>NZ_QAYG01000001.1 GCF_003053845.1 Breoghania corrubedonensis
CCAAACGATCCAAAACACCCATGACTGCCTCCAAAAGACAGTCTTGAATCACGCATCGATCCAAATGTGAATCCCATTAGAGTCCACACAACCTAGAGCTTGCCCGTCAATGCCGCATCGAAAATCGCCCGCGCGCCTTGCGTGGTGAGTTCGATCGGATTCCCTCCCGCGGTGGGATCAACGACGGCCATCTCGGCGATCAGATCAGCCTTTTCGCCGTCAATCCCGAGTTCCGCGATCGTGTTGGGGATGCGGAGGTTGCTGCGCATTTCCATTACCCAGGCCAGGAAACCGTTGAAACCGGTCTGCGGCAGCTCCAGGAATGCCGCCAGACGTCCCATCTTGCCCTCGATCGCGCTGCGGTTGTGGACGAGCACGTAGGGCATGAAGACCGCGTTGGTCAGGCCGTGATGGGTGTTGTAGAGGGCGCCAACCGGATGGGAGAGCGCGTGGATGCCGCCGAGCCCCTTCTGGAAGGCGGTGGCGCCCATGGCGGCGGCCGACATCATGTGCGCGCGGGCCTCGATATCGGAGCCATCCTTGTAGGCGCGCGGCAAGGCCTCCTTGACGAGGCGCATGCCCTCGATCGCAATGCCTTCCGACATCGGATGGTAGGAGGGCGCGCAATAGGCCTCCAGGCAATGGGCGAGCGCATCCATGCCGGTGCCGGCGGTGATCGCCGGCGGCATGCCGACCGTCAGCTCCGGATCGCAGATGACGATCTTCGGCAGCATCAGGGGATGGAAGATCACCTTCTTGGTGTGGGTTTCCTCATTGGTCACCACGCCCGCGCGCCCAACCTCGGAACCGGTGCCGGCCGTGGTGGGCACGGCGACGATGGGGGCGATGCCGTCGGCGTCCGCACGCTTCCACCAGTCGCCCACATCCTCGAAATCCCAGATCGGACGCGTCTGGCCGGTCATGAAGGCGATGCACTTGCCGGCATCGAGCGCGGAGCCGCCGCCAAACGCGATGACGCCGTCATGCCCGCCGGCCTTGTAGGCGGCAACGCCAGCCGCAACGTTGGCGGAGACGGGATTGGGCTGCACCTGGGAAAAGAGCTGCGCCTCCATGCCGGCCTCCTTCAGCACGTCGAGCGCGGCGGCCGTGATCGGCAATCCGGCAAGGCCCGGATCTGTCACGAAGAGCGGCCGGGAGATGCCGGCGGCGGTCGCCGCCCTGGCGAGTTCCTTGATGCGTCCGGCGCCAAAGCGGATGGAGGTTGGATAGGACCAGTTGGCAGAAGGCGATGTCGTCATGATGGACCCGTTGAAAGGAAGATGAGAAAGGAGACGCGGCTCTTCCTGGCGAAGCCGCGCCCGGGCATTGCCGGCAGGAGCGCGCCCGATCAGATCTCGGTGCGCAGGTGATAGGACTTGGGCCGCGTCAGGTTCTCGTAGCCAATGGAGGACAGCGCACCGCCCCGCCCGGTATCCTTCACGCCGGTCCACACGAGGCCGGGATCGACATAGTCGCATCGGTTCATGAAGACCGTGCCGGTCTCGATCTGGTCTCCGATGGCAGCCGCGACGCCTTCGTCCCGCGTCCAGATCGAGGCGGTGAGGCCGTAGGGGCTGTCGTTCATCAGCGGGATGGCGTCCTCGTCGCCATGCACCTTCATGATGCCGACGACTGGGCCGAAGCTCTCCTCGCGCATCACAGACATCTGGTGATCGACGTTGACGAGCACCTGCGGCGCCAGATAGGGCGAGCCCGGCTTGTCCATGGCGAATTTCGAGGTGTCGATGAGCGGCTTTGCGCCCTTGCGCACGGCTTCCGCAGTCTGTTCGCGCACCCATTCGGCAAAGCGCGTCTGCGCCATCGGCCCGAGCGTCGTCTCCTCTTCCAGCGGATTGCCGAGCACGTACTGGTTCGTCATGTCGACGAAGCCCTCGACGAAGCGGTCGTATACGCTGTCGTGGACGTAGATGCGCTCGATGCCGCAGCAGCACTGGCCGGAATTGAAAAAGGCGCCATCCACCAGACTGGCGATGGTCTGGTCGAGGTCGGCATCCGCGCGCACCAGCGCCGGGTCCTTGCCGCCGAGTTCCAGACCGAGGGTCGCGAAGGTGCCGGCGGCCGCCGTCTCGATCGCCCGGCCGCCCGCCACGGAGCCTGTGAAGTTGATGTGGTCGATGTCGCCGGAGCCGAGCAGCGCTTCGGTCTGGGCATGCGAGAGCACGATGTTCTGGAAAAGCCCCTTCGGCAGGCCCGCCGCATCAAAGGCCTGCTGGAAGCGTTCGCCGACAAGCAGCGTTTGCGCGGCGTGCTTCAGCAGCACCGCATTGCCCGCCATCAGCGCCGGCATGATGGTGTTGACGGCGGTGAGGAAGGGATAGTTCCATGGCGCGATGACCATGACGAGGCCAACGGGCACGCGCTTCACATAGCGGGTGAAGCCGGGTTTCGGCGCGGGCACCACATCCTTCAGGGCGCTTTCCGCCAGTTCCACCATGTAGCGGGTGCGTTCCTCAACGCCGCCCATCTCGCCGCCGTAGCGCACGGGCCGGCCCATCTGCCGGGCGAGTTCCGGCACGATCTCCTCGTTCATCGCGAGAAGCGCCTCGAGCGCGGCGAGGACGTATTTCCCGCGCTCGGCGATGGAGACCCCGGCCCATTCGGCCTGCGCGGCCTTGCCGGCGGCGACCGCATTGGCAATGTCACCGACGGAGGCGACGGGCCTTTCGACATAGACGGAGCCGTCGACGGGAGAGACGAGTTTCACGATTTCGGACATTTCGATGTTCCAGGTGGTCACGATATTTGGCGATGGGCACCCGTCAGCAGGCGATCGCCTGCACGTGGCCCTGTTCTGAGTAGTCAAGAATGGCGCGATCACGGGTCATGATGCTGTAGCCGTGTTCACGTGCCGTCGAAATGATGATGCGGTCCATTGGGTCGTTAGGCGGCCCGCCCGGCAGAAACGATGCGTTAATGAGGATTTCGGCAGAGGCTTGAGCGAGAACCGCACCGTCTGTTTCGGTCAACCGACCGAACCATGCCTGCGCCGTCAACCCTGTGCGGTAGCGATTTCGCGCGATCAGAAGCCCGATTTCCCACGCGGTCATCACCGAAACGTAGACCGCCTGCCCCCGCGCTGCCGCATCGTTGAGAAGCTGCACTGCAGGTTCGGCCAGTGGTTCGTCGTCCATTATCCAGATGGCCGCACAGGTATCGAGCAGGATCGGCGTCATTCGTATACCTTACCCCACTCCGGATCCGCCGGCTTGGTCAGGTCGACACCTTCAGCGAGACGTCCGAGCCCCTTTGTGCGGCCGAATAGAGGATGCCGCCGGCCAACGGAAAAACCCGCCTTAGCCGCGAGCTCATTCGCGCGAACGAACACGAGGCGCTCTCCCTCCGTATCGACTTGTTCGGTACGGAAGCCCGCCGCCAGCCATTCAGCCGTCATCGGGTTGTTACTCGGGTTGTTACTCCACCAGGCCGGATACTGCTTGGAGGCGGGCAACGAAAATCCGAGCAGGGTTTCGACATCCCGAAAGGTCATGGCAACCCGGGCCCCGTCCTGCGTCTTTAGAAACGTACGCAATGGCGTGTACTTTCCCATTGGCGCATCCTCTCATCAATGAAGGTTATTACAGCTTTATAGAACTTTAATTACCTTAGGTCAATAACGCTCGAAGCCGCGCTTCAACTCCCAATCGGTGACGCGGCGGTCGTATTCGAGCTGTTCCCATTTCGCGGTGTGGACATAGTGATCGACCATGGCGTCGCCGAAGGTCGCGCGCATCAGGGCTGAGCCGTCGAGCGCCGCGGTCGCCTCTCGCAGGGTTTTCGGGATTTCGCGAAGATCTTCGCCCACATAGGCATCGCCGACATGGGGGCTGCCGAGTTCCAGCCCTTCCTCGATGCCGGCAAGACCGGTGGCGATGAGGGCTGCGAAGGCAAGATAGGGGTTGAGGTCGGCGCCGCCGATGCGGCACTCGGTGCGGATCGCCTTCGTCCCCTCCCCGCACAGCCGGAAGCCGGCGGTGCGGTTGTCGCGCGACCACACGAGCTTGGTGGGGGCGAAGGTGCCGGACTGGAAGCGCTTGTAGGAGTTGATGTAGGGCGCGAGGAACACCGTCATGTCGGCGGCATATTTCAGCTGGCCGGCCATGAAGCTCTTCATCAGCGCCGACATGCCGAACTCGGCATTCTTGTCGTAAAAGAGCGGCGTCTTGCCGGCCTTGTCCCAAAGCGAGGCATGGACATGGGCGGAGTTGCCGGCGAGCTCGTAATCCCATTTCGCCATGAAGGTCACGGCCTTGCCTGCGAGATGCGCGATCTCCTTGATGCCGTTCTTCAAAACGACATGCCGGTCGGCCATCTCCAGCGCGTCCGTGTAGCGGACGTTGATCTCCTCCTGGCCCGGCCCCCACTCGCCCTTGGAATTTTCCACCGGAATGCCGGCCTCCTGCAGACCGTTGCGAATGGCCCGCATGACGCCCTCTTCCTTCGACGTCTGGAAGATGTGGTAGTCCTCGATATAGCGCCCGGCGGTATCGAGATCGCCATAGCGCTTCTGCCGGGCGCTCTCGTAAGATTCGTCGAAAAGGTAGAATTCCAGTTCCGAGGCGAAGAAGGCGCGAAAACCCTTTTCCTCCAGCCGGTCGATCTGGCTCTTCAGGATACCGCGCGGGGAATGCGGCAGCGGCGCGTGGTGGTGATGATCGAGCACGTCGCAAAGCACCAGCGCTGTGCCCTCAAGCCACGGAATGCGCCTCAGCGTCGCCATGTCAGGCTTCATGACGAAGTCGCCGTAGCCGGTCGCCCAGTTCGTCGCCGCGTAGCCCGGCACCGGCTCCATGTCGATGTCGTTGGCCAAAAGGTAGTCGCAGCCATGGGTTTCCTCGTGGCCGCCATCGACGAAGAAGCGGGCATGGAAGCGCTTGCCGATCAGGCGGCCCTGCATGTCGGTGAAGCAGACGAGAACGGTATCGATCTCGCCGGCGTCCACGGCCCTTTTGAGATCATCGAATGAGAGATTGCCAGACATGGAAGACCGTCTCTTGTTGCGGCACGAGGGCCGGAAATAATAGCCATTGGCTCCCCCTTGGTGGAGGAAAGAGAAAGGCCCAGGCATCTCAGAGCGGAGCCCGGGATCGGTGTCGCGGCGCCACTCCCGTTCTCTCCGCCGTCATTGCCCGGCACCCGCTTTCGCGGGCACAGGCTCCGTCCGGGCAATCCAGTCGGGTCGCCATCTGCGTTGCGACCTGCCATGGATCCCCCGGACGAAGCCGGGGGATGACGGTGGAGAGTTGAGAACAAGCGGGCCGCCTAGCTGTAGCGATAGGGCCGGCCGGCCTTCTTCATGGCGGCGGAGTAGTCGCGCAGGATCTTCACCACCCTGGCCTTGCGCTCGCTTTCCGCAGCGATCTCGTCCCAGAACTCCTGGGCGGCATCTTCCACCGTCTGCCATTCGGCATCGGGAATGGTGGTGAGCTGCATCTTGGTGCCTTCCACGCGCAGCTTCGCCTCGCCGCCCCAGTACCAGTGCTGGCGGTAGTAGTGCGAGGAATCCATCGCCAGCTTCAAAAGCGTCTTCAGATGGTCGGGCAGCGCGTCGTACTTCTCGGAATTGGCGAAGAACGAGCCGATCCAGGCGCCGCAGATGTTGTTGGTGAGGAAGTACGGCGTCACGTTGGCCCAGCCGACCGTGTAGTCCTCGGTGATGCCCGACCAGGCGATGCCGTCGAGTTCGCCGGTCTGCACGGCGACTTCCGCATCCTCGTACGGAATGTTGACCGGCACGACGCCGAAGCGCGACAGGAAGCGGCCGGCGGTCGGGAAGGTGTAGACGCGCTTGCCCTTCAGGTCCTCAAGGCTGCGGATCGGGTCCTTGGTGTTGAAGTGGCACGGATCCCAGGAGCCCGCCGACAGCCACTTGACGCCCTCGACCTCGCCATAGGCCTCTTCCCAGATCTCCTTCAGGCCCCACTGGTTGAACAGCACCGGCACGTCGAGCGAATAGCGCGTGGCGAAGGGGAAGTAGCCGCCGAAGACGGCGACATCGACCGGCGCGGCCATGGAATCGTCGTCCGACTGCACCGCGTCGATGGTGCCGTTCTGCATGGCGCGGAACAGCTCGCCCGTGGGTACCAGCTGGTCGGCAGTGTAGAGCTCGATCACCATCTCGCCGTTGGCGACCTTGTTGAAATCGTCGATCGCCGGTTTGATGACATGCTCGGCCAGAGCGGGGCCGGCATAGGTCTGCAACCGCCACTTGATCTGCGTCTGGCCGTGAACGGCGGGGGCGGCGAGCGTCGAGGCACCGGCGGCGGCGGCCGTGGCGAGACCGGCGTTCTTCAGGAAGTCGCGTCTGTTGGTCATGTCTTTCATTCCCCTGCTGGTATCTCACGGGCGCTGCCGGCGTTTTGGTCTGACGCCTTTGCCGGGAACCCCGTTTGGTGGAGTCGGTCTTCCTCTCCAATTGACCGGAGCGACATGCCCCGGTCGCTTCTCATCGCTAGCGGCTGTAAACGAGCTGCGGCAGCCACAGGGCGATTTGCGGAAATATGGTCACGATGACCAGAGCCAGGATCATCACCGCCACGAAGGGTACGACCGAGCGGTAGATGTCCATCAGCGATACCTGCGGCGGCGCCATCGCCCGCATAAGGAACAGGTTGTAGCCAAACGGCGGGGTCATGTAGGCGATCTGGCAAGTGATCGTGTAAAGCACGCCGTACCAGACCAGATCGAAGCCGAGCGCCCTGACAAGCGGGATGTAGAGCGGCGCGACGATGACCAGCATCGCCGTGTCGTCCAGAAACATGCCCATGATCAGGTAGGAGAGCTGCATCAGGATCAGGATCTCCCAGGGGCTGAGCTCCAGCCGGTCGACGAAGAAGGCCTCGATCGCCTTGACCGCGCCAAGCCCGTCGAAGACCGCGCCGAAAGCGAGCGCCGCGAGAATGATCCACATGAACATGCAGGAGATGCCGAGCGTCTTCTGCGTGGTCTCGTGCAGCACCTTGAAGGTGAGCCGTCCGCGCACCAGCGCCGCCAGCATGGCGCCGAGCGCGCCCACAGCGGAGCTTTCGACAAGGCTCGTCTTGCCGGTCACGAAAAGCCCCATCATCGCGGCGAAGATCAGGAGCGGGATGATGCCGGCAACCGCGAACCTGAGCCGGTCCTGCGCGGTGAGTTTCTCGCGGGCCTCCCTCTCCAGCGCGGGGCCGTATTCCGGGGTGATCCAGCAGCGCACGGCGATGTAGAGGATGAAGAGCGCGGCCATCAGCAGCCCCGGCAGCGCGCCGGCGAGCCAGAGCTGGCCGACGGGCTGGCGGGCGATCATGCCGTAGAGCACGAGAACGACCGAGGGCGGCACCAGGATGCCGAGCGAGGAGCCGGCCTGGATGACGCCGGTCACCATCACCTTGTTGTAGCCCCGGCGCAAAAGCTCCGGCAGCGCGATGGAAGCGCCGATCGCCATGCCGGCGACCGAAAGCCCGTTCATCGCCGAGATGATGACCATGAGAAGGATAGTGCCGATGGCGAGCCCGCCGTTCACCGGCCCCATCATCACATGGAACATCTTGTAGAGATCGTCGGCGATGCCGGATTCCGACAGCATGTAGCCCATGAAGATGAACATCGGCAGGGTGAGGAGCGGATACCACTTCATCAGCTTGATGGAGGCGGAGAACGCCATTTCCGAGCCGCCGGTGCCCCACAGCAAGAGCGAGAAGATGACCGCGACGAAGCCGATGGCGCCGTAGACGCGCTGCCCGGTGATGAGCAGCACCATCATCGTGGAGAACATCAGGATGGCGATGAGTTCGTAGCTCACGAGAGGCTCTCCCCGCGCGCCGTCGCCACATCCTTGAAGAAGATCGCCAGCGCCTGCAGCAGCATCAACGTGATGCCGATGCACATGATGACCTTGATCGGCGCCATGTAGGGCCGCCACGAGGAGTAGCTGCGCTCGCCATATTCGAACGCATAGATGGTGGAGGAGAGGCCGCCGTAGAGCAGCACGACGAGGTAGACGAGCAGGAAGATCACCGTGACCGCGTCGATGATCGCGCGCGAACGCAGCGACCAGCGGCCATAGACGAGATCCATGCGCACATGGTCATCGGCCTGCAACGACCAGGCGCCGCCGAGCATGTAGTAGGCGACCATCAGGAACTGCGCCATCTCCAGCCCCCACAGCGGCGGGATAAAGAACGAGTTCATGAACGACGAATAGAGCAGGATGCCCATCATCGCGAAGACGAGGTACATGGCGAAAAGGCCGACGACGCGGTTCACCGCGTCGACCCATCGCACGTAGGTCCTTATTGCTTTCGGCACAGCCAACGTTCCCTGTCGTAGTGGCCCCCTGCCGGGGATGTCCGCCCTGTCTTTTTCGCAGTGGTCAGACCTGTTCCTTGATGACCGCCTCCCGAGCGGATGCCAGTGCGACGGCAAGACGCTCCGCCCAGGCAAGCTGGGTCTCCTTCGAAGCGATCTCGTCGTTGCGAATCTCGATCATGACTGAGGCAAGCCCGCGCGCCTCGCCGTGCAGGGCGAGCGTGTAGTAGACGCCGTCCTGCGGCGAATACGGTTGGTTGTCGGCAACGACCAGCGCCGCATCCCGCCCCAGTTCCGCAAGCAGGCCGTCGGCCAGCCGGCGGTCCCGGTCCGACAGGATGCCCACATGCCAGGGCCGGGCGACGCCCTTGTAGACGGGCGTGTAACTGTGAACCGCGACGAGCAGGCTTTGCCGCCCCTGCGCGGCGCGCGCGTCCAGCACGGCGTCTATGGCCGCATGATAGAGCCGGTGGACACATTCGATACGGGCATCGCGCTCAGCCGCATCAAGCTCCGCATTACCGGGAATGGCCGTCGTTTCGCTCACCTTGGGGATCAGATCGGGGGCATCCGGCATGCGGTTGCAATCGATGACGAGACGGGAAACCGTGGCGTAGATCAAAACCGCATCGAGACGCGCGCTCAGTGCTTCGCAGACTTCGAGCGCGCCGGGGTCCCACGCGATGTGACTTTCGAGAGCATCATGGCCGAGGCCCAGATCGGCCAGCGACTTGGGAATAGCGTTGCAGGCATGATCGCACAGGATCACGAAGTCGGACTTTCCGGCAGCATTCTCCACCATGACCGGTTCGTCTTGCCCCGCCACGCACCCCTCCACCATGCACGTCCCCCATGCTCGTTTGGGATCCTCCCGGCCTCAATGTCAGCGGCCGTAACGAATGTTACAGAATCCGGTTTTTCAACCAGTTCTTTTTGAGATATTACAGGGCGGGACAGCACTGTCAATTTCTACCAAAGGGGAAAATACGTTGGGGCATTCGGTCCAGCCGGAACAGGCGTCATGACGGCACAGACGCGGGGACAGGAAACGGTGGCAGAGGCGATCCGCGCCGGGCTGCACGCATTGACCGCGACGGAACAGAAGGCGGCACGCACGCTGCTGGCGGGCTATCCGGTCACCGGGCTTGAAACCGTGGCGGAATTCGCCCGGCGCGCCTCGGTCAGCGCGCCGACGATCCTGCGTTTCGTCGCCAAGCTCGGTTTCGACAGCTATCCCGACTTCCAGCGCGCGCTGCGGGCGGAGCTGAACGCCCAGCTCGCCACCCCGCTCGCCAAACGGGACGCGCCGCCGCAACGACCCGACAGCGGCGACAGCGCATTCCTGGAGCGCTTCCGCTCCGCGCTTGCCGACAACCTGGCCCAGACCTTTGCGCATCTGCCGGGCGGCGAATTCGAGGCGACGGTGCAGCTTTTGGCGCAGACGCGGGGCCAGGTCTACGTGATTGGCGGCCGGTTCACCGATGCGCTGGCACGCTATCTCTCCGCCCATCTCAGGATCGTGCGTCCCGGCGTCGTGCAGATGGCCGGACAGGCCGACAACTGGCGCGACCAGTTGCTCGACATGTCCCGCAAGGACTTGCTGATCGTTTTCGACATCCGCCGCTATTCGGAAGACCTCGCCCGCTTCAGCGCGGCGGCAGCGAAGCGCAGCGTTCCGGTCGTGCTCCTGACCGACCAATGGTTATCGCCGATCGCCGCTCATGCCCGGCACGTGCTCTCCGCCCGCGTCGCCGCTCCCTCCAACTGGGATTCCTCGGTGGCGCTCCTGGGCCTCGCCGAAGCGCTGGTTGCAGGGACGACCGAGGCCCTGTGGGACAGTGCACGGCCGCGCATCGACGCGCTGGAAGAAATGCGCGGGGATTGAGAGAACACCGCGAAGGCACGCTCACGGCTCCTTTCGCGCCGCCGTCTCCCATGCCCGGATCGCCTCCGTGTGGTCCTTCGTGCCGCCGAGCGCATCACGGGCTTCAAACCACATTCGGCTGGTGGCTTCCACGAGCGGCAGATCGAGACCGATGCCCTTTGCCAGATCGCAGGCGATGCCGACATCCTTGGCGAGCAGCGCCAGCGCAAAGCCGGAGGCGAAATCCTGCGTCAACACCTGCGACCTGATCGTGTTCTCGGTGGAGAAGTTACGACCGGTGGAGACGTTCATGATGTCGATCATCACGGCGGGATCGAGCCCGAAGGCCCGGCCTGCGATGAGCGCTTCGGCGGCTGCGGCGAAGCCTGCTGCGGCCACATAGTTGTTGAGCGCCTTCATGGCATGGCCGGAGCCGAGCGGCCCCGTTTCCATGACATCCCTGCCCATGGCCTCCAACACGGGCCGGGCCCGGGCGGCAAGGGAGGCCTCGCCGGCGCCGATCATGATGGTGAGCGTCCCCTCACACGCTCGCGGTACGCCGCCGGAGACCGGCGCATCGACCATCGCGAGACCGCGCGCCTTCAAGGTCTCGCCCAGATCGCGGGTTCCCAGCGGATCGGACGACGACATGTCGATGAGAAGGGCGCCGGGCGCAAGGTGCGCGGCCAGACCGCCCTCTTCCGCCTCAAGCATTACATGCCGGACGATCCCGCCGGTGGGCAACATGGTCACGACGGTATTGCAGCTGTGGCCCATTTCGGCCAGAGATGCCGCAGCCTGCCCGCCGATCTCGTCGACGAAGCGCGCACTGCGGCGCGGGTCGGTGTCGTAGACACTCACCTGAAAGCCGCAACGCACCAGATTGGCCGCCATCGGCCAGCCCATGTTGCCGATGCCGATGAACCCCACGCGGCCGCCCGCCGTGTTTTCAAGATCGGGAGCTTCCGCCATGGCTACCTCGCCTCCCGCAAGGCCAACGTGCCGCTCGCAGCCTCGCGGGCCCCCGGCCCGCGCCCGAATTTTCCGTCTTTCGCCATTGTTTCCCTCCCATGCCGCACACCGGCAAACGGTGCGCGGCGTTCCTAAAGTTGCTCCCGCAAGCTTCGCACCATCCGCAGCGTCGGACAGGGCGGTATTTACTTGCCAGATTAACTAAAATGGACAGGAAGGAAACAGCCGAGTTCAGCCGTTGACGTAAAGCCGGGTCAGCCAGTCGGCGACAAGCGCCGGTCGGTCGAGGCCCTCGATCTCCACCGTGATACGGTGACAGAAGGTGAATTCACCGGACTTGCGCTCGTCCGCCGAGACGAGTTCAACGCGCCCGCGCACACGCCCGCCGGTCGGCACCACATGCAGAAAACGCACCTTGTCAAAACCGTAGTTGATCAACATGCCGGCGCCCTGGATGCTGGGTTCTGCTTCCCGCGCCATGCGGGTGAGCAGCGACAACGTCAGAAAACCATGAACGATCGTGCCGCCGAAGGGGCCTTCAGTGGCCGCGCGCTCGGCGTCGACATGAATGAACTGATGATCGAACGTCAGATCGGCGAAGGTGTCGATCATCGCTTGGGTGATGGTGATCCAGCCCGATACGCCGACTTCCTCACCTATACGTTGCGCATAGGCATGCGCGTCAACTCTCTGATCCATAACTGATCCCGGCATCCGTTTCTGCCTTGCCACAGCGCATGCTGCACTGCAACGTCGCGTGATCTCATAGACCAGAAACGTACCACCCGTAAATTTCAGTTTTTTGCGATCATGAGTTCCCGTAGCAGCTTTCGGCGCAACGCATCGCCGAAATCATGGAAATCGCGGGCCTCCACGAGAAAGGCGCCGTTGCCTCCGATGACCTCGCGCGCGAAGAATCCGACGATGCCGTCGGGCGGCTGATAGTCTGGAAACGCGAGCCGACCGTCGATACTGGCGACCCGGGTCTGCTCGATGATCGGCAGTCCGTTGATGGTCACGCCCGCATCCACCGCCTCGTCACGGGAGGCCGCGGCGCGTCCTCCGTCCCAGGCGAGATCGCTCGCCACGTCGATCACCATGCGCGCTTCCGGGAACGGACTTTCGGTGAGTTTGCGCGTCGCCTCGCGCAAGCCCGCCTCCAGCGCGGTGTTGCCGGCGCTGGTGCGCGGGGCGGCGGCGATCGAAAGGCCGAAGGCGACCGCATCGGCCTTGCCGCGCAGGACCCGCCAGTCGAGTACCGTTTCCACCGCATTCCGGTCGGAGAATTCCACGTAGGTCACAGCAACGCCGCCGGCGGCCTCGATGGTCGCGATGACGTCGGCATCGGCGAAGGCCATGCGGTAGCCCTCCTTGATCAGAACGTACTCGTTGGCATCGACGCTGTAGGAGACATCCGTCAACAGCACCAGAGCGAGCGGAACGATGGCATCTGGGACCGGCGGCTCCTCCGCCCGCGCCCGATCCGCACCCCACCCCACGCATATCGCCGCGACCATCGTCGCGCACATCGCCAAACCCCTCGCTGACCGCATCTCCGCCCTCCGTCGTTGCCCCTCAGCCAACGGATATGCGCAATTATTGCGCTTATTCGAAAAAAGGCGCAAGAAGTGCGCTTACGCAAGGGTGATTACGGAGGCCTGCGAGAAGCACCATTCGCGCTCAGACGTTCACCGCGGCGTCGGGCTCGCGTCGAGGCTCATGCGGATGTTCTCGTGCGGCAGATCGTTGTCGTCGCGTACGCGACGTTCGGTCTCGCTGAAGCCAAGGCGGCGGTAGAAGGCGCAGGCGCGCACGTTCTCCGCATAGACCTCCAGCGACAATTCACCCTTCCGCGCCCGGGCATGCGCGACAAGAGCCCGGCCGATTCCCTGCCCCTGGGCGGAGGGGTCGACAAAAAGACCGCCGATGAAAGCGCCGAGCAGGCCGATGAAACCGACTGGGGCACCGTCCACACAGGCGACCCAGACCTCGGCCTCTTCCAGATAGGTCTTCTCGATAAGCACACGCTGGCGACGCAGAAGATCCTCACCCAGAAAGGCATGGGCCTCGAGCGAGGCGTTGAACCAGATCGAAGACAGGATCTTCATATCCGAGGCGGCGTAGGGGCGGATGGACACAGGGGCGCTAGTCACAAGTCTCTCCAGGCAGTTTGCGGCGGCAGGACGAAGGGACACGCGGGCTTTCCAAACCACCTGCCTTTCGCCATGCGGCGCGCCATATAACATGTAAGCCTGGCTCCAAGAGCCCTTGCCCTTAGGCACTATATTCAAGCCCTCCCGACATTCGCTACTATCGCAACGGAACCATCGCCTGATCGCACGCAAAGATGCGACACCGGCGGGAGTGAAAGCGCCGAAAGGGAACCGGCGGCGCCAAAGCCGGATCCGGAGCGCCTGGGAGGACACATGCGCATCTGCAAGATCATGACGGCCGCCGCCGTGGCGCTCGCGCTGACGCTCGGTGCGGGACTGGCCAGAGCCGCCGACACCATTCGCGTGGGCGTTTTGAAATACGGCACCGTCAACTGGGAGCTTACGAGCCTCGCCAGCCACGGCTTCGATACGCAAAGCGGCATCAAGGTGGAGATGATTCCTTTTGCCTCCAACCAGGCGACGCTGGTGGCATTGCAGGCCGGCGAGGTCAACGTCATCGTATCCGACTGGCTGTGGGTCTCGCGCCAGCGTGCGGCGGGCAGGGATTTCACCTTCGTGCCCTTCTCCTCGTCGGTCGGCGCGCTGATGGTACCGGCAAATTCCGACATCAGGGAACTGGCGGATCTCAAGGGCCGCAAGGTCGGCGTTGCCGGCGGGCCGCTCGACAAGGGCTGGCTCACCTTACGCGGCCTTGCCGAGCGTGACGCGGGCTTCGATCCGGCCAACGAGAACGAGATCATCTACGGTGCCCCTCCACTTCTGGCCAAGAAGCTCGAACAGGGTGAACTCGACGCCGTTCTCAACTACTGGCACTACGCCGCCCGGCTCGAGGCCAAGGGGTTCCGCCGGGTGCTCGACGCCAATGATGCCGCGATCCAGCTCGGCGCGGAGGGCGCCATCTCGGCGATCGGCTATGTCTTCGATGAGCGCTGGGCCAATGAACACCGCAAGGCAATGCTGGGCTTCGTCCATGCCTCGCAAGAGACCAAGGAACTGCTGAAGACGTCCGATGCCGCCTGGGAGGAGCTTCGCCCGGCGATGGGTGCGGAGGACGACGCGACATTCACAGCCCTGCGCGACCGTTTTCGCGCCGGCATCCCGGAGCGTCCTCTGAAAGCCGAGATTCAGGACACCGCCCATATCTACCGGTTGCTGGCCAAGCTCGGTGGGGAAAAGCTCGTCGGACCTGCGACTGAAATGGCGCCCGGAACCTTCTGGCACGCGCTTGTCGATGGATCCTGACGTGGTCGCGGAAACAGCAGAGGCGGAAGAAACGCGACGCACCTCCCGCCGGTATCGGCGCGTCCCAACGAGCCTCCTTTCGCTCGCCCTCTTTTTCCTCACATGGACGGTCGCGGCCTGGTGGGCGCACGATCCCGATGTCCCGACACCGTTTGCGGTCGCCGCCTTCATGGCGCGCGAAGCCGCCAACGGTGACCTCTTCTACCATCTCTCCATCACCCTCGCCCGCGTCGCCGCCGCTTTCGTCGTATCGATGGCGGTGGGCACGGCGATCGGGCTCGCGATGGGACAGTGGCGCGAAATCGACCGGTGGCTGGATCCCTGGCTGATCCTTCTCATCAACATGCCGGCGCTGGTTCTGATCGTGCTGTGTTACATCTGGATCGGACTGAGCGAAGCCGCCGCGATCACGGCCGTGGCGCTCAACAAGACCCCGAATGTCGTTATTACGCTGCGCGAGGGCGCGCGTGCCCTCGACCCAAAACTTGCGGAAATGGCGCGCGTCTATCGTTTCTCACGCCTGGCTCTGGTGCGCGACGTGATGCTGCCCCAGCTCCAGCCCTATATCGCCGCGGCCTCGCGTTCCGGCCTCGCGCTGATCTGGAAAATCGTGCTGGTGGTGGAACTTCTCGGCCGCTCCAATGGGGTGGGCTTCCAGATTCACCTCTATTTTCAACTTTTCGACGTGACCGCCATCCTCGGCTACGCCTTTGCCTTCGTCGCGGTCATGATCGCTATCGAATACATGCTGGTCCAGCCCCTTGAAACACGACTTACCCGCTGGCGCGCGAAGCCGGCTTGACGTGCGCATCGACGCCAAGGACTTCGACCGGGTCGAGAGCGGCCGGATCGCGGTGCTGCGCGATCTCGCCTTCTCGCTGGAACCCGGCAGCTTCACCTGCCTGATCGGGCCGTCGGGATGCGGCAAGACGACGACGCTCCGGATCATGCTCGGGCTCGATCGCGATTTTCGCGGCGAGGTGCGCCCGCCCTCGCACGACGCCCGGATCGCCGCCGTCTTTCAGGAACCGCGCCTGCTGCCCTGGCGCACGGTGGAACAGAATGTCCGGCTCGCCCTGCCGAAGAACGCGACCCCCGATCTGGATACGCTCTTCGAGACGCTGGGTCTTTCCTCGATGCGTTCAAGCTATCCCGAGGAGCTGTCGCTGGGCCTTGCCCGACGCGTTGCGCTGGCGCGCGCCTTCGCCATTGATCCCGATGTGCTGCTGCTCGATGAACCCTTCGTATCGCTCGACGAGGCGACGGCGAAGCGGATGCGCGCGCTTTTGTTGCGGCTGTGGCGCGGGCGCGGGGTGACCGTGCTGATGGTCACGCACAATGTGCGCGAAGCGGTGGCACTCGCCGACCGATTGCTGTTGATCGACGGGCGCCCCGCGCATCTGACCGGCGATGTGCCGCTGCCCCTGCCGCAAGAGATGCGCACACCGGAGCATATGGCGACGCTGCTCGACGACCTTGGCAAGACCTATCCCGACACGCTCCAGTCCTAACGCGCGATCCATGAACAAGGCCGGATTCCAGTCGTTTTTCCGGATGCTTGCGGCCTGGACCCAAAGCTCCTTTGACCGTTTTTTCTCCTCGCCTATCTTGTCGCGTAGCGGAGAATGTCGCTCCGTGAACAGCGAGTGCGACCGAAAGTGGCCAGACGACCGAAAATCCTCATGCTCGCCGGCGTGACACGAAAAAACCGTCATCAGATCACCGCGGACGTCAACGATGCCGTCATGGGCGTCGGAGGGTGGATCAAGAGCCATACCCTGTTCTCCAACATCGCGACCACATTCCACTTCGCCCTGCCGTCGGACCGCATGTCCATGTTGCGCGAGCGCATGGTTGAGGCGGGCGTCAGACTGGATGAGGAAAGCAATGCCAAACACGACGCGATGCCGAAAGAACCGGTCTCCCGATCGGATGGGATGGCGGCATCGCTGAACCTCACATTCATCCATACGGAACCCGACCTGCGCCGTGACGTGCCCCGCGTCCCCGGCTAGGGGGCGGGCGCTACCGCTTACCAAGAGTCAAGCAAATCGACCCGCCCCGGATTGGCAGACGACGATGCGCCGTCCTGCAAGAAACGGACGCCCGGGACGCGAGAACGGTCGCCATTCTACCAAGCGGCGGAAAAACGAGGCGATCCCGATTGAATTCCCTTGCGTTTTACCTGTTAAATCGACCGTAAATTCCGATCTTAATCAATTATGCCAAGCCGTTAGTACTATGGTTCTATCGACATTACCCTAGGGTTTTCACAGAGTTCTCATGCTCGTTTGCGCCTGACAGGCGGAGCGGGACCGGTGCATCCGGGCCCCGCATAAAAACAAGGCCCGCCGTAGCACGCCAACAACAAGCGTTAGGGGATGGAAATGCAAAGGTTCAAAGTCCTGGCGGCCGTCAGCATGGTCGCCGTGACAACTTCGTCTTTCGCCTATGCGAATGACGAACTCGTCAAAATGCAAGAAAACCCGAAGAACTGGGTTATGCAGCTGGGTGACTATTCCAGCACCCGTTATTCCAAGCTCGATGAAATCAACAAGAGCAATGTCGGCAACCTGCAGGTCGCCTGGACCTTCTCGACCGGCGTGCTGCGTGGCCATGAGGGCGGCCCGCTGGTGATCGGCGACATCATGTATGTCCACACGCCGTTTCCCAACAAGGTCTTCGCGCTTGATCTCAACGACAACGGCCGCATCATCTGGAAGTACGAGCCCAAGCAGGATCCGGACGTCATTCCGGTGATGTGCTGCGACACGGTCAACCGCGGCGTGGCCTACGGCAACGGCATGATCTTCCTGCATCAGGCCGACACGACGCTGGTTGCGCTCGACGCCAAGACCGGCGAAGTGAAGTGGAAGGTCCAGAACGGCGACGCCTCCAAGGGCGAGACCGGCACCTCGGCGCCCATGGTCGCCGGCGACAAGGTTCTGGTCGGCATTTCCGGCGGCGAGTTCGGCATCCAGGGCCACATGACGGCCTACAACATCGCCGACGGCTCGATGGCCTGGCGCGCCTATACCAGCGGTCCCGACGACAAGATCATGCTGGATCCGGAAAAGACCACCTATCTCGGCAAGCCGGTGGGCAAGGATTCCAGCCTCAAGACATGGGAAGGCGACCAGTGGAAGCTGGGCGGCGGCGCCACCTGGGGCTGGCTCTCCTACGATCCGGAGCTGAACCTCGTCTATTACGGCTCCGGCAATCCCGGCACGTGGAACCCGACCCAGCGCCCCGGCGACAACCGCTGGTCGATGACCATCTTCGCCCGCGATCTCGACACCGGCATGGCCAAGTGGGTCTACCAGATGACCCCGCATGACGAATGGGACTATGACGGCGTCAACGAGATGATGCTGGTCGACATGGATGTCGACGGCAAGACGCACAAGGCGCTGGTCCATCCGGACCGCAACGGCTTCGCCTACACGCTCGACCGCGAGACGGGCGAACTGCTGGTGGCCAAGAAGTACGATCCGGCCGTCAACTGGGCGACGGAAGTCGTGATGGATCCCTCCAGCGACCAGTACGGCCGGCCGCAGGTGGTGTCCGACTACTCCACCGACCAGAACGGCCCGGATGTGAATACCCAGGGCGTCTGCCCTGCAGCGCTCGGTACCAAGGACCAGCAGCCCTCGTCCTATTCGCCGAAGACGGGCCTGTTCTACATCCCGACCAACCACGTCTGCATGGATTACGAGCCCTTCCAGGTCTCCTACACGGCGGGCCAGCCCTATGTGGGGGCGACGCTGTCCATGTTCCCGGCGCCTAACAGCCACGGTGGCCTTGGCAACTTCATCGCCTGGGACGCCTCCAAGGGCGAGATCAAGTGGTCCATCCCCGAGCCGTTCTCGGTGTGGTCGGGTGCGCTTGCGACCGCTGGCGACGTGGTTTTCTACGGAACGCTGGAAGGCTATCTGAAGGCCGTCGACGCCGAGACCGGCAAGGAGCTTTACCGCTTCAAGACGCCGTCGGGCATCATCGGCAACGTCACCAGCTACGAGCATGACGGCAAGCAGTATATCGCCGTCTATTCCGGCATCGGCGGCTGGGCCGGCATCGGTCTGGCGGCGGGCCTGACGGAGGGTACCGAAGGCCTCGGGGCCGTGGGCGCCTATCGCTCGCTGTCGAGCTATACCAATCTCGGCGGTCAACTGACGGTGTTCGCCCTCCCGGACTAGGGCGTGCGGTTCCTCGCAAGGGACGCAAGCTCCTGTCGCTTGCAGGGCTGCCCGACCGCCGCCAACCGCGGGGCGGGCAGCCAGGCACGAACACCCGACGCGGGGCCGGTACGACGAGCCGGCCCCGTCTTCTGGACCCGATGAGATATCGCGGGCCCAGGCTCCCGCAATAGCGCGGCCACGGTGTCTGAGATCGGAAAGAAAAGCATGGCGGAGGAGACGGGCCGGTCGAGTGCCAGCAACGTCTGACAACCGTTGAGGAGGAGACGGCCGGCCGGGTCCTAGCACCCGCGCCCCAGCCGGAAGCGAATGAGGCCAGGTCACAACGGCGAAAACAGCCGGACCGGCCGATCCGGGGAGAAGGGTTTTATGCGTTTTGGTTTTTCAGCGCGTCCGCATCTTGAGACGAAGCCATGCCAGGAGACATTCCGGCGCGTACTCGCTGCGGCAGCGGGAGGCACGGCAATCGCGCTTGCCGCTCTGGTGATGACGGGAAACATGGCCACGGCCGCCAATGACGAAAAGTCGTGGGAAGAACATCCCTACATCATCAAGGATGGCAAGGTGGACTACGGCGTCTACAATGGGTTTCGCCGCTACCACTCCACCTGCCACGTCTGCCACGGCCCGGACGGGCTCGGCTCGTCCTATGCCCCGGCGCTGAAGGACTCGCTGAAAACGATGTCCTACGAGGATTTCCTGGAAGTCGTCGTCAATGGCCGTCAGGTGGTCAACGCCGCCCAGGATTCCGTCATGCCCTCCTTCGCGGAAGTGCCGGACGTGATGTTCTACATCGATCACATCTACGCCTATCTGAAGGCACGGGCGAACGGCGACCTTGGCCGCGGGCGACCGAAGCGCCTGCCGCCGGACGAAGATCCGGTCTTCCAGGAATGGAAGGCCAGCCAATGATGGGGGGCCCTACCAGTCGTCGCCTGACAATCGCCGCCGCACTCTGCGCCGGAGCGGTTATGGCGGCGGCTGGCGGCCCCGCACGGGCCCAGGAGAACACCGCGAACCCCGACGTGGTCGACCGGACAGAACTCCGCGTCTGCGCGGATCCCGGCAACCTCCCCTACTCCAACGACAAGGGAGAAGGCTTCGAGAACAGGATCGCCGAGATCGTGGCTGAGGAACTCGGCCTGCCGGTCCGCTACACCTGGTTTCCGCAGACAATCGGCTTCGTGCGCCGCACGCTCGGCGAGAAGCGCTGCGACCTCATCATCGGGGTGGCGGCGACCAACGAGCTGATGCAGAACACCAATCCCTACTACAACTCCACATATGTGATGGTACACCGCAAGGATGCGGCGCTGACCGGCTCGCTCGGGGATCCGGCTCTGGCGGGGTTGAAGATCGGCGCCCAGCCGCGCACGCCCGCCGCCTCGCTTCTCGCCCGGCACGGCCTTCTCGGCCACATGAAGTCCTATCCGCTGATCGTGGACACGCGGCTTGAAAAGCCCGCGCGCGCCATGGTGGCCGATGTCGAGAACGGCACGATCGACGTGGCACTCGCCTGGGGGCCGCTCGCCGGATACTGGATCCGCGAGGTGGCCCCGGACCTCGTCATGGTGCCGATCGAGTCGGAAGCCGGCACCCGCCTCTCGTTCCTGATGTCGATGGGCATCCGCTACAACGAACCGGACTGGAAGCACCGGCTGAACCGTATCCTGCGCAAGCGCAAGGACGATATCGACGCGATCCTCGCCGCTTACAACGTGCCGTTGCTCGACCGGCGGGGACAGTTGATCAAGGCGCAAGATACGGCGGAGGCCGGGCCGAAGGCAAAGCCGGTGAAAGGCGCGCCGGTCCCAACAGCAAAGACGGCGAACACCATTGCGGAGCCTGAGGGATACCGGATGGACGATTACCGCGCCCCGGTGCCGGCAGGCCTTGCCGGCGCGCGCACGGTCGATGTCGAGGGCTTGATAGCCCTGCGCAAAAGCGGCGATCCGGTGCTGATCGACGTCTTTCCCGCCGCCCGCAAGCCGCAAGGCCGCTCACCCGACCAGATCTGGCGCGAACCGAAGCGGGCGACCATCAAGGGCGCGCACTGGCTCGCCAACATGGGGTTCGGCGCGCTGTCGGACCACGAGGAGTCTGCCTTCCGGGCGGAGCTGGAACGGCTGAGCGACAATGGCAAGCGCACGCTCGTCTTCTTCTGCGAACCGCAATGCTGGATGTCGTGGAATGCCGCCAAGCGGGCGCTCACCTACGGGTTTGACAAGGTGGCCTGGTATCCGGGCGGTGTCGCCAGATGGAGCGAGGCCGATCAGTTGCTGGAAGAAATGCGCCCCTGGCGGCCGGCTGAATAAAAGGCGCGGGGCACAACGCGGTTGGAGGCATCTGACCATGTTCGAAGTGCTGATCACCGCCTGTCTGGCGGCTGCACCGGCCCAGTGTTCCACGTTCGAGCTGCGGCTGAAACTTTACGACGATATCGGCCAGTGCGCCCGGCACGCGCAGAGCGACGTCGTGCGCTGGGCCGACCACAAACCGCAATGGCGGATCGCGAGATGGGCCTGCACCGCACCGGGAGAGACGATCTGATCGAACGATCGCCGCGCGGACTTTTCCGCACGCGGCGACAGGTGCTTGTCGGCCTCGCGGCGACAGCGGGCGGCTTTGCTTTGCCGATTTCCACAGCCACGCTCGCCGCCGCGGCACTTCCCTTCGCCGAGATCGCCGACGGCATTTTCGTGCGCTATGGCCTGCAGGAGGAAATGAGCGCGGAAAACGGCGCGGCGATCGCCAATATCGGCTTCATTGTCGGCGAGGAGAGCGTCGCGGTGATCGATACCGGCACGACGACGCAGCAGGGAGCAGCGCTGAAAGCGGAGATCGCCCGCATCACAGACCGGCCTGTCAGCCATGTCATCGCCACCCACGTGCATCTCGATCACTGCTTCGGGCACGGCGCGTTTGCCGACGAAATCGGGGCCGGCCGCGTCGCCAATGTCGGCCACCACCGCCTGCCGCAGGCGCTTGGCGAGCGCGGTGGCTTCTATCTGGAGCGGATCCGCGCGCTTTCGCCCGACTTCGCCGATACGCGCTTCATTCCGCCGACGACGCTCGTCGACACGGTGACGATCATAGACCTCGGCAACCGGCGCCTGACGTTGCGGGCCTGGCCCACCGCCCACACCGACAACGACCTGAGCGTCGAGGATGCGCGGACAGGGACATTGTGGACGGCGGACCTGCTGTTTGCCGGCCGCATTCCCGTCATCGACGGCAGCGTGACCGGCTGGCTTTCGGTGCTGGAGGATCTGGCGGGGCGAAACGTCGCCCGCGTGGTGCCGGGCCATGGCCCGGTGGACACGACCGCCACGACACTCCAGCGCGAACGGACCTATCTCGCCGCCTTGCGCGAGGGCGTGAGGACAGCAATCGACGAGGGACTGGGGATCAACGAAACCGTAAGGCGGCTTGCAGATCTCGGCCGCGGGGACTGGCTGCTCTTCGATGCCGTCCATGGCCGCAATGTCGTTGCCGCCTATACCGAACTGGAGTGGGAATGATGCGCCGTGCCTCGACTGCCCGCCTCGGGCTCGCGATGACTTTCATGCTCGCCGTCGCCTTGCTGGGGGCGGTGTTCCCCCACGCGGCACACGCAGCGGAGGACGCGTGGACGGACATCCGCGCGGCCGTCTTCGGCGACCGTGAAATCGCCGACGGCGCCGGGGTAATCGCGCTCGAAACCCCCTATCGCGCCCATGATGCGGCCGTTGTGCCCATATCCGTTACCGCGCTTATTCCCCAGACGACGGAGCGCTACATCGCGAAGCTCACGCTCATCATCGACGAGAACCCGGCCCCGGTCGTGGGGACCTTCGGCTTCTTTCCCGAAAACGGCATCGCCAGCCTTTCCACCCGCGTGCGCGTCAATGCCTACACCAATATTCGCGCCGTGGCGGAAACCAGCGACGGCCGGCTCTTCATGGTGGCGAACTACGTGAAGGCCGCCGGTGGCTGTTCGGCCCCCGCCGGCAAGGACCACGCGACCGCGATGGCTCGGCTCGGCCAGATGCGCATGCGCCAGATCGGCGACTGGCACGCGGGTGAGCCGGCACAAGCCCAGTTCATGGTGAGCCATCCGAACTATTCCGGCATGCAGACCGACCAGGTGACCCAATTGTGGATCCCGGCCGATTACGTGCGCACGATCGAGCTTTCCATGAACGGCAAGCCGATCCTCACTTTCGATGGAGATATCTCCATGAGCGAAAACCCGAGTGTGCGTTTCTTCGTGAAACCCAAGGAGGGCGAGAAGCTGACGGCTCATGTCACCGACACCGAAGAGCGAAGCTTCTCGCAAAGCTGGAACGTGAAGCTGGAGCCGGGCTCATGAGGCGGGTCGCTGCGATCGGATTTGCTGTCGCGACGGGCATCATGGCGGGCATCTGGTCCGGGGCGGCGGCGGCGCGCGATACACGTGTCGCGGTCTTTCCCTTCGCGTTCAGGGACACCTCCATCGAGGGAGAGGTTGGCGGCGTCAATCCGGCCGAAACGGAACGCCTCTTGAGGATCACGCGGGAGGCGGAGGACCGTATTGCCGCGCGCGGAGCGGATCTCGTCGACCTTTCCGCACTCAAGGACGATGTGGCAACCCTTCCCGCCCCGTGGAACTGCCTGGACTGCGCCGCCCGGCTTGCCGGCACCGCCGGCGCCGATGTCAGCATCACCGGCTTCGTGCACAAGGTCTCCACGCTCATCCAGTCGATCTCGATCATCGCCTGCGACGCAAGGACGGGCAAAATGCTCGGCAACGCGTCGGTCTCGATCCGAGGCAACACCGACGAGGCGTGGAAGCGGGGTGTGGACTATATCCTCGACCGGGGTTTGCTCGGCGAAGAGGTCGAGACGGCGCTGAAACAGTGAGGAGGAAGCCCCACAGGCTCCATGGCGCAGCCCGCCGCCGGCGGATTGCTCTCCGCCATCTGCCCCATAGCCACGCCCTTCATTCTGCGCCACACTGACGGCAAACGCGCTGGCTGCGGGAGAGGCCGGGGAGGACGCGGATGGACGATATCGCGATGCGCGCTCCGCTCGCCGTTGACGGGCTGAGCTACGCCTACGGGCGCAAGCGGGCGCTTGATCATGTAAGTTTTTCGTTGGCGCCGGCCCGCGTGACGGCGCTGCTCGGCCCGAACGGAGCCGGCAAGACGACGCTGTTCTCGCTCGTCACGGGGCTCTTCGACAGCCGTACGGGCCGCATCCGCATTGCCGGGCATGATCTGAGACGCGAGCGCTCGCGCGCGCTTTCCGACCTCGGCATCGTGTTTCAGGCGCAGACGCTCGATCTCGATCTGACGGTGGAGCGCAATCTCAGATATTTCGCCGCGCTCAGGGGTCTTTCGGAGCGCGAGGCGCGAAAGCGTATCGCCGCACTGCTCGAACAGGTCGGGCTGACGGAGCAGCGCCGGCACAAGGTACGCTCCCTCTCCGGGGGCCAGCGGCGGCGGGTCGAGGTGGCGAGGGCTCTCCTCGACCGCCCCGGCCTGCTGCTGCTGGATGAACCCTCCACCGGCCTCGACATCGCCACGCGGCGCTGGCTGGTGGACGAGGTGCATCGTCTCGCGCACGAGGACGGCATCGCCGTGTTGTGGGCGACGCATCTGGTGGACGAGGTGCGCGCCCATGATGATCTGATCGTGCTGGAAAAGGGAAAGGTCGTGGCGCGCGGCGAGGTCGAGCGGGTGGTGCACGATACCAGGGCCAATGACCTCAACGAGGCCTTTACCCGGCTTACCTCCGCGCGCGCCGAGGAACACCTGTGAGCCCCACCCATGCCGCGCGCGCCTTCACGGCCATCGTCACCCGCGAGTTCCTGCGCTTCGTGCAGCAGAAGGAGCGCTTCTTCGCCGCGCTCGTGCGCCCGCTCATCTGGCTCGTCGTCTTCGCCGCCGGCTTCCGCGCCACGCTGGGCCTGTCGATCATCCCGCCCTACCAGACCTACATCAGCTACGATGTTTACGTGGTGCCGGGGCTGATCGGCATGATCCAGATCTTCAACGGCATGCAGTCCTCGCTCTCGATGGTCTACGACCGGGAAATGGGCTCCATGCGGGTGCTCTTGTCGACGCCGTTGCCGCGCTGGTTCGTGCTCTTTTCGCGCATGCTGGCGGCAACCTTCGTTTCCATCGTCCAGATCTACGCCTTCGTGGCGATTGCGCTGGCACTCGGCACCGACGTGCCGCTCGAAGGCCTGTTGCCGATGCTGCCGGTGCTGGTGCTCACGGGCCTGACGCTGTCGGCCATCGGCATGTTCCTGTCGTCATGGATACGCCAGCTTGAGAACTTCGCCGGGATCATGAATTTCGTGATCTTCCCGATGTTCTTCATCTCCTCCGCGCTCTACCCGCTGTGGCGGGTGAAGGAGTCCAGCCTCTGGCTCTTCCATGCCTGCCAGTGGAACCCGTTCACCTACATCGTGGAGGCGATCCGGTTCGCGATGTACGGACAGGTTAACGCAGAGGCGCTGGCGGTGGTGGCCGGAACGCTCGCGGTCTTCGGCGCGGCCGCGGTGGCGGGGTATACGCCCGCACGCGGAGGGCCGGCGGCGGGGCGGGCCTCCTCCGCGCGCTGAGCTTTCGCTCAAGGTCCTCCGCAAGGGGAGCTTTATGCGCTAAATCGCATATTATAATTTTATTCGCTAAAGAACATATATCGATTTTATGCTCTATATCACATATTGACGTTTTATGCGGTATAGAACATATTCCGTTCATGAGCGAACTTGCCAGAACACCGAACCAGATTGGCACGATCATCCAACGCGCCCGCAAGAAGCGCGGCTGGACCCAGGCGCAGCTTGCCGAGCGCGCGGGGCTTCGTCAGGAGACGATTTCCCTCATCGAGAACGGTGGAAAGGATGCGAAGCTCACTTCCCTCCTCTCGATCCTCGCCGCGCTGGATCTGGAGTTCAAGATCGACGCGCGCTCCAGAAGCGAACACCGTGATATCGAGGCCCTGTTCTGATGGGCCGCCGTCCGGCCCATGCACCCTTGCGCGTCTACCTGAACAACCGCCGCGTCGGCACGTTCGGCCGGGAGGCAAGCGGCGCCGTCGCCTTTTCCTATCATGACGACTGGCTCGGCTGGGAAAACGCCCTGCCGGTCTCGCTGTCCCTGGCCCTTCGCGAGACGCCCTACCGGGGCGCGCCCGTCAGCGCAGTCTTTGAGAACCTGTTGCCGGATTCCGACCGGCTGCGCCGTCTCGTTGCCGAGAAGGTCGGTGCGCCCGGCACCGATGCCTACAGCCTTCTGGCGAGGATCGGCCATGATTGCGTCGGCGCCCTGCAGTTCATCGCGGGCGACGATGAGGCCCCGGCCAGCACGGGCAAGCTTGAGGGGGAACCCGTCGATGCCGCTGCCATCGAAAGGATCCTGAACGGCCTGGGCCAGGCGCCGCTGGGGATTGCCCGCGATGACGCATTCCGGATTTCGGTCGCGGGTGCGCAGGAGAAAACCGCCCTGCTCCAGCACGAGGGACAATGGATCAGGCCGCACGGCACCACGCCGACGACCCATATCCTCAAGACCGGGATCGGGGCCCTGCCCGGTGGGATCGATCTCTCCGACAGCGTGGAGAACGAATACTACTGCCTGAAGCTGGCGGAGGCGTTCGGCCTGCCGGTCAACTCGGCCGAGATAGAGACATTCGGGACGACCAAGGCTCTCGTTATTGAGCGTTTTGATCGCTTTTGGACCCGGGACAAACGTCTCTTGCGGCTGCCGCAGGAAGATTGCTGTCAGGCCCTTTCGGTGCCGCCGACCCTCAAATATCAGGATCGCGGGGGCCCGGGCATGAAGGAGGTGTTACGGCTGCTTGGGGGCAGCGATACCCCCCTTGAGGATCAGGAGCGGTTCCTGAAGGCGCAGGCGGTCTTCTGGCTGATCGGGGCGAGCGACGGGCACGCGAAGAACTTCAGCATCTTCCTGCACCCGGGCGGCGGCTTTCGCATGACGCCACTCTACGACATTCTCACCGCGCAACCGGCGCTGAATGCCCGTCAGATCGACCGCAGACACATGCGCATGGCGATGTCCGTGGGCAAAAGCAACCATTACCGGTTCGACGGCATCCACGGCCGGCATTTCGTTCAAAGTGCGAAACAGGCAGGGCTTTCCGAAAGACGCGCGGCGGCGCTGATCGAGGACGTGGCCGACCAGGCGACGGCCGCCCTCGGCCGGGCTTCCGAGGCACTTCCCCACGACTTCCCGCCCGGGATCGTCGAAGCCGTTCGCGACGCCGTCATGGCCCGCCGCGAACGGTTCCGCCTGAGCCTGGACGCGGCCTGGCCTAGCCGAGGATCCTTGCGTGATGCCTCAGGTGATCGTCGATGAAGGTCGCGATGAAGAAATACGAGTGATCGTAGCCCGGCTGCATGCGGATCTTGGCGGACTGGCCGGCTTCCTTGCAGGCATCGACCAGACGCCAGGTCTGGAGCTGTTCCTCCAGGAAGCCGTCCGCATCGCCCTGATCGACCAGGATCTGCGTCGGAAAGCCCCGTTCGCGCACAAGCTCGCAGGCGTCATGCGCCTTCCACGCGGCCTGATCCTCACCGAGATAGGCGGTGAACGCCTTCTGGCCCCAGGGCACCTGCGACGGCGCGACGATGGGCGAGAAGGCGGAGACGGACTTGAAAAGCTCCGGATTGCGCATCGCGACCGTCAGCGCGCCGTGCCCACCCATGGAATGCCCCATGACGCCGAGCGCGCCGGGGCGCACCGGGAAGGCCTCGCGGATGAGGGCGGGCAACTCCTCGGTCACGTAGGAATACATCTTGAAGTGGGGCGTCCACGGCGCGGCGGTGGCGTCCACGTAGAAGCCGGCGCCCTGTCCGAGGTCGTAGGCGTCATCATTGGCGACACCCTCGCCGCGCGGGCTGGTGTCGGGGGCCACGACGATGAGCCCCAGTTCCGACGCCATGCGCTGGGCGCCCGCCTTCACGGTGAAGTTCTCCTCCGTGCAGGTCAGGCCCGACAGCCAGAACACGCAAGGAACCGGCGCCCGCTCGGCGGCCGGCGGCACGTAGACCGAGAGCTTCATCCGCGTGCCGGTGGACGTGCTGTCGTGGGAGAGCGTCAGCTGGCGACCGCCGAAAGAGGTCGATTTCGACAGTTCTTCGAAGACAGGCATTCAGGTACTCCGGATTGACGTTCTGACTGGCGACCCGGTGCCGGGGGCCCGGCGACGGTCGCCCGATTTCGGAAAGAGAGCACGGGCGACGATGACACCCGGCCAAGCGGTGGCGCCGGAAGGCCCGTCGGGCCTCCCGGCAATCACCGCGACCTTCCGGGCGCCCTAGTAGAGCACAACCGAACGGATCGACTCGCCGGCGTGCATCAGGTCGAAGCCCTTGTTGATGTCTTCCAGCGGCATGGTATGGGTGATCATCGGGTCGATCTCGATCTGCCCGTCCATGTACCAGTCGACGATCTTGGGAACATCGGTACGTCCGCGCGCGCCGCCGAAGGCCGTGCCCTTCCAGACGCGACCGGTGACGAGCTGGAACGGACGGGTGGAGATCTCCGCCCCCGCCGGCGCCACGCCGATGACGATGGACTGGCCCCAGCCGCGGTGCGCGCATTCCAGCGCGTTGCGCATCACGTTGACATTGCCCGTGCAGTCAAAGGTGTAGTCCGCGCCGCCGATCGTGTCGCCGCGCCGCTTGGTGAGGTTGACCAGATAGGGAACCAGATCGCCCTCGACCTCGGACGGATTGACGAAGTGCGTCATGCCGAAGCGCTCGGCCATTTCCTTCTTGGCCGGGTTGAGATCGACGCCGACGATCATGCTGGCACCGGCCATCCGGAGGCCCTGAAGCACGTTGAGGCCGATGCCGCCGAGGCCGAACACCACGGCCGTCGCGCCCACTTCCACCTTCGCCGTGTTGATCACCGCGCCGATGCCGGTGGTGACGCCGCAGCCGATGTAGCAGACCTTGTCGAAGGGCGCGTCTTCGCGGATCTTGGCGAGCGCGATCTCCGGCAGAACCGTGTAGTTGGCAAACGTCGAGGTGCCCATGTAGTGCAGGATCGGATCACCGTCGAGCGTGGAGAAACGCGAGGTGCCGTCCGGCATCAGGCCCTGGCCCTGCGTCGCGCGGATCGAGGTGCACAGGTTGGTCTTGTGGCTGGTGCAGGAATAGCACTCGCGGCATTCCGGCGTATAAAGCGGGATGACGTGATCGCCCGGCTTCAGCGAGGTGACGCCGGGGCCGACCTCGACGACGACGCCCGCGCCCTCGTGGCCGAGAATGGCCGGGAACAGGCCTTCCGGGTCCGCGCCCGACAGGGTGAACTCGTCGGTGTGGCAGATGCCCGTCGCCTTGATCTCGACCAGCACCTCGCCGACTTTCGGCCCCTCGAGATTGACCGTCGTCACCTCCAGCGGCTTGCCGGCCGCCACGGCCACGGCTGCACGTACTTCCATCGCAGTCGTCCTTCCAAGAACTCGTTTTCAAGTTGCTCGTTTTCAAGTCAAGGCGCGCCGGCACGGATGCCAGCCTGTTCCCCCGTTTGTAAGGGATCGCGCCTGTCCGCTTCTATGGTCCGAAAGTACGCATTTTCGGTGGCGGGGTCGCCTTCCGTTCACAACGATCCCCAACTCGCTGCCCGCCTTTTTGCGCACGCGCCGCGCATGAGGCCAAGGCATCGCCATGACGGGCCGGGCGGCAGCGTTCATGGCACTTAAGGCCAATGTCCGGGGTAAATCGCATCTGTAATATTACCGTTAAATGACCCAGCGGAAGACCGGTCCGCACCCTCGCCACATCTTCGGATCAACCCGCCAGACGGGCGCAAGATCGAGGAGAAGCGACGGGCCAACCGAGACCGGCGGCGGGCACGGGAGGACTTGGCGTGTCATTCACCATCCGGGCCATGGCAAAGGCCGCGTGCGCCGCTGTGACGGTCGCCGTTGCCGCCCTCTCGCCGGGCGCGGCGTCGGCGCAGACCGCCCCGAAACTCGACATACCGATCGTCTACATTACCCGGGCCGAGGACGCGCGGCTTTCGCTTTCCTTTGTCGATCCGGACGTGAAGGAGCCAGGCGTCTGGGGTGCGCGGCTGGCGCTGAAGGACAACCAGACGACGGGGCGATTTCTAGGCCACTCCTATTCGCTGATCGAGGTGGTCGTGCCGGAAGACGGCGACGTGACGGCCGCATTCGAGAAGGAAATCGCCGCCGGGCACCGCTTCTTCATCGCCGATCTTGCGCATGACGACCTCCTCGCCATTGCGCAGGCAGATGGTGCGTCCGACACGCTCATCTTCAACGGACGTGCCGGCGAGACGGATCTGAGGACCGAAACCTGCTTTCCACAGGTCTTCCACACGGCACTTTCGCTCGCCATGCGGGCGGACGGGCTGATGCAGTTTCTCGTGTGGAAACGCTGGCCGGACATCTTCCTGCTGTCGGGCTCGGGGCCAGGCGATCCGGCCTATGCGGAGGCGATGCGCAAGGCGGCGCGCAAGTTCGGGGCGGAGATCGTCGCCGACGAGACCTATTCCTATTCCCCGATCGCGCGGCGCACGGATTCCGGCCACATCCAGGTGCAGACGCAGATGCCGGTGGCCACCCAGGGCGCCGGCGATGATTACGACGTGCTGGTGGTGGCCGACGAGAACGACACCTTCGGCGAATACCTGCCCTTCAACACCTATGCGCCGCGCCCGGTGGCCGGCACGCAGGGACTGGTGCCGATGGCGTGGCACCGGGTGCAGGAGCAATGGGGCTCCACCCAGATCCAGCACCGCTTCGAGAAACAGGCAGGCCGCTGGATGGAGGAGCGCGACTACGGCGCCTGGCTCGGCGTGCGCGCCATCGGCGAGGCGGTGACGCGCACGAATTCGGCCGATCCGGCGAAGATCCGGGCCTATCTGCGCAGCGATGATTTCGCGCTTGGCGGGTTCAAGGGCGTCGGGCTGTCGTTCCGCCCCTGGAACCAGCAGATGCGCCAGCCGGTGCTGCTCACCAACAAGCGGATCCTGGTTTCCGTTTCGCCGCAGCCGGGCTTCCTGCACCAGAGAAACAGGCTCGACAGCCTCGGCTACGACAAGCCGGAGACGTCGTGCGACCTGCAATAGAGGGGGAACGCATGCCCGACCTTTCCATGTCCCACGCATCACGGTTCAAGCGCGCCCTTCCGGCCGCCGCCTCCATCGCCGCCCTGCTCGCCATCGCCTCGCCGGCCGGCGCGCAGACGGTGTTCGTGTCCAACGAGAAGGGCAACTCGATCACCGTGATCGACGCCAAGACGCGGCAAGTGACGGCGACCATTCCGGTCGGCGAGCGGCCGCGCGGCATCGCACTCTCGCCCGACGGCAAGACGCTCTACATCTGCGCCTCCGACGAGGACCATATCGAGGTGCTCGATACCGAAAGCCTGGAGGTGACCGGCACGCTGCCGTCCGGTCCGGACCCGGAGCTCATGACCATCGCGCCCGATGGCAGCCGGCTCTATGCGGCCAACGAGGACGACAACCTGGTCACCGTCATCGATCTTGCCACCGGCGATGCGGTGGCGGAGGTGCAGGTGGGGGTGGAGCCGGAAGGCATGGCGGTGAGCCCGGACGGCAAGACCATCGTCAACACCTCCGAGACCACCAACATGGCGCATTTCATCGATGCCGACAGCTTCGAGATCGTCGCCAACGTGCTGGTCGACCAGCGCCCCCGCTTTGCCCAGTTCACCGACGACGGATCTGAAGTCTGGGTGAGCGCGGAAATCGGCGGCACGGTCTCGGTCATCGATGTGGCGACGAAGGAGATCAAGAAGAAGATCTCGTTTTCCGTCCCGGGTCTGCAGCCCGAAGCGATCCAGCCCGTCGGCATCCGCATCACGAAGGACCGCTCGAAGGCCTTCGTGGCGCTGGGCCCGGCCAACCGGGTCGCGGTCGTCAATGCGCAGACGTTCGAGGTTGAGAAATACCTGCTCGTCGGCCAGCGCGTCTGGCAGCTCGCCTTCACCCCGGACGAGAGCGAGCTCTACGCCACCAATGGCGTTTCCAACGACGTCTCCGTCATCGACGTCGCGAAACTGAAAACGGTCGTCTCCATTCCGGTGGGAAGCTTCCCGTGGGGGGTCGCGATCAAGCCGTGAGAACGACCGCGGTGCCGGACGGGATGGGAGCATCCCGTTTTACGCCGCCCCCCTCCTTCGTCATTGTCCGGCGCAGTCCGGGCGATCCAGCGGGCCGCAGCATCTGCGGAGAGGGGTGGATCCCCCGGGCGAAGCCGGGGGATGACGATGGAGAGACCGGGAGAGAGGCGCCGGACAACGAAAGCCTTGAGCAAGAAATCGAACTGAATTCGAGGGAGGGAACACACGATGACACGAACCGCGACGAACCGACTGAGATCGGCACTTTTCGGACTGGCTGCCGCCGGACTTGCCGGCATCTCGCCTGCCGCCGCTGACGGCTATCTCGCCACCCAGCCGGAAGAACTGGAAGACCTCATTCTCGGCACCGACATGATCGGCTTCAACGTCTCGCCGAAGGAATACAACCTGCGCACCGGCCAGTCCTATTCGCTGAAGATCAAGGCGTCGGGCTATCAGGAATATGCGCTGGTGGCGCCGGAATTCTTCGATTTCATCTGGCTTCGCAAGGTCGAGGCCGGGGACATGGAGATCAAGGCGAACTCGATCTACGAGCTGGAATTCGAGGAGGAGAGCGAGGCGGAGATCTTCTTCGTGCCGATCCGCCCCGGCACCTATCAGATGTATGCCCGCGGCCTTCTGGAGAAGGGCACCGTGGTCACGATCAACGTCAAGTGAACCGATGCGCCATCCCCTGGTAGGTTTTCTGTTGATCGCGTGTATCGCTCCGGCCGGCCCCGCGCTGGCCGGAGACGATGCCGACTGGCCCTGCGTGCAGCGGCTCGTGCCGCAGATCTCGCCCGCTCAGGTGTGGACGGGGCCCCTTCCTGAGCGTTCGATGTGGGCGGACGACGGCGAAGTCGCGCGGCTTGGTGCCGAGATCGCGGCCCGGCGCACCTCGATGGAGGTGGCCGAGGAGCGCGTGGATGCCTTCGCGCGCAGCCTCGATGCCGGGCACAAGGTGCGGCTGACCGCGCTGTTCGGCCGGGCATTGCAGGTCATCAATTCCGACCGCGCCTCGCTGATTGCCGGCATCAAGCGCTTCGCCCGCAAACAGGCCGCCCTTGCCGCCCGCGTACGCGAGGCCCGCGTGGCACTCAAGTCGGATACGCTTTCGGGCGAAAAGCGCGCAGACTTGGCCGAAACGCTCGCCTGGGATCTGCGCATCTACGAGGATCGCGAGAAATCGCAGAAATACCTGTGCGAGCAGCCGGTGTTACTGGAGCAGCGCGCCTTCGCACTCGGCCGGATCATCGGCGCGCACCTGGACGATTGACCATGCGGCTGCGCCCTCATTTCCTGGCCCTCATCCTGGCCGCGCTTGCCGCGGTCTCCCTCCCCCCGCCGGCGGCGATTGCGGCAGGGCTCGACGGCCTGACGCCGGGCACGGCCTCGGCCGAAATCTACGGCTTCAACCACCTGGCCTCGCTCGGCGCGCGCGCGACGATCGTCTACGACTACCGCCTGGAAGGCCGCATGATGGAGGAACCGTTCACCGACGAGATCGTGCTCGATTTCACCCATGCGCAGGCCGACGCCAAGCACGCCTACGACGTGGAGGCGACGCTCTTTGCCAAGGGTGCGGCCAAGCAGGTCGGGCCGATCGTCGCCAGCACGTTCAATCCGCTGCTGCTGGTCTTTTTCCAGCGCGACGTCAACCAGATGAGCCGGGGCACCGGCGGATCGGGCCATTATTTCCGCAATGTCATCCGCCACGCCATGTCCGTACCGGGCAACTACGCCGAGGAGGCGGTGTCGCTGGAGATCGGCGGAAAGCCGGTGGCGGCGCGGCGGGTCAGCTTCACGCCGTTTGCCGACGACAGCCACAAGGACCAGATGCAGGGGTTTGCCGCCAAGACCTACACGATCACGGTGAGCGACGCCGTGCCGGGCGGGCTGGTGGCTCTGGAAACCGAGACGGCGGCAGCACCCGGCGCCCCCGGCGAAGGCCCGATGCTGCACGAAAGCTATCGTTTCAGGGAGGTCAGGCCATGAGGCAGGCGCGAGAGAACGGATCCGGACGCGGCGCCCTTGCGGCGACCACCCTTGCGGCATCGGTCCTTGCGGCATCAATCCTTGTCATGGGCGCGGTGGGGCCGGCTGCGGCGAACGACTATCCGACCGTGGCCGTCGCCGATTACGTGATGGGCTGCATGGCCGCCAACGGCGAGACGCCGAACGCGCTGCGCCAGTGCGCCTGTTCCATCGACGTCGTCGCCTCGCTTCTCTCCTATGACGACTACACGCAGGCCGAAACGGTGCTGCGCATGCGGCAGGTGAGCGGCGGCGGCGAGAAGATGGCGCTCTTCCGCGAAACGCCGGCAACGAAGGTGATGGTCGACCGCCTGCGCCGCGCGCAGGTCGAGGCCGAGGTGCGGTGTTTCTTCTGACGTGTCTGGCCGGAAATGGCGTCAGGTTGTGCGCTTTGATCTCTCCCGTGATCCCGAGCTTCGCCGCCCGCTCCCCGGTTCGCCCCTTCCTCCACTTGTCATTCCCGCGAAGGCGGGAATCCAGTAACCACAGGATCCGGCCGCAGCGCACGAGCCTCCGACGCCCCTGAAATGCTGGATCCCCGCCTGCGCGAGGATGACAAGCGGCGATGGAGGGAATCCCCAACCCGATACCACATCCGGGCAGACCTCCGAAAAACCGGCATGGATTTGACATGACGCCTTTCGCGACATCCTATCCCGGCATGGCGGAAACGTCCGATTTGGCCACGAACGTGTCGCCGGCGAACATCGCCCATCGATAGACAGGAGACGAGCCATGGACCGCCTCACGGGCGGGTGCTTTTGCGGGGATGTCCGGATCACGGCGACGGGGCGCCCGTTCAGGGTCGGCCTGTGCCATTGCCTCGACTGCCGAAAGCACCACGGCGCCCTCTTTCACGCCTCTGCCGTGTTCCCTAAGGCCGCGGTCACGGTCGAGGGCGAGACCCGCGACTTTGCCGGCAGGTTCTTCTGCCCGCGTTGCGGCTCGTCCGTCTTCTCGCGATCGGGCGACGAGATCGAGGTCCATCTGGGCGCACTCGACAGCCCGGACCTGTTCCAGCCGACCTATGAACTGTGGACCATCCGGCGCGAGAGCTGGTTGCCGCCCTTTCCCCTCGCAATGCGCTACGAGCGCGACCGCGAAGGCACGGAGCGCGCGCAGGAGTAGGGCGCGCCGGGGGGACCGGACACGTCCGGCGGTGCGGGCGCCGTCTCAGCCTCCCCGTAGCACTACAGTATTGCAGCCAAGTCCTTTTTCGCGCGCTAGACTTTGCGTCACGATCGCGATCGTCGATCGATGCCGACAACGAGCCGGAAAAGGCGTGAGCCTTGAGCGGCGCCCCGGGGAGCGAACGTGGCCATGTCCATTGCCGAGGCCGACATCACGCGCGAGACACGAGCGCCCGTCGTCTGCCGGGCCTGGTCGAAATCGCGCAACCCGGCCCGCATGCTGGAGGAACTGAAGCAGGGGCTGGGCGCGTGCAATCCCGCACTGATCGCGCTCTTCGTCTCCTCCAACCTGCCTTACGAGGACGTTGTCGCCCCGCTTGCCGCCGCCTACCCTCAAGCCGAGCTCGTAGGCTGCACCACAGCCGGCAGCCTCACCTCGTCCTATTACGAAGGCGACGGCGCGGTCGCCGTTGCCTTTGACCGATCGGCATTCTCCTTCGAGATCTGCCTGTTGCAGAAGCTCGGCGCCTTTTCCATGGCCGCTGCCGGCGAGGCGATCGAGGCGGCCTATTTCCAGTTGCTGCGCAAGCTCGATCCGGACCAGCAGAACTTCTTCGCCATGCTGCTCGTCGACGGGCTGTCGCGGCGCGAGGAAGAGATCGCCGCCTCCACCTATGCCGCCCTCGACGAAGTTCCGATCTTCGGCGCATCGGCCGGCGACAATCTCAATTTCGACACCACCCAGATCTTCCTGAACGGACGGGTGCTGGAGGATTCCGCACTGGTGGTGCTGGGCGCCTCGTCGCGGCCCGTGGAGGTGTTCAAGCTGGAGCACTTCCGCCCGACCGAGGACCGCGTCGTGGTCACCAGTGCCGATCCCGAACGCCGGATCGTCTGGTCGATCAACGCGGAGCCGGCAGCCGACGAATACGCCCGCCTCATCGGCGCAGATGTGGCCGCTCTCACGCCGGAGATATTCGCCGCCAATCCGCTGCTCGTGCGCGTCGGCGGCGAATATCACGTGCGCGCGATCCAGAAGGTCACCTCAGACGGCGCGCTGCATTTTTTCTGTGCGATAGACGAGGGCATCGTGCTCACCCTCGCCCATCCGGAGGACATGCGCGACAATCTCTCCGAGCACATGGCGCGGCTTTCGCAGCGAATCGGCGGCGTGGAAGCGGCGCTGTGCTTCGACTGCATCCTGCGGCGGCTCGAGGCGGAGCGTCTCGGCATTACCGGCGACCTCATCGACATTTTCGACAAGTTTCGCATGATCGGCTTCAACACCTATGGCGAGCAGTACCGTTTCCTGCATCTGAGCCAGACGCTGACAGGGCTCGCCATCGGCGGGGCGCGAACATGAGTTCCCGCGAGCCCCCACCCCTCTCCCGCCGCCAGCTTCAGGAGCGCATGCGCGTGCTGGAGGTGGAGAACGTCAAGCTCCGGACCATCCGCGATGCGCTGATCCGGCAGGTCGACCGCAGCCACGATTTCACCGGCAACGCCTTCAAGCTTTTCCAGTCGGTAGCGGAACTCGAGACCAACGTGGAAAAGCGCATCCAGCGCGTGGCGCGCGCAATGAACGAGGCAAAGGTCGCACGCCGGCAATTGCAGCAGGCAATCGACTCCATCGGCGAGGGCTTCATTCTCTACGACACCGACGACCGGATCGTGCTGTGCAACCGCCGCTACCGTGATTTCTTCCCGGCCCTTGCCGATATCCTCGTACCGGGCACCCATTTCAACGAGATCGTGGGCCGGGCGGCGGAGACGGGCGCGATCGTGGAGGCTGTTACCGACCCCCAGGCCTGGCTGGCGGCGCGCGTCGAGCGGCACCGGCGCAAGCACTGCCAGTTCCAGCAACTGCTGTCCGACGGCCGCTGGATCCAGATCAGCGAGCGCGATACGGAGGAAGGCGGACGCGTCGTCATCGTCTCCGAGATCACACACTTCAAGCGCCTGCAGGAGGCGCGGCGGCTCAACGACATGGCCAAGCAGTCGGACCTGCTGGTCGCCACTGTCGCCTCGATCGCGCAAGGAGTCGTGGTCTTCGATGCGGAACTCAGGCTCGTCACCTGGAATTCGCAGGCGGCGATGCTCTTGAACCTTCCTTATGTCGACATGCACCCCGGCCTGGGGGTGCGCGAGCTTCTGCGCCTCGTATGGAGCCACGGAGCTCGTATTCCCCGGGCCCGCAAGGACGAGGCGCGGACCTGGGTGACCAGCGTCGACCAGCGCTATCCGCTCCGGCTCGAGATTTCCTATCGCGGCGGACGGGTTGTGGCCGCCAATTTCCGCTCCATGCCGGATGACGGTTTCGTCATCACGCTCACCGACGTCACCGCCCAGAACGAGGCTGCCCGACTGCTGGAGCGTTCCAAGGAGGAGCTGGAACGGCGCGTGGAAGAGCGCACCAGCGCGCTCACCCAGCTCAACACCGCGCTTCACGACGAGGTACGCCGGCACGAGGCGACCGCGAAGGATCTGGAGCGTGCGCGGCGGGCAGCCGAAATGGCGAACCTGTCGAAGACCCGCTTCCTGGCGGCCGCCAGCCACGATCTGTTGCAGCCGCTCAACGCGGCGCGGCTCTATCTTTCCGCGCTCGACAGCGCCAGCTTCGTTTCCGCCGAGGCGCGCGAACTGCTCAGCAACGTCACGCAGGCCTTTCATTCGACCGAGGACCTGCTGAGCGCGCTGCTGGATATTTCGAAGATGGATGCCGGTGGCTACGAGCCGCAGCTTGCCGATATCGCCGTGGGCGACCTGTTCCGCACGCTGGAGACCGAGTTCGGCGCGCTGGCGCGGCAGGGCAAGCTGAAGCTCACCGTGGTTCCCTCTTCCGCCATCGTGCGCTCCGACCCGCATCTGCTGCGCCGGATCGTGCAGAATTTCCTGTCGAACGCGCTGAAATACACCTCTTCCGGCGCCATCGTGCTGGGGGTGCGCAAGCGCGGCGATACGGTGGCGCTGGAAATCCACGACACCGGGCCCGGTATCGCCCGAGAGCATCACCAGATGATCTTCGAGGAATTCCGCCGCGCCTCGATTGGCGGAGAGACGCGGCCGGGCGGGCTCGGGCTGGGACTTGCCATCGTCAAGCGGGCGGCGGGGCTCTTGTCGCACGAGATCGAACTGGATTCAGAGCCCGGCCGCGGATCGCGCTTCGCCGTGATCGTGCCGCTGGCACCCGAACGGCCGGCAGCGGAGCCAAAAGCCGTCACGGATCGTAACGCCGGCCCGGAAGACGCCGCCGACAACGACCGGGAACAGGGCCCCCTCTTCGTTTTGGAAAACGACAGTGACGTCGCCAATGCGATGGTTCGCCTGCTGAATGCCTGGCAGATGGACTGCGTTACGGCACCAAGCTATCCGGCATTGCTGAGACGGGCCCGGCAGGAAGGGCTGGTGCCGCGCGCGATCATCGCCGACCTGCATCTGGACGGGGATGTCGACGGGATCGACGCGATCATCCTTCTGCAAGCGCATCTCGGCCGGCAGGTGCCCGGCATTCTGATCACCGCCGACCGCTCGCAGGAGATCCGCCGGCGCGCGGCGGACAAGTCCATCGAGTATTTCTCAAAGCCCGTGAAGCCCGGCCAGTTGCGCGCCTATCTCGCTCACCTGTCGGCGGCGAGCTCCGCGACCGGCCTGGAAGCCGACCCGGAAATCGAGTTGGAAACCGGCCCGATCGCCTGATCGAACACGCCACCTTGCGCCATCAGCACGGCCTGCATGCGCGAGGAGACGTCGAGCTTCTTCAAGATAGCCGAGACGTGTGCCTTCACCGTGCTCTCGCTGATCGAGAGCTCATAGGCGATCTGCTTGTTCAGGAGCCCCTCGCCGAGCATCCGCAAGACGACCGATTGCTGCGGGGTCAGGGTGCGGATTGCCCCGACGGCGTCGTCGCGCTCACGACCGCGAAGCGTGCGCACCCCGAGCGGCGACGAGAAGACCGTTTCGCCGGCCAGAACGGAGCTGACCGCATCGACAATTTCCGCCGCACTCGCCTTCTTGTTGAGGAAACCCAGCGCACCGTGGCTGGACACGAGTTGCGCAAGTCGCGCGTCCTCAAGGCCGGACAGAACCAGCACCGGCACGCGCGGTGCCGCGCCGCGAAGCTGGCTCAGCCCCTGGAACCCGTCGACATCGGGCAGTTTCAGGTCAAGCAGGACGAGATCGATATCGTCGCGTTCCTTGACGATGGCCATGGCTTCGGCACCGGAATGAGCCTGGATCACACGGCAATCGGTGATCTCGCCCGTCAACGTGGCTTCAAGCGCCGAACAGACAAGTGGATGATCATCCACGATAAGAATAATCATGAAATCGCCCCTCCCAAGGCGTCCGCTCAAATCACACGCGGAACTGCATTATCATTGGCGACAGGATAGGGCTTCGCCGCCTTGCGACGCAAGCGCTGACACACTCGGTACGGGTGCCGACGATAAGGATGAGGGGCGGCGCGCGCACCCGTGACGAACCATAGAGACAAATGTCAGGCGCCGGATACCACACTGTGCCTTCGAGGACGCAGTTCGGCGCGAAAATGCCGGAAATTCAGGCGCCCCCCTGCGACATCGACGCGTTTTAGGCTATTAGTTCTCTTCGATTCGGATGACGCCGTTCGACGGGTCCTTGCCCGTGCGTATGTTTGAAGCGGTGCGACCGGCCCGCCGGTGCGGTATTCCGGATCCGTTTTCACTGGCGTTCAAGTTCCCACTGGCGTTCAGGTTTCTTTCGGCAGAGGTCGGGATTTTCAGATGCGGCTTTCGAGACTTTGTCAGGCCTTGCAAACGGCGCGCGTATGCTTCTTGCGGTCAGCCGTTGCGGGCAGCCTCCTCCTTGCGCTCGTCGCCGCTTCCATGTTCGCGCCATCGGCTTCGCAGGCCGGCGGCCTGACCGATGTGCCGACAGGCAACCGAAACGCCACGCAGCCCAACATTCCCTTCGCCTCCGCCCGGCGCACGGCCGCGCTCAAATCCAGCTACGATCGGAAATTCGAGAAGGTGCTCGGCGTCCTCAGGCGTGACAGGAGACTGCTTTCGTCGATCAAGCAGGTGGCGGCGCGCTACAAGATCGATCCCGTCCACATGATCGGGGCGATCGTCGGCGAGCATACCTACAATTACGACACGCTCGACAGCGCCCAGGGCTACTACATCAAGGCGGCCGCGTATGCGGGCCTCGATATCAGCTTCCAGTACGGCAAGGAGCCGGTGGAGGCATTCGTCAAGCGCAAGCAGTTTGCCCGCTGCCATTCCGACAAGATGCAGCGCAACAGCAACGTGAAATGGTCGTGCTACGAGCGCGTCTGGAACAACAGCTTCCGAGGCCGGACGGTCGACACCGTCAGCTACCCCAACCAGACCTTCAACCAGACCTTCTTCCAGCCGCTTTTTGCCGGCCAGAGTTTCGGTCTCGGCCAGTTGACGCCCCTGACCATCCTCAAGATGTCCGACCGGGTGCACAAGGTCAGCGGCTTTGAGAAGCTGGAGCCCTCCGACGCGCTGGAGATCTACCAGGCGGCGATGGACCCGGACAAATCGCTCCACTACATGGCGGCGGTCATCCAGGATGCCATCGAGGCCTACAAGGACGTGGCGAAGGTCGATATCTCCACCAATCCCGGCATCACGGCGACGCTCTACAATGTGGGAGCGCCGTGGGAACGCGCGATGCGCTACAATCGCGCCCGCCAACAGGGCAAGGTTCGCTGGCCGGAGGAGAACTATTACGGCTGGCTGGTCAACGACCGTCTGAAGGATCTTCAGGCGCTTCTCTGACACCGGCGCGGCCATATCCTCCATCGCTCTTTTCCCAAATCGGCCATCCTGAACCCGCCGGCCCGCGCGGCGCGCGAGCTTGCGCCTTCAAAACAGGGTTCCCCGCAGCCCGCGTGGACAAGAGTCGGCGTGGTGCGCCTTGTCAGTCCTCCTCGCGCTGGCCTATGGTCGCCGCACCCTTACATCGTGGCAATTTCAACAAGCCTCGAATACTGCGAACTGGAGGAAACTGATGACCGAACCCGTCACCGGCGCGCCGTATCGCGCTGACCACGTCGGAAGTCTTCTGCGCCCCGACAGCGTCAAGGCCGCGCGCAAAGCCTTCTACGAAGACAAGTCGATTACCGCCGCCGACCTGAAAAAGGCAGAGGACGCGGCGATCATCGACGTCATCAAGATGCAGGAAGAGATCGGGCTGAAGGCGGTTACCGACGGCGAATTCCGCCGCTCCTTCTGGCATTACGATTTCATGGGCGGTCTGTCGGGCTTCGACCTCGACGAGCGCGCCGAGGGCGTGCAGTTCCACGGCGTGAAGCTGCGCCCGATTTTCCCGACGATCACCGGCAAGCTCGACTTTCCCGACGATCATCCGATGATCGAGCACTACAAGTTCGTCGCTGCCAACACCAAGGTGCAGCCGAAGATCTCGATCCCCGGTCCGTCCTGCTGCCACTTCCGCACCGCGCCGGAGGACATCGCGCCGGCCGAATACAAGGACCTTGATGTCCTCTTCGCCGATCTGGCGAAGACCTATGCCAAGGCTGTGAAGGCGTTCTACGCGGCCGGCTGCCGCTATCTGCAGATGGACGACATCTTCTTCGCCTATCTGTGCGATCCCAAGCACCGCGAGGACAAGAGGAAGCTCGGCCAGGATCCCGACTGGCTGATCGAGCGCTATGCCTGGATGATGAACGAGGCGATCAAGGACCGCCCGGCCGACATGAAGATCGGCATGCACCTGTGCCGGGGCAATTTCGTGTCCACCTACGCGGCCGAAGGCGCCTACGATCTGGCCGCCGACGCGATCTTCAACAAGACCGGCATCGACATCTATTTCATGGAATACGATTCCGAGCGCGCGGGCTCGCTGGAGCCGCTGAAGCTGCTGCCCAAGGGCAACAAGCGCGTGCTGCCGGGCTTCATCACGACGAAGACGCCGGAGCTGGAAAGCCTCGACGACCTGAAACGCAAGTTCGACGAGGCCGGCAAGTACTGCGACATCAACCAGCTCGGCATCGCCCCGCAATGCGGCTTTTCCTCGACGGAGGAAGGCAACAAGATCACCATGGACGACCAGAAGAAGAAGCTGGAGCTGGTGGTCAAGACGGCCGAGGCGATCTGGGGCGGCGTGGACAAGTAAGCCGCTGGTTGGATTTGGCTGAGAAGATGTGAGCGACCCCTGCCGGGAGGTGGGGGCCGTTTTTTTGTGGGGAGGGCAGAAATGGGGCCGGAAGCAGACTGGCTAATTTCGGCTTGGAATTCGCGATGACTGCCGATTGGAAGCCATACTCGTCAATTCATCCCGTTGGGCCGTTCCAGCACATAACCGCGCTGCCCAAAAGCGGACATGAATCTGCGGGCCGCTATCGGTTTGAACCGGGTCGTGCCCCGCGAAGCGACTGTTCGGCGTACAGGCTTAAGCGGCTATTGGTTGCTGACTAGAGCAAATCCAGGATAAGTGGAAACCGGTTATCCGTCCGGATTTGCGTAAAAACAAAGACTTAGAGCCAAGATCCGATTCCGTTAGGAACGGATCTGCTCTAGCGGATCGCATTAGGGTGCGTAGAAGTGAAAATCACCACCCCGTCGCTCTCTAGTCTTTGAAGAGGGGCGACGGGATGGCGAATGAAGCCTAAGCGGAAAGCCTCAGGTGAGGGGCGGGTAGTCCGTGTAGCCCTGCTCGTCGCCCACATAGTAGCTGGATGGATCAGACGGCGCCAAGGCGACGTTTTGACGGAAGCGTTCGGGCAGATCCGGGTTGCTGATGAAGAGCGTTCCGAAAGTCACCGCGTCGGCCAAGCCCGTCGCGATCGCCTGTTCGCCGGTTTCTCGGTCATAGCCGATGTTTACGACGAACAAGCCGGAGAATCGCTTTCTCGCTTCGGGCGCCAGCGGCTTAAGACCATCTGGAAGCTGGGCCGGTTCCATGAAGTGAAGCATGCCCACCTTCCTGGCCTCGAGAGCCTCGACGGCAAACATGTACGTGCCTTCCAAATCACTATCGCCCATGTCGTTATAAGGAATCCGAGGCGAAAGCCTCACCGATACGCGGGAGGGCCCAAACACCCGGATGGCAGCGTCGGTCGCTTCGAGCAGGAAGCGGGCGCGGTTCTCGATAGACCCACCATAAGCGTCAGTTCTCTTGTTAGGACCGTCTTCGAGGAACTGGGCCGGGAGATAGCCATTGGCACCATGCACTTCAACGCCGTCGAAACCTGCGGCCTGGGCTGCGCGCGCGGCGGCTTCGTAGTCTAAAATCGTACTGTGGATCTCCTCTAAGGTCATGGCCCGGGGGATGACGGTCGGCTTCGGCCCTTCGGGTGTAAAGACTTGGCTCTTGAAGGGCACCGCCGAAGGTGCGACCGGTAAGGCTCCGTCATGAAAGTCCGGATGAGACGCGCGGCCCGTATGCCAGAGTTGCGCAAAGATAAGGCCGCCGGCGGCATGCACGGCCTGGGTGACCTTCCGCCATCCTTCTATCTGTTCGGTGGTATGGATTCCGGGTGTATTCGTCCAGCCGATCGCTTGCTCGCTGATCTGCGTGCCTTCCGAAATGATCAGGCCTGCCGAAGCACGTTGGGAGTAGTAGAGTGCGGTCAGATCGTTTGCTACGTGGTCGGGCGATCTGGCCCTTGTCATGGGAGCCATGAAGACACGGTTCTTGAATTCGAACGTGCCGGTTTTCAGCGGTGTCAGTAGTTTTCGGTCTGTCATTTGACGCTCCAATAAATCTAGATGCCTAGATATATTTTTTAGACCTGGCGTCAATTAGGCACCTCAGATCGCCTTAGTAGGGCTGAGGAAACCTGCTATCCGGCTTGACGAGACTTAACCCGAGCGTTTTCCCAACTGAACACCGCTGAAGCCGTCATCCGATTGTCGCGCATCGAAGGCTTCGCGTGCCGCATTGACATCCGAGAGCTTGTCTAGCGTCCACTGGTGAAGTTGGCGCAATGGCTTTTGCAAGGTGCGGCCCAGCGCGGTGATCTCATACTCTACGGCTACCGGTGAGAGGGAAATGACGCGGCGGGTGATTAGCCCATTGCGCTCGAGTTTGCGCAGGCATTGTGTAAGCGCTTTCTGACTAACGCCCTCCAGTCGCCTCCGAATAAGGTTAAACCGATGAGGCTTGTCGGACAGGACCGTCAGTACCATCGTGGACCATTTGTCGGCGATCTGATCGAAGAGGCCCCGGCTCGGGCAGTCCGATGAGAAGCAAATCGGATCCAATTCCGTGACATCGCGCATCTTATATTCATCCAAAATTAGTGTTTCGGGCATGCTGGTGTAACATCTATACTTAGTTCCTCTCAGTGGCGTTGGCACGGAAAAAAGTCGGAATGCGGCTTAAGGTGAGCACAGGAAATATGGTCCCCCACGAACTTTCGGACGATGGCTGACGCGTCAGGATGCTTATGCCGGTTCAGCGCCAGCTCAGCGGATCAACACTTCCACTCTGGCACGGCAATGCCGCCAGGAAGCGCCCATCCCAACGCACTTCAGAGAAGCTCTGGAGCCGCAGTTGGGCGGATAGCTGCTATCAGACCAAACCTCATCGAACGGCAGGTTTCAGGCTTCTCGATGGGCTTGTCCAACGCCCGAAACGAAGGCGCGAAGCAGCCGCGCGTATCTACTGCCCCGCGACGCCCGCCTCCCGGGCGTCGCGGCTCGTGCCTCTTCTCGCCTACGCCGTCCAGACCTCCCCGCGTTTGTCCTCCACGCGCTTGGCCTTGTGGGTGGCGCGCGGCAGGGTATCGGCGTCGAGGATCGAGATTTGCGCGCCCACACCCGTCACCGCCTTGATGTGATCCTTCAGCCGCTTCTTCAGCTCCTCGTCGGTGCCGTTGAAGCCGTGGACGCGTTCGGCCTCCACCGTCAGCCGGTCGAGGTGATCGGGCCGGTCGACGATCAGCCGGTATTCGCCGGTGAAGTCGCGATCCTTGCGGATGATCGCTTCCACGTCGGAGGGGAAGATGTTGACGCCGCGAATGAGCAGCATGTCGTCGAGCCGACCGTGAACGCCCATCAGGCGCTGGCTGGTGCGCCCGCAGGCGCACGGCTCCTCGGTAAAGGAGACGATGTCGCCGGTGCGGAAGCGAATGAGCGGGCGGGCTCGCTTCTTCAAGGTGGTGAGCACCATCTCGCCGCGCTCGCCGGGCTTGACGTGCTCGCCGGTCTCCGGGTCTACCACCTCCACATGGATGTGATCCTCCGCCCAGTGCAGGCCATTCTTTTCCTCGCACATCCCGGCGCAGGAGCCGAAAATGTCGGACAGGCCGTAATAGTCGTAGACATCGGCGCCCCACAGTTCCTCGATGCGGGCCCGCGTCTCGGGGATCGAGCCGCCCGGCTCGCCGGCCACGAAGATGCGCTTGACCGCCAGATCCGTCTTCGGGTCGATGCCCTCCCTGATCGCGGTCTCGCCCAGATACCAGGCGTAGGACGGCGTGGTCCACATGGCGGTCGCCTGGAAATTCTGCAGCATGGTCAGCAAACGTTCCGACGGCACGGTGCCGGCGTGGATGGAGAGCGCGCCGATCTTCTGCGCGCCCAGAACACACGGCCCGCCGATGAACAGCGAGAAATTGAGCGAGTGGCAGTAGCGGTCTTCCGGCCTCAACCCCGACGACCAGAACTGTCGCGCCTCGTAGTCCATCCAGTCGTCGAAATCGCCTTGCGTGAACGGCGAGACGGTGGGAACGCCGGTGGAGCCGGAGGAGGAGGAGACGTAGACGACCTCCTCCTCGGGAACGGCTGCGACATCACCAAGCAGGGGCAAGGCCTGCTGGCGCTCGCGCAAGGTGGCCTTGTCGATGGTCGGAAAGCGCCTGAGATCGTCCAGCGTCTTCACGTCGTCGGGATGGACGCCGGCGGCGGCGAAACTCTGCCTGTACCAGGGAGAGTTGGCGTAGGCGTGGGCCAGATGCTTTTTCAGGAGCTCAAGCTTCATCGTCTCCCATTCGGCCCGGCTCTGGGTTTCGAGCTCCGGATCCCAATAGGGGCGATGGTCTGCGTTCTGTTTCATCAGGTCCTCGTGGTCGCGAACTTGCGGGGACGATGCATGCGGGAAGCGAACAGCACCGTGGCGGCCGGGCCGGCCAGACGATCTCGGGGAAAAGGCAGCGCGGGCAGCGGGCGGGAGGAAGCCCACATGTCGCCGCGCGACGCTCGGGTCGAACGATGAAGCCTCAGGCGGGGCAAGGGCTGCCCCGGGCCGGGATCGCAGCGGGTGAACTTCGCAATGAACGGGCCGGGTTCTGGAGGGCAAATTGGGCCAAAACGGGAGATCAGCCCATCAGGCGCGTGCCCGATACCCCGATCCGCCCACACCCTTGCCGGACGCACCGACGCCAAGGTCAATCACCCAGCAGGGCACTGGCAGAAGTTCGTATGTAATTATGCTAGCATGTTAACCGCCGGGAGCCAAATTTCCGTGAAATTCCGATCCGTTCGAGCCCGTCCCGACCGTTTCGGGCGCGGTTTTTCCGCGCACCGGCCTTTACATCGCCCTATTAGCCCCTAGGGTAGAGGGCAGTTTCATTGGATTGTGCGAAATTCGCGCTCCGGAGAACAACCTTCCAAGACGAAAGAGACTCTCATGAGCGAAGTGAAGACTGGCGACACCGTGCGGATTCACTACAAGGGAACCTTGAGTGACGGTGCCGTTTTCGATTCCTCGGAGGGACGGGACCCGCTGGAATTCACCGTGGGCGCCGGGCAGATCATTCCGGGCCTCGACAAGGCCCTGCCCGGCATGACCGAAGGCGACGAAAAGTCGGTCACCGTGCCGGCTGCGGAAGCCTATGGTCCGGTTGATCCGGCAGCCAGGCACGAAGTGCCGCGCGACAAGATCCCGGCCGATATTCCGCTCGAAATCGGCACCCAGCTTCAGGTTCAGACCTCCACCGGGCAGGTCATGCCGGTCAAGGTGGAAGAGGTCACCGAGGAAAAGGTGGTGCTCGACGCCAACCATCCGCTGGCCGGTCAGGACCTGACCTTCGACATCGCGCTGGTGTCCATTTCCAAGGCCGCCTGACGAACGTTCGTACGAACCGAACCATTGGCGTGATCGCCGCCGCGCGAGACGGAGCGGCGATCACCTTTACAGAATTTCCCGCGGGTACAGATACAGAATTTCCTGCGGGTTTGGCGGTTCGCGCAAATGCAGGGCAACGCGACTTTGGTTCATCTGCCGACCATATCTGCCATTTTCAGAATTTATAATATTCCTTCGCAAGAGACTCTCATGCTTTCTCGTTTCCGATCACGAACAATAGCGCTGAGCATTCTTGCCGGCGTGCTTTTCGTCTCAGGTCCGGCCGCAGCGGAATCGTTCAACTCGCTCAAGACCTCCGGTTACAAGACGAGCAAGATGACTCAGAACAAGGCCGGCCGTACCGGGTGGTATCTGACAGGCGAGAACAACCGTTTCTTCTGCCCGCTGACAGCCCGATACGTCGTCTTGAACGGACAAACCCTGGGATTTATCCAACCGAGCGGCCGCATCATGGAGCTCGATCGTGCCGTTTTCGAAAAAACCGCCGGCTACACCATCACCGAACCGCATATCCGAGATCTGCGCGCCGGACGACCGCATGCGAAGTTCGTCGGGCGCTGCCTCCGCCAGTGAAACCAGATCTTCGAGGGACTTCCCGATAACTTTCACCGGTCTGCGCAAGGGCCGGGGCCGCGTCATTTCTTAGCATCCGTCGGTGGCGGCTGGGCAACAACCGCAGGATCGGTCACTGTGGTCGCAGTGTCCCCCTTCGGAGCCCGGCAGATCATGTCGCTTCCCCGCGCCTCTCTCGGCTTCTTTCCAACCCCCGTTCATCCGCTGGCGCGCCTTGAAAGGAGGCTCGCCGCGCAAGGTCCCCGCCCCTCCCTCTTCATCAAGCGCGACGACCAGTCGGGCGTCGCGATCGGCGGCAACAAGGTGCGCAAGCTGGAGTTCCTGATCGGCGAAGCGCTCGCGAGGGGCTGCGATACGGTGGTGACGGCGGGCGCCCAGCAATCAAACCATTGCCGCCAGACGGCGGCGGCGGCCGCCATGAGCGGGCTTGAATGCCACCTTGTGCTGGGTGGCGAGAAGCCATCGAGAGTGACCGGAAACCTTCTGCTCGACCAGCTTTTCGGCGCGCAAATCCACTGGGCGGGCGAGCATCGCAAGGGCGAAGACCTGCCGCGCCTGGTCGAGACGCTCGAGGAACAGGGCCGCACGCCCTGTCTGGTGCCCTATGGCGGTTCCAGCGCCGTCGGGGCGTCCGGTTTCGTCGCCGCGATGGACGAGTTGAAGGCGCAGATCAGGGCCGGCGAGATCCCCGCACCGACGCATATCCTCGTCGCTTCGTCCTCCGGTGGCACCCATGCCGGAATGGTGGTGGGCGCGGCCCTCAACGATCTCGACACGACCATCCACGGCATCGCCATCGACAAGGAGGAGCACGGCGGGGGCACGTATGCGGACTGGCTCGTCGGGCTGACCAACGAGACGGCGGCACTGCACGACCTGCGCAAGCACCACGCCCGCATCGATGTTTCGCTCGACGAGCGGTTTCTGGGCGGCGGCTACGGAGTGGTCGGCGATCTCGAACGCGAGGCGATCGCGCTTCTGGCGCGCACGGAGGGCATTCTTGTCGATCCGGTCTATACCGGCCGCGTCTTCGGCGCGCTGCTGGCGATGATCCGCGCCGGCGAATTCAGCGAGGACGACCGGGTTCTGTTCTGGCACACGGGCGGCACGCCGGCGGTCTTCGCCTATGCGGAAGAACTGGCGATGCGGCCGGCGTCGGACACGTGAGCCCTCGCGCTTACGAGAACACCACCGTCTTGATGCCGTTGATGAAGACCCGGTGTTCGCAATGGGCGATGACGGCGCGCGTCAGGACGCGGGATTCGATGCCGCGGCCGATGGAGACGAATTCGGCGGCCGAATTGGCGTGCGTCACGCGTTCGGCGTGCTGCTCGATGATCGGGCCCTCATCAAGGTCGGTCGTCACGTAGTGACCGGTGGCACCGATCAGCTTCACGCCGCGCTCATGCGCCCGGCTGTAGGGCGCAGCCCCCTTGAAGGCCGGCAGGAACGAGTGGTGGATGTTGATGATCTTTCCCGGATACCGGCCGCACAGTTCCTCCGAGAGGACCTGCATGTAGCGCGCCAGAACCACCAGATCGATGTTTTCGCTGTCGATCAGATCGATCAGCTGCGCTTCGCGTTCCGCCTTGTTTTCCTTCGTCACCGGCCAGTGGTGGAAGGGCAGCCCGTAGTGCTCGGCGCAGGAACGCGCCTGCTCGTGGTTGGAAACGATCGCGACGATCTCGGCCGGCAGCGATCCGATATGCCAGCGATAGGCCAGATCCTGCAGGCAATGGTCGAACTTGGAGACCATGATCAGGATGCGCGGCTTGACCGCCTCGTCATGCAGCGCCCAGTCCATGCCGAAAGCGTTGGCGACCGGGGTGATCAGATCTTCGAACGAGGAGAGCGGCTTCGTCGTCGGCGCGGTGAAGCACACGCGCATGAAGAACAGCCCCGTCTGGAGATCGTCGAACTGCGCGCTTTCCAGAATGTTGCCGCCGCCCCGCGTCAGCGCGCTGGCGACGCCAGCGACGATCCCCGGCCGGTCGGGGCATTGCAGCTTGAGGACGTAGCGGGGAACGGTTTCGGTCATGGCGGGTCAATCGATACGAGGATGAAACGGGCCCCGTATTTAGGTCAGTGCAGCCGCGAATGCACGGGAAAATCGAAGCCGTGTCCGCCGATCGGCGGATACCGGTCGGCGGGCAGGCGTCGTCGGGTTCATCCCGCCCCCTACCCGGGAAGCGTCGCCGCCTCCACGAGAAGGCGGGTATAGGGGCGTTTCGGATTTTCAAAGATGTCTTCGGCCGTGCCCCGCTCGACAACGCGGCCGTGCTGCATGACCATCACCTCGTCGGCCATGGCGCGCACCACCGCAAGATCGTGCGAGATGAACAGATAGGTCAGTCCATGGGCAGCCTGCAGGCCGCGCAGGAGTTCGATGATCTGCGTCTGCACGGTGCGGTCGAGGGCCGATGTCGGTTCATCGAGCACCACCAGCCGCGGTTTCAGCACCATCGCGCGGGCGATGGCGATGCGCTGGCGCTGGCCGCCCGAGAATTCGTGCGGGAACCGGTTGCGCGTCATGGGGTCGAGCGCCACCTCTTCCAGCGCCTGACAGGCCCGGGCATCGCGTTCGCGCGAGGACAGTGCCGGTTCATGCACCAGCAATCCTTCCGTCACGATCTGCCCCACCGTGAGGCGCGGGCTCAGCGATCCGTATGGATCCTGAAAGACAAGCTGCATCTCCTTGCGCAGGCGGCGCAGCGATTTCGGCCGGATACCGGAGAGATCCGCGCCTTCGAAGGTGATCCTCCCGCTGGAGGGCACAAGGCGAAGGAGCGCGCGGCCGAGCGTCGATTTGCCGGACCCGGATTCGCCGACGACCCCCAGTGTCTGCCCTTCCTTCAGGATGAGGTTGACGCCGTTGACGGCCACGAAACGGCTCGGCGGCGCGAACATCCCGCCGTCGACCTCGAACGAAACGGAGACTGCCTCGGCCTCCATCAGCAAGGGCGCGCAAGCTGGTGCCGGCTCCTTTCGCCCGGAGGGTTCGGCATCGAGCAGCTTGCGCGTGTAGGCGTGTGCGGGGGCGGCGAACACCCGGTCCGTCATCCCCTGCTCCACCACCGCACCCTCCTTCATCACCGCGACGCGGTCGGCAAGCCGGCGCACGATGTTGAGGTCGTGGGTGATGAAGACGATGGCGAGCCCCATACGCTCCTGCAGATCCCTCAGCAGATTGAGGATGCTCGACTGGGTGGTGACATCCAGCGCGGTGGTCGGCTCGTCCGCGATCAGAACGTCCGGGTCGTTGGCAAGCGCCATCGCGATCATCACGCGCTGGCGTTGTCCGCCGGACAGTTCGTAAGGATAGGAGGCGGCACGGCGCTCCGGCGCGTCTATGCCGACCAGCCGCAACAGGCCCAGCACCCGCTCATGCGCGGCACGCCAGGAAAGCCCGCCATGCTCCACCAGCGGCTCCGACATCTGCCGGCCGATCGTGTAGAGCGGGTCGAGCGAGGTCATCGGCTCCTGAAAGACCATGGTGAGCCGCGAGCCGCGCAGGCGGTTGAGTTCGCGTACCGGCAGCCCGAGAATTTCCTGCCCGCGATAGGTGACGGAGCCGGAGACGCGGGCATTGGCCGGCAGCAGCCCCATCGCCGCCATCACGGCCTGGCTCTTGCCCGAGCCGCTTTCGCCGACGACGGCCAGCGTCTCGCCGCGCGCCACCTCCAGATCGATGCCGCGCACCGCCTCCACGGGCCCGTCGGGCGTATCGAAGGTCACGCGGAGGTTTTTCAAGGCGAAGACGGTTTCAGTGGTGGCAAGAACGGGGGCCTCCATCGTCAGCGCTCCTTCGGATCGAGCGCATCGCGCAACCCGTCGCCCAGGAAATTGAGGGCAAACAGTGTCGATGTCAGGAAGGCGGCGGGAAAAAGCAGCAGGCCCGGCATCGCCTCGATGGAGCGCGCGCCCTCCGCGATAAGGACGCCCCAGCTCGTCATCGGCTCCTGCACGCCGAGACCAAGAAAGGAGAGAAAGCTCTCCAGCAGGATCACCTTGGGCACCAGCAGCGTCATGTAGACGACCACCGGCCCGGCAAGGTTCGGCACGATGTGGCGTTTGAGGATACCGCCGGCGGTGACGCCCATGGCCTCGGCCGCTTCCACGAACTCGCGCCGCTTCAGGCTCAGCGTCTGGCCGCGCACGATACGGGCCATGTCGAGCCACTCCACCGCGCCAACGGCCAGGAACATCAGCACGAAATTGCGTCCGAACAAGACGACCAGCAAAATCACGAAGAAGATGAAGGGCAGCGCGTAGAGGACGTCGACGGTGCGCATCATCAGGGCATCCACAGTTCCGCCCAGATAGCCCGCGACCGCGCCCCAGGTCACGCCGATGAACATGGCGACGAGGGTCGCGAGAAGGCCGATGGCCAGCGAGATACGTCCGGCGAAGAGCGTGCGGGTCAGGAGATCGCGGCCGGCCAGATCCGTACCGAAGAGAAAGTAGATCCGCTGGACATCGGCCACGATTCGACCGGACTGACCGTCGGCGGAGATATCCGCCATCCGCGCGTTGGAGAAGAGATCGTTGCGATCGACATACCGGGTGATGCGGGGGTCGAGCGGACGGCCGGGAGACGACACCTCGATGCTGGCCGTTTCCCCGGCGAGAGAGACGCTCCCCAGATCGAGCCGTGTGCGGGAGAGCGCCTTTTTCAGTTCGGGCGCGATGTCGTCTTCGTGTGGATAGGGCGTCAGACTCGCCGGAACCCGGACATAGGCCCGATAGACTTCGTCATAGGCATGGCCCGTCACATGCGGACCGATGGCGCAGACGAGTGACATGAGAATGAGGAAGACAAGGCTTGCCATGGCCGCCCTGTTGGCGCGAAGGCGCCGCATCGCATCGGCGCCGAGAGAGCGGCCGGATACGGGGTGACGCGCAGCGGAACCGGACAGACGTGCGATGCTCATCGGGTCACCCGTAGCGCACGCGCGGATCGATCAGGGCGTAGATCAGATCCACCACGAGATTGAAGAGGATGACGAAGCAGGCGATGACGACGACCGTGCCCATGACGAGCGTGTAGTCGCGGTTGAGCGCCGCCTGCACGAAATAGCGCCCGACGCCCGGCACGCCGAAAATCGTCTCCACCACGATGGAACCGGTCATCAGTGCGGCGGCGGCCGGTCCCGCATAGGAGACCACCGGCAGGATCGCGGAACGCAACGCATGGGTGACGACGACCGTCCACCATCTGAGGCCGTAGGCGCGCGCGGTGCGCACGGGATGGGAGGACAAGGCCTCGATCATGGCGGCGCGGGTGAGCCTGGTAACGACGGCGACCTGTGGCAGGGCCAGCGTCACGATGGGCAGGATCTTGTAGGCGAACGCTCCGTCGCCCCAGCCGCCCGCCGGCAACCAGCCGAGCCACACGCCGAAGACGAGCGAGAGCAGCGGAGCGACGACAAAGGGCGGGATGGTGATGCCCAGCGTCGCCACCGTCACCGCGCCGAGATCGACGGGGCGGTTGTGTCTGAGGGCGGCCAGCGTGCCGAGCGTGGTGCCGATCAGCAATGCCAGCACCAGTGCCGAGCCCCCGAGCTGGACGGAAATCGGCAAGCCGGAGGAGAAAAGCTGGGCGACGGAAAAATCACGGTAGACGAAGCTCGGGCCGAAATCGCCTCTCAGCAGATTGCCGAGATAGCCGAGATACTGCTGCCAGAGTGGAGCGTCGAGGTGATAGATGCGGTTGAGGTTCTCCATCACCTTGGGCTCCAGCGGCCGGTCCAGATTGAACGGACCGCCGGGCGCCAGCCGGATCAGAAAAAACGCCGCGGTGATGATGACGAACAGTGTCGGGATCGCCGCGAGAAGCCGGTTCAAGGCGTATTTCAGCATCGTCAGGCCTCCAGGCCGCCACGCATGCGAAGGGGTCCGCCGGATCAGTTCTCCTTCGCCATATACCGTGTCAGGTGCTTGTTCTGGACGTTGTCTTCCCAGCCCTTGAGTTTCTGAGAGACCAGGGAATGGGACGAGTAGAACATAAGAGGAATGAAAGGCACGTCGCGCATGAACATGGTTTCTGCCTCATGCAGGATGCCGGCGCGCTTTTCCAGGTCCTGCTCCACCGCCGCCTTGTTCATCAGCGCGTCGTAGTCGGGATTGGCGTAGTTGGCGTAGTTGAACCCGGGATTGTCCGAGCGCACCATGAACAGGAAATTCTGCGGGTCCGAATAGTCGGCGATCCAGGCAGCGCGGGCGACGTCGAAATCACCCTTGTCACGCAGATAGGCATAGTGCGAGGCACCGTCGCGATTGATGAGCGAAGTCTCCACGCCAATCGCCTTCCACATGTCGGCGATGGCGACCGCGGTGTTCTTGTGGTTTTCCGACGTGTTGTAGGAGATTTCCACCTTGAGCGGATGGCCGGGGCCGAAGCCGGCCTCCTTGAGAAGCGCCGCCGCCTCATCCTCGCGGTCGAGCATCGGCTCGTCCTTGAAGGCCGCGTAGGCCGGTTCGCCATAATTCGAAATGCCGGGCGGCACGAAGGAATAGGCCGGCAGCATGGTGTCCGCCCAGATCTCCTCGGCGAGATAGACACGGTCGATCGACATGGAGAGCGCGCGGCGGACACGCACGTCGGAGAACGGCGCCTTGTCTGTGCGGATGGCGTAATAATAGGTGCCGAGATAGGGCGGCGTCCTGACCTGATCGCCGAACTTTTCGCGCAGGCTGGCCATCTGGTCGGTCGGAAGGTCCGAACAGCTGTCGATCTCGCCGGCCTCGAACCGACGCACACAGGCCGAACGGTCCTCCATCGGATAGTAGATCACCCGGTCGATCTTCACGTTCGCCGCATCATGGTAGGTCGGGCTCTTGTCGAGCACCACCTTGTCGTCGGGCGTGAACTGGGTGAGCGTGTAGGCGCCGTTCGTGACCATGTTTTCCGGCCTGACGAAATCGGAGCCGTATTTTTCCACGCTTGCGGGATGGACGGGCAGCCCCGTCTGATGGGTCAGAAGTTCCAGGAAATAGGGCGTCGGCCCTTCCAGGGTGATTTCGAGCGTGCTGTCGTCGATCGCCTTCACGCCCAGATCCGCAGGCCGCGCCTTGCCCTTGTTGACGGCTTCGGCATTCTTGATGGGATAGAGGATGTTGGCATATTTCGCGCCGGTTGCCGGGTCCATGATGCGGCGAAGCGAGTAGACGAAATCACCGGCCGTCACCGCATCGCCATTCGACCATTTCGCATCACGCAGATGGAAGGTGTAGACGGTGCCGTCCTTCGATATATCCCAGCTTTGCGCCATGCCGGGGGAGACCCGGGCAGCGGCGTCATAGACAAGCAGCCCCTCGTAGAGATCGGCCAGAATATTGGCTTCCGAGACGGTGGAGGTCTTGTGCTGATCGAGGGTTTCGGGATTGGAGTCGTTGCCGCGGTGATAGACAACGTCCGCACGGACCATGCCGCCTGCCGAAAACAGCAGCAGCGCCGCAAACAGAACGCGCCAGAAACCGGTCTTCATCATGAAACCTCCCTCTATATCCCAACGCCCAGACACAAAGCCTCTCCCGTTTGGGCAGCGAGCGCAACCCGGGGCCGGCACAGGTCATGGACCACACTCTCGCGCCGGGATTGCCGCTGCCGCAATACGCACCGATCGTCGCAGGTGCACGTCGTCCCGGAGCTTCAACGCGAAATCGATCAGGAATGGTTACTTGTCGCCCACGCGCTTCCAACCTAACGGAAAATCCCCTATTCAATTTTGTATTACACGATATTTTCCTGATTTGAATTTTCAAGAACATCTTTAAATCAACATGTTGTCGGACATGAGTGCCTGGTTGTTGCAGAGAATGATTTTTCTCCCCGAAACAACTTCCCGCCCCGCGCATTTATCTGGCATCACGAACCAAAACGAGCGCGATGGCGCGGCGCGACAAGGCCCTCGCGACGCGGAGCTGCTGCGGACATGCGCCACCTGGACGCGGCGCTTGCGGGGAGACCATGCCCGGACAACCGGGACGATCGGCGCATCAGATCATGGCGGGCATGCCCGCCATGATCTGATGGCCAAACTGGCTTCGCTTTCAACGCACGGGATTCCCCGCGAGCGATGCCACCTTGTCCAGCCCGCCGGCGGACATCACGACAATACCGGGCAACCTTCCGGTTCGTGCCGCGACGTCTCCGCCGCCGGTACATTCAAACGTCTGCGCAGGTTCTGAGGCTCCGCGTGCGCGACATAGAGCCGGCCAATGGCCTGGGGAATGATGTCGTCGAGCATCTGCACCTGTCTCTGGATGTTGCGGTAGATGACATCCAGCGAACCGGGCAGATCGCGAGCCCGCAAGTGCCGTTCGAGCTCGCTCGTGTATTCCCGGATGCGTTTGGCACCCTCCTCGGAAGCGGCATAGATCGACCAGATATAGTGCAGTTTGTCGTTCACGTTTTCATAGATGCGCAGGATTTCCCGGTTCCCGACCGCCCGCAGAACCGTGCGGCAGACGGGCAGGTTGTCTGCGGAAGCCGCCTCGCTCTGGCCAGCGGCAAGAATATCCTCGATCTGGTGACGAAGGTCCGAGCTCAGCAGGAAATGCAGGGAACTGACAGCCAGAGAGCCGCGCAGGACCAGCAAATCGGTCAATTCCTCATGGTCGATGGCCCGGTTTTGAAATCCGCGTCCGTTGAGCTGGATGATCAAGCCTTCGTAGAGCAACCGGTTCAAGGCCTCACGCACGGGCGTGACGGAGACGTTCAGGCGATGGGATACGGCCTCTATGAGGATCGGCTGCCCGGGCAGGATCTCATAGTTGATCACCATCTCCTTTAATCGCAAATAGGTCCGGTCGACTGCTTTCAAGGACCGCTTGTCGGGATCAGATTCAAGAATATATTTCATGTACTTATCCACCAAAAATAGCAGCTCCCCCGATTGACTGCGCCAATCGACATCGCCCGCGATCCGAGTTGCAGAGACCAGATCAAATTGATCGTCGCGTGCTCAATTGCACGACCTGACACACTCGGTCTTGAGACGATCTAATAAACATATACCAAGCTGCTGCACTGCAACAAGATGCATAAAGGCCGAGCCGGCCGCATGACGACAGCCGTTGGCATCGCCCGTTCTACCGCGTGCCGCCGCACGGGCGTGTAGAGGAGACGTCGGCTTCGGGTTAAGCGCTGAGGGCACTCGTGCCCCTCCCCCTACGGCGGATGTCCGCATGTCGCCGACCTGCCGGCAGGTTCAGATCCGCGCGACGTCGGGAACAGGATGGGGGCGCCGCTGCAACCGTGTCGATTGCGACAAGGCCGGCCCCGACATTATCGAGGGGAGCACGCCAAGAGGCGGCACGGCCGGCTTGCACGAGCGCGCAAGTTGGCCCGGCGCCTTGAATGCGTGCGTATTCTCGGCAGTCAACCGTCATCACCGGAGCCCGGACCGCGACGGCTCCCTCGCCCCGAGACTTTTCCCGGAAGCCCCCGCGCTCTCTCGCGGAGCGCGGAGCGTTTGCGGGCCGTAAGGCGCCTATTGCAGGCGCCAGGCTTCGAGCGTCAGGCTGGAAACCAGCGCATTCGGCGAGGTCGACAGCATGTAGCGCAGCGCCGCAACCACGTCGACGGGTTGCAGCATGATCGCGCACTGCTCGTCGGTGAAGGTCACATGGTCCTTCATCGCCTCGCGGAACGGCGTATCCACGATGCCGACGATCAGGCTGGAGACCTTGATGCCGCTCGATGCGACATCGGCCCTCAGTGAGGCGGTGAAGCCCTCGACCGCATGCTTCGACGTGGAATAGGCCATCATCTTGGCGTTGCCGCGCACGCCCCAGATCGAAGACACGTTGACGATGCAGCCGGCCCCCGCCTCCTTCATCGCGGGCACGACGGCACGCGCGGCGAGGAAGTAACCCTTCACGTTGGTCGACATGACGCGGTCCCACTCCTCTTCCGGGCAGGTCAGAACGCCGCCGAAGCGGTTGATGCCCGCCAGGTTGACCAGCATGTCGATCCGTCCGAACCGCGCCAGCGCCTCGGACGCGGCGGCTTCCACCGCCTTGCCATCCGTCACGTCATGGGCCTGCAACAGAATGCGCGCGTCATCCCAGCCGCCTTTCGCGGCCTTGGCCCGCAGCCCCTCCAGGTCGGCGCTCTGCAGCACCAGACTGGCCCCCTCGTCGTAGAGACATTGGCTCAAAGCGGCGCCGATACCACCGCCCGCGCCCGTGATCAGGACGATCTTTCCGCTCAGTTCGCTCATGGTTTCCTCGCCTTGTCGCTTCACGCCGCAACCTGGGGAGCGGGCATGTATTCGACGAGAAAATCCTCCATCGCCGCCGCCAGCACCCTGGGCTGCTCGAAATTGGGGATATGCGCGGCTGAGGACAGCTGGATCAATCGGCCGCGCCGGGCCTCAGCCAGCTCCCGGCAAGCCGCAAGCGGCGTCGAGACGTCCGTGTCGCCGACAAGGACGAGCGTTGGCACGCGGGTGTTTTCGGGCTGTCGAAGGTCGGCCCCGGCCAGAGCCTCGGCACAGCCGGCAAAGCCCTCGATGGACGTGCGGCGCAGCATCTGACGCAACCCGTCCGCCTCCACCGTGTCCAGAAAGGCCGGGGTGACCCATCGTGACACGATGCCCTCGACCATGTGGTCGAGACCGCGCTCGCGCACCTCCCTCGCCCGTTCGATCCAGGCTTGCGGCGAGGCGGTGATCAGCGAGGTATCGACAAGGATCATGGACAGGAGCCGGTCCGGCGCCAGGTCGGCGAGCCTCTGGGCGATCATGCCGCCGATCGATACGCCCGCCACAGAGAAGTCGCCGATACCCAGTTTGCCGGTGATCTTCAGGACATCGTGGGCCAGATCGTCCAGAGAAAAGGGAGACGATCCCGCTTCGCTCAGCCCATGGCCGCGCATGTCGAGGCGCAGCAACCGGTAGCGGCGCTTAAGCGCGGCGAGCTGCGGATCCCAAAGATGCAGGCTGGTTCCAAGCGAATGCAGCAGGACCAGTGTCGGCGCGCCGTCGGGCCCCTGGAGATCGACATGAAACGTCAGGTCATCGGTTTTCACGAACATCGCGGTATCACCTCTGGTTGGGGGTAGCGGAGGAGCGCGCCAGCCAGTCGCGGGCGAGCTGATGGGCAAGCGAAATCGCGCCCGGCATCCGCAGCTGTCCGTTTTGCTCCGCACGGTCCAGCATCTCGCCGATCTCTGCGCGCCGGAACCAGCGCACCTCGGCGATCTCGGCGTCGTCGGCGCGTGCGGCCTCCCGGTCGGCGACGTGGCCGATGAACCCGACGGTGACAGCGTGGGGAAACGGCCAGGGCTGCGAGAAGCGGTAATCAAGTGCCGTCAAGGAGACATTGGCTTCCTCAAGGGTTTCGCGCCGCGCCGCCTGTTCCAGCGTCTCCCCCGGCTCGGCGAAGCCGGCAAAGCCGCTGTAGAACCCTTCGGGAAAGCGCGGCTGACGGCCGAGCAGACACCAGTCACCATCGACCGGCAGCGTCATCACCACCAGATCGAGCCGGGGAAAGTGCTCCTGGCCGCACCCCTCGGCCACGCAACGCCGGGCAACGCCGTTTTCGCCGAGAACCGTCGGTGCGCCGCAGATCGGGCAATGCCGGGCCCGGCGATGCCAGTTCAACAGAGCCGCCGCGCGTGCGGCCAACGCCGCCTCGTGAGGAGGAAGCTGGGGGCCGAGCTGGTGCAGACCGACCGCCATGATCCCCTCGACCTCTCCGCCATCGGGTTGCAAGCCGGTACCGAGCAGATGGGCCTGCACACTGGCCTCCTGCGCACGGCTGACAGTGACGGAAATTTCAGGCGGCGGGGCTGGCATCGCAAGCTCCGGCTCCGTCACGAGCCGGGGACCGGATGGCGTGCGCCGCACGAGTGGCGCAATACCTCCGCCCTGGGGGACGAAATAGAGCGATGCGACCACCTCCCGGCCGGCATCCGCGGTCTCTTTGCCGGCGCCACCGCCGGCAAAGATTATGTCGAGAAGAGCAGCGGCCATCATGTCAGCCGACCTCGGCCGCCGTCGAGATCGTCTCGCGCGACATCTTGAAGGCCGAGATCTTGACCTTGGTCCACACACCCGATGTCACGAACGGATCGGATTGCATCTGCTTTTCGACCTGCTCGCGCGTGTCGGCTTCGAAAACCAGCAGACTGCCGGTGCTCTTCTGCCCGTCGTCCGAGATCAGCGGTCCAGCCATGACCATCCGGATCGGCGTGGCATTGAGGTGCTGCGAATGCGCCGAGGAATTCTGGCTTCGCTGTTCGGCGACATCGTCGCCATCTTCACACCAAACGGCCCAATACATGAACTTACTCCCTTTCGTTCGCTGGGGGGCTCCGGGATTATTCCGTAGCACGGGATACTTCGGCTTCCGTGGCAGCCGGCACTTCAACCGAGGGCCCGCTCAGCACCGACCAGAACTTCTTCAAGGCGCCGGAGGATATCATCACACCGGTGATGACGACGACGCCGGCAATGATCTGTTCGACCGTCACCTCCTGGCCGAAAGCGAAGGAGCCTAACACCGCGAAGACCGGCACCAGATGGAAAAACAGGGCCGTGTCGGCGACGCCGATGGCATGGAAGCCGCGGTTCCAGAAAATGTAAGCCAGCACGGAGCCGCAGGCGCCCATGAAGATCAGCGCGGCCCAGATTTCCCAGGAAAGCTGAAGCGTCATCGCGCCCGGCTCGCGCCAGACGGCCAGCACCAGCAGGATCAATCCGCCCATGATGGTGGTGATGCCGGTTGTCGTCAGCGGGGTGCTCTGCTTGACCCAGCGCTTGTTGATGATGCCATAGAGCGCCATGCTGACATTGCCGCCGATGATGAGCAGGTCGCCGACATTGGCTTCGGTCATTCCGCCCCTGGAGCCGAACATGATCAACGCGGCCACGCCTATGAAGCTGATCGTGGTACCGACCTTGTGGTTGCGGCTGATCGGTTCGCCCAGAAAGATGCGCGCGATCAGCGCGGTGACCAGCGGATTGGTCGCCATGATCAGGGCGCCATTGGTGGGTGAGGTGAACTGCATTCCAAAGAAGAAGAAGGCATTGAAGCCGACCACGCCGGCGATCGCCATGCCGAGGAAGGCCCAGAAGTTGCGCGCAAGCGTCGCCGTCCATCCCTTCTGCATGAACAGCAGCAACACGGCCATCAGCACCGCGGCGATACCGAAGCGCATGGCCGCGGTCGTCAGCGGCGGCAGCGAACTGACCGTCAGATGAGCGGCGTTGAAGGTAAGCCCCCAGAACAGGGCGGAGCAGACGAGTTCGAAATAAATCAGCAAATGTCGCATGGTCACAATCCTGAATGATGGTCAAATGGGTCGATATCCGGCTCGATGAAGCCCCAGCCGCGTTCTTCGGCCATTTCCTTCATCAAGGGGTCGCTGGAGACGATATGCGGATGCCCGACTTCCTCGAGCAGCGGCAGATCCGATACGTGATCGCCATAGGCCCAGCACGCCGACGCGTCGGCGCGACGTTCGGCCAGCAGGGCGCGGGCCGCGAACGCCTTGCCGGCTCCGATCATTTGCGGCGGCAGGATCTTGCCGGTGTATTGACCGCCGACGATCTCAAGGCGGGTGGCGAGGATGTGATCCACCGCAAGCTCCTCCGCGATCGGAGCCAGAAGCTCGATGAAGGAGCCGGACACCAGAACAATCGCGGTGCCCTGGCGTTGATGTTCGCGAAGGATTTCGAGCGTGGCCGGAATGTAGATGCCTCCGGGCATCGCCTTCATCTGCTCGAACCAGCGCGCGACGAGCGAGCGGGTCTGTTCCTCGCTCCGGCCGGCGAAACGGCTGTAGTAAAGGGCATTGATGAATTCGCGCGAACGGCCATGTTCGACATAGCGCGTCATCCGGCTCATGAAGCGGCGGTGACGAAGTCCGCCGATCAGGCTTGCGAGAGGTCCCGCATTCCAGCTCCAGAACGCGTCGAACGAGAACATCGACTTGAATTTCACAAGCGTTTCATCGACGTCGAAAAATGCGAACCGCTCACCGATGGCGGTCGCCGTCTCAAGCGACGGAGGGGTGGTCGGGCAGTCCATCGGGCTCAACTCCTCCCCGCGCGGGTGACGAACTCGCCGAAGCCGGGGACCGGCAGCTTCAGCTGGGCATGGACGTCGCCGCCGAGCCCGAACAGGCCGATCGCCCCGCCGTGGCTCATCTGGTAGCTCATCCACAGCAGAATGACGTTGATGACCCGGTTGCGCTTCGTGCCGTCGGGCGCATCCGTTTCGGGAAAGGGATCGGGCAGACGCGCCTGAAAGGAACCGTTGCCGTCACGGTCGGTGATCATGACATTGGGTATGCCGAGCGGGCCCGGACGGGTGGGCGCCTGAGGGTCGAAATCGCGCTCGCGCAGGCTCATGATCGTGTAGAGCGAATTCGGGATCAGCCCCGTGCAGTCCATCTCGAACAGGGCCGAACTGCCGTCGCCATCCACCGTGACCTGCAGGTTGCCTCTGGCCGCGATCCATTCGCCGAGCGTGATCGGGGTCTGCCGCTGCAATCCGTCCTCAGGCCGCAGGTCCGGTATCGGAACGGCGTGCAGCGGATAGCTCGGCCGTGCGCGCATGGCATGCGCGCTCGCCTGATCGGGTGCGAAACGGATCGTGTAGTTGTTTGTCGGAAGCGGGATCGGCAAGGTGCAGAGCGCCATCGCCGCGTCCTCGCGCGTAAGGTTGTCAAGATCAAGCTCGCGGCGGATCCGATAGGGCGCATTGTCCCCGAAGGGCGGCACCGGGCTGTCGGCGGCGACGATCGCCGCCCCCCATTCCGCCGCCGTACCGTGCGCGTGGTGAATTTCGATGTCCACCGGGCCCTCGCCCTTATCGGCCGCCCGCCCCCGGTTGATCCGGCCGATCACGACGAAGTCGCCGTCCTCGTTCATCAGTTCGCTCGGCGGATAGGTCGGCCCCTGGGTCGTGAGGGCGAGTTCGTAACTGCGCAACGTCGCCATCATTCCGCCTCCACCAGCTCCGCCTCGCCAACCGAAAGGAATGCCTCGACGGCCGCCCGGGCCGCAAAGGTCTCCTGGCGATCGTTGATGCGTTCGTCGATGACCCGGTATCTGGCCTCGATCGTCGCCGCGGTCCGGTCCACCTGGGTGACAACGACGCGAACATGGAACACCGACTGCATCGGCGCGCGCGAAACCTCGAGCAACTCAAGCGACAATTCCGCGGGCAGCGGAAAGAGGAAGCTCTCGAAGCTCGAGTTCACACTTTCCAGCACGAAGCGGGTGGGCCGGTCATGGTTCAACAGGAAGGCTTCCGACACGGCCGTCCACGTCTGCCGCGCCGCCTCGATCAGCGCCAGTCCCTGGATGTGCTGACCTGTCTGGTGATCCGCAATCACCTCGTTTTCGTCATCGAGCAGCAGATCGGCGACGAAGCGATCCGCCTCGATGCGGCGCGGAGGGGAGATCATGATGTTCTTGGCGACCCTCTTGTGGGTCAGCGCATGATCCGCGCGCTGTGGCGTCGTGCCGGCCATCGCACATGAGGGCACGACGGTCCCAAGTTCCTCCACTTCCTCCGGCGAGAGGCCCTGGCCCAGGCAGACCCGCTTTTCGACCGGGGCGCCGAGCCGGGTCGTCGCCATGAAGTCGGACAGGCAGAAGACCTCCGGGTTGCGTGCGAAGTTGTCGAAACGGTCCCCGACCAGGATTGCGACATCTTTAGCCATGGTGACGCTCCTTCAATGGGTGTCGGCGGCGGCGGCCTCGGCTTCCGCGCAGACGCGACGCACGACGGCCATCGCGTTGAGCGCGGCCGGGAAACCGGAATAGGCGGCCACGTGGTGAATGATCTCGGTGAGCTCTTCGCGCGTCAGGCCCGCTCTCAGACCGCCGCGCACGTGAATCTCGAGCTGCGGCAACGCAAAACCCATGGCCGCGAGCGCCGAAATGGTGACGATCTGGCGGGTTCGCAGATCGAGTTGCGGGCGCGTGTAGACATCCCCGAAAATGAACTCGACGAGTTGCTCGCCGAAGGCGGGCGCGAATTCGCTCAGCTTGTCGATGACGGCGACGCCATCGGGACCGTTCAGGGCGGTAAGCGCCGCCAGGCCGCGTTCGTAGCGCTCGCTCATGCCGCCACCTCCAGAAGGTCCGCGAAGGCATCGGGTCGCGCGAAGATGCGGCAATCGAGACCGGCCGGACCGCCGGCGATATAGCGCTGGCCGGCCTGTTTGAGGATGTCGGTATAGGACGGCGTCTGGTAGGCGCCCCTGTAGATGGCGGGGTTCACGGAAAAGCCGACGACGAACATCACCCCGGGCCGGGTGCTCATCACCGACTGGTATGAGCGGAAGTCGTCGATCTCGGGCCGCTCGCGCAGATCGGCATAGATCGTGCGCTCGCGCCATGCCCGGTATTCGGAATAGAGCGGTGGCGGCACCTCGATATGGCGCATCTCGACCATCGGCGCCGCCGTGATCGCGCCCTCGCCGGGAACCAGATCCTCGACATGGGCAAGGATTTCGTGACGCCATTCGCCGGCCAGATTCGCGACCGCGGCGCGTTCGGCGTCGGCTCGCTCGGCGAGGACGCCACCGAGCGTGTCGAGGCTTTCGAAGGCGGTGAGTTCCATGACGACATCGTCATCGAGCGCGGCGAAAGTGGCGTGCGCGCGCGAACCGGTACGATCGCGCCCGGCAAGCCGGTTGGCGAGTTCCAGTTTTTGGCCGGATTGCACCGGGACATGAGAATAAAGGAGATATTGCGCGGGACTGGTCATGTTTCCCCTCGTCGGGCTGGCGTGTTGAGCAGGTTTTCGGGGCGCCGGTTTCGCGGCGGCTGGCTCAGGCCTGGCTCAGGCGGTGGCCGGTTCGCAGGTCATGGCGCTGTAGGCGCGCGTCAGATCGGCGATGCTGCGCATGTCGACAATGGAGAAGCGCGTGAGGAAGGGATCGACCTTGAAGTCGTCTTCCAGCGCGATGAAGAGCCCGGCCATTTCCAGCGAATCCAGGCCCAGTCCGTCCGCCAGCGGCTTGTCGGCGGCCAGCCCCTCGGCGGGCTTGTTGCTGGCGAGCAGGATCTGCCTGACGTGCTCGGTGATCCTGTGTTCGATTTCGGTCGCGGTCAGCATGTGTAACCTCCGTCAACAATGAGCGTTTGTCCGGTAATGAAGGCTGAGGCATCCGAGGCCAGGAACATCACCGCATCGGCGACCTGTTCCACGTCCGAAAGCCGGTGCAGTGGCGTGCGGCGGGCGATCCGATCACGCCGGCTCTCGTTGAGCGAGGCCACCAGATCGGTGGCGAAAAAGCCCGGAACGATGGAATTCACCCGGATGTTCAAGGGTCCGAGCTCGCGCGCCATCGAGCGGGTGAACCCGTCCAGTCCGGCCTTGCTGGCGGTGTAGATCGACACTCCCTGGTGGCCGCGCACCGAATTGATCGAGGAGATGTTGATCACCGCACCGCGGCGGTGACGCATCATCGCCTTCACGCATGCCTTGGTGAGCAGGATCGGGCCGGTCAGGTTGACGGCGATCAGCCTTTCGATGTCGCTCTCGCCGGTCATCGCGAGCAGCCCTTCCACCAGCATGCCGGCATTGTTCACCAGCAAGTCGATCCGGCCGAAACGTTCGATGCTGAGCGTCGCGAATTCACGCAGCTGGTCAGCCGAGGCCATGTCGGCGGGATGCCAGAACAAGCGCTCGTCCAGCTCGCCCGCATCCACTCCGATATCCGACGCGGCGACATCGGGCGGCCCGCTGCGGCTGAAGGTGGCGACGTTCCAGCCCTGGCGAAGAAGCCGGCGCACGACCGTGGCGCCGAGCCCGCGGCTGCCGCCGCTGACGACGGCGGTTTGCCCTTTCGCGGCGGCGAGCGCGGCGGTGGACATGTCTCGTGGCAGGGAGGGGGCCGGCATCTGCATCAAACCGCCCTCACCTTCTTCAACCGATCGGAATGCATCGGCCGATCGGTCAGTTCGACCACGACCGGAACCTTGAACGGCTCCAATCGCGTCCCACAATGCGCGCGCACCCGCTCTCGCAGCGTGGCAGCAGGTTCCGGCTCGCTCAGCCGCAGCACGGCACGCACAACCATGCCGGTGATCGCGCTCGGCTTGCCGGAAACGGTCGCTTCGACGACGCCCTCCATTTCCAGCAGGACGCTCTCGACCTCGTTGGGATAGACCTTCTCGCCGCCGACATTGATCAGTTCGGACTTGCGGCCGAGCACCTTGATGTAGTCGCCGTCGATCTCGACCGCGTCCTGGGTGTTGAAGAAGCCGTCATCGTCAAAGGGAGCGGGCGCGTTGAGGTAGCCCAACATCGCCATGTCGGATTTGATCCAGAGGATTCCGTCGAGGATCTTGTGCTCGAAGCCGCGGCTGCCAAGCTTCATCCACAATGAGGAATCGTCCTTCGACATGGTGGGCAGAATGCCGACTTCGGAAAGACCGTAAGTCTGTTTCAGACGGATACCGGGAAGGGTTTCGCAGAGCTTCTTCAATGTCTGCGGCGGCATCGGTTCGGTGCCGTAGGTGATCAGCTTGAGCGCGCTCAGATCGCGCCGGGCGAGTTCGCCCGAAAGGAGGCTCATGGTCAGGAAAGTCGGCGTCGTGGGCAACGTGTCGGCGCCATAGGTCTCGATCGCGGAGAACACCGCCTGCGGCGTGCGTTCCGCCGTGGTGACGACGCAGCCGCCGTGAACCAGCGTGTTCATCAGCGTGTTGATGCCGCCGATATGGTCGAGCGACAGAAAGCCCAGCGTGCGGCGCGGACGCAGCTTGCTGCGGTCGTAATTGGCCAGCAGCTTCGCGAAATCGAGCACCGAAGCCTTGCTGCGCCCCGTGGTGCCGGAGGAAAACAGCACCAGTCCCGGGGCCGCCGCGTCGCGCAGTCTCTGATAGAGAGGATGCCCGGAAATCCGGGCTGTGCGCCGGACCGTGCCATCGCCCAGGATTTGACATTCGACCTCGGCGAAATCCAGAAATTCGGCGCGCTTGGCCTCGGGCCCCGCCGGCAGCGGAACGATGATGCTGCGATTTTCGATCAACGCCACAAGCAAGGCGCATGTCTCGGGCGTATAGACCCCGTCGAAAGCGACCACCTCGCCCGGACGAACCGAATTCGCGGACAAGAAATGCGCCTGCCTGTCAAGCAATTCGGCAAATTCTCTGTAATCGATGGCCCTGTCATGGAAAATTATGACCGGATGATTTTCAAATTCAGTGATAATTTCATGTATATTCATGTTGGCCATAAATAAGCCTCCAATATGATGTAAACATATTGCATCACAAGCTCCGATAGTCCCGTATATTCGAAAATATATTTTCGGAATATTTTCCAGCAGACGACAGACATCGCCCTCTACTTCCAGCGCGGGCGCTGCAATGGGAGGAAGATCACAAAGACGGCGTCCGCGGGCGGGCGTCAGCGTTGGACAGTCGCACGAAGGCGGAGCCGGGAAACCGGGCTGCTCGCAAGCGGGGCCTTGATGGGATGAGAGATCGCTCAGGCGGCGAATGATGGCTTGCTGTCAGCCAGACCTGTCGTCCCCGCAGCCCGTTTGGAGGCGTGCCGGTCCAGGCGTGTCCGCGACCCGCGGATATCAGGAAGAACAACGGCCGGCATGAGAACGGCCGGGCGGTGCCTCGGACAACAGCCAGCAAGCAACAGAGCAGCCTGCCGCCCCGGTGTCACACGCGGCAACCTGCACATTTCCGGACAACGCCAGGCAGAGCACGAGTCACAAATGAAATCGCAGGCAAGGACCGGACTGTCTTTACGATTGTGCGGGAAATGATGGTGCTGCCAGAGAGATTCGAACTCTCGACCTCTCCCTTACCAAGGGAGTTCCTAGAAATGAGCCTGACAAATATAAACCATAAAAAGACGAATAAATTCATATAGATACATGGAGATCCGGCGGGGAGGAATTTCCCTCTATATGCAGTTTTATGCGGAACATATCAGGAGCATACTGAGAACGCGCAAGCCAGCGCGGACAAAACCGGGACAATTTGTTCCATCTATATTCCTACCAACGGTACCCCGCCGACGTCGGAAAACACCCTGAACGCTGCCTTGCGGAGGCTTAGGTTCACCAAGGCCCTTCACCGTCCCCGCTCCGCCTCGATGCGCTCCACGGCCGCCCGCAGGTACTTCAAATCCGACCGGAGTTCCATGAGCAACTCACCTGGCTCACGCGATCCACCTGCCGTTCGCGCTCCTCCTTCTCCCCCTATTTCACCGCCCCCTTGAACCCCGCCCACACAGCCGCGATAACCGCTGTCATCGCGGCCGTCACGAACACGGTGATCATCCTGCCCTTCATGGCTTCGGCGCCTTTCCGGGCCTGTCGCAGGAACAGCATGTCGGCCTGACTGGCGCGCAGGTCGTCAACGTCGATACCCGCGCGCCGCAGCGCTTCGCCCGTCCCTTCCCGGCTCGCCTCTTTCACCAGTTGCCGCATGGCTGCTAAATCGGCCTCATTCATTCCGCGCATCCCCACACAGACTTTCGATTGCTGCGTTCAGCCCGGCGATCTGGCGCCGGGTCTCTCTCGTGTCGTTTCGCGAATAGCGGATCGGCTGCAACACACCGCCGCAGGCATCGGAGACGTCAGTCTCGAAGGTTCGGGTCGCTGTCGTCTGGCACCCCGCCAGAAGCATCAAACCGAGCAATGGCGGCAGCAGACGCAGCCTCGGCCTTGTTCGCGGCATCTTTCGACGCCTCCAGTTGGGCCGCTATCGCCTCCGCCGCCCCGGCATCGAGGAGTTGCCTGTCTCCAAGAAACCCCACGAACTTCCGAAGCAGCGAGAGCGCGGCCAGGATGATCTTGAGCCACGTCATGAGCAGTTAGACGGCCGGGGACGAGCCGGCATCCTCGCCGTTGCCCTTGTTGAGAGCGGCGTTCGCTGCATAGGCGTTGCCGATGGTCGCCACCGCGTCGGCATTGGTGTTCTTGCCGAAGTTGAGGGCCAGGAAATTCAGCACCGCCAGCACATAGCCCCACCACCGGTTATCGCTCTTGGTGGCGGTCGCCGCCGTGATGGCGTTGGCGACCAGAACGAGCGAGGCGAGCACGCTCCAGATCGTCGCCGCGTTGTCGGACCAGAAGCCCGTCACGGTGGAAATCCAGGCGGTATCCGCAGCGAAGGCCGAACCGGAGGTGAGCGCCAGACCGGCAAGGCCGAGAACCACAGAGAAAATGCGCATATCAGTCTCCATCGTCCCTGATCGAGCACAACAAGGCCGCGGCCAGCCAGGGACCAACCGGCGCGGAAAAGGACTGATTGTCGGAAAGGACAGAGCCCGGCTTATCGGGATGCGGCACGGGCGAGCAGGATCGCGCGATCCAGAACGCCGGTATCGCCCGGCTGGAAGCGGGCGCGATAACCTTCGACGCGGTGCGTCCAGCCTCGCCCGAAGGTGGCAAAGGTGGATAGCCGGTGCAGGAATGACATGCGCCGCTTGCAGACGGCAGTGATCAAGGCTTCCGGATCGGCAGTACGGGCAGCGGCAAGCGTGATGTTGCCGATGATCCCGTCTGCGCGCACGCCGATAGCCCGCTGGAGCGTCTTGACCGCCCGGCGCACGCCGGAGTTCACGGCGAAATCGAACACCGCGAAATCCACCCCCGGGGGCACACTGTCGCCCCTGATCGCCTCCCAGTACTGACCACGATAGATCGAGGCGACCTCGTCGGCCGTGATGTGGCTGACGCTTTGCGGGCGCAGTCCCAGGCGTTTGCGATAGGCGGTATAGACGCGCTGCGTAATGCCCCGGTTCGTAGCGCCGCCGGGGTCTTTCGGGTGGTTGATATAGCCGCCCTCGTAGGCCAGCACCCATTCCAGGCACTGGCGGTAGTTCTGAAAGGACATGGGTAATCCTCATACATGCAGGCACAAAAAAGCCCGCTTGGGAGCGGGCAGCGAATGTTCTGATTTTCAGTACTGGTAAGGTCAGCCGCCTCTCGCAGCTTCAAACGCCGCATCGACGGCCTCGCGCGTCGTCACGTCGCCGGCCTTGATCGCAGCCGAGACGGTTTCTTCCGCCGCAAAGCACGCTGCGACATGGGCGAGCACCGCGTCCGACAGCGCGACAATCGCCGCCGCATCGAGGGCGAACCAGCCGTTGAGCGCCTTCCATGTGGTGGAGAACCCGGCTTCCGCGCCAGCCTTCACACGCGCCGCCAGGATCTTGCCTTGACTGTCGCGATCGGTGGCGATTTCCATCGTGTCGACAACGAGCCCGCCGGTTTCCGCATCGAAGCGGATGGACGCGAGATAAGCCTTGAGCTCGTCGGCAGACGGCGCTGGCGCCGGTGGCGCGCTCCACGTCCCGTCATCGCTGCGGACGTATCCGGCGAACACGTCGTCCTCGACCTCCTGCCAGCCATCCGCGATCACCCCGACGACAGCGGCGCGCGCCGGTTGCAGGATGATGGTCTCTCCGTCCGCGTCCGTCTCCGCGATCTCCTCCACCGCCTCTTGCGGCGCCACGGACCACACCGGAACCTTACTGATCGTGCGGGCGATGCCGTCAATGACCAGGGCGTATTTCATCAGGCGATCCTCCGGAAAATGACCTCGGCGAATGTCTCCGGTCCGCCATGCCCAACCGCCACGCCAAGGGCCTGGTCGGCGTTGGTGTTGACGTATTGCTGGAACTCGACCGATGCGGCGGAGGCGAGCACGAAACGCCCGATCACACACAACGTGCCTGCATTGGCTTCTTTTGATCTGGCGTAGTAGGCGGAGCCCTCGCAAAGCGTGACGTCATGCGTCACGTCCTGAAGACGCAACTGCGTGGAACTCGTCGCATAGGTGGCCGCAACGCCGTGAACGAGATACGTGCCGGCGGGAAGCGTCACCCGGTTTTCCGCAAGGCTCGCGGATGGGATGTTGTTCGCCTCGATCGTCTGCAACGGCCGCGCGAACCAGACCTTCGTCGCGTCCGCATAGCCGCCGGCCTCCCCGCTCGGCCGCTCGTCGCGGACCCACAGGATCGCGTCACGCGCCGCGTTGACATAGGCCGTGTTCGCCGCCCGCAGGGAGTTGTCGCCCAGGGTTTGCGTTGGAACCTGGAGCTCCGAATAGACGCGCATGACGGAGCTCGCGCGGTCCACGCCGAAGATCGTCGCCGAGGCGGTTCCGTCGTCATGATAGGAGGACAGGGAGAGATTGGAGCCCGCATCGTCTCCCGTCTCAGGGGTCGCGTTGGCGTGCAAAGACCAGCGGTTGATGCCGCCCGTTAGCCAGCGGAACATCGCGCTCCAGCCGGACGGGGCGTCCGCGTCAATGAAGGCGCTGCCCTTCTCCGAAATCGCCCGCACGCGGGTATTGCCGGCCGATCGGCGCAAGATGAGATCGCCGCCGGCCGAAATCGTCCCGCCGACGGACCAGTTGCCGGCGACGCCAGTGGTTGGGGCCTTATTCTGGTCAAGCACTTCCAGCGCCGCTTGCACGTTGGTGGAACCGATCCCGCCGACAGACGCGACCGAGATAAGCCTTGCCGGCGCCCCCACCGCGCTTTCCGCCTGTTCAGCAAACTTCTGTGCGTCTTGCCGTGCGGCGATCGCCTTTTCTTCCGCCGCTTCAGCTCCGCGTCGGGCCGTCAAAGCCCCCGCCGCGTCGGCCGCCGCATTGCGTTCCGATTGCGCCGCGGCTCTGGCGGAGCCCGCCGAGGAAGTCATGTGGCCCGCAAGAGTTTCCGGATCATAGGCGACCGTCTCAAGGCGTTGGTTCGCCCCCATTCGCGCGACATGCCCCTTCGGCCAGCTCGTCGGCACTTCCAGCACGGGGAGATCCCCTTGCTGAGTGGCCGGGACCGCGATCGATCGGGAGGCACGCGCCTCAACCGCCTGAATGCTCAGCGCCATCTTGTCGAGCGCATTGGAAATGACGGCCGTATCGAGTTTCGATCCGTCGAACGCGTAGCCCTGCGCATAGTCGCTGACGAGCGCGATTGTCAGATAGCAGCCGGCGGGGAGAAGCGACGGATCGAAATGGATCGCGCCGGTGGAGAAGGCGCCGCCGCTCACGGTGAACTGGTCCCCGTGCGTCCAGACTGTATTCCGTCCCTGGGCATCCGTCGCGATGACGGACAGATCGCCGGCATCGTGGAACACAAAGTCGATCTGGGCGGAGCCGGTCACACCGTCGCCCATGACCTGAACCCGTCCCGTCCTGAACGCGGGAATTGTCATGTCTGTTTTCCTGATTGGATGAAGAGCAGTAGGAAGTCAGCAGGCTCGCCCCAGACCCGCTGTATCGCCGCATGATACTTTTTGTTTGACTTCGGTGTGTATCACGCTATGATACATTTCATCAGAGGCGATGATGATACGGTCATTCAAGGACAAGACGACGGAGCGAATTGCAGAAGGTAAAGCTCCAAAGGGCTTCCCTTCAAACTTGGTTCGCTCGGCTGTGCGCAAACTCACAATCCTGGAGAATGCCACGGACCTCAATGATCTGCGGTCCCCGCCGGGAAACCGCCTGGAGGCTCTTCGCGGCGACCGGGAAGGGCAGCACTCCATTCGAATTAACGATCAATGGCGGATCTGTTTCGTCTGGGCAGAGGGCAATGCCCACGATGTCCAGATCGTCGATTATCACTAGGACCAAGGAGAACCGAAATGGCTGCCGTTCTTCCTCCGGTTCATCCCGGAGAAATCCTTCGCGAGGAATACCTTGTTCCGCTTGGCCTGAGTGCCGGTGCGCTCGCTCGCAAGATCGGCGTCCCCCGCACGCGTATTGAGCGCGTTGTGAAGGAGGAAACCGCGATCACGACTGACACGGCGTTGAGGTTAGCCGCACTCTTCCACACGTCGCCGCAATTCTGGATGAACCTTCAGACCAGCTACGATCTCAAGATTGCCGAGAAGAAGCTGGCCGGCGAGTTGCACCGGATCGAGACGGAAGAGCGCCTTGCATCCTGATGGCAAAAACCGTTTGGATTGCTCCACCTGCCCTATTGAGCGAGTTCATTCCACCGCGTTTTCAAGCGCGGGTCTGACCTCAGTATTCAGCAGCGTGCGTGCTCCGGGCAGCGTGCCGCCGGGCACAAGGCGAAGCATCGCCTTCGCCCCCTGCCTGTTGACCTCGCCCCTTGCCACCTGTGAGGCGATCGTCACCAGATCCTGGACGAGCCCCACACTCGGCCCGAAAAGGGCGCCCATGGAATTGCGTGAGGCGTAGCGCGAAACCGTGCCGCCCGTGTCCCGATCGCCGGCCGCTGTCTGCAACGCCGACGTGATCGTGAGCGGGACCGGCCCCACATGACTCACGCCGATCTTGTCCATGGTGTTGGAGATCTGAAACGGGATCGCCAGCAGCCCGGAGCGATCGAGGCCGTTGACGATCCACTCGCCCGGATTGTCCAGCAGCCGCTCGGCCCGGTCGTCGTCGCCGCGCTCCTTGTACTTCGCCCACGAGACGAGCATGCCCAGCGCGGTCGAGAACACCATCTGTTCGGCCAGCCGGTGCGGGCGCTCCTGCAAGCCGGCAATCAACACGCGCTGATGGCTGGCAAGGGCGAAGGACTGGAACTGCGTGACGACCTTGCCCCAGTTGGAATGCGTCCACAGAGGTGTATCGGCCACGCCCTTTGTGACGATCGTCCGATCGACATCCTTGTTCAACGCCGCGGCAAAGGCCCGGCGCGCGACACCATCGTCCCAGGCTTCGACATTGGCGCCGTAGACGTTCTTCTCCCGCACGCCGTGCGAACGAAACTGCGCGGCAACTCGGTGCATCATCTCCTCATCGAAACCCAGATAGGCCATATAGGCCCGCTCTTCTCTCGACATGGCGCCGGGCCGGAGCGCGTTCCGCATGATCCGGTTTTGCGTCATTACCGACGCCATGGTCTTCATGGTGTCGTTCCACGCGCCCAGAAAGGTCAGCCGCGAAAACACGTTGGAGGAATTGGAGAGAAACCGCTCGAACGTGGAGCCGTAGGCATACGGGTCCGTCAGTTCCGCCAATTGCGCCAGCCGCGTCTGCAGCACGGTTTCCGTAACCGCCCCGAGAGCCCGCGCATCGGCCCGGGAGATCTTCGCCGCCTTGAGGCGCGAGACAAGAATGGGCAGCCCGTCCCGCATCGTGGCGCGCACGCCGTGCACGGCGACGGAACGCGACAGGTCCGACAGGCTGGAGAGCGCCACACCGCCCAACAGCCGCATGTAATTGAACGTCAGCGCGGCCCGCGTCAGCCTCCCCCAGTTGGAATTTTGTTCGGCTGAGCGATATGTGCCCCGGATCATGTCGCGAAACGCCGAGAGGTTGAGTTCGTCCCGCTCGAACGCCTTCGTCAGTCTCTTGCGCTCTGCTTCCGTCTTCGCCGCATTGAGCCTCTGATGATATTCATCCTTCAGCGCCTGGAACTGGTCGCGCATGTCGGCCCGGCCAAACTTCGCGGTCAACTCCACCTCGGCCCCGACCGTTCGCGCGTATTGGCGGGTGATGGCGTCCATGTCGTTGACGAGGAAGCCTTCGAGTTCCACGTCGGGGATATGGAGGGTGCGGCCCTTGAGCGGGCCCCGCGTTGCCGGGGTGAGCCATTGCGGCATATCCCCCTGACCGTTGCCCGTGACGTTGTCATAAACCGAGTTGACGATCTCGTTCACGTACTCGTTGAAATCTTCCGGCGAAATGAAATCCAGATCGTCCCCGGCATCCTTGGGCAAATAGGGCTTCAGCTTCTCGACTTTGGCCTCGCCTTTGATAACTCGCCCATCGACACCATTCTTATCGTGCCGGAGCGCACGCAGCTCGGCCGCGATTTCCGGCGTGACCTTGCCTGCGGGAACGGCCTCCAGCTCCTCGATACGCTTGCCCAAACGCGATTGCCGGGCCTTCACCTGCCCCAGCCCTTTCCGGGCGTCGGCATAGTCAACCAGGATAGACACGCGCCGGGAGCCATTGGCGTACTGGCGCACCTCGTTGATCCGCGCTTCAAGCTCGTTCAACTCGTCCGCCAGCTTGTCGGCAGACGCGCCGGCAATTGTCTGTTCTTTAGCGACATCGTCGGTCAGCCGGTCGAAATCCTCCAGGTCGCGGTTCATCGCGGCAATGCGCTTGTCGAGATCCGTTAGCTGATGTTCCGCCCTGACCGCATTGTCGAGGTATTGGCCGACCTCTTTCACACTCGCATTCGGGGACAGCCCGATACTGTCGAGCCAATGCTCGACATTCTGTTCCAGCGCATCCCGAGCCGCCTCTTCCGCCAGTTCATCGCCCTCGCGCAGAGGATTGCCGCCCAACTCGTCCCGGATCGCGGCCAGCACCTCGTCTCGATCGACATAGCCGCTGTCTGGGTCGGACATGCGCGCAAGCAACGGGTCTTCGCCCGCCACGAGATTGTCGATATCGCGCAAGCCCGCCTCCTTGCGCAGAAGGCCCGGCACGGTCTTGTGGGTTACCCCCATATGGCGCAATTCGGCTGCCAGATCGGAATCGGCGCGCACGCCGCCATGCGCCTTCAGGATGCCGAGGATCGGGTACCGGGCGCGCGACGGGCGCGCGCGGCCAACCCGCGCCACATCCTTCATGATCGCGTCGTCATGGCGCATGGACTTCGCCACGTCGAGCACCGAGCGCGGGACTCGATCTTGCAGCACGTCGAACCGCTTGCCCTCCTCCTTGCGGATCAAATCGACCTTTCGTGCGCGCGCGGACTTCCGCTTCGCCAGACGGCCTTCCACGTTCTTCAGGCGCGTGTGAGCGCGCGCAAGCTCGTCATCGAGATCGGTGGCCTTGTTGATGGTCCGCGCGATGCGGATTTCCTCCTGCCGGTCCTGCGCACTGCGAACGGCACCCGAAACATGCCTTCGCACGATCGCCTTGAACTCGGCCGCACGGGCGATGATCTTTGGCCGGTCATAGACACGCGTCAGGTAACTGAGAGCGGTGTCGAGGTGCAGGTTTTCGGGCAGGATGCGCAATTCCTGCATGCGTTTCAGGAGAGGATCAAAGATCTTCTGACGCGCCAGTTGCGCGGCTTGCGTCACGAACTCGTTGCCGTTCGGGTCGGCATCACCACGCCGGGCAGCATAGGCGACGGCCTGCGTGAACTCGCGGCGCCGGCCCTTCCATTGCCCGGCCTTGCGTGCCGCCCGGTAGAGCTTCTTTTCACCGCGCAGATACTCGGCAACCGCGCCGCGCTCATAGTACTTCACCAGGTTCTCGACACTCGCCCCGGTGGACGAGATGTCGCCGCCGTGCGTCAGATCACTGCCGAGCGACCGGCCTTCCATGTTCATTTTCGTGTAGATCGGATTGTCCACGAGACGGGCGTAGGCCGCCCGCGTCGTCTGAAACGGGCTGAACATGGTCTCCACGCCGGGGTTGATCCGGGCCGCAGCCGTTGCGCGCGCAACTGCCTGGGCGGCTTTTGAGCCCCCTACCCCCAGATCCTCAAGCGTGGCCCGTCCGGCCTCCTCAACGGCGGCGGCACCGGCCGAGCGCATCCTGGCTATGACGGCATTGGAAGCCGCGACCGGATCCGCAACCTCTCCCGTCAGGTCCTTCACCAGCTGATCGCCGGCACGCTGGAATTCGCCATGCGACAGCCACCGCGCGGCGCCAGCCCCCAGAAGCCCGCCGAGGATTACCGAACCGCCGATATTGGTCATGCTTTCCGAGGCCGACCGCAAATCCTGCGTGGACTGCAAACCGGCCTCCTGAACAGCGGCGCCAACGCCGGCCGCACCGCTCGCCATGAGCGCGGTTTTCGTCGCGGAGTACCCGAGCTTGCCGCTGCGAACGATGGCGCCGCCGGGGATCAACATGGTGGGATCCAGCACGGCCGCCAGCAGGTCGCCCGTCAGGCTGCCGGCCCAGCCGCTCGCGGCCAGTCGCCTGTTGCGCGCCTCTTCCGCGTCCAGCTGCACCACCTTGGCCCGCGCTTCCTCCACGTTGAACACGTCGTCAAAGGCATCGGGATGGGCTTGCGTCGCCTCGCGGATATCCGGATCGTCGTCAAGGAAGACGTTGTATTCCGGGTCGATCCTGTCGGAGACGCCCCAATGGTAATAGACGCTCGCTCCAGCCGATCCGATATTGTTGTCCCGGATGGGGAAGATAACTCAGGGCGCATTCCCCCTCGCGGCTGGCTCCGCATTCACTGCGTCAAACGGCTATCGCCTGCCAGCGCGACCGGGGCACGAACGCGTCAGCCCTGCAAATCACGAGAACAAAATAGGAATTTAAAGTGATCATGTCAAGAACTGCGGTATAAGAGGAGGTTCTGCCACACCAGCCTGTAGACGCCACTTGCCATGCCAAAACATGTAACTTATATTTCACACATGATCGATGTTCGTCAGCATCCCGAATTCAAAAAGTGGCTTGCGAAGCTCAAGGACCGCTCGGCGATCGCCCGCATTGATGCCCGAATTCGGAAACTGTCGCTCGGCAATTTGGGAGACGTCAAACCCGTTGGCGAAGGCGTAAGCGAAAGCCGGATCCATTACGGCCCAGGCTATCGCCTGTATTTCGTAAAGGCCGGCGAGACATTTATCGTTCTGCTCTGCGGTGGCGACAAGTCAACTCAGTCCGCCGACATCGCGAAGGCAAAACAGCTGAAGAAGGAGCTGGACTGATGGATATGAGAAAAATCGATGCTCTTGAAAAATGGGACGTTCAAAACCGCCTCAACACGCCTGAAGATATCGCCGCCTATCTGGAGGCTGTCTTTGAGGACGGCGACCCCAAGCTCATGACAGCCGCCCTGGGCGATATCGCCAAGTCCAAGGGGATGGCCAACGTTGCACGAGAAGCAGGCGTTACCCGCGAAGCGCTCTATCGAGCCCTCAGCAAGACCGGGGACCCGCGTCTATCAACTCTCCTAGGCGTAATGAAGGCCCTAGGTCTGGAAATCAGCGTGAAGCCCTCCACGAGGAACCCTGAAGCAGCATAAGCACGAAAGACCTTGTCGCGCTTGCACTCAAGGCGTGCAAAACGGGAGCGGTTAGACAATGCAGCTCTATTTCGCTCTTGTCCATCAGGACGAAGGAAGCGCCTTCGGCATTCAGTTTCCGGATCTCCCGGGCTGCTTTTCCGCAGCCGATTCCGAGGAAGACTTGATCACGAATGCGCAAGAGGCCCTGGCACTGTACCTTGAGGACGAGGCAGCGCCTCAGGCTAGGTCCGTCATCGAGATCAACAATGATCCAGAGGTCAAAGCCGAACTGGCAAAGGGCGCTTTCCTTATCGCCGTGCCGTGGCTCACGCTGTCAGGCCGGACAAAAAAGGCAAACATCACCCTGGATGCGGGCCTACTCGATGCTATTGAGGAAGCTGACGCGCTCAGCCTATCTTGCAGACCTTGCGCGGCGTGATCTGAATGCAGCGTGAAGCCCACAACGAGGAACCCCGAGGCAGCATGACCTACAAGGGCTACTCCGCTCACATCGAGTATGACGAAGACGGTATCCTGTTCAGTCAGATAGCCGGCACTCGCGACGGCGTCGGCTTCCATGCCGAGAATGTCGAGACACTGCGGGCAAGCTTCCGTGAAGCCGTGGATGACTATATCGAAACGTGCGGCCGGATCGGGAAGGATCCACAGAGGCCCGTTCCGGCGGAATGAGCGTCCGCAAGATGGGCAGAGAATTCTAACTTTCGCGTATGTGAGATACGGGAAAGTTAGAATTCATTGACACAAGGGTCTCAAAATTCTAACTTTCGCGTATATGAAATACGGGAAAGTTAGAAAATTGCTCTATCTCGTTGGTGAAAACCTCGACAAGGCCCGCGCCCACTATCAGGCCGAAACCGGCAAGGTCGTACAACTCATGCGCGGCATCTATGTCGATGCTGACACCGATGCCGATGCGGATGTTCTCCGCCATGCCATCAGGATCGCCCGCTATCTCTATCCGCGCGCCTACCTCTCCGCAGCCAGTGCCGTCCTTCTCGCCCCGACGCGCGATGGCCGGCTCTTCATCAGCGGGCCGCGCAATCAGCGCACCCGGATAAGAACCCTGGAAATCATCCAGAACGCGGCGCCGGATCATCCCGCCACCTCCACCGCCACCATCGATGACGGCATGGGGGAGTTCCAGGTCAATGTATCATCCATTCGCCAGCGCTTCCTCGAAGCCTTTCGCCAGCGCAGCGAACATGCCGCCTCGATCGATGACGCGATGAGAGCCGACATGTCGCGGCGGCTGATTGCCGAATATGGCGATGCAAAAGCCGCCGCCGACGCGCTCTGGGCGCTTGCGCGTGAGAACCAATGGTACCGAGAAGGCGAGCAGGCCGAGCGCCACTTGCTGCACACCCCGGCAATACACGAAGTACGAAACGCGGCCGCACTTGATTTCATCGTCGCCTGGCACGGAACACACATCGGGCATCTTCTGTATGACGGCTTTGAATGGCGCTGGAAGCAGGATGAAGGGTTCGACCTTCCGCTGATTCAGCAGCGCGTGCCTGGCAAATTGCCCCCCTTCATTCTCTCTCTCTTGCCCGAAGGGTGGCTGGAACGCGTCCTCAAGGGCAATGACGAGCGCACCATTTTGCGCTCCGGCAAGCGCTATATGTCAAACATCACCATCAGCAACAAGGCGGGCGAATTGAACGCATTGCCGGCCGATATTCTGGTCAACCGGCTGGCAAACTTTGAAGAGGATGGCATCTTCACCGGCACCTATGCTGGGCCGAAGCGCGACGATATCGAGCAGAGTTTCGAAGAGAAGCTCGCGCGTCTTTACGCCAGTCCCGACACGCCGCGTCTCTCCGGCGTGCAAATCAAGGCTCCGATGTTCCTCGGCGATGACGGAGCGCTCGTTCCCAGTACCGGGCTGCCATTCACGCATATTCTCAAACCCGCAGGAACAAGCGGATTTCAGGCCCTGCCCGTGATCGAATATCTTGCCATGGCGCTTGGCCCTTATGCCGGGCTTGAGGTCCCGGCGACAGCGTTGACCAGCATGCCGGACGGCATGCCGCCTGCGTTGATTATCGAGCGGTTCGATATCCGCACCTCCGCCGACGACAAACGGCGACTTGTCCTCGAAGATCTATGCTCCGTCCTCGATCTCCCACCCGAAGCGAAGTATGACGGCACGATCGAACGACTTGCACGCGCAGTGCGGCCACTGTCGAGCGATCCAGAAGCCGATCTGCTGCTCGTGCTCAAGCGGGCATTGTTCGCATGGCTTATCGCTGACGGAGACATGCACCTGAAGAATCTCGCGCTGCTCAAGATCGCGCAGCCGGATGCATGCACCTTTGAGACCGTGCGGCTTGCGCCGCTCTATGATGCTGTAACCACGGTCGTGTTTCCCGGCCTCGAACACGACCGCATGGCACTGAAGATCAACGGCAAGGATGATCGCCTGCGTCGCGCCGACTTTCTCAAGATGGCAGCGACCGCAGGTCTGTCCGCGTCAGCCGCGAACCGGGCGATTGACGAGGCGCTTGCGGGCCTGAGCGAAGGCGTCGAGGAAATCAAAATTCCCGACCTGCCGGGTATTGACGACGAAATCGGAGGCAAGGCAGAGAGAATGCTTGCCATCTGCAGCGAGCGGATTGGCAATTTTGCCTGACTGTGATCTCCCGCGAACTCCTCGTCAGACCCCGCCCCCCTGCCATAGCCCCCCCCTATACGTCTCCATCAAATTGAAAAATGCATGGGGGGGTAACGTCATGCGGGATCTCAGGTAGTCTTGGTGTTCAAATCATGGCGACGGGCACGCTGTTAGAGGCTGTTTGGAAAATCGGCGTTCAGGGGTTTCGCGGCGTTCGATGTTATGATTCAAGCTCTTGATGTGGACAGAGCAGAGCCGTGGGCGAATGGTCAAGATCGCCAAAAAGACCAAACGTTACCCTTCCGATCTGACGGACGAGGAATGGGAGCAGATCGCGCCGCTGATGCCCAAGCCCGGCCGTCGCGGGCGTCCGCGTGAGGTTGATTTCCGGGAGGTCATCAACGCCGTGCGCTACCTGGTGCGCTCGGGCTGTGGCTGGCGAATGCTGCCGATCCACTTCGGCCCCTGGCAGACCGTCTACGGCTGGTTCCGCGAACTGGCGCGCCGCTTCCTGTTCCAGACGATCCACGATGTGGCGCTGATGGTCGACCGCGAGCGTTCGGGGCGCGAGGCGAGCCCCACGGCGGGCGTGATCGACAGCCAGTCCGTCAAGGCGCCGCACGCAGAAACAAGGGGGTACGACGCGGGCAAGAAGATCGTTGGGCGCAAGCGCCACATCGCCGTTGACACCGACGGGCGGCTGCTAATGGTCAATCTCACCCCCGCCGACATCTCCGACAGCGCCGGCGCCCAAATGGTCCTCGATGCCATCCGCAAGCGCTGGCCATGGGTGAAGCATCTGTTCGCCGACGGCGCCTACGACCGGCTTAAGCTGATGGACAAGGCGGCCTATCTGGACTTCGTCGTCGAGATCATCCGCCGTTCCGGCGATCAGAAGGGCTTCCAGGTCCTGCCGCGCCGCTGGGTGGTGGAACGCACCTTCGGCTGGATGATCCGCTGGCGCCGCCTCGTGCGAGACTACGAGAAGCGCATCGACGTCTCACATGCCATGATCCTCATCGCAATGGGCGGCAACCTAATCCGAAGAAATGCACATCCGTGAATTTCAAAACGGACTCTTAGATTGAACCATCCCATTGCTATATCAATGTGTTTTTACCTCTTTTAATGTATGCGTCCACTGTTGCTTCTTTGGCATATCGCCGGCTAACTGGAATATCAACCGTTCGACTTCATCGTAGGGAAGGTTTATTTTCTTCGCTAAATCTTCCTTTGTAAGGTGTCTCGCCCAAAGATCTGATAAAATCTTTTGCCAAATAAGAGATTTTTCACGCTCCATCCCCACCTTTTCGCCAGTTCTGTAACCAAGTTTTCCAAGCTCTATGCACAGCGATCGGTATTGCCAGTCAGACAACAAGCCGATTTGGTGGAGCCGAACAGTCAATGCCATTGCCGAAACCTTCCACCGTTTCTTTGCTTCGACAATACGCCGCGCACTAATAAGGCGGCGGGGGATAGCGGCCCGCACATCATGCTCCGGCATTAAGAAAGCGGAAGAGAACCTATTTGCCTCGACCTCAGCTGACTTTGTTGGCTTCGGACCACCATGCTTATGAAGCACCAAATGGCCGAGCTCATGCCCACAGTCAAAAATCGTGTGCTCTGCTGTCTTATAAGTATTTAAAAATACAAATGGATGTCCATCTCTCCAAAACGAATACGCATCTACGTTCGAATTATCTTCCTCAAGAGAAAGAACGCGAATCCCCTTAGACTCGAGGAGATGAAGAACATTGCCAATCGGGCGTTCACCAAGCCCCCAATGTTGGCGTACTGCCCGCGCCGCACTCTCCGCATCAATTTGCCCGCCGAACTCTGGTAAATCCGGATTTGGGAGCTGATATATGCCTTCTATGAGATCGTAAAGTTCCAGCCCCAGTGACCCGGCCCAAAGTGCTGCGTTTTTTTGTTTGGCGCTCATCTTTTTTAGGCTTCGGAAGCTCACAGTATCTGGGTCCAGCTCCTCAGGCGTTTCTCTGTAAAAGAAATCGATCGGATAATTTAAAGCTAGCGCTATTTGGTATACAGTTTCGCTGTCAGGCTGCTTAGTTTGCCCACTTTCAAGACGCGAGATCGTGATAGCTGTCAGCTTGGCCTTCTCGGCTAGCTGAATACCAGTAAGCCCTCGGCGCTCTCGCGCCAAAGTTAAACGCTTCCTATTAAACATGATCTTATTCGCTACGTCTGCGAACCTGCACATCAAAATCATCAACCGGCTGGTCAAGCGGGCCAGATGGAAGCACTTCCTGTGCATCCAAGTCCGCACCGTCCGACACAAACACTCTCTCAATGAAACCGGTGAATTTCTTGTCCTCAATCACAGGGCGAGACACTTCAACAGCCCCGCGATCATCAACCATGATGAAATGAACTGCCGTTCCTGCCTTAGGAGCTCGAATCTTCTTGGGAGTAGAAATGCCGTAGAATTCAAATAGATTCCCCTGACACTCTCGCTCCACTCCCGCCCCCTTTTCCGATCGCGGCTTGGGGTCAATTAGGCGAGAACATGCAACGTCCACATTTTGGAAAACAATCTTGGTATTCTTTTGTGGATTTATGATGGCTTCTATTCCGCCTTCACGGGAAATATCCCAATACTGGCCCAAAAACTGAACGCGCATCTCCAACACGCCATAATGATAGGCGAAAGTGCCGGGCGCGTTGACCGCCATGAGCGGACTACAGTCAATCCTCTGAACGTAAGCCGCATCGCGAACGGCCAGGATGCCCTCTCGGGTGAGATTGTTTTCTGTTAGAAAACTCGCCACCTCATCCGGGTCATCAAGGATTCTGCCTTCAACCAGCTCAGGCCGCATTTGGAATCACCATGTTAATTTTAGCCACCACATTTGTGGCGCAGAAAATTAACAAGGTCAAGCTGCGCGATCAATTATAGACCATATTCACTTTCCCCATAGCTAAGCCGCCTTCTCCACCCCCTCAAAGTCCACCACCACCCGCAAGCCCGTCTCCAGCGACACGCCGATTGTCTTGCTGTTCACGACTTCCACCGTCGCCTCCTGCCCATCCAGCCATCCCGAGCGGATGACGACCCGTTCCCCGATCTCGAACTGCACCCGCTGACGGGCTTTGCGGAAATCGAACATGCCCATGTCCTGGGCGACCTGAAGCGCTTCGACGCGATCCGCGCGGATCTCGACCGGCCGCCCGTGCGCCGCGATGAACTGCGCAACGCCATCGCATTTGCGCGCCGCTCCGAACGCCAGATCATCCGCCGGGAACGCCACGAACACGTATCCGCTGAACAGCGGCATCTCGATATCCTTCGTCCGCCTCTTGCCGCAAATCACCCGCTTGCGGCGAACCCGCTGCATCGGGCAGAAGGCTTCAATTCCGGCCTCTGCGAGTGAGACAATCGCCCGACGCTCGCAGCGCGGATTGGACTGGATGACGTACCAGCGCTTTTCCATGCTTCCCCCTGCCCCCTATGCCGCCCACTCGATACGCCGGCCCATTTCCTCAAAGCGTTGCGCGTTGAAGTGCGCTTCGACCTCTGAGAATGCGGGCGCCGCGTCGTCGTGCATGCGGCCATCGCGCAGGATCTCGATTGCCCGGTCCCGGTGATGATGGAGAGCCCGCCGAAGGAACTCCTCGTCGGCCGCACGGGCTTTCAGCCGCCGCTCGGCATCGCCGGCCAACCAGAGGAATTCCTGCCTCTCATCAAGCGGCTTCGGCTCTGCGTAGCTGCGCCCGTCGATGTACGGCCCTGTTTGTTTGCTGGTCATCTGTGAGCCTTTCTCAAGCGATCATGCGCGGCTGAAACGGGATGATTTCGGATTTGGGCTTCGAGCGCTCAGCGATGATCGACCGGACCTCGGCAACGAGTTCCGGCGGGATCGCGCAGCCCGGCTTGCCCGGTTCTGGACCGAGCTTGTCGGCTGGCCACGATCGGACGCCCGTCAGGGCCTCGAAGACCACGCGCTTGATGCTCTGAGCGGTGTAGGTGCGGCCGTTGAGGGTGACGGCTGCGACTTCGGGCTTGGGCGCCAATCCCGCGTAATCCTGCCAGCGGCGATCAGTAATCCAATTGCTGGCCCGCTTGATGAAGCGCGGCTCGCGACCGCAGCATTCCTCGGCATAGGCTTTCGCCCCAGCGAGGATTTCCTGTTCGCTGAACCCGGCATGGATAGCGCGCCACCAGTTTTTGAACGCCTGCTCCTTCGAGCCGCCCTGCTGGGGAGGAAATGCGTTCCAGAACGTCAGGAAGCCATCGGTGTATTCCTCTGGCGGCTTCGGCGTTCCCGGTTTGCGTGTTTTGGGCTTTTCAGAAACGACCACTGTCTCGCCCCCCGCTTGGGGGGTAAGGGGGGTACTATCTGGTTCTGGTTCTGTATGGTCAGACCGTGGAGATTCTAACCCATTGTTTTTATTGGGTCTCGAACGATTTTCGCGCTGCTTTTCCTGAAATTTCCCGAGACTTTCAAGCTCTTCATCGGCCCGATGATTTCCGAGATAGCCGTCCCTGACCTCAATTTTCCCGGAACCGACCAGCCGGTCGCGAAGCCCATTCCACTTCTTGACGCTGCAACCGAGAAGCCCCGCGATGTAGCGGGCATCAAGCGCAACGCGGGAATGGCGGCATGAGCCGGCGGGAGTTCACAAAGCCGACCAAGCGCGAGGCGCTGCATCGCTCCAAGGGCAAATGCGAGGCGGTCGGCACATGGTACGGACTGCCGGCCGGCCAGCGCTGCGGGCGTGACCTCGCCTATGGTGTCGAGTTCGATCACATCGATCTGGACGCCAACAGCAAGGATAACAGCCTCGCCAATTGCGCCGCCGTCTGCCCGGCCTGTCACCGCTTCAAGACGACCCGGCACGACATTCCGCTGGCGGCAAAGACCGTCCGCCAGCAGGACAAGAACCACGGCATCAGGACGCGCAAGGGCCCCGCCATTCCGGGCAGCCGCGCGTCCGGCTGGAAGCGGAAGATGAACGGGGAAATGGTGAGACGATGAAAAGCCAAGGCAGGGCAACGAAAGAATGACCAGGGATGCACATCACCTGCCACGAACGCTTGAACTCGGCAGGACACCAGCACAATGGGTAGAAACTTTTTCGGAACAGGGCATCAAAATTTCAGAGCGTACCTTGCGCGAACAGGCACGCAAGCTGGGTGCCTACTTTACCCTTGGTCACACCGTGATCCTGACCAACGAACATATCGATCGTATCTTTGAGGCTAAGCAATGCCGCTCAAACTCTTCCAAAGAGGCAATAAATGGTGGATCAGAGGCCGTGTTGACGGCGTTGACGGTTACCTCAAGCGAAGCCTTGGCACATCTGACTGCGCAGTCGCAGAAGCAAAGAAGGCGGAAATCGAAAGGCGTGCGCGGCAACGCGCAATCCTTGGCGACGATGCACCAACAGAAGCGGACGAACTAACGTTCGCCGCCGCGATCATGCTCTACAAGGCAAAGCCGGCAGAGGCCAAATTCCTGATAAAGGTTGTTCCCCACATCGGCGGGATGAAAGTCAAGGCCATCAAGCCGACGTTGATCCGCAACCTTGGGGCAACAATCTATCCCAAAGCTTCCGTTGATACATGGCGCCGACAAGTGGTCACACCGATATGCGCTGTGATCAACAACGCTCACCAATTGGGCAAAGCGAATCCAATCCGGGTCAAGACATACACCAGCCAGGAACGCACCGCCCAGGATGAAGCGCGCGGTAAGCAGAGCCGGCAGGCAAAGACACCCGGCTCATGGGAATGGCTGCTTGCATTCCAGCTGGAGGCAAACCGCTATCTCAGCGCAATGGCGCTTTTTATGTTTACGACCGGCGCTCGCGTCTCGCAGGCTATCGGCGTCAAGCCTAGCGATTTGGACTTTGAAAAGGGCCGCATCTGGATGCCGGCAGCAAAAGGCCATCCGGCACAATGGGTATCGCTTATGCCGGAAATGGTCGAGACGCTGAAGAAACTTCCCGCGCGCAATGGACGTGTCTTCGGATACCAACAGCGCTGGGGCGTTTACAAGGCTTGGAAGTCAGCATGCGCACGAGCTGGTATTGAATACCTCCCCCCACACTCAGCCGGACGCCATGGCTTCGGGACGGAATTGATCGTTCGTCAGGGATTGGATCCACGCACGGTTGCCGATCAAGGGCGCTGGTCTAGTCCGCACGTGCTCCTCGACACTTACACGCATTCCGAGAATGGCACTCTATCTGTCAGGAGCGCTTTTGCACGTGGACGGGGCGCCGCTATGGACAAAACCGGGACAAGCCCAAAACAGAAAAAGTGCTAAGTTATGGTGCTGCCAGAGAGATTCGAACTCTCGACCTCTCCCTTACCAAGGGAGTGCTCTACCCCTGAGCTACGGCAGCACTCTTGTCACATCGGACCCCGGTCTTTCGAAGAAGAACTCTTTCGAAGATCGGTGCGCGGGGTGCGCGTCGCGGGTGAGGCCCGCAAGTCCATCGGACGCGGCGCTTTTGCCATAGGAGGACGGTGGGCGCAAGAGGGCATGGAGCTTCTATGTGCTTTTCCATAAGTCTGTTGATGAATCTGTTCTCCCTCCCGCGCGCCGGCCCACCGCAAAGAGCCCAGACACCCCACCGCCACTGCCGCCCGGCAGGAGCCCTTTTCAGCACAGTTCAGCCGTTTTTCGTTTCCACCCCACCCGTTTGTCCGATAAGAAACCAGCATGAGCGATCCTGACGATACGACACGCGCGCCCTCCTCTTCCCTCAGCGCGAACGATCCTGCGGGAGACCTGAAGAACCCGGGACAGGACAAGCCCCGGCAGGACAAGCGCGTTGCCCGCGAGGAACGGCTGGCCGAGGCGTTGCGCGCCAATCTCAAGCGACGCAAGCAGCAACAGCGCGGTCGGCGCACCGCCGCGACAGATAACGATGATGCCAGGGAAAACGAGACCGACGGCGATTCGTAAGGCGGCCAACGGATCGTTCCGCCGCCCGGCACCGAATGCGCCGGGCGTTCCGGCCAAGCATCGGCCGCCCGGATCTGGCCGGAACACGGGCCGCACAGGGGGACAAGCGGGGCAGCCGCAATGCCTTGTCTCGGCCACAAGCTTGGGCTAGAGCAGCCCTCAACGGGACGGGCCACACCATGAAAGGGCCCTCGGCGTGCGCAAATCGCGCGCTCATCACCAGACCCGCCGTTCGCCTGCCCCGTGCTTGCGCGTTTTTTCGCGGCCGGGCCCGAGCCGGACGGCGTGACGCATATCGGGGCCTTGAATGGACAAGATCAGGATCGTCGGCGGCCATCAACTCAATGGCAGCCTGCCCATCTCCGGCGCAAAGAACGCGGCGCTGCCGCTGATGATCGCCAGCCTGCTCACCGACGAGACGCTGACGCTGGAAAACGTGCCGCGGCTGCGCGACGTCGCCCAGCTTACCCACATCCTGTCGAATCACGGCGTCGACTATTCGGTCAACGGCAAGCGCGTCGGCGAGGACGCGATGACCGGCCAGACCGTGCATCTGAACGCCTCCACCATCGTCGACACCACCGCGCCCTACGAACTGGTCTCGACCATGCGGGCGAGTTTCTGGGTTATCGGGCCGCTTCTGGCGCGCATGGGCCAGGCGCGGGTTTCGCTGCCCGGCGGCTGTGCCATCGGCACGAGGCCGGTCGATTTCTTCATCGACGGGCTGCGGGCACTGGGCGCAGATATCGAGATCGAGGGCGGTTACGTGAACGCGCGTGCCGACAAGGGCCTGATCGGCAACCGGGTGGCCTTTCCGAAGGTTTCCGTCGGCGCGACCCATGTGGTGATGATGGCCGCTGCGCTTGCGCGCGGCGAAACGGTGATCGAGAACGCCGCCCGCGAACCGGAAATCGCCGATCTGGCGGAATGCCTCATCGGCATGGGCGCGAAGATCGAGGGTGCGGGCACCGAGACCATCCACATCCAGGGCGTCGACCGGCTGACCGGCCACACCCACCGCGTCGTTCCCGATCGCATCGAAACCGGCACCTATGCCATGGCGGTCGCGATGACCGGCGGCGATGTGATGCTGGAGGGCGCGCGTGCCGATCTGCTGGAAAGCGCGCTTGAGACATTGCGCGGCACGGGCGCGGAAATCACCGCGACCAATTCCGGTATTCGCGTGAAGCGCAACGGATCCGGCATCGCCCCGGTCGATGTGAGGACCGAGCCGTTTCCCGGCTTTCCCACCGACCTGCAGGCCCAGTTCATGGCGCTGATGACGCGCGCCAAGGGCACCTCGCGCATCACCGAGACAATCTTCGAAAACCGCTTCATGCATGTGCAGGAGCTGGCCCGTCTCGGCGCCGATATCCATCTCGACGGACAGGTCGCGACGGTGACCGGGGTGGAGACGCTGAACGGTGCCCCCGTCATGGCGACGGATCTGCGCGCCTCCGTCTCGCTGGTCATCGCGGGTCTTGCCGCACAGGGCGAGACGACGGTCAACCGCGTCTATCACCTCGATCGCGGCTTCGAGCGGCTTGAGGAAAAGCTGCGCCGCTGTGGCGCCGAGATCGAGCGTATCGCCGCGTCGTGAGCATACGTCGCGCCGGCGCAATACCGCAGACCGTTGCGCTGGAGCCTCGGAGCGACTACCTCTAGCGCGGCGGGCCGCTGACGGCCTGTCGCGTGCGTTCCGTCAAACAGTCATGGTCCGATGTCCGACTTGAAGCTTGTCGCTCTTGACGGCGACGATCTCGCCGTCCTTTCCGCCCATGTGCAGGATGCCGTCCTGAAGATCGGTGATCTGCGCTGGCTCGGTTCTGAAAACCGGTTCGTCCTCGCCATGAACCGCTTCGTGCGCGAAGGCGCGCGCGAGGGCGCGAAGGCGTTCGAGCGCCGGCGCGCCGCGCTCCATTTCGACAGGGTGGAAAAGGTCGCCGTGACGGGTCTGCGTCAGGATGCGAAAGACGCCGTTCTGGTCCTGCTCGCCATTCGGTTCGAGGAAACCGAGGCGCCGGCCGGCCGCATCCTGCTGGATTTCGCAGGCGGCGGGAAGATCCGGCTCGATGTGGAATGCATCGAAGCGCAGCTGGCAGACCTGGGAGCCGCATGGGCGACCCGGAGCGCCCCCAGACACGACCTCGACGAGGCCTGACAAAGCGCCTTGGCGCGCCCCTATCCATTCAGGAGTACACACGCTGTGGCCATCCGCCTGACGTCGGCCGACGAGGATTTCGAACGCCGCTTTTGCGAACTGCTCGCCGCCAAACGCGAGGTTTCCCAAGACGTTGACGATACCGTGCGCGCCATCATCGCGGATGTGCGCAAGCGCGGCGATGCGGCCGTGAAGGACTACACCCTGCGCTTCGACCGGCTCGATCTGGACAAGACCGGCATCGCCATCAGCGTCGCGGAAGTCGATGCCGCCGTGGCCGAAGTGGACGAAGAGACGATGCGGGCGCTGGAGCTCGCGCGCGACCGCATCTGGGCCCACCACGCCCGCCAGATGCCCGAAGACGACCGCTACACCGATCCGATCGGCGTGGAACTCGGTTCCAAGTGGACGGCGGTCGCCTCCGTCGGGCTCTATGTGCCCGGCGGCACGGCTTCCTATCCCAGTTCCGTGCTGATGAACGCGGTTCCGGCCAAGGTCGCGGGCGTGGAACGCATCGTCATGGTGGTGCCGAGCCCCGACGGCGCGCTCAATCCGCTGGTTCTGGCCGCCGCCCGGCTTGCCGGCGTGTCCGAGATCTATCGCATCGGCGGGGCACAGGCCGTCGCCGCGCTCGCCTACGGCACCGAGACGATTTCTCCCGTGGCGAAGATCGTCGGTCCCGGCAATGCCTTCGTTGCGGCTGCAAAGCGCCAGGTGTTCGGCACGGTCGGCATCGACATGATCGCCGGGCCTTCGGAAGTGCTGGTGGTGGCCGACAGCGAGAACGATCCCGACTGGCTGGCGATCGATCTGCTCGCCCAGGCCGAGCACGACGCCTCGGCGCAGTCGATCCTGATCACGGACTCGCCCGACCTCGCGGCAAGCGTGGAACAGGCTGTCGACCGGCAGCTCTCCACCCTGCCGAGGCGCGACATCGCGGGAGCGAGCTGGCGCGACTTTGGAGCAACCATTGTCGTGCGCGACCTGGCCGAGGCCGTGCCGCTGACCGACAGGATCGCGCCCGAGCATCTGGAACTGGCGGTGGCCGATCCGGAAAGCATGCTGGACAAGGTGCGCAACGCCGGCGCGGTGTTCCTTGGCCGGTATACGCCCGAGGCTGTCGGAGATTATGTGGGCGGCACCAATCACGTGCTGCCGACGGCACGCTCCGCGCGGTTTTCCTCCGGGCTTTCGGTGCTCGACTTCGTCAAGCGCACCTCGATCCTGAAATGCTCGGCCGAAACGTTGCGCCAGATCGGACCGGCCGCCATCAGGCTTGCCGAGGAAGAAGGGCTCGATGCGCACGGCCGCTCGGTCGCGGTGCGGCTCAACCTGTAGGTGCCGGCATCGCAGCCGGCTTGATCGAGACACCGTCGCCCCCGATTATGGGGCCTTGCGTGTCGAAAACGCACTGGATTGCACCGGTACGTTCGCAATAGGCTCACGCAGGCTTGGCTTCCGGCCCTGACGCGCAAGGTGCCGCCAGGACCGGCCGTAGCGTGACAGGATTGGCATGACCGAAGAGTGCGCGCAGGAAGAACGTCAGGAGCGAGCCCGCCTCAGTGAGGTGAGGCTCGACGAGACGTCGATCGAGCGGTCCTCGCCCGACATCGAACATGAGCGCGCGGTCGCGATCTTCGACCTGATCGATGACAATTATTTCGAACCGGTCGGCGACGAGGCCGGCGGGCCCTATCACCTGACGCTGGCAGTCATCGAAAAGCGGCTGCATTTCACCGTAACACGGGAGAATGGCGACGCGGTTGTCACCCACGTTCTGTCGCTGGGGCCTTTCCGCCGGATCCTGAAGGACTATTTCCTGATCTGCGAGAGCTACTACGCCGCCATCCGAACCGCCACGCCAAGCCAGATCGAAGCAATCGACATGGGCCGGCGCGGGGTACACGACGAAGGGTCGGTACTGCTGGCGGAGCGACTGACGGGCAAGATCGAGGTCAACCACCAAACGGCGCGCCGGCTGTTCACACTTATCTGCGCGCTCTACCGGAAAGGCTGAAGATGGTGGTGACGCCGGAGCCGTTGCCCAGCGCCATCCTCTTCGTCTGCGGCATGAATGCCGTTCGCTCGCCCATGGCCGCGGCGATCGCGAAGCAGCTCTTTCCCCAGCGCATCTACATCGCCTCCGCCGGCGTGCGCAAAGGCGAGCGCGATCCCTTTGTCGACGCTGTGCTGGCGGAGATCGGACTCGACATCGACAGCCATGAGCCCCATACGGTCAAGGAACTGGAAGACACGAATTTCGATCTGGTGGTTTCGCTGGCTCCCGAGGCCCATCACTGGGCGCTGGAACTGACGCGGACGGAATCACTTGATGTGGAATACTGGCCGACAGCCGATCCGACCGTGGCCACAGGCAGCCGGGAACAGATTCTCGACGCCTATCGCGCGGTGCGCGACCAGCTCGTTGCGCGGATCAAGAAACGCCTGAACTGGCGGCCGACACCGGCCGGCTAGACCATGACGGGCTGACGGAAATCGGGGCGGAAATCGGGGCGAAAACCGGCACAGGAAGGAAGCGAACGGATACACGAGGGATATAGCGGGCGCCGGCCCTGCACGCGTTGCAATGCCGCATTGCTTGAGCAATGTTTATGGCCTGTTCACTTTCCCCATTCAATCCGCTAGGTTCGCGCGCACAAATGCGCTCCAGGGTCGTTCATCGAACCTCGGACGCGCCAACAAAATTGCTTCTTGCAGATCTCGACGAGAACGCCGGTTTCCACTTTTTGCCGGATCTGCACGATCGAACAGGAGAGCCAGGAAACCGCATGGCGAAAGAAGAAGTCTTGGAATTTCCGGGTACGGTCACGGAACTTCTGCCCAACGCGACGTTTCGCGTGAAGCTTGAAAACGACCACGAGATCATTGCCCACACCGCTGGCCGCATGCGCAAGAACCGCATCCGCGTTCTCGCCGGCGACCGCGTGCTCGTCGAAATGACGCCCTACGACCTGACCAAGGGTCGCATCACCTATCGTTTCAAATAAGGTTCGCCCGAAGGCCGCCTCAGTGCGGCCTTTCGCGGCCATGACGGTTGCTGCCGATGACGGATCGCAAAAAGCTCGTTCTCGCATCCGGGTCGCCGCGGCGGCTGGCACTGCTTGAACAGGTCGGCATCAAGCCGGATTATCTGCTTCCCGCCGATATCGACGAAGCGCCAACCCGGGGAGAGACGCCGCGCGCGCTCGCCAACCGGCTTGCGCGCACAAAGGCGGAAGTTGTCCGTCGTTCGCTCGAGGTGGATGCCGACTACGAGGGGGCCATCGTGCTCGCCGCCGATACGGTGGTCGCGGTCGGTCGCCGCATCCTGCCCAAGGCGGAGCTGCGCGACGAGGCGGAAAGCTGCCTGAGACTGCTGTCGGGTCGCGCGCATCGCGTCTATACGGGCGTGTGCGTGGCAACGGCGGGCGGCGGCACGCGCACCAGGCTGGTTGAAACGCGGGTGCGGTTCAAGCGGCTCTCGGAAGCCGAGATCGAGGACTACCTCGCCTCCGGCGAATGGCGCGGAAAGGCGGGCGGCTACGCCATACAGGGCATGGCGGGCGCCTTCGTGGTAAAGCTCGTGGGCTCCCATACCAATGTCGTGGGCCTGCCGGTCTACGAAACGGTTTCGATGCTCGCCGGAGCGGACTATCCGGTACGGCAAAACTGGGCCGATACCCTGGCCCTCACCGAATAGGGGCCGTCGCGATGCCGCGCGCCTCGGGACCGTTCCAGGGGAGCAGCGCATCGCGTGCCCTCTGACCATCAGGCCACAGGGGTACGCACCCCGCAAAACGTCACCAGAGCGAAGAACGCATGACAACCAACCAGAACGACGATGGCCGCGAGGATATGCCCCGGCCGCCGCGCCCCTGTCCCAATTGCAGCAAGCTCTCGATCGAAAAGTACTACCCGTTCTGCTCGAAGCGGTGTGCCGACGTCGACCTCAACCGGTGGTTATCCGGCGGCTATGCCATCCCCGCTGTCGAACTTGACGATGTCGATACCGACGATACGGATACCATATAAAACAGCGGTTTAACCGCTGGCGTTGCCTATTGGCCATGCAACCTGTGTCCGCGAAGACACAAATCGACACAACTTGGCATATATATAAATTCCCTAGCGTCATCCCGATTGACTCTTTGCGCGGCTCATTGGCCTCATGGATGCGTTCCAGCGCAACGAGGTGACCATGATGCAACGGCTAGGGGCGGCCGCGGCAAAGGTTCTATTTCTGGGCATGTTCGCGGCCGGGGTCCTTTGCCTTCCCGCCCTGCCCGTTAATGCGCAATCACCTCAGGCCAACGCACCGAAAATGGGGGATGCCGGCGATCTGGAAGTCCGGCGCCAGCAATTGCTGCGGGCGATGCTGGCCGAACCGGACAATCTCGACATCGCCTTCTCCTATGCGGCGCTTTCCGCAAGGGCCGGCGACTTCGAAGCCGCCATTTCCACGCTGGAACGCATGCTGATCTACGCCCCGGGCCTGCCGCGCGTGCAGCTGGAACTCGGCGTCCTCTATTATCGCCTCGGCGCCTTCGACGTGGCGAAGCAATATTTCGACGCCGCCGTTTCCGCACCCGACGTGCCGCGCGAGGTGCGCGAACGCGTCAACATCTATCAGGCCGGGATCGCGCAGGCGCAGGCGCCCGCCAAGTTCTCCGCCGCCGTCATCGTCGGCGCGCGCTGGCAATCCAATGCCAATGCCGCGCCGGGCGATCGCTCCGTAACGCTGAACGGGCTCGATTTCCTTCTCAACGAAAGCGCTGTCAGCCAGTCTGATTTCAATGCCTACCTGGCCACCACCGCCCATGTTTCCTACGATCTGGCCCGCCAGGGCGACCTGCTGGAAGCGGACCTCCTGTTTTACGGCGCGCGTTACGCGGAGTTGAGCCGCCTTCATACCGAGATCGCCGAGGTAACCGTCGGGCCGTCATTCAACATGGCGCGGTTCGGCTGGGACGAGGCGCGGCTCGGCGTCTATGCCATTCTCGGCGGGGTGCGTCTTGATGAGGCCAACTATTCCGGCACACTCGGCGCCGGCGCACGCCTCGCCTGGCTTCCCCGCATCCGCTCCAGGCTGGAGAGCAAGAGCGAGTTCCGCCGCCGCTGGTTCAACGACAGCCCGACCTATCCGAGCGTTTCCGACCGCAACGGCTACCGGATTTCCAGCCAGCTCGCCTACACCTATTTCCTGACCGCCGGCCTGGCCGTGCGCGGCGCCGTGTCGGGTGCGCGCGAAGACACCAAAACCGACGCTGAGGACTATTTCGAAGCCGGTGTCAGCGCCGGGCTGCGCAAGACATTCGCGTCTCCCCTCAAGGTGGTTGAGCAGGCCTGGTTCGTCGATCTCGACGCCGGCTATGTCGCGCGCTGGTACGACGTGCCCGACAGCGCGATCAATGCCGCCGACTCTCAAAAAGACGACGAATACTGGCTGCGCAGCACGCTGACGGTGCCCGTCGCCGAGGACTGGGCGCTGATGATGACGGGCGAATACCGCCGCGCCGTTTCCAACTATCCCACGGACGACTACGCCAACGGCTCGGTGAGTGTGTCAGTCATGAAGAAGTTCTGAGCGGCGCCCCCCGGTGGAGGCCGGAGGGAACCGCCATGCACGGGAGTGAAATGTGATGAGACCAGCAACCATCCCCACGACCCGGGCGCGCTCCACGGCGCTTTACCCGCTCGCTTCATGCGGCGCGAATGCGAGCATACGCGTCGCGGCGACGGCATTGGTCGGTCTTGCACTTTCCGTCGGCTTCCCGGCCCTTGGAGCACCCGAGGTCGGCGTGACGGCCGCCGTCAACCCGAATGCGCGCGGCACACCGCCGGGTGCTTCCCCCCGCACGCTGGTTCTGGGCGACACCATCATCCACCGCGAGCGCATCCAGACGCAGGGGGCGGGCCTTGTCCAGGTGCTGCTGGTCGACGGCTCCACCTTCACGGTCGGGCCCAACTCCGATCTCGTCATCGACGAATTCGTCTACGACCCGGCCGCCGGCAGCGGAAAACTGGTCGCGAGCTTTTCCAGGGGCGTTGCCCGCTTCGTCGGCGGACGCCTCTCCAAGAAACCGGGCGGCGTTTCCGTCAAGACCCCGGTCGGCACGATTGGCATTCGCGGCGGCATCGCCAACATCAACATGTCGGGTGACACCCCCACCTTCTCGCTGATCTTCGGCGACGAGCTGACCTTTGACGGACCGAACGGCGCGCATGGGCGGATCTTCGCGCGCGGCTACACGATGGAGCCGGGCGGGGGCGACGTGCTGGTGCGCCGCACCCGGCCGCAGGATCTTGGCCGCGTGCAGAGCCAGCTCGTCAGCCGTCCGGGCCAGTCCGGCGGAGCGCACCGCAAGCCCGGCGATGGCGATGTTGCCAAGGGCGTTTCCCGGAACAATTCCGGGCTCGGCTATTCCGCCACCACGCCGCCGCCGAAGCCGAACGTGGTCCTGGCCTCGCGGGCCAACGATGTCGATACCGGCGGCAACGAGACGAACGAAGCCAACAAGGACACGATCAAGCCGCGCATGCCAACCCCGCTCGGCCCCGCGCTCTTTCGCGTGCTGAGCGCAGGGACGAGCTATGTGGTGGGCGGCGCAACGACCTCCGGGGCCGGTACGGCCGATCTTCGCGCAAGCGCCACCACGGTGAGCGATCCGGGACATGACGGCCTTCTGGGGGGCGGCAGCGACACGGACAGGACGCTGACGGTCAACCTGTTCGAGGGGGCGATCTATTCCGGGCTCGGCACGGGAACGGTCGCGACCGCCGCGATCGAGCTCGATGGTGCGTCCTACACGATCCCCGTGGGCCTTGCCGATATCGGCATGGAGCCCTCGACGGGGAGCGCCTTCTGGTTCGTCACGGGACGTTCGGTGGAGGTAGACCCCGCCCCCTGGGCAGCCAATAGCGATACCTTTGCGGGAACCCTGCCGTCGCAGGCGTTCTCGTCCGCAGACGGCATCACCCATGCGGGCTTTCTGTGGAGCGGGCCGCAGCAATTCACATTCGCCGCCCTGTTTCCCGAACAGACCGTGGGCCGCAGCACCGCAAAGCCGGGATCGGCGACAGGCGGGACCTCGGGCCTGAGCTATCTCGACGGCGGAAACCCGATCTATTTCCTGAGCGGAAAGGAAACGGATTTCTCGCAATATTACACTCAGGACGAGGAGGATGCGCATATCCGCACCTACGCGCTTTCCGGCGATCCGCGCGAGATGCTGAACCAGGCGCGTTACGGCACCGACCCGTACGAAAGCAATCTCTTCATGGTGTCGAAGACGACCGTCGACGCGCTGGGAGACGACTTCCTGCGGAAGGTGCATACAAGCGGTCTGATCGTGGTGGAGCCGGACGACATCGCCACCAATAACCCGAAATTCCTGGATGTCTCTTTCCTGATCGATGGAACCGGCGTGACGCAGCAGGCCGCCGCGTCGGTCATCGCCGGCGACATCGCGCAGGAAGACGGCGAAGGCGCATGGAGGCTCACCGGCACGCGGCGCGGCAGCGTGCGGGCGGCGGAAACGGCGGCGACCGCTTCCGCCGGCAGCTTCTCGTCGCTCGCCAACGGCGCGGGCGCGCATATCTTCGGGACGGATGCCGACAATATCGTCCTCGGCTACGACGCCGCCAGTAACGGCGCCTTCGGCGACAGCTCGGCCGATCCCGCAGCCTCTCTCAACGAAGCTTTCGGGACCATCCACGTGGCGAGCCTGAAGACGAAGGCGCTCAAGTCCGACTACGACGCCTATCGCGGCACGGGCACGCTGCTGGGCTATGGCGCCGGCGTACTGGAGAGCAGCGTGACGACGGACGCCACAGCCTTCACCGGAATCGATCCGCTTGATCTCGTCGTCCAGTTCGATGCGACGAACAACACCGTCGGCGCAGAGATTGGTATCCTGGATGCCGGTCTCGCGACCCAGTTTGTCAACACCGCCGGAGGCGGCAGTCCGGAATTCACCGGCATCGGGTCATTCGAATTCGCCTTCGGCCAAGGTGTTCAGTATGAAATCGCGGAGGACACCAATACGCTGAACGGCGGCAACGCCTATATCGACAACGATACCTATGCGGCGGTCGAAAACCCCAATACATCTCGCAACCGACTGAACTACTGGGACACTGATAACTATCTGAACGACACGTCGTATACGCAATCGACCGATTCCGCGTCGCAGAATTACTTCTTTTCCGCGAATGCGGTGTCCGGCGCCGACGCAGCGCTCTTTCACAGCGCCGACAATCCGGGCGCACCGCAAAAGTGCGCCTGCGCCTTCATGCACTGGGGCTACTGGGGCGCGCGGCTGGAAAGCGGCGCGACGGGGGACGATCCGATCGACTTCGGCAGCGACGACAAGCGCCGCGACTACTTCCACCTTGCGACGTGGGTTGCCGGCGACCTGCCGAGCGCGGCCTCCATCAGGGATCTGGGCGACACCTCCGCGACCTATACCGGTCATGCCGTGGGCAACGTCGTCAACACCGCCGGCGGTATCACGTCGAAGTACCTGGCATCCGGCTCGCTGGAGGTGAACTGGAACTTCGCGGCGCGCAACGGAGCCCTTTCCATCAATGACTTCGATGGAGGCCGGTTCTCCGCAACCACCGCGATCGCGGACACCGTGCTCGACGACACGGCGATCAACCGCTTCCAGGGAACGAACACCGCCGGGGGCGCGACATTCACCGCGCACGGCTCCTTCGCCGCAGGCCCGAGCGACGTGGCGGCCGGGGTGCTGGGGGCCTTCTCCTACACCGAGACGAGCGGGGACTACCAGGCGGCCGGTACATTCATGGGCCAGCGCTGACCAGCACCGCGTGAGGCCGGACCGAATCGGCGCTTTTGCGGACTCGCGGCCCCCTTTCCACAGCCTGCCAACAGGCAAGAGAGGCGGCACAAACCTTTCATGTGACATGGAAAATGGCTGTGGCCGGGAAATGGAGCGCGCCGGGATGGCAGGTTTTCGCGGGGCGGCGACGCGAAGGCTTGGAAAATCGCAAGAGCCGGCTGGACAGGCGCGAACGGGTTCTCTATAAAACGCCCACTTTCAGGGCTCCGCCGATTGGCGATCCGGCCCGGGAGAGGCCCAGGTAGCTCAGTTGGTAGAGCAGCGGATTGAAAATCCGCGTGTCGGTGGTTCGATTCCGCCCCTGGGCACCATACATCCCCTTGATAAGTCTAGTTTTCTCGTCTTGCATCATTGCGCAAGCCCCCGGGTTTGACAGCTCTTTCCCGTCCGGTTTGACGACCTTCATTCTGCGGCTGTTCACTTCGGTGGTTCATCCCCGCGCATGCGGGGAACACTCTTCCCAGAGAGAATTGGATTCATTGCATATTTTCAAAGACCGGGCGCGTACCGCCAATTCAGGAGCAAGATGCCTCACCCCAATACGGGCGAACTGCGATGGGCTTCAAGATGCCAGATGTCTCCGACATCCGCCGCTCCACTTCACATGACGCATTATCGTAACCTGCAGCCGGGCATGCCGTCCACGCGATCCCTGTTAGAGAATGCCGGTCCCCGGACATCGATTCCAGGACTGGCACCATTTGCCTTTCCCAGACAGTCCAGCAAAGTCCGACAGAGCCCGAAAAGCCTCTGATTTCACTCGATTTTCCCGGATCTTGCGTCCGAAGGCGTGCGGTTCCGTCCACTGTCATCCGGAAATTTTGCTGGTATCGAGCCTCAGGCACCAACGCCGATACCAACAAATGCCCTCGACAACACGCAAATCCGCCAAATCAAGGCCCACCCCCAAGCCGCAAAAACGGAGCGACGGCGGCGGCCTTTTTTCTCCTCGTCCAACCGACCGGCTCCCGCCTCTGGCGCCTCTCCTCATTGGGGAGCCGGGTCGCGGCCGCCCTCCCGGTGCGGCCGCGACCTCCTTACATCAGGCCATTGATGAGGATCGCCAGGATCGCCAGCGGGGCAACGAAGCGCAGGATGAAGATCCACAGCGTCAAGAGGATGCCGGGATGCTCGCCATCCATCGTCACCTCGTCGGCGGCCCGCGGCCCCATCACCCAGCCGACGAAGATCGCCAGCATCAGGCCGGAGATCGGCAGCATGATGTTGGAGGTCAGGAAATCGAGCAGATCGAGGAAGCTCATGCCGAACAGCTTGAAGTCGGCCCAGACGCCTTGCGACAGCGAGGACGGGATGCCAAGCAGGAAGGTGACGGAACCGATGGCGATGGTCGTGGGCGCGCGCGCGAAACCGCGGTCGCGGAACAAGGCCACGAGCGGCTCGAGCAGCGAGACCGACGAGGTCAGCGCCGCGATCAGCAGCAGAACGAAAAAGGCAGGTCCGAAGATCGCGCCGCCAGGCATTGCCTGGAACACCGTCGGCAAGGTGATGAAGGTCAGTGCGGGGCCGGCCTTCGGGTCGAGGCCGAAGGCAAAGACCGCCGGCAGGATGGCGAGACCGGCCAGCACCGCAACCAGCGTGTCGAGGGAGACGATGTACCAGGCCGAGCGGCCGATGCGGGTCTCACGGTCGATATACGAGCCGTAAGTCAGCATCGCCGACATGCCGATGGAGAGCGAGAAGAAGGCCTGACCAAGGGCTGCCATGAAGACGCTGCCGTTGATCTTGGAAAAATCCGGCGACAGGAAGAAGTCCACGCCGGCTTGTGCGCCCGGCAGGGTGAGCGAACGCGCGACAAGGGCGAGCAGGATCACGAACAGAAGCGGCATCAGGATCTTGCTGACCCGCTCGATGCCGGAGGCGACGCCCTTCAGCACCACAAACACGGTAAGCGCGACAAACACCGCCTGATAGATCAACGGCTGCCAGGGGTCGGAGATGAAGTCGGCGAAGGAGTTTCCGATCCCGCCAATGTCAAGCCCGGTGAAGGCTCCGTCGGCGGACTTGATCACATATGCGATCGTCCAGCCGGCAATGACGGAATAGAAGGACAGGATCAGGAAGGCGACCGAAAGGCCGATTGCGCCGACCACGGTCCACCCCCGGTGGCCGAGCACCTGGAAGGCCGACAGAGCATCGCTCTGGCTGGCACGGCCGACGGCGACCTCAGCCAGCAGCAGGGACAGGCCGAGGGTGAAGACGATCGCCAGATAGAGCAGGAGGAAAGCGGCTCCGCCGTTCTCGCCGGTGATGTAGGGAAACTTCCAGATATTGCCGAGGCCGACGGCGGAGCCGGCAGCGGCGACGATAAATCCGATGCGGGAATGCCACTTTTCTCGCGGAGCGTTCATGAATCGATCCTGTGGGCTTTTGGCGTGCCGAACGGCCCTGTTGGAGCCGAAACGGATGTAGTGGTGTGAATTGGCGCCGGCACAGGGAAAAGATCATCACGTAACCGGCTCGCGCTGGCGGACTAGAAACCCGGTCCGGGACCGAAAGTCGATGACCGAAAGCGAAAAAAATCGCCAATCTGCAATTTTAAGAGGCTTTTTTGTAAGATTGCGACGATTGGAAGCGGCCGTGCCGCAACTTTCCAACAGCCCCCCCGTCTGTTTGAGCTGTGCGAGAGGTCGGGTGCGGAAGGGAACCCGGCACCATTTGCCCTTCCCAAACTGTCCGGCGAAGTCCGGCAGAGCCCTAAAAGTACATGATTTTGCTTGGGTTTCCGGATTTGGCGCCCGAAGGGGTGCGGTTCCTTCCGCCAGAACGGTTCATCCCTGCGCGTGCGGGGAACATTCTTCTCGCAAGAGACCTGGATTCATTGCATATTTTCGAGAACGGGGCGGGCTCCGCCGATTCTGGCGCATGACGCCTCGCCCCAATTCGGGCAGACCGAGGGGACTGTAGAATGCCTCAACGCACCTGATGTCACCGGCGTGGACCGATGCTGCATACCGGTCGCCGTGCCGGCGCCAGACAACGGTTGACCCGATAGCCCCCTTTCGCCTATGAGCTGCGGCCTAGGTTCCGGCACCTGCCGCCTGCGGACGCAAGTCACGGTGAAGCCCGGATCTGCCAGGACGACCTCACCCTCGAAGCATTTCGCGCGGTGGCAACGCAGGCTCCATCCATCTCGAAATGCCTCGCAAGAGGAGTGAGCGATGTCTATGGGGCATGCTGCACAACACGCTAATCCTTTTCTGACCGCCCCTGTCGGGCGGCTGTTTCTTTCCAACGCCGTTCCCATGGCCGTGGTCATGTCGATGGGCGGCATTCTTGCTGTCGTCGATGGTATTTTCGTCGGCCACTTCATCGGCTCCGACGCACTCGCGGCCGTAAGTCTGGCCTTTCCGGTGGTCATGGTGCTTTCGGCGCTGACGACGCTTGCCGGCGGCGGCATGTCGAGCCTGATGGCGCGGCATCTGGGGGCCGGAGAGCGCGCGGCCGCCGGACGCGTCTTTGCCGGGGCGCATGGGCTCGTGCTGGCGATCTCCGTCGCTCTCGCCGTGCTGTGGGCGGTGGTCGGTACCGCGCTCGTCCAGTCCATGGCCGCCGGCAACGCGGACGTCGCCGACCAGGCGCAGGACTACCTGCGGATCATGATCCTTGGCGCGCCGGCGCAACTGGTGCTCGGCCTGCATGCCGACGCCCTGCGCAACGAGGGACGGGCCGGTCTGGTTGCCGTGCTCTCCGTTCTGGTCAATCTGTTCAACATCGGCGCGAACTGGCTGGCAATCGTTGTGCTTGGTCTGGGAATTTCCGGCTCCGCTCTCGGCGCGGTCGCGGCGCAAGCGCTTGGACTGGCGCTGGTTCTTGGCGTGAGGGGACGCAGCAGGAAGCTCCTGCCGCTGTCCGTCTTGCGCAAGCACAGCTGGCTTGAGGCGTGGTCGCGGATCGTTCGCCTTGGCCTGCCGCTGTGCCTCAGTTTCATCGGCATCGCCGTGGTCGCCAGCGCCGTCATGCTGTCGCTGCGGCTTCGGGCCGGGGCGGAATATGCCGCCCTGATCGCTGCCTATGGCGTGGTGACCCGGCTTCTGGGCTTTGCCTTCCTGCCGCAAATGGCAATCGCGCTGGCAACGCAGAGCATTGCCGGCAACAATGCCGGCGCGGGGCGCAACGACAGGGCGCAGGCCGGGTTGCGGCTGGCAATCGGGGCCGCTTTCCTGTGGTGCCTTACGGTGGTTGTGGTGGGCGTGTTTGCGGGAAGCACCCTCGGCGGCTGGTTCAGCAACGACCCCGCGGTGATCTATGCCGTGGCGAAGATACTGCGGCCGATGATGCTTCTCTACGCATCGTCCGGCCCTGTCCTTGTGCTGGCGCTGTATTTCCAGGCTCTCGGTCAGCCGGGGCGAACGGCGGCGCTGACTCTGGTGAAACCGTGGCTGCTGACGCCCTTGATCATATTGACGCTTTCCGCCGTTTTCGGGGTGCGGGGCATCTGGTTCGCCTTCCCGATGGCGGACGCGATCATTCTGACACTCGCCGTGATGATCGGACGCAACGCGCTGCGTATCGATGGCGCGCGGACCTTCGAAGCGGAGAAATCCGCATGACCATTGATGATGTGAAGGCTCAGGCCAAAGCGTTGCGCGCGACGCTTCAGGCGCAGGAAACAGCGATCCGCCGTTCGCCCGTTTGTTCCTTCAAACGGTTGGGCAATGCCTGGGGCACGCGGCGGCCTTGAGACGCGTGCGCCTGAAGGGCCTTTCGTGATATTGCGGTGATGTCGCACAGGCCGTGCGCTTCCTCAAAGCCGACGCGGCGTTTCGCGGCTATCGTGCCGCAGCCGTTTCCCTCTCAATGAGCCGAAATGAACGCCCTTCGCCCGCTCCTTCTCCTGCTCTTGCTGCTTGCCTGGCCGGGACACTTGCGGGCGGCTCCGGCAGAGGCCCCTGCCCCGCTGAAGGTCGGCGTGCTCAACTACATGGGCGAGCGCCAGGCCATTGCCACATGGGCCGACACGATCGCCGTGCTGAACGAGGCCCTGCCCGGGCAGACGTTCGAACTCGTCGCCCTCACAATCCCGGAAATGACCAAGGCTCTGGCGAAGGGCGAGCTCGCCTTCATCATCACCAATCCCGGCCAGTACGCGGTTCTTGAATACGGCTACAAGGTCAGCCGGATCGCCACTTTGGAAAACGGGCCGCCGGTCGCCTCGGCGGTCTTCACCGCTTCGCCCGACATCGCCTCCCTTGCCGATCTCGCCGGCAAGCGGCTTGCCATCAACTCCGTGAACGCCTTCGGCGGCTTCCAGCTGGTGTGGCGGGAACTGCATGCGCTCGGCATCGACCCGCCCGACGGGGTGCGGCTGATGGAGATGGGCAATCCCATGTCCAATGTGGCGGAGGCGGTTCTTGCCGGGAAGGCGGATGCCGGCGTTCTCAGGGGCTGCCTGCTGGAGAGCCTGCAGGCGCAGGCGCCAGACCGCTACGGCGCGCTGCGCGTCATCGGCCTTCGCGAGCAGAGCGAGGTTGCCTGCAAGCTTTCAAGCCGCATCTATCCCAACTGGCCGTTTGCCAAGACAAAGGCCACCGATCCGGCGCTCGCCAAGAAGGTGGCGCAGGTGCTGCTTTCCATTCCCGACGGCGAAGGCCACCGGACATGGACGGTGCCGCTCGACTACCAGCCGGTGCTGGAGGTGTTCCGGGAACTGAGGATAGGCCCCTATGCCCGCACCGGGCGGATCAGCGTGCGCGAATTCTTTGATGATTACCGCGACTGGTTCATCATTGCCGGCGTCGGGCTGTTGTGCTGGGGGCTCTATTTCGTGCGCGTCGAAACGCTGGTGCGCAACCGCACCAGAGCGCTGGCGCAGGCCAACGAAACGCTGCTGCACGAGATGGCCGAGCGCAAGAAGGCGGAAACCAGCGCGCAGCAGCGCCAGCGGGAGCTGGAGCACGTCGCCCGCCTGTCGATCCTCGGCGAAATGGCAACCGCGATCGCCCACGAGCTCAACCAGCCGCTCGGCGCCATCGCCACCTATGGCCAGGGCTGCCTGCTCAGGATCGACAAGGGCACGTTCACGAAGGACGACATGCGCCTGGCGGCCGGGCAGATCGTGGAACAAGCCCAGCGGGCGGCGAAGGTCGTCCAGCGCATCCGCGCCTTCGTGCGCAAGCACCAGAGCGAGCCGGAGGATGTGGACCTCAACCGGCTGGTGGAGGACTGCCAGGTGGTGTTCGGCGCCACGACCTCGCGCGCGGGGATCGCGGTCGAGATCGCGCTTGCCCCCGACCTGCCGATGGTTCTCGCCGACCGGGTGCAGATCGAGCAAGTGGTGTTCAATCTGGTGCAGAACGCGGTCGATGCGCTGAAGGCGCAGGAGGCGGGCAGGACATGCCTGATCCGGATCACGACCACATGGCAGGGGGCGGGCGCGGAGCTTTGCGTGGAGGATACGGCCGGCGGGTTGAGCGACGCGGTTCTGGCGCGTTTCGCCGAGCCGTTCCTGACCACGAAGACCGAAGGCATCGGCCTGGGGCTGGCGCTCAGCCGGTCGATCATGGAGGCCCACGGCGGCCGGCTCTGGGCCGAACGCGTGGCCGGGGGGAGAACGCGCGTTTCCTTCTGGCTGCCGGCGGCGGACGCGGCAGCCCGCGCCGTCGCCGCCTGCAAAGATGGAGAAACCGATGGCGGCTAGCGCAACCATCTACATCGTCGACGACGATCAGGCGGCGCGCGACGGGCTCGCCTTCATGCTCGGCTCGCTCGGGTTGGAGATCCTGAGCTTTGCCGCGCCGGAGACCTTCCTCGCCGAATTCGACGCGGACGTCAGAGGCTGCTGCCTCTTCGACATGCGCATGCCGGGCATGACCGGGCTTGAACTGCTGGACGAGATGAACCGGCGCGGGTGCCTGCTGCCTGTCATCTTCATCACCGGGCACGGCGACGTGCCGCTGACGGTGCGCGCGATGCGGGCGGGTGCCTACGACTTCGTGGAAAAGCCGGTCAACGGCATGGACCTCCTGGAGCGCATCAACGAGGCGCTGCGGCTTTGCGACAGGCGCCAGGCGGAGCAGCGGGCGAAGACGGACGTGGGCTCGCTGGTTGCGAGCCTGACCCCGCGCGAGCGGGAGGTGGCGCGCGCGGTGATGGCCGGCAAGCAGAACAAGATGATCGCCTTCGAGCTCGGCATCTCCATGAAGACCGTGGAGATCCACCGCCACAACGCCATGGAAAAGCTGAACGCCGGCTCGGCGGCGGAATTCGTGCGCAAGCTGATGGAGGCCGGGTGGACGTGACGCTTGCGGGATAAGGGCGGCCCCGTCCGCTCGATTCTGCCCACCATTCGATGTCATCCCCGCGAAAGCGGGGACCCAGTAACCTTTGCCGTTTGCGGTATTGGCCGGGGAGAAAAACCGTCGTGATCGGCCATCCCGCCAAGCCCCGATATCCCGATTACCGGGTCCCGGCTCTCCGCTTGCGCGTCGGCCGGGATGACATCGAGGGAGGCGGGAGAGCTGCGGCTACTTAAGCTGCGGCGGCCGCTTCAGCTCCGGCGGCTGCCGCGGCAACTTCGGCTGCTTCGGCTGACACCACACGCCTTTCCGCCCAAACCTCGGGGTAAACCCCTAATCCGTTAGGGGTGAGAGCCGATTATCTCCTTCGCGCCACCGATCTAGCCTGACACCTGACCGAAATGGGGATCAGATGTCATGGCTACGAACCGACGTGACTTTCTAAGGTCGATCGGCACGGTGACCATGGGGGCCGCCGCCAGTGTGGCGGGTGCCTCCTCGCCCGCCCGTTCTGCCACGGACACCGCTGGCGCTGCAGCCGCAAAGGGGCCGCATCACGGCATGGTCGTGGACTTGCGCAAATGTATCGGCTGCCAGGCCTGCACCGTTGCCTGCATCATGGAAAACGACGTGCCGGAGGGCGCGTTCCGCACCCATGTGTCGGTCTACGAGATCGTGCGCGAAGGCAAGGATCCGGCCATGGCGATGCTGCCGCGGCTGTGCAACCACTGCGACGAGCCGGCCTGCGTGCCCGTCTGCCCGGTGGGCGCGACCTTCAAGCAGGAAGGCACCGGCGAGGTTCTGGTCGATGCCAGCCGCTGCGTGGGCTGCGGCTACTGCGTGCAGGCGTGTCCCTACGATGCGCGCTTCATCAACGAGGAAACCCAGGTCGCGGACAAGTGCACCTTCTGCTTCCACCGCACGTCTGCCGGCCTGCTGCCGGCCTGCGTTGAAACCTGCGTCGGCGGCGCGCGCAATTTCGGCGATCTGAACGATCCCGACAGCGTGGTCTCCAAGCTTCTGGCGGAAAACGCCGTCGCGGTGCTGAGGCCGGAAATGAAGACCCATCCCAATGTCTTCTACATCGGCCTCGATCAGGCGCTGTCGGGGCGGGTTACCGGCGAGGCCGCCTATCACCCGCCGTTCACCCAGCTGGAAGAGGAGAACGCGTGATGGACCTCCAGATCCACGAACTCGTCGGCGCCAACCATGCCGCCGTGTGGCAGCCCTGGGCCGTGCAGTATTTCTTCCTGATCGCAACCAGCGCCACCGCCCTTTTCTTCACGCTGCCGGCCTTCGTGTTGCGGCGCGAAAACCGCCTGCCGCTGGCCCGGCTCGCCATGCTGACGGCAGTGACGACCGGCATCACCGCCCCCATTGCCCTTCTGGCCGACCTGCACGAGCCCAACCGGTTCTGGCATTTCTACGCCTATTTCCAGCCCTCTTCCTGGATGGCCTGGGGCGCCTGGATCGTTCCCTCCTATGTGGCGGCCCTGATCCTCTATGCCTGGGCCGCCTACCGGCCGCAGCTTGCGGAGCTTTCTGAAGGACACTGGCGGTTCGCCTGGCTGTTCCGGCTCCTGAGCCTCAAGGGCAGCGGCAATGCCTTCACGCCCGCGATCGGCGTGGCCGCGGCCCTGCTCGCCCTCGCCGTCATGACCTACACGGGGGCGGAGGTCTTCGTGGTGCGGGCCCGGCCCTTGTGGAACACCCCGCTGCTGCCGCTCCAGTTCCTGGCGACAGGTTTCGTCGCGAGCATCGGCGTCATGCTGGTCCTCAATGCCCTGATGTTGCGGGAGCGGACCATGGAGACGTACCTGAACCGCGCGCTAGTGGCGGCGCTCGCCGTCGTCGGGCTCATCGGCGCGATCTGGTTCGCGCTCGGGCTCACCGGCATCGATCCGGTCATCGCCGAGGCCCTGCAATCGGTCGCGGGCTATCCTGTCTGGCGGCATGTCGCGCTGTGGGCGGTACTCGCCGTTGCCTGTCCCTTCACCATCGCGCTTCTGAAGCCGTCCGGCACAGGGCTCCTCACCGGCCTCATCGCCGTGCACGCGGCCTGGATGTTCCGCTGGACCGTGTTCATGGGCGGACAGTCGGTGCCCAAGGTCGGCAGCGGCCTCTATGACGCGCTGCTGCCGCACGGGCTCGACAGCCTGATGGGCGTGATCGGAACCTTCGGCCTGTGGATATTCCTGATCATCGCCTTCACCACCTTCATCCCCTGGACCCGGGCCGGCACGCCAGAGCGGCACGCCGCCCCCGCCCGCCGCGCAGCCAGCCAGAGCTGAGGAGAAACGCCATGACCTCCCGCCGTACCATTCTCAAGGGTGCTGCCGCCGTCGGCTCGCTGGCTGCCTTCGCAGCCGGATATGCGGAAACAGGCAGGAAGCTCGTCAGCGGCGCCTGGGCCGGCGAGAAGCCGCGCAAGGACCTGACGGGCAACGCGCCGGAACCGGAATACCGGATCGATCCGGCAACGGGCGAGGTGATCCTCAACCCCGACCAGCAGCTCAGCTACGCCCAGTGCATCGGCTGCACCACCCAGTGCGGGGTGCGTGTGCGCATCGACAAGCGGACGGGCAAGGTGCTGCGCGTGGCGGGCAATCCCTACAGCCCGATGAGCACGGACCCCTACCTTCCCTTCGAGACCTCCGTGCGCGACAGCTTCAAGGCGATGGCGCAGGTGGGCGAAAAGGACGGCATGAAGTTCCGCTCCACCGCCTGCGGGCGCGGCAACGCGGTGCTGCAGCAGGTGGACAATCCGCGCCGCGTGCTGAAGCCGCTGAAGCGCGTCGGCCCGCGCGGCAGCGGACAATGGCAGACGATCTCCTTCGACCAGCTCGTCCGGGAAGTGGTCGAGGGCGGCGATCTCTTCGGCGAGGGCAAGGTCGCGGGGCTGAGGGAAATCCGCGACCTGAAGACGCCGATCGACCCGCAAGCGCCCGAGTTCGGCCCGCGCGCCAACCGGCTTGCGCTGATGAACTGCGTCAATGACGGGCGCGACGGGCTGGTGCTCAGGTGGCTGAAGCAGGGCTTCGGCTCCAACAACTTCGTGCGCCACGGCTCCTATTGTGGCGGCGCCTACCGCTCCGGTTCCGGCGCCATGTTTGGCGACTTCAAGGCCATGCCGCATGCCAAGCCCGATTTCGCAGAGGCGGAGTTCATCCTGTTCGTCGGCACCGCACCCGGCAATGCGGGCAATCCGTTCAAGCGGGTCGGCAATCTGGTGGCGTCCGCACGCGCCGACGGCAAGCTGAAATACGTCGTCGTCGATCCGGTCCTCAACAATTCGCAAAGCGAGGCTTCCGGCGAGCGGGTGGACTGGCTGCCGATCCGGCCCGCGACCGACGGCGCGCTCGCCATGGCGCTGATGCGCTGGATGTTCGAGAACGACCGCATCAACACCGATTACCTCGCCCAGCCGAGCCAGAAGGCGGCGGAAAAGGCCGGCGAGGCGAGCTGGACCAACGCCACGCATCTCGTCATCACCGAGCCGGACCATCCGCGCCACGGCCATTTCCTGCATGCCTCCGACATAGGGCTTGCCTTTGACGGCGAGGCCTATGGCGAAGGCGATCCGGTTCTGGTCGCAGGCGATGAAGGCCCCGTGGTTCCGGACGAGGCCCCTGCCCCGCTGTTCTTCGACGATGTGGTCGAGATGCCGGCCGGCGCCGTCCGCGTGGCGACTTCCCTGTCGCTGCTGCGCGCAGAGGCGCTGTCGCGTTCGATGGCCGACTACGCCAACATCACCGGCATTCCCGAGGCGCGGCTGGTGGCACTCGCCACGGAGCTCACCGCTCACGGGCGCAAGGCGGCGGTCAATTCGCACGGCGGCATGATGAACGGTTCGGGCTTCTACAACGCCTATGCGCTGATGATGCTGAACACGCTCATCGGCAACCTGAACCTCAAGGGCGGCACGATGGTTTCGGGCGGCTGGTATCCGGACCAGAAGGGCCCGCGCTACGACCTCGCCAAGTTCCCCGGCATGGTCAAGGCCAAGGGCGTACCCATCGGCCGCAACATTCCCTTCGAAAAGACCTCGGAATTCAAGCGCAAGAAGGCGGCCGGCAAGCCCTATACCGCCGACGGCCCGTGGTATCCGAACGCGCCGGGGCTGGCGACGGAATGGATTTCGACCGCCGTCAACGGCTATCCGTACGCCCTTGAGGCGCTGATCTTTCGCAACACCAATCCGGTCTACGGCATTCCCGGCATCGAGCACCTGATGGACCGGCTGAAGGACCCGAAGGTGATCCCGCTGATCATCTCCATCGACCCGTTCATCAACGAAAGCGGGGCGATCGCCGACTATATCGTGCCGGATTCGGTGATGTACGAGACATGGGGCTTCACCCAGCCGTGGGGCGGTGTGGCCACCAAGGCGACCACCGCGCGCTGGCCGGTGATCCCTTCAAAGGCCGACAAGACCCCGGACGGCCAGCCCATCGGCCTGGAGAGCTTCCTCATCGCCACGGCCAAAGCCATGAACCTGCCGGGCTTCGGCGATGCGGCCATTCCGGATGCGGATGGCAAGCTCCATCCGCTCAACCGGGCGGAGGACTGGTTCCTGCGCGGGGCCGCGAACGTTGCCTATGTGGGCGGCAGCCCGGTGAATGACGCCAGCGACGACGACATTGCCCTGTCCGGCGTGAGCCGGATCGTGGAGGACCTGAAGGCGGTTCTCACCGAGGAGGAATGGCGCAAGGCCGCCACGATCTACGCCAAGGGCGGGCGCTACGAGAATATCGACAAGTCCTACAAGGGCGAGAAGGCCGCCCATCCGTTCAAGGCGCCGATGTTTGTCTACAACGAGACGCTGGGCACGTTCCGCCAGGCGACGACCGGCCGGAAGATGCCGGGGACGCCGGCCTGGCGCGAGCCGGAATTCACCAATGGCGACAAGGTCAGCGCGCACTATCCGGCGGCCGACTGGCCCGTGCAGGTCGTCAGCTTCAAGTCGCCGTTGCAGAACTCCTACTCCATCGGCGCGCCGGCGCTTCGCCGGATCGTGGCCAGCAACCCGGCCCTGGTCGGGACCGGTCTCGCCGCACAAAACGGACTGAAAACCGGAGACCGGGTGCGGCTGACGACACCGGGGGGAAGCCTGGAGACCGTGGTGGTGGTGCGCGACGGGGTGGCTCCGGGCGTGGTCGCGATCATGCACGGCTTCGGCCACCGGGCCTTCGGCGCCAGCGAGATCCGCATCGACGATCAGGTCTGGGAGGCCGACGAAGGCATCGGCGCCGGGGTGCTCTTGAACGATATCGGAATGCTGGACCCCACCCGCACGACGAACCCGGGCGTGTGGGTCGATCCGGTCTCCGGCACGGCCGTGCGTCATGGTCTGCCGGCAAGGCTGACCCGGATCGCGTGAGGAGACATGACAGGGCCGCGCGACACCTGCGCGGCCCTGCCGGCATCGAGGCCATGCCGCAGGTCGAAGCCCCTGATTTCATAGTTTTGCTTCTGTTTTTCGCTTTTCTGCGGGCGATTAGAATTTTCAGAAGCCGTTCAAACGAAATGGCGGATTTCCGCGGTTCCGGTTTTGAATGCAAAGTTATCGTTTTCGAAAATGCAAATGCGCGCGCAGCAAGCGACCGGCGCGGCTATGGCGGGCGGCAGGTGCGCGTCGGGCGACATTATCCCCGGCCTGCCGGCGGTTTATCCCCGCTTCGCGGCGGGAGCCAGCCTTTCGGGAAATTCGGGACGGCGGAACAGCGAGGCGACGATGGTGAGCCCCGCGCCGATCGCCCCGGTGGTGAAGATCACGCGCAGGCCGCTCTGGATCACGGTGAGCAGCAACAGCTCCGAACCGGCCGGATCGAGATGCGTCGTCAACGTGAACAGGCCGAAGATCCATTGCGCGGCCGCGCTGCCGGGGACCATCGGAATGCAGCCGGCCACCGCCAGCGCCTTGCCGGCCTGACAGATGTTGAGGGGAAGCAGGCCGACCACCTCCACGACCAGCGCGACGGCGACGGCGGCACTGAAACAGGCGGCCTCCAGCGACCAGCCGGCCTCCAGCCCCAGCGTGCGCACGCCAAGCGCGATGGCGCCCGCCACACCGGCACACAAGAGATTGCCGTAGCCGAAATTGAACAGAACCCCGAAGCCGGCCGCGGCGATGGCGCCGAACAGCATCTGATGAACGATGCCATAATGGAGCGCATGCACCGCCAGATCGGTGTTGCCAAGCAGGAGCCGCGTGAACCCGACGCCAACGGTGAGAAACACCAGCACCATGGCGACGCTGACCGCCCGCGCGCTGCCCAGCGTGGGGAACCCCTCCATGATATCGCTTTGCGCGTTGATCGCGGGCACACCGGGAACCAGCATCAGCACCGCCGCGCTCATGGCGATGGCGATGGTCGTGCTGCCCAGTCCCGGCGCCAGAACGCCGGCCAGGGCGGAGGAGACGAAGGCGACCAGCGCTGTCATGACGAAGGAATTGACGTCGTGACGCCTCAGACGCAGGCGCAGCCATTGGCCGAGCGTGCCGGCCAGAAGGACAGGCGTGAAGGCCTGCGTGTCTATGCCCAGAAGCTCGCCAAACGCCGCGCACGCAATGCCGGCGGCAAGGCAGACCAGCAAGGGATGGTAGCGCGGCGTGGCGGAAGCCGTCTCGTGAAACGCCTCGACCGTCTCGCGCGGGGTCATGCCGCCATGGCTCACGCGCACGCAGACCTTTCGCAGCGCATGGTTGAGCCGCATGTTCACGCCGTGCTCGCGTACCCCGAGCATGCGGGTGATGGTGCGCGGGCCGGAACCGACCGTGACGGCAATGGAGGCGAAACCGACGCGGATATCGGTCAGGTCCGCCCCGAGACCGCCCGCGATCATGGTCATGCCCTGACGCACGACCCCCGCCTTCGCGCCCGTGGACAGCAGCATCTGCCCCGCTTCCAGCGCGGCCAGCGCAATCGGCTCAAGTTCCAAACGTTTCGACCCCGCCGGGTCCTGATCCTGCGAGGTCGACATCGCAAAAGCCTCAAGTGTTCTCATATTATTGTTTTCGGTGCGATTTTTCGTCTCCCGGGCAAGATTGCCCAGGCGAGAAACGCACCAGTTGCAGTCTGGTCCGGTGACACGCGCAACTTATTTCGCTTGGGCGGTTTGTCGAAGTGGGGTGTCTACATAGGAGCAATGCTCCGCGAGCAGGGCTCACACTGTTTCGACCCTTCATCCATGCAGCAAAGCAGGGCTGCGGTGGGCGGGAATGGCGGAAACCGCAAGGGAAACCGCTTCACACAAGCCCGGCCGCGACAAGCTTGATCGCCAGGATTCCCAGCAGGATCAGGATGATGCGGTCGAACACCGCAGGCGAGAGGGCGCGGGCCAGACGGGTTCCCAGCGGCATGGCGGACAATACCGGCACGACCGCCACCGTGCTGATGAGAATCAGTTTCCAGCTCAACAACCCGGCAGCGGCGAGCGCGGGTATCTGCACGACGACGAAAAGCAGGAACAGCGTGGAGATGGTGGGAATGAACACCGCGCGCTCGAGCCGCATGGCGTTGAGATAGGTGATGGAGACCGGCGCGGAGATGCCGGAGGCGCCCTGCAGGACGCCCGCGATGATGCCGGCGGGAGCAGCACTCGCGGTTCCAGCCCGCTCGCCCAGCTGCCAGTGCGGGTGCAGCAGACGGAAGCCGATATAGATCAGCACGACGACGCCGACCCCGACCTGCAACGTCTGCGCCGAAAGCGCGGCCAGCGCCCAGGTGCCGGCCGCAACGCCAATGACGCCGCCGGCAAGGAACAGCTTCACGAACGGTCTTCTGGGGAGAAAGCTGCGGTATTTCCAGATCTGCCAGGCGTTGGTGAAGAGGTTCGGGATCAGCAGGATGATCACCGCGGTCTTGACGTCGAAGAACATGGCGAGCGCCGGCACGGCGATGACCGGCGTTCCCGCGCCCGTCGCACCCTTCAAGAGCCCGCCTGCCGCAAGGCAGAGGAAGATCACGACGAGTTCGGTGACGGGCATGGACCACCTTGGCGGCAAAAGGGCGGGGGCCGGCGCATACCGGCAGGTGAGAGACGTGCGGTATCAGCAGTAAAGTCTGCCCCGGTCGCATGCAAGAATATGCAATCGCCGACCGTCATCCCGGGCGCGTCGGGCTCAGGTCTTCGCGTCGGGCTCCGGGCTCTTGCTTGTACCTCGCGCTCAAGGCCTCTCTTTCCGTCATCACCCGGCACCCGCTCATCTCGTGTTCGGCGCCCCGGCGGGACGGATGACCTGCGGGTGGCGGCTCGCTCCGGCGCCTCGCCCTGTCAGGCAACCGCGTCCAGCGCCTGACGGGCGGCGGCGCGCACGGCCTCGGCGTCACCGGCGGCGAGCGCCTTTTCATCGACAAGCTTGCCGCCCATGCCGACACAGACCGCGCCCGCATCGAGATAGCTTTTCGCATTGTCGGCGGAGATGCCGCCGGTCGGCATCAGCGCGATATCGGGATAGACGGACCGGATCGCCTTGAGGAAGGCCGGACCGCCGAGCTGGGCGGCGGGGAAGAGCTTCACCCCGGAGGCGCCCATCTCGTGAGCCTCAAGCACCTCGCTCGGCGTGGCGGCGCCCAGAAAGAAAGGCAGAGCCAGATCGCGCGCGACATCGGCGACGCGCGGTCGCAGCGCGGGCGAGACGAGGAAGGCCGCCCCGGCGCCCGCCATGCGCTTCGCCTGTTCGTCGGAAAGCACCGTGCCCGCGCCGATGGTGACGCCCGGACGGCCCGCGAAACGTTCGATGACCGCTTCCGCGTCCGGCACGGTCAGCGTCATTTCGATGATCGGAAAGCCGGCCTCGGCCAGGCATTCGACCGCGAATTCGGCCGTCTTGCGCGTGGCCGTGCGGACGACGGGGACAATACGGGCACGAGCGAATTCGTCGAGGTGGAGAGGCATGCGCTTTTCCTTGATCGAGATCTGCGCAGCCGGTTTAACGCCTATTCGGTGAGATTTGAAGACTTGGCCCGCGCTCGAGGCGCGCGCCTTGGCGGAAAACAAGGAAAGGGGCGGCCACGGTCTCAGGGGGGAGGACACCGGCCGCCGCAAGTCGGTACAAATATCTTTTCTAATTATTGCGTCGCGCTTGCGGACGTTTCCTACTCTAGCACCATGCCCGCGAAAACAGATCACGACAATTACGCATAAGTGGAAGACTTCGCGCATGTACGCGCCAATTCTCAAGATATTAATACGTACAAAATAACGGATCAGGAAGCGCTGGCGGCGTTGGTATCCTGCCAGATCTTCTGGCGATTGCGGATTTCGCGCGGGGCCGGACCGAAATATGTCGGCGTCTTGACGAAATCGCGCGGATGCAGGATCACCGCGGAGACGCGCTGGTAAAGTGCCTTGGCGGAAATCGGCTTGGAGAGCAGCTCGTGGATGCCAAGGCGGCGCGCCTCGATGATGCGGCTGCGCTCGGTGTGGCCCGTCACCATGATGATCGGAATATAGGCGAACGGATTCTGCGGGGTCCGGATCATGCGCACCATGTCCGCGCCGTCGAGAATCGGCATGACCCAGTCCAGAATGAGGATGTCGGGATTCGCGCGCTCCATCGCCTCCAGCCCGGAGGCGCCATCTTCGGCTTCGACAATCCTGCGTGCGCCGAACCCTTGCAGCATGGTGCGCAAGATCGTACGCATGTAAGCGCTGTCTTCAACCAGCAGAAAGGTGAGCGAAGCCAGATCGAGACTCACCGCCAAGGTCCTCCGTATCCGGCGTCGTTGTCACATAAAAAGGTGAACGGAGCGTTAGGCCTGTCGCACAGGTCCGTACAAAACCGAAACTGACCCTACGCGACAAAGTGACATTCGACATGTCGGGAGAACCGCGCTAAGTTTCACCTTAGAATGAATAAAAGGACGGACGAATGGACTATCAGGCCATTTTCGAGACCGCCGTCGACGCGTTGCGGGATGAGAAACGCTATCGTGTTTTCGCCGATCTGGAACGAATTGCCGGAAAATTTCCGCATGCCATCTGGCGCGCGGAAAACGGCCTGGAGCGCGAGATCACCGTTTGGTGCTCCAACGACTATCTGGGTATGGGGCAGAACCCCAAGGTCCTCGAGGCGCTGAAGACCACCGCCGAGCGAATGGGCGCGGGCGCAGGGGGCACGCGCAACATATCCGGCAACACTCATCCGCTGGTTCAGCTGGAAAAGGAACTCGCCGAGCTGCACGGCAAGGAAGCGGCGCTGGTGTTCACCTCCGGCTTCGTCTCCAACGAGGCGGCGATTTCCACGATCGCCAAGCTTCTGCCGGACTGCCTGATCCTGTCCGACCAGCTCAACCACGCGTCGATGATCGCGGGCGTGAAGAACTCGGGCATGCACAAGCAGGTCTGGCGCCACAACGACCTCGAACATCTGGAAGAGTTGTTGAAGGCCGCCGGCACCGAGCGCGCCAAGCTGATCGTGTTCGAATCGGTCTACTCGATGGACGGCGACATCGCCCCGATCGAGGCGATCTGCGATCTCGCCGACAAGTACAACGCGATGACCTATATCGACGAAGTGCACGCGGTGGGCATGTACGGCGAACACGGCGCCGGGATCTGCGAGCGCGACGGCGTGATGGAGCGTCTCGACGTGATCGAGGGCACGCTCGCCAAGGCCTTCGGCGTGATGGGCGGCTATATCGCCGGCTCCACGGCGCTGGTCGATGCGGTGCGCTCCTATGCGCCGGGCTTCATCTTCACCACCTCCATCCCGCCGGGACTGGCGGCGGCCGCGCACACCGCCATCAGCCATCTGCGCGGATCCTGCGCGGAGCGCGAGGCGCAGCAGCGTCAGGCCCAGCGCACCAAGGACGTGCTCAGGGCAGCCGGGTTGCCGGTGATGCCGTCGGAGACGCATATCGTGCCGATTCTGGTGGGCGATCCGGAAAAGTGCAAGCGGGCCAGCGACATCCTGCTCGCCGACCACGGCATCTACATCCAGCCGATCAACTACCCGACCGTTCCGCGCGGCACGGAGCGGCTCCGCGTCACGCCGACGCCGTTCCACAACGACGCGCTGATCGCGCATCTGCGCGATGCGCTGGCCGACGTGTGGCAGCGCCTGGAACTGCCGCTCGGCACCGCCTCCGAAGACGTGACGGCGCGGGCGGAAAATCTCGAGCAGAACATCTTCACCGCCTCGGGCGGCTGACGCGCTTCACGACTTGAAGTGGGAGAGGAAAAGGTCCGTGCCTTCGGCGCGGGCCTTTTTCGTTTTCGATGTTGAGAGCGGGGTGAACGTGAGGGGGCTCGGATTGCCGGACGTTTTCGGGATGCCGCTCGCCCCGGATGCTCTCTCTCCGTCATCACCCGGCTTTGTCCGGGTGATGACGGAGAGAGAGAGCCCTTGAGCGCGACGCGAAGACCCTATCCCGGCTCGCAGTGACGCTTCGCAGATCCGGGATCGACCCTCGGTGCGTGATGATCGAGGTCCCGGGTCTGCACAGCACTGACGTGCTGCGGCGCGCGCGGGATGACGCTGTAAAGACTTGCTGAAATGACACGGTGAAATTGGGCGAAACATCGCTGGACGGCAGTTGCAGCCGGGATTCCGGGGCGACTTCGCGGCCTCGTGCCCCGCCCCCCTACTCCGCCCCGGCGCTCTTTTCCGGCCGCTGGTCCGGCGGCAGGTCGTCGTCGGACAGGACGCGCCACTTGGCGCCTTCCAGGTCGTCGTACTGGCCGCTTTTCAGCGACCACAGGAAGCCCACGAGGCCGAGGCCGCCCAGAAACAGCGCGATCGGGATGAGATAGATCAGAACGTCCATGACTGCGTTACCTATCCACCTTGCGCCAAAGGTCAATCCGCCTTGCCAAAGCGCAGCCGCAGCGAATTGGCGGTCACGATGATCGAGGATGCCGACATGGCGAGCGCGGCGAGCAACGGCGTCACGAAGCCGGCGATGGCGAACGGCACCGCGATGCAGTTGTAGGCCGCCGCAAGCACCAGATTCTGCCGCATCGCGACATGGGCGCGATGCGCCGTCCTGAGCGCCGCCGGCACAGCGGCGAGGCTTTCGCCCAGAAACACCGCATCGGCCGCCGCCTGGCTCAGATGGACCGCGGAGACCGGCGACATGGAGACATGGGCAGCCGCCAGAGCGGGCGCGTCGTTGAGGCCGTCGCCCACCATCAGCACCTTGCGGCCCTCGGCCTTCAGCGCCTCCAGCCGGGCGATCTTGCCGCGCGGATCGAGGCGGGCGGCATAATCGGCAACGCCAAGCTCGTCGGCGACCATGGCGACCGCCGCCTGGTGATCACCGGACAGGATCTCGACATGCAGTCCGCGCCGCTTCAGATCGGCGACGACGGAAACGGCATCCGGGCGCAGCGCCTGACGCACGGCGAAGAGCACGGGCGCCGCCCCCGCGCGCGCCAGCACGATAAGCGACGCATCGGGATGCAGCGCGAGCGCCGCCGCTGCCGCATCTTCGGCGACGTCGCAGAATTTCGGGCTGCCGAGCCGGCATTCCACGCCATCGACGGTCGCCTTGACGCCGGAGCCGGCCGCCTCGCGCGCACCCGTGACGGGATCGCGCGCACCGCTTGCCCGCGCAAGGGCTGCGGCGAGCGGATGGCGGCTTGCAAGCGCCAGCCGTCCGGCAAGCTCCAGATCCTCCGCGCGCACCTCATCGGCGTTGGCGAGGGCCGCGTCGGGCAAGGTCAGCGTGCCGGTCTTGTCGAAGACAACGGTGTCGACGGTCGCGAAGCGTTCCAGGGCATCGCCGGAATTCAGCAGCACGCCCTTGTTGAAGAGAATGCCGCTGGCCACGACCTGCACGGCGGGAATGGCAAGCCCCAGCGCACATGGGCAGGTGATGATCAGCACGGAAATCGCGATGACCAGCGAGGGCTGCCAACCGATGCCGGCGATGAGCCAGCCGATGAAGGCGAGAGCGGCGGCGGTGTGGACGAGCGGCGCGTAAAGGGCTGCGGCGCGGTCGGCCAGGCGGATGTAGCGGGATTTCGCCTGCGAGGCGGTTTCCAGAAGCCGGGTGACTTCATCAAGCAGCGTGCCCTTGGCAGCCGCCGTCACCCGCACCTTGAGGACGCCGGCGGCATTCAGCGTGCCGGCATGGACGCGGTCGCCGAGGCCGACATCGGCAAGCCGCGTCTCGCCCGTCACCAGGCTCTGGTCGATCTCGGAGGTTCCCTCCTCGATCACACCGTCGACGGAGACGCGCTCGCCGGCGGCGACCAGCACCAGCATGCCGGGTTCCACCTGCGACAGCGGGACATCGCCAGTCGAGCCGTCGGGGCGGATAAGGCGGGCGGTTTCGGCGCGAAGCGCGGCGAGGTTTTCGGCGAAAGAGCGCGTGCGCCGGCGCATGTTCTGGTCGAGATAGCGGCCGATCAGCAGGAAGAACAGCAGCATGACGGCGCTGTCGAAATAGACGTCCTCGGCGTGCTGGATGGTTTGCAGCATCGACATCGCGACGGCGAGCGTCACGCCGATGGAGATCGGCACATCCATGTTGAGCGAGCGCGCCTTCAGCGCCGCCCAGGCGCTGACGAAGAACGGCCGGCCGGCATAGGCGACCACGGGAAGCGCGATCAGCGCCGACAGCCAGTGGAAGAAATCGCGGGTTTCCGGCGTGATATCGGTGACATTGCCCGACCAGACCGAAACCGACAGCAGCATGATATTCATGCCGCCGAAGCCGGCCACGGCGAGTGCCCGCAGAAGGTGCCGGCTGGCGGCATCGTCGCGTCCGCGCATTTCGCCGGGATCGAAGGGATGGGCCTTGAAGCCGAGAGATTCCAGCTTGTCCACCACAGCGCCGGCATTGGTGGCGTCGGGCTGCCAGTCGACGGCAAGACGGTGGGTCGTCAGGTTGAGACGGGCATTCTCGACACCGGGAAGCCGGCCCAGCCCCTTCTCGATGCGCGCCATGCAGGCGGCGCAGTGGATGCCTTCCACGGCGAGCTCGATATGGGATGCCCCGCTCGGGGCCTTGGTGACGAAGGCGCTCCAGTCTCGCGAATGCACGTTCATGGCGTCATGGTCCCGGAAACGATCCGCTTGAGCGATCGTGATGGTATTTTCGCGGTTGCGCAACGGACACGTCCTTCGCCCCTCAGCGACACGGACGCGCGGCATACTCCGCCCCCCTCCTTCGTCATTGCCCGGCGCAGTCCGGGCAATCCATTGGCACCCGCGTCGCGCCCGGGGACCTCGGTGGATCCCCCGGACGAAGCCGGGGGATGACGGAGGAGAAATCGAGCCTCGGCGGCGGCTCTCTCCTGTTGTCATCCCCGGCTTCCGCCGTCATTGCCCGGCGTCCGCCGCTTGCGCCCCTCTCCCCCCTTGCGGGGGAGATGTCGGCAAAGCCGACAGAGGGGGGTAACGCCGCTTGCTCCGAACCTGCCGCTTTACCCCCCTCTGTCACGCATTCGCGTGACATCTCCCCCACAAGGGGGGAGAGGGGAGCGTGTCGCCTGCGCTCGGTGTCCGTTGCGCTTTGAACATTCCGGCGAGCGGGCGAACCACCGAGGCGCCGCCGTCCCCTCCCCGCCTATTCGTCCTTCAGAAACAGCCGGTTGCGCGAGCGGAAGACGATGCCTTCGCTGCCTGCACCTTCAAGATGCAGATCCCACTGGCCGGGCTCCAGATCATCCAGCGTGCCGACATAGATACCGGTTTCGCGCTCCGCCAGCGTCAATGTGCGGTCTTCGGCGCGGTGTGTCGGGCGCTCCAGCCGGGCGGTGAAGACGAGACCGGACACGGGGGCGCCGGCCTTGTCCCTCGCCACGACCCGCATCGCCCCGTGGCCGCCGCTGTCGCGGTCGATATGCGCATTCACCTGCCAGCCGCGCGCCGCCTGCCGGGCCGCCTCGTCGAGAACGCCCTGGTAGGCCTGACCGGCCTTGTAGGAGCTTTCGACTTCAAGTCCCGTCCAGCTCGACAGCGCGTAGTAGATGAAAGCGCCGTTGGCGGCGAAGATGACGAGGAAGAAGCCGACCAGCCAGGCGAGGACACCACGGCCGGTCAGCCGCTTTTCAGGCTTTGCATCTGGGATCATGGGATGTGCGATCGTGCTCACGTCGGTTTTCACTCCGCCTTGAAATAGTCGTCCGCGCGCGCCGTGTCACCCGTGCGGGTGTCGACAATGCGGAAGGTGATCGGCGTGGACTTCGGCATGTCCGCGCCCAGCGGCGAGAACAGCAACACGCGGAATTCGCGGGTGCGGTCCGGACCGACGGAAACGATCGGATAGCCGCCGACCTCGCCTTCCGCGCCCACCACCTCGATGCGGGTTCCGAAGGGCATGTGCTCCAGACCGAAGACGAAGTCGCGGGCCAGCGGACGCTTATTGAGGATGCGTATCGTGTAGCCGTTGCGGGTCGTTCCGTCGGACTGCTTGACGTAGATCGGGTTGCGGTCGTGCAGGACGTTGATGCCTTCGAAGGAGCGGGTCACCAGCGCGTAGAGCATGACCGCGCCGATGATGGCGATGAGCGCCGCGTAGACGATCGTGCGCGGCCGCAGAAGCTGGTAGTGCGCCGGCCGTCCTTCCGAGCGTTCCTGCACGTTCTGGTCGTTGTCGTAGCCGATCAGCCCCTTGGGCTTGCCGATCTTCTCCATGACGGCGTCGCAGGCATCGATGCACAGACCGCACTGAATGCAGTCGAGCTGGGTGCCTTTGCGGATGTCGACGCCGGTCGGACAGGAATGCAGACACTGGTAGCAGTCGACGCAATCACCCGCTTTCAGGCCTTCCGCCTGGCGCTTCAACCCCTGCTTGAGCGAGCCGCGCGGCTCGCCGCGATCCCAGCGGTAGGTGACGTTGAGCGCGTATTCATCGGTAAGCGCGGCCTGGATGCGCGGCCACGGGCACATGAAGACGCAGACCTGCTCGCGCATGTGGCCGGCGAGCGCGTAGGTGGTGAATGTCAGGATGCCGATCCAGGCGTAGGCGGCCATCGGCGCCTGCCCTGTCGCCAGATCCTTCACCAATGTCGGCGCGTCGGCGAAATAGAGCACCCAGGCGCCGCCCGTCCACCAGGCGATCATCAGCCACAGGAAGTGCTTGGAGGCCTTGCGGCCAAGCTTACCGGCGCTCCAGGACGCCTTGTCGAGGTTCATGCGCTCGCGCCGGTCGCCTTCCGTCCAGCGCTCGACCGCCATGAACAGGTCGGTCCACACGGTCTGCGGGCAGAGATAGCCGCACCACAGGCGGCCCGCGACGGCGTTCATCAGGAACAGCGCCATCGCCGCGAGGATCAGCAGGCCGGTGAGGTAATAGACTTCCTGCGGCCAGATTTCGATGAAGAACAGATAGGCGCGACGGCCGGCCAGATCGACCATGACCGCCTGGCCCGGCGCATCGGGACCACGGTCCCAGCGCACGAAAGGCAGGAAGTAATACAGGCCGAGCGTCAGGATCAGGATCGTCCACTTGATCTTGCGGAAGCGACCGTGCACGGCCATGGGGTAGATTTTCTTGGAGGCCGCGAACCATTCGTCGCCCGGTTCGCCATGTGCCGGATTTGCGTCTCGATCGATGCGCATGCGCGCTTCCTTCCTGCCCGAAGTGTCTCGCGCCTTGCGCGCGGACGTCTCCAGTCTTTGAACCCGATCACGCCGTGTCCGCGCGACCACGAGAGCATACTCCGACGGGACAGAATCGATCCGTTCGATCTGAAAGCGCTCTGGCGTTCACGCATCGGGTGATCCCGCCGGCCCCGGCTGGATCGGAAGACGGCGGGAAACCCGCCGTCTCCTGTCTTTGTCTACAATGAAGGCACGGCCTATTCGCCGCCACCCAGCGCATGTACGTAGACGGCGAGCGACTTGATGGTGTTCTCGTCGAGCCGGCCGCCCCACGTCGGCATCACGCCGTTGCGCGAGTTGGTGACCTGCGCCTTGATATCGGCGATCGTGCCGCCATAGAGCCACACCGCGTCGGTGAGGTTGGGGGAGCCCAGTTCCTGGTTGCCCTTGCCATCCTCGCCGTGACACACGGCGCAGTTGTCCATGAAGACAGTCTGGCCGGCCGCCACGTCGACACCTTCTTCCGGCTGGCCGCCGGACAGTGTGTGGACGTAGCTCGCGACCTGGGAGATTTCCTCCTTTGAGAGGATCTCGTCACGGCCGAAGGCCGGCATGTCGCCCAGCCGGGTTTCGTCGCCGGTGGAGCGGATGCCGTTCTGGATTGTGTAGTGGATCGCGTCGAGCGAACCACCCCACAGCCAGCTGTCGTCCTGCAGGTTCGGATAACCGGGCGAGCCGGTGGCACCCGAACCGTGGCAGGGCGCGCAGTTGTCACCGAAGGCCGCCCGGCCGTTCGCCATGGCGAACTCCAGCATGCCCGGTGTCGACTGGATCTGCTCCAGCGAGGCGTCGGCGAGGCCGGCGCCCATCTCGTTACGCGCCGCGATGCCGCTGTTCAGCGACTCCAGCGCCTGTTCGCGCTGAGAGGCGCCGAGCATGCCGGTGGTGTAGCTGGAGATGAGCGGCCACGAGGGCATCAGTACCCAGTAGATCACCGACCAGACGATGCAGGCGTAGAAGATGTACAGCCACCAGCGCGGGAGCGGGTTGTTGAGCTCCCTGAGGCCATCCCATTCGTGTCCCGTCGTCTCGACGCCGGAAACCTCGTCGACATGCTTCTTGTGCGTGTCAGCCATCAATCAATCCTCCCTCAGGGGGACATTTGCAGCCTCATCGAACTTCTTGCGATTGCGAGGCCACATGGCGTAGGCGAGAACGCCGAGGAAAATCAGCACAAAATAGAGCAGACCCCAGGTCTGGGCGAAATGTGCAGCTTGAGCATAGTCTTCCATTTTCGCCCTCCCTTACCTGAAGTCGGCCTTGTTATCGTAGACCGAGAAGTCCACGAGCGTGCCGAGCACCTGAAGATACGCGACCAGCGCATCCATCTCGCTGAGCATCTTGGGATTGCCGTCGAAGTCTCGAACGACCGCTTTCGGGTAGCGCTCCAGCAGAGCGTCCACGCCGTCGGCGTCCGGGTTGGCCTGAGCCTCCAGATCGGACTTCGCCGCGGCGATGTCTTCCTCGGAGTAGGGCACGCCGACCATGACCTGCGTCTTCAGGTGGTCTTCGATGCCGCGCTCCTCAAGCTTGGCCTTGAGCAGGAAGGAATAGCCGGGCATGACCGATTCCGGCACGACCGAGCGCGGGTCGCTCAGGTGGTCGCGGTGCCATTCGTCGGAGTACTTGCCGCCGACGCGGGCAAGGTCGGGACCGGTGCGCTTGGAGCCCCACTGGAAGGGGTGGTCGTACATCGATTCCGCCGCGAGGCTGTAATGGCCGTAGCGCTCCAGTTCGTCGCGCATGGGCCGGATCATCTGCGAGTGGCACAGATAGCACCCCTCGCGGATGTAGATGTTGCGTCCCGCCAGTTCGAGCGGGGTGTAGGGCCGCATGCCCGACACCTTCTCGATGGTGCTCTTCAGATAGAAGAGCGGGACGATTTCGACGAGACCGCCGATGGCGACAACCACGAGGATGCCGATCACCAGGACCATCGAATACTTTTCGAAGATCTCGTGTTTTTGCCAAACAGACATTGATCGTTATCCCCTATTCCGCCGGCGCCAGAGCGGGCTCAGCCGCTTCGGCCTCGCCGTGGGTCACGGTCATCCACAGGTTGAAGGCCATGATGATGGCGCCAACCAGGAACAGCCCGCCGCCGAAGGCGCGCAGGACGTAGAACCAGTGCATCGCCGCGACCGTTTCCACGAACGAGTATTCGAGGAAGCCGAGAGCGTCGTAGGCGCGCCACATCAGGCCCTGCAGGATGCCCGACACCCACATCGACGAGATGTAGAAGACGATGCCGATGGTGGAGATCCAGAAGTGCCAGTTGACCAGCTTCAGCGAGTACAGCTGCTTCTTGTTCCACAACCACGGGAACAGGCAGTAGAGCGCGCCGAAGGAGATGTAGCCCACCCAGCCCAGCGCACCGGAATGCACGTGGCCGATGGTCCAGTCGGTGTAGTGCGACAGACCGTTGACCGCGCGCACCGACATCAGCGGACCCTCGAAGGTCGACATGCCGTAGAAGGCGACCGAGACGACCATCATGCGCAGCACCGGATCCGTGCGCAGCTTGTCCCAGGCGCCCGACAACGTCATCAGGCCGTTGATCATGCCGCCCCAGGACGGCATCCACAGCATGATCGAGAAGGTCATGCCGAGCGTCGAGGCCCATTGCGGCAGGGCGGTGTAGTGCAGGTGGTGCGGACCGGCCCAGATGTAGAGGAAGATCAGCGCCCAGAAGTGCACGATCGACAGCCGGTAGGAATAGACCGGCCGCTCGGCCCGCTTGGGCACAAAGTAGTACATGATGGCGAGGAAGCCCGCGGTCAGGAAGAAGCCCACCGCGTTATGGCCGTACCACCATTGCACCATGGCGTCCTGAACGCCCGCCCACACGATGTAGGACTTGGTGCCATAGATCGACACCGGGATCGTCAGGTTGTTGACGATGTGCAGCATCGCGATGGTGATGATGAAGGCCAGGTAGAACCAGTTCGCCACATAGATATGCGGCTCCTTGCGCTTCCACAGCGTGGCCAGGAACACCAGCAGGTAGGCCACCCATACGACCGTCAGCCACAGATCCGCATACCATTCCGGCTCGGCATATTCCTTGGACTGGGTGACACCCAGCAGGTAGCCGGTGCCGGCGATGACGATGAAGGCGTTGTAGCCGATCACCACGAACCACGGCGTGACGATGCCGGGCATGCGCGCCTGGGACGTGCGCTGGACGACGTAGAAGGAGGTCGCCAGCAGAACGTTACCGCCGAAGGCGAAGATCACCGCGGAGGTGTGCAGCGGCCGCAAACGGCCGAAACTGGTCCACGGCAGATCGAAGTTCAGCACCGGGAAGGAGAGCTGAAGCGCAATGATCAGCCCAACCGTGAAGCCGGCGAGCCCCCAGAACATCGCCGCAACGGAACAGAATTTAACCGGCCCCATATTGTAGTTCGGCCGGCCATCAATCTCCTGCGGCGGCACGGCGCCGTCGCTGTCGAAATAGCGTTTCAGAATGAAGAATGCCCCACCGGCAGTCACGAGCGCCCCAAACGCTGCGTGAAAGGCCATGACATTGTCATAGGTCTTGCCGGATACGATCAGGCAGGCAAGTGCCACCACGATCAGAAAGGCGACGTAACCACCCTGCTCCATCGTCAGGTAGCGGGCATGTGTCGGTCGAGCCATGTTGTCAGCCCCAGAGTTTGGACAAGAAATCCGGAAACTCGGGTAGCGCGTTCAAGGCGCACCCTCCGAGCAACAACCCGAGACGTAGATGCGAGACAAGACCATCGCCTTGACCTGCGTCAATATGTTCGGGCTAGACTAATGAAAAACCAGAATTTAAATAATTTTACAATCGGCCGTTATACTGAAAGCGGCGTCGCGCCTGCGGCCTTTTGTCCCCAAAGCGGGGCTATACTGGCGTCGCGAAGCTCAAAAACCGCCAGTCTCCAAGGGGCAGGACGGTTTCCACAACACAGACGTGCAAAAATACAACGTCAGGGAAAACCTTACGACCGCGCCGCCGTTAAGGCAGTCTTACCATATTTCAGACATCGAAACGACTCACACTTGCTTGCAACCTGGCCGCGCAAGTCCTCGGGGATGCACACCTGAGCGGTGGTGCGGAGAACCCCGGGGAAACCTTCCCGCCCCGGCGGTGCCGGCGCTGCCGACCCGCGCAAGGACAGCCATCGCCGATGCGATTGCGAATATCGCTTCACGCAAGAACGCTGACGCAGGTGCGCGGGCACGCTCCACCGCGGCAATCACGCGACCTCCGGCCCTGGTGGCCCGCGCCTGCGGTCTTCCCGGGTGGAAAATCGGCTTCCAGGGTGGACAATCCATGCTGGACAATCGGCGGCTGGCCATCGAGCAGAGCCTGGCGTAGTGTCGGCGCCTTGTTGCGCGCGAACGCGGACGCGATCCGTCGTGTGGTCCCGGCACTGGCGAGTGGCACAGTCAGCCGGTACTGATGGCTGGTACTAACGGCTGACGACTGGCATGGCATCCGGCACCGCACCTTACCCAGGGTTTCCCGGCACTTGACCCACGTCAAGGAAACATCTTCCAATTCAGGTCTAATCCACCCCATGACACCGATCGAAGCGCGCTACGCGAACCGCAACGTCCCCCGTTACACCTCCTACCCGACCGCGCCGCATTTCAGCGCGCAGGTGGATGCGCAGACCTATGCCGGCTGGCTTGCGGAATTGCCGGAAAGGCCCGTCTCGCTGTACCTGCACGTGCCGTTCTGCCGCGAGATCTGCCACTATTGCGGCTGCAACACCAAGGCGAGCCGCAGGGATGGACCGATCGCCGCCTATGGCGAGACGCTGGCCGCCGAAATCCGCCTCGTGCGCGCGCTCATCGGCGCCCCTCGCAAGGTGAGCCACATCCACTGGGGCGGCGGCACGCCGAGCCTGATGCCGCGCACCTCCTTCCTGAGGATCGTGGAGACGGTCTCGCAAGGCTTCGAGATCGCCCCCGATTGCGAGCATGCCATCGAACTCGATCCGCGCACGGTCACGCGGGCGCTTGCCGACACGCTGGCGCTGGCCGGGATAACGCGCACGAGCCTCGGCGTGCAGGATTTCGATCCCACGGTGCAGGAGGCGATCGGCCGGATCCAGCCCTGGGAAACGGTGGCCGCCGCCGTGGATGCGCTGAAGGGCGTCGGCCTCGACGCCATGAACTTCGACCTGATGTACGGCCTGCCGCGGCAGAGCGAGGCCTCCATCCGCCGCACCGCGCAGCGCGCGCTGGAGCTCGCCCCCAGCCGTATCGCGCTGTTCGGCTACGCCCATGTGCCGTGGTTCAAGAAGAACCAGACGCTGATCAGTGAAGCCGACCTGCCGGACGCCTCTGCCCGCCGGATGCTGGCGGAGGCCGCGCGCGACGAGATCACGGCCGCCGGGTACGTGCCGATCGGCCTCGACCATTTCGCGCGCCGCGACGACACCATGGCGATCGCGCTCGCCGATGGCACGCTGCACCGCAACTTCCAGGGCTACACGACCGACAGCGCCGACATGCTGATCGGTTTCGGCGCGTCTTCCATCGGCCGGCTGCCGCAGGGCTACGTTCAGAACGCGCCGGACGTGGCGGGCTGGCAGCGGGCGGTCGACGCCGGCCGGGCTCCGATCGTGCGCGGCGTTGCGCTCGATGCCGACGACCGTGCCCGCGCCGATATCATCGAGGCGCTGATGACCAATTACGAGGTCGACGTCGAGGTGATCGCCCAACGCCACGCGGTGGGGCTCGACACGCTGGCGGACGGGTTCGAGCGGCTGGGCGAACTGGTCGGCGACGGGCTGGTGGAAATCGACGGCTGGCGGGTCACCGTCACCGAGACCGGCCAACCCTTCGTGCGCGTCGCGGCAGCCGCCTTCGACAGCTATCTCGCCGCAGGGCAGGCCCGGCACTCGGTCGCGATTTAGGCGCATCGGCGGGAGGAGCACGACAACCGCATTTGGCGGCGGTTGCCGACCTCGCTCCAAATGAAAAAGCCGCGCACCATCCGGGAGGGGACAGCGGCGGCCTTTGAAGGCGGATATCGGAAAACCGTCAGTGCATGCCGGTCAGCCGGCACAGATTGCAGATCCGCGGGATGAGGATGCGATCCTGCTTCTCGATGCGGATGAGACCACGGCGCTTCAGCTCGGAAATCGCGCGGCTCACGGTCTCGATGGTCAGGCCGAGAAAATCCGCGATCTCCTGGCGTGTCATCGACAGCTCGATCATGCCGTCATCGACTTCGATGTCTTCGGCGGGACCGGTGCAATCGGCGGTTCCCCGCCCCGGCACGAAACGCATCAGGTAGCTCGCGACCCGCTCCATCGCCGACTTGCGGCCGAGCAGCATGGCGTGCTCGTGCAGCGATTCCATCTTGGCGAACATGCGCTCGCCGATGTAGCGCTGCAGACTCAGCGAAACGTCGATATCCCGGCGGTTGAGAGCGCGCAGCTCGACGCCGGAAAGCGTCTCCGCGGTGCAGTCGTAATTGCGCCCGCGCTGGAACCCGAAGAGATCGCCTTCCTTCAGGATCTCGACCACCTGGCGACGACCGTCCGGCAGCAGCTTGTAAAGCATCACCGAGCCGCCGGCCAATTCGTATATGTGGTCGGCAGGATCGCCTTCATAAAAGATCGCCTCGTGCGGCGACAACGAAAGTTTGCGGATTTTCGGACTGTTCACATAGTCGGCCCATACGGCCTCAACGTCCGTAAGCCCGGCGCCGGCTGCCGCCAGATCAAGGGCATCAGACGAATGCTCGACATAAGTCATAGCTCATCCCCTCCATCACCACGATCAGGAAGCGGGTCCGTCCTACCCAATCCCGATCAATCACATAATCACACAGCGCAAAGTGGTTTTTTCCGGCCGGCAAAGGTACTCCGCAAAATGCCGCAGGGCGCGGATTTCCAAAGGAAACTGCCCCAAATACCTCATCGTGCCAGTACATTCGCCTGCGTTACGCACCTGCGCCAACGGCACAAATACCTATTTGGATTGCAACTTCCAACACTTGCCGTTCAGCAAGACGTGTTTTTCTCACGTCGAACGAGCCCCGAGCCTTCGACAAAGGGAAAATGACCCAGCGGCTTGTGTCGCGCACGCCGCAAGGGCACTGGGTCAAGATGAGTGAGAGGTGGAACCGGGCCGCATCGCCGGCGCCACTGGCCGGCCCCGCGCTCGCAGCCAGGGCGTCAGTCGGGCCGTGGTAAACGGCATTCGGATGAGAACGGGCAGATCGAGATCGCAAAGCCGGGCGGCGATCTCGTGGCGCGACTGGCTGGAGATGGCGATCTGCATGGGTGGGGCGTCCAGTTCGCTGGCCCAGCGCAGGATCCGCTCGCCGGCCTCCTCGGGCAGGCTCAGGTCAACGAGAATCGTATCCTCGGGACCGGGCGAACGGCTGGTGAAGAACGCCGCGCCGCTCTCGAACGCGGCAACATCGTGCCCGAGCTGCTCCAGCACCAGAACAAGCGCATCCCGCACCCCGGCGTCGCTGACAATCACGTAGACAGTCAATTTCCACATCCTCAAAAAGCTACTGGCCGGGACAGGGAATCGCATGGCCGCAGCGAACCGAAGCCCCGGCTCAAATGCAATCATCAAGGGGCGCGAGGCAGGCCGCAGTCAACAAAAGCCCGCAGTCAAAAGAAAGGGAGGCATCCCGGGCTCGACGTTTCCCGGGATGTCCCTGATTGTCAGGGCCGCCGTGCCGCAAGGTCAAGCCGGCGGCGGCGACGGGAATCCTGCCCGGATCCGCGGCGGCGCGGATACGCGGGCCACATGGTTCGTGCCGGGATCAGGTGGAGCGGATCACTCCGACTTTTCTCCCGTCAGCACGATGCGCACGAGGTCGGCGGCATTGCGCGCGCCGAGCTTTTCCATGATGCGGGCGCGATGGACCTCGATGGTGCGCGGGCTGATGCCGAGCGTGCGGCCGGCCTCCTTGTTGGAAGCGCCGCCGGTGATCTCTTCCAGCACCTCGCGCTCGCGGGGCGTCAGAGTTTCCGCCCCGGGGAAGTTGCGCATCCGGTCGCCGGGGTCCTGCCGACGGGCCATGGCGTCGATGGCATCGCGCACGCGCTGGACCACGGTGTCGGCGTCGAACGGCTTCTCGATGAAGTCGAAGGCGCCCTGCTTGATGGCGTTCACCGCCATGGGGATATCGCCCTGGCCGGAAATGATGAACACGGGGGCCGGATACTCTTCCGCGTTCAGACCCTTGAGGATGTCGATGCCGGAGCGGCCGGGCATGTGGACATCGAGAATGACGCAAGCGGGTTCCTTGCGCGCGGCCGCCATCAGGAAAGCGTCGCCATTGTCGAAGGACTCCACCCGGAAGTTCTCCATGTCGAAGACGATGGACAAGGCATCGCGCACGGAGGGATCGTCATCAACGATGTAAATCAGGTTCGATTCGTCTGCCATTCCAGGTTTCCTCGCTCTCAAGACTCAAGCGGCATCCGCTCCGCCCCCTTGCGAAGGCGGAATGCCGTCGGGCTTTTCAGATTTCCGCCGGCAGCGGGGCGCCGCGGTCCAACGGAAGCTTCAACGTGAAAATCGCGCCGCGACCATCGCCGCCCGCATCGACGGACAGATCGCCGCCATGGCTCTGGGCGATCGACTTGGAGATCGCCAGGCCGAGTCCCAGCCCCTTTTTCTTGGTGCTGGAAAAGGCGCGGAAGAGATTGCGCAGATTGGCGGGCGGAATGCCCGGCCCGCTGTCGGCGACCTCGACCACCACGTCATCGCCGTCCTGCCTGGACGAAATGCGGATCCAGCGTTCGTCGGCGTTCTTCACGACCTCAAGCGCGTTGCGGATGAGATTGACCAGGATCTGCTGGATCTGCACGGGGTCGACATCGACGGGCGGGATGCCATCCTCGTCGTCGCGCACGACGCTGACCGACAGCGTGTACTGGCCGAGCAGGACCAGTTCGAGCGCCTCGTCGATCAACTCGCCGACACTGGCGCTGCGCCGCTCCGCCTCGCGGTTTTCCACGAACTGGCGCATGCGCTGGATGATCTGGCCGGCGCGCTGCGCCTCGCGCACCGCCTTGCCGAGAATTTCGACGAGCTTTTCGTCGAGTACCCCCTCCTGCGTGCGGGCCTTGCGCGAGATCGCCTGCAGGTAGAGCATGACCGCCGTCAACGGCTGGTTGAGTTCGTGCGCGATCGCCGCGCCCATCTCGTCCATGGCGTTGACCCGAGCGAAATGCACGAGCTGCGACTGCATCCGGTTCAGCCGCTCCTCCTGGATCTTGCGCGGCCTCAGATCGCGCATGATGCCGACGAACTGCCGCCCCTCCTCCGTCTTCACCTCGCCGACGGACAGCTCCATGGGAAATTCGCGACCGTTCTTGTGGCGCGCGACGACCTCGCGGCCGTAGCCGATGACCTTTGGATCGCCGCCTTCCAGATATTGGTTGATGAAATCGTCATGTCTGGCGGCAAGGGCGGTCGGCATGATGAGCCGGACGTTCTCGCCCACCGCCTCCGCCACCGTGTAACCGAAAAGCCGCTCGCATGCCCGGTTCAGCGTGAGGATCCGGCCGGTCTCGTCGATGACGCATATCCCGTCGACAGCCGTGTCGAGAATACTCAGAAACCGCGCCTCGGTGACCATCGGATCGCTGGCGGTGATGCCGGTCAGATCTTGCCGCATACAAATCTCCAGATTTGCCAACTCTCCATACTCACCGGCCGCTCCGGCTCCCGACAACGGGTCCGGCCGCCACCGCAGTCGTCGCTCCAGGACACATGCCAATGCGGCACCTTCCGAGAGGTATTCGTGTATTCACTTACTAGGCTTCTCTGCCTTTTCTCAGATTTGCGATCAATTCTACCGCGGATATTTCAATTTCATGCGTCATGTTTGCAGACTAACAGGCAACAGGACGGGTGAGAAGCCCTTAAGAACAATTGAGACATTGCAATAAGTGACAATTTCTCCTTACCATCCGTGGTGCCGGACACGGCGTACAACCACGGCGAAGGGGACAGAAGCCGGCTGGCGCTTGCCTCACCACACCATACGCTACGTCAGAAATGACGATTCGCATGGCCTCCGCGACCTCGTCCCCAACGACATCCCGAACGCTCGACGGCGTGGCCGGACAGAGCGCACCGACATGGACATAGCAATGCAACTGTGCTCCGATCCCTTCAAGGAATAAAGGAAAACGGCGCGAAAGGCCGATGAGGGTGGATGCTGCAAGGCTGGGTCGTCGTCGTTTCCGCGCTGGTCTATATCGGATTGCTGTTCGCGGTCGCGAGCTACGGTGACCGCGTGGCGCGCAAGAAGCGACGCACACGCGGACGACCGCTGATCTACGCCCTGTCACTCGCCGTCTACTGCACGTCGTGGACCTTTTTCGGCTCGGTCGGCCTTGCCAGCCAGAGCGGCTTCCAGTTCCTGACGATCTATATCGGTCCGGCCATCCTCATCGCGCTCGGCTTTCCGCTGCTGCGCCGTATCGTGCGGCTCGCCAAGGCCGAGCGCATCACCTCCATCGCCGACTTCATCGCCGCGCGCTACGGCAAGAACCAGGCGGTCGCCGCCGTCGTCACCATCATCGCGGTGTGCGGCACGATCCCCTACATCGCGCTGCAGCTGAAAGCCGTGTCGCTGTCGACGACAACGCTCTTCATGCGTACGGGTTCCTCCGGCGGGCTCGCCACGGACTGGGTGATCGGCGACGTCGCGCTGCTGGTCGCGCTCGGCATGGCGGTCTTCGCCGTTTTGTTCGGCACCCGCCACATCGATGCGACCGAGCATCAGGAAGGACTGATGCTGGCGGTGGCGGCCGAATCCATCGTCAAGCTGATCGCCTTCCTCGCCGTCGGGCTCTATGTCACGTTCGGTTTGTTCGACGGACCGGGCGAGTTGCTCAAAGCGGCCAGCGCCGCGCCCGCGGTGACCGACGTCTTCACCGCACCACTCAACCGGGACCCCTGGGTGGTGATGACGACACTGTCGCTGTTTGCGGCGATCCTGCTGCCGCGCCAGTTCCACGTCATGGTGACGGAAAACAACAACCAGGGCGAGCTGCGGCTGGCACGCTGGACGTTCCCGCTCTACCTCATCCTGATCAATCTCTTCGTCGTGCCGATCGCGGCGGCCGGCATGTTGCGCTTCGGCGGCGCGGTCGACGCCGACATCTTCGTGCTGGCGTTGCCGATGACGGCCGACCAGCCGATCTTCACCATGCTCGCCTTCATCGGCGGGCTTTCCGCCGCCACGGCGATGGTGATCGTCGCCTGCGTGGCGCTGGCGATCATGATCTCCAACGACCTCGTGATCCCGCTGGTGCTGCGCCGCCGGCTTGATGACGCGGGCGAGATGCAGGACATGGGCCGCTTCCTGCTGCATGTGCGGCGGACCGCCATCTTCGCCACGCTGCTGCTGGCCTATGCCTATTATCGCGCGGCCGGCGACAGCGCCGCGCTCGCCTCCATCGGGCTTCTGTCCTTCGCGGCCATCGCGCAGTTCGCCCCGGCCTTTTTCGGCGGACTGTTCTGGCGGCGCGCCACCGCGCGCGGCGCCATCGCCGGCATGGTCTGCGGCTTTGCGGTGTGGTGCTACACGCTGCTGCTGCCGACCTTCGCCGATTCCGGCCTGCTGCCGCGCACCTGGCTTACCGACGGCCCGCTCGGGCTCGTGTTCCTGAGGCCGCAGGCGCTCTTCGGCATCCAGGCCGATCCGCTCGTGCATGGTTTCGCCTGGGCGATGGCGGTCAACATCGCCGCCTACATCATCGGCTCGCTCAGCCGCATGCCCGAACCGATCGAACGGTTGCAGGCCAACATCTTCCTGCCCGACGACTTCTCCCCCTCGCCCTCGCTCAAGCTGTGGCGCACGGCGGTGACCATCGACGACCTGCGCCTCACCGTGGCGCGCTATCTGGGGTCGGAACGCACCGACCGCTCCTTCGACCGTTTCGCGCGCGAACATCAGGTCTCGCTCGCACCCAACGACCCGGTCGACGCGCGCACCTTGCGCTTTGCCGAACAGCTTCTGGCAAGCGCCATCGGCGCGGCGTCGTCGCGGCTGGTGCTGTCGCTGCTGGTCAAGCGGCGCGACCCCGCGACCAAGGGCGCGATGAAGCTGCTCGACGACGCCTCCGCCGCCATCCAGTACAACCGCGACCTGCTGCAGACCGCGCTCGACCAGGTGCGCCAGGGGATCTCGGTCTTCGACCAGGACCTGAGGCTGATCTGCTGGAACCGGCAGTTCCGCGAACTCCTCGGCCTGCCGCCGGAATACGGCCAGGTGGGAACGCCGCTCGACGCCATCCTGCGCTACAACGCGGAACGCGGGGAATTCGGTCTGGCGCCGGTGGAGACGCTGGTCAACGAACGGCTGGAGGCGCTGGCCGTGCGCATGGACATGTTCCAGGACCGCATCGCCTCCACCCAGACCGTGCTGGAGGTGCGCACCAGCCCGATGCCCGGCGGCGGCATCGTCACCACCTACACCGACATCACCGAGCGGGTGCATGCCGAACACGCGCTGGCGCGTGCCAACGAAACGCTGGAACGCCGCGTGCGCGAGCGCACCGAGGAACTGACCCACGTCAACGACGCGCTGGTGCGCGCCAAGCGCGAAGCCGACGAGGCCAATCTCGGCAAGACGCGCTTCCTGGCCGCGGCCGGCCACGACATCCTGCAACCGCTCAACGCCGCGCGGCTTTATGCCTCCAGCCTGACGGAACGCTTCGAGGCGGCGCGCGGACGCGACTACGATCTCGTGCGCAACGTCGAACGCTCGCTGGATTCGGTGGAGGAGATCATCGGCGCGGTGCTCGATATCTCCCGCCTCGATACCGGCCGCATGCAGCCGGAGATCACCAGCTTCCGCATCGATGAGATCCTCAACCAGCTCCGGCTGGAATTCGAACCGGTGGCGCGGGAGAAGAACCTCGACTTCAGGATCCTGAAAACCTCGCTGTCGGTGCGTTCAGACCGCCGGCTGTTGCGCCGGCTGCTGCAGAACCTCGTTTCCAATGCCATCAAGTACACGCGGCACGGGCGCGTTCTTGTCGGCTGCCGGCGCCAGCGCAACCGCGTAAGCGTGGAGGTTCTGGACACCGGCATCGGCATTCCCGCCTCCAAGCGCAAGGCGATCTTCGAGGAGTTCCACCGGCTCGATGACGGCGCCAAGGTGGCGCGCGGGCTGGGGCTGGGGCTTTCGATCGTCGACCGCATTTCGCGCGTCCTCGACCATCCGGTATCGATCGTCTCGGGGGTCAATGGCGGTTCGCGGTTCACCGTGCAGTTGCCGCCGGCCCCGACGCTGCCGGCCGAGCAGGCCCATTCCAGCGCCCCGACGCCGCGCAATTCAAGTCTCCACGGCATGCTGGTTCTTTCCCTCGACAACGAGGCCAGCATTCTGGCGGGCATGGAGGCGTTGCTCGCGGGGTGGCAATGCCGGGTGCTGACGGCGCTGGACCCGAGCGAGGCGGCGATGAAGATCGCCGATGTCGGCGAGGTGCCGGAGGCGCTTCTGGTCGACTATCACCTGGACCAGGGCAACGGTATCGACGCGGTGGTGCAGCTTCGCTGGAAGTTCGGCCACGACATTCCCGCCATCCTGATCACGGCGGACCGCACGCCCGAGGTACGCCGTGACGCGGCCGAGCGTGATATTCACATGCTCAACAAGCCGTTGAAACCGGCGGCGCTGAGGGCCTATCTGACGCGGCTGCGCTCGGAGGCGGGAAAGACCGTCACGGCCCCGGAACCTGCGGCGGAGTGACCGGGCGACATCTCTCCCTGCACGGGAATGACACCCCCTATCCTGCCCCTGCCGCCTGTCATTGCCCCCCGCAGCGATCTCTTCGGCGTCATCGCGGGCGCGCGGCGGGCGGCGGTACGTCAGTACTGCCGCGCTGAACCGGGATCTCGCGCGGGCCGGGACAGATGTGTAAAGCCTCCCGGGCGTTGCCGGGGAGGACGAAGAACGGATCGCAGCTTCGTCAGCCGCTGACGGCGGCCTGCCACTGGCCGTTTTCGATCTTGGAGGCCGCGATCACCGCCTGGGTGCGGCTTTCCACGCCGAGCTTTTGCAGGATGGCGGAGACATGCGCCTTCACCGTCGCCTCCGAGACGCTGAGCTCGTAGGCGATCTGCTTGTTGAGCAGACCCTCGCTCAGCATCATCAGCACACGCACCTGCTGCGGGGTCAGGGTGGAGAGGCGCTGGACGAGGCCGACCGTTTCGTCGACGCAAGTGAGGTCCACGTCCGGCGGCGACCAGGTCTCGCCGGCCATGACGGCGGCAACGGCAGCGCGCATCACATCGATCCCCAGCGATTTCGGAATGAACCCGGAGGCGCCGAATTCCATGCAATTGCGGATCGCGCCCGGTTCCTCGTTGGCTGAGACGATGACGACCGGAATGCCGGGATATTGCGCGCGCAGAAACATCAATCCGGAATACCCGCGCATGCCGGGCATGGTCAGATCGAGCAGGATGAGATCCACATCGTCGGACGCCTCGAGCCTGGCCGAAACGCTTTCCAGCGCGCCAGCCTCCACGATTCCAGCGCCGGGATACATGCTCTCGATCGCCTGTCGCAATGCGCCGCGGAAAAGCGGATGATCGTCAGCAATGATGAAATTAAACGATGGCTTTTCGGCCAAACCGAACGTCCTCCCTTACCCCCAACTCAACCACGCGACAGGAAGCTCCGCAGCGGAAACGTTCGCCATGCCGACTTGCCCGGACATAACCCTACGGAACCTCTCAACGTGTCGACCCCGGGCATGCGCCGGAACGCGCCTCGGGTCTCGCCGGATTTCCGTTGTTGTCATCTTTAAAACCGGCGCGCCATTATTGATAGGCTTTCGCACGCTAACAGGCAAATGCGCGTTTTCCGCGTAGCCACGGCGTCTTGCCGCAGGTGATTGTACCGACGAACCAAGTCTGGAAAAACGAAAGAGTAAACCCGGCGACCACCCTCGGCAACGGTAAATCCTTTTCCGGCTCCAAAGAGGCGCGACAGAGATGGCATCCGAAACGTTCATCTGCCGCAGCAAAATCGCCGTAATACTGGCAAGGGGCGCCGGATCTGCTTTGTCGCGCGTTCGTACGTCGCTCTCAAAGTCCCCCTCGTGCCATCGAAGAACTGCCGGATTTCGAGGCCTCGACGAAATTCCGCCTCGCCAGGAGGCGTCATCGCCTTCCGCAGATCGCCGCGCCTCGCGCACCGCGCGCCCCAGGGGTGCGAATCGGCCATGATGGGGAAACAGCAACCGAAGCCCGGGAAGATGCACAAGCCAGCCGCAGCCCCCCAATCGCCGCCCAGGCCGCAACCGGTGCCGTCGTCGGGCCATACGGTCGGTCACGTCGGCCCCGTCGCGTCAACACGCCGGCGCGGATGGGCCTTCGCCATCCTTGCCGGCGGTCTCGTCTTCGTCCTCACCTCGCTCGCGATCCTGGAACGGCTGGGGCTGCCGGAAACGGTCATCGACCTTGTGGTTCCCGCCGCCGTCGCCGCGGCCATCCTGGTGCTGGGGCTCACGTCGCGCACGATGCGGATTTCGGAGTTCTATCTCGCGGGCCGCCGGGTTCCGGCAGTGCCGAACGGCATGGCGCTCGCCGCCGACTGGATTTCCGGCGCGCTCTTTGTCGGCCTCGCGGGAACGCTCTTTGTGATCGGCGGCGCGGGCTGGAGCGTTGCGGGCTGGAACATCGCCGGGTGGAGCATTGCCGGATGGACGGGCGGCTTCGTGCTGATGGCGATGCTGTTCGCGCCCTGTCTCGACCGCTCAGGCGCGCTGACCGTTCCCGACTTCCTCGCCGCGCGCTATGGCGGCAGGCTGGTGCGGGTGATGGGGATGGCGGTGCTCGTTGCGGTGTCCTTCCTGCTGCTGGCCGGAGAACTCGCGGTGATCGGGTTCGTCGCGTCGCGCTTTCTGGGCATCGGCGCGCACACGGCCATTGTCGGCGCGCTCGCGGTGATGGTGGTGTGCTCGCTCGCCGGCGGCATGCGGGCCCTGACCTGGACGCAGGCCGCGCTTTACCTGGTGCTCGCCGCCGCCTTCCTGACCCCGCTTGTGCTGCTGTCGATGGAAAGCACCGCCATGCCGGTGCCGCAGATCGCGTTGGCCGACGCGCTCGCGGACTTGCGCGAGCTGCTGGCCGGCTGGCCGGGCGCGCCTTTCGCGCAAGCGGGGAATTCGGGCGTGGCGGCAGCGGCGGCCGGCGGGCCGTGGGATCTGGCAACGCTCGTCATATGCCTGATGATCGGCACGGCCTCGCTGCCGCACCTGCTGGCCCGCTTCTTCACCGCGCCATCTCCCGGCGAGGCACGCCGGGCGGCGGGCTGGGGGCTCGTCTTCGTCGCCCTCGTGCTCTCCGCCGTGCCGGTCTATGTCGTTTTCGCCAAGCTGGAAATCGTCGGTTCCATCGCCTCCGCGGAGATCGACGCGCTGCCCGAGTGGGTCATGCGGCTTGGGGCGCAGGGGCTCGTGCGGATCTGCGGCGCGGACGCTGTATCGCTGGAGGCGATCCGCCAGGCGTGTACGGGGCTCGATCTCTATTACCGCAATCTCGCGCCCGCCGATTTCGCGCTGGCGCCCGAGGCCGTCGTGCTCGCCCTGCCGCAGATCGCCGGGATGGCGGTGACTTTGGCGGCCTTCCTCGCGACGGGCGCCCTCGCGGCGGCGCTCGCGACCGCCAACGGCCTGCTGCTCGCCATCGCCAATTCGCTCGCCCATGACGGCTTCCATCGCCTCGCCGCGCCATCGGCGACCGCCGCGCGTCGTCTCTTCGCGGCCCGGCTCATGCTGCTCGTGGTGGCGACCCTTGCCGGATATGCCGCTCTCGGCGGCGTGACGACCCTGCCGGGTGCGTTGACGATCGCGCTGGGGCTGGCGGCGGCGGGCAACTTTCCCGCTCTCGTTCTCGGCATCTGGTGGCCGCGTGCCACCGCACCGGGTGCCGTGGCCGGCATGGCGGCAGGGATCGCGGTGGCGCTGTTCTTCATGCTCGCCAACACGGACGGCGAGGCCGCATCGGCTTTCGGACTTGGTCTGGAGGGCCTGCCGGGCACACTTTACGGTGTGGCGACAGGTTTTGTCGTGACGTTCGCGGTCAGCCTCTTCACCGCGCCGCCAGGCGAGGTGAACCGGGCCTTTGTCGAGACGATCCACCGGCGGGGAAGCGGCGTGGCGATCAGGGACCGCGCCGTCTAGAACGCGCGCCGTGTCGGATCTGGCCCGCAAGACACGATCGGCGGATCCCGCGCTTTGCCGGGCAAGGGTCTTGGCAGCGTGGCGGCGGGCAGGTAGCGTGCCGCGCGACTCCCGGAAACCGGAACCCTGACAGCCATGCATCTCGACCCAGCCCTGTTCCGCGACGACGCCATCAGCGACGAGACCCGTCGTTTCAACACCGAAAAGACCGCTGAACTCACCGCTCTGCCCGACAGCTGGAGCGTGCCGCCGGCCGAGATACGCAAGCTCAGAGACAAGGGGCTCGGCGCCTTTCCGTTGCCGCCCAGGTGCCCGCGCGCGACGACGATCACCATCGACGGCCCGCACGGCGCGATCGAGATCCGCCAGATCCTGCCCGAAACCGGCACCCCGCGCGGGGTTTACCTGCATATCCATGGCGGCGGCTGGACCTTCGGCGCGGCGGATTACCAGGATGACCGGCTGGAGGAGATCACGCGTACGACGGGCGCTGCGGCGCTTTCGCTCGACTACCGGCTGGCGCCGGAGCACCCGTATCCGCAAGGACCGGACGATTGCGAGGCGGCGGCGCTGTGGCTCGTGCGCCAGTCGCCGTTCCGCGACCTGCCGCTCGTCATCGGCGGGGAATCCGCCGGGGCGCACCTTTCGGTGGTGACGCTGATCCGCCTGCGCGACAAACACGAACTGACGCCTTTTGCGGGCGCGGCGCTGACCGCGGGCTGCTATGATCTCGCCCTGACCCCCAGCGCACGCAACTGGGGCACGGAGAAGCTGATCCTGACAACCCGCGACATCACGCTGTTCGCGCGCTCGTTCCTCGGCGAGGACTGCGATGCGACCTCCGCCGACATCTCGCCCATCCGGGCCGATCTCGCGGGCCTGCCGCCAGCCCTGTTTTCGGTCGGCACGCGCGATGCGCTTCTCGACGACAGCCTGTTCATGGCCGCCCGCTGGATGGCGGCGGGCAACGGAGCCGAGATTTCAGTCCACCCGGGCGGCTGTCATGTCTTTCAGGCTTTTCCGCTGGAGATTTCGCGCAAGAGCAACGCCGAGATCGACGCCTTCATCAACGCCGCCTTCGACCGGGCGAGCTGACGCTTCGACGCGCGGGCCGGAAACACCGGCGGCGCGAAACCGAAGCCAACCATCACACGAAACGGAAACGGAATGTCCGCACTCGAAACGCTTAAGTCCTTCGTCAATACCTGGGAGTGCGATGAGAACGACCATCTCAACGTGCAGTTCTATCTCGCCAAGTTCGAGGAAGCCGATCGTCAGTTCCGCAGTCTGACAGGCTTCAGCGAGGCGCATGCCGGGCCGCGTCGTGTCCGCCACATTCGCTACCACGGCGAGCTTTTCGCAGGCGCGCTGGTGAACGTGACCTCGCATGCCGCCTTCGACGGGCCGTACATGCTCGCCATCGTCCATGTCATGCGCGACACCTCGACCGGCCGCATCTCCGCCACAGCGCTCGACGGCTACGCCCCTTCCGAGCGCGCGTTGAAGGACCTGCGCAAGCGTCTGAGCGAGGCTGGTGACGCCATGCCGGCGGAGGCCGCGCCACGCAGCTTCGAACCCGGTCCGGCGGCGCTTGACGTGAAGCAAGCCGATCTCGTCGCGTCCGGCGCCATCCCCGTCCACCGCGCCACCGTGCTGCCGCGCGATTGCGGGCTCGACTCCGCCGCCGACGACCGCTTCCTGCTCTCCTGCTTCTCCGATGGCGCGCCGCACCTCTGGGAGCGCGTCGGGCTGACGCGGCCATGGCTGGAAAAAAAGGACTACGGCCGTATCGCACTGGAAATGAAGCTGACGAGCGGGCTGCCGGCACGGCTCGGCACGTCGCTTCTCGTGCTGTCGTGTCTGACCGGGGTCGGCGACAAGACCTTCACCTTCCGCCATCACATGTTCGACAGCGCCGCCGGCCGACTGGTCGCCACTCTCGACGCGACCAGCATGATCATGGACCTCGAGACACGCAAGCCCGTGCCGCTGCCGGCAGCCGCGCGCAAGGAAATCGAGACGCTGATCGCGGGGTAAGCCGGAGCGGCGTCGAATCCTCCCCCGGGCTTCGGGCGTTTGCTTGTGCCTCCCTCTCATACCCCTCGTCCGTCATTGCACGGCGAAGTCCGGGCAATCCATCGCCGGCCTCGGCATACGCGGCAAGCGCTGGATCACCCGGACAGAGCCGGGTGATGACGATGGTGGGAGCGGAGCGCTCGGGCGGAGGACGACAGCAGCACGCTCATGGCGATCCTCTCACAAGGGGCGGTAGGGCGCGCGGCCGCTCGCCAGCGCCTGATCCAGCAGGTCCAGCCTGTCCTGCCCCCAGAAGACCTCGCCGTTGAGAACATAGACCGGCGAGCCGAAGGCGCCGGCTTCCGACGCCTGACGGGCATGGTCGGCGTAGATCGACCTGACCTCCTCGGAGCGGGCGGAAGCCAGAATGTTGCCCTTGTACTCGCCCAGATCGTCCAGAATGCCGGAAATGACATGTTCATCGGCGATGTCACGGTCGAGTTCCCAGCAGGCGCGAAAGGCGCGATGGGCGAAATCCGCGACCCGGCCACCCGACTGCGCCAGAACGATCGCCGTGCAATCGGCCAGTGTCGGATCGGTCGGGAAATGGGCGGGGCGCAGGTTGAGCGGGCGCTCGCGCACCTCGCGCCAGCGCTGCAGCTCCAGCCAGCGATAGGCCTGACGGGCGGGATGGCGCTGGGGCAGCGGCAGGCCGCCAGTCTTTGAAAAGACCGCGCCCAGATTGACGGGATAATAACGGATGCCGGCACCGCGCTTTTCCGCGATTTCCAGCAGCACGTCGTGCCCCAGATAGGCGAATGGCGAAATCAGGGTAAAATAGTAATCGATCGTCACCGTCACGCTGAACCCTCCCCCGCCGGGCCCATATTGTCATTTCCACCCCGGCCCGACGACAATGAAGGGCCGGGACGCACGGGGCAAGCGCCGACATGCGATGTCGCGCGAAACCCCGGCACGCTCCTTTGAAACCTCAGGCGTTCTCGTTGAAGCCTCAAACGTTCTCGTTGAAAATGGAAGCGATCAGCCACTCGTCCTCGATGTTGACGAGGTGATAGTGACAGGTGAAGGCGAGCGCGACCTCACCGTCCGCGCGCTTCTGGCGCCACGAAACGCTGGCGAGCGCGGTGGGACCGGACACGGACAGCGCATTGACCTCATGGTCGGATTGCACGACGCCCTCGCTGTCGAGCACCTTCAGCAGCGCGTCGATGTTCTCCATCAGGTCCTCGTCGTCCTCGAACATGTTGCCGCGGTCGAACTGCCAGATCACCACCGGATAGGCGAAAAGATCTGCAATCGCATCGGCATCGAAGTCGTCGAACGCGGCGGCGTAGGTCGCGAACAGCTCGCGGATGGCGTTCGTATCCTGGTCGGTCTTCATCGACATGGCTCTTCCGTTCTTCTCGAAGGCACGCGCTGCCCAGACTGCCTATCTTTTCGGCCACGTCAATTCGTGATCCAGCCGAGATGCGTGCGGACGTGATCATGACGCATATACCGCGACGCACGGCGTAAGGCGATGGGGGATGAGAGATCGTGCGGACGAACTCACAGCGCGACGTGGACGCATCCCCTCTCCCATGGGGAGAGGTCAGGGTGAGGGGTGTCGAACTCTCGTGGAGACAGATAACCCGATCCCCCTCACCCGGACCTGCGGTCCGACCTCTCCCCATGGGAGAGGTTATTGGAGCGGCACGCGCGCGCGGCAACATGGCCCGCCTTGCCAGAGACACCGTCGCGGGGATAGGACGGAAGAGGCGTCTCCCATCACCTCGCGGGTTTCAAGCGATTGCAGCACGATGCGCATCAGGGCCGGGCGGCCCTGCTCCCTCCCCTCTTCCGCGACTGGTTTTCGGCACGCGGATGGTCGGTGCGCGGGCATCAGCTCGACCTTCTCGAACATGCCGCCGATCAACGCTCCGTTCTGCTGATCGCACCCACCGGCGCGGGCAAGACGCTGGCTGGCTTCCTGCCGAGCCTCATCGCGCTCGCCAACCCGGAGCGCAACACCGGACGGCGCGACACGAAACGGCGCGGCGTCCACACGCTCTACATCTCGCCGCTGAAGGCGCTGGCCGTCGATATCGCCCGCAATCTGGAGGCGCCGGTCGCGGAGATGAAGCTCGATCTCGCCATCGAGACGCGCACCGGCGACACCCCCGCCCACAAGCGCCAGCGCCAGAAGCTCAATCCGCCCGATATCCTGTTGACGACGCCCGAACAGCTCGCGCTGCTGATCGCCTCGCCGGAAGCCGACAGCTTCTTTGACGGGCTGACCACGGTCATCCTTGACGAGCTGCATGCGCTGGTGACCTCAAAGCGCGGGGACCTGCTGTCGCTGGGGCTTGCCCGGCTCAGGCGGCTGGCACCCGGCATGCGCGCCATCGGCCTTTCCGCAACCGTGGCCGAACCCGACGACCTGCGCGCCTGGCTGGTGCCGCAGTCAGGGAGCGAGGACAGGGCGCTCGCCGATCTGGTGACGGCGAGCGAGGGCGCGGCGCCCGACATCACCATCCTGCCGTCCGAGGCGCGCATTCCGTGGTCGGGGCATTCCGCGCGCTATGCGCTGCCGGAGATCTACGAGGAGATCCGGGCGCACCGCACGGTGCTGGTTTTCGTCAACACCCGCAGCCAGGCGGAACTGCTGTTCCAGGAGCTGTGGCGGATCAACGACGACAATCTGGCGATCGCGCTGCACCACGGCTCGCTCGATGCCGGCCAGCGGCGCAAGGTGGAGGCCGCGATGACCGCAGGCCGCCTTCGCGCGGTGGTGTGTACCTCCTCGCTCGATCTCGGCATCGACTGGGGCGATGTCGATCTCGTCATCAATGTCGGCGCGCCGAAGGGGGCGAGCCGGCTTTCCCAGCGCATCGGACGGGCCAACCACCGCATGGACGAGCCCTCGAAGGCGCTGCTGGTGCCGGCCAACCGCTTCGAGGTGCTGGAATGCCGGGCCGCGCTGGAAGCCTCCAAGGCCGGCGTGCAGGACACGCCGCCACCGCGCACCGGCGGGCTCGACGTGCTCGCCCAGCACATTCTGGGCCGCGCCGCCGCCGGCCCGTTCGACGAGGCGGAGATGTTTGCGGAGGTGACGAGCGCCGCGCCCTATCGCGCGCTCGATGCGCAGACGTTTTCGCGCTGCATCGATTTCGTCGCGACCGGCGGCTACGCGCTGCGTGCCTATGACCGCTACGCCCGGCTGAAGAAGCGATCCGATGGACTGTGGCGGATCGCCAATCCGACCTTCGCCCAGCAGTACCGGCTGAATGTCGGCACCATCGTGGAGGCGCCGATGCTGAAAGTCCGGCTGGCGCGCTCAAGCGCAAAGGGTCGGCGCGGGCCGGTCGGGCGTGGTGGCAGGGTGCTCGGCCAGGTGGAGGAATGGTTCGTCGAGCAGCTGGAGCCCGGCGACACGTTCGTCTTTGCCGGCGAGATCGTGCGCTTCGAAGGCTTGAGGGAGAACGAGGCGCATGTCTCGCGTGCCCATGCGGAGGCGCCGAAGGTGCCCTCATACATGGGCGGCAAGTTTCCGCTCTCCACCTACCTCGCCGCCGGCGTGCGCGCGATGCTGGCGGAGCCCGAGCACTGGCGGGCGCTGCCCGGCCAGGTGCGCGAATGGCTGGAGCTCCAGCGCGAGAAGTCGCTGCTGCCGGCGCGCGAGGGAATGCTGGTTGAGACGTTTCCGCGCAACAACAAGTCCTACATGGTGTGCTATCCCTTCGAGGGTCGGCTTGCGCACCAGACGCTGGGCATGCTGCTGACGCGACGGCTGGAGCGCGCGCGCATGCGGCCCATGGGGTTCGTCGCCAACGACTATGCGCTTGCGGTATGGGGGCTTTCCGACATGGGTGCGGCGATCACGCAAGGCACGCTGTCGCTCGATCAGCTCTTCGACGAGGACATGCTGGGCGATGATCTGGATGCGTGGCTTGCGGGCTCCGCACTCTTGAAACGGACCTTCCGGAACTGCGCCGTAATCGCCGGACTGATCGAGCGCCGGCACCCGGGTCAGGAGAAAACCGGACGGCAAATCACGATCTCCTCCGACCTTATTTATGACGTTTTGCGCGCTCATGAACCCGACCACATTCTGCTCCAGGCAACCTGGGCGGATGCGGCAACCGGTCTTCTGGATATTTCGCGGTTGGGCGCACTTTTGCGCCGGATTCGCCAACGAATCACGCATACTGGCCTGAGTTGCGTATCGCCGCTCGCCGTGCCGGTCATGCTCGAGATCGGCCGCGAGCCCATTTACGGCGAGGCCAACGAGACCCTCCTCGCCGAATTCGCTGACGATCTCATCGCGGAGGCCATGACGTGAATCTCGGTGCGAGTGCTCTTTGGCGGCATACGCCTCATGTCGACTGGCATGAAATATACGTCGCGGGCGAACTTCTGACGCTTCATCTGTCGGGTGCCGTATGGTGGGAGGCGGAACGCACGCTGATCGTTTCCGACCTGCACCTGGAAAAGGCATCCTCCTACGCCACTCGCGGCGTGATGCTGCCGCCCTACGACACCGCCGTGACGCTGGACCGGCTGGCCGCCGTCATCGACCATTTCGAGCCTGCCCGCGTGATCTCGCTGGGCGACAGCTTCCACGACGGGGAAGCGGCGGCGCGCATGTCGATGGTCAACAAGACCCGGCTGGCGATGATGCAACTCGGGCGCGAATGGATCTGGATTTCCGGCAACCACGACCCGGAGGCGAGCGCGGGACTTTTCGGCGAGCACACCGACGAGGCCGATTTCGGCGCGCTGGTCTTCCGCCACGAGCCGCTGGCCGACATGGTGCTGGGCGAGATCGCCGGCCACCTGCATCCCGCCGGGCGTATCCGCCGGCACGGCCGCTCCATCCGCCGACCCTGTTTCGCCGGCGACCACACCCGGCTGGTGATGCCGGCCTTCGGCGCGCTGACCGGCGGGCTCAATGTGCTGGAAGAGCCGTGGGACCCGCTTTTCGACGATCTCGGCTTCACCGCCTACATGCTCGGCGAGGACCGTATCTACCCGATCCCGGCACACAAGCTGCGCGAGGACTGAGGACGGGCCCCCGCCCCTATTCCTTGCGGAACATAACCCCGGCGAGCCAGCCGGTGCCCAGGGCCATCAGCACCGTCGCCAGACCGTAGACGAGCGCGTTGGTATGGGCCATCGAATAGGTGAACTGCTCGAATCCCGCCTTGGCGATGCGCAGCTTCTGCTGTTCCGACGTCAACAGCGCGCCGCCGCGAAAGAGCGACACCGTCACCTTGTAGTTGCCGTGCGGCACGTTGGCGGGCAGCGGAATGTTGGTGCGGAAAAGCGATGGCGACAGGAACCCCACCGCCGAGGAGCGCTGGGCGTAGAGCCCTTCCTGAAGCTTCAGCCGCAAGAGCGCATCGCGGAACGTGGCGATGCGCTCCGCACTGTCGTTCACGCCGGCTTCGGCGCGCATCTCCAGATTGGCGGCGCCGATACCGCGATCGCGCAGCACCTTCTCGTCGGCGATCTCGTTCAGGCGGCGGGTACTGTGCAGCGCGTAGAAAGACGGAATGTCCATGAAGCGTACCGCCTCGTTGTTCACCCACACGCCAAAGACCCGGTCCTTGCGCCGGGTGACGACGGTTTCCGTGGGGCCGGAGACGGTGACGACGATGTCGTAGGCGTCGGGGCGCTCCACCGTCGTGGCATCGCGTTCCACGGTGCCGAAGACCACGATCTCCGCACCAGTGAAGTTGGAGGTTATCTTGACGGTCGGCTCCGACAGGGCGGTGACGAGCGTTTCGGCACTGCCTTCACGGGCAAGGCACAGGAGAGAGACAAGCGCCAGCAGCGCACGGGCCAGAAGGCCGCTGTTCGCCGCGACACCGCTCATTGTCCGCCCCCCGACAGGACCGAGAACGAGTAGAGATCGACCGGTTCCAGCACCAGATCGATGGCAAAGCGCAGGCCGACGGAGAGCACCACGAGGGCCAGCAGCGCGCGCAGCTGTTCGCCACGAAGATGCTGGCCGACGCGGGCGCCGAACTGCGCGCCGATGACGCCGCCCACCATCAGGATCAGCGCCAGCAGCGCATCGACCGACTGGTTGGTGACCGCGTGCAGCACGGTGGCGACCGCCATGGTCGCCAGGATCTGAACGAGCGAGGTGCCGATCACCACGTTGGTGGGCACGCGCAGCAGATAGATCAGCGCCGGCACCATAATGAAGCCGCCGCCGATGCCCAGCACCGCGCCCAGAAAGCCGATGGTGATGCCGAGAACCGCGATCGGTATGACGGAGACGTAGAGCCTGGAGCGGCGAAAGCGCATCTTGAAGGGAAGACCGTGTACCCAGTTGTGCTGGCCGGGACGGCGCAGACTGACCGGCTTTCCCGAGCGACTGCGCAGCATGGCGCGCACGGACTCGATCAGCATAAGCCCGCCGATCAGGCTGAGGAACGAGACATAGGCGATCGAGATCGTCAGATCGAGCTGGCCGACCGCCTGCAACAGGGAGAACAGCCAGACGCCGACGGCAGAACCCGCGATGCCGCCGCACAGCAGCACGAAGGCGAGCGGAAAATCGATCGACTTGCGCCGCCAGTAGGTGAGCACGCCGGAGAACGAGGAGGCGACGACCTGCGTCGTGACGGTGGCCACCGCCACGGCCGGGGTGATGCCGGTGAAAATCAGCAGCGGGGTCAGCAGAAAGCCGCCGCCAATGCCGAACATGCCGGAAAGAAAGCCGACAGCGCCCCCCATCGACAGGATCATGAAGATGTTGACCGGAAGCTCGGCGATGGGAAGGTAAATCTGCAACGGTCCGGTCCGGTGCTCGGGAGTGCGGGGTGACGTCGTCACTGTTTCGCACCGCAAACAAAGCCGTTTAAAGCGCCCTCTGCCGGGCGCTGTCAATCGACCTTTCGCGGCTGTGGTTCACTTTCGGTTCACTGCGCAGCCCGGTGGCATTACCGCCGAACGCAGGGGGCAGCCTTTCCCGGCCTGCCCCGGCGGCCGGCCGCTCAGATCGAGCGTCCCGCCAGGGCCCGGATCAGCTTGCGGTCAATCGCACCATCGACCGGCAAGCCTGCCTGAATCTGGAACGTGCGCACCGCGTCCACGGTCTTGGGACCGATCACGCCGTCGCTGGGACCGGGATCGAAGCCGAGATGGGTGAGCAGAAGCTGCGCCTGCTTGACCAGCTCCTGGCTCATATCGGCGGCATCGCCCGGCTTTTCCTTCCAGGCGTCGTCCGGCTTCACGGTGTTTGCGGCGTCGTCGGCGTTCCTCTGTTTCCAGGAGCTGACCGCCTTGCGCGCTTCGGCAAGCTGGGCTTCGGGCAGCGAATTGGCGATCTCGTCACGCTTGGTCGCCGCGTCGTTGTCACCGAGCTTGGCTGCGATGGCGAACCACTTGTAGGAGGCGGCGAGATCCTTCTTCACGCCCAGACCGCGCGCATAGAGCACACCGAGATTGAACTGGCTGTCGCGCACGCCGTGTTCGGCCGCCTTCTCGAACCACCGCGCGGCTCCGGCGAAATCGGGCTTGCCGAGACTGCCATCGGCGAGCAGCACGGCCATGTTGTGCATCGCCTTGACGTTGCCTTGATCGGCGGCGCGCTGATACCACTTGCGCGCCTCGGCCAGGTTCTTCTGAACGCCACGGCCCTTTTCGTAGAAACTGCCAAGGCGATACTGGGCCGGCGCAAGACCGCCTTCGGCGGCGCGCTTGTACCATTCGGCGGCCTTCACGAGATCCGCCGGAACGCCCTTGCCCTCGGTATAGCGAAGGGCGATCTCGAACTGGGCGCGCGGATTGCCGTTATTGGCCGCCATGCGCAGGGCCAGCGGACCCGCCGCCTCGTCGGGCGCGGGGGCGGACGGGACAGAATCCCGGGGAGCGGGCTGTTCACCGCGCGGGGCCACAGAGGCCTGCGGCGCGGTGGAAGGTTGTGTGCGGGGGGCCCCGGAGAGCTCGGCGTTTTCACGGCCCGCCGCCTGCGGGGTGGAACCGGACTCGAACTCGCCGAAGGGCTGAACGGTGCCCGGCGCCTCGAAGCTTCCCGGTTGCGCGGCCGGCTGCTGGAAGGTGACCGCCTTGTCCGGGGTGCTCGACGGGGCGGGCGGAACCGCACGCGTATCGGCACCTGGCTGGTTGGCGGCGACCTTCGCGCCCTGCGTACCATTGTCGGCGACCGGCGCCGGTTCTTGCGGCGTGACGTCGAGGATCGTGGAAACCTTGAGGGCGCCGATGGTCAGGATCACGGCGGCGGCGGCATAGACCAGCGGACGGCGCAGACGGGATGTGGATCCCGAAGCCGAGCCGGAGGCCTTGGCCTCGGAGCCCTGATCCTTCTTCTTCTTCGCCTTCTTTTCGGCGCGGGTCATTCCGCGTTCGGCGGCCTCATCGGGAGAGACGGGCGCGACCTTGGCATCGTCGCGCGAGCGCTTCAGCTTGTCGCGAAGCCAGGCGCCGCGATCCTTCGTCTGCGCACCAGCGCCGTCCTCGTCGGCAGCGACCTCTGCCGCCGCCGCCTGTGCGGCACGGCGGGCCGCCGCGATGAAGTCTGCCTTGCGATCACCGCCGGCGATCTGGCCCCGCCCCTCGGCGGCCTGCGCCCGCAGCATCGCCGCGAGGTCCGGCTTGCCACTGCCGGGCTCAAGCGGAAGATCCTCGACGGTCGAGAGATCGGGCAGTTCGCCCTCCTCCGTCTCGTCGTGGTCGGAGGCATCGGTGTGACGGCCGGAAGCCGGCTGCCGGCCGGAGGGATGTCTGGGAGCATGGGGCGGGCGGCCCATGGAGACGCGATGCCCGCCACCGCCGGCGGCGACGGCGACATCGGCGAAGCCGACCTCCTCCAGCGCCTGGGAATCGTCTTCCAGTGCGGCAAGGCGCGCGACGATATCGTTCAGGACCTTCTGGACCTGATCGATGGAATCATCCGTTTCGCGGCGATTGTCCTGTGCCGCTTCGAAAAGACGGGCCAGATCGCCGCGCAGGCCGTTGATCGCCGCATCCGAGGCCCCGCCCCCCGCGCCCGAGGACGCGGCGGCTTCGCCTTGAGCGCCCTGCGCCCGGCCGGAAAGGGAGGCGTCGATCCGCTCCAGCGTGGCCTCGATGTCGCCAAGGCCGGACAGCCGGTCCTCGGTCGCGTCGAGCTGGCCGGCGATGACGGCGATCTGCTGTTCGATGCGCTGCAGCTTGGCGTCGTCCGGCGCGCCGCCGGAATCGGTGACCAGCGAGTGCGCGAGTTGCTGGATCTGCGGTTCGATGGCCGCGACCAGCGTCTCGTTGTGGGTCAGTTCGTTGCGCAGCGCGCTGACGTCCTGACGCAGCGCCACAAGCTCGCCGCCGTCATGGCCGCCACCTTCGCCAAGCGCACGCACGATCCCGGCGAGCTGGTCCTGAAGCTCGGCGATACGCTCCGCGCCGATCTTGTCGGCGGCGGCATCGATGCGCGAGATCGCATGGTCCAGCGAGCCCGCGTCAAGCGGCATGCCGTCGATCGTGTCGAGCTTGTTCGTAAGGCTCTCGATCCGCTTTTCCAGAAGCGAGAGGGTCTTTTCGAAGTCGCCGGGGTTGAAGTCGGCCGAAGCGCCGCCCTGGCGTTCGATCCTGTCCAGCCGGCCGAGGATCTCGCTGAGCCGCTCGTCGACGCGCTCCGACGTGCCGCCCGCGGAGGCGCGATCTTCCGCCAGCATGGAGGAGATGCGCTCCATGCGGTGGTTCAGCGCATCGAGGATATCGCGGTCGGGCAGCCTCTCCTCAAAGGCGGCGAGACGGTCGTGCAGATCGCCGGGCAGGACGTGCGCCATCTCGTCCATGCGGGCGCCGAGATCGCGGAGCTGGCTGTCGACGCTGCGCACCAGGTCGGCGACGTCGAGTTCGCCGATGGCCGCGCGCAGACCGCGCATTTCGTCTTCCAGATGATCGAGCCCCTGAAGGCCGCCGCGCATGGCGAGATCGTGCAGCCGGCCGGCCATGTCGTCGAGCCGGTCGTCGAAGCCGGCGAAACTCGTGGCACGCGGAATGTCGGCAAGGCCCTGCTCGATGTCGTCGAGCCGCTGCTCCAGCACGGACAGGGTATGCGGGTCCTGGATCTGGCGGCGCATGTCATCGAGCCGTTCGACGATATGGGCGTAACCCGATTCCAGCGTCTTCATCGTGCCGTCGATGTTCTGGCTCATCACCAGATCGCGCAGGTCGGCGATTTCGGCGCGCACATCCCCGGCGAGCTGGGGATCGTGCCCCTCACGCCGCATGCGCTCCACCGCATCCGTCAACCGGGCGATCTCGTCGAGATCGCGGTCGCTCATGCCGTCGCGCTCACGCCGTTCGACGGAGCGGCGCAGTTCCACGATTTCGTCGCGCAGGCCGGCGAAGGCGCCTTGCGGCTCGCGCAGGGAATCGATGCGGTCGGCCAGATCGCGGAAATGCCGTTCGAAGTCGACGGATTGCGCGGAGCGGCGTTCGGCGAAGACGGCGGGCTGCTCGCGGCCGGACATGGTTTCCTGTGCCCGCAAGCGCGGGGCGGGTTCGTGGCGCGCGGGCGGATCGCGGTCGTCGTGGAAGACGGCCTGCTCACGCTCTTCAAGGCGCGCGGCGCGGCGGCGCTCGATGCCGCCGGGAGGTTGCGCGCGCTCATCGGCGCTCGTACCGGGACGGAACATGTCGGCCTGACGGCGCGACCCCTGGCGCCGATCCTGAGACCACTCCCGGGGCTGATCCGAATAGGACGAGGCTTCCTGATAAGAGGGTTCGGGAAGGGGGACGGGGCGCGACCCGCTCCGAGGTACGGACGGGGGTATCGGCGGGGGCACGGGCCGTTTCGCGCGCGGCCGGTTCGGGCCCGGGTGCCTCGCCACGCGGTGCGACGGAGGAGAGCGAACGCACGCGCTCGTCAAGCTTGCCGAGGGCGGCAAGGACGCGTTCGACGCGGTGCGAGCGTTCCTCAGGCGAAATTCCGGGCACCGACTTGCCGGTAGCGGCGCGGCCCGTATCGCCAAAGCGATCACGTGAGCGATCAGAGGAGCGATCGGGGGCGCGGTCTCGGGTCCGGCCGGCAGCGGTGGACGTACGGGAACGCGAGCGCGGCTCGGGCGTGGAACGGGAACGCCCGGCGTCGTCGCGGGAATTTTCCGCAAGCAGCCGGTCGAGCGCGCTGGCGATCTCGGAGATGTTGTCCTTGTCGACAGCGCGTGATGCCGAGGCGGGAGCCGGAGCGGAACTGGAGCGCAAACGCTCGCCGCGTTCCCTCAGGCTCGACTCGCGCAATGGCGCACGCTCTCCATCGCGCCGTTCAGGCGCGGTGAATTCCCGCGAGGTGCGTCCAGCGGTTTCCTGCGACAGGTCCTGCGATCCGGCACGGATCAGGGAACCGAGCCATTCATCGACTGTCATGCCTGCACGTTCGGCGGCCACGGCCGCCTTTTCCCGAGCATCGTTGTCCAGGTCACGAATGCTCCACGACATGAGCAGTCCCCGCTATCCGTCATTCTGTCGGGTACTGGCAGGGTTTCACGGCTGAGTGTTCCTGCAAACCGACGGGTGAACGCCATTTTCGACGCGTCATTTCTTCGCCAATTTCCTCCTTTCAGGGTAAACGCCCGGTTAATGCGCGCGAATGTGCGCAACACCACGGTCAAATTCGGTTAACCATGGGTGCTCTTCGACCGTGAAAATACGCAATGTCGGCGTGTTTGCCGGAACCCGCCTCACGGCAGCGAACGCACGGGAAGGCATGTTAATTTTGCGGAGGACCTGCGGCTGTCACTGGACGTTTACGCAAACGTAAGCTATCACGGACGCCAAACCGAATGCGAAGCGGCCGACGGGTGCCGGGACGGCCCCGCAACACGCATGCACCGCCGTTCCAGCCGGGGCCGCTGCAACAAGAGATACTGCCATGAGCGAAGCACTTTCGATGGAAGGCGACATCGTTTCCGCGATGACCGCCACCGACGAACCGGGCAACAAGAAAACGGTATTCACCATCGGCGAGCTCGCCAAGGAGTTCGGCGTCACCTTGCGCACGCTGCGCTTCTACGAGGACAAGGGGCTCATCAACCCCAAGCGCGACGGGCAGAACCGGCTCTACAACCGGCGCGACCGGGCGCGGCTGAAGCTGGTGCTGATGGGCAAGCAGGTCGGCTTTTCGCTCAACGAGATCTGCGACATGCTCGATCTCTACGACCTGCGCGACGGACAGGTGGTGCAACTGCGCGTGGCGCTGGACAAGTTCAACGAGCAGATCGACGTGCTGAAGCAGCAGAAGAGCCACATCGAGCAGGCGATCGACGAGCTTTCGCGCACGGTGGAGGTCGTGTCCGGCATGCTGAAGCAGAAGGAATCGGCCGAAAGGTAGCCCGCATTGGGAGGAGCCGCCGGAGGCGCGGGGGCGCGCACCGGGGGATGAAGAAAGGACGCACGGACCGCGTTTGAGGGAGTTGACGTTTACGCAAACGTAATGTTACGTGCAGGCAACTGTGACGGCTCGCCGGCAAGACTGCGTGCGGCGGGCCAGCCTCGGGAGGAACGAGTTTTGCCAAGCTATCGCGCTCCGGTCGAAGATACCCTTTTCCTGCTGAACGACGTGTTCGGCATGGACCGCTATTCCAACCTGCCCGGCTTTGCCGACGCCACGCCCGATCTCGTCGAGGCGATCCTCAACGAGGGCGCCAGGCTTTGCGAGGAAGTCGTCCAGCCGCTCAACCAGTCGGGCGACCGCGAGGGCTGCACCCGCGCCGACGACGGCTCGGTGACCACGCCCAAGGGCTTCCGCGAGGCGTTTTCCCAGTTCGCCGAGGGCGGCTGGATCGGGCTTTCGGCCGATGCCGACTATGGCGGACAGGGCCTGCCGCACACGCTCACCGTGGCGATGAACGAGTTCCTGTGTTCCGCCAACATGGCGTTTTCCATGTATCCGGGCCTGACGCAGGGCGCGATCGCAGCCCTTCAGGTGCATGGCTCGGATGAACAGAAGCAGCAATACCTGCCGAACATGATGTCGGGCGCGTGGTGCGGCACGATGAACCTGACCGAGCCCCATTGCGGCACGGATCTGGGTCTCATCCGCACCAAGGCCGTGCCGAACGGCGACGGTTCCTACGCCATTTCCGGCACCAAGATCTTCATTTCCGCCGGCGAGCACGACCTGTCGGAAAACATCATCCACCTGGTTCTCGCCCGCATTGAGGGCGCGCCGGAAGGCACCAAGGGCATCTCGCTGTTCGTCGTGCCGAAGTTCATGATCGGCGAGGACGGATCGCTCGGGAGCCGCAACGGCGTGATGTGCGGCTCTCTGGAAGAGAAGATGGGCATCCACGGCAACTCGACCTGCGTCATGAACTATGACGGGGCGACGGGCTGGCTCGTCGGCGAGGAGAACAAGGGGCTGCGCGCCATGTTCACGATGATGAACGAAGCGCGGCTCGGCGTCGCCGTTCAGGGGCTGTCGCAGTCGGAGGTCGCCTACCAGAACGCCGTCGTTTACGCGAAGGACCGGTTGCAGGGCCGCGCGCTGTCGGGGCCCAAGGCGCCCGACAAGGCGGCCGATCCGATCATCGTGCACCCGGACGTGCGCCGGGCGCTTCTCTCCATCCGCGCCTTCAACGAGGCGGCGCGCGCGCTGGTTCTGTGGACCTCGCTCAACGGCGACGTCTCGCACCGCTCCGACGACGAGAAGGCCCGTCAGGCCGGCGACGACATGATGGGGCTGATGACGCCGGTGCTGAAGGGCGTGCTCACCGACAAGGGCTTCGACAACGCGGTCGTCGCCCAGCAGATGTTCGGCGGGCACGGCTACATCGCGGAATGGGGCATGGAGCAGTTCGTGCGCGATGCCCGCATCTCGATGATCTACGAGGGCGCCAACGGCATTCAGGCGCTGGACCTCGTCGGCCGCAAGCTGCCGGCCAATGGCGGGCGCGCGGTGATGGGCTTCTTCAACGAGGTCGGCACCTTTCTGCAGGAGGCCGGCGGGGACGAAAAGCTGGCGCCGCTCGTCACGTCTTTGAAATCCGGCCTTGAGGACCTGCAGAAGGCCACCATGTGGTTCATGCAGAACGCCATGGCCAAGCCCGACAACGCCGGCGCCGGCTCGACCGACTACATGCACCTCTTCGGCCTCGTCGCCATGGGCTACATGTGGGCGAAGATCGCCCGCGTGGCGGAAGGAAAGCTTGCTGAAGGCGCCGGTGGCAAGGAGGATTTCTACAAGACCAAGCTGGTGCTCGCGCGCTTCTACATGGAACGAATGATGCCGGAAACCACGACCCGTCTCGCCCGCATTCAGGCAGGCGCGGACACGGTGATGGAGCTGCCGGCGGAGGCGTTCTGAGGGGGCTGGCATGCCCATGAAAGAACCGCTTGCTCCCCTCTCCCCCCCTTGTGGGGGAGATGTCACGCTCTTCGCGTGACAGAGGGGGGGTGAGGCGGCAGGTTCGGAGCAAGCGGCGTTACCCCCCTCTGTCGGCCTTTGGCCGACATCTCCCCCGCAAGGGGGAGAGGGGAGCAAGGTGCGGGGGCACGGGAGACGGCCAAGGCCGGGGAATTGATCTTAGGCGGAGTGCCGCGGCTGCCTGTGAAAGGACCACACTCTCCCCCCCGTGTGGGGGAGATGTCACGCCCTTCGCGTGACAGAGGGGGGTGAGGCGGCAGGTTCGGAGCAAGCGGCCCTGCCCCCCTCTGTCGGCCAAAGCCGACATCTCCCCCGCAAGGGGGGAGAGGGGCGCAAGCGGTGGGGGCACGGGAGGCGGCCACGGCCTGAAAGGAAGTGAGGTGCAAACGCGCGACGCGCATCATGGAACCGGCGAGGAGGCCGATTTCGCCGGGTCGTTTGACATGCTGATCGGGAGGAAAATGCCGAATGAGTGCTATCGAGGTTCCACGTCCGGACTGGATGGATGAAGACCTGATCCTGCTCGACGCCGCCACACGGCGGTTTCTCGAACAGGAAATCGCGCCCGACTACGAGGATTTCGTCGCCAACGGCAGCGTGACCCGCGAGGCCTGGAAGAAGACGGGCAATGCAGGCCTTCTGTGCGCCGAGATCGACGAGGCCTATGGCGGTGCCGGCGGAACGTTCGCCCATGACGCGGTGATCGCGCAGGTTCTGGGCGAAACCGGGCTCGACCATTTCGGCGTGCCGCTGCACTCCACCATCGTCGCCCCCTATATCGCCCACTACGGTTCCGAAGACCAGAAGCAGCGCTGGCTGCCCAAGCTCGTCTCCGGCGACTATATTGGCGCCATCGCCATGACGGAGCCGGCCGCCGGTTCCGACCTCCAGGGTGTGCGCACCACGGCGGTGAAGGACGGCAACCACTACGTGCTGAACGGTCAGAAGACCTTCATCACCAACGGCCAGCTCGCCAACCTGATCATCGTGGTGGCCAAGACCGACCCTTCGATGGGCGCCAAGGGCACCTCGCTTTTCGTGGTGGAGACGGATGAGGTCAGCGGCTTCAGGCGCGGGCGCAACCTCGACAAGATCGGGCTCAAGGGCAACGACACCTCCGAGCTGTTCTTCGACGACGTGCGGGTGCCGGCGGACGCGCTGCTCGGCCCCGAGGAGGGCCGCGGCTTCTATCAGCTGATGGAGCAGCTGCCGCAGGAGAGGCTGCTCGTCGCCATTCAGGCGATGGCGATGATCGAGCGGGCGCTCTCCGTGACCATCGACTACGTCAAGGAGCGCAAGGCCTTCGGCAAGCGCATCCTCGATTTCCAGAACACCCAGTTCAAGCTCGCCGAATTGAAGAGCGAGGCGACCATCGGCCGGGTCTTCGTCGATCACTGCATCTCGCGCCATATCAAGGGCGAACTGGATCCGACGACGGCCTCGATGGCCAAGTACTGGACGACCGATCTTCAGGGCAAGGTCGTCGACGAGTGCCTGCAGCTGCACGGCGGCTACGGCTACATGAACGAATACCCGATCGCCCGCATGTACCAGGACGCGCGCATCCAGCGCATCTACGCGGGCACCAACGAAATCATGAAGGTCCTGATCGCACGCAGCCTTTGAGGCTCGCGCAAGATCTTAAAAACGGGAGAGATCCATGCCCGAAGCTTACATCTACGATCATGTCCGCACCCCGCGCGGACGCGGCAAGAAGGACGGCGCGCTGCATGAGGTGCCCGCCGTGCGGCTGGCGGCCTCCACGCTTGAAGCGATCGAGGACCGCAACGACCTCGACACGAGCCTCATCGACGACGTGATCCTCGGCTGCGTCGATCCGATCGGCGAGGCCGGCGGCGACATCGCGCGCGCCGCCGTGTTCACGGCCGGATACAGGAACTCCGTGCCCGGCATGCAGATCAACCGCTTCTGCGCCTCCGGCCTCGACGCGGTGAACATGGGCGCGAGCCAGGTCATGTCCGGCAACCACGATCTGGTCATTTCCGGCGGCGTGGAGAGCATGAGCCGCATCGGGCTGGGTGCCTCGGGCGGCGCCTGGGCGGTGGACCCGCAGGTGGCCCTGCCCTCCTACTTCATGCCGCAGGGCGTCTCCGCCGATCTCATCGCCTCCAAGTACGGATTTTCGCGCGACGACGTCGATGCCTACGCGGTGGAAAGCCAGAAGCGCGCCGCGCATGCCTGGAAGAAGGGCTACTTCAAGCACTCCGTCGTGCCGGTGAAGGACATCAACGGCATCACGTTGCTCGACCATGACGAACACATGCGGCCCGACACCGACATGCAGTCGCTGGCCTCGCTCAACGCCTCGTTCGAGCTGATGGGCTCGATGGGCGGGTTCGACGCGGTCGCCGTGCAGGCGCATCCCGAGGTGGAAACCGTCACCCATATCCACCACGCGGGCAATTCGTCGGGCATCGTGGACGGTGCATCGGCGGTGCTGATCGGCAACCGCAAGGGGGGCAAGGCGGCCGGCCTGAAGCCGCGCGCGCGCATCCGTGCGTTCGCCAATATCGGCTCCGATCCGGCGCTGATGCTGACCGGGCCGGTGGACGTGACCGAGAAGCTGCTGAAGCGCGCGAAGATGTCGGTCAAGGACATCGATCTGTTCGAGATCAACGAGGCGTTTGCATCCGTCGTGCTGCGCTACCGTCAGGCGTTCGACCTCGATGAGGATATCGTCAACGTCAATGGCGGCGCGATCGCCATGGGCCATCCGCTGGGAGCCACCGGCGCGATGATCCTCGGCACGGTGCTGGATGAACTGGAGCGGCGCGACCTCAACGTGGCGCTCGTGACCCTGTGCATCGGCGCCGGCATGGGCACCGCCACGATCATCGAGCGGGTGTAGCCATGACGGTCAGCATCGAGGAGGAATTTGCCCGCATCACCGAGCACTGGTCGCCGCGCATCATCGCCGACGCCAACGGTCAGTCGGTCAAGCTCGCGAAGGTGAAGGGAGAGTTCGTCTGGCACGATCATGCGGGCGAAGACGAGCTGTTCTTCATCGTCAAGGGCAGCCTGACAATCCGCTACCGGGATCGCGCCGACGCGGTGCTGAAGGCTGGCGACATCCATGTCGTGCCGCGTGGCGTCGAGCACAACCCGATCGCCGAAGAGGAATGCTGGCTGATGCTGTTCGAGCCGGCGGAAACCAGGCACACCGGCGATGTTGACGCCGGTCTCACCAAATCCGCTGCCGAACAGCGCGCCCACCTGCAACCGGCCGACGACTGAAGCCGGGAGGAGACAGATTGATGGCTTACAAGAACTTCACGTTTGAAACCGATGCCGACGGCATCGCGCTGGTCACCTGGGACATGCCGGGCAAGTCGATGAACGTCTTCGACATGCAGGTGATGGACGAGCTGGAAGCGATCCTGAAGGCGGTCGTTGCCGATGACGGGGTCAAGGGCGTCGTCGTGACGTCGGGCAAGGAAGGGAGCTTTTCCGGCGGTGCGGACCTGACCATGCTGGAAGGCCTGCTGCGGCAGTTCCACGCCACGCGGGCCAAGCACCCGGAAGCGGCGGCACGAGAGCTTTTCGAGAAGTCGCGGCGCATGTCGCTTCTCTACCGGGCGATCGAGACCTGCGGCAAGCCGTGGGTGGCGGCGATCAACGGCACCTGCATGGGCGGGGCGACGGAGCTGGCACTGACCTGCCACGCCCGCATCGCGGCAGACGCGAACGAGGTCAAGATCGCCCTGCCGGAGGTCAAGGTCGGGCTCTTTCCCGGTGCCGGCGGCACGCAGCGCGTGATGCGCATGGCGGACGCGCAGGCCGGCCTCCAGTTCCTCCTCCAGGGCCGCACGCTGGACGCCAAGAAAGCGCTCGGCATGGGGCTCCTTGACGAGGTCGCGCCGAAGAAGAAACTCATTGAGGCCGCGAAGAAGAGGCTGAAAGGCGGCGTCGATCCGGTCAAGCCGTGGGACAGGAAGGGCTTCAAGCTGCCGTCCGGGCCGATCTATTCCCCGCAAGGGTTTCAGTTCTGGCCGGCGGCGAACGCCATCTACCGGCGCGAGACGGCCGACAACTACCCCGGCGCGCGCGGCATTCTGCAGTCGGTTTACGAGGGCCTGCAGCTGCCGATGGATCAGGCGCTGACGGTGGAAAGCCGCTACTTCGCCCATGTCCTGCAAACCCGCGAAGCGGCCGCGATGATCCGCTCGCTGTTCGTCTCCATGCAGGAGCTGAACAAGGGCGCGCGGCGGCCCGAGGGCCAGCGGCCGAACAGGATCAAGACCGTCGGCATTCTGGGCGCGGGCTTCATGGGCGCCGGCATCGCCTATGTCACCGCCAGGGCCGGCATCGACGTGATCCTGCTCGACCGCGACATCGCGGCGGCCGAAAAGGGCAAGGCCCATTCCGACGGGCTGATGTCGAAGGCGGTCAAGCGCGGCAAGGCAACGGCCGACGACAAGGACAAGCTGCTGGCCCGCATCACGCCGACGGCGGATTACGCGGACCTTGAGCCCTGCGACCTGATCATCGAGGCGGTGTTCGAAGATCGCGACATCAAGAAGGGCGTGACGGAAGCGACCGAAGCGGTGATCAAGCCGCGCGCGGTCTATGCGTCCAACACCTCCACGCTGCCGATCAGCTCGCTTGCCGAGGCCTCCAAGCGGCCGAAGAACTTCATCGGCATTCACTTCTTCTCACCCGTCGACAAGATGATGCTGGTGGAAGTGATCATGGGCAAGAAGACCGGCGATAAGGCGCTCGCCATGGCGCTCGACTATATCCGCGCCATCAAGAAGACGCCGATCGTGGTCAACGACAGCCGCGGCTTCTACACCTCGCGCGTGGTGATGACCTACATCCGCGAAGGCCTGATGATGCTGGGCGACGGGGTGCCGGCGGCGATGATCGAGAATGTCGGCCGCATGGCCGGGATGCCGGTCGGACCGCTGTCGCTGGCCGACGAAGTGGCGCTCGATCTCGCCTGGAAGATCGTTGCCGCCACCCGCAAGGACATGGGCGACAAGTACGTGGCCGGACCGCTCGACAACATCCTGGAAGAGATGGTGATCAAGCGGGAACGCTTCGGGCGCAAGAACGCCAAGGGCTTCTACGATTACCCCGAAGGCGGCAAGAAGCAGCTGTGGCCGGGCATTCCCGACGTCGCCGGCAAGCCGAAATCGGCCGACGCCTTCGACGTGGAGGAACTGAAGCAGCGGCTTCTCGTCATCCAGGCGCTGGAGACGGCACGATGCTTTGAGGAGAAGGTGCTCACCGACGTGCGCGAGGCGGATGTCGGCTCCATCCTCGGCTTCGGCTTCGCGCCCTATTCCGGCGGCACGCTCTCCTACATCGACGGCATGGGAGCGGAGGCCTTCGTGGAGCTTTGCAAGAAGTTCACGAAGAAATGGGGCCCACGCTTCAAGCCGAACAGGCTTTTGAGGGAAATGGCGAAGAACGGCGAGACCTTCTACGCCCGCTTCGCCCCCGAGCGGCCGGACGAGAAGAAAGAAGCCGCCTGACGGGCGCAAGGAGCACATGGCAAAAAGGCGGTTCTCAGGCGCCGCCTTTTTCGTCCACCTCGTCGCCGGCTTCCCCTGACACGACGCCGCCATCGCCTACCTCGGTCGCGGAAGCGGATCCGGGTTTGCGGAAAAGCGAGGCGACCTCGCGTGCCAGGGTGCGTCCGGTCACGAGGTCGAGCCGGCGGCGCCATGAATCACGCTGGGCCCGCAGATCGTCACGCTGGTCGCGCAGGACGTCGCGCGTCGCTTTGAGCGCATCATAGGCGGCGTTCATCCGCTCGTACTTGGCCTGCTCGTCGGCAAGCATCCTGCGCGACCGCTCGAACCACGTCCGCATCGCCGCCGCCCGCAGCGCCGCGCGGCCGTCCTCGCTGGCGATGCGCCCGGCCATGCGCCGCGTCTCAGCACACCGTTCATCCAGGCTCATATGCCCGCGAACGTTGGCCGCCACCTTCAGACACTGGATCGAAAAGCGGGTCGCAAAGACGAGATCCGCGGCCATGAGGAACTTGCGCCACATGTGGAGATCCGACCAGACGTCTACCGGCGCCGGGGTCCAGCCTTCGGGCAGCGCGCGGTAGGCGCTCAGCCGATAGCTCGCCACCGGCGGCCCGAAGAAATTCCACTTGGAGTTGATCATCCGCTCGCGTGTGTCGGTGTCGCTCAGATCGCCGGCAAGGACGTGAAGGCCGCCGTCCGTCGTCAGTTCCACCTGCAGCAGATTGCCGAAATCCGCCACCTCGAGCATGCGGGCGGCCTCCGCGAGATATTCCGGGAACCAGAGATCGTCGTCGCCCAGCTGAGCGACGAAGAGGGCGCTCGATCCCTCCAGCACCGCCGCGCGATGCGCCTCGCCGTAACGGGCGCCCTTTTCGAAGGCGAAAACCCTGACGCGTGGGTCCGCGGCGGCGTAGCGCTCGGCGCAGGCGACCGTTTCCGCCGGCGCCCCATCGCAGACGATGCAGAGCTCGAAATCCGCCTCCGTCTGCGTGATCACGCTTTCGATCGCGTAGGGAAGCAGCGTCGGCGGGCGCACGATAGGCAGCAGGATGGTGAAGAGCGTCTTCGCCCGCGTCTCGCCTGCCGGCCGCGCCCCGCTCAGCATGGCACACCGGGGTATAGTTCGTCCCACCGCTTGCGGAATGCCGTCCGCATCTCCTCATAGGTACCGGCCGCCGCGTCGCGCTCCGACAGGATCGGGTCGCGGGCCGGCCAGTCGAGCCGCAATTGCGGGCAATCGAATCGGCAGCCGATTTCCTCGTCGGGATCCCAGTATTCCGACATCGCATAGATATGCGTGGTTTCGACGGGATAATAGAAGCCGTGGCAGACGCCCGGCGGGATGGTGACGGCCTGCGGCCGGGCGCCTTCGATCTCGATCAGCGTGCTTTGACCGGCGGTCGCGGAGCTTTCGCGAAGATCATGAAGCCCGAGCAGGAGAATGCCGGATACCGGCATCAGGTAATCGATGTGCATCGCGTGGACGTGGACCCCGCGCAGAACATTTGGGCGGCTGTGAACCACGTTCCACTGCACCGGGTGGCAGCCGACGTCCCACTCGCCCCGGAATATTTCGGCGAACACGCCGCGCCCATCCTCGTGGGGACGCAGGCGCCGAAGTGAAACGCCGGCGGGCACGGACACTCCTGCTCCCAAGACTTCCCTTTCCCTGCGTTGGCGGCCAATGGGTTCCGCTACGGCAATTACGGGCATCTTAAGGGCAGCGACGCCAGACGCAAACACCCAAGCCGTCAGGAGCAATCCTCCTGAAGATGCCGCCCAACCGGCGCACGAGCGCCCGGCCTGTCAGGAGGTCGAGCCGACGGCGATGATCGAGCATGTGGACCGCATGGCCGGCATGCCGGTGGCCCCCCTTCGAGACGCCCGCTGATGCGGGTTTCTCAGGATGGTGTTGTGTAGGTTGAAGCCTTCGCTGAAACAGCAACAAACACAAGTCCTCCTGAGAAGTGCGGACTGCCCGCCCCGAAGGATGAGACGTCTCGAAGGATATGCTCTACCGTCGCAGGGGGAAGTTCTGCACGCAGCGCGCGGCGACGAGGATGAAGACCAGGTTGGCGGTCAGCCAGCAGGCGAGCACCGCCTCGACGGCGCCGAAGCCGAGCCAGATCGAGACGAAGACGGCAAGGATGCAGCTCGCCATCGTGGCGACGACGAAACCGAGCATGCCGGTGCCGCGGCGGTGGAGAAGATCGACAAGTTCGAGGCGTCTTTCGACCTGGGCCAGGGCGCGACGGCTCGCATCCGCCTCGGCCTCGCCGATCCAGCCGCCAAGACCGGCGCGGCTGGCGTGGGGAGACAGGGGCCGGTCGTCTGAACCGCCTTCTGGCCTGTCTTCCTGCCCGTCTGGCGACCCGGCATGTTCACACTTCGCCCACCAGTCATCCACAGGTTTTTCACCTGCGTGCTGCCCTGTCCTTGTGCAAAAGTGCGCGCCAGCCCTCAGGCGCTCTAACGGATAGCTCACTTCTTACTTTCCGCCCTGGCCTTTTTTGCTGAGAATCAACTGCGTCGAAGCAGCTTTCAGCCGCTATAGACGCCCCTAAAACTCAATTCAATTGGCCCCATCCGCGGCCAGTTGGGGATGGGTTAACCGATTGATTACAATTTTAACTTTTTCAAAACGCAACGTCGGACCGGTATCTGCGCGGGGCGAGGCCAATGACGCTGCGGTCCCAGCGGCGTGCGCGGACGGGGGGATCGGCGGGGGAGCTTGCGGGTTCCGCACATCGCCGCTTCTGCCCGCCCCGCTTTTGCACAGCCTGATTTTGCACAGCCCGCTTTTCCGGCCCGCCCGCCATCGCGCCCGGGCCAGATCGCCCTTGCGCAAGGCGCTTGGGAAACCCAATTATCTCGCTCAGGCCCGCGGCTTCGCCGGGCGCGGCGATCCGGTTCGGGTCCCCGCCGGCGGCGCGGCATCACGACGACCCGACCAACCGCGAACGGAAACACGCCCATGCGCCCCGACACGCTTCACCGGTTCTTCGGCGGCTCGCCGGGCCATGTCATCCTGCGGCTCGTCGTCATCTCCTTCGTGGTCGGCATCATCCTGTCGGCGATCGATCTCGACCTGATGGGCCTCGTCTACTGGATCGAGGACGTGGTCAGGGGGATCTGGAACATGGGCTTTGACGCCATCCGGCGGCTCGGCGGCTACTTCCTGATGGGCGCCGTGATCGTGGTGCCGCTGTGGGCGATCGGCCGGCTCCTGAAGATCGGCCGCGGCGAGCCGTGAGGTTCGCTCACACGAATTCGCTCGCCACCCGGTAGAGCATGGTGTGGCGGCGGGCGAGCGCCTCGATATCCGTCGAGTAGCCGCCGCCCATGACACCGGCCAGCGGCACGCCCGCTTCGCGCACGGTCTCGATCACCAGCCGGTCGCGCGCGATCAGGCCCTCATCCGACAGCGCCAGCCGGCCGAGCCGATCCTCGCGGTGCGGATCGACGCCCGCATTGAAGAACACGAGATCGGGCCGGAAATTCTCCAGTCGGTCCTTGAGCACACCTTTCAGCGTCGCGAGATAGGCCTCGTCGCCGGTTTCATCGGCAAGCGGGATATCGAGATCGGAGGCGCGCTTGCGGACCGGGTAATTGCGCTCCGCGTGAACCGACAGGGTGAAGACAGCATCATCGCCCGCAAAGATCGCGGCGGTGCCGTCGCCCTGGTGGACGTCGAGATCGATGACCATGGCGCGCTCCACCGCGCCATCCGCCTGCAACACGCGGATCGCCACTGCGACATCGTTGAAGACGCAGAAGCCGGCACCATGCTCGAAGCGGGCATGGTGGCTGCCGCCGGCGGTGTTGCAGGCAATGCCCTCCTCCAGCGCAAGACGCCCCGTCAGCAGCGTGCCGGCGGACGCGCAGCGCGCGCGGCGCGCCACCGTCTCGATCATCGGAAAGCCGATCTCGCGCGCGATGGCGGCCGGCACCTGGCCGTTGAAGACCTGATCGACATAGGTGCGCGCATGGGCGAGCGCGATCCAGTCCGCCGGGGCGGCGACGGGCATATGGAAGGTGCCGGGGGCGGCGAGCCCCTCCTCCACCAGCAGTTCCGCCACCCGCCGGAACTTGGCAATGGGAAAACGGTGACCGTCAGGCAGGTCGGCGTTGTAGTCCGGGTTGTGCACGATCGCGAGCGCCATGAGGCCAACTCTATGCCGTGACGCCGGCGGGAACCAGATCGCAGGGACCCCATTGCGGGCCCTGCCAAGTTGGGCAACTGGCGAGGCCGGTTTTCGCGCGACAGGAGAACTTTGTTCTCGTTTCTCCCCTGCGAAACGGTATGATCCGGTGGCAAGGGTGCGCCTCCCGCAGCCTCGTTTTCTCCTGAGAGATCTCCGAATGCCTCGTGATCAGCGTCCCTTCGACGTGACCAACAGGTCCGTTCTCGCCCTCGCGATCCCGATGACGCTCGCCTATCTGTCGACGCCGATCCTGGGCGTGGTGGATACGGCGGTGATCGGGCAGCTGGGCTCGGCCGCGCTTGTCGGCGGGATCGCGGTCGGCGGCATCATTTTCGATCTCGGCTTCACCACTTTCAATTTCCTGCGCTCCGGCACGACCGGCATGACCGCCCAGGCGATGGGATCGGGCGAACACAGGGAAGTGCGCGCCGTGCTGTTGCGCGCGCTCATCATCGCGTTTGCCGCCGGCCTCGCGATGATCGTGCTGCAATGGCCGATCCGCGAAATCGGTATCGCGCTTCTGGGCGGCAGCGACGAGGTGCAGGCGGCGACGCGCACCTATTTCACCTGGCGGATCTATTCCGCGCCCTTTGCGCTTGCCAACTACGCGGTGCTGGGCTGGCTGCTGGGACAGGGGCGCGCCGGAACAGGGCTTTTCCTCCAGACGTTTCTCAACGGCGTCAATATCGCGCTGTCTGTCTATTTCGTGATGGGGCTCGGCTGGGGGGTCAGCGGCGTCGCATTGTCGACCCTGATGGCGGAAGCCTTTACAAGCGCGACAGGCGGGCTGATCGTCTGGCGTTCCTTTGCAGGAAAGCGGCCGCCGTCGCTGCAGCGGGTCTTCAACGCCAAGCGCTTTGCCAAGATGGCGGGCGTCAACCGCGACATCATGATCCGGTCCTTCACGCTACTCTTCGCCTTCGCCTTCTTCACCGCGCGCGGCGCGGCACAGGGCGATGTGACTCTGGCGGCCAATTCCATCCTGGAAAAGCTCTTCATGGTCGCGAGTTATTTCCTCGACGGCTTCGCCAGCGCGGCGGAACAGATCGTCGGGCGTTCGCTCGGGGCGCGCTACCGCCCCGCCTATGACCGGGCCGTCCGGCTGACCATGCTGTGGGGCTTCGGCCTCGCCGGCACCGCAGCTTGCATCTTCTGGTTCGGCGGCCCGTGGCTGATCGATTTCATGACCACCAGCACACCGGTACGAGACGAGGCGCGCGTCTTTCTCGTGTGGGCCGCGCTCACACCTTTGTTCGGCGTCATGGCGTTTCAGATGGATGGCGTTTTCATCGGCGCGACGTGGTCACGCGACATGCGCAACATGATGCTTCTGTCGCTGGCGCTCTATCTGGCAGCCTACGCGGTGCTGTTTCCGGCCTTCGGCAATCACGGGCTGTGGCTGTCGCTGGAGATCTTCCTCGGCGTGCGCGGCATCTCGCTCGGCTTCATGAGCCGCATTCGCGCACGCGAGACGTTCGGGACGGCGTGAGGGCGACGACGGGTGCCCTGAGCGGTTCGGCCGCGTTTGTGGCCCGCTCATGCGCTTCCCCGCTCCGCCCAGGCATCCAGCTCGCAGCCGACCGCCTCGGCGAGGGAGCCGAAGCCCTTCTCATCGAGCTTTTCGGCGAGGTGATCGAGAATACGGCCGATCAGTTCCGGACCCTCGTAGATGAAGCCGGTGTAGATCTGGATGAGATCGGCGCCGGCCGCGATCTTGGCCCAGGCGGTCTCGCCGCTGTCGATGCCGCCGACGCCGATGAGCGGCAGATCGGGGCCGACAAGACGACGGGTGCGGGCCAGCATGGCGGTGGATTTTTGGAAAAGCGGCCGCCCCGAAAGCCCGCCCGCCTCGCGCGCCACGGCCGGATCGCTCACCCCCTCGCGCGAAAGCGTGGTGTTGGAGACGATCAGGCCGTCGACCTCGCGTTCGACAATTTCCGCGCAGATGTCCTCAAGCCCCGAAGCATCCACATCGGGTGCGATCTTGACGACGACGGGCACGCGCCGGCCGATGCGCGTGGTGGCCGCATCGCGGGCTGCGAGCGTGTGTTCCAGCAGCACCGACAGCGCGTCGCGGGCCTGGAGATCGCGCAGGCCCGGTGTGTTGGGCGAGGAAATGTTGATGGTGAAGAACGACGCGAGATCGGCGAAGGCCTCGATGCCGGCGACATAGTCGGCGACGCGGTCATCGGACGTCTTGTTGGCGCCGATATTGACGGCGACGAGACCGCCGCGCGCGCGCCTGCGCTCCAGCCGGCGGCGCATGGCGGCGTGACCGTCATTGTTGAAGCCCATGCGGTTGATGAGCGCGCGATCGGCCGGAGAGCGGAAGATGCGCGGGCTCGGATTGCCAGGCTGGGGCTTCGGCGTGACGGTGCCGACCTCGACGAAGCCGAACCCTTGCGCCAGCAGCGCGTCGGCCACCTCGCCGTTCTTGTCGAAGCCTGCGGCAAGCCCAAGCGGATTGGGAAAATCGAGCCCCAGCACGGCGCAGCGCAGCTTCGCATCGACCTTGCGCGGACAGGCCGGCACGAGACCGGTGGAAAGCGCACGGATCGTCAGATGATGCGCGGTTTCGGGCGCGAGCCGCAGCATCGCCTGGCGGCCGAACCGGTTGACGAGAGAACCGATCATGCTTCGAGCTCCGGAAAGAGGTGGGCGCCGTCCGACCCGAGCGGAAGCGGCTTCACCCAGACGGCGAGAGCCGGATCGAGGGGGGCGTGGAGATGCGGGAACAGCGCGCCGCCGCGCGAAACCTCCCATTTCAGCGCCTCGCCCAACGCTTCGGCGGGGACCGCGACGAGAACGAGATCGGCCACGCCGGCGAAGTGCTTCGCGGCGGTTTCAGCAACCTGTTCGGCGGTCGAGAAATGGATGAAGCCGTCCTTCAGATCGACCGGGGCGCCGGCGAAGGTGCCAGAGGCAACCGCCGCCTCCCACTCGCTGCGGGGGCTGATCTTGTAGATCGTGGTCACGCGGTTCTCCGTCTTGCGTGCCCTGAAGCCTTTTGCCGGCCGTTCGGGCGGGTGGCAGGGAATCATCCCTTCCTGCCCTGTCTTCCTAGCGCAGTTTCGGGGCAAGTGGGAGCGCAGGGAAACGCCAGCGCACGACGGCCGCCCCTTGCGCAAACCGGGCCACGACGGTGCCGCAGTCGTGCGGGATCATGACCGGCGGTGAAACGCGCCATGCGCACCCGGCTACCGCCCCGGAAATGCGGGATTAAAAGGAATATATACCGGGTCAGGCTTGATTGAAGGTATAAATTCCTTCAGGCTGCCCCCTCGAAAATCAACCGGAGGCCGGTCGATGCTCTCCCATGATCGGGTCTGGGCGGCCATTGATACGCTCGCGAAGATCAACGGCATGTCCCCCTCCGGGCTTGCCCGACGCGCCGGGCTTGACCCCACGACATTCAACCGTTCCAAGCGCATTGCCGGCGATGGCAGGCCGCGCTGGCCTTCGACGGAGTCCATCTCCAAGGTGCTGGAGGCCACAGGCACGGCAATCGGCGATTTCGTCATGCTGATGACGCCTCCAGCGATGAAGGACAGGCTCGGCGGCACGGCGGCCGCCACGCCGCTGCTGCAGACGCCGGGCAACGGAAACGGCTTCGACGAGGACGGCCTGCCGGCGAGCGGACGTTGGGACGAGGTGCCTTTTCCCGGCAGCCGCGAGGACGGGATTTTCGCGCTGGAGGTTTCCGGCAACTCGATGCTGCCGCACTATCGCGACGGCGACACCATCATCGTCTCGCCCAACAGCCCGATCCGGCGCGGCGACAGGGTGGTGGTACGCACGCGCGCGGGCGACGTCGCCCCCTGGATCCTGTACCGGCGGACCACACGAACGATCGAACTCCATCCGATCGGGCACGAGCGCACAAAGCGGGTCGTGCCGATCGACGAGATCGACTGGATCTCGCGGATAACCTGGGCAAGCCAGTAGAGCCACACAACGATAGCCAGCCCCGCGGCAAGCAGATCAGGCGGCCTGGATCTCCCTGATGAAGTCCGTGACCTGGGCGTTCAGCCGCTCGCTCTTGTCGGCAACGGAACGGGCGGTGGCGAGAACCTGAGTGGTCGCCGCACTGCTGGTTTCCGCCGCTTCGTTCAGCGAAACGACGTTGCGCGAGACCTCACCCGTGCCCCTCGCCGCTTCGTTGACATTGCGGGCGATCTCCTCCGTGGTGCTCGCCTGCTCTTCGGCAGCGGAGGCCACGGCCGCAGAGATTTCGCTCAGATTGCCGATGACGTGAGCGATCGTCTCGATCATCGGAACCGTCGACTGGACGTCCTCCTGCATCTTGCTGATCTGGGTGGTGATCTCCTCCGTCGCCTTGGAGGTCTGGTTGGCGAGTTCCTTCACCTCCGCCGCGACAACCGCAAAGCCCCGACCCGCTTCGCCCGCCCGTGCGGCCTCTATGGTGGCATTCAGCGCCAGGAGATTTGTCTGCTCGGCGATCGAGCTGATCAGGCTGATGACCTCGCCGATCGCTTCCGCCCCCGTGTTCAGGGAGGAGACCCGTCCGGTGGCGGAGGACACGTGGGTGCGTGCGCTCCCGGCGAGTTCCGACGTCTTGAGAACCTGGGAGCTCACCTCCTTGATGGAGGCGGTCATCTCCTCCGCGGCGGAGGCAACCGTTTCCACGTTCGAGGACGCCTGCGAGGACGCTGCGGCGACGGAAGAACTCTGATTGGCCGTTTCCTCCGCCGTCGCCGCCAGAGATTGAGCCGTTGCTTCCAGTTCGGTGGATGCGGAACTGAGAACGTTCAAGGATTCATCGACTTCCCCGCGAAAACGCGCGGTCAGGTTCGCTATCCGCTCCGCGCGCTCCGCCTTGACGTGCATCTCGGCTTCCTGCTCCGCCCGCAGTTTCTGGCGTTCCAGAGCATTTTCCTTGAAGACCAGCATCGCCTTGGCGATATCGCCGATCTCGTCCTCCCGCTCCACGTAGTCGATCGACAACTCGAAGTCACCGGCGGCCAGACGCTTGAGCCCGGCGACCAGCCGCGTTACCGGCGCCACGACGAACCGGCGGGATACGAAAATCGCCAGGGCGAACCCGCCGACAACGCCGGCCGCCGCAAGCAAGACAACAGCCGCGCTGGCGAATGACGAGGTGTCGGCGGCATCCCGGGAGGCCCGCTCGCCCTTGGTGTCGTTATAGCTCACGAAAGCCGCCAGACGCGACCGCATGTCCGTAACAAGACTGCGGTTCTCCGCAACGCGCTGTGCCAGACGGTCCCGCAGGGCGGCGACATCCTCGTTCGACGCATCGCGCGCCAGCGACAGTGTTTCCTCCAGCTTTTCCGTATAGCGGTCAAACGCGCTGCGCGCTTCGTCCAGCAGCTGCCGCTGTCGTGCGCCGGCGTCTTTCATCGCTCGTTCGTAGCGATCCAGAAAGGATGCCTTGCTCCGAGCCACAGCGGCGCTCACCTCATCGAGCGCGTCCGGTTCCGCCGCGATACGGTATTCCGAACGGCTCAATTCAAGAGCATCCTGGTTCATGCGCGCGCCCATCCGGACCTGACCGGCGGTTTCGTCGACAGAGACAACCGCCCCGCCGACCCGATTCAGAAACACGAAACCGATCACGCTGTTCGCAATCGAGAAGACGCTGATCAGCGCGACAATCACGACGATCTTCCTGGAAATCGACATATTCGCCAAAGACATGAGATGCCCCTTATATTCAAGGCCGCCCGACCCCAATAGTCAACAGTGACATCCCGAAAAGAAGCAATATAACCTCATTCAAAAGACACCACCTCGCATATGAATATATTCATCGCACAATTGTTAAACGTAAGTTTATTCAAGAATGCGGATTTATTACGATATAATTGCCGCAAACGTGAGAATTTATTTGATATGATAGCCGTTATGCCGAGGCGTTACTTCTCATTCTGCACTCAATACGCGGTATCATGGTATTTAAACTCTGGCGGGAGAACGCGACTTACCCGCATTTCGCCCACACGCCCGTGAGGAGGCCGGACTGGCTCAGGGGGCCTCGGGCAGGTGCATATGGTCCACCACGTGCTCGCCCCAGTCCGCCATGCCTGCGGCGGAGGGATGAAAACCGTCTTCGCAGAAGGCGTCGGGGCCGAAGTCCAGCATGCGCGGAATGGCGGTCGCGCCGCGTTCGGCGCACAGCGTGTTGCCGATCATGTTGATGAGGGCGGCGCGGCGCTCCAGAATGCGGCCGAGCGTGGGCGGAAGCGCGGGCACGCGGTCCATCGGCATGATGTTCGGCCAGTAGAGCGCGGCCTGCGGAAAGCGGGCGCGCAGCGCATATAGAAGGCCACCGAACCCCTTCTTCCAGCCTTTCCCGGTCCGGAAATTCTTGATGTCGTTGGTGCCGATGGAAATGATCACGTGCGTCCAGTCGCGCGGCTCGATATGCGCCATGACGTGGTCGCGGATCTCGTTGGAGATCGCGGAGTTGAAGCCGGCCGTGCGGTAGGACACCGCGCGGCCGGTGCGTTCGTTGAGGATGCGGGCGACCTGGGCGGCCAGCCCTTCCTCGATATGATCGATCCCGACACCCGCGGCGGACGAGTCGCCCACGACAAGCAGCCTCAGATCGGTGCCTTCGCCTGCGATACGGCCGCTTGGCTCTCCGGGTGCCGGCAGGAGACGGCGGACGGTGAGCCGGACGCCGATGCCCTGCCAGGCGTAGACGGGAAAGGCGAGCCAGCTCGCCAGCGCGGCAAGCCGGATGGCTGCACTCCCCTGCCCCATTCACATCCTCCCGGCTACGTCAGCCCAGCTCACCCTTGAGACATTTGGCAATGAGCGCGCGGGTCTCGTCAATGCCGTAGAGCGCCACGAAGGAGCCGAAACGCGGGCCCTTTTCCTGACCCAGCAGGCACTGATAGATCGTCTGGAACCACACGACCGAGACGCCGGGGCCGCCGTCGGGGCCCTTCTTGTTCGCGTCCTGATAGCGCTCGATGGCACGGCCGATATCGAGGATCGCATCCTGGATCGTCGCGCCGTCCGCATCGGCCGGCAGCGCCGCGAGCTTGGCGTCGAGACCGGCGAGCGCCTGACGCTCCACCTCGTCCGGTGCCTTGAACGATTTCGCCGGCTTGACGAAGTCGTCGAAGTAACGGATCGCATAGCCGACGAGGCGGTCGAGTTCGGGGTTCGTCTCCGGCGTCTCGCCCGGCGCATAGCGCGAGATGAAGGCCCACAGCACATCCTTGTTCTCCGCATTCGAGGCGGAGACGAGGTTCAAGAGCATGGCGAAGGGCACAGGCATGTCGATCGCCGGCACCTTGCCGGAATGGATGTGCCACACCGGGTTGCCGAGTTTCTGCATCACCGGCATGTCGGCGTATTTCTGGAGGAAGGTGTAATATTCGTCCACCGCCTTCGGAATGACGTCGAAATAGAGCTTCTTGGCGCTCTTGGGCTTCTGGAACATGTAGAGCGCGAGGCTCTCGGTCGGCGCGTAGGTCAGCCACTCGTCGATGGTGAGGCCGTTGCCCTTCGACTTGGAGATCTTCTCGCCGTTCTCGTCCAGGAACAGCTCGTAGACGAAATGCTCCGGCGGGGTGCCGCCCATGACCTGGCAGATCCTGTCGTAGACGCCCATGTTGGGGCCGTGGTCCTTGCCGAACATCTCGAAATCGACGCCGAGCGCCGCCCAGCGGGCGCCGAAATCGGGCTTCCACTGCAGCTTCACCCGGCCGCCCGTCACGTCCAGCGTGACGTCGTCGCCATCCTCGTCGGTATAGGTGATGGTGCCGGCCTTCGCATCCACCGCCTTCATCGGCACGTAGAGAACGCGGCCGGTCTTGGGCGAGATCGGCAGGAAGGGCGAATAGGTCGCCTGGCGTTCCTCGCCCAGCGTCGGCAGCATCACCTTCATGATGTCGTCGTAGCGTTCCAGCGCCTTCAGCAGCGTCTCGTCGAGCTTGCCGGACTTGTAGTATTCGGTCGCACTCGCGAACTCATAGTCGAAACCGAACGTGTCGAGGAAGCGGCGCAGCATCGCGTTGTTATGCGCGCCGAAGCTCGCGTAATCGCCGCCGAAGGGATTCGGCACGACGGTCAGCGGCATGTGCAGGTACGGCTCCAGCGCGGCCTTGTCGGGCACGCTGTCGGGGATCTTGCGCATCCCGTCCATGTCGTCGGAGAAACACAGCAGCCGGGTCGGGATCTTGTCCTCGGTCAGCAACCGGAAGGCGGTGCGCACCATGGTCGTGCGCGCGACCTCGCCGAAGGTGCCGATATGCGGCAGGCCGGACGGGCCGTAGCCTGTCTCGAACAACACCGGTTTGTCGTATCCCCGCTTCTCGATCCGTTTGACCAGTTTGCGCGCCTCTTCGAACGGCCAGGCTTTGGAAGCCCGGGCCGCCTCGATAAATTCAGGCGACAGGTCAAGCGGGGGCAGGGATTGCTCGGTCATTTTCCGGTTTGTTCCATTGAAATCGTGATGAAGCGCCGTTCGCGGCGCGCCGGGACACTAGAACAAGCAGCGTACGGATGGAATTGCGGAATACGATAAAAGTGAAGCAAAATTCGCCACGTCAGCCTTATGCTTGCGGAGGGGTATGGGAATGCCTACCTTCGCCCCGCAGACTAAACATTGCTCAGGAAACCTGTTCATCCCATGACCGACCCGGTGTCTCCCCAGAAAGCCCTGATCTACACGATGGTGACGATTTCGGCCGCCGACAGCACGATGACCGACTCCGAACTGCTGAAAATCGGCGAGATCGTTCAGACACTTCCCGTTTTCCGCGAATTCGACGCCGACAAGCTCGTGCAGGTCGCGGAGGAATGCGGTGCGCTGCTGGAGGGCGATGACGGGCTCGACACCGTGCTGGAAGTGATCGCCGGCGCGCTGCCGGAAAAGCTCTACAAGACGGCCTATGCGCTGGCGGTGGAGGTGGCCGCGGCCGATCTCGTCGTCGAGCAGGAGGAGCTGCGCTTCCTGGCGCTGCTGCGCGACCGGCTGCACCTCGACAAGCTCACCGTCGCCGCGATCGAGCTCAGCGCAAGGGTGCGCAACCGGGTGGTTTGAGGCTTCACGGGGCGTGGGGTGGGGCGGTCGCCCATCCTGCGGGACGGCCTTGTCCGGCCCCCTTTGTCGTGGTCCTCGCCCCGTGGACCTCGCTCCGTGGTCCTCGCCCCGTGGACCTCGCTCCGTGATCCTCGCCAGGGTCCGCGCGACGTTCTCCCGAACCACCTCGCCGTAAGCTCTCCACCGTCATTGTCCGGCGCAGTCCGGGCAATCCAGTGTCGGTCCCCGCATGCCCGGATAGACCAATAAATTCCCCGGACAAAGCCGGGGGATGATGGTGGAAAGAGCGCAGCGCGGGAAAATGTCACCGGTCGGCCGGTTTCCGCTTCTTCTCCAACTGAGTTTATGGCACTCGGCGGCGCAAGGATCCCTCGCCCGCCCCTACCCCCGCCAGAAGCGCGGGATGAACAGCACCAGCACCGTCAGCAGTTCCAGCCTTCCCAAGAGCATGCCGAAGGAAAGAACCCATTTGGCCGGATCGTTGAGCGACTGGAAGGTGCCGGCAGGGCCAATGATCTCGCCAAGCCCGGGGCCGACGTTGGAAATCGCCGTGGCTGCGCCCGAAAGGGCGGTCAGGTCGTCGAGGCCGGTCATGTTCAATGCGATCGCCAGGCCCGCGAAGCTGCAGATGTAGAGAAAGAAGAAGCTCTGCACCGCGGCGACGACGTTGTCGTCGATCGGCCGGCCGTTGAAACGCGGCACGAAGATGCCGTTGGGATAGACGCTGCGGTTGAAATGCTGGCCGAGGCTCGCCCACAGCACCTGAAGGCGGAAGACCTTGATGCCGCAGGACGTCGAGCCCGCGCAGCCGCCGATGAACATGATGATGAAGAACAGCCCGGCCGAGAACGGCCCCCAGGCATTGTAGTCGGCGTTGGCGTAGCCCGTTCCCGTCATCACCGAGACGACGTTGAAGGCCGCGTAGCGCAGGCCCTCGATCCCGTCATGAATGCCGCTGTGGTGCTGGAAGAGCCAGATGATCAGAATGAAGATCGCCAGCAGCATGAAGAACGTGCGCACCTGCGTGTCGCGCAGCAGGGCGCGCGGCTCGCCACGCAGGAGCTTGATGTAGAGCAGGAAGGGCAGTGAGCCGATACACATGAAGGCGACGGCGATCCAGTCGATGGCGGCGCTGTCGAAATGGCCGAGCGAGGCGTCCTTAGTCGAGAAGCCGCCGGTCGCCACCGTCGTCATGGCATGCATGATCGCATCGTCCAGCGCCATGCCGGCGAGGTGGTAGAGGATCGCGCAGGTCCCGGTCAGGCCGATGAAGATCAGCGTCATGATGCCGGAGATCTGCGTGGCGCGCGGCAGGATCTTTTCCGGCGCGTCGAAGGCCTCGGCCTTGAAGAGCTGCATGCCGCCGACCTTCAGCATCGGAAGCACCGCGAGCGCCATGACGATGATGCCGAGCCCGCCCAGCCATTGCAGGATGGCGCGCCAGAACAGCACGCCGGGTGCGGCATGGTCGAGCCCGACGATGACGGTCGCCCCGGTGGTGGTGAGGCCGGACATCGCCTCGAAGAAGGCGTCCGTGTAGGTCGGCACACTGCCCGACCACAGCAGCGGCAGCGCCCCGAAGGCCGACAGCACGATCCAGACAAGGCATGTCATGACGAAGGCCTGGCGCAGGCCCATGGAGCCGGGCGAGCCGCGCGAGGACAGCCACAGCGCAAGGCCGATCATCATCGTCAGCAGCGATGAGGCGGCGAAGATGCGCCAGTCGTCGTTCTCGGCCGCAAGATCGACCAGCGCCGGCACCATCATGGCGACGCCCAGCGTGGCGAGCAGCACCCCAGTGACAAGCAGGATGGGCCGAAGGTCAAGCAAGTATGGGGCCTCGGACGATCATTTGACGTGAAGCTGGACTGTCGTGCAGCGGCAAGGGGGCGTCAACGCGGTATCGCATCGTCCGGGCCGCGATGCACGTCAATTCAGGACCCGGGGCAGATCGGGAATATCGAGCGGAAAGGCCGGAATGGCGACAGCGAAGACATCGCCATCCCTTGTCTGCATCTGGTAGGAGCCGACCATGATGCCCGATGTCGTGGCGAGCGGGCAGCCGGACGTGTACTGGTAGCTGGCGCCGGGCCTGAGAACCGGCTGCTCGCCGACCACTCCAGCACCACGCACCTCCTGCACGCGGCCCGAGGCGTCGGTGATCTTCCAGTGGCGGGACAGAAGCTGCACGGTGTCGTCGCTCTGGTTGACGATGCGCACGGTGTAGGCCCAGAAATAGTGGTCGTCCGACGGGGCCGACTGGTCCGCCAGATAGGTCGGCTCGACCACAACCTCGATACCCCGCGTCTCTTCGCTGTACATTTTCCTGTTCCGTGAAAGGCGCGCAGAGCCTTCGGGCGCTGCGGTTGAGGTCGGCATTCTCGCTTCATTCTAAATCAAGCCGCGGCAAAGGTGAATCGCATTCGCGCCCAGACCGGCCTCATTCGGTCCCCGGACGCGTTCATATCTTCTTGAACCGACAGGACAAAGCCTTCGCGCTGTTGACCGGACGCCTCGCCTCAACGCAGGGTAGGAGCAGGAACTTGCCTCAACCCTTCGCCTTCCCCTCTCCAATACCAGCTTCGTTTCAGGCCCATGCTCGACGCCTATCTCCGCCCCAGGATCGATCGCCCGCTCAACGCGGCAGGCCGTGTGCTGGCGCGTTTCGGCATCGGCGCGGATGCGGTGACCTTCACCGGCCTTGCGCTCGGGCTGGCGGGGGCGGCGGCCATCGCCCTTCATCGTCCCCTCGTTGCGCTTGTCCTCATTCTCGCCAGCCGGCTCGCGGACGGGCTCGACGGTGCGGTGGCGCGCGCGACCCGGCTTACCGACGCCGGCGGCTATCTCGATATCGTGTGCGATTTCCTGTTCTACGGGGCGGTCCCGCTCGCCTTCGTCATCGCCGATCCCGCCGCGAACGGGTTTGCCGGGGCGGCCTTGCTGGCGAGCTTCTACGCCTCCGGCACGACATTCCTGGCGTTTGCCGCTATCGCGCAAAAGCGCGGGCTTTCGACATCGGCGCAAGGGGTGAAGTCGCTCTACTATCTCGGCGGCATCGCGGAAGGGACGGAGACGATCGCCTTCTTCGTGGCGATCTGCCTGTGGCCAGCCCATTTCGCAGTGCTGGCGTGGGTGTTCGCGGGCGTGTGTTACTTTTCCGCGATCATGCGGATGATCAACGGCGCGTTGATGCTGCGCGAGTGAGTGCGGGCGACGGAATGTGCGGAACGACGGCGCGCTGGATAGCGAGGTTGCGGCCCTACCGTCCCGCCATCTTCTCCGCCATGGCGGAGATCGTCTGCACGTAGACGTCTGCCTTGTTCCAGCCGCGCAGCGCCTTGTAGTTGGCCGTTCCCGGGCCCCAGGGCTGGCCGGGCCGCCAGCCGTAGGCCTTGAGGTAGTTGGCGGTCGAGGCCAACACGTCCGGTACGGAGCGGATGAGATCGCGGTGGCCGTTATGGTCGTAGTCGACTGCGTATTTCATGTAGTTGGAGGCGAGAAACTGGGTCTGGCCGATTTCGCCCGCCCAGGCGCCACGCATCTGCGAGGGGGCCATGTCGCCGCGCGCGACGATCTTCAGCGCGCTGTCGAGTTCGTTGGTGAAGAAGGCGGACCGACGGCAGTCGAAGGCAAGGGTGGCCAGCGAGCGCATGACCGGCATGGAACCGCTATTGGCGCCGAAACCGGTCTCGAGCCCTCAGATGGAGACGATGATTTCCGGTGGCACGCCGAAGTCGCGTTCGATGCGATCAAAAAGCCGGCGGTTGTTGCCGATATAGGACCGCCCCCGGCTGATCATCGCGTTGGAAACGCGGCGGCGGTAAAACTGGTTGAAGCTCAGCTTGAAAGACTTCTGAGAGCGATCGAGGCGGACGACCCTGGGATCGTAGCGCACACCGGACAGCGCGCTCTCGATAACGCCGCGCGAGGCGACGCGCCGGGCGGCGGCATCGCTCTTGTAAGCGGCAAGCCAGGCATCGAAGCCAGACCCGTCATTGCCGCACGACGCCGCACCCGCGGCCCCCGAGAACGCGAGCGAGCCCAGCAGGACCGCCGCGACACGCAAAAACCCGACCCCGCCCCTGAACCGCATCATCGCCTCCGGCATGACAGCAACATGGCGGTTACTATTGCCATGCCGGAGGAGATAGGCAATCGGCCTTTTGCCGGTCGGATGATGGCGGCTCAGATGACGGCCAGCGCCTCGTCGATATCGGCGAGCAGGTCGTCCACATGCTCCAGGCCGACGGAGAAGCGCAGCATGCCGCCGGTGATCCCCATTTCCAGCCGCGCCTCTTCGGCGACACTCTGGTGGGTCGTTGTGGCCGGATGGCAGATGATGCTCTTGGCGTCGCCCAGATTGTTGGAGATCTTGATGATGTCGAGCGCGTTGCAGAAGGAGAAGGCCGCTTCCTTGCCGCCGGCGAGCTCGAAGGCGACGAGGGTGGAACCGCCCGTCATCTGCTTCTTCACGATGTCCGCCTGGGGGTGATCCGCGCGGCCAGGATAGATCAGCTTCGAGACGGCCTTGTGGTCGGCCAGGAAATCGGCGATGCGGCCGGCACTCTCGGTCTGGCGCTCGATGCGCAGCGGCAGGGTCTCCAGCCCCTTCAGCATCACCCAGGCATTGAACGGCGACATGCTCGGCCCGGTGTGCTTGAAGAACGGATGGAATTCCTCCTCGATCCATTCTTCGTCCGACAGAACGATACCGCCCAGACACCGGCCCTGGCCGTCAATGTGCTTGGTGGCGGAATAGACGACGGTGTCGGCGCCGAGCTTCAGCGGCGACTGCCACAGCGCGGTGGCGAAGACGTTGTCGACGACGAGGCGGGCGCCGGCTTCATGCGCGATGTCGGCGACGGCGGCGATATCGACCACGCTCAGCGTCGGGTTGGTCGGGGATTCCAGGAACATCACGCGGGTGTTGGGCCTGACCGCCGCCTTCCATTCCTCGATCTTCGTGCCGTCGACCAGCGTCGCTTCCACGCCGAAGCGCGGCAACACGGTTTCGGCGATATAGCGGCACGAGCCGAACAGCGCCTTGGCCGCGACGATGTGCTCTCCGGCGCGCACCGAGGCCAACAGCGCGGCGGTGACGGCGGCCATGCCGCTGGCGGTCGCCCGCGCGGCGCCCGCGCCTTCCAGCTCGCACATGCGCGTTTCGAACATGTCGACAGTGGGATTGGCATAGCGTGAATAGACGAAGCCCGGATCGTCGCCGTTGAAGCGCGCCTCGGCCTTCTCCGCGCTCGGATAGACGAAGCCTTGCGTCAGGAAGAGCGCTTCGGAGGTTTCGTTGAACGGACTACGCAATGCGCCGCCATGCACCAGTCTGGTTGCCGGACGCCAGTCTTTCTCGTTCGTCATTCGATGCTCCAGATACAAAAAAACCCGGTCGCAGATGGCCGGGCTCCAAAGCACCCGGTCTTTTTAGCGACTTATTTAACGTGGCTGCAAGCCGACCGGCCCAAATCACCACGGGATCGTTGACCTGAATACGTCAAGAGCGGCTTGGCGTCAATGCGGGGATCGGTTAAGGGGGTACCGGATAAGGCGAGGGGCCCGGCAAGGGCGACAGGCCAGATCAGCGCGAAAGGCGATGAACGACATGACAGACGCACCGGCCGGCATCCTGCCGGCGCACATGATCGAGGCGCTTTTCGCAAGTGGCGGCATCGTGGCGGACCGGACGTTCGATGACGATCAGATCCAGCCGGCGAGCCTCGACCTGAGACTTGGCAAGATCGCCTGGCGGGTGCGCGCCTCCTTTCTGCCCGGGCCCGGCAAGTCGGTCGCCAGCAAGCTCGACCGGCTGAAGCTGCACGAATTCGACCTGACCGGCGGCGCCGTTCTGGAGACGGGCTGCGTCTATATCGTGCCGCTGCTGGAAGAACTGGACCTGCCCGCCGATGTCGCGGCCGCGACCAATCCGAAAAGTTCCACCGGCCGGCTCGACGTGTTCACGCGGGTGATCACCGATGAGGGCCAGGAATTCGACACGGTGCCGGCGGGATACAGCGGCGCGCTCTATGCCGAAATCAGCCCGAAGACCTTCCCCGTGCTGGTGCGCACGGGCACGCGGCTTTCGCAGATCCGGTTCCGGCGCGGGCATCCGACGGTTTCCGACGAGGAACTGACCGGCATCGACGCGGCGGCGGAACTGATCACCGGCGGCCATGCGCGTATCGGCGGCGGGCTTCAGCTTTCCATCGATCTCGCCGGCACGGGCAAGGACAGGCTCGTCGGGTTTCGCGCCAAGCGGCACACCGGCGTCATCGACATGGACGTGAAGGCGGCGCACGATCCGCTCGATTTCTGGGAGCCGATCCACCGGCGCGGGGCGGCGGAACTCATTCTCGATCCGAACGAATTCTATATCCTCGTCTCGCGCGAGGCGGTGCACGTGCCGCCCGATCTGGCGGCCGAAATGGTGCCGTTCGATCCGCTTGTGGGCGAATTCCGGGTCCATTACGCCGGCTTCTTCGATCCCGGCTTCGGGCATTCGGAGATCGGCGGGGCCGGCTCGCGCGCCGTGCTGGAGGTGCGCTCGCACGACGTGCCCTTCATGCTCGACCACGGCCAGACCGTGGGCAGGCTCGTCTACGAGCGCATGGCGGAGCGGCCGAGGACGCTCTACGGCGAGGGCATCGGCTCCAACTACCAGGGCCAGGCGCTGAAGCTGTCGAAGCATTTCAGGGCGATGGAGTAGCCGGCGCCGATCGGCCACGGGGCCAGTCCGGAACTTTTCGCGGAACAAGGCCTTTCACCAGAGCGACGGGTGTTGGAGGTTTCTGGACAGGCGGTCAATTGGATGGCCGGGTTGCGTCGTATGCGAGCGACACATTCGGTTGTCATCCCCGCGCAGGCGGGGAACCAGTGACCCCGGGCGCTTCTATCCGGGCACGGAAGTTGGGCCTCTGGAATGCTGGATCCCCGCCTGCGCGGGGATGACAATCGAGAGCGGTGGAGCAAGGGGGAGGCGTGAGGGAAACGAGCGACAGCGACGCCATCGATGACGAGGCGGCGGCCTGCCACAACGCCGAACCCGGCCGCGGCCGGTCGGCGTCAAGACCCTCGCAGATCCCCCTGCGCGGACTTCTCGACGTCCTCTGGCGGGTCGCTCACCAGATCGTCATCGACCGGGTGATGCTGGTGGCCGCCGGCGCCACCTATTATTTCCTGCTGGCGCTGTTTCCCGGCCTTGCCGCCTTCGTGGCGCTTTACGGGCTCGTCGCCAATCCGCTGACCATCGCCGATCACGTGCAGGCGCTGGAGGGCATCGCCCCGGCGGCGGCCATCGGCCTCATCCACGCCCAGCTGGAGGCGCTCGCCTCCCAGACCCGCAACACGCTCAATTTCGCCTTTTACGGCGGCCTCGCCGTATCGCTGTGGAGCGTGAACGCGGCGATCAAGGCGCTGTTCGAGGCGATGAACATCGCCTACAACGAAGCGGAGAAGCGCAGTATCCTGCGGCTGAACCTGATTTCGCTGGGTTTCACGATGGGGGCGATCTTCACCGGCGCGCTTCTTGTCCTTGCCATCGGCGTGATCCCGACGGTACTTGCCTTCGTCGATCTCGGCGACTTGGCGGGTCGGCTGATCGGGCTCACCCGCTGGCCGGTGCTGTTGGCGGTGATCGGCTTCGGCATCACGCTGATCTACCGCTTCGGTCCGAGCCGGGAGCGGGCGAAATGGCGCTGGCTCAGCTGGGGCGGACTGCTGGCCACCCCGCTGTGGCTCGCCGCCTCCTTCGCGTTTTCCTACTACATCGAGAATTTCGCCGACTACAACGCCACCTACGGCACGCTGGGTGCGGTCATCGGCCTGATGGTGTGGATCTGGATTTCCGTGGTCATCCTTATCGTGGGCGCGGAACTCAACGCCGAACTGGAGCACCAGACGGCCCGCGATTCCACCACCGGCACGCCCCTGCCGATGGGCGAACGCGGCGCGATGGTCGCCGACACGTTGGGGAGGGCCCGCAAGGGGTAGCGCTGGATCACCCGGACTGCGCCGGGTGATGACGGCGGAGCGATTGAAGGATGGGTCGCTTGCCGCCCCCCGCCTCGCCTCAACCCTGCGCCTCGGCCTCCACGCTGCGGCGCAACTCCGCCAGTTCGCGGCGCAGCGCCCTCACCTCCTCCAGCACGATGCCGGTTTCCGAATGGATCGCCTGACGGTCGGCCTCCGCGATCTGGTCGTGCTCCTCCTGCATGGCGGAGACGATGATACCGATGAAGAGGTTGAGCACGGTGAAGGCGGTGGCCAGGATAAAGGGCAGGAAGAAGATCCAGGCAAGCGGATGCGCCTCCATGACGGGACGCACGATGCCCATCGACCAGCTTTCCAGCGTCATGATCTGGAACAGCGTGTAGGCCGAGGCGCCGAGCGAGCCGAACCATTCGGGAAACGTCTCGCCATAGAGGTTCGTCGCCATGACAGAGAAGATGTAGAAGACCAGGCTCATCAGGAGCACGATGGAGCCGAGGCCGGGGAGCGCTGCGATCAGCCCGCCGATGACGCGTTGCAGCGATGGCACGGCGGAGACGAGCCTCAGTACCCGAAGAACGCGCAGCGCCCGCAGCACCGACAGAGCACCGGTCGCCGGCACCAGCGCGACCGCGACGACGAAAAAGTCGAACAGGCTCCACGGCCGGCGGAAGAACGAGAGCCGGAAGACGAAGATCCGCAGCGCGATCTCGACCACGAAGATGGCGATGACAGCATGGTCGACGGCACTCAGCAGGCCGCCGATCGCACCGGTGATGGTGGGGCTTGTTTCCAGCCCGAGCGTCACCGCATTGAGGACGATGATGGAGATGATCGTCCATTCCCACGGCCTTGACTGGACGATTTCCCGCAGCCTGTCACGCATGTTCACCCCGGTTCCCAAAGGCGGCCCTCACGGCCGCGGTTTGCCGATGCGATGTAGGTGGAGATACGGGGTCTGCCAAGGGCTGATGCCGCAAAGACAGTTCGCGAGGCGGAGCGCGCTCCTCCTGTTGAAAGCCTGGGGCCTGCGCCTCCGCGCCCACGCTATTCCGCTTGACAGGACGGGTCCGGACACGGAAAAGAGACAGTGCTTCGCGGGTGTAGCTCAATGGTAGAGCAGAAGCTTCCCAAGCTTACGACGAGGGTTCGATTCCCTTCACCCGCTCCACCCCCTCCCCCCTTTCATTCGTGCGTCTTGCACCGCTGGTTCCGGCTTCCTTCGACCGCCGCCGCCTGGCAAGGCCATGGTTCGTCTTGCGCCAATGGAACGGGCGAAGAACGAGTTCCACCACCGCGACGGCGAAGGCTGCGCTCATCATCAGCCAGTAGAGCGGAAGGCCCGCCCAGTCGAGCGGCCGAATGCGCAGCCGCCGGCGCCGCGCGGCCCGCAACATCGCGAACGCGGATGCGCCATAGCCGGCGATCAGGCACGCCGTGCCGGCACCCATAACCGTTGCATCGGCGAGACCGCGCAGGCGCGGTACCAGCGTATCGTCGAACGCGTAAAGCGCGATGACGGCGAGAAAGGCGGGGTGAGCGACGAGGGCCAGCGCGGTTCCCGCAAACAGCAACACGGTGACGGCGAAGTTGACGGGGCCCAGATCCCGCCAGAGTTGACGCGGGCTTTGGGTGTGGACGAGCCATGTCTGCAGCCAGCCCTTGTGCCAGCGCACCCGCTGGTTCAACCACGCGGAAAAGGTGAGCGGCGCCTCCTCCCATGTGGTGGATTCCACCGTGACGATGCGCCAGCCATCGCGCACCAGACGGATGCCGATATCGATGTCCTCGGTGACGTTGTGCGGGTCCCAGCCGCCGCAATCCTCCAGCGCGCGCCTGCGAAAATGGTTCGAGGTCCCGCCCAGTGGCAAAAGCAGATCGCGCCCCGCCATCCAGGGCAGCAGGATGTCGAACAATGTCGCGTATTCCAGCGCGAACTGGCGGGTGAAGAAGGTCTCTTCCGCATGGTCGATGGCAAGGCGCGCCTGAACGCAGCCGACCGATGGCGGGGCGGAGGCAAAGAGCCGGGCGCATTTCACGAGTTGATCCGGCTCCGGCCTGTCCTCCGCATCGTAGACCGTGACGAGATCGCCGCGCGCGAACCGCATGGCATAGGAAAGCGCCTTGGGCTTGGTGCGCGGGCCCTTGGCGGGCACGACGAGGATTTCGAAGGGGGGACCGGGAATGGCGCGGGCAAGGGCTGCGCGGGTTTCGGCGTCGTCCTCTTCCACCAGGAACTTGATGTCGAGGCGCGAACGCGGATAGGCGAGCCGCGCCATAGCGGCAACGAGATCCCCGGCGACGGCGGCTTCCCGGTAGAGCGGGATCAACACCGTGTAGAGCGGCCAGTCGGGCCCGCGCGGCATGCGCCCGCGGCGCAGCGGATGTTCCACGCCATCGAAGAGCCCCGCACAAAAGCGCGCGGTGCTGCCTGCGAGAAAGAACAGGCCCGCAAGGGCCATCAGCAGACCGGGAGCGAAGAAGGCGGCCGCCAGAACCGGGGCGAAAAGCGCCACGGCGCGCAAGGTGGAGGCCGCGCTGGCGAACAGGCGGGTATGGGCGGCGGAATATTCCGGCCGGGCGACGGCCAGCCCATGGACGGCGGAATGGATGGCGGCGGCGCGGGCGAGGCTTTCCGGCGTGGTGATGGCGATGCGGGACGCGACCCGGGGATCGCGACGCACCCGCGCGATAACCTCCCCCACGCTGGCAGGGCGCGGCGCCAGGGCAACGGTCTTGCCTTCGGCCGCGCGTTCCCCGTCACCACTCCCGACACCTTCGCTTTTTCCCTGCCCGTCCAGCGCCAGCACCGCGAGCCGGGCCGGATCGGCACGCACGAGCGATGGCGCCAGCCGTGGATCCGGCCTCAGGGCGGAGAACTCCAGAAAGCGCACACCAAGCGTGGCCGCCAGATGACGGTAATAGGCCTCACGCGAAAGAAGGCCGCGCGCAAGAAGGAGGTCCGCCGCGCAGGCGCCGCGCGTGTCGGCTTCCAGCGCCGCGGCGGCAAGAATGCTCACCGACACGCCATGATGCGCAAGGAAACGGATATCGTCGGGAAGTTCGGGCGTCTGTGGCGGGCGAAACGGCTCGGGAGCGGTTGGATCGGGAAAGTCGGGATCGGGAAAGGCCCGCTTCACGGCGATGTGGGCACGTGGAGCGTGCAGGAAGGCTGCCTCCCCGATATCGCTCAAACCGCCATGACTTGTACCGCTATCACCAGACCCGGTATCACCAGACCCGATATCACCAGACCCGATATCGCTGAAGCCGGCACGAGACGGCTCGTGATAATCGGCACGGTCGTCCGACCACGTACTCAACGGCTTCCCCCCGGCCCCGCAATAAACTAATGTCCGCACAAGGATGCGGACAGCGGGTCAACGGAGCCGATCCTTGGCATAACAATGCCACGCAGGGCCGGTCGCTCGGCAAGAATACAGTATCTGCCGAATAAACTTCCCCAAGGATCTTTAACAACACAATGAATGAGTTTCGTCTTAAATGAGACTTATTGGTATACTGATACTTTCTCTGGTATCATTCCTGACAATAACTGTCGATAGTGTTTCCGCGACCGAGCCTGGTCCGGTCATCCCCAATTTCTGGGATGCCCGCGTTCGACTGGACAAGCCGACGGAAACACAGAGAACCATCCGTTTTCTTGCAAGCGATGACTTCCCGCCCTTCGCCTTCCGTGATCCGGCCGGGCGGCTGACCGGGTTCGACATCGATCTCGCCCGCGCGATCTGCGAAGAGCTGGAGGCGATCTGCACCCTGCGTGTGGAACCCTTCGATGACCTGCTGCGCTCGCTCGCCAGCGGCGAAGGCGATGCGGTGATTGCCGGTCTGGAACCTGGCGCAGGCGACACCGGCAAGGCCGAAGCGAGCGGCGACGGCACGCCGGGCGCCAAGGCGTCGGTGATCTATTCCGCGCCCTACCTGAAGCTGCCGGCCCGCTTCGTCGTGCGCAAGCACGACGCCACGGATGCGCCGCTGCTGCCGGAAACGATGGCGGGCAAATGGATATCGGTTGCCGACGGCACAACCCACGCCGCGTTTTTGCAGAAGTTCTTTCCGCAAAGCCGCATCGCCACCTATCCGGATGAGGAAAAGGCGCGCGATGCGCTGAGGCGGGGCGAGGTCGATGCGCATTTCGGCGACGGGATGGCCCTGAGCTACTGGTTGCAGGGCACGAGTTCGGTCAACTGCTGCGCCTTCGCGCCGGGACCGTGGCTTGAGCCGGGCTATTTCGACCACGGGCTTTCCATCGCGGTCAGGGCGAAGAACGAAAACCTGCGCGCCGCCATCAACTACGCCTTGCAGCAGGTGAATGACGACGGCCGCTTCGGCGAACTTTATCTGCGCTACTTCCCGATCAGCTTCTATTGACCGGTTCGGTCGGCGCCTGACGCTCTTCCTGTTCGTCGCCGTCGGCGGTGTTTTCGCGAAACGGCAGCAGCAGCGACCAGACGATACCGGTGGGCGCCGCGCTCTGGAACGAGGAAAGCCCGATCGTCATGCCCTCGTGGCCGCGCTGCGGCTGGGCAACGTAGGTACGGCAGAGCCTGTCCCAGAACGAAAAGTTGAAACCGTAATTGGAATCCGTCTCGCAGCCGATGACGGAATGGTGGACGCGGTGCATGTCGGGCGTGACGACGACGGGCCTCAGCGCCGCCTCCAGCCAGCCGGGCAGGCGCACGTTGGAATGATTGAACATCGCCCCGCCGTTCAGCACCGCCTCGAAGACCAGAACCGCGAGCGCCGGCGCGCCGAGCGCCACGACGATCGCCGCCTTCCAGACCATCGAGATGAGGATTTCCAGCGGGTGGAAACGCAGGGCCGTGGTCAGGTCGATGTCCGGATCGGCGTGGTGCATCCGATGGATGCGCCACAGGACGGGCAGCTTGTGGGAGACGAGATGTTCGAACCAGACCGCGAAATCGAGCACCACGAAGGCGATCACGCTGGCCACGAGCGGCGGCACGCCGAGGGCGGGAAAGAGCCCGTAGCCGCGTGTCTGCGCCCACAACGCGGCGCCGACGGCCGCCATCGGAAAGACGACGCGCAGGATAGCGGAATCGATGACGACGATGGCGAGATTGGTCACCCAGCGCCGGCCGCGCCCGTAGCGCAAGGGGCGGCGCGGGGCCAGCACCTCGAAGAGCGCCATGCCCGCGAATATGGCGGCGAAGATCACTATCCGGATCGTCAGTTCGCTCAAGGTGCGGTGTCTCCGTTTCGTTGGGATGGCGATGCGGGTTCGGGGCGCGGCGGTCGGAGTTTGGAATTCCGGTTTTGGAGCCCATCGTTCGAAACGCCCGCAGGATGGGCCACAGGTTCCACCCCGCCTCTTTCGCGAACGTTGACGATGGTCACGCGGGCGGGCCACATGCAAGTCACGAGCGCGCGATTCCCGCGCAAGGAATGGGCGAGATGACCGACTTTCTCTGGACGAGACCCGACACGACGCCCGTGGCGACGCTGCTGCTGGCGCACGGCTCCGGCGCGCCGATGGATTCTCCGTTCATGGAGAAGTTCGCTAAATTCGCGGTCCAACAGGAGATCGCCGTCGTCCGCTTCGAGTTTCCCTACATGGCCGATCGCCGGAGAACCGGCAAGAAGCGGCCCCCGCCCCGGGCCGACAAGCTGATCGATACCTATCTCGGAGCGATTTCGGAAATTGCGGGCGAAGCGCAAAGGCCGCTGCTGATCGGCGGCAAGTCGCTGGGCGGCCGCGTCGCGGCGATGGCGGCGGGTGATCCGGCGCTCGATGCCCATGTGGCGGGTGTCGTGTGCCTGGGCTACCCGTTCCACCCCACGGCAAAGCCGGATGACACGCGGCTGGAGCCATTGCAGGCCCTGCCGCTGCCCTGCCTGATCGCGCAAGGCGAACGCGATCCCTTCGGCAACCGCGACGAGGTCGCTGGCTACGGCCTGCCCGACACGATCGAGGTACTGGTGATGGAGGACGGCAGCCACGATCTCGCCCCGCGCGGTGCATCGCCGGCCACCTGGGACGGCAACCTGAAGATCGCGGCCGAGGCCGTGCGCCGGTTCGCGGAAAGGTTCGCCGGGTAGGAAGCGGAGCCCGGGAATAATATGCCGGGGGCCTGCCACACGGTTTACTCGGCCGCAGCCGGCCCCCTGCCCCCATGGCCGCCGTGATGGCCGTAGATCCCGCGATAGGTGGCGCGGATGTCGCCGCCGATGCCGAGAAGTGCTGGGATCAGGAACAGCACCAGCAGCGTTGCCACCGCCAGACCGAAGACGATGGTCACCGCCATCGGCAACAGGAACTTCGCCTGGATGGAGGGCTCGAACAGCAGCGGCGTCAGACCGCCGATGGTCGTCAGCGAGGTCAGCAGCACCGCGCGCAGGCGGTCCTGGCTGGCGCCGACCGCCGCTTCCATCATCCCCTCGCCCCCTTCCCGGCGCTCGTCGAAGCGCGAGACGAGAATGATGGAATCGTTGACCAGGATGCCCGACAGGCCAAGCAGGCTGATCAGCGACAGGATGGTGAGCTGGAAGCCGAAGATGTAGTGGCCGAAGACCGCGCCGACGATGCCGAAGGGAATGATCGCCATGACGGCGAGCGGCGAGAAGTAGCTGGCGAAGACCCAGGCGAGGATCAGGTAGATGGCGCCGAGCGCGATCAGCGTGCCGAGCTGCAAATCGGTGAAGGATTCCGCACGCTCCTCCTGCCGGCCGGAGAAACGGTAGTCGAGCCCGTGCCGGGCGGCGATTTCCGCCAAGGGGCCGGCGTCGAGCCGCGCGACGATGGCCGCGTTGGAGGTGACCTCGTAATCAACATCGGCGGTGACGGAGACGGTGGCCTTGCCGTCGCGCCTGAGGATGGTGGAGAAGCCCTGGCGGTCGGTCAGCGTCACCACCTCGCCGAGCGGCACGTATTCGCCCGAAGGCGCGCGCAGCGTGAGATTGCGCAGGCTGCCGGCGCCCATGCCGTCCTCCTGGCCCTGACGCACGCGCAGCGTGACCTCCTCGTCGCCATCGGCGAAGCGGCGGGCGATGGCGCCCTCGAACGCGTTGCGGATCTGGCGGCCGACAGAAGCAACCGTGAAGCCCAGCGCCTTGCCGCGCGAGGTCAGCTCCATCACCAGTTCCGGCTTGCCGTAAGGCAGATCGTCTGCAACCCCGCTCACCCCCGGAAAACCGGTCAGGAGCTTCTGGACCTCCAGCGAGGCGGCTTTCAGCGCGACGGGTTCGCCGCCGCGAAGGCGGATATCGAGATCGCGGCCCGGAGGGCCGCCCCGACGCTCGTAGATCGCGACCCGCTCGATGCCGGCGATGTCGGGTATCTCGCGGCGCCACGCCTTGACGATGTCGGGTGTGCGGATGCTGCGAACCTCGGAATCGGTGAGCTGCACGTCGATGCCGGCGACATTGTCGCCCCTGTTGCGGCCGGCCTCGCCAAGCGTGACATAGGAGGCGACGACAAGATCCTGCGGTGCGGCGTGGGTCAGCCGCTTTTCCGCCATGCGCAGGGCATTCTCGATGCGCGCCAGCGCCGCGACCGCCTCTTCCTCCGGAATGCCGGCGTTGAAGTGGACCGTGGCGCGGATGTTCTCCGCTTCCGGCGAGGAGAAGAAGACGAAGCCGACCCGCCCGCCCGCCAGGAAGCCGGCCGCCACGATCAGCGTGGCGACGGCGACTGCGACGGTGACATAGCGCCAGCGGAAGGCGAGCGTGACGAACGCGCGGAACGGCCCGTCGCGAAAGCCGGAAAAGCCGGCGTCGAGCCTGCGTCTGAGCCAGGAGGGTTCGGCCGTTTCGTCGCCCTTGCCGTTGCGGTCGAGCAACTGCAGGCCGGCCTCGATCGCCCCGGCGATGACGAAGGCGACCGCGACGACGAGAAGATCGAAGGGAAGCGCGCCGAGGCCCGCGCGCAAGCTCCGGCAGAGGCCGGCGAGCCCGTCGAGCGCCGGCGTCACCTCGATGTCGGGACGCAGCGACAGGCCGATGACGAACAGCGCCATGGCGCCGGCCAGGATGCCGTGCCGCCACCAGTGCCAGCGCCGGCGCGGGCTTGGCCGCAGCGAATGCGCGAGGTGGCCGGGCAGCACGGTGAAGCACTCGACGAGACTGGCGACGATCACCGCGATGACGACGAGCGGCATCGCCGACATGATCTGGCCGATGGCGCCGCGCACCAGAAAGATCGGCGCGAAAGCCGCGATGGTGGTGAGGCTGGCGGCGAAAACCGGCGCGATCATCCGCCCCGCGCCGACCTCGGCCGCGATATCGGGCGGATCGCCGAGCGCGAAACGCGTCGCGGTGTGCTCGCCCACCACGATGGCGTCATCGACGATGACACCGAGCATCATGATCAGCGCGAACAGCGACATCATGTTGATGGTCTGGCCCGACATCCACATGATGCCGAGCGTCGCCATTGTGGCGACGGGAATGCCGGCCGCTACCCACAGCGCGATGCGGGCATTGAGGAAGATGTAGAGAACGAGGACGACGAGGATCAGCCCGGACAGGCCGTTGCGCACCAGAAGACCAATGCGGGCCTTCAGCGCGTCGGAGCGGATCTCGTATTCCACGATCTTAAGCGTCGGCGGCAGTTGCGGGCGGATCTCGGCGAGATAGTCGTCGAGGATCTTCGCCGTCTTCAGGCTGTCGGCCGATGCCGGGCGCTCGACGGTGAGCTCGATGGCGCGCTGGCCGTCGGAAAAGCCGCGCACCGCGTCCTTGTCGAATTCGCGCGTGACCGTGCCGACGTCGCGGATGCGCACCTTTTCGCCCGTCGCATAGGTCTTGATGTCGATGCGGCCGATGTCCTCCGGCGCGGTGCCGGGCGCGACGGTGCGGATCTGGCGCTCCACGCCGCCCTCGACATTGCCGGACGGCAGGTCGCGGGTATTGGCTGCGACCCGGTCGGCGACGTCGGCGACCGTCATGTCGAGACGGCGCAGCTCGCGCTCGGGCAGACGGGCGACGTATTCCTCCGAGCGCAGGCCGGAAAACGACACCCGGTCGATGCCCCGGTCGATCAGGTCGTCGCGGATGCGGCGGGCGAAATCCTTCAAGGAGCGTTCTGGAAAATCGCCGGTGATGGCGATGCGGGCGACACGGTCGTACCATTGCCGGTAGCTGACCGTCGGCGTCTCGGCGTCCTCGGGAAGGGTCGTGACCGTCTTGACGGCCTGTTCCACATCGGAGAGCGCCTTGCGCATCTCCGCGCCCTCGACGAATTCCAGATGGAAGCTGCCGACGCCCTCGCGCGCATAGGAGATGATTTCGTCGAGCCCGTCGATGAAGCGCACCTCCGGCTCGATCGCCTGGAGAATGTTCGCCTCCACGTCCTCCGCGCTGGCGCCGGGCCATTCGACGGTGATGGAGATGCGGTTGGTCTCAACCGTGGGGAAGAACTGGGTATTGAGCTGAACGAGGCCGTAGGCGCCGAACAGGATCATCATCGCCATCACGAGATTGGCGGCATTGGGATGGCGGACGAAGAAACCTGCCACGCTGGTGGCGCTGTCGAGCCGCTTCACGAGGGCGCCCCCGCGGGCTTGGGGGCGGCCGTGGTGGTGTTTCCGGGCTTGGCATTGCCGGGGGCCGACAGTCCGGGAACGGCGCTCTCGGGCGGGCCGCGATCCCGTGGCATGGCCCCCTCCTCGCGCACCAGCAGGCCGCTTCCGACCTCGGAAATCTGCGTCGCCAGCACCGTTTCGCCGTCGGCGATCTCGCCGCGCACGATGACATCACTGCCGTCATAGGCGATCACGTCCACATCGCGGCGGTTCAACCGGTCATCGATCACGGCATAGATGTGCTTGCCGCCGTAAAGCGCCGTCTCCGGCAGACGGGCGACGCCGCGATAGAGCTTGTCGGGCACCTTCAGTTCCACGAAGGCGCCGGGGCGCAGCGGAACTTCGGCGCCGGTGCCGAGAATGCGGGCATAGACATCGACGCCTCCGCGTTCCGACGCCACGTCCGCACCGACGCGCACGACCTCCGCCTCAAAGGTGATGGGCTCGGAGCCGATGGTCCAGACGACCTCGACCTTGCGGCCGAACAGCGTTCCGCTTTCCCCCAGAAGCCGGCCGTACTGGTTGTCGGAGAGCGTGAAGCGGGCATCCAGCGCGTTTCGGTCGTAGAGAACAGCGATCACGTCGTTGACGTTGACGAGACGACCGACCGCGGCGGCCTCGGAGCGCACGACCGCATCGAAGGGCACCTTCAGCGTGGTGTCGGCGAGCGCCTGCTCCGCCTCCTGAAGCTTCCACTCCAGCCGCTCGATGGCCGCCTTCTGTTGTTCCACGCGCGCTTCCTGGACGGCGAGCGCGGAGCGGCGCTGGTCGAGCTGTTGGCGGCGCTGGGAGACGATGAGGCCGCGGTCGTCGATCGTGCGCTCGGTGGCGGAGCCGCGCGCCAGAAGCTGGCGGCCGCGCTCCAGATCGCGTTCGGCGAAGGCGAGTTGCTCGCGCGCGAAATCGACATTGGCGCGTTCCAGCGCCAGTCCGCCCTCGGCCTCGATGAGCTTGGCGCGGGCCTCCGCCAGATTGGCCTTGGCCTCCACCACCGCGCCCTCATAGGCGAAGCGGTCGATCTCCACCAGGGTGGCGCCGGCATCTATGGGCGCGCCAGCCTGAAGATTGTCGCTGACCTTCACCACCTTGCCGGCGACCAGCGCGCGCAGATCGACAGTGCGCGCCGCCATCACCTCGCCGTAGAGCGACAGCATCGGCCGCTCGTCGGTGATCGCGGCGGGAACGGTGTGGACGACATAGACCTGTTCGCGCGGCGGGCGCGAGGGAATGCTCTCGCGGGTTTCGACCAGATGAAAATAGGCGAAGACCGCACCGGCCAGAATGCCGCCGGCGATGGCTGTCTGGAGGATGGCGCGTGCGACGGCCGCCACCGGTCGCGCCTGCGCGCGCGAACCGCTGTCCGGTCGCGCGCCGGCGGCGGCATCATCTGATGTAGCGGCCACGGTCTCGATCGATTTCAGCACTCCGGGGCATCTCCAAATCCGCCATACGTTCCATCATTCCATGACAGAAAACGCGCGCGGCGCACAGCCCGTTTTACGTAGGAGCACAATGCAACGGAATCAGGGCCGGTTGGATTAAATTTACGTTAGGGAGGGCTGGCGGTGGAGATACACGGTTCGGTCGCCGGGAGGATCACGGACCGAGCCACATCCGAAGTTCGTGTCCCCTCTCCCATGGGGAGAGGCGAACCGGCCGCGCGTTTTCCTTCCGCGCGCCGTCCCCTGCCCCTAGGACGTTTCGCCGCCGTCGAACTCGGCGGGATCGAAGTGGTAGGTCGAGTTGCAGAACTCGCATGTCACCTCGATCTGCCCGTCCACCGTCATGTGGTCGATATCGTCGGCGGAAAAGCCGCGCAGCATCTCGCCGACGCGCTCGTGCGAGCAGCGACAGCGGTCATGGAGCGGACGGGGGTCGAAAACACGTACGCCACGCTCGTGGAACAGCCGGATGAGAAGCCGTTCCGCGGCCATGGCCGGGTCGGTCAGTTCCACGTCCTTGATGGTGTCGACGAGGACCTGCGCCTCGACCCAGGCGTCGTCGACCTCACCGCCGGCGTCCGGCAGGTCGACGTCCTCAGGCGCATCGCCGGGGTGCAGGTCCGGCTTGCGCATGCGTTCGGGGCTTTCGGGCAGGAATTGCACGATGAGGCCGCCGGCCCGCCAGGCGTGGCTCGGCGTCTCGCCCGGCTGGCGCTCGAGCACTTCGGCGACCGCCAGACGCACCCGGGTCGGGATCTGTTCCGACTGCGCGAAATACTGGTGCGCGACATCTTCCAGCGAGCCGCCGTCGAGCGCAACCACGCCCTGGTAGCGGTTCATGTGGCGCCCCTGGTCGATGGTCATGGCCAGCGTTCCGGAGCCCAGAAGCTCGGCCGACGAGGTGCGCCCGGCGGCGACAGCCTCGGCCACCGCCTCGTCCTTGAACTTCGCGCAGGCGCGGATGGCATCGGGCGTCTCGAAATCGACCACCAGCATGGAGACGGGACCATCGGTCTGCGTCTGCAGGATGAAGCGGCCATCGAACTTGAGCGAGGTGCCGAGCAGCGCGGTCAGCACGATGGCCTCGCCGAGCAGGCGCGAGACGGCGGGCGGATAGGCGTGGCGCTGAAGGATCGCGTCGACCGTGTCGCCCAGATAGACGACACGACCGCGCACGTCGAGCGGCTCGACGGCGAAGGGCAGCACCGCGTCGTCGCCCGCCAGATCGATCGGTCCGGCGTCGGTTGCGGCTTGTCTTTCGGACGTCATGAGTTCGGTATCGCTCCCAGGCACCAGGCCAGAACGCCCTTCTGGGCATGAAGACGGTTTTCCGCCTCGTCGAAGACGACGGATTGCGGGCCGTCCATGACCTCGGACGTCACTTCCTCGCCGCGGTGGGCGGGCAGGCAATGCATGAAGATGGCATCGCTTTTCGCCTTGCCCATCAGCCGGGTGTTGACCTGATAGGGCTTCAGGAGGTTGTGGCGGGTCGCCTCTTCCTCGTCGTCGCCCATCGAGACCCAGCAGTCGGTGACGATGCAGTCGGCATCCTCGACGGCTTCTTCCGCCGAGTTGCTCAGCATGATGTTGGCGCCGGCGGAGCGGATCTTCTCCACCTGCTCCATGTCGGGCGCCAGTTCCGGCGGCGTGGCAACGCGCAGCTCGAAGTCGAAGCGTTCCGCCGCCTGCATCCAGGAATGCAGGACATTGTTGGAATCCCCCACCCAGGCGACACGCTTGCCGGCGATGGAGCCCTTGTGCTCCTCGTAGGTCATGATGTCGGCCATGAGCTGGCAGGGATGGGAGACCTTGGTCAGCCCGTTGATCACCGGAACGGTGGCGTATTCGGCCAGCTCCAGCAGATCCTCGTGGGAGAGGATGCGGATCATGATGGCATCGACGAAGCGCGAAAGCACGCGCGCGGTGTCGGGAATGCTCTCGCCGCGACCGAGCTGCATCTCGTGCCCGGTCAGCATCAACGGCTCGCCACCGAGCTCGCGCATACCCACATCGAAGGAGATGCGGGTACGCGTGGACGGCTGCTCGAAGATCATCGCCAGAACCTTGCCCGCGAGCGGACCCTGGCCGCGAAGCGCACCATTGCGCACGCTCTTCAGGCGCACGGCCTCGGCGAGGATCGTCTTCAGTTCGGTAGTCGGGACCTCGCTCAGGTCCAGAAAATCGCGTGTTGCGCCGTTCTTCTTCACGCGCTCGTCTCCTTCGCGATTGCGCCCTCCACCGCAGCGGCGGCGGCGTCGAGACGGCTCACCGCCTCATCCATGTCTTCTTCGCTGATCGTCAGCGGCGGCAGGAAGCGAACCACGTTGTCCCCGGCAGGCACCGAAAGCAGCCCCTGCGCGCGGCCGGCAAGAACGACCTCGCTCACCGGGACGCGGCACTTGAGGCCGAGCATCAGCCCCTCGCCCCGCACCGTCTCGAAGACATGCGGGTGCGTATCGATCACCGAGGCGATCTTCTGCTTGAGCGACAGGCCCTTGCGCGCCACCCCGTCGATAAAGCCGTCTGCCAGGACGACATCGAGCACGGCATTGCCGACCGCCATGGCGAGCGGATTGCCGCCGAACGTCGTGCCGTGCGTGCCCGGCACCATGCAGGCGGACGCCTCCTCGGTGGCAAGGCAGGCGCCCATCGGGAAGCCGCCGCCGATGCCCTTGGCGATGCCCATGAGATCCGGCGTGATGCCCGACCATTCGTGCGCGAAGAACTTGCCCGTGCGCCCGACCCCGGTCTGCACCTCGTCGAAGATCAGCAGCAGGCCATGCGTATCGCACAGCGTGCGCAACGCACGCAGAAAATCATGCGGGACGGGGCGAATGCCGCCTTCGCCCTGGATCGGTTCGATCAGGATCGCGGCCGTCGTCTCGTCGATGGCGGCCTTGAGCGCGTCAAGATCACCGAAAGGCACCTGCGTGAAGCCCGGCGCCTTGGGGCCGAAGCCTTCCAGATACTTGGCCTGGCCACCGGCGGCGATCGTCGCCAGGGTGCGGCCGTGGAAGGCGCCCTCGAAGGTGATGATGCCATAGCGCTCCGGCGAGCCGTTCGCATACTGGTAGCGGCGCGCGGTCTTGATGCAGGCTTCCATCGCCTCCGCACCGGAGTTGGTGAAGAAGACGCGATCGGCGAACGTCGCCTCGATGAGCCGTCTGCCGAGCCGCTCCTGGCCCGGAACCGTGTACAGATTTGAGACGTGCCACAGTTTCGCCGCCTGTTCCTGCAGAACAGTGACGAGATGGGGATGGGCATGTCCCAGGGAATTCACGGCGATGCCGGCGGCAAAATCGAGGAATCGTCGCCCGTCGGCCGTTTCCAGCCAGCAGCCTTCGCCTTTTACGAAAGCCAGTTCACTACGCGCGTACGTTCCGAAAAGTGCCGACGAATTCATCGCCCGATCCCCAAAAAAACAGGGCCAGAAACAAAGCGTGCCGCCAATGTGGCGGCACGACAGCGAAGGCTCTATATACACCCGCGTGGCGACCGAGTGTCAATGCAAAGCTTGACCATCTCCTATGCTCGAAATTGGCAAATCGTCACCCCTGCTAATCTGGGGAAAACTACGGATTTCTGCCGTTTTTGCATGGCACAGGGTTGCGAGCGCTTTCCGCCATATTGTATGGTCACGGCACTCAGACACGATATCTCGTGCGGCGGACCCAGTTCGTAACCAATCTGTTAATACTGACAGACGTCACGCGACGGCTGAGTAAAAAGTATATCCGTTGAGAAGCGGCTATCCGGCGGAGTTGTTATATAATGTCCTGGACAACTGAACGCGTCGACCTTCTGAAGAAGCTTTGGTCAGAAGGCTTGAGCGCAAGTCAAATCGCCACCGAACTTGGTGGCGTTACTCGAAACGCGGTTATCGGCAAGGTTCACAGGCTCGGTCTTTCCGGGCGTGCGAAGACCGCCACCGCTCCTGCGAAACCGCGCCGCACCCGCCCCGCGACCTCCGCGCCCGCCCGCCCTGCCGCATCTGCGGCACCGCGTACGATCGGCGCGACCGCGCTGAAAGCGGAACCGACTCCTGTTGCCGCTGTGGCGACGCAGCCGGCCCCGGTGGCGGAACTCGTCATTCCGCAAGAGCAGCGGGCCACGATCCTTCAGCTCAACGAGCGCACCTGCAAGTGGCCGATCGGCGACCCGAGCACCGACGACTTCTACTTCTGCGGCCGCAATTCGGATCCGGGCGTGCCCTACTGTGCGCACCATTGCCGGATCGCCTATCAGCCGATGAACGACCGTCGCCGCGACAAGCGCGCCCGCGGATAGGTTTCGCCATCACTGCCCGTGTTTCAGAGAAACGGTCGCCCCCGGGCGGCCGTTTTCGTTTTGGGGCGAAGGGTTCGCGGACCCCGGGTGCCGGAAACCCATTTGAGGCGAATGCCGCGAGACACCGCTGCCGGCCGGTTTCGCATTTATCTCCCGGCTCAATTTCAGCGTTGTCATCCCGGACGCGATGCGGCACGTCAGTGACGCTTCGCAGATCCGGGATCGAGGCACGGCGTCTGCCGCTCGAGGTCCCGGTTCTGCGCAGCAACGCTTCACGTTGCAGCGCGCCCGGGATGACGCTGGAGGGTTCTTTCAGGAAAGCGGCAATGGCGGGTAGGATGGGCCGGGGCCGCCACCATGCGGGCAACGGCGTCCGCAGGGCGGCCGGCCGGCCAGGAACATGCAGACAAGTCCGAGCTGCGCAGCGTCCGCTTACGAGGCCACCGCGAACTGGTCGTTGAAAGCGTAACCGGAACCGCGCACCGTGCGGATCGGGTCCTTCACCTTGCCGCGGTTGATGGCCTTGCGCAGGCGACCGACATGGACGTCCACCGTGCGTTCGTCCACATAGACGTCGTGCCCCCACACCCCATCGAGCAACTGCTCGCGGGAGAAGACCCGACCCGGCGCCTGCATCAGGAATTCGAGCAGGCGAAACTCGGTCGGCCCCAGATGGATTTCACGGCCCGAGCGATAGACGCGGCGGGTTTCGCGGTCGAGCTCGATATCGCCGGAGCGCAGTTGCGAGGAAACCACCTCGGGCTTGGAACGGCGCAGGATAGCGGCCACGCGGGCAACCAGTTCAGGAACCGAGAACGGCTTGACGACGTAGTCGTCGGCTCCCGTGGACAGCCCCCGGATGCGTTCGGCTTCCTCGCCGCGCGCGGTGAGCAGGATGATCGGCAGGCGGCTCGATTCCTCGCGCGCCCGGAGCCGCCGGCACAGCTCGATGCCGGACAGCCCCGGCAGCATCCAGTCGAGCAACAACAGGTCGGGCTGCGCCTCGCGCAACATCACCTCGGCCTCGTCCCCGCGCGCGCAGGTCGCGACCGAATACCCTTCCGCTTCCAGATTGTATTGCAGAAGCAGTCTGAGCGGTTCCTCATCCTCTACGATCAGAACCTTCGGCATTCCAAGCTACTCCAGCCTTGTTCTTCTGTCGGCCACCGGCCTTGTCTCAATTGTCGCTATCGAAGTCGGCGAGTTCGATCTCGTCCGAGCGCGGGCGCTCGTCGGTGAGCTGCTGGCCGGTGATCATGTAGTGGACGTTTTCGGCGATGTTGGTCGCATGGTCGCCGATGCGCTCGATGTTCTTGGCGCAGAACAGAAGATGCGCGCAGAAGGTGATGTTGCGCGGATCTTCCATCATGTAGGTCAGAAGCTCGCGGAACAGCGAGGTGTAGAGACGATCGATTTCCTCGTCGCGCTCACGCACCAACTTGGCGGTTTCCGCATCCGCCTGGGTGTAGGCGTCAAGCACGGTCTTGAGCTGGACCATGGCAAGTTCGGCCATGTGCTCCACGCCGATCGCGAGCTTCTTGGAGCGCAGTTCGCCACCGATGGCGATGACGCGCTTGGCGATGTTCTTGGCGAGGTCACCGACGCGCTCCAGCTCGTTGCAGGTGCGCATGGCGGCCACGATCTGACGCAGGTCGCCGGCCATCGGCTGGCGGCGCGCGATCATCAGCACGGACTGATCCTCGATGTGAAACTGCAGCGCGTCGAGACGGCGGTCAGCCTGGATCACGGACTGCGCGAGCTCGCCATCCATGCGCATGAGCGCCGTGATGCTGTCATTGACGATGGTCTCCGCCAGACCACCCATCTCGGCGATCTTGCCGGCGAGCTGCTTCAGATCCTGATCGAACGCGGTGACGATATGTTCGGACATTCAAATTTCCTCTCGTACGAGCGACGGCCTGGCGCGGGCGAGCCGGGCGCGTGACCGTGCCGCCTGCGCGCTACCCGAAGCGTCCGGTGATGTAATCCTGCGTGCGCTTGTCCTGCGGACTGGTGAAGATGTCGTCCGTCGGCCCTTCCTCGACAAGATTGCCGAGATGGAAAAAGGCCGTGCGCTGCGAGACGCGGGCAGCCTGCTGCATGGAGTGGGTGACGATGACGATCGTGTAGTTCTCGCGCAGTTCGTCGATCAGTTCCTCCACGCGGGCGGTGGCGATGGGATCGAGCGCGGAGCACGGTTCGTCCATGAGGATGACCTCGGGGCTCACCGCGATGGCGCGGGCGATGCACAGACGCTGCTGCTGGCCGCCGGAAAGGCCGGTGCCGGGCTCGTCGAGCCGGTCCTTGACCTCCTCGAAGAGGCCCGCCTTCTGAAGGCTGGTGGCAACGATCTCCTCCATTTCGGCCTTCGTCTTCGCCAGACCGTGGATGCGGGGACCGTAGGCGATGTTCTCGAAGATCGACTTGGGAAACGGGTTCGGCTTCTGGAAGACCATGCCGACAGACGCACGCAGCTCGACCACATCCACCTTGGGATCGTAGATGTCGGCGCCCTGAAGCGTGATCTTTCCCTTCACGCGGCAGCCGTCGATGGTGTCGTTCATGCGGTTGAGGCAGCGCAGGAAGGTCGACTTGCCGCAGCCCGAAGGGCCGATCAGCGCCGTGACCTCGTTGGCGCGCACGTCCAGATCGACGCCGAAGAGCGCCTGCTTTTCGCCGTAGAAGACGCAGACGTCGCGCCCGCGCATCATGACAGGTTTGGCCCCCGCCTGGGCCGCGGCGGCGGTGTCTTCCGCCATTTCCATCGTATCGCTCATTGTCAAAACCCTTTCAGCGGTTTCCCGTGCCGGCCCGCTAGCCCGGGCTCGCACGGTCTCGCATATTCCTTCGTCCCTCGCGCGGCGCGGCCGGTTACCAACGGCGCTCGAACCGGCGCCGCAGGATGATCGCGGTGATGTTCATCGCGGCAAGGAACATCAGCAGGATGATGATCGCCCCGGAGGTGCGCTCGACGAACGCCCGTTCGGCTTCGTTCGCCCACATGTAGATCTGGACCGGCAGCGCCGTGGCCGGGTCCATCGGCGTGGCGGGAAAATCAGCCACGAAGGCGACCATGCCGATGAGCAGCAGCGGCGCCGTCTCGCCCAGCGCCTGGGCAAGCCCGATGATGGTGCCGGTCAGGATACCGGGGGCGGCAAGCGGCAGCACGTGATGAAAGACCATCTGCATCTTGGAGGCGCCGATACCGAGCGCGGCGGCGCGGATCGAGGGCGGCACCGCCTTCAGCGCGGCGCGCGTTGCGATGATGATGGTGGGCAGCGTCATCAGCGACAGCACCAGCCCGCCGACGAGCGAGGCCGAGCGCGGAAGTCCCGCGAAGTTGATGAAGACCGCGAGCCCGAGCAGACCGAAGACGATGGAGGGCACCGCGGCGAGATTGTTGATGTTGACCTCGATGAGATCGGTCCACCGGTTCTTCGGCGCGAACTCCTCCAGATAGATGGAGGCCGCCACACCGATCGGCAGGGCCAGCACCAGCACGATCGCCATCATGTACATGGAGCCGATCATCGCCACGCCCATGCCCGCCGTCTCGGGACGGCTGGAGGCGCCGTTCAAGAAGATGCCGGTATTGAAGCGGCCCGTCAGGATGCCCTCGCCCGCAAGCTTGTTCATCCATTCGACCTGCTGGTCATTGACCTTGCGGCGCGACTGGTCCACCGACAGATCGATCTGGCCCTTGTAGGCCGAATCCACATCCGCTGCCGCCAGAACCCAGATGGTCCGTGTCTTGCCGATGATCGCCACGTCGTTGAGGACCATGTCGCGCAACTGGGTGCGCACACCGTTGGAGATCATGCCGGAAAGCTCGCGGCGCACCTTGCGGTCGCTCTCGTCGACGCCGAGCGTCTTGGCGAGCGCGCGGGTCGCCAGCAACGGATAGTTGGCCATGAGCAGGACACGGTTGTTGCTCGTCGCCTGCCCCTGGGGGTCGATGATTTTCTTGTCGAAAGTGATGTCGAGCCGGATCGAGGTTTGCTGAAAGGCGGTGTAGCCCTTCGAAACCACGGAAAACAGCAGCATCGCCAGGCAGGCAAGACCGATCAGCACGGCAACGAGGCCATAGGTCTTGAAACGACGCTCGGCGGCGTAACGGCGCTTGATGCCGATGTCGCGCCACACACGCTTTTCGGGCATTTGCGATGCCTCCGGAGCCGATCCGCTAACGGTCATATCCGTCATTCGTACTGCTCCCGGTATTTGCGCACGATGTAAAGGGCATAGATATTGAGGCCCAGCGTGATGAAGAACAACGTCAGACCGAGCGCGAAGGCGACCAGGGTCTGGGGCGAGTTGAATTCAAGATCACCCGTGAGCTGGTTGACGATCTTGACCGTCACGGTCGTCATCGGCTCGAACGGGTTGATGGTGAGCCGCGCGGCCACGCCGGCGGCCAGAACCACGATCATGGTCTCGCCGATGGCGCGCGAGGCGGTGAGCAGCAGCGCGCCGACGATGCCGGGCAGCGCAGCGGGAAGGATCACCTTGCGCATCGTTTCGGAACGGGTGGCGCCCAGGCCCAGCGAGCCGTCGCGCATGGCGCGCGGCACGGCGGTGATGATGTCGTCGGACAGCGAGGACACGAAGGGGATGAGCATGATCCCCATGACGAGGCCGGCGGTCAGCACGCTCTGCGCCTGGATGAAGGAGGTGGCGTTGCCGGTGACGATGCCGCTGATGTCGGCCGACAGGTCACGCAGGAACGGACCGACGGTGACGAGCGCGAAGAAGCCGTAAACGATGGTGGGGATGCCGGCCAGCACCTCGATCAGCGGCTTGGCGAACGCGCGGAATTTCGGCCCCGCGTATTCGGCGAGATACGTCGCCGCGAAGAGCCCGATCGGCACCGCGAAGAGCATGGCCACGAAGGCGATGTAGACGGTGCCGGCCAGGAGCGGGATCAGGCCGAACTGGCCGTCGCTCGACGTGGTGCCGACGGTTGCCGCGAAGCGCGGGTCCCAGACCGTGCCGAAGAAGAATTCCATCGCAGGGACGGAGCGGAAGAAGGAAATGGTCTCCGACAGCATCGACAGGACGATGCCGATGGTGGTCAGGATGGCGATGGCCGAAGCGCCGATGAGAGCGACGAGAACCGCGCGCTCGACCGAGTTGCGCGCCCTCACCTCCGGCCGGATCCGCCACACCGCATAGAGCAGGCCGGCAAGGGCGAGGCCGATGACACAGATCGTCATCCACAGCCGGCTGGCGTCGCTCCAGCCGTTCAACTGGATGGCGGCGTCGATCATGTAGTCCTCGCCGTCACCGGCGAGCGCGACCCCCTTGGAGGCAAGCACCGGACGCAGCGCGGAGAAGCCGGCCGTGACCCGGGTCATCTCCTGCTCGTCGAGCCGGCGCAGGCCGCGGGCGATGGAATCCACCATACCCATGGCAAGGCCCTGGGTGGCCTGCGTTTCGGCCTTCACGTGTTCGGGGAAGCTGTCGCGCACCGCCGTGTCGATCACGGCGGGACTGACAAGCAGCCAGACCGCAAGCAGGACCAGCGAGGGAATGATCGTCCACAAAAGCGCGAAGGAACCGTAATAGCCTTCGCGGGAGTGGAGCCTTGTGCCGCTGGCAGCGGCACGCCTCTTTGCGGTGGTGCGGCCCAGAACATAGGCCACCACGGCCAGGACCAGAACGATCGACAGGATGGTCGTGGTACTCATCTCTATCCCAAGTGAACCGGGGTCCAGGAGAACCGCAGGAAAAAGGCGTGCCGGCGCGAGCGCCGGGCGAGAGAAGAGGAGCGCGGCGGAAACCGCCGCGCTCCGTCAGGCGGACTTTAGAGAGTCTTGCCCGATTCGAAAGCCTTGCGAACCGCGTCGCGCTCGGCATCCGGAGCCGGCACGAGGCCGTAGTTGGCGAGCGGGCTGTCCGGGCCGATCATCTGGTCGGAGACGAAGAACTCGACATATTCCTTCAGGCCCGGGATCACGCCGAGATGCGCCTTCTTGACGTAGAACTGCAGCGGACGGGAAACCGGGTACTCGCCGGCGGCGATGGTCTCGACCGACGGGGTCACGCCCGACATGGTAGCGACCTTCAGCTTGTCGGCGTTGTTCTCGTAGAAGGACAGACCGAACACACCCACGCCCTGCTTGTTGGCGTCGATGCGGGCCAGCGTCTCGGTGTAGTCGCCATCGATGTCGACCGCGGCGCCGTCCTTGCGGACAGCCATGCAGTCCTTGCCGGCGGCCTTCTTGTCCATACCGGACTTGATGCGGGCTTCCAGATCGCCAGCGGCCTCACAGCCGGCTTCCAGAACCTTCTCTTCGAAGACTTCACGCGTGCCGTGCTTCTCGCCGGGGATGTAGGCGGCGATGTTCCACTTCGGGAAGTCCGGGTTCACTTCGTTCCAGGTCTTGTAGGGATTGTCGACGAGCTTGCCGTCGACAACGACCTTGGCGGCCAGCGCCTTGTAGAGGTCGACCGGCTCCAGAGCGAAATCCGGGCCGTTGATGTCGGAGGCGAAGACGATGCCGTCATAACCGATGCGGATTTCCTCGATCTCGGAAACGCCGTTGGCCTTGCAGGCCTCGACTTCACTCGGCTTGATGCGGCGCGAGGCATTGGCGATGTCGATGGTGTTCTCGCCAACGCCCTTGCAGAATTCCTTCAGGCCAGCGGAGGAACCGCCGGACTCGACGACGGGCGTCGGAAAGTCCGGGAAGGTCTCGCCGAAGTTCTCGGCGACGATCTTGGCGTAGGGCAGAACGGTCGAGGAACCGGCGATCTGGACCTGATCACGGGCCTGCGCACCGGTGGCGGCGATGATGAGAGCACCGGCGGCAACGCTAGCGAGATGGATGGCTTTCACGGAATTTCTCCATTTTTGACGTCGAAGAGAATGCGATCTGGTGTGGTTGAGAATGCGGTTTTCTGTGTCAGGAAGCCCGATTTGCGGCCGGACACACACAATGCCGGGCCGAATTTTCCGAGGCCCTTCGATACTTGGACGGCCTCGTTCTTAGGAAGACGATGTAACGTTGTAATGACACCACTTAGCCTTTGAAATCATTCGACTATCCGCATCATTTGCGAATCTGCCGGATCGTTTGCCGCGCCGTTGGGGACGTGGCAGTACCGTATTGGGGCAAGGCGGGTCGGCATCATTGGTCGCTTTCGTCACCCGACATCTCTCCGGACGAATGTTTCGCTCGCGAACTTGCGGGCGGACCGAAACATCCCCCATCCGCGCCACGTGAAGTTCCCCATGGCTTCTCTGCGGATGCGCAACGAACCTAGTCACGCTGTATGTGACTCATATGACACTTCAGTATCAGTTATATGACATTATAAGATATTGTTTTTATTTGATTTTTTATGTTATCGTCAAAATGACGCGGTCAGCGGGAGAGCCTTTCGCGACAGTCCTCCCCGGCTTTCGGGCCGGGCCTGTCCCCGGACCTGTTCAATGAGTCCGCACGATCGTGCCCGCGGCGCGGATCGACGGCCTGACATATTCGGGTCGCGGGAGGTGGCGCTGTCGTGAAGGGGGCTCACGATGGACGGGTCGTCGTCCTCAAGCCTTGAACGGCTTTAGAGGGCCGGCTCGACCGGGGCGTCTTCATCGACCGCGCGGATACAGACGGTGAAGGTCGCGCCATGGCCCGGCTCGCTTTGCACTTCCAGACGCGCACGGTGGCGGTTCAGGATGTGCTTGACGATGGCAAGGCCGAGACCGGTGCCCTTCATCTGGCGGCTGGCGGTGGCATCAACCCGGTAGAAGCGCTCCGTCAGGCGTGGCAGGTGTTCCGCCGGGATGCCGGGGCCCCAGTCGCGTACCGATAATCGCCATTCCGACCCGTTCCGGCCAACCGCCGCGCGGGCACAGGAAATCAGCACGCGTTCACCGGAAGAGCCGTATTTCAGGGCGTTCTCCGCGAGGTTGCCCATGACCTGAACCAGTTCGTCCCGTTCGCCCGCGACCATCATCGGCTCATCGGGGAGATCGGTCTGAAGCTCGACATCGAGTTCGCGCGCGAGCGGCGATAGCGCGTCCACGACATCGCGCACGACATCGCCCAGTTCCACCCGCGCATCGGGACGGACATTGACCTTCAGCTCGATGCGCGAGAGCGACAGCAGATCATCGATCAGCCGGCCCATGCGGCTCGCCTGTTCCAGCATGATCGCCAGGAAACGTTCGCGGGCGGCGGGATCGTCACGCGCGGCGCCTTGCAGGGTTTCCACAAAACCGGTGAGCGAGGCGAGCGGGGTGCGCAGCTCGTGGCTGGCATTGGCGACGAAATCGGCGCGCATGCGCTCCAGCCGGTGCTGCTCGGTCAGGTCCTGCACGGAAACGAGCACAAAATCCGGGCGGGCGCCGCCAGCCTTGTAACCCGCCTTGGCGCTGGCCCTGTGAGCGGCGGGCAAACGTACCGGCGCGATATAGGCCTCGAACCAGGATTCGGTCGGCACCTTTTCCGACCACGAGATCCGCTCGGCCGGACCGCCCCCCGTCACCCGATCAAGCGCCTCCAGAAGCGCGGGTGGACGCAGACCGAAGGAGAGCGGATCGCCGGGCTTGACCGATGCAAACTGCCGGCCCGCCACCATGTTCACATAGCGGGTGATGCCGCGCCGGTCGACGATGAAGCAAGGCTGGGCCAGCGCATCGACGGCGATCTTCATGCCCGTATCCGGCCAGGCCGTGCCGGTGGCCAGCGTGCGCCCCGCGGACAATGACGTGGCACGGCGCTGGGGCAGCACCGCCGCAAGCATCACGACGATCGCGAAGGCCAGCGCGGCGTACCATGGCGGCACCTGATGGACCACGACGGCCGCCGCGAGCATGAGCGCTATCGCCACGAACAGCCATCGCAGAGCGATCAGCCGGCGCATCGGCGAAATCGAGATCAGGTCGCCCAACAGTTCCCCGTCCCGCGCATCCCGAACACCCTTGTCCGTGCCGGCCATTTCCGGAGCAGCCGTCTCCCGGGCCACCCGTTCCGGGGCGGTCGTGTCGGAGGCATCCGGCGGTGTGCTTTTCAGGTCGCTCATTGTCGAACAGCTTTAACGTTTTTCCCGCCAATGGCTACAAGCCGGCGCAATCGGAACAGTCGCGCAAACGCGACATCGGCGACGAAAATTACATTCCCCTTGCACCACCCGGGGCATTCGAGCGTTTTAGCGCAAGAGGAGCGCTGATAGCATACCGGTTGTGACATTCACACGACGTGGGCACACGACATGGGCACACGACATGGGCACACGACGCGGACACACGACGCGGACACATGGCCGGCGCGCAACATGTGGGCGAACGACGGAACCGACGATATGGCGCGGGATTCAGAGGGCCGACACGCAAGTGTCGCGCACGTCACGGGTTCCGCCAGGCAAGGACAGCGATTTTATGAGCGAATTCGATCTCGAGAACCCCGTTCTGCCCCGGGCCATCCGGCGCGCGTCGCTGCCGTCGGGCGACTACCCCTACTCTTCCAGGATGAAACGCAAGCCCTACGAGAAAAAGCTGCGGGACCTGCAGATCGAGCTCGTCAAAGCGCAACGCAGCGTGCGCGAGAAGGGCCAACGGATCGTCGTGATCTTCGAGGGGCGCGATGCGGCGGGAAAGGGCGGAACGATCTTCAATTTCCGCCAGAACATGAACCCGCGCTACGCCCGGGTCGTCGCCCTGTCCAAACCCAGCAGCACCGAGGCCGGGCAATGGTATTTCCAGCGCTACGTGACCCAGCTGCCGACGGCGGGCGAGATCGTCCTGTTCGACCGCTCCTGGTACAACCGCGCCGTGGTGGAACGGGTCAACGGCTTCTGCACGCGCGAGGAGAGCGAGGAATTTCTGGACGAGGTGCCCCGTTTCGAGCAGATGCTGGTCGATGGCGGGCTGACGCTTTTCAAGATCTGGCTGAACATCGGCCGAGAGATGCAGATGAAGCGCTTCCACGACCGCCGTCACGATCCGCTGAAAATCTGGAAGCTGTCGCCGATCGACGTGGCGGCGCTGGCGAAATGGGACGACTACACGGCCGCCCGCGACCGGATGTTCGCCCGCTCCCACACCGCCGGCACGCCCTGGACGATCGTGCGCTCCAACGACAAGCGCCGCGCCAGGCTCAACGCCATGCGCCACGTCCTCTCCCACATCGACTATGAGGACAAGGACTGGGACGCGATCGGCGCGATCGATCCGCTCATCCTGGGGTCGTCGCCGGACATTCTGAGCGGCGAGAACGAGTAGCGGCAGCCCCTCTCCTACACCTTGCTGCCGCGCGGCTTGGTATCGGCAAGTTCACGCGCGACCGAAAGAAAGGCCGCGATGCTGCGGCGGCGGGAATGAAGCCGGAGGCAGAAGACATCCTCCACCACATGGTCCGGGATCTCGACGATCGGCACATGCACGATGCCGTCAATCTGCACCGTGGTCCCCGAAAACATGATGCCGATACCAATTCCGGCGGAAACCGCCATCAGCATGGTCTCGCGCGTTTCAACCACCAGCACCGGATCGAGCGTCAGGCCGTGCATCAGCAGCGCATCCGAGAAGGCGCGATGGCTCCCGGAATCCGCCATGCGGTAGACCACGGGTTCATCCAGCAGTTCACTCAGCTTCACCATCGCCCGGGCGGCGAAACGATGGCTGCGGGGCACCAGCGCCGTCAGACGGTGATGGCGGAAGGGGATCGTCGTGAACCGCTCGCCACGCGGCGAGTTGGTCATGACGGCCACGTCGGCCTTGCGCTCGTCGATCGCCTGAATGACGGCGCCGTCATCTCCATTGCGCGCCGTGATCCGCACGCCGGGATACCGATTGGCGAAGACGGAAATGATATCGACCATCGACGGGGTGGCATTGCTGATCACCCGCAATTCGCCCCTCTCCAGGCCGTGGAGCGTGGTCAGGATCTCTTCCGCGTCGCGCTCCACGTCATCCACCCGCTCCGTGGTCGCAAAAAGCGTGCGGGCGAGTTCGGTCGAGACAAGCTTTTTGGAGCTGCGCTCGAAGAGCTGGACGTCGTAGGTTTCCTCGATGGCCTTGATCTGGGCGGTGACCGCCGGCTGGGAAACCCCCAGTTCGCGGGCGGCGGCCGTGAAACTACCTTCACGCACCACAGCATTGAAGGTGCGTATCTGGGCGTAGGTGAGCGGCATCCTAATGGTTCCGAACGGTTCGTCGCTTATTCATACAATCAATGAGTTCGGCCGTATTCCCGTTCATCCGGGTCACCCGGCGCGGGGCCGCGGTCTGCGACGATATATTTGATATATCAATTTATTCGTTGGAACGACAAATCCGTAAAATTCGACTTCACTTCTCTCCCAACGACACACACCGGAACCTCCCGTTTCGCCAGCAATTTGACGTATCGAGCACTGCGGGATCTGCACGCGCCCATGTCGACACCCGCATTCGGACTCACAACTGAAACTTAACAAATATTTCAATCCGAGGCCATCCGGGAAAACGGGTGACGGGAAAGACGTTCTCTTCGTACAATGAGCTCAAATCCGCCTGCTCTCTACCTGCAACTTTCTTGGTTTTTTCTTTTTTGCACTCCGCCACAATATTCCTCCGAATTGCGTACCATGCGCATGGTCATTGCGGATTGATCCGCGTCGGTGCCATCCTGCGCTCAAGCCCCTGTGCGGTGCCCTCATTGTCGCCGGCCCGCTCACGTACAAACGCCGCAATGCGCCGCGCCCGCGGCACAGCAAACCGGAAAAAGCAAAGAGGCATTTCGTGATCTCGGTCTTTGTCCCTGGTCCGTCCGGGCTCGTCGCTGTCGAGCCATCTCCGAAAACGCTGCCCCAAAACGTGGTCTGGATGGACCTGAACCGCCCCGACGAGGCGGAGGAGGCTCTGGTGGAGGCCTTTCTCGACATCGACGTGCCGACGCATGAGGAGCGGGTGGAGATCGAGACATCGAGCCGGCTCTACGAGGAAGATGGCGCGCTCATCATGTCGGCGACGATCCTGTGCGGAATGCAGGCGGGCCGGCCGGAAACGACGGTTGCCACCTTCATTCTCAAGGGAACGCGGCTGGTCTCGGTGCGCTACGACGACCCCACCGCCTTCACGATCGCCCGCCAGCGTGCGCTGAAGGGGGGAAGCGCCGTGCACCAGGGCAAAGGCATGCTGATCATCATGCTGGACGCCATCGTCGACCGGATCGCCGACTTGCTGGAAATGGCGGGGGCGGAGGCCGACCGGCTGTCGCGCGATATCTTCGATATCCAGAAGCCAAGCGAACCGGTGCTCGACTATGACGGGATCATCCGTTCGCTCGGCAGACTCGGAACCCGGCTTTCCAAGATCCACGAAAGTCTGGTCAGCCTGTCCCGGCTCTTTCAGTTCCTCAGCACGCGGGAAAAGAAGGTCGCCCTTTCGGCGGCCGACAAGGCGCAGGTGAAATCGCTCACCCGGGACACACGATCACTCTACGAATTCGCCGCCTCGCTCGACAACAAGGTCGGCTTCCTGCTGGAAGCGACACTCGGCCTCGTCAACCTGCAGCAGAACCAGACGATCAAGATCTTCTCGGTTCTGGCGGTCGTGTTCCTGCCGCCAACGCTCATCGCCTCGCTCTACGGCATGAATTTCGACCTGATGCCGGAGCTGCACTGGACATGGGGCTACCCGCTCGCGGTTCTCGCCATGGTTGCATCTGCTTTCGGCACCTGGGGCTTCTTTCGATGGAAGCGCTGGCTGTAGCGTCAAGCGGAGGCTTTACACTATCGTTCAGCTTGTCTTTAATCCCTGGAAAACATGACAAATTGCGCCAGATATCTCGCTCTGACGCACCCCGCGAATGGCTCTACTGGGAGGAACGCCATGCTCGGTCTGATGCAGGACTGGCCACTTCTTTGCACAAAAATTCTCGACCACGCCGCGATCTATCACGGCAATCGCGGGGTCATTTCACGCTCGATTGAAGGACCGATCGAGCGCGTGACCTATGGCGAACTGCGCCACCGCGCCCTCAAGGTCGCCCAGCGGCTGGAGCGCGACGGCATCAAACTCGGCGACCGTTGCGCGACGCTCGCCTGGAACACTGCACGGCATATGGAAGTCTGGTACGGCCTTCTCGGCATCGGCGCCATCTACCATACGGTCAATCCCCGGCTGTTTCCCGAGCAGATCGCCTGGATCATCAATCACGCGGAAGACCGGTTCCTGTTCGTCGATCTCACCTTCCTGCCGATCATCGAAAAGATCCGCGATCAATTGACGACGATCGAGAAGATCATCGTTTTGACCGATGCCGCCCACATGCCCGAAACGACGCTGGACGTGGTGGCCTACGAGGAGTGGCTCGGGCAAGCCGACGGCGATTTCGTCTGGAAACAGTTCGACGAGAACACGGCCGCCGGCATCTGCTACACGTCGGGCACGACAGGCAATCCCAAGGGCGTGGTCTATTCCCACCGTTCCAACGTCCTGCACGCGATGATGGCGATGCAGGTGGACATGCTGGGCCTGTCCAGCCGCGACAGGGTGATGCCCGTCGTCCCGCTCTTCCATGCCAACGGCTGGTCGCTCGCCTTTTCCGCTCCGATGGTGGGCGCGGCAATGGTGATGCCCGGCGGCCGCATGGACGGCGAAGCGATATGGGAACTTCTGGACACGGAGAAGGTCACTTTCACCGCCGCCGTGCCGACCGTTTGGCTGATGCTGCTGGAATATCTGGAGAGGACGGGCAAGACCCTGCCCTATCTGGAGCGTGTGGTCATCGGCGGTTCCGCCTGTCCGCGCGCGATGACGAAGAAGTTCGAGGACATCTACGACGTGCGCGTCATCCACGCCTGGGGCATGACGGAGATGAGCCCGCTCGGCTCGGTGTGCACGCTGAAGCCGGAATACGCCTCGCTTGAGGGAGACGCGCGGCTCGATATTCAGGAAAAGCAGGGCCATCCGCCGTTTACCATCGAGATGAAGGTGACGGATGACGCGGGAGCCGACCTGCCGTGGGACGGCAAGACCTTTGGCCGTCTGAAGGTGCGCGGACCTGCCGTCACCGGCGCCTACTTCAAGGGCGAGGGCGGCGCGGTGCTGGACGAGGACGGCTTTTTCGATACTGGCGACGTCGCCCATATCGACCCCTGCGGCTACATGCAGATCACCGACCGCGCCAAGGACGTGATCAAGTCCGGCGGCGAGTGGATTTCCACCATCGACCTGGAGAACATCGCCGTCGGCCACCCCGACGTGACGGAAGCGGCAGCCATCGGCATCGCCCACCCGAAATGGGATGAACGACCGCTACTTGTCATCGTCGCCAAGGAGGGCACGCATCCCACGCGCGAAGATATCATCGCCTACATGGAGGGCAAGATCGCCAAGTGGTGGATGCCGGACGATGTGGTCATCGTCGACGAGATCCCGCACACGGCGACGGGCAAGATCAAGAAGACGACCTTGCGCGAGACCTTCGCCGACTACCGGCTGCCGACGATCTGAACGAATGCGGATAGCCGCCCGGGCCGGTTTGCCAGCCCGCCCGGGCGTGCTATGGCTTTGCAGCAGAAGGCCGGCGCGTGTTGCGTTTTCCCGGCACCGCCACTTATTTCCGACAGGTCCATGCGCAAGCGTCTTCCGATCCGCCGTTCACGCGCGGCCACATTCAGCCGTTTCGCCGGCGTCGTGGCGATCCCCGTGGTCGTCATCGGGGCGCTTTTGCATCGCGGCGGGCATATCGATTCCACCGCTCTCTTCGCGATCCTGGCCGTCGGCTTCGCGCTGGCACTCGTTGCCGTCGCGGCGGGCGTGGGTGCACTCGCGGCGGTCTGGCGCGATGGGGCCAGGGGAACGGGCGCGGCGATACGCGGGCTTTTTTTCGGCCTGATCGCCCTGTCGCCGGCCATCGTGGTGGCGGGAGCGGCAATCTACTATCCGCGGCTGACGGATGTCTCCACGGATCTTGAAACTCCGCCCAAGCTCGCTCTTTCCAAGGGCGACACGAAACCGGGCGGGCACCTGAGACCGCAAGTGCAGCGTGCCGCCTATCCCGATATCGTACCGCGGCGTTTTCCTGTCGGCACGGCCCAGCTTTACCGGGCCGTCGAGCAGGTCATCAAGGAGCGCGGCTGGACAATCGCCGCCCATCTCGCACCGGCGATGAACGACGACCCGGCCGCCATCCAGATTGAAACCCACAGTCTGGTGCTGGGTTTTGTCGATGACGTGACGGTGCGCATTCTGCCCGATCCGATCGGCGCACGGCTGGACATCCGCTCCGCCTCGCGCACCGGCGCGCATGATCTTGGGGTCAACGCCCGGCGCATCCGCGATCTTCTCGCCTCCGTGGACGCGGTGCTGACCGAGGCCTACGGCATAACGGAAGTGCAGGAGAGCGACACCGCGCCGGTGGAAGTGCTGCCGGACGACTTCGACAAGCCGGCGGAGCCCGAAATTCCCGTACCCGGCGACAAGCCGCAATCCGGAGATCCCGCCGTCAGCGGGTAGCAAGAGAGATTGCATCCAGACCGCGCCACGGTCTGCGAACAATCCTGACAGGCGAGCCGGCCGGACGGTTCTCGAACAGGCCCGTGCCGACGCGGCGACGCTTCCCTTACGCCAGTTCGTAGTGCGCCGTCAGCGAAGGCGGCCCCTCGCACAGCACCGCGCCACGCGCCACCAGATCCTCGACATGGGCGAGGACCGACAGCGCGGCCGGACCGTGCAGAACCGGGTCGACGTCGCGATAGATGATCCTGACCATGGCCGGGATGGTGCCATCGCCCGCCTTGATGCGCTCCAGCACCGCCGCTTCACGCGCCAGTCGATGTGCCTTCAGGGCGGCGACGTAGCCTTGCGCCTCTTCCACCGTACCGCCGTGGCCGGGGTAGTAACGCGCTTCCGCGCGCGCCATCAAGGTTTCGAGCGAGGCCATGTAATCGGCCATCGATCCATCGGGGGGCGCGACGATGGAGGTGGACCAGGCCATGACGTGATCGCCGGAAAAAAGCGTGCCTTCCCCGCCCAGCGCGAAGGCCAGATGATTCGCGGTATGGCCGGGCGTTTCCACCGCTTCAAGCGTCCAGCCGTCGCCTTCCAGCGCCTCGCCATGGCTCAGCACGCGGTCGGCAACGTGCTCGCAATCGCCGCCGGCATCGAGCGGATTGATCTCACCGATATTGAGGGGACGGGCCGGCCGGTGCGCATCGGCGCCGACGATCGGAGCATCGACATGCGCTTTCAGCAGCCGGGCGCCCGGGGAATGATCGCGGTGGGTGTGTGTCACGACGATATGGGAAATCCTGCGCCCCTCGGCGGCAGCGAGGATCGCGCGGACATGGGCCTCGTCCGCAGGGCCCGGATCGATGACGGCGAGGTCTCCCTCGCCGATCAGATAGGTGTTGGTACCGTAAAAGGTGAAAGGGCTCGCGTTCGGCGCCGTCAGTCGTGCGACCAGCGGGGAAAGCCTGACGGCCTCGCCATAACGCGGCTCGAAGGTACGATCATGGATGAGAGGCAGGACAGAACGCTCCGCTTTGCGCCCCTTGCCGGGGCCATCGGACGGATCACGCACCGCGTTCGCGCACGCTCCGAAATCATGCCGCCGAAAGTGGCCGGCACGAAAGGATGCGAGCCAACGCACACCGATCCGCCGACAGCAGACATGGCGTACGCGTTATCCGTCTTGCAGCAGAGATAAGGCCTTTGACGTAAGGATACAAACAATACCGAACAGGCGTGCCAGTGCGGCATTCCCGATCAGGCAAGCCCCGAAGGCCCTGCCCGACCCGTCCGTAATCCCGTCAGCCTTGTCGCAAACGCAATGGTGCGACCAGCCCTGGAAGCCCGCTCAGTAGCCGCGCTTGGCCGCCTTCTTGCGCTGCTCCATTTCCTTGAAGCACACCGTTGCGGCCGAAATCGCCTGGATCCCGACGGGCTTGTACAGCTTGTCGAGATCCGGCTTTTGGTCGGCGTCTTGTTGATTGTCGTTGGCTTCCTTGCTCATCGCTCTCATCCGCATCGCTATAAAATCGGGTCCTATCGGGACCAAGGTTCCGCACTTATCGTTACGATTGCGTCACTTTCAGGATCACAGCATGTCGTTTACATGGCCAGTCACTTTAAGCGACAACATGTAATCTTTCGCGAATGACTGAAGTAACGTCAACGATGCGAAGCGTATCGGGTGTGCGACATTAGCGCTGGGCCATAAATGCATGAGCCCAATGCAGAAATGGATGTGCTACCCCACCGGCGGGAGCTTACGTAGCGGCGAAAAGGAAACCCCGCGACGCGACCGCGGAGCTTCGACGCGGGGGGCACGGCGTCCCGAAATTTTCCACAACACCCCGCGCCGGGCCTTGTCAAGCGCCCGATGCAGGCCGTGCGCAGTCAGGGATAGAGCCGCTGCGTGCTCCAGGGCGTGTCGGCGTTTTCGCGGCGGAACCGAAGCCGGTCGTGCAGTCGGAAGGGCCGATCCTGCCAGAATTCGATCTCGACAGGCTCAAGTCGAAAACCCGACCAGTGCGGCGGGCGCGGGATTTCGCCGAAGCCGAACTTGGCGGTGAATTTCGCCACTTCCTTTTCCAGTGCAAAACGGCTTTCCAGCGGACGCGACTGCTTGGAAGCCCAGGCGCCGATACGGCTTCCACGGGCACGCGAGGCGTAATAGGTGTCCGCTTCCTCGCCGGAAACCGGAGTGACTGGCCCCCGCACGCGCACCTGGCGGCGCAGGCTCTTCCAGTGGAAGCAAAGCGCCGCCTTGCCCTGGCCGAGCAGTTCGCGGCCTTTCGCGCTTTCGTAATTGGTGTAGAAAACGAACCCGCGCGGATCGACGTCCTTCAGCAGGACCATACGGACATTCGGCAGGCCGGTTTCATCCACAGACGCAAGTGACATAGCGTTAGGATCGTTGATCTCCGCCGCCTCGGCGTCTACAAACCATTCTGAAAAAATACGAAACGGATCCGTAGACTCCGCGGACTTACCCTTTGTTAACTCTTCAAAGGGATCTTTGACTGTCTCAGACATACGGGGTGCTTTCAGGTTCGGCATGAGTGTTCACCGCACGACGTTCTATACCGATCGCACTGGCTGGCGCCAGTGGCGCGTCGCACTGGTATCCGTCGCTCTTCTCGGCCTGGCCGGGTGCGGTCATATCTCGTTCCCCATGGGCAAGAGCAGCGAAAGCGACGCCTCTTCCATCAATACCGGATCCGTCGCCAGCATGAGCGACCCGCGAACCGACCGTGACGTCGCGGTGACCGATCGCGGCATCATCGCCTCCACCCTCGCCACCGCGCCCGAAACGCAGGAACCGACGCCGACCCAGCTCGCCTGGGCCAATCCGGAGACCGGCAACCAGGGCACGATCTTCGAGGTCGTCGATGCCGACCCGAAGGCCGCGGGCAGCTGCCGAAGGTTCTCGACCACCGCCAATACCATTGACGGCGTGCGCGCCTATTCCGGCATCGCATGTCCCGACAGCTTCGACAAGTGGCACGTGACCGTGCTACAGCCTGCCGACGCTGGCGCCTGAGGCCCGGCCCGCTCTCGATCCCTGATCGCTGCAAGTCCCGCGAAACGGCGCATTCAAGCTCCACGCAAGCGGTTGCACGGCAAATCGGCTGCGGGCCTGTCTACCTCTGGATTTTATTCCTACGAAACCCCATATCGGCGATGAATGGACGTCGGGGCGACGTCCGCTTACCATCGCCACGCTCGTGAGTGAGCGTTCTTCAACCACGGACCTGATCATGCGCGATCCGTACCAAGTTCTTGGCCTGACAAAATCCGCGAGCGAGGCGGACATCAAGCGTGCCTACCGCAAGCTCGCCAAGAAGTACCATCCCGATCAGCATCCTGACGACAAGAGCGCGCAGGACAGGTTCTCGGAGGTCAATCAGGCCTACGAGATCATCGGCGACAAGGCCAAGCGCGCGCAGTTCGACCGCGGCGAGATCGATGCCGAGGGCAAGCAGCGGTTCCAGGGGTTTGAAGGCTTTCAGGGCGCGCAAGGCGGCGGACGGCCCGGCGGCTGGCACTTCCGCCAGGGCGGCGGGGGGCCCGGAGGGGCGGCGGGTGCCGGCGGGTTCGATGACATCCTGAACGAGATTTTCGGCAGTTTCGGCGGCGGCGCACGTGCGCGTGGTGCCAGTGCCGGTGCCGGTGGAGGCCCAGGAGCCGGCGGCCCCGGATTGGGCGGCGCCGGCATGGGAGCGGGTGCCGGCACGCGCACACGGCCCCAACAGGGCGAGGACGTGACGATCGTCACCCGCGTCACGCTGGAAGAACTGGCCCATGGCGGCAAGGCCCGCGTGACATTGCCCAACGGCAAGACGCTGTCCGTCACCGTTCCGGCCGGCACGCAGTCGGGAGACCAGATCCGCCTGAAGGGCCAGGGCAACCCCGGCCCCGCCGGCGGGCCGGCAGGCGATGCCTGGGTGACGGTGCAGTTTTCTCCGCACCCCCATTTCACGCCCGAGGGCAGCAATCTGAGACTGAACCTTCCGCTGACGCTCTACGAAGCGGTGCTGGGCGCCAAGGTCCGCGTGCCGACGCTCGACAGCGCGGTGGAGATGACGATCCCCGCCAATTCATCGGGCGGGCGCACATTGCGGTTGAAGGGCAAGGGCCTGCCGACCAAGGAAGGCGGACATGGCGATCTTCTGGTGTCGCTGCGCCTCACGCTGCCCGAGGGCGGCGATGCCGATCTGGAAAAGCTCATGCGCGTGTGGCAGAGCACCAAACCCTACAGCCCACGCTCCGGCATGGAGTAAGACGGGGAAGGTCTGCCGGAGTTCCGTGACGGCGGAGCCTTCTTCACGTGCTTGGCGGCACGTCCTAAGAGGCGTCCCTTCGGGCCTGCTCACAATCTGGCCGGCGATTGGTGTCGGGCAGCCCGCACCACTCTCCGCTCGTCATCCCTGCCTGCGACCGGCAATGACGGGGACAGTTTTGCGAACTGCGACCCAACACCACTTGCCGACCCTCCCTTGCGGAGGCCTGAAGCGCCTCCTCAAGGAATCGGACGCACGTACGTTCTTCCATGCATCCGCACCTGCGCGGCAAGTGCAGCTTGCCGCCTATCCCATGCCAGCCGGCGCCGGGATGTCGTCGGGCACGAAGAAGTCGGGTGCCAGCGCCACGTCGGGGTCCATCCGGTACTGATCGAAATCGGTCCAGCCCTCGCCCGCGAGAAAGGTGTCATCGATCAGGAAATTGCCGGTGAACTCGCGCGACGGCTTTGCGAAGATCGCGGCGGCCGCATCGGCCAGGATTTCGGGCTTGCGGCTGGCGTGCATCATGGCATCGCCGCCCAGCAGGTTCTTGACCGCCGCCGTGGCGATGACCGTGCGCGGCCACAGCGCGTTGACCGCGATGCCGGCGCTGCGCAGTTCGCCCGCAAGGCCCAGCACCACAAGGCTCATGCCGTATTTCGCGATCGAATAGGGCGTGTGGCCGGCGAACCACTTCTCCTTCATGTCGAGCGGCGGCGAGAGCATCAGGATGTGCGGGTTCTCCGCCTTTTCCAGATGCGGGATGGCGTATTTGGAGGTCATCAACGTGCCGCGCGTGTTGATCTGATGCATCAGATCGAAGCGCTTCATGTCCGTCTTCTGGACGTTGGTCAGCTGGATCGCGCTGGCGTTGTTGACCACGATATCCAGCCCGCCGAACGTCTCCACGGTCGCCGCGATGGCCTCCTTCACGCTTTCCTCGTCACGCACGTCGACGACGAGCGGCAGCGCCTTGCCGCCGGCCGCTTCGATCTCGTCCGCCGCGGTGTAGATCGTCCCCTCCAGCTTGGGATGGGGTTCCGCGGTCTTGGCCGCGATTGTGACGTTGGCTCCCTCGCGGGCTGCCTTGAGCGCGATCGTGAGACCGATGCCACGCGAGGCACCGGTGATGAAAAGCGTCTTTCCGGCCAGGCTCATGTTTCTCTCCCAGTTCAACCCTTGCTGCGCGCCATGAAGGCGGCGAATGCGGCACGCGCCTCGTCCGATTGCAGACGGGCGCGAAAGGCGGCGGATTCCTCATCGATGCGGGCGATGATCGCCTCCCGGTCGCCACGCAGGAACCGCCTCGCGATGGCGAGCGCGGCCGGCGGCTTGGCGGCGATGGTGCGCGCGGCGGCCAGCGCCGTCTCCTCCAGCGCCCCCTCCTCCACCACGTGATTGACGAGCCCGGCCCGGAATGCGGCCTCGGCATCCAGCGGCGCCCCCAGACACAACAGTTCGAAGGCCCGCTGCGGCCCCATGATGGCGGGGGCCAGCAACGTGGAAGCAGCTTCCGGCACCAGCCCCAGATCAAGGAAAGGGGTGCGGATCGTCGCGCGCGGCGAAGCGAAGACCATGTCGCAATGCATCAGCATGGTGGCGCCGACACCGATGGCGAGGCCATCCACGGCGGCAAGCACCGGCTTTTGCGATGCCGCGATGGCCTTCAGGAAACGGATCACCTCCGTTCCCAGCCCCTGCCCGGTTTCCGCGACCTTCATGAAGTCTGCGATGTCGTTGCCGGCGGTGAAGGCGCCGGGTCCCCCCAGGATCAGCGAGACGCGAACATCCTCCGCCATATCCGCGTCTTCGAGGGCCTCGGCCATCGCCTCGTACATGGTCCCGGTCAGCGCGTTCTTCTTTTCCGGACGATCCATGCGGATCGTCCGGATACCGTTATTCGTCTCAGTGCGGATCATGATCCCCCCTGCTCCCTCGTTCTCGTCGTATTCAAGGTTCGGCCCGGTATCGGATCAGCCAGCCATCAACGCGGCATCGGCCGTCAGCAGGCTGGCGGAACCATCCGTCACCGTGAAACGCAGGGATGCGGTTTCGCCGATCAGATTGCCGGCGAAATAGCGCGCGACATGGATGCGAAGCGCATCGGCCGGGGCTTCCACGCCGATGCGGGCGGTCGCCAGCGCACCTTGCACCAGCAGCGCGCCACCGGCGGCAAGACCGAACAGCCGGAGAAAGGGCGTGGCGCCGGCAAGCGCCTCTTCCATGCGGCCGTCCTTCTGAGCCTCCAGCATCCAGTCGGTCGCGGCGGCGAGGTCATCGAGCGCGGTACCGACCTTGCCGGCCATTTCGGCAAAGCCGTCATGGTTCTGCGTCGCCGCCTCGTTGACGATGGCACGCATCTCCTCGATGAAACCACGCACCTCGCCGCTGCCCGAGAGCGGCAGCTTGCGGGTGACGAGGTCGATCGCCTGGATGCCGTTGGTGCCCTCGTAGATCGGGGCGATGCGCGCATCGCGCAGGAACTGGGCCGCGCCCGTCTCCTCAATATAGCCCATGCCGCCGTGGATCTGGACGCCGAGCGAGGCGACCTCGACACCGATATCGGTGGGCACGGCCTTGGCGAGCGGGGTGAGGAGTGCGGCGCGCTCCGCCCAGCTCTTTTTCTCCGCGCCCTCGGACTTGTGGGCCATGTCGATGGCCGCCGCGCAGCGGTAACACAGCGCCCGGGCAACACTTGTGAGCGCGCGCATGGTCATCAGGTTGCGGCGGATATCGGGATGGGCGGAGATCGGGCTCATGCCCTCGCCCGACCAGCCCGGCGCCTTGCCCTGACGGCGTTCATTGGCATAGGCGAGCGCATGCTGGAGGGCGGCTTCCGCGACGCCAAGCCCCTGCACGCCGACGGCAAGCCGGGCGTTGTTCATCATCGTGAACATGCAGGCGAGCCCCTTGTGCTCCTCGCCGACGAGCCAGCCCTTCGCGCCGCCCTTGTCGCCATAGACCATGGTGCAGGTGGGCGAGCCGTGGATGCCGAGCTTGTGTTCGACGCTGGCGCAATGGACGTCGTTGCGCTCGCCCAGGGTGCCATCCTCGTTGACGAGGAATTTCGGCACCAGGAAAAGCGAGATGCCGCGCGTTCCAGCCGGCGCATCGGGCAGGCGGGCAAGCACCAGATGGACGATGTTGTCGGTCAGGTCGTGTTCGCCGTAGGTGATGAAGATCTTCTGGCCGAAAACGGAGTAGGTGCCGTCTTCGTTGCGGTCGGCGCGCGAGCGCAGGGCACCGAGATCGGAGCCGGCCTGCGGCTCCGTCAGGTTCATCGTCGCCATCCATTCGCCGGAGACGAGCTTGGCAAGATAGGTCTTTTTCAGGTCGTCGCTGGCGTGGGCGATCAATGCCTCGATGGCGCCGGCGGTCAGTGTCGGGCCGATGGCGAAGGACATGGAGGCGGAATTCCACATCTCGTAGGTCGCGACCTGCAGCATCGTGGGCAGATCCTGGCCGCCATAGGCCGCCGGCGCGGTCAGGCCGTTCCAGCCGCCTTCCGCCCAGCCACTATATGCCTCGCGCCAGCCCGGCGGTGTCGTCACCTCGCCGTTGTCCCAAGGGGTGCCAAAACGGTCGGCGATCTTGTTGAGCGGCGCGATCTCCTCCGCCGCGAAACGTCCCGCCTCGCCGAGGATCGCCTCAACAAGGTCCTCGCTCAATTCGTCGCCGCCGAACGCATCGGCGATGCGGTCGAATTCCGCGACATGCCGCAGCATGAATCCGATTTCGGATACGGGAGCGCTATACATGAAAGTCATCCTCACCCTTGACCTTGACGTGGGGCAGCTGGTTGCGCAAAACGCATGCGCCTCCTGATTGAAGACGACTCTGCCTCCTCCGCAATCGCCTTCCGGGGCGACAGTAGCGCGCCTGACCATGCCGTCAACGATGCCGCTAGGGAAACACCGATGACTATCTGGCGGATCGATCCGACAAGCGACGACTTCATGGTCCATGAGGGCTTCCGCCGTGCGGTGGATGCGATCCTTGCCGGCGACCTCGTCGCCGTGCCGACGGAAACGGTCTATGGCCTTGCCGCGGACGCGACGAACGCCGAGGCCTGCGCGCGCATCTATGCCGCCAAGGGCCGACCGCGGTTCAATCCGCTCATCAGCCATCTCCCCGACATGGAAGCAGCACTGCGGATCGGCGTCTTCGACGCGCGCGCGCAGGCGCTGGCCGATGCCTTCTGGCCCGGCCCGATGACCCTCGTCGTGCCGCGCCGGCCGGGAGCGCCGGTTTGCGATCTTGCGACGGCGGGGCTCGACACGATCGCCCTGCGGGTTCCCGATGCCCCGATCATGCAGGCGCTGGCGCGCGAAAGCGGACGCCCGCTCGCAGCGCCCAGCGCCAACCGTTCGGGGCGAATCAGTCCGACCACGGCGCAAGCGGTGAACGAGGATCTCGGCGAACGCGTTCCGGTCATTCTCGATGCGGGCCTGACGCGGGTGGGCGTGGAATCAACCATCGTCGCTCTACTGGAGGGAGAAGCCCGGCTGTTGCGCCCCGGCGGCATCGCGCGCGAGGATCTGGAGCGCGTTCTCGGCCGCCCTCTCGCAGCCCCCGCCGCCGCAAGCGCGGACACCCCGGCCGGGCCGGGCATGCTGAAATCCCACTACGCGCCCCGCGCAAGGGTGCGGCTGGAGGCCGACGACATCGCCCCCGGCGAGGCCTATCTCGGGTTTGGACCGGTGCCCGATGCGATTGCCCGCAAGGCCAGCATCGCTCGAACCCTCAGCGAGAAAGGCGACGTAGAGGAAGCTGCCGCTCGTCTTTTCTCAGATCTTCGAGCCCTCGATGCCACGGGCGTGGCCTCCATAGCCGTGGCTCCCATACCGAAAACCGGGCTCGGCGAGGCGATCAACGACCGTTTGGGTCGCGCCGCCGCCGACCGGACGGGCCCCGGCGCGCGCGAGGACTGACAGCGTAATACAATCTTCTTCGTTTCGAACACACCACATATAAACGACCTGTTTAGATTTATAAGTAAATTCCACTAAGATTCGTCTCTATAAGTATTTTCTATTTCGACTATTCCTATTTTATTCTTGCCGCCCTCGGCCACTTCTGGCATAAAGCTTCTCGGAACCCCTGGTGATGCAGCGGACCTCCCAACCCCGGGCAAGACTCCTCCCATTTGCCCGCACCTTTCCGGCGACAGTTATTCTCATAACTGTCGCTTTCTTTTTTTTCTCCCACGTCATTTGCGCGCCTCTCCGCCATCTCCTTGACGCGATACTGACGTCAGGGCTCCAAATGCCGGGCTTTCCCGATAAGGCGGATTGACAGGAAATGCCCGGGCGCGTCTGATCGGCGGATTGACAAACATTCATCGGGGTCCGACTTGGCGACGCTGTTGCTGCATCATCCTTGTTTTCTCGAACACCACACACCGCTTGGGCATCCGGAAAGACCGGACCGGATGCGCGTGGTCGACAGGATCCTTGAGCACGAACGGTTCCAGACCCTGGAACGCGACGTCGCCCCCATGGGCGAGATCGAAGCCGTCGAGCTGGCTCATCCGGCCAGGCATGTGGAGATGATCCGCAAGAACATGCCGATGGAAGGTCTTGCGCGCCTCGATGCGGATACCACCGTCTCGGCGGGAAGCTGGGAGGCGGCGCTGCGCGCCGTGGGTGCGGGGTGTCAGGCGGTCGACGAGGTGATGGAAGGCAAGGTCAAGAACGCCTTCTGCGCGATCCGTCCGCCCGGCCACCATGCCGAGCACGAACGGGCCATGGGCTTCTGCCTGTTCAACAACATCGCCATCGCCGCCCGCCACGCGCAGAAGCGGCACGGGGCAGAGCGTGTCGCGATCATCGATTTCGACGTCCACCACGGCAACGGCACCCAGGATATCTTCTGGGACGATCCGAGCGTCATGTACTGCTCCACCCACCAGATGCCGCTGTTTCCCGGAACCGGCGCGGCCAACGAGACGGGCGCCGGCAATATCGTCAACGCACCGCTGATGGCAGGTGACGGCAGCGCGCAGTTTCAGGAAGCGGTGGAGGTGATGCTGCTGCCCCGGCTGACGGACTTCAGGCCGGATCTCGTCCTCATCTCCGCCGGCTTCGACGCTCACAAGCGCGATCCGCTGGCGAACATCAACCTGCTGGAGGACGACTTCGCCTGGATCACCGCCAAGCTGATGGACATCGCCGATCAGAGCTGCGGCGGTCGCGTCGTCTCCATGCTGGAAGGCGGATACGACCTGGAGGGGCTGGCCCGTTCCGTCGCCGCCCATGTGATGACGCTGATGGACGCATGAACGCCGACCACCTGAAAACACGCGGCTGAAAACACGCGGCTGAACGCCCGGCTTCCGTTCCTCTCCCGATTTCGCAACTCTCCTTACCTTGCGTATGTGAAGTGCGCACGCGTTGAGGCTTGACGCGGGCGGGCGAGCACCCGACCCTGCCGCCAACCGAATCCCGGAACCGAACGGACGCGCCGAGGCCATGACCGAACCCCAACCCAAACCCGTCGTCGAGATGAGCTTCGAGGAAGCCCTGCGCGAACTGGAAACGATCGTGCAGAGGCTGGAGCGCGGCGACGTGCCGCTGCAGGAAAGCATCTCCCAGTACGAGCGCGGCGACAAACTTCGTGCCCACTGCGACAAATTGCTTCAGGCGGCAGAAGCCAAGGTGGAAAAGATTCGTCGCGGCAACGACGCCACCGCCAGCGGCACGGAACCCCTCGACGTGGAATAATCCACGCCAGGCGCAGGTAGTATCGCATCTGCCGCAGGGACACACTTCGTAACGGAACGGAACGATCGATTTCGCACGGCGCACCCGACCGAAGGTCTCCTTGCGCCGTAACGGTATTGCGAAACACGAGCGACCCGAGTTACGTAACATCACAATTATTAGAATTGGAATAGTCGGGCCACCGGAGACAGCAGAGCTGGCCAGGACGGGGTACGTATACTCCCCACGCACAGAAAAAAGGGCCGCGGCGAACCGCGGCCCAAGTCGTTCACTGTGCACGTGGCCCCATCGACCACGCGAGTTTTATATTCTGTTTCTCGGTAAAAATCATCACCCTAATCAATATGAGTTAGCATTTTTAGGTTTTGGGGAGATCGTCGCTACGGAATCCCTGGGAAACGGCGGATTACGCATCTGCGGAACGCTGCCCCCTGCTTCGCTTCAATTGCGCGCGTCGGCGACGTGGTGTAAGCGTGCCCTTTCCCTCGAACCCAGCAGGCACATATTCGTGCGATGACGCAGCTCGCCACACCTCTTCTCGACACGATCAGCAAACCCGAAGATCTACGGGGCCTTGAGCCTCACGACCTTCGCCAGCTCGCGGACGAACTGCGGGCTGAAATGATCGATGCCGTCTCGCAAACCGGCGGCCATCTCGGCGCCGGACTGGGCGTCGTCGAACTGACCGTGGCCCTGCATTACGTGTTCAACACGCCCGACGACCGTCTGATCTGGGATGTCGGCCACCAGGCCTATCCTCACAAGATTTTGACCGGCCGGCGCGACCGAATCCGCACGCTTCGCCAGCCGGGCGGGCTCTCCGGTTTCACCAAAAGAACCGAATCCCCCTACGATCCGTTCGGCACGGCGCATTCCTCCACCTCCATCTCCGCCGGGCTCGGCATGGCGGTCGCGCGCGATCTCGACCATCGCGACAACAACGTGGTGGCGGTGATCGGCGACGGGGCGATGTCGGCCGGCATGGCCTACGAGGCGATGAACAATGCGGGGGCGCTGAAGTCGCGCCTGGTGGTGGTGCTGAACGACAACGACATGTCGATCGCCCCGCCCGTCGGCGCCATGTCTGGCTATCTCGCCAAGCTTGTTTCCGGGCGCACCTATCACTCGCTGCGCGAGATCGCCAAGAGCGTCGCCAAGGCGCTGCCCGACCCGCTGCAGAAGGGTGCGGCGCGGGCGGAGGAATACGCGCGCGGCTTCTTCACCGGCGGCACGCTGTTCGAGGAACTCGGCTTCTACTATGTCGGCCCGATCGACGGCCACAATCTCGACCACCTGCTGCCGGTCCTGAAGAACGTGCGCGACACGCGGGAAGGGCCTGTGCTGGTCCATGTCGTCACACAGAAGGGCAAGGGCTACGAGCCGGCGGAGAATTCCTCCGACAAGTATCACGGCGTTGCCAGATTCGACGTGGTCACCGGCAAGCAGGCCAAGCCGACGCCGAATGCGCCGAGCTACACGCGCGTCTTCGGCGAAAGCCTTGCACAGGAGGCGCGCGAGGACGACCGGATCGTGGCAGTCACCGCCGCCATGCCATCGGGCACGGGCGTTGATATCTTCGGCAAGGAATTCCCCGAGCGCACTTTCGACGTCGGCATCGCCGAGCAGCACGCCGTGACCTTCGCGGCCGGACTTGCGACGGAAGGCTTCAAGCCGTTCACGGCGATCTACTCGACCTTCCTGCAGCGCGCCTACGATCAGGTCGTGCACGACGTCGCAATCCAGCACCTGCCGGTGCGCTTCGCGATCGATCGTGCCGGCTTCGTCGGCGCCGACGGGCCGACCCATGCCGGCTCGTTCGATATCGGCTACCTCTCCGCGCTGCCCGGCTTTACCGTGATGGCCGCGGCCGACGAGGCGGAGCTGAAGCACATGGTGGCCACGGCGGCGGCCTTCGACGAGGGCCCTATCGCCTTCCGCTATCCGCGCGGTGAAGGCGTCGGTGTGGAGATGCCGGAACGCGGCATACCGCTGGAGATCGGTCGTGGCCGGGTCGTGCGCGAGGGCACCAAGGTCGCCCTTCTCTCGCTCGGCACCCGTCTTGCCGCCTGCATCGAGGCTGCGGAGATGCTGGAGGCAGGCGGCCTGTCGACGACGGTCGCCGATGCGCGCTTCGTCAAGCCGCTCGACACAGATCTCGTGCGCCGGCTCGCCACGCAGCACGAGGTGCTGATCACGGTGGAGGAAGGTTCGATCGGCGGCTTCGCCGCCCATGTCGCCCAGTTCCTCATCGACGAGGGACTGCTCGACGGCCACGTGAAACTTCGCACCATGATGATGCCGGACAGTTTCGTCGACCACAACAAGCCTGATGCGATGTATGCGGGCGCCGGCCTCGATGCCACCGGAATCGTCACCCGCGTCTTCGAGGCGCTGGGGCGCGATACAGCGGAAGTCGGCCGGCTCGCGTAAAACGGCATTAAATCCATTTTCACCATCGCTTTGCTAGGCTATGTCCGCGCCTCGGGAGCGATAACGGGGATCGTCCGGCTCGCCGTAATTCCGCCGCGTTCAGGAACCAAGCGGGAGAATGGATCGGCAAGTCGCGGTCCTGCCCTTAAGACGCAGTCAATCCGGCGGCCGGATATGTCGCGCCTCGTCGGCTCCAATGTCACCAAACACCCCGCGTCCAGCGATTGCGGGTGACCGAGCGGTCCGGAATGACACCCTTTTCCCCCGTATCAGACGCCGCTTTTCAAGGCGGCCAGCGCGCCCGGCTTGCTGAGCCTTTGCGAACGCGCGCCCTGCCTCCTCCCGCAGGCTGAGCCCCATGGCCAAAACACTCAATCCGATAGCCGCCCTCCTGCTCTCGGTCGCGCTCATGCTGCTCGGCCACGGTCTGCAGGCGACATTGCTGCCCGTGCGCGCGGACCTCGAAGGCTTCTCGGCGATCGCCATCGGCGGCATGTCGTCGGCCTATTTCGGAGGGTTCGTGCTCGGCTGCGTGCTGGCGCCCTATGCGGTGCTGCGCGCCGGCCACATCCGCGCCTTCGCAGCCCTCGTCTCGCTCGGCTCGGCCAGTGCGATCCTGTATCCCGTGCTCAACGAGCCGATCGCCTGGGCCCTGATCCGCGGCTCCTACGGCTTCACGCTGGCCGGCTTCTACCTGATCGTGGAAAGCTGGCTGAACGAACGGGCGACGAACGAGAACCGTGGCGCGCTGATGTCGACCTACATCATCGTCAACCTGGCCGCGATCACCGGCGGACAGCTGTTGCTGACGGTGATCAATCCGGAAGGCTTCACAGCCTTCGTGCTGGCTTCCGTCGCCGTGTCGCTCGCCGTTGTGCCGATCTCGCTGACGCGCTCGCAACAGCCCGCCCCCATCACCTTCGTCCGCTTTCGTCCGATGGCGCTGTACCGTGTCTCGCCGGCGGCGATCGTCGGGAGCCTGTTCATCGGGCTGGCCAATGGCACGAACTGGACGCTCGCGCCGCTCTATGCCCGCCAGATCGGCTTCGACAAGGCGGACGTCGCCTATTTCGCTTCCGCCATCATCTTCGGCGGTGCGCTGGCGCAATGGCCAATCGGCCGACTGTCGGACCGCATGGACCGCCGCTATGTGCTGATCGGACTGGCACTCGCATCGGGCACGATCGCGGGGCTCATCGCCGGCTTCGAACCGACGTCCGCACCGCTGGCCATCGCGACCGCCGGTCTTCTCGGATTCGCCTCGCAGCCCGCCTATTCGATCGCCGCCGCCCACGCCTTCGACCACGTCGAATCGGATGGCTTCGTGGAAACCTCATCCGGCCTGCTGCTCGCCAACGGCATCGGGTCGACCATCGGGCCGTTCGCCGCCTCCCTGCTGATGACGCAGATGGGGCCGAGCGGGCTCTACGCGATGATCTCGGTCGTGATGTTCGTGCTCGCGGCTTACATCATCTTCCGTATGCAGGTGCGCGAACGTCCCTCCGCGCGCCTGCACACCGAATTCGATCTGGCCGGTACCGCACAGGTTGGCGGCGTGCTGACGCCGGAACTGCTCGATGAGAGCAGCCCGCACGTGGTGGTGCCCGAATTCTCGCCCGTGCCGCACGTGACGCCGGATGCGGAGGCGGTCGCGGAGGCTTGGGAGACTGCCTGGGAGGGCGATCTGCCGGACGACATCGATATCACGCAGAGCGAGGCGGACGAAGACGCGAATGCGCTGGGGGATGCGGGGATGGACGACAAGGCCCGCTGAGGACAAATGTTGCCGTTGGGAGATGCGCTCTCGACGGCTGCACGCTTATGAAGCATAGTCCACCCGCGATGAGAAACCGGACGGGCTTTCTTCACCTGCTCAGAACAGAACGCAAGGCGCTGTCGATGCTGGCAGCCGCCGGCATGCTGGCGCGTGTGTTCATCGGCCTGATCGGGCTTGCGCTCGCACCGTCCGACGCGCTGGCGACCAGTTCCGTTCTCATCATCTGCTCGGGAACCACCGGCGGCGCGCAGCCGGTCAAGGGCGTGCCTTGGGCCGCGTTCCAGTGCCCCTGTGCGGCCTGTCACCATACAGGCTGCGCCGTTGCCTGCACCCCACCGGCCGGAGCCGTTGCCCTGCCCTTGCCACAACCGGCACATTCGCATGTGCTGGCCGTGCCCCTCGGCGCCCGGCATGCCGCGCAAAGAACTGGCGACCACACCCGCATCCGCGCTCCTCCCCTGAACGGCTGAACCCCGCATTCACGTTTTCCAGGCGAGGCCCAGCCTCGCACCGTTCATGCGCATGGTCAGACGGTTAAGCCGCCATGCCGAGGAGTTATCCATGAAGACCCTGTTTTCGCTTGCGGCAGCCGCCGCCCTTTCCGCGTCTCTGGCCGTCTCGATGGCGTTTTCCGCCCAGGCCCATCCGAAATCGGTCACCGTGGGCGATCTGAAGATCGACCTGCCGTGGACGCGGGCGACTCCCGGCAAGGCCGCGGCCGGCGGCGGTTTCCTCAAGATCACCAACGAGGGCAAGGAAGCGGACCGGCTCGTCGGCGCCTCCTCGCCGCGGGCAAAACGCACCGAAATCCACGAAATGTCCGTCAAGGACGGCATCATGGTGATGCGTCAGGTCAAGGGCGGGCTCGAGGTTCCGGCCGGCGGCGTGCTGGAACTGAAGCCGGGCAGCTACCATGTCATGTTCATGGGCCTTCCCGCCCCCTTCAAGGAAGGCGAGATGATCCCGGTCACGTTGACCTTCGAGAAGGCAGGCAGCGTCGAGGTCGAGCTGACGGTCGAGAAGCCGGGCGCGAAGGATCCGGCCAACGCCATGAGCATGGGCCACGACATGCCGGCGAAAGACATGCCGGCGAAAGACATGCCGGCGAAAGACATGCCGGCGAAAGACATGGCCAAGGACGGCAAGCCGATGAAAATGGACCATGGCAACCACGACATGAAACAGTGAGATCATGAGCGCAGGAAAGATCATTCGCTACGGGGCGTGGGCGGCGGTAGCCGCCCTCGTTCTCGTCGTCGGCGGAATTGCGGCCTGGAGCTACCTCGGCAAGGGTGACGGCAAGAGCCTGATCGCCCCCGTCGCCACCATTGGCGGGCCGTTCACCCTGGAAAACGGCAAGGGCGAGACCGTCACCGAGGCCGATCTGAAGGACAAGCCGACGGTGATGTTCTTCGGCTACACCTTCTGCCCCGACGTGTGCCCGACGACACTCGCCGAACTTCAGGGCTGGATCGAGCAGCTGGGACCGGATGCGGACAAGCTCCATTATGTGTTCGTGACCGTCGATCCAGAACGCGACACGCCCGACGTGATGGCCTCCTACGTCGCGGCCTTCGACGACCACATCATGCCGCTGACGGGCACGCGCGAGCAGGTCGACAAGATGATCAAGGCCTACCGCGTCTACGCCCGCAAGGTGCCGCTTGATGATGGCGGGTACGCGATGGACCACTCTGCCGGGCTCTACCTGTTCAACGCGAACGGCCACTTCGTCGGAACGATCGCCTATGGCGAGGATACGGACGTCGCCATGCAGAAGCTGAAGCGGCTGATTACAAAAGCGGAAAGCTGACCCGCCTGGCCCAGATTGCGGCGGGTGGCTGACGCCCCCCGCCGTTTGCGCTATAATTGGCGCCTTCGAAGGAAGGATCTGAACGAAATGACCGCCACACCCGTCACATGGGCCGTGATCGGAACGCTGGGAGCTATCGTGTTCGCGGCAACGATCGCGCTGTGGGCACGCTACGGCGAGCTGATCTTCGTCCAGTCCCTCCTCAACGGAATTGCCGGCTGCTTCGGCTGACGGCTCGCTTTTCAAAGACACAACGGCACATGACGAAAACGACGGCGAAGCTGCGGCTGGACCAGTTGCTGGTCGAACGCGGCCTGGCGGAGAGCCGCGCGCGGGCGCGCGACGCCATCCTGCGCGGGCACGTGCTGATCAACGGGCAGGCGGCCTCCAAGCCCGGCCAGACGGTTGCGGGCGATGCGGAAATCGCCATCGATGATCCAGCCGCCGGCTACGTCTCGCGCGCGGCGCTCAAGTTGATCGCCGGGCTGGATGCCTTCGCAATCGATGTCGATGGATGCCGGTGCCTCGATATCGGCGCTTCGACCGGCGGCTTCACGCAGGTGCTGCTTGCGCGAGGGGCGGCGAGCGTCGATGCGATCGATGTCGGTCACGACCAGTTGCATCCATCGCTGGCGGCCGATCCGCGCGTTCATTCGCTGGAAGGCGTCAATGCGCGGGCGCTGGGCTTGGACCACCTCACCGGCGCGCCCGAAATCGTGGTGTCCGACGTGAGTTTCATCTCGCTGAAGCTGGCCCTGCCTCCGGCATTGGGCCTCGCCGCGCCCGGCGCGCGGGCGCTGTTTCTGGTCAAGCCGCAGTTCGAGGCCGGCAAGGAACGGATCGGCAAGGGCGGGCTGGTCGATCCGGAGGTGGCCGAAACGGTGGCCGATGACATTCGCCACTGGCTCGCCATACAGCCCGGCTGGCGTGTCCTCGGCATGGTCCCCTCGCCGATCAAGGGCGGCGACGGGAACGGAGAATACCTGCTGGGGGCGGTGAAGGAGAAATAGTCGCCATATTATTTTGGGAAGGCTACGCGTCTCGTGCGAAATGGCGACGTTCTTCGCAGCCCTGCGGTAAAACACCGGTTCGCGCCCCGCTCCCGATCTCCCATTTCCATGGCCTTGCAGGCCGCAATCCTGTAAGCCCGGCACAACGCCAGCAGGACGCCCGCATGACAGATACCGTTACCATCGACCACCTCGCCCACCGCGGCGACGGGGTCGCCTCCATGAACAGCAAGCCGGTCTTCATCCCGTTCACCCTTCCCGGTGAGCAGGTCGAGATCGAGCGCAACGGCGAACGGGCGCGGCTGGTTTCGATTGTGACCCCCTCGCCCTCGCGCATCGAGCCGATGTGCCGGCATTTCGGCACCTGCGGCGGTTGTGCCCTGCAGCACCTGGAAGGCGGGGCCTACCGGGCATGGAAAGAGGAGCAGGTCGCGGCGGCGCTCGCCTCGCGCGGGCTGGAGGCGGAGATTTCGCCCATCGTTCCCGCATCGCCGGGCACGCGGCGGCGGGCCGTTCTGACCGCGGTCAGGGCTGGCGGGCGTGTGCTCGTCGGCTATCACGAGCGCATGGCCAACCGGCTCGTGGCGATTACGGAATGCGCCGTCGCCACGCCGCGCATCGTGTCCGCTCTTCCCGATCTCACGCGCCTGGCCGATCGGCTGGCACCGCGCAAGGGCGAGTTGCGGCTCACCGTGCTTGACACCACGTCCGGCCTCGACGTGGCCGCCGAAGGCGCCAACGGCAAGGCCGCGCGCGATTTTCCCGGCCTCGGCCGGCTGGCCGCCGAAGCGGACTTCGCGAGGCTTTCCGTCGATGGCGAAGTGGTCATCGAAATCCGCCCGCCGGCGCTCAATTTCGGCGGCGCGGCCATGGTGCCGCCCCCCGGCGGTTTCGTGCAGGCAAGCGCGGAGGCAGAGGCCGCGATGGCGGACGCCGTGCTGAAGGCAATTACCGGCACAAAGCGGGTTGCCGACCTTTTCGCCGGATCCGGCACCTTCGCGCTCAGGATCGCACGCGACGCGCTGGTCCATGCGGTCGAAGGCGACAAGGCCGCGATTGGCGCGCTCGATCGCGCCTGGCGGCAGGCACCGGGCCTGAAGACAATCACGCAGGAAGTCCGCGACCTCTTCCGCAGTCCGCTGCGGCCGGGGGAGCTTGAGAGCTTCGATGCGGTGGTCTTCGATCCGCCGCGTGCGGGTGCCAAGGAACAGGTCGCCCAGCTCGCGGCGAGCGCGGTCGCGCATATCGTGGCCGTCTCCTGCAATCCGGCGACGCTGGCGCGCGATCTGCGCATCCTCATCGATGGCGGCTACCGGCTTTGCTCCGTCCAGCCGGTGGACCAGTTCCTGTTCTCGCCCCACATAGAGGTGGTCGCCCATCTGAAACGGGGCTAGCGCGCGTCGCATGGCCCAACTCAAGGAGGAGGGAGCCATGGCCGGGACACTTGAACGACCGCAATCGCTTTCCGGCTGGGCGCGCCGCGCGCGTTTTGCGACCCGAAGCATAGGCCGGCTCGCCTGGTACGGCGCCCACCGCTACGCCACGCGCCGCATCGACGGACGGATCGGCGCGGATTACCCCGAGTACCGCATCGCGCCGCCGCAAGGCCCGGTGCCGAGCGAACGGCGCATCCTCGCCGACATCGCCCGGCTGCAGGCAAGCGACCTCGCCAATGTGGAGGCCGGGCACTACCCCATGCCGGCGGGCGAGCCGGATGGCCTTGTCGGACTTCTGCGCCGGGCCCGGAAGTTCTACGCCGACGTGCCCGATGCCGCACACCGGCGACGACGCGCCGAGGACGGCGAAGGGGCAGCCGCGAACGAGCCCTATTACATGCAGGATTTCCATTTCCAGGCGGACGGCTGGATGTCGGAGGCGTCCGCCGATCTCTACGATTTCCAGGTGGAGGTGCTGTTCAACGGATCGGCCGCGGCCATGCGACGGCAGGGACTGGTACCGCTCGCCCGGCTGGTGCGCACCAGGGACCAGCGCACGCTGCAATTCGCCGACATCGCCTGCGGCACGGGCAACATGCTGCGCGAGGTGACGCGCGCCTTTCCGCGTCTGCCGGCCATCGGTATCGATGTGTCCGAACCTTACCTGCGCCATGGGGCAAGGCGTGTGCGCCGGGCGCGGGACCGGAGGTTCGCCGCAGCGCTCGCCGAGGCATTGCCGCTTGCCGATGAAAGCCTTGATGCGGCGAGCGTCGTCTATCTCTTCCACGAACTGCCGCCGGAAGCGCGCAGGGCCGTGGCCGGCGAACTTGGCCGGGTGCTCAAGCCGGACGGTGTGCTCGTCTTCATCGACACGCTGCAAATGGGCGACGAGCCGGACTATGACGGCCTGCTGGAGCTTTTCCCGCAGCTCTTCAAGGAGCCCTATTACGAGGGCTTCGTGCACGAGGATCTCGACGCGCTCTTCGCCCCGCACGGATTGCGCCGCGAGGACGCGTGGAACGCCTACGTCTCGCGGGTGAGCGTGTTTCGCAAAGGCTGAGCGGGGCGCGCTGCTCCCCCTGTCTCTCCGTCATTGCCAGATTCAATCTCTCCAGCGTCATCCCGGGCGCGATGCGGCACGCCAGTGACGCTTCGCAGACCCGGGATCGAGGCACCGTGTCTGCCGCCCGGGATGACACCGGAAGAAATGGCGCTGGGAGAGGCGCACCTGAGGGCTCCGGAGAGCTTCGCTCGAGACGCGCGGAGCGCCCTTCCCGGAGCGCGCCGCGCATTTCGCCTACCTACGCCGCGAGCGCCTTATCGGCCTCGACATAGGCGTGGCCGAGGGCTTCCGACACGGCCTTGTAGGTGATGCGGCCGCCCTGGACGTTGAGGCCCGCCTTCAGGTGCGCATCGTCGGCGAGTGCCGTCTTCCAGCCCTTGTCGGCAAGCGCGAGCGCGTAGGGCAGCGTCGCGTTGGCAAGCGCGAAGGTGGAGGTACGCGCCACGCCGCCCGGCATGTTGGCCACACAATAATGCACCACGCCATCGACCACGTAGGTGGGTTCGGAATGGGTCGTGGCGTGGCTCGTCTCGGTGCAGCCGCCCTGGTCGATGGCGACATCAACGATGGCCGAGCCCTTGCGCATGGTGGACAGCATGTCCCGCGTGATGAGCTTGGGCGCGGACGCACCCGGGATCAGCACCGTGCCGATGACGAGTTCGGCGTTGGCGACGAGTTCGGCCAGCGTATGGGCGTTGGAATAGGCGGTCTTAACCGCCGTGCCGAACTGGGCGTTCAAGCGGCGCAGCACGTCGGCGGAACGGTCGACCACGGTGACGCTGGCGCCAAGGCCCAGCGCCATCTGCGTGGCATGCGTTCCCGCCATGCCTCCGCCCAGAACAAGCACGTCAGCGGGCGGCACGCCCGGCACGCCGCCCAGCAGCATGCCGCAGCCACCTTGCGCGTTCTCAAGGCAATGGGCGCCGGCCTGGATGGACATGCGGCCGGCGACTTCCGACATCGGCATCAAGAGCGGCAGACCGCCGGCGGCGTTCGTCACCGTCTCGTAGGCGATGCAGGTCGCGCCGGATGCCATCAGGTCCAGGGTCTGTTCGGGATCGGGAGCGAGGTGGAGATAGGTGAAGAGGATGTGATCCTCGCGCAGACGCTTGCGCTCCACCGCCTGCGGCTCCTTCACCTTCACGATCATGTCGCTTTCGGCGAAGACCGTTTCCGCATCGGGCGCGATCTTCGCGCCGGCGGCGACATAGGCATCGTCTGAGAGCCCCGCACCCAGCCCGGCGCCCGTTTCGACCAGCACCGAATGGCCATGGACGACAAATTCCTGCACGCCAGCGGGGATGACGCTCACCCGGTCTTCGTGGTTCTTTATTTCCTTCGGGATTCCAATTCGCATGAGGTTATCCTTTTCATCTGTTCCCGTGGCACAGACTGAACCTCCTTTCCGTCAATTTTCTCGCGATTTGACGTGTCGTTATGGCCAATGATCGCATAGTCTGCGAAAATGGACCGTAAATTCCGCAAATAGAAATCGCATATGAAATTTGATACCCGCGACAAGGCCATCCTGCGCGCGCTTCAGGACAATGGACGCCTGACGAACGCGGAACTGGCGGAGATGGTGAACCTGTCGCCCTCAGCCTGCCTGCGCCGCACAAAGATGCTGGAGGAAGCCGGCATCATCGCCGGCTACGCGATGCTGCTGAACGCCAAGGCGGTGGGGCTCGCCGGAACGGCCTTCGTGCAGGTGACGCTGAAAGGCCAGCGGCGCGAGGAACTCGACCGCTTCGAGAAGGCTGTGGCGAATATTCCGGAAATCCTGGAGTGCTACCTGCTCGCCGGTCAATATGATTACATGCTGCGCATCGCCTATCGCGACGCGGAAGATCTGGAGCGCATGCACAAGGACACGCTGACCGGCCTGCCGGGCGTGGACCGCGTGCAATCGATGCTGACGCTCAGGACAGTCAAGCGGACGACGAAGCTGCCGGTGTGAGATCGAACCGGGCTACCGCCCGCCTGCCCGATACGCCCGCAAACGCCCCAAAATGTCCTCCGGCCGGCCCTTCATCGGATGGAGCGGCACCTCGATGCGGGTTTTGCTCTTGCGCCGGTATGCGCGCGTCATCAGGTTTCTGTACCAGACAGCCTTTTCCGGCTTGGCCACAGCCTCTTCAAGCGGGCGATGAAGCGTGACGATCAGCGTCGAGAGCAGGATCTGGCGTACGGCCGTGTTGAAAAGTTCGAGATGCGCAATCTCCGCCCAGGCGATGAAGCCGATGCCGGCGATGAAGAGGCCGTCATCGTTGGCGCCAAGCTGCGGGCGGCGGAGTTCCACCAGCGGGAAGAAGTAGAACGACAGGATGAGCGCCAGAATGGTGAGGACATAGAGCCGGGGATCGCCCCAATAGGCCGCGAGGAACCCGGTCAGCACCGCGCCGGCAAGCCCGCCATAGACGGGGCCTTCACCGCTCCCGCTGCGATAGCCGGTCGCGAAGGGGCGCGGACCCGTGTCCTCGAAGGGATCGTGCGGCAGTTGCGTTTCCATGCGCGTCCCGGCGGCTGTTGAGATCCGCCATACTAGAGCATATTCCGATCAGATTGAATCGGTCCGATCGACACGAATACGCTCAAGGTATTGATCCGGGGCGTTTTCCTGCCGCGCAAGGTCGGCAACGCCATCGCTCCCCGCGCCCAAGGCGGATGGAGCGTGCGGTGCGGCGGGGTCCGGAAAGGATCGCACCGCACCGGACGCGATTTCAACCGTCGATGATCTCGGTCGACTCGATGTGGATGCCGAAACCTTCCAGGCCGACATAGTGGCGCTCGCGCGAGGCCAGCAGGCGGATCGAGGCGACGCCGAGGTCCTTGAGGATCTGCGCGCCGAGGCCGATTTCACGCCAGGAATCGGAGCGGGCCTGTGCGGAGGCATGCTCTTCCGCATCGCGGGCAAGCTCGTCACGGGCGCGGCGCGACTGGCGGGCGACGCCGACGGAGCCTTCACGCAGATAGACGACAACACCACGGCCCCGTTCGGCCAGCCCCTTCATGATGCCGTCCAGCGCCTGAGCGCGGCCGAAGACATCGTCGATGACCGATTCCAGATGGAGGCGAACCGGCACGTTGCGCCCGTCGAGGATATCACCGTAGACGACGGCAAGATGATCCATCGGATCGTAGGGCGTGGAATAGGTGATGGCGTAGGCCGGGCCGGCCATCGTCTCGATCGTCTGTTCGTAGACGCGCTCGACCAGCGTTTCCTTACGCTGGCGCCAGGCGATGAGATCGGCGACGGAGACCTGCTTCAGCCCGTGCTTGTTGGCGAATTCCGTCACCTGGGGGCCGCGCGTCACCGTGCCGTCGTCATTGACCATCTCGCAGATGACGCCGACTTCAGGAAGACCCGCCAGCCGGCAGAGATCGACCGCGGCTTCCGTATGACCGGAACGCATCAGCACGCCGCCATCCTTGGCGATCAGCGGAAAGACATGGCCGGGACGGACGAAGTCGGCAGCCCCGGAATTCGGATTGGCGAGGCCACGCACGGCCGCGGTGCGATCCTCGGCGGAAATGCCCGTCGTGGTGCCGTGCTTGTAGTCGATGGAAATGGTGAAGGCGGTGGAATGCGGCGCATCGTTGTCGCTGACCATCGGGTCGAGACGCAGCTTGCGGGCGAGTTCCTTGGTGATCGGGGCGCAGACGATGCCGGAGGTGTGGCGGATGATGAAGGCCAGTTTTTCCGGGGTGGCGTGGGCGGCGGCGAGGATCAGATCGCCTTCGTTCTCACGGTCGTCATCGTCGGTCACGACAACGATCTCGCCGTTCTCGAATGCGCGGATGGCTTCCGCGACGCGGGACTGGGACATGTCGGTTTCCTTTGCGGGCCTCAGCCCGAGAAAGTCGTTGGGCGTGACGGCGCCGTCCGTGGCGTTCGCGATGCGCGTCCCCATCTCGCGCGAGATCCAGACATTGGGATCATTGCACAAGGCGGTGACGGCCGCCGGCGAGAGGCCGGCGCGACGGGCAAAGGCGGAACGGGTTTCCTTGGCTTGGACAAGCCATTCGTCGAGACGCATGCGCGTAATATAAAGCCGCAAATTTCAGTATCAATGAAAAATGAAATAAATTTCAGTATCGCTGAAAACACCTGCGATCAGCGCGATCATCATAGTCTCCGAACCGGGGCCGGGGCAATCCGCAGGATGCCCCGGAGACCTCCCGGCCTTCCGCCCTACCCAACCTGCGCCCGGTTTCTCAGGAAATGATCGGCCAGCACGCAGGCCATCATCGCCTCGCCGACGGGAACCGCGCGGATGCCGACGCAGGGGTCGTGGCGGCCCTTGGTCATCACGTCGACCTCCTCGCCCGTGCGGGTGACCGACTTGCGCGGCGTCAGGATCGACGAGGTCGGCTTGACGGCGAAGCGCACCACCACCGGCTCGCCCGACGAAATCCCGCCCAGAACGCCACCGGCATTGTTGGACAGGAAGATCGGCGTTTTTCCCTGACCGATGCGCATCTCGTCGGCGTTTTCCTCGCCGGTGAGCGAGGCAGCCTCGAAGCCGTTGCCGATCTCCACGCCCTTGACGGCGTTGATCGACATCATCGCGGCGGCAAGGTCCGCGTCGAGCTTGCCGTAGATCGGCGCTCCGAGGCCGACCGGCACGTCTTCCGCGATCACCTCCACCACGGCCCCGACAGAGGAGCCGGATTTGCGGATACCGTCGAGATAGTCCGCCCATTCGCCCGCCGCTTGCCGGTCGGGACAGAAGAAGGGGTTGTTGTCGATCTCGGCCCAGTCCCAGCGGCTGCGATCTATCTTGTGCGGCCCAATCTGGACGAGCGCACCGCGAATGCGGATTCCGGGGATCACCTTGCGGGCCACACCGCCGGCGGCCACGCGCGCAGCGGTTTCGCGCGCCGAGGAACGTCCGCCACCACGATAGTCGCGGATGCCGTACTTCGCGTCATAGGTGTAATCGGCATGACCGGGCCGGAAGCGTTCCTTGATCTCGGAATAGTCCTTGGAGCGCTGGTCCGTATTCTGGATCTCAAGCGAGATCGGCGTGCCCGTGGTCTTCTGCACGCCATCGCCATCGACCATGACGCCGGAGAGAATGCGGACCTCGTCCGCCTCGCGCCGCTGGGTGGTGTATTTCGACTGCCCCGGCTTGCGCTTTTCCAGCCAGCCCTGAAGATCGGTCTCGGTGAGCGGGATCAGCGGCGGGCAGCCATCGACCACGCAGCCGATCGCGGGTCCGTGGCTTTCGCCCCAGGTGGTGACGCGGAAGAGATGACCGAAGGTATTGTGCGACATGGGGCCCCGGGTGCTTGCTTGGCTGTGGGCCGGTTCTAGTCGCTTGCCTGGAATAAGAAAAGAGCCTCGCTGCGGCGGCGGCCACATCAACGACGGCCTAGCGGGTGGTATCGGAGGTGACAAAGCTTGACGAGGGCGGATACTGCGGCATATGAGCGAGCGCCCTCGCCGGGGCATCCCGCCGGTTATCCGGAAGCTGCCACGGAGGGTCTCCGCCTTGCAGCCAGTTCGTGATGTTGCGCCCAAGGTCTCGCTCGGGCAATCGATCCGCTTTGTCCTGTTCGTCAACGGCATGCTGTTGCTGTTGCTGGCCGCCGCCATGCTGGTGCCGATGCTCATCGACCTGGCGAGCGACAGTATCGACTGGCACGTCTTCGCCCTGTCGGCGATGGTGACGGGCTTTGTCGGCGCCGCCCTGGTGGCCGCCATGCGCCAGCGCGAACCGCAGATCGAAATGCGCACCGGTTTCCTGCTCACGGTCACGAGCTGGACCGTGCTGTGCGCTTTCGCGACCCTGCCGCTGGCTTTCTCTTCGCTGCATCTGAGTTTCACCGACGCGTTTTTCGAGACCATGTCGGCGCTGACGACGACAGGCTCCACCGTGCTGTCGGGCCTCGACACCATGCCCTGGGGGCTGTTGTTGTGGCGCTCGCTGCTGCAATGGCTGGGCGGTATCGGCATCGTCGTCATGGCGATCGTCATCCTGCCCTTTCTGCGCATCGGCGGCATGCAGCTTTTCAGAACCGAATCCTCCGATATCTCCGGCAAGCCGGTGGCGCGCGTGGTGCAAATGACGGAGCTGACGGTTGCCGTCTATGTCGGGCTCACGGCGGCCTGCGCGATCGGCTTCATCGTCGCGGGCATGCCGAGCTTCGATGCGGTCAACCACGCGATGACGACGATCGCCACGGGCGGACTGTCGATCAAGGATGCTTCGCTCGGCTACTACCATTCGCTGCCGATCGAACTGGTCGCCATCGTCTTCATGACGGCGGGTGCCCTGCCGCTGATCTGGTATGCGGAATTGCTGCGCGACCGGAGCAAGGCGCTTCAGGAAACGCAGGTGCGCGTCTTCATCGCGGTGCTGTGCGCCGCCATCGTGCTGATGACGACATGGAACATGGTCGCCAACACCATGGACATCCGCACCGCCTTGCGGCTGTCGGCCTTCAACGTCACCTCCGTCCTCACCGACACAGGCTTCGCCACCACCGACTTCTCCGCCTGGGGCGGGTTCGCCGTCGGGCTGTTCTTCCTGTTGATGCTCGTCGGCGGATGCGCGGGTTCCACCTCCGGCGCCATCAAGATCTTCCGCTGGCAGATCCTGTTCTCCAGCCTTGGCGCGCAACTCAAGCAGGCCATCTCGCCCCACCGCGTGGTGGTGACGCGTTACGCGGGAAGGACCGTCGACAGCGAGATGGTCGACAGCGTGCGCAATTTCTTCTTCATGTACGTGATCACGCTGCTTGTCCTCTCGCTTCTGGTGATGGCGACGGGACCGGACTTCCTCTCCGCCACCAGCGCAGTCGCCCAGGCGATGGCCAACGCAGGGCCGGGACTATCGCCCGCCATCGGCCCGGCCGGCAATTTCGCGGGGATGAGCGATCCGGCCAAATGGCTGCTCGCGCTCGCCATGCTGCTGGGACGGCTGGAGCTTTCCACGGTCTACATCCTGCTTCTCGTGGATTACTGGCGGCGCTGAGACCGGGGCGCCGCGAGCCGGCTCAGCGATAGAAGGCCGGCACCACCAGCACGAACACGGTCATGATCTCAAGCCGGCCGATCAGCATGGCGGCGGAAAGGATCCATTTCGCGGCATCGGGCAGCGAGGCGAAATTGCCGGCGGGGCCAATGACAGCGCCTATGCCGGGGCCGACGTTGGACAGCGCCGTAATGGAGCCTGACAGCGCCGTCATCGGATCGACGCCGGCGAGCTGCAAAAGCAGCGACACGGCGAGCCAGGTCGCGATGTAGAGAAAGAAGAAGACGCAGACCGAGGCCACTTCCTCATCGGACAAGGCGCGCGCGCCGTAACGCGGCACGATGATGGCGTGGGGAAAGCTCTGGCGGGTCATCAGCTGACTGATCATGCGCGACAGCACCTGAAAGCGGAAGATCTTGATGCCTCCCGCCGTGGAGCCCGTGCAGCCGCCGACAAAGGTGAGCAGAAAGAACATGCCGGCCACCGGCGTTCCCCAGGCCAGATAGTCCTGCGTCGCGTAGCCCGTCGTGGTGACGACGGAAACCACGTTGAAGGCGGACTGCGTCAGGGCGGACGCAAACGGAATGCCATCGACGATGACAAGCCAGAGCGCGATGGCGAAGCTGACGACGGAGAGAAACAGCAGAAAGCCGACGACCTGCGTCTCCACGCGACTGGAAGACTGGGCGCGCCGGGCAAGGCGGACATAGGTCAGGAACGGAATGCCCGATGCCGCCATGAAGAAGACCGACGCCCAGTCGATGAAGGCGTTGTCGAAATAGCCCATCGAGGCATCGTGGGTCGAGAACCCGCCGGTGCATACGGTGGTAAAGGCGTGGTTGAGGGCATCGAACCAGCTCATTCCGCCGATCCGGTAGGCGAGGATGCAGGCGGCCGTGATCAGCATGTAGATGGCAAAGATCGCGAAGGCGAGCTGGCCCGACCGGTAGAAGAGCTTTTCCGAGCGGTCGGAAGATTCCAGCTTGAAGAGCTGCATGCCGCCAAGACGCAGGAAAGGAAAGATCACCAGCGCCATGCCGATGATGCCGATCCCGCCGACCCACTGCATGAGCGAACGCCAGAGCAGGACCGTCTCAGGCTGGTTGTCGAGCCCGCTCATGACCGTGGAACCGGTGGTGGTCACGGCCGAGACGGTCTCGAAATAGGCATCGGCGACCGACAACCCCTCCGGCGACAGCATCAGGGGGACCGCGGCCACGAATGGCACCACGACCCAGGCCGTTGTTACGAACAGCACCGCCTGGCGGAAATCCATTCCGTATCGGGTCGGCGTGAAGGTGACGATGATCGCCACACCCAGCATGAAGGTGCCGACAGAGGAAACCAGGAAGGCCTGTGCCTCGCCATCAAGCAGCGACATCGAAACCATGACCAGCAGCATTTCGGCGAGCGCGATCACGATCAGCAGCCAGCCGATCGGAAAGATCACCAGATTCCGGCGATCGGCGGCCGAATGGCCTTTCGCAGTCACGCCATGTTCCGTCACAAAGAAGCTCTTCGCGGGATCGAAAACGGCGCTCGGCGCCGATCAGGACACGTGTTTTGATCCAGGCCCGGACGTCGTCGGGGAGGTTCAGGGCCCGGCAGCCGGAACCGTCTTCCGGTGTCTGTCGAATAGACCATTTCCAGCGCACGCGAAAGCACTTGACGAAATCGCGAACATGGATGAAATGGCGATCGTCCCGCATGGCCAAGCACGTGCCCGGCCGGCAGATCCAACAAGACAGGATCCCAGCCCGCCGCAGCGCCCAGAAGACGCCCGGAGGCGGCGCAACCGGCGGGGCGTTCGTCATTTTCAAACTTCGGCCGCACATGACGGCCTGCTTTCAAGGAATACCCCGATGGCTTCCTTTGTCCGGGCAGCGCTCGCGCTCGCCTTCATGACGTTCGCCACCGTCTCCGCCTTCGCAGACGAGGCGCGCGGCAAGATCGCGTCTATCGACCCCGAAAACTACGTGCTGGTGCTCGACGGCAACCGCACCTTCGCCATCCCCGAGGAGTTCTACGTCGAGGATCTGGAACCCGGCATGACCGTCGTGATCCAGTTCGAGGTCGTGGAAGGCGAAAACGTCATCACCGATCTGGAGATCGGCGAGTAAACCCGGCTCGACAACACGGACCTGTCAGAGCCAGGTGCCCAGGCGGCCCTGTACGACGAGAACCCGGTCCTGATCGATCGGGCGAACCGGCAAGCAGCCGCTGGGTGCCGAAAACAGCAGTCCCCGCAACACCCGAAGGACGCCGCCGTGGGTCACCACGACGGCGTCTCCCTCCATCGTCTCAAGCCAGCCGGCGATGCGTCGCGAGAGCCCCGCGTAACTCTCTCCGCCCGGCGGAACAAAGCCCCATTTGTCGGCCCGACGCGCACGCACCAACCGACGGTTTTGCGCCTTCAGTTCCTTGAGGGTGGACCCTTCCCACTCTCCAAACGTCAATTCCCTCAAGACATCGCGCCGCTCGAAGGCCGTCGGATCGAGGCCGATCTCGGTACGCACGAGCCGCATCGTCTCGCAGGTTCGCCGCATCGGCGACGCAAGATACGCAAAGCTCTCCGGATCGCGGCCAGAGGCCTCGAAATAGGCTTTCACGGCACGTCCGTTACGACGCGCCTGGTCGCGGCCGACATCGCTCATATCGACCTCGCGCTGCCCCTGAAGGCGGCCTTCGACATTCCAGGGCGTTTCACCATGGCGAATGAAAATCATCGTGGGAGACATGTGCGATCCGGCGCAGGCGAGCAGGAGGGAGTGCTGGCGCGACTATGGCCGCCCGGATGGCGTGGAGCAAGCGGCGCGGCAACAAAACCGCCTGACGGCGCGAAACCTTCGCATAACGGACAAGGCTCGGCGGAAGCCTGTTTTCACAATTGAACGCGGCTGCGTCGAGGATACGCGGGGAGATTGCCGAGACGAACGAGACCGATTGGCCGGATCGGAAACGCACCGGACAGGGCGGCTCGCCGAGCGTTACCGACGATTTCGCCAATGTCATCTACCGGATTTCATTCGGAGACGGAGCGGCGACAAAAAAGGGGAAGCAGGCCAGATGCCGGCTTCCCCTTTTCCTTCAATCGAGCAAGCAATCAGGCGGCACGGACGGTCTTGAGGAACTCATCCATCACCCGGCGCAACGTCGTGGACTGCGAACTCAGTTCGTCCACGGCGGCCTGAACGTCGCCCGCCGCACTCGTCGCGTCGGAGGCGGCGGCTGTGATGCCGCGGATATTCTCCGAAACCTGGGAGGACCCTTGCGAAGCCTGCACCACGGAGTAGGAGATTTCCTGCGTTGCCGTGCCCTGCTCGGACACCGCCTCCGCGATCGCCGCCGAAACCTGGTTGATCTGTTCGATCACCTGGGTGATGCCGACGATCGCCGTCGCGGATTCCTGAGTGGAGTTCTGGATCTCGCCGATCTGGGTGGCGATTTCCGAAGTCGCTTTCGAGGTCTGCTCGGCCAGCTGCTTGACCTCTGCCGCCACCACCGCGAAGCCCTTGCCGGCCTCGCCGGCGCGCGCCGCCTCGATGGTCGCATTGAGCGCCAGAAGATTGGTCTGGTTCGCGATCGTGTCGATGAGATCGATCACGTCGCCGATGCGGGTGGCAGCACTCGACAGCTCGCGGACCTTATCAGCGGTCTGTTCGGCATCCGTTGCCGCCTGACCGACGACGCGGGCCGACTCGTCGACCTGCCGCTTGATCTCGCCGATCGAGGCGGAAAGCTCTTCCGCAGCGGAGGCCACCGTCTGAACATTGCTTGAGGCTTCGCTGGAGGCGGAGGACGCGGATTCCGATTCGGAAGCCACTTTCTTCGTCACCGAGTTCATGACGCTGGAGGCGCCCTTCAGCTTGTCGGACGCGCCGACCACGCCCGTGACAACGGCTGCCATGGACCGTTCGAACTCGTCGGCCAGCTGCATCATGGTGCTGCGGCGCTCCTCTTCCTGACGCGCGCGGTTGGCCGCATCCGTTTCCGCCTTGCGCTTGGCCTCCTGTTCGGCAGCGACCCGGATCTGATCGACGGCGCGGGCGATGTCGCCGATCTCGTCGCGCCGGTCGGCTCCGGCGATTTCATCCAGCGTCTCGCCTGTCGCCAGCTTGCGCAGGGCGGCGGTCAGTCTGGCGATGGGCGAGGAAATTCCGCTCGCCAGGAAAGCCATGCAGAGCGTCGCGACCACGGCAATCGCCAGGCCCGTGATGACTTGCCAGCTCATCTCGCTGGAACTGCGTTCGCTCAGCGACTTGGACAGTTCCGTCGCCTCCGCCATGACGACCGTGCGGGGAACGGTGATCAGAACGGACCAGGCCTGCCCGGTACGTCCGAGAGCGACGGGAGAGAAGACCTGGAGCTTATCGGTGTTCGGGTCGAGCTGAACCGTCGCGGTGCCGTTGCGAAGGATATCCTGCTGCTTGGCCGCTTCCGGATCGACCTGATCGAGAGGGCCACCGACGGCAGCCGGCATCTGCGAGGAGGCGACGACGAGCCCGTCGCTGGAAACGATGGTGACATCGCCGCGCCCGCCATAGACGCGCTGTTTCACCTCTTCAGCGAGTGTCTGAACGAAATCGAGGTTGAAATCGGCGCCCGCGACACCGGCGAACTTGCCGTCCACCATGATCGGCACCGACAAGGTCGCCAGAAAAACCGACTTGCCCTGAACAATGTAGGGCAACGGTGCCAGAACGCTTTCCTTGCCGGTGGTCTGCGGGCCAATGAACCACCCCCCCTTCATGACACCGTTAGGATGAAGGGCGGTGCTGTCATATTCGACCAGCGGCTGCAGGGCGATATTGCCGTCCGCATCGCGTGTCCAGTACGGCAGGGCACGGCCGGTCTTGTCGGATCCGACGCCCTTGTTGCCGACGAATGCCGCGTCGTTGCCGTCGAGCGCGTTCGGCATCCAGGCACTGTAGGTGCCGTTGAAACGCGGGTTGTCCTTCAAGACGCCAAGCAGAATCGCGTTGAGCTGGGCGCGCCGCTTGTCGGGCTCGGTCGCATCCGCACCAGCCCCGGCGACGACTTCGAGAGCCCGCGCCATGTTGCGCGCGGCGTTGAAGGCGGTCGTCACCTCGTTTCCGATCACACTCGCCTGAGATGCGGCAAGGCGCTGAAGCGATTGTCGGCTGCTGGTGTCGAGGAGTTCTTCGACATTCGTTGCAACGTAGCGGGAAGTCCTCTCAACCGAGTAGATGTTGAAGCCCACCAAAGTGCCGATCGCGGCCAGAACGCAGAAGGTGGATACGGCCACGATCTTGACTTTTACTGAATGCAAATTCATGCGGAAACCCCCACCGAGCCAGCGGCATGTAGTTGAAACCAAGACGCACTTCACCCGCAAGCAACACGCATGCGCATAACTCGTCTAACATTATTTGTATTTATCCAGCATTAAATAATCATTACTTTAGACGGTAGGTAATAATACTAATATTTCAATCAATAATTATAACTATTAATAACTAAAAATGCTTATATACTTGAGTTTCTGAGCCAAGAAAACGAGCGGAGCCCCAACACACGCACTTCGTCTTTTTGGAGAAATTGCCTTCGCTCGCACGACGCAGCGCCGGAACGCGGGGAGCGTTCATCACGGGAGCACGACGTCGCGATGCAGGGCGTACGGATATCGGAGGACAGCAAGCGCTCCGGACAGATCCACCCGGCAACGACGCTTCAAACCCGGCCGACGCAAAATGCAGGCGCTGTCACGCGAAAACGGGCGCGAAGGAGTCGCGCCCGCTGGTAACCCGCAAGACAAAGCCGGCAGCAGGTGGCGGCTGAATTCTGGCGTGCCGTACGGCGCGCTCAGACCGTGGTGATGTCCGGCGCGTCGACGTTCTTCATGCCGACGACGTGGTAGCCGGAATCGACGTGCGTCACTTCACCGGTGATGCCCCGAGCGAGATCGGAAACCAGGAACATGGCCGCATCGCCGACCTCATCGATCGTGGTGTTGCGGCGCAGCGGCGAATTGTATTCGTTCCACTTCAGGATATAGCGGAAATCGCCGATGCCGGAGGCCGCCAACGTCTTGATCGGACCGGCGGAAATCGCGTTGACGCGAACGTTGTTGGGGCCGAGGTCGACAGCGAGATAACGCACGCTCGCCTCCAGCGCGGCCTTGGCGACGCCCATGACATTGTAGTTCGGCATCACGCGCTCTGCGCCAAAATAGGTCAGTGTCAGGATCGCGCCGCCGTCCGTCATCAACTTCTCCGCGCGGCGCGCGATCGTCGTCAGCGAGTAGCAGGAGATCAGCATCGTCCTGGAGAAGTTCTCCGGCGTCGTATCGACATAGCGGCCGGTCAGCTCATCCTTGTCGGAAAACGCGATGGCGTGGATCAGAAAATCAATCTTGCCCCACTGCTTCTCGACCTCGGCAAAAACCGCGTCGATGGTGGCTTCGTCGGTGACATCGCAATGGCCGACGACAATGCCGCCCAGTTCGGCCGCAAGCGGCTCGACACGCTTCTTCAGGGCATCGCCCTGGTAGGTGAACGCGAGTTCCGCACCGGCATCCCTCAACGCCTTCGCAATGCCCCAGGCAATTGACCGATTATTCGCAATGCCCATGATAAGGCCGCGCTTGCCCTTCATCAGTCCGCCTGTTTCCGCCATCGTCATCCCCTAAAACAAAAGCCCTGTAAACGCCCGCGCGCACCAAACCAGCGCGGAGATCGGGCCGGCCTCCTATCGCACACCCCCCTTGAAGCTTCAAGACACGCCATCTCCATGTTGGCAAAATCCGTTCACGGCTTTAAACGACTGGGGAGACTTCTCCCAAGCGCCCCAAACTCGCATCGAGACAGCGCCAGATGACAAAACCTCTTGCCAAGCCTTCCACCGATCTCGTCGCACGCTTCGCCGCCATCGTCGGTGAAAAGAACGCCCTGACGAAGGACGCCGACACCGCGTCCTACCTGGTCGAGCCGCGCGAACTCTATCCGGGCAAGACAGCGCTGGTGCTTCGGCCGGGCTCCACACAGGAGGTGTCACAGATCCTGGCGCTGGCCAACGCGGAAGGCATCGCGGTCGTGCCGCAGGGCGGCAACACCGGGCTCGTCGGTGGCCAGATCCCCGACGTTTCGGGGGATCAGATCATCATCTCGCTGTCGCGCATGAACCGCATCCGCGAAATCGACGAGAGTGGAAACACCATGACGGTGGATGCCGGCGTTGTCCTGGAGACGATCCATCGGGAAGCCGAAAAGATCGGCCGGATCTTTCCGCTGACGCTCGGCGCGCAGGGCTCGTGCGAGATCGGCGGCAACCTCTCGACCAATGCCGGCGGCACGGCCGTGCTGGCCTATGGCAACACCCGCGAGCTCATTCTCGGGCTCGAGGTCGTGCTGCCCGACGGACGCGTCTGGGAGGGTCTGAGGAAACTTCGCAAGGACAATACAGGTTACGATCTGAAACAATTGTTTATCGGTGCGGAGGGCACCCTGGGGATAGTCACGGCCGCCGTTCTGAAGCTGTTCCCGGCCCCCAAGGCGCAGGAAGTGGCTTTTGCGGGACTCACCGATCCGGAAGGGGCACTTAAGCTCTTCAACATGGCGCGTGCGCGGGCCGGATCCATGCTGACCGGCTTTGAACTGATGCCGCGCATCGGCATCGAGTTCACACTGAAGCACCTGGACGGCGCGCGCGATCCGCTGATGGCGCCGCATCCCTGGTACGTGCTGATGGAGCTTTCCTCGGGCAGCGATGCGGAAGCCGCGCGCGCGCTGATGGAACTGATCTTCGAAGACGCCTTCGAGCACGGACTGGTGGACGATGCGGCGCTCGCCGAAAGCGTCGCCCACCGCGAGTCCTTCTGGCGCCTGCGCCACGGCATGTCGGAGGTCCAGAAGGCGGAAGGCGGCTCGATCAAGCACGACGTGTCGGTGCCGGTCGCCAGAATTCCGGAATTCCTGGAACGGGCCACGAAGGCGATCGAGGAAGCGATCCCCGGCTGCCGCCCCTGCCCCTTTGGCCACATGGGCGACGGCAACATCCACTACAATGTCTCGCAGCCGGTGGATGGCGACAAGGCGGCGTTCCTGGCGCGCTGGGACGAGGCGAACAATATCGTCCATGCGATCGTCGACGAACTTGGCGGCTCGATCTCGGCCGAGCACGGCATCGGCATCCAGAAACGACACCTGCTGCCGAAGGTGAAGAGCGACGTCGAGCTCGACATGATGCGCGCGCTCAAGGCGACTTTCGACCCGAACGGGATCATGAACCCGGGCAAGATGCTCTAGGTATTGATCCGGAGAGTTTCCTATCGACCAAGCGATTCCGCTTCGTCGGAAAGTGCTCGAGGGTATGGACCCGTGCCGATTGCGGCAAGGGCCCGCAAGGGCACTCAGCCCTTGCGGGCGATCACCAGGTGGCCCGGCACAGGGACGCCCTTCTCCGCGCGCACGGTGATGTCGTCCATCGCGAGCACGGTGAAGCCGTGCGCCTCCAGCGTGGAGCGAACATAGCCGCCCGACTGGGCATAGCGGCGGCTGTCGCCCAGAATGTAGGGCTTGCCGGCAAACGACGCCGCGTCCAGCGTTTCAGTGGAAAAGGCGAACACGCCGCCGGCGTTCAGCCTGTCCGCGGCAGCGGCCACGATCGCCTCGATCGCCCCCAGATAGGGAAAGACATCAGTGGCGACGATCAGGTCCCAGCTCGGGCGGCTGTCGTCCTCTTCCTCGAATTCCTGCAGGAACTCCACCGCCTCGCCGGTGTAGAGATCGGCATAGACGCCGCGATCGAAGGCGATCTCCACCATGCGTTCGGAAAGATCGACCCCCGTCATCGCATCGCAGATGTCGGAAAGCGCCAGGCCGGACAGACCTGTGCCACAACCGAGATCGAGAGCGCGCGGATGGGGGCCGGGCGCATGAGCCCGCAACGCGTCGTGCAAAAGAAGCGGCACGCAATAGCCGAGTTGGTCGACCAGGATCTCTTCGAAATCATCCGCGTGCTGATCGAAGAGCGTGGCGACATAGGCGTCCGGCATCTTCTCGGGCGCCTCGCCCCTGCCCATCGCGGCAAGGCGGATGGTGATACCGCAATGGTCGGCGGGATCAATCTTCAGCGCTTCTCGATAGGCGGCAACCGCCGCCGGCACGTCTCCGTCGCGTTCCAGTTGCAGGCCGCGGTTGTAGGCCTCCGCCAGAGCCTCTTCGTCGAAACCGGCCTCTTCTTCGAAATCGTCCATGACACGCGCCTTCTTTCAGCAAGGTGAGCCCTGATAGGCACAGGCACGAGGGATGGCAAGAGGCCGAGGCGCAGCCATCGCTTTCCGGCGCAGGTCAGGCTCCGATCGCCGGTCCGTCTCTTTCCGGTTCCGCTTGAAATCGAGGAAGAAATTCCGGCATGTGTCGACGTGCGGGACCACATCGCATCTGCGGAAGCCTCAGGCGTATTTTCCGTTTCATCAGAATGTTTGATATAGGCCATGAATAGTTTTGACTTATCAACATGGACGCACGGTCCTATAGCCAAGATATGTCCGGGAAAGAACTGAGCCTGTTGCCGCGCGGCTGAGGGGCATGCGTGGAAGTGCGCGTCGCGATATCTTTTATCGGGAAAGGCCGTTTGGTTGAGGCAATCGCGATGGGCGCGTCGCGCGGGCGAGCAGGCCATATGGAGGGGAGCAGACCTTTGAGCCAATCGAGTACCGCAGGTGCCGCAACGCCGTTCTGGCGTGCGCTTCCCTTCATCATCGCTTGCGGCGGTCTCGTCGCAATGGCTTCTTTCGGGCCGCGTTCCTCGATGGGGCTCTTTCTCACGCCGATGACGGAAGCGCGCGGCTGGAGCCGGGAAACCTTCGCGTTTGCCATCGCCGTCCAGAACCTCATCTGGGGCATCGGCCAGCCGTTCGCCGGCGCCTTTGCCGACCGGTACGGCACCACACGCGTGCTGATAGCAGGCGCACTCCTGTGCGGCGGCGGGATGATGCTCATGGCCTGGGCACCGACGCCGCTCTGGCTGCATATCTCCGCCGGCCTGTTGTTCGGCGTGGGCCTGTCCGCTTCGTCCTTCTCCATCGTCCTTGCCGCCTACGGCCGGATCGTGTCGCCCGAAAAGCGCTCCATCGCGTTTGGCATCGGCACGGCGGCGGGTTCCTTCGGCCAGTTCCTTTTCGCCCCGCTCGGCCAGGCGCTCATCGACGTTTATGGCTGGCAGATGGCGCTTCTCGGCCTGGGTGGACTGACATTCATCCTCATCTCCATCTTCTCCCTTCCGCTCAAGGGCAAGCCGACGTCGCATCCTTCCCAGTTCGGCGGCCGCGACCAGACCATCCGGGAAGCCCTGTCGGAGGCTTTCAGCCACCCGAGCTACCTGTTGCTCGTCGCCGGCTTTTTCGTCTGCGGTTTCCACCTTGCGTTCATCACGGTGCACCTGCCGGCCTATATTGTCGACAAGGGGCTGGATCCGTCCTGGGGCGGCTGGTCGATCGCGCTCATCGGTCTTTTCAACGTCGTCGGGTCACTGGTCGCCGGCTCGCTCGGTCAACGCCACCCCAAGCAGATCATGCTGGTCGCGATCTATCTGGCGCGCTCGGCAATCATCGTGTTCTTCGTGATGCTGCCGATGACACCCGTCACGCTGATGATCTTCTCCGCCTCCATGGGCCTGCTGTGGCTTGCGACCGTGCCGCCGACCTCCGGCCTCGTCGCGGTGATGTTCGGGCCGCGCTATATGGGAACGCTGTTCGGCGTCGTCTTCCTGTCCCACCAGATCGGCTCGTTCATCGGCGTGTGGCTTGGCGGGCTGCTCTATGACACCACCGGATCCTATGACGTGGTGTGGTGGATCAGCGTCGGCCTGGGCGTCTTCGCCGCGGTCGTGCATTGGCCGATCAAGGACCAGGCGATCGAGCGCATAATGCCTGCCGCCGAATAGGCGGCAAGGCGCCGCGGCGGCGGCGGGCGCATTCGACCTTGTTCGTCGCACGCTGTCCTGCAACAAGTTCCCCCAATGAAATTCTCAAGGGGAGAACGCGACGTGGAACGTTTCAACGCGATCTGGATCACCCGCGAAGAGGGTGCGAAGAAGCAGAATCCGGCTGAAGTCCGGGAAATCTCGCTTGATGATCTCATGCCCGGCGATGTCACGGTCCGGGTGAAATACACCACCATGAACTACAAGGATGCGCTCGCTATCACCGGGCGCAATCCGGTCGTGCGCACCTTCCCGATGATCCCCGGCATCGATCTCGCGGGCGAGGTGGTCGCCTCCGACAGCGTGAAATTCAAGCCCGGCGACAAGGTCCTGCTAAACGGCTTCGGCGTCGGCGAGACACATATGGGCGCCTATGCGGAGATGGCCCGGCTCAACGCCGACTGGCTGATTGCGATGCCTGCCGGTTTGAGCGGCTGGCAGGCGATGGCCATCGGGACGGCGGGCTACACGGCGATGCTCTGCGTGATGGCGCTGGAACGCGCAGGCCTTGTCCCGGATGCCGGCCCGATCCTGGTGACCGGAGCGTCCGGCGGCGTTGGATCGGTTGCCACAGCCATTCTGTCGCGCCTCGGCTTCGAAGTCATCGCCTCCACCGGGAAATCGTCCGAAGAGGCATACCTGAAGCGCCTCGGCGCATCTTCGATCATCGACCGGGGCGAACTATCGGCCCCCGGCCGCCCGCTCGGCAAGGAGCGCTGGGCCGGCGCCATCGATGTCGCGGGGAGCTTTACGCTCGCCAACGTGCTCGCGCAGACGCGCTATGGTGGCGCGGTCGCGGCCTGCGGTCTGGCGCAGGGCATGGACCTGCCGGGTTCCGTCGCCCCCTTCATCCTGCGCGGCGTGACGCTTTGCGGAATCGATTCGGTCATGGCGCCGATCCCGCGCCGCATCGAAGCCTATGAGCGGCTGGTGAGGGATCTCGACAAGAACCTTCTCACCGAAATCAGCACCGAGATCGGTTTCGACGACCTCATCGGCAAGGCCGACGAACTGCTCGACGGCAAGGTGCGCGGCAGGCTCGTGGTGAAGATGGGCTGAGGAATGGCAAGAGGAGCGCCTTCGCCGCGCTCTTTTTTCCTTCAACCTTTCGAGATCGCCGCCTCCAGTTCCGCGAACCTTTCGAGAAACCGCGTCTGTGCCTGCGCCGCCGGCCACGGCTTCAACCCCAGCGGAGAGAAACCGCGCGGACGGCCGAAGATGCGCGCGGCCTCCGCGGCGTCGAAACCGGCCAGTTCGACCGCCTCGAAATAGGCGGAGACGATATCGGCCCGCTTGGCGAGCTTCTTGATCTTTTCCGGCAGTTTTTGGGGAAGGGAGAAGCGCAGGTGGATGGCCGCCTGCAGACGCGCCTCAACCACCTTGTAATCGCCGCCCATCACCGTCTTGAACGGCGAGATCATGTCGCCGATGACGTATTCCGGCGCATCGTGCAGCAGCATGGCAAGCCGCCATTTCGGCTCCAGATCCTCGACCATGCGGCACGCCAGGTCTTCCACCACGATGGAGTGCTGGGCAACGGAAAAGGCATGGTCGCCCACCGTCTGACCGTTCCAACGCGCCACACGCGCCAGCCCGTGCGCGATGTCGGAAATCTCAACATCGAGCGGAGAGGGATCGAGAAGATCGAGCCGGCGGCCGGACAGCATTCGCTGCCAGGCGCGCGCGGCGTTGCCGGCCTTGTCCGCCGCCATGCGTCAGACCACCCTCATGCGCCGGCCTCGCCGGCTTCGGCATCCGCCGGCCACGCGAACTGCGCCCAGTCCGGTATCTTCGGCGTGACCGCAATGCCGCCGGCCGTGACGGGCGCGCCTTCCTTCAATGCTGTGCCGATACGGTCGATACGCACGAGCGCGAGGCCGCGCCGGCCCGCGACCGACCCGAGCGTGCCCGCCGCCTTGCCTGCGGCCGTGATTTCGCTGCCCGTCTGCGGCAGATCGCTCTCCGCGCTCACCTCGACGATCCGCCGCCGTGCGGTGCCGCGATGGCGCATGCGCGAGACGACTTCCTGGCCGACATAACAGCCCTTGTCGAAGGCGACGCCTGCCAGCTGGTCCATGTCGGCATCGTGGGGAAAGGTCTGCCCGTACTCGAAATCGATACCGCCTGCGGGTACGGCGAGCGCGATGCGATGCGTGTCCCATGCGGCTTCGTCCGTTTCGATGAAGCCGGCGGGCGGCGTCGCCTCGCGGGGCAGGATGAGCCGGAAGCCGAGATCGACGTGGCGCGGATCGGCAAAGGCGCCGTCCGGCATTTCCGCCTCCCCCCAGATCGCCAGCACCTGATGGGTCTCGCTCAGGTTCGCGATCTCCACCTTGGCGCGCAGCTTGTAGAGCGTCATCCGCTTGACAAAATCGGCGACGAGCGCGGCCGGCAGATCGAACCGGAAGGCCCCCTCGCGACGTTCAACGAGAAAGTCGAACAGGATCTTGCCCTGCGGCGTCAGCAGCCCGCCGTAGCGCGCGGCACCTTCCTCAAGTCCCGCGACATCGCAGGTGATGAGCCCTTGCAGGAAATGCTCCGCCCCCTCCCCCCCGATCCCGACCACGGCGCGCGATGGAAGTGGGGCGATACAAGCGGTCATGAATAAGGCTCCGGAATGATGCCGATGATCTTCAAGGCGACATAGGAAAGTTGAGCCGGCAGGGCAAGACAATCACCGCTTCCAGGCCCCCGATATTCGGCACCTGGCGCGCGGCGCGTTCGTCGAAACGGCGACGCGCGAAGGGTTCGCTCTTCAGTCGCCGGCCACGAAATAGTGCCACGTTCCGTCCGGGCCGATGCCGACGCGGTAGAAGATGTAGGCACCGAAATCCTGCATCTCCTCCACGTCCGCCGCCGTCAGGATACGGTATAGCTCCACCTCCTGAGGCGGGGTCAGCTTGTTGACCGGATAGCGCGCGAAGTAGGGCCAGATATACATCTCCTGCGGCGTACCCACGTCGACATGAACCCAGCCGGCCTCCAGAATTTCGGTCAGAATGGCGAGCAGTTCACGGCCATTGGGGTCCCCGGAGGACTGCTTCAGAAAATCGATGGGATCGTTGATCTGCGACAGGGACAGCGTCGGCGGCATCTCGTTTGATTCAAGAACAGGGCGAAGGCGTTCCACATCGCCCGTACGCGCGGCATCGAGAATCTGTTCGCGAAGCCGCATCACCGGCTTGGGCAGACCGGTCGCGCCGTAGTGGATCTCGGGAAGCGGCGTGGCGCCCGTGTCCACGCCCGTAACCAGCCCCTCGTCCGGCATGGACTGGGGGGCCGCCTGCTCGCCTTGCGTCCCTGGTTCGCCGTCGCGGGGAATCGTCGCCCCCGGGGCCTGGCTTTCCGCGCCCGCAGGAATTTCGATGCGTTGCGTCGTCACCTTTGCGGCCTCGGCCGGCGCGGCAAGGATCATTGCCGCCGCAAGCACCGCCAGTGCCGGAAAGGGTGTCGTCATGAATGAGCTCCCGATCGATGAGGTGGGACGGCGCGCATACGCGTCCCTGCGACAGGCGCGCACTATGCGCTGCCCGTCGTCGCCGTTCAATGGCATGACGGGTGACATCCGTGGACGGCAGGCGGCCCATGACATTCGCGCTGAAACACCCGCCCTGGTGCCTGCGACGAGTACCGCAGTTGCCCGTCAGGAACATATTGCGTATGGCTGACACCGCATCGCGGACACTATCCTGCCGGTGCCCTCGCGGGATGCACGAGGCCCGGGACCGGAGTATCGGCGGGCCTGTTCCCGACCAGGTCCGCGGAGCCGGATCGCGACTGACTTGGCCGTGGCCGAAGGAGACCCGCTTGTTGTTTTTCGTCACCGGTATCGGGATTGGGCTGATCGTTTCCGCCCCCGTTGGACCGGTCAACCTGATGACGATCCAGCGAGCCTTCAAGAACGGCTTCGGCGCCGGTTTTGCGGCCGGTATCGGCGCGGTTCTCGCCGATACTCTCTATGCCGCCATCGCCGCATTCGGGATTTCGACGATCGCGCATTTCCTGTCAGGCCACAAACTGACCATCCAGGCGGTGGGCGGCCTGTTGCTGATTGGCTTCGGCTGGCTGACGGTGCGCACCCACCCTCATCTCGACACAATGGCCGGCCCGCGCGCGGATGTCGGAGCAGGCTTCCTGGCGAGCCTTCTCGCCGCCTTCGCGATGACCCTGACCAATCCGGGCGCGGTTTTGGGGTTTCTGGCGATCTTCGGGTCGCTCGGGGAGCTGACGCCGGAACATGACGATTATGCGGGAGCGTTGATGCTGGTGGCGGGCGTCGCCGTCGGCGCGCTGGCGTGGTGGGCCGGGATAGCCGCGCTGGTGACCCACCTGCGCGGCCGAATGAACGACCGCTGGCTGGACCGCATCAATTTCGGCGCCGGAGGACTTTTGATGCTGTTCGGCATCATTATCCTCTCCGGTACGCTCTACCAGTTGAACGTCTGACCGGGCCGCATTTCGATCGCTCCCGGGGCGGCATGGCGAGCCACCCGGGGAAAACTGCCGCGCGTTGCGGCGGGGAGCGCGGCTATTGCAGCGTTCTGTTGACGGTGTACTCGCCTTCCAGAATGCGGCGCGGCAGGCCTTCGGCCAGTTCGGCAACAGCCGTTTCGCCATAAGCCGCCACAAGATCGATCAGCGCGGTAAAGAGCGCAGCATGCGCCACCGCATCAGCGTCGACTCCATCGGCGATCGCGTCAGCCCATGCGTCGCTGATATAGCCCATCGCAAGGCGGCGTTCGTCCTCGGGACGAATGCCTTCTTCAGCTTCTTCGCTCAGGATCTCGTCTTTTTCGTCAATAATCATAAAGATTTGCCACCGCTGCGGAACCGCGGCACATCCTTTGATGGCCTTCGATCCGAATCAGAAGGTAACACGTCTTGGCGGCCGGAACATCGGTAAGGTTGAGCAAGTGTTAATAACTAATGAGAAATTCAACAGGAAAGGTTAACCTTGTGTCCCGCGACGGCACATCTTCCGTAGGGAACAACCTGAAATATAGCCGGAAAAACAACACATTGGCCAAGGATTGCGGCGACAGTCCACAATTGCGGGCAAAGGCGGCGCCGAATCAAGGCGTTGGCGGCAGGCCTTGAAGGTCGTTTCGCCTCAACGACTGTAGCGCGCGCTGATTTCGGCGGCCAGTTCCGCCCCTTCCGCCATGTAACTTTCGACGGCGCGGCGCGCGGACGGGGTGCATTCACGGTAAACGGAAGCAAAAGCCCGATAGCCGCGATTGAAGCGCTCCACCAGTTTGCGGCGTCTGTCCTCGTCGCTTCCTTCGGCTTTCACCAGCGCATCCATCTCGTCGCGCCAGCGGCTGCCGTCCTTGGCTCCGCAAAGCGCGCGCAGGTAGTGGATCGATCCCAGGAGTTCCGAAAGGCGCAGGAGCTGCGGCTCATAGGGCGCCGTTTCCGCGGATGCGGCGGGACGAGCGGTCGCCGCGAAGGCGGACAGCATGAGAACGACAAGGAAAGGGGTGCGCGCCCGGCGAAGCATCTTGATCATGGCGGGGATAATGGTCGTGGCGACAACGCCATGCAAGCGGCAACACCGCGCAATTCAGCGTCTTGTCGGCACTCACGGGGCCAGACCTCGAGCCCGGCCTCCGGCACGCAAACGCTTCAGGCGAACAAGGCGTCGATATCGGCCTGCGAGGATTCGCTTTCCGCTTCGCCTTCCGACGACGGCGTGGTGTCATTTCCGTGGATCACACCGCCGGCTTCCGCGATCAGCGGCTTCAGACGGTTTGCCACCTCTGTTGCTATCTCGCCGACCTGGTCCGGTTCCGCCTCCTCCAGTTCGCACTGGGCAGCATGAATCTCGGAATTCATCTCCGCAGTGATGGTGTCGAAGGTTCCGCGTTCCGCCGTCGGCGCGGCGTTGTAGGCGCGCACCGCCAGTTCCTTGGCGGCGAAATTGGAGTTCATGAAGTGATCGGCGTAGCTCAGCGGCTGCCAGGCGAGCACGTCGGGAATGCACTCCGGCATGTCGCAAAGCAGCTCGAGCAGCATCACCACTTCATTGAAATGATTCAGATAATCGGTGGCGAGACCGGTCTTTGGATTGATATTGGCTTCCACCAGCTTCTCGTGGCCGAGGTCGCCGTGGCCGATCGTCTCGCGTTCGTCCAACATCACCGGTACTTTCCTTCTAGAAATCGGCGAGATTCTATAAAGAGTGTCTTGCCAATTGCTTACCTCAAGCCATCAGGAAAAAGACATAGTGTGTGGACGATACAGCCTGACCGCGACACCGGAAGAAGTACAGGCGATGTTCGCGTACGCAGACAGGCCGAACTTCCCGCCACGCTACAATATCGCCCCGACCCAGCCGATCGCGATCGTCCGGATCGAGCTGGGAGAACGGCGCTTTGCGCTTGTTCGCTGGGGCCTTTTGCCCGGCTGGGTGAAGGACCCTTCGCAGTTCTCGCTGCTGATCAACGCACGTGCGGAGACAGCGGCCGAAAAGCCGGCATTTCGCGGATCCATGCGTCACAATCGTTGCCTCATCCCGGCCAGCGGCTTCTATGAATGGCGCAAGGTCGGGGACGGCCCCAAGCAACCCTACTGGATCGCGCCGAAGGACGGTGGGCTCGTGGCCTTTGCCGGCCTTTGGTCGGACTGGGGGAGCGCCGATGGCAGCCAGGTCGACACCGCCGCCATCCTGACGACAAACGCCAACGCCACGCTGAAGCCTATCCATCACCGCATGCCCGTTGTCATCGCACCGGGTGATTTCGAGCGCTGGCTGGATACCTCTCACACCGAGCCGCGCGACGTGAAGGACCTGTTGTCCCCTCCCCCGGACGACCTGTTCACCGCTGTCCCCGTTTCCACCCGGGTCAATGCCGTACGCAACGACGATGGAGACTTGCACAAGCCGGTGGAAGAGCCCGCGCCCGCGCTGTCGGCCGGGAAGCCGAACACAAATGCGGGCCGGAAGGAAACGAAGAGGACACCGGCCCAAAAGCGCCCCGACGCCAATGACGATCAATTCGATCTCTTCTGACTGGCTGCGCCCGACGTCCAACCGATGGCGGATTTGCGCGGATCCGGTCCCCCTTTGAAAATCAGCGCTGGCGATTTCCGGCGGAAACGCCTATAAAGGCTCAAACTGAGCATAAGTGGGAAGAGCGGCCGGCACATTGCCGGTTATTCATGTGACCCATTTATGCTCAATATGAGTATAAATGTGGAAGGAGGTCCCCATGCCCGTCCTGCAACAGCAACGGCACTCCGAAACCGCGCACCGGCAGCGCGTGTCTTCGGCAAAGTTCCAGCCTTTGGCGATGCCCGCGCTCGACTATACGGGGGAGGTCGCGGAGGCGACGGCGGAGGCCTACGAAAAGGTCCGGCACGTCATCCCGGCCATCGAGTGGCCCGCCTACGCGCCCTACATCAAGGCGATCAACGACCTGAAACGGCAGCGCAACGCGGTCATCCTGGCGCACAACTACATGACGCCGGAGATCTTCCACGGCGTGGCCGACATTGTCGGCGACAGCCTTCAGCTCGCCAAGGAGGCGGCGACATCGCAGGCCGATGTCATCGTTCAGTGCGGCGTGCACTTCATGGCGGAGACGTCGAAGATCCTCAACCCGGACAAGACCATCCTGATGCCGGATATGGCGGCGGGCTGCTCGCTGGCCCAGTCCATCACCGGCGCGGACGTGCGCGCGCTTCGCCAGAAGCATCCCGGAGTGCCGATCGTCACCTATGTGAACACGTCGGCCGACGTGAAGGCGGAGTGCGATATCTGCTGCACCTCGTCCAATGCGGTGGAGGTGGTCGAGTCTCTCGGCGCACCGCGCGTTCTGCTGGTTCCCGACAAGTATCTCGCCGCCAACGTGGCGTTGCGCACGACTGTCGAGATCCTGACATGGGAGGGCGCCTGCGTCGTCCATCAGCGCTTCACCGGCGCGGAAATGCGCGAGTACCGCAACTCGGTGCCGGGCGTGAAGATCATCGCCCATCCCGAATGCCCGACGGACGTGACGGCGGAGGCCGACTATACCGGCTCCACCGCCGGCATGATCAACTGGCTCAAGGAGAACAGCCCGAAGAAGGCGCTGCTCGTCACCGAATGCTCGATGGCCGACAATGTCGCGTCTCAGGCGCCGGGCGTCGACTTCGTGCGGCCCTGCAATCTCTGCCCCTACATGAAAATGATCACGCTGCCGAAGATCCTCGAAAGCCTCGTTCACATGCGTGCCGAGGTAACCGTCGATCCGGCCATCGCCGCGCGCGCCCGCACGGCCGTGGAGCGGATGATCAGCCTGAAGAGCTGAGGGACGCCACGCGCCGTCCCGCCCCGGCTCTGCGCACGAGTGGCGCCCCTCTCCCGTTGAAGGGAAAACCATCATGACCGACGATCTTCTTTCCGCCCTCAACCGGGGCGATCGCTCCACCGCCACACCGGCCGGTCCCGGCCCGGATGACGTCATCGTTCTGGGCGGCGGTCTGGCCGGACTTTTCTGTGCATTGAAACTCAGCCCGCGGCCCGTGACGGTTCTCACCGCCGCGCCCATCGGCGAGGGCGCCTCGTCCGCCTGGGCGCAAGGCGGCATCGCGGCCGCAGTCAGCGAAGGCGACACGGCCGAGGCGCACGCGAATGACACGATCGCGGTCGGAGGTGGCATCTGCGACGAGGACATCGTCAGGGCCATGACGGGAGAAGCGGCGGAGCGCATCGCCGATCTGCTGAGCTACGGCGTGCCCTTCGACAAGGATCTGGAGGGAAGACTGCGGCTTTCGCGCGAGGCGGCCCATTCTCAGCGCCGCGTGGTGCGCGTCGGCGGAGACAGGGCCGGGCGCGCGATCATGGATGCGGTTGTCGCCACCGTCAGGAACACACCCTCAATCCGCGTGATCGAGGGCTTTACAGGCGAAAGCCTGATCATGGAGACAGGCACCGTCAGCGGCATTGTCGCGCGCCGCAATGCGGACGGACGACGCTTCTCGTTCAGCGCCCGCGCCGTGGTGCTGGCTTCAGGCGGAACCGGTCATCTCTATGAGGTGACCACCAATCCGCCGGAGGCGTGCGGACAGGGTATCGCCATGGCCGCCCGTGCGGGCGCCGTGATTGCGGATGCGGAATTCGTTCAGTTCCACCCGACCGCCATCGATATCGGCCGGGATCCGGCACCGCTCGCCACCGAGGCTTTGCGCGGCGAGGGATCGAGGCTCATCAACCGCGCCGGCGAGCGCTTCATGGAAGCCGCCCACCCGCTGAAGGAACTCGCTCCGCGCGACATCGTCGCGCGCGCCATTCACCGCGAGGTCGCGGCCGGACGGGGGGCGTTTCTCGACACGCGCGAGGCTGTCGGCACGGCCTTTCCCGAGCGCTACCCGACCGTCAACGGCAGCTGCCGCGAGGCGGGCATCGATCCGGTTCGCGAGCCGATCCCCGTCCGTCCGGCGGCCCATTATCACATGGGCGGAGTGTGGACCGACGAACGCGGACGGACTTCACTCGACGGACTGTGGGCGGCCGGCGAGGTCTCCTCCACCGGCGCGCACGGCGCCAACCGCCTTGCCTCCAACTCTCTTCTGGAAGCGGTGGTCTTTGCCGCCCGGATCGCCGAAGACGTGGCCCGGGTGGTGCCGGCAGGCGCTGCTCCGCAATGGCGAGCGCTACCCGCCATCGACGGCCAAGCGGATGCCAGCGATACGGATGCCGCCACGATCGCACGACTGCGCCGGACGATGGCCGAAAAGGTCGGCGTGGTGCGCGATGGCGCGGGCCTGCGCGCGGCGTTGTCCGAGATAGCCGCCCTTTCGGCCGAATGCGACGGTATCGATTGCGCCAACATGATCGTGACCGCCAGGCTTATCGCCGCGGCGGCCTACGCGCGGCTCGAAAGCCGGGGCGCTCATTGCCGGTCCGATTTCCCGCACGAAGACACGACCCTGGCGCGCAGAAGCCGGATGACGCTTGCCGACGCCGATGCCATTCTGCGTGATGCGCTCGCCACGCAGATCACCCCCGCCCCGATGCTGGAAGATGCCCGATGACACTCAACATTCCCGACCTTGCGCGCCTGATGATCGATGATGCGGTGAAGGCCGCGCTGCTGGAGGACTGGGGACGCGCCGGAGATATCACCACGCAGGCGACCATCCCCGGGGATGCCCGCGCCCGCGCCGCGATCGCGTCGCGCAAGGAAGGGCGGCTTGCCGGGACCGGCTTCGTCGAAAGCGCCTGCCGGCTGACGGATCCCGCCATCCGTGTCGAGCTGCTTGCCCATGACGGCGACGTACTGCAGCCAGGCACGGCAGTCGCCAGGCTTTCCGGCCCAGCGCGCTCGATCCTCGCGTGCGAGCGCGCTGGGCTCAACTATCTCGGCCATCTGAGCGGCATCGCGACGGCGACGTCCCTCTTCGTCGCCCGCGTCGCCCACACGAAAGCATCGATCGTCTGTACGAGAAAGACGACGCCGGGGCTCAGGGCTTTCGAGAAATACGCCGTGCGGTGCGGTGGCGGTGCAAACCACCGTTTCGGGCTCGATGATGCGGTGCTGATCAAGGACAACCACATCGCGGTTGCCGGCGGGGTGGTTCGGGCCATCGAGCGGGCCAAGGCCCATGCCGGGCACATGGTGAAGATCGAGGTCGAGGTCGACACGCTGGAGCAGCTGCGCGAGGCGATGAGCGCCGCACCCGACGCGGTGCTGCTCGACAACATGGGACCGGAAAGCCTGAGGAGCGCGGTTGACATCGTCGCCGGGCGGGCGCTGACCGAGGCCTCCGGCGGCATCGAGCTCGGGACCGTGGCGGCGATCGCGGAAGCGGGGGTGGACCTCATCTCGACCGGCTGGATCACCCATTCCGCACCGGTGCTCGATCTGGGGCTGGATATCGAGATCGACTGATAGTCCGGCTCAGGCGGCCATTTCGTCGTCAAAGCGGCAGACGCGATTGCGGCCGGCCTTTTTCGCCGCGTAAAGAGCGGTATCGGCCGCGTCGAACATCGCACCGATCGCGATCTCCTCGCCCGGCGGACAGCCACAGACGCCTGCGCTCACCGTGCAGCGGATCAGTTGCGCCGCGCAGAAGATCTTCTGGCGCGCAAAGCGCAGGCGGATGCGGTTCGCCACGACCAGGGCGCGTTCGGGGGTGCAATCGGTAAGAACGACCGCAAATTCCTCACCGCCGATACGAGCTGCGACATCCTGCTTTCTCAGGCTTGCGCTGCACACAGAGGCAAAGCGCCGGAGCACGGCATCGCCAAAGGCATGTCCGTAATCGTCGTTCAAGACCTTGAAGCGATCGAGATCGAAAATGATGATGGCCATGTTGCCCTGGGGCGAACGGGCGATCACCAGATCATCGAAGGCGCGACGATTGAGCAGGCCTGTCAGTGCGTCGGTGCGCGCTTCCACCTTGTGGTCACGCGCCACCCGTTCCTGGTTGATGGCAAGCGACAAGCCGCCGATCCCGGTCACGCCGATGATGGAAACGAGGGCGTTGAAGGTTTCCGCCCAGTTTTGCGGCGCGTGATCGAGCTCGAACGGACTTTCGATGACCAGCATGACGGCGCAGCAGGCGAAGGAAAAGGCCTCGAGCAGATAAAGCCCGGCCAGCCATTTCAGCGAGGCGAGGTTTTCAGTTCGTGCAAGCCAGTATTCCGTGGCGGTTGCAACCAGAAGCCCGGTTGAGGCCACATTCATCGCGATGAGCATCGTTCCCACGAGCCCCGCCCAATGGAAGGCGAGTTGCAACATGATCGCGAGGGCCGCCAAGATGCCGACTTCGCAAAGCGGCAGTCGGTTGCAACGGAACTGACGTGAAGCTCCCCAGCAAATGACGAAGCCGATCAGGATGAACGAGGTTCCGACCGCTGCGGGAATTTGCGTCGGATACGCGGCGTAGTACCCGAAGGCAGCCGAACCGACGACCAGCACCATGGCGGCGCACGACCAGGTCAGGAGGAACGTGTCGCGACGGTTCGCAGCCCAAGAGACCGCCAGGGTCAAACTCGCGGCGACGCAACTGACCGAAACGGCCAACAAGAGTGAACTGTACTGCAAGGTCATGAACCAAAGTCGCCGAACCTATTGGTTACGAACGCACGAGGATCCTGACCGCCCAAATCTTAATTTGGAGTTCACCGTCACTTCAAGCAATGCTCAAATTCTCCGAACCAAACCGGGATACCGCGCCCGACATCGATCGTTTCCTTCGTCAGGGCTGACATTCCACGCAAGTGGTGCGGCACATATTGTCGCATGCCATGTGCAAGCCGCCCCGGTCGGATAACCGCGTTCAGTTGCAAAGGCACATCCGCCTCAGCCCCAGCCGCCACCATAGGTCTGGTAGAAGACGTGACGGCCGATCTTGCCGAGGCGTTTCATCTTGCGCGCCCAGCGCGGACGCACGTAAGTGGCGTGATAGTGGGTGGAGGCGCCGATCTTTTCCGACCAGTGTTTGCCGGCCACGATCTCGCGGGCAAGCCTTTGCGCGACTTCCCAGGACTCCTTGGAGACGATGCGTTCGGGCAGACCATCGCAGGCGAAGGAAAACTGGCAGGAATTTCGCTGCGTCCGGTTCTGATAGACAACCTTGCAGATGGTCGCCGGATAGGCCGGGTTCTTGACGCGGTTGAGAACCACCTGGGCGACGGCCGCCTGACCGGATTCCGGTTCGCCGCGCGCCTCGAAATAGATCGCCTCGGCAAGACAACGCTGTTCCTTGGGCAGGATGACGTTTGCCGGCAACGGATTGGACACCCACCAGTGCGGGTTCTCGCGGTCGACAGCCTCTTCCTCCGGCGTCGGTCCCGGGGGCATGCCGAAGAGGGCGGCGAACGGCAGGGACGTGTCCTCGACCGCGCTCGGCGCATAGGCGGAGAGCGAGGAGAACCCCGCTGCCGCAGCGGCGCGCGCCATCAGCATCTTGTTGAGATTGAGCGGTTTGCCGTCGCTTCGTGTTGCCTGGTTGGCGGAGGCCACCATGCGGTTCTGCGGCATGGCCTGGGGCTGAACGAAGGCAACGCGCGGCAGGCTCTGGCGCGGCTCCGCGCCGATCAGGCTGCCCATGTAGTAGACGGACCCGGCCGACTGGTCGACCATCTGGCGGTCGGGAGCCACGGAGACAAGCCGATTGCCCTTGGAGGCACGGTTTGTGCGCACTTCCTCCGGCACCTGGACAATGCCGCGGCCGTAAACGTCCGCACTGATGCCCGTCACGATGGCGGCCCGACCGTTTCTTGTTCTTGTCGTGATCTGATAACTCGGCCCGCTGGCGGCATCGGCCGAGGCGAGCGTCAGTGTCGGCTGGGCGGAAGACGTTTCCCCCGTTGCCTGGATCGCGGCCAGCCAGCGCGTGGAGGATCTCTCCTCGCGCTGCATGAGGCTCAGCGTATCCTGAAAGGCAAACGTTTCGGGAAACCCGAAATAGATTGCAAGCCCGAGAAGGACGGACCTCGAGCACGTGCCGGCGACGCGGCTGATCTTCAACGCAGACAGGCCGGACATACCTGTTACTCCACAAAACCCAATTCGGCCCTGCCGGTCTTGCCGGCCTTTGTGGCTGGACGTCCGCTCCCTATCCCATGCTTACTCGTCATGGGTCCAAGCGGCCGTCCGGCCCCGCCGATACGCGGTGTCGCTTCCTCAGCGACGGTCACCATGAAACGCGTTTAACCTTGAAAGAGGGTTAACCGACCAAAGAAGCCCGGATTATTGCGCACTTTGCGGTGCCAGCCCCGGCATTAAGGTTAAGCTGGACATGCGCGTAAGGCTGCCGCGCAAGCCGAATGGACCTGCGCGCAACGCGGGCCGAACACCATTGGCACAATGCGGGGAGGTGGCCTATATGAGAGCGGAAGCTACCGCCGCTCGCGCGGAAAAACAGGGAGTTACGCTTGTCCGTCCTCACCCGAATGCGCAAATGGCTGCCCGGCAAGCTCGGCCAGGTTCCGCCTCTCCTTCCCGTGGTGCGTCTGCAGGGCACGATCGGGCTCGCTTCGCCGTTGCGCCCGGGACTGACACTGGCGGGCTGCGCCTCAAGCCTGGAAAAAGCCTTCCGCTTCGACGGCGTGCCGGCGGTTGCCATCATTGTCAATTCGCCCGGCGGCTCGCCCGTGCAGGCACGGCTGATCTACCAGCGCATCCGCCAGCTCGCCAAGGAGCACGAAAAGCAGGTGCTCGTGTTCGTGGAGGACGTGGCGGCGTCCGGCGGCTACATGATCGCCATTGCCGGCGACGAGATCATCGCCGACCCTTCCTCCATCGTCGGCTCGATCGGGGTGATCTCTGCGGGCTTCGGTTTCGTCGACCTGCTGGAAAAGGTCGGCGTGGAACGACGCATGCACACGTCGGGCACGCGCAAGGGCATTCTCGATCCCTTCCAGCCGGAAAATCCGGATGACGTGACCCATCTGGAAACGTTGCAGCAGGAGATCCATGAGGTCTTCATCGAGATGGTTCGCGCGCGTCGCGGCGATGTGCTCAGCGACGATCCGGATCTCTTCTCCGGCCTGTTCTGGGTGGGAGAGACCGCCCGCTCGCTCGGCCTGATCGACGACCTTGGCGATCTGCGTCAGGTTGCTCAGGCACGTTACGGCGACAAGGTGCAGCTCCGCCTGATCGGAGCCGAGCGCTCCATTTGGCCGAAGCGTTCGGGCGTCGGGATAGAAGCGATGGCAGGAGCCCTCGATGGCCGCAACGGGCTGGCGCGCGATCTCGTCGCCGCGCTGGAAGAACGCAGTCTCTGGTCGCGATACGGGCTGTAGTCAGGAAGGAAAAGTCGGGTGCTTGGGAAATTCGGCGTGCTGATCGTCGCGTTGGGTGTGGTCTTCCTGATCGCACGCGTGCTTTCCGAACAGGGCCGGCGCGTGGAGCGGACGCTTTCGAAATCCGCCCGTCGCAGCCAGAACAATGCCGCGAAGACCCTCGTGCGAGATCCCGAGACCGGCAAGTACCGGGCCCGGGATGATCGCGAGGCATAGGCATTCACGAACGCGGCGACCTTACCTGGTCTGGTTCTCTCCGCAATACCTCAGATAGATCGCACCGCGACCATGGCCGACCTGCTGATAGCTGCAATGCGGGTCGCGCGCCGACAGGATACGAACAGGCCTCGGGCGATTGGGGTACCCGTGCGTCGGCGGAGCACCAGGTGCTCCGGGAAAGGCTGTCGTGCCAATGGGTTGGGGCTTGGCTATCTTGCCGTCTCCGCCATGGCTGCCGCCACTCGTGGCGCCCGCACTTCCACCGCCGCCGCCATTTCCGCCACCGCTCGTCTGAGCCGCGGTACCGTTGATCACGGCAAGCGACGTCAATGCTGATATCGCCGCAGCCAGAAAGATCTTTCTTGTTGTCATGCAAGTCATTTCAAATCTCCCATTACGTTTCGGAAATACTGATCCGCGAAAGACGCCTTCGCGAAACCCTCATACTTTTCCATCTTCCTTGTTTTGCGTCTGGGATTAAAATATTACTATCTTTCATTTCTATACGTAATGTAGATCACAGATTGACGTTACCGCCGAAAAACACAGCAGGATCCCGAAGGAGATTCCGATCAATTACTTGAGATCCATGAAATTTCGCGGCCCGCTCCATCCGCAGTCCATTGCGCCGCGCGCCCTTGACCGGGTGCGGGCCCGCCGATAGTGTCCGCGCGCCGTCTGCGCATTCATCGGCGCATTCAATACCATCCGGCATTCTCAGGATTATCGACGCCATGCCTATGGACACCGGGGCGATGGAAATTGCCGCCCATCTCAGCCCGCAACGCTCGTTCCAGGGGCTCATCCTCACGCTTCAGAGGTTCTGGGCGGACCAGGGCTGCGTGATCCTGCAGCCCTACGACATGGAAGTGGGGGCGGGCACCTTTCACCCGGCGACCACGCTGCGCTCGCTCGGGCCGCGCCCCTGGAAGGCGGCCTATGTCCAGCCCTCGCGCCGACCGACCGACGGACGCTACGGCGAGAACCCGAACCGGCTGCAGCACTACTACCAGTTCCAGGCGATCCTGAAGCCGTCGCCGGAGAACCTGCAGGAACTCTACCTCGCCTCGCTGGCCGCCATCGGCCTCGACCCGTCAGTCCATGACATCCGCTTTGTCGAGGACGACTGGGAAAGCCCGACGCTGGGCGCCTGGGGGCTTGGCTGGGAGTGCTGGTGCGACGGCATGGAAGTTTCCCAGTTCACCTACTTCCAGCAGGTGGCCGGCTTCGAATGCGCGCCTGTCGCGGGCGAGCTCACCTACGGGCTGGAACGTCTCGCCATGTACGTGCAGGGCGTCGACAACGTCTACGACCTCAATTTCAACGGCCGCGAGGGCGACGAAAAGGTCACATATGGCGACGTCTTCCTGCAGGCAGAGCAGGAATATTCGCGCCACAACTTCGAATATGCCGATACGGAAATGCTCTTTCGCCACTTCCGCGATGCGGAGGGGGAGTGCAAGGCGCTTCTTGCGGCAGGCGAGAAGGCCATGGATGAGGCCGGCGACGGCATCCACAAGGTGGTGTTCCCGGCCTACGACCAGTGCATCAAGGCCTCGCACTGCTTCAATCTGCTGGATGCGCGCGGCGTGATCTCGGTGACGGAGCGCCAGTCCTACATCCTGCGGGTGCGCGAGCTTGCCAAGGCCTGTGGCGCCGCCTTCCTCAAGACGCGGGCCGGCGGCGCGGAGTAAGCTCCGCGGGCATCGCCCGGCAGCGCAGCAAAGGGCCGGCGACCGCCGTTCAGGCGTTACCGGCCCGGCCAAGGCTTTCCGCCAACGGCTCGAACAGGCGCTCGAAGCGTCGTTGCACCTTGCGCCGGCGCACGCTGGAAAACAGTGTCGAGATCGGTATGAACTCCTTGTTCAGCCGGAACTTCAGGTCGTAGGCGACGAGACGGTATCCCTCACCGTCGCGCACGAAGCCGATATTGCCCGGTTCATCGCAGGACGCGAGGATCGCATAGCGCTGGCAGAAGCAGGCAAATTCGGTAACCTCGCGAAGCACCGCATCGGCCTCCAGATCGACCGGCCCCTCCCCCTTCATGATCTTCAGAAGGCTAACGGGAGCATCACCCTCACTGCCGCGCACGAGATCGAAGCACAGGCCCTGGCCAAGGTCGGTATCCATCGGCCCGTACATCCTCGGGAAATATCGCTCCAATGGCACGCTCGCCGCGGCGAGGTGAAGGTAGTGGTCATACTCGCGCCGATTGGAGTCGACCGCGCCGCGCCTGAAGAACCGCTCAATGCGGCCATGATGGCGCGTGTCTTTCCGCCTCTTGAGAACCTTGATGCACTTTTCAGGGTCTTCAGGATGGAGATAACAATGCCGGAAATCGCCCGTAGAAAGCGGCGTTCGGTCGCTTAACACTATCATTTTTTTCATTTTTTTGACTTCGCGGACACCAAATTGTCATTTTAAATGACAAAAAGATGACAACACGCGCGACCGCCGAAGTCAATAATGCGGCACAGTGTCGCGCAGCCGCCTTGTCGGGAGCCATCACGTCCGGAATCGTCGCACGAACCGCGGTCGGGGCCGCGAAGGACCCCTTTTCGCCACGGATGCCGGTTCTTTACGACCGCAGGCTGAAAAGCGTCCAATTGTTATCCAGATCACATGACAATGAATGCCGAACTGGGTAGCGTCGGCTTCGCCAAACCGACATTTCCCTTGGCCTTGGCCCATTGGAGAGCCTCTTCATGACCACTTGGATCGTCCTCGCCGTCATCGTGGCGATCGCCGTCTATGTCATATCCCTCTACAATCGCCTGGTGCGCCAGAGGCAGATGGTACGTGAGGGCTGGAGCGGCATCGACGTTCAGCTCAAACGCCGTTTTGACCTGATCCCGAACCTGGTGGAGACGGTGAAGGGGTACATGACGCACGAGCGCGACACGCTCGCTGCGGTCACCGAGATGCGGGCGCAGGCGGGCAACGTTCCCTCCGGCGACGTTACGGCGCGGGCCCAGGCCGAAGGCATGCTGGGAGCGGCGCTCGGCAGACTGCTCGCGGTTGCCGAAAGCTACCCCGACCTCAAGGCGTCCAACAATTTCCTGGAATTGCAAAACACGCTGGAAAAGGTCGAACACGAGCTCCAGATGGCGCGGCGCTATTACAACGGCGCGGTACGCGATCTGAACGTGATGGTGGAGTCCTTTCCCTCGAATCTCGTGGCCGGCCAGTTCGGCTTCTCCAAGGAGGACTATTTCGAGATCGAGGACGCCAGCGAGCGCGCGACCCCTCAAGTCAGCTTCGGCAGCAGGTAGCACAATGCCTTTTTCCCAACTCCGCCGGCCGGGGCGACTGCGCGCCCTGGGCAGCCTTTGTGCCACCTTGCTCGTGCTGCTGGGCGGCACCCTGGCGATCGCGGCGGGCCCGGCCCGGGCCGAGGAACGGATCACCGACTACACCAGCACCATCCGGGTGAAACCGGATGGAACGCTTCTTGTCACCGAGACCATCACGGCCAATGCGGAAGGCGACCAGATCAGGCGCGGCATCTACCGCGACTTTCCATTGGTGTTTGAAGACGCGGCCGGCGCGCGCCACAAGGCCGGCTTTCATCTGGTGTCGATAAAGCGCGACGGGCATGACGAGGAATACAAGGAAAACCGGAACGGCGACGGCATCCGCATCTATATCGGAGATCCGAACGCGACCCTCGCCAACCGTGCTCACACCTTCGAGATAACCTACGAAACGACGCGCCAGATCCGCTTCTTCGAGGATCACGACGAACTCTACTGGAATGTCACGGGGCAGGAATGGGCCTTTCCGATTGACCAGGCCACGGCGCGCGTCATGCTTCCGGACGGAGTGGCAGCCACGAAGTGGACGGCCTTTACCGGGCGCTACGGCGAAAAGGGCACCGACTGGACAGCCTCGCCGGAAGACGGCGGCAAGACGCTGGTCTTCTCCACAACGCGCCGGCTTGCGGCTACCGAAGGTTTCTCCGTCGTCGTCGCCCTGCCGAAGGGAAGCATCGCAAGGCCGACGGCAAGCGACAGGGCGGGCTTTTTTTTTCTCGATCACCGTGACGAAATTCTCGCCATCGGCGGGTTCACCCTCGTCGTGATCTATTTCGTCTGGGCGTGGCTGCGCGTTGGCCGCGATCCGCGCGCGGGTACGATCATCCCGCTCTTCGAGGCGCCGGAAGGCGTCTCTCCGGCTTTGGCGGACTACATTCACAATCTCGGCTTTTCCGGTGCCGGCTGGCGAGCCTTGTCGGCCGCAAGCATCAGTCTGGCCGTGAAAGGCTATCTGGAACTCGTGGCCGAAGGCCGGTTGGAGCAGTTTGGCATTGGTTCCAGGCTCACGTTGAGGCCGACAGGCAAGAAGGACGGGATCGAACACCTGCCCCCCGGCGAAGCCGCGATCATGAAGGTCCTGGGCAACAGGCCACTCACGCTTTCCAAGAAGAACGGCGCCAGGGTCCAGACACTGGGCTCCCGGTTCCGCGCCGCGATTGCCGCGGAAAACCGCAACCGTTTTTTCAAGGCCAATGTGGCGCACTGGCTGCCGGGCCTTGGCCTCAGTATCCTGGCTGTCCTCCTGATCGTGGTATTCGGCGATCTCGCGGAACCGGACCTCGTCTTTCTGGCGATCGTTACGATCGTTGTAACGGTGCTCACGATCACCGTTGTGCGGATCGGTATCGACGTCATCCGCAACCGGTCCGTCGCGGGGGCGCTCCAGTTCATCCTTATCGGCGCCATGGTCGTCATCTTCATGAGCGGTGTCGGCGCGCAGATCTTCAGCATTGCTTTCACGATGGGCGGAACGCCGCTGGTGATCGTCGCCATCGTCGCGCTGCTCTGCGTGAATGTCCTGTTCTATTATCTCATGAGCGCACCCACCGCGCATGGCAGGGCGATGATGGACCAGCTTGAAGGCTTGAAGCTCTATCTTTCGGTGGCCGAGCGGGAACGTCTCAACATGAATGAGGTGCCCGAAATGTCGCCGACGCGGTTCGAGACCCTGCTGCCCTATGCGGTGGCGCTGAAGGTCGAAAAGCCGTGGTCGGAAGCCTTTCAGAACTGGCTGACAAGTGCCGCGGCGGCCACAACTGCAAGCGCCGCCTACAGCCCGCTCTGGTATCACGGACACAGCTTCGCACCGGAAACCTTCGGCGCCACCATGACCAACACGGTCAACGCGATGTCGCAGTCGTTCACCTCATCGCTGCCGACACCGAAATCTTCTTCCTCCGGGTTTTCCGGTGGAGGCGGCGGCGGTGGTGGCGGTGGTGCAGGCGGCGGCGGCGGCGGCGGAGGTGGCGGCGGCTGGTAACGAGGCTTTCACAATGCCGCGTCAGGCGCTCAGGCGCTGGCGTTGATACTCCGCCTGTCCCTGCAGGTAGCCGGCGACAGCCTCTGCAGGCATCGGTCTGCCGATGAGGTAGCCCTGTCCGAAATCGCAGCCCAGACGCTTGAGCGCGAGCATCTGGGCTTCGTCCTCGATGCCCTCCGCCGTGGCGGTGATACCCATACCGTGCGCGAGGCCAAGCACGGCGGAAATGATCTGCTCGCTTTCGAAACGCTTGCACATGGTGCGCACGAAGGACTGGTCGATCTTGAGCTTGTGGATCGGGAAGTCGCAGATGTAGCGCAGGCTCGAATGCCCCGTGCCGAAATCGTCCAGCGCGACACGAACGCCCGTGCTGGAGAGGATATCCAGGCTTTCGCGCGCCACCGGAACATCGCGCACGAGGGCCGTTTCGGTGATTTCCAGTTCCAGCCGGGCCGGATTGAATCCCAGTTCCCCCAACACGGACAGGATATCGAGGCCGAGCGAGCGTTCGCGAAGCTGCAAACCGGATATGTTGAAGGACAAGCTGATATCTTTCGGCCAACCGCGTGCCGCGGCGCACGCCTTGCGCAAAAGGCGGTCGCTCAGCCGTCCGATCTGTCCACTCTCCTCGGCAAGCGAGATGAACCTGTCGGGACGCACCCATCCCAATTCGGGGTCGTTCCAGCGGGCAAGGCACTCGAAAGCAATCGTACGCCCGGTTTCAAGATCCTGAATAGGCTGGAAGTAGGGAACGATCCGGTCTTGTGAAATCGCCGTGCGCAGGGCGCTTTCCATGCGTGCAAAATCCGTGATCGCGCGCTCCATCCGCTCTTCGAAAAGCGCATAGTGAGAGCGCCCCTTGCCCTTCTGCTTGCGCCTTGCCACATCCGCCCGGCGAAGGAGCTGTGGCGACGTACGCCCATCCAGCGGATAGCGCGCGACACCGATACTGACGGAGATCATCACCTCGTTGCCCAGTACCCGGAAAGGATCCTCCATCGTCAGGATCAGATGCTGAACCAACCGGGATATGTCGATTTCGTGCTGGAGCGGCTTCGTCACGAGAGCGAATTCGTTCGCCCCGATCCGCGCGACAACGCCCTCTGCGCCGATTGCCATTTCGAGGCGGCCTGCCACCGCCAGAAGCAGATTGTCGCCGACCGCATGGCCGTAGGTGTCGTTCACGTGATTGAACGCGTCGACCTTGAGAACCATGACCGCACGCGGGCTCTCGGCGACTTCGCGAATGGCGGCCGCGAAAAGCCGCTCGAACTTGTAGCGGTTGGGCAACCCCGTCAGCGCATCGTGCAGGGTCAGGCGTACCACGGCACTCTCTGCCGCACGGCGCAGGCGGATTTCCGTCCTGAGATCGGCCACGCGCCTTGCCGCGTAGATCACTGCGGCGAGACCGACCACAAAACCTGCGGACAACAACTCGTCGAGCTGCCAGGCTTCATGCGTGCGCGTGTACCAGAAGAGCAGATCGAACAAGTCGAAATAGGCCGCCGCGATCAGCAGCGGAATGCTCACGATCACGAGAACGATTGCATCGCGCAATGCCCGTGACGCGAAACGAACGACATAGAAATAGCGCTTGAATCGCAGCATGGCCTTACTTCGATCTGTCATTGATAATCGCGGCACATCAACACATATAAGGAAATCGTTTTACATGTGTAAATTCATAATAATAGGTATCATTACTATCAATTTCGAATAGTTGTTTATACTTACTGACGCAAGACACTGAATCGAGACGCATTTCGAAGTGAAATCGCCCGTTCCCCAAACGCGGGCATACCAGTGCATGACCGGCCACGCGCGGCCAGTTTTGATACGGCTTTCACGCAAGCGGGCCGAGAGACGTGACAAGGCGAGCGCAACTTGCTAACCGACTGTCCTTGAATTCTCATTCATCGTGCCCCGAAAGCGAACCCGATGTCCGATCTCCTCCTCGAACTGTTCTGCGAGGAAATCCCGGCGCGCATGCAACGTCGCGCCGCGGAAGACCTGAAGTCCATGGTCACCAACGCGCTTGTTGATGCGGGTCTTGTCTATGAAGGCGCAAAGGCCTTCGCCACACCGCGCCGACTGGCGTTGCAGGTGGCCGGATTGCCGACACGCTCTCCGCAAACGCGTGAGGAACGCAAGGGCCCTCGTGTGGGTGCTCCGGAAAAGGCGCTTGAGGGATTTCTGCGCGGCGCCGGGCTCTCCTCCATCGACGAGGCCAAGGTCGTCTCCGACCCGAAGAAGGGCGACTTCTATGTCGCCGTCATCGAGAAGCCCGGTCGTGAAGCGGCCGAGGTGATCTCGACGATCGTCGCCGAGACGATCCGCAAGTTCCCCTGGCCGAAATCGATGCGCTGGGGCGCGGCCTCGAGCGAACCGGGCTCCTTGCGCTGGGTGCGGCCGCTTCACTCGATCCTTTGTACTTTCGGGCCGGAAACGGAAGAGCCTGACGTCATCACGGTCGATATCGAAGGGGTTTCCAGCGGCAACACGACCAAAGGCCATCGTTTCCTGGCGCCCGACGCCTTTGAGGTGCGCCGTTTCGACGATTACGTGCCGAAGCTGGAGAAGGCGAAGGTCGTGCTCGATGCGGATCGGCGCAAGGACATCATCGCCCACGATGCGCGCGACCGGGCGCTCGCGCTGGGGCTGGAACTGGTGGAGGACGCCGGGCTGCTGGACGAGGTCGCGGGACTTGTCGAATGGCCGGTGGTTCTGGTCGGCTCCTTCGACGAGGCTTTCCTCGAGGTCCCCGACGAGGTGATCCGCGCCACGATCCGTGCCAACCAGAAATGCTTCGTGATGAAGGACCCAGCGACGGGGCGCCTCGCCAATTGCTTCGTGCTGGGTTCCAATCTGGAGGCCGCCGACGGGGGAGCCGCGATCATCGCGGGCAACGAAAAGGTGATCCGCGCCCGGTTGTCGGACGCCAAGTTCTTCTGGGACAGTGACCTGAAGACCCGGCTGGCGGACAACGTGGCGAAGCTGGAAAGCATCGTCTTCCACGAAAAGCTCGGAACGCTAGGCGCGCGCGTCAAGCGCATGGAAGCGCTGAGCGCGGCGATCGCGCCGCGGGTGGGAGCGGACGCCGACAAGGCGACGCGCGCCGCCCATCTCTCCAAAGCCGATCTCGTCAGCCACATGGTCTACGAGTTCCCGGAAGTGCAGGGCCTGATGGGGCGCTACTACGCCACCCACCAGGGCGAGGACGCGGCGGTCGCCAACGCCATCGAGCAGCACTACAAGCCGCAGGGGCCGTCCGACGAGGTGCCCGTCGATCCGGTGGCGATCGCGGTGGCGCTCGCCGACAAGCTTGATCTTCTCACCGGTTTCTGGGCGATCGACGAAAAGCCGACCGGCTCCAAGGACCCTTACGCGCTGCGCCGCGCCGCGCTGGGCGTGATCCGCATCGTGCTGGCAAACGGGCTGCGACTGCCGCTTCTCAAGATCTTTGAAAAGGCCCGGCCTGATTTCGCCGAGGCGGGAGATCTTCTCTCCTTCTTCGCCGACCGGCTGAAGGTGCACCTGCGCGAGGAAGGCGCACGGCACGATCTGATCGACGCCGTGTTCGCCCTGCCCGGCCAGGACGACCTGCTGATGGTCGTCAAGCGGGTGGAGGCGCTCGGCCACTTCCTGGAAACGGAAGATGGCGCTTCGCTTCTCGCCGGCACCAAGCGGGCGACGAACATTCTGCGGATTGAGGAAAAGAAGTTCGAGAAGACCTACTCGGGCAAGCCGCACGCCGATCATCTCGTCGAACAGGCAGAGATCGACCTCGCCGCCGCGGTCGATGCCGCACGCGCGGAAGCCGAGCAGGCAGTGAAGCACGAGGATTTCGCCGCCGCCATGACGGCGCTCGCCAAGCTGCGCGCGCCTGTCGACCGGTTCTTCGAAGAAATCCTCGTCAACGCCGAAGACATGACGGTTCGCGAGAACCGGCTGAAGCTCCTGAACGAGATCCGCGAAGCCACGATGACGGTGGCCGATTTCTCCCGGATCGAGGGTTAAAGAGCCCAGGCGAGGGCGCCGCGCGCCTTCGCCTCACGCCTCACGCCTCACGCAGCTTGCCGCGCTTCAGATGCTCATCAAGGCGCGGCATGATCTCCACGAAATTGCACGGCATGTGACGATAATCGAGCTGGGCCTTGAGAATGCCGTCCCAGGCGTCCTTGCAGGCGCCGGGAGAGCCGGGCAGCACGAAGATGTAGGTCGCGTTCGCCACCCCGCCGGTCGCCCTCGACTGCACGGTGGATGTGCCGATCTTGTCGTAGGAAATGCGGTGGAAGACCTGCGAGAAGCCGTCCATGCGCTTCTCGAACAGCGGCTCGATCGCTTCCGGCGTCACGTCACGGCCGGTGAAGCCCGTTCCACCGGTGGTGATGATCACGTCGATCCCCTCGTCGGCAATCCAGGTCTTCACGATCGCGCTAATAGCGCCGATCTCGTCTTGCACGATATCGCGGGTCGTAAGCACATGGCCGGCCTCCACGATCCTCGCGGCAAGTGCAGCGCCGGAGCGATCCTCATCAAGGGATCGGGTGTCGGAGACCGTCAGCACCGCAATGCGCACAGGGATGAAAGGACGGCTTTCGTCGAGATGATTCATGGAATTCCGGTTTTTCCGTATCAGAACTGAGCTTGCCGCCTTCGCGACCTTAAACCCGCCGCGACGGCAGGCAGCATACCGTCTACCACCGGCAGGCCGCCATCCCGGCGCGGAAAAAGCGGCTCACAAGCGCCATCGCAGTGAATACCTCCCCCATGCGACGAAATCTCCTGAGAGAGAGCTTGTCAGCTTTGCTGCCAACGGCGCAAAATGGCCCCTTGGAAAACAATAAGGGACGCTTGGCGTCAATAGTAGCGCGCGCATGGACTTTCGTTCCTTTTCAGAACGATTTCCGGCGTGACGGTCATGGCGCGAAGATTTCCAGCGGGAAAGTGTCGAATGAATCCGGGGCTGAGGGTCAGCGAGTATTGCGAGCGCATCGACGCTTCGTTCTGGGCCGAGCCCGCCAATGCCGTTTCAAACATTGCCTTCATCGCGACGGCGATCGGTATTTTTTGGCTCTTGCCGCGCAAGGGCCCGCGTGACTATCCGGTTCTGCTGCTCATCGCGCTCACTGTCCTGATGGGCATCGGTTCGTTCCTGTACCACACCACCCCTTCGCGTCTGACCGCCATCGCCGACGTTCTGCCGATCGGCCTGTTCATTTATGCGAGCTTCTTCATCGCAATCATGCGGTTCCTGGCATTGCGCCTCATCACCACGATCTGGGTGACAGCGGCTTTCATCGCCGTTTCGCTTGCGGTCTCGATGAGCCTGCAACACGTCATCGGCACGTCGGCCGGCTATGCGCCCGCGCTCCTCGCGCTGTTCGGCGTCGGCCTCGTCACTCTCCCGTACCGCCGCAAGATCGGTACCGGCATGATCATGACGGGGCTGATGTTCACGCTCTCGCTGAGCTTGCGAACGATGGATTACGCGGTCTGCGACTGGTTTCCGATCGGCACGCATTTCATGTGGCACGCACTCAATTCGGTCGTCGCCTACATGCTGCTTCGCCTGATCGTTCATGCCCGCCGGCCCGGCACATTCGAGCACTGAAGCATCCGCCCCAGGCGCGGACGCCGAAAAACCACTTCGTTTTCGGCATTTTGCGTGATGCCTCCGTTTCCATAGCGCGGCAGCTTGTTCTAAGGTGCGGCAAAATTCCCGCATAACGAAGCAGGCACGTCATGGATCAATCGCCCACGCAGATCAGCGAGCTCGAAGAGGCTGCGCTTTTCTATCACCGCTATCCGCGTCCCGGGAAACTCGAGATCCAGGCAACCAAGCCGCTCGGCAACCAGCGGGATCTGGCGCTCGCCTATTCGCCGGGCGTCGCCGCCCCCTGCCGGGCGATCGCAGACAATCCGGACCTGGCTGCCGACTTCACCAGTCGGGGCAATCTCGTCGCCGTCGTTTCCAACGGCACGGCGGTGCTCGGTCTGGGTTCGATCGGCCCGTTGGCCTCCAAGCCGGTGATGGAAGGCAAGGCGGTCCTGTTCAAGAAATTCGCCGGCATCGATGTCTTCGACATCGAGATCGACGCCAAGGAGGTCGACCGAATGGTCGACGTCATCTCCGCTCTGGAGCCGACCTTCGGCGGCATCAACCTTGAGGACATCAAGGCGCCGGAATGCTTCCAGGTCGAGGCACGCCTGCGCGAGAAGATGAACATTCCGGTCTTCCACGACGACCAGCACGGAACGGCGATCATCGTGGCGGCGGCCGTGCGCAACGCCATGGAATTCACCGGCAAGGACATTTCCAAGGTCAAGATCGTCGCCTCGGGCGCCGGTGCGGCGGCGCTCGCCTGCCTGAACCTGCTGGTGTCGCTGGGCGCAAGTCTTGAGAACATCTGGGTCACGGATCTGGCCGGCGTCGTCTACGAGGGCCGTGCCGAGCTCATGGACGAATGGAAATCGAAGTTCGTGCGCAAGACCGACAAGCGCAAACTCGGCGAAGTGATCGACGGAGCGGACATCTTCCTCGGCGTTTCCGCCGGCGGCGTGCTGAAGCCCGACATGGTGGCGCGCATGGCGGACAGGCCGCTTATCCTGGCGCTTGCCAACCCGAACCCGGAAATCATGCCGGAACAGGTCGCAGAGGTGCGCGACGATGCCATGATGTGCACCGGGCGTTCCGACTACCCCAACCAGGTGAACAACGTCCTGTGTTTTCCGCACATCTTCCGCGGGGCGCTCGATGTGGGCGCAACGACGATCAACGAGGAAATGAAGCTCGCCGCCGCTACCGCGATCGCGGAGCTTGCCAAGGAAGAGCCTTCGGAAGCCGCCGCCCAGGCCTATGGCGGCAACACGCCAGTCTTCGGACCGACCTACCTGATCCCCTCCCCCTTCGACCAGCGCCTCATCCTGCGGATCGCGCCGGCTGTAGCGAAGGCCGCGATGGAAAGCGGCGTGGCGCGCCGGCCGATCGAGGATTTCGAGGCCTATCTCGATCAGCTCAACCGCTTCGTCTTCCGTTCCGGGCTGATCATGAAGCCGGTATTTGCCGCCGCCAAGCTGGACGCCAAGCGCGTCATTTATGCCGATGGCGAAGACGAACGCGTGCTGCGTGCGGCCCAGGTATTGATCGAGGACGGAACCGCCAAGCCGATCCTGATCGGGCGGCCGAGCGTTCTTGCCACGCGCTGCGAGCGGTTCGGCCTGCACATTCGTCCCGGCGCGGATTTCGACTTCATCAACCCGGAGGACGATCCGCGCTATCGGGACTATGTGGACGAGCTGCTTTGCTGCGTCGGCCGCAAGGGCGTGACGCCCGAAGGCGCGCGACGGCTCGTGCGCGGCAACACCACCGCCATCGGTGCGCTGGCGGTGCGCCGTGGAGATGCCGACGCACTGATCTGCGGCCTCGACGGGCGGTTCGACCGACACCGCATGATGATCGAACAGGTCATCGGCCGAGCGGCCGGTGTACGCGCGCTCTCCACCATGTCGCTGCTGATCAACGCCAGCGGCGCCTACTTCCTGACCGACACCTATGTCACCGACAATCCGACGGCGGAGGAAGTGGCGGAGATGACGCTGCTTGCGGCCGGCCAGATCGCCCGTTTCGGAATCACGCCGAAGGTCGCGCTGCTGTCCAGCTCGAATTTCGGATCGCGCAATTGCGACTCGTCGAAGAAGATGCGCGCGGCCGTCGATCTGCTGTGGAACGTGGCGCCGGATCTGGAAGTGGACGGCGAGATGCACGGCGATGCGGCGTTGTCGGAGGAGCTGCGCGCTCGCGTCGTGTCGGATTCGAAGCTGGAAGGCGCCGCGAACCTTCTTGTCTTCCCCTCGCTGGAAGCCGCCAACATCGCCCTCAACCTGCTGAAGGTGATGACCGACGCGCTCCATGTCGGCCCGATCCTGCTCGGCGGCGCGAGGCCCGCGCACATTCTCACGCCGTCGGTCACCTCGCGCGGCGTCGTTAACATGTCGGCTTTTGCCGCAGTGGAAGCACAGGCGATCGGGAACGCGGAGCAGGCAGCCGAGTAGGCAGCCAGCCGCAAGCCCGCTCCGCAGGGAAAGAACACCCGGACAATCATTTTTTTCTGCATTGAATTCCGCGAGATCCAGTAGCGGACCTTTACCCACAACAGACAAGAAAGCCCCACCGGCAAACCGGCGGGGCTTGTGGATCCGGAGAGGACCATTCGCGGCTCGCGACGCGCGCCTCTCACATATTCGGGTAGTTCGGTCCGCCTCCGCCTTCCGGCACCGTCCAGGTGATGTTCTGGTTCGGATCCTTGATGTCGCAGGTCTTGCAGTGGACGCAGTTCTGCGCGTTGATCTGGAAGCGCGGCGCGTCCGCGCCTTCCTCGATCCACTCGTAGACGCCGGCCGGGCAATAGCGGTTGGACGGACCGGCATAGACGTCGTGTTCCGAGGCCTTCTGCAATTCCATGTCCTTCACCTTGAGGTGGATCGGCTGGTCCTCCTCATGGTTGGTATTGGACAGGAACACCGAGGAGAGCTTGTCGAAGCTGATCACGCCATCGGGCTTGGGATAGTCGATCGGCTTGCACTCCGCCGCCGGCTTCAGGGTCGCTGAGTCCGGCTTGCCGTGGCTCAGCGTGCCAAAGAACGAGAAACCGAACAGCGTGTTGGTCCACATGTCGAGCCCGCCAAGGCCGATGCCGATCCAGGTTCCGAGCTTCGACCACAGGGGCTTGACGTTCCTGACCGTCTTCAGGTCCTTGCCGATATCGCCGTCGCGCCATTCGCTCTCGAACTCGGCAAGTTCGTCGTTCGCGCGGCCTTCCTTGAGCGCCGCGAACGCCTTCTCCGCCGCCAGCATGCCCGACAGCATCGCATTGTGCGTGCCCTTGATGCGCGGCACGTTCAGGAAACCGGCCGCACAGCCGAGAAGCACGCCGCCGGGGAAGCAGACCTTCGGCACCGACTGCCAGCCGCCTTCGGAAATGGCACGCGCGCCGTAGGAGATGCGCTTGCCTCCCTCGAAGACCTCGCGGATCGCCGGGTGCGTCTTGAAACGCTGGAACTCGTCAAAGGGCGACAGGTACGGGTTCTGGTAGTTGAGGTGGAGGACGAAACCGACCGCGACCTGATTGTCCTCCAGATGATAGAGGAACGATCCGCCGCCGGTCCGCGAATCGAGCGGCCAGCCGAAGGTGTGCTGGACGAGGCCCTGCTGGTGCTTTTCCGGCGCGACCTGCCAGAGCTCCTTGAGGCCGATGCCGAACTTCCCCGGATCGCGCCCCTTGTCGAGTTCGTACTTCGCGATGAGCTGCTTGGCGAGCGAGCCGCGCACACCTTCGCCGATGAAGACGTACTTGCCCAGCAGCGCCATGCCGCGCGTGTAGTTGGGGCCTTGCTCGCCCTCGCGGGTCACCCCCATGTCGCCGGTCGCGACGCCGATGACGCGGCCTTCGTCGTCATAGAGCACTTCGGAGGCGGCAAAGCCCGGGTAGATCTCGACGCCCAGTTCCTCCGCCTTGCCGGCGAGCCAGCGGCACACGTTCCCGAGCGAAACGATGTAGGCGCCGTGATTGTTCATCAGCGGCGGCATCATGAAATTGGGAAGGCTCATCGCACCGGCCGGCCCCAGCACCATGAACTTGTCCTTGGTGACGGGGGTCTTGAGCGGGGCGCTGTCATCGTCGCGCCAACCCGGAATCAGTCGGTCGATGGCGATAGGATCCACGACCGCGCCGGAGAGGATGTGGGCGCCAACCTCGGACCCCTTTTCCAGAACGACCACCGAAAGCTCTTCGCCGGCTTCCATGGAAAGCTGTTTGAGGCGGATCGCGGCCGAAAGCCCCGCAGGCCCCGCCCCCACGATCACCACGTCGAATTCCATGCTTTCGCGTTCTGGCAGAGCTTCGCCATCGGCCATGTCTGTCACCTCCGGTCCGGTCGTTGCCGGACTTCCCCTGTTTGTCTTTCCGCCCCTGTTTAAATGACCGCAACGGGGGCTGCAATGCGCTCAGTTGACCTCGCTGGACAACGATTTTTCCATGCGGTTCAGGCCGTTTGCGCCGTGACTTTACAATAGAACACACCTGCCGCAGGGACAGCCTTGCCTTATGCCGTGCGCTGCGTCATTAAAACCGGGATGAGCGCCACCCCGACCTCCGCCGATCTGGAAGCCCTGCTCGACTTTTATGTCGCGGCCGGCGTCGATTGCGCGCTTTGCGACGAACCGATCGACCGTTTCGAGGAAACGGCAAAGGCCGCGGCGAGACCCAAGCCCCGGGCAGCCCCCCTACCTGCAGCCGGACAGCGCCCGGCAGCGGCAGGCCGCCCTGGGGAACAAGCGGCACAGGCTTCCCCCTCGTCCCCGCGCCTTGCGCGGCCGACGCCCAGTCAACTGCCTGTAGCGCCGATCACGCCCACCGCCGGAGCCACGATTCCGGGGGACGAGGCGATCATGGCTGCGAGGGAGAAGGCGGCCGAAGCCGAGACGCTTGAGGACCTGCGCACGAACCTCGCCGGTTTTGAAGGTTGCAACCTGCGCCTTACCGCAAAGAATCTGGTCTTCGCGGACGGAAACCCCCAGGCGCGACTGATGTTCGTCGGCGAGGCGCCGGGCCGCGAGGAAGATGCGCAGGGACTGCCCTTCGTCGGACGTTCCGGCAAACTGCTGGACCGCATGCTGACCGCTATCGGGCTTGAACGAACGGACGTCTATATCGCCAACGTCGTGCCCTGGCGGCCGCCGGGCAACCGAACGCCCAGCCCGCAGGAAGCGGAAATCTGCAAGCCTTTCATCCGCCGGCAGATCGAACTTGTCGATCCGGACGTGCTGGTCTTCCTCGGCGGCGCCTCGGCGAAGCTTCTGGCGGGAACGAACGACGGCATCCTGCGGCTTCGTGGCAAGTGGCTGAGCTACGACACGGGCACGCGACAGATCAAGGCGATCGCCACGCTGCACCCCGCCTACCTTCTCAGGACGCCGATACAGAAGCGGCTGGCCTGGCGGGATTTTCTGAAAATCAAGGCGGCGCTCGACGAGCGGTCGTAACGATCCACCCAGCTCGGATACTATTGTTGGGCGCATGCCTCACTTGTTGCAAATATGCACCATGTCTCAGCGTAAAGTGACAATTTCTCTGTAATAACTTGCAATGCGACCGGCGCGGCCATAAAAGCCGCCCTCCGTTCACCTGCCACGGCACGACAGCGGTTCAGGCTCTCGCCTGACCGGCGCGGTCGGCTCTGCCGTTCCCGTGTACCGACGGCCGCTGGCGTGAATGGATGAGAGTGTGCCCCACACGGCAACATGTCTCGCTGGATAGCTCAACTGGTAGAGCAGCAAACTCTGAATTTGCGTGTCGGGGGTTCGATTCCCCCTCCAACCCGGTACGGCGAAAGCCAAGCAGGTTCGAGTCCTGCAACACCCTGTAACGGTGTTCCTGAAACAGCGGCCCGGGGGCCGATCTGTGACCGTCGGTCGGACCTTTCGCAAGCGCCGCAAGGCGCGGGCGGGAGCGAGGAGCGGCAGTCACCTTCGCCGGAGGCCGGCCTGCGGCTGACGGCAGATGCGCTTTAGCGCCGGGCGGAGAACCCATTGTTCCGAGCCCCGCGCAGGAGCCACGTCTGCCCGCTCGTCGCGGCCCGCCTTCGACCGATGTCGACCGGCCTTCGGGTCCATTTCATTTCGCCCTCGCGCACAAGCACGAGCGGCAATCCCCATTCCGCCGCGACCAAAACCGGCGGGGTATCCGTCCGTCCGGCAATGGTGCCGGCGGCAGACAGACGAAAGGACGTTGCAGCGCATGTCTTAGCGATGCTGACGACGAAGGAGAGTACCCATGGTTATGAAGCTGATTGAGAGGCTGCTCGGTTTCGAGCGGCGTATCCTGACCGAGAGCCAGCGCGCCGTCGTGCTGTACAAGGGTCGGTTCATGGGGATCTACGGGCCGGGCGAACACCGGCTGCCGAACCGGGCGAACCGGTTGGTGGTCGAACTGCATGATCTCGCCCGGTCGGCATTCGTCTCCGCATATGACAAAGCGCTGTTTCGCGGGCGTCCCGAACTGGCTGATGAGCACCTTCTGGAGGTGCGCACGGGCGCGGACGAAGTCGCTCTCATCCTGCGTGACGGCCAGTTCTACGGCATCCAGAAGCCGGATGCCCGAATGGTCGTATGGCGCGATTGCGGGCCGTGGCATGTGGATCACCTCGACGTGAGCGAGAGCCTCGTCGTGCCGAAGGGCACCGCACGACACGTGCTGGCGGCAGGCAAGTCCGCGCCCGTCAGCACCTTTGAGGTGGCACAGGGCCAGTGCGGCCTGCTCTTCATCGAGGGCGCCTACGTCGAGACGCTGTCGCCGGGGACTCACCTCTACTGGGACGTCGGCCGGAAGGTGCGTGCGTCGATCATCGACCTGCGTCGTCAGGCGCTGGACGTCGCGGGTCAGGAGATCCTGACCAAGGATCGCGTGTCGATCCGCATCAACCTGATGGCGGAATACACCGTCACCGATCCGGTGAAGGCGGCGACCTCGGTCAGCGACTTCACGGCCGCGCTGTACCGCACCCTGCAGCTTGCCTTTCGCAAGGTGCTGGGCGCCCAGACCCTCGACCAGATCCTGGCCACGAAGGCGGCGGTCGACGCCGAGGTGTTGGAAAAGGTGCGGCACGACATGGCTGAAATCGGCCTCAAGGTCGGCGAGATCGCGATCAAGGACGTGATCCTGCCGGGCGAGATGCGCGAGATCCTCAACCAGGTCGTCGCGGCCGAGAAGCAGGCGGAGGCCAACGTCATCCGCCGGCGCGAGGAGACGAACGCGACGCGCTCGCTGCTCAACACCGCCAAGGTGATGGCCGAAAACCCGGTCATGCTGCGGCTGAAGGAGCTGGAGGCACTGGAAGGGATCGCCGGTAAGGTGAAGAGCCTGACGATCCACAACGGCACTCAGGGGCTGATGAACGACCTCGTCAGCCTGACCGAGTGAGATTGCGTTTCGCACATTACCTGCACCCCGATGGTGCTGACAAAGCAAAAGAAGGCCGCTTACCCTTGAGGATAGGCGGCCTTTCTCATTCCGGCGTGAAATTCCGCCTCAAGGTGACTATAATTCAAAGGCCCGATATATGGGTAAATATTGACGTTGCCGTTGCGGATCATCAGTCTCCAGGTCGGATGCCTCCGCAATCCAGTAATTGCGAAGTCGCAGGAGATACGAGATGCCGCGAACGATGAAAGCCGCCGTCGTCACCGCTTTCAACAAGCCATTGTCCATCGAGGAGATGCCGGTGCCGGAAATCGGACCGGACCAGATCCTGATGAAGGTCGAGGCGAGCGGGGTCTGCCATACCGATCTGCATGCCGCGCGCGGGGACTGGCCGGTCAAACCGCAGCCGCCGTTCATTCCTGGCCACGAAGGCGTCGGGTTCGTCGCGGCGGTGGGCAAGAACGTCAAGGGCATCCGGGAAGGCGACCGCATCGGCGTGCCGTGGTTGCACACGGCCTGCGGCCACTGCCCGCATTGCCGTACCGGCTGGGAAACACTGTGTCACGAGCAGCAGAACACCGGCTACTCGGTCAATGGCGGCTTCGCCGAATATGTCGCGGCCGACCCGGCCTATGTCGGCCAGCTGCCCGACACGCTGGATTTCGGCCCGGCCGCGCCGATCCTGTGTGCGGGCGTCACCGTCTACAAGGGGCTGAAGGAAACGGAGGTCAAGCCCGGCGAATGGGTGGCTGTGTCCGGCATCGGCGGGCTCGGCCATCTGGCTGTGCAATACGCCAAGGCCATGGGCATGCATTGCGCCGCCATCGACGTGCATCCGCAAAAGCTGGAACTCGCGAGGAAACTCGGCGCGGATATCACGATCAACGCCGCGCAAGAAGATCCCGGCGAAGTCCTGAAGCGCGAAGTCGGCGGGGTCCACGGCGCACTGGTGACGGCCGTGTCCCCCAAAGCGTTCTCGCAGGCGATCGGCATGCTGCGGCGGCGCGGAACCATGGTACTCAACGGCCTGCCTCCCGGAGACTTTCCGCTTCCCATCTTCCAGACCGTACTCAACCGCATCACCGTGCGCGGATCCATCGTCGGCACGCGCCAGGATCTGGCCGAATGCCTGGAGTTCGCCGGCGAAGGCAAGGTCGCGACCCACTTTTCGTGGGAGCCGCTGGAAGCGATCAACGACATCTTCCATCGCATGGAACAGGAAGCGATCGACGGGCGCATCGTGTTGCAAATCTGAAGCGGTGCATCGCGGAATGACCGGGGCGGACGCTCGCGATCTCCTCACGACAATGTTGGCGGGAGTTGATCACGGCGAAATACCCGTAGACGCAGCGTAAGGATAGGGTGAAATCCTCTTTCACAGGGAGGATTTCACCATGCCCGTTTTCCGCAAACCGCACGTATCCCGTCGCTCGATGCTGCAACTTGGCCTTTTTACGGGAGGCGCGGTCCTTGCCGCACCTTTCGTCCTTCGCGCCGCATCCGGGCCGGCGCGTGCCGAAGCGCCCCTGCTCGGCACTGCCCGGCCGGCCTTCAATCGCTTCAAGCTCGGCGCCTTCGAGATCACCACTGTCTTCGACGGCGGGATGGCACTCGACGGGCCGCATCCTATCTTCGGACAGGACCAGCCGGCGGGCGCGGTCGAGGCGCTGGCGGCGGAAAACCACCTGCCGCCCAAACGCATGGAGATCGGCTTCACGCCGGTCATCGTCAACACCGGAAACGAACTGATCGTCTTCGATACCGGCAACGGAGCGGGCCGGCGGCCGGCGGCCGGAAACTTCAGTGCGGCGCTGCGCGCGGCAGGTTACCGGCCCGAACAGGTGGATACGGTCGTCATCACCCACATGCATCCCGACCATATCGGCGGGATCATGGAAAACGGGGGTCCGCTCTTTCCCAATGCACGTTATGTGACAGGCGCGCGCGAATACGATTTCTGGAGCTCCGACGACCGGCTCTCAGGGCCCACCGAAGGCGCTGCACGGCTGGTGCGCAGCAACGTGATGCCGCATGCCGACAAGATGACATTCCTGCAACCCGAAAGCGACGTCGCCACCGGCATAACCGCTGTGGAGGCCTATGGCCATACGCCGGGACACATGGCCTATCATCTGGAAAGCGAAGGCAAACGCCTGTTGCTGTGGGCGGATACCGCAAACCATTTCGTGGTGTCCATCCAGAAGCCGGACTGGCACGTGCGTTTTGACATGGACAAGGAGCAGGCTGGCCAGACGAGAAAGCGGCTGTTCGACATGGTGGCGGCCGAGCGAATTCCCGTCGCCGGCTATCACATGCCCTTCCCGGCCGTCGGCCATATCGAGAAGCAAGGCGGCGGATACCGTTGGGTGCAGGCTGCCTACGAACTCTATCTGTAAAGCAGGTATCGCGAGGTGCTTCTCGGTCCCCAGACGGCAGCCGCATTCTGCGCCCATTCCGATGCGGAATGCGGCTGGCCCTTTCCGATCACGACCGGAAGAACAGATTTGAGACACAATCTCCTGTGCCTTCGCCCTGTCGCGCCTGAGCACCGGGCAACGCCCCTCTCCTGAGGTGCCTGCGCGAACAGCAAGAACCGTTGCGTCAATCTGTGCGCTTCAATCCACACATTACGGCCGCAGAATATTTCCTAGAGCTTCCATCTTATGCGCGTATTGTGATGTCAGTTACATCTGTGACGTCGAAAACCGACTAGAAAGGTTCAGTTTTCGGCTGAAACCTGCAGGTTCGAAACAGGTTCGGCAACGATGCAGCCCGCTCAGGCGTTTGTGTCCGGACCGAACGGTTTCACGCCGACATCGCATAACGGCGCTCGGATGTAGCCCGACGTTCGCCCGACAAGGCCTCAAGGCCCAGCACTGTCGGGTTCCGGTTCACGATCCGGCATCAAGGTGACAGGACGGCATTCGCCCTTCGCGTACGATTTTTGAAAGGGAGAGAACCAATGAGATTGGGACTATTGCGACGTATATTGGCACCGGCTGCCATTTTGGCCGCCGTTGTCACGGTCACGCCGGCGGGCGCGTCAACACAAAGCCCGATGACGACATCAACAGAAACGAAACTCGATGTGGAGGCTGCCGCTCTTGTTGGCATGCCCGTCGTCGGCCAGGAAGAAGGCACGTACCAACTGGCCCAGTGGGGACCCCCGCCGCCACGCTGGCGCCATCGCCGCCCGCCGCCGCCGCCGCGCTGGCGCCATCGTCGTCCGCCGCCGCCGCCTGCCTATTACCGCGGCCGGAGGGGACACGTGGACTGGTGCCTGCGGAGATATCGTTCCTACAACCCAAGGACCGACATGTTCATGGGTTATGATGGACGGCACCACCGCTGCAGAAGCCCGTACTGGCGCTAAGACGCGGCAATAGCGATAACCAACAGGCCGGAGGGCAGCCCCTTCTGGCCTGTTGCCATTTCAAGGGCAGCGAAGCGCCCGGCCATCAGGCAAGCCCCAGCCGCTTGCGCGCCCCCCAAATCGCAGCCACAGTCAGATCAGTGCATCGAAGTGCCCACAAGTCGGCCGATCACCGGAGCTGGCACGCGCAGAAAAAACAGCACCATCCCGAGCCCCTGGCGAAACCTGCTTTTCGAGGGGGCGGTCTCTGGCCCCAGGCGACGAACGGCGCGGATGGGTAGATGCGTCATGCGACGCCGCCCGATACGGCGGACGAGATCGGCATCCGCCAGCGGCGCTTTTGGATTGTGCCCCCCGATCCGCTCGTAGAAGCGGCGCGAGAGCAACAATCCCTGCCGGGCGGTGCCGATGCCGAGAATGCGCGAGCGCAGCCACGAGACCTTTTCCGCGACCCGCGCCTTGAAACCAAGATCGTCATTTGCCGCGCGAAAACAGGCCGCCTGCCGGTCACCTCTGCCGGATCTCTCCGCCCGCTCGACGAACTTCGAGACCTCGCGGTACCACCCCGGATCAAGTACCGTATCGGGTTCCAGGAAAAGCAGCCACTCGCCACGTCGCGCCGCTTGCGCCCCGGCAAGAAGGCGGGCACCACGCGTGCCTTTCGCCCCCACCCACCGGCACCCTGCGGCGTCGGCGATCTCTTCCGTCATGTCGCTCGACCCGGCATCGGCGACGATGACTTCGCGAACGACCCCTTCCGCCGAAGCAGGCACCAGCGCAGCCAGCGCCTCCACCAGCGTCGCCTCGTTGTTGAACGTGGATATGACAACAGCAAACATGTCATCTTTCATAGCATTCTTTGTTTCGCATTTGCGAGATACCTTGCCGCACTTGCGCCCCATATTATGTTCTTGATTTGTTCCTTTTCGGGCCCTATCTTTCCCAAATGACCCGCCATCAACCTCACCATCGTGAAACGGACGTCCCCCCGCCGACGGCGCTACCCGAGGGTGGCGAGGACTTGCGCATCGACGCGGAACGGCGACGCGGGCGGGCCGCAGCGCTGAACATGCCGGGGCGTTTCGAGACCGAGGCGCGGGAGATCACGGACGACGGATGGGGCAGCGCGGATGATCTGCCGCCGTTCAAGACCGAAGTTCAGGTGGAAGCGGCGCGAAAGATAATCACGCGCAACGATTCCCCCGACATCGCCTTCGACCGCTCCATAAATCCGTATCGTGGGTGCGAGCACGGTTGCATCTATTGCTTTGCCCGCCCGACCCACGCCTACATGGGCATGTCGGCGGGGCTCGACTTCGAGACAAAGCTGTTTGCCAAGCCGAACGCGGCGGAGTTGCTGGCGCGGGAAATTTCTGCCCCCGGCTACAAGGTGAAGACGATCGCGATCGGCACCAACACCGATCCCTACCAGCCGATCGAACGGCGGATGCGGATCATGCGCGAGATACTGGAAGTGTTGCAGCGTGCGCGGCATCCCGTCGGCATCGTCACCAAGTCCGCGCTGGTGATCCGCGATATCGACATTCTGTCGGAGATGGCGAAGGAGGGCCTTGCAAAGGTCGCTCTGTCGGTGACAACGCTGGACCGCAAGCTTGCGCGTGCCATGGAGCCGCGCGCGGCGACGCCTTCGCGGCGATTGGAAGCAATCGCCGCGCTTACGCAGGCCGGCATTCCGACATCGGTGATGGTCGCGCCGATCATTCCCGCACTCAATGATCACGAGATCGAGCGGATCCTCGACGCGGCGCACGCACAAGGGGCGTGCGAGGCCGGCTACATTCTCGTTCGGTTGCCACACGAGGTCAGCCCGCTCTTTCGCGATTGGCTGCTGCGCAACTATCCCGACCGCTACAGGCGGGTGATGTCCGTGCTTCAGACCATGCGCGGCGGCAAAGACTACAACGCGGAATGGGGAAAGCGCATGCATGGCGACGGTCCCTATGCGTGGCAGCTTGGCCGACGTTTCGAGCTGGCGGCAAACCGGCTTGGTTTCAACAAGCGCCGAAAACGTCTGCGCACGGATCTGTTCGTTCCGCCGCTGAAGGGAGCCGTGCAACTGAGCCTGTTCTGACAAGCAACGCACAGGCCGACAAGGGGATAACTGGGCGCGCCGCTTGCCCGCAAATGCAAGAGCGCTACAGTCGCGCGATGGTTCGTTCTCCCGCATCCCCCAACAGCTCTCTCTCTCGCAAGAAGCTGCTGCCGACGCTTTTGCACGAAAAGCGGCTGGCGCGGCAGCACCACGGGCTTGTCGCGGGAATAGACGAGGCCGGACGCGGCCCCTGGGCGGGACCGGTCGTCGTTGCCGCCGTCATTCTCGATCCGCGCGCCATTCCCGAGGGCCTCAATGATTCGAAGAAGCTGAGCGAGGAACGGCGCGAAGCGCTCTATGGCACGATCCTCTCGCAAGCCAACGTCGGTATCGTCCTGGCGTCGCCCGCGCGCATCGATGCGATGAATATCCGTGCCGCGACGCTGTGGGCCATGCGTGGCGCGCTCTGCGCACTTTCGCAACGCCCCGCGGCCGCGCTTTTTGACGGACGCGACGTTCCCGATGGCTTGCCGTGTCCCGGCGAGGCGCTGATTGGCGGCGATGCAGCGTCGCTCTCCGTCGCAGCCGCCTCCATCGTCGCCAAGGTCACCCGTGACCGGCTGATGGTGCGCCTCAGTGAGGAATTCCCCGGCTACGGTTTTTCCGCGCACAAGGGGTACGGCACGCCCCAGCATCAGGACGCGCTGGCGCGGTTCGGCCCGTGTCCGCACCACCGCTGCTCCTTTGCCCCCATAAGAGCGCTTCTGGAGGCTTCAGGAGCGCCGACGTGAGCGCCCGCCCCCTGCTGCGATGTGCGCAGCCCGCCCGGTGGTCACGGTCTCACAGCCGTAGCGATCTCCGGCGCCGGCCCTGTACCGCTGCCAAGTTGCGCCGGCGAGTTCGTGAAGAGGTAGGCACAGCTCCCGGCGGCATGCTCCAAACGAAAAAGGCCGCCGGCTTTTCAAGCCGGCGGCCTTTTGAAAAATTCCGTAACTGCCAAGCCAATGGCCCGCAATCGCGCAGATCAGTTGATCCGGCTTCCGACTTCCTTGATGCTGTCGGCAAGCAGCTTTTCGGCAACCTTGCCGGTAACCTTCGCCTCAAGGATCTTCTCGGCGGCCGCGACTGCGACATCGGTCGCGCGTGCTTTGACCTCGGCCATCGCCTGGCTTTCCGCCATTGCGATCTTGGTTTCGGCAAGCCTGGTACGGCGTTCGATCATCTCGTTGAGCGCAGCCTCCGTCTGAACGGTCAGAAGCTCGGCTTCGCGACGGGCTTCGGCGACGATCGTCTCCGCCTCTTCCTCCGCCTCGCGATGCTTGCGCTGATAATCGGCGAGCAGCGCCTGGGCTTCCTCGCGCAACCGGCGCGCTTCCTCGAGTTCCTTGCGGATACCGTCGGCGCGGTCGTCAAGCGCGGACGTGATCTTTCCCGGCACCTTTGCCCAGATGACAATGCCGATGAAAATGATCAGACCGACCAGAGCCCAGAATGTTTGATCCATGGTTGGCGTGTCCTCAGCTCATCGAGGCCGAAACGGCCTTGGACGTCTCGGTCTTCGTGGGCGCCTTGCCGAGCAGAGACTCGACCAGAGCATTCGTTGCCTCGTTGGCGATCTCGCCAACATCGGCCAACGCGGCTTCCTTGATGCCGGAGATCCGCTTTTCGGCTTCTTCCAGCTTCGCGTTCAGGTCCTTCTCAACCGCGGCGCGCTTTGCCTCGGTTTCTCCCGCAAGCTTGTCACGGGTCGCCTGTGCGATGCCCCCGGCCTTCTGGCGGGCTTCCGCCAGCGCCTGTTCGTAGGACGCGATCGCGACTTCCGTTTCCTGCTTCAGCCGGCCGGCTTCAGCAATATCGCTGGCGATACGGTCACGGCGATCCTCAAGAATACCACCGATGCGCGGCAGCGCCATCTTCGACATCATGTAGTAGAAGGCGCCGAAAGTGATGGCCAGCCACAGAAGCTGGGAGGGAAACGTCTCGCCGTTGAAAGGCGGAAACATTGTCTGCGCATGCCCACCGTCGTGCGGCACTTCGGTGTGCGCCGTCGTCGCGCCGTGTCCGGCGGACGTCTCGTTCGTTTGAGTCTCTTGAGCCTGAGCCAAAGGCGCCTCCAGATGCCGCAGACGTTACGCCGGCGCATGTCGCGACCGCCCTTATCGGAGCATCGGTCTTGTCACGCGCCGCCGTACCGGAGCACTGCAAAAACCCGCGCCCCTAACGGGCGCGGATGCCGTCTTTACCGGCGAATGGCCGCCGGCGAACCGGTCTTAACTCAGACCGCGTAGAGCAGCAGAAGAGCGACCAGCAGCGAGAAGATGCCAAGAGCTTCCGTCACGGCGAAGCCGAAGATCAGGCGGCCGAACTGGCCGTCCGCTGCCGACGGATTGCGCAGCGCACCGGCGAGGTAGCTGCCGAAGATGTTACCAAGGCCAATGCCTGCGCCGCCCATGCCCAGGCAGGCGATACCGGCACCGATGTACTTTGCTGCTTCAGCTTCCATGATTGTGCTCCTTGAGTGGAAATTCGCGATCAGCAGGATCTGTTGATGGTCGAAAGGTCGTGCCTTCCATCCGGTCCTAGTGGCCAGGATGGATGGCGTCGTTCAGGTACATGCAGGTCAGCACCGCGAACACATAGGCCTGCAGGAAGGCGACGAGGAACTCGAGCGCCGTGAGGCCCACCGTCATTGCCAGAGGAAGGACGGCGCCGGCGACGCCGAGGGCGCCCAGGCTGCCGAGGCTGGCGACGAAGCCGGCGAAGACTTTCAAGGTGATGTGGCCTGCCAGCATATTGGCGAAGAGACGAACCGAGAGGCTGACCGGGCGCGACAGGAACGAGATGATCTCAATCAGCACGACCAGCGGCAGCAGGATCGCGGGGATCCCGGCCGGCACGAAAAGGTTGAGGAAGTGAAATCCGTGACGCATCACGCCGTAGACCACCACCGTCAGGATCACGAGCATCGCAAGCGCGAACGTGACGATGATGTGGCTGGTGATGGTGAAGAAGTAGGGGAACATCCCGAACAGATTGCCGACCAGCACGAACATGAAGATCGAGAAGACGAACGGGAAAAACCGCATTCCGTCCGTTCCGGCCGAACTTCGCAGCATGTTGGCCACGAATTCGTAGGACATCTCCGCCACCGACTGCCAACGGCTCGGCACCAGGCCGCGACCGCCCGTCGCCATCATCAGGAACACTGTCGTCACCGCGACGGTCGCCACCATGAACAGCGACGAATTGGTGAAGGAGAAATCGACACCGCCGATTTCAACCGGGAACAGATTGACGATGTGAAACTGGTGGATCGGATCGTTCGACACCGGGTCGGCCCCTCAAATCTGTTCTTCATGCCGCATCGCGGCGATTTACGTCTCTCGGACCGCCATACGGCGGTTTCTGCATCCGTTGCCCGTTCTCCTGAACGCACGGGACGCATCAGTCAAGAGTTAAGGCCGCGACAGGCTCGCGCCCGGTCCGGCCTTTCGTCCCTTCAGCGACGCCACGACCCCTCAGCGATCGTCACGCCCCTGCTTCTCGGCCGGATCCGCGACAACGCCAGCGGACCGCAGCACATTCAGTACACCGGCCACGAACCCCAGCAGCAGGAAAACGATCAGCCCCCAAGGCTTCGTTCCCAGCCACTGGTCGAACACCCAGCCGATTACCGCCCCCACAGCGACACCCGCGATAAACTCGCTCGACAGCTTGACCGCCTGGGCATAGCCAGCGGCATTGCCGGTGCGCGAGGCGCGCTTCTTTTCCGCCTCATCGCGATCGCTGCGCTCGCTCAGCGAGCGGTTCAACCGGTCCAGACGCTCGGTCAGGCCGTTATCGTCTTCGGGAAGAATGGCCTTGTCACCACCCTCATCCGGTTGCGCTCCATTCGCGGGCCTCTTGTCGTCGGCCATCTGACGTCGCACCTCCGGACATGGGGCATTCAGGCAGTTTCGCCCCCCGAAAAGTCGCGCGCACCATAGTCGGCACCCCCAAACCTGTCAAGAAGCCTTACGGATAGGTTAAGTACTTGTTTCGTAAGAAATTTAGTGCACCTGAAGAAGGCACTCGTCCCGCCATCAGACTTTCGTATGTGTCAGCGCGATCGGCCCCCGGCATCGCCGCAGAGCGCTCAGACCGCCTCCAGGAAGCGTTCCGCCATCTCCAGATCGACAGAGACGAGCTGGGAAACGCCGCGCTCCGCCATGGTGACGCCGAACAGCCGGTTCATCCGCGACATGGTGATCGGATTGTGGGTGATGACGACGAAACGGGTTTGTGTCAGGCGGGCCATTTCCTCCAGAAGGTCGCAGTAACGCTCGACATTCGCATCATCGAGCGGCGCGTCGACCTCGTCCAGCACGCAGATCGGCGCAGGGTTCGTCAGGAACACGGCAAAGATCAGCGCCATGGCGGTGAGCGCCTGCTCGCCACCGGAAAGCAGTGTCATCGTCTGCGGTTTCTTGCCGGGCGGACGGGCGACGATCTCCAGTCCGGCTTCCAGCGGATCGTCCGATTCGATGAGCTGAAGCTCCGCCGTGCCTCCGCCAAAAAGATGTGTGAAAAGTCGCTGGAAATGGTCGTTGACCACCTCGAAGGAGGTCAACAGCCGCTCGCGCGCCTCGCGGTTGAGATTGGAGATTCCCGTTCGAAGGCGCCTGATCGCCTCGATGAGGTCATCCCGATCCGACACCAGCGAATCGCGCTGGGTGGAGATCTCCTCCACCTCCTCTTCGGCGCGCAGGTTGACCCCGCCAAGCCGTTCGCGCTCCGCCTTCAGCCGTTCCAGACGGGATTCGGTCGCACGCACATCGGGGAGCGGCGCGCCATCGCGCAGTTCGGCCACGGCCGGAACCTCTTGCGGCGTCACCTCCAGCGCATCGGCGATGCGCTCGGCCACGTCGGCGGCACGGCCCCGGGCCGATTCGACCCGCTCCTCGGCGCGCACCTTCCCCTCCCGTGCACTTGCAAGAGCCTCAAGGGCCTCGCGCGCCGTGCGGTCGGCATCGCCCAGTGTGCGCTCGGCCCGCAACAACGCATCATCGGTCTGGCTGCGCGCTTCCTCCGCCTTTGCGACTTCGGAAATCAGCGCTCGACGCTGCTCCTCGATCTCGGCCGGCCGCTCGGTCAACTCCGTGATTTCGGCGACGGCTTCTTCCTGGCGTTCGCGCAAGATGGTGAGCTGGCGCTCGGCATTGGCGGCGCGCTCCTGCCAGGAACGGCGCTCGCGGGCGATGCCATCAAGCCGGCGGCGGCGCATGTCGTTCTCACGCTCCAGACCACTCGCAGCCGCCCGCGCTTCCGCGAGAATCGCACGATCGCTCGCGACCTCTTCACGCAGCCGGGCGATCTCGGCTTCCAGCGCCGAAGTGTCGGACAGTTCGGCCGAGATTTCTTCCGCTTCCGCCAGCTCGGTCTGGGCATCTTCCATCTGCCCCGCAAGGCGCGCCTCGGCTTCCTCCAGCGAAGCTCGGCGGACGGACAGGGCAGACAGCGCCCGCTCGGCTTCTGAAAGCGCGACGCGCGTCTGATCGACCCGGCGTTGTCCTTCGCGCGCGGCGTTGCGGGCCGCCTGTTCGGCCTCCACCGCGACAGCCACGGCCGTCTTGTGCCGCTCCAGATCCCATCTGCGGGCCTCGACCTCGCCGGCCAGTTCCTCGATGCGGGCTTCCAGCTCGGCCAGCCGATTGCGCTGGGCGAGCCGCTGGGCGGCGGCGGTCGGCGCTTCGGCGGTGGCGATGTAGCCATCCCAGCGCCAGAGATCCCCCTCACGAGAGACAAGCCTCTGGCCCGGCTTCAGCTGCGGCAGGAGACGCACGGCATCCGCGCGATCGACCAGGCCGATCTGCGCGAGCCGGCGAGACAGCACGGCGGGCGCGCGGACCTGAGCGGCAAGAGCTTCCACACCGTCAGGCAAGGCGGGGTCGTCCGCAACCGTCTGCGATTCGCTCCAGCGCACGGGGGCGGCGGGATCCGCGGGCGCATCGAGATCATCGCCGAAAGCGGCGCCAAGGGCCGCCTCATAACCGGGAGAAACCTCCACGGCGTCGATGAGCGGCACCCAATCCCCCTCGGCGGCGGAGGCAAGCAGGCTGGCAAGCGCACGGGCCTCCGCCTCGTCCGCACCAAGACGGCGTTCGGCATCGGCAAGCGGTTCGCGGGCCGCGGCCTCCGCCGAGCGCGCCTCGCTCGTGGCGATTTCCGTGACCTCGGCGCGCATACCGGCTTCTTCCAGCGCGGCTTCCGCCTGTTCCAGAGCAGCACGATGATCCGCGACGTCGGTCCGGGAGGCGATTTCCTCACGCAGGGCGGAAAGATCGCGCGCGACCTCCCCCGCCTGGACCTTGAAGCGATCAAGACGCTGGCGGGCATCGCTCAATGTCCGCTCCGCCTGCGCGCGACGGGCCATGAACTGGGCGTTTTCCTCTGTCTTTCGCGACAGGACACCTTCGCTCGCCTGAAGTTTTTCCTCCGCCTTCGCAACGCGATCGGCCACCTCTTGCGCGCGCTCGGCGACCATTTCGTTTTCGCTGTTGAGCGCGCGCTCCTCCTCATCGAGGGCAGCCAGAAGCTCCGCGTTCTCCGAGCCCATGCGCTGCTCGCGATCGAGATCCTGAGCAAGCTGCTGGCGGCGCTGATCGAGATCGCGCAACCGCTCGCGAATACGGCGGTCTTCCGCATCAAGTTCGTTACGCGCGATCACCAGCCGTTGCAGCGCGGCGCCCGCACGCGCGGCCGCATCGCGCAGGTCCGGAACCTGGTGGGCCGCGATCGCCTGTTCGCGCGCGCTCGCCGCTTGTGCCGTGGCCGCCTCGTTGACGCTCGCCATGACCGTGGCGAGCTCCGCCTCCGCCGCCTTCAGCGCCTCCCCCGCCTCAAGCCAGCGCAGATAGAGAATCGCCGCTTCAGCCTTTCGGATCTCGCCGGAAAGGTTGCGGTAGCGCGAGGCCTGGCGCGCCTGCCGCTTCAGGCCCTCAAGCTGACCGTCGATCTGGACCAGCACGTCTTCCAGCCGTTCCAGGTTCTGCTCGGCCGCGCGCAGGCGCAGCTCGGCCTCGTGGCGGCGCGAATGCAGGCCGGAAATGCCGGCCGCTTCTTCGAGGATCTTGCGGCGGGAGGTGGGCTTGGCGGCGATCAGCTCGCCAATACGGCCCTGGCCGACGAGCGCGTTGGAGCGGGCACCGGTGGAAGCGTCGGCGAACAGAAGCTGCACATCGCGGGCACGCACATCCTTGGCGTTGATGCGATAGAGCGACCCCGCTTCGCGTTCGATGCGCCGGCTGATCTCCAGCATGTCCGCATCGTTGAAGCCTTGCGGGGCCGTGCGGTCGGAATTGTCGAGAAAGAGGGTGACTTCGGCGGTATTGCGCGCCGGGCGGTTGAGGCTTCCGGAGAAGATCACGTCGTCCATGCCGGACGCGCGCATGTTCTTGTAGGAATTCTCGCCCATCACCCAGCGCATGGCTTCGACGAGATTCGACTTGCCGCAGCCGTTCGGACCGACGACGCCAGTGAGGCCGTCCTCGATCACGAACTCCATGGGCTCCACGAAGGACTTGAAGCCGAGCAGCCGCAGTTTCGTGAATTTCATGGCCGCCCCCCGCGCGCGCAGGTCCGCGCAGTACGCGCGGGGCGGTCCGCAAAAGCGTCAGAGCAGCGGTTTGATGATCTCGTCGAGCTGTTCAACCGTCAGCGCCCCAGGGTGCTTTTCGCCGTTGATGAAAAAGGTGGGCGTCGAATTCACCCCGAATTCCTTGTTCGCCCGCTCCCTTGAGGCACTCACACCATCAAGGATTTCCTGATTCGACAAGCATTCTTCGAAGGTCTTGTCGTTGAAGCCGATCTGCTTCGCCATCGTCTTCAGGTTGCCGAGCGGGTCCTGCGTGAAGGCCCATTGGTGCTGCGTCTCGAAGAAAAGTTTTGTGACATCGTAATACTTGTCTTCAGGAGAACAGCGGGTAAGCATAGATGCTGCAAAGGCAAGATTGTCAAGCGGAAATTCACGCATTATGTAATACACCTTACCCGTATCGATGTATTCCTTTTTCAGATACGGGAGGCTTTCGGTTTCGAAATGCGCGCAATGACTGCAGGTCAGCGAAGCATATTCGATCACCGTGACGGGAGCCTTGGGATCTCCAAGAGAGATATCCTTGAGAGATCCCGGCTTCAACAGCTCCATCGGCGAGTAGGTCTCGGCAAGAGCCGACATCGGAAACGCCGATGCGAGCATTGCGGCCGCACCAAGGGCGGCGGCACCTTCAAGAAACTGTCTACGGGTCACTGTCACGGGCTTCATCCTCAACTCGTCGTGTCTGTCTGTATCGTGCGGAGGATATCGAGACGATATCCCTGCTGCGGTCGTTCTTTCTTCACTCGGCAACAAACTGCCGGGGCAAACTTGAATCGGCGATGAACGTCAAAAACGCGGCTCATTTGCGGCGCCTGGCGATGATCGCCCGCCCGAGCCTGTCGAGAGCGGCCCGCAAGGGGGCTTCATCCACAGCATCGAGCCTGCCTTTCAATTCCGCTTCCTCCGCCTCGTCCAGCGCCCGCAGGGTCGGCGTCGCGCGTTGCGGCAGATGCTTCAGCGGCTTCTGGACAATCTTGATCCGGCCAACCGCGGCCCAGCCGAAAAATGTGTTGATGCGCTGCATCACCTGCGGCAGCTCGTGCTGCAAGAAAAGAGCGCTCGGCCCGTCGCAGCGCACGACCAGCGTGGCGGGTTCGGGAATGCCGCTCCCGCCATCCTGCCGGCGCGGCCAGTGGAGCGCTTCGGGCTGGGTGGTCTCGCCGTAGCGCTCCCCAACGATATCCGGCCACTGGGCAAGAAGGTCGGCGGTGGCAAAACCCCGCTTGCGGCAGGCAGGCGCCATCACCCCGCCGATCAGATCGGCGAGCGGTTTGGCGCCGCGTCTGCGCGCGAAAGACGATTGGGATCCCTGCGACTTCTCGCTCATGCTCTCTCATCACCGGGCATCACGCCCGTTTCCTTCATCCCTCAGACGCCTCGTCCGGCTTCGTCGGGCTTTCTATCGGCGCACCTTATCCTCCGGGCGCCTGTTTGTCCGCCCCATGACGATATGCTTTCCCCGCGAACCACCGTTCCCCCGACCGCCACAGCGAAGCGGTAACCGCTTGGGGCTTGTGTTTGGCCCGGGGCTGCGTTCCTGTTCCGCACATGGATCAACGATTCCCCGCGCCCGAAGCGCAAACCCTGCTCGACTGGTACGACCGGCACGCCCGCGCCCTGCCCTGGCGTGTGCCGCCCGAGGCTCGACAGCGCGGCGTGGTACCCGATCCCTACCGGGTCTGGCTTTCCGAAATCATGCTCCAGCAGACGACGGTCGCCGCCGTCAAGGCATACTTCGAGGCGTTCACGCAAAAGTGGCCGGATGTCAACGCTCTGGCGGCGGCCGACGAGGCCGACGTGATGAAGGCCTGGGCGGGCCTTGGCTACTATTCCCGCGCCCGCAACCTCAAGGCCTGCGCCGATACCGTGGCCCGCGACCACGCGGGCAAATTCCCCGATACGGAAGAGGGCCTGGTGGCGCTTCCCGGCATCGGACCCTACACGGCCGCCGCGATCGCGGCGATCGCCTTCGACAGGCCGGCGACCGTGGTCGATGGAAATGTCGAACGCGTCATCAGCCGGATCCACGCGCTCGAAACGCCCCTTCCGCAGGCAAAACCCGATATCCGCGCGCTGACCGCCGCCATCACGCCAGAAACGCGGCCGGGAGACTTCGCGCAGGCGATGATGGACCTGGGCGCCACGCTGTGTTCGCCGAAACGGCCCGCCTGTTCGCTGTGTCCCTGGCAGGCGCCATGCAGGGCACAGGCGGCGGGAACGTCGGAGACCTTTCCGCGCAAGGCGCCGAAAGCCGCCAAGCCCACCCGGCGTGGCATGGCCTTCGTGGCGGTGCGCAGTGACGGCGCGGTGCTGTTGCGCCGGCGCCCGCCCAAGGGCCTTCTGGGTGGCATGAGCGAGCCGCCCACGAGTACCTGGGCCCCGGATGCGGCGATCGACGACACGAAGGAGGCCCCACTCGATCTCGACTGGAAACGCTGTCAGACGCCCGTGCGGCACACGTTCACGCATTTCCATCTGGAAATGACCGTCTGGCACGCCCATGCGCCATCGACGATGCTGGCGCCCGAGGGGCACTGGTGGTCGCCACGACACGAGCTTGGCGGTGAGGCCCTTCCCACCGTAATGAAAAAGGCTGTCGCGGCGGGGCTGGGCAGTTAGCCGGCGTCAACCGACCGCCCGGAAAACCGCGCATCCGCGAGACGTTTCGACCGAATCCTGTTGCTTTTTGCACGGTAATGAACGACACGCGTGCACCTTCAGCCGTTGCGGAGACTTCGGCCATGTTCACGCATTCGATTTCAGGGCTTTTTTCTTCCAGCGAAGCACAGGAAGTCATCCGGCTTTCCCAGCGCGCGCAGGCCGCCTCCGGCGGACTTGTCGGGGGACTTCATCACCACAACATCCGCCGCGCCACGATAGCCTGGCTTGATGACGGCGCGGATGCCGCCTGGGTCATGACGCGGATCGTCGAGGGGGTCGCACGGGCTAACCGCGACTGCTTCGGTTTCGATATCGCCGAGTTCAAGGAAAGATTGCAGGTCGCAACCTACGACGAGAGCGATACCGGCCACTACGACTGGCATTCGGATATCGGCGAGGGCCCCCTCGCCCGCCACCGCAAGCTCACCATCGTTGTGCAACTGAGCGAGGGCGAAGGCTACGAGGGTGGCGCGTTGGAAATCAATCTGGGCGGGACCATGCTGAGCGCGGCACGCGAAGCGGGCGAAGCGATGCTATTTGCATCTTTCATGCTGCACCGGGTCACTCCGGTCACAAGGGGACGCCGCTATTCGCTGACCTGCTGGAGCCACGGACCACAATTCCGCTAAGGACACGCCTGCGGCGACCCGAGACAGATGCCCGATATCAAGGCCAGGTCTCTTTCGACGGACCTTTCCCGTTGCCGATCTCGAGGACGGGGCAATAGACATGCACCGTGGTGCCCCGCCCCTCCTCCGTTTCGATGATGACATGGCCGCCATTGGCATGGGCACGGTTTCTCACGCGGGAGAGACCGATGCCCAGGGTCTCGCCGACCAGCTTCGATGACTGCTTGGTGGAATAGAACGGATCGAAGGCGTGCTTCAGCTCCGAAGCCGTCATGCCGCGTCCGGTGTCGCTCACTGAAATGTCGACGAAGGTTCCGTTGAGAAGCTCGCCGCAGGTCGAGCAATAGGCGTCTCCGTCCAGCACAAGCCGTTTTGCGCTCAGCAGAATTTCGCCCCCGCCGCTGATCGCATCGCGGGCGTTGCTGATCAGTTCGCTCAGTATCAGCGCCAGATCGTCAAACTCGACCCCCACCTCGTCCATGCCGGTCTCCAGGTCAATCGACAACGCGATATCCCCGGGCAAGGTCGTTCGTTCGATATTCAGGAGGCCACGCACGACCGGCCCCACGGCCAGAACGCCTTGCGAAAGCTGGGAGCCAAGCGACATGGCCGAGATTTTTCCCAGCACGTCGCGCAACCGGTTGGCGCCGCTCAGCACCTTTTCGATATCCGCGCGTATCCCCGACTGTGCGTTCTCCTCGGCGGTATCGGCGGCCAACTCGGCGTAGTTTATGATCGGACCGAGCAAGTTGTTGAAGTGATGCGACAATTGGGCGGAGAGCTGATCGACGAGACGCATCTCGCGCTCCTGCCGTTCATGTTCGTCCGAGACATCGCGGCCGACGGAGACAAGATGCGTAAGCCGCCCCGCCTTGTCGGTCAGTGCAGAGACGTTCTTGCTCTCATAGAACAGAGTGCCGTCCTTGCGCCGGTTGATCCAGAGAGCCCGGACGTGCTGTCGGGTACGGGCGCGTTGCCAGACGGAGGCGTAGAAGCCCTCACTCTGTTCGTCCGATTGAAACAGACGCGGAGTTCTGCCGATAATCTCCGCGCGCGAATAGCCGGTCTTGCGTTCAACTGCGGGATTGGCGAACTGGATGGCCGTGTCCGGCGTGGTCACGAAAACCAGTTCGTCACTCTGTTCGATCACCCGGGCATAGATGCTCGCCCGCAGCTTGTCGCGTTCCGTGCGGCCCCGCCATCCCCCCCACAAGAACGCGACGGGAACGAGGGCGACAAGAAAAACGGCGATGACCACGCTCATGATCTCCAACCGCGCTCTTGAATTCGCATAGAGCTGCTCTTGGCGCACGACCGTCAGCAGGATCCAATACGGCTCCTCACTGACGATATTGCGTTCTATGTCATCGACCAGCCCCGGCGATGCACCGTGACTGTTGAGAAAAATCCGGTTGAACGCGAACTGACCGGCCGGCACCTCAAGTATTCCGCCAATGGGCCTGTCCAATAGCTTACCAAGCCCATCGACATTCGAAATCGTGGTGTTGCGGGAAAGCTGGAACCCCCAGCTCAGTGAAGGATCCTCGTTATAGAGCCAGTAGCCTTGCGGGTTGACGAGCCAGTAGCCGAGATCCGAATTGCGGTCGCGATGCGCAAGAAGTTGAAGGATTTTTTCGCCGTCGAGATTGAGAACAAGCAGGCCGAGTTTCTTTCCGCTCGGCCCGAACACCACCTGCGCAAGACGCATGGTGGGGCGGTGTGGGGTCTCTATCCTGCCGTTCTCGATATTGAGATCGAAACGGGAAAGGTAAACGTCACCCGCAGACAGTTGGATGCCTTTCGTGAAATAGGGCCGATGCGCCTTGTCTTGCAGTTCATCGGCGGGCACGATCCGCGTCTCCGCGTCGCGATGGTTGACCCGCAAACGTTCCATGCCGTCGGGACCGAGCAGGCGAATCTGATCGTAGATCCCCCGGTGACGGGCAAACCGCGCAAAGTCGAAGGCCAGTTCGCCGTTCGGCTGCCATCCGCCAGGATCATAGGCAGCCTGCTCCGCCAGCAGCGACAGGTCGTTCGCGGCCTCGCGCACCGGCGTGAGAAGCGCATCGCTCGCGATGCGAAGCGATGACATCTGCCGGGCCGCCCATTGACCTCGCTCCGTATAGGAATCGGCCCAGTGCAGGACGATCAATACGAGCAGGATCGGTATCGCAATGATGAGATAGAAGGAAACAGCCGCGGCGAGCGTTTCCTTCCACGATAGGTCCGATGGTTTCATCGTGCCCGCCTCGCATGATTCCTCAACGGAGCAGCCAAGCCGGGCCAGCCGCATACCTCACCGAGATTACTAGCTAAGCGCATACTTTGCGTAAATGAATCCACGTACACGTATCAATACATAGATATATTCGCCGTGCGAAAAGCCCGGGGAGGTTTCCAAGCCGCTTCAGTCAACGCGCAGGCGCGCTATTGAAACGCCGTTTCCGCAAAGCTGCGCAACTTGCGCGAATGCAGGCGCTCCTTCGGCATGGCGCGCAACTTCTCCATAGCGCGAATCCCGATCTCGAGATGCTGGGCGACCTGACGCTTGTAGAATTCGGTTGCCATGCCGGGCAGCTTCAACTCGCCGTGCAACGGCTTGTCGGAGACGCACAGCAGCGTGCCGTAGGGCACCCGGAAGCGAAAACCGTTGGCCGCGATTGTGGCCGATTCCATGTCCAGCGCAATGGCGCGCGACTGCGAGAAGCGGCGCACCGGTTCGCGGTAATCCCTGAGCTCCCAGTTCCGGTTGTCGATGGAGGCAACCGTTCCCGTGCGCATCACCCGCTTGAGCTCGTATCCTTCAAGACCTGTCACCTCGGCGACGGCCTCTTCGACCGCGACCTGCACCTCCGCCAGCGGCGGGATGGGCACCCAGGTCGGCAGATCGTCGTCGAGAACGTGGTCTTCGCGCACATATCCGTGCGCCAGCACGTAGTCGCCGAGTTTCTGCGTGTTCCGCAAGCCGGCGCAATGGCCCAGCATCAGCCAGGCATGGGGCCTGAGCACGGCAATGTGGTCGGTGATGGTCTTGGCGTTGGACGGCCCCACACCGATATTGACCATGGTGATGCCGCGACCGTTCGCTGCGGTGAGATGATAGGCGGGCATTTGGGGCAGACGGGCGAGCGCGGTACCCGACGACGGTTCACTCTCTCCGCGCAGCGTCATCAGATTGCCCGGCTCCACGAAACTCTCGTAATCGTTCGCACCATCGTTCAGCAGCGCCCGTGCCGTGTTGCAAAATTCATCGATATAGAACTGGTAATTGGTGAAGAGCACGTAGTTCTGGAAATATTCGACACCAGTGGCGGTGTAGTGCTGCAGGCGTTGCAACGAATAGTCGATGCGTGGCGCGGTGAAGGGCGCGAGCGGATGCACACCACCGATCGGCACCTCGTGGGTTCCGTTCGCGATGGCATCGTCCATGATGGCAAGGTCGGGAACGTCGAAGATGTCGGCGAGCGGCCGGTCGAGGTCGAGCGCATGAACCCCGTCGACGTTGGTCCCGTCGATGAAGGCGAAATGAAGCGGAATGGGCGTGTCCGATTCCCCCACCTCCACGGGAACATCATGGTTGCGAATCAGCAGGTCGATCTGCTCCTCCAGATAGGAGGCGAACAGATCGGGCCGCGTCACTGTAATGCCGTGGCGGCCAGGTCCGGGAACGAAACCATAGGACAGGCGCTGATCGAGGCGAGCGTGGCTCAAGGTTGTGATGCGAACTTCGGGATAGCAGGCGCGCACGGGCATCTGCGGCACGCGGCCGCCGGCAAGTCCGGCGAAGCGCTCTCGCAGAAAAGCCGTGTTTCTGTCAAATATCTGCTGCAGGCGTTCGACGGCGGCGCGGGCGTCGCGGAACGCTTCGAAAGGCATTGCCGGAGGCCGCTCGGTTTGCGACGAAACGGCCTGAGGGGGCTGGGTCCAAGGATCAACCACTATTAAAACTCCGGCTATGTTGTTTGCTAGGCAAGGTCGTTTGCGCCAGACGCCAGGTCAAGCGCTCGTCAGAGTTTCCCTCGCCATGCTCGTCCGAGCACTCGTTCCCGACCGGGACCGCGCAATCTCAATTGAGGAGTGTCATGCACAGCTTCGACGAGATCTTCGAAATGGCAACGAAACGCCATGGCGACAAGGGCGCCGTGGAAGCGAAGCTTGCGGATCTGACCCCCGTGAGCGCGGACGAGCTCGTCGCACTACCGGACGACCGCTGGCTTTCCATGTTCACGAAGTGTGTATTCCAGGCCGGCTTTTCCTGGAAGGTCATTGATGCGAAGTGGCCGGCCTTCGAGGAAGCGTTCTGGAAGTTCGATCCTCACCGGTGCGCGATGATGTCGGACGACGATCTCGACGCGCTTTTGAGCGACAACCGCATCGTGCGCAATGCGGCCAAGATCATTTCCGTGCGGGACAACGCGGTCATGCTTTGCGACCTAGCGGAGGAACATGGGTCCGCCGCGGACTTTCTCGCGCGTTGGCCGGTCGCCGATCATGTCGGCCTGATCGACCTTCTCAAGCATCGCGGCAGCCGGCTGGGCGGCACGACGGCGCAATACGCGTTGCGCTTCATCGGGCGCGACGGCTTCGTACTGACGTCCTCGGTCATTGCCGCGCTGGTGCGTGAAAAGGTTATCGAACGCGCCGTCTTTTCGCGCCACGCACTGACCTCGGTGCAGGCCGCGTTTAACGGCTGGGTCCGTGAATCGGGCCGCCCAATGATGCAGGTCAGTCGTCTGCTGGCGCTCTCGGTAGAGGAATGAGGCGCGAAGGCACCAATGCGCCCGGATGTGTTACAGGGGCTTAACACTTTAGTCAGGAAGCTTAACTTCCGTTAGCAAATGATTGATTCAACTTAAATTTTTCCTTTCGCCCTTAACACTCGATTTACCTAATCCGGTAACCATGACACTCGTAATTGCGTAAGGTTTTGCGTCGCAATGAGTGTACTGCGTACAGGGGCGTCGGCAACGGCGTCCCGCTACCCCTCTCTCCCCGGCACGGGTTCCGACCTTAAGCCGGACTGGCTCGACACCATCCTCGTCGGCGACTGCGTCGCCGCCCTGGAGAGGTTGCCGAAGCATTCGGTCGACGTCGTCTTCGCGGATCCTCCCTACAATCTGCAGCTTGGCGGCGACCTGCATCGGCCTGATCAGTCGCGGGTGGATGCCTGCGACGATGCCTGGGACCAGTTTGCCAGCTTCGAGGCCTATGACGCGTTCACCCGCGCCTGGCTTCTGGCGATCAAGCGCGTCCTGAAGCCCACGGGCACGCTGTGGGTGATCGGCTCCTATCACAACATTTTCCGCGTCGGCGCCAAGATGCAGGATCTCGGGTTCTGGCTCCTGAACGACGTGGTGTGGCTGAAGTCGAATCCGATGCCGAACTTTCGCGGCAAACGGTTCACCAACGCCCACGAGACGATGATCTGGGCGACGCCGTCCAAGGATACCAAGGGCTACACGTTCAACTACGAGGCGCTGAAGGCGTTCAACGACGACCTCCAGATGCGCTCGGACTGGCACCTGCCGCTATGCACCGGCGGGGAACGGCTGAAGGACGATAACGGCGACAAGGTCCACCCGACCCAGAAGCCGGAAGCGCTGCTCTATCGCGTGCTGCTGTCCTCCACCAATCCCGGCGACGTGGTGCTCGATCCCTTCTTCGGAACGGGCACGACGGGGGCGGTCGCCAAGAAGCTCGGCCGCCATTTCGTCGGCGTGGAGCGCGAGCGCTCCTACATCGAGGCGGCGACCAAGCGTATCGCCGCGATCGAACCGGCCGAGGGGATGGTTCTGGAAACGGTCAAGGGCAAGCGCGCGCAGAAGCGCATTCCCTTTGGTTCGCTGCTGGAAGCCGGGCTGTTGAAGCCGGGGGCGGAGCTGACCTGCTCGCGCGGCAAGCATCGCGCAATCGTGCGGGCCGACGGCTCGCTGGCATCGGGCGACTTCACCGGGTCGATCCACAAGGTCGGTGCGCTCGTCCAGGGTGCGGAAGCCTGCAATGGCTGGACCTACTGGCACTTCACGCGCGGCAGTCTGCTGGAGCCGATCGACACGCTGCGCGAGGAAATCAGATCCAGCATGCCGCGGTAATGAGTAACAGGCATGCTGGCCGTTCGCATCCCCGCGAACATGAACGCCCCTTCGCCCCGCTCGGCGAGGGGGCGTTTATGTTTCCAAAGCACCTCTGACGCCGGCCGAAACCGGCAAAGGCAGCCTCGAAAAGGCCAGATCCCCTTCGTCTCGGGGTGAGGATAGAATACATCCGGATCATCCAACGATGACCGGACCGGTCACATCGTTGCGCCGAAGAGCGCGCCCACACCTGCCGTCAGCGCCATTGCCACCGCCCCCCAGAACGTCACCCGGATCGTCGGCCTCGCAATGGCCGCACCGCCCGCCACGGCCCCCAAGGCGCCGAGGCAGCCCAGAAAGACCAGCGTCGAAGCCATGACGGCAGGAATGACGAATGACTGGGGCGAGAGCAGAACCACGATCAACGGCAGCGCGGCGCCGATGGAAAAGGTCACCGCGGAGGTGAATGCGGCCTGTAGCGGGCGCGCGGTGGTCAAGTCGGAAATGCCCAGCTCATCACGTGCGTGCGCGCCGAGCGCATCGGCCGCCATCAGCTGGCGCGCCACCTCGGCGGCGGTCTCGGGCGAGACGCCACGCCCGACATAGATGTCGGCAAGTTCCTTCAGTTCGAAATCCGGCTGATCGATCAGTTCCTGCCGTTCCTGGGCAAGATCGGCCTTTTCGGTGTCGGACTGGGAGCTGACGGAGACATATTCACCCGCCGCCATGGACATCGCGCCGGCAACAAGACCGGCAGCACCTGCAACCAGAACGTCGCTTATCTGCGATGAGGCGGCAGCGACGCCGACGACGAGGCTCGCGGTCGAGACAAGGCCATCATTGGCACCGAGCACCGCGGCTCTCAACCAGCCGACGCGGTGGGCTCCATGCTTTTCGACGTGTCTGGTGTGCATGTGATCCACTCCCCCAAACGGCGCCGAGGCGAGCGCCGGTCGCAGCGTGTGTAGCCGATCGCGGCGCGCGGAGGGAAGCCCTACTTCCCGCCCACGCGCCGCGACGATGCTATTCGGCTGCCTCCACCGACGCCGGCTCGGGCCGCACCCATTTCAGGATCGGCTTTCGCGCGGCGGCCGTTTCATCCAGACGACGACGCGGGCTGTGATAGGGCGCACCGGTGAAGCGCTCCGTCTCGCCCTTCTTTGCCGACATCACCAGATCGCGCAGCGTGGCGATGAAGAGATCGAGGCTCGCGAGGCTCTCCGATTCCGTCGGCTCGATCAGCAGCGCGCCATGGACGACCAGCGGGAAGTACATGGTCATCGGGTGGTAGCCCTCGTCGATCATCGCCTTGGCGAAATCGAGCGTGGTGACGCCGGTGTCCTTCAGGAATGAGTCGTCGAACAGCACCTCGTGCATGTTCGGCCGGTTGCCGAAGGGCAGGCTCATCAGGTCGGCGAGGCCGACGCGGATGTAGTTGGCGTTCAGCACCGCATCTTCCGACGCCTGCTTCAGGCCGTCGCAGCCGTGGCTCAGCATGAAGGAGAGCGCGCGGATGAACATGCCCATCTGGCCGTGGAAGGCGGTCATGCGGCCGAACGGCGTGTCGCCATGCTCCTTGGCCTCGGCACGCGTTTCAATGAACTCGGCCGTTTCGCCCTCGAAGCGCACGTAGGGGACCGGGGCAAACGGGGCGAGCTTGTCCGACAGCACCACCGGACCGGCACCCGGACCGCCACCGCCGTGCGGGGTGGAGAAGGTCTTGTGCAGGTTGATGTGCATGGCATCGACGCCGAGCTCGCCGGGCTTGGCCTTGCCGACGATGGCGTTGAAGTTGGCGCCGTCGCAGTAGAAGTAGGCGCCGGCCTCGTGCACCGCGTCGGCGATCTCCTTGATGTCGCGCTCGAACAGCCCGCAGGTGTTCGGGTTCGTCAGCATGATCGCGGCGACCTGATCGTCCAGCAGTTCGCGAACTGAGGCCGGATCGACCGTGCCGTCCTCGCGGGCGGGGATCGTCACGACCTTGTAGCCCAGAAGCGCGGCGGTCGCCGGGTTGGTGCCATGGGCGCTCTCGGGCACCAGCACCTTGGAGCGGCTTTCGCCACGGGCCTTCAGCGCGGCCTTGATCGCCATCATGCCGCACAGCTCGCCATGCGCGCCGGCCTTCGGGCTCATGGCGACGGAGGCCATGCCAGTGGTGACCAGCAGCCAGCGGCCCAGCTGCGCGATCAGCTCCACCGCGCCCTTGACCGTGGAAAGCGGCTGCAGCGGATGCACGTCGGCAAAGCCCGGCAGCCGCGCCATCTTCTCGTTGAGCCGCGGGTTGTGCTTCATCGTGCACGAGCCCAGCGGATAGAGCCCCATGTCGATGGCATAGTTCTTCTGGGAAAGCCGCACGTAGTGCCGCATCGCCTCCGGCTCGGAGAGCCCGGGCAGATCAATCGGCGCCTCGCGACGGTGGCTGCCCAGCCGCGGTTTGAAATCGAGCGGCACGTCGATATCGACGCCGGTGACATCGTTGCGGCCGGTCTCGAAGATCAGCGGCTCCTCGATCTGCAACGCCTTGTTGCCGGTGAACGTCTTGTGCTCGGCAACCATTCCCGCCTCGTTTGGCGTGGAGGGGCGACCCTGATTGTTCATGCTCATGCCAGCACCTCCTTCAGCGCGGCAGCGTATGCGGCGCGGTCCTCGTCGGTGTTGATTTCTGTGGCCGCGACGACCAGCAGGTCCTCAACGTCCTTCGACACCGGGTCAATGCGCTTGACCGGAACGCCGGCCATGATGCCCTTGTCGGCGAGCGTGTCGACGATGGCCTCTGCATCCTTGCCCTTCAGTCGAAGCGTGAACTCGTTGAAGAACGTCTCGTTGAGAAGCTCCACGCCGTCGATGCCTTCCAGCATCCCGGCAAGCTTCACGGCCGCCGCGTGGTTGGCCATCGCCAGTTGCTCGAAACCGGTCTGGCCCAGCAGCGTCATGTGGATGGTGAAGGCGAGCTGGCAGAGGCCTGCGTTGGTGCAGATGTTCGACGTCGCCTTTTCGCGGCGGATGTGCTGCTCGCGGGTGGAAAGCGTGAGAACGAAACCGCGCTTGCCGTCGGCGTCCACCGTCTCGCCGCAGAGCCGGCCGGGCATCTGGCGGATGTATTTCTGCCGTGTCGCGAAGAGGCCGACATAGGGGCCGCCGAAGGTCAGCGGATTGCCGAGCGACTGGCCCTCGCCCACCACGATATCCGCTCCTTGCGTGCCGGCCGGCTCGATGAGGCCCAGCGAAACGACTTCGGTGAAGACGGCGATCAGCAGCACGCCGCATTCGTGCGCCTTTTCCGCGATCGGCTTCAGGTCGATCAACTGGCCGAAGAAGGAGGGCGACTGCACGACGACGCAGGAGGTCTCGTTGTCGATGCGGGAGAGAATGTCCTCGGCGCCGGTCGGGTCTGCCGGCAGGATATCGAACGTGTCGTCGGCGAGTTCCGACATGGTGCGGATCACCGCGCGGTAGTGCGGATGCAGACCGCCGGAGATCACCGCCTTGTTGCGCTTCGTCACCCGGTGCGCCATCAGCACCGCTTCCGCCGCCGCCGTCGAGCCGTCGTACATGGAGGCGTTGGCCACATCCATGGCGGTCAGGTTGGCGATCTGCGTCTGGAACTCAAACAGCGCCTGCAGCGTGCCTTGCGTGATTTCCGGCTGATACGGTGTGTAGGAGGTCAGGAATTCGGAGCGCTGGATCAGGTGGTCCACCGTCGCCGGCACATGGTGCTTGTAGGCGCCGCCGCCGATGAAGAAGGGCACGGAAGAGGCCGGCACGTTCTGCGCGGCGAGGCGCGAAAGATGGCGTTCCACCTCCAGCTCGCTCTTGCGGCGCGGCAGGTCCATGGGAGCGGTGAGGCGGGCAGCCTCGGGAATGTCGGCGAACAGATCGTCGATCGAGCCGATCCCGATACGGGCCAGCATGTCGGCACGATCCTGATCGCTCAGGGGAAGATAGCGCATGGTTTCAAGATCCGGTTTGGTTTTGGGCACCACGTGGGCCGCGCACTTTCGACAAAATTGCGGACAGAGCGCTGCGCTTTCATCCTTTTCGATGTCATCCCGGGCTTGACCCGGGACCCAGTAACCGCCGGTCGGGGTTGGTTGGCGCGATTGGCGTCTCCCAACGGACCACACCGTTTACTGGGCCCCGGCTCTCCGCTTCGCTGCGGCCGGGGTGACACTCAAGGTTGCGGCAAGCGCGCGCTTCCGCTGCTCGTCTTTACAGGCTTTCCACGAAAGCCTTGTAGGCGGCCTCGTCCATCAGATCCTCAAGCTCGGCCTTGTCGGAGACCGTCATCTTGACGAACCAGGCAGCCCCTTCCGGGTCCTCGTTGACCTTCGCCGGCGCGTCGACGAGCGCGTCGTTGGCTTCGGTCACATCGCCGGAGATCGGGGCATAGACCTCGGACGCGGCCTTGACCGATTCAACAACCGCCGCCTCGTCGCCCTGCGCCAGCGTCTTGCCGACGTCCGGCAGCTCGACGAAGACAACATCGCCAAGCTGGCTCTGCGCGAAATCGGTGATGCCGATCGTGGCGACGTCGCCCTCGACGGCGACCCATTCATGATCCTTGGAGTAGTAGGTAGTCATTTCGTTCGTCCCTGGGGAGGTGCCGTTATCAGGCAGGTTTGCGGTAGTAGCGGTGTTCAACGAAAGGCATGGAGGAAACGCGGGCCGGCAGTTCGCGGCCGCGCACGATGATCTTCACCGGCGTACCGTCTTCGGCATGGCCGGTTTCGACGTAGCCCATGGCGATGGGGGCGCCCACGGTGGGAGCGAAGCCGCCGGAGGTCAGGACGCCGATCCTTGCGCCATCTGCGGACAGAACTTCCGCGCCCTCGCGTGCCGGTGCGCGGCCTTCGAGGCGGAAGCCGACGCGCTTGCGGACAGCGCCTTCATTGAATTCGGCAAGAATGCGGGCGGCACCGGGGAAGTCGGCAGCCTCGCGGCGGCTCTTCTGCAGCACGAAGGTGATGTCGCTCTCGACCGGCGAGGTCGTCTCGTCGATGTCGTGACCGTAGAGGCACAAGCCCGCCTCAAGCCGCAGGCTGTCGCGCGCGCCAAGGCCGATCGGCTTGACCTCGTCGTGGGAGAGCAGCGCGCGGGCGAGCGCCTCGGCGGCACCGGCGGCAACGGAGACCTCGTAGCCGTCCTCGCCCGTGTAGCCGGACCGCGAGAGCTTCACGTCGATGCCGTCGAAGGCGCCGTCCATGGAGGTCATGAAGCCCATCTCGTCGGCGCCGGGCACGTGGCTGGCCAGCACCTCGGCCGCCTTCGGGCCCTGCAGCGCGATCAGCGCCCGCTCGTCCAGGATTTCCAGACGCACGCCTTCGGGCAAGGCGGCTGCGATCATCGGGAAATCGACATCCTTGCGCGCGGCGTTGACGACAAGGAACAGCCTGCCGTCAAGCTCGGGCTCGGCGGGCCGGGTGACCATCAGATCGTCGACGATGCCGCCCTCGCCGTTCAGCAGCACCGTGTAGCGGATGCGGCCCGGCTTCAGCGTGGCGATCGCGGACGGCACGATTGTCTCGAGCGCCTTCGCGGTGGTTTCATGGTCGGGGCCGATCAGGAAGGCCTGGCCCATGTGGGAAACGTCGAAAAGCCCCGCGCTTTCGCGCGTCCAGGTGTGCTCGGCGAGGATGCCTTCATATTGTACCGGCATATCGTAGCCGGCGAAGGGCACCATGCGGGCACCAAGTTCCACATGAAGATCATGCAACGGGGTATCGAGTAGCTGTCCGCTCGCGGCGGGATCGGCCATGGGCTTACCTTCGGTCCAGAGTCACGGGAGCGATATGGAAAACATCCATCCGCGCCCCCTCTGTCCGAGTACCTGAGAGATTTCCCTGGCAAGCCCCCCTGGGCACGCCTGGTTACTCCTTCGGTGAGCCGTCACGCCTTTTTGCGCGGCCGCTTTCCAGAGTGTCGCTTGCCTTGCGGTCCTTTTGCCTGAGAGTTTCCGGGGCGGTTGCTCCTTCGGCGCCGGGCGAATCGCCCGACCTCTCCCGCTTGGCCATTTCCAATCCACAACCGACTCGCGACCAACTGCCGGTGCAACTTATAATCGAGAGGCGCGACATCAGAGTCAATCGTCAGCCGCGCGAGTCCTCTTCCGATTCACTGCATTCGCGTGCGGTTTACGTGCCCGTTTCAGCGCTTCGCTTCCTTGGTGTCGAAGCCGACATAGACCTTCGTCGCACCTTCGATCGGCACGCGAATATCGTCGATCACGCGCGACCAGCCGGCGGATCCGTCGGATTCGGCGAGCCCAACCTCGACCGGGATGAGCTGGGAGGCGAGAACCTTGTTGTCCGCACCGGTCACGGCGATGCGCACGGGCAGCACGACGGGGCCCTTTGTCGGCGCAGGACCGGCGACGACGCGGCCGGACACCCCGACCTTGATGGCCATCTCGCCATTGCCGACGCGATCGCACTCGCGCGCGTACTTGCGGATCGTGCCCTGGTACTTGAGCCCTTCCGGCTGGTCCTGCTTGCCGCGCTCGTAGACCGCCAGGATGTAGGTGTCGGCCCGAACCTCGATGGGCGGGCAGTAGCTCTGGGCGGCGAAGACGGAGGGATCGACATCCGGCCCGGTGGTGCCGCCACCGGACACGAAGGTCTTGGTGAAGCTGTCGCCGCCACTGGGGCTGGCGGAGCTATCGGATCCACCGGTGAGCTTCGAGATGCTGCCGCACCCGGCCAGCGCCGCCACACAAAGCGCGCCCGTCAGCGCCGCCAGAAATCGTCCGGAGATCCTCAACCGCATCGTACCACTCGTCGAAAGAACCATGACGTAAGCCGGGCCCGGAATTGGAAACCGCGCCCGTTCAAGCCTGCCTCTATATCAGGGGAACAAGACTTTGGCGACAGCCGGGCAACGCATGCACAAAGGATCGACTTGCACGGGCTTTTCCGTGTCCGGCCCACGTCCGGACACGCACAGGGATCGCCAAGCCTTGACAGAGTGGGGGGACGTTCCTCTATTGCCTTTCAAGAAACCCGCGAGGAACCTTCGATGGTCGATCAAGCCGCTGCCAAGCCGAAGCTGACGGTGCTGTTGTGCGCTCCGCGCGGCTTTTGCGCCGGCGTCGACAGGGCTATCCAGATCGTGGAACTGGCGCTGGAGAAATACGGCCCGCCCGTCTACGTGCGTCACGAAATCGTGCACAACAAGTTCGTGGTGGAAAGCCTGCGCGCCAAGGGCGCGGTCTTCGTGGAGGAACTCGACGAGATCCCTGAAGGCGACCGACCGGTGATCTTCTCCGCCCACGGCGTGCCGAAATCGGTGCCGGCGGACGCGAGCGCGCGCAACATGTTCTTTCTCGATGCGACATGCCCGCTCGTTTCCAAGGTCCACAAGGAAGCCCAGCTTCATCACAAGCGCGGCCATGACATCGTGCTGATCGGTCACGCCGGCCATCCGGAGGTGATCGGCACGATGGGCCAGTTGCCCGAAGGCACCGTGAGCCTGATCGAGACGGAAGAGGACGCGCGCGCCTTCCAGCCGAAGGATCCCGACAATCTCGCCTGGATCACCCAGACGACGCTGTCGATCGACGACACAAGCGCCATTGTCGCGATCCTCAAGGAACGCTTCCCCTCCATCCTCGCCCCGCACAAGGACGACATCTGCTACGCCACGACTAACCGCCAGGAAGCGGTGAAGGAAGTGGCGCCGCGCGCCGATGCGATGATCGTGGTCGGGGCGCCGAATTCGTCGAATTCGCAGCGTCTGCGGGAAGTCGCGGAGCGCGCAGGTTGTCCCCATTCGGCCCTCGTCCAGCGTGCCAGCGAAATCGACTGGCAGGATTTCGAGGGCATTTCCACACTGGCCGTAACCGCAGGCGCCTCCGCGCCGGAGGTGCTGGTGGAGGAAATCATCGAGGCCTTCGCCAACCGCTTCGACGTCACCGTGGAGGTGGTGCGCACGGCGGAGGAGACGATCGCCTTCAACCTTCCCCGCGAACTCCGCGCCACCGCCGCCGAGTGATAAAAATCCATGGCCGTCTATACGGACGTTACCGACGAGGAGCTTCACGCCTTCGTCGCCCAATACGACATCGGTTCCGTTCTCGCCTTCAAGGGCATTGCCGAGGGGGTGGAGAATTCCAACTTCCTGCTGCATACGGAAGCTGGCTACTTCATCCTGACGCTCTATGAGAAGCGGGTGAACCCGGCGGAGCTGCCGTATTTCATCGGGTTGATGGAACATCTGGCGGCAGCCGGCATCTCCTGCCCGACACCGCTCGCCAATCTCGACAGCGAGACGCTGGGAACGCTTGCGGGAAAGCCCGCGGCGATCTGTACGTTTTTGAACGGCATGTCGGTGCGCCGCGCCAAGGCGGTGCATTGCCAGGGGCTCGGCAACGCGATGGCGGAAATGCATCTGGCAGGTGCCGATTTCACCATGCACCGCAAGAACGCGCTGACAGTCGACGGCTGGCGACCATTGTTCGACCTTTCGCAGGATCGCGCCGACGAGGTCTGCCACGGGCTGGCGGCGGAGATCGAACGCGAACTCACGGTGCTGGAGGAACGTTGGCCGCGCGATCTGCCGGTCGGCGAAATCCACGCGGACCTGTTCACCGACAACGTGTTCTTCCTTGGCGAGGAACTGTCCGGCATCATTGATTTCTATTTCGCCTGCACCGACGCCTTCGCCTACGACGTGGCGATCTGCCTGAACGCCTGGTGCTTCGAGGCCGACGACTCGTTCAACGTCACGAAGGCGCGTGCGCTGCTCAAGGGATATTCCAGCGTTCGCCCGTTCACGGCGGCCGAATTCGAAGCCCTGCCCCTCCTGGCGCGCGGCTCCGCCCTGCGCTTTCTTCTCACCCGCCTCTATGACTGGCTGAGCGTGCCCGAAGGGGCGCTCGTCACCCCGAAGGATCCGATGGAATACCTGAAAAAGCTGCGTTTCCACCGCCACGTGACGAGCGCGCGCGACTATGGCCTCGCTCTGGGAGACGTCGTGGCATGAGCGATCGGGTACAGATCTATACCGACGGCGCTTGTTCCGGCAATCCGGGCCCCGGCGGCTGGGGTGCGGTGTTGCGGTTTGGCGATCATGAGCGCGAACTGAATGGCGGCGAGGCAGACACCACCAACAACCGCATGGAACTGATGGCCGCGATCGAGGCGCTCAACGCGCTGAAGCGGTCCTGCGCGGTCGATCTCTTCACCGATTCCGTCTATGTGCGCGACGGCATCAGCAAGTGGCTGTTCGGGTGGAAGAAGAACGGCTGGAAGACGGCTTCCAAGAAACCGGTGAAGAACGCCGAACTGTGGCAGGCGCTGGACGAGGCGCGGCGGCGGCACGATGTGGAATGGCACTGGCTGAAGGGCCACGCAGGCCACCCGGAAAACGAACGCGCGGACGAACTGGCACGCACCGGCATGGCACCCTACAAGGCGCGCCGGGGCCGACCGCGCCCGCCGGGAGACACCTCTGCATGAGGAACGGTCCGTCCCCCGTTTCGATGCCGACCGCCGGGGCCGACCGGACGGAGCACCGGCACGACGAAGAAGCCCACACGGCAGGGCACACGCTCATTCTTGCCAACCCGACCTCGGGCGGCTTCGATGCGAAGGCTCTTCGGCGCATAGCCGCGCGCTTGCGCGATGCGGGCCGCACGGTTGAGCTGCGACTGACGACCCATGCCGGCGAGATCGGCGAGATCTGTTCCGATCCGCAGCTTGCGGTGGACGTGCTCGTGATCGCCGGCGGTGACGGGTCCATCAACGAGGCGCTGACGGGGTTCCAGTCGATCCTCGCGCCACCCGCTCTCGCCGTCGTGCCATGCGGCACGGCAAACGTGCTCGCCCAGGAGCTTGGGCTGCCGTCCAGGCCGGACAGGATCGCCGACATGATCCTTAGGCGGCGAACGAAAAATCTCCATTATGGGCTGGCCGATGGCCGGCCCTTTCTGCTTATGGTGTCGGCCGGGTTCGATGCTCTGGTGGTTCATACCGTGCCGCTCACGTTGAAGCGCCGGCTGGGAAAACTGGCCTATGTGATCACCGCTTTCAAGCAGGCGACACGCCCTCGCCACAGCGATCTGGTGGTGGAGGCTGATGGAGAGCAGATCACCTGCCGACTTGCCGTGATCACCAAGGCCGCCCATTACGGTGGCCCTTTCGTCATCTGCGGCAAGGCGAATGTGAGCGAACCCGGACTTTATCTCGTTGCCTTGACGAACGACCGGATTCCATCGCTGGTTCGCGCCGGCGTCGCCCTCCTGAGAGGGCGAATGGAAAGATGCAGGGACGTCGTCATCCGGCCGCTGACTCGTGCCACGGTCACGTCGGCCGCCCCCGTCGCGGCGCAGATCGACGGCGACCCCTTCGGCATCACGCCACTCACCATCGAACAGGGTCCGCGTTCGCTGACGATGATCGTGCCCTGAAATCGGCCCGTACGTCAGCCCTGCATCCGGGAGAGCTGGTTGCTCAGCATCCGGGTGGCGTCCTCGGCCGGCATGGGCTGGCCATAGAGGAAGCCTTGCGCGTATTCGCAGCCCATCTGCAGCAACTCCAGCGCATCGGACTCCGTCTCCGCCCCTTCCGCGACCACGTCCATACCGAGGTCGTGGGCGAGCGTCACAATCGAGCGCAGGATGACCGGACGGGCCCCATTGTGGTTCTTCTGGTCGTTGCGCACGAAGGACTGGTCGACCTTGATCGTGTCGAAGGGAAAGCGCTGCAGGTAGCTCAGGCTGGAATACCCCGTGCCGAAATCGTCAAGCGACAGGCCGGCGCCGAAAGAACGAAGGCGCTCCAGCACCTTGGCGGAATATTCAGGGTTTTCCATCACCAGCGACTCGGTGATCTCCAGCTTCAGCGTGCCGGGCGTCAGCGCCGAGCGCGACATCACCGCCTTCACGTCATTGATGAGATCGTGGCGCAGAAGCTGGCGGGAGGAGACGTTGACCGAGGTGAACAGGCGGTAGTTGTCGTGGTGTTGTTGCTGCCAGTAGGCAAGCTGACGGGCGGCACGCTCCAGCACGTAAATGCCGAGCTCGTTGATGAGGCCGGATTCCTCCGCCAGCGGAATGAACTCATGCGGCCCGAGCCAGCCCTGCTTGGGATGCTGCCAGCGTACCAGCGCCTCGAAACCGGCAATGGCGCGGTCGCTCAGGCGAATGATCGGCTGGTAGAGAATGCGTAGCTCGCCGTTGCTGATCGCCGACTTCAGATCGTTTTCCAGAACCACCCGGTCGCCGGTCACAGTCTTCAGTGTCGGGCGGTAGGCCTCGATGCGATCGCCGCCGAGCATCTTCGCCTGGTACATGGCGATCTCGGCATCGCGCACAACTTCGGCAGCGGTGGTGTTGGCCTCGTCACCGATGGCAAGGCCGATGGATCCGGTCAGGTAGATCTCGTGCTCGCCGAATGTGAGCGGCGCGCGCACCGTACGGCGCAACGCCTCGCCAAGGCCGGCGATGCGGTCTGCCTGCTGCTCAGACAAGAGCACGATGCCGAACTGGTCGCCCGCCAGCCGGCAAAGCGAATCCTGCGGCTTGATCTGACGGGCGAGCCGCCGCGCCATGGTCAGCAGGATCGAGTCCCCGACCGAGATGCCCTGATTGTCGTTGACCTGCTTGAAACCATCCAGATCGAGCACGATCGCGGTGGGCCGACCGGCGCCTTCTGCCCGATAACGGGACATGGCGGCATCGAAACGGTCCAGGAAGATCTGGCGGTTGGGAAGGCCGGTGAGGTTGTCGATGACGGAATCGTGCAGCAGCCGTTCCTCGAAGGTTTTCTGCTCGGTGGCGTCGTGCAGCGTGCCGACGCAGCGCACGACCTCGCCATCGGCGCCCAGAAGCGGGCGCGCGCGCAGAAGGAACCAGCGGAAATGGCCGTCCTCGGAGCGCAAGCGGAAGACCTGCGAGATCCGCCCGCGACGCTGATCGATGATCGCGTCGAGTGTGGCGCGGAAGCGGTCGCGATCCTGCGGATGGATGACGTCGAGCCAGTCGCGCGCAGGACCTTCCAACGTTCCGGGCTTCAATGCCAGCAGCATCTCCAGTTCGCCCGCGGTGTGAATGCGGTCGCGATCGACGTCCCAATCCCAGACCATGTCGCCGGAGCCGGTCAGCGCGAGCGCCCGGCGCTCCACATCGCCGATGGATCCCTGCACGAGGGCGCCGCCGGCAAAGGCATGCTGCATCACGGTGAAGCCGATCAACAGCACGATCAGCACCATGCCGCCATCGAGTGCCGGCTGGACGAGATCATTGGAAAGACCGCCGGTGACGGCAAGCGCAGACCCGCAGAGCCAGGCCAGCAGCAGCACCCAGGTGGGAATAAGCATGATCGCCCGGTCGTAGCCCTGAAAGGCCAGTACCAGCACGACACCGAAACCAAGCAGCCCGATGACGCCCAGCGACAGCCGCGCGATACCGGCCGCGATGGCGGGATCGGCAATGGCGATGCCGAACAGGCCCAGCAACAGCACCAGCGCCGCAATCGCGACATGGCTGTAGTGGATGTGCCATCGGTTGAGATTGAGATAGCCGTAGAGGAACACGATCAGGCTCGCCGCCAGCAGGACTTCTCCGCCGGCACGGTAGAGCTGCTCACCGCCGGCACCCAGGCCGAAAACCCTGTTCCAGAAACCGAAATCGACGCAGAGATAGCCCAGGACCGTCCACGCGAGGGCGGCAGTCGCCGGGAACATGATCGTTCCCTTGATCACCACGATGATGGTGAGGAACAATGCCAGCAGGCCGGAAATGCCAAGCACGATCCCCTTGTAGAGGGTGTAGGCGTTGACGCTGTCCTTGTAGGCCTCCGGTTGCCACAAATAGAGCTGCGGTACGTTCGGCGTGCGCAACTCGGCAACGAAGGTGACGACGGCTCCGGGATCGAGCGTGATGCGAAAGACGTCGGCTTCCGGGCTGGCGATACGCTCGGGAACAATGCCCTGGCTGGGAGAGAGCGAGGCGACACGCGAGCGCCCGAGGTCGGGCCAGATGATGCCGGAGCCGACAAGCCGGTAGTATGGGGAAACCAGCAGCCGGTCGATCTGCTCGTCGGAGGGATTGGACAGCGCGAAGACGATCCAGTCCGTGTTCGAGCCGTCGCGCGAGGTTACCTCAATGCGCCGAACGATGCCGTCCGCGCCCGGGGCGGTGGAAACCTGCAGATTGGGGCCGTGATTGACGTATCGCTCAACAGAGCGCGTCAGATCGATCGCATCGGCATTGGCCGGCACCGATATCGCTTCCACCGCGCGCGCCGGCGTTGCCACGCCAGCCACGCCGACCAGGAGAAGCGCTATCAATACGAGACACAGACGATGCACCGAAAACTCCAGTCGGGAAGCGAACATGGCGGCAAGAAGTACCGACTTGTCTGGGCCATCACAAGCGATGTTTCAGGACGTCCCCAAAGGCCGCCGCCTGGCCATGAGGTCGGACCGGCGGCTCGGGATCCTCAGCCAGCCGCGCAAAGAGAAGATGATCGCGCCATTGCGCATCAATACGCAGGTAGGCGCGCGCATGGCCTTCATGGGTAAAGCCGGTGCGACGTAACAGGGCGATTGAGGCTTCATTGTGGGGCAGGCATGCCGCTTCCACACGATGCAGGCCGAGCTTGCGGAAAACGAAGGCCAGGACGCACTCCACCGCTTCGCTCATGTAGCCATGGCGCGCGTGAGGTTCGCCGATCCAGTAGCCCAGCGCGCAGGATTGGGTGACACCACGCCGCACATTTGAAAGCGTCAGCCCCCCGACGATCTCGCTGGTGTCCTGCCGATAGACAAAGAAGGGATACCCGGTCTCGTTGCGCACCTCGCGTTGATAACGGCGCAGGCGGCGGCGAAAGGCCGCGCGAGTGAGATCATCCGCCGGCCAGGTCGGTTCCCAGGGCTTCAGGAACGCGTAGGAACGCTCGCGCAGCAGGGCCCAGGCGGCATGGTCCGCCATGGTCGGCAGACGCAAGACCAATCGTTCGCAACGCAAAACCGGGCTCGGTTCACTGTAGCCGATCGAGCCCAGCAGAGCCATCGCCAGTCCCCCTTCCCTTCCCGTCCCCGATCAGTGCGGCCGGCCGGCGCCCAGGCCGGCATAGCTGCCCTCTTTGCTGGCTTCGGGCGCCGCCGCGCGCGCGCCGCCGAGACGTTCCGCGATATCGCCGGCCTCCATGAGCTTGCCGACCGGGCCGACCGCCGACAGGGTCGGCACACGGCTTGCGAACGTCTCCGCGGCCACACGGCGGACATCTTCCGCGGTCACGGCATCTATCCGCTCGACGATCTCCGTCGGATCAAGGCACCGCCCATAGACCATCATCTGCCGCGCAATCTGGCCGGCACGCGCCACCGGACTTTCCATCGCCATCATCAAGGACGCGCGGATCTGGGCGCGGGCGCGGGCGACCTCCTCCTCGTCGATCCTTTCGCCCGCCCGGATGAGCTCGCCGAGCAGCACGGGCATCAGTTCTTCGAGATCCTCCTCACCGGAGGCGGCGTGAATGCCGAAAAGACCGGTGTCGGTGAACGCCCAATGGAAGGCGTAGACGGCGTAGCAAAGCCCGCGCGTCTCGCGCACCTCCTGAAAAAGGCGGGACGACATGCCGCCACCGAGAATCGCCGCCAGGATCTGAATGGCGTAATAGTCGGGGTGCTTGTAGGGCTTGCCCTCAAAGGCCAGCAGCAGCTGCGCTTCCATGAGCTCGCGTACGCGCCGGTTTTCCCCGCCGCGATACGAGGCGGCGGGAAAACCCGCGCCCGGGCCTTCGGGGAACCTGCCGAAACACTCCCCGGCAAGCTTGACGATGGCATCGTGATCGACCTTGCCGGCCGCCGACAGGACCATGCTGCCGGCGCGATAGTGCTTGTCGAGATATTCGCGGATGCTGTCGGGGCTGAAGGATCGCACGGTCTGCGGCGTGCCGAGGATCGTGCGCCCGATCGGCTGGCCCGGCCAGGCGGTCTCCTGCATCAGGTCGAAGGCCCAGTCTTCCGGCGAATCCTGTGCGCCGCCGATCTCCTGCAGGATGACGTGCTGTTCGCGCTTCAGTTCCAGCGGGTCGAACATCGAATTGCCGAGAATGTCGGACAGAAGATCGACCGCGAGCGGTACGTCGTCGGCCAGAACGCGGGCATAATAGGCCGTATTCTCGACACTGGTCGAGGCATTGAGCTCACCGCCCACCGCCTCGATCTGCTCCGCGATCTCGCGGGCGGAACGCCGTTTTGTTCCCTTGAAGGCCATGTGTTCCAGAAGGTGCGTCAGGCCATGCTGCGTTTCGGTCTCGTTGCGCGACCCTACCCTGACCCACACCCCAAGCGCTGCCGTTTCCAGATGCGGCATGTGATCGGTGACAATGGTCAGGCCGTTGTCGAGGCGGCTGATGCGGACATCCATGGCTTCAGGCCTCCGCCGCGAGGGCGCGTGCGCGCGTTTCGATGAGATTTTCAACCGCCGAGATATCGTTCGCCACCACCTCGAAGCGCTCCTTGCGTTGCATCAGGTCCGAAAGCCAGTCCGGCAGGGCGGGCGTTACACCGCTCGCCGCCTTGACGGCATCGGGGAACTTCGCCGGATGGGCGGTCGACAGCACGATCATCGGCGTTTGCGAAGCCCCCTGTTCTTGCGCGACCGACAGCCCCACAGCCGTATGCGGGTCGGCCAGATAGCCTGCCTCGCGCCAGGTGCGCGCGATGGTCTGCGCGACCGCAGCCTCGTCGGCCCGGCCGGCGGCGAAGACCTCGCGGATCGCGGACAGACTTTCTGGCGGAAGGCCAAAAGCTCCGGACTGGGAAAGCCCGTCCATCTGTCGCTTGACCGCCTCCGCATCCCGGCCGGCGACCTCGAAGAGTAGCCGCTCGAAATTCGAGGAAACCTGAATATCCATAGAGGGCGAGGTGGTCGCGGTCACGCCGCGCGTCTCGTAGCGCCCGGTTTCGAGCGTCCGCGTCAGGATGTCGTTGATGTTGGTGGCCACCACCAGCTTCTCGACCGGCAGGCCCATTTGGGCCGCGACGTAGCCCGCGAAGATATCGCCGAAATTGCCCGTCGGTACGGTGAAGGACACCGGGCGGTGCGGCGCGCCCACGGCAACACCGGCCACGAAGTAGTACACCACCTGCGCGACGATGCGGGCCCAGTTGATGGAGTTGACGCCGGCAAGGCCCACCTTGTCGCGGAAAGTGAAGTGGTTGAACATTCCCTTCAGCATCGCCTGGCAATCGTCGAAATTGCCCTTGAGCGCCAGCGCGTGGACGTTCGCCTCGCTCGCGGTCGTCATCTGCCGGCGCTGCACATCGGAAACGCGACCGTCGGGGAAAAGAATGAAGATGTCGGTGCGTTCGCGTCCGCGGAAGGCCTCTATCGCGGCCCCGCCCGTATCGCCCGAGGTGGCGCCGACGATGGTGGCGCGCTGGTCGCGTTCGGCAAGCACGTGATCCATCAGCCTGCCGAGAAGCTGCATCGCCACATCCTTGAAGGCGAGCGTCGGCCCATGGAACAGCTCCAGCACGAACCGGTTGTCGGCGACCTGGACGAGCGGGGTGACGGCGGGATGGCGGAAGGCGGAGTAGGTTTCGCGCAGCATTCCGGCAAGCACGTCGTCGGGCATGGTATCGCCGGTAAAGGGCCGAATCACTTCGAAGGCGACTTCGTGATAGGGCTTGCCGGCGAAGCCTGCGATGGTCTCGCGGCTCAGCTGCGGCCATTCGGCCGGTACATAAAGTCCGCCGTCGCGGGCGAGGCCGCTCAACAGGACGTCGGCAAATTCGAGTTCGGGCGCGCTGCCGCGCGTGCTCACATATTTCAAGCCGGTTTCCTTCCCTGACGCGGATCCGTGCGGGGAACCCGTGTCCGGTTTCAGTGTTCCTGGCCGGGCGTTTGTCGTCCGACCCAAAATAACCGAGGCGCGCGCAGCCGACGATTTGACTCCTGTGCCGGCGCAGCGTTCAAACGGACAGGTCGCATTGCGCAGACCCTAGAACAGCCCGCTGCATACGAAAACCGAATTCGTTCGAAAAATGGCGGCTAAACCGTTAACCCCCCAAACAAATGACGATGCAAACCGCTCAGGCGTGGCCCGCGTCACTCGACAGCATGCCGGGTGATATTCCGAGCCGGCCGAGCGCTTCGTCGTACTTGCCTTCAAGGCTGCCGCCGAAGACCAGAGCATCGTCGGCAGGGCACGTCAGCCAGCCATTGGCCTGGATCTCGGTTTCAAGCTGACCCGCCCCCCAGCCGGCATAGCCCAGCGCCAGAAGCGCATTCTCCGGGCCGCTGCCATCTGCAATCGCCTTGAGAATCTCCAGCGTGGCGGTCAGGCAGATGCCCTTCTCGATCGCCAGCGTCGAGTTCCGGACGAAGTAGTCGGCGGAATGCAACACGAAGCCGCGACCGGCTTCCACCGGGCCACCACGATGCACCGGCATCGTTTCCACCGCCTCGGGCAGGCGGATGGGGTCTTCGTCGCCGATAATACCGAGCTGGGAAAGCAATTCGGGAAAGGAGAGATTGCCAATGAGCTTGTTCAAGATGAGCCCCATGGCACCTTCGGCCGAATGGGCGCACAGATAGATCACCGTGCGCTCGAAACGATCATCCATCATTCCCGGCATCGCAATCAGGATCTGGCCGTCCAGGTAGTTTCCCACCGGTTCAAGGGGTCCCGTATCCAATGCCATCTGCACCTTCCTCACTACACCCGCATTCCCCACGGGCCCTATGGACAAGTCTAGCCGCTGCAACGCGATTTGTTAACGCCGGAGCCGCCGCCAGCGTTTCCGATCCGTCACGCAATCATGAAATGGGGCGTTGCGCTTGCACCTTTAAGGGGGCGGCATCATCTTCTAGGCTTGCGTGACAAACAGGATAGAAAGAGGCTCATGACAAGGGACGCGGACCAAGGGACCCAAAGAGCAGCGGCTCACCCGACAACAGGAAATGGATCGCTTGGCGTCGTCTCTTTGGCCCGGATGACGGCAGCGTTTTTCGCGACCCTCGCGCTGTGCGCCGTGGCCAACAAGCCCGCCGCGGCCGCCACTTCCCCTTGGTTCCGCTCAACTGGCGGGGAAGTCCGGTTGATCACGGCCGGCGGGCCGGCGGACGGAGACGGCAGCTACCGCGCAGCGCTGGAGATCCGCACCGAAGAGGGATGGAAGACCTACTGGCGCTATCCCGGCGACAGCGGCATAGGCACGACGGCCGATTTTTCGGGGTCCAGCAACGTTGCGTCCGCGATGCTTGCATTTCCCGCCCCCGAACGTCATGAGGATCCCTACTCCACGACGATCGGTTACGAGGGCGGCGCCGTGCTGCCCATCACGGTGAAACCGGGCTCGCCGGACGCACCGGCGATGCTGGTTGCAGACGTCAGTCTGGGGCTGTGCAAGGACGTGTGCGTCCCCGTCACCGCGCATCTGGAAGTCCCGCTCGGCCCGGATACGGCCAGGGACGCAACGAGCGGCAACGCGATCGCCGCAGCGCGCGCGAAAGTCCCCCTGCCCGCCAGCGCCGGTGATCCGCTTTCGGTGACCGACATCGCGATTGAGCCCGGCACAAAGCCTGTTCTGCGTTTCACGGCGCGGCTGGCAAAACCCGATCAACCGGCGGACCTTTTCGTGGAAGGCCCGGACGGCTCCTATCTGAGCGTTCCCGAACGCGCCTCGCAGGACGGCGAGAAAGCTGTCTTCACCCTCTCGTCTGACGGGCTGATGCACAAGGGCGATACGGCCGAGCTCCGCCTGACCCTCGTCAACGGCGGCGAAGCGGTTGACCAGCGCTGGACCCTCGATGCATCCACACTCGACTAGGCCCCTCTGCCTACCTGCCCGTCGAGCATCCACGCGGGGGAATTTCCCGCCCCAGTCCCAAAGACCTACAAGCGGCTCGCAAATCCGGTATGGTCACGCAACGTCGGCCACCTCGACGCCCTCCGATTACGCGCTATTTCCTGTGCGACGGGCGCGAGAGGAAAGGCGCCTTCACTCAAGGGAGACCAATACATGGCTATTCAGATCGGCGACCGCCTGCCCGATGCCACTTTCAAGATCATGACCCCGGACGGCCCCGGCGAAACCACCACGAGCGCGGTGTTCGGCGGCAAGAAGGTTGTCCTTTTCGCCGTGCCGGGCGCCTTCACGCCGACCTGCCACAACAACCACCTGCCGGGTTTCCTGGAAAATCTCGACGTTCTGAAGAGCAAGGGCGTCGACACCGTGGCCGTGACCTCGGTCAACGATGTCTTCGTCATGGACGCCTGGGCGAAGGCAACCGGCGGGGACGGCAAGATCGTCTTCCTCGCTGACGGCAGCGCCGATTTCGCCAAGGCGATCGGCCTTGAGCTCGACGCCGCCGCCGGCGGGCTGGGCATCCGCTCGCAGCGTTATTCGATGATCGTCGAGGATGGCAAGGTCACCGCGCTGAATGTGGAAGGCTCGCCCGGTCAGGCAACGGTTTCCGGTGCGGCCGGGATCATCAACCAGCTTTGAACAGGTGCGCGGGCACGCAAGGTGCCCGCGTTCCACCCCGGCATTTCGCCGCGCGATGGGCAACCACGCCCCAGGCCCGCCATCATCCCGCGCGCTTCAGCCGTCCTGCGGCGAACGCCACGAAAACCCCGAGCGCGGCGGCTGCCAGGCCATACCAGGTCATCGCGTATCCCAAATGCGGGTTGTTGAAGGTGACCTTCGTTTCGCCCGGTTGCGGCAGACCACCTTCAGGCGCCATCGACGCATTGAGGTCAATCGTGTAGGGCGCAACACTGCCCGCATCGAGACCGGCCGCACGTGCCAGCTCCGCCGGGTCGCGGCGGTACCAGATGTTCTTTTCAGGATCGGCGGCAAGCGATGAGCCGTCCTTTTCCGCGTGCCGAATCGTTCCTTGAAGAGTGACGTCGCCCTTCGGCGCAGAACTGCCGGGCCTCTTGCCGGGATCCTTCAGATCCTGCGGAACGAAGCCGCGATTGACGAAGACGATCCAGCCGTCGGACGTGGCGAACGGCACCATCACCCAGAACCCCGGCCCACCGTAACGCCCCTTCGGTTCGCCAAGCGCGGTGAAGACATGCGTCTCGCCGGGCAGATAGTGGCCGCCAAGATGCACCTGCCGGTAATCGATCCGGTCCTGATCGAGCTTCGGCCACTCCGCCGGCCCCGGCGGCGGGACGGGGGCGACCTTGAGACGGCTTTCCACCCTGTCGATCAGATCGAGCTTCCACGAGAGCCGACGCATCTGCCAGTTGCCGAGCGACACCAGAACGGCGAGCACCGCGACCAGAAGCACGCCCGGCACGACAAGACCGCGCCAAGCCGGCCCTGGAGGAGAGACCTCACTCGCCAAGACGGCCCTCCTGGGCGCTCTGCTTGTATTGCTGCGCGATCATGAGGCCTTTCAGCGGCCGCAGCATGCCGATGGAAAGCCCGAGGGTCAGCGGCGTCCACAACACCAGATGAAGCCAGATCGGTGGCGTGAAGGTGACTTCGACCGCAAGGGCGGCGCCGACCACGAGAAAGCCGACGATCATGATGATGAACACGGCGGGGCCGTCGCCTGAATCGATGAACTCGAAATCCAGCCCGCACACCTCGCACGTCTTCGCCGTATTGAGAAACCCGTCGAAGAGCCGCCCCTGGCCGCAGCGCGGGCAGCGGCCCCGCAGGCCGGTCTGCGTCGCGGGAAGCGGCGGATAGCGAAGGTGCGGGGGCTTGCTCATCGTTGTTCCTTTTCACCAACCGCCACCCGCCGTCAGGGCAGGATGCGAACGGGTGTCCCGTCCGCGACAAGCGACCAGATCTCCTCGATCTCCGCATTCGTCACCGCGATGCAGCCGTTGGTCCAATCAAGAGCCGTATGCATCGAGCCAATCCACCCCATGCGACGGGGCAGGCCGTGGATCATGATCATGCCGCCGGGATCCTCGCCCCTGCTGCGGGCAGCGGCCCGATCGGCGGCATCGGGATACGAAACGTGCAACGAAAGGTGATAGGCGCTTTTCGGATTTCGCCAGTCAATCAGGTAGTTGCCTTCCGGCGTGCGCTCGTCGCCCTCGCGCTGCTTGTGACCGACGGGATTCCCGCCGAGCGCCACCTTGTACGTCCTCACCTCGCTGTCATCGGCGCCGAGGAGGATCATCTGCCGCTCACTCTTGCGGATCTCGATCCGGACCACCTCCGCTGCGACCGCGGCAGTCGATGCCGCCGCGGCCACGAGGAGGAGGAGAAAGAGGGCGACGCCGCGCATTGCGGCGCTAATGCGCGGCTGGCGTGCCGGCGCCCCAGACGTAGATGCACACGAACAGGAACAGCCACACCACGTCAACGAAGTGCCAGTACCAGGCCGCCGCCTCGAAGCCGAAGTGCTGCTTGGGCGTGAAATCGCCGGCAACCGCACGCGCCAGACACACGGCCAGGAAGATCGTGCCGACGATGACATGGAAACCGTGGAAGCCCGTCGCCATGAAGAAGGTGGCGCCGTAGATGTTGCCGGAAAAGTCGAAAGCGGCGTGACCGTATTCGTAGGCCTGGCACAGCGTAAAGATCATGCCGAGAGCGACGGTCAGCGTCAGCCCCCATTTCAGTCCTTGACGGTCATCATGCAGCAGGGCGTGGTGCGCCCAGGTGACAGTGGTGCCCGAGGTCAGCAGGATCAGCGTGTTCAGCAGCGGCAGGTGCCAGGGATCGAAGGTGGCGATGCCCGCCGGCGGCCAATGCCCGCCGGTCGCTTCCACGCGAGCGAACTGGATCGCCTCGTGGGGAAAGAGCGCGGCGTCGAAATAGGCCCAGAACCACGCCACGAAGAACATCACCTCCGAGGCGATGAACATGATCATGCCGTAACGCAGGTGCAGCGAGACCACGCGGGTATGGTGCCCCTGATGGCCCTCGCGGATGGTGTCACGCCACCAGCCGAACATTGTGTAGAGGATGATCAGCAGCCCGACGGCGAAGACGCCCCAGCCGCTGAGATCGAGCCCCAGGACGCGGAATTCCTCGCCCATGTTCCACTTCATGAAGCCGATGGCGCCGAGCGCCATGATCAAGGCGCCGACGGATCCCAGGAACGGCCAGGGACTGGGCTCGACGAGATGGTAATCGTGCTTTTTGGTATGGGCCTCGGCCATGTTCTCTCCCCCGGGTTAACCCACGTAAATGCTTGCGGAAACCGGCCCCGCGCTGTCAAAGTTCTCCAGAATTCGAAGGCTGCGCCACCGTGGCGACGGGCCGCTCCGGCGTCTTTGCCGGAAAAAACGTGTAGGAAAGCGTGATCGTGTCGATGTGGGCGAGGTTCGGATCCTCGTCCATCGCCGGGTCGACGAAGAAGACGACTGGCATGTCGCGCGCCTCGCCGCCGGCGAGATCCTGTTCGGTGAAGCAGAAGCAGTCGAGCTTGTTGAAATAGGCGCCCGCCTCGAACGGCGTGACGTTGAAGGTGGCGGTGCCCGCCGTCGCGCCGTTGCCCAGGTTGACGACATGGTAGAGTTCGGTCGCGACCTCGCCGAGGCGCAGCTCCACCTGCCGTTTCACCGGCTTGAAGGACCAGGGCAAGGCGGTGCCGACATTGCCGTCGAAACGCACCTTGATATGCCTGTCGATGGGCTGAACGGGCGCCGCCTGCGCGCGCTGCGTGGTGCCGCCATAACCGGTGACCGCACAGAAGATCTGGTAGAGCGGGACGGCCGCGTAGGCGGCTCCCACCATGCAGCCGACAAAGGCGACGCAAGCGAGAGCCAGCGTGCGGTTGCGCCGCGCGAATCCCCGCCCGGCCCCGTTATTGGGGCGTTCCGGTGCTCCGGCCCGCACATCCTGCCGTTCGCTCCTCCCGGAGCCCGCCTCTGTTTTCCTCCCGGGCATCCTTCCCTCAGCCTCCCACGCCTTCGAGATTGACGCTCATCTTGGCGATCGTCACTGCGTAGAACAGCACCACCAGAGCGGCGAGCACCACCGCGATCGCGATGGAGCGCGTTCGCCGTCGCTTCTTCTGTTCCGGGCTCAGTACAATTCGGTCGTCACTCATGCCGTCAGCCTCCCCACCCGAACAGGGCGCCGGAAAAGGCCAGCGTCACCAGCCGTTCGGCGAGCAGAAGCGCGAAGAGGGCGAAAAGGTAGAAGATGGAGAACAGGAACAGCCGCACCGCCGCGCGCGTCGCCAATGGCCCCTCGCGGCGGCGCCAGACATCGACAGCCAGCCAGACGAAGACCGCACCCAGCGCCATCGCGGCCACACCGTAGACGGGGCCGGCAAGGCCGATCAGCGTCGGCGTCAGGCCGACGGGTGCCAGCAGCAGCGAATAGACGAGGATGTGGTTACGGGTGGATTGCGCCCCACGCACCACAGGCAGCATCGGAACCCCGGCCGCCTCGTAATCCGCCGACTTGAACAGCGCCAGCGCCCAGAAGTGGGGCGGCGTCCACATGAAGATGATGAGAAAGAGGACAATGCTCTCCAGGCTCACGGAGCCCGTCACCGCCGCCCAGCCGATGACCGGCGGCAATGCCCCCGCGGCGCCGCCGATGACAATGTTCTGCGGCGTCGATCGCTTCAGCCACATCGTATAGACCACGACATAGAAGAAGATGGTGAAGGCGAGCAGGCCGGCCGCCAGCAGGTTGACCGCAAGGCCGATCATCAGGACAGACCCGCAGGCGAGCGTCATGCCGAAGGCGAAGGCTTCGTCGCCCGTAACCCTGCCGGCCGGCACGGGACGCTTGGCCGTGCGTGTCATCACCCGGTCGATATCGGCATCGTACCACATGTTCAGTGCGCCAGAGGCGCCGGCCCCGATGGCGATGCACAAAAGAGCGGTTCCGGCGAGAACCGGATGCAGCCCGCCCGGCGCCAGCACGATGCCGACGAGCGCGGTGAAGATGACCAGCGACATGACGCGCGGCTTCAGCAGGGCGAAATAGTCGCCGACCGATCCGGTACCGCCATCCCACGCGGCCGCGGCCGCTGTAGTGCTGTCGTGACGCTCGACGAGCGACATGCGCGAATTCCTGTTTTTCTCGGCCTTGACGGCTCTTTCATTTGCCAGGCCGGCGTCGGATGCGGATCCGGCGCCGGCCCTATACTCAAGCGCGTTCTGAGCGCCCTACTTGATACGTGGCAGCGTCTCGAACTGATGGAAGGGCGGCGGCGAGGACAGGGTCCATTCGAGCGTCGTCGCACCCTCGCCCCACGGATTGTCGCCGGCCACGCGCTTCTTAGCGAAGGCCTCGACGACACCGGCCAGGAAGATCAGCACGCCCACGGCAGAGATATAGGAACCCATGGACGAGATCCAGTTCCAGTGCGCGAAGGCTTCCGGATAGTCGATGTAGCGTCGCGGCATACCGTTCGCACCCAGGAAGTGCTGGGGGAAGAAGATCAGATTCACGCCGATGAAGGTGACCCAGAAATGGGTCTTGGAGATCGTCTCGTTGTACATGTAGCCGAACATCTTCGGGAACCAGTAGTACCATCCACCGAAGATGGCGAAGACGGCACCCAGCGACAGCACGTAATGGAAGTGCGCCACCACGAAATAGGTGTCGTGCAGCGACCGGTCGAGGCCGGCATTGGCGAGCTGAACGCCCGTCACGCCGCCGATCGTGAACAGGAAGATGAAGCCCATCGCCCACAGCATCGGCGTGCGGAAGCTGATCGAGCCGCCCCACATGGTCGCGATCCAGGAGAAGATCTTCACGCCCGTCGGCACCGCGATGACCATCGTTGCGAAGACGAAATAGGCCTGCGTGTCGACGTCGAGGCCGACCGTGTACATGTGATGGGCCCAGACGATGAAGCCGACCACGCCGATGGCGACCATGGCGTAGGCCATGCCGAGATAGCCGAAGATCGGCTTTCGGGAGAAAGTCGAGACGATGTGCGAAACGATGCCGAAGGCCGGGAGGATCAGGATGTAGACCTCCGGGTGGCCGAAGAACCAGAACAGATGCTGGAACAGGATCGGATCACCGCCGCCGGCCGGCGCGAAGAACGTCGTGCCGAAATTGCGATCGGTCAGCAGCATGGTGATGCCGCCGGCCAGAACCGGCAGGGACAGCAGCAGCAGGAACGCGGTCACCAGCACCGACCAGGCGAACAGCGGCATCTTGTGCAGCGTCATGCCCGGCGCGCGCATGTTGAAGATCGTCGTGATGAAGTTGATCGCCCCCAGGATCGAGGAAGCACCGGCGATGTGCAGAGACAGAATCGCCATGTCCATCGCCGGTCCGGGCTGTCCGGAGGTGGAGAGCGGCGGATAGATCGTCCAGCCGCCGCCGACGCCGTAGGCGCCGGGCGCCGAAGGCGCGAACATGGACAGCAGCAGCAGGATGAAGGCCGGCGGCAGCAGCCAGAACGAGATGTTGTTCATGCGGGGGAACGCCATGTCGGGCGCGCCGATCATGATCGGCACGAACCAGTTGGCGAAGCCACCGATCAGCGCCGGCATGACCATGAAGAAGATCATGATGAGGCCGTGCGCCGTGGTGAAGGCATTGTACATGGATTTGCCGACATCAGTCGCGGCGGCCCCTTCCGCGCCGTAGACCATCGCAGCCAGACCGTGGAAGATCTGAATGCCCGGCTCCTGCAGCTCCCAGCGCATCATCACCGAGAGAAAGCCGCCGATAACCCCCGCCGTGATGGCGAAGATCAGGTACATCGTGCCGATGTCCTTGTGGTTCGTCGAATAGACGTAACGCCGCCATCCATGCGGATGGTCATGCACTGCATGGGCCTCGGAAGCCGCCATCTTGTCTTTCTCCCCTAAAACCTTTTCGTCCCGGTCGCAGCCGCCCGCTCCAGCGCGCCAACCGGCATCGTGTTCGTCGCGGCGCGCCACACTTCGAAGCATCGCTTCGGCCCCGGTGCGCGCCGGCGGTCAATCGTCCTCACCTGGATCTTCCGGCATCGCGACGGCGTCTTCAGCGCGCCGCCACTTCCAGATTTCCGGCCTCGCCATCGCGCGCCGCCAGCGGCCGCTGCTTCGCGATCAGGCCGGCCAGCAGCTTGTTCGCCTCGTCCACGTCCTCCTTGGCAGCGTCCGCCCAGGCGGCGAACTGCTCGTCGGTGACGACGCGAATGACGATCGGCATGAAGGCATGGTCCTTGCCGCACAATTCGGAGCACTGGCCGTAATACACGCCCGGCTCCTCGGCCTTGAACCAGGTCTCGTTCAGCCGGCCCGGAATGGCGTCCACCTTCACACCGAAAGCGGGCATGGCGAAGGAATGGATCACGTCGGTGGACGTGACCTGAACCCGCACGATCTTGCCGGCCGGCACGACCACGTCATAGTCGGCGGCAAGCAGACGCGGCAGGGACGCCTCGCTGGCGCCGGCCGCGATGCGCTTGGCCCGGTCCTCATCGCTCAGCATGTAGGAGTCGAACGAGATGCCCGCATAGGCGTCGTCCGTATACTCATAGCCCCAGGCCCACTGATAACCGGTCGCCTTCACCGTCAGGTCCGCAGGCGGAACGACCAGTTCCTTGTAGAGCAGACGGAACGAGGGAATGGCGATCGCCACGAGGATGAGGATCGGCAGAACCGTCCACAGAACCTCGATCAGCGTGTTGTGAGAGGTTCGCGATGGCGTGGGGTTTGCGCGCGCGTTGAAGCGTACGATGACGATCCCCAGAAGGATCGTCACCAGCGCCACGATCGGCACGATGATCCACAGAGTGAAATTGGAAAATGCGTGGATGTCGCTCATGACATCCGTTGCGGCCGGCTGGAGGTTGACGGCCCACGGCTCGGGCTCGGCTGCAAGCGCCACCGTCGCGGTTCCTGCAAGCGCGACCGTTGCCGCACCGCCGATCCGCGCCCCCTCCCAGATACGCTTAAGCGGGTTTATCACCTTGATGCGCTCCCTCTCCATCTCGGTGCCTATTCCAGGCCTCCGCCCCCTCGGGCGACCGGTTTCTATTCGAATTCTATTCAATACCAGACATTACGCTACGGCCACCACCACAACAACTCGCCGATGCCGTCAGGCTCGCTTGCAATGCCCGGATACTAGGCACAAACCTGAAGGCGCCATAGGCACTTGCCCGTGTTGGCGTCCATTTGCCGCACCTCTAGCATATTGTCGCAGGGGCCCCAAGTGGACATTCGGATGGTTTCGTCAATCAAAATCCATTTCCCCTACGAAAGCGCCATGGTCGATGTCTTGGCCGGCGATACCGGAAAACGCTTGATATCCGCGCTATTTCAAAGCGCGCGGACAATGCCGGCGGCCTCAATTCCGCCATGGCGGCGGGTCAGCAGGAAGGGGGACTGGAACGGGACATGCAACTCGGGCAATGTCGCACCAGATCAGGCGTTTGCGGTCGCGGTGATTCGCGGACGTTTGACGTATCGCAATGACTGACATCCGATTCGGAGGTTGACGTGTTCGATTTGTCCATGCGCATGGCCCGGGCCGGCTTAGCGTGTCTCCTCGTCGCCGGCGCGATGATCGAGGGCCTGAGCGCTCCGGCCATGGCACAGGGCGCGGTCAAGGAAGTCCATGGCGACTGGCAGATCCGCTGCGATACGCCTCCCGGCGCCAAGTCCGAGCAATGCGCGCTCATCCAGAACGTCACCGCGGAGGACCGCGAGAATGTCGGTCTGTCGGTGATCGTGCTAAAGACCGCCGACAAGGAAGCCAAGATCCTGCGTGTGCTGGCGCCGCTCGGCGTGCTGCTGCCCTTCGGCCTCGGCCTCAAGGTCGACGGCGAGGATATCGGCCGCGCCGGCTTCGTGCGTTGCCTGCCCAACGGCTGCATCGCGGAGGTTATCCTGCAGGACGAACTCCTGAAGAAGATGCGCACCGGCAAGCTCGCCACCTTCATCATCTTCCAAACCCCGGAAGAAGGCATCGGCATCCCGATTTCGCTGAACGGCTTCACACAAGGGTATGACGCGCTGAAGTGAGCACTCCTCTTCAGCTGCACATTCACCCGATTTTCTCGCGCCACTGGCTCTGCCGGACCCGACGTACCATATTGTCGGTCGACGGGCCCGTGCGAGCGGGCCGCTGCGGGCCGAGCGCGGCCATACCCAACACCATTTTCGGAGACAGCCATGAGTACCCATGACATCGACCTGCTGGAAAGCTCCGGCGTCGGTCTTGAGACGGCGCTCCGCATTACCGGCGACGCCCTGTCCAATGCCGATGACGGCGAGCTCTTTCTCGAATATTCCCAGTCCGAGGCGCTTGGCTGGGACAATGGCCGCCTGAAATCGGCAAGCTTCGACACCTCGCAAGGGTTCGGCCTGCGGGCTGTTGCCGGCGAAGCCGCGGGCTATGCCCATTCCGGCGAGATTTCGGAAGCCGCGCTGACACGGGCCGCCGACGCCGTTCAAGCGGTGAAGTCGGGCCACACCGGCACCTATGCGGCGGCACCGGGGCGCACCAACGCCATGCTCTATGGCGCGACGAACCCGCTGGAAACGCCGGGCTTTGAGGAAAAGGTGCAACTTCTCCAGCGCGTCGATGCCTATGCGCGCGACAAGGATCCCCGCGTGCGGCAGGTCACCGTGTCGCTGGCCGGCTCGTGGCAGGTGGTCGACATCCTGCGCGCCGACGGCCACCGCGTGCACGACGTCCGCCCGCTGGTGCGCTTCAACGTCTCCGTCGTTGCAGGCGAAGGCGACCGGCAGGAATCCGGCTCCTACGGTATCGGCGGGCGCCAGCCCTATGGCGAGTTCATCGCCGAAGGCAGCTGGAAGCATGCCGTGGACGAGGCGCTCCGACAGGCATTGGTCAATCTGGATGCTGTCCCCGCCCCCGCCGGCACGATGGACGTGGTGCTGGGCTCAGGCTGGCCGGGCATCCTGCTGCACGAAGCGGTCGGCCACGGGCTGGAAGGTGACTTCAACCGCAAGAAGACCTCCGCCTTTGCCGGCCTCATGGGCCAGCGCGTCGCCTCGCCCGGCGTCACCGTGGTCGATGACGGCACCATCGCCAACCGCCGCGGCTCGCTGACGGTTGACGACGAGGGCACGCCGACGTCGGAAACGGTGCTGATCGAGGACGGTATCCTGGTCGGCTACATGCAGGACCGCCAGAACGCCCGGCTGATGGGCATGAAGCCCACCGGCAACGGACGCCGACAGTCATTCGCCCACATCCCGATGCCGCGCATGACCAACACGATCATGCGCGCGGGCGAGCACGATCCGGCGGAAATTATAGCTTCGGTGAAGAACGGCATCTACGCCGTGTCCTTCGGCGGCGGCCAGGTCGACATCACCTCCGGCAAGTTCGTCTTTTCCTGCACCGAGGCCTACCAGATCGAGAACGGCAAGATCGGTGCGCCGGTGAAAGGCGCGATGCTGATCGGCAACGGCCCCGATGCGCTGACCCGCGTGCCCATGATCGGCAATGACATGGCGCTCGATCCGGGCATCGGAACCTGCGGCAAGCAGGGACAGGGCGTGCCGGTGGGCGTCGGCCAGCCGACGATGCGCATCAACGCGCTGACCGTCGGCGGTACCGCCGCATAAGTTTCCTGGGGGCGCCGATGGTGGAGCAGATCACCTTCGTGATCTTCGATATGGACGGCGTGCTCTACGACAAGCGCGACGGCGCACGGCTGCGCGCGCTTTCCGCGTTGAGCGGCCGGGAGCCCCATGAAATCGGCGAGGCGATCTTCAAATCCGATTTCGAAAAACGGGCGGAAGCGGGAGATCCACCGACCGGTTCCGCCTACCTGGAGGGCTTCAGCGAGCGGCTGGGCAGCGCGATCGACCGCGCGACCTGGGCAGATATCCGCCGCGACATGATGAGCGTGAAGCCCCGCGTCTTCGAAATCGCGCGCCGCCTGAAGCGACATGTCGATATCGCCCTGCTCACCAACAACCCGATCCTGCTCAAGGAAACGCTCGCGGCGTGTGCGCCTGAGGCGGTTGCGCTGTTCGGGGCGTCGGCCCATGTCTCGGCGGAATTCGGCGCGCGCAAGCCCGATCCGGCGGTCTATCGAAAAATCTGTGCCCTGCATGGCCACGCGCCGCAAAACGCGGTGATGATCGACGATGCCCGCAAGAATGTGGATGGCGCGCGGCAGGCCGGACTCAATGGGATCCTCTTCACCAACGCGATCGCCTTGGCAACGCAGCTCAGGCTGCTGCGCCTGGCGGGTTCCCCACACGGTGCGGCGTCGATCCCGAAATCCCGGCACCGTTACAGTTAGGACGAGGGCGTTCCTTTCTGTCCACGAGGCAGTCCTCCCCGTTGCAGCCTGTACTTGCAGCTCCAGCCCGCTCGTTGGAGCAAACGGCGCAAACACCTGCCCGAACTTCAGGGCAGAACGGAAAATAAATCGGCATAACAGCGTTTTCCCGGAGGTTTGGTCTGCTACCATGTGCGGGTCTCCTTAAGTCAGATCCGGAAATCTCATGGCCACAGAAGCCGCACCGCCGTTCCTGCTTGAATCCGTTGTCCTGCTCGGTACCGCCGTTATCGCCGTGCCGCTGGCGAAGCGACTGGGGCTCGGCGCGGTACTGGGATACCTGGGTGCGGGCATCCTGATCGGCCCGCATGGCCTGGGGCTTTTCCGCAACGCGGAAACCGTTCTCCAGGTCTCGGAACTGGGCGTGGTGCTGCTGCTGTTCCTGATCGGGCTGGAACTCACGCCAAGCCGGCTGTGGCACATGCGACGGGATATTTTCGGCCTCGGCACCGCTCAGGTCGTCCTTACCGGCCTCATCCTGACCGCGCTGATCTCCGCATTGGCCGACAGCTGGCGGGTAGCGGCGGTGGCGGGCTTCGGCATGGCGTTATCCTCGACAGCCTTTGCCTTGCAACTGCTGCAGGAACGCGGACAGCTGCAAACAAGCTACGGCCAGCGCGCCTTCGCCATCCTGCTGTTGCAGGACATCGCCATCGTGCCGCTTCTGGCGGGTGTCGCGCTGATGGCACCGGGCAGCGGCGAGCCGAAAGGGCCGTTGTGGCAGGAAGCCGGCACGGCGGTGGCCGCCATCGGCAGCGTTCTGGTCGTCGGGCGCTACGGGCTCAACCCGCTGTTTTCCTTTCTCACCCGCTGGGGCGCGCGCGAGGTGATGCTGATCGCCGCGCTGCTGGTGGCGCTGGGCAGCGCGAGCGTGCTGCATCTGGCTGGACTGTCCATGGCGTTGGGCGCCTTCATCGCTGGCGTGCTGCTGGCCGAATCCTCTTTCCGCCACACACTGGAAGCCGATATCGAGCCCTTCCGCTCACTGCTCATGGGTCTGTTCTTCATGGCTGTGGGCATGACCTTCGCGCTCGACGTGGTGTTCGCCTCCTGGCCCGTGATCCTGGCGGGTGTCGTACTTGTGATGAGCGTCAAGGGTTTGCTGCTTTGGGCGCTGGCGCGCATCTTCGGCGCCTCCAACACCGACGCCTTGCGCATCGCCACCACCCTTCCGCAAGGCGGCGAGTTCGCCTTCGTGCTGTTCTCTTCAGCCGCCGCGCTCAACCTGATGAACCAGAACGACAAGTCCGGCCTCATCGCCGTCGTCATCGTGACGATGATGATGACGCCGCTCGTCTGCGCCGCCTACGACAGGATCGCGGCACGCCTGCGCGCGCGCGGCGTGGCTCCGGAGGTGGTGGAGAGCTTCGAGGAGGCGAAGGCGAGCGTACTGATCTGCGGCTTCGGCCGCTTCGGCATGGTGGCGGCTCAAATGCTGTCGGCGGAGGGCATCGCGATCACCGCCATGGATCGCAACGCCCGGCGAATCGATTACGCGCGCAAGCTCGGCTACAAGGTCTACTACGGCGACATCACGCGAGCCGACGTTCTGCGGTCAGCTGGCGCCGATCAGGCGGCCGTCATCGCGCTGTGCGTGGAACGCGACGATATCATGCGCAAGGCGATCGACTGCATCCGCGAGAATTTCCACAATGCGCGCATCTATTGCCGGGCCACGGATCAGGCGCATGCCATCGACCTGACCAAGCTCGGGGTCGACTTTCATGTCCGCGAAACCTTCGAATCCGGCATCCTCTTCGGGCGCGCGGCCCTGGAAGCGCTTGCCATTCCGGCCGACCGCATCGCCACGATCGAGGAGGACGTGCGCCAACGCGACAGCGAGGTGCTGCGACTGCAGCTCACCGGTGGCCTCTTCGCGGGCGCGGATATCCTCCACGCCCGCACCCCGCGTAAGGAACCGAAACACAGCGAAGACGCCTGAGCGTGACCTTGATCCGGGCGCTTTGCACTGGCAAAGGGGGGCGTGCGCGACTATCTTCGCAACAAAGCAAGGCGCCGTTTCTCGTAGCCATGTGCGAAGAGGGGCGCCGTTTACCCGTCACATGAGCACCTGCCTGTCTCCTTGCCGAGGCGACAATGTCAGGTCTTTTCGCTGCAACAGGCGCGACCCCTATGAACCGCTACGAATCCCCCCGCTCCGGCGGAGAAGCCCGCATTCGCTATCTCGACGGCGATTTCCAGATTCTTTCGCCCGGCAATTTCGTGCGCTGCGCCGTCACCGGCCAGACGATCCCGCTCGACGAGCTGAAATACTGGAGCGCGGAACGCCAGGAAGCCTATATCGACGCGGCGGCCGCCATGAGCCGCATGCGACCGGAATAACCGGTCGCGGCAATGGTCTGGCGCGTCCTCACCGGAAGGGGTGATCGCGGATCACCCGGCGCAGCAACTCCATGACCCGGCCTTCATCGCGGAACACCAGATCGACCTCGATCACCCGCGCCGAGCCGGCCAGCCAGCGCATCAGTTCCTGGTCATCCCCCTCCAGCCGCCGCATGTCCTTGGCGGTGGTGACCGCAACGAGGCTCTTTTCCTCCGCGGTGGTCAGGATCTCCTGCACCTCCTGTCGCGTCAGGACATGATGATCGGGAAAGGTGCGGCGCTCGACGATCTCCGCGCCGGTTTCCTCCAGCGTATCGAAGAACTTCTGCGGTCGCCCTATGCCGGCGAAAGCGAGCACGCGCCGTCCCGACACATCCGGATTGGGCCGGGGCTTGAGATCTGCACGCAAGACCGTCAGCCCGCGACGGGCTGCCTGACGCACCAGCCGCGCGCCCCCCTCGCCCGGGCCGATGACGATCAGCGCGTTGGCCTTCACCATCTGATCGCGCAGCGGAACCCGCAACGGGCCGGCGGGAATGGTCATGCCATTGCCAACGCCCACCGCCCCTTCCGCCACCACAAAGGCGAAGTCGCGGAAGAGAGCGGGGTTCTGGAACCCGTCGTCCATGAGGATGATGTCGGCCCCCTCGGCAATCGCCGCGCGTGCGCCAGCGCCACGGTCGGCGGAGACGATCGTCGGTGCGGCTTCGGCCAGAAGCAGCGCCTCGTCGCCGATCTCGCGGGCCCCATGGGTATCGGGATCGGCCCTGACCGGGCCTTCGAGATTTCCGCCATAGCCGCGCGTCAGGATGAAGGGCGCGCGCCCCTCATTGCGCAAAAGCCTTGCGAGCGCGATGGTCGTGGGTGTCTTGCCGGCCCCGCCGGCGACGAAATTGCCGACGACGATAACCGGAACCTCGACGCGGTCGCGCGAGGATTTCAGCATCCGCGCACGCGCAATACGGCCGTAGACGAACGCTACCGGCGCCAGCGCCAGCGCTTTCAGCCCGATCCGTTGCCGCCACCAGAAATCAGGTGCTGTGCGCTGCACGTGCCCATCCTCGTTGATCCGCCGCGCCGGCCCAACCGGCGGGTACGCCTAATCCATCAGCCTGGCGAGTTCGCTTTCGAGCGCGCTCTTCACCGCAGCAAGCGCGCCCTGACCGGACAGCGCGCAGTCATGTGCAGCCCTTGCAAGGTGCGCCGCGGCCGCGTCGTCGTCCAGAAGCGTCGCCAGTTCCGTGCGAAGACTGTCTCCATCCTTCACGATGCGCGCGCCACCAGCCTCCCCAAGCGAACGATAGATACCTGAAAAGTTGCGCACATGCGGACCCGACAGGACGACGCAACCGATCTGGGCCGGCTCGATCGGATTCTGCCCGCCATGCGGAACGAGCGAACCGCCGATGAAGGCGAGGGACGCGAGCCGGTAGAAAAGTCCCAGTTCACCGATCGTATCGGCGACATAGACATTGGAGCCACGACGGATTGCTTCGCCGCGCGAACGCAGGCTCACGTCATGACCGGCGCGGGCAAAGATCTCGGCGACCTCGCGCCCGCGTTCTGGATGACGGGGAACCGAGATCAGCAGAAGATCCTCAACCTCCGGGCGCAAGGCGCGGTGAACGTCGGCCAGCATCTCTTCCTCGCCCGGATGGGTGCTGGCGGCGATCCAGACCGGCCGCGCGCCGATTTCGGTGGCCAACGCAGTCCGTGCCGCCTCGTCGAAGGGAAGCGGAGGAACATCGAATTTCAGGTTGCCGGTGGAGCGTACCGTGCGCGCGCCAAGCATCGCATAACGCCGCGCATCGGCCTCCGACTGGGCGAGGCACAATGTGATGCAGCCGAAGATGGCCCGCGCTCCGGCGCCCAGACGCGCCCAGCCACGGCAGGACCGTTCGGACATGCGGCCATTGACGACGACAGTGGGAATATGCCGGGATGCAAGTTCGCTGAATGTCGCCGGCCAGATTTCCGACTCCACCATGATCGCCAGTTTCGGTCGCCAGGTTTCCAGAAACCGGGAGACCAGCGGCGCCACGTCATAGGGCACGAACTGGTGAACGGCGCCTTCCGGCAGACGCTCGGCCGCCAGACGCGCGGACGTCACCGTGCCGGTGGTCAGAACGACGTCATACCCCTGCCCGACGATCCATTCGATCAACGGCAGGACGGCATTGGTCTCGCCGACGCTCGCCGCATGCACCCAGACATGGGATCCCGGCCCGGGCGTCAGGCCGCTGTGGCCGAAACGCTCGCCACGGCGCGCAGGATCCTCCTTGCCGGCCCGCACGCGTCGGGCATACAGAAGCCCCAATGCCGGCACGGAAAGCCGACCTGCGAGCCGATAGGTGGTGAGCAGGGCGCTGCCCGCTTCAGCCATGGCGTTTTTCCGTCATTTCGTAGGCGCGTGCCGTCACCGCGTCGAGGCCCTCCTCGACCATGACCCTTGCCGCCTCCAGCGCCGCATCATCGGCATCCTTCGGCACGCGGATGAAATCGCCGCCAACCAGCGCCATCCGGCTGAAGGGCAGGTTGATGCTCGCCCGGTCCCACGTGTCGAGATCGATATGCCGGCTGGTTGCCACGGCGACCGGCAAAATGGGACAACCGGAATGCCTGGCGAGCTGCACGATGCCGCGGCCGGCGACCCGTGCGGGGCCCTTCGGCACGTCGGCGGTCAGCGCCACGCTCGATCCCGCTTCCAGCGCGGCAAGACACTCGAAGAAACCGCGCATGCCGCCACGCTTGCGCATCTGCCGGCTTTTCTGCGATCCGGATGCCCGGATAAGACCGATGCCAAGCATTTCGGCGGCGACAGCGTTCACTTCGCCGTCGGCCGAACGCGAGATCATCACGCTGGCTTTCAGGCTTTCGGGCCTGACGAGCGGTATCATGAAATGCTGGCCGTGCCACATGGCGATGATGAGTGGTGTTTCGGGAGGCAAGCGGTCATAGAGATCCGCCGGCTCGATAGCGAGCGATGAGGTCTTTCTCACGAAAGTCAGATAGCGGGCCAGCATTCGCCCGACGAAGCGCAGGACCGCCGGTTTGCGCGCGATGCCCTTCAGCATGTTGCGGCCCGTTCCAGGAACCCTGAGCCCGCGAAACGTCTTCCCGCGATCTGACTGTTGCGGTTCGCACAAGCGGCAACGCCGCGCGGGAAGTCGATCGGAGGACGTTTCAAGGGCGAGGCGCCTCTCATCGGTTCGGGGATGTCGCATCGTGGCGGCGCGCGTCAAATGCCGCATCGCCGGCCCCCGGCATGGTCTTGATGGAGCCGGCAATAGCGTCCCGCGTGCGTGCGGGCAAGGGCCTAGAGCGTTCGCTGCCTACTTCTTGGGCTCTTCAGGGTCCAGCAGACGGTGCATGTGGACAATGAAATAGCGCATGTGGGCATTGTCGACGCTGGCCTGAGCCTTCGCCTTCCACGCATCGTAAGCCTTGGCGTAGTTCGGATAGATGCCGACAATATCGAGCTTGTCGAGATCGCGGAATTCCACCTTGTCGATTTCGGTGAGCTCGCCGCCGAAGACGAGGTGAAGCAACTGGGTGGGGGTTTCCTGTTCGCTCATGATCCGTCCTGCCTGGGTCCGTTCTGTCTGAATGCCGTTCATGTTTCCGCCAGCCGTTTCGACCGCGGGCGCGGTCCGAAACCGCCGCCCTAGCCCAGAACGCCGCGCACGACGGTTCCAAGCGCCTCCCTCAGGGCAGGCGACGTCGCGATCAGCGCGGGATGGCGGACATCTGCGCGATTGTAGCGAAGTGTGCGACCATCGAGGTCGGTAAGCTGGCCGCCCGCTTCCTGCACCAAAAGATCGGCCGCCGCAAGATCCCAGTCATTCGAACGCGCCGTCGCGATGGCCGCATCGCGCCGACCGTCGGCGACAAGAGCGATCCTCAGCGCCAGTGAGCGGATCGGATCGTCCTGGTTGATCCCGGCTTCCAGCAACGCCGTCCTCTCGCGCAGGGCGCGCGGTCCCGCCACATGCGCGCCGGACAGCTCGCTGCGTCCGTTGACCGCGATCGCCATTCCGTTGAGACGCGCGCCGTCGCCTGCGGTGGCGAGGTAGAGTTCCTCCTGTACGGGAACATAAAGCGCGGCGGCGATCGGCCGGCCGCCCTCGACGACAGCAACGCTCACCGACCAGTCCATCTCGCCGAGAATGAAGGCGCGTGTACCGTCGATCGGGTCGACCACGAACAGCCGCTCGTGGGTCAGGCGGGCCTTGTCGTCCGTCGTTTCCTCCGACAGCCAGCCGTAACCGGGCCGCGCGCCGCGCAATTCGCGGGCGAGATACTGATCGAGCGCCAGATCCGCCTCGGTGACGGGCGAGTTGTTTTCCTTGTTCCACACGCGCGGATCATGACCAAAGTATCCCATGGCGAGGCGGCCGGCCTCACGCGCGGCGTTCGCGATCAGGTCGAGGTCTTCTGCGGGGCTCGTGGCCGGCGAAGCATCAGCGTCCGGCAAGGGTCATTCCTTCGATAGCGACCGTCGGCGCGCTGGTGGAGAACCTGAGATCGGGGTCGTTGGCGGGCCGCAGCCGGGCGAACATGTCCTTCAGGTTGCCCGCGACCGTAACCTCGCTCACGGGATAGGTCAGTTCCCCGTTCTCGATCCAGAAGCCCGACACGCCCCGGCTGTAGTCGCCCGTTACCGGGTTGACGCCGTGGCCGATCAGGTCCGTGACATAAAGCCCCTCGCCGGTCTCGCGGATCATGTCTTGCGGCGACATATCGCCGGGCAGAAGCGCGAGGTTGGTTGGGGAAGGAGATGTGCCGGAGCCCGAACGCGCGGCGCGTGCGTTGCTCTCAAGACCGAGTTCGCGCGCCGTCGGGCCGTCCAGGAACCAGGCCTTCAGCACGCCATCCTCGATCATCGAGAGCGGCGCGACCGGCAGACCCTCGCCATCGAAGGGACGCGAGCCGGTGGCGCGCGGCTTCAAGGGGTTGTCGGTGATAGTGGTGCCGGGGGCGAAGACCTGCTTGCCCATCATGTCGCGCAGGAAACTGGTCTTGCGGGCCACCGCCGCACCGTTGACGGCGCCTGCGAAATGGCCGACCAGCGAGCGCGCGGCGCGCGGCTCGAAGATGATTGCGGTGGTGCAGGTATCGACCTTGCGCGGGTTGACCCGGCGCACCGCACGCTCACCCGCCCGACGGCCGATTCCGGCCGGATCGTCGAGATCGTCCCGGTGGGTGCGGAAATCGAAATCGTAGTCGCGCTCCATCGCCGTACCGTCGCCCGCGACGGCCGTCATGGAGAGCGAATGGCGCGAAACCAGATAGGAGCCGGAGAACCCCGCGCTCGTAGCCAGAACCACACCGCCGAAGCCGCTGGAGGCGGATGCACCGCCGGACTTGCTGATACCAGAAACGGCAAGCCCCGCCGCCTCCGCCGCAAGGGCCGCATCACGCAACTCGTCGGCGCTCACCTCGCGGTCGTCAAGGAGATCGAGCGACGGCAGGGAGCAGGCCAGAAGAGCGGCATCGGCGAGACCGGCATAGGGGTCTTCCGGGGCGACGCGGGCCATCGCGACAGCGCGTTCGGCAAGGCCTGCCAGATCATCGAGCGCATTGGCCGAAACGCTCGCCACCCGCCGGCCGACGAAGACACGCAGATTGAAGCCGTCGGACTCGGAGCGCTCCGTCTCCTCCACCTTGCCAGCACGCACGGAAACGGAAAGCGACTGGCCGGTGATGGCCACCGCATCGGCGGCATCGGCGCCGGCTGTTCTGGCCGCCTCGACCAAACGGGCTGCGCGCGCTTCGAGATCCTGCTGGTCGATGGAGAGTGTCATATGGTTCCTTTCGCTCCCGGGTCGTCAGGTCGGTCGGCCGCCGTGCGGCCCCGATCCGGGTTCGTGTATGCGCAATATATAGGAAGCCAGGCGCGGTTTTCCCGTGTCCCGCCCTCCAACGTCCTCAGCCGCGCGCCTTGTCTATGCCTCATCCATGGCGCGAGCAAGCAAACGCTTCGCCCGGGGGATGTAAACGAACCCTGAATTGCGCGCTCACCATTCCCTAACCCTCTTTGAAATCAGGAAAATTTAACCAGGTTTCTTAAGCAGGTTCCAACCGCCGGCGCCTATTGTCGATCACGTCAAACGGAAAGGCCGGCCACAAAAAACAGAGCCGGCCACGGGAGAGGCAAATTGAGGCGTCAAACAGCAACCTGCGGGATCGCACCCGCGGAACAGGAGACGTGCGCGCGTCTGGATCCCCTCGCGCTGCCTTCCACCTTCACTGTCGGCCTGGCCGAAAGTGAAGGTGGTCTGGCGGGGGCGGATATCCACCTGGAGCGCAACACCGTCATTGTCACGCGTCGCCACAACGGCCGGCGCAACCAGATCTTCCTCAAGCTTCGCGATTTTCGCGGCGTCGCCGCCCGCGTCCGGCCGTCGCAAACCGCCGGCGCCATTGATGTGACGCTGGAACTGATGCACGCCGAGCCGTCGCTGTCGCTGGTGCTGATGGAGGCCAGCGACCTTGATGACGTGGTCGCCGACTGGCAGGCCTGGGCTCGCCGCCTGGCGCTGCCGCTGCTCATGATAGAGCCGGACGGCAGCCTGCACGAAGTTGCCGGTTCTCCTGATCGGATCTCGGTCGGACGACCGGGTCCCCGGCGGCGCTCTTCTGTCCTGCGTGGGCGCCGTCCTCGGTTTCTCGTACGCCGCAAGCCCGGCATTGCCGGCATGATGCCGGTTCACGCCGACGAACGCGAGATCATCGCGCGGCGCTGAGTGAAGAACTGACCGCCCGGACAAGTCCTTTGTCCGGGACACACCGTTCGCGGTCCCGCGTCCGGGGCGCAACCGATTTTTCCAGAGCACCAGGCCGCCCCGGGACAACTGTCACGTCTCGACCGGCAGCGCCTTTTCGATAAGCCGTTCCAGCTTGTGCCGGACCTCCACCTTGACCGGCTCGCAGACCCGCAGGATCTCTTCGGCCTTCAGAAAATTGAGCACGCGGAAACCGTCGATATCGGGACGGATGAGGATGTCCGGCCTGCGTGTCTTGAGCTTTTCCGCGGTGATCGTCTGCATCAGGATCTGTGTCGATCCGAAGACCGAATCGCTTGCCGAGGGCAGCCGGTGGCCACTGCGCGGCAGCGGTGAGCCGATGACATCCACCGCGATGACGATGTCGAGCCCCTCGGGCAGCGCGTCGAAAGGCAGCGGGTTGACCACGCCGCCGTCGATCATCACACGGTCCTGGAAGGTGACGGGCTTGAAGATGACGGGGATAGCGATGGACGCGGCCACCGCCTGATGCAGGTCGCCGGTGCGGATCGTCACCTGCCGGCAATCGTAGAAATCAGTCGCGACGACCGTCAGCGGGATCTTCAGATCCGCGAAGTCACGCGGGATCGAGGGCCCGGCGAAGACCTCCAGCACGCGTGTCGCGTCGAACTGGGCCAATCCTCCACCGGCGAAGAGATCCGCGAACCGGCGCGGGCGAAGCTGCCATATGCGGCCCAGCGCGTCGGTGCGCTTGCGAAAGATCGTCGTTGTGATCTCGCGCAGATCCGCCCCCGATAGCCCGCCGCAATAGCCCGCGCCGATGATAGAGCCGATCGACGTGCCGGCGATCGCGGCTGGAACGATGCCCATCTCGTCGAGCGCTTCAAGAACGGGGATATGAGCAAGCCCACGCGCACCTCCGCCGCCAAGCGCCAGTCCGATACGTGGTGTTGTCATGAAACGGGCATTCCTTCGCAGAGCGGTGCGCCAGCGCGGCGCCGGATCGACAGAAGCGTTAGCCGGCGATCATGACGATGCAATGATCGGCGTCTTGTCCAAAGTTTCTGCGCTGATCAACGCACGACCAGCTTCGCCGGTTTCACGACTGTTTGAAAAAGCTGATGAGCGCGGCGGTCGTCGCCTCCGGGTTTTCCTCGGGCAGGAAATGGCCGCCGTCGACTGCTTGTCCCTCAACGGCGGTTGCCCAGTCGCGCCAGACATCGAGCGGATTCTTGTCCGGAGATAGGCCGCGCCCGCCCCACAGCACCAGAAGCGGCACGTCTATCGTCTTGCCCGCTGCACGATCCGCAGTATCGATGTCCATATCGATGCCTGCCCCTGCGCGATAATCCTCGCAGGCCGCATGAATGCGTTCCGGGTCGGAGAAAAAGGCGCGGTAGTGTTCCAGCGCCCGCTTGTCGAAGGCGGAAAGATTGCCGTTGGCGGTCCAGCTCGCCAACGTGTGTTCCAGATAGAAGGTGCTGGCGCGGGCGATGAGGTTCTCCGGCAGGGGCGTCGGCTGGGCCAGGAACAGCCAGTGGTACATCTTCAGGCCGTACTCCAGGTTCATCTGCCGCCAGTAGTCGTAGGTCGGCAGGATGTCGAGAACCGCGAGGCGCGACAGCCGGTCGGGATGATCCAGCCCCAGGCGATAGGCGACCCGCGCGCCGCGATCATGTCCGGCGAGCGCGAAGGTCTGGTGGCCGAGCCGCGTCATCATCGCGGCGATGTCGTTGCCCATCGCACGCTTGGAATAGGCGAGCCCCTTTTCCGACTTCGGCACGGAGCTTTGGCCATAGCCGCGAAGGTCCGGAATGATGCAGGTGAAATGCCGGCTCAGTTCGGACGCCAGCTTGTGCCACATGACGCCGCATTCGGGATACCCGTGCACGAGCACAAGCGGCATCCCCTCCCCGCCGATGCGCACATGCAGCGTGGCCCCCTCACCCTCCACCATGCGAGTCTCGAAACCGGGAAAGAGTTCGGGCAGATCGGCCATGGAAAGGATCCTCGCATGTTCCGCGCGAGGATGGCCCCACTTGCAGCATCTTTCAATGCCGCGTTCGCAGCATATGCCGCCTGTTACCCGCGTTCACGCTCCACGGCCCGCCAACCGATGTCGCGCCGGCAGAAGCCTTGCGGCCAGTCGATCGCATCGACCGCCGCGTAGGCCCGCGCCTGCGCGTCCGCCACCGTCGCGCCGAGCGCGGTAACGCCCAGAACGCGGCCGCCATTGGCGAGGGTGCGGTCGCAGTCGGCCCTGGTGCCCGCATGGAAGACCTGCACCGCCGGATCGGAAGCCGCGGCATCGAGCCCGCGGATATCCGTGCCCTTTTCATAGGACCCCGGATAACCGTTCGCGGCCATGACGACGCAGAGCGCGGTGTCGTTGCTCCAGGAAATCGTTCGACCTTCCAGCTTGCCGTCGGTGGCGGCCAGCAGCAGCTCGAGAAGATCGCTTTCAAGCCGCATCATCAGCGCCTGACACTCGGGATCCCCGAAGCGGACATTATATTCGATGAGCTTCGGACCATCCTCGGTGATCATCAGCCCCGCATAGAGGATACCGGTGAAGGCGCAGCCCATCTCGGCCATGCCGCGCATGGTCGGCTCGATGATCTCGACCATGGTGCGCGCCACGAGCGCGTCGCTCATCACGGGAGCCGGCGAATAGGCGCCCATGCCGCCGGTATTCGGCCCCTCGTCGCCGTCGAAGACGCGCTTGTGGTCCTGGGCGGTGGCGAGCGGCAGCGCCGTAGTGCCGTCGCAAAGCGCGAAGAAGCTCGCCTCCTCGCCCTCCATGAATTCTTCCACCACGACTTCCGCGCCGGCCTCGCCGAAGGTACCCTCGAAGCACGCGGCGACCGCGTCGAGCGCATCTTTCTCATTCATCGCGACGATGACGCCCTTGCCGGCGGCGAGCCCGTCCGCCTTGACGACGATCGGCGCGCCCTTCTCGCGCACATAGGCGCTGGCGGTTTCCGTATCCGTGAAGCGGCCGTAGGCGGCGGTGGGAATGTCGTATTTCGCGCAGAGATCCTTGGTGAAGCCCTTGGAGCCCTCCAGACGGGCGGCGGCGGCGGTGGGCCCGAAGACCTTGATGCCCGCCCTGGCCAGATCATCCGCAAGTCCGGCGACCAGCGGTGCCTCGGGACCGACGACGACGAGGCCGATGGTCTTTTCCTCGCAGAACGAGACAACGGCCGCATGGTCGGTGACATCAAGCGCGACATGGGTCGCAACGCGGTCGATACCGGCATTGCCGGGAGCGGCATAGAGCGCCTCGATCAGCGGTGATTTGGCGAGCGCCCAGGCCAGCGCGTGTTCGCGCCCGCCGGAGCCGATGAGAAGGACGTTCATGCGCAATCCCCGTCGCGGATTCATTTCGCGCGGGGTCTAGCACGGGATGGCGCGCGCGCAAATCGGTTCCGCACTTGACCTTGGCTCCGTTCCGCGCGAACTCAGGGAGCGAGCAGCCACCCTCAGCGCGGTATCGACATGAAGATGCAATTTCCCGGCATGGTGACGGAAGCCGTCGCAGACGCCGTTTCCGGCAACTGGGTCGACCGGTTCGCCCCCGAATGGCTGAAACCCTATGCGCGGCTGGCGCGCTGGGACCGGCCGATCGGCTGGTGGCTGCTGATGTGGCCGTGCTGGTGGTCGGCCGCGCTGGCGGCCGAAGCCGCCGGATACATGCTGCCGAACATTTGGCACCTGGTGCTGTTCATGATCGGCGCCATCGCCATGCGCGGTGCGGGCTGTACCTACAACGACATCGTCGACCGCAATTATGACGGCATGGTCGAGCGCACACGCTCGCGCCCCATCCCGTCCGGCCAGGTCTCCACGGTGCAAGCCGTCATCTTCATGATCCTTCAGGCGCTGGCTGGCCTCGTGGTGCTGTTGCAGTTCAACACCTACACGATCGTGCTGGGCTTCTGCTCGCTCGTTGTGGTGGCGATCTACCCGTTCATGAAGCGGATCACCTACTGGCCGCAGTCGGTTCTGGGCCTTGCCTTCAACTGGGGCGCGCTGGTGGGCTGGAGCGCCGTCTTCGGGCATCTCTCGTGGGCCCCGGTCGCGCTTTATGCCGGCGGCATCCTGTGGACCATCGGCTACGACACGATCTATGCCCACCAGGACAAGGAAGACGACGCGCTGATCGGGGTGAAGTCCACGGCCCGCCTGTTCGGCGGCTGGACGGAGACCGCCGTCTCGTTTCTCTATATCGGCGCAACCGCCTTCTTCGTGCTGGCGGCGACGCTGGCGGACGCCGGGCCGCTCGCCTTCCTCGGCCTTGCCGTCGGCGCGATCCACTTCATCTGGCAGATCATCGTCCTCGACATCGACGACAACGACCAGTGCCTCAAGCTGTTCCGCTCCAACCGCATCTATGGCTGGATCGTGTTCACCGGTTTCGTTGTGGACGGGCTGATCGCCAATTTCTGATATTTGTGCCAATAGTGGGAAATCGATTGATATCGCTGGGGCACAACGCCCGACGGGAGGAACGATGAGCGAACATATTCACTGGATGCTCGAACTCGCGCTGAAGGAGGGGGCGGCGGACGACCTGAAGGCCTTGATGCGCGAGATGGTCGACGCCACCAAGGCGGACGAGCCCGGCGCGCTCATCTACGAATGGTTTATCGACGAGGCCGAGACGAGCGTCCACATCTACGAACGCTATGCCGATTCCGCCGCCACGATGGTGCATCTCAATAATTTCGGCACGAAATTCGCCGCGCGCTTCATGGAACTGGTGAAGCCGACGCGGATGACCGTCTACGGCGCTCCGGACGAAACTGTGAGCGCCGCGCTCAAACGCCTCAACGCCACGTTCATGAGCGAGATCGGCGGCTTCGCGCGATAAGCGCGGGGAACCGAAATCAGCGCGACTTACCGCCGGTCGCGAAAGAAACCTTTCAACAAGTCCACAGCCCGGCTTTCTCCAATGCCGGAATAGACCTCCGGGGCGTGATGGCATGTGGCCTGCGCGAAGAAGCGCGGACCGTGTTCCACCGCCCCGCCCTTGGGATCGGCCGCCCCGAAATAGAGCCGGCGGATGCGCGCGAACGAGATCGCTGCGGCGCACATGGCACAAGGTTCCAGCGACACATAGAGATCGCAGTCGCCGAGCCGCTGGGACGCGAGCTTTTCCGCCGCCTCACGGATGACGAGGATCTCCGCGTGCGCGGTCGGGTCGTTGTCGGCAAGCGTCCGGTTGCCGGCTGCCGCGATGATCTCGCCATCGCGCACGATCACCGCGCCCACGGGCACTTCGCCGCGCGCGGCGGCGGCTTCCGCCTGAGCCAGAGCTTCGTCCATGAAGGAAGGAGACTTCATCATGGCCGGCAAGCTAGTGGCAAGCGGCGCGTTTTAGAAGCCGTCAGTTCGCAGTTGGTCATCGCCCCCCGCATTTTCCCATACCACCGCGCTATTTCGTTTCCGCCGCGCGCGACCTCTGCTATCACCCGCAGCATGGTCAAGGACACATCGAAACCGACGGCCCCCGGGGCTGGCGCTGAAGCAGACAACGGGGCGGACAAGGGCGAGCGCATCGCCAAGGTGATGGCGCGCGCCGGGCTATGCTCGCGCCGCGAGGCGGAAGGCTGGATCGCCGCCGGCCGCGTCGAGATCAACGGCCGTAAGCTCACCACCCCCGCCATCACCGTCACCGCGAAGGACAAGGTGGTGGTCGACGGCCAGGCCCTTCCCATGCGCGAGCGTACGCGGTTGTGGCTCTTCAACAAGCCCAAGGGCTTCGTCACCACATCGCGCGACCCGGAAGGCCGGCCGACAGTGTTCGACCGGCTGCCTAAGGACCTGCCGCGCGTCATTTCCGTTGGGCGGCTCGACATCAACACCGAGGGTCTGCTGCTGCTTACCAACGACGGCGGGCTGGCGCGCATGCTGGAACTTCCCGCCACCGGCTGGCTGCGCCGCTACCGCGTGCGCGCCCACGGCAAGGTCACACAGGCAGATCTCGATGCATTGAAAAACGGCATCGCCATCGACGGCGTCTTCTACGGTGCCATCGAGGCCGAGGTTGACCGCGAGCAGGGATCCAACATCTGGCTCACGCTGGGCCTGCGCGAAGGCAAGAACCGCGAGGTCAAACGCGTGCTGGAGCATCTGGGCCTGTCGGTAAACCGGCTGATCCGCATCTCCTTCGGCCCCTTTCAGCTGGCCGACCTTGCGGAAGGCACGACACGCGAGATCCGCGGCCGGGTCCTGCGCGACCAGCTCGGCGACAAGCTCGCACGCGAATCGGGCGCCGATTTCGACGCGCCGATCAACCAGCGCCAGCAGGACCAGAAGAAGCAGGCAGCGAACGCGAAAACCACCAAGAAGCCGGGGAAGCCACGCGCCAAGACCGAGCCCGGCTGGATCAGCGCCAAGCAAGGTGAGCAGGCACACGCCAAGGCCCACCCCAAGCACAAGGCCGGCGGGGCGAAGCCCGGGCTGAAGTCCAGACCGGATGCCGAGGCATCGACGCCCCCCAAGGGACGCGGCGGGGCCGGCAGCCGGATTCCCGCCAATGCGCGGCCCGGTGGCACCGGCGGCCGCGGCCCGTCCGACGAGGCCCCTGCGCGCGGCGGAAAAGCTGCCGGGAGCCGGTCCTCGGGAGGCCAGGCATCGGGAAACAAGGCATCAGGCAGCCAGACGCGCGGGGACAAGACACGCGGCGGATCGGGCGGCCCGAGAACGAGCAGTCCGGGTGCGGGTGGTCCGGGTGCGGGTGGCCGAGGAGGTCCGAAGCCCGGCAACCGGGGGCCGCGTTCGCGTCCGCCGAAATCGTAAGGCCGAAATCCCATGCGCATCGTCTCGGGCCGGTTTCGCGGCACCCATCTGGCAACGCCGAAGAGCGAGGGCACCCGCCCCACATCCGACCGCTTGCGTGAGACCATCTTCAACATCCTCGCCCACGGCCATGGCGATGTCGTCGTCGATGCGCGCGTGCTCGATCTCTTCGCCGGCACAGGCGCGCTCGGCCTTGAAGCCCTGAGCCGGGGGGCACGAGCTTGCGTCTTCGTCGAGGAGGCCGTGGAGCCGCGCGGTCTCATCCGGCGCAACGTGGAGACGATGGGGCTTACCGGCGCCACCAAGATCTTCCGCCGCGATGCGACGCAGCTCGGCGAGGCGGGCACAATCGAGCCTTTCGATCTGATCTTCCTCGACCCGCCCTATCGCAGGGGGCTCGGCGAGAAGGCGCTTGCTAGCGCGAAGGCCGGCGGCTGGGTAAAGCCATCCGCGCTCTGCGTGCTGGAAGAAGCCGCCGATGTCGCGATCGCGATCCCTGCAGGGTTCGAGCTCCTCGATGAGCGCACCGCCGGCGACAGCAAGGTCCTGTTCCTGCGCGTTGCCGGCGAATAACGGACCCTCTGTTCCAAAATTATCGGGCCGTTCCTTGCCTTTGCCGCCGGCGACCCCAAATGTGCCCGCACGACACCGGGCGCACGACACGGGCGCATCCTGCCCGCACACTCCGATCCCATTCAAGGCTTTCATGGCACCGATCCTAAAGATTTCCGGGCTTTCCAAGGTCTATGACAGCGGCTTTACCGCCCTCAAGTCTGTCGACCTTGAAATCGACAAGGGCGAAATCTTCGCGCTTCTGGGCCCCAATGGCGCGGGCAAGACCACGCTCATTTCAATCATCTGCGGCCTCGTCAGCCCGAGCGGCGGCACGGTCGTCGCCGACGGCCACGACGTCATCCGCGACTATCGCGCCGCACGCGCCATGATCGGGCTGGTACCGCAGGAACTCACAACGGACTCTTTCGAGACCGTGTGGGCGACGGTGAGCTTCTCGCGCGGCCTGTTCGGCAAGCCGAAAAACCCCGCTCATATCGAGAAGGTGCTGAAGGCACTCAGCCTTTACGACAAGCGCGATTCCAAGGTGATGACGCTTTCCGGCGGCATGAAACGACGCGTGCTGATCGCCAAGGCACTGGCACACGAGCCGGAAATCCTCTTCCTCGACGAACCGACGGCCGGCGTCGATGTGGAGCTGCGCCGCGATATGTGGAATGTGGTGCGAGAGCTTCGCGACGGGGGTGTCACCATCATTCTGACCACCCATTACATCGAGGAAGCCGAAGAGATGGCCGACCGGGTCGGCATCATCAACAAGGGCGAACTGATGCTGGTGGAAGACAAGGCGGAACTGATGCGCAAGCTTGGCCGCAAGCAACTCCGCCTGACGCTGCACGAACCCCTTGGCGCGCTCCCCGAGGCTCTTGCCGACCACGGACTGGAACTCGGCAAGGACGGAACCGAGATCGTCTACACCTACGACAGCCAGGGCGAGCGCACGGGCATCACCACATTGCTTTCCGACCTTTCGCAAAACGGCATCCGCTTCAAGGATCTCGATACCAGCCAGAGCACGCTGGAAGAGATCTTCGTCAATCTGGTGAGGAATCAGCAATGAACTTCCACGCCGTGCGCGCAATTTACGTCTACGAAATGGCCCGTGCCTTCCGCACCCTGTTGCAGAGCGTCGTCTCGCCGGTCATTTCCACCTCGCTCTATTTCGTCGTGTTCGGCGCGGCGATCGGCTCGCGCATCGACGAGATCAACGGCGTCTCCTACGGGGCCTTCATCGTGCCCGGTCTGATCATGCTCTCGCTGCTCACCCAGAGCCTGACCAACGCCTCCTTCGGCATCTATTTCCCGAAATTCGTCGGCACCATCTACGAGGTGCTGTCGGCGCCCGTCTCCTTCATCGAGGTGGTGATCGCCTATGTCGGGGCGGCCGCGACCAAGTCGATCATCCTAGGGCTGATCATCCTCGGGACAGCCAGCCTGTTTGTGCCGCTGAGGATCGAGCACCCCTTCGTCATGCTCACCTTTCTGGTGCTGACCGCGCTGACCTTCTCGCTGTTCGGTTTCATCATCGGCATCTGGGCCGACAGCTTCGAGAAGCTGCAGCTCGTACCGCTGCTGATCATCACACCGCTAACGTTTCTCGGTGGCAGCTTCTATTCCATCGACATGCTGCCACCCTTCTGGCGCACGGCGACGCTGTTCAACCCCGTCGTTTACCTGGTTTCCGGCTTTCGATGGAGTTTCTACGGCGTATCGGATGTCTCCGTGTGGATCTCGCTTGCCATGACGGGTCTCTTCCTGGCGATCTGCCTCACCGCGATCTGGTGGATCTTCCATACTGGCTGGCGACTGAAAAGTTAATTCCAAGCCCACATTCATCGCAAAATATATCAATATGAATCGTAATATCTCCGATATTGACGCACGGTTCACGTTGTCTAGTATAACTAATAGGCCACAAATGATGGATAATAGACCTTCTAATTCCACCTAATACCCCAGAGGCGACGTGCCTAGGGTCAGAATATTTTAAGAATGGACTTCGCCGAATGCTCCCCAAAAGCCGTGAAGCGATGTATCAGAACAGAGTCATGGTCGTCGATGACGATGAAGACGACATCTATCTGATGAAGAAAGCGCTGGCGCGTCTTCAGGAGTCCGCCCGGGTCAATCTCGATCTGACATTCGTCCTTTCCGGATCAGATGCGTTGGGCGAGATCGATCGCGGTCTTCAAGACAACACCCTGCCGGACAAGATCTTTCTCGATCTGAACATGCCCGGGGTGAATGGACTTGATGTCCTTCACCACTGCATGGTGCAGGAGATACTCGACAAGGTAGATGTCGTCGTGATCACGACCGCTTCCGATCCCGATACCCGCCGTGCCGCGCTGGCCAGCGGTGCCAGATCGGTGTGCGTCAAACCAAACAGCCTGCAAGAAATGTCCGAGCTGATTTCCAGACTTCTGGACGTCAACTGAACGCTCATCCATCCTGCAGCAGCGGTTCCCCCGGCCGGAAGACGATCACCTGACAGGAAATCGTCGGCTAATCTCAAAGCCGTCTTCCACTCAAAGCGCTCGCGCAAGACGCAATTCGAGAACATAATAATTCCGCAACGTCATTTTTTGTCCGAAAGAGGCCGTTCATTTTCGCCATCTCATACGGATTCGCCATCTCATACGGACGCCAAGGAATTTTGACGGGAGACTGATGCCCCGGTCTTGCCGCAAGGAAGGAGCCGGGGCAAGGGGAAGGCGCGGTCATGTCCGGGTACCTGGAGAACTTCTTCGAGGCGCAATCGTTCCTGGCGCACGGCTACTGTATGACGTGGAGAGGTGACCTGATCGCGCTACATGCGGTTTCCGACGCACTGATCTTCGTCAGCTACGTACTGATCCCCCTGGCAATGCTCTATTTCGTGCTACAACGTCCGGACCTTGCGCATAAAGGGATATTCGGACTCTTCGCGGCTTTCATTCTCGCCTGCGGAACCACTCATCTGATTTCCCTGATCACTCTGTGGGAGCCGATCTACGGCCTGGAAGGCCTGGTCAAGGCCATCACCGCGGCGATTTCCATGGCAACCGTCGTCGCCACGGGACTTGCGATCCCCAAAGCCCTCCGCCTGCCCAGTCCCGCCATGCTGCGCGAAGCCAATCTTCAACTGGTGGACGAGGTGGAAAGCCACAGCCGGACAAATCGCGATCTGATCCGCCTCCAGGACCAGCTGCGCGAGCATATGCGGGCGCGGGCGCGGGAAATGGAGGCCAAGGCGAGCGAGCTGGAGCGGGCGAACGAGAGCCTGCGCCGCTTCGCGCATATCGCCTCGCACGATCTGCAGGAGCCGCTGCGCAAGATATCGGTCTATGCCGACCTGCTCGAAGAGGCGCAGGAGAAGGGGGACACGGAAGACGCCGAGCGCGCGGTGCAGCGTTTGCGCACAATGTCGACCCGAGCCCGGACAATGGTCAGCGACCTGCTGCGGTTTTCCAAGATGAGCCAGTACGAACCCGCCCGAATCCCGATCGATATCGGCGCGGCGATCCGTGAGGTGGCAGAGCTGTTCGAACACACGCTTGCCGCAAGCGACGGCACGTTGGAAATCGACGTCGACGACCTGAAGGCGGAGGCGGACCCGCTGCTGGTGCGCCAGATTTTCCAGAACATCATCGGCAATGCGATCAAGTACGTTCCGAAGGGACGCGGACCCCGCATCCGGGTAACGACGCGCCGGGAACATAACCACCGCCTGATCATGATCTCGGACAACGGCATCGGCTTCGCCCCGGAATTCAAATCGAAGATCTTCGAGCCTTTCACCCGTCTGCACGGGCGAGACGTTGCCGACGGCTCGGGCATCGGCCTCGCGATCGTCGCGCGGGCCGTTCAGGGCATGGGCTGGCGGATCGACGTGGACACAGTCCCGGACAAGGGCACCACCTTCACCCTGGCGATTCCCCAAGGCGATATCCTGGTATAGCCCGCCTCTCCCTCGCGGGCGGGAGAGGAGACAGAAGCCCGGCTCGCGGACGGTATCGCGCACTCCATCCAGCGCTCTCGCTTGTGCCAGCCGCGCAACGGCGCACAAACGAAAAGAGGCGCCCGAAGGCGCCTCTCTCAGATCGAGCTTGCGCGCTGTATGAGCCCGCCGGGTGGATAGAGCGAAACGGAAGGATCCCTTCCGTTTCGACACGTTAGTCCATGGGGCCAATACCTTAGCGGCATGATTGTCTCAGACGGATGGAAACCATCCGTCTGAGACAGCCCACTATCCGTGACGTGCCTTGCGCGTCGCCTCGATGGCTCGGGAAAGATACATGTCACGATCGTAGACATCGGGGAAGTACTGCACCTTGCCGGTCTTGGCATCCGGCCAGGCGGTAAAATACGAGACATAGACGGGAATGTTTCCGGCAACCGTGTCCGCATCGTTCTTGCCCTGGGCGATACGTTCGGAAACGTAGGTCTTGTCCTTGCCGAGCACGGCCGCCGCCATCGCCTTGGGATCCTGCAGACGCACGCAGCCGTGGCTGAACGCACGGTTGGCGCGCTGGAACAGCGACTTGGCCGGCGTATCGTGCATGTAGATATGGTGCTTGTTCGGGAACAGGATCTTCAGTTCGCCAAGTGCGTTGGAATGGCCGGGAAGCTGACGCACGTTGATGCTCTGCTTCTTGGCCGCAACAGCCCGCCAGTCGACGGAGGCGGAGGAGACCTGCCGGCCGTTCACGGTCGTGACCTCGTACCCGGATTCGTCGAGATAATACGGGTTGTTGTTCAGCTTCGGGATCATCTCGTTGACGATGATCGAATAGGGAACGCCCCAATAGGGGTTGAATTCGACCGTCTTGATATGATCGTAGAAGAAGTTGGTCTGGTTCGACTTCTTGCCCACGACAACCCGCATGGACAACGGATCGCGTCCCTGCTGGACATAGGTCGCGGTGAAGGCCGGCTGATTGATGAAGACGCGGCGCTCGCCAAGATCGCGCGGCAACCAGCGCAGCCGCTCCATCGCGAGCTTCACCTTCTCTACCTTGGAATCGAGCGTCATGCCGACCATGGTGCGCACGGTGTTCGGCCCCACTACTCCATCGGCGGAAAGCCCGGCCTCGCGCTGATAGTCCTTGACCAGCGACACAAGCTCCGGCGTGTAGGTTTGCCCACCATCATAGGTGTCGAAGGTATCAGCGTGATCGGTCTTCAGATCCTCCGACGCCTTCCGCTCGATTGCCTTGACGACGTTGGCCATTTCCGGATCGCTCTGGCCCGGTTTGATCAGCGTGTTCGCCGCGATGGTAACCGGGGCTTCCTCGCTCTGCATCTTGAGCATGGCAAGAGCGGCCACCAGTTCCTTGAATTCCTTGCTGGAGGGGTTGCGTGCCTCCAGATAGGCGGTGACGTCATCGCTCGCGGCAAGGCTCGCCATCGTCACATCAAGGTCGACGTCGTGGCGCGGCAGGTCGTGGTAGCCGGAAATGCGGTCGGCATCCACGCGACCGCGCTGGGCATCGAGCGCATAGGTGAGCGCCGCCGCCGACATCTCCATCTCGAAACGCATCAGGTCGCGTTCACGCTCGCGGACGCCCAGGCCCGGCGCGGAAAGCGCCGTGCTGGCATCGTTGACGACCCCGTCATTGGCCGCATCGTTGCTCGCGACCTCGACGTCGGAATTCCCCATCGCCACCGTATCGCGCGGCATTTCCACGGCATAGTCGGCCGGATCGAGACCGACCGTACCTGCCGCCGCAAGCACCTTCATCGCGGCGCGGGCCTTGTCGGAGACCTTTCCGTCCTCGACCCAGACAAACGCCGGCTTCTTCGTGTAATAGGCTTCGACCGCATCGATGACCTCGGGCAGCGCGCGCAGCTTGAGGCCGGCGAGCATCTCCGCATCGCGCTCGAACGGGGTCGGGTCTGCCGGATTGACCGCGGTTTCAGGTGTCGCATCGTTCAATGCGGTCGCATCATCGGCGGCGGCGGGCGCGGCCGCGTCAGCGCCCGACCCGGCGGGCACCGACTGCGCGTCGGCGGCGGTCGTCGTGGCAGGATCGGCCGAGGTCGAATCAGCTGCGGTCGGATCAGCAGCCGTCGCGTTCGTCGCGTTGGCGGAACCGGTATTGTTGGCCGCGCCGCTGCCCGTCTCGGGAACGGCGCGATCCGTAGCGGTCGTCTGGTCGTTCGGGCTGTCGCCGGACGCGGCGATGGAACCGGTCAGACGCACATCGCCGGCGCGTTCGGGGGACTGCTCCGTGGTCGCGGCCCGAGCCTGCGCGTCACGGCGCGCGGCTTCCGCCTCCGCGGCCTCCTGCTGGCGCTTAAGCGCGGCCTCGGCCACCGCACGCGACAATGCGTCCAGCGAAACCGTCTTCAGCTCGTCCGGCTTGTAGGTGTAGTATTTCGGACTTGAAACGTGGGCCTTTACCGGCTCGGGATCGTAGCGGTCGTAGTCGTAATCCTTGCTCTGGGATCCCCAGCCGCCCCAACCGAAGAGACCGCCGCCGCGACGCTCGCGTCGCTGATGGCGGTAGCCTTGGGGCGCACGTTCGGCGCGCGGGTCGTAGTAACTGCGTCCCGGGTTCTCCGAACGCATGCGTTCGACACTGCGCGCACCGGCGAAACGGTCCGCTCCTTCAGCGGCGACCGGCTGAGACGACATCACCACCGCGCTCGCGAGAAGGGCGGAAACAAAGGCCGCCCGGTGGCCGCGCATTCTGAACGTCATTAGGAACCTACCAGATTTCTTCATCGTCAATCAGGCCACAACCATCGCCTGAACAAAGTTAACCAAACACTACACCAGCGACCATCAGACATCACATCTGAGCGAGGTGTAATCCGGAGCGCTCCAGACGCCTGCACAGCGCACCCCGCCCGGATCGGCGAGGCTCGCTTATGCGCCTGCAACTTAGACAAAAATGCAGCAAACGTGTCGAAGTTCCGGTGATCTATATCACTGTTTGCGTTATCGCCATCCCGGTGAAACTCGCTATCTGCATGTACAAGCGCTGTTTTCCGCCAACGCAGCGGTTCCTTTCACGAAGCCGTGCGTGCGTTTTGGACATCTTGTGTCGCGCGGGCCACAGACCCTTCAAAGCCTCCAGCACCTCTCGTTACCGCCTCGACGCCCGCGCACCGGGAGCAATCGCAGAAAGGTCAGCGTCGGCCGAACAGCTTTTCGATATCGGCGAGCTTCAGTTCGATCCAGGTCGGCCGGCCGTGGTTGCACTGCCCCGAAAGCGGCGTCGCCTCCATCTCGCGCAACAGCGCGTTCATTTCCTCCGGCCTGAGCCTTCGCCCCGAGCGCACGGAGCCGTGGCAGGCCATGGTTGCGGCCACGTGGTCGAGCCGCTCGCGCAGACGCGTCGCCTCGCTCATGTCGGCAATGTCGTCGGCGATATCGCGCACGAGCCCCCGGATATCGGTATCCCCCAGCAGCGCCGGCGTTTCGCGCACCGCCACGGCACCCGGTCCGAAGCTCTCCAGCACCAGCCCGCATTCGGCCAGTTCGTCGGCCCGGTCGAGTAGCCGCTCCACATCCTCCTGCGCCAGCTCCACCACTTCCGGGATAAGCAGCATCTGGCTCGCCACGCCTTTGGCCGCGAGTGCATCCTTCAGGCGTTCGTAGACGAGCCTTTCATGGGCCGCATGCTGGTCGACGATGACGAGGCCGTCCTCGGTCTGGGCGACGATGTAATTGGCATGAAGCTGCGCCCGTGCTGCCCCCAGCGGATGCGCCTGCAAACCGGCATCGACGGGCATGGCATCGGCGCGGGTATCGGCGGACGTCGCGTCGAAGCCGGCAAAGGGCGCCTGACTTTCGGCAAAACCGAATGCGCCGGCATCCTGCGCGGTCTCTTCCAGAACCTCCACCCCGGAAGCCCCTTCACCATGAAGCGGGCGGAAGGCAGAAAGCCGCCAGTCCTGCGCATCGCCCGAAGGCCGGCTCGGAACGTGGCGCGGTGCAGCGTATCCGCCGGACCAGGGTCTGGCCGGCGCCGCCTGGGCATTGCCGCCCTGCCAGCCACCGGTCCGCGGATCAACACCGTTCGGGCGTGCGAAATCGAGCGCCTCGCGACCGCCGGTGGACGATGCCCTGTGCCCCGCCTCCACCAGCGCGCGCTTGATGGCACCGACCATCAGCCCGCGCACCAGCTGACTGTCGCGAAACCGCACGTCGGCCTTGGCGGGATGCACGTTGACGTCGACCTGATGCGGGTCGAGATCGAGATCTAGAACGACGATGGGATGCCGGTCGCGCGCCAGCACGTCCGCATAGGCGCCGCGCAGGGCGCCAAGAAGCAGTTTGTCACGCACCGGCCGGCCATTGACGAAAAAGAACTGCTGCAGCGCGTTCGCCCGGTGGTAGGTCGGCAACCCGGCAAATCCGGTCAGCCGCACGCCCTCGCGCTCCGCCTCGATCGCCATGGCGTTGTCGACGAAATCCGAGCCCAGCACCTGGCCGATACGGGCAAGGCGCGCATCGGGGCCGGTGGCGGCGGGAAAATCGAGCGGCTGGCGACGGTCGGGGCCCGACAACGAGAAGCGCACATGCGGGTGAGCGAGCGCGATGCGCTTGACCACCTCGGTGATCGCGGCGGTCTCGGCACGGTCGGTCTTCAGGAATTTCAGCCGGGCGGGTGTTGCGAAGAACAGGTCGCGCACCTCCACCCGCGTGCCGCGATTGAGCGCGGAGGGGGCAACCTCACCCTTCTCGCCACCGTCGACGGTGATTTCCCAGCCGTGCGGCTCCTCCGCATTGCGGGTGGCGATGGTCAGCCGAGCCACGGCGCCGATGGAGGGCAACGCCTCGCCACGGAAGCCGAGCGTGCGGATGTCCATCAGGTCGCCTTCGGTCAGCTTCGAGGTGCAGTGCCTCTCGACCGCCAGCGCGAGGTCGGCCGCCGTCATGCCGGCGCCGTCGTCGGAGACGCGCATCAGGGTCTTGCCGCCGGCAGCCGTCACCACCTCGATGCGCGAGGCCCCGGCATCGAGCGCGTTCTCCACCAGCTCCTTCACCACCGACGCCGGACGTTCGATGACCTCGCCCGCGGCGATGCGGTTGATGACCGTTTCTGAAAGCTGCCTGACTGCCACGCCCTGTTCCTGTGGGGTTCTCTGCGGATTTGCCTGTCGGCGTTCGCCGCGCCGGTCGCCACGTCCTACCGGGAATTGGGGGCTTGCGGGGGCCGGTCGTTCGACTATGGTGCGGCCGCACGCCGCTTGAGATGTCCCCTCTTGCGAAGGGACGAAAGCCCAAACCGGCGCGCGAATCTTTTCCGTTTCATCTTACCAGATACGAGCCCCGATGACCGCCGACAGCCTGCTTCTTCCCGGACTTTCGATGATCGCATCCGACTACGACGGCATCCTGTGCGACGTGTGGGGTGTCGTGCACAACGGCGTGCGCGTCAATCCGGGCGCGAGCGAGGCGCTCTCACGGTTTCGCGAACAGGGCGGCCGGGTGGTGCTGATCACCAACGCACCGCGCCCCTCCGCCCCGATCTACGAACAGCTCGACAGTCTCGGCTGTCCGCGCGCCGCCTATGACACCATCGTCACCTCCGGCGACGTGACCCACGGATTGCTGAAGGCCTACGAGGGTGACACCGTCGTCCATATCGGGCCGGAGCGCGACTACACGCTCTACGAAGGCACGGGGCTTGCCGCAGTCGAGGACGATGCGCGGGCGCCCGATGGCGGGTTGATCGTCTGCACCGGGCTCTACGATGACGTCAACGAGACGCCGGAAGACTATCACGAGCGGTTCAGGAAGCTGATCGCGCGCGGGTTTTCCATGGTCTGCGCCAACCCGGACGTGGTCGTGGAGCGCGGCGACACGCTGATCTGGTGTGCGGGCGCCCTGGCGCGCGACTATGCGGCGCTCGGCGGCAAGGTGCAGATCCTCGGCAAGCCCTACAAGCCGATCTACGACCGCGCCATTGGCGAGCTGGAACGGCTCTCCGGCCGGGCACAGGACCGCGCGAAGGTGCTGGCCATCGGCGACGGTCTGCCGACCGACATCAAGGGCGCCTGCGGCCAGGGGCTCGACGTCCTCTTCATCACCGCCGGCATCCACGCCGCCGATTTCGGCGCCGCCGAAATGCCCGATGGTGGACTGGTCCGCGACCGGCTGGAAAGCGAGGGCCTCTCGGCGCGCGCCGCAATGCCCCGCCTCTCCTGGTAGTCAGAAGATCCGCTTTGGACGCGAGGACGAATGGTCCCGGGGTTCCGCGTGCCGGGCCACACCAGCCCAGGCACATGGAAAGGACGGCGCTTTCCGTTCTGCACGGATGGTTTGCCCATCAGACTTTTGCAATCTGATGGGCATGGACCTCAGGCGACCGTCAATCGACCATCCAGCTTCGCGCCCGTCACCTCACCGACCGTGCCGATCTGCCGGATCCTCGCAATCAGCTCGGTGCGATAGACAAGTCCGGTATGCGTAAAGTCGAACCCGCGCACGTCATAGCCCTTGACCTCGCGCTCCAGACCGCCGGCGATCAGCTTGCCGTTCCAGGCCTCTCCACCGGCCCCAAGGGCGATGTAGGTGTTGAAGGCCATGGTGAAGGTGTCGTTCTCGACTTCCTCCACCGGCCTGCCGTTGAGGATGATATCCACCGCGCGAGCCTCGGCAGGTGATGCGCCGAGCGCGATCCGGTAGCGGATGCCCGACGAGAAATGCAGAAAGCCGCGCGCGATGAACTCGGCGACATCCACCTTGTCCCTCTCTTCGGGACGCACGATGCGCCTGGCGTTGGAGTTCAGCATATCGCGGATCTGGGCCCCGGTGACACGGGCGATCTCGACCTGGTCGGCATAGGGCATCACATCGAACCAGGCGCGATAGGTCAGCGGTCCCGCCTCTATCCCGTGAACCAGTCCCGACGCGTTGAACAGCGAGAAGTCGACCTTGCCGGCGGCGAAGGTTTCTGAACGGGCCACAAGGGTGTCGTTCATGAAATTCGCCAATGCGATCTCGCCGGAATACCGGTCGCGCACGGTTTGCTGCGTCGAGACGGGCGCATCCTTGTCGACGGTACCGATCACCTCGGTCAGCTTTTCGTCGAGCGCGGAGATCATCGGCGCGATGACGGCGGTTTCGAACGCCTGGTCGTAGTCACCATCGTGTTCGAGATCGTCATAGCCGGCCTCGCCTTCCCTGACCCGGTCGTCGCGAAGCTTGATCGGATGCAGGTCGACATTGTTGAACCACTTGTCGCGCCCCTCGTCCGCCGCGACGGACATGGAGATGTTGCCCAGAAACTGGCCGAAAGCCTTGGCCTGGGTGAGCAGGACGCCGGAGACCATGTTGTGCTCATCCAGCCCGTCGGTGTTGAGCTCGGTATGGGAATGGCCGCCGATCAGGACCACAGGCTTTTGCGACATGGGCCCGATCGCCTCCGCGATCGAGAAGTCGCCTTCGCCGATCTTGCGCGCCGCGCCCGACTTTCCCGAACGGTGCATGCCCGCGCCATACCCGCAATGGGACAGGATCACGACCACGTCGGAAGCCGCCTCCACCGCCTTGTAGAGATTGGTGACCGCTCTCACCGGGCTCACCACCTGCAAGGTCGGATCGCTGTCCAGACCGGTGCGCGTGTCCACGGCGGTGGTCAGTCCGATAACGCCGACACGCAGCCCCTTCGCCTGCAGGATCGCTGCGGGAAAATAGTCGCGGTCACGTTCCAGATGGGTGGAGTTGTGAACGTTGGCACTCAGAAGCGGGAACCTGGCCTCGCGCCGGATGCCGAGTCTGAGCTGTGCGGAGCCGCGGTCGAATTCGTGGTTGCCCAGCGTCGCCAGTTCGATGCCCGCCGCCGCATTCGCGCGATAGCCGGGATCGGCGATGAACTCGTCTTCGTTCCAGCCGATGAGTTCGTCGAAGATCGAGCCCGTGTGATCGTCGCCGGCCGACAGGAACAGGACGATCTCGTCCTTGCGCGCCCGCTCGCGGGTTTCCCTGACGATCTTGACCATCTGAGCGAGGCGATGCGTGTCGCCCTTCTTCTTGCTCATGTCGGTCATGTGGTTGTGCATGTCGTTGAAGTGCATGAGCCGCAGCACGCGGCGCTCGCCGGGAGCCAGGGTCTTCTCCGGGACCGGCGCCCCGTCCTGCGCCACGATGGTGCGGATCGGACCCGACAACGGATCGCCCTTCAGCAAGAAGAGCTTTTCGACATTTCCCTGCGGGTTGGGCGTTGCCGCGACCAGTTGCAATTCACCGGCTGCGGGCGCCGCGTCCGCGCGGCGAACAAGCATGGGTGACAGGGCTGAAATCGTCGCACCACCGACGACGGTGGACATGAAGCAACGCCTTGTGAGGAGAGGCATCTTGGAGACTCGTTTCTAGACAGGATGGCAGGATAGCCGGGTCCTACTAAAAGGCCTCCGATAACGGTTTCATGACACCGCTTGCAGAATATCCGTGTGCGGAAACGCGCCCTTGAATGCGAAAAGAGCGGCCACCGGGACCGCTCTTTTCGCATTCAGCCGATCTGGTCGATCTCAATCGAAGAGCTTGTCAATATCCGCCTGGTCGGACCCGCCGAGCATGGCGTCGATCTCGTCCTGGGAGACACCCTCCCCGGCATGCTGCGGGCCGTGGAGAATCAGCTCGCGCTGGCGGCGCTCGTCCGCCGTCTCTTCGACATCGCCCTCATCATTTTCCATGATGCGCAGACGTTCGACGAAGTGCGTGACACGCTCGTCGATGTAAGACAGCGTCTTGACGACCTTGGAAATCCGCTGGCCCGTGATGTCCTGGAAGGCGCAGGCTTCAAAAATCTCGATCATCTTGTCGCCGACCATCGTCTGATAGGCGGTCGCGTCGGATGTGTCGGCAGCCATGATCTCTTCGGCGGCGGCCATGATCGTCTGGGTCGCCTCTTCCGTCGCGTCGACGATGGCGTCGAGCTCGCGGCCGGCCTCGGGAATGCGGTTGTGCTTCATGTCGGAGGCGCGAAGCTGAACCACTTCCTGCTTCATCCGCGCGATCTCGTTGGCGATATCCTCGAATTCCTGCCGCATCGAGGGGGCGTAGGAGTGGAGGAAACCCTTGAAATCGCCGGCCATAACTTCGGCCAGCCGCATCACGTCGTTCAGTGAGACGTGGTCTCCGCGGGCCTTGTTGTCCTCAAGAAACTTGATCACGCCCGAGACGTCGTTTTTCGTCATCGGTATCATGGCTTTTTCCCTGTCTGCCGCGCGCGCTGGCTCATTTTCCGCCTCGCGCGGGCTTTTATCCCTCCCGTCGGGCGCGCTGTCGCACGCCGGCGGATCCGAATCCGGTGTCCGGCCGGGCTGGTCTGATGCCGCGCCTGCCTGACCCGATTCGCTTTTTTCTATTATAGCGGGCCGCGACGCGTGCCGGTTCCCGTCTGACCGATTGCGCATGCCCTTCAGCCGTTCGCTAGTCGTTGAAGACCGCGTCGATCTTGCCCTTCAACGTCTGCGCATTGAACGGCTTCACGATGTAGTTGTTCACGCCCGCCTTCTTGGCGGCGATGACGTTCTCCGTTTTGGATTCCGCCGTCACCATGATGAAGGGCGTCTTGCAAAGACCCGAATCGGACCGAACCTGCTTCAGCAGCTCGTAACCGGTCATCGGCTCCATGTTCCAGTCGGAGATCACGAGACCGTACTTGCGCTGCTTCATCTTCTCCAGCGCCTCCGTGCCATCCGCAGCGTCATCGATATCGCTGAAGCCGAGTTGCTTCAGCAGGTTACGGATGATGCGGATCATCGTCTTGTAATCATCAACCACAAGAACCGGCATCGAAAGATCAAGGGCCATATTTTACTCCATGCACTCACCTGAACAGCCATGGCCATCGCGGCCGTACAGCGTTGTGACGATCCAGGAAAGAGATCTGCCGGTTCCCCGGCTCCCCACGCGTGGCTTCACAATAGGCAGAGGGGACTGAAAAGAGAGTTAAAATTCGAGGATGAACATGCACATGGCAGGCGAATGCTCCAAAAGCCGAATTGTGGGGTATCTTTGACGCCCTTAACCTGCGGCTCCATCCGCAGTTTCCCGGAAACCATACAATGTCCCTGCCTCCCCTGCGCACGCTCTATTTCGAAGACTTGGAAATCGGCATGAGCGAGAGCCTTACGAAGACCGTTCACAGCGACGATGTGGTCGGCTTTGCCGAAGTCTCCGGTGACCGCAATCCGATCCACCTTTCAGAACACTTCGCGGCCAGAACCCCGTTCCGCACGCGCATCGCACACGGCCTCTATACCGCCAGCCTGATCTCCGCCCTTCTGGGCACGCGCCTGCCCGGCCCCGGCGCGATCTATCTGTCGCAGACGCTCAACTTCAAGGCGCCGGTGAGGATCGATGACGTACTCACCGTCACGATCACGGTGTCGGAGCTGGTGGAGCGCGGCAGAAAGGCGCGCCTTTCCTGTGTCGCATCGGTGGGCGACACGGTCGTGCTGGAAGGCGAGGCCGTGGTGAAGGTGCCCGGTCGCGGCGATCCCGGCGGGGTCGATTAGGCCCGGCATTGCGGGGACCGTGCGCGGCGCAGCGGCCAGGCGAGCGGGACGTTTTACACGCTTGACCTTTGAGCGTTAAGTCGGCACGGTCCGCGCGCCTCTCCATGCCACCGGGATCCGCCCTCATGCCGCATGCCGCCGCACCGGCGCCGAAAGCGTTTCACGCCGCCTATTCCCTCGACGCCTTTCCCGGCGCCCTGAAGGGCGGGGTCGTTGGCATCGGCAATTTCGATGGCGTCCACCGGGGCCATCAGGCGGTGCTGGAAAAGGTGCGGGAAGAAGCCGACCGGTTGGGCTTGCCTGGCTACGTGATGACGTTCGAGCCGCACCCGCGCGCCTTCTTCACCCCGCAAAAGCCGCTGTTCCGGCTGACCCCGCCGCACGCCAAGGCGGAGATCGTACGGGCTTTCGGCCTCGAAGGATTGCTGGTCCTGCCCTTCGACGCCTCCTTCGCGCTGCGTGAGGCCTCGGACTTCGTCGAGCGCATTCTCGTGAAGCGGCTCTCCATCGTCCACGCGGTCACCGGCTACGACTTCCATTTCGGCCGCGCACGCGCCGGCACGCCCGACTACCTGCGCCAGTCGGGCGATAAGCACGGTTTCGGCGTCTCCATCGTCGATCGCGTGCATGACGAGGGCGGCGAGACGATCTCGTCCAGCCGCATCCGCAAGGCGCTTTCGGACGGCGAGATCGCACTGGCCAACGGGCTGCTGGGCTATCGCTGGTTCGCGGAGGGCGCAGTGCGCGATGGCGACAAGCGTGGCCGCGAACTCGGCTATCCGACGGCCAACATCGCGCTCAATCCCGACTGTGCGCTTGCCCACGGCATCTATGCGGTGCGCACCGTCATCGACGGCGTGCTGCACAACGGGGTGGCGAATTTCGGCCGCCGGCCGACCTTCGACAACGGCGCGCCGCTGCTGGAGGTCCATGTCTTCGACTTCGCCGGCAACCTCTATGGCAAGACGCTGGAAGTCTCCTTCGTCTCGTTCCTGCGCGGCGAGGAGAAATTCGACACTATCGACGCGCTGATCGTCCAGATGGACCGTGACAGCGAAGAGGCCCGCGCCGCGATCGCCGCGTTGCAACCGCTGTCGCCGCTGGACCTCGCCCTTTACGACATTCCGCGCGCCGGCGAGGCCGCCGCGGGCTGATCCGCTCCGCCGGGCTTTGGCGCAGCCGCCGCTTCCCGCCGCAGGCCGAGCAAAATCACGATGACCAGCAGCAGCGGTCCGGCAGGAAGCCACAGTTTCTCGGCAAGGCCGGCAGCGGCCCCGCTGAAAACGAGAACTCCGGCCAGCGCCGTCTTCTCGTAAGGCAGGAAGCCCTTCTCAATTCCTTCTCGAAGCAGGAAGGCCGCCGGGACGAGCATGAGCGTCAATTCGTAGCCAAAGGCGTAGGGGGTTGCGAGAACGCAAGCCGGGACGAGCACGAGGGCCCCGGCGACAAAGCTGCGCATGCGCATCCAGGTCCATGCCACGGCCGCCGCCGCGAACACACAGGCGAGCGCTTGCAGACACCAGCCTGTGGCCACATCGAGACCGAGCAGACGGGCCGCGGAATAGACCGAGATCGATCTTGCCCAGGGAACGGAGCCGTCCTGCAGCACGTCGCTGCCAACATGCATCTGTGCCACGAAGGCAACCCAGGGAGATGCCCCCAGAACCGCCCAGCTTGCCAAGGCGATGGCGATTGCCGACAGGCCGGCACCGAGAATTGTCCGCCAATGGCCGGAGACGAGCAACGCCGCCGGAACGAGCAGGCCGAGCTGTGGCTTGTAGGTCAGCAGACCGATCAGGAGACCGGCGGAAAACAACCCGCCGCGCCTCAGAAGCGCAAGCGCGAATGCGAACAACGCAGCCGATATCAACGTGTTCTGCCCGTGCAGGAGGGTGTTGAACGCGGCCGGCGCGGCGCACAGCAGCGCAACCAGACGCCAGTCCCCGGCCGCCATCCGCATCGCGGCAACGAAGAGGGCGAGGCTCAGCGCGGAAAACGCCAGAAAAGCGGGATAGAAATCCAGCGCGCCGAACGGCAGCACCGCCAGAAGCCAGGTCGGCGGGTAGAGAAAATTGAAGAATTCCGAGGTGTTTCCGGTGAGAGCCTGCTGAAAGGCGAGAAAAGCGGCGGTGTCGTATGGCGCGGCCGGAAAGCCGGAAAGCGCCTGGCCCGCCGCGAGCCAGAAGCTCAGGAAATCGATCAGCATCACATTCCCGGCGGGAGCGTGATAGGGGTTGGGAACGAGGATCATCGCGACGAAAGCCAGCACATAGGCGGCGAGCGCCAGTTGTACCGCGAAGCTCACGAGATCGGGCCGGACCCACGTGCCCTCGCGCATTTTCGTCACAATACTCGACATTCCCGCCCCTTGCGCCGCGTTCCCGATGGTGTCGGGGTCGTTGCAATAACTTACGTCGAGAATTTCAAGAAAACCTTGCCCGGGACGGATTTCGGTTTCCCCAGAACGGACGCAGCGAAAACGATCGCCGCGCCCGCATGAAAGAGATAGTCGAGAGACATGGGCAAGACGGACGGCGAACCGGCCTCACCGCGCCAGGCACACGACCTGCACTGGCAGTGAGGTCTTGGCGAGCTTGCGGCCGATCTCCCAGGGCTTGGGGTGCTTGTTTGCCTTGCGCCGGCATCCCATCACGACGGAAACCTTGTTGTTGATCTTGTAGGTCCAGTCGCGATCCAGAATGGCCGCGTTGGACCAGCCATCCGCCTTCAGTTTCGCCCGCTTGTGCTCGCAAAAGGCCTGGGGGCTTTTGAAGCCCGCCAGATAGACCGCCGACATGGGCACCGCCTTCGAGGCGATATGCTTGAACGTGCGCTGATCCTTGCCGTTCAAGGAGAAGATCTCCGGCAGCCCCTCATAGCTCGCATACTCCATCAAGGGTCCGCTCGGCACGCCGACCATTGCCTGGACATCGGAAATGCGATGGCCCTTCTTGCAGGCACCTTCCGTCCTGACGACGAACGTGTAGGTGTTGCCTGGTGACACATAATTGTTGCTCTGCACCCCCACCTTGATCGCAAACGGCAGTTGATGCTGTTCGATCTTCAAGGACTGCGGCTTGCCCTTGAGTTTCGCGTCCGCTTGCGTTGACATCAGCCCAATCAAAACGGCCGATCCGACGAGAAATAATTTCGATTTCATTTAAAAACTCCATCGCGAAAGTCATCTGATCGGGCTTTTATATATTTTCCTCAAAATAAATACTGTTGCCTACGTCACATCCCGGCGACTTGTGGCGATGGCGTCCGGCTGGTCGAGGCGCGGTGACGCGGGCATCGGGAGCTGGGCCATAAACACTTTATTCGTCGGCCTTTCGCTGGTATCAGAACCGGCATGATGCGCTCGTTTTCTCTTCGGCGGTGCTTGCCGGTTCCGCGCCACATACGAATTACCGGCCCGGCCTTCGGCTGACGGGGCATCCGCTCCAGCCTGAGGGACCGGGACGAAGGCGCCGGCGTACCTGCCGGCTGCTCCACCTTATCCTTTCGCGTTTGCGCCGACGCGAGGCCACGGCATCACGCCGGCGCCCGCGCTCCGGCTTCAAGACCAGCACAGATCCGAGCGATGACCGAAACACGCGACTATTCGAAAACCCTCTTCCTGCCCCAGACCGATTTCCCCATGCGCGCCGGGCTCCCCAAGAAGGAGCCGGAAATCCTCGAGCGCTGGCAGGAAATGGACCTCTACAAGCGCATGCGCGAGGATGCGGCGGGCCGGCACAAGTTCCTGCTGCATGACGGCCCTCCCTATGCCAACGGCAACATCCATATCGGCCATGCGCTGAACAAGACGCTGAAGGACATCATCACCCGCTCCATGCAGATGATGGGTTGGGACAGCAACTACGTGCCCGGCTGGGACTGCCACGGCCTGCCGATCGAATGGAAGATCGAGGAGGAGAAATACCGCTCCAAGGGCAAGCAGAAGCCGGATCTCACCGACGCGCAAGCCATGGTCGCCTTCCGCCAGGAATGCCGCGCCTATGCGGAACACTGGATCGGCGTGCAGCGCGACGAGTTCAAGCGCCTCGGCATAGAGGGCGACTGGGAGAACCCGTACCTGACGATGCGCTTCGAATCCGAAGCGATCATCGCCGAGGAACTGATGAAGTTCGCCCGCACCGGCCAGCTCTATCGCGGTTCCAAGCCGATCATGTGGTCGGTCGTTGAGAAGACCGCGCTGGCGGAAGCCGAGATCGAGTATCACGACCACGAGTCCGATACGATCTGGGTGAAGTTTCCGATCACGGAAGCCGGCGGCACCAACGAGGCCGTGGCGGATGAGCTGCTCGACGCCTTCGTCGTCATCTGGACGACCACGCCCTGGACCATCCCGGGCAACCGCGCGGTCTGCTTTTCCTCACGCATCTCCTATGGCCTTTATGAGGTCACGGGCGCGGAGAACAATTTCGGGCCGCAGCCGGGCGAAAAGCTGATCTTTGCCGACACGCTGGCTTCCGAGTGCGCCGCCAAGGCCAAGCTGACCTTCGAGCGCAAGCGCGATGTCACCGCCGATGAGCTCGCCTCGCTGACGCTCGCCCATCCGCTGACCGACATCGGCTACGATTTCGACGTCCCGCTTCTCGACGGCGATCACGTCACCGACGACGCCGGCACGGGCTTCGTGCATACCGCGCCGGGCCATGGCGCCGACGATTTCGAGATCTGGATGGAGAGGCGCGCCGAGATCGAGGCACGCGGCATCTCCTCCGCCATCCCGTTCACAGTCGACGACGCCGGCTATTACACGGCGGATGCGCCGGGCTTCGGACCCGACGCAGAGGGCGGACCGGCCCAGGTCATCACCGCCAAGGGCGACAAGGGCGACGCCAACAAGCGCGTCATCGCGGCGCTGATCGCGGCGGACGCGCTGTTTGCGCGCGGCCGCCTCAAGCACCAGTACCCGCATTCCTGGCGCTCCAAGAAGCCGATCATCTTCCGCAACACGCCACAGTGGTTCGTCTACATGGACAAGGAGCTTTCCGACGGCTCCACGCTGCGCGGCCGCGCTTTGCAGGCGATCTCCGAAACCCGTTTCGTGCCCGCATCCGGCCAGCACCGACTCAATGGCATGATCGAGAACCGGCCAGACTGGGTGTTGTCGCGTCAGCGCGCCTGGGGCGTGCCGATCACCGTCTTCCGCCACGAAGACGGCCGACTCGCGCCGGGACCGGATTTCGACAAGTCCGACGAACTCGGCACCCGCATCTCGGACGCCTTCAAGGCCGAAGGCGCGGACGCCTGGTACAAGGAAGGCGCGAAGGAGCGGTTCCTCGGCGGTCTGGTCAACGATCTCGACGCCTGGACCCAGGTCACCGACATTCTCGATGTGTGGTTCGATTCCGGCTGCACCCACGCCTTCTGTCTGGAAAAGCGCCCCGATCTCAGCCCCAAGCGGGCGGTGGACGGCGGCGGGGACTATGTCCTTTATCTTGAAGGCTCCGACCAGCACCGCGGCTGGTTCCATTCCTCGCTTCTGGAAAGCTGCGGCACGCGCGGCCGCGCGCCTTACGACGCGGTGCTGACCCACGGCTTCACGATGGCCGAGGACGGGCGCAAGATGTCGAAGTCGCTGGGCAACCAGACCTTCCCGCAGGACGTCATCAAGCAGTACGGCGCCGATATCCTGCGGCTGTGGGTGGCGTCGGCCGACTATTCCGACGATCAGCGCATCGGCGCGGAAATCCTCAAGACCAACGCGGATGCCTATCGCAAGATGCGCAACACCATCCGCTGGATGCTGGGTTCGCTGGCGCATGCCAGGGGCGAGGACGTCACCTTTGCCGACATGCCCGAGCTGGAGCGGTTGATGCTGCACCGGCTTGCCGAACTCGACGGCGTGGTGCGGTCCGCCTATGACGCCTTCGACTTCAAGCGGGTGTTCTCACAGGTCTTCACCTTCATGACGGTGGACCTTTCAGCCTTCTATTTCGACATCCGCAAGGACGCGCTCTACTGCGATCCGATCTCGTCCACGCGGCGCAAGGCGGCGCTTTGGGTGATCGAGAAGCTGTTCGACGCGGTCGTGACCTGGCTCGCCCCCATACTGCCCTTCACGATGGAGGAGAGCTGGTTGTCGCGCCACGGCGAGGACGCAGGCTCGGTCCATCTCAGGCAGTTCCCGAGCTTCCCGGACGAATGGCGCGACGAGGGTCTCGCCCAACGTTGGGCGAAGATCCGCGATGTCCGCCGCGCCGTCACCGGCGCGCTGGAGCTGGAGCGTGCGGAAAAGCGCATCGGTTCCTCGCTGGAGGCGCATCCGACCGTCTACATCGCCGATCCGGAGTTGCTGGCCTCGCTTGAGGGCCGCGACATGGAGGACATCTGCATCACCAGCCAGCTGACCACCGTGGCGGGCGATGCGCCGGCGGGCGCCTTCACGCTCGACGACGTTCCCGGCGTCGGCGTGGTGCCGGGGCTGGCGCAAGGCACGAAGTGCGCTCGGTCCTGGAAAGTGCTGCCGGAAGTGGGATCCGATCCCGACTATCCGGACGTGACCCCGCGCGATGCCCAGGCGTTGCGCGAGTTCGATGCACTTGCAGCCGCCTCGGCCTGAACGGAAAAGGGATGAGCGCGATGACCCTTTGGGGACGCCACAGCGGCATGGTCGCGCTCATCGCCATTGTCGGGCTTGTGCTCGATCAGGCGACGAAGCTGTGGCTTCTCAACGGATTCGACCTCGGCGCGACCGGGCCCGTCGCTCTCACGCCCTTTCTCGATATCGTTCTGGTGTGGAACCGGGGAATCTCCTACGGGCTCTTCCAGCAGGACAGCGAGACGGGGCGGTGGCTGCTCGCCGCCTTCACACTCGCCGCCGCGGTGGCGATCTGGATCTGGGCGGCTGGTTCCCAACGTTTCGTCACGGGGTTGGCGCTTGCCTTCATCCTGGCGGGCGCCATCGGCAACGGCATCGATCGTCTTGTCTTCGGCGCCGTCGTCGATTTCGTGCATTTCCACGTGGGGTCATTTTCGTGGTATGTGTTCAACATCGCGGACGTCTGGATCGTTGCGGGTGTGATCGGCCTTCTGTATGACTGGCTGACCGATCGCGGCGGAAGTGCCGCAAAATAGGCGTTATTGCCCGCTAACCGCACGCTCAGGGAGAGCTTTTCGTATTTCCCTGCGCCGACCGGCCAAGCAGCAAACCTGAGGACAACAACCGTGCCGAGTACCCGACCGCGTTCGATCGCCCGTCTCGCCGTGGTGGCCGCCATCGGCCTTGGCATGACCGGCTGCATGTCCAACTCAGAGGGCATGTACGGGTCCGACGGCACCGCGCCCGACGTGGCGCTGGTCAAGGGCCTCATGAAATCGATTGGCGCGGTCGATCCGAACGAGAAGCCGATCAATTATCAGCCGCGCGCGCCGCTCGCCATTCCGAGCGACCAGAAGGATCTGCCGAGCCCGGAGACCGCCGCCGCCACGCCGGCCAACTGGCCGCGCGACAAGGATGCGGAGCTCGCCGCCATTCAGAAGGCGAACGACCGGCGCGAGGCGGAAGCCAACATCAACATCGAGAAAAGCAGCCATCGCCTCGGCATCGAGGAGGTCAAGAAGGGCACGCTCGCCGGCAATGATCGCCTCAAGGACGGCCCCGGCTCTATCCGCGATGACGGTTCCTGGGAAAACAGCCAGAACCGCCTGACCATCGAGCAGATGAAGGGCCAGAAGATGGTCAAGCCGGAGGATACGGCGAAGCTCTTCGATGCGAACGGCAAGCCGCAGCGCAACTACCTGATCGAACCGCCGGTGGAATATTCCACCCCGGCAGCAACCGCCGCCCTTCCTGATGTGGAAGCCATCAAGAAGGAAAAGGTCAAGCCCGCGACCGACACGATCGACGATTACGATCCCCGCCGCGATACGACGCGCTGACGGCCCGCGCCGCAGGACCTGTTTGCGGCCACTCTTTCAATGACCTCTCCTCCCTTGGGGAGAGGTTGGCTCACATGCACCGGCTGAGGGATGGAGATATCCCTCTTTCATGAAGGCCCGTTTCCCTCACCCGATCGGGGAGGGATGCGTTCATGCCGTGTCGTGTGACGTCGCTTGTCTCTGCGATCGAGTGGGGCCGGCGCCTTACCGCATTTTCCCAAAAGGCCGCTCACATTCTCGAGACGGGACAATGGCCCGGCGCACCGGAACGCTGCGTTTCCTGCGATTTCCGGCGCATCTTGCGTAACAGCCCCCACGCATCCTTACGGATAATTCATTCGCGCTGGCGCCCGCAAACTGCCTATATCCTTCGCGAGAGTGCACACGCGATCAGCGAAGGAGCCTCAATCCGTGTCTTTAACGAAAAGCCGGTTCATGCAGGCGGCATGCGCCGCTGCCCTCGCCTTCACCATCGTGGCCGGCCCCGTGCCGAGCCTGGCGGAGACTGCGAAACCCTCAGCGGCATCCGACTTCGCCGATGTGAAGATCGGCGCCGATGTTTCCACCTTCACCCTCGACAACGGTCTGCAGGTGGTGGTCATTCCCGACCATCGCGCGCCCGTCGTCACCCAGATGATCTGGTACAAGGTGGGGGCCGCGGACGAAAGCCCGGGCAAGTCCGGCATCGCCCATTTCCTCGAACACCTGATGTTCAAGGGCACCAAGACGCACCCGCAGGGCGAGTTTTCCGCCGTCGTGTCCGAACTGGGCGGCTCGGAAAATGCCTTCACCTCCTCCGACTACACCGCCTATTTCCAGCGTGTGGCCAAGCAGCACCTGAAGACGGTCATGTCGTTCGAGGCGGACCGGATGGAAAACCTGGTGCTCAGCGATGCCGTGGTGGCGCCTGAACGCAAGGTCATCCTGGAAGAGCGTTCGATGCGCGTCGACAACGACCCCGGCTCGCGTCTGAGCGAGGCGGTGAACAGCGTCCTCTATGCCAATAACAGCGGCTATGCGATTCCCATCATCGGCTGGCGGGCGGAGATGGAGAAGCTGTCTGCGAAGGACGCCATCGCCTTCTACAACCGCTTCTACACGCCCAACAATGCGGTGCTGGTGATCGCCGGCGACGTCGACGAGGCGCAAGTCAAGACGCTCGCCGAAGAGACCTACGGCAAGGTCGCCCGCCGGGCCGATCCGCCCGCGCGCCTGCGTCCGGCCGAACCGCCCCTGCCCGGCCACCGCATCGTTCGGCTTTCCGATCCGCGCGTGAAGCAACCGAGCGTGCGCGATGCCTGGATCGTGCCGAGCTACACCACCGCAAAGAACGGCGAGGCCGAAGCGCTCGATGTGCTTGCCGACGTTCTCGGCGGAGGCGCGACCAGCCGGCTCTATCGCCAGCTCGTCGTCACCGACAAGATCGCCACCAGCGCGGGCAGCTACTATTCCAGCACCCAGCTCGGCCCCACCGACTTCACCGTCTATGCCGTGCCACGCGACGGGGTGAGCCTTGACGACGTGCGGGCGGCCTCGACGAAGGTGATCGCCGACATCGCCAGGAACGGCATCACCGACGAAGAGCTTGCCCGCGCCAAGCGCAAGGTGCTTGCCAATGCGATCTACGCCCAGGACAGCCAGTCGACGCTGGCGCGCATCTTCGGAAGCACGCTGACCACCGGCGGCACCATCAAGGACGTGCAGGAATGGCCGGCGCGGATCTCCAGGGTGACGGCCGACCAGGTCAAGGCGGCGGCGGCCTATCTCGACGCGAACCGCTCCGTCACCGCCTATCTCACCGGCAAGCCGATTGAGGACGGGAACAAATCCTGATGACCCATCATAATCCGAGAACACCGCGCGCAACGGCACAGGCCGCGGCGCGTGCCGACACCTCAGCCGCACGCCGCGGGTTCGCGGCGCTCGTCACGCTTACCGTCCTGCTGATGCTGGCGCTGCTTGCCCGTCCCGTCCACGCCACGGAAATCCAGCGCGTCGTCAGTCCCGGCGGCATCGAGGCCTGGCTGGTGGAGGACCACACCATTCCGCTGATCTCGGTCGACTTCGCCTTCGAGGGCGGAGCGACACAGGATCCGAACGGCAAGGAAGGCCTCACCAACCTGATGTCGACGCTGCTCGACGAGGGGGCAGGCGATCTCGATTCGCAGGCCTACCAGACCAGGCTGGAGGACCTTTCCGTCGAGATCGGCTTCAATGCCGGACGCGACAGCTTTTCCGGCAGCATGAAGACCCTGACCGCCAACCGTGACGCGGCCTTCGACATGCTGAGCCTCGCGATCACCGATCCGCATTTCGACAAGGATGCGATCGAGCGCATGCGCACCCGGCTGATCGCCGGCATCCGCAATGACAGCCGCGATCCCGATTCGGTGGCAAGCGAGCGCTGGTTCGCCGCCGCCTTCCCCGGCCACCCCTACGGGCGGCGCACGGAAGGAACGGAGAAGACGCTCGCCGCCATCACCCGCGACGATCTCGTGACGCTGCACAAGCACCTGATGGCGCGCGGCAACCTGAAGATCGCCGTCGTCGGCGCGATCGACGCAAAGACGCTGGGCCCGCTGCTCGACAAGACCTTCGGCAAGCTTCCGGCCAAGGCGGAGCTCGTCAAGGTGCCCGACGCGACGCCGAAGACAGGCGTGACGGAAAACGTCAACATGGATGTGCCGCAAGCGGTGATCCGTCTCGGACTGCCGGGACTGAAGAGGGCCGACCCGGACTTCATCCCGGCCTATGTGATGAACCACATCCTGGGCGGCGGCAGCTTCTCCTCCAGGCTTTATGAGGAAGTGCGCGAGAAGCGCGGGCTGGCCTATTCGGTCTGGTCCTATCTCGCGCCCTACGACCATGCGGGCATCCTGATGGCCGGGACAGGAACGCGTTCGGACAGCGCGGGCGAGACGCTCAAGATCATGGAAGAGCAGATCGCGCGCATGGCCAAGGACGGGCCGACGGCAGACGAGCTCAAGAAGGCCAAGAGCTATCTCACCGGCTCCTATGCACTGCGCTTCGACACCTCGGGCAAGATCGCCAACCAGCTTGTCGGCATCCAGATGGAAAATCTGGGCATCGACTACATCAACAAGCGCAACGACCTTATCGAGGCGGTGACGCTTGACGACGTCAAGCGGGTTGCGAAGGAGCTTCTTGGCGGCAAGACGCCGACGATCGTCACGGTGGGCCGCGCGGCCTCCTGATCCTCTTCAAAAGCCGACTATTGAGGGCGGGACGGCCGGCAGGCAGTCCCGCCCTTTTCTTTTGCCCGACGGCGCGCGGGAACCTTGCCGCACGGAACTTCCAACCATGAGATATATACGGACAAAAAACCGTGCCAAATGAGCGCAGGTGACATGGTGCCGCTCGTCCCAAATGACAATACTGCGCTATAACCCTTGAAAATCAGTCAGTTCTGAGCTTTTCGGGACCCTGCCATGCAGAAGCTGGAATCCACAGTTCCGACACTATTTTGACACAATTCAGCCACGATTGAAGCCTAGCTCGCCGCTACCTGATTATTGACTGAAGGTTCAAAAAAATGAGTCAAGGCGTTGCAATGGGCATCGGGCTCGGCATTGGTGCCGCGGTTGGTGCTTCCTTCGTCAGCTCGACACTCGGGCTCCTTGTCGCGGTTGCCGTAGGCATCTTCGCGAGCGGCTTCTTCTACTCCGTCCAGGGTGCCACCGAGGACGAATAGACACGTTTCGGCCCCCGCATGGGGGCTGAGGATGAAAGCGGCGTCACACCCGGCGCACGCGACCCATCCTCCGAGACGCAGCCCGCCCCGGCTCCTCACGATGAGCCCGCCCCTCCCAGTGCCAGAGAGCATCAAAGAGGCGGGTTCATCCCGGGGAGCCAGGCGGGGACAGGGAGCGTCTCGCAGGATGGGCCGCAGGGCCCGCCGCACAGTCCCTCTGACGACTGGGCAGACGAACCAAGCGATTCCCCTGTCCATGGGACGCGCACGCGTCTCGATACCTGCGTGTCCGCCGTCCCGACTTGATCGGGCATCCATTGGTATTGCGATACGGACAGATTAGGGGCAGCGTCCTCGCGGCGGATCCTCGGGCAGGCAAACGGTCGTCCCGCACCGAGATGGTATTGAACCCCGATCAGATCTGTAATGACAGAAGGCGCCCTGCGCGCGCGACAGCCGCATGGTTGCCCGCCTCATGCTGCCCGCTCTTTCTTCCCGATCCTTAAACTGCCCGCCCTCTCACAATGTCCCGGCTCACAGTGCCCCGGCTCACAATTCCCCAGCACGGTCGAGCCGCTCATGCGGCTCCGTGCGAACGCGAGAGGAGAAGGTCTGAGGCGGTTTCTTTACCCGACCGCTCGGCGGCGTTCGCTACCCGGCAGCGGGCCGCCCTGGAGCACATCGGCGCGTACCGGGCGCGGTGGCGAGAACAGGAAGCCCTGTCCGTAGCCGATGCCGAATTCCAGAACCTCCAGCACCTGCGCCTCCGTCTCGATATGGTCGGCGACGAGTTCGATGCCATAGCGCACGAGCAGATCGGCGAAGTCATGGGGATGGATGTCGCCGGCAACCGCGGGCGCGCGGCCGAGAAGCCGGTCGGCCGCGATCTTGCCGTAGGCGAAACCGCGACGGCTCAAGCCCCTGAAATCCGCGCCCATGTCCGTGATCTGGTCGACTGAGAAGCGGAAACCCACGTCATGCAACGCCGACAGGGTCTCGAATTCCAGCGGCCCCATCGCGTCGACGCCCGCCTGGGTGAATTCGAGCACGATCAGTTCCGCAAGCTGGCGGTTCTTGTCCATGTACTCGATGAAGCCGGGAAAGAACTTGTCATCCGACAGGGTCAGCGGCGAGATGTTGCAGAACAGGCCCACCGCCTTGTTGCGCGAGGCGAGCCGCCGCAAAACCTGAACCGAGCGCAGCAGCAGGACGTTGTCCACCGTGGGAATGATGCCGAGGCTTTCGGCGATCGGCACGGTGTGAAGCGGCAGGAGAACCTCTCCGTCTTCCGTGCGCAGGCGCGTCAGCGCCTCGTAGTAACGCACCTGTCGCTGAGGCAGCGTAACCACGGGCTGGAGATAGAGATCGATGCGGCTCGCCTCCACCGCGCGCGCGACCGCGTCGCGAAGCGCAGGGTCGTCCGTACCGCCGCCCGCGCCCCACAGCGCGGCGCCGGGATCCTGCCAGGACACTCCGCCCGCGTCCCCGTATGCCTGCCCCGATCCCGGGTTCCCAGACTGGGCGTAGGCCTGGCCGTTGGCGATTGCGCGAGGAGGAGCCGAAAGTCCGGCGGGCTGAGGCGAGACGTAGCCGCCACCGGCGCGCGCGTTCATCAGCGCCGGCATCTCGGTCACCCGCGTTTCCAGATCGGCGACCGCCTCGGCGATCTGCTTGACCAGAGTGCCCAGAACCTCGACCTCGACAAAGACAGGCTCGATCTCGTCGCGAGCGCGTGCGGGAAAGCCGTTCTCGAAAGCGCTGAGGCGGTTTTCCAGGCTCTGAACTTCCTGATTGATCTGCACCACGCCACGGCTGACCATGTCCACTTGGCGCTGGGTGCGGTTCTTGTCGCGGGTGCGCATCACCTGGAGGTTGACCAGATATTGCGCCACGAGGATCGCCGTGCCCACGATCGTCGCGTCGCCCAGGCTCGTGCCGAAAAGGAAATACAGGACGGCACTCGCCGAACCGGCGATCACCACCATGCACATTCCAATGAAAAGCGCCGATACCCAGGCCATGTCCGCGTCAGCCGCCGTCGCAGGTCGAATCAATACCAATTTCCGGCAATTCTGCCCGAAAGCGGCACCATAACCCAATGGCGGCAGCGCGTCGGCAGCGGAAAAACGTAAATAGGCGTTAAGGATCGCCGATCTCCCCCGTTATCTTTGATCATCCCAGTGGGGGAAAACCCGCAAACCGCCTTGAGCAGGCGTGCCTTACGGCCCGGGGCGCTGCGACATCTTGACCGTTGACCTTCCAGTCGCTGCAAGGTCCATCCTCATTTTCAACGTCAAATTCAGCCGCATTGGCAAACGAGCGGAGAAGACAATGATTGTTCTGACTGTCGAAGGAATGTCCTGCGATCACTGCAAGAAGGCGGTTGCGAACGCCGTCGCCGGCGTCGACCCGAAGGCCGAGTACTCCATCGATCTGGAAAGCGGCCGCGTCGAGGTCTCGTCCGAGTTGCCGGCGAAGAGCTTCGCCGACGCGATCGAGGAAGCCGGTTACGACATCGCTGGCACGCAAGCGGCCTGAACACGGACCGCCCCCGTCAAGGGTCGGCACGCCTGCCTTGCGCGCGCCGCCTCCCCTGCCCTTCTGTCTATCGGTCGAAAGCGCGATTTTCCGTGGCGGCCGATTTGTCCTATCCTGAGCGCCACAAGAACAGGCGGCTGCGCTTCGCGCGCGGTCGACCTGCTGCCGCAATGGCACCTTTGGGAGGACATCGTGAGCGCCACGAGCGACGGCCGCGACGACGCGACGGACGGCTGCGGGATGGATGGCTGCGAGATGGATGGCTGCGAGACAGGCGCCGTCAGGCTTGAGCTCTCGCGGATCCTTGAAAGCCCCGCCTTCGCGGCCTCGCCCCAGTTGCGCTCGTTTCTGACATACATTGTCGAACGAAAACTGCAGGGCGAGCCGGAACGGATCAAGGGCTACACCATCGCGACCGAAGCCCTCGGCCGCGATGCCTCGTTCGACCCGTCCGCAGATCCGATCGTGCGGGTGGAGGCGGCCCGGCTGAGACGCATGCTGGCGGATTATTTCAGGGGTCCCGGCGTCAGGGATCCGATCCGCGTCGACATCCCCAAGGGCGGCTACATCCCGCACTTCACCCCGGCTGGAGACAGCGACGCGTCGGCAGCGCCTCCAGCACCTGCCGCCGCCATACGGGGCCCCCATCGCCCGCGCGCCGCATATGGCGCGGCTGGCGCCTTCTTCCTGATGATTGCTGCCTTTCTGGTTTACCGCTCGTTCGAGATGCCATCCTCGTCCCCTCCCGCCCTTGCTGTCGCCACGGTGCATGATGACGGCAGCGGCATTCCGGTCGCCGCCTTCAAGGGGGATCTGCCGGTCGTCCTGGTCGCCGCGATCGAGGAGGATCCGGCGGCGCGCCTGCCCGGCGGGTTTTCCGGTGCCGCGCTGCGTGACAAGCTCGCCCGCGCGCTCTATCGCTTTGACGAAATCGGCGTGACCGACACCGCGGACGCCGCCGATTACCGGCTGGAAGGTCATGTCTCTTCAGATCAGGAAAGACTCTTCCTGAGCTTCCGCCTCGTCTATCTGGCGAGCGGCGAGATCGTGTGGTCCTCGCTGTTCGACGTGGCAAGCGAGGGCGAAACGCCCGATCTGGTACAGGAACGGGTCGCCCGCAATGCGGCGACCGCCATAGCCCAGCCCTACGGCGTCATTTTCAATCATGCGGCCTCGCGCGCCGGCGAGGACGGGGCGCAGGCCGCGGGCACGCAGGAGGGACTTGCCTGCGTGCTGCGCACATTTTCCGCGCAACGTCGCTTTTCCGCCGACCTCAATGCCCGCAGCCGGGCCTGTCTGGCAGGCCTTGCGGCACGGCGGCGCCCGCCAGCTGCCATTCATGCGTTGTTGCCTCTCGCCTACGCAGAGGACGTGCGCTCGGGAACCGATCCGGCCAGCCGTACCGCCAATCTGCAAAAGGCCCTCGATCTCGCCCGGCGAGCGGTGGAGATCGCCCCGCAAAGCGCGCGCGCCCATCAGGCGCTTGAATCGGTGCTCGTACTGCTCGGTCGCCATGAAGAGGCTCTCGCCGCCGGACGGCTGGCGCTGGAACTGAACCCCAACGATCCCGACATAATCGCCACCCATGGCGGAGCGCTGGTGATGAGCGGCGACAGCGAGAAGGGGCTGGCCCTTCTGGTGCGTGCCGGCCGTCTCAATCCCGATCACCCGGAATGGTACACCGTCATGACCGTGTTCGGGGCGCTGGGCGCGGGCAAGAGCAAACTGGCGGAAGCGGAGGCCGAGAGCCTTGCCGGATCCACCGCTCTCTCCGCGCTGCTGGCGCGTCTTCTCGTCGCGCACGAGGCCGGCGATGGCGCGCGCGCGCGCGCCGCCATGCGTGCGCTTGACGCAGAGTTTCCCGATTTTGCGGTGGATCCCGATCCGACCCTGCGTGCCGTCCTGCCGTCTTCGGCCCTGCGCGCACGGCTCGTCGGCGCCGTGCGCGCGGCACAGGACGACAAGCGCTGAACCGACGAAATATCGCTCCATCGTTCCGGCCACGAAACGCCCCTTGTTAACGTTGACGTTTCCCGAAACCCGCTTGCGTGTTGAGCATTTCCCGCGTCCGGTCTATAGCGGGCGGACAAGATGGTTTCGACTTCTTGAGGGGGACTGAGCAGACATGAGCATCGCGACCGCCATCGGCCGAACGGCAAAGGCTACCGCAGTCCTTGGCACTTTGCTTGCGGGCGCGGCCATGCTTGTGGGGGCAGCGACGATGCCCGGCCATGCTGAGGAACCCGCTCCTGCCGCAAAGCTCGTTGCGGCACAGGAGGCTCTCGATCAGGCGTGGTCGGAGGCACCGCTCGGCTTCACGGTCGCCATCTTCACTTCCGGCAAGGCGGGCGGCTATGGCCGTTATACGCCCAGGGAAAACGCGGTCTTTGCACCCGGCGAAGCGATCAACGTCTATGCCGAACCGGTCGCCTATGGCTTCGCCCGTGAGGACGATCTCGTCGCCATCGCGCTTGCCGCCAGTTTCGAACTGCGTACGCCGGGCGGACAGATCCTGGCATCGGGCGACGACTTCGCCCACCTCACCGCCAAGGCCCGTCACCCGATCCGCGAATTTCCCGCCACCCTCACATACCGCTTCGACGGCCTTTCCCCCGGGGACTACGTGCTCGTGACGAAGCTCGCGGACGACAATTCCGACAAGTCAGGGGCATTTTCCCTGCCCTTTACGGTGAAGGCGCGTTAAGTCCGCGTCCGCGCGGACCGCAGGTTCGCCCCGCGCGCAACGCGCACCGCCCTTGTGATGCGACGACGCCCGCCCTTCGCGAACGAAGGACGGGCGTGCGCAGGTTGTCGCGTCGGTCCACCCATCGCGCCGCCCGTAGCCTCGCCGGCGGCGAGATCGCTCTTATCGCGACACCCTCAACCGTGTGATTTCCTTGGCGATTTTTGCGAAGGCCAATGTCAGCTCGGAGTTGGATTCCGACTTGTAGGCCATACTCGGCTTCGTGGCACAGTCCTCCAGCATGTCGAGCGTGCTCTGGTCAGAAACCTGGAAGGCGATCGTGTAGATCTCCACGCCGCCGTCGGTCTTGGCATTGGTACAGGCCTCGGCCGTGCGGGCATTCATCGTCGTGTGCACGGTCCAGGAACTGTCCGTGGTTTCGGCCCGGCCTTCGGTCACATACCCGTAGGCATTGTATTTCGAGATGTTGGGGTTCTTGTCGTACCACTCGTAGGTGTTCGCACCGTCCGTCATCAGGATCATGATGCGGCGGTGACCGGGCAATGCCGGATCGTCGAGCCGACGACCGCCGGTGAACGGTTCGGCCGGCGACAGCGCACGCCATCCCCACACCACACCTTGATGAATGTTGGTATAGCCGTCGGCGACCATCGCGGTCACGGCGTTGTCGAGGGTGGTTCGGCTCGTGGTCAGCGGCGTGATCGCCTGCGTCTTGCAGCCGTAGTTGGGGCCGCGCGAAACGCCATTGGTCGACGTGCTCAGCGACGCCCCGTCATATTTGCAAAGACGCTTCTGCTTCAGGTTGTGACCGTCGGTGCCGGTTTCCTCGATGCTTGCCGTACAGGTGCCGCCGTCATCGTCGATCCAGTTGTTGGAGTAGCGATAGGAGTGCCAGTTGCCGTACCAATAGTAGCCGCCCTCGTCCGGCTCGTCGGGGGCGAACTGGGGAACGAACAGGCTGGCGGGCGTATCGTCGCTCGCAAGATCGTCGTTGACGTCATAGGGATAGGGTCGCGCCTCCACACAACCCTGCCAAGTGACGCCGTCGATCTGGTCGAACAACGCAAGGCGCGAAACCCCGGTCTTTTCCATATTGTTGGCATTGAGCGGCGACAGGCCGTTCACATCCAGCCAGCTGGCATCGGCATTGTCGGCGCCGACATTGACGAAGGCGGTGAAGGGCACGATGCCGATCTTGACCCGGTCGGCCATGCTGCCGGTGGAATTGGCCGCAAGCAGCGTCGCGGTGAGATCCTTTGCCGAGGTCTTCAGGGTGGAGATCTTCGTCCCGCCCATGGAGCCGGAATTGTCCAGCACCATCACGACATCGAAGCTCGCCTCGCCGACCTTCGTCTCGGCTGCGATCTTGAAGGTGAATTCCTCCACGCCGATGAGCGGCGCAAATGAGGTCGGCACGCTGACATCGGCAGAGACCTCCACAGTGCCATCGCCATTGGGAACGGCGGAGAAATTCGAAATGGTCGCGGAGGTGGAGATGAAATTTGCGTCGAAAGCGTCCCGGGCACGCGCTGCCACCTGATCCGTGGTGAGCCCCAGAGTTCTGGTGTTCGCCGTGAGAGCCGCGGCGTCCATGGCGATCTGCGCGCGCTGCTTGGTGGCCACCACGTCGGCCATATCGATCCCGGCGCCAACCGCAAACACGACCGGCACGGCCGCCAGCCCGAACAGCATGGCGACATTGCCACGCCGGTCACCCATGAACTTGCGGATCATTGCAACTTCCTTACAGATAGCCTCGCGAACTTGCGGTCGCAGGGTTTACATTCGCGACCGCAAACAAGCGTTTGACGCGCCGAAAATATTCTCGGCATGTATCCATCTATTTATGATTCATTTCGGAATAGTTCCTTCGCTTTATTTCTTTTCTTAAATTTTTATTCTATTTTACTTCATTTTATTACTAGAAGTTCTTTCCCTTCCAATTGCTGTCACATTTACTCAGCATGGTTCGCCAAATCCCGTGCGAACCGGCCGCGCGAGAGACGGTGTGAACGTCCGCGTTTCCGGCCGGACAACCAAAGGCGCATGCAGAACGAGAAGCGGCGGGGCGGTGTGATGCGGGCATTCACTATCCGTTAACCACGATCACAATGGGTCGCGGATGCCCGGTTTCGCACTTCGGGCACTCCGTACGGAGGGATGACGCCAGCCGGCGCAGCTCCCGGTCTCGTCTCGCCCGGTCTTGCCCCGTCTCGCCCGGTCTTGCCCCGTCTCGCCGACCCGACTGTCGGGGCGCCGTGAATACCAAAAAACACAGACCGATCTCATTGACACCGGCGAAGCGGCACCATACATGGAGTTCGGCCGTTAGCACTCTGTGTACTTGAGTGCTAACATGCCCGGGCGATGGCCTGAATCCATCAGTCTTCAAGGCATCACTGAGGAGCGCTGCTCATTTTGGAGGGCGCTCTGAGAGAGGAAAGAGCCAGACAATGACTTTTCGTCCTTTGCATGACCGCGTCGTCGTCCGTCGCGTCGACTCCGAGGAAAAGACGGCCGGCGGCATCATCATCCCCGACACTGCCAAGGAAAAGCCGCAGGAAGGCGAGGTCGTTTCCGTCGGCCCCGGCGCACGCGACGATTCCGGCAAGGTTGTGGCTCTCGACGTCAAGGCCGGCGACCGCGTGCTGTTTGGCAAGTGGTCCGGTACCGAGGTGAAGATCGACGGCGAAGACCTGCTGATCATGAAGGAAACCGACATCATGGGCGTGCTCGCCTGATTGGCGCAACCCACGATATCGACACCCCCTTTCAACCCTATTCGCGAGACAAGACACGATGAGTGCCAAAGACGTTAAGTTTTCCACGGATGCGCGCGACCGCATGCTGCGCGGCGTCGACATCCTCGCCAATGCCGTAAAGGTCACGCTCGGCCCCAAGGGCCGCAATGTCGTTATCGACAAGTCCTTCGGCGCCCCCCGCATCACCAAGGACGGCGTCACCGTCGCCAAGGAAATCGAGCTTGAAGACAAGTTCGAGAACATGGGCGCGCAGATGGTGCGCGAAGTCGCTTCCAAGACCAACGATCTGGCTGGCGACGGCACCACCACCGCGACCGTGCTGGCCCAGGCCATCGTCAAGGAAGGCGTCAAGTCTGTTGCCGCCGGCATGAACCCGATGGACCTGAAGCGCGGCGTCGATCTCGCCACTGCCGAGGTCGTCAAGGACCTGACCGCGCGTTCCAAGAAGATCAACACCTCCGCCGAAGTCGCGCAGGTTGGCACCATCTCCGCCAACGGCGAGAAGGAAATCGGCGACATGATCGCCGAGGCCATGCAGAAGGTCGGCAACGAGGGTGTCATCACCGTCGAGGAAGCCAAGACCGCCGAGACCGAGCTTGAGGTCGTCGAGGGCATGCAGTTCGATCGCGGCTACCTGTCGCCGTACTTCGTGACCAACGCCGAGAAGATGCTCGCCGATCTGGAGAAGCCCTACATTCTCCTGCACGAGAAGAAGCTCTCCAACCTGCAGGCCATGCTGCCGATCCTCGAGTCGGTCGTGCAGTCCTCGCGCCCGCTGCTGATCATCGCCGAAGACGTCGAAGGCGAGGCTCTGGCCACGCTCGTCGTCAACAAGCTGCGTGGCGGCCTGAAGATCGCCGCCGTCAAGGCGCCGGGCTTCGGTGACCGCCGCAAGGCCATGCTCGAGGACATCGCGATCCTCACCGGCGGCACGGTCATCTCCGAGGATCTCGGCATCAAGCTCGAGAACGTCACGCTCGACATGCTCGGCACCGCCGAGAAGGTCACGATCACCAAGGAAGCCACGACGATCGTCGACGGCGCCGGCTCCAAGGACGACATCCAGGGCCGCGTTGCGCAGATCAAGGCGCAGATCGAAGAGACCACCTCCGACTACGACCGTGAGAAGCTCCAGGAGCGTCTGGCCAAGCTCGCCGGCGGCGTTGCCGTCCTGCGCGTCGGCGGTGCGACCGAGGTCGAGGTGAAGGAGAAGAAGGACCGCGTCGACGACGCCCTCAACGCGACCCGTGCGGCCGTGGAAGAAGGCATCGTGACGGGCGGCGGCACCGCGCTGCTGCGCGCCAAGGCCGCTGTCGAGAAGCTCACCTCCGACAACCCGGACATCATGGCCGGCATCAAGATCGTGCTGCGCGCCCTTGAGGCCCCGATCCGCCAGATCGCCGAGAACGCCGGCGTGGAAGGCTCCATCGTGGTCGGCAAGCTGCTCGAGAGCGACGACAGCATGGGCTTCGACGCCCAGAACGAGAAGTATGTCAACATGGTGGAAGCCGGCATCATCGACCCGACCAAGGTCGTGCGCACGGCGATCCAGGATGCGGCGTCCATCGCCGGCCTGCTGATCACCACCGAGGCGATGGTCGCCGAGCTGCCCAAGAAGGACTCCCCCTCGATGCCGGGCGGCGGCGACATGGGCGGCATGGGCGGCATGGGCTTCTAAGACCCTCGCCCAGACAGAATACGCAAAGGGCGGTCCTTCGGGGCCGCCCTTTTTCATGCCCCCGCTCTTGTTGCCCCCGCGCCTTCTTGCTGACGACGTCGGGAGGACACGACTTGCGATGGCGGCATGGGGCTCCAGCCCTCATCGCCCAGACAGAATACGCAAAGAGCCCTCCTCGTCGCCGCCCTTTCCCTCGCGCTAGTTCGCCGACAGCGGTCGATGATAGAGTGTGCCTTCGATCCGCCAGGCCCCCGGATCCAGCTGCTGGTCGGCAAAGAAACCGACCTCCACCGTCTTTGCCGCGAGATCCATGCACGCCTTGAAGAGCGGAATGGGAAGGCCGCCTGGCAATACCGGCCGGCCATCGGCAAAGATCGTCGCATGCGCGCGGCGGGACGGGTCGGCCTGCAAACCGATGTGGCCGCCAATGATCAACTTCGAACTGTCGATGCAAACGCGCATGAGCTGCGGCTCCTGAAACCGGGCGACGGTTATCTGCGGCGCGGCGGGCGCGAAACGCGGATCGCCGGAGAGGGCGAATTTCACGGTGTCGAAATCCGCCTCGCCGTATCCAACCAGCATGAACTTCCCGATACCGCTGGGCACGGCCTTCGTCAGGCTGACCTGCGAGGCATGGACCACCACGCCGCCGCCCTCGTGCATCAGGATGGCCGGTTTTCCCTTTTCCCGGTTGACCGTCGTACTCGACTGGTAGCCGTCATTGACAAATTCGGGATAGGAAATCGCATATTCCATGGCGGCGGGCAGATTGTAGGCGATAACGGCATTTCGGTAGAAAGTGCGCCACGTTGCCTGAAACGTTCCGCCGAGACGCGGTTTCGGCTCAAGGTTCGCCAGATTGGTCGCCGCGCGCACCTGATCGAGCGGCGCAAAGGCGAGAGCGCCCAGGACCCGAACAGGCCCGGGGAAAGGCAATGGCGGCTTGTCGGGATCGATCTTGCGCACCAGCGTTGCGGTGAATGTCGATCCTGAGAGATCGACGCAGCCGTGCTGCCACATGGCGACGTCGCGCGCATTGCCCGGGGCCGAACGCGTCACGGCTTCCCCGTCCACGCTGAAGGCGACGAGCGGCAGCGTGTTCCCCGAATTGCCCGGATCGATAATCCTGTCGATGCACAGGCGGACGAAATGGGGGACGGAAAACTCCGCGATCGTAAAGCTCTGCGGAATGCTTGTCTCGCTGCCGAGGATATCCGTCACGCCCGCCTGACCGCCCCAGGTGTTGCCGATCAGGATTGCGGGGGAGAGTCCCTCGAGCATGTAAGTCCCGTTAAGCGCACTCTCCGCTGTCGCCGCGGCAACACCCAGCACGCCGATATCAGTCCCTTCAACCAACGTTTCGCCACCTGGTTCTATGCCCGTCTGGAGGGCACCCCCCATGCGCTTCAGGCCGATCAGCGGCTCGACCGAACCCTCGCCGGTCTTTGTCTCGTCCACGGCAATCGTGTAGCGAGCGGGAAAGCCCAGACGCGAGAGAGGAACCAGGTTCGGGTATGCCCGCCAGGGCGCATTCACGATGATTGCCACAGACGCGTCGGCCGCCACCTGCGGCACGCCACCGCCATCTGCCAGGGCCGTGTGCGGCTGCGCGCAAAGCAGCGCCGCGAGTACGCAGCCGGCCATCGCAAATCCGAGCCGCCCCGCGCTTGGGCCCCGGTCCCCTCGAAAACAAATCGTCGGCATCCAATCCCCCGATCATCACAAGACACGACCCTTCCGTTAAGTCACTTACATGAAGAAAGCGATGTCAAGCAATCCGCTCGACATCAGCCACACCTTGCGTTGATCTCTCGGCGATACTCCGATACCTGTCGCAGGAAGCCTGTATGGGTTAGACCGGGCGCGAACCTGCAAGAGGACTCTCCCCATGCCCACCGATCTGGAAACCCGCATCGCGGATCTCGAAACCCACATCGCCCACCAGGAAAAGCAGATCGCGGATCTGGACACCGTCGTTACCCGCCAGTCGGGCGAGATCGAGCATCTGCAGCGCCATCTGCGCGCGCTGGCGGGGCTCGTGGCTGAACTGGAAGAGGCGAGCGAAGTGCCAATCACCAAGCCGCCGCACTACTGAAATCACACCGCCACAAAAAACCTGCGATTGTGCCCTTGACTTAGAGCGCACTCGAAGCCCTAGGTTCCTGCGCGTCGTGACGAAGACAGGCGTTATTCCATGAAAATCGGTGAACTTGCCAAGCGGTGCGGATTGTCCGCCCATACCTTGCGCTACTACGAACGCATCGGGCTGCTGCCCTATGCCGACCGCGACCGATCGGGACAGCGCGACTACGACGCCTCGATCCTTGACTGGCTCGAATTCCTCCGCCGCCTGAAGACGACGGGGATGCCTATCCGAGACATGCTGCGCTATGCGCAGATGCGTGCGGATGGCGATGAGACGTTCAGCGAACGCGGTGCGCTTTTGCGCAAACACCGCGAGCGTGTACGCACCCATCTGGCCGATCTGGAAGCCTGCCTTCGTTCCCTGGACAAGAAGATCGCCTTTTACGGAAAGGCGAAGCAAAGGACAGACGCAGATGACGGCCTCCATGAACACGAAGATGAAGACACGGCGCCTCGGCCAGGGGCTTGAGGTCAGCGCCATCGGCCTCGGCTGCATGGGCATGACCTGGGCCTACGGCGCCACGCAGGACGATCGCGGCGAGGCAATCGCCACCATCCGGCACGCCCTCGACGCCGGTTTGACATTGCTGGACACCGCCGACGTCTACGGCCCGCATACCAACGAGGAACTCGTCGGCGAGGCGATCGCGGGCCGGCGGGACGAGGTGGTTCTCGCCACCAAGTTCGGCATCCTGCGCGGCGTGACGCCCGAGCCGGGCTCGGTTGCGCCAACGGTCAACGGCCGGCCCGACTACGTCAAGGCGTCGTGCGAGGGATCGCTGAAGCGGCTCGGGGTCGATCATATCGATCTCTACTATCTCCACCGCGTCGATCCGAACACGCCGATCGAGGACACGGTGGGAGCGATGGCCGATCTGGTGAAGGCCGGCAAGGTGCGCCATATCGGCCTTTCGGAGGCGGCGCCCGATACCATCCGCCGAGCCCACGCGGTCCATCCGCTGACCGCTGTCCAGAGCGAGTATTCCCTGTGGACGCGCGAACCGGAGGACGGCGTGCTTCAGACATTGCGCGAACTGGGAATCGGCTTTGTCGCCTATTCGCCGCTCGGGCGGGGGTTCCTGTCGGGCGCGATCCGTTCGATCGATGATCTTGCGGCCGACGACTACCGCCGCCGCTCCCCCCGCTTCATCGGCGAGAACTTCGCCCGCAACTTGGAACTGGTCGCGGTAATCGAGGGACTGGCGCGCGACAAGGGCGTGACGCCGGCCCAACTCGCGCTCGGCTGGGTCATGGCCCAGGGCGAGGACATTGTCCCCATCCCCGGCACCCGGCGCCGTTCACGGCTCGACGAGAACCTCAAGGCGGCGGATATCGTGCTCAACGATACCGAGCGCAAGGCCATCGCAGACGCCCTGCCGGCCGCCGCTGGCGAGCGCTACCCGGCGTCCACCATCCGTGAACTGAACCGCTGAGCGGAGGCACACTCTCTCCTCGCGCCGCAAGACGTTGCGCGAGGAGCTTGCATAATTCTCATATTTGAAATAATCTTTCATATATGAGAGATTCCAATACTCCCGTTTCCACACTCGACGCCCGCATTGCGGAGCGGTTGAAGGCGCTGCGCGGTGAGCGCGGGTGGTCGCTTGAGACCCTGAGCACGCGTTCCGGCGTCTCGCGGGCGACCCTGTCGCGGCTGGAAAACGGCGATGTCAGCCCCACGACCGCCGTTCTCGCCCGGCTCTGCGCCGCCTACGGCATGACGTTGTCGCGGTTGATGCTGATGGCGGAGGAGACATTCACCCCGCTGGTACCGCGTGATCTCCAGCCCGAATGGCAGGATGCGGCCGCTGGCTTTAGCCGCCGGTCGGTTTCGCCACCGGCGAACGCCCTGTCCGGCGATGTGCTGGAATGCCGTCTGGAGGCGGGCGCCGACATCGCCTACGAGGCGCCGCCGCGCGAAGGGCTGGAACATCATCTGGTGCTTATGGAAGGCGCGCTCACCGTCACCGTGGACGGCGATGAGCACAGCCTCAGCCCCGGCGACTGCCTGCGGTATCGACTTGTCGGCACAAGCCGTTTCCAAACGCCGGCAGAAACGCCCGCCCGTTATTTTCTTTTCATGGTGTGAACGACCAATGACCCGCCCCGCCGTCCCCGGCCCCTCTTCGCGTCCCATCATCTCCAGCCTGCCGGCCGCAACCATGGAAGACCGCCTTGGCGAGTTCGTGGACCTGCTCAAGGCCTGCGTAGATGCGGGGGCGAGCGTCAATTTCATCGTGCCGTTCAGCGTCGGGGAAGCGGCAGCGTATTGGCGCGGAAAGATCCTGCCGGGTCTCGGCGCCGGCAAGCGTGTCATGCTGGCGGTCGACGTCGAGGGCCGGCTTGCCGGAACGGTCAATCTCGATCTCGACACCCCGCCGAACCAGACCCACCGGGCGGAGGTGAGCAAGCTGCTCGTCCATCCCGATTTCCGCCGCCGTGGCATCGCGCGCATGCTGATGGAGGCGGTAGAGGACCACGCACACCAGGGGGGCCGCACACTGCTGACGCTCGACACCCGCACAGGCGACACCGCCGAGCCGCTCTACACCTCGATGGGATACGTCACAGTGGGCGTCATCCCCGATTATTGCCGTGACGCTGATGGCAAAGGGCTCAGCGGCACGACGATCATGTACAAGACGATCTGAACGCGCGCCGAGGCGCTTAAGCCGTCACCGGCCGCGGCTTGCCGTTTGCGTCCACCGCGACATAGGTGAATTCGGCCTGGATCACCTTCTCGCGCACCTGGCTCAGCGCGCGCAGGGCCCAGGCTTCCACCTCCACGTTGATCGAGGTTCGGCCGACCTTGCCGACCTCGGTATAGACGCAGAGCACGTCGCCGACCTTGACCGGGCGGATGAAGTGCATGGCATCAACCGCCACCGTCACCACCCGTCCATGCGAGATCTGGTTCGCCGCAAGCCCACCGGCGATGTCCATCTGCGACATGACCCAGCCGCCGAAAATGTCGCCCGCCGGATTGGTGTCGCTCGGCATGGCGAGCGTCCGCGTTGTCAACTCTCCACGCGGGGCCTCGTTTTCGTCCGCCATTTCATGCCGCTCCTTGATTATGTGACGCTCCGACGCGTCGGACCTTTGAACGCACCCGTTTACCGGGCCTTGCCGTCGGCTGACAACCGCCATTCGCGCATGGCCGGCCCGCTTGCAGCACAGCCTGAGCGATCCGATAGTCTGGCCGGAGACAACCAGACCCCACAGACGAGGCATCATGGCCGTTTCGCCACAATTGCGTGATTTCGTGCTCGATCAGTTGAGCGACCTCGGTTCGCTGGAGACCACTCGGCTCTTCGGCGGGCTGAGTGTGCGATGCGACGGACAGCATTTCGGCGCCATATTGCGGGGTGGCACATTCTATCTCGTGGCCGATCCGGCGTTTCGGGCGGACCTCGAGGCGCTCGGCGGCACGATTTTCACCTACGCGCGGCGCGACCGGGTGATCGAAGTGCCGCGTTTTGTCTCCGTGCCGGAGGAAATTTTGGAAGATGTGGACGAACTCCTGCCGCTTGCCCGCCGCGCGATCGACATTGCGCGTCGCGGCTCATCGGATGGCTGATGCGACACTGCGCTGTCTGACCCGACTTGATTTCGGCCGGGCATCATGGCAAAAAGCAAGGAACATCAAGAGAAGGGCTGGCGCCCTCGCCAACCTGCCCATCCGCGGCAAGGTGGTACCCGACGTTAAGGGATGTGGCCCGGCGACTTGTTCGACCAGGCAACCCAGCGGTCTTCGCCAGTCCTCCTCGGCATCATGCTGACGGAGGAATTTTTATGTCTGCTCTTCGCATCGCACTCAGCGCCCAACCGCGCGCCGCGTATTTCGACCCCGCCGACGGGGAGCTCGATACCGCGCTCGCCTTCCCTGCGGAATTATCGGGCGAGACCGCCGGTCTGGTCTTCGACCTGCTGCTCGCCGCCGCCGCCCGGGATGCCCGCTGCCGCTTTTGCCCGGCCGCCCTTCTGCCCCATGACGAACGTGCCGCGCGCCGCGCGATGCTGATCCGGCTCTGGCAGCGCTGCTCGTCGCGCGTTATCGACGAAGGCCTCGTCGCAGATCTCCTTGCAAGGCGCGGCGAGACATTCATGAAGCTCGCCACCCCCCGGCATGGTTCCTCCGCGAACCGTTAGTCGCACGTGCGGACAACCAACCCGGCACACTCCCTGCGGAACCAATGCCGTGAAATGCGGTTTCTCTCCAGATGAAAGCCTCTGCCGGGACACGGCCGGCCGGTACGCGTCTGCCGGATCGTCGCCTTCGGAGGCGACTACCTCCATGCAAAGGTTGAGGGCAGGCGGGAACATCGCGGCGGGTCTGGCGTTCGTGGCTCTGGCCGCCTTGTTCCCCGCAACGGCATTCGCCGCCTGCAAGCCGCCCGAAAAGCCCGCGCCGCCGGGATGCCGCATCAAGGGAAACATCAACAGCGATGGAGCACGGATCTATCATGTTCCGGGCAAGAGCCGCTGGTATTCCCGAACCTGCATCAATCGCCCCGGCGAACGCTGGTTCTGCAGCGAGGAGGAGGCCCGGGCCGCCGGCTGGCGCGCGCCGCGCCGCTAACCGGGCATGCACAACCCTCCGCGCACATACCCAAACGCAAGGCAATGCTAGACAGCCGCGCCAAGTATCGGCAAACAGGAAAAGACAGTCACCACGCCGCAAGACGGAGCCGCCATGGAAGACCAGATCCTACAGACCCGCGACCTGATCGAATTGCAGCTCGCCACCTTCACGCAGATGATGGCCAGATACGGCCTTTCGGTCGTCTACGCGATCATCGTGCTCATTGTCGGCTGGTGGGCGGCGGGCCGGATCGCGAACGTGGTGCGACGCGCCTGCGAACGGTCCGACCATATCGACAATACGGTGACGGGTTTCGCCTCCTCGATCACGCGCTATTCCGTCATCGCGCTGGTCATCATCACCGTGCTGCAGCTCTTCGGCTTCCAGACGACTTCCCTGGTCGCCGTCATCGGCGCCGCCTCGCTGGCCATCGGCCTCGCGCTCCAGGGCACGCTTTCCAATCTGGCCGCCGGCGTCATGCTGCTGTTCTTCCGCCCCTTCCAGGTGGGCGACTTTGTCGAGCTGGCCGGCAATACCGGCACGGTGAAGAACCTCACCATGTTCTTTACGGAACTTGCGACCGCCGACAACGTGAAGATCATCATCCCCAACGGGGATGTGTGGGGGTCGGCCGTGACCAACTACTCCTCCCACCCGACACGGCGCTGCGACATCACCGTCGGCATCTCGTATGACGACGATATGGACAAGGCGAAGAAGGTCTTTCACGCCGTGATCGCAGAGGAGCCCCGCATCCTGGCCGATCCCGACCCCTTTGTGGAGATCACCAATCTCGGCGACAGCTCCGTCGACGTGACCTTGCGCGTCTGGACGTCGTCGGCGGATCTGTGGGCGGTGCGCTGGTTCCTGATCAAGCGGCTGAAGGAGGCGCTGGACGAGGCCGGCATATCCATCCCCTACCCGCACATGCAGATGGTGGGGCAAGTTCCGTCGACGGGCACGCAGTCGGGAAGCTAGAACTGGAAAGGGGAAGTCGCCCCTCACATGCTGGCCGCCTCCTCCAGCGTCGCCATTTTCTCGATGCAGTAATAGCCCGAGATCTGGCTGATCGTGCCCGCGCGCTTCCATTCGTTGAGCACGCGGGACACGTTCTCGCGCGCGGCCCCCGCCATGTTGGCGATGTCGGCCTGCGAGAGCTTGTAGTGGATCAGTGTGCGGTCCTTTTCCACCTCCTTGCCGAAGCTGTCGGCCAGCAGCAGCAGTGTCTTGGCGACGCGACCGGGCAGCGGCAGGAACGAGCGCGCGGCCAGCACATCGTTGGCGAGCCGCAGCCGGCCGCCGACGATGCGCAGCATGTGGCGGTAGATGTCCGGGTTCTCCTCCGCGAAGCGGTCGAAGGCGCGCTTGTCGAAAAAGGCGAGCCGGGCGGGCTTCAGCGCCGTCACTGTCGCCGATCTCGGCTGACCGTCGAGAAGCGCCATCTCGCCCACAAGCTGGCCGGGGCCGAGCACCGCCAGAAGCTGTTCGTCGCCCTCAGCTGACAGGAGCGACACCCGAAGCGAGCCCTCCAGCACCGCATAGCAGCCGTTTCCCGGATCGCCCGCCTCAAACAGGATCGTGCCCGCCTTCAGCTTCATCGGCCGGGCGAGCGCCTCCAGCCCGGCGGCAAGATCGGGCGCAAGCCCCCCCAGCGAGAAGCTGTTTTCAAGGAATTCATTGATCTCCGCCACCAGCCATTCTCCCCGTTGGAGCCGCGCCGCACCTGAAATATGCCTGGACCATACGACAGGTGGAACCCATCGCCGCCCCGCACGTTTCATAACCAGACAGGACGCGGACTTTGCCGTGAGCTTTGAAGGGAAACGCCATCTGGCCGCCCCCGCTGGCCGGATCAGGCGAAAGCCCTTCAAAGAGTGCCGCATTCGCCCGTCAGGTTAAAGCATCGCCGTGTGACGGTCATCACAGATGATCCTGGCAAGGCGGTTTAGAAGAAGATCGTCGGCTTCGCCCCTTCAGGTGCGCGGCCGGTTCATATCAAAGCAGTCGCGTCGCCCAACCGACTTCCAACAGGGCTTCAGCTGCCGTTCGCAAGATACGCCGGTTTCCCCACCGGCAGAATAGTCGAGACCCGCTCCCCGCCGGTCTCCCCCCGCCGCAACCGTCTCCCCGACCGGTTTCGGCACCAAGGCAGGGCTGTTTTATCCCCGGCCCACGCACGAAACGCCTCCCTGTACCCCGCAGGGAGGCGTTTTCGTTTTCTTCCGGATCCCGTTTTTCGCATACCCGCCCGCATCGTGCCGCATCCCTTATTTCGAATGGCCGTTATATAAAGAACAATCGCTATTGGAGCGCATGCCGGATGCCTTCCCGCCCGCACCGCGTTCCGGCGCAGGCGGACCACTTTCGAAGGTGCGGACCGATGGATCCCTACGAACACATCTACGATGACGGCGACGGCAACGACGGCACAACGCTCGTACTCCTCCACGGAACAGGCGGCGACGCGGCACAATTCATGAAACTGGGACGGGCGGCCGCCCCGACCGCAGCCCTGATCGCGCTGGAAGGAAATGTCGACGAGCAAGGGCTCGCTCGCTTTTATCGCAGGGTATCGGCCGACATTCCCGATTTCGAGGATCTGGAAAACCGGTCGCGCGACCTCGCCGCGTTCCTCGCCGATGCTCTTCAGCGCCACGGGCGCGATCCCGACCGGGCGGTGGGCGTGGGCTATTCGAACGGCGCCAACATCCTTGCGAACCTGCTTTTCAACCAGCCCCGCGTGCTGGCGGGCTATGCGCTGATGCATCCCTCCATCCTCTATCGGCCGTGCTCGAACAAGGCTATCGCGGGGCGCAAGGTGCTGATCACGGCGGGGGCGGACGATCCGATCGCCCCGGAAGCGGAGACCCGCAAGCTGCGCGCCTGGCTGCACAAGCAGGGTGCCACGGTCGACCTGATGGTTCATGACGGCGAACAGGACCTGCGCGAGGAGGAGATCGACCGGCTGAAAGCCTGGCTCGCCGAATTCTGCCGGGCAGGACGCGTCAACGCGATGGCCGACAGCGCCTGAGGCGGACGTCGCGCTACAACGCCGGAAAAGAACGGTTTCGCCTTTCGACGCGCCGCCGAGGCATGCGCCTTTGGCGTCTCGAAAGGCCGATACCCGCACAGATCGGGCGAACATGCCCGAACCCGCTTTCTTTCAGAACAGGAAGATGTCCTTCTCCGTCAGCGCCAACAGGAAGTCGGGGCTGTCGAGATAGGCGAACTGGGACTCGCGGCCTGCGATCTCGGCCCTGGTGGCGAGACTGCGCAGGTGCTCGTCCGCCTGGGCGGGCACGCACCAGACCGACGTGCCATCGCGCCGGCCTTCCAGCCCGCGCCAGAAGAAGCGGTGCAGCGCCTTCGGGTCCTCCACCATCGGCAGGGTGACAGCCTCGCGGTTGGTGTCGCCGCCGAGCTTGCGGATACGGCGGGCGAGGAGGCGGCTGCGCAGGCGCTCTGGCTCGCGGAACAGGAAATCCGGCCAATCCTCACGGTAGCGTTCCGCCATCACCTCCACCACCAGCTTGGCGACCCCGGCATTGCCGTCGAGCCCGTCGGCCAGCGCGATGAAAGCCGGGGGGTGGCCGTAATAGTCCTGGAACCTGTCCAGCTGCGCCTCGATCTCCGCCTTGAGCGCCATGTTCGGCAAAAGCCCCAAAGGCGCGCGCAGGGAATAGAAGCGCGGCGCGGGAAACCGGGGGCCGAGCGCCTCGCGGGCGGGATCGGAAATCGGAGCGTAAGGGCGCGAGAGAACCAGCGTCAGGCCGACGCGGGTGCGCCGGGCCACCGTTTCCACCTGATCGCGAAGCGGCAGATATTCGCGCGGCCAGCGGTCGGAAGCCGCGATACAACCCACCGCCGTCAGCCGGTTATCGGCCAGAAGCGCGCGGATCGCCCTGTCGACGCCGAAGGCGGTGCCGTAGTCGAGCGCGGTCAGGACAATGCGTTTCATCTTCCTCGGACCCAGTAGCAGGCGAAAGGCCAATGCCTGAAGGCCGGTTGCGGCCGAATCGCCGACCTCTTCCCTTAACCGGATACGCTACTCGGTGTCGTGCGAAAAGACGGCTTGCGCGCCGCCCTTCGCACCGGCGATGCGGTAGATGCGGATCTGTTCCAGTGCCACGCCGGCCACTTCGCGCGTGACGGTGGCCAGAAGCTCGACCTCGGCGAAGCGCGCCGCAAGTTCGTCAGAGCGGTCGCGCCGCGTCACGGCGACATAGAGCGCGGGGCGCACCACGAGCGACGGATCGGGCGATGGATCCATGGCGTAGCGGATGCGCTCATCAAGCTGGAAGACGGGGAGAGCCGAGCCGGCCTCATGGAGCGCGAAGGCGATCTGGCCCGTCATGCCGTAGGCCGAGGTTGCGACCCAGGCCGCGTCCTCGCGCTTTGCCAGTTCCGTGATCTCGCGCGCCACCTCCGGCCAACCGCGCAGCTGGAAGGTCGGGTCCTTGCGCGCGAAGGCGCCGGTGAGCGGCGTCACCGCGTGGACATAGATCACCAGCGACACGGCGACGCCAATTGGCACGGCGACGGCTCGCAGGATCTTCAACACCCGCGCCATCATACCCGATCGCGTCTCGATATCGGCGGCGACGAAGGCCGCCATCAGCACCAGCGCGGGAAACAGCGGCGCCGGCCAATTCGCCTGCACCCGGTTATGGAGGGAATGGAACAGCAGATAGGCGAAGAACGGCAGGCTGGTGAGAAGCGGCAGCGCCCAGCCGGCATCGCGCCGGCGCACCGTTCGCGCGACCGCGACGCCGATGCCGACAAGCGCGATGACCGCGATTGCCGGGTTGAGCAGCCCCAGTTCCGCGCCGATGAATTCGCCGATGAAGCGCGAGGTCCAGCCATGCGGCACGGCGCGGCCGAACTGCTTGACGAAGGAGGCCCATTCGTGGGCCGCGTTCCACTGGACGACCGGCACGGTGATGAGCAGCGCGAGGATGCCTCCGGCCCACAGTTGCCATGTCGCAAACGCCGCGCGCGCGCGCGGCATCGCGACGAGCCACACGATGATGCCCGCGCCCAGGAACAGCACCGAATATTTCGAGATCAGACCCAGACCGGCAAACAGCCCGACGGCGAGAAGCCAGTTGGCGCTGGCCGCCTTGCCGGGCTTCAGCCATTCGGCAAGCGCCCACAGCGTCAGCCCCCAGAACAGCACCGAGGGTGTGTCAGGGGTGGCAATCAGGCTGCCGATGCCGATGAGGATGGTGGCGTTGAAGAACAGGACGGCCCAGCCAGCGGCGCGGCGACCGTGCAGCAACAGGCATGTGCGCCACAGCGCCAGCGAGCCCAGCGCGGTGGCGAGGATCCCGACAAGCCGGACGGCGAGCGCGTTGTCGCCGACGAGCCATTGGCCTGCGGCGATCCACCAGCCGATCATCGGGGGATGGTCGTAATAGCCGGCGGCCGGGTGGAGGCCCCACAGCCGGTAATAGGCCTCGTCTTCCGACAGCCAGGCGTGACCGCCCGCCCACAGCCTTATCGCGGTAAGCACGACGACGAAGAGGATCAAAGCCGGCGGCCTCAGCCACCAACCAAGGCCCGCATCCGTTTCGCTTTCAGCCGTGACCGGGGCCGGCATCGCTCAGGTCTTCCGCCATGTCAGGACGGAGCTCGCGGCGTAGTTCCACACCGCGCCCATGGCGGCACCCGCCGTGCCCGCCAGCCACCAGGACGAATCCATGCCGTAGATCCAGTCCGCCACGCCGACATTGGCGATGACGCCCACGGAGCACACGATATAGAAGCTGATCAGTCCCTTCACCGCCGCAAAGCCCCTCAGCCGCCGGTCGCGATAGGTGAGGTGGTTGTTGAGGAAGAAGTTCCACGTCATGGCGACGAAGGTCGCGAGAAGCTGCGAATAGTCGAAAGGCATCGCGACGAGACCGGCGCGCAGGGAGGTTAGATGCACAACCACACCGGAGGCCCCGACAAGCCCGAACATCAGGAAGCGCACGGAAACGAGATCGCGGGTGAGCTTGGACACGAGCAGGCCGAGATATTCCATCGTCACCAGCGTATCGAGCTTGCTCTCGCCGTGAAGGCGCTCGCGGAAGACGAAGGGCAGCTCGCGCACCCGCAAGGCGCCTTTCGCGGAGGCCGCGATGTCGAGCATGATCTTGAAGCCCTGGCTGGAAAGCTTCGGCGCCACCTCGTCGACCTTTTCCCGGCGGATGGCGAAGAAGCCGCTCATCGGATCGGAAAGTTCCACGCCCAGAAGCGTGCGCGCCAGCCCGTTGGCGACGCCCGAGCCCCAGGCGCGGGTTGCCGAAAGCCCCTCGCCCACCGTGCCGCCTTCCACGAAACGGCTGGCGACGACGAGATCGGCCTCATCGGCGCGAAGCAGCCCCAGCATGCGCGGCAGCAGGCTCTCGTCGTGCTGGAGATCGGCGTCCATGACCGCGACGAAGGGCGCGGAGGAGGCCAGCATGCCTTCCACGCAGGCGCCTGACAGCCCGCGCCGGCCGACCCGCTTGATGCAGCGGACGCGCGGATCGCGCCGCGCGATTTCCTTGGCCACTTCCGCCGTGCCGTCGGGGGAGTTGTCGTCGACGAAGATCGCCTCCCAACGGATGCCGGCCAGAACGGCATCAAGCTTTTCCACGATCAGCGGAACGTTGGCGCTCTCGTTATAGGTCGGCAGCACGACGGTCAGCTCCGCCGGTTCGAAAGGACCCGGCTGGGTCTCGGCCTCGTTCAAGGCTGTCTCGGTCAATTGCATGAAACGTCCGTTGGTGACGGCGCGCGCCCGTTTGCGCGCCCCGACTTCGATACTGCTCGCCCAAGTCGCGCGGACCATAGCCAAACATCGGACATTTGCAAGGCGGGGAAGGCCGGACGGCCCCGCGCGCCCTCCCCCTGCCCCGCCCGGCGCCGGGACGCAACGTCGCACGCCGTAACGGCAGGTTTTCTGGCCAAGCCGGCCGCAAACGCCTATATGGGACGCAGAGGTCCCTGAACAGCGTTGCCGAAAGCCACCATGACGCAGCTCGACATCCGCCCCGCCGTATCGCGCGTTCCCGCGCATCCTTCCATCACCCGCGCGCAGATTTCCGAACTGGTCGATACCTTCTACGGCCGGGTGCAGGGCGATGAACGTCTCGGCCCGATCTTCGCCGGACGGATTGCGGACTGGGGTCCGCACCTTGCCAAGATGAAGCACTTCTGGGCCTCGGTGCTGCTCAAGACCGGCGAATACAAGGGCAAGCCGGTGCCGGCGCATTTCGTGATGAAGGAGGTGGAGGCGGAGGATTTCGGCATCTGGCTCGGCCATTTCCGCACCGTGGCGCACGAGATCTTCGAGCCTGAGGCCGCCCCTATCGTCATCGCCCAGGCGGAGCGCATCGCGACAAGCCTCTGGATGGCCATGTTCGCCACCCCCTTCGACAAGGCACCGGATTATTTGCGGAGCTGAGGGGAGCTTCGGACTGTGGCGGGAGATCCCGGGTCTGCGGAGCAGCGTTCCACGCTGCACTGCGCCCGGGATGACGCTAGAGAGTGTGGTGTGAGGTGGAAGTGTCATCCCGGACGCGATGCGGTACGAAGTGCCGCTTCGCAGATCCGGGATCCCCGCACGATGTCGATCGCACGCGCGCTCTTCCCGTACGATGCATGCAAACCCAAGCCTCTCCTTGCCCTTACCCCCGCTTTCGTCTAGGAAACCGCTGCCCGACACGCGCGCGGGCGTCCCCGATTTTGCCCGTGATTCAGAACGCGTTTTTCCGGAAAGTCCGCAGGCGATGGCCAAGACCAAGAAGCCCCAGAAACTCAAAGCCCGCCTGCCGCGCGGTTTCACCGACCGCTCACCCGCCGACATCCGCGCAACCGATGCGATGATGGCGCGGATCCGCGAGGTCTATGAGCGCTACGGGTTCGATCCGGTCGAAACGCCGATGTTCGAATACACCGATGCGCTGGGCAAGTTCCTGCCCGATCAGGACCGGCCGAACGAGGGCGTCTTCTCGCTGCAGGACGACGACGAGCAGTGGCTTAGCTTGCGCTACGACCTGACGGCGCCGCTGGCCCGTCACGTGGCCGAAAACATCAACGAGATCCAGCTTCCCTTCCGCAGCTATCGCGCGGGCTGGGTTTTTCGCAACGAAAAGCCGGGCCCGGGCCGCTTCCGCCAGTTCATGCAGTTCGACGCCGATACGGTCGGCGCGCCTTCCGTTCAGGCGGACGCGGAAATGTGCATGATGATGGCGGACGCGATGGAAGCCGTGGGCATCAAGCGCGGCGACTACGTCATCCGGGTCAACAACCGCAAGGTGCTGGATGGGGTGCTGGAGGCGATCGGGCTGGGTGGCGAGGAGAATGCAGGGCGTCGGCTCACCGTGCTGCGCGCTATGGATAAGCTCGATAAGTTTGGCCCGAAGGGCGTGCAAATGTTGTTGGGAAAAGGGCGCAAGGACGAAAGCGGGGACTTTACTCCCGGTGCAGGTTTAGACGACGAGAGCATCGGAAAAGTGCTTTTTTGTATCGATTTCAATCCTTTCCACTCTCCAAAACTGGCCGAAAAATTTGAAGAAGATGGATACTTTGAAAGAAAGGCACAGGCTGCTCTAGGGCCAGACTACGACCTCGAAATTTTCACACTTCTCGATCAATTTCGATCGGTGTTTGGTGATTTCGGCACTGCAGCATCTGGCTTCGAAGAACTAGCTGAAATAGCTATTCTTTGCGCAGCTGCCGGTTATGACGAAACCCGCATCAAGATCGACCCCTCGGTCGTCCGAGGCCTCGAATATTACACCGGCCCTGTCTACGAGGCCGAACTCCTCTTCGACGTGACCAACGAGAAGGGCGAGAAGGTGCAGTTCGGCTCGGTCGGCGGTGGTGGGCGCTATGACGGGCTCGTGAAGCGCTTCACGGGTCAGGACGTGCCGGCGACCGGCTTTTCCATCGGCGTCTCCCGTCTGATGACGGCACTGAAGAACCTCGGCAAGCTCGAGGCCGATACCGTGCTCGCCCCCGTGCTCGTCACCGTCATGGACGGCAACGATGCGGATGCGCAGGCGAAATACCAGAGTTTCGTCCAGCAGTTGCGTGATGCGAAGATCCGCGCCGAGCTCTATCAGGGCAACTGGAAGAAGTTCGGCAACCAGCTGAAATACGCCGACAAGCGCGGCTGTCCGCTCGCCATCATCCAGGGCTCGGAAGAGCGCGGCAACGGCGAGATACAGATCAAGGACCTGATCGAGGGCAAGCGCATGTCGCAGGAGATCTCGGACAACGCCGCCTGGCGCGAGGCGCGGCCCGCGCAGGTGACCGTGACGGAGGCCGATCTCGTCGCCACGGTGAAGAAGATGCTCGCCGACCAGAAGGCGGACCGCGAACGCGGCAACCCGTCCGGGCAAGACTAACGCGAATGAGGAAGATGATGGCCGATAACCGCTTCGACGCCCTGGCACCGCTGTTTCAGGCCGGCGGCTATCACCATATCGCTCCGCCGATCCTGCAGCCGGCGGACGTCTTCCTCGACCTCGCCGGCGAGGACATCCGCCGCCGGCTTTTTCTGACCTCCGGGCAGGACGGGCTCGATCTCTGCCTTCGTCCCGATTTCACCATTCCCGTGGCGCGCACCCACCTTTCAGGCGGCGCGGCGGCGCGGGCCGGGGCCTATTGCTATTCCGGCCTCGTCTTCCGCCAGCGTGCGGGCGAGCTTGGCGAAATCCCGCAAGTGGGCGCGGAGAACATCGGCCGCACCGACCGGCTGGCGGCGGATGCCGACATGCTGGCGCTGGCGGTGGAGGCGGTGGAGAAGCTCGGCGGCAAGGCACCCGCCATCCGCATCGGCGACGAGGCGCTGTTCACCGGCGTCGTCGAAGCCCTCGGCCTGCCCACCGCCTGGCGCCGCCGCTTACGCGATCTCTTCGGCGAGCGCGCCCGGCTCGATCAGGCGATCGCCCGCATGGCCGGCAGCCAGGGCGCGGAAAAGGATGCGCGCATCGGCTTTCTCGCAGCCCTTGAAGGCGCCGACCCCGAAGCCGCACATGCGGTGGTGGAGGATCTTCTCTCCATCGCTGGCATCGAGGCGGTCGGCGGGCGCACGGCGGGCGAGATCGCAGAACGCTTTCTGGAACAGGCGGCGCTCGCCTCTGGTGCCGGTATCGGCCCGGAAACGGCGGCGACGCTGACCCGCTTTCTCGACATTTCCGGCAACCCCGACGAGGCCGGCGATGCGCTGACGCTCTTCGCGCACGAGGCGGGGCTCGACCTTTCCCAGCCGATCGCCGATTTCCGCGAGCGCGCGCGGCTGATTTCCGAACGCGGCCTGCCGGCGGACGCCATTACCTTTGCCGCCGATTTCGGCCGTCGCCTCGACTACTACACCGGCTTCGTGTTCGAGCTGCACGAAACGCCGGGCGTTCGCGGCCGCCCGCCCATCGCCGGCGGCGGGCGCTACGACAAGCTGCTGGCGCTGCTGGGCGCGGGCGAGGACGTTCCCGCCGTCGGCTTTTCCATCTGGCTTGAACGCATCGCCGATCCTGAAGGCGCTTCAAAAGGAGCCGGCCAATGAGCGACACTCTCATCATCGCCATTCCCTCCAAGGGCCGGCTTCAGGAAAACACCCACGCCTTCTTCGCGCGTGCCGGCCTCACCATCCAGCGCCCGGGCGGCGACCGCAATTATCGCGGCCGCATCAAGGGGCTGGACGATGTCGAGATCGCGTTCCTGTCGGCGTCCGAAATCGCGCGCGAGATCGCGGCCGGCACCGTTCACATGGGCATCACCGGGCTAGACCTGGTGCACGAGAGCATCGACCGGCCGGCGGAGCTCACCCATCTCGTCGCCTCGCTCGGCTTTGGTGCGGCCGATGTGGTCGTCGCCGTGCCCAAGGCCTGGATCGACGTGGCCACCATGGCGGATCTCTCCGACGTCGCCTCCGATTTCCGGGGCCGGCATGGCCGCCGGCTGCGCATCGCGACCAAGTACGTGAACCTGACGCGCAGCTTCTTCGCAGCCCACGGCATCGTCGATTACCGCATCGTGGAATCTGCCGGCGCCACCGAGGGCGCGCCGGCTGCGGGCGCGGCGGAGTTCATCGTCGATATCACCACCACCGGATCAACGCTTGCCGCCAACGACCTGAAGATCCTCGATGACGGCGTCATCCTGAAGAGCACCGCGCACCTCGTCGCCTCCATGACGGCGCACTGGTCGGGCGAGGCGCTTGCCGCCGCCCGTGCCATTCTCGACCGCGTCGCGGCTGAGGAAAAGGCGCGCTCGATCAAGGAAATCCGCGCGCTCGTCGCCGATCCGGAAGAGGTTGCGGGCGTGGCCGCCGACAGCTACGGCGCAACCGCGCCCTTCGGCACGGCGGACGGCCAGCCGCTGGTGCTGCATTGCCCGGTCGCGGAAATCGCCGCATGTGCGGGCTACCTGCGCGATTCGGGCGCCGCCTCGGTCAGCGTCTCCACGCTCGATTACGTGTTCGAGACCACGAACCCGCTCTTTGACCCGCTTGCCGCCCGCATCGAAGGATAGTCGTCAATGGACATCGCCGCGCTCGGCGCACGGGACCTTTCCGCCCTCATTCATTCCCGGGAGATTTCCTGCGCCGAGGTGATGGAGGCGACGCTGTCGCGCATCGCGCGGCTCAATCCGGCGATCAACGCCATCGTCAGCCTGCGCGACGGCGATGCGCTGATGGCGGAAGCGCGGACATGCGACGAGGAACTCGCAGCCGGGCGCTCGCGCGGCTGGCTGCACGGCATCCCGCAGGCGGTGAAGGACCTCGCCGCCACAAAGGGCCTCACGACCACGCAGGGCTCGCCGATCTTCCGCGATTTCGTGCCGCTCGAAGACGCGATCCATGTGGCGCGCGTGCGCGCGGCCGGCGCGATCATCATCGGCAAGACCAACACACCCGAATTCGGTCTCGGCTCGCACAGCTACAACCCGGTCTTCGGCGTGACGCGCAATCCGTGGGACACCAGCCGGACGGCCGGCGGCTCGTCGGGCGGGGCGGGCGCGGCGCTCGCCATGCGGCTCGTCAGCGTTGCCGACGGGTCCGACATGATGGGCTCGCTGCGCAACCCGGCCGCCTTCAACAACATCGTTTCGCTGCGTCCGAGTTTCGGCGTCGTGCCGGCGGGCCCTGCCCCCAACGTCTTCACGCCCGGCCTTTCCACAGAAGGTCCGATGGGCCGTTCTATCGCCGATATCGCCGCTCTTCTGGCGACGCAGGCCGGCTACGATCCGCGCTGCCCGCAGTCGCTTCCCGGCGACGGCTCGCAATTCGCCGAGATCGCGCCGGCCGATCCCACCGGCATCCGCATCGGCTGGATGGGCGATCTCGGCGGCTATCTGCCGTTTGAGGCGGATATTCTCGATATCTGCCGCGATGCGCTCACGGTCTTTGACGACATGGGATGCGTCGTGGAGGATGCCGCGCCGGGTTTTGCCATGGAGCGCGTCTGGCACGCCTGGACCACGCAGCGCCACGCGGTCGTCGCCTCCAATCTCAAGGCGCTCTACGACGATCCGAAGAAGCGCGACCTGCTGAAGCCGGAGGCGATCTGGGAGATCGAGAACGGGCTGAAGCTGTCGGCGACCGATTTCTTCGCGGCGTCTGCCGAGCGCAGCGCCTGGCACCGGGCCGCGATGCGGCTGTTCGAGACGTACGATTATCTCGTGCTGCCGAGCGCGCAGGTCTTCCCCTTCCCGGCCGAATGGACCTGGCCGAAGGAGATCGCCGGCCAGGCGATGGACACCTATCACCGCTGGATGGAGGTGGTGGTGCCTGCCGGCCTTCTCGGCCTGCCCGTTCTGGCGCTTCCCGCAGGCTTCGGGCGCGAGGGCCTCCCCATGGGCTTCCAGCTCATCGGCCGCCCGCGTTCCGACCGCGAGCTCCTGGCTTTCGGCGCACTCTACGAAGAGGCGACAGGCTGGCTCGGGATGGCACCGGAAGTGGCGGAATAGGGCAAGGGCTGCTGCCTTCGCCGCGGTTTTTGCGAGGGGCACCCTTCAAAAAATGCGCTGACATTCGCCCCCGCACGCCCCTCGCCTAGCGCCGGGCCAGCGGCCGCGTCAGGTATCCCAGCGCGACCATCGGGATCGCCGCCAGCGCGATCAGGCTCCAGTCGAGAAGCGTCAGGGGCACGGTGGAGAACCAGTCGTTGAAGAGCGGCACGTGAACCACCGCGACCTGCAGCGACAAGGCCAGCGCGATTGCCACCAGCAGCCACGGGTTGCGCTTCAGGCCCGAAAACGGACCGTCATCGAGATGGCGGAAGTTGAAGGCGTTGGCCTTTTCCAGCACCACGAAGGCGGTAAAGGCGAGCGTCTGGGCGTGGAGCTCGCTGGCGCCGGTGGCAAGTGCCTCCCGGAACAGCGCCATCGCCATCAGCGCGATGTAGCCGCCGAGGATCGTCACCCGGAACCAGTCACCGCGCCCCAGCAGCCGGCTGCCTGGCTTTCTGGGCGGGCGCCGCATCACCGCCTCTTCCGCCGGCTCCGCTCCCAGTGCCAGCGCGGTCGGCCCGTCGGTGACGAGGTTCATCCAGATGATGTGGATCGGCAGCAGCAACAGCGGCCAGCCGAACAGCACCGCAAGGAAGATACCGATCACCTCGCCCGCGTTCGACGACAGCAGGTAGCCGACGAACTTGCGGATGTTGTCGTATTGCCGCCGCCCCTCCTCCACCGCGCCGATGATGGAGGCGAAATTGTCGTCGGTCAGCACCATGTCGGAGGCGCCGCGCGCAACGTCCGTCCCGCGAATACCCATCGCGATGCCGACATCGGCCTGTCTGAGCGCCGGCGCATCGTTGACCCCGTCGCCCGTCATCGCCGCCACATGACCGGAGCGCTGCAACGCCTCGACGATACGGATCTTGTCGGTCGGCTTTGCGCGGGCGAATACCGCGCCTTGCGCCAGTGCGTCCGCCAGCGCGGCGTCGTCCATCGTGTCGATCTCGCTGCCGGTCACCGTGCGCTCGGCCGCAAGCCCGATGGATCGCGCGATCGCGGCCGCCGTCGGTGCGGCGTCGCCGGTGATCATCACCACCGAAATTCGAGCCTCCGACGCAAGCCGCATCGCGTCACGCACCTCGGCGCGCGGCGGATCGATGATGCCGACGAGACCCAGAAGCGTCAGATCCGTCTCCACGCTTTCATCCAGCTTTGCCGGCACGCCATGCTCCAGCGTGCGCCGCGCCACCGCGAGAACCCGCATGCCGCCTTCGGCAAGCGCCGTGAACCGCGCCGTTATCGCCACGTGATCGTCATCGCCGATGGGACGCGCTCCACCCGCCTCCAGAGTGCTCGAACAAAGCCCCAGCACGATTTCCGGCGCGCCCTTCACATGGAGAGTGACGGACCCGTCCGCCTCGCGCACCAGCACGCTCATGCGTTTTCGGGCCGAGGTGAAGGAAACCTCGCCGCAGATGCGCGACCGATCGACAGCGAGCCCCGCCTTGCCGCCGGCCACCAGAAAGGCCGCCTCCGTCGCCTCGCCCAGCGGGCGCGGGCCGTTTTCACCCTCGATCATCTGGGTGGCGTTGCACCACAGCCCCGTTTCCAGAAGCGCGATCAGACGCGGCTCGTCGGCCGGGTCGAACGGCGAGCCATTCTTGAGGAACCGGCCTTTCGGCAGGTAGCCCGAACCCTCCACCTCCACCGAAAGCCCCGGCAACTCGATGCGCGTGATCGTCATCTCGTTGCGCGTCAGCGTACCGGTCTTGTCGGTGCAGATGACATTTGCCGCCCCCAGTGTTTCCGCCGCCACGAGCCGGCGCATCAGGGCGCGTTTGCGCGCCATGGCGGCCACGCCGATGGCCAGCGTCACAGTCACGACGGCCGGCAGGCCTTCCGGTACTGCGGCCACCGCCAGCGACACGCCGAACAGCAGCATTTCCTCAAACGGATAGCCGCGCAGCAGGCCCATGACGGCGACGAGCGCGGCGATGGCCAGCGCCAGTGCGCCAAGCGTGCGGCCCAACGTGCCCAGTTCACGCTGAAGCGGCGTCTCCTCGCGGTCGATCGATTGCGCAAGCGCGGCGATGCGGCCGAATTCGGTCCGCATGCCGGTGGCGACGACCAACCCGGTCGCATGGCCGTTTGTCACCACCGTTCCCATGAAGGCGCCGCAATTGCGCTCGGCGAGGATCGTTTCAGCCGGCACGGCCTCCGTACCCTTGGCAACAGCGGCGGATTCGCCGGTGAGCGCGGATTCATCGACCGACAGATCGACCGAAGAAACGAGCCGCAAGTCGGCGGGCACCGTATCGCCCGCGCCCAGCAACACCAGATCGCCCGGCACCAGTTCTTCCGCTGAAATCCGCAGCGCACGCCCCGCGCGCATCACGTGGGCCTTGGGCGCCAGCATGCGCGTCAGCGCTTCCAGCGCACGCTCCGCGCGCGCCTCCTGCAGGAAGCCCAGCGCGCCGTTGATGACGACGATGGCGAGGATCACCACCATGTCCGTCGTCTCGCCAACCACGGCCGACAACACGGCGGCGGCGACCAGCACGGCGATCAGTGCGGACTTGAACTGGCGCGCCAGCAACACCCAGTTGGAGGCGCGGCCGACCTCGGCCAACCTGTTGGGGCCGGCCTGCTCCAGCCGTCTCGACGCCTCCTCGTCGGAAAGCCCCGCGGTGGACGAGGTTTCAAGCCGTCTTGCCGCTTCGGCGCTTGAGAGCGCATGCCAGTCGTCAGCTTTCGGGGAAACGGTCTCGATCATGATACTCCCGGTGGATACAGCCGGATGCGCGTGAAACGGAGCTCGCCTCGCGTCATGACCCAGCCCACCTTGACGCTCGCAACGACACGCGCCGTTGCACCTGCCACCGTTCGCGGCTTCCACCCGGCGGCCATCCTATTCCAAAACTCCGATACGACCGCTTCATAAATGGTCGCGCCACGGTGCGACACACAAATGACCTCTCACGCGGCCTTCATCACCTTGTTATTTGACCCAAGGGAATTTCCGGTCAGATTGAACATGTCGGACGACAGGGACAAGTCCGAAACGTCGATATCGGGCGATTTGCCGCCGTTCAGGCATTCGCGCCCCCCGGGGTAAAGGCCACGCAATCCGACGCAAAGACCTTGTGGCGCTTTTGACAAGGCAGGAGAACACCATGACCGCCGCTCAGGCCCACGCGGGCGCGCGCGCCCTGTTTCCACCGCTTGTCGTTTCCACGCTGATAACCGCGATCATCGCCGGCATCGCCGCGGATATCGCGTGGGAGATCTGGGCACGCTTCCTCACGCCGTTCTGGGTGGGCGGCCCGCTGGAGCCGGCGGCGCTGGTTCAGGGCGTGTTCGGCCTTTCCAGCCGGTTTGCGGCGGAGCTGATCCATCTCGTCGTGGGCGTCGTGTTCTATCCGCTGGGATATATGTTCATCGCACGACCGCTCGCACGCGTGGCGACGCCGTTCCTGCCGTGGTGGATCGTCGGCCTCGGTTTCGGCGTCGGGCTTTGGGTCTTCGCGCTCTACATCATGGCGCATTTCTTCGCCGGCCAGCCGCCGTTCCTGGGCTTCATTCCACTCACCTGGGCCTCGCTCGTCGGCCACCTGATCTTCGGGCTGGTGTGCGCTGCGACAGTGCGGTGGCGGGAGAGGATGTAGGGACGGCTTGCGGAAAATGATTGCGGCGGGGTACGGATGGTTCTGTGCCTTCGGCCCATCAATTCCACTCCAGAACGAGGTCCTCACCACCTCGTCAGTGCCGGCTCCGATCCGAGATGCGGCATTGTCCGTGTCGGTCACCGGTCGGGATCACCCTGTTTTGTGCTGTTCTTGAAAACCCTTCCAGCGTCATCCCGGACGCGATGCGGCGCGAAGCGCCGCTTCGCAGAACCGGGACCTATCCTCGGTGTCTGCCACTCAAGGTCCCGGTTCTGCGCGGCAACGTTTCACGTTGCATCGCGTCCGGGATGACGCTGGTGAGACTGAATATCGGACCTGAAATCCAAACTGGACAGCAGTCCTCGGAGCCGGCATTGACGAGAATGTGGTGCCCGCTCCGCTCACTCCCGCCGGTCGGCATACCTCTGCTCTTCCTCGTAATAGGCATCGAAGCCGACGTGCCGCCGCAAGTCGGCAAACGGCAGCAGCATGTCATCCGGATGGCGGCCGGCCTTCATCGCCGTCAGCGCCTCGCTCATCGCGCGGGTCGCGGCGGAAAGCAGCGTCAGCGGATAGGCGACGATGCGGTAGCCGATCGCTTCCAGTTCCGCCGGCGGCAGGGCCGGTGTCTCGCCGCCTTCCACGATGTTGGCCATGTGCCAGCCCGGCACCTCGCGGCAGATCCGCTCCATCTCCTCGCGCGATTTCGGCGCCTCAACGAACAGGATGTCCGCACCTGCCGCCTTGAACGCGGCGGCCCGTTCCAGCGCCTCGTCGAGACCGTGCCCATGGCGGGCGTCGGTGCGCGCCATGATCAGGATATCGGCGCCTTCCTCGCGCGCGTCGGCAGCGGCGCGGATGCGCTCTACAGCCTGCGCACGATCCACCACCAGCTTGCCCTTGGTATGGCCGCAGCGCTTGGGCGCGACCTGATCCTCGATCATTACCGCCGCGAGCCCGGCTTGCGCGTACCCCTTGACCGTGCGCTTGACGTTGAGCGCGTTGCCGTAGCCGGTATCGCCGTCGCCGATCACCGGAACGGAGGTGGCGGCGGCGATGTTGCGGGCGCTATCGACCATCTCGCCATAGGAGATGAGGCCGGTGTCGGGCGCGCCGATGCGCGCGGCGGCGACGGCGAAGCCGGACATGAAGGTGAGATCGAAACCGGCCTCACCGATCAATCTCGCCGACAACCCGTCGAAACAGCACGGCATGACACGGATCTTCGGTTCGGCCAGCAGGGTACGCAGGCGCTGGGCGGGAGAAACTTGCATGTACGAATGACCTTTCGGACGGATGGCAGTTGATGGCACCGGGACACGCACGGCGCCTACATCTTGAACGGGATCCACAAGGCGATGTCGGGCCAGAGGAAGATGGCCAGCACGCTCACCAGCATCAATGCCAGGAACGGCAGGACGCCGAGCGAGATTTCGCCGAGGCCCGCCTTGCCGACCGCCTGGATGACATAAAGATTCAGGCCCACGGGCGGGGTGATCAGCGCGCATTCCACCATGATCACGAAGAACACGCCGAACCAGATCGGGTCGATGCCGAGAACGGCGAGCGAGCCCGCCAGCACCGGCACCATGATCAGCATCATGGAAAGCGTCTCCATGACGAGGCCCATCAGCAGCAACACGCCGGCGACAAGCAGCACGAAGACACCTTGCGAATCCACCGAGGAAGCAATCGTCATTGAGATCTCCTGCGGGATCCGGTAGAGCGTGATCGCCTTGCCGAAGACCTTGGCGCCGGCGACGATCAGCAGGATGGCAACCGATGTGGTCATCGCCTCCACGATCGCTTCCCACAGTTTCTTCCAGGTCAGCGTGCGCAGCACGATCGCGGTGACGATGAGCGCGCCGATAAGCCCGATGGCGGACGCCTCGGTCGGGGTGAAGGAACCGTCGTAGATGCCGGAGATGATGTAGAAGGCGAGAAATGCCGTGGGCAGCGCGCGCAGCGCTGTCCAGCCGCGCGTCGGCCAGTCGGCCTTCGGGCTCGGCCGGTAATCGGCGGAAAAGCGCGCATAGAGCATGGCGAAGGCGATGAAGAGGCCCATCAACAGAAGGCCCGGACCGACACCGGCCAGGAACAGGTTGATGACTGACTCTTCCGTTATCACACCGTAGACGATCATCGGGATCGAGGGCGGTATGAGGATGCCGAGCGTGCCGCCGGCCGCCAGCAGGCCCAACACGAACTTGCGCGGATAGCCGCGCGCGGTCATTTCCGGGATTGCGACCGTGCCGATGGTGGCGGCTGTTGCGACCGAGGAACCGGAGATGGCGGCGAAGATCCCGCACGAGACGATTGTCGCGACCGCGAGCCCGCCCGGCCAATGGCCGACCCAGGCCTGCACGGCGGCAAAGAGATCGCGCCCGACCCCGCCCTTCAGCAGCACGTTCGACATCAGGATGAACAGCGGCACGGCGATCAGCACGAAACTGTCGACCGACGAAAGCAGCCCCTGTGGCACCATCAGCGGCGAGAAACCGCCGGCGATCAGCAGCAGCAGGCCGAGCCCGCCAAGCGCGAAGGCGACGGGAACGCCGGCCAATAGCAGCGTGAAGAGGCAGACGAGGATGAGAACCGTGGTCACTGGATGCCCTCCGCCTCAGGCCCCGCGTGGCCAGGAACGGAAGGCCCGTGAAGCGCGGTGCGCAGCGCTTCGGCCAGCGCCTGAAGGCCCAGCAGCGCGCAGCCGAACGGCACCGCCAATTCCGACCAGACGATCGGGATGTCGAGCATCGAGCCGGTGGTGCGCCCGCGCGACCAGCTGTCATAGGCAAGCGGCGCGCCATACCACACGACGGCGGCGGCGAAGGCTGCGATGAGCAGCAGGACGACGACTTCCTGAAGCCGGCGCAAGGGCGGCGGCAGGTGGTCGGTCAGAAGGGTGATGCGGATGTGCTGGCGCCGGTGCAGCAGCCACGCCGCAGCGAGCCAGGTTCCCCACACCAGGCAGAGCTGCGACAGCTCCGCCGCCCAGATGGTGGGCGCGATGAAGACGTAGCGCATGAAGACTTCGTAGGCGAGCATCAGGCCGGTCGCGAAATAGGCCAGTGCCGCCACCCGGCCTAGGCCTGCCGAAAGTCGGTCGATCATGGAAAGCATGGGGATCCTGACAGTCGCCAAGAGTGGAGCGGGAACGCGGCAGACGGCGGGCTTTTCATGAGGAGCGGGAGCGGGCTTGGGAGCGGGGCCCAGCCTTCGAGACGGACCTTGCGGGCCTCCTCGGAATGACGTCGTGCAAGTGATATTTTCTTTGAGAGAACAGCACGATAACGTCATACTGAGGAGCCGTTGCAGACGGCGTCTCGAAGGATGGGCACCCGCACCGGGAAGCGATCCAGTCCCCGGCCGGAGGCCGTCGGCCGGTTTACTGGTGCAGCGCCAGCGCGGCGTCGTAGACCTGCTTGCCGAGATCGCCGGAGCCGGCGAGATAGTCATCGAACACCGGCTGCGCGGCGGCCTTCCAGGCCTCCAGGTCTTCCGGCGTCGGATTGTAGACGGTCATGCCGTTCCTGGTCGCCTCGGCGAAGGCTGCCCGCTCGATTTCGGACATGGCATCGCGCACGTCCTTTTCGGCAAAGAGCGCCGCCTGGCGGATCCATTCGCGGTGCTGTTCGGGCAGTCCCTGCCAGAACTTCTCGTTGATCACCACGATGAATTCGATATCGGCATTGTTGGTCGCGGTGATGGTGTCCATCACCTCCCAGAGCCGGCGCGACTTGACGCCGGAGATGCCGGTCATGCCGATATCGACCGTGCCGCGCTGGTAGGCAAGATATTGTTCCGAACCGGAAATCAGCGTCGGCGCACCACCGGCAGCCTTGATCCAGCGCCCCAGCGTCTTGCCGAAGACGCGGACCTTCTTGTCCTTCAGGTCGGCCGGGGTCGCGATCGGCGCGCCCTTCGACAGCAGCACGCAGCCGCCATAGGCCTGCCACCACAGGACGCGCGAGCCGGTCTTGAGAATCGCGTCGTCGAGCGGTTGGCGCACGGGGCTTCCCGGGGCGGTGGCTTTATGCACCAACTCCTCGGAATTGAAGGTGAAGGGCGTGTAGAAGATATCCACGGCCGGCACGTCGCCGACATAGCGGGTGAGCGAGGCCACGCCCATTTCGATGGCGCCCGAGCCGACGGCCTGGGGAACCTCGTTGTCCTTGTAGAGCTGGGCAGAATCGTAGATCTCGACGGCGATATCCCCGCCGGAGATCTTCTCCACCTCGTCCTTGAACACCAGCAGGTTCTGGCCGAGATGGGCCTTGAGCGGAAGCTGCAGGGTAACGCGCAGCGTGGTTTTCTGCGCAAATGCGCTCGTGGCGACGAGCGGCAGCGAGAGCGCAAGCGCGGTGGCGCCGGCAAGCGCCAGGCGTGCAAAGGTCATCGATTTCTCCTCCCAAGGATACCCGAGCCGTTTTCCGGCCCTGTCGCGACAGCCGCCCTCCCAAGGCGGTGCGCGCGTGTCCCCAGTAAAACCTCAGGTTAAGTGATTTGACAATCATTTATCCCCGAAGCGCTGCGAAACCGCCGTTTTCGCCGTCACGCAGGATATCCCCGCCGTATCACGCCGGCCGCGTGAAGGCGGCGCGCGCGGCCTCCACCTCTTCGCGGCAACAGCAGCCCTCCAGATGGTCGTTGACCAGCCCCATGGCCTGCATGAAGGCATAGACGGTGGTCGGGCCGACGAAGCTCCAACCGCGTTTCTTCAAGTCCTTTGAAAGCCTTACGGAAACCGGCGTGGTCGGATTGGCGACGAGCGCGGCCTTGGTCACACGCTCGGGGCGCATCGCGGCGTCGGGCTCGAACGACCAGAAATAGGCGGCGAGCGAACCGAATTCCTCCACCATTTCAAGGGCGCGGGCGGCATTGTTGATGGTGGAGACGATCTTGCCGCGATGGCGGATGATACCGGCGTCCCTGACCAGCCGCTCCACGTCATCGTCGGTGAAACGGGCTACCTCTGCGAACTCGAAGTTATTGAAACCCTTGCGGAAATTTTCGCGCTTGCGCAGGATCGTCAGCCACGACAGGCCGGCCTGAAACCCCTCCAGGCAGATCTTTTCGAAAAGCCGGCGATCATCGGCGACGGGTCGCCCCCATTCAGCATCGTGATAGGCCTGATAGTCGGGCAGACCGTCGTGCCACCAGCAACGGCGGCGCCCGTCCGTGCCTTCCATCAGCCCTTCGGCAAGCGTTCCGTTATCCCCGCGCGGCTCGGTCATCGCGTTATCCCCGTACGCATGAAAATGTTTCTGTTTTGTTCCTAGCAGTTTCGCAGCGCACTGGCCAGAGGAAGAGAGGAAAGGAGCCCAAAAATGGCGGATATGCGCGGAAACCGACCGACTTCCGGCAGGTCTGCCGCGGCTCGCGCGAGCGCGGACCGCACGTTTTGAGACGTGTTAATCGATTCATCGAAGATCGTTCGAATTTCATCGAATCCGCCTCGTATTTCTCGAAAATGCGAAAAGAGGCGGCGCCGGGCACCCGCAGACGGGGACAAGTCAGGATACGGCCGAGCGCACACGGGCACGGGCGGGGATAAGTTGCCGCGTGGACGGCGCCATGCTCACGCCCTCGTGCCGCGCGGATGAAACACGGGACGGATTGCCGGTCGGAGCCGGTAACGACGAAGAAACAGAGGACGTATCCAGGCTCCGGATGATCGCTGATGCCGCCGGCGTCAAGGGGCAGTCATCCCGCCCCCACGACGCACCCATGCCACACCGCCGCCGGCGCGACGCGCCCGTTACGAGAAAAGCGCGTCGATATCGTCCTGGGAGGCGACGTCGTTGTCGATGTCGAGCGCCGGGCCGTTGAGGAGCGTGGCATCGCCCTCACGGACTTCGCGCTCCTCAACCTCGATATTCTTGAAGGTGTCCACTCCGCCCCAGATCTCCATCATCCGGATAATGCGCTCTTCGATGAAGGAGAGCGTGCGCACCACCTTGGTGATGCGCTGGCCGGTCAGATCCTGGAAGTTGCAGGCCTCGAAGATCGCGAGAACCCGCTCCTGAATCTCCTGGGCGTGGGTTTCGTCGTCGCCGGTCAGATGACGCGCCAGCGTGGAAGCCGTCTCGTCGATGAACTCGGCCGCCGACAGGATCTGTTCCGTCGCCCCTTCCGTACCGAGCACCACCGCGTCGAGCTCGTTGGTGACGCGCTTCATCTCCTCACCCTCGAAGCCGGAATGATGCAGCGTCGCGATCTCGTGCTTGGTGCGGTTGATGGCTTCGTACATTTCGTCAAGCTCGTGCTTGAGCTTCAGCGCGGCGGCGTGTTCACGCTTGTACTCTTCCACAACGGTTTCGCTGACCTGCTGCGTCGGCTGGATCAGCACGCGTAGCGAAGCCAGTTGGTCGAGCAACTCCTTGTGACGCTCTTTCGCCATGAAGTCGTCGCGCACACCACTGCTCACGTCGTTGCTCTTGAAGGTGGTCTCGACGCGGAACGGCTTTCTCACTCTACTCATAAATCGATCCGGGCTGGTTTAACGTCACAATTGTCGGCAACTTACCGGTTGGCGATTAAGGAATTGTTCCTCAACTTGTCCAAAGCGAAACGAAAAAGAGATAAAATCCACAGCCTTGCCGCCCCTTGCGGGGTGAGGCTGGCGCCTCGGCGAACAGCGGGTCGGTAATTCATACAAGGGATGCGTCAGTGCCTATTCGAACCATCTGGGCTCATCTGTGCGGGACTTCGAAGCGCTCCGCAAAGCAACGGGAAAACGGGCGCAGGCGCGCCGGCGGACGCCCCCCGGCAATGCGCGTCTTGCACGCCGCGCTGCCGGCGGCGCTCTGGCTCGCGCTGGCCGCCCCCGCACTCGCGACCCCGGCCGCCGCTGCCTCCTCCACGAGCCGTTTCACCGATCGCGAACTGACGAACGGTTTTCTGTGGACCGTGTTCGGCCTCGAGTACCGCTCCTGGTCGTGGAAACCGTATCAGGTCAAGAAATACGAAGAACCGGTGCGCTTTTTCGTGATCAATCTCGGCCGGCGCGACCGCACGCGCGATGCGCGCCGCTTCATCGCCAGCTTGCCGGAAAACGTGCGTGGCCTGAATGTCCGTTTCGCCGCCGACGCGAAGAGCTCGAACTTTCAGGTCTACATCGTCGACCGTGCTCAATACGCGCAGACGGTGCGCGAACATGTCTATCGCAGCGCAAGGGCCGACGCACCGGGACGCTGCCTCGTGCGGGTTGAATCGGGTAGCGACGGCATCACGAATTCCACCGCCGTCATCGTGTCGGACGAGGGCGAACACCTGTTCAGGCGCTGTCTGGTGGAAGAGACGCTGCAAGGTCTCGGACCGATGAACGACGACGACCGGCTCGTTCATTCGGTCTTCAACGACAAGTCCGATCACGACACCTTCACGCCGTTCGACCGGATGATCATGAACATGCTCTACGATCCGCGCATCAAGCCTGGCATGAACGCGCGAAAGGTGGAACCGCTTCTGCCGATGGTGATCCACGACGCGCGACGCCGGATACGGTAGCCGGTGAACTTTCTCGCGCGCGGCACGTTTGTTGACGAACCGGCACGACCACGACACGGGACATGACCACCGCCCATGCAGCGCCTCAGCGATTTCGCCAAGACCATCCGGCAGGACCGGCAATCTCTTCTGGCGGTCGTGCTGGTCGCGGTTCTGGCTTTCTCCGGCTGGGTGTTCCTGAACATCGCCGACGAGATGAGCGAGGGCGAGCTCGACCACATCGATCACGTGCTGTTCCTGTCTTTAAGGGAACCCGGCAACCCGCAGCAGCTTCTCGGCCCGCCCTGGCTGGAAGAGACGGCTGTGGAAATCACCGCGCTCGGCGGATTTCCGGTCATCATCCTGCTGACCGTGATGGTGTCCGGCGGGCTGCTGGCGGCCCGGATGCCGGGAACCTCCGCCTTCGTGGTGCTGTCGATCGCCAGCGGGGCGGCGCTTTCGACCGGGCTGAAGATGCTCTACGAGCGCCCCAGACCCGACATCGTCAAGCATCTCGACGTCATCCACACAGCGAGCTTTCCCTCCGGCCACGCAACCATTTCCACCCTCACCTATCTGACACTTGCCGCGCTCATCGCGCGGGTCGTCACGCGCCGGCGCCTCAGGGTCTATCTCATGGCCTGCGCGCTTTCGCTCGCCGTCATCATCGGGCTCAGCCGGATCTATCTGGGCGTTCACTGGCCAAGCGACGTGGCGGCCGGCTGGGCGCTGGGCACGGCGTGGGCGGCGCTGTCGTTCATCGTGCTGACGGGCCTGCGCCTGGTGCGGCGGCGGCGCGAGGGGCGGTGGCCGCATGCCGGCTCCCCCCGCCCGGACGAGCCGGGCTGATGCGCACGCCCGATCCCTTGATGCTGCGTCATCTGGCCCGGCTGGGATACGCCGCACGCGGGCTCGTCTATGCGGTGATCGGCAGTTTCGCGCTGTTGGCGGCGACGGGATACGGACAGAGCAAGGACACCAACGGCGCGCTCGAGGCGATCCTGTCCGCTCCCTTCGGTGCGCTCGCGGCCATGGCGCTGATCGCGGGCTTCATCTGCTATGCGGGCTGGCGGGCGATCCAGGCGGTTTTCGATCCCGACGGCCACGGACTAACGCCCGCAGGCATTGCCATCCGCCTCGGCCTGCTCGCCAGCGGCGCGGGCTACGCCACACTGACGGTCTACACGTGGTCGGTCCTCGACGGTGTCGTCGAACAGGAAGAGCGCAAGGGAAGTGCCGCGCAATGGCTTGCCGGCGTCATCGGCAGCCAGTGGGCGGCAAGCCTTGTCGCGGCGGTCTTCATCGGCGTCGGCATCGCGCATGCCTGGAAGGCGATCTCCATGCGTTATGACGATCACTTCATGGCTGGCGGAAAGGTGATGAGCATCGTTCATCCGGTGGCAATCACCGGGCTGCTCGCGCGCTGCGTGACCTTCTTCATCATCGCCGCGCTGCTGTTCTACCGCGGCCTCAACGCAGGCAAGGACGGGGGCAGTCCCGGCCTGAAGGAGGCGCTTGAGTTCATTCGCGAACTGCCTGCGGGCGGTTGGCTGCTAGGGGGCATGGGAGCGGGCCTGCTCGCCTTCGCGCTCTATTCGTTCACCGAAGCCGCCTTCCGGCGGATCAACGTGCGCGATGCATTTCAGGTCGAGGCCCCACAGAGCTTTCGTTAACCGGTTTCGCGAACCGGACGCTAACCAGTTTTTTCATTTTGCACTCCGCATTGCTGCGGATTCACCATTTCCCGAGGCATTTTCGGCAAGTTCGATGAAAATGATCCGCAAAGGACATCGGGACTGCCGTCCAGACTGATCCGCCGGAACACCGCGCGGGCAGACACGTCGCCGGTAACGGCGCGGGACGCGAGCTGTTGTCATCTGACGAAGGGCAGTGAGGAATGTCGACAAACCGTTTTCTCGTTCACATCGCGGCCACGGCGGGCCTGATCGCCGCGGCTATCGTTCCCGCAAGCGCGGGCTCCCGGGTGCCGCCGCCGCCGATCGCGACCAGCCCCGATCTACCCGACGGCTGGGGGTACAACAGCTTCCAGCGGTCTCGCGCGGTCGCGCAGACATCGAGCCGACAGCCGATCTGGCGTGATCGCGGACTGTTCTCCTCCTCCAGGGCGCAGCCCGAGGCAGATCCCTATCGACGCTGGGACCAGCCGGCGGCACCGCGCCGTTCGAGCGCGCACCCACCCTCGACACGCCGGGCCTATGCACCGCCCGCGCGGCAGCGCCAGAAGGCAAGCCGCGCGCGACGGGAGTTCGATCCCGCCTTCCTGCCGACCGTCGTCGACTATGACGGACCGGAGGCACCGGGAACCATCATCATCGATACGCCGTCGCGCTATCTCTATCTTGTCGAGGCGAACGGCACCGCGCGGCGCTACGGCGTGGGCGTCGGCCGGCCGGGCTTCGCGTGGGCGGGCGAACACAAGGTGACCCGCAAGGCGGAATGGCCGGAATGGCGTCCGCCCGCGGAAATGCGCCAGCGCCAGCCGGGTCTGCCGACTTTCATGCCGGGCGGACCGCGCAACCCGCTGGGCGCCCGCGCCCTCTATCTCGGTTCAACGCTCTACCGGATTCACGGGTCCAACGAACCCTGGACCATCGGGCACGCGGTCTCCTCGGGCTGCATCCGCATGCGTAACGAGGATGTGAAGGACCTCTATGCCCGAGTCGACGTGGGAACCAAGGTGGTTGTCAACTGAACCAATCCACACTCTAGGCATATGCTCGACGAGAGGAAGGTGCGGCGGACCCGCGCCTTCTTTTTTGTCTCTGTCGCCGGAAATGCCGCCTTTTGATGCACCCCGCAGCACGGCGGCGCTTGACGGTTTCATCGCGTCCCGTCAGCCTGTCCACAATCGTCGGCTTTACGCCCGAACCGATTGTCGCGCCATGGATTTGCGGCATCCGACTTTCGGTCTGACGGGGAAGGCCTTGGAAAGATTGACAAGGCATTCCAATCCTATTACCTCAATTTGTACGGCCAAGTGGATGTATTCGTATTGCGCAATGCAATCGCGTTCCGCAACCGCCGGAATTCCGACGGTTGCGAAGCGGCCGCTACCACGGTGCCAGGATGGCCCCGTTGGCTGGAGCGATTAAGCGATGACAGAACGTCGAGAAACCGGACCTGAACTCGACGAAGACACGATACGCTCCACCCTGGACAGAATCCTTTCATCGGAAACCTTTTCCCGTTCACCGAAAGTCAGCCGTCTGCTTGGATATCTGGTGGAACGCCGGCTGGCGGGCGATGAGGACGGGTTGAAGGAAGCCCGGATCGCGCAGGACGTGTTCGGACAACCTGACGAATTCAATCCCCGGTCCAATCCGATCGTGCGGGTGAACGCGTCGCGGCTGCGAAACCTACTGCGGCAATATTATGCGGGGGCCGGTGCGGATGACGACCGGCGCATCCTCCTGCCCGATGTGGGCTACAGGCCGGAATTCAGCGACCGCAAGGCGACACGTGGACGGACGCCGCGCGAAGAGCGGGCACAGCCGGCGCGCGCTGAGGCGGCCGAGCGCGATCGCCCGGCAAGCCGAAGCGCGCAGAAACGCGCCGCAAAGACCGGCGAGGACGCCGTCAGGCAGGACGTGCCGCAAGACAGCCCCGCCCAGGCGGCCGATGCCCCCCTTGAAGCCGATGCCGCCGGCCCGGCTTCAAAGGCACCTCCGGCCGGCATGCGAGAAGCGGCGCGGCGGCGTGTTTCCGCATTCGGCCGGTCGAGCGTGATGATGCTGGTGATCGCCAATCTGGTGCTGGCGAGCGCGTTCGCCATTCTGGCCGGGCACACCCGCGCCGACGACGTGCGCCATATTCTGGCGCTGCCCGCGCATGCCGCCGATGCCGCATACGATACCCACACGGCTCCGCTCTTCATGTTGTGCGACCGCCCCCGGCGGACCGATGCCACGCCCCTGAACGCCTATCCCGTCGCCATCGGTGCGGAGAAATTCGTGTGCTGGCCCGTTCAGTTGCGTCAGACCGATATCGACGCGGACCCCATCTGACGCCCGGCACCGCCCCTGTTCACACCCGGCGGGCGCCTTGCTTTCTCCCTTTCTTCCAGGCCTCTCCCGGCGCGTCTTCCACGATGTCGTGGATAACGGCACTTGACCTTCCAGTGACTGGAAGCGGGAAGAGAAAACGACTTCAGGCAAAAACGACCTGAAGACCGTCCGATTCTGGAAGACCATTCATGCGTGCAATCATCATCGCCGGGGCGGGCCTCGTGCTGGGCGGCGTCGCGGTGTGGAGCGCCCTTGGCGACAGGGGCGCACCGCAGGATGCGATCACCGATCCCGTGATCCCCCGGCTCACCGCCTACCAGAGTGCCGGCGAGACGCTGTTCAACGACAACTGCGCCGCCTGCCATGGCGAGAACGCCACCGGCACCGACCAGGGGCCGCCGTTCCTGAACCCGATCTACAAGCCCTCCCACCATGGCGACATGTCGTTCTACATGGCGGCGATGCGCGGGGTGCGGGCGCACCACTGGCCGTATGGCGACATGCCGGCCCAGACGCAGATAACACAGGAAGAGGTGCGGCCGATCATCGCCTATGTGCGCGCGCTGCAACGCGCCAACGGCATCGACTGAGGAACCGGGGATCAGCCGCGCGCGCGGGCGCGGACCTCATCGAGCCGCCCGGCGAGTTCCTCCGTCGCGGCCTGCGGATCGTTCGCCATGCAGATGGCGGAAACGACCGCGACCCCGTCCGCGCCCGCCGCGATCAGCTCGCCCACGTGTTCCGCCTTGATGCCGCCGATGGCGACCGCCGGCAGGGCGATCTTCTCGCGCACCGTCTTGAAGCCGGACAGGCCGATGGCGTTGCCCGCATCCTGCTTGGTGGCGGTGCCGCGATAGGGGCCGATGCCGACATAGTCGACGGGGCCGAGATCGGAGGCGGCCAGTTCCTCCAGCGAGCCGACGGAGAGGCCGAGGAACACGTCCGGCCCCAGCAGGGCGCGGGCATCGCCGGGCGCCATGTCCTTCTGCCCGATATGAACGCCTGGTGCGTTCGATGCGAGCGCCACGTCGATGCGGTCGTTGATGACGAGCGGCACGCAAAAGGGGTCGAGCGCCGCCTTCAGCGCGCGGGCGAGGTCCACCAGTTCGCGCGTCTTGGCATGGGGATCGCGAAGCTGAACGAGCGTCGCCCCGCCGCGCGCCGCCGCCGCCGCCGTTTCCACCACCCCGCGCGCCCCGCACTGGGTGGTGTCGGTGACGAGATAGAGCGAAAGATCGAAGGCGGGACGCGGCATGGCGGTTACCCTTTCGGCCGGAACGCGGAGACGGGAGGAAGCCGGGCGACGGCCCGGCCCCGCGAAACCCGCTTTGAAAAAACTCAGGCGAGGCGGATCGTGGCGTTGGAGCGCAGGCCCTCGGCATCCAGCCGATAGAGCGCGTTGCACAGCCGTGCCGGGATATCGCCCGGCCCGCCGGCCCCGCGCGCGGCGATGCTGCCGGCGGCGGCATAGACCGCGAGAGCCGCAACGGCGGCGGCGAAGGGATCTGGCGAGATCGCGGCATAGGCGGCGGTCAGCCCGCTCAGCGCACAGCCGACGCCGGTGGAAACCGGCATCAGTTCATCGCCCCCCTCGATGGCGGCAATGCGGGTGGCATCGACCACAAAATCGACCTCGCCGGTGATGGCGACGACCGCTCCCGTTTCCCGCGACAGCAACCGGGCGGGCCCGACCGCGGCATCAGCCGATGTCGCGCTGTCCACGCCCTTGGGTGCGGCCCCCGATGCGCCGGCGAGCGCGATGATCTCGGAGGCGTTGCCACGGATGATGGTGGGTTTCAGGGCGGCCAGCCGGCGCGCCGTCTCGGTGCGATAGGGGGTGGCGCCGCAGCCCACCGGATCGAGCACCCAGGGCTTGCCGGCCTTGCCCGCCGCCTCGGCCGCCATGACCATGGCCGAGACCCAGGAGGGCGACAGCGTGCCTATATTGACGACGAGGGCGGAGGCGATGGCCACGAAATCGGTCACCTCCTCCTCCGCGTGTACCATGGCGGGCGAGGCGCCGGCCGCCAGCAGCACGTTGGCCGACAGCGTCATGGCGACGTAGTTGGTGATGTTCTGGACGAGCGGGCCCTGGCTGCGCACCGCTTCGCGCAGGACACCGGCCTCATCGAGCGTGGGCAGAGCGGCGTCTGTCATCTCGTGTTACTCCAAAGACTTGTCTTTGCGGGTGGAGGAGCACGCGGCCGGACCCACGCCGCGTTTTCGCGTGGCCACGGCCTCAATCCCTCCGCCGGCATGATCCGGATCAGGTTCTACGGGTTGGCGAATGCCTCTCAGCCGTCCTTGAGCACCTTTTTCCGCCGTACAGACCGGAAATACGGCCCGTGAGCGGACAGGTTGTACGCGCCCGACGCCCCACGCATCCCCATCCCGCGCAACGCGGACCCGGAACACGGGCGCACAACCGGGACGAAAACGCATGCGGGACCAGGACGGCACCCCGTTGAGTCTTGCGGGAGTTTAGGCAAACGGCGGGCGAGAGCAAGGGGCATTCGCTCTGGCCTGAAGCCGGCGGCTGGCCTAAACAGACAGACAGAAGACGATTTCCGGTGACCGGACCAGCCACCGACCATGACCCCAGTCCCATGATGACCTCCGATCTTTCCCCGCTCTTCGACCGGCTTTCCCGCTCCGCCTTCCGCTCCCGCTTCACATTGAACGCGAAGGACCGTGCCTATGCGAAGGCCCGAGGCCGCGAGACAATCGCGCGCCACGCGGCCGATTTCGTCGAGGCGCGCCTTGCCCCGGCCGAGCCCGCCAACGACGGCAGGCAGACGCCGATGCGCGGACACCCGGTGTTCGTCGCCCAGCACGCCACGGCCACCTGCTGCCGGGGCTGCCTTCTCAAGTGGCACGGCATCGAGAAAGGCCGGGCGCTGACGCCGGCAGAGCAGACCTACGCGGCCAAGGTCGTGATGGCGTGGATCGTCAGGGATATGAACCGGGACATGAACGACACCACGAACAGGAAGACGAACCGTTGAGCACCGGCACCCCCGCGACCCAGATGCTGAAAAAGGCGAAGGTCGCCTTCCGCACGCACGAATACGATTTTGTGGCCGGTCAGCACCAGATCGGCCTGCACGCGGCCGAAGCCGTCGGCCTTCCGCCCGAGCGCGTTCTGAAGACGCTGATGATCGAGGTGGACGGCAAGCCTGCCTGCGCGGTCATCCCGTCGGATGCCAGCCTGTCGATGAAGCGGGTTGCGGCGGCGCTGGGCGGCAAGTCGGCCGCGATGATGGACACGGCCAAGGCGGAACGGCTGACCGGATACCACAAGGGCGGCATCAGCCCCTTCGGCCAGCGCAAACGGTGCCCGACGGTGATCGAACAGGCGGCACTGGCGCACGAGGAAGTCGTCATCAACGGCGGCAAACGCGGGCTGATGGTGATGCTGTCGCCGAAGGATGCGGTGGAGGTGATAGGGGCGACGGTGGCGGGGGTGTGCGCGGAGGAGTGAGGGGGGCTTTTAAGAGGTTTTAAGTCGCCATAGGATCTATCGAACTAACGTTTTCAGACCAGAAACCCACTGGTAGCAAAATAGCACAAAAACACTCAACACTAACTGTGCTCTTCATTAAACAGAACCATTTTATATTTTACAGTCATCGTTCCTTAGAAGACATATGCGTTCTAACTTAATTTTTGTGACTATAATAGCTAACGAATCATTCGCGAGCGCGCAATTATACTCCCCAGTTCGCCTGTCCCTTGCATTTCGGGCGCAAAACCATTGAGGAGCGCCACTGACTTTCCACTCTGACGCAGAGCGCGCGCGTAAGTTTCGGCAAGGGAGCCAATATAGGAAGGCCAGATAGCATCGTACGCTTGGTTATTTCGCGCGTTGTTCAGCTCTTCTACGACCATTGCAGAAAGATCGTTTCTTCCGGTTTCGACCATCAGGCGCCAACGTGCGTCGCGTAATTGAAACCGATCCGGTGCCATTCTAACCGCTTGATTCATATGATCCAGAGCGGAATCGAAATCACCGCTAAACTTCGCTTCCTCCGCATAGAGCTCAAATGGTGCGGCCCCCGCGCCGGTATGATCTTCGAGGTTGCAAAGCGCATCGCGATATAAGTCATCGATGTTTGTCGGGACCTCTCGTTTTGCCTTTGGCCCTAGATACTTCCACTCTAAATAAACCCGAGCGAGAGAGAACAAACTGAATACTGTTCGTTTGAGATCAACATAATCTTTTGCAATTCGCGCCGCCCGCTCAAAATCGGGATTATTGCTTTTCAAAATGCATCGGATTAATGGACGATAGATGAATTCTCGGCGACGATCCTTCCCTGAATTTAGCCTGAGGGCTTCCTCGTATTTCTGGATCGCTTCAGGAAACTGTCTCTTGTATTCAAGCAGATCAGCCCTTAGGAACGCTGCAATTGGCTTGTTCCGATAGTCAGAGCTCAGACGCTGGATGCAACTCTCCGCCAACAGGTACTTTCTCATCCGAGTAGCAGCTAGACAGAAGTAACGGTCAATTTCCATGCGCGATGCATCACGGAAGTGGTCGCGCTTCTCATGCGCCTTTTTCAGAAGCGAAAATGCAGGTTTGAATTTACGCGCGTGATATAGACGGATGCCCGCCTGAAACCAGTGTGCTGCGGAAACAAAACCATACGCAATATCAGGAAGGTCTACGCTTCCAGACAGGAGCCCTGCCTGAATCTTTGATTCCAGCCGAATGTACTCGTGCTCGCCGCGTTCATTCGATGAGATCGCTTCAAACGGCGTACTGGCAAAGCTTCGCTGGGCTTCCTCGACCCATTTTATGAGTTCAGGTCGGATGAGCGTTGTACTTAACCGACGAGCAAGAAGTGGTGTCAAACGATACAAATCATCAGTTTCACGTTCGACGAGACCTAAGCCGATCAAGCGGCTCAAAACCCGAAGCATGGACTCCGCCGGCTGTACAATGGCTTCCAGATCGGCTATGTGGCAAGGTGATACATCATTCAGGAAGATCAGTGTCTTCTGCTCTTCCGCATTCCCTTTCAATTGGCTGAACGCCCAGTCCAGATAGACGGTTATCGACTCAGCCATACGCTCGTCTTCTTGCGCCAGCATAACCTCAATGTCATCAAAGCTCTCGATCCGCGAAGCCGAGCGAACGAGAGAAACCAAAAACCCGACCGTTCCACCCGCAGCACGTACAATCCGCAGTACGTCGTCCTCCCGCCAACGATGTGGATTATTGTCAAAATGGCCGATTAGTTGATAACAAAATTCGACCATCTGGTTTTCATCAACAGTTGATACTCGGAACGGAACTACAAAGTCTCGGCACTTGACGAGGCGTTGGCCCATAAGAGGCAATTGGGATATTATGAACAACTTTGAGCGGGTTTCGGGCCGTAATTTGGCAGCGACATCATCGATCCACTCTGGCAACTCGACAGACTCCTGCACAAGCCGTGTGTGCCTCAAGATCAGGAAATTGCCATTTGCGGAAATTCGGTCAACCGCATCCGCAATGAGCTGAAGGTCATTATCGTCGGAGGCCTCGCTAAGATGCTTCAGCCGTGCGACGTCGGCGCCGAATGCTTCGCTTTCGATCCGTAGATAAAGTTGGCGCGGAAGCATTGCCTCGTTCACTTCGAGAACGAACCCCAGTCCATTCGGAAGCAGGTCACGGTTCATGCTACGCACGAGCGCCTCTCTACCAACACCGTTGAAACCGGAGACCCAGCATGTAGGAACTAATGAAAATCGATCCTTCTCAAGCACCTTACGTAGGGCTTTCACCATATCGTGGCGTGGCATTCGAGGGTGTTCAGATTCCAGCAAAGGCTCTGCAACTTGAGATATCAGAGCTTTTGCTTTTTCCACCGATACGTCCGGGTCGCTTGCCCGATAATCTGCGAGCGGTTTCAAAGCCTCAAAAACGGGCTTTTGGTCCTCGCAAATGCCATCTCGCCATGACAGTGGATAGTCATCAAGGCGGAGTATCAATGGAATATGAGATCCCAGCCGATAAAGCGACACTGCTTGCTTGATTTCACGAATACAACCAGTACTTTCTGGGAAATTTCTTGACCAAAATATTACCATGACCTTAGCATTTGGCAGTTCAGTAAGGGCTATCTCATCCCACATATGGACGCCGTGTCGGCCGGTCTTTGAATATAGGTACACCCAATCATCTGGAAATTTCTGCCAAGTCGCCTCGGCGAACTCAATATCTTTGCTAGAAACCGAGAAAAATATTGGGTACATTCTTTGCCTATTGAATTTCAATTGGGATGGTCGTGTAGCTTAAGGCTTTGTGACGATATTTCAAAGTACAAGAGCTTTAGCAGATTCGTCGAGGTTGAAAAGCTTGCTTCCTTGGCGTTTCTGCTGTTTGATTTCAATCTGTAGGATTCTGGCTTTCCGCCATTGCGGGCCTTCTTTCCAAACGCGACGAACGATTATTTTAAATATTTTCGAGACACGGCGTGTATCCATGTTGAGAAGCGCAAAGCCGACTTTATTTGTGTAACAAATCTCGCAGATCCTGCACCACAAGGTCTTTTGTAGTCGTTTTTTATCGCACAAAAACGTTGTGTCAGAAATTCATGTGTTTTTGTATCACAAGGCGCTTTGTGATGCACCGATGCGTCACATGCGGGTTTGTGGAACAGAAGCGCGAAATTTTGCACCACAAAATTAGGGGCCCTCATTTTGCCCCCTCACCCCACCGCCATCACCTCCCCCGTATCGTGCCGCTTGATGTAGTCCACCCGCGCGCCGTTCCAGTGATAGGAAAAATGCGCGCCTTGCACCGGGATCGGCACCACGTCCGGCCAGAAGAGGCCGATGCAGGCGCCGGTGGCATGGCGCACGCTTTGCCAGGTCAGGCCGTCGCTGCCCGCTTCGCGAAGTGCTGCCCCCTCGGACTGCGCGGCCGTATAGTCGGCCGGATCGAGCGCGCCGGGGACGGCGTTCACGTCGTGCAGGGCGCGGTCGATGGAACCGACCAGCGCGCGGAAATCGGAGGTCCAGCCGGGCTCCTCAGCCGTGGCGGCCATGAATTTTCCGTGGTGGTGGATGGTCTCGAAAAGCGCCGTCTCCTCGCTGTCGGCGGCATACCAGACGCCGTAGCTGCCATCGGAAAAGCGGCTGGGGCGGAGCTTGGAACAATGCACGAAGGGCGCCATGACGAGGCTCGCGCCGGGGCCTGAGACACGGCGCGCCGGCGGCACCTTGCCGAGATCGCCGATCTCGTTGCGCACGCGCGGGTTGGTCTTGGCCTCCACCGCGGCCAGCGCCTCCCAGTCGCGCGGGTCGGCGATGTCCTCGAAAAGGTCTATGGGCGGAAAGATGGAGCGGATGATGCGGTAGGTTTTCGGCCAGGCGACGCGGCGCAAGCGCGCCCCGCTCACCACGCGCCGCGCTCCGCATCCAGCCATTCGCGCATCAGCGCGAGATCCGAAATCTCGCCGCGCAGCATCACATCGAGCGCTGAGTGCCCGCCGAAGGCGGCGTTCGGCTTGCGGATCCAGGCATAGCCGCGCGCCGGCTCGCGGAAAAGATAGCGCAAGCCCTTGTGGATGCCCATCAAATGGGCCATGCGCATGCGCAGATCCCGGTCGATGCGGCCGATATCGCCTTCCTTCCACCTGGCCCAGGTGCGCGCCGCCATGTCACCCAGAAGCGTGCGCGCCTCGCCGTCGCTCAAGCCCCACGCGCGGAAGAGATTGACCACCGTACGCGCCAGAGCGCGCGCCTCCTCGTCCGAAATGCGCGGATTTTCCGTGTGGCCGGTGATGTCGACGGGCTGAAGCTGCATCGGCTTACTCCATTTGGCATGAATATATGATTTTTACGCCAAATGGCAAGCCTGGGATGGTGACCGGCGGCGGGCCGCCCCAACGATGGGAGCGTTTGTGCGCACAGGCGTTCGCGCCCCACCCCCTTCAAGAGGCGAGACGGGCGCACGTTGCGAACGTGTCGGCCGCCCTTCGGCCCGCCTTGAACCGCGCCTTCAGAAATCGGCGCCGGAGCGGATCAGGCGGAGCTTGAACTTGTTGTCGCGACTGTCGTCGTTGCCCGGATCGTCATAGGACATGATGACGACATCGAGCGAGCCGTCGCCGTCCACATCCGCCACGCCGAGGCCGGCGCCGTCGGAGCTGTTGGAATGGCCGTGGAACTTCTGGATCAGGCTCTCGCCGGAGGAGACGCCGCGGGTGTTGACGTCGATCAGCGTCAGCGACTTGAAGAGATCGGTGCCGCTGGCGTCATCCAGCATGGAGAACATGATCTCCGGCCGGCCGCCGCCGCCCTGGCGGAAGACGGCGACGCCCAGCCCGTCGCCCCGATGGCCGGTGCCGGGCTCGCGGAACGGCCCGTCCCAGCGCACGGTGCCGAGCCCGTCGCCCGACGTGCCGACGATGTACTTGATCGTGTTCTGGCCTTCGGCATCGTCATAGACGGCGATCACCACCTCATCGCCGGGATTGCCGTCGATATCGGCGACGGCGACGCCCAGCCCGTCGGCCCGCCTGCCGGTGGAAATCGTGGCGGCGCGGCTGTCGGAGCACTGGTTGATGCCGCGGATCGCGAAATCCCAGCACACGCGGTACTTGATCGTGTTGTCGGTGTCGTAGGCGACCAGGATCAGGTCGTCCACCGCGCGGTTCTGGCCGAGATCGCCGAGCGCGATGCCCGCCCCCTCGCCGCGATGGCCCAGGCCGTCGACGGTGAAATCGCCGGTGCAGTCGAGATCCGTGCCATCACGGCTGAACGCGCACTGGCGGACGCGGAATTTGTTCTGACCTTGCTCATCGTCATAGGCCATCAGCAGGGCATCCATCCGTCCGTCATTGTCGAGATCGGAGAGTGCCAGACCGGCGCCATCGCCCCGGCGCCCGACGCCCGGCCGCTCTATGACGTTGGGACAGAAATGCTGCAGGGCGGCGAGGTCGCCGGTGGAGAGGCCCGCCCGCTGGCCGATGGCCGCGCTGTCATCGAGCGGAATGACCGTCTCCATGCCCGGCCGCGCGAAACTGGTGCGCGCGTAGTGCATGATCGAGCCATAGTCGTAGGGGCCGATTTCGAGCGAATTCCCGCCCCGCTTTGCGAAATTGCCCTCCAGTCCGGGCAGGATCGCGGCACGATTGATGCGGACGAAGTCGTCCCGGTCGGCGCGGCTCTGCTCATGCGACAGGCCGACGGCATGGCCCATCTCGTGGATGAAGACACCGCTATCCAGTGCGGCGAGGCTGCCCGTCGGCAGCGTGTAGACGATTTGCTGCCTGCCGCCGCTGCGCCCCAGAGCCGAGCGGCCGCACCGGATCTCGTTGCCGTTCTCATCGGCGCAGAGCCCGGGCACGGCAACGAAATCGACCCAGTCGCGATCCGCCGGCGTCCTCTGCCGCCAGGTGAACGGGCCGGCGGCATTGAAGGCGGTGACCGCGGCATTGATGTTGGCGACCACGGCCGTCCGGTTCGCGCTCGCCTGCGTCGGGTTCGCCTCCCCCGGCACGGTCACGAGGCTTGGCATGTTGATGTTGAAGGGAACGACGCAATCGGGCCAGAACTTGCCCTTGTCTGCGACCGCGAGCGCAAACGCCACGCCTTCAGGCACGTCGGGAACCCTGCCGACAAGGATGTCGCCCTCCACGGTGGCGTAGCCGTTTTCAATCAAAGTCTCGTAGTCCTGCGGCGTGCGGTCGCCCATCAGGCTCATCCGCTGCTTGCGGCGCATCGGGTGGGCAAGGACCGACCGCAGAAAGCGGAAATCCGACTTGCCGCTCATCCGGCCGTCATCGAGAAAGCCGAGATTGAAGATGCCGGACACGCGGCGCGTGCCCTTCGGCACGGCGATCAGCGGGCCGGTGGCGAAGACGCGGCCGTTCCCCGTCCATCGCCCCCAGAAGACGAAGGCCGCCGTCGGGCGTTCGCCGCGCGCAAACCGGCTTTCGACGAAGAAGACGACGTTGTCGCCGACGGTGCGGACATAGTAGCGCCGGCCCAGCCGGTCCTCGAAGCCGCCATCGTGATCGGCGACCGATTGCGCGTGGAAGGCGGGCGAGCCTTGCATGGGAAGCTGGTTACGCACATCGGCCATCGCCACCGGCTCCATCCGGTTGAACGGGATGGCGGACGACGTCCCGACACGGCGCAGGACGCCGCCGGGATCGACATGAAAGCGGGCGCGGCCGGTCCTGGTGGAGGCGTATTTCGGCACGGAAATGAAGCGGCCGGAAATATCGGCGCCGTTGCGGGTGCCGCGAAAGACGTGGGAATAGCCGCGGCCGGGATGCTCGGCGAACCAGAACACCTTGTCGCCCTGCTGGCTGACATAGGCAATGCCGTCATCCGAGGTCCTGAACACGGGCGCCAGATCGCCGCTCGCGGGATTGGCGAGGCCACCGGCGGCGGAATTCTGCGCGTGGCCGAGGGGAACGGCCAGCAGCAGAAGCGACAAGGCAATCAAAAGGCGATCAATCAACATGACGACACCCCATTCATGGCAATGGGGGAAGGGTAGCATCGGTGCATTACGTTACGTAATCATTTATGTTGGTTTAAAGTGTGTGGATGAAATCGGGTGGATAAAGGCAGTTTTTGGGCTAGTCGGGAAGGTGGGTAACATGCGCTCAGGCGGCAGGAATTTGGCCGGGAGGGGACTGGCGGGTTTCAAGCAACATATCGCCGGAGCGGACATTTATGCAGATCCGGACGGTGGTAGGTTTCGGCCCCAAGCAGACAATTGTCCTATTCGCAGTTGCTGCGATATAGCGTACCGAAAAGAGATATTCGAAAAATACTTAAGTTATTTCCTCGCCCTAAGTGGCCACCCGCCATCTCAATCAGGTTTATTCTTGCTTGGAGACCTTCATATGCAAAACATTGTGTAGATCGCATCAATAGCCGAAATCACAGCTGCAGCCATTGCGAATACCGCAACCCATTCCATGCGCCGCTGAGCCGCGATGCTTTCTTTGGTACCCATAGCTGAAGAAAGTTGGTTTAGGAATTCACGGGTGTCCCGATCTTCTTCAAGAAGCTTTCGCGAGAGCCGACCAAGAAAAGATTTTAAGACTTCCTTGATTTCATGTGGCTTTTCTTCATCCCGATGACTTTGCTGGGTAAAACCAGTGGCGTTCCACCGGAAGGATGCATCGTTCTCGGAGAGTGCCAGAACCTCGCGCGCGATAGATGGCACGCCGACGGATCGTCTGAAGAACGCACTAATCTTCTCGACCTCACTTGTCGAACGACGCGCTTTCGAACGCACCGACAAGGACTGACGAGTTTCCTTTAGGCTCCGAAGTAACTCACGAAGATAGCTCGCAAGCGCATATCTGGCGATGATGCCTTCCAGCCGTTCACTGGCAAAATACGTCTGGCTACCCAAGGAGTCGTCGCCGTAGCACTTCAAATCCTCATCGCTTAATGTATCCCAGCGAAGTGCTACGGTCATATGATTGGGGGTCTTGTCGCGCCGCGCTGAATCAAAAGAAAACTTCAAAGACGGCACTGATGAACACGTCCAACTACCGAAGTCATGTTCGATATTGATGAAGCACGACCAATGTTCCCAATCTCGGTCTCTGGGAGCCTCTTTGTCGAATGGCGTAAATCCTTCCAAAGAAAGAAATTCTGCCGTTGGGAACTGGCTATTTTCGCAATACTCGCTGAAGAATCCCGGGAAATTCTTCGACAACCAGTCGATACCAATGTTTCGGTATTTCTGCCTTACGCGCCGGACACGATCTTCTTTCACGTGTTCTACGCCCATGATTGAGTACGCCCTAGAGCGCCGGATAGGAACACGGGTGGTCTTTGCAGGCTCGTTAATCGCATTTGCATATTCGAGCGCAGCCTCGTCAGTGAGAACAAATCCGACACTTAAGCAGGTAGTTGCAGGCGTTAACTGCGAAATAGTGACCAGAAGAGATGAGAACTGCTTCGGAAATTCCGCCGTGTATCGGACGCCGATATATCTCTTGGCTTCTTCCGGCCGGTGTATCCAGCCGAGCGGCATGCGACCTTCACTGCCGTAGAGGCGCTGCTTTTTGAGCCAATCGATATTTGAGTCATCGCGAACCGGCGTTATTGCTCTGTCCCAGCCGATCTTCTCAAGGCCGTCGTATAAAGTATCGATCTCATTCGGACCGAATATCTCACTGACCATGATACAGCCGAGCCGGAGCGACACTCCCTCATCGAGGGCTGACTTTGCGTTGGTTTCCGCATCAAGCTCGCGGTAGTAGGCCTTTTCTTCACCATAAGGGTTGGGGATGAAATTGGGGTAGCGGGCATGAAGCGGCCAAACCAGCTTGCGCGCCCTTTGTTTCCACTTAGGCACGCTTTTTTTCTCGGTGGCGGTCACGTCCTCCGCCTTACCGGGGTCAAGATTTTGCAGCTTCTCATCGTTCATCGTACATATATAGCAATTAGGCGCTGTGTTTGAACACTGCTCAGCTTAAATATCGAACAAGAATGCTGTAGTTTAATGCCCGCTTTCGATGGTTCGATCGCTTGTTTCATATCCTGCAGCGAAAGCTCGCTTTCCGCCGAGTCCGGACCGTGGCGCAGGGCCCAGCGAATTGCCGGTTATGGAAGCTGGGGGCACAATCGTGAATGACAGACATGGGGGCGCAAAGCAGCCCCCTGCTTGCCGGAGTCACCTGCCTCACCTCGTCGCCATCCCCTCCCGTATCGCACCGCCTGACTTTGCCCCCCTCGCCCCGTTCCCGTGACAGGAAAAATGCGCGCCGCGTCCGGGGCGTTTCTTGGGTTGGCGGAAGGGGATCGCGGGTGTTTCCGCTGCGGCCCATCCTTCGAGACGGCCCTTTCGGGCCTCCTCAGAGCCTGGCCCGAAATTAGTAGCTGGTTCTTCGCCTCGGGTTTTATGCGCCTTCATACCCCTCCATCGTCATCACCCGGCTCCACCGTCATCACCCGGCGAAGTCCGGGTGATCCAGCGCGCACCCCGAATGCTGCGGCTGGCGATGGATTGCCCGGACTTCGCCGGGCAATGACGACGGAGGGGCATGAGGGAGAATAGCCGAAAACGCATAACCCGATACCATTTACGGGCCAACCTCCTCAGAATGACGTTGAGTGTGTTGCTCATTCTGTGGAAGCATCAACAAACACAATGTCATCCTGCGCGGCTTGCTCCTGAGTGTCATCCCCGCGCAGGCGGGGATCCAGCACCCCGTGAGGGCCGCGGTTCAATTCCATAAGAAAATCTTGTGGTTACTGGATCCCCGCCTGCGCGGGGATGACAATCGTGCCTGTGGTTCTCTACAGAGATAAACCCCTGTATTGCAGAACTTGCGTATTATAATACCATTTTCGGGCCTCATCAGGATGGGCCGCAGCGAGGCTCGCTCCCCTGACGCTCGACCCTTGAAGCGCGGCCCGCCCCTCTTGCCCCCTCCCGCTCCCGGCACGGGCGGCACCTTCCCGCCGCCAATTGCCCTACCGCCCCTCCAGCGCCGCCGGTTTCGGGCCGCCGTGGGCCCAGTCCAGCAATTCGGCGGTGTGGACGACCGGGATGTCCGTGCCGCTGGCAAGCTGGGTCATGCAACCGATGTTGCCGGTGGCGATGAGGTCGGGCCGCAGCTTTTCGATGTTGGAAAGCTTGCGGTCGCGAAGACGGGTGGCGAGCTCCGGCTGGAGGATGTTGTAGGTGCCGGCCGACCCGCAGCACAGATGGCCTTCGGGCACGTCGCGCACCTGGAAGCCGGCCATGGCGAGCAGGGTCTTCGGCTCCTCGCGGATGCCCTGGCCGTGCTGCATCGAGCAGGCCGAATGATAGGCGACGACAAGCGGCGCGGCGGCGGGCTTGTGCGGGGCGGCGGCGGGCTTGTGGGGGGCGGAAGCTGGGGGCCCGAGTTCCAGTTTCATCACGTATTCGGTGATGTCGCGCGCGAGGCCGGAGACGGTTTCGGCCTTTTCCGCATAGGCCGGATCGCCCCGCAGCATGTGGCCGTAATCCTTGATCGTCGTGCCGCAGCCCGACGCGGTGACGAGGATGGCATCGAGCCCCTCGCCCCTGATCTCCGCCCACCAGGCATCGACATTGGCGCGCGCGGCGGCGAGCGCATCCGCCTCGCGGCCCATGTGGTGGACGAGCGCGCCGCAGCAGCCCTCGCCCGCCGGCAGCACCACCGTCACGCCCGCACGGTTCAGCAGACGGATGGTCGCCTCGTTGATGGAGGGCGCCAGCACCGATTGCGCGCAGCCGGAAAGAAGCGCCACGCGGCCCTTTCGCCCGGCGGGGGGCGAGGCTTCCTGCGGTGCGAAGCTCGCGGGGCCGGACATGCGGCCGCGCGGCGCGGCGCGGGCAGGCGCCAGCGACAGAAGCGCCGCCAGCCGGCGCCCGGTCGCCCCCAGATGCCGCAACACCGGCGCCAGCGGCTTTGCCCAGAAGGCGGCGGCCACGGCTGCGCGGAAGCGACCCGGATGGGGCAGCACGAAGGCCAGCACGCGCCGCAGCGCCCGGTCGGCCGCCGGGCGGCGGTAGGTTTCCTCGATATAGCCGCGGGCGTGATCGACCAGGTGCATGTAGTTCACGCCCGATGGGCACGTCGTCATGCAGGACAGGCACGAGAGGCAGCGGTCGATGTGCTTGACCGTGCGGGCATCGGCCGGACGGTCGTTTTCCAGCATGTCCTTGATCAGGTAGATGCGGCCGCGCGGGCTGTCCAGTTCGTCGCCCAGGAGCTGGAAGGTCGGGCACGTCGCCGTGCAGAAACCGCAATGGACGCACTTGCGCAGGATCTGTTCCGATTCCGCGATGCCCGCGTCGGCGAGCTGGGCGAGGGAGAAGTTGGTCTGCATGGGCCTGGCGCTTGTGGTGTTGGAATGCGTGGTCGTTTGATCATCTGTCCGGTTTGAGAAACGTCGCATCAACGCATGCGGATGGGCGCTTCTTCCGCCTGCGGCCGAAACTGTGTCATCCCGGCCGCAGCGAACCGGAGAGCCGGACCCAGTAACCGGGATGCCTGCGATGCAACGCGATGACGGAGAGCGGCGCCTCTCCTTCCCGACAAAAGGCTGGAGCCGCAACGGTTACTGGGTCCCCGCTTTCGCGGGGATGACAATCGTGCATGGAGCAAACCCCGCGTCCGACCGACATCTGCCCCTGCCCTCACACCAGCCACGTTTCGGGATCGGCGATCGGCTCGCGGCGGCTGGCGGCCTGAAGGCCCTTGATGCAGCGCACGATCACCCACACCGCCACCAGGAACATCAGCAGGAAGCCGATGGCGATGAAGGCCAGCACCACGCAGATCACGGAATAAAGCAGGCCGAGCCAGAAGGTGCGGATCTGATAGGTGTAGTGGGTATCGGCCCAGGCGGCGCCCTTGCCGCGATTGAGATAGGCGAAGACCACGCCGACGATGCTGGCGAGCCCGCCGGTGATGAACGACACCAGATAGAGGATGTAGACCAGCATGATGTTGTTGCCGCCAGGCTGGATGTAGCTCTCGGCGCCGCCGTTTTCCTGCATGCTCATGTGCGAAACTCCCTCTCTCTGATCTTCATCGTTCCGGCCGGCCCGCGTCACGCGCCCGCAAGCATGCGGCCGGGATTGAGAATGCCCACCGGATCGAACTGCGCCTTGAGCCTGTGGCCAAGGGCGGCGAGCGCCGCACCCTGAGGCTCGAAGACGGCAAGATTGGCGCGCGTCGCCGCATCGGCACGCACCAGCGTGGCGTGGCCGCCGCCGACCTGGCTCACCGCGAACCGCACCTCCGCCGCATGCGCGTCGCCATCGGGCATCGAGAGCCAGACAAGGCCGCCCGACCAGTCATAAAACGCGTCGGCCTCGCAATTCTCGCGCAGCGTCGCGACGAAATCGGAGCCGGAGGCCGGCGCCACCGACACGCGCCAGACCGGCGCCGCATCGCTACAGAAGGGGCGCACGTCGCGCACCGCGCGCCACAGCGCACGCGATGGCTCCGCCTCCAGCCGCGTGACGGGGCCGAGCGGCTTCATGAGGTGCGCGAGCGCCTCGAAACGGTAGTCGACCGAGGGCGCGAAGCCTTCCAGTCGGATGAGCGTTGCCGGACGATCGAGCGACAGCCCGTCGACGGCAAGCCGCGATCCGATGCCTTGCGGCAGGTGCGCGGCGGAGGAGGCTTCGGCCGAGGTGCCCATCGCGCGGCACAGCGCGTCCGCCGCCTCATCGTCCTCCAGCCCCTCAATGAGCACGCTCGCCTCCGTCTGCGGCGCCGGCAGCACCTTCAGCGACAGCGACGTGGTGACGGCCAGCGTGCCCCAGGAGCCGGCGAGCCCGCGCGACAGATCGTAACCGGTGACGTTCTTCACCACCGTGCCGCCGGACTTGAAGATCTCCCCCCGGCCGGAAACGGCGTGGATGCCGAGCACATGGTCGCGTGCGGCGCCATGCTTCAGCCGCTTGGGGCCGGAAAGGTTCGTGGCCAGCATGCCGCCCAGCGTACCGCGCCCCGGCTCGAGCCCCAGCAGCGGGCCGTAATCCATCGGTTCGAAGGCGAATTCCTGATCCGCCCCGGCCAGCAGCGCCTCGACCTCGGCAAGCGGTGTCGCCGCCTTGGCGGTGATGACGAGCTCGGCCGGCTCGTAGGCCTCAACGCCGGAGATGGCGGAGAGATCGAGCACATGGGCGGCCTGCACGGGCCTGCCGAGCGCGCGTTTGGAGCCGGTGCCGATCACTTCCAGCGGCTGGCCCTCGGCGGCCGCCCAGGCAACGACCTCGCGCACGCCGTCGGCGTCAAGCGGGCGGAAATGGCGGTCGGGAGCGGGGCCGGGGCCCGGAGCGGTCATGACGGGACCTCCACACGTGAAAAAGCTGGCACGGGAGACGGTACGGGCAAGGGCAGACGCATGGGATCGGAGGGGCACGGGCCCGCTCCGCGCTCCATTGTCATCCCCGCGCAGGCGGGGATCCAGCACTCCGTGTTGCCAGACCGGAGGCAAGAACCGCGCGACCCTGTGGTTGCTGGATCCCCGCCTGCGCGGGGATGACAGGCCGGAGGAGGTAGCGCCTTGCGTGGGTGAGCTGCACGATCGGCGCAAGCGGCGTTCCCCCCCTCTGTCACGCGAAGAGCGTGACATCTCCCCCGCAAGGGGGGAGAGGGGAGCAAGGGGGGAGAGGGGAGCAAGGGGACGGGCCCTGGATGACGACTTCGGTGGAGTGGTGCGCGAGACGATGCGGGCGGCCCCTGCCGGCATTCACGGGTTGCGAGACGGGCTCGCGTCATGCGTCTGCCCATCTCAAAACCTCGGAATATCGGGAAACGGCAGGGCGCCGGCGTGAACGTGCATGCGGCCAAGCTCCGCGCAGCGGTGCAGCTCGGGGAACACCTTGCCGGGGTTCAGCAATTGGCGGTCGTCGAAGGCGCATTTCACGCGCATCTGGTGGGCGAGATCGATTTCATTGAACATCTCGCCCATCAGGTCGCGCTTTTCCACGCCCACGCCGTGTTCGCCGGTCAGCACCCCGCCGACATGCACGCAAAGCCTCAGGATATCGGCGCCGAAGGCCTCCGCGGCGTCCAGCTCGCCGAGCTTGTTGGCGTCATAGAGAATGAGCGGGTGCAGGTTGCCGTCGCCGGCGTGGAAGACGTTGGCGACCCTGAGGCCGTGCTTTTTCGACAGATCCTGCATGCGGGAAAGCACCTCCGGCAGCGCCTTTCGCGGGATGGTTCCGTCCATGCAGAGGTAATCCGGCGAGATGCGGCCGACGGCGGGAAAGGCCGCCTTGCGGCCGGCCCAGAAGGTGGCACGTTCGGCCTCCGAGGTGGAGGTGCGCGAGGAGGTGCAGCCGTTGCGCCGGGCAATTGCCGCGACTTCGCCCAGAAGGTGATCGACCTCGGCCTCCGGGCCGTCGAGCTCCACGATCAGCAGCGCTTCCGCATCGAGCGGATAGCCCGCATGGACGAAATCCTCGGCCGCGTGGATAGCGGGCCTGTCCATCATCTCCATGCCGGCGGGGATGATGCCGGCGCCGATGATCTCGGCCACGCAGCGGCCGGCGCTTTCCGAGGTGGCGAAGCCGACGAGCACGGCACGTGCCGTCTCCGGCTTCTGCAGGATGCGCACGGTCACCTCGGTGACGACGGCCAGAAGCCCCTCCGAACCCGTCATCAGGGCGAGCATGTCGTAGCCCTCGGCATCCAGATGCTTGCCGCCGAGGCGGATCACCTCGCCGGTGATCAGCACCATCTCAAGGCCCAGCACGTTGTTTGTGGTGAGCCCGTATTTCAGCGAATGAACGCCGCCGGAATTCTCCGCGATGTTGCCGCCGATGGAACACGCGATCTGCGAGGAAGGATCGGGGGCATAATAGAAGCCCTCGTGCTCCACCGCGCGGGTGATGCCGAGATTGGTGACGCCGGGCTGGGTGACGACGGCGCGGTTTGAATAATCGATGTCGAGGACGCGGTTGAATTTCATCATCGACAGGAGAACGCCGTCTTCCAGCGGCAGCGCACCGCCCGACAGCGAGGTGCCCGCCCCGCGCGGCACGACCTTGATGCCGTTGTCGAAGCAGTAGCGCAGCACGCGCGAGACCTGCTCCACCGTTTCCGGCAGCACGACGACGAGCGGCATCTGGCGATAGGCGGTGAGCGCGTCGGTCTCGTAGGCGCGCATTTCCGTTCGCGCGTCGATGACACCCTCGCCGGGCACGATCGCGCGCAGCGCCGACACGATTTCCGCCCGGCGCGACAGCACGTCCCGATTCGCCTCAGGCATTTTCAGCCCCGACATGGCATCCTCCCTTGCCCCGTCAACGCCGGTTTCCCGGGACCGACCTTCGAACGGGGCTCTTCAATACCGCTTCTTCAATACAGGTTCGGCCCAGACATGTGTACCGTTGCGGCAGCGCCGATGCGCATTTTCATATATTCCCTGTCGTTGAAAGTTGGCCGAACCGCCGCCGCCCCCTCCTTCCGTCATTGCCCGGCTTTGTCCGGGCAATGACGGAAGGAGGGGGCGGCATGAACGGCGAGCGCCGGATCACCCGGACGAAACCGGGTGATGACGGTGGAGGGATCAGTCTCCGGTTTTTCCGCAGTTTCGCAAACCGCGGGCGAGGACGGGGCGAGGACGCAAAGATCGCGCGAAAGACCGGAGACAAGAGGCGCGCCGTGCGCTTATTCTTTCCCGAGAATTGAAAATGAGGCCGATTGGAAACGCGAACGGCCTTGCGAAGCGCGGGCGGAGGGGCATGAACGATTTCGCGGATATGGAAATCTTCGCGCGGGTGGTGACGGCGGGCAGCATGTCTGCGGCCGGGCGCGAGATGGGGCTTTCGCCGGCCGTCGTCTCCAAGCGGCTGAGACGGCTTGAAGACCGGCTCGGCACGCGGCTTTTGCAGCGCACGACCCGGCAGATCGCGCTGACGGAAGCCGGGCGGGGCTATTTCGAGCGGGTGACCGCGATCCTGGCGCAGGTCGAGGAGGCGGACGCCTTCGTCACGCGGCGCTCCGGCTTGGCGCGCGGCCGGCTGAAGGTGGCGGCTCCCACGTCGTTCGGGCGCAAGCACATCGCGCCGCATCTGCTCGCCTTTCTCGATGCCAACCCGGATCTTTCCCTCGATCTGGAGCTTTCCGACGACTTCGTCGACATCGTCGGCGAGGGCTACGATCTGGCCGTTCGGATCGCGGAGCTTTCGGATTCGAGCCTCGTTGCCCGCCGGCTCGCGCGAAATCACCGGGTGCTGTGCGCGGCGCCCGCCTATCTGGAACGCCACGGCGAACCGATGGCCATCGCCGATCTGGCCCGCCACACCTGCCTGGCGGCCGCGAACCAGGACCCGTGGCGGCTGGACGGGCCTCAGGGCCCGGTCACGGTGCGCGCGCAAGGGCGGTTGCACACCAATTCATCGGAGGTGGTGCTGCAGGCGGTGCGCGCCGGGGTGGGCGTGGCGCTGCGCTCCACCTGGGACGTGGGCGAGGACCTGCGCTCGGGTCGGCTGAAGGTGGTGCTGCCCGCCTTTCGCGCCTCCAGGCATGTGGCGATCTATGCCGTCTATCCCTCGCGCCGCTTCCTGCCGGCCAAGGTGCGCGTCTTCATCGACTATCTGGCCGGGCTCTACGGGCCGGAGCCCTACTGGGACAAGGGGCTTCGCGATCTGATCTCCCAGTCTCCCGCCACGGCGACCGCCGCGGAATAGACGCCGCGCAAGGAGGCAAAGTCTTATGATCCCGCAGTCATGACCACGTGCCTCGGGTGCCGGCAGTTCTTTCCGGTTTCATTTCAAAACCCGTTCGAATATTCATTCGAGCCACACAGAGATGACCTGGAGGAATGGAACATTATCGACGGCAAGCCGTTCTTCAGTACCATTGCCCGGGCACACTTCGTCTGTTCTGATTTGGCCGTCTTTTCCGATTTGACTGATGACGGCGGCAATGTGCCGCAGGGTCGCGAGACATGCGGAATACTGGTGTCAGGTCCGATCGGGAGGGCGGCTCTCAATCACATAGACGTTTTGGAATAGATCCAAACTCTTGACGCTCATCAAGTCATCCGGGAAAAGTATGTGCTAACCGGCCGTCACACGGCTCCAGAGGGAGTGCGACGGGCAAGCAAAGAAACGGGAGAATGCGATATGAAACGTATGATTGTCATCGCTGGCGCGGCGCTGCTGGCCACGGCTACGGCTACGGCGGCGCTCGCTGACGGCGATCCGGCAAAGGGAGAAAAGGTCTTCAGGAAGTGCAAGGCCTGCCACATGATCGGCCCCGATGCGAAGAACCGGGTCGGTCCGGAGCTGAACGGCATCATCGGACGCAAGATCGCCACCGCGCCCGATTACAAGTACTCCAAGGGCATGACGGAATTCGGCGAGACCCACGACGTGTGGTCGGCCGAGCTGTTGCACGAGTACCTGCCCAAGCCGCGCGATCTCGTGAAGGGCACCAAGATGGCCTTCGCCGGACTGAAGAAGGACGACGACATCTCCGACATCGTCGCGTATCTCTCCCAGTTCAACGAGGACGGCTCGAAAAAGTAGGCCGTCGCCCGCCAACCGCCATTTGGAAAGCCGGGCTTCAGGCCATGTCCTGGGCTCGGCTTCTTTCGTCTAGCGCGCCGTCGGTGAACCCTTGAGCATATTCTTGTCGATCAAACGGGTCCGTTTGATCGGAAAGCGCTCTAACCGCTTTCGCCGGGCGCTCGCATGGCCGGGCCGGTGTAGCGGCGCAGCCTTGCCGCAAGCTCCGGGGCATCCGCCTCCAGCCGGCGGGTGGTGCGTTCGATGGCGGCAAGGGTCGCCGGCGAACGCCCGGCATCGCGGGCAAGGCGGGTGAGAGCGACGTCTCCGGCGCGCTTCGTGCCGTCGGCCACGGCCGTCGTGTGGCGCAGGCCGCGCAGCAGATAGATCGCCTGACCAAGCCCGAGGACGGCAAAACCCTCCTCCTGCACCGCATCGCGGGCCGAGGCTGTCTTGCCGCTCCAGCCGATCATCTTCAAGAGCCGCGTGCAGAACCGCGCCCGCCACAAGACCGCGTTGCCCACCACCGTGCGCGCCGAGGCCATGGCCCGCAATTCGCCGCGCATCACCTGAGCGAGCCCCTTCATCCGCCGTTGCGCGTTGGTCGGGAATATGACCAGAAAGGCGCAATAGGCGATCACCGGGCCCGCGACGACAGCGATGGCTTGCTCCAGCGTGGGTATGAACCCGGCCACGAACGGATAACGCGGCTGCGAGATCAGCAACAGAACCATGGCGTAATCCATGGAGCCGACGCCAGTCCGCTTGTGGCTCATCAGCGGCACCACCACCAGCAGCACAGGCATGATCAGCAGCACCGTTTGCAACTCCGAGCCCGCCAGCGGCCAGAGCACGAATTTCAGGACCAGCGATGCGGCGGCGCCCCAGACCTGCCAGAACAGCAGCCGGGCCATGATCCAGGCGGGATCGTCGAAGGTGGAGAAGATCGAGATCATCACCGAGCCGCCGAGCATCATATAGGGGCCCGCCTGCCAGCCGGTGCCCGCCCATAGCGACCCGAGGCCGAGCAGCACGCAGAAGGCGCGGATTGCGGCATGACGGGCGCCGACCCAGTCCCAGTGCTGCTCCACGACCGCTTCGGTGGCCACCGCAGCGCCCGGTTCTGTGGCGCCCGGCTCTTTGGCGACCGCATTGGCCAGCACGGTCAGCGCCTCACGCAGGACCGGATCCACCGCACCATCGGCCGCCGCGCGCACATCGTCGGGCAGTCCGGACGGATTGGCCTGCCGGTGAAGACGTTCGGAAATCGCCGTCAGGCGGCCGGCAGTCGCCGGATCGGGTTCACTCACCCCGGAGGCGCAAAGCAACAGCGTGTCGGTGAGCGCGATCAGACGGCGGTGCAGCACACCCGCATGACGGCGCGCGCGCAGCGAGCCGGCGGCATAGGCCGACAGGGTATCGTCGATCTGGGCGGCGGCCGCCAGCAGGAAGCCGGTATCGGCCGCCTCGCCGCGCAACCTCGCCGCGGCCGCGCCCAGCATGTCGGCCCCCAGCCGCCTGAGACGGCCGACCGTGTCGCCTTCCGACACCGAGGGCGTCGCGAGATAGCCCAGCACCGAGGCCGCAAGCACCCCGACAAGCACCGTCAGCACGCGGTCGAGACCGAGCGCGAAAGGCGTATAGACATGAGCCTGGGCGAGCAGCACCACCATTGCGGCGGAGAAGCCCGCCAGGATCGCGCCGTAGGAGAGATAGCCGCGAAAGAGATTGCCGGCGGCCACGCTCAGCGCGATCCACAGGCTGAGGCCGACGACGAGGACCCAGGCATTGCCGCCGGCGCCGAAGAGCAGCGCCAGCCCCGCCAATGCGCCGACGAGCGTGCCGAGAAAGCGGAAGACGCTCTTCTCCAGGATCTGGCCGCGGGTCGGCTGGGCGGCGGCGAAAACCGTCATTGCCGACCATTGCGGATGCTCAAGCCCGACAAGAAAGGCGATGAGCAGCGCCAGACATGCGGCGATGGCGGTGCGCAGCGTGAAGCGCAGCTTCGGCACGTCGAAGCCCCAGCCGATCAGACGGCCGGCAAGCGCCGATGTTTCAATTTTCATTCGTGGAGCCGTGTTCGTTTTTCTCGAGCGTGGTGATGCGCTGCGAAAGGCGGTCGAAGCCGTCGAGCAGCGCGGCAAGCTCGTCGTCAGTGAAATCGGCGAGCAGTTCGAACTCCGCCGAAGTGAGTTTCTCGCGGATGGCCCGCGTGGCCTGACGGCCGGCCTCTGTCAGATGGATGCGGCGCAGCCGCCGGTCGCCCGGGTCGAGCCGGCGCTCGATGAGCCCCTGCCCCGCGAGCCGATCGAGCGTGCGCACGAGCGAGGAGCCGTCGAGCCCGATTCGTTCGGCCAGTTCTGTCTGGGTGATGCCGTCGCCGGCGACCGCCAGATGGACAAGCGGCGTCCAGCTCGCGTCGGAGAGGCCGCGCGCGGCGAGGCGCTGGTCGACAATGCGCCGCCAACGGCGTGCAACAAGCACCAGCTCGAGGCCGAACCGCAAGCGGGAAGAAAGAGCGGGATCTGTCATGATGTCGCGCATCATGCAGATAATTTGGATACAAGCAATTTGAATTCCAACGATTGTGAAAAGTGCCTGGCTCGGAGCCTGCGGGATGCGGGGAGAACCGGGGATGAGCGGGTTTGAGAAGGGCCTGGGGCCCGGGAAACCGGGAAAATTGGCAAAGCGAACGGCACCTTGGCGGCCGATGGAGAGCCGGCCGCGCGCGGGAGAGAGACGGGATCTGGAGAAGAACGCGGCGGGAGACGGTGCGACCAGCGGGACGGAGACGATGCCCCGGGCGCGAGCGGCCACCCGCCTGCCTTGCCGGGAGAATGGCGCAAACGGCCGCAAGCCCGCCTGTGCGCCCGCTACTCCAGATCGGAATGGTGTGCCCGGATGCGGCGCACGAGATACCAGATCATCAGCACCACCACGGGCACGGAGATCGCCTGGGCGAGCCCGGTCGACAGCGGCACCCCCGCCTTCTCCGCCCCCTCGAACAGGTGGCCGAGCAGGCCGACGACGTAATAGCTGATGGCGGCGACCGACAGCCCCTCCACCGTCTGTTGCAGACGCAGCTGCAAGCGGGCGCGGCGGTTCATGGCTTCCAGCAGGTTGCGGTTCTGGCTTTCCAGTTCGACATCGACCCGGGTGCGCAGCAGCGTGGCGGCGCGCGCCAGCTTGCGCGACAGGTTCGCCTGGCGCTCCTCCGTCGTCTCGCAGGTGCGCATGGCCGGACGCAGGCGGCGCGCGAGAAAGCTCGCCCAGGTGGAGCGGCCGGCAAGCGCGCGCTCGCCAAGGGCGGCAAGGCGCTGGGTGATGATCTCGTCATAGGCGCGGCTGGCGCCGAAGCGATAGGCGGACGCAGCGGCCCCCGCCTCCAGATCGGCCGCCAACTGTGTGAGACGCTGCAACAGCGCCTCGTTGGCATCGAGCCCGGCGCTGGTGCGGATTTCGTCGGCGATCTCGGAGAGCCCGGTCTCGATACGGCGGATCTGCGGCGCCTGCCGCTGCGCCTCCGGCAGCCCCATGAGCGCCAGCAGACGATAGGTTTCCACCTCCAGCAACCGCTGGCACGCTGCGCCCACCGCTTGCGGCGCCTCGCCCCGGTTGATCACCAGAATGCGCGTCAGACCATGGCCGTCGGGGCGGAAGTCAGTCGCCGCGATCAGTCCGCCGCCGACGATCTCGGAAGCCGCGAGGCTGGCCGGATCGAACAGCGCGTCGAAGTTGCATCCCTGATCCGCGTCGATCAGATCGAGGCGCGTGGCGACGATGAGCGGCCCGGGGGCACGAAAATCGCGACCAAACGGCGATCCATCGGGTTCGTCCGCGAACGGGGTTCCCGTGCGCGCCGACGCCGTTCCGTCCCAAGTATAGGTGGTGAATTCCGCATGGCTTTCCCAGCGCAGCGCGCCGCCGCCAAAGGCCAGCACGTGGTGGCGCGTTTCGGCATTCGGGCCGGCCGAACCATGCGCGCGACAGAACTCGGCAAACCACGCCCGGTCGACCGCGGCGGCCTCGTCGTCGGTTGTGAAACCGTAATGCAGGAAGGTGCGGGGCGTTTCCACGGGCAGGAAGGGCCGCGCATGCAATTCGCCCAGAAGCGCCCGGCGAAGGGGATGCGGCGCGAAGCCCGCAGTATCGTCGTTCTCGGCCACCACCAGCCCTTTATTTGCAAGTGCGATAAAAAAAGAGCCGGGATAATGGGCGTTCGGGAACCAACTGTCACCCGGTACGTTCTACGAATACAACGCGTTGCGGATATCGGCCATGCCCCTCCTTCACCGTGCCCCTTGCACGACAAGCCTTTATCGCCGCGAAGTCATTCTCCAAAATCCACCTTAGAACAAAAATAATTTTGAAAACCAGGCTGGATGTGCGGTAAGACGTCACATGCCGGCGTCAAATTGTCACGCAGTGAACATCCCGCCACCTACGGAACCCCCGCTCTTCCCCACTGGTATTCGGCCTGTTTGTTACTGCGAATGGACGCCCCTTCAAACGGCGTTTCATAGCTGAAAGGAACATGCCCATGGTAGATCTTCCCGGACGCCCATCCCGTCGAAGCTTTCTGAAGGCGACTGTCGCGAGTGCGGCGGTTACTTCCATTCCGATCGGCCTGCCACACGCTAAGGCAGCCGAACTTCCAAGTCTGGAAGACTACAAGCCCGTCTACTTCGACGCTGCGGAATGGAGCTTCATCCTGGCGGCCTGCGCGCGACTCATTCCCTCCGACGGCACCGGCCCCGGAGCGATCGAAACGCGCGTACCCGTCTTCATCGACCTGCAGATGGCGGGAGATTTCGGCAAGGCGGCCGACTGGTACATGGAAGGCCCCTACAAGGCCGACGCCAATCCGTTGCTCGGTTTCCAGAGCCCTCTCGCACCCGCCGAGATCTATCGCAAGGCGATCCCCGTCTTCCAGGACTGGTGCAAGCAGACCCACGGCGACGCCTTCGAGAAGCTCGACGCGGAAACCCAGGACGCGGCGCTGACATCGCTTGAGAAGGGCGGGGTCAAGCTCGATCCGGAGCTGCGCGACTTCTTCTCGTTCCTGTTGCAGAACACCAAGGAAGGCTACTTCGCCGACCCGATGTACGGCGGCAACCAGGGCATGCAGGCCTGGGTGCATATCGGCTTTCCGGGCGCGCGCGGCAGCTACGCGGAATGGGTCAACAACTACAATGCCGAGTATCCGCTCGGCCCCGTTTCCATTTCCGGCGAGAGGGCCTGAGCCATGGCGAGACAAGATCCCAGGAAAGACGTCGTCGTCATCGGGCTCGGCTGGACCGGCGCGATCATGTCGATGGAACTGGCGCAGGAGGGACTGGAGGTTCTGGCCCTTGAGCGCGGCGACGACCGCGACACGGTGCCGGACTTCCAGTATCCCAACATCATCGACGAGCTGAAATACGGCATCCGCTACGGGCTGATGCAGAAGCCGCGCAAGTCGACGCTGACCATTCGTCACGGCCTCGACGACACGGCGCTGCCCTATCGCCATCTCGGCTCGTTCCTGCCGGGCGACGGCGTGGGCGGTGCAGGCGCGCACTGGAACGGCCAGAACTGGCGGCCGCAGGAGCCGGAATACCGGCTGCGCTCCTATGTCGAGGAGACGTTCGGCGCCGACATCATTCCCGAGGGCATGACGATCCAGGACTGGGGCGTCACCTACGAGGAGCTGGAGCCCTATTTCGACCAGTTCGAGAAGGTCGCCGGCATTTCCGGCAAGGCGGGCAATCTCAACGGCGAGATCGTCGAAGGCGGCAACCCGTTCGAGGCGCCGCGTTCCTCGGACTATCCGATGCCGCCGCTGCCGCACACCTATGACGCGGATCTCTTCTCCAAGGCCGCCAAGGCCAAGGGGCTGCATCCCTTCCCCAGACCGTCGGCCAACGCGTCTGAGGCCTACACCAACCCCTATGGCATGCAGCTCGGGCCCTGCAACTTCTGCGGTTTCTGCGAGCGCTTCGGCTGCCTGAACTACTCCAAGTCCTCGCCGCAGGTTTGCATTCTGGACGCGCTGAAGCGCAAGCCGAACTTCTCCTACAAGACCAATTCGGAAGTCCTGAAAATCGAGAAGGCCGAGGACGGCAAGACCGTCACCGGCGTCACCTATTTCGACGAGAAGGCGAACGAGGAGGTTTTTCAGCCGGCGGATCTGGTGCTCCTGTGCGCCTACTCGCTGCACAACGTGCATCTGCTGCTTCTCTCCGGCATCGGCCAGCCCTACGACCCGGCGACGGGCGAAGGCGTGGTGGGCAAGAACTACGCCTACCAGATGACCGGCGGCACCCGGCTCTATTTCAAGGACAAGCAGTTCAACCCGTTCATCGGAACGGGATCGAACGGCATCTCGATCGACGACTACTCGATCAGCCAGATCGATTTCGCCAAGGAAGGCTTCATCGGCGGCTCCTACATCACCGCCGGGCAGACCAACGGCCGGCCGATCCAGTCGATGCCGTTGCCCCCGGGAACGCCCAAATGGGGCAAGGCGTGGAAGGAAGCGGCCGGCGAATGGTACGGCCGCTCCATGGCCATCGGCTCGCACGGCTCCAACATGTCCTACCGCGACTGCTACCTGGACCTCGACCCGACCTACACCGACCGCCACGGCCGGCCGCTCATGCGCATGACCTTCAACTGGAAGGAAAACGACATCCGCATGACGCAGTTCATGAAGGCACGCATCGAGGAGATCGCCGAGACCATGAACCCGGACATGATCGCGTCCGGCTACAAGAAGGACGGTTCGCAGTACGACGTCCGCCCCTACCAGTCGACCCACAACGTGGGCGGCGCGATCATGGGAGCGGAGCGCAAGACCTCGGTCCTGAACAAGTATCTTCAGCACTGGGACTGCCACAACCTGTTCGTGATGGGCGCTTCCGCCTATCCGCAGAACATCCAGTACAACCCGACAGGCGCGCTCGGCGGCCTCGCCTACTGGTCGGCGGCGGCGATCCGCAAGGATTACCTCGCCAATCCGCGGCCGCTGGTCTGATCGGGAGGCAGGAAAATGAAAACACTTGTTCGTATCGTGGCCGTTCTCATCGTGATCGGCCTGGCGGCGCTCGCCGCCATCATCTTCGTGCCGGTGCAGCGCACGGGGCCTACCGAAAAACTCGCGGCCGACTGGCAAGCGCCGGCCGGCCTCGGCAAGTACGATGCCCGCATGGCCGACTGCGCGGCCTGCCACACCGAGCCCGGCGGCAAGCCGTTCGCCGGCGGGCGCACCATCGCAAGCCCGATGGGCGACATCTACACGCCCAACATCACACCCGACAAGGAAACCGGCATCGGCACCTGGTCGCTCGCCGACTTCCGCGCAGCCCTGGTGGACGGTGTCGACGACGAGGACCATCACCTCTATCCGGCGATGCCCTACGAGAACTACCGCCACATGTCGGAGACCGACATCCGCGCCATGTACGACTACTTCATGCATGACGTTGAGCCGGTGAAGAATCAGGTGGCGGAGACCGAGCTGCCCTTCCCGTTCAACCAGCGCTGGGGCATCCGGCTGTGGAACTGGGTGACGCTTGGCAATCCGGGCTTCAAGCCGGCATCGACCAAGGTTGCCAACGACGAGCAGCTGTCGCGCGGCGCCTATCTGGTGCAGGTGCTGGGCCATTGCGGCTCGTGCCACACACCGCGCAACCTGACGATGGCGCAGGCCGGCACCAACGAAACGGACGCGAAGTTCCTCACAGGCGGCGAGATCGGCGGCTGGTCGGCCCCGGATCTCAGGGGCCCGAAGTCGGCGCCGCAGCAGTGGTCGGCGGACGAGCTGAAGATGTACCTGACCGCCGGGCGCAACGCCCATTCGGCGGTAGCGGGCGAAATGAAGCTCGCGGTGGAGGAATCGCTTCAATACATGAGTGACGAGGATGCCAATGCGATGGTCGCCTATCTGCGCGCCATCGGCACCAACGGCCCTGCCCCGGCCGAAGCGCCGATGAAGCGTGATGAGACCCCCGCCGGCACGGTCGCCCGGATCGACGCGGCCGACGACCCCACCACGACCAAGCTGAAAAAGGCCGTGGACCTCACCGACGGCGAGCGGCTCTATGTCGACAATTGCGGCGCCTGCCACTTTGCCGACGGGCGCGGCGCACCGGAGGTGTTCCCCTCGCTGAAGGGCAACGCGGCTGTCGTCGCCAAGGAGACCGGCGGGCTCATTCACACCATTCTGTATGGTGCGGAAATGCCGTCCACTTCCAAGCGTCCGATGAAGCTGCGCATGCCGGGCTTCGCCCAGCGGCTTTCCGATGACGATGTCGCCAAGCTCGCCACGTTCCTGCGCGGTGCGTGGGGCAACGGGGCCGGCCCGGTGACCGCCGACCAGGTCGCCAAGGAACGCAAGACGCCGACCGAAGCCTCGCACTGAGGCCAGGGCCTGAGAACAGCCATTTCCGGCGACAACCGGGAGTGAGAGGAGAAACCGGGCCGGTCCGCAAGGATCGGCCCGGTTTTGTTTTGAGGAGGAGCACCTACTCGCGAAACAGCTCCGCGTGTGTTCCGATGCGCACGAAAACGATGAGGTTCTCGCGTTCCTCAAGCGTGTAGATCAGCAGGAAATCGCCACCGATATGGCATTCGCGATGATCGTTCCATTCACCGGCGAGCGGATGGTCTTTCCATTCGGGCGGAAGGGGAGCGTCGTTGGCGACGAGCAGGCTCATCGCGTGTTTCAGCCGGGACATGTCATGGCGCCCGGCCCCGTTGAGGCGTTTCCAGTCCTTTACGAACTGCTTGGTGTGGGTCGCACAGCGCGGCAATGGCGCACGCTTTGTTGCGCTGCCTGGGCCGCCTTTTCCCTTGCGCGCCACTTCAAGCCTTTTCGATCGTCGCGATCATATCGTCGATATTCTCGTAGTGCGGCCCATGCCCCTTCTTGAGCCCTCGTGCTTCCTCGATCGCGGCGAGTGTCTCGTCATTCGGCCGGGTCAGTTCGACCGGCAGCGCCTTGTCGCGCGCAATGCGCGTCAACGTCATGCGCATGACGTCGGAAATCGTCAGGCCGAGACTTTCGAGCACAGCGGCGGCATCCGCCTTCAATTCAGGGTCGATGCGAGCGCGAATGTAGTCGTTGGCTGCCATGACCGGATCTCCGTCGTTGTTGACCCATATGTAGCTCAATTGAGCAACAACGGCAAGAAATCGTCGATCCGCCATTTGCGCGGGACAGGAGAGCCGGGGGCTATCCTGTCCCGGAAATCCCCGCAGCGCGGCGTCGGTTCCTCCCCTCGGGCTCCAGGTTCCGGGCTTTTGCTTGCGCCTCCCGCTCATGCCTTCCCCGTCATCACCCGGACGAAGCCGGGTGATGACAATGGAGGGAGCGGGGCAGGACGCGGGAGAGATCGACGCAAGTCGGGAGCTCCCTCACCCGTACACCAGCCGTGGAAGCCAGATGATGATCTGCGGGAACATCATGCACATCACCAGCGCGACGATCTGGATCATCAGGAACGGGATCGCCGCCCTGAAGATGCGGGCCATCGGGATTTCCGGCGGAGCGACGCCGCGCAGGTAGAAGAGCGCGTAGCCGAACGGCGGCGACAGGAAGCTCATCTGCATGTTCACCAGATAGAGCACGCCGAACCACAGCACGAGATCGTCGGGATCGGCGAAGCCGAAGGCCTGCGCGCCGAGCCCCTTGATGATCGGCACGAAGATCGGCACGCACAGCAGGAGAATGCCGACCCAGTCGAGGAACATGCCGAGGAAGATCAGGATGATCTGCATCAGGATCAGGATGCCCCAGGGCCCGAGCCCCAGCCCCTGCATCAGATCGGAGACGAATTCCTGCCCGCCGTGCAGCACGTAGAGCCCGACGAAGATGGTCGCGCCGAACATGATCCAGATGACCATGGCGGACGCCTTCAGCGTGGTGACGCAGGCCCCCTGCACCGTCGCCCAGTCGAGCTTTCGGTGAATGGCGGCGACGATGAAGGCGCCGAAGGTGCCGATGCCGGCGGCCTCCACCGGGGTCGCGACACCGGAGAAGATGACGCCCAGCACCACGACGATGAGCGAGATGGGCGCCGACATGCGTGACAGGACGCGGATCTTTTCGACAAAGGAGATCCGCTCCTCCAAGGGGGCAGCGGGGCCGAGCGCGGGGTTGATGGTGCAGCGCACGACCACATAGAGCACGTAGAGGCCCGACAGCAGCAGCCCCGGAAAGACCGCACCGATGAACAGTTCGCCCACCGACTGCTCCGCCACCACGGCGTAGATGATGGCGAGAATGGAGGGCGGGATCAGGATGCCGAGCGTGCCGCCGGCCATGATCGAGCCCATGGCGATTTCCGGATCGTAGTTGCGCTTCAGCATGGCGGGCAGCGCGATGATGCCCATGGTGACGACCGCAGCCCCGATAACGCCGACCATCGCCGCCAGAATGGTGGAGGCGATGATGGTCGCCGCCGCCAGCCCGCCGCGCACGCCGCCCAGCACCTTGTAGATGACGTCGAACATGTCGTTGATGATGCCGGCCCGCTCCAGCATCGCCGCCATGAAGATGAACAGCGGAATGGCCGATAGCTGGTAGTTGGTCATCAACGGGAAGATGCGCGACGGCACGATGTTGAGCGCCTGCCAGCTGTCGCCAAGGATAAAGAGGAAGACGCAGGCCAGCCCGCCGGTGACGAAGGCGAGCGGCAGGCCTGCCATCAGCAGCACGATCAGGCTGCCGAACATGATGAGCGTCAGCCACTCGATGGAAATTTCCAGCCCCATGGATCAGGCCCCCCCGGCCGGATTGGCGACGGCACGCACGTCCTGCGCCAATTTCGATATTCCCTGCAGAACCAGCAGGAGGCCGCCGATCACCATCGCCCACTTCATCGGCCAGTAGGCGATGCGCCATTCGTTGAAGGAGACCTCGTCGACCACCGTCGCATCCCAGGCGAAGATGAGGCTGGTGAACAGCAGCGTGCCGGCGAAGATGTAGAAAAAGACGGACGTCGCCAGATCGACAATGGCCTTCCGGCGCGGGCTCAGGGGCGCGTAGAAGACATCGACCCGCACGTGGCTCTCCGTCAGCATCGCGTAGGCGCCGCAGATCAGGTACTGCATGCCGAACATCAGATACATCGCCTCGTGGACCCAGATGGTGGGCGAGTTGAAGACATAGCGGGCGATGACCTCGTAATAATAGGCGAAGACCGCGATCACCGCCCAGTAGGAGACGAGTTCGCCGGCATAGAAGGACATGCGGTCGATGACGCCGGTCCAGCCGGTGGTGAGGTGCTTCTGGTCGCCGCCCTGCTCGACATCCTCCACCGCGTGCAGGATCTCATCGGCCTCGCTTTCCGCCCGGCGTTCCGCGTCGTCCGCAGCCACCTTCGCCTCCGCCCGGCGCTTCAGCCAGGGCATCAGCACGGCATCGAGCGCCATCATCGCGACAAGCAGATAGAAGGCGTAGGCCGCCATGTCGCGCCAGAAGGCGCGTCCGGCGGCAGCCGTTTCGGCGGCGGGCCGCGCCGTTTCCAGATCCGTCTTCGCGCGGGCCAGCCGCTCCTTCGACGAGGCGATGCGGCCCTCGGCGCGCTTCACTCCGCGCTCGGCGAGGCGGAAACCGATGGAGCCTTCCGGCGCCTGCGCCAGCTTTTCGCGCAGATCGGGCAGCTGGCCTTCCATCTCCGCGATCCGCGGCCCCTCGCGCGTGATCGCGCCTTGCGCGCTTTCGACGAGCGCGGCCGCATCGGAATAGGACGCACGGTATTCGCGCTGCTCGCCATTGGCGACGAGGATGAAGATGAAGACCGGGATGAAGAGCAGACCGAGAAGGCTCTTCAGGTAGAACCGGTGAAGGCCGAGCATGCCGCCGGCGATCAGGATCATGTAGGCGAGCGGCAACGAATAGCCGCGCCAGTCCCCGTGAACCCTGGCCCGCGCCTTCGTTCGGCGCGCCATCACCATGGCGAAGACGGGGAAGACGATAAGACCGGCCCAGTAAAGCCAGTGCGGAAGGACGAAGGTCAGGCTCGGCATGGTTCCCCCAAAGCGATGAGCCGGAAATGGACGGCGGAGCGACGGTTCCCCTCGGGATCCGCACCGCCGCAAGATGACGTCGGGCCCGTTCTTGACGGCCCGACATTTCGACGCCCGCCTCGGGCCGGAGCCTTGAAGCGGGCGCGCCGCGTGCGGGAAAGCGGTTTCGAAGGCCGGAGGCGGGCGCTCCCTTGGAGACCCCCACCCCTGAAGGAGCCCCCCACCGCGATCTGTCGAGGTGGGGGCTCGAACAACGGATGCAGAGCGTCCCCGCCCCCTCGCCGATCAGAGATCGAGCGTCAGGCCCTCGATCATGTCCGGCGTGACGTAGCCCAGCGAACCCGACATCATGTAGTCGAGCTGGGTCTTGAAGACGCGGGCCGCGTTCTTGTCCTTGTTGGCGTACTTGAACCAGATCGGCACCGCGATCTCGGTCATGATCGCGACGTCGTCCTGGGAAAGACGCGTGACTTCGGTGCCGTCGGCCTCGAACTTCTTCCAGGCTTCCTGGTTCGCCTTCTGGATCTTGGCATGATGCTCGATGGAGTAGGACTTGGTCTCCATCTCCACGAACTGCTTCATCTCGTCGGAAAGCGCGTTCCAGGCATCCATGCCAACGGTGATGTCCATGATGTCGACCGGCTGGTAGAGCGACATGAAGCCCGGGGGGCCCATGGAGATGTATTTGGTGACCTGGGAGAAGCCGAGGGCATAGTTGACCGCGGGGCCGGTGTAGTCGGCCACGTCGATCGTGCCCTTTTCAAGCGCGGGGAAGATTTCCGAGCCCGGCAGAACGGTGGTCTTGGCGCCCAGCCCCTGGAAGACCTCGGCCACCATGCCGCCGGGAAGGCGCATCTTGCGGCCACGGAAATCCTCCACCGAGCGGATCGGCACCTTGGAGTGGATGATGTTGGCATCGTGATGGACCGGACCGACCCAGTACATGCCTTGCGCGGCGTAGAGTTCGCGCGTCATCTCCAGCCCGCCGAGGCCGTAGTAGAAGGTGTCGTATTCGCTGGGATGACGAAGACCCAGCGGATAGGACGACAGGAACACGCCGGCGGGAATGATGCCCTGTACATAGATGGTGAAGGGGTTCACCGCGTGCAGAACGCCGTTCTTGACCGCATCGTAGAGCTGGAAGTCGCCCACGACATCATTGGCGCCAAAGGGCTGGAAGGAAAGTTCGCCGCCGGTCTTTTCCGAGATCGTGCCGCACCAGTCCTTGAAGATCTGCAGGCCGATGCCGCCGGGCCACGAGGTCTGGATCTTCCAGGTGGTGCCGGCCGCCTTCGCCGTTCCGATGTAGGGCGCGCCGAGCGTCGCCGCGCCCACCGCGCCGCCGGCCGCCAGAAGCGAGTTCTTCAGGAAACCGCGCCGTGCCTCCCGCCGGGCTTCCACGACCCCTTCGACCGTCTCGCGCCGCACGCATGCGGCGGGCGCGTTTGCGGACGCGCCATTCTGCCGGGCGCCAGAGGCACCCTCCCGCTTGATGATAGACATTGTTGTTCCTCCCTTGCGTGGCCGCTCTTCACTCGTCCGGCATTCACGCGCCCGGCGCTTGTCTCAGCGCCTGCGCCCGCGAAACCGTCCGCTCCTCCGCGAGAGCGAGCCTCGCCGCAGTGTAGTCGCGATCCAACAACGATCAAGGGCCTGCCGTCCTATCCCTCACTTTCCCCTGCGAAAGGATCGAACAAACACCTTTTCGTTGGCGGATAAAGTGACACAACATTCATTTCAGCTCTTCATTTAATGCGATTTTCTTCTCCCCCTATCGCTCGCGACAGGCGCAAGTATCGGTTCGCGCGTGGCTTTTCGGATATTTCCACGGCAAGGCGGATCCCGGACCGGGCTCGACGGCGGTTCCCTCGCACTCCATATTGGCCGCCTGATGAAGAAGTCCGGGCTGCGCCGGCGGCGAATTCGCGCGGCCCCCACCTCACACGCTATTGGAAAGGTCCTGCCATGCTGAGCGCCATTCACGAGACATTCGGCGATCCCTCCAAGGTTTTGAAGATGGAGGAGCGGCCGCTGCCGGAGCCGGGGCCGGGCGAGATCCGGATCAGGACCGGGCTCGCCGCGATCCACAACCACGACCTGCTCACCGTGGCGGGCACCTATGGCTACAAACCGCCGCTGCCGGCGATCGGCGGATCGGAGGCGATGGGCGTGGTCGATGCGCTTGGCGAGGGGGTGAGCGAATTCCAGGTCGGCCAGCGGGTGGCCGCAAGCGGACGCGGCACCTGGGCGCAATTCTACATCGCCAAGGCGGCCGGCGCCGTGCCGCTGCCCAACGCGATCGCCGACGAGACGGCGGCGCAGCTCATCGCCATGCCGATGAGCGCGATGTTCCTTCTGGATTTCGTCAACGCGCATCCCGGCTCCTGGCTCGTCCAGAACGCGGCGACGGGCGCTGTCGCCAAGGTGCTGGCAAAGGTGGCGCAAAAGCGCGGGGTGAACGTGGTCAACCTGGTGCGCCGCGACGAGGCGGTGGCGGAGCTGGAGGCACTGGGGATCAAGAACGCGGTCTCGACGGCGGGCGAGAACTGGAAGGCGCAGGTGGCGGACATCACCGGCGGCGCGCCGATCCATGCGGCAATCGACGGCGTGGGCGGCCCCGGCGCGGCTGATCTCTGCGCGATCTGCGGACCCGGCGCCACCATCGTTTCGTTCGGGCTGATGTCGGGCAAGCCGATGGAGATCCCGCCCGCCCAGCTCATCTTCCGCGACATCACCGTCAAGGGCTTCTGGCTCGCCAAGCTGCTTCCCGAGGCGCCGAAGGAGAAGGTCGCGGCACTGATGGGCGAACTGATCGGGCTCATCGCCTCCGGCGACGTCACGCTGCAGGTGGACGGGATCTACGACCTGGCCGACATCGCCAAGGCGGCCGAGGCGGCGGGAAAGGGCAAGCGCGAGGGAAAGGTGCTGGTGCGGGGATAGGCGCGGCCGTCGCAGTTTTCTCCTGGCGGTCTCACGCCACTTCAACCTCATTGGCTGGCGCCGCCAACCACACTCCGGTTCGAGATCGCGCTCTCGCGTTCGATCTTTACAGCGTCATCCCGGACGCGGCGAAGCAGAGAGCCGGTACCCGGTCATCGTCGGGATAACGGGGCTTGGCTGGATCGTCGACCGCGACGGCGCTCCATCCCGGCCCGAGCCGCAAACAGCAATGGCAACTGGGTCCCCGCTTTCGCGGGGATGACATCGAATGTGGGGAGAGGCAGCGCTAAGTCGCACGGATCGGACACCGCGTTTCGCGTCTTCGCAAACAGAGTTGATGACGGCACAGAGGTCGCCCTGCCATTGGCTTGTCTTCCCCCTGGTCCCATTGACCCCTCCCCTGCGCACTTCTACTGTGCCTTTCAAAATACGCATGATCGCCTCGCGTCATTTCACGCTTAGCGCCGTCTCTCAGGAAACGCCTGTTCCATGTCCGATACTCCCAGGGTCGCCCTGTTCGTCACCTGTCTGGCCGATCTCTTCCGCCCGTCGGTGGGCTTTGCCGCCGTCAAGCTGCTGGAGGAGGCGGGATGCGCCGTGGAGGTGCCGCGCGCACAGACATGCTGCGGGCAGCCGGCCTACAATTCCGGCGACAAGGCGGATGCGCGCGGGGTGGCGGAAGTCGCCATCCGGGCCTTCGAGGGCTTCGACTATGTGGTGGCGCCGTCGGGCTCCTGCGCGGCGATGATCAAGAAGCACTATCCCGAACTCTTCGCCGACGATCCCGTCTGGGGGCCGCGGGCCGACGAACTGGCCACACGCACCTTCGAGCTCGTCAGCTTTCTCACCGACGTGCGCGGGATGGAGACGGTGGAAGCCTCCTTCGACGGCTCCGTCACCTATCACGACAGCTGTTCGGGACTGCGCGAACTGGGCATCAGCGAGCAGCCGCGCAAGCTTCTCGCGTCCATGGAAGGGCTGATGCTGAAGGAGATGGAGGAATCCGACATCTGCTGCGGCTTCGGCGGCACCTTCGCGGTGAAATACGCCGACATTTCCAACAAGATGGTGTCGAAGAAGACGGGCCATGTGGAGGAAGCGGAGGCCGACCTGCTGGTCGCAGGCGATCTCGGCTGCCTGATGAACATGGCCGGCAAGCTGAAGCGCGAGGGCAAGGCCACCAGGGTGCGCCATGTCGCGGAACTGCTGGCCGGCATGACCGACCAGCCCGCCATCGGCGAACACAAGGGCACGCCTGCCGAAAAGGCCAGGGTTGACGGATGAGCGGCAGCGTTCTCGAGGTCACCATCGGGACAACGCGGCTTTCGGTGATCGTGGCGGACCTGACGACGCTCGACGTCGATGCCGTCGTCAACGCGGCGAACGAAAGCCTGCTGGGCGGTGGCGGCGTGGACGGGGCGATCCACCGCGCGGCTGGCCCCGGGCTTCTGGCCGAATGCCGCACGCTGGGCGGCTGCGCACCGGGCGATGCGAAGATGACGGCCGGTTACGACCTGCCGGCAAGACATGTGATCCATACGGTCGGCCCGCGTTGGGCGGGCGGCACGCGCGCGGAGGATGCCGTGCTCGCCTCCTGTTATGCGCGGTCACTGGAACTGGCAGCGGATGCCGGACTTGCGACGATCGCCTTTCCGGCGATCTCCACCGGCGTCTTCGGCTTTCCCGCCGACAGGGCGGCGGGCGTGGCGCTGGAGGCGGTGCGCGCGAGCGATCATCTCGCCCGGCTACAGGCGGTGATTTTCTGCTGTTTCGACGCCCGTGCCGTCGGATTTTACGAGGCGGCGTTTGCCGCCAAAGGCCTGGTACAAGGGCTGGACTAGAGCGTATTCCGATCAGATTGCATCAAACTGATCGACAAGAATATGCTCAAGAGATTGATTTTGAGCGGTTTCTTGTCGTTCAGGCGGCTTCGCCTGAACGACAAGCGCTCTAGAGGGAGGCGGCCATGCAGATGCGATCCCCGCGCTTCAGGGAGAATGCGCGCGAGGCGCTGGACAACGCCCAGCTTCAGCGCGCGCTCACCAATGTGGAGACCAATTTCGTCGGCAAGCGGAAGGCCGCGGCCGATGCGTTGCCGGAATTCGAGGCGCTGCGCGACAAGGCGCGCGACATCAAGAACCACACGCTGGAACATCTCGACCTCTATCTGAAGGCCTATGAGAAGAAGGTGATCGAAGCCGGCGGTCACGTCCACTGGGCGGAGACGGCGGAGGATGCGCGCCGGATCGTGCTCGGCATCTGCAAGCGGGTGAACGCCAAGACCGTCACCAAGGGCAAGTCGATCGTTTCGGAGGAAATCGGGCTCAACGAGCACCTGAGCGCCAACGGCATCCAGCCGGTGGAAACCGATCTCGGCGAATACATCATCCAGCTTCGCGGCGAGGCGCCCAGCCACATCATCGCGCCCGCCGTGCATGTGAACAAATCCGAGGTGGAGACAGAGTTCCGCCGCGCCCACACGCATCTCGATCCGAACCGCAACCTGGAGGAGCCGGAGACGCTGCTGAACGAGGCACGCGCGATCCTCCGGCAGAAATATTTCGATGCGGAAGTGGGCATTACCGGCGCGAACTTCCTGATCGCGGAGACGGGCAGCTCGGTCATCGTCACCAACGAGGGCAACGGCGACCTGACCCAGACGCTGGGCAAGGTGCATATCGTGCTGGCCACGCTGGAAAAGGTGACGCCGACGCTGGAGGACGTGTCGCAGATCCTGCGGGTTCTGGCGCGCTCGGCGACCGGTCAGGACACCTCCGTCTACACGACGTTCTCGACCGGGCCGCGCCGGCCGGAAGACCCGGACGGGCCGGAGGAATATCATGTCGTGCTCATCGACAACGGGCGCTCGTCGATGCTGGGCGGCGACTATCAGGACATGCTGCGCTGCATCCGCTGCGGTGCCTGCATGAACCATTGCCCGGTCTATCACGCCATCGGCGGGCATGCTTACGGCTGGGTCTATCCCGGACCGATGGGCGCGGTGCTGACACCGTCGCTCACCTCCATCGACGAAGCAGGGCACCTGCCCAACGCCTCCACCTTCTGCGGGCGCTGCGAAAGCGTGTGCCCGATGCGCATTCCCCTGCCGAAGATGATGCGACACTGGCGGACACGCGAGTTCGAGCGCCATCTGCAACCGGCCTCGACGCGGTTCGGCCTGGGTTTGTGGGCGTTTTTTGCGAGACGCCCGGCGCTCTACCGCGCGGCGACGGGGCTGATGGTCAGAACGCTTGGTCTTTTCAGCGGCAAACGCGGGCGCTTCGCCTCCATGCCGTTTGCCTCCGGCTGGACGAAATACCGCGATCTGCCGGCCCCCGAGGGCAAGACGTTTCAACAGATGTGGGCCGAGAGAAAGGACGCGGCATGAGCGGACGTGATGCCATTCTCGGCCGGTTGAAGCGGCGGCTGGAGCGCGAGGGCGATCTGGAGAGTGCGCGGGCGGACGAGGTCGCCCGGCGGCTTGACGACGCGCCGGCCGGGATTATTCCGGCACGCGGACAATTGCCGGGCGGCGAACGCATCGCACTTTTTCAGCGCATGGCGGAAGCGGTGCAGGCGAGCGTGGAGCATGTGGCGGCGATGGCCGACGTGCCCAAGGCGATCGCCCATCAGCTCAGCCAGCGCAACCTGCCGGCTGCCGTGCGCATCGGCGCCGATGCCGCGCTTGCCGCGATGCCATGGGAGGCGTCCGCGCCGCTGGAGGTGCGTCACGGCCCGTCCGACGGCAATGATCTCGCCGCCGTCTCGCACGCGCTCGCCGGCATCGCGGAGACGGGAACGCTGGTGCTCGCTTCCGGCACGGACAACCCGACGACGCTCAACTTCCTGCCCGATCTCCACATCGTCGTTGTCGAGGCGGGGGATATCGACGGCGACATGGAAGCGGTGCTGGCGCGCATCCGCCGGAAATTCGGCAAGGGGACAATGCCGCGCGCGCTCAACATGGTGGCCGGGCCCTCGCGCTCGGCCGATATCGAGCAGACGCTGATCCTCGGCGCGCACGGCCCGCGCGCATTGCATGTCGTGATCGTCGGCGGCTGAACGGCGCGCGCAAACCGGCGAGACAATGTTGCCGGAAGCCTGTCCGTGAGAGGCATTTCAGCGCCCTGCGGGCATGCCCGAAGCCCCGCCCGGGCCGGCGCGTGATATCTTCGCAAAGCCGCCAGCACGCCCTGCGAACGAATACGGACGACTGACATCCGTCAGTTTTCTTGTTATTTCTTTTCGCATGACGGCTATGGACATTTTTATTGGTCCAGATTAACCAAGCCCGCGATTTGCCATCGTAACGGGCGCCCACATCATTACGATACGTAAGATTGCTTGTGGAGCATTCGATGGCTCAAATATTTCATGATCCGCCATGGCTGTGCCGGTCCGAGCGTGCGAAAGCGCTCAGGCCGCAAAAGCCACATGCGGCTATCCGCAGCCCCGCGGCCGCAAGGCCTGGCGAAATGACGGCGGATACGGGAAAAACGGATAGCCGGACGATGAACAGACGCCTCCTGCTGGTCGACGACGAAGTCGAATTCAGCGACATAATCGAGCGCATTGCGAAGAAACTGGATTTTGAAGTCTGCAAGACAACCCATCCGAGCGAGTTCCAGCGGCAGTACGATACCTGCAATCCGACACATATCGTGCTCGACATGATCATGCCGGAGATGGACGGGATCGAGCTTATGGAATGGCTCGCCCAACGCGGATGCACGGCCAAGATCATCGTCATTTCCGGCTATAACGCCCAATATGGCAATACGGCCAAATCGGCCGCCGCCAGCAACGGCCTCAATGTGGTCGCGACCCTTTCCAAGCCCTTCTCTGTTTCCGCCGTGCGGTCTATCCTGAGCCTTTGAGACGTCCGCCGCGCGGGATCGCGCGGACACACGCGGGGAAGCCGGGGATGCCGCTGCAAAATCGCGTGACGCCCGACGGCACGATCATCGCAACGCCGGCACGCGGCTTGTTCATGGGAAACCGGGGCGGGCGCATCCATGATCCGGCGACCCGCACCCTGACCAGCCGGCGCTTTGCCTCCAGACGCTGGATCTGTTGCGAGACGGCCTTCAAGGGCCGCCACCGCACGGTGATGGGCGCGGGCTATACCGAACTGTTCTTCCTTGACGAACCAACCGCGCTTTCAGCCGGCCACCGCCCTTGCTTCGAGTGCCGGCGGGCGGCCGCGAACGCCTTTGCCCGGTACTGGCAGCAAGCCCACGGCCTCGGCGCCCCGCCTGACGCCGACACGATGGACCGCCAGCTTCACGCCGAAAGGTTGGGCGCACGGCCCGAAGCGGCGCTCGATCTGTTGCCCGACGGCGCGGCGGTGCTGGTGAAGGAAGACGCGGCGCAACGGCCCGCCTTCGTGCGCGGTGACTGTCTGCTCGTCTGGCAGGCGGAAGGCTATGGGCAGAAGCTGGCGCGCCCGCGCGGCATTGCCCTGCCCCTGTTGACGCCGCCCTCCATCGTCGCGGTGCTGGACGCCGGCTACCTGCCCCATTGGCATCCAAGCGCCGGGTGAGGCGTGCCGGGCTTTCGGGGATAGGGAGACATCACCGCCTTCATCGGGATCGGAGCCTGCCCTCGGGCCGGGCACACCCCGTCATATCCGAATAAATCCCGTCGCGCCGCTTACATTTGCGCGCTTTGGCCGCCGTCCACGGGCACGATGACGCCGTTGACATAGCTGCTCGCCGGCAGGGCGAGGAACATCGCGGCGGATGCCAGTTCCTCCGGCCGGCCCCAGCGTTTGAGCGGGATGCGCGTGTTCACGAAGGCATCGATCCCCGGATTGCCGACCATCGGCTTGTTGACGTCTGTCGCGAACATGCCCGGCGAGATGGCGTTTACCGTCAGGCTGTCGGAGCCGAATTCGACGGCCAGCGAGCGGGTAAGCGCCGAGACGCCGCCCTTCGACGCGGTATAGGCGGGGTCACCGGGCCGCGCCTGGGTGGCGGCGAGCGAGGTGATGAAGATCAGCCGGCCGGCGTCGGACTTCGCCAGATGCGGTAGAGCCGCCCGGGCGAGCGTGTAGGTCGCGGTCAGATTGACCTCGAGGATATGCCGGAAGGCGTCCGCATCGATGTTGGCCGTTCCGCGGCGATTGCGGATCGCTGCGCTGTGAATGACGATATCGAGCCCGCCGAGCTTTTCCGCCGCCGCATCGACCACGGCCGCCGCCTCCACCGCGAGGTCGCCGCACACGGTCGCGACCGGCGCGCCGGCCTGTTTCAGCGCGGCCCCCGCGCTCGCGAGACGGTCGGCGCTGGAGCCGTTGATGACGACATCGGCACCGAGGCCTACAAAGGCTTGCGCCATGGCGGTTCCAAGCCCGCTCGAACCGCCGGTGATCAGCGCACGGCGCCCCCTGAGGGTGAAGTGATCCGGAGTGAACATGGGAGGTCCGATCGTGGTGAGGAGCGGGATCGCGGGAGGAGGAACGGCGAAAGCCGACGCGCGAAGCTAGTCCTGCGAAAGGACTGCCGTCAAACCGCTTCTTGTCACGCGGGGAGCGATCGACGCAGCCCGTGCCGGATACCCTGTCGCGGAACCGGCTACTCCGCCGCGACCTGAAGCGTCACGTTGCCGATCGCAGCGGTGATGTGATCATGGAGCGCGTCATGGATCGGCTCGCGGGCCTGCGACGCGCGGATGAGCGCGATGTCGACAGGGGGAAGCGGTGGAAAGCCGTCGCGCTCGTCGAGAATCCGCAAGCCCGGCCGCATGGAGCTTTCCGCGATCACCGAGATCGCGAGCCCCGCCAGCACCGCATTGATGAGCACCCCGGACGAACCGCTGGTATAGGCGACACGCGCGGCCCGCCCGGCGCGGGCCATGGCGTTGATCGCGAGCCCGCGCCAGGCGCAGCTCGAATACCCCAGCGCAAGGCGCACGACTTCATCGTCGTGAATGCAGCGGTTCTCCGGCGCCACCCAGAGCAGACGTTCGCGGCGCACGATGTCGCCCAGCCCGTTCAGATCCTCGCACGAGGTGACGATGCCAAGATCCAGTTCGTCGCGACGCACCTTTTCCGCCACCGCCACGGACCCCGTGCACTCCACCACCACTTCCACCGTGGGGTTGATGCGGGCGAATCCCGCCAGCACCTGGGGCAGCAGCCGGTCGGCATAGTCGTCGGGAAGGCCCAGCCGGACCTGGCCGATCAGCTCCGGCTCGGAGAAGGCCGGCAGCGTCTCGTCGTTCAGCTTGATCATCCGCCGGGCATACTCCTGCAGCCGATGACCGACCTCGGTGAGGCGCGACTGGCGCCCGTCGCGGGTGAAAAGCGCCTGGCCCACACGCTCCTCAAGCCGCCGCATCTGCATGGAAACGGCCGATTGCGTCTTGTTCACGGCGTCCGCCGCGCGGGTGAAGGAACCGAGTTCCGCAATCGCCACAAAGGTACGAAGCTGATCGATATCAAGAGCATGGGGCATGCTGGGGATCCCTTCAAAGACCGCTGTCGGTGCGCTTGCCGGCCTATTCATCATCACAATCGATGGATAATTATAAAAAACATTCGTTGGATTAATCAATACCCCCAATGCATCCTGTCAAGCGTCACGAAGAGATGCCGCGAAGGGAGGCGACGACACCCCCCGTATACGGCCACCAGCAGCGGGCACGGAAATACTCCGTGCGCCGAACGATGGAGCTTTGCCATGTCCCTGACCGTCTATGACAACCGCCGTTCGCTTTCCACCCTTCTGAGTGCGGGCGCACGCGGCGCATTCCGCATCGTCGGGTCCTTCGCCCTCACGCTCTTTCAGGCTCACAGGGCGCGGCGCTCGCTCAGGGTGCTTGTTGCCCAGGAAGACTACATGCTGCGCGATATCGGCGTTACCCGCGCCGATCTTTACGCCGCACTGAGCGCACCGAACACGAAGGACCCGTCCTCGGTTCTGGCCCGGCTGGCGGGTGAACGCCAGAAGGCGGAACGCGCCCGTCGCAAGGCGGTTGCCCGCAACCGGAGGGCGACGACATGAAGGGTCTTCAAGAATGGGACATGCGCGCGCACGAGCGCGGCGCCTTCCCGGCCCAGCCCCACACGCTGGCCATGCTCGGCCTGCAGCGCGACACCACGCTGATAGCCGCCTTCGTGCGCGCGCTGCGCAAGAGGATCGGCTACTGAGTGCCACGACTGGCAAGAAAGAAAGTGTGCCGCCCGGTCTTCGAGACGCCTGCTAAAGCAGCCGTGCCGAAGGCCGGGCGGCATGCGGCATGATGACGACGGCGCGACCGGATGACGGCAGGATCGGGAGGCAGCCCCTCCTCGTCATTCCGCCGCCATGGGCACGGAAAGATTGTCGAGCGAGGAGACGATGTGCTCCGCCAGCGCGTCGATCAGGCGCGATTGCTGGTGCCAGGAGCGCAGGATCGCGATCTCGCAGCTTGGCAGTTTCGGGAACCCCTCCCTGTCCGACAGCACACGCATGCCGGGACGCAGCGCTGATTCCGGCAGCACCGACACCGCCAGCCCCGCCATGACGGCGGCACCGACACCGGCGGACGACCAGCTCGAATAAAGCACCCGGTAGTCACGCCCGATCGCCTCCAGCGTTTCAACCGCCGCCTTGCGCCAGTCGCAGGTGGAGCGGCCGAGTGCCAGGGGAAGCGGCGTTTCGTCGTGAACGCAATGACGCGCGGAGGCGACCCACAGCAGCGGTTCGCGCCGCACCACCTCCTCTCCGCCGCGACCGAGAGCTCGAACGTGGCTGATGATCGCGATGTCGAGCCGGTTGACCTTCAGGTCCTGCACCAGAAGCGGCGTCGGGGCGCAGGTGACCTCGATCTCGGCACGGGGATTGGAGCGCGAGAAACGGGCCATGATCTCCGGCAGGAAACGGTCGGCGTAATCGTCCGGCGTGCCGAGGCGGACATGGCCGGCAAGTTCGCTTTCGTCGAAGGCGGAGAGCGTTTCGTCGTTCAGCCTCACCAGCTTGCGGGCATAGTGGAGCAGCCGCTCGCCATCCTCCGTCAGCCGCGACAGGCGGCCTTCCCGGGTGAAGATCGGGCGGCCGATACGATCCTCCAGCCGGCGCATCTGCATGGATACCGCCGACTGCGTCTTGTTCACGACGCTTGCCGCATGCGTGAAGCTGCCCGCCTCGGCGATGGCGAGGAACGTACGCAACTGATCGAGATCGAGCATGGAGGCCATCGGCTTTCATCACCAACTGTGATCAATAGGATGAAAAACATTCGTTGGATTAATTATTGTTTGCAAGTGAAACTCTTCTTCGACCCAGGAAGTTGATGCGCATCCGGATGGGCCGGGCGCGCCACACCACGACTGCGCGCCGGAGGGCGGCGGTCGACGAAGGATTATTGCCATGTTCACGCTCCCCCCCAGACCCGCCAAAGGCTTCGCCGCGACTGCAGCCCGGGCCGGCCGCTCGGTGTTCGGGATGCTGGTGAACTGGCGCCGTCGGCGGCGCAACCGGCTTGCGGTCAAGCAGCTTCTCGGCTGGAACGAATACATGTTGAAGGACATCGGCCTGACGCGGGCGGACGTTCGATGTGCGTTGCGCGAGCACCGAAAGGTCGAGGCGTCCGGCAGACTTCGGATTCTGGCTGTAGAGCGCCGCGCGACCAATCGCGCAATGGCGCGGGCAAAGCTCTCGATCGTGACCATTGACGGTCGCCAGACCGGCCAAAGCCTCGGCACCGCAGCGTCCACCTGCGACGCCTGATCCCCTTGTTGCCCGGGTCAGCCCCCCGCTGACACCGCACCTGGCCCGCTGTCCACCCTGACAGCGGGCTTTTTTTGTATACGTGGTGCGGGATGCACCGGTATGCGTCTACCCCGGCTGATCGCCGGGCACGAAGGTTTCGAAGAGCTGCTCGAAGGCGCGGATCTGACTTTCCTGAACGGACCGGCCGGCGGTCAGGAAATCCTCGAAAAAGTACTGCGGCGGCGTGCCGGCCTGCGCCGAGGGCCCCTTTTCGCCACCGGCGCCGGGCGGGGATGCGTCGCCTTCGGGCTGCGCCGCGTTTTCCTCCTCCACCGGCCCCTCCTCGTCCTCCGGCTCCGGCGTCCTGGCGGATTGCGGCTGGTTGCGCTGGCTGGCGCGGGCAAAGCCGGTGAAGAAGGCGGACATGGCCTCGGCGAACGGCGCCATCATGTCGGCGGGCGAAGGTGCGGGCTGCGGACGTCCGCGCGCGAAGCCGGCCATGAAGGCATCCAGCAGGTCGCGTGCCGGGCCGACCGCGAAATTGCGTGCCAGTTGTCCCATCATCAAGGTCGCGGCGACCGGCATCAGCGCGTCGAGCGCATCCTGCCGGATGCCGGTGGTGGCCGCGACCTGATCGAGCACCGCCTTGCGGATCGCCTTGTTGGGAAAGATCTGCGCCATGAAGGCGCCGACGGGACCGCTGCCGGCGGCGGCATTCATCCAGTCTCCGCCAGGAAAACCGCCGCCGGGCAACCCGCCGCCTGACCAGCCGCCGGCTGTCGCCCAGGGGTTGGCCGAGGCGCCGCCGCCGGGCTGGAAGATCGGCGGCGTGAAGGCACCCATCAGCGCCTGAAGCCCATCGGGCGCCGCCGCATTGCGGCGCAGGCCGGCCCAGAAAGCGGGTATCAACGCTTCCGTCGCCCGGCGCGCATCATCTTCCCGAAGGCCGAAACGCTTCTGCGTTTCGCTCATCAGGGCGAAGGGATCGAGCGGAAAAACACTGTCAGTCATGGACTGTCCCGGCCGGCGCATGGTGGCTCGCCGGCGCGCGGCCCCGAACCGGGCGCCGGATCGACGGCTCGTTCCGTCAATGCGCATGATCCGGTGCAATCGCCGTCAGGTCAATGACTTGTCTTAACGCAACGAGATAACGGGGGATCGTGGGCGGTGCATTTTTCCACCAGGCAGCCGCTCCGTGGCGGCGTGCATGACGTAGAGAGATCCCATATTCATGGGCCTGCGCAAAAGAGACATGGGGAAAAAGTAACAGTTCCTTGTCAATCGGTGATGTCCAATGTGTCGATAACAACGCGGACGATTGCCCGATGTCGATACGTCATCGTCTTAATATCATTATCGTCACCCTGTTCAGCGCGCTGCTCATTTCCCTTTGCGTGCTCGGCATGGACATGCGGCGCGACCTCGCCAGGACGACGGCCGGAGCCTCTCGGCTCGGCCAGCTTTCCGACGTGTGGGATGTCATCGCCATCGCTGCGCTTCATCCCGACGAGCCGGCGCGCGCCAGCGGCCTTGCCGGAACGAGACGCGACAGTGTCGCCGCCGATACGGAGCTCTCCGCCCTGCGCGCGTTGCTCGATGGCCTCGCGCAGGCGAACACGGTGCCGGACCTTTTGAAACGGGCCCGCGAGGGCATGCCCGCCATTGCCGATCCGATGGAAGCGGGCGGAGCCGTGAACGGGCAGGTACTCAGGCTGAGCCGGCTGGTGACGACGCAACTGCCGGAAATGCTGTGGCGGCTCACGGAACTGCGCGCCGACACCCATGCATTGGCCCTGCGCGACCGGCTCGACCTCACCGACCGCATGCGGTTCCTCGTCAATGCCGGACAGTTCAAGGCCGCGGCGGACGCGATCGATACCGCTTTCCCGCTTCATCCGCAGACAGGCCGCAAGACCGCCCTGCAACAGGCGATGACGGATTTTTCGCGCGCCAGCCTGGAATTTCGCCAGGCGACGGAGGCGCTTGCACGCAAGATCAACGTGGCGTCGGCTTCCGAACCCTTTCTGACGCTGAAGCCGCGACCGCTGGACGCCGCCTATGCCGGGCTCGCGGAGGCCTCGGTGAAACTTCAAAGCCAGGCATTCGCGCGCATCGCCAACGCCATCGACGGCGACATAAGCAGCCGGCGCTGGACAATGCTGGGGGTTGCCGCCGTCACCATTCTGGCGACCCTGCTGGCCCTGTCGCTGGCGCTGTCGCTCTCCTCCTCGATCGTGCGGGCGATCGCGGCGCTGGAAGGCCGCATCCGCTCGATCGCCGACGGGGGAGACGACGACCCCCGCGTGCCGCAGATGCCGCAGGAGGAAGAGCACAGCGAGCTCTTCCGCATAACGCGCGCCGTCATCGACTGCCGGGACCGGGTCGCGGAACGCGTCGCGGCCGCGGCACAGGACGAAAAGCGGCGTGATCTGGAACTGATCTTCGAGGGCAACCCGCTGCCGCTGATCCTGCACGATCCGCAAACGACCTGCATCGTGGCGGTGAACAGTACCGCGGTCGAACACTACGGCTATTGCCGGGAGGAATTTACCCGGCTTTGCATCGCCGACCTCAGGGCTCCGGCCTGCGCCATCGTCGACGGCCCGTATGATGGCAACGCCGCGATACGTCATTGCAAGGCGGATGGCGAGATGATCGAGGTGTTGCCCTTCGAGCGCGAGATCCGCTACGACGGTCGCCAGATCAAGCTGACCACCATCGTCGACATCACCGCGCGGCGCCGGGCGGAGGCGCGGCTGGCGTTTCTCGCCCATTTCGATCCCCTCACCCAGCTCGCCAACCGGGTGCTGCTGCAAAAGAAGCTTGCCGAGGAGATCCGGCGCGGCGGCGAGCGCGAGGGGTATCGCTTCTCGCTTCTGTGCCTCGATCTCGACCGGTTCAAGATGGTCAACGACACGCTGGGCCACGACGCGGGCGACCGGGTTCTGCGCACCGTCGCTGACCGGCTGTCGGCACTGGTGGAACCGGGCGACACGGTGGCGCGGCTGGGCGGCGACGAGTTCACCTTGCTGATCTGCGGGCCGAACGGCCCCCAGCGCGCGGACGGCCTCGCGGAGATGGTGTGCGGAATCCTGTCGGAGCCCTGCACCATCGACGGCGCTCGTCTGGCGCTCGGCGGGTCGGTGGGCGTCAGCCACTATCCCGAACACGGGCGATGCGGCGACGATCTGATGAAGCATGCCGATCTGGCGCAGCACCAGGCGAAGACGGAGGGGCGCGGACGGGTCTGCGTCTTCGAGCCGTCGATGGACGAGGCGCTGCGCCAGCGCCAGACGCTGGAGACGGACCTGCGCGAGGCCCTGGAACTGCACCGGCTGGAACTGCACTACCAGCCGCTGATCGACATGAAGACCAACATCGTCTCCGGTTTCGAGGCGCTGGTGCGCTGGAACGATCCGGTGCGCGGACAGGTGCCGCCGGGCAAGTTCATCCCGATCGCGGAGGAGGTTGGCCTGATCGAGGAGATCGGCACCTGGGTGCTGAACGAGGCCTGCCGCGAGGTGGCCGGCTGGCCGAACGGCGTGAAGGTGGCGGTCAACGTCTCCTCCTACCAGATCCGGTCCGGCAACATGGTACGCCGTGTGCGCGAGGCGCTGGACGCCTCGGGGCTCGCCCCGCATCGGCTGGAACTGGAAATCACCGAAAGCGTGCTGCTCATCGACAGTGCGGCGACGATCCGCACGCTGCACGAGATCCGCGATCTCGGCGTGCGCATCGCCATGGACGATTTCGGGACGGGCTATTCATCGCTCAGCTACCTGCGCGCCTTCCCCTTCGACAAGGTCAAGATCGACCAGTCCTTCGTCGCCGATCTCGGCAACACGGCGGAGGCGAACGCCATCATTCGCGCCATTGCCGGGCTTTCCTCCGAACTCGGCATGACGACGACGGCGGAAGGCATCGAGACGGAAGACCAGCTGCGCTACATCCGCGCCCATGGCTGCACGCAGGCGCAAGGGTTCCTGACCGGACGGCCGGTGCCGGCGAAAGAGGCGCGCATCTATGCCGCCGGCGAGGTCGAAACCCTGCACGCCGTGCTGGAGCACATGCGCGAGGCAGAGGGCGAGAGCGACGCACCGGAGAAGCGGGCGGTGCTGTCCGGGTGAAGGCGGGCTGAAAGAGCGGCCGGGGGCGGGTTTTTCCTCGTTCCGTTGTGCAACCCATCCTTTGAAACGGGCCTTTCGGCCCTCCTCAAAGTCTGGCCCGAAAATGGTATCGGGTTGCGCACTTTCGACCATTCCCCCTCATGCCGCTGCGCCGTCATTGCCCGGCGAAGTCCGGGCAATCCACCTCCAGCCGCAGCACTTAGGGCACGCGCTGGATCACCCGGACTTCGCCGGGTGATGAAGATGGAGAGGTATGAAGGCGTGTGGAGTTCGGGGCGAAGAACCGACTACCATTTCCGGGCCGGACTCTCAGGACGACGTTGTGTGTGTTGATGCGTTCTTCAAGAATAACAACACGATAACCTCATCCTGAGGAGCCCGCGAAAGCGGGCGTCTCGAAGAATGGGCGGCACGGCAACAGGCCGCAGCCTGCCGCTTCACGCTACGCGAAAGCGAGCAAGCGGCAAGGAACGGCTAGTACGCGTAATCCTGGAAGACGTGGCTGATGTCGCGGTTCCATTCGCCGTCGTACTTGCGCAGCATCTGCTCTGCCGGGGAGAGGCCGGTGGCGAGCGTCTCCTCCACCGGCTCCAGATGCGTGCGCTCGTCGATGCCGGCCTCGTTGAGACGGGCGCGGCGCTTCAGGCCCTCGCTCGCAAGGGCCGCCGCCTCGCGGGCGATGTCGAGCACAGTGCGATTGCGGAAGACTGTCTTCAGCGCCGTCTTGGGAACGGCGGTGCGAAGGGCATCGCGTTCCTCCGCGCTCCAGTCGCGCACCAGCTGCCATGCCTGGTCGAGGATCTCCGCGTCATAGAGCAGGCCCACCCAGAAGGCCGGCAGCGCGCAGATGCGCCGCCACGGACCGGCATCGGCACCGCGCATCTCGATGTAGCGCTTCAGCCGCACATCGGGAAACAGCGTCGAGAGGTGGTTGTTCCAGTCGCCCATGGTGGGTGACGCATCCGGGACGACACCGTCGAGCGCGCCGTTCATGAAGGCGCGGAAGGTGGTGCCGGTGACGTCGTGATAGTCGCCCCCGCGCTTGACGAAATACATCGGTACGTCGAGTGCCCATTCGACATAGGCCTCGAAGCCGAAATCCTCATCGAAGGCGAAGGGCAGCGAGGTGACGCGATCGTTGTCGGTGTCGAGCCATATCTCCGCGCGGTTCGACAGAAGGCCGTTGGGCTTGCCTTCCACGAAGGGAGAATTGGCGAAGATGGCGGTGGCGATCGGCTGCAGCGCCAGGCCGACGCGCATCTTCTTCGCCATGTCGGCCTCGTTCTCGAAGTCGAGATTCACCTGGACGGTCGAGGTCCGGTACATCATGTCGAGGCCGCGGGTGCCGACCCTGGGCATGTAATTGGTCATGATGTCGTAGCGCGACTTGGGCATGCGCGGCATGTCGGAGCGCTTCCAGGTCGGCGCCATGCCGAGGCCGAGAAAGCCGATGCCGAGCGGCCGGGCGATCTCGCGCACCTGGGCGAGATGGGCGTTGGTCTCGCGGCAGGTCTGGTGCAGGTTGTCGAGCGGGCCGCCGGAAAGCTCGAACTGGCCGCCCGGCTCGATGGAGATCGCGCCGCCGCCGACCGGATCGGCAAGGCCGATGATGTTGCCGGCATCCTCGATGCGCTCCCAGCCGAGAAGGCCTTCCATGCCTTCCAGCACGGTCTTCACGCCGCGCGAGCCGTTATAGGGGATGGGCGTGAGGTCTGCGGTGAAGAAGCCGAACTTCTCGTGCTCGGTTCCGATGCGGAACTGATCCGGGCTCTTGGAACCCTCTTCAAGCGTGGCGGCAAGTTCGGAGAGGCTGCCGATCGGGGTTGAGTCGACGGTGTCGCGGGCCATTCGTCATTCCTTGGAACGCGAGCCGGCAGCGCTCGTCGCCTGCGGCCCGCGAGTGTTTTCGGGGGGCTTCAGCCCCGCAACGTGCCAGCCCTTGCGGGCGGTCCTGCGGCGCGGGTCGCTGCGGCCGTTGCGATCTCACATAGCGCCGCAAGGCCGCGATGGCCAGTCGCCATTTGGTGCCAGAGATAATGGCGGGTGGATGAGGCGGCGGGGATGGCGGGATTCCGGGGAGATATGTAGGGGTTCCGTGCTCGTGCGGCTTGCTCCCTTCTCCCCCCTTGCGGGGGAGATGTCGGCTTTGCCGACAGAGGGGGGTATGCGGCAGGTTCGGAGCGCGTGGCTTACCCCCCTCTGTCACGCGTTCCGCGTGACATCTCCCCCACAAGGGGGGAGAGGGGCGCACGCTGCAACGACTCGCAAACCAACGCACGGAATACGGCCGTGAACCGCCGCTACCGCCAATCGCCGAGTTTTGCCTGGACAATGGCAAGAGCCGCAACGGCAGCCGTGTCTGCCCTGAGAACGCGGGGGCCGAGCGGCACGGGGGTGACGAAATCCTGTCGGCGCAGAAGCGCACGCTCGTCCTCCGCAAAGCCGCCCTCCGGCCCGATGAGCACGGCGAGCGGGCCGCGCTCCAGACCTTTAAGTGCATCAAGCGGGTTCTGGCTCTCCTCGCCCTCGTCGCAGAAGACGAGCCGGCGGCCGGGCTCGTTCGCCTGCCAGTCGCCGACGAGCCTTTCGAGGGAAACGGGTTCGCGGATATCGGGTACGGCGATGACGCCGCATTGCTCGCAGGCCTCGACGACGTTCGCCCGCGCACGCTCCAGATTGATGCGCCCCGACTGGGTGAAGCGGGTCATGACCGGCTGAAGCTCGCCCGCCCCCATCTCCACGGCCTTCTGCACCATGTAATCGAGCCGTGCGTGCTTCAGCGGCGCGAAACAGTAGAGAAGATCGGGCAGCGGGGTTTGCGGCCGGGTTTGTTCGGCAAATTCCAGCGCGCAGGCCTTGCGGCCGGTGACGACGATCTCGCTGCGCCATTCGCCGTCGGTCCCGTTGAAGACGAGAACGCCGTCGCCCGGCTTCAGGCGCAGGACGTTGAGGAGATAGTTCGACTGCGCCCGATCGAGCGCGAGCGTGTGGCCGGCTCTCAGATCGGCGTCGACGAACAGGCGGGGCATGCGGAAATCATAGCGGGGCATGGCGCGGACGGTATTCGGCGCGCAGCACCTTGGCAACGGCCTTTGCGGGTGTGATCCACTGCGCAGGGATCACGCAGGATTTGACAAGGCACGCGCCATGCTGCCCGATAGCGCGGGGAGTTACCTGACATCTCGGGCCGGGGGAGTTGTGCGCAGGCGTCTTGAGACGGCCTTCATCGCTGTATTTGCGGCGGGCATGTCGAACCCGCAGGCCTTTGCCTCGGATCTTGCTGAAAAGAGACCTTACGCCTCGCACCGGCCCAGCATCGAGATCGGCATCGGCTACGACCACCGCCCCGGCGGCATGCGCGATGCGCCCGCCCTCTCCGTTCCCTTTCGCGCCGAGAGCTATTATTCCGACAGCGTGGATCTGGTCTTTTCCGGCTGGGCCGGCTATTCGCGCCACACCGGCGAGGACGCCTTCGGCCTGCTCGCCGCGCCGGGTTTCGCCTACTGGTTCGACGGGCACACGCGGGTGACGACGCAGGTGCGCACCGGGTTCGAGCATTTCAACGAGAGCGGGACGAGCGTGTTCGTGCTGGGCGCCGATATACGCGGGGAGCGTTTCGTCGCGCTCCATCCCGAGCGGCCCTATCCCGAACAGGACATGCTTGTGCCGGCGGTGAAGTTCGGCGGGCTGAGCCGGATGGCGGCGGGCCGGAGCGATTATTCCTATCTCTTCGCTGGCCTCTCGCTTGCCTACGAGCGCGGCTTCGGCGCACCGCCCGGCGCACCGTTTCATCTGCGCGGCAAGGTGATGGCCGAGGGCGAGGTGCAGATGGACGGCGACGGCGGGGTGACGGCCTACACGACGGGATTGCTGGAATTGCGCGCGGTGAAGGCGAACGGTCGGCTGATCGTCAAGGGCGAGATCGGGGTGACCAGCGATTTCAACGATTTCACCAAGGTGGGGATGACGCTTTCGCGGGGGTTTTGAGGGGAAGAGAAGAAGAACTACGGAGCGGCTTCGCCGCACTTGTTACGCTGGATTCCGGATCAGCGTTCGGCTTTGCCTCACTTGTCCGGAATGAGGGAGATTGGAGTTGGCTTCAACTCACCCCTTGCTCCTCATTCCGGGCGGTCTGCCGCGAAGCGGCCCCAAACCCTACTGGGCCAGACCCGGAATCCAGCGCAACACGCGCGGCGTAGCCGCTCCATTTCCCTCAAGGAGTTGCCCGATAAAGCCTCGCTTCCCTCTCCCGTCCGAGCCGCATGAGCGCGCTGACAAGCCCCTCGGAGACCCGTTCCGCATCGGGTTCGATGGCAAGCGCGGCCTTGAAGGCATCCGCGGCAGGGCCGGCGTTGCCGCGCTCCAGTTCCACCTCGCCGATGAGCCGCCAGGCCATCCACAGGTTGAAACGCGCCGCAAGCGCCTTGTGCGCGGCGGCGATCGCATCGTCCATCCGGCCTTCGGAGCGATACATGACGGCGAGCTGGTAGCGGGCGAGCGGCAGGTCGGTGCGGCCGGCGAGAAGCGCCTCCATGCGCTGAAGACCGAGCGCCTTGCGGCCCACTCCATAGAGTGAGACCGCCTCCATCGCGCGCAGGCGCGGATGGCCCGGCGCGCGCAGGATCGCCTGGGCGAGCGGGTCCAGCGCGCCCTTGAAATCGGCCCGCCGGAAGAGGCTTTCGGCGAGCGCATACCACGGCTCGAAATGACGGCTCGGCGCACGCGCGAAAAGCGTGGCGAGCGCATCCGCCGCATACCCCGCCTTGCCGCCGGAATAATCCAGCACCGCCATGGCGCGCGCGGCCAGCGCCTCATCGGCGGGGATCGCCGCATGCGGATCCAGCATCTCGACGCCGGCGACCTCCGTCACGCGTTTGTCGATGCGGGCGGTCAGGTCCGCGGGGCCGGGATCGCGCACGATCAGGTGGTCGGTCATCGTCACCTCGATGACGTCCTGCGTGCGCCGCGCCGGCATGTGGCAGGTGGTGCAGTCCGCGTCGTCCGCGATTTGCGGATGGGTAGAGGCGGTGCCAGCGGGGGCAGACGTTGCCAGCGGCAGACCCGCCGTGTCCACCCCGTGGCAGGTGAGGCAGGCGGCGCGGTAATGGGCGGGGCGCTCGGCCGGCGTGCGCTTCACGTGCGGATCGTGGCAGGTGAGGCAGCCGAGCTTGCCGCCGCTTTCGATGAAGCAGCGGCTCTGTTCCAGCCGGTAAGGGTGGTGGTTGATCTCGAAGCGCTCCCCCTTCGGCATGCCGGGATCGACGATATCGAGCCCGGTGCGGTATGCGTCGAGATCCTCGCCGGGGCGGAAAGAATAGGCGCCGCGGCCGAAGCGGCGGATGCCGGTGACGGCCACGGTGGGCTGCATGTGGCAGCCGTAGCACACGGAATAGAGCTTTTCGCGCCCAAGCTTGCCCGGATTGACGATGGCGGCGCGCGTGACCGCCTCATCCGCCCCCGACATGGCATGGCGGACATGATCGGCACCGGGGCCATGGCAGCGCTGGCAGCCGATGCCCTGGGGCAGGTCCTTCGGATAGACCTCCGGCATGTGCAGGGCATCTGAGCCTTCCGCAACATCGGGGTAGGCGTTGTGGCAGGTCATGCAGGAGCGGCGCACCTGACGGCCGACGCCCAGATGCAGCTTGAACTCGAAGCCCGGCGCCATTGCCCAGTGTCCGCCGTCCTGCGTGTACCAGGCGAGCGGCAGCTGATAGAGCGCGCCGTCGGCGGTCTGGTAGAGATAGACGCGAACGTGATTGCCGGAACCGAGGATCCAGTCGACCTTGCGCTCGAAGACATCGATGCGCGTGCCGTCGGGCGCAAGCTTGTAGCGGCGGAAGATGTAGGCGCCGTCATCGAGCGCCATCTCGTAGTACCGGTCAGAGGGGACGTGATGGTAGCCTTTCGAGAAGTCCTCGATCACGGGCCGGGCGAGCGGGCGGTAGAAGCTCTTGCCCATGGCGACATGCTGGAAGCTCTCTGCCTTGGCCTCGTGGCACAGCGCGCAGGTCTTGTCCGGCACATAGCCGGCCGCAGCGCCCGAGGTGACGGGAATGTCCCAGTCGGCCAGCACATCGTTGGCGGCCGCAAGGGCCGCGACGGGGTCCTCGGCGGCACTTGCCGGCGCGATGGCGAGAAACACCAGAACGGTGAGAGCGGCGCGGAGGGTGGCGAGGAGCATCGACGGTTCCCGTTGCGTTACGGAATGAAGGTACGGGATGGGGGCGAGACGGGCAATGCGGGCCGGCGAGGGGGAGGAAGGGATGAGGGGTAAGGATTGAGGAGCGGCTTTGCCGCAGCTTGTTGCGCTGGATCCCGGATCGGCGTTCGGCTTCGCCTCACTTGTCCGGGATGAGGGAGAGTGTGTTGGGCTTCAAGCCAGCCACAAACACCCTCATTCCGGGCGGTCTGCGCCGAAGGCGCATGGCCAGACCCGGAATCCAGCGACCAAGCGGCGCGAAGCGCCTCCGTTTTCCCTCCCGCACCCGGCTGGCGCTGGATTGCCCGGACGTCGCCGGGCAATGACGGTGGAGAGATCCGGGCTGCATGGGCCCCGAGCTCCCTCACACCGCCTTCATCACCTCGCGCGCGATGATCAGGCGCTGGATCTCGCTGGTGCCTTCGTAGATCGTGGTGATGCGCGCATCGCGGGCGTGGCGTTCCAGCGGATAGTCGCGGATGTAGCCCGCCCCGCCGTGGAGCTGGAGCGCGGTGTAGGTCGCGCGCTGCGCCGCTTCGGACGCATAGAGCTTGGCCATGGACGCCGCCTTGGCGAAGGGCTGGCCCTGTTCTTTAAGCCATGCCGCCTGCAGGATCAGCAGGCGCGCGGCCTCAAGCTCGGTCTCGCGGTCGGCGATCATCCACTGAAGGCCCTGCATGTCGGCGATGGGGCGGCCGAACTGCTTGCGTTCCTTGACGTAGAGCTTCGCCGTCTCCATCGCGGCGCGCGCGATGCCCAGTGCCAGCGAGGCGATGCCGATGCGTCCGCCGGCGAGTTCTCCCACGGCCACGCGAAAACCGTCATTCTCCCGGCCCATCAGCGCGGAGGCAGGAATGCGGCAGTCCTCGAAAATCACCTCGTTGGTCACCGAGCCGGTCTGGCCCATCTTCTTTTCCGCCTTGCCGATGATGAGGCCCGGCGTGCCGGCTTCCACCAGGAAACAGGAGATACCCTTGCCGGGCGCCGCATCCGGGTCGGTCACCGCCCACACGACGAAGACGCCGGCGTATTCGCCGGACGTGATGTAGAGCTTTGCGCCATTCAACACCCATTCGTTGCCCTCCATGCGGGCGCGCGTCTTCATGGAGGAAGGATCGGAGCCGGCGCCGGCCTCCGTCAGGCAGAAGCCGCCGGCCGCATAGGCGCCGCCGGTGAGTTTCGGCAGAAAGGCGGCCTTCTGATCCTCGCTGCCCACCGCCTCGATCACCTCGCCCACCATGTTGGTGACCGACGTGGTGACGGCGGTGGAGGCGCAGGAACGCGCCAGCGCCTCGATGGCGAGCGCGAAGGCGACCGTTCCCGCTTCGCTGCCGCCATGGTCGGCAGAGACGTTGAGGCCCATGAAGCCGTTTTCGGCCAGCATCTTGAGATTGGCGAGGAATTCCGCGCGTCCCTCCCCCGCGTCGAGCCGTTCCGCAAGCGGTGCCAGCCGGTCCTGACCGAGCCGGAGCGCGGTGTCTGCGATCATCTGCTGCTCTGAGGTCAACGCGAACTGCATGGGCGGTCTTCTCCTCCAGGGATCTCGTTTTCGTGGCCCGCCAGCAAGCGGAACAAGGTTTGGGGAGAAGGGCAGCGCAACGCGCCCGGGATGACACCGGCCGCAATTCGACAAAAAACCGGCCTTCGCGCGAAAGCCTCCTCCCGCGCCAAACAAACCACATTCCCAAAAGGCAGAGAAGCGCTAACGCGCCGGCCCAAAAGGCAGAGAAACGCAAACGCGCCGGCCCGACGAGTCCCTTCGAAAGCGAATGGCTGCCATCCGCGTAGGCGCATTGGAGCACGGCGAAAGTGAAGTATATCGGGTTTAAACCTCTTTTTTCCTGACTTTTCCGCCTTTCCCCCTCCCGAAAGCGCCTGTCAACGGTCCTGGAAAGGACGTTGCCTAGACTTTTCGGCGTTCAAGGAGCGAGCCCCGTCATGAACGAACTGATGAATACCCTTGCCGCGCGCATGTCCCGCACCTGGCGCAATGCGCTGGCCTCGGCCATGGCGGTGGCGATCTCGTGGGCGCTGGCGCGCTCGTTGTTCGGCCACGAGCACCCGTTGTTCGCCGCCATCACGCCGATCATCTGCCTGGCGCCGGGATTGCCTAGCCACCTCCGGCAGGCGGGCAACATCATTCTCGGCGTGACGACGGGCATCCTCGTCGGCGAGACGGTGCTTTATGTCGTGCCGACGGACTGGGCGATCTTCCGGCTGGTGATCGCGACGTTTCTGGCGATCATGATCGCGGAGCTTTACGGCTTTCGCGTCGTCGTCGCCATCCAGGCCGGTGTCTCGGCCATGCTGGTGATCGCGATCGGGCCGATCAGCGCCGGGCCGGATCGGCTGCTCGACGTGCTGGTGGGCACGGCGGTGGGCGTATTGTTCAGCCAGGTGCTGATCACGCCGGATCCGGTGCGCGAGATCGACGAGCGCGCCAAGACCCTGTTCCGCCACCTCTCGGCCGGGTTCCGGCAATGCCTCGGCGCGGTGGAGCAACACGACTACGTGCAGGCGAACACCGCGATCCAGACCTTTTCCGATGCCCATGCGCGCCTTGTGGAGCTGGGCACCGGCATTTCGACCGCGCGCGAAGCGGCCCGCTGGAGCCTGCGCGGGCGGCTGGCGGCGCGCAAGGTGAACGTTCTGGCGGCGCGCTACGAACGGCGCGCGCTGCGCCTCTTCGCCTCCTCGCTGCTGTTCGCCGATGCGCTGTTTCGCGCGCTGCGCGATGACCACGACAACATGCCGGCGGAACTTCCCGGCCGCATGGAAGCTGTCGCCAGGCACATCGCCGACGTGGAGGCCGGCAGGCTCGGCGGCCACAGCGACGCGGGCGCGGTTCCGATCTCTTCCTCGCCGCAATGGACGGCCTGCAACGAGGCGCTGCATGCGCTGGAAAACGCACTCAACGCCTACGAGGCCGTTTTCGAACTGGTGCGGTAGGACCGGGCGGCCAGCCCGCTCCCCTCACAGCGTCGTGTCTCGCTTGAGGTGCGGCGCGCGCTCGCCCCCTCCCTATTACTCTTGGACAAAGCGTCTTCTTTGCTCGCAATACCTTTGCGGCATGATAGAAATGCGGCTTCACCATGCGCCGCCATCCGGGCGACAGGGGATGGCGTGACAGGCAGAGGGAGACCGGTCGCATCCGTGATCTGGGAGGACACGTTGATGATCAATGCCCGCAAACTGGCCATTGCCGCAACGACAGGCGCGCTCGCCTTCGGTTTTGCAGCAGAGGCCTTTGCCGCCGAAGTGACGTGGAATGTTTCGTTGTGGGGCAACCGCCGCGCCTTCACCGAGAATGTCGAATACCTGGCCGAGAGGGTGGCCAAGGAGTCGAACGGCCGGTTCGAGATCAAGCTCCACTACGGCGCCTCGCTTTCCAAGGCCCGCGAGAACCTGGACGGCATCTCCATCGGCGCGTTCGAGATGGCGCAGATCTGCGCGTCCTACCATGCCGACAAGAACCCGACCCTGACCGTGCTGGAACTGCCGTTCCTGGGCGTTTCGGACCTGAAGACCGAAGCACGCGTCTCCATGAAACTCTATGAGCAGGACGTGGTGAAGAAGGATCTGGCGCGCTGGAACGCCATCGCCTTCATGCCGACGCCGATGCCGCAGTACAACTTCCTCGGCAAGGGCGAGGCTCCGACCTCGATCAAGGATTTCGACGGCATGCGCGTGCGCGCGCTGGGCGGCATCGGTGAACTGATGCGCGCGGTGGGCGCGGTGCCGACCACGGTGACGGCGGCGGAAACCTACCAGGCGATGGAATCGGGCACCGTGCAGGCGGCCTCCTTCGCACCGCACGCCCACCTCGCGTTCAAGACCGTCGAGGTCGGCAACTGGTGGACGGCGAACATGAACCCCGGCACCGTGCAGTGCCCGGTGGTGATGAATTCCGACGCCTACGCCGCCCTGCCCGACGATCTCAAGAAGATCCTGGACGAGAGCGTCCAGCCGGCCGTCGACCACTACATCGCCAACTACGAAACGGTCTACGATCGCTGGTGGCCGACGCTGAAGAAGCAGGAGATCACCCAGGTCACCTTCTCCGACGCCGAACTGGCGGCGCTGAAGGAAAAGGCCGCGCCGATCTGGAAAGCATGGGTGGACAAGATGGAGGCCCAGGGCATTCCCGGCCAGGAGTTGCTCGACAAGATGCAGGCCGAGATCAAGGGCTGAAGCTGAAAGGCTCCAGGCGCCGGGGCAACGCACCGGCCATGCGCCATCCGATTTCTCCACCGTCATCCCCCGGCATCGTCCGGGGGATCCATCGCCCTCAGGGTATGCCGCGACCTGCAATGGATTGCCCGGACACAGCCGGGCAATGACGGTGGTGAGAGCGGAACCCGGCACAACTCCTTGCCGCCGCCCCCTGTCCAGCAAACCTGTCTGGCCAACTTTTCCGGCATCCCCTTTTCAAAAGCGTACGAACCGTCAGGCACGCATCCAGCATGACCCAACCTGAAAAGCCCAACGGAGACGCCGCGACCTACCGGGTTCTCTCCGGCACGCTCGCGCATATCGAAGACGTCTTCAATCTCATCGCGGCGGCCAGCATCATGGCGCTGATGCTGCTGGCGGTGGTGCAGATCTTCGCCCGCACCTTCCTGAACCAGCCGGTGCCGGGCTTCATCGACATCACCGAGCAGGCGATGGCCGTGTTCACCTTTCTCGGCATCGCCTACTGCCAGCGGGTCGGCGGACATATCCGCATGGAAATGCTGCTCGGCATGCTGTCGGGGCGGGCCATATGGATCGCCGAGTTTATGGGCGTTCTCGTCATTCTCGCCGTCGTCCTGGCGCTCGATTACGGCTCCTGGTTCCACTTCTACCGGGCCTGGACGATCGGCGACTCGACCATCGACATCAACCTTCCGACCTGGCCTTCGAAGCTGCTGGTGCCGGTGGCGCTGAGCCTTCTGGTCCTGCGCCTGGTGCTGCAGCTCGTCGGATACTGGCGCCTCATCGTCGATCCGACACGCATGCCCATCGACGTTCCCGTCGTGGTGGACGTTACGGAGACGGCGCGCCACGAGATCGAGGAGACCCTGGGCGACGAGGCGGATGAGGAAACCGGCAAGGGGGATGCCGCGCGATGACACCTTTCGAGGTCGGACTGCTCATGACCGGCGTGCTGCTGGTCCTTGTCGTTATCGGCGTTCGCGTCGCCTTCGCCGCCGCCTTTGTCGGCGTCGTCGGGCTGATCGCCGTGTTTTCGATGCGGATGGGATTCGAGCGCGGTTTCATCACGGCGCTGAAGATGGCGGGCACGATCCCGCATTCCAAATCCGTCACCTATTCGCTGTCGGTACTGCCGACCTTCATCCTGATCGGCTTTCTGGCCTTCTATGCGGGCCTGACGCGGCAGCTTTTCGAGGCATCCAAACGTTGGCTCGGCTGGCTGCCGGGCGGCATGGCGGTGGGCACGATCTTCGCCACGGCCGGCTTTGCCGCCGTCTCGGGCGCGAGTGTGGCCACCGCCGCAGTCTTCGCCCGTGTCGCCATTCCCGAAATGCTGGCCGTGGGCTATTCCAAGCGGCTATCGGCGGCTGTGGTGGCTGCGGGCGGCACACTCGCCTCGCTGATCCCGCCCTCCGCGATCCTGGTCATCTACGCCATTCTGGTGGAACAGTCGGTCGGCAAACTGCTGATCGCCGGTTTCGTGCCCGGGATCTATTCCGCCCTCGTCTATGTCGCGATCATCGTCGGCATGGCGGCCTGGCGGGGCGATGCGCCGGCGATCAAGGGGTTCACCTGGGGCGAGCGCTTCGCCTCCATTCCCGGCACATTGCCGATCTTCGCGGTCGTCGCGATCATCTTCATCTCGCTCTTTGGCATTGAAATCGGCGGCTACAGCTTCGCCGCGACGCCGACGGAGGCCGGATCGCTCGGCGCCTTCGTCGTTCTGGTGACGGCCTTCGTCAAGGGCATGCGGCTCAAGCAGCTCGGCCAGGCGCTGCACGAGACGGCGAAGCTCGCGGTGATGATCTTCACGCTGATCTGGGGCGTGTTGTGCTACGTGCGGTTCCTGGGCTTTGCGGGCCTTCCCGACGCCTTCCGCGATTTCGTCGTCTCGCTGCCGCACAGCCCGATGCTGACGCTGGTGCTGATCCTGTGCGCCTACGCGGTGCTGGGCATGTTCATCGACGCGATCGGCATGCTGATCCTGACGCTGCCTGTGGTCTATCCGGCGGTGATCGCGTTGAACGGCGGCGAGTTCGTCTCGGCTGCCGACAGCGCCTTCGGCATGTCGGGCGAGGCGTGCTCGATCTGGTTCGGCATCCTGGTCGTGAAAATGGCCGAGCTGTGCCTGATCACCCCGCCGATAGGGCTCAACTGCTTCGTGGTCGCAGGGGTCAGGCCGGACATCCCGGTGCAGGAGGTCTTCCGCGGCTGCATTCCCTTCTTCATCGCCGATATCCTGACGATCGCCGGGCTTCTGGCGTTCCCGGGCATCGTGACCTGGCTGCCGTCGATGATGTGAGGGGGCAAGGGGTGAGTTGAAGCCAAAAGCCGAGGCGAGCCCCCGCTCGCCCTTGTTCCGGACCAGCGAGGCGCAAGCCGCGCGCCGATCCGGAATCCGGCAAATCAGTGCGCGCAAAAGCGCGCTCCGCTTCCCTCACCTATCGCTTTCCCTACTCCGCCAGCACCCGCTGCGAGGGGAAGGTGATCTCCACCATTGTGCCCTGGTTGGGCTCGCTGTCGATGGAAAAGCCCGCGCGGTTGGCTTCCACCAGCGCCTTGGTGAGCGGCAGGCCGAGGCCGGTACCGCCGCCGAGCCGTGCGGTGTGGAGCTGACGGAAAGGTTCAAGCGCCGCCTCGATGTCCTTTCGCGACATGCCGATGCCGGTGTCGCGCACCCGCATCACCACCTCACCCGTCGGCTCCAGTGCGGTGGAGACGATGACCTGACCGCCGGTCTGGTTGAACTTGATGGCGTTCGACAGCAGGTTCAGCACGATCTGGCGGACCGAGCGCGGGTCGGCGACGACCTTGGGCACGGCGCCGGGCAGAGACGTGCGGATGATGACCCGGTCGCGGTTGGCCTGGGGCTGCATCAGGGCGACGCAGTCGCGCAGCACGTCGTTGATCGGCACCGCCTCGAAGGCCAGTTCGAACTTGCCGGCCTCGACCTTGGAGAGATCCAGCAGGTCGTTGATCAGGCTCAGAAGGTGCGAGCCGGAGGCGTGGATGTCCTTGAGATAGTCCTTGTAACGCTCATTGCCGACGGCGCCGAAGCGCTCGTCCATCATCACTTCTGAAAAGCCGATGATGGCGTTCAGGGGCGTGCGGATCTCGTGGCTGATCTTGGCGAGGAAATCCGACTTCTGCGAAGACGCGTTCTCGGCCTGGCGCTTGGCGGTGGTGAGCTCTTCTTCCGCCTTTTTCCACTGGGTGATGTCGCGCAGCACCGCGCAGAACTTGGCGTTCTCCTTCGATGCCCGCTGACCGATGCGGCCGATGGTCATGAAGAGCGGGATGAGCCCGCCGGCGCTGGCGAGCTGGCCGATCACCTCGCGCCCGTCATTCAGCACGCTGGCGACGCCGTTGCGGGCGAGCCCGTCAAGATAATCGAGCGCGGAGCGATGGCTTTCCGGCGCCAGATAGTCGGTGATCATGGAACCCGACATCATCTGGCGCGAGGCGTTGAAGAGCGCTTCGGCGGACCGGTTGACGGAGAGGATGCGGCCGTCGGCGTCGAGCACGATGACGCCGTCCGTCGCCGTCTCCAGGATGGCTTCCAGTTCCGCGATGCGTTCATTGGCCCGCTCGCCCCCCCGCTCCGGATCGGGCACGGCAACAAGCCTGGGTGCGGGCTCGGGTGCGAGGCTGGCCTCTTCCGCAACGTTGTCCCGCTTTTCGCGCAGCGAGATCATCAATCCGCTGCCCGTTTTCCAGGGAACGGTGTGCATGAAGGCATCGACCGGACGCAGGCTGCCGTCACTCGCCCGCACGCAGAGCGCGCGTTCGATGGTGGCGCTGCCGGCGGGTTCGGGCGGCCATTCATCGGGCGGCGCGAACAACGCCTCCAGACCGCCGGCTTCCGCCAGCGCCTCAAGATCGGCATAGCCCAGCAGCTTCAGAAGCGAGCGGTTGGCGTATTCCACATCGCGGTCGCGCACGATGGCGACGCCGATGGGCAGACGGTCGAGCAGACGCGGATGGATGGCAGCGGCCTGCGCGCCCTCGGTTTCGCGCCGTTCTTCCCGCTCGCGCGGCTTGGGGCGCGGCGCGATGGGCATCGGGATGGGCGGCACGCCGGTGCCGGCAGGCTCGTCGCCGGGCCTGTTGGTCTCATCGATGCGCGCGCCAAGCGCCTCGGCGATCTTGCGGAAGGCCTCGCGCTCGGGCCGGGTGAGCTGGCTGTCGGGCGGGATCACCTGGCGTTCGGCCAGTCGAACCACGGTTTCGGCAAAACTCTCGCCGTCCGCCTCGCCATCGGGCTCGGCCTGCGGATCGGCCTCGGACGCGATATCGGCTCCATCATCCACGATGCCGGCGCCCGTAATACTTGCGTCCGTGATACTGGCGTCCGTGATACTGGCGTCTGCGACGTCCGCGTCCGCTGCGGGCGCGAGTTCGCCCATCGGCAGCATCGGCTCCGCCTCGCCCTCGCCCGCATCTGCGGGCCCAGACACATCCGACACGTCCGCATCCGCTTGCGCCTCGTCGGGCGCGTCCGTCTCGGCGGGCCCGGTCACGGCAGTCTCTTCCGCGCTCTCCCCGCCCGCGGCGGCTTCGTCCGCAAGAGCGTCGGGCTTCTGAGTGTCGGCAGCCGCGCTATCGGACGGCTCGTCGGCGTCCACCGTCTCCACGACGCTTTCGGCATCGCTTTCTTCTGAGACCTCCCGCGCCGGTTCTGCCTGCGACACGTCACCTGCGTCAGCTTCTGCACGCGCGGTGGTGTCGATGATGATCACGGGCGAAAGCGCCGCAGGCGGGCCGGCATCCGTATCGCGCGCGGCGACATCCGGCACGGGAGCCTCCTCGCCGCAAGCGGCGGCGTCACCCGGCGCGGTGTCTTCGACGGCGGGCCCATCCTCCTGCGGAAGGCTTTCCCGCACTTTCGCGACGTATTCCTGCGAATTGGCGGCTTCCGGGAGGCCCCATTGCGGCATCGAACCGGAAGGGTCGTGATAGATGCCGTAAGCGGGAGACGGCTGCTGGACGGGAGCGGGAAGCTCCGTCACGCTCGCCGACGGCTGCGGGGCCTCGGTGACTTCGGCCAGCGCCGGGTCGGGCGTTTCCGTCCTCGCCTCGGCCGGCGTTTCCTGCAAGACCGCATCCGCCGCGGGCGGAGCCGTTTCTTCCGGCGTTTCCTCGACCGGCTCTTCAGGCGTGTCCCCGGCCGGGTCTTGCGCATGCGTTTCATGCGCGAGCAGGCCGGCACCGGCAATGGTCGCCGCCGCGGCCGCCGCCATCGCGACAGCTTCGCTGCGCGGCGCCACTTCCACTTCCGCCTTGCCCGCCTCGGCTTCCGGCGCCGCTTCGGCTTCCGCTTGCGAGCTCAACGCGTCCGGCTTTTCCTCGCCCGGTTCGGCCTCTTGCGGGGATACGATTTCACCGGAATCCACGCCATCGCGAGCAGCGCTTTCAGATCCCGCCTCTTCGACGCGAGCCTCATCAAGGCCGGGCTCATCTTCGGGAACGCTCTCCCGCGCCTCAGGCTCGCCGGTGACGGCATCCGCTGAGGCGGGCGCGTTCATGCGCTCCATGGCGGCCGCGTCGGCCGGACGGCAGACACCGAAGCCGCGATATCCTTCGAACTGACGGAAACGGTCGAAGGCCGGCAGCGCCGCGAGATCGACCGGCACTGCGACTGGGTTGTCGGTCACCGGCCATTCCACGGTGACGCCGCTCCAGGTATCGCGCCGGCCAAGTGCGGCAGCGACACGGCCGTGCGGGTCAAGATCAAGCCTGTCGGCCACTTCCTCCCAGCTGCGCCCGACGATATCGGCCGCTTCCGGGCCAATCACCTGCGCAAGCTCCGGAGAGACCCCGGTGAAAATGTGATCGACGTTCATCTGCCAGACGAAGCGCACGGGCCGGCCGTCATTGTCGAACTCAAAGGCGGGAATGGGGGCAGGCTCCTCGGCGCGGAAGACATCCGCCGGCGCGTCCTCGTCCGGCTCCGAAACGGGTTCGACGTCAGCATGCGGATCGGTATCGCCTTCGGTCGCGACATCGCGCGTCCCGGACATCTCATCGTGCGCGTGCGCGGAGAGGTCCGCCGCATTCGCGCCTGTATCCTCGGGCTTTTCACCGGTTTCCGGCTCTTGTCGATCCACGACACCAGCAGACGCGGGCCCTTGCCCCTCGTCATCCACGCCCTTTTCCGACACGGCATCCACGGACTGCGGCTGATCCGGCATCCGCGCAGTCTCGATCAGGGTCTGCTTGGCGGCGCGGGCCTCGGCGATCAGATCCTCTTCGCTCTGGGCGAGACGTTCGACCAGCGCGCTGGACATCGCCCGCGCGCCCGGCGCGGCATCCGGGGACGCAAAGGGTCCGCTCCGCGGACTTAGGGTATCCGGACTTAGGGTATACGAGCTTTGGCTTTCCGGGCTTTGGCTTTCCGGGCTTTCGGGCTGCTCGGCCGCCGCCTCGCCCGTGGGCTGGCTTTTCAGGAACCGGTTCCAGGGAAAGAACGCGCGCGGGAGACTGGACGTCGCAACGGTGCGCTGCGAACCCTCATGCGGCGTGTCTTCGTGTGAGGATTGCGGCGAAGCCCCCTCCACTGCGGCCCCAGACGTCCTGGGCGCATCCGCGGGCTCTTCCTTGAGGGCTTGCGGCGTTGTGGCCCCGGACATGACGGTTTCAGCGGTGGTTTCGGCGGCGGCTTCGGCCTCGGCCGGCGTCTCGCCGCGTGTGGCTTTCACCTCGGCCCCGATATTTTCAGGCGTTTTTTCGGGCAGCGGCGTGGCGTTGGCGATCACAAGCCGGGCGGCCGGGCCGGCGGCATCGAGATCCGCGCATTCGCCGGCAAACAAGCGTGTGCCGATGCGCAGGCGGCATTCGCCATCCGCGGTCTGTTCCAGCGCGATATCTTGTGCGCCATCCGCCAGGACGCCGGCACCGGCGACAAGCGATCCGTCGGCCGCGATCAGCAGGGCGGACGTGTCTTCGTCGGCCAGCATTTCGCAGAAATCCCCGGTCGGGTTTGCGATATCGAGACGGGTGTCGCTCGCCACGACCAGCGCGGCGCGCGTGCCGCCGGAAAGGTCGAGAGCACGGGCGAGAGCGGTGAGCTGGACGGCGCGCGCACCGATGAAAAAGCGCAACCGCTCAAGCGTGTCGCGCTCGCCGGAGCCGCGCGCCAGGCGCTCCAGATGCCGGCGGGCGGGTGCGGTGTCGGCCAGCGAACGCGCCAGAAGCGCGGCCATGGAATGTTCGCGGAAAAACCGCACGCCGGCGGCATTCGCCCACAGGATGCGTCGGCCGTCATGCGACCATACCCAAGCCGGCCGCGTTTCCGCGATCAACCCGGCCACTGCCGGCAAGGCACTGATTTCGATAAAGGTCCGGCCGTACGCGTTCATTGCTGCAGCAACTCCGCCCCTGCATTTCGCTGGATGCGATTTCCGTCCCGGGTCTTGCCTGCCGCCCGTCGCCCACCGCCGGCCTCAGCGGTGATCCGACGTCCTTCCCCCCGCAGAAAGGACAGATTTTCTCCCCGAAAGGAGAGACCTGCGCGACGGCCTGGCTGTTACCGTATTAACGCATTGTTAATAACCGGAATCCCTATCAGGGTCCATGCGCAGATGTGCGATCTCAAGTCCTCGTTGCAGGTGTGGTTAACCCGTATTTGTCGCCGTTGCGTCATGCGGAACCACTATGGTCGCTTATTGTAGAGGCGCCGAAATGGCCCCATGCGTATAATGACGCGATATGCGTTGCGTTCGCGCCGCCGGTGACGCAGCATACCCGTTCAGGATCGGGCAGTTTCAATCGCCCGCCGCCGGAAACCCTTCGACACGCCGCAGGCAGGCGGCGGTTGTTTGCATGTATCGCTTTGCCAACCGTCGCCCGGGCCGAACCGCCCGCGCTTTCGGATACCTGATTTAGAGCGCTGAAAGGAGCCTTCCATGACGACGCCGAAGTCCGATTTCGAGATCCCCGAGCAGATGCGCGAGTTCGCCGAAAAGAGCGTCGACCAGGCACGCAAGGCCTTCGATACGTTCATGGACGCGACGCAGAAGGCCGTCGGTCGCGTGGAAGAGCAGACCAACGCGGCCCAATCCGGCTCGCTCGGCATGAACAAGAAGGCGCTCGACTACGCAGAGGAGCACGTGGACGCGGCCTTCCAGCTCGCGCAGAAGATCGTGCGTGCCAACGACGTGCAGGAGATCTTCCAGCTGCAGAGCGACTATCTCAAGGCCCAGATGGAAGCGCTTGGCGAACAGGCGCGCGATCTGAGCGAGAGCGCGGCACGCACCGCCGGCGACGTCGGTCGCAAGGGCACCGACAGCTGAGCGAACGCGCGCGCAGACACACGACCACTCGCCTTCGGCGACCCGTTCAGACACGGGCCGCCAGGGCCACCGGGTGCCCAGCCCGCCCCTGATGTCTCCTTGCTTCCTGAGGGATTCGCCAGTTCTTCCTGCGAGATCCGCCAGTCCGGCCTTGGCCGGGCGAGGGAAAAGGGTGTTGAAAATCCATTAGTTGCGCGAAATTTATGGTGCGTTGCAATATTTTTGTTGCATTGCAGCAAAAAATGATTATCTTGGCTCATGTAAGGGTGACGGGCCGACCGCACAGGCAACGGCCACACGACTGAGCCGGAACGCCGGATGTCGGACCTTTCCGGACACGGCGGCACGCGTTGAACCAAACGCCTGCCACTTCGGGGCGTCCCATTTGGACGCGAAACCCGCCGGACGAGGGAACCGGCCCGCCAATTGCCCGGGGCCACCGATCGCCGGAAATATCGGCCGGAAAAAACCGGCCGGGCGAGAGTTCACCGGGCACCAAAAAGTCAATAGGAGCAATGATTATGACCGCAGCCAAGACCGAAAGCACCACACCCAAGACGCGCACCGCCAGCAAGGCGTCCGCTTCGTCCGCGCCGGGCTTCGAGGCTTTCTCCATGCAGAAGATGGAAATGCCGGCCGCCGTGCGCGAGATGACCGAAAAGGGCCTCAACCAGTCGCGTGAGGCTTACGAGAAATTCAAATCCGCTGCCGAGGAGGCAACCGACATGATCGAAGACAGCTACGAAACCACCCGCCAGGGCGTCGTCGAATTCAATATGCGTGCGCTGGACGCCGCCAAGACCAACACCGACGCGACCTACGATTTCATGAAGTCGCTGGTCGGCGCCAAGTCGCTTTCCGAAGCGATCGAGCTGCAGAGCTCCTTCGCCCGCAGCCAGTTCGACACCATGTCGAAGCAGGCCAAGGACATGCAGGAAATCGCCGGCAAGTTCGCCAGCGACATTTCCGAGCCGATGAAGGACGCCTTCGGCAAGGCCGTCAAGGACTTCAAGACCGCCTGAATTGGCCGCACACGGGCTCTGCCCGCCCGTAGGTGAGACCAGTAAACGCCCGGAAGCCTGAGGTTATGCCCCAGGTTCCCGGGCGTTTTCCGTTTGAAGCCGGACTATGCACAACTGGCTGAAAATCGCGCCAGTGGGCTCTTGAAATCGAAAACGAAACTCCATATGGTCCGCTCACTTCGCGCCGCCTTAGCTCAGTCGGTTAGAGCGCTAGATTGTGGATCTAGAGGTCCCCCGTTCGATCCGGGGAGGCGGTACCATTCTCCCTCGACATTTCGCGTTGTTCACGGACGTGCCCGAAAGGCGCGGCCGGGTTGGACGTTGGCAAATGCGCGGCACGCGATGCGGCGCGCGACAACGCACGACGCAGCCATGGCAGCGCCCTCTCCCGCGCAGGAAGAAGGCTACCGCTTTGTCGTGGAAACGGAGAGGGGTCCTCTCTTCCCTCTCCCGGACCTTCGTCGCTGCGGCCTCCCCGATGGGAGAGGTGAGACAAGGGGAGCGAGCCTGCGGGCTTCCCCTCTCCTTACGCCTTTTCCTGCGCCTTCTTGCGAATCTCGCTCAGTGTCATCGTCGGCGTGATCACTTCCGGATCGAGATGGAGATGCAGAAGCGCGAGTTTGCCCGAGGCACGGGCACGCTCGAAGGCGGGACCGAATTCGGCCGTTTCGCGCACTGTCTCGCCATAGCCGCCATAGGTGCGGATGAGGTCCGCGAAATTCGGGTTCACCATCTTCGTCGCCGAAACGCGACCGGGATATTCGCGCTCCTGATGCATGCGGATCGTGCCGTAGATGCCGTTGTCGACGCAGATGATGATGACGGCGGCGTCCGCCTGCATGGCGGTGCCAAGTTCGTTGATCGTCATCTGCAGGCAGCCGTCGCCGGCGAAGCACACCACATCACGATCCGGGTGGCGCAGCTTGGCCGCGATCGCCGCCGGCAGGCCGTAGCCCATGGAGCCGGAGGTGGGCGCAAGCTGGGTGCCGAATTTGCGGAACCGGTGGAAGCGGTGCAGCCAGGTGGCGTAGTTGCCCGCGCCGTTGGTCATGATGGCATCGGGGGAAAGATGATGGCGCAGCCACAGCATCACCTCGCCCATCTGCAGGGGACCCTGCGTTTGCGGCGGCTGGTCGGACCAGGCGCGGTAGGCCTCGTTGGCGACCGTCGTCTCGGCCGACCAGGGCACGGAAATCGGCGGCTGCACGCCTTCGAGCGCAGCGGTGAAGGCCTCCGGCGAGGCATGAATGGCAAGCGCCGGCTGATAGACGCGGCCCAGTTCCTCCGCCCCCGCATGGACATGGACGAGCGCCTGGGACGGGGTCGGGATATCGAGCAGCGTGTAGGACTGGCTCGGCACCTCGGACAGCCGCCCGCCGATGAGCAGCACGAGATCGGACGCCTTGATGCGCTCCACGAGCTTCGGGTTCACGCCGAGGCCGAGATCGCCGGCATAGTTGGGGTGCGCGTGGTCGAACAGCATCTGCCGACGGAAGGAGCAGGCGACGGGAAGCTCGAAGCGCTCCGCGAAACGCTTCAGCCGTTCCACCGCGGCCTCCGACCAGCCGGAACCGCCGGCGATCACGATCGGCCGCTTCGCCTGCCACAGGCGCTTTTGCAGGTCCGCCATCTGGGAGAGGCCGGGATGCGTTTCCACAACGCTCGCCGGCACGGGGCGCACGGCGGCCATCTCCACCAGCATGTCTTCCGGAAGGGCCAGAACGACCGGACCGGGGCGACCGGAACAGGCGATCGAAAAGGCGCGGGCCACCATTTCAGGCACGCGGGCGGCGTCCTCGATCTCGGCCACCCACTTGGCGATGGAGCCGTACATCTTGGTGTAGTCGACTTCCTGGAAAGCGTCGCGGCCGCGCATGGAGCGCTCGATCTGGCCGACGAAGAGGATCATCGGCGTGGAATCCTGCTGGGCCACATGGATGCCGGCAGAGGCGTTGGTGGCGCCGGGGCCGCGGGTGACCATGCAGATGCCGGGCTTGCCGGAAAGCTTGCCCCAGGCCTCCGCCATCATCGCCGCCCCACCCTCCTGGCGGCAGACGGTGACGGGGATGGACGCGTCGACCAGAGCGTCGAGCACGGCCAGATAGCTTTCACCTGGGACGCAGAAAACCCGCTCGGCCCCATTCGCCTCCAGCGCCTCGACAAGGAGCTGGCCTCCGGTTTTCTGGACGGTCTTCCCGGTCTCACCCGATGCGTCGATCATGAATCACCCTCTGTCATTGTTTGAGCCGGATCATAGAAATCCGACACGTCGACGCCAGAGGGAATCTTTGGCATGGCAATGAAAAAGGCCCCAGGCCACGTTTTCACCGGCGAATGGCAGGACCTACAGGTCCTGCACGGTAACCACCTGAAATGTGTTCAGTTCGCCGTCGTCATCGCGGATGGAGACATACTCGCCGGGCGTGAAGGCGTGGGCGGCGAAACGATACCCGGCCTCGTCGTCCTCGTCGCCGTCGATGTCGTATCGAAACGCCCAGGAACCGCCGGGCCGGTGTACCAGATGGCCGATGTCGTCCTCCTCGTCGCCCCAGAACCGGCGTACCCGGCACTTTTCGCGATGAATCTTCCAGTCTTGCGGATCGATCTCGCCGGTTTGCGTCAGCGGTGCTATGAATTCGTACCCATGGCGATTTGATCCATTGGGATGATCCTTGGTGCGCGCCAGGTTCAATCTGACGCGCTTCAGGGAAACCGGGGCACTCATTGCGTTTCCTCCTCCAAGTTTTTCCGCCGCGAACGGACGACTTTCATTCATTTTACTCTAGGTCATCTAAAATGTATGAGATCACACTGTCGCAAATGTCCATAGTGGCATTGATGAAAATCAACGCGCCGCCCATATGGACATTCAATATTGTCTTCGCCCCATCGCGGGAGGCGGCCAGGACACGGGAGAGTATTTCGATTTGAACGAAGACCCGCAAGCCAGGGTGCTTGCCCTGCTCGAGAATCCGTCCACATACGGGGCGGATGAGGTGGTCACGCGTATCGACACCCATGCCGCGGCGGTGTTTCTGGCGGGCGATCAGGCGCTGAAACTGAAGCGCGCCGTCACGTTCCCGTTCCTTGACTATTCCACGCTGGAACTGCGCAAGGCCGCGTGCGAGCACGAAATAGAGGTCAACCGGCCCAACGCGCCGATGATCTACCGCGACGTGGTGGCGGTAACGCACGAGGCGGACGGAAGCCTTGCCATCGGCGGCAAGGGCGAGCCGGTGGACTGGCTGGTTCGCATGAACCGTTTCGACGAGACGCAGACGCTCGACCGGCTGGCCGAGAACGGACCTCTGCCCGATGGCATGGCGGAGGCGCTCGCCGACATATTCGCCGCATCGCACGCCCGCGCGCCCGATGTCGGCGAGGACGCGGCGGAGCGCTGGATCGACGATCTGGAAGATTATGTGGAGCAGAACCGCGCGGCCTTCCTGGCGGCGCCGGAGCTGTTTCCGCCCGAACGCGTGCGCATGCTCAACGCCGAGGCGAACGCCATGCTCTCGTGGATCCGGCCGCTCTTGCGCCAGCGCGGACGCACGGGGCGGATCCGGCGCTGCCACGGCGATGCGCATCTGGGCAACATCGTGCTGATCGACGGCACGCCGGTGCTCTTCGACGCCATCGAATTCGACGACCGGGTGGCGACCGGCGACGTGCTCTACGATCTCGCCTTCCCGCTGATGGATCTTTCCGTGCGCGGGCTCGATCGCGATGCCAACCGGTTGCTGAACCGCTATCTCAGCGACACCCATCGGCTGGCCGATCTGGAAGACCTGACCGCCCTGCCCTTCTTCATGCTGATGCGCGCCTGCATCCGCGCCAAGGTGGCGGCCGCGCGCCTTGCCCATGTGACGGGCGAGGCGGCGGAGGCGGCCAAGGCGGATGCCGTCAGCCATTTCCATTTCGCCGAGCGCTTTCTGGAACCGGTGGACCCTGTGCTCATTGCCATTGGCGGGCTTTCGGGAACCGGCAAGTCGACGGTCGCGCGCGCATTGGCACCCGGCCTCGGCATGACACCGGGCGCGGTGATCCTGCGCTCCGACGTGGAGCGCAAACTGCTGTTCGAGGTGAACCCCACCGAGCACCTGCCGCCGGATGCCTACGATTCCGGGGTGACGCAGGAGGTTTACACCCGGCTGTGCGAAAAGGCGGCGGCGGCCCTCGCCGCAGGGCGCAGCGTCATCGTCGATGCGGTCTTCGCCACACCGGGCGAGCGCGAGGACATCGCAGCGCTTTCGCGCAAGCTGGAGGTGCCCTGCCACGGTTTCTGGCTGGAGGCGGATCTGGAAACCACGCTGGCGCGGGTGGCAGGCCGCGTCAACGATGCCTCCGATGCCGATATCGACGTGCTTCGTCGCCAGTTCGGCTACGATCTGGGCGATCTCACCTGGACGCGTGTCGACGCCTCGGGCACGCCGGAAGAGACACTGGCCCGGGTGAAGGCCGGACTGGAGAAGGCGTAGCGCGCCCGGTCTTTCGGGAGGGGCCGAATCTGCTCTAAGCTGCGGCTCAATCGGGACCAGCGCGAAGAGGGGCAGACATGGGCGGGAAACGAACGATCACCGGGGCATTCATCTTTGTCGGCATCGTTGTCGGCACCGCGGCCGGCTCCATCGCTCCCCTGTCGGCCCTCGCGGGCGAGCCCCAACGTGCGGAGCTGTCGGACACACGACCCGCCGCCGAGATCAGCAGCGGAACGGTTACCGCCCGCGTCGGAATGGTCGCCTCCAGCAGCGATCCCGCCATGTCGGCGCCGCTGCTTGAGGTGCTGGTCAACGGCACTTCGGCCGTCCGCATCGAAGGCGTCGCCAGCGGCTGGGAGACGCCGCAAGGCACGATCGAGATCCAGGAGATCGATCCGGCCAACGACACGCCGGAGGTGGTCTTCACCTCCTTTTCCGGCGGCGCCCATTGCTGCACGCAGGTGCATGTGGCGAGCGCGGACAAGGACGGCAAATGGAGCGATGTCGAGATCGGCTTCTTCGACGGCGAGGGCGGCAGTTTCGTTGATCTGAACGGCGACGGCGAGGCGGAGTTCCGCACTTACGACAACGCCTTCCTCTATGCCTTCGACTGCTACGCCTGTTCTTCCGCACCGCTCGCGCTTTACGCCGTGAAGGCGGGCAAGGTCGTGGATGTGAGCCGCAATCCGGCTTTCGAGCCCGTCCACCGCGCCTGGCTTGCCGATATGGAAACGCGGCTGGCGGAGGCGACGCGCGACTTCTCGCCCGGCTTCTTCACCGGCTGGATCGCCGAAAAGGCCATTCTGGGCGAAGGGTTCGAAGCATGGGAGACGATGATGACGGCCTATCGCGGCTACGCCGACGAGGGCTTCGAAAGCTGCCCCGTGGCGAAGCCGGACTGCGCCGACAATGAGCGCCGAAAACTGTCCTATCCCGATACGCTGAAGGTTTTCCTGAAGCAGCAAGGGTATTTGCAGGGATGAGCGAGCGCTCGCGGAACGCGGTTACGGCACCATCGCGTCCATGTGCGCATCAGCCACCGACAGGGTGACGACCGAGACGGCCTCGTCGTCGGATGACGGCCGGATCTTGAAGCCGAGCGAGCGGCACATGTCCAGCATGGTAGTGTTTTCCTTCAAGACCTCGCCGGTGATGGTCTCGATGCCGTCACCGGCCGCGTACTCGATGATGAGATTCATCAACATCCAGCCAAGCCCCCGGCCCTTCAGCTCCGAACGCACCATGATGGCGTATTCGCCCGTCTTGTGATCGGGATCGGCGTGGAGGCGTACCGCGCCCATCATTTCGCCGGTCGACGCGTCGAAGGCGGAAAACGCCATGGCGCGGGAATAGTCGAGCTGGGTCAGGCGGGCGAGGAAGGCGTGCGAGAAGTCGCGCACCGGCGCGAAGAAACGCAGGCGCAGATCTTCCGCGCTGACGGTCAGGAAGAAGGCCTTGAAGCTGTCCTCGTCGTCGGGCCGGACCGGGCGCACGAAGAAGCGCCGGCCGTCCTTCAGTTCCAGCGTGCGCTCCCATTCCTTGGGATAAGGGCGGATCGCCAGCCGCGAAGTGGCAAGCCGGCCCGGCACGATGTTGGGCGGAGCGGCGGCGATGCGCATGTCCGTCACCGTCACGTTGCCGTCGGCATCCACGTAGAACGGGTTGAGGTCGATCTCGCGGATTTCGGGAATGTCGACGGCGAGCTGGGCGAGCTTGACCAGCACCAGCGCGATGGCGTGACGGATGCGGCGCGACTGCTCGTTCTCGTCCGCATCCTTGAAGAGACGGGAAATGCGGGTTCGCGCGATCAGCGCCTCGGCGAGGTTGAGATCGAGGGGCGCCAGATCGAGGCCATAGTCGTCCGCGTAATCGACGGCGGATCCACCGGGACCGAAGACGATCACCGGACCGAAGGTCGGATCGTCGGCGAGGCCCGCGAAAAGTTCGCCGGGGATCTTGCTGCCGGCCTTGCGCGGAATGGCGGGGGCCGGGCCGGTGGCGATGTCGTAGGCGGCCAGCACGTCGCGGCATTCCGACGTCTCCAGCCAGGTGCGCGGTTCGGCCAGCACATTCGTGACGATGGCACGGGCCACGTCGGTGTGCGGGGTGAAGTCGGCGGGAAGGCTCGGCGGGTTCGCCATCAGCAACTTCTTCGCCTCGCTGTAGCGCGCGACATACATGAAGGCGCGCACGGCCTCCGCCGAGGTGCGATAGCAGGGAATGCCGGCCGCCTCGAGCTGGCGGGTGGGGGCGGGATCGGCTGTGGCGAGCGCCGCGATGACCGCCTTCTTGGCACGCGGCTGGCCGACCTGACGCCCGGCGGCGGCGATGATGCCGGCGGCGGTGGCGGACGGGTTGGCGAACGCGGTGGGCGCGGAGACGACCACGATGCCATCGACGTTGCGGTCGGCGAGCAGCAGCTTGATGAGCTGGGTGTAGGTTTCCGGCGGCGCGTTGGAAGAGATGATGAGCGGGTTTTCCGTCTCTCCCCCGGACCGCAGCAGCGGCTGGACGGCCTCTTCCGTGACCGCCGAGATCTGCGCGATCTCGCCGCCGAGATCGGCGATACGGTCGGTGGCAAGCGTCGCCAGGCTGCGTCCGTTGGCGATGATGGCGAGCCGGCGGCCAAGATTGGGATGGACGCGGGTCACCGTTTCGGCGGCGTCGAACATGTCGTCGAGGCCACCCACGCGCAGCACGCCGGCGCGCATCAGAGCGGCATCGTAGACGGCGTCCGTGGTCGCCAGCCGGCCGGCATTGGTGAGCGCCTTGCCCGGCGCATCGGTACTGGCGCCGGTACGGATGAGGACAACCGGCTTGGCGCGCGCCGCGGCGCGCGCGGCGGAGAGGAACTTGCGCGCGTTCTTCACCGATTCCAGCTGCACCATGATGGCGCGGGTCTCGACATCGCCGGTGAACCAGTCGAGCAGGTCGGCGATATCGACATCGGCGCGGTCGCCGAGCGAGACGACATGGGAAAAGCCGACGCCATGAGCGGCCGCCCAGGCGAGCGTGGCATTCATGATGATGCCGGAACGCGAGACCATGGCAAGATCGCCGCCGGGCACCTCTTCCACCGACAGATGCACCTGCAGGCGATGACTGGGCGAGGCGATGCCGAGGCTGCCCGGTCCGATCAGGCGCAGATTGTAGGGCCGCGCCGCTTCCAGAATTTCCTTCAGCGTCTCCGCCGGCCATGCCTGGAAGCCCGACGCGATCATCACCGCCGCGCGTGTCCCGCCCGCTCCAAGCTTGGCGATGGTCTGCGCCGCGCGTTCGGGGCCGCAGGCCAGAACCGCCAGGTCCGGCATCTGGTCCATGTCATCGAGGCTGCCGACCTCGGAAAAGGCGCCGTGCGGATCCGCGAAGCCGACCAGGGTGACGGGCGAGACATAGCCGCTGTCGGCGATGCGCTCCAGCAGCGAGCTCAGCTCCTCCTCGCCCAGATAGTTGGGCCCGACGAGCGCGATCGATTTCGGCTTGAGCAGTCCGTCGAGGTTGATGATGGTCATGGCTTTATAAGGGAAGCGTGTTGGCGGTTGGGATGAAGGCCGAAGACCGGACCCGTTGGAGTACCCGGCCGGGTTCCCCGGTCGCTATCCGGAATGCGCGTGCGGCGGCGTGCGCTGATACTCGAAAACCGCGGGGAGGGCACACATTCGCGCGGCCTCACATGATGCGCACGCTCCGGCGATCTCGCAACCGCAAAACACCGGATAGGTGAACGGCTTGTGGATGGGCGGGCATCACCGCCGTCATGCCGTCGGCGTGCGGCACCACAAATGCCCCTGACGCGAGACGCGGGTTGGCGACGCATCGCGAAAAAAACAAACGGCCCGTTCTTCCGCCGGGTTTCCCCGGTTGCCGGAATACGGGCCGTTATACGTCTGCTTCGCCGGCGTGCCGGGAGAGCTTGTCGATCAGACTGATTCAATCTGATCGGAACATGCTCTAGTGAGCCATCACCACCGGAACGGTCATGGACTTCAGCATGCCGTAGGTGGCGCCGCCGAGGACGAATTCGCGCATGCGCGAATGGCCGTAGCCGCCCATGACCACCATGTCGACGCCATTGTCGGAAACGAAGTTGAGCATCGCGTCGGCGACGGAGGTGTCGGGCGAGGCGACGGTTTCCAGGTTCACCTTGAAGCCGTGGCGGGCGAGATAGGTCGCGACTTCGGCCCCCGGCTCGCCATCGCGCTTCTGGCCGCGGTCGACCATGACGACGGTGATCTTGCCGGCGAGCTGGAGGAGCGGCAGGGACGAGCGGATGGCGTGAACGGCCGTGGCGCTGCCATCCCAGGCGATCATCACATGCTCGGCGGAGAATTTCGGCTTGCCGGCGTAAGGCACGATCATGACCGGCACGCCGGAATCGAACAGCGCGGCCTCGATCAGCACCTCGCCGATGGCGTCACCGCGCTCGGCGTCGTACTGGCCCATGACGATCAGATCGGAAAGCCGGCACTGGGCGATGAAGGGATCGGCGGCGCCGCCGCCGGCCATCTGCACGACACGGCCTTCATACTTCACGCCGTTGCGATCGGACGCGGCGTTGAATTCCTGCAAAGCGGCCTTGGCGTCGTCCTCCGACTGCTTGCGGGCCTGTTCCAGGTAGTCCGCAGGCATCGGCGCGATCAGATAGCCGGGCATGACCGGGTTGTAGGCAAGTGCGAGGCCGGTAACGTGCGCCTCCGTCCTGCCTGCCAGATCGAGCGCGACATTCATCGCATTCTTGGGTCCACGCAGATCGACAAGCGTGGTGATGTCTTTCAATGCCATGTGTCCTTACCTCCTCATCCAAGCTGGCGCGACAGGCGCCAACACCAGCCAGCGTTTCGACTGTGCTACCCGGTGATATCCGTCTCATTGACCGTGATCAATCAAACGATGCACAAAAGCGGCAATCAAGGGCGATCACATGGGCAAGTGCCTTCACACGGGCGCGTGCGTTCGCATGCGGTGGCGGGCACCGTCGGTCGGCGCGAATCACTTGACCCTGCCGCCCGCGCCTGCGACCACCGGAACAGACAGGAACCGGCCGCTCGGCCGGCACGAGGGAGACTGACGACGTGGCGCAAGCCCAGACCAATGCCGCGGAATTCACCGTTTCGGAGATTTCCGGCGCGATCAAGCGAACGATGGAAGACACGTTCGGTTATGTGCGTGTGCGCGGTGAGGTGTCGGGATACCGTGGTCCGCATTCCTCCGGTCACGCCTATTTCGCGCTGAAGGACGAAAAGGCGCGCCTGGAAGCGGTCATCTGGCGCGGCGCGTTCTCCAAGCTGAAGATTCGCCCCGAAGAGGGCATGGAAGTGATCGCCACAGGCCGCATCACCACCTTCCCCGGCTCCTCGAAATACCAGATTGTCATCGACAGCCTGGAGCCGGCGGGCGTCGGCGCGCTGATGGCGCTTCTGGAGGAACGGCGCAAGAAGCTCGCCGCCGAAGGCCTGTTCGACGCGGCACGCAAACGGCCCCTGCCCTATCTGCCGCGCGTCATCGGCGTGGTCACCTCGCCGACCGGCGCCGTCATCCGCGACATCCTCCACCGCATCAACGACCGTTTTCCGCTGCACGTGCTGGTGTGGCCGGTCCGGGTGCAGGGCGATACCTGCGGCGCGGAAGTGTCCGAAGGCATTCGCGGTTTCAACGCGCTGACGCCGGGCGGCGCGATCCCGCGCCCCGACGTGATCATCGTCGCGCGCGGCGGCGGTTCGCTGGAGGACCTGTGGGGCTTCAACGACGAGGTGGTCGTTCGCGCGGCGGCCGCGAGCGACATTCCGCTGATTTCCGCCGTCGGCCACGAGACCGACTGGACGCTGATCGATCATGCCGCCGACGTGCGCGCGCCGACGCCGACCGGAGCGGCCGAAATCGCGGTGCCGGTGAAGGCGGAACTTGTCGGCATCGTCGACGATCTGGCACGGCGCAACGGCACGGGCCTGTTGCGGCTCATCCAGAGCCGGCGCACGGAGCTGCGCGCCGCAGCGGCCGCCCTGCCGCGCGATCTCATCGCCCTCCCGCGCCAGCGCCACGACATGGCGGCCGGCGCGCTCGGTCAGGCGCTCAGAAGCAATACCCAGACCCATCGCGGCCGGCTTCAGGCCGCAAGCGGACGGCTGCATCCGGGCATGTTGCGCCAGGGAATCCACATGGGACGCGAGCGGCTTGCCGGCTTTGCCCAGCGCACCGGGCGGGCGTTCGACGTCATCTCCCAACGCCATCGCGCCCGGCTCGACGGGCTGTCGCAAATGCTCGATGCGCTGTCCTACAAGAGCGTCATGAACCGTGGCTATGCGGTGGTGCGCGACGGTGACGGCGCGCCGGTGCCGCGCGCGGCCGGCGTTTCATCCGGCATGGCGATGCAGATCGAATTCGCGGACGGAGCTGTCGATGCGGTTTCGCTGGGCGGCGGCGGCAAACCGGTGCCCGCCGGACGCAGGAAACCGAAGACCAGGACGAAACCCCAGACGCCGAAACAAGGCGACCTGTTTTAGGGGACGGCCCCACGAACGAGACGGGAATGGCACGGACGCCTTCCGCTTCGCGCGGGGTGAATGCCGGGCCCGGCGCTGCGGAACGCCTCTCTCCCGGGAACATGCCAAAACTTGAACCTAATAGTTTAGAATTATTCTAACTTATTGTTATAAATAGTCTATTTCTTGACTGACCCATCGCTTTCTCTAAACTGCCGCAACGCTGGGAAAGCGGGTCTTTCCACAGCCGCGCGTGTTTTCCGTTGAGGTTCCGGCATCATCGATTTCCCAAGCCGGCACAGGAACTGCGCAAAACCTTGCCTGCCCTTTCAACAGCCGCCTTCCGGAATTCGGAAATGGCGGCGAACAGATCGGACAACGGCAGGATCTTGCCCCTGCCGCTTGGAGGAACAAAATGGCTCATCGTCTTTCGCGCACCACGCGCGCATCTGGCCCTGCCCCGCACGGACCCAGCGGAGCGCGCACGCGCATACCCGCACTGCGTGGGATCATCGCCGCCTTCGGCCTCGCGCTCGCTGCGGGCGGGATGGCGTCGCCGGCGCAGGCTGATGGGTCGGTCAACATCTATTCCTACCGCCAGCCCTACCTGATCCAGCCGCTGCTCAACCGTTTCACCGAGGAGACGGGGATCGAGACCAACATCGTCTACGCGTCCAAGGGGCTCGGCGAGCGCATCAAGGCGGAAGGCGTGAATTCGCCTGTCGACGTGATGCTGACCGTCGATATCGGCCGGCTGGAAGGTGCCAAGACGCTGGGCTTCGCCGCGCCGCTCGACAATGCCACGATCAACGCCAATATTCCGGAGAATTTCCGTGATCCCGAGAACCGCTGGTTCGGACTGACGGGGCGCGCCCGCGTCGTCTACGCCTCGAAGGAGCGGGTGACCCAGAATACGATCACCTACGCCGAGCTTGCCGACCCGAAATGGAAGGGCCGGATCTGCACGCGTTCCGGCCAGCACGACTACACGATCGGCCTGATCGCCTCGATCATCGCCCATGAGGGGACCGACAAGGCAAAGGCGTGGCTTTCGGCGGTAAAGGAGAACCTCGCCCGCAAGCCCACCGGCAACGACCGGGCGCAGGTGCAGGCGATCTATTCCGGCGAATGCGACATCGCGCTCGGCAACACCTATTACATGGGCAAGATGCTGACCAACGACAAAGAGCCCGAGCAGGAGACCTGGGCGAAGTCGGTGAAGATCCTGTTCCCGGATGCGGAAGGGCGCGGCAGCCACGTCAACATTTCCGGCATGGTTCTGGCCGAGCACGCGCCGAACCGGGACAACGCCGTCCGCCTGATGGAATTCCTGACCTCCGACGAGGCACAGGGACTCTATGCCGAGATCAACTTCGAATATCCGCTCAACCCGCATGTGGCGCCGTCGGAGCTCGTCAGCTCCTGGGGCAAGCTCCATCCCGACAGCCTGCCGCTGATCGAGATCGCCAAGCATCGCCGCGAGGCGAGCGAGCTGGTCGACGAAGTCGCCTTCGACGACGGCCCGTCGAGCTGAGCGGGCGGGTTCGTGAGGAGACAGACGGAGCCGGGAAATCGCCGCGAGTTCCCCTCTCCCCCCTTGCGGGGGAGATGTCCCGAAGGGACAGAGGGGGGTGAGCGGCAGGTTCGGTGTGGGTGGCCTGCCCCCCTCTGTCGCGCGAGGCGCGACATCTCCCCCGCGAGGGGGGAGAGGGGTGCAAGGGGGATGCGCACGGACAAGTGCGCATTTCCGAAGGATGGCCGATACGGCACCGATCCCTCTCCCCGTCATTCCCGACCTGATCGCGGATCCATTGGACTGTCCATTTTGGCAAGCGCCGAAAGGCGGGTGGAGCCAGGGCCGGCGGAGGCAAGACGGTCATGACCCTTGTCGCCAACGAACAGGCGCTGCCCCTCACCCGCCGTGGCAGCGGTCGCGGATGGCTTGTCGCGCTCGCCCTCACCGCTGCTCTGGTGCTCGCGCCCATCGTGGCGATCGCGGTCATTGCGTTCGAACCCTCCAGCGCCGTCTGGCACCACCTGATCACGACCGTCCTGCCGCGCGCGGTGGCGACCACGGCCTGGCTGATGCTGGGGGTGGGGCTGATGACCGGCATCATCGGCGTCGGCACGGCGTGGCTCGTCACCATGTGCCGGTTTCCCGGGCGCCGGTTCTTCGACTGGGCGCTGCTGGTGCCGCTGGCCGTGCCGACCTACATCGTCGCCTACGCCTATGTGGACATCCTGAACTACACCGGGCCGGTGCAGAGCGCGATCCGTGCCATTTTCGGCTTTCACACCTCGCGCGACTACTGGTTTCCCGAAATCCGGTCGCTGCCCGGCGCCGTCTTCGTCATGGGGCTGGTGCTCTATCCCTACGTCTATCTCACCGCACGGGCGAGCTTCCTGATGCAGTCGGCCTGCGTGCTCGACGTCTCGCGCACGCTCGGCGCAGGCCCCTTGCGGCTGTTCTTCCGCGTGGCGCTGCCAATGGCACGGCCGGCGATCGCGGTGGGCGTGTCGCTCGCCCTGATGGAATGTCTCAACGATATAGGCGCGGTGGAGTTCTTCGGCGTGAAGACGCTGACCTTCTCGGTCTACGACACCTGGCTCAATCGTGGCTCGCTGGCCGGTGCCGCGCAGATCGCCTGCGCCATGCTGGTCGTCGTATTCGCGCTGTTGTGGATCGAGCGCCATAGCCGGCGCAACCAGCGCTTCCACCTGACATCGACGCGCTATCGCGCGCTGCCGGGCTACCGGCTCACGCCGGGCTGGAGCGCGCTCGCCATCGTCGCCTGCGCGCTGCCCGTGCTGCTGGGCTTCGTCATGCCGGCGCTGCTGCTCTCCGACTTCGCCAGCCGCCGACTGGAAAGCCTGAGCGCGCCCGGCTTCCTGTCTGCGGCGACGAATTCGCTGATCCTCGCCACCGTCGCCGCCGTCATCACGGTGGGCCTGGGCATCGTCATCGCCTATGCCCAGCGGGTGCGCCGCTCTCCGCTGCTGCAGGCGGCGGCACGGCTTGCCGCGATCGGTTATGCGGTGCCCGGCACCATTCTCGCCGTCGGCATTCTGGTGCCGCTCGCCGCCCTGGACAACGCGATCGACGGCCTGGCCCGCGAGACGTTCGGCTTCGCCACCGGGCTTCTGCTCACCGGGTCGGGGGCAGCTCTCGTCTATGCCTATTCGACCCGATTCCTCGCTGCCTCCTATGGCACGATCGAGGCGGGGTTCGCGAAGGTTTCGCCCCATATCGACATGGCCGCGCGCACGCTCGGACGCACATCGGTGAAGACGCTGTTGCAGATCGACCTGCCGATCATCCGGCCGGTGCTGTTGTCGGCGGCGCTGCTGGTCTTCGTCGATTGCATGAAGGAACTGCCGGCGACGATCCTGCTCAGGCCCTTCAATTTCGAGACGCTGTCGACCACGGTTTATGCGGCCGCCTCGCACGAGGTTTTCGAGGATGCGGCCCTGCCGGCGCTGACCATCGTGCTGGTCGGGCTCATCCCGGTCCTGCTGCTGGCGCGCACCAGCGGCGCGAGCTATCGCACGAACGCGACGGCGCGCGTTCAGGCCTGATCGGCAGGCGGCGGCGATCCCCGGATCGGTTCATGGTCTGGCGGAAGCGGATCTCATGTATTCGTACTGAGGCCCATCCTTCAAGACGCCCGCTGTTGAACATGTGAGGAGCGCGGTACGCTCTCGAACCGTGACGCGCTCCGGAATCTCGCCCCGAGCCGGGCATTCTCGCCTATACTGCGGATAGTGCGGATGCCTTCCCCTTCCGCCGTCCCTCCGCTCCGCCCTCCCTTCCGCTCAAGGAGTTCCCCTTGGCCAGCCCCAACAAGCAGACCCAATTCAATATCTGGTACGTGCTCGCCGCGATGCTCCTGATCTTCATCTTTCAGGGCTGGTGGGTGACCTACAATACCGTCGAACAGGTCCCCTATTCGCAGTTCGAGCAATTGCTCCGGCAGGGCAAGGTCGCCGAAATCTGGGTTCGCGACAACACCATCGAGGGCACCTTCAAGGAGCCGACGAAGCAAGGCCGCGACCGCTTCGTCACCGTGCGCGTCGACAAGGACATTTCCGGCCTTCTCGACAAGTACGGCGTGACCTATCGCGGCGTCGTGACCAACACCTTCGTCTCCGATCTTTTGTCGTGGATCCTGCCGCTGGTGTTCTTCTTCGCGCTGTGGATGTTCGTTTTCCGGCGCATCGCCAAGAACCAGGGCGGGCTTGGCGGGTTCATGACCGTCGGCAAGTCGAAGGCGAAGGTCTATGTGGAGACCGACATCAAGGTCACCTTCGCCGATGTCGCCGGTGTCGATGAGGCAAAACAGGAGTTGCAGGAGGTGGTCGCCTTCCTGAAAAACCCGCAGGAATACGGGCGGCTGGGCGCGCATATCCCCAAGGGCACGCTGCTGGTCGGGCCACCGGGCACCGGCAAGACGCTTCTGGCACGCGCGGTCGCGGGCGAAGCCGGGGTGGCGTTCTTCTCCATCTCCGGTTCCGAATTCGTGGAAATGTTCGTGGGCGTGGGTGCCGCGCGGGTGCGCGACCTGTTCGAACAGGCGCGCAAGAAGGCCCCGGCGATCATCTTCATCGACGAGCTGGACGCGCTCGGACGCTCGCGCATCGCCAACCCGATGGGCGGCAGCGACGAGAAGGAGCAGACGCTGAACCAGCTTCTGTCCGAACTCGACGGCTTCGACCCCTCCTCCGGCATCATCCTGCTGGCGGCGACCAACCGGCCGGAGATCCTCGATCCGGCGTTGACGCGCGCCGGGCGCTTCGACCGGCAGGTGCTGGTCGACAGGCCCGAAAGGATCGGCCGCCGGCAGATCCTCGACGTGCATATCCGCAAGATCAAGAAGGACGACGACGTCGATCTCGATCAGGTCGCCCAGCTTACCGTCGGCTTTTCCGGGGCGGATCTCGCCGGCCTCATCAACGAGGCGGCCCTTCTGGCAACGCGACGCGGCGGCACCTCGGTGACGATGGACGACTTCACCAACGCCATTGAACGCGTCGTCGCCGGCATCGAGAAGAAGAGCCGCGTGCTGTCGCACGACGAGCGCACCCGCATTGCGCATCACGAGATGGGACACGCGCTGGTGGCGGCGAACCTCAAGGGGGTGGATCCCGTCCACAAGATCTCGATCATTCCGCGCGGGGTGGGCGCGCTCGGCTACACCATGCAGCGCCCGACCGAGGAGCGCTTCCTGATGACGGTGACGGACCTTGAAGCCCGCATGGCGGTGTTGATGGGCGGGCGCGCGGCGGAAAAGATCATTTTCAGCGAGATCTCGACCGGCGCTTCCGACGATCTGCAACGGGCGACCGAAATCGCCCGCGAGATGGTGGCGCGCTACGGCATGGACGAGACGCTGGGCAACCGGGTCTATCTCGCCCCGCGCGAGAACCAGTTCGGTCAGCCGATGGTGGAGCACCGGGAAATCGCGGAACAAACCTCGCGCGAGATCGACATTGCCGTGCGCGAGCGGGTGGAAGACGCCTTTCGCCACGCGGTCGAAATCCTGACCGCGCACCGCGCGGATCTGGAAACCGGTGCGGAACTGCTGTTGGCCAAGGAGACGCTGACCGATGCCGATTTCCCGCCGATCAGGCCGGCGGACAAACGCGCCGCCGCCAACTGACGCGTCAACGCGGAGCGCCGGACGTCAGCAATCGGGGACTTTGATGTCCTGTTCAGCCTCCGGCGTGTCCGTCGCGGCCGCAACGGGGCCGGCTTGCGCCGGATCCTCGATATTGAGGTCGGGATAGTATTGCTCGATCCAGGCCTCGAGCGCGGTGTGCGACACCGGCTTGCTTACCAGATACCCCTGCGCCATCGTGCAGCCGTGGGTCTTCAGAAAGGCGAGCTGTTCCTTCGTTTCCACACCTTCCGCCACCGTCTCGTAGTCGAGGCTCCGGGCCATGGCGAGGATCGTCTGGACGATGACCTCCGCGCTCTGGTCGGAACCGATACCGGCGGTGAAATTGCGATCGATCTTGAAGATGTCGAAGGGCAACCGCGTCAGATGGGCGAGGCTGGAATAGCCGGTTCCGAAATCGTCGATGGCAAAGCGGATGCCCGCCTCGCGCAGCGGATCGACGATGCGGGCGATCTCCGTCGCATCGCGCATCGCCATGGATTCGGTCACTTCCAGCTCCAGCAACCAGGGCGGCAACCCGGTTTCCTCCAGCACCCCCATGACCATGGCCGAAAAGCCATCGGGATCGCGAAACTGCGCCATGGAGATGTTGACCGCGACGCGCAGACGGCACCCAGCAGCCAGCCAGCGCTCGCCCTGGCGGCAGGCATCGCGCAGCACCCAGCGCCCGATCTCGACGATGAGGCCCGTCTCTTCGGCGATATCGATGAAGGCGGCCGGGCCGATCAGTCCGCGCTCGGGATGGTGCCAGCGTAGTAGCGCCTCCACGCCCACCAGAGCCCCTGAACCGGTGCTGACCTGCGGCTGATAATGCAGCTCCAGTTCGCCGCGCGCGACCGCCTCCTGAAGCTGGGTTTCCAGCCGCACCCTGTCGGCGGCGAGGCGGTCTATCTCGGCGTTGTAATGGGAATGGCTCGTGCCGCCCGCCTGTTTGGCCGCGTACATGGCGATATCGGCGTTCTTCAGAAGCGTCGTGTAGGTGCGCCCGTCGTGCGGATAAAGCGCGATCCCGACGCTTGCGCCCACGGAGACGGGAATTCCGTCGACGGCGCCGGTGTTGCGAACCGCACCAAGCACGGCTTCAGCCGTGCGCGATGCCTCGGCCGGACTGTGGCAGCCGGGCAGGAAAACCGCGAATTCGTCCCCCCCGAGGCGCGCGACGATGGGAGTTTCGCAAGGCAACTGCAGCTGGGCTTTCGCAGCCGCGCGCGATGCCGGCAGCGATACGGAGTTGGTTCCGCAGACCGTCTGGACCAGGTTGCGCGCGACCGTCGCCAGCAATTTGTCGCCAACATCGTGGCCGTAGGTGTCGTTGACGCGCTTGAAGCGATCCAGATCGATAAACAGGACGGCGAAGGTCGCCTCCTCATGCTCGGCCGCGACGATGGCCCGTTCCACTTCGTTGCGGAAGCACTCGCGGTTGCAGAGCTTGGTGACGCTGTCGATGAAGGCGAGCTGGTGGATGCGTTCCATGTTGCCGCGAATGGTGCACACCATTTCCGAATAGGCGCGCGCGAGCACGCCGATTTCGTCCCGGCGCTCCACCGGAAAGGGTGCATCGAAATCGCCGGCGCTGACGCGATGGGCGACATGGGTGAGATGGCGTACGGGCCGCAGAAAGCCGTTGCCGAAATGCACGGTGAGCGGCATCGCGCCGGCGATGAGAAAGATCGCGATGAGCGCATTGCGCTGCCAGATGGTCTGTACGACTTGCGATGCATCGGGACGCAGCACCGCGACGAATGCGACGCCGACCAAGGTTTGCCTGTCGTGCGAGACGACCTGCCTGTCATGGAAAACCGCGGAGCCGTCCCGAGAGAAGACAGGCATGGCAATTTCCACCATCCGTCCTGTCAGCCGGACTTCGCTGTGCCCCGTTGCCAGCACATCGTTCATGATCGGCGAAGGATTGGTCGGGACGGGGAACCGCGTGGCGGTGTCGCCGTCGATCAGGCGCTTGTGAACGGGATCGAAGACCTGCACGCTACGTACGAACGGGTCGATAACGATGCTTTCCAGTTCCTTTTCCAGCGTCACATAGCGATGGCTGGTCAGGTGCAGAGCGGCGAGCCGGCTCACGGTCGAGACCAGAGTCGTGGCGTTCTCGATCGCCTTCTTTTCTTCCTCGCGCAGATCCAGATAGCTCGCCGCGACGATCATCGTCACCGTCAGGCCTGTGAACAGGCCAATGACAAGCATGATGAACCGCGCCCGCATACTGATACAGAAACGGCTCAAATACCGCCGCCGAAGGAACCTGCGCAGCCCACCACTGCGCCTCACCACACTCTCATACTCATTCATCCCCTGCCGGGCAGCACGGACCGTTGCGATCAGAGAACCTGGCCGAATCGCAAAGCGGGCAGACCTTTCCCCTATTACCAAGGTTCCATGTACCAAGGGGCAGGTTTACATCCAGTTGATAGAATGCTGAAAATGCAGGCCCTGGTGCTCTTTCCAGTATGTGCGCAAGGAAAAACAACAGATCCGCGTTCGTTTCGCCTGCTGTCGCAAGGAGATTCTTTTGCGCAGAAGGTTCCTTTCGTCGCTTTGCGATGGAAACGCCCGGATAAAGGTGCGACGCGGAACGCCGCACCAATTCATCGCGAAGCCCGCACGGGCGCATCGTGGCGGCCGGAGCAACACGACGAATTTGTGGATAGCGACCGCCGCAGCGCCTTCGCGCGATGGTGTTCAAGGCAATCGGCGCGGATTCGTGCAATCCTTCGCATTGTCGACTCATGACTGACGCGGTTCGCGGCCAGCCCTCAAGACCGTCCTGGCGCACGCAGCGGCCGCCTTGGCGCATGGTCGTGGCGCATGGTCGTGGCGCATGGTCGTGGCGCATGGTCGTGGCGCGCTCGCGAACAGGCCTCTCGCCTTGAGTGCGATGCGTCGTAATTCGCATTGTCATTTCAAGCGCACAACCGCCTGGCGCCGCAACAAACCGCTTGCGGTTCCGCACGAGAGTTTCTATGCCGCCGTCACGGCGCAGTATTGTGCGATTGCAAGGAAAACCGATGAAACGCTGGCTGATCGCCGCCAGTCTTGTGCTTTTGGTGGTCGCCGCCCTCTTCGCGGCGTTGCCTTTGCTCGTCTCCACCGACATCGCCAAGGACCGCATCGCTGCCGTCCTGTCGGACTGGTTGGGTGCCGACGTAACCGTCGACGGCAGGCCGCGCGTCACCTTCGCCGCCGGACTTTCCGTGGTCCTGCCCGATGTGCGCGCACGCAATGACGCGCAGAAGATGACGGCCCATTTCGACGCCGTGGAAGCCGAGATCAGGTGGCTGCCGCTGCTCAAGGGCCAGATCGAGCTGTCGCGCTTCCTGCTGCGCAAGCCCGATATCGTCGCCGAAGCGGGATCCTCCGTCTTTCCCTTCGCCACCTTGCGTCGCGATCCCTCGCAATGGCCCTTCGCGGCCAACGACCTCGGCATCCGGGACGGCAGCTTCACGGTGCTGGAAGGCGACGGCCGCCGCGAACGCATATCCGAAATCAACGGAACCCTGATCTGGCCGGGCGCACAGGGCGAAGCGGCCCTGTCGGCGTCCTTCGTCTGGCACAAGGAGCCGGTCGAGCTGCGCGCAGGGCTTTCGGACACGGCGGTCTTTGCGGGAGCCTCCAAGGGCACCCTCAACCTGTCGGTGACTTCGACGCCGCTCAGGGCCGATTTCGAAGGTGTTCTGCTGGGACCGGGCAACCTGCAGGCCAATGGACAGGCGTCCATCACCGCCCCGAACCTTCGCCGGTTCCTGATCTGGACGGGGCGCGACCCGGGCGAAGGTGCGACGCTCGGGCCGTTCTCGCTGGCATGCGAGGCGCGCGCCAATGCCGATGGCGTTGTGTTCGATCATGCCAATGTCGAGCTCGACGGCAATGTGGGCACCGGGCTGCTGGCGTTCGACTGGCGCGGAGCCCGACCCTCGCTGCAAGGGACGCTCGATTTCGAAAAACTGGATCTTTCCGGCTACTTCTCGGAATGGCTGCGCGCGGCGGGCCTTGGCGAGACCGAGCATTACAAGGTGCCGGTGGCGGAGATGGCCGCGGCCGATATCGATGTGCAGCTTTCCGCCCGGCAGGTGCGCATCGGCGCGGCGAGGATCGGCCAGACGGCCGCCTCCTTCCTGATCCAGGCCGGCAACATGGCGCTGGAGATCAGTGAGGCGGTGCTCTACGGCGGCAGCATTTCCGGCCGGCTTTCCGCGAATGTCGAACGCGAGGCCAACACCGACGCCGGCGCCAACATGGACACCAACAATGGCGGCGGGGCGGTGAATAGCGTCGCGATCAACGGGGATCTGTCGGTTCGCCACATAGATCTGGGAGCGCTGCCGCTCGACAGCTGGAAGACACGACCGATCGCCGGCGTCGTCGATGGCACGCTCAATCTCTCCGCCTCCGGGCTGGACGTCGACACGCTCGCGGCATCGGCGCGTGGGCGGCTCGAGGCATCGGCGGAGGGGCTCACGCTTTCCGGCTTCGACCTGGCCAAGGCGATCGATACCTTCACCATGAACACCGATACCACCGGTGCGGATGGCGGGCATGGTCATGCGAATGACGCACCGGACATGAGCGTGGAGGCGAGCGCTGTCGGGAACGATGGCGGGCGCACCACCTTCGACAAGGCGGCCATTGCTGCGACCATCACCGACGGCATCGCCATCTTCACCAAGGCGGAGGCGACGAGCCCCGATCTCGCGGTGAGTGCGGAAGGCCGCGCGTCGCTGCCAGATCAGACAATCGGCATGACGGGGCTCGCGACCCATAACGCGAACCCGCCGGCGACCATTCCCTTCCTCGTGCGCGGTCCCCTCGCCGGCCCGCAGTTCCTGCCGGACGTGAACCGGATGATCCAAGAGAAGCAAAGCGCCACCGGGGGCGCCCTGCCGGTGGCGCAGTAGGCGGGACCTTCGGCAAGATGCGATGGGCGGGGCGAAAGTCGGTGAACGGAACGCAAGTCGCCCCGGCGTTCATCGGATGCCGGGGGCCGCAGCGCCGGCCTTGTCCGACCATGAGAAGCGTCAGCCCACTTTCATTCCGCGGTCACGCACCGGCAGCGGCCAGCTGTTCGTCGCGCTGACGGCGAACGGTGCGGTGCTTGGTGACGATCGACGCAGCGACCACTCCCACCGTGACCAGAGCCACCAGGATCGTACACACCGCGTTGATTTCCGGCGTCACACCGAGGCGGACCTGGCTGTAGATCTTCATCGGCAGCGTGGTGGCGCCCGGCCCCGTGGTGAAGCTGGCGATGACCAGATCATCGAGCGACAGCGTGAATGCCAGCATCCAGCCCGCCAGCACACCCGGCAGGATCAGCGGCAGCGTGATGAGAAAGAAGGTCTTCACCGGCGGGCAGCCGAGATCCATCGCCGCTTCTTCCAGCGACCGGTCGAAGCCGACGAGGCGCGACTGCACGACAACCGCCACGTAGCACATGCAGAACGTGGTGTGGGCCAGCATCACCGTCCAGAAACCCCGATCCTGGTTGATGGCGACGAACAGCAGCAGCAACGACAGGCCGAGAATGACGTCCGGCATGACGAGCGGCGCATAGATCATGCCGGAAAACAGCGAGCGGCCCATGAAGCGCCCCATGCGCGCCAGCACCAGCGCGCCAATCGTTCCCAGCACCGTGGCGATGGTGGCGGCGGCAAAGCCGACGCGCAAGGTCACCCAGGCGGCATCCAGAAGCTGCTGGTTGTGCAGCAGGGCGCCATACCACTTGGTGGAGAAGCCGCCCCAAACCGTGACCAGCCGCGAGGCGTTGAAGGAAAAGATCACCAGGATCACGATCGGCAGGTAGAGGAAGGAAAAGCCGAGCGCGATGGAGGTGATGTTGAACCAGGTGGGACCGCGATTCATGGCTTGACCTCCAAAGGCGAAAGGGCGCGTGGCCCGTAAGCCACCGGCTTGCGCCCCTCTCCCCCCTTGAGGGGGAGATGTCGGCGCAGCCGACAGAGAGGGGTGAGCCGCCCATACCGAACCTGCCGCCTCCCCGTCACGCATTTGCGCGACATCTCCCCCACAAGGGGGGAGAGGGGCGCAAGCGGCAGTGTTTCGTGGAGTCCGCTCATTTGTCCCGCTCCTGCATCTTCTGCTGCTGGTTCTGGAACAGCACGATCGGGATCACCAGGATCAGCAGCAGGATGACGGCGACGGCGGAGGAAACCGGCCAGTCGCGGTTGCGGAAGAATTCCACCCACAGCGTCTTGCCGATCATCAGCGTGTCCGACCCGCCGAGGATATCGGGGATGACGAATTCGCCCACCGCCGGAATGAACACCAGGAAACAGCCTGCGAGCACGCCGGGAAGAGACAGCGGCAGGGTGATCTTCCAGAACGCCTTCCACGGCGGGCAGCCGAGGTCCTCCGCCGCCTCCAGCAGGCTCAGATCGAGCTTTTCAAGCGTCGCGTAGAGCGGCAGCACCATGAAGGGCAGATAGGAATAGACGATGCCGATATAGACCGCCCAGTTGGTGTTGAGGATGATCAGCGGCTCGTTGATCACGCCCAGCCACAGCAGAAGCTGGTTCAAAAGGCCCTCGTTCTTGAGGATGCCGATCCAGGCGTAGACGCGGATCAGGAATGAGGTCCAGAACGGCAGGATCACCAGCATCACCAGCGTCGGCCGCCATTCAGGCTTTGCGCGTGCCATGCCGTAGGCGAGCGGATAACCGATCGCCAGCGTGATGATCGTAGAGACGCCGGCGATGATCACGCTGGAGAGGTAGGACTTCCAGTAGAGGTCGTCCTCCGTCAGCCAGACGTAATTATCGAACGAGAATTGCGAGATCGCATCGCGGATGCTTGCCCACCCTTCCGTCAGCCAGACGTAGTTGTCGAACGAGAATTGCGAGATCGCATCGCGGATGCTCGCCCAGCCTTGCGCCAGATCGATCGTCGGCACATAGGGCGGAATGGCGATCGCCACGCCCGAAAGCGAGATCTTGATGACGATCAGGAAGGGCACGAGGAAGAAGAACAACAGCCAGGCATAGGGCACGCCGATGACCCACCACCTGCTTGCCAGCCGCCGGCCGAGAACGCTCAGAACCGTACGCATCGCCGCGCCCTCCCCCGCCTAGTGCCTGAGGATGACGCCGGCATCCTTGCGCCAGGTCATCCAGATCTTGTCGTCCCAGGTGAGCGGCCGTTCGACAAGCCGCGTCACGTTGGCAATGCCCGCGCGCAGGTTGTGACCGTCCTCGGTTCGGCAGTGAAGCGTGGAAACATCGCCCAGATAACCGATGTCCCAGATCTCCGCGTGCACGGAGAAGTCGGCGTCGGGCTTGTCCATCGTGACGGTGATCTTTTCCGGACGGATGCCGAAGGCGACCGCATCGCCGATGTCGGCATCGGTCGTTTGGGCCACATCGAATTCGATGTCGAGTTCGGTGGCGCGCAGGCGGGTCGTCTCGCCGTTCTTGGCGACGACCTTGCTCTCGATCAGGTTGATGTCGCCGATGAAATCGGCCACGTAGCGCGAATTGGGGCTTTCGTAGATTTCCGAGGGCGTGGCGACCTGGATGATGCGGCCGGCATCCATGACCGCGATGCGGTCGGCCACCGTCATCGCCTCCTCCTGATCGTGGGTGACGATCAGGAAGGTCATGCCGAGGTCCATCTGCAGATCCATCAGCTCGAACTGGGTCTCCTCGCGCAGCTTCTTGTCGAGCGCGGCCAGCGGTTCGTCGAGCAGCAGGACCTTGGGGCGCTTGGCGAGCGAGCGGGCAAGTGCCACGCGCTGGCGCTGGCCGCCGGAAAGCTGATGCGGCTTGCGCTTGCCGAAGGGCTCCAGCTTGACGAGGCGCAGCATCTCCTTGACGCGGTCGGCGATGTCGGCCTTCGGGAAACCGTCCTGCTTGAGGCCGAAGGCGATGTTGGCCTCGACGCTCATATGCGGGAAGAGCGCGTAGGACTGGAACATCATGTTGACCGGACGCCGATAGGGCGGCACGCCGGCCAGATTCTGGCCATCGAGGAAGATCTCGCCCTCGGTGGGTTGCTCGAAGCCGGCCAGCATGCGCATCAGCGTGGTCTTGCCGCAGCCGGAGCCGCCGAGCAGCGCGAAGAACTCGCGCTCGTAAATGGTCTGGCTCAGGTTGTCGACCGCGGTGAAGCTGCCGAACCGCTTGGTGACGTTCCTGAACTCGATGAAGGGCCGCTTTTCGGGATCTTCCCACGGCGCAAAGGTCCGTCTGATCGGACCGATCGGTTTCTTGGCCAAATCCCCACCCCTGTCGAAATGCGACGAAAAGGTAATCAACCACCGGAGCGGTTCGTTCCGCCCCGGACTGACGTTCGGACCCGGATATTCGACAGGTCCGATCCTCCAATCCATTCAAGACTTGTCATTCCCGCGAAGGCGGGAATCCAGCTTTCCAGAGACCGTCGTTCGTGCCCGAATGCCACCCCCGGCGGTTACTGGATCCCCGCCTTCGCGGGGATGACAATCGAGGGAAAGGACAAGTCCCTGGCAGACTTCGGTGCCATCGGACTTTCAGGCGCGGCGATGAAGCCGCCCATGGCGCTCCGTTGCGCGGCGCCGGCGGCATCGTCGTGCCGCCGGGCCGTTGCCGTGATCAGGCCTACTGGCCGCTCTTGACCGAGGTCCATTCGCGGGTGACGACGCGGTTCACCTTCGGCGGGTAGTCGGTGACCGTGTAGAGGTGCTTCATCGCCTCGGCGCTCGGATAGATCGCCGGATCGTTGATCACGTCGTCGTTGAGAAGCTTCTGCGAGGCGAGGTTGCCGTTGGCGTAGTAGACGTAGTTGGACGCCTTGGCGATGACCTCCGGCTTCATGATGTAGTTGAGAAAGGTCAGCGCGTTATCGGGGTGCGGGGCATCCGCCGGAATCGCCATCTGGTCGAACCACATCAGCGCGCCCTGCTTGGGGATGGAGAAGTCCACCGTCACGCCGTTGTCAGCCTCCGCGGCGCGGTCGCGGGCCTGCAGCACGTCACCCGACCAGCCGAGCGCCAGGCAGATATCGCCATTGGCCAGCGCGTTGATGTACTCGGAATTGTGGAACTTGCGGATGTAGGGACGGATCTTCTTCCAAAGCGCCGCCGCCTCGCGGATCTTGTCCGGATCCTTGCTGTCGGGGTCATAGCCCAGATAGTTGAGCGCGGCCGGGAAGACCTCGGTCGGCGCGTCCAGCACGTAGATGCCGCACTTGGACAGCTTCTCGGCGTTTTCCGGCTTGAACAGCAGATCCCAGTTGTCGACAGGAGCCTCCTCGCCGCCGAAGGCCTCCTTGACCATTTTCGGATTGTAGCCGAACGCGGTCGTGCCCCACATGTAGTTGATCGAGTACTCGTTGCCCGGATCGTACTTTTCGATGCGCTTCTGGATCTCCGGCCACATGTTCTTCAGGTTCGGAAGCTTCGACTTGTCGAGCTTCATGAACACGCCGGCCTTGATCTGGCGCGACAGGAAGGACCCGGTGGGCACCACGACATCGTAGCCCGTGCCGCCGGCCAGCAGCTTGGTTTCCAGCACCTCGTTGCTGTCGAAGACGTCGTAGACGACCTTGATGCCGGTTTCCTTGGTGAAATCCTCCAGGATCGACTCATCGATATAGTCGGACCAGTTGTAGACGTTGACGACCTTGTCTTCCTGCGCAATCGCGCTGCCGGCGACGAAGGCGACGGCCGCCACGGTTGCGGTAAATAGGATGCGCATGTCTGAAGCTCCCGTTTGCCAATTTTCGAGCCCGCACGGAGAATGCCAACGGCAATGCTCCGTCCCGGACCGCAATGGTCAGTTCCCGACGCCGAACCTAGATCAACCCGGGCGCAGGTGAAATCACCCGGTTGCATTAATCACGGCGTTTTTTGTTACAGCACGGACTCTTCAACGGCCCGCTTGCGCTGTCAGAGATAGGTTTCGCGTTCGAGCGTCGAAATCTCACGGCCAAACGCTGTGAGTTCCTCGCGCTTGATGGCGGTAAGCGTCTTGTGCATCTCCTTGCCCACCGCCCGCTTCATGCGCTTCGACTTCTCGAAGGCATCGATGGCCTCGTCCATCCAGGGGGTGAGCCGGCGCGCGCGCGTCTCATACGCGTTTCCGGCGATCGCCCGGGGCGGATCCTTCTTCTTCTCCAGCCCTTCCAGCATGCCGGCGAGAACACCGGTCAGCACCAGATAGGGATTGGCGTCGGCGCCTGCGATGCGATGCTCGATGCGGCGCGAGTTGGGCCCGCCGGGCGGCACGCGCAGCGCCACGGAGCGGTTGTCGTGTCCCCAGGTGATCGAGGTCGGGGCATAGGAGCCTGGCTGCATGCGGCGGAAGCCGTTGAAGGTGGAGATATAGAGAAGCTGGCTTTCCTGCATCGTCTCCAGCAGGCCGGCGATGGCGTGGCCGAGCCGCTCCTCGCCCTCCTCCGGGTCGGCAAAGATGTTGCCGTGGGCCCCTTCCAGGCTGACATGGACGTGCATGCCGTTGCCCGGCCACTCCACGAAGGGCTTGGCCATGAACGACGCCTTCATGCCGTGCTTGCGGGCCACACCGGTGACGAGCCGGCGCAGCAGCACCGCGTCGTCGGCAGCGGTGAGCGGATCGCGGCGGTGATGAAGGTTCAGCTCGAACTGGCCGGGAGCCGCTTCGGAGACGGCGGCGTCCGCCGCGATGTTCTGCTCGTCGGCGCCGCGGCGGATCTCGTCGACCAGCGGCATCAAGGCTTCCAGATCGGACAGAGCATACATGTTCTGGCGGGCGGGACCGCGCTGGGTTGAGAAGACCGGGCGCGGCTGCTTGCCGTCGACAGCCTCCTCGAAGAGATAGAATTCCAGCTCGAAGGCGCAGGTGGCGGTGACACCGAAATCACGCAGTCGGCCACACAATCCGGCCAACACGTGACGCGGATCGATCATGAAGGGCGCGCCCTCGCGATCGAACATGGAAAGAAGCACTTGCGCGGTCTCGCGCTCGGCCCAGGGCACCAGCTGCAGCGTTTCCGCCACCGGCCAGCACAGACCATCCTTGTCGCCGGTCTCGATGTGAAGACCCGTCTCTTCCACCTCGCGGCCCCACACATCGAGGCCGAAAAGCGAGAAGGGAAACGCGACGCCGTCCTCGAAGATCTTGGTGAGCGCGCTGCCGGGAAGCCACTTGCCGCGCAGCACACCGTTGGTATCGGGCAGGATCACCTCGACCGTGTCGAGATCGGGATGGGCGGCCAGAAAGCGCTCGGCTGCCTCGATCATGTCGCCATCAGGCGCGCGAAAATCGGATCGGGCCACAGGACCCATCAAACACCCCCATCGCGATGCCTTTTGATGTTCCGGGCCTCTCCTTACCCCGAACGCGGCATCCGTTTTTGCAGACCGGCAATAGCGGCCGGTCACTGATTTGTTGTTGTCACGAACTTGTCGCCGCCGGCCCCGGATCGCGAGGCCCGGCGATTGCTGTCGTTTGCTGTTCTGGCAAAAATGTGATCACGTATTGCGAAGCCTGTCAACCGTTGCACAGAGCAGAGGCATGATCACAAGCTATGCAGGTGGATGAGGGGACCAGCTTGCCGAACGCACAGGGCATATGTCGGGAGATGAAGGCGGGAGGCCATTTCGCGGCCGTTCGGCATGCGCCCGTCTCCCCCCTTGCGGGGGAGATGTCACGCACTTGCGTGACAGAGGGGGGTATGCGGCAGGCTCCGAGCAAGCGGCATTACCCCCCTCTGTCACCTTTGGTGACATCTCCCCCGCAAGGGGGGAGACGGGCGCATGCCGAACGACTACGGACCGCTCGGTCGCTCCACCCTTTCGGAGGCCGCGCATGAACGCCAAGCCGGACGAGCCCGACCTGCCGACACGCGTGGTGACACGCGACCGTGTGGTCGCGGCGGTGGAGGATGCACTGCTGACCGGCCAGTTCGTGCCCGGACATGCGGTGACCTTGCGCGGGCTCGCCGCCCAGCTCGGCGTCTCGCCGATGCCGGTGCGCGAGGCGATCCGCGTGCTTTCCTCCGCCAACGCGCTCGACGTGATGCCGAACGGGCGCATCCGCGTGCCGACGATGACACGGCGACGGTTCGACGAGTTGCTGCATGCACGCGTGCTGCTGGAGCCGCATCTGGCGGCCCTCGCCCTGCCGAACCTGAACGCGGCGGCCGGCGAGCTTGCCCGGATCGACGACGCCATTGACGAAAGCCTCGTGAGCGGGGACGTCATCGCCTACATGCGCCGCAACCACGAGTTTCATTTCCGTATCTATCGCGCAGCCGGATCCGAAATCATCCTGCCGCTGGTCGAGCATGTCTGGCTGCAATTCGCCCCCTTCATGCGGACCGTCTACGGCCGGGTCGGCACCTCAGTGCTGGAGGACCAGCACAAGGAGGCCATCGCGGCGATCCGACTGGGCGATGCGGAAGGCCTGCGGCAGGCGATCGAACGCGATATCCTGGACGGAATGGGCCTGATCGGGCACTCGGTTCTTGATGCTCCACCGCCTGAAAGCGGCGGACGGAGGGAGCCCCCGCAAATGGACCCCCGCAGTCCGGACGAATAGCCCCGATTGACAATTATCGGAATGTGATCACAATTCTCTTGCCACCCACGACCCATGCGGGAACGCCGAAGCGGAGCGGCTGACACACCGTCATTGCCCATGCGCGCTGGCCTTTCAGCAGGTGGCGAGACAACCCGAACCCGAGGACTTACCGTGAGGGATACGCCCGAAAGCGCCGAGAACACATCCGCTGAGACCGTTCGCGGCGTGGCGACTATGGAAGAAGCCAAGAGCTGGCTGCGACGTCGTCAGATCCAGGACATCGAGTGCATCGTGCCCGACCTTGCCGGCATCGTGCGCGGCAAGATGATGCCGACGGAGAAATTCTTCTCCGGACCGGTGATGAGCATGCCGGCCTCGATCTTCGCCCAAACCATTTCCGGCGACTACCCGCCGGACGACGACCGTTTCCATCACAATCCCACAGACGGCGACCTGTTCTTCGAGGCTGATTATTCGACGCTAGCGGTGGTGCCGTGGGAGACGGATCCGACCGCCCAGCTCATCCATGACGCCGTGACCCAGGAAGGCGCGCCGGTGGAAACCGCGCCGCGCAACGTGCTAAAACGCGTGCTCTCGCTCTACGAGAAAGAAGGCTGGGAGCCGGTCATCGCGCCGGAAATCGAGTTCTATCTCGTCAAGCCGAACACCGATCCCGACTATCCGCTGACACCGCCGGTCGGCCGCTCGGGGCGTCCGGAAGTCGGCCGGCAGTCCTACTCCATTTCGGCGCTCAACGAGTTCGACGACCTCATCGACGACATCTACGACCTGTCGGAGGCGCAGGGGCTGGAGATCGACACGCTCATCCACGAGGAGGGCGCGGCGCAGATGGAGATCAACCTGCGCCACGGCGCGCCGCTGGAACTGGCCGATCAGGTCTTCCTGTTCAAGCGCACCATCCGTGAGGCGGCGCTTCGCCACGACATGTACGCCACGTTCATGGCGAAACCGATGAGCGGCCAGCCGGGATCGGCCATGCACATTCATCAGTCGGTGATCGACCCAGAGACGGGCAGCAACATCTTTTCCGACGAGGACGGCGACGCGACGCCGGAGTTCCTATCCTTCATCGCCGGCCACCAGGAGTTTCTCCCCGCCGTGACCTGCATCATGGCGCCCTATGTGAACTCCTACCGGCGGTTCATGCGCAACTCGACCGCGCCGTGCAACGTCTTCTGGGGACATGACAACCGGACCGTCGGCCTGCGCGTGCCGAATTCAAAGGCAAGCGCGCGCCGGCTTGAAAACCGGGTGCCGGGATCGGACGCAAACCCCTATCTCGCCATCGCCGCCTCGCTTGCCTGCGGCTATCTCGGCATCAAGAACGACCTGAAGCCCGATGCGCCGCGCTCCGGCTATTCCTCCAACGGCCCCTACACCCTGCCGCGCGGCCTGACCGAGGCGCTGACGCTGTTTGAGCAATGCGACGAGCTGGCGGACGTGTTCGGGGAGCGTTTCGTCGCCACCTACCGCGCGATCAAACAGGAGGAATACGAGACCTTCATGAGCGTGATCAGCGCGTGGGAGCGCGAATACCTGCTTTTGAACGTGTGAGGGGCGCGTGCCGCGCGCCTCTTTTCTGATTGTCGCCCCCCACCCCTGCTCCCTCAAGGGAGAGGGGTGGGGGTGGGGTCGCGCCAAAGACAACCATTTGTCAGATAGATACCCGCCACGAACCAACGCCACCTTCCTTCGGAGTGCCTGTCCATGAACGTCAAATCCAACATCTATCCCACCAAGGCGCTACAGGAGGCGGATGCCGCCCATCACCTCCATCCCTTCACCGAACACCGCACGCTGAATGCCGAAGGCTCGCGCATCATCACCCATGCGGAAGGCGTGTGGCTGACGGATTCGGAAGGAAAGCGCATCCTCGACGGCATGGCCGGGCTGTGGTGCACACAGATCGGCCACGGCCGGCATGAGGTGGCGGAGGCCGTCTACAAGCAGATGCAGGAACTTGAGTACTACAACCTGTTCTTCAAGACCTCGCATCCCCCCGCCGTGGCGCTGGCGGAAAAGCTCGCCGAGCTGACGCCGCCGCAGTTCAACCACGTCTTCTTCGCAGGCTCCGGCTCGGAGGCCAATGACACGGTCTTCCGGATGGTGCGTTACTACTGGGACCTGATGGGGAGGCCTGAGAAGAAGACCATCATCGGCCGCTGGAACGGCTATCACGGCTCGACACTGGCCGGCACCAGCCTCGGCGGCATGAAGGGCATGCACGGCCAGGGCGACCTGCCGGTGCCCGGCGTCCACCACATCGCCCAGCCCTACTGGTTCGGCGAGGGTGGTGACATGGACGAGGACGCATTCGGCCTGTGGGCGGCCAATGAACTGGCACGCGCCATCGACGAGCTTGGCGAAGACAAGGTTGCCGCCTTCATCGCCGAACCGATCCAGGGCGCCGGCGGCGTCATCATCCCGCCCGACACCTACTGGCCGGCGGTGAAGAAGATCCTCGATGAACGCGACATCCTGTTCGTCGCCGACGAGGTCATCACTGGCTTCGGCCGCACCGGCGAATGGTTCGGCTCCACCTATTACGGCATCGAGCCCGACCTGATGCCTATCGCCAAGGGGCTCTCCTCCGGCTATCTGCCGATCGGCGGCGTGATGGTCGCGGACAAGGTGGCGGACGTCGTCATCAACAAGGGTGGCGAGTTCTATCACGGCTACACCTATTCCGGGCATCCGGCATGCTGTGCGGCCGCGCTCGCCAATCTCGCCATTCTGGAAGAAGAGAAGATCGTCGAACGGGTGAAGAACGACATCGGCCCCTATCTCCAGAAGAGGTGGAAGGCATTGGGCGAACATCCGCTCGTGGGGGACGCGCGCATGGTCGGCATGATGGGCGCGCTGGAGCTGGTGCCGGTCAAGGGCGACCGCACGAAGACGTTCGCAAACGAGGGGTCGGTCGGCACCATGGCGCGCGACTATTCCTTCGAAAACGGCCTCGTTATGCGCGCGGTGCGCGACAGTCTGATCCTCTCGCCGCCGCTGGTGCTTTCCCATGAGGAAGCGGACGAACTGGCGCGCATCGCCGAAAAGACGCTCGACGACACTTATGCCGCACTGAAACGCGAAGGAAGGGTGGGATAATTCACCTTTCCGTCGTGCATCCAGACGGTGGGCGGGCGCGGTCCCGGCCGCGTCCAGCACCACCTTGAGAATTGTCCCGTTGTTCGCCGTGAGACCCCGCCCATGTCCGTGCCGCCTTACGACCCCGCCTGCTATTACACCGCCACCATCAACGATGATCGCCCCCGACCGGTGCTTGCCGAAAGGCTCACCGCCGATGTCTGTGTCATCGGCGGTGGCTTTACCGGGGTCTCGGCGGCGCTCCATCTGGCCGAACAGGGCTTTTCGGTCATCCTTTGCGAGGAAAAGCGCATCGGCTGGGGCGCTTCGGGGCGCAATGGCGGCCAGCTTCATTCCGGCCAGCGGCGCGACCAGCACTGGCTGGAAAGCCATGTCGGCAAGGCGCAGGCCCGCCTCTTCTGGGACATGGCGGAGGAGGCAAAGACGCTCATAAAGGATCGCATCGCCCGCCACGCGATCGATTGCGACTGGGCGGACGGACTGATCCATGCGGTGCACAAGAAGGCGTGGCTTGCAGATGAACAGCGCGAGGCGGAGCAACTGGCCCGCGACTACGGCTACGACGCCATAAAGCTGCTGGATCGCGACCAACTCGCGGCAGCCATCGGCACCGACGCCTATTTCGGCGGCTACCGCGATGCCGAGGCCGGCCATCTCCATCCGCTCAACTTCGTGCTCGGCATGGCCAGGGCCGCCGAAGAGGCCGGAACCCGGATATTCGAGGGAACCCGCGTCACCGATATCGGGACGGGTCAGCCGATCACCATCACGACGGAAAAGGGCGAGGTCCGCGCCACCCATGTCGTACTGGCAGCCAATGGCTATCTGGAGGGACTGGAGCCCGCAACGGAAGCGCGCGTGCTGCCGATCAACAACTACATTTTAGCCAGCGAACCGCTCGGCGAACGGGATCCGATCCCGGGCAACGAGGCGGTCGCCGACAGCCGCTGGGTGGTCCACTACTGGCGCATGAGCCCCGACAGGCGCCTGATCTTCGGCGGCGGAGAAACCTATTCGCGCCGCTATCCGGCCAACGTCGCAAGCTTCGTGCGCCGCCACATGGCGAAGATCTATCCGCAGTTCGCCGATGCACGCATCGACCATGCCTGGGGCGGCACGCTGGCGATCACGGCGAACCGCATGCCCTATTTCCGCAGGCCCCGGTCGGGACTCTATGTCGCATGCGGCTTTTCCGGGCACGGAGTGGGCATCGCGAACCTCGCGGGCAGGCTCATCGGAGAGGCGGTGGCCGGCGATGCGGGCCGTTTCGACACCTTCGCACAACTGCCGATGATGGCGTTCCCCGGCGGGAAATGGCTGCGAACGCCGATACAAGCGCTGGCCATGACATGGTTCGCGTTGCGCGATCGCATGTGAACGGCAAGTCAAAGCGCGAAAGTGACGTGCAGACATGCACGCACACAACCGGACATATCCGGTTAAGACCGTTTTAATCCGATTGTGTTTTCTACTGACATGGTCGCTCGGAGCCCTGTTTTCTTTACCGACACTCTTCCTGGCGGCGGCCGAGGTTCCAAGAGGAACTGCCACGTGCGGGTTTAGGAGAACCCGCGGGAGGGTAACGGCCATGCGGTTGGCGCCATGCGGGGATGTGCCCGGACATGACGCGATCGCGGAGAGATTTATTTTCAGCCGGGATCGGTCGTCACGGCTACGTGGCGGTCTTTTCCGGAAGTGGCACGGGGTCGGCCCATGGACACGATATTGCTGGTTGAAGATTCCAGTTTTTTCGCAAAAGCTGTCACACGCAGTTTTCGCCGCGCAGACGGGTTCGACATTGTCGTGGCGACGACATGCGCGGAGGCGACGGCGATCCTCCAGGAAGACGCGGCCCGGTTTTCGGTCGCTCTCGTCGATCTCTCCCTGCCCGACACCACGGATGTGGAGACAGTGGATCTGACGACGTCCTTCGACGTACCGACCATCGTCTTTTCCAGCCGTTTCGACCCCGCGCTTCAGTCCCGACTCTATTCCAAGGGCATCGTCGACTATGTCCTAAAGGACAGCCCGGCAAGCCTCTCCTACCTGCGCGAACTGGTGCTGCGGCTGCGGGCCAACCGGGGGATCGGCGCGCTGCTTCTGGAATGTGAAAGGGCACCATTGCGCGATGCGGCGGAACAGTTGCGCCGACTGCAACTGTCGGTGACCCGCGTACACACCCCCAAGGACGCGCTGCACCACCTGAACGAACAAGACCATATCCGCTTGCTGGTGCTCGATCAGGATCTGCCGGAGGTGGATGCGATCGACCTGATCAAGCAGGTACGGCTGCGACGCGGGCCGGAAAAGGTCGCGGTCGTGTCGCTGACGGAAGGCTGCGACCAGACCGACATGGTGCGGCTGTTGAAGAGCGGCGCCAACGAGGCGCTCGCCAAGACCTGTCCGCCGGAGGAATTCCTGCTGCGCGTTGGCCAGAACCTCGACACGATCGACCGTATCCTGAAACTGACGGACGCGGCCAACCACGACGCCATGACCGGCCTGCACAACCGTCGCTTCCTGTTCGACGCAGGTACACGGCTTTACGTGGAGTGTCGGCGCAACGAACAGCCGGTGCCGGTGGCGCTGATCGATGTCGACCGCTTCAAGCAGGTCAACGACCGCTATGGCCACGAGGCGGGCGATCTGGTGATCAAGAACCTTGCCGACGACCTCGTTTCGGCCTGCGGCGCCAGCATCCTGACCGTGCGGCTGGGCGGTGACGAGTTCTGCATGCTGATGCCCGGTTGCGAGATCGAGGAAGCGAAGAGCTGCTGCGCCGCCGTCTACAGTCGCTTTCGCGAACGCGCCCATGTGTTTGATGGCGAACGGGCGGAGGTGACGCTCTCCATTGGCCTGTCCTCTGGTTACGAGGACGATCTGGAAGAGGCGATCCGTGCGGCGGACGAACAGATGTACGCCGCCAAGAACCGGGGCCGCGACCGTATCATCGCCAAGAATGATGTGATTCCCCGGGTGGAAGAACGGCTGGAGCGGTTCCTGCTCGACGTGTGAGCGGAAACGACAGGCTTGCACAAGCCGTTGCCCGGGATTGGGCCTGCGAAACGGGTGCGAGGCAAGGCTGTTCCGCGTGCCCTTCTTCAATTCCGGCCGGCCCCTTTCCCTTCTGCAACTCCCTTCCCGCCTGAAACCGGAAATCTTTTTCCTCTTTCGATTTGGGCTTGAAACCCCATGCCCGGCAATTCGCCGGCCCAGTGCCTACCCTTTGACGACACCAACGGATTATCCGCGGAGTGGCTCATGGGCCGGCACAGCAACGAAATCGACCGCAAGACACGCCTCGACGTCTTCCCGACCTTTCACAAGGTGGCGGGACGGCGCGTGGTGGTCGTGGGCGGAGGCGACGAGGCGGCGGCGAAGGTCCGCCTCATCGGCGAGACCAATGCCGATATCGTCATCGTCGCGCACGACATGTCGCCGGCGCTCGCGCGTGCGGCGGAAAAGGCCGGCGCCCGGCATGTCGCCGAGGGCTTCACCCCCGCTCATCTGTACGGCGCCGCGCTGGCCTTTTCCGCGCGCGAGGACGAGGCGCTCGACCGCGAAGTCGTCGAGACGGCACGCGACATGGGCATTCCGGTCAACGCCGTTGATCGGCCGGAACTCTGCGATTTCTACACGGGCGCGCTGGTCAACCGCGCGCCCGTCGCCGTCGCCATCACCTCCACCGGGGTCGGCCCGGTGCTTGCCCGCCACATCCGCGCGCGCATCGAGGCGCTGCTGCCGCGCGAGACGGGGGCGCTGGCGCGGCTTGCCGAGAGTTTCCGCGAAACGGTTTCACACTTCGTGCCGTCGGCGGAAGGCAGGCGCCGGCTGTGGGCCGCGTTCTTCTCCGGTCCGGTGGCGCATGCGACCTATGCCGGGCGCACCGACGAGGCCCGTGCCGCAGCACAACGCCTCGTCAACGGGGCGGCCGACGAGGCCGGCTTCGTCTGGCTGATCGGTGCGGGGCCCGGCGCCGAGGACCTTCTGACATTGCGCGCCCAGCGCTTGTTGCAGGAAGCCGACGTCATCGTCCACGACCGGCTGGTGCCCGATGCCGTCGTCGCCATGGGAAGGCGCGATGCGCAGCGCATTTCCGTGGGCAAGGCCAAGGGTGCGCATTCGGTCTCCCAGGCACGCATCAACGAGATCCTCGTTGAGGAAGCCGCGAAAGGCCACCGGGTGGTGCGGCTGAAATCCGGCGACCCGATGATCTTCGGCCGGGCGGGCGAGGAAATCGCGGCCCTTCGCAAGGCCGGCATGCCTTACGAGATCGTGCCGGGCGTGACCGCCGCGTTCGCCGCGGCCGCTTCCGCCGAGATCCCGCTGACGCTGCGCGGCGTCGCCTCCAGCCTCGTCTTCGCCACCGGCCACGACAAGGACGGCGAGACCCTGCCCGAGTGGGCGGGCCTTGCGCTCCTTGGTGCCACCGTCGCCGTCTACATGGGCCGTACGGTCGCCGGACGGGTCGCAGCACAACTCCGCGCCGCCGGCCTCGATCCGGCAACCCCCGTCATGGCGATCGAGAACGCCGCGCGGCGCGAGGAACGCGCCTTTGCCGGCAGGCTTTGCGATCTCGACGCCTTTTCCGAACGCGGCGACGTGAGCGGCCCGGTGCTCATCGTCATCGGCGAGGTCGTCGCCCACGCCGCGCTGGAACGCGCCGAGCCGCTGGCGCCGCAAGCTGGGTTCCCCCTCCCTGTTTCCCGTTTCGCAGCTGCCTGAAGGACCACATGACTCGGCAACGCAGATCCGATCTCTCTTCCGTCATCACCCGGCGCAGTCCGGGTGATCCATGGATGCTTCCCGCCATGTCGCGGCCCGCAATGGATTGCCCGGACTGCGCCGGGCAATGACGGAAGAAAGATCGAACCGGAAATCGCCGAACCCTGTCGGCGCAGCGCCGCTTGAGGAGTTTTTGTCATGAAGACGATCTGCAAGCTCGTCACCGCCAACCGTCTCGCCGACGGCGAAGTCGTCTGGCTCGGCGCCCATGGCGCGTGGGTCGAGACAATCGACGGCGCCCTCGTTCTGGAGGATGCGGCTGCGGTGGAGGCGGCGGAAGCGGCTGCCGCGCGTGCCGTTGCCGCAAACGAGGTCGTCGATGTCGGCACGATCGACGTGACCCGTCAGGGCTCCGGCGTCGTGCCCGTGCGGCTGCGCGAACGCATCCGCGCCGCCGGCCCCACCTTCCGAACCGATCTCGGCAAGCAGGCGCAGGCCTCGCGCGCCTCCAACGCGGCCTGACCAAGCTTGAACGCCAGGAGTACGCTTCGTGTACCGTTACGATGAATTCGACCAGGAATTCGTGGACCAGCGCATCGCGCAGTTCTCCGATCAGGTCCGCCGCCGGCTGAAAGGCGAGCTGAACGAGGACCAGTTCAAGCCGCTCAGGCTGATGAACGGCGTCTATCTTCAGCTTCACGCCTACATGCTGCGTGTGTGCGTGCCCTACGGCACGCTGAACAGCCGGCAGATGCGCAAGCTCGCCCACATCGCGCGCACCTATGATCGCGGCTACGGCCACTTCACCACGCGCCAGAACATCCAGTTCAACTGGCCGAAGCTCTCCGACGTGCCGGCCATTCTGAAGGAGCTGGCGGAGGTGGAGATGCACGCGATCCAGACCTCGGGCAACTGCATCCGCAACACCACCGCCGATCATCTGGCAGGCGCCGCCGACGACGAGATCGCCGATCCGCGTCCCTATGCCGAGATCATCCGGCAATGGTCGTCGCTGCACCCGGAATTCACATTCCTGCCGCGCAAGTTCAAGTTCGCGATCACCGGAGCGCCGCACGACCGCGCCGCCATCCAGGTGCACGACATCGGCATGCAGATCGTCAGGAGCGAGGCGGGCGATCTCGGCTTCAAGGTCTATGTCGGCGGCGGCCAGGGACGCACACCGCTGGTCGCCAAGCTCGTTCGCGATTTCCTGCCCGAAGAGGATCTCATCGCCTATTCGGAGGCGATCCTGCGCGTCTACAACCGCTACGGGCGGCGCGACAACAAGTACAAGGCCCGCATCAAGATCCTCGTCCACGAGACGGGCATCGACGAGTTGCGCGGCGATATCGAGGCGGAATTCGAGAAGATCCGCCACGGGGTGCTGCAGCTTCCCGCCGACGAGGTGCGCCGCATCGAGACCTATTTCGCGCTGCCCCCGCTCGACCCCGCGGCAACGAGCGCACGGTTCGACGCAAAGAGCGCCGGCAACCCGGCGTTTGCCGCCTGGGCAGAGCGCAACGTGCATCCGCACAAGGTGACGGGCCATGCCTCGGTGACGATCTCGCTGAAGCCCATAGGCGGCGTGCCGGGCGATGCCTCTGCCGAACAGATGGAGGCGGTCGCCGACATCGCGGAAACCTTCAGCTTCGACGAGTTGCGCGTCTCCCACGAGCAGAACCTGATCCTGCCGCATGTGCGGCTCGACGATCTCGACAAGGTCCATGACGCGCTCGTCGCCGCCGATCTGGCGGAGGGCAATGCCGGGCTCATCACCGACATCATCGCCTGCCCCGGGCTCGACTACTGCGCGCTCGCCAATGCGCGTTCCATCCCGATCGCGCAGGAGATTTCCGAGCGTTTCGGCAATGCCGAACGCCAGCGCGCGATCGGCGATCTGAAGATCAAGATCTCCGGCTGCATCAACGCCTGCGGCCATCACCATGTCGGCCATATCGGCATTCTCGGCGTGGAGAAGAAGGGCGAGGAACTCTACCAGCTGACCCTTGGTGGCTCGGCCGACGAGACCACCTCCATCGGCGCCATCATCGGGCGCGGCTTTGCCGGGGACAGGATCGTCGATGCGGTGGAAACCGTGGTGGAGACCTACCTGAAGCTCCGCGCCAACGACAACGAAACCTTCCTTGCCGCCTATCGCAGGGTCGGGGACGCACCTTTCAAGGAGGCGCTCTATGGCACCGCTTGACGCGACCGCCCTCGCGCTTGATCCCGAAAACGCGCTCAGGGCCGAGGCCCAGGCGCTCAACGCGCAATATGGCAGCCTGCCGACGCCTGACCTGCTGGACCATGTCCTTCACCGGCTCTATCCCGGCAGGGTGGCGCTCGTCTCATCGTTCGGGGCGGAATCCTCGGTGCTTCTGCATCTTCTGTCGCAAGTCGACCGGCATGCGCCGGTGCTGTTCGTCGATACGCAGAAGCTCTTCGGCGAGACGCTGCGCTATCGCGAGACGCTGATTGCGCGCTTCGGGCTGACCGGCGTGCGCACCATCCTGCCCGATCCGGACGATCTGGCGACCGCCGATCCGCAAGGCTCGCTGTGGCTGCGCGATACCGATACGTGCTGCCATATCCGCAAGGTGCTGCCGCTGGAGCGCGCGCTTCATGGCTTCGACGCGTGGATCACGGGGCGCAAGCGCTTCCAGAGTTCGACGCGCGCCGCACTTTCGGTGTTCGAGGTCGCCAACGACCGCATCAAGGTCAACCCGCTCGCCAACTGGTCGGTGGAGACGCTGAAGGCCTATGCGGAGACGCACGACCTGCCGCCGCACCCGCTGGTCGCGCAAGGGTTTCCCTCCATCGGCTGCATGCCCTGCACCGACCGCGTGGCGCCGGGCGAGGACCCGCGCGCCGGGCGCTGGCGGGGTGCTGAAAAGACCGAATGCGGCATCCATCTGCCCACGCACGGGCGCGAAATCGACGGCAGCGGGATCTGACCATGACGGACACGCAGGCAAACGACATCTACCGGGACGGCCGGTTCCTCGCCGACGGCTGGACGTATCTCGCCGACGACGATCCGGTTCCGGCCGATGGCGCGGTGTTCCTGTCGCTATCGCGATTTCTCGCCGACCTCGCGGTGCTGCGCGGGCGCAACGCTCCGACGGGCGTCGTCGTGGAGGCCGGCGAGGACGTGCGATCGATCGCCGACGAGTTCGCGCATGTGGCGGCGGTGGCGGTCGCCTTTCCGAAGTTCACCGACGGGCGCGGTTATTCCACCGCGCGCATCCTGCGCGAGGATCTGGGCTTTGACGGCGAAATCCGGGCCGTCGGCGACGTGCTGATCGACCAGATCGCCCTGATGCGACGCTGCGGGATCGACGCCTTCGCGGTGAGCCATGCCCCCACGCGCGCGGCGCTTGAGGCCGGGCACGTGCCGCGGGTGGATCACTATTACCAGCCGGCGGGCCGGGCAGACGAGGTGCCCACGGGGACGCGTCCGTGGCTGCGCCGGCCAGCGTGAGAGGGGCCGTACAGGTTTGAGCGGGCGGGATTATTCCACCCGGGGCCCATCCTTCGAGACGCCCGCCAAGGCGGGCTCCTCAGGATGACGTCGAGTGTGTTGTTATTTCAGCGAAGCCATCAACAAACGCAACGTCATCCTGAGGAGGCGCGCAGCGCCGTCGCGAAGGATGGGCCACTTGCGTCAGGATGCGCCACACCAAGCCGCATTGTCTCTGTCCCGCCCCGCATTCGGAGGCGCCCGGCTTCCTCCGCGCCGCTTCCCCATGTCGCTTGACCGGCTCCCCCGATCCGCCTCCAATGCGGCGAAACATGAGGAGCCTTCAATGTCCGATATCCGCATCGAGGAACGCGAAACGCTGATCGACAGGCCGCGTGTGAAAACCGAGCGGCTGGTGCTTTCGCGGCCCGATGGAGAAACGCGCGAGCAGGTGGAACGGATCGTCCACGATCACGGATCGGCCGCAGCCGTCCTGCCGTACGATCCGGTGCGCAAGACCGTGCTGCTGACGCGCCAGCTCCGTTTCCCGGTCTATGTCAGGGGCGACGAGGCGCTGCTGGTGGAGCCCTGCGCGGGGCTGATTGATCCGGGGGAAACCGCCGAGGAAGCCATACGCCGCGAGGCGATGGAGGAGATCGGCACGCGGCTCGACACGCTGGAAAAGATAGCCGAGGTCTATACCTCGCCCGGCTTCATGACCGAGAAGATCGCGCTCTATCTTGCCGTCTACGGACCGCAGGACCGGGTCGCCGACGGCGGCGGACTCGAAGAGGAGCACGAGCACATCGAAGTGCTGGAATGGCCGGCCACCCGCCTCAGGACGATGCTGGACGTCGGAGAGATCAACGACGCCAAGCTGCTGATGCTGACGCAGGCGCTGCTGGCGCGGCGGCCGGAGCTGTTCGATTAACCGGAGCTTGCGGACCATCCCGCCGTCCGGGGCTTCGCGAGCCAGGGCTTCACGAGCTTGAGCTAATTCCTATCGAGACGATCGGAATATGTTCTGACGGCCCCCCGTCCCCGTGCGGCGGCTTGCCGCGGCGTTTCGCGTGCGGCTACCCTTCGCGCAACAATAATCGTCGGGAGGAATGAACATGGGAAATCGTCTGGAGGGTAAAGTCGCCATCGTCACCGGCGCGGCATCAGGGTTCGGCGAGGGCATCGCGACGCGGTTCGTAGAGGAAGGGGCCAGGGTCGTCATCGCCGACATGAACGGCGAAGGGGCGGCGCGCGTGGCGCATCATATCGGCGCCAACGCGGTGGCGGTTACCGCCGACGTGACCGACGTGGCTGATGTCGAGGCCATGGTGGCGGCGGCGCGCGGCAATTTCGGACGGCTCGACATTCTGGTCAACAATGCCGGCTACACTCACAAGAACGGCCCGATGCTGGATATCGACGAGGAGACCTTCGACCGGATCTTCGACGTCAACGCCAAGGCGATCTATCTGGCGACGCTGAAGGCGGTGCCGGTGATGGAGGAGACCGGCGGCGGCGTCATCCTCAACACCGCATCGACGGCGGGCCTGAGGCCGCGGCCGGGGCTGACCTGGTACAATGCGTCGAAGGGCTGGGCGATCACGGCCTCGAAATCGATGGCGGTGGAGCTCGCGCCGAAGAAGATCCGCGTCAACGCGCTGTGCCCGGTCGCGGGAGAGACGGGCATGCTGCATCTCTTCCTGGGCGAGGACACGCCGGAGATGCGCGAGAAGTTCCGTGCGACCATTCCGCTCGGCCGGCTCTCGCGCCCCGAAGACATGGCCAACGCCGCCCTGTGGCTTGCTTCCGACGAGGCCGAGTTCATCACTGGCGTGGCGCTGGAGGTCGATGGCGGACGCTGCGTATGACGGGATGCTGTTGCGCCGCAGACGGCTGCGATAGAATAGCGCGCTGAAAAAGAGAAGTTGACACGTCGTTGCGGCAGCCAGCTAGCGTGTGCGCGTTCTTATCTCACCGACACATTCGGAGAAAAGATGAAAAAGTGCATGACCTTAGCGGCAGGGGTGGCAGGCCTGCTCGCCGCTTCGATGCTGACCAGCCCGACGTCCGCGCGCGTGATCGACTTCAAGATCCAGTCGTCCGGATCGGTCTTCGACGGCCAGTCCTACGGGGACGCTGGCACCTATGAGCGGATCGACGCGATCGCCACGATCGCGGTCGATCCCAAGGCGCCGGAAAACGCCGTGATCGTCGGTATCGACAAGGCGCCGAAGGACAAGAACGGCGATGTCGTCTTTTCGGCCGAGGTCTCGATCCTGCGACCGGCGGAAGCCGCCAAACGGTCTCCCTTCCTGTTCTACGAAGTCACGAACCGGGGCCGCAATCTCTCCTTCGAACTGCTCAACGATTCTCATTCGGCAGGCATTCCCTCCAAGCCCGAGGATGCCGGCGACGGCTTCGTGCTGGAGCACGGCGACACGGTCGTTTGGAACGGCTGGCAGCCGGGCCTGCCCGACAAGCTGATGAACATCACCCTGCCCGTCGAGGAGGGTGTTGCCGGCACCTCGCGCGAGCAGATCATCTTCGACAAGCCGGGTGCGACCGGCACGCTGAAGCTCAGCTATCCGGCGGCCGATCTCGATCCGGCCAAGGCGACGCTGACGGTGCGCACGAACGACACCGACAAGGCGGAAACGCCCAAGGACCTCGGCTTCAAGTATGTCAGCGAGACCGAAGTCGAGATCACCCGTCCGGCGGATGCGCCGGCCGGCGCGATCTACGAGTTCGTCTATCCGGCGAAGAATCCGGTTCCCGCGGGCCTCGCAATGGCGGCGATCCGCGACGTTGTCTCGTTCCTGCGCGGCAATCCCGGCCACGAGGCGACGGATCCGATCGACGGCATCAAGTACACCGTCGGCATGGGCATTTCGCAGTCCGGCCGGCTGATGCGCGACCTGATCTATCAGGGCTTCAACGCGGATGAGGGCGGCGCACGCGTGTTCGACGGCGTGATGGCGCATATCGCGGGCTCGCGCAAGACCTACACAAACTACGCCTTCGCGCAGCCGGGCCGTTATTCCCGCCAGCACGAGGACCACGACTACCCCGGCGACCAGTTCCCCTTCACCTACGTGACGATGACGGATCCGATCTCCGGCAAGACGGACGGTATCCTGGAGAAGTGCCAGGCCTCCGACACCTGCCCGAAGATCATGCAGTCGGACACCTCGACGGAGTTCTGGCAGGCCCGCGCCTACCTTCTCTCCACCTCGCCCGACGGCGAGACGGCACTCACCATGCCGGACAACGTGCGGCTCTACTTCATCGCCGGCACGCAGCATTTCGCGCTGTGGGACGGAAAACCCGGGACCAAGGAAGAGGCCGCCTACCCGACCAACCCGCTGAGCGTCACGCCGGTCCTGCGCGCGCTCTATGACGACATGGAAGCCTGGGTCGCGGACGGCACCGAGCCGCCGGCCAGCCGGTATCCGAGCGTTGCCGACGGCACGCTCGTCCCGGTGTCCGAGCTCGTCTATCCGACGGTTGCAGGCGAGCCGCTCGCCCCGAAGTTCAACACGCTTCAGGTGATGGACCATTCCAAGGTGCCGCCGGTTCGCGGCAAGGCCTATCCGCAGCTCGTTCCCGCCATCGATGAGGACGGCAATCCGCAGGGCGGCGTGATCCTGCCGCGCCTCGCCGTGCCGCTCGGCACCTACGAGGGCTGGAACCTGCGCACCGAGGGCTACGCCAAGGGTGAACTCTATTCCACGACCGGCAGCTTCATCGCCTTCCCGGCCGAAGCCGTGGATGACGACAGCCGCGACGGGCTCGCCGAGCGCTACGAGAGCAAGGACGCCTACATCGCCGCGGTCAAGGAGGCGGCCGAGGCGCTTGTCGCGGATCGCCTGATGCGTGCCGAGGACGTCGCCACGACGCTGAAATACGCCGAACGCGACGCCGAGGCCTTGCAGTAGGCAGCGGTTTCAGTTTCTTGAAAAAACGACGCCCGCCGGGAATCCGGCGGGCGTTTTTCGTTCGCTCGAGGCCGAGGCCATGACCCGGTAATGGGGCATGGTCAGGGGCCCGGAACAACCGGAGAGAGCCCCCCGTATCCCCCGCGCGGGGTCCCTCACTCTCCTTCGTCATTTGCCCGGCACCCGCCTTCGCGGGCACAGGCTCCGTCCGGGCAACCCAACGCAGGCAGTGGCATTCAGGGCGACGGCCATGGGTCACCCGGACGGAGCCTGTGCCCGCGAAGGCGGGTGCCGGGTGATGACGAAGGAGGGGGCGTAGCCAAGGACGATGTCCGTGCAGTTTCCGGACAGTTCCCCGCCGCTACTTCAGCGCCTGCAGCACGCTCACATAATTCGCGACGGCCGCGCCGCCCATGTTGAAGATGCCGCCGATCTCGGCATTGGGAAGCTGCATGTCTCCCGCCTCGCCGGCAAGCTGCATGGCGGTGATGGCGTGCATGGAGACGCCAGTGGCGCCGATCGGGTGGCCCTTCGCCTTCAGCCCGCCCGAAACGTTGACCGGCAGCTTGCCGCCAACCTCGGTCCAGCCTTCAAGGACGGCCTTCGCGCCCTGGCCTTCCGGCGCCAGCCCCATCGCCTCGTATTCGATCAGTTCGGCGATGGTGAAACAGTCGTGCGTTTCCACGAAGGACAGATCGTCGAGCGTGACGCCGGCGGATTTCAGCGCCCGGTCCCAGGCGGTGGCGCAGCCTTCGAACTTCAGGATGTCGCGCTTCGACATGGGCAGGAAATCCTGCGCATGGGCGGTGGAGCGGAAGGCGACCGCCTTCTTCATGCCGAGCGCGGTTTCCGTATTGGTGAGAACGATCGCCGCCGCACCATCGGAGACGAGCGAGCAGTCGGTGCGCTTCAGCGGGCCAGCCACGAAAGGATTCTTCTCGCTCTCGGTGCGGCAGAAGTCGTAGCCGAGATCCTTGCGCATCTGGGCGAAGGGGTTCTTCACGCCATTCTTGTGGTTCTTGGCGGCAATGGCGGCAAGCGCGTCGGACTGGTCACCGTATTTCTGGAAATAAGCCCCGGCGATCTTGCCGAACACACCGGCAAAGCCGGCCGGAATATCCCCCTCCTCGGCGAGGTAGGAGGCCTTGAGCAGGTTCTGGCCGATCTCGGGACCGGGGGTCGTCGTCATCTGTTCAACGCCGACAACCAGCACGAAGCGCGCGGCGCCGGAATGGACGGCTCTGACGCCCTGGTGGACGGCGGCGGAACCCGTCGCGCAGGCGTTCTCCACCCGCGTCGCCGGCTTGAAGCGCAATGCCGGGTCGGCCTGCAGCACCAGCGAGGCGGTGAAATCCTGGGCCGAAAAGCCTGCGTTGAAATGGCCGAGCACGATCTCGTCGACGTCGGCGGCATCGATGCCGGCATCGGCAAGCGCGCCATTCGCGGCCTTGACGATCAGGCTCTCGACCGTCTCATCGGAAAGCCTGCCGAAGGGCAGATGCGACCAGCCAACAATTGCTGCACTCATGAAAATTTCCTCCCTGAGGCACCCTTGGCGGGCGCCGTTCCTCCTTCGCCAAATCTAGCGTGAGGTGTGCGTTGCAACAACGCCAAAGATGGAGAAAAGACGCAGGATCAGGAACCGAGCGAGATCACGATCTTGCCGACATGACCACCGCGGCCAAGCATATCGAAGGCCGCCGCATGGGCCTCGAAGGGAAACACCTGGTGAATGCGTGGGCGCAGACCGTGGGTGGCGATCGCCGCCAGCATCGCCTCCATGTCGGTGCGCGAACCGACCGTCACGCCCTGCAGACGGATCTGGCGCATGACGACGAGCGGCAGGGGCAGCGGCGCGACGGGGCCGGACAGAACCCCGATCATGGCGAGCGTTCCCCCGACGCGCACCGCGCGCAGCGACTGGGCGAGCGTCTTCTCGCCGCCGAGTTCGACAACTAGATCGACGCCGTCCGCCGCGAGCGCGGCGCGCGCGGATTTCGACCAGTCCGGCTCGCGCAGATAATTGATGCTCACGTCGGCACCGAGATCCGACACCTGGGCGAGCTTTTCGTCGCTTGAGGAAAGAAGCGCGGTGCGCGCGCCCGCCATTCTTGCGAATTGAAGCGCGAACAATGCAACGCCGCCGGTTCCCTGGATCACCACGGTGGCACCCGGCTTCATTGCCCCGCCGGCAAAGAGCGCACACCATGCGGTGAGCCCGGCACAGGGAAGGCAGGCGGCTTCCTTGAGGCTCAGCTGAGCGGGCACTGGCAGCAATGCCGCCGCGTCGAAGACAACATATTCGGACAGGACACCCGGCTTGCCGCCGGCACCACGGCTCCCCTCAAGGAATTCACGCCGGGCGGGGCCGGAGGGCCAGTCCTCCATAAACAGATTGATGACGCGGTCGCCCTGCCTGAAGCGGGAAACGCCCTTCCCGGTCTCCTCCACAATGCCCGCGCAGTCGGACGCGGGAACGGCGGGCAGCGCCGCGCGCGGATCGTACTTTCCGCTGACGAACAGATGATCGCGGTAATTGAGGGAGACGGCGACCACGCGCACCAGCACCTGGCCCGGTCCGGGCTTCGGCCGTTCCCTTTCCACGATAGAGAGATTGGCCGGCGAGAAACCGCCGGAAAGCTCAAGTGTCCGCACGCCTTCCCCCCTCAGTGCGTTCCGGCCCGCGTGCGTTCCGACTGTTGGACGTTCCACCCCGGCGCATGCCCGTTTGCGTGTTCGATAGCCGGTACCGCTCCACACCATGGGCCGGTCTTGTCAGACAATCATGCCCCCGGCGCCTTTTCAACATCAACTCATCGAACGTTCGATGCGCAACGGCGCGACGTATCAATCCGCGGCAGAGAGGATGGAATGAAGCGCAAAGGCTTTGGGCGGACAGACGGCGCGCAGAACCAGGTAAGGTTCTTTGGCGTCATCGAGATACCGGCGGATCATCACCAGCCGGCAAAGGTCGTATTCACCGTCCTGGGGAGCATCGCAACGGATCTCCTGGACGATCTCCGCCGGATGAAGCCCGTGCATCGCAGCAAGCAGGTCCGGCAAACGTTCTCCGCCAAGCCGGGGCACGACATCACCGCAGGTTTCATCGAGATAGATACATGCCGGCGCTTCCATTCCCGACGCGGCGTCGCGAAAGACGCCCGACAGGCGCAACATCGGCTTGAACGCCGACAAGCCGATGTCTGTCTTGTCCACATCCGTGACAGTCGCCACGCCTTCAAGACGAAACGTCCAGTCGAAGGGAGCGGACGCGAACCCGTCGAGCAGGTGATAGCCCGTTCTCATGGAACGCTCGCAGGCACGCACCACCTCGGTGCCGCGTCCCTGGCGCGATCTGACGAGGCCACGCTCGCGCAAAGACCTCAAACCGTGCCGGATCGTATGCCGGCTTACATGGAAGCGTGCAGAAAGCTGAGCCTCAGTCGGCAGCAGTCCACCCTCTGGATGGACGCCTTCGCGGATCTCGCGGCCGAGGGCCTCGGCAATCTGCTCGTATTTCGGAATCTGCATCTGTATTCCGCTATCAAGCGTTTCAAAACACTATTAGCCGTACGGGGAACTGGCATTGTCTCTTGTTACACGGTTGAGAGACCTTTTTTGGTTATCGGTAGCCGCAAGCAACGCCTTTATAAGATTATGGTTACTGCCGTTGCGGCCCGGAACGTTGCCCAACGTAACTGCGGCGCCTTGTAACGAGCCCCCCTGCAATCGCGTATCCCCGTTCGCGCAGAGGTATAATCACGTAACCCGACGAAACATAGTCGCATTGTGTGAAACAGGATGCGGGCACCGAATACCGTATCATAATGGCCACGCCCACGGGAAAGGCGCGCGAATCCCAATTCACCATGACAGCTGCGCATCACGCCGATGACGAATGATGCGCGACAACCTTACGCGAGCCTTGTCGGCGGAGCTCTGCAAGGGTAAATGCGCTGGTTATGGCTCTACCACCGCTCCTCACCCTGCAATCGATCCGGCTCACCTTCGGCGGCACCGCCTTGTTCGAAGACGCCGAAATGACCGTGGCACCCGGCGACCGGCTGTGCCTTGTCGGTCGCAATGGCTCCGGCAAGTCGACCTTGCTGAAGATCGCCGCCGGCATGGTGGAGGCCGATGACGGCCGCCGCTTCGTGCAACCGGGCGCCACGGTGCGCTACCTGCCCCAGGAGCCGGACCTTTCCGGCTTTTCCACCACACTCGCCTATGTGGAGGCCGGGCTGGCGCCGGGCGACGACCACTACCGGGCGCAATACCTGCTGGGCGAGCTGGGTCTCACGGGCGAGGAAAGCCCCGACCAGCTTTCCGGCGGTGAGGCGAGGCGCGCGGCACTCGCGCGGGTGCTGGCGCCCGTGCCGGACATTCTGCTGCTGGACGAGCCGACCAACCATCTCGACCTGCCGGCGATCGAATGGCTGGAGGAGGAGCTTTCCTCCATGCGCTCCGCTCTTGTTCTGATCTCGCATGACCGGCGGTTCCTGCAGGATCTGGCCCGCTCCACTCTCTGGCTCGACCGCGGCACACTCAGGCGGATGGACCAGGGCTTCGCGAATTTCGAGACCTGGCGCGATGAGGTGCTGGAGCAGGAAGAGCGAGACCGGCACAAGCTCGACCGCAAGATCGTGGCCGAGGAGCATTGGGTGCGCTACGGCGTTACCGCAAGGCGAAAACGCAATATGGGGCGCATGCGCGCGCTCGCCGACCTGCGCAGCCAGCGGCGAGACCAGCGGAAATCGCAGGGCAACGTCAAGTTTGTCGCGAGCGAGGGGGAAACCTCCGGCAAGGAGGTCGTGAAGGCCGAGGAGATCTCCAAGACCTATGGCGATCGCACAATCGTAGACACGTTCTCCACCATCATCCAGCGCGGTGACCGGATCGGCATCATCGGGCCGAACGGCGCGGGCAAGACCACACTGCTGAACCTGCTGACCGGGACGCTGGCGCCCGACAGCGGCAAGATCAAGCTCGGCACCAATCTGCTGAAGGTGACGCTCGACCAGCGTCGGGCGAGCCTCGATCCATCGTGGAGCCTGCGCGAGGCGCTGACCGACGGGCGCGGCGACAAGGTGGAGGTGGGCGGCGTCACCAAGCATGTGGTCGCCTATATGAAGGACTTCCTGTTCACGCCGGAGCAGGCGGGCACGCCGATTTCCGCTCTTTCGGGCGGCGAACGCGGTCGGCTGATGCTGGCGCGCGCGCTGGCGACCCCCTCCAACCTGCTGGTGCTGGACGAGCCGACCAACGATCTCGATCTGGAAACGCTCGACCTCTTGCAGGAACTGATCGCCGACTACGCCGGCACCGTGATTCTCGTTTCCCACGATCGCGACTTCCTGGACCGTGTGGCGACCTCGGTCATCGCCGGCGAGGGCGACGGTAGCTGGATCGAATATGCCGGCGGCTATTCCGACATGGTGGCCCAGCGCGGTCACGGTGTCAGGGCGCGCGGCGACACGCCGGCACCCGCGACTGCCAAGGCGGGAAAGACGGAAAAGCCCCAGACACAGCCTCAGACGGACACCAGGGCTCCGGCGACGAAGCGCAAGCTGTCCTTCAAGGAAAAGCATGCGCTGGAAACCCTGCCCGGCGAGATGGAGCGACTTCAGGCGGACATCGACGCACGGCGCAGGAAAATGTCCGATCCGGCGTTCTATTCGCGCGATCCCGACGGCTTTTCGAAGGTGACGGCGGAGCTTGAGACGCTGGAGAACGAGCTGGAGGCGGCGGAGGAACGATGGCTGGAACTGGAGATGCTGCGCGAGGAGGTGGAGGCCCGGTGAGCGCGACCGCTTCGCAAGCGCCCCAGATCTACGTGGACGCCGACGCCTGCACGGTGAAGGCGGAAGTGGTGCGCGTGGGCGAACGGCATGGCCTTGTCATGCATTTCGTCGCCAACCAATGGATGCGGCTCGATGACAGCCCGTTGGTCAAGCGCGTTATCGTGCCCGAAGGCCCTGATGCGGCCGACGACTGGATCGCCGATGCCATCACCGCATGTGACATCTGCATTACCAACGACATTCCACTCGCCTCGCGCTGCCTGGAAAAGGGCGCACGGGTGCTGGGCCAGTCTGGCAAACCCTTCGACAGCGCGAGCATCGGCATGGCGATGGCCATGCGCGATCTCAACCGGCACCTGCGCGAAATCGGCGAAATCGGCGGCGGAGGCCGCCCGGTGAGCCGGAAGGATCGCTCGGACTTTCTCTCGGCTCTGGAAAACATGGTGCAGGCCATCAAGCGCGACGGCTGATAGCCGGATTTCCGTCGCCCCCTTCCGGCATACCGTTCGCGTTTGCAGGCACGCCGACCGGGCGATGTCCATCTATCAGATGGCAGACTGGACAAACAGCCGCCGGCACGACACACTTGACCTAACGGAAAAAACAGCGGCCGCGGCCTTTCAGGTCGAGCGGCGCGATATTCGTTGTGCACATCGGATTAACCGCACCAGGTCGGGTTACTGCCGTTGAGCACTTCTCAGGAAGCCGCACGGACACGGACGTACGTGAATACCTCCGAACGCCGGCAGGTGAGCGTCGTCTTCTGTGACATCGTGCAATCGACAGCCATGTCGTGCGCGCTGGAGCCGGAAGACCTGTGGGCGGTCATCAACCGCTATCGCGAAACGGTCCGCAACACGGTACGCGTCTTCGGCGGCATCATCTGCCACCACAAGGGCGACGGTATCCTTTGCTGCTTCGGCTATCCCGCCTCGCACGAGGACAATGCCAGCCGCGCCGTCATGGCCGCGCTTGGCGTTCTGGCCCGTGTGCAGCAGGAAAACCATACGGAAGACAGCGACGATGATCGCAGCGAAGGGGCAAGGCTGCGGCTTCGCGTCGGGGTTGCGACCGGCGAAGTGGCGATCGTCGACAACCGCGCCGACGATCCCGGCGGTCTGGAGCTTCTCGGCCCAGCGCCGAGCCTTGCGGCGCGATTGCAGACAGGCGCCGGACAGAACATGGCGCTGGTCGACGAGACGACCTTCCGCCTGACCCGCAACGATTTCCGTTTCACGCCCGCCCGCACCGTCCGTTTCAAGGGGTTTCCGGGTCCGATGACAGTGTACCAACCTTTGGGACAGACCTGCGGGCCCACACGGTTCGAGCGATGCTGCGCGGGATCGCTGACCGATTTCGTGAACCGAGCCCACGAACAGGCTCTGCTGTGCGAAACCTGGCGCAGGACATGTATGGGCCAAGGCCAGCTCGTGCTGGTGAAGGGCGATGCGGGTATCGGCAAATCGCGGTTGGTCCGGCATTTCCTGGAAGGCATTGGCGACGATGGCCGGCGCGAGATCCAGCTGCAATGCTCCGCGTTGCATGCGCGCACCGCGCTCCATCCTTTCGCGGTGGCTTTCACCCGGCTCATCGGGCTCCGCGCGACAGACACACAGGAGGCAATGGTTCATTGCCTGCGTGCCTTTCTCTCCGAACTGGGCATTCGCGACGGCTATTCGGTGCCGTTGCTCGCCCGTCTCGTCAACCTGCCGGCGGCACAGTGTCTGCCCCTGCTCAACATCCTGACACATGAGGACATCGGCCAGCGCACGACGTCGCTGCTTGCCACCTGTCTGATCGCGATGTCGCGCCGATATCCCGTCATCCTCGTCGCGGAGGATCTGCACTGGGCGGATACGGCAACGCTGAAACTGCTGGAGGAACTGTCGAGCGCGGCAACAGACGGGTCCGTCATGATCATTGCGACCTTCCGCCCGCACCCGCCGGGCGAAGCCCCCCTCGCCGGACTTGAAGCCGCCCGAAACTGCCAGTCCGTCACGCTGGACAGACTGAGCCGTTCGCATTCCGCAAGGATCGTGAGCAGCGTCGCGCGCAGGGCGGGCGCGAGCCGCCTTCCCGGTGACTGGATCACGCGTATCGTGGAGCGCTCAGACGGCGTGCCGCTTTTCATCGAGGAGCTGACGCGAACGGTCATCGACAAGGCCGGGGACCGCGCGTTGCTCGCCCAGCCTTTCGCGATCGGAAAACCTAGCGACAACATACCCGAGACCTTGCGCGATTCGCTCTCCGCCCGGCTCGACCGCCTGCGGCTCGGCGCAGCCGGAGCCCATTCGCCCAAATGGGTCGCGCAAGTCGCGGCCTGTATCGGACGTGAATTCCGCAAGACGACGCTCACGCGGCTTTTCGAAAAAGTCGGTGTGGGAACCACGATCGTTCCCGTCGCGCGGACCGATCTGGCGCACATGCTGGAGGAAGCGATCGAACGCCTTGTGGAGGCGGACATCATCTGCCCCGTGACCTGCGATCAGGACATCACCTACCGTTTCAAGCACGCGTTGGTGCATGATGCCGCCTATGCCGGATTGTGGCGTGAAGACAAGCGGCACATCCATGCCCGTCTTCTGGAGCTGCTTGAGGAAAAGGCGAAGGAGGAAACGCCCGACACAACAGCCGAACTCCTCGCCCATCACGCCTTCAAGGCCGGGCAACCGGACACCGCTGCGCGCTATTGGCTCGCCGCCGGCCAGAGGGCAGCCGTGCGTTCCGACCTGAGGGAAGCGCGCGCGTGTTACGAGGAGGCATTGAGACTGGCGCGCAGGACGGCGGGCGGATCGGCCACCGCAAGAAGCGGTGCAGCGCCACGGACAGGCCCGGACCCAGCCTGTCGCGACAAACCGCGCGGCGTGCATGAGGAGAGGACGGCGATCGAGATGGAGGCGCTGATCGCACTTGGCACGGTGGAGATGATGGAGACGCTGCGCAAACGGCACCCGGTTTCCGCAGCAGCCGCGCTCTGTCCTTCCGGGGCCGTCGGGCACGAGCGCTCAAGGGTCGCGCACTGATCCGCACCGGCGACACGGCGGAGGGATTTCAGCTTGCGGAAACCGGCTTTTCCGCCTTTACGAACACGGGACCGACATGGCGTCGCCGGAAATGTTGCTGGAGGGCGCCACCGCCTGATCGGCCCAGCCATGTGTCAGTGGCGCGCCGAGGCGATACAGGGCGCGCCTATTCCGCAGCCTGCGGTGCCTTGGGGTAGCCTGCGACTGGCTCCCGCAACGCTTCGGCGGGAGGCAGGGCCGGCAATGCGAGCTTCAGCAAATCGGATGTTGGCGCGCTTTCCTCCGGAATTCGCCACAGGCCACTTGCGCGGGCAGCGTGCCCCCAGGCGAGCGAGGCGGTGAAGCGAGCCACCGGGATAGCGACGAGCGGCCCCAGAATGACCGGCAGCGCCGGGACAAGGATCGGCGCGACGAAGGACGAGAACCAGACGACGCCAGCCACGCCGAACAGCGTTTGCGGCCAGAGCCGCCTGATCGCGCTTGCGTAAGGCACAGCGTGCAGGCCGCGCCGCTGGGCCGACCAGGTACCGCCGCGCCCGAGCGAAAGCTTGGCGATGAAGACGGTATGGGCGATCGCCATGACGGGAGCCAGCAGCATGGAGAAGACGATTTCACCCACAACGCTCGTGAGGATCCGCCAAGTTCCGCCGAAAGCCTTGCGGCGCGCGCGCGTTGCCAGAATATCCGCGACGGTTGCGAGTTTCGGCGCGAAGACCATGGTCATGACACAGGCGAAGAGCGCCCCGCCCAGCACCGGGTCGAAGTTGCGGGTGGCGTCGTCGTAGACGATCGCAAGCCCGGCGGAGAGCACCATGAAGGCGACCCAGGCGGGAGAGCCGGCAAACATCAAAATGGCGAGGACGAGCTGCATGCGGCTGACGGGACGCAGGTCCTTCAGCCCCAGGAGCTTCAGATACTGCATGTTACCGTGGCACCAGCGCAGGTCGCGGCGGATGAACTCGATGAGGTCGGGCGGGTTCTGCTCGAAGCTGCCCCCCTCCTCCGGGATCACGCGCACCTCGTAGCCGGCGCGGCGCATCAGGACGGCCTCGACCTGATCGTGGCTGAGTACCGGGCCCGACAGGGGGCCGCGCCCGGAGAGTTCCGGCAGATGGCAGTGCTCGATGAAGGGCTTCAGCCGGATGAGGGCATTGTGCCCCCAGTAGGGCCCGCAATCGCCTTGCCACCAGGCGGAGCCCAGCGTGTAGGAGCGCATGCCGAGCCGCATGCCGAACTGGAATATGCGGGCAAAGGCGCTCATCGTCGGCAATCCGACCACCAGGCTTTGCAGAATGCCAACCGTTTCGTGACGCTGCATCAGACGGACGAGGCGGCGAATGGCGGAGGCATCCATGTAGCTGTCGGCATCGAGCACGAGGGCGAAATCGTGAGCCGCGCCCCAACGCTCGCAGAAATCCCGGATGTTGCCGGACTTGAAGGCGTGATTGTCCTCGCGTCGGCGATAGGTGACCGAGATGTCCCCGCCCCAACGGGCCTTGAGGGAGACAGCGAGACGTTCCTCCTGCTCGATAATGTCCTGCCAGGAACTGTCGGAGAGCAGATAGAGATGAAAATGCGAACAGACGCCTTCCAGCAGCATCCCTTCGAGCATCGTCTCCACGTTACGGAAAACGCCGTCGATCTCCTCGTTGCGCAGACATACGAGAATGGCGGTGGACGTTGTCAGCGCCGCCGCCGGGTCCTCGTCACGCAACAGCGGATTGACGCTGGCTGCCGGATTGCGGGAAAAGCGCATCAGCGCGAGCCCGATCATCGCATTCCAGAAGCCGATCACCAGCCAGGGCAGCGTGACGAGAAAAAGGGCGAGCAGGACGCCTTCCACCGGCAGGATACCGCCACGGCGCATGGCGGCGAACATCAGCGCCGCAAGACCGAAAAGGCTCACGCCGACGAGCGCTGCGAAGAAAACGCGACGGCCGACCATGCGGCTGTGCGAAGAAGGTGAGGATCGATCACGGGACGCGTCGGCGAGACTCATGTCAGGGTCACTCGAAATGGGGGCGGGCCTGCCTTGAGGCCGGACCGGCTTCGGCGAAGGAACGAAAACGGCTATGGCTGAAAGAAATACGTTCGACGGCGCGCAGGCCGAAGCGCTTTGGTACATCGGCCCCCGTTGCACCGCAATACGCGACGAGACGCTGGGGAAGCTCGCGCCCGATCACATTCGCGTGGAGACCATCGCCAGCGGCATCAGCCGGGGCACGGAGAGCCTCGTCTTCGCCGGCGAGGTGCCACGGGCGGAATGGCAGCGCATGCGCGCGCCGATGCAGGCTGGCGATTTTCCGTTCCCCGTGAAATATGGCTACCAGAGCGTCGGCCGTGTCGTTTCCGGCCCCTCCGCATGGTTCGGCAGAAGCGTTTTCGTGCTGCATCCTCACCAGACCCTGTTCGACGCACCAGTATCGGCGGCCACGCCCGTTCCCGATGCCGTTCCGGCGAAAAGAGCAGTTCTTTGCGGCAACATGCAGACAGCCTTAACCGCCGTGTGGGACGCCCGACCAGCACCGGGCGATCACATTAGCGTGGTCGGCGGCGGGGTCGTCGGGCTGCTGACGGCATGGCTGTGCGCGCAAATTCCCGCGACATCGGTACAGCTTGTCGACGTGAACCCGGCGAGACAGGCGATTGCGCGGCAATTGGGGTTCGCCTTCGCGGATCCGAAAAGCGCACGTGGCGATAACGACCTCGTGATCCATGCAAGCGCCAGCGAGGCGGGTCTGGAGACGGCCTTTGCGCTTGCCGGCGACGATGCGACGGTGCTGGAGCTGAGCTGGTATGGCGAGAATTCCATCCGCGTGGCGCTGGGCGGCGCCTTTCACAGCCGGCGGCTGAGGCTCGCGGCGAGCCAGGTCGGGCGCATTCCCGCCGATCATAACGCGCGCTGGGATTTCGCGCGGCGCAACGCTGCCGCCATGGCGCTTCTTGACGATGCCCGTCTTGATGCGCTTCTTGAAGAACCGATCACCTTCCACACCCTGCCCGAAACCCTGCCGCGCATCTTCGACAAGAACAGCGGCGTGCTTTGTCAGGTGGTGGATTACGGGGTGGCGTAGAAAGATCCGAGGGAAAGCCCGGCGAATACGAGCCGCCGCTGTGTTTCATCGCCCGTTCGAACAATCCGCGCGGACGATCCACCAGGTCCGCGATCAGATTTCAAATTGCAGGGAGTGCGCACTTGTTTGCCGTCGAAGTCCGCGATCACATCATGATCGCCCACAGTTTTACCGGAAGCCTGTTCGGGCCGGCCCAGGCATTGCACGGAGCCACTTTCGTGGTCGATGCCGCCTTCCTTGCCAAGACGCTCGACGCGAACGGTGTCGTCATCGACATCGGCCGCGCGCACGAGGCCCTGAAATCCATCCTCGCGCCGCTCAACTACCGCAACCTCGATGACGTCGAGGAATTCGCCGGCATCAACACCACGACGGAATTCCTGACCGGGCATATCCACGCGAAACTCAGCGAGGTGGCACGCGCCGGAGGGCTGGGACGCCCGGGCAACGAAATCGGCAGTATCCGCGTGACCCTGTCGGAAAGCCACGTTGCACGCGCTTGGTATGAAGCGCCGATAGCGCCCCACCCCAGCGGGCAGGACAATGGATAGCTCGCGGATGAGCGCAAGTGGAGGGACGGGACGGCTTGTCTTCGCCTATCCCGGCGACATCGAAACGCCCAGCGGCGGCTATGAATACGACCGCCGCATCATCGACGGGCTCGTCGCGCGGGGCTGGTCGGTGGAGCCGGTCTCGCTGGGCGATGCTTTTCCGTTTGCAGGTACGCAGGCGCGCAACCGTGCCTATGCGCGGCTCTCCAGTCTGACGGAATCAGTTCCCGTCGTCATTGACGGACTTGCGCTCGGCGTGCTGCCGGAGGCGTCGACCGCGCTTGGTTCGCAACGCCCCCTCATCGGCCTTGTCCATCATCCGCTGGCGCTTGAAAGCGGCCTTGACCGCGACACGGCCGAAACATTCAGGATGAGCGAACGGCAGGCGCTTGCCGGAACACGCGGCGTGATCGTTCCAAGTCCGGCGACCGCATCCGTTCTGATCACCGACTACGACGTTCCACGCGCAAGGATCGCGATCGTGCGGCCGGGTACGGACCGGGTGCCAACGCGTGCCCGACGCCGGCCGGAAGGCGCTGCCATCAGGCTCCTCGCAGTCGGCTCGCTCGTGCCGCGCAAGGGACACGAGATCCTTCTGAAAGCACTGGCGGGCATGACGGACCTGCCCTTCCATCTCGATATTGCCGGCAGCCCGGATTTCGATCCCGACTGCGCGGCCCGCATCCGCGAAAAGGTGTCCGATCCTGCACTTTCGCAGCGCGTGACCCTGCATGGCACAGTCGGACGGGAGCGGCTGAACGCGCTTTACCAGCAGGCGGATATCTTCGTGCTCGCCAGCCGTTACGAGGGGTATGGAATGGTCTTCGCCGAAGCGATCGCACATGGAATACCGGTGGTGGCGACGGGCGATGGCGCGGTCGCCGACACGGTGGCGAAAGAGGCGGGCCTCGTCTTCGCGCCCGATGACCGGCAGGGCTTTGAGCAGGGGCTGCGCCGGATGCTGTCAGACGCGCCCTATCGCGAAGGCCTTGCGGCCGGTGCGCGGGTGGTCGCGGAAACCTTGCCGAGCTGGGCCGAAGCCGCAGAGGTTTTCGCGGAGGCCGTCCTGCGCTTTGCACAACCGGGGAGCACACCGCATTGACCGGATTTTCAGCCCAATGGCTTGCCTTGCGCGAACCCGCCGACGCGCGGGCGCGGGCACCTGAAATCCTCGACGCCGCCGTCGGTGTTCTCGCCGACGCGGATGCGCCTCTGATCGTCGATCTGGCGTGCGGTACCGGCTCGAGCCTGCGCGCGCTGAGCCCGCATCTTGGCAACAACCAGCGCTGGCGGCTTGTCGATCACGATCCGGTGCTTCTCGAGCGCGCACGCGCGGAATGTGCCGGATTTTCCGGCATCGCCGATCTCCAGACGGTCGCCACCGACCTTGCCGCCGGGCCGGGGTCCGTGCTCGGCGATGCCGATCTCGTCACCACATCGGCCTTTCTCGATCTCGTATCGCACGACTGGGCGCTGCGGTTCGTCGCGGCGCTGTCACAAAACCGGCTGCCATTCTATGCCTCCCTCACTTACGATGGCCGGATGGGCGCGGAGCCTTCGCATCCACTCGATGAGACGGTCACGGATCTTGTCAACCGCCACCAGCGGCAGGACAAGGGGTTTGGTCCCGCACTGGGACCGCACGCGGTGGAACGGGTCTGCGAATGCCTTGAAAATGCGGGTTTCCGCGTCTCCCGGGCGCGCTCGGACTGGATTTGCCGGACAAGCGAACCCATCTTTCAACGCGAACTGGTCGAGGGCTGGTCGAAGGCCGCGGAGGAAATCGGCGGACTGGCGAGCAACGACCTCGAGGCATGGAGAGAATTCCGCCTCGATATGATAGAGGCCGGATCATCGCGCATTCGCGTCGGTCATGAGGACCTTTTCGCGGTTCCGGAATAAGGCGCCAGGTCGGCGTTCACATTGGCGTGTTCCAAATGTGCCTTTGCTCGTGCGCGGCCTCTGCTAGTGTGGCCGCCCTTACGGAACCGGCGGGCGACAGACGGGTCGAATACGGGGTTCGCTGCCTGCTCACCGCCGCGATGTCATTTCGTTGGCCATCAGTTACGAAACGCATGTGATGCTTCAAAAAAACATTGCCTCTTCCTCCCTGAGCTTCGGGGATCCGATCCTGACAGCGGTGCACAGGGCACTGGGCGAGATTCAGGGAAACCGGCCGTTTGCCCTTACCGGCGAGGACGGCGTTCGTTTCGTGCTGGCGCTCGACGGCAGCGACGATCATCAGATGGCTGCCTTCGTCGACGGGTTTTGCGGTGGGGAGGCTGATCTGGTGATCTCCGGCGTGCGCGCGCGGATGATGAAGCTGACGCCCGAATCCGATGACGGCGCTGTTCTCACCCCGGTCACGTCGATCTCGGCCGGCGGCCCCGACATGGCACGAGTGATGGAAATCGCCACCGCGCTGAAGCCCGACGCCGTGCCGTCCTTCACGCCTGCGGGCCGGACCGCGGGCACCGCTGTGGACCTTGCCAAGCTCGCCCAACGCATTCCCGCCTGCCTCGTTTCCCGACCGGTCGAGCCGACCGACGACGACGAAACGCTGATCACGGTCAGAACGGAAGATGTCGAGGTCTTCCGCGCGCGGCTGGCCGCCACGCTCAAGCCGGTGAGCGAGGCACGCGTGCCGATCGCCGATGGAATCGCCTCGCGCTTCGTCATCTTCCGCAATGCCATCGGCGGCATCGCCACAGCGGTCATCGTGGGCGAACCGGATGCGACCGCCCCCCTGCCCGTGCGGGTCCACTCTTCCTGCGCCACCGGCGATATCTTCGGCTCCCGGCGCTGCGATTGCGGCGAGCAGCTTCAGCTCGGCCTGCACCGGCTGGAGGAGCTTGGCGGCGGCTGCCTGATCTATCTCGATCAGGAGGGACGCGGGCTCGGGCTTGCCAACAAGATGCACGCCTACACGCTGCAGGATCAGGGGCTCGACACGGTCGATGCCAACATGGTGCTGGGTTTCCACGACGACGAGCGCGACTACCATGCCGCCGGTTTCATGCTGAAGCGGTTGGGCTGGGAGCGCATCACGCTGTTGACCAACAACCCGACCAAGCTCACCGGCCTCGCGGCGGCCGGAATCGAGATTTCCGACCGTTTGCCGGTGGTCACGAAGGCGAACGCGGACAATCGCCGTTACCTGGAGACAAAGGCGCGCCGCGCGGGGCATCTGCTCGGCACGGCAGGCCTGCTGGAGACGGTGTAGCGGGGTCTCCCTGAACAGAGCGGCAGCCCAGAAGCCATCCCGGCGCATCGGTGGAGAGGAATGAAGATATTCTTCGCCGCGCACACTGCATACCCTAACGACAGAATATGCGATTTCCGCTAGTCTCGCCTCCATTCTTCGGAGGGGAGAGACCGAATGCTGGAAGATGATGTCGCCTACGGCGCGGCGGCGCGGACGTTTCACTGGATCACCGCGGCGCTGGTGCTGACGATGGTCCCTGCCGGGTTCGTCATGCTGAGCGCCCCATCCGGCGCGATCCAGAATTTCCTGTTCGACTATCACCGCTCGTGCGGGGTGGTGCTCTTCGTGCTTACCGTGGCGCGGCTCGCGTGGCGCTGGAAGTCGCCGCCAGCCGCGATCATCGAGGATATCCCGCTCATCCAGCGCATCGTCGCGCGGGTGGTGCATTTCCTGCTCTATGCGCTGCTGCTCGTCCAGCCCATCGTCGGCTGGATCGGGACATCGGCCTTTGGCGCGAAAATCACCGTCTTCTGGCTGTTCGTGCTGCCGCCAATCGTCGACAAGGACAAGGCCGTCGCCGACACGTTCCTCGAACTTCACGAGACACTGGGACTGACCATGACGGCGCTCGTGGCGATGCACATCGCCGGCGCGCTTTACCACCATTTCATCCGCCGCGACCGAACCTTGATGCGGATGGTGGCGGGCGCTTGAGTCGGTCGGATTCGGCGCGTGTCTAACGGTTGGCGGGCGGACGCACGAAGGGTTGGCGGTCGTAGGTGGGGACGCTCTGCCGGCGGATGAGCTCGTTGGTCTTGCGGCGGATCTCGTCCTGCTGGCGATCGCGGATCTGCTGCTGACGCTGGCGCAGGGAGTCGCGCAAGGCCTGGTCTGTCTGCTGTTGCTGGCGCTGCAAAAGTTCCGCCCCGCTCGGCGAAAGCTGGGCGACCGCCACCGAGCCCAGAGCGAGGGCGACGAGCAGCGGCAGCAAAAGGGCGATGATCGGGCGCATGAGTCCGATATAGGTGTTCAGCCCTTCAATGTGGAGTGCCAAGAGTGACATTGATCGTCGCAGCCGCGCGCCGCTCCACCGGGCGGACAGCCGTGTCCGCTTCACTCCGGTTGGCCTTTCTCCAAGGTCTTGCGTCCTAGCCCGTTTCAGCAAAGCCATTTTTTTCGCGTTCCAGACCCGCGACGAGATCGTTGAAGCCCTCGCCCTGGATCAGGATGTGGCTCTTCAGAATGGCTTCGGCCTCCTGCGGCCGTTCATTGACGATGGCATCGACGATGGCGCGATGTTCGGCGAGCGAACGGCGCACACGGCCGCGAACGCGAAGCTGGAGCCGCCGGTAGGGTTTCAGCCGACGGTGGAGCGCCGTCGCCTGGGCGCAGAGATAGCCGTTGCCACAGGCGCTGTAGACCAGGAAATGAAAGCGTTCGTTCGCGTAGTAGTAGGTATCCAGTTCGCCGCGCGAACAGGCCGCCTCGCAGGCCTCCAGCGCTTCGTTCAGCTCCGCCGTTTGCGATACGGTCATGCGGCGGGACGCGAGACGGCCGCACATGCCCTCCAGCTCGGCCATCACCTCGAACATCTCGATGATTTCCGAAATCGAAGGTCGGCGGACAAAGGCACCGCGACGGGGTTTGAGATCCACCAGCCCGGACGCCGCAAGATGCTGAAACGCCTCGCGGATGGGCGTTCGCGAAACCTCGAATCGCCTGGCGAGATTCACCTCGTCGAGCCGGTCGCCAGGGGCGTAGGTCCCCGTCAGGATATCCTGTTCAAGCTGATCACGCAGCCGGTCGGCAATCCGCTCACTCATAGGCACATCCCTCGACGCCCCTCACCCGGGACGGCCCTCGCGCAATCCCATGCCATCTTGCAGGCTCGTTCAAACCGGATACGAAAACAGATTTCGCTTTCCCGAAAGCGACATTGCGGAAAACACCAATTTTCAAGTCCCGCTTCGCCCTTAGTCCAGACCAACAAGCTCATCTCGTCTGTCCGGGTGTTTCTCACGAACCGTTCTGCATCCCATCGAGTGTTTTAATCCTGCTTCCTGTATACAAGAACCTTGACTCTGTGTGCATGCCTCCGTCAAGCTGGCTTTACCCAACGTCATAAAAATGCCGGCAACGACCGGCGGGAGGAAACGACATGCCGACAACCGCCTTGCGGAAATGCATCACTGTGGCCGCCATCACCGCTGCTCTTGGGGCGACGGGCCTCATCGCCGCCGCCTCGGCCGCCGACATCACGCTCAAGGCCTCGCACCAGTGGCCCGGCGGCAAGGGCGACGTGCGCGACGAAATGGTGCAGATCCTGGCGCGCGAAGTGGAAAAGGCCGATGTGGGCCTGAAGATCCAGGTCTATCCGGGCCAGTCGCTGTTCAAGGCCAAGGAACAGTGGGGCGCCATGGTCAAGGGCCAGCTCGACATCGCCGCCTTCCCGCTCGACTACGCGTCGGGCCGTCACCCGGAATTCTCCGTAACCCTGATGCCGGGGCTGGTGCGCAACCATGAGCGCGCGGCGCGGCTGAATTCCTCCGAATTCATGAAGCAGATCAAGCAGGTCGTCAACGATGCCGGCGTGGTGGTGCTTTCCGACGCCTGGCTGGCCGGCGCCTTTGCTTCCAAAGAGCGCTGCATCACCTCGCCGGACACCATCAAGGGACAGGTGACACGCGCCGCGGGGCCCGCCTTCGAGCAGATGCTGGTGGGTGCCGGCGGTTCTATCGCCTCCATGCCGTCGTCGGAGATCTACACCGGGCTGCAGACGGGCGTTCTCGACGCGGCCAACACCTCGTCGGGCTCTTTCGTTTCCTACCGGCTCTATGAGCAGACCAAGTGCCTGACCAAGCCGGGCGCCAACGCGCTGTGGTTCATGTACGAGCCGATCCTGATGTCCAAGCGGTCCTTCGACCAGTTGAGCAAGGAACAGCAGAACGCGCTGATGGCGGCCGGCAAGGTGGCGCAGGATTACTTCGCAGGCGAGGCCAAGGGGCTGGACGACAAGCTCGTCAAGACCTTCCAGGACGCGGGCGTCGAGGTCGTCGAAATGAGCTCGGACGACTATCAGGCCTGGCTCGAGATCGCGAAGGCGACCTCCTACAAGAACTTCGCGGAGAAGGTCGAAGGCGGCCAGGCGATGATCGACGCAGCGCTGGCGGTGGAATAGCGACAAGCCGCCTGATGGTGCGGGTACCCGAGCGTCCGAGGCTTGCTCCCCTCCCCCCCTTGCGGGGGAGATGTCGGCCTATGGCCGACAGAGGGGGGTGAGCCGCTCGCACCGAACTTGCCGCCTTACCCCCCTCTGTCACGCAAGAGCGTGACATCTCCCCCGCAAGGGGGGGGGGGAGGGCGCAAGCCGCCCCAACCCGGAACACGTCCAACTTCCGAGAGCCTCGGCCCGCGTCAGGACCCCTTCATGAAAGCCTATATCTCCCTCGTTTCGAGCCTTTCGCGCGTCCTTGGCGTCATTGCGATCCTGCTGGTCGCGGGCGCGGCGCTCGTCGTGTGCCAGATGGTGTTCGTGCGCTACGTGCTGAACGGATCGACCGTCTGGCAGACCGAGTTCGTCATCTATGCGCTCGTCGCCGCGACGTTTCTCGGCTCGCCCTTTGTGCTGCTGGAAGGTGGGCACGTGAATGTCGATCTGTTGCCCAATGCCATGCCGCGACCAGTGCGGCTGGTCATGAACGCGGCGGCCGGGCTCGTCGGACTGGCCTTCGCCGCATTGCTGGCCTGGTCGGGCTGGATCTATTTCGAGGAAGCGTGGACCAACGGCTGGACGACGGACACGGTCTGGGCGCCGCCCTTGTGGATCCCGCTGGCACCGCTGCCGCTCGGCATCGGCGTCCTGTGCCTGCAATACGTTGCCGAGATCCTCCGTCCCTTTGCGGGCAACGGGTACGGGAAGGCCATCCTATGACGCCTCTTGCCATCGGAGCGCTGGTTCTCCTCGCACTCATCGCGCTTCTCGCCATCGGCACGCCGATCGCCTTCGCGCTCGGCTTCGTCTCCATCGTCACGCTGATGGTCGTGGAAGGCACCGGCTCGCTGTCGATCCTCGGTGAGACGTTCTTCGGCGGGCTCGCCTCGTTCTCGCTCGTCTCCATTCCGATGTTCATCCTGATGGGCGCGGCGGTCGCCTCCTCGCCGGCCGGCAAGGATCTCTATCTCGCGCTTGATCGCTGGCTGAACCGGGTTCCCGGCGGGCTGGTGCTCTCCAATCTCGGCGCCTGCTCGATCTTCGCGGCCCTTTCCGGCTCCTCGCCCGCAACGTGCGCGGCCATCGGCAAGATGGGCATCCCGGAAATGACGAGCCGCGGATACCCCAAGGAGATCGCCGCCGGTTCCATTGCGGCGGGCGGCACGCTCGGCATCCTCATTCCGCCGTCCGTCACCATGATCGTCTACGGCATCGCGACGGAGACCTCGATCGGCCGGCTTTTCCTGGCGGGCATTCTGCCCGGCGCCATGCTGACGGCGCTGTTCATGGCCTGGACGCTCTACTCCTGCCGGCGCCGCGGCATCGGCCTTTCGGACGTGACCGAGCGCTTCACCATGCGCCAGCGCTTCGAGGTGCTGCCGAAGGTCATTCCCTTTCTGCTGATCATCGTCGGCATCCTCTACGTGCTCTATGGCGGGGTGGCGACGCCGTCGGAAGCGGCGGGCGTGGGCGCGGTCTTCTGCATCGTGCTGGTGATGGTGATCTACCGGTTGTGGAAGGCGCGGCCGCTATGGATGGTGCTGCGCGACACGCTGAAGGAAAGCGTCATGATCATGATGATCATCGGCGCCTCGGAACTTTTCTCCTTCACGCTGTCCTCAATGTTCATCACCCAGTCGATCGCCGCCTGGATCGCGGACCTGGACGTCAACCGCTGGGTGCTGATGGGGGTTATCAACCTCTTCCTGCTGGTGGCGGGCTTCTTCCTGCCGCCGGTCGCGGTGATCCTGATGACGGCACCGATCCTGATGCCGATCATCACCCAGGCGGGCTTCGATCCCTACTGGTTCGCGGTCGTGCTCACCATCAACATGGAAATCGGCCTGATCACCCCGCCGGTGGGGCTGAACCTCTATGTCATCAACGGAATCGCCCCCGATATCACGCTCGGCCAGATCCTTCGCGGCGCGCTGCCCTATGTATTGTGCATGGTTCTGGGCATCGTGCTGTTGTGTGTCTTTCCCGAGATCGCCACATGGTTGCCCAGAGCCATGATGGGGTAGCCACGATGCGGCGACCCGGAAAGGAAGAGGCCATGACAACGATCGAACAACGAGGAGAAACGAAGCGCATGAGCATGCTGCAGGACATGCTGTCGGCCCTGGTGAGCCGAGGCGCACGGCTGATGGAGGGGCGCGACGGCACCTACTCCGCCGAAAGCCTGGAGGCGTTGTGCCAGGCGCTGCTTTCCTCGCGCGGTGAGGCGTCGGGCGTGGCGCTGGCGAGCGAGATCCTGCGTGGCTTCGATACGCTCGATGCCGAGGGGCGCAGGGATTTCCTGATCATGCTGGGCGAACCGTATGACCCCGACCCGGACCGGGTGGAAAATGCAGCAGCCGCCTATCGCGAGAACCATAGCAACGAGGCGCTTGCCGAACTGATCGCAGCCACCGAGCCACCGCGCCAGGAACTGTTGCGCCGGTTGAATCTTGCCCCCGGCGGCACGCCCGCGCTCGTGCACATGCGCGAGGCGCTGCTGCCATTGCTCGCCGACAATCCGGGGCTGAAGCGGGTCGATGCCGATTTCGGCCGGCTGTTCAGCTCATGGTTCAACCGCGGCTTCCTGGTGCTGCGCCACATCGACTGGGAAACCCCGGCGCACATTCTGGAAAAGATCATCGAATACGAGGCGGTGCATGCGATCCACACCTGGGACGAGTTGCGCCGCCGCGTGCAGCCGGCCGACCGGCGCTGCTTCGCCTTCTTCCACCCCTCCATGCCGGACGATCCGCTGATCTTCGTGGAGGTGGCGCTGTCGCGTGAGATCCCGGCATCGATCCAGGGATTGCTTTCGGAGGATCGCGAGGTACTGAGCCCGGACAAGGCGACGACGGCGACCTTCTATTCCATCTCCAACTGCCAGACGGGCCTCAGGGGCGTTTCCTTCGGCAACTTCCTGATCAAGCAGGTGGCCGAGGATCTGGCCCACGAGATCCCGGGCCTGAAGACCTTCGTCACGCTGTCGCCGGCGCCGGGCCTGACGCGCTGGATCCAGGCTCAGGCGGAGGAAGATCCGGACGGACGCGCGGCTCAGGCGCTTGCGTTGACGGCGGCGGATGGCTGGCATCTCGATGAAGAGGTCGCGGGCAAGGCCGAACCGCTGATCAAGGGTCTAGCGGCGGAATACTACCTCAACGCCAAGCGCTCGGACGGCCAGCCGATCGATCCGGTCGCGCGCTTTCACCTCGGCAACGGCGCGATGCTGCGCCAGATCGACTGGCTCGGCGACACCTCGCCCAAGGGCCTTTCGCAATCGGCGGGGGTCATGGTGAATTACCTCTATGACCTTGGGGACGTGGAGGCCAATCACGAGGCCTACGCGACACGCCGTGAGGTCAAGGCGGCCCGCGCGGTGCGCGGCCTGCTGCCCTCCGGCGACCGGAAGGCGAAAAAGCCCGAAATCGAAAAGAAGGACAAGGATACGGCATGACGAACGGTTCCCCCAACGTGCTCTACGACGCCCTGCTGGGCAGCCCGCGCGATCCGGCCAAGGCGCTGATCCGGCGCCCAGACGGCGGCGAGATCAGCTACGGCGAAATGATCGCGCTGACGGGCCGGCTTGCGAACGCGCTTGTCGCGCTAAGCGTGGAGCCGGGGGACCGCGTGGCTGTACAGGTGGAGAAATCGCCGGAAGCGCTGGCGCTCTACCTCGCCACGGTGCGCGCCGGCGCCGTCTTCCTGCCGCTCAACACCGCCTATACAGCGACCGAGATCGGCTATTTCGTGGGCGATGCGGCGCCGAGCCTCATCGTCTGCGATCCGCGTTCGGAAAAGGTCCTGCACGAGATCGACCGCGATGCGGCCGCCGCGCTGAGGACGCTCGACGCCGACGGCGCGGGAAGCCTGATGGACCTCGCCGCCGGCCAGCCGGACGATTTCGCAAATGTGCCCCGCGCCGCCGAAGACCTCGCGGCGATCCTCTACACGTCGGGCACGACGGGCCGCTCCAAGGGGGCGATGCTGTCGCATGCGAACCTGCTCGACAACGCCCGCACGCTGGTGGAGGCTTGGCGTTTCACGTCCGACGATGTGCTGCTGCACGCGCTGCCGATCTATCACACGCACGGGCTTTTCGTTGCCTGCAACACGGTGATGGTGTCGGGCGGGTCGATGATCTTCCTGCCCAAGTTCGACGCGGATGCGATCATCTCGCATCTGCCGGACGCGACATCGATGATGGGGGTGCCGACCTTCTACACCAGACTTCTGCCGCGCGAGGACTTCACCAAGCCGCTGGTTGCACACATGCGGCTCTTCACCTCCGGCTCGGCGCCGCTGCTGGCGGAAACCCATGTGGAGTTCGAAGAGCGTACTGGTCACCGTATTCTCGAGCGTTACGGGATGACGGAGACCAACATGAACACCTCCAACCCCTATGACGGCGAACGCCGCGCCGGGACGGTGGGCTTTCCGCTGCCGGGCGTCTCCCTGCGCATCGCGCACCCGGAGACGGGCGAGGAACTGGCGGCGGGCAAGATCGGCATGATCGAGGTGAAGGGGCCGAACGTCTTTTCCGGCTACTGGCGGATGCCTGAGAAGACCGCCTCGGAGTTCCGGCCCGACGGTTTCTTCATCACCGGCGATCTCGGCCAGATCGATGAGGACGGTTACGTCCATATCGTTGGTCGGCAGAAGGACCTGATCATTTCCGGCGGCTTCAACATCTACCCGAAGGAGATCGAACTGGTGCTCGACGAATTGGACGGGGTGGCAGAATCCGCCGTCATCGGCGTGCCGCATCCCGATTTCGGCGAAGGCGTGGTGGCGGTTATCGTTCCAAAGAAGGGCGCGAAGCTTTCAGAGGACGGCGTGAAGGCGGCGATCGGCGATCGGCTCGCGCGCTTCAAGCAGCCAAAGCGCGTGTTCTTCGCCGACGCCCTGCCACGCAACACCATGGGCAAGGTGCAGAAGAACGTGCTGAGGGACGAGCACGGGGCCGAGTTCAAGGAGACTACGGGGGCGTGAGGGCGGAGCCCGCAAATGGTATCGGGTTATGTAATTCTATTTCTCCTCCGTCATCCCGGCCTCCGAGCCGGGATCCATGCCGTGCAAGCATCCGCGCGGGAGAAAATTGAACCGGCGCGGCTTCGCCGCACTTGTTGCGCTGGATTCCGGGTCTAGCCGTGCGCCTTCGGCGCAGACCGCCCGGAATGAGGGCGTGTGCGTGAAGCTTCAAGCCCAACCCCACCTTCCTCATTCCGGACAAGTGAGGCGCAGCCGAGCGCCGATCCGGAATCCAGAAATCAGTGCGCCCGCAAGGGCGCTCCAATTCACGCCCCTTCCCCCGCGCCCCATTCCCGGTGTACGAACCGTGAACCCTTAACGGCCCTCAAGGATTCGCGAACCCGTCATGGAATGGTCGCCGCAGCAGGAAGAAGCCCTGAGCGAGGTGTCGGCGTGGCTGAAGGCCCGCCCCACGCAGGTCTTCCGCCTGTTCGGCTATGCCGGCACGGGCAAGACCACGCTCGCCCGCCATCTGGCCGAGGGCGTGGAGGGCGACGTCGCCTTCGGCGCGTTTACCGGCAAGGCCGCGCATGTTCTCAGGACCAAGGGCTGCGACGGCGCTTCCACCATCCATTCGATGATCTACCGCCCGCGCGGTACCGACGAGGACGACGACGGCCCCTCCTTCTCCATCAATCGCGACAGCGCGGCAGCCTCCGCCTCGTTGATCGTCATCGACGAATGCTCGATGGTGGACGAGGATCTCGGTCGCGATCTGCTTTCCTTCGGAACGCCCGTTCTGGTGCTCGGCGATCCCGCGCAGTTGCCGCCCGTGAAGGGCGGCGGCTTCTTTACCGAAGCCGAGCCCGACGTGATGCTGTCGGAAGTACACCGGCAGGCGGCCGACAACCCGATCATTCGGCTTTCGATGGATATCAGGGAAGGCAGGTCGCTCGATTATGGCACCTATGGCGAGAGCCGCGTCATTCACCGTCGCGAGATCGACGCCGATGCAATCCTGGCGGCCGATCAGGTGCTGGTTGGACGCAACAAGACCCGCCGCCTCTACAATGACCGCATCCGCGAGCTGATGGGCTATTCGTCCAAAATGCCGGAAGTGGGCGAGAAGCTGGTGTGCCTCAGGAACGACAAGGCCAAGGGGCTGCTGAACGGCGGCCTGTGGACGGTCAAACGGGCGCATCCGGCCAAGCGCGGCAAGCTGCAATACGATGTCGCCCCGGAGGAGGGTCTGCGGCGCAAGTCGGTTCGGGTTTCCATCGTGCCGGACCTTTTTTCCGAAGGTGCCGACGACCTGCCCTACGCGCTACGCCGCCGTTCCGACGAATTCGACTATGGCTACGCCATGACCGTGCACAAGGCCCAGGGCTCGCAATGGGACAACGTGGTGCTGTTCGACGAAAGCTGGGCGTTTCGCGAGCATCAGGCGCGCTGGCTTTACACGGCGGTGACGCGTGCGGCGGAAAAGATCACCGTCGTCAAGTGAGGCTATCCTGGAGCGCTTTTCGATCGAACGGGCCCGTTTGATCGAAAAGCGCTCTAGCCACGATAGGCGACGAGAACGGCGCCTGCGCCGATCAATGCCACACCGAGCCAGTTCGGCAATGACAGCCGCTCACCCAAAAATATCACGCCGAAAACCGCGACCAGCACCACCGACAGCTTGTCGATCGGCGCGACGCGGGCGGCATCACCAAGTTTCAGCGCACGGAAATAGCACAGCCACGAGCCCCCCGTCGCGATACCGGACAGGATGAGGAACACGTAGGTCCGGCCGGAAATGGAGCCCAGCGACTGATATTGCCCCGTGACGACAATGATGCCGGCAAGCACCAGAAAAATCACGACAGTGCGGATGAGTGTGGCGAAATCGGAGCCGACATTCTCCACCCCGACCTTGGCGAAAATGGCCGTCAGCGCTGCGAAACAAGCCGCAAGCACAGCCCATATCTGCCAGGAGAGCAGAAGGTCCTTCATCAGACGTTCCTTCATTGCCCGCGGCGGCTCCAATCAGGTACGTCAGCGGGAAGAGCTATTATTCCTCCAGCCCGGCCGCCTGCCTGAGCGCGGCGTTGATACGCTCCTGCCAGCCGGGGCCAGCTTCCTGAAAATGGGCGAGCACGTCGTTGTCGATTTTCATCGTGACCACTTCGCGGCCCGCCGGGATCGGGTTGCGCTTGAGGACGGGCGTTTCCGGGGCGGGCTTGGTCGTGACTTTCTTGAACATCGCCTCGGCCTGATCCTTGGCGGAGGTATAGCGGTGGGAAGCCATCGCGGGTTTTCCGATTCTTCTTGTGGTGAAGGGTTCGCCATCATGTCACAGGCATCGCGTCGGCGATATGGCGAGGCCAACGCAACCTGTGCTGAAAGTACCGGAACAACTTTAACAGTCTCCCGCCGAGCTGCCTTGCTCGCCCCGGACAGGCCTGCCCCGCTGGCCGGTCATTGTGACTTGCCAGGCCCCGGGCGCGGCGGAGGTCCTCTTCACGCCCACCACTTCTCCACCTTCTCCAATGCCTTCCATCTGGCCTTGGCCGCGGCCCAGGCATGGTCCGCATTGGCCTGGTGCCACCCCATGACGTAGCCGGCGGCCAGCAGCCCCTTGTCCCGGTCGGTGCGCGAGCCCGGGTCGATATCGATCAGTTTGCGGGCCATGGCGACATCGTTCAGATAGCCGAAAACATCCTGCAACGCCTTCAGCTCCGCCACAAACGGCTTCAGTTTCCTTGGCTTGGCGAGGCCGGCAAAGAACTCTACCGCATAGCGCAGGCTCTTGAGCTTCTTGCGCAGCGCATGACGTTGTTCGATGTTGAGTTTCTGAAGCTTCGCGGCCCCCTTCACGCAGGACTTCCAGCGCCTTTCGAGGGCCGATGCGGCAAAATCCGCGACCGGCTGCGCCAACAGGGCCGTCTGGTCGATATTTTCCGTCAGCCAGCCTCGTGTTTCCGCGTAACGGCCGAGATCGAGCAGGAAAGCGTTGAGCGATGGTTCCGACAGGCCGGCAATCACATTCGCCCGCGTCTTCACGCGCCGTGCCTCAAGTGTCGCGATCAGCGCCTTGGCGCCATCCGGGGCCCGGGAGGCGGCCGGTTGCACGATATCGGAAATGATCACATCGGCATCGCGCAAGCCCCCCACCAGCTGCCCGATGCGCTTTGCCTCGGCATCCAGACGGTGGGTCTCGGCCGTATCGGCAAGCGGCGCAAACACCGTGAAGGCCGAACGCAGCCGGCGCAGCGCCACGCGAAGCTGGTGCGGCCCTTCCGGATCATCGCCGGCAATGGTCGCCAGCCGGTTATGGGCGATACGATCGAGGCACGCGCGCAGGATGTCTGCGTAAGCCTCCTCGGCGGTCATTTCAGCCGCCATTCGGTGTACGAGCCCTGTCTGCGGTGCGAACGGATCGGGTTTTTCGCCCCTGGCCAGCCTGTAGCCTCGCGCCGCCTTGCTCAGCGGGGAAAACCGAATTGGCCCGTCATCGAACAGGAGGCGCGCGACCTCATAGAGCGCGCCAAGCGAACCGGTGAGGAGTTCCAGTTCCGCCTCCAGAAGCGGCAAGGTGCGCTCGCCGGCAACAATCTCGCCACTATCGAGCGCAAACTCGACGTCCCCTTCCTCGACCTTCAGGGTCCGGATCGTGCGGCGCATGCGCGTCTCGAAACGCGCCAGAAGCGGCGCTTCACCGATCCGGCGGACAATCTCCCGAGCGACCTCGGGGGCGCTGATCATGTCGAGATGCGGCTCGGCGCCGGGAACAGAGACCTCCAGTTCCATCGGCGTCGACAGGCCGGCGCGAACCGCCTTGCCCTGCTTGACCGTCTGGATCCACTTGCGCCCGTCTTTCCTAACCCTGAGAGAAAGACCGGCGTTGAACAGCGCATCGTCCGCGGTATCGTAATATATGGAGAGCAGCGTGCGAGTCGTGGCGCGGCCGACAGTGAGTTCACGCAGGGCTGCGTGATTGCGCAGACGGTCTATTTCGGCTGGCTGCAGTTCGAACTTCAGTTCGGCTTCCATGTTCGACGCAGACATCGTACGGAACTCCCCAAATACGCAGGATCGAAAAGACCCGGCGAAGACTAGTATCCGCCAAGGCCCCGTCCAAGCCCGCATTTCCATGACGGGCCAGATAGCCGGCTAAGTATTTATGCAGAAAATGGGCAACAAGCGCCTGGAAGGAGCCATCATGGTGCATGACGAGAGTTTCCTGAAGCGGGCGATCGCGGCCGGCAAGGGCGCTGAAAAAGCCGATCTGGTGCTGAAAAACGTGACCTTGCTCAGCGTCATCGATGGATCGCTGACGCCGACCGACATCGCCATCGTCGGCGATCGGATCGTCGGCACGCATGCCACATACGAGGGCTTGCGCGAAATCGACGCAGCCGGCCGTATTGCCGTGCCGGGCTTCATCGACACCCACCTGCACGTGGAATCGTCTCTCGTGACCCCGCACGAGTTCGACCGCTGTGTGCTGCCGCACGGGGTCACCACCGCCATCTGCGATCCGCACGAAATCGCCAATGTGCTGGGCGCTGAGGGCATACGTTATTTTCTGGCGTGCGCCGAAGCCGTGGTGATGGATCTCAGGGTGCAGCTTTCCTCCTGCGTGCCGGCGACGGCTTTCGAAACGTCAGGCGCGCGGCTGGAAATCGCGGATCTCCTGCCGTTTGCCGACCACCCGAAGGTGATCGGGCTTGCCGAGTTCATGAACTTCCCGGGCGTGCTTGCCGGCGACGACACAGTGCTGGCCAAGCTCGCGGCCTTCCAGGGCGGCCATATCGACGGACATTCGCCGCTGCTGTCCGGCCTCGATCTGAACGGCTATCTCGCGGCGCGCATTCGCACCGACCACGAGGCGACAAACGCCCGCGAGGGACGCGAGAAACTCGCCAAGGGCATGAGCGTGCTGATCCGCGAGGGCTCCGTTTCAAAGGATCTGGAGGCGCTGAAGGGACTGGTGGACGCGAACACCTCGTCCTTCATGGCGCTGTGCACGGATGACCGCAATCCGCTCGACATCGCCGAGGAAGGCCATCTCGACCACATGATCGGGCGACTGATCGCCGATCTCAAGACGCGGGATGTGCCGCTCCATCATGCCTACCGGGTGGCGAGCTGGTCGGCGGCGAACGTGTTCGGGCTGCGCGACCGCGGGATGCTGGCGCCGGGCTGGCGGGCCGATATCGTGCTGCTGGACGATGTCGAGAAGTGCCACGTTCATTCGGTGGTCGCCGGCGGGCGCCCCGTCGAAACGGAGGCGTTTGCCGCACGCAAGTCCGTCGCTCCCGTGGGACTTTCGAGCATGAAGGCGAAACCCGTGACGGCCGACAGCTTCAAGGTGCCCGCGCAGAACGGACCGACACCGGTGATCGGCGTCAAGGCCGGACTGATCCTCACCGAGCACCGCGAGATGCATCTGCCGGTGCATGAGGGCGGCGCTTCGATCGATACAGATCAGGACGCGATCAAGGTCGCCGTCGTGGCGCGGCATGGCATCAACGACAATATCGGCCGGGGCTTCGTCACTGGCTTCGGCCTGAAGCGCGGGGCGATCGCGTCCTCCGTCGGCCATGACAGTCACAATATCTGTGTGGTCGGCGCCGACGAAGCGGACATGGCGGTCGCCGTCAACCGGCTGATCGCGCTGAAGGGCGGCTTCGTGGTGGCTGAGGGCGGCGTGGTGCGGGCGGAACTGGCGCTGCCCATCGCCGGGCTCATGTCACACCTGCCATTCGGGCAGGTACACAATGCGCTTCTTGTGCTGCGCGCAGCGGCGCGGGAACTCGGCTGCACCTTGCCCGAACCGTTCCTTCAGGTCGCGTTCCTGCCCCTGCCGGTGATCCCGCATCTGAAAATCACCGACTTCGGCATGTTCGATGTGGACCGCTTCGCGCTCATCGAGTGAGCCCCCTTAGTGCCTTACTCCCCGCTTTCACCCTCCTCTACCATCGCACGCAGTCGCGCGATGTCGATAATCTCGAGGTCGCGGCCGGCGCGAGACAGAACACCCTGCCGCGCGAGGCTGCCGATTTCGCGCGTAACGGCCTCGCGGTGGGTGGAAACGCGCACCGCCAGATCGCCATGGGTGGGAAAGCGGGGGATCAGAACGCGCACCGCGTCATCGGGCGGATCACCGGCAAGCCGCAGGATTTCCGACTGGATGCGGGTCTTGACGGACAATGTGGAGAAGGCGAAGACCCGCGCCGTGAGCTCGCGGACCTGGGAGACCAGATGGCGGGCGACGGCTTCCATGACACACGGCTCGTCCCGCATCGCCATGCGAAAGATCTCCGCCGGCAACCGCGCGACGACGCAGGCACTGGACGCTTCAACGCGGGCGGAGCGGGGTGCATGGTCGATGGCGGCCAGTTCTCCAAAAATGTCGCCCGCTTCGATGATGCGAAACGCGACAGCCTTGCCTGTGCGCGAATAGAGCATCACCCGCGCCGTGCCGCTTGCCAGGAAATAGACGTCGTCGTGATCATCGAGATAGGGAACGATCTCCTCACCGTCGTCGTAGGCGCTCCAGTGGCAGGCCGCAGACAGCCGATCCAGCGCCCCTTTCGACAGTTTTTCGAAGATCCCAAAGGACCGCAGACTGCGGCCACACTGCCCCACCGATTTCACGACGCGCCCCTCTTCACGTTCTGGCAAGGGCGCGCCGGCCCGCCACGACAAACGTGACCTGAAGAATACGCCAAGATCGACGCAAACGGAATCGTCGTTATGGTGGAAAGACATGCACTGGCACCGTGAGACCGGCCCCACGGTGCCAGTGCTGATGACAGGCCTATTCAGCCGCGGTCGCCGCCGCCGGCTCGGACGAGTGCGCGCGGTGCGGGACCGCCTGCTGCTTGTGGGGTTTCTTCGCCCAGGGCGCCTGCTTGAACCAGCCAACCACATAGGCGGTAGCGATCAGTATCGCGAAGCCAACGAGATTGGAGACGATCTGGCCCATATAGTCTTCGGTGGAGACCTGATCGCGCACGATGGCAATCGCTTGCGCCGCCACAAGGCTCATCAGGAACACGGCGAGCGACTGTTGACCGACCTTCTGAACGATGCGAACGAAGACGCCCCAGGCCCCGCTGCCCCTGAGCCGTGCGCCCGCCTCGCCTGCCGCGATCCACGCGAGATAGGCGAGCGAGAGGAAGTGGACATAGCGCAGGATGCCGAAATGGGTCTTGTCGGTGACAGGCAGAATCGCGCGCGCCATTTCCAGCAATTCCGGCACCGCCCCGAGAATGCGGAAATAGGCAAACGGCACGGTCGCGATGACGACGAGGGCCGCCACCACGGCGAGCCGCCTGGAAACCGGCGGAGGCGCGAGCCAGCCGCGCATGAAGGCGAAACCGGTGAAAAAGCAAAGCTGCCAGGCAAAGGGGTTGAAGAACCACGGCCGGTTCGACCAGGGCTCGGCCGGCAGGTCGATCAGACGGAAATTGGCGACAAGCCACATCACCACCACGGCCGCCATGGCAAGTCCCGGCCCGCCAATGCGCCTGAGACCCATGACGATGGGCACCATCGCCAGAATGGCGATGTACATGGGCAGGATGTCGAAATAGTTCGGCACGTAGGTGAGTGTCAGGAATGCCGGCAGGTTCACGGCCGGATTGTCGAAGAAATAGTGCAGGTTGAGCTCGCCGACATAGTCCTTAGCGAACCAGCCCGTCGCATCGGCCGCCGCCAGCATCGAAGCAATGACGAGAAACAGGCCGATATGCGCCCAGTAGACCTGCCACATCCGATAGAGAATGCGCGCCGTCCCCATGCGCCAGCCGATGAACTCGAAGACGCGACCGAAGGCGATGGCAGACGCCATGCCGGAACAGAAGACAAAGATCTCCGTCGCGTCGGAAAAGCCGAAACGCGCCGGGATCCACAACGCCCCCCAATTGCCCGGCAGGTGCGCGACGAAGATGATGAACATGCCCAGACCGCGGAAGAAATCGAGCCTCGGATCACGCTGGCGCTGGCCGGGACGGTGATCGCCGGCAAGATCCGGCGCGACGTCCGGTGCCGCGTTCGACGCGGCGACAGATAGAGAGGGGGCTTTGTCCATTCTGTTCGCGGGAACCTCTGTGTCGGTCGGCCGGCGCACCTCGTCGAACGCCTTCTCGGTCCGGCCTGCCACCGGTCCCGCGTCATTGCGGGCGGGGCGCAATCTCCTGCCTCATCCACGCATAGCCGTCAAAGGGTCATTTCGTGATCCTTGCGACATATTTGTGGCAATCCTTCAGGCAGAACGGCGTGCCGTCGTGGGAGTTCCCTCAGCCAACGCCTGATCGAGCGCGGAAAGGCGACGCGAGGCGAAACCGTCGCGGCCGCTGCGGTGCGCAAGCCTGTCTTCAAGCAGCCTGCGGGCATCGCGCAACAACCCGGCACGCATCGCCGCCTCTATCATGATCTGCTCGAAAACATCACGCTGGGCGTGGCTTCCACCCACACTTTGCAGGTTGGGGCGGGCACGGGCAAGGCCACGATAGGCTGCACCGTAGTCGCCATGCTGATAGGCCTGAAGCGCCTGCGCACTCGACACGCCAGCCGACGCTGTCACTGCGTCCATGTCACTCAGCGCACGCTCGCCGCTCATGCGCAACCGGCACAAGAGCTTGTCGACCGCCCCCTCCCGCCGTCCGCCGACCAGGGCCAGCATATAATGGAGATCGGCGAAGACCAGACAGCCGTCCTCCGTCCGCCCGGCGGAGAGATCGGCCAGTTCCTGCCAGCGCCCTCCCACATCGACCCCCTCCATTTCCAGACGCGCGAGCAGCGAGGCGCCATTGGAGATATCGCGATAGTCGTCCGTGTGGTCGTGTCGCACCCGCTCATCGTAGAGCCGCAGCACCTCGTCGATCTCGCCACGATCGAGATGCATCAGCGCCAGGTGCCACCACATGTGATAGCGAAAATTGTTGCAATGAGCCCAGCCCTGTGGCCGTCCGACAAGCCAGGCGATGCCGCGCTCTCGTTCGCCGCGCATCTCGTACACATGGGCGACCGCGTGAATGCCCCAGGCATCGTCGGGCGAATGGGCGACGGCACGCCGACCGACGGCATCCGCTGCCTCGAGATCGCCGGTTTCCTCCAGCGCGAAGGCATGACACCCCAGGACGTAGCCGTGCGCGGGATGATCTTCGCCATAATGCGGCAAGACGTTTTCGATGGAGCGCCGCATGCCGGTGCTATCGCCCATCATGAAGCGGATGGCGTGGACGAGCTTCAGCGCCAGGGCATCGCCGGGCCAGGTTTCGAGCACGCGTTCCAGAGCATCACCGGCGGCCAGCGTGCGGCCCTGCAACCAAAGCGCAAGGCTGTCAAGATAAAGTGTTTCACGGGCTCCCGCCCCGTTTCGTTGACGGATATCTTCCGCCGTGCGATGCGCTTGTCGAGCCGTCTCGACCAGTTCGCGCCGTCCCATCAGCAGGCAGAACAGCCCGCGGGTAACGGTGGCGAGCAGGAAGTCCGGCTCGCGTGCAATCGCCTCTTGAAGATGATCGGCCGCATCGGCGGAATGGGTCAGGCAACCGAGGATGGTCCTGTTCCAGGCATCGCGAGCGTCCGGGCTCTCCACCGGCAGATCATAACCGAACATGTCGGATTGGGGCATGCTTCTCAGGTCCTTCGCGGAATATGCGGGGCCGACAATATTCGACGTCCGCCACGTCTTTCGAGCCGCCCGCCGCAGCTTGCTTTCGCGGCGTATCGGAGAGCGGGAACGGCTCACGTCCTCATGTGCAATCGGGTCAGGGAACCCTCGTTAGACCAATGATTACAAGCAACACACAAGTCCGTGTGCTGGTCGTGTCCGGCGCGGCAATGGTTTTCGTGACGATCGCCGGCTGGATGGCCGGCGGGTGGCGCGTGGGCATCGGCGCACTGATCGGCATCCTTGCGGGCTTTGCCCTCTATCATGCCAGCTTCGGCTTCACCGCCGCCTGGCGCCGCTTCCTGCGCGAGCGTCGCGGCGCCGGACTGAGGGCGCAGTTCGTGCTCATCGTGACGACCATCGCGGTGGCCTTTCCGCTGATGCACTACGGTCGCGATTTCGGCATTCCCGTCGGGGGGTTCGTGTTTCCGATCGGAGTCGCCCTCATCGTCGGCGCCTTCATGTTCGGCATCGGCATGCAGGTCGCGAATGGCTGCGCATCGGGTACGCTGTTCACTGTCGGCGGCGGTTCAAGCCGCATGGTGGTGACACTCGCGGCCTTCGTGGCCGGCTCCGTGATCGCGACGGCGCATATTCCGTTCTGGAAATCGCTGCCGGAGGAAAAAGGTTTTTCACTTATCGCGCATTTCGGACCATTCGGAGCGTTCGTCGTGACCGCCGGGGCACTCGCGATCATCGCGCTCGTCAGCATCCGGCTCGAAAAGCGCGAACATGGATCCGTGGAATCTGCGCGCCACACCGGATCGTTCCTCGCCGGCCCTTGGTCGCTCATTCTCGGGGCGCTCGCCATCGCGGTGGTTTCGCTCGCAACTCTCGTGGTTCTTGGCCGGCCCTGGGGCATCACATCGGGCTTTGCGCTGTGGGGCGCCAAGATTGCCTATGCGATCGGAATCGACGTGACCGACTGGGAATACTGGCGCGGAATGAAGGCGGCCGTTACCGATCGCTCGGTCTTCGCGGATGCCACTTCGGTCATGAACTTCGGCATCATCGCAGGTGCCATGGCGGCAGCGGCGCTCGCCGGGAAGTTCCACCCCAAACGGTCCATCACCGCGCGTGAAGCGACAACCGCGATCGCCGGCGGCCTGCTGATGGGCTACGGCGCGCGGCTTTCGTTCGGCTGCAACATCGGCGCCTATCTCGGCGGCATCATCTCCGGGTCGCTGCACGGCTGGATCTGGTTCATTTTCGCGCTTGCCGGCTGTCTCGCCGCGCTGCCGCTGCGTCGCCTCGCAGGCATGGATCCGGCCCGCCCGGCAACCACATCCGCACCTGTTGTCGCAACCGTGCAGAAGTGATCGGAATCTTCGCCTATCTTCGGTATACGGATCATCTTTTCGCCTCCCAAGGGGTGAAAAGATGATTCTTTCTCGGAGACGACCATGCGTATCATCGCCCTTGCCCTGGCAGCCCTCTTGACGATGGGCACAGTCGGCGCCTCGGCGGCCCCGGTCTGGCCCAAACGTGCTGGCTGGATCATCCAGCCAACGCCCTACAGCTTCGACGATCTGACCGATCGGCTGAAGAAGGCCATCGCGGGCGAGAAGATGAACCTTGTCACCCAGGCCAGCGCTTCCGACGGCGCGCGCGCGCAGGGGATCGACATTCCCGGCAACCGGGTCTTCGGCGTTTTCCGCAACGACTATGCCCGGCGCATGCTGGCCGCCTCTCTCGCCGCCGGCATCGAGGCGCCGGTGCGTTTCTACGTGACGCAGAACCTCGATGGCACGGCGACGCTCGCCTACAAGACGCCACACATGGTCTTCAAGCCATATTTCGAAGATGGCGGGGATGACTTGCGCGCGGTCGCGGATGAACTCGATGACGTCTTCAAGGCAATCGCGGTGCGCGCGATCCGGCCGGAGGGGCCGGATGAAACCGAAACCTCCCGCCAGAACTGAGTTTCACGCGCGCATTTCAGAACTTGCCGTCATAGGCCCGCCGTCCGATGCGGCAGGCGAGAATGGTGAAGGTTTTCCGAGCCAGGGCCGCTTCCGCCTCCCGGCGCAGATCCTCGACGTCTTCCACCCAGACCCCCGCACCGCCAAACGCCGTCGCCACAGCCGGAAAGTCGGTCTCGCCGAAATCGACGCCCGCATTGGCACGCTGGCCTGAACGCTGCTTCAGTTCGATCAGCGCGAGCGAGGTGTCGACCAGCACCACGACGATCGCCGGCAGCTGCAGATCGCGCAAGGTGGCGAGTTCGCCAATCCCCATTTCCAGCCCCGCATCGCCGACGAAGACGATAACGGGGGTCTCCGGTTCCGCCCGCTTGTGACCGGCGCCGAGCGGCAGAGCACAGCCCATCGTGCAAAGGCCCGAGGACTGGAGCAACGTGCGCGGCGACGGGCATCGCCAGATCTGCGACAGCAGAATGCGGTGGGCGCCGCTGTCGGCGGTCGCGACCGTCTCGCGCGGCATCACATCGCGCAAGACGTGAAAGACGGTGGCCGGCCCCCAACCATCCGGCTCCGCCGCGAAGGCCTCATGGAGCGCGCCGCGCGCCGTCAACGTTTCGCTTTCCGTCCAGGTGGCTTGCGGGGCAACACCCTCGCCAAGAGCCGACAGGGTGGGCGCGATACCGCCGGTCAGGGTCGCGCCAGCCTGGTGCATGCCATGCGTACGCGGCACCGCGGCGATCTCGACGGCCCTGGCCGCCTCCCACGGGTCGCGCCAGCCGATCCGCATCTCGATCGGGTCATATCCGGCCAGAAGAACGAGATCGGCCCGGGCGATCAACGGCATCAGGATGCCGTCGGCTTTGGGTGAGAGCCCCGCACCACCAAGACACAGAAGATCGGCTTCATCGATCAGCCCCTTGGCCTTGTAGGAGGTTATGAGCGGAACCTGGAAACGCCGGCAGAAGGTTTCGATCGCGGGTCCCGCCCCTTCGTTGACCGCATCGACACCGGCGATCATCAAAGGGCGGCGGGCAGAAGCGAGCATGACGCGCGCGGCCTCGAGCATCGGCCCGCCGGCGGCCGTTTCGCGCAATCCCGTCGCCGGGTCGATCACCGGCACCTGCTCGTGCGCCTCGGCTTCAGCTATCGAGATCGGCACGTCGATATGTACCGGGCCGGGCTGCCCCTCGCCGGCCAGCATGATCGCCTTTTTCATCACGGCACCGACAGCACCCGGCGAAACGCGAAAGCTCGCCTTGACGATGGGCCTCAATACAGCCTGATGATCGAAGACCTGATGGGTATAGCTCGCGGCCTCTGCCTCATCGACACAGCCGGTGAGGAAGATCAGCGGCACCCGATCCTGGCAGGCGTTGGCGATGACATTGACCGCATTGGCCATGCCGGGCCCGAGCGTTGCCACCAGAACGCCCGGCGCGGCCGACGGGCCGGCAACGCTCATGGCATGCCATTCGCCCTCGGCCATGAAGCCGCCGGCGTTCTCGTGCTTGACCAGGACGAAGGAAAGCCCGGCGTTCTCCAGAGCCTCGATCAGGGCCAGCACCTCTCCGCCAGGAATGCCATAGGCCGTGCGACAGCCAGCGGCGTGGAGCGCACCGGCGATGATATCGGCTGCATTCATGAAGCTGTCCTGTCAGGAGAGTCGGTGTGGCGGTGGAAGCGCGGAGGTTTGCAGGTCCGTGTCATTCGACCCCGATCGGGGTGTCCCAGCCTTTCTTTGCCGCGAGTTCCAGCCAGGCTCGCTTGACCCAGGCGGCCTTGAAGACATGGCCTCCGGGATGAAGGCAAAGCTCGAGGATCCGGCCAGAACAATTGGTGCGGCGCTGACAAACCAGTTTCAGTTTTTCCGGCTTGAATTCCTCCGGCACCTCCTGGCGGCAGGCGCCCTTGGTCTCCCACAGGGCGAAGCCTTCCCCGACATTGCCCTGTCGGGCGGAATCGCCAATCGCCCGGCCCGCCATCGGCACGACGGTGTCGCTCGTTCCGTGGACATGGAAAAGGTTCGGCTCGGGACCGGGACAATTCGTCGGTTGCGGCTCCCAGAAGGCGCCGGCAACGGGAGCGAAGCCCGCGAAGCGGTCGCCAATATAGCAGGCGAGATACCAGACCATCGATCCGCCGACGGAAAACCCCGAGGCCATGATCTTGTCGGGATCGACAGAGTGGCGCGCGATCGCATCATCGAGAATGGAGCGGATGAAGGCGAGGTCGTCGCGCTGCTGACGCGGGGCGCCCGGGAAGGACCATGAGCGCTCCTCCCCCTGCGGGGCGATGAGCGCGACGCCCAGTTCGGAGGCGATCGCGATCAGCCCCTTGTTGTTGATCTCGTTTTCCGCCGTGCCGCGATAACCGTGCAGGAACAGGATCGCACCCGGGCGCGAGGAGCCGTCCCAGCCCTTCGGCATGCGGATACGGTATTCGCCGTGAGGGACGCGGCATGGCGTATCGACCCCGCAGCTGGCCGGCAAGGAATCGGGAACGGATGGCGAAACGAACGGGGCCCCCGGCTTCGTCTCGGCGGTTCCGGCCGGCGTCAACCCGAGCATCAGGGCTGCGAAGGCCGCGCCGCAGAGGAAGCCGCGGCCAAGGAGCTTGACGCCACCGGCCGAAAGCCAACGCGCTTTGGTCATCCGGAACCTTTCTCACCTGATGCTCCGACTGTGCCGGTGGGCAGCACAAAGTCAATCAAAGCTTCGCCCAATTCCGCTCACAGGAACGTGACGGTTGCGGCGGAAGAATGACCACAGGCCGCAAAGAGCGATCTCGCCCCGTTTCGGCCACATCCATTCCTGTTGCGCTTATGTTGCGCGGTAAGCCATTGAAAATAAACTATTCATCTTTCTTCCAGAACGCGTCTCAGGCGGCGAATGACCACCTTTCTGGCGCGATCGTCCGCAGCGCGGTCGATCTCTTCGCGGATATCAAGCAGGAGCTGTGCGGCATCGTTATGCCAGTCCGGCCGGATGATCGCGTCCGGCTCCACGCGACGGATCTTCTTTCTGTCGCCAGGCTCCAGCGCCCCGGTTTCCAGATCGATGACATCATCGATCTGGGGCTGGGTCACATGGTCGACCGGAAACCCGGTGGCAACCACGGCATCGCGCAGCGCGGCACTTGCCTCTGGATCGCCGTGGGTCAGGATCAAACGGCGGATCGGCATGCGATCACCAATCCAGTCGACCAGTTCTCCGTGGTCGGCGTGGCCTGAATAGACGTCGATCTCGCGGATGCGCGCCCGGACCTTGATCGGATCGCCCTGGATAGTGACCTCCGACGCGCCATTCGAGAGCAGGCTGCCGAGCGTTCCTGGCGCCTGGTAGCCGACCAGCAAAACGGTCGAGTCCGGCCGCCACAGGTGTTGGCGCAAGTGATGGCGGATACGACCGGCATCGCACATGCCGCTGGCCGCCAGAATGATAGCCCCACCGCGAATGCGATTGATCGCCTTGCTCTCGTCTACCGTCTCGGTGAAGCGGATGTTGGGATTGTCGATGAGATGTGGCTGGCGGCTCAGATGTTCCAGCTCGTGGGCGTGGCGCTCGAAGACCTCGGTCGCTCGGATGGCGAGGGGTGAATCGAGGAAAACCGGGGCGTGGTCGATTGCGCCCGATTGCTCCAGCAGCGTGAGATCGGCAAGCAGCTCCTGTGTGCGCTCGACAGCGAAACTCGGGATCAGCAGGTTGCCGCCGGCCTGAAGGGCGGTGCGCACCTCATGGGCCAGAATCTCGCGCCGCTCTTCCTCATTGCGCCGGGTGCGGGCGCGTCCGCCATAGGTGGACTCGCAGATCACGTAGTCGAAATCGCTGGAGGCTTCGGGATCGGGATGGAAGAGCTTGTGATCCGGGCCGATATCGCCGGAAAACAGAAGACGCAGAGGTTTGTCCTGCCCATCCTGCGATATCTCCAGCTCGATCGAGGCCGAACCAAGGATATGGCCGGCATTCCACAGGCGGAAACGGATGCCGGGGGCGGCTTCCACCCAGCGTTCGTAGTCGACCGCGCGGAAGAGCCTGAGGCATTCGGCTGCGTCCGACCGGGTGTAGGCGGGTGTGACTTCCGGCCGACCCCGGCGCGCATTCCGTCGATTGAGCTGCTCGGTCTCCATCTCCTGGATGAAGGCGCTGTCGGCAAGCATGAAGGAGAGCAGGTCGCGGGTGCCGGAGGTCATGTGGACGGGGCCGCGGAAGCCCGACGCGTAGAGCTTCGGCAGCATCCCGGAGTGATCGATATGGGCATGGGTCTGCAGGACGAAATCGATCTGAGCGGCCTCGAAGGGGAACGGCTCGTAATTCAGCGCCTGAAGCGTCTTGTTACCCTGGAACATACCGCAATCGACAAGGAAGGACGCCGTGGGGGTGGTGAGCCAGTAGCAGGAGCCGGTGACCGTTCCTGCCGCGCCGCAAAACCGCATGGTGAATGACATGGGCCTGTTTTTCCTTGTTTTCCTCCGGCGCCGAGCGCGCCCCTGAGACGTTGAAGCAGGTCTTCCGAGCGCGCGCAAGGCGAGCGTCGGGTGCCGCTGCGAAACGGAGGCGGCGGGCTTGTGGCCTGTGGAATTTGCCACTTGCCATTAAAGCCGTCCTTCCCTAAATCGCCGCAAGTATCCTACCAGGGCGTCCGCATCCCGCGCCTGCCTGCCGGTTTGCCCCCAACACCGCTTTCTCCCGGAGCCATCATGACCTCGACCAGCTGCACGGCGGCCGGCCCTCGAGCCGTTTCCTTTTGGATCACACTGCTGCTTGCCACGTCGTGCGGCCTGATCGTCGCCAACATCTATTATGCCCAACCGCTCGCTGGCCCGATCAGTGTCTCGCTCGGACTTTCGGACAAGGCGACGGGGCTGGTCGTAACGCTGAGCCAGCTCGGCTATGGCGCCGGGCTGCTGTTCATCGTGCCGCTTGGCGACCTGATCGAGACTCGGAAGCTGGTGCTGGCATTGATCGGACTGGCGACGCTCGGACTTCTGGGCGCGGCCATCGCACCCGGCGCCGCGACGCTGTTTGCCGCAGCGGCGCTGATCGGTCTCGGCTCCGTGGCGGTGCAGGTGCTGGTCCCCTATGCCGCGCACATGGCCCCTGACGAGGTGCGCGGTCAGGTCGTCGGCAACGTCATGAGCGGGCTGATGCTCGGCATCATGCTCGCCCGTCCGCTTGCCAGTTTCGTCGCCGAAATCGGTTCCTGGCACACGATCTTCTACCTTTCCGCCGCCATCATGATCGTGCTTGCCGCCCTGCTCGCCTTCACGCTGCCGAAAAGGCGGCCGGCTTCGCGGCTGACCTATGGACGACTCATCACGTCCATGCTCGGGCTGATGCGCAGTGAGCCGGTGCTGCGGCGGCGCGCCATATATCAGGGCTGCCTGTTCGGAGCTTTCAGCCTGTTCTGGACGGCGTCTCCGCTCTATCTCGCGGGACCCGATTTCCAGCTGGGCCAGGGTGCCATCGCGCTGTTCGCACTCGCGGGCGTCTCCGGTGCCATCGCCGCGCCGATTGCCGGACGTATCGCCGACCGGGGCTGGAGCCGGCCGGCCAGTGCGATTGCCTTCGCCGTCGCGGCCATCGCCTTTCTGTTACCGCACTTGGCGGAAACCGGCAGCACGCTTTCGCTTGCCCTGCTGGTGGTGGCTGCGGTGCTGGTCGATTTCGGCACGACCGCGAGCCTGACGCTCGGCCAGCGCGAGATCTTCGCCCTCAATCCGGAATATCGCAGCCGGCTCAACGGCGTCTTCATGGCCTCGTTCTTCCTGATGGGCGCGGCAGGCTCGGCAGCGGGAGGATGGTCATTCGCGCAAGGGGGCTGGTGGCTTTCCTCGCTGATCGGCTTCGCACTTCCGGTTCTGGCCCTGACCGTCTGGTTGAGCGAACCGGGACTTTGGCGCCGCGGTTCCGGCAAGGCGTGACGGTCGAAGGCATGCTATAGGCAGATCCGACGGGCAAACCACCGGGAGGAGACGCCTGAATGATCCTGCACAGCTATTTCCGCTCATCGACCTCGACCCGGCTACGCGCGGCGCTGAACCTGAAGGGGCTCAGCCCGCGCTATCAACCTTGGCACCTGAGGGCCGGTGAGCAGCGCAGCCAGCGCTACCTCGCGCTCAATCCGCAAGGGCTGGTGCCGGCGCTCGAACTCGATGACGGCACCGTTCTCACGCAATCGCTGGCGATCATGGAATATCTCGACGAGGTACACCCCGAGCCGCAGCTCTTGCCGCGCGATCCGATGGGCCGGGCGCGGGTGCGCGCGATCGCTTTAGCGATCGCCTGCGAGGTGCATCCGGTCAACAACCTTCGGGTGTTGACGCATCTGAAAACCGAGTTCGGCGCGGACGAGGCAGCGGCGGCCGCCTGGTTCCGGCACTGGGTGGCGGAAACCTTCGCGCCGCTGGAAAAGGTGCTGACCGAGGACGCGGAGACGGGCCGCTTCTGCCATGGTGACACGCCGGGGCTTGCCGATTGCTGCCTTTACGCGCAGGTGCTGAACAACGCCCGATTCGGCGTCGACATGACACCTTACCCGACGATCAACCGGATCTTCGAAAACCAGCAGGCGCTGGAAGCATTCGCAGCCGCCGCGCCGATGCGGCAACCGGATGCGGAGACGTGAGGCTCACCGCCAGACGATATCTCCAGACGCCGGGTTCCGTTTCAATCAGTCCCGTCCTTCCACCAGCCCGGCAGGCGTCAGCTCGATCCCCGTCAGGCGGCGGTCGAGATGTTGTGCCCGCCAGGCGAGAAGACGTTCAGCCATCTCGATGCGGATGGCGGCGCTGGCCGGATCTTCGGCGCGGTTGACGAGTTCGCCCGGATCATTCTCAAGATCGAAGAGCAGCGGCGACAGTGCGGCGAAGTGGACGTATTTCCAGCGCTCCGTGCGCACCACCGCCATGTTGCAGGCATCCATCGGCAGTCCGAGACGGGCCTGGGCGTCGCCTGTCGCGACCTCGCGGAAATCGTATTCCCAAAAGACCGCCTCGCGATCCGAGCCGCGTCCCTCCATGGCCGGGACCAGCGACGTGCCATCGAGATGAGCAGGCGGTGCGAGGCCCGCGGCTTCCATGATCGTGGGGAAGATGTCGACGTTCTGCGAAAACGTGCTGATACACTTACCGTGTGCTTCGGGACGCGACGGATCGCGGACAATCAGCGGCACGTGGTAGGCCTCGTCGTGAAAGCCGAACTTTCCGAGCGTCCAGTGGTCACCCATCATCTCGCCGTGGTCGGAGGTCAGCACGAAGAGCGTGTTCTCCCATTGCCCGGCGGCCTTGAGACCATCGACAAGACGGCCGATCTGGCGGTCGACTTCCGACACCATTCCCCAGTAGGTGGCGCGGATCTGGCGAAAATCGGTGTCGGTCCAGTCCGCGACCAGACCATCGCCCGCGCCGATGACGTAATGCTCGGCCTTGCGCTGGATGGCGAGCCAGTAATCGACGAGCGGATGGATAGCGCGTTCGGCCGCAGCCGTTTCAGCACGCGCGAAGGCGGGGCCATCGGCCGGGTCGTACATCGTGTTGAAGGGTTCCGGCACGACGAAGGGCGGGTGTGGCCGCAGGAACGAGATGTGGGCGCACCAGGGTGCGTCCTCGCGGGCCTTCTCACCCATCCAGCGCAGGAACTCGCCGGTCAGGAAGGCCGTCTCGGTCTCGTCCTCGCCATAGCGCGCGGGGGCATTCGTCGGATGGCCGTCCTCCGGATCGCCGCGCCGCGCCACTGGCCCCGACACTGGCAGATACATCTCCCACTTGTCGTCCGGCACCTCGTGACCGCGCGCCTTGAGCCAGGAGAGCCACGGCCCCGCGTCCTCCGGTAGCCGCAGGCGAACGGAAAAGCCCGGCAGGATGCCCTCGTAGGTCCGCAGCCACGGGTCGTCGCCGGGGTGGACGCGTGGATCGACCGCCTGATCGGTGTAGCCAAACAATGTCGGATCGTAGCCCGCGCGGCGCAGCGCCAGCGCGATGTTGTCGTGGCGGTGATCGAGCGGCGTGCCGTTGCGGACCACCCTATTGGTCATCTGATAGAGGCCGGTGTAGAGGCAGGCGCGCGAGGGGCCACAGGGCGCGGCCTGCGCGAAGTGGCGCGAGAAACAGGTCGCCTCGGCGGCGACGGCATCGACATGAGGCGTGCGGACCACGGGATGCCCGGCGATGCCAAGGCAGTCGCCGCGCCACTGGTCGGCCGTGATCAGCAGGATGTTGGGGCGCATGGGAGACCTGGAACTGGCGGGCAAGAGACGCGAAAGACCGTACCGGCCGCTGGCAACCTCCGGCTACCATGCAACGGTCATGCGACCTCTAATCTCTCGCGACGACGGGCATGTGACAAGCGAAACACAACCTCGCCGCCATGGAAACGCGGCGTCAACCATGCGCAACGAAAGTTCGCCCCAATAGCGCGCGCCACGGCGGCACCGTGCCTGCGACCTCCCTTTCGTTCCAAAGCCCGTTACGATTTTGCTTTTCATGTCTGTTTGGGGCCGATACGGCTCGCTTCGAGATATCCGGCACGACAGCCGGAGCCGAGCGAGCCATGCGCACGAGCGCCGGACCCATGCGGCAGATCGCCTTGCGTAAGGCGGCGCTTTGAATGATATATGTTCGCGCTCGGGATGAGCATCGCGGAAACGTCGGCCTTGACAACGTGTCGGCCGATCGTGCCGAGAGCGACGGGGAGGAACCGACGGGAGATCATTCTAGTCCTGGGGAGGAATGGGAGGGCCAATTCAAAAGGCGCGCGTTTCTGGGCCGCGCCTGAGAGCAGGTTCGAAAGGAATTCCGATGACCAGGCCCGAGAAGCACGACTTCCCCGTCGTCCAGGCCCGACACTTTCTGGAGCCCGGCCCCATCGTGCTGGTCTCCTCTCATCATGCCGGCAAGTCGAACATCATGACGCTTGGCTGGCACTCCATTCTGGCTTTCGCGCCCTCGCTGGTCGGCTGCATGATCTCGTCCGGCAATCACAGCTTCGAGATGATCCGCCAGTCCGGCGAATGCGTGATCAACCTGCCGACGGTGGAGCTTGCCGACACGGTTTCCAGAATCGGCAACTGTACCGGCTCCACGATCGACAAGTTCGCCGAATTCGGCCTGACGGCAAAGCCCGCGCAGATGGTTTCCGCGCCGCTCATCGATGAGTGCTTCGCCTCGTTCGAGTGCAAGCTCTACGATGATGCGATGGTGCCCAACTACAACTATTTCATCTTCGAGATCGTCAAGGCGCACGTGGCCGACGGGCCGGAACATCCCAAGACCATGCACTACATGGGCGATGGCGAGTTCATGATCGCAGGCGACGTGATCGAGCGGAAAGAGCTGTTCACGAAGGTGAGTTGAGGGCTCTGGCGAGACCTCAGCCAGACACGCCCGTGTCGAACGGCATGCCACCGTCCGGCCCCTGGCCGATGATCTTCAAGATCGCCGGACGAAGCCGGCTTGCGCTGCGATAGAACGGAAAGAGGATCGCTTCCGCCTCCTCCACCCGCCCCAGATCGCCCAGCGCTTCCGCCCGCGAGAGGCTGAGCTCGGGATTTCCCTTCAACGCCTTCTCGCAATCCTCCAGCGCCTTTTGCGGTTCGCCCAGACGCAGACGCAGGCGGGCGCGGCAGCCACGGGCTCCCGGATCGTCGGGAAAGGTGTCGAGATAGGCGGTGAAGGCGGCTTCAGCTTCACGCAAATATCCGAGATCCATGAGGCAGGCCGCCTTCTCGAAGCGGGCGCCCTGATGCGCCGCGCTCAAGACGAGGCAGGCCCTCACCGCTTCCAGAGCGGATTCTGCCCGGCCCTGCCGGCGCAGGACAAGCGCGAGATTGTAGTGGAGGGAGGGATTGTCCGGCGCGCTTTTCAGGAGATCGCGCAACGCGGCTTCAGCCACGGGCCAATCCTCACGCGCGGCAGCCGACATGAAACGCTGTCCCGGATTTTCGGTCACGTCGCCTCCTCCATCGCGTCTCTTCTGGCGCATCGCTTTCCGCAGCGGTCTCGCCCGACTACACTCCCCGCCCGTTACGGCTGCAGGGCCGTCAGTTCTTCAAGAGCGGCAACCAAACGCGCGCCAGCATCCGTCAGTTCACCGGAATTGTCGATCTCGATCACGCCGCGTCCGGACGGGCACGGCTGATCACGGTTAAGACGGGCCTCGATTTCGGCCGCGCTCTCACGCCCGCGCGCCGTCAGCCGCCGTGCCACGACCTCGCGCGGGGCCGTGACGGAAACGATGCGGCAGAATGCGAACTCCGAACGCGCGGCCTCTATACTGGCGCGCGAGATATTCGCGATGACGGTTCGCCCCGCCGCCAGATCCCTGCGGATGTCGCCGGGAAGCGCATAGCCCAGATCATGGGCACGCCAGGCGAGCGCGAAGCGGCCGGATGCACGCGCATCATCGAACTCGGCCGGGCTCAGGCTGTCGTGGTCCTCCAGGCTCGCATCCGCGATGCGGGTCACGATCCGGCGCACGAAGACGAAGCGCGGATCGCCCGAGAGTTTCTCGCGCGCATAGGCGAGAAGGCTGTCCTTGCCGACGCCGCTGGGCCCGACAACGGCGACGAAGCACCCAGTCGCCGCCCCTGCCTCAACCTCACTGCCCTGCCCTTCTTGATCCTGCTTCAGCGAATCCATCAGACCACCCGCGCGCCTTCGCGCCAGACCGAGCGGACGACAGGAACCTCCTCCTCGGTGGACACGCGCACCAGATCGGCCCGGCGGCCAACCTCGATCGCTCCGCGATCATCGAGGCCGACGGCCTCTGCCGGCGCCTTGGTGACCATGTTGATCGCCTGGTTGAGGGAAACGCCGTCGACGTTTTCCGCCAGCATGAAAGCGCCCTGAATGAGCGAAAAGGGGATGTAGTCGGAGGAGAGCACGTCGAGCAGACCTTCCTCGGCGAGCGTGCGGGCGGAGATGTTGCCCGAGTGGGAACCGCCCCGCACCACGTTGGGTGCCCCCATCAGAACCTTGAGGCCCGCCTTGTGCGAGGCGCGCGCGGCTTCCAGCGTCGTCGGAAACTCGGCCACCGCTATGCCCTGGGCTTCCGCTTCCGCCACATGCGCGTCGGTCGCATCGTCATGCGAGGCGAGCACGATGCCGCGTTCGTGGCAGATGGCGGAGATCTGCGTGCGATGGGTGTCGGAATACTTGCCGGCCAGCGACTGGCGCATGGCGGCGAAAGTCGCGAATTCGGCATCCGACATGCCGGTCTTGCCCTGGTAGTAGATCTTGTAGGCCTCCAGGCTGACGAACTGGCGCTGGCCGGGCGTGTGGTCCATCAGTGAGGCGATCCTCACGCGCTCGTCTCCCTCGAACAGGCGGAAGCCCTCCATCACGTCGGGCGAGGAGACCTCGCAGCGCAGGTGCAGGAAATGATCGGCGCGCAGTCGGCCCGCCTTCTGCCCATGTTCGATGGCATCCGCCAGCAACCGCATGTCGGCCGAGGTGACGCGGGCATCCTCATCCATGCCGACACGCAGCGCATCGAGCACCGTAGTGATGCCGGAGGCGGCTACCTGCGCATCGTGGGCCTGAACGGAGGCAAGCGCGTTCCAGCGCACCTTGGGGCGCGGCATGTAATGGCTTTCCAGATGATCTGTATGAAGCTCGACCAGTCCGGGAATGAGCCAGTCGCCTCCCATATCCTCACCCGACGGGGAAGGCGAGGCGGTATCGATTGCCGCGATCTTCCCGTCACGCACGACGATATCGCCATGGATCACGGTATCGGCGAGAACCAGACGGGCATTTCGGAAAACGGTTTCGGTCATCAGGGCCTCTTGGCGGGACTTGGCGCACGAGCGGGACGGTGTCTGGCGCCCGACGATCAGGGATCGCGCAGGGCGTGGCGGGAGAAGATGGTGAAATTCGCACCGGCGGCGGGTTCGACGAAGAGCGTCACCGCATCGATTGCGAGAGGTTTGCCGATGAATCCGGCGAATTGACGGACAAGCAGCTTCACGACCTCCGCGCTTCGTTCCTTCGGAACCGGTCCGGTCAGGGTCATGTGGAAGCGGAAATCATCGAAAACGTAAGGGTATCCCCATTTGCGCACGTTCTCGACCTGCGCCTTGGTCAACTTCGCGGCTTTGCGGCGCGCGAATTCCGCTTCGGTGAGCGGCGCGCGGAAGGGCTCGAAGGCGCGAACGACATCGCCGGCGAATTGCTGCAATTCCTTGCTCGGCGCAGCCGGCACCAGCGCGAAGAACGACCCGATCTGGCGGATTTCCATGGATGGCAGTTCAAAGGGAGCGGTTTCCGCGCACCACGACTGAAGCGCATTGTCGAGGCTTGCGACGGAACGGCGGGTTTCCAGCGAGAACGGCGCCTTCAAGGTGGCATGAAAACCGTAGCGGCGCGGGGCGGCGGTAAGCTCGACCCACTCCTCGGGTGCGAGCCCGTTCAGAAAGGGGCCGTCGACAACCGGATCACCATAGGCGTTGCGTCCCAGCCAGCGGGAGGCAGCCAGAGTGAGCGGATGATCGGGCGGCGGCGTGAAATAGATGGCGGTACGCATCCGGGACATGGTTGACTGACGATCTTTTCGAAGCATGACACGATCGGCCGGACGAGGACGATTACAAGGACACGGGCCGGCCTGCGGGCGGGTTGCATTCACCGGCCTGTCCGGCCCGCGAATCGCATCACCATCAGACCATTCTGCTTGTCCCAGTAATACTGCAGTTTGATGAAACCGGCCGGTTTAGGAGACTTTTTGCAGGCCGCTCCCCGGGAACCGGGCTTCGCGGATCAAAAAGCCCTGCGGCATTCCTTAGCCAGCATCGCACTGGGGACACACCCGTCAAATCGCCAGTTTGCGAAGCTGCTGCGACAGCAGGTCGACCACCGTGACCGTGATGACGACGATGATCAGGATCGCCGCCGTTTCGCCGTAGTAGAAGCCGCGGATCGACTCGAACAGGATCTGCCCGATGCCGCCGGCCCCGACCACGCCCAGAACGGTCGCGGAGCGCACGTTCGTCTCGAAGCGGTAGAGCGAGAAGGAGATCCAGAGCGGCGCCACCTGCGGGATGATGCCATAGATGATCTCCTGCAGCTTGGACGCCCCCGTCGCGCGGATGCCTTCAACCGGATAGGGGTCGATCGCCTCCACCGCCTCGGAAAACAGCTTGGCGATGATGCCGAGATTATGAACGAAGAGCGCCATGACGCCGGCAAAGGGCCCGAGGCCGACGGCGACGACGAAGAGCACGGCGAAGACCAGCTCGTTGATCGCGCGGCAGGCATCCATCAGCCGGCGCACCGGCTGGACGATCCAGATCGGCGCGACGTTCGAGGAAGACAGGATCGCGAAGGGAATGCCGAAGAAGATGGAAAGAACGGTGCCCCACAGCGCGATCTGCACCGTGAGGATCATTTCCTGGACGTAGTAGTCCCAGTCATGAAAGTTCGGGGTGAGAAAGCCCGAGGCGTATTCGACCATGTTGCCGGAATCGCTGAAGAGATAGGTGACGCGGTCCATTTCCGCCGGCGCCCAGCTCCACAACAGGGCGAGAGCAAGACCACCCCACACGACATAGGCGTAGAGCGTGCGCGAGAATTCCTTCGGCGGCAAGGCGATCGTCTCGGGCACGGAAGCGTGGTTCGATATCGTCATGAGAGGTCCGGGTGCAAGGAAAGCGGGTCATTCGAACTGTCGGAGCGCGAACGGCGGCGCTTGTCGCGCCGCCGCCGGGATCAAGCATCATCTCGCAGGATCAGACCTGCGGAATGGTCTCCATCAGCTTCTCGTACTTGGCCTTTTCCACGGCCAGCTCCTTGAGCTTGGCGGCCTTCTCCTCGTCGGAGAACTTGTCGTCGGCCTTGATCTTGAACATGTCCTTGGTGAGGGCCATCACCCGGATCGGGTAGAGCTGGGCGTCGGAGGACGGCTTGAACGGTGCCCAGGCGAGACCGGACAGCACCTTGCGGGCCATGGCGACCTGTTCCGGGGAGCCGAGGCGGCCGTAGCTCATGAAGAACGTGTAGAGCTTGTCCTTGGTCGCCTGGTCGAGCTTCTTGTTCCACACGATCGGGTCGGCCGGAATCAGCGGCGATTTCCAGATAACCTTGATGTTGGCGAAGGCCTTCGGGTTGGTCTTTTCGATGCGCGCCAGGTTCTCGGTGTTGTTGGCCGCGACATCGACCTGGCCATTGGCAACCGCGAGCGCATTGGTCTCGTGGTTGGCGTTGCGCACTGTCTTGAAGCAGGTCTTCGGATCAACGCCGTTCTTGGCGAAGATGAAGGTGGTGGGGACCAGGAAGCCCGAGGTGGAGTTCGGATCACCGATGCCGAAGTTCAGCGACTTGTCGCACTTCAGCACGTCGTCGAGCGAGTTGATCGGGCTGTCCTTGTGGGCCAGCAGCAGCGACCAGTAACCCGGGTTCCCGTCGACATCGACGGTCTGGGCGAAAACCTCGCCATCCGAGCGGTCGACGGCTTCCATCGCGGACTTGTTGCCGAACCAGGCGGCATCGACCTTGCCGAAGCGCATGCCTTCGATGACGCCGGCATAATCGGAGGCGAAGAAGGCATTGACCTTCAGGCCCGTCGCCTTCTCCATCGCCTCAAGGAACGGATCCCACTGCGGGCGCAGGTTCTGCTGCGACTCGGTGGAGATGATGCCGAAATTGATTTCGGTCGTCTCCGCGGCGTGAGCCGCTGTACCGAGCGAAAGGGCGAGTGCGGCCGCGGCGGCACCCTTGAAAAACGCGTTCATGCTGTCCTCCATCTGGACGGTTTGGGCATGTGGACGAATGGACCCGACGTTTCCGGTCAGGCAGTTGCCAGCGCCGGTGCGCCGGAGCCGATTGCTACGACGGGACGCTCGCGCGGCTGATCGGAGACCGGGGCATCCGGCAGGATCAGCTCATCGGAAGCTTCGCCGTAGAGTTCCTTCAAGAAGGCCGTATCGAGCGCCACGGAGGGACCGTCATAGACGACGGCTCCGTCCTTCATGGCGATGGTGCGCGGGCAGTAGCGACGCGCATATTCGACCTGGTGCAGGGAAACGACGACGGTCATGCCGTCTTCCTTGTTGATACCGGCCAGAATTTCCATGACGCGGCGGGCAGACGCCGGATCGAGGGAGGCAATCGGCTCGTCGGCGAGCATCAGGCGGGCGCCCTGAACGAGCGCACGGGCAATCGCGGCGCGCTGCTGCTGACCGCCGGAAAGCGTGGACGCGCGCTGGCGGGCCTGTTCGCAGATGCCGACGCGGTGAAGGGCGCGCATCGCGATGTGTTTTTCATTACGGGAGAAGAAGCCCAGCGTGCCGCGCAGGCGGTTGATCTGGCCGAGAAAGCCGACCAGGACGTTGGTGATGACAGGCAGGCGGTCGACAAGATTGAACTGCTGGAAAATGACGCCTATCGAGCGGCGCATGTCGCGCGCTTCGCCGGAAAGCCGGCCGGCGGACTGGATCTCGCGACCATGAATGGCGATGCACCCGGCATCCCCGCGTTCAAGTCCCGCGATATGACGGATGAGAGTGGATTTGCCGGAGCCGGACGCACCGATGAGCGCCACCATTTCTCCCGCGGGTATTTCAAGGCTGACGCCATTGAGAGCGCGCTTGCGGCCGAAGGTTTTCGTCAGTCCGTCAATCGATACGGCAACCATGTGAGCATCCCGTGTTTTGCCCACTGTGGTTAGCGCCAATCTGTTTCAGCCATGTCTCGCTTTTGTGACGGTTGAGTGACTGTTGAAAACGATGCCGTAAAATAATCACGTGCACCGATTCCGATTTAACTTCCAACGACTTGTTGATGAACTTCAGCAACACGACAAATCGCCCAGTACCTCCACTACGTCAATCTACAGGCGGATTGGCCTCATAACGATCGAGGAATGCCTCTATCGGGAGATACCGGAAGTCGTCGAGGGCAAGCCGCAGGCTCTCGTGCGACCAGTCCCACCACGCCAGCGCTTCGAGCCGATCGGCGATCTCCTGAGGGAAACGGCGGCGGATCGGCTTGCCCGGCACCCCGCCGACGATGGTGTAGGGCGCCACGTCCCGGTTCACCACGGCACCGGCGGCGATCACGGCACCGTTGCCGACCGTAACACCGGCCAGCACGGTCACGCCGTGCCCGATCCAGGTATCATGCCCGATCCGCACCCGGTTGGCGCGACGCCGGGCGAAAACATCGGCCTCGTGCTCCGCGTCGTCGAAATAGTCGCCGGCACGATAGGTGAAGTGATGGAGCGTCGCGCGCTCCATCGGATGGTTGGTAGCGTTCAGGCGCACGTGGCTGGCGATATTGGAGAACTTGCCGATGTCGGAGGCCCAGATCTCGCAGTCCCGCACGAGATAGGAATAGTCGCCGAGCGTGCTTTCGCTGACCTGGCAGCGCTCGCCCACGGCGGTGTAACGCCCGAGCGTGGAGGCGACGACCTCAGCGCTTTCGTGGACGCTCGGGGTTTCGGACAGCTTCGTCATGCCGCGTTGCTCCGTCTTGAGAAGGTCGCGACGTCGATGACGCGATCGGCCACGACCTCGCGCACATCCTTGTCATGGAAGATGCCGAGCATGGCGACGCCGGCCTTCTTTTTTTCCGCGATGAGATCGATGACCACGGCACGGTTCTGCGCGTCAAGCGAGGCGGTGGGCTCATCGAGCAGCAGGATGGCGTGATCGGTGATGAAGCCGCGAGCGATGTTCACGCGTTGCTGTTCGCCGCCGGAAAAAGTGGCGGGCGGCAGGTCCCACAGCGCTTCAGGCAGGTTGAGGCGCGCGAGCAGTTCGGCCGCGCGACGGCGTGCCTCCTCGTGGCTTGCGCCTTGCGCGGCCAGCGGCTCGGCCACCACGTCGAGCGCGGAGACGCGCGGGACGACGCGCAGGAACTGGCTGACATAGCCGAGCGTGCGGCGGCGCAGCGCGTGGATGGTGCGGGCATCGGCCGAGGCGATGTCGATGAGCTTGCCGCTCTCGCAGGCGCAGATGATCTGGCCGGCCTCAACGCCGTAGTTGCCGTAGATCATCTTCAGGATCGAGCTCTTGCCGATGCCGGACGGGCCGCCGAGCACGACGCATTCGCCCGCGTCGATGGAAAAGGAAACGCCGGAGATGACCGGGATCGTCACCCCGCCGCGCAGGTGCATGACGAAACTCTTGCCGACATCGGTGAGAATGAGACGGGAGGGCATGGGCTACACCTGCAGGATGGAGGAGACGAGAAGCTGCGTATAGGGCTCGCGCGGATCATCCAGAATGCGGTCTGTGAGGCCCTGCTCGATGATCACGCCGCCCTTCATCACCATCATGCGATGGGAGAGAAGCCGGGCGACGGCAAGATCGTGGGTGACGAGAACCACCGCGAGACCGAGATCGGCGACGAGCTGGCGGATGAGATCGAGCAGGCGGGCCTGCACCGAAACGTCAAGCCCGCCGGTCGGCTCGTCCATGAAGACGAGGCGCGGGTTCGTGACCAGATTTCGCGCGATCTGCAGGCGCTGGCGCATGCCGCCGGAAAAGGCGCGCGGATCGTCGTCGATGCGATCGGTTGCGATCTCGACGCGCTCCAGCCAGTGCTCCGCCTCACCCCGGATCTTGCCATAGTGACGGGCACCGACCGCCATCAGTCGCTCGCCGACATTGGCGCCGGCGGAGACCGACATGCGCAAGCCGTCGATCGGGTTTTGATGGACGAACCCCCAGTCGGTGCGCATCAGCACCCGGCGCTCGGCTTCCGACATGCGGAAGAGATCGCGCACCGTGCCGTCGCGCATGCGGTATTCGACGCAGCCGGCGGTGGGCACAAGGCGCGAGGCGAGACAGTTCAGGAGCGTCGTCTTACCCGATCCGCTCTCGCCGACGATCGCCAGAACTTCGCCGGGCCAGAGCGACAGCGAGATATCGCGGCAGCCGATCCGGTCGCCGTAGAAACGGGTGAGACCGGAGGCGCGCAGCAGCGGCAGGTCTTCGATCGCCACGGGCGGGGTTTCGACATGCTCGTTCATCGTTCTTCCTCCCAGACAGCGACGGGGGCGGTACCGTCTTCAGGCCTGTGGCGCTCGCAGTAATCAGTGTCGGAGCAGACGAACATCCGCCCGCCCCGGTCATCCAGAATGACCTCGTCGAGATAGACGCCGCGCGAGCCGCACAGCGCGCAGGGCTCGGAAAACTCCTGCACCTTGAAGGGATGATCCTCGAAATCGAGGCTGACGACGGAGGTGTGCGGCGGGATGGCATAGATGCGCTTTTCGCGGCCCGCGCCGAACAGCTGCAACGCCTCGCAATCGTCCATCTTCGGGTTGTCGAACTTGGGGATCGGGGACGGGTCCATCACGTAGCGACCGTTGACGTTCACCGGATAGGCGTAGGTCGCGGCGATGTGGCCGTGTTTCGCGATGTCCTCGTAGAGCTTGACGTGCATGAGGCCGTATTCGGCAAGCCCGTGCATCTTGCGGGTTTCCACCTCGCGCGGCTCAAGATAGCGCAGCGGCTCCGGGATCGGCACCTGATAGACGAGGATCTGGTTGGCGCCAAGCCGGGTTTCGGGAATGCGGTGGCGGGTCTGGATGACCGTCGCTTCCTCGGTCACCGTCGTGGTGGCGACGCGGGCCGTCTTCTCGAAAAAGCCGCGGATGGCGACGGCGTTGGTGGTGTCATCGGCGCCCTGGTCGATGACCTTGAGAACGTCGTCGGGCCCCAGCACGGAGGCCGTGACCTGAACGCCGCCCGTCCCCCAGCCGTAAGGCATGGGCATCTCGCGGCTGGCGAAGGGCACCTGATAGCCGGGGATCGCGACGGCCTTCAGAAGCGCGCGACGGATCATCCGCTTCGTCTGCTCGTCGAGATAGGCGAAGTTGTAGACGGGGGCAGCGTCTTTCGCGTCGATTGCGGCTGTCTCGTTCATTCCGCGGCCTCCTTGCCTTCGTCCGCCGTGCGGTCCTCGTATTCGCGGCGCATACGGCGCACGAGGTCCAGTTCCGCCTGGAAATCGACGTAGTGCGGCAGCTTCAGGTGCTCGACGAAGCCGGTGGACTGCACGTTGTCGGAATGCGACAGCACGAATTCCTCGTCCTGGGCGGGCGCCACCACGTCCTCGCCGAATTCGCGCGCCCTGAGCGCCCGGTCGACCAGCGACATGGCCATGGCCTTGCGCTCGCCCTGCCCGAAGACCAGGCCATAGCCGCGGGTGAACTGCGGCGGCGCCTTGGCCGAGCCCTGGAACTGGGTGACCATCTGGCACTCGGTCACCTGGATCTCGCCGATGGAGACGGTGAAACCGAGTTCGGGGATCTCGATTTCCACCTCGACCATGCCGACGCGTATCTCGCCGACGAAGGGATGAGTGCGCGAATAGCCGCGCTGGGTGGAATAGCCCAGGCCCAGCAGGAAACCTTCGTCCCCGCGTGCCAGCGTCTGGAGGCGCAGGTCGCGCTCGGCGGGAAACGACAGCGGCTCGCGGGTGAGATCGCCGACCTCCGCTCCTTCTTCCGCCTCGCCGTCGCCCTCGATCAGCTCCTCATGCGCCAACAGATCGGTGACGCGCGGCATGGGCCGATCCTCGTCCGTCACGTCGGCGCGCGCGGCTTGCTCTATCTCGGCGCCTTGCAGCGTCGGGTCGAGAAGACGGTGTGTATAGTCGAAGGTCGAGCCCAGCAGCTGGCCGCCCGGCAGATCCTTGAAGGTGGCGGAGACGCGGCGCTCGATGCTCATTTTCGATGTGTCGATGGGCTCGGAGAAACCGAAGCGCGGCGCGGTGGTGCGGTAGGCGCGAACCAGGAAGATTGCCTCGATAAGATCACCCCGCGCCTGCTTCATCGCAAGCGCCGCCAGATCACGGTCATAGAGCGAACCTTCCGCCATGATCCGATCGACCGAGAGCGCGAGCTGGGATGCGATCTGTTCGAGCGTGATGTCGGGGAGGTTGCGGGGCCCGCGGCGCTTGTCGGCGAGCAAACGGTGAGCGTTGCGAATGGCGCGCTCGCCACCCTTGACGGCGACATACATGGACTACACCTCCCCTATCTCGATCCGCGTGGAACGCGGCAGCCCGACGACCGCTTCGCCTGCGACGAAGATCACATCGATCCCACGCGGATAGAGCGCATGATTGGCGACGAGTTGCTGCCAGAGCCCGCGTGACATGCCGTCCGGAGAAAAGGCGATCTTGTCCTTGATGCCAGGGCCGGACAGGGTGACCGGCAGCCCGCCGTCAAAGCCCGGCACGGCGACGAGCACCGTCGCGGACCGGTCAGGATAGTCCGGTGTGCCCGGGCTCAGTTGCGAGAGCGGCGGCAGGTTTTCCGGATGGCTTGCGACCACGAAATCGGCCTCCGCCGGGTTCTTCACGTTCGCAGCTCCTGTCTGGAAGCGCACCCAGCCGGCAGCGGACGGTGCCTTGGCGAGAAGCGCGGGGCAGAGAAAGACAGAGGTATCCTGATCGGCCAGCGCGCTGAGGATATCCGCGAGGAGTGGTGGCATCGGCCGGGGCGGTTTCGTGCGGGCCGCAAGCGGCATGATCCTGCCCGGACGGGCGAGGGCGTCGAGCGCCACGCGGAACACGCCCTGCGCATCAAACACCGGCTGGCGAAAACCGCCGGAATAGGTATCGGCCTGGGTTGCGCCGGTCATTCGTCCTCTCCGCGTATCATGGTGAAGAAGTTGACGCGGGTGGCGGCGGTCTCCTCCGCCGTGCGTTCGATCTGGCCGGCGAGGCGTTCCCGCACAAGCGTCAGGAGATGCATGTCGACGACCTCCGCCTCACGCTGCCAAAGGGCATCGAAGAGGGCGGCGAGGCGCGCCTTTTCCAGATCCCGACCAAGGACGCAGGAAAACCCGACCTCGCCGGAGGAAAGACGAACGGTCGCGCGCGCGACGGTCGCCTCGCCGAGATTGAACGGCGCCCCACCACCGCCGGCACGTCCACGCAGCATGATGAGGCCAGCCTCGGGACCGCGCAGCGATTCCGCATCCGGCGGCTCCGGCCAGGCACCGAGCGCGCCCCGCAATTCCTCAAGATTGGCGCGGGCAAGAACCCCCATCGCCTCCTGTCGCATCATCGAAAACCTCCTGCCGTCTGGCCACGCTGTCTGGCCGCGCTGTCTGGCCGCATCCGGGCGAAGTACGGCTTGGAACCGCACCCCCGTTTCGTCGCGCACCGGGACATGGACTCCGCCGTTGGCGAGGGACGCGGACCAGCCGCATGCGCGGCAATTCAATCCGATCCCCGGCACTCTTCAGCGCCAACTTGTATAATCATCTATACAAGCATATCTTTCAACACAAGTCCTATCGATATTCGATGACGCAGCGATGACAGAAAGCGTTGTGCGGGCTATGGGACGGGTACCAGCGGCACGCAGATGCTGGCGGTCAGGAGAGGATTTGGCCATGACGCTGACGGATGACGGCACGAGCGCCATTTCGATGGAACGCAGCGGCGGCGTGGCGCTGTGGCGGCAGATTGCCGAGCGGCTGAAGGGAGATATTCGGGCGGGTGTCTGGGGACAGGGCGCGAAACTGCCTGCGGAAGCGGAGCTTGCCCAGCGCTTCGGCGTCAACCGGCATACCATTCGCCGGGCAGTGAGCGAACTGGCCAACGAGGGGCTGGTATCGTCGCGCCAGGGCCGCGGAACGTTCGTGGAAAGCGCCCCGATCAGCTATCCGATCGGTTCGCGCACACGATTTTCGGAGATCATTTCCCATCAGGCCCGCGAGCCGGGAGGCCGACTGATCGCCTCGTTTCGCGAGACGGCAGCTCCCTGGCTGACCGACAAGCTGCAATTGCCCGCAGGCGCCACCGTGCACAGGATCGAGACGCTGCATGTGGCCGACAGCATCCCGGTTTCGGTTTCAACCGCCTGGTTTCCAGCCGCCCGCTTTCCCGATCTCGTGCTTCACTATGCCGAGACCGGTTCAGTGACGAAGGCGCTCGCCGCCCATGGCGTGACGGATTATTCCCGCGCCCGCACGGACATTTCGGCCCGAATCGCGGAGCCGGACGAAGCACGATTGCTGCAGATCCCGGCGGATGCCCCGGTACTCGTCACGGCAGTGCTGAACGTGGACAGCGACGGCAAGCCGATCCAGGTTGCCCGCACGCGCTTTGCGGCGGAACGCGTCCAGCTCACGGTGGAGAGCTGACGCGACACGCATGACGTTTCGTTCCGCGGTTTCGCCGCCGCGACGCTCGACGGCTTTTCAGTCAGGCCGTTTTGGCCGCAACCAGGCAGTAGCACATGGGGATCTGCGCTGCCCGACCCTGGTAGAGGTCATATTGCGGCTCCCGGTTGCTGTGCGGATATTCCGTCAGCTCCGCGATCCGCAGTCCCGCTTTCGCGCAGGCCGTCACGATGTCTCCCATGGTGTGCAAAAACCAGTAGCCGGTTTCACCCTTGCCGTGATCCTGCCCGTCATACGTGATGATCTCTTCGATCTTCTGGGGGCTGCTATCGAAATAGCTGAAGGCCGGTTCATGCGGCGTGGCGCCGGCGGGGTCGAAGATCTCCAGGATGGGGTGCGTCTCGTAAATGACCAGCCTTCCCCCATCGGCCAGCAGATCCGCCACGATCCGGAAAAACGCGGGCAAGTCCGGCATCCAGTTCAAAACGCCGATCGTGATCAGGCCCAGATCGAATGTACCGAGCCCCGGCGGAAGGTCATAAACGTCGGCTTCGACCAGGTTCACCTCGGCATCGCAGGCGGACGCCAGCCTTACCGCCTGCGAAAGGAAGGCCGCAGACTGGTCGATCCCCAGTTTCGGCACGAGCCCCAAAGCCCGCAGCGACAAAAGCTCGCGCGCGTTGTTGCAACCGACCTGAAATGCCGTTCCACCCGCAAGGTTCAGGGCACGGAGCGTATTCGTGAGGTGGCTGTCGAGGACGGAAAATTCGGGGGTGGAGGCCTGCGCAAGAAGGGCGTCCCACTGAGCGCCCTGCTCATGAAGCGGAGCGGAGGCTTCCCACACCGCCCGGTTGGCGGCTGTATAGTCGGAGATTGCTTTTTTCGTCATCGCTTCCGCTCCTGCAAGCATACGGCAAGAACCCGCCCGCAGATCTTCGCCGCACTCGACAACGAAGGTATCGGTCTACCCGGCGTCTCGAATAACGAAGTGCTCCGCAGCTGCCCAAACACGACTCGAACGTCGTTCACAAGGACAAGGCGGCTATTGTTGAGGGAATGGTGCGCCGGAGAGGATTCGAACCCCTGACCCCCAGATTCGTAGTCTGGTGCTCTATCCAGCTGAGCTACCGGCGCATATCCCGGGCTTTTCACCCGAGCCGCTGGCGGATGAGAGACATCCGCCTGTCTTGTTCGGCGCACTCGAAGAGGTCCCGAACAGGGCGCTACTCCTACTGCCTAAAAAGCGTGATTGCAAGAGTGCAGGACGCGAATTCTGCTTTGCCACGCAACTTGCGGGTTTGCCTGTGGAAATCCCGCCAGGCAGTCCAATGCCCGTCACCCCTGCCGCAATACCACGGCGCTCTCGTCGGAGCTGTTCAGAGCTTCAGGTTCCGTCTTGCGCCCTCCATTTGGGACCGACCGCGATCTGGTCAGTTCGGACGACCGTTCGGGCAGAATGATACGGAAGCACGCACCGGGCCCGACATCCTCCAGAGCGATCTCTCCGCCATGCGCGCGCACCAGTTCGGCCGCGATCGCAAGGCCCAGACCGGTGCCCCCGGGGCGAACCGAGGACTGGAAGGCCCGGAAAAGATTGGCGCGGGCGGCGGGCGGAACACCCGGTCCGGTATCCGCGACGCGGATCGTCACCACCGTTTCTTCACGCTCCGCAGCAACCCAAAGCCGCTTGACAACGGCAGGGTCGCCCTCGCCCTGGAGCGCCTGCACCGAATTGCGGCAGATATTCATCAAAACGCGGAAAATCTGTTCGGGATCGGCGTAGATCTCCATCTCGCCGGAGACCTGGTTTTCCCACGCGATCGTTTCGTGCTCGACGAGTCCGAGCACCTGGCCGACGTCATCGACGATTCGCGCAAGATGCACGAGCCGGCGGGCCGGCGGCGCTTCCTGTGCGCGTCCGTAGGCAAGAACGGCGCGGGTATACCCGACGGCACGGTCGAGGGTGGAGACGATCTTGGGGGCGAGCCGGGCAGCCAGCGGATCGGAGCTCGTCTCCAGCCGCTCCAGAAAAAGCTGGGCGGACGCCAGCAGGTTCCTCAGATCGTGGTTGATCTTTGAGACCGCGAGACCGAGATCGGCAAGCCGTCGCTGTTGATGGAGTGTCTGACCCAGCGTCGCCTGCATGGTGGCGAGCCGCTCTTCCGCCTCGCCGATCTCGTCGGTGCGTCCGGAGGGTGAGATCACACGCGACGCATCCTCAGGCATCTCGCCAAAATCCGCCATGTTGGCGGACAAACGCTGCAGCGGCCGCACGAAGAGCCAACGCAACGAGATGTAGACGAGTGAGGCGGTGATGATCGAAATCACCAGCGACAGACCGAGGATTCTCACGGAGAAACCAAGCATCGCCGTGCGCAACGGCGCCTCCGACATCACGATCTCGATGGAGCCGCTCATACCCATCTCGGCCTCGCCGACGATGCGAATCGTCCGATGGGCTCCGTTCATCAGCGTATCGAAAGCCTCCAGAATCGCCGTGGAGGCGTCCATCGCGCTCATGTTCACGACATCATCCACCATGGGTGGCATGGCCCCCATGGCAATGAGCCGCCGCGTCGGGCCATCGTTGAGCGCGATCGCGTCCGAGCCGGTTGCATGAAGCAGGCGTGTCTGGAGGGAGGGAGAGATCACATCGGACTCGGCAAGGACCGCCGCCGCGACGCCGGCGGTCCGCAGCTTGTCGCCCAGCCAGTTGTTCCGGAAGTTCGCGATTGAGGGCACGAAGATCAGGATTTCGCTCACCATCACGAAACTGACGGTGAGCATCAGCAGCTTTGCTGAAAGCCCGACACGACGCGAGCGCCCACGGGCGACCGCGTCGTCGGCAGAGCGAGGTGTTTCGGCTGCGTCGGGCATGGCAAACTTCAAGCGCGTCTTGTGAAGCGATAACACCACCTTATCCGAAGATGCGCAGGAAACGAACCAGCCGCCGGACCCACGGGTTATCGAGACTGTCGGTGTAGAACGAGACCGCCGCGCGTTTGCCCGCTTCCGACAGCGTCGGATAGGGCAGGACCAGACCGGCTATCGCGGAAACCTTCAGGCGCCGGGAAACGGCAAGCGACCAGAGACCGATCAGTTCTCCCGCCCGGTCGCCGACGATGGTGGCCCCCAGAATGCGGCCGCGCCGGTCTGCGACCAGCTTGACGAAGCCTTCCGTGCGCGCTTCGGCGCGGGCGCGGTCGTTTTCCGCGAAAGGCGCGCGCAGCACCTTGAGCGAATCACCATGGCTTTCGCGCGCTTCGGCTTCGCTCAACCCGACATGTGCGAGTTCGGGATCGCTGTAGGTGACGCGCGGCACCAGAACGGGCCTGTTGCGGATCGGCAGACGGAATAGAATGGCTCGAACGACCAGCCCCGCATGATAGTTCGCCGCATGGGTGAACTGCAGCCCGCCTGCCACATCTCCGATCGCATAGACACGGCGATTGGAGGTTCGCATGGCCTGATCGACCTGGATGCCGCGCTTGTCATGATCAATGCCTGCCACATCGAGACCGAGACTTTCGGTATTAGCCGTCCGCCCCACGGCGACGAGCAGGTGCGAACCGGAAAGCCTGCCTTCGCCTTCCTGCGCTTCGACGATAACCGCGATACCGGCTTCATCCGTCTCCACCCGCACGACCTTCGTCGCTTCGTGCAGGGCGACACCTTCGTCCCGCAAAGCAGCACGCACGACAGCGGCGGCTTCCCGATCCTCGCGCGCGAGAACCGTTGCAGCCTCCACCACGCTCACCTGCGCGCCGAGGCGGCGATAGGCTTGTGCCAGTTCGATACCAATCGGGCCGCCCCCGATGATGATCAGATGATCGGGGCGCGTCTTCAGATCGAAGATGGTTTCGTTGGTCAGAGAGCCGACCGTATCGAGGCCCGGGATCGGAGGAACGGCCGGGGATGAACCTGTCGCGATGACGAAGCGGCGGGCGCGAACGCGGACTTCGCCGGCCTCGACCGTCCGCTCGTCCACGAAACGGGCGTGGTCCTGGAGCACGGTCACGCCCAGCGCTTCGAATCGCTCGACCGAATCATGAGGTGCGATCGTGGCGATGACATCGTGGATGTGAGCATGGGTCAGGCCGTAATCGAGCACGGGCTCGCCCGCATTCAAACCGAGCGCCCGCCCCGACCGGGCATCATGTGCGAGGGCGGCGACGGCAATGAGGGATTTGGACGGCACGCAGCCATAATTGAGGCAATCGCCTCCCATGCGCCCTTTCTCGATCAACACGACCTCGACACCGAAAGCGGCGGCGGCAGCCGCCACGCTGAGGCCGCCGGACCCTGCGCCGATGATACAGATATCGGGGGTGAGAAGCCGCGACGTCATGTGCCGTCTCCCGCGCGCCAGCGGCGCCACTTCTTGGTGACAACCGGAATGAGAGCGACGATGCCGAGCGCGACAAAGGCGATGATCATCTGCCGGGTGACAAGGGCGGAGGGATCTATCGAGCAGGACCCTCTTGCCGCGCATCCGGGATCGGCACGTTCCTGTGCGGCAATCAGACTTTCGAGCCCGGAGCCGAGAAAGGCATAGGCGTAGGTTCCCGGAAGGATCCCGATGAAGGTTGCCAGCGTATAGGTGCGAAGCGGCACGTTGACGAGCGCAGGCGCCACATTGACCAGCCAGAACGGAAAGATCGGCGTCAGACGCAGGAAGAGGAGATAGTTGAACGCATCTTCACGCAGGCCCTTCGCCAGACGCGCCGCCATCGAACCGGCGCGCTCCTTCAACGCATGACCAAGCGAAGTACGTGCGGCAAGGAAGATGATCACGGCGCCGATCGTGGCCGCGAATGCCGTGATCGCCCCGGCCGCGAGAGCACCGAAGAGAAGTCCGCCCACCATCGTGAGCAGAGAGGCTCCGGGAAACGACAAGGCGACGGCGGCAACATAAACAGCGCAGAAAAGGCCGAGAGCCGCAATCCGGTGCTGCTCCACCATGGCCGCGAGGGCGGCGTGATTGCGGATGAGTTCGGAAAGGGAAAGATACTTGTGCCAACCGAGCGCGAACCCGAGCACCATCAGCGCGAGAAGAACCGCAAGCGGGAGCCAGCGCTTCCATGTGGACGGTTTCACACAGCCTGGAGATGGGCCCTGCGCGGCCGGCTCCGCCTGGTCTCGTCTCGGCATCGGGCCTCCCTTTTTCCGCATGCTGGCCTGAAAATGTTCATCCGCCATCCGCCGCAAGCCACGGCTGCCGTCTCTCCACCGCAGCATTGTGGGTCAACGAAGAACCGGAAAACAGGCGCGGGAAACAGCTTCGTTCTGTCGCACGACCTCCCCTATCTAGAGATCATAGGTGTCGTGCGCGCGTTCAATCGGATGTCTTCACCCGGAATTGATTACGCATTTGAAGAACATCAAGCGCTTGTGAGCCAACAGGGAGCGGTGTGGAGGTTCGGCGAACGCCGCGACGGAGACGCTCTCGATCACACCATTTCGCCTCGTCCGACCATCGGGTTCGAAGACGCACGCGACAATCGGAAATGTTCGGCATCCGTTTGCGTTGACTTAGCCGGCCGCCGCCCGTATAAGCGCGCTCCATCAGGACCTGTCGCCCGACCGGTTCTTTCCGGCTGCGGTATTGTACGCTACGTGCCCCTGTCCGATTGGAACGTGCGCTTGACGGAGCGCGCCGGGCGCATCCTCAGCCGAACACCGATCGTCTAGTCAGTTTTAAGTCAAGGGCCGCGTCCGGCGCGGTGGGAAACAATGAAGCGCACGTATCAGCCGAGCCGTCTTGTCCGCAAGCGCCGCCACGGTTTTCGCTCCCGCATGGCCACGAAGAATGGCCGTCAGGTTATCAATCGCCGTCGCGCCAAGGGCCGTCAGCGGCTTTCCGCCTGAGGCTTGAGCATGGCGGATAGCTGATGATCGCACCGCCGTTTTCTATGCCTGTGCTGAAGAAGCGCTCCGAGTTTCTCGCAGTCGCCAAGGGCGTGCGGGCACCTCGGCGCGCTTTCGTGCTGCAAGCACTCTGCGACCGCGACAGCGGCCACTTGCCGCGGATCGGCTACACCGTCACAAAGAAGACGGGTAATGCCGTGGAACGCAATCGCATCAAGCGACGTCTGAGAGCGGCCATCCGCGACGTCGCGCCGTTTGCAGCCAGGCCCGCTTGCGATTATGTCCTCATCGGTCGGCGCGCGGCACTCGATATTTCCTTTTCCGATTTGAAAAAGGATTTGGCCGCAGGCTTTGCCCGCGTGCATAAGGACGCCAGAACTCCCGCTGACGGACAGGACGGTCCGCAACCGGATCGCCGCGCGCCCGGACGCAGCGGCGAGCCAACCACCGCGCCAAGGGCGAAATCAGAGTAACGGTGAGACCAGAGGCATGTTCGAGAACAAGAACTACATCATCGCGATCGTGCTCTCGTTGGCGATCCTCCTTGGCTGGCAATTCCTGATCGTCCAGCCCCGGATCGAGGAACAGCGCAAGCAGCAGGAAATTGCCCAGCAGGACGCCGCTACCACGCAGGCGGACGCAGGCGAAAGCGCGGTGCCGACTTCCTCCAAGCCCGCGCCAGGCGTCGCCCAGGGCATCGCTCCGGCGCCCGGTGCCGGTGCGACAGCACAGCCGGACGCCGCGATGAGCCGCGAACAGGCGCTCGCCGCGTCGCCGCGCGTCGAAATCAAGACCGAGAGCCTCTCCGGCTCCATCAATCTGCGCGGCGCGCGCATCGACGACATTCATCTGGTGAAGTACCGCGAGACGGTGGACGACAACAGCCCGACCATCACGCTGTTCTCGCCGTCCGGCAGCCAGACCCCCTACTACGCCGAATTCGACTGGGCCGCCGATCCGGCAGCCAATGTCGCGCTTCCCGATTCCCAGACCCTTTGGACCCAGACGAGTTCCGGCCCGCTGACCGAAACCAATCCGCTGAAGCTGAGCTGGGACAACGGTCAGGGCCTGGTCTTCCATCGCACGATCGACGTCGACAAGGATTACATGTTCACCGTCACCCAGTCCGTGGAGAACACCACGGGCGAGGCTGTGAAACTGTATCCCTACGGCCTCATCTCCCGGCACGGCACGCCGCACACGGCAAACTTCTACATCCTGCACGAAGGCATGATCGGCGTCTTTGGCGACGAAGGCCTGAAGGAGGTCAAATACAAGGACCTCAAGGAGGAGAAGGCGGTCCGCGGCGGCAAGATCAAGGACGGCTGGCTCGGCATCACCGACAAATACTGGGCCGCGGCGCTGTTGCCGGAGAGCGTGGACGGCGAATTCCAGCCGCGTTTTTCCTATATTCCCGGTGTCGACGGCTACCAGGCCGACTTTCTGGGCGATGCGATCACCGTTCCCGCTGGCGGCACATCCGAGGCGAAGGCACGGCTTTTCGCCGGTGCCAAGGAAGTCGGGATCGTCAACAGGTATGACGAGCAGTACGGCCTGCACAATTTCGACCTGATGATCGACTGGGGATGGTTCTATTTCATCACCAAGCCGATGTTTCACATGATCGACTTCTTCTACAAGCTGGTCGGCAACTTCGGCATCGCGATCCTACTGGCGACCGTCGTCGTCAAGCTCATCTTCTTCCCGCTCGCCAACAAGTCCTACGTCTCCATGAGCCGCATGAAGAAGGTGCAGCCGCAGATGAAGGAGATCCGCGAGCGCTACGCCGACGACAAGGCGCAGCAGCAGAAGGCGATGATGGAGCTGTACAAGAGCGAGAAGATCAACCCGCTTGCCGGCTGCATACCGGTGGTGGTGCAGATCCCCGTCTTCTTCTCGCTCTACAAGGTGCTCTACATCACCATCGAGATGCGGCACGCTCCGTTCTTCGGCTGGATCCAGGATCTCTCGGCCCCCGACCCGACATCGGTGTTCACCCTGTTCGGCTACCTGCCCTGGGATGCCCCGCACTTCCTGATGATCGGCATCTGGCCCATCATCATGGGCATCACGATGTTCTTCCAGATGAAGATGAACCCGACGCCGGCCGAGCCCGCGCAACAGATGATCTTCAACTGGATGCCGGTTCTGTTCACCTTTATGCTGGGTTCGTTCCCCGCCGGCCTCGTCATCTACTGGGCCTGGAACAACTCGCTGTCGATCCTGCAGCAGTATGTCATCATGCGGCGGCAGGGCGTGAAGGTGGAGCTGTTCGGCAACATCGCGGGCATGTTCAAGCGCGACAAGAAAGCGCCGGAAAAGAGCTGACGGCGCACCACGCCGCAGCCGACCCGACGATCCCAGAGGAGTTCGCGAACATGATCAGGTAGAGGCGATCCGCATTCCGGCATCATCATGCCCATGGAGCGGATCACGCGGAACAAGTTGTCGGCCAATGCGATCGATCGCACGCGAGCCGGCGTCTTCTCTCCAGCATGAGGACGACACCATGCATGGTCCAGATCCGGACTGCCTCTACCCGTTCAACGGCGAACCCCACACGGTCTTCCTGAAAAACGCCATTACCCGGCCGAACATTCTCGTTGGCGATTACACCTACTATCACGACGACGATGGCGCGGCCGGGTTCGAAGACCGCTGCGTTCGCTACCATTTCGATTTTCTCGGCGACCGGCTGATCATCGGCCGGTTCACAGCAATCGCCACGCGCGCGCAATTCATCATGAACGGCGCCAATCACGCGATGACGGGGCTGTCCGCCTATCCCTTCAACATATTCGGTCAGGGATGGGACAAAGGCTTCGACTTTGCCACCATAGACGCTGGCCTGCGCGGCGATACGACCGTCGGCAACGATGTCTGGATCGGGCGGGAAGCGACGATCATGCCGGGCATATCCATCGGCGACGGCGCTATCATCGGGACTTGTGCCGTCGTGGCCGGCGATATCCCGCCCTATGCCATCGCGGTGGGCAACCCGGCGCGCGTCATCCGCAGCCGGTTCGACAGCAAGACCATCGACCGGCTGCTGGCCATCGCCTGGTGGGATTGGCCGGCGGAACAGGTCAGCCGCCATCTCGACCTCATTCGCGGCGCGGATATTGACGCTCTCGAACGCGCCGCGATTTCTCGGCCTGGCGCGCGCGGGACCAGTCGATCCCATGCGTTGCCCGACTAATACGACCTGTCCGCCACCCTTTCGGTGGTTCCCCCGGAAAACGAGTTGTCCTAGAAGAGATCCATGGACCAGAACCCAAACGATAGCGAAGCGCGCGCCGCAGCTCTCGAAGCCGGCCGGCTTCTGTTTGCCCGGCCGTGGGAGTTCGTGACCTCGGTCGCGCGTTACGATCAGCTTGTCCCACCGGCGGGCGTTGAAGTCGCCTTCGCGGGCCGCTCCAACGTGGGCAAGTCGAGCCTGATCAATGCGGTGACCGGCCGTAACGGACTGGCGCGCACCTCAAACACCCCCGGACGCACCCAGCTTCTCAACTTCTTTTCCACCGCCGACTTCGGCGGGGCGGAGCCGATCACCATCGTCGACATGCCTGGCTACGGATATGCCGAGGCACCGAAGAAGACGGTCGACGCCTGGACAAACCTTATCTTCGACTATCTGCGCGGGCGCCCGAATCTGCGTCGGGTCTTCGTTCTGGTCGATGCGCGCCATGGGCTGAAGGGCAATGACCTTGCCGCGTTGAAGGCGCTCGATACGGCCGCCGTGACCTACCAGATCGTGCTGACCAAGGCCGACAAGGTGAAACCGCCAGCACTCGAAAAACTCGTCAGCCAGACGATCGAGGCGATCGGCCGGAGACCGGCCGCCTTCCCGCAGATCATCGCCACCTCAAGCGAAAAAGGCACGGGGCTCGATGAAGTGCGCGCGACCATAGCCGAAATCGGCGGTTTTCGGCTCCCCTCCATCGCATAGTGCGCTTACAGATCGGGACAAGATCGCCCGGCCGGAGAGAATTTCCATCGGCAATTGCGGTTACCCTTGGGAGCGAATTGGTCTATAGACGCTCTCCTGACCGGGCACAGGATCGGACATGACGGACGAAAACAGCAGCGCCACGAACAATCATTCGACGCCCGCGCAGACGCGCGCCACCATCATCTCCGAAGCCCTGCCCTACATGCAGCGCTACGACAACCGGACGATCGTGGTGAAATATGGCGGGCACGCCATGGGCGACCCGGAGCTTTCGCGCGCCTTCGCGCGCGATATCACGCTGCTGCGCCAGTCCGGTGTCCAACCGGTTGTGGTGCATGGCGGCGGCCCGCAGATCGGCGCCATGCTGGAACGGCTCGGCATCAAGAGCGAGTTCCGCGGCGGGCTTCGCGTCACCGACAAGGCGACGGTCGAGATCGTGGAAATGGTGCTGGCCGGCGGCATCAACAAGGACATCGTCAACACCATCAATCATGAAGGCGGACGCGCTGTCGGCCTTTGCGGCAAGGATGGCCGCATGGTGATTGTGGACAGGCTGACGCGTACCGTCGTCGACCCCGACAGCAACATCGAGAAGATCGTCGACCTCGGTTTCGTCGGTGAGCCGAAGACCGTCGATCCGACCGTGCTGAAGCTGGTTCTGAAGGAAGACCTGATCCCCGTGGTTGCCCCCGTCGCGCCGGGGGTGGATGGCGAGACCTACAACGTCAATGCTGATACCTTCGCAGGCGCCATCGCCGGCGCGCTGAACGCATCCCGTCTGATGTTCCTGACAGACGTCTCGGGTGTGCTGGACAAGAACGGCAAGCTTATCAAGCGGCTCACCATTGCCGAGGCACGCGCCCTGATCGTCGACGGCACGATTTCTGGCGGCATGATTCCGAAGGTCGAAACCTGTATCGCCGCGCTCGACCGCGGCGTGGAGGGCGTCGTCATCCTCAACGGCAAGATCCCGCACGCGGTGCTGCTGGAGCTCTTCACCGAAGGCGGCGCGGGCACGCTCATCACCCGATAGGGCAGATGCCCGTTGCTCTCGGGTGGTTTTGCGCGTACGCCACGGTCATCCGCCGGACTACCGGCGGCGTGGACACGCGCTTCCCCCGATTGACGCTCCGCACGCGCGCGCCTATTCGAAAGCCGACGGTTGTCTGACACGACATCCCAAGCCGCCGCCCCCCCTGGCTGCCAAAGCTCACGAGCTTCCCTCCATGTCCATGAACGCGTTCAGCTCGGTCTCCGACTGGGTCTTCGACCTCGACAACACGCTTTACCCCGCGCAGACAAACCTGTTCGCACAGATCGATGACAAGATCGTCGAATATGTGATCCGGCTGACCGGCATGAGCCGCGAGGACGCGCAGCGGATCCAGAAGGACTACTACCGGCGCTACGGGACGACCCTGCGCGGGTTGATGATGGAATATGCCATCGAGCCGGATGATTTCCTGGAATTCGTGCACGACATCGACCATGAGGCGCTGAAGCCCGATCTCAGGCTCGGAGAGGCCATCGGGCGGTTGCCGGGGCGCAAGTTCATCATGACCAACGGCACCAGGCAGCATGCGCGCGCGGTGGCCACCAAGCTCGGCATCTTCGACTATTTCTCCGACACGTTCGGGATCCAGGAAGCCGAACTGATGCCGAAACCCTATGCGGAGACCTACGAGCGCTTCATCAAGCTCTACGACATCGATGCGAAAAGCTCGGCGATGTTCGAGGATCTGGCGCGAAACCTGAAGGTCCCGCACGATCTGGGAATGCGCACGGTGCTCGTCGTGCCCGGCGGCACGCGCGAGGTCTTCCGCGAGGACTGGGAACTGAGGGGTCGCAACGCTCCGCATGTGGATTACGTCACAGACAATCTTGCCGCGTTCCTGGAAACGCTCGTGGGGTGACGGGTGAGCGAAGCTCGCCCGGATCAGATCCGGGGACGGTCACAACCCGGGCACGACATGCGCAAGCCCGGCTCACACCTTCATTTCGTGCCGTACATCCGGTCGCCGGCATCGCCCAGCCCCGGAACGATATAGGCGTGCTCGTTGAGCTTCTCGTCGATCGCCGCGGTGAAGATCGGCACGTCCGGATGCGCCTCGGAGAATTTCCTGACCCCTTCCGGGGCGCCCAGCAGGCAAACGAACCGCAGGTTCTTCGCCCCGCGCTCCTTCAGCCGTTCCACCGCGACAATAGCTGAATTGGCGGTCGCCAGCATCGGATCGACGACGATGATCAGCCGGTCCTCGAGATCCTCCGGCGCCTTGAAGTAGTACTCGACCGGGATCAGTGTCTTGGGATCGCGGTAGAGACCGATATGGGCGACGCGGGCGGACGGTACGAGATCGAGCATGCCTTCGAGAAGGCCATTGCCGGCGCGCAGGATCGAGCAGAAGACGAGCTTCTTGCCGGCAAGGGTCGGCGCGCGCATTTCCGCGATCGGGGTCTCGATGGTGATCTCGGTCAGTTCAAGGTCGCGGGTGACCTCGTAGCACATCAGATGTGCGATCTCGCGCAGGAGTTGCCGGAAGCTCGATGTGGAGGTTTCCTTGTCGCGCATGATGGTGAGCTTGTGCTGCACCAGCGGATGGTCGATGACGGTCGCCGTGCTCATGCCGGAAACTCCTTTTCTTGGCCTATCGGCCTTGCGTCTTTCAATTGCGCTTCACAGTAGCCTGTCCGCACCGGCAAACAGAAGCACCGGGGCGGCGCTGCCGCGCTTTTCCAATGCAATCTTGCCTGCGGCATATCGCATGCCGCCTTCCAGCAGCCCGACGAGAGGCAATTCCTCGTCCCCTGCCCCAAGCCGATTGCGCAGTTTTTCCGCAAGCCGGTCGCAGAGCGCCACGGCAAGACCGCGCAGTTCCACCGACGCGGCCGTACCGGTATCCGGCGAGGTTTCCTTTTCGTGGGGCGTACGAAGGGACAGAATGCCAGTGTCGAGAAGCAGCCCTATCGCCACCGGATCGCTCTGAGCCGTCAATGTTTCGAGTTCCACGACCTCGATACCGGCCCAAACCATCGGCTCGGCGAGATCGGTGACAAGACGTTGCAGGCGGGTATGAAGCGGCAAGAGCCCCTGCGTGTCCGGTGTTATTCCCTTCCCCGTCACCGCTGGATGACGATGGGTGTCGCCAAGCGGAATACCGCCAAGCTCCAATCCGCCGGCGAAGACGGGCGCCAGCCCATCGGCAAGCACCTCAAGAATACGCGCCGCCGGCAGGGGCTTCGAAAGCCCTTCATCGAAAAGCAGATCGAAAAGCCCCCCCGGGCGCGGGTCGTCCTCGCGCGCGAAAAGATCTTCGCGCAAGCCGACCGCCTCGCCGAGCCGCCGCAGATCTTCGGCCCGCCCATCGCAGTCGATGCGGTTGGAACCCGGTTCAACCTGCAGGCCTGCAGCGATCTCGCTGGACGCGATGCGAACGAGTTGTCCGGCATCCGCACGCAGAGGATCACGCGGCACACCGGAAAAGACGCCGCCGGCGATCATCGCGAGACTGGCGATCGCGAGCCCGTCCGCCCCGTGGTAACGCTCCGCCGTAAGTCCCTCACCAAAGGCCCAGTCGGGCGGAGCCGTTATACCGACGAAACCGCTCACAAGTGCCATATCGACGGCGGCTCGTCCCATTTCGCGCACACCCGCCCATTGACGCGTTCCCGCCAGACCGGCGAAACGGTCATGCCCACCAGCTTCGAAGCGGCGCCACAGGGAATGGAACGGCAAGACCAGATCGGGCCATCTTTCGCGAATAAGGGCTGCGATGCGATCTGCGGCCGGGTCGAGCGCGGCCATATCGAGCGCGACATGTTCGAGGCCGCTCCCCTGGGCCTTTTCGAAGAGCAGCTCGGCACGGCTGCGCACCGCAACGCCAGTCATAAGGTCCCGTGCCTGGTGGGCGCGCGCCTCATCGAAGTCGACGGGTAGATCTTGGTCGAAGCGGTGGGCTCCTGGATCACTTTTTTCAGTCATGGTCAGCTTTCAGCAGGCTGCTCAGGTCTCTTTTCCTCAAGGCGCGCAAGCAGACGCTCGCGGGTTGCCTCGTCGCAAAAGGCGGCATGAAGGGCGGTTCGCGTCAACGCGTCAAGTTCGGTCTCGCCCCAACCCTGCGCCCGCGCCGTTTCCGCGTACTCGCGAGCAAGCGTGGTGGCGAAGAAGGGCGGATCATCGGAACTGATGGTGACGGCGACGCCTGAACGGTGCAAGCGGCCGATGGGATGACGATCGAACCCGGGATAGAGCCCGAGCGCAATGTTGGAGCCGGGACAGACTTCCAGGACCGTGCCTTCCCCGGCAAGGCGCGAGACGAGTGCGGGATCCTCAATGGCGCGCACGCCGTGGCCGATGCGTGACACGGCCAGACAATCGAGCACTTCGGCCACGCTCTCTGGCCCGCCGAACTCCCCCGCATGAGCGGTGAGCCCGTACCCGGCTTCCCCGGCAAGCTTGAAGGCGCGGGCGAAATCCGCAGCGCGCCCAACCCGCTCGTCTCCGGCAAGCCCGAAGCCGGTCACCAGCGGGTGCGGTTCCTCGCTCATGACACAAGCCGCCCGCTCCACGGCCTGCGCGCCCAGATGCCGGATGCCAACGACGATCATCCGTCCTTCAACGCCCGTTTCCTCACGCGCCCGTGCGATACCGGCCGCCAATCCCTCCACATAGCTGGCATAGGAAAGTCCCGAAGAGGCGGCATGATCGGGCGAAATGAAGACCTCGCCATAGATCATGCCGTTCCGGGCCGCTCCCGCGAAATGGGCATGAGCGAGATCGGCGTAGTCCTCGGGCGTTCGAAAGACGGAGGCGGCCCGGTCGTAGGCGGTGAGAAACGAGGTGAAATCGTGCCAGGCATAGCCGCCCCGGCACGTGAAGAGCCCATCAAGCGAAATCCCGTGTCGTGCCCCCAGCCGGCGGACGAGATCGGGCGGGGCGGCCCCCTCGATATGGCAGTGAAGCTCGGCAGTCAGGCGCATTCAAATCCGCTCATCGGCATGTCGGGCCCGCGTCGCAGCCAGTTGTCGGACGACCAGACGGCCGCCCCGTCCACAACGTGCAGCGCGTAGGCGTGGCGGGAGCGCGCGGACCGGTTGGGCGCGGATTTATGCGGCACGGCTCCGTGCAGAATAATCAGCGTCCCTTTGGGTGCGTTGAGAGCGGCGTGCCGTTCCTCCGGTTCGAACGGCGTCTCATCCAGCGTCTCCATGATGAGATCGTCGTTTTCATCATAGTGGAACCGGCTGCGCAACGGCCCCTTGTGCCCTCCCGGCACGCCGTAGAGGCCACCATTCGCGTCGTCGGCATCTTCCAGGGCAAACCAGAACCCCGTGCAGCTCTGCGGGGTCGTATGAAGGAACGTGGAATCCTGATGGCAATTCACCTCACCACCGATATGGGGTGGCTTGAAGATGTACATCGACTGGGCCAGCAGCGGCTCTGCGATGCCCAGATCCCGGGCCACACGGTCGAGCCTCTTGTCATGCGAAAAGGCGGAAAAGACCGGGTCGAGATCGTGCAGCGCATGTCCGACCTTGTTGAGCGCCGCGTGCTTGTTCTTCACGAGCCGCCCTTCGCCGTCGAAAGCTTCCGTCTCGAAGAAAAAGCGGATCTTGTCGCCAGACAGGCGGAAATAGTCGTCGCGCGCGTGGGACTGGGCAGAGGTCGAAAAGATTGTCGAAACGGATTCCGGATCGAACTGCTCCACAAGAGCCGTCATCCGTTCGCGTAAGGCATCGCAGGTCACGGGATGCACGAAACCTTCCAGCAACAGAAATCCGTCCTCCCGGTAGGCTGCAATCATCTCCGCTGTCAAACCGCCGTCCACCGTCGCATTGAAGCGCCGAGCCTTCATGATGAGCCCTCCCTGTTGCACGAACCTCTTTGGCGCATCCCGCGTTCAAGTGGCCATGGAATTCTGCAGCAATACGTCATCAGTCGACGTTCGCACCTACAGATGATCTTGACTGAAGGCGGAGCGCCGCGAAGCACAATCATGTCTCTCGGATGCGTCCGCGTGGACGGAAAGCGCTCTAGAGGAAGCTCTTGCCGTGTTTACCACGGGCCAGCCCCAGATGAGCCGCGACACTCTCCCCAATATCCGCATAAGTCGGGCGCCCACCGATCGAACGGCCCGGGAACCCGGGCCCGAAGGCCAGAACGGGTACATGCTCGCGTGTATGGTCGGTACCGGGCCAGGTTGGATCACACCCATGATCGGCCGTCAGAATGGCCAGATCGCCCGGCTTCAGGCGTGTCTCGATTTCCGGTAGCCGCCGGTCGAAGGCCTCGAGTGCGGCGGCATAACCCGGCACGTCGCGGCGGTGCCCGTAGAGCATGTCGAAATCGACGAAATTCGTGAAGACGATATCGCCATCCTGCGCCTCATCCATCGCCTTGAGGTTGGCCTCGAACAATGCCTCGTTGCCGGTCGCCTTTCTCACCGCGGTTATGCCCTGGTGCGCGAAGATATCGGAGATCTTGCCAACCGCGATGACCTGCCGTCCGTCCGCCTTCGCCCTGTCGAGCAGGGTCGGTTCCGGCGGCAACACGGAATAGTCGCGACGGTTGCCCGTGCGCTGAAAATCCTCCGCCGTCTCTCCAAGGAACGGACGGGCGATAACGCGGCCAATATTGTAGGGGTCGACCAGTTCGCGGGCGATTTCGCAGATCTTGTAGAGCCGCTCCAGACCGAAATGCTCCTCGTGGGCGGCGATCTGGAAAACGCTGTCGCCGGACGTGTAGCAGATCGGCTTGCCGGTGCGCACGTGTTCCTCACCCAGTTCCTTGATGATCTCGGTGCCGGAGGCATGCTTGTCGCCAAGGATGCCCGGAAGCTCCGCTCGCGCCACGAAGGCCTTCGTCAATTCCTCGGGAAAGGTCGGTATCGTGCCGGGGAAATAGCCCCAGTCGAAGAGCACCGGCACCCCGGCTATTTCCCAATGGCCCGACGGCGTGTCCTTGCCGTGCGAGACTTCCGCCGCGTAGCCCCACATACCTTGGGGCGATCCATAGAAGTCCAGGCCAGGCGGACGGATACCGGTGGAGGCGACCGATGCCTCACCGAGGCCCAGGCGGTCCATGTTTGGCAGGCACAGCAACCCTGAACGCAGACCGGATCTGTCCCCGACGCCGCGCGCACAGGCTTCCGCGATATGGCCGAGCGTGTCGGATCCGAAATCACCGAAACGGTCGGCATCGCCGGCTCCACCGATTCCGAAGGAATCGAGAACCATCAAGATGGCACGGCCCATGGAATTTCCTCATTGTCGTTGCCGGCCATACCCGGCCGGAAGAGACACCATGCCGGGTGCCGTGAAAACTGCGTTGCGTGCCGCGGCCTTATCCGGGGGCGATACGCCTGGCGATGACGTCGTGATCCGCGATCTCTGCGCCAATCGTATAGGCCGCCCGCACCGCCTGTGCCGCCCTGTCGGCCGCGTCCTCGTCGGCCGCATGCACAACGGCGAGCGGTTCGTCGTCGGGCCCGACGGCCATGCCGATGCCGGCCAGTTGCGTGAAGCCGACGCGTGGATCGATCTCATCTTGCGCCGTGTGCCGGCCGCCGCCCAGTTCGATCACCGCAATACCGATGGCACGGGTGTCGATGGCGGCAACGAGGCCCGCGCCTTCCGCATGAATTTCGCGGATGACGGGGGCTGCGGGAAGATAGGCTTCCGCCTTCTCCATGAAATCCTTCGGACCGCCAAGCGCGGCAACCATCTGCCCGAATAGTTCCGCCGCCCGTCCGCTGTCGAAAGCCTTGCGCATCCTTGTGGCACCGTCGGTCGCATCCTCGGCCAGTCCGCCGGTAGCCAACAGCTCGCCGCCCAGGGCTAGGGTGACATCGAAGAGGCGGTTGTCGATATGGCGACCCGTCAGGAAATCGACGGCATTGTGCACCTCGACCGCATTTCCGGCCGCGCTCGCCAGCGGTTCGTTCATGTCGGTCAGCAGCGCCGTGGTTTTGAGCCCCGCACCGTTGGCGACATCGACCAGACTTTGGGCGAGCGCTTCGGCCTCCTCCAGGCTGCCCATGAAGGCGCCCGAGCCCCATTTGACGTCGAGAACCAGTCCCTGAAGACCGGCGGCGAGCTTTTTCGACAGGATGGAAGCCGTGATCAGATCGAGGCTTTCCACAGTCCCGGTCACATCGCGGATAGCGTAGAGGCGCTTGTCCGCCGGGGCCAGATCCGCAGTTTGCCCGATAATCGCACAACCGATTTCGGCGACGACCTTGCGAAAGAGTGTGTTGTCGGGCTGGGAGGTATAGCCAGGGATGGAATCGAGCTTGTCGAGTGTCCCGCCCGTGTGGCCAAGACCACGGCCCGAGATCATCGGCACGGCCGCACCGCAGGCGGCGAGCGCGGGGGCAAGCATCAACGAGACGTTGTCGCCGACCCCACCGGTCGAATGCTTGTCGAGGACGGGGCGATCAATGGCCGACCAGTCCAATACGGTGCCGCTGTCGCGCATGGCAAGGGTCAGGGCCACGCGCTCATCGATGGACAATCCGCGAAAGAAGACGGCCATCGCCAGCGCCGCCGCCTGGCCTTCCGTTACCGAACCGGTCGTCAGTCCTTCGATGAAGTTCGCGATCTCGCCGCCTGTCAGCCGACCGCCATCGCGTTTCTTGCGGATGATTTCCTGCGCGAGCATCAGTAGCCTCCGCTTGCCACAGCCTGTCCACCACTGAGAACGGCGAGCAGCGCGTCGAGAAGACCGCTGGCGCCAAAACGGAACGTTTCCGGGTTAGCCCAGTCGGGGCCGAGAATCTCGTCGGCGAGCGCCAGATAGGCGGCAGCCTCCTCCACCGTGCGGATGCCGCCGGCCGGCTTGAAGCCGACGGGCTGGCCCGCGTCCCGGATCGCCTCCAGCATGATGCGGGCGGCGCCGAGCGTCGCATTGACGGGGACCTTGCCCGTCGAGGTCTTGATGAAGTCGGCGCCGGCGGCGATCGCCATGTCGGACGCCTCGCGGATAAGCGCCGGATCGCAGATGCGCCCCGTCTCCAGAATGACCTTGAGGCGGACCGGCGGCATGCAGGCGGTGCGCACCCGCACGATGGTCGATTCGGCGACCACCCGGTCTCCCGCAAGCCAGGTCGCATACGGCATGACCAGATCGATCTCGTCGGCGCCATCGGAAATCGCCTGCTGGGTTTCCTCGATGATCGCCGCGATATCCTGGTCGCCTCCGGGGAAGTTGACGACCGTCGCAACCTTCACCTTCGAACCGGACAGCAGGACTTTCGCCTCACCAACGAAACGCGGCCATATGCAAACGGCGGCGACATTTGCGAATGGCGTTACGGCGCGCGTGCACAGGCGCTTGATCGCTGCGCGGTCGCAGTCGTCATTGAGATCGGTCAGATCGAGTAGCGGCAGGGCGCGCGCAGCAACCGCACGCGCATCGAAGTCAGGCATCAGCCTTGTCCTTGTCGAGCGTTTCGAGGAGCCCGGTGACGAGCGTCGTCAGGCGAGCGACACCCTCGAGGCCCATTTTCTTGGTTTCGGCGTGAGACAGCTTGGCCTGCATGCCCGACGCGAGGTTGGTGATGGTCGAAATCGCGGCAACCCGCAATCCCAGAAAACGCGCAAGTATCACTTCGGGAACGGTCGACATGCCGACCGCATCCGCGCCCAGTGTCCGCGCCATGCGGATTTCGGCGGGCGTTTCGAAGGAGGGACCGGAAAACCAGGCATAGACACCCTCAGTAAGCGGAATGTCGTTTGCTGCGGCCACAGCTTTCAAACGGACGCGCAGATCCTTGTCATAGGCCGCACTCATATCGACGAAGCGAGCATCGCTTTCTTCACCGATAAGTGGATTGAAACCGGAGAAGTTGATGTGATCGGCGATCAGCATCTGGGAGCCGGGCATGACGTCGATATCGAGCGAACCGGCAGCGTTTGTGAGAAGGATGATATCGCATCCCAGCGCCTTCAACGTCTCCAGCGGAGTGCGCATGCGTGTTGGATCGCCGCTTTCATAATAGTGAGCGCGACCGGCCAGAATGGCGACCTCCTGACCAGCGAGCCGTCCGGCGACGATTTCACTCGCATGGGAGGAGACGGTGGAAACGGGAAAGCCCGGCAGTTCATTATAGGAAATGCGTGCCGCATCCTCGACCGCGTCGGCAAGCGTACCGAGGCCGGAACCAAGCACGATCCCGACCCGGTACGGCGCATCTCGTGCCGCCCGAACGATCGCCGCGCATTGCTCTCCGTATCCGCTCATGATGTCGCTCCCTCGGTCTTGTCCTTGTCTTCCAGAGCGAAGCCGGCGGGCAGGAGTTCCCCAAGAGTGAACGTCTGGCGCAGACCGCCGAGGCCCGCGATATGCACAGGCGTCTCCGGGCCGGCGAATTCGGCCAAGCGTTGACGGCAGCCGCCGCAGGGCGTGCAGAGCCGCTCGCCGTCGGCGACAACGACAACCTCCACCACCTCGCGCGCTCCCGAGACCGCCATGCAACCAAGTGCCGTCGTCTCCGCGCACCAGCCTTCGGGATAGCTGGCGTTTTCAATGTTGCAGCCGGCGTGGATCGTGCCGTCACGGGTCTTCACCGCGGCGCCGACCTTGTAGCCCGAATACGGAGAATGAGCATTTTCGCGCGCGGCCTTTGCCGCTGCGAAAAGCGCGTCGAACGAACTCATGTGCGCTCCTTGACATAGGCGACGCCGCCGGCCTTGGGCGGGATTGCCTTGCCGATGAAACCGGCCAGCAGGATGACCGTGAGGATATAGGGCAGCGCCTGGAAGAACTGGACCGGAACGACACCGACGCCCGGGATCGCCTGCCCTTGCAGACGAATGGCAACGGCATCGAGCATCCCGAACAGCAGGCAGGCGAACATCGCCGGCACCGGTTTCCACTTGGCGAAGATGAGGGCGGCAAGGGCGATGAACCCGCGCCCCGCCGTCATGTCACGGTTGAAACCGGCGGACTGGGCGATCGAAAGATAGGTTCCGGCAAGACCGCACAAGATGCCTGTGCAAATGACGGCCCGATAACGCAACCATGCGACCGAGATGCCGGCCGTGTCGACGGCGGCCGGGTTCTCGCCGACAGCCCTCAGCCGCAGGCCGAAGCGGGTTCGGTAAAGCACCCACCAGGAAAACGGAACGGCGAGGAAGGCCGCATAGACCAGAATGTTATGGCCGGAAACCAGATGATTGTAGATATCGCCGATGACCGGCACGTCCTTCAGCACATCCGCCCCGGGCAGGTCGACTTCACCGAAACGCGCGCCCGGCCCGAGCTGGGGCGTGCGTCCGCCCTGATGAAACCAGGCCTGGCCGAGCAGAACCGTAAGACCGGCCGCAAAGAAGTTGATGGCGACGCCGGAAACGATCTGGTTGCCGCGCGCGGTGATGGAAGCGAACCCGTGTACCAGCGCAAGCGCTATCGAGATGACAACCCCGGCAGCAAGCCCGAGCCACGCCGAGCCGGTTACTCCCGCCGCCGCGCCAGCGGCGAAGGCGGCCGCCAACATCTTGCCTTCCAGCCCGATGTCGAAGATGCCGGAGCGTTCGGAGAAAAGGCCCGCCAATGCGGCCAGCAGCAGCGGCGTCGACAAGCGGACGGCGGCGTCCAGCGTCGACAGGTTGAAGATGATGGCGAAAATCGCGGAGAGAAAATCGAGCATGTCCGTCTCCCCTTACGCCGCTTGCGCTTCCGGCACATGGCCGGAGGCGAAAAGACGTTCCAGCCATGGGCGGAAGAGATGTTCCAGCGCGCCGGCGAACAGGATCACCAGCCCCTGAATGACGACAATCATGTCACGTGTGATCGCAGGCTTCTCGAACGCCAGTTCCGCACCACCCTGATAGAGCATGCCGAACAGGATGGACGCCAGGATGATGCCGACGGGGTGAGCACGCCCCATCAACGCCACGGCGATACCGACGAAGCCGTACCCGGCCGTGAATTCCAGCAGCAACCGCGTCTGCGAGCCCATCACCTCGTTGATCGCCATGAGGCCGGCGAGCCCACCCGAAATCAGCATGGTGACTATGGTGATCCTGACCGGCGAGATGCCGGCATAGATGGCGGCCGACTGGTTCGCGCCGAAGGTTCGGATTTCATAGCCGAGCCGCGAACGCCAGATCAGCACCCAGACGAAGAGGCATGCCGCGAGCGCCAGCACGAAGGCGAGGTTCAGCGGTGCCTGGCCGAGATCGAGGCCGGGCAGGAGATCGCGGATGAGCGGCAGCTGTCCGCCGGCCTCGAAGTTGCGGGTCTCGGGCTGCATGGAGCCGGGCTTCGCCAGCACGTTGACGAGCAGATAGACCATCAGCGAGGAGGCTATGAAATTGAACATGATCGTCGTGATGACGACATGACTGCCGCGCCTGGCCTGCAGATAAGCCGGGACGAGCGCCCAGGCGGCGCCGAAGACAGCGCCACCGGCGACGGCCACCGGGAACGTCACCCACCAGGGCACGAAACGGTCGAGCGCGAGACAGGCGAGGCCGACGCCAAGACCGCCGACATAGGCCTGCCCCTCGCCACCGATATTGAAGAGGCCGGCATGGAAGGCGACAGCGACGGCAAGACCGGTGAATATGAAGTTGGTCGCGTAAAACAGCGTGAAGCCGATGCCCTCGCCGAAGCCGAGCGAACCGTAGATGAGGATCCGCACCGCCTCCAGCGGGTTTTCGCCGATCAGCAGGACAACAAGACCCGCGACCAGAAAGGCGGCCGCGAGGTTCATCACCGGAATGAGGCCATAGTCGACCCACCTTGGGAGCTTGCCACGGGTCATTCTGCCGCCTCTCTGGTGACACCGGCCATCATCAGACCGAGTTCCTGTTCGCTCGCATCCGGTGCGCGCTCTCCAACAAGGCGCCCGTCGAACATGACCAGGACGCGATCGGCCAGCATGCGGATCTCATCCAGTTCGACGGAAACAAGCAGAATGCCCTTGCCCGCATCGCGAAGCTCGATCAGGCGTTTGTGGATGAACTCGATGGCGCCGATATCGACACCGCGGGTCGGCTGGCCGACAAGCAGCACGACCGGATCGCGCTCGATCTCACGGGCGAGCACGATCTTTTGCTGGTTGCCGCCGGAAAACATCGAGGTCTTGAGCGTGCACGATGGCGGGCGGATGTCGTATTTTTCGATCTTGTCCCGCGCGTCGTCCCGCATGGCCTTGATGTCGAGCAGCGCGCCCGAGCCGTATTTCGGATCGCCGTGATAGCCCAGCGCGCAGTTCTCGTATTCCGCAAAGGAATTGACGAGGCCCATGCGGTGCCGGTCCTCGGGCACATGGGCCACGCCCAGACCGCGCATCTCGGCCGGATCCACCTTGCCGTCGGCCATCACGTCCTGGCCGTCGACCAGCACGCGGCCCGTCTCCCATTTGCGAATGCCGGCAAGCGCTTCGAGCAGCTGCGACTGACCGTTGCCGGACACGCCGGCGATCCCGACGATCTCGCCGGCATGCACGGTGAGCGAGGCGTGATCGACCCGCACCACGCCGCGCGCATCGCGCACCGTGAGGTCCTCGACTTCCAGAACCGGACGGCCGGGGGTTGAGGGCGTCTTGTCGACCCGAAGAAGTACCGAGCGGCCGACCATCAGTTCGGCAAGCTCTTCCACGCTCGTTTCAGCGGTCGCGCGCGTGTCGACGATCTCGCCACGCCGCATGACGGACACCTTGTCGGTGACCGCCATGATCTCGCGCAGCTTGTGCGTGATGAGCAGGACCGTCTTTCCCTCATCCCGCAAGATCCGGAGAATGCGAAAAAGGTGATCCGCCTCCGCCGGGGTCAGCACACCTGTCGGCTCGTCGAGGATCAGAATGTCGGCGCCGCGGAAAAGCGCCTTGAGGATTTCCACCCGCTGCTGGAGACCAACCGGAAGTTCCCCCACCTCCGCATCAAGATCGACGGTCAGGCCGTATTCGTCGGCAAGACGCTTCAGTTCCTTTCGGGCCTTGTGGAGGCCCGAATTGAGCATGAAGCCGCCTTCGGCTCCGAGCATGACGTTTTCGAGAACCGTAAAATTGTCGACCAGCATGAAATGCTGGTGAACCATGCCTATACCGTGCGCGATGGCCGCCTTGGAATCACTGATCGAGACGGGTTTCCCGTCAATGCGGATCTCGCCCGCATCGGCGCTGTAAAAGCCGTAGATGATCGACATCAGCGTCGACTTGCCGGCTCCGTTCTCTCCGACAACGCCGTGGATCGAGCCCTTGGCGACAGCCAGGTTGATGTCCTTGTTGGCGTGGACAGAACCAAAGCTCTTGTCGATGCCGACGAGTTCGAGCGCGAGGGTCATGCGCGGCGCTCCGGGGGATGGGCACGTGGGATGGCAACCATGTCCTACTCCAGCGGGCACGGGCCGTCTGCGACGACGTCGTGCACCTTGATCTGTCCCTGGGAAATTGCGGCCACGGCCGCATCGGCCGCCGCCTTCATGTGCGGCGTGACAAGATCCGCGTTGTTGTCGTCGAGCACCCAGTCCATGCCGCCATCGGCAAGGCCAAGCACACGGATGCCTGGTTCGAAGCGTCCCTCACGAACCGCCATGAAGCTGTCGTAGACGGCATTGTCGACGCGCTTCCTGATCGAGGTCAGCACGCGGCCCGGGTGCAGACCGTTCTGGTTGCTGTCGGTCCCGATACCAAGAATGCCCGCATCGCTGGCCGCCTGCAAAACACCGATGCCGGTGCCGCCGGCCGCCTGAATGATGACATCGGCGCCGGAATCGATCTGCGAACGGGCGAGTTCGGCGCCGCGCGCCGGATCGACAAATGCGGCGGGCGTATCGCCCGCCATGTTGGCGATGACCTTCACATCACCGCTGACGGACGCGGCGCCTTGCCGGTAGCCGCACAGGAAACGGCGAATGATCGGAATATCCATGCCGCCGACGAAGCCGATCGTGCCGGATTTCGTCGCCATGGCCGCCAAGACGCCGGCGATGTAGGCCCCCTCCTGCTCCTTGAAGACATAGGAGGCGACGTTGGGCGCGTCCACGACCATGTCGACGATGGCAAAACGTGCGTCGGGAAATTCGGCGGCCGCCTGCTCCACCGCTCCGGCCTGGTTGAAACCGATTGCGACGACAGGGGCATAAGCGTGCCCGGCAAAGCTGCGCAAGGCCTGCAGGCTCTGGGCATCTCGGGCAATCTCGAATTCGCGAACACCGCTCCCCGTCTCTTCCTTGAAACGGGTGACCCCGGCAAAGGCGGATTCGTTGAACGAGCCGTCAAACTTGCCACCGACGGAATAGACGATGGCGGGTTCGCCGACATCCCCTCCCGCTCCCCACGCCGCAGGGGCGACAAAGGCTGAGAGCATGGCCGCAACGACCAGCAACCGCGTTATCGTTCGCATGCCAATGCTCGTCCTTCGCTCGATTGTCGGCTCCGGTTCACAACCAGATGTTGCGCCATTCGCCAGAAAGCCCCGCGCACCGGAAACAGGAGGGCGCGGGGCATCGATCAATCACATCGGGCAGGAATTGTCAGACATGTAGTCGTGGACCTCGACCTTGCCGGAGATGATGTCCTGCTTGGCCTTCTCCACCGCGGCCTTCATGTCGTCGGTGATGAGTTCCTTGTTGTCGTCGTCATAGGCCCAGTCGACACCGCCCTCCTTGAGGCCGAGCGACTGGATGCCGGCGGACCAGTTGCCCTTGGCGGAGTCGTCGAATGCCTTGTAGACGGCGACGTCCACGCTCTTGACCATCGAGGTCAGCATGTTGCCCGGATGCAGGGAGTTCTGGTTGCTGTCGACGCCGATTCCAAGCTTGCCGGCGTCGGCGGCGGCCTGCAGCACGCCGATGCCGGTGCCGCCGGCCGCGTGGTAGACGACGTCCACACCCTTGTCGAACTGCGCCTTTGCGAGTTCGCTACCCTTCACCGGGTCGTTCCAGGCCGCGCCGGTCGTGCCGGTCATGTTCTGGATGACGTCAATGTCGGGGCTCACCGATTTCACACCCTGGACGTAGCCGCAGGCGAACTTGCGGATGAGCGGAATATCCATGCCGCCGACGAAGCCGACCTTGCCGGTCTTCGATGCCATCGCCGCCAGAACGCCGACCAGATAGGACCCCTCGTGCTCCTTGAACAGGATCGAGCGGACGTTGGGCAGATCGACAACCGAATCCACGATTGCGAAGTGCGTATCGGGGAATTCCTTGGCGACCTTCTCGATGGCCTGCTCATAGGAGAAGCCGATGCCGATGATCGGGCTCATGCCGCGGCGGGCGAAGTTGCGAAGGCCCTGCTCGCGCTGACTGTCGTTCTGGATCTCGAAGTCACGGTACTCGGTGCCGGTGTCCTTCTTGTACTTCTCCGCACCCATGTAGGCGGATTCGTTGAACGACTTGTCGAACTTGCCGCCAAGGTCGTAGACGACCGCCGGCGCGGCGTCCGCGGCCGATGCCGCCTGGATCGCACCGCCCGACATCATGGCCGCAACCGCGACCGCTCCCATAAGCCTGGCAATCGTCTTCACATAAACCTCCATCATGTTCGACGCTCACTTGGCCTTTTCAAGGCCTGGCGCCACCCGGTTCAACCCTTCACCGACGGCGCAAGCACCATCCGTTCCTGCATGAACTTCCTGTCTGCCCAAACCCTGTCGCCCGGGCATCCCCGCACCGACCTCATGCCGGTTGCGGGGTTTTCGCACCGATCTCACTTGCCAGGCTTTTCGCCAGAGCTTCATCGATGACGAGATCCGTTATCACCCCGGTCCTGAGCGCGGAGAGCGTCGCTGCGGTTTTCGAGACCCCCCCCGACAGCGCCAGCACGCGCGCACCGCGTACCTCCTCGAAGCCGAGGCCGACCGCCTGCTCGCTCAAAACAGCCGGCACCGCCGCACCATCGATATCGATAAAGCGGCCCATCAGGTCGCCGACAGCGCCAAGCTTTTGCAAGGCGCGCTGCTCGTCGCGGGAAATCAGGTTCATGCGCCGCAGGTGACCATCGTCGCTTATGGACCCGATACCGACGACGAATGTGTCGGACCGGCGGGCGCGAGCGAGCAGTTCCTGGACGCTCGGCTGCTGCAGGAACATTTCCTTTTCCGCCACGGTCGTGGCCAGATAGGGAACAGGCAGATAGTAGCCCTCGCCGCCCGAACGTTCGGCCAGAAGCTGAACCACATCGTAGGGGTTGGCGGAAAGGCGGCTGGTGAGACTGCCGGAAATGGAGACGATGCTGAGATCTTCGCGCGAAATTCGGGGCATGGCGGCAACCGCCGCCTTCAGCGTACGGCCCATACCGACACCGATCTGGCGGATTCCGGAACTCGCCAGCACCTGAGCAAGGAGATTTCCGGCGGCGGCACCGACAGAGCGGATCGCCGCTCCCTCGTCCTGAACTCCGGTGCCGAGATCGGGCGCCACGATGCAATGGTTCAGACCGAAGGCCCGCGCAAACGTTTCCTCATATTCCAGGCATTCGAGGGGACGACCCTCGATATGGAAGCGGATATGCCCGGCACGCTGGGCGTAGGCGATGAGCCGGTGAACCTTGGCGGGCGATATGTCGAGCCGCGAAGCGATCTCGCCTTGCGTGCAACCTCCGACAAAGGAGAGCCAGGCAGCGCGAATGGCCAGATAGGTCGTCCAGTCGTCAGGTTCACCCATACGCGATCATCCGCCGTTACCAGAAGCCATACCAGAAACCATTCCGGGGCCAGCCGCATCGTTGCAGGCGGCGCATTTGCCGGCGCCACCTCGTCCGACGCTTCCACCACCACGATCGGCAGATTCCGGACCGCCGCAACCGCAATTTTGAATAATTATTCACTACGTGCGATTTCTTTCATCGCACCACACACGACGGGCGCGGGTCAAGTCTCTCCCCCGCAGAAATCCGCCTCGAACCTCCGATTTTCCACACTGTGCCGCATTTCAGCGCAAATGCACAGCGCACGAGCAGGATACCGCCGCCGAGCGGTGCGGCAAAGCGAACCGACCTGGAATTGGCATGCGGACCGACAAGAGGCGGCAAACATCGTCATGCCGGCGGATCCGCGAAGAGGGCGGCAACCGGAAGTCGGTCTGCCCACCGGAGCTTGTCCCGCGCCGGATAGACCAAACCTGCCGCGCCGCCTGCTGGAACACACATTGCAGCGCAGCAATTCTGGCGCGGTTCTTGCGAAGTCGATCGCGCAAATTGTTGAACGTTTTTGACCGCAGACACTCAAGTAAGCAGGCAAGTATGCGGGAAAGCATGCGGGCCCGCCCTTACGGACAGACGCCCATGCGGCAAGTCCACATACTCGCACCATTACTTATTATTAACTAATTTTTAACTCGTTCAAATAGAATATATATCTCAACCTCTGCTTTCCGCCCGGCCTTCGTGCAAGTAACTACGCAGAGAAACTACGGATTGCGTTACGTCCGGTCGGCTTTTATCAGGCCCCACCTGGAGAACACTCGGGGATGCGTTGTCCTGCCGCAAATGGCCGGCCGGCATCTTTCCCCATCAAAGCGGCGCGGCGGGAGATCGTACGCGCACGACACAAGGGTTCAGCGAACAAAAACCGGGAGGACGCCGAGACACGTTCATTGAAAGAGGAACCGTCGATGCGTCTGTATGAAACAAAAGCAAGACTTACGGCCGCGACGATTGCCGTGGTCATGATGTCCTTCCTGTCGACCCCAGTTGGCGCGACCGAGTTCGCCAGTTACGACCCGGCATCGGAAGTCGACGTCGAGCTCGTTCTGGCCGTCGACATCTCCCAGTCGATGGACGAAGAGGAACAGCAGGTCCAGCGGCGTGGATATGTCGAGGCGATCACCTCTTCGGAGGTCATGGAAGCCATCCGCATAGGGCCGACCGGCCGTATCGCGGTCACCTATATCGAATGGGGCGGGATCGGCGAGCAGTACGTCGTTGCCGATTGGCAGGTGATCGACGGTCCGGAAACAGCCATGAGCTTCGCGTCGAAAATCGCGGAATCCCCGCTTCGCCAGGTTCAACGGACCTCCATAGCCGCAGCACTATCGTTTTCAGTCGCACACATGAACAAGAGCGGCTTTTCGGGTCTGCGCAGGGTCATCGACATATCGGGTGACGGTCCGAACAACCAGGGCGGCCAGGTCACAGCCGCGCGCGACGACGTGATCGCGCACGGGGTCACCATCAACGGATTGCCGCTGATGCTGAAAGGCACGGGCAACGGATGGTACCACATGCCCAACCTTGACCATTACTACGAGGACTGCGTCATCGGTGGCCCCGGATCGTTCATGGTTCCGGTCTATTCCACCGCCGAGTTCGGCATGGCGATCAAGACCAAGCTTGTAATGGAAATCGCCGGGCTCATACCGCGCGACGAGATCAGCATCTATCCCGCCGCAACGCGCAAGCCGATCGCCTGCAACCTCTTCAATTGATGACCGCTTCCATTGAAGACCGGACCGGGGACGGAAGGCCGTTCCCCGGTGGAGCAATCCATGCGACCCGCCGCATTTGTGAGCACTTCTCGGATTCGTGAACACTGCCGGCACCAAGCGCAGGCAGGCGGGGTATGCACCGTTGCCGCGCTCTGTCACACTTTATTTCCGCTAGGGGGTCTGCGGTCAACGGCGACCGCAACGGCGGAAAACGGTCGGTGCCGGGACCTTCGCGGCTGCCGGGAGGCAAGACCGCGCGTCGTCTGGGGGGCCGACCATCAACCGCGTGACGATTTGGAGCGGTCCCGTGCGCCTTGCGAGATTCCTCGTTCCCATTTTCGGCCTCATCTGCCTGTTTTGCGACGGCAGCGCTCGTCTCCAGGCGCGGGAAATTGTTCCCGGTGAAGAGATCGATCTCGCGCTCGTGCTCGCGGTCGACATTTCATATTCGATGGATCAGGACGAACAGCGCCTGCAACGCATGGGCTACATATCAGCGATCACCGCGCCTGAGGTTCTGAAGGCAATCAGCGGCGGGCTGACGGGCAAGATCGCGGTCGCCTATGTGGAATGGGCCGGGACCAATTCGCAGTTCACTCTTGTCGACTGGCACAAGATATCGGACCGACAATCGGCGGAGGAGTTCGCCGCAGCCCTTGCCGAAGCGCCGATGCAGCGCGCCTACCGAACTTCCATTTCGGGAGGGCTGACCTACGCGAGAAATGCGCTGGAGAAGCTGGACGCGCACGCCTTGCGGCGTGTCATCGACATATCGGGAGATGGTCCGAACAACCAGGGGGAGCCCGTGCTCGACGTCCGCGAAGCCGTTGTTTCAGCCGGCATCGTGATCAACGGTCTGCCGCTGGTGCTCAAACGCGGTCCCGCAGGCTGGTACGATATCGACAACCTCGACGAATATTATGAGCGGTGCGTCATTGGCGGCGCGGGGGCCTTTTCCATTCCGGTGCGCGACATCAACGCCTTCGCCCGAGCGGTTAGGATGAAGCTGGTTCTGGAGATCGCCGGAATGCACGAGCCGCAGATTGTGCAAAAGACCGCCTTTTCGAAGGAAGACCAGGAGTTCTGCCTCATCGGCGAGCGCATCTGGCACGACCGGATCAACGATCGCGACTGGAACTGGCGTTGAGACGGTCTTTCAATCGTCAAACCAAATGGCTACACCCGCATGGGAAAAGGAATGTGCCCCATGCAAGAACGCCCCGCTTTCGCACTCGTCGCCCATGATGCCAAGAAGGACAGACTCGTCGCATTCGTAAAACTGCACGAGAAGGAACTTGCGCCCTTTCACCTGATCGCCACCGGCACCACCGGCGCGCGCCTGAAGGCAGCCTGCCCGGATCTCGACATCACGCCGGTCAAGAGCGGGCCGCTCGGCGGCGACCAGCAGATCGGCGCCATGATCGCCGACGGCCGGCTGTCGGCTTTGATCTTCTTCGCCGATCCGCTCACCCCCATGCCGCATGATGTCGATGTCAAGGCATTGACGCGGCTTGCCATCGTCTATGACATACCGATGGCACTGAACCAGGCGACGGCCGAAGCCGTTATAAGTACGATTGCAGACACCGCTTACATGGAAAGCACGCCATCGCAATGATCTCCACTTCGCGCGACGTCCCTTCCTTCTCCTTTCCCGTTCTGGTCGCCGATGTCGGCGGCACCAATGCCCGCTTCGCCATGGTCAGCGACGCGCATGCCAATCTGTCGAAGGTTGTCACCGCCCACACGCACGACCATCCCGAAGGCATGGCCAAGGTGATCGCCGACAGGGTACTCGCCCAGACCTCCCTCATTCCACGCACCGCCGTCATTGCGATGGCAGGGCCGATCCAGGGCGAGCGCACGAAGCTCACCAACGCGCCATGGACCGTCGATCCGAACGAGCTTATTCGCGAACTGGGGCTCGACACGGTGGTTCTGCTCAATGATTTCGAAGCCCAGGCGCTATCGTTGCTGACGCTGGAGGGCGGTGATCTCACGCAGATCTCCAGAGGAGATCCGCTGCCTTACGCGCCGAAGGTCGTCGTCGGGCCCGGCACGGGGCTTGGCGCGGGCGCGCTGATCCATGCGGCCGACCGCTGGGTGCCGATCCCCGGCGAGGGCGGACATGTGGAACTGGGGCCGGTGAGCGAAGAGGAATACCGCATCTGGCCGCATATCGAGCGCCTCGGCGGGCGTATCGGAGCGGAACAGGTCATCAGCGGCGACGGGCTTGTACGCTTGTCCAGGGCGGTCGCCCGCGCCGATGGCAAGGAGCCGCGGTTTTCGGTGGCGGCGGAGGTTGTCGCGGCGGCGCGCGAGGACGACGCAGACGCGAAAAGGACGCTAGAACTCTTTACCGCCGCGCTTGGCCGGGTTGCCGGTGACATGGCGCTGATGATGCTGGCACGCGGCGGCGTCTATCTGGCGGGCGGGATTCCTCCTCATATCGAGAGTTTCCTTGCCGATGGGCCTTTCCGGGACGCGTTCGAGGCGAAGGCTCCGCATGAGGCGATCATGAAGACGATCCCGGCCTTCATCATCAAACACCCGCAGCCGGCCCTTGAGGGGCTCGCCGGATTTGCCCGCACGCCCTCGCGCTTCGCAATCGACTTGATCGGGCGGATGTGGCGCGCCACACCTGCCTCCTGATCCGGCCCGCCAGCGCATGGACGCGTCCCTACCGGTCGAAGAAGTCCTGCCGGACCTTCTGAACGCGCTTGAAAGCGGCACGAACGCGGTTCTCGTCGCGAGCCCTGGCGCGGGCAAGACGACGCGCGTTCCGCTGGCGCTGCTTGACGCGACGTGGCGCGGCGACGGCCGCATTCTCGTTTTGGAGCCGCGCCGACTGGCGGCGCGCGCCGCCGCCCGCCGCATGGCCGCAACGCTTGGCGAGAAGGCCGGCGAGACCATCGGTTACCGGATGCGGATGGAGACGAAGGTTTCCGCACGAACCCGCATCGAGGTCATCACCGAGGGCGTCTTTTCGCGGATGATCCTCAACGAGCCCGACCTTCCCGGCGTCGCGGCCGTCCTTTTCGACGAATTCCACGAACGTAGCCTCGACGGCGACCTCGGTCTGGCGCTGGCGCTCGACGTGCAGGGTGCCTTGCGCGAGGACCTGCGCATCCTCGTCATGTCGGCAACGCTCGATGCGGCAAAGGTGGCGGCACTTCTCGGACATGCGCCTGTCGTGGAGAGCAAGGGCCGGGTGTTTCCCGTGGAGACGCGCTATCTCGGCCGGGATACGTCCAGGCGCATGGAGCAGGAAACCGTTCAGGCGGTGCGCAAGGCGCTTGCCGAGGAGACGGGCTCGATCCTTGTTTTCCTGCCCGGACAGGGAGAGATCCGCCGGGTTGCGGAGATGATTGGCGAGCGACTGCCCGCGAACGTAACGGTCGCCCCGCTCTACGGCGCCCTGACCGGTCGCGAGCAGGACACGGCGATCCAGCCAGCCCGCGACGGCATGCGCAAGGTCGTGCTGGCGACCTCCATAGCACAGACATCGCTGACCATTGAGGGCGTGCGGATCGTCATCGATACCGGTCTTGCCCGCGTGCCGCGTTACGAACCTTCAACCGGGCTTACCCGGCTCGAAACGGTGAAGGTCTCGCGCGCGTCCGCCGACCAGCGGCGCGGGCGGGCGGGACGCACGGAACCCGGCATCTGCTTTCGGCTGTGGGACGGGGCGCAGACGACGGCGCTTGCCGAACATGATCGGCCGGAAATTCTGGAAGCCGATCTTGCCCAGCTCGTCCTCGATCTGGCGCAATGGGGAGCGCGGGAACCGGATGCGCTCGCCTTCCTCGATCCACCGCCCGCGGGCGCCTGGGTCGAGGCCAAACAACTCCTCACCGACCTCGACGCCCTCGATGGGGAAGGTCGGGTGACGCACGAAGGCGAAATGCTGGCGCGCCTGCCTCTCCATCCCCGCCTCGCGCACATGGTCCATCGCGCGGCGAGCGAGGGGCGCGGAAGGCTTGCCACGGAAATTGCGGTGATCGTGTCGGAACGCGGCCTCGGCGGGACATCGTGCGATCTGCGCGAACGGTTGCGCCGGCTGCGTCGTGAAGGCGGCGCAAAGGCCAAGGAGGCCAGGGCACTGGCCACGCAATGGCTGAAGCGCATCGATGCGCGCCCCGGAGATGCAAACCAAGGTGATGGCGAGATCGAGGACGCCGGCCGTGTGCTTGCCCGCGCCTTCCCCGACCGGCTGGCGCAGGCGCGCGGTGCTCCGGGCAGTTTCCGGCTGGCCAACGGGCGCGGCGCGCAGCTTGAAGCTGCGGATGCGCTGGCGCGCGAGCCATATCTGGCCGTGGCCGAGGTGCAGGGCAGCGCGCAGCGCGCGCGGATCCTTCTGGCCGCGCCGATTTCACGCGGCGACATTGAGGAGGATTTCGGCTCCCATATCGTCACGGAGGATGAGGTGCGATTGCAGTCCGGCAGCGACGCGGTCAGCGCACGCCGTGTCCGGCGTCTGGGCAAGCTCGTCCTGAACGAAAGCCGGATCGAGGATCCCGATCCTGATCTGATTACCGGCGCCTTGCTGGAAGTCTTGCGCGGGCGCGGGGTGGAGCGGCTCGCGTGGTCAAAGGAGCAGAAAAGGCTGCGCGCACGTGTCGGATATCTCCACACCAATCTCGGCGATCCGTGGCCGGACCTGAGTGATACGGCATTGCAGGCGTCGCTCGATACGTGGCTCGCTCCCTACATGGCAGGCGCGCGGTCGTTGGCCGATATCGGTGCGGATCGCCTTGGACAGGCGCTCGGCGGATTGCTGCCCTGGGAGAAGATGGCGGAAATCGACAGGCTCGCGCCCAGCCATTTCGAGGCGCCGACGGGGTCGCGCGTGCCGATCGACTATGGTGCGGATCCGGGCCCGCGAATTTCCATCCGCGTGCAGGAACTCTTCGGGCTGGACCGGCACCCCTCCGTTGCGGGAGGACGTATTCCGCTGGTGGTGGAACTGCTCTCGCCAGCGCACCGCCCGATCCAGCTCACACGGGATCTGCCCGGTTTCTGGGCCGGGTCGTGGGCGGACGTGAAGGCGGACATGAAGGGGCGCTATCCCAAGCACCCGTGGCCGGACGATCCGGCGGCAGCGCAAGCCACCAGACGTGCGAAGCCGCGCACCTGAGAAAATTGGAGGAAGACGACCCATGCACTCGAAATGGCCGAAACGTCTGATCCTGGCGGCGGTCGTCCTGTCCGGTCTGGGTGTCGTCGCTCTTGTCGGCATGGACATGGTGCTCTCCGCACCACCGATAGAGCGGACCGACCTCGAAACCCTGCTGCCTGACACGCCGACACGCGTCGCCGATATTGTCGGGCAGACTCTCGACACCGTCTGCGTGCTGGCGCCGCATGAAAAGCGCGTGCCGGACGACGCGCGCGATGCGGCGGCGATAAACGACTTCCTGAAGACGCGCACCTATGGCGGCGACGAGACCCACTGGGCAATCGTCACCAAGGGTGCGAAAGGCTTCGCGCTCGCCCGCTTCGAACGTAGCGCGCCTCTCGATATCGCATGGGGTGACGATGCTGCCGAAATCGCGCCGGACGGTTTCCGACCCCAGCCTTGCGCACCGGGAGCAACGGCGGCGCTGATCAAGTTCGGCGGCAGTCAGGCGCGGATTATCTTCGGAGCAATCGAGTAGTCGGTGTCGCGACACCGCAACGAACAGCGGCCCGTCTCCGGCATACGGAGACGGGCCCCGCTCGACGTTTCTGATATCTACTCTTCCGCCTGCGCCAGAAGGCTGGCGTTGCCGCCGGCGGCCGCGGTGTTGATCGAGATCACCTGTTCCAGCGCGAAACGCGGCAGGTAGTTCGGCCCGCCCGCCTTGGGACCCGTGCCGGAAAGACCGGAACCCCCGAAGGGCTGGGTGCCGACGACCGCGCCGATGGTGTTACGGTTCACGTAGACATTGCCGACGGACAGCCGGTCGACCACCTGCTTCACCGTCGTGTCGATGCGGCTGTGAACGCCAAGCGTCAGGCCGTATCCGGTGGCCGCGATCTTCTCGATCACCTCGCCAAGCTTTTCCGCCTTGTACCGCACCACATGGAGAACAGGGCCAAAGACCTCGCGCTCAAGCGCTTCCGGCTTGTCCAGTTCGATGATGTGCGGCGGTATCCAGCTTCCCCCCGCCAACGACCCGGAAGGCGCCTCGCCGGAATAGCGGATGGTCTGTTCGGACCGCATGCGGTCGATATGGGTCTGGATATTGTCCCGGGCGGCCTTATCGATGACCGGCCCGACATCGGTGGATACAAGGCGCGGATCGTCCAGCCGCAACTCCGCCGCAGCACCGGCGATCATTTCCAGCATACGGTCGGCGACGCCATCCTGCAGAAAGAGCAGCCGCAGGGCCGAACAGCGCTGTCCGGCGGAGCGGAAGGCCGACATGACCACGTCGTCAGTGACCTGTTCCGGCAGCGCCGTGGCATCGACGACCATGGCATTAATGCCACCCGTTTCCGCGATCAACGGCACGATCGGCCCATCCTTGGCGGCAAGCGCGCGGTTGATCATCTGCGCCGTGCGGGTAGAGCCGGTAAAGGCGACACCGGCGATGCGGGGATCTTCGACCAGCGCGGCACCGATCGCCGGTCCGCCGGGGACCAGTTGCAGCGCATCTTGCGGAACGCCGGCCTGATGCAGAAGACGTACCGCCTCGAAGGCGACGAGCGGCGTCTGCGGTGCTGGCTTGGCGATCACGGCATTGCCGGAAACGAGGGCGGCCGTCACCTGCCCGAGAAAGATCGCAAGCGGGAAGTTCCACGGCGAGATGCACAGGAAAACGCCGCGGCCACGGAACCGGTAGCGGTTTTCTTCGCCGGTGGGGCCAGGCATGAGCGTGCCGGCCCCGAAGAGATTGCGCGCCTCGACCGCGTAATAGCGGCAGAAATCGACCGCCTCGCGGATTTCCGCGATGCCGTCCGCCTGGGTCTTGCCGGCCTCGACCGCGAGCAATGCCATCAGGCGGTCGCGGTTTTCCTCCAGAAGATCGGCCATGCGCTCAAGCGCCGCCGCGCGGCCTTCCACTGGCATGCGCGACCATGTCTTGAAACCTTCGCCAGCCGCTCCGATCGCAGAAATCGCTTCTTCAGGCGTCGCCTCGGCAACGCTGCCTGCGACCGTGCGTCCATCCATCGGCGAGAGCACCTGGCGCGGCTCGCCCGTACCGGCCTTGCCGTCGATCAGTGCGGTCGCTTGAACCATCGGGAAGGACTGTTCGGCAATACCGGCGGAAAGCGCCTCGCGCTCCCTGGCATGGCCGAATTCGACACCGGCGGCATCCTTCCGATTGCCGTAGAGCGCATGCGGCAGAACGATATGGCGATTGCGGGCGCTCCCCGTCTCGAGGAAGGCCGCCGGCCGCTTGAGCAGGTTTTCCATCGGTGTGGAGGGATTTCCGACGGCCGCAACGAATGACGAGTTGGCGCCGTTTTCCAAAAGCCGTCGGACGAGATAGGCCAGCAAATCGCGATGGCCGCCAACGGGCGCGTAGATGCGGCACGGGTGGCCGTCTTCCTCCACCACGGTCTTGAAGAGCGATTCACCCATACCGTGCAGGCGCTGGAATTCGAACCGATCCGCCGGCGTGGCGAGTTCCAAAATTTGGGCGACGGTCAAACCGTTGTGGGAGGCGAACTGGGAGTAGATGCGGTCGCGGCCGGCCAGCATTCGCTGGGCGCAGGCCATGTAGGAGAGATCGCTGGCGGCCTTGCGCGTGAAGACCGGATAATCCTCCAGCCCGCGTTCCTGCGCACGCTTGATTTCCGTATCCCAATAGGCGCCCTTGACGAGGCGCACCATCAGGCGACGGTCATAGGCGCTCGCCAGATCGTGGACGTAGCCGACCACCGCCAGCGCCCGCTTCTGGTACGCCTGAATGGCGAGGCCGAAGCCCTCCCAGTCGGCAAGCGACGGATCGGCGATCGTGGCGGCAAAGACATCAAGCGAAAGCTCCAGCCGATCGGCCTCTTCCGCATCGACCGTGAGGTTGAGATCGTGCGCCTTGGCGCTACGGGCCAATTCGATCAGCTTGGGCGTCAGCGCGGCCAGAACGGCCTCGCGGTTCGTCGCCTCGTAACGCGGATGAAGCGCCGACAGCTTGACGGAAATGCCGGGACGGTCGGGAAGAGGCCTGTCCCCTGCCCGCTTCGCGATCGCAGCAATGGCGTTGGCGTAACTCTGGAAGTAGCGTTCCGCATCGGCCGAGGTGCGTGCCCCCTCGCCCAGCATGTCGTAGGAATAACGATAGCCCTTGGCCTCCATCGAGCGGGCCCGGTCGAGGGCGTTTTCAATGGTTTCGCCCAGCACGAACTGATGCCCGAGCAACCGCATGGCCTGGCGTGTCGCCGTGCGCATCGCCGGCATGCCGAGCCGCTTGGTGAGCTGCTTCAAAATCGTCTCCGGCGTCTCGCCCGGATGAAGCAGCCGCGTGGAGATATCGAGAGCCCAGGATGAGGCGGACACGAGCCAGGTATCGGACTTGGGGCGTTGGCTGCCGAGGCGGGCGGCGAGCTTGTCCTCGATCAGCTTGTCCGCGGTCGCGGCATCGGGCACCCGCAAGAGTGCCTCGGCCAGCACCATCAGCGCCAGCCCCTCCTTGGTCGACAGGCCGTAGTCGCGCAGGAAATCCTCTACACCGCCAAGACCGGAGCGGGTGGAACGGATGGCGTCGATGTAGCGCTCCGCGGTTGCGCTGATCCGTTGCTCGGCCATGGGATCAAGCCGCGTCAACTCCTTCAGCCGTTGGACGAGCATCTCGTCATCCGGAGCATAGTCGGCGCGGAACGGGGCGGGGGCGGAATGTGACATATCGGCGCGCGCGGCCGGCTGAGACGAAAGAGTGTTCACGTTAGGGATCTCCAAACTGCTCTTCCGCTACATTAGCCGGAAGCCATTAGTGATATCCTCCAAATGTGACCATCGAATCCGGAGATTTTCTGGAAATGGACGAATTAATCGCGGTTTTCGCGGATCTCGACAAACAGGACCGAAAGATCCTTGCTCAACTCCAGGCAGATGGCCGCATCACAACGACGCAGCTTGCCGAGCGTATCGGGCTTTCTCCTACGGCAACTTCGGAACGTGTGAAGCGGCTCACGCGGGAGGGCTACATTCTCGGGTTCACCGCCCGTCTGGATGCCACACGGATCGGCCTCGGCCTGCTCGTCTTTGTGGAAGTGAAGCTCGACCGAACCACCCCGGACGTGTTCGCCGCCTTTGCCGAAGCCGTCAACAAGGTGCCCGAAGTGCTGGAATGCCATATGGTGGCTGGCGGCTTCGACTATCTGGTCAAGAGCCGTGTCGCAGACATGGCAGCTTATCGTGCATTCCTTTCGGACGTGGTGCTGAACCTGCCGGGCGTACGCGAGACCCACACCTATACGGTGATGGAAGAGGTGAAGGACACGTCGGTGCTGCCGATCTGATAGAAGGCGCAATTTGTCTCATCACCAAGCTGTGTGTTGACCTCGACCTTTCGACAAACGCAAGCAATCGATGTCGGTTGCCACACAAGCGGCCGTGTCGGACAGGAGGATCCACGCTCATGCTTCGTGCCATTTCCGCCACTTTTCTCACCTTGCTGTTGAGCGTTTGCGCAAGCCGTGCGCAAGAACCGGACCCCGGCGACTGGACGGCGCTGCTGGCGCAGGCAAAGGGTGAAACCGTCTATTTCCACGCCTGGGGCGGAGAGCCGCGCATCAATGCTTATATCGGCTGGGTGGGCGATGAGGTCGCGAAACGCTATGGCATCACCTTGAAGCAGGTCAAGGTGGACGACACGGCGAACGTGGTGAGCCGCGTCCTGGCGGAAAAGGCAGCCGGTCAAACCACGAAGGGCTCGGTTGATCTTGTCTGGATCAACGGCGAGAACTTCGCCGCGATGAAGGCCCGGGGTCTGCTCTTGAAAGACGGCTGGGCCGACAAGCTGCCGAACTGGAAATACGTGGATGTCGCAGGGAAACCCACTGTTACCAAGGATTTCACCGTTCCCACTGACGGTCTCGAAGCCCCTTGGGGGATGGCGCAGCTCGTCTTCATGTATGATACGGCGCGGACCAGCAAGCCGCCGAGATCCATGGCGGCGCTGCTCGACTGGGCAAGGGATCACCCGGGGCGCTTCACTTATCCGCAGCCACCCGATTTTCACGGCTCGACCTTCCTGAAGCAGGCTCTCTACGAACTCGCACCAGACCCGGCGCGGCTTTTATCCCCCGCAAGCGACGAGGATTTCGAGACGGTTACGGGACCTCTGTTCGCCTATCTCGACAAGCTCCACCCGCTCATGTGGCGTTCGGGCCGCGCCTTTCCACAAAACAGCAGCGCCATGCGCCAGCGTCTTGCCGACAACGAAACGGATATCGCCTTCACCTTCAATCCGGCCGGCGCATCCAATGCGATCGCCAACGGGGAGCTGCCAGATACCGTGCGCACCTACGTTCTCGACGGCGGCACGATCGGCAACACCCATTTCGTCGCCATTCCTTTCAACGCAACCGCCCCGGCCGGCGCCATGGTCGTCGCCGATTTCCTGATGTCGCCCGAAGCCCAGGCGCGCAAGCAGGATCCGGACGTGTGGGGCGACCCGACGGTGCTCGACGTTGATAGGCTGCCGGCTGCCGACAAGGCACGCTTCGACGAGCTTGATCTCGGCATCGCGACACTCGATCCGCAAGATCTCGGCGAGACGCTGCCGGAGCCGCACCCGAGCTGGATACCGAAGCTGGAACAGGCCTGGGCGACGCGCTACGGCATCGAATGAAGACCACGAACGCAGGACCGGGGATCGCGCTTCGCCTGGCACCGGCTCTCACCGTGGCGGTGTTGATCCTGCCGGTCGTGGCGGGCGTTGCCGGCGTCGCACTGCCCGCCTTCGGTTATCTGCCGGCCCTGGGCGGAGACACGTTTTCGCTCGATCCGTGGCGCGCACTCATGGCAATGCCGGGCCTGCGCCAGTCAGTCTCGCTCAGCTTCACCAGCGCGCTGGTGACGGCATTCTGTTCCTTCGCGCTGGTCCAGTTGTTTGTCGCCGCATGGAGCGGAACACGGGTCTTTTCGCTGATGCAGCGCGCATTGTCTCCGCTGCTCTCGGTTCCCCATGCTGCGGCCGCCTTCGCGCTGGCGTTCCTGTTCGCGCCTTCCGGGTGGATCATGCGGCTCCTCTCTCCCTGGGCCACAGGCTTTGATCGCCCGCCGGATGTCCTCGTCATCCACGACCCGGCTGGCCTTGCCATGATGGCAGGACTGATCGCCAAGGAGACGCCGTTCCTGTTCCTGATGACGCTCGCCGCCCTGCCCCAATTGCCCGTCCTGCGTCTCGGGCAGGTGACCTCCAGTTTCGGCTACGGACGGCTGGCCGGCTTTTTCAAGGTGATATTGCCGCTTCTCTATCCACAGATCCGCCTGCCGATCCTGGCCGTCATCGCCTACGCTTCTTCGGTCGTGGACGTGGCGATGATCCTCGGACCAACCCGTCCGGCACCGCTCGCCGTACAACTCACCCGTTGGATGAGCGACCCGGACCTTTCCCTGCGCTTCACCGCTTGCGCCGGAGCGATGCTGCAACTGGGCGTTACCGCGGCCGCAATCGCGTGCTGGCTTGCCGGTGAGCGGATCGTGGTAGCAACGGGGCGCCGATGGCTTACCGGAGGACGACGTCTTGCGCGAGACGGTGCTGCCCGGCTCGCCGTGGCTATCATGACGTTCACCCTTGTGTGCGCCATGGCACTGGGGCTGGTCGTGCTGGTTCTGTGGTCCGTTTCCGGGTTCTGGCCGTTTCCCGACGCCTTGCCGCCGACCATGACGTTGCAGAGCTGGGTGCGCGCGCTGCCGCAGGCGGCGAACTCGATCCTCACCACATTGTGGCTGGGTCTCGCGGCGGTCGCGGCAGCACTCGTTCTCACCATGGCCTGCCTTGAGCGGGAAGTGCGTACGCAACAAAAGCCCGCGCGCTCGGCTCTTGGCCTCGTCTACGTGCCACTGCTGGTGCCGCAAGTGGCGTTTCTTTTCGGTCTGCAATTCCTTCTTCTTACTGCTGGTATCGGCACGAACGCGGCGGCGCTTGCCTTCGCCCATTTCCTTTTCGTCCTGCCCTATGTCTTCCTGTCGCTCGGCGAACCGTGGCGGGCCTGGGACCCGCGTTACGGACGTGTCGCGGCGAGTTTCGGCGCACACCCCTCGCGCATCTTCTGGCGCATCCGGTTACCCATGCTGAGCGGAGCAGTGCTGACGGCCGCCACTGTCGGTTTTGCGGTCTCCGTGGGACAGTATCTGCCGACCCTGCTCATTGGCGGCGGACGGTTCTCGACGATCACCACGGAGGCGGTGGCACTCGCCTCTGGCGGCAATCGACGGCTGATTTCCGTCTACGCACTGCTTCAGACGGCTCTTCCCTTTGCCGGCTTCGCCCTTGCCCTCGCCATCCCGGCCATTCTTTTCAGAAACCGGCGCGCCATGAGGACCGGAGCTTGAACAAGCAGGAAAGCGCAGCGGATCTGGTTCTGGAAGACGTGCGGATCCTTCGCGCGGGCCAGCCGCTCATCCATATCGCCGCGAGAGTGGAACCGGGCAGCGTCCTCACCGTCATGGGAGAGAGCGGCATCGGCAAGTCGACGCTGCTTTCCTACCTTGCCGGGTTTCTGCCGCCGGACTTTTCCGGTAGCGGGCGCGTGCTGCTGGGCGGAACTGACATCACTGCGCTTCCCGCCCATGCTCGGCGGATGGGGCTTCTGTTTCAGGATGATCTGTTGTTCGCGCACATGTCGGTGATCGAGAATCTGATGTTCGCGGTCCCGCATGACGTGTCGAGGGCCGAGCGGCGGCGAAGGGCCGAGGCCGCGCTTTGCGACGTCGCGCTGGAGAACATGGAAACGCGTGACCCCGCCACGCTCTCGGGCGGACAGAGGGCACGCGTGGCCTTGATGCGGGTGCTTTTGTCGGAGCCTCGCGCACTGCTGCTGGACGAGCCGTTTTCAAGGCTCGACATGGCGCTTCGCGACCAGATCCGGGCGCTCGTCTTCGCCAAAGCTCGCGAACGGCACCTGGCCACGCTGCTCGTGACCCACGATGTTCGCGACGCGGAAGCCGCAAAGGGTCCGGTCATCACGCTTCAGGGCAGGCAAGACACGGCAAAATAGAAAACGGGCGGCCGAGGGCCGCCCGTATGAACCGATCGCCTGGGTTACAGGCGCGAGGTTACTCGGCCTCGTTCGCCGCGACCGCCTGGGTCTGCATGTAGCGTTCGACGCCAATCGCCTCGAGAAGAGCGATCTGTGTCTCGAGGTAGTCAATATGACCTTCCTCGTCGGCCATCAGGTCCTCGAACAGTTTCATCGTCACATAGTCGCCCTTGTCGTGGGCACACTCGCGCGCTTCCTTGTAGAGCGCACGGGCCGAATACTCGCCGGCCAGATCGCAGTCGAGAACTTCTCGGATGTTCTGACCAATGCGCAGCGGATCGAGGCTCTGCATGTTCGGATGGCCGCCCAGGAAGATGATGCGACCGACCAGCTTGTCGGCATGCTGCATCTCTTCGATCGATTCCTCGCGCTCCTTCTTCGCGAAGAGCGCGAATCCCCAGTCCTCTGTGAGCCGATAGTGCAGCCAGTACTGGTTGACGGCGGTCATTTCGTGCCGCAGCGCCTTGTTCAGATATTCAATGACTTCGGGTTCACCCTTCATCGGCGAGGTTCCTTTTTTTGTGGGACAGTCTGAGGGCTTGTCTTGCCGGGAGCGCCCTCCGGGGTCATCGGTTCCTCTGGATCGACGTCCCACCAGCGCGGCGCATCCGGCCTGGATCCTTGTAGTTTAGAATTATTATAACTCCGATGAATTACCTGCACAACCATGGGAAAGCAATTGCCGCATTTCGGCCGACAATTCAGCTTCTTGAAACACCCGCCCGGCGTAACGATACGGCCGGATGGATCATCACGGATTTCTGCAGCCGCTTTCTCCAAATCCTTGTCGGTCAGCACATTGCACGAACATATGATCATCGACGAAATACCTGAGGCACTTTGGAGCGTGGCGGCGTGCGATACGATGCGATAGGGTGTCGCGCTGCGCGAATGTAACCTGGCGAGATCGAATCGAACGCCACGGGAAGACCCGTACCCGCAAGATAATCCGGAGCGACCGCTTGTCGATCAGTCTCCGCCAGTCAGCCCCCAAACCGCTCTGACGTACGCGCGGCACTGCATTATACAAGGTAACCGAAATGAGCGATTCCGACAGCATGCCAGAAGCCCGCAAGACGGTTGTGCTCACCGGCGCCAGCCGAGGTATAGGCCATGCGACGGTCAAGCGCTTTTCGGCGGCCGGCTGGCGCGTGATTACCTGCTCGCGACAACCCTTTTCCGACAAATGCCCCTGGCCGATGGGCCCGGAAGACCATATTCAGGTCGACCTGTCGGATCCCGAGACGATCGACGTCGCGGTATCGGAGATCCGCGAACGACTGGAGACGGGGGAGTCGAAGCTGCACGCCCTCATCAACAATGCGGCGATCAGCCCGAAGGACAGCAACGGCGGCCGGCTGGATTCGCTTACAACGCCAATGGACATGTGGCGGGCGGTCTTTCAGGTCAACTTCTTCGCGCCGATCATGCTCGCACGCGGCCTCATGGAAGAATTGAGGGCAGCCGACGGCTCGATCGTCAACGTCACATCGATCGCCGGCATGCGCGTGCACCCATTCGCGGGCACCGCCTACGCCACGTCCAAGGCGGCGCTCGCATCGCTGACACGCGAGATGGCCGCCGACTTCGGTCCGTTCGGCATACGCGTCAACGCGATCGCACCGGGCGAAATCGATACCTCGATCCTTTCTCCAGGAACCGAAAGGCTGATCGAGCAGATACCGTTGCGCCGGCTTGGCAAACCTGACGAAGTGGCCGAGACGATCTTCTTCCTGTGCAATGCGCCAAGCTCCTATGTGACCGGCGCAGAAATCCATATCAATGGCGGCCAGCACGTCTAGAACGTATTCCAATCGTTCAGGCGGTTTCGATGGAGGAGCGCAAGGTGCCCTCGCGGGGGCAGTGGGTGCGAGCGGAATGGCGAGGAAGCAGCGCCGCACGAAATCAGCAGGAACCACAAAATGCGGCCTCTCCAATATCGCAATCACACGTATACCTGGGTAGGACAACCAATTGAGTTAAACGAACCGACCAAGCAAACGTGGCGCCTAATTGACGAAATACATCAAGGCCTAATCTACGAATATTCTGAATAAAATTTCATATCTTTATAAAAAGATATATTTAATTTGCTTATTATACGTAGAAAAGTAAGAGAAATTGAACTCTACCAATCATCTTGCAAATTTTTCTTGCATAAAATTCTGCAATAAGTATTTTAAATCGACTGATTTTTATTATTTATCAGATTTCTTGGAAAAATCTCAAAATATCTATAAATCGACGAGATTCAGAAATTGTAAAAATTATAATATTACTTTCTGTTAATATGAGATTTACCGTTCATAACATCAAACTATCCGGGAATAAAGCCAACAACAATTTTCGTTGTAGCCGGAGCCACACATTATGAAGATCAACTCAAGTCGACTGGGCCTCGTCGCGGCCATGACGACGATGTCGACAATCCTACTGACCGCGGCACTCGCGATCGTCGGCTTCGTTGTCTATTCCACTGTCGCCAACCAGGTTGCCAACGAGGCGACCGCACGGCAGAATACCTCGTTGCGCATTGCCGCAACGATATTTGAACGCGACATCGAAGGCGCCAAGGTGACCTGGGCGCGCGACGACAATGTGAAGCGGATCGTCGTCTCCGGACCGTTGTCTTTCGACGATAACAAGATGATCGACACGATCGGCCGGATGACGGGCGAAACAACGACGGTCTTTGCGTGGGATCCCGATAGCCGTGACTTCTGGCGGCGGACCACCAATATCGTGAAGCCGGACGGAAGCCGGGCTGTAGGCACGCCGCTCGGCCAGAACGGCGCTGTCTATGCGGTAATCGCCCGCGGCGAGGCCTATCGTGGGGAAGCCACCATCCTTGGCCAGCCGTACTATACGATCTACCAGCCGATCTTCTCATCCACGGGCGAGCCCGTCGGCATTCTCTATGCTGGTGTGCGCAAGGCACAGATCGCGGCGGTCATCAACAAGATGCTGACATCTCTCGCCGTTGCTTTCGTGTTGATCCTCGCGGTCGCGGTTGCGGCCACGCTGGTGCTGACCCGCAAGATGCTGCGGCCACTGACAGATCTCGCTGGCATCACGCGGCGGATCGCCGCTGACGACCTGAAAGCCTCCGTTCCGTATATCGAGCGCGGCGACGAGGTGGGAGAAATGGCCAAGGCCGTGGAGACCCTCAAGAAGCGCAACCAGGAACGCCATGAGTTGGAGGCAGCCCGGGACAAAGAGCGTGCCGCCCGGGAAGAGCGGGTACAAAAGACCGAGACGCGCATCGCGGGGTTCCGCGACACCGTGCAAGCGCTGATCCAGTCGGTCGAGGATACGGCGAAAGGCCTTGAGGCAACGGCTCGCTCGCTTACCGATATCGCCGGAGAAAGCGCCGCACGCGCGCACGAAACCGCAACTGCGAGCGAAGAAGCCACCGGCAATGTGGAGACCGTCGCCTCCGCCGCCGAAGAACTGGCCACATCCATCACCGAAATCAGCCGCCAGGTGAGCCACACAAAGGATATCGTCGGACAGGCGACAGAAGGCGCCGCCGCAACCAACGCCAAAGTGTCGTCGCTTGCCGATGCCGCTCACAAGATCGGCGAGGTGATCGGCCTCATTCAAGATATTGCGGAACAGACGAACCTTCTCGCGCTCAATGCCACTATCGAGGCGGCACGCGCGGGGGAGGCCGGCAAGGGGTTTGCCGTCGTTGCCGCAGAAGTAAAGGAGCTTGCGACCCAGACCTCCAAGGCGACAGAGGAAATCAGTGCGCAGATCACCGCCATCCAGGACTCAACGCAGGATGCGGCGAAAGCTATCAAGGAAATCACCCGGACGATGGATGATGTGAACAGCTACACATCGGCCATTGCCGCTGCGGTGGAACAGCAGGGCAGCGCGACCACGGAAATCTCCCGCAACGTCCAGGGAGCTGCGCGCGGCACCGTCGCTGTCACCGGAAACATGGAGAGGTTGTCCGCCTCCGTCACCAGCACCAATGCGTCGGCAGAGACCGTGTTGAAGGCCTCCTCGGAAGTCGCCGACAAGACCGAGCAGCTTCGGCTGGAGATCAACACATTCCTGACGGAAGTGAACGCGGCCTGAGGGTCGGCTCATCCTTGCAACGCTGCGTGACCGACCCCTTGCCGGGGGCCGGCCACGGACGGCATCGGCAAATAGCTGCCCGGACATTGTATTTTCCGCATCAACCCGAGATGCCGGCCACTTGCCGTGTCGCGCGGCAGCGCGCAATACGGAGTGTCACCGTTTACCTGCACGGCCAGTCCAATGGGTACCTTCACGTAGAGACCTTCGGCACAAGACATCTAAATCCGATATATTTACTTAATATTCTTCTTTATCTCCCATCGTCTGCCAGATTATTGGTTATTTCGCAGGGCGGATATGGCGAAAAAGAGCGGCTTTCTCTTGGACCTGTCGATTGGCGCCAAGATCAGTGGGGGGTTCGCCCTTGTCCTGGTCCTTGCCGTCACCATCGGCCTCAGCGGCATTCTGGCGATCATGTCACTGAACGACCGGATGGCATTGACCACGGCTTCCACGAACGTGGTCAACCAGCTCCAGAAAGTTTCCGCCGCGCGCGAAAGTTACATGCAGCAGCGAACAACGGAAGCGCGTGCAACGGTGGATAGCGAGACCGCCGAACTGGAGCGCAGGCTTGCGGGAATGGCTGACACTGCGGACAACAAGAACGAGACGGACAGTATCGTAAATGCGGGACAGTCCGTGACATCGCTCGCCCAGGGCTTCGCGGATCTGTCTCAACTCCTCGAGAAACAAAGCGCAACGCTGGCCAAGTTTCTCGCGGACTCCGGTACGCTCGGCACATCCGCGAAGGATTTCAGCCAGTCCATCCAGCAGATTCGGACCGATACGAGCCGGGAACTGAGCAAGAACCAGGCTGAACTGCAGCGCATCGACACGCTCGCACGGCTCACGTCCCAGATCATCGAACAGCTTCTCATCGTCCAGAGCCGTTTCTCAGGCAGCAGTTCCGGCAACACGACGAAGCAGGCGCTTGCCGAGTCCGAGGCATTCGCACCGCTCGCGAAACAGCTCACGGGCGCCGGCAGTGGCGGCCCCCAGGAGGCCGCCACTGCGGAAATGGCCGAAAAGCTCACCAGCTATCGTTCAAACATCGTGGAGCTCTCCGGGACAACGGACTTCGCCACGCTTTACGGGCTGGAGGCCGCGGTCAGGACATCGGGGAGCGAGGCGCTCGATTTTGCCAACACCCTGCGCAAGACGGTTTACGACCTGGTCGATGCCGAGCGCCGGCGTTTTGAACAGATTGGTGCCAGGGATGAGCAATTTACCAGGCTCGCCAATGCCGCGACTTTCATCCTCACCCAGGCACTGACGGCCGAGGCAGCGTTTTACGCGTTCGTCAGCAACCGGGATGACATGACCGGCGAAGATGCCCTTGCCACGCTCGGCGCCCTCAAGGCCGCCAACGACGCGATGTCGCTTGAGCTGCTGAGCCTTCCCCCACAGGTCCCTGAAACGACAGAGCTGCGCGCCTCGCTCGACCAACTCGAACTGCGGGTGGCCGACATGCAAGGCTCCTTCGAGACGCTGATCCCCCTGCGCAACACCCTTGCCGAACAAAGTGCGGCCCTCGACCGTCTCTCGCTGGAGGTGCGCAAAGGCATCGCCGATATAGCAAGTGAAGAAAGCCTGGCGGCCACCGAAGCAGGCAACGCAGCTCTTTGGCAGATCGCCGGCACACTCATCTTCGCCGTTCTGGTCGCAAGCACCGTCGCTTTCGTGCTCTCGCGCTCGATCGCCCGTCCGACCCGCACGCTGACCCGAACCATGGAACGCCTTGCGGACGGAGACACCGACGTCGAGATCGTCGGAGCCGAACGAGAGGACGAAATCGGCGGCATGAGTCGTGCGGTTCAGATCTTCCGCGACAATGCGGTGGAACGTCGACGTCTAGAACAGGCGAAGGCAACCGAGGAACACGCGGAAGCCGAACGGCGCCAGCATGTCGAGGCACTGATCTCAAGCTTTCGCGCGGAGGTCCAGGAGTTGTTGCAGTCCGTATCGGGCAGCATCAACACGTTGTCCGCAACCGCAACCGACCTTTCCGACATCGCGCAGAACGCATCGGAACGCACATCGCACGCCGCCAATGCCTCCAGCGGAGCCTCCCAGAACGTTCAGACGGTGGCAAGCGCGGCGGAGGAACTGGCGTCCTCGATCGCAGAGATCGGCCGCCAAATCAGCATGACGACGGAAGTCGTCGGCAGAGCGACCTCGGGTACCCAGCAAACAAACGGCAAGATCGCCTCCTTGGCTGAATCGGCACACAAGATCGGCGAAGTTATCGGGCTGATCCAGGATATCGCGGAGCAAACGAACCTTCTCGCCCTCAATGCCACCATCGAGGCGGCGCGCGCGGGCGAGGCCGGCAAGGGCTTCGCCGTCGTGGCGGCGGAAGTGAAGGAGCTGGCGACACAGACCTCCAAGGCGACGGAGGAAATCAGCGCCCAGATTACCGGCATCCAGGGTTCGACCGACGAGGCCGTTACCGCGATCCAGCAGATCGCGGAGACGATGGAAGAGGTGAACAGCTACACCTCGGCGATCGCCGCCGCCGTCGAACAGCAGGGATCGGCAACGACAGAAATCAGCCGCAGCGTCCAGGATGCGACGCGCGACACCAGTTCGGTCAGCGCCGAAATGGCAAGCCTCACCGAGGTTGTCGGCAAGACGACGCATTCGGCCCAGTCGGTGCACGTTTCCAGCGCCGACGTTTCGCAGAAGACGGAACACCTGCGCGAACAGATCGACAGGTTCCTCAAGGACGTGACCGCGGCCTGAGAAGCCGCCGCCCTCATGCGAACCCGCAATCGATAAAACAAGGGGTGGATCCAATCCGCCCCTTGTCATTTTCGCACCGTCGGCGTTCGCAGCTATCAGGCGGCAGCGACCGCGCGCTTGGCCATAACGGTGACCAGATTCGCGCGGTATTCCGCCGACCCATGAATGTCACCGAGCAGCCCCGACGCATCGACAGCGATGCCGGCGACCGCCTCCGGCGACCAGTTGGAGGCGAGAGCGCTTTCCATTTCCGGAATGCGGAAGACACCATCCGCTCCCGCACCCGTTGCGGCGACACGCACCGACCCGTCGGCAAATTTCGCCACGAAGACGCCGGCCATGGCATAGCGCGATGCGGGGTTCGGAAATTTCGAATAGGCCGACTTCGCCGGAACCGGCACACGCACGGCGGTGACAATCTCGTCTTCTTCGAGCGCCGTCTCGAACAAACCCGCGAAGAACTCGTCCGCGGCGATCTCGCGCTTGTTCGTGACGATGGTCGCGCCCAGCGCCAGCATGCCGGCCGGGTAGTCAGCGGCCGGATCGTTGTTGGCGATGGAACCGCCGATCGTGCCGCGATGGCGCACATGCGGATCGCCGATCTTGCCGGCAAGCGCGGCAAGCCCGGGAATATCGGCCTTCAGGCCCGCATCGCCGGCGACGTCAGCGTGGCGGGTGCCCGCTTTGATGACATAAGCGTCGCCCGACTTCTCGATGCCGCGCAGGGCTTCGATGCGTGAGATGTCGACCACGTCGGTCGGTGCGGCAAGACGCTGCTTCATGGTCGGAATGAGGGTCTGGCCCCCGGCAAGCACCTTGGCCTCGTCATTGCCGGCAAGGAGGCCCGCCGCCTCGTCGACACTGCCGGCGCGATGGTAGTTGGTCGCGTACATGGATGTCCCTTCCCGTTTCGGCCTCGCCTTTTCGGACAGGCCGGGAATTCAACAATGACTCCGGCCCGAACTGTTTCCGGGCCGGAGAAGAACGTCGGTTGCCTTACTCGGCCGCCATCGGCGCGCGCGCGGCCTGGGCCAGACGCCAGACCTTTTCCGCCGTCGCCGGCATGGAGAGATCCTCCGTGCCCAGCGCATCGGTGAGCGCGTTGATCAGCGCTGGCGGAGAGCCGATGGCACCAGCCTCGCCACAGCCCTTGATGCCGAGCGGATTGCCAGGGCAGATCGTTTCCGTCGTCATCACCTTGAAAGACGGCAGATCGTCGGCACGCGGCATGCAGTAGTCCTGGAAGGAGGCCGTGGTGAGCTGACCAGAATCCGCGTCGTAGACGCAGCCTTCCAGCAGCGCCTGGCCGATGCCTTGCGCCAGCCCGCCGTGAACCTGTCCCTCGACGATCATCGGGTTGATGATCCGGCCGAAATCGTCGGCGGCGACGAAGTTGACGACCTCCGTCTTGCCGGTGTCGGGATCGATCTCGACCTCGCAGATGTAGCAACCGGCGGGGAAGGTGAAGTTGGTGGGATCGTAGAAAGCCCCCTCCTTCAGCCCCGGCTCCATACCATCGGGCAGGTTGTGCGCGGTATAGGCGGCGAGTGCCACCTCGGTCATGGAGAGCTGCTTGTCGGTGCCCGCGACCTTGAAGGCGCCGCCTTCCACGACGATGTCGGTCTCGGCCGCTTCCATCAGGTGGGCGGCGATCTTCTTGGCCTTGGCCTCGACCTTGTCGAGCGCCTTGGAGATCGCCGACATGCCGACGGCACCGGAGCGCGAGCCGTAGGTGCCCATGCCGAACTGCACCTTGTCGGTGTCGCCGTGAACGATCTGCACCGTGTCGATACCGACGCCGAGGCGTTCGGCTACGAGCTGGGCGAACGTCGTCTCATGGCCCTGGCCATGGCTGTGCGAGCCGGTGAGCACCTCGATGGTGCCGACGGGATTGACCCGCACTTCCGCCGATTCCCACAAACCGACGCCAGCGCCGAGCGAGCCGACCGCCTTGGAGGGAGCGATGCCGCAGGCCTCAATGTAGCAGGAGACACCGATGCCGCGCAGCTTGCCGCGCGAGGCTGCTTCCGCCTTGCGGGCCGGGAAGCCGGCATAGTCGATCGCGTCCTGCGCCGCGCGCACGGAAGCGTCGTAGTCGCCGGCATCGTAGCACATGATCACCGGCGTCTGGTGCGGGAACTCGGTGACGAAGTTCTTGCGGCGAAGCTCGATCGGATCGAGCCCGAGTTCGCGCGCCGCGACCTCCATGATGCGTTCCACCACATAGGTCGCTTCCGGACGGCCGGCACCGCGATAGGCATCGACCGGCGTGGTGTTGGTATAGACCGTCTTCACGTTGGCGTAGATCGCCGGCATGGCGTACTGGCCGGACAGCAGCGTCGCATAAAGGTAGGTCGGCACGGCGGAGGAGAACAGCGACATGTAGGCGCCGAGATTGGCCGTCGTGTTGACCCGGAAACCGGTGATCCGGTTGTCCGCGTCAAACGCCAGTTCCGCCGTCGTCGTGTGGTCGCGTCCATGGGCATCGGTGAGGAATGCCTCGGTACGGTCGGAAACCCACTTGACGGGCCGGCCCACCTTCTTCGCCGCCCACAGGCAGGCGACCTCTTCCGGGTAGACGTAGATCTTGGAGCCAAAACCGCCGCCGACATCGGGGGCGATGACACGCAGTTTGTGTTCGGGCGCGATATTGTAGAAGGCCGACAAGACAAGCCGCGCGGTGTGCGGGTTCTGAGAGGTCGTCCAGAGAGTGAAGTGCTCCTCCGCTCCGTCGTAATCGGCCACGGCCGCGCGCGGCTCCATCGGATTGGGTACGAGGCGGTTGTTGGTGATGTCGATCTTCGTGACATGCGCCGCGTTTTCAATCGCCGCATCAGTCGCGGCCTGATCGCCGATCTCCCAGTCGTAAATCAGGTTGCCCGCGCACTCGGGATGGATCTGGGGAGCCCCGGGGGCAAGCGCCTCGGCGGTCGTCGTCACCGCCGGCAGTTCCTCCCAGTCCACCATCACCGCCTCGGCCGCATCGCGCGCCTGGGCGTACGTATCCGCGACCACCATGGCGACCGCCTGACCGACGAAGCGCACCGTATCGGTGGCGAGCGCCGACCAGGCGCCCATCTTCATCGGCGTGCCGTCCTTGGAGTGGATCATCCAGCCGCAGATGAGGTTGCCGATCCCGTCGGCGACGAGTTCGTCGCCCCTCAAGACCGCATCGACACCGGGCATCTCCATCGCCGCGGACGCATCGATATTCTGGATCTTCGCATGAGCATAAGGACTGCGCACGAAGGCCACAAAGCCCATGCGCGGCAGCGTCATGTCATCGGTATAACGCCCCTTGCCCGTGATAAAACGCTTGTCTTCCTTGCGCGGCACGCGCGCACCGATGCCGTCAACTCCCATTTCGTCCTCCCTGGGATGCCACTCCTTTGCGGAGTTTCTCCCTGTTGAAACGTCAATTTGTCCGGAGCTCGTTCTGGGAGCTTTTCTCGGACGAAAATCACTCGAACGACGCGGGGTCGCTCGTCGGCAATCGCGGTTTTCGGCTATTCGGCGGCCGTCGCGACGGAGCCGGACATCTCATCGGCGGCCGCCTTGATGGCCTTGACGATGTTGTGGTAGCCGGTGCAGCGACAGATATTGCCCTCAAGCTCGTGCCGGATGGTCGCCTCGTCGAGCTTGCCGCCGTGACGCTCGATCATGTCGACCGCGGCCATGATCATGCCCGGCGTGCAGAAGCCGCACTGAAGGCCGTGATGCTCGCGGAACGCGGCCTGCACGGGGTGAAGCTGATCCCCTCTGGCCAGCCCTTCGATGGTGGTAACCGTGCATCCATCGGCTTGCGCGGCCAGCATGGTGCAGGATTTCACAGCCTTGCCATCGACATGCACCACACAGGCGCCGCATTGCGAGGTGTCGCAACCGATATGCGTGCCGGTGAGCCCCAGCCCCTCGCGCAGGAAATGCGAAAGCAGCGTGCGGCCTTCGATCTCGCCCGTCACGGTCTTGCCGTTCACGGTCATGGAAACCGTCGCCATTAAAATTCCTCCCGTTTCTTCATCAATGGCCGATGGCATCGCAACCCCGACGTGGCAATTGCGACGCTCCGGCTATCCTTCACATATTCGCAATCAGAATGATGACGATCAACACGGCGAGACCGATCAAGCCCCACACCATGGGGCCTCCAAACGTGCCCTTGCCGGCCTCCACTTCCAGCCGCTCCTCCGCGTCGCGAACCGCATCCTCCATCGCGTTTTCCGCGTCCGCGGTGGCGCCGGCGATCGAATGTTCGCCTTCCCCCATCACCTCTTGCGAGGTAGCGCCCGCCCCGGCACCACCGAGGCTCTGGGAGAAATTGCCGAAGAATTCGTCGGCCATCTTGCGCGCCGTTGAATCGATCAGGCGGGATCCGAGCTGGGCGAGCTTGCCACCAACCTGGGCATGGGCCTCGTATGTAAGGACCGTTTCCTCACCGGCATCGGCCAGATGCACATCAGCGCCGCCCTTGGCAAATCCCGCGACCCCGCCCTTTCCTTCACCGACGATGGTGTAGCTCTCAGGCGCATTGATGTTCTCGAACTTGACCTCGCCCTTGAACTTGGCCTTCACGGGACCGACTTTCGTCGTCACGGCCGCAGCCATTTCGTTTTCGCCGGTCTTCTCCAGGCTGTCGCAACCGGGAATGCAGGCTTTAAGGATCTGCGGATCGTTGAGCGCTTCCCAGACCTTCTGGCGCGGTGCCGGGATGCGATATTCCCCCTTCATGTCCATTGCGGACGTACTCCTCCAACGAGATCTTTCGGCGACCGGCTCGCAACAATTCGACCATTTGGCCGAAAGTTCAATCATGCCAAGGTGCTATGATCGCGGACATCGGACGCGGCCCAACTAGTCTTATAGCTTGTCGGCTCGACAGCAGGTTGACAAGCGGCCGAAAACAAAAAAGTTCCGCCAACTGGCGATTGACCGTGAGGCGAGCCCGCCCTAAGCCAGCGGCGACGCTTTCTTGCCGAAAAGAGGATGCCTTGGCCCGCAAGCCGCCCCGCCAGCCCCGAAGCCGTTCCAATGCCCAGCCGCCTGCCCGTGCAGGCGCGAGCAAGAATGCGCGCCCTACAAAAAAGCGCGAGGAATCGCCTCTCACCACGGACAAGGAGATCGCGCCCGATACGTTCCGTGTTGCTCCGAAGGGCGAGAAGAACGTGACAGGCCGCTGGCCTGTCATGCTGGAAACAACGGGGTGGGCGGACTACGAGCTTCTCGACATGGGCGACGGCGAGAAGCTGGAGCGTTACGGACCGCATGTGATCCGCCGGCCGGAAGCCCAGGCCATGGGCGCGCGACGGCTCGCCGCCACACATTGGGAGCAGGCGGATGCCACCTTTACCGGCGATATCGAAGAGGAAGGCCCCGGCCGCTGGCGTTTCAAGCGGGAATTGCCGGAGACATGGCAGATGCGTGTGGGGGCGGCGCGCTTCAACGGCCGTTTCATGTCCTTTCGCCATGTGGGCGTGTTCCCCGAGCAGATCGCACACTGGGAGTGGACAGAGGCGCGTATTCGCGAAGCATCCCGGCGCGAGGCTTCGCGTCCGCCGAAAGTGCTGAACCTTTTCGGCTATACAGGGCTCGCCTCGCTCCTCGCCGCGCATGCGGGGGCCGAGGTCACCCATGTCGACGCGTCGAAGAAAGCGATCGGCTGGGCGCGCGAGAACCAGGCGCTGTCGGGAATGGACGACCTTCCGATCCGCTGGATCTGCGACGACGCGATGAAGTTCATCGCCCGCGAGGCGCGTCGCGGCAACACCTATGACGGCATCGTTCTCGATCCGCCGAAATACGGCCGGGGGCCCAAGGGCGAGGTCTGGGACCTCTTCCGCGACCTGCCGGCGATGCTCGATCTGGTGCGCTCCGTCATGGCGAAGGAAGCGAGTTTCGTCATCCTGTCGATCTACGCGATCCGGGCGTCCTTCCTTTCCAACCATGAACTGATGATGGACGTGATGCACGATCTGCCCGGCACGGTTGAATCCGGCGAACTGGTGATCCGCGAAACGGGCATCGGCGAGCGTGCGTTGTCCACCTCGCTGTTTTCCCGCTGGAGCGCCGAATGAGCCCCGAGAAGAACGAGGCCGGACGTCCCGGCCAGGTCAAGACCGTGACCAGCGTTTCCAACCCGGTCATCAAGGACATCCGCGCGCTCGTCTCCCAGCGCAAGCGGCGCAAGGAGGCGGGGCTCTTCGTCGCCGAAGGACTGAAGCTCGTCACCGACGCGATGCAGGCCGGCTGGCCGATCAGGACGCTGGTCTTTGGCGGCGAGGTGCGCGATCAGCCGATGGTGTCGAAGGCGGCCGCCACCGCAAGGGCGCGCGGTGCGCTGGTGCTCGACGTCTCGCGCGCCGTCCTGACCTCGATCACGCGGCGCGACAATCCGCAGATGGTGGTCGGCGTCTTCGAACAGCAATGGGCCGTGCCGGGCAAAATCGCCGCGAAGGATGCAGCCCTGTGGATCGGCCTCGACGAGGTGCGCGATCCCGGCAATCTCGGCACGATCGTGCGGACCGCCGATGCTGTTGGCGCCGACGGCGTCGTGCTGATCGGTGACACGACCGATCCGTTCGCGGTCGAAGCGGTGCGCGCGACGATGGGCTCGATCTTCTACGTGCCACTCGTACGCATGAGCCGGCCCGAATTCCTGAAGTGGCGGACAAGATGGCCGGGCGTGGTCGTCGGTACTCACCTCAAGGGCGAAACCGACTACCGCAAGGCCGACTATTCCGGCCCTGTCTTGCTGCTGATGGGCACAGAGCAATCGGGACTGCCGGAAGAGATGGCGGACGCCTGTTCCCAGCTCGTGCGCATCCCGCAGGCCGGAAAGGCCGACAGCCTCAACCTCGCGGTAGCAACCGCCGTCATGCTGTTCGAGATCAAACGCAAGACACTGGAGCTTTGACAATGCGGCTGTTCGTTTTCGGTCTCGGTTATTCCGCGAACGCCTTCGTTGAGAACATGCGTGACCGGCTTGACTGGATCGGCGGCACGACACGGTCGCAGGCGAAAGCCGAAAACCTGCGCAAGGCAGGCATCGAGCCTTTCCTGTTCGACGGACAAGCACCCGGGCAAGGTATCGCCGAGGCCCTGAGCCGGGCGACGCATGTGCTCGTCTCGATCGCACCGGATGCGGGCGGCGATCCTGTCCTGGCCCATCATCGCGCGGATCTCGTTGCGGCTCGTGCGGACTGGATCGGCTATCTCTCCACAGTCGGCGTCTATGGCGATCATGACGGAGCCTGGATCGACGAGGAAACGGATATGGTGCCTCGTTCGGAGCGTTCCGTACGCCGGGTGGCAGCGGAGAATGCCTGGCTCGACCTGGCGAAGGAAACGGGGTTTCCCATCGGCATCTTCCGGCTGTCGGGCATTTACGGGCCGGGCAAGAACGCCTTCGTCAATCTGGAGAAAGGTACGGCGCGACGGCTGATCAAACCGGGGCAGGTCTTCAACCGCATTCATGTGGAAGATATCGCCGGCGCCCTGGAAGCCTCTCTCGCGCATCCTGCAACGCGCGTCTACAACGTCACCGACGACGAGCCGTGCCCGCCACAGGACGTGGTCGAGTATGCGGCGGATCTGATGGGGCTCCCTTGCCCGCCGGCGATCGATTTCGAAACGGCGGACCTCTCGCCGATGGCGCGTTCGTTTTATGGCGAGAACAAGCGGGTCTCCAATTGGCGCATAAAAGAGGAATTGGGCTACCGGTTCCGCTATCCGACCTACCGCTCCGCGCTCAAGCACATGCTGGCGGAAGGTTGGCGATAGGCAGGGTATAAATTGGCGCTGGAACCTGCCGAAGAGTGGCTCGCATGCTCCGTTCCCGTGTTTGCGCCGGCAAGCGACGTCTGTTCGCAAATTCGACCTTTCTGAGGACGGTCCGCTGCCCTACGCTCCCTTGATCAACGACGGGGAGGAGAAACATGGCGCACATTCCGCCGCTTGCGCGCGACACGCATGCCGACTTCAAGGAGCGCTTCGACCATTACGAGACGACGCGCGGCTTCATTCCGAATTCGATCCTGACCATGCAGCGCCGGCCGGGGATCGCCGCAGCCTTCATGGAACTCAACAAGGCTGTGCTCTACGAAGGCACGGTGCCGGAGGAACTGAAGATGCTGGTGAGCCTGATCGCCAGCCAGGCCTCGGGCTGCCGCTACTGCCAGGCGCACATGGCGAACCTCGCCTCGATCTACAAGGCATCCGACGCCCGGATCCGCGCCGTGTGGGAGTATGAGACGAGCGATCTCTTCTCGGACGCGGAACGCGCCGCGCTCAACCTCGCCTTCAAGGCCTCGATCGTACCCAATGCCGTCGAAGAGGCGGATTTCGCGGCGGTGAGGGCCCATTTCGATGAAGGCCAGATCGTCGAGATCGTCGGCACCATTGCGCTCTTCGGCTATCTCAACCGCTGGAACGACACGATGGCGACGGATCTGGAAGAGCACGCGCTTCAGCTCGCCGATCGTGTGCTGTCCCCGGTTTCCTGGGAGGCCGGCAAGCACGCGGGGTAATGCCGTTCGCTCAATATCCCGGCAGCACGAGGATCTTCGGCCTCTCCGGCAGCGCATTCAGAGAAAGTACGAACGATGGTCCCGCGTTCACCTCCACCCGCACCTCCCTGCCCATATCGGCGAGGAACCGGTTGAAGCTGATCTGGCCGAAATAGTGCATGGGGAGAATGATCGAGGAACGCAGGCGGCGCGCCACTTCCAGCATGCCTTCGCTGCCCATCGTGTAGCTGCCGTCGACGGGAACCATCAGCACGTCGATCCGGCCGATCCGAGCGTAATGATCGTCGGTGAGGCGATGGTGCAGGTGGCCGAGATGACCGATGCACAGACCCGCGACCTCGAAGATGAAGATCGAATTCCCGTCCGCCTCCATGGTTTGTCCGCCGGCACGGATGTCGGTCGTGACGTTGCGGATCAGCACGTCATCGACCTGGAGATGGTACCTGGCCGGGCCCTCGCCGGTAGCCCAGCCGCGCAGCACATGCTCGATCGCCGGATCAGGGAGGTGCGTGTAGTGGCTCGAATGGGCGTGGTTCATGGTCACCACGCGCGGAATGGTGCCCCCGGCATAGCCGTTATAATCGGTCGCGATGGTGACGCCGGCAGCACTCTCTATCAGGAAGGTGGAATGGCCGACGAAGGTGATGCTGACATCGTGGGGTGAAAGCGTATTGCCTGTCGCGGCAAGGCGAAAGGGTGGCCGCGCATCCGCGATCGCCAGACAATGGCTGACCGGTGGTCCGTCGAGCGCCTGTGCTGAAAGCGCGCCCGCCGCACTTGCCGCAGGCGCGGCGAGGCAGGCAAGGATGAGCATCGCGACGGCGGCAACGCCATGCATCCAACCGATCACGTCGGCTCTACAGACGGCGGACTTCGTCATGACGGCCCTCCCTCACCCTGATCAGGCAAGCTTACCCTCAACACCGCAGCCCTCAAATGGCGCGGGGAAGGAAAGCGGCGCAAATCCTCGTGAGTGACAGCCGTCGGTCTCGCCGTCCGCGCCCTTCAGAAGCGGACGGAAAGGCGTCCCGCGAAGCTGTGGTCCCTGCTGTCGTCCGCGAACTGGCCGGAATAGCTCACGTCCACATGCACATCCGGCGAGACGGTGATGTCGAGCCCAGCTTCCACAAGCGCCGCGTCATCGGCAATCGGCGTTCCCGAAACCGTGAAGGAATTGCCTCCGGAAAAGGCCGCGGTGATGGAGCTGTCCACATCGCCGAAGGCATGACGCCAGCCAATCCCGCCCGATAGGGTGGCGTCAACATCGTTCAGGAGCTGGAACGCGGAGGACAGACGAAGACCCAGCGTCGTGAAGCCGACATCGGCATCGCTGTCTTTCACCGTCAGCCCTGCGGCCGTCGTCTCTGTATAGCCATCGGTGTGAACGCCGACATAGGCAAGCCCCGCATAGGGATCGAGCGTCACGCCGCGATACGGCACGGCATAATCCGCCTCGCCGAAGACCTGCAGCGTGCGCGCGTCATAGGACGCCTGCGGGCGATAGGTCGTGGCACCAATGGTGGCGCCGCGCGTACTCTCCACATCGTGCCAGGTGTTGGCTGCGCCGAAACTGAACGTCATTGGCCCGAAAGCAGCACCGCCATAGGTGGCCAGGGTGTAGGTCCTGGAGTTGGACGACGAGGCCAGATCGTCGACATCGTAAAAGCTGCGCCCATAGCCAGCCGCAAGCCCCAACCGGAAGACCTCGCCAAAGGCCATGTCCGCGCCCGCCATCACCCCGGCGGACGAGCGGTCCATCGAGGAACCGCCTCGGCCGATCGTGCCGATACTGCCGTAGGCCTTGCCCCAGACATTGAGGCCGAGCGGTTCATCCGGATTGTCGCCGTGGGTGCCAATGGCGCCCGTGGACACATTGCCGAATGCGGTACGGACCCGGCCGTTCATGATGGAACGCAAGTCGGCGGTATCGAGGGCCATCGCGCTCGCGGTGCTCGCATGTGCCTCGCCGGACAGCCCGGCGAAGGCGGTGCGCGCGTCTGCGGTGCTCAGGCTGGCGATCTCGTTGTAGAGACCCGACCCCGACCCCATCCCTTCCACGGCTGCGCCCACCTGGCGCTGGGCGGATGTTGCCGCGATATCGGCGAAGGCGACGGAAGAACGGGAGACGTCAAGAGAGACGGCATTTGTGCCATAGGACAGGCTGAACGTCAGAAACGGCAAATCGGCCGCCTTCTCGAGATCATCAAACGTTGTGGCGATCGTATTGCCGGCGGTCAGGATCGTGTAGCTTGTGCCGACGGTATAGAGGCCGGAGGCATCGGAGATCACAACGGTGCCGGCAAGCGTGGCAGTTCCCGCGACCTTGATAAGGCCGGTGGCGCCCGCATTGTCGATCGTCACCGTGTAGGCCGCACCATTCAACTGGGTAAAGTCGCCGCCGACATCGAGTGTGCCCGCAACAGCGAGCGACCCGGCGCTGAGGTCGACATTCCGGGAATAGTTCTGATCTCCGACGAGCGTCCAGTCGCCGCCCGCAACGTTCAGTACCTCGAAGTTCTTCACATCGGCGATCGAGCCCTGTTCGAACCCGTCCAGATTGAGCGTGTCGGTGCCGTCTCCGCCGTCGATCGTGCCCTTGAAGAGAGAGCCGGTGACAGCGGTCAAGGTGTCGTTTCCGCCGCCCATATCCAGTGCCAAACCGTTGGCGCCGGAAATCGTCCCGGAATTCGAGACTTCGTCGTCCTGGTTGCCGACGAGCCTGATGCCGTAGCCGTTCAAACCCGCGATCGTGCCTTCGTTGGCGATATAGGTCGCATAGGGGGCGGCGCCGTTGTCACTGTCATCGATCAGGATACCATTGCCTGCCCCGCTGATCCGCGAGGAGCTGCCCAGATTGAGAATGGAGCCGCCACCGGCCGCTATGCCCTCGGATGTGTTCGCCGAACCGTCCTTCTCACCCTTGGCACCGGTTCCCTGGATCGTGCCGTAATTGGTGATATCGGCCAGACCGTCGATATCGACCCCGTCGCCGTCGCCATCCGTCGATACGTTATCGACCGTTCCGGTAATGGTGCCGTAATTCGTCACGGTACCGTCGCCATCCGATCCGACGCCGGATCCGTTGCGGCCGATGATCGTGGCCGATTCCTCGTTTGTGACGTCCAGGTCCGTATCGGTGGTGATGCCGTGATGCGCGCCCGAGATCAGGCCGTAGTTACGGATCGTGGCGGTATTTCCCTGCAGATCGATACCATCCGATTTGCTGTCGGCTCCATCGTAGGCCACGATCTCCCCATAGTTGATCACCGTTGCGCCGCCCGGACGCAACGCGTCGGCAGCCGTCGACTGGATCACACCTGTCTTGGCATTGGTGATCGTGACGGTCAGATCCTTGTCCGACAGGTCATCCAGGTCGATAGCCTGACCATCGCCGGTAGAAATGATCGTGCCGGAATTCTCGATCGTGACGACGCCTTCGACGCCCTTCTTGCCGGCTTTCAACTTGATGGCATCGTCATAACCGGAGATCGTCGCGCCGTCCGTGTTGACGATCTTCAGGTAAAGTTCGCCGTCTTTATCGGACTCGATCGCACGGTCGTCGGAGGACGCGATCGTGCCGGAATTGGTGAGGGTGACACCGCCGCTGTCGGAGTTGTTGACGTAGACGGCCGGATCACCCGCCACATCGACGGCGCCGCCGGCCTCTACCGTCAGACTGTCGCTGCCGTTCAGTTCGATCTGGGAGGAGACCGTCTCGTCCGGCCCGACGACCGTATCGCCCGCCAAGGCGGCCAGGGGCGCGACGGAACTCAAAAGGATGGCCACAAGCGCGACGTTTGCCACGCGTACGGATGATGTCGACATGAAGGACGCCCCCAAAGCACAGATTTGAACTGTGCCTATCGAGGGTCTGTGACATTCCGATAACAGTCGAGTCGATGTCCGGTGCCATTTGCGAACGGCGTCACGCACAGAGAGGGCCCGGCGGGATCGCCAGACCCTGATTGATTGAGATCGTCGTCGGGAGGTCGGCGATCACGCGTCGGGTTGGGCAACCATGCGCAGATAAGGCTTCAGCGTGCGGAAGCCGTCCGGGAACGCCTTCTTCGCGTCCTCGTCGGACACGGTCGGAACGATGATGACATCCTCGCCGTGCATCCAGTTGGCAGGCGTTGCAACCTTGTGCTTCGCAGTGAGCTGAAGCGAATCCACCACGCGCAGCACTTCATTGAAATTGCGCCCCGTGGAGGCGGGGTACTCGATCTTCAGCTTGATCTTCTTGTCCGGCCCGATGACGAAGAGCGAACGCACCGTCGCCGTATTGTCCGCGTTCGGATGGATCATGCCGTAGGCGGTCGCGACCGTTTTCGAAGGATCGGCGATCAGAGGGAAGTTCAGCGCGACACCCTGCGTCTCCTCGATATCGCCAATCCAGGCGCGATGATCCTCGATCGGATCGACCGAGAGGCCGAAGACCTTCACGCCACGCCTGTCGAATTCGTCCTTGAGCTTCGCCGTCATGCCCAGCTCGGTGGTGCACACGGGCGTGAAATCGGCGGGGTGAGAGAAAAGGATAGCCCAGTGACCGTCGATGGCATCGTGGAAATGCAGCGGACCTTGCGTGGTCTCGACTTCGAAGTCCGGAGCGGTATCACCGAGAAGAAGCGCGGACATGAAAACCTCCTGATCGCAAAAAGGGAAAATCAAACCTAACGGCAGCGCACATAAAAATCTAACGGCAGCGCAAAAAATAAAGGCCAGAGCGCGACCGCCCGAAGACGATCGCGAACCGGCCATCCAAATTCAATAGGCGAAATTCAATCGGTAAACGTCCCGCAGCAAAGTGCGGACAGATCAATCTTCCATCTTGAGCGCCTGGATGAACGCTTCCTGCGGAATTTCCACCTTGCCGAACTGGCGCATGCGCTTCTTGCCCTCCTTCTGCTTGTCGAGCAGCTTGCGCTTGCGGGTGGCGTCGCCGCCATAGCACTTGGCCGTGACGTCCTTGCGGAGCGCCGACAGCGTCTCGCGGGCGATCACCTTGGCGCCGATGGCGGCCTGGATCGGGATCTTGAACATGTGCCGCGGGATCAGTTCCTTGAGCTTCTCGCACATGGCGCGTCCGCGGCGTTCGGCTTGGCTGCGGTGGACGAGCACGGAAAGCGCATCGACCGGCTCATCGTTCACCAGGATCGACATCCTGACCAGATCGCCCGCGCGGTAATCGGTGAGATGGTAATCAAACGAGGCGTAGCCCTTGGAGACGGACTTCAGCCGATCGTAGAAATCGAACACCACCTCGTTGAGCGGCAGGTCGTAGACCACCATCGCACGCGAGCCGACATAGGACAGGTCGACCTGAATTCCGCGCCGGTCCTGGCAGAGCTTGAGGATCGCGCCGAGATATTCGTCCGGCGTCATGACCGTCGCACGGATCCAGGGCTCCCGGATCTCCTCGATCTTGACCACATCCGGCATGTCGGCCGGATTGTGCAGCTCGATCTCGGTGCCATCGGTCAGCGACATCTCGTAGACCACCGAAGGCGCAGTGGCGATGAGATCGAGATCGAATTCGCGCTCGAGCCGCTCCTGGATGATTTCCAGATGCAGAAGCCCCAGAAACCCGCAGCGAAAGCCGAAACCGAGGGCGGCGGAGGTTTCCATCTCGAAGGAGAAGCTCGCGTCGTTGAGGCGCAGCTTGCCCATTGCGGAGCGCAGATCCTCGAAGTCGGCCGCATCAACCGGGAACAGGCCGCAGAAGACCACCGGCTGGGCCGGTTTGAAGCCCGGCAGGGCCTGCGCACAGGGCTTGCGGTCATCGGTGATGGTGTCGCCGACGCGAGTGTCCGCCACCTCCTTGATGGAGGCCGTGAACACGCCGATCTCACCCGGCAACAGCTCTTCCTTGACCAGCAGCTTCGGCGTCATCACGCCGACGCGGTCGACATCGTAGACGGCACCGGTACGCATCATGCGGATGCGCTGACCCTTCTTCAAGGAACCGTCGATGATGCGCACCAGCACCATCACGCCGAGATAGGCGTCGTACCAGCTGTCGACCAGCATGGCCTTCAGCGTCGCATCCGGATCGCCTTCGGGAGGCGGCAGGCGGTGGACGATCGCCTCCAGCACATCCTCGATACCAAGGCCGGTCTTCGCGGAGATCATGACCGCATCGGAGGCATCGAGACCGATCACATCCTCGATCTGTTGCTTGATGCGATCGGGTTCGGCCGCGGGCAGATCGATCTTGTTGAGGACGGGGACGATCTCGTGATCGTTGTCGAGCGCCTGGTAGACGTTGGCGAGCGTCTGTGCCTCCACGCCCTGGCTTGCATCGACCACCAGCAGCGAGCCTTCGCAGGCAGCGAGCGAGCGCGAGACCTCGTAGGCGAAGTCGACGTGGCCCGGGGTGTCGATCAGGTTCAGGAAATATTGCTTGCCGTCCTTGGCATTGTAGATCAGCCGGACGGTCTGCGCCTTGATCGTGATGCCGCGTTCCCGCTCGATGTCCATCGAGTCGAGCACCTGCTCCTTCATTTCGCGCGCGGCGACGGTGCCGGTCGACTGGATCAGCCGGTCGGCCAGCGTCGACTTGCCGTGGTCGATGTGGGCGACAATGGAGAAGTTGCGGATGTGGTCGAGTTTCTGCGTCGTCATGGCCGCTCAGATAGCATTGAGCGCTGCCGGCGCAAAGCGGAATTGGTGAACGGGTGGACGAAGGGCACAAAAACGAAGAGGGCCGCACATGGCGGCCCTCCGTGAGATCGATATGACCTTGGGTCCGGATCAGATCCCGACGGAACCGCACGTTGCCAGAGGTTGCTCCTGCACCGACACCTTCCGCCCAGACATCAGGGCCATAGTCAGGGTCTCACTCGACATGGGCTCACCTCCTTTCGATTGTTGACGACGGTTGCGGAAATAGTGCTTGGCCGGGTCCCTTCAAGAGCACCCGGCGCGATCGCGCACATCGCTCAGGAATCCGTCAATCTCGGCAGCTCTGGTAAAACGGTAGCAGGACTTGTCAGTGAGGGCGCCTTCGTGAAGCCGGCGCATCTTCTCCCGCGCGGTCTTGCGGGTTCTCCAGATCCAGACCAGAAACGATATATCGAAGCGCTCGGGGCAGCCCGGCGGAAGATCCGGGCGGGCGTATCCATAATGACGCAACGTGCGCCTGAGGACGCGAAACATGCGCAATGGCAGCGGCACGTCGAGCCAGATCAACGTGTCGCAGCGTTCCAGCCGATCCGCCCAGGTGGGCGAATGCCCACCCTCGAAAATCCAGCACGGCCGGGCATGGGCTTCCAGACAGAGCACGTCGACCTCCGCCTTTGGGCGCAGAACCCAACCGCTCTGCCAAAGCAACTGGTCGATATGAACGACCGGCAGGCCCGTAACCTGCGCGAGCGAACGCGCAAGCGTGGACTTGCCCGAACCGGGTTGTCCGACAATCATGACACGCCGCATCACGCCACCTTTCGCGTCGCCTCAACTCAGCGCGCCTGCAACACCGCGATACATTGCTTCGGCAACGCCGCGAGCGTCAGCGGAGGCTTCGGCTTCGCCGGCTTTGCGTCAGGCTTGGGCACCCAGGGTTCATCCGACATCCACCAGGCGAGAGCCTTGCCGCAGCCATCGCCCGGAGGCGGAGCCGCCTGGTTCTGGCAGGCACCGTCTCCGGCAGGACATTTCAGCCGAACGTGGAAATGATAGTGGTGGCCCCACCAGGGCCGCACCACCCGCAGCCATGCGCGGTCCCCTGTCTCGAACACGCACAAGGCCTTCTTGATGCCGGGCGAGACGAAGATGCGAGCAACGCGGGGATCCTTGGCGGCGCGGCGGATGAGCCGGGCATGGGCAGCCGTGAATTTCTTCGGATCGACCGTGCGGTCCGCTCCGGCAACATCCAGGCGGCCGCGCAGCATGGAGACGGCCGAGACGTTTTCCCGCTCGGACGCAGTCATGATGTGATCGGGCATCTGTTTCAGCCAGATATCCGCATCGAGACCGATCTGGTGGCTGGCATGGCCCGAGGTCATGGGCCCGCCGCGCGGCTGCGCCATGTCACCGATCATCAGCCCGCGCCAGCCGAGCTTCGGCGCATCGCGGCCCAGATCTTCCAGATAGTCGATCAGTTCCGGCTGGCCCCAGAAGCGATTGCGCGACAAACGCATGACCTGGAAGCCCGGGCCGTTTTGTGGAAGCGCGACGGCGCCGGCCTGACAGCCCTTGGCATAGGAGCCGATAGCCTGAGGTTTCATCGGCGCGGGGCCGGTCATCTTGCCGAAGAAATCGCGGGCCGGAGTGTTCATGCGCACCGTTATCGGGGCCTGAACGTGCGCCTGCAGGCGCGAGGGGGCCGATGCCCTGGCCGGCGGCACCACGGGGGAACCCGACGGCGTTGCCGCACCTGTTGGTTTGGGAACGGGGAGCGTGGCTTGCGCCCACACCGGCGAGGGCGACAAGGCGGACACGGAGGCAAGGACCAACGCTGCACGGACGGCCCAGAAAACCGGCGCGAAATGGCGCATCATCCGTTTCTCCTTTCCCAAAGATCGCCATGTCGCACAGACGATTCGCTGGCACCAATTGAGTGTGGCAATCGTGAGTACATTGTGGCCTTGCGGCGGGCAAAAAACGCGGGATCAGCCGCCGCGGCCTTCTGCACCCAACACCGCCCCGCCGACACCGAATTCTGCAAGCGCGGGCAGAAGGCGCCCTTCGATATCCTGCGGACGCGAAAGGCGATGATCTCCGTCGCGGATCAAGGTGACGGTCACGTCGCTTGACGGCAGGCGCGACACCAGTTCCATCGCGTGCTGCCACGGCACATCCGTATCCTGCATGCCCTGAAGGATGCGTACCGGACAGCCGGGATCGATGGAGGAGCCCAGAACAAGGTTCCTGCGCCCGTCCTCGATCAGCTCGCGGGTGTAGATATATGGCTCGTCGGCGTATTCGGACGGACGTTCGTAGCGCCCTGTGGTCTCGATCTGGTGCTTCACGTCGTCCGGGAATTCCTTCCACAGGAGTTCCTCGGTGAAATCGGGTGCTGGGGCAACGAGCACCAGACCAGCGACATTGCCGCTCTGCTTGCGTGACAGGGCGAGCAGGAGTGCAAGCCACCCGCCCATCGACGAGCCGATGATGACGGTCGGCTGCTGGCAGAAACGGTCGAAGACGGCCTGCGTCTCCTCCAGCCAGCGCGAGATGGTGCCTTCGACGAATTCGCCGCCCGATTCGCCGTGGCCGGAATAGTCGAACCGCGTCACCGCATTGCCGGCCTCGCGGGCGACGCGTGCAACCTCCACCACCTTGGAGCCCAGCATGTCGGACTTGAAGCCGGACAGCCAGATGACCCCGGGCGCCTTGCCCGGTTCGTGGCGCACGGCGATCTGCCTCGACGCAGAGCCTTCGCCCACGGAAAGGAATTGCGGTTCGCGCTCACTCATCTAATAGGTTTCCCGTCAAATGCCTCGCCCCCGGATTCGGGTGTCGCACAGGCGCAAGGAGAAGAAAACCCCGTGACGACGATCCTTCAGGTGGTGCCCGAACTTGAAACCGGTGGCGTGGAGCGCACGGCGGTCGACATCGCGCAAGCCTGCAGGGCGCGCGGCTGGCGGGCCCTGGTGGCAAGCCAGGGCGGGCGTCTGGTGGCCGAACTGGAGGCCGTCGGCGGCGAGCACATCGCCATGCCGCTCGCCTCGAAAAACCCGTTCATCATGGCCGCAAACGCAGGCAGGCTCGCGGAAATCGTGCGCCGCGAGCAGGTGTCCCTCGTTCATGCCCGCAGCCGCGCGCCCGCCTGGTCCGCGCTTCATGCGGCACGAAAGACCGCCGTGCCCTTCGTCACCACCTATCATGGCGCCTATGGCCAGAAGAACGCGCTCAAGAGCCTCTACAATTCCGTGATGGCACGGGGCGATGCGGTCATCGCCAATTCGCACTACACGGCCGGACTGATCCGCGACAGACACGGCGTATCGGGCGAGCGCGTAACGGTGATCCATCGCGGCACGAATATCGCCGAGATCGCCCATGTTCCGCAGGAGCGCATCGCCACGCTTCGCACCGCATGGGGCGTGGATGCGGGCACGCGCGTGGTGCTCCAACTTGCCCGGCTCACGGCCTGGAAAGGACAGGGCGTCACGATCGACGCGTTCGCCGCCCTTGAACCGACGCTTCGCTCGGGCTGCATGCTGATCCTCGCCGGAGATGCGCAGGGCCGGGAGAATTACGTTTCCGAACTGGAGGCGCGTATCGCTGAGCACGGCCTTGCCGGACGCGTCCGCCTTGTGGGCCACTGCGCGGATGTGGCAGCCGCCATGAACGCGGCCGACGTTGTCGCCGTTTCCTCCATCGAACCGGAAGCCTTCGGCCGTGCGGCGGTCGAGGCACAGGCCGCCGGCCGGCCCGTCATCGTCTCTGACCTCGGCGCTGTTCCCGAGACCGTGATCGCGCCACCGCAGGTTGCGGCCAACGAGCGCACCGGCTGGCGCATCGCGGCGAACGACTCGCCCGCACTCGCCGAAACGCTACAAGAGGCGCTGATGCTCGATCCTGCCGGACGGGAGGCCCTCGCCGCGCGCGCGCGGGCCAATGCGGCCCGTTTCTCGCTGGAAGCGATGTGCGACGCCACGCTTGCGGTCTATAGCCGCCTTCTCGTCTAAACCATTGGAAATTAGCCCTTCCGCGCCTATATGGGATGGCGTGAGGCGATACGACACTCCCCACTTGCTTTGGCGAGCTTGGTTGACTTTTCCGCACTTTCGCGGAATTCTGACGTTTGCAACGTAAGCGCGCTGACCTTGATGCCCTGCTCGTGCGCATGCCGGGCGGGGCGGAGTTGCTTCCGGCAACCCAAAGGGCCTTTGTCGCGTTTCGTCTCTATTCGAACCACGATCGGCAATTACAGAGGAGATACCGACCATTCGCCGTCCGTTCCGCGCACCGCCGCCCCAAAAGGAGGGGCCGCGCATTAACGAAGACATTCGCGTTCGCGAAGTCCAGTTGATCGACCACGAAGGCCAGAACCGGGGCATTGTCCCGGTGGAAGAGGCTATGGGAATCGCCGGGGATGCCGGCCTAGACCTCGTGGAGATTCAGCCGAACGCAAATCCGCCCGTTTGCAAGATTCTTGACTACGGCCGCCACAAGTACCAGGCGCAGAAAAAGGCCGCCGAGGCCCGCAAGAAGCAGAAGACCGTCGAGCTCAAGGAAGTGAAGATGCGTCCCAACATCGACATCCACGACTACGGGGTGAAGATGAAGAGCATGCTGCGCTTCTTCGACGATGGCGACAAGGTGAAGGTCACCCTGCGCTTCCGTGGCCGTGAAATGGCGCATCAGGACCTCGGCTACAAGCTGATGCAGAAGGTCAAGGAAGAGACCGCGGAGATCGCCAAGGTGGAGTTCGAGCCCAAGGTCGAAGGCCGCCAGATGATCATGATCCTGGCGCCGCGCTAAGGCGACAGGATCGATTACGGTTTCGAATGTTCAATGCCCGGCCCCTGTGCCGGGCATTTTGCTTTTGCAAACCGCATGGAAGCTGAAATCCCCGGCTTGCATTCCGCGTCCCTTCCTCCTATAAACCCGCGGTTCCGAGCCGCCCGGCGCAAAGGGCATGCCGCGGTGGCTCACGAATGCATCCAAAGATCAGCGGCTTCGCCGACCCCGTCTGGGGACGGGCTGGGCCGCGCCAAGAAAGGACGCAAAATGCCCAAGATGAAGACGAAATCGGGCGCGAAGAAGCGCTTCAAGGTGACGGCGTCGGGCCGGGTGAAAGTCGCCCAGGCCGGCAAGCGGCACGGCATGATCAAGCGGACGAAGAAGTTCATCCGCAATGCCCGCGGCACGATGGTCCTCGCGGATCAGGATGCCAGGATCGTCAAGAAGTACATGCCCTACCTCTGAAGGTAGCGGTCCAGAAGACGACGAGGAGATCAGCCAATGTCGCGCGTCAAACGGGGCGTTACCGCCCATGCCCGTCACAAGAAAGTAATCAAGGCTGCGAAGGGCTATTACGGCCGCCGCAAGAACACCATCCGCGTTGCCAAGCAGGCGGTGGAGAAGGCCGGCCAGTACGCCTATCGCGACCGCAAGGTTCGCAAGCGGAATTTCCGCGCGCTGTGGATCCAGCGCATCAACGCCGCAACCCGTGAGCACGGCCTGAACTACGGCCGCTTCATCGACGGGTTGAACAAGGCCGGTGTGGAAGTCGACCGCAAGGTTCTTTCCGATCTCGCCATCAGTCAGCCGGAAGCCTTCAAGGCGCTGGTCGACAAGGCGCAGGCGGCTCTCGCCTGAGGCTATCAAGGCCTGAAGAGTTGAGAAAAGGGCGTGCCCGCCGGGCGCGCCCTTTTTGTTTGTCCTGGCCTGTTTGTCCGGGCAGGGCGCAGCGGCATACCCGCGCCACCCATTGGACCTTCTCCTTCGTCTCCCTATCTTCCGATAGAAACCAAAATCCCACGACCGGAAGGTTCCCCCAATGAAACTCTCCGTCCTCGATCTTGCCTTTGTCGGCGAAGGCGAGACCCCGCGCGAGGCGTTGCACCACTCCCTCGACCTCGCCCGGCACGTCGAAAAGCTTGGCTACGAGCGATTCTGGCTCGCCGAGCATCACAACATGATCGGCATCGCGAGCGCGGCGACCTCCCTCGTCATCGGATACATCGCGGCCGGCACCTCGACACTGCGCGTCGGGGCCGGCGGCATCATGCTGCCAAACCATTCCCCGCTTGTGATCGCGGAGCAGTTCGGCACGCTCGAAACGCTCTATCCCGGCCGCATCGACCTTGGTCTCGGCCGGGCTCCGGGAACGGACCAGGTGACGCTTCGCGCGCTTCGCCGTACCTACGAGAGCGCGGAGAACTTTCCCCAGGACGTTGTGGAACTGCAGGCCCTTCTGGCGCCGGCGGGCGAAAACCAGCTCGTGCGGGCCGTACCGGGCGCCGGCACCAACGTGCCGTTGTGGATCCTCGGATCGAGCCTGTTCGGCGCCAAGCTCGCCGCCATGCTCGGCCTGCCCTACGCTTTCGCCTCCCATTTCGCGCCGCAGGCGATGGAGCAGGCACTCGCGGTCTATCGTGCGGAATTCGAACCGTCAGGCGTCATCGACAAGCCCTATGCCATGGTCGGGGCGAACGTTTTCGCGGCGCGCACCGATGCCGAGGCGAAACGGCAGGCAACGTCGCTGCAAATGCGCTTCACCGGCATGATGCGGGGGGAACGCGGCCTGACCAAACCGCCCATTGACGATATCGAGAGCTACTGGACGCCAATGGAAAAGGCGCGAGTGGAAGAGATGATGCGCTGCACGTTCGTCGGCGCGCCCGACACGCTGGAACGCCAGCTTTCCGACTTCGCCGCGCGCGTGCGGCCGGACGAGATCATCGTTTCATCCTCGATCTACGATCACGCAGTGCGGCTTGATTCCTACGAGATCCTGGCCGAAGTTGGCGCCCGCGTCTCGGCCCGGGAAGCCGCTTAGAAAGCCGCCCAGGGCCACACCCTAGTTCGGCGGAACGAACGCCTGCGAGATCTCGATGAAATCGGGAAGCGCCTCGCAGGCCCGCGAATGGGCTGCGAGGTGCGGAAAGCGGTCCGCATCAAACAGATCGCCATGGGCCTCGCGCACGAAGCGAAGCGCGCAGGCGACCGCGATGTCGGCATGACCGAGCTGCTCGCCGAACCACCAGGGGCCGCGGCGGGCGGCGCGATCGCGTTCGAGGGCCGTCAGCACGTCGGCGATCTGGGCGCGGCAGCGGTCGATCCACATGTCGGATGTCGCCTCGTGCAGCGCGCGTTCGTAGACGAGTGCCACGGCCTTGTCGGCAAGCCCGGTGCCCAGCGCGGCGATCTTCAGCGCCTGCCGGCGCTTGATACCGCTCTCGGCGATCAGGGCACGCGCACGCCCGGCCGTTTCATCGAGATAATCGAGGATGGCGGAACTCTCGATCAGCACTTCGCCGTCATCGAGAACGAGTGTCGGCACGCGCCGCATCGGGTTGATGGCGGCAACCTTCTCCGCGTCGGCGAAGACGGACCAGGGCCGATGTTCGAAGCCGATGCCGTAGAGCCTCATCGCGATGGCGACACGGCGGACGAAGGGGGAATCGAACTGACCGATGAGGATCACGGGCACCTCCCGACTGAGCAATGGGCAGGACCGGGGAAAAGGCCGTGTCCCGGCCGAGTATCAAAACCGAGATCAAGAAAAAGCGCCAGTACAAACACGTAGGGTGTTTCATCATGCCGCCGATGCGGGCCACCCGCGGGCTTGTTCGCGAATGCTGTCTTGAGGCGGCCACACCAAACGGCTACACCGCAATCAGACGACCGTTAGGCCAAGAGGCAGGGGCGCATGGACAATCTCAAGGCGGAACTTCTACGCGGCCTTTGGTACGTGGCGACAGTCGGCTCCGACATCGCGCCTGGCAAGATGATCACCAAGAAGCTGATGGGAGAGCTCGTCCTGATCGGCCGCGACGCGAAAGGACGCGTCTTCGCGCTGCGCGACATCTGTCCCCATCGCGGCATCCCGCTGTCCTACGGCCGTTTCGACGGAGAGACAGTGCAGTGCTGTTATCACGGCTGGCGGTTCGATACCTCCGGCACCTGCACCGAGATCCCCTCGACCCACGAATACCAGACGATCGACCTTTCCAAGATCACCTGCGGTGCCTACCCTTGCATGGAGCGGCAGGGGCTGATCTGGATCTATTTTGCCGAAAACGGCGAGGCGCCAGCGGAAGGCCGTCAGCCGGAACCGCCGATGCTGCCGGGTTTTGCCGAGAACGATGGGCCGAAGCTAGCCATCATTCAGCCCTTCGACTGCTCGGTCGACCATGCGGCACTGGGCCTGATGGACCCGACGCATGCAGCCTTCGTGCACACCTCGTGGTGGTTCAAGAAGAACGGTGCGAAGCTTCGCGCGAAGGTCAAGGAATTCGCCCCCTCCGAACTCGGCTGGGCGATGGTACGCCACAAGATCCCGCCGCAGAACATCGCCTATCGCTATCTGCTCGGCGACAATGTCACCACCGAGATCTCCTATCGCCTGCCGGGTCTCAGGATCGAGCATATCGAAGGTGACAAGCACCAGGTGCTGGGGCTGACGACGATCACCCCGATCGACGAGGATCATACCGAGGTGCGGCAGATCTTCTGGGCAAGCATGGGCTGGATCGCGCCGCTGAAGCCGCTGTTCCGACATCTGATGAACGTCTTCCTCGGCCAGGACCGCCGCGTCGTCATCCAGCAACGCGAGGGGCTCGTCTACAACCCCAAGCTCATGCTGATCAACGACGCGGACACGCAAGGACGCTGGTGGATGCAGCTCAAGCGCGAATGGACTGCGTCGGGCAAGGCCGGGCGTCCGTTCGAAAACCCGGTCAAGGCGAAGACGCTGCGCTGGATGAGCTGACGATCAAGGGTCAGGTCGCGCGGCTACCGACAGCGGGCTTGCGCCCCCACGTCATGGTGAAATCGTATCCGGCTGCACGGAAGCCGGGACGGTCCATCAGGCGGATGAAGGCATCCAGCGCGTCCTCGTCGATAAACCCGTCCGCGACCATCTGCGGGCCGATGGCAAGGGCGGTATCGCGATAGAAACCCGTTGCGGCCAGGGTCGGCGTATCTCGGCCGCCCTGGAGATACGCCGTCTCACCGTAGCTTTCGACAGCCTCCAGCCCGGCGCGCGACAGGCGCAGCGCAAGGCTGCGGCCGAGTTTGTAATCAATATCGCGGCTCTCGCTCCATGCGCAGAAAGCCCGCCAATAGAAAACCCATTCGGGGATCGTGCAGGCCCACATCGGCCCGATATCGGGCTCCATCACGACCAGCAATCCGCCAGGCTTCAGCGCTCCTGTCAGGCGCGAGATGACCTCATTCCTTTCCGGCAGATGATGCAGGACGTTGCGGGCGAGGATCAGGTCGAAGCCGGAACCGTCCGACTGCTGAAGAATCGGATCGCGAACCAGATCGAGCGGACGCACCTCGATACCGTTGCCGACAATCCGGTCCAGAAAGCTCGTTTCCAGGTCCGTGCAGACGACACGACCCGAGGGCCCGATACACTCGGCAATCCAGCGCGACATCGACCCGTTTCCCGCCCCGACTTCAAGACAGGCCCAGCCCTTGGCGAGACCGAGCGTTTCCAGCCTGAACCTGACGTATGGATCAAGAAGCGACGACAGCAAGCCCAGCCGGCCCTCCTCGACCGGATTGTCGTGTGGCAGCACATATACCGACATGAATTCCTCCCATTATGAAATACGTCATTTGAAATGGAGGCAGCATACCCGCGCTGCCGACTTGGCGTCAGCCCGGATCCAGACGGCAGCGCTCACATTTTCTTGTCAAAGCGAGCAAGTCCCGCAGGTGATCCGGGCTTTTGCTGGGCGACAGGCCCATTTTTCCGGCGAATGAAACGGACGGCAGCCCCCCGATTGAACCTTGCGCTCGGCCCGGTGCCGGGTATGATCGCCGGGCTTTGCCACGAGGCTTTCGATGTATTTCGGTAACCGACAGCGCCAGAACGCGATCCCGATGCGGGGCTCCGCAATGGCGGACGTGCGCGCGTTGCCGCGACCGGCCCGGCCTGCGCTTCGCCTGTCCCTGCCGGCCCATCAGGGCCCTGCCTGCGGGCGATTTAGAAACGTCTGCTGATCGCGTCAGGCGTCAGGCCGGTGCGAGACGTGCACCCCTTGGACCCACACGCTGTGGATTGTCCTGACGTTTCTGCTAAAAGACCCATCGACATTCCGCCGCTGCCCGCGCGAACCCGCGCGGCGCGAAGACATCGAGTAAACATGTCCGATCTTCAAACCCTGGAATCCGAACTGACGGCCGCCATCGAGGCGGCCGGAGACGAAGCGGCGCTCGAGGCCGTGCGCGTGGGCGCGCTCGGCAAGAAGGGCGTCGTTTCCGAAAAAATGAAAACGCTGGGCAAGATGAGTCCGGAAGAGCGCCAGACCATGGGGCCTGCGCTGAACGGCCTCAAGGCACGCATCGCGGACGCGATCGCCGCACGCAAGGACGTGCTGGAAGATGCAGCCCTTGATGCCCGTCTTGCCTCCGAACGCGTTGACGTCACCCTGCCGGTCCGCCCCGGCCCGGCGACGCAAGGACGCATTCATCCGGTTTCGCACGTCATCGACGAGTTGACCGCAATCTTCGCCGACATGGGCTTTTCGATCGCCGAAGGGCCAGACATCGAAAGCGACGAATACAACTTCACCGCGCTCAACTTCCCCGAGGGTCATCCAGCCCGCGAGATGCACGACACGTTCTTCTTCCCGCAAAAGGAAGACGGCGACCGGCTGCTGCTGCGCACGCACACCTCCACCGTGCAGATCCATACGATGCGCGAGAGCGAACCGCCGCACCGGGTGATCATTCCCGGGCGGACATACCGGTGCGACAGCGACCAGACGCACACGCCGATGTTCCACCAGGTCGAAGGGCTCGTCATCGACAAGGGCAGCCATATCGGCCACCTGAAATGGGTGCTGCAGGAATTTTGCAAGGCGTTCTTCGAGGTCGACGACATCAAGATGCGGTTCCGGCCGTCGTTCTTCCCCTTCACCGAACCCTCCATGGAGGTCGATATCGGCTGCGAATTCGCCGGTAACGAGATCCGCATTGGCGAGGGCAACGACTGGCTGGAAATCCTGGGCTGCGGCATGGTGCATCCCAACGTGCTCAGGAATTGCGGGCTCGACCCGGACGTCTACCAGGGCTTTGCCTGGGGCATGGGCATCGACCGCATCGCCATGCTGAAGTACGGCATGCCGGACCTGCGCGCCTTCTTCGACGCGGACCTCAGGTGGATCAAGCATTACGGCTTCCGCCCGCTCGACCTGCCGACCCTGTTCGGGGGCCTGAGCGCATGACGCGCCAGCCCGCCGCCGTCCCCTTTTCCGCGAGTAGAGCGATCCAATGAAATTCACCCTATCCTGGCTCAAGGATCATCTGGAAACGGATGCCTCGCTCGACGAGATCGTCGAGACGCTGACGATGATCGGCCTCGAGGTCGAGGAAGTCATCGACCCGGCCGCGAAACTCGCGCCGTTCCATATCGCCAAGGTGCTGGAGGCCAAGCCGCATCCCAATGCCGACCGGCTGAAGGTCCTTACCGTGGATGCCGGCACCGGCGAACCGTTGCAGATCGTGTGCGGCGCGCCAAACGCGCGCGCCGGCCTCGTCGGCGTGCTGGCGCGACCGGGCGACTACGTTCCCGGCATCGACGTCACGCTCTCCGTCGGCAAGATCCGCGACGTTGAAAGCTTCGGCATGATGTGCTCGGAGCGCGAGCTGGAGCTGTCCGACGAGCACAACGGCATCATCGACCTGCCCGAGGACGCTCCTGTCGGAGCAAACTATGCCGCGTGGGCTGGGCTCGATGATCCGGTCATCGACATCGCGATCACGCCGAACCGCTCGGATTGCCTTGGCGTGCACGGTGTTGCGCGCGACCTGGCGGCGACGGGCCTCGGCAAGCTGATCGAGCCGCGCCGCGAGCCGGTGCATGGCAATGGCCCCTGCCCCGTTTCCGTGAAGCTCGCCTTCGGCGACACGCCTTCGCTGTGCCCGGCCTTCGGCCTCAGGCTCGTCAAGGGCGTGAAAAACGGGGCAAGCCCGAAGTGGATGCAGCAGCGTCTCATCGCGATCGGTCTCAGGCCCATCAACGCGCTGGTCGATATCACCAACTACATGACCTACGATCGCGGCCGGCCGCTGCATGTCTTCGATGCGGCCAAGGTGACGGGTGATCTCGTGGTGCGCCGGGGACGCGTGGGCGAAAAGGTACTCGCGCTTGACGGAAAGGAATACGCGGTCGACCAGACCATTTGCGTCATCGCCGACGACAAGGGCCTTGAGTCAGTTGCCGGCATCATGGGCGGCGAGATGTCGGGTTGTTCGGAAGAGACCACCGACGTGCTGGTGGAATCGGCGCTGTGGGAGCCGATCAACATCGCCCAGACCGGGCGCAAGCTCGGCCTCAATTCCGATGCCCGCTACCGTTTCGAGCGCGGCGTCGATCCCGCATTCATGATTCAGGGGCTGGAAGAGGCTACGCGTCTCGTCATCGATCTGTGCGGCGGCACGGCGAGCGACATGACGATCACGGGCGAGGTGCCGGACCACGATCACATCGTCGACTTCCCCCTTTCGGAGGTGAAGCGGCTGTCGGGCCTCGAGGTCTCGCCGGCGGAGATGAAGGTGGTACTGACGCGCCTTGGCTTCTGGGTGTCGGGAACCGGATCGATCTGGAAGGTCGCCGTGCCGAGCTGGCGGCCCGATATCGAGGGCAAGGCGGATCTCGTGGAAGAGGTCATGCGCATCGTCGGCGTCGACAAGGTGCCGACGACCGCTCTGCCACGGCTCGACACCGTGGGACGGCAAGTGCTGACAACGGGCCAGGTCCGGCGCAACAAGGCGCGCCGCATGCTGGCCGCGCGCGGCCTCAACGAGGCGGTCACCTGGTCGTTCATTCCGCATGATCATGCCGTTGCTTTCGGTGGCGGCAAGGCGGAGGTCGTTCTCGCCAACCCGATCTCCAGCGACATGTCGGACATGCGGCCGAGCCTGATCCCGGGCCTTCTTTCCGCTGCCCAGCGCAATGCGGACCGCGGCAACGGCGACGTGGCGCTGTTCGAGGTTGGCCAGGTCTTTCATGGCGACCGGCGCGAGGATCAGAAGATGGTGGCTGCCGGCGTGCGCCGGGGCACCGCGGTCATGGCCGGCGCCGGACGACACTGGTCGGCCTCCGCGCCGACCGTCTCCGTCTTCGATTCCAAGGCCGACGCGATTGCGGCTCTGGAGGCGATCGGCGCACCGACGGACAATCTTCAGGTCTTTGCCGAGGCGCCCGAGTGGTATCATCCCGGCCGCTCCGGCACGCTTCGCCTTGGCCCGAAGAACGTGCTCGCGTCATTTGGCGAGATGCACCCCAAGGTGCTGAAGAAGCTCGATGTCGAAGGGCCGCTGGTGGCTTTCGAGGTCTATCTCGATGCCGTCCCCCAGCCCAAGGGCAAGGCCAGCCGAAGCAAGGGCGCGCTTGCGATTTCCGGACTGACGCCGGTGCGCCGCGACTTCGCTTTCGTCGTAGACGAGACCATAGAGGCGGATAAGGTTCTGCGAGCGGCCCGCTCGGCAGAAAAGACCCTTATCCAGAGCGTGAACGTCTTTGACGTCTATCGTGGGACGGGCGTGCCGGAAGGCAGGAAGTCGATCGCGATCGACGTCACCCTGCAGCCGGTGGAGAAGACGCTGACGGAAGAGGACATCGAAGCCATCGCGGCCAAGATCGTCGCAGGCGTGGAGAAGGCGACGGGCGGCTCGCTCAGGAGCTGAGCCGGCTCGCAGTTCTTCAATACCAATGGCCAAGGCCGCGCACACGCATGCGCGGCCTTCCCACCGAAGGCACCAGCGACCGGCCCACCTTGGCCTTTTGATCGGGATAGCGATCGCGCCCGCCGGCGCCGGGAACCAGCTCCATGATCCGGCGCACGCGCTCTTCGGTCGTCGGATGCGTGCGCAGCAGCGAGGGCTCGGGGATCCGTGAGCCCGGCAGTGTCATCGCCTCCCACATGCGCCCCTGGATCTTCTCGAGCTTTACCAGAGCCGCCGCCAGCCCTTCCGGATCGCCGGTCAACGCGACCGCATCGAGGTCCGCGTCGTATTCGCGCGTGCGCGACAGGGCGAGTTGCAGGAGACCGCCGACGGTCGGCGCCGCCAGAAGCAGCAGAATGCCCAGCCAAGGCACCCCGGTGCCGGTGGACACCAGCATCGGCAAATTGAAGAGCAACACGAAAAGGCCGATCATCGACATCGAGCTGGTCATGCGGGAGACGACGTCGGCAAGTGCCATGACGCGGATATCGCCGTTGGCGACATGGCTCAATTCATGCGCCATCACGCCGGCGAATTCGCGCAGGGAAAGCTGGCGTAGCAAACCGTCCGTCACACAGACCACAGCATCCTCGCGCCCACCCACCGTAAAGGCATTGAGCATCCGGCTCGGCACGAAATAGAGTTCAGGTGCGGCCGGAAGATCCGCGCGGACAGAAAGCTCGCGGATGATGTCGTGGCCTTCGGGAAAGACGTGCTCCGGCAGGCGGCGCGCGCGATAGAGCTTCAGCACGAATTTCGGGGATACGTTGGAAGCGAAATACAGGGAGAGCGCGCCTCCGATCGTGACCCATACCACGCCCTCCAGCCCGGCCAGTGCCCAGGCGCATACGGCGAGCAGCATGAGACTGCCACCGGCAAGCAGCCATGTGTGCAACAGGTTGAGGAGTTTGTGCTGTCTGCGGACGGTCGGACTGAGGCGCTGCGGTTCCATCATGATCATCATATAGGAAGCAAAGGCGGGCTTCGCATCCCGGCGCCAGCGCCAGTGCGGTTCGGAAGGCCCGCCAGGAGCGGACGACGCAAAGGGGCCCAACGATAAACGCCGAGCCCCCATTTCGGTTTCGCGCGGGATGTCGCGTCAGGCAGCGACGTCCTTCAGGAAAGCGTCGACAGCTTCGTTGAGCGCGGACGCCTGGCTGGCCACATCAGAGGCCGCCCGTTTCACATCGGATGCGGACCTGGTCGTTTCGCCGACATCCCCCTGCAGACTGGAGATCGTCTCCACCACATGACGCGTGCCGCCGGCCGCCTGGGCGACGTTTTGCGAGATCTCGCTGGTCGCCGAGCCCTGCTGGTCCATCGCCGCCGCGATGGAGGCGGTGTAGCTGTTGACCTCTTCCATGGTTTCGCTGATCGAACCGATCGTCTTGACCGCATCGACCGTGGATTCCTGGATTGCGGAGATCTGGGCGCTGATTTCCTCCGTCGCCTTGGAGGTCTGGGTTGCGAGATCCTTCACCTCCGCCGCAACGACGGCGAACCCCTTGCCGGCTTCCCCCGCCCTCGCCGCTTCTATGGTGGCATTGAGCGCCAGAAGATTGGTCTGCTCCGCGATCGCCTGGATCAACCCGACCACTTCGCCGATCTTGGTCGACGCGGCCGCAAGGCCCTCGACCTTTTCGTTCGACGTGCGCGCACCTTGCGTCGCCTTGACGACGACGCCGGTGGTCTTCTCGATCTGTCTGCGGATTTCACCGATGGAAGCGGACAGCTCTTCCGCGGCGCTCGCCACCGTCTGGACGTTGGACGAGGCCTGATCGGATACGGTAACAGTATCGATGACGCGCCTCGACGTATTGTCCGCAACGCCCGAAAGCGTATCGGCCGTGCCACTCATGGTCTGGGTCCGTGCCATGATCGCATCCAGCCGCTCGCGGATCTCGCCTCGGAATGTCTCGATGCGCGCGGTGATATGCGCCTGCTTCTGTCGCTCCTGCGCCCCGCGTGCTTCCTCCGCTTCCAGCAGCGTCGCGGATTGCGAGCGCGCATCGGTCGCCTGATCGACCGCCAGCTTGGATGCCGCGAAAGCCTTCGTCAGCCTGTCCACGAGCCAGACGAGAACCGCAAGCTCGATGATGACGACCGACGCATGGACGACGACCCGCAGGAAATTGGCCCCGTCGGGAAAGACGGCGTAGGGAAACAGGAAATTAAGAACCAGGTGATGGATGGCGACGATCGCCGAATAGGCGACCAGTGCGCGCCAGTCCACCCAACCGGCCAACATCGCCATGACAGCGAAGAAATACATGTGCGCGTCGATCTGGAACGACGCCGCGCTGTCACCACCAGCGAGCGCGAACACGAGCAGACTGACCATCGCCGCCATGGAGACGGCGGAGACCAATCGCGTCATCAGGCCAGTGGCATCGCGCATCCAGGAAAAGGTCGTCGCCGTGCCGAGCGCGATTGCCATGACCGAGATGGCCATATCCGGCCCGCCATCGTGGTAGAATGCGACCGCGATGACAAGAACGACGTTGAACCAGGCGATGCCGACGAGTGCCCGGGCGAATTGCGGACGCAGGGCATCCAGCGAGGTCGGACGGGAATCGGATTGCACGTTCTCACTCATCAAAATGCTCTCTGTTCTACAAGACAGGCCCCCGCGGCCGCGGGATCGGCAACGATCCATGCTCCAGCCGTATAGAGGCGGTTGACAAAATCCGGCCGTGGGGATGACGCGACGACGATCCAGTCGGCGAAACCGGAACGCACGAACCGGCCGTCCGCCGCCGCAATGACTTCCATCGCCGCGGACGGCGATTGCCACGGAGCCACCATGACCGCCACCTGATCGCCCGATCTCGGAACGAGCCCGATCATGACGATCCCGACAGCAACGGCAGTGCAAAAGACCAAAAAGAAGAACCAATCGCGCATTTTCACAATGAGCGTTTCCTCTACCGCACGCTCCATGCGAACCATTCTTACGTAGAGATATTTAAGTTAGTACTAATCGTCACAAATACCTAATATCAAATAATATTTGCCAATCCTTCAGGATGCGCAGTTTTCCGCCCCGTCTCCTGTCGGGAAGCGGCAGCTTTCCTGGCTCACGAGGCTGCGCAAGCCCCCGCAGAAGACTGTTCCGGAAAGGAAAATGCGATCTGGCGCCAGTTGACACAGACCGGAGGAAAGCGAATTCTGCTAACCCTTCGCCGCCCGACGAACGTTGCACGGGCTCGCATGCCGGCGAAGATGGAGGATGCTGCGGCAGAGTTGCTCGACAAGGACATTTCAATGACCCATGACAAACGGGACGAAGCCAGTCAAATGCGCAAAGACGGACAAGCAGGGGCCTCCAAGCGCCCCGGGGGAGTGAGCCGCCGTTCGCTGATCGCCGGCGTCGGCGGCGGTGCCGCGGCGGTTCTGGCCGCCCCCGCAGTCGCCCGCGCCCAGACACAGATTTCCTGGAAGATGGCCACGAGCTGGCCGAAAGGATCGCCGGGGCCCGGAATGAACGCCCAGCGGCTTGCCGACATGATCACCGCCATGTCCGGCGGCAGACTGACGGTCCAGCTCTATGGCGCAGGGGAACTCGTGCCGCCGTTCGAGGTGTTCGACGCGGTGGCGTCGGGCGCGGCCGAATGTGGTCACGCAACACCCTACTACTGGCAGGGCAAGGATCAGGCTTTCCACTTCTTCACAGGCGTCCCGTTCGGCCTGACAGCCGCAGAGCATGCGGGTTGGCTCTATTTCGGCGGCGGCCAGGAATTGTGGAACCAGGCCTATGAGCCGTTCGGCGTCGTCCCGTTCCTCGCCGGCTCTTCAGGACCGCAGGCAGGCGGATGGTTCGCCAAGGAAATCAACACTCTCGATGATTTCAAAGGTCTGAAGATGCGCATCGCCGGCCTTGGCGGCACCGTCATGCGGCGCCTTGGGGTCAACGTCGTGCTGCTGCCGCCGGGCGAGATCTTCGCCGCCTTGCAGGCCGGCACGATCGACGCCGCGGAGTGGGTCGGCCCGTGGAACGATCTGGCCTTCGGTCTCTACAAGGTCGCGCACTACTATTACATGCCCGCGTTCCACGAGATCGGACCGGCGCTTGAGCTGATCGTCAACAAGTCCGCGCTGGACGCCTTGCCGGACGATCTGAAGGAAATCGTCAAGCGCGCCGCGATGGCGTCGGCGATGGAAGCGCTCGCCGACTTCACCTTCCACAACGCGGAAAGCTTCCGCCCCCTGCTGGACAAGCCGGACGTGAAGCTGCGCACCTTCTCGCCCGAGATCGTCAGCGCGCTTGCGGTGGAATCGGAGAAGGTGCTCAACGATATCGCTTCCGCCAGTCCGCTTGCCAAGGAGGTTTACGCCTCCTTCAGCGCCTACCGGGCGAAGGCCGTCGACTATTCGCATTCGGCAGAACTGGCGGCCCTTGTCATGCGCGATCACGGTCTTCAGCAGCAGAAGTAGGCCGGTCCGCAACTCACACGGCTGAGGTCAGACACAGCGCGTATCATCAACCGCTCCTCATCGCCCGGGCAGCTGCCACGCCGGGGCGATGAGCGATCGAGGCGCGGTCGCCATGCAGTCAACCGAGCGTGGCTATGCGCCGAGCCCCGCGGGGCAGGCAACCCCTGTCCCGCCAATGCCGCAATAGCCGTTCGGGTTCTTCGCCAGGTATTGCTGATGATAGCCTTCGGCAAAATAGAACACGGGCATGGGCGCGATTTCGGTGGTTATCGGACCCAGTCCGCCAGCCGTGAGCGCCGCCTGATAAGCGTCACGCGATGCACGCGCAACAGCGAGCGCTTCATCGCCAGGCAAATACAAGGCGGAGCGGTATTGTGTCCCGACATCGTTGCCCTGCCGCATTCCTTGCGTGGGGTCATGCCCTTCCCAGAATACGGAAAGCAGACGTTCGAGCGGGATCCGTGACGGCTTGAAGACGACCTTGACGACCTCGGCATGTCCGGTGGTGCCGGTGCAGACCTCCTCGTAGGTCGGGTTGGGCGTCTGCCCGCCGGCATAGCCGACGGCCGTTACCCACACCCCGTCGAGCTGCCAGAAGATGCGTTCCGCGCCCCAGAAACACCCCATCCCGACGAGAAGGCCGAGGCTCCCTTCGGGATAGGGACCGGCGAGCGGGCGGCCGCTGATCTGATGGGTCGCCGCGGTCGGTATCGGTTCGTCCCGGCCGCTCAGAACCTCACGCGGGGCCGGAAGGCGGCCTTTTGGGCCCAAAGCATCGAACAGGCTCATCCTAAGCTCCTTGGAAACTCAACGGGTGGGTTTGGTCGCCTTGGCGCCGGCCATATCCGGCTGGCCGCGGTCTCATGCCACACCGATGCGCCTGCGCCGCCGCCTGGAACCAAGCCATACGAAAAGGGCACCGAGCACACCGGCGACAACCCAGGTTGGCAACAGAAGAATCCACTGAATGACAGGGTCCCAAAGCCATGGTGCCACGTGGCGTTGAACACCCGCCTGGGCGGCGTTCAGGCTTTCGGGAAAGAACTCGAACCAGTGCCAGCCGAGCGGTGTCGTGACCAGTTTAGAGGCTGCGATCGATTTCGTCCCGTCGATAACCGCTGTTACGAGAGCGACGGCAACAAGCAGAATTCCAACGAAACGCGAAAGAAACGACAGCATCGACTGCTCCGGCAAATTTGGGGGGCGCACATTGCGACCGACAACGGCTCAACGAGGCGCGGCCCGGCAACACGTTTTGAACCGCACCATCGAAAAGCCCCCGAGGACTTTCGTGAAATAGTCCGTTCCCAAGCATACGACAATGGCCGGTCGGATCACGAGGGTGTGCGCGGAGGAATCGCGGGATTTTCAGCCCGAAGTAGCCCCTTGCCGATAATACACAAATCCTATCTTTAGGCCCTTGCGTTCAAGCCGTTGATCGCTATATTGCGCCTCCCGTGGGCATTGGTTGCGACGCAAGAGATTCTGTGCTTCCCAACGTGTCTTCGCCGATCTTCAAAAACCGGGAAGCGATGCTTCGCAGTTTTGCAGGATCCGGCGATTTTGCCTGCAGACGGAGAGGTGGCCGAGTGGTCGAAGGCGCACGCCTGGAAAGTGTGTAGGCGGGTAACCGTCTCGAGGGTTCGAATCCCTCTCTCTCCGCCACTTACGCTTGTATCCAATTGATTTTATTGGCGTTTATTTTCTTGGCGCCTTGCGGCACATCACGAGATTCAAGCTTTCCGCACCTGCGTATATCCACCGGCGATTTTTCAACACGAGAACACTTGCAGAACATCCGGCGACTCGGTAGCCTCTTTCATGTCGGAAGATATCGTATTCGACAATAATCATTAGGCTGGCCAGGGCGCAGGAGTGCTCATCCAATTCGAATTCCCCTTATGGGGGAAGGAACGGATGATCCATGCGTTCAGATGATGAGCCGACGCTCTTCGGCGACCTCGGCAACACTTCCCGTACGTCTCAGGCTTCCAGGCCAACACATTCGATCAATCCAGCTCCCGAAGAAGAATTTCCAAGCCTGGTCAAGGTTGCCGCCGGCATGCCCCGTTGGCGCGGCAGCGAGATCCTGGCTTGCGACAAGAAGATCTGGGAGGCGGCAACAGGGCGCCTCTGCAAGATCCCGCAGAAACTACAAGGACCCGCTTGCGGCAACAGGCTTTATCGACTGAAGGGATGCAGCGCATCTATGGCGGCGTGAGCCGGAACACCGTCGGTCACTGGTATCGCCACGGTCTGCCATTCATCTAAGGAAACCCCCGTCTGTTTCTGGGAGAGGACCTCAAAGCCCTTCATCGCTGGCGTGAAGCCGTTTCCAAGCGCCCCTGTGAACCGGATGAGGCTTATTGCGTCTGTGACCTGCCACTGAACTTCCACCCAGCGGCGATTGGAGCCGATTGCCGCGGGGACTTCGGCGCCAATGCCTCCGGATTGGCTGCCAACGCCGCCTGCCTGCCCGCAGGCCCATTCCGGCTGACCGGCGGATTTACGGCCCGCTGTCGAAGCCGTGCTCCAAAACGTGCGAACGCCGTGCCGCCTGCCTGCAAAATCCCCCGACCCCTGACATTTTTTCGGGCGTTTGCTGAAATATTTTGCAGCGCAATAATTAATTGCAAACTGCAATTGACAAGCTAGTAATATGCTAATTACGTTGCGTCTTGCGGTGTCGAATTGATGACCTGACGCCTTCGGCCAGGCCCATCGCCAGGCCCCTCGGCTGAAATCGGCAACATGCCCGTGCGCAGACGCGATCGCCGTCCGGACGTGCCAGACATGATCGATGTTCATGCGCGCGCAACGTCCACGGCCGCCTTTTGCGGCAAGCCGGCGAAAACCGCGACACGCGTGCCGTTCAGGCAAGGATGCCAGGCAAGGATGATTGCGACTGCCGCCCGCTCCCAGGCGCGGGCGGCCAACAACGAACGGAGGAAACCCCGCAGAACCGTACTTTCGAGCGGTCACCCCCCTGCTACGACCAGAAGGACCATCGTGATGTATGCCGATGCGAAAATAGACACCAAATCATTGGAATTCATGGGTAAGCGGTCTTCGGACTATCGCAACGCCCTGTCGGATTATGCCGACGCGTGGCGCCCGGACATTGCCTGCATGAAGCGATTTCTGAACCCGGTTCCCGGTGAACGCGTTCTGGAGGTCGGCGCGGGCAACGGCTATTTCAGCAAGGCGATCGCCGATTGCGTCGGCCCGAACGGGCTTCTGGTCGCCAGCGACCCCTCTACCGACCAGCTTCGCGAACTGGAAGAGGGAAGCCAGTACGGCAACATCCGCGTCGTTCCGGCCTCCGCCGACACGCTCGACATCAATTTCGACGGCTTCGACGCGCTCTGGAGCCGGGGCGCGATCCATCACGTCACCGACAAGACCGCCGCCTTCACACGCTTCGCGCAAGTTGCGCGTCCCGGTGCCCGCCTCGTCATCGCCGACATCTTCGCCGGCACGCCGCTGGCGCGATACTTCGACGCCTTCATCGCACGCAGTTGCAGCACCGGCCACGAGGTGGCTTTCCTCTCGCATGAATTCGCCGAGAGCCTGTGCTTGCTCACCGGCTGGGGCCAGCCCGTCTTTCACGAGGTGATCACCCCCTGGGAATTTGCACGACGCGAGGATATCGGCCGCTTCCTGCAGCTGCTGTTCTCCGCCAAGCCCGATTATACGGCCGAGGACTGTTTCGAGGCGGCCGACCGATACCTCTGCGTGAGCGAGACCACCTCCGGCTGGGCCCTGATGTGGCCCATGACCGTCATGTGCGCGGTCCGCCCGACCCATGGTTGAGAGATGACGACGAGGATCCTCACCATGCGCCCAAGCCGCAACACCACGGGCAGCAATTCCGGCGGACATCTTCGCGAAAGGGTCGTTTGCGGGGATGCCGGCACGCGCCGGCGTTCGCGGCCCGACCTGCCGAGCGCCATTTGTCGGCCGGGGAACGGGGCCCCGATCCGCAACGATGCCCGCAACCCCGCCCTGAAATCGCTTGGGGCCGGTCATGGACGGGTGAGCGGGCCCGGAGGCGTAAGGGGACAGGGCGCGCAGGCGAGGGACGTGCGAAGGCCGTTCGCTCCCGCCGTCGTGACCTATCACGGCAGCGCCGGCGCCTTTGCCCACATCGCCTGCCGCGCGGCTTTTCCGCGGGCCCGCGCCATCGCCTGCGACAGCCTTCTTCAGGTCATCGAAGCGGTGCGGACGGGCACGGCGGAGGCCGCGGTGCTGCCATGCGAGAACCTTCTCGCCGGGCGCGTGCCCGACATCCACCTGCTTCTGCCCGAGATCGGCATGGCGTCGGAGATCGGCCTGACGATCGTCGGCGAGATCTTCCTGCCCATCGAATTGCATCTGGTTGCGCCGGCGGGCCGCTCGCTCGACCAGATCAGGCGAGTGCATTCGCATCCGGTCGCGCTCAATCAGGTCCGCCGTTTCCTGTCCGCGCGCGGGCTCGCGGCGGTTGAGCAAAGCAACACCGCCACCGCCGCGGCTCTCGTCAGGCGGGCGGGGGAGGAGGCGGACGCGGCCGTGGCCTCCGAACTCGCCGCGCGGACCTACGGCCTGACGATCCTTGAGCGCAATATCGAGGACAACCCCGTCAACATGACCCGCTTTTACGTGCTGGCACGCGATCCGGTCGTTCCCGCGCTGCACGAGCCGGACATCCTGACCTCGCTGCTCTTCGAGCTGCACAACGCACCGGGGGCTCTCTTCCGCGCCCTGGGCGGTTTCGCCGACGCAGGCATCAACATGACCAAGCTGGAGAGCTATCTGGTCGACGGCCAGTTCGTCGCCACCCGGTTTCTATGCGAGTTCGAAGGCCATCCCGAACGCGACGACGTCCGCCAGGCGATCGACATTCTTGCCCGGCACTCAACCCGCCACGCCATTCTCGGCGTGTTTCCGATGCACGCGACCGGCACGCGGACCCGCGCCGATGCGAGTCTGGGGGGCGTTCAATGACGAGCCCCGCTCCCCTGCAACAACAATCCTCGCGGCAGCCTCTCACGGATGCGCTCGAAACCGTTCTCGCCGCCCTTCGCACGCGGCTCGGTGAGCGCCTGTCCACCGCCCGCCCCGTGCGCGAGCAGCATGGCCAGGATGCGAGCTATCTGCCGCCCCATCCGCCCGACGCCGTCGCCTTTCCCGAAAACGCCGACGAGGTCGCCTTCATCCTGTCCACCTGCCATGCCCATCGCGTTCCCGTTATCGCGTTCGGCACGGGCTCGTCCTGCGAGGGCCATGTGGCGGCGCTCAACGGCGGCATCTGTCTCGACACCTCGCGCATGAACGCCATCGGTCCGGTGAGCCCGGCCGACATGACCTGCGTGGTCGAGCCCGGCGTGACGCGCAAGATGCTAAACGCGCATCTGCGCGATACCGGCCTGTTCTTTCCCGTGGACCCGGGGGCGGACGCCTCGATCGGCGGCATGATCTCGACGCGGGCCTCGGGCACGAACGCGGTGCGCTACGGCACGATGAAGGACCACGTCGTGTCGCTCGATGTGGTGCTGGCTGACGGCACCCGGCTTCGCACCGCGAGCGCCGCGCGCAAGTCCTCGGCCGGCTACAACCTGACCCAGATGTTCGTCGGCGCGGAGGGTACGCTGGGCGTCATCGTCTCCGCCACGATCCGCCTGCATCCGATCCCGGAGGCGACGGAGACCGCGCTGATCGCCTTTCCCTCCTCGTCCGCCGCGATCGATTGCGCGATCGCCATTATGGGCTCCGGCCTGCCGATCGCGCGGATCGAATATCTCGACGACGTGCAGATCGCGGCGGTGGAGGCCTATTCGAAGCTCGGCCTGACGATCGGCGACACGCTCATTCTCGAATGCGCCGGCGACCCGCAGACCGTCGCCCGGCAGATGACCTGGATCATCGAAATCGCCGGCGATTTCGAACCGCTCGACGTGAAGACGGCGCAGAGCCCGGAAGACCGCGCCCGGATCTGGCAGGCCCGCCATGATGCCTGGTGGGCGGCCATCGCGCTGCGCCCGGGCGCCAAGGGCATTCCCACCGACAGTTGCGTTCCCGTATCGCGGATGGCCGAGGCGATTGCGCTCGCCCGAAGCGATTGCGCCGAACTCGGCGTCACCGCTCCGATCTGCGGCCATGTCGGCGACGGCAATTTCCATCTCTGCGTCGTCTTCGATCCCGACAACGCGCAGGAGAAGGCCAATGTCGACGAGCTTCTGGCGCGCCTGTCGCGCCGCGCCATCGCGCTTGGCGGCACGATCACCGGCGAGCACGGCATCGGCTACGGCAAGCGCGGCTACCTCGTCGAGGAATACGGCAGCGCCGGGATCCGCGCGATGGCGGCGATCAAGCGCGCGCTCGATCCGCGCGACATCCTGAATCCGGGAAAGATCATCGAGGCCAGCGACGCGCTGCCCTTCACCTGAGCGGGAGGAACGACGAAAAACGATGAGACAACAGCCCCAATCGATCGCCGACTTCCGCGAGCAGGCGCGTCGCCGGCTTCCGCGTTTCGTCTTCGATTTCATCGATGGCGGCAGCGGCAGCGAGAACACCCTGGCGGAGAACCGGTCCGCGCTCGACCGTCACCGTCTCGTCGGCCGCGCGCCGGTGGACGTGCAGGCCTGTTCGCAGTCCGTCACCCTGTTCGGTCGCGACTATTCAATGCCGGTGATCATCGGCCCCACCGGGCTGGCCGGGGCTGCCTGGCCGCGCGGCGACGTCGATCTGGCGCGCGCCGCCTCCAAGGCCGGCATCCCCTTCGTCATGAGCACGGCGGCGACAGCCACCATGGAGGAGGTGGCGGCCGCAGAGGCCGGCGCCAAGTGGTTCCAGCTCTACATCTTCAAGGACCGCGCGGTCAGCGCCCGGCTGATCGCAAAGGCCAAGGCGCTCGGCTTCAAGGCGCTGGAGGTCACGGTCGACAACGCCATTCCCGGCCGCCGCCTGCGCGATGCGCGAAACGGCTTCTCCCTGCCGTTCCGCTGGACGCCTGCCAAGCTCGCGAGCCTCGCCGCTCATCCCGCATGGAGCATGCGCATGGCGCGTGCCGGAGCCCCCAGGCTGGAGGTCATGGCCGCCGAACTCGGCCTGGACGAGGCCGACACGATCGCCGAGCTGATGCAATCCCAGCTCGATCCTTCCGTCGGCTGGGAGGACATCAAGTGGGTGCGCGATGCCTGGGACGGACCGCTGATCGTCAAGGGAATGCTCGATCCCGGGCAGGTGGCGAAGGCGGTGGAGACCGGCGTCGACGGTCTCGTCATTTCCAACCACGGCGGACGGCAGCTCGACGGGGCCGTCGCCACGATCGACATCCTGGCCGAGTTCCGGGCCCAGGCCGGCTCCCGCCTGACGCTTCTCGTCGACAGCGGTTTCCGCACCGGCTCCGACATCGCGCGTGCGCTCGCGCTGGGGGCGGACGCCGTGCAGGTCGGACGGGCCACGCTGTTCGCGCTGGCCGGCGGCGGCGAAGCCGGCGTGCGCCGGGCGCTCGACATCCTGAAGAGCGAGCTGGAAATCGCGCAGATGCTGATGGGCGCGCGCGCCATCCAGGATTTCGGCCCGGCGATGTTGCGCAGTCCCCGCCCGCTCAGGGCGCCTGGGACGGTGCCGGAGGCCGCCGCGATCATCCCCGCGGCACCGGCGGCTGGTCCGCTTTCCCTGGTCGCGGAAAAGCGGCAGGGCGTCCTGCCTTGATCCCGGCTCTGCAATGCCTGGGACACGAACGATAACGACAAACCTTCCAGCAAAAGAACGCCACAGAGGAACAGACAAGATGTTTCGGCAAAAATTGGCCGCATGCGCCGCAGCCGCGCTCCTGACGATGACCGGTCTGCCCGGCCTGAACCACCTGAACAACCTGAACGCCTGGGCCGGCGAGATGACGAACGTCGCCATCACCTACATCGTCGATCACCCGGCGATCGACGCCGCACGCAAGGGCGTGATCGATGAACTGGCGGAGGCCGGCTACAAGGAGGGCGAGACGCTGACGCTTCACGTTCAGAGCGCGCAAGGGTCCATGCCCACCCAGCTTCAGATCGCGAAGAAGTTCGCCGGCATGCGGCCCGACCTGCTGGTGGCCATCTCCACCCCCTCCGCCCAAGCCCTGCAAAGCGCGGCCGACGGCAAGATCCCCATCGTCTTTTCCGCGGTGACCGATCCGGTTGGGAGCAAGCTCGTCAAAAGCATGGAGGCGCCCGGCGGCAACATAACCGGCACGAGCGACCAGCAGCCCTTCGGCCCGACCCTGAAGCTGATCAAGAGGCTCGTGCCTGAGGCCAAGAAACTCGGCGTCATCTACAATGCGGGCGAAGCCAATTCCGTTGCCCAGGTCGAGGCTCTGAAAGCCGCACTCGCCGATTACGGCCTGGAACTGGAGGAGAGCACCGCCTCCCAGACCGCGATGGTCCCCGACGCCGCCCTCAGCCTCGCCGGGCGCGCGGACGTCATCCTGATCCCCACCGACAGCACCGTGGTGGCGGCGATCGAGAGCGTGGTGAATGTCGGCCGCAAGGCCAAGGTGCCGGTCTTCGCCAGCGACACCGATTCTGTGAAGCGCGGGGCGCTGGCCGCCCTCGGCTTCGACTACTACAAGCTCGGCCGGCTGACGGGCAAGATGGCGGTGCGCATCCTCAAGGGCGAGAGCCCGGCGGCGATCCCGGTGGGCGTACTCGACACCCAGGATCTCTACCTGAACAAGACCTCGGCGGCCGCCATGGGCGTTGCGGTTCCCGACGACCTGCTGGAAACCGCCACGAAAGTGATCGAATAAGATGAGTGCGCTCGCCATTTCGGGAGCCCTGGAAGCGGGGCTTCTCTTCTCGCTGGTCGCACTGGGGGTCTATCTCTCCTTTCGCGTCCTCAATTTTCCCGATCTGACGGTCGACGGCAGCTTTCCCCTGGGGGCCGCCGCCACCGCCGTCGCCATCGTCAACGGCGTGAACCCCTTCCTGGCCACGGCCATCGGGATGCTCGCCGGGGGCGCGGCCGGCCTCGTCTCCGGCATCCTCAATGTCCGCTTCCGCATTCTCAACCTGCTGGCCGGCATCCTGACCATGGTCGCCCTCTACTCGATCAACCTGCGGGTGATGGGGCGCCCGAACATCTCGCTCTATGGCGAGACGACTATCTTCACGCCCTTCGAGACGCTGCTCGATTTCGGCATCTGGACCAATTGCGCGGTGCTTCTGTTCATCGCGGTGGCGATGAAATTCCTCGTCGACTGGTTTCTCTCCACCCAGATCGGGCTGGCGTTGCGTGCCAGCGGCGAGAACCCGGTCATGGCGCGCGCGCAGTCGGTCGGCAACGGACGGATGACCCTGATCGGCATAACGCTCAGCAACGCGCTCGTCGGCCTGGCGGGCTCGCTGTTCGCCCAGAGCCAGGGCATGGCCGACGTCTCCATGGGCATCGGCACGATCGTCACCGGCCTCGCCGCCCTGATCATCGGCGAGACCCTGCTCGGCTCGATCAAGGTGGTGTGGGCGACGCTCGGGTGCCTGATCGGCTCGGTTCTCTACCGTTTCTTCATCGCCGCGGCGCTGAACGCGGGGTTTTTGGGCATCCAGGCGCAGGACCTGAACCTTGTCACCGCCGTCGTCGTCGCCGTCGCCGTCGTCCTGTCCCAGGCCCGGCGCAACAGCCGGTTCAGGCTGTGGCCGGCGCTGCGCCGCGCCCTAACCGCCCCGCAACCGCAGAAAGGATAAGCCCATGCTGAGCGTCTGCGACGCACACGTCACCTTCAATCCCGGAACCCCGCTGGCGGTGCCGGCCCTGCGCGGCGTCGATCTCGACATCGAGGCGGGGGAATTCGTGACGGTGATCGGCACCAACGGGGCCGGCAAGTCGACGCTTTTGTCGGCGGTCGCCGGCGATGTCCGCCTCGATCGCGGCGGCGTCTATATCGACGGCCATGACGTGACCGCCTGGCCGACCGAGCAGCGCGCCGCGATGATCGGCCGGGTGTTCCAGGAGCCCCGGGCGGGGACCTGCTCTTCGCTGACGGTGGAGGAAAACCTGGCGCTGGCAGCGAGCCGGGGCGGGCGCCGGGGCCTTCGCACCGCGCTCGGCCGGGGCAGTGAGCGCCGCCGGCTGGCCGATCAGGTCGCCCGGCTTGGAATGGGGCTGGAAGACCGGCTCGGCGCGTTGGCGGGGACCCTTTCCGGCGGCCAGCGGCAGGCGCTCAGCCTGCTCATGGCGACCCTTCTGCCGATGAAGATCCTGATCCTGGACGAGCACACCGCGGCGCTCGATCCAGGTGCTGCGGCCACCGTTCTGGATCTGTCGGCGGAGATCACCGGCGAGCAGCGGCTGACGACGCTCATGGTGACCCACAGCATGCGCAACTCGCTCGATTTCGGCACCCGCACCATCATGATGAACGCGGGCCGCATCCTGCTCGACATCCACGGCGACAAGCGCAAGGACTATGACGTTCCCGACCTGCTCGACCTGTTCAAGAAAACCACCGGCAGCGCGGTAGAGGACGATCAGCTCGTGCTGGCCTGATTGCCCTGAGATCCGGCGGGCAGGGCTGTTTCGGAGCGGGCCCGTTTCAGGCCGGGACAAGGGCGCGCTTCCACTTCAGCCGGAGCGATGCTCGCCGCTCACCTCGCAAGAAGCGAGCGGGGAAGAACTCTCGCGGAGGCGGAGAAACCGAAAAGCCTACCCCCCTCTCCCGTGGGAGAAGGGGGAAGGGTCGCGGTTCCCTTGAAGCAGGAAAGACCTCGCCTGATCTCCCGGCCTTGCTCAGGCGAGGGCGGCCTGCTCGCGCTCCAGCTCCCTCATCAGCAGGCCCGGCGGATTTTCCGGCACCATCTGGCGCAGGCGACTGACGCTGAGTTCGGCGAACAGGCCGGCGCGCGCATAGGGTTCGGCTCCCAGGAACGCGTCGACCTCCGCCCGGGTGTCGAAGGACAGGACCATGAGACTTCCGATCACCTTGGTTCCGTCGTCATCCTGCAGCGGGCCGCCGAACGCGACACGGTCGCCGTTGGCGATCATGTATTCCAGATGTTCCGCCCGCGTGCGCTGGCGCAAATCGCCCGCATCCGGCCGGTCGATACAATGGACAACGAATGGCATGGTCTGTTCCCCTGTTTGCGTGTCATTGCCGCTTGCGATGGGCGTTTCCTCCGCGTGCCATGGGGCCCTGTTGCGGGTCTTGCGTGGCACAAGCTGTTGCCATACGTGATTAAAGAGGATATGATTGCAATATGCAATTATATAGCAATAAAAACCAGGGCCCGGATGGAAACGACCTGTCCGAAGATGCCCCTGAACCGGATGAGTCCTCCGCGTCGCAGCAGGCGGCGGCGTTGCAGCTCGAGGCCTGGCTGCCCTATCGGCTGTTCCGCGTCTCCGTTCGCATCGCCGACGTGCTCAATGCCTTCTATGGGCCCAAATTCGGATTTTCCCGCTCCGCCTGGCGCACCATGGCGATCGTTGCCAACCGGCCCGGCGTCAGCGTCAAGGAGATCTGCCAGGCCGGCGGGCTCGACCAGTTCACGATTTCGCGCGCCATCCGGCAACTGGTGGAACTCGGCTATGCCCGCCGCCAGACCGGCCGCACCGACCGGCGCTACGCGGCGATCGAACTGACGCAAAGCGGCTGGGAGGCCTTCACGGAGATCTCCGATCTGGCGCAGCGGCTCGAACGGGAACTGACCGACGCGGTCTCGAAGGACGAACTCGCCGTTCTCGACACCATTCTCACCAAGCTCGACAACGCCAGCGCGGGCATCATGGCGCGCGGCTGGAGGGGCGTGCGGGAGAGCACGGAAACGGACGGAGAGGCATCCGGCACGTAACACCGACGGGCGAGCGAAAACGGGCCAACCGGAGCATGTTCCGATCGGATTTCATCGATCGGAATATTCTCAAGATATCGATCTGGGGCGGTTTCTTGTCGTTCAGGCAATTTCGCCTGCGAGACCCGGCGCTCCAGAGCCCGCGATCCGGCCTGCGATCACGAAAGGCAGACCCAACCCATGCGCGCGCTTCTTTTTGTGGCCACCGCCGTCCTGTGGGGCAGCAGCGCCATCGTCACAGGCCAGCAGGCGATCTCGGGCGCGCCGGAGGTGTCGGTCGGATACCGGATGGCGCTCGTGAGCCTGGCGATGTTCGGCTGGAGCCTGGCGCGCGGCCAGAGCCTCGGCGTGCGCCAGATCGACCGCCCCTGGGTGGTGTTGCAGGGGGTCTCGTTCTTCGGCCTGGCGTTCATCACCTTCTATCACGCCACGGCGCTGATCCCGTCGGGCATCGCGGCGCTGATCCTGTCGACCTCGTCGCTATTCGCCGCGCTGGTGGGCTGGCTTTTTCTGTCCGTCCCCATCACCTTGCGCATGCTGGCCGGCATCGTCGTCGGCATCATCGGGCTCGCCGTGATCGCGGCGCCGCAATTCACCGCGCTGTCCTCGGGTGCGGGAACCGTCGCAGGAGCCGGGCTGGCGCTGGCGGCGGCGGCATGCACCGGTTGCGGCACGGTGGTGGCGATGCGCAACCAGCGCGCCGGCATTCCCATCTCCGTGCTGATGAGCTGGGCGGCCCTGTGCGGGGCGCTGTTCTCCTTCGCCCTCGCCCTGATCGGCCAGGCGAGCTTCCATGTCGACGTCTCCCTCGCCTATCTGGCCGGCCTCGCCTATCTGGCGATTATCGCCTCCTGCGTCACGTTCTTCATGTATTTCAGCCTTGTACACCGGATCGGCGCGGCCAGCGCCTCCTATACGCTGGCGCTGGTGCCAGTGGTGGCGCTGCTGCTTTCCGCGCTCTTCGAAAACCTCAGGATCGACGCGAGCGTGCTGAGCGGCGGCTGCGCGGTGCTGCTCGGCAACATTCTCGTCCTCAGTTCCCAGGCCGGCGCACCCGCCCGCGCAAAACAGGCATCGTGATCGGGCAGACCTCATGACCAGACAGGTTTCGCGAAAGGATTGTCCATGAAGAAGCAGACCTTCGGCGTTCACCCCGTGGTTCCGCTTTCCGCCGCGGTCAGGGCCGGCGACTACATCCACCTTTCCGGTCAGGTGCCCTTCACCGCCGACGGCATGCTGGTCGTCGGCGATATCGAGGTCCAGACCCGGCAGGTCCTCGACAACATCGCGGCCGTTCTGAAACAGGCCGGCGCCGCGCTTGACGACGTGGTCAAGACGACGATCTGGCTGAGCGACCCGACCGACTTCCAGCGCTTCAACGCGGTCTACGGCGAATATTTCGCGCAAAATCCGCCTGCGCGCTCCTGCGTGGCCGGACGGCTGATGGTCAATGCGAAGGTGGAGGTCGAGGCGCTGGCCTACAAGCCGTTGGCGTGAGGCGGGAGCATCCCGCTGCCCGGCCTCCTTCCAGACCGGCGCTCGCCGCGCTCTCCTGCGTGGCGGCCGGCAACGGCCCGAGCATGACCGGGACCGCTTCGAACGTCGGTCGGCCAGCATGTCGGATGGGATGGCGTTCTTCTCGGGCAGGATCAGGTCGCCGAACTCGTAGAGGTGGTGTTCCCACTCGCCCGCCTCTTTCAGCCCGTTATATCTTTTGGAAAATTCCACATCGGAAAAGAGGGACTCGAATTCATCCCAGTTCTTCCAGAGGGGCGGATTGATGACGGTCGCCCCATCGAGGCTCCGGTACAATCGGCTCCAGCAGAATGTCTCGTAGACCGTGAACCCATAAAACCGCTTGGTGCTTTTCTCCCTGCGTCATCCAAAGTTTCCGAATGAGGGGGGCCTTGGATGACGCGCCGCCGCTACGCACTCACCGACCACGAATGGTCGATCCGCGGCAAGGCCGCCAAACCGGGCGGTGGTGCTGTGCGTCGATGAAATCCTCGCCGCCGTCAAACGCTTCTGTCAGAAGACAATGAACCGAAAGTCGGATTCAGGTGACAAGGTCATGATCCTACATCGGGTTCATCCATGCCCTCCCCCAAAAATTCCAGTAGAAGGGTTGAGAACCGATCCGCCGAATCCACGTTGGAGATGTGTGCGGCGCCATCAATCTCGGCGTAGCGGCCTTGTCGCGCGCTCTCGGCCATGCGGTGGCTGGTCTCGGGCGGAGACATCGCATCGAGGCTGCCAGCGATGAAAAGCGTCGGCATGGCGAGCGCGGCGATATGTTCCGTGACATCGAATGCGCCGATGCCGCGTGCCACGTGGGCGAGCGAGGTGCCGTCGGTGGTCGCCGCTATGCCGTGCCAGACCTGATAGGTCACTAAACCCACCTGCGTCGCCTGGAACGCGGGAGAGACAAGCGACGGCCAGCTTTGTTCCAACCGTTGGACCGGACCACTGGGGCGCTCGAAGATCATCGCCCAGCCTTCCGCCAGTGCGTGGAAGGTTGGTGTGTTCGTCTTGTCGAAGCTGTTGGCGACGACCAGTCGGCCGATACGGTCGGAGTGGCGGAGTGCAAGCTCCAGCGCGATCATGCCGCCCAGGGAAAGGCCGACCAGATCGACATGTTCTATATCCAGATGAGCGAGCAGAGCTTCGACATCGTCCGCCAGCGCGGCGACGCCAAAGGGTGCGGTCAGCTTGCCTGACGCGCCATGGCCCGCATGATCGGGCACGATCACCCGATAGCCCGCTTCGACCAGCGGTGAGATCTGCGGTCCCCAGGCTCGGCCTGAGTTGCTGATGCCGTGCAAAAGGAGAATGGGGCGGCCGGTGCCGAATTCGATGAAGTAATTGGTGCGGCCAGCGGAGTCGTAAAGGGCCATTGCCAGGTTCCTGTTATCAGAGGGGAAGGAAGAGACGGTCGCCGGGGCGAAAGCGCGCGGCGACGAGCGCGAGCGCAAGGCACAATCCTGCCATCAGCCACCATGCGGGGGTGAGGTCCGCCAGATTCTGACGCAACAGTCCGGCGACCAGCGGCAGCACAGCCGCGAGGATATAGCCCCCGCCCTGTACGAAGCCGGCGAGCGTGCTTGCCTGATCGGCATCCTCGCCATGATCCATCGCAACGATCAGCGAGAGCGGAAAGAGTGCCCCGATGCCTAGCCCCGCCAGCAGCGCCGCCCCCCATGCGAGCGTCAGTGGCGCGAGGCAGAGGCAAAGCATTCCCATCAGCAGCGCAGCGATCGCGGCGAACAAGACCCCCCGGCGATCCGGCGATCGATCAACCCATAGGGACACGGCAATGCCCGCGGCCACCTCCGCCAGTGTGACGGCTCCGAGCATCGCGCCGGCCGCCTCCCCGGACCAGCCGAGTTGCGTGTAGAAGGGCGGCAGCCAGGCGAGAACGAGCGTATAGGCGCCCGTGCCAAGGCCGAAGAACAGCATCAGCAACCAGGCGCGTGGTGCGCGATGGACCGGGCGGCGTTGCACGGATCCCATGATCTCTTTCGGTCCCTGCGGCACCAGAAGCCAGGCGCCCAGCCCAAGAAGAGCAGGCAGTGCCCAGATGCCCAGCGCGGTCGGCCAGCCCCAGACCTGCCCGATCCAGGCGCAGGCCATACTGGATATCAACGCTCCACCCATGATCGCGGTGGAGTAGAAGCCCATCAGGCGTCCACTGCGTGCTCCGGCCCGGCGGCGAATGGCACCCGGCATCAGCGCCTGAACGATGGCGATACCGACGCCGCCGATGACGGCGGTCAACACTAGCGCGACCGCCTGCGGCCACACCCAGCGGGCCAGACAGGCGAGGAGAACAAGCAGGACACCCAAGGCGATGCCGGCCCGCTCTCCTATCCATCCGCGCAGCCATGCCGTTCCCAGCAGGCAGATGCCCATCAACAACACCGGGACCGTGGTCAGCAGACTTGCGCCGATGTCACCAAGACCCGTGTCGCGCTGGATCGCGTCGAGCAATGGGCCGACAGAGGCCAGTGCCGGGCGCAGATTGATGCCGACGAGCAGGATTGCGGCCGGAAACAGCGTCCGGCCTGTTGTTTGGTTCATGATGGTCTCCGGGCGTTACGCCCTTGCCACGGGCCCCGCTTTTGATAATATCTCTACATAGAGATATATTATCTTGACGTCAAGATAGGTGTGCGAGATGGACAGAGCGGCGATAGCGGCGGAACAATGGGCCTGCCAACGGCCGGATATCGACACCCGTGCAATGGTGCTGCTGGGACGGTTGGGAGAAGCGGCGCTGCTGATCACGCGGGATCGGCTCAATCCGCTATTTGCAGAATTCGGTCTTCAACCCGGTGAGTTCGACGTGCTGGCGACGCTCCGGCGCAGTGGCATGCCTTATGCCTTAACGCCCACCGCGCTTTACGAAGCGGCGATGATCTCATCGGGAAGCATGACCAATCGCATTGACCGTCTGGAGAAGAGCAGACTGGTCGAACGAATGCCCAATCCGGCAGATAAGCGAGGAACATTGGTGGGGCTTACCGCCGACGGTCTGGCCTTGATCGACCGCGCGGTAGAGGCACATATCGCAAACCAGAAGCACGTCGTCAGTGGTCTGGACGAGCAAGAGCAAAAACAACTCGCCGCACTTCTCGGCAAGCTGATTCAATCCCAGCAGGACGCGGGCGGCATTTAGGGGGTACAGGGTAAGCGCGGGTCCCGGTTTCGCCGTTCCCGGCCCGTCATTCACCCCTACAGCGAATTGATTTTATCGCGTTTCATTGTTCTGGTCGCAGGCGGGTCCACCATGGGCTTTCTGCCTTGTCGGGAATGATGACGAGCCAAGCTCCGATTTCTCGCCGGCCTTTTGCAAATTCCGCAGGCGCGAGCAATCGCGTTTCTTCGCGATCGCCCTGCGTCGCCTTCTAACGGTTTATCGCCTCTCAGCCGGCGGAAATCGCGTCGACCTTTTCGCGAAGAAACGCCGTGAAGCGCGGGTCTGTGCCGTAGGCGACATTGACCCGTATGGCGGCCGCGCCCCGCGCCTTGCGATCCGGCGTGAAAACCTGGCCAGGTGCCAGGAAGATCCCGCGTTCCGACGCGCTTCGGCAGATCTCCAGTTCGTCGCTCTCGCCCGGAAACTCCGCCCAGAGATAGAAACCCGGCGTCACGGTCGGGCGTACCGTGAGGCCGGCGGTCTCCAGCGCGGCCTTCGACGCCTTGTGCGCCTCTTCCACGCGCGTCTTCAGCCGCCGCAAATGCCGCAGGTATTGCCCGCCCTGGATGAGATTGAAGACAAAACGCTCGACATAATCGGAACTCGCCACCGTCGTCAGCATCTTGAGGTTCGACAAGGACGAGATGAGCGACGGCAGGCCGGCGACATAGCCGCAGCGGAGGCTCGCCGACAATGTCTTGGAGAACGAGCCAACATAGAGAACGCGGTTGAGCTGGTCGAGCGCGGCAAGTCGCGGCAAGGTCGGAGGGACAATGTCCGCGAGCGCATCGTTCTCCACGATCAGCACGCCCCACCGCTCCGCCAGTTGCATCAGACCGAAGGCGACGGCGGGCGAGAGCGTGCTACCGGTCGGATTGTGGGCGAGCGACTGGGTGAAGAAGATCTTCGGCCTGTAGAGCGCCAGCTTGGCGGCGAGATCCTCAAGATCGGGACCGTCGGGAGCGCGCCGAATACCAATCATCCGAGCCTTGGCGAGGGTGAGCTTGCCAAACAGCGGATAATAGCCGGGATCATCGACGAAAACGGTGTCGCCCGGCTCGATCAGATGGCGGATGATCAGGTCGAGCCCGTGGTTGACGCCGTTCGTGAGAAGGAGCCCGTCCGGCTCCACCGCAATGGAACGCTCCAGCAGCATCATGCGCAGCCTGTCGCGCAAGGGACCATATCCCCAGCCGCTGCCATAGCCGAACTCGACCGCCTCCGGATTACCGGTCTTGAAGCTGGAAAAGAACCTCTTGAGCTCGGACCCCTCGGTCCACAGCGACGGTGGCCTGCCATCCCCCGGGCGCACTTCGTAATGCGGATCGAGCTGCTCGCGCAGCAGCGAGACAACATCGATCGCGGAGACGATGTGGGGTGCGGGCTGCGTCGGACGGCGGAGCTCGAACGGAGCGACGTAGTAGCCCGATCCGGGCCGCGCCTCCAGAAGCCCCTGTGCGACCAGCCGGTCATAGGCCTCGGCCATGGTGTTTTTCGAAACACCCTGCTCCCGCGCGGCCTGGCGCACGGATGGCAACCTCTCTCCGGGCTTGTAGGCGCCGGCGGACAGCAGCCCGGACACATGTTCCACGATACGGCCGGCGCGCGTTACCCGCCCGGTTTCAGGCACCGCGAGCGAGCCCCGCACCACGCCCGGTTCGCCTTTCCATTCCCCCTCCCGCCTCGGCATGGTCAAGACCGCCCCGCTTTTTCCTCTTGGACAGTCTTTGGAAATCCGCTCAAACTGTCCCTCGATTGTCCCAATGCCTTTTATGACACATCAACCGCAACGACAAACACACTGTGCGCGCGAACGCGGAATTGCCGGGTCGCGAAATCACCCGACACATGAACAATACGGATGACGATGTCTGTCCGGCCTTCATGCCCGACAATCGGCAGGCTTGCAAAAAGTGCCATCTGCCGCGAAGGCTGGGAAACGGATCACACGACAGGAACAGGAGAGAGCCATGAAGATCACCCGCCCGGGCGAAACCGCCTCGATGGCCGGCCCCACCGACTGGTTCACCGGCACCGTGCGCCTTGACCCGATGTTCGCGGCCGAGGAACCGGGTCGGGTCGCAGGCGCACATGTGACCTTCGAGCCGGGTGCACGCACCGCATGGCACACCCACCCCGCCGGCCAGACACTGATCGTCACCTTCGGGCGCGGCCGGGTGCAGCGTGAGGGCGGGCCGGTGGAGGAGATCCGGCAGGGCGACGTGGTCTGGTTTCCCGCAGGCGAGAAACACTGGCACGGGGCGAGCCCCGACGCCGCCATGAGCCACATCGCCATTCAGGAAGCCGTCGATGGCAGTGCCGTGACCTGGATGGAGAAGGTGGAAGACAAGGACTACAACGGCTGAGGTGCAATAGGGTCGGGCGCAAGGCCCGGCCCCTTCAGTGACCTACCCTGGATATCCGGCCGACAAAGTCGCGGGTGCGGTCCGTTTGCGGGTTGTCGAAAATCTGCTCCGGGGATCCGATCTCCTGCACGCGACCGTCCGCCATGAAAGCGATGCGGTGGGAGACGTCTCGCACGAAACTCATCTCGTGCGAGACGATCAGCATGGCGATATTGTCCTTGGCGAGCAGGCGGATCGTGTCGAGCACCTCGCTGACGCGCTCGGGATCAAGCGCGGAGGTCACTTCGTCGAGAAGCAGGATTTCCGGCTCCAGGCAAAGCGCGCGGGCGATGGCGACACGCTGCTGCTGGCCGCCAGAAAGCTGATCGGGATAGACGTGGAGCTTGTCGCCGAGGCCGACACGGTCGAGCAGTTCCCGTGCCTTTTCCTCCACTTGCCTGCGGTTGCGCTTCTTGATTGTGGTCGGCGCGACGGTGACGTTGCGCAGCACGGTCATGTTGCCGAAGAGATTGTATTGCTGGAACACGATGGCCAGACGATCACGGGCCGCTTTCAACGACTTGCGGTTGCTGTAGTCGACAGCTGCCCCCGCAAGGGTCACCCGTCCGCGATCAGGCTTCATCAGCCCGGTGATCACCTTCAGGAGCGTGCTCTTTCCGGATCCCGACGGACCGATCAGACTGACGACCTCTCCCTGTTCCACCGACAGATCGATGCCGTCGAGAACGCGAAGCGAGCCATAGCGGGCGCCCAGGTCATGAATGTCGAGAAAGGACAAGGCGGTTCTCCAGATAGCCCCCCAAACGGGCGAGCGGGTAGGAAACGATGAAGTACAGCGCGAGCACGACCGCGTAGACGAGGAACGCGGAATGGCCCTTCGTCGTCATGATCTTGCCGGCCTGGGTGAGTTCCAGAACGCCGACCTGCGAGGCGAGCGCGGTGTCCTTTATGAACAGGACGAAATAGCCGAAGATCGGCGGAATGACGATCGGCAGCGCCTGCGGGATGGAGACGAGGCGAAGCGTCTGAAGCGGCGTGAAGTTCATCACCGCCGCCGCTTCAAGCTGGGCGGGCTTGAGCGTTTCCAGCCCGCCGCGGATGATTTCCGAAACGAAGGCGGTGGAGATGACGGACGTGGCGATCAGCGCGATCGTCAGCGGGGCGAGATCGAACCCCAGCACCTGCGCGCCGAAGAAGAAGAGCATCAGCGTGATCAAGAAGGGCACGCGGCGCACGATCTCCACGAAGAGACCGGAAAGGATGCGCGCGGGTATAAGTGCCCGGCGCCGGCTTTGCCGCGCGATCGCCAGGACGAAACCGACGATCATGCCGATGATGCAGCCGACCGCGGAAAGCAGCAGCGTCGTCAGCGCCGCCTCCCCCCACAACAGTATATTGTAGAAGGTGAAGAGCTTCGGCAGGTCGGAAAGGAAATCCGGGCTCATAGGATACGGACCCTCGCGCGAAAGGCATAGCGGCCGACAAGAGCAAGAAGCGACGTCGCCGCCAGGGTGACGAGGACGTAGATGCCGCCGGTAAGCAGGAAGATTTCGATCGAGCGGAAGGTCGTGGAATTGATGTTGAAGGCCCGGCCGGTCAATTCCTCCACCCCGAAGATCGCCGCCATCGAGGTGCCGAGCGTCATCAGGATGTACTGGTTTGTCATGGCCGGCATGACGACCTTGAAAATGTGCGGCAGGATCACGTAGCGCAGCGTCTGAAGATGGCTCATGCCGAGCGTTTCGGCGGCATCGAGCTCCTGCTGATGGACGGAGGCGAGGCCGGCACGGAGAATTTCCGTCAGATAGCCGCCCGCGTTCAGCGTCATGCCCAGCAGCACCGCGGGGAAGGGATCCAGCAGGATGCCAACCTCCGGCAGCGCGAAGAAGATGAAATAGATCTGCACGAGCTGCGGCGTGTTCGTGAAAAAGGTCACATACCAGCGTGCAAGCCGTGACAACCAGCGACCGCCGCGCAGCCGCATGATCGCGCCGACCATGCCGATGACCATGCCGCCGGCAAATGCCATCACGCTGAGCTCGAGGCTGATCAGCGCTCCCCATAAAAGATAGGGGATCTCGGGCGTGACCTGTCCGAAATGCAAAGTGTAGTGCATCGAAGCGGGTTCTCTCTGAGCTCTTGCGCCAAACGATCGGTTTCCGCTGACGCGCCTTGCGGCTTTTCGCGTGCGTCGGCGGTATGGGCGGGGGTGCAAAACCGGCACAGGCCGGCGAGCCGCCCCGCCTGGTGGACAGGCGGGGCGGTCAGGATTGATGCGCCTTGCGCTCAGAAGTAGGGCTGGGCCGGGATCTTGTAGACCATGTCCATGCCGAACCACTTCTTGTAGCTCTCGTCCATGAAGCCGCTCGTCTGCAGGCTGTAGATGGCTGTGTTCAGCCAGGACTTCAGCGCCGTATTGCCCTGCGCGATGCCGATGCAGTCGTAGTCGACGCTGGCGCTGGGGTCGGACAGAACCTTGGTCTTCTTGTCGTAGTTGGCGGTGTACTTGCCGATATAGTCGACCACATCGACGATCGCGTCACCCCGACCCTGGAACAGCGCCTTCACAGCATCGGGATAGTTGTCGAACAGCATCACCTTCGCGTCGGGCAGGTGCGTCTTGACGAATTCGACCGGAGTGGTGCCACGCACCTCGATCAGCTTCACATCCGCCGAATTGAGATCCGCCAGCGACTTGAAGGGCTTGTCGGCAAGCGTCAGTGCGCTGAGTGCCTCGGTCTGGATCGGCAGCGTGAAGTCGATGACCTTGGCGCGCGCCGGAGTGCGCGTCAGGGCTCCCAGAACGATGTCCGCCTTGCCGGTCGCCAGAAACGGCACACGGTCGGCCGAGGTGACCTCCACGAACTTCACGTCGACGCCGAGAAGCTCGCCCAGCTTGTGCGCCACGTCGACGTCGAATCCCTCGATTTCATTCTTGTCGTTGTATTGGCCGAGCGGCGGCAGATTCGGGTTGATGCCGACCGTGATCGTGCCGCCGGAGAGGATATCGTCCAGCGACTTCGCAGTTGCCGATTGAGCGGAAAACGCCATCAGCGCCACGCCCGCGACCGTACACAGAGACTTGAGAAGGTTCATTTTCGCGTCCTTGATTTCTGTTCCCTCGCGCCTTGGAAAGCGCGTGACCGAGCTTGCCTGTCGGCTTTCAACGGTGTACGTTTCGTATACCGTTCGTAGACAAAAGAACCATCCAAGTGAGCAATTGTCAATCGTCAGACCGAGACGAAATTTCATCTGAACCCTCGAATTCGCGCGGTTCCAGCGACCTCCGCATGCCCGGCGTGCAACGGGGAGGGCGCGTCCGATTCACCTTCGACGGGGAACTGGTGGAAGCGTTTTGCGGGGAAAGCATTGCGGCCGCAGCCTTGGCTAGCGGCATCCGCATCCTGCGCAGCGCGCCGGGTTCGAATGACCCGCGAGGCACGTTCTGCTGGATGGGAAGCTGTCAGGAATGCGTCGTGGTCGTCGATGGCGTCCGACGGCCAGCCTGCCGCACTCCCGTCCATGAAGGGCTCGTCGTGACATCGGGGACGATCTGATGGCAGCCACCTGTGACGTGATCGTCGTGGGCGCGGGGCCCGCCGGTGCGGAAGCCGCCATGGAATGCGCCCGCCATGGGCTCGACGTGGTGCTGATCGACGAGGCGCCGGATGCCGGCGGCCAGGTCTATCGCGCCACGCCGAAGGGGTTTCGCACCCAAGGCCCACGCGAACCCGAGGCGGAAATAGGCGACGATCTGCGCAAGCGTCTGGCGGACAGCTCCGTGCGGTGCCGCTTCGACACGCTGTTGTGGTCGATTGCGCCCGGTTATCGCGCCGATCTGCTCGGCCCCGACGGGCCATCGAGCGAAGAGGCTCCCATCGTCGTCATCGCGAACGGCGCGCGCGAGCGGGTCGTTCCCTTCCCCGGCTGGACCTTGCCGGGCGTCATCGGTCTCGCCGGTGCGACCGTGATGCTGAAATCGCAGAAAGTGCTGCCCGGCCGGCAAACGCTGGTCGCGGGTGCCGGGCCTCTCCTTCTCGCCGTTGCCACAACCCTTCGAAAAGCTGGAGGCGAGGTCGCCGGCGTCATCGACCTCGCCTCGCGGCGTGAATGGCTGGCGACCGTTCCCGCGACCATTTCGCGGCCCGACCTTCTGGCGCGCGGCATCGGCTGGACCTCGCGCCTCACCCTTGCCGGCGTCCCGATGCGCTATCGCCAGGCGATCCGCCGGATCGAGCAGGCCGAAGCGGGCAAGCTGCGCGCTTTCGTCGGTCCCGTGTATGCCACCGGCGCACCGGTTGCGGGCACTGTTCGCGAATTCGTGGTCGATGCGGTCGCCGTCGGCAATGGCCTGGCGCCCGCGAGCGAGGTCACGCGCCTGCTGCGTGCCGAACATGTCTACGACACGGTCCAGAAGGCCTGGGTGCCTCAGCTCGACGAGGATTTCCGGACGTCCCTGCCCGGCCTCTTCGTCGTGGGCGACGGAGCGGGCATCAGTGGCGCGGCCGCCGCCGCGATCGACGGACGGCGTGTCGGCCTCAGCATCGCCTTCGATGCCGATCGGCTTTCCGCAGATAATTACCGCGCGCAAAAGCGGACGCTATCGACCGGCGCGAAAAAGGCCCGGCGTTTCGGACAGGCGATGGCGCGGCTGATGGCACCGCGTTCAGGCCAGATCGCGGCCATTGCCGCCGATGCGGTGGTCTGCCGGTGCGAAGACGTTACCCGGGCGGAGCTCGATGCGGCCGTGGCAGACGGGGCAACCTCGCCCAATCAGGTCAAGGCCTGGACGCGTTGCGGCATGGGCCCCTGCCAGGGGCGCACCTGCGGCGACATCGCCTCTGCGCTGGCTGCCGCAGCACTTGGCCAGGAGGCACCGCCCGCCCCCATGACCGGCCGCTCCCCGCTGCGTCCATTACCGCTCGGCGTTCTTGCCGGCGACATCGACTACGACGATCTCGAACTCCCGCCCCCGGCCCCGCTATGACCCCTCCGGTGACCGCCCAAGCCTCGAACCAGACCTTGTGAACCGCATGTCGAAGTCTCTTCCCCTTGATGCTGCAATCATCGGCGCGGGCGCCATGGGCGCCACGGTCGCCCTGCATCTGGCGCGCAGCGGCATGCGAGTGGCGCTCATCGATCGTGGCGAGATCTGCCGCGAGGCCTCCGGCGTCAATGCCGGCACGCTGACGCTGCACATGACGCGGGCGGCGCTCGTTCCCTACGCCATGAAAGGACGCGAGCTCTGGCTCAATGCCCCCAACTGGCTGGGTATGGACGTCGGCGCGCGCTCCGCCCCCGGCTTTTCGCTCGCCTTCACGCGTGAAGAGCTGGAGATGGTCGAAAAGCGCGCCGAAGCTCGTGCAGCCATGGGCGCACCCATCGAACTCGTAACGCCGAAGCGCGCCTGCGAAATCGATCCGGGACTGAACCCGTCGATGATCGCCGCGGCCTTCTGCGAACTCGACGGCCATGTCACCGCCTACATGACCGGCCGAGCCTACCGGCGCGCCCTTCTGGCGACCGGGGCGATGATCATGGAAAACAGCCCCGTGACAGCGCTCGACCGAGAGGATGGCCTCCACGTCATCCGTATCGACGGCGGCGCCCCCGTCAGAGCGAAACGGCTGGTTCTCGCGGGCGGTGTCTGGCTTGAACCCATGCTTGCCTGGCTCGGCCTGAAGGTTCCGGTCAAGACGCTGATCAACCAGCTGGTTGTGACCGAGCGCATGCGACCGGTCATGCGCTCGGTGGTCGGCATCGCCAACGGGCTCCTCTCGCTCAAGCAGTTCGAAAACGGAACGGTGCTGATCGGCGGCGGCTGGCAGGGCAACGGCGACCGGGTGCGCGGCGGGGTGGAGACGATCCCGAAGAACCTGATCGGCAACATCCAGCTTGCCCGTCACGCCATTCCCGCGCTCGGCGAGACCCGGGTCAATCGCGTCTGGCTGGGGCTGGAATCGGAAACGGCGGATGCGCTGCCGATGATCGGCGAGATCCCGGGCCACGAGGAAGCCTATGTGATCGGCTGCGTCCATTCCGGCTACACCAGCGCGCCCTACATGGGCCGGCTCCTCGCCGACCGGATACTCGGCCGCGAACCGGAGATGCCGCTGTTCGGCCCGGCCCGCCTTATTCAAAAAGACAAGAACATGGAGTTGAGCGCGTGACCCCCGCAGGAGAACATCCCTATCGCGGCATCTACGCCGCCACGCTGACGCCGTTTCTTTCCGACGGACAGATCGATGAAGACGCGTTGCGCGCGCATTTTCTGAGCGTGACGGCCGAACCGGGCATCGTCGGTGTCCTGTGCAACGGTCACGCTGGCGAATGCTTCCTGCTGAGCCGCGAGGAACGGCGCAGGGTTACGGAAATCGCGGCTGAAACCATAGGCGCGACGCATATCATCGTTTGCGGCATCCTCGCCGAAGCGACACAGGAGGCGGCCGCACAGGCGGGCGATGCGGCACAGGCGGGCGCGGATGTCGCGCTGGTCTTTCCGCCTTTCTCCTGGGCACTGTCGCAGGACGACAGCATGGCCGTGACCCACCACGACACGATCGCGAAGGCCTCGGGCCTGCCGCTGATGATCTATCAGGCCGGCGTTTCCTCCAAACTCGCCTACACGCCCGAGGTTCTGGCAAGTCTTGCCGTGCTGCCCGGCGTGGTCGGCATCAAGGAGGGAAGCTGGGAGAGCAACACGTATGAGCGCAACCGCCGCCTCGTGGCGGAACTGGCTCCGCATGTGGAGGTCATGGCATCGGGAGACGAGCATTTGCTGTCCTGCTTCGTACAGGGTAGCACTGGCAGTATTGTCAGTCTCGCCGCCATCATGCCGGCCGACATCGTCGCGCTCGACAGGGCCGTGCAGACATCAGATCTGAAGACGGCCATCGAGATCCACCGCCGTATCCAGCCACTCGCCAACGCTATCTACGGCCTGGCACCCTCGGGACACGCGACGGCGCGTTTGAAGATGGCGATGGAATTGCTCGGCCGGTGGAAGAACGGGGCCGCCCGTCCGCCGATCACGGCCTTGAAAGAGGAGGAAATGAACATGTTGCGCAATGCTCTGGACGGAGCCGGCCTGTTACCGGCGGTATCGTGACCGTGGAGACGGGAACGCCAGAGGGGGCGGGAGGCCTTCAAGCTTTCGACCTGCAGCCGGAGAGTTCTCTGGCGGAACGTGCCTACGAGCAGCTCGCACAGCTGATCCTGACCAAGGCGCTGCCCGGCGGCAGCTCCGTGGTGGAAGGACGACTCGCCAAGCAGCTGGACATTTCGCGCACCCCGATGCGCGAGGCGATCCTGCGGCTTGCGGCGGAAGGACTGCTGGTCAAGCAGGGCTCTCGATCCTTCGCGGTCAGGAAGGTCCAGCCGGTGGAGTTCTTCCAAGCCCTGAAGCTGCGCGAACTGATCGAGGCGGAAGCGGTCGAGCTGGCGATCGGCAAGGTCGCGGCCGAGGACATCGAGGACCTGCGCGCGGAAATCATCCGTCTGGGGCAGCGCGATGCGCAGGAAACAGCTCACTGGGAGCTTGACGACCGCCTCCATATGCTTTTCCCCGCGGCCCTCGGCAATGCGGTCATGATCCGGGTGCTCACCAACCTGCGCATCTCGACGCGGCTGTTCGAACTGTCGAGCGCCGCCGGCCGCGTTTCGGCCGACGCGACAGAACACCTCGCCATTCTGGAGGCATTCGAAAAGGGCGACGCCCGCCGCGCCCGGGCGGCGATGGTCACCCACCTTCGCAACGTGGCGGCGGAAACCCTCGATATCGTCAGCGGCCGCGATCCGGGCGGCCCGAAACGGAGAAGCGTGAAATGAGTGAATACGATCTGCTCATCAAGGGCGGCACCGTTGTCACCGGCGTCGACGTCATTGCCTGCGACGTGGGGATCAACGGCGAGCAAATCGCGGCGATCGGTACGAATCTCACAGGCGCGCGAACCATTGATGCATCGGGTCTTCTCGTCATGCCCGGCGGTGTCGACAGCCATTGCCACATCGAACAGCTCGAGCCGGACGGTTCCATCCACGAGGAAAGCTTCGGCACGGCGGCACGCTCCGCGTTTGCCGGCGGCACCACGACCGTCATTCCGTTCGCCCCGCAGTTCAAGGGCGAGCCGATCGGCGCGCATCTGCCGGACTATCGCGCGCGCGCTCAAAAGTCGCCGATCGACTATTCGCTGCACCAGATGGTCACTGATCCGAGTGAAGCCGTTGTCTTTAACGAACTGCCCGCGATCGCGGCCGGTGGCGTCGGCAGCTTCAAGGTGTTTCTCACCTACGATCCGCTGCATGTCGATGACGGACAATACATATCGGTGCTGGAGGCGGCGAAGCGCGCGGGCGCCGTCGTCTGTGTGCACTGTGAGAATTACGAGGCGATCCGCTGGCGTTCCGAGCAGCTTCTGAAGGATGGCAAGACCCAGCCCGCCGCCCATGCCTGGTCGCGCCCGAAGGTGGTGGAACGCGAAGCGACCTACCGCGCCATCGCCCTCGCGGAGCTGGTCGACACACCGATCCATATCTTCCATGTCTCCTGTGCCGAGGTGGCCGAAGAGATCGCCCGCGCCCAGGCCCGTGGCGTCAAGGTGACGGCGGAGACCTGTCCGCAATATCTCGTTCTTTCCGGCTCCGACATGGATCGTCCGGGCAAGGAAGGCGCGAAGTACATGTGCAGCCCGAGCCCGCGCGAGGCGGCCGATCATGCCGGCCTGTGGGCGATGATCCGACGGGGCGTTCTCGACGTTCTGTCGTCGGATCATTGCGGCTACAGCTTTGCCGGCGACAAGGGCAAATGGCTGAACGGCCCGGATGTCGACTTCACCAGGATACCGAACGGCATCCCCGGCCTTGCCGCCCGGCTGCCGCTGATCTTCAGTGAGGGTGTCGTGAAAGGCGAGATCGATCTTCCGACCTTTGTCCGCCTGACGGCCACCAACCCGGCCAAGCGCTTCGGTCTTCATCCGCGCAAGGGCACGATCGCACCGGGTGCCGACGCCGACCTCGTGCTGTGGGATCGGGAACGCAAGGTATCGATCACCAATGCGCGGATGCAGCACACGATCGACTACACGCCCTATGAGGGAATCGAGGTGACCGGCTGGCCGGTGAAGACGATCGCCCGCGGCCGCGTGGTGATGGAAGACGACGAGGTCACAACCGAGGACGGCCGGGGGCTCTTCCTGAAGAGCGCCCGCACCAGCGCGAACTGAAAGCCCGATTTCCAGTTTACGCCTGCGCGGCGATATGGCCGTGTCGCCGCGCAGTTACCGCCATGAGCCAAGAGGCGCACATCGCTTGCGGATGAGGCCCGCGCATTCAGCTTGCGCCCCACCATCAAAAGAAATGTCTTTACTTTCTATATAGGCACATCCATGCCCGAATATGCAATATCTACGGAATTTCCGTCAGTTTTATTAAAAATAATAATGTATATAAATTTTTATACTCGAATTTAACTAGAATAAACACGCTCCAGAGGCCAAGATCCGCGATAACATATCCTTCATACACTATGACCCTATAGCCCTCGCCACACGCTCCGACATGAACTATCCTGCACGTGACTATTTTCATTTACGAATGTCGTGATAATTCCCTTTCGTTATGGTGCCCTAAGGAGCAAAGCGAAATGCTCTCAGGGCCAAAACCGCATTGCATCGTTTTCGGAACCTCCGCACTCATTGGCGAACCTGTATTGCGAGAAACGTTGATCACTCAGCACCCGTAATGAACTCAGAAAACCAGACTTTACCTGACAGTCCTGCTTCAGAACCAGCGTCCGGCGGCACTTGCCTAGAGGAGGTTCTGTCCGAAGGTGTGGCCCATCGAGAAGAGGGCAGAATCGCGGAGAGCGTTCATCTTCTGTCCATGGCACGCGACAAGTTTCCAGATGCGATAGCCGCGATGTACGAGCTGTCGATTTCCCTGCGCCTTGCCGGTCAGTGTGACGAGAGCCTGGCGCTGAACCGGGCCGCTTTGAAAATCGATCCCGACCACCGGCCTTCGTTGCTTGCCTGTATCGAAACCAATCTTCAGCACGGAAGAACGGAAGCGGCGCTGCAGGCGGCACAAGACGCGCTGGAAAAGCGGCCGGAAGACACGCAGTTCCTTATCAAGAAAGGTGCGGCGCTTCGAAGAACGGGACGCAGCGAGCAAAGCGTCCGGCATCTCGACGCGTTGCGCGCCCGCGCGCCTGAAAACCTCGCGTTGCTGGTCGAACTTGCCATTTCACTGAGGGACGCGGGCGATGAGGACGCAAGTCTCGCGGTCTGCGAACAGGCGCTGGCACTCCACCCGACGCACAGGAATGCGCTGCGCGCTCGAATTGACACCCTCCTGCATTTTCACAGGCTCAAGGGGGCCCTTGCCGCGATCGACAATGCCGGTGACACTTTTGCGAGGGATATCGGGCTTCAGCTGAGACGGGGAAGATTGCTGCAGCAAATCGGCCGATTCGATGAAAGCTCCCGGAGCCTTGCGGCATTGCTTGAGCGGCTGGAGCCGGACGATCCGCAGCGTGACAGGGTCGAACTGGAGCGGGCCCGCGCCCTGCTCGGCGAAGGGGACTGCGCGGCGAGCCTCGCTCTGACAACGCGCATACTGAACAAGCAGCCCCGCAATCTGGCGGCCTGGCTTCACCGCATCGATACGCAGGCCCACGTTCTCCAACTGGACGATGCGTTGACATCCGCAGATGACGCCTTGGCGGCGCTTCCCGCAAACGACGCCTTGTTGCTCAAGAAGGCAACGCTTCTGCGGCAGGCCGGTTGGCTTGTCGAAAGTGACCGGCTGCTCAGGTCCATCGCCAGCGACACGCCGCAGTTGCAGCTCGCCCGGATCGAGAGCGCGCTCGCGCTCGGCCGGATCGATACGGCAAGGTCGGCCCTTCAGGCGCTATGGGATCGCGGAGACCAGACAGCCAGGATCGCACTTGACCTGATCAGGACCCTGAGAATGGAGGGAGACCTCACGCAGGCGCGGATATTCGCCGAGACAGCGGTTGGTGTCCTTCCCGATGCCCCAACGCCTCTCACGACATTGCTCGACCTGTGCCTGGAAATGAATGACCGCGAAACCGCGGACCGGCTCTTGGAAGAGATGCCGCCAGGCATGCGCGACAAACCGGCGTTGCGTCAGCTTCTGGCCAAGATCGCGCTTAGGGACGAAGACTTCGAAGGTGCGGCGACGTCGCATATCGAAGCGGCCGGGGATGCGAGCGTTCCCACAATCGAATTCAACGCGGCGCTTGCCGTCGCGCGAAGCGCGATCACCGAGCGCGATACGGTGCAATCGATCTTTGGCCGGCTCGAGGGGCTGCTCGATCGCAAGGCGGCGTCCCTCCCGCCCTTCACGATCTCGATGCTGAGAGCGAGGATGCTCGCCGCCGCCGGCGACTGGAAAAAGCTTCATCCGCTGGTTACCAGCCTTGAAAAGGAACAGCCGAGGTTGCTCGAACTCACATTGCTCAGGGCCCGAGCGGCCTTCGAGCTTGCAAGGTTCGACGAAGCGGGTGCGGCGGTCGCGCGGGTTCTGGAAAACAACCCTCTGGATGCACCCGCCGCACGGCTGCGGAACGCACTTCTCCTGCTGCAAGGCAAGATCGAGCAGTATTTCGAAATCAATATCGCACGCGCGGCAAACCCCGCCGCAATGACCGAAACCGACTATGTCGAGCTCGTCAAGAACCTGCTCATGGCAGGCAGAAACGATCGCGCGGCCGACCTTCTGAAATACCCGCCACGCCACTTTAGAAATAGCGAAAGGATCGGATTTCAGAGGCAGCTCATGACCGGAGATTCGACTTTCGCGGAACCGGATCGCGAACGCGTCACGCAGGAACCGGATATCGCGACAATACCCGGCAAGACGCTCGCGAGATTGCTCGATTTCAACGACGAAACGGCATTGGCCGGCGATGTCCTCATTCCGTCCTTGTGGATCGCCTGGATGATGCGCAGCGACGCGAAAGAGAGCTTTGACGACTGGCGCCGTGTCGCGCTTGCCGCCGACCACGTCTACGAAGCGATCAGACAGAAGCCACGCTTCGGGGCCCCGCCCCGCGAGGTGCTGCACGACACGGACTACGCAGAACTCGGGGAGCGGATGCGAAACAGGCTGCCGACGCTCATCGTGACGAGCCATTCCGGCCCGGCGATGCTCTCGTTGATGCTGGAGCGGTTTGAAACCATCCGCTATTTCGTCCAGCCGTTCCAGAAGGACTGGATCCACTCCATCAAGGCCAATACGATCCGCTTTGCGGGCCACAAGAACGACACCGCGGTCGAGATCGTCCGGAACCTCAGGCAAGGCAACAGCATCTATTCGCTGCCGGACCTGCCCGTCAGCATTGTCAAGATGCACGATCCCAGCACGATGGCGGTTGGGACGCTTTTCGGCCAGCCCTACCCCATCCTGGACACGTTTCCCAAGATCAGCCGTGCGATGCGGATACCCAGCTTCTGGGTGCAACCGGTCTGGCGCGAAGGAAAAATCCACATCGACATCGAGCGCTTGCCGATGGCGGAGCCGGGCGAAGCGGAAGATGTATGGTGCGCGCGCTGGGCGCAAAGCTATCTCGACCGCGTGGAGGCGTTGTTGGCATCAGGTCCGGAGAACCAATCGCTCCGCCTTCCTGTGTGGCGCTATTTCCTGCTGAAAGGCCTTGGCCCGGCCGCCATCCGGCATGCGGAAGAATCCATGAAAAGACTTGACCCTGCGGACAGGAACCCTGCACGCTGGATAGACCACATAAAAAACTGGGCAAGCGGTGTGGGCATACTCAACAGACGTTGAGTGCCCCACATTCCCCAAAGAAGAACGTGAAGATGGTCTGCCGCGTCGTTCCTCAGTCACCAGACGGAGATGCCAAGTGAAGTTCCTTCTCGTTGCACCCCGCTATGAAACCGACAACGAGCAGGTCAGTCCACTGAATGCGTTCGACGCCTCGATCGGCGGCTACGAGATGAACCCTTCCACCGCCATCGCGACGATCGCGGCCATGGCTCCGGCAGGCATCGACGTGGAGCTGTGCAACGAGGTTACGCAGCCGCTCGACTTCGATAGCGACGCCGATTTCATCGGCGTCACCGCGAATGTCGGCCAGGCGAAACGCGCGCTTTGGATCGCTGACGAATTCCGTTCGCGCGGCAAGCCTGTCGTGATGGGCGGGCCGCATGTCACGCTCGCGCCGGAGGTCTTCCGCGATCATTGCGACTGTATGTTCACCGGCGAGCTGGAGGCCGTCGCGGATCGTTTCTTCGCGGACATGGCCACAGGCACCTTGAAGCCGCACTACAACGGGCCGGGCATCGATTTGACGGCCTCGCCCGCGCCGCGCTGGGACCTCTATCCCACCGACAGGCTCGCCACCGGCATCGTCCAGACGAGCCGCGGCTGCCCCTTCACCTGTAATTTCTGCGATGTGATCCAGTATCTGGGCAATCGTCAGCGCTACAAGTCGGTCGGCCAGGTCATGGACGAGATTCGCCAGCTCTATGACCTGGGCTTCGCCTCCATCATGATCACCGACGACAACTTCTCGGCCAACCGCAAGAAATCAACCGAGATCCTCGCGGCGATCGAGGAGTGGAACGGGGCCGAGGGACGCGACTTCGTGACCTTCCAGACCCAGCTTTCCGTCAACATGACGAAGCACGAGAGCATGCTGTCAGCCTGCTATCGTGCGGGCCTTCTGACGGCCTACATGGGTATCGAATCGGACGATCCCGCAGCGCTCGACGAGTGCGACAAGCGGCCGAACAAGGGATTCGATCTCATCCGCCAGTGCGAGACCTCCATCAAGGCCGGCGTACGCGTCGAAGCGGCCTTCATCGTCGGCTTCGACAGCGACAACCTCTCCGCCTTCGAACGTCAGTTCAGGTTCGCCATGGCCCTGCCGATCGGAACGCCGCGCATCAGCCCGCTCGTCGCCCCGATCAGCACGCCGCTGTTCGACGACATGCGCGCCGCCGGCCGCCTCATCAACGACGATTCCTTCGGTCCCTGCCATTTCACTTCGAACTTCCAGCCGGCACAGATGTCGCGTGCGGAGCTTTATATCGGCTTGCGGTGGCTGATAAGCAGCCTCTACCATCCGGACAACTTCTTCTTCCGCGTGGAGCGGTTGGCCGACATGCTGGCCCCACCGCCCTGGATCGCGCGCGGACTGAAGCAGAAGCGCGCGCCGCGCCCCGCGGTCGCGCGCATGACATCGGCGCTGCTGAAGGAAGCGATGATGATGGACTGGGATGTGCGGGCGCTGATCGACCGCACTCTCGAACTCGCCCGCACACGACCGGAAAACGGCTGGGCTATCAGCGAGATCCTGTTCCGTTACCTCGCCATTCTGTCCAACCTGACGAAGACCGGAATGTTTGACATGACATGGGGCGAGATGGCCGCGCCGCCGTTCGAGCGTGGTTACAGCGACCATCGGCTGGAAAGCATCAGGCGCGAGGAAGCGCTCGCCGCGTAATACCAGCGCTCACGGTTTCTCGACCAGGTAGTCTTCGCAAAGCACGCCATCGAGGCCGGTGGTCGCGAGGATGGCCAGCGCATCTTCCACCGAATGCGCGATCGGCTTGCCCATGACATTCAGGCTCGTATTGAGAGCGACGGGCACGCCGGTCGTCTGGCGCAAGGAATCGAGAAGCGCGCTCATCCACGGCTGACTGTCCGGCGAGACCGTCTGCAACCGTCCCGTGCCGTCTGCATGAACGACAGAGGGCACCCGCACCTGCACGGTGGAGCGCCAGGGCAGCGTGATCGACATGTAGGGCGAGGGTTGCGGACGTTCGAACCAGTCGCCGACCTCCGCTTCCAGCACGACGGGGGCGAGCGGGCGATAGGGCTCGCGCCCCTTGATCTCGGCGTTGATGCGATCCTTGATCTCGGGCCGCGTCGGATCGGCGAGGATGGAGCGATGGCCGAGCGCGCGGGGCCCGAATTCCGCCGGCCCGCGCATGACGCCGATCACCCGCCCCTCGGCGAGCCGGCCGGCGACCGCGGCCGCAGAGCGGCCCGAAACATCCGTGACCGACAGGCCGTTTGCGGCATGCGCCATCTTGCGTTCGATCGCCCTGTCGGGAACTGTCCCCAGAAAGGGCGAGGCGTCGGGACTTGCGGGTACGCCCGCCACACCACGATCCTGCATGAAGGCGAGCAGCGCGGCACCGATGGCGTTGCCGTCGTCGGCCGGACACGGCGCGATATGCACGCGCTCGAAGCCGAGCCGGCCCGCGATCGTGCCGTTATAGGAGGAATTGAGTGCGCAGCCGCCCGTCAGCAAAAGGTCGGGCACGCCATCTTCGCGCACATCCGCGATCACGCGGTCGGCGAGCGCGGCGTATACCGCCTGCCCCGTCGCGGCAAGATCGGCAGCCTTCATGATCGGCTCTGCAGGCATGCGTGCGTGGGCCCGCGTCAGCGCATCGATCGCGGCAATCGTTTCGTTGTCCGCAAACTTCAGGCGCCCGTGATCGACCAAGAGAAGCCGGGTCATCTCGCCTTGCAGCTCGGGCAGAATCGAACCATAGGCGGCAAGCCCCATGACCTTCCATTCCTCGCCAAGCCGCCAGTCGAAGCCGCAATGAAAGGTCAGCCAGGCATAGAAGGTTCCCAGACTGCCGGGGCCCCAGCCACGCCATTTGCGCTTCAGTTCGCGCGATGACATGGAGAACAGCGAGGCCGCGCCCACCTCCCCCTCGCCATCGAGCACGAGGCAGACCGCATCATCAACAGGCGCGAAATAGGCCGTTGCGGCGGCATGGCAGTGATGATGGTCGAAGTGGAGCGTTTCCCGTCGCCCATCCTCCACGCCGAGACGCAGCAGATTGGCGCCTGCGCTCGCCTGAAGGCCGGCCTGAAGGCCCCGCATCCAGATCGTGTCGGAGGCTGGCAGCATGGCGTCGTGGACGACGATATCGAGCGACGCCTTGACCGCTTTCCAGCTCGTCGCGACCACGAAACGATCGCGTTCGGGATCCGCACCGCAAGCTTTCAGCGCATGTTCCAGGTGCGTGACGTGATCGGGCGCTATCCCCCAGGCGCGTTTGTCCTGAACGAAGCGTTCCGTCGCCTCGGCAAACCGGATCTGCCCGGCTTCATCGGCGATCGCCAGGGCAGGATCATGACCTGAAGTGGACAGTCCGAGATACCACGTGGTCACTGAGCCGCGATCCGTTCGTCGATAAGCCCCAGGAAACTGTCGAGCGTGTCATGTTCGAAGATGGAAGCAGGGTCGAGCTCGATGTCGAACTTGTCCTCCACCTCGCCGCACAAAAGAACCGCATCGATCGATTGCAGACCCATATCGACGAAAACGGACGAACCGGTGATCATCGACGGATCCCGCTTGGTGATCTCGGCGAGCCGCTGGGTCAGGAATGCGGCGACCTCGCCGCGTTTTGTGTTTTCTGTCATTCGCTTTTTCTGTGCCAGTTCAGGAAAGAAGACAGGGAAGGCGATCGAGCGCGACCGTCTGGGACATCTCTAGATAACGATGTCGCTGCGGGTCCAGTCGAATATCGGGATGACGGGAAAAAAGCGCCGGAACGGCGGTGCGCAGGATCTGCCGCGACATGGCAGCGCCCAGGCAGCGGTGAAGGCCGTGGCCGAAGGCAAGATGACCGACTGGTTCATGCCGGTTGATGGAAAGAAGCTGCAAACGCGCGGTCGTTCCCGCCTCAACCATTTCTTCGCCCAGTCTTACCGGCTTGCGGGCCACCCGGTAGATGTATTTTGGCGCCGCGCACAGGGCGATCAACCCGTCCAGGCGTTTCTCGAACGTGCCCTTGTCGCGTGCGAAGACCCGCTCTTCGGGCGGCAGCAGCAAGATGTGATAGAGCACGTTGGCAAGCGTGTGGCGCACATTGAAGCTCGCCCCGTAGAGAACGAGTGCCAACGCCTTGATCTCATCCGCGCCAAAGCCCTCCGGTCTGTCCGCCACAAGAGCATGGAGCAGCGGCACCGGTCCCTCTCCGCTCTGTTGCGAACCCGCATCCGGCAACACCATGAGATCGAGAAGCGCGGCCATCACGTCCTGGATCCGCAGCAATTCGCGCATTGGCAGCCAGGGATGCAGCACATCCTGTATCTTCGGTGCAAGCGCATCGAAACGCGCCTCATCGCGAACCTTGATGCCCAGCACCGGCTTGACCGACGCCGTGAACAACGGTTCGGTGAAATCGGCGACGAGATCGACCTTCGCCTGCCCGTCGAGGCGCCCGCTCACCTCACCGGCAACGGCTTCCCAGTGCGGGTGCCATGCGGAAATCCGGTTACCGCCGAGATTGTCCATGACCATCCGGCGCAATGTCTCGTGCCGGGCGCCAGCAAGAAAAAACGGAGCATTGCGCGCCACCTCGATGGCGGTCGCCAGATCGCGGCCGGACTTTTCCTGCAAGACTTCCAGATGCTCCGCCATTGGCGGCGGCATCCAGTTCACGTCGTCATTGACGATCGCGCGGGCATCCGCCTTGCAGCGGATTTCCACCATCCGGGCATTGATGCGTTCATTGACCGGCGCCAGCACGCAGGGAAGCGTCGTCGGGCATTGCAGGATCGATGTCAGGTGCGGGCGGATGCGATCACGGTGGAGGGCAAGACCGGGAAAGGCGTTGGCAAGGCGCGGAAGAACCTCGCCGATGAAGGCACGGCCCAGCGGTTCGCCGACGCATTTGTGAACGCCCGCGCCAAACGACATGTGGGCGGTCCTCTCGCCCGTCCGTTCGCGCAGCGCCGCATTGGCGCCGACCATGTCGAGAATGATCGTCTGGCCGGCCGCGAACGGACAGCCGCGCACTTGCGTATCCTCCTCCGCCACACGACCGAGCGTCAGTGTCGGCAGATAAAGGGAGACGACGAGTTCTGTCGTGTGATCGGCCCTCGACAGATCGCCGATCTCGTCCCATGCCTCGCGCGGGCGCAGCAACAGCCCGTGCAGGGCGAACGACATCGTCTGAACGATCGTGTAGGCGGCGATCGCGGCGGAGATGGCGATGTTGACATCCGCTCCCAGCGGATCGAGCGGGGCGTCGCCGGGCGCCAGGAAAGCCAGCAACGACCCTTCGGGACGGGGAGAACGCACGAGGCGGGCCGCAAGCTCTCCCATTGCCGTATCGATGCGCTTCAGCTCCGACAAGGGCAACAGCGGCTCGGTGGCGTTGTTGGCGCAACCGATCAACCGGACCAGTTCGCTCCTGTCGACATGACTGTCATCTTGACTGTCGCTGGCGTCGAACCCCACAAATTCGGAGATCACCTCGCCGAAGACGGGCTCGACGAAATCACGCACGAGATCCGGATCATCCGCCGCCGCAAGCACCGGAAAGCCGCGCTCGGCCGCGGCGCGGATCCGCGGCCGCCAGCGATCGACAGCGGCAAGCGAGAAGAACGAGGCGACACGGCGGCGCAGGGCCCTGTGTTCCTTGCCCGACAAAAAGATGAAGCTGTGCTCGATCATCGCCCGGAATTGCGGCAACGTCGTTCCGCGCGCCTCCAACTGGTCGAGATAGGGCGCGTAATCGCCCGGCGTCATGACGGCGGAACGCAATATCTCGCGGATCAGATCCGGATCAGCGACCCTCTGTTCGCGGTTCTTCCATTTGCTTTTTTCGATTGCGACCACTGTTCAATGCCTCTGCCGGGGCTCGCCTTGGAGTCCCCCGTTGCGATAGTCAATTGCCACCTGCCGGCGCTGTATCTTGCCGCTGGTGGTTCGCGGCAGACGGCCGCGGGGGAGAATGCGGATCTCGTCGAAGGCCAGGCCCCATTCGCCGAGCGCGAGCGCGCGGATCGCCGCCTTGATCTCCTCGACATCCTCCGGCATCGCCCCGCCTTCGGCGGTTTCCACGATGAGGACGGCACTGGCGGAAACCAGATCGTCGACCATGAAGGCGGCAGCCGCCAGCGGGTTGAGCGCGAAATGGGGACGACAGGTCACCCATTCGACCTCGGCAGCCGACATCTTCCGGCCGTGACTGATCAGGATGTCCTTCGTCCGCCCGACGATGAAAAGCCGGTCTGCCTCGATTCGTCCCAGATCGCCGGTGCGCAGGAATTCTCCCTCTTCCGCATCGAGCCTCGCATGAAACGCGTGCGCGGTCTCCTGCGGCAGATCGAGATAGCCGCGCCCCTTTGACGCCCCTTTCAGCCAGATCTCGCCCATGAGGCCAGGGGTGGCTTCTTGCCCCGTCTCCGGATCGACGATCCGCACTCCGTCGCGAAGTTCCTCGTTCAGGCGGCAGGCATGGGAGGCCGCCGTATTTTCGTCCACCGTCGCGGCATCATCCGGAAGTCCTGCCGCAAACAAGGTCATTTCCGCCATGCCATAACACGCGAAAAGGGCCTCGCGACGCAATCCTGCCGGCGCAAGATGCCCCGCCACTGCCTCCAGCAACCCGTTTGGGACGGGCTCGGCGCCGCAAAATCCCCGTTCCCAAGCAGACAGATCGAGGCCAGCGAGATCTTCCCGTTTGACGCGCTTGACGAGGTCGGAGAAGGCGAAAGCGGGCCCGCCACTGAACGTCGCCCGCCAGTCGGATATGGCTTGCAACCATGAGCGGGGGCTGCGCACGAAATCGTAGGGGCTCATCTGGATGGACAGGCCGCCGCACAACAGCGGGTAGAGGATGCCGCCCATGAGTCCCATGTCGTGGAAATGCGGCATCCAGTTCACGAAGCGGCACCGCTCGTCCATCTGCCACGATCTCATCACCAGAGCGCAATTGGCCAGGATGTTGTCGGCGCCGATCAGCACGCCCTTGGGGTCTTTCGTCGATCCCGAGGTGTACTGGATGATCGCGGCAGGCGGGCGGGATCGCACGGACTGTCCGGGCGCGACCAGTTTTTGCGACGGATCCTCACCGAGCACGACGATCGGCACGTCGATATCGGCGAGCGCCGCCCGGATCGCGGGCTCCTGTGTCGGCGTGCACAGAACGGCGTCGGCGCCGCAATCGCGCACGATATGTGTCAGCCTGTCGGAGGCGCTGCCGCGCCGGGGCGGGGAAACGGGGACTGCCGTGATGCCCGCAAGCAGACAACCGAACAGGGTCGTGAGAAAAACCGGCCCCGGCGGCAATGCCAGCACCAGAACGCGCGCGCCCGCGGCGCCAAGCTGCCCGGCGCGCTCCTGCGCGGCCCGCGCCAATGCGCCACCCGTGAACCGATGCTCCAATCGCCCCCGGCTGAGCGTACACAGGATCTCGCTGTCGCTGCGCTCCCGACAGGCCTGTAGAAATCGATGCGCGAGGTCGTCAGACACGAGAACGAAGCCTCCCTCTCGCGGCGGTTATCCGGGCGATGGCAAAAATCTGACCTGTTGCGGTTTTCCTGGTCATTTCGCGGTTTCCTGCCCTTCCGGTCGGCTCCGGTGCACGCGAGGCATATCGGGAAACGTCATGCCGAGGCTTGCCATCGCGGACGATGCCGGAGCCATCTCGATAATTGGCCGGTACCGACAAGGCAATGCCCGAAGTCGCCTCAGCTCAATTGGGACCATTCCGCGGCCGCGCGGCTTCGATGCGCATATCGGCGAGGGACCGCCTTGATCTTTGATGTGACGCTGGTGCGGGCGGGTGGCGTCGACCGGGTTCAGTCGATATACTTGATCGACTTTCAACCAAGTGCATTACATTGCAATTTCACGTTATCGTCGGAACAAGCGCTCAATTTGTCGCTGACAAATGCCGTTGTGACCCTGATCGGAAAAAAACGATACTGCGTCGTGCCCGCCATGGGCCCGCGGACAGGGACCTTAAAAACTGAGGAACGTCCTTATGATGACATTCAAGAATATCCTTGCTGCGACTGTCGTCGCGGCATTCGCCTTGCCGGGTATCGCGAAAGCGGACGGAACCGTGGAAGTTCTGCACTGGTGGACCTCCGGTGGCGAGGCGAAGGCCGTCGGCGAACTGAAGAAGGCGTTCGAGGCGGACGGCGGCAAGTGGGTCGATTCTCCGATCGCCGGCGGTGGCGGCGATGCGGCGATGACCGCGCTTCGCGCCCGCGTGGTTTCCGGCAACCCGCCCACCGCCGTTCAGCTCAAGGGCCCCGGCATCCAGGAATGGGCGGCCCAGGGTGCGCTCAACGACGTGCAGGGCGTGGCGGACAAGGAGCACTGGGACGACGTGCTGCCGCCGGTGCTCGCCAACATCATGAAATATGACGGCAAATATGTCGCCGCCCCCGTCAACATCCATCGCGTCGACTGGTTCTGGGCCAACCCGCAGGTGCTCGCCAAGGTCGGCGTCACCGAGATGCCGACGACATGGGATGAATTCAACACCATTGCCGACAAGCTGAAGGCGGCCGGCATCACGCCGCTCGCGCATGGCGGCCAGCCGTGGCAGGACGCGACGCTGTTCGAGGATGTCGTGCTCGGCGTCGGCGGCGCCGATTTTTTCCGGAAGGCGCTGGTGGAACTGGATCAGGACGCACTGACCAGCGACACGATGATCAAGTCGTTCGATCAGCTGCGCAAGCTGCGCGGCTATGTCGACGACAACTTCTCCGGTCGCGACTGGAACCTCGCCACCGCCATGGTGATGCGCGGCGACGCCGGCTTCCAGATCATGGGCGACTGGGCCAAGGGCGAATTCCTGGCCGCCGGCAAGGTGCCGGGCAAGGACTTCGTCTGCGCGGCGACGCCGGGCAAGGGCTTCGTGCTCAATTCCGACAGCTTCACCTTCTTCAAGGTGTCGGGCGCCGACAAGATCGAGGGCCAGAAGGTGCTGGCGAGCCTGATCATGTCGCCGAGCTTCCAGGAAACCTTCAACCTCGCGAAGGGCTCGATTCCGGCACGCACCGACGTGTCGCTCGACAAGTTCGACGATTGCGCGAAGAAATCCCGCGAAGACCTGCTGACGGCGATCAAGAACGATACGCTCGTGCCGTCCATGGCGCACGAGATGGCCGTCTCGCGCTCCGTGCGCGGCGAATTCCTCGATCTCGTGACGACGTTCTTCAACTCGGACATGAGTTCGCAGGATGCGGTGAAGGATCTCGCCGCCGCGATCCAGCGCGCGCAGCAGTAACGCGGACGCAGGTGACAGGCCGGGCACATTGTCCCGGCCCGTCACCTGTGGTGGCACGTTTTCCCTCTGAATCAAGAAGGTCGCAATGGGACGCCTGCTGGAGCGCTGGCTGCCGAAACTGGTGGTCTCGCCGCTATTCGCGGTCAGTCTGTTCTTCGTCTACGGTTTCATCGCCTGGACGGTCTATATCTCGTTCACACGTTCCGGCATTCTTCCCAATTACGACTTTGCCGGTCTGATCCAGTACGTGCGGCTGTGGCATACGCCGCGCTGGTACGTCGCGCTCACCAACCTGTTCGTCTTCTCGATCCTGTTCATCGGCGTCTGCACCGCGCTGGGAATGTTCCTGGCCATCCTGCTGGACCAGCGCGTCCGCGCGGAAGGCGCGATCCGCACGATCTTCCTCTACCCGATGGCGCTGTCCTTCATCGTCACGGGCACGGCCTGGAAATGGATCCTCAATCCGGGCCTCGGACTGGAAAAGGTGGTACACGATCTCGGCTTCACCGACTTCCGCTTCGACTGGCTGGTCAATCCGCATATGGCCATCTACACGGTCGTGATCGCAGGCGTGTGGCAATCGTCCGGTTATGCGATGGCGTTGTTTCTCGCCGGGTTGCGGTCCGTGGACGACGACATCCTGAAGGCGGCGGCGATCGACGGGGCGGGGCCGTGGCGCACCTATACCCGCATCATCCTGCCGAACCTCCGGCCTGTGTTCCTCTCGGTCTTCATCATCCTCGCCCATCTGTCGATCAAGAGCTTCGACCTGGTCATCGCGCTCACCAACGGCGGCCCGGGCTATGCGACCGACATGCCCGCGACCTTCATGTATTCCTTCGCCTTCCAGCGTTCCGAACTCGGCACGGCGGCGGCAAGCGCGGTGATGATGCTCGCGACCATCCTCGCGATCATCGTGCCCTACCTCTATTCAGAACTGAGGGAGACGAACCGATGAGCGCCGCGAACTCCTCCGGCATCGTGCGCGCGTCCGGTGCGGGTCAGCGTTTCCTGCGCTACCTGCTCTATGCGCTGCTGGTGCTGTTCTGCCTCTACTATCTCGTTCCGCTCTACGTCATGCTGACGACATCGTTGAAGACGGTGGGCGAGATCCGCACCGGATCGCTGATGGCGCTGCCGGACGCGCCCACCCTGGGGGCGTGGTCCAAGGCCTGGGATACGGCCTGCGTCGGCGTGCGCTGCGACGGACTGAAACCCTATTTCTGGAATTCAGTGGTCATGGTGGTGCCGGCCGTCCTGCTGTCGACCCTCCTCGGCGCCCTCAACGGCTATGCGCTGACCAAGTGGCGCTTTCGCGGCGCCAACATCATCTTCGCGCTGATGCTGTTCGGCGCCTTCATCCCGTTCCAGGTGGTGTTGCTGCCGATGGCCCGCACCCTCGGCCTGCTCGGCCTTGCCGGCTCAGTCTTCGGGCTGATCCTGGTGCACACGGTCTACGGGCTCGCCTTCTCCACCCTCTTTTTCCGCAACTTCTTCGTCGGCGTGTCAGACAGCATCGTCAACGCGGCGAAGATCGACGGGGCGGGTTTCTTCCGGATCTTCTTCGCGATCATGATGCCGATGGCGCTGCCGGCCATCGTCGTCACCATCATCTGGCAGTTCACCCAGATCTGGAACGACTTCCTGTTCGGCGTCGCCTTCACCATCGGCGACAGCAACCCGCTCACCGTGGCGCTCAACAACCTCGTCAACACCTCCACCGGCGTGAAGGAGTACAACGTCGACATGGCCGCCGCGATCATCGCCGCGCTGCCGACGCTGCTCGTCTACATCATTGCCGGCAAGTATTTCGTCCGCGGTCTGGCCGCCGGCGCTGTGAAAGAATAGGCACATCATGGCCAGCATCAGCCTTAACAACGTCTTCAAGCGCTTCGGCAGCACGGAAGTCCTCAAGGGCATCGATCTGGAGATCGAGGACGGCGAGTTCATCGTGCTCGTCGGCCCGTCGGGCTGCGGAAAGTCCACGCTTTTGAACCTGATTTCGGGGCTCGAGACGATCTCCGAGGGAGAGGTGCTGATCGGCGACAAGCGCGTCAACAACGTGCCGCCCAAGGACCGCGACATCGCTCTCGTCTTCCAGTCCTACGCGCTCTATCCCACCAAGAACGTGCGCGACAACATCACCTTCGGCATGCAAACCCGCAAGGTGCCGGAGAGTGAGCAGCAGGCCGCCCTTTCCGAAGTTTCGGAAATGCTGCACATCGACCATTTGCTGGAGCGCAAGCCCGGCCAGCTTTCCGGCGGCCAGCGCCAACGCGTGGCCATGGGACGGGCACTGGTGCGCAAGCCGGAGGTTTTTCTCTTCGATGAGCCGCTGTCCAATCTCGACGCCAAGCTCAGGATCGAGATGCGCACCGAGATCAAGAAACTGCACCAGCGGCTCGGCAAGACCATCGTCTACGTCACCCACGACCAGATCGAGGCGATGACGCTTGCCTCGCGCATCGCGGTGATGGACAATGGCCATATCCGCCAGTTTGCCGATCCGACAACGGTCTACGAGGATCCCGTCGATCTGTTCGTCGCCAGCTTCATGGGGTCTCCGCCGATGAACATGCTGCCAGGCAAAATTTTGCGCGATGGCGGGCTTTTCATCGAACCGGCCGGTGATACGAGCGGACTGCGCTTTCCCGTTCCAGGCGAGATCGCCAGCCGGTTCACCGCCAATGAAGGGCACGAGGTGGTCCTTGGCCTGCGTCCGGAAACGATCTTCGCCGCCGGCGCCGAACTTGCCGGCCCGGACCGTTTCGTCTTCGAGCGACCGATCGACGTGATCGAGCCGACCGGGCCGGACACGATGCTGGTTTTCACGATCGGCGAGACGGAAATGATCGCCCGCGTCCGACCACAGGACGAGGCCCCCGTGGGAACATCTTTCCGTTTCGAGGTCGAGATGGCCAAGGCGAAACTGTTCGACCGCGCAACCGGCGTTCGGCTATAGAGCACTTGTCCTTCAAGCGGACTCGTTTGGTCGACAAGAAACCGCTTCCTCAACGCGCCCCGTGACGCGATCTCTGCTTCAAAACAGAAAAGCGGCGCCGTCTCCGGCGCCGCTTCACAAGATACCGTCTCTTCACCGGCCCGGCGTTTTCGCGGGATCAGTGAACGCTGACAGGCGTCAACTCGTTCTCGACCGCGTTGGCGAGGATCGCGTCGCGGCTGTCGGAGAGCATGATCGGCGAGCCGTCGGCCGCCAGAAGCGCCCACAGCTTGAGTCCTTCCGCCATTTGCGGCGCGCTGGGGAAGAGGTCGTTGATGTCTTCCGAACGCAGCTGGCGGATATAGGCGATGTGACCGTCACCCAGATGGGCGAAGGCCTCTTCGTGCATGTTCTTCAGGTTCTCGGTCATAGACGATCGCTCCTGGGTTACACGGGCCGGTTCGGGTTTACGCCCCTGACCTTGCGTGCGGCTCGCTTTCGCCTTGCCGGGCACGCGCGATCAGGATGGCCGGGTCTGCTCAATCGTGCGCCGAAATCGAGATCCGACGCACGGTCCGTTCAGGTTCCGGACGGACCAGATCAATCGAAAGCAGACCGTCCTTCAGGTCGGCACCCAAAATGACGATGCCTTCCGCCAGCACGAAGGTTCGCTGGAACTGTCTGGCCGCGATGCCGCGGTGCAGGTACTGGCGGTTGTTGTCCTCGGTCTGTCGACCGCGGATGACGAGCTGGTTTTCCTCGACCGTCACATCGAGCTGATCGCTGGTGAAGCCGGCCACGGCAAGCGTGATCCGCAGGATCTCGCCCTGCTCGTCGCCGCGCGGTACACGCTCGATATTGTACGGAGGGTATCCATCGTTGGCGGCCTTCGAGACCCGATCCAACACCCGTTCGATATCGTCGAAACCGAGCAGCAAAGGGCTCGAAAACGCCGAAAGACGCGACATCGTCAAAGTCCTTTTCCCAAGCGACCTTGGCCTTAGCGATCTTGCTAAACCCGGACCCGAATTCGGCATCCGGTCGGACCATCGCGGTCCGCTTCGGGAATGAATATGGGCAGGATGCGGGCACGGTTCAAGAATGGACGTTGCCTTGTCGGCACATCATGGTGGAGAAATCGTGTGAAAGCGGCCACGCCATGCGCGCCGCACCACTGACAAATCAGTCCTTGCCCGCGGTTCCTCCCCCATTGCCACCATTGCCGTTGCCAAGACCGCCCCCGCCGCCATCGCTGCGTCCGCGCGCGCGGTCAACCGGCTGCGCGGCCGGGCTTACACCGCAGGTCGACGCCGCACGATAATCGGGCCACAACCGCGCCTGCCCGGCCAACAACGGAAAGTCCGCTGCCAGAGCCGCCGCGTCGCGTTGCATGATGTCGGAGACGTCCCCCTCGACCAAGACACTCGTGCAGGGTTCTGTAACGAGTTGACAGGCCCCGCCACGACGGCAAACCTCGGCACTGCCGTGCAACAGCAGGAAGGCGGTACGGCCGGCGGCATGCGTGACATCGACCACGGTTCCCCGAATGCCGACGATCGCCACGGGCGTCGTGATCGAGACATCATCGCGACCGGGCCGTGTCCCGGCACCGAGAAAGCGCAGGGCGCCCTTTGTCATGTTGAGCCGAACCCGGGCCGCACCGCCGCGGAAAACGAACTCGTCGAGCACCACTTCGCTCCCCTCGCCCACGACGAGACGGGAGCCATCGATAAAGTGAAACTGCCCGCTGGAGGCGGCACGCGCGCGGATGCTTTCCTTGAAATGAACATCGCTGCCGCGCGACAACACCCGGGTGGGGCCGGAACTGGTCGTTCCCGTCACGGATCCGGAGATCGCGAAGGCATCGCCAATCGTCTCGGCGGCCCAAGCCAGACCGGCCGAGAACGTCAGAAGATAGCAACCGAGGACAATAGCGCGGATCACGATGCGTCTTCCCTTCAAGCAGCAGGATTTCAGGAAGCGGACCTTCAAGAAGCAGACAAAGCCGCTGAGCCTGGCTCTTGCGCCGCGTGCCGATCCCGCTTTGCGTCCGCAAAGGCGGATGCGAGTGGCATTCATCGTTTCAGAATGACCGGTGCTGTGACGTGCCTTATATCACGCAACGTCAATTTTTCCGAACCTTTGCCACCGGCCTCCTCCCCCAAAATGATGCGCGCCCGAACGCAAGAAAGCCGCGGCCAGAGCCGCGGCTTTCAACATTGATGAGGAATTCGGCGGACCTAGCTAGACGGCTTCCACCGCGCAGGCGATGCCCTGGCCGACGCCGATGCACATCGTGACGAGCGCCCGTTTTGCCCCGCGCTCCTTCAATTCCAGCGCGGCGGTGCCGGTAATGCGCGCACCCGACATGCCCAGCGGATGGCCGAGCGCGATGGCGCCACCATTCGGGTTGACGAACTCCGCGTCTTCCGCGACACCCAGATCACGCAACACCGCGATGCCTTGCGAGGCGAAGGCCTCGTTCAGCTCGATGACGTCGAAATCCGTGATCGACAGGCCGAGACGCGCCATCAGCTTTTTGGAGGCCGGCGCCGGGCCGAACCCCATGATGCGCGGCGCAACGCCGGCCGCCGCACCGCCGAGAATGCGGGCGATCGGAGTCAGGCCATATTTCTTCACAGCCGCTTCCGAGGCGATGATCAGCCCGGCGGCGCCGTCATTGACGCCGGAAGCATTGCCCGCCGTGACCGAGCCGTTCTCGCGAAAAGGCGTCGGCAGCTTGGCAAGCTTTTCGACCGTGGTGCCCGGGCGCGGGTGCTCGTCCTTGTCGACGACGATCGCATTGCCCTTGCGCTGCGGGATCGTGACGGGAACGATTTCCTTCGCCAGCCGGCCGTTTTCCTGCGCGGCGACGGCCTTGTTCTGCGAGCGCACGGCAAAGGCGTCCTGGTCGGCGCGCGAGATTGCGAAATCCGCGGCGACGTTCTCGCCCGTCTCCGGCATGGATTCGATGCCGTACTGCTTCTTCATCACCGGATTGACGAAACGCCAGCCGATGGTGGTGTCGTAGATCTCGGCATTGCGCGAGAAGGCGCTGGTGGCCTTGGGCATGACGAAGGGCGCGCGGGACATGGATTCCACGCCGCCGGAAATGACGAGATCAGCCTCGCCGGCCTTGATCATGCGGGCCGCCGCCAGCGTCGCGTCCATGCCCGAGCCGCACAGGCGGTTGATCGTCGTGCCCGGCACCGTCTCCGGCAGACCGGCGAGCAGCACCGCCATGCGGGCGACGTTTCGGTTGTCCTCGCCGGCCTGGTTGGCGCAGCCGTAGATGACGTCGTCGATCGCCGCGAAGTCGATCGACGGATTGCGCTCCACCAGCGCCCTCAGCGGCGCGGCGGCGAGATCGTCGGCACGCACCGCACTCAGCGCCCCGCCGAAACGGCCGATCGGGGTGCGGATATAATCGACGATATAGGCTTCACTCATGATTCTGACTTTCCTCTCACGACCGATCCTCTTCGGCCAAACTCTCTCGAACAGCCCGCGCCTCAGGCCTGCTCGCCGTGCGCGGCGGCAGTGCGGGCGTTGAGGGCGCGCAGCGCCTCAAGCTCGTGTGCGCTTGGCGGCAAGGTCTCTTCCACCTTGTCGGCGAACTGCACATCCCAGCCTGTCGCCTCGATTATCTCCTCGCGGGTGGCGCCGGGATGAATGGAGACGACCTGGAATTCCTTCGTTTCCGGCTCCGGCCGCATGATGCACAGATCCGTGACGATCATGTTCGGCCCCTTGGTGGTGACGCCGAGCTTTTCGCGCGAATTGTGCCCCTCGCCGTGGCCGAGCGAGGTGCGGAAGGAGAGCTTGTCCACAAAGCTGCGCTTGCCCTGCTTCATGACGACGAAGATCTGGCCGCAGGAAGTGGCGATCTCCGGTGCGCCGCCGCCACCGGGCAGGCGGACCTTGGGGTTGTCGTAGTCTCCGATGACGGTGGAATTGATGTTGCCGTACCTGTCGATCTCCGCACCGCCAAGAAACCCGACGGTGATACGCCCGCCCTGCAGCCAGTAGCGGAACATCTCCGGCACGGCAACGGTCGTCAGCGCGGTCTCGCACAGCTCGCCATCGCCGATGGAGAGCGGCAGCACTTCGGGCCGGGTGCCGATGGTGCCGGATTCATAAATCAGCGTGATGTCGGGCGCATGGGTGAGGCGGGCGAGGTTGCAGGCGGCCGACGGCATGCCGATGCCGACGAAGCAGACGTCATCATTCGCAAGCGCGCGTGCGGCGGCGATCGTCATCATCTCGGTGGAAGTGTAATCCATCATCGCGTCCCTCACGCCCTCTCGCCAGCGTAAGCCGCGAAAGCCTCCGGGCCCTTTTCCATGACATTCTCCTGCATCCAGGCCTTGAAGGCGTCGCGGTCGCGCGCGATCGGGTCCCATGCCTTGTAGAAGGCGTTGTCGCGCGGATAACGGCCCTGAACATAGGAGGGATGGGCGCCGCCGGGGACCTCGACGACGGCGGAAACCGTCCAGGAGGGCAGGACGCAGGAATTGGGCGAGGGAGGCGCCAGATCGTCGACGATCTCCTCCACCGTGACGATCGAACGCTCGGCCGCCAGCACCGCCTCCTTCTGCACACCCACGATGCCTTCGATCAGCACGTTGCCCTGCCGGTCGGCCCGATTGGCGTGGATGATCGCGACATCCGGGCGGATGGACGGAACGGCCGCCAGTTTCTCGCCCGTGAAGGGACAGGTGACCGACTTGATGTTCTCATTGACCTTGGCGAGATCCGCGCCACGGTAGCCCCTGAAGATCGCGCAGGGCAGCCCGGCCGCGCCCGCCTCGTAGGCGTTCGCCATGGCCGCGTGACTGTGCTCCTCCAGCGCGAGCGGCTTCGGCCACTGCTTTTCAACCGCATCGCGCAGCCGGTGCAGCGAGCCGACGCCGGGATTGCCGCCCCAGGAGAAGACCAGCTTGTCGACACAGCCCATGCCGATGAGCTGGTCGTAGAGAATGTCCGGCGTCATGCGGATGATGGTCAGGCCCTTGCGCTGCTGACGGATCACCTCGTGACCGGCGGCATAGGGAATGAGGTGGGTGAAGCCTTCCATCGCCACCTTGTCGCCATCGCGCACCAACTCCGCGACAGCCTCCTTCAATGTCATGATACGAGCCATCATACCCGTCCGTCTCTCCCTGGGTCACGCCTTCGCAACGCGGGCCGGGGCGGCAACACACATCCTCTTGTCGCCACCCGCGCCTCCCGACACGAAACCCGGCTTGCCGCCTGACGCATCGGCAAACCCGGTTTACAAAACATCGCAACCAAATCAAGGGGCTTCATCCCGCTCCCCCGCTTGAGACGCCAGACCTCCGCTTCGAGGCTCGGCGCAGGCGGATCGAGAGAGTTGCAAATGTTCGAAATGCGAACTAATATTCGCATAGCGATACGTTTTGCGTCCGAACGCCGCCCCTGTCAAGACCGACAGCGGTGACAGAGCGAAAGCGACAAGAACGGGTGAAGAGATGACGCAGTTGATTGCCACCCCACAAACGCAGCCCGAAGGCGACGGCGCAGACCAGCCTGGCGGAGAGGAAGAAACCCCTCGCGGTCGCGAGTTCGTCAGTTCGCTGGAACGCGGCCTGAAAGTGATGCAGGCCCTGGGCGATGCCCCGGAAGGGCTGACGCTGACCGATGTCGCCGGGCGTATCGGCCTCACCCGCGCGACAGCCCGGCGTTTCCTGCTGACGCTGGTCGAACTCGGGTACGTGCGCCAGGAGCGACGGCTCTTCCTCCTCACACCGAAAGTGCTGTCGCTGGGCGTGACCTATCTGTCCAACCGACCGATCTGGCAGACGGCGGAACCGGTCATGCGGGAGTTGTCGCGGCGCGTGAACGAATCCTGTTCCGCCGCCGTGCTGGACGGCACCGAGGTCGTCTACGTGGCGCGCGTTGCCGGCAAGCGCATCATGTCCGTCAACATCACGATCGGTACGAGATTGCCGGCATTGGTTACCTCGATGGGCCGCGTTCTGCTGTCCAACCTGTCGCCAACCGCACTGCATGCGTTTCTCGCCAAGGCTGAAATCGAACGCTTCACGCAATACACAGTCACCGACCGCGACGCTCTGGCCGCCGAGATCAACAAGGTCCGCACGCGCGGCTATGCGATTGTCGATCAGGAACTGGAAGTTGGTCTGAGATCAATAGCGGTTCCGCTACGTGATCGCGCAGGCCGTGCCTTTGCCGGCCTCAACATTTCCACGCAGACGGCCCGTGTCTCCAGCGAGACCCTTGTGACCGATTTCCTGCCGCTGATGCGCGAAGCCGCCCGGCGCATCGGGGACTTCTACGGAACCCAGCCGCAAGCTTCATTGTCATAAATTTCAATGCCGGCAAACTACCGTTGCGAATACCCTTCCGTTTCGTAGGAAGAAAGTCGGCATTGACCCCAAGCTGTGCGGTATGACATTGCGAAAACATATGGTATAAATGTCGGATTAGTCTGAAGGACCCGTGGTTCAAGAGGTCTAGCGCGAAGACTAGTTTCTTTCGCAGTGCACGTGAGAAGAAGCACGAAGGACGCGCATCTCCGCGCACCCAACGGAAGGGCCCAGATGGTCACGTCACAACGTCAAGCCGCATCGACGCGGGACAGATTGGTGTTTTCGGCTTGCAAGATTTTTGCTTCGAAAGGCTATCGCGATACGACAGTCGCCGATATCTGTGAAGCAGCCCAGGCCAACATCGCTTCGGTCAACTATCATTTCGGAAACAAGGAAAGCCTTTATCGGCAGGTTTTCCAGCGCCAGATCGATCTTTACGAGCCGCCGCATTTGCCGCCCGTCGCCAATTGCGAGGACGGTGTGAAGGTTCTCAAATCCTTCATCGTGGATCGTCTGGAATGGCTGGTGCAGGATGACCCGCTGGAACGGCTGATCCGCGCGGAACTGGTTCAGCCCACCGGGCTGGTGGACGATCTGCGTGTCGCCGGACTGGAAAAGTCACAAACCCATTTCATCGAAGCCGTACGCATGGCCAGCGGCGACGCGCTGCCCGAGGCGACGGTTCGCCTCTGCGTGACCAGTATCCTCAGTCAGTGCAGGGCGCTCATGGCACTCAGCCAGCTCGGGTTTTACGCGACATCCGCGCCGCGCCCGACCGACGCCGAAATCGAGACCTTCGCAAATCACGTCACGGTGTTCTCGGTCGCCGGTATCAAAGCGCTGACAGAGCGTCAGCAGAACCCCGGTGCGGGTTTCACGCAGACGCAATCCACGTCTCAATCCAGCGAACCGCTTGCGCAACACTCGTAACGCGGTGCCCGCCGCAAGACGGCGGGCGATCCACCATGAAAACGGGCAATGCGAGCGTGCGCGCCGCGTCGATCTTGGCGCGGCCGGACAAGCCTCCGCTGTTCTTCGCCACCACATGAGTGATGGCATGGTGGCGCAGGAGCGCGATCTCCCCACCCTCGTGCGCACACGGGCGACCCAGCACGATCTCGCCGCCGGGCACCCTGGCACCGGCCGCCGGAGGATCGATCATCCGCATCACGAAGCGCACATCGCCCCTTTCGGCAAAGGTGGCGATCTCCTTGCGGCCAATACCGAGAAAGACACGCGCGCCTGACGGCAGCAAAGCCGCGGCCTGCGCCAACGTCGCTACCGATCGCCAGTCGTCGCCGGGCCGCGCCTGCCATGCCGGCCTTTCCAGCCGCAGGTAATCGATCTTCGCCGCCATGCAGGCATCAACGGCGTTCGCCGTGATGCGCGCCGCGAAGGGATGGGTCGCATCGACCACGACGTCGATGTCCGCCTCACGAAGGAAACCGACAAGCCCCTCCTTGCCGCCAAAGCCGCCGATGCGGGTTTCCACGCCAAGCGCAGAGGGCTTCGCCGTGGCGCCCGCGAGCGAGGCGATCACGCGCATCCGCCGTTCCGCCATCGCCTGAACCGCGGCCAGCCGATCGGCCAGTTCGCGGGCTTCCGCCGTCCCGGCAAGAAGCAGAATGGAGACGGGTCCGTTGTGCGCGCTACTCATCGGCCCGACCAATGATCACGCCGTCGCGATCGACCACGACGACATCCACCAGAACCGGGGCTTCGCGAAGCGTCGCCCGCACCGTCTGCAACGCCCGGGCCGCGACCTCGCATCCGAGCGGGACGCCCTCGCGCGCGGCCGTGTCGAAAACCTGCTTGGCGGTATTGGCCGCGCGCGTGGACGCGACGAGCCCGCCAGGAGCGCCTGCTTCCTCCAGCACACGGGCAAGCCAGTCAAAATCGACGCTGCCGCGTCTTGAATGAAGATCCAGCAGGCCTTGCGCCAGCTTCACCATCTTACCGGGCCCGCCGCCGATGGTCAGCCGGTCGACCGGATGCTGGCGCAGGTACTTGATAACGCCGCCCGCGAAGTCGCCCATGTCGAGCATGGCGATCTCGGGCAGACCGTACAGCGCGCGCACCGCGTCTTGCGATGTGGAACCGGTACACCCCGCGAGATGGCGGGCGCTGGCGGCACGCGCAACATCGACACCGCGATGGATGGATGCGATCCAGGCGGCACAGGAGAACGGCCGCACGATACCCGTCGTTCCCAGAACAGAAAGCCCGCCCATGATGCCAAGCCGGGGATTTGCCGTCTTCAACGCAAGCGCGGCGCCGTCGGCGATTGAAATCTCGATCTCCACGTCCCCGCCCGCGCCAGCCTCTGTGGCAATCTCCGCAACAACCTGGCGCATCATGCGTCGCGGAACGGGATTGATCGCCGGTTCGCCCACACCGATCGGAAGGCCGGGAAGCGTCACCTCGCCAACGCCCTTGCCTGCCTTAAAGCGGATGCCGGAACCGGCCGGCAGGGCTGTCACGCGCACGGATACCAGCGCTCCGTGGGTTACATCGGGATCATCCCCCGCATCCTTGACGATGGCGGCCTCGCACCAGTCCTCGCCGCGATCCTCGCGCGCGAGCGCAAAGCGCGGCCGCTCGCCCTTCGGGAGGACGATTTCCACCGGATCGGGAAAGGCGCCGGCGACAAGCGCCTGATAGGCGGCCTTGGTCGCGGCGGTGGCGCACGCTCCCGTCGTCCATCCCCGCCGAAGCGGGCGGCCATCGTTTTTGATCGGCAGTTCGGTCATGTCGGCGGAGTATAGAAGCGGCGCGCGCGCAAGACGAGCGCGTGTTTGACGCTTCAACGACCGGTCCGCCATCTTGCGCCGCAGCACCAAACCGCTAAAACCGGATCATGGTTCATTCTTTCAATCCGAACAGCGAACCGGAGGGCGCGGACTTCCTTCCGCGCTTCGAACCCGGCTGGGTCTGGCTGGCGGGAGCCGGCCCGGGAGACCCCGGTCTCGTCACGCTGCACACGCTCAGCGGCCTCAAGCAGGCCGATGTGGTCGTCTACGACGCGCTCGTCGACAAGCGCATCCTCGCCTGGATGCGGCCTGGCGCGGAGGCCGACTATGCGGGCAAGCGCGGCGGCAAGCCATCCCCCAAGCAACGCGACATTTCCCTCAAGCTGATCGAGATGGCGCGCGCGGGCAAGCGCGTCCTGCGGCTCAAGGGCGGCGATCCCTTCGTGTTCGGGCGCGGCGGGGAGGAAGCGCTGGCGCTTGTCGAGGCAGGCATACCGTTCCGGGTGATCCCGGGCATCACGGCGGGCATCGGCGGACTGGCCTATGCGGGCATTCCGCTCACCCATCGCGACGTCAATCAGGCGGTCACCCTGCTGACCGGGCACGACCAGAGCGGACTGACGCCAGACGCCTTCGACTGGCACGCCATCGCCAGGGGCGCCCCGGTCATCGTCATGTACATGGCAATGAAGCATCTGGCGGCGATCTGCGGCAAGCTGATCGAAGGCGGCCGTTCTGCGAAAGAACCTGTCGGGATCGTCACCAGCGCCTCGCTCGAGGGACAACGGGTGCTGGAAACCACGCTCGAACGTGCAGCGGCCGATGCGGAACGGGCCGGGATGGAACCGCCGGCCGTCGTGTGTGTCGGCGAAGTCGTGCGCTTACGCGCCGGGCTCGACTGGCTCGGCGCGCTGGCAGGCCGCGAACTCGTCTGCGATCCGCTCGGAAAGCGCCATTGCGACGATGGAAAGTCTGAAACGGGATGAGGCGCGCGCCGGGTCTTGTGCTTGCCGCGCCGCATTCGGGGTCTGGCAAGACACTCGTCACGCTCGCCCTGCTCAGAGCGTATGCGCGAAGCGGCCAGCGCATGACTTCCGCCAAGGTCGGCCCCGATTATATCGATCCGAAATTCCACGAGGCGGCGGCAGGCGGTACCTGCCCCAATCTCGATCCCTGGGCCATGCGTGAGCCGCTTCTGCGCGCGCTCGCACAAGAGCAGTGCGCGGATGCGGACCTGCTGCTGATCGAAGGCGTGATGGGGCTCTATGACGGCGCGGCCGATGGAACCGGTTCGACCGCTGATCTCGCCGCGTTGCTGGGCCTGCCGGTGGTGCTGATCATCGATGCTGCGAAACAGGCGCAATCGGTCGCGGCCCTGGTGCGCGGCTTTCGCGACCACGGACCGGCGCGCGTGGCGGGTGTGATCCTCAACCGCGTGGGCAGCGGTCGTCATGCTGCAATGCTGCGTGAAAGCCTCGACGCGATCGCGATGCCCGTGCTCGGTGCCGTGCCACGCGCGCCCGATCTCACCCTTCCCGCTCGCCATCTCGGCCTCGTCCAGGCCGGCGAACATGCCGATCTCGATGCGTTTCTGGAGCGCGCGGCCGACCTCGTCTCGCGCTCGGTCGATCTCGACGCCGTTGCCGGGCTTGCCGAACCGCTGGCCGTTTCACCGGACGACGCCCGGACCTTGCGGCTTGCACCGCTCGGCCAGCGCATCGCTATCGCGCGCGACGAGGCCTTTGCCTTCGCCTACCCGCATCTTCTGGAAGGGTGGCGGGAGCAGGGCGCGGAGCTTTCCTTCTTCTCGCCCCTTGCCAATGAAGCGCCGCAGCCCGGGGCGGATGCGATCTACCTGCCGGGCGGCTATCCCGAGCTTCACGCAGGGCAGCTGTCGCAGAACGCCGGTTTTCTAGCCGGGCTGGACATGGCAGCCAAACGGCGGGCACTCGTCTACGGCGAGTGCGGTGGCTACATGGTCCTCGGCGAGGCTCTCACCAACGCAGACGGAACTGTCCACCGCATGGCGGGACTGCTGCCGTTGGAGACAAGCTTTCAGGCGCCGCGATTGCATCTGGGCTATCGCAGGCTGACGCCGTGTGCCGACCGACCCTGGACGGGCGAACTCACCGCGCACGAGTTCCACTATGCCGGCACAGTGCGCTCGGGCGACGCCCCCGCGCTCTTCGAGGCCAGTGATGCTCAGGGAACGAAACGCGACCCCATGGGTTTGGTGAGGGACACGGTCATGGGATCCTTCGCCCACGTGATCGACCGCCTCTGATCCGCGCACGCCTGCCCGTTCCCCTCACACCCCACCACCATCCTCGCACAACCGACGAGCCGCAGAATGATGAATCAAACGTTCATTTGCCATTAATGCAGGCCGCGCCATGTTGCGCGACATAAACGCTGGAGCTAAAAAAATGAAAAACTACAGAGCCATATTGACCGCCGTCGTTATCGGATTGAGTACGACCATCGCAGCCGGCCCGGTACTGGCGGCGGGTCCTCGGCCGATCGAGATCCAGAAGCACCACTACAAGGGTGAGGGGCCGGCGATCCGGCAGAAGTCAGTCAAGCATCCATCGTCCAAACACAAAACATACACCAAGCATCGTCGCAGCGACTGGATGCGCCGCGGCGGCCACATGCCAAGCGCCTATCGCGGCCACCCGGTCGACTACCGCAAGCATCACCTGAGGAAGCCGCCGCGCGGCTATCATTGGGTGCGCCACGATGACAACTACGTGCTCGTCGCGATCACGTCGGGGATCATCTCCTCGATCATCAACGCCACGCGATAAGTCGCCGGCTCCGTATCAGGAATGTTCGCGCCCGCCGTCCCCCGTGACGGCGGGCGCTTCTCGCTGCAGACATGTCTTCCCCAGCGTAATTGCCGCTTTCGTTGATGCCGCAACTCCTTTACCCTCTCGACATGTACCATCGGCCGGCCACCTGCGAAGGAGAGAAAGGGCGTTGACGAGCAAACCCTGCAACGTGCTGCTGATCCAGCCCCGCTTCACCGCTGGGTCCTTCTGGAACTATCAGGAGACCTGCAAGATCGTCGGGGCGAAGTACCCGGCTCCCCCACTGGGGCTGATCACGGTGGCGGCCATGCTGCCGCAAAGCTGGACCTTGCGGCTCGTTGACTGGAACACGCAGGAACTCGATGACGCCGATATCGACTGGGCGGACATCGTCATGAGCGGGGGCATGCTCCCCCAGCAGCCTTCCACGCTCGCCATCATCGATCGGTGCAAGGCCCGCGGCGTTCCCGTCGCCATCGGTGGGCCGGATGTCACCACAAGCCCGGAACGCTACGAGCACGCCGACTTCCGTGTCATCGGCGAGGCCGAAAGCGTGATTGCCGACTTTGTCGACGCCTGGCAGCGGGGCGAGCGCTCCGGCCTGTTCACGGCGGAGAAATTCAAGGCCGACGTCACCACGACACCGATCCCGCGTTTCGACCTTCTGAATTTCGCGGACTACACCCAGATCTGCGTGCAGTTCTCGCGCGGTTGCCCGTTCACCTGCGAATTCTGCGACATCATCGAGATCTATGGTCGGGTGCCGCGCGCCAAGACGAATGACCAGATGCTGGCGGAACTTCAGGCGCTCTATGATCTCGGCTACCGCGGCAACGTCGATTTCGTCGACGACAACCTGATCGGCAACAAGAAGGCGGTGAAAGCCTTCCTGCCCGAAATGATCCGCTGGCAGAAGGAGCGGCATTACCCCTTCCTGTTCTCCACCGAAGCCTCATTGAACCTCGCCGACGATCCGGTGTTGCTGAACATGCTGCGGGATGCCGGTTTCTTCACCGTATTCATCGGCATCGAGAGCCCGGATCCCGACGTTCTCGTCGCGACGCGCAAGAAGCAGAACACCCGGCGCGACATCGCCGACAGCGTGAACAAGATCTACGAGGCGGGCATCTTCGTGCTGGCCGGGTTCATCGTCGGGTTCGATGAGGAAAAGGAGAGCGTTGCCGATCCGATCTGCAAACTGATCGAGGATGCGGCGATCCCGGTCGCGATGGCGGGTTTGCTGTTCGCGCTGCCCGAAACGCAACTGACCCGCCGCCTGGAGCGCGAGGGCCGGCTGCATCCCGGGCACGATCAATCCGACGGCGACCTGGGCGACCAGTGTACCTCGGGGCTGAATTTCGACACGCAACGGCCGCGCGCGGAGATCCTGACCGACTACCGACGTATCGTCGATCACATCTACACGCCGCAGAACTATCTCGCGCGTGTGCGACAGGTGATCGACCGGCTCGACATGTCCGGGCCGAACGGCGATCTCTCACGCGCCCGGCTGAAGAAGGATGCCAGCGAGTTCATCAGGATCTTCTGGAACCTGACGGTGCGCAAGCCCGAGCACCGGCGCGCCTTCCTGTCGCTTTTCTTCTATTGCCTGAAGCGCAATCCGCGCGCGCTCAACGCCGCGTTGATCATGTATGCGCTGTTCGTGCATCTCGGCCCGTTCTCGCGCTATGTCGTCGGCGAGATCAGCAAACAGATCGAAGACGTCGAAAACGGCCACTGGCAACGTCCGGTTCTGGAAGCCGCGCAGTAGCCGCAAGAGCCGCTTTTCGGCCCTCGTTCGGTCCCGAAAAGTCGGCCCCGAACGAGAGTCGCCTTCTCAACTCAGAATGCGCGCCTCGGTGACCGCCTGAACGTCTTCGAGCGTATTGCCGGGGGCGAGATCCACGAGCCGGAAACCGTTATCCGTCACATCCAGCACCGCGAGATCGGTATAGACGCGGCTGACGACCCCCGGTCCGGTAAGCGGATAGGTGCAGCGGCGCAGCACTTTCGGGCTGCCGTCGCGGTTCACGTGGCGCATGATGACGTAGATCCGCGGCACGCCGACCACCAGGTCCATCGCCCCGCCGACAGCCGGCGGATGGCTCTCGTCGAGTGTCGCCCAGTTGGCGAGATCGCCGTTCTCCGCCACCTGATAGGCGCCCAGCACCGCGATATCGAGATGCCCACCGCGCATCATCGAGAAACTCGTCGTATGGTCGAAGAACGAGGAGCCGGGGATGGTCGTCACCAGTTTCTTCGACGCATCGATCAGTTCCGGATCCGCTTCGCCTTCGGCCGGCGCAGGGCCGACGCCGAGCAGGCCGTTCTCTGTCTGGTACATCACCTCGCGGCCTTCCGGCACGAAGCGGGCGACCTTGTTGGGCATGCCGATGCCGAGATTAACATAGGCACGGTCGGGAATGTCCTGCGCCAGGCGGCGGGCCACATCGTCATCGCTCAAACGGTTCACGGGCGCACCTCGTACTGGGTCACGGCATCGACAAAGATGCCCGGGGTAACGACACCCTCCGGTTCCATCGGTTCATCGAGGACCATCCGCGCCTCGACGATCGTGTGACGGGCCGCGGTCGCCATCACCGGATTGAAATTGCGCGCGGTGGCGTGATAGCGCAGGTTTCCCCAGCGGTCCGCCGCCTCGGCGCGGATCAGCGCGATATCGGCGTGAAGCGGCTTTTCGAAGACGTAGCCATGACCGTCGATGATGCGGGTTTCCTTACCTTCGGCGAGTTTCGTGCCGTACCCGGTGCGGGTGAAGAAGCCGCCGATACCCGAGCCGGCCGCGCGGATGCGCTCCGCCAGCGTTCCCTGAGGCACGACTTCCAGTTCCACCTCCCCCGCCTCGTAGCGGCGCTCGAACCAGATCGACCCCGGGGTTCGCGGATAGGAGCAGATGACGCGAGCCACCTGACCGCAACGCAGCAAGGCGGAGATACCCTCCTCACCCGCGCCGGCATTGTTGGAGATGACGGTGAGACCGCCGACGCCCGTTTGCGCCAGGGCATCGATCAGACCGTAGGGGATGCCGGCGGAACCGAAGCCGCCGATCATCACCACGTCACCGGGCCGGATTGAGGCCACCGCCTTGGTCAAACTCGCCACACGCTTGTCGATCATGAAGCGGCTCCTGCACGCTGTTTGCCTGTACTTGTCAGAATTATCGCAGCGACGACCACAACCGCCATGAGCCCGAAGCCGCCTATGTCGGTGTAGAGATCGGGCAGCAAGACGAGAACGCCGGCGATACCGATGCCGAGGCGCAGCGGTATCGACAGCCGGCCGACACCGTAAAGCCAGCCTTCCATGGCGCTCGTCATCGCCCAGATCGCCACCACGCTCAGCGCGACCCGGCCAAGGATCTCGCCCCATCCGCCTTCCATGATCAGCGCCGGATCGTAGACGAAGATGAAGGGCAGGATGAAAAGAATGCCGCCGAGGCGCATCGCATAGACACCGGTCTTCATCGGCGGAGAATGCGCCAGGCTGGCGGCCGTGATGGCGGCAAGCGCCACCGGCGGGGTGATGTAGGAGAGCATACCCCAATAGAGAATGAAGAGGTGGCTCGCCAGGGGATTGAGACCCGCGTCGATCAGCGCCGGCGCCAGCAGAATGGAGAGGAAGATGTAGCAGGCGCTCACCGTCATCCCCATGCCGAGAACGAAGCTCGTCACGGCACCCGCGATCAGCATCAAGGCGACGTTGCCATCCGCATAGAGCAGCAATTCGCGCGAGAAGGCGCCGGCGACGCCGGAATAGGACAGACCGCCCACGATGAGGCCGATCCCGGCCAGGATCGCGACGAGGCCGGCGATGTTCTTGACGATGTCGAACAGCAGAGCCAGGGCGCGGCCCGGCGACATCCGGGTGCGCTTGCGAAACGCGGTCGCGATCAGCAGAACGGCCGAGGCCGCGTAGGGTGAATAGGTTTCCTGACGAAGCACCATCAGGACATAGACCAGCACCACGAGCGCCAGCAGATACGGCCAGCCGCGCATCAGGGTCGGCAAGAGCGGCGGAATTTCCTCCGCCGGTGCGCCCTTCAGTCCCCGGCGGGCGGCGAACATGTCGACCTGAAAGATCAGCGCCAGATAGAACAGCACTGCCGGAATGAAGGCGGCTGCTGCGACATCGGCGTAGGGCACGCCCAGGAATGAGGCCATGATGAAGGCGACGGTTCCCATGACCGGCGGCATCAGCGTCGCGCCGGTGGAGGCACAGCTTTCGATGGCGGCCGCATAGACGGCCGGGTAGCCTATCCGCTTCATGGTGGGGATGGAGAAGGGACCGATCGTCAGGATGTTGGAGATCACGCTGCCCGACAGCGAGCCGAGGATGCCGCTGCCGACGACCGCGACCTTGGCCGGTCCGCCGCGCGTGCGTCCGAGAAGGGCGGCGGCGAGATCCATGAAGAACTCCGAGCCGCGCGTGATGGTCAGCACCGAGCCGAAGATGACAAACCCGATCACCAGTTCCGCGACCACCTGCATGGGGATGCCGATGATGCTCTCGACGCCCATGACGTGCGCCTGCAACGCCTCAAGCGGACCATACGACGTTCCCCAGAGAAAGCCCGGCATGTAGTCGGCGAAGAGCGGATAGGATCCGAAGAAGAGCGCAGTCGCGAGAAGCACCAGGCCGCCCGCGCGGCGGACCCCTTCCAGCGCCGCAACGATCACCACCGCGGAGGCGACGTCGGCCTGCCAGGGGGCCTCGTATTCCCAGCCGAGCTGGATGATGTCGAGCCCGTGCAGGCCGAGATAGCCGCAGGCGGGCAGCAACAGTGCGACCAGCACCCAGTCGTACCAGCGTGTGTGGCCGGTATCGGCGGCACACGCCGGCACCACGAGGAACGCCACCGAAAGGAAGATGCCGATCAGGTAATAGAGATAGCTGTTGCCCAGCGGCTGGAAGCCGAACAGGTTCAGCAGGAAGACTTGGTTCAGCGCCAGCACGATACCAAGCCCGCCCAGCACGAGTACCGCGAGCCGTGCGAAGCCCGCCGGGCGCGCACGCGGGGACGGCATGTCGCTTCCCATTCCGGCATGGCTGGACAGCGCCGCGCCGGCATCTTGTTCTTTAACCGGCTCGCCGGCCGGCACGGTCTGGGAGTGAGTCATGGCAGGGCTTTCCACTGCGCTTGCATTTGTTGAAGCAGGCGTCGATGAGATGAAGCGCGCGGGCGGACACGGCCGCCCGCGCGCTCACGAAGGGGTGGCCGTATCTACTTCAGTCCGGCGACAACCTTTTCGCGGGTCTCATGCCAGGCGGCGGAGAAGTCGTCCTTGGACAAGCTCTTGTGCTCGGGCAGGAAAGTTTTCCAGGCGGCCATCAACGCGTCGAGCCGCTCGATCCGCTTGTTGTTCCAGGCGTCGTCCTTGGCCGTCCAGATACCCTTTTCCTTCAGGTACTTGATCGCGCCGGGGTGGAAGGGAACGTCGATCGGCGGCTGACCGGCCTGGTCGATCGCCCAGCGCTTCATCGTGGCGGTGCCGTTCTTGTAGAGGTTGTAGGTCTCGTCCATCGCCTTGATGAAGGCGTAGACCTCATCTTCGGACTTGTCGGCCGTGGTGGCGATCACCGGGTAGCGGTAGGCGGCCATCGGCACGCTCTTGCCCTTTTCCAGGCCGGCCGCGATCGTCTCCTCGAAAGGCTTCATGATCGGCAGCACCTTGTCGAGGGCCGCCCAGCCTTCCTTGTTGTCGGCGGGGAGCGGAACCCAGTAGATGCCGCGCGGCGATTCCGCCAGTTCGTAGAGCTGGCTGGTCGTCGGCGTGGTGCAGGTGGCGTCCGTCTGGTTCTTGGTCATCGACGACATCGCCGCCGCATAGGTCGGGAAGGTGATGACCTGAACGTCGTCCAGCGTCAGGCCGCCGAAGGCGAGGATCGCCTCGCACTTGACGTTGATCGAGGGGTTGCCGGCGACAAAGGCGAGGCGCTTGCCCTTGGCGTCGGAAATGGTGCGGATATTGGCGTCCTTGGCCGTCACCATCGAGATGGAGGCCGGGCGGCCGAGCACCGCGCGCAGATTCTGCGGGCCCCAGTCAGGCGTCGCGAAATCATAGGCACTTTCGGAAACGAAGAAGGTTTCGGTCGCCAGGAAGCCATAGTCCGCCTTGCCCTTGAGGAGCGGCTGCAACCGGCCGACGCCGCTGCCCGACGGCAGGATGCGGACCTTGGTGGCGAATTTCTGGCCAAAAGCGTCGGCGATCGCGGAGGCTTCCGCGTAACCGGCCGAGCCGACATCGTAGCTCGTCCAGATCATCGTTTTCGGCAGTTCCTGGGCGCCGGCGGTGCTTGCGGCGGCGGCGATGACCAGACCCGCCACGGCAGAACCGAGCAACAGCGGGCGCAGGGCCCGGGCGTATTTCCGTTTCATGTATTCCTCCCGTTTATCCCGCGGCTTGTCGCGTTCGGTTTGGCCGAAACGTGCGCGGGCGGCGCTTCGACGCTCTCGACTTGTCCTCCCCCCTTCACCCCTCTCCCTGGGGCCTCTCGGGGGCTTTTCCTTGACTTACGCTGTCGTTCGCCAATTCATATATCAAATGCACTGACGACATATCAGCCATAAGGAACCCGCATATTGGATTTCCGGCAATTGCGGAGCTTCGTACAGACGGTGGATCTCGGCAGCATCACGGCCGCGGCGGAGCGGTTGAAGATCGCCCAGCCGGCGCTGAGCCGCCAGATCCAGGCGCTCGAACAGGAGCTTGGCGTCACGCTGCTGCGCCGCCACGGGCGCGGGGTGGTGCCGACCGCGGAGGGCCGCACCATGGCCGAGCGCGCCCGGCAGATTCTCAACGACATCGACGCCATGGCGCGCGACGTGGTGGCGAGCGACCATCGCCTGCGCGGCACGATCACCTTGGGCCTGCCGCCGACGGTGGCGGAGGTGCTTGCCGAACCGCTCGTCTCCGAAACCCTGCGGCTGCACCCGGAGGTCCGCATGCGAATCGTTTCCGGCTTTTCCGGACACGTTCAGGACTGGCTCCAGCGCGGCACGATCGACATCGGCGTGACCTACCAGAGCCGCAGGGTTCCGCTGGTCCGCAGCCAGCCGCTGCTGATGGAACGGCTTTTTCTGATCGAGCCGGCGGGTGCGCCGGAGGAGCCGCTGCTGTTGGCGGAAGCGCTCAACCGCAACCTGATCCTGCCGAGCCCCGACCACGGCCTGCGCCGGCTCATCGACGATGCCGCGCGCGAGGTCGGCGTGGAACCGCGCGTCGGCGTCGAGATCGACATCCTGCCGACCTTGATTTCCTTTGTCGAACGCGGCGCGGGAAGCACCATCCTGCCGCTCGTCAGCGTCTTCCGAAAGGTCAACGAAGGCCACCTCGTCGCCCGCCCGATTCGCGCGCCGTCGGTCGACCGCCTGCTGGTGCTGTGGACGCCACTCAACCGGGAGACGAGCCGGCTTACCGGCCCGTTCCTGGACATGCTGAACGCCACCGTGCGCCGGCTCGTCACCAACGGGGAATGGCCCGGAACAGAATTGTAATTTCAGCATATCTCTTCTATCCGTTATGCCGTAACGGCATTTTTGCATGTTTTCGTCGATTCGAAAAAACCCAGGAAAATCAGTGCGACCGATTTTGAATTTCATTGAAATTCGACAAATCGACAAAAGCGACCAGCACTGCTTTCCTTTCGGCATTTCCGTGTCAGACCGGATCCCAGCAGAAGATGTCCCCGGAGCGATCCGGCGCCGTGAAACTCGGCTTCAATGCCGGCATGGCCCGCTCGGCGATCGTCGCCGGGGTCCAGCCCTCACCGGAATGGACGGAGCGCACCGGCCGGGTCTGGCCGAACAGAAACAGCTCGTTCAGACGGGCGGCGAAGATCTGGCCGGTGACGTCAGAGGCGGCGGCCGAGGCGAGGTAGACGACCAGCGGCGCGTTGGTTTCCGGCGTCATCCGCTTCATGCGTTCGACACGGGCCTGTTCCTCCGGCGTGGTGGCGGGAATGGAATCCGTCATCCGGCTCCAGGCGAAGGGCGCGACGCAGTTGGAGCGCACACCGAAGCGGGCCATGTCGAGGGCGATTGACTTCGACAGACCGACAATGCCCATCTTGGCGGCCGAATAGTTGGCCTGCCCGAAATTGCCGATAAGACCGGAGGTCGAGGTCATGTGGACGAAGGCGCCCGCCCCTTGCGCGCGGAACACCTCGGCCACAGCCCGGCTCATGTAGAAGCTGCCGTTCAGATGGACGCCGATGACGGCCTCCCAGTCGGACGGGTCCATCTTGTGGAAGATCACGTCGCGCAGGATGCCGGCATTGTTGACGAGCGCATCGACGCGGCCGAAGGCGTCCATGGCGATTTCCACCGTGCGCCTGGCCGCCGCCCATTCCGACACGCTTTCGGAACTGATGACCGCCTCGCCGCCCAGCGCCTCGATCATGGACTTCGTCTCTTCCGCCGGGGCCGAGGACCGCTCGCCGGTGCCGCCGAGCGAGACGCCGATATCGTTGATGACGACCTTCGCGCCCGCTTTCGCGAGTTCCAGCGCGATGCCGCGGCCGATGCCGCCGCCGGCACCGGTGACGATGGCGACCTTGCCTTCAAGTCCGAGATCGATGGGCATGCATATCTCCTCTTATGCGTTCTTGTTGTGCGTTGTTCTTGTCTAGCGGCCGAGGCCAAGCACCTGCTTGGCGACGATGTTGCGCTGGATTTCCGACGAGCCGCCGTAGATCGAGCTGGGCCGCGCCTGCAGGAACACCGAGCCCGGATAGAGCGTCGCCTCATTCGGCAGAGCGCCGGCATAGGCGCCAAGCTCGCCCGCCAGATCGAGAATGCGGTCGGTGATCTTCTGGTAGAGCGTCGACTGGTTGATCTTCAGCATCGACACATCGGGCCCGAGCTTTTCTCCGCGCCGCACCTGATCGGCGAAGGTGGTGTAGAAGGCCTTGTGGTCCTCCAGCTCCATCTTCAGGCCCGACAGCGCTTCGGCCATCTCAGTGCTGCGCCCCAAATGCGCGGCAAGCCGCTCCAGATGATCGAGCGCGCCTTCCGCCTGCTTGGGCGAGCCCAGAAACAGCCGCTCGAAGCCGAGCAGGTTCTTGGCGATGGTCCAGCCGGCATTGACCTCACCGACGATTGCATCGGCGGGAACGCGCACGCCGTCGAAGAAGACTTCCGCGAATTCGTCGTGCCGGTCGATGTTGACGATGGGGCGCACGGTAACGCCGGGCGTGTTCATCGGCACCAGGAAGAAAGAGATGCCGCGCTGCTTCGGGCCTTCCGGATCGGTGCGGGCCAGCACGAAGATCCATTGCGCGTCCATGCCGAGCGTCGTCCAGATCTTCTGGCCGTCGATCACCCATTCCTCGCCCTCGCGCACCGCACGGGTGCGCAGCGCCGCCAGATCGGATCCGGCATTGGGCTCCGAATAGCCCTGACACCACAGGCATTCGCCCGACAGGATCTTCGGCAGGTGGTAGGCGCGCTGGGCGTCCGTGCCGTGGGCGATCAGCAGCGGGCCGACCATGGTGAGCCCGGTATCGGGCAGCCGGGCGCAGCCGTAGCGCTCCATTTCCTCCATCATGATGAGAAGCTTTGCCGGCGAAAGACCCATGCCGCCATGTTCGCGCGGCCAGCCCGGAGCGAGCCAGCCCTGAGCTGCCAGAATGCGATACCAGGGCATGGCTTCGTCGGCATGAAGACGCTTCACCGGGCTGCGCAGCTCCGGCGGATAATTGGCCGAAATCCAGTCGCGCACGGTCTTGCGGAAGACGTCGTCCGAAAGCGGGTTCAGATCCTCGAAGGGGGCTGGCGAGTGCGTTGCTTGCGTCATGTCATTTCCCCTGGAAAACGGGCGCGCGCTTTTCGAAGAAGGCTTCGCGGCCTTCTTTGGCATCGGCGCTCAGCATCAGGAAGGGCTGCACCTGGCGTTCGAAATCGAGTGCGCGGTCGACCTCGGCGGCGAAATAGTCCTTGATGAGCGCGCGCGGCAGCGGGGCTGCCCGCATCGCCTCGCGCGCGATTTCCATCGCCCGGTCAAGAGCTTCGCCTTCGCCCGTCAGGTGATCGACGATACCGAGCCGGTGGGCCTCGGCCGCATCGAGACGGGCGGCATCGAGCAGGATGCGCTGCGCCCGCCCCTGCCCGACGCGGGCGGAAAGCGTCGCCAGAATGCCGAGATCGGGAACGAGACCGATGGCGCCGAAGCTGGCGGCGAAACGCGCCGTATCGGCCGCGACCACGGTTTCGCAGGCGATCGCCAGCGACAGTCCGCCGCCGGCCGCCCAACCTTCCACCGCGCTGACGAGCGGCTTCGGGAAGCGCACCATGCGGCCGATCAGCTCCTTGATGACGAGGAAGCGGTCGCGCGCGCCGATGACGGTTTCAACGCTCTTCTGGTCGCGGATATCGCCGCCGGCGGAAAAGTGCCCGCCGGCCCCGGTCAGCACGACGGCGCCGACGGCGCCGTCCGCCTCCGCCGTTGACAGCATCGACACCAGCGCCTTGCGCACCGGATGGCCGAGCGGATTGCGCCGCTCCGGCTCGTCCAGGGTGATGATCAGGACACCGTCCCGGTTTGTGGAACTGAGGCTCACGGGCGGCCCTCCGAAAGGGAATGGTAGCGGCGACGGTGGACGTGGGCGGTGCCGAAGCGGGGGGCGAGCACCATGGCGCGGCGCAGGAAGAGCCCGATATCGGCCTCCTCCGTGTAGCCGATGGCGCCGTGCATCTGCACCGCCTGACGGGTGATCAGCATCGCGGCGTCCGAGGCACGCGCCTTGGCGCGCGAGACGATGCGGCGGCAGTCCTCGCCCGCGTCAAAGGCGGCGGCGGCATCGCGCAGAACGGCCCGGGTGATGCCGGTCTCGATTTCCAGATCGACGGCGCGGTGCTGAAGCACCTGGAAATTGCCGATCGGCTGGCCGAACTGGACGCGCGTCTTGAGATAATCGAGCGTGATGGCGAAGGCGCGTTCCATCACCCCGAGCAGGGCTGCCGCGGTGGCAAGCGTCGCCGCCTCGAAGGCGCGGGGGTCCGGCGCGGGCAGACGGGTGGCGGCGACATTCTTCAGGGTGAGCCGCGCCGTGTGGCCACCGTCGAGCGTGTCTTCGGCATCGAACGAGAGGCCTTCCGCGTCGGCGGCGACCAGCCACGCGCCCTCGGTGGCGACGATCACGAACGCATCGGCGGCGGAGGCAAGGGCCACGAAGCGACGCTCACCGGAAATGCGGCCTCCGGTTTCGGTAACGCCGGGAGCGGGCTCCAGCGCGTCGGGCGCGTCCATCCAGGCCGGCAGGATGACGGCGTCGGCCGGCAGTCCCGTCGGCGTGCCGGCCAGAAGGTCGAGCGCGAGCTGCATCTCGGTCAGCGGTTCGGGACGCAGCGAAGCGCCCAGTTCCGTAGCCAGAGCCGCGGCTTCCGTCATGCCGAGACCCGCGCCGCCTTCCATCTCCGGCCGGCGCAGGCCGAACCAGCCCATATCCGCCATCTCGCGCCAGCGGGCGCGGTCGATGCCGGGACGCGCGAAACGCAAGGCGCGCACCGCCTTAAGATCGCCTGTGCGCGGGGCGATGCCCGCCGCACTCTCGACGATGAGACGCAGCGCCTCGAACCGCTCCTCCTCGATCATCGCCACCTGGTTCATGTCGTGCTCCCTAACGAGATTTGGCCTGACGAGATTTGACCTGACGAGATTTTCCGGTTCTCCCGGAAACGTTCCTTCATGCGACCCGACAAAACGCCGGCAAATCACCTCTCCCATGAGGAGAGGTCGGGCCGCAGGCCCGGGTGAGGGGGTTCGCCCTTGCCGTATCCATGAGCCCTCCCCTCATTCGACCCGTGCCAGACCGTTGCCGATCACGACGACGTCGCGCTCCACCGCCAGCGTGCGGAAGGAGCCGTCGCGCCAGATCTCGGTGCGGAGCCGCTCGCCGGGGGAAACCGTTGCGGTAAAGCGGGCCTGAAGGCCCTTGAGGCGCGCCGGATCGCCGTCACACAGGCGCGCCACCAGGCCGTGCGCGGCGATGCCGAGCGTGCAGAGCCCATGCAGGATCGGTCGTTCGAAACCCGCTTTGGCGGCCACCGCCGGATCGAGATGAAGCGGGTTGTCGTCGCCGTTCCAGCGATACCAGAGCGCCTGTTCGGGGCGTGTCGCGGTCTCGTGGGCCATGTCGGGCGCGGTTTTGGGCAGCGTGTGCGCCGGCTTTACCGGACCTTCGGGGCCGCCGAAGCCGCCATCGCCGCGCAGGAAGGTGGTGCTGCCGGTGGTGGCGTAGAGGAGCCCGGTTTCGGCATTGATAAGCTGCTTTTCCGAATAGAGCAGCGCGCCGCGCCCCTCGCCCTTGTCGACAAGCCCCGTCACCCGCGTGCGGCCGATGACGGTGCCTTGCGCCGGCAGCGGATGGTGGAGCGAAATCCACTGTTCGCCGTGAACGAGACGGACGGCATCCACCCCCGTATCGGGCCGGGCCAGCCAGAAGCCCGGATGGCCGAGCACCAGCGGCATGGTGGGAAAGGGGATGATCTGACCGGCGCCGACGAAGGCGAGATCGGCCTCGTCCATCGGGTCATGGCCGACGCCGATGGAGAGCGCGTAGAAGGCGGCCTCGCGGGGGCCGTAGCTCTGGCGCACGTCCGGGATCGGATAGGCCATCAGGTGATCGTAATCGATCATGCGCGCGCCTCCTCGTCGAGTTCGATGACGGCATCGAGCGCAAAGGCGCCATCGGGCAATGCCAGGACGGGGTTGAGATCGATGGAGACGAGCCGCGGACCGGCGGCGGCGGCAAACGCCGAGAGCCGGGAAAGCATGTCGGCCAGCGCATCGATATCGGCGGCGGGCCGGCCGCGCGCGCCCTTCAGGATCGAAGCTCCCTTGATCGAGCCGATCGTTTCCTTAGCCGCCTCATGATCGAACGGGCAGGTGCGGATGGCGACGTCGTTGAGGATCTCCACGAAGATGCCGCCGAGGCCGAAGACGGCGACCGGACCGAAGACCGGATCGCGGCTGATGCCCATCAGGCATTCCACGCCGCCGGACAGCTGGCGGGCGACGAGGACGCCGGAAATGTGAGCGCCGGGCGCGGACGCGGCGACGCTGGCGAGGATATCGCCGTAGGCGGCGCGGGCCTCGATCTCGTCCGCGATGGCGAGCTTCACGCCGCCGATATCGGACTTGTGGACGATATCGGGCGAGACGATCTTCATCACCACCGGAAAGCCGAGGTCCGCGGCGGCCCGGGCGGCCTCATCCGCGCTGCGGACGATGCGTTCGGGCGCGGCCTGAATGCCGGCCCCGCCAAGCAGCGCCTTGGCCTGATGTTCATCGGGCGCGGTTTGCGGCAGCGCCACGGACGGAAGCGCGGGCCGCGATGCTTCCGGCGCCGTAAACGCCGCGCCGACCCGGCCCATGGCGGCGATGGCGCGCACCGCGCGCGAGGGATCGGTAAAGACCAGGCAGCCGGCCCTCTCGTAGGCCGCGACCTTCTCGTCGTCGGCGATGATGCACAGCGCCAGCAGACGGTCGGGGAATTCCGCGCGAAGCCGTTCCAGCGTCTTGATGAGGCGCGGGGCGAGGCTCGCGCCGCCGGCGACATAGGTGAGGAAACACAGGATCGAGCGATAGCCGCCATCGGCCAGCGCGGAACGGGTGAAGGCTTCAAACAGGCTCAGGTCGTTGAGCGCCTGGGCGGTGCAGTCGAGCGGGTTCGCCGGTGCGCCGTAGGGCAGCAGGTCGAGGAGCTTGGCTTGCGCCGCTTCAGGCATGAGCGGCATCGGCAGGCCCTGTTCGGCCGCCTCGTCGGTCGCCACGATGCCGGCGCCGCCGGAAACGGTGATGATGCCGAGCGAATTGCTGGCGGGATAGATGCGCGGGCGCGCGGCATAGGCGAAATCGAGCATCTGCTCGGTGTCGCGCACCCGGATGACGCCGTGTTCGGCGAGCACGGCTTCGGCGACCGCATCGTCGCCGGTGAGCGAAGCGGTGTGAGAGGCGGCGGCCGAGGCGCCGAGGCTGGAGCGGCCGGATTTCAGCATGAAGACCGGTTTTTTCGCCGCGCGCGCCGCATCAAGGGCTGCGAGCAGCTTCGGCCCGTCGCGGAAGCCCTCCTGATAGGCGAGGATCACCTCCACCTCGTCCGCGCCGGCCATCCAGCCGATGGCATCGGCGACCGTCACGTCGGCCTCGTTGCCGGTGGTGATCAGCACCGAGGCGCCGAGCCCGCGAAGGCGCGCCATCGCGGCCAGATGCGCACCATAGGCTCCCGACTGGCTGGCGATGCCGATGGGGCCGGACAGCGGAAAGGCCAGTTCCAGCGAGGAGGAGAAGGTGCCGTAATAGCCGATCTCGACATTGTAGACGCCAAGCGTGTTGGGACCCAGCACCCGCATGCCGTGGCGCCTGGCGATGGCGAGCAGATCTTCTTGCGCGCGCTCGCCGTCCGCGCCCGTCTCGGCAAAGCCGGCGGAGAACAGCGTCACCGAGCGGCAGCCCTTGCGGCCCAACGCATCGACCACCTCGGGCGCATGTTTCGCCGCAACCGCGACGATGCCGGCCTCGGGCGCTTCGGGTAGATCGTCGACGGTTGCGTAGCAGGCGAGCCCCTGCACCTCGTCGCGCGTCGGGTTGACCGGCAGGATCGTGCCCTTGAAGCCGGCCTTGAGCATGGCCGCGATGGGGCGGCCGCCGATGCGGGTGGGATCGCCGGACGCGCCGACGATGGCGACCGAACGGGGGGTCAGCATGGCGCCGAGGCCCGAAAAGTCATAAGGGGTTCGAAGCTCGGCGTTCAAAGGGCGGCCTCCGATCCGAGGAAGGCCGTGACCTGGCTCGACAGCGTGCCGCCGTTGCCGTGCAGCAGCGCGATGTCGGCCCGATCCAGCTGGCGTTCGCCGGCCTCGCGGCGGATCTGGGCGACGCCCTCGGCGATCAGGAACATGCCGTACATGCCGGGATGGACGCAGGAGAGGCCGCCGCCGTTGGTGTTGACGGCAAGCGCGCCGCCCGGCGCGATGCGCCCGTCCCGCACGAAGCGCCCGCCCTCGCCCTTCGGGCAGAAGCCGAGGTCTTCCAGAAACAGGATCGTGTTGATGGTGAAGGCGTCGTAGAGCATCACCAGATCGACATCGCCGTGGCTGACTTCCGCCATTTCGAAGGCGCGCGGGCCGCTTTCGCTGGCCGCCGTGACGGTGAGGTCCGGCATGGCCTGGATGGAGCGGTGCCAGTTGGCGCCCGCGGCGCCCAGGAAATAGACCGGGGCTTTGGGGAAATCCTTCGCGCGATCGGCGCGCACGAGAATGCAGGCCGCCGCGCCATCGGTGACGAGGCAGCAGTCGCCGGCGGTGAGCGGGTCGCTCACCATGCGCCGGGAAAGCACGTCCTCGCGCGTCAGCGGACCGCGGGCGAAGGCGCCCGGATTGAGGTTCGCCCAGCCGCGCGCGGCGACCGCCACGTCGGCCAGATCCTCGCGCCGCGTGCCGTATTCGTGCATGTGCCGGCTGGTGGCGAGCGCATAGGCGGTGATGGGGTGGCGGGGGTTATAGGGCGTCTCGTGCCATTGCGGCTCCGACATGGAGACGAGCCGGCCGCCGGCGGTGCGCTGGTTGGAGCCGTAGCAGATGAGCGCCGCATCGCAGAGGCCGGCTTCGAGCGCGAGCGACGCCTGCAGCAGGTGCATCTCGAAGCTGGAGCCGCCGATATTGGTGCTGTCGAAGTATTTCGGCTTCAGGCCCAGATACTCGACCACGCTCATGGAGGCGAAGGCATGGCTGGAGGTTGCGGCGAAGACCGCGTCGATGTCGGAAAGCTCCATGCCGGCATCGTCGAGTGCCGCGCGCACGGAAAGGCCGAGAAGCTCCATGGCGGAAAAACCCGGCGCCTCGCCAACGCCCGCCGTGCCCATGCCGACGATGGCCGTTTTGCCGCGAAGGGAACTGGTCATGCGTGGGCCTCTTCGTTTGCGACACGGGGTGCGGTCTCATTCATGGGTTCGAAGACGACGCGCGGGGCCTCCCCCGTCTCGATGCGGGCCTTCACGCGGGTGCCGATTGCAACGCTTTCCACGCCGGAGATGGTCGTCATCATCCGCACGCCTTCGTCGAGATCAACGAGCGCGACGTTGTAGGAGCCCTCGCGCTTGCGGTTGACGGTGATGGCGTAGACGGTGCCGGTGCCCTTGGCCTCCACCCATTCCAGATCGACCGCGCCCGACGGCGCCATGACCTTGGGATAGAAGACATGTTCGCCGGTCGCGCGGGAGCGCTGGATCATGAAGCGGCCTTCGGCCAGATAGGCCTCGAAGGTCTGCTGCGGGCCTGCCTCTTGGGCGGATGGACGTCGGTCTGTCATGGGGTCTCCGGGTAAGGCGGACATCAGGCGGAAAGCCCGGCGCGGGTGGTGACAAGGACATCGCTGCGGCCGCTCTGCACGCAGGCGCCGTCGCTGTCGATGAGATCGAAACGCCGGCCGATGCGGCCCGTGCGGCTTGGTCCGGTGCGGCCGGTGCCGCGCAGCTCCTTGTCGAGGATGGTGAGGCGCAGGCGCAGCGTCGTGCCGATCAGGATCGGCTTTTCGAAACGCCAGTCGGAAATGCCGAGCATGGCAACGGCCGAGCCTTCGAAGATGCCGAGCCCGTGCATCAGCCCGATCGCCAGGCCAATGCCGAAGCTGCCGTGCACGAGCCGTTCGCCGTAGCGGGTGGTGCGGGCGAAATCGGCATCGGAATGGATGGCGTTCCAGTCGCCGGTCAGCATCGAGAACATGGTGAGGTCGGTCTCGGTGATCGTGCGACCGCCCGTCTCGAAGACCTGACCTTCCACGAAGTCCTCGAAATGCATGGCGCGGTGGCCCGGTCCAATGGTCGTGGGGCCGGAAGTCTCGGAGCCGGAGGACGTATTTGTGGTCATCGGTTTTCCTCCTTCAGGCGCTCTTCGGCCATGGCGCGCAGCGTGGCGCGCTTGATCTTCAGCCCGTTGGCGCTGTCGGTGGTGGGGTAGGTCTCAAGCGGCCAGACGCGGATCGGCACCTTGTAGGCGGCGAGCTTGCCGCGCGCGTCGGCGATGACCGCGTCGGCGTCGAAATTGGCCGGATCGGGCGTGATGGCGAAGGCGACGGGCCGGCTCTGCCCGCCCTCCACGACCGCGACCACCTGCGCATCGCTGACGCCGGGGGCGGCGCGCAGCACCTCCTCTATTTCGGCGGGATCGGTGAGAAAGCCGGACAGGCGGATGGCGTCGCCCATGCGCGCCAGATAGACGAAGCTGCCGTCGTCGCGCAGGTAGCCCATGTCGCCAGTGCGGAAGAACCCCTCCGCATCGATGGCCTTTTCCGTCGCCTTCGGGTTGCGGAAATAGCCGAGGAAATTGGTGGGCGCGCGAACCTCCAGCTCGCCCACCTCGCCCGGCGGCAGAAGCTTGCCGCTTTCCACCTCGCGCACGCGCACCTGCGCATCGTGCGAGGCGGGCCGGCCGCCGCCCTTCACCCGTTCCTCGGGCACCGCATCGCCATCCTGAACGGCGAAGATCGCGCAAACCTCCGAGGATCCGTAGAGCCCGCGCAACGGCACGCCGCGGCGCGCCGCCTCCAGCAGGATCTCGCCGACGCCCGGCGTGAAGGCGGCAAAGCCGCAGCAGCGCGCGCGATCGAGACAGCCGGGATCGACCTCCAGCAGCCGGCGGTACATCTCGTCGGAGCCGACCATGTGGGTAAGACCATGCGCCCGGATGCGCGGGGCATCGGCCGCGGCATCGAACATGGTGACAAGATGCAGCGGCGCGGCACCGGCCATCGCCGCCAGCGTGGCGTTAAGGCCGAAGACGCCGCAAAAGGGCATGGCCGCGAGATAGGCAGCACCCGGCGCATCGAATCCGTAGCTTTTCGCCGAGCGCAGCGCATGAAGCGCCAGAGTATGCTCGGAATGCGTGACCAGCTTGGGCGCGCTGGTGGTGCCCGACGTGGTGAAGAAGATCAGCGGCCGGTCCGGTTCGGTGGCCGCATCGCTGACGGCGTCCGGCTCGCCGACCTTTTCATTAGCCGGCAAAATACCATCCAGTTCGACGGCGACCACGGGACGGCCGATCAGGATGTCCGGCAGCGCATCGGAGGCGTCGAAGAGCGCGATGGTGGCGAGATCCGGCAGGTCCGCGTCCTCAAGCCCCGACAGGATCGACAGGAAATCGATCTTGCCGGTGCGGGGTGCGAGAAGCAGCATGCGCGCGCCGGAGGATTTCAGGATGTGCTCCAGCTCGCTGGTGCGATAACGGGTATTGACCGCCGCGATCGCCACGCCGCGCCGGGCGCAGGCAAACAGGAAGGCCAGCCATTCCGGCCGGTTGACGAGCCACAGGGCGATGCAGTCGCCCGTGCAGAGCCCCTGTGCCTGAAGCCAGCCCTCCGCGCGCGCGACGAGCGCATCGAAGGCGGCGGCATCAAGCGTGCCCCCCTCCTCGGTGACGAGGAGCGAACCGGCGCGGCCGCGCGCGGCCGCCAGAAGATCATCCAGTCTGTGTTTCATCAGTAGAGCGCCATCAGCTTGGAATTGTCGGCGAGGTCTTCCGGCAGGCCCTTCCAGATCATCCGGCCGGACTTCATCACCTCCACACGGTCGGAGATCTTCAGCGCCTCGCGCACGTTCTGCTCGACCAGCAGGATGGAGAGCCCCTCGCGCTGCTGGAGCTCGCGGATGGGGGCGAGCAGATCCTGAAAGAGTTTCGGCGCCAGCCCGATGGAAGGCTCATCAAGCAGCAGGATGCGCGGCCGCCCCAGAAGCGCCCGGCCGATGGAGACCATCTGCGCCTGGCCGCCCGACAGGGTGCCTGCCCGGCGGTGACGGAATTCGGCGATGACCGGCAGGATGGAGAAGACCCAGTCGCGCCGCTCGGCACGCTCGTCCTCGGGCACGCCGACCGCCCACATGCCCATCTCGAAGATCTCGTTGACGGTGAGGCTGGGGAAGATGCCGCGCCCTTCCGGCACCATGGCGATGCCGGCCTTCGACAGCGACTTGGGATCGGCGCCGGTCACCGGCTCTCCGCGCAGGCGGATCTCGCCGGCCTCGGCCGGGTGGAGACCGAACAGCGTCTTCATCAGGGTGGACTTGCCCGCCCCGTTGTGGCCGATGAGGCAGAGCACCTCGCCCTCGTGGAGCGTGATATCGAGATCCTCCAGCACCAGCGCGCCGCCATAGCCGGTGGTGAGGCCCCGCGCCTCTAAAATGGGCGCCTCCAGGATGGGCGCCCCGCCGCGGCGTTGGTCTTGTTGCGCGCTCATGCCCGGTCTCCGAAGTAGATGGCCGTCAGTTCCGGGTTCTCCAGAACGCTCTTGGGCTCGCCGTCTGCGAGCAGGCGGCCGCGGTCGAGGAAGGCGATGCGGTCGGAGATGCCGACGACGATGTCGAGATTGTGCTCGATGATGCAGACGGTGACGCCGGCGGCGACCTCCTCGCGCAGGAGCCGCAGGAAGGTCTCGTAGCTGTTGGGATCGAGACCGGAGGCCGGCTCGTCGAGCAGCCACAGCCGGGCATCGGCCGCCATGATGCGCGCCAGCGACAGGAACTTGCGTTCCGCATAGGCGAGATCGATGGCGCGCACATGCGCCTTGTCGATGAGGTCGGTGCGCTCCATCACGTGCTCCACCTTCGCCCGCTTTTCCCGGGCCGACGGGCCGGAGAGCGAGAACGGCAGGGCGCCGGGCTCCATGACGGTGAGGATGTTTTCCTCAACCGTCATGTCGTTGAAGAGGCGCAGGTCCTGGAAGGTGCGGGCGATGCCGAGACGGGCGATGCGATAGGGCTTCATGCCGGCGATGTCGCGGCCAAGCCAGCGAAGCGAACCGCCCGAGCGCACCAGATGGCCGGTGATCAGGTTGAAGAGCGTCGTCTTGCCGGCGCCATTGGGGCCGACGAGCGTGGTGACGATGCCCGCGCGCAGGTCCATGGAGACGTTGGAAACCGCGTGGACCCCGCCGAAGTGCTTCTCCAGGTTGCGGATTTCCAGAAGGACCTCGGGCGCCTCGACGGGCCGGGCGGCAGCGTTTGTGGCGGCGGATGCGGTCATCGGGCGGCCTCCGCCGGTCTGGACGCGGGAGCCTGCGCTTCCGTGTCGGGGTCCTTTGGCCGCGTGCGCGCCTTCGCCTTCGATCGTCCGACCAGACCGCCGGGGCGGAAGATCATGAGAACGGCCATGCCGAGGCCGTAGATGATCTGCTGGATGGCGCCGATCTGGGTCTGGGGCAGGAAGCTCATGTAGGAGAGCAGGCCCGGCAGCAGAAGAAGAAGCGCGGCCCCCACGACGGGGCCCGCCGCCGTGCCCGTGCCGCCGATGATCACCATCGCCATGACCAGCACCGAGGTGTCGAGCGTGAAGCTCTCCACGTTGATGAAGGCGAGATAATGGGCGTAGAGCACGCCGGCGATGGCCGCCAGCGCTGCGGAGATGACGACCGAGATCGTCTTGATGAGCGGCACATTCTTGCCGAAGCTTTCCGCAGCACTCTCGCTGTCGCGGATGGCGGTGAGAGAGCGGCCGAAGCTGGAATGGACCAGAAGCCGCGTCGCCACCAGCACCAGGACGAGGACGGCGAGCGACAGCGGGAAGAAGGCGGCCGGACGGTAGATCTGGTAGCCGACAAGATCGACGGGCGGGATGCCGATGAGCCCGCCGATGCCGCCAGTGACCGACTTCCATTCCGAAAAGACGGTGACGGCCAGCACCTGCAGGCCCAGCGAGGCGGCGACGAAATATTCGCCGCGCACCCTGAGCGCCGGCAGGGCGAGCGCCAGCGACAGAACGCCGGCCACGACCATGGCGATGGGCACAGTGACGAAGATGGAGGCGGAGAGGCTCATCGCCACCAGCGCGCCGGTATAGGCGCCGACGCCGAAGAACACCGCATGCGCCAGCGAGAAGATGCCGGCGTAGCCCATGATGAAGTTCAGCGTGATCGCCAGGATCGAGTAGATCGAGATCAGTACGCCGAGATTGAGCAGATAGGCTTGCATGATGGGTCTCCTCAGCGTGTCGCGTGGCGGCCGAAGAGACCGGCGGGACGAAGGAGGATGACGAGGAAGAGGATCGCGAAGGTCACCGCCTCGGTCCACTGGCTCTCGAAGACGACGAGCGCGAGGTTTTCGGCAAGGCCCAGAATGAAGCCCGCCACCAGCGCGCCGCCGATGGACCCGATGCCGCCGACGATGGTGGCCGCGAGCGAGATCAGCATGACGTGGTGGCCGAGCGTCGGGTTGAGGCCGGAGCCGAGTGCGGTGATGACCGCGCTGGGCACCACCAGCAGCGAACCGAGCGCGAAGGCGATGGAGGAGAGCCGTCGCGGATCGAGCCCGTAGGCGCGGATCAGCTCCGGCGAATCCGCCAGCGCGCGCAGCGCCATGCCCACATGGGTGCGGTTGAGGAAGAGAAGCAGCGCCACGAAGAACAGCCCCGCACAGGCGACCGCGATCCAGGCGAGCGGCGAGACGTAGACCCCGTCCATCAGCTTCACCGAGCGGCTGAGCCCGGTGGAGATGGTGACGAAGGAACGGCCGAACACCATGCCCAGCACGTTCTGCACCGCGATGCCGATGCCGAAGGAGGCGACGAAGACGGTGAAGAAGGAGCCCTCGTGACGCTGGATCGGCGCGTAGACGAGCCGGTCCATCGCCACGCCGAAGGCCATGGCGGCGAGGGCTGCGAGCACGATGCCCGCCACCATGCCGAGGCCCGAGGTCTCGGCCCAGTAGAAGACATAGGCCGCCAGCACGAAGGCTGCGCCGTGGGCGAAGTGGAACACGCGGGTCGCGCCGAAGATCAGCGAGAACCCGGCCGCGGTCAGCGCATAGAGCGCGCCGACCTGCAGCCCCGTGAAGGTGAGCTGGAGCCAGAGCATGGAGCGGGTGCCGTCTTTACTGGATGCTGACGGTGGTCAGGGCGACGGGTGCGCCCTTTTCGACCCGGTTCACCTGGATCGGCGCAAGCAGGGTGCCGTTGTCCTGGAAGGACACGGTTCCGCCGACGAGATCGAACGACTTCGTCGCCTTGCGCTGGGCCAGAAGATTGGCACCGGTGACGGGCTCGCCCTTTTCCTCCAGCGCGTGGGCGAGCAGCGCGAAGAGACGGACCGCATTGTAGTAGTTGGCCACATAGGCCGAGGGCATGCGGTGGTGGGAGGCCTCGTAGTCGGTGACGAAGCGCTTGGTGACGGGATCGGAGGAGGTGTAGTCGACCGCCTGCGTGGTGAAGAGCAGGCCGTCGGCCTCCGGCAGCTTCATCGCCTCGGGCACGGAGAAGCCCGAATAGGAGGCGAACTGCGCTTCCACGCCGTTGTCGCGCAACTGCTTGGCGATCTGCACCTGCTGGGCGCCGTAGGAGGCGATGTAGACCACGTCCGCGCCGGCCGAGCGCACCTTGGCGGCGATGCCGGAGAAGTTCTGCGTGTTGGTGGGCACCGACATGGCGTCGACCAGTTCGCCGCCCACGTCCGGCAGCGTCGCCTTCAGTTCGTCCAGGATCGACTGGCCGAGCGGATCGTCGACATAGACCAGCGCAACCTTCTTCAGCCCCTGGTCGGCCAGATACGGCACCATGGCGCGCACTTCGAGGTTCGCCAGCGGAATGACGTTCCAGAAATAGGGGCCGAGCTTGGCAAGGTCCGGGCCGACGCCGCCGCCGTTGACGGCCACCGTCTCGCTGCGCTGGGCAAGCGTCGAGATCGCCTTGGAAACGCCGGTGAAGGCCGACAGCACGTATGGCACCTGCGACACTTCGATGAGCTTGGTCATGCCCACGACGGCCGGCTGCGGCAGGGCCTGGCTGTCCTCGTATTCGATCGTCAGCCGCCCGCCGAGCATGTTGTCCGCGTTGACGTGCTGGGCGGCGAGATTGGCGCCGGAGGCGAAGATGTCGCCATAGGCGGAATTGGGGCCCGACAGGGGGAACAGCGCGCCGATCTTCAGATCCTCGGCATGGGCGCTGCCGATGGCGCTTCCCGCGACGGCGATGCACAGCGTTGCCGCGGCGACGGCCGAGGCAAATCTCGCTTTTTTCATTTTTTCTCCTCCCAGAGAGTTAGGCTTTATGCCTAGAGCGTTTTCTACATCAAGAATGGTATTCTGCAAAGAGAAAGCTATATTGCACCGCATCAAAATCCGCGGCGTCCCGTTGCGCCCTGTTGCGTTGCGATGCGGTTTCGCGGATCACGTAAACCATTGAAATCGGCCGAGCAGGGCCGATCCCCGGGCCGGCATCAGGCCCGAAACGAGGCTGGAAATGCGAAGAAAGAACAGCGAAGAGGGCGAGGCCGCGCCCGAGGGAGAGACCGGCCAGGGGGCAACGAAATATGTCGGCGCGGTGGAGAACGCGGTGGCGATCCTGCGTTTCCTGACGCATGCGCACGGGCCGGCGGGCGTTGCCCGCATCGCCCGCGAAACGGAAATCAACGTTTCCACCACCTTCAACATCGCGCGCACGCTGGCCAAGGAAGGGCTCGTCGCCTTTGACCCCGAAACCAAGGAATACCGGCCGGGCGTCGGGCTTCTGGAATTCTCCGTGCCGCTTCTGGGCACCAACCAGGTGGACCTGCTGCAACCGCGCCTTTCGGAACTGGCGGAGACGCACAAGGCGCTGATCGGGCTGTGGAAAGTAACGCCGGGCGACAGGATCGTGCTGGTCGACCGGGAGGTGAAGGGCACGGTGGTGCGCGTGGACATGCAGCTCGGCTCGCGCCTGCCGGCCCTCATCGGCGCGATCGGGCGCTGCGTCGCCGCCTCGCGCGGGCTGCCCCGGGCGGACCTGAAGCGCCGCTTCGCCGAACTGCGCTGGCAGAACCCGCCAAGCTTCGAGGACTATGCGCGCGACGTCGACAAGGCCCGCGAGACGGGCTTTGCGTTCGATCGCGGGAACCTGTTCCAGGGCGTCGACATCGTCGCCGCCGCCGTTCTGGACGAGCGCGGCAACGCCCGGCTCGGCATCAGCGGCATCACCATCCGGGATCAGATGTCGGAGGCGGAACTGGAGGCGCTCGCCCGCGAACTGGCAGACGTCGCGCGCTATTTCGCAGCCACGCTTTATGGACGGACGAGCGGCTAGGATGTCCGTGCTGGACGTGGTTGGGCCGCACCCGAAATTCCCGCGGCTCCGGATCACCCGGACGGAGCCTTTGCCCGCGAAAGCGGGTGCCGGGTGATGACGGCGCAGAGAACGGAGCGGGAGAAAGGCTTGGGGCCTTACGCCCCGCAGATCCGCTTGCGGGCGGCATCGCGCTCCGTGGCAAGGCGCGCGACGATGGTGGCGACCGGCTCGATCGCATCGATGGAGCCCACGCCCTGCCCGGCGCCAAAGATCTCCTTCCACGCCTTCGGCTTGGACGCGCCTGCGGCGAAATCCATGCGGCGGGGTTCGGCCGACGCGGCCTCGGCCGGATCGATGCCGGCGGCCGCGATGGAGCCCGCCAGATAGTTGCCGTGGGTGCCGGTGAACATCGGCGAATAGATGATGTCGGCAGCCGTGGAGGCGACCGCCATCTCCTTGTGCGCATCGATCGCCATCGATTCCGCCGCCGTCAGGAACAGCGTGCCGATATAGGCGAAGTCGCAGCCGAGCGCCTCCGCCGCCACGATCGCCCGACCATCGGCGATGGCACCGGAGAGAATCAGCGCGCCGTCGAAGAAGCGGCGCGCCTCGCCGGCGAGCGCGAAAGGCGACATCCGGCCGGCATGGCCACCCGCGCCGGCGGCAACCAGAATCAGTCCGTCGACCCCGGCGCCGGCCGCCTTGCGGGCGTGGCGCATGTTGATCACGTCGTGAAAGACGAGCCCGCCGTAGCCGTGGACGCGCTCGACCACGGTGCCGGGCTGGGAAAGCGAGGTGATGACCAGCGGCACCTTGTGAGCGGCGATCACTTCCAGATCCTCGTCAAGACGCGGATTGGATTCATGCACGATCAGGTTGACGCCGTAGGGCGCCGCCTTGCGGCCGGTCTCCGCCTCGAAGGCGGCGAGCCGGGCCTCGATCGCGCAGAGCCAGCGGTCGAGTTCGGGCTGGGGCCGGGCGTTCAGCGCCGGAAACGTGCCGATGACGCCGGCCTTGCATTGCTCGACCACCAGATCGACGCCGGAGGTCAGGAACATCGGAGCGCCGATTACCGGCAATCCGGCCGCCGCGCGCAGGGTTTCAACCGTCCACATCTTCTTCTTTTCCTCCCGGGTCGTATTCGGTGTCAGCGTCATTCCTGAACGCCATGCGTTTCCTGCGCGCCGTCGGCGCCCTCGCCTCCCTCCTGCCATTCCAGCACGAGCTGCGTCTGCGACACGACGGCGGCGAGCTTGCCGTCGCCGCGGAAGATCCTGACCTCCCAGATCATCGTCTTGCGGCCGCGATGGTAGGGCGTGGCGACGCCGCGTGCTGTATCGCCGATGCGGATGGGGCGCAGGAAGTTGGTCTTGCTTTCGAGCGTCACCGTGCCCTGGCCTTCGGGCAGGTTCAAAAGCGTGGCGGTGCCGCACAGATTGTCGGCAAACGACATCAGCGCCCCGCCATGCAGCACACCGTTGCGGTTGCCAAGCCAGGCTTCCACCGGCATTTCGCCCACGACCTCGTCGCGTGCGAAGCTGACCGTGCGAATTCCCAGGGCGCTGCTGAAGGGCGACAGCGTCTCAGCCACGCCACGAAGCCGCTCGTGCTCTTCGCCGTCCGTCATCTCGGAAAATGTCCTCCCATTTTCGAACGCGAGATTTAAGTGGGGCCAGAAACGCTGGCAAAGCATTTCAGCCATAGGCAACCGGCATGGCAGGGAAAGGGAGGTCGCGGCCTGACACGATGTCATCCCCGCGCAAGCGGGGGTGACATCGAATGTGCGGGCGAAACAGACCGCACAGGCGTGGAAACCTGAACTGTATCTCGTGCGGGACACGCGGCGCCGCGTCCCTCGCCAGCCGGGATCCGCCAATGAGCGCCGCACTTGCCGTCCGGCCCCTTCCGCTCATGCCCCTCCTCCGTCATTGCCCGGCTCTGTCTGGGTGATCCAGCACGCCCCGCGCACGCCGCAGCCGAAGATGGATTGCCCGGCTTGGTCCAGGCAATGACGAGGGAAGGGCCAGAGCCGGAGGCCCGAGCAGGCGCCCGCGCCAGGCTCGCCAAAAGGAGGCTGGCGGGGCGCGGGCCGGAGGGGCTAAGTTTTCCGTGAAATCGTCCGGTGCGAGGAATCGGAACAGTCTTTGAAGGGACGGGCCGGCCGGCGGGAGGCGTACGGCAGGCCGCAAGGAGCGCGCGCGACATCGCCGCGTCCCGACACGTCCCACCACTCTGGGAGGAAACGAAAAATGAGCGACATCGCATTCATCGGCCTTGGCAACATGGGCCTGCCCATGGCCATCAACCTCGTCAAGGCCGGCCATTCGGTCGTTGCCTTCGACACGGTGCCCGAGACGCAGGAGAAGGCCCGGGCGGAGGGAATGGCGGTCGCCGACGACGCGGCAAAGGCGGTCGCTGCGGCCGATTTCGTCATCACCATGCTGCCCAACGGCGCCATCGTCACCAGGGTCTACGAGACGATCGTGCCGGCGGCGAAGCCCGGCGCGGTGCTGATCGACTGCTCCACCATCGATGTGACGAGCGCCAGGACGGCCCATGCGATGGCGGAGAAGGCGGGCCTCCTGTCGCTCGACGCGCCCGTATCCGGCGGCACGGCGGGGGCTGCGGCCGGTACGCTGACCTTCATGGTCGGCGGGCAGCGCGAGGCCTTTGACAAGGCGAGCGTGATCCTCGACGTGATGGGCGGCAAGCTCGTCTATTGCGGGGACGGCGGGGCCGGGCAATCGGCCAAGATCTGCAACAACATGCTGCTCGCCATTTCCATGATCGGGGCCTGCGAGGCCTTCGCGCTGGCCGAAAAGATCGGGCTTTCGGCGGAAGCCGCCTTCGACGTGATCTCCACATCCTCCGGTTTCTGCTGGTCGGTCAACACGTACTGCCCGGTGCCGGGAGTGGGGCCGAAAAGCCCGGCCGACAACGATTACAAGCCCGGCTTCGCGGCCGAGCTGATGGCGAAGGATCTGGGGCTTTCGCAACAGGCGGCCGAGGCCTCCGGCCAGGCGACGCCGATGGGCGCGCGCGCGCTGGAACTCTACAGCCACTTCCTGGAAAACGGCGGCGCGGGCAAGGACTTTTCCGGCATGATCAATTATCTGCGGTCCGCCACGCGCGGCGGCGAATGACGCTGGCGAGGCGACCCGACGACCGGGCACCCGCCGCACGATCCGCGATCGGACGGGCGGGAACGGGGGCGCATCTTTCCCCCGTTCTTTCCACCGAAACGGTAGCGCGACATTGTCAGGCTTGATCTGGCGGCGGTGATTGAGGACAAGGAGAGGCTTTCTCCATCCGCGAGTCCCCGGAAAACCCCGCCATGTTCGACCTTCTCATCCGAAACGCCAACCTGCCCGACGGGCGGGAGGGCGTTGATATTGCCGTCAAGGACGGCCGCATCGCCGCTATCGAGCGGGCCATAGAGGGGCAAGCGGGAGAGATCATTGAGGCGGGCGGACGGCTTGTCTCGCCGCCTTTCGTGGACCCGCATTTCCATATGGACGCGACGCTGTCGCTCGGCCTGCCGCGGATGAACGTTTCCGGCACGCTTCTCGAGGGCATCGATCTCTGGGGCGAACTGCGGCCGACGCTGACGCGCGAAGCGGTGGTGGAGAGGGCGCTGAAATATTGCGATCTCGCGGTTTCGCAAGGGTTGCTGGCGATCCGCTCGCATGTCGATGTCTCCGATCCCGGCCTTGTCACGGTGGAGGCGCTGCTAGAGGTCCGCGAGAAGGTCGCGCCCACTATCGACCTGCAGCTCGTCGCTTTTCCGCAGGATGGCTACTACCGTTGCCCGGCGGCGGTGGACGCGCTCAACCGCGCGCTCGACATGGGCGTGGACGTGGTCGGCGGCATCCCGCATTTCGAGCGCACGATGGAGGACGGCCGGCGCTCGGTGGAGGCGCTCTGCCGCATCGCGGCCGAACGCGGGCTGATGGTCGACATGCATTGCGACGAGAGCGACGATCCGATGTCGCGCCATGTGGAGACGCTGGCGGCGGAAACCTTGCGCCACGGGCTTCAGGGCCGCGTTTCCGGTTCGCACCTCACCTCCATGCACTCCATGGACAACTATTACGTCTCCAAGCTCATTCCGCTGATGACGGAGGCACGGCTGAACGCCATCCCGAACCCGCTCATCAACATCGTCATCCAGGGCCGGCACGACACCTACCCCAAGCGGCGCGGCATGACGCGGGTGCGCGAGCTGATGGATGCCGGCATCAACGTCGCCTTCGGCCACGACTGCGTGATGGATCCCTGGTACTCGATGGGTTCGGGCGACATGCTGGAGGTCGCGCACATGGCCGTGCACGTGGCGCAGATGACCTCGATCGCCGACCGCAAGCGCATCTTCGACGCGATCACCGTCAACTCGGCGCGCGCGCTCGGGCTTGAAGGCTACGGGCTGGAGGTCGGCTGCAACGCCGACATGGTTCTGCTGCAGGCGCGCGATCCGCTGGAGGCGCTGAGGCTGAAGGCGACCCGGCTCGCGGTCATCCGCCGTGGCAGGATCATTGCAAGGACGCAACCGAGGATTGCGGAGCTCGACATCGAAGGGCGGCCGCAAACCGTCGATCCCGCGGATTACGCGCCGATCGCGGCCTCGTGAGAGGCGCGGCAAACCGCCGGGAGAACAATCCCGCACGATGCAATATTGTGCAGGCCGGCTGCTTGACAAAAATTTGAGCAGACGGTCAAATTTACGCGAAACAACAAGCGGGCGCACGACGGCCGCACAACCGGGGTTAACAGGGATATGGCGATCCTGAAATCGATGACACGCCGCAGCGTTCTTGCGAGCGGCGCGGCTCTTGGCGCGGGCCTTGCGGTTACGCTTTCCGGCACGCGGGCCGTTCTGGCGGACACGCCCTTGAAGGTGGCGGGCATTCACGCCTCGCCGGTGGAGAACGCCTGGAACTCGCGCCTGCACGAAGCACTGCTGGCGGCGGCCAAGGACGGCGTCATCGAGTACGAGTTCTCCGAGGGCGTGTCGGGCACCGACTACCCGCGCGCCATGCGCGAATACGCGGAAAAGGGCGTCGACCTGATCGTCGGCGAATCCTACGCGGTGGAGCGCGAGGCGCGCCAGGTCGCCAAGGACTATCCGGACGTGGCCTTCCTGATGGGCTCCTCGGGCGAGGCGTCGGGCGACAATTTCGGCGTCTTCGGCACCTGGAACTTCGACGGTGCCTATCTGGCGGGCATGCTTGCCGGCAAGATGACCAAGACCAACGTGGTCGGCTCCGTCGGCGCCATTCCGATCCCGGAAGTGAACCTCCTGATCAACGCCTTCAACGCCGGCGTTCATGAGGTGAACCCGGAGTGCAAGACGCTGGTCTCGTTCATCGGCACGTTCTTCGATCCGCCGAAGGCGCGCGAGGCGGGGCTTGCCGAGATCGACGCGGGCGCGGACATCCTGTTCGGCGAGCGCATCGGCACGGCGGACGCCGCCAAGGAACGCGGCATCAAGGCCGTCGGCTCGCTGATCGACTACACCGACCGCTATCCCGACACGGTGTTCGCCAACGCGATGTGGTACTTCCGCCCGATCCTCGACGCCGCGGTGGCCGACGTGAAGGCCGGCAAGCCGGTCGGCAAGATCTACACCGCCTACGGCCTGATGAAGGACGGCGGCTCGGACATCGTCTACACCAAGGGCGTGGCGCCCAAGGAAGCGGAAGAGGCGATGGAGAAGCGCCGTGCCGAGATCAAGGCCGGCACGTTCGAGGTGCCGCGCGACATGAGCGAGCCGAAGTAAGACGGCGCCGAAATCAGAACTGCGACCAACGGCGTGAACGCCCGACCAACCATGACAGGACAAGACGACGCGATGGCCCTTGCCGAGGCCATCGCGTCTTCGCATGTGAGCGCGATCGAGGCGATGGAAGCCGCGATCGCCGCAGCCCAGACCCATTCCGGCTTCGGCGCCGTCGACGTCCTCGTGCCCGAACTCGGGCTCTGCGTCGCGGAGGTGATGGAGCAGGAGCGGCTCGACCGGCCGGCCCGGTTCGTCACCCGGCCATTTGCCGGCGTGCCGACGCTTGCCAAAAACCTCGGCAGCCCGTTCGCCGGCATTCCCGCAAGTGCCGGCTCCAACGCGCTGCGCGGCATCGCCGACGGCACCGCCGACAGCGAATTCGCCCGCCGCTTCCGCAAGATGGGGCTGATCCCCTTCGGCTCCACGCTGGTGCCGGAATTCGGCCTGTCGCTGGCGAGCGAGCCCATCGGCCTGCCGCCGGCGCGCAACCCGCTCGATCCCGAACGCACGCCCGGCGGCTCTTCCGGCGGGGCGGCGGCGGCGGTCGCGGCCGGCATCGTCGCCATCGCGCATGCGACGGACGCGGGCGGCTCGATCCGCGTGCCGGCCGCCTGCTGCGGCCTCATCGGCCTGAAGCCCACGCGCGGGCTGATGCCGGGCGGGCCCGATTTCGGCAATCATCTGGGCGGGCTCGCCAGCGAATTCGCCGTCTGCCGGTCGGTCCGCGACGCGCGCCGGGCCTTCGATCATCTGGCCGGCCATGCCAAGGGGCCGACGCCGGAACCCGTCCTCGATCCCGATATCCAGAGCCGGTTGACCATCGGGCTCATCGGCGATCTCGGCCCCTTCGCGCTCGATCCGGCGCGAGAGAGGGCGGTGCGCGAGGCGGCCGCCCTTCTGGAAGGCGCCGGCCACCGGATAGCCGACATTCCGTTTGCCCGCCTCCAGACCCTCGTCGCCAGCGGCATGCGCGGCTTCGACCGCATCATCTGCGCATCGATGGCCGCCGCGTTCGCCAACGGCGAGCTTGACGAGGACAAGCTCGAACCGCTGACGCGTGCGGTGCTGGAGCGCGGCCGGGCATTGCCTGCGGCCGAGCTCTGGAGCGCCGAGCAGGAGGCCGTGCTCGCCGCCCATGCGATGTGGCGGCTCTTCGGCGAGGTCGATCTGCTGCTGACGCCGATGCTCAGCGCCGCACCGCCGAAGCTTGGCGCCTTCCCGACCGATCACGACGCGGTCGAGGCGCACTGGGGCCGCATGACGGCGTTTGCGCCGCTCGCCTCGCTCGCCAACATGACCGGCGTTCCCGCCCTTGCCCTGCCGTTTGGCGAGGATGCGGACGGGTTGCCGCTTCCCGTCCAGATCATGGGCCCGATGGGCGCCGACAGGCGGCTTTTGACGCTGGCCGAAACGCTGGAGCGCCTGCGGCCATGGGCCCACCGTTTTCCGGTCGCGGGGTTGCCGGCATGAGCGAGACACCGGTTCTGCGCCTCTCGGGCATCTCCAAGCGCTTCGGCGATACCATTGCCAACGATGCGGTTTCCATCGATCTGGCGCGCGGCGAGGTGCTGGCGCTGCTGGGCGAGAACGGCGCGGGCAAGACGACGCTGATGTCGATCCTGTTCGGCCACTACACGCCCGACGAGGGCACGGTGGAGGTGGAGGGCCGCGCCCTGCCCCCGGGCCGGCCACGGGCGGCCATCGATGCCGGTGTCGGCATGGTCCACCAGCATTTCTCGCTCGCCGCGAACCTGACGGTTCTGGAAAACGTCATGACCGGCACCCAGAGCCTGTGGCGGGCAAAGTCGGACACGGCATCGGCGCGCCGGAAGCTCGCCGAGATCGCCGACCGCTTCGGGCTGGCGGTCGATCCGGACGCACGCCTCGGCGATCTGTCGGTCGGCGAGCAGCAGCGCGTGGAGATCCTCAAGGCGCTCTACAACGACGCCCGCATACTGATCCTCGACGAGCCGACGGCGGTGCTGACCAACGCGGAAGCCGAGCGGCTGTTTTCCACCTTGCGCGAAATGGCGCGCCAGGGCCTGTCGCTGATCTTCATCTCGCACAAGCTCAACGAGGTGCTGGCGGCGGCCGACCGGGTGGTGGTGCTGCGCGGCGGCAAGGTGGTGGCCGAACGCCAGGCGGCGGCGACCACCAAGGAAGAGCTGGCCGAACTGATGGTCGGGCGCCAGGTCGCGCGGCCCAAGCGCGAGGCGGGCAAGGCGGGCGACGTGGTACTGGAGGCGATCGGCGCCTCGCTCGTCGTCGACGGCGTGCCCCGGCTTTCCGATCTCAACTTCCAGATCCGCGCCGGCGAGACGCTCGGCATCATCGGCGTTTCCGGCAATGGTCAGGGGCAGCTCGCCCATCTCGTCTCCGGCCTGTCGGCTGCGACCGCAGGCGAACTCAGGCTCTTCGGCGAACCGATCCCGACCGGCGTGGAAGCGTTGGTGGAAGCCGGCGTCGGCCGCATTCCCGAAGACCGCAACACCGAAGGCGCCATCGGCGAGATGACGCTTTGGGAAAATGCCATTCTGGAGCGGGTGCGCTCGAGGCGCTTTTCGAAAAACGGCTTTGTCGACAGGGCGGCGGCGCGCGCGTTCGCGGCGACCATCATCAAGGACTTCGACGTGCGCGGCGGCGCGCCCGACCGGCGCACCCGGCTTCTTTCGGGCGGCAACATGCAGAAGCTCATTTTAGGGCGCAACCTGCACGACCAGCCGAAACTGCTGATCGCCGCGCAGCCCACCCGCGGGCTCGATGAAGGCGCCATTGCCGCCGTTCACACCCGCATTCTGGAGGCGCGCGCCAAAGGGGCCGCCGTGCTGCTGATTTCGGAAGATCTGGACGAGGTGCTGAGCCTTGCCGACCGCATCCGCGCCATCGTCAAGGGACGGCTGTCGCCGCCGCTTGCAGCGGACGAGGCGAATGCGCAGAAGCTGGGGCTGATGATGGCAGGCGACTGGAACAAGGACAGTCAGCACGGGGAGGCCGGTCATGCGCTTTGAACGCCGCGCCCACCGCCCGCTCGCCCTCGTCATCGCCTCGCCGGTGATCGCCATCGTCGCCGCGCTCGCCATTTCCGGCGCGCTGATCGCGCTGGCCGGGGCGCCGGTGCTTCAGGCCTATTACCAGATCGCCGTCGGCTCCTTCGGCTCCAAACTCGCCTTCACCGAGACGCTGACACGGGCGACGCCGCTGATCTTCACCGGACTTGCCGCCGCCGTCGCCTTCCGGGCGCAGGTCTGGAACATCGGCGCGGAAGGCCAGTTCTATATCGGCGCCATTGCGGTCGCCGCCTTCGGGGCGCAGGCGACCGCCGGGCTGCCGGCAGCACTCGCCATTCCGCTTCTGATGCTCATCGGCGCCATCGCCGGCATGATCGTGCTGCTGCTGCCGCTTGGGCTGAGGCTCAAGTTCGGCGTGGATGAAGTGGTCACCACGCTGCTTTTGAACTTCGTCGCCGTGCTGTTCGTCTCCATGCTGATCGAGGGGCCGCTGAAGGACCCGCTGGCCTTCGGCTGGCCGCAGTCGGTGCCGGTCGCCGACAACGCGATCCTGCCGAAACTGATCGAACGCTCGCGGCTCCACATCGGGCTCGCGGTGGCGATCGCGATCGCCGTCGTCGTCCATGTCGTGCAGGCGCGCACGGTCTTCGGCATGCAGTCGAAGGCGGCAGGCCTCAACCCCAGGGCCGCGAAATTCGCCGGCGTGCCGCTCGCCTCCACGCTGATCAAGGTGGCGTGCCTTTCCGGCGGACTGGCCGGGCTTGCCGGTGCTGTCGAGGTGATGGGCGTGAAGGGCTACGTCACCACGGATCTCTCGCCGGGCTTCGGCTATTCCGGCATCATCGTCGCCATGCTCGCCAATCTTCATCCCATCGGCGTCATCGCGGCCGCACTCTTCACCGCCGCGATGTTCGTCGGCGCGGACGGCATGAGCCGGGCCATCGGCATCCCGAGCTATATCGCCGACGTCACCGTCGCGCTGTCGCTCTTGACCATGCTGGTGGCGCTGTTCTTCACGCAGTACAGGATCGTCAAGTGATGGAGATCCTCGACATCTTCGCTTCCGCAGGGCTCTGGGCCGCCGTGCTGCGCATCGCCACGCCGCTGATCTTCGGCACGCTGGGCGCGCTCTTGTGCGAGCGCTCGGGCGTGCTCAATCTCGGCATCGAGGGCATCATGACATTCGGCGCGATGGCCGGCTGGCTCGCCGTCTATAATGGCGCGGATCTGTGGATGGGGCTTCTCGTGGCAGCGCTGTGCGGCGCGCTGTTCGGGCTGCTGCACGCGGCGCTCACGGTGACGCTCGGCCTGTCGCAGCACGTCACCGGGCTCGGCATTACGCTGTTTGCCAGTTCGCTCAGCTATTTCCTGTTCCGCCTCATCGTGCCGATCAAAGGCACGCCGCCAACCATCGTGCCGTTCCAGCCGATCGACATTCCGGGCCTGTCCGACCTGCCCTTCGTGGGGCCCGCGCTCTTCACCCAGACCGCGCCGACCTATCTCGCCATAGCTCTCGCCGTCGTGCTCGGCTACGTGCTGTTCTTCACGCCGCTGGGGCTTGCGGTGCGCATGACGGGCGAGAACCCGCATGCGGCCGAGGCGCAGGGCGTCAACCCGATCACGGTGCGTTACGGCGCGATCATGGCCGGCAGCGCGCTGATGGGCGTGGGCGGCGCATTCCTGACGCTGTCGGCGTTCAACTCGTTCTTTCCGACCATGATCCAGGGACGCGGCTGGGTGTGCATCGCGCTCGTCGTGTTCTCCTCCTGGCGGCCGAGCCGGGCGCTTCTGGGCGCGCTTCTGTTCGCGCTGTTCGACGCCTATCAGCTGCGCTTGCAGACGGCCGTGGGCAAGGCGGTGCCCTATCAGCTCTTCCTGATGGTGCCCTACATCATGTCGATCGTCGCGCTCGTGGTGATGGCCCGGCGCGCAAGGGTGCCGCAGGCCCTGATGCAGGCCTATCGGCGCGGGGAACGGTAGCGACGGAGGTTCACACGATTTGCGGCTGAACGCAGGACGCCCTACCCCCAGCTCCAGTAGTCGTCGCCTTCCTTCGCATAGAAGCGCGACAGCACCATCTTGTGCACCTCCGAGGCGCCGTCGACGATGCGGGCGCAGCGGGCGTAGCGGTACATCCATTCCAGCATGGTGTCCTTGGAATAGCCGCGCGCGCCGTTGAGCTGGATGGCGGTGTCGATCGCCTTGTGCAGCGTGTCGGCCATGTGGATCTTGGCACTCGACACCTCCTTGCGGGCACGGTCGCCCTGGTCGAGCTTCCAGGCCGCGTGCATGACCAGCAACCGGCCCATCTGGATCTCGTGCGCCACCTCGCCGAGCGCCAGTCCGACCGATTCGCGATCGGCGAGGCGAACGCCGAAGCCCTCGCGGCGCGAGACGTATTCCTGCGCGATCTCCATCGCCCGCTTGGAAACGCCGAGCCAGCGCATGCAATGGGTGAGACGGGCCGGGCCGAGGCGGATCTGCGTCACCTTCAGCCCGTCGCCCACCTCCATCAGCCGGCAGCTGTCGGGGATCTCCAGACCGTCGAATTCCAGCTCGCACACGCCGCCGTGCTCATCCGGGCCCATGTTCTCGATGCGCCGCACGATGCGCCAGCCCGGCTGGTCGCGGTGGAACAGGAAGGCGGTGAGATGCCGGCGCTTCTCGTCCGGATTGTCGTCGGTGCGCGCGATCAGGATGAAGTGCTTGGCGATCGCAGCCCCCGAGATGAACCACTTGTGGCCGTATATCTTCCAGCTGTCGCCGTAGCGCTCGGCCCGGGTGCGTGTCATGCCGGGGTCCGAGCCGCCGCCGGGATGCGGTTCGGTCATCACGAAGGAGGAGTTGACCTCGCCCTCGATGATCGGCTGCAGCCAGCGCGCCTTCTGCTCTTCCGTGGCCGTCATTTCCAGAAGCCGCATGTTGCCGTCGTCGGGCGCGGCGCTGTTGAAAACGCACGGCCCGAAGACGCAGCGGTTCGCCTCCTCGTAGAAGACGGCCTGGCCGACCATGGAAAGCCCCAGCCCCCCGCGCTCCTGCGACACCTGCGGCGCCCACAGCCCCGCCGCACGCGCCTTCACGCGCAGCTCGTCGCGCAGCGCAAGGCGGATGTTCTCGTATTCGTTGTAGGTCGCGGGATCGGATTCGATCGGCAGCAGATGTTCGGCGACGAACGCGCGCACGCTGAGGCGAAGCGCCTCGTGACGGGGATCGAGCGTGAAATCCATCGGTCGTGTTCCTTGCAAGGGCAGAAAGAGACGGTGGGGAAAAGGCAGAAAGAGAGGGCGGGATCAGAGCGAATTGACGAGGTGGCCGCCGTCGACGGGAATGACGGCACCGGTCATGAAGGACGAGGCGTCGGTGGCCAGCAGCAGGAACGGCGCGTCGAGCTCTCCAAGATGGCCGATGCGGCGCATCGGGATGCGCTTGACCATCGCCTCGCCGCGCGGGGTCTCGAAAAAGCCCTCGTTGATCTCGGTGGCGAAATAGCCCGGCGCGATCGCGTTGACGCGCACCTCAAAGCGCGCGAGCTCCAGCGCCAGCGCCTTGGTGAGCTGCACGACGCCCGCCTTCGAGATCGCATAAGGAACCACGCCGGGGGCAACGCGCAACCCGAGCACCGAGGCGATGTTGATGATCGCGCCGGGGCTTTTCGCATCGCGCCAGTGGCGGGCGGCCTCCGTCGCCATCAGCCACACGCCACGCAGGTTCACGTCGAGCACGGCGTCGAAATCCTCGATCGTCTGATCGAGCGACAGCCCCTCGCTCGCCATGCCCGCGTTGTTGACGAGCACGTCGAGCCCGCCAAGCGCCTCGGCGGCCGCCGCGGTGCAGTCCTTCACCGATGTTTCGTTGGTGACGTCGAGCGGCAGGGCGACGGCTTCGGGCGCTCCGGCGGCCTTCAGCTCGCCGACGAGTTGTTCCAGCCGATCGATGCGCCGTGCGGCGACGGCGACGCTGGCGCCGTTTTTCGCGCAGATTTCGGCAAAATGCGTGCCCAGCCCGCTGGATGCGCCGGTGACAAGTATGCGTCGGCCCTTCAGCCGTGCGCCAAGATCCATGAAATCCTCCCAGGTTCCCGTCGGCTTCTCCCGAGCCGGTTCGGTCCGCCGACTTTAGGGGCAATGACGCGAATGGGAAACCTGTTCGCGATTGCGAAAGGAAAGGATCACCACGGATACGTGCAGCAGCGGCCGCAAACTGCGAACGGGCGGCAGACGAAAGCGCTCAGGAGGCAGCGCCGGAATGCCATTCCTCGCGCACGGACGGGTCTTCCTCCCGCTCCGCGTTTTCGCGCCCGAGCCGGGCGAACTCGTCCCCCGGCAGCAACCGCGACAGGGCCCAGACGGCCGCGCCGCGCACATCCGGGGCCGGATCGCCGAGCAGTCTCCGCGCCGTTTGCGCCAAAGCCGCGTCCCCGGAATTGCCGATGGCGATAGCCACGTTGCGGATGAAGCGGTCGCGGCCGATGCGCTTGACCGGAGAGCCGGAGAAAAGCGCGCGGAAGGCCGCATCGTCCAGCTTTGCGAGATCCGCCAAGGCCGGAGCCTCCAGATCGGCGCGCGCCTTGAGCTTCGCCTCCCGTGCGGTTTCGGCGAACTTGTTCCACGGACACGCGGCGAGGCAATCGTCGCAGCCATAGATGCGGTTGCCGATGGCCTGGCGGAATTCGCGCGGGATCGGGCCCTTGTGCTCGATGGTGAGATAGGAGATGCAGCGCCCGGCATCGAGCCGATAGGGCGCGGGGAAGGCCCTGGTCGGGCAGATGTCGAGGCAGGCGCGGCAGGAGCCGCAACGGTCCGCCTCGGGCGCATCGGCCTCGAGATCGAGCGTGGTGAAGATCGCGCCCAGGAACAGCCAGGAGCCGAATTCGCGCGAGACGAGGTTGGTGTGCTTGCCCTGCCAGCCGAGCCCGGCGGCCGCCGCCAGCGGCTTTTCCATCACCGGCGCGGTATCGACGAAGACTTTGACATCCGGCCCGCCGTCTCGCGCAAGTGCTCCGATCTGGCCGGCGAGCGTCTTGAGCTTGCCCTTGATGACGTCGTGATAGTCGCGGTGGCGGGCGTAGACCGAGATCGAGCCGACCTCGGGCCGCGTGAGATTTTCCAGCGGATCGCGGTCGGGGCCGTAATTCATGCCGAGCATGACGATGGAGCGTACGTCCTGCCACAGCACGCGCGGCGCGGCGCGGCGATCCGCCGTCTCCGCCATCCACTCCATGGTGGCGTGGTGGCCATCGGCGAGAAAGCGGGCAAGCCGCTCAGGCGCTTCAGGAATCGCGTCGGCATGGGTGATGCGGCAGGCATCGAAGCCCAGCGCCCGCGCCTTTTCGGCTATGGCCTTTTCAAGCCGCACACCCGGCTCCCCTCGCCTGCCCGTTCAAAACTTGCGTCTCAGAAATCGAGATCCGCGTAGCTCGGCGCCGGGCGCATGCCGGGGATCGTCTCGCCGAGCAGGCTGCGAAAGCTCGGCCGCGATTTCACCCGCGCGTACCAGGCCTTGGCGTGCTCGTCCTCCTCCCAGGGCACCTCGCCCAGGTAGTCGGCACACGAAAGCTCGGCCGCCGCCGCCATGTCGGCAAAGCTCAGCTTGTCGCCGCCGAGCCAGCGGCGCGACGCCGCCAGATAGCCGATGTAGCGCATGTGGTGGCGGATGTTGGTGCGCGCGGCCCTGAGTGCGGCCGAATCAGGCTCGCCGCCGCCGGCCGATTTCGGCATCTCCTGCTTGTAGACCTTCTCGCGCACGAAATGGCCGATCACCTCGCGGTCGAACTTGCCGAGGAACCAGTCGACGAGGCGGCGCACTTCCGCCCGGCGCTCGGCATTGTCGGGCATCAGCCGTTTTTCCGGGATCATGTAGCCGCGCGTCTCGTCGAGATATTCCATGATCACCCCGGCGCCGCAGACCGGCGTGCCGTCGTTTTCCACCGCCACGGGTACGGTGCCGGCGGGATTGATCAACAGGAAATCGCGGCGGCGCTGCCACGGGAATTCCAGGTAGGCTTCGAAGTTGACGCCATATTCGTGCAGCGCCAAGCGCACGAAGCGCGAGGCCGGCGAGAAAGGATGGTGATATACGATCAGCATGCGTGGTTCATATACTCGTACCGCGGTCCGTTGGGCCGCCATCAACATTGTTGATGTGCCCAATACGAGAAACCGGTAAACGGATCCTGCAAGCGCCGATATGCGGCCGGCAGGCACCTTCAAGACCCTTACCCGACGCCGGAAGGCGCCGCCAGATCAACTACCGGACAGAGGCCCGGATCGGGTACAAGGCCGGGCATAACCGGCCTGCCCCTCTCGCAACGCCCTATCCGTATCCTATCCAGTCATCAGCGGACCACATTCCCATGGACCTACAGACCATCTTCGAGGCGCTTATCCTGGGCACCGTCGAGGGCCTGACCGAATTCATTCCCGTCTCATCCACCGGCCACCTGCTGCTGCTCGGACATTTCATGGGCTTCGAGAACCCCGGCAAGACCTTCGAGGTCCTGATCCAGCTCGGATCGATCCTCGCGATCCTGTCGGTCTATTTCTCCAAGCTGTGGCAGCTCTTCATCAGCCTGCCGTCCGATCCCAGAAGCCGCTACTTCGTGGCCGGCATCTTGCTGGCCTTCCTGCCGGCCGCCGTCATCGGCTTTCTCGCCCACGACTTCATCAAGGCGGTCCTGTTCGCCTCGCCGGCGCTGATCTGCACGACGCTGTTTCTCGGCGGTCTCGTTCTGTTGTGGGTCGACAGGCTCGACCTCAAGCCGCGCTATCATGACGTGGCGCACTATCCGATGCACGTCTATCTCGCGATCGGCTGTTGTCAGGTGCTGGCCATGGTTCCCGGCGTTTCGCGTTCCGGCTCGACCATCGTCGGCGCGCTGCTTTTGGGAACGGACAAGCGCTCGGCGGCGGAATTCTCCTTCTTTCTGGCGATGCCGACCATGGCCGGTGCCTTCGCCCTTGATCTCTTCAAGAACCGCGACCTCATAACCCTCAACGATGCCGCAGTCATCGGCGTGGGCTTCGTCACTGCCTTCATCGCCGGCGTCGTGGTGGTGCGCTGGCTTCTCGACTACGTTTCGCGCCACGGCTTCTCGCTGTTCGCCTGGTGGCGCATCATTGTCGGCCTTGCCGGTTTCGCCGGACTGTACCTCTTCGGTTAACCCAGATCACCGGCAAGCCCGCACCACCGGTACCACCAACAAAAATGCGGCAGGGCCGAACCGGCCTTGCCGCACAAAATTGTCGCAAAAAAGACCGCCCCCGCCGCACAACGCCACGGCGGGGCCCCGCCTACTTGGCGTGATAGGCCGAATCGAACTGACCGTGGACGCGGTAGCGCCACAGGTAGGTCGGAAGGATCGCCGCCAGCGTTACCGGGGAGATGCCCAGGCCTTCCAGCGTATGGCCCGCGTCGATCGCCTCCTGCGACACCACGTTGTCGACCTCGAGCATGCGCACCTGATCGACGGTAAGCGGTGCCATGGGCAGCGACTGCACGATCCGCGCGAGGACGCGCGCGATACCGAACGGCAGCGAGACGAGCAGGCGCTTGCGTGCCGTTATCTCCAGCATCAGCCGCATGCATTCCTTGAAGGACTTCACCTGCGGGCCGCCCAGCTCGTAGGTGGCGCCGGCTTCCGCCTCGCCGTCGACCGCGCGGCCCACGGCCTCCGCCACATCCGCGACGAAGACCGGCTGGAACTTGGTGTGCCCGCCGCCGATCAGCGGCAAAAACGGCGACATCCGCGCCATGGAGGCGAAACGGTTGAAGAAATCGTCCTCGGGACCGAACAGGACGGAGGGCCGCATGATCACCGCCTGCGGTACGGCCTCGCGCACCGCGGCTTCGCCTGCCGCCTTGGAGCGGGCATAGCCGGCGGGCGAATTCGCATCCGCGCCGATGGCCGAGACGTGAACGAGATCGGTGATGCCGGCCTCGCGGCAGGCTTCAGCCACGGCCCGCGCGCCGAAGGCCTGGACGGCGTCAAATGTCTGACGGCCGCTCTGGGACAGTATCCCCACGAGATTGACCACGGCATCGGCACCGGCGATCGCATGCGCGACCGAATCGGGATAGCGCAGGTTCGCCTGCACGGCGTGGATCTGGCCCACGGTGCCCAGCGGCTGCAGGTGAAAGGCGAGATCGGGACGGCGCACGGCCACGCGCACCCGCCAGCCCCGTTTGGCCAGAACGCGCACAACATAGCGGCCGACAAAGCCGGAGCCGCCGAACACCGTCACAAGTTTTCCATTGAGCGGAGTGGTCATGATCGCTCCTTCTTCTCAGCCCACCGCATGTCACGCCTTGCGAACCCATGCGCGCGCGACGCGCCGAACCGGCTGATTCGCCAGCGGTCCGATTCGTCTTGCGCGCAGGCTCTGCGCCAGGCTCCCTCCGGTGGTCCGCACCCTTTTGCGGCTCTCAACGGACCGTCCTCCCGGCACGCCGTCATTGAAGGCGTGGGCAGCGCAGCATCGTCGCGTCCTTGCCTCATACCGCCTTGGACGCTGCGTGTGAAGTGCGCAGCATCTCCAACACCGTTTTGACGCGTCATGAAGCGAAAACAGATGGGTGTTGAAAAGCCCACAGGAACCGCTTGTTATGTGATTGACAAGGCGCGGCGGGGTCCGTATGTATCGCCGCCATCGGCCCAGGTGGCGGAATTGGTAGACGCGCTAGCTTCAGGTGCTAGTGCTCGAAAGGGCGTGGAGGTTCGAGTCCTCTCCTGGGCACCATTTCCCCGTTGAGAAGCTATATTTCTCAACGATTTCAAGACGTAGCGGCTCCCTCTGGTACACGTTCCGGTCCACCGGAGGTCCACATGGGGCTTGTTTTGAAATATGCCAGACTGACCAAGGCGGGGACTTGGCAATACCGACGGCGGATCCCTACCAAGCTCCGCGACTTCCTCACACAAGGTGAATTCAAGCGCTATCTCGGCTCGACCGAGCGCGAGGCGCTGAAGAATTTCCCGAAGGTCGATGCCGAATTCGAGCGGCTTGTCGCCGCCGCGCATCGCAGGGCTTCCCGGCTTTCCGATACGAGCCTGTCACCGCTCGACGTGCACCGCGAAGCGGAGCGTCTTGCACGTGAACTGGCGCAAGGCACGGTCACAATCGGCGGCCGAACGCTGCCCGCCAGCGACCCGGACGCGGCCGACATCCTTCGCGACAGCTATTTCTCCCAGCTCCCGCAAGACAATGAGACCGGCGAGCCTGTCGGCGAACCCGATATCAACGGCCGCGCGGTGAGCATTCTGGCCAATGGCGGGCGGCTTGCACGGCCCGAGCCCACGCTTGCCGACGCGAAGCGGCTCTATGTTCGCGAGCGCATCACCGGCGACATCAACGAAACCGCCAAGCTCAACCGGATCGAGCGGGTCATGGACTATCTGTCCCATGCCATCGACGCGACACGCCCGCTTTCCAGCCTGACGCGCGAAGACGCACGGGACGTTCGCGACCACATGCTGCGCGATCTCGACATGCGGCCCGCCACCGTCAAGCGCTACATGAACGACATCCGCGCGCTCGTCAGCTTCGGCATCACGGAATACGGACTGCGGGACGCGTCGAACCCGTTCATCCGACTTCCGGTCAAGACCGAGATTTCGGTCCAGGAGGAACGCTCCCCCATCCCGGAGGCAACACTCAGAGCGATTCGCTCACAGCTTGCCAACCATGCAGGTCCCACGCTGTTGCGGATTTGGCGGATGCTGGAGGGGACCGGCTGCCGTCTCGGCGAGGTGTCCGGGCTTCTGGTCGCCGATGTCGTGCTCGATGGCGCCATTCCCTATCTGAACCTCGTCCACCACCCGCACAGGCGGCTCAAGACGGCTGGATCGGTGCGCCGGGTGCCGTTGATCGGCGAGGCGCTGGAGGCCGCACAAGAGGCCGTAGACGCGGCCGAGGGGGGGACACCCTGTTCTCCCGATATGGCCGTGTGCGCGGTGCGGATGGAGCCTCGGCAGCGATCATGCGGCATGTGCGCGCCATCACCGACGATCCGAAGATCGTGGTCCATTCGCTGCGCCACAACATGGAAGACCGGCTGACGCGAGCCGGGGTGAGCGAGTTCGACCGCAATCTCGTCCTCGGTCACGCGCGCGGCGGCATGAGCGAGCGCTATGGCGGACCGGATGCGCGGCTTGAGGTCGCCGAGCGGGCGCTCAGGGCAGCGCTGGCGGATCGGGCGGGGCGATAGCCCGGTTCGGGAGGTCGCCCGATGCCTATATGCCGATGAAATCGTATCCGCCCCAACTCTCACACGGACCGAATGGGTGAGGACAGGGAACCCCGCCGGTTTCCCGGCGAGGCCCTGAGCGAACAAACGCCCGGCAGAGGGTGCAATTGCACCCGGCTACTAATTGCACCCGTACGGGCTAGAACGGGGCGTCCTCATCGTCGTCATCGTCAGCGTCGTCCCACTCGTTCACGTCGGCGCCCCATTCGTCCAGGTTGTCCCGCCCGCCGACAAACCACTCGGCGATTTGCTTGAACCGGGGATCGCCGAGAGCGGTCACGACCGCCTCGTTGACGGCATCGGTGTGACTTTGATCGCTATTTGGCGCTGAATATCGGCACTAATTGGCATTGCACAGTGCCAGCGACGATGATGAAGCGGTCGTTCTTGTCTCGCAATTGTCACCGAGCCTGCGATCCTAAGAAATCCGAAAGAGCGCGTGAGAACCTAATCGACCTCGTAGATACTATATGCTGCGAGGATACTCTCGGTCGATTTGCTCCGGCAGTTATCGACTAACTCTGGCGCTAACCTCCTTCGTAGAAATAGGAGGGGCGCATGCTGTCTTCATTTCCGGGAGACGATACTGCCCAATAGAGTGATGTTGAGCACATCTTAGGCCCAGCCCAAAAAACACGGTGCGCGCTCGATTGGGGCACGCATTGCCGCGACATCAAGACCGCCAACGGGCTCTTCAAGCGATGCAGAGTAGGCGTGGCACACTACCGCGCAAAGGCAGCCAAGACGATGGCAGGGGTATACAAACAAACCAATGTTTGTTTTAAAGGTGAACCTGAGCGTCCTATGCGTGAGGCCGATGAACGATATTCCGCCGGAACAATAGTTGATCGACAATGAATAGAAGATTTAAGAAGAAATATATCACAATATTTACTTTAGTGGCATTGTCATTGCTTGCCTATCGTATTACTTCTATTAATAGAAGCTGCAATAATTTAAGTGAAAATCAAGTATATATCTCCGCTCTTGGTCATTTTAAATTGAATTATGGTGGTGAAGGAACTATTAGTAAAGAAGATGGGGGAAATTATATAACCTACAAAAAATTGCCTTTTCCAGAGGCGGATATGTATATGGATATATATCCGGATTGTTGCAGTTATTACCCGACGCAAACAAGCGGTTATAAAACATCATTCAGTGATAAATACATATCCGGATTTTGTGGATTCGTCGAGTTTACTGTTCATCGGCGCTATGTGGGCGCTAGTGGAACGATCGAAGATGCACTCCCATACGGGCTTATATGGGCTGTCGACTATAAATACAACATAATTGAACACCCGAAACGGAGATAAAAATGTCTCTTCCTACAACTAGTGACGTTGTAACGAATTACCTATATGGCACCGGTGCTATTCCGACGGCTTATACTGATGGAGGACTGATCTGAAATTCAGATTCCAATAGCGAGATAATAATAAATGTCAAAGAATATATGGAAGACGGGGCGGGTCGATTTGCGCTGACCTCTAATTTTGTGTTAGTTCGGCAATTTTTTGATGCACCACTAGTTGTTTTAGAAGGGTACTTCAATGAATTTCTATCAAATGAAGGTGATTCAATCGTTCATATTTCAAAAGAACAAATGAAGGATCTTATTAATTTAGATTTTTATGGATTAGTAGTCGATCAAAAAGACTGGGACGATGGATCCGGTGACTACGTGGATCGCGTTTATGTATGGGGGAATACCGCATTTCAAATTAATAACGATGCCGATTTTATTATCGAAAAAAGTTATAATGCTAATGGTATTGCCATATACACTCCTCGACTCGAGAATTATTATATCGAACCGCTGCGTCTAGAAAATGGTTCAGGCGCTTATCAGCCGGAAAATTTCGATTTCAAAACAAGCAATGATGATTGGGTAACCCAGCAAACTGCGGAAACCTCTGAACGGGCTATTGATCCGTCAGGGATTGGCAGGACCGTTTCCTTGACATTTGATTCATCCGCTTTGACACCAAAGACCTACACGGTTGATGATTATCTCGCTGATGAGCAGAAGGATAGTCAATATTATAGTTCTTTTGAAACCGATTTCAGCAAGCACCAGCAGCTAGCTGATGGCACCCAAGATATATTTGATAATCTTTTCGATAGTGGAATTAGTGCAACTCTCTTTGACGATAAAATCATCGTATATGGCACAAATGAAAATGACGTCATGAATAGCTACACGACATCTAAAGGTCATGATGTTAGTGATGAAACGAGTACGGTCGGGATTTACGGCGTCTACAGTTTCACCTTCGATCTCCCGCAGCACGAAAAGACCGGCAACGGTTTTGTCTTTGTCAGCGGTGATGGCGCCGATGAACTATACGGCGGAGCCAAAAACGACTATCTATTTGCGGGTAATGGAGATGATTACCTTTTCGGTGGGGCTGGCACCGATCAAATGCAAGGTGGCGGCGGAAATGATTTCTTCAGTATTCAAGTAGAGGGCGATGAATATACAGTAGATTGGTCGTATTATAGTAATTTTGAACTATCAATGATGGATGATGCTGATGTCATCCTCGATTCCGATAAAAATGATACGTTAGTATTTGACGATTATATCGAAACGAACGGAGATATTTACGACGGAACGATCCATCTTGATGGTGCCGATTTTATGCTGGGTGGAGGATACGACGGCGGAACAAAATTCTTCAATCAAATTACAACTGATGTATATTCAATTGCTGGACTCTATGGTCCGCGTGTGGTGATAGGAGGTGATAATTACTACGTAAGCCTTTACTGCACCATAAAAGAATCCGATTTGTACATCTGGCGTTCTATAGAAGACGCATGGGATGGCGCCGACAACATGAATGGCGTGTGCATTATCAAAGACTTCGAGTGGGGCGATTTCGGCATAACGCTTGAGGGGCAGGGGAATACGGATGATGACGGCGACGACGATGGTGATGGTGATGGTGATGGTGATGGAGGATCGGACAATCCGGTCATAGACGGCACAGACAATGCCGATGTTCTCGACGGAACGGACGCGGATGAAGAACTACGCGGGCACGACGGAGACGATACCCTCAACGGAGAGGGCGGCTCCGATGTTCTGGATGGAGGGGCCGGGGCCGACGTCCTGAATGGTGGCGACGGTATGGATGCGGCGTCCTATGCCTCGGCAGCCGGCGGCGTCACTGTTCATACGGGAGATACGAGCCAGAACACCGGAGATGCGGCCGGTGACCAGTATATTTCGATCGAAGGCATACTCGGGTCCGGCTACAATGACGAGATCATATTCGTCTCCGACAACCCGATCGTGTATGGCGGAGATGGCGATGACACCATAACTCTTGTAGGCCAAACGGGTGAAGCCTACGGCGAGAACGGCAACGACACGCTTTACGGTTCATCGGGCACCGATGCTCTAGACGGGGGCGCAGGCAACGATATCCTCTTCGGTTACGAAGGCAACGATACCATCGACTGCGGAGCCGGCGATGACTACGCAATCGGCGGCTCGGGCGACGATACGATTTATGGCGGCGACGGCGGCGACGAGATTTATGGTCATGAAGGTGCTGACACTATCGAAGGCGGTGCCGGTGACGATATTCTGTTTGGCGATGGCGGTAACGACCGGCTGGTAATGGGAGCCGGCGATGATTACGCACAAGGCGGTGCCGGCAACGACACTTTCGTCTTCGGCTCGGATCTCGGCGGAAACATAATCGCGGATTTTTCTTCCGGCGATATCATCGAGTTCCAAAACGTCGCCAGTATAGCCTCCTATCAGGATCTCCAAGACTATATGAGCGAGTGGGACGGAACGACCTACATCGAAATCGATGCCAGAACTATGTGACGCTTGAGGGCGTCAGTATGAGTTCGCTCACGGAATCCGACTTCCAGTTCGCCTGATCGATGGTGGTGTCAAACGCTCAAAATGCGCCCCGGGCCTCGACTTTGTCCGGGGCGCTATCCGCCTGCCGCGGCGCGTTTTTCGGCGTAGGCGCCGTCAGTCTCGTCATCAACCTGTTGATGCTGACGGGCCCGATGTTCATGCTGCAGGTCTATGACCGGGTGCTGGCCAGCCGCAGCGTGCCGACGCTGATTGTGCTCGCGGGTCTTGCCGGCGCACTCTACGTGTTCTTCGGTCTGCTGGAGGACTTGCGTGGTCGCAGCCTGTTGCGGATTGGCCAGAGGCTCGACACCCAGCTTTCGGGCGCGAGCTTCGCAGCCGCCGTCAACCTGCCCGTGGCGCTCGGACGACGCGGGGCGCGGCTCGATCCCGTGCGCGATCTGGAGCTGGTGCGCCAGTTCCTCACCGGGGCCGGGCCGGCAGCACTGTTCGATTTGCCCTGGATGCCGCTCTATCTGGCGATCGTCTTCCTGCTCCATCCCTATCTTGGTTTTCTGGCGCTGGGCGGTGCCACGTTCATTATCGCGCTGCTTGTCCTCAACGAGGCGACCTCACGCAAGCCGACGCAGGAACTCGCGGGTCTGAACGGACAGAAAGTCACGACGCTTACCTCGGTCCGGCGTAATGGCGAGGTCGTCTCCGCCATGGGCATGCTGGAGACCCTGACCAACCGCTGGAACGCGGGTAATCAGCGCTTTCTCTCCCGCCAGCAGCGTGCCAGCGACCGCGCCCTGATGTTCGCCTCCATCACCAAGGCGTTCCGGTTCCTGCTGCAATCGGCGGTACTTGGGCTTGGCGCCTGGTTGGTCATCCGTCAGGAGATGTCGTCGGGTGGCATGATCGCGGCCTCGATCATCACCTCGCGCGCACTGGCCCCCGTCGAGCAGGCGGTGGCGCACTGGCGCGGCTTTGTCGGCGCGCGCCAGGCACGCCGACGGCTCGATGAGGTTCCGCGCGCCGAGACCCACACGCCTGAGACCGAACTGCCCGCGCCCCATCGCGATCTCAAGGTCGAGGCCTTGATGGTCGCCGCCCCCGGCGAGACAACGGCGCTTATCCAGGGCGCGAGCTTCCGGCTTGCCGCCGGCGACGGGCTCGGCGTTATCGGCCCGTCCGGCTCGGGCAAGACGAGCCTTCTGCGCGCACTGGTCGGGGTCTGGCCGACGAGCCGTGGTGCGGTGCGTCTCGATGGATCGGAACTCAACCAGTGGACGCGCACGGCGCTCGGCGCCTCGATCGGCTACCTGCCGCAGGACGTGGAGCTGTTTGAGGGAACGATAGCGGAGAACATCGCCCGGTTCGAGCCGGAGCCCGCTTCGGAGGCCGTGCTGGAAGCCGCCCGACTTGCCGGGGTGCACGATCTCGTCGCCGGTATGGACAAGGGCTATGACACGCAGATCGGCGAGGCAGGCGCCCGGCTCTCCGCCGGCCAGCGCCAGCGCATCGGTCTGGCGCGCGCACTCTATCGCTCTCCTTTCCTGATCGCGCTCGACGAACCCAACTCCAATCTCGATGCGGAGGGCGACGCGGCCCTCACTCAGGCAATCAAGGCAATGCGCGAGAAGGGCTCGATCGTCATCGTGGTGGCGCACCGACCAAGTGCGCTGGCTGCGGTGGATACGGTGCTGTTGATGAAGGACGGCCGCCAGGCGGCCTTCGGGCCGAAGCAGGAGGTTCTGGATCAATTGCAGAAGGCCCAGACACAGCCGCAACCTCAGGCGCCGGCCGGTTCGTTGAAGGTGGTGCCGCAGCATGCATGACACCGGCGACACCTACGACGAAGCGGCGATCTCGCATTCGCTGAGGCGCAACCTGTGGCTGGCGCTGGCGCTCGCGGTGCTGCTGGTGGCGGGCTTTGGCGGCTGGGCGGCGATCTTCGAGATATCGGGGGCGGTGATCGCGCCGGGCACTGTCGTCGTGGAAACGAGCGCCAAGAAGGTGCAGCATCAGGAAGGCGGCATCGTCGGCGAGATCCTCGTGCGCGACGGCGACCGGGTCGATGCGGGCGATCTGCTGCTGAGGCTGGATGATACGGTGGTCAGGGCCAATCTCGCCATCGTCTCCCGCCAGCTTGACGATCTCACCGCCCAGGAAGCTCGCCTGCTGGCGGAAATCGAAGGCGACGAGAGCATCACGTTTCCGGCCGCATTGGAGGCGCGGCGGGGAGACGTTGCTGTTGCGATCGGTCTCAAGGGGCAGGAGGATCTTCTCGTGGCGCGCCGTACGAGCCTGGCCGGGCGGCGTGCGCAGCTGAACGAGCAGATCGGCCAGTACAAGGAGCAGATCCACGGGCTCGCCGTCCAGCGCGATGCCAAGGCGGAGGGCATCGGCCTTATCGGCGCGCAGATCGAGGATTATCAGAGCCTGTTCGACAAGGGGCTGGTGCCGGAATCGCAACTGACCGCCTTGAAGCGGGACCGCGCCGAACTATCCGGTTCCCATGGCGGCTTCATCGCCGAGATCGCGCAGGTCGGACAGGCTATCAGCGAGCGCCGCATCCAGATCCTGCAATTGGATGAGGAATTCCGCGAAAAGGTGCTGACGGAGTTGCAGGAGGTCCGTGCCAAGATCGCGCAGCTGGAAGAACAAAAAGTAGCGGCCGAGGACAAGTTGCGCCGGGTGGAGATCCGCGCGCCGCGCGCGGGCTTCGTGCATCAGTCGGCGGTGCACACGGTGGGCGGCGTGCTGGGCCCCGGCGAGGTGGCGATGCTGATCGTGCCACAGGAAGACGTGCTTCTGGTGGAGGCGCACGTACAGCCCACCGATGTCGATGATGTTCATCCGGGGCAGACAGCGACGTTGAGACTGTCGAGCTTCGACATGCGCACGACGCCTGAGCTTCAGGCCAAGGTGCTGACGCGCTCGGCCGACCTGACGCAGGATCCGACCACGGGGATGGCCTACTACACCGTGCGGCTTACCATTCCCGAGGAGGAGCGCGCCAAGCTCGATGGAAAAGTGCTCGTGCCCGGCATGCCCGTGGAGGCCTTTATCGAAACAGGCATGCGAACGGTGATGTCGTATTTCCTCAAGCCGCTCACCGACCAGTTCGCGAAGGTGTTCAGGGAGACGTGAACTCCTTTGGAACGACGGCAAGGCCGCGTTCTCACCATTTTATGACACCGCTGCGGATGATTGCCGAGCAATCGTTCGATAGACGGTCGGCCGCGAGATCGAAAACACCTCGGCAAGATCGCTGATCGAATAGTCGCCAGTGTCATACATCCGGCGCAGTTCCTTTTGCTGGCGCTCGGAGAGCTTCGGCTTCTTACCGCGCAACTTGCCCCTCGAACGGGCAAGCGCCATGCCCTCGCGCGTCCTCATCCGGATCAGATCGGCCTCGAACTCGGCGAAGGTGGCGAGGATGTTGAAGAACAGCTTGCCCATCGGGTCGGACGGATCATGAACGCTGGTCCCGATCTGCAACCTCACGCCCCGCGCGGCAAGATCATCCCCGATCGCGCGAGCGTCAGGGACGGAGCGCGCGAGACGATCGAGCTTGGGAACCACGAGCGTATCGCCGTTGCGCACGGCCGCAAGCGCCTGATCGAGACCGGGTCTCGCTCGGTTCGCGCCTGTGAAACCATGATCGGTATAGATGCGATCCGCCGCAACGCCGAGTTTTTGCAAGCTGTCCTTCTGGGCGGCGAGATCCTGTTTGTCGGTCGAGCAGCGGGCATAGCCAATGAGTGTGTTCGTCATGTTCGAATCTGTAACGTAAGGGGCTCCTTCACTGCAAGAAATATAGTACCATCCATATGAGACGGACGCCTCCTTGGAAAGGCCAGGCTTTTAGCCCTGTCGAATTGTCGTGGGCACGCCGTCCGTTGAACGAACCTCTTTCGGACAGGGGGATTTCATGAACAAGGCAGAGGATGACGGAACGGTCGCAAAGCGCCTTGCCATGTTACGCCCCTATATTGATGGCGAGGCCCCACTAACGAAGGTGGCCGCTGCTGCCGGTGTCCCGCTTCGCACCGCTCGCCGCTGGATTGCGCGAATACGAAAGGGTGGCCCCGCCGCACTTGAACGCAAACAACGCGCCGATGCCGGAGACCGACGGCTCGATGCCGATCTTGTGGAGCTGATCGAAGGGTTGGCTCTCACCAGCCCGCGGCTGTCGATCGCAACCATTCATCGCCGCGTCTGCAAGTTTGCGGCGGATCGGGGATTGCGGCCGCCTTCCTATGCGAGTGTTCACTCAATCGTGGGAGAGATCGACCCGGCCACTCTGACGCTTGCCCATGAAGGCGAAGCCTCTTTCCGTGACCGATATGAACTGATCCATCGGCATCGCGCCGAGCGGCCGAACGCGATATGGCAGGCCGATCACACCCAGCTCGATATTTTGATCCTAGACGCCAATGGGACGGAAGTCCGCCCGTGGCTGACGACCGTGATCGACGACTATTCTCGCGCCGTCGCTGGATACATGGTGTTCCTCGGATCTCCATCGGCCCTGAACACGTCGTTGGCGTTGCGCCAGGCGATCTGGCGCAAGCCGCAAACCGACTGGCCGGTCTGTGGGATACCCGACCTGCTGCATGTCGATCATGGGGCGGATTTCACCAGCATCCATCTCGATCAGGCGGCCGCGGATCTTCGCTTTCAGATCATCTATTCCGCCGTTGCCCGCCCCCAGGGGCGAGGCAAGGTCGAGCGGCTGTTTGGAACGATCAACATGGAGTTGCTGCCAGAGCTGCCGGGGCATCTTTGCAGGGGAAAGCCCGCGACTGCCCCTCGGTTGTCGCTGCCGGAACTGGATGCTGCTGTCGGAGCCTTCATTGTCGGCAACTACAACACAAGAAAGCACAGCGCGATCGGCGCGGCTCCGATCGAAGCGTGGCGCGGCCAGGGCTGGCTGCCCCGGCTGCCGGACGATCTGGAAGTGCTCGACACATTGCTGGTCATGGTTGCCAGGCCCCGCGTGATCCGTCGCGACGGCATTCATTTCGAGGGGCTGCGCTTCCTCAACCCGACATTCGCGGCCTATGTCGGCGAAGCCGTGACCATCCGCTACGACCCCCGCGATATGGGAGAAATCCGGGTCTTCTATCGCAATGCGTTCCTCTGCCGCGCAGTCAACGCCGAGCATGCCGACCGGAGCGTCACCCTCAAGGATGTGCAGACTGCCCGTGCCGCCTATCGCCGCAAGGTACGTCAGGAAATCAAACAGAAGCGAGGTCGTGTGACCGATCTGCTGCCAGCCCCGCCTGCCCCGATATTCGCCCCGCCAACGCCAAAACCGGAAGCACAGCTGCCCGCTCGGCGGCGTCTGCGCATCTATGCCGAAGACAAATGATGGCGCAGAGGGGAGGCTGATGACGCAGAGGGGAGGCGAGCGAACGGGCACATTCATCGTCACCGGCGAGCACCGTCGCTTCTCCGAGTTCGCCGATGCTGTTCGCAAGCATCGATATATCGGTGTTTGTCATGGTCCCGCCGGTGTGGGCAAAACGCTTTCCGCCCGCCGCTACGCCCGATGGGATATCGCACAAGCCCTGCTGGATGAATGGGGCCCGCGGAAAGAGTCGGATGCAAAGGTCCACGCGGCGCTCGCCCGCTCACGCGCAGTCTTCTACACGCCGACGGTGGGAGCCACCTTGAACGAGTTGCGCAAGGATTTGCCACGTCTGCTTAGCCGCGTCGATATCTGCGTGGACCAGCATGTAAGGCCGCCGGGCAGCCTCATTTCGTGCGGCCGTTCCCGTTATGTCGAGTTGATCATCGTCGACGAGGCCGAACGCCTTTCGACGTCAGCCCTCGAATACCTCCGGGATGTGTTCGATCGTGAAGGCATCGGCCTGATCCTGATCGGCATGCCCGGCATTCAAATGAAGCTTGCCCGCTACCCTCAACTCTACAGCCGCGTTGGTTTCGCCCATGCTTATCGGCCTTTGCAGGATAAGGAACTGACATTCGTCCTAACCCGGCGCTGGCGACAGCTCGGGCTCAATCTTGATGACGCCGACTTCACAGACACCCAGGCCGTTGCCACGATTGTCCGGATCACGGGCGGCAATTTCCGCCTCGTTCACCGGCTGTTTGTCCAGATCGAGCGCATCTTGCGCATTAACGGGCTCAAGACAATCACTGATGATGTCGTCGAGGCGGCACGATCCGTCCTCGTGATCGGCGCCACATAGCGCTGATAATCAGTGCCAATTTGCGATCAAGGTCACAGCCTTTCTCCCGCCAAAACCGCGTCTGCAAGTTCCGTCAGATGTGTCTTGAACCCATTAGCCACATCGGAAATTCATCATCAACACCAATGATTTATAGTGTTTCCAGAGTGACGGACAAACCATTCTTAAATCTTGCATTTTATCTTCATATTTTATCTGGTGACGACGGTTTGCTCGCCGGGCAACCGGGGAAAGGCCCACGCAACAATGAAAGGGGCGGCGCAACGCGCGATGCGGCGCCCTCGCCGGTTGGCAGGAAGAGAGGGTTCTGGCATACACGGTCGCGAAGCGCCGCGTGCGCCGCCTTTCCTTCGAATTCCATCGGGACACTTGCATGACCATCCGCCTGCACAAGGGCGACCTGCCCTCTCTCGAGTCTTATCCAGCCGGCGGCGCCGTCGCGGTCGACACCGAGACGATGGGCCTCAATCCGCACCGCGACCGGCTGTGCGTGGTCCAGCTTTCCCCCGGCGACGGCACGGTCGATGTGGTGCAGATCGCCAAGGGACAGCGCGCGGCGCCAAACCTTGCCGCGCTGATGAGCGATGCGGCCCGGGTGAAGATCTTCCATTTCGCGCGTTTCGATATCGCGGCGTTGCAGCATGGCCTGGGCATTGCGACGAGCCCGGTCTTCTGCACCAAGATCGCCTCGCGGCTGGTGCGCACCTATACCGACCGGCACGGGCTGAAGGACCTGACGCGCGAACTCATCGGCGTTGAGCTTTCCAAGCAGCAGCAGAGTTCCGACTGGGGGGCGGACACGCTGAGCGAGGCGCAGCTCACCTATGCCGCCTCCGATGTGCTCTATCTGCACGCGCTGCGCGACGAACTGATCGTGCGGCTCGCACGCGAGGGACGCACCGACATCGCGCAAGCCTGCTACGACTTCCTGCCCACCCGCGCCCGCCTCGACCTTGACGGCTGGCCGGAAGCGGACATTTTCGCCCATTCGTAGGGACAGGCGCGAGCCGGCGGGCGCGGGGAAACGCCCCCGACGCCTTGCCGCTCATGACGCTTTCGTGATGATTGCGGCCCGCCATGATCCACATCCGCCACAATAGCGCGTATAACGGTTCCCTCGACAAACCCTTCACCGCCCCGGCCGGAAGCGAGATGGATCAGCGAACGGACCAGATCGGCCCGCACTCCTCCGCCGGAGTTGCAGACGGCTCTTCTTCTGCGCTTTGGGGCGTGCAAACCCCGGAGCGGCTTCAGCACGAGCGGAGGGCGGCCCGACGGCACTCGACCCGCGTGCGCTGGCTGAAGCGGCTTTTGCCGGCGATGAGCGTGCTGATCGTGGCGGGCGTCCTGGGCGCGATGGCGTTGCGCAACCTGCTGCCCGGCTTCGATCTCGGCGCCATCAACATCACCACCGACGGCATCGTGATGAGCAACCCCGAACTTTCCGGCCACGATGGCGAGCGGTCCTACAGGGTTACCGCCAAACGGGCGATCCAGAGCCTGATGAACCCGAAGCTCATCACGCTCGAGGAAATCGACGCCCGGGTGAAGCTCAGTCCCGAAGAATGGGTGGCCTTTACCGCTCCGCACGGTATTTATGACAGTGGGAACGAACGGCTGAAGCTGTCGGACGGGATCAAGCTGGAATGGAGCCGCGGTTACCACGTGACGCTGAGCGGCGCTGAGATCGGCCTGAAGGACGGGTCCATCCTGTCGGACGACGCGATCCACGTCAGCTCCGATCAGGGCACGTTCCAGGCCGGCAGGATTTCGGTTGCGGACAACGGCGCAAGCGTCCATTTCACCGATGGAATAAAGATGACACTTCATCCCGCCCAGGCGGGCGACAAGAAACAACGGGAACAAGCTCAATGATCCGCACGCTGCCGGTCGCAGTCCTGCTTATCGCCGTCATTGTCGCCGTCGCGCAGATCGCGGTCGCGCCGCAGGCGAGCGCCCAGACCTTTTCCGACAGCTTCGCCGGCTTCGGCTCCAACGAGAAGGAGCCGATCCAGATCGAGGCAAAGGAACTCAACGTCCAGGACAAGGACCACACGGCCGTCTTCGTCGGAGATGTCGTGGTGCGCCAGGGCGACGCCACGCTCAAGACGCAGCGGCTGAAGATCTTCTATGCCGGCTCGGCCGCCGGCGGCCCGGTGCAGAGCCGCATTTCCCGCATGGAAGCCAGCGGCACGGTGCTGATTTCCTCAAAGGACCAGACGGCCACCGGCGACCGCGCCTCCTTCGACATGGACCGCGAGCGGCTGGTGCTTTCGGGCAAGGAAGTGGTTCTCTCGCAAGGCCCCAACGTGGTGGTCGGCAGCCGGCTGACCGTCAACCTCAAGACCGGCAAGGTGGATCTGGAAGCACCGGGCAAGGGCCGCGTGAAGGTGCTGATCACGCCCAACAGCCTGAACGGCAATACCGGCGGAACCAACTGAACGCGCCGGCTTTTCGTGCCGGATGCAAGGCATCGCCGACAACGCCGGGCGACGCCGGGCGGGGCCTGCGTGTTCCCCGCGTCTCGACACGTCCGGACAAAGGCTATACGAAAATGCCGGCTGACCGGTTTGTGGTTCGTCCTATCCCTTATCGAGACTTGACCCCTTGAGACTATTCCCCTTCCCCGTGCCGTTCTCGCTCAAGGGTCGCGCAGGACCGAAAACCCGAAACATGAGTGCAGGGGCGACGGGCGGCGCGGCCCCGCTCGAGGGGAATGGCGAGGCGCTCGTCATCACCGGCATCGGCAAGAGCTACCGTCGGCGCCGCGTCGTCAAGGATGTCAGCCTGTCGGTGCATCGCGGCGAAGCGGTTGGCCTCCTGGGCCCCAACGGCGCCGGCAAGACCACCGTGTTCTACATGATCACGGGCCTGATCCAGCCGGACCACGGCTCGATCCATCTCGACGGTTTCGACATCACGCGCCTGCCCATGTACCGGCGCGCCCGGCTCGGCATCGGATACCTGCCGCAGGAAGCCTCCATCTTCCGCGGGCTGTCGGTCGAGGACAACATTCGCGCCGTGCTGGAAGTGGTGGAGCCGAACCGCAAGCGGCGCGCGGAAGAACTCGACGCGCTGCTCAACGAATTCGGCGTCACGCATCTTCGCAAGTCGCCCGCCATCGCCCTGTCGGGCGGCGAGCGGCGGCGCGTCGAGATCGCCCGCGCGCTGGCCAGCCGCCCCGCCTTCATGCTTCTCGACGAGCCCTTCGCAGGCATCGACCCGATCGCGGTCGGCGACATCCAGCAGCTGGTGCGCCACCTCACCCAACGCGGCATCGGCGTTCTGATCACCGATCACAATGTGCGCGAGACGCTGGGCCTGATCGATCGCGCCTATATCATCGCGTCGGGCGAGGTGCTGACGGAAGGTCTGCCCCGCGACATCGTCGACAATCCCGATGTGCGCCGGCTCTATCTCGGCGAACAGTTCACCTTCTGAATTCGGCTTTGCCCCGTTCGACCGCGCGCGATGGCGGCCATGCGGGCCAGCCCCGCGTTTGCCGGCAACGGTGGCCCCGCTCTCCCTTCCGCCCCCACGCGCCCGTTTACGCTTTGAACGCAACCGCGACGTAGTGTAAGACTCCAGATGCAAGTCCAAAAGCAAGAATTGGACCAGTTTTTCGCAGCAGGGTCGACAAACGCCGATGGCCATCGCACCGAGACTAGAGGTACGCCAAAGCCAGTCGCTGGTGATGACGCCGCAGCTGATGCAGGCGATCAAGCTCCTGCAGCTGTCCAACCTCGATCTGGTCGCCTATGTCGACGCCGAGCTCGAACGCAATCCGCTGCTGGAGCGCAGCGACAGCGAGGATGGGTCCAGTCCCGAGACGAGCCCGCAGACCAGTTCGGAATCCGACGCCGGCGAAGGCGGCGCGTCGGAGGCTGCCGAGAGCGGTAACAGCGAGAGCGGCGGCGGCGAGGGTAGCGCCGGCGAGGGCAGCGATTGGGTGGACGCGCAGATCGAGCGCGAGCCCGGCACGATCGCGGAAAAGCTAGATGCCGATTTCGGTAATGTCTATCAGGACGACACGCCATCGGGGACGACCGACCCGGGCGCGCTGGCCGGCGATCCCTGGCAGCAGCAGGGTGCAGGGCGCGGCGCGGCTTCGTCCGAAGGCTACAACCTGGAAAGCTTCATCGCCGAGGATGTGTCGCTGAGCGGATATCTGGGCGAACAGATGGCGCTCCTCATCACCGATCCGGCGGAACGGATCATCGCCGGCAATCTCATCGACAACCTGGATGACGCGGGATACCTGCGCACCGACGTCGATGAGGTCGCGGAGCGGCTCGGCGCCGGGCCCGCTCAGGTGGAAAGCGTTCTTCAGCGCCTGCAGACGCTGGAGCCGACAGGCGTCTTCGCCCGCAATCTGGCGGAGTGCCTGCGGCTGCAACTGCAGGAAAAGGATCGCTACGATCCGGCGATGGCCGCGCTTCTCGACAATATCGAACTGCTGGCCAAGCGCGATGCGGCCGCGCTGAAACGGCTGTGCCACGTCGATGACGAGGATCTCGCGGAGATGATCTGCGAGATCAAGGCGCTCAACCCGAGGCCCGGCAGCACCTTCGGCGCCGTCGTGGTGCAGCCGATGGTGCCCGATGTGATCGTCCGCCCGGCCTCCGACGGCGGATGGTCGATCGAACTCAACAGCGACAACCTGCCGAAGGTGCTGGTCAACCAGACCTATTACGCGACCGTTCAGAAGACGGCGCGCAACGAAACCGAGAAGGCCTATCTGACCGACTGCCTGCAGACGGCGAACTGGCTGGTGAAAAGCCTCGACCAGCGCGCCAGGACCATTCTCAAGGTCGCCACCGAGATCGTGCGCCAGCAGGACGCGTTCCTCACCTACGGCGTGCAGCATCTGCGTCCGCTGAACCTGCGCACGGTCGCGGACGCGATCGGCATGCACGAGTCGACCGTCTCCCGCGTGACCTCGAACAAGTACATGGCGACGACGCGCGGGATCTTCGAACTGAAGTATTTCTTCACATCCGCCATCGCCTCGTCGCAAGGCGGCGACGCGCATTCGGCGGAATCCGTGCGCCATCGCATCCGCCAGATGATCGATCAGGAGAGCCCCGACGCGATCCTTTCCGACGACACCCTCGTCACCATGCTCCGGCAGGCGGGCATCGACATCGCTCGGCGCACTGTGGCGAAGTACAGGGAATCGCTACGCATTCCTTCCTCCGTACAACGCCGGCGCGAAAAGCGGGGATGACGCCTCGCCGCAGACGGGACGGCCTTTGCAAGGACCGTGGGAAGCCCCAATTGACTTACAGGTGCCGCCGACTTAGAAGTCCGGGCTCGTTCACTCGAGACAACCCCACGCGACAGAAGTTGCGGCAACTGAGGGGCGGTCGTGATATCGTACCCTCGCCGCGGGAAGCGGTCCGGGCAAAGCGGCAACGAAGGTTCGCTTGCCGCCCAGGTCGACCAGAACAACGTCAGAGGAACTCCATGACCTTGCGGATTTCGGGAAAGAACGTCGACGTCGGCGATTCCATGCGCACGCATGCCGAGGAGCGTATCGACGACGCACTTTCCAAATATTTCGATGGCGGCTACGACGCCACGGTCACGGTCGGACGCGAAGGCTCCGGTTACCGTTCGGAATGCAAGATCCGGCTCGACACCGGCATCGTCCTTCAGGCTTCGGGGGAATCTCAGGACCCGCGGGCCAGCTTCGACCAGGCAGCCGAACGCATCGCGAAGCGGCTGCGGCGCTACAAGCGCAAGCTGAAGGACCATTCGTCCGATGGCGCGGTGCGCGAGGTGATGGAAGCCACGTCCTACGTCCTGGCATCGACTGAAGAAGAAGAAGAGATCGAGGCGAACTACAACCCCGTCATCATCGCCGAGACGCCTTCGCGCGTGCGTACGCTGACAGTCGGCATGGCGGTGATGGAACTCGACCTCAGCGAAGCTCCGGTGGTAATGTTCCGCAATGCGGGCAATGGCGGCCTCAACGTCGTCTATCGCCGCAAGGACGGCAACATCGGCTGGATCGATCCCTCCCTGTCCGAGACGAAAGAGTCCTGAGCGGACGGCAGTCATTTGAAGCACCCGCGCGTGCCCCGGTACGCGCGGCGAAGCCATATGGGCTAATACAATGGATTTGAGCGACCTCATCACGGCAGACGCCATCATTCCGGCGCTCAAGGTGAATAGCAAGAAGCAGGTCATTCAAGAGCTGGCGGCCAAGGCGGCCAGCATCACCGGCCTGCCCGAACGTGATATTTTCGACACGCTGCTGCAGCGCGAACGGCTGGGCTCGACAGGCGTCGGCCACGGCATCGCCATTCCGCACGGCAAACCGGTATCGCTCAACCGGCTCATCGGCGTGTTCGCACGCCTGGAGCGACCGATCGACTTCGACGCGCTGGACGACCAGCCGGTCGATCTGGTGTTCCTGCTGCTGGCCCCTGAAGGTGCCGGTGCCGATCACCTGAAGGCGCTCGCGCGTATTGCCCGTCAGTTGCGTGACCCGGGCATCGCGGCGAAGCTGCGCGCCAGCACCGATGCCTCGGCGATCTTTGCCCTGCTGACCCAGTCGAGCGCCTCCAACGCCGCGTGATCGCGATATAGGCCGGGATCCGGACAATGTCCGGCGGCCACGAAACCTGCTACAATTCGCATTTGTTTGCACAGGCAGCCTTGGGGGAGGTTGGCGCGCCATGCAGGATTTGTTGGGTTTCGTTTTCGCCGGCCTCGCACTTACCGGAAGCCCGGGGCCGAATACGCTGAGCCTGGCCGCCGTGGGTGCGGCCTACGGGTTCAGGCGCGGCATTCTCTACATGGCCGGATTGTTCGTCGGCATGCTGATCGTCATGGCGGTGATCGCCACCGGCGTTGGCGGGCTGATGCTGACCGTTCCGGGCGTGGCGCCGCTGGTGACCGCTCTGGCGGCGGTCTATTTCCTTTATCTGGCCTTCAAGATCGCCACCGCGCCGCCGATCGACGCACCGGACCGGGAGCGCCGCGCGCCGTCGTTCCAGGGCGGGGTGTTCCTCTCGCTGGTCAATCCGAAGGCCTATGCGGCGATGGCCGCGCTTTTCTCGGGCTTCCAGCTCTTTTCCGCCAGTACGGAACTCGACCTCACGGCCAAGATCATCGCCCTTGGCGCGATCATCGCCCTGGTCAACGCCCTGTGGCTTTCCGCAGGCTCCGCGCTGACCGCGCTTTTCCGGGACCCCACGGCCAGCCGCGCGATCAATATCGGCTTCGCCGTGCTGCTGCTGGCGTCCCTGGCCTTCGCGGTGCTGATCTAGCGCGCTTTCCGATCAAACAACCGACCCGTTTGATCGACAAGAATACGCTTCTGCTTTTCAGGCGGTCTTCTTGCGCTTGGGCCGCAATACGTGGACGTGATCGGCATCGTAAAGCGCGCTGTCGCGGAAATCCGCGTCGCGCGCGGCGAGCGCCGGACCCACGAAGACAAGCGCGGTGCGGGTGATCTTGGAGGCGCGCACCTTCTCGCGGATATCGCCGAGCGTGCCATGCAGGAAGGCCTGATCCGGCCAGCCGACGCGATAGGCGACGACCACCGGGCAATCGGCGCCGTAAAGGGGAACAAGCTGGCGTTCCACCTCGCGCAGGTTTCGAACCGAAAGATGGATCGCCAGCGTCGCCCCGGACTTGCCCAGCGTCGCCAGATCCTCGCCGTCGGGCATGGAGGAGGACTTCATCGCCGTGCGGGTGAGGATGATGGTCTGCGCCACTTCGGGAATAGTGAGTTCCATCTTCAAGGCCGCGGCAGCCGCCGCGAAGGCCGGCACGCCGGGCGTCACCTCGTAGGGGATGCCGGCCGCATCGAGCCGGCGCATCTGTTCGGCGATGGCACCGTAGATCGAGGGATCGCCGGAATGGACGCGGGCGACATCGTGGCCAGCCGCATGCGCCATCTCGATTTCCGCGATGATCTCGTCGAGCGTCAGGGGGGCGGTGTCGAGCACACGGGCGCCTTCAGGGGCTTCCGCGACGATGGCCTCCGGCACCAGCGAGCCGGCATAGAGGCAGACCGGGCAGGCCCGGATCAGCTTCAGGCCGCGCACGGTTATGAGATCGGGATCGCCGGGCCCGGCGCCTATGAAATGGACGGTCATGATGGTCAGGCTTCCTCTGCCGGGGCAGCGTGCTTGGCCGCATAGCCGCGCGGCGTGTAGACGTAGGGTGTGAGCGCGCCACGCGTTACGGCGCGCGTCGCCGTGGAGCCGACGAGGACGATGGTCAGCATGTCGACCTCGTCGATCGCGAGGCCGCCCAGCGTCGTCACCCGCACCTCCTCGCCCGGCCGGCCGAGATTGCTCGCGAGCACCACGGGCGTTTCCGCGGGGCGGCGGCGCAGGAGGATCTCGCGGGCGCGCTCCAGCTGCGTGCGGCGGCGCTTGGAGACGGGATTGTAGAAGGCGACGACGAAATCGCCGGCGGCGGCCGCCGCGATACGCGCCTCGATGGTCTCCCACGGGGTGAGCAGGTCGGAGAGCGAGATGGTGCAGAAGTCGTGGCCGAGCGGCGCACCGACGCGCGCGGCGGCCGCCTGAAGAGCGGAGATGCCCGGGGTCATGACGATCTCCACCCGGCGCGCGGCATCGCTCACCCCGCCATCATCGCCCGGCCGGTCGACAAGTTCATAGACAAGCGCACCCATGGCATAGATGCCGGCATCGCCAGAGGACACCAGCGCGACGTTACGCCCGGTGCCGGCGAGTTCTAGCGCGGCGCGCACCCGGTCCTCCTCCGCGCCCAGCGGATAGTCGTGGCGCTCCTTGCCGGCGATGGTCGAGGCGACGATATCGAGATAGAGCGAATAGCCCACGACCGCGTCTGCCTCGGCAAGGAACCGGCCGGCCTCCGGCGTGCGCCAGGCGGGCGCGCCGGGACCGATGCCGACAATGGAGAGCCGCCCGCGCGGACGGCCGATCCGGCGCCAGTCGACGAAGCCTTCGGCCCGCGCGATCGCCACGGTCGCGTTGGCGCTCTTGCGCTTTTCGATCACCAGCCGCCCGGCCGCGCCGACACCTGCGAGCGCCGCTGCCTCGGCCACCCCGTGGCAGCCGACCTCGGCGAAGACGACATCGGACGGGTTGGCCAGACGCGGCGTCTCCGCCTCCAGCGTGGCGGCGTCAAAGAGACGGAGCGGAACGCCGAGTTCTTCCGCCAAGAGGATCATCGCCGCCTCGTCCGCCTTGAGATCGAGGGTTGCCAGCGCCGCGATGGAACCGAGCGCGAGGTCAGCCTCGACAAGGGCGCCGAGAACGAGAGCGCGCATTTCCTCATACCCGCAATCACGCGCCGAGCCGATGCCGACGACGAGCGTCTTGGGGTGATAGACCAGCGTCTCGGAGTCGCCGGCGACCGGCTTCTCCGTGGCGATGAGGCGGACTTCCTTCATGCCCTTGGGCGGGGTGACGGATTCGCGGCGCCACAGGTCGCGCTGGTCGAGCCAGTGCGGCTCGCCCTCGATGAGCGGCGTCGCGCCGGCCAGAAGCGCCGCCATGACGGACTTGGCATCATCCGGGTTCGCAAGCCGCCAGCCCTTGGGCGGTTCGTCGAGGGCAACGCCCAGCACGCGGTCGCCGGCCGTGGTGACCGCCGCGGTGGAGCCGATGCGTGTCGCAATCTCGCGGGCGAGATCGTTGGCGCCGCGATGGCCGCCCAGCAGCGGCACCACATGGGCGCCGTCGGCGGAGACGGCAAGAACGGGCGATTCCTCGCGCTTGTCCTCCAGCATGTGGCCCAGCGCGCGGATGAGAATACCCGCAGCACACACACCGATGATCGGCGTGCGCGCGGCGAACAGCGTGCGGATGTGCTCGCTCGTATCCTCGAAGGTGAGATCGGCGGCCATGATGCGACCGGAAAGACCGTGCACACGCCCGCCAATGGCGCCCGCGATACGGCGCGCGGCGTTCATGCCCGACGGGCTCAGGACGATGATTGCGGCGCGAGACTCCACGGCTCGTCTCCCTTGTAGATGAGGATCATCGAGAAATAGGGCGCCTCATCGCCCGCAACGTCAACCAGAGGCATGACCTGCTGGTTGGCGAGCGTAGCGCGGGCGACGTAGCCGGCCTTTTCCGTCAGTCCCAGTTCCTCCACAAGCCGGCGCACCTTCGCGAAATGGCGCCCGACCTTGATGATTGCGGCAGCGTCACATTCGACAAGTCTCGCACGCAGGGCCGCCTCGTCAAGCGGGGCGGGGATGACCGCGAAATGGTCGTTGCGCGCCGCCAGCGGGCGGCCAAGCGCCGACGCGCAGGCGGTCAGCGAGGTGACGCCCGGCACGATTTCGCAAGCGTGGAGCGGGGCGAGCCGCTCGAAGAGATACATGAACGAGCCGTAGAAGAACGGGTCGCCCTCGCACAGGACCACCACGTCGCGCCCGGAATCGAGATGCCCGCCGATCTCGGCGGCCGCACCGTCATAGACCTCGCGGGCTGGAAACCGCTCCGAGCGCATGGGCACGACGATGGGGATTTCGATCGCTCCGGCGGGAATGAAGCCGGCGGCGATCGAACGGGCGAAGCTCTCGCCTGTATCGGGTGCGGGATAGGCGATGACGGCCGCTCCCGATATCAGCCGGTGCGCCTTCAAGGTGATGAGGTCGGGATCGCCGGGACCGACGCCGACGCCGTAGAGCGTTCCGCTCATGAATCATATCCCCGAGATTTGACAAGCGACCATTGGGTGACCGGCATGGCCGGTCGCCAACCGGTCAGGCTGCCCACGGCCGAGGCGCGGGAAACGGCGAGGCGCACGAGATCGCCGCCGTGGCTTGCGTGAAGCGCCAGCAGGATCGCCTCGCTTTCGAGTGTCACCGCATTGGCGACAAGCCTGCCGCCCGGCTTCAGCGCCGCGAAAGACGCTTCGAAAACAGCCTTAGAAAGTCCGCCGCCGATGAAGATCGCATCAGGTGCGCGAAGGTCTTCAAGGGCATCGGGCGCCGTGCCGTCCCGGATATCGAGATCGGGAACGCCGAGGGCGAGCGCGTTTTCCGCCATGATGGCACGGCGATCCGCGCGCGGCTCGATGGCGATGGCGTGCGCCCGGGGTGCGGCGCGCATCCATTCGATGGCGACGGAACCGCAGCCCGCGCCGATATCCCACAGGAGAGCATCGGGCAAAGGCATGAGCCTCGCGAGCGTCAGCGCGCGGACCTCGCGCTTGGTCATCTTGCCATCGTGCCGGAAGGCCTCGTCGGGCAGACCCGGCACGCGCGGCAGAAGCAGCGCATCGGACCCCGCGACGCATTCGATGGCCAGCGTGTGCAGCGGCGCGACGTCGAAATCCCAGTCGCGCGCGAGACCCTCAACGCGTCGCTCGCTCGGGCCGCCCAGATGTTCGAGCGCGACCAGCGGACTGTCGCCATAGCCGGCGTCTGTCAGCATCGCGGCGACGGTGCGCGGGCTATCGGCGACGGTCAGCGCCAGAATGCGGGCGCCGGGTACGAGCGCCAGCTTGAGACGTTCCGCCGGGCGGCCATGGAGGGTGACCGTCTCCACCTCGGCCAGCGGCCAGCCCATGCGGGCGGCGGCAAGCTGGAAGGCGGACGGCGCGGGCAACACGCGCATTTGATCGGCCGGGATACGGCGGGCAAGCGTCGCGCCGATGCCGAACCACATAGGATCGCCGGTCGCGAGCACGACGACGCGCCGGCCGCGCGATGCCTCGATCTCGTCGAGCCCGGCGGCAAGCGGCGACGGCCACGGGCGTTTTTCCGCGCTCACGGATCCGGCCAGGTCCAGGTGGCGCCGGCCGCCATAGACGATTTCGGCGTCCGCGAGAAGACGACGCGCGACAGCGGATACCCCGTCGACACCATCCTCACCGAGGCCGATCACGGTGAGCCAGGGCGCCGTCATTTACCCCCCATCCGGAAGGGCTTGCGCGGCTTTTCCTCGTCGAGCGCACGCGGCACCGCATCGCCCACAGCGTCGTGGGAGCGCGTTGCGCGCGCCCGCGACTGCGTATCAGCCGCATCGTCGGCCGGCGCGCCGCCATGCGACAGAAACCCGCGCGAACGCAAGCCCGGCTTCGCGGGTGCCTGTTTCGCGACGTTCCCGCGTGGCACCGGTGCGTTGTCCTTACCCTTCATCGCGCGGTTTCCTCGACCAGGCCGGCCGAGACCGCATTGACGGCGGCGGCAGCCATGGCCGAGCCTCCGCGCCTGCCGTGAACGGTCGCGAAGGGAACGCCGCGCGGATTTGCGGCAAGCTCCGCCTTCGATTCCGCGGCGCCGACAAAGCCGACCGGAAACGCGAGGATCGCCGCAGGCTTCGGCCAGCCGTCATCAAGACAGGCCAGCAGGTGAAAGAGTGCGGTGGGCGCGTTGCCGATGACGACAACAGCCCCTTCCACACGATGCCGCCACAGCTCCACGGCGGCGGCGGTGCGCGTCGTGCCCTCGCGAATGGCGAGGCCGGGCACCCGTTCGTCATCCAGCGTGCAGACGATTTCGTTTCCGCAAAGGCGACTGGCGATGATGCCGGAGGCGACCATTTTCGTGTCGCACAGGATCGGCTTGCCCGCTTCGATCGCGGAATGGGCGCAGGCGACAACGTCCCCGGACGCCTCGAAATCCTCGATCAGATCGACCATGCCGCATGCGTGGATCAGGCGGATAGCGAGCGGCTGGAGGTCGGGAGCCAGCCTGTCGATCGGCGCCTCGGCGCGAATGGTCGCGAAGGAGGCGGCGTAGATCGCCCCCGGATCGCGTTCGTAGTGGAGCGTCACGCTCCCTCTCCCTGTTTCATGCTGCGCGGCCCCAGCGGGTGGTCGGCATGAGGATATGGATGGTGGTGGTGGTCATGGCCATCGCCGTGCCCATCGCCGTGCCCATCGCCGTGTTCGTGACCGTGATGATGATGGTGATGATCTTCACCATGGTCATGATGGTGATCGTGACCGCCGCCGATGCCTTCCACGTGATGGTGGTGACTTTCCTGTGGCAGGCCGATCTCCGCCTCGAAACCGAGCACCTGTTCGCGGTACTTGCAAAGCTGACAATTCATCACATTGGCCCCTTCGAGAATCTCGCGGACCCGCTCCGCCATCGTGTCGATGACGAGCGGGTGGTCGTTGAGATAGGGGGCCTTGATGAACTCGATATCGGGATGACGGGCCGCGACCTTGTCGGTGTAGTCGTAGATGCGCTTCACCAGAATGCCGGTGAAGAGGAAATACGGGAAGACGATGATACGGCGGTAGCCAAGCTTTGCCGCGTGTTCCAGCCCCGGCTCGACCAGCGGAAAGGTGACGCCGGAATAGCATGTCTCGCCCCAGCCGAAGCCCATGCCTTCCCACAGGAGCCGCATGACCTTGGCGACGTTGGAATTGGCGTCGGGATCGGACGCGCCGCGCCCCACCACCATCAGCAGCGTCTCATGCGCCGGCACATCGCCGCCCGCCACCTCGATCGCCTCCCGTATACGGGCGGAGGCGGCGCGCACCATGCGGGTATCGACGGCCAGTTCGCGACCGTAGTCTATGCGCATTTCGGGATGCTGCGCCTGATAGGTGTTGAGCACGGAAGGGATGTCGTTCTTGGCATGACCGGCGGCAAACAGCATGCCCGGCACGGCCAGAACCCGCGTGCAGCCGGCGGCGCGCAGATTGTCGAGGCCGGTGCGAATGATCGGGGTCGCGAATTCCAGGTAACCGTAATCGACCGGCCAGTCGGGGAAATGCGCGCGCAGGCGCTCGGCCAGCACGGCGAATTCGGCAACGGCGTTCTCGTCGCGGCTGCCATGGCCGCAGATCATCAGCCCGAGTTTGTCGCTCATAGTGTCGCCTCCGCGCGGCGGCTCGGGGCCTGCGCGAAAAAGGCTTGGAAAATCGAGGTGCGTCTTGCCATGAAGGCCTCCCGCTTCTGTTGGTCCAACGTCCGCGAGGGCGTGCGGGCATTCTTCGCGACCGTTTCCGAATCGCAAAGCTGCTCTCAGCGCCGAACGGCTCCGGGATTGATCCCCTGCTTGGGTCGATCGCACCGGACTCGCTTTCAGTCCCTTGCGGGACGCCGTCCTGTTGCGGCGCAACGCTAGCGGAGGTGACGGCCGCAATCAATCGCCGTCAGGCGGCGCCCGACACGGAGCCGATTGCCGGAGGCTTGAGGCTCCCGCGTTCCCGGGAGCATCCCGCCGGATTTTTCCCGCCCCGCCCACATCTGTGGCAATTTCATACCCGCTGGCGGTTGCATCGGCGCCGCGGAACGTCACATACAAGGTGAACGCTTCGCCGCACGCTGCCTCATCGACAGGGAAAATTCATGTCGCTCAGAGTCGTCTTCATGGGTACGCCGGACTTTTCCGTACCCACCCTCATGGAAATCATCGGCCAGGGCCACGAAGTCGTCGCCTGCTACACTCAGCCGCCACGACCGGCGGGACGCGGCATGGAAGAACGGCCCTCCCCCGTCGAGGTCAAGGCGGAAGCGTTTCACATTCCCGTCTACACGCCACGCACACTGAAAAGCCCGATCGAGCGGGAAAGTTTCCTGTCGCACGAGGCGGATGTCGCCGTCGTCGTCGCCTACGGACTGATCCTGCCGAGGGACGTCCTGATCGCGCCCGTCCATGGCTGCCTCAACCTGCATGCCTCGCTGCTGCCGCGCTGGCGGGGAGCGGCGCCCATCAACCGCGCGATCATGGCCGGCGATACGGAAACGGGCGTGGAGGTCATGCGGATGGAGGAAGGGCTCGATACCGGGCCCGTCTGCATGGCGGAAAAAATGGCGATCGGTCCCGACATGACGGCGGGCGAACTGCACGACGCGCTTTCCCGGCTCGGCGCCGATCTTGTCGGCCGCGCTCTGGCGGCCCTGTCGCGCGGCGCGCTTGGCGCGGAGCCGCAATCGCAAGAGGGCGTCACCTACGCCAGCAAGATTTCCAAGGACGAGACGCGGATCGACTGGTCGCGCCCGGCGGCCGAGGTTCATAATCACATTCGCGGGCTCTCGCCGTTTCCCGGTGCGTGGTGCGAAGTCCCGCGCGGCGAAAATACGGAACGCGTCAAGGTACTGCGCAGCACCGCTGCGGCGGGTTCGGGCAAGCCGGGCGAAGTGCTGGACGCGATGACGATCGCCTGCGGCGAGGGCGCAGTCCGGCTCACCCAGGTGCAGCGCGCCGGCAAGCGACCGATGGACGCGCAGGAGTTCCTGCGCGGCTCGCGGATCGAGCCGGGCACGATCCTGCCCTGATCTTGCGGCAAGGCAATCCGATCCCAAGAGCTTCGAACCAAGCATCTTCAAATCAAGCGAGGCAAGCATATGAGCGAGCCCACCCCCCGGGCGACAACCCCGGCCAACCTCACGTTCCGGCCCGTCGGGCCCAATGATGCCGTTCTCATCGGCAGACTGGTCGGAGAAGCCTTCGAACGTGACAACGAGGCGCGCCTGGTCGGTGCCCTGCGCATCAGCGACGATCTCGTTCTGGAACTGGTCGCCAGTGACGGCGCCAACATTCTCGGCCATGTGGTGTTTTCCCGGGCCACGGTGAGCGAGGGCGACACCGGGCTCGAGATCGCGATCCTGGCGCCGCTGTCGGTGCGACCGGACATGCAGCGCGCCGGCATCGGCTCGGCGCTGGTGAAAGAGGCACTGGAGCGGCTGAAGCGCGAGGATATCGACCTCGTGGTGGTGGTCGGCGATCCCGCCTACTTCACCCGGTTCGGCTTTTCCGCCGGGCTCGGGGAGAAATTCGATACGCCATGGGCGGGGCCGAACTTCCTGGCGATGGAACTGAAGGAAGGAACCTCGGACCGGTTGCCGGCAACGCTCACCTTCGCCGCACCGCTGACGGCGGTCGATTAGGGTGCTTTCGCACCGTCGGGGAATAATGTCCGTATTGTGGCAAGTGTCGCGGTGCTCTAGCTTCGCGCCATGGCGCATATCGACTACCGAACGGGTCTGATCATCCTGCTGCCGCTCGTCCTGCTGTTTCTGGCAGGTCTGGCGGCCGGCGTCGTCGCGGCATTCCTGATCTGCAACCTGCCGCTTCTCAAGCGGATGTGGGACAAGGGCGGCGCGATGTCCTTCGCGCTGTCGGCGTCGCTTTCGCTCACCCTGACGGTGCTGATCGGCTCGGTTCTGTCCGGTCTGCTGCTGAAGCTCGGCCTGTTTGGAAACGACGTCTACGTGCCGGAGAGCTTCCCGCTCTTTCTGGCGCGTCCGACCCTGGAATTCTTCCTGGTCATGCTCGCCTCGCTCGCACTCGCATTTCTCGCGTTCGGCTTCCTGCGGCGGTCGTCCGAACTGGTCCAGCGGGTCGTGGTTCCCGTCGTCTTCATCGCGGTCTTCGTGCTTGGACTTGCGCTGGTCAAGACCTGGTCGAGCTACTGGATTCTCGCCGACCAGTTCGACACCGACCTGTTCGCCGGCACGCTTTATCAGATGGTCTACGGCGAACTGGCCACGATCGGAGGCGCGTTCGCGACGCTTGGAGACGCCTTTTCGGCGAATGGCGGCGGGCTGTTCGGCCGGCTCTTCCAGTCGCTCGGCGGCGAACTCGACACGCTGTGGAACACGGTGCGCAACGCCGGCGGCAACCAGTTCGTGCTGGTGGAGGCCTTTCCGGTGATCTTCGCGGTGTCCTCGCTCGTCGCTCTCGTCTATATGGTGCTGCGCTGGCCGTTCACGGCCTTCTCCCACGCCAAAGACGAACACTGAGAAGCACGACGCGCCTTGCCCCGCTACAAGCTCACCATCGAATATGACGGCACCGGTTTCGTCGGCTGGCAACGCCAGGAAAACGGCATGTCGGTGCAGCAGGCGATCGAAGAGGCGATCGCGGCCTTTGCCGGCGAGGCGCCGGTCATCAAGGGGGCGGGGCGAACGGATGCGGGCGTGCATGCCACGGGGCAGGTCGCCCATGTCGATCTCGCGCGCGAGTGGGATGGCGACAAGGTGCGCGAGGCGACGAACGCCCTGCTGCGGCCGCACGCGGTGTCGATCCTCGCGGCGGAACGTGTGGCGGACGATTTCGACGCCCGCTTTTCAGCCGTGAAGCGGCACTACCTCTACCGCATCATCGACCGGCGCGCGCCTCTGGCCCTGGAGCGCCATCACGCCTGGCATGTGCGCCACCGGCTCGATGCGGACGCCATGCACGATGCCGCGCAAGGATTTCTCGGCAAGCACGACTTCACGACCTTCCGCGCCAGCCAGTGTCAGGCGAAAAGCCCTGTGAAGACGCTCGATGCGTTCTGCGTCCGGCGCGATGGCGACGTCATCAACCTCACCTGCTCCGCCCGCTCCTTCCTGCACAACCAGGTGCGTTCCATGGTCGGCACGCTGAAGCTGGTGGGCGAAGGAAAATGGAGCGCGGCCGATCTTGTCTCGGCGCTCGATGCCGCCGATCGCGCCCGGTGCGGCCCGGTCTGTCCGCCGGACGGGCTCTACCTGACGCAGGTCGACTACTGAGCGTCACCCGAGACTGACAAGCCGGCTGAAGCCGAGCGAGATCACGGTGGAGAGCGCCATGTCGAAGATGACGATGCCCAGCGCGAACGAGACGCTCGCCTCAAGCGCGACGCGGGCAACCCGGAAACGCAGATAGAGGGCAATTCCCGTCGCCACCAGCGACACGAAGGTAAACCCGTCGAGCCCGACAACCCCGATCCCGTAGAGAAGCGCGGCGGCGAGAAGCGGTATCGCGGCCAGCAATTCGCTCCAGTTGCGCACGACGATGAAGCCCACATAGTGCCTTGTGAGCCCGAGCGGGCGCGCCAGAACCGCCAGCACAACCGGAAAGGCGACCCAGTCGAGGAGAAGCCGCCCGGCCTCGACCCAGTAGAACGCCTGCAGCTCGAGGTTCTCGGCACCCGGAAACTCGCTGATCGCAATCTGCAATTGCGCCTTGGATACGAGCAGATACGGGATCATCAACGGCACAACGATCAGGAACGAGCGCCAGAAACCGGCGATCGAAAGATCGAAGCCGCGCAGACCTTGCGGGTTTCCCTTGAAGATCTGCCAGACCCCGGCAAGCGAGTTGCGGATTTCCGCGCCACTGAAGACCATTATCCAGCCTTGAAATAGTCTGAGAGAAACCGCCGGTAGATGGCGGCGAGTGTCTCCAGATCCGCAAGGGCCACGCGCTCGTCGATCTGGTGCATCGTCTGTCCGACGAGACCGAATTCGACCACGGGGCAGTAATTCTTGATGAAGCGGGCATCCGAGGTACCGCCGCCGGTTGAAAGCTCCGGCTGACGCCCGGTCTCCGCCGCCACCGCCGCACTGAGCGCGCCGATCAGCGCCGTGTCGTTGGTCAGAAAGCTGTCGCTGCCGTCCTCGCGGAAAACGAGCTCGTAGCCGACCGTATTGCCGGCCGCCTCCCGTATTGCCGCTTCGATATGCCGGGCAAGGCTCTCGCGCGTCCAGGTGTCATTGAAGCGCACGTTGAACCGTGCGCCGACCTTTTCCGGGATGACGTTGAAGGCCGGGTTGCCGGTATCGATGCCGACGATTTCCAGATTGGAGGGCTGGAAGCGCTCGTTGCCGTCATCAAGGTGCAGGCCGTCGAGCGCGGCGCACAGCCGCAACAGGCCGGGAACCGGGTTTTCCGCCAGATGGGGATAGGCGACGTGGCCCTGCTTTCCCTTGACGGTGAGCGTGCCCGACAGCGATCCGCGCCGGCCAACCTTGATCGCGTCGCCAAGGGTCTGCGGATTTGTCGGTTCGCCGACGATGCAGGCATCGAACCGCTCGCCGCGCGCGCGGCACCATTCCATCAGCCGAACCGTACCGTTCACGGCCGGGCCTTCCTCGTCGCCGGTGATGAGGAAGGAGATGGCGCCGGGAAAGGTCTCGCCCGCATCGGCGATAAAATCGATGGCGGCGGCGGCAAAGGCCGCGACGCCCCCCTTCATGTCGACCGCGCCGCGGCCGTAGAGGACGCCATCCGCGATCTCGCCGGAAAAGGGCGCATGGGTCCAGCTCGTTTCCTCGCCCGGCGGCACCACATCCGTGTGGCCGGCGAAGGCGACGTGTGGATGCCCGCGACCGTAACGCGCGAAGAGGTTTTCCACGTCGGGCGTGCCAGGGGTCTGGAAGGTCACGCGGTGGACCTCGAATCCGGCGCCCTCAAGCAGCTCCGCCAGAAAGGCGAGCGCACCGCCCTCCTCTGGCGTCACGCTCGGGCAACGGATGAGATCGCGTGCGATGCGGACCGGTGCCGTCAAATCCCGTTCTGTGGAGGCGGCATCGGCGGAAGAGACAGTCATGGCAAATCCTGGGAAATTGGAATGCGGGCGCGTCAACGGACAGATCAGGGCCGGTCGGGGCCAGGACCATAACGGTTCGCCCCCGGATCGCCGGGCACGAGCCCCATATAGAGGGCGAGCAGGATATTCGCCAAAGGCACCATCCAGATCAGCGCGACAAGGCCCGACCAGCCGTGATCGCGGCAGCGCTTGGCGATGAGCACCAGCGCGCACCACTCCAGCGGCAGCATCGCCACCAACACGCCGGCGCTTGCGTCGGTCATGCTCACCTGATCTATGGCGCCGTCACTGTTCATGTCGATGATCAGCGTCGCCTCCCACGCGCGCCCGAGCGCGAAGATGACGCACAGCACAGCGGCGAAAGCGAGCCAGTAGACATGGCGCGAGATGCGTCCGCCGGGGTGGAAGAACAGCCACAAAAGCTCCATCAGGCCGGCTGGTGTCGAACGCGGGTCGGTCATGGGTGGCGCTTTGTCCCGAAGGTGGATGCGACGGCACGCGGTGTGGACCTCGGCTCAGACCGTCGCTGGCATTCGTTACCTATTGTCGTTACCCGCCGGACTCAAGGGGCTTGTTTCACGACGCCTGCGTCAGGTAGCCGTTGGCCCCGCGCGCGCCGGTGACGATTTCGGCCAGCCAGTCGCATGCCGCACGTACCGCCGGACGCTTTTTCACGTCCTCATGGACGACGAGCCAGAGGGGGCGTTCGATGCTCACAGACGGGTCTATCACGCCGATCCCGCTCGATTGCGAGATCATCCACTCCGGCAACATGGCCCCGCCCATTCCAGCTTCCACCGCCACGCGCATCCCGGCCAGCGTCGCGATACGAGCGCGCGGTGATGCGCCGTCGAAATATTTCCTGACCGCGACGATTTCCGGCGCATGGTCGAGGTCGCGCTCATACGCGACATACCCTTCGGGCTTCGTTCCCACCCGGCCGGCGAGCAGGAAGCGGATACGCCCGAGGCGGCGCGCGACCAGCTTTCCGCGGGCGGGACGTTCCAGCCGGATGGCGATGTCCACCTCACGACGGGCAAGCGACGCGGTTTCGTTGGTTCCAATCAATTCGAGCACAAGGTTGGGATGACGCTGCGCGAAATGGGGAAGGTGCGGCGCGATCATGTGCTCGATGACGGAAAGAACGGACGTCACACGCACGATCCCATGCAACACCTCGGTGCTGCGGGAGGCATCGGCGAGCGCGTTTTCCATCGCCTCGGCGGCAATGGCGATGGCGCGACCGGCCGCATTGGCGACCAGCTTGCCGTCCATACGCCTGAAAAGCGTTGCGCCGGCCTCCCCTTCCACCGAGGCGAGACGACGCGCCACGGTTGTTTCATTGATGCCGAGACGGCGCGCCGCGCCTGCGATCGTGCCCGAACGTGAGACGGTGAGAACCAGATGATGATCGTTCCAGGTCAGCATTCCTGCATATTTGCAGGTTTGACCGGCGCATGCGAGGCGTTTCCGCGCCCTTCGACACATCCTATGGTGGCAAAAACCTGTCCAGCGCGAGCCCTTGAGTATGACTTCAAACCTTCAAGCCTCTCCCAAAACACTGCGTGAAATGGCCGGTGCCCCTGGCTGGAACCGCCCCAAACCAGGTGAGGCGGCGATCCTGCTGATCGACGCGCAGGAGGAATACCGTTCCGGTGCGCTGGCGCTCGGAGATGTGACATTGGCGCTGGAGGAAATCGCCCGTCTCAGACAGCATGGCGGCGAACTCGGCCTGCCCGTCTTTCACATCCGCCATGCCGGGACTGCGGGCGGACTGTTCGACCTGGACGCGCGCGGAGGGGCCTTTTGCGCGGAGGCCGAGCCGGTCGCTGGCGAGACGGTCATCGACAAGCGGCTGCCCAACGCCTTCGCCGGCACGCAACTTGCCAACCTGCTCGCCGAGAAGGATATCCGGCGGATCGTCGTGGCCGGTTTCATGACGCACATGTGCGTTTCGTCCACGGTGCGCGCGGCTCTGGATCTCGGGTTCGCGTCGGCGGTCGTGGCAAGCGCCTGCGCGACACGCTCCCTGCCGACCCATGACGGAGGGGTGGTCTTCTCGGCCGATGTACACCGGGCGGCCCTGGCCGCTCTCGCCGACCGTTTCGCCGATGTGCTGCCCGGAGCGGCGGCCGTGTGAAACGCAACACCCCGCACGCGAAAACGTGCGGGGTGTTCAATGTCGGCGACCTGGCGCTAGCTCTTCGGGGCATGAACGTGCCCATGCCCCAAGAGCGCGCCTCATCGCGATACCGTCACTCAGTCGCGCAGCAGGTCGTTGATCGATGTCTTTGAGCGGGTCTGCGCATCGACGCGTTTGACGATGACCGCGCAATAGAGGCCCGGGCCCGGCGTGCCGTCGGGCAGCGACTTGCCCGGCATGGAGCCCGACACGACCACCGAATAGGGCGGTACCTTGCCGATGTGGATCTCGCCGGTGGTGCGGTCGACGATCTTGGTGGAAGCGCCGATGAAGACGCCCATCGAGATCACGGCGCCCTCGCCGACAGTGACGCCTTCCACGATCTCCGAGCGCGCGCCAATGAAGCAATTGTCCTCGATGATGACGGGACCGGCCTGCAGCGGCTCCAGAACGCCGCCGATGCCGACGCCGCCGGACAGGTGCACGTTCTTGCCGATCTGGGCGCAGGAACCGACCGTCACCCAGGTATCCACCATCGTGCCGGCATCGACATAGGCGCCGAGATTGACGAAGGACGGCATCAGCACCACGCCGGGCGCAACATAGGCGGAGCGGCGCACGATGCAGTTCGGCACGGCGCGGAAACCCGCAGCCTCGAAGTCGAGAGCGCCCCAGCCCTCGAACTTGGACGGCACCTTGTCCCACCATGCGGCGTCGCCCGGTCCGCCCTTGATGACGGTCATCGCGTTGAGACGGAAGGACAGCAGAACCGCCTTTTTCAGCCACTGGTTGACGACCCAGTTGCCGTCGACCTTCTCCGCCACCCGCGCCTTGCCCTTGTCGAGCATGTCCAGCGCGGCTTCCACCGCATCGCGGATTTCACCGCTTGTCGAAGTGCCAATATTGGCACGGTCGTCGAAGGCGGTGTCGATGGTTGCCTGCAGCGCGGCAAGGTCGGGATGGGCGCTCATGAGTCGAAGAATCTCCGAAAAGGGCTTGGTGTATGGGCCAGCGCGGGAGAAAAGCCGTCGCGGACAGGGAAGTCAATACGGCAGTGGCGCGCGCAAGAGCGCGCACCGGCCACGCGGCAAGGCGTGCCCCAGGGGCATCGTGCTGGACGGGGCGACACCGGACATCGTAAAGGGAACGACCTTGCCTGTCCCGCCCAAGCTGTCCCTGCGCACGAGCACGCCCCATGGAATTGTGGATCCCGATAACGATCGCCGCGGCCTTTCTGCAGAACGTGCGTTCAGCGCTGCAGAAGCATCTCAAGGGACGGCTCGGCACCACCGGCGCGACCTTTGTGCGCTTCGGCTACGGCTTTCCCTTCGCCAGCGCCTATGTCGCCGTTCTGCATCTGGGGCTGGGGCATCCGCTTCCCGTCGCGAACATTCCCTTCGCGCTTGCCGGCATGGCGGGCGGACTGGCGCAGATCTTCGCGACCTTCCTGCTTGTCCACCTCTTCTCCTACCGCAACTTCGCGGTTGGAACCGCCTATTCCAAGACGGAACCGGTGCAGGCGGCGATCTTCGGGCTGGTGTTGCTGGGCGAAAGCGTGACGGCATCGGCCGTTCTGGCAATCGGGATCGGGGTCGTCGGCGTCATCGTCATCTCGATGGCGCGACAGCCGCTTTCCTGGCGGGCTGTTTCCGCATCGCTGGTTGGCCGGCCGGCCTTGATCGGACTTGCGTCGGCGGCTCTCTTCGGCGCATCCGCCACCTGCTATCGCGCCGCATCGCTGGCGCTGGGCGGTCCCGACTTCCTGATGAAGGCGGCTTTCACGCTCGGGTTCGTCACCGTCTTCCAGACCGCCGTGATGGCCCTTTACATGCGCAAGCGCGAGCCCGAGCAGCTGGCCGCAAGCCTCGCCCACTGGCGTATCGCGGTGTGGGTCGGGCTTGTCGGCGTTACCGCATCGGCCGGCTGGTTCACCGCGATGACGCTGCAGAAGGTCGCCTATGTGCGGATGCTGGCACAGATCGAGCTGGTCTTCACCTTCGCGGCCTCGGTGCTGATCTTCCGTGAAGCGATCAACCGCAAGGAGATCATCGGCTGCGTGCTGATCGTTGGCTCGATCGTGCTGTTGCTGGTGGCGCGGTAGGCGCGCGGCGCAAGGCCGCGCGACCGTACGTCAGCCAACCTTCTTCGCCGTCGCAAGGAAGGCGTTGAGGTCGGAGCGGATCTCCTGGAGATAGGTCACCTCTTCGGCCAGCGAGCCGGAGGCATGATGCACCTGGCCGCTGATCTCGCTCGTGCCTTCGCTGGCGGTGCGCAGCGCGCTGATGCCGGCGGTGATGCTGCCGGCCCCGCGCGCCGCCTCGTCCACGTTGCGCGCGATCTCGCCGGTGGCGGCGGTCTGCTGTTCCACCGCCGAGGCGATCGCGTTCGAGATCTCGCTCACCTTCTCGATCGATTCGCTGATCTCGGCATTGGCGACGACCGCATTTCCGGTCGCCGATTGCAGGGAAAAGATCTCGCCGTTGATCTCCTCCGTCGCCTTCGCCGTCTGCCCGGCGAGCGCCTTGACCTCCTGGGCGACGACGGCGAAGCCCTTGCCCATTTCGCCCGCGCGCGCCGCCTCGATCGTGGCGTTGAGTGCGAGCAGGTTCGTCTGCGCGGCGATGTCGTTGATGAGCTGGACCACGACGCCGATGCGCTGCGACATGTCCGAAAGACCATCGATCTCGCGGTTCATGGCCTTGGATTTCTCCACCGTGCCCTTGGCAATCTCCGCGGCGCTGATCACCTGGCGGTTGATCTCGCCGATGGATTCGGTGAGTTCGTCGGTGGTGCCGGCGACGTTGCGCATGTTCGCAGCCGCCTGCTCCGCGCCGGAGGAGACATCGAGCGAGCGTTCGCTGGCGGCGGCGCTTGCCCGCGCCATTTCTCCCGAGGCATCCTTCAGTTCGCTCGTCGCCTCGCCTATCCGTCCGACCGTCTCGTGCAGCCGCTTTTCCAGCCGCGAGGCCAGATCGCTGAACGTCTCGTGCCGGTCGCGGATCTTGTGGGTCGCTTCGTTGATACTGCGTGCGGCAGCGCTGAAGGAGCCGACCATGCCCTTTTCGGAAATCAGCCGGAAGTGCCTGTTCTGCCCGACATAGTCCAGGCACGTCTTGGATTCGCGCAGATAGGCATCCGTGCGGTCTATCAACAGGTTGATGGCATGCATCAATTCCGCAGCATCATCCTTGTCGTCGATGTTGAGAATGCGTGCCTCGAAATCCCCGTTCGCCACTTTCTTGCAGACTTCGGTGGCCTTGCGCAGCGATGCGCGTTTCGACCTGAAAAACATCGTTTCGTCCTGTCCTGACCCTCGCCCCAACTCCGACCCGTATCATGGTCTCAGGCCGCCTTGTCGCGCGCACCCGTGGCCACAAGCGAGGCGACGAATTCATCGTAGGGAAGTCCCGTTCCGGTGATCGTGTCGACCAGCATGCGGTAGCCGGCGGCAAGCTGCTTCTTGCCGTTGACATGGCGCGCCTCTTCCTCGCAAAGCGCGCGGTAGAGCGGAATGATGGGGTTCTCCAAAACATGCCGATCCGGCACCCGGCGGTTGGAGTGGTAACCGATCATGTTGCCGGCATCGTCGTAGCTGGGGGTGACATGGGCATAGACCCAGTAATGGTCGCCATTCTTCGCCCGGTTGATCACGTAGGCGAAGATCTCCTGGCCCGCCTCGATCGTGTCCCAAAGGAATTTGAACACCGCGCGCGGCATATCCGGATGGCGAATGATACTGTGCGGCTGCCCAAGAATTTCGGCCTCCGTGTATCCCGCCACATGCAAAAATGTCCGGTTGGCGTACGTTATACGCCCCTTGAGGTCCGTCTTGCTGACAATAACGTCATCTTCTTCAAAGAAACGCTCAACACCAGTCAGCGGCCGAGACTTACTCATCCTCTCAACCCCGCATCCATATTCTGATCAGAAAATCAAAGCGCACGAGCCATTTGCATGCCATCAAACAGCTTCGCCGCCTTGCGTAAATTTAGACTGAATGGATAAATAGCGATGATTACCTAACGCAAAATGACCAAATTGCAGTTTATGACAATTCGCATAAACAATACTACCCTTTGGGAACGTTCCCTTAAGTAATGCCCGTCATGCGTGTATTGATCTGAAAGCGGAGACGGAGGCCAGGCGCTCTCCGCCAAGCCGCGGTATCGCGCGCGCCTTTCGTGCCGACACGCGCGAAGCGCGGCAAGCCGATCGTCGCAGGTGGAGAAAAGGGCGGCCGGTTGCCGGCCGCCAGTCCTGTCAGGCGTCCGATCAGGCACCAGTCCGAGCTCGATCACGGGCCCCGTTCAGGGGCGGCTCAGGCGCTCGCGCGCTGCTTGTCGTAGCGCGCCTGCTTGGTGAACTTCTTCACCACGCGCTCGCGTTTCAGCCTGGAAATATGGTCGATGAACAGCACGCCGTTGAGATGATCGATCTCGTGCTGCAGGCAGGTGGCGAGCAGCCCCTCGGCCTCCATCTCGCATTCATTGCCGTCGCGATCGAGGAACTTCACGCGCACCTTGGCGGGACGCTCCACGTCCTCGTAGTACTCAGGGATCGAAAGGCAGCCTTCCTGATAGACGGACTTATCCTCCGACGACCAGATGATTTCCGGATTGATAAAGACCCGTGGATCCTTGGGCTGTTCGTCCTTTGCGACATCCAGCACCAGCAGCCGTTTCGGGATGGCGATCTGGATCGCGGCCAGGCCGATGCCCGGCGCTGCATACATGGTCTCAAGCATGTCATCGGCAAGCTGGCGGATGTCTCCGTCAACCTTTTCGACCGGCTTGGAAACCTGACGCAGCATGGCGTCGGGGAGGATGATGATGTCGCGTTTGGCCATGGACCATGAGATAGGAAATCGGAAGGCTGCGGTCAATCTCGGAGAATGCCGATCAACGGCGGAAACCGGGGCAGGACTGCCCCGGTTTCGGAATCTTCTTCGAAAACGTGCTCAGGATCGCCCTCAGCGCCGCTCGACCTGGCTGACGTCGCGCACCGCGCCGCGGGCAGCCGAAGTCGCGAGCGCAGCATAGGCCTTCAGCGCCGAAGAAACCTTGCGGGAGCGCGGCTTGGCCGGCTTCCAGGCATCCTTGCCCTTTGCCTCCATCGCGGTACGGCGCGCGGCCAGAACCTCGTCGGAGACCGCCAGATGAATGGTGCGGTTGGGGATATCGATCTCGATCGTGTCGCCCTCCTCCACCAGGCCCACGGTGCCGCCTTCTGCCGCTTCCGGCGAGACGTGGCCGATGGAGAGCCCCGAGGAGCCGCCGGAAAAGCGGCCGTCGGTGACGAGCGCGCAGGCTTTGCCCAGCCCCTTCGATTTCAGATAGCTGGTCGGGTAGAGCATTTCCTGCATGCCCGGGCCGCCCTTGGGGCCTTCGTAGCGGATCAGGACGATATCGCCGGGCTTGATCTTGCCGGTGAGAATGTCGCTCACCGCCTGATCCTGGCTCTCGCTGATGCGGGCCGGACCGGTGAATTTCAGGATGCTCTCATCGACGCCGGACGTCTTCACGATGCAGCCGTCCTCGGCGAGGTTGCCGTAGAGTACGGCGAGGCCGCCGTCCTTGGAGAAGGCGTGATCGTAGGCGCGGATGATACCGGACGTTCGGTCGGTGTCGACGTCATCGAACCGGCGATCCTGACTGAAGGCGACCTGCGTCGGCACGCCACCGGGGGCCGCGCGGAAGAACTCATGCACCGACTGGCTGTTGGTGCGCATCACGTCCCAGCGATCGAGCGCATCACCCATGGTCGCGGCGTGAATGGTGGGGACCGTATTGTCGATCAGCCCGGCGCGGTCGAGCTCGCCGACGATGCCCATGATGCCGCCGGCGTTGTGGACGTCTTCCACATGCACGTTGGCGACCGAGGGTGCGACCTTGCACAGCACCGGCACGCGGCGCGACAGGCGGTCGATGTCGGACATCGTGAAATCGACCTCGCCCTCCTGCGCGGCGGCGAGAAGGTGCAGTACGGTGTTGGTGGAGCCGCCCATGGCGATATCGAGCGACATGGCGTTCTCGAAGGCCGGCACGGTGGCGATGGAGCGCGGCAGCACGCTCTCGTCGTCCTGCTCGTAGTAGCGGCGCGCCAGATCGACGATCAGGTGTCCGGCCTCGACGAAGAGGCGCTTGCGGTCGGCGTGGGTGGCGAGCGTCGTGCCGTTGCCGGGAAGTGCCAGGCCCAGCGCTTCGGTCAGGCAGTTCATCGAATTGGCCGTGAACATGCCCGAGCAGGAGCCGCAGGTGGGGCAGGCGTTCTGCTCGTAGGTCATCACGTCGGCGTCCGACACATTGTCGTCGGCCGCGACGATCATCGCATCGATCAGGTCGACGGATTTCGCCTCACCGTTTTCCAGAACGACCTTGCCGGCCTCCATCGGGCCGCCGGAGACGAACACGACCGGAATGTTGAGCCGCATGGCGGCCATCAGCATGCCCGGGGTGATCTTGTCGCAATTGGAAATGCACACCAGCGCATCGGCGCAATGGGCGTTGACCATGTACTCCACGCTGTCGGCGATGATCTCGCGCGAGGGCAGCGAATAGAGCATGCCGTCATGGCCCATGGCGATGCCGTCATCGACCGCGATGGTGTTGAATTCCTTGGCGATGCCGCCGGCCTTCTCGACCTCGCGGGCGACAAGCTGGCCCATGTCCTTCAGGTGCACGTGACCGGGCACGAACTGGGTGAAGGAATTGGCGATGGCGATGATGGGCTTGCCGAAATCACCGTCCTTCATGCCGGTGGCGCGCCAAAGGCCGCGCGCGCCGGCCATGTTGCGGCCATGCGTGGAAGTGCGGGAACGATACGGGGGCATGAGCGAACCTCGGCAAGTCTTGTTGGTTTGGCGGCTGGCTGTTTCCGGCGCCCTTTTTCGCAGCTTTTCGGGGCACAAGAAAGGCCACAGAGGGCGAAAGCGGTACGCATGGGTGCGGATGCAACGGCATAAGCCAGCCGGGGCTGGAATACTTGATCAGCGGATCCAGGCGAAGAATTTGAACCAGAGGCCCGCTTCCCTCAGCCAATAGGGGACCTGCAAGACCCAGGGCACGGCGCAGACCACGAGGACGGCGCGCCGTGCGATGAGCGAGGGAAACCTGTTCAGGAGAAAGCCAACCAGTGTCGGCAACACCAGCATAAGCGCGACTGCAAGCAGAGTTGCTGCGCCGACTGAAACAGCCCTTGCGGGGACTGTGGGATATTCCGCCGCCCGACTGCCCGTGACGAGGGCTACCCATGTGATGATCGGAGAAAAAAGCAGGACGGCCCAAGTGACGACGACCCACATGACCTGCCATCCCAAGGACATTCGCCCAGCCTTCGGGGCAGAGGCGAACAACCCGACCGCCAACAGGACGAGGATCATCGCCGTGGCGCCAATCTCGACCAGGGCGCGCACCCGATAGAACCAGTCGGGTGGCATCATGTTGTATTCGTAGACGCCCACCATGTAGCCGAACGCGACCATGGAAAGGCCCAGAGCAACGAGCGTTGCGAGCAAGGCCCTCGCAGACAGCAACCGCGCGGCGACCATGAAGGGAAGAAAACCGAGGAGTGCCAAATTCAGTGGGCCTGAGGTCGCGAGCATCTCGCCGTGCGTGAACCGCCCCAGGCTCGTCAGGAACTGCCATTGGCTGAAAAAGAAGATCGAAAGGTATTCCACCTGGTGCCCCCCGGCATTCGTTGATGCATGAGCCTTGCGGCCGGCGGCACCCTATAAGCACGACGACGCGAATGTCTTCTACCCAGTCTGCGCTGCACAAGCGTTTTTCGAATTCACCTCGCCCTTGCTGACTTCGACCGGCAATCCGTGCTGCGATGATGCGATACAGTAAAATGCGAGACTGAGGCTGGAAAAAACGCCGGACATGCCGGGCCAGCGGCATGTCGGGGCACATACCCCTCGCGCAGTGTCATCTCCGCGCAGGCGGGGATCCAGCATTCCAGAGACGCTGCGTCCCTTGCCTCATCGCTCAATCCTGTGGCTGCTGGATTCCCGCCTGCGCGGGAATGACATCGAATGTGGGGCCGATTTGACCGGAATTTCGGCCACGCCACGTTTGCGCCAATCCCGGCAACGTCATCCCGACAGCGTCATCCCGGACGCGATGCCGCGCGAAGTGCCGCTTCGCAGATCCGGGATCCCCCCTCGGCGTCTGCCGCTCGAGATCCCGGTTCTGCGCAGCAACGTTTCACGTTGCAACGCGCCCGGGATGACGCCGGAGAGTGTTGTATTCGGGACTTGCTGCCACTTGGCGCAACGCCCCACGCCCGATAGCTCCAGCAAAAGTCTCGCCATCGCTTCCGCCCCGAATCGTTCTATGTTTGTTTCATGGATTTCTCGGCCCCGCTCTTTCCGTTTTCGGGACGCTGGATCACGCTTGGCGAGGCGATGGTCGCGGGCGGGGCGTGCCTGCTTGTCCTGTTGTTCATGATCGTGCTGCGGCAGTCCGGCGCGCGCCGGCGGGCGGAGCGGGCAGCCCACCATCATGCCCGCGAACTGGAAGCGCGCATCGATGCCCTGCTGACCACCCAGGCCGAGATGACGGGGCGGATGAAGACCATGTCCGAGCATCTGGGCCAGCGCCAGTCGGACCTGATGCGCTCGCTCAATGAGCGGCTCGACGGGTTCGGGCACAAGCTCGGCCAGTCGATGGCGCAAAGCTCGCAGACGACCCAGGCGAGCCTCTCCCACCTGCACGAGCGGCTCGGTATCATCGACCGGGCGCAGAAGACCATCACGGATTTGTCCGGACAGGTCGACGCCTTGCAGCAGATCCTGTCGAACAAGCAGGCGCGCGGCGCCTTCGGGCAGGGGCGGATGGAGGCGATCATCCAGGATGCGCTGCCCGACACCGGCTATGCCTTCCAGGCGACGCTTTCGACCGGCTCGCGGCCGGACTGCCTGATCTTCATGCCGAATGGCGCAGCCCCGCTGGTCATCGACGCGAAATTTCCGCTGGAGGCCTTCAACCGCATCCGCGACGAGGACGACGATCCGAAAGCCGCCGCCCAGCAGTTCCGCCGCGATGTCGCCAAACACGTGCTCGACATCCGCGAGCGTTACCTGCTGGCGGGCGAGACCCAGGACACGGCCTTCATGTTCGTGCCCTCCGAATCGCTGTTTGCGGAGCTGCACGAGAATTTTTCCGACATCGTGCAGAAGGCCAACCGGGCGCGCGTCGTCATCGTCTCGCCGTCGCTCCTCATGCTGTCGATCCAGGTGATCCAGTCCATCCTGCGCGACCAGCGCATGCGCGAGCAGGCCCACGTCATCCAGGCGGAGGTGCGTCACCTGATGGAGGACGTGACCCGGCTCGACGAGCGGGTGGCGAAACTACAGCAGCGCCACGGCCAGACGGGCGAGGCGATTGGCCAGATCCTGACGACGACGGGCAAGATCACACGACGTGGCGAACGCATCGACGCGCTGGATCTCGATGAGGAAGACGAGGCGCGGCGGGACGTGGCGAAGGTGGCGCGCGACGTCGCGCAGGACGATGTGGAGGGAGACGGCGATGTTCTGCCGATCCAGCTGCGCCGGTCGGAGCCGGGGGGCACCTGAAGATCGGGGGTGCGGGGCGTTGCGTCCGTGGCCTGGACTGCCATCGAAATGGCACCCGCATGGCAGCTATCCCCCAAGGTTAGCCGCCTTTGTAATCTTCCCATCACACGGCATCACTACACATCGCATCGGCCGCGCGGCGCCCTCCTCTCGGGCAGTGCCGGGCGACACCCACCTGCCTCAACAGTCAAATCTCGGGGATGCGACGATGCGAAAATTCCTGGCCGCAGGCCTTCTGCTTTCCACCGCCCTAGCCACATCGATAGCCGCGACGGCGCCCGCCACCGCCGACGACGGCAAGGCCTTCGAGGCCGTTCTCGCCGGCCACGCGATACTACCAGCGAAGACGCTCATTCCGGCCCCCGCCGATGCGCCCGAAAGCCTCAAGGTTTCCGGCAAATACACCGGAAAGACGCCCGCGCGCATTTCCGCCAAGCCCACCGATGGCGACGCGCTGCCCTTCAACGGCCAGCCGGTGCAGGGTTTCTCCGGCATCAAGACGCTTGGAGACGGCACCTATTTCGTCGGCACCGACAACGGTTTCGGCAAGAAGGTCAATTCGCCCGACGCCATGCTGATGGTCCACACCATCAAGCCGGACTTCGCGAACGGCACCATCGAGATGGTGAAGACCACCTTCATCTCCGATCCCGACAAGGTCATCCCCTTCGTAATCGTCAATGAAGGCTCCGAGACACGCTATCTCACCGGCGCCGATCTCGACATCGAGGGCTTCCAGCCGATCGGCGACAAGATCTATATCGGCGATGAGTTCGGCCCGTTCGTCATCGCGGTCGATGCGGCGACCGGCAAGGTCACCGACTTCTTCGAAACCGAAGTCAACGGCAAGACTGTCCGTTCGCCGGACAATTACGCCGTCCAGCTTCCCAATCCGGATGGCAAGCGCCCCGACTACAACCTGGAACGCTCCAAGGGCTTCGAGGGCTTTGCCTCCTCCATGGACGGGACGAAGCTCTACGGCCTCCTGGAAGGCCCGCTGTGGGACAAGAGCGAAGGCGCCTATGAGAATGTCGGCGGCGTCGATGCCTCGCGCATCGTCGAGTTCGATGTGGCCAAAGGCGCGTGGACCGGCCGGTCCTGGCTCTATCCGTTTGCCGCCAACAATCACGCCATCGGCGATTTCAACATGATCGACGAGAGCCGCGGCCTGGTGATCGAACGCGACAACGGTCAGGGCGACGCGGAGCTTGCCTGCAAGGACGGCGCGAGCGAAGGCTGCTTCAAGGAGCCGGCGAAGTTCAAGCGCATCTACATGATCTCGTTTGCGGGCGTGGAGGCGAACCAGCCGGTGAAGAAGGTCGGCTACATCGACCTGATGGACATCAATGATCCGGACGGCCTCGCCCGCCTCGGCAAGCGCGAGGATGGCCGCTTCACGTTCCCCTTCGTGACGATCGAGAATGTCGACAAGGTCGATGACGAAACCATCATTGTCGGCAACGACAACAACTTCCCCTTCTCCAAAGGCCGCGATGTTGTTGCCGTCGACAACAACGAGATGGTGATCCTGAAGGTCGGCGAGTTCCTGAAGGCACGCTGATCAGAAGCCGGAGCGCCGAGGGGATCCGTCGGCGCTCCGCGCATATCCGGGCGGCGTGAGACGAAGCCGACCGCCGATCGGGAAACCCGGGGCAGTCGGCGCTGCCGGCGGGCCGCTCCGTTTGTTCTCCTTCCCGCCGACCTCCCCCTCCCCAATCCGGCACTTGGCCGTTGACAACCGCGGATATAACCATAAACCTGGTTATATGGTTTGTTCAGATCCGAAACTTGCTATCGAGGAAGCCGCGCAGGGGTTCGCCGCGATCGGCTCGGAGGCACGGCTGCAGGTCATGCTCACGCTGGTCCGGGCCGGACGCTGCGGGCTGAGCGTCGGCGACATTCAGGCGCGGACCGGCATGGCGGCATCAACGCTGGCGCATCACCTGCGTTTTCTCGCCGCCGCAGGCCTGATCGAGCAGGAAAAGGTGGGGCGATCCGTCATTAACCGGGCCGCGTTTCCCCGTCTGGAGTCCCTGGCCGGCTACATCCTCAGTCAATGTTGCGCCGACATCGTGCCCCCGCTGGCGCTGGCGGAAAAAGAGGCAGCAGACGCATGACCGTGATCGCCCGCACGCAGCCCTCGCCGTTTGTCCGGATGAAGCCGTGGCTGACCTCGCCGTGGATGTTCATCGCGCTCTGCCTTGCGGCCGTTCTGGTTCTCGACCCCGCCCGTTTCAACGAAGTCGGCACGATCGCGGCCGGCTCGTTCATTCGTACACTCGGCTACATCGCGCTCGCCGCACTGATGGTCGCCTGGCTGAAAGCGGCGGGTGCGGAAACGATCATCGCGGAAGCGTTCAAGGGGCGCGAAGTGCGGATGATCGTGCTGGCGGCCCTCTTCGGCGGGCTCGCGCCTTTCTGCTCCTGCCAGGTCATCCCGTTCATTGCCGGACTGCTCGCTCTCGGCGCGCCGCTTCCCGCGGTCATGGCGTTCTGGCTCGCATCGCCCCTGGTCGATCCGGCGACCTTGCTGATCACGGCTGCCGCGCTCGGCTGGCCGATGGCCATCGCCAAGGCACTGTCTGCGGTCATCCTCGGGCTTTTCGGCGGCTTCGGACTCAAAACGATGATGAGCGCGGGGCTTTTCCGCAACGCGCTGCGCCCGCAGGCCGCTCCCGCCAGCTGTTGCTGCAAGTCGGAACAGCCACTATCGGGCAGGCCTCACTGGCGGTTCTGGGGCGAGCCGGCACGACGCGAAGCGTTCCGGAGCGAACTCATCCGCAATTCCGCCTTTCTCATCAAATGGCTGGCGCTGGCCTACGTTCTGGAGGCGCTGCTGATCACCTATATACCGGCCGATGCAGTGGCCGGGTTCGTCGGCGGCAGCGGCGTGACGGCAATCGCCACGGCGGCGATCATCGGCATGCCGGCCTATCTCAACGGCTACGTGGCGCCGCCGCTGGTTGCGGGCCTGGTTGCGCAAGGCATGAGCCAGGGCGCGGCCCTCGCCTTCATGATCGCGGGTGCCGTGAGCTGCATTCCCGCCATGGCCGCGATCTGGTCGCTGGTGCGCCGCGACGTCTTTTTCGCCTATATCGGCTTCGGTCTCGTGGGCTCGGTTCTCGCCGGGATGGCGTTTGAAGTCGTGATGTGAAAGCCTCAGCGGCCATCACCGGGTTCGCCGTGATCCTGCGCATAGGCTGTCAGGCCCTTTCGCAGCCGCTCAAGACCCGCTTTCAACGCCACCAGTTCCGCAAGCCCCATTCCCGTCGCTTCGAAAACACAGGCGGGAATTCCGCCCGCCGCATCACGCAAGGCATGCCCCTTTTCGGTGAGGCTCACACGGACGACGCGTTCGTCCCTGGTGTCCCGGCGCCTGACGAGAAGGCCCGCCGTTTCCAACCGCTTCACCAGAGGCGTCAGGGTGGAAGATTCCAGCCCGAGCGCGCCTCCCAGGCTGCCGATCGTGCGATCGTCCCCTTCCCACAGCGCGGCCATCACCAGAAATTGGGGATAGGTCAGGCCAAGCTCGTCGAGCAGAGGCTTGTAGACACGATTGAAGGCGTGACCGGTCGCGTAGACGGAAAAGCAGAGGAAGTTGTCCAGCCGCAGCAGATCCGCCGACGAGGGCTCGGAACTCGCATCCGGCGCCGGCGTTTTCGTGGCGCACTCTGTCGCCGTCTTGTCGTGTCTTGTCATAATGGCCTCACCTTCCCACCCTAGATAAATCGCGCACGATTTAATCGCAAGGCTTGACAAAAATCGAAAACGGTCCATTTACATCGTACACGATCTAATCGTGAACGATTTTTTAAGCCAGAAATCAAATACCTCACTCGCACGAGCGGGGAACCGGAAACTCTACAACCGGGCTCGCCCGTATGCGCCCGGTTCGACAGGAAAGGACAACGTCATGTCGCTGAACGTAATGTACCGCACCGCATCCAAAGCCACCGGTGGCCGCGATGGTTCCGCAAAAAGCCTGGATGGCTCGCTCGAGGTGAAGCTCGTCACGCCGAAGGAACTTGGCGGCGCGGGTGGCGAGGGCACCAATCCCGAGCAGCTCTTTGCCACCGGCTACGCGGCCTGCTTCCTTTCGGCGCTGAAGTTGATGGCGGGACAGGCCAAGGTGAAGCTGCCGCCGGAAACCGCGATCACGGCAACTGTCGGCATCGGCCAGCGCTCTGAGGGCGGATTCGGGCTGGAAGTCGCGCTTTCGGCATCCGCCCCGGGTCTCGACAAGGCGACGCTGGAAGAACTCGTCGCAAAGGCGCACGAGGTCTGCCCCTATTCCAACGCCACACGCGGCAATATCGACGTCTCGCTCTCTGTCGTGGAGTAACGTCACCGCCCTCGCTGACCGCCCGCAATGGTCTTTCGATCCCCGCGGGCGGTTGGCAGCCGCCGCCGTCCGGCCTAGATTGTCCGCCCGCCCGCATGCCCGGTCCAGTCAGGACCGGGCCGTTTTCTTCGAACGACGGACAGACAAATGGCACTTCTGATTGCCGTGCACGGTTGGGACAGCGAAAGCTGGTCCTCCCGCTTCTCCAACCTTTTGCCCGGCCACGACGTCCGCTGCCACCCCGAAACGACGGGGAATCCGGCCGAAATCCGTTATCTGCTCGCCTGGAAGCCGGATAGCGACCTGCTCGCCTCACTCACCAATCTGGAAGTCATCTTCTCGCTCGGCGCCGGGGTCGATCATCTGTTGCAGACCCCCGACCTGCCGGATGTACCGATCGTGCGGATCGTCGATCCCGATCTCACCATGCGCATGAGCGAATGGATCGTGCTGCAGGTCTTGCTGCATCATCGCAAGCACCGAACCTACCACGCGCAACAACACCAGCGGCTGTGGCAGCCCCACGACCAGCCGGCGGCAAGCGCGGTGCGGGTCGGCATCATGGGGCTCGGCGTACTGGGCAGGGATGCCGCGACACACCTGTCACGTCTCGGTTTTCAGGTCGCCGGCTGGAGCCGGTCGCCCAAGGAAATCGACGGCATCCGTTCCTTCAGCGGCGCGGACGGGCTTGACGATATGCTCAAGCGCACCGACATCCTGGTCAATCTGCTGCCGCTGACGCAGGACACGCGCGGGCTCATCGACTACAGACTGCTCTCGAAGCTCTCCACCGACGGCAAGCGCCACCCGGGTTGCGATGCTCCGGTGCTCGTCAACGCCGGCCGTGGCGCATCGCAGGTGGAGGCAGATATCGTGCGCGCGCTCGATGACGGCACGCTGGCCGCCTGCTCTCTCGATGTTTTCGAGACCGAGCCGCTTCCCGCCCCCTCTCCTTTGTGGACGCATCCAAAGGTCTACGCGACGCCGCACGTGGCGGCCGACTCTGATCCGCAGACGCTGTCTCACTACGTGGCCGAGCGCATCCAGGCGTTCGAGGCCGGCGAAGGCCTCATCAACGTGGTCGATCGTGCGACCGGGTACTGAGCGTCGCGCATGATGAAGCGATAGCCGACTTGCCAGAAGCCGCGCCCTATTCGGCCGCCACATTCGCGGCGCGCGCGGCTTTTTCCGCCTCGCCCAGCAGCTCCCACAGCAGGGCCAGACGCTCGCCGCCCATGGCCTTGGCGATGGCGGTCTCGGTACGGCGCCAGCCGCGCCAGGCGTCGCGGAAGACCTTGCGCCCCGCTTCGGTGACCACATGGCGCTGGAGGCGGGCGTCGTCGGCCTTTTGCACGGCCACCCAGCCAAGCCCCTCCATGCGATCGAGCGTGCGTGTCATCGTGGTCCGATCGGTGCCAAGCCGTTTGGCCAGGGCACTGATGCCCAACCCGCCGAGCCGCTCAAGTTCCGCGAAGACCGCGAACTGGACGATCGAGACGCCGGTATCGGCCAGCGCCGCCTCGTAGAGACGCGACAGACGGCGGTCGGCCCGGCGCAGGCGATAGCAGGTGCAGTTGAGATCGTCGCTCATCGCGAAGTGGCCCATTTATGTGCCGTTACACATGGACACTAGACGCACCTGGAAGAACAGGCAAGAATGACAAGATAGGGTGTAACAGCACATAATTGGGAGGAATGCAGATGAACAAGCCCGCAGAAATGCAGTACGGCGTGGTGTCGCGCGCGGAGTGCGAAGGGATGAGCGGGCTGGAGATCCTCCGGGCGATGATCGATCGCCGCTTTCCCGCCCCGCCGATCACCCGCACCATGGCCTTCGATCTAAGGCAAGTGGAGGAGGGATACGCCCTCTTTGCCGGGCAGCCGAGCTTCGATTTCTACAACCCGCTTGGCACCGTGCATGGTGGCTGGCTGGCCACATTGCTCGATTCCGCGCTCGGCTGCGCGGTCCAGACCACCCTCAATCCGGGGGAAAGCTATACGACACTGGAATTCAAGGTGAACTGCACCCGCCCGGTTTTCGACACAACCGGAGAACTCCTTTGCGAGGGCAAGACCGTCCATCGCGGCAAGCGCACGGCAACGGCGGAGGCGACCCTCAAGGACAGCGACGGTCGTCTTTACGCGCACGCCAGCGAGACTTGCATGCTCTTCCCCGCAACCACGTAACAGCGCAGGCCCGGCGGGACTTTTCGCGATCCGACCACGGCACTTGTGTCACCTCGCCCTTGCCGGGGCAGCATTTTGCTGTCCGGGCGTATCACCTTGCGCCGGTTTGCCAAAGTGGCTTATCTGAACGCCGCTGTCCCGTTGGGGCAACGTCTGGAGGGGTGTCTTGGAAACTGCAATCACGCTGATCGGTCTTGCTCTACTCGCCATCGTCGTTGCGGCGCTACTGGGCTTTGTCGCCTGGCTGCGGACCGCCGACCTGGGCCGGCGGGTGATGCAACTCGAAAGCGATATCGCCTCCCTTCGCAGGTCGCAAGTGCCGCCAGCGCGCGCCGAGGGCAGCGCCGCATCCAGCCATGCGCGCGAGGAGCCGTCCGCGGAAAAGCAGAAACCGAACGAAGAACCCGACACCGGTTCGGCTTCGGTTTCGCCTGCCTCCCCGCCGCCAACGGCCTTTCCTCCGTTCCTCGCTCCCGACAGGGCGCCTCTCACTCCGGCGGACAGGGCCCGCGCGCGGGTTCCCGCCATGGCCGCTGCGTCTGTTTCCGCACAAGATACAGCCATGCGCGAAAACGGCACGGAGGGAAACGCAGGGGCCGGAGGTTCTTCCTTCGAGATGCGTTTTGGCGCCAACTGGACGGTCTGGATCGGCGGTCTGGCGCTCGTCCTCGGCGGCATCTTTCTCGTGCGTTATTCCATCGAGGCGGGGCTTCTGCCACCGATTGTGCGGGTTCTGGCGGGTGGCGTCTTCGCCGCGCTGCTGATCGGTCTTGGCGAATGGCGGCGACGGCGCACCGCGGAAGACGACCCGGCCGAGGCGGGCGACGCGCGCGCCTATATCCCCGGCATCCTGACGCTCGCCGGCATCACATCGGCCTTTGCCAGCGCCTATGCCGCCCACGCGCTTTACGGACTGATCGGCCCGGCCGCCGCGTTCGTGCTGCTGGGCGCTGTTGCGCTGCTCACCCTCGCCGCCTCGCTGCTGCACGGACCGGCGGTCGCCAGTGTCGGGCTTGTCGCCTCCTATGCGGTGCCGTTCCTCGTTTCCTCCGATGAGCCCGCGCTTGCGCCGGTCGTCTTCTACGGCCTGTTCGTCACGCTCGCGACCTATGCTGTCGCCCGCATCCGCCGCTGGCGCTGGCTGGCGATCGCGGGAGCCGCGTGCGCGGTCGCCTGGGCGCATGTGCTGAGCGCGCTTGGCGTGCCCGCCGATGCGGGATATCTCGCCATCTACGATATCGGCGCGCTGGCGCTGGCCGGCTTCTTCTTCGTGGTGAACCTCTATCCGCGAAATCCGGAAACCGAGGAGGTGAAGCCGGACTGGATGGTGAGCGCCATTCTCGCCGCCCATGCGCTGCCGGCTCTCTATCTCCTGCAGATCGACGCCTTCGGCACGGTATCTGTTGCCACGCTCTTCATCGTCATGGCCGCCTTGCTGGTGATGGCGAGCGAATGGCCAGCCGTTGCGGCCGGCGCCCTTGCCGCCGCTGTCCTCGGTGCTTTTGCCCATCTCACGTTCGAGGTACCAATCGCTCCGGCTTCGTTCGCGCCCGACATCGCCTCGGATCCGGTCATCGCCAGCGCGCTGCTCAATCCGCGAACAACCGCTCATCTGCATTTCGGGCTTGCGATCGGGCTGCTGCTGGGCGTCGCCGGGCTCGTCGGCACATGGCGGTCCGCCGGGCGCTGGGCATTGGCGGCGGCCGGCACGGCAGGACCGCTCGGCGTTTTCGCCGTTTCCTATCTGAGAACCGATACGGCGGGACTGGAAACCGCCTTCGGGCTTTCCGCCCTCGCGCTCGCCGCCGCTTTCGCCGGCGTCACTGCCTTTTTCGAAACGCGGCTGCCGCGTCTTTCCTTCACCCGCGATCTCGCCGTCTCCGCCTATGCCATCGCGACCATCGCGGCACTCGTGACAGGAATGGCGATCCTGCTGCACGAAGGCTGGCTGGTGATCGGCCTCGCGCTGCTGACCAGCGGCATCGCCTGGGTGGAAACGCGCAAACCCTCGCCGGTACTGCGCTGGCTGGCGGTGGCAGTGGCGGCTGGCTGCTGCCTTTTCATCGCCGACGATCCGACCATTGCCGGCGCGGCTCTCGGCACCACGCCGATCTTCAACTGGCTGCTTTACGGCTACGGCGTGCCGACGATCGCCTTCGCCGCGACCGCGTGGCTGCTTGCCCGTCGCGACCGCGATCTTCCGCAGGCGATCTTCGAGGCGCTGACGATCGTCTTCGCACTCGCCACCGTCGCCATGCAGATCCATCACCTGATGAACGGCGGCGACATGCGCGCTTCCGCCGACACGCTGGCGGAGGGAAGCCTGCACACGCTGCTGGCGCTTGCCGCCGCGATCGGACTTCAGAAACTTCAGGGCCGGGCCGGAGGGCGGGTCTTCGACATCGCCTCCATGCTGGCCAGCTTCGTCGGCTTTGCGATGATCGCTCTGGTGAACCTCATCGTGCTGAACCCAATGGCGAGCGGTGAGGAGATCGGAACGAACGCACTCTTCAACGTGCTGATCCCCGCCTACCTGTTGCCAGCCGTGATGCTGGCCACCCTCGTCTGGCAGGCGCGCGGCAAACGACCGAAGGCATATGTGACGAGCGCCGCCGTGCTGTCGCTCGTCATGCTGTTTGCCTGGGTGACGCTGGAGGTGCGCGCGCTGTTCCATCGCCCGAGGCTCGACTGGGGTCTGACCGGCGATGGGGAACTCTACACCTATTCCGCCGTGTGGCTGGTTCTCGGCATCGCGTTGCTGATCGCTGGCGTCTTCACCCGGTCCCGCTCTGTCCGGCTGGCGTCCGCCGCCGTCGTCGCTCTGGTGGTGGTCAAGGTCTTCCTCATCGACATGGGCAGCCTGACCGGCATCTGGCGCGCGGTCTCGTTCATCGGCCTCGGCTTCGTGCTGATCGGGATAGGCGCTCTCTACCAGCGGCTGCTTCGCGCCGCGCCCAAACCGCCGCCGGAGACACGCGACGAAAAGCCTGCCTGAGCGGGCAGATTCCACTCGCCGGCCAATTCCGGATGCGCTACCCCGGAAGGCGCACCCAAATAGCCTTTCAAGAGTAACAACATGAAATCGGTTTTCTCGGAACGTCAGCTTCTGCACACGCCCTCAAAGGAACTTTCCGATGGGGAAATGCGCGCGGCGGTGGAACTGCCGGCACGCGCCGAATATGTCCGCGACCGCATTCTCGAGGTAGGGCTCGGAGACATCATCGAGCCGAGCGCCTTCGGACGCGCGCCGCTGGAGCGTGTCCACACGAAGGACTATCTCGATTTCATGGAGGGCTTTCGCGCACTGCATGAAGCCGCGGGGCGCACCGGCGAGGCGTTTCCCTTCATCTGGCCGACACACGGGCTGCGCTCCGACGTCACCCCGCGCCATGTCGACGGGCTGCTCGGGCGCTATTCCTTCGATGCGGGCACGCCGATCGGTCCAATGAGCTGGGAAGCGGCGAAGATCAGCGCCGACACGGCGCTGACGGCGGCGAAGATGATCGCGCAAGGCGCCCCCGTCGCCTTCGCGCTCTGCCGCCCGCCGGGACACCATGCCATGACCGACCGCTTCGGCGGCTACTGTTTCCTGAACAACGCGGCGATTGCCGCGCAGTATCTGCGTGACGAGGGGGCCGAGCGCGTCACCATCCTCGATGTCGACTACCATCACGGCAACGGCACGCAGCAGATCTTCTATGAACGCGGGGACGTGCAGTTCCTGTCGCTGCATGCCGACCCGGCTGACGAGTTCCCCTATTTCCTCGGCTACGCCGACGAAGTCGGAGAGGGCGAGGGCGAAGGCTGCAACTTCAACTGGCCGATGCCGCTTGGCACCGACTGGTCGGGCTGGAGCGCTTCGCTGGACGAGGCCTGCGCGCGGGCCGCGTCCTTCGGCACCGACACGCTCGTCGTCTCGCTGGGGCTCGATCCGTTCGAGAACGATCCGATCTCCAAGTTCAAGCTCGTCAGCGATGACTTCATCCGTGTCGGAGAGCGCATCGCCAAGCTCGGACTGCCGACGCTGTTCGTCATGGAAGGCGGCTACGCCATCGATGCGCTGGGCGTGAACTGCGTCAACGTGCTGAGCGGGTTCGAGGGCGCCTGAGGGCAGCCGCGAAGGATCCGAATACCATCCGACCCCCGGCATGGCGTCCCCGACGCCCTGCCGACAGGACATATCCGCGCGAAGGCCCGCAAACGATCTTGCGAAGCCCGTGGTTTGGGGGCATGAGGGGCCGCGCGCTGTTGCGCAGTCTTTCAAGGAAACCGGCCATGTCCTGGCTCTTGTTCATCCCGGCCTGCTTCGCGCTCAACATGGCGCCGGGGCCCAACAATATCACCGCCTTCGCAACCGGAGCGCGGCTTGGCTTCTGGGCGGGGTTCCTCGCCGCGCTCGGCCGGCTACCCGCCTTCGCGTTTCTGATCGCCCTTACCGCGGTCGGCCTCGGCGCGGCCTTGGCGACCTCGGCCGTCGCCTTTTCGATCATCAAGTATGTCGGTGCCGCCTATCTCGTCTATGTGGGCATCCACATGTGGCGCGCACGCATCGATACGGCGCACCCGCACGAGGAACGCAACATTCGCGCGCTGGCGCGCCGCGACTTCCTGATCGCCATCACCAATCCCAAGGCGATCGCGATCTTCACCGCGGTCTTCCCCCAGTTTCTCGATCTTGCACAGCCGGTCGCGCCGCAGTTCCTGTGGATCGGCGGTACGTTCCTGTGCCTGGAAACGGTTGCGATCGCGATCTACGTCGCGGCCGGGAAGCTCCTGAGCGGGGTCATCAACCAGACGGCCATCGGCCGGACCCTCAACAAGGCGGTCGGCGGGTTCCTCGTCTTTTCCGGCGCTTCGCTGGTCCTGTCGCACTAGGATGGCACGGCACCCGACCTTCCACCCGACAGGCGCAGCGGCAGCGCTCATGGCGCTTGCCGTGCTGGCGTTTTGCGCGGCCGGCGGTGCCCGGGCGCAGGAGCCGGGCAAGGCCGGGGCCGGACTTTCCGAACCGCCCCAAACCGACTGGCGCAGCCAGGTTCGCTCCCTGCGCATCGGCGTGCTCTCGCCGGGCGGGGAGGAACGCGAATTGACGATGGCGGAGCCCTTTCGCGCCCACATGCAGGAAACGCTCGGGCTGCCGGTCAAGCTGGTGCCGGCACGCGACATGCGCGCGCTGATCGATGCCATCGTCAATGGCCGGGTGGATTATGCCCGCATGAGCGCCAGCGCTTTCGCCTCCGGCTGGGCGCTGTGCCGCTGTCTGGAGCCGCTAGCAGCACCGCAGGCCGCCGATGGCACCCGTGACTATCGCGCGATCGCCGTCGCCCGCACCAGTGTCGCCATCAACCGACTGGGCGACCTGAAGGGCAAGCGGGTGATCTTCTCCGAGCCGGGATCGGTGAGCGGCTACATGGTGCCGATCGCTGTGCTGCGCGGCCAGGGTATCGATACGGCGCATTATTTCTCGGCGCAGAACCATGCCGAAGGACCGCAAACCGCAATCGCCGCCATGCTGCGCGGCGACTATGACGCCGCCTTCGCGTGGTCGAGCCTCGCCGGGGAACGCGGCGAGGGCTACAGCCTCGGCCCGCTTCGGCGGATGGTCGCGCAAGGGCGACTCGACATGGACGCGATCCGCATCATCTGGCAATCGGACCCGATTCCGCATCCCCCGCAGGTGGTGCGTGCGAACCTGCCCGAAGACCTGAAATCCCTCATCCGTGCGGCGCTCTTCGATCTGCTCGCCGCCGAACCCGAGGCCTATGACGCGACCGAACCTGCGTTTTCAGGCGGCTTCGTCGCGGTAACGCGCGACAGCTACACCGTTCTCCTGCACGCCTTCGCACTGCAATAGCGTGTTTTGGGCCGGCGTAGTCGCGCGTGTCGCAACGCCGCGCGCCGGGACATGCTGCTCGGTTGTCCAGTGCAGAGATCCCGTTCCCCCGACCTGCATAAGCCAGGCGCGATGCGGAACCGGCCGAGCCCTCCCACGTTATCTTCCCATAGCATGTCGCGGACAGTGTTCCTGTCCCCCCTCCCTTCGTAAGAGGAAGAACGTCATGCCCGCGACAAACACATACCAGAACCGGCAAGGAGCCAAACCATGCGGACCAAGACAGCGATTGCGGGTCTCGTCTACCCGCAGGTAAACGCAGTTCTTTTCGGCCTGGGGATAATCGCGACGCTGCTGATTCCGACGCTCAAGGTGCACGCGATGACCGTGCTGCCCATCGTCATCGCGTCGAGCCTTGTCCTATCCGTGCCGCTCACGTGGTGGATCGCGCCGCGTCTCAGGCTGCGCTACTGGCGTAGCCGGCGAGACGCGCCGTATGGCGGGCGATAACGATTTCCTCGTTGGTCGGGATCGCGAAGCAGCGCACGCTTGACGGCGCCGCGATTTCGATCTCGTTGGCGGCGTTCTTTTCCTCGTCGAGGGCAAATCCCAGCCAGCCGAGTTCCTGACAGACGATCTCGCGCAGCAAGGGCGAATTCTCGCCGATACCGCCGGTGAAGACGAGCGCGTCAACGCCGCCGATCACGGCCGCGAGGGCGCCGATCTCGCGCCGGATGCGGTGGGCGAAATAGTCTATCGCCTCACGTGCGCGCGGATCGTCGCTTTTCTCCAGGGTGCGCATGTCGGAGCTGATACCCGACAGACCCAGAAGGCCGGACTTGTTATAGAGCAGGTCCGTCACCTCTTCGACCGACATGCCCTTCTCGCCGAGCAGATAAAGCAATACGCCAGGATCGATCTGGCCGCAGCGCGTTCCCATCGGCAGGCCATCAAGGGCGGTGAAGCCCATCGATGAGCAGACGCTGCGCCCTTCGCGAATGCCACAAATGGAAGCGCCCGCGCCCAGGTGACCGACGATAACGCGACCCTGCGCGACGTCGGGAGCGATCTCGCGCAGCTTCTGGCTCACATATTCATAGGACAGACCGTGGAAGCCGTAGCGGCGCACGCCCTCGTCAAAATAGTTTCGCGGCAGTGCGAAGGTGTCGCTCACCCACGGATGGTGGCGATGAAAGGCGGTATCGAAACACGCGATCTGCGGGACTGCGGGAAAGGCCGCCTGGGCGGCGCGGATACCGGCCATGTTGTGCGGCGCATGAAGGGGGGCAAGGGCCGCGCAGAGATCGAGTTCTGCCTCGTTCGCCTCGGTCAAGAGCAGCGGCTGGAAGTGATGGGGACCGCCGTGCACGACGCGATGGCCGACCGCGTCGACCTTCTGATCGGGGAACGCCTCGTGGAGGAAGTCGAGAATGACGGCGAGTGCCGAGGCATGATCGGAAATGCCGGAGGGATCGAGCGGACGATGCGAAAGCCCCTGCCCGTCGCCGGATTCGGCGTCGAAGGCGGGCGTCGTTCCGATGCCGGTCACCTTGCCGCGGCAGATCTCCACCGCATCGATCGTCACATGAGCGACCGCGTAGAGCGCAAACTTGATGCTCGACGAGCCAGCGTTAAGAACCAGAACGCTGCTCCTCATATCAGACGGTACCCTGACCGGCAGGTTCACTGCCACCGACGGAATGCCCCGTTCCCGAAGTCATGACGAATTCCTCCTCTTTGTCCCTGGCGGCAACGCCGGTGCGTTGCCAGTGCGTGTAAAGCAGGGCAAGCGCGCACGATGCGAGCCTCGCCCGATCATCGTCGGCCCGGCTGGTCAGAATGACCGGAACGCGGGCGCCCAGAACGACGCCGGCTGCCTGGGCATGGGCGATAAAGGTCAATTCCTTGGCCAGCATGTTGCCGGCTTCCATGTTCGGCATGATCAGCACGTCGGCGTGGCCGGCAACCAGCGAGGTAATACCCTTGGTGCGTGCGGCGTTGACGTCGACCGCATTGTCCATGGCAAGCGGACCGTCGACAATCCCCCCCGTGATCTGACCTCGTTCCGCCATCTTGGAGAGAATGGCGGCGTCGAGCGTGGAGGGAATGGCCGGGTTGACCGTCTCCACCGCCGACAGGATGCCGACCTTGGGCGTCTCGATGCCCATGGCGCGGGCGAGATCGATGGCATTCTGGGTAATGTCGACCTTGGTGTCGAGGTCGGGGGCGATATTGATCGCCGCATCGGAAATGATCAGCGGCGCGACACGGCCGGGCACATCCATGATGAAGGCATGGGAGATGCGGCGTGTGGCGCGCAAGCCGCCGTCGCGCGAAACCACCGGCTTCAACAGCGTGTCGGTGTGGAGATGGCCCTTCATCACCGCGCCCGCCCGTCCCTCGTGGACAAGGCTCACGGCCTTCCTGGCCGCCTCGACGTCGCCTTCCGTCTCCACGATCTCGCATGCCGCGAGCGACTGCCCGAGACGCGCGGCAAGCGCCTCGATCGAGGCACGGCGACCGATCAGGATCGGACGGATGAGACCGGCTTCGGCCGCCATCAGCGCGCCGCCGAGTGAGGCGTCGTCGTCCGGCCACACGACGGCGGTCGCCAGCGGCTCCAGCATCTGGGCACGCGCGATGAGACGATCGAAATGCTGATGGCGTTCGACCAGGATCTGCGGGACCTCATGCGCCGCGAACACGATCTTGCGCGTCGGCGCCTCCACGACCCCCTCACCTTCCGCCACAAGCCGTCCGCCGGTCGTCTCCACCTTGGTGGCGACACGGATGAGATTGGCCGGCTCCTTGGCCACCACGGTGACCGTTACCGTCAGCGTGTCGCCGACCTGGGCGCGGTCGAGAAAGTCGAAATGCTGAGAGCGGTAGATCGTGCCTGGACCGGGCAGGATATTTCCAAGCACAGCCGAAACCAGAGCGCCGACCCACATGGACGGGGCGAGCGCCCTGTCCTTGCGACCATCGCCATCGTGATCGAAATCGGGCAGGTTGAGCGGGTTCAGATTTCCCGAGGCGTTGGCGAAGATATAGAGATCGTTTGCAGTGCACACTCTGGAGATACTTGCCGAGTCGCCAACGGCTATCTCGTCATAGGTCTTGTTTCCGGCCATTGCGCACGCCTCGTTCTGGGACGGTTTACCGCACCGCATGCGGCATGATTTCGCACTGCATTATCATGCCGGGGCAGGAAGCGTCGAGCCTCATCGGCCTTGGTGAAGCCTCGCTCGGCAGAACGACGGAGCGGGGCATTGCGCCCAGAACCGGCCGCAACCGCCTATTCGAGCTCAACAGCCGGGATCGGGTATCGTATCGACGAGACGCGGGCGCAGATAGAACGTCTCGCCCATGTCGATGGAGCTGGGGATGATCGCGGTGAAGATCGGCTTGTAGGGGTAGGAGGATACCGAGACAATCAGCGAGGTGTTTGCCAGCTGCAGGCTGGCGGGTATCTCGATTGGCGGAGCGCCCCCGGTGGTCCATGCCGTACTTCCGCTCGCGCAGCTCCATTCGACCTTGGCCTTGGAATCCTCGTCGAAGCTGACGCTGGAGACGATCATGCCAAGCCCGGTGGCCTCGTAAGGCTGCATCACCGCATCGGAGGCTTCGAAGATGTCGGTCATGTCGGTGGCGCTGACGCTGTCACTCTGGGCGACGAGATCGCCAACGGTGAAAGCCACCTGGGTAACCTTGCGGTCATAGGTGAGCGCCCGGGTCAGCTCCGAAGATCCCAGCAGCAGCAGGATCAGCACCGGCAGCACAAGCGCGAATTCCACTGCCGCGATGCCGCTTTGGCAGCGCGCGAAGCGTGCAATCGCTTTCGCACGGCGGCTTCCTTCGGGAGCGACGCAGGTCATGACGAGCCCCCGCCGTTCTTCGTTTCCGGGAAAGGTTCTGTGCGGAAAGCCTGGACCGCACCGAGCAGACGACTGCCGTCGCTGAGGTCGGCGAAGTTGACACCCAGATAGGAGGTCATCATCGGCCAGCGATAAAACACCCGCACGACGACGATCTGCGAGGCGCCGGCATTGACATAGCTGAAGTCGGCATCCTTCAATTTGTCTTTCTCGATCGGGTCGGAAAGCGAGATCCCGGCAAATGACGTGAAGGTCTGAACGTCAATCGAGAGCCTGTCAGCGGAAAAGAAGCCGGGAAGCCTGTCCATGATCTGCGTCTTGAACTTGGCGCCGTCGAAGGACTGGGAATAGGCCTGGCCCGTGCGGATCAGGCGGGCGGCATCGGCGGTCGCGTTATCGAGAATGCGTCCGGCGAAGAACATCAGACCGATTTCGGTGATACCGAGAATGAGCGCGAAGAACGGCGCCGCCACCATGGCGAACTCGATCGCCGTGGCACCGGTCTCGTCGCGGCGGCCGCGACGCGTCAGGTCCGCAACACGCCGCATCACCAGCCGTGCCGGCGAAAGCCGGCGGGCGGATGCGGGAACGGACGGACCGGCTCGTTTCATCCTCAACGCCTCGTCTTCGCCGGCCATCTTGCCGGCGGCCACCTGCGGGCCGGATGGCCTGGTTACGCGCAGACAGGCGAAACGATGACCATCACCCTGTTCAAATTGCCTAGATAACCTTGCAGATCCGTTTCCAACCCGGTGCATTCTTCAAGTATTGCGATGCGACACCAGCTCCGTGACCGGGCGGTAACGCGGGCCGCCGCTCGAATGCGGCTGTGCGCCCGGACCTACTGATCGGCGGCCGCCCCGCCTCCTTCGGACAAGGCCCTTCGCTTGCCGATCTGGGCGTAGGTATCGTCGAAGAATTCCTTGGAATCGCCGATGCTCGGATAGGGTTTGCAGATCGGCGAACAGCCATAGCTGTAGCTCGCTCCGGCCCGGGTCACCGTCACCACGGATGAGGCTTGCGGCTCGACCTGGATCACTTCGTCGATGATCGGATCGCCCGCCTTGTTGAGGATGACGAGATTGGTCGACCCGAAGGACTTGCCTGTGATGACCAGCGTGGTGCGGTCATGCATCGTCACGTCGGCGATGGCCGGATTGCCGACAATGATCGTGTCGGCCGGTTCGTCGATCCGGAAGACCTTGGCGCGATCGGTCACCACGGACACCACGCCATCCGCCCAAGCCGGCAGCGCTGCCGCGAGGAGGATGCCAACGACAGGCAATATCCGCAAGTGAGTGCAACGCATGGATCTCTCCACTTGAGCTTCAGGTCTAAGTGGAACGGATGTTGCGCCTTCTTGGTGAAGGAATGGCTAACGAGAGCTTCGCGGCATGCCGGTCAAGGCGTCGATCGGGCTGCCTGCGCCGTTGCGCGCCATATCGAGGATATACTGGACAATAGCGCATGCTTAACAACCCACTAATGAGCTTCCGATAATTATAGTAAAAATATAGTAATATTTTCACGTCTTCGCCTTTAGCAAAGCCAGCACTCCTTTCGGCAACTCGATACACAAGCTACCGTTTCTTAACCATAGCCTCTAATGCATTGCTGAATTGCAAAAGCACCTGGTCGATTAACTTGATTGAAACAACTGATCCATAGTGTTCCCCTCAGTTTCGAGCGGCAAAGAAAAACAAGCCCGCCGAACAGGTGCTGTCAAAACCACGTGGATGTAGGAGCATACCAATGAAGACCCTTTTCGCCCGTTTCGTGAAGGACGAGTCCGGCGCCACCGCGATCGAGTACGGCCTGATCGCGGCGCTCATTTCCGTCGCCATCATCACCATCCTGACCACGCTCGGGACTAACCTGAACACGACGTTCAAGTCGGTGTCTGATAAGCTGCAGTAATCGATCGACGCCATTGCGGGCGTCATGGTTTCGTCAGTTCCGTGGAGCCGCCGCCAAGACGGCGACTCCAAACGGAAAACACCGAACCGTTTGTAAAGAGCAGTCAAAAAACGGGTGGCCAGGTGCCACCCGTTTTCGTTTCCGGACAGGCCGTTTTCAAATCGCCTCTGGGGAAGTCGCGCTGTCTGGTTAACGCGATCTTCAGTGCCTTGCGGGTAATTTCTTCCCTAGGTTCGACAATGCGGTTCAGGTCATGCTTGCGCAGATTCTCTTCTTCGCCTTTCCGCTGCTCGTGGTTTTTGCCGGGATCAGCGACATGATGACGATGACGATTTCCAACCGGTTTTCGCTCGCCCTCATCGCGCTCTTTCTTGTCGCCATCCCGTTCGTCACCGGCTGGGATCCCGCGACATGGGCCGAGCACCTGCTGGCCGGCGCGATCATGCTGGTTGTCGCCTTCGCCATGTTCGCTTTCGGCTGGGTCGGCGGCGGCGATGCCAAGCTCTCGGTCGCCATCGCCCTTTGGCTCGGCCTGCCACAGCTCCTCGCATTCGTTGTTCTCGCATCGCTTTTCGGGGGCGCGCTAACGCTCGGCCTGCTCGGCTTTCGCAATGTTCCGATACCGCCCGCGGCCATTCGCCTCCCCTGGATCGTCCGCCTGCATGACCTCAAGGACGGAATCCCCTATGGCATGGCCCTGTCGGCTGCCGGCCTGGTGCTCTACCCGCAGACAATCTGGCTGGGGCTTCTTCATTAATCTTGAAATTAATGCGGCAAATTGAACAACAATCATCTTATTAATAAAAATTTAATACAATAAATTCTGGAAGATTAGATTGCTTAACAGAATTTAACAACTGGCCGGCAATTTTTACTATTTGCAGTTCATCTCCCGCGATTAACTATGTTTTATCCATTTTCCGTTGAAACTTGAACCCGTCGAGGCGACCTGGCGACGTATGCCTTTTGTCGCGTCGAAATGAACGGATGGGAACCTGGCGATGAAGTTGGCGCGTATTGCCGTCTTGGGCGTTGCACTGGGAGCTGGGCTGATCGCCGCAAGGCTGATGATGAACATGTCCGCCCCTGCGCCCGAACCCGTGGAGACGGTGCAGCTCAAATCCGTGATCGACACGACCGACGTACTGATCGCCTCCAGCGACATCCCGCTCGGCTCGATGCTGAAAGCCGGCGACATGTCATGGGAGCCCTGGCCGAAGGGCAGCGTCGCCGACGGTTTCATCACCCGCCAGAACCGCCCGGACGCGCTGACGGACATGGCCGGGCGCATCGCCAAGGCCCCCGTCTTTTCCGGCGAACCGATCCGCGAACAGCGCCTGATCAAGACCGACCGCGGCTTCATGTCGTCGATCCTGCCGAAGGGCAAACGCGCCGTGGCGGTTTCCGTGGAAGCGGTCACCACGGCCGGCGGCTTCATCCTGCCCGGCGACCATGTCGACGTGATCCTGACCAAATCCGGCCGTCGCGGTTCTTCCGGGGCGGTCAGCCGGACAATCCTGCAAAACGTGCGGGTGCTCGCCATCGACACCAAGACGAAGAGCGAGAACGACGAGAAGTCGCTGCCGCCGAACCGGACGGCAACGCTCGAACTCGACCCGACCCAGGCGGAGATCATCACCGAATCCCAGCAGTTGGGCACCATCGCGCTGACCCTGCGCAGCGCCGAGGACTCCATCGCCGGCGACGACGAGGCGGTGACCACCAGCGATGGCGGCGTGAACTTCGTCAGGTTCGGCGTCACAACGCAGGAATCCACGCGGGAATAGTCCCGCGTTGGGGCAGGAATCCACGCGGGAATGATCCCGCACGCGGCAAGAATCCACGCGGGATGAACCCGCGCACGAAGGAGTGAACCGATGGTCCGCGGAGCGCTATTGAAGGGGCTCCTGGTTGCCCTGGGCCTCGCCATGGCGGGGCTCATTGCAACCGGCGCGCCGGCCGATGCCGGAAACGCGTTCCCCAAAAAGGTGCGCATCGCGGCCGGCCAGGGCACCATGGCCGCTCCGCTCTCGGTGGGTATCGGCCGTTCCGTCGTGGTCGAGACCGGCGACGCGGTGGCCGACGTGATGGTGTCTGACCCCACCATCGCCGATGCTGTCGTGCGGACCCCGCATCGTGTCTTCGTGCTCGGCGTCAAGGCCGGCCAGGCCAACCTGTTTCTGTTCGGCGCCGGCGGGCGCCAGATCGCCAGCCTGGATCTCACCGTCGCCCAGGACACCAGCGAACTCAACAACCTGATCACCCGGCTGGTGCCGGGCTCAAACGTGCATGTCGAGGTCGCCAACAACGCCATCATCCTCTCCGGCACCGTGCTGACCCCGCTCGATTCACAGAAGGCGATCGAGATCGCCAAGGGCTATTCCGGGTCCGGTGACGGCGACAAGTCGAACGTCATCAACATGCTGAATGTGATGGGCAAGGAGCAGGTGTTCCTGAAGGTGACCATCGCAGAAGTGGAACGCACGCTCGTCAAACGGCTCGGCATCAACTTCGACAGCGTCTCCATCGGCACCGGCGCCTATAGTCTGGGATATACCGGTTTCAACAGCACGCTGCTGGATACGGCCGAGGCATCGCTCGGGTTTTCCAAGGGGTCGACCAGTATCCAGGCAAAGCTGCAAGCGTTGCAGGAAGACGGCGTCGTGCGCACGCTCGCCGAGCCGACACTGACCGCGATCTCCGGCGAAAATGCGAGCTTCCTCGTTGGCGGCGAGTACCCGATCCCGGTTGCCCAGGACAACAACAAGATCTCTATCGAGTTCAAGCCGTTCGGTGTCGGGCTCGACTTCACGCCGATCGTCCTGTCCGGCGGCCGCATCAGTTTGCGCGTCAAGACCGAAGTCAGCGAGTTGACCAGCGACGGATCGATCGACATCAGTGGCCTGACCATCCAGGCGCTGAAGGTGCGGCGCGCGGAATCGACGGTCGAACTGCCCTCCGGCGGCGCCCTCGTGATGGCGGGACTGTTGCGCGACAATTTCGAGGACACGCTGAAGTCGGTTCCCGGGCTTGCAAAGCTCCCGATCCTCGGCGCGCTGTTCAAGAGCCGGGACTACCAGCGCAACCAGACCGAACTCGTCGTCTTCGTCACGCCCTACATCGTCAAGCCGACCTCTCCCGCCAAGCTGGCTCGCCCGGACAAGAACCTGGCGCCGGCAAGCGATGCGGAATCGCTTTTCTTCGACCGCCTGAACCGCGTCTACCGAGCCGATCCGGCGGCCCCCACCGGCTCCTATCAGGGCCAGGTCGGGTTCATCTATGAGTGAGGACAGCAGCATGGCATTTGCTCAAGAAGCGCCGGCCGTATCCCGGCACCGGTCAGCGCGCGTGCCGCGTGCGGCGCTGCTTGCCGCCGCCGCCGGCCTCGTCCTGCTGTCGGCCGGCTGCCAGACCGCCCCCACGGGCGAAAACCTGGCGATGAACGATTACCGGCTGCGCCATCCGATCGTGATCTCGGAACAGGCGGAAACCTTCGACATTCCGGTGGGCGTGGAAACCCGCCGGTTGTCGCGTTCGATGGAGCGCGCCGCATCGGATTTCGCGCATGAAGCCCGGCGCAGCGGCGCCCGTCACATCGAGATCCTGGTGCCGTCCGGGTCCGGGAACGAGGCCGCGGCCCATTCGGTCGCCGGTCAGTTGCGCCACGCCCTGGCAAGATCCGGCATCGCGCCTCAGAACGTCTCCATCCGCGCCTATCCGGTCGATGACCCGGCTGCGATCGCACCGGTCCGCCTCGCCTATCCCAAGGTGAAGGCGGCCGTTCATGCCTGCGGCCGGTGGACGGAATCACTGAGCAACCAGTTCAACAATGCGGATCATCCCGATTTCGGCTGCGCGACGCAGAGCAATCTTGCCGCGATGGTTGACGATCCGGTCGATCTGCTGAGGCCGCGCGAGATGGGACCGGCCGACAGGGCCCGCCGTGACACGGTCTCCGAGAAATATCGCGCCGGCACGACGCCGAGCGGCAAGTACACCGAAGGCGTCGGCGCGAAAGTCAGTGACGTCGGCAACTGAGGTTAGTTGAGATGAACGAATTGGCGCATCAGACTGCAGCGCTCGACACCCCTGCCGACGACACCTATTCGGATGGCGGTGGACAAGGCCCGGCGCGGGCCGACGGCCTCGACTTGCGTCCGGTGCCGCGTGTCTCCATTCAGGCGTTCTGCGAAACGCCGGGCGTCGCGCAGGCCATCGAGCAGGCGTCGGAAGACCGCCGCATGGCCAAGGCGCACACCAAGGTACACATGGGCGGCATCGCGGCCGCGGTCGACTTCTACCGTTCCGCACCCACGCCCAACCTGATCATCCTGGAGATGCGCGGCGCGCTGGTCACGCTGACCGATGGCCTGGATGCGCTGGCCGAGGTCTGCGACGCGGGAACGAAGGTGGTTGTCGTCGGCGAGACCAACGACATCGAACTCTATCGCGACCTGATGCGGCGCGGGGTCAGCGAATACCTCGTCGCTCCGATCGATCTGTTCGACGTCATCGCAGCGATCAGCGAGATCTTCGGCGATCCGGAAGGCTCCCCGCTGGGGCGCACCATCGCCTTCATCGGCGCCAAGGGCGGCTGCGGGGCCTCGACCATCGCGCACAACGTCTCCTGGTCGATCGCCCGCAGTCTTGAAACCGACGTGGTGCTTGCCGATTTCGACCTGCCCTTCGGCACGGCCGGCCTCGACTTCAACCAGGATCCCTTGCAGGGCGTGCTGGAAGCCGTCTCCACACCCGATCGTCTCGACGACATGCTGTTCGACCGGCTGCTGTCCAAGTGCAGCGAGCATCTGTCCATCCTGGCGGCACCCGCGGCACTGGAACGCGCCTACGACTTCAAGGAAGACGATTTCTCGCAGCTCATCGACATCATGCGCCAGGGCGTCCCGACGGTCGTGTGTGACGTGCCGCACATGTGGACGAGCTGGGTGCAGAAGATGCTCGGCGCGGCCGACGAGGTGGTGATCGTCGCCGAACCCGATCTCGCAAATCTGCGAAACGGCAAGAACCTGGCCGACAAGCTGCGTCAGCTGCGTCCGAACGACCACGCGCCGCATCTGGTGTTGAACCGGGTCGGGGTCCCGAAGCGACCCGAAATCAAGCCGGCAGATTTCGCCGAGGCGCTGGAGCTGACGATCGGAGCTTCGATCCCCTTCGATCCGCAGCTCTTCGGAACAGCCGCCAACAATGGCCAGATGATCGCCGAACTCGGCGGCAAGAGCGAGGTCTGCGAGACGATCAAGGCGATCGCCCAGATCACCACCGGTCGCAGGGAAATACACCAATCGCGTCGGCGCTCGGCGTTGACGCCGCTCTTGCAGAAGTTGCGCGGCCGCTCCTAGGCGGCGCGGCGACAGGGGGAAGTCTCTAGATGTTCGGCAAACGCGGCAGTTTCGGCACCAAGGATGACATGGGGGCGGGCCAGAGAGCCGCAGCCTCGGTCGCGCCCAAACCCGCGCCCCGTGTGGAAGCGGCGTCTATCCCGTCTTCCTCGGAAACAAGCCGGCTGGATGCGGCCTCGCAGCCCCGCCCGCCGGAGCCTCCCAAGGCCACGGGTCAGCGGGGACGTTCGGAAGAATATTACGACACCAAGACCTCGATCTTCTCCGCGCTGATCGACACGATCGACCTGTCACAGCTTGCCAAGCTCGACCCGGAATCGGCGCGCGAGGAAATCCGAGACATCGTCAACGACATCATCGCGCTGAAAAACGTGGTGATGTCGATCGCCGAGCAGGAGGACCTGCTCGACGACATCTGCAACGACGTGCTGGGCTACGGCCCGCTGGAACCGCTGCTGGCGCGCGACGACATCGCCGACATCATGGTGAACGGCGCGGAGACGGTCTACATCGAAACCGAGGGCAAGGTTCACCAGACGCCGATCCGCTTCCGCGACAACCAGCAGCTGATGAACATCTGTCAGAGGATCGTTTCCCAGGTCGGCCGCCGCGTCGACGAGGCGAGCCCTATCTGCGACGCGCGCCTTCCCGACGGCTCGCGCGTCAATGTCATCGCGCCACCGCTGGCGATCGACGGGCCCGCCCTCACAATCCGCAAGTTCAAGAAGGACAAGCTGACGCTCGACCAGCTCGTCCGCTTCGGCTCGATCACACCGGAAGGCGGCGTGGTGCTGCAGGTCATCGGCAAGTCGCGCTGCAATGTGCTGATTTCCGGCGGTACCGGTTCGGGCAAGACGACGCTGCTGAACTGCATGACCAACTACATCGACACCGATGAACGCGTCATCACCTGCGAGGATGCGGCGGAACTGCAACTCCAGCAGCCCCATGTGGTGCGGCTGGAAACGCGCCCGCCCAATCTGGAGGGCGAGGGCCAGGTGACCATGCGCGACCTGGTCAAGAACTGCCTGCGCATGCGGCCAGAACGCATCATCGTCGGCGAGGTGCGCGGCCCGGAGGCCTTCGACCTCCTCCAGGCCATGAACACCGGTCACGACGGCTCGATGGGTACGTTGCACGCCAATAGCCCGCGCGAGGCGCTGTCGCGTCTCGAATCGATGATCACCATGGGCGGCTACGCACTGCCCTCGCGCACGATCCGCGAGATGATCGTCGCCTCCGTCGACGTCATCGTGCAGGCGGCGCGCCTGCGCGACGGCTCGCGTCGCATCACACACATCACGGAAGTGGTCGGCATGGAAGGCGATGTGATCGTTACCCAGGACGTGTTCGTCTACGAAATCGTGGGCGAGGACGCCAACGGCAAGATCATCGGCCGGCACAAGTCGACCGGCATCGGCCGGCCGAAATTCTGGGACCAGGCACGCTATTTCGGCGAGGACTCCCGTCTCGCCGCAGCCCTTGACGCAGCAGAGGTGGTCGATAGCGAAACGGCTTGAGGCGCGCCCGGGCGCGGGCCGCTCGATCTAGAGACTTTCGGCCGGTTTCCGCAAAACCGCGCCAACGAGGAAGGACATCGCCGCGTGCGGCACGCAGAAGGCAGGCCTTCGCGTCGCACCGATCCAGGAACCGATCATGTTTTCGCCGGAAGTAACCATCATCGCCGTTGTCGGCCTCGTCGTCCTCGCCACGGGCGGCGTGCTCTATGCGCTCCTGCAACCGCAGATCTCCGGCGATACCCGGCAGTCGAAGCGCGTGGCCCAGGCGGCGACATCGCGCACCCAGGTGGTGGCCGACCGGCGCAACGTCCATGACGCCGACAAGCGCCGCAAATCGATCCAGGATTCGCTCAAGGAAATCGAGCAGCGGCAGAAGACAAAGGCCAAGAAATCAAACGAACCCGGGCTGATGACGCGGATCCAGCAAGCCGGGCTGACGTGGTCGCGCCGCCAGTTCACGCTGATCAGCGTCGCGGTCGGCGCCGTCCTCGCCCTGCTCGCCCTGCTGCAGGGGATGCCGCTTCTGGTGGTGGGGGGCGCCGCGATCGTCGGCGGCCTCGGCATGCCGCGCTGGTACGTCAATTTCCTTCGCAAGCGACGGATAAAGGCCTTCCTGGAGGAGTTGCCGAACGCGGTCGACGTCATCGTGCGCGGCATCAAGGCCGGCCTCCCGCTCAGCGACTGCATGCGGGTGATCTCGATGGAGGCGCGCGAGCCGGTGAAAACGGAATTCCGCCGGATCGTGGAAGCCCAGGCGATGGGCGTTCCGATTTCGGAGGCCGTCGCCAAGCTTCCCGAGCGCATGCCGACACCCGAAGCCAATTTCTTCGCCATCGTCATCGCCATCCAGTCGCAAGCCGGCGGCAACCTCTCCGAAGCGCTCGGCAACCTGTCCAAGGTGCTGCGCGACAGGAAGCGCATGCGCGGCAAGATCCAGGCTGTCTCGATGGAGGCCAAGGCGTCCGCCGGTATCATCGGGTCTCTGCCGGTGATCGTCGCCGCACTCATCTACATCACCAGCCCCGGCTACATCGCGATCCTGTTCATCGAGCCCGTCGGCAAGATCATCCTCGGTCTTGCCGGTTTCTGGATGTTCTGCGGCGTCATGATCATGCGGCGCATGATCAATTTCGAGATCTGAGCGGAGGGTATCATGAACTCGATCATGAACATGCTGCTCAACGAGCAGTTCCTTATCGCGGCGCTGACGACGCTGGCGGTAGCGGCGACGATCGTCACCATCGCCCTGCCCGCCTTCGAAGGCAGCACGCTGAAGAAGCGGATGAAGAGCGTGGCCCTGGAGCGCGAGGAGATGCGCGCGCGCGAACGCTCCCGGCTGGCGGCCGCCGAAAAAGCCAAGGTCTCCCTGCGCCACGAGCCGAAGCAGAACCTGCGCAATTTCGTCGACCGGCTGAACCTGAAGGATGCCCTGGTCGACGAAAAGACGGTGGCGAAGCTGCGCGTCGCCGGCCTGCGCGGCCAGCAGGCACTCTATACGTTCCTGTTCGCCCGCGTGGTCGTGCCGATCATCCTGTTCGTGTTGTCGTTGCTCTACTTTTTCGTGGTCTTCAAGACAGGCCACCCCGCCGGCATCAAGATCGCCTTCTCGCTGATGGTCGCGATGCTGGGCTTCTATGCGCCCAACATCTACGTTTCCAACCGCACCAAGAAACGGCAGCAGTCGATCCGGATCGCGTGGCCGGATGCGCTTGATCTGATGCTGATCTGCGTGGAAGCAGGCATGTCGATCGAAGCCGCCTTTCGCAAGGTGGCGGAAGAAATCGGCGCCCAGTCGGTGCCGCTGGCTGAGGAACTGGCGCTGACCAACGCCGAACTCTCCTACCTGCAGGAGCGGCGCAAGGCCTACGAGAACCTGGCCGCGCGCACAGGCCTGGAAGGGGTGAAGGCGGTTTCGACGTCGCTCATCCAGGCGGAGCGCTACGGCACGCCGCTAGGCACCTCGCTCCGCGTCATGGCGGACGAGAACCGCAACGAACGCATGCAGCTTGCCGAAAAGAAGGCCGCCGCCCTGCCGCCGCAGCTCACGGTGCCGATGATCGTGTTCTTCCTGCCGGTGCTCTTCGCGGTGATCATGGGCCCGGCGATCATTCAGGCGATGCGGCTTTAGAGTTCAGCCACCCCCCAAAAAATAGGATCGAGCGCTCAGGACGCGCGCACGTACTCGATCATACGCGCTCGCGACAGCGCCAGTTCGATGCGATCGGGTGCCAGCGTGTTGAGGCAGATACGCCTGGACCACGGCCCGTCCCGAAGCGTGAAGAGACAGCGTCCATCGCCAAGCGGACGCAATGGCATCTGCTGGCGCGTCGGGCCCGCCCCCATCTCCACGGCGCCGCCGCGGATGGTGAGGCATGCGGAAAAATCGGGCGCGCGCCATTCCCCTTCCAGGTCTGACGGCATTTCGCGAACAGGGAAGACCGGCTGGTAGCGTACCGGAGAATGCCCCGCCTCGCCGACGATCGCCTCGCCGTCCATACGCAGGCGCAGATGGGATGTCGGCGAGAGACTGTCGACCCAGCCCTCGCCGGCAGGGTAGAGCGCGACCTCGTCGTCAAGCCGTGCCGCGCTCGTGTCTGCGACCTCCATCCAGTCGCCCCCGGTCTCGCCGACATAGAGCCCCGGACGCAGGGTCGAACCGGTGCGTGGCAGAGTTTCGTTCAGGAGCGCCGCCATGACGGTCTGGGCGATTTCGCTTGTGTTGACGTCATCGCGATTGGTGACAATGACACACCCGCTCGACGTGCGCGGATCGATCAGAAAATAGGTCTTGTATCCCGGCTGAGATCCTCCGTGACCGACGAGCTCGGCTCCACCGACCATCTGCCGGCGCATTCCGAGCCCGTAATCGGTCGGCCGGCCGTCGGCCAGATACCGACGTGCCGTCAGCGCGGAGAGCCGTCCTTCGAAATGTCCTTCGCCGCGCAGGAGCGCCTGAGCCCACAGGGCCAGCGCGTGCGCGCTTCCGGCCAGACTGCCAGCCGCCGACAGATGCATGCCCTGAAGCCCGACGCGCCAGCCCTCGCCGTCGCGCCAGTAGCCCGGCGCGAGACCTTCAAGCGGATCCGTCCACATCTCCATGGCCCGCATCGCGAGGCCGAGACCATCGCGGATTTCGGTGCCGACGAAATCGTCGAAGGCCAGGCCGTGCCCCTGCATGGCAGCCTCCACCAGTCGGTAGCCGCCGTTCGAATAGTGAACTTCCGTGCCGGCGGGATAGTTCGCCCGCCGCATGGCCGCATGAAACGCGAGAAGCGGAGCCGCCTTCGTCTCGGTGAAGATGGAATGGCCGATGAGGGTCAGGCATTCGCGCGTGTCGGGCACGCCGCCGGACATGTCGAGCGCGCGCCCAACGGTGATATCGCCCAGAGCCGGCTGCAGCCGCGGAAGATGCCGGGCAAGCGGATCCTCGAGCGAAATCGCTTCGGGATGGGCGAGAACGAAGCTGGCGAAGACATGCTTTGTGACGGAGGCGTAGCGCACGACGGTGTCGGCGGTAAAAGGCGCGCGGGTCGCAAGGCTCGCCAGCCCCGCGGCGGTCTGGAAGCGAATGTCACGGCCATCGAAACCGATCACCGCGCCGCCGGGCGATGTGCCGTCCCAGCTCGTAACCGCGCGCTCCGCCGCTGCCTGGGCGGCTTTCCAGTTCAACTCGTTCACCGTGATTGTTCCTTATGCGCCCGGCTTGGCCTGCGACACGCTCGACGGTTCCGCCGGCACGTCCTCCAGTTCCACGCTCAGCCGACGCAATTCCTGTGTGTGCGGATGGCTCACATTGCCCGCCCGCAGATCCTCAACGCTCGTCTGCTCGACCATGAGACCGTTCTGCATCACGCCCACGCGAGCACATAGATGCGAAATGACGGCGAGGTTGTGACTGACCATCACATAGGTCAGGCCGTGCTCCTCACGCAGGTCGGCGAGCAGGTTCAGCACTTCCGCCTGCACCGACACATCGAGCGCGGAGGTCGGTTCATCGAGCAGCAGCACCTTCGGTTCCGCGATAAGCGCGCGCGCGATCGCCACACGCTGGCGCTGACCGCCGGAAAGCTGGTGGGGATAGCGGAAGCGCGCCGTCTGCGGAAGCGCCACATCCGACAACGCCTTGTTGATACGGCGGTCGATTTCCCCGATGCGGTTGACCAGCAGGATCTCCGACAGGATACGGTCGATCGTCTGGCGCGGGTGCAACGATCCGAACGGATCCTGAAACACCATCTGCACCTTGCGGAAGAACTCGCGCGAGCGGCGCTTGGGAACGGCCTCGCCGTTGAAGAGGATGCGGCCGTCCCAGCTCTCGTTGAGGCCCGACATGGCGCGCAGCACCGTGGACTTGCCCGACCCGCTCTCGCCGACGATGCCGAACGTCTCGCCCCGGGCGACCTCGAAGGCGACGCCCTTCACCACCTCGGCGCTGGAGAAGCTGATCCGGAGATCGGCAACCTCGATCATCCTGTCGCTCATCGCGCCGTCTCCTCAAGCCAGATGTCCTCGCGGGCAAGCACCGGCAGCCGGTCGCGCGGATGCATCAGCGACGGCATGCAGTTGAGCAGGCCGCGGGTATAGGGATGGCGCGCGTTCATGAGATCGGACGCCGCCATTTCCTCCATGATCTGGCCGGAATACATGACGCAGACCCGGTCGCAGAAATGCGAGACGAGCGGCAGATCGTGGCTGATCAGGATCAGACCCATGCCGCGTTTTTCCACCAGATCGTTGATGAGGCGCAGGATCTCGGCCTGGACGGTGGCGTCCAGCGCCGAGGTCGGCTCGTCGGCGATCAGCAGTTCCGGGTTCGGCGCCAGCGCCATGGCGATCATCGCGCGCTGCCCCATACCGCCGGAGACCTCGTGCGGATAGGACGCATAGACCTTCTTCGGATCGCGGATCAGCACCTGATCGAGCAGGTCCAGCGTCGCTTGCTTCGCCTGGCGGGCGGACCCGCGCTTGTGCTCGCGCCAGGCTTCGTCGATCTGCGAGCCGATGGTCTTGACCGGGTTCAGCGAATATTTCGGATCCTGCAGCACGAAGCCGACGCGGCCGCCGCGGATCCTGCGCATCTGCCGTTCGGACGCCTTCAGCACGTCGACGTCGTCGTAGCGCAACGTGTCCGCGCTCACCTGCGCGGTCTTCGGCAGGAGCTTCATCAGCGCCCGGGCGGTGAGCGACTTGCCCGAACCGCTCTCGCCAACGATGCCGAGCTTCTCGCGCCCGAGCGTCAGCGAAATGCCGCGCACGGCCTCGAACCGCTTGCCGCGGCTCGTGAAGGCGATGCGGAGGTTCTGGATGTCCACCAGCATCGTCATCTCTCAGTTCTGCTTCGGGTCGAGGACATCGCGCAGCCCGTCGCCAAGGAAGTTGAAGGCCAGCGACACCAGCAGGATCGCCATGGCCGGCGACAGCGCCACCCACCATTCCTGCAGCATGAAGCGCTTGGCGATGGCGAGCATGGCGCCCCATTCCGGCGACGGCGGCTGCGCGCCCATGCCGAGAAAGCCGAGGCTGGCGGCGGTGATGATGATCGACGACATGTCGAGCGTCACGCGGACGATCACGCTGGGCACGCAGAGCGGCATGATGTGCCTGAACACGACGCGGCGAGGCGAGGCGCCGGCCAGCCGGCAGGCGGCGATGAAATCGGAACTGCGCACGGTGAGCGTTTCGGCGCGCGCGATGCGCGCATAGGGCGGCCAGGCGGTGAGCGCGATGGCGACGATGGCGCTTTCCACGCCGGGATGAAGGGCCGCGACCAGCGCCAGCGCGAGGATCAGGCGTGGGAAGGACAGGAACACGTCGGTGACGCGCATCAGAACCGTGTCGATCCAGCCGCCGAAATAGCCCGCGACGCAGCCGACAACAAGGCCGACGGGCGCCACGACGATGACGATGGAAATCACCATGCCCAGCGTCACCCGGCCGCCGTAGAGGATGCGGGACAGGATGTCGCGGCCGAGTTCGTCGGTGCCGAGCCAGTGGGCCGCACTCGGGCGGGCCAAGCGGTGGGCAAGATCCTGCGCGGCCGGATCCCAGGGGGCGAGCAGCGGCGCCAGGATCGCCAGACCCCCGAAGAACACGACGATGACGAGGCCGATCATCGCCAGCGGATTGCGGCGCAGGGCCAGCCAGATCCGGTAGCGTCGGCCCCAGGCCGCCTGTCGGCGGGACGTGGGCGTGTCGTCCAGCGCCCAGGTTCGGAAGGTGGTCAGCACGTTCGTTGCCCTTCTCAGCTCACACGCGGGTCGAACACGCGATAAAGGATATCGGCGAGCAGGTTCAGCGCCACATAGATCAGACCGATGAGCAGCGTGCAGCCGACGACGGGGTTCATGTCGCCGTTCATCAGCGCCTTGGTCAGATACAGCCCCAGCCCCGGCCAGGCGAAGACGGTCTCCGTCACCACAGCGCCTTCAAGAAGGCCCGCATAGGTGAGCGCCAGCACCGTCAGCAGCTGCACCGCGATGGTGGGAAACGCATGGTTGAGAACAACCTTGCGCGCCGAAAGCCCCTTTGCCCGGGCCGCGACGATGAACTCGCCGCGCAGCGCATCGAGCATGAAGGCGCGGGTCATGCGGGTGATGTAGGCAAGCGAGAAGTAGCTCAGGATCGAGACCGGCAGCACCAGATGGGCGACCGCATCGCGGAACGCATCCCAGTCGCCGGCATAAAGACAGTCGATGGTCAGGAAGCCGGTCACCGGAGTGATCATGTCCTGATAGATGATGCCCTGCCGTCCGGGGCCAGGCGCGATGCCAAGCCCGGCGTAGAAGATGATCAGGGCGAGCAGCGCCAGCACGAAGACCGGGACGGAGTGGCCGGCCAGACAGATCACGCGGATGATCTGGTCGGTCAGGCTGTCCTGGCGTACCGCCGCCCAGATGCCGAGCGGCACGCCGATCACGGTGGCGATGATCAGCGCATAGGTGGCGAGTTCCATCGTCGCCGGGAAATAGTGGGCGATGTCGGAGGCGACCTCGTTGTGGGTCAGCACCGACTGGCCGAAATCACCCTGCAGGACCTGCGTGAGATAGTGCCAGTACTGCACGATCAGCGGCTGATCGAGCCCCATCGCGAGGCGTGCCTTCTCGACCACCTCCTGGCTGGCGTTGTCGCCGACCGCGGCGATGACGGGATCGACCGGCATGACCCGGCCGATCATGAATGTCACGACCGACAGTCCGAACAGCGTCGCGAGGACGCTGCCGAACTGCGATCCGAGGGACTTAAGCCGCCTGATCAAGCCTTGCTGGTCCCTGCATAGGAGTGGCTGTCGGGCAACGTGCCCAGACGCACGCCCTCGACATTCGGACGCATGGCCGCAACCACCGACGACTGCATCATCACCACGAACGGGCTGTTGTTCATGTAGTACTTCTGCAGCTCGACGTACTTCTGGATGCGGGTCTCCGGATCCGGCTCGTCGCGTGCCTCCTCGGCCATCGCCGCGATCTTGTCGTCCTGGAAATGCGAGCGCCAGCAGAACGGACGGGTCGTCGCATCGTCGGAATTGTCTTGGTTGATGCAGAACACGTCGGCATTGGAATTGGGGTCGAAATAGTCCGTTCCCCACGACGACAGCGCGATCTGATGCTTGCGCGCGCGCATCTTGGTCAGCACCTGGCGGTTCTCGGCGGCGAGCAGGGTCACCTTGATGCCGATCTTGCCGAGATCCGACTGGATCGCCTGGGCGATATCCGGGTACGGCGGGGCCGAGTAGTGGTCGATCTCGATCTCGAAGCCGTCGGGATAGCCGGCCTCGGCCAGAAGCGCCTTGGCCTTTTCGAGATCCTGCTCGTACGGGTTCTCGTTATAGGCGCCCGGCAGGCCTTCCGGGACGATCGCCTGATGGACCACGTAGGTCATCGGCACGATGTTCTTCTGCATGGACCGGTAGCCCACCGCCCACTTGAACGCTTCCCAGACCTTCGGGTTCTGCAGCTGTTCGACCGACTGGTTCAGCGACATCAGCATGATCGAGGCGGTCGACTTCTGCATCAGCTTGATGCTGTCGTCGCCTTCCAGACCCTTGAGCTGCTCGGTCAGCAGGTTGCGGGCGATATCGACGTCGCCCTGCTTCAGCATGAGAAGCTGCGAGGACGGATCGACGATGTGGCGCATGATGATGCGCTCGATGTTGCCCTTGTAGTCGCCGTTCGGGTTCTTCAGCAGCACGACCGAATCGCTGGCGCGCCAGATCTTCAGCATGAATTCGCCGGAGCCAGCCGAATTCTGGCGCAGCCACGCGTTGCCGAGATCGTCGCCCTCGGCGTGATCGAGCGCGGCCTTCTTCTCGATGATCGCGCCGACATTGGCCGAAAGGCAGTAGAGCAGCAGGCCGAGGGCTGTCGGGTTCTCGGTCTTCAGCACGACCGTTTCGGCATCCGGCGCGGTGATCGCCGTTTCCGCATTGTCGGCGTTGAAGCCGAACTGGGTGATGATGAAGGCCGGGCTCTTGTTCAACTTCACCGCGCGCTGCAGCGAGAAGGCGCAATCCTCGGAGGTGACCGGCGCGCCGGACGAGAACTTCAGGCCCTTGCGGATCTTGAAGGTGAAGGTCTTGCCGTCTTCGGACGCGGTCCAGCTTTCCGCGATCTGCGGATCGACCTTGTCGGGATCCTCCAGATTGGGCGCCACCAGCTTGTGGTACATGTTGCCGCAAATCTCGGCGCCAACGGACTCAAAGCCCTCGTGCGGGTCGAGGCTGGTCATGTTGTCGAGTTGCATGGCAACCACGAGAACGCTTTGCGGCGTCGCGGCGAAAGCCTTGGTGAACGAAAGATACGACAGCGCCGGAAAGGCGGCCGACGCGGCGAGAAAATTGCGCCTGGAGATCATTCCCGTTTCCCTCTTATTGCAGTCGGACGTCAACTCCGCCGGCAAACGGCCCTGGCGGCGGCCGTATGCGGGACGAGTCTTGCCGTTTGCGGATTTCACACCGAGGGTGGGCGTTACCACGCGGCTTTTCCGGGCAGCCAATGCAGAATCGGAAAATTCACATGAGAAATTTGCATAAGTCAGCAAATTCATAGTGTTAACAGAATCGCGATGCCCCAGGGTGCGACGTTTGCATATTGCATTGGCACCTCAATCGGCACAGACAGGGGAAAAATGAGAAGCTAAGGATCGACATGGAAACTCCCCAAACCGTCCCCGTGTTCGACGGCCACAACGACGTCCTGTCGCGCTTGTGGCGTTCCGGCGGTCCCGATGCGGCCAGCCGTTTCATCCGGGGCGAGGATGCAGGTCACATCGACCTGCCGCGCGCAAAGGCAGGCGGGCTCGCAGGCGGCTTGTGCGCCGTTTACGTGCCCAGCGAACGGGTGCTCGATGCCGACGGCAACTGGCCCACGCCATCGCGTTCGGAAGCGCTGGATGTCACCACGGCCATGGCCGGGCTGCTGGCGCGGATCGAGCGGGAATCGCAGGGCGGACTGAAGATCTGCCGCAGCGCGGCGGATATCCGCACGGCGATGGACACCGGCGCCTTCGCCTCGGTCCTGCATATCGAGGGCGCGGAAGCGATCGGGGTCGATCTCGACCTGCTCTACCTGCTCTATAATGCGGGCCTGCGCACGCTTGGACCGGTCTGGAGCCGGCCGAACGTCTTCGCCTTCGGCGTGCCGTTCCGCTTCCCCTCCGGCCCCGATATCGGGCCGGGCCTGACCGACGCGGGCAAGGCGCTGGTGCGCGCGTGCAACGACCTCGGGATTCTCGTTGACCTGTCGCATCTCAACGATGCCGGCTTCTGGGACGTGGCGGAGATTTCGGACGCACCGCTGGTGGCGTCCCATTCCAATGTCCATTCCATCTGTCCGCACAGCCGCAACGTGACCGACAAGCAGCTCGACGCCATTGCCGAGACCGGCGGGTTGGTCGGCATCAATTTCGGCGTGCTGTTCCTCGATCCGCAGGGCAACAAGGACAAGGCGATGGACCTGTCCAATCTGGTGCGCCACGTGGACTACATCGTGGACCGCGCGGGGATCGATCACGTCGCGCTGGGGTCCGATTTCGACGGCACCACAATCCCCGACGCGTTGCGTGACGCGAGCGACCTGCCCAAGCTGATCGCCGCGCTTCGCGAGGCCGGCTACGACGGCGAGGCGCTGGACAAGATCACCCACCTGAACTGGATCCGCGTCCTGGAACGCACCTGGGGCGGCTGAGCGCCGAGAAGGCGCTGCTCGTATCGGTGCAGCCGCACGATGCGAGGGGCGCCTCTCCCCAGACGTTCAGAGAAAGGGACGCGGTGCGTCAGGCCTCGCGCAGCCAATCTGACAGGAGCGGGCGGCTGAGCCCGCCACAGCCCTCGACAGGGCCCGCCGCGCACAGGGCGTTCAGCACCGCCTCCTCACAGCTTTCCGCCGCCGCACGGAACAGATCGTCGATGCGGGCATCGTTCAGCCGTTCCATCACCATCAGATCGTGCTTGCTCTCGTGCGCGATCCGGTTAGCGGTCGTGAAGCCGAGAACGATATCACCGCTGCCATTGCCCCAGAAGGCGCCGAGCCGGGCAAGTCCGGCACCGGCGCGCCGGCAAATGCGGCGAAGCTGACGCTGGTCAACCGGCACATCCGTCGCCAGCACGACGATGACCGAGCCTTTTTCCGTGTCACCGGAAACGCTGCGCCCGGCGGCGGCTCGCGGGTCGGGACGGCGGCCATCGGGAAGCACAAGGTCTCCGGCACGACCGAAATTGGCAAGAACCAGCACGCCCAGATGGCGGATGCCGTCAGCGATGCCGATCTGGCGCGAAGCTGTACCGATGCCGCCCTTGAAGCCGAAGCACGTCATGCCGGTGCCCGCCCCCACCGAGCCTTCCTCCACCTCCACACAAGCGGCGTCGAGCGCTGCGACGGCATCCGCCTCACGCACCGCCATGGCCTGAATGTCGGAAAGCGCGCCGTCGTTGCACTCGCACACCACGGCGTTGACGGTGGAGGTACATCGCCCGATCTGCGGGGTCTCGGCGATCGCGCGACGTACGAGCGCATTGGCACAGGTGCCCACGGCGAAGGTGTTCGTGAGCAGGATCGGGGTCTCCAGAGAACCGAGTTCGGCGACCTGGACGAGCCCCGTGCTCTTGCCGAACCCATTGACGATCTCCACCGCAGCCGTGAGCTTTTCGCGGAACAGGTTGCCGGGCTGCGGTATGATCGCGGTCACACCGGTGTTGATATCACCCTGACGAATGGTGCGGTGGCCGACGGACACGCCATCAACATCGGTGATGGCGTTGCGGTTGCCTGCGGGCAGAAGGCCGGGCGTGACGCCGAAGTCGCGAAATCGTGCCATGGGAGGCCTCCTGCTCGTCTCGTTGCCGTATACGCCGTCTCTCTACACGGTTTCGCAGGCACGTGCCGCTTCCAGATAGATGGCCTGCAGCTTGCGGGTCATCAGGCCGGGCCGACCATCACCGATGACCTGATCGGCGATACGCACCACCGGAGTGACGAAGCTGGAGGCACTGGTGAGGAAGGCTTCCGCCGCATCCTTGGCCTCTGCGACCGAGAAGGCCCGTTCCTCCAAGGCCAACCCCTCGCTGGCGATCAGCTGCATGACAGCCTTTCGGGTGCATCCAGGCAGGATATCGTGCGAGTTGGGCCGGGTGCGGATCGTACCGTCGCGGGTCAGGATGAAAGCCGTATTCGAGGCCCCTTCGGTGATCAAACCGTCCTGGAAGAGCCAAACATCGTCGAAACCGGCGGCATGGGCGGCCTGCTTGGCCATCACCTGCCCCAGAAGCATCACGGTCTTGATATCACGCCGTTCCCAGCGCGGATCGGGCGACAGGGCGACGGCGATACCAGCTTCCTGGCGCGCCGTACCGTAGAGTTTCTTGGGCTGGGTGAAGGCCACGAAGTTCGGCTTGAGGTCCTTTTCGGGCAGGAAGTTGCGTTCCGCCGCCCCGCGCGTGACCTCCAGATAGATCGTCCCGTCGGTCATCTGGTTGCGCCGGACGAGCTCGATCTGGACCTTGCGAATTCCATCGAGCGGCAACGGCATCGGGATTCCGAGTTCGCGCAGCGAGCGTTCGAAGCGCGCCAGATGCAGATCGTTGTCGATCAGGTGGCCGTCGATCATGGCGGTCACTTCGTAGATGCCGTCGCCAAACAGAAAGCCTCGGTCCATGACCGGGATTACCGCATCGCTTTCGGCCACGAAGGCCCCGTTCACATAAATCTGCCGTGTCATCACTTCTGCCATCATTCAACGAGGGGAAAAGGTGCCCGACCCTGCAGAGCTGAAGCGTCTTCTCGTCGCGGGCCGTTTCGCGCGAGCGTACCGCCGCGCACATGCGCGCGCATCGGAACCTCGGTTTCGCCAGCTTCGTGCCGGATGGCCCGGGCGAGGAGAACGGGCCCCAGAGCGAATATCTCGAGCACATTCGCGCCGCACGGATCATGTCCATCCGCGCGACACGCGCCATGCTCTATGCGTATCGGTCGTGCTTGGCCAATGCCGGTTTTCGCGCGCCCTAGTCCGTTTTTGCATAGGCCTTTCGCACAGCAATTGCGCGCGCGGGCGAGCGGGAGTAGACAGGCGCGACGGAGACCCTAATGGAATTGAAGTGGCTAGAAGATTTCGTGATGCTGGCGAGCGTGGCCAGCTTTTCCCGGGCCGCGGCCGCGCGCAATGTCACGCAATCGGCATTCAGCCGGCGTATCAAGCAGCTGGAGACCTGGCTCGGCGTGACGTTGATTTCGCGCGCCAGCCTGCCGGCCGCGCTCACCCCTGAAGGCAAGGCGTTTCTGCCGGTGGCGCAAGAGGCGATACGCATGTTCTACAATGCGCGCAACACGCTGACCGCGCGCTCGGGCGCGGGCGAGAACTGCCTCACCTTCGCCGCCCTGCACACGCTGACCGTCACCATGATGCCGGACTGGCTGAGCCGTATCCGCGAGACGATCCCCCATCTCACCACCGCTCTCATCCCCGACCGGGGCGGTATCGAGGCCAATGCGGATGCACTGGTCAACGGCGAGGCCGACCTCTTCCTCACCTACACCCATCCCTTCGTTCCCCTGTTGGTGAACCCGGATCAGTTCGACTGGCTGCATCTGGGAGAAGAGACGGTCATTCCCGTAGCGGCACCTCAGCTCCAGTCCTTCGCCGGCAATGACGCCCGCCCGGGACGAGGGCTGCTCGATCGCGCCATCGAGACCGGCGAGACTGTCCCCTATCTCGATTATGGCCTCTCCTCCTTCTTCGGCACGGCCCTTCAGCGGATCTTTTTCGAGAAGAAGCCCTTCCGGCGGCACAACGTGCACCAGAACACCATCAGCGCGGAGTTGCGCACCTTCGCTCTCAAGGGATGGGGGGTATGCTGGCTCCCGGAGGGCCTGCTTGGCGAGGATCTCGCGACGGGTGCGCTGGTGAGGGCCAGCGAAGACCCCCAGTGGGATATGCACACGCAGATCCGGCTCTACCGCTATCGCGGCCGCGACAAGCAGCTGACCGACGAATTCTGGCGCGTGGTCAGCACCATGCTTCCCGGATCGGCCGAACGCGAAACGACGGGCTGACGAGATCCCATCAGGCAAATACTTTGAATCTGATTGTCACAATATTTTAACTATGCGGATTAATCTGACCTTATCCCAATTGCACTAGTTGTTTTCCCTAAGGACTTGATGGCGTGCCGATGGTCCGGCCCGTCGCGCGATTTGGGGAACCCAGCCATGAACGCAACCATTCGTGAACTGCTCGCAGAGCACGGCAGCCTCCCGGTGTCGGTCGAAACGCTGGCAAACGATGCCGATCTCTATGAAGCGGGGTTGTCCTCCTTCGCCTCGGTGCAGGTGATGCTCGCTCTGGAGGAACATTTCGACATCGAATTTCCCGACACGATGCTGAACCGCAAGTCCTTCGCGACCATCGCGGCGATCACGGCGTGCGTCGCGACGTTGTGCGGAGATCAGGAGGCCGCGCAATGAATGAGATTTCCGAGATCAAGGCCATGGACCTCGTCGAGCGTGCGCGCCGGGTCGCGAAGATCGCCGCCAGCCATGCCGACGACGTCGACGCCCGGGGCCGGTTCCCTGAAGAAGCCATTGCGGCCATGAAGGCGGAGCGGCTGCTTGGCGTCCAGGTTCCGGCGGACTTGGGGGGAGAAGGTGCCACGACGGCCGAGATCGCCGAAATCTGCTCTATCCTCGGCCAGTCCTGCGCGGCCGCCGCGATGACGTTCTCGATGCACCAGATCAAGGTGTCCAGCGTCGTCTCTCATGGGGCGGACGCGCCGTGGCACCAGGCTTTTCTGAAACGGATCGCGGGCGAGCAGCTGCTGCTCGGCTCCGCGACGACGGAAGCCGGCATCGGCGGCAACATGCGCAACTCGATCTGCGCAATCGAGGTCGATGGCGACACCTGCCGGCTGGAAAAGGATGCGACCGTCATCTCCTACGGCGAAGAGGCCGACGCCATTCTGGTGACCTCGCGCAGCCATGCCGACGCCGCCCCTTCCGATCAGGTGATGACCGTCTTCCTCAAGGGCCAGTACACGCTGGAAAAGACCCACGACTGGGACACACTCGGCATGCGCGGCACCTGTTCCGACGGCTTTCTGTTCAAGGGAGAGGCGCCGGCGGAACAGATCCTGCCGAAGCCCTTCGCCGAAATCGCGGCGCAGTCGATGCTCGCCAACGCGCATATCCTGTGGAGCGCGGTGTGGTTCGGCATCGCCGCCGATGCGGTCAACCGCGCGCAATCCTTCGTGAAGGCAGCCGCGCGCCGGACGCCGGGGACCACCCCGCCGGGTGCGTTGCGCCTTGCCGAAGTCTCGGGCCTGCTGCAACTGGTGAAATCGAATGTCATGACGGCGCTCGGCCAGTTCGAGGCCGCACGCGACGATGAAACGAAACTGTCGTCGATGGCGTTCGCGGTGGCCATCAACAACGTCAAGATTTCTTCGTCCGAGTTGATCCTGACCATCATCAACCATTGCATGATGATCTGCGGCATCATGGGCTACAAGAACGGCACGCCGTTCAGCCTCGGCCGACACCTGCGCGATGCCCATTCCGCGCAGCTGATGATCTCGAACGACCGCATCCTCGCCAACTCTTCGACAATGCTGCTCGTGCAGCGTCAAGACACCAGCCTGTTGAGGTAATCCGATGGATATCCAGACCCCTCTCCTCAACCGGCTCTTCGACGCCGGTCTTCTGATCGACACCGGCGTTGACGGCCTCTACGGCCGCTCTGGCGCTTTCGAGGACGTCATCGCCCGGTTCGAAACCTTGATCGAGACGTTCGGCGGCGCGGACAACGCGGAAGCCATCCGTTTTCCGCCGGGCATGAACCGCACCCACTTCGAGGGTTCGGGCTACATGAAGAGCTTTCCGCAACTCGCCGGCACGGTGCACAGTTTCTGCGGCTGCGACCGCGATCACATGAACCTGCTGAAGTGCATGGCCGAGGGCGAGGACTGGACCAAGGATCAGGAAGCCACCGACATCGTGCTGACGCCGGCGGCCTGCTATCCGCTCTATCCGACCATCGCCAAGCGCGGGGCCCTGCCCGAAGGCGGCGGCCTGTTCGACCTGCAGTCCTACTGCTTCCGCCACGAGCCGTCGAAGGACCCGGCGCGCATGCAGATGTTCCGGATGCGCGAATATGTGCGCATGGGAACGCCTGCGGAAGTTCGTGCCTTTCGCCAGCAGTGGATGGAACGAGGCAAACAGCTGATCGAGACCGTTCAGCTTCCCGTCGAGATCGACATCGCCAACGATCCGTTCTTCGGACGGGCCGGCAAGATGCTGGCGAACAACCAGCGCGACCAGAACCTGAAGTTCGAGTTGCTGATCCCGGTCACGTCGACGGCCAAGCCGACGGCCTGCCTGTCGTTCAACTACCACCAGGACCATTTCGGCGCGACCTGGGGCCTGAAGACGACCGACGGCGAGGTCGCGCACACAGCCTGTGTCGGGTTCGGGCTGGAACGCATTGCGCTGGCGCTGTTCGCCCATCACGGACTTGATACGGCCGACTGGCCGGAACCGGTGCGCAAGGCGCTGTGGGGGTGAGCATGACGACGAACACCGAACGGGAGGCGGTGTTTCCCGCATTGGATCCGGCCGCCTACCCGCGCCATGCCCTCCATTCGATGGAGCGCGACTGGCCAGAAACCAATTGCTATCTCGATATCTGGATCGAGGTGCTGGCGACACTCGGCCTGCCGCCGCAGGCATGCCTCGGATTCGCCGTGACGCAGGATTTCGAAGGCGACCAGTTCACCTTCTTCAAGACGCCGTTGGAGGATCTGGAAAGCCTGTTCGGCATCCGGGTCACCGAACTTGCGATCTACGACCTCGTTGAGCGGCACGTCACCGAGCAGATCGCGCGCGGACGGCTGACACTCGTCGAAATGGACAGCTACTACCTGCCCGACACCCAGGGCACGGCCTACCACAAGGAACATGGCAAGACGACCGTCGCCATCAACCGGCTCGATATCGGGAACCGGACGATGGACTATTTCCACAATCTCGGCCTGCACCGGCTGGAGGGCGAGGATTTCGACGGGATCTTCCAGCGGAAGGCCGAGCCGGATGCGGCGCCTTTCCTGCCCTACACCGAATTCGTCAAGTTTCCGGCCGAATTCCCGGATCAACGCCAGGTCGTTTCCGGTGCGCGGGAGCTTCTGCGGCGCCATCTCGAGCGGCGCCCCCAGGCCAATCCCATCGCCGCCTTCGGGGAGGTTTTCGCCGGGCAGGTGGCGTCCGTCAGCGCGCGACCATTCGGCTTCTTCCATCTCTACGCCTTCAACACACTGCGCCAGCTTGGCGCAAATTTCGAACTCTTCTCCAGCCATCTGGAATGGCTTGCCGGCAACGCTCACGAGGGTCTCGACGCAGCGATCGAGGATGCCCGCCAGATCTCGGCGACTGCCAAGATCGTCCAGTTCCAGCTTGCCCGCTCGGTGATGCGCAAGAAATTCGACAAGCTCGCACCGGCGCTGCAGCCGGCGGCGGAGGCGTGGGACAGGCTGATTGAACGGCTGGAAAGGGCTTCCCGCCAGACGAAAATCCGGGCCGCCTGAGGGCCTTCACAATCGAACGGAACGGATATGGCGCGCCGGGCATTCGCATCCGATGATCAGCCCATGCGGCTTGACGAGGGCTGGCAACTGACGCTGAGCGCACCGGACGCGGCCGCCGGCCCGGCCGATCTCGCGACGTTTTCCGACAGGATCGCGGCCCGCGTGCCGGGCACGGTCGCCGGCGCGCTTGCCGCAGCCGGGCATTATCGGGCCGAAGATCCCCTCCCCCTGCACGACAAGGACGCCTGGTTCGTTTGCCAGGTTGATGTGGCCAATCCCGGTGCGCGTGCCCTTCGTCTGGACGGCCTTGCGACGATCGCGGAAGTCTACTGGAACGGCGAGCAGGTGCTTTCCAGCGACAGCATGTTCCTCGCGCACGAGGTCTGCGTCGAGGCGCGGGCTTCCAACGAACTGGCGATCTGCTTTCGCGCGCTTGGCCCCCATCTCTACAAAAAGGGTCCGCGTGCGCGCTGGCGGCCGCAACTCGCCGTCTCGCAAGGCTTGCGGCTGATCCGCACGACATTGCTTGGCCACATGCCCGGCTGGTGCCCCGACGTTCACGCGGTCGGGCCGTGGCGACCGATCTCGCTGATGAAACCGGATGGCGCGCTGGTCACCGTCAAGCGCCTTGATGCACGGCTTGGCGCGGATGGAGCGGGGCTCCTGTCTCTCGTCTTCTCCATGGACGGTTCACAAGATACCGCGTTCCTCCATTGTGCCGGAGCGACGGCAACGGCCACCCTTGCCGATGACGGCGACTGGCGGGCGGAGCTTCGCATCCCCGAAGTCGCGCCCTGGTGGCCGCATACCCACGGCGATCCTGTCCTGCACGACATCGAGATCGAGGCCGGCGGCTTGCGCTTTGATCTCGGCCGCACCGGCTTCCGCCGCATCGAGGTGGACAAGGGAGGCGATGGCAAGGGCTTCGCGCTGAAGATCAACGGCGTCGATGTCTTCTGCCGTGGCGCGGTCTGGACGACGCCCGACATCGTCAATCTGCCGTGCGATCGCGAGAGCTATCGCCACCTTCTCGATCTTGCCCGTAAGGCCGGCATGAACATGCTGCGCATCGGCGGCACGATGACTTACGAGGGGCCGGAGTTCTTTGCTCTGTGCGACGAGCTCGGGTTGATGGTCTGGCAGGATTTCCAGTTCGCCAATTATGACTATCCGGTCAAGGACGAGGCCTTCGTGGCCTTGGTCGAAGCCGAGGCGCGCCAGTTTCTGGAAGCGACACAGGCGTGTCCCTCGCTTGCCGTTATCTGCGGCGGCAGCGAGATCTACCAGCAGGGCGCCATGCTCGGTCTGCCGGAGGAACGCTGGAAGGGGCCGCTGAGCGAAACCCTGCTCGCCGGGATCGCGAAAAACTTGCGCCCGGATGTTCCCTATGTGGCGAACTCGCCGTGTGGCGGGGCCCAGCCGTTTTCACCCAATGAAGGCATCGCCCATTATTACGGCGTCGGCGCCTATTTGCGCCCGCTCGAGGACGCGCGGCGCGCCAACGTGCGCTTTGCCGCCGAATGTCTTGCCTTTTCCAATGTCCCGCAGCAGCGAACGCTCGATGCGCACTTGTCCGTCAGGCCGGGGCATGATCCACGCTGGAAGGCCCGGGTGCCGCGCGATCGCGGGGCCGGTTGGGATTTCGAGGATGTGCGCGACCACTATCTCACGCGGCTTTACGGCGAGGATCCGGCGGCGCTGCGCTATGGCGATCCGGGCCGCTATCTCGATCTCTCCCGGGCCGTGACGGGCGAGGTGATGGAGGCGACATTCGCCGAATGGCGCCGCGCGGCCTCCTCGTGTGGTGGCGCTCTGGTGTGGACGTTTCAGGACCTTCTGCCGGGCGCCGGCTGGGGTGTCGTCGATGCAACCGGCGAACCGAAGCCCGCCTGGTATGCGCTGAAGCGCGCCTTCCGCCCCGTCCAGATCGCGCTCACCGACGAGGGCACCAACGGGCTCGCCATCCACACGATCAACGAAACGGCGGACGAGCGGAACCTGATCCTATCCATCGCCTGCCTGCGCGAGGGCAGGACGCCGGTCGTTTCCGGACGCAGGGAGCTTGCCCTTGCGCCGCGCCAGTCCATGGAAATCGCCGCGACCGATCTCTTCGGCGCCTTTTTCGACACGACCTACGCCTATCGCTTCGGTCCGCCCTCGCATGACGTGACGGTGGCGCGCCTGAGCGATCCCGCCACGGGGGAGAGCGTGGCCGAGGCCTTCCATTTCCCACTGGGTTTTCCGCATGCGCAAACGGCTCTGGAGCTTGGCGTCGGCGTGGAAGGAAACGAGCGGGACGGCTGGCGCATGCGCCTCACGGCGGATCGATTCGCGCAATCGGTACATGTCGCGGACGAGAATTTCCGGCCCGATGACGACTGGTTCCATCTGGCACCGGGAACGGAAAAGGTCATCTTGCTGACACCGCGCGACGACACTGTGAGCGGGGCCACACCACAGGGGCTCGTCGCCGCACTCAACGGCAGTGGAACTCAGTTCTACTGAGATACGGGCCTACTGAGATGTGCAGATTGCGTCTTCTCGCAAGTCCGCCTCAGGCCTTTTGGTTCTTCTGCCTGAGAACGATCGCCCACGTCACGATGATCAGCACGACCTGGAGCGCGAAGCGCATCAGGGCCGCGCCAACGAGGCCGCCCGTCGTCGCGCCGAACCAGACGACAGGGATCAGCGCCAGGCTGGTGACGATCAGCAGCGACATGCGGATGGTCTGAAGGCCGACCGCCCGCAAGATATCGGCACCGACGCCCGAAAGCCCCATCAACAGCGGATAGAGGGCCAGCGTTCTCACCACACCGGGCGTGTCGGCGAAATCCGCGCCAAGGATCAGCGGAATGTAATCAGCCCCCACGAACAACACGATGGCGACGGGGATGGCGAGCCCCGTGGCGATCGGCAACAGCTTGAGCCCGAAGGCAATGGAGCTGCCGCGCCCGGCCTCGGCGTAACGGAAGTGACGCGTGTAGGTGGCGTAGAGAAACGCCCTGACCGGCGCCGAAGCCGCATCGATGATCCGGAACCCGGCCGCGTACTGGCCGCCGGCGGCAGCCCCCAGCGCATGCACGACGACGGGCTTGTCGAGATCCTTCATGCTACCGATGGACAGGAATTCCAGACAATAGAGACCGCTCAGCTTCAGGTCTTCGCGCACGATCGTGAGCACCGGGCGTCCGAGGTCGCGGATCACGAAGAAGATCGCGACAGAGGCGGAAACGGCACCGGAGGCGAAGAACCACCAGGCCCAGACCTCCACGGTCAGGCCGGTAACGAGAAGCGAGGCGGCGAGCAGGAAGACAAGTTTCGACGCGGCCGCGAAAACGTTGATGAACAACTGCCGGTGCGCCTTGTCGAAGGCCATGTAGGCATTGGCGGACAGGACGACGAGGCGGGTGAACAGGAGATCGGACAAGGAGATGATGCACAGCGGCAGCAGGGCGATCGCATCGCCGAGGAGGTAGTGCAGGAAGAAGAGCGTCGGCAGACCGACGAGCGGAAAGGTCAGCGCCATCATCACCAGCGAATGGCCGAAATAGACGGGAAACGATTTCGGATCCACGGCGACACGCTGAACCAGCAGGTATTCGCTGCCAAGGCCGATGACCAGCGCGGCGATGATCGAAACGCTGGTGATGCTCACGAACACGCCGTAGCCATGCGCGCCGAGCGTGCGCGAGATCAGCATGAAGAAGCCGAGCTGGATCACCAGCTGCAGGCCGAAATTGATCGTGTAGGAGATCGTGTTCGCCACCAGCGGCGAGCGCCGGATGCGCCGAAAGAGGGCGACGGCTCGGGTTTGCAGCTTCTCCCCGGTACTGGATGGTTCTGTCGGCATTTTCGTTCCGAAAGGGGATGCGATCGCGGTGCGCGGGCGGTCCTGGGGAGAACACGAGTGAGCCTGAGCGGCATCGATAGCATGCCGATCTTCCGACCGGGTTAACACATAGGCGCATCGTGCAGTGGAAGAAGGCTCACGAGCTGTTGACCATTGCGTGCCATGATCGGCCCGGAACACTTTGCGAAATGGACGAAAGCGACAGATGCTGGCCAGAACCCTCGTTCTCACCTTCCACGGGCTCGGCGAGCCGATCGTCCCCCCGTCTCCCGGTGAAGGCCGGTATTTCGTTGCCTGCGACACCTATCGGCGCACCATTCATGCCCTTTGCGAACTCGAGGACAAGAACGGCATCCGCGCCCGCGTCACCTTCGATGACGGAAATCTCTCCGACTACACGCAAGGAATGCCGGCGCTGATCGAGGCGAAACGATCCGCGACGTTCTTCGTTCTGGCGGGCCGCATCGACCAGACCGGCTATCTGAGCGGCGCGCAGCTTCGCGAGATGGTCGCGGCCGGCATGACAATCGGTACACATGGCTGGGATCATGTCGACTGGTGCGGGCTCGACGCGGCGGGCCGCACGCGGGAAATGGTCGACGCGCGCCGCAAGATCGAGGACGCGGCGGAGTGCGCGGTGAATGAGGCCGCCATTCCGTTCGGGCGCTTCGACAAGGCCGTGCTGGCGCAGCTCAAGCGGCTCGACTATGCCCGCATCTACACCTCGACCGGCGGGCTATCGCGCGACACCGCCTGGTTCTGCCCGCGCTGGTCGGCCACCGACACGTTCGACCCGCAGCGAGACCTGCCTGCACGCGTCGGCCCCGGCCAGGTGCTGCGAGGCACGCTCTATGCCCCGCTGCGACGTCTGCGCTATCGCATCTAGTCGGGCTGCTTGTAGAGCTGGGCAAGCGGCAGGCCCAGAACCGAGCGTATTTTCCCCAGATTGAGCGCCGTCTTCTGGCGCATGCGGAAGGATGCCGCGCGGTCGAGCGGACGCAACAGCAGTGCCAGGGCGGACGCGACACCGACCTTTACCATCGCATCGAGCGCGAACAGCAATTGTCGGAGGAGACCGGAATGCTCCGCCCTGCGGGCATTGGCGTAAGACTGGCCGGAGCGAACGGCACGGCGCAGGACATAGGATGGCGCAAGCCGTTCCGGCGGCACGTGCTCGTGAGCGCGCGCATCGTCGGTGGCGACAATGACGGCGCCATGGGCGGCGGCGGCGGCGAAGAAGGCCGTATCCTCACCGCCGCTCACGCCGAGGGTGGGATCGAAACGCAGCGCGAGACGGCGAGCGAGACCCGTCTTCATCAAGGTATTGCCGCCGCGACCGGTGATGAGCCTTTTGCCCCGATGGCCCCAATCGTTGTAAAGCGGATTGGCACGGACGAACCAGTCTGGCGTGTCGGCGGGATAATCCGGATAGACCGGACCCACCACCACGTCGGCATCGAAGTCGCGGGCGGCGGCCATCAATCGCGACAGCCAGTCGGGCTCGACCCACTCGTCGTCATCGACGAGTGCGATCCAGTCGCCGGTGGCCGCATCGAGCAAGGCGTTTCGCGCGACGGAGATGTTGCCCGCGGCGACGGGCAGGCAGGTCACCGCGAGATTGCCGAGATCCAGACCTTCCACCACACGCGTTGCGGCCCCATCTCTGGAATCGTCGGCCACCAGAACGGAAACGGCGACGTCTGGCTCAAGCGAGAGACCGGCAAGCGAGCGTACCGTGTCGGCAAGCGACGGGCGGCCGATACTGGCGATGGCGATCGAGACGGCTTCCATCGGGGCGCGGGGCTCCTCGGTCGGTTGGCCGGAAATGGCGGGAGAAAATGTCAGGCACGTTACCCTCGGTATCTTTGACGTACCATTAAAGGAAGGCTAGGGGTTTTGCCGTCTAGTGGAGCCGCGAGCGCCCGTCGGGTCCACCTCCGCCAGGCCACTCGCCGACCTCGCCGTTTTCAGGGATCGCGGACCAGGCAATGAATGTTCTTCATCACGAGTTTTCCGAAACGAGCGGCAAAATGGAGACAATGACAGTGGCACCCGCCGAGCCGGTCGTTTTCGACGGCCTCGCCGGGTCCTTTCACGCGGCGCGCGGCGATACCGCCATCTTGCTGCTCAGCCCGTGGGGCTATGAGGAACTCTGTTCGCGCAAGAGCTATCGCATCCTTGGCGAAACCCTGGCGGCGCGCGGCTATCCCACCCTGCGCTTCGATTATCCCGGAACGGGAAATTCCGCCGGTGAGAGCGCCGGCATCGAGGACGAACGGAGCTGGCGCGACGCCGTTCGCCGTGCCTTCGACGAAGTCGGCAAACTGTGCACACCGAGCCGTGTGATCGTCATCGGTCAGGGGGTCGGCGGCGCGCTTGCGGCCGATCTTGCGAGCGAAACAGATGTTGCCGGTCTCGTTCTGCTGGCGCCGGTCGCTCAGGGACGCGGCTACCTGCGCGAACTGACCGCCTGGACCGCCATGACGAAACCGACGTTTCTCGTCGATGCGTCCGACGGACCACAAGGCGGGCTGATGGCGGGCGGATCCGTGCTTTCGGCGGCGACCGCGAGCGAGATTCGATCGCTCAATATTCTGAAGGCGCCCGCACCGCGCGTCTCGAAGGTCCTGCTGGTCGAACGCGACCACCATCCCGGAGACGCGAAACTCGCCGCCAATCTTCTGGAAAAGAGCGTCGCCGTCGACCGTCTGCCCTTCGAGGGGTATGTCGACTACGTCTCCAACCCGACGCTCTCCATCGTTCCGGTCACGACGATAGAGGCGGTCACGTCGTGGATAGCGACCCAGTTCCCTGCATCCGCGACGGCCAGTGCTCCGACCCAGGGAGCCTTGCCGTCAACGCTGCAGGAAGCGGACTACGAACAGACCCTCGTGCGGTTCGGAGCGAACGGGATGTTCTTTGGCGTTTTCACGCGTGCCCTCGCCCGACCGAACGAAACGGCTTTCCTGTTCCTCAATTCAGGCTATGACCATTCGGTCGGCTGGGGCCGTTCGACCGTTGATTTCGCGCGCGCACTCGCATCCTCGGGTGTGACCTCGCTGCGAATGGATGCGGCCGGGATCGGCGAAAGCCGGCTGTGGCCGGGACAAGCACCACAGGTGCTTTATGGCGACCGGCAACTCGATGACGTGAAGACCGCACTTGACTGGTTGACCGGCACGGCAGGGGTGGAAAAGGTCGTGCTGGTGGGCCGCTGCAGCGGCGCCTATCTCGCGCTCATCGCGGCCGAAGCGGATCCGCGGGTCACCGGTCTCGTCGCCATCAACGTACGCCGGCTGGTCTGGGACCCGGACGAGGACGTCGAGACGACCTTGCGCGAACCGATCCAGACGCTCGACACATACCGGCGCAAGATGGTCGACAAACGGATGCTGAAGCGCCTCCTGACAGGAGACCTGCCGCTATCGCGGGTGGTGACGCGGCTCGCCAGCGCCGTTTCACGCGTGCTCGACAGAAAACTGGCGCCGGTGCTTCGCGGCGCCTCACGTCATTACCGGCTCAACCGGATCGTCCAGTCCAGGTTCAAGGCGCTGCGGGAACGCGGCGTTCCTGTCAGCCTGATATTCTGCGAAGGCGATCGCGGGGTGCAGGATGTCCAGGCGTGGTTCAAAGAGGACTTCTCGGGCCTTGCGCCTTACGAGAATGTCGAACTGTCGATGATCGCCAACGCGGACCACAATCTGACGCCGCTCGCCTCGCGCGCCGAGGTGCTGGAGCTGTTGCGCGGCTTTGCTTCGTCACAGAGATTGCGTGCGAGGAAATGACCCGTTGAGTCAATGATGCGGGTCGGGCTCGGCGTAATACTCGTCCAGAGCGTCCAGAATCGCGGCAACAGCCTTGCGGTCGGCCTCGGGAAGATGTCTGAGCCGCGGAATGCTGTTCAAGACCGCGAGCATTTCGCCGTTCTCGGCCACGTCCTTATCCGGCACCAGATCGCGCGGAAGGAGGCCTTCCTTCGTTGCTGCATAGGTCGCGGGCGCCGGTTCACGCCGCAGGCTTGCCGAAACCTGTCGGATCACCTCGCCCCCCACCGCCAGAGCGGTACCCAGTAGCAGACCAAAAGCCGCGGCAAGAGCAACCAGCAGCTTCTTCTTCGGCCAGACCGGGTATTCCGGCGGCTGTGCGGGAGCGATCACACGCGCGCTGGGAGCAATCACCTGGTCGAGTTCGGCGATCTCCTTCGCCCGGCCCAGAATATTCTGGTAGAGGGAGCGCGTCGTCTCTGCTTCGGTTTCCAACGCCCGCAGCCGGATCGAGGCCGCATCGCTGACGTTTGATTTCGAGACGGAGGAATTGACCTCGCTTTCGAGATTGGCCACGCGCTCACGCGCCACGTCATATTCGATCCTGGCGGTATCGGCGATACGCTTCGTCTCCGCGCGAAGCAAACCCTCGATCCGCTTGACCTGCGCCTTGGCACGGATCAGGTCGGGATGGGAAGGCAACAGCTGCGCCTCCAGATTGGCTTCCTGGCGCACGGCGGCGGTATACTGGTCACGCAGACGCGAGACAGTTTGCGAGGAATTCTGTGAAGTGGAGAGGCCGTTGATCGCTTCCGGGCTGATGCCCTTTTTCATGACGGCGGAGATTTCGTTGTAGCGGGCTTTCTTCTCCGCCACCTCCGCGCGTGCTTCGGTAAGCTGCGAGTTGAGATCACCCAGTTCCTGATTGACGAGAAGCCCCTTGTCGCCGGTGCTCTGCAGGCCGTTCTCCTGCTTGAATTGCTGGACTGCAAGCTCGGCCTTGTGCAACCGTTCACGCAAGCCGATCAGACGCTTGTCGATCTGCTCCGTCACCTCGATCGAGGACGTCTCCTTCTGCCGCCTCTGGTCGGAGAGAAAGCTGTCCGCGATCGCCTGGGAAAGCTGGGCGGCCTTTTGCGGGTTCTTCGATTCCACCGAAATCGAGACGACGAAGGTCAGCCCTTCGCGCTTCACGCTGAGCGCCTTGCCGAGGAGCATGACCGACTTGTTCTCGCGCTGCGTCTCGCTCGCAGCCTTGTCGGCCGGTTCGATGTGAACCAGCGCACGCACGAGAGCGGTCAGCAGGTTTGGCTTTCCCTCCGCGCCGAATTCCTCATCCTCGACAAGGTTGAACCGGCGCACAACGGGCCGCAATACCGTGTCGGAGGAGATCAGCGCCACCTGGCTGTCGATAACGCCGCTTTCGTTCCCCGATCGTGAGGCGATATTGGGGTTTTCGAAGGGCTGGCGGACCGAGGGATCGATCATCACAAGCGTGGCGGCACGATAGACCGGCGAGACAAGCAGAGTAAAACCGGCCGTCAGCCCCGCAAGCAGAAAGGCCGTCGCCAATACCAGCCACATGCGTCGACGCAGGATCGTTGCGATCGCATGGATGTCGATCGGCATCTGGCTCGGGGGCATGTCGGGATGAACTTGCACGGTCGCGGGCCTGGGAACTAGAAAACAGTCTTAACCGTTGGTAACGCGCTTTGGTTAGGACTTCGCTAACATCGCGGCGTTGGGGCTGGAAGAAACCGGCTGGATCCGGGCACGCGCGTCAACGCACGCGGCGCTTGCCCGATGCCTGTGGCAGAAGCGCGGCCAGGACAAAGAGCATCCAGGTCAGCGAATACCCGCGAAACCAGCTGCTCTCCAGCATGTTGTGACACACCACGGTGACGACCAGCGTCATCGACAGCCAGCAAAGAGCAGGCCGCAGCGCGATCGCACGGGCGGCGGAGAAGAGAGCGGCGAGAATCAGCGCGATGAGGATCGACAGGCCGATCAGGCCGGTTTCCACGAGAACGTCGAGATAGCCGTTGTGCGACTGAAGCAGCCCGACGACAAAACCCGGCGCTTCACGCTCCACGATCGACCCGGCGCCAATCCCCCAGAAAGAGGAATATCCCTGTCCGAATAACGGATTGCGGGAAATGACGTCGACAACGAAGCTCCAGATAACGGTACGGCCGGTGAAGGTTTCGTCACCGAAGAGCAGCATGGAAAGCTCCTCGAAGCCGAAACGCGTCATGGCTGAGACATAAAACCAGCCAGCAAGGCCGAGCGCGAGGCAGAACAGCAGGAACAGGGCGACGTTCATCCGGAACGGACGGGTGATCAGAATGGCCACATAGATCAATATCGGCAGCAGGACCGCGAGGCCGAGCGACGTCTTGGATTTGCTCTCCACCAGCGCATAGAACGCAGCGACGGTCAGCCCGAGAAAGACAACCCTCAGCCGACCGCGCTTCGCCGCCGCACCGTAAATGCAGAAGAGCACAGAGAACGCCATGGCGGCGCCCAGGCCATTCTTCTGCGAATAGATGCCTTCATGACCGATCGGGCCCGGGGGCGTCAGCAGCACATCGGCGAAATTCACAAGCACCGTCACGGCGATCACGAAGAGGATGCGATCGAGCGTTTCGTCGCGATCGTCCGCCAGCACCGTGGAGATGCCCAGCGCCAGCACGACGATCGCCTGCAGGACGAGACGCCGGAACGCGATCCCCGGCACCGGCGACCAGAACACGGAAAGCGCGGCGAAAGCCAGATACAGCAACAGCAGCAATGTCACCGGATTGGTGAGCAACCGGCCGATATCCTTGAGATTGTGCCACGCGGAGCCGATGGCGGCGCCGAACACGCCGATCCAGAAAAGCTGGTTGAGGACGTTTGATTGGGACGCGGCAACGTTGATATCCACATCGCCGCCGGAATTGCCCCATTGCATGAGAAACGGAGAGATGAGGAACGCGTAGGCCATGATGATCGCTGGAATCCAGCGCAGCACGAAGCGGGCGGAGGCGCTCGCCTCCCGCTCGTGCGTCAGGATGGGTCCGCTGTAGCGATCGTCTGTCACGGGGCTTCGTCGAATTCCGCCTGCTGCTGCCGGTGTCGGCGTTTGCGCAAAGACAATAGCATTCCCCGCGATTCGGCACAGCGCGGGTTCATGATGTCTGTGAGAGCCGGGCGACTAGCGGCCAAGCGCCGAGATATCGAGGCCAAGGGCTTTCGCCGTTGCGATGTCAACAACACGGCCCGCATTGTCGGCAAGCAGGCCGAAGCCTCTCGTATAGTCCCACAATGCCCAGCCGAAGCCATGACGCTCGGCCGCCGCGCGCACGTCCGTGAGCCAACGCAGCCGGCTGCCGTCATCGACAACGTCGTCCGGCCAGCGGATCGCGCTGAACTCGCCGACGACGATCCGCTCCGGCGCGATACCGTGCTCCTTCGCCCAGGCGGTGACCATGTCGAACCGTTTGCCGATCGTTGCGGGCCCCGGGTTCTTGGTCGCGTAATAGTTGTTGATTTCCCGCCGGGCCGCATCAAGGGCGTCTGCCGGCTGAGGCTTTCCCTCCTTCGCCAACCGCGCGAGATGTTCCCTGGTCTGGCTCAGCGTCCGCTCGATCGTGCCGTTTGCGCCGGGGTAGCTGACGCCGGCGAGATAACGAGCTGGCGGCGAGGCCCACGGCAACGACTGGTGGGTGAAGAAATAGGGCTCGTAGAAATGGAAATCAAAGAACGTCGCGTCGTCGTAGGCGGCGGGATCGAGACGGACGAGGCCGTCCACCGATGACCAGCACCCACCTGTCAGGACCACCGGCATGTCGGACGCGACGGCGCGCACCGCCTCGAAGAGGCGCCTTTGCGAAACGGTCCAGTCTTCGCCATCGCCACGCACGCAGTCCGGTTGCGGCTCGTTCATCAGTTCAAGGGCGAAACCCTCAGCCGGCTGGTCGGACAGGAGGCGGGCGACGGTTTGAAGGAACGTCCGGTAGCGCGCGAATTTCACCCCGCGCGGATCCGCTAGGATGTCCCTGGGCCGCCAGGTGGAGGAATAGGTGGCGGGATGGATGTCGAGCAGCACGGACAGTCCATGGCCGCGCAGCCGCACGACCCACTGCCGCAGATCATCCAGCAACAGACGCCGATCGCTCTCGCCTGCTGCCAGAAATGGCCCGACATCGACGGGAAGGCGGACGAAGTCGAAGCCGAGACTGACGAGACGGTCGAGTTCGTGATCCGAAATTTCGGCCAGATCGCCTGCAAATGGTGGCCAGAGATAGTGGCCGGGCCGGGCCGGATCGGAGCGGGAAAAGCTCTGCTGCCGGGAGAGATTGACACCACGGCGAAAGAGGGGAAGTGCCGGCACCGTGGCGGCCTTGGCTGGTGCATGCGCCTTCCCGGCGACCGCCACCGGTCCCGGCGTCGTTTCCGCGGCTGCGACCTGGGCAGGCGACGACACCTCTTGCGGTGAGCGCCAGTTCTGCGGCGCGGGCGTCGGCATGGTGAACGCCAAGGCAATGACGCCCAGCGACAGAATGCCTGTGAGAGAGACGAAAAGCGTCCGCCAATATCCGCGACCGGATCCCGCGCTCATGTCGCCCCCCCGGCGAAAGTCAACAGATCGTGGTGGTAGCGCTCCAACACGGCATCGGGATCGAACCGCGCCAGCAGCTCTTCCCCGCTCTTGCCGATGGTCGCGCGATAGATGTCGTTGCGGGCCAGCAGCAGATCGAGCCCGGCCGCGATTTCGGAGACGTTTCCGGGGGGGACGGCAACGCCGACGTCCAGGCCGTCGAGATAGCCGTCTATGCCCGTCCCACGCCCGTAAAGGATGGGAATACCGGCGAACAGCGCCTCCAGATAGACCATCCCGAAAGTCTCGTTGAAGCTCGGCAGGACGAGGCCGAGATAATGCGGCAGGACCGATGTCAGCGCGTCGTTGTCCATGCGGCCGAGCAGGCGCACGCAACCGTCGAGGCCCGCCTTGTCGATCTGCGCCTTGACGGCGGCGATACTCTTTTCGCTGCCGTCGCCGATCAGGTCGAGGCCGACTTCCGGGTGCGCGGCATGATGCATCCGGAAGGCTTCGAGCAGGCTGCGAAAGCCCTTGCGCGCGCGGATATCCAGATTGAACACGCTGACGAAGCGCGGCTGTGGCTCGCAAGCAGGGATCAGGGCCCCGGTGTTGCCCACGATATTGGGCAGAAGCGCCTGCTTTTCCGCATCGATGTTCAGGCGCGCTTCAAGGATCGGCCGGAACCAGGCGGAGACGTAATAGATCCGTCGCGCACGATCTACGATCTTTTGAAGAAGCGACCGGTAGGCAGGCTTGAAGCGCAGAACCTTGCTCTCCGCCTCCCCGCGCACGGAAACGAGGAGGGTCACGTCGCTGCCAAGATGCTCGGCGAGCCACAATCCCGCTATTCCCTCGAAGGCGAACTTGTGGGCGTGGATCACAGCCGGACGCAGGCCTTCGCGCTCCAGCATGCCGGCAATCCGCCGCCCGACCGTCCTCATGGCCCGCGCGAGACCTATCCCGAGGGGCGGCGCGAAGTAGCGCAACGCGAACAGGCGCACGCCATCCACCATGCCGCAATCGCGAAGATAGGTCTTGTCGGGGCGGCTTGTACGGGTCGTGGAAACGACGATGTGCTGTACGTCGGGAGTGCCTGTGACAAGCCGCTTGATCGCGGTGGTCGTCGGACCGCGATAAGGATCGGGGTAGTCCGCACTGATATGCAGGACCAACGGCCTGTCCGCCGGGACGGTCTGTTGCGCGCGTTCGTTACAGGCAGCCGTCGCGCCCTGCACGGTTGTCATTGAAGGGGACTCCGGCTCGTCGTCGGGAACACTTGTCGGGCACGGACTTCCGCCGTCTCCTGTTCACCACGATAGGTCGCTCCGGTTAAGAACTCGTGGCGGGACCTGATTGCGACATCGTTAGGATGGCTGGAGGGAAATTTACGTACGATCCATCATTTCGTGCCATTTTCCCTTACGATCGCGACGCAGGCTGGAGCGTTTTGGATGAACACTTTGCTGCACGAGACGAGCGATGCCGCAGAGATATCTGACGTTCTTCCCACGCCCCCGGTGAATCAATCGCTGGACTCGCGAGAGATCGTTCATGTCGTGCGGCAGTACGCTCCGGGCATTGGCGGGCTGGAAGAGTTCGTAGCCAAACTGGCTGCGCGACAACTCCAGACATTTCGCAAGGTCCGTGTCTTGACCTGTAACAGAATCTTCGCCGCTCCGGGAGCCAGACTGCCCGCGCGCGAAGTCATCGACGGGGTCGAGGTCGAGCGGCTGCCCTATATCGGATCGCGCCGATATCCGATCGTGCCAGGGCTCTGGCGGGCGCTCGCGTCGACGGACATCGTCCATGTTCACGCGATCGACTTCGCCTTCGACGCGCTCGCCCTTACCAGGGCCCTGCATCGCAAGACCGTTGTCGCGACGACCCATGGCGGGTTCTTCCATACAAGCAAATTCGCGACATTGAAGACGATCTGGTTCAACACGCTGACGCGGGCATCCGTGCGCGGCTACGACGCATTGGTGTGTTGCAGCGAATCGGACCTGACCCGCTTTGCGCCCATCGCCGACGGGCGGGCGCAGATGATCGTGAACGGCGTGGACGTCGAGAAGTTTTCAGGCGCCAGCGCGCCGGACCTCACCCGCAACCTGGTGACGCTCGGACGTTTTTCCTCCAACAAGCGACTCGACCGACTGATCGACGTCATGGTGCATTTGAAGAAAAACGATCCGGCATGGCACCTCGATATTTGCGGCGTCCCCGGAGACGTTTCGGAGGAGACCCTCAGGGCGCAGATCACGCGAAACCGGTTGGAAAAACAGGTTGAGGTGCATGTCGGCCTTTCGAGCGAGGCATTGCGCGAGGTACTGGAGCGGTGCAGCTTTTTCGTCAGCGCATCGGAATACGAGGGCTTCGGCCTCGCCCTGATCGAGGCGATGAGCGCGGGCCTGGTACCGGTGGTCCACGCCAACGCAGCCTTCCAGGCATTCGCCGCTGTCCATGCAGGTGTCGTCACATGCGACTTCGCCAGACCTGAGGAAGCCGCGCAGCGGATCCTGCAGCGCCATGACGCCGCCGCGGCCAATCTGGAGTGGCTTCGGCAGCAGTCGGTCGATGCGGCGCGACATTATTCGTGGGATCGCGTAAAACTCGAGTACGACCGTGTCTATGCGACGGCTCTTGAGGGCCACGCCCGCGTGGGGTCGCAGTTTTGAAACCGGAAGCGCCCGCAAGGGCACGATATTTGGCCCCTTTTCCCGGTTAATTTCATCGTTAAGAGTTCGCTACGCTGATTTACTAAGAATTATAGCAATTCTTGTTTTTCGCCCACGGCACAAATAACCAGTATCCATTGCAGTTCCCAGTCAAGGTGGCTTTCTCGTGCTTTCCGACGTCAAGACATCTGACCAGCACGACGACTCTGCGATCCGGATTGGTCCACTCACCCTCCGGAGAATGGAGCGTGAGGATGCGATCGCGCTTGTTCGCACGTCTGTGGAGCAAGGCTCAAAGCTCGATATTGCGATCTGCAATGCGCACACGGTTCTGATGGCTCTGGACGATAACTCCTACGTCGACGTCCTGAACCGCATGACGCTGCTGAACGACGGGGTTGGCGTCAACCTCGCGAGCCGCATCCTGAGCGGCCGGGGATTTCCCGACAATCTCAACGGCACCGATCTGGTACCCGATATCCTGGCCAATGTCGGGGTGCCGCTCCGCATTTTCCTATTGGGAGCATCGCCCGCGTCGCTTGAAGGAGCGGCACGACATATCGCGCAAGCCTATCCCCATCACGAGATCGTGGGCTGCCGGGACGGGTATTTTGCGGGAGAGGACGTGGAGACGATCGTCGAAACGATCAATGCGGCACGGGCCGACCTGCTGCTGGTGGCGATGGGAAATCCCCGTCAGGAACGATTCATCGTCGCCAACCGGGAGAGGCTCACTCCCAAGGTTTGCATCGGCGTCGGCGCCCTGTTCGATTTTCTGTCAGGCTCGGTCGCGCGCGCGCCGCGATTTTTCCGGACAATGGGGCTCGAATGGCTGTTCCGGTTCCTTCAGGAGCCGCGCCGGCTTGGACGGCGGTACTTCATCGGGATTCCGCGCTTCCTCCTGGCCACCCTGCGCTTTCCGCGTCAGCGAAACAGGCCGAACCACCCGACCTGCTGAGACGCGCCTGAGCGCGCGCACGCGACGGAAAAAGCCCTTCGGATCAAGGGTTTTCGTCAAAAGATCAACGACGAAGAAGGGGAAATGGTGGAGCCAATCGGAATCGAACCGACGACCTCTTGAATGCCATTCAAGCGCTCTCCCAACTGAGCTATGGCCCCACTTGTTACCGGGTGTTGGGGACGGCCCCGGTGCCGTTCTGCGGGGCGGAAAATAGCCGCGCCCGCAAGGATGTCAAGCGGAAGATCGATCTGTTTTCAACCGAATGCCGTCAGGCCATCGTTTCCTGCCGTCAGACGCCGATCTTTGCCTGGGGATAATGGCGTGGATCAGCGCCTTCGCGCCGATCCACGCCGAGGGCAGGACACGCGCCGAAACGCGAACCCTCTATTCGTCGTCTTCGCGCTCCAGGACGATGCCGGGGACGTCGTCGTCGTCCTCGTCCTCGTCATCGGGCAGGAAGGCGTCATCGTCGCCGTCGGTGTCGTCGATATCCTCGATCTCATCGTCGTCGATATCCACTTCGGTCTTGCCGGTGGTGGTTGCCTCTTCATCGGCATCCTCCAGCGACACGACTTCTGCGCTTTCGACCGCCAGATCCTCGTCGTCTTCCACCGCCACGGGCGCAACCTTGGCAGGTTTGCTGGCTTTGGAAGGCCTGGGCCCGGTCGCGGCCGGGCTCACGATGGTGCCGCATTTCGGGCACGTGATCGGAGATCTGTTCAGATCGAAGAATTTAGTTCCGCAACTGGGGCACAGTTGCTTTGTCCCAAGATCCGGTTTCGCCACGATTTCAAACCCTGTGTAATCTGCAAATCTGTTGCTGAGCTGCGTCCCCATAACCATCGAAACGCTCGCCTGTCAAAGCGTAAAATGGGCCCTACGCGAAAACCCGATTGCCGAGATGACGAACCTCGACCGGCATGCTAGGAAACCGTCGCGCCGCAGTCGGCCCCAAAGTGTCCTGCTATCCGGGCCGACCTGCCCCGGACCGGGACTGCGATCAAAGCCATATGCTGCAGGCGCTTGCGGCGGCCACACGGCCGACGGGAAGAAACATGCATCCCCCCCTGACGCGCCGGGTCGAGGCACCTGGAAGACAGGCGCGAGCGATGAGGAAAACGAGCCAACTCATGAGCCATGCGACGAAGCCGATGATCGCCCGCGCGGGCAACCCGCTTGCCGGCACCATCCGCGTGCCGGGCGACAAGTCGATTTCCCACCGTTCACTTATGTTTGGCGCCCTCGCCGTCGGTGAAACGCGGATCGAAGGCCTGCTCGAGGGGGAAGACGTGCTCGCCACGGCCGCCGCGATGAAGGCTCTGGGCGCGAATGTGCACCATGACGGGCCAGGTTCGTGGCGTGTGGACGGCGTCGGCGTCGGAGGCCTTTGCGAACCCGAGCTACCCCTCGACTTCGGCAATGCGGGGACCGGCGTGCGCCTTGCGATGGGCATGGTCGCGAGTCACGCGCTTACGGCCACCTTCATCGGCGACGCCTCGCTTTCGCGCCGGCCGATGGGCCGTGTGCTCGATCCCTTGCGCGACATGGGCGCGGAAGTTCTGGCGCGCTCCGGCGACCGCCTGCCGCTGACCATACGCGGCCCCGAAACCGCCCTGCCGATCAGCTACCGCGTGCCGGTTCCCTCCGCGCAGGTGAAATCGGCGGTGCTGCTTGCCGGCCTTAACGCGCCGGGCATTACCACCGTCATCGAACCCATTCCCACCCGCGACCATACCGAGCGCATGCTTATGGGCTTCGGTGCGGAACTGGTCAGTGAACAGACCGCCGACGGCGCGCGCATTCTGCGGCTTACCGGTCAGCCGGAACTGAAGCCGCAGGCGATCACCGTTCCCGGCGACCCTTCCTCCGCGGCTTTCATGATCGTCGCGGCGCTCGTCGTGCCGGGGTCGGATGTAACGGTGGAAAACGTCCTCCTCAATCCGCACCGCACCGGGCTCCTCAAGACACTCGAGGAAATGGACGCCGATATTTCCATCGAGAACGTGCGCGAGACCGGCGGCGAGACGATTGGCGATGTGTGCGCCCGTCATTCGCGGCTGAAGGGCATCACCGTGCCGGCGGACCGCGCGCCTTCGATGATCGATGAATATCCCGTCCTGGCCATCGCCGCCGCCTTTGCACAAGGTCGGACCCGCATGCTCGGTCTGCACGAGCTGACGGTGAAGGAGAGCGACAGGCTCGCCGCCGTCGCCGACGGGCTGGCCGCCAACGGCGTGCCATACGAGAAGGGAGAGGACTGGCTTGAGGTCACCGGCGCGCAGAGCGTCAAGGGTGGAGGAACGGTCACCACCCATCTCGATCACCGCATCGCCATGAGCTTCCTTGTGCTGGGCCTTGCCAGCGACTCCCCTGTGAGCGTCGACGATGGCGCCCCCATCGCCACCAGCTTCCCCGCCTTCACCGACCTCTTCGCCGGGCTCGGCGGCCGGATCGACGTCCAGACGGAAGACGCGGCATGATCATTGCGATCGACGGACCAGCAGCCTCAGGGAAGGGCACGCTCGCGCGCCGGCTGGCGGAGCGTTTCGGACTCAACCATCTCGATACCGGGCTAACATACCGCGCGGTGGCAGCGAAAATGCTGGCCGAGGGCCTGCCGCTCGACGACGAGGCGCAGGCGGCCGCAGCCGCGGCCAGCCTCGACTTCTCCACCCTTGAGCGCGAGGCGTTGTCGCTGCACGAGATCGGCGAAGCTGCTTCCAGGATCGCGGTCATGCCTTCGGTGCGCCGGGCGCTGGTGGAAGGCCAGCGCCGTTTCGCGCAGGTTTCGCCCGGCGCCGTTCTCGACGGGCGCGACATAGGCACCGTGGTGTGCCCGAAGGCCGACGTGAAGCTCTTCGTCACCGCCTCGCCGCAGGTGCGCGCGCGACGGCGTACGGACGAACTTCAAGGACGTGGAATTGCCGCCGCCTACGACGATATCCTCGCCGATCTGATCCGCCGCGACGAGCGCGACAGCACCCGCAACGACTCTCCGTTAAGACCAGCGGACGATGCGCACTTGCTCGATACCTCGGAAATGGATATAGAGACCGCGTTCCGTAAGGCTGTGGATATCGTCGGCAGTCTGTGAGGGCGGAACTGCGAAGGGGGCACCTTGGGGTCGCGCCCTTTTTGGCATTTCGGGCCACAGGCCCAAACGGGAGGTGATCTTCATCCGGTCAGACCGGTTCGATCCATCCTTTTTTGTTGCCAATGCGGCCTTCGGCCCTCACGCGGTTGCCTAGGCAACCGGCCGCTCATGGCCTCCCGCCTTTCGGACACCCAGGGCAGGTTCTTTTCGATCGGACGGTTTCGCCCGAGCGAAAAGCGCTTCTGGTAATCGAACGAAGACCGCCCGCAGTCCAGACGCCTGCGCCGGCCGTTCGCCTCGTTGCGAACGGATGTCTCTCCAAGGAGGGGCCGGCTGGACCTTGCGGACAAACGCAACACGAACCACCGGCGCATGCCAGTCATGGCTTATGGAGTTTCAATGACCGCTTTGAATCCCTCTACCGAGGATTTTGCTGCCCTGCTCGACGAGACTTATGGCGGCTCCGAGATGCAGGAAGGCACCGTCGTCAAGGGGACGGTTATCGCCTTTGAAAAGGACCTCGCCGTCATCGACGTCGGGCTCAAGGTCGAAGGCCGCGTGCCGCTGAAGGAATTCGGCGCCAAGTCACGCGATGGCGAGATGAAGATCGGCGACGTGGTCGAGGTTTACCTGGAGCGCGTGGAAAATGCGCTCGGTGAGGCCGTCCTGTCGCGCGACAAGGCTCGTCGCGAGGAAAGCTGGATCCGTCTGGAAGTTTCCTTCGAGAAGGGCGAGAAGGTCACCGGCCAGATCTTCAACCAGGTGAAGGGCGGCTTCACCGTCGATCTCGACGGCGCCGTGGCCTTCCTGCCGCGCTCGCAGGTGGACATCCGCCCGGTGCGCGACGTCGGCCCGCTGATGCACACGCCGCAGCCGTTCCAGATCCTGAAGATGGACAAGCGCCGCGGCAACATCGTCGTCTCGCGCCGTGTCGTCCTCGAAGAGACCCGCGCCGAGCAGCGCTCCGAGCTGGTCCAGAGCCTCGAGGAAGGCCAGGTCGTGGAAGGCGTGGTCAAGAACATCACCGATTACGGTGCGTTCGTCGACCTCGGCGGCATCGATGGCCTGCTGCACGTCACCGACATCGCGTGGCGCCGCATCAACCATCCGTCCGAGGTTCTGTCCATCGGCCAGACGGTCAAGGTGCAGATCATCCGTGTCAACCAGGAAACCCACCGTATCTCGCTCGGCATGAAGCAGCTGGAAGCGGATCCGTGGGAAGGCATCGAGGCCAAGTATCCGGTCAGCGCGCGATTCACGGGTCGTGTCACCAACATCACCGACTACGGTGCGTTCGTGGAACTGGAGCCGGGCATCGAAGGCCTGATCCACGTTTCCGAGATGAGCTGGACCAAGAAGAACATCCATCCGGGCAAGATCGTCGCCACCTCCCAGGAGGTCGAGGTGATGGTGCTCGAGGTGGATCCGGTCAAGCGCCGCATCTCGCTCGGCCTCAAGCAGACCCTGCAGAACCCGTGGGATGCCTTCGCCGAGAAGTTCCCGGCCGGTACGGTCGTGGAAGGCGAAGTCAAGAACAAGACCGAGTTCGGTCTGTTCATCGGCCTCGACGGCGACGTCGACGGCATGGTCCACCTCTCCGATCTCGACTGGAACCGTCCGGGCGAAGTCGTCATCGAAGAGTTCAAGAAGGGCGACGTCGTCAAGGCCCAGGTTCTGGACGTCGACGTCGACAAGGAGCGTATCTCGCTCGGCATCAAGCAGCTTGAGGGTGATCCGTTCGACACCGCGGCCGCCGGTGAAGTCCGCAAGGGCGCCGTCGTCACCTGCGAGATCGTCGAAGTGAAGGACACCGGTCTTGAGGTGAAGCTCGCCGACAGCGACCTGACGGCCTTCATCCGCCGTGCTGATCTGTCGCGCGAACGCACCGAGCAGCGCCCCGAGCGCTTCTCTGTCGGCCAGAAGGTTGATGCCCGCATCACCCAGTTCGACAAGAAGACCCGCCGCATCTCCCTCTCCATCAAGGCGCTGGAAATCGCCGAGGAGAAGGAAGCCGTGGCTCAGTACGGCTCGACGGATGCCGGCGCTTCGCTTGGCGACATTCTCGGTGCCGCGCTGAAGGCGCAGCAGGATACCGGCGAGGAAGACGAGGAATAGGTCTCTCCTCGATCGCATGAAATCGGGGCCCGCGCGGTTGACGCGCGGGCCCTTTTCTTTTGAAGTAGCGCCGCTGGCACTCCCGTTCGCGGGTCTGCCGCGTTTGCGGTCCGTTTTCGACCAGATTGTACTGTCAGTATCCTCAGGTACCCGCCCGACCCCATGACGGCGGAGCGCTCCTTGAGCCACACTTTCGGAGACACCCTTCGCCAGGATGAGCGGCGAAGTGGACGGCCCGTCACTTTGAAATCGAGCGATGCCTGCGCACCGGGCTCCGGTTTTAGCGGGGGTTCGCTCCAAGAGGCAGATAGCCCATGACGTCCGATGCCGACATGATCGTCGACCGCCGCCGCCTGCGCCGAAAACTCACTTTCTGGCGAGTCTTCGCAATCCTTGGCATCACCGCCGCGATCATCGTCGCAGGCGCCTATGCGTTCGGGGTCGAGGGCGGAGCGAAAAGCCGGCCGCATATCGCGCGGCTCGATATATCCGGTCTCATAACCGACGATCGCGACCGTCTGAAACTGATCGACAGAATGACCAAGTCCGACGCGGTGAAAGGCGTCATCGTCACGGTCAACAGTCCCGGCGGATCGACCACCGGCGGGGAGGGTGTCGTCGAGGCACTTGCAAAGCTGCGCGCGAAAAAGCCCGTTGTCGCCCATATCGGCACGGTCGGCGCCTCGGCCGGTTACATGATCGCGATCGCCGCCGACCATGTGATCGCACGCCGCAACTCGATCACCGCATCCATCGGTGTGCTCTTCCAGTTCGGCAACGCCGCAAAGCTGCTGGACACGATCGGCGTCAAGATGGAAGCGGTGAAGAGCGCGCCGCTGAAGGCTGAGCCCGATTTCTATTCCGAGACAACTCCGCAAGCGCGCGCGATGCTCGCCTCGCTTGTCAAGGACAGCTACGACTGGTTCGTCGATTTCGTCGCCGAACGGCGCGGCCTGGACCAAGAGACGGCACGCGGCCTCGCCGATGGCCGCGTCATGACCGGCAATCAGGCGCTCGAAGCCAAGCTCATCGACGAAGTTGGCGGCGAGGACGATGCCCGGCAATGGCTCGTCAGCAAGAAGGGGCTCGATGCCGGACTGCCGGTCATCGACTGGCGCAAGGACGACACGGGACTGGGCGGCCTCGGCTTTACGGGTAAAGTCGCACAATTGTTCGGCAAAGGGGTAGCGGAAGCGGTGTTCGGCTCCACCTCGATCCGTAAAATAGTGCTGCCGGAAGCACTTATGCTTGACGGTCTGGTATCTGTTTGGCAGGCTCCTTCGATCGCCGAGACAGAAATGACCGGGGGGGCGAACGAATGATAAAATCCGAACTCGTTCAGCGCATCGCAGAACAAAACCCGCACCTGTACCAGCGCGATGTCGAAAACATCGTCAATGCGATCCTGGATGAGATCGTCGATGCGCTGAAGGGCGGAGACCGAGTGGAACTGCGCGGCTTTGGCGCCTTTTCGGTCAAGAACCGCCCTGCCCGTATCGGCCGCAACCCGCGCACCGGACAGAAGGTCGAGGTCACGGAGAAATACGTGCCCTTCTTCAAGACCGGCAAGGAAATGCGCGAACGTCTGAACGGCGGCAAGGATCTCGGCGCCGACGACTGAGACCCTTTCGCGTCGCCGCACGACCCCGGCGAAGATCCTGACGGCTTTTGCCCGCCTCGGCCCGACCGGTCATATTTGAGGGTCCCAACTCCTGTGGGGCCGTCATTCTGGGAGGCGGCCACGTTTCCGCCTCGCGCCCAGCGATCTGCCCTTGCAGGCCGTTTGCCCGGGCCATCGCTTTGAGAACGAGTGTTTGCGACAATCGAGCCCCTTGCCGGCTCCAGGCGGATTCTAGCGCCACCGCTGCGTCGGCATGCAGCACATCGCGGCATTTCCCCCCACTTGCCGCTTGCCCCCCGTTCGCTGCATCATAGGTTTGATTTGCGCTGCTTCGCGCCCAGGTGGGCGACGAGGCCCAACAGCATGAGGTTCCCCCGCCGTGCTTAAACGGATCGTCAAGACCATCCTGCTCCTGCCGGTCGCCCTGTTCGCCGTGCTGGTCATCCTGCTTGCCGTGGCAAACCGTCACGAAACGATGCTGTCGCTCGATCCGCTTTCGCCGGGTCAGCCGGCTTTCTCCATCACCGTGCCGCTCTTCTGGCTGCTCTTCGGCGCGCTTGGCATCGGCATCGTGCTGGGCGGCCTCGGCGCGTGGGCCCGACAGGCCAAGTGGCGCCGTCAAGCGCGTCACAAGCGCCGCGAGGCCGATAGCCTGCGCCACGAGACGGAGCGGCTGAAAGAAGAGGTTCAGGCCGCAAACCCGGACCGTCCCGGCCTTCCCGCTCCAGGCGACAAGCGCGCTGCCTGATATTTCGCGCGCCTGGCTCGTACCGTACCGCCGCTTTTTGCGGCAACAGACCGATACTGCAAGTCTTGGGTAGACGATGCGCGTCATAACAGCGTCTGAAATCAACGGCATCATGACCTTCCGCGATCTGGTGGAGACGCTCAGAAGCGCCTTCCGCGCGGAGATAGAGACGCCTGTGCGCCACCATCACACCATCGCTCGCCCGGACGGGGCGGATGCGACGTTGCTGCTGATGCCCGCATGGAACGATTTCGCCGCACAGGGTCATTCCCAGCGTGGCTATATCGGCGTGAAGATCGTCTCGGTCTTTCCCGACAATTCGAAAGTTTCCAAGCCTTCGGTCATGGGCACCTACATGCTCATGTCAGGCCAGAGCGGCGAACCGCTTGCGGTGATGGACGGACAGGCGATCACCCTGTGGCGCACTGCGGCTGCCTCCGCGCTTGCGGCAAGCTATCTGGCGCGCGAGGACAGCAACCGACTGCTGATGGTCGGTGCCGGCGCCCTGTCGCCCTACCTGATCCGCGCGCATGCCTCCGTTCGGCCTCTGAGCGAAGTCCTGATCTGGAACCGCACCCCCGCCGCGGCGGAAAAGCTCGCCCGCGCCATAAACGGCAAGCACGGGCTTACGGTGCGCGCCACCGAGGATCTGGAAGGCGGCGTGCGCGGGGCTGATGTCGTCTCGTGTGCGACGATTTCCTCCGAGCCGCTTGTCAAGGGCGACTGGCTCTCCCCCGGGACCCATCTTGATCTGGTCGGCGCCTTCCGTCCCGATCTTCGCGAGAGCGACGATGCGGCGGTCACAAAGGCACGGCTTTTTGTCGATACGCGCGGCGGTGCGTTGTCGGAGGCTGGTGACATGGCCCAGCCGATCGCGGCCGGGATCATCTCCGCCGAGGACGTGGCAGCCGATCTCTTCGAGCTTTGCCGCGGCGAAAAGGCCGGGCGGCGGTTCTACGATCAGGTGACGCTTTTCAAATCGACGGGTACCGCGATCGAGGATCTTGCCGCGGCCATCCACGTCTTCCTCAAGGCCTGACAAAGCCTGCCATATGCGTTTTCATCTGCGGCGGATCCCGTCGTCGGGCCGCGTGACCTTGCTCCAGCGCCATCGTGCCCCATCTCTATTAGGGGACGTCCTTGCTCCGGTAAACGGCTATAGCCGCGACCGGAGAGACGAAAGAGATGGAGGTGCGCCATGGTTTGCCACATCGCCCGCAAGATCGACAGTCCGTTCGACACCGTGCTCCAGCGTACGAAGGACGCGTTGAAGGCTGAAGGCCTGGAGGTCGTTTCCGAACTCGATCTGAAGAGCATTCCCGCCGGCAGCCTCGGCGGCCGTGAAGCTCCGCGCTCCGGGGAGGTCTCGGGAGATTTCGCCCACACAGGTGCCCGTCGCCTGATAATGGCGCAGGACGAGACCGGCGTTCTTCTTCCCTGCAACATCATCATTCGACAGACGGAAGACGGCGTGGAGGTTTCCGCCATCGACCCGGAAGAGGAACTCAGCCGGATCGAGAACGGGCGGAGTGCCGAACTCGCAAAGCCCGTCCGTGACAAGCTGCAATCCGCTTTCGCAGCGATCTGACCCGGCAACCGGCCCCTATTCGTTTCCCGGTGGTCGGTAGCCAGGAAGCGACCAGCCGAACTGGATCGCGCCCGCGCGCAATCCGAATGCGATGACACCGGAGACAATCGCCGCCGGCCAAGGTGGCATTGTGGCCTCAACCATCATCACATAGGAGAATGCGCCGCCGAAGGCTGCGGTGAGATAGATCTCGCGGTTGATGATGGCGCTCGGCTGGCTGGCGATCGTGTCGCGGATCACGCCACCGAAAGCCGCCGTCGCGACCCCCATGAGCACGGCAACCACCGGTCGGTCGATGATGGTCAACGTCTTGGCCGCACCCATCACCGAATAGCTCGCCATGCCCACCGCATCGGCCCAGCGCAGCGGCTTGCCGAGCGCCTCTCCCAGATGCGCGAGATACCAGGTGGCAATGCCGGCCGCGATGCAGATGAGCAGATAGGTCTGGTCACCCACCCAGAAGACCGGCGCACCCAGCAACAGATCGCGCAGCGTGCCGCCGCCAATCCCCGTAAAGGTCGCCAGCAGGACGAAGGCGAGGATATCGAGCTTCAGGCGCGAGGCGACAATGCCGCCGGAGATGGCGAAGACCGCCACGCCGATGAAGTCGAGGATCTGAAGAAGGTTTGCCATGGTACAGGCTAGCTCGAACGGGCACGGCGGGGAAATGGCGCGGTCGCACGCGACGGCAAAATCAAAATCGCACAAGCCGGGAGTGATGCAAAAACCATGATGATTTCACGGGTCTGGCGAGCCTGACCGGGCCGCCATCGCGCCGCGTGCTGGCGAAAGAGGATCATTCAAGATGGCGACACGGCCGCCGGGCCTTTCCTGAAGCCCGACAACACACGGGATCGTCATCTTGAAGAAGCGCGCCAGCTCCTTTCGAAGAAGGGGGCAATCGCACCTGTCCCGCATCTTTCGCTCTCGCGAAACGCGGCTTACGCGGTCTTGTCGATTGTCTGGCCGGCTTCACCTGCGCCTTCGGGCTTCGATGGCGCCTTCGGGCCGCCGCGCGCCACGCCGACCATGGCCGGGCGCAGAACACGCTCGCCGATGACATAGCCGGTCTGGACCACCTGCACGACCGTGCCGTTCGGCACCTGGTCGTTCGGCACCTCGAACATCGCCTGGTGGAAATTCGGATCGAACTTCTCGCCCGAAGGATCGATCTGCCGCACGCCGTGCTTTTCAAGCTGGTTCAGCATCTCGCGCTCGGTCATCTCCACGCCTTCGAGCAGCGACTTCAAGCCGTCATCGGCGTTGGCGCGCATCTCTTCCGGTACGGCATCGAGAGCCCGGCGCAGGTTGTCGCCGACATTGAGCATGTCGCGCGCAAAGCTTGCGACCGCATAGGTCTTGGCGTCGGAGATTTCGCGTTCCGTGCGCCGGCGAAGGTTCTCCATCTCCGCAAGCGTGCGCAGCATGCGGTCCTTCATCTCGGCGTTTTCCGTTGCAAGGGCGTCGGCATCGATCGGGCCGTCATCGTTGGCCGCACCCGATTGTCCAGCTTTCGGGCCGCCAGCAGCGCCGCGCGCATTCTCCTCGGCGGGATCCAACGCGGCTTCGTTTTCGGTGTTCTTGGCTTCGTCGCTCATAGTGTCCCCGTCTTGGAAACGGCAGGAATAATACCGATTGTGGCTCGCATTTGAGGGTTCCGGCACAGAAAATCAAGTCCGTATAGCCGGCGAATTCCGCGCAAGTGGCTGTCAGCACCACAAAGCACAGCATAAACGCAAAGGCCCCGGCGCCGTTGGCACCGGGGCCTTTCAGGAAAACGCGACCGTCGATCGGGCTTGCTTCAGCAGGATCTGCCTCCGCACGAACGACCGATCAGAGAGCGCTCTTGATCCAGTCCGCCAGCCGGCTCTTCGGCGCCGCGCCCACCTGGGTGGCGGCCAGCTCGCCGTTCTTGAACAGGAGCAGCGTCGGGATCGAGCGCACGCCATACTTGATCGCCGTGTTCTGGTTCTCGTCGACGTTCAGCTTGGCGATCTTGACCTGCCCTTCCATCTCGCTGGCGATCTCGTCGAGCGCCGGTGCGATCTGCTTGCAGGGGCCGCACCATTCCGCCCAGAAATCGACGACGACAGGCTCGGAAGAATTCAGCACATCCGTATCGAAGGACGCATCGGTGACCTTTTCAGTCGCCATTGGAAAACCTCTTCGGTTTGAGGGTCGCGCAACGCGACCCGTGTTGGGCCAAAAGTAGGAAGGCGGGCACGAGGCGTCAAGCGAACGCACCGCGACAACACCGTCAGGCCATGACAGACAATCCCTTCACGGCGGAAACGAGCACGTCTTCAGGGATCTCCATCAGACGCGGGGCCTCGGTCCACAACAGAATCGCCCGCACTTTGCGGTCAGGATAGAGCCGCGAGACGAGCATGCGATAGACCGCGAGCTGGGCGACATAATCATCCGAAACCGCTTCCAGCAGTAACGGGGGATCGGCGTTGGTCTTGTAGTCGATGATGAGCACGTCACGCGAGGTGGCGACGAGCCGGTCTATCTGCCCGGAAACGGCAAAGGTCTGCCCCTCGCCATTGACGAGCGTCCCGACGATCGGGACCTCCGCCCGGCTGCCGGCAGAAAAAACCGCTGCGAAAGCCGGATCATCGAGCACCGCGAAAACTTCGCGCAAAAGTGCGTCACCGCGATCAGCAAAGTGCTCATCGAGCGCGCTTTCGAGCAGGCTCCGTGCCCGCTCGCGCCGTTCCGACGCGTCGATATCGGGCAGCGACTGTAACAATCTGTGGACGATCTGTCCGCGCACCAGTCCCCAGTGGCCCGGATCGAGCGCGGCGGCCAGCGCGTGGCGCGGCTCCGGTTCCTCGATGGAAACGGCCAGCAGATCGACAGCACGAGAAGGGGCGAGACGGCGCGGCAGTCGGTAGGCATCGGCCGTGCGCGTTGCCCAGTCCGGGAGCGGCGCGGTCGCTTGCGGCGCGCGTTCCTCGTGCTCGCGCTCCTGGTGCGAAGTCTGATCCCTGTCATCGGGCGTATCGCCGGTATACGGCCTTTCCTTGTGCCAGCTGCGCGCCACCACCTCCCCGGCCGCATCGCGGGTCTCCTGCGCGCCGGGCGACAGAGCATGGTCCACGAGAGCGTGCCAACAGCCCTCCGACGGACCGCGCGACCCGGCGAAACCGCAAACGACCAGCCGGTCGCGCGCGCGCGTCATCGCCACGTAGAGAAGCCGGCGATATTCCTCTTCCGCCGCCTCCCGCACGGCGCCGATCGCCTCCGCATGCCATGCGGTCTGATCGCCGGACGCGGGCTTCCAGACGAGGGCCGGTGCCGCAATCGGGTCATTGGACAATGAAAAAGCGAGCACGTCCGGATCGTGGCCGTGATGGGCCGGCTTGCCACCCGAATCGACCAGAAAGACAATCGGGGCTTCCAGCCCCTTGGCACCGTGCACCGTCATGATGCGCACCGCGCCGCCGGCACCCTCCATCTCGCGCTTGATCTGGGTCGGGGCGGCGGTCAGCCAGGCGAGGAAGCCCTCGAGCCCCGGCACGCCGGTGCGTTCGTAATCGAGCGCGAGGTTCAGGAATTCATCCAGAACGTCATCGACCTCCTGCCCCAACCGCTCGCGCATGCGCCGGCGCCCGCCATCGGCACCCAGTATGCGGGCATAGAATTCATAAGGAGGCACGAAGTCCGCCCGCGCCCGCCAGTCCTCCAGCGTCGTGAGCGCGCCTTTCCAGATGTTCTTGCCATCGGCGCGCGCGCGCAGCGCCTGCCACAGGGTGCGTTCGCCGCGTTCGTACGCAATCTGGAAGAGATCATCGTCACCGAACCCGAAGAGCGGGCTCTTCAGCAGCGCGGCAAGCGACAGGTCGTCCTCGGCGAGCAGCACGAAGCGGCCGAGCGCGACGAGATCCTGAACCGCGATGTGTTCGCTCAAGGTGAGCCGGTCCGCGCCGGCCACGGCGACACCCGCCACCTTCAGCGCGCGGTTGAGGGCCGCGACGAAGGCACCACGTTTGCGGACCAACACCAGTACATCGCCGGCGTTCGCGGTTCCCTCGTGCTGCCAGCCGGCGACGGTGGCGGCGATGCGCTCCGCGACGCGGATCATCGGGCTTCCCGGCCCCGCGTGATCGAGCGGTCTTTGCCAGTCGTCGGGCGGCTCGGTCTTTTCCTCCCACGCCATTGGCCAGATCTCGACAAGCCCCGGATCGTTGCGCCGGACGGCCTCGTGTACCGGCGCCTCGCCATCACGCGAGAGCCCCTTGCGCACGGCCTCGTCGGCAAAGACGAGATCGACCGCCCCCAGCACATCCGCCGTGGAGCGGAAGGAGAGCGTCAGCCGCACATCGTGAAAGAGGCCGCCGCCCTCACTCGCACGGCGCTGGAAATAGCGCCGCATTTCCGCGAAATAGGCGGGTACGGCGCCCTGGAACGAGTAGATCGACTGTTTCTCGTCGCCCACGGCGAATAGCGTGCGGGTAACGGAGCGCGCGCCCGCGCCGGCGAAGAACTCCTCGGCAAGCGCGCTTATCACCTGCCACTGGCGCGGGCTGGTGTCCTGCGCCTCGTCGACCAGAATGTGATCGAGGCCCTGATCGAGCTTGTACTGCACCCACGCGGCCGCCTCGCGGGCGGATAGCAGATTGGCGGTCTTGACCACCAGATCCTCGAAATCGAGCAGCCCACGCTGGCGCTTGTCGCGCTCATAGTGCTGAAGGACGGCATCGGCGAGCCGCATCAACGCACCCGTCCCCTCCATGGTTACAATGGCCCGGCGGCGCTCGAACAGCGCCACGAGACGCGCCGCCTCGTCTGTGAGCCTTGAGACGACCTCGGGAAAGGCCTGCTGGATCGCCTTTGTCGCCGAGGTCTTTAACGGCTCGCCTTTTTTGGTGAGGAAAGCGGACAGATAGGCGCGGCGGCGCTCCTCCTCGGAAGAGGCGGAGATCGAGGCATCCAGCGCCTCGGCCTTGGCGAGATCGGTCTTGGCGCCGGTCCTCAGCGCCTCGGCGATCGCCTTGCGGCGTTCAGGCTCGATGCCCCCGTTCAGAATTTCGGCGTCGCAGGCGGCGACCGTTTCGCCGGGGGCTATACCGAAGGCCGCCGACAGGGCCACCAGCCCGTCTTCCAGCGTTCCCGCCTCCACGATCCAGCGGCGCAGATCGTCACGCTTGGCGATGACGGCGTCGACCACGTCGGCCACCTTGCCGTCGGACATGAGCGCGATGAGGCTGGCGAGCGCACGGCCGAGCGGGCCGTCCTCGTCCTCGGCCGCCTGGTGGAGCACCCGGGCGCGGGCCTCGGCCAGCAGTTCGTCCTGCACGCGCTCGTCGAGCACGGTGAAGTGCCCGGCGACATTCGCCTCCAGCGGAAACTGATGGAGAAGCGATTCGCAAAAGGCGTGGATCGTCTGGATCTTCAATCCGCCGGGCGTTTCCAGCGCAGTCGCGAAAAGCCTGCGGGCTCGAGCGAGCTTGTCGGCCCCCGGTTCGGGCTCGCCCATGTCGGTGATGGCGGCCACGAGCGCCTCATCGTCGAGCGAGACCCATGTCGCCAACGTATCGAAAACGCGCGAGGCCATTTCCGCCGCCGCCGCCTTGGTGAAGGTCAGGCACAGGAGGCGCGAGGGATTGGTGCCATTCAACAACAGCCGCACGACCCGGCGGGCGAGCACGAAGGTCTTGCCCGCGCCGGCATTGGCGCTCACCCATGCCGAAGCTTCGGGATGAGAGGCGTTGCGCTGACGCTCCAGCGTGACGGCCGGGATTTCCATCAGCTCTCCCCCTCCTCGCCAACCGACCATTCGCGCACCCGCGCCAGATGATCGTAGTCGCCGTCCATGCGGCCTTCGAATTTCGGGCGTGCGCGCGAGAGATAGCCGGTCTCCGGCCGGTCATAGGCGCCGATAAGTCCCGTCAGACGTTCAAACGAATCCTCCGCCAGGTCCGCGAGATCGACGTCTTTGGATTGCGCCGACTTGTATTGCCCCGGCTCCGTGCCACCGGAAAGCCGGATATAGGCGATCTCGGAAACGGGGGTGTCCGCCGGAATGTCCTTGAAGCCGCCGCGCACCGCCATGGCGGCTTCAAGCGGCAGCTGCGGCGCGAAGAGGCTCGCCACCTCCTTGGCAGATGGCGGCGTGCCGGTCTTGTAGTCGAGCAGCACGAGCGAACCGTCCTCCGCGAGGTCGATGCGGTCGGCACGGCCAGTGAGGAAGAATGGGCCGGCGGGCCCCACGATCTCCACACGTCCGGCGACTTCCGGATGGCGAGCCGCGATCCCGCTCCGTCCAGCCTCGAATTCCAGGACGAACCAGCCGGCGATACGTTCGAAACGCGGCCACCAGAGCGCATGGATCTCGGGAAAGGCGGCTAGGGGCGCGAAGCGTTCGCGTCCAAGTTCAAGGAGTCTGTCGAGGGCGGCCTGATCGAAGAGGCGGCGCCATTCATCGATGAAATCGGCGAGCACGTCGTGGATCAGCGTGCCGCGTTCCGCCGCCCCGGGAACGCCGCCGAGCGGGTCGACCGGATCGAGCTTCAGGATATCGCGGGCAAACAGCGCGTAGGGATCGCGGATCCAGGTTTCCACGGCGGTGACGGAAACCTTGCGCGGGCGCGCTTCGACCGGCGGTTTCGGCCAGGGCCGCGCGGCCGGGCGCACAGGCCCACTGGCGGCATCGAGCGCGCGGGCCCAGTCGAGAAAGCGCACGCCCCGCACCTCCATCGCCTTCGCGGTCTGATTGCCTGCCAGCGTCAGCACCCGCTGAAGCCAGCGCGAGGCGACCGTGGGGGCGGAGCCCGAACGCGCCGCGCGTGAGAGAACAACCCGCCGCGCGCCAAGCCCTTGCGCAAAATCATGGGCGGCGAGGCCGATGCGCCGTTCCGGCGGTTCCAGCCCGACCTCGTGCTTCATCGGCCGGTTGAGCCAGGGATCGTTGCGGGTGGTTGCGGGCCATGTCCCTTCGTTGAGCCCGGCCAGCAGCAGCACGTCGGGCCAGTGAAGACGCGCCTCAAGCGGCCCCCAGATATGGATGCGCGGATCCGCCGGCGCGCGGGTATGAACGGGGACACCGGAGATCAGCGCATCGAAGACGGGCGACCAATCGGCGGCCGGAATGGCGAGGCCGGCAGTGCCCGCCTCGACAATCCCCGTCAGCGCACCGGCAAGCGCCTCGCCCGCCTCACCGGAAAAGAGAGCGATGTCGGAGCCTGTCTCATCGGCTGCGAGCGCCTTCAGGCAGGCTATGGTGCGCTCGGCGAGGATCTCGACCGGCACCAGCCCGCGCCCTTCGAAAAGCTCCTCCAGCGGCCTCAGAGCCCCGGCAAGACGCCGACAGAGATCACGCGCCTCGCTCCACTCCGCTTCCGACAGGCGGCGCCAGCGCGGCAGACGGGTGGCGACGGCGGCCTCCGCTTCGGCCGCATCGAGCGCCTCCGTCAGTCCCCGCGTGCCGTGCCGCGCCCGAGGCCCGCGCAGGATCGCACGCTCCAGAGCCCGTGTGGCGTTGCGAATGGAGGCTGCCGGCAAGGACAGTCGGCAGAGAGGGTGCTTCAGGAGCGCCAGCAAGGTGACCGGCTCCAGCCCGTCGAGTGCCGCGGCAGTGGCGAGCCTTGCAAGTGTCGCCGGCGGAGACCGGTCAAGCGGCTGGCCAGCGCTGTCGTCGACGGCAAGATCCCATCGCCGCAATTCACCGGCAACCCGGCGCGCCAGCATCCGGTCGGGCGTCACCAACGCGGCCTGACGGCCCTCATGGACCGCCTCGCGTAAGGCGAGCGCCAGAGCCAGAGCCTCTTCCGCCTCGTTGCGGGCAACGATCAGCGACACCTCGGCAAAAGCCTGAGGCGCACGCTCGATGACGGGCTCCTTCAGGAACTCCCGCCAGGCGTCGGTCGTCTCTGCCGGGCGCAGCGCCTCGGCGGCGATCATTTCGCGATCGGCAAGATCCGACGAGGCGGGTCCGGTGAGATCCACCACCTGACCGCGATCCGCGTCCAGATGCATCAACAGCCGCTTCAGCCCGTATTGCGGGTGGGAGGGAACGGGGTCGGTGACGTCGGTCAGAGCCCGCCAGACGGCCTCGTCCATGGCGCGGTCGAGCCCCGGCAGGATGACGGCTCCCTGCTCCAGATGCGCCACGACCTTGATCAGATCGGCGGTGGCCGGAACGGAGCCCGTGGAACCAGCCACGATCACCGGCCCTTTGGGCGGGTTTGCCGCAAGCCGGGCCGCCTCGCGCCGGATAAGCGCGGAACGGCGGGCATTGGGATCCATGCAGCCGTTTTCGGCCAGATAGGCGGGCCAGATCTCGGTGGCGATCTTCAGGAATTCCAGCGTGATCTGCCAGTATTCTGCATAGTCATCGGGAACCAGCGACTGGATCGCGGACCAGTCCGCCTCCTCCGTCTCGATCTGGTCCATAAGAGAGAGAAGATCGCCGGCAAGCCATGCGGCATCGGCGGGCGATGCGGGAATGGCGATCGTCTCGCCGGGCTTGAGCTTCAGGATCTCGCGGCGGACCTTCGTGGCCCAGGCGAGGATCAGCCGGGTCATGGCGATCCTCCGCTCCATGTCGCTCATGGCGGGGGGCAGCGGCTCGAGGTCGGCGCTCGCGTGCAGCACCAGTTCGCTTTCGTCAACGCCGCCGAGCGGGCGTATGCGCGGCAGCAACGCCACATGGCCACCGAAGGCACGCTGAAATGCCTCGCGAATGGAGCGCGCCGCGCGTCGTGTCGGCAGGTAGATGGTGGCGTCGGCCAGCGCCAGCGGATCGCGGCCGGGCGCAAAGTCCGGCACCATCGACCCGTCGAGAAGACGGTCGACCAGCGTGTCCAGAAACGGCGCGGTCGACGGGATCGTGAAAAGGCGCGGTTCGGCCGGCATGGTCGCTCCCAAAAGGAATCAGCACCGGGAGCTTAGGGTATTTCGCAGGTCGGCCGAAACGCCTCTTGCGACCCTCAGGCCGCGCTTTCGCGGATCTTGGTTTCGGCCTTGGCGATCGCATCGGGCGTGCCGACGTGCAGCCACAGACCATCCATGCGCACGCCGTAGAGCCGGTCTGCCTCGATCGCCTTGTCGAAGAGCATGTTCAGCGAAAAGGCGCCTTCGGGGGCACCCTCGAAGAGGCGCGGGTGAAGAAGAGCGGTGCCGGCATAGACGAAGGGCGCCACCTTTCGTTCCTCGCGCCGCGCGAGCAGACCGTCACGCTCCATGACGAAATCGCCCGGGCCGGCATATCCCACTGTCTCGACGGTGGAGGCGAGCATCAGCAACGCCTCCATCCGGCTTTCATCCCAGGCCTCGAACATGACCTCCAGATTGGGTCTGGACCCCTCGATCCAGAAGCTGTCCGAATTAAACAGCAGAAAGGGATCGGGACCCAGCTTGTCGAGCGCTCGGACGATACCGCCGCCCGTCTCCAGGAGCGCGCCGCGCTCGTCCGAGATCTCGATCTTCGGCGAGGAACGCCGGGCGAGATGAACCTCGACCAGATCCGCCAGCCAGTGGACGTTGACCACCGCCGTCTCCACGCCCGCATCGACCAGCCGGTCGAGACTGCGGTCGATCAGCGCCTTGCCGGCGACTTCGACGAGCGGCTTGGGTGTCGTGGCGGTCAGCGGGCGCATGCGCTTGCCGAGACCGGCAGCAAGGATCATCGCCCGTTTGGGGCGGAACGTTTTCTTTTCAGTCATTTCTTCAATCTTCGAAGGCCGTTTTCCGGCCTCATCCATTTTCCGTCGCGGATTTCTATCGCGGTGCGAATCGATCGTACCAGAGCTTTATGTCGGAAAGCTCCGGGTGCGAAAGGGAGCGTTCCAGATAGGCAAAGAGCCGCGGCATGTGAACGAGATAGCCGGGCTTGCCGTCGCGCCGGGCAAGGCGCGTGAAGATGCCGATGATCTTGGTCACGCGATGCGCGGCCAGAATAGCGTAGTCGCGCCGCAACGCCGCTTCGTCGAATTCCGGATCCCGCGAACGGCGGATATCGACATAAGCCTGCACCAGCACCTGCTCCAGTTCGGCGGGCACGGTGACGCGCGCGTCCTGCGCGAGCGAGGCGAGGTCATAGGCTTCCGGTCCGATCACCGCGTCCTGGAAATCGATCAGTCCCAGCCGGTCTCTGCCGCCCGCCTTGCCGTTGCGCCAGATCAGGTTCGGCGAATGATAATCGCGCAGCACCCACGTCGTCGGCGATGTTTCCATCAGGCAAATCAATCGGTCCCAGCCCTTCCGGAAGACAGTGGCGGCGTCTTCGGAGACCGGCGCGCCGGTGACATCGGGCACGTACCAGTCGAGATAGAGTTCCGCCTCTATCATCAGGGCGTCGCGATCGTAGCGGGGCAGACAGTAGCGCGAGCCTTCGCCGACAGGAACTTCGCCCGGCCAGACGCGGGCATGAAGGTCCGCCAGCAATTCCACCGCTGCTTCATAGCGCTCCGCGATCGGAGCCCCGTCTGCAACGATCGCGCCGCGCCCCAGATCCTCGATCAGCAGGAAGCCTTCCTCCAGATCCGCGGCATATATTTCCGGTGCCCGGAACCCCGCGTTGCGCAGGGCCGTGCCGATCGCAACGAAGGGGCGCACATCTTCCGCCAGATGCGCGATGCGGCTGTAAGGCTTTCCCTCGCGCACGGGCGGTCCGTCGGGTCGGGCCGGTGCGTTCATCGCGATGGCGTGGCGCGCCGGCGTATCGACGGTCTCGTAGCGCCTCGCCGATGCGTCCCCTTGCAGAAAACGCCGGGTCGCATCTCTCCAGCGCGCATTGTGGAGAAAGGTGCGCAGCTGAAACGTGCGCGGAAGACGCTCCGCCCAGTCTCCGGCATCGGCCGAAAAGGTCGCGACGCGGGAATTGGCATCCGCGCCCGGTTCCAGCACCAGCCAAAGCGTATCGGCCGGCAGCATTCCCTCCGCCCGCTCCGGCCATTCGATGAGAACCGCCCCTTCCGCCAGCATATCGTCAAGACCAAGCTCCACGATTTCTTCCGGATCTTCCGTTCGGTACAGATCGAGATGCGCAACGGGGAAGCGCGCAAGATCGTATGGCTGGACGAGCGTGAATGTGGGGCTTGGGACCTCAAGTTGCGGATCGTCGGCAAGGATGCGCAGCAGGGCCCGGGCGAGAGTCGTCTTGCCGGCACCGAGATCGCCGTGCAACGCCACCGCGTCGCCCGGGCGCAAGATCATGGCGAGATCTTCGGCCAGACGATGCGTGGCGGCCTCGCTGGCAAGATCGACACGCAGGGGGCTCAGGTTGGACACGGCGGCTTTCTCGGGCGTTGTTGGAGCGTGCAAGCTTATAGCGCGTGTCTGATCCTGCGGTGAAGAGCAGGACACCAGTCAGCGGGGGCCGGCGCGGCGGCTTGCGAATGCCACATGCGGGAAGTCCGCAGCGCCGCTACTCGGCCGCGTCGCGCTCCGGCACCTTCGGCCTTTGCGGGAACTTGGCAACGACCGTGGTGCCAACGTTCTCCTCCGACTGGATCTCCACCGCCCCGCCGTGCAGTTCCACGAAGCTCCTGACGATGGCGAGCCCGAGGCCCGCACCGCGCCGGCGGGAGCCGGAAGTGTGGCCGACAAAGCGCGAGAACACGCTGTCGATGTGTTCCTTGGCGATGCCGCAGCCATGATCACGCACGACGAACCTGATCTCGCTGCCATTGCGGGTGCAGGCGAGTTCCACGACGCCACCTTCTTCGGAATAGCGGATCGCGTTGGATATCAGGTTGAAGAGCACCTGACGCAGACGCCGCTCGTCCGCGACGAAGGCGCCGATATCATCCGGCACGTCGACGCGCAGGTCGATATTGGCATCGACCAGACGATCCTTCACGCCTTCGATGGCGCCATCGACCGCATCGGCGATTTCGACCTCGCCCAGATCAAGTTCCATGATGCCGGCATCGATGGTCGCGAGATCGAGAATGTCGTTGATGATCGCCAGCAGCGCGGACGACGACGACATGATGTAGTCGGTGTATTCCGACTGTTTCGCCGTCAGCGTGCCGAACTTGGGATCGGACAACAGCTGGGCGAAACCGATGATATTGGTCAGCGGCGAGCGCAGCTCGTAGGAGACGTGCTGGACGAAGGTATTCTTGAGCTGGTCGGCCTCGCGCAGGGCCTCGTTCTTGTCCATCAGCGCGCGCTCGACATTGACCGAATCCGTCACGTTGACGAAGCCGACCAGCGTGCCGCCGTCGGGCAGCGGCACGGTGGTGTAGTCGAGCACGTTGCCGTCGGGGCGCTGCATGCGGCCAGAGGCGCGCGCGCGGTTGTCGGCCAGTCCGGTGATAGTCGTCGTCAGCGCCTTCCAGGCATCGGGATCGGGGAAGAGCCGCGCGCAGGTGCCGAAGACGGTCGAGACGTGCGGGCTCTCGCCGAGATCCTCATCGCAGAGCCGCCAGAAGGAGGCGAACGCGGGGTTCCAAAGCCTGAGCCGTCCGTCTGAGCCAAACACGGCGACGGCCTCGGTCAGGTGGTCGAGCGTCTCCCCCTGCACGCGGATCAGCGCGTTGTAGCGGCTTTCCAGTTCGATGCGCTCGGTGACGTTCTCATAGATGTAGGTGACGCCCCCCTTGGCATGCGGGTTGGCAATAACGCGCAGCGTCTGGCCATCGGGCAGATGCCACCACACTTCGCGCGGCTCCAGCGACTGGTAGCTCTCCAGATGCTTCTTCTGCCATTGCCGATAGTCGGCCTGTTCGGGCAGCTTGCGCGCCGCGCGCATGGCGTCGAGCACCGCGCCGTCGTCCGGTCCGCTTTCCAAGAAGGCGGGATCGAGGCCGAACAACGTCTGGAAGGCAGCGTTGTGGAACTGCAGGCGGCGATCGGGGCCGAAGATGGCGACGGCGGTGGCGAGCTGATCGAGCGTGCGGGCGTGAAATTCCACCGTACGCTTCAGTTCCCCGCGCATCTGTTCCAGTTCGGACGTATCGAGCGCCATGCCGGCACTGCCGGAGGAACGGGCGATATCGATGACATCGAAGACGTGCCGGCGGCCGGCGGCGACGACCGGCAGGCGGGACTTGAAGCGGCCGTCGTCGTCGCGCTCCTCGCTCATGGCACGCCGACCGGCGGCATCGAGAAGCTCGATATCCTGTTCGACCGCGTTTCCGGCTTCAGCTTCCACCGCGGCCGCATAGGCGCGGTTGACCCACGAGATGTGACCTTCGGGATCGCGCAGCCAGACGGGACCGTCCAGCGCATCGAGCAGCGCCTTCAAGGTCGTCATGTCGGAGTTGAGGCGGGCGTGATCGTGCGCGAGGTCCGCGTGACGAGCGCGCTCGCCTGTCAGGTCGCGCAGCCGCAGCACGGCCCAGCCGCCGGCGGTACGGCCCGATGCCTCGATGAAGCCGCCCTGACGGGCCTGCAGCGTCAACGTGAAGGCCGTGCCGTCCTCGCGCAGCGTCTCAAGAAGCCCTTCCAACCGCGCGGCGCTATCGGGCTTGAGCCACGTTCCGAAGGCCAGCAGCGAGGCCGGGCTGCGCGGCGCACCGCTCGCCCCGTTGAGACCCCCGAGCACAATTGCTTCCGCCTCACGCGAAGGCCAGACGACAAGGCGCTGGTCGTCCGTATCCAGAACACCTTCCAGCCTGTCGAGGCGCAACTTCAGGTCGCCGTTTTCCGTGGTCAGCCGTTCGATCTGACCCTGGGCACGGCGACGGATGCGCATCATGCCGGCGGCACTGGCAACGCCGAAGGCAATGGCGCCGACAAGGGCGGCGAACCAGATCACTTCCAGAGAATTGAGCGGGCCGGAAAGATCCGAAAAACCCGGCAGCGCGGCGGCCGCGGGAAAGGCCAGACCACCAAGGACGGGAACAGCGACGGCAAGGCTCGTCGAGGAACGCAGAGTGCGGATGACAGACCGGCGGAGACCATGAGCCCGCGTGCGCGCGGCGCCATTCGCACCCCTGCACGGTTCAGTGCGCGATCCATCGGCGCACTGTTCCATGCGGACAATACGAGGTTCGACGCTTGCCGCGCCGCCTTCCTGAATGTCACATGGAATCCGCCCGTGCCGTGCCGCATTGGTGCGCGCACGGATCTTGCCGCAGTCCGGCATCGAAACCGTCCCCTCCGCCGCTGGAGGCGTAATTGAAACCCCGAATCCCGTCGCCGTCTGCCTCGTGCGGCGTGTGATTCGCGTTACCATAACGCGTTTGGGAATCAGGCAGAAGAGTACCAACCCCTAAAACAAAAAGCGGAGCGCGCCTGTGACGCACTCCGCGAGTCAATCCCGGGGTTTGAGTCAGGCCGGAGCAGTGGAAAACCCTTGGACAACCAATAGCGTTGCCGCGGTGCCCACAATCCCTGGCCCGAACCCGATCAGTATTTGTAGAGTTCGCTCTTGAACGGGCCGGTCTTTTCGACGCCGAGATAGGCGGCCTGGTCGTCGGAAAGCACGGTCAGCTTCGCACCCAGCTTGTCGAGGTGCAGACGGGCGACCTTTTCATCCAGGTGCTTGGGCAGGACATAAACCGAGTTCTTGTACTGATCACCCTTGGTGAAGAGCTCGATCTGCGCCAGCACCTGATTGGTGAAGGAGGCAGACATCACGTAGCTCGGATGACCGGTGGCATTGCCGAGGTTCACCAGACGGCCCTCGGAGAGCAGGATCATGCGCTTGCCTTCCGGGAACTCGATCAGATCCACCTGCGGCTTCACGTTGGTCCATTTGTAGTTCTTCAGGCTTGCGACCTGAATCTCGTTGTCGAAATGGCCGATGTTGCACACGATCGCCATGTCCTTCATGGCGCGCATGTGGTCGATCGTAATGATGTCCTTGTTGCCCGTCGCGGTGACGAAGATGTCGGCCGTGGGGGCGACTTCGTCCAGCGTCTTGACGTCGAACCCGTCCATCGCGGCCTGAAGGGCGCAGATCGGATCGATCTCGGTGACGACGACACGTGCGCCGGCACCAGACAGGCTCTGCGCGGAGCCCTTGCCCACATCGCCGTAGCCGCACACGACCGCAACCTTGCCGGCCATCATCACGTCGGTGCCGCGGCGAATGCCGTCGACGAGCGATTCACGGCAGCCGTAGCGGTTGTCGAACTTCGACTTGGTGACGCTGTCATTGACGTTGATCGCGGGGAAGGGAAGCTCGCCGCGCTTCTCCATCTGATAGAGACGCATGACGCCGGTGGTGGTCTCTTCCGACACGCCCTGGATCGAGTCGCGGATCTTCGAGTACCAGCCCGGGTTCTTGGCCAGACGCTTCTTGATCGTGGCGAAGAGGGCTTCCTCTTCCTCGTTGGACGGCTTGTCGAGGACGCTCGGGTCCTTCTCCGCCTTGGCGCCGAGCAGGATGAGCATGGTGGCGTCGCCGCCATCATCCAGGATCATGTTGCAGGGCTCACCCTCGAACTCGAAGATCTTGTCGGCGTATTCCCAATACTCTTCCAGCGTCTCGCCCTTCACCGCAAAAACCGGAACGCCCGACTTGGCGATTGCCGCGGCAGCCTGGTCCTGGGTGGAGAAGATGTTGCACGAGGCCCAGCGCACTTCCGCACCCAACGCCACCAGCGTCTCGATGAGGACGGCCGTCTGGATCGTCATGTGCAGCGAGCCGGCGATGCGCGCGCCCTTGAGCGGCTTGGATGCACCGTATTCCTCGCGAGCCGCCATCAGGCCCGGCATTTCGGTCTCGGCGATGTCGATCTCGGTGCGGCCCCAGTCTGCAAGGGCGATGTCTTTGACGATGTAGTTGGTCGCGGTCATGAGAATTCCTGTGGTTGCGTGAACCGGAAATGGACGGAACGGGGCGCAGCCCCTCCACGTCCTGCGGCCGGAAGCCGGCCAAAACGATCGGCCGCGTTATAACGCCGATAGGGAAATGCGGCAATAAGGATATAAAGATTTCTTTATATTGATGGCCGAGACGTTAATTTCGCATGGCCGGCGTAGAGTTGCCCCCGACAGGCCGTCGCCATTTCCCCCACCAGGAATGCTAGAAGGACTGGATGGCTCGGCTTGTGGCCTCACAGTTTTGGAATAGGGGATAGCGAAATGAACGAGACGACGGAACGGCAGGGCGACGCGCGGCTGGCGGGTTCCTTGCGTCAGCTCATCGCAATGGTGCGAGCGAATCTCGACGCGCATTTTTCGCTTCGCCTGTGGGACGGGTCGGTCGAGCCGCTGGGACGTGATGTCGTTCCCGGGCTGATGCTAACGATCAACGAACCCGGCGTGCTGCCCTCGCTGCTCCGCCGGCCGTCGCTGGACCGGCTGATCCGCCACTACGCGCACGGCCATATCGACATCGAAGGCGGCACGATCATCGACATCGGCGCCCCCTTCGCGCTCGACAAGTCGGCGCGGCGGCAGTTGCGGCGCGTCGGCAAGCTGGCACTCGCCAAGGCGCTTTGGCCGGTCCTCATCGCGCGCGCCATTTCCCCCGACGAGACGCGCGGCTTCGGCGCCGCGGCCGACGGCAAGAGCCGTCAGACCAGCGACAACAAGCGCTTCATCAACTTCCACTACGACGTCGGCAACGATTTCTACGACCTCTTCCTCGATCCCGAGATGCAATATTCCTGCGCCTACTTTCCCACGCCCGAGACCGAGCTCGAGGCGGCGCAGCTGGCCAAGATGGACATGACCTGCGCCAGGCTTCGACTGAAGCCCGGCGACCGGCTGCTCGACATCGGCTGCGGCTGGGGCGGACTGCTGTGTCACGCGGTGCAGCATTATGGCGTCATCGGACACGGGGTGACGTTGTCGGAGGAACAGCTCGCCTTCGCGACGGCCAAGGCCAAGCGCCTGGGGCTCGACGACCGCATCACTTTCGAACTGAAGGACTACCGGCATCTCGACGGCACGTTCGACAAGATCGTCTCTGTCGGCATGTACGAACATATCGGGCTCGACAACATCCCGACCTATTTCGACACGGTGCGCCGATTACTGCGGCCCGACGGACTGTTCCTCAACCACGCCATTTCGCGCCGCGCCAAGCGCAAGCGTCACCGGCTGATCAAGCGGTCGGAACAGCGCGCCTTGCAAAAGTATATTTTTCCCGGCGGCGAGCTCGACGATATCGGCCACACAGTGATGGAAATGGAGCGCGCGGGCTTCGAGGTGCAGGATGTCGAGAACTGGCGGCGTCACTACGAGACGACAACGCGGATCTGGTGCGAACGGCTGACCGCGCGCCGCGCGCAAGCCGAAGCGCTGGTCGGTCCCGAACTCTACCGGCTGTGGGTCGCCTATCTGGGTGGCTGTTCGCTGGCGTTCCACCGCGGCTCGGCGCGAATCTACCAGACGCTTGCAACCCGGAGTGCGAAGGGGATACCGCCGCTGCCCCCGACGCGCGCAGATTTGTACTACTAGCGCCTTGATTCTATGGAGAATTTATCGAGACGGAAGGAAACCTTCCGTCTCGTTTCATCCCCCAGAACACCAGGCCTGAAAGTGGAAACCGGTTTCGGGGCCGATGCCAAAACAAGAAACTGAAGAGCCGCTCAATCCGTCTCGCCGAACCCCTCTTCGACCAGCTTCGTGACCGCCTCCAGAACGGCTTCGGCTTCCCTGCCCGCGACAGCCACATGAATGCAGCAGCCGGGGCTGGCGGCAAGCATCATCAGACCCATGATCGAGGTGCCTCCAACCGTCTGGCCGTCCCGCGAGACCTCCACCTGCGCGTCGAATTGCTCGACCAGCTTCACGAGCTTGGCCGAGGCGCGCGCATGAAGCCCGCGCCGGTTCACAATCCTGAGATCGCGTTCCTGCTCGGGCTTTTCGATGCGGCCGTGGCGGGACATGTCGTCCACTTCCGCCTCTTCGGCCAGCGCCGCCTGCTGTTGCTGCCCGGCGGACGGGCGATCATCATGCATCACGGCGCAGCCTCCTATTGACCCGACAGAACCTGACTGGCGACGGAGATGTATTTCCGCCCTGCCTTGCGGGCCTGTTCGACGGCGTCGGCGAGCGTGGTGTCGGCCCTGACACTCGCCAGCTTGATCAACATCGGCAGGTTCACGCCGGCGACCACTTCAACGTTCTTGCCTTCCATTACGGAGATGGCGAGGTTGGAGGGTGTCCCGCCGAACATGTCGGTGAGCAGCACGACGCCCGCGCCCTCGTTGACCCTCTCCACGGCGGCCAGGATATCCTGACGCCGTTGCTCCATGTCATCGTCGGGACCGATGGAGATGGTCGCGATCCGCTCCTGCGGACCCACCACATGCTCCAGCGCCGACTTGAATTCCTCTGCCAGTCGCCCATGCGTGACGAGGACGAGACCTATCATTGCTGACCCGCTTGCTTGTTTGTCGCCGGCGCACCGGACCGCTTGAGGCTATGGTCCGGCCAGAAGCATCGGCCGAAATCCCGGCGCACCCAGTGTCTCAGACACATCGCCCGGCCCGACATCAGATACTCCAACGCACAGCCCCCTAACGTTCCGCGTATCGCCGCCATTCCCGGTCCCGCCAGCTCGGCTTTCGAAGCCCGGCCCGGCACCGTTGGCCTGTTTTTCGGAACGCTCATCTTGGCGAGGCTTCGCCGCAGTGCAAGAAAAATCGCCAGCCGACCGGTCAAATTTCGTGCGACTGCGGCCATGGAGCCGGAGAGATGCAGGAAATTGCGGATAAAGTCCCTTCAAGGCATCCCGGCTTGTGTGCCCAATCGCGGCGCAGGAACGGGCGCGCGCCCGTGCAAAGAATGCTGCAACGCGGCCAGGGTCAGTGCCATGGCCTGCCCGACATCGTGTTCGGGCGCCGGCTGGCGCGCAAGCGTCACCCCGTTGACGACAGTGCTCAAGGTGTCTTGCTCCGGCATGCGGACAATCGTCTTGGCCGGAACCAGGTCGACCACGAGACGTACAACGGCGGCAGGCAGATAGGGCATGGGCCGGATGCCATGTCCGCGCTGTTCGATCAGACCGGCAATCGCCGGCGGCACCCGGGCAACGAGCCGTCCCCCGGAGACCTCAAGCGCGACACGATCATCGCCGACAAGCGCGGCGAAGTGTCCGGCTCCTTGCGCATGTTCCACCAGCGAAAGGCCCAGAGCCGACTTTCCAGACCCCGACGGTCCACGGATCAGCACGCCGGCGGTTCCGATAACGACGCAGGTGGCGTGGGTTGCTGCGGTAATGCGCATGGCCGGGGCCTTTCTCAGGAAATCCGGTGGGCGGGCAGGCAAACGGTGAAACGCGCCCCCAGTATCCGCTCATTTCCTTCCCTATCCGTTTCCACCCTGTTGCTTGCGGTGATGGTGCCGCGATGCGCCTCCACGATCTGGCGCGAAATGGAGAGCCCGAGGCCGGAATTGTTGCCGAATTCCTCGCCCTCCGGACGGTCGGTATAGAAGCGCTCGAAGATGCGCTCGGCGACGTCCGGCCGGATGCCGGGCCCCTCGTCGTCAACCGTGATGATGATTTCGCGCCCCTCGCGCCTGGCGGTCACGGTGACGTGGCCATCGGGTGGAGAGAACGAACGGGCGTTGTCGAGCAGGTTGTTGAAGACCTGGCCCATACGCGACCCGTTGCCGCGCACCTTGAAGGCATGCGTCTCGCGCGGCTTGACGAGGTCGAGCACGACCTGCGGCTGGCCCTGGCGACGCACCTGCTGGGCAACGTGGACGATCCCCTCCAGCAGTTCGGCGATGTCCAGCGGCTCGGAATTGGAACGGGCCAGTTCGGCGTCGAGGCGGGAAGCGTCGGAAATGTCGGAGATCAACCGATCGAGCCTGCGCACGTCGTGCAGGATCACGTGCAGCAGGCGTCCGCGCGAATCCTCGTTGCGTGCCAGCGGCAGGGTTTCCACCGCGCTCCTCAGCGAGGTCAACGGGTTCTTGAGTTCGTGCGAGACATCAGCCGCGAAGCGCTCGATCGCGTCCATCCGGTTATAAAGTGCGTTTGTCATGTCGCGCAGCGTGCGCGCGAGATTGCCGATCTCGTCCTGCCGGCCGGCGAATTCGGGGATCTCCTGACGCGAATCGACGCCGCGACGCACCCGCTCGGCGGCTGCCGCCAGCCGGCGCACGGGACCGGCGATCGTGCCCGCAACGAGCACCGCGAGCACGGTGGTGACGATGGCGGCAACGAGAAAGACGCGCAGAATCGCCCATCGTTCGGCAGCGACGATGTCGTCGATATCCCCGCCCTGGGTCGACAAGAGCAATGCCCCGAGCACCGCGCGAAAGCGCTGGACCGGCACGGCGACGGAGACGATCAGTTCGCCCTTTTCCGAAACCCGGACGATGGAGGCCGGCGACCCGCCAAGGGCGGCCACCACCTCCGGATAGCTGCGGCCGCTGCCGCCGCCGGCTTCCTCATAGAGTGGCAGATCACCGCGACGCAGCCAAAGCTTGATCTTCTGCCAGATGCTCTCCAGCCAGCCGGTCGTGTCTTCCTTGGTGGAGGGCAGGTCGAAGCGCAGGATCTGTCCGCGCGCGTAAAGGTGGCGGCTGTCGAGGATCAGCGTCCCGTCGGGATCATAGATGCGCGCGCGCGTCTTGGTGGGGGAGATCAGACGCCGCAGCACCGGTGCAACGCGCTCGGGATTGATCGGAAAATCGAGCGCGCGCGACTGCTCGTCATTGGGCGAGAGGCTCTCGCCGGCCTGAAGCTCCAGCAGCTTTTCCGGATCGATGGTGATGGCGTCGGTGTCGACCGTGGCCGACGCCGCGATCGCGCCTGCGATGATCTGCCCCTGTATCAGCAGGCTCTGGACGCGCGCATCAATCAACCCCGCGCGGAACTGGTTGAGGTAGAGAATGCCGGAAGCGAGCGCCAGAAGAGCCGCTAGATTGAGGACGACGATGCGTCGGGTGAGACTGGAAAAGACGTAGGTGGAGAGCACCGAGCCCACGCGCACGAGCAACCGCCGCCGCACCCTGCGGCGTTCCACGCGGCGCTTTTCGCCGGCATTCGCGGCTTCGGTGCGCGTATCGATGGTCGTCACTCCGGCTCAGAAACGTCATTCGGCTCGCGGAACCGACCACTGGTGACAGCGGCAGGCCGGTTTTGCCGCGCCGACACGGGTCAAGTCAATCTCCGCCCGGCAGGCGAGCACCTCACGAGAAACCGGCAGGACCGAACTGGATCGTTCAGCCCTCGCGGAACCGGTAGCCGACGCCGTAGAGCGTCTCGATCATGTCGAATTCCTTGTCGACAACCTTGAACTTCTTGCGCAACCGCTTGATGTGGCTGTCGATGGTGCGGTCGTCGACATAGACCTGATCGTCATAGGCAGCGTCCATCAGGGCGTTGCGGCTCTTGACCACGCCGGGACGCTGGGCGAGCGAATAGAGGATGAGGAATTCGGTGACGGTCAGCGTCACCGGCTGGCCCTGCCAGGTGCAGGTGTGGCGCTCCTGATCCATCACGAGGAGGCCACGCTCCAGAGTGCGGGCATCCTCGCCCTTGGGGGTGGTCGCATCGCGCGGCTGGGCACGGCGCAGGACCGAACGCACCCGTTCCACCAGCAGGCGCTGGGAAAAGGGTTTGCGGATAAAATCGTCGGCGCCCATCTTCAGGCCGAACAACTCGTCGATCTCATCGTCCTTGGAGGTGAGGAAGATCACCGGCATGTCGGTACGCTGGCGCAGCCGCCGCAGCAACTCCATTCCATCCATGCGCGGCATCTTGATGTCGAGGATGGCGAGATCGACCGGATCTCCCGTCAGCCCGTCAAGCGCAGAAGCACCGTCGGTATAGGTCTGCACCCGGTAGCCTTCTGACTCCAGGGCGATAGAGACGGACGTGAGAATGTTGCGGTCGTCGTCCACAAGAGCAATCGTGGGCATGAGGCGAGCCTGTTTTCCTGTTCTATCAAGAATACCGTCTTCCGGTCGCGTTTGGCGACTAAAATGCGAACAAATTAAGGCACATGCCCCGGAGATCGATTGAGTGCAGCTCGCACATATGCATTAAACAACTGGAATCAATAGGCAAATTCAAAACAAAGCGAAAAAGCCGCATGAGAGGCTTTGTCCGCGTCCGGTCCTGAGCGCGCTCGGCGGCTCGCCGCTTTTCATTGAACACGCGCACCGCGCTGGACACGGGCTGCGCGCATCGCCGATCCTTCCGGCGACGTATTCCCTGCCCGCCCCGAACGGAGCCCGAACGCCGCGATGAACGAGACAGACGATTTCCAGCCGATTACCGCAGCACGCAAGATCCTGCGCAGCGCCGCAACCGGGGCTCTCGCCACACTCGAGGTTGAGGGCGGCGCACCCTACGCCTCGCTGGTTACCGTGGCCACCGACTTCGAAGGCGCGCCTGTGCTCTTGCTGTCCGATCTCGCGCTTCACACCCGCAACCTGAAGGCGGATTCGCGTGTGAGCCTCCTTCTGGAGGAGCGCAACGCCTTCGAGCCGTTGCAGGGCGCCCGGCTGTCGCTTGCGGGAACGATCGCCCGCGTGGACGAAGACGCCCGCGTCCGCCGCCGCTTTCTTGCCCGCCACCGGGATGCGGAAGACTATGCGGGCTTTCGCGATTTCGGCTTTTACCGGGTGACGGTCGAACGCGGACACCTTGTGGCCGGGTTCGGCAGGATCAATGACATCGCGGGCAAGGATCTGCTGAGCGACGTCGCCGGCGCCGATGCACTCGCCGCAGCGGAAGAAGATATCGTCTCGCACATGAACCAGGACCACGGTGACGCGTTGACCCTTTATGCGACACGGCTGATCGGGATGAAGGGAGATGTCGGTGAGGAAGGCTGGATAATGACCGGTTGCGACCCGGACGGGATCGACCTTCGCAACGGCGACGGACAACACAACGTCCGCCTCGCCTTCGAGAGATCGGTAACGGACGCCTCCGGGATGCGCACGATGCTGGTGGCATACGCAAAGACAGCCAGGCATCGTTGAGCGGTCAAATTCTTTACCGCTACGGTACTCAAAGGAAGACGACCACAACTAAATCGATTTAGACGCCTGATTATGTTGAGGCCGAACCTTGTCCGCCGCAGAACGATCAACTAACGTCGCGCCACTTGGCAGCCCTTAGCCGGGTCTGCCCGGAACCGGGAGGGACAAACACGATTCCGCTCCCCGCATCGCGCCGCAGCGTGTCGCGGCACGACGCCTGCAAAACAACAAAACGGCCATAGGTCGGGTCTTGGTCTCAGGTGTGTCAGGAACCGGAACAAGAAGAAAATCCGGGCAGGAACGCGCAATGCAATCAGGGTATCTTCGAAGATGAAAGAAACAGGACTTCGCAACGCAGCCAGGGGCGCGGACCTTGTAGGTCTGACCAGCGCTGCCGGAGTGCACTGGAACCTGCTGGAACCCAAACTCTATGAGGAAGCCATCCGTCGCGGCGAAGGCGAGATGGTCGCCGGTGGTGCCTTCGTTGCCGATACCGGCCAGCACACCGGCCGCTCGCCGAAGGACAAGTTCGTCGTGGAGGACGATCTCACCCGCGACGTGGTATGGTGGGAGAACAACCCGCCCATGTCGACGGCCCACTTCGACGTGCTGTTCGAGGATTTCCGCGCCCATGTGGCCGACCGCGAGCTCTTCGCCCAGGATCTCTATGGCGGTGCCGACACGACCCACCGCATCGCCACACGCGTCTATTCCGAATACGCCTGGCACAACATCTTCATCCGCAACCTGCTGCGCCGGCCGGACCGCAGCGAGCTCGCCGGTTTCGACCCCGAGTTCACCATCATCGACCTGCCGAGCTTCCGCGCCGATCCCGCGCGTCACGGCTGCCGGTCGGAGACGATCATCGCCTGCAATTTCTCAAAAAAGGTGATCCTGATCGGCGGGACGGAATATGCCGGCGAGATCAAGAAGTCGGTCTTCACGATCCTCAACTTCCTGCTGCCGCCCAAGGGCGTCATGCCGATGCACTGCTCGGCCAATGTCGGTGACGCGAACGACACGGCGATCTTCTTTGGCCTGTCGGGCACCGGCAAGACGACGCTCTCCGCCGATCCCACCCGCACACTGATCGGCGACGACGAGCACGGCTGGTCGGAAACCGGCGTCTTCAACTTCGAGGGCGGCTGCTACGCCAAGACGATCAACCTGTCGGCGGAAGCGGAGCCGGAGATCTACGCCACCACCGGACGTTTCGGGACGATCCTGGAAAACGTCGTGATCGATCCGGAGACGCGGCTACCGGATTTCTCCGACAGCACCAAGACCGAGAACACCCGCTGCGCCTACCCGATCCACTATATCCCGAACGCCTGCCCGACCGGGCTGGCGCCGCAACCGAAGAACATCATCATGCTGACGGCGGATGCCTTCGGCGTGATGCCGCCGATCGCCAAGCTGACGCCTGCCCAGGCGATGTACACGTTCCTGTCCGGCTATACTGCCAAGGTGGCGGGCACCGAGCGCGGCGTGACCGAGCCGCAGGCAACGTTCTCCACCTGTTTCGGCGCGCCCTTCCTGCCGCGTCATCCCTCCGAATACGGCAACCTGCTGCGTGATCTCATCGCCCGATACGGCGTCGACTGCTGGCTGGTGAACACCGGCTGGACCGGCGGCGCCTACGGCACCGGCTCCCGCATGCCGATCAAGGCGACGCGCACGCTGCTGTCGTCCGCCCTTGACGGGTCGTTGCGGAACGTGGAGTTCCGGACCGATCCGAATTTCGGCTTCGAAGTGCCGGTGGAGGTACCGGGCGTCGACAGCTCGATCCTCGACCCGCGCTCCACCTGGGACGACAAGGACGCCTTCGACACACAGGCGAAGAAACTCGTACAGATGTTCATCGACAACTTCGCGCAGTTCGAGGACCACGTCGACGCCGCCGTGCGCGATGCCGCACCCAGCGGGCACAAGGCTGCGGCCGAATAAGGCCGACCCTCATTCAAGATCACGACAGGCGTCCGGAGGGATCCGGGCGCCTTTTTCGCTTCGGGACGAGACTTGCCCAACATCCCCCTTCCTCCCGTTGCGGCCGATCCTATATGCTTGCGCTCAAGGACAGCGGGAAACGGCGCGGGGAGAATGCCCAGATGACCAGTTCCACCCATTATCAGTCGGCCAATCATCAGGCTCTTGAAACGGTTCCCGACACGCTCGACGTGCTCGCCGTCGCCGAGGGCTGGCGCGCGGCCGGGCGCGACGTGGCGCTTGCGACCGTCATGGAGACTTGGGGCTCGGCTCCGCGTCCCGTGGGCAGCCATCTCGTCATCGACGGCGAGGGCAATTTCGAGGGCTCCGTTTCGGGCGGTTGCGTCGAGGGCGCCGTCGTCGGCGAGGCGCTCGACGTTCTGGAGAACGGAAAGCCGCGCATGCTGGAATTCGGCGTCGCCGACGAGACGGCCTGGAAGGTCGGACTTTCCTGCGGCGGGCGTATCCGCGTCTATGTAGAGAAGGTCGACTGATGATCCGTCCCGATCTTTCCCTCGCACCGGAGCTGACGCCATGGATCTTGCGCTCCTGAAGCAACTCAACAGGGAACGCGCCGCCCGGCGCGGCTGCATCCTGGTGAGCGAAATAGCCACCGGCGCCCAACGCCTCGTACTGGAAACCGATGATACGTCTGCCGATCCACTGGCGGAGGAATTCGCCGCCCGGTTTCGCTCCGGCAAGTCCGGCATGGTAAGCGACGAGGCGGACGGTCAGGTGTTTCTCAATGTCAGCGTGCCGCCGCCCCGGCTCGTCGTGATCGGCGCGGTACACATCTCGCAGGCACTGACGCCCATCGCGGCAATCGCCGGCTTCGACATGGAAATCATCGACCCGCGCACGGCTTTCGCGAGCCCCGAACGGTTTCCCGATGTGCCGCTTCATGCGGAATGGCCCGAAGACGTGATCCCCCGAAAGGTCTCGCTCGACCGCTACACCGCCCTCGCCGCGCTCACCCACGATCCAAAGATCGACGATTATCCGCTGATCAAGGCGCTCTCCTCCGGCTGTTTCTATGTCGGCGCGCTGGGCAGCCGCAAGACGCACGCGTCCCGTGTCGAGCGGCTGACGAAAGCCGGCGCGAGCGAGGCGGATCTCGCCCGCATCAAGGCGCCCATCGGCGTGAATATCGGAGCCGCGAGCCCTGCGGAAATCGCAGTCGCCGTGATGGCCCAGATCATCGAAGAATTGCGCAAGGGCGCGCGCGCCAGTGTGCCGGCGCCCGTCCGCGAGGCAATGGCGTGATCTTCGCCACCCTGCCGCTGGCAGAATGCGAAGGGGCGACCCTCGCCCATTCGCTGAAAATACCCGGGCTCGTCCTGAAGAAGGGCACAGAACTTACCGCTGCCCATATCGCCGCGCTCAGCGAAGCTGGTGTCGGGGAAATCACCGTCGCGCGGCTGGCGGAGACGGACGTCAAGGAAGACCGGGCCGCGGCCCTCATCGCCGAGGGTGTCGCCGGACCCGGCGTGACGGTGGAGCGCGCTTTCACCGGCCGCGCCAACATCTTCGCTGATGCCGCAGGTGTACTCGTCGTCGACCGTGCGGGCATCGACCGGCTCAACCGCATCGATCCCGCCATCACGCTTGCCACTTTGGGAGAATATGCGCCGGTGGAAGCCGGCCGCATGGTGGCGACGGTCAAGATCATCCCCTATGCCGTTGCCGGCGATCTGGTGGCCACGGCCTCCGCGCATGGACAGGAAGGCCTTCTGCGCCTTGCGCCCTACCGGGCGATGAAAGTCGCGCTCATCTCGACCCGGCTGGCATCGCTGAAGGAGCGGACCATCGACAAGACGGTGGCCGTCACGCGCGAGAGGTTGAGGCCTGCGGGGGCGAAGATCATCGCCGATATCCGCATTCCGCATGAGGCCGGGGTTCTCGCCGAAGCCCTGCGCAAGGTGCGCGCCGAGGGCGCAGAGCTTGTCATCGTTTTCGGCGCCTCGGCAAATGTCGATCTCGGCGATGTGGTGCCGCGCGCGATCGAGGCGGCCGGTGGCCGGGTGGAGCATTTTGGCATGCCGGTCGATCCCGGCAATTTGCTGGTAATGGCGCGCCTCGGCGACATTCCGGTAATCGGCGCACCGGGATGCGCGCGCAGCCCCAGCGAAAACGGTTTCGACTGGGTGCTGAGACGTACGCTTGCCGGCCTCGCCGTTACGGCAGACGATCTGACCGGTCTCGGTGTCGGCGGGTTGTTGATGGAGATCGTCTCGCGTCCGCAACCGCGCCGGGCCCCGCAGCCGGATATTTCCGGGGCCGCAGCGCCGCGTGTCGCCATTCTTGTGCTGGCCGCCGGTCGATCCACTCGCATGGGCGGGCCGAACAAGCTCCTCGCCACGATCGACGGTGAACCGCTTGTGCGCATCGCCGCGCGCCATGCGCTCGATGCGGATCCGGCCTCGGTAACGGTCGTCACCGGGCACATGGCGGACAAGGTCGGCGCGGCGCTCTCGGGGCTCGACGTCGCCATCGTCCACAATCAGGATTACGCCGAAGGCCTTTCCACCTCGCTCAAGGCCGGTATCGCGGCGCTGCCCGGGGAGATCGACGCAGCACTCGTCATGCTCGCCGACATGCCGCAGGTTTCACCGGAGATCATCACCCGTCTGATCGATGCCTACGATCCGCCGGCCGGCGCCCTCATCGTCGTACCGACGGTTGCCGGCAAGCAGGGCAATCCCGTTCTCTGGTCGAAACGCTATTTCGCCGATCTCATGACGATCCAGGGCGATGTCGGCGCCCGCCACCTGATCGGCACAAACGCGCAATCCGTGGTGGAAGTGGAGGTTGGCGAAGCCGCCCGGCTCGATCTCGACACGCCGGAGGCCCTGGCAGACGTGGGTGGGGAAATCGTCCGGACTCTCAATGTTCCTGCCACCTACGTAGTAGAGGATAAATAATATAACTTGGAGATTTATTTGAAATGCTTATAACGAAATATTGCACACCTGACGCCAGACAACATATTCTCTCTGGTAATTTCAAGATCGGCTCATTGTCAGAATATAGAAGTTCTGAAGCTGGTGGAGGACTAATGGCAGATCGAGGAGAAGGGATGGGAGAAATTGGCCTGGCTGGAAATTCGCTTATCCGTTCCGGTCGATTTGGTTCCTTTAATTTCTCGAATGTAGGCCTATCAGGCGATAGGCCATTCTTCACACAAGGATTTTCAATAGATGCGCACGTATACTGCACCTCAGTTGGCGGATACAATCGAGACACGCACATGAATATTCGAAATGGAACAAGATCGTATTGTGCAAACCCTAATTACAAATCTTTTATTGTTTTGGATCTAGATTATCTAATTAAAGCCTTCGAAGAAATAAAGTATTCTATGAATAAAGATGACACTAATATATATAATGGAGAAGTTAGGTATTGTTCGAGAGAAAAGGTGATTAGAAGTGAGAATTCAAATGTCAACTCAAGTGGCAATGATGTAGAAATGCATATGAAAGATATAATATTTATTAAACAAGATATTTTTCAAGTTGAAAATGAATATAGAATATCTATTTTTAGTATAAATAACGATAAATTATTGAAGAGTGTATATACAAGAGATATGAGCGAGTATATACAGAAATTATTTGTGCGTTCGATAGTAGACAAAGGTGCAAATCTCGAATAAAATGTGAAATATATTTTTGAAATTAAAATGTAAATATTGATAAATTATACTTTCTTGCTTTATGATTAAAGTAATCATCACCTTTCGAAAGAAATATAGCTATGAACCGACGCACCCTCTTCTGTGGGGCCGCCGCATGTTTGGGGGGCAATTGGCTTCAGCTTTAGCTCCTTACAGTCGCGCAGCCCCGCCTCCGCCGCCGTCTGGTTCTCCGGCACCGCGGAAGATGAGGGTTTCCAGTACCGTCGCACCAATTTCGGCACCATCAAGCCGCAGTGGCGACGACAGATGGTGAAGTATTTCTCCAGCGAGCCGCCGGGAACCGTGGTGGTCGATACCAAGCACCACTTTCTCTACTGGATCTGGGAGAACAACATGGCGCTGCGTTACGGCGTGGGCGTCGGCAAGGAGGGCTTCCAGTGGTTTGGCCACGCCCGCGTCGACCGCAAGGCGCTGTGGCCGCGCTGGGTGCCGCCACCGGAAATGCTGGAGCGCAAGCCGAACCTGCCGAAACTCGTCAAGGGTGGCGCGCCGAACAATCCGCTGGGACCACGTGCGCTGTATCTTTATCGCGACGGCCGCGATCTCGGCTACCGGCTGCACGGCACACTGGAGCCGTGGAGCATCGGCAATGATGTGTCCTCAGGCTGCGTGCGGATGTTCCCCGAGGACGTCATCGATCTTTATCAGCGCTGCCCGATCGGAACCCGCGTGCTGGTGCTGGAACATATCGCGGCCGCCAAGGAAGGCTGACGACGTTCGCAAGGGGCAAGGGGGGGCTGAACGCAGTGGCGAAGGGCAGCGGTCGTCTGGTGGCGGCATGGATTACGGCGGGCGTACTGGCTGGGCTTGGTGCGGGGTGCGCTGGGGGGCCGTTGACGGGCGGCGGCGACACGCCGGATACGACCAACGCACCTGCCGATGGCTTTGCGCAGGTGGCGCCGGGCTCGAAGCAGGACTTCATCATGAATGTCGGCCGGCGGACCTACTTCGCCGGGGGGGCGGCGGATCTGGACACGACCGCCAAACGCACGCTCGACAAGCAAGCGGTCTGGCTGCGAGCCCATCCGGAGTGGTACGCCAAGCTTCAGGGCCATGCGGACGATCCAGGAAATGCAGCCGCCAACCAGACCCTTTCCGCCAAGCGGGCGGAAGCGGTGATGTCCTATCTGGTCGCTCAGGGTGTGCCCGCCACACGCCTGTGGGCCAAAGGGTATGCGCGTCAACGCCCGGTGCGCGCATGTTCCGAAATCGAATGTACGGCACAAAACCGACGGGTCGTTACCAACTTGCGGCGCGAAAAGGATGAATCCGCCCCCGATTGACACGGGCAGTTCAAACCCCATTTACCCTTGCGGCAACCGCATGGCCCGTATGTGCAAGCTGCAATTGTGTCACAACTTCGGGCCGCGTATGCTCGCTTCAGGTGAACCGGATCCGGAATTCCGGTCGGCGGGAGGCAGAGCCTGATCGACGATGGAAGCCCCGGAAAGCGCGTCTCGTTGACGCCGATGCCATCAGGTTCCTGGCGCATCCACAGGTCTGACGGCATGGCAAAGCGTTCTTGGCACTTTGCCAGACGGTTCAGAAGTCATGACAGCACCACTGAGAAAACGGAGCGCTGCGAACAGGCGCTCCGTTTTCCGTGGTCTTGAAGGTAGTTTCGCTCGGACATGACAGGATCCGAGCGAAGGGTCCGCGCGCTGCGTGCGCAATTGAGAGTGATCCACGTTCATCGAAACGCGGACCGCTCCGGAGCACCGCTCCTTGCGTCCCGCTATCGATGATGGTGACCGTTGGCGGGGCCCATTTACGACAGACGCACCCGGCGCGGATGATGCCGGGACAAGGAAGGCAAGAACAATGAACGATCCCAGACTTCCCCGTACCGGCCAGTGCAAGTGGGCCGAAGGAACGGGTGGCAACTACGTCTTTCCGTGCAAGAACCGTGTCGAGCCGGGCGTTTCCTACTGCGCCGAGCACCACGCGCTGGTCTACATCTCCCCTGAAGAACGTCGCCGCCACCGCGAGCACCGCCAGCAGCAGATCGCCGCTCCCGCGCGCGCTGCCGCCTGAGGCAAAGGCGCCCCCGAGCCCAATTTCTTCAATCGATCCCCTGCACCGTTCCCTCGCTCACCGTGAAGCGCTGGGCATCGTCGGGCAGTGCTTCGAACAGGGCCTTGTCCGTTCCCGTCATGAAGACCTGACCGCCCAGCGCATCGAGCCGGGCGAACAGTGCCGCACGGCGGGACGGATCGAGGTGTGCCGCGACTTCGTCGAGCAGCAGGACGGGTGTCATGCCGGACACCCGGGCGGTCAGTTCCGCGTGGGCGAGCACCAGACCGATCAACAACGCCTTCTGTTCACCCGTTGAGGCGAGCCCCGCTGGCATGCCCTTGGCGACATGCGTGACGGCGAGGTCGGTTCGGTGCGGACCATCGAGCGTGCGCCCGGCAGCCCGGTCGCGCGGCCGTCCGCGCGCCATCTGATCGGCGAAGGCATCCTCCAGATCCACAGCAGGCGTAAGCGCCGCAAGTTCCTCGAAAGGGCCTTCGAGGGCGAGGGCCGCGCGCGGAAAGGCATCCCCGCCCGCATGTTCGCCAATAAGCCCCGAAAGCAAGGTCACCGCTTCGCGTCGGGCGAGGGCCATGGCGACACCGAGCGAAGCGATCTGCGCCTCCACCGCATCGAGCCACGCCGCCTCGCCGCCGGTTTCCAAAAGCCTGTTGCGACTGCGCATCGCCTTTTCGAAATCGGCGACACGACGTCCATGGCCAGGGTCCACAGCCAGGACGAGACGGTCGAGGAAGCGGCGGCGATCCCCGGCAGGGCCGGTAAAGAGCCCGTCCATCGCCGGGACCAGCCAGAGAACACGCACATATTGTGACAGCTCCTCGGCCGCACGGGCATCCGTTGCATCGATACGGATGCGCCTGGACGCCGCCGCGAACGAAAATCCGGTTCCCAGCCGCGTCTCACCGTCAGAATTTTCCAAAACAGCCGCCACGCTCCACCCGTCGGGGTGGGAATTGTCCCGGCGCGCCTTTTGCACGATGTCCGCAAACGCGGCGCGGCGCAGCCCCCGGCCGGGGGTCAGCAGCGAAATGGCTTCCAGCAGATTGGTCTTTCCCGCACCGTTGTCGCCAGTCAGCGCCACCAGTCGCGCGTCGATCTCCATCGAGGCGGAAGCGTAGTTGCGAAAATCGGTGAGGGTCAGGCGGGTCAGGCGAACGGAAGTGGGCATCACGGGCATGGCCTCGCGATGTGGATGGGGGCCGGGCCGAAGGTCATGGAACCGATTCGCTGCATGGCGCCGATAATGGGCAAGAGCGCCCCCGGCGTCACCCGCTCAGTTGCCTTCAGCACATGCCGAAAAGACCGCCTCCCCCGGAGCATGCCGGGGGAGTTGCCTGTTGTGATCGAAAGCGGGATCGAAACGGATGATCCCGCCGCTAGACCCGCATCGGCATCAGCACATAAAGCGTGTCGTCCGCGCCGGAATTCTGTACCAGCGTCGGCGAGCCGGCATCTGCCAGACGGAAAATCGCGGTTTCGCTGGTAAGCTGATTGGCGATATCGAGCAGGTAGCGCGAGTTGAAGCCGATCTCGATCGGCTCGGCGTCGTAGTCCACCACCAGTTCTTCCGTTGCGGAGCCCGAATCCGGGTTGTTCACGGTCAGCACCATGCGGCCTTCGCTCATGGCGAGCTTCACCGCACGGCCACGCTCGGAGGAGATGGTGGACACGCGGTCGACCGCCTTCTCGAACTCGGCGCGCTCGACCTGCAATTCCTTGTCGTTTCCCTGCGGGATGACACGTCCATAGTCGGGGAAAGTGCCGTCGATGAGCTTGGAGGTGAGCACCACCGGGCCAGTCGTGAGACGGATCTTGGTCTCCGACAGCTCGATCGCTACGTTGGCCTCCGGCTCGTCCAGCAGCTTCTGGATTTCACCGACCGTCTTGCGCGGAACGATGATGCCGGGCATGCCGACGGCACCGCCGGGCGCGGCGACCTCGGCCTGGGCGAGACGGTGACCGTCGGTCGCGACCGCGCGAAAACGCGCGCCGTTCGGGCTCTCCACCGTGTGGAAGTAGATGCCGTTCAGGTAGTAGCGCGTCTCCTCGGTGGAAATGGCGAACTGCGTGCGATCGATCAGCTTGCGGAAGTCTGCCGCCGCAACCTCGAAGGAATGGCTGAAATCGCCTGCGGTGAGATCGGGAAAGTCGGATTCAGGCAGCATCTGCAGCGCAAAGCGCGAGCGCCCGGCCCGGATTTCCAGCGTTGCCTGGTCGGATGAGGTTTCCATCACCACCTGCGAGCCCTCGGGCAACTTGCGCACGATTTCGTAAAGCATGTGCGCGGGCACAGTGGTCGCGCCGGGGGCCTCGACCAGCGCCGGCACGGTTTCCGAGATTTCGAGGTCTAGGTCGGTCGCCTTCAGCCGCAACTCGCCGCCGTCGGCGCGGATAAGCACGTTCGACAGGATGGGAATCGTGTTGCGGCGCTCGACAACCCGGTGGACATGGGTCAGGGACTTCAGAAGATCTGTCCGCTCGAGGGTCGCTTTCATGAAAGTCGGTCCGTCATTGGCCGGGCTGCGGAACAGGTCCGCGAAGGCCCGGAAACATCAAGGCTTCTCGTGAGCCGGGGGGATACGAAACTGCCCGGATTGCGTGCCGAATGCAAGGGGGCAGAAAGCCTGTGGGCGATCTGTTGATTGCGTCGCGAAGGCAAACCGCCGGCAGAGCCTCTCCACCTTGCAAAAATGCGACCCCGTCCGCCGGGACAGAGCCGCATTTTGAAGGAAACGAACGTAAGAGGCCGTTTCGATTGACGCTATCAGCTGTCCAGCATCCGCTTCAGGAGTTCGATCTCCTGGGCGAGCGCGGGATCGTTCTTAACCAGTTCCTCGATCTTGCGCACGGCATGCAGCACGGTTGTGTGGTCGCGGTTGCCGAAGCGGCGTCCGATCTCGGGCAGAGAGCGCGGCGTCAGCATCTTGGCCAGATACATCGCGATCTGGCGCGGCCGGACGATGGTGCGCGTGCGCCGCGCCGACAGCAGATCGGGCTTCGACACGTTGTAGTGCTTGGAAACGACGCGCTGGATGTCCTCGATCTTGACTCGGCGCGGCTCGTGCGTGCGCACCAGATCGCGCAGCGTCAGCTCGGCCATTTCCGGCGTGATCGGCTGGTTGGTGAGCTGATTGTGGGCGACCAGCCGGTTCAGCGCCCCTTCAAGGTCGCGCCCGTTGGCGGTGACGTTGGAGGCCACATAGTCGAGCACACCGTCAGGCATGGCGAAATTGGGATGGGCCGCAGCCACCTGACGCGTACGGTTGGCGAGGATCGCCCGGCGCAACTCGTAATCCGGCGTCTGGATGCCGACGACGAGACCACCGGCAAGCCGCGAGCGGACGCGGTCGTCAAGCGTCTCCAGTTCGCCCGGCGCACGATCGGCGGCGACCACCACCTGGCGGGCGCCGTCGATGAGCGAGTTCAGCGTGTGGCAGAATTCCTGCTGCACCTGCTTGCCGTGCAGAAACTGCATATCGTCGATGAGCAGCAGGTCGATACCGCGCAGCGTGTCCTTGAAGGCCAGAGCGGACTGCGACTTCAGCGCCGCCACGAAGCGGTACATGAAATGCTCGGCGGTCAGATACAGCACCTTGCGGCCACCGTGGCGCGCTTCCGCCGCGATGGCGTGCAGGAGGTGGGTCTTGCCGAGACCGACGCTGGCATGGAGGTAGAGCGGATTGTAGGTGACCGGACCATTTCCCGCGATCTGACGGGCAGCCGCGAGCGCCAGCGCATTCGAGCGGCCTTCAACGAAGGTTGAGAACGTATATTTCGGATCGAGCGCCGCACCTTCCAGTACATCGGCCGCGGCCATGGACTGACTGCCCGATTCGACCGGACGGAACGCGCTGACGGTGGCCGGGCGCGACTGCATCATGTCGGGTACCGACATGGAGCGCGTATCGCCGACCGACGACTTGAGCGATCCGGCGGTGGCCACGCCGCCCTGACTGGCGGCCTGGGCAACGACGGAGGGCCGCGCCCGGATCGCACCGCGAACCGTCAGCTCGATGCGGTTGATGTCGCCGCATTCGCTCTGCCACAGGTTGATCAAACGGTCGCGATAGTGCGACTGGATCCACTGCTTCAGGAAACGGGTGGGCACCGACAAACAGACGGTTCCGTCGGCCCCGCGGCTTTCGAGGTCGACCCGCGCGAACCAACTCGAAAACACGTCCTCACCGAGCTCCGCCCGGAGCCGCTTTTTCACGCGGCTCCATTGTTCCGGTCCCGGCACTCCTGAAACGTCCATGCCTGCATCTCCAATCTGTCGATGGGGCGGGCCGCCGCGCCCGCGCACCTCCTGTAAACAAGCCGCGTTTCATGCGCGGCCTCGTTCTTGCGCCGGTCGTTCGCATCTCTTTCGATGCCCCGCCAACGCTTGTCTTCCTGTCGGTTTCCCCGGCCTCTTCGGTCGGGCTCCGACACGGACGGTCATTACCGCCCCAAAATACGCAATACGCCTAAGCCGCCTTACCTCTCAAAAACGTATGAACATGCCGTCGTCCGGGCCGGTCTGCCGGTCACGAAGAACCAGCACCTGGCGGATACGGCCTTTTCAGATCAGGATTGCCGCCAAGGCAGTCCTTCGTATTTCCATCCCTCGAGAGAACCGCGATGCCGGTCCGTGTCGGGCGAGCCTTCAAAGCCGCCGATCACGTTGTAACAGGCACCGAAGCCCGCCGCAGTCATCGCAATGGCCGCAGCGCGGCTACGCACGCCCGAGCGGCACAGAAAGTAGATAGGCCCGTCCTTCGTCGCGCCGCGCTCTTCCACAAGCCCGGTGAGCGTGGCGACAAAGTCGGGGTTGGCGGCTCCGGTCGGATAGGTCTGCCACTCAACGAAGAGAGCGTCGCGCCCCAGCGGCGAGAGGTCCGGGATACCCACGTAGTTCCATTCTGCCTGGGTCCGGACATCGACCAGCGTGGCGGTCGCATCCTCTTCCAACGCTTTGTACGTCTGCGCCGCCGAAGCGTCGCCAGCGTAAGCGCCGGCCGTTGAATTAGACATAGAGCCCCCTTGCAGCAGGCCGGAGCCGGCTACATGATTTCTGGTCAGTTAAAGGTTTATTCGGATCGGACGCCGGCGCGCGGGCCAGCCAGGACGGGCGAAGACATAAGCTCCAAAGGTCGTTCTGTCGAGCCGTCTTCTGAGGAAGAGTCAGCGCCGCCGGTGTCCTGGGAACAGTTAAGATTATTATTTAGGCAATACAGTCCCATTGCTCGCACCAGAGCCCCCTAAACCTTCTTTTTTAGATTAACACGAGGTGCCGCGCCCCGGTTAAATTGAACATAACCAGCTTGCCGGATGTGGGCAACCACGTGGATTCCACTATTCGGCAAGGCCAGCTTGACGACGCGGGGTCAGCTGCGTCGAGCGATGACGAGGGCATTTCGATAAGGCTTGTGGACTCAACGGATTTCGAGAACCACTGCGACCTGAGGACGCGCGAACATTGCGCGCGATTTTTTTTTCGACACGCGATCTTGACTCACACGGAATCGACCACGCCACCTCCGCCGGACTCGCAACATATCAGTAAGTATCTGTATTCATGTCATTTTTCTTGTCATCCTGATAGCCGCCGAAAGAGCCGTACAGGTGCCTCTTTTTACGATCCGCAAGCCCTGTCCAATTTGCCGACTAAAAGAAAACCCGGCATAGAGCCGGGCATCAGCGAGATCATCCCGCAGGGTGAGAAATGAAGGCGCGACCTCGCAAAAACCGTCAATTTTGACGATATCGTTAACGTCGTCGCGAGGATCGCGCTAGATCCGGTCAGGCCTGACACGGGACCGCCCACGGCAGCCCCATGGACATCATGATGGGGTCACACGCAGCGTCCCGATGACGGCACCGGCCCATGCGCCTTTCGCGTTCACTATCGCGGTCCCCCGAGCCACGCCTCAACCTCCAATAACGCACACGCAAAGACCCTTCATGACACACATGAGGGGCTGCGACCGTCCATCGGAAGCACAAGACATTTGGGGGAAGAAACGGTGTGCGCGAAGCCGATCGCGGGCGAAGGCGCATGGCCTTCATTGCCACGAGCACCGCTTTCCCGAAGCGGGAGACGCCGCTTACAGGAAACAGCGCTCCGCGACTCCGGTCCAGCCAGATCCGAAATCCACACGCACTGCGCGCCACGAAGACCAGCCTGTCGGCCCCGATGGGGCCGACGGACGCATCAACGCCACGGTTCTCTGCGCAGGACCAGGAAAACGATCAGGCGATCGCCTTAACCCGCTTGTTCAGACGGGAGACCTTGCGCGCACCGGTATTGGCGTGCAGCACGCCCCGGGTGACGTTGGCCATGATGACCGACTGGGCGGCCTTCAGGGCTTCCGACGCGGCGGTCTTGTCGCCAGAGGTAATGGCTTCCTCGACGCGGCGGATGAAAGTCCGCATGCGGCTGCGGCGTGCCTGGTTGACGGCCGTGCGGCGGGCAATCTTGCGGGCCGCCTTCTTGGCCGAAGGAGTGTTGGCCATAGGCTCAATCCTGGTCCAATGAGTGAAACTGTCGAAATGCGGTTTCGAAGTGCCGGAAGCGATCCACGCATAACGAGATCGAAAGCCGCATCATGCACTGCGCCCGGCACAAACGAAACCGGCGGCGGAAGACCGCCACCGATTGGATCGGGCTTATAGTGCGGCACGGCCTTGAGGTCAACGACCTAGAGCGCTTTCCGTTCAGACGAAACCGTCTGAACAACAAAAAGCCGTTCCAGATCAATTATTTGAGCATATTCTTTTCGATCAGACTGAATCAATCCGGCCCAAACGTGCTCTGCGGCCGGTCTTGTGAACCGCACCCGCTCCTTGTTGGCCTCACTTGTTCTTGAACTGGGGCGACCGCTTCTCGATGAAGGCGCGCATTCCCTCATTCTGGTCCTCTGTGGCAAAGGAGGCGTGGAACATCCGCCGCTCGAAACGCGTGCCCTCCGCAAGCGTCGTTTCATAGGCGCGGTTGACGCTTTCCTTGATCATCATGACTATAGGCAGGGACATTTCCGCGATCTTGTGCGCGACGTTGACGGCCTCCTCGACGAGGTCCGCAGCCGGCACGATGCGGCTGACGAGACCGGCACGTTCGGCCTCCTCCGCATCCATGAAACGGCCGCTCAGGCACATTTCCATCGCCTTGGACTTGCCGACGAAGCGGGTGAGCCGCTGGGTGCCGCCGGCACCGGGCACCACGCCGAGCGTCACTTCCGGCTGGCCGAACTTGGCGTTGTCGCCCGCGATGATGAAGTCGCACATCATGGCCAGCTCGCAGCCGCCGCCCAGCGCGTAGCCCGAGACCGCGGCGATGACCGGCTTGCGCACGCGCGTCACCCGTTCCCAGGGCGTGATGTGGTCGCGCTTGTAGGCTTCGGCGAAATCGAACTCCGACATTTCCTTGATGTCCGCGCCGGCGGCAAACGCCTTTTCCGACCCGGTCAGCACGATGCAGCCGATCTTGTCATCCGCCTCAAACGTATCGAGGGCGCGGTTGAGTTCTTCAAAGAGAGCGTTGGAGAGAGCGTTGAGCGCGGATGGGCGATCGAGCGTGATCAGACCGACCCGGCCGCGCGTCTCCACCCGAATATTCTCGTAGGCCATGATTCCTCCGAAAGGGCAGGCGAGATCCCGTGCGACGGGATCGTCGCGGGGCCTCGAGGCTTGTTGAGGCCGGAAGTGTCGCTTCCAGCTTCCAGACAAAAGGCGTATCGGCTGGCGCTGCGTGGTGCAACAGGGCTTATGCGCGCCGCCACGCGCGAAACGCGCTCTCTGCGCGAGGCTGCGTCACCGCTCTTGAGCGTTTGGCGGATGCACATGATCCGCGAAAATGACGAAGGGGATTTCTGGCTTCGAGACGACGAGCCACGGTATAGTCGGCACATCGCAAGGCACAAGGGCATCTCGCGGCATGCCAAACGGGGCAGACGGTGCGGCCTAGAGCCGCCCCCCGCCCGGCGGAACGGTTCCCCGGCTCAGCGCTGACAGACCCCACAATAGAAAGTCGAGCGCCCCGACTGCACGATACGGGCGATGGAGCCCCGGCAACCCGGGTGGCGACAGGAGGTACCCTCGCGGTCATAGGCGGCGAAGGAGTGCTGGAAATAGCCGAGTGAGCCATCGGTCTTCATATGATCGCGCAAGGTGGAGCCACCCGCCGCGACCGCCTCGGCCAGTACCGAGCGGATCGCCTCGGCCAGACGCCCGGCCGCGGCCGAAGGCCGGCCGGCTTTCGTGACCAGCGTCCCCGCCGCGCGCATCGGCGAAAGCCGCGACCGCCACAGCGCCTCGCACACATATATATTGCCGAGCCCGGCAATGACCTTCTGGTCGAGAAGGGCGGCCTTGAGCGGCGTCGTACGCCCAGCGAAGGCCTTCGCCAGCCAGGAAGCGTCCAGCTCGTTACCCAGCGGCTCCAGCCCCAGATGCGCGAAAAAGGGATGGCTCTCCAGCCCCGCTCGCGCGACGAGCGTCATGAAGCCGAAGCGGCGCGGGTCGTTGTAGATGATGCGCGCCGGCACACCGTCGGCGGGCTCCAGATGCAGCACCACGTGATCGTGGCGTTCGTTCTTGGAGCGGGGATGATGGAAGGCGCCCGGCGCCTCTTGTGCAGCGATGCTGACGCTCGGGGCCTCCGCGATCCTGAACGACCCGGACATGCCCAGATGCATGACCAGCACGTCGCCGGAAGACAGGTCGGCCAGCAGATATTTCGCGCGTCGGCCAAGCGCCTCGATGCGCTGGCCCTCGAGCCTCGCCACGAAATCGGTGGGGAAGGGAAACCTCAGGTCCGCGCGCCGCTGCTCGACCCGGGTGATTCGCGCCCCTTCCATGACCGGAGCGAGGCCGCGGCACACGGTTTCGACCTCGGGCAGTTCGGGCATGGTTTCTCCTTGAGCCGCTTTGGCTTAAAAGGCGATGGAATCGAACGGCGCTGTCCAGGCCGGGCCGTGGCGTTTCATGCCCGCCGGCACAAAGCCGCGTTACCTGCCATAGATATGCTGCGCTGCGGCCTATATCCAAGAGCGGGCGAAGCGGCACCGTAAAAATGGGTCGGACGAAGGGCGGGGAAGCCTCTATAAGAGCCGGGCACCGAATAAGGAGTTCTTCACATGGCAGGCGACGGCAGCAGCGGCGCACGCACGGCGGAACAGGCGAGCTTCGGCTTCCGCACGGTTGCGCTCGGTGAAAAACAGGGCATGGTCGACCACGTCTTCCATCAGGTGGCGAGCCGCTACGACCTGATGAACGACCTGATGTCGGGCGGCTTGCACCGTCTTTGGAAGGACGCCATGGTTTCCTGGCTCGCCCCGCCAAGGAAATCGCGCCGCACCTGGCGCCTGCTCGATGTGGCCGGCGGCACCGGCGATATCGCGACGCGTGTCGTGGAAAGCGGTGAGCGCCTTGAGGCGACGGTGTGCGACATCAACAATTCGATGCTGACGGTGGGCCGCGACCGTGCGGCGATGCGCGGGCATGCCCACGATATCCGCTTCGCGCAGGGCAACGCCGAGAGCCTGCCCTTCCCCGACAATCATTTCGACGCCTACACGATCGCCTTCGGCATCCGCAACGTCCCGCGCATCCAGGTCGCGCTTGACGAGGCCTTCCGCGTCTTGAAGCGCGGCGGCCGATTCATGTGTCTGGAGTTCACGCAGGTCGACGTTCCGGTGCTCGACAGGATCTACGACCTTTATTCCTTCAACGTAATCCCGCGCATGGGACAGGCGGTGACGGGCGACGGCGACAGCTACCAGTATCTGGTAGAATCGATCCGCAAGTTCCCCAACCAGGCGCGCTTCGCGCACATGATCGAAAAGGCGGGCTTTTCGCGCGTCGATTACCGCAATCTGACGGGCGGCATCGCCGCGATCCACTCCGGCTGGAAGATCTAGATGCTGTCGACGGTGATCAATCTCGTCCGCCTTCTGCATGCGGGCTACGTGATGGCGCGCGAGGGCGTGTTCGGGCTGGTGGAACTGCCCGACCTGCCACCGGGCCCCCGCCTCGCCCTGCGCCTCATCCGTCTGATCGAGCGCAAGTCCGCGCGCCGGGCGGATGCGGGCGCACGCATTTCCGTCGCTTTCAACCGGCTGGGCCCCTCCTACGTGAAGATGGGCCAGTTCCTTGCGACACGGCCGGACGTGGTCGGGCGCGAGGTCGCCACCGAGCTTTCGCTGCTGCAGGACCGGCTTGAAGCCTTCCCGCGCGACGAGGCGGTTCGCATGGTCGAAGACGCGCTGGGCGCCCCGATCGACCAGCTCTTCACCGACTTCGGCGAGCCTGTCGCCGCCGCCTCCATCGCCCAGGTCCATCCGGCTTTCATCGAGGATGAGGACGGCGAGACGCACAAGGTCGCGGTGAAGGTGCTGAGGCCCGGCGTCGCCCGCCGTTTTGCCCGCGACCTGCAATCCTTCTATCTGGCAGCCCACATCATCGAACGCTTCCACGCGCCCTCGCGTCGACTGCGCCCGCTCGCCGTGGTCGACACGCTGGCGCGTTCGGTGGAGCTGGAGATGGATCTCCGGCTGGAAGCCGCGGCACTTTCGGAGATGGCGGAAAACACGGCCGACGATCCCGGCTTCCGCGTGCCGCAGGTCGACTGGACGCGCACGTCCAAGGGCGTATTGACGATGGAATGGATCGCCGGCCGCAAGCTCTCCGACGTCGACGGCATCGCGGAGGACGGGCACGATCTGGTGGCGCTGGGCGCGAATGTCATCCAGAGCTTCCTGCGCCATGCGCTGCGCGACGGCTTCTTTCATGCCGACATGCACCAGGGCAATCTCTTCGTCAGCGAGGAGGGCGACCTCGTCGCCGTCGACTTCGGCATCACCGGCCGGCTCGACAAGGCGGAGCGCCGCTTCCTGGCGGAAATCCTGTTCGGCTTCATCACCCGCGACTACATGCGCGTGGCGGAAGTGCATTTCGAGGCGGGCTACGTGCCAAAGACTCAGGATGTCGGCGTTTTCGCCCAGGCCATCCGCGCCATCGGCGAACCGATCCACGGCCACAAGGCTTCCGATATCTCCATGGCGCGCCTGCTCACCCAGCTTTTCGAGGTGACCGAGCTTTTCGCCATGACAACCCAGCCGCAGTTGATCATGCTGCAGAAAACCATGGTGGTGGTGGAGGGCGTGGCCCGCTCGCTCGATCCCGGCCTCGACATGTGGAAGACGGCGGAACCGGTGGTGCGCACCTGGATCGAGCGCAATCTCGGCCCCGCCGGACGCATTCAGGATGCGGGCGAGAGCCTCGCGACGCTTGTGCGGCTTGCCGGCGAACTCCCCATGCTCGCCAAGCGCGCGGAACGCATCGTGGAAGAGATCGATACGATGACGACGCGCGGCGTAAAGGTCGAGCCCGACATGATGGAGGCCTGGGCGCGCGCGCGCTCCAGGAGCAACCGGCTCGGTGCTGTCGCGATGTGGGTCATCGCCGTGGCGCTGGTCGCGATCGTATTCGAGGGGTGGTGGTAGGGGAGCGCACCGCTTGGAACTACACGGAGATCTCGCCAACCTTGTATGTTAGTTAATTCCTGACGTAATCGAATCTTGGTTGGACGGTAGCAGAGGGAGGGGGGCACGCATGACGCTGAAGCAAATTTGGGACGGGCTTATCAAGCTAAATACCATTTTTGCGCTGGCTAGCAATATCTATACAGTCGTACCAACTGCTATCCTCTTTAGTATATTTGTAACTTCTATAACTAAATTAAATGGAATTACGGGAAATTTTGGATTTTCTGGCTATGTAATCATATTCTTGATTATATTATTACTTTTAATAACGACATTCGAGAAAATAAGAAAGCTATCTCCAAAGCGTAATAATGTTTCGAAATATGACTTAGGACCATTTTTTCAGTAAAATTGAAACCAGAAAAAATAAATTTTGATGTGGCAATTCTCATTTTTTCTGGAATATCAATAATAGATACTAGTGCAGCAAAGCGTCTACTGCAAAAAATCTATGAGAACAATATTCCCGTATATGGATCCATATTTTCTATGCCAGAAAATTTAGTCGATCATTGGGTTGAAGTTGACTTTGGACCTGAGCATAGGATACCGAACGACAAAATTACTGAATTAAAAATAACAGCAATGCCAAGAGAGTATTCGTCTGCAGCAATTTATGGGTCTCTATATTTTGAGGACCAAGAAAAGAAAAAATATGGAAGGCTAACTGTAAATATATATGACATACTAGTTATTTATGATTTTAATTTTTCAATGCTAAAGAAAGATTATCCAGATTTTTTTAGCTAATTATCGTTTTTTTATAGTTACACAGGCACTTTCCTCACCCGCCTCAACGTCAGATTGATCCGCCCGCCGTCTTTCAGCAGAGTCGAGGTTCCCGGATAGATCCGGTCCACCCCGTGAAAGACCGTTCGCGCCTCGCCTGCCAACAGCACGATGTCGCCCGAGGCGAGCTTGAACGAGGATGTCGGGTCCTTGCGCACCTGCCCGCCGACGCGGAAGCGGCAGGTGTCGCCCAGCGAGACCGAGAAGACGGGGGCCGAGAAATCCTCCTCATCCTCGTCGCGATGAAGGCCCATGCGGGCCGTCTCCTCGTAAAAATTGATGAGGCAGGCCTCGGGCTCCGCCGGAAAACCGGAAATCTCCGCCCACAGATCGAGCAGCATTTGCGGAATGGCGGGCCATGGCTTGCCCGTTACCGGATGGGCGGACTGATAGCGATAGCCCGCCTCGTCCGCGACCCAGCCCAGTGACCCGCAGTTCGACATTTTCACGCTGAGCGGCTTGCCGGTGCGCGGCATCACCGGCTGAAAGAGCGGGGCGGCGCGCACCACGGCGCGGATTTCCGCCAGAAGCGCCTCCTGAGCGGAGCGGTCGAGCCGACCGGGAAGATAACGAAAGCCCGGCGGCGGACCTTTCCCCGCGCCAGATGACGGATCGGCGGTACGGTCTGATGCGGGACGGGATGACATGGCTCGACAAGCTCTTTCATTGGTCCAGGCGGTATTGCAAACTCTTCCACAGCTAGGGGGCATCGCGGGCGAGGTCCAGTCTCGGGGCCTTGCGGCGGCGCGCAGCGTGTTCGACAGACGCCTTACTTCCCGCCCTGTGCAAGGCTGCGCAAACGCGCCCGGCCAAAAGGCGGGCAACGAAGGCGGCGACGTGCCTTGCAGGCATCCAAAACGCCTCTTATATAGCGCTCAGCAGGAGTTCGCCGGGGATCGATACCCGGTTCGCTTCGAACGGTCATCAACAACGGTCTAGGGCCGGCCGACTTCGCGTCCGCTGGCCAGGTCAGATGGGAACCGGCCGGGTTTTGACCCCGGCTTTGCCGGATGCCGTATGGGTCCGGGCGGTTTGCCGAAAGGAGACAGACTATGGGTAAGGTCATTGGCATTGACCTCGGCACGACCAACTCGTGCGTCGCCGTCATGGACGGCAAGAATCCGAAAGTGATCGAGAACGCGGAAGGCGCGCGCACCACGCCCTCCATCGTCGCCTTCACCGATGACGGCGAGCGTCTCGTCGGCCAGCCGGCCAAGCGCCAGGCGGTGACGAACCCCTCCAACACGCTTTTCGCAGTCAAGCGGCTCATTGGCCGGCGCTACGACGACCCGACGGTCGGCAAGGACAAGGATCTTGTGCCTTACACGATCGTCAAGGGTGGTAATGGCGACGCCTGGGTCGAGGCGGCGGGCGAAAAGTACTCCCCCTCGCAGGTTTCCGCCTTCACGCTGCAGAAGATGAAGGAAACGGCCGAGAGCTATCTGGGCGAGAAGGTCGAGCAGGCGGTCATCACCGTGCCGGCCTACTTCAACGATGCCCAGCGCCAGGCGACCAAGGACGCCGGCAAGATCGCCGGTCTGGAAGTCCTGCGCATCATCAACGAGCCGACGGCTGCTGCCCTTGCCTACGGCCTCGACAAGAACGACGGCAAGACCATTGCGGTCTATGACCTTGGCGGCGGCACGTTCGACGTCTCCATTCTGGAGATCGGCGACGGTGTCTTCGAGGTGAAGTCGACGAACGGCGACACCTTCCTCGGCGGTGAGGATTTCGACATGCGCCTCGTCGACTATCTCGCCGCGGAGTTCAAGAAGGATCAGGGGATCGATCTCAAGGGCGACAAGCTCGCCCTGCAGCGTCTGAAGGAAGCGGCCGAGAAGGCCAAGATCGAGCTGTCCTCCTCGACGCAGACCGAGGTCAACCTGCCCTTCATCACGGCGGACGCCTCCGGCCCGAAGCACCTGACCATGAAGCTCACCCGCTCCAAGTTCGAGGCGCTGGTGGAGGATCTGGTCCAGAAGACCATGGCGCCGTGCAAGGCGGCGCTGAAGGACGCGGGTCTGTCGGTCGGCCAGATCGACGAGGTGGTCCTCGTCGGCGGCATGACGCGCATGCCCAAGATCCAGGAAGTGGTGAAGAACTTCTTCGGCAAGGAGCCGCACAAGGGCGTGAACCCGGATGAGGTCGTTGCCATGGGCGCGGCCATTCAGGCCGGCGTGCTGCAGGGCGACGTCAAGGACGTGCTGCTGCTCGACGTGACGCCTCTGTCGCTGGGCATCGAGACGCTGGGTGGCGTGTTCACCCGCCTGATCGACCGCAACACGACAATCCCGTCGAAGAAGTCGAACACCTTCTCCACCGCCGAGGACAGCCAGAACGCGGTTACCATCCGCGTCTTCCAGGGCGAACGCGAGATGGCGGCCGACAACAAGATGCTCGGTCAGTTCGACCTGGTCGGCATCCCGCCGGCTCCGCGTGGCGTGCCGCAGATCGAGGTCACCTTCGACATCGACGCCAACGGCATCGTCAACGTGTCGGCCCGCGACAAGGGCACCGGCAAGGAGCAGCAGATCCGCATCCAGGCCTCCGGTGGCCTGTCCGACGCCGACATCGAGCAGATGGTGAAGGACGCCGAGGCGCACGCCGAGGAAGACAAGAAGCGCAAGGAACTGGTCGAGGCCAAGAACCAGGCGGAAGCGCTGATCCACTCCACGGAGAAGACGCTGTCCGAGCATGGCGACAAGGTTTCCGAAGCTGACAAGTCGACCATCGAGGCAGCACTTGCCGAGCTGAAGAGCGCCAACGAGGGCGAGGACGGCGAGGCCATCAAGGCCGCGTCGCAGAAGCTCGCCGAGGCGTCCATGAAGCTGGGCGAGGCGATGTACCAGGCGCAGCAGGCCGAGGGCGAGGATGCCGGCGAAGCCGGTGAGAGCGCCTCTGGCGAAGCCGCCGACGACGTGGTCGACGCCGACTTCGAGGAAGTCGACGACGACAAGAAGTCGGCGTAATCGGGTCGCCGATTGAAATCGCGAAAGCCGGTGCAGCGCGCCGGCTTTCGCATAATTGGCGTTACGGAGCGCGAGCCGCCGGTCCTGATGGCTCCGGCAGGAAAATCGCGCCGATATTCGAATGAGCAAATGGGAAGGATCCGCCGAACCGATATCGGCCGGACTTCTCGCTCCGGGGGCCTCAGGTGAAGCGCGGAACTCTCCGCCCCGGTCGGGCCTGCGGATCGGCGGTACGCGGACGTTCCACCGTGATCCTGCCGCTTTCTCGAATTGATAGCGCCCCGCGAATGTGAGCCTACTGCGTTGTGACGCCCGCGACGGCGAACGCGCACCGATCGCTCCGGCTTCCGGGGGCTTGCTTACTGGGTCCGGTTACCGGCCCCGTCGTTGAGGTATGGACAGCCAATGGCCAAGCTGGACTATTACGAGGTTCTGGGTGTTACCCGCGAGGCGGACGACAAGACGCTGAAGAGCGCGTTCCGCAAGCTCGCGATGAAATTCCACCCCGACCGCAATCCCGGCGATTCGGACGCGGAAGCGAAGTTCAAGGAAATCAGCGAAGCCTACGACGTCCTGAAGGACGCGGAACGGCGCGCGGCCTACGACCGCTTCGGCCATGCGGCCTTCGAGAACGGCGGCATGGGCGGCCAGCGCGGCTTCTCCGGCGATTTCGCTTCCACCATGTCCGATATCTTCGACGAATTTTTCGGCGGCATGGGCGGCGGCGGCGGGCGTCGCCAAGGAAGCGGCGGCCGTGAGCGCGGGGCGGACCTGCGCTACAACATGGATATCGATCTGGAGGAGGCCTACACTGGCAAGACGGTGGAGATCGAGGTTCCCTCCTCCATCGTCTGCGAGACCTGCACCGGCACGGGCGCCAAGCCCGGGTCGAGCCCCACTACCTGCCGCACCTGCGGCGGCGCCGGCCGGGTTCGCGCCAGCCAGGGCTTCTTCACGCTGGAGCGCACCTGTCCGCACTGCCAGGGCCGCGGCGAGATCATTGCCGACCCCTGTCCCGACTGCTCCGGCAGCGGCCGGCGGGTGGAAGAACGCACGCTTTCGGTCAACATTCCGGCCGGCATCGAGGACGGCACCCGCATCCGGCTTGCCGGCGAGGGCGAGGCGGGCCTGCGCGGCGGGCCTTCTGGCGATCTCTACATCTTCCTGTCGATCCGGCCGCATGCCTTCTTCCAGCGCGACGGCGCAGATCTCTTCTGCCGTGCGCCCATCTCGATGACGACGGCAGCACTCGGCGGCCAGTTCGAGGTGCCAACGGTGGACGGCGGCAAGACGCGGGTCAAGGTTCCCGAAGGCACCCAGACCGGCAAGCAGTTCCGCCTCAAGGGCAAGGGCATGCCGGTCATGCGCTCGACCCAGTTCGGCGACATGTACATCCAGGTGACGGTGGAAACGCCGCAGAACCTGACCAAGCGCCAGCGCGAGCTGTTGCAGGAATTCGAGGAAAACTCGTCCCACGAGAACAATCCTGAATCGACGGGATTCTTCGCCCGCGTGAAGGATTTCATCGACAATCTTGGAAGCTGAGCGGGACGTCGGCGCGGATCATTTTGGCGAGGCGAGTTTTGCGGAGGCGCATTTGGCCTTAGATTTGCCATTGCCTGCCCACAGGTTGACGCGCCGCCTGAGTGCATGCTCCGGTCGCAATTGAAGAAGTCCGGCCGGAAGGCTTCGCGTCCGGACACAGAAGAACAGCAATCATCATCCGGGAGACCTCGATGAATCACCCCGTCGCGGTTCGGGCCAAGCGTTTTTCCTCCAAGATCCTGGACGAGGCGCGGTTCATTAGAAGCTGGGTTGAAAACCCTATGAAGACAGGGGCCGTCAGCCCCTCCGGGCCGGCGCTTTCGAAGCTCATGGCGAGCCAGGCGGAACCCGAGCGCAAGGGCCCCATTCTTGAACTGGGGCCCGGTACGGGCGTCGTCACCAAGGCGCTTGTCGATCGCGGCATTGATCAGAACCGTCTGGTCGCGCTTGAATACAACCCCGACTTCTGCCTGTTGCTGCATCGTCGCTTTCCCGCGCTGGCGGTCGTGCAGGGGGATGCCTATGCGCTCAGTGAAACACTCAAGGGAACCGAGGCGGGTTCTCTCGCCAGCATCGTTTCCTCCCTGCCGCTCTTCTCCCGCCCCCCGGCCGAGCGCCGCGAGCTGCTGATCGAGGCCCTCGACCTGCTGGAGCCCGGCGCGCCCTTCATCCAATTCTCCTATGCCCTCGTACCGCCGGTTCCTGCCGAACCCGGTCTCTTCACCGTGTCGCGCTCGCCCTGGGTGCTGATGAACCTGCCGCCCGCGCGCGTCTGGGTCTACCGCAAGGCGTGAAAGCCTGCGAGTGCGTGCATGAACCGCAACAAGCCTCGCCCAACCGGTCATTGATACCCTGCCCGACTTGCCTTAGTTGAGAGCAATGGCAGGAGATGACCGGATGTGCGCAGCCCCTTTTCAGCACAGCTTGGCCATGTCTCGCGCAGAAGGATACTTTCATGCGCCATCCAAGGATTCTCGTGTTCGCTGGTTCCACGCGCGGCGGGTCGATCAACGCGCGGCTGGCGGCGGCTGCGGTGAAGGAACTGGCGCTGGCGGATGCCGAGGTCACACGGATCTCGCTCGCGGACTATCCCCTGCCGATCTACAACGGCGATCTTGAGGACGAGCACGGCGTGCCGGAGCCGGCGAAACGGCTTGTGCGACATTTTCTTTCCCATCACGGCATTCTCGTCGTGACGCCGGAATACAATGCCTCCATCCCCGCACTGCTCAAGAACACGCTTGACTGGATGAGCCGGCGCGGCGCCGCAGGCCAGCCCTACGAGAGCCCGTTCCGCAATCGGGTCTTTGCGATTTCAGCGGCGACGAACGGACAGTTCGGCGGCATTCGCGCCTTGATGGCGCTGCGCCCGATACTTGAGCTGGGGCTCGGCGCCACGGTCATTCCCGAACAGCTCGCACTCGCACGCGCCGAAAACGGGTTCGGTGAGAACGGTTCGCTCCTTGACGAACACGACGCTGGCAGCCTGCGCCGGGTCACCACCCGGCTTATCGAAGAGGCCGTGCGCTACACGCTTTAGGCAGTCTCACGCCCGCGAGAGGTTGGAACCGGGCTTCTTCGCGCATACATACAAGGGCCATCCCTTTCAACGCGCGGAGGGTGCGCGGCCGGTCCGCGGCGCCCCGCGCCACCCGGAAACGAGCGGAGCTGAAGAATGAGCGACTTCGAGGTCTGGCACGGCACGACCATCGTCACGGTGCGCAAGGGCGGCAAGGTCGTCATCGCCGGCGACGGACAGGTCTCGCTTGGCCAGACGGTGATCAAATCCACCGCCCGCAAGGTCCGCCCGCTCGCCAAGGGCAACGTGATCGCGGGTTTTGCGGGTGCCACCGCAGATGCCTTCACGCTGCTGGAGCGGCTGGAATCGAAGCTGGAGCAGTATCCCGACCAACTGATGCGCGCCTGCGTTGAGCTTGCCAAGGACTGGCGCACCGACCGTTACCTGCGCAAGCTGGAAGCGATGATGCTGGTCGCCGATCCGAGCCATTCGCTGGTGCTGACCGGCACCGGCGACGTACTGGAGCCGGAAGGCGGCGTCGCGGGCATCGGCTCGGGCGGCAACTATGCGCTGGCGGCCGCGCGTGCGCTGATGGATACGGACATGGACGCAGAGGCGATCGCCCGCAAGGCGATGGCGATCGCCGCCGATATCTGTATCTACACCAACGGCAACGTGGTGGTGGAGAGCCTGGATGCTGGATCGTGAGGAACTGCAGAGCGCGGTCGACGCCGGGCTGCTGACGCCGATCCAGGCGGATGCGCTGGTGGCCCACTACGCGCGCACCGACGAGACCTCCGCCGACCGCGAGGAGGTGCGCTTCGCGCGCGGCTTCCACGACGTGTTTATCTCGATCGGACTTGTGATCTTCTTCGTCGGTCTGTTCCTCGGCATCCCGAGCCTGCTGTCCTTTGGTCAGCCGAAGACCCTTGCCACCTATGGCCCGGCTACGGTGATTGCGTGGCTCCTGGCCGAATGGCTGGCCGGACGGCGCAAGCTTGCCCTGCCAGCGATCCTACTGTCCGTTCTCTTCACATGGTTCTTCGCCGTCACGGCAACGGCGATCTATGGACATGTCGGCGGCAGGGTCGTAATGACCAGTGACATCGGCAATCCGCTCTTTGGACCATTCGGGTTCGATTGGGGCGCGCATGATAAGGTCCCGCTGGTGTTCGGTCTTGCGGCCTTTTTCGGTGGCGCCCTCTATTACGGACGCTTCAAGGTGCCGATCGCACTGAGCGGCCTGGTCGCCGGTGCCCTAGTGACGCTTGCAGCGCTGATCGAGACGGCTTCCCCCGGGCTGGTGCTGCGCCACGTCGCGCCCTTCCTGCTCGCCGCCGGTCTCATCTGCTTCGCGCTCGCCATGTATTTCGACGCGCGCGATCTGGCGCGTACGACGCTCAACACCGACAAGGCCTTCTGGCTGCATCTGATGGCAGCCCCGCTGATCATGCACTCGGTGCTGGCGATGATCCGCAGCGACACCGGCACCACGGGCGAGGCCGTCGCGATCATTGCCGTGGTTCTGGTGCTGGGCATCGTGGCGCTCGTTGTCGACCGGCGTGCTCTGCTCGTCTCCGGCCTCGTCTATCTGGGCGTTGCCATCTTCAACCTGCTGAAATCGAGCAATGTGGACGGCCAGACCGGCATCGCCGCCTCGCTCCTCATTCTCGGCCTGTTCATTCTCACCCTCGGGTCCGGCTGGACCTCCGTGCGCCGCCTCGTGCTGGCGCCGTTTTCCGGGTCCAGGCTCTTCGACTACGTCCCTCCCATCAGGACACGCGTACAATGACCGACTTTTCTCCCCGGGAAATCGTCTCGGAACTCGACCGCTTCATCATCGGCCAGAAGGACGCCAAGCGCGCCGTGGCCATCGCGCTTCGCAACCGCTGGCGCCGCCAGCAGCTGAAGGGCGACATGCGCGATGAGGTGCTGCCCAAGAACATCCTGATGATCGGGCCGACCGGCGTCGGCAAGACGGAGATCTCCCGCCGCCTCGCCAAGCTCGCCAACGCGCCCTTCATCAAGGTGGAGGCGACCAAGTTCACCGAGGTCGGCTACGTCGGGCGCGATGTCGAACAGATCATCCGCGATCTGGTGGAATCCGGCATCACGCTGGTCAGGACGGAAAAGCGCAAGTCCGTGAAAGCAAAGGCGCAGGAGCAGGCCGAAGAGCGCGTGCTTGACGCCCTCGTCGGCCCCGCCGCGTCCCCGGCGACCCGCACGAGCTTCAAAAAGCGCCTGCACGACGGGGAGCTGGACGACAAGGAAATCGAGATCGAGGTGACCGCCCAGCCTTCCATGCCGACATTCGACATGCCCGGCATGGGCGGCGGTTCGGTCGGCGTGATGAACCTGTCCGACGTGCTCGGCAAGGCCTTCGGTGGCGCCAAGAAGACCAAGCGCGTCACCGTCGCCGACAGCTACGAATTCCTGATCAACGAGGAAAGCGACAAGCTTCTCGACGAGGATCAGGTGGTGCAGGAGGCGATCCGGCTGGTGGAAGAGAACGGTATCGTCTTTCTCGACGAGATCGACAAGATCTGCGCCCGCGAGAGCCGTGGCGGCGCGGACGTCAGCCGCGAGGGCGTGCAGCGCGATCTCCTGCCGCTGATCGAAGGCACCACCGTTTCCACCAAGCACGGCTCGGTGAAGACGGACCATATCCTGTTCATCGCGTCGGGCGCGTTCCATGTGGCCAAGCCCTCGGACCTGCTGCCGGAGCTTCAGGGCCGTCTGCCGATCCGGGTGGAACTGAAGGCGCTGACCCGCGATGATTTCCGCGCGATCCTCACCGACACCGAGGCGAGCCTGATCAAGCAGTACGTGGCGCTGATGGCGACGGAGGAGGTGACGCTGGAGATCACCGACGACGCCATCGACGAGATCGCCTCGATCGCGGTTGAGATCAATTCCTCCATCGAGAACATCGGCGCGCGGCGTCTGCAGACGGTGATGGAGCGCATCCTCGACGACATTTCCTACACCGCGCCGGATCGCGGCGGCGAGACCTTCGTGGTCGACGGCGCCTATGTACGCGATAATCTCGGCGACATAGCCCGCAACGCCGATCTGTCACGGTTCATCCTGTAGGAGCCGGCAAAAAGGTGCGGCTGAACCGGGAATTCGCGCTTCAGCCGCGCCGCGCCTTGAAGACACGGCTCACCGGCGCGATGCCCATCGTATCGCCGCAATAGGCGGCGGCATCGAGCAGCCCATCGAGATCGATGCCGGTCTCGATCCCCTGGCCGTGCAGCAGGTAGACGATATCCTCGCTGGCGACGTTGCCGGTGGCGCCGGGTGCGAACGGGCAGCCGCCGAGACCGCCGACCGCCGCATCGACCGTGCGCACGCCGAGCCGCACCGCCTCCCAGACGTTCGCAACCCCCATGCCGTAGGTGTCGTGGAAATGGGCGGCAAGCGCCTCTATCGGCACATGGGCGGCAACCGCCTCGATGACCGCGGCGATCCGGCACGGAGTTGCGCGGCCCAGCGTCTCGCCAAGCGAGATCTCGCCGCAGCCCATCTCCATCAGCGACCTTGCCACCGGCACGACCGCCTCGGGCGCGACCTCACCCGAATAGGGACAATCGGTAATCGTAGAGATGTAGCCGCGAACCGCGACGCCCGCCGCGCGCGCCGTCTCCACCAACGGGGCGAAGCGCTCCAGCGAGGCGGCGATGGTGCAGCCGATGTTCTTTTGCGCAAAGGCATCGCTCGCCGCAGTGAACACGGCAATCGTGCGCGCGCCGTGCGCGATGACCTGTTCGAGCCCGCGGGCATTGGCAATGAGCACCATGTCACCGGGTTCGGCCCGCGACCCGACCGCGTCCATCACCTCCCCCGTATCCGCCATGCGCGGCACATGCTTGGGTGAGACGAAGGAGCCGACCTCCATCCGTTTCACGCCCGCCTTGCGCAGGCGTTCGATCAGGCCGATGCGGGCGGCGGTCGCGATCGGATGCTTGCAGGCCTGGAGGCCGTCCCGGGGGCCGACCTCCACCAGCGTGACGGATCCGGTCACTTGCCCGCCCTGATGCGCGCGAGGATTTCTTCCGCCAGATCCTGGCGGACCTTGCCGAGCGCCTTCAGCTCGGAGGCGACGAGGTCGATCTCCACGCCGACAGCACCCACCATCAGCGCCACATTCTGCGCGTGCAGCGCCATGTGGCCCTTCTGGATGCCGGTCGTCGCCAGCGCCCGCATGGCGCCGAAATTCTGCGCAAGGCCGACCGAAACGATGATGCGGGCAAGCGCATCCGCCGTCTTCACGCCGAGGATTTCCAGGTTCGCCTGCGCGGTCGGGTGGATCTTGGTCGCCCCGCCGATGAGGCCCACGGCCATCGGCATTTCCAGGATACCGACGAGGTTGCCGTCGCCGTCCGTTTCCCAGCGCGACATGGAGCGATACCAGCCGTCACGCGCCGCATACGCGTGGGCGCCGGCCTCGATGGCGCGAGTGTCGTTGCCGGTCGCCAGAACCACGGCCGAAACGCCGTTCATGATGCCCTTGTTGTGGGTGGCGGCGCGATAGGGATCGGCGTCCGCGAAGTGATAGGCTGACAGCATGTCGTCACGCACCTCTTCCCCGCCGATCTCGGAAACCGGCCAGACGGCGCGGGCGCGCACGACGCGGCGGTCGGCGAGGTTGGTCAGGATACGCAGCAGCGAACGCGCGCCCGTCCACTCGGATAGCTTCGGCGCCAGCGCCTCGGCCATGGAGTTGACGGCGTTGGCGCCCATGGCATCGCGGGTATCGACGATAATGTGGACGATGGTCATCGGCCCTTCGTCGGTGTCGATCACGCGCACATCGATGTCCCGGAAGCCGCCGCCGAACTTCACAAGCAGTGGATCGGTCTCGTCACAGATGGTGCGGATCTCGTCGATGCGCTCGTAGACCTTGAGCCGGACGTTCATCGGATCGGAGGCGCCGAGCAACTGGATCTGCGCGGCCATGACCGGGCCGGAGGTGGAGGTGACAAAGCCCCCGGTCGACCGGCAGCGCTTGGCGGAGTTGCATACGGCGGCGATGACGGAGGATTCCTCCGTCGCCATCGGCACCAGCACCTCGCGCCCGTCCACCACCATGTTGGTGGCGATGCCGACGGGAATGGCCATGGTGGAGATGGCGTTTTCCACCAGTCGGTCGGCGAGTTCGATCTGGCCTTCTGCAGCTGTCGCAAGGGCGTCGATCGCGGAATTGCCGAGCCCGGCCTGCCGGGAAACGGCCTGAAGGCGCTCGGCCGGGGTCATCTTGTGGAGGCCTTCGATACGGGACGATCGCGCGTCGCTCATCGTGTGTCTTTCCGCTTTCTTGTCGCTACTTGATCATGGAGTGGGGGAGCCAGAGCACCAGTTCCGGGAAGGCCGCGCAGATGAGGATTCCCAGCGCCTGCAGCGCCATGAAGGGAATGATGGCGCGGTAGACGGTGCCCATGCCGATGCCGGGCGGCAGCACGCCCTTCATGTAGAAGAGCGTGTAGCCGAAGGGCGGGGAGATGTAGGCCATCTGCGCAGACACCAGGAACAGGATGCCGAACCACAGCCGGTCGAAATGGAGGAAATCGATCACCGGCAGGAAGACGGGCACGCACAAGAGGATGATTCCGATCTCGTCGAGAAACATGCCGAGGAAGAACAGGATCGCCAGCATCACCGCCAGCACCACCCAGCGGTTGGCATCCAGATGCTCGATGAAGCCAAGCAGGAAGTCCGCCCCGCCGGTGCCGGTGAAGATCGCGACGAAGGCCCGCGCGCCGATGGTGATCCACAGGATCATCGTCGTCACCTTGACGACGTCGAGCGCAACGCCCTGAAACAGCTGCCAGCCCAGTCGCCGTTCAATTGCCGCGGAGACGAAGGCCAGCGCGACGCCGACAGCCGCGGCTTCCGTGGGCGTGGCAACGCCATTGTAGATGGTGCCGAGCACGCCGAGGATGATGAACATCGGCAGGACGAGCGACTTCAGCGCAGCGATGCGCATCGCCCAGGTGATGGTTTCGTCCTCCGGCGGACGCGGGGCGACCTGCGGATTGAGCGCCGAGCGCAGCACGATGTAGCCGATATAGAGCGAGGCGAGCAGCAGCCCGGGCACGACGCCGGCAATGAACATCTGGCCGATGGAAGCCTGCGCGGTCACCGCATAGACGATGGTGATGACGGAGGGCGGAATGAGGATGCCGAGCGTGCCGCCGGCGCAGATGGTGCCGATGGCGAGTTCGGGCTGATAGCCGCGCTTCAGCATGGACGGCAGTGCCAGCAGCCCCATGGCGGCCACCGCCGCCCCGACGATGCCGGTCATCGCGGCGATGATGGTGCAGATGGCGATGGTGCCCACCGCCAGCCCGCCGGGAAGACGCCGCGACCACAGCTCCATCGCGTTGTAGAGGCTCTCGATCACGCCGGAGCGCTGCAGCACGCTCGCCATCATCACGTAGAGCGGGATCGCCAGCAGCGATTCCGAGTGCATCGTGTCGTAGAGGTTGAGCACCGTGACGGTGAGCGCCGCCTCGCCCCACAGCGTCATGGTGAAGAGAAACGCCAGGGAACCCAGCGTGAAGGCGAGCGGCACGCCGGTCAAAAGCAGGCCGACGAGGCTTGCGAACATGATGGCGAGAACGAATTCGGATCCCATCACAGCGCCTCCTCATCCGAAGGCGCACGCGCGACGTTCACAATCTCCACCAGTGCCTGCGCCAGCAGCATGACGAAAGCGAGAGGAACGATGAACTTCATCCACCAGACCGGCGGGTTCCAGGCGGAGAAGCTGGTCTCTCCAAGCTCCCAGGCATTGACCGCCAGCGGCCAGCTCACCTTCGCGAACACGGCGGCGAAGATCGCGACAACGAGGAAGGCGAAGATCTCCAGCGCCTTGCGCGGGACGTCGGCGGCCTTCTCGCTGAGAATGTCGACGGCGACGTGACCCCGCATGTGCAGCAGGTAGGGCCCCGCCAACATGAAGTGGGGCCCGAAGACAAGCGTGCTCGCCTCCATCGCCCAGACTGTCGGCGCGTCGAAGACGTAACGGGCGACAACCTCGTAGAGCAGCATGGGAACGACGGCGAAGATGATGGCGGCCGCAATCGCGAAGAGCAGTCGGTTGGCGGCTGTGACGAAGGCGCAGATGCTTTGCATGAAAAGGCCGGAATGCCGCGTATTTCGCGGATGAAACGAATCACGTGCCCCACCCGGCATTTGCCTGCCGGGTGGGGTGTCTGCTCTCGGGAGGAGCGCTCTAGAGGAGGCCGAGAGACTGCATGAAGCCGATCTGGCTGTCGACGATCTTGGTCGCCAGCGGATCGTTCTTTGTCGCCTTCTTCCAGGACGCGACCGCCTTGATGCGGTTCGCGGCGACGTCGGCGGGATCAAGGCGGATCACCTCGACGCCGGCCTCCGCGTACTTGCCCAGCACCTGCGTGTCCTGCACCAGAATGTGCTGACGCAACGATCCGGAAATCTCGCGCGCGGCGACCGCCAGCGCGGCCTTGTAGGCATCCGGCAGGGCATCAAAGGCGCCCTTGTTGGCGACGTAGCTCGTCGCCGTGGTCGGCTGATGTACACCGGGCAGGATGATGTACTTGGCCACTTCCGCAAGCCCGGCCTCGTAGTTGGCGGTGAGATCGCCGCGGTCGGCGAAGTCGATCAGCCCCTTCTCAAGCCCGGTATAGACCTCGGCGGTCGCCATCGGCGTCACCGCGACACCGAGATCGCCCATCACGGCGGAGGCAAGACCGACAAAACGGCCCTTCTTGCCGGCCATGTCGGCGATGCTCTCGATCTTCACCGTGGAGTGCATCGGCTCTTCGCCGTAGACGGTCGGCGCGATGTAGAACAGGCCCGCCTTGGCGTAGGCCTCGCGCGCCATGTCCAGCCCACCCAGTTCGTAGAACCAGGCCTCGTACTGGTCCGGCTCGGGGAAGCCGAAGGGGATGGTCGATGTGAAGGCGAAGGCCGGGATCTTGCCGGCCTCGTAGCCGTCGAAGGTCTTCATCATCTGGAAGGCGCCAGAACGTACCGCATCGAAAGCCTGGTTCGCCGGCACGATCTGTCCAGCGGAGAACAGCTTGATGTTGAAATTGCCTTCGGTGAGTTCGGCGATGCGCGCGACGAATTTCTTCTCGTATTCGTAAGGCGTGGTGCCACCGTCCCACAGGGCCTGCATGCGCCACTCGACCTTTTCGGCGGCCTTCGCCACACTCGGCATCGCCAGCGCCGCCGCGCCGCCCACTGCCGCCACTCCACCCAGCGTCGACGCGGTCAGAAACCGGCGCCTGTTCACGTCCGTCATGTTCGTCCTCCCAAACGGCTCAACATGCACAGTGTCTTTGTCATTGCGGCTGAAGTGTCATAAAACGAAGTGGGACAATCAAGGGACAGTTTAAGCCAATTTCCGCTGCACTGTCCCAGTAAAAAAATTGGGACGGTCGCGCGTTTACAGCCCCATGCCCCCACCGCGCAATGGACGCCGCACGACACCCGGCGGAGACACAAGCCCGGCAGATCTGCGCGTGATAACGAAACGGTGATCTGGCCGATTGCGAGGGGGTCAACGGGTTGACTTGAACTTCGAAGGACGTAACGTAAGGGTATATACGCATTTTAGCCAAGTGCCTTCGATCGAATTCGTTTCGACCGGTTCATCATTGAGGCTTTCCGATGACGCGTGCGTCCTCAAGTTGTTGCCCGCGTCTGATCGGCAGTCCCCGATGGAATGCTTCCGATCGTCGGGACCTCCCTGCCATGCAGGCCGGCCCGGACGGTTCGGGCTGATGCGCGCCGCCTTTGCTCCATAACCCTTCGGGTTGCGAACCTGATCGCGCAGCGGCCTTCAGCATCAATACGTGAGGGCGCCAACTTTTCGAAATCCCTTCTTCTCCAGCAACAGGACCGGCGCGTGCGCGCCAATCCGATCAGCCCACCTGCGGACACGCCTCTTCCTGCCGCAGCGTAGCCTGGCGCTCGGCCAGACGCATCTTTGAAGGAGACTCCGATGGAGCCGACCAGCAGACTGCCCGACGCGCAAATTGACATGGGCCCCGACGTCCCAGTCGGCACGATCGTGGCCTATTTCGGATCCGTCGAGAGCGACGCGGAGAAAGCCGATCTGGAAGCCAAGGGCTGGCTTTCATGCGACGGCGACACCTGCGCGCGCGATGCCTGGCCCGATCTCTTCGCGGCCATCGGAACGGCCTTCGGCAACCGTTCCGATGACGACTTCTGCCTTCCCGATCTGAGAGGTGTCTTCCTGCGCGGTCAAGATGCCGACGCAGGTCGCGATCCGGATGCCGCGGTGCGAATCGGGTCTGGGCCCGGCGGCGCCGGCGCGGCGGGCGATGCCATCGGCAGCCTGCAGACCTATGCGACCGCGCTGCCACGCGATAACGGCTTCAAGGTTTCCGACCGCCTCGCCTTCGGCAGGAATACAACCCACGGCGGTGGCGGCGACAGCGGGGTGCGCATCAGATACCACGGCAACGTGACCGACGTTGCCGTGACAGGCGGGGATACGGAAAGCCGCCCCGTCAACATTACAGCTCACCATCTCATAAAGGCGAAACCGAACACATCCGTCAGGACAGGGGAAACCCGGGAGGGTGGCGCGGCGTCAGGCAAACAGTATCCGGTTGGCCAGATCCCCGTCGGGGCCGTCATATCCGCACCCTTCCTGCCGGCGTTCGACGACAACGTGCTGAGCAATGCCTGGCGGATTTGCAACGGCGCCACCTACGTTGCGCGACAGGGCGCAACCTTCTTCGAACTGTTCCGGGTGATCGGAACCGGCAGCGGTGGCGCCCGGGAACTCGACAGCGATGCGACGAAGGAATTCGATGTGCCGGATCTTGCCGGCATGTATCTGCGTGGTGTCCCGGGCGAGCGGGCAGGCGTCGAGTTCGATCCTGATCGCGACACTCGCCTCTCCCCCCGTCCGGATCGCGAGATCAAGGGCAATTCCGGCAACACGGCCGCCTCCTACGAGACGTGGGCTACGGGGCTGCCGCGATCGTCCAGCTTTGTGATCCCCCTGAAATCCTTCCCCTTCAACGCCAGCCCCAACTACGATGCCGGAAGCGCGACGGCGGCCCGCTATCGGACCGGTTCCAGCTTCTCGCTTGCCGGTGGCGATGCGGAGACACGGCCGGCGAGCCTTGCCGTCAACTGGCACATTCGCTTTCAACCCACCGGCGGCCAGACGCCGGGGGCGGAACTGCCCGTCGGCGTCATCCTGGCGACCGCCACGGATATCGAGCTGGAAAACTGGAAGACGTGTGACGGCGCGGACCTGGATGTCCGGGAATACGCCTCCTTGTTCGCCGTTCTGGGAACGCGCTTTGGAGGCGATGGCGACACGACTTTCAAACTGCCAGATATGCGCGGCCGCTTTCTGCGCGGAGCGGGGCGACGCGGCGAGGAAGCGTCGCCGCTCGACCGCGGCGATCCGCCCGCGGTCGAAGCTTTCGACGAACAGATGGGCCTGTACCAGGACCACGGTGCCGCTTCTCCCAAAACGCCTTTCACGATTTACCTGCCCGGCTATCCGGACACGTCAAAGGACAACGTCGCGTCCTGGCCCAGCGGCTCCGACGTCCTGAAAATAACCGGCGACAAGACGATCGCCGCACAGGGGGGAGACGCCGAGACGCGGCCGATCAACGTTTCCGTCCGTTTCATCATCAAGACGCGTTCCTGAGCCTGCCGCCGGCGAGTTCCTCTCGGATCTTTCGTCTTTCCCTTCGTTCCTCCCGCCTGTCGGAGCGCACTGTCATGATCAGCTATTCCAATCCCACCGCCGTGCGTCACCAGGGACGGGGCATCCTGATCGCGGAACGCACCGTGAGGGACGATGCCGGCACCGTCACGAAACACGAATTCGTCTACAACGTCCTTTCTGGCAACGATGATGTCGTCGACGATGGGCTCGGCTGGCAGGGTTTCTTTCCGCTTCCCGACAACCCGCAGCAACAGACGAGCCTTGCCGGCTTCAGCGTCTTGCGGCTGCTTGGCCGCGCCACCCCTCGCGGACCGGTACAGGTGGTCTCCGACGAGACGCACGTCTATCTCTTTCGCGCCCTCAAACAGACCCTGCTCGTGGAGCGCTTCCTTCTCGTCGAGACGTCGAACGCCAATGCCCGTGACGGGCGTGGCCTTGCACTGGAACCGGACTGGGAGGTGCGTTTTCGGCGCAGCGCGAGCGCAGACCTGCCGGCTTCCGACAACGACGTCTCTGCCTACCGCTCTCCAGAGGGGGCGCCCTTCCTGAACCCCCGCCGCTATCTCTCGTTCGCGCCGGGCGAAGGCTCCATCGATCTTGAAACGGGGTTCAGCGTTGTCCTGATGCCGGGGAGCCAACCGGGGGGAACCGAATGGCGCATCTTCACCGGACAGGGCGATCGAACGCAACTCAATGTCTATGTCGTGCCGCGCCTGTCCGATGGCTGGTTCGATCTCGGCGCGACATCGCTGGATGAGGCAGGACGCATACAACCCCGCGCATCCTTCGAGCTTTCGCTGGAGAAATCGGGAAAGACGGAACCACTCGTCCTGACCGGCTTTCCCGCCACCGCTCTCTACCAGCAACTCGAGCCGATGGTTTCGAGCAACGACGAAGCGGTGCAGATGCGCACGGTCAATCGTCTCCTCCTCGCGTGTCCTGCCAAGCCCGTCGCCGAAACCGACGCAGCACCCGTAAGCGATGGCGATGCTCTCCTGCTGACACTAGACTTCGAGGTGGACGTGGCCGGCGGTGTCGCCTTCGACGGCGCGATGAACCAGCCGCTCTTCGCCGGACCCACGGCGGCGGAGGCGTTGTCGGTCGACTTTCCCCTGCCCAGCGACGCCCGCATCGCCGCACCCATCCGGCTGCCGGGAGACTTCACGTTGCAGGCCTGGCTCTCGCCGCAGCGCGGGCCGGTCGGGGGCGACACCGCCAACGAGACACGCCAGGTCCTGGGCGGCAGCCAGTCGCCCGAAACGCGGGCTCCGACGCTCGAGATCGTCAACCAGTTCCGGGTCCGGGCATCATTCGGCACCGGCAGTGAAATCGTCTCGACCATGACGCTCACCAGCGTTCTCGGCTACGGGACGTGGTGCAATGTTACCGCCACCTATGACGGCAATGCGTTCAGGATCTTTGTCAACGGGTCCGAGGTCGAGGTCGAAACGCAAGGCCCTCTCGGGGCCAGGCCGGCAGGGGGTGCGATCGACCGCGTCGGACTTTCCCATGGCGGCTTCGTCGGCCAGATGACGGAGGCGCGGGTATGGTCGCGGGCGCTCTCGTTGGAGGAAATCCTCGACACGGTCTTCACGCCGCTTTCCGGTCCGGCCGAACGCACCGGACTTGAGGCCTACTGGCCGATGGATGGCGGAACCGGCACGACAATCGAGGATGCCTCGGGCAATGGCCATGATGCGATGATGGCCGGTTGCGTGTGGAGCGGCTGGGCGGCTCCGCTTGCGCGCCCCGACCGGCCCATCAACCAGATCGACGCAAAGAGCCGCGCGGTTTCGGCCGGCCTTCTGACGCCCGAGGACAACTTCCCCGGATTTGGTGCGGTCGCCCCCAATGCCCGCCCCGCCGTGCTTTCGACCGGTGACGGTCCGCTGCATGTCTACTATCCCGGCCCGGGGCGGGTACTGAGTGTGGCGCGCTGCTCGGGTGTCGCCGCGCGGGCCTTCTTTGTCGGCGGATGGACGGCCCGAGACGGGACCTCGGTGACGCAGGAGACAGGCGGCCTCGCGTTCGTGACCCGCCAGACGGGGGCCTACAACAGCTTTTCCTCCATCAAGATCAAGGAAGCTCCAGGCGGGATCACCTGCGATGTGGAATTCAACGGGCCGGGCGCCGATACCCGGTTCGGCGGCGGTGCGCAGAAACTTCTCGGCCGCAGCGTGCAACCGGCGATCGAAACATGGAAGGGAGTGGCGCGGCGGGTCGACCTCTTCGAACAGACCCTCAACGGCCGGGCGGTCGGCGATCCCAACGACCCGCGCATCTCGCAGGGGACCGCGGTCTTCTACGATTATTCCGGCATGTACCGGCAGGCTCTTCTGCGGCTCGGCGCAACGGCGCTTCTCTCCGCCGTACGTTTTGCGAGCCTCAGGCCGAGAGGGCTTGTCCTCGCCGCCCTTTCCGCCACGCAGGCAGGGGATGAGCTGACGGTCTCGGTGACGCTCGAGAGTGACACGGGCACGCCTGTGCACGCACGTCTGGGTCCGGTCCCGGCAACGGCGGCTGCGCTCGTCGATCTCTTCCGCGGTACTTCCGGTGATGCCGCTTATGCGGCGAATGCCGCGTCCACGCCGGTGTGGGGCCTGCCTGGCACGTCACGCCATCTCTTTGTCATTGCGCGGCGGTGGGAGGAAAGCGCGCAAGGCAGCAAGCCGGCCGTGAGTGCCGCGCGTTTCACGCTCACGCCCGGCTCGAGCTTCGAGACGGCGGATTTTGAAGCCGAACTGACGCTGACGAATGACGTTATACGCGCGACGTGGAGCCAGGTGCCGCGCGACGGCGAGGGCTTCATCGCCGCATTGCAGGCAGGTACGGCAGCAGAGCAGAAGCAGGTTCTGGCGGAACTTATCTTCCTGGAAGCGCTCGAGGGGCAGCTTCTGAATGTCAACGCAGCGACTGTCACGAACGTCTCGGACCTGCGTTATGTCACAGGGCTCGTCGGCGCCATTCGTGAAGGCGGCGACGGCGAAATCGGCGGATCGTTCTCGCTCCAGGCGGACGTTCTCCAGGGCGTCGAGGGGCGTAGCGCGACGCCGGGGGGAACGATCGCCTCCGGCCTGTTCTCCGTACAGCCGGTGACGCGCCCCAACCGCGGCTATGCCGCGGCGGTGGACCCGGGCGAGACGGGCGGCACGATCGTACTCGCATCGCCGGGACGCAATGGCGGCTGGCTCCGCGACCCGCCGCGCTACGCCATGTCCTTCGACGGCACAGGTGCGCTCGGGGTCGACCTCGACGCGCTCGTGCCGGCGCCCGACGTCTACGAGCAGGAAGGGCCGGTCACGATCGAGGCATGGTTGCGGCCGGCCGAATCCCGCTGGGTGCCGAGCGTCGCCGACGAGACTGCCCAGAGCGTGCTGCATTTCTCCTCCGGCCCGGACGGCATCGGTTACGGCCTTTCCTACCGCCCGAGCGAGACGCCGCGCTTCTTCCGCGACATTTCCTTCGAGATCAGTGACGCGACAGTCCCGGCGGACCAGACGGACGACAAGCTGGTGCGCGAAGGGGCCTACACCATGCAGGTCTATCTGCGGCCCATGCTGCTGTGGGACGGCGAGTCATGGTTCTTCCGCCGCCTCGACGGAACCGAGGTTCTCGAGGAACTGTCGATCGCCATACCGGCGGTCAATGGCGGGCAGCCCACCCACTGGAGCCTGGTCTTCAGCTGCGGCGGACAGAAGGTGGCGACGCCGGCCGACATTGCGGGTGGAGCCTGGACGATGGTGACGCTGGTGCGCGACAACGAAACGGTGATCCTCTACGTCAACGGCGAGGAGGCCGCGCGCAGCGATGATATCGCGATGCCGGATGCAGAGATCGACACCTTCGTATTCGCCAACCCCTCCGAGGTGTTCGAATTCGAGCCCAATGAATTCTCGGCCTGGAACATCGCACGCAACGCCGAGGAAATCCGCACAAACTACCTCCGTCCGCTGGGTGGATCGGAAACGGGCCTCGTCGCGCTCTTTCCGATGTCGCGGGCGGAGCCGAACCACGGGCTGATAAACCGCTCGCGCTGGACGTCCACCGTGTATGACACGGTGTTGGGGACGAAGTCCTTATCTCCCTTCTTCACGCGCACCGGCCTGTTTTTCGACGTCATCGCCCAGTGCGGCGGCTTCGCGGCGACCACGACCAGTGCCAGCCTTTCGCCGCATCGCTGGCGGCATATCGCGGCCACCCTCGTTCGCCGCGGCGCACTGCTGACAGGCAATGGTTCGGCCAAGACGGACGGCAAACACAAAACGCAGCTGGGCGAAGGATTTTCGGTCGATGCGCGGGTGTGTCTGTCCTCCCTGGCCTCTGAACGCCAGGTGATCGCAAGTCGCTTTCAAGGGGCGGAGGAAGACCAGATCTACGAGCTCGGCATTCAGTCGAACGGGCGGGCCTACATCACCGTTCGTCTCAGTCGCGCGGCGGAGAGTTCGAGTTCGCCGGGGTCGGTGATCTTCACCTTTTTCAGCGACCTGTCACGGCGTATAGAGACCGGCACGCCACATCATGTCGCCGCCAGCCTCAGGTTGGTCACCCTCACCGACAAGACCGACGGCCTGCAGGTGACGGCGCTGGATGCCAGCGTCTACGTCGATGGCCTCGGCCTGGAACAGATCAGTCCGCCGGCCGCGGGCGTGGTCAACGACTATCGGCTGGTCACGGTGATCGGCGGACGCGGGTCGGGCTACTACATGGCCGGCCAGACCGTACGGATCGAAGCAGATGACGCGAGCCGCTTCACGCGGTGGTACGGTACCGTCGAGTTCGAGGGCGGCAGCTCTTCCAACGCGCAAACCACCTTTGTCATGCCGGAAGACAAGGACTTCCGCGACGTGGTCATCGCGGCCAATGCCTTTACGGATCCGATGAAATTCGCCGATGCGCCGACGCGAACCCGCGTCGGCATCAGCGGTCCTCCCGCGTCCGGAAACGACCAGCCCAGCGGCACCGGCGCTCTCCACGGGCAGATTTCCGACGTTCGGCTGTGGACGCGTGCATTGCGACCGAACGAAGTGGAGGTGATTGCGTCCCAGCCGGGCGCCACGCCCTACGACGACGACCTTCTGTCGTGGTGGCGCTTCGACGAGCAGTCCGGCCGTATCGCCAAGGATTCTGTCGGCGACAATGACCTGAAGCTCACCTCAAGCACCCTTTGGGGCTGGTTCGATGGGGCATCGGTTTCGATCTTCGCCGACGGGGACCCCATTGCCACCGCGGGAATGTCCATCCCGCTGAAAAGCAGCTCCCACCGGCAGATGGGGATCGGTGGACGCAGGGACGATAACGGTACCTTGAGCGCCACGATGCGCGGCCAGCTCGATGAATTGCGCCTGTGGCGCAGCATTCGAAGCGGTGACGAGATCGTCAACAACATGGCGCGCTACCTGACCGGAGCGGAAACCGGCCTCATGGGATACTGGCGCTTCGACACCGGCTCGGGCGATATCGTTGTCGACAGGACGGTTCACCTTGGAAACGCCCGCAAATACGACATCGCCGGCGCGCCCGCAGCGATCCAGTGGACGGCGTCCGAGGCGCCCATCGGCTTCGACGCGCCGGTGGTCGACGACACGCTCGACACACGCAGCAGTCCCGAGGCGATCGAACTCGCCGACGCGGCGGCGGCGATCGCGGTGTTCGAATATGCCGACACGCTGACAACCGGCGCGGGCGAAAAGCGGAGTGTGCTGAAGCGCAGCTACATCTACGAGGGCATCGGCGGACTTGCCGACGAGACCGGCTACAAGGTCGGCGATCTGGAGCGCGTGTATGTCGGGCAGATCCAGAGCGACCCCTCGGTGATCGGCTACATCGAAGGCGCGCCGCCTCTCCCCAGCGAGAACCTGATCCGGCCTCTTACCGCCGCACCCTACGTTCACACCTATGCCGGCATCTCCTCGGTAACGCTGAACGACACCCAAAGCCAGAACGTGGTCCTGGATTTCTCCAGTTCGAGAGTGCGGACAACCGACATCAAGTTTACCGGAGGCGGAGGTGTCGCGGGAAAGAACGATGCCGTCCTCGGCGTGCCTCCGGTCCAGTCGGCGGTGCGCACCACAGAGGCGGAAGTCAATATTTCGACCCACATCCAGTTCCTCAAGGGGAGCAACAGCGGATCGGGCGACAAGGTGAACTCCGCTGCGGTTCGCAGCCAGAAGCACACGCTCTCGAACGGGGGAAGCTGGGAAGCCAGATCGCCGGATGGGCGGTATTTTCTGGAAAGCGGCGAACGGCGCTACGTCCCCTCCAACGTGGGATCGGCGCTGGTGAAGTCACGGGTTGCGGATCTCTTTGCGCTCAAGCTCCAGGCGACCGGGGCTCTGGTCTCCATGTCCGTGGAGCCCAATCCGGACATCCCGGAGGACATCAACATCATCCGTTTTCCAATCGATCCGCTCTATCAGCTTGCCGGGTCGCTGGATGGTCGTATCGGGTTGCAGAAGGCACCGCAAACGGAGACGAGCTACTACAAGCCGCGCGACGCCTACACCTTGAAAGACAAGGTGGAGCGCCAGCGCCAGGCCCTCAAATCCTATTTCGAAAGCACCGACCTTGGCGCCATATTCGAGCCGGAAACCGAGGCGAGCTCCTCGGAGGAGGAACGAGATCCGGAGATCCTCCTGCAACAGGCCAGGGATTCGGCGATTGCCCGCAATCCAGCCTTTTCCAGTGAACTGGAAACCCCTTTACGCGACATGGTGAACACGTACGTGTGGGTTGCGGGCGGCGGCACCTATGCGGAAAGCGAAGGATTCAGCACGGAACTGACCGAGACCTACAGCGTGGGGCGTTCGGATACGACCAGTGGAGGCATGAGCTTCGCTTTCGACTACATGTTCGCAAGCGGCAAGATCACGGGTGGCTTCGGGCTTGTGGGCAGCCTGGCGAAGGCTTTCAACGTCACCAAGACATTCAGCCGCAACCGCGCCATGACGCTTGAGATATCCGCTTCGCCGGACGGGTTCCCCCACAAGTACGACGCGGCCGGCGAGGATTTCAGCGACGAGCTCATCCCCGGCCGGGTGACCAGCTATCGCTTCATGACCTTCTTCCTGGCCAACGAGCCCCAGAACGCCTCCGACCTTTTCACCACGGTGATCGACCAGAAGTGGCTGAACCAGTCGCAGGATCCGAACGCGGCGGCGTTGCGCGAGGCCCGGGCAGCGGCAGACAACATCGCGCCGTGGCGGATCATGCACCGCGTGACCTATGTCAGCCGCATACCGCCCGCTTTCCAGGCGGTTCCGACCATCACCGACGAGATCGCCACCCCGGAGGCGCCAAACCAGGCGCACAATGCGGTTTTCCTTTATCTGGTACGCGCAAAGCTCTCCACAACAGAACCGGTGCCGGCCTCCGCGATTTCGACCGCGGTGCGCGACGTGCTGGAGAGCGACCTGCCGCTGCTGCTTCCCTGGTGGGGCGACTACCTCACCGAGGCCAGTGTCGAGAATTCCGCCGCGCAGGGCGAATATGCCGGGATCCTCGGCAACGCCGTCGCCTACGCGGTTTCGGTGATCGGCGCCACGGCCTGAGAGATCCGCCGCGCGGACCGGATCCCTACAGATCGAGCCTGTCGCGAATGCGGTAGGCGAGGACGGAGGGAGCCAGGAACCAGGGATTGCCCGAATAGAAGGGCCGGGTCTGGAAGGCGAGGCCGTCGAAGGCCGTGCGGCCCGCCTCCTGATCCACCGCCTGCTGGCCGATGCGCATGCCGAGGTAGCTCGCCATGCCGACGCCCGAACCGCAATAGCCCATCGCGTAGTAGAGACCGCCCTCGCTTCCCAGATGCATGAGTTCGTCGAAGGAATAGGCGACGAAGCCCACCCAGGAATGCGACACGCGCACGCCGGCAAGCTGCGGGAACAGGCGGACGAGCTCGGTCTGCAGCTTCACGGCGCTTTTCTTCGGATCGGTTTCCGACAGCGACACACGACCGCCGAAGACGATACGGGTGCGGTCCGGCGACGGTCGGTAGTAATAGACGAGCTTGCGCGTATCCGACAGGATCCGGTTGGTCGGCATTACCTCGTCCATCAGGTCGGCTGGAAGCCCCTCTGTCGCGATGACATAGGAGCCGATCGGGATCACGCGGCGGCGGTGCCAGGGGCTGAGCGGTCCACTGTAGCCGTTGGTCGCCAGCACCACCCGGTCCGCACGCACGACGCCGCGCGACGTGTGGAGCCGGAAGCCGCCGTTCATCCGCTCCAGCTTGTCCACCCGGCAATGCGCACGGATATCGACCCCTGCCCGTTCGGCCACAGCGAGAAGGCCCGCGTGATAGCGCGCGGGATGAAGGCTCGCGTGGCGCGGCAGCACCATGCCGCCGTGATAGTGCGGGGTGTCCAGTTCACACGCCATTTCCGCCTTTGGCACGACATAGGCGCCGGTATCGAGCACGGGGTGCCCGGTCTCGCAGTCCCGTTGCATCGCCTCGAACCGCCGCGCGGTGTGCGCGCCATGGAAACGGCCGCAGACGGCGAAATCGCATTCGATACCTTCCTGCGTGACGAACCGCTCGATGTGGTCGAGCGAGGCCTGGCCTTCGCGCAGGATGGCTTGCGCACGCTCGCGCCCGTGCCGTCGTGTCAGCGTCTCGAAAGCGGGCTTGATGGAGGTGGAGACCTGCCCGCCATTGCGCGTGCTGCATCCCCAGCCGGCAGCCTCCGCATCGAGAACGAGCGTGGTAGCCCCGGCCCGTGCGCTCGCCACGCTTGCGTGAAGGCCAGTGTAGCCGGCCCCCACCACGGCGATATCGACCCGCTCCGGCAAGGGGTCGTCTCGCGTCGCTTTGGCGGCGGGCGGACGCGGCGCTCCCTCCCACCAGTAAGGCTCGGGCTTGAAATCCTCGGTGAATAGCGCGCTCATCGGGCAGGGCTCCCATCGGTTGCATGATCGGCCAGGATCATGTCCGCCCCCTTCTCGCCGACCATGATCGCGGGTGCGTTGGTGTTGCCCGAGGTGAGCGTCGGGAAGATCGACGCATCCACCACCCTGAGCCCGGCGACACCGTGAACCCTGAGCCGTTGATCGACCACGCCGTGAGCCCTGTCCGGCCCCATCCGGCAGGTGCCGACCGGATGGAACACCGTTCCCGCGCGCGAACGGATGTCGGCGACGAGATCTTGCGTCGAGGTGACGTCCGGGCCGGGCTTGATCTCCGCATCGATGACATCTTGAAAGGCCGGCATGGCGGCGAGGGCGCGCATGAACGCAGCCCCCTCCAGCATCTCCTGCAGGTCGGCGTTGGTGGAGAGATAATTGGGATGGATCGCCGGGGCCTCGAAGGGATTGGAAGAGCGTATTTCCAGATAACCGCGGCTCGTCGGCCGCGTCGGCTGGATGCCGAGCAGGAAGCCGGGGAAGGGATCGGGGCTCATCAACGGTCGTTTGCCTGGCGGTGCCTTGGTGTAGCTCACCGGCGAAAAGAACAGCTGCATGTTCGGACGCGTCAGTTCGGGCCGGGTGCGGATGAAGCCACCACCCTGGTTGACGCCGAGCGAGAGCGGACCGCGCCGCGTCAGCACGTAACGCAACCCGTACCACAGCTTGCCGTAAAGGGGCCGCAGCTGCTGGTTCAGCGTCGGCACGCGAGAACGGTAGAGATAGTCGAGGCCGAGATGGTCCTGCAGGTTGCGGCCGACGCCGGCAAGGTGATGGCGCACCTCCACGCCCTTGTCGGCGAGCAGATGCGCGGGGCCGATGCCGGAAAGCTGCAGGAGCTGCGGCGAGTTCACGGCACCGGCCGAAACGATCACCTCGCGCGCGGCGGTGACGGTTCGCCGTTCGCCGCGACAGATATATTCGACGCCCGTCGCCCGGCTGCCCTGAAACAGGATCCGGGTCGCGTGCGCATGGGTCACCACGCGCAGGTTCTTCCGCTTCATGGCGGGGCGCAGATAGGCGCGGGCCGTCGACATGCGAAAGCCGTTCCTGGCGGTGTTCTGGTAGAGCCCGACGCCTTCCTGGTCGGCGCCGTTGAAATCCGGATTGCGCCGCAGTCCCAGTTCCTCGCCGGCCTTGAGATAGGTTTGGCAGAGCGGGTGCAGGTCGCGCGCCATGGTGGCCACGTGCAACGGCCCGTCGCCGCCGCGCCACTCGTCGGCGCCCGCATCGTTGGTCTCCGCCTTGCGGAAATAGGGTAGCACGTCGTCCCAGCCCCAGCCGGGATTGCCCATCGCCTTCCAGTCCTCGAAATCCTGGTGCTGGCCGCGGATATAGACCATCGCGTTGATCGAGGACGACCCGCCCAGCACCTTGCCGCGCGGCCAGTAGGAGCGCCGCCCGCCGGTGCCCGGATCTGGCTCGCTCATGTACATCCAGTTGATGCGGGGATCGTAGAAGGCCTTGCCGTAGCCGATCGGCATCCAGATCCAGAAATTGAGGTCGCTGCCGCCAGCCTCCAGCAGCATGACGGAATAGCGGCCACTGGCGGTGAGCCGGTCGGCCAGCACGCAGCCGGCGGAGCCCGCGCCGACGATGACGAAATCGACGTCTGTCATGAAGTTTCGCCTAGGAAGGGGATCTGTCGCGCTGGACCAGGATGGAGACCAGCGCGAGCACTCCGGAACCCAACATCAAAACGAGCGAGACCGCGTTCAGCACCGGAGTGGAGCCGACCTTCACCATGCGGTCGTACATGATGACGGTCAAAGGCGCCTCGGAACCGACGAGGAACAGGGTGGTGTTGAAATTTTCGAAGGAGACGAGGAAGCCGACGATGCCGGCGGCGATCATCGCCGGACGCAGATAGGGGAGCGTGACGGTGGCCAGCACGCGGGCCCGGCTCGCTCCCAGATTGAGCGCGGCCTCCTCCATCGCCATGTCGAATTTCCTCAGCCGGGCGACGATCACCAGCGAGGCGATGGTGACGATGAACGAGAACTGGCCGAGCACGACCAGAACGATACCCGGACGCAGGAAGGAGAGTTCGATGCCCGTCGCCTGCTCCAGCGAATTGGCGATCGTGCTTGCGAGCACCAGCAGCGCGATGCCGAGGATCACGCCGGGGATCACCAGCGGCAGGATCATGACGACATAGAGCGCGTTCTTGCCGGGGAAGTAATGGCGCACGAACAGGAAGGCGTTGCAGGTGCCGACGAAGACCGACAGCGCCGAGACGCAGGTCGCGATCACGAAGGAATAATAGAGGCCGGAAAGCAGACGCCGGTCGTGGAACATGCCGAGCTTCGGTTCGGTGGCGGAAAAGAACCAGTCCAGCGTGAAGCCCTGCCAGGGCAGCGAGGGAAACAGAGAATCGTTGAAGGCGAAGGTGCCGGCGGCAACCAGCGGCGCGGCCAGGAAGACGAAAAAGGCCGCGATGTAGAGCCGGTATCCGATCAGCATGAGGCTGGGGCTCTTGCGTGCGCTCATCGGTTCATCTCCCCCAGCTCAGCTTCTGGCCACGGTTGTCGAAAGGCTCTGTCCCGACAGCTTCAGACCGATCCACACGACGACGGAGGTGAAGGCGAGCAGCAGCACGCCGAAGGTCGCACCCGCCTCCCAGTTGTAGCGGGTGATGAACTGGTCGTAGATCTGCGCGGTGAACCAGCTTGAATTCTTGCCGCCCAGGAGGATCGGCGTCAGGTAGCTGCCGGCCGTCAGCATGAAGGTGACGATGCAGCCCGACACGATGCCCGGCATGGCGTAGGGGATGATGATCCGGCGCAGCACCGTGAAGCCGTTGCCGCCGAGGTTGTAGCCCGCCTCGATCATCGCCTCGTCCATGCCGTCCAGCGTGGAGACGAGCGGCACGATCATGAACAGGATGACGGTGTAGACGAGCCCGACAACCACCGTCGCATCGGTGTAGAGGAATTCGATTCCGCCGGACACGAGCCCGCTCCATTGCAGCAGCGAGGAGACGACACCGGTCTCGCGCAGCAGCAGGATCCAGCCGAAGGCGCGGATGAGATCGCTCACCCAGAGCGGGATCAGGATCAGCAGAAACAGGGCACCACGGCTCCTGCGACCGGCGATCTTGGCGATGTAGTAGGCGACGGGAAAGCCGATCACCAGCGCCAGCGCGGTGACCAGCAGCGACATGGTGGCGGTTCTGAGAAGCGTGTTCCAGTAGATCGGTTCGCCGGCAAACGAAACGTAGTTTGCGAACCCGTATTCGTAGACGCGCGGGGCTATCTTTTCGCGCAGCGACAGAAAGAGCATGCCAAGCTGCGGCAGGGCCACGAGCAGCACGATCCACAGTGCGAAGGGCGCGAGGAGCAGGAACAGCGACAGGCGCCGGATATCGCGCTGGGACCTCATGCGGGTTCGGCTCCCGGGTCTGCCCCGGTTGCTGATCCGGCTGCGGCGAAGCAGCGGGTCTGCTCGGCCGGCCAGCTCAGCTCGACCTTCTCGCCGGGACGCAGATCCTCCTCGCCGCCGGTCAGCGTCACGTCGGCCTCGATCCGCATGCCCTGCGGACCGCGCACGAGCACCCGGCTCTTGGCGCCGTTGAAGAGCTGGCTGTCGATGATGCCGGGAATGACGTTGAGAGGCCCGGCGCGCTCCGGCGAACCGTCCGTCCTGACGCGTTCGGCGCGAATGAACTCGGGGCGCACGAACAGTTCGCCATGCGCGCCCGCCTGCATTGGCGGATTACGGCCGCAAGCCACACCCGTAAGCGGAAGGCCGATCTCCGTCTCCACCCGCAGCGTTGTACCGAACGCTTCGACGACGCGGCACGGCCAGCGGTTGGCATCGCCGACGAAACCGGCGACGAAGGCAGTCTTGGGCTTGTGGTAAAGTTCCTGCGGCGTGCCGATCTGCTCGAACCGGCCGGCATTCATGATCGCCACATAGTCGGACATCACCAGCGCTTCGGACTGGTCGTGGGTGATGTAGATGAAGGTTGTGTTGAACTGGTGCTGGAGCAGTTTCAGCTCGATCTTCATCGCCTCGCGCAGCTTCAGGTCGAGCGCGCCGAGCGGTTCGTCGAGCAGCAGCACGTCGGGGTCGAGCACCATGCAGCGCGCGATCGCGATGCGCTGCTTCTGGCCGCCGGAGAGCTGGTGAATCTCGCGGTCTGCCACGTCCGGCAGTTCGATGCGCGCCAGCACGTCGCTCACCCTGCGCTCGATCTCGGCCTTGGACATCCGGTTGCAGCGCAAGCCATAGGCGATGTTCTCGTAGACGTTCATCATCGGGAACAGCGCCAGATGCTGGAACACCATCTTGACGTTGCGCCTGTTGGGCGGGGTGTTGAGGACCGAGCGATCCTTGATGCGGATATCCCCGGCGCTCGGCTCCTCGAAGCCCGCGATCATGCGCATCAGGGTCGTCTTGCCGCAGCCCGACGGGCCGAGGATGGAAAAGAAGCTGCCGTTCGGGATGTCGAAGGAAACGTCGCGAACGGCGCGCACCGCACCATAGTTCTTGGACACGCCAAGGCATTGCAGGTCGTAGGACGCAGTCTCGGTCATGCGGGAACGCCAAACGGTTTCAGGACCGGATACGCGGCGGCACCGGGCAGGGAACGGGGAAATGGGGGTAAAAAGAACGGCCCGGCAGGTCTTTTGCCCGCCAGGCCGCTTCGCAGGGATCAGTTCGACGTCGCCGCCTGGATCTTTTCCAGCGTCTTGCCTTCCATGTCCTCCACACCGGGAGGGATGTTGGCGAAGAACTTCAGGTTGTCGATGTCCTCGGCCGTGAAGGCCGCCTTCACCGCTTCCTGCTTGTCGGCGGGCAGAAGCTCCTGTGCTCCCTTGATCGACGCCATCGCCCCGGTGCTGGCCGACATCAGCTTCACGATATCGGGTTGCAGGACGAAGTTGATCCACTTGTAAGCAGCGGCGTCCGCTTGCGCCTTGCGCGGCATCGCGAAGGTGTCGATCCAGGCGAGAGCGCCGGTCTCCGGCGGCACGAAGCGGATGTTCGGGTTCTGGCTGTAGAGCTTGAAGGCCGTGGAGTCCCACGTCTCCGAGGCCACGATTTCGCCCGACAGCATCATCGCCGACAGGTCGTCGCCGCCCTTCCAGTAGGCCTTGATGTTGTCCTTGCAGGCGATCAGCTTGTCGGCGACCTTGTCGAGGATCTGCTGGTACTTGGCCAGATCCGAATAGGCCGAGAACGGATCCTCGCCCATGGCGAAGGCCGTGCCGAGCAGGATCGTGCGGCGCAGCCGCATCGAGGTCTTGCCCTTGTATTTCGGGTCGCAGAGATCGCCCCAGCTCTTGATGTCCGGCGCCTTGGTGATGTCGGTCATCAGCCCCGACGTACCCCACTGGTGCGGCACGGCGTAGACCTGGCCCTCGATCGTCGTGTTTTCCTTCACCCCGGCAAGCAGCTTCGGCTCGACGTTGGAAAGATCGATCTTCGACAGATCGAGCGGCTTGTAGATGTTGTATTCGTACTGCGCCGCATAAATGCGGTCGTGGCTGGGCTGGGCGAGATCGTAGCCGGCACCGCCCGTGGCGCGCAGCTTGGCGATCATCTCCTCGTTGTTGGAGAGCGTGACCTCGACGTTGATGTCGGGATATTTCTCCTCGAAGAGCCGGATGACTTCCTCAGGGGCATAGCCGCCCCAGGTCAGCAGCCGCAGGGTTTCCGCCTGCGCGGTCCCCGCCATCAGCATCGCGGCAAGAGCGCCCACAAGTGTTGCTTTCAAACGCATTCCAAAGACCTCCCTCTGGAGCTGAGCGGATGAAGGATCTTCTGCCCTCACAATCTGCAAGTCCGGAAGCTTAGAGAGGCATTGGCCTGCGTCATATATCCATTTACGACCTTTCGACTGTGCCAATTTACGAAAGGGAAGGAACGGGCCATTTCCGGCCAAGGAGGCCCTTGCGCCGGGTGCCATCGGGTGTGGGCCGAATTTCCCTGGAAATTCCGGGAGCACCGGGCTCGACAGTGCTCTCTCCGCCCTAATCCCGCCCCGGCCATCCCTTCAGCGCCTCCGCCGCGCGGCGGATTTCGTGCGGGGGGGAGCTGCCGAAGCCTATGACGAGACCATGTGTATCGATCGGCTCAAGGCAGTAGCGCGAAAGCGGCGAGAACTGCACCCCGCGCGCTGCGGCCCGCTCGACGGCCTCGTCCTCGCCGACATCGCCGCAGAGCAGGCCGATCGTGTGGAACCCGCTGTTGGTGGGCTGGACGTCGAAGCATCCAGCGAACGGCGCGAAGGCCTCCATGAGGGCGGCATAACGCTCCTGATAGACGTGGCGCATGGCCCGGATGTGGGTCGCGAAGAGCCCTTCCTCGATGAAGTCGGCGATGGTCGCCTGCGGCGCCGTCGGCACGCCGGAGAGCCAGGCCATGCTCAATTGCGAAAACGTGTCGACAAGCCCGTCGGGGGCCAGGATGAACCCGATCCGCAAGGCCGGGAACAGCGACTTGGAGAAGGTGCCGACATAGATCACCCGGCCGCGGGTATCGATGCTTCTCAGTGGCGGGTGCGGCTGGTTGGAGAAGGGGAACTCGCCGTCATAATCATCCTCGATGATGAGGGCGTCGCTGTCTTCCGCCGCCTGAAGCAATTCCAGGCGGCGGGCGAGGCTCATGACATGGCCGAGAGGCTGCTGGTGGGAGGGCGTGACGAAGGCGAGGCGAAAGTGCGGGGCGCGCTCCAGCCCTTGCGCTACAACCATGCCATGCTCGTCGACGGACACGGGCACGAGATCCGCACCGCTGGAAACGAGCGCATTGCGCGCGCCGATGGCGCCCGGGTTCTCGAACCAGATCCGGTCGCCGGGATTGAGCAGCAGCCCGCCGATCAGCGAGAACGCCTGCTGCGCGCCGCCGACGATGAAAACCTGAGCGGGATCGCAACGGATACCGCGCAGCGCGTTGAGGTGGGTGGCAATCGCCGCGCGCAGCCGCGGCAGGCCGAAGGGATCGCCATAGCCCATCACCTCACGCCGGTCGGTTCGCCAGTGGCGCGCGGAAAGCCGCGCCCAATGGGCCATCGGGAAGGCATCGACCGCGGGCAGCGCGGTAACAAAAGGCAGCGGGCGATGCGGCAGCCGGCCTCTTTCCGCAAGGTGGCGGGCGGCGTGGCTCGTGGCATGCGACAGTCGCGGTTCGGCGCGCGGGGCCTGCTCGTTTGCCGACGCCGTGCGGGGCATTCGCTGCTGCCCCTGCAGCGCGACGTTGACATAGGTGCCAGAGCCGACGCGCGCCTCCAGCAGCCCTTCGGTGATCAGCCGGTCGAGGGCATTGGAAACGGTCGTGCGCGACAGACCCAGTTCTGTGGCCAGCGTGCGGCTTGCCGGTAGCCGCTCCCCGGCCTTCACGCCCCCCGACAGGATGAGATCGCGCAGCGCCATGTAAAGCTGCACGGTGATCTTGCGGCCGCCATCGCGATCAACGCGAATCGACGACAGCAACGCGCCGGCTTGCGTCTTCATGTGCTTCCCCCCTCGTTGCGGAAACCAGCCTTTGCCAACGAACGCAGGGGCGGCATGGGGTTTTCACAGAAATTGGCCTACATGAATCCTGAAAATGGACCTTATGTCGATACCAATCGACACTAGGGTGTCCTTGCCGGCCACCGGGCGCACGCTGCCGAGGACATCATGCGGATTGCCAGTATCGAGACGTTCACCGACCCGTTCGTCTGTTTCGTTCGGGTCTCCACCGACAGCGGCGCAACCGGCTGGGGCCAGATCGCGCCCTACAACGCCGATATCACCGCGCAGGTGCTGCACCGTCAGGTGGCGCCCCATGCGCTGGGCGCCGACGCGCTCGATATCGCCGGCCTCGTCGATATCATTCCCGAGCGCGAACACAAGTTCCCCGGTTCCTACATCGCGCGCGCCATCGGCGGCCTCGACACCGCGCTGTGGGACCTGCGCGGCAAACTGGAGGGAAAGCCCGTTTGCGCGCTGATTGGCGGAACGCCGGGGCGGCTGCGCACCTACGCGTCCTCGATGAAGCGGGACATCACGCCCGCCGAGGAGGCGGAGCGGTTCCAGAGGCTGCGCGATGCGCATGGCTTCGACGCCTTCAAGTTCCGCATCGGTGCGGAATGCGGCCGCGACACGGACGAATGGCCCGGCCGTACCGAGGCGATCGTACCGGCGATCCGCAACGCGCTTGGCGACGACGTGGCGCTGCTGGTCGATGCCAATTCCTGCTATTCGCCGGCACGCGCCATCGAGGTCGGGCGGATGCTGGAAGACCACGGCGTCTCGCACTACGAGGAGCCCTGCCCCTACTGGCACTACGAGCAGACGAAGCGGGTCACCGACGCGCTCGATATCGACGTCACCGGCGGCGAGCAGGACTGTTCGCTCGTTGACTGGCAGCGGATGATCGACGGGCGGGTGGTCGATATCATCCAGCCCGATGTCTGCTATCTGGGCGGACTGGAACGCACGCTGGAAGTCGCAGGCTGGGCAGCGCAAGCCGGCTTGCCGTGCACACCGCACAGCGCCAATCTCTCGCTCGTCACGCTCTTCACCATGCACTTGCTGCGTGCCATTCCGAATGCCGGCAAGTACCTGGAATTTTCCATTGAAGGGCCGGACTACTACCCGTGGCAGGAGGACCTGTTCGTCGCATCGCCCTATGGCGTCACGAACGGCGAAGTGGAGGTGAGCGACGCGCCGGGCTGGGGAGCGGAGGTTCATCCCGACTGGCTTGACCGCGCGACCTATCAGATCAGCGAACGGGAGGCCTGAACCATGGCGAACGCCAGCGACATCGTCGCGCGCGCGCGGCGCACGGGAACACTCGACGGCCTGCCGGACGGGCTCTTTCTCGACGGCGCATTCCGGCCGGCGGTATCGGGCGCGAGAATGGAGAGTTTCGATCCCGGCCGCGCGTCCGCTTTTGCCAGTTTCGCAAGCGGCGGGGCGGACGACGTCGATGCCGCCGTCGAAAGCGCTAAAAAAGCCTTCGAGACCGTGTGGCGCGACACGGCTCCGGCCGGGCGCGGCCGCATCCTGGCACGCGCAGCACAGCTCATCCGCGAGCAGGCGGACCGTCTCGCCGTCGCCGAAAGCCTCGACAGCGGCAAGACGCTTTCCGAGGCGCGCGGCGATGTCGGCGGTGCGGCGCGGTGCTTCGAATATTACGCGGGTGCCTGCGACAAGATCGAGGGACGCAGCCTGCCGCTCGGCGCCGATTATCTCGGCTACACGCTGGCCGAGCCGGTCGGCGTGACGGCCCACATCATTCCGTGGAACTATCCGCTCTCCACCGCCGCGCGCGGCCTCGCGCCAGCACTTGCCGCCGGCTGCACGGTTGTGGCGAAGCCGGCCGAAACGACCCCGTTCACCGCGCTGATGCTGGCCGAGATCCTGAGCCAGGCCGGGCTGCCCGATGGCGCCTGCAACGTGGTGACCGGCACGGGCGCGCAAGCCGGCGCCCCGCTCGTCGCGCACGCCGACATCAACCAGGTGACCTTCACCGGATCGGTGGCGACCGGCCAGTCGGTGATGCGCTCGGCCGCCGACCACGTCACCCGGCTGGTGCTGGAACTGGGCGGCAAGTCACCGGTGATCGTGCTTTCCGACTGCGACCGCGAGGCAGCACTTTCCGGCGTCATGGGCGCGATCTTCGAGAATGCCGGGCAGATCTGCTCGGCAGGCTCCCGGCTGGTGATCGAGCGCTCCATCGCGGACGGCTTCGTCGCAGAACTCGTCGCGCGGGCCGCCAGGCTGACGATCGGCCACGGTCTCGACGATCCCGACATGGGCGCGATCAATTCCGCCGGGCATCTTGCCAAGGTGACGGGCTTCCTCGACCGGGCACGGACACGCGGCGCTGAAATCCTGACTGGCGGCACACCGACGGTCGATCCTGAAACCGGCAAGGGCTGGTTCTTCGAGCCAACCATCGTCGGCGATCGGCCGGCGGATGACGAGCTTGTGCAGGAGGAAATCTTCGGCCCCGTGCTCACCGTCCAGATCGCAGAGGATGCCGACCACGCGCTGGCACTCGCCAACGGGACGCGTTACGGCCTCGTCGCCGGCATCTACACGTCCGGCTTCGGCACGGCGCATCGTCTGGCGCGTCGGCTCGAGGCAGGCCAGGTCTTCATCAACGAGTATTTCGCAGGTGGCATCGAGGCGCCCTTCGGTGGGACGAAGTTCTCCGGCTTCGGCCGTGAGAAAGGTCTCGAAGGCCTTCTCGGCTACTGTCGCACGAAGAGCGTTGCCGCACGACTCTAGGGAGCCCGTCGTTCACTCGTCTTCGGGGTGAACGTGCGGATGAACGTGCGTGTGCGCATGGCTGTGGATCGACGCGGGCTTCAACTGTCCCGCCTCCAGAATCAGTGCCCGGTTCGCCAGTTCCGCGACGAAGGCGCTGTCGTGGGAGACCAGCATCATCGCACCCGTATAGCCCGCAAGCGCATCGCGCAGCCGCTGGCCGTTGGCTGTGTCGATGCCGTTGGTCGGCTCGTCCAGCAGCAGCACATCCGGCTTCATCGCGAAAAGACCCGCAAGGCAGACGAGCCGCTTTTCTCCGCCCGATAGCTTGTGGCTGATGCGCTGCGCAAGGTGAGCGATGCCGAGGCGGTCGAGCGCGCCTTGCGCGATTTCCTCAGCCTGCGCCGCCGTATGCCCGGTATTGAGCGGGCCGAAGGCGACGTCCTCGATCACCGTCGGGCAAAACAGCTGATCGTCGCTGTCCTGGAACAGGAAGCCGATACGCGGACGGTAGGCGCGGAACTGCTTCTCAGCTTCGCAATCCTCGCCGAACAGCCGGATGGTGCCGGCGTCGGCACGCTCCAGACCGATGATCGTGCGCAGCAACGTGGTCTTGCCGGCACCGTTGGGGCCGACGATCGCCAGCCGTTCGCCGGCGGCAAGCTGCATCGATATGCCTTGAAGCACAGGCTTTGCATCACGCGCGACCGTGACGTCGTCCAGCACGATGGGGTCTGTCATAGACGGTCCCATAGCAGCGCGGCGGCGAAGAGACCAGTCAGCACGGCGAAGGAGAGCCAGTCGCGCACCGCCGGTGCCGGTATCGCGGCATAGGGAAAGCGGCCCGAGTAGCCCCGGCAGCGCATCGCCTCCTCCACCCGCTGCGCGCGCTCCAGCGCCCGCACCAGCAACATGCCGATCAGATAGCCGTAGCTGCGCCAGGTGTGGCGGTTGGAGCGCGGATGGAAGGCGCGAGCCCGCATGGATTCGCGCAGGCGGTGAGCCTCGGCGCGGATGAGCGTCAGGTAGCGCACCGTCATCACCAGCAGCCGGACGATGGTTTCGGGAACCCTGAGAGACTGCAGCGCGGCGCCGAGACGGCTGGCTTCCACCGCTCCCAGAAACAGCATCAGGATGAAGGCGGCGGCCGAAACCTTGCAGGCGACAAGACCGGCGCGCGCGAACCCTTCCGCGCTCGCGGCAAGCGGCCCCAGCGTGAAGAGCGTATGGCCCTCGACGGCGAAAGGCAGGGTCGCCAGCAGTAGCAGCACGAAGCCTTCCACATGAATGAGCCGGCGCAGCAGGCGGCGCTCGATGCCGGCGGCGAGCGTCATCAGCACCACGGCGGCAAGCGCGATGGCGGCGACGTGAAGATCGTGGAGCTGCGAAAGGGCGGCGACGCCGAGGAACGCGGCGACAAGGCGAAGCCGCAGGTCTTGAGGGACGATCAGCCCGATCATTGTCAGTTGCGCCGCGCGCGCACCCATAGCCCTATCCCGACAAGTCCGATGATGAGGAAGATACCCGACAGGATATCGGTGAAGCGCAGACGATCGTCCATCTCCTCGATGCGTTCCAGAAGCGGCTCCACCTGCCGCTGGACGGCGGCCTCTACCAATACCGCAACCTGGCTGTCGGAAAGTCCCGCGACAGCGGCCGGAGGTGTCGTGGCCTGTGTTGCCGCGCCCGGAGATTGCACTTGCGCCACTGCGGCTGTTGCTGCGGCTGGGGCAGCCGGTTCCACGCCTTTCGCCAGCGATCCGAAACGGTCGGCGACGATGGTGGCGGAGGCGATGTGGCCCTCATGGGTATTCACCGTGACGGTGATGTCCGATGACACGGGCTCGCCCGGCACCAGCTTGAAGCGGCCCTCGTCGTCCGTCTTGCCGGTGGCGAGCACCTTCCCGTCCGCATCCTTGGCGGTCCAGGATGTACCCATGGCGCGGCCGCCGCCGATGAAGAAGGCGTAACCGGCAATGGCGTCGCCTTCCACCGCGGCGAACACCTTCAGTTTGTGAGCCGCGGCCGGACTGGCGAGGCCAACCGCAAGCGCCAGTGCGAGAAGAATTGCACGGATCATGTCAGGACAGGCCTCAGGGCATCGGGGGAAACGCGGGCGAGGAACGAGACCGCCACGGCGGTGATGAACGCCTCGCCGATCGCCAACGGGACATAAGTTGCCAGCAGCACGCTGGCGACCGGCGCATAGTCCGGTGAGGACAGCGCCAGCGACAGGGCGACCAGCCCGCCTGTGCCAAGCACCGACAGCGCGCCGACGGTCGCCGCGAGTCCGAGGCGCAGGCCGGCGGACGCGGTGGAACGAATGGTCGGGCCCAAAACAAGGCCGAGCACGACACCCGGCAGCGCGATGTTGACGATGTTGACGCCAAGCGTCGTCAGCCCGCCGAAGCCGAACAGCAACGCCTGAAGAAGCAGCGCCACGGCCATGGCGGGAAAGGTGCCGAAGCCGAGAAGGATGCCCATCAGCCCCGACAGCAGCAGGTGCACGCTGGAGGGTCCGACAGGCACCGCGATCAGCGAACCGGCGAAGAAGGCGGCTGCGAGAATGCCGGCGCGCGGGATCGCGCGGTCGTCGAGACGCTTCAGGCCAAGGCCCACGCCGCCCGCCGCGATGATGGCGCCCCCGATGAGAACGGGCGCGGACAATATGCCGTCGGGAATATGAGCCATGACCTGTCGCTTTCGTTTTACGTCTACTTCGCGCCCATGTCGGTCGCCTTGACCCAGATCAGGGCCCCTTCCTCCACCGGCACTTCCTTGCCTTCCGGCGAGGTCATCGGCTTGTCGCCGTCCAGAAGCGCGGCAAAGCCCCACCAGCCCGCGCGCGGCATGGCATAGGTGAAGGTGCCGTTGGCGTCCGCCTTGATCACCTGCGTGATGAAGGCGTCATTGGGCGCCTTGACGGTTCCGTCATTGATGAACTCCACCTCGATCTCGGCGAAGGGGGCGGGCTTGCCGTCCTTCAGCACGACGCCGGAGAAGACGTTGCCTGTCCACACTCCGGTCGGGCGGGTCAGTGGCTGGATCTCCGCGGGCAGGCCGACGAGTTCGTCCCAGCCTTCGCCCGAGGCGTAGCTGTCGACCACCACCTTGGAATAGTGCACGATGTACTTGCCTTCCGCCGGCTCCCAGTAGGGCTGCGGTTCGACATAGAAGATCGCGGCGCCCGGCTCCTTGAGATCATAGGAAACCGACCATGCCGCTTTGCCATCCACCGGCTTTTCGGCTATGCGCGGCAGGAGATCGACACTCTTGCCGTCGAAGAGAACGCCGAGCCGCTCCGGCTTCTTCATGTCCATCACCGGGCCGCCTTCGAAGGGGTGGGTGAAGAGCATGTCGAGCGTCACCGTGCCACCGTCCTCAAGGACGTCAGCAGATGGGATGATCTCCTGGAAGTGGGCCGACGCAGGAACCGCAAAGCCGATGATGCAGGAAAGTGTGGCGAGGGACATCAGAGAACGGCGCATGAGGACTCCTGAAAGTATGAAATTTACTGAGAAAAATCATACTCGATCTGACCACGCAACCCCAGACCGGCATTTTGCCGCATCTTTCAATAAGTTAACGCAGCGATATCAGGCCGCAAGGCGGCCGGTGGAGACGCCATGCAACGTATAACCATCACAATCGACGACGACCTCGCCGCCGAACTCGACGCCCACATGACGGCAAGCGGGGCCTCGGGGCGGTCGGAGGCGATTCGCGATCTGGTGCGGCGCGGGCTGGCGACGGTGCGCACGGAACCCGGCGACGAGCGGTGCTACGGCGTCGTCAGTTGCGCCGTCGACCAGTCGGTCCGCCAGCTCGCTGCCCGCATCCCGCAAGGTCGACTCGACCGGCACGACCAGACGATCGCCGCGCTGTCCGTCCCGCTCGATCACACCACGTCCATCGACGTGGCCGTGATGCGCGGGCGCATGTCCGACGTCACGGCCTACGCGGAAGCCCTTTTCCTGGAACGCGGCGTGATGCACGGCTCGCTCGGGCTTATACCGGTGGCGGAGGGCACCACCAAGCATGTCCACGAGCACGGCCACTCGCACGAGCACACGCATTACAAGGTGCAGAGCAGCCTGTGAGGGGGGAGGGCGTTTCCCGCACCTGTCATTCCGGCGGCGACCGCAGCTGCTTGAAAAATGTTCACCTCATCAACCGGCCTCTCAAGCGTCATCCCGGACGCGATGCGGCACGTAGTGACGCCTCGCAGATCCGGGATCGTCGCTCGGTGTTTGCCGCTCGAGGTCCCGGGTCTGCGCGGCAACGTTCCACGTTGCGGCGCGCCCGGGATGACGTCGGAAAGGCTCTGTCGGGAACGGCGGCAAAGGAGTGAGCCCGTCGCGACGGATGCGGGCGCTGCCTCAATGACGCCCTGCAGAGCGCCGCGCCCTTCCCCATTCGTCCCCTTGGCACGGCGAGCGAACTCGACAATGCTGTCTCGCGAAACGTCGGAGGAGTGGGTGGAGTGAAGTCGGCAGCCGAGGCACGGACATTTCTGGAGGGGCTGTTTCACACGGCCGTCAAAGCCGCCGATCCGCAAACCTGCATCGCCGGCCACCTGCCGGAGCCTCCCAAGGGCCGCACCATCGTCGTTGGTGCCGGCAAGGGCGCGGCGCAGATGGCCCGCGCACTGGAACGCCTGTGGCCCCGCACCCTGGCAGCCCCGCTGGAAGGCACCGTCGTCACGCGCTACGGCTACGCTGCGGCGTGTGAGCGCATCGAGGTGCTGGAAGCCGCCCATCCGGTGCCCGACGACGCGGGGCTTGCCGGATCGGCCAGATTGCTGGAGCGGGTTACGGGCCTGAGCGCGGACGATCTCGTCATCGCGCTCATCTGCGGCGGCGGATCGGCGCTGCTGCCGGCCCCGCCCGAGGGGTTCACGCTGGCCGACGAGATCGCGCTCAACGAGGTCCTGCTTTCCTCCGGCGCACCGATCTCGGCGATGAACACCATCCGCAAGCAGTTCTCGCGCATCAAGGGCGGTAGACTGGCCGCTGCGGCCTATCCCGCGAAGGTGGTGAGCCTGATCGTTTCCGACATTCCCGGCGACGTGGCCGCCTTCGTCGCCTCGGGGCCGACGGTGGCGGACATGGCGATACCGGCCGACGCCATCGCGGCAGCCAGGCGCTACGCCATCGACCTGCCGGAACCGATCCTGCGGCATCTGGAGACGACCGGGGGCGCGCCGGCGGCCGATGATCCGCGCTTTGCCCGCAACGAAGCCCACATTGTCGCCTCCGCCCGCGTCTCGCTGGAAGCGGCAGCGGCAGCGGCGCGCAAGGAGGGTATCGCGGCCGCAATCCTGTCGGATGCGATCGAGGGCGAGGCGCGCGAGGCAGGGATCTTTCATGCCGCTCTCGCGCTGGAAGTCGAGCGCTACGACCGACCATTTGCAGCACCCGTCGTGTTGTTGTCTGGCGGCGAGACGACGGTGACGCTGCGCGGTACGGGCAAGGGAGGGCGCAACACCGAATTCCTGCTGTCGCTCGCCACGCGCATCGCGGGATCGCGCGCCATCACGGCGCTCGCCGCCGATACGGACGGCATCGACGGAAGCGAAGACAATGCCGGCGCTTTCGCGGATGGCGAGACGGCGGCACGTCTTGCCGCCGCCGGGATCGATGGCGCCGCGCTTCTTGCCAACAACGATGCCTGGACAGGGTTTGCGACGATAAACGATCTCTTTTCGCCGGGCCCGACCGGCACCAATGTGAACGATTTCAGGGCGATCCTGATCGATCGCGGAGATTGAAAACGACAGGAACAATGAAAAACGCAGGCAAAGACCGGCGCTAGGGAGGGTGTAATGACGACGATCTCGGGGAATTGCACGTGAGCGGCGCGGCATCGGCGGGACCGCTTGCCGGGCTGAAAGTGGTGGAATTTGCCGCCATCGGCCCGGTCCCGTTCGCGGCGATGGTGCTGTCGGATCTGGGCGCCGAAATCGTGCGCATCGACAGGCCCGGCGCAACGACGACGGACCCTCGCGACATCACTTGCCGGGGACGCTCAGCCCGTCTTGGGCTCGATTTGAAGAACGCCGACGACGTGGCGCTCGCTCGCCAGCTCATCGCGAAGGCCGACGTGCTGCTGGAAGGCTTCCGCCCCGGCGTGCTGGAACGTCTTGGCCTCGCCCCCGCCGATCTGATGGTTGATAATCCGGGTCTCATCGTCACGCGGGTGACGGGCTGGGGTCAGGATGGACCGCTCAGCCCCCGCGCTGGCCACGACCTCACCTATATCGCGCTTTCCGGAGCGCTGCATGCCATTGGGCCGGCGGATCACCCGATCCCTCCGCTCAATCTTGTGGGTGACTATGGCGGCGGCGGTATGCTGGCGCTGGTGGGACTTCTGTCGGCGCTGTTTGAACGCGCGCAGTCGGGCCGGGGGCAGGTGGTCGATGCCGCCATGACGGATGGCTCATCCCTGCTGATGGCGTTCGTCTACGGGCTGAAGGCGATGGGTCAATGGCAGGACGTGCGCGAGACCAACATGCTGGATGGCGCCGCGCATTTCTACACGACCTATCGCTGCCGGGACGGACGTTTCCTCGCGGTCGGCCCCATCGAGCCGCAGTTCCATGCAACCTTCGCGAAGATCATGGGCGTGGAGGATTTCGGCCCCGACCAGTACGACACCACACGCTGGAGCGAACGGCGGGATCGCCTGCGGGAGATCTTCCTCACGCGCGACCGCGACGACTGGGTCGCGGCCTTCGACGGAACGGACGCCTGTGTGGCACCGGTTCTGGCTATGGAAGAGGTGCGTCATCATCCGCACAACGCGGCGCGGGGGACGTTTGCCGAGGTGGACGGTGTGGTCCAGCCCGCCGCTGCCCCACGCTTCGACCGTACACCGGGAGCGATCAAGGCGGCGGGAGAACGGGAAACGGAGGACGTGCTTTCCGGCTGGGGCGTTGATGCAACGCTTGTGGAGACGCTTGCCGGAAAGGGATAGGAGGGCAAGCGCGCGGCACTCACGGTGTGTGCGAAAGCACCCTCACGCGATGGGAAGGCGCGTCTATTTCAGGTCCCCGGCGGCCAGCGCGATTTCCCAGGCCGTGAGATCGAATCCGAGCAGACGGCGACCGTCGGCTTCCAGGATCGGGCGCTTGATGATGGAAGGTTCGGCGAGCATCAGTGCTATCGCCGCCTCTTCGTTGGCCGTCGCCTCCTTCACCTCATCGGGCTGCTTGCGCCAGGTCGTGCCGCGGGTGTTGAGGATCTTTTCCCAGCCGAATTCCGCCACCTGAGCACGAAGGGCCGCTTCGTCGACGCCCTTCTTCTTGTAGTCGTGGAATTCGTAGTCGACGTTCGCCTCCGCCAGAAAGCGTCGAGCCTTCTTCACCGTGTCGCAGTTGGCGATGCCGTAAAGCTTCATGGGGGTCTCCTGTGCGTGGCGTTCGGGGGGCCAGATAAAGACGAATCGAGCGCATGGGGCAAGCCGCATGCGCCGGCCGAGGGACAGCGATTGACAATTGCCGTCGGGATGCCTATCTCCGCGACCGGGTGGAAGGCCCCTGCCGCTCGCGGGATCCGTCAGGATCATGGTGAAGCCCTTCCCGAATTTCGTTCCGCCGCCGGTCCTGTCCGAGAACGCGGTGCGACGGCAATGCGAGCCCCGTCCCTTCAGCCGCACATTCGGATGAGAAGAGGCTTGCGATGAACAAAACCACCCTCCCAACCCTTGACGACGCCAAGCGCCAGGCGAAACGCCTGCGCGGCGATCTTGCCGCTTCCGGCACCGACCTTTCCCACGGCCGGGCGCTGGAACTCATCGCCCACCAGCATGGCTACCGGGACTGGAACACGTTCCATGCCGCCATCGGCAACGGGCCGCCGCCAGAAGCCGTGCTTTCTCCCGAACGCACGGGAAGTCCGGTCCAGGTCGGCGAGAGCGTACGCGGCACCTATCTCGGCCAGCCGTTTTCCGGTTCTATCGTCTCGGTCCACATGCTTGGGCGGACGGATGGCGCAGCCACCCGCTACCGGGTCGAGGTCGATTTCGACGAACCCGTTGACGTCGTCACCTTCGACAGCTTCTCGTCGTTCAGAAAACGGGTGAACGCGACGCTGGACAGCAATGGGGTAACGGCGGCCAGAACCTCCAACGGCGAACCGCACATGCGGCTCGTCAGGTAGAAGACCTGTCCGACCCGCCTCTTTCGGCGGGACGGACCGACGCCCAGCGCTGCGTGAGGGGGCACGGGATCGCCCACATCCAAGGCGGTCCAACTTCCCCTCACCTCCGCCCTCCTGCCATCGAAGAGAGGGCGGAAAGCGCGCCACACGCGTCTTCAATCCTCGCAAGTGCCCGTGCTTTCGCGCTCCACGAGCCGTGGCGTGATGACCACACGATCAGCCTCGATCGGTTCGCCGGCAACCTGGGCAAGGATCATCTCGGCGGCACGCGCGCCAATCTCGCCCGCGCCGTTGTTCACCGTGCTGAGCGACGGGGTCGCGGTGGCGGCATCAAGCGTGTCGTCATACCCGATAACCGCGATATCGCGTCCGGCCTCGCTGCCGTGCCGGCGCAGCGCCTCGATGAGGCCGCGCGCCACCATGTCGTTGAAACACATCACCGCCGTGGGTCGGGGCTTGCGGTCGAGCACGAGCCCCACTGCCTCGAAGCCCTGAGCACGCGTCATCATTTCCGGTTCATAGAGCTGGGCGCCGGGGTCGATCCCCACCTCGCGGAGCGCCCTGACCCAGCCTTCGTGCCGATCGCGGCCGGTCGAGGATCCTCGCCGGCCGCCCAGAAACGCGATGTCACGGTGACCGGCGGCGATCAGATAGCGCACGGCCTCCAGCGTGCCGGCGATATCGTCGCCGCGCACCACCGGCGCGCGGGCGCCTTCCACATCGCGACAGATCAGCGTGACCGGCAGGCCGGCATCGACGAGCCGATTGATTTCCGCCGGATCCGTACCAACCGAGGGACACAGCACAAGTCCGTCGGCCCGGTGCTGCAACAGCGCCTGAACGAAGGTGCGCTGGCGTTCCACGTCGTCGCGGTGATTGCAGATGAAGACGATCTGGTCGTTTTCACCGAGCGTGTCTTCCAGGGCACCGAAGATCTCGGCGAAATAGGGATTGAGAATGTCATGGACAGCGACGCCGACCACGTTGGAACGCGCGGTTCTCAAGGCTGCGGCGGAGCGGTTGTAGATATAGCCGGCGGCCTCTGCCTCCCGCTTCACCCGCTCGCGCGTTGCCTGCGCCACCAGCGGAGAGTTGCGCAGGGCAAGAGAGATCGTGGCGGTGGACACGCCCAACTGCTCGGCCAGATGGCTGAGCGTCAGCCGTTTGCGGCGGCTTGCGCCTTCCGCAATGGCAGGCCGGACTTTGGGGCGCGTTCGGTGATCGTCCATCTCGGCTCGGAATGTCATTGCGGAATTGGGATTCAAGCCTTCCCGGCCCCGCATTTCAATGACAATTGTCGGGGCTTTGACGCTGGGGCACGGAAAAGCCGTCTTTCTTCAATGCGGTGACGGGAACCGCCCTGTCGCACGAGACAATATGCCGCTGACCTTACCTGCGGCGGTTCCTCATAACAGGGCACGGATGGCGATCACGCGGTGCCTGTCGTCAATATGTGAGATCAATTGATACCCTTCCCTAGACTTCCGGGATGGGCGCGACGGGACGGTTGAGCTTGCGCTCGCGGTAGAGAAGGTAGAGGCCGGAGCCAACGATGATCGAGGCGCCGAGAACCGTCGTGGCCCCGGGAATATCGGCAAAGACGATATAGCCGAGCCCGACCATCCAGACGATCTGGCTGTAGAAGAAGGGCGCCAGCACGGGGGCGGGCACGAGGGCGTGCGCCTTGGTGAGCAACCAGTGGCCGAGCCCGCCGTAAAGGCCCGTGGTCGCCAGCAGCGCCCACAGACCGGGGGTCGCCGGCGTTTCCCACACCATCACCATGGAGGGGGTCATGACGAGCATGGCGACGGCAGCGGAGATGATCAGCATCCCGTCGATCGATTCCGTTTCGGTCAGCAACCGGGTCGTCAGCGCATAGATCGCATAGGAGACCATCGCGGCGAGCGAGAAGCCGACCGCCCAGTGCAGTCCGCCGAGCCCCGGACGGGTCACGACCAGCACGCCGCAAAAGCCGATCAGGATCGCGCTCCAGCGCCGCCGGCCGGCCCATTCGCCCAGAACGGGGCCCGCCAGCGCGGTGACCAGCAGCGGGCCGGCGAACATGATCGAGACGGTTTCGGACAGTTGCAGATGTTGCAGCGCCTGAAAATTGAAAAAGGTCGACCCCAACAGGCCGAAGGACCGCACGATCTGGAGAAACGGACGGCGCGTCCGGACGATGTGACGCCGCTTCCACAGCCGGAAGACGAAGATCGCCAGCACCAGATGAGTAGCGAAGCGAAACCAAACCACCTCCAGCGGCGGCACATGCTGGCCAAGATATTTGGCCGTCGTGTCGAGGCAGGAAAACAGGGCCACCGCGGCGACGATCAGCAGAATGCCCGCCAACCGCGCCTTCAACTGTTCCGCCGTGAAATCCTGGGCCTTGTCGACATCGACGCCCACGCGCGCGGATCTCTGGGTCTCGCCCGTGGGGGCGGATCTCGGGGGTTCGCCCGTCATGGGGGTGGGGGTCCGTTGTCGCTGGAGGTATGGAGTCTTCGTGCGTCCACGGCTCTGAGGCCGCTTGAATTCGCAAAGTAAAGCAGCCACGCCGTCGCTGCCATTGTGGCATACGCATGGCTGAACTCGCCAGACCCGCATCTGGCACATACGCCAGGCCGGCAAGGGCCTCGCAACGGCGCAGGAGGAACACGCCACCCCTCTCCTGCGAAGAGAGGGATGGCGGGTACATGGTCAGGTCTTGACGCTTCAGATATCGAAGCCGTTCTGTGCCGCGAGGTTCTTCAGCGACGTCCCGGGGCGTGCTCCGACATGGCCGATGACCTCGGCCGCCGCCATGCAGCCCAGTTCCGCGCAGCGCGGCAACTCGTAGCCACGTGCGAGACCGAAGAGGAAACCTGCGGCATAGAGATCGCCGGCGCCCGTCAGGTCCACCACCTCATCGACCGGATTTGCCCGCACCTGATAGGTTTCCTCGCGCGTGACCGTCAGCGAGCCCTTTTCGGAAAGCGTGACGGTCGCGAGCTGCGCGTCCTCGCGAACCGCGTCGATCGCGGCATTGATGTCGGAGGTCTCGTAGAGCGCCTTCAACTCGTGCTCGTTGGCGAAGACGATATCGACGGCCCCGTTGCGCACCAGTTCCCGGAACTCGCCCCGGAAGCGATCGACACAGAAACTGTCGGAGAGCGTCAGCGCTGTCTTGCGATCGGCGGCGTGGGCAAGATCCATCGCCCGGCGGAACGCTTCCTTGGCGGCCGGCGGATCCCACAGGTAGCCTTCCATGTAGGTGATGGCCGAGCGGGAAACGAGATCGGCGTCGATGTCGTCGGGGCCGAGTTCGGTGCAGGCGCCCAGATACGTGTTCATGGTGCGCTCGCCGTCGGGCGTGATCAGGATCATGGAACGGGCGGTCGGATTGCCGCCCTTGAGCGGCGCGGTGGAGAAATGGGCGCCGATGCCGCGCATGTCGTGCGCATAGGCCTCGCCCAGCTCGTCGTCGGCGATCTTGCCGATATAGGCGGCCTTGCCGCCCAGCGAGGCGATGCCGGCGATGGTGTTGCCGGCGCTGCCGCCCGACATCCGGGTGGCCGAGCCCATCTTGCCGTAAAGACGTTCCGCCTCGGCGGTGTCGACAAGGCGCATGGAGCCTTTCACCAGCTTCTCGGAGACGAGAAAGTCGGATTCGACATGGGCGAAGACGTCGGCGATGGCATTGCCGATGCCGAGAACGTCGTAGGTCAGATCGGTCATTCAGATGTCCGTTGGTTGATGGTCGGAAGGATGAAGCCGCGTTGAAGGTTCCTGTCGGTGCCGGTGCCGCGCGCGCCGCGTGCTACACACCGGGTGTCGGCCTGAGCGCGCGGTTTGCCTCCGGCTCGCGGATCTTCTCGCGGAAGGGGCTGGCGCGATAGACGCCCAGCATCTTGAATTCGGCACAGAAGAACTTCAGCTCCTCAAGCGCCAGGGCCACGTTGCGCTCGTCCGGGTGGCCCTCGATATCCGCGTAGAACATGGAGGCGAAGAACTGGCCTTCAAGCTGGTAGCTCTCCAGCTTCGTCATGTTGACGTTGTTCGTCGCGAATCCGCCGAGCGCCTTGTAAAGAGCGGCCGGCACGTTGCGCACGCGGAAGATGATGGTGGTGATGACGGGTTGGCCGTTGTCGGCGGCTCGCATGTCGTCACGCGCAAGGATCAGGAAACGGGTGGTGTTGTGGGCCGCATCCTCCACGTCGCGTGCGAGGATTTCCAGCCCGTAGGCCTCGGCCGCGAGATCCGGCGCGATGGCCGCCGCGGTGAGGTCGTTGCGTTCCGCGATCTGACGGGCGGAGCCGGCGGTATCGGCGCCGACCACGGCGGTCAGGCCGAGCCGGCGAATCATCTTGCGGCACTGACCAAGCGCCATGATGTGGCTCTGCACGCTCTTCAGCCCCTCGATGGTGGCGCCCGGAGGCGCCATCAGCTGGAAGCGGATCGGCATGAAATACTCGCCGATGATGTGCATGGACGAACGCGGCAGGAGATGGTGGATGTCGGCCACCCGGCCGGCGACCGAATTCTCCACCGGGATCATGCCGAGTTCGGCCTCGCCCGATTCCAGCGCGTGGAAGCAGTCCTCGAAGGTCGCGCAAGGCACCGATTCGTAGTCGGGATAGACGTCTCGGCAGGCCATGTGCGAATTCGCACCCGGCTCGCCCTGGAACACGATCTTCTTCATGCTCGACATTTCTGGCTTGATCCTCGAGGTCTTCTTGTCTTGTCGTTCTTGTATAAGGCCTTTTCTTTCAGGCCTTTTCGGATGCCGTTTCCATTCGGGCGAAGGCGGCACGCACGCGCTCCAGATCCTGGGGCGTGTTGACGTCCATCGGCGTCGCGGGAACCAGACTCACGTCGATGCGCATGCCCGCCTCCAGCGCGCGAAGCTGTTCCAGCTTCTCGCGCATTTCAAGCGGAGATGGCGGCATGGCGACAAAACGTTCAAGCGCCGCGCGGCGCCACGCATAGACGCCGATGTGCTGGAAGAGCGGCCCTTCGCCTGTCGGGGCGGTGGCGCGGGTGAAATAGAGTGCGCGGTGACGACCGCCGGACAGCGGCGTCGTGACCGCCTTGACGAAACTCGGATCGATGCGCCCGCTCTCGTCGTGGATCTCGGTCATGATCGTGCCGATATCCACGGCGTCATCGGTGAGAGGATCGAGTGCGGCGGCGAGCGAAGCCGGATCGATCAGCGGCACGTCGCCCTGCAGATTGAGAATGATGTCGCAATCGGGATCGGCCTTGTTGACCGCCTCGCGCACGCGGTCGGAGCCCGACGCGTGATCCTTGCTGGTCATGACGGCACGTCCGCCGGCGGCTTCCACGACGGCGCAGATGCGGGCGTCGTCGGCGGCTACGACGACGGGGCCGAGATCCGCTTCGCGGGCGCGGTCGAGGACCTGCACGATCATCGGCTTTCCAGCGATATCAGCGAGGGGCTTGTCAGGCAGGCGGGAGGAGGCCATGCGCGCCGGAATCACCACGAGAACGCGTGGGCGGCGGCGGGAAGAACCAGTGGAAGCGGACATCAAGAAAAATGCTCCTGGATCGACGCGGGCCTGTCAGGTCTTGCGGAGCCGGGCTCAGCGGCATCGATCGGGTTCATGGTCTTGGAACGGCGGCGCCACGGCCCGGATCCCAAGCCGGACCCGAAGCTCGTGCTCGGATCGGGCCCCGGTTCCCTGGGGCGGACGCGCTGCTCCGGCGTGCGGGCGTCTGATGAAGCGGATCGCTGCGGCAGGGAGGTCGTTGCCGGGCGCTCCCGCTCTTGTACCAATGACGCAGGAACTGGTTGTTTTATACCTATGGACAGCGACGTCAAAAAATTTGTAGTTTCCGGCGACTTTGGGAAAAAGTGCTGACAGGGACGGGGAGGGTTGCTGCCGGTCGTCTCCTGCCAGCAAGTCAAGCGGAGAAATGGCCGACATGGATAGCTTCGAGCTGAACAAGATCGCCGGGGCGGTGCTGCTCTCCCTTCTCGTCATTATGGCGCTGGGGGTCTCCTCCGACATCATCTTCGACAGCCATGCGCCGGAGACGCCAGGCTATCCGATCGAAGTGGCTTCGGCAGATGGCGCAGGGGAAGCTTCGCAATCTGCCGAAGCGGAAGCTCCGAAGTCGCTGGCACAGCGGCTGGCGGAAGCGGACGCGGGAGCGGGCGAGAAGGTCTCCAAAAAATGCCAGGCCTGCCATTCGTTTGACCAGGGCGGAGCGAACAAGGTCGGCCCGAACCTGTGGGGCGTGGTCGGCCGCAAGCCTGCCAGCCACGAAGGGTTCAAGTATTCCGCCGCCATGCAGGCCTTCGCGCAGGAGCACGCGGAATGGACCTTCGAGCAGATTGACGAGTTCGTCACCAAGCCGAAGGATCACATTCCCGGCACGGCGATGGCGTTCGCGGGGCTTTCCAAGCCCGATGACCGCGCCAACCTGATCGTTTATCTGCATACGCTGGACGAGAACCCGTTGCCGTTGCCGGAGCCGGAAGCCGCGGCACCAGCCGATTCGGGAGGCGTGAGCGAGGCGCCGGCGGAAGACGCCGCTCCGGCCAATCAGTAGGCACAGCACACGATCGTTGACCTTTGTGAAAAGGCCGGACCCGTACGGGTTCGGCCTTTTTCGCGGGAGCGTTGTGGAGAAGGACTGCGTTCGGGATGCGGGATGAGAAATCCATCGCGCGGGACGCGGGTACGCCCCCGCCGCCGACACGATCCCAACATATGAAATCTTCGTAATTTGCGAAGCTTGCCCAATCATGGCCTAGTAGTCTGATAACACTGAGCCGGCGATTCACCTTCAAGCTGCCGAGGATCGATGTCTGGATTTTTTACCCGCACTCTCCTTGCCGCCTTCCTCCTCCCCCTGTTGGCCACCGCGTCAGCGTTTGCCGCCGATGGCACTTCGAGCGACGGCGGGCCACAATGGACGCATGCCACGGCCCTCACCGGCACGCCCAAATATGGTCCCCACGTCGACCACTTCGACTACGTCAATCCCGATGCGCCCAAAGGCGGAACCGTGCGGCTGGCCACATCCGGCGGGTTCGACACGTTCAACCCGATCCTCTCCAGAGGCAATCCGGCACCCGGACTGGGGCTCACGTTCGACCGGCTGATGGACGACGCGCTCGACGAGATGAACATCTCGGCGACCTATGGGTTGATCGCCGAAGCGACACGGCATCCGGACGACGATTCCTGGGTTGAATTCCGGATCAACCGGAAGGCGCGCTGGCATGACGGCCAGCCAATTACAGCCGACGATGTCGTCTGGAGCTTCAACAAGCTGGTCGAGGTCAACCCTTCCCAGCGCTTCTACTATCGCAACGTGGCGAAGGCGGAGAAGGTTGCCGACAACATCGTGCGCTTTACCTTCGACGTGAAGAACAATCGCGAATTGCCCCAAATCATGGGCCAGGTGCCGGTGTTTCCCAGGCACTGGTGGGAGGGAACCGACGCCAAGGGCAACAAGCGCGACATCTCCAAGGGCACGCTGGAACCGCCGCTGGGCTCCGGCCCCTATCGCATCAAGTCATTCGAGGCCAACCGGTCGATCACCTACGAGCGGGTAAAGGACTACTGGGCGGCCGACCTGCCGGTGCGCAAGGGCACCAACAATTTCGACGAGATCCGCTACGACAGCTATATGGATTCGGCAGTCTCGCTGGAGGCGTTCAAGGGCGACCAGTACGATTTCCGTGACGAGCGCGCCGCCAGCGTGTGGGCCAAGCGCTACGATTTTCCCGCCGTCCATGACGGGCGCGTCATCCTGCAGGAATTTCCCGACAAGGCCTCGGGGGTGATGCAGGCCTTTGTGCCGAACCTCAGGCTGGAGAAATTCGCCGACCCGCGCGTGCGCGAGGCGCTCAACTACGCCTACGATTTCGAAACGACCAACGAGATTATCTCCGCCGGACTTCTCAAACGCGTCGATTCCTTCTTCGCCGGCACCGAACTCGCCTCCTCCGGCCTGCCTGATGGCGAGGAGCTGAAAATCCTGGAAAGCGTGCGCGACGAGGTGCCGCCGGAGGTCTTCACCACGCCCTACGAAAACCCGGTCGGCGGCAATCCGCAGAAGGTGCGGGCCAACCTGCGTCATGCGCTGAAGCTCCTGACCGAAGCCGGCTACCGGCTGGACGGCCGCAAGCTGGTCGACGCCTCCGGCAAGCAGCTCTCCATCGAGTTCCTCTACTACGACAAAGGCCAGGAAAAAGGCCTGCTGCCCTATCTGAGCAACCTGAACAGCATCGGCATCGCCACGACGCCGCGCCTCGTCGACATGCCGCAATATATCAACCGGCTGCGCAACCGCGACTTTGAAATCCTGACCTACGCGTGGGTGGAATCGCTGTCGCCGGGCAACGAGCAGCGAGATTACTGGGGTTCCCAGGCTGCCGACCAGTCGCAGTCGCGCAATATCGCCGGCATCAAGGACAAGGCCGTCGACACGCTCATCGACAAGGTGATCTACGCCGGGGACCGGGCCGAACTCGTCGCCGCCACCCATGCGCTGGACCGGGTGCTCTTGTGGAAGCACTTCGTCATCCCGCAATTCTATTCCGACGTTGACCGTACGGCGCGCTGGGACCGTTTCGGCCACCCCGAGACCATGCCGCAATACACCTACGGCTTTCCGCAGATCTGGTGGTGGGACAAGGACAAGGCCGCCAGGGTGGGCCCGCAGCCATGAGCCGCGATCCGAGCCGCCGCACGGTTCTGGCAATGGGCGCGGGCGCCGCGCTCGTGCCGCTTGTCCGCGTCCTGCCGGCGCACGCCGGGGAGACGGCCGCAAAGGACGCCATCCATGGCCTGTCTGTCTTCGGCGATCTGAAATACGGGCCGGATTTTCAGAATTTCGGCTACGTGAACCCCGAGGCTCCGAAAGCGGGATCGATGTCCTTCACCCCGCCGAACTGGGCCTTCAACCAGAACCCGCTCACCTTCGACACGCTGAACACCTTCGTGCTCAGGGGCAACGCCCCGCCGCGCATGGAATTCTGCTTCGACACGCTGATGGTGCGCGCCGTGGACGAGCCCGACGCGATGTACGGGCTGGTGGCGGAAAGCGTCTCCATCTCCGGCGACGGCAACATCTACACGTTCCATCTGCGCCCCGAAGCGCGCTTCCACGACGGCTCGCCGCTGACCGCCGAAGATGTCGCCTATTCGCTCGTGCTGCTGAAGGAAAAGGGCCATCCGGCCATCACCCAGACCGTCCGCGAGATGACGGACGCCCGCGCGCTCGACCCGGCCACGGTGGAGGTGACGTTTTCCGGCAAGCAGACGCGCCAGCTGCCGCTCACCGTCGCCGGCCTGCCGATCCTTTCGAAGGCCTATTACGAAACGCGCGATTTCACCGCCTCCACGCTGGAGGCGCCGCTCGGCTCGGGCCCCTACAAGGTGGGCGAGGTCGATCCGGGCCGCTCCATCGAATACGAGCGGGTCAGGGACTGGTGGGCGAAGGACCTGCCCGTCTCGCGTGGCATGTACAATTTCGACAGGCTCCGGATCGAGTTCTACCGCGAGCGCGACATCGCCTTCGAAGCCTTCAAAAAGGGCAATCTGACCTATCGCGAAGAATTCACGGCAAAGACCTGGGCCACCGGCTACGACTTTCCCGCCATCCGTCAGGGCCGGGTGATCAAGACGACGTTTCCCGACCTGACGCCGGCCGGCGCACAGGGCTGGTTCTTCAACACCCGGCGCCGGAAGTTCGCCGATCCGCGCACCCGCGAGGCGATCGGGCTCGCCTTCGATTTCAAGTGGACCAACCAGAGCCTCTTTTACGGGCTTTACGAGCGCACCAGTTCGTTCTTCCAGAATTCGCCGATGATGGCTGAGGGCAAGCCCTCAGCCGGCGAGCAGAAGCTCCTGGAGCTTTTCCGGGGGCAGGTGCCGGACGAGGTCTTCGGCGAGGTGTGGAGCGCGCCTGAGTCCGACGGCTCGGGCCGCGACCGCACGCTGCTGCGGCGGGCAAGCGAGCTGTTGGCCGAGGCCGGGTGGGTCCGGCAGGGCAACCGGCTCGTCTCCGCCGGCGGTGAGCCGCTGACGCTCGAGATCCTCGGCAATTCGCCGAGCTTCGAGCGCATCGTGCAACCTTACGTCAATGCGCTCGGCCGGCTCGGCGTCGCGGCGCAGTTCCGCCTCGTCGATGCCTCGCAGTACCAGTCGCGGCTCAACGATTTCGATTTCGACATGACCGGGCGCCGCTATTCGCTGTCGGCGACGCCGGGCGAGGCGATCCGCCAGTTCTGGGGCAGCCGGGCCGCGGACACGCCCGGCAGCGCCAATCTCGCCGGCATCAAAAGCCCCGCGATCGATGCGCTGATCGAGAAGGTCATCCACGCCGATACCCGCGAGGAGATGACCATCGCGGCGCGCGCGCTCGACCGGGTGCTGAGGGCCGGCCACTACTGGGTGCCGAACTGGTACAAGGGGAGCCACTGGGTCGCCTACTGGGACAAGTTCGGAATGCCCGAGGCGCCGCCGGCCTACGATTTCCCGGTGGAGACCACGTGGTGGTACGACGAAGACAAGGCCAAGCGAATCGGCAAACCTGACTGAATTGCCGAGGACACGGTCCCGATCCATTTCCCACTGACACGCGCCGGTCCTCCGGCCGAAGACACGAGACGAGATCCTCGCCCATGGGCGCCTATATCCTCAGACGTCTGCTTCTGATGATCCCGACCATCATCGGCATCATGGCGATCAACTTCGCGATCATCCAGTTCGCCCCCGGCGGACCGATCGAGCAGATCATCGCCAAGCTGCAGGGCACCGACGTCTCCGCCACCTCGCGCTTTTCCGGCGGCGGCGGCGATTTTGCCGGCCAGCAGGCCCAGGCCGGCGGCGGCGAGGGCATCGGGTCCAAGTATCGCGGCGCGCAGGGGCTCGATCCTGAATTCATCAAGTCGCTTGAAAAGCAGTTCGGCTTCGACAAGCCGCCGCTCACCCGTTTCGGCGATATGCTGTGGAACTACGCCCGCTTCGATTTCGGTGAGAGCTATTTCCGCGACATCTCCGTCATCGACCTGATCAAGGAGAAGCTGCCGGTCTCCATCTCGCTGGGCCTGTGGATGACGCTTCTCTCCTACGGCATTTCCATTCCGCTCGGCGTGCGCAAGGCGGTGAAGGACGGCTCGCGCTTCGACGTATGGACCTCAGGCGTCATCGTCATCGGCTATGCGATCCCGGGCTTCCTCTTCGCCGTTCTGCTGATCGTGCTGTTCGCCGGAGGCTCCTATTGGGACTGGTTCCCGTTGCGCGGCCTCACCTCCGACAACTGGGAGAGCCTGTCCTGGCCCGCCCGCATCTTGGACTATTTCTGGCACCTGGTGCTGCCGCTGATCGCCATGGCGCTGTCGGCCTTCGCCACCACGACGCTTCTCACCAAGAACTCGTTCCTGGACGAGATCCGCAAGCAGTATGTGGTCACCGCGCGCGCAAAAGGGCTTTCCGAGCGCAAGGTGCTCTACGGCCACGTCTTTCGAAACGCCATGCTGATCGTCATCGCCGGCTTTCCCGGTGCCTTCATCTCGTCGTTCTTCGCCGGCTCGCTGCTGATCGAGACCATCTTCTCGCTCGACGGCATCGGACTGCTTTCCTATGAATCGGTGCTCAACCGCGACTATCCGGTGGTTTTCGCCACGCTCTACATCTTCTCGCTGCTGAGCCTCGTGGTCGCGCTGATCACCGACCTCACCTACACCTGGATCGACCCGCGGATCGATTTCGAGAGCAGGAAGGTCTGAACGATGGCGATGGACCAGAGGCTCGACAGGGAACTGGAACGCGAAGGGTTCGAGGCTCCCGAACCGCTTCCCGGCGAGACGCAGGCGCCGCCGAAGCGCTTCGCCATTTCACCGCTCAACCGGCGCAGGCTCGCCAGCTTCAAGGCCAACCGGCGCGGCTACTGGGCGTTCTGGATCTTCCTCGTCCTCTTCGTCCTCTCGCTCTTCGCCGACGTGATCGCCAACGACAAGCCGCTGCTCGTCTCCTACAAGGGCGAGCTGCTGTCGCCGGTGCTGGTCGACTATCCGGAGGAGAAATTCGGCGGCTTCCTTGCGGTCACTGATTACCGCGATCCCTATATCCAGGACGAGATCAATTCCAACGGCTGGATGATCTGGCCGCCGATCCGCTATTCCCACACCACTGTGAACACGGCGATCCCGACGCCGGCGCCGGCCGCGCCCTCCTGGCAATTCGACAGGGAGACACGCTGCCAGCGCTACGACAAGGGCGTGGACGACCGCAATTGCACGCTTGGCAACTGGAACTGGCTGGGAACCGACGACCAGGGCCGCGACGTGCTCGCCCGGCTGATCTACGGATTCCGCCTGTCGGTGCTGTTCGGGCTGGTGCTGACCATCCTCTCCTCGTTCATCGGCGTGGCGGCGGGGGCTGTGCAGGGCTACTACGGCGGCTGGATCGATCTCGGCTTCCAGCGCTTCATCGAGATCTGGACCTCGATGCCGCAGCTCTATCTGATCCTGATCATATCCTCGGTGCTGGTGCCGAATTTCTGGATCCTGTGCGGCATTCTGCTCGCCTTCTCGTGGGTGGCGCTGGTCGGGCTGGTGCGCGCGGAATTCCTGCGCGGGCGCAACTTCGAATACGTCAATGCGGCGCGCGCACTGGGCGTTGGCAACCGCACCATCATGTTCCGCCACCTTTTGCCCAACGCCATGGTGGCGACACTGACCTTCCTGCCGTTCATCCTGAACGGCTCGATCTCGACGCTGACCTCGCTCGACTTCCTGGGCTTCGGCCTGCCGCCGGGCTCACCGTCGCTGGGCGAACTGCTCAGGCAGGGCAAGGACAACCTGCAGGCGCCCTGGCTGGGCATTTCCGGCTTCATCACCATTTCCCTCATGCTGAGCCTGCTGATCTTCATCGGCGAGGCCGTGCGCGACGCCTTCGATCCGCGCAAGACGTTCAAGTGAGGCCTGGCAAATGAGATCTGGCATGAGCGAGAATCAGGACCCCCTCCTCTCCGTTCGCGATCTTTCCGTCGATTTCGAACAGGGCGGCAGCGCGACCCACGCGGTGCGTTCCGTCTCCTTCGACATCGCCAAGGGCGAAACCCTGGCGCTTGTCGGCGAGAGCGGGTCGGGCAAGTCGGTCACCGCGCTGTCGGTGCTGAAGCTGCTGAGCTATCCGCCCGCCTCCCATCCTTCCGGCCGGGTCCTGTTCGAGGGCGAGGACCTGATCGCGGCCAGCGACAAGGCGCTGCGCTCCATTCGCGGCAACCGGATCGCGATGATCTTCCAGGAGCCGATGACCTCGCTCAATCCGCTGCACCAGGTGGAGCGGCAGATCACCGAGATCCTGAAGCTACATCGCGGCATGGGCGATGCGCAGGCGCGCGCGCGCACCATCGAACTGCTCGATCAGGTCGGCATCCGCGATCCCGAAAGCCGGCTTTCGAGCTATCCGCACCAGCTTTCCGGCGGCCAGCGCCAGCGCGTGATGATCGCCATGGCGCTTGCCAACGAGCCGGACCTGCTGATCGCCGACGAGCCGACCACCGCGCTCGACGTGACCGTGCAGGCGCAGATCCTCAAGCTCTTGAAGGAGCTTCAGGAACGCCAGGGCATGGCGATGCTGTTCATCACCCATGATCTCGGTATCGTGCGCAAGATCGCCGACCGCGTCTGCGTGATGACACAGGGCGAGATCGTGGAACACGGGCCCGTGGAGCAGATCTTCACGCAGCCGCAGCACGCCTACACGAAGCACCTGATCGAGGCCGAACCCAAGGGCACACCGCCGGAGCGCGATCTCTCCAAGCCGATCATCGTGTCCGCCGACGATCTGAAGGTCTGGTTCCCGGTCAAGCGCGGCTTCCTGCGCAAGACCGTCGGCTACATCAAGGCGGTGGACGGCATCGACGTGGCCGTGCGCGAGGGCCAGACGCTGGGCGTGGTGGGGGAATCGGGTTCGGGAAAGACGACGCTGGGACTGGCGCTCCTGCGCATGATCTCGTCCACCGGACGCATCGCGTTCCTCGGCCACGACATCCAGCAAAAATCCTGGAAGGAGATGCGCCCACTCAGGCGCGACATGCAGATCGTCTTTCAGGATCCGTTCGGCTCGTTGAGCCCGCGCATGTCGGTCGCCGATATCGTCGGTGAGGGGCTGGAAGTCCATTTCCCCGGCATCAGCGTAGGCGAGCGCGACAAGCGCGTGTGCAAGGCGCTTGACGAGGTCGGCATCGACCCGGTCGTGCGCCACCGCTATCCGCACGAATTCTCCGGCGGCCAGCGCCAGCGCATCTCGGTGGCGCGCGCGATGGTGCTGGAGCCGAAATTCGTGATGCTGGACGAGCCGACCTCGGCGCTCGACATGTCGGTGCAGGCGCAGGTGGTGGACCTGCTGCGCGACCTGCAGAAGAAGCACGATCTCGCCTATCTGTTCATCAGCCACGACCTGAGGGTGGTGCGCGCGCTCGCCAACGACGTGATCGTCATGCGCGAGGGCAAGGTGGTGGAGACGGGTACGGCGCGGGAGATCTTCGACGCGCCGAAGACCGACTATACCAGGGCACTGATGGCCGCCGCCTTCCGCATCGAGACCGCCCCGGAAGGCGTGGTCAGCGACTAGGGCGCTTTCCGATCAAACGGACCCGTTTGGCGGCCGATCCTTCGAGACGCCCGCTCGCGCGGGCTCCTCAGGATGACGTTGAGCTTGTTGTGGGCTTTCTCGAAACCATCAACACATTCAACGTCATCCTGAGGAGGACCGAAGGGCCGTCTCGAAGGATCGGCCACTTGTTTCCATCAAGCCCTGAAACGCTTCAGGTATCCTTGTCGTCAATGAGCGCAGTCGGTTTGGCCAGCGTCTTGACTGCCGCCATGTCGTTCAGCCGGACGACGTTGTTGTCCACGTCCACGCCGTAGGGGCGCAACGTGTTGAGCGCACGCGAGAGATTTTCCGGGGTCATGCCGAGCATCGAGGCCAGCTTGCGCTTGTCGTAGGGCAGAACGAGTTCGCCCGTGCCGCCCTGCTCCTTTTCGAAGCCGAGCAGCCGGTTCGCCAGCCGCTCCACCGCCGAGCGCAGCTTCAGGTCCTTGTGTTCCTTCACCATGCCGCGATAGCAGTCGGCCAGTTCGCTGATGATGGCGCGCGCGAAATCGGAATCCGCCTCGAACACGTGCCGCACGTCTTCGGCCGGGATCAGCAGGATCTTCGACTTGTCGAGCGTGCGCGCAGACATGAGGAAGGGAGCATCCTTGATCACCGCCGCGAGGATGAAGGTGCCGATCGGATGAACCATGCCCATCGTCGCCTGACGCTCGTTCCAGCAGGCGTAGAGCTCGACGCAGCCTTCCACGACCACATAGAGAAAATCGGCGCTGTCGCCTTCCGTGATCAGGTCCAGTTGGGCAGGAAACGTCTGCAGATAGGCGGCCTGCATGAGCTCGGCGAACCGTTCCTCCGACATGGAGCGGAACAGTTGCAGGTCGCGAACCTCCGGCAAATCGCTGGAGCGCATTGAGGTTCAACCCCTTCGGGTTCTTGATAATTATCAAGCATGGTTATGTCGCTTTTAGCAACAACGACAACGCATAGCAAATGAATGCATGACCGACAGAAATCTGATTCTTGATCTCAATATCGCCACTCCTTGTTTCTTCCGCACCAGCGGAAAACGTTGATTCAGGTCAAAAGACTTCCGCTTTCATGGGCGGACCTTCTGCGCATCTTCAACGATACAGGCAACAAACGCTGCCCAACCGAAGGGGTGCAAAATGCATGCGTTGCACGGGGTTTCACGCTCGGATCAATACAGGGCGCTCGGTCTGAGCACATTCGCCTTCACGACCTGCTTCGCCGTCTGGACGATCTTTTCGATCATCGGGGTCAGGATCAAGACCGAACTGGGCCTGAGCGATACGGAGTTCGGCCTGCTGGTCGCAACGCCGGTTCTCACCGGCTCGATCAGCCGCATCTTCCTCGGCGTGTGGACCGAGCAGTTCGGCGGCAGGATCATGTTTCCCTTGCAGATGCTGGTCACCGCGATCTGCGTCTGGCTGCTGACATCAGCGCATACCTATCCGGTTTTCCTGCTTGCGGCCCTTGGGCTGGGGCTCGCCGGCGGTTCGTTCATCATCGGCGTCGCCTACGTCTCCCAATGGTTCGAGAAGGAGCGCCAGGGCACGGCGCTGGGCATATTCGGCGCCGGCAATGTCGGCGCGGCGGTCACCAACTTCGCCGCCCCTTTCCTGGTTGTCGCGCTCGGCTGGCAAGGCACGGCACAGGTCTACGCCATCGTGCTGGCCGTGGTGGCGGTGTTGTTCTATCTGCTGTCCAAGGATGACCCGGCCCAGGTCGCGCGCAAGCGCACCGGCGCGTCGAAGGTGTCGGCGGCCGAGCAGCTTGCGCCGCTGAAGAACATCCAGGTCTGGCGGTTCGCGACCTACTACTTCTTCGTCTTCGGCGGCTTCGTCGCGCTGGCCTCCTTCCTGCCGCGCTACTATGTCGGCGCCTACGCGCTGCCGCTGACGACCGCCGGCGTGCTGGCCGGTCTCTATTCGCTGCCTGGTTCCATCTTCCGCGCACTGGGCGGCTGGATGTCGGACAAGTGGGGCGCGCGCTTCGTGATGTACCTCACCTTCTTCGTCGCGCTCGCCTGCCTTTTCGTCATGAGCTATCCGCACACCCGTTACACGGTCAGCGGCATCCACGGCTCGGTCGACTTCGAATTCGGTATCGGCCTTCCCGCCTTCGTCGGCCTGACCGTTGTGCTCGGCTTCGTCATGAGCCTCGGCAAGGCGGCCGTCTACAAGCACATTCCCGTCTATTACCCGCACCACGTCGGCGCGGTGGGCGGTCTCGTCGGCATGATCGGCGGGCTTGGCGGCTTCTTCCTGCCCATCGCATTCGGGTTCCTGCTCGACGCAACCGGCGTGTGGACCGTGCCCTACATGCTGATGTTCGTTCTGGTCGCGGTCTCCACGATCTGGATGCACGTCGCCATCCGCCGCATGGAACGCCGCCGTCACCCGGCCCTGCGCGACGAGCGCCACCTCTCCGATCTGCCCGACGCGCCGCTTGGAAAGAGCGAGCCGTCCACCGCCGATGCCAATGCCGATGCCGAGATCGCGCCTGCCCCGGGTCTCGCCCGCTAACGGCTGTGCGCCGTCGCACCCAAAAGGGCGCGACGGCGGGCCTTGCCAAGAAGATCCCCAATTCATTCGAGGACCCAACCCATGAACATCGCGACGGCCGGTTCCGGCCGAAAGGGCTACACCCTCTCCGACTGGCACCCCGAAGACCCGGATTTCTGGAACGAAAGGGGCAAGGCGATCGCCACGCGCAACCTGTGGATCTCGATCCCCAACCTGCTGCTCGCCTTCTCGGTATGGATGGTCTGGTCGGTGGTGGTGGCGAAGATGCCGGCCATCGGTTTCGACTTTACCGTCGGCGAACGCTTCTGGCTCGCTGCCCTGCCGGGCCTGTCGGGGGCGACGCTGCGCATCTTCTATTCCTTCATGATCCCGGTCTTTGGCGGGCGAAAATGGACAGCGCTGTCCTCCGCCTCGCTGCTGCTGCCGGCCATCGGCATCGGCATCGCCGTGCAGTCGCCGGACACGACCTACGCGACCTTTCTGATATTGGCGCTGCTGTGCGGTTTCGGCGGCGGCAACTTCGCCTCCTCCATGGCCAACATCGCCTACTTCTATCCCAAGAAGACCAAGGGCAACGCGCTCGCGCTCAATGCGGGACTTGGCAATCTCGGCGTATCGGTGATGCAGTTCCTGGTGCCGCTGGTCATCACTGCGGGCGTCTTCGGCGCCATCGGCGGCGAGCCGCAGACGCTCACCGACGGATCGAAGCTGTGGATCCAGAACGCCGGTTTCGTCTGGGTGCCGTTCATTCTCGTGGGCACCATCGCCGCCTGGTTCGGCATGAACGACATCGCCTCGGCCCAGGCGAGCATCAAGGACCAGACGATCATCCTGACGCGCAAGCACAACTGGGTCATGTGCATCCTCTATACGGGAACGTTCGGTTCCTTCATCGGCTATTCGGCCGGCTTTCCGCTGCTGATGAAAACGCAGTTTCCACAAGTCGATGCGCTGACCTACGCCTTCCTCGGCCCGCTTGTCGGCGCGCTGAGCCGGGCCGCGACTGGCTGGATCTCTGACCGGCTGGGCGGCGGGCGCGTCACCTTCTGGACCTTCCTCGGCATGATCGCGGCCGTTGCCGGCGTGCTCTTCTTCCTCGGCATCAAGGAACAGCCGGGCGCCTTCTGGGGCTTCTTCGGCTGCTTCATGGCGCTGTTCTTCCTGACCGGCGTCGGCAATGCCTCCACCTTCCAGATGATCCCCTCGATCATGCGCCAGGAAGTACCCCGGCTGATGCCGGAGCTGGCCGGTGACGCGCTCCTGAAGCAGTCGGAGCGCGAGAGCGCGGCCATCATCGCCTTCACCTCGGCCATCGCCGCCTACGGCGCCTTCTTCATCCCCAAGGCCTACGGCACCTCGATCGCCATGACCGGCGGTCCGGAGGCAGCCCTTTGGTGCTTCGGCATCTTCTACGCACTCTGCGTCGTGATCACCTGGGCCTTCTACACCCGCGCGAACGCCTCAGTTCCGTGCTGAACGCAGATCGGGAAAGAGACCGCACATGTCACATCTCATAGACCGCCTGAACTTCCTCTCCCGCAAGAATATCGGCACCTTCGCCGATGGCCACGGCGTGACCACCAACGAGAGCCGGGCCTGGGAAGACGCCTACAGAAAACGCTGGCAGCACGACAAGATCGTGCGCTCCACGCACGGGGTGAACTGCACCGGCTCATGCTCGTGGAAGATCTACGTCAAGGGCGGGATCGTCACCTGGGAGACCCAGCAAACCGACTATCCGCGCACCCGGCCGGACCTGCCCAACCACGAACCGCGCGGCTGTTCGCGCGGCGCCAGCTACTCCTGGTACATGTATTCGGCCAACCGCGTGAAATACCCGCTGATCCGCTCCCGGCTGTTGAAGCTGTGGCGCCGCGAACGGGTGCTGAAGAGCCCGGTCGGCGCCTGGGCGGCGATCCAGGAAAATCCGCAAAAGCGCGCCGAATACGTCAAGGTGCGCGGCCACGGTGGGTTTGTCCGGGCGGCGTGGGACGAGGTCAACGAGATCATCGCCGCCGCCAATGCCTATACGGCCAAGACATGGGGACCGGACCGGGTCGTCGGCTTTTCGCCGATCCCGGCCATGTCGATGGTCTCCTATGCGGCGGGCGCGCGTTACCTGTCGCTGCTGGGCGGCACCTGCCTGTCCTTCTACGACTGGTACTGCGACCTGCCGCCGGCCTCGCCGATGACCTGGGGCGAGCAGACGGACGTTCCGGAATCCGCCGACTGGTACAATGCCGGCTTCCTGATGCTGTGGGGCTCCAACGTGCCGCAGACGCGCACGCCGGATGCCCATTTCTACACCGAGGTGCGCTACCGCGGTACCAAGTCGGTCGTCGTTTCGCCGGACTATTCGGAAGCCGCGAAATTCTCCGACCTGTGGCTGCATCCCAAGCAGGGTACGGACGCTGCACTGGCGCTGGCCATGGGCCACGTCATCCTGCGCGAATACCACCTCGACCGGCAGGCGGAGTATTTCGAGGACTATTGCCGCCGCTACACCGACATGCCGATGCTGGTGAAGCTCGTGGAGAAGGACGGTCGCTACGTGCCCGACCGGATGGTGCGCGCATCGGATTTCTCCGACGAACTGGGCGAGGCCAACAATCCCGAGTGGAAGACGGTCGCGATCGATGCGGACGGTTCTCTGGTGACACCCAGCGGCTCCATCGGCTTTCGCTGGGGCGAACAGGGCAAGTGGAACCTGGAGGCCAAGGACGGCAAGGGCAAGGACGTCGCCCTGCGCCTCTCGCTGATCCTCGGCGAGGACCATGACGAGGTCGCCTCCGTCGGTTTCCCCTATTTCGGCAATCGCGAGCACGATTTCTTCGAAGGAACCGAGCATGAGAGCGTGCTGGTGCGCAAGGTTCCGGCCCGCAAGCTGAAGCTCGCCGACGGCGAGACGATGGTCGCCACCGTGTTCGACCTCTTCGTCGCCAATTACGGGCTCGACCGCGGCCTGGACGACGCCAATTCCGCCAGCGCCTACGACGAGGACATCCCCTACACGCCGGCCTGGGCGGAGCGGATCACCGGCGTGTCGCGCGACCATATCGTAACGGTGGCGCGCGAATTCGCCTCCAACGCGGAAAAGACCAACGGCCGCTCGATGGTCATCCTTGGGGCCGGGCTCAACCACTGGTACCACATGGACATGGCGTACCGGGGGATCATCAATCTCCTGGTCATGTGCGGTTGCGTGGGCCAGTCGGGCGGCGGCTGGAGCCACTATGTGGGCCAGGAGAAGCTGCGTCCGCAGACCGGCTGGCTGCCGCTCGCCTTCGGGCTCGACTGGTCGCGCCCGCCGCGGCAGATGAACTCCACGTCGTTCTTCTATGCCCATACCGACCAATGGCGTTACGAGACGCTCAAGGTGGAGGAAATCCTTTCGCCGACGGCGCCGGAAGGGCCGTGGGATGGCGCGCTGATCGACTACAACATCCGCGCCGAACGCATGGGCTGGCTGCCGTCGGCACCGCAGCTTCGCACAAATCCGCTGGACGTCGCCAAGGCGGCGGCCAAGGCCGGGGTGGAGGCGAAGGACTACGTCGTCTCCGCCCTGAAGGACGGCAGCCTGCAGATGTCATGCGAGGACCCGGACGATCCCGCCAACTGGCCGCGCAACCTGTTCGTGTGGCGTTCCAACCTGCTGGGATCCTCGGGCAAGGGGCACGAGTATTTCCTCAAGCACCTGCTCGGCACCTCGCACGGCGTGCTCGGCAAGGACCTTGGCACGGAGGAAGGACAGGAGCGTTCCAGGGAGATCCGCTGGCACGAAGAGGCGCCGGAAGGAAAACTCGACCTGCTGGTCACGCTCGACTTCCGCATGTCGACGACCTGCGTCTACTCCGACATCGTCCTTCCCACCGCCACCTGGTACGAGAAGAACGATCTCAACACCTCCGACATGCACCCCTTCATCCATCCGCTGACGAGCGCGGCCGATCCCGCCTGGGAGGCCAGAAGCGACTGGGACATCTTCAAGGGGATCGCCCGCTCGTTCTCTGACGTCGCACCCGAGGTGCTGGGCGTGGAGAACGACGTCGTGATGGTTCCGATCCTGCACGACACGGCCGGCGAACTCGCCCAGCCGCTCGACGTGCGCGACTGGAAGAAGGGCGAGACCGACCCGGTGCCGGGCCGCACGATGCCGGCGATCACCGTGGTCGAGCGTGACTATCCCAACCTCTACAAGCGCTTCACCTCGCTTGGTCCGCTGCTGGACAAGCTTGGCAACGGCGGCAAGGGCATCTCGTGGAACACCGAGCACGAAGTGGACCTTCTCGGCCGCCTGAACGGTCTCGTCACCGAGGAGGGTACATCGAAGGGCCGGCCGCGGATCGAGACGGACATCGACGCTTCCGAGGTCATCCTCGCTCTTGCGCCGGAAACCAACGGCGAGGTTGCGGTCAAGGCCTGGGCCGCGCTGTCGAAGGGCACCGGGCGCGATCACACCCATTTGGCCGTGCCGAAGGAAGACGAGAAGATCCGCTTTCGCGATATCGTCGCCCAGCCGCGCAAGATCATTTCCTCGCCGACCTGGTCGGGAATTGAATCCGACAAGGTCTGCTACAATGCCGGCTACACCAACGTCCACGAGTTGATCCCCTGGCGCACGCTCACCGGCCGCCAACAACTCTATCAGGATCATTTGTGGATGCGGGCCTTCGGCGAGGGTTTCTGCGTCTATCGCCCGCCGATCGACACCAAGTCGGTCAATCCCGCGCTTCGGGCCAAGGCCGACGGCGCACCGCATCTGGTGCTGAACTTCATCACCCCGCACCAGAAGTGGGGCATCCATTCGACCTACACCGACAATCTGCTGATGCTGACGCTCAATCGCGGCGGGCCGGTCGTCTGGCTGTCGGAGACCGACGCCGCGAAGGCCGGCATCGCCGACAATGACTGGGTGGAGGTCTACAACGCCAACGGCGCGCTGGTCGCCCGCGCGGTCGTCTCCCAGCGCATGAAGGACGGAACGCTCTTCATGTACCACGCGCAGGAGAAGATCGTGAACACGCCGGGCTCGAAGATCACCGGCCAGCGCGGCGGCATCCACAACTCGGTCACCCGGGCGATCTCCAAGCCGACCCACATGATCGGCGGCTACGCGCAGCAATCCTATGGCTTCAACTACTACGGCACCGTTGGTTCGAACCGCGACGAGTTCGTGGTCGTGCGCCGACTGGAGAGCGTCGACTGGCTCGAAGGTCCGCTTGAACCCGGCACTCACAGCAAGGAGGCGGCAGAATGAAGATCCGCGCCCAAATCGGAATGGTGCTGAATCTCGACAAGTGCATCGGCTGTCACACCTGTTCCGTCACCTGCAAGAACGTGTGGACCAATCGCGAAGGCGTCGAATACGCCTGGTTCAACAATGTGGAGACCAAGCCCGGCATCGGCTACCCGAAGGAATGGGAAAACCAGAAGAAGTGGAACGGCGGCTGGGTGCGCGGCAAGAACGGCAAGATCCGGCCGAAGGCCGGCGCCAAGTGGCGCATCCTCGCCAACATCTTCGCCAACCCCGATCTCCCCGAGATCGACGACTACTACGAGCCGTTCGACTTCGATTACGAGCACCTGCAGACCGCACCGGAAAGTCAGGCCATGCCGACGGCCCGGCCGCGCTCTCTCATCTCCGGCGAACGCATGGAGAAGATCGAGTGGGGTCCCAACTGGGAGGAAATTCTGGGCGGCGAGTTCGCCAAGCGCTCCAAGGACATCAATTTCGAGGGGGTCGAGAAGGAAATCTACGGCCAGTTCGAAAACACCTTCATGATGTATCTGCCGCGCCTGTGCGAGCATTGCCTCAACCCGTCTTGCGTCGCCTCCTGTCCCTCAGGCGCGATCTACAAGCGCGAGGATGACGGCATCGTCCTCATTGATCAGGAAAAGTGCCGGGGCTGGCGGATGTGCGTCTCCGGTTGTCCGTACAAGAAGATCTACTACAACTGGTCGTCGGGTAAATCGGAGAAGTGCGTCTTCTGCTATCCGCGCATCGAGGCGGGGCACCCGACCGTATGTTCGGAGACCTGCGTCGGCCGCATCCGCTATCTGGGTGTCGTGCTCTATGACGCCGACCGCATCGAGGAAGCGGCATCCAGCACCGACGAGAAGGACCTGTACGAGGCGCAACTGAAGATCTTCCTCGACCCGAACGATCCCAAGGTCATCGAGCAGGCCCGCAAGGACGGGATTTCGGATGCCTGGCTGGAGGCCGCCAAGCGTTCGCCCGTCTACAAGATGGCGATGGAATGGAAGGTCGCCTTTCCGCTCCATCCCGAATACCGGACCCTGCCGATGGTCTGGTATATCCCGCCGCTCTCGCCGATCCAGTCGGCGGCCGAGGCCGGCAAGATCGGCATGGATGGCGCCATGCCGGACGTGCGCTCCATGCGCATTCCCGTGCGCTATCTCGCCAACCTTCTCACCGCCGGCAACGAGAAGCCCGTCGTCCATGCGCTGGAACGCATGCTGGCGATGCGCGCCTACATGCGCGCCAAGACGGTCGACGGCGTCATCGACGAGGCGGTGGCGAAACGCGTCGGCATGAGCGGGCAGATGATCGAGGACATGTACCAGGTGATGGCGATCGCCAACTACGAGGACCGCTTCGTCATCCCGACCTCGCATCGCGAGGTCTCCGAGGACGCCTACGACGTGCGCGGCTCCTGCGGCTTTTCCTTCGGAAATGGCTGTTCGGGCGGCACGTCCTCCAACGACCTGTTCTCGGCCAAACGGACGCGCACGGTCCACACGCCCACCGACATCTTCAAGGAGCGCGCATGATGACCAGGAGCCTCAAGATCCTTTCGCTGCTGCTCTCCTATCCGAGCCTCGAGCTGCAGCAGGCCGCGCCGGAGATGGCGCGGATCGTGGCCGACGACACGCAGCTTGGCGAAGAGAACCGCCGGTCGCTGCTGGAGCTGATCGACGATGTCGCGAAGGGCGATCTCACCGATCTTCAGGAGCGTTACGTCTTCCTGTTCGACCGCACCCGCACGCTGTCGCTGCATCTCTTCGAACATGTCCACGGCGAGAGCCGCGACAGGGGGCAGGCGATGGTGGACCTGATGGCCACTTATGACGCAGCAGGCTTTGAGATCGGCGCGCGGGAGCTGCCCGACTACCTGCCGCTGTTCCTGGAATTCCTGTCGATGTGCCCGCAAGAGGAGGCGGCGGACCTGCTCGGCCAGACCGTCCACATTCTCGCGGCGCTGAAGGAGCGGCTCGAAAAGCGCGGTTCGATCTACCGCAATGCCTTCGCGGTGATGGAGGCAATGGCCAGCGGCACGCCCGACCGCGCGCTTCTCGACGAACTGCGCGACGCCCCGCAGGACGACCCCAACGATCTCCAGGCGCTCGATGCCATCTGGCAGGAGGAGGCCATCACCTTCGGCGGCAATGCGGGCGAAGGCGCCTGCGGCCCCGACCGTCTGCAACGTCGCATCCGGGCATCAAAACGCGATGCGGCAAGCGACATGTCCCCCGACGTCGGGCACGTGGCCTGAGGAGGCAGAGATGGAACTATATTTTCACAACTTCGTTTTCGGCATCTATCCCTATATCGCGCTGAGCGTCCTGATCATCGGATCGGTCATCCGCTACGACCGCGAGCCCTATACGTGGCGGTCCGGCTCCAGCCAGCTCCTGAGGCGCCGGCAACTCATGTGGGGATCGGTGCTGTTCCATGTCGGCGTGCTGGCGATCTTCGCCGGCCACGTGGTCGGGCTGCTCACCCCGATCGCGATCTTCGAATGGCTGGGCATCCCGCACGAGGCCAAGCAGATCGTTGCCGTCGTGCTCGGCGGCGTGGCCGGGATCATGGCGATCGTCGGCGCGAGCCTGCTCATCCACCGCCGCTTCTTCGATGCCCGCGTGCGCGCGGCCTCAAACATCTCCGACAACCTGATCATCGTGTTGTTGTGGCTGCAGCTGGCCCTAGGGCTCGGCTCCATCCTTGTCTCGCTGAACCATCTCGACGGATCGGAGATGGTCCGCTTCATGGCATGGGCGCAGGCGATCTTCACCTTCGACCTCAATGCCGCCAGCTATGTCGAGGGCACGCACTGGATCTTCGAGCTTCACATCCTGCTGGGCCTGACAATCTTCGTGCTGTTTCCCTTCACCCGGCTTGTGCACATGCTGTCGGTACCGGTGCGTTACATGTGGCGGCCGGGCTATCAGGTGGTGCGCGCGAAAGAGCGCCGGGCCGCGAACCTTCATATTCCCGCGGAGTAGTGCGATGACGACCCTTTTCGATAACCGCGCACCGGCCGCCGGCCCCGCTTCGCCGGACAAGGCGCAGGCAAGCTATGAAGGCTACGTGGAGCCGGACACGCGCATTCCACCCAAGGCAAGGCCCGTGCTCGAGGCGGTCAGCGTCGACGGGGTGGAAATCCCGCAGGCCGCGATCCTGGCCGAAGCGCAGAACCATCCCGGCGCCAATCCCGGAGAAGCGGTCCGGCAGGCGGCGCACGCACTCGTCGTGCGCGAGCTTCTGGTGCAGGAGGCGCGCCGGCAGGAGATCGAGGCCAGCCCCGAGCCCGATGACGAAGGCCGGCACGAAACGCAGGAGGACGCGCTCGTCAGGGCGCTGATCGAGGCGGAGATCGACGTGCCGCGGGCAAACGAGGAGGAATGCCGGCGCTATTTCGAGCGGAACCGCGAAAGGTTCCGCACTGATCCGCTGTGGCAGGTCCGGCATATCCTTCTGGCCGCTCGGGAAGGGGATGAAACGGCCCGCGCCAACGCGCGGCACAAGGCGCAGGCGCTCTGCCAGGCCCTGCGGGCGCATCCCGAAGGATTCGCCGAGGCCGCGAGCGCACACTCCGCCTGCAGCTCGGCACGCGATGGCGGTTCACTCGGCCAGATCTCGCGCGGCGAGACGACCGAAGCCTTCGAGGCGGCGCTGGAAGCGATGCGGGCGGGCGAGATGAGTTCGGAGCCGGTGGAGACCCGCTACGGCTACCATATCATCGCGCTCGACCGGATGGAGGCGGGGCGTGATCTTCCCTTCGAACATGTGAAGGGACGTATCGCGGGCTGGCTCGAAGCTGCGAGCTGGTCGCGGGCGGTGGCGCAATATGTCACGCTTCTGGGTGCCTCCGCCCGCATCACCGGCGTCACGCTGGAGGGGGCGGACGGTCCGCTGGTGCAGTAAGCGAGGCGGCGGCGCGAAAGCGACAGCGCAAGATCCAGCTTTCGCGCGCCGTCAGCCTGCCGACGAGCCCTTGCCGCGCTGGGCGAGCATGCGCTTCAGATAGGCCATGTTGGCCTTCACCTCGGCGGGCGGCAGGTCGGCGCTGGCGACCTGCTCGGCCTCGGCGAAGCGCCCCTGGAGACCCAGCACGAGAGCGAGGTTCTGGCGGATGCGGGTGTTCTTCGCACCGCCTGCCATGGCGGTACGAAGGATCTTCTCCGCCGTCGTCAGGTCGTTGTCGAGAACATAGCTCATGGCGAGATTGTTCAGCACGGACGGTTCGCCCGGAACGATCTTCAGCGCCTCGGTATAAAGATGGCGGGCATTCTGGTGATCGCCAAGCTGATCGTGGATCGCGGCCTCCGCCGACATCAGTCGCCAGTCGGGCTGGGTCGGGGTCTGGGCCTGCTGGATGACGTTGAGCGCTTCCTTGAAGTGGCCAGACTGCGCCAGCACCTTGCCGTAGGCGGCGGAGATCTCGCGGTCCTTCTTCTGCTTGATCAGACCGCGGCGCAGCACTTCCGTCGCCTGGTCGAGCTGGTCGTTGCGGCGCAGCGCATCGGCATAGCCGAGAATGTTCGCCTTCTCGTTGGGTTCGGATTCGTAACGCTGTCCCCAGCGCTCCACCTGCTGGCGCGCATCGCCGCTGCCGGGCACAGCGGAAGCACTGGACGATTGTCCGGCGGCAGACATTCCACGCGTATGGGTCGACACCCCGTCGGTCACGCAACCTGATAGCGCGAAGGCCGCCGCGAGAGCGGCGCTCAGGCAGACACTGTGCGCACGGGCTCGCACGATCGATCCGGCGCGGGCTGACATGCGAGCTGGCATGAGGATACTCCGATTGACGAGGCGGAAGAGTGAAAACGCTGCTTTCGGTAATAATTCATTCACCCTAATGCTTGGTTAAGCGCGCCGCCGGCGTTGCTTTGTAAGAGCCCTCTCCGTAGTCTTGCCGGCATTCGACTCCCCCCAATTTTCCGGAGCATTCCTGCCGTGTTCGATTCCCTTCTGGCGTCCGCCGAAGCCCCCGTTGCGATCCATGCCGTCGATGCCGACAGGCTGGAACAGGTCCTCTCCCTTCTGCCGGCCGCGGCCGGTCGCTGGGTCAAGGCCAACGGCTATACGGGATCGCCGGGTTCGATCCTGATCGTGCCGGATGCGGAAGGCGGCGTTGCCGCCGTGCTGTTCGGCGAGGGAGACACGAGCGACCCGCACGCCGCCGGCGCCCTTCCCAAAGCCCTGCCGGCCGGCACCTACCGGCTGGAAGGCTTCGCCGATCCCGACATGGCCTGCCTCGCCTTCGCGCTCGGCTCCTATGCCTATCGCGCCTATAAGTCGAAGAGCGACGGCGACGAAGACCGCGCCCGCCTGGTTGTGCCGAAGGGGTTCGACCTGACGGCGGCGAAGTTCGAGCTTGAGGCGGTGGCGCTCGCGCGCGATCTCATCAACACCCCGGCCAACGATTTCGGCCCCGAGGAACTCGCGGCCGCCGCGCGCCAGCTCGCCGAGCGTTTCGGCGCAACCTTCAAGGTGACCGTCGGCGAAGCACTGCTCGAGCACAACTTCCCTATGATCCACGCGGTCGGCAAGGCGAGCACGCGCGCGCCCCGGCTCATCGATTTTTCCTGGGGCGATCTCTCCCATCCGCGCGTCACGCTGGTCGGCAAGGGCGTGTGCTTCGATACCGGCGGGCTCGACATCAAGCCGTCGAGTTCCATGCTCCTGATGAAAAAGGACATGGGTGGCGCGGCCAACGTGCTGGGACTGGCGCTGATGATCATGGCCTCTAACCTGCCGATCCATCTGCGCGTGCTGATCCCGGCCGTGGAGAACTCGATTTCCGGCAACGCCTTCCGCCCCGGCGACATTCTGCCGAGCCGCAAGGGCATTTCGGTGGAAATCGGCAACACCGACGCGGAAGGCCGGCTGGTGCTGGCCGACGCGCTGGCGCTGGCGGATGAGGAAAACCCGGATCTCATCATCGACATGGCGACGCTGACGGGCGCCGCGCGCGTGGCGCTCGGCCCGCAAGTGATGCCATTCTACACGGACGACGACGGCTTTGCCGACGCCGTTTCAGGCGCGGCGGATCAGGTGGCCGATCCGGTGTGGCGGATGCCGCTGTGGAAGCCCTATTCGAAGATGCTCGAGTCCAAGGTCGCCGATATCAATCACGTCTCGACGGGTGGCTTCGCGGGCTCCATCACGGCCGCGCTGTTTCTTTCCCGCTTTGTGGAAAATGCCGGCACCTGGGCGCATTTCGACATTTTCGGCTGGACTCCGTCGGCGCGCCCGGGACACCCGGAAGGCGGCGAGGCGCAGGCGATCCGTGCGCTGTTTGCCGCGCTGAGCAACCGCTATCCGGCGTGACGCGTGCTTGATGCCGGCGCATTCGGCTTCTATACCGGAACCGAAATGATCAGTATCCGGCGCCAAGTGGTGCGCCGGGCCGGGACATCCCGCGATGTTCCGGCGCTCCGGAGGCATGCACCCGCACCATGGCGATCGAGATCCGCGCAGGCCAAGCCCTGAAACTCTGGCACGATGTGACGCTGGAGCTGGTGCATTTCGGCGAGCAGGACCTGACCGCCCGGCAGATGGCGATCCTGCTGACCGTTTATCTGGAGCCGCCGCCGCACACGGTGCGTGGGCTTGCCGCCAAGCTCGGCGTCACCAAGCCGGCGATCACCCGCGCGCTCGACACGATGGGCCGGATGAAGCTCGTTGACCGCCGCCGCGACGAGGCCGACCGGCGCAACGTAGTCATCCTGCGCACGGTGGACGGCGCGCTTTATCTGGAAAAGCTCGCCGACGTCCTTGTCGAAAAGGCCGCAGAGGTGCGCCGATGACACCCCCCGATCGCCGTATCACGCCATGGCGGACGGATCTCGCCGCCGCGCGGCTGAGAGGCGTCCACGCGGCGGAGCGCTATGTGGACGGAGAACCTGCGCGCATCGTCCGCACCATCGTCGCCATGCGGCCGGAACCCTCTCCCGCCCGTTCGCTCGATACCGAGTTGCTCTTCGGCGAAACGGTTACCGTCTATGAGCGGCGCGAAGGCTGGGCATGGGTGCAAAACGCCGCCGACGGCTATGTCGGCTGGATCGCGGAAGACGCGCTGGGCTCGGCGGAGCCCGCCTCCACACACCGTCTCGCGGAGCTTAGAAGCTTCCGTTATCCCGGTGCGGAACTGCGCGCGCCGGCGCTCGACTGTCTGTCCATCGGCTCGCGCCTGACGATCGTCGGCGAGGCCGTGACCCGCGGCACGCGCTACGCGCTTCTGGCCGACGGCTCTGCCGTCATCGCCCGCCATCTGGTGCCGGAGGGCACGTTCGCGCCCGACTGGGTGGCGGTGGCGGAACGCTTTCTTGGCACGCCCTATCTGTGGGCCGGACGCTCCAGCATCGGCCTCGACTGTTCCGCGCTGGTGCAGCTTGCACTCGCCGAAGCCGGCATCGCGGCCCCGCGCGACAGCGACATGCAGGAACACGAACTGGGTACGGCACTCGACATTTCCGGCGGGCTGCCGGCGCTTGCGCGTGGCGATCTGGTCTTCTGGAAAGGCCATGTCGGCATTATGAGCGACGGCGAAACGCTGCTGCATTCCAACGGCCACACCATGACGACGGCGAAGGAACCGATCGCCGAGGCCGTGGCCCGCATCGCCGCCAGCGAATACGGCGCGGTGACTGCCGTGCGGCGGCTTTAGCGGCATCTGCGGACAACCGTTCCACGCCTTGTCATTCCGGCACAGGCGGAAAAGCTGGCCGGTGCCGCGATGCACCGAACCGGGTCCAATCTTCGTTCAGCCGGTCCCGCTCACCGCACACCGACGCGCAAGCCCGGGGCGGGACGTTCGCGCAGCACCTGGCGGCGGAAACGGAAGAGTGCTGCAGGTCGTCCGCCCGTGCGCGTCGTGGTGGCGCCGGTCGGTTCCACCAGCTCGGTCGTCTCCACCAGCCGGCGGAAGTTCTGCTTGTGCAGGTGGCGGCCGGAAATCGCCTCAACCGTGCGCTGGAGCTCTGTCAGGGTGAAGACGTCAGGCATCAGCTCGAAGATCACCGGCCGGTATTTCAGCTTGCCGCGCAGCCGGGTGATGGCGGTCGCGAGAATGCGGCGGTGGTCGTGCTGCATCGCCCGGCCCAGATAGGGGCGCGCGTCGAGCCCCGGCACCAGCGGCCGGCCATCGCGCTCGGCTTCCGCCAGAAGCCCCGCCTCGTAGCACAACTCGTAACGCTCCAGCGCGCGCTCCTCGTCCCAGAGATTGCCGTCACCGCCAAACGACAGGCGCAGCCGGTCCTGACGGCGGCTCGCGCGCGCCCGGTCGCCCGCGGCACCCGGCGCCTTCGCCCATGCATCAAGTGCGGGCAGGATCACCTCGTCGAGCAGGGTGGGACGTCCCTGGCGCCAGTCCTCCCAAGGGAAATAGTCGTACCACGGCCGCCAGCGCGCCCTTGCGCGCTCCAGCACAAGCTCGGATTCCGGGCTCTGGCGGGCAAGCGCCAGATAGCCGACGGAGACCACATGGGGGCCCCGATCGCCCGGCTGGGCGTGACGTCCGCGATCGCCGTAGGTGTAGAGCTGTTCGACATAACCTAGGCGCAGCGCGGTCTGCTGCTCCACCCATGCGCGCAGGCCGATCTCGAAGGTGCGGTGATGAAGCGGATCGAACGGGCCGAAGGGCAGCGATTCCGGCTCTCCGTGCGCCGTGCCTTCGATGGTCAGCACCAGCGGGGTGGGGTGTGTCACGGCGACGATCACGGCGTTGAGGCCGATCTCGATGGCGGGGGCCGCCGTGTCCATGCGTATCGCTCCGTGCCAAATCCCCGCCCCGTGCGGGAAGTGAGCCTTTTCTAGTCGATTTGCGTGACGTTTTGAACCGTTTGCGTGCGATCGACGGGCGCTGGCAAGATGTTGAGTTTCGCGGGGTTTCCCGGCGACAACCGAAGTGTCGGCGGGCGCGGGAAGCCCGGCTGTCGCGTCAATCCAGCGCCAGTTCGAAAGGTTCGCCCTCGAAGGCATCGCGGCCACGACCAATGGCGCGGATCGCCTCCACCATCCGCCCGTCGCGTTCGAGCAGCTGATCGGCGAACATGACGAGCCGCGCGTTCGGCGTTGCCGATGGGGAAGCCCCACGCAGCGCATTGGCGATGTCCGCCTCGTCGCGCTCGGGCATCAGCGCGCAGGCGGTGATGTAGGCGGCTGCGGTGGAGCGCGAGATGCCGGCGAAACAGTGGATCACCAGCGGTGCCTGGCGTTCCCAGGCAACAACATAGTCGAGCAGTTCGCTGACATGGGCGGCGGCGGGCGGGGTCATGCCCTCGATCGGCTCCACGATGTCATTGAATCCGAGGAAGAGATGATTGCTCGCCGCGATGGAGGCGGGGCGCTCCACCGGCGTACCCTCGTTGATCAGGGTCACCAGATGACGCGCGCCGGTGCGCTCGACGGTGTCGTGCAGCTTGGAGAGGGAGCAGACGTAAAGCATGAGCGGTAATGTCGGGTGTGGGCGCGGCCGATTCAAGCGGACATGCGCGGGGCTGGAATAGGAGCCGCGAGCATACCCTTATCGATCAGATCGGTTCAATCGGAATGCCCGGGCGGCGCGCAATACGCTGCCCCCCTTCGCACCACGGCGATCATTCAGGCGTCGGCGGCCGTCTCCCGGATGCCATCGAAACTCGCCATATGAAGCTCGCGCCCCTTCGTGATATCGACCTCGCCGCCGCCGCAATGGGGACAGTGCAGGGTATAGTCGGGAATGGCGAAATCCGCGCCACAGGTCCGGCAGTGGCCGGCCGGCGGCACGGATTCGATATCGAGGACAGCGTCCTTCGCCAAGGTGTCCTCGACCAGAATCTCGAAACACCCGCGAAGCTGACGCAGGTCGAGCCCGCGCAGCCGGCCCACCACCAGACGCACGCGGGTAACGCGCGTTATCCCGCTTGCGTCCGCGTGCTCGACGAGGAGCTTCATCAGGCTGTCCATGACCGAGAATTCATGCATGGCGAGCTCTCCTGGCCGAACATTCACGCACCGGGAGCGTGCGTGTGCGCGTGCCCATGCCCATGTTCGTGCTCGTGCTCGTGCTCGTGCTCATGGGGCTTGCCGTCCTTTGGATGAAGCCCGCGGTTTTCCGCCACCTGTGCCTTCAGCCAGCCTGTCCACGCATCCAGACCCGCGCCGGTCTTGCCGGACAGGCGGAGTGGAGCCCCCTGCCCGCGCACCTTGACCATCGACGCCTCGGCCCGCGCCGGATCGAACTCTTCCAGATAGGGGAGAAGGTCGGTCTTGGTGAGCAGGACGAGATCGGCCGCACGGAAGATGACGGGGTATTTCTCCGGCTTGTCGTCGCCTTCGGTCACCGACAGCAGAACCACATTGGCGTGGGTTCCGATGTCGAAATCCGCGGGACAGACGAGATTGCCGACATTTTCGATGAACAACAGGTCCAGTTCCGCCAGCGGCATCGTCTCCAGCGCATCGTGGACCATGCGCGCATCGAGGTGACAGGCCACGCCGGTGGTGATCTGCGCCGCCGGAACGCCGTGGCGGCGGATCCGGTCGGCGTCGTTCTCCGTCTCCAGATCGCCCTCGATGACGCCGATCCGGAGATCCTTTGACAAGGCCTGGATCGTCGCTTCCAGAAGGCTGGTCTTGCCGGCGCCGGGTGACGACATGACGTTGATCGCGAAGACGCCGTGATCGTCGAAATGACGGCGGACATGGCCCGCCAGCCGGTCGTTCTCGGCAAGCAGGTTCTCCAGCACCGTGATGGTTTCCACCTTGGTCCCGGCAGTGGCGCCGCACCCGCAGGTCTGGCACATGGTCTTGTCCTTTCTTGGCGGAGTGCCGGATGTCCCGCGTTGCTACCGCAGGTCCTCCAGGTCCGATTTCAGTCGTTTCAGATCAGGTATCAGAATGGCGCCGCCGCCCAGGCGTTCCAGCGCACCGTCGCGCACGAGGCCCGCCATGGCCGTCGATACGGTCTGACGCGATGCACCCACACGCATGGCCAGGGTCTCACCGCTCGAACGCATGTCGATCACCACGCCGCGCGGCGTCTTGCGCCCGGTCTTTTCGGCGAGGTCGACGACCATGCGCACCAGCCGGTACTTCACGCTGTGGAAAGCCACGTCCTCGATGATGTCGATGGACTTGCGCAACAGGCGTTCGATGACGGGCATGACCAGGAAGGCGAAATCGGGATAGGTCCGCACAAGCCGTTCGAAGACGGGATGGGGGAGAAGATAGAGCTCGCCCTCCTTCTGGATCTCGACCTGGATGTGCTCCTTCAGAGGCATCGCGTCACCCTCGCTCAAGGAGAAGAGCGTAAGTTCCTTGCCTTCGAAGGACGTGAAGCAGCGCGCCTCGCCGCTTGCCATGATCACCATGGCGTCACCGGTCTCGTCCCGTTCTTCCGCGCCATAGATCAGGGTGCCGCGCCGGACCTTGCGGCGCCGGGGTATCGCGGCGTCGGCAGGCAGCGCGTCGAGGAAATCGTGTGGGCGGCTGAACGATGAGGATGGCGCGGCGGCGGGAGAAGAGGGGGCGGCGTTCGCGTCGACGGCACCGGCATCGGGTTTCGAGGCTGCCCGGGGTTTGGACTCCATGCGCGCGAACAGGGTCTGACCGCCGGTTGTCTGCACCACGCATTCGTCGGAGGAGGCCTGACGGTTCACGCTTCCGTACTGAACGGAGAACAGATCGGCGAAGCGCGCTTCGCCGACGGCGGACCATGACAGGTTCAGCAAGGCCACCGCGTTGCGGTTCACCCCGACCAGCCGATCGCCGTCGAAGGCGAGCAGCCCCTCGTGCGGACTGCCCACGAAGTGCGGATTGGAATGCAGGCGCATGCGCTCCCACTGGCCGCAGTGAAGTTCGAACAGCCCGCGTTCGATCTGTTCCACCGCGCGCCGTATGAGCGCGGGAATATGATCGTGGGGAACGGCCGTCGGCGTGCTCAGATCGAGAACCCCGACGATCGCACCGCGCGGATCGAAAATCGGTGCGGCGGAACAGTTCAGCACGCCGTTGGACGACACGAAATGCTCCGGACCCAGCACCGACAGGGGCTGCCCCTCGATGAGCGCCGTTCCGATGGCGTTCGTCCCCACCGACTGTTCCGCCCATGACGCGCCCGACGTCAGGGCGAGCTTGTCCGCATCTCGGGCGAAGGTGTCGTCCCCGATCCGCATCAGGATGCGTCCCGCCGCGTCGGTGAGAACGGCAAGACCGCTGTGACCGCCCAGATCGCGACGCAGCGCCTCCACCTCCGCGCAGGCCGCCCGCACCAGGGATTCGTTGCTTTCGATCAGAATGCGGAGATCATGGCGCGTAGGCAGATCGATGTCTTTCGGCGCGTTTGCGCTCAGGCCCTGCTCCACGCATCTGCGCCAGGAATGCAGAATGGGAGCGGGCAGGCCCTCGATGCTGTCGGACCCGCTTCGCGGATCGCGTCCCTTGCCCGTGAGGAACGATATGCCGTCGGCAAGCCCGATGCAGGCGCCAGCCGGCAGATCGGGAGAGGACGGAGATGTGGGAGAGGACGGAGCCGGCACCGGTGCCACCTTGCCCGGTTCGTCTTCGGAATCCTTCATGAGGCAACCATCTCCCTCGTCGGTGCCGCTCCCGGCGCACGCGTCGTTCGTGCGTGGAGAAAACCAACACCTGCAAAAGAACGGTCGCCCCGGGCAACCCGGCCGATCGGGAACGCAGCGCCGTATGTCCGATGACTTTCGTCCGACGACTTCAACATGTTGGTGCGCCTTCAAAGAGCAAAGGAGAGAGGTCCGTCAATTCGGTAATGACCCGATCCGGCTGTCCCTCGCTCAGCCGGCGACCGTTCCGTTCGACAAATACGAAAGGCATGGCGATCGCCCGTGCCGCGGCCAGATCTTCCGCTCCATCGCCAACGAAGAGCGCATCGCCCGTCTCGCAGTTCAGCCGGCGACAGGCGAGCAGCAGGAGGTCGGGATCGGGCTTGTTGCAAAGGCCGGCTTCGCCACCACCGAGTACAACGTTCACCCACGGGGCGAGCGCAAGCCTGTCGAGCAGGATCTCCGCGTCCCGGGTCCGCTTGTTGGTGACGACCGCCACCTTGCGGTTTTCCCGCGCCAGCGACTGTACCACCTCCCTGGCGCCGCGATGGAGCGCACTCAGCGCCGTTTCGTGGACATGATAGAGGGAAACGTAGCGGGCGACCATGGCATCCTGCTCGTCCGGCGAAAGCGTCTGCCCCAGATGCCGGGCCGCGCGTTCCATCAGCATGCGCGCGCCGCCTCCGATGATCCCGGCAACCGTATCCGCTGCCAGGGGGGCTTTGCCGAATGCGGCAAGCGTCTCGTTCAGGGCCGCCACGACAGCGGGCAGGGTATGCGCGAGGGTGCCGTCCAGATCGAACAGGACAGCCCGGGGCCATGCGCCCCGGCACGCGTGCGTGATGCCGCGCTTGCCGGCATGGGGCAGGAGTGCGCCTGCCGCCCGCGTGACATTGAGATCCAGCTCGCCCGCGCCCACAGCCCGGCCGATGGCGGGCATGGCCAGCAAAGCGCGCCGCGCGGTGGCCTCGATATCCGCCGTGTGTTGGACCGGTGGCGCCGCGACGACGACGTCGAGAACCGCGGGCGGACCGTCCTCGAGACGGGCGGTATAGTCGGTGACGGAGGACACCGCGAACAGCGCCTGGTCCATGGCGGCGCGCGACAGGCTCTCTGCGCCGCGCAGCGACGCGCCCCCGCCGATCCGTCCGCCCAACCCGACGAGACGGCGAAACGGCGAGCCGCAACGACATGGCGTATCGATCATGCGCGCGAGATCGCCGGTGCGATACCGGATGAGGGGAAGCGCCGTGCGGCGCAAGGTGGTGAGCACGATCTCGCCCTCCTCGCCCGGCTGGACGGACGTGCCGGACAGGGGATCGATCACTTCCACATAGAGATCGGTTTCGCGGATATGCGCGCCGGCATGGTGGGGACAATCGAGCGCGCCGCCATATCCGCTCTCCGTCATGCCCCAGTGATCGAACACCTCGCAGCCCCACAGCGTATTGAGCCCGGCGATCAGCGCGGCGCAGGCGGCGTCGGAACTGATCAGAGCCGCGCGGATGGCCGGGACCGGGCCGCCATCGGCGTGGGACAGGCGGGCGGCGGCGAGAAACGGCACAGGCGGGCCGAACAGGACGTCGGGCGTTTCCGAGCGGATCCAGCCGAGAAGGGAGGCCGCGGAAAGATCGGCGAGCGGGGCGGTCAACGGCGTGGCATCAAGGCGTCGCGTCGCCTCCACCAGATCCTCACCGATGCTGCCGGGCCGCTCGGCGGGAAAGACGATCCCCACCCGGTCGCCGGGCCGGGCGAACTGGGCCATGCCGTGGTGGAAGTAGTCGATCGTGTCTTCCACATCTTGCGCGGTAAAGGCGATCCGCTTCGCCTGCCCCGACGTACCCGAGGTCTGGAGCGTGACCATCCGGGCAATGGCGCTGCGCGGTGCCGCGGTAAACGGCGGATCGTTGCGGGCAAGTTCCTGCGGCCAGGTGAAGGGCAGCCGGGCGACGTCCGCCAGACTTTCGGGCAGCGCGTCGGGCCATTTCCGGCGCGTACGGTAGAACGGGCTTTCGCGCCGGGCATGCGCCACCGTCTCGCGGATCCGGGCGAGATGATAGGCGTCCCGCTTTTCCGCCGTGAGCGGAGCGGACACCTCCATGCGGCGGGCGGCCCAGTCCATCATCCCGTGTGCCTCCTGTAGAGGCTGTGTCCCTGCCGATCCGTCAGATTGTGGGCGCAGAACGGGATCGCCCGCTGGTCCGGCGACATGACGTGGATATGGCATTGGCGCAGGCGCTCCAGATCCAGCGTCCAGGCATCCTGAAACACCATCGCCGACAGCCCCAGAGTGTGGGCGCGCCGCTGCAGGACCGCGTCAAAAGCGGCGAGCCCCGGCGCATCGTCGTTTGACGTCTCGGCCAGGGTCCACTGATCGGCCACATAGCGCCGCGCCCGCGCCACATCCGCGCTGGGCCGCGCCTCGGCTGCCGGGGCGGCGGTTTCATCCGATGCCGCAGTCGCATTCTCTGTGGAGCCGCAGCAACATCCATGTTCCTCCTCATGGGCCGTGGCCCCACCGCAGCAGGAATGCCCGGCCTCCGCCTCGTTCGCGCCGCCACAGCAGCTGTGCGCATCTTCCGCGCCCTTGGAGCCGCCGCAACAGGCGTGGTCTTCTCCCGCATCTTTCGAACCGCCGCAGCAGGAATGCTCTTCCTCGGCGTGGCTGGAGCCGCAACAGGAGGATTCCTCCTCCGGCGGGGCGCCGCAGCACGAGACGGGGGCGTCCCTGTCCACGGTGAGCCGGCCATCGTCGCCGAGCAGGAACCGTCCGGCAAAGGAGCAGAACGGATTTTCCGCCGAGCCGGGATGGAAATCGGACAGGCGGATGGCGCCTTGCTCGTGGGCGATCAGGGCCTCCATCACCTCCGGCAGAGTGAAACGGGTTTCGGGGCGCGGCGGGGCGGGCACGCGGCCGAAATAGCTGATCGGCTGGAAATGGACCGCCCGGACCGTGGGCATGTGGGCCTTGGCGAACTCCACGATGGCACCGATCTGGCCGGTGTTGACGCCGGGCACCAGCGTCGGCACCAGCACCACGCCCACCCCGGCACGGCCGCAGGCCTCCACCGCCTGAAGCTTGACCCTGGCGAGCTTTGCGCCGCGCAGCTTCTGGTGAACGTCATCGCTCACCCCATCGAACTGCAGGAAGACGCAGTCGAGTCCCGCCTCCACCAGCGCTTCCAGATAGTCCGGATGCTTGGCGATGCGCACGCCGTTGGTGTTGACCTGAACGAACGAGAACCCCTTGCGCCGCGCCAGCGCGACGATCTCCGGCAGATCGTCGCGCACCGTCGGCTCGCCGCCGGAAAGCTGGATGTGCACCCGGCCGCCGGCGCGCTCCATCAGCGTGTCGAGCCAGGCCTCGACGGTGTCGAAGGCAATGTCTTCGCCCTTGCGGGTGGCGGAGGCGAAACAGACCGGGCAGGCCAGATCGCAGCGCGAGGTGACTTCCAGAAGCACGCAGCAGCTTTGCTGCTGGTGATCCGGGCACAGGCCGCAATCGCGGGGGCAGCCCTCGTGGACGACGGTCGCGGGCTTCGGCACGCGCGAGCGGTTGCGTGGGCTCGCATCCCACATGAAGTAGCTCTTCAGACCGCGCCAGATGGGCGTGGAGGTCGTGCCGTGTTGCGGGCAGGTCTTTTCGAGATAAACCGTGTCGCCCTCCGCGTAGCGGATCGCCGGCACGGTCGCCAGACAATCCGGGCACACGCTTTCGGTGTTCGCGAGCACGAGGCGGCTGTCGGAAAAGGTCATGACGCGATCTCCCGGATAACGGGGATGGAGGGGCCCGTGGCGGGTTCAAAACGCGGGTTGGCGAGAGAGAGGCAAACGCCCGCCGCTTCCACCAGGCGGGCGATGACCACGGCGTCGGCAAGGCGCCGTCGGGCGCCGGCCAGCGCCGTCTCGTCCGCCGCGAACCGTTTGAGAGCGGGCGCGAAGCGTTGTTCCAGGGTCACCTGTTTTTCCCCCGCGACGAGCTTGTCGGCCAGATAGACCACGGCCGTTTCATCGATGATCGAAGGCCGCGCAGGCAGAGCCATGTGGTGCTCGATGATCGCCGACAGGGCCGGAAAACCGAAAGTGCGTATCATCTGCGCACCGAATGCGGCGTGATGGGCGCGGCCCTTGGCGATGTCGTGGAGCAACGCTGCGGCGCGAATGCGGGGAATATCGAGACAAAGTCCCGCCCGGTTCAGGGCTGTCGCCAGCGCGAGCGCAAGATCGGCCACCGCACGACCATGGCGACGCACCGGCACAGGCGTGCCCGCCGCCTCGAACATGGCAAGGCATTCCGCCTCGCTCGGCACGGTTTCGTAGACCAGAGCCGCGTCCAGGGCGCGATGATCGCGCGGGGTGTCCATGTCGCGCAGACATCCTTCGTCGAACACGGCGACTTCCACAGCCTTGTTTTCATGACGGGCAAGAATGGTGCAGGCTCCTTCCGTGTCGTCCGCGGCGAGGATTTCCGAAAACAGCTCGCGCGCGATGAAGGGCGGATGACCGCGTTCGCCCCTGAAAACCGGATGGACGAGAACCGCCCCACCGTGGCGCGCCTCTTCGAGGATCCGGGTTACGGATGCCGGCCGAACCAGGGGAATGTCCGCCGGCATGAGAAGACACCCGGACATATTCTCATCCAAAGATGCGATGCCCGCCTTGATACTGCTCAACATGCCGGTCCTGAAGGCGGGGTTTGAAACCGGGGTCGCGCCCAGCCGGATCACATGCGGAACGATCTCCTCGGCACGGTGGCCGACGACCACGTGGATATGTTCGACACCGGCGTGCCGCGCCGCCGCGATCACCCTGCCAAGAACGATATCGTCGCCGAGCGGCAGAAGCGGTTTCAGGGCGCCCATGCGCGAGGAAAGCCCCGCCGCCAGCACGACCGCCGCAATTTCCTTGCGCCCGCTCATGGTTGCAGCTCCCCATCCGACGCGGGGCGCGGCGGATGGGCGATGTCGACGTCCCGGCTTTCCAGGATCTCGCGGATCTTTTCCCAGCAGTCGCCGACAAGGCCGGGACAGCGCTCGGCCTTCAACGCGGGATCGAAGCCCATGATGTCGGCGCAGGTGTAACCACCATAACGCTCCTTCGCCATGACGACGAACCAGCCGCTGAACTCGTCCAGCATGTCGGCGAAGCGCTCGTCCTCGGGCTCGTCCTCCCCGCCGCGCCCCGCAAGCAGGCCCAGCACGCAGCACCCGCCGGAAAGCGCGCCGCAGTCGAGCCCCTGACCCATCCCCAGCGCGAGCCCGGACATGGCGCGCACCAGGTCGGGATTGCTGCGCCCGCCCGCCTCCAGTGCGAGCGTCATCAGCACGTGGCTGCATTTCATGTCGGCGAGCAGCAGTTCCGCGATGCGGAAAGTGTCCTCGTTCATGGTCTGCTTCTCCTATGTTGCCGCAGGCGCTTGTGTTGCCGTTGGGGCCGGGCGGGCCGGCCTGACGGCGAGCGCCACGCAGTAGCCCGGCGCGACGGCGCGCATGGTCCGGGCGGTGGCGGCGTCGCCCCACAGCACCTCAAGCGATCCGTAGCGGAAGATGAACCGCCCGACCCAGGTCCGCAGCACCTCGGAACGGTCCTCGAACCGGGTCACGACAAGCCCGGCGGCGGCGATGAGCGATTGCAATTGCACCGCCGAACGAATGCCTCCCGCCCGCGCGCAGGCGCTCTCCCGGGACGCGGGACTGCGGGCGTAGACATCGGCAAGCGCCAGACGCCCGCCCGGGCGCAGCACGCGGGCCCATTCGGCCAGGATCGCCGCCTGATCGGGCATCACGGAGAGCACGCATTCCGACAGGATGCCGTCGAGCGCACCGTCGCCGAAGGGCAGCGCGTTGCCGCGAGCCTGCACGAGGACGCCCGGCACCCGGTCGCGGGCGGCCCGCAGCGGCCCTGGATCGGCGTCGATGCCGATGGCAGAAATCCCCCGCGCGGCCATGAAGGCGACGCTGCGACCCTGTCCGCAGCCGATATCGGCCACCCGGTCGCCGGCCGCGAAACCGGCGCCGTTCACGAGCTCCTCGGTAACCGCGCAGCCGCCGGGGCCGAGCGGCTCGCCCTCGCCGTCGCACACCAGCCCGCTACCGAAAAGGCCGGCACAAGCAGATGCGGACGAGGTGGACGAGGCGCGCGCGGGAAGGCGGTCCATCACTTGTCCTCCAGCGCCTGCTCGACCTTCAGCATGCGGCCGGCCGCCAGATCTTCCGAGACATAGACGAAACCGCAGGACGGGCAGACCGGCAGTTCGACGGGAAAGGTCTGCCCCATGTAGCTCGCCTGCACCTTGCCCATGCGCAGAGGCACATCGCATCTGGCGCAGATCAGATCGTCCGTATCGGGAACCGGGACTTCGGGAGGAACCGGGACGCTCATGACTTCGCCTCCACGTTCATGCGGTGGCCATAGGCCTTGTGGACGAGCGCGCCGGTCTCGGTATTCTCGTACTCCACCCAGGTGGTGACGGGACCGCTGCGCAATGTCGCGATGAGGTGACCGGTCTTGCGGTCCTTCAGCTTGCGGCCGGTGGTCTCCGCATCGGCGATCACCGCGGTGACCTCATCCACCAGAATCAGCTTGCGTTCCATATCGGCGCGCACGTCATCCGGGATGTGCACGTTCCAGACGGATTCGGGGTCGCTCATGTCTTCTCCCCACAGGTTGCGCAGCAGCCGGATCTTCAGCCGGGCGCGGTTGTCGCGGCGCCCGGAAAAGCCGGGATCGGGCCGGGCGGCGGGATCGGCGCCGTCCTCGGGCGGAAAGGCGAGATCGAGAAGGTGCGCCGAGCGCTTGCCCCGGCGGGCGAAGTTGTCGCGGCACATGGCGCAGTAGGTCAGGTAATCCTCCGGCCGTTCGGCGGCGCGCGCATCGACGGTGGCGTTCGCCACGTCCGGATTGGCGAAGGAGACGAGACCGCCGAAGCCGCAGCAGGTGGTCAGTTCGGCGGACGAGATCTCGCGAACCGAAGCGCCGAGCCGCGCGGCCAGATCGCGCACGGCGACGTGAACCTCGCGCTCGTGCCGGCCCGTGCAGGGATCGTGTATGGCGAGCGTCTTGCCGGCGGCGCGCGCATCCGTGCCTTCCGGCCAACCGATTTCGGCCAGAAGCGGCCAGAGCGAGCGGACCGGCGCCTCGCTCAGATGGGTGCGCAGCATGGTGAGGCAGGTGGCGCAGGCGGTGACGATTTCCGGCTCGCCCATCTCCTTCCAGGTTTGGCGCAGGTGATCGACCACCTCGGTGTGAAGCGCTGTGCGTCCTGACCAGTGCGCCGGTGCGCCGCAGCAATCCACCATCAGGCCGACGCCGCCCTCCAGCCGGTCGCGCAGATGCGCGTAGACCCGCTCCACGTGACCCGGGGCGGAAGCGGTGAGCTGGCAGCCGGGGAAGAACACGCGGGCACTGCGCTCGCGCCCCGGCTCGTGACGGGCGAAGGCGGCGCGCGCGGAGCGGCTGTCCTCCATGTCGCGCAGGGCGAAGTCGTGATGGGAAGCGGGCATGTGGCCGCTGTCGACCATCTCGCGCCGCGCCTCCAGACAGACGTCGCCCATCGCGAGATCCGTCGGGCAAACCGTCTCGCACAGGCCGCACAAGGAGCAGCTGTCGATCATCCGGTTGGCCTTGCGGTTGCCCATGATGATGCTGAGGTTGTTGTGGATCTCGCGCACCGCCCGCTTGGGGTAGGTCTTGTAGTGGGCGAGGAACACGCAGGCCTTCACGCATTCCTGGCAGTGACAGGGGAAGCAGCGCGCGGCCTCCGCCTTCGCCTCTTCAAGCGTGTAGCCCGCCGCCGTGTCGACCGGCTCGACGGGAGGGACCGCCTCTTGGGCTGCGGTGTTCACATAAAGACAGGAGGCTTCGCCGTCCGCGTCGTCGCGCTTGGCGGTCAGCGAGGCGCCCTGCAGAAAGCGGTCGATGGAACCGGCGGCCCGGCGGCCGTCGCGAATGGAGCCGATGGGCGAATAGACCTCCCCGAGCGCGCCGTGAAAGCCGCCGCCGAACACCTTCGGGTGGCTGGTGGCGCGACTGTTGGGGTCGATGTCGATCCGTCCGTTGTCGGTCAGGCGGACAGTGGAGGAGAAATTGCGGGCGACACCCGGCCCCAGCGCCAGCAGGACTGCGTCGAAGTCGTCTATGAGCGTGTCGAGCCCCAGCGGGCCGGGGCCACCGGCGACCCGGCTTCTGACCCGGATCTCCACGCCGAGAGTTTGCAGCGCGCCTATTTCGGCGGCGATCACCGAGCGCGGCAGGATGTCTTCGTCATAGTCGTGGTAGAGGCGCTCCAGCGGATGGGCATCGGCTTCCAGAACCGTGATCCGGTGCCCCTTCATGGCCAGATCGAAGGCCGCCGTCAGACCGGCGAGGCCTGCACCGACGACGGCGACGCGCTTCGGCTTGGATTGGCGCTGCGCCGTCCGGCGCAAGGTGGCGTAGCTTTCCTCCACCAGCGCGCGTTCCACCGCGGCGATGCGGATGGCGCCGCCCGCCTCCTGCCGGCGGCACGTCGCCTCGCAAGGGTGGTCGCAGATGTGGCCGACGATGCCGGGAAAGGGAACCATCCGGGCGTAGAGCGCGAAGGCGCCGGAGAAATCGCCCTTCTTCACCTTTTCGAGAATGGCGCGCATGTCCACGTGCAGCGGACAGGTCGCCATGCAGGCAGGCGGCTGTTCCTCGATGCACCTGGCTTCCAGTTTCCTGACGCGATCACTGTCCATGTCCGGCCCCTCCTGGGGACCCCCGGCGAACGAGACCATTTCGCCGGAGGCCGGTTTCGGGAACGTCATTCGTTCCGGTTGGCGGGACGGACGGTTTCAAGGACCGCCAGCCCCGCCGACCGGGAATCCATGGCGGCAAACGTTTGCCGCCATGGAGCGTGGTGGTCAGTGGACGAGGTCGGAGGCGGTGCCTTCGCGCGCGGCCTTGGCCTCCAGTTCCTGCTTGATCACCTCCGGCAGGGCCGGCACCCGGAAGATCCGAACGCCGCAGGCATTGTAGATGGCGTTCAGGATGGCCGGATGCGGTGCGGTCAGAGGCGCTTCGCCGCAGCCCGCCGCGCCGAAGGGACCCAGCGGACGCGGGGTTTCGAGATACAGGATCTCCATCTCGTCAGGGACGTCCTTCGGATAGGGGATGCCGCAATCCTTCAGGGTGTTGTGAAGTTCCAGATCCTCGAAGTCCTCGGTCAGGGCGAGACCGATGCCCTGGGCCAGACCGCCGTAGATCTGACCGTCCACCGTGGCCTTGTTGATGATGGTGCCGACATCGACCGAGGTGGTGAACTTCACCACCTTGACCTCGCCGGTCTCCACCTCGACCTCGACCTCGGGCATGAAGACTTCGTACATGTAGATCGGGAATGGATCGCCCTGGCCCGTTTCCGGGGTACAGTCGGTGCAGGCGGCGGCGACCCAGTTGCCGTCGTAGACCAGAGGGACGTTGTCGGCGACCATCTCGTCGTAGGTGCGATAGGTGCCGTCGTCCTTGCGCATGGCGTTCAGCAGCATTTCCGCCGCCACGCGCGTGGCGTTGCCGGTGAACACGTTGGAACGGCTGCCGCCGGCCGGACCGGAGTTCGGACCGTTGGTGTCGTTCATGTCGAGCTTGATCTGGTCGACGGTGATTCCGGCCTGACGCAGCACCTCGTGCGCCATGGTCAACGTACCGAGATCGGCGCCCTGCCCGTGGTCTTCCCATGCGTTGTAGACAACGACGCCGTCGCGGGTCATCTCGACGCGGGCATTCGAACTGTCGGGACCGTCAAGGCCGCAGCCGTAGATGCCCAGCGCGATGCCGACGCCGCGCTTGACCTCATCGGTCGACAGTTCGGCGCAACGCTTCTTCGCTTCCTCGTATTTCGGCCGCAGCATGTCGAACAGTTGCGGCAGAACCAGCACGTCCGGCTTCTGCCCGGTCGGCGTGGTCGAGGTCTCGTTGTAGAGATTCTTGTAGCGGAACTCGAAGGGGTCCTCGCCCATCTTCTCCGCCAGGATGTCCATGGCGATTTCCGACGCCAGGAAGGCTTGCGGCGAGCCGTAGCCGCGGAAGGCCGATCCCCAGGCGTGGTTTGTCGCAACCGTGCGGCCCTGACCGCGGATGTTCTCCAGATGGTAGCCGGCACCGGTGAACTGGGCCTGGCGCAGCGTCACCAGATCGCCGAATTCCGAATAGGGGCCGTGATCGAGCCACCAGTCGGTTTCCATCGCGGAGAGCTTGCCGTCGTCGCCGCAGGCCAGCCGGATGTTGATGTTCACCGGGCTGCGCTTGCCGGTGTAGGTGATGTTCTGATGCTGGTCGTAGACGAGGGAGACCGGCTTTCCGGTGGCAAGTGCGGCCACGCCCAGCAGGGCTTCCATGGTCGGCGAGAACTTGTAGCCGAAGGTGCCGCCCGTCGGGTTCTGGATCAGCCGCAGCTTGTCCGGCTCCAGTCCGAGGCCCGGGCAGATCATGGCGTGGTGAAGGTGCACGCCGATGCTCTTGGACAGGATCGTCAGCACGCCGTCATCGTCGACGAAGGCCTCGCCGCAATCCGGCTCCAGGTGCAGGTGGGGCTGGCGGGAGCAGTAGGTCGTGATGTCGACCACGGCGGCGGCCTTGTCGATCAGGGGAGCGGTTTCCGCGCCCTTGACGACGCCCTGCTCGTAATAGGCGTTGGGAACGCCCGGATGGATCTCCATCGCGTCCGGAGCGAGGGCTGCGAAGCCCGACATGTAGGCCGGCAGGATTTCCAGATCGACCTTGACCTTTTCCGCCGCCGCCCTGGCGTGGGCCTCGGTATCGGCGGCAACGATGGCGATCGCGTCGCCGTACTGGAAGATCTTGTCCCTGCACAGGATCGGACGATCCCAGCCGTCACCCTTGTTGGAGGGGAAGGTGATCAGGCCGGTAATGGCGTTGCGGCCCTTCACGTCCTCCCAGGTCAACACCTTTTCGACGCCGGGCATGGCCTCGGCCTCGGAGGTGTCGATGCCCTTGATCTCGGCATGGGAAACCGTGGCCTGCACCAGCGCCAGGCGCAGCGTGCCCTCGGGCATGCGCAGGGCTATGTCGGCGCCGAAGTCCCAGGTGCCGGTGACCTTGGCCTCGGCCGAGGGACGGATATAGGAGGAGCCGAGGATGGAGCCGTCTTCCTTGGCCTTCGGCATGATCTCGGCAACGCTCTTCTCGCCGCGCATGACGGCGGCGGCATCCATCACCGCATCGACCAGCGGCTTGTAGCCGGTGCAGCGGCACAGGTTGCGGTTGCGGTTGAACCAGGCGCGGACCTGTTCGCGGGTCGGGCTCAGGTTCTTGTCGAGGAGCGCCTTGCCCGACATGATGAAACCGGAGGTGCAGATACCGCACTGCGCCGCGCCGTGGGTCATCCAGGCGACCTGCAGCGGATGCAGGTTGCCGGGCGTGCCGACACCCTCGATCGTGGTGATCTTCGCCGCCGGCGCAAGTTCGTCGACGACCTTGAGGCAGGCGCGCACGGGTTTGCCGTCGATGATGACGGTGCACGAGCCGCATTGGCCGTTGTCGCAGCACACCTTGCTGCCCGTCAGCCGCAGCTGGTTGCGCAGAACATCGGCAAGGTTGGCGCCCGGTTCGACCAGAACCCAGCGATCAACGCCGTTCACGTTCAGACTGATGCGTTTCATGTTGTTTCTCCCTTAGGGCGGCGCGGAGAAGCCCGTGCCGCCGGATCGGTCGCCGGGCGGGTCGTACGGGGCGGGAATGGCTTTTCCCGCGTCCGATCCGCTCGACCCTTCGAGCCCGATGTCCCCGCTAAGGGGACATTCCCCTTGGAGAGGAGGTGGGGCGGGGGGCGGGCCAGCCCCCGAAGTCGGGTCCCGGTCGGGGCCCGCTCGTTTCAGGCCGCGCCGAGGCCCGAAACCCGCTCGGCGGGGACGGGATCCACATCGCCGTCCTCGCCCTTCGCGGATCGCCGCGACGTTTCGAGATCGGCCATGAAACGGGAGCTCACGGCCTGAGCGCCCCGGATGTGAGCAATCATTTCGGCGACGACCGACACCGCGATTTCCTCGGGCGTATCGGCGCCGATATTCAGGCCCACGGGGGCATGGACGCGGGCCAGCCTCTCCGACGGCACGTTCTGCGTGCGAATCTTGTTGAAGACGGTCTGGACCTTGCGCTTGGAGCCGATCATGCCGATGTAGCCAGCCGGCGTGGTGAGCGCCCAGGACAGCACCTTCGTGTCGTGGGCATGTCCCCGGGTCGCGATGAAGATCAACGCGTGCTCATCGGGCGTCAGGTTCGCGGTGACCTCTTCCCAGGGGCCCGCATGGACGGCGCGGGCCTCGGGAAAGCGCTCGGCATTGGCGAATTCGGGCCGATCATCGATCACCTCCACCTCAAACCCGACGCTTTGCGCCAGGCGGGCGGTGACCAGCCCGACGTGACCGCCGCCGAACAGATAGGCGGAGACGGCCGGACGGAAGGGTTCGACAAAGACGTCAAGCGCCCCGCCGCACACCATGCCGCTGTCCAGCAGCGGATTGTCGTGCAGGTTGAAGGAGACCATCCGGGGCTTGCCATCCTTCATGGTCTCACGGGCCTTGGAGATGACTTCTCCTTCCGCCGCCCCGCCGCCGACCGTGCCGACGATGGAGCCATCCTCGCGCACCAGCATTTTGGCGTGGTCCGAGGCGGGGACCGACCCCTGGACGTTGACGATCGTGGCCAGCGCGCAAGGGCGTCGCGCGCTGCGTTCGCGAACCAGTTCCTCAAAGACATCCATGGTGTTTTCCTCCAGCCATATCCTTGTTCGGGTGCCGGCACGGGGCCGGCCCGAAGAGGGGCTTGCGCTTGCGGGGATCAGACGTGCTCGATTGCCCCGGACTGGCAGACGTCGACGCATTGCGGCTCGTCGAAGTCGCCGACGCACTCCTGGCACTTGTTCGGGTTGATCGTGTAGACCTTGCCCTTGTGGCTGATCGCCTTGTTCGGGCAGACGTCCTCGCAGGATCCGCAGGCTTCGCAGATCTCGGGGTCGATACGGTAGGCCATGGGATAACTCCTTTTGTCTCGCCGGGATCGGGGCTCGGAGGCCCCTTGCCGGCCCTGGCTTCCTTCAGCGTTCCGTGCAGGAGATGCAGGGATCGATGCTGTTGACGATGATTGCGATGTCGGCGACCTTCGCACGGCTCAGCATGACGGTCAGAGCGTCCCAGTTGGGGAAGCTCGGAACCCGCCATTTCAGGCGCTCGGGTTCTTCCGCGTCGCAGGTTTTCAGGTAGTAGAGCAGCTCGCCGCGCGGGGCTTCGGAGCGGGCGACGGCCCGGCCCGGCGGCACGTAGGGGTCGCTGCCCAGGTTGATCGGCCCATCCGGCAGATCGCGCAGGCAGGCCCTGAGGATGACGATGGCGTCGAGCGCCTCGTGCAGGCGGATCATCGCGCGGGACCAGACGTCGCCGTCGGGCAGCGTCAGGACGTCGAGCGGCAGGCGGTCGTAGGCGTGGTAGGGCGCATCGGCGCGCACGTCCTGCAGCAGACCGCTGGCGCGCGCGACGGGGCCGACGACGCCGCAGGCGATCGCGTCGTCGATGGAGAGCACGCCGACGCCGCGCGTACGGCGCTGGATCGAGCCGTTGGTGCGGTAGGTCTTCTCGATCTCGCGGATTTCCGGCTCCAGCCGGTCGAGCGCCACCGTCAGGGCGGTGATCGTGTCCTCGTCCAGGTCGTAGCGGGTGCCGCCGATGCAGATCGCCCCCAGATCCATTCGGTTGCCGAAGACGGCCTCCTTCAGGTCCTGGGCGAGCTCGCGCACCTGCATCACGTGCATGAACAGCGCCTCGTAGCCGACCAGATGGGCGAGGATGGCGACATTGAAGAGGTTGGAGGCGACGCGCTTCACCTCGCCTGCGACGACCCGCAGGTAGGTGGCACGCTCGGGAACCTCCATCTCGGCGATGGTTTCGGCTGCGAGTGCGAAGGTCTCGGGATGGCTGTTGGAGCACAGCGAGCAGATGCGCTCGGTCAGGATCATGTTCTGCGCGAGTGTGCGCTTGGTGGCCAGATACTCGATGCCGCGATGAACGTGGCCGGCGTTGATGTCGACATCGGTCACCGTTTCGCCGTCGACGGCGACGCGGAAATACATCGGCTCCTCGAGCGCCACATGCAGCGGCCCGACGGGAATGGTGAAGCTCTCGGAGGTCACGGGAAGGTTGGTCATCGCTCACTCACCTTCTTTCGCGGTGGCTTTCGCGGCGGCGTGGACCTTCTTCCAAAGATCGTCCGTGCTTGCCGCGTTCACCAGCGTGGAAAACGGGATGAGCCGTTCGAAAACGGCCGGTTCGATGGAGTTGTCGAGGAACAGCCGGCGCGGATCGGGGTGGCCGGTGAAGATCAGGCCGTAAAGCTCCATGATCTCCCGCTCGGGCCAGTCGGCGGGCCGGAACAGCGGCGTCAGCGAGGCGAGCGAGGCATTCGCGGGCGCATGGGCGATCAGGTTGACCGCTTCATCGGCGAGGATGAAGTGGTAGATGACCTCGTAGGAGGTGCCGTCGAGCGGCGTGCCGCCGAAGGTCATGGGCGTTTCCCTGGCCACGACGTCCCCGGTTTCCCCGTTCTCCTCGTCCTGCTCGTCGTCCTCCTCTTCGGGGGCTTTGGGCTGGGAGGCGGTGATCATGGCCAGGCGGGCGTCGAACGACCTCATCCGGGCGGCGACGGCCATCAGGTCCGTATTCCTGGCCAGTTCGCACCAGACCACGCTGACCCCGTGGGCGTCCGTGGTGGTGGTGATGGCGAGGTCACCGGCGGCTGCGGCGCGCAGGGTTTCCTCGAATTCCGGCGGAAGGCGGGTCACGCGCGTTGTCTCCTGTCCTTGAGGTACTTGGCCCGGCACTTGGGACAGAGGGACCGCAGTTCCTGGGTTTCTTCGGGTGATAGGGGCGGCTTGATCTTTCCGATCGCGGGGGCGCTGTCCAAACCCTTGCCGCCGCACGACGAGCAGACGATGGCCGGGATCAGGCCGTGCTCGACCTGCAGGTACTTGTCGGCCTGCAGATGGGCCAGATGCCAGTCGGCGGTCTGATGGATCGCCCCGGTCGGGCAATGGAAGGCGCAGTTGCCGCAAAAGACGCAGGTGTCGTGCCAGCAGTCGAAGGTCATGCCTTCGGGCGTGCGCTCGAAGCGGATGGCGCCCGTGGGGCAGGCGCGCTCGCACTTGCGGCAGGCCTCGCAGGTCTCAGGATCGAAGGCGACCTTTCCCCGGAAGCGCGCCGCCGTGGGGGCGGGGGCGAAGGGAAAGGGGTCCGTGTAGGGACCGTGGACGAGATTTCGAACGAAAAGGCTCAGGAAGTTCATGGTCTCGTCCTCACAGCCTCTGGCGCCAGACCTGGATGGCCTGGGCGATGCCCTCGATGATCGCCTGGGGGCGCGGCGGGCAGCCGGGCACGTTGACGTCGATGGGGAAATAGTCGTCGATGGGGGCGAGCACCGCGTAGCTTTCGCGGAAGATGCCGCCGGAGATCGGACACACCCCGACGGCCACGGTGACCTTCGGATCGGGGATCTCGTCGAAGACCCGTCTGGCGGCGTCCACCACATGGCGAGTGAGCGGACCGGAAATCAGCACGATATCGGCGTGCCGTGGGCTGCCGCAGTACTGGCATCCCAGCCGTTCCACGTCGTAGCGCGGGATCAGCGCGGTGGTCGCCATCTCCACGTCGCAGCCGTTGCAGGAGCCGGCGTTGATCCGGTAGATCCACGGCGAGCGGACGGCGATGTCCTTGAATTTCTGAAGTATGGTCATCAGGGCCTCCCGGCTCACACGAGCGCGATCGCGGCGACGCTGGCTGCCGAGAGCAGCAGCGGCCACTTGAAGAAGAAGGAAAAGGCCTGGTCGATCCGCATCCGGCCCGCCGACAGGCGCACGGCCGTGACGCCCAGGACCATGAGGACGGCGATCTCAGCCAGCCAGCCGAGCAGCGCCGGCGCGCCGGACAGGCCGAGCGGGGCGAAGAGCGCGATGCCGAGCCCCAGCACGACCACCGCCTTCAGCGCGGACATGACCTTGAACAGCCCAAGCGCCGGACCGGAGTACTCGAGCACCGGACCTTCCAGCACCTCCGTCTCGGCTTCGGGAATGTCGAACGGCACGATGCCGAGATTGGCGGGGAAGAACAGGCAGAAGGCGCCCAGCGCCGGCCACATGACCGGGTCGAGCAGGAAGATGCTGTGGGTCCGCTGGTAGGCGACGATCTCGACCAGCGAGAAGGTCGCGACGTGGCCCTCGGCCATGCCGACGCGCAGCGCCACGGCGGCCGCGACCAGGACGATGGGGCCCTCGTAGGCGAGCATCAGCACCATCTCGCGAGAGAAGCCGATGGCGCCGTAGGGCGAGGAGGAGGACGAGCCCGCCACCATCAGCACGATCCCGGGGATGACCAGCAGGTAGAGCACCACCAGCAGGTTGCCGAGGATCGGTTCGGGCGTGTAGAGGCCGGAGATCGGCACCAGCGCGGCGGCCGCCAGCATTGAGACGACACCGACCAGGGGCGCGCCGAGGAACACCGGCTCGCAGGCGGTGGTGGGAACCATGGTGCGCTTGAAGGCCAGCTTCACCAGGTCGATGAAGGGTTGGGTCAGGGGTGGTCCCACCCGGCCCTGGAGGCGGGCGGCGACACGCCGGTCCACCCCCTTGAGGGCCAGTCCCAGGGTCAGGGCGAACAGGCCTCCGGGGAAAAGCAGGACAGAGAGAATGACGGCGACTTGAGTTGACATGGTCTTGGTCTCCCTCAGATCCGCTTGCCGGGACCGGGATTGCCGGGAAGAAGCAGGGTCCGGATGACCCCGTTCGGGCTTTCGAAGAGTTCGGCCGCGGGAAGGCGTTCGCGGTCGGCGCTCAGATCGTTGACGCCGCACATGTGGGCGGGACTGCGCACCACGCCGGCGCTCCGTCCCAGCCGCAGCCAGGGCACCAGCAGCAGGCCCAGGACCAGCATCAGCAGGGTCAGGACCGTCGGGCTCCAGCCGTCGAGGCCGGGCAGCGGACCGGTCCAGGTGGCGACGATCGGCGTCAGGCCGAGCTCGGCCTCGATGGCGGCGATGGGCACCAGCAGCAGGCCGGGCATCAGGCCGACGGCGAGGCTGGCGGCGACCAGCACGCCCATGGCGACCAGCATCGGAGCCGGTGCCTCGCTGGCGGCGAGCGCCTTGGCGGTCGGCTGTCCCATGAAGGCGGCGTGGGCGAACTTCAAGACGGCGGCCAGCGTGAACATGGACGAGATCATCGCGGCGGCGCCGAGCAGCCAGTGGCCCGAGCCGAAGGCCGCCTCGAAGATCATCCACTTGGAGGCGAAGCCGTTGAGCGGCGGCAGCCCGGAGAGCGACAGTCCGGCGAACAGGAAGATGCCGAACGTGATGGGCATGCGCTTGCCGAGCCCGCCCAGCTCGTCGAGCAGGGTCGCATGGGTGCGCACCATCACCGCGCCGGCCACCAGGAACAGCGTGTCCTTGAGCAGCATGTGGTTGACGAAGTGCATCAGCCCGGCGGCGACGCCCAGCGAGGTGCCGAAGGACAGCGCCAGCAGCACGTAGCCGAGCTGGCAGACCGTCGAGTAGATCAGCACCAGCTTGATGCTGTTCTGCACGACCGCCATGGCACCCGCATAGACCATGGTGATGCCCGCGATCACGGAGATCACGGTCAGGATCGCCGGTTGCCCGCCAATCGAACCGCCGAGGCGGATGAACAGCGCCGCTCCGCCGAAGACAATGAACAGCTTCAGGATCGCCCAGGGGCCGGACTTCAGCAGCACCGCGGAGATGTATCCCGAAACCGGCGTGGGGGCGGCGGCGGGGTGCATCTGGTAGTCGATGCGCGCCGGCAGCATGGCCGCTTTCATCACGAGGCCCAGCAGGACCAGGGCGATCGGCGGCAGGATCACGGCGACCGGCAGGCTGGCGAGTGCGTCCTTGAGGCCGGCGAACTCGAAGGTGCCGGCGCGGGCCGCGAGCATCGTCACGCCGAGGAACAGGAAGGAGGCGCCGACAGTGTTGAACAGGAAGTACTTGAAGCCCTCCCGCCGCGCCTCGTCGGTCTCCTCGTGGACGATGGCCGCCCACAGGGCCCAGGCGCTCATCAGCTCCCAGAAGGCGAAGAAGTTGAAGAGGTCGGGCGCGGCCGTCAGGCCCAACAGGCCGGCGATCATCACCAGGAAGACGGCGTAGAAGCGCGGCTGGGCATGGTTGTGGGCGAGGTAGGAGGTGGCGTGCAGCATGTTGAGCGCGCCGACGCCGGCGATCAGCAGCGCGAAGCTGAGCGACAGCAGGTCGTAGCGCCCGGATTGCGCCAGCACGGCGACGATCGCGGCCACCGGCACCGCCACCGCCAGACGCCCGGCCCAGGGGACGGAGAACCGCCCCACGAACAGGACCGCGATGGCGCCGATCATCGTCAGCGCGGCGCTTGCGGGCCACGCCATGATCAGATCGGGCAGCACCGCAGGGGCGAGACCGGAGCGTGCGGCAATCGCATCGCCCACCGGCGCCACGAGGGCGAGCTGGAACTGGGGCGCAACGCCGCCGACCACGATCAGCGCGGCGAGCACGCCCATGGCGGTGAGCATGGAGACGGGCGCTTCGCGGACGCTCGCCTGCCCGGTGTAGGGCTTGAAGAAGAGCGTGGAGATGACGCGGGTGTAGTAGACGACGCCGATGACGCTGCCGGCGAGCAGGATGCCGGCGACCAGGTAGGACCCGGCCATGGCCGCGGCATAGATCATCAGGAACTTGGAGATGAAGCCGGAGAACGGCGGCAGCCCCATGATGGCGACGCTCGCCAGCGCATAGACGCCGGCGGTGAAGGGCATGACCCGGCCGAGGCCCGACAGATCGTCGATGTAGCGCAGGCCGGTGCGCAGGATGAAGGCGCCGGCGGCATAGAAGAGCAGCGTCTTCATGAGCGCGTGGTTGGTGACATGCAGCAGCGCCGCATCGGTGGCGAGTGCCGTGCCGAGGCCCAGGATTGCGGCGATCTCGCCCACCTGCGCCAGCGTGGAATAGGCCAGCATGCGCTTCAGCTCGCGCTGCCGCAGGGCCTGGATCTCGCCGTAGAGCAGCGTGACGCAGCCGAGTCCGATCAGCACCGTGCGCAGATCCACCCCGGCCACGGCAAAGCGGGTCAGGGCGCCGAGCCCGAACACGCCGAACAGGATCTTGACGATGCCGAGAATGCCGGCCTTGGTCAGGATGCTCGACAGCGGACCGGAGACCGACGAAGGGGCCTGCGGATGGGCGATGGGCAGCCAGGCGTGGAAGGGCACGAGACCGGCCTTCACCGCGAAGCCGACGAACAGGCAGGCCATGATCGCCAGTCCGATGCCCGGCGCGATGGTGTCGACGTTCTCCGCGATCGCGGAGAAGGCGAAGGATCCGACCTCGGCATGGGCCATCAGGATGCCGAAATGCATCACGTAGGCCCCGCTCGCGCACATCAGGAAGTAGATCAGGCCGGCGTTGAGCGCCTTGCGCGTCTGTTCGTGGATGACCAGGAAGTAGGAGGTCCAGGTCATCAGTTCCCAGAAGACGTAGAAGTCGCCGAATTCACGGGCCGTGGTCAGGCCCAGCATCGACCCAGTCATCAGGAAGGTGAAGAAGTAATAGCGGTTGACCCATTCGACCTTGGCCATGTAGCCGATCGAATAGATCACCATCACGCAGATAATGCCGGAGAAGACCAGCGCGAACAGCCGCGAGGTCGGATCGAGGCTCGTGTTGGTGAGCACCAGCGCGAAGGTGGCCAGCGCGAGAAGAACGGCGCCCACATCGCGGCCCCGGGGCGTGAAGCGGCCGAGCGCATAAAGCACGAAGCCGCCGATATAGGGAACGAGCACCAGCGGCGACCAGGGGGATTCGAAGTGCGGCACGCCCGCGCCACCGACGACGCCCGCAAGGGTCTCGGCCAGCGTCTCCAGAGGAGCGGGGAAGAGGCTCATCGCCGCGGCCGCGACCGCCAGCACCGCCGTGATCGCCATCAGGCCCTTCGGCACGGGCCGCAGCGCAATGCGCCGGGCCGGAGCCTCGAAGCAGATCCGCTGGATCAGGACCATGTAGTAGACGGCCGCAACGATCGAGGCGACGGTTCCCACCGCCGCGATCGCCCAGTGGCCCTGTTCGATGGCCGCATAGAGGATCAGGAACTTGGAATAGGTTCCCTTGAAGGGGGAGAGCCCCATCACCGAGAACATGCCGAAGCCGAACAGCGTGGCGGTGACCGGCATGCGCCGGCCGCTTCCCGCCAAGTCCTCAAGGCGGGTCGAGCCCACTCGCAGGATCAGCATCCATCCGGCAAAGACCACCAGCCCGCGCATGGCCAGCTGGAAGCCGATATGCATGAAGGCGCCGGTTTCTCCCGCCGCGCCTCCCACACCGAGACCAATCAGGACATAACCCAGCTCCGCGACCGTCGACACGATCAGCACGCGCACCGGATGGGCGATACTGAGAAGGGCGGCGATTTCGCCGAATAGCAGGAATACGGCGCCCATCCAGGCAAGAGACATCGGATCCAGGGTCATCATCGCGAACACGGCCATCTCCCCTTCGAAGAGATCCAAGTGGATATCTGGCGGAAAACACGGATTTCCGCACCGAACGAGGGGAAGATGCGCTCAAGCCGCGCAGATGTCTGTCAAACGGCGGACAAGAGGGGGGATCTTGTTGTCTCTTTGCTGACAACAAGAACGTAAGCTCATGAGGAATCATGGATATTAACTAGGTAAGCGGACCACTATTTTTTGATATCGGTGATCTGCGGAAATAAACTTGAGATTCAACGTCCGAATATATTGTCGCAGGTAGAAATACGACCTGAAGCGTGAAGAGCAGTCGCGTAGGGGCGCTGACGGGACGGGGATGCGGACCACACCGCCATGCGCGGCCGCTGGACGTCCCCAACCGCCCGGCAGGGCGCCCAGGCCTCACAGGGTTGCGTGCTGCCGAACGCCGCCGACCGACAACTGCATGTACTGGATGAAGGCCTTGCAGGCGGCGCTCTGCGAATGCCTGTTGGACCAGGCGAGCCCGACATCCATGGTCGGAACTCCCTCGGCGACCTCCATCGTCTCGACCCGCTGTCCTTCCAGAGACCACGGCCGGTGAACGAGATCGGACAGGATCGTGACCCCCATGCCATTTGCCACCATCGAGCGCACGGCTTCCACAGATGAGGTCCGCAAGACGGTATTCGGCCGGTAGGGTGTCCGGTTCCAGTAGCGCTGGGTAGTGTTGCTGGCCTCATCCACCGTCAGCATGACGTAGGGCTCGTTCGCGATATCCTGCAAGGACACCGATTGCTGCTTGAGGAACTTGTGGTGGGCTCCCACCCAGAGCCTGCGCCGGTTGCGCAACAGCGTATCGTGCGAAATCCCCTCGTGATTGACGATGTTGGAGGTGAGCATCACGGACAGGTCGAACCCGCCGGTCACAAGACCGGCCTCGATATTCGCCCTGTCCGCCTCAGACAGATTGACCCGAACGTTGGGAAAGGCGCGGGTGAAGCGGGCCAGGTAGCTCGGCAGGAAATAGCCCGCGACGGTGTAGGAGACCGCCAGATCGATCTTGCCGGTGACGTCGTCGCGCACACGGCGCGGAATCCGGATGGCTTCCTCAAGCGACTCGACGATGTGCGTGGCGTGTTCGAGGAACATGTTGCCCTCATACGTCAGCCGCACCCCGCTCGGGTGGCGCTCGAACAGCGCCGTGCCGATCGACTCCTCCAGCGCCTTGACTGCCATCGTCACCGCGGATTGCGAAACGTTGATATCCATGGCGGCCTTGGAGAACTGGCCGGCATTCGCCGCCGCGATGAAATAGCGCAATTGCCGGAAGGACGGCTCCATCAGTTTTTCCGATACGCCGTATCATGACAGCGAATGAGGCGCTGCACATGAATCCCTCCGCACGACCTGCCAGATGACGCGAACGCGCGCGAGCGCGACGTCAAGCCGCTGATTCGGTATTCCGTTTCGATCGCCATCCGCCCCTGCCCAATTTTTGGTCGTGCTGAATAACTGGAAGAATGGCATGTGTTTTTCTGATATCAAAGCCGAAAATTTTGTATTTTACAATACCGCTACCGTTTCCCACTCTTGAAGACGCGTCGTCGGATCTTCTTCCGTCAAAACAGACGCTGCCGCAGGTGAAGGAGGTTTTCATCCGGGGCACAAAGAAGAGGGACATTCACCAAAATGAAAATCACCTTGAGCCTCTTTTCAGGCCTCGCCTTGTGCGCGCTCGCCTCGTCGACCGCTGGGGCGAAAGACTGGTATCCCTACCCCGTTCAGGTCTGGGATCCGCCGTTCAACATGAACAGTCCGCGCAAGGACATGGACTACGAACCGCTCGCCAAGGCGTCCAGGCCCTGGGAGATCTGCGTCTCCTTCCCCCATATGAAGGATGCCTACTGGCTCGGCGTCGACTACGGCGTGACCGAGGAGGCCAAGGACCTCGGCGTCAAGATGCAGGTCGTGGAGGCCGGCGGCTACACCGAGCTTTCAAAGCAGATCTCGCAGATCGAGGATTGCGTCGCCGCCGGCGCACAGGCAGTCATCATCGGCGCGATCTCCTATGACGGGCTGAACAATCTGGTGTCGGAAATCCGCGCCAAGAACATTCCCGTCATCGACGTGATCAACGGCATCTCCTCGCCGAAACTCTCCGCCAAGTCTCTCGTCTCCTTCGGCGAAATGGGCGCGAAGACGGGCGAATATCTCGCCAGGCTCCACCCCGCCGGCTCCGCCCCGGTGAAGGTCGCCTGGTTCCCCGGCCCCGCCGGAGCGGGCTGGGTGGAGGCCGGCAATACCGGTTTCACGAACGCCATCAAGGGCAGCGCAATCGAGCTGGTGGAAACCAAATACGGCGACACCGGCAAGGAGGCCCAGTCCAAGCTTGTGGAAGACACGCTGGAGGCCCACCCCGACCTCGCCTACATCGTCGGCACGGCGGTGACGGCGGAAGCCGCCATTCCGATCCTGCGTTCGCGCGGCCTGACGGACAAGATCAAGGTGGCATCCTACTATTTCACGCCGGGCGTCGACCGGGGCCTGCATCGGGGCCAGATCGTCGCCGCGCCGACGGACTCCACCGTCATCCAGGCGCGCATCGCGGTCGATCAGGCCGTGCGCATTCTCGAAGGCAAGCCCTACCAGAAGCATGTCGGTCCGGCGCTCTACGTCGTCACGCCGGAAAACCTGTCCGACTTCGACCCCAGTTCGACGTTGGCGCCGAACGGTTTCACGCCCGTCTTCCGCGTCGACTGACGCTTCCGACCATCCCCACAGGCTTGTCATGAACACGAATGCCGAGACCGGATCGGGTGTCGACCCACGCGCGCGCGATCCGGAAATCCCCCAACCGGCGGACATGCCGCCGCTTGTCGAAACCGTCGGGCTGACACGCGACTATCCCGGCATTCGCGCCCTCGACAACGTTTCGCTCGACCTGCGGGCGGGCGAGGTACACATCCTGTTTGGAGAAAACGGCGCCGGCAAATCGACCCTCATATCGATGCTTGCCGGCGCCAACCAGCCGACGTCCGGCGAAATCCGCTTCAATGGCCGCCATGTCGCGCTGAATTCCGTCCACGAGGCGCGTGCGCTTGGCATCAGTGCCGTCTTTCAGGAATTCTCGCTCATTCCGCAGATGACGGTGGCGGAGAACCTGTTTCTGGGCGCCGAGCATACGCGCCTGGGGCTCTTGCGGGCCAAGGAGCAGCGGGCGAAGGCGCAGGAGATCCTGAGCGGCCTCGATTTTCACATCGATCCCGACCGTACCGTCGATCACCTGACGCGGGCCGAACAGCAGATGGTCGAGATCGCCAAGGCCTTCCGCTCCGATCTCGCCGTCCTGATCCTCGACGAGCCGACCGCCTCGCTCACCAACCACGAGACGGACCAGCTCTTCAAGGTGATCGAGACGCTGAAACAGCGCCGGGTCGCGATCCTCTACATCACCCATCGGATGGCCGAAATCCGAGAGATCGGAGACCGGATCACGGTGCTGCGCGACGGTCGCCATATCGACACGGTCGATGCCGGAACCACGTCGGAGGACGATCTGGTACGGCTGATGACCGGCCGGGTGGTCGGTCAGATATTTCCCGAAATCACCTTCACGCCGGGTGAAACGGTCTTGCAGGTGGACGACCTGCGCACCGGCGACGGCGGCGTCGACGGCGTTTCGCTGACGGCGCGCCGCGGCGAGATCGTCGGCATCGCCGGGCTGGTCGGCTCGGGCAAGTCCCGTTTCGGGCAGGCCTGTTTCGGGGCCACCGATCTCGCCTCAGGCACCATCGCCTTCAAGGGCGAACAGGTCGCCGGCGCCAGCACGCGCGCGATGCTCGACAAGGGGATGCTCTATCTGCCCGCCGACCGGCATACGGACGGGCTGATGCTGATGCGCTCCGCGCGCGAGAACATCACCCTTGCCGCGCTCGACGCGGCGCCCATTCGCAGGTCCCTGTTTCTCGACCGCAAGGCGGAAAACACCCTCGCCGACGGGCTGGCCGAGCGGCTCAATCTCTCGCCGCGCCGGCTCGAACGGCTGGCGGAGCACTTCTCCGGCGGCAATCAGCAAAAGCTGATGCTGGCCAGAAGCCTGACGCGTGACTTCGATCTCATCATCTTCGACGAACCGACCGTCGGCGTCGATGTCGGCACGCGGGCGGCGATCTACCGCTTTATCGCGGAGCTTTGCGCCAACGGCGCCGCCATCATTCTGATCTCGTCGGACCTGCCCGAAATCCTGCACCTCACCAATCGCGCCTACGTCTTTTATCGCGGCCGGATCCAGGCGGAACTCGAAGGCGAGGCGATCACCGAGGCCAACGTCCTGTCCCACTTCTTCGAAAAGGAGGCTGCATGATGGGCAGTCCGGCTGAAGCCATGAAACCGAAGACGGGCGATCTCGCCGACCTGCCCAAGAAGCTCTTCGTCAAACTGGGCATCCTGCCCTTTCTGCTGGTGATCGCGATCATCGTCTTCGCGGCGATGTCGGACAACTTCCTGACCGTACGCAATCTGACCAACGTGCTGCGCCAGTCGGTCTATCTGACGATCGTCGCCATGGGCCAGATGTTCGCGCTGCTCACCGGCGGCTTCGATCTGTCGGTGGGAACGGTCGTCGCGCTCTCCTCCGTCGTCGGTGCCATGGTCATGGCCGGCACGTATGCCGCCATGCCGGACGTGGTGTGGCTGGCGATCGTGCTGGGGTGCCTGGCCGGCATCGTAGCCGGCGGGCTTGTCGGCGTGTGCAACGGCGTCGGCGTGGCCTTCTTCAATGTCTCGCCCTTCATGATGAGCCTGGGCATGACCTCGGTCGGCTTCGGTGCCGCGCTTTTCCTCACCGGCGGCGTTCCGGTCTACGGCATGCCGCAGACCTTCGGCGATGTCTTCGGCTTCGGATCGCTGCTCGGCATCCACACGCCGATCTACGGCGCGCTCATCATCGCCGTGGTGCTCCACGTCGTTCTCTACCGCACTCCCTTCGGCCGTCATTTCTACGCCGTGGGCGGCAACATCAAGGCGGCGCGGCTGTCGGGCGTGAACACGCGCGCGACGCTGTTCTGGACCTACGTGATCTCGGCCGGCATGGCAGCTGTCGCCGGCATGCTGCTGGCCGCCCGGCTCGACACGGGGGAGGCCAATATCGGCACCTCTATGCCGCTGCAATCCATCGCGGCCTGCGTCATCGCCGGCGTCAGCCTGCGCGGCGGCGTCGGCCGGCTGGAGAACGTCATCCTCGGCGCGCTGTTCATCGGCCTCGTTGAAAACGGCATGAACCTCGCCCGCATCGAATCCTACCTGCAGACCGTCGTCTTGGGCCTGCTGCTGATCATCGCCGTCATCGCCGATCAGCTCAGGTTGAAATACGTCGCATCCTTGAAAGACTGAGGAGCTTTGGCCAGTGGCTGTGAATATCAATTGTGACATGGGCGAAAGCTTCGGTCTTTACAGGATGGGCAACGATGAGGCCGTCATGCCTTTCATCACCGAGGCCAACGTGGCTTGCGGCTTTCATGGCTCCGATCCCAACCACATGCGCAAGACCGTGGAACTTGCCGCGCGCCACGGCGTCAGGATCGGCGCTCACGTGTCATTTCCCGATCTGGCCGGTTTCGGCCGGCGGGAAATGAAGATCGAGCGCGCGGAGATGGCCAATATCGTGACCTATCAGATCGGCGCCCTGAAAGGGTTTCTGGAGGCCGCCGGCGTGGCGCTCAATCACGTCAAGCCGCATGGGGCGCTCTATGGCGTCGCCGCGCGCGACGAGGCGATCGCCCATGCGATCTGCGATGCGGCGGAACCGTTCGGCGTGCCGGTTTTCGGATTGAGCGGGACGCTGCACGAGGAGATCTACACCGCGCGCGGGCTTGCGTTCCGATCCGAATTCTTCGCCGATCTCGATTACGACGACGCCGGCCGGCTGATCATCACACGCGAGCACCCGGCACGCGCGGCGGAGGCGGTCGCGGCGCAAGCGCTGCGCGCCGTGCGCGACGGTATCGTGATCTCCACCGGCGGCAAGGAGATCCCGGTCCGGGCCGAGACCATCTGCATTCATTCCGATACCCCGAACATCGCCGAAATCGGCAAGACTGTCCGCTCCGCGCTGGCGGAGTACGTCGACCCCACCTGACCCCCTGCAATCCCGACTGGCTGCAACACAAGGAGAAGAGCAATGTCCACGTGCGAAATCAGGGCGAAGATCCCGGGCGTATTCTACCGCAAGCCGGCCCCCGACCAGCCCAACTACAAGAACCCGGGCGACCCGGTCGTCGAGGGCGACGTGCTGGGTCTCATCGAGGTGATGAAGAGCTTCCAGGAAGTGACCTGCGAGGCCACGGGCACGCTGGGCGAATTCCAGGTGGAGGATGCGGAGGCGATCATGGCCGGCCAGGTGCTGGTCGTGGTGGAAGGCTGACAGGCAGACCAATGACAATCAAGAAACTGCTCATCGCCAACCGAGGGGAGATCGCGGTACGGATCATCCGCGCCGCGCGCGAGCTGGGCATCCGGACGGTTCAGGTCCATTCCACCGCCGATGCCGGATCTCTGGCCGTCCAGATGGCCGACGAGGCGGTCGAGATCGGACCGCCGTCGGCCGCCAAATCCTATCTGAACATCGACGCCGTACTGCAGGCCGCGCGCGAAAGCGGTGCCGACGCGATCCATCCAGGCTATGGCTTTCTGGCCGAAAACGCCGATTTCGCCGACGCGGTGGCGGCAGCCGGACTGATCTTTGTCGGTCCCGACGGCGACACCATCCGCCGCATGGGCGACAAGACCGCGGCCATCGCCACAGCGCAAGCGGCCGGCGTGCCGACCATTCCCGGCAGCGGCGGGCTCATCGGTGACCTTGGTGAGGCGGCCGAAATCGCGGCAGGAATCGGCTTTCCGGTGATGATCAAGGCGACGGCCGGTGGTGGCGGTCGCGGCATCCGCATCGCTCATGACGCGGCCGAATTCGCCGCGCTGGCGCCGCAGGCGGAGCGGGAGGCGAAAGCGGCCTTTGGCGATGGCGGGCTCTATCTGGAAAAGATGATCGCCAAGGCACGGCATATCGAGGTTCAGATCCTGGGCGATGGCGAGACCTTCCTCCATTGCTACGAGCGCGAGTGCTCGCTCCAGCGCCAGCGCCAGAAGGTGTGGGAAGAGGCTCCCTCGGCGGCGCTGTCGCCGCATGTTCGCGCGGACCTGTGCGCCTCCGCCGTCGCCCTTGCCGCCGCCGTCGGCTATCGCGGGGCGGGAACGGTCGAATATCTCTATGACGATGAAACCGGCGCGTTCTTCTTCATCGAGATGAACACCCGCATCCAGGTCGAGCACCCGGTCACCGAGGCCGTTCTGGGCATCGATCTGCTGGCGGAGATGATCAAGGTGGCCGGCGGCGAGCCGTTGTCGCTCAGGCAGGAGGACCTCGTCATCCGCGGCCACGCGATCGAGGTACGCATCAACGCCGAGGATCCGGCGAACGGCTTCATGCCCTCCCCCGGCACCGTCAGCGAGCTTCACATCCCCGGCGGGCCGGGCGTGCGCTTCGATCACATGCTGTTTGCCGGATACCAGATCCCGCCCTTTTACGACTCGCTGCTGGGCAAGCTGGTCGTCACCGCCGAGACCCGCGAAAAGGCCATTATCCGCCTCAGGCGCGCTCTCGGCGAATTGAGCCTGGGCGATCAGGTGAAGACCACCGCGCCGCTGTTCGACGCTCTTGCGCGCGACGACGACGTTCTGGCGGGCGCCTTTCACACCAAATGGCTTGAACCCTGGCTGGAAGCCAATTGCCACACACTCACGAGACAGGACGGCGAGGCATGCTGAATTCCCGGTACTCCTTCGGTGGCGACGAACACATCTTCGTCGAGGTCAGCGAAGAAATGTCGCTCGAGGCCTTCTTCAAGGCCCTCTCCATGACGAACGCGGTGCGCGAGGCCTCGATCAAGGGGGTCACGGAGATCTGCCCCGCCAACGCCTCCTTCCAGATCAAGTTCGATCCGGACCTGATCCATCCCGACGATCTGATGAGCGAGCTGAAGCGGATGGAGGAGGAGGCCGGGCGGGCCAGTCCGGTGCTCAACACCCGCATCATAGAGATCCCGGTCTATTACCAGGACCCCTGGACCCACGAGACCCTGATGCGGTTTCGCGAACGCCACCAGGACCCGAGTTCGAGCGATATCGACTACGCCGCGCGCATCAACGGGTTCGCGTCGGTCGACGAATTCATCGCGGCGCATTCCGGCCAGCCCTGGTTCGTCTCCATGGTCGGCTTCGTCTCCGGCTTGCCGTTTCTCTACCAGATGGTCGACCGTCCGCATCAGATCCAGGTGCCGAAATACCTGCGCCCGCGCACCGACACGCCGAAGCTGACGGTGGGCTATGGCGGCTGTTTTTCCTGCATCTACTCGGTGCGCGGCGCCGGCGGCTATCAGATGTTCGGCATCACCCCCATGCCGATCTACGACCCGACGCAGCAAACCGGCTACCTGAAGGACTTCATGGTCTTCTTCAAACCCGGCGACATCGTCAAATGGAAGCCGATCGACCGCGCCGAATACGATCGCTGCGTCGCGGCGGTCGAGGCCAACACATTCGCGCCCCGGATCCGGGAGGTCGAGTTCTCCCTCGACGCCTTCAACGCCGATATCGAAGGTACCAACGCCAAGCTGCTGGAGGCCCTCAATGCCGATTGATGTCAGGAAGACCGGTCTCGCCACGACGGTGCAGGACCTCGGCCGCCCCGGATATTACCACCTGGGCATTCCCATGGGCGGCGCCATGGACCGCTTCGCGCTCAGATGCGCCAACCTGCTTGTCGGCAACGACGAGGGCGCGGCCTGTCTGGAAACGGTATTCATGGGCCCGGAGCTGACGTTCACCGAGGACACCCTGATTGCGGTGACGGGTGCTGAATTGCCGCCAAAGATCGACGGCGAGATCCGGGAGACCTGGACGGCTCTGGCGGTCAAGGCGGGTCAGACACTGTCCTTCGATTATCTGCGCGCCGGCGCACGCGCCTACATCGCCTTTGCCGGCGGCATCGATACGCCGCCGATGCTGGGAAGCCGCTCGACCTACGCCATCGGCGGGCTCGGCGGCATCGATGGTCGCGCCGTACAGGCCGGCGACGTGCTGCCCCTGGGAACGCCTGCGCGGCCGGTGGCCGAGGGGCGGACGCTTGCCGAAAGGCTGCGTCGACTGCCCGGAAATCCGGCCGAACTGCGCGTGCTGCCGGGCCTTTACTGGCACCGCATCACCGAGGCGTCGGGCGAGCGCTTCTTCGCGGAAACCTGGAAAGTCGCGCTGGAGGCCGACCGCATGGGCTATCGCTTCCAGGGCGGCACGCCGATGGAATTCGTCGATCGCGAACCGCCGTTTGGCGCCGGTTCCGATCCCTCCAACATCACCGATGCCTGCTATCCCTACGGCTCGATCCAGATCCCCAGCGGCACGGAACCGATCATCCTTCACCGCGATGCGGTTTCCGGCGGCGGCTATTTCATGATCGGGACGGTGATTTCGGCGGATATGGATCTGATCGGCCAGCTTCAGCCACAGACGCCGACCCGCTTCGTCAAGGTCAACATGCACACCGCGCTGGCGGCGCGGCGCGAAAGGGCCAGCCAGCTCGCCGCCATGCGCGAGGCGCTGGGTTGAGGGCGGAGGCTTCCCGATGACCTGGAACCGCCTCTCACTTTGAGGGCGGAGCAGACAGGTCCGCGTTTCTCGCCGGCGCTCACTTGCCTTGCGAAAGGACAGGAGGGCAGCACGGGGCGATCCCCCGGAAATCGGGGAGATTCGCGGACCTGGTTTCACGAATGCGGACGACTACGATCTGCCGGGTTAACGCGCGCGCCACCCCGGGTTTGCCTGCGCGGTGCGGGCGGAGGCACTGAAGCGCGGTCTCATCCTCTTGACCCGCGGCATTTTGGGCAATGTCATCCGCGTCCCGACGTCGCCGGTCGCGACGACGGGCGAGGGAGCGCCGGGCTCAGCGTATAGCTGCGCGCCGTCCCCCTGCCCCATAACTGTGGAAGCCGGCCTCAGATCGACTGGTTGTAGTCGCCGACTTCCTCGTTCTCGCGCAGCACCGTATCGACGATCTTGAACATGGCGCGCATGCGCGCCTCGGAGACCGGACTTTCCACCACCACGACGAGTTCCGGCTTGTTGGACGAGGCCCGCACCAGACCCCAGGTGCCGTCCTCGGCCACCACGCGGACGCCGTTCACCGTGATAAGGTCGACGATCGGCTGGCCGTCGATCTTTTCGCCCTTCTCCTGCATGGACTTGAAGCGCGCGACGACCTTGTCCACCACATCGTACTTCTTCTCGTCGTCGCAATGGGGCGACATGGTCGGCGTGCCCCAGGTCTTGGGGAGGTCGTTTCGGAGATCCGCCATCGACTTGTCCGGATTGCGGTCGAGCATGTCGAGGATGGCGAATGCCGAGACGAAGCCGTCGTCGTAGCCCCGCCCGATCGGCGCGTTGAAGAAGTAATGGCCGGATTTCTCGAAGCCGACCATGGCGTTCAGTTCGTTCACCCGCCGCTTGATGTAGGAATGGCCGGTCTTCCAGTAGTCGGTCTTCGCGCCGTTCGCGATCAGGACCGGGTCGGTCAGGAACAGGCCGGTCGACTTCACGTCGACGACGAACTGTGCGCCGGGATTGAGCCGGGAGATGTCGCGCGCCAGCATGACGCCAACCTTGTCGGCGAAGATCTCCTCGCCGGTATTGTCGACCACGCCGCAGCGATCACCGTCGCCGTCGAAGCCGAGGCCAACGGCGGCGCCGGTCTCGCGCACCATCTCGGCGATGGCGTGCAGCATTTTCATGTCTTCCGGGTTCGGATTGTAACGCGGGAAGGAATGGTCGAGCTCGCAGTCGAGCGGCACCACATCCGCGCCGATGGCGGACAGGATACGCTCGGCGAAGGCACCAGCCGTGCCGTTGCCGCAGGCCGCCACCACCTTGATCGGGTGCTTCAGTTTCGGCCGGTTGGTGAGGTCCGCGATGTAGCGCTCGGGGAAATTCTCGACGAAGCAGTAGCTGCCGCCCCCCTTCAGATCGAAGGCGGCTTCCAGCACGATCTCCTTCAGCCGGCCCATCTCATCGGGGCCGAAAGTCAGCGGGCGCGCGGCGCCCATCTTGACCCCGGTCCAGCCGTTGTCGTTGTGCGATGCGGTGACCATGGCGACAGCGGGAACGTCCAGCTCGAATTGGCCGAAATAGGTCATCGGCGTGGTGCAGAGGCCGATGTCATGCACCTTGACGCCGGCCGCCATCAGGCCGGTGACGAGCGCCATCTTGATGGAGGCGGAGTAGGAGCGGAAATCGTGGCCGGTCACGATCTCCGGCTTCACGCCCATCTCGTGGAGCAGCGTGCCCAGGCCCATGCCCAGGGCCTGCACCCCCATGAGGTTGATTTCCTTCTCGAACAGCCAGCGCGCGTCATATTCGCGAAAGCCGGTCGCCTTGACCATCGGCGAGGATTCGTAGGCGTAGGTGTTGGGCGTCAGCGTTGCGGCCGGCTTGGGAAACATGGAGGCTCCTGAAATCGCTCAATGCGTCTTTGACGAACGGTATAGGATGGTGCTGCGACCAAAGGAAGGCGGCGCAGGCACCGACTGTGCTGAAACGAAGAATACCGCCATTGGTTCCGCAAACGAGACAGAGTCCCCGCCGGGGCGCAGATCGCGGGCAACGTGGATTATTGCTGCATCACCAGTTCGCCACCACGCATCTCCACGTTCTTCAACTGGCGCAGGAAACTCATGCCGAGCAGCGCGGAGGAAAGGGCGCCGCGCGGGGCGATGAGCGCGGGGACGTCATAGACGCGGATGGTGTCGATGCGCACTTCACGGAGCGTTACGGGTGCGCTCTTCTGGATGCCGTTGGCGGTGGATATCTCGACCGTGAATTCGGAGTTTCCGGGCCGCAACCCGAGCCGCGCAGCCTCCTCGTAGGGAAGCGCGACGGCCGTGGCGCCGGTGTCGACGATCACGTCGATGAAGCGGTTGTTGATGCGCGCGACGGCGGCGAAGTGGCCGTTGTCACCGGCATCGAGCACCACCGTTCCATACCCGGAGGGCCGGTAGGCCGGCTTTGCGGCGACCTTTGCGGGTTCCTCCGTTTGCGGCAGCGCATCGACGCCCCATTGCACGAGCGTCGGCCCGGCCAGAGCCGCCGCTATGATCAGTACCAGAACAAGGACAAAACGTTGCATCGCCCCAAAACCCGTCATTTTCCGCAGACGCGTTGTGCCACGACGAGCGTTAGCGGGGCGTGAAAAGCGACAAGGGGGCAAGCATCGTGGTTAGCGGTGCATTAACGCGGCATATGCATGCTCGACCGGTTCGCTCTACGCCGGTTCGCCCACGATCGCGCAAGGGGCCATCCTTATCTGATTGAGATTGTCCATGATGGCCGTTTTGCCTGAAAATCGCCGCCTTGGCGCGGTCTGGCTTTTGCCCAGCCCTGATCTTCCCGCGTTGCTGTGGAGCCTGCCTTGATGCGAAACGTTCTTGCCGCCTTCTCGCTTTTTCTCCTGCTCTCCGGTTGCGCGGGCGGACTGCCGGGCTTCGAGGACAAGGCGGAGCTGACGCAGGTGCCGGTGGATGAGCAGGCCGCCCTTTCGCGCATCAACGGCTATCGCGCCCAACAGGGCCTGCCCGCGCTGACAATCTCGCCGGCGGTCACCGTCGCGGCGCAGGACATGGCCGACTACATCGCGCGGCGCGACAAGCGGAAATCGCCGCTCCACAGCAAGAACGGCCTCTTCAAGCGACTGAGCGAACACGGCATTCGCCACGATGCGGCGGCGGAAAATCTCGGCTACGGCTACCAGAGCTTCGAGGCCGCGTTCAAGGGCTGGCAGGGCTCGCCCGGCCACGACAAGAACCTGCTCAACCCGTATGTCACCGAGATCGGCATCGCCCGCACCACCCGGCCCGACGGCATGTGGCGCAATTTCTGGGCGCTGATCATGGTGCGGCCGGAGCGCTGACGCGGTCTTTTGAATCGTATTAACGGATTCATCGAATCCGTCTCGAATATCTCTCGCATTTCTCGAAAATCACAGAAGGTCCGCGAAGCCTCAGGCCGTCAGGTGGGCGAAGGCGGAAACGACGTCCTCATAGACCTGGCGCTTGAACGGAATGATCAGCTCCGGCAGCCTCGCCGCCTGCTCCCAGCGCCATTGGGAAAATTCCGGCTTGTTGCCTTCGGGCGGCCGGATGACGTCGATCTCTCCCTCGTCGCCTTCGAAGCGGAAGGCAAACCAGCGCTGGGCCTGTCCGTGGTAGCGGCCCTTCCAGCTTTTGCGGGCGACCGGATCGGGCAGGTCGTAGGTGTACCAGTCGGGCGCTTCGGCGAGCAGCGACACGGATTTGACCGAGGTCTCCTCGTAAAGCTCGCGAAGGGCGGCGGAAAGCGGCTCCTCGCCGGCATCGATCCCGCCCTGCGGCATCTGCCAGCTGTGGGTCGCGTCGACATGTTCCGGCCCGCCCTTGGTGCGCTTGCCAACCCAGACCAGGCCGGCGGGGTTGATCAGCATGATGCCGACGCAGGGGCGATAGCAGGGAAGAGGGAGATCGGTCACGGGAGGATCCTCAGGAAGCCTGGATGGAGCATACCTTCGGTGTAGACCAACCGCCGCCGCGTTGAAATCGCATAGATGAGGAAAAACCGGCGTTACGAATTGTTGTGGCGCACGCCGGCGGTGAGCGGGACCAGTTGCAGTCCCCTGGCCTGCAGGCTCTTGGCCCACTGACTGATGCGGTCGATGGAAACCGGCAGGGCCGAGGCATAACCGACCGCGAAGCCCTTGGTGCGGGCCACCGCCTCCAGCTCCAGCAGCCGGGCATCGATCTCGTCACGCGAAGGATTGCGGTCGATCGCGAGGTCGGCCCGCAGGAACGGCGTGTTGGTGGTATTGGCGAGCGAAGAGGCGACGGAACGCGAGGAGGAGCCGTCGTCCAGATACATCAGCCCGCGCCGGCCGACCTCCTCCAGAACCGGCTGGAGTGCCTCGGGCGCGGAGGTGAAGCGTCCGCCCATCTGGTTGACCACGCCGACATAGTTGGTGATGCGGCTCATCAGCCAGTGCAGGCGGTCGATGTTCTGCTGGTGGGACTGATCGACCAGAAGCGTGTGCGGGCCGGGATCGTTGTCGGGATAGTCGAACGGCTCCAGCGGCACCTGAAGCAACAGTTCGTGGCCGTCCTGACGGGCGCGGGCCTGCCAGTCCTTGAGGTTGTCGCCATAGGGTGCGAAGGCGAGGGTGACATCGGAGGGCAGCTTTTCCAGCGCCAGATTGGTGCCCGCCTCGCTCAGCCCCAGGCCGCCGACGACAATCGCGATGCGCGCGACCCCCACGGCTTCGTTGTCGAAGGGGCGGGCATAGAAATCGAGCGCGCGCGCGCCATTGTCCGCCATCTTGGGCAGAATACCATAGCGCCCGCTCTCCGCGATGCGGGCATCGGGATCGACCGTCAGCGCCTGCACGTCGCCTTCCGACGGGTTGAGGACGGCCCCGGCCGGCGGCAATACCGGCTCGAAACGCGGGCCGCCATCGCCGTGGCCCTCGCCCGGCTGCGCCAGCGGCTTGCCATCCTCGCCCACATCGGGGCGGATGCCGACAACGGTGATGTCGCGGGCGGAGACGCCGCTTACGGAGGTCTTGTTGAGAACGACGACGGCCGACGGCTCGCCACCATAGGGATCGTCGACGACGGCGACCCAGATCCCGACGGTGACCGTCAAAACCGTGATGATCACGATGCCGATCAGGCCAAGCGGAATGCGGAAGCGCCGCTTTCCGATGCCCAGGCCCAATGGGGCTGTCAGGTCGTCCCCGGCCATGATCCGTGTTCCGCCACTTTCCATTTACGCCATCGCGCAGGCAAGCCCGGCCCCGCCGCGTTGTTCCGCGACAGCAGTCGGGCGCACGATAGGATCAGCCTAACGCGCTCATGGTTAACATTTTCTAAGCGATCGCAACCGTCAGTCGCGCAACGCAGGCAAGCGACCTGCGCGAGCAACGCCCCCGGCGCGCGAAAAAGGATAGGCCGAATGCGGGCGCGGGCCATCCGACGTTTTCCGTAAGGTGGTTCAACGAAGATGTGTCAGGGCGCCGCGCCGGAGCTGCCGGATCGGGGCTGCCGGGTCGGGGCACGCGGGCGCCAGAACCGCGAATGACGCTCGATGCGAACGAAAAGGCCCGCATCGGATATCCGATGCGGGCCTCCAGATCTTGCGTATCTGCCAGAGCCTGTGTGGTCGCGGACACGACGCCCTGACACCTCGAAGACGAGAACGCCTTGAAGACGAGCGGCTTTCCCGCCTTCAGATGAAGCCACCTGAAGGCGCGTCGTTGCGGCGGCTCAGTTCGGCACGCCGGCGGCGGGGTCCGGCGGGAAGGCCTTGTTGGCCTGCAGACCGCGCAGCAGCTCGTAGGCGAAGTTCAGCTGCTTGTCGTCCTTCGGATCCTTCGGGACGTAGGCCTGGCTGCCGGTCTTTTCGGTGCCGTCGTCGGAACCGAGGTGGCCGCGCAGGGACGCTTCGCCGCGCGTCTCGACCTTGCCCTTCAGTTCGTCGGGAAGCTCCTGCTTCACTTCGATATCGGGCGTGATGCCCTTGGCCTGGATCGAGGTGCCCGAGGGCGTGTAGTAGCGCGCCGTTGTCAGGCGGATGGCGCCGTTGGGACCGAGCGGAATGATCGTCTGGACCGAGCCCTTGCCGAAGGACCGCGTGCCGACGATGGTCGCGCGGCGGTGGTCCTGCAACGCGCCCGCGACGATTTCCGACGCCGAGGCGGAGCCGCCATTGACCAGCACGATGACCGGCTTGCCGTGCGTCATGTCGCCGGAACGCGCATTGTAGCGCTGGCTCTCGTCGGCGTTGCGGCCGCGCGTGGAGACGATCTCGCCGCGATCGAGGAAGGTGTCGGACACCGCGATCGCCTGATCGAGCAAGCCGCCGGGATTGTTGCGCAGGTCGACAACGAAGCCCTTCAGTTCCTTTTCGGGAACCTTCTTCTCGATATCGTTGATCGCATCCTGCAACCCGTCGAAGGTCTGCTCGTTGAACTGGGTGATGCGGACGTAGCCGATATCCTTTTCCTCGTGCCAGCGCACGGAGCGGATGCGGATGATGTCGCGGGTGATCGTGATCTTCAGCGGATCCTCGACGCCCTTGCGACGCACCGTGATATTGATGTCGGTCTTGACCGGACCGCGCATCTTCTCCACCGCCTCGTTGAGCGTCAGTCCCTGCACGGGCTCGCCGTCGAGCTCGGTGATGACGTCGCCGGCCATCACGCCGGCGCGGTAGGCCGGAGTGTCGTCGATCGGGGTGACGACCTTGACGAAACCGTCTTCCATCGTGACCTCGATGCCGAGACCACCGAATTCGCCGCGCGTCTGGACCTGCATGTCGCGGAAGCTCTTCGGCGACATGTAGGAGGAGTGCGGGTCAAGCGAGGACAGCATGCCGTTGATCGCCGCCTCGATCAGTTTGTGATCGTCCGGCACTTCGACATAATCGGCCCGGATCCGTTCGAAGACGTCTCCGAACAGGTTGAGCTGCCGATAGGTGTCGGAAGCGGCCGCTTCGGCCTTGGAGCCGATAACGAACTCCGTCTGGGACAAGGTGATCACCGCCGCCGCGCCCATCAGCGCGCCGACAAGCATCAGCGAGGCTTTCCGTATCATCCGCGAACCTTTTCGTCTTCCGGCTTGGCCCACCAGGGCGAGGGGTCGATTGAGCTGCCGTCTTTTCGGAATTCAATATAAAGCACCGGCCGCGTCGAACCGAGGTCCAAAGTGGCAGCGCTGGCGAGTTGTGTCGATCCCATCGATCCGATGGGTTCTCCGGCCAAAACAAACTGACCGAGTTCCGCATCGATCTTGTCCATGCCCGCAAGCAGGACATGATATCCGTCGCCTGCGTTCAGGATCAAGAGTTGGCCGTAACTGCGGAACGGTCCCGAATAAACAACCCATCCATCGCAAGGCGCGGTGACGCGGGCATCGTTTCGTGTTGCGATCGACAGCCCTTCGGCCGGTGTGCCGAGGCTGTCCTCCTCGCCAAAGGCGCGAAGCGGCGCGCCGGCGACGGGAAGATGAAGCTTTCCCTTGGTGTCGGCGAAGGCGACAGCAGGGGCGAGACGGCCGGGGTCGGCGAACGGATCGGAGTTCTTCGGCTTGCCGGCGTTTTCCTTCGCCGCCTTGGCCGCGGCTTCGGCCGCCTTGCGCGATGATTCGATTTCGCTCTCCAAAGAGGCGATCAGCCCCTTCAGCGAGGTCGCCTTCTTCGCCAGTTCCCGCGAGCGGCCGGTTTCCTCGGCGAGCTTGCGGCGTGATTCGTCGGCTTCCTCGCGCTTGGCCTTCAGCAGAAGCTCGATGCGGGTCTTTTCCTCCGCAAGGCGCGAGCCGTCGCTCTTCAGCCGGTCGCGTTCCCCCGCGATGCGGCCCTCCAGCTTGGTGAGTTCGCCGAGATCGACGGCCAGCGCCTCCGCCTCGTCGTGGATACCGGGCATGACCGCGTTGAGCAGCATGGCCGAGCGTACGGCACCGAGCGCGTCCTTGGGGCGGACGGCGAGCGCGGGCGGCGGACGACGGCCGATGCGCTCCAGCGTCGCCAGCACCTCGGCCAGCACATCGCGGCGCTCGTGCAGCGAGGCGCGAACGGTGTCGGCATTTTCGTGCAGTCGCAGGAGCCTCGCTTCCGTGGCGCTCAATTCTTCTTCCAGAGAATGGACGCGCTGGGCAGTGCGAAGAAGGTCCGCATTGAGCGCGTCGCGGTGGCGGTCAATCGTGTCGATCTGGTGCTTGAGTTCGCGCTGACGGGTCTCGCTCAGCGTAATGTCATCGGTCAGCGCGGCGAGTTCCTTCTCCCGCGCCTCTTTGCGTTCGGCGGGATCGAGGTCGGAAAGATCGGCCCCCTGGCCGTTATCCGCCCCGTTTTCGGACCCCGTCTGCGTTCCGTTTTCCTGCGTTCCGTTTTCCGGACCCTTCGCCGGAGCGACCTCTTGCCCTGCCCCCGTCTCGGGCGCCTGGGTGGCATGCGCGCCTGGCACGAAGGCGGCTGCCGCCGCCGCGCCCGCCAGCACGAGCCCTCCCGCGAAGATGAGAGCGCGCATACGCTGCCGCGCGCCCGGCACAAGACGCGACGCGCCCTGCATGGGTCGATCCCATTCCCGCCTTGCGGCGGCCGATCGCACCATACGTGCGGCGATCACCTGCACCTCCGTTTCGACCCGTGCGCAATCCCCGTGGCCGGCCCGATCATGGCGGAGCCTTCATTCGGTTGGACCCGTCTTCATTCGGGCCCGGATCGCGCGATCCCATCAGGATCGCATGCGGAGCGTTAACGATCCGTCAACCATAAGACGTCGCGGATCTCGCCGAAAGGCACCTCTTACAGTGTCTGGTTTTTCGATATCGCCGGATTGCGGCAACAAGCGGGCGCGCGGGCCTTGTTGTAACCGGGGAAAATCCTTAGGTCCGTCACGGTATGGTGAGGAGACGTCCCGCCGATGCGCTCGTCTTCGCCTGCCGATACGGACCGCTTCGGCTTGCCGTCCTGCAAATGCGCGCGCGTAGCGGACGCAAGCGGGCGCGAGGGGAGGCGCCACCGACAGGCTCACGCCCGGTGATAGGGGTGCCCCGACAGGATGGAGATCGCGCGGTAGATCTGCTCGGCCATCATGATGCGCACGAGTTGGTGCGGCCAGGTCATCGGGCCGAAGGCGAGCGTCATGTCGGCGGCGTCCAGAAGCGCACGGCCATGACCGTCGGCGCCGCCGATCGCGAAGACCAGAGCGCCCGCGCCCTCGTCACGCCAGCGGCCGATGCGGTCGGCGAATTTTTCGGAAGGGAGCGTGCGTCCGCCCTCGTCGAGCGCGACGAGAACACGTGGCGCGGGCAAGGCCGCGAGCAGGTTCTCGGCCTCCGCCTGCTTGCGCTCGGCCGCGCGCTGGGCGCGAGATTCGGGCAGTTCCACCAGATCCGGCCCGCTGAAACCCATGGCGCGTCCCGCCTTGCGGGCGCGCTCAAGATATCGCTCCAGCAGTTGCCGGTCGGCACCGGCCTTCATCCGGCCGATGCCGGCAATCATCACGCGCATGTCCATCGCCTCTCGTGCCACGGACGCGCGCAGACACGGATTACCGGCAGGACCGAGGATCGGCCCGGGCCGTTTGTTCGAATGCCGCCGTCAGTTCGAATACTGCGGCGTCGTCTCCGCCTCGGCCGACCACATCTTCTCGATATTGTAGAAGGTGCGGACGTCGGGCCGGAAGAGATGGACGATGATATCGCCCGCGTCGATGAGGACCCAGTCGCAATGCGGCAGGCCTTCCACGCGCGGCGCACCGAAGCCGGCATTCTTCAGATGGCGGACAAGATGATCGGCGATCGCGCCGACATGCCGGTTCGAACGCCCGGACGCGATCACCATGTGATCGGCCATCGCGGTCTTGCCCTTGATGTCGATGGAAACGATGTCCTCGGCCTTGGACTCGTCCAGGCTCGCGAGGACGGCAGACAGCGGATCCGCATATTCACCGGCGCGGACAGCTGCGACTTGAGGATCGGACAACGCCGTATCCTCACTTTTGAATGGCATGTTCAGGGGGTCGTGCCTTTCGCCATGGTTTCCGTTTCTCTCGCCCCGCGCGCTCATTCGCCGGGACGTTCACGCCACTTGGATACAGGACACTCGCGCGAAACGCTTTCGCGATTCGCAGTGTGCGGGACGTTCATGACAATCCCGCAAAGCGCCTGGCAGAGCGTGAGGAACGGTGCAAACGCAAGGTCCTTGCGCTCATGCCTTCCAAGATAAGGCACGGGCGGGGTCGATTTCAAGACTTCGCGCCCCCGCATGACGACGCAAGGAGCGCGTGCCGCATCGGGCGGGTGTCGCGATCGCTTCAGATCTTCCACGCCCCGCTCCGCCGCAGCTCGGTGGAGGACGCAGGGTCGCGCGGGGTGTGGAGGAAGGTCCAGGCGGGCGTCGGGCCGCCGGGAAGATCGGCCGCGTCGCGTTCCGGCACCCGGAAACGGGCATAGGTACACGCCGCACGCGCCGACAGCGCGGCAAGCTCCGCGCCCGGCCGGTCGACGATCGCCACGGGAACCGTGTCGATGATCGAGCGCCAGTTCTGCCAGCGGTGGAAGGTCGCCAGATTGTCCGCCCCCATCACCCAGACGAACTTCAGATCCGGCCGGCGCTGGCGCAGCGCCACCACGGTCTGGGCCGAGTAGGCGGTGCCGAGCCAGGCTTCCCAGGCGGTGACCGTCACGCGCGGATCGTCGGCGCAGGCGGCGGCCAGGTGGACGCGGGTCTCCAGCGGTGCCAGCTCGGAGATGTTCTTCAGAGGATTGCCCGGCGTGACCAGCCACCAGATACGGTCGAGCTTCAGCCGGCGCATGGCCGTGCGCGAAACCAGCGCGTGGCCGGAATGGGGCGGATTGAACGACCCGCCGAACAGGCCGACGCGCTGGCCGTAGCCGGCCGGCGGCAGCCGCATCCATTCCGGCGGAGTGCCGGTCCGCCAGCCTCCCTGGCCGGAAAGGAGATCGTCGCGCGGCGGTGGTGTCACGGGCGGGTCTGGCCGTCGCCGTGGACGCGGTACTTGAAGCTGGTGAGCTGTTCCAGCCCGACGGGGCCACGCGCATGCATGCGCCCCGTCGCGATACCGATCTCTGCGCCGAACCCGAATTCGCCGCCATCGGCGAACTGGGTGGAGGCGTTGTGAAGCACGATGGCGGAATCGACCTCCGCAAGGAAGCGGTCGGCGGTCGTCTGGTTCTCCGTGATGATGCAGTCGGTGTGATGCGAGCCGTGGGTCTCGATATGCTCGATGGCTTCATCGAGCCCGTCGACGACCTTCACCGAGATGATGGCGTCGAGATACTCGGTCGTCCAGTCGGCCTCCGTGGCGGTTTCCGCGTCGGGCACGAGCGCGCGCGTTTCCGCGTCACCCCGGATGACGCAGCCGGCGGCCTTGAGCGCGTCGAGGAGCGGTTTCAGGTGCGTGGCGGCGCAGGCGCGGTCGATCAGAAGCGTTTCCGCCGCGCCGCAGATGCCGGTGCGCCGCATCTTGGAATTGACGACCAGCGTCACCGCCTTGTCGAGATCGGCCTCGCGATCGACGAAGATGTGCACAAGGCCTTCCAGATGCGCGAAGACGGGCACGCGCGCTTCCTGCTGCACGCGGGCGACGAGGCTCTTGCCGCCGCGCGGCACGATCACGTCCACATTGCCGTTGAGACCGGCCAGCATGTGGCCGACGGCGGCGCGGTCGGTGGTGGGCACGAGCTGGATCGCCGCATCGGGCAGGCCTTCTGCGACAAGGCCGAGGCGAAGGCACTCGGCGATCGCCTGCGAGGTGCGGAAGGCGTCCGACCCGCCGCGCAGGATCGCCGCGTTGCCCGCCTTCAGGCACAGCGCGCCGGCATCCGCCGTCACGTTCGGCCGGCTTTCGTAGATGACGCCGATGACGCCAAGCGGCGTCTTGACCCGCTCGATATGCAGACCGTTCGGCCGGTCCCAGGCCTCGGTGACGCGGCCGACGGGATCGGCCAGCTCCGCGATCGCCTCGATACCGGCGGCCATCGCCTCCACGCGGGCGGCGTCCAGCGTGCCGCGGTCAATGAAGGAGCCGGCCAGCGAGCGGGCCCGCATGTCCTCGACATCGAGTGCGTTGGCGGCGAGGATCCGGTCCTTGCGGGCGCGGATGTTGGCGGCCATGGCTTTCAGCGCGGCGTTCTTGGCATCCGTTGGCGTGTTGGCGAGCCGGCGGGCGGCGGCGCGCGCCTCCACCCCGATCTGCAGCATCATCGTGCCGATGGAGCCCGTCTCGCGGGCGACCGCCTGGTTCAACATCAGTTCCATCCCTTCAAGCCCCGGCATCCCTTCAGGCCCTTGGGCCGGATGCCGGCGGGCTGCCATCGTATCCTATTCGATATCGCCGAGGATCATATCGTCGCGGTGGATCATCTCCGCACGACCGGAGTAACCCAATATGGATTCGATCTCCCGCGATTTGTGACCGACGATGCGGACCGCGTCGTCGCAGTCATAGGCGACGAGCCCGCGGCCGATCTCCCGGCCCGACGCATCCATGATACAGACCGTATCGCCGCGCTGGAAGCGACCCGAAACCTGCGTCACGCCTGCCGGCAGCAGGCTCTTGCCCTTGCGCAGCGCCCGCTCCGCACCCGCGTCGATCATGATCTGACCGGCCGGCTGCAACTGGCCGGCGATCCAGGTCTTGCGCGCGGTGGCGGGCGTTGAATGCGAGCGGAACCAGGTGCAGCGCTTGCCTTGCGAAATCGCGGCGAGCGGATTGAGCCGCTTGCCCGACGAGATGACCATGGACGTGCCCGCGCCAGTGGCGATCTTGCCGGCCTCGATCTTGGTCTTCATGCCGCCGCGCGACAGTTCCGACCCCGCCGCTCCGGCCATCGCCTCGATTTCCGGCGTGATGCGGTCGACCACCGCAATGTGTTCGGCCAGCGGATTTTCCGAAGGGGGCGCGGTGTAGAGGCCGTCGATATCGGACAGCAGCACCAGGCAGTCGGCGCTCACCATAGTGGCGACGCGGGCGGCAAGCCGGTCGTTGTCGCCATAGCGGATTTCGCTCGTGGCGACGGTATCGTTTTCGTTGATGACCGGCACCGCCTTGAGCTTCAACAGCGTGCCGATGGTGGCGCGCGCATTGAGATAGCGTCGGCGCTGCTCGGTATCGCTAAGCGTCAGCAGCACCTGCCCGGCCGTCATGCCGCGATGGGCGAACATTTCCTGATAGGCCTGTGCAAGCTCGATCTGGCCGACGGCGGCGGCCGCCTGGCTTTCCTCCAGCTTCAACAGGCCCGACGGCAGGCCGAGCACGCCACGCCCCAGCGCGATGGCGCCGGAGGAGACGACGATGACCTCCATGCCGCGCTTGGTGAGCCAGCAAAGATCATCGGCGAGCGAGGCGAGCCAGTCGCGCTTCAGCGCTCCGTTCTCGACAAGCAGCGCGGAGCCGATCTTGACGACGATACGCGAGTGATCCTCAAGAGCGAGCATCAGGGCAGCCAACCTTCCTCATCGGTGCGGGGCAGATCGTCCTCCGCTTCGCCATCGAGCGTCTCGATCGCGCGACGCACCATGCGCAGGGCTTCCGTCATGCCCTCGCCGGAGGCCGCCGACAGCAGGATCGGCTTCGTTCCTGTGGCCTCGGCAAGCGCCGCACGTTTTTCCTGGCGCGTGTCCTCATCGAGCGCGTCGATCTTCGACAGCGCCACGATCTCCACCTTGTCCTCAAGGCCGTTGCCGTAGGCTTCCAGCTCGCCGCGCACGATGCGATAGGCCTCGGCGGGATCGGCTTGCGTGGAATCGATCAAATGCAGCAGCACGCGGGTGCGCTCGACGTGCCCCAGAAACCGGTCGCCGATACCTACGCCCTCGTGCGCGCCCTCGATCAGGCCGGGAATGTCGGCCATGACGAATTCGCGCCCGTCGACGCCGACGACGCCGAGATTGGGATGGAGCGTGGTGAAGGGGTAGTCGGCGATCTTCGGCCGCGCCTGCGAGACGGAGGCGAGGAAGGTCGACTTGCCGGCATTGGGCAACCCGACAAGGCCGGCATCCGCGATCAGCTTCAGGCGCAGCCAGATCCACTTTTCCAGGCCTTCAAGACCCGGATTGGCGCGGCGCGGAGCCTGGTTCACGGATGTCTTGAAATGGGCGTTGCCGAAACCGCCATTGCCGCCGCGCAGCAGCAGAAGCTTCTGGCCGACCTCCGTCATGTCGGCGATCAGCGTCTCGTTGTCCTCTTCCAGGATCTCGGTGCCGACGGGGACCTTGAGAACGATGTCGGCACCCTTGGCACCGGTCCTGTTCTTGCCCATGCCGTGAATGCCGGTCTTGGCCTTGAAATGCTGCTGGTAGCGGTAGTCGATGAGCGTGTTGAGGCCGTCGACGCACTCCACCCACACATCGCCGCCGCGCCCGCCGTCACCGCCGTCGGGTCCGCCATATTCGATGTATTTCTCGCGGCGGAAGGACACAGATCCCGCCCCGCCATCGCCGGAGCGCACATAGACCTTCGCCTGATCGAGGAATTTCATGGAATTGAACTCAGGTTTCGCGCGCGGTCATGTTGACGTGCGACGCTGGTTGCCGGGTAAATAGCCGATTTCCTTGCGGCCGCCAAATACCTGATTGCGATTTGCGCGTGCCCTGGCCTGCCGCGTTCAGGCGGCGAGACCCGACGGTCGGAAATCCGCACGCGACAAGACCATGTCGACATGCTGCAATTCGCACATTTGCGGCTTGCAGAAAAGACGCGAAGTGCCGGTGATGGCAAAGCCGAGCTTGCGGTGCAGTCCTATGGAGGCGGCATTTTCCATAAACGCGCCCGAGCCGATCGTCTCAAAGCCATACGTATCAAAGGCATGGGCGAGGACATGGCTCACCGCCTCGCTCATCAGCCCGCACCGCCAATGGGGCCGCGCGAGCCAGAATCCGATTTCCGGCTCCCCCTTGAGACCGCGCATTTCCACGATACCGATGAGACCGCGCGCCTCTCTTGCGCGCAGTTCAAGCACGAGCGGAAGAGCCTCCCCCACCCGCATCTTCTCGCGCGTGCAGGCGATGAAGTCATACGCCCCCTCGAGCTCATGCGGCCACGATACGGACGCCAGCATGCGCGTGACTTCGAAGTCGGAGAGCGCGACATGGATGTTTTGCGCATCGCTTTCCACTGGCGGACGAAGGCGAAGGCGCGGCGTGAGCAATGTCACGCCGCGCGTGTCGTCGCACGCGGTCGCGTGATCGCGGATCACAGGTTCGCTCTCCAGCCCTTCAGCGCTTCCCAGGTCTTGCGGTCGAGACGGTAGGTCTCCACCGGCACGGTGACGCCGCCATGGGCGAGCGAACGCATCATGCCGCTTTCGGCGTACTGGAAACCGCACTTCTCGATGACCCGGCGCGAAGCCGGATTGGTGAGCCGGCAGGACGCCAGGATCGCATGGTGGCCGGCAATGGAAAACGCGTGGTCGATGACCGCCTGTGCGGCCTCGGTGGCGTAGCCGTGGCCCCAGAAGGGTTCGCCGATCCAGTAGCCGAGTTCCGGTTCACCGCCGTGGCCGACGGGCCCGAACTGGTATCCGCACGCGCCGATGATGCGGCCGGTGGCCTTCATGCGCACGGCGAAGTTTCCCGTTCCCGGCTCGGAATTGTTCGCGCTCTGGATCCACTTGCGGGCGTCGGTAATGTCATAGGGATGCGGCATGCGGGCCAGCATCTCCGCCACGCGACGGTTGTTGGCGAGGAATACGATATCGGCGGCGTCATCCATCGTCGGACGATCGAGCTTGAGGTGCTCGAGCGTCAGCGTCGGACGCGCCGCCGCCGACAAGCCGGGATCTTCGTACCTTTCGCCTTCGAAGAGGCTATCGCTTTCCAGAACCATGACTTTCTCCGATCAGGTCCTCGTCTGCCAGCCGGGCAAACGAAAAGGGGAGATGGGTTTTCGTCCCATCTCCCCTGATCTCAAATCGGTCAGTTCAGACCGCCGGGTCGATGAGACACCGGCAATCTGATGAAATCATATGCCGGCTTATTCCGCTGCTTCCATCGTCGTCGTCGGGAGCACGGATACGTAGGTTCGGCCGTTGGCTTTGGCTGCAAATGCAACATGGCCTTCAACCTTGGCAAAAATCGTATGGTCCTTGCCCATGCCGACATTCGTGCCGGGATGCCACTTGGTGCCGCGTTGACGCAGAATGATGTTGCCCGGAATGACGGCTTCGCCACCGAACTTCTTCACGCCGAGACGACGGCCAGCCGAATCGCGACCGTTACGCGACGAACCGCCTGCTTTTTTGTGAGCCATGACGTATCTCCTAAAACCTTGTGCGAGGCATGTGGCGCTTCCAGCGCCCGCGGGATGGCCCGCCTTGTCCGCCTCACCTTGTCCCTTGTCGCGTCCGGCTTACTTGCCGGCGAGTTCCTTGGCCTGCTCGACCCAGTTGTCGCGCTCGAAGCGGCCCTTGATGCCGGCCTCGTCCTCGACGCGCGCCACATCCTCGTCCGTCATCGAAGCGATCTGCGCGTAGGTGGTGACACCCGCCGCATTCAGCTTCTTCTCGATGGCCGGGCCGAGACCCTGAAGCTTCTTCAGGTCGTCAGCCCCGGAAGCGGCTTCGGCCGCGGCGGCCGGTGCCGCCGTCGCCTCGGACGCCTTGTCCGCAGGAGCGGCGGCTTCCGCCTTGGCCGGCTTCTTCGCAGCCTTCGCCGCCGGCTTGGCGCCGCCGGTCAGGATGTCGGTGATCCGGACCAGCGTCACCTCCTGGCGGTGACCCTTCTTGCGGCGGTAGTTCTGGCGGCGCTTCTTCTTGAAGATGATGATCTTCCGGTTGCGCGCCTGTTCCACCACCTCGGCCGCCACGGAGGCGCCCTCGACAGTCGGCGTGCCGATCACCGTATCCGTCTCGCCACCGACCATGAGCACGGTGTCGAACATCACGGTATCGCCGGCCTCGCCGGAAATCTTTTCGACCTTCAGCAGGTCGTCTGCGGCAACACGATACTGCTTGCCGCCCGTCTTGATAACAGCGAACATCGCTGACGTCCTTCATCACTTTGCCGCAGATGCCATTCGTCTGGCATGTCTTGCGGACCTTGTGCGCACCCTTCGGCGCCGCGGTCATTCGCGGACTTTGGTGGACGCGTCACCGCCGGACCGGATGGTCGTGAAGCGAGTGGAAAAGCGTCGATGAGCCTCGGGCAGCGCGTTGGGCGAGCAGAACCCGCCATTCGCGAAGCCTGCGCAATATACGGTTTAGCCCCCTCGCGTCAACGCTTGATGCGCAGATTCGCGCCGCTGGCCTGCGCTTTTTTGCGGGCCGGGCGCACAAGACCCGGCTTGCTCCTGTCCCGGACCGTATTCCCGGCACGGGCTCCCGCGCCGGGGCAAGCGCTGGTGCAACATCCGCGAAGCTTGCGCGGCGCGCGGCGGAGAGCCCCCCTCCCTGAAGCCCCGAGCGCGGAGCCGCCAGCGGTGTCGATTTCATTTTATACATGGAAAAATCGGCGGAATCCCGGGCGGGAGGGATACTTTGGCTATCGTCGAGGATTTGAGACTTCCGGCGGGCCTTGCACCGGAGCTGGCCCGTGTGTATGTTCCGCGCCGCCAGCCGACGTGGCGGACCTTGCGGAGAGGTGCCGGAGTGGTCGAACGGGGCGGTCTCGAAAACCGTTGAGCGCGCAAGCGTTCCGAGGGTTCGAATCCCTCTCTCTCCGCCATTCAGCTTTTTAATTAGCTGATTTTATTGACGTTCATTTTTTCGGCGCCTTACGGCTCCTCATGAGATTCTCGGTTTCCGCACCCGCGGATATTCACCGGCGGTTTTCCGCGTGGGAAAACTTTCAGAACATCCCGCGGCTCCAGTGCCTCCCTCATGTCGGAAGATATCGTATTCAGCGGCAATCGTTGGTCCCGCGAAGGGACACGAGATCTGATCGTATCTGCTCAAGGGACTGAGGCCGGATAGACGTGCGCGAGCCGACTACGACCGCGCCTCGCGCAGTGCTTGCCGCAAGAGTTTGCGTTCCTCGAAATCCAGGGTCACGTCGCGCATGATTGCGGCGATCGCCGTCAGGTTGCCGGTCTCGTCTTGAAACGGGACGATCGAAAACTGAACGGAGATACGCGTTCCGTTCTTGCGCACCGCAGGCACCGAAAGCAGATCTCCGGCTCCGTACACCGTCTTTCCGGTGCGCATCGTCTTTGCATAGCCCGTCCAGTGCCGCTCCCTGGTGTTTTCCGGGATTATGATATCGAGAGACTGGCCGAGAGCCTCGCTTTCGCTGAAACCGAATATGCGCTGCGCGCCGGCGTTCCAGAACCGGATAATCCCTTCCTGGTCGCAGACGACCACCGCATCGGGCATGCCTTCGAGGAGCTTGATGGCGATTTCGTTCTTTTCCATAGCCTCATGGCCCTTCGGATTTTGGCGGTCTCTCGCGACGTGTATGGAACCATGGCGACCATCTGCCAAGGCCAGCCGCCTGCACGCAACAGGGAAAACCATCAACGAGACGCACGGAACGCGGGGAAAGCTGGCGTTCGGATCATGTCCCGAAAACGGATTTCAAAGCCGCGTCCGCCGTCCATGCGAAACGTAGTGCGGGCGCGTTCCGGGCCTTCGGTTCACCCCTTTGCGCAACGGCGCCCGGCAAGGGGCGGAAGACGTCGGCATATGGTGCGGCGTGGATAGCCAATTGGAATCACGGTGTAAACTCGCGATGTGCCAGTATCGTGGAGATCGCAGACAAGTCCGCTCCGGCAGACCAGTGTGGCCGTGGGCGTGCAGTCGGGAAGCTCCCCGAACAAGAAGAACCGGCACGCGTCGGCGGGCCGGTTCTTCGATCGCGAAAGGAGCGCACCAAGCGGCGGCGCTTTCATTCTTCTCTAGAGCATATCCCGATCAGATTGAACCAATCTGATCGATAAGGATATGCGCAAGGTATTGATCTGGAGCGGTTTCTTGTCGTTCAGACGATTCCGTCTGAACGACAAGCGCTCTAGTCGGCGAGATCCACGCCGTAGAAATTGTGGGTTCCCATAGGATGGATCTTGTAGCCGATGACTTTGGGGGACATCGGCATGAAATCGATGGAATGGGCGATGGTCATGATCGGAGCCTGCTCCTTCACGATGATCTGAGCCTCTTTGTAGAGCCTCGTCCGCTCCGCGATATCGGACGTCACCTTGGCCTTCCGGATCAGTTTTTCATAAGGCTGATAGCACCAGTTGGCCGTGTTCGAGCCCCCCACCGCATCGCAGCCGAGCAGGACCGACAGGAAATTGTCCGGATCGCCGTTATCGCCGATCCATCCAAGCAGCGCGGCGCCATCGCGATTTATGTCCTTGCTGCGGCTGAGATATTCGCCCCATTCGTAGGAGACGATCTCGGCTTTGACACCGACCCTGGCAAGGTCCGCCTGCATCATTTCCGCCATGCGGTGCGCATTGGGGTTGTAGGAGCGCGAAACCGGCATAGCCCAGAGCTTCATGGTCAGATCGCTGACCCCGGCTTCCTTGAGCATCCTGCGGGCTGCGTCGGGGTCATACGGATCGTCGACAACGGCATCATTGTAGGACCAGATTGTCGGCGGGATCGGGTTCTTGGCGATCTGACCCGTGCTCTGGTAGACGGCATTGATGATGGCCTTCTTGTCGACGGCCATGTTCAATGCCTTGCGGACCTTCGGATTGTCGAAGGGAGCCTGCTTCGTGTTGTAGGCGAGATAGCCGAGGTTGAGCCCCTCCTGCGCCATCACCTTGATGTTCGGGTCATCCTTCATGGCCTGAATATCCGCGGGGTTGGGATAGGGCATGATCTGGCACTCGCCGGCCTTCAGACGCTGGTATCGCACGGACGCGTCTGGGGTAATGGCGAAGATGAGATTGTCCAGTGCGGGCGCGCCTGCCCAGTAGTCCGGGTTGGCGACATAGCGGATGACGGCCCCCTTCTGATACGAGACGAACTTGAACGGGCCGGTGCCGATCGGCTTCTCGTTCAACATCTCAGGCGTCCCGGCCTTCAGCAGATGGTCGGCGTACTCGCTGGACTGGATGGACGCGAAATCCATTGCGAGGTCGGACATCATAGGCGCTTCGGGCCGCGAGAGGACGAACTTGACCGTGTGGTCGTCGATCTTGACGATATCGCGGATCAACGCCGACAGGCCCATGGCGTTGAAGTAGCCCCAGTTGCCTCCCTCCACACCGTAGAACGGATTGTCGGTCAGACGCTGCCTGTTAAAGCTGAACAGGACGTCATCGGCGTTGAAATCGCGTGTCGGCGTGAATTCGGCGCTTGAATGGAACTTCACGCCCTTGCGCAAATGAAACGTGTACTCCAGCCGATCTCCGGAGATGTCCCAGCTTTCCGCCAGTCCGGGAACGACAGTCGTCGTGCCGGTCTTGAATTCGACGAGGCGGTTGAAGACCGGACGCGAAGACGCGTCGAAGGTCGTGATCGACGTGTAGAGCGCTGCGTCGAAACCTTCCGGCGATGCGTCGGAACAATAGACCAGCGTCTTTGCGGTGGCGGAAGACATTGTGAGTGCCGCCATTATGGCGACGGTAGCGACCCCGGTTTTGAGGTTCATGTCGTGCTCCTGTCTTGGTTTTTCTCTGAAGGTGAAGGTCCGCGCGGGGAAGGAGAACTCCGCGCGGTTTGGTGCGGCGGCTTTCCGGACCGGTCGCGGTTCGCTCTCTTCACGAGAACGACGCCACAAGCCGATTGAAGAGGAAGTCGCCGATTTCGGGAAAAATCCGCGGGCCGTGTTCGCTGATGGCCTCGCCCTGGCTCATGACCGACAGAATGACCGGCTTCGAAGAGGGCATGGCGATGCGAACAAGGTCATGTCTGTAGTATGAAGTGCGGGGATCTCCGGTCCATGAGGTGTAGCCGGCCTTGCTCCAGATCCGGGCCTCGGGGGGCAAATGGGCCCCGAGAAACTCCGACACCTGATAGCTGGGCAAGGCGGCATCCACGCGCGTGCGATCGCGAAACAGGATCTGTTGCGCCATCTCTCGCGCCTGCGCGCTCAGGGGCAGATCGCCCGAGAACAGCTCATGGAAAAGCCGGGCGCCGGCAAGTGGCGTGAGAACGTTCAGGTTGGAGCCGTCCGATCCCGCCAATTGCGCTTCGCGGCCGTAGCGGATGTCCCCCATCAACTTCAAGGTGATGTTGCATCCCGCCCATTCGGGCCAGCCGAGCTTTTCAAAGAAGCGATTCAGGTTTTCCCTCTTTTCGCGCCAGGACACAAATACCTCGGGATCCAGCGCGGTATCGCCTGTCGTATGCGTCAACAGATCGATGATGTAGTTGGTCGCCGTATTCGAAGACCAGGTGATCATGTCGCGGATGGCCTGATCCAGATCGTCCGGCCGGTCGACCTCCCCGCATTCGAGCGCGCGGAGCACGTGCACCAGATGAAACGCCTTGACCAGGCTGCAGGGGTAGCATTTCCAGGTTCCGTTGAACGCAAATCCGGCCGGCGCCCGCCTCGCTTCCGTCTCGCGCAATGCAACTAGGCCGAAAGTCCCCTCGTTGAGACCATACTCGCCGTATCTGGACAGCAATTCCGATACGGCATCGCGGCAGAGCGATGACCACTTTTCCTGCTCAGCAAAAAACATTCTTCTTCTTACTTTCCCTTGTGAACCCGGAGAGCAGGCCGGCGGCCGCCTTGTCGGCGAGGAAAATTCCCATGCCGCAGGCTGCGGTGCGCGCCTCTCTCTCGACACGTTAGACAAGGGGATCTCATCCGTATAATAATTATTATGCGCTCTAGTATTACTGAGGTGATCATGAATCTTCGCGAGATGGAGCTCTTCGGCACCTTGATGCGCGTGGGAACGACCATTGAGACGGCTCGACTCCTGGGCATCTCGCAACCCGGCGTCAGCGCCCAGCTGAAACGGCTGGAAAGCCGGCTTGGCATGGCCCTGTTTCATCGAACCGGCAACAGGCTGGAACCAACCCAGGAGGCGGAGGCGATCTATGCCCTCTCCGGGCCAATCTTTGCGGCACAAGCCCAGATCCGGGCGAAATTGCCGGCCTTGCGAAACCGTGCGACCCGACCTCTGGCCATTTCGGCAACACCCGCCCTCGTGGACGGCTTTCTCGGACCGTTTCTCGTGAAGGCGGGCTACGGGGAGTGGAAGAACGCCCTCGATCTGCGGATCAATTCACCGGAAGAGGACCTTCGCAATGGCCTGGCCGACATAGGCTTGCAGATGGCGTTCCCGCCGAAGGTCGAGTTTCATGCCTATACGGTGGGATCCAGCACACTCGTTGCAGTCATACGCGAAGACCATGAGCTCGCCCGCCGGGAAACCGTGGACTGTCGGGCCATCTCGTGCCAGCCGCTCGTTTGTTTCGACCCTGAATGGTCTCCGATGGGGGCGCATGTGCAGCGCGCCTTTTCCGCTCAGGGCCTCGTCTATTCTCCCGCTTGCACGGTTCCCTATTGCGCCAATGTCTGCGCTCTGGTGAAGGCTTGTGGCGGCGTTGGCATTGTCGACGAGATGACGGCCCGATCCTGCGAAGGCCAGGGAATGGCATGGAGACAGATCGACGGCCTCTCCGGTATTGCGATCGTCGCCTTTCACCGCCGCAACGAACCGCTCAGAGCAGCGGCAGGAAATCTTCTCAAATGCTTCCGCTCGAGCGACTGAAAGGCGTCTATATCCTCACCGCTTGCCTGACGGCGAAGTGGCGCTAGGGCGAGGGCGAAAAGGTCTTCGCACACGCTCGGACATGACCGCGAGTTGCCAAATTCCGCATGAGGCCGCAAAAGTCACTCGACAGACATCACAAAGATAGCGGTTCGCAGACGATGGACGACCTGAAGGGCAAGTTGGTGCGGGCATGCGGCTTTCATGCGCCCGCACCCGGCGAGATCGAAACGCTTGGCGACACGTTGATCGATATCGCCCGGGACGGAGTGATCCGGGACGTCGTGCGCAGCGACGAGGCTCGCTACGACAGGGTTATGAACGAAGCCAGACGCGCGGCGCGGCTTGTCGAATTGCCGAAGGGGCGGTTCCTTCTTCCCGGGCTTGTCGATCTTCATATCCATGCCCCGCAATACCCCCAGGTCGGGAATGCGCTGGATGTACCGCTGGAGGACTGGCTCCAGACCTACACGTTTCCGATCGAAGCACGCTACGCGGATGCTGCCTTCGCGCGCCGCAGCTATTCGCTGCTGGTCGAGGACCTGCTCGCCTCGGGCACAACGACGGCGATGTACTACGGAACCATTCACGACGAGGCGAACCGGTTGCTTGCCGATATCTGTATCGAAAGGGGCCAGAGGGCCCTGATCGGCAAGGTGGCGATGGACCATCCCGACCAATGCCCGGACTATTATCGCGACAAGAATGCGAAAGCGGCCATAGCCGGCACGCAAAGCCTCATCGATCATATCCGCTCCCATCCCGACAACGTGGACGGCCGGGTCTTGCCGGTCGTCACTCCTCGCTTCATTCCTTCGTGTACCGATGCGCTGCTTGAAGATCTGGGCGCGCTGGCGGCCGACCATGGGTGTCACATTCAGACCCATTGTTCGGAAAGCGACTGGGAACACGCCTTCGTGAAGGCACGTTTCGGTGCGAGCGATGCCGAAAGCCTCGACCGTTTCGGCCTCCTGCGGGAGCGAACGGTACTCGGGCACGGAAACTTCCTGTCGGCTGCCGACATGGACAGGATTCGCGCGCGCCGGGCAGCGGTTGCACATTGTCCGTTATCGAACGCCTATTTCTCCGGCGCAGTCTTTCCGCTGAAGGACGCATTGCAAAAGGGGCTTCGCGTCGGCCTTGGCACGGATATCTCCGCCGGCGCCACGGTGAGCCTTTTCGACAGCGCCCGATCTGCGATTACCGCATCGCGCATGCTGGAAACGGGGACGGATCCTGATCTCGATCCCGACAGTCGGTCACGCCATGGCGGGGCGCGGATCGATTTTCGCGACGCATTCCATCTTGCGACGGCCGGAGGCGGAGCCGCCCTTGGCCTGCCCGTCGGCTTGTTCCGGCCGGGGTTTCAGTTCGACGCCATCCTCATTGATCCCGATGCGCCGCTCGGTTCGATCCGGCTCTGGCCCGAACTTCACGACGGAGAGCAGATCCTCCAGAAAATAATCTTCACCGCAGCCCGCGCCAACATCGAACAGGTCTGGGTTGGCGGCGCGGCTTGCGCGGGAACATCCTTCGATCGCCGGGCGGATTGACGGCCCCTGCGCAGAGAACTCCCCGGGGACCTTCACGCATCGCTCCGCCAGGGAACAGACAGGAGGAGGACCGCCATACCGATGATCCCCGCAGACAATTCTCGCTTTACGACATTTCGCACGTGTTATACGCGGTAGGCACGCGCATCGCGAGGGAGGCTGACAGCAGGTTGCAGCCGACTTCCATCCCGCTTTCGGGCGAAAGAGTTGCCTGACACCGCGAGGACTTCGGATCTTGACTGTGAACCCCACCCTGCCCGTTGTCGTCATGCGCGCCGACGTCTCGGAGACGATCGCTGGCGGAGCGTATCCGGGCTGGCTTCATCGGTGAAGCGCTGTGATGCGGAGGCGGGGGAAGCCTCTCCTCGCAGTCGTTGGCCGAGCCGGCCGCATGGAGATGCGGATCGGTCTCCGCGGTTACATCGGGGATGAAGATGAAGACTTTCATGAAACTCGGGAACTCGAAGTCCTGGTGAAACCCTTCCGCATTCCCTGAACCCTGAACCGTTGCCGGGGACTACCGCTCCCACACGGCACAAAGCCGCTGTCTGCCGTGCGGATACGGCACAAAAATGGGCGCTACCTGAGACAAAACTGAGGTGATTGCGGTTAGGGTGGAAACCCGAAGGATGAAGGACCGCCCTCGGTGGCACGCGAAAAGGTAGTGGGACGAATGGTAGCCGGCGGATCGGAAAGCGGGAACGTCGATGCGGCTTGCGAAAGCGGCGATCCTGCATCAGGCGCCGATCGGCTGCGCGTCGACAACTATGACGCGGTGGCCCGGCGGATAACGCGCGCCGACCGGCCGTTGCTGCACGAGCTCACCGTCAGCGTGTTCTGGCCGCACCGCACCCGCGATCTGGACGAGTTTCTGGCGCTTGGCGAGGGATATCTGGCGACGGACGAGATCGGCCGTGCGATGGGCTCGGCCATGTACTATTTCGCCGGCGACGATTTTGCCATGCTCGGTATGATGGTCACCGCACCGCGGTTGCAGACGCTTGGAACCGGCCGCTGGCTGCTCGGTCACATCATGGCGGACGCCGCCGGTCGGGACATGCGCCTGAGCGCGACGCGATCGGGCTACTGGCTCTATGAGAGCGAAGGCTTCGTGCCGCTGGTGACCATATGGCAGCACCAGGGTATCGCGCGCCCGTTCCGCCTTCCCGCCCCCGTGCCGGACCTCACGCTGCGAGCGCTGCAGCCGGGCGACTGGTCCGCCCTGCGCACGCTCGACAAGATCGCCTTCGGGGCGGAGCGGACGAAAACGCTGGATCTGCTCGCGCAGGTCGCCAGCGGCGTGGTCGTTGAGCGCGACGGCAGGATCTGCGGCTATGCCCTGATCCGCTCGTTCGGCCGCGGCAAGGTCATCGGCCCGGTGATCGCCGAAGACGATGCCACCGCCATGATGCTCGTTGCCCCGCTCATCAAGGCGCACGAGGGCGAATTCGTGCGCCTCGACACGCCGGTGGAGAGCAAGACGTTCGAAGCCTTCCTGTCCGCCGGCGGGCTCGGCGTGTACGACACCGTGACGGAAATGTACTACGGAAGACAGCGCCGCCCGCTTGAGGGGCTCCAGATCTACGGACTGGCGGCCCATTCGCTGGGCTGATCCGGGCGGAACAGTCCAGCGAACCAGGCCCCGCTGTCAGGACAGCCGGTCCTTCAGCCTGAACCACAGGCCGACCATCGGCAGGAACCAGGGGTTGCCACTGTTGAAGGGAACGGCGGGCCAGGCGAGCCCGTCCAGCGGGTTGGTGTCCTTCCGACCCATGGCGAGATCGGCCAGTACCTGCCCCGCCAGCGTCGACATCTGCGCGCCATGGCCCGAATAGCCCATGCCGTAGAGCATGCCGTCGGCCTCTCCGATACGCGGATAGCGGTCCTTCGTCATGCCCACGAGGCCGCCCCAGCAGTAGTCGAGCGGCACGTCGGCCAGATGCGGAAAGACCCGGTCGATGCCGGCGCGCAGGATCCTGCCCGATTTCGCGTCGGAACGCTGATCGGAAACGGCCGAAAAGCGCGCGCGGCCGCCGAATATGAGGCGGCGGTCCGGCGACAGCCGGAAGTAGTTGCCGACATTCATCGAGGTGACGCAGGTGCGGTTACCGGGCATGGTCGCCGCGACTTCCCGCTCGCTGAGGGGGCGCGTCGCGACGATGAACGACCCGACGGAGATGATGCGCCGTCGGAAATAATCCAGCGGGGCGGCGCGCACTTCGCGCGAATAGGCGCCCGTCGCCACGATGACCCGTTCCGCCTGAAGCGTTCCGCGCGGCGTCTGCAGCTGCCAGCCGGTGGCAAGGCGCGCGAGGCCGGTCACGGGCGCGTTTTCCCAGATGCGGGCGCCGTGCGTGTGGGCGGCCTCGGCGAGCCCGGCCACATATTTGCCCATGTGCATCATGGCCGACTTGCCGTAGAGCACGGCGCCGTGAAAGGCCTGCGAGCCGATCTCGTTCTCCAGGTCGCCGCGTTCGAGCCAACTTGTGTCGGGATCGACCTCGCGATGGATGAGCTCGAAGCCCGCCTTCAGCCCGGCCACATGGGAGGGTTTGGAGGCGAGCTTCAGCTTGCCCGCGCGGCGGAAATCGCAGGCGATGTTCTCCTCACGCACGACCTCCTCGATCATGTCGATCGAGCGGTCGAAGGCGCGGTAGAGCGTATGGGCGCGCTCGGCACCCAGATGCGCCTTCGCCTCCGCATAAGAGTGGGCGAGGCCGTTGTTCAGGTGCCCGCCATTGCGGCCCGAACCGCCGGCGCCGACATGCAGGTTTTCCAGCACCGCGACGCTGACGCCTTCGCGGGCCAGCTTGCGGGCCGCATTGAGGCCGGTAAAGCCGCCGCCGATCACCGCGACATCCACCTTGCCCTCGACGGGCCCCTGTTGCGCCTTCGAAAAGGTTGGCGCCGTATCATGCCAATAGGACAGGTATTTCATTTCCGGACCCGCCCTAAAGGCCGAGAATGGCGGGCAGGGCCGTCACGTCGGGGATTTCGGTGTAGCCGTAATAGGGGTTGGCGGGCTCGTGTCCGCGATTGACCCAGGCCTTGTTCTTGATGCCGAGATCATGCGCCGTCATGAGATCGTAACGCATGCTCGACGAGACGTGCAGGACATCCTCGGGGCCGCAACCGAGCATGTCGAACATGTATTCGAAGGCCCGCATCTGGGGCTTGTAGGCCTGCGCGTCCTCGGCCGTGTAGACATGGGAGATCGGAGCGCCAAGCTTGGCGATGTTGTGCGGGATCTGGCTGTTCATCGAGTTGGTGAGCGCCACGAGCGGGATTTTCTTGGCGATCTTCGCAAGGCCTGCCGGGACATCCGCGTGCGGCCCCCAGGTGGGCACGCGGTTGTAGATGTCCTCGGCGATCGCGGGATCGAACGCGATGCCGTTGCGCTTGCAGGTGCGCTCAAGCGAATTGTGAACCACATCCGCGTAGGGCTTCCAGGCACCCAGAACCTCGTCCAGCCGGTAGGCGCTGAAGTCGCGGATGAACGCATCCATCTGCTCGGCGTCGAGCTTGTCCGCATAATGGTCGCGGGCCGCGCCTGCCATGTCGAAGAAGATCATCGTGCCGTGGCAATCGAAGGTTACGAATTTGGGGCGGAAGGCCATGCTTTTTCTCCGGAGCACTATCTGATGCCACGCATCGTGGCCCGGTTGCGGCGACACAGCTTGCCGCGTTTCCGGCTCTGAACGCAGGATATTGCGAACCGCGCGCCCCGCGCGGCAGGAGGTGCTGCCTCGTGGCCGAGATCGGTTTCGAGCACTGAAAGGAAGCGGGCATCCTGCCGGTGCAGGCACGCGGGCCTGCCCGAAGAACCGAAGAGACAGAGATGACCAAGTTGCTGCCGATCGATACCGCCCCCGCCTTCGCGCCGCGCGAGGATGTGGCCGCCCCCGAGCGCCTCATCGAAGGCGCACCGCGTTTCAGGACCTGGGAGCTGGACACAGCCCTTGCCGAAGCAGCTCAATGGGGGCGGATCCGCACCGGCATATGGGAGGCGACGCCCGGCACGACCCGCTCCATCAAGGGCGATACCTTCGAGTTCTGTCAGATCCTCGAGGGCCGCGCGGAGATTTCCGAGGAGAACGGTGAAACCCACGTCTTCGGTCCGGGTGACAGTTTCATCATGAAGCCCGGCTTCGTCGGCCGGTGGAAGACGCTGGAGACCCTGCGCAAGATCTTCGTCATCGCAAGCTGAGGCGGCACATGGCCTACACCTATGCACCCGAGGAGATGCTGGCCCGGCTCGTCGCGTTCGAGACGGTCGTCGGCCATTCGAACGCGGAGCTGATCGACTTCGTGAAGGGCTACCTGAGCGATCACGGTGTCGCCTTCCATGTTCTGCCGGGCCCGGAGGGCGACCGGTTCAATCTCTTTGCGACCATCGGCGACCCGGCGCGCCCGGGCTATGTGCTGTCGGGCCATGTCGACGTGGTTCCGGCCGGCGAGCCCGACTGGCTGGGCGATCCCTTCGCCCTGCGCGAGGCGGGCGGCAAGCTGATCGGGCGCGGCGCCTGCGACATGAAGGGCTTCGATGCGGCGGTGCTGGCGGCGGTGCCGGAGCTGTGCGCGATGGATCTCTCGCAGCCCCTTCACATCGCGCTTTCCTATGACGAGGAAGCCGGCTGCAAGGGCGTGCCGCATCTTCTCGCAGCCCTGCCGGAGCTTTGCGCCCGGCCGGCGGGATGCATCGTCGGCGAGCCGACGGGGCTGACGCCTGTGCTCGCCCACAAGGGCAAGGCGGCGGTCCGGTTCTCGGCGCACGGCCGTTCCGGACACAGCTCGCGCCCCGATCTCGGCAGCAATGCCATTCACGCGCTCGTCCCGGTTCTGGCCGCTGCCTGCACGCAGGCCGAAAACCTGCAAAGTGGCCCGCAGGACGACCGCTTCCAGCCGTCCTGGTCCAGCCTGCAGATCGGCACGATCGCCGGCGGTCAGGCGATCAACATCATTCCCGAACAGGCGGAAGCCCGGATCGAGGCGCGCGCCATCGACGGCGTTGCCCCGCAGGATGTGCTGGCCCCGGTCATCGCGGCGGCGGGGGAGGACGTTTCGGTGGAATGGCTGTCGAGCTATCCCGCGCTGGCACTCGATCGCGGCCATCCTCTTGCCGAAATGGTCGAGGCGGTCTCCGGCCGCGAAGCCTTGGGTGCGGTCAGTTTCGGCACGGAGGCCGGCCTCTTTCAGGCAGCCGGAATTCCCTCGATCATCTGCGGCCCCGGCGATATCGCCCGCGCCCACCGCCCCGAGGAATACCTGACGCGGGACGAATTGCGCGGCGCGTTCGACATGGTCGTGCGGCTTGGGCGGAGGCTTGCCGTCTGACTGCGGCATTTTCTGCGGCTGCCCCGCATCAAGGCGAAGCAAGATTCCGATCGCTTCCCGCATCGCGCCGATGATGCTGCCCGCATGCCCCTATCCTGACCTTCAACGAAACGGACCTCATGGCAATGATGAACGACGGAGCCTCCTTGCCCGAACTCACCGCAACCGACGTGCGCCTGGTGCCTTTCGCGCAAGATCTCCTCGACGGCGCCGTGCGCCTTTCTGAGCAGGCCGGCTGGCCGCACCGGAGCGGCGACTGGGCCCTGACGCTGTCCGCCTCGCGCGGCGTCACGGCGCTCTCGGGCGATATGGTCGTGGGTACCGCCCTGTGCTCGACATTCGGCGATGTGGCCGCGCTCAACATGATCATCGTCGATGCCTCCATGCGCGGGCACGGCCTCGGCCGCCAGCTGATGAACGCGGTGATCGGGATGGCCGGGCCCCGCGAAATCCGGCTGACGGCCACGCAGGACGGCCTGCCGCTCTACAAGAAGCTGGGATTTGTCGAGACCGGCGAGATCATTCAGCACCAGGGACTCGCACAGGCGGATGGCGCCGACCGCGCGGTCACGACGGGCTCGCTCGGCGACGTCGCCCGCCTGGCGGAAATGGACCAAGCCGCATCCGGCATGGCGCGCGAGCCGGTTCTGCGGCGGATCGCGGAAATGGGCACGGTGCTGCGCGCCGAGAGGGGCTTCGCAATGCTGCGCCCCTTCGGGCGGGGACAGGTCGTCGGGCCGGTTGTCGCCGAGGATGGCGAAACCGCGCGCGCTTTGATCGCGCAAGCCGCGAACCGCGCGCAAGGCACGTTCCTGCGCATTGATGTGCCCGCGTCGCACGATCTATCGCCGTTCCTGGAAAGTCTCGGCCTTGCTCGCGCCGGAGGCGGCACGTCGATGGTCTGCCAGGCGAAGCCGGAAGCGCCTTCCCCCCTCAAGACCTTCGCCCTCGCCTCGCAGGCTTTGGGTTGATCCCTCGGAGATTTCCATGCTGAGCAATTCCCTTGTCGAACTCGACCGGAAGCATCTGATCCATCCGGTTTCCTCTTTCCGCGGCCACGAGGCCCGGGGCGTGCGCGTCCTGCGTTCGGCGAAAGGGGCGCAGGTCACCGATGCTGAGGGCCATACGCTGATCGACGGTTTCGCGGGACTGTGGTGCGTCAACGCCGGCTACGGCCACGAGAGCATCGTGGCGGCGGCCGCCGATCAGATGCGCAAGCTGCCCTATGCCACCGGCTATTTCGATCTCGGCGCCGAGGCGCCGATCCGGCTGGCGGCGGAACTCGCCGAACGCTCGCCGGGCGATCTCGATCACATCTACTTCACGCTCGGCGGGTCCGATGCGGTCGACAGCACCATCCGTTTCGTCCGCTACTACTGGCACGCCAGGGGCGAGCCGCAGCGCGACCAGTTCATCTCGGTGGAACAGGGCTATCACGGCTCGACATCGGCCGGGGCCGGCCTCACCGCCTTGCCCGGCTTCCACGAAGGCTTCGGGATTCCCTATTCCTGGCAGCACAAGATTTCGTCGCACTACGTCTATCGCAATCCGGTCGGCCCTGAGCCCCAGGCGATCATCGATGCATCGGTCGCCGAACTTCGCGCCAAGGTCGCCGAGATCGGCGAGGAGCGGGTGGCGGCATTCTATCTCGAGCCGATCCAGGGATCGGGCGGCGTGCTCGTGCCGCCGACGGGCTGGGTCAAGGCGATGCGCGACGTATGCAGCGAACTGGGCATCCTTTTCATCGCCGACGAGGTCATCACCGGCTTCGGCCGCACCGGTCCGCTGTTCGCCTGCGAGGAAGAGGGCATCGTGCCCGACCTGATGACCACCGCGAAGGGGCTGACGTCGGGCTACGTGCCCATGGGCGCGGTGTTCATGCGCGAGCATGTCTACCAGACGATCGCCGATGGCGCAGGCGCCAAGGCGGTCGGCCACGGCTTCACCTATTCCGCGCATCCCGTGTCCGCCGCCGTGGCGCTGGAGGTGCTGGCGCTTTATGAAGGCGGACTGCTGGAAAACGGCCGCACCATGGGCGCACGTCTGATGGAGGGCCTTCGCTCGCTCGCCGATCATCCGCTGGTCGGCGACGTGCGCGGCCGCGGCATGCTGGCCGCTGTCGAACTGGTGAGCGACAAGGCGGCCAGGACGCCGCTGCCCGCATCTCTCCAGCCCGCCACGCGGTTGTTCGACCGGGCCTGGGACGCGGGCCTCATCGTGCGTTCCTTCCCGCAAGGGATCTTCGGGTACGCCCCGCCCTTGTGCTGCACGGCCGACGAGATCGACCAGATCGTGGAACGCACACGCACGGTTCTGGACCAGACGCTTCAGGACCCTGAAATCCGGGACATCCTCGGCTGATGGCGCTGCTCTTTCTGTCGACGGCGGAACGCGCGGCCGTGTGGCGTTCCGTCTTCGCCGATGCCGGAGAGGAAATGCTGGTGGGCGAGGAGGCGGTGAGCGATCCCTCCCGCATCACCCACGTGGCCTGCTGGCAGCCCCCGGGCGACCTCGCGCGATATCGAAACCTCAAGGTCGTCCTCAGCATCGGCGCCGGTGTCGACCAGATCCCGCGCCTGCCCGACGGCGTCGCGCTTGCGCGCACGATCGCGCCGGGGATCGAAGACATGGTGCGCGCCTGGGTGGTCATGGCGACACTCATGCTGCACCGCGACATGCCCCGCTATCTGGAGCAGTCCCGGCACGGGCTGTGGCAGGCCCACCCGGCGCGCCCGGCCGGGATGCGGCGCGTCGGCATCATGGGAATGGGCCGGATCGGCCGCCTGGCCGCGCAAAGCCTCGCACAGCTGGGATTTCCCGTCGCCGGATGGAGCCGATCCGGCACACCGGTGGATAGTGTCGATGTCTACGACGAGGCGGGCCTTGGCGATTTCCTTGCCCGCAGCGATATCCTGGTCTGCCTGCTGCCGCTCACCGACGAGACGCGAGGCCTGCTCGATGCGAAGCTCTTCGCGCAGCTGCCGAAAGGCGCCTGTCTGGTTCATGCGGGGCGCGCGGCCCATCTCGACATGGCGGCGCTGCGCATGGGGCTGACGAGCGGCAGGCTTTGCACCGCGATGCTGGATGTGGCCGATCCCGAACCGCTGCCGGCCGATCATTGGGCGTGGCGGAAGCCGAACCTGATCGTGACGCCGCATGTGGCGTCTCACACCGACCCGCACGAAGGCGCGCGGCATGCGCTGGAGGTCGTCAGGGCCTCGCGGGCGGGCGATCCCATTCCGGGGCTGGTGGACCAGAGCCGGGGCTATTGAAGCCCGAAACCGCCATTTGGCGCGATATGCCGCAACCTCGCGCAATACGAAACAATATGCCGCACCCCCCGCGGTTTTCGGAGAAATGAAGCCGGCAAGCTGTCGGAAGCTTGCTGCTAGATGGAAGACACGTCCCGGTGCCGGTCGGCGCAAGCCGCCGCGTTCGGGCCGCAATCGGAAGGTTTGGCCGCAATGATAACCCACACCGCCGCAAAGCCCCTGACGGCCTTCGCCTATGTGACCTTCGATGTCGTCGGCACGCTGATCGACTTCGAGGATGCGATCATCCGGGGACTGGCCGGGATCGCGGCCGGGGCCGGGGCCGAGATCGACGGGGAAGACGCGCTGAAGGTCTATCGCGCGGCGCGCTATCAGCCAGATGCCGGGCTGTTTCCCGACGATCTGGGCCGTTGCTACGGGCAGATCGCGGCGGCCCTGGGGCTTCCCGACACGCCGCAGAACCGGCAGGCGATGATCGACGCGGTGGCAGAGGCGAAGCCCTTTCCCGACAGTGTCGAAGCCATGGCCCGGCTGAAGAAGCATTACAGGCTGATCGCCATGACGAATGCCCGCCGGTGGGCTTTCGAGAAATACGAGGAGAAGCTCGGCTTTCCCTTCTGGGCGAGTTTCACCACCGATGAGACGGGAACGGAAAAGCCGGACCCTGTCTTCTTCGAGAAGGTCTTCCACCATGTCGAGGCAGCGGGCGCCGGCAAGGGCGACATCCTTCACACCGCGCAGAGCCAGTACCACGACATCGGCATTTCGCGACAGCTTGGCATGAGCAATGCCTGGATCGAGCGGCGTCATGCCCAGAAGGGCTATGGCGGCACTATCGCGCCGGAGAGCTTCACGGAGCCCGACTATCACTTCCACGCGCTGATCGAGCTGGCCGAGGCCGCCGACAGCGCCTTTGAAGAGTAAGACCAACCTTTCCGCAGCAGCCAGGGCCCATAACGGCGACAAGAACCGAATGGGGTCATCCAGAAGTAGGGAACGACAATGACGAACAAGATGCCGATCAACTGGACCGGTCGTGACGATGTCATGATCGAGGATGCCATTCGTCGCGGAGCGTCACGCCGCGACATGCTGAAGATGCTGATGTGCTCGGGTGTGGCCCTGTCCGCGGGCAGCGGCATCCTGCTGCGCGCCAGCGACGCTCTGGCCGCCGAACCGGTTTCGGGCGGCCACATCAAGGCCGCCGGCTGGTCCTCCTCGACGGCCGACACGCTCGACCCGGCCAAGGCGTCGCTGTCCACCGACTACGTACGCTGCTGCGCCTTCTACAACCGTCTGACGTTCCTGGACGAACATGGCCAGATCCGGATGGAGCTTGCGGACGCGGTCGAGTCCGAGGATGCGAAGACCTGGCAGGTGAAGCTCAAGGCAGGCGTGACCTTCCATGACGGCAAGTCCTTCGGCGCCGCCGACGTCGTCTTCTCGCTCAAGCGTCACCTCGACAAGAGCGTTGGTTCCAAGGTGAACTCCATCGCCAAGCAGATGGAAGTGATCGAGAAGGTCGACGATCAGACGGTGAAGATCGTGCTGGCCGAGCCGAATGCCGATCTGCCGACCATTCTCGCCCTGCACCACTTCATGATCGTCGCCGAGGGCACCACCGACTTTTCCAAGGCCAACGGGACGGGCGCCTTCATCTGCGAGACGTTCGAGCCGGGCGTGAAATCGGTCGCGGTGAAGAACCCCAACTACTTCAAGTCGAACAAGCCCTACCTCGACAGCTTCGAGTACTTCGCCATCACCGACAACAACGCCCGGGTGAATGCGCTGCTGTCGGGCGACATCGTTCTCGGCGCCTCGCTCAATCCCCGCTCCATGCGGCTGCTGGAAGGCCAGCCCAGCGTCCAGACCTCGGTTACCACCTCCGGCAACTACACCGATCTGAATATCCGCCTGGACCTGGATCCGGGCGAGAAGGCCGGCTTCATCGACGGCATGAAAAGCCTCATCAATCGCGAGGCCATCCAGAAATCGGCGCTGCGTGGCCTGGCCGAGATCGGCAATGACCAGCCGGTTTCGCCCGCCGACCGCTATCACAACCCCAACCTGAAGCCGCGCGCCTACGATCCGGACATGGCCAAGGCGCTGTTCAAGAAGGCGGGCGTCCTGGGACAGAAGATACCGATCGTCGCCTCTGACGCGGCAACGTCTTCCGTGGACATGGCGATGATCGTGCAGCAGGCCGGTGATCAGATCGGAATGCCCTTCGACGTCCAGCGGGTCCCCTCGGACGGCTACTGGTCGAACTACTGGCTGAAGGCCCCGATCCATTTCGGCAACATCAACCCGCGGCCGACCCCTGACATCCTGTTCTCGCTGCTCTATGCCTCCACGGCGCCGTGGAACGAGAGCCAGTACAAGTCGGAGAAGTTCGACAGGATGATGATCGAGGCGCGCGGCGCTCTCGACGAGACGAGGCGCACCGAAATCTACTGGGCCATGCAGGAAATGGTGGCCAACGAGGCCGGCACGGTCATTCCCGCCTACATTTCCAATGTCGATGGACTGTCCTCGCGGCTCAAGGGCCTGCTGCCCAACCCGCTCGGCGGTCAGATGGGCTATGCCTTCGCGGAATACGTCTGGCTCGAAAGCTGATCTTCCACACGGAACTGTCCGCGCCCGCAGCGCGCGGACAGTTCCCGCCTTCGGCAAGGGGAGTCTCTGCTTGCTAAAATCCTCCACCACCTGGCTACTGGTTGCCAAGCGGCTCGGGATCGCGCTGATCACGCTTGTGATCGTCTCTTTCGCCGTTTTCTTCGCAACCCAGCTCCTTCCAGGAGATGTCGCCCAGATCCTGCTGGGCCAGGCCGCCACGCCGGAGGCGGTTGCGGGTTTGCGCGAGGCCATGGGGCTCAATGAGCCTGCGATCCTGCGTTTTCTACATTGGCTCACGGGGCTCGCCACCGGCGACCTGGGGATTTCCTATGTCAACCACATGGAGATCTCGAACCTGATCGCCGGACGCCTGGCGAATTCGCTGAAGCTTGCCGGCGTGGTCGCCGCACTCAGCACCCCGGTGGCCTTGTGCCTGGGCATTCTCGCCTCGATGTGGCGAGGAACGCTTCTCGACCGCACCATTTCCATTCTGACCATCGCGGTCATCTCCGTTCCCGAGTTCATGATCGCGACACTGGCGGTTCTCATCTTTGCCGTCTGGCTCGGCTGGCTGCCGGCGCTGAGTTATGGTGTCGATGTGGACAGTCTGGGCGCCATTCTGCGCGCCTACGCGCTGCCGGTGATCACGCTGAGCTTCGTCGTGTCGGCCCAGATGATCCGGATGACCCGAGCGGCCATGATCGAAACCATCAACACGCCCTATGTGGAGATGGCGCTGCTCAAGGGCGCTTCGCGCACGCGCATGGTGCTGGTGCATGCCCTGCCCAACGCGCTTGGTCCCATTGCCAACGCCGTGGCGCTGTCGCTCTCCTACCTCGTGGGCGGCGTCATCATCGTCGAGACGGTGTTCAACTATCCCGGCGTCGCCAAGCTGATGGTGGATGGGGTGGCGACCCGCGACCTTCCGCTCATCCAGTCATGCGCGATGATCTTCTGCTTCAGCTATCTGAGCCTGACCACGCTGGCAGACATGATCGCCATCCTGTCCAATCCGAGGTTGCGACGCTGATGACCCTGCCTCTCCGTCTTTCTCGTGCCCGCGGCACCTCGGCCCCCCGTCAAAGAACCTATGTGTTCAACTGGGCCGGACGCATCGGACTGGCCATCATCGTGATGTGGTGCGCGGTCGCCATCATCGGCCAGTGGTTTACGCCCTATCCCGTCGGCAAGATCGTCGACTGGAATTTCTTCGGGCCCGTCAGTGCAAAGTACTGGATGGGAACCGATTACCTCGGGCGGGACATCTTTTCGCGCGTCATGATGGGCGCCCGCTACACCGTTGGCATTGCCCTGGCGGCGGTGACGCTCGCCTGCGCGCTGGGTGTCATCCTCGGAATGATCGCGGCCGTCATGGGCGGATGGTTCGACACCATCGTGTCGCGGTTGCTGGACGCCTTCAACGGCATCCCGTCTCTTCTCTTCGGACTTGTGGTCGTGGCTGCGGTGGGATCGTCCATTCCGGTCCTGATCCTGACGCTGACGGCCATCTACATGCCCGGCTCCTACCGATTTGCGCGGGCCCTTGCCGTCAACATCAACACCATGGATTTCGTGACCGTCGCCAGGGCCCGCGGCGAGGCGACGCCCTATCTGATCCTGCGCGAGATATTCCCCAATATCGTCGGGTCCGTGCTGGCAGATCTGGGGCTGCGGTTCGTGTTCATCGTGCTGGTCCTGTCCGGGCTGTCGTTCCTCGGCCTCGGCGTTCAGCCGCCCAACGCGGACTGGGGGGCGCTGGTGCGCGAGAACATCGAGGGCCTGAGCTACGGCGCGCCGGCGGTGATCTTCCCTTCGCTCGCCATCGCTTCGCTCACCATCTCGGTCAACATGTTCATCGACAATCTTCCCACCAGGATCCGCGACAGGAGCGAATAATGACCGACGCGCCACTCGTTTCCGTACGCGATTTCAAGGTCGGTGCGACGACCGACGGCGGACGCAAGATCGATATCATCCGGGGCGTGAGCTTCGACATCGCGCCGGGCGAAATTCTCGCCCTGATCGGCGAATCCGGTTCCGGCAAGACCACCATCGCGCTTTCGCTGCTGGGCTATACCCGCCCGGGCTGCGAGATGACCGGCGGCACGATCCGCGTCGGCGAGAATGACGTGACGGCGATGTCGGAAACCGAACGGTGCAAGCTGCGCGGCGTGGAGGTTTCCTACGTTCCCCAGTCCGCCGCGGCCGCCTTCAATCCCTCAAAGCGGATCATGGATCAGGTCATCGAGATCGCCCTGATCCACAAGCTGATGCCGCGCGCCGAGGCGGAGGAACACGCCCGTTCCCTGTTCCGCGCGCTGGCACTGCCGGAACCCGACACGATCGGCAACCGCTACCCGCATCAGGTCTCGGGCGGTCAGCTTCAGCGCCTCTCGGCCGCCATGGCGCTGATCGGCGACCCGAAGCTCGTCGTTTTCGACGAACCGACCACGGCGCTGGACGTGACCACCCAGATCGAGGTTCTCAAGGCGTTTCGCTCGGTGCTGGAAAAGACGAACATGTCCGGCGTCTATGTCAGCCACGACCTCGCCGTCGTCGCCCAGATCGCCGACCGGATGATCGTCCTGAAGAACGGCGAGGTTCAGGAAGAGGGCACGACGGAACAGATTCTGCACGCCCCGGCGCATCCCTATACCAGAGAATTGCTGGCCGCCTTCGAACCGGTTCAGCACACCCCGATAGAGGCTCGCGGCCGGGATGTCGATCATCCTCTGCTTGAGGTCATCGGCCTTCATGCCGGCTACGGTCGCGTCGAAAACCGCGAGCCGACCATCAAGGTCCTGGAGGACGTGAGCTTCACGTTGAAGCCGGGGCGGAACCTGGGGGTCATCGGCGAAAGCGGATCCGGCAAATCCACCCTCGCCAGGGCGATCGCGGGTATCCTGCCGGCTTATCGCGGATCCGTCCTGTTTGAGGGACACGAGCTCGCGCCCGACCTGCAAAACAGGACAAAGAAACAGCTACAGCGCGCGCAGATCGTCTTCCAGCTCGCTGATACGGCGCTCAATCCGGCCCAGTCGATCGGAACGATCCTGGCCCGGCCGCTCACCTTCTATCATGGCCTCAGGGGGGCGGCGCGCGACAAGCGGGTCAACGAGCTGCTCGACATGGTCCATCTTCCCAAGAGCCTGCGTCACAGATTGCCGGGCGAATTGTCGGGAGGGCAGAAGCAGCGGATCAATCTGGCACGCGCGCTGGCCGCCGATCCGGTTCTGATCCTGTGCGACGAGATCACCTCGGCGCTGGACACGGTCGTCGCGGCCGCGATCCTGGAACTCATGCGCGACCTGCAGAACGAGCTCAATCTGAGCTACATGTTCATCAGCCATGACCTGTCGACAGTCGAGGCGATCTGCGACGATGTTCTGGTGATGTACAAGGGCGCGGTGGTGGAAGCGCTGCCGGCGGCCCGCATGTCCGCAGATGCGCAACATCCCTATTCAAAGCTGCTGATCTCTTCCGTTCCCCAGCTCGATCCCAACTGGCTGACGAGCCTGGAACAGGACCCGGAACTGGTCGCAGCCTTCTCGCGCCGCTGAGGCCTGCTTTCCGCGGTTTTCCGGGCGAGCCCCCAATGCCCCAGCAGGGCGGCAACGCACGACCCAATGACCGCCGCAAGGACGATCCGGCCCCTCTCCCGTGGGGAGAGGGGTGAGGTGAGGAGATGGGATGTCGCGTGGATACGGCGCGCTCGACACCTCTCACCCGACGCGATATGTCGACCTCTTCCCATGAGAGCGGTGATAATCCCCGACCGCTTTCGTCAAACCATGAAGCCCCCTAGATCCTGTCCGCGAAAAGGCGGGTCAGGGGGATCTGGGTCTTCACGAAGGGCGTCTTCATCACGACGAAACTGAAATACTTGTCGATACCGATATCGCGATCGATGAGGCCCTCGATGATCATCTGGTAGTCGGCAATACCGGAGGTCACGAACTTGCTCAGATAGTCGTAGCCGCCGGAAACGAGATGGCACTCGACGCAACTGTCGACGTTCTTCAAGGCGTCCTGAAAGCGGGCGAAGTCGATCTGGCGGTGGTTCTTCAAGGTGAACTCGGTGAAGACCGTGAGGGTCTCTCCCAGTTTCGCCACGTCGATCTGGGCCGTGTAGCCGGTGATGTAGCCGGCCTGCTGCAGCTTTTTCACCCGCATCAGACACGGCGATGGGGACAAGTTCACCAATTCCGCCAGTTCGACGTTGGTGATACGGCCGTTGCGCTGCAATTCCGCGAGGATCCTGACGTCGATCCGATCCAGTTTCAGGCTACTGATCATCCTATTGGTCCTTCAGCGCAACATACCACGGCCCTTGTGAAAGGCGGACGTGCCGGCAAAGTCAACTCGATTTGACATCAAATGCCGTCTGACGCGCAGCATCCGGCACAAGCGGCTGCGGGGCATGCGATAGGCTCTCCCAAAAGCCCGGAGAATTCCATGTCCGCTCCCCTGTTCCACATCGAAACCGCCCCCCAGCCGCCGGCTGAAGCCGATTGCGTCATCATCGGTGCCGGCATCGTCGGCGTGAGCACCGCCTACTGGCTGGCGCGTGCCGGCCAGCGGGTCGTTCTTGTCGAAAAGGGGCGGGTCGGGGCGGAACAGTCCAGCCGGAACTGGGGCTGGTGCCGGCAGCAGAACCGGGACGCGCGCGAATTGCCTCTGGCCACGCGCGGCCTGTCGCTGTGGGAGGAAATGGTCGCCGATATCGGTCCCGGTCTGGGCTTTCAGCGGTGCGGCCTGCTCTATCTCTCCAACGACGAGGCGGAGATCGAGGGCTGGGCGCAATGGGGACGCTTTGCCCGCGGCGCAGGCGTCGACACCCGCATGCTGAGCGCCGCGCAAGCCAGTGAGCGGGGCGCGAAGACCGGCCAGACCTGGAAGGGCGGGGTATGGAGCCCCAGCGACGGCATCGCCGATCCCGCCAGTGCCGCGCCGCTGATCGCGCAGGCGGTGGAGAAACACGGCGGCCGGGTCATCCAGAACTGCGCCGCGCGCGGTCTGGAAATGGCTGGCGGCGCGGTCTGCGGCGTCGTCACAGAACGCGGTACGATCCGCACGTCCTCGGTGGTGATGGCCGGCGGTTCCTGGGCGGCGAGTTTTCTTCACCAGATCGGCGTGTCCCTTCCCCAGTCCTCGGTGCGCAGCTCCATCCTGTCGCTTGCGCCCGGTGCCGATGACATTCCGCCCGCGCTGCACACGGCGACCGTCTCGGTCACGCGCCGGGGCGACGGCGGGCTCACGCTGGCGATATCGGGCCGCGCCCATGTCGATCCCACGCCCGGCATGCTGTTCGGGGCGACGAAATTCCTGCCCATGCTCGCCAAGCGCTGGCGGGCACTGACCCCCGGCGGCGCTCAGGCCTGGCAGGCCGGTTTCGAGACCCGCAGCAAATGGGCGCTCGACCGGCCCACGCCGATGGAGCGGACCCGCATTCTCGATCCGCGCCCCTCCGCCCGGCTGGTGGCGGAAACGCTGCGCCGCGCGCGCAATCTGCTGCCCTCGCTGGCGCAGGTGCCGGTGCAGGCCGAATGGGCCGGCTATATCGACAGCACGCCCGATGGCGTTCCCGTGATCGACGCCGATATCGGCATCCGCGGACTGGCGATCGCCGCGGGGCTCTCCGGCCACGGCTTCGGCATTGGCCCCGGCGTCGGCCATCTGGTCGCGGACATGCTGCTGGGGCGTGAGCCCATCACCGAGACCCGCCAGTACAAACTGTCGAGGTTCGACGAGAGCCAATGGGGCAAGGTGGCGAAATTCTGATCTCATGAGGCAAAGCGCGCGATGTGAAAGGGCTCAAGCGGGGTCTCGCAGGCGCCCGTGGCGATGAGATCCGCCATCGCATCGCCCACCCCGGGGCCGAGCTGAAAGCCGTGGCCGCAAAAGCCGAAGGCATGAAACAGCCCGGCGGTGGTGGCCGACGGCCCCATCACCGGAAGCATGTCCTCCACATAGCCTTCGCAGCCCGACCATTGCCGGATCACCGCGACGTCGCGCAGCGCCGGCACCAGCCTGACAACCTGCCGCAACTGCGCGGGAAGCCGCCCCGGATCGGGCCGGGCATGACCGGGCAGGGGATCGACGGGGACGCGGTCCACAACGCCTCCGAACACCACGTTGCCGCGCTCCACCTGACGCAGATAGGCGCCATGCGCGCTCGACCAGACACCGACCACGGGGCTGATGCGGTGCGGCAGGGGCTCGGTCACCGCCATCTGGGGGCCGAAGGCTGCGAGCGGAACATCCTCGCCGAAGGAGGCGGCCACCGCCTTGCCCCAGGCCCCGGCGCAATTGAGCAGGACCTCGGCCTCGATACACCCCCTGTCGGTGTCCAGAGTGAAGCCGGCGGGCGTCCGGCGGATCGCGGTCACCGGCGTCTCGTCGAGGATGCGCGCCCCGGCGCGCGCCGCGGCATCGGCGAAGGCCGGCGATACCAGCCGGGGATTGGCCGAACCGTCGTTGGGAGAGAAGGAGGCTGCGATCGCCTCGGGACCGAGACCGGGAAACCGGCGGCGTATGTCGGCCGGCTCCAGTTCCTCCAGATCGAGCCCCCAGGGGCGCGCGTCCTCGGCGAAGCGGCGCATCAGGTCGAGCCCGTCCGCGTCGAAGATCAGTCGCAGGTGACCTGTGGCACGGAATTCCACGTCGCGGCCGAGAAGCGCCTCAGCGCGGTTCCAAAGCGCAAGCGAGCGATGGGCGAGCGGCAGTTGCGGCAGGTAGCGGCCGCTGCGGCGGATATTGCCGAAGGAGGCGACCGTGGCCCCCGTTCCGATGCGGTTGCGCTCGATCAGCGTCGTGCGGATGCCCCGCCGGGCGAGGAAAAAGGCCGAGGCCGTGCCCATAAGTCCGCCGCCCAGAACGATCGCATCCATTCCGCTGCCTTTCTCCGTGTCTGGCAGCGCCCATCAGAGCCGGGCAGTCCCTCTTTCGTCAAAGACGGGAACGTGGGAAACCTATAAGCTCAATCTATGGAGTTCTCATGCGCGTCCGACAGCTTGAAGTCTTCACCGCCGTCATGCGGGCGGGCACCGTTACCGGGGCTGCCCGGCTGCTCAACATCTCGCAACCGGCGCTGAGCCAGATCCTCATCCATGCGGAGGATGAACTGGGCTTTGCGCTTTTCGATCGCGAGAAGGGACGGCTTCACCCCACGCCCGAGGCAAGGGAGCTGTATCCGGAGGCCGAACGCCTGTTCGCCGGCCTCGAAGGCATGCGGCGCAAGACCTCGGACCTCCGGCTGGGGCGGGCGGGACTGGTGCGGATCGCTGCCTCGCCGCCGCCGGCCATGGCCCTGCTGCCGCAAGCCCTGGCGAGCTTTCGCGCCCAGCACCCGGACATCATCCTGCGGACCCACGTCGCGCCGATCGCGTCCATGGTCGCCCTTCTGCGCGCGGGCGACGCGGCGCTGGCGCTGGCGCTCGACGACAATCTGCCGCCGGATATCGGCGTGGAGAGACTGGCCGCGACCGCCTTCTGCTGCCTGTTGCCCGAGAGCCATCCGCGTGCCGCCGCCGCATCGCTCTCCTTTGCCGATCTCGTTGACGAGGTGGTTATATCCTACCGCAACCTGACCCGCCCCCATGAAGAACTGGAGGCAGCGGCCCGCGCGCAAGGCTCGGGTTTCCGGCCCGATATCGAAATCGACTCGTCCATCGCCGCGGTGGGCTTCGTTCAGGCCGGGCTCGGCATCGCCGTGGTCGATGCGCTTTCGCCATGGGCGCAATATCCCGGCATCCGAAGGGCGGACCTCGCCGGCAGTCCGAGCGTGCCGCTGTCGCTGCTGACGCTGAAGGGCAAGGCATTGTCACGGGCGGAAGAAATCCTGAGCGACCACATCCGCGCCAGTTGCGCCGACCTGGCATAAGCCGGACTTATGCAATCCGCCGGGATGCGTCTTGGACGCTCCACGTCCTTTCTGGTTGCTTGCGGGCAACGAACCAGAAAGGACGGATCCACATGGATGCCAGCGCTCCCCGCAGCATGTCCCAGGGCGGCCCGGCGGCCGACTGGAAGATCGGTGTCGACATCGGGGGCACCTTCATGGATTTCTGTGCCCTTGAGACCCGCTCGGGCCGGATCGCCTCGCTGAAGGTGTTGACCACCCCGGACAATCCGGGGGCGGAACTCGTGACCGGGCTCGATCTTCTGGCCGAGCAGGAAGGTCTCGCACCGGAAACGGTGAGCCGCTTCGTGCACGGCACCACGGTGGGCATCAACACGATCCTGCAGCGCAAGGGCGCGCGGATGGCGCTGATCACCAATGCCGGGTTCGAGGACGTGATCGAGCTGGCGCGGCTGCGCATGCCGGACATGTATTCCCTGTTCTGCCACCGCCCGGAGCCGCTGATCACCCGCGACTGCATCTTCGGTATTCCCGCACGCCTGCATGCCGATGGCAGCGAAAGCCTGGCGCCGGAGGCCGGGGCCATCGCCAATGCCGTCACGGGGGCGAGAGCGGCCGGCGTGCAGGGCATCATCGTCGCCCTGCTGCACAGCTGGCGCGACGGCGCGCAGGAGGCGGCCGTCAAGGCGGCAATCGAGGCGCAGGCACCGGATCTGTTCGTGTTCACCTCAGCGGAGGTCTGGCCCGTCATTCGCGAATACGAGCGCTGGTCAACCGCGATCCTGAACGGCTACGTCCATCCGCGCGTCTCCGGCTATCTGGAAGCGCTGGAAAGCCGGCTCGAGGTGCGCGGCGTACCCGCCCAGGCGATGCTGACGAAATCCAATGGCGGGTTGATGAGCGCGGGCCAGGGGCGGCGCGATTGCGTCTCCATGCTGTTGTCGGGCACCGCGTCCGGCGTCATCGGCGCGGCCTGGCTCGCCCGGCAGGCAGGTGAGGCGAAGGTCCTCACCCTCGACATCGGCGGCACCTCGGCGGACTTCGCGCTGATCGTCGACGGCGCGGTGCAGTTCGGAACGGATGAGCTGATCGGCGAATTTCCGTTGCACATTCCCTCCGTCTCCGTCAGCTCCATCGGCATCGGCGGTGGCTCGGTGGCCACGGTGGATGGCCAGGGCGTGTTGCGGGTGGGGCCAGAGAGCGCCGGCTCGCTGCCCGGGCCCGCGTGCTACGGGCGCGGCGGCACACGTGCGACGGTGACCGACGCCATGGCCGTGTGCGGCTGGCTCGGCCATTCGGCCATGGCCTACGGGCAGCTGCGCATGGATGTGGCCCTCGCCCGCAAGGCTGTCGGCGTGCTCGCGGAGCAACTCGGTCGTGGCCTTGAGGAAACGGCCCAGGCGATCCTCGACATCGCCATCTCCGAAATGTTCGTGGAGGTGGAGAAGTTGTCCTCGCGTGCCGGTGTGGACCTGCGCGACTTCGCGCTGATGCCGTTCGGCGGTGGCGGGCCGATGCTGGGGGCCTTCCTCGCCCGCGAGCTCGGCATGAGCCGGGTCATCGCGCCGCGCCGCCCTGGCGTGGTTTCCGCCCTCGGCGGTCTCGTGGCGGATCTGCGCGGCGATTTCATCCGCACCGTCTATGCCGATCTTCATGGCCCCGAGCTGGGCCGCCTCAGGGAGGATTTCCGTTCGCTCTGCGCCGAGGGCAGGGACTGGCTCGCCGCCCAGGGCCACGAGGGGGCCGCCGATCTCAGGCTTTCGGCGGACATGCGCTATGCCGGCCAGAGCTACGAGATCGAGGTGGCGCTGGAGCCGGCCTGGCTCGAGCACCCGGAAAGGATCGCCGATGCGTTCCACGAAACCCATCAACGGATCTACGACTTCAACGATCCCGATGGCCGGATCGAGATCGTGAACCTGCGGCTCTCCGCCATCGGGTCCGGGCCCAAGCCTGTCTTTCCGACGGTGGATGCGGTCTCCGCTCCCGCCGCGCCCGACCGCATGGTGCCGGTCTACCGGCAAGGTCTTGCGGAGGTTGCGCTCTACGAACGCGCCGGGCTGACCAGCGGTGCGCAATTCGAAGGACCGGCGGTCGTCGTCCAGGAGGACACGACCTTCGCCATCCCCGAAAACACGTCGGCGCGGGTCGATCCTCACCTCAACATCCACCTGACGATCGCGGAGTAGGCCCATGTACGACCGGATGACCCTTCAGGTGCTCGCCAACCATGCGCGCGCGGCGGCCGAGAACATGGCCCACACCCTGCACCGCACGGCCCATTCCGCCTTCGTCAAGGAGACGCAGGACTTCACGGTCATGCTGATGGACCGCCGGGGAGATACCTTCGCGGTACCGATGGAACTCGGCGCGACCTGGTATCCGGGCCTGACCTATGGCCGGGCGATCGCCATGGTGGACGACTACCGCCCGGGCGATGTGGCCTTCACCAACGATCCCTATTCGGGCCATGTGGCCACCCACGCGCCCGACACCCATTTGTGGAAACCCGTCTTTGCCGGCGACGACATCGTCGCCTGGACCGGCGGCCACATCCACAACACCGACATGGGCGGGGCGGTGCCCGCCTCGCTGTCGCGGTCGCTGACCGAGATCCATCAGGAAGGCATACGTTTTCCGCCCATGAAGCTGGTGCGCGAGGGCGTGTTCGACGACCAGATCCTGCGGATCATGGAAACGAACGTACGCAAGCCCGCGCTCAACATCGGCGACATCAAGGCGCTCGTGGGCGCGCTGAACACGGGCGAGCGCAAGGTCCACGCGATGCTCGAGCGCTTCGGCAAGCGAGGGTTCCTGACGGGTGTCGACGCGCTGATGGAGCAGGCGGAGGCGCAGGCGCGCGACATCCTGCGGGCAGTTCCCGACGGCGACTACGTCTTCGCCGATTATGCCGACGAGGACAGCGACAACGCCAATCCGTGCCGGTTGAAGCTGACCTTGCGCATCCGCGGGGACGAGGCGGTTCTGGATTTCACCGGTTCCGACCCGCAGTTGGCCAGTTCGCTGAACGTGCCTTCGGGTGGCGATCCGCGCCACACGATGCTGCTCGTCGGCGTCTATTACGTTCTCTCCACGCTCAACCCGCACATCCTGCTCAACACCGGTCTCACGCGGCCCTTCACCTGCATCGCGCCGCAAGGAACCGTGCTGAACCCGGTGGCCCCGGCCGCCGTGGGCATGCGTTCGCTCGTGTGCGCACGGCTGCGCTCGGTGATCTTCGGCGCCTTCGCCCAGGCCCTGCCGGACAAGATGCCGGCGGCGCCGGCCGGCAACAATTGCATCGTCAACGTGATGACCCGCGACGAACGCAGCCAGAAGCTGGTCATCGCCGCGGTCAATCCGGTGGTCGGTGGCGGCGGCGGCATGCCCCACCGCGACGGCACCAACGGGTCGGGCGCCGATGCCGCCTACCTGAAGAACACGCCTATCGAGATCACCGAGACCGAGGTGCCGGTGGAGTTCGTCAAATACGGACTGGCGCGCGACACCGGCGGCGCCGGCCGCTGGCGCGGCGGGCTTGCGACCGAAATGGCCTTCAAGGTCTTTTCACCCGATACGCGCATCACGGCGCGCAATCGCGACCGCTCCTTCTTCCGCCCCTGGGGCATTCTGGGCGGACGCGCGGCGGGGCTCTCCGACATGGTCGTCAATCCGGGCGGAGACGGTGAACGGCGGCTCGGCAATATCGACACGGCCGTGTTGCAGCCCGGGGATATCCTCGAGATCCGCTCCGCAGGTGGCGGCGGGCGCGGCAACCCGATGGAACGCCAGCCCTGGCGCGTGGCACAGGACGTGGCCCGGCGTTACGTCTCCGAGCGCGCCGCCCGCGACGACTATGGCGTGGTGCTGCGCGAGGGCCGGGTGGACGAGGAGGAAACGCGCCGATGCCGCGCTGCGGCCGCCGTGCCGAAGGGCCACTTCCATTTCGGCCCCGAGCGCGACGGCTACGAAGCGCAGTGGACGGCGGCGGCCTATGACAGGTTGACCGAGATCCTTGCGGACCTGCCGATCCACTGGCGCTTCTTCGCCAAGACGGAGATCTTCCGGCGCATGAAAGGCCGGGCGGGGGTGCAGGGCGTCGATCAGGCCTTCACTGAGACCTGCGAGCGATTTCCCGAACTTCCCCGGCCGGCCTTCCTGTGCGAGGTGGCGGAGTGAGACCGGCGGCGGGCCGGTTCGTCCGCGTGGCGGAGACGGAAACGCGCCCGCGCCTCACCCTGAGCTTCGACGGCGAGACGGTGGGCGCGCTTGAGGGCGATACCGTGCTGACGGCGCTCCTCACCGCGCGCCGTAGCCTACGCAAGGCCGAATTCGGACCCGAGCGCCGCGCGGGCTTCTGTCTGATGGGCGCCTGTCAGGATTGCTGGGTCTGGCAGGAGGATGGCGTCCGTCTTCAGGCATGCCGGACCCCCGTGCGTGAGGGGATGCGCCTACGTTCCCGCGCGCCGGATAGCTGGCCAGATACCGGGGCGGAGAGGCCATCATGACCCGCATGCTGATCATAGGCGCGGGGCCGGCCGGCATCCGCGCCGCCGAAACGCTCGTGGCGGTGGGTCTGCGTCCGCAGATCGTGGATGAAGGCGAGCGCGCAGGCGGGCAGATCTACCGCAGGCCGCCTCCCGGCTTCACCCGCCCCCCGCGCGCCCTCTACGGCTCGGAAGCCGACAAGGCCGCGGCACTGCACCGGACCTTCGACGGGCTCGTGCGCGACGGACAGGTGGATCATCACCCTCGCGCAACCGTTTTCGCGCTCTCCGATGGTGTCGCCCATATCGTGCAGGAGGGCACGGTTCGCCGGATCGCGTATGACCGGCTGATCCTTGCCACGGGTGCGAGTGACCGGCTCGCTCCAGTGCCGGGGTGGCAGGCGCCGGGCGTCTACAGTCTCGGCGCCATGCAGATCGCGCTTAAGGCGCAAGGGGTGGCGCTGGGCCGCGAACTCGTTCTGGCCGGATCCGGCCCGCTGCTGACCCTCGTCGCGCATCAGTTGCGCAAGGCCGGGGCGAATGTCGCCGCTGTGCTCGATACCGCGCCGCTATCCTCGCAGGCCGCAGGCGGCGCACAAATGGCGCTCGCGCGCCCGCGCGTGACGCTGCGCGGGCTCGCCGTGCGCGCGGGGTTGGGACGGCTCTATCATCCCGGCGCGACGCTGGAACGGATCGAGGCCGACGCCGACGGCCCCACCGCGCTGCACTGGCGCGACGCGGCGGGCCGTGCGCGGGTGAGTTCTTGCGATGCGGTCGCGCTTGGCTGGCATTTGCGCGCCGAGACCCATCTTGCGGATCTGGCGGGGGCGCGGTTCGAATGGTCGCCCATCTGGCATCAATGGCTCCCGGTCACGGACGCCATGGGCCGCGCCGGCGACGGGCTCTATCTTGCCGGCGACGGCCTGCGCCTGCTCGGCGCCGATGGGGCCGAGATCGCCGGACGGCTTGCCGCGACTGCCTGCCTTCGCGACATGTCCCTGCCTGCCCCGAACCCCGGAAAGGATCTGCGCCAGCTGGCGCGGATGGCGTGGTTTGCCAAAGGCGTGGCGAGGGCTTTTCCATGGCCCGCCGATATGGTGCGCAACCTGCCCGGGGAAACCATGCTTTGCCGCTGCGAAGGCGTTACGGTGGCGGATGCCCGCTCCGCGCTCGCGCTGGCCGGGCCGGAGGCAAACCGGCTCAAAGCTCTCGCCCGCGTCGGCATGGGACGTTGTCAGGGGCGCTATTGCCAGCTTGCGGGGGCGGAAATCGTCGCCGATGAAACCCGCCGCGCGCCGTGCGAGACCGGGCGACTGCGCGCACAGCCTCCCGTCCGGCCCGTTCCCGTATCCGCGTTTCTGCAAGCGGATCCCGATATCTGACGCGGGGCTTCGGGCGGGCCGAATCTTTTGCTTCGCCCCGATCTACCGACCAGTCGAATATGCCGCCGATCTCCTCGTTTCGGCATCATGCGCCGCCCCCCGTCTGCGACGCTGCGGCTCCATCATGTGAGAAGCCCCATGACGCTCGCTTTCAATCCGTCCAGCCTGTCCGTTCCCGCCCGCCACCATATCGGTGGCCAGTATGTGGAGGGTGAGCTAGAGATCCCGGTCACCGCGCCTTCAAGCGGCGATGCCCTCCAGCCGATTCCGCGCGCCGACGCCGCGATGGTCGATCGCGCCGTGCAGAGCGCGCGAACCGCGTTGAAGACTTCCGGGTGGGGGCAGGCGGCGCCGCGCGAGCGCCTGCGCGCGCTTTGCCGATGGGCCGACCTGATCGAGCAGGAGGCCGTCCGCCTCGCCCAGCTGGAAGCGGTCTGTTCCGCCCGCCCCGTCGCCCAGGCCAAGGCCGGAGACATCGCGATCTCCGCGGAACAGATCCGCTTCTTTGCCGAATTCGCGGATAAGGAAGGCGGCGATCTCGTTCCCGTCGCCGCGCATCAGTTCGGGTGCATCGCCAGCGAACCCTATGGCGTGATCGGCGCGATCACGCCGTGGAACTTTCCCGTCTCCATGGCCGCATGGAAGCTCGGTCCCGCCCTTGCCGCCGGCAACGCCGTGGTTCTGAAGCCCTCGGAGATGACGCCCTATTCCACGCTCTACATGGCCGAGCTTGCCGTCCGCGCGGGCCTTCCCGCCGGGCTCGTCAACGTGGTTTTGGGGGACGGGCCGGTCACCGGATCGGCGATCACCGGACATCCGGATATCGCCAAGATATCCTTCACCGGCTCCACCCGTGCGGGCGGGCAGATCATGGAGAATATCGCGCGCACCGGTATCAAGCCGATGACGCTGGAACTGGGCGGCAAGAGCCCTGTTGTCGTTTTCGCCGATGCCGATCTGGATCTCGCCGCCGACTGCATCGACCGAGGCATCACGGCGAATGCCGGTCAGGTCTGCGTGGCAGGTTCCCGGCTCATTGTCGCGCGCGAGATTGCCGAGGACCTTGCCGCCAGGTTGATCGAGCGGTTCGCCCGCCACCAGCCGCGCGCGACCTGGGAAGAGGAGGCCGGCTTCTCGCCGATCATTTCGGAAAACCAGCTCGCCCGCATCGACGGCATCGTTCGGGCCGCGACGGACAAGGGCGCGGAGATCCTGTGCGGCGGGGAGCGCTTTGCGCGGCCGGGCAGCTTCTACCGGCCGACCCTCATCGCCGGCGCGGACGCGGAGAACCCGGCCATCCGGGAAGAGATCTTCGGACCCGTCGCCACTTTCCAGACCTTCGAGACGGAAGAAGAGGCGATGGCGCTCGCCAATCATCCGACTTACGGCTTGTGTTCCGGCCTGTTCACCCGCGATCTTTCCCGCGCGCTTCGCCTTGCCAGGGCGTTCGAGGCGGGAACCGTCTGGGTCAACCGCTACGGGCGCTCGCGCGATCACATACTGCCCACCGGCGGCTGGAAGTCGAGCGGCCTTGGCAAGGACCTCGGCAGGGAGGCCTACAACGCCAACCGGCGAACGAAGTCGGTCCTGATCGACCTCTGATCTCACAAGGAATGTTCATGAAGACCCATAAGCTGGCCCTCATCCCCGGCGACGGCATCGGCGTGGACGTGACCGATGCCACGATGCAGGTCCTCAATGCGACCGCAAACCGGTTCGGCTTCGCGCTGGCATGCGAAACCTTTCCCTGGTCGTGCGAATACTATCTGAAGCACGGCGCGATGATGCCCGAGGAGGGCATCGAAACGCTTCGGAATTTCGACGCGATCTATCTGGGCGCGGTCGGCTGGCCGGCGAGCGTGCCGGACGCGGTCTCGCTGCACGGGCTGCTTCTGCCGATCCGCAAGGCCTTCAATCTCTACGCCAATATCCGGCCGCACCGGCTGCTTCCCGGTGTCGAGGGGCCGCTGAAGTCGCAAGGCTTCGATATCCTGTGCATTCGCGAGAACACCGAAGGCGAGTATTCCGGCGCCGGCGGACGCGTTCACCAGGGCCAGGACAATGAGGTCGCGGTCGAGACGTCCGTCTTCACCCGCCGCGGCATCGAGCGCATCCTGCGCTTCGCCTTCGAGCAGGCGCGGGGCCGACGCAAGCACCTGACCTCGGTCACCAAATCCAACGCGCAGAAATACTCGATGGTCTTCTGGGACGAGATCACCCGCGAACTGGCCCGCGAGTATCCGGACGTGACGGTCGCCCACATGCATATCGACGCCATGGCGGCAAAGATGGTGATGGCCCCCGATGAGCTCGACGTGGTGGTCGCATCGAACCTCTTCGGCGACATCCTGACCGATCTCGGCGCCGCCATCCAGGGCGGGCTGGGGTTTGCGGCCTCCGCCAATATCGGCCCTGACCGCTTGGGGCCTTCGATGTTCGAGCCGGTACACGGATCGGCCCCCGACATCGCCGGCAAGGACATCGCCAACCCCATCGCCGCCATCTGGTCGGGAGCAATGATGCTGGAGCATCTGGGCGAGAGCCAAGCCGCGGCTGCCGTGCTCAAGGCCATCGAGACGACAACCGCGAAGGGTATCGGCATCCGCCCCGGGTCCCACTCCACCAACGAAATCACCGCGGCCATCGTCGCCGAACTGGGAGACTGACATGCAGCTCAAGGATCCGGATCTTTTCCGCCAGTCCGCGCTGATCGATGGCGCATGGATCGCGCGCGCCGACATGGACGTCATCAACCCGGCCAGCGGTGCGGTCATGGGGACCATGCCGGACATTACGGCGGCTGAGACGGAATGCGCCATCGCTGCCGCCGCCGAGGCGATGAAGGCCTGGAAGGCGCGCACCCATGCGGATCGCGCCGATTTGCTGATGCGCTGGTATCAGCTCATGCTCGACAACGCCGACGATCTCGCGCAGATCCTCACCGCCGAACAGGGCAAGCCGCTGGCGGAGGCGAAGGGGGAGATCCTCTACGGCGCCTCCTTCGTGCGCTGGTTTGCGGAAGAGGCGCGGCGGATCAACGGCCACATCATTCCCTCGCCGGTCGCGGGCAAGAAGATCTTCGCGATGAAGGAACCCGTGGGCGTGTGCGCGATCATCACGCCGTGGAACTTTCCCAACGCCATGATCACCCGCAAGGTGGCGCCGGGGCTCGCCGCCGGCTGCACCATGGTGATCAAGCCCTCCGACTTCACCCCCTATTCGGCGCTGGCGCTGGGCGTGCTCGCCGAGCGGGCCGGCATCCCCAAGGGCGTCCTCAACATCGTGACGGGCCGGCCGGAGGAGATCGGCGCGACGCTGACCGGCTCGCCGGTCGTGCGCAAGCTCTCCTTCACCGGCTCGACGCGGATCGGCGCCCTGCTGGCCGAACAATGCGCGCCGACGCTCAAGAAGCTGTCGCTGGAACTGGGCGGCAACGCGCCCTTCGTGGTTTTCGACGACGCCGATCTCGATGCGGCGGTGGAGGGCGCGATGGTTTCCAAGTTCCGCAATGGCGGGCAGACCTGCGTGTGCGCCAACCGGCTGCTGGTCCAGTCGGGCATCCACGACGCCTTCGTGGCGGCGCTCGCGGAGCGGGTGGACGCCTTGCAGGTCGCAGACGGCATGGAAGCGGGAACCCAGATCGGCCCGATGATCAACCCGGCGGCGATCGCCAAGATTTCGGCCCATGTGGCGGATGCGCTGGAAAAGGGTGCGACCCGCGTGACCAGGCCGCGTCAGCTGGCAGCGCAATTCGCCGATCCGGTGGTGCTGACGGGCGCGACCACGGACATGCGACTTGCGGGCGAGGAGACCTTCGGGCCGGTGGCACCGATCTTCCGGTTTGAGACCGAGGAAGAGGCGCTGGAGATCGCCAATGGCACGCCCTTCGGGCTCGCCGCCTATTTCTTCACCCGCGACATGGCTCGTGCCTTCCGCTTCGGCGAGGCGCTGGAATTCGGCCTTGTCGGGCTGAACACCGGCGTCGTCAGCCACGAGGTCTCGCCGTTCGGCGGGGTCAAGTCCTCGGGCCTTGGCCGCGAAGGCGCGCAGGAAGGCATTGAGGAATATCTCGAAACAAAGGCTTTCCATTTCGGCGGTCTGTGACCGACATGCTCCCGGCCCGCCTTCGCCTCGCTGCCGCAGCGTAGGCGGGCCGACGATCCTTGATCCGACGTCCCAAAGTGTCTGCCAGCTATCCAATTTGCGCGGCTCTCGTTAGGATCGGCGTTGTTTCGGCCGAGCCTGAAAGAGGGAAGAGACCAGATGCGGATGCCTTCGCATACGCGCGCGATCGATGCCGTGCTGCTGGATATGGACGGAACGATCCTGAATTCCATCAAGGCGGCCGAGCGCGTATGGCGCACATGGGCGGAGCGCCGCGGCATCGACGTCGACGCCTTCTTGCCGACGATACACGGCGTTCAGGCGGTGGAGACGATCCGGCGGCTCGGCCTTGCGGGCATCGATCCGCAGAACGAAGCCGCCGAAATCACGAAAGCCGAGATCGAGGATGTCGACGGGATCGAGCCAATCGCCGGCGCCGCCGCCTTTCTCGCCATGCTGCCGCACGACAAGTGGGGCATCGTGACCTCCGCGCCCCGAGTGCTGGCGCTGCGCCGGATCAAGGCCGCCGGATTGCCCCTCCCGCCGTTACTGATTTCAGCCGAGGACGTGAAGCGCAGCAAACCGGCCCCCGATGGTTTCATGCACGCGGCCGAAAGGCTCGGGACGCTCGCGCACAGGTGCCTGGTGATCGAAGACTCCCCGGCCGGAATCGCCGCCGCGGCGAGTTCCGGAGCCCAGGTTCTGGTCGTCACAGCGACGCACCACCGGCCGATGGAGATCCGGCACCCGGCGATAACGGACTATCGCGATCTCGCTCTGGAACGGCTGCCGGACGGTGCGCTCTCGATCAGCCATGCCGGTGGCCCCAGCGAGTTGCCGGACCGTCTGTCCTGTGTCCTTCCCCCCTGCGCACCGCACCCGGCCGCGTGACGCCGGAAACGCCCTGCCCCGGTGCGCGCAGGCGGAAGAAGCCATGCGTCGGCCAGGAGGCCAAAGGGGCGCCGGACTTGGAACACCGGAAAAGTCGTATAGAATTCATGCGATCAGGTGCGATGCGCGCCTCCCGCCAGATGCCTCCCCGCAAGCCCCTCCCGGAGACCTCATGACCCGATCGACATCGCCCGTTCCCGTCACCATCCTGACCGGTTTTCTGGGCGCGGGGAAAACGACGCTGCTGAAGCGCATCCTCGATGACCCGCAAGGCGTGCGCTACGGCGTGCTGGTCAACGATTTCGGCGCCATCAACATCGATGCCGATCTGGTGGTGGAAAGCGCCGCAGATCAGGTGTCGCTGTCGAACGGCTGCGTGTGCTGCTCGATCCAGTCGGATCTGGTCGAGGCGATCGACGGGCTTCTGGCGCGCGACCCGGCGCCGGAGCGCATCCTGATCGAGGCGAGCGGCGTCTCGCGACCGTTGCCCATCGCCGACACGCTGGAGGCGCCGGAACTCAAGGGCCGCGCCGTACTCGACGGCATCTTCTGCCTCGTCGACGGCGAGGGCTTTGCTGATCTGGATTTCGCGGCGACCGAACTTGCCATCGAGCAGGTGACGGGGTCCGACGTGGTGCTTCTCAACAAGGTAGATGCCGCGAGCGAAACACAGCTCGCCGCTGTCGAACAGACGCTGAAGGGCCCGCTACCGGCGCTTCGGCTCATCCGCACACGGTTTGCGGAAATTCCGCGCGAGGTGCTTTTCGGTGCGCATATGGGCGCGCGGACAGAGCCGCATCACGGGCACGAGCATCATCACGATCATGATCACTGCACCGATCTCCACTGCACGCACGAGCATCACCACCACGATCACGCCGACGAATTCGAGGCGTGGAGCTGGCAGAGCGCGCAGCCAGTGGATGCGGATCGGTTGCGCGCGAGCCTTCGCGCGTTGCCCGCAAGCCTGATGCGGGCCAAGGGCATCTTCCGCGCCGAGAGCGCGGGCGAGCGGCTGGTGTTCCATCTGGTGGGAAAGCGCGCGCGTACCACGCGCGAGAAGGAGACCCCGCCGGCGGTGAGCTCGCTTGTCGCCATTGGCCGGCGCGGCAGCTTCGACGGTGCGGAGCTGACGCGGCTGATGGATGCGTGCGTGGCGGCCCCCCGGCCCTGAATTCCCGTATTCGTCGGGAGCAAGCGGCCAAGACGCCGGGCGTCTCCGCCCTACCCCCGGAAGCGCTGCCGCGTGGCGAGGCCGGCGGCGACGGTGAGTGCCAGCGTCGTCACCGTCAGGATGAAGGCGACGGCGGCGGCGAACGGCCAGTTGTTGAGCTGGAACTGCGAATAGACCAGCGGCGCCATCATGTGGAAGTCGGGACCGCCGAGCAGGACCGGCGTCGCGTAGGCGTTCATCGCCAGGATGAAGGTCAGGATCACACCGGCGGCGATGCCGGGAAGCGCCATCGGCCACAGCACGCGGCGCGCCATCGTCAACGGGCCGGCGCCCAGTGAGAAGGCAGCTTCCTCCAGATTGCGGTCGATGCCCTCAAGCACGCTTTGCAGCGTCAGCACCATGTAGGGCAGGTTCACCGCGATGATGCCGACAATGACCGCGGTCTCGGTGAACATGATTTCGGTCGGCGCGTTCGTGATGCCGAGCTTCATCAGCATGACGCTCAGAAAGCCCCGGCTGCCGAACAGCGTCATCCAGCCGGCCGCGCGCACGGCGTTGCCGACAAAGAGCGGGATGACGACGCCGATGATCAGCAGGTTCTTGTAACGCACCCGCGTGCGCGCCAGCACATAGGCGAGCGGAAAACCCAGCACCAGACAGATGAGCGTACACAGCAGCGAGATACGCAGCGTCGTCCAGAAGATCTGGAGATAGAAGGGATCGGAGAAGAACTTCAGGTAGTTCTCGGGCGAGAACGCCTCGATCATCAGCATGCGCGGGTCGTAGCGATTGAAGCTGTAGCGCAGCAGAATGAGCATCGGCGCGATGACGCCGAAGGCGACGATGATCGTCGCCGGCCCGATCAGCGATGACGCGCTGATCAGAACCGGGCGGGAGCGGGTGGCGGGATTGGCCGCGGCGGCTGTCATCGCTCAGGTCTCCGAAACGCAGAAAAGCGGGTTACGTGCATGAGGGGAAAAGCGAAGGAGCGGGCAGGAGAAGCCTTTGACGCTCCGCCCTTTCCGCCGTCATCCCCCGGCAAAGTCCGGGGGATCCGCTCAGCCCTTGGCATGCTTGGCAGTCGGCCATGGATCACCCGGACTTCGCCGGGTGATGCCGATGGGGAGAATGGAGCAAGTGTCGGGATGCGATCCCGTCAGGCCTTGAACTCCTTGTCCCACCATTCCTTCATTTCCATGTCGTGCTCCAGGATGAAGCCGAAATCGGGCGTGATGAGCTTGTCGATCTCCGACTTGGAGAAGCCGATGCGCTTGTTGAGCTCTGCCGGAATCTCGGCATTGTCGACGGTCGGGTTGTAGCCCATGTCGTGCGCGAAGGCCTCCTGTGCGGCAGGCTCCATCATCGCGTTGATATAGGCGTGGGCGCCATCCACGTTGCGCGCGTTCTTCGGGATCGCAAAGCCGGTCACATAGGACAGGCCGCCTTCGGCGGGAGCATTGGAGGCGACGTTGATGCCCGCATTCTGCCACTGCACGGTGCGTGCCTTCCACATGATGCCTGCGGTGATCTCTTCGCTCTTCAGCCCCTGCGCGAACGATTCATTGGTCGGATAGATGCGCGCGCCGGCCTTGCGGCATTCCAGCAGCAGCTTCTTGCCCGGTTCCAGATCGGTCTGCGACCCGCCGGCGGCCAGCGCCGCGGCCAGCAGGGTGTACTGGTACTGGATGTCGATGAAGCCAAGCGCGGCGCCGAGTTCCGGGTTGAGCGCGTCCGCATAGCTCTTGGGCGGGGTCTTGGTCTTGTCCGGATTGAAGACCGGCACCATCGCCGAATAGATCTGGCCCGCGCCGTATTCGTATTTCATCGAAGGCAGCAGGTGCTTGGCGTTCGGGAGCTTGGAGTAGTCGAGCGCCTGCGTCAGTCCCTGCTGGTAGACCTGATACATGTTGGGGCCGGTGAGGGCCTGGAGATCGGTGGAGCCGCGCGGCAGGCGGCGCTCGGCCATCATCTTGGCGCGGCGTTCCGGATCGCCCTTCTGGTCCTGGATGACCTCCCATCCCTTGGAGATGAGGAAGGGCTTCTCGATGTTCTTGTTGAGCAGACGCGCGTAGTCGCCGCCCCAGGTGCCAACGACGATCGTGCCGGCGGCACGCGCCACCGTCGGCATGCCGAGAGCGGCCATGCCGGCGACGCCGGCCATTGCCTGAAGCACGTGGCGGCGGTCCATGCCGCCGGCCTTGCGGATCTTGTCACTCATGTGTCGATTCCCTCTTGTGTCGGCTTAGCGCCTTGAAGGCTGGTGCAGGTGAACGCCCCCATCGGCTTGTGGCGGGGGCCGCGGCGGGGGGTGCACCGGTCCGGCCCGCCGGTCCTCCCCTCTCGTTTTCGTATCTATTGAGCCGGAAAGACGGAGGCTGTGGACGACCAGCCGACATGGACGGCCTCGCCCACGTCGGGCAGTTCGTGCCCCTCGTGATTGGGAAGCTGGGCGATGACCTGATCAGCCTCCGACAGCTTCACGTGAACGTCGATCAGGCTGCCCATGTAGGAGACGAAGGTCACCTGGCCGGGGAAGACGTTTTCCATACCCTGAAGCGGCTGTTTGGACAGGTGAACGCGCTCCGGCCGTAGCGCCACGACCGCATCGCCGACGATCTCGCGGCCGCAGACGATCTCCAGCCCGCCGGCGCTTTTCAGCGTGGTCCCGTGCATGCGACCGCGGATGAAGGAGGAGCGGCCGACGAAATCGGCGACGAAGCTGTCGGCCGGATGCTCGTAGAGATCGCGCTGGGAACCGACCTGGCGGACCTGGCCATCCTTCATGACGACCAGTCGGTCGGCCATGGTCAGCGCCTCTTCCTGGTCGTGGGTGACCATCACCGTGGTGAGGCCGAGGCGCTGCTGCAGCGAACGGATCTCCACGCGCACGTCATGGCGCAGCTTGGCGTCGAGGTTCGACAGCGGTTCATCAAGGAGCAGTACGTCGGGATGGAACACCAGCGCGCGGGCGAGCGCGACGCGCTGCTGCTGGCCACCCGACATCTGGCGCGGCAGGCGGTCCGCCAGATGCTCGAGCTGGACGAGTTGCAGCGCTTCGCTGACGAGGCCCGGGATCTCGCTCTTCGGGGTGGAGCGCATCTCCAGCCCGAAGGCGACGTTCTGCGCCACGCTCATGTGCGGGAACAGCGCGTAGTTCTGGAAGACCAGCCCCGCGTTGCGCTTCCACGGCGGCAGGCGGGTGACATCGCGACCACCGATATGGACGGAGCCTTCGGTGGGATCGATGAAGCCCGCGATCATGCGCAGCGTCGTCGTCTTGCCGCAGCCCGACGGCCCGAGCAGGACCAGGAATTCGCCATCGGCGATATCGAGCGAGACCTCGCGGGCCGCGTGAAATTCGCCGTAGCGCTTGGAGACGGATTGAAGTTCTAGGCGCGCCATCGATCTAAACCACCCGGCTGAGTTTGACGAAACGGTCGGTGATGATCATCGCGACCGCGATGACGAGGATCTGCAGGACGGAGATGGAGGCGATCGTCGGATCGATCTTCCAGCGCAGGTACTGCAGGATAGCGATGGGAAGCGTGTTGCTGCCCGGCCCCACCAGAAAGAGGCTCATTTCCAGATTGCCGAAGGAGGAGACGAAGCCGAACATGCCGCCGGCGACAATGCCGGGCAGAATGCCGGGAAGCGTCACCCTGCGGAACGTCGTGAAGCGGTCGGCGCCCAGATTCTGGGCTGCTTCCTCAAGCGTGCGGTCAAAGCCGGCAAGGCTCGCCGTGATGAGGCGCACCGCCCAGGGAATGACGAGCAGAACGTGACCCCACACGAGGCCGTAGAACGAGCCGATGATCGGCAGGCCGGTATTGATCTCGATCTCGACGTGAAAAATGTAGAGCGCGATGCCCAGCACGATGCCGGGCACGATGAGCGGCATCAGCATCATGTTGCCGAGCCCGTCGCGGCCGCGGAATTTCAGTCGCGTCAGGCCGAGCGAGGCGGGGATCGCCAGCACCAGCCCGATCAGCGTGGAGACGATACCGAGTTCCGCCGACAGGATGAACGCGTCGATGAAGCGGTCGTTGCTGATCGCTCCCGCATACCATTTGAGCGAATAGCCCTCGGGCGGGAAGGAGGGGATCTCCTGCGAATAGAAGGAGAGCCAGGTGACGAAGATCAGCGGCGTCAGGATGTAGACGAAGGCGAGCGCGGAGACGGCCAGCAGGGCCCAGCGTCCGAGCTTCCGCCGATCGAAGGACTGGCGCGGCAGGGGCGTCGAAGGGGGGAGAGCGGTCGTCGTCACACGGAACCTCCCAGTGTGTTCTTGTGGAACGAGCCGCCCTTCATGATGGCGGCAAGGTGGCGGCCCTGGCCTTCGAGCAGCGTGATGTCCTTGAGCGGATCGTCATCGACCACGATGAGATCGGCCCAGGCGTCGGCCGCGACGGTGCCGAGCCGGCCCGGCCTTCGCACGACCTCGGCCGCGATGGTGGTTGCGGAGCGGATGACCTCAATGGGGGCCTGAACCTCGGTGCGAATGGAGAATTCGCGGCTCTGATCCTCGATCAGATCGCCCAGCAGATCCGAGCCGTAGCCGACCTTGACCCCGGCCTCCTTGCAGATCTCCAGCGACTTGTAGCCGCCCTCCAGCACCACGGCGTTCTTTTCCAGCATGGTATCGGGCATGCCGTAGCCCTTCGCCCGCTCGCCCATGGCGACATAGGCGACGAGATTGGCGACCAGATAGGCGCCCTTCTCGGCCATCAGCCTGGCGGCGGCCGCATCGATCAGGTTGCCGTGCTCGATGGTGCGCACGCCCGAGGTGACGGCGCGGGTGATGGCTTCGGCCGAATAGGCATGGGCGCAGACATAGCGGCCGAAGGCTTCCGCCTCCTCCACCGCCGTCTCGATCTCCTCCAGCGAGAACTGCAGGCTGTCGAGCGGATCGTTGGGCGATGCGACGCCGCCCGACACCATGATCTTCACCTGGTCCGCGCCCTGACGCATCTGCTCGCGCACGGCGGTACGGACCTCGTCCGGCCCGTCGACGACGACGCGCAGATAGGCCTGGCCGTTGCAGCACGGGCAGGCGAAGCCCTGGTTGGTGCGCGCGCGACCATCGCTGTGGCCGCCGGTCGGGCCGATGGAGCGGCCGGCGATGAACAGGCGCGGCCCGACAATCAGACCGGCTTCCACCGCCTGCTTCATGCCCCAGTCGGTGCCGCCGGTGTCGCGCACGGTGGTGAAGCCGCGATCGAGCATGCCCTTCAGCCGCTTCGCGCCACGCGCGGCCGCCAGGGTCAACGGCACGTCCTCCATGCGGCGCATGTAGACTTCGGAGTGCATGGAATGGACGTGGCAGTCGATGAGGCCGGGCATCAAGACCTTGCCGCCGCAATCGATCACGGTGGCGGTGTCGGACGAGATCGGCCTGTCGGAGACCTCGCGGATGCGCTCGCCTTCGACGAGCACCTCATAGCCGCCGCGCGGCTCGTCGAAGGCGGGATCGAGAAGACGCAGGTTGCGGAAGAGAAAAGCCTGTTGGGCGGTCATAGCGCAGTCCGTCTCTTGAATGTCGGTCAGGGCCCGGGCCCGGCTCAATGCAGCGTGTTCTTGTGGAAGCGGCCGGCCTTCATGATCGCGGCCATGTGCCTTCCCTGATCGCCGAAGAGCTCGAGGTTCTTCGTCGGATCACCGTCGATGAGGAGGAGATCGGCAAAGGCGCCGGGCTTCAGGCAGCCGAGTTCGCCCTCCTTGCGCAGCACCTTCGCGGCAATCGTGGTGGCGGAGCGGATGATCTCCATCGCAGAGAGCACCTCTGACCGGATGACGAATTCGCGCGACTGGTCAACCTGAAGCTGACCCAGAAGATCGGACCCATAGGCGACCGGCACGCCGGCGCGCTTGCAGATCTCCAGCGAACGCAAGCCCCCCTCGATGACGACGTCGTTCTTGGCCAGCATGTCGCCGGTCATGCCGAAATCGGCGGCGCGTTCCTTCATCGCGTAGTAGGCGACGAGGTTGGCGATGAGGAACATGCCCTTGTCCGCCATCAACTTGGCCGAGGCCTCGTCGATCAGGTTGCCGTGCTCGATGGTGCGGACACCGGCATTGGCGGCCCGGGTTATGGCCTCGGGCGAATAGGCGTGGGCGCAGACATAGCGGCCGAAGGCCTCCGCCTCCTCCACCGCAGCCTTCACTTCACCAACAGAGAACTGAAGGCTGTCGAGCGGATCGAAGGGCGAGGCGACGCCGCCCGACATCATGATCTTCACGTGGTCGCAGCCCTGACGCATCTCTTCGCGCACGGTCTTGCGCACGCCGGACTGGCCGTCGGCCACCGCCATGGAGAACGCCAGCGCATCGCAGCACGGGCAGCGGGTGCCTATATCGGTGCGCCGGCGGCTGTCGGAATGCCCGCCGGTCGGCCCGATGGCACGGCCCGCGATGAACAGGCGCGGGCCCGCGATCAACCCCTCGTCCACGGCCTGACGCAGGCCCCAGTCGGCGCCGCCGGTGTCGCGAACGGAGGTGAAGCCGCGATCGATCATGCCGCGCAGGAGCGACATGGCATGCGCCGTCATCAGCGTCAGCGGCATGGCCTCCAGCTTCGGGATCACCACCTCGCACAGCACCGCATGGACGTGGCAATCGATCAGGCCCGGCATCAGCGTGCGGCCGCCGCAATCGATCACGTCGGCGCCCTCGGCCCTGATCGGCTTGTCGGAGACTTCGCGGATGCGGTCGTCCTCGATCAGGATCTCGTGGCCGCCCACGGGGGCGTCGAGATCCGGATCAAGCATGGAAAAGTTCCTGAAGAGAAGCTGGCCCAAGGCGGCCTCCATAGAAATTGGGAACTGGGCCCGGCAGGCGGCCGGGCCGGACGCGTTGCGTGGCTCAGACGTCGAGCGCGAACGGATCGTCGATGCTTTTCGCCGGTTCGGTGAACCAGTGAGCGCCGTCGGCGGCCATGTAGGCGCAGTCCTCCAGCCGGATGCCGAATTCGCCGTAGATGCAGATCGTCGGCTCCACCGAGAAGCACATGCCCTCGGCCAGCGGCGTCATGTTGCCCCTGACCATGTAGACTTCCTCGTGAACGTCGAGGCCGATGCCGTGGCCGGTGCGGTGCGGCAGGCCGGGCAGCGCGTAGTCCGGCCCGAAACCGCCGCCCACGACGGCGGCGCGCGCCGCCTTGTCGACGTTCTCGCAAGGCGCGCCGAGCGTTGCTGCCGCGAAACCGGCGGACTGCGCCTGCTTCTCCAGATCCCAGACCTCGCGCTGGCGGGCGTTCGGCTCGCCGAAGACATAGGTGCGGGTGATGTCGGAGCGGTAGCCCTTCACGAAGGTGCCGAGATCCATCAGCACCATGTCGCCGTCCTTGAGCGTCTGCGGATAGGGCACGCCGTGCGGATAGGCGGTGGCCTCGCCGAACATGATGAGCGGCTTGCCGGCCGGGCGCGTGGTGCCGAAGCGCGTGTAGGCCTCCTGCACGAAGTCCTCGACCTCGGTGGTGGTGATACCCTCGCGCAGGATGGCGGCGGCCGCCTTGTGAACCTCGATGGTGATCTCGTTGGAGCGCTTCAACAACGCGATCTCGGCCGCTGTCTTGCAGGCCCGGCACGGCGTGGTGATCTCGGTTCCGTTGACGAAATCGTAGCGGTTGCCCGCCTTGCGCAGGCCGTCGAAGGTGAAGAACGGGGTTTCGGGATCGACCGCCACCGTGCCGTCCTCAAAACCGAGACTGGCGATCGTCTCGATGACGAGCGCGGTCGGGTCCTCGTGTTCCTCCCAGCCGCGAATATCGTCGCCGAAATTGAGGAGCGTGCGGGTCTTGGGCTCCTCGAAGACGGGGCTCAGGTAGGTGACCGGCCCTTCCGCGGGAATGACGGCGCCGTGCAGGCGCTCTGTCCGCTTCAGGTTGATGCCGGTGAAATAGAAGAGATTGACGGAGCTATCGAGATAGAGCGCGGAAATGCCCTTTTCGCGCATCAGCATTTGCGCGCGTTCCACGCGAGCGCGCCACTCCTCCACTCCGATCGCGGGAACGTCGGCCGTCAGATCGCGCATGCGCGCGAATTCGGCTTCGGCGGTGGAACCGCCAACACCAATCGTCATGGGTGGTCTCCGGAAGATGCAGGATGGGAAGGCCGTCTTGTGCACGAAACGGCGCGTGCGCTTTATGCGTCACGCTTTCACCGCGACGGGAAAAGGAGAGATCCACCAGCTCATTTGAAACAGGCTGCGTCTTCGACATCGGTCCCTGCGGTTCCCTCGATGCGGCATTTCGTCGATGCGAGTTTATTATATTATGATACTTTGCATCGTATTGTGTTCTACCGTATTGGTTTGATACACATCGAGTCAAGCAGCTAAGCGCGCCAATTCGGACCACCGATGACTATTTTTTGGCCTCGCCTATTTCGTGAGTTTTTTCAGTGCCTTCAAAAAAGCAGGACACCCTTTTCGTCGCCTCCCTCGCCAAGGGGCTGACCATTCTCCATGCCTTCGGGCAACCCAATCCGGAGATGAGCCTTGCCGAAATCGTGCGGGTGACGGGCCTCGACAAGAGCGCCTGCCAGAGGCTCACGAACACGCTCTTTCGCGAGGGATTTCTGCTGAAGGATCCGATCACGCGGCGCTTCCGCCCCTCGCTCAAATGCCTGGAAATGGCGGCCGCCTACGCCTGGGCCGACCCGCTGGTGCGGCTGATGATGCCGAAGCTGATCGATCTCGGCCACGCGTTGGGCGAACGCGTCAACGCCGCCCGTCTCGACGGCCCCGATATCGTCTACATCATTCGCATCCCGACCCAGCTCACCAGTTTCGGCGGCATGATCGTCGGTCGCAGGCTGCCCGCGCTGACGACGTCGGCCGGCCGCGCGATGATCTCGCGTCTTGCCCCCGATGCCCGGCGCGAGGCCATCGAGACATGGCCGCTTGCCGCCAACACCCACGCGACGGAACTCGACCGGGGCCGGATCGCGGAGAGGATCGAGGAGGCTGCGGGGGCGGGTTTTGCGGTGGCGGTGGGGCAGAACATCATCAACGAGATCGCGGTAGCCGCCCCTGTCATGGCGCGTGACGGCACTCCGGTGGCGGCCGTGCAGTGCTCCGTCTCCGCACCGAAGTGGACGGCCGAGAGGGTCACCGCCGAACTCGCGCCGCAGGTTCTGGACGTGGCGAACTCGTTCAATTTCGGATAGGTCCGAAAGATCCGGGGCGTGCCCGCCGAAGGCGCCAGGATGCGGGCTCGGATTGATTGTTGTCCGGGAATATGCTCTTAAGCACTCCGCGTTCGGGCCAAAGCACCAAGGTCGCTCCGGCCGGCGATACGCGTGCGGATTTCCGCTGCCGCTCCCGCACTTGCGGGACCTTTCGGCGTCGACCCGCAGTTCATTGACAGATGCCCCGTGAGGCCTCGGTGCCCCTTCTTCGCCTTCTCGCCCAGTGGTTGTTCAAGGATCCGGAAAGCTCGCTGTCGCTGATCCGACGGCTGCTTGCGGAAAACGCGCGACGCTATGTCTGGCAATACGCCGTCGCCTTCGCGCTGATGGGTCTCGTCGCCGCGACCACGGCCGGCAGCGCCTGGATCATGCGCGACATCATCAACGAGATCTTCATCGAGAAGCGCGAGGGCATGATTTTCGTCATCGCCGGCGTGGTGGTGGGCCTCTATTTCCTGAAGGGTGCGGCGACCTACGGCCAGAATGTCATCATGACGCGGATCGGCAACAACATCGTTGCCATCAACCAGCGCCGGCTGTTCGACCACATCCTCGGCCAGGGAATGAACTTCTTCGACCGCCATGTGCTCGGCGATCTGTCCACCCGCATGTCGCACAACGCCTCGGCCGCGCGCAGCGTCATCGACCTGATCGTGGTGTCGCTCGGGCGCGACTTGCTTTCGCTTGTCGGACTGCTCTTCGTCGTCATCTACATGGATCCGGGCATGGCGACACTGGCGCTGCTGGTCGGCGGGCCGGCGGTTCTCGGCGTGAACGCGCTGATCAAGAAAACGCGCAAGGTGGCCAAGGCGCAGTTCGTCTCCATGACGCAGATCGTTTCCACCATGCAGGAATCGGTGCTGGGCGCGCGCGTCGTGAAGGCGTTCACGGCTGAGGATTCCATGCGCGGGCGCATGCGCAAGGCGATCGACGACGTGGAGCGGCAGTCGAACCGGATGGGGCTGCTGCGGGCGCGCACGAGCCCGATGATGGAGACGCTGGGCGGCATCTCGGTGGGCCTCGTGATCATCTGGGGCGGGTTCTCGGTCATTCACCGGGGATCGGACCCCGGCGCCTTCTTCGCCTTCCTGACCGCGCTGCTGATGGCCTACGAGCCGGCCAAGCGGCTGGCGCGCATGCAGGTGCAGCTTGAAAACGGCATGGTCGGCGTGAAGATCATGTACGACCTACTCGACATGGATCTGACAATCGACGAGAAGGACGGCGCGCAACCGCTCAGCGTGCCGCACGGCGAGGTCCGCTTCGATGATGTCCACTTCGGCTACGCGCACGACCAGAAAGCATTGAACGGGCTCGACTTCGTCGCGGAGGCCGGAAAGACGACGGCGCTTGTCGGCGCCTCGGGAGCGGGCAAGTCGACCGTGCTTGCGCTGATCGAGCGGTTCTACGATGTCAGTGCGGGCAGGGTGCTGATCGATGATCAGGACATCCGCGACGTCACCGTCGCCTCGTTGCGCGGCAGTATCGCGCTGGTCACCCAGGACACTTTCCTCTTCGAGGGATCGGTACACGAGAATATCCTGCGCGGACGGCCGGGCGCCACGCACGAGGAGGTACGCCAGGCCGCGCGCGACGCCAACGCCGAAGAGTTCATCGTGGAACTGGCGAGCGGCTATGACGAACCGGTCGGCGAGAACGGCGGCCGGCTTTCCGGCGGCCAGCGCCAGCGCATCGCGATCGCCCGCGCCATGCTGCGTGACGCGCCGATCCTGCTGCTCGACGAGGCGACCAGCGCGCTTGACGCGGAATCCGAATCCAAGATCCAGGTGGCGCTGGAGCGGCTGATGCAGGACCGCACCACCATCGTCATCGCGCACCGGCTTTCCACCGTGCGCAATGCCGACAAGATCGTGGTGATGGATCACGGCCGGGCCGCGGAGGAAGGGAGCCACGCGGACCTGATGCAAAAGGATGCGCTCTACCGCAAGCTCCACGATCTGCAGTTCAAAGTATAGACCGGTCTTCCGATACCATATACCTACAGGCCGGCAAGTTTTTTGGAACCTGCGAGGACTCCCGCGCATTTATCTGGCGGAGGTACTCGTTATGGAACGCATCTCGACACATATCGGCGTCGTCGTCATCTCGTTTGCCTTGGCGCTTACCGTCACGGTCACCGCCTCGCGACTGACCGGCGATTTTGCAAGCGACGCGCGCGCCGAACCCGTTCTTTCCATCGATCAGAGCCGGGTCGTCACAAACACCGCCAAGAAGGGCGACCGCATCGCGCTTGATGAGAGCTCGCGCCTGGTGAACGGTGCGCCGAAGAGCGATTGCGTGAGCCGTGGCACGACCACCATCTGCAAGGCGGTAACGCCTTCGGACCGGGTGGCACAGCTCGACTAGAGCCTGTTCCGACCGGGTCTAATCGATCCGGTCGACAAGAATAGGCTCCAGCCAGCTGTCTTGAGCCTGTTCTTTTCGATCGAACGGGTTCGTTTGATCGAAAAGCGCTCTGGCGCAAAGAAAGCCTCAGGCCGCGTCACTTTCTTCCAGAATGCCGAGGACCTTGGCGCAGCCCTCCAGCACCTCGTCGCGGTCGACGGCGTTGCCGCCGGCAGCCCCCATGTCTTCGGCGATGAGGCGGACGTGATAGGAGAGAAAGTCGCGATATTCCGGCCGGCTCACCAGCGCGAGACGATGCAGGGACGCGACAAGGCGCAGGATCACCGTGATGTTTCCGGCGGATTCACGCCGCAGCGGGTGATAGGCGCTGTTGAGAAGCTGGTCGATCATGGCCGTCTCCAGCCAGACGCGCGGATGATCCTTCTCGTCGCGGGCAAGCGGCGAGGGGGCGCGACGGCGCAGAATGCGTGCGAAGGCTGAGGAGAGATGGTCGATCACCGCGATCGCGGTGAAGCTGTCATTGACGCCCGGCGAAAGCGCGCGTTGCGCGATCTCGACCATCAGCAGAATGGAGAAATCGAGATCCGCTTCCGGCGTACGCTGGCGCCCGACCAGGAAAGCGCGGCGCAGCGCCGTGTTCGCCGCCTCGTCGGCTTCGCCCACATAGTTCGCGAGCGCACAGCCCTCGACGATGAATTGTCCCGGCGTCGCCTCCACCTCGACGAAAAGATCGTACTTGGCGGCGGTACCCACGAGCGCCCCCAGATCGACCGCTTCGATATAGCCGCTGCGCGCGGCAATGAGCCGGCGGCGTTCGCCGTGCGGGCGGAAGCGGGCGATATCCCGCGCCTCCGAGCCGCTGCCCTCCTCTTCCGCCTCTTCCAGAATCTCGTCAATATAATCGGCAAGCGTCGCGCCGATACGGCCGATCTCCTCATCGATGGTGATCCGCGTCGCCACCTTGTGGATGAAGAAGATGAGCACGCTGATCGACCCGATACTCCACAAGACGGCAACGCCGGTGGACAGGGCTGGCGGAATGGTATCGGCGCGCTGCAGCACGATCACCGCATAGAAGAAGGTCGCCGCGAGAACGCCGGCCGTCGTCTGGATCAGCTTGTCCTCGGCAAAGCGCGTGAGAAGACGCGGGCTGATGTTGCCGGCGGCAAGCGTGAAGACGACCAGTGTCAGCGAATAGACCAGCGACAGAACGGTGAGTGCCGAACCGGCGATCGTCGACAGAACCGAGCGGACGGTCTGGATATCGGGAGCGGGAAAAACGAGACGCGCCGCGTCTTCCAGATAATGCCCCAGGGCGATGACCAGGATCGCGCATATCAGTCCCGCCAGACTGACGACCATGGGCAGCAGCAAAAAGGACCGGTTGAGACGCGCGGTGATGATGCGCACCAGTGTCGATTTCCTGCGGGTTTCGGCGGTCTGCATCCCGTGCGCCTCGCTGAAGGGGGCCGACGAAAGGCCGTCGATCGTCAGGCGATCGTCGTGCGCCTTCATTCGTTTCCCGCCGATTGTGCTTCGTGCGGCCAATCAAAAAAAGGAGAGACTTGTCGGGGGCCAAGTCTCTCCTTCGCGTGCGTGGGTGTTGTGCACTTGACGTCCAGGCGTTCGGGGGAAGGAACGCCTGTCGTGCTTCGTCAACCCGCCTCCGCACGTTTGGTTCCGGTGCGCCTTGAAGAAAAAATCAATGGCTTCGCAAGGCGTCGATCAACTCCGACTTGTCCATCTGCGAACGCCCCTCGATGCCGATCTCCCGGGCGCGATAGTAGAGATCGTCACGGTTCCATTTCTCGTAAGGGGCCGACCTGCCTCCCTGCCTGGAGGGCTTGTCGCCGTTGGCGCGTGCATTGGCGATGCGCGCTGCCTTTTCCTTCGATGCGCCTTCCTCGCGCAACGCTTCGTACGTGTCCGCGTCCTTCACGGACGGACCGTGTCTGGAAGCCATGGAATCCTCCTTCGGTTGGTGCGGATCATGCCTTGGGCAAGCGTGCCAAAGTGCGGTCGATTTCGTCGATCAACGGCTGAAGATCACCGTGGCCGGCATCGCGCCGCGCAACGAGTTCGGCTCGCATCTCGCGCAGCCGCAGCCGGCGTTCGCACAGCGGTGCGGCGCTGACCGCAACCGCCTCGATCTCTCCCGAACCGATCTGCTGCGCGGTGGCCCTGGCATCGTCCGCGCCGCCCACGTGATCATTGACGGGATGATCGAGCTGATGTTCCGGCACATTTTCCTGTTCTTCCGGTTTCATCGGATTTCCCTTCCCTTTTGAGGCTAACGCACGGCCTTGCGCTTTGGTTCACCCGCGCCGGTTCCGACCGGCAGGATGTTGCTGATGATCGCGTAGACAATGAGCAGACAGGGAACGGCGATGAAGCCGCCGATCGGCCCCCAGAGCCAGATCCAGAAGGCGATGGAGAGGAACACCACGAAGGGGTTGAGCGTCATGGTACGCCCGAGCACGTGCGGCGTGACGAACTGCGCCTCTGTGAGATTGACGAGCAGATAGACCCCGGGCGGGATGAGGGCGCCCACCAGGCTGGGGTAGCTCGCGAGGCCGACGCCGAAAAGCAGGAAGGCCATGATCGCCGGGCCGATATAGATCACGTAGTTCAGAACACCCGCGAGCAGCCCCCAAAGCAGCGGCGAGGGCACGCCGAGCCCCCACATGGCGAGCGACACCACCACGCCCAGCGCGATATTGACCGCGGTGATCGACAGCAGATAACGCGACACCAGCATTTCGATATCGCGAAACGCATGCGCCACACGCCAGCGCAGCCGGCGCGAAAAACACAGCGACAACACCGACAGGCGGAAACGCTTGCGCGTGGCGATGTAGAAATAGAGCCCCGCCAGAAACAGCAGCACCTGCGCGACGATTGCGGGCGCCAGATAGGCGACGCTTTCCACCGTGCTCTCGCCTTCGACGTTGACGCGCATCGCCGCTTCCTGGCCGAGCGCATGGCGCAGCTTCTCGCCAAGCCCGGCGATGGAGGCGATGACACCCTGCCAGTGGGTGAGGCCCGACTGCAGCTTCTGCCACATGGCCGGAAGCTTATCGAGCCAGTCGGAAAGCGGCACGGCGAAACCCGTCATCGCGGCCGCGATGAGCGCGATGAACAGCACCACGATGGCGGCCGCGGATATCCACGGCGGAATGCCGAGCCACTCGATGCGGTCGGCCAGAGGCCCCAGCATCAGGCCGATGATGATGGCGAGAGCGATCGGCGCGAGGATCATTTGCGCGAGATCGAGCACCGCCACCGTGACGATGCAGCCGAGCACGATCATCGACAGGCGCGCGCCGGTGCGGATCGTCGCCTCGAAGTCAGTGTGCCGGACACCACGCCGCGGCGGTTGAGTGGATTGCATCAGTGAACCTTGCGTTGCCATGCACGAGAAAACGCCGCAGCGCGGGGAACGTTCCTGCCGCAAGGCGAGGCTGAGGGGAAGGCGCGCCCTCGGTACGCTTGCGTACCGGGTTCCACCGGCGGCGGGACGGGGGAACCAACCGCGCCAAGGGAACGTTCTATTGGGGAACCGCGACCGGACTTCCCTCGCGGATTTAACCCGTTAGGGGCCGTCCGCGGCCCCTGTGTCATGAAAGGAAATTCGGATGAACTGGAATCAGGTCGAAGGCAACTGGGAACAGGTCAAGGGCAAGGTTCAGACCCAGTGGGGCAAGCTGACGGGTGACGACCTCGACGTCATCGCCGGCAACCGCAAGCAGCTGGCCGGCAAGCTCCAGGAGCGCTACGGCAAGGCGGAAGATGCGGCCGAGCGCGAGATCGACGACTGGCTGAACAACCACTGATCGCGCGCATCGGCCCCCCCGCCTCAGCGCGGGTGCAGCCGAATGGCGGGACGAGCGACAAAAGCCGGCGCGCGACGAAATCGCGGCGCCGGCTTTTTCGTGGGTCGCATGGCGGGACGAGGCGCCTCAGGCGGTGGTCGCACCGACGTTTTCGTTGAAGAACAGCGCCTGGTTGATCAGCGCCTTCACCATGTCGGGATTGAACGGCTTGGTGATGAGGAAGGTCGGCTCGGGGCGCTCACCGGTAAGCAGGCGCTCGGGAAAGGCGGTGATGAAGATCACCGGCAGCGAGTTTTCCTTCAGGATGTCGTTCACCGCGTCGATACCGGAGGAACCGTCGGCGAGCTGGATATCCGCGAGGATCAGCTTGGGCGCGGTGCGCTGGAACAGATCCACCGCCTGGGTGTGGGTGCGCGCGACGCCCGTGACCTTGTGCCCCAGTTCCTCCACAATGTATTCGAGATCCATCGCGATGAGCGGTTCATCCTCGATGATCATGATTTCCGTGGCGATGCGCTGCGACAGTTCGCGCCCGGCCTCGGTGAGAAGATCACCGATACGGCTTTCCTCGACACCCAGGATTTCCGCCACTTGTGAGGAGGAGAACCCTTCCACCGAAATCAGCAGGAAGGCCTGGCAGGCAAATGGCGGGATCGCCTGGAGATTTGCCGACGCCTTGCGCTCCCATGCGAAGGGGGAGTCGACTTCCGGCACGTCGATCCGCGTGGAACCGAAGATGGTCGAGAAGAGTTTGTAGAGCGAAACACGATCACTGGACGTTTCAGGAAAAGCCGAGACATCGGCGATCAGCGCTTCGAGCACCGCCGCGACATAGGCATCGCCTGAACTCTGAGATCCGGTTACAGCCCGCGCGTAGCGCCGCAGGTACGGCAGATGAGAGGCCACCCGAGTGGATAGCGACATGAGAAACTCCCCGATTGCAGGCAAGTGTTATCTTTGACAGCATGCCAACGAACATGGGCTAAAAAGGTTCCGCAGTTCGATTGTTTTTTGTAATCGCACTGCGGTGTTCAGAATTAGGACCACGGATCTGTGTAACATGAGCGGCAAGAAGAAAAACCCCCTCCCCCCCGAAAGCGCCGCAGCGCGCGAAACGACAGAGGACGGCGGAACCCAGGCTGCCCAACTGCAGATTTCCGAGCAATTGCGCGGGCTCTACCAGTCGGTTCAGGACGAGGGCATTCCCGATCGTTTCCTCGATCTGCTGAACCGGCTCGACGCGGCGGAAAAGGCCCAGAACGGCAGGGACTGATCGCACAGGACGGCTTCAGCGACATCGAAGGGGTGATCGGTGGCATGCGGGCGACAGCCCGCTTTTTTCGTGTTTCGCGGCCGCCCGCTTTCGCAGCCGCGTTGCGGATCCGGTCCGCTCTTCACAATATCCGCACAAGACGCCCCGCGCGGAAAAGCTCCGCGTGGGGCGTCTTTCTTGTTTTCTCGGCCGAAAACCCGCGCTTGCAGCCGCGCCTACACGGCCCCCGCCTTGTGGCGCGGTGCCTGTTTACTGGGTGATGATCGCACGCAGCATCCACAGGGCCTTCTCGTGGAAGGTCATGCGGGCGGTCAGCATGTCGGCGGTGACCAGGTCGCCGGCCTCATCGGCCTTCACGCCGGCCTTGCGCATTGTGCGTACCGCCGTTTCGTGATCGGTGATCAGGTCCTTGACCATCTCGATCGCGGAGCCGTGGTCGACATCCTTGCCCTTGGGCGAGAAGCCGGACGTCTCGCCGATCGTCGCCGGCGCCAAGTGCCCCAGCGCACGGATGCGCTCGGCCACGATATCGGCGGCCTCGAACAAGGCGTTGTAATGTTCCTCGGTCAGCTCGTGCAGCGACTTGAAAAGCGGGCCGACGACATTCCAGTGATAGATCTGGCTCTTGATCGTCAGCTGGTAGGTGGAGATGAGAACCTGCGACAGCAGCTCCGCCATCTCTTCGCGATACTTGGCATCGAGCCCGGTATTGAGCTGTTCGTCATGGGCAACAGGCTTGAGAACAGAAGCGGCAGCATTGGCCATTTCAAAACTCCTTCGAAATTTCCGGCGGGTTCCCGCCGTACTGGTTGAGCAAACTCTGCAGCGCTTTCCCGCTGCATTGGGGGAAAGAAATCACTCGCCCTGCGGCCCCGCATCGTCATCCCCGCCCGAAAGCATGCTGAGGATGACGAAGGCCAGCCCGCCGGCAACGGCTGTCGCCATGAGCGGTCGCGAGCGAACCACGACCGGCAGCAGCGAAAGCGCCAGCGTCGCGGTCATCGTGCGGGATCGGTCACGGGCGGCATGTCGACGCCGGTCGATCCGGTTCGCGATCATCACCACCAAAAGGACGAGAACCGCCAGCGCGATCATTGCAACGGCAATGGTGAAGGCGGCCTCCAGAGCACCGTACGCCTCGCCGATCCAGATGCCCAGCGCAATCACCAGCGCGCCATAGCCGGTCAGGGCGAACACCGCGCAAAGACCGTAGAGCACCGTGTTGCGTCTGGCCCGGCGCAAGGCCGGCGCAACATCCGAGAAAAGCGTGGAGGCGATGAGGGGACCCAGTCGCGAGAACACGGGGATCAGCGCCTCATCAGAAAGGCGGCCAGAAACCCGATGCCGGCGGCGATGCCGAGCGCCTGCAGGGGATGGCGGCGAACCTGACCCTGCAACTGACTTTCCAGCCCCTCGAACTCGCGACGCACCTGTTCGAGCGCATCCTGCGAGGCCGCGGCTATATCATTGCCAGCCTTTGACGCACGGGATTTGACCTCGTCGGTCTTGGCCGTGCCGTAGGACTGGATAGAGCGCGCGAGTGCGGCGATATCCTCGCGAACGCGGGCAAGCTCGGCTTCGATATCCTGGGCATTGGCCCCGGCGGTGTCGGCCGTGGCGGTTGACTTTGCGGCGGTTGCCATTGGGATCTCCTTGTGTTCTGACGGGAAACGCCCGAACAGCGGCCGCGTTCCGGCATTTTCATAAAAAAGGTGGCGGTGCGGGAAAGAACTCGCGCAAGCGGAAAGCCGCGCGGAACAAAAAACGCCGGCCCACGGCCGGCGTTTTTCCTGCGGGCGAGGGAAGGCTCCTTCAAAGGACCCTCTCCCCGTTCCCACGGTTACTGTCAGCGCACCAGAACGGCGTCCGGATTGGCCTTGTAGGCTTCCTCCGAATAGGTCGGATAGGACTTCAGCTCGTCCTGCGTCAGCGTGGTGTGGATCTGCATCTCACCATTGGCGTTCTTGGTGACGTTCAGCTTGCTGGCGTCGAGTGCGACGGGCTTTTCGCCAAGGCCCAGGAAACCGCCGACATCGATGACGTAGCCAACGAGCTTGCCGTCGGGCGATACGATAACGTCGTTGACTTCGCCAAGGTCGCTGTCGTTGGCGCCGTAGACCGCGGTGCCGATCATCTCGTCAGCACTCAGTACGGACGGATCGACGCTTGTACCGGCCATATCGCCGTTCTCGGCGCTCTTCATGGCATCGTCGGAGGCGGCCACGGACCCGGCGGCCGAGGTGGTGTCGCTGTCCATCGTCTGGCTGTTCATCGTCTTGTCGTTGGCAGCCATGTCACCGGCCACGCTGGAGCCATCCGCCGTCGCAGTGTCGTCGGACATCGACGTCTTCATGTCTTCCTGGCTCGGCTCGAAGACGGAGCGGTCGAAGGCCGGCGCCGATTCAAGATCGTCCTTGGTCGCGTCGATGGTCAGATAACGGTCGCCGTCTCGCTCCGCCCAGGAAACGCGATCGAAATTCACGGCGACTTCTTTCTCGCCGACGCCGAGGAACCCGCCGACACCGATGACGATCGCCTCGGCATCGCCTTCCGGCGACATCACCACATCGTTCACGTCGCCGATGGACTCGGCGTTTTCTCCGGCGCTGTTGTAGACGGTTTCACCCATGACCTCGGATGCGAGAAGCTGCCCCTTCGCGGCGCGCACATAGCGCTCGCCCGACATGGTGTCGGCGGCACCTGTCTTGGTCGTGTCGGCGGAATAGGAGGTCGCGCCGGCCGCGTCGTTGGTCGTCTTGGCCGGCTCGGCGGCGAAGGCACCTGCGGTCAGCATGGCCGTCAGGGCAGTGGTCGTCAAAAGTGTGCGGATCATGATACAATCTCCCGGTATGTCTCAGTGGCATACTGGCCGCGCCGGACGAAACGTTTTAGCGGACCGCTCGTCCCGGCGTGGCCGTCAGATGCCACAACAACGGGCGGATGATCACAAAGTTCCCATCAGTTCTTCAAAACGTTTTTCTGTGCGGCAACCGGATACAGGTTCGCGCGGCCCCATATTATAAAGTGTAGATTGGCGGATAAATTTGCAGCGCTCTTTCTTCACTGCCTCACATCATTCGTCCCTGGTAGCGGATGAGGGTAGTGGCTACCGGTCCCGGGAAGAGACTTCCGGAAGCTCCGTGCCTTTCCGGTGCACCGTTTAATTCGTTGTTCGATATTGCTAATTCGTTTTTCGATATTGATTTTCAGATCATCTGCGAACACAAGGCCGGACAATACCCCACCGCCAGCCCAGGGCATCCGGCCGCCTCCCGCCTCTTCCGTAAATGCGTTTTCTCTTTTCTTCGCTTTTCGCGCTTTTCCCGCGAACCAAACCGGCCTGACCGCGTTTACTACCCGAAGGCGCACACGACGCTGAACGTCTATCTTGTCATGAATGCATGGAAACCACAGGAGTTTATCATGTTCGGTTGGGCCATTACCTTTCTGATTATCGCGATCATCGCCGCCGTTCTCGGTTTTGGCGGAATCGCCGGCACCGCGATCGGTATCGCAAAGATCATCTTCTTCGTCGCTCTGGCGCTTCTGGTCATCTCTCTCGTCTATGGGCTCGTCACCGGTCGCCGGCCGCCGGTCTCGTGACGCGCCGCCCGGCGTAGTATTGCGGAAATAAAACAAAGAAGACTCTAAACGCGAAAATCGCCCCGCCTTTCCCGACCCCTCAGGGTCGCCGGAAGGCGGGGCGATTTCTTTTGCGCGGGGCGCGAGGCGGGCTGCCCTGCGGTGTCGCGAATGTTCGGGCGGCAGGCCCCATACGGCCTGGACAGCCAGGCCGACAGGAGTGCGAGCCACGCCTTTCGCGTAGCGCGCCAAGGGCCAGAGCCACGCAGCGCGCGCGGTCAGCGAACGACGGTGGTGGTGGGCGAGGGCCGAGGCGGGGTATGCGCAAAGGGCGCGCGCTCGGGTGCAGCGGCGTCCTTCACGGGGATCAGCAGCGTGGTGGCCGTACCCTCAACCTCGAAATCGGCGGAGAGCTGGCCAAGATAGGCGCGCATCAGCCGCGTGGTGAGGGGAGATTCGGGGTCCCCGTACGTCACCTCCGCGTAGCCCGGTGGGCCGGAAATATGCAGTCGAGCGATCTGGCCGCCGACAATGGAGACCGAGACGGCCTCGCCCGGCAGCAGCACATCAAAACGCGGCGGCAGAAGTTCGGCCAGAATGAAGGCGAGCGGGATAGCCTTGTCGAGCACGATCGTGGTGCGATGCGGATCATCGACGGAAAAGCGGACGCGGCTGGCCGTCAGCCGGCACGGTTCGCGCAGCGCGTCGACCACCTCGCGTACGAGATCCTCCAGCCCCACATCCGTCCCCTCGTTGGTGGCGTAGGACACGCGGAAGGCGGCGGAAATGCCCTGGACGCGCTCCAGCGCCACGCGCAGCACCGCCTTGTCGCTGGCACGCTTCGCCTCGCGACGCTGCATGCCGAGCAGACTGGCGATCATTTGCAGGGTGTTCTTGATCCGGTGATGGAGTTCGCGCGTCAGCCGTTGCTGTTCGGCGAGCGAGTTTTCCAGATCCCGCGTGCGGTAGGCGATGCGGTCGGCCATCATGTCGAAGGTCATGCCGAGAAGCTGAATCTCGGCCGGCGCGCGCTCCAGCCGCCCGACGCGCGCATCCGTATCGCCCGCCCCGTACTGGCGGAAGGTTCCGTAGATATGACGCAGGTAGCTCAGCAGGAAACGCTGCACGCCGAAACGCAGCACGACAAAGACCGCCGCCAGCAGTGTGACCGGCAGCAACAGGGCCTTGGCGACGGACAGCCATGGCTCGAAGGCGGCCTGCGGCGGCAAAACACCGGTGGCGATGCGGAAATCGGTCCCCGTTATGGGAACGACAGCGATAAGCCAGCCATCGCTGGCTCGCACCCCCCGGCTGGGGGCCGCGGCGGAAAAATCACCGTCATCCAGCAGCTTGAGGAAATCGGCCTTCTCTTCCTGGCGGTCGGAATAGTCGGCGAGCACGCTGCCATCGGGCGACAGGAGTGCGAAACTGGCGTGGCTCGATGTCGTTGCGGCAATGGGAGCGGTGAGGACGGCGCGCGGCCGCAGGCCGATGGAGACGGATACCCGATCGTCGTCAGACGTCCGCGTGACGACAATGGCCTGATGTTCGCTTTCGCGGATTTCCTTGAGCACGGAGGAAACGGTATCGCCCTCGCGGAAACGCACACGCGCACAGACCTGTTCGCCGCCGACCGCGACGCGGATGCTCATGGCCTGGCGCAACTCGCCCTGCAACGCGCCGAAAACGGCATCGCAGTCGACAGCGCTCGCGTCCTCGCGCGCGGTCAGACCGGCCGCGAAGCCTTCCGCGCGCGCAATGATCTTGGCGCTCGACTGGCCGATCAATCGCGCGTAATCGATAAAATCGGACCGTTCCGTATCTGCCCTGCGCACGTGATCGGCGTAGGAAAAGGCGAAGGCGAGCGCTGCAAGAGGAACCAGGGCGCCCGCTATGTAGCCGAACAGACGGCGATCGATTTTCGAGCTTGTGGTGGGTAGCTTAGCCCATGGCACGACTTTTTGCCGTCGGTACAGAGGTTACGGAAAGGACTGCCTGGGCAGAGCCGTCGGGGCCGAAATCGTCGGCCGAGGAAACGCTGAGCATTTCCGCCAATTTAGCCCGGGCGCGATTGACGCGGCTTTTTACCGTACCGATCGCACATCCGCAAATTTCCGATGCCTCCTCATAGGAAAAGCCCGACGCGCCGATAAGAATGAGCGCCTCGCGCTGATCGTGAGGAAGCTTGTCGAGGGCGATGCGGAAATCGGCGAAATCGAGATGACCGTGCTGTTGGGGATGTTCCGCCAGATTGGCGGCATAGGTTCCGTCCGTATCCTGCACCTCGCGCTTGAGCTTGCGGCAGTTGGAATAGAACGTATTGCGCAGGATGGTGAACAGCCAGGCACGCATGTTCGTGCCGGCGGTGAAGGAATGCAGGTTCGCCCACGCCTTCATCAGCGCTTCCTGAACGAGATCGTCGGCACGGTCGCCGGCGCCGGTCAGGGAGGACGCGAAGGCACGCATGCTCGGGATGCACGCAATGAACTCGTTGCGAAGATCCGGGGTCACTTCAGCCATGCTATTCCCTACCCCGGTTCTTGCTCGTCTCGCCCGCCTGTTCCAGCTGCTTCAGCAGGCCCGCGATGCGATCGGGCACAGGTTCGTCGAGCACGCTATCGTAGATCGACTTGAGCTGATTTCCGATCTTGGCCTGAATATCTTCGCTAAATCCGGAACGCTCCGACCGGCCGTCATCACCATCTGCCATGATGTCTCTTTTCATGGTTACTCCCTCGCCGGCCCTGGCACGGCTTGTCAGGACTGACTTTACTCAACGGCCCGATACGCAGGGCCGCCCGCCTCAACCGTACCGGGTACGGCCGTGCGGTGGACTTTCTTACGCCTTTCAACGGGCGTCCGGCAGGATATCCTGTCGATTTGACGCGGATCGTTCAGACAACGCTACGAAATGAACGCGGCGAACGACAGTCGGTTCCACAGGCATCCAATAAATTTTGAAGCTCCGGGGAACCGCCTTTCCCCCCCGCTCGCGTCAACTGCGGCTTGACGATACGGCGCGGAGCGGTTCTCACGCCCGGCCGTATCGAGACCGCGGGACGCCATCAGGCGTAGGATGCCCGGGAAGGCCCGGCCAGCAGCCACAACAGGAATCCCAGCAGCGGCAGCAGAAGGATCAGCACGACCCACAGGACCTTGGATGCCGTGGACGCGCCTGAGCCCACGATCTTGACGATCGCGTAGACGTCAAGGACGAGAATGACCAGGCCCAGCAGGCCACCAACTTCGATTCCCATCTTCATTCTCCTTATACTTGAAACGGCGCATGCCGGCGAAAACCCGCTCTTGCATCACGCAGGCCCAAGCCCGGCCTTGAGCCCCGGTCCGCGAACGCGTGGCCAAGCCACGGTCACGAATCGTTCCGATCCGGTCGGAATATGCTCTAGCGGGCCAGCGGTTCGCCCCGAGCCCCGTCGGTATGCGTGGGCGCCTCGAGTGAAACGAGCATCGGCCGGTCGCGGGCCGTCGACATATTTGCGGTAAGTGCCCATAAACTCAGCGAAACGAGATAAAGAAGGCACATGACCATCCCGGCTGCGAGCGTAAGAATTACCGGCTGCATACGCTTCCCGTCTGGGGTGCTTTTGTTCGGCAATTCGTCTTTCATCGCTCTCGTGCCTCGCTTCAGGTGCCTTTCATTCGCTTCTCACGGAGCAAAATCCTCGATTTCATGGATTGTTGTTCCGATTTATCGGGCATTCGGCAAGACAACTCTGCGTAGCGCAGGATAGTTCCAGACAATTTTTTTCGAAAGACGCGCGACCGCCGCCGAGAGATCCCGACCGGGCAGAACCAGAACTGCAAGGAAAAGCGTCAGCGACCCTGCGCCAGCATCCAGTTGAGCAGCCGCCACCAGTCCGTCATGCGGATCGGCGTGCCGTGGGAACCGGTGGCAAACAGCGTCAGCCGCGTCGGATATCCCGTTTCATGCAGGGAGCGGAAGAAGGCGATCTGCTCGTTCGCCGGATAGACGGGATCGTCGCCGCCGTGGGTGAAATAGACGGGAACGCGCCGACGATAGGCAATGGAGCGCGAAAAATCGAGATCAGACGCCCCGCCCAGGATGGCAAGCCCCGCCAGATGCGAGACGACGCCCGCGTCCCTGGCGACGCCCCAGCAGATGAAACTGCCCATCGAGGCACAGGCGAGGATCACCGGGCGGCCGCGATCGCGCTCGGAAACCTCTCCGATCAACCTGCCGATCGCGTCGATCCCGCCCGCGCCGAAATCGCGGATGGTGGGGGAATAGTAGCTCCCGCCGTTCTGGACGACGAGATTCTTCAGCCGGTTGAAATTGCCGCCGAACGTGTAGTCGTTGACGCCGAGCGTACGGTCGCCGCCGCGCCCGTGAATGAAGATCACGGAGAACGCGGCACGGCGCTTGGGGCCGACGCGGGTGAAGGCCACCCGATGATCTCCGAGGCTCAGCGTCTCTTCGGCCTGATGACGGGAGACCAGCGTGGAAACGTAGGCCTCGCGCACGCGCTTTTCCGGCACCGTGTCGCGGCCGTAGAGATCGCGCTGTTTTTTGTAGTCGATCACGACGAGCGCTCCGTCGTCGGAGACCTCGATGATCGGCTGGTCGGAGAAGAGATCGTTCTTGAAAGCCTTGAGCGGAAGGTCGAGCGCCCGGGCGGGAGCCAGCGAGAGCGCGGCGAAAAGCGCCGCCGCCACGACCGCAGGCAGGAAAGATGTGTATCGCATCGCGCTCGCTGGTTTCATAAGAGCCCGAAGCGACTCCGGCGCCACTTTGGCGTGCCGCGATAGCGATTGCAACACCGCCATACCGCCCCCGTCAGCAAGCCCGGCGCGGCCCGTCTTCACGCATCCCGGGGTCGCAACAGAAATGACTGAATGTCAAATATCCTTTTTTATCAGCTCTTTACGCCTGTTCGATCCGCCCGCTTTCGCTGGAGCATAGTCTTGTCGATCAAACCGGGCCGTTTGATCGGAAAGCGCTCCAGTCTTCATCGAAATGCACTCTGGGCGCGGGCACGTCACCGCGCTACGCTTTGCAAAACACCACAGGACCCGAACAGCTCATGACCGCCCCCGTGACCGTCCGCCCGATGACACTCGTTGATCTGAAGCTGGCGCTTGAATGGGGGCGTGAGGAGGGATGGAATCCGGGCCTGGACGACGCGGCCGCCTATCGCATCGCCGATCCCGACGGCTTCCTGATGGGTTTTGCGGGCGACGAGCCGGTCGCCGCGATCTCGGCCGTCGCCTACAGCCGGCAATTCGGATTTCTGGGGCTGTACATCTGCCGCCCGGACTATCGCGGCCAGGGCTACGGCTGGCCCGTGTGGCAGGCCGGCCTGAACAGGCTCGACACGGTGATGCCACGTGGCACGGTGGGGCTTGACGGAGTTGTCGCGCAGCAGGCGAATTACGCGCGCTCCGGCTTCGAGCGCGCTCACCGCAACCTGCGTTACGGCGGGATCTCGACGCTCGACACGCCGCCAGATCCACGGCTTGCGCGCATCGGCCAGGGGCTCTTTCCCACGGTACGCGACTACGACCTCGAGAATTTCGGGGCGCCGCGCGAGAACTTCCTGAAAAACTGGCTTGCCCCCGGTGTCGACAGCCGGGCCAGCTTCTCATTGGTGGAAGACGGCAACCTGCTGGGATACGGCACCATCCGCGCCTGCGTGGAAGGCTTCAAGATCGGCCCGCTCTTCGCCGAGGACGAGGCAGCCGCGGACGTGCTGCTGCGCGCGCTGGCCGGCCAGGCAAAGGGCCGGATGGTGTATCTCGACCTCCCCGAGCCCAACGAGGCGGCGACACGGCTTGCCGAGCGATACGAATTCTCGCCGATTTTCGAAACGGCGCGCATGTATCGCGGCAAGGCTCCCGATCTGCCACTCCATCGCATCTTCGCGATCACGGCCTTCGCACTGGGATAATACGGCCACCCGCTACGGCAAGGCGGGAGGGGGAAGGCCTACTTCGTCTCCACGGAGAGCCCGTCATTGCCCATTTCGATCTGGATACCGGTCTTCTGCTGGCGCTCCTGATAGTAGAGATAGCCGAATGTACCGGCCGCCACGGCGAGGACGGCGACGAGCGCGACAAGTGCGTTGCGGTTCATGGATTTCAGGCCCCCTGGGGTTTCTTGCGGAAGGCCCAGACGGTATCCGGAGCCCTTGTGCCTGCAACAAACGTCCCGACGGCCTGCAAGTTCCCGCTGGAGCATATTCGTATCAAACGGGTCCGTTTGATCGCAAAGCGCTCCAGGCACGAGGGAGATGGGGGAAAGGAAAACCAGCGCCCGCAGACGCTCTCCGTTGCCCTTCCGGCCTGAACAGAAAAAGGCGCGCCCGGTTCCCCGCCGGACGCGCCTTGTATAGTCAAGCGATCGCAAGATCAGATGTGAATCGGCTTGTCGTAGGTCGCCATCGCCGCCTCGCGCACGGCCTCCGACAGGGTCGGGTGGGCGTGGCAGGTGCGGGCCAGATCCTCGGACGAGCCGCCGAATTCCATAAGAACGGCCAGTTCGTGGATCATCTCGCCGACGCCGGCGCCGATCATGTGGGCGCCCAGCACCTTGTCCGTCTCGGCATCGGCCAGGATCTTCACGAAGCCGTCCGTGTGGCCCATGGCGCGGGCGCGGCCGTTGGCGGAGAAGGGATACTTGCCGGCCTTGTACTTGATGCCGGCCGCCTTCAGCTCCTCTTCGGTCTTACCGAGCGAAGCGACCTCCGGCATGGTGTAGACCACACCCGGAATGACGTCGTAGTTCACGTGGCCGGCCTGCCCGGCGAGGATCTCGGCCAGCGCTGCGCCCTCGTCCTCGCCCTTGTGGGCGAGCATCGGGCCGACGATGACATCGCCGATCGCATAGATGCCGTCGATGTTGGTCTTGAAGTGGCCGTCGGTCTTGACGCGCTTACGCTCGTCCAGCTCCACGCCGACCTCTTCCAGGCCGAGGCCCTCGGTGAAGGGACGGCGGCCGATGGCGACCAGCACCACATCCGCATCGAGTGTTTCGGCGGCCGCGTCACCCGAAGCGGGTTCGACGGAGACCGCCAGGCCCTTGCCCTTCTTCTCCACGCCCGTGACCTTGGAGGAGAGCTTGAACTCGAAGCCCTGCTTCTTGAGGATGCGCTGGAAATTCTTGGCGACGTCACCATCCATGCCCGGCAGGATGCGGTCGAGGAATTCCACCACCGTCACCTCGGCACCGAGACGGCGCCAGACAGAGCCGAGCTCCAGGCCGATCACGCCCGCGCCGACGACGATCATCTTGCCCGGCACCTTGTCCAGCGACAGCGCGCCGGTGGAGGAGACGACCTGCTTCTCGTCGATCTCGATGCCCGGCAGCGGCGTGACCTCGGAGCCGGTGGCGATGACGATGTTCTTCGCCTCCACCGTCTGGGTCGTGCCGTCCTCGCCCGTGACCTCGACCTTGCCGGGCGCCGCGATCTTGCCGGTGCCGTGGAACGCGTCGATCTTGTTCTTCTTGAACAGGAACGCCACGCCGCCAGTGTTGGCATCGATGACGTCTTCCTTGTGCTTCATCATGGCGGGGAGATCGAGCTTCGGCTTGCCGACCTTGATGCCGAAGCCCTCGAAGCTGTGGCCGGCTTCATCAAACATCTCGGAGGTGTGCAGCAGCGCCTTGGACGGGATGCAGCCGATGTTCAGGCAGGTGCCGCCATAGGTTGCGCGCTTCTCGACAACGGCGACCTTCAGGCCGAGCTGAGCCGCCTTGACCGCGCAGACGTAACCGCCGGGGCCGGAGCCGATAATGCAGAGATCGTAGGACATCGGAGCCTCTTTACACGTTGATTTCCCGCCCGGCCGCGGGAGGCGCCGCCGGACCGCTTGATTTCTAGATGGCGCGCCCGCCGGAGACGTCCACCACCGCGCCGGTGGTGTAGGACGCCGCATCGGAGGCGAGCCACAAAATGGCGCGCGCGACCTCGTCAGCCGTGCCGGCGCGCCCCATCGGCAGGCTTGCGCCGACCCGCGCCACCCGGTCAGGGTCGCCGCCGCTGGCGTGAATGTCCGTATCGATGATGCCGGGCCTGACCGCATTCACGCGGATGCGGTCCGCCACCACCTCCTTGGCCAGCGCCATGGTGAAGGTGTCGATGGCGCCCTTGGCGGCAGCATAGTCGATATATTGCGCGGGGGAACCGATACGGGCGGAGGCGGAGGAGACATTGACGATCGCGCCGCCGCGCCCGCCATGGTTCACCGACATGCGCGAGACCGCCTCGCGCGCGCACAGCATCGAACCGATCACGTTGACATCGAACATGCGGTGCAGGCGCTCCGCACTCATGTCCTCAAGCCGGGCGACCTCGTCGACGATACCGGCATTGTTGACCAGAACGTCCAGCCGCCCCAGGCGGCCGTCGAGTTCATCGTACATGGCGAGGATGGCGTTCTCGTCCGAGATGTCGGCGCGCACGGCATAGGCCTTGCCGCCATCGGCGATGATGTCGCCGACGACGAACTCGGCCGCGGCGGCATCGGACATGTAGTTCACGACGACATGGTAGCCGCATTCCGCAGCGAGACGCGCCGTGGCGGCACCGATGCCGCGCGAGCCGCCGGTGACCAACATGACGGGCGCGCTCATCTCGGTGCCCTCCTTGAGGCAGGCGTCCGTCGTTTCATATCTGCTGGGGTCATGTTGTCATTGGCCACGTCTTCCAGGGGCCTCCCGTTCAGCGGCTTGCCAGCGCCAGCTTCACACCGAAGCCGGCGAAGGCCAGCGCGACGGAGCGGCGCATCCAGGTGACCACGGTCTCGCGCTTCAGCACCGCCTCACCGAAGAGGGCCGCGAACGCACCGTAGACGACGAAGACCGCGAAGGTCATCGCCATGAAGACCGCGCTCATCGCCAGCATCTGCGCTGTCGCGGATGCCGATCCGTGCGAGACGAATTGCGGCAGAAAGGCGAGGAAAAAGACGGTGAGCTTCGGGTTGAGAACGTTGATCAGGCAGCCCGTGCGCGCGATGGCGGCAAGCGACTTGCGCCCGCCTTCGGGCCGTCCGATGGCGACCGGGCCGGTTTCCCGCAACGTCTGCCAGGCGAGATAGAACAGGTAGGCTGCGCCGGCATATTTCAGCACCTGGAAGGCGAGAGCGCCGGCATGCATGAGCGCCGAAAGCCCCAGAATGGCGGCCGCGATGGATGGCACGATACCGAACGTGCAGCCAAGCGCCGCGGCGACCGCCGCGATCCGCCCGCGCGAAAGCCCGATGGCGACGGTGTAAACGACACCGGTCCCAGGCACGAGCACGACGATGAGTGCAGTGATCAGGAATTCCAGGCTCATCTCCGCAGCCCCCACGCTCGGGTCGCGCTTTGCGGCCCCGTCTTCATTGTCCCATTGCCGACCCGGACCGCGCAAAGGCCGCCTCCACAGGGAAGCGGCCTCATGTGACGCGATCAGAGATCCAGCACGAGGCGCTGGATGTCCTCGAGGCTCTCCTTGACGCGCACCAGGAAGGTGACGGCTTCCTTGCCGTCGACCACGCGGTGATCGTAGCTGAGCGCCAGGTACATCATCGGGCGCGCCACGATCTGACCGTTCACGACCATCGGCCGCTCCTGGATCTTGTGCATGCCGAGAATGCCGGACTGCGGCGCGTTCAGGATCGGTGACGACATCAGCGACCCGTAGACACCACCGTTGGAGATGGTGAAGGTGCCGCCCTGCATCTCGTCGATGCCAAGCTTGCCGTCACGTGCCTTGCGTCCGAACTCGCCGATCTTCTTCTCGATCTCGGCGATCGACATGGCGTCGGCATCGCGCACCACGGGCACAACAAGGCCCTTGTCGGTGCCGACCGCCACGCCGATGTGGCAGAAGTTCTTGTAGATGAGGTCGGTGCCGTCGATCTCGGCGTTGACCGCGGGAACTTCCTTCAGCGCGTGGCAGACCGCCTTGGTGAAGAAGCCCATGAAGCCGAGCTTGACGCCGTGCTTCTTCTCGAAAAGATCCTTGTAGGTCTTCCGAAGCTCCATCACCGGGCCCATGTCCACCTCGTTATAGGTGGTCAGCATGGCGGCGGTGTTCTGCGCGTCCTTCAGGCGGCGGGCGATGGTCTGGCGCAGCTTGGTCATGCGCACGCGTTCCTCGCGCGTCTCGTCCTCTACCGCGACCGGGCCGCGTGCGGCGGCTGGCGAGGCGGCGGGAGACGACGCGGACGTCTTCTCCATGGCGGCCATCACGTCGCCCTTCAGGACCTGGCCGCGCTTGCCGCTGCCCTCGACCTGATCGGCGGAAACGCCCTTCTCGGCCATCATCTTCTGCGCGGAAGGTGCCGGCGGCATGTCGGTGCCGGCGGACTTCGCGGCCGGGGCTTCCGCCTTGGCGGGCGCGGCGGCGGCGGGCGCCGGCTTTTCGGCCTTTGCCTCGGCGGGCTGCGCGGAGCCGGAAGCGCCTTCGGCCAGCGTGGCCAGAAGCGCGCCGACCTCGACGGTCTCGCCTTCCTGCACGAGGATGCTCTCCAGCGCGCCGGAGGCGGGCGCGGGAACCTCGATCGTCACCTTGTCGGTTTCCAGCTCCACGAGCGGCTCGTCGGCCGCGACGGCTTCGCCCGGCTTCTTGAACCACTGCGCGATGGTGGCTTCGGTCACGGATTCGCCCAGGGTGGGAACGCGGATTTCCGTTGCCATTTTATTTCGTCTCTTCGATTGGCAGACCAGCTGCGGTTTAAACGGTCTAGATGCGGAGGTCGGCGGGGGCTCGTGGCGCCCGCCGGGATATTCAGGCCTCGGCGTAAGCCTCGTCGAGGAAGGCACGAAGCTGAGCCTGATGCTTGGACATCAGGCCTGTGGCGGTCGCGGCCGAAGGCGGGCGGCCGACATAGCGCGGCCGGGCACATTGCGCGCCGATCTGGCTCAGGGCCCATTCCACATAGGGCTGGATGTGGTTCCACGAGCCCATGTTCTTGGGCTCTTCCTGGCACCAGACCATGTCGGCGTCCTTGAAGCGCGTCAGCTCGTGTACCAGCGCCTTGGTGGGGAACGGGTAGAGCTGTTCCACGCGCAGCAGATAGACATCGTTGATGCCGCGCTTCTCGCGATCTTCCAGCAGGTCGTAATAGACCTTGCCCGTACACATCACCACGCGGCGGATCTTCTCGTCCGCGACCAGCTCGGTGCTGGTGCCTGTACCTGTGCCGGAGGAATTTTCCGCATCGTCCCACAGGATGCGGTGGAAGGAGGAGTCGTCCGCCATCTCCGACAGTTTGGAGACGCAGCGCTTGTGCCGGAGCAGCGACTTCGGCGTCATCAGGATGAGCGGCTTTCTGAAGTCGCGGTTAAGCTGGCGGCGCAGGATGTGGTAATAATTGGCCGGCGTCGAGCAGTAGGCGACCTGCATGTTGTCCTCGGCGCACATCTGTAGATAGCGCTCCAGACGGGCGGAGGAATGCTCCGGCCCCATGCCTTCATAGCCGTGCGGCAGCAGGCAGACGAGACCCGACATGCGCAGCCACTTGCGTTCGCCCGACGACAGGAACTGATCGAAGATCACCTGCGCGCCGTTGGCGAAGTCGCCGAACTGGGCTTCCCACAGCGTCAGCGCGTTGGGCTCGGCCAGCGTGTAGCCATATTCAAACCCAAGGACCGCCTCTTCCGAGAGCATCGAGTTGATGACCTCGTAGCGCTCCTGGTTCTCGCCCACGTGGGCGAGCGGGATATAGCGCTCCTCGGTTTCCTGATCGTAGAGCACCGAATGGCGCTGGGAGAAGGTGCCGCGCTCCACGTCCTGGCCCGACAGGCGCACCTTGTGGCCTTCGCGCAGGAGCGAGCCGAACGCCAGCGCCTCCGCCGTCGCCCAGTCGATGTTCTCACCCGTCTCGATCATCTTGGCGCGGTTTTCGAGGAACCGGCGGATGGTGCGGTGGGCGTTGAAATCGTCGGGCACGGTGGAAAGCCGCATACCGATCTCGCGCAGGTCGCCGAGCACAACGCCGGTCTTGCCGCGACGCGGATCGTCGCTGTCGGCGGCCTGCTTGAGGCCCGACCACTTGCCGTCGAGCCAGTCCGCCTTGTTGGGCTTGTAGGCCTGCCCGGCTTCGAACTCCTGATCGTTGCGATGACGCCATTCGGCACGCAGCGCCTCGACCTCGTCCTTGGTGACGGTGCCTTCGGCGATCAGCTTGTCGGCGTAGATCTGCAGCGTGGTGGGGTGCTGACGGATCTCGCGATACATGATCGGCTGGGTGAAGGCCGGCTCGTCCCCCTCGTTGTGACCGAAGCGGCGGTAGCAGAACATGTCGATGACGACGGGCTTGCCGAAAGCCTGACGGAATTCCGTCGCGACCTTGGCGGCGTAGACCACCGCCTCCGGGTCATCGCCGTTCACATGGAAGATCGGCGCCTCGATCATCTTGGCGACGTCGGAGGGGTACGGCGAGGAGCGCGAGAAGCGCGGGTTCGTCGTGAAGCCGATCTGGTTGTTGATGATGAAGTGGATCGAACCGCCGGTGCGGTGACCGCGCAGCGCCGACAGGCCGAAGCATTCCGCCACCACGCCCTGGCCGGCAAACGCCGCATCGCCGTGCAGAAGAAGCGGCAGCACCTTGGAGCGATCGACATCGATCGTCTCGACCCAGTGGCCATCCTTCATCGAATGCTGGTCCTGCTTGGCGCGCGCCTTGCCGAGCACCACCGGATTGACGATTTCCAGGTGGGAGGGGTTGGCGGTCAGCGACAGGTGGACGTTGTTGCCGTCGAATTCGCGGTCGGAAGACGCACCAAGGTGGTACTTCACGTCACCTGAGCCTTCCACGTCGTCGGGCGCGTAGGAGCCGCCCTTGAACTCGTGGAAGATGGCGCGAAGGGGCTTGCCCATCACCTGCGAGAGCACGTTCAGGCGGCCACGGTGGGCCATGCCGAGAACGATCTCCTTCAGGCCGAGCTGGCCGCCGCGCTTGATGATCTGTTCGAGCGCCGGCAGCAGAGCCTCGCCGCCATCAAGGCCGAAGCGCTTGGTGCCGGTGTACTTCACATCGAGGAACTTCTCGAAGCCCTCGGCCTCCACCAGCTTGTTGAGGATGGCCTTCTTGCCTTCCTGGGTGAAGGTGATCTGCTTGTCCGGGCCTTCGATGCGCTCCTGGATCCAGGCCTTTTCGGCCGGATCGGAGATGTGCATGAATTCGACCGCAAGCGTGGAACAGTAGGTGCGCTTGAGGATCTCCAGCATCTCGCGGATGGTGGCGAATTCAAGCCCCAGCACGTGGTCGATGAAGATCGGGCGATCCCAGTCGGCGTCGGTGAAGCCGTAGGTCGCGGGATGAAGCTCGACGTGGTCCTTCGGCGGTTCCAGCTTCAGGGGATCGAGATCGGCATGGAGATGGCCGCGCATGCGGTAGGCGCGGATCATCATCAGCGCGCGGACGGAGTCGCGGGTCGCCTGCTGGACCTGCGCCTCGGACATCGGCGCGCCCTTGGCCTCCGCCTTGCCCTTGATCTTCTCCGCGATCTTCGGCTCCAGCGCGCCCCAGTTGCCGTCCATCGCGGCAACGAGCTCGCCATTGGCCGTCACCGGCCAGTCGGAGCGCTTCCAGCTCGCGCCGCGTGCTTCCTTGACGACGTCGGAAGGATTGTCCTGAAGCTTGGAGAAGAAGTCCCGCCAGACCTCGTCCAGCGACGCCGGATCTTCCTGGAAGCGTGCGTAGAGATCTTCGATATAGGCTGCGTTGGCGCCGTAAAGGAACGACGTCAGTGCGAAGGCTTGGTTCGCGTCCTGCCGTGCCATGATGTGTGTCAGCGAAGGGTCTTGACCTCCGCCCCGCTCGTGACGGCACGCCCGATGGGCCGTGCCTTGTGCCCGTTTTGAGAACGCCGGGGGCGTCCCCGATGATCAACGAGGGCGGCCTATGCGGCCGCGCTCCGTCTCGTCAGTGTGCGTCACCATGCCGCAAAGGCATAAGGCCCAGAAAACCTTGCTAAACCCGTAACGCTCTTTGGCGCAAGCGCTTACGCATTTCCACGCAGTGCAGCTCGCGCATGTTCATTCCCCCCTGGGGGAGCGGACCGGCAGCATCGCCGCCGGCCCGCGAAAAGGCATCAGCCCTTGAGGACCTCGACCAGCGTCTCGCCGAGCTTGGCGGGAGACGGCGAGACCTTGATGCCGGCGGCTTCCATCGCCGCGATCTTGTCTTCCGCACCGCCCTTGCCGCCGGAGATGACGGCGCCGGCATGGCCCATGGTGCGGCCCGGAGGCGCCGTGCGACCGGCGATGAAGCCGGCCATCGGCTTGGAGCGGCCCTTCTTCGCCTCGTCGGCGATGAATTGCGCGGCGTCTTCCTCGGCCGAACCGCCGATCTCGCCGATCATGATGATCGACTTGGTCTCATCGTCCGCCAGGAACATCTCCAGCATGTCGATGAACTCGGTGCCCTTGACCGGATCGCCGCCGATGCCGACGGCCGTCGTCTGGCCGAGACCGGCATTCGATGTCTGGAACACCGCTTCGTATGTAAGCGTTCCCGAGCGAGATACGATACCGACCGAGCCCTTCTTGAAGATCGAGCCCGGCATGATGCCGATCTTGCACTCTTCCGGCGTCAGAACGCCCGGGCAGTTCGGGCCGATGAGCCGCGACTTGGACTTGTCGAGCTTCGCCTTGACCTTGACCATGTCCATCACCGGGATGCCCTCGGTGATGCAGACGATGAGCGGCACTTCCGCCTCGATCGCCTCGATGATCGCGGCGCCGGCGCCTGCCGGCGGCACGTAGATGACGGAGGCATCGGCCCCGGTCGCGTCCTTCGCATCGGCGACGGAGGCGTAGATCGGCAGCTCGGCCGCACCATCGAGACCGGAGGTCCAGCTCTCACCGCCCTTCTTGGGGTGCACGCCGGCGACCATCTTCGTGCCGTAATAGGCGAGCGCCTGCTCGGTGTGGAACGTGCCGGTCTTGCCGGTCAGGCCCTGGACGATGACCTTGGTATCTTTGTTGACGAGAATGGACATTCATTCGTCTCCTGCGCGGAGCTGGTGGCTCCAGATTTTCGTAAGACGGTGTTCCGCGTTGTAAGCAACTGAAATGAAGACAGTCGGCAAGTCTTCATCGGCCATAACCCAACCCACATCTTCCCAGCCATTGTTGTCCCCTGGGAAATTTAAGGTGTCGGCATCTGAACGGTTCAGTTTCTTTCCAAGCAAGGCGACTGCCTGAGCTACAAATTCCCTGTCGGTCTTATACGTTGAAACCGACATATAGAGGTTGTTTGCTATCGGCGGAAACAAATGCTGCTCCAGAATAACAAACAACGTCTTAGACGGATCTGCATACTCGAGATAGCGTTCGTCTTTCGCCTCGCTCTTTGAAACGATCTTGAACCCGTTACCGACGAAGTAGGCTTCTGCTGCGTCGGCGTCCGGAACAAGCTTGCGGAACTCCCAAAAAATATTAGCGACATATTCCGGCGTATGCGCACTGCCGGAAATCGCAGCGGAAGGCGCCAGTAGACTCAGCGTTACTGCCAGCACCATCCGCAACATGCGTCGCTACCCCTTCACGGCCTTGACGATCTTCTGCGCGGCGTCGTCGAGGTCATCGGCGGCGATCACGTTGAGACCGCTCTCGTTGATGATCTTCTTGCCGAGCTCGACGTTGGTGCCCTCAAGGCGCACGACCAGCGGCACCTTGAGACCGACTTCCTTGACCGCCGAAACCACGCCTTCCGCGATCACGTCGCAACGCATGATGCCGCCGAAGATGTTGACCAGGATGCCCTTCACGTTCGGATCGGCGGTGATGATCTTGAACGCCGCCGTGACCTTCTCCTTGGACGCGCCGCCGCCGACATCGAGGAAGTTCGCCGGCTCCGCGCCGTAGAGCTTGATGATGTCCATCGTCGCCATGGCAAGACCGGCGCCGTTGACCATGCAGCCGATGTCGCCGTCGAGCGCGACGTAGGCGAGATCGAACTTGGAGGCCTCGATTTCCTTCTCGTCCTCTTCCGACTTGTCGCGCAGCGCCATGATGTCGTCGTGGCGGAAGAGCGCGTTGCCGTCGAAGGAGACCTTCGCATCCAGCACCCGCACGTGGCCGTCGGTCATGACGATCAGCGGGTTGATCTCCAGAAGGCTCATGTCCTTCTCGGTGAAGGCCTTGTAGAGGATCGGGAACAGCTTCATGCCGTCTTCGCGGGCGTCGCCGGTCAGCTCCAGCGCGTCGCAGAGCCTGGTGGCGGCGGCGTCGGTCACGCCGGCATCCGGATCGATCGGCAGGGTCAGGATCTTCTCGGGGGTCGAAGCGGCGACCTCCTCGATGTCCATGCCGCCCTCTGTGGAAACGACGAAGGCCACCTGACCGACCGTGCGGTCGACGAGGATCGAGAGATAGAGCTCGCGGTCGATGTCGGCGCCGTCCTCGATGTACAGACGGTTGACGACCTTTCCGGCCGCGCCCGTCTGCTTGGTCACCAGCGTGTTGCCGAGCATTTCAGCGGAGTTGGCGACGACCTCCTCGATCGACTTCGCCAGCCGCACGCCGCCCTTGGCGTCCGGGCCAAGCTCGGTGAACTTGCCCTTGCCGCGGCCGCCGGCATGGATCTGCGACTTGACCACATAGAGCGGGCCGGGCAGCTTCTTTGCTGCGGCTTCGGCTTCGTCGGCGGAGAAAATCGGGACACCGGAGGCAACCGGCGCGCCGAATTCCTTCAGCAGCGCCTTGGCCTGGTACTCGTGGATGTTCATGGTGACTCCCTCGAGAGGATTCTCGTTTCAGGATCGGGCGTGCCGGCCGTGGCTTGGGTGCATGAAACCGGCGCACCTTCGAAGAAAGACCGCGATCCGGACATCGTTCCTCCCGATCGCGCCCCTTAAAACAACAAAGGGGAGCCCGTGGGGGCTCCCCTTGATCACTTACGCAAGTGCCGGTTGGATCTTCTTGCACGCTTGGACGAGACCGTCGACGGCGGCGACGGACTTGTCGAAGTTCGCCTTCTCGTCGGCGTTCAGGTCGATCTCGATGATGCGCTCGATGCCGCCGGCACCGATCACGGTCGGCACGCCGAGATAGGTGTCGGAGAGGCCGTACTGGCCGTCCAGGTGCGCGGCGCAGGGCAGCACGCGCTTCTTGTCCTTCAGGTAGCTCTCGGCCATGGAGATGGCGGAAGCGGCCGGCGCGTAGAAGGCGGAGCCGGTCTTGAGCAGGGAGACGATCTCGGCGCCGCCGTCACGGGTGCGCTGCACGATCTCTTCAAGACGCTCCTTGGTGCACCAGCCCATCTTGACCAGATCGGGCAGCGGGATGCCGGCGACGGTGGAGTAGCGGATCAGCGGCACCATGGTGTCGCCGTGGCCACCCAGCACGAAGGCGGTGACATCCTCGACGGAGACGTCGAACTCGGAGGCCAGGAAATAGCGGAAGCGGGAGCTGTCCAGCACGCCGGCCATGCCGACGACCTTGTTCGCCGGCAGACCGGAGAACTTCTGCAGCGCCCAGACCATCGCGTCGAGCGGGTTGGTGATGCAGATGACGAAGGCGTCGGGGCAGTATTTCTTCAGGCCCGCGCCAACCTGCTCCATGACCTTGAGGTTGATTTCAAGGAGATCGTCGCGGCTCATGCCAGGCTTGCGGGGCACACCGGCGGTGACGATCACGACGTCGGAACCTTCCAGCGCCTCATAGGTGTTGGTGCCGACCAGCTTCGCGTCGAAGCCATCGACGGGCGAAGATTCCGCCAGGTCCAGGGCCTTGCCCTGCGGGACGCCTTCGGCGATGTCGAAAAGGACGACGTCGCCGAGTTCCTTCAGGCCTGCGAGATGAGCGAGCGTGCCACCGATCTGGCCCGACCCTACGAGAGCGATCTTGTTCCGCGCCATGCTGTTGGTTTCCCTTTACGTAAACGTCAGCTACGGCCATAGGTCATATGGTCGCGGGTTCGATACTCCCTTTGCCGGCGCCGCGCAACCGCCCGGACAATTCTTCGGCAAATGTACGAGGTAAATTTTTCGCAATGGACGCGGCAATCGCCCTGACGGACGCTCCGGCAGCACGCCTATCGGGCGACTTCAGCCAGATATTCCTGCGACCGCATCTCCGTCAGGCGCGAGATCGTGCGATCGAACTCGAACTTTTCCGTGCCAGACGTCGCAACGTAGAGCCCGTCCGGCTCGCTCTCGGCGGAGATCACCAGCTTGATGCGCTGGTCGTAGAGCGCATCGATGAGATTGATGAAGCGCTTGGCCTCGTTGCGCCGGTTCTGCTGCAACACCGGAACGCGCTCCACCATGACCGTGTGGTAGGCGTGCGCGACGCGCAGGTAATCGGCGGCCGAATAGGGCCGCTCGCACAGGTCGTGAAACGAAAAGCGGGCGACGCCGCATGCCGTTTGCGGAACCTCGATCCAGCGCCCCTTGACCTCCAGCCGGTCGGACCTCGGCTTGGTGCCTTGCGTCAGCGCTTTCCAGATGCGCTCCATCTCCCTGTCCGCCGCCTCGCCAAGAGGCGAGATGTAGACCGGCGCACCGGCCAGCTTTTCCAGACGGTAGTCGGTCGGGGAATCGAGGTTGAAGACCTCTACCTGCCGTTTCAGCAGCTTGATGAAGGGCACGAAGTGGTCGCGGTTGAGGCCGTCCCTGTAGAGGTCGTCCGGATCGACATTGGAGGTGGCGACGACCACGACGCCGGCATCGAACAGCTTCTCGAACAGCCGCCCCAGCAGCATCGCATCGGCGATGTCGGTGACGGAAAACTCGTCGAAGCACAGAAGCCGTGTCTCTTGCGCCAGTTCCGCCGCGACGGGCGCGATCGGATCGCTTCCCTTGATCGTGCCGGCCTTGATCTTCTGGCGCACGGCGTGAATGCGCTCGTGCGCATCGTTCATGAACTCGTGAAAATGCGCGCGGCGCTTGCGCTTGACCACGGCGTGCTCGAAGAACAGGTCCATCAGCATGGTCTTGCCACGCCCGACCGAGCCCCAGACATAGAGTCCCTTGAGCGGCTCCTTCGGCTGCTTCTTGCCGAACAGCCAGCCGAGCGGCGAATGCTTGCTCGCCAGCCTGCGCTCCGCCAACGCCTCGTTCAACGCATCCAGCTTGTCGATGATCGCACGCTGGGCCGGGTCGGCATCCAGTTCGCCGGCGGTGACCATCGCCTCGTAACGTTCGCGTACGTTCGGCGAAAGCGACTGGGAAGCAGGCATAGGCAGGGTTTCCAGATATTCGACAAGTTCACAAGGCAGATACGCGCGCGGGCAACGGGCCGAATGGAGCCCGCACCCCTTGAGCGCGCATGGACGAAAGGTCGCACGGCGGGCCAGCGATACAGTCTGCGCCCCAGGATGACAAGCGCGCGCGAGACCGAAGGGTTTCCGCAAATCGCGGCAGGACGCTCAATCGTCTGAGAACGCTGCGGCAGGCGGCGCGCCCTTGAACACGTCGTCAACCGGCACCTGAAGGCCGATCGCCAGCCGATTGGTCTCGCTCGCCATTGCGACGACGGATTGCAGTTCCATCAACTGCGCCTCGCTCATCCCCCTGGCGCGCGCGGCCGCGGTGTGCGAGCGGATGCAGTATTCGCAATTGTTGGCGATGGAAACGGCGACATAGATCAGCTCCTTGGTGAGCGGATCGATTGTGCCCGGCCCCATCACCTCGCGAAGGCTCTCCCATGTCCGCTTCAGCGCGGCGGGATCATTGGCAAGCACTCGCCAGAAATTGTTGACGAAATCGGTCTTCCGCGTGGAGCGGATATCGTCGATGACGGCGAGAGCCTCCATGCTCATCGCGTCATCCCCCAGAACCGGTACAAGACTCATGCGTCCTCCTAGCGTTGGAACAAACCTCATTCCGGACGCCGGGGGCGCCGAGGGTCAAGGCCAATCGGTCTCGCAACCCCGTCCCGCCCGGCCTTCGATCTTCTCAGCCGGAACCGGAACATTTCCGCGCCAAGGCACTGATGATGCTCGGACACGTGCGACAATGTTACGTGTCCATTTTACCACATCATATTTTAAATGATCATTTTTGAGGGACCGCATTGTGGTGCGCCCGCCAAGGGTGAAAACGTGAGGGCTCAAATGCGAAAATTGCCGTTCCGGCTTTTCGCCGGATCCGGAAAGGGGGCTTTCTCGATGGCGCGTATTTTCTGCGGGTTTCGGTTTTCCGCAATCACCAGACGGAAATGGCGGCGCAGGGCGGCCTTTCTCGCGGGCGCATGCGCCGCAGCGCTGGCTCTCGGTCTGATGAGCACGTCAGCCTCCGCAGGATAGCCGCTCCGCCGACCCCGCCTTCGGGCAGCATCGACACGGCGAAGCACGTGAGGCGGCGACAGCGCGGTCGGCATGCAACAGCCGACGCGGCGGCTTCCTGTCTTCCTGTCTTCCTGTCGACCGCGCCGAACCAGGCGATGCCGCAGCGCCAGATGCCGACTGTCAACCGGCACGGCCCCCATTAGGCAACCCGCTTGGCCACGCCGACAATCGATCCGCAATTCCCGACGATGGGAAATCGGCATGTGCCATCGCCCTTCACGGCAAACCCGACACCGTGAGCAGACCGGTCATCGTGCGGGGCTCGGGCTGGACGGCGATAACCCGGAATGGCGACGACCGCTCCACCGACGACAGTCAGACAAGGAGCGGGGCACCGCGCGCACTTTGCCGGCCCTAGTCGCAGCGCCGTCCGTGGTCGCGGTCAAGCCATCCGGCGAGGGGCCGAACGTTCAGCTTGCGATCAGCACCGATTCCAGTCCCGCCTGACGGTTACCGACGTCCGCCGCCCAGGCGACGAGCCAGCGCTCGCCATCGTCGCCGAGATCGGCCTTGTGGCCGCGTCCATCCACCAGGATCCAGGCCTGGCCCGGCGTCGCGGCGTCGACCACCACATGATCCGCGCCAGCCATGGCTGCTGCGACTTCGCGCACGCGGGCCGTGCCGCCGCCGTCTTCCTCACCAGCCTCCACCGCACGCAACAAGGCGTCGAGATCGCGGGTGATGACGACCAGCACGCGATGGCCGTCGCCGGAGAAGATGTGAAAGCGGCACAAGGCGGGAACCTGCCCCGCATCGGGCAGCTGCCAGCCCGCGCCGTCGCGACGGCCGGGCCCGATTTCACTCCAGTCGATGCGGGCGGACAGGTTGAGCGGCTTGCGGCTGGTTTCCAGCGCCTTGCGCATGGCCGCCGGCAAGACCGCCGCGCGTCCGGCCTGGGATGCCGCCTCGGAGCGGGACACCAGCGCCGAACCGGAGTGCGCGCCCGTTCGAGAGCGGGAATTGGATTCCGGCGCGTGCCGCATGATCGCAGCACCCAGCCGTGTACGCTGGAAGGTCACGTTGCGGCGCGAGATGTCGACCTGCCTCACCCGCCAGCCGGCGGTCAGCCACGCCTGCTGGTGAACCAGAAGACCGCCCGAATTCGCCCACCAGGTGCGATGGGCGGTCGCGCTCGCGGGAAGGGCCGAGCCGAGAATTCTCTCGATCTCATCGAACCCCGCCGTCCATTCGAAATCCTGCAATCCGGCGAGATGCAATTTCAACGGATCGTACTTTGCCATGGCAATATTTTTCCCCCAAATGACGTATGGTTACATTTCCGGAGGCGCTGGTCCAGCCGGTTTTAAACCTCAGGTAGCGTGGGGGGGCGACGTCCCGCGGCGTGGCGCGCGCGGTCCGTGCGAGGGATTGGCAAGACACGGAAAATACGCCCGAACGGCCGGATTGCGGGCCGGCCCGGGGCGAACGCGCGTCAGACGCGCGCACGAACGCCAGGGAAATCGGCGCGGAGGAAATCGGCATATGGAAACGGCGCGGGACGTCGCTGCGCCGTCACGTCCGTTCAGCGCGAGACGGTAATCGGTTGGCCCGAACCGGTGCGCCCGTCATAACGCTCGGTCCCGCTCTTGTAGAGCGTTGCGAGCTGGGTGCCGTCGCCATCCTTGAGGATGATCTGCGAGCCGTTCAGATCCCACGCGGAAATCGCACCGAGCGGAGGCCCGCCGCATCCTTGCGTGTTGGCGCGGTAACCGCCGCTCCAGGTGGTGAGGGTCATGAACAGCTTGCAAGCGTTTCCGCCCGATGCGATCGTCCACCCGCCGAGAAGCTCCGTGCGGCCGATTTCCGGCGCACCGGCCGGCGGCGCGGGCTGGGTGGGGGCGGCGCCATCGCCCGGGTTGGCCGAGGCCATGTCCGTTCCCGGCTGCGGCGGCTGGCCATTGGGATTGTAATAGGGTTGACCATCCGCACCGATCGGACGTCCGTCGGGGCCGAGCGTTCCGCCCGAGGCATAGGGACCTGAGCCGTAGCGGCCGGCTGGATCCTGGTTGGGGGCGACCACAAGCGGCTGCAAGGCGCCGCCTTCCGATACGGGCTGGCGCGGCGCACTGACAGCCGGCGCCGGGCCTCCGCCATAGTCGAAGCGCGAGCACCCGGCGGCGAGGGCGCCCAGGCACAGCACTGCTGCGATCGATGCCGCTTGGTTCATTCCGAATCGTCCCTTGATCTGTTTTGGCCAATCTAGCCGTACGCTACGGCCGCGTGAACCGTGAAACCGCGTTCGCAGATACATGGCCGGCGAGCCATGATCCACGGACCGACGCCATCACGCCATCGGGGTGTGGCAACTCTCCCGCTTCTCCTCGCATCGCAATGCGGGTGAAATATGATCTGATACGCGACGCGAGATTCGCAAGCGGCGCGCAAGGAGAAGCATCGTCATGAGCATTATCGATCATATCGGCTTCGCGGTTTCCGATTTCGCGCGATCACGCGCTTTCTACCAGGCTGCGCTCAAGCCCCTCGGCATCGGAGCGATCATGGAGGTCACGGCCGAAGAAACGGGCGGCGCGGCCCATTGCGGGTTCGGGGTCGCCAAACCGGAATTCTGGATCACCTCCGGCGCGCCGTTCACAGGGGTGCTGCACGTTGCCTTTTGCGCTCCCGATCGCAAGACCGTGGACGCTTTCCATGCGGCTGCAATCGAAGCGGGCGGGCGGGACAATGGCGCGCCGGGCCTGAGGCCGCACTACCATCCCGACTACTACGGAGCCTTCATTCTCGATCCGGACGGGCACAACATCGAAGCCGTCTGCCACAGCCCCGCCGCATAGAAGGCGCGGGTGGGGCACGATCGTCACACGCTCGTCGGAAAACTCCTCTATCCGCCTATGCCGGGATGAGGGGACGATTCGTCGAACGACGTGAGGTGAAGGCCCGTGTGCAACGTGCTTTTCGTGTGTCCTGACAATGCGGTGCTCGGCCCGATGGCCGAAGCCTGCCTGAACCGTGCCGCATGCGGCGAGATGCGGGCCTTTTCGGCCGCGGTCCATCCGGCCGGCCGGCTACATCCCAGGGTGGAGCGGTTGCTGCGCGGACGGGGCCACGCCACCGACGCCCTGCAGCCCAAATCCTGGGAAATTTTCGCCTTGCCGCATGCCCCCGCGCCCGACCTGCTGATCGGGCTCGGCCTGCGGCTGCCGTTCGTCGAGCCGGAATGGAACGGCCACCCGCAACGCCGCCACTGGCACCTGACCGCCCTCGACGGCGATCCGGCGGCGGGCGATATTCCCGCGCTCTACCAGGCGATCAAGACCGCGGTGAGCGACTTCCTGCTCGATGAAAACGGGCCTCCGATGCGGCGCGCCGGCTGAGCGGCGCGCCCACACTGTGACGCTTTGGCAACCTGGGGAAGAAAACGGCCCCGTATTTTCATTCTCTTCACAAGCGCGTGCGAAAACGGACGAAACCGGTTTTCCTTATCGTGATCACGGCTTACTGTCCGAGCCTGATGAGATGTTTGCCCAAGGGGTCGAGTGAATATGCGGCATGGTTTCAAACGCGCGGGTCTTGTCTCGCGCGCTGTATTGGGGTTCGGCCTTTTGGCGGGGGCGAGCGCTCCGGCTCTGGCGGGTGAGACCACGCCTGCGCCCGGCACGGATGTTGTGCTGGAACTCGGCGCCGGAGGCCGGGTCGCGCCGGCCTATCCGGGCGCGGACAACTACACGCTGTCTCCGGTCCCCATCATCAAGCTGCGCTTTCTGGTGCTGCCGGTCTTTGGCACGGTGGCCGATTCCAGCAAGAACGTCGGGCTCGGCTTCTATCCGGCCTTCAATTTCGAGGGCGAGCGCAACGCCAACGATCATTCCGAACTCAGAGGGATGAAGAAGGTCGACTGGGCGGTCGAACTGGGTGCGGGCGTGCGCTACACCGGCGACTTCGTCGAAGCCTTCGCCGAACTGCGACGCGGCTTCAACGGCCACCACGGCTTTGTCGGAGAAGCGGGGATCGACGCCGTCATGCATCCGACGGACAAGCTGAAGCTGAAGTTCGGCCCGCGCGTGAGCTTCGCCGATTCCGAATACATGTCGACCTATTTCGGCGTCACCTCCGGCGAGGCCACCGCCTCGGGCGGGCGGCTCTCGGCCTATGACGCGGGCGGCGGGTTCCGCGATGTCGGGCTCGAGTTCGGCGCCGAGTACGCCTGGAGCGACAAGATCACGCTCTATGGCGATGCCGGCTACCGCCGGCTCGTCGGCGATGCGGCGGACAGCCCCGTCGTCAAGCGGGCGGGCAGCGAGAACCAGTTCACCGCCGGCCTCGGTCTCACCTACAAGTTCTCCTGGAACGTCGACGGGAAATAGGCACGCGGCCGACCGGGCGGCCTCACGTCATTTCGCGGTCAAGACCTCCCCTGCTCGCGCGTCCGTCCTTGCTCGCCCCCATCGAGGAGGAGCGAGAGACGCGTTTGCGCGCGCGGAAAAGCCCGCCGTCTTCCATCAAGGCACGAACGGAAGCGGCCTGTGCCGGTAGCTTCCCCACTCAGTGCCGGGATCGTCGCGTCCCGGCCATTTCAGCAAATCTCTTCAGTGTCATCGCGGATCCGGCCTCGGCATCTGCGGCTCCAGATCCCAGGTCTGCGCGGGAGGACGCCGGAAAGGCCGCGCATCGGCTGAGGCGGCCGGATCTCGCGCGCGTCGGCCGGCGGGCGCGCGCCCGCGCCTTTCTCACGACCCTTCGTGACCGGCGATGCCCTTGTAAGCGCTCGCGCCCCAGACGTCGCGCACGCGCGCGTCGCGGCCACAGCCCTTGCGGTAGCCCTTGTAGGCATCCGCCCGGGTCACGTAGCCAAAGCGCGTCAGCGTGCGTTTCTGGCTCTTGTAGTAGTTCTGGTGGTAATCCTCCGCGGCCCAGAATTTCACGGGGCCCTCCACCGGCGTGACGATCTTTGAGCCCAGCTCCTTCTCGTCCGCGGCCCTCACGGTTTCCGCCGTCTTCTTCTGCTGGTCATCAAGCGCGTAGATCGCGGTCGTATAGGCATGGCCACGGTCGCAGAACTGACCACCGCCATCCGTCACATCGACCGAATGCAGGAAGATGTCGACGAGTTTGCCGTAGCTCACCACGCCGGGGTCGAAGGTCACCTTCACGACCTCGCGATGACCGCCGGAGCTGTAGTCGTCATAGGTCGGATTTTCCGTCGTTCCTCCGGCATAGCCCGAGATCGTCTCGCTGACGCCGGTGACGTGGTCCATGTCCGATTCCAGGCACCAGAAACAGCCACCGGCAAACAGCGCGGTTTCGGCCGAAGCCGGACTTGCGGCAAAGCCGGCTCCCGAAAGGGCGAAGGCAAGAACGGCGGTGAGGGCAAGGCGACGCATCGGTTTCCTCCATGTCGGATGTTGCCTTCCGACATAGGGCCATGCGCCATGCCCGTCACGTCACGCTCGCGTGTTTCGCGCGAAGGTGATGGGCGCGTGAGCCCGCAGTCACTCACATCCACATGTTTGCGTTTTCCTCGAAATCGGGCCGCTGGGGCGCCACCACGCAGAAACGGTGGCCGCTCGGCGCCTCCATCACCACCCAGCCCTTGCAGTCGCCGACAACGTTTGCCCCCAATCCGGTCAGCCGCTCGACCTCGGCGGGAATATCATCCGTCTCGATGTCGAGATGGACGCGCGGCGGATGGTCGACCGACTGCAACAGCACGCGGGCCTCGCTGGCCGGCCCCTTCAGATCGCGGTATTTAGGATCGATCGGATCCGCTTCCCTCCGGCGTCCCAGTGCCTCGGCCCAGAATTCCATTTCCCGATCGAGATCATCGCTCTTGCAATCGATCACCACCACTGCCATCCGACTCTTGTGCATTGTCGCCCCTCCTGTCAAATCGAACAAAACAGGAACGTAATGCCACATCGCGCGTGGAACAAGCATCCGGAACGCAAAAAGGCCGCCCCATGGGACGGCCTTTCGACATTCGGGATGAAGGCAGGGGCAATCACACCCGCCGTTCCACCATCATCTTCTTGATCTCGGCGATCGCCTTGGCCGGGTTCAGCCCCTTGGGGCAAGCCTGCGAGCAGTTCATGATGGTGTGGCAGCGGTAGAGCCGGAAGGGGTCTTCCAGTGCATCCAGACGCTCGCCGGTCGCCTCGTCGCGGCTATCGATCAGCCAGCGGTAGGCCTGAAGCAGCACGGCGGGACCGAGATAACGGTCGCCGTTCCACCAGTAGCTCGGGCACGAGGTCGAACAGCAGGCGCACAGGATGCACTCGTAGAGGCCGTCGAGCTTGGCGCGATCCGCGTGGGACTGCAGCCACTCGGTCTCCGGCGTCGGCGAGACGGTCTTCAGCCAGGGCTCGATGAAACGGTGCTGGGCGTAGAACAGGTTCAGGTCCGGCACCAGATCCTTCACCACCGGCATATGCGGCAACGGGTAGATCTTGATCGTGCCCGACACCTCGTCCATGCCCTTGGTGCAGGCAAGCGTGTTGGTGCCGTCGATGTTCATCGCGCAGGAGCCGCAGATGCCCTCACGGCACGAGCGGCGGAAGGTCAGTGTCGGGTCGATCTTGTTCTTGATGTAGATCAGCCCATCGAGAACCATCGGCCCGCAATCGTCGGTATCGACAAAGTAGGTGTCGGTCGACGGATTCTCGTCGTCGTCCGGGCTCCAGCGGTAGATCTTGTACTCGCGCACGTTGGTCGCGCCGGCGGGCTTGTCCCAGACTTTACCCGTCTTGACCTTCGAGTTGCGGGGAAGCGTCAGCTGCACCATTTCTCATGCTCCGCTTGAACCGGGGATCCGCGTCCCGGCCGTGTCAGGTTGCATCGCTTTCGCGGTCGACCAGCAGGACATTGTCGTCCGTCCGGCCTTCAACCGCAAAGCCATGTGCCGTCAAGGTCTCGCGCGGGTCCCGCTTCCAGGCCGCGCTGCAGTTCGTTTCCATCAACACCGCGCGCGGCCATTGCCCGCGTGGTGTTGCTTCGAGATAGGGCATCAGGACCCGGTCCTCGAAGCCCTCGACGTCAATCTTCATCACGTCCGGCCGGTCGATGCCGGCCTCAATCAGAACGTCGGCAAGCGGACGCACCGGAACCTCCTCGGCCGTCCAGATGCCCGCCTGACCATCGGCGAACTCGCCCGCAAGCGTGGCGAAGCCGCAATTGGTGGCCGACGACCACAAAGTCAGCATGCCCGGCTCCTCGCCCACCGCGGTGTGCGCCACGTGGATCCGGCCCGCCGGCCCGGCGGCCTCGTTGGCGGCGATGTTGAAGGCGAGCTTCTCGGCCGTGGCCGGAGCCGCCTCGATCGCCAGAACCCGCGCGCCGCGCCTGGCGGCGAACAGCGCATAGGTGCCGACATTGGCGCCGATATCGACGAAGATCGCGCCGGGGCGCAGCAAATCGCCGATCAACGCGTGCTCGTTCTGCTCGGGCAGACGCGCGCGCGCCAGAATCTTGCGGTCGTCGTAGTTCTCGCCCGGATAGAGGCGGAACTTCAGCCCGTCGACCTCGGCGTCGTAGGGGCCGGGAAACATCCGGCCGATCAGCCGCCCTGCCCTGTGCCGCAACGTGGCGCGAAAGCCGCCGCCGTCAATCAGCCGCCAGGCCAGCCTGTCGACGCCGCCGGCCGGGTAGGTCCCGAACGGCGACAACGTATCGATCTGAGCGGCCACCGTCGATATCTCCTGTGGCGTCACCTCTTGCCGACCCTAGTAGACACGCGCCTTGGGCGCGATCTTCTTGGGGTCGATGCCGCCGTCCTCGAACTTCGTCAGCGGCTCGGTCACGACAGGGCGATAGCCGAGCTTGACGTCGCCCGCCTCGTTCACCCAGGCGATCGAGTGCTTGCGCCAGTTCTCGTCGTCGCGACCGTCGAACGGGCCGTCCTTGAAGTCCTCGCGCGCATGGGCGCCGCGCGACTCCTTGCGCGCCTCGGCGGAGTAGACGGTGGTGATGGCGTTCGCCATCAGGTTTTCCAGCTCCAGCGTTTCCACCAGATCGGAGTTCCAGATCAGCGAACGGTCGGAGACCTTCACGTCCGGCATCTCCTTCCACAGCGCAGAGACACGCTCGCAGCCCTGTTCCAGGCTCTCCTGGGTACGGAAGACGGCCGCGTCCTCCTGCATCGTGCGCTGCAGCTTCTCGCGAAGCTCCGCCGTCGGCTGGCTGCCGTTGGCATGCCGCAGGCGGTCAAAGCGCGACATGATCTTGTCGAGCACGGCGTCGCTGGCGGTCGGTATCGGGGCCTTGCGATCGATCACCTGGCCGGCGCGGATCGCGGCCGCACGGCCGAAGACCACGAGGTCGGTGAGCGAGTTCGAGCCCAGACGGTTGGCGCCATGCACGGACGCACACGCCGCCTCGCCGACAGCCATCAGGCCGGGCACGACATTGTCGGGGCCGACGCCCTCGCCGCGCTGCACTTCGCCCCAGTAGTTCGTGGGGATGCCGCCCATGTTGTAGTGGACGGTCGGCAGCACCGGGATCGGCTCCTTGGTCAGGTCCACACCGGCGAAGATCTTGGCCGATTCGGAAATACCGGGAAGCCGCTCGTGCAGCAGCGCGGGATCGAGGTGGTCGAGGTGCAGGAAAATGTGGTCCTTCTTCGGACCGACGCCGCGCCCTTCACGGATCTCGATGGTCATGCAGCGCGAGACGACATCGCGCGAGGCCAGATCCTTGGCCGAGGGCGCATAACGCTCCATGAAGCGCTCGCCTTCGGAATTGGTCAGATATCCACCCTCGCCGCGCGCGCCTTCGGTGATGAGGCAGCCCGCGCCGTAGATGCCGGTGGGGTGGAACTGCACGAATTCCATGTCCTGCAGCGGCAGGCCCGCACGGGCCACAAGGCCGCCGCCGTCACCGGTGCAGGTGTGGGCGGAGGTGCAGGAGAAATAGGTGCGGCCGTAACCGCCGGTCGCCAGCACCACCATCTTGGCGTTGAAGCGGTGGATGGTGCCGGTGTCGAGATCCCAGGCCACCACGCCCTGACACACGCCGTCATCGGACATGATCAGATCGAGGGCGAAATACTCGATGTAGAACTCGGCGTTGTTCTTCAAGGATTGGCCGTAGAGCGTGTGCAGGATGGCATGACCGGTGCGGTCGGCCACCGCGCAGGTGCGCTGTACCGGGGGGCCGTCGCCGAAATTCTGCATATGGCCGCCGAAGGGCCGCTGGTAGATCTTGCCTTCCTCGTTGCGCGAGAAGGGCACGCCGTAATGCTCAAGCTCGTAGATGGCGGCCGGCGCCTCGCGGGCGAGATACTCCATGGCGTCGGTGTCGCCGAGCCAGTCGGAGCCCTTCACCGTGTCGTACATGTGCCACTGCCAGTTGTCCGGCGTCATGTTGACCAGCGAGGCGGCGATACCGCCCTGGGCGGCGACGGTGTGGGACCGCGTCGGGAAGACCTTGGAGATGCAGGCCGTCTTCAGGCCCTGCTCGGCCATGCCGAGCGTTGCGCGAAGGCCCGCACCGCCGGCGCCGACGATGACCACGTCGTGGTGATGGTCGACATAAGTGTAGGCGCGGCCACCCGTGGCGGGGGCGCTCGTTTGGGATGCGGACATGGACTCAGACCCCGAAGCTGATCTTGAGAAGCGCAAAGACCGAGGCCAGCGCGACGATCGTGCAGAAGAAGATGTTGGCCATCAGCCAGATGACCTTGGCCATCTCGCCCTGAACGTAGTCCTCGAGGATGATCTGCATGCCGAGCTTCATGTGATAGACCACCGAAAGGATGGCGAGCAGCATGAAGACGGTGACGACCGGAGATCCGAGAACCGCGACGGCGGTGGCGTGATCGGCGCCCTGCAGCGAGATCAGCAGAACGACGAAGAAGATGGTCAGCGGCACATTGGCGACCGCCGTCAGGCGCTGGTGCCAGAAATGGGCGGTGCCTTCGCGGGCGGAGCCGAGCCCGCGGACCTGGCTGAGGGGCGTACGCATGCTCATGAGCTGGGTCCTTTGCGTGTCAGGCGACGGCGAGAACGATGATCCACACCACGACGGTGAGGAGGATCGAGCCGATGACGTTGGCGAGAGCGATCTTGTCGCGGGTTCCCTTCTCCATGCCGCGCGCGGTATCCCAGAGGAAATGGCGCAGGCCGCCGAGGAGGTGGAACATCAACGCCCAGGTGAAGCCGAACAGCACCAGATAGCCGATGATGGATCCGAACAGACCGGAGACGAAATCGTAATAGGCGGGCCCGCTGGCGACGGCAACCAGCCACCAGGCCACGAGAAGCATGCCGAAATAAAGCGCTGCGCCGGTGATCCGTTGCAGGATCGACGTGACCATCGTCAGGATCGGCTTGTAAATCTGGAGATGAGGCGATAGCGGCCGGACGGCCTTGACGTCGGATTGCGACATACAAAGATCCTTTCCGCTTACGTAAGCGTAAGCAAATTCAGGATTATTTCGCTGGTCGTTCTAGCCCCATAGTACGCGCACGTCAAAGCCTGCGTTCGTCTTAGGCGAACATTCTCCGAATTCGCGCGTCCTCGGGGCGCCTTGAAACCTTACCTCGCGGATCGGGGGATTCGCACGATCCGCACAAACCCGCAGGCTCGCGCGGGTTACCAAGGGGCGCAAGAATAACCGTCCGCGAGCCCCAAAGCCTTACCTTAGCGGAATACGACCGGAAATGCGCTTTTGCAGGTGAACCATCAAGACCGTGCCGAAAATCGGCGCCAGCAGGTTGACGATGGGAATCGCCAGGACGCACGCAACGATCAGGCCTGCCACGAAGACTTCCGCGCCGTGTGCCTTGCGAAGGCGCTTCGCATCCGCGGGAGTCATGAACCGCATGGCGGCGAATTCGAAATATTCGCGCCCGATCAGGTAGCCGTTGACCAGAAAGAACGCGACGACGTTGACGCCCGGGATCAGCAGCAGGAAGAGCGCGATGATATTGCCGAGAATGACGATACCGAGAAACTTGACCGACAAGAGCACCGAGGGGATCAGCGGCATCGGGCGACCCGGCGGATCTTCCCGATAATCCGCCCGCTCGACCTTCTCCGCGATTTCGTCCTGATAGAGGGCGACGAAGACGGTGGCGACGGGCGCGATCAGAAAGCCGAGACCGATGAAGGCGCCGATGCCGGTCACAACGCTGAAGGCCGTATCCGCCCAGGGGTAGGCGGATATGTCGACCAGATACGTCACCGCCCATTCGATGGCGAGCCAGATGACGACCAGCAGCGCGATCGTGATGCCGAGCGACTTCCACAGGATGGCGCGGAAGGGCTGCGAAAGGACTTGCGCGATGGAGCGCATGGCAAGGGAGAGCATTCGGGACCCGTCATCGGAGAAAGATGTCAGGTTCACATAGGGGGCGGCATGCCCGCGCACAAGCGCGAAGGCCGCGGGCGCGCCCGCCACATTCGCGCAATACGGGGATAGCAGACGGGCTCAGTTCCGTGCGTACTGGCCGAGGTTCGAGGGCAGAATCAGTTCGTAGGGCACCCAGTCGTAGAGCTGGGCGAAGTCGCCCTTCGCCATCACGACCGCATCCTTGACCGCCTGCTCCGCCTGTCTTGGCGCACTTTGAAGCAGGGAAACCTCGAGATTGCCGGCCTTCATCTCGTCAAGAGCGGCCGGCGTGCCATCGACCCCGCCGATCACAACCGCATCCAGCGAAACCCCTGCCTTTTCATAGGCGCGGATGGCGCCGATCGCCATCTCGTCGTTGTTGGCGGCGATGACGTCGATGCGCGTGCCCCTGGAGAGCAGGCCGGCAATGATCGTTTCTGCCTTTTCCCGGCTCCAGTCGCCCGTCTCCTCGTGAACCACGGTCAGACCCGGGTTCTGGGCGAGCACTTCCTTGGCCCCTCGCGTGCGGCCCTTGGCGGCGGGATGGGAGTCCGCGCCACGCAGGATCACGACGTTGCCCTTGCCGCCGGCGAGCTCGGCCAGCATGCGCATCTGCGCGCGACCCGCGACCAGTTCGTTGGAGGACACGATGGCGACATTGCCGGGAAAGGAGATCTGCGGCGGGGTGCGGTTGACGTAAACGAGCGGCACCTTCGCATCGGCCATCATCTGGTTCACGGTTTCCGTGACATCGTCATCAACCGGCTGGAAGATGATCGCGCCGACGCCGTCGGCCAGGAAGGTACGGATCTGGTCCAGCTGAACGTCGCGTTTGTCGTCCGCGATCACGATCTTCAGGTTCACGCCGTCCATCTTGTCGGCCGTGTCCTCAAGCGCCGTGCGCAGCAGCGCGAGAAAACCCTTGTCCAGATGCGCCATCGCGACGCCAACCTCGGTCGCGCCCGCGGGAACGGCGCCGAAGCCCAAAAGCGCGGTGACGAGGATGCACAACCGTTTCATCATGCCATATCTCCTAAAATCGTGGTCGATCCGCGTCGGGCCGTCAGGCCGCGCGCACCGTCGCCAGAAACTTGCGCATCTCCGAACGCAACCGTTCGGCCTGGGTCGCCAGCTCGTTGGCGGATTCGTTCACCTGCGCCGCGGCACTGGCGGATTGCTGGGCAGCGGAGGAGACGTAGGCGATCGTGCTTGTCACCTCCTGGGTGCCGGTCGAGGCCTGATGGATGTTTGCGGCGACTTCCGACGTCGTGCGGCCCTGGGTCTCGATCGCGTCGAAGATCGAGGACGAGATCTCGCTCATTTCCGTGATCGTGCGGCCGATGCCGCCGATCGCGTTGGTCGCGTCCTCGCTTGAGGTCTGCATGGAGCCGATCTGCACGGAAATCTCGGCAGTCGCCTTGGCGGTCTGCTCGGCGAGCCCCTTCACTTCCTGGGCGACGACGGCGAACCCCTTGCCAGCTTCCCCGGCCCGCGCGGCCTCGATCGTCGCGTTGAGCGCCAGCAGGTTGGTTTGCGCGGCGATCTCGTCGATCAGGCCGATGATCGCGCCGATCTTCTCCGCGTCGGTACGCAGGCCCGTCATGCGGTCGTTGGTGTGGTTGGCTTCCTCGACCGCGCGCGAAGCGACGCTGGTGGAGTGTTGCACGCGCTGGCCGATTTCCCCCGCGGAGGAGGAAAGGATCTCGATCGCCGCCGCCACGGTCTGCACATTCTGGGCGGCCTGCTCTGCCGATGAGGCGACCAGGGAGCATTGCGCGTTGGTCTGATCGGAGGCTTCCGTAAGCGTGCCGACGGTGGCCTGCAGTTCGGTCGCGGCCGAAGCGACCATTTCGACCACCTCGCCGACCGCGGACTCGAACCCGTCGGCCAGCGCGATCATCTCCTGCTTGCGCTTCGTCGTGTTCTGCTCCTCAAGCCGCACCTGCTCCTCGCGCAGCCGCTCCGCCGCCGCCATTCCATCCTTGAAGATCAGGATGGCACCCGCCATTGAGCCGATCTCGTCGCCACGCTCTGTGCCCGGTACTTCGGTATCCATCTTGTTCTCGGCCAGAGCGCGCATTGCCGCGGTGATCTGCGTGATCGGACGCGAGACGCTGCGGATGTTGAGCCATGCGACCAAAAGGCCGGAGAGAACGATGACCGCGAGCGCGACGAGCACGCTGGTGCGCGATGCCGCGCTGATTTCGCTGGCGCTGTCTGCCGTCGCGGCGGCGCGCCGCTCACGGTAGTCGAGCATCGTCTTGGTCGCCGTGTAGAAGGCCGTCGCATCCTTGCGCAGGTCGTTCATCAGAACGCGGTTCGCGAGTTCCCTCTGACCGGCATTGTCGAGGACCGTCACTTCCTCGGCCACAGCAAGAAAGTGTTGCCACGCGTCTTTCAGTTCCGTCGCCAGGCGTTCCTCCTCCGGCGTGGAGATCTGCTTGGCAAACCGGCTCCAGGCGGCGGAGAAGTTGAGGCGGGCCTGGGAAAGTTCCTTCTCGAGGTCGGGATCCGCCTCGCCGGCGAAGTGCCGCAGGATCTCGTAGGCGTTAAGCTGCTGACTGAGGCGCGCCATGTCGCCCAGCGTGGATACGCCATCGAATTCCGAGGCGAGGGCCGACGTCCTCTGCGTGACGCCGTCGAGCCGCTGAAGCGCGAAAACGCCCAGCGCGACAACGAAAATGAGAATCAGCCCGTAGCTGACGAAAAGACGCGCCCGTATCGAAAGCTTGTTCATCACCAGGTCCTGAAGATCGACATATCACCGAAGTCACGATGCACCGTTCGAAAACTGACAAGTATTCGTTAATTTATCATTGTATATAGTATTACTTACTATATACGCATTAGAAAAATTTGATTCTTTACTTAAATTGCACGAAACCGGAATGCGCGAGCCGGGATTTCCGGCATCCCGGGTTCTGTTCGGCGCGCGCAGGCCGGCCTTGCGGCGGCCGGGTTGAATTTCTCCCAACAAATCGCTGGCAAAATGCGCCCGTGTCGGTCATATTCCGCGCGCATTCGGGACCCATATGGTTCCTGCCATTGATCGCGGCCTGCCATAGGCAGCCGGCGATCGTTTCCCGGCGAACCGGAAGAAGCCGTTTCCCTGACAAGGGCCGCGCGTTGTTCTCCCCCGCCAGACCGTGCTGGACGACATCCCGGCACAGGCCTGGGGTTTTGCCGCAGGACCCCCGATCCGGCGCGAGCCGGTCGGTGTCCTATCCTCAATCCGGAGGCGCACAGAGCGACGGGTACGCCCGCCTCGCGCCTCCCCAGTGACCGAAGAAGGAAAGCCGATGTCGATCACACCTGAACGCAAGCAGGAACTGATCAAGGAATACGCCACCAAAGACGGTGATACCGGATCCGCCGAGGTCCAGGTCGCCGTTCTCACGGAGCGCATCACCAACCTGACCGAGCACTTCAAGACCCACGCCAAGGACAACCATTCCCGTCGTGGCCTTCTGAAGATGGTCAGCCAGCGCCGTCACCTGCTCGATTATGTCAAGGGCAAGAGCGAAGAGCGCTACCAGAGCCTGATTCAGCGGCTCGGATTGCGCCGCTAGAGCCGCATGACACAATGAGGCAGCGGGCCATGTGCCCGCTGCGTTCGTATCCGGTCCCGGAAACCGGCGGCGCAGGAAACCCTGCCTCGCCGTAGTCCAGGGCTGAACCCGGAGGGCCATGGGGCGAGATCGCCGGATGCTTTTCACTCACGTTTCGCGTGCGAAAAGCTTCTTGCCGTCTTGCCCATGGCTCGTCTGAGACCCGGATCGGAACGCCCCTCAGGGAGCGCGCCGGTGCGGACTTGAGAGGAACCGACCGGCAGGCACAGCCGCGGCGAGGCCGCGGCGATCCGGTCGCATTCAGGGGCACCCCGACAGGGGCCCTCCTGGAAAGGACAAGCTATATGTTTGATATTCAACGCGAAGAAATCGAGTGGGGCGGCCGCCCGCTGATCCTGGAGACGGGCAAGGTCGCCCGCCAGGCCGACGGCGCCGTGATGGCGTCCTACGGCGAGAGCAAGGTGCTGGCCACCGTCGTCTCCGCCAAGCAGCCCAAGCCCGGCTTCGACTTCTTTCCGCTGACCGTGAACTACCAGGAAAAGGCGTTCGCGGCCGGCAAGATTCCCGGCGGCTTCTTCAAGCGCGAAGGCCGTCCGAGCGAGAACGAGACACTGGTCTCGCGGCTGATCGACCGTCCGATCCGCCCGCTCTTCGCCGAAGGCTACAAGAACGAGACACAGGTCATCATCACCGTTCTCTCCCATGACCTGGAGAACAACCCGGACATCCTCGCGATGGTCGCGGCCTCTGCCGCGCTGACGCTTTCCGGCGTTCCGTTCATGGGCCCGATCGGCGGCGCGCGTGTCGGCTATGTCGACGGCGAATACGTGCTGAACCCGATGACCGACGACATGCCGGACAGCAAGCTCGACCTGATCGTCGCCGGCACGGCCGACGCGGTTCTGATGGTCGAGTCGGAAGCGCAGGAGCTGACCGAGGAAGTCATGCTCGGCGCCGTGATGTTCGGCCACACGCACTTCCAGCCGGTGATCGACGCGATCATCCGTCTTGCCGAAAAGGCCGCCAAGGAGCCGCGCGACCACGTCGTGCCGTCCCATGACGAGCTCTTCGCCAAGGTCAAGGAGATCGCCGAGGCCGACCTCGCCGCCGCCTTCCTGATCGCCGACAAGATCGAGCGTTCGAACAAGGTCAGCGCCGCCAAGGACAAGGTCATGGCCGGCCTGATCGTCGAAGGCGATGCGAACGCGCCGGACAAGAACGTCGTGTCCGACCTGTTCAAGAAGCTTGAGGCCTCGATCGTTCGCGGCCGCATCCTCAATGAGGGGGCCCGTATCGACGGCCGCGACCTGAAGACGGTGCGTCCGATCGTGTCGGAAGTCGGCATCCTGCCGCGCGCCCACGGTTCCGCCCTGTTCACCCGCGGCGAGACCCAGGGTCTCGTGGTGGCGACGCTGGGCACCGGCGACGACGAGCAGTTCGTCGACGCGCTGACCGGCACCTACAAAGAACGCTTCATGCTGCACTACAACTTCCCGCCCTACTCCGTGGGCGAGACGGGCCGCATGGGCTCCCCGGGACGCCGCGAGATCGGCCACGGCAAGCTCGCATGGCGCGCCGTGCATCCGATGCTGCCGGCCCATCACGACTTCCCCTACACGCTGCGCGTCGTCTCCGAGATCACCGAGTCCAACGGCTCGTCCTCGATGGCGACCGTCTGCGGCACTTCCTTGTCGCTGATGGACGCCGGCGTTCCGCTGACCCGTCCGGTCGCCGGCATCGCCATGGGCCTCGTGCTCGAGGGTGACAAGTTCGCCGTTCTCTCCGACATTCTCGGCGACGAGGATCACCTCGGCGACATGGACTTCAAGGTGGCCGGCACGTCGGAAGGCGTCACCGCGCTGCAGATGGACATCAAGATCGCCGGCATCACCGAAGAGATCATGAAGGTCGCGCTGGGCCAGGCCCAGGAAGGCCGTCTGCATATCCTCGGCGAGATGGGCAAGGCGCTGGGCGAGGCCCGCACCGAGCTCGGCGAGTTCGCGCCGCGCATCGAGGTGATCAAGATCGCGGTCGACAAGATCCGTGAAGTGATCGGCTCGGGCGGCAAGGTCATCCGCGAGATCGTGGAAAAGACCGGCGCCAAGATCGACATTGCCGATGACGGCACCATCAAGGTGGCGTCTTCCGACGGCAAGGCGATCCAGGCGGCGATCAACTGGATCAACTCCATCGCGGCCGAACCGGAAGTGGGCATGATCTACGACGGCACCGTCGTGAAGACCGTCGATTTCGGCGCCTTCGTCAACTTCTTCGGCGCCAAGGACGGCCTGGTCCACATCTCCCAGCTCGCCCCGCAGAAGGTCGCCAAGACCACCGACGTGGTCAAGGAAGGCGACAAGGTCAAGGTCAAGCTGATGGGCTTCGACGATCGCGGCAAGGTCCGCCTGTCGATGAAGGTCGTCGACCAGGAGACCGGCGAGGAGATCAAGCAGGACGCGTGATCCGCGCCCGCTGATCGACTGCAAGATACGAAAGGCCGGGGTGGCAACGCCCCGGCTTTTTTTATGCGCGTTGAGCCAAGGGGAAAGAAAGAGTAACGCAGGCGCTAGAGCCTATGCCGATCAGATTTACTTAATCTGAGCGGCAAGACTATGCTCAAGGTATCGACCTGGAGAGGTTTCTTATCGACCAAGCGATTCCGCTTGGTCGGAAGGCACTCTGGCGCGTCATCCGATGTCGGGATTCCGGATCCGCGACCGGCTTCGGGCTCCGCCTCACTTGTCCGGAATGGCGAAGGGGGCGATTTCTACCCGGACGCCGGTCAAGCCTCAGTGTCGGCTCCGATGGCCCGACAGCCCCCGATATGGACGCCGGCCGGCACGCACACCCGGCGCCATGCGCCCGTTAGTCGCGCCGCTTCCCGTCGTTGGCTGCGCCGTCCGCCCCCCACTCAGTTGAGCGGCACGGAGAGCTTCACCTGGCCCGAAACGGCGTTGTAGTCCTCCGCGCCGATGCCGTCATAAGATCCGTTCGCCTCCACCCGCACACCACTGGGCATGCGCACGTTGAGGCCGAGTTCGGCCTTCGCGCGCATTTCCACGCCGGCGGAACTTGTCGTCGTGGTGACCCCATAGGTGTCGCGCTTGAAGTTCCAGATGCCGGTGAGCTTGGCCGAGGGAGCGATCAGATAGCCGGTCTCGGTCTGGTAGGTGTAGGAGATCTCGGGGCCGAAATCGAGCTGGCCAACGCCGACCGTCTGTTCCGGTATTTCCACGCTGAGGCTGTCGGTATAGGCCTCCTGCGTCTCCTGCATGTAGGCGACGTTGGCCGAAGGCCGGAAATTCCAGGCGCCGAAGGCCCAGTCGCCGATGAGACCGGCGCGCACCAGCCAGCGCGTGGTGGAGAAATCGTCCGTGTAGGTGTTGAACGGGCTCACCTGGTTGAAGGACGTGCCCCATGCGGCGCGCGTGTCGAAATAGAGATTGTTCGTCAGCCGCAGAGTCGCGTAGGGCCCGGCCATCCAGCCGACGCCGTTTGCGTTGGCGTTGAGGGTCGTGAAATCCTGATCCATGTAGTCGAGCTGAACCAGCGCGCCGACAAGAATCCGGTCGCTGACAAGATAGTCGGCACCCGCATGGAAGATCGCGAAGACGCCATCGCTGTCCGAACCGTCGGAATTGTCCTCGAACCAGGTGAAGGAGCCGCGGAACCACACGTCCCACAGGGTTTGTTCAGGCGGCAGACCGCTCGGATTGTGCGCGAAGACGCCGGATGTGGCGAGAAGGGCCTGCTTGGCCCGGTCCTGCGCGACATAGGCGGAGCGGATCTGGGCAAGCGAGGTCTCGAAGGCCATGGCCACGCCGCCGGCCCCGGCCTGCGTAGCGGTGACGTCGAACGGCGTGCCGGTGCCGCTCGCCCCACCGCCGAAGCGGTTGCGGAGCCGGTCGATGCGCCGGTTCTGGCCCGGCTCGTTCGACAGGATCAGGTCCACCCGCTTGCTGAGGAAGCGATTGATGATGGCCGTCGTGCGTTCGCGCGAATTCGCCGTCTCGAACACGCAGGTGATGGCCTCACCCGTTTCCACCACAATGGTGGCGGTCGCGGAACCGACACTGGCGGAAGAGTTGGACGTTCCCCCCGTCTCCGTGCACGAGATGCCGGCGAGGCCGAAACCATCCGGCATGCCGGCCTTCGGCAGCGACAGCGTGTAGCTGCCCGCCACCACATCGACCGCGGCGGAACTGCCGGCCCCGTTCGACGTCGTGATGGCAAGGCCGTTCAGCGCCGTGGCACTTGATGAAAAGGTGAAGGTGCCGTCGCCCTGGCTGGAATTCACCATCACGGTAACGGAGCCGAGTTGCTGCACGGTGAGGTTGACGTTGCGGATCTCGGTCGGCGGACCGGAGGCGCTGATGTTGGTGAACGTCACCGTGCCGGAATAGGGCGTCGCGCTCGCCGCGAAGCCGTTGGCGGTCGCGGTGATCGACACGGTGACCGTCTGGCTGCCGCCAGCGGCGATGGTACCACCGGTCGAGGAAAGCCCGATGAAGGCCTGGCTTGCCGCCGCCGTGTAGCTGAGCGGGAAACTGCCGGTGTTGGAGATGACGTAGTCCATCGTCGCGTTGAAGGGACCGCCGACGGCTCCGCTTGTGTTGAAGTCTCCGCTCGTCACCGTGAACTGCGGCGCATCGCCAACCACCAGCGTGTCGCTGGCCGCGGAGACCGTCGTCGCGGTGCTGTTGGCCGTGGCCGCCAGCGTGCTTGTCGAGAAACTGTTGCTGCCGCTCGTTGTCCCGAGCGGAACAAGCACGGAGACGGTGAAGCTGCAATTGGCGCCGGCGGCAAGCGATCCACCGGACACGCTGAGGCTGGACGTGCCGGAAACCACCGCGCCGCCACATGGCGCCGCGGGCGTGGCGGAGGAAACGGTTGCCCCCGTGATCACCGCATCGACCGGCATCGTGAAGGCGAGGCCGGATACGGTCGACACCGAATCGGGATTGGTGATGGTGAATTGGGCTGTCGCGGTCCCGCCTGGCGCAACCGGATCATCGGTGAACTGCAACGCGAAGGTCACATTGTCGGCCGGGTTCGCGACCTCGAACGTATCGGAGGCGGGCGGCGCGATCTGCGCGGCCGTCTCGAAAAGCGCACCGGAGGTGCTGGTATAGGTGTTGGGCGTCGCGTTCGACGGTGCTGCCAGGTTCACCGTGAACTGGCAAGTCTCGGAAGGGTTGAGACTGCCGCCGGTAAGCTCGATCGAGGTGGTGCCGGCCAGCGCCGACCCCGCGCCGCAGGGATTGCTCGGAAGGGCCCCGGAGACGACAAGCCCGGAAAGCACGGCATCATAATCGTCGGTAAAGCGGATATCGCTGAGCGCACTGCCCGACGCCGGGCTGAGGATCGTATAGGTGACGGAGAAGGTGCCGCCGGGCAGAACCGGATCGCCGGAAAAGCTCTTCTGCAGGGTGACATTGGTCGGCGAGATGGTGAGATCGTCGCTCGCCGCCGCCACGCTTCCCGAGCCCGCGCCGATCGTGACGGCAACCGTGCTCGTGGTGTTCGTGGAGATGCCGGGCGATGTCCCTGACGGGATCGCCACGGCGACATCGAATGTGCAGGTCGCACCGCCCGGCAGGTTGGAAACGCTGGCCGAAATCGTCGTGGTGCCGGTGACGTTCCATGAGCCGCCGCCCGAACAGCTGCCCGAATCGGCGGTGACGGTTGCCGCGAAGCCCATCGCGGTCAGGTCGTCGGTGAAGGTCGCGCCGTCGATGGCGACCGAATTGACGCTGTTATCGAGCACGAAGCGCAACGTCACGGAGCTTCCGGCTTCCGCCGGATCGTCGGTGAAGGTCTTGGTGAAGATGATATTTTCATAGGGCGAGGAAACGCTCAGCGTGTCGTTCATGCCGCTGGCGCTGGTCAGCGGGGTGCTGTTCACCGTGGAACTGATCACCGATGTGGTGTTGCCATAGGTGTTGGCGGCCGCATTGGAAGGCACCGTGAACTGGATGGAGAAGGTGCACGAACCGCTCGCCAGGATGTTGCCGCCGGAAAGGGATAGCGTACCCGCGGTGCCGCCGCTGCTCAGCGACAGGCTCGAGCCCGTACCGCAGGGGTCGCTCGGCAGAGAGCCGGACAAGACGAGTCCCGGCGAGGGAAGCCCCAAGCCGTTCAGGTTGTCGCTAAACGAGATGGAGGTCGCATCGTCCGCCGTGTTCGGATTGCTCAGCACGTATTGCAGGGTCACGACGGAGCCCGCGACGACCGGATCGTCGGTGAAGCTCATCGTGCCCGTCACGGCCAGGACGTCGGAGACGACGAGCGTGCCGGTTGCGGCCGAGCCCGTCGCCGTCATGATACCACTGCCGGAATCCCCGCTGACATCGGACGTCGTGTTCGGGTAGGAACCAGCGGCCGCGCCCCCCGGCACCTGCACGGTGACGGAGAAGGTGCATTCGTCGCTGGCCGCCAGATTACCGCCCGAAAGCGCGATGGTGCTCGTGCCGGAAACGGTCGATCCCGTTCCGCAGACATTGCTGGCGGGAAGCCCGGTGGCGACGGCGCCGGTGAGCATTGCATCGAGATCGTCGGTAAACGCGAGGTCGGTAATTGCCGTCGCCTCGTCGTCATTTCGCAGCGTGAATTCGAGCGTTACCGTATCGCCCGGACGAACGGGATCGTCGGTGAAGGTCTTGCTCAGGCTGACATTGATATCCGGCGGAGAGACCTGCAGCGTATCGCTGGCGGGTGCGCCGGTGCCGCCGTCGCTCGTCACGTCGCTGGAAGTGGAGGCGTAGTCGCCGGCCGGCGTGTTTGCGGGAAGCGTCAGGGTCAGGGTCAGGGTGCAGGAGGCGCCGGCCGCGAGTGTGCCGCTGTTCAGGACCACGGACGGCGTTCCGCTAATCTCCTGCGTGAAGAGGAACGATCCGGACCCGCACAGATTGGAGCCGGTTCCCGCGGTGACCGCCGCATCGGCCATCGCGGCGAGGCTGTCGGTGAAGGCGATAGAGCCGAGCGCCGTGATCGTGCTGGGATTGCTGATGACGTATTGCAGCGTCACGGTGCCGCCGGCGGAAACCGGATCGTCGGTGAACGACTTGGTCATCACGGGCGTCGTGGTGACGACGTTGAACGATGCAGACGCGGGGTCGCCCGTGACCGGGGAGCCGCCAAGCTGACCGGATATCGAGCTCGTCGTGCTGGTGACTGTGGTGTCGGAGGCGCTGGCAGGTACATCGAGTGTGACGGTGAAGCTGCAGCTTTCGCGCGACCCGAGAGTGGCCCCCGACAGTGTCAGCGTGGAGGATCCGGTCAGCTGGGACCCCACCCCGCAAAAGCCGGTCGCGGGAAGCGCGGACGCCGTCAGGCCGCTCAGCGCGGCGTCGAGATCATCCGTGAAGGTGATCGCGGTCGCGGCGGAGGAGGAACTCCGGTTGGCCAGCGTGTAGGTCATCTCGATCGTGCCGCCGGGCGCAGCGGCAGTGCGCGCAAACTGCTTGATCAACGTGATGTCACCGGTGGGCGCGGTCACCGTCAGTGTTGCGGTGGCGGCGCCTGAGGTCCCTGCGGACGAACTCAGTTCGGCCGAGTTGACATACGTACCGGCGCCCGTGTTCGTGACATCGACCGTGACCGTGCACGATCCGGCTGCCGTGAAGAACGCGCCGGAAAGCTGAACGGTCTGGGAACCGGTCGTGGCGCTCGCAGCCCCACCGGTACAACTGGTCGCGACACTGCTTGGAGAGGCCACCTGAAGGCCGGTTGGCAGGGTATTGTTGAAAGCAACGCCGGTGACAACACCCGAATTCGGCTTCGTAATCGTATAGGTGATCCTTGATGCGGCGCCGATACCGACGGTCGCGGGCGAAAACGCCATGTCGAACTCGAGGCGGGCGGCATCCACGGTCAGTGTCGCGCTGGCAGTGCCCGAGTTTCCGGCGCTCGATGTCAGGTCACCCGAGGTGTTGTTGTAGGCCCCGCCGGTGGAGGCCGTCACGTAGATCGAGACGGTGCAGCTGCTGTCTGCTGCCACGCTCGCTCCGCTCGCCCCGCCATTGCCTTCGAAGGTGAACGTATCGCTCGCATTCACCGTGACGACGCCGTCTATACAGGTCGTCTCGCCACGCGGCGACGCTGCCACGGTTGTTCCGGCCGGCAACGTGTCGGTGAACGTCATCGCCGTCACCGGCGAGCCGCTGCCGTTCGTGATCGTGAAGATGAGACGGGATTCAGCACCGGCCGCGATCGTGCTCGGCGAGAATTGCGCGCTGAAGGTCGGCTGAGCGTCAGCCGTGTGTGCCGTCGCGATCGTCGCTGCCAACAGCAACCCGATAGCGGCAAGGACGCGCTTGGCCCCGATCATCCGTAATCCTTCCGATACTCGATTTCGTCTCACCGATACGGTGATGAAATATGCAGTGTCCGTTTCACGCGAGGTCCGGCAATACAGGACCAGGTCCACCGCGAATGCGTCGTGCCGGAGATCTTTTCGTTCGAACGCGGCTTGTATTGATTTTATTGAATTTAAACACGCATTTAACGTCGAAAGACACTGGCCGTGGGATGTTCGATTGCCCCAACCCTTACGTCAAGTCGGGTTGCGTGCAGATGATGACTATTCGCCAATGGGTTGCCGATGTGCCACATTTATGCCGGGTTTTTGTCTGCCCGACACATTCCCGGCGACCGGAATGCGGCGCGGCCTTTCGCGCTAACACGAGGGGAACCCGGCCTGGGGGCGATCCGCCCGCCAGGGAGCGCGCGAACAGACCAGCGCGACCGAAAAATTCGGGGCGGGAATTTGGCGCGGGAGCTCGCGGTGGGAATTTGGGGGTGGGAGTTCGGGGCGTATAACGAAAAAGCCCCACCGAATGGATCGGCGGGGCTTTCAAGACCTGATTTTCGGACGTTCGGCGGGGGCTGTCATATCGCCGGACCGCTCGCCCGGCGTCTCGTGACGGGTTTACCGCGGCACCATTCCGGCACCCGCGGCCAACGCTCTAAAGGTTGGCCAGGGCGCCTTTCATGTTCTTCAGATTGTCGAGCTTGGTCGCGGCGGCCAGACGCTGGTCGTCGTCCTTGGCGTCCGCGAAGTCCTCTTCCGCATTGCGGATCTGCTCGGCGAGGTCCTCTGCCTTGATGTCGGCGACGTCGATCGCCTCCTCGGCCAGGATCGTCAGGCCATTCGGATTGACGTCCGCGAAACCGCCGACGACGTAGAGCCTGCTCTCGTGGCCGTCCGTATGCTTCACCGAGATGAAACCCGGGCGGACCGTCGACATGGTCGGCGCGTGGTCCTTCAGGACGCCGAAATCGCCGTCCGTACCGGGCACGACGACTTCGTTCACCGCTTCTGAAATCAGCAGGCGTTCCGGCGAGACGAGCTCAAACTGAAACGGTTCCGCCATGGCAAGCCTCGTTCGTTCCTGAAAATCCGCCGGAGCGTCAAGTCGCTCCGGCGCTCAATTCGATCGGTATCGGCCCATCGGTCAAGACGGGCGTCGGATCAGGCTGCCTCGGCGGCCAGCTTCTGTGCCTTCTCGACCGCTTCGTCGATGGAGCCGACCATGTAGAAGGCGGCCTCGGGAAGGTGGTCGTAGTCGCCGGAGCAAAGGCCTTTGAAGCCCTTGATGGTGTCGGCGAGATCGACGAGCTTGCCCGGCGAACCGGTAAAGACCTCGGCGACGAAGAAGGGCTGCGACAGGAAGCGCTCGATCTTGCGGGCGCGGGCCACCGTCAGCTTGTCCTCTTCCGACAGTTCGTCCATGCCCAGGATGGCGATGATGTCCTGCAGCGACTTGTAGCGCTGGAGGATCTCCTGCACCTGACGGGCGACCGCGTAGTGCTCGTCACCGATGATGCGCGGATCGAGCATGCGCGAGGTGGAGTCCAGCGGATCCACGGCCGGGTAGATGCCCTTTTCCGCGATCGCGCGGTTCAGCACCGTCGTGGCGTCGAGGTGGGCGAAGGTGGAGGCAGGCGCCGGGTCGGTCAGATCGTCGGCCGGCACGTAAACGGCCTGCACGGACGTGATCGAGCCCTTGTTGGTGGTGGTGATGCGCTCCTGCATGGTGCCCATGTCGGTCGCCAGCGTCGGCTGATAACCCACCGCCGAAGGAATACGGCCCAGAAGCGCCGAAACCTCGGAACCGGCCTGGGTGAAGCGGAAGATGTTGTCCACGAAGAACAGCACGTCCTGACCCTGGTCGCGGAAGTGCTCGGCCACCGTCAGACCCGACAGGGCGACGCGGGCGCGCGCTCCCGGGGGCTCGTTCATCTGGCCATAAACGAGGGCGGCCTTGGAGCCTTCCCCGCCGCCTTCCTTGTTCACGCCGGACTCGATCATTTCCCAGTAGAGGTCGTTGCCCTCACGGGTACGCTCACCCACGCCGGCGAACACCGAGTAGCCGCCGTGCGCCTTCGCGACGTTGTTGATGAGCTCCATGATCAGAACGGTCTTGCCCACGCCGGCACCACCGAACAGGCCGATCTTGCCGCCCTTGGCGTAAGGCGCCAACAGGTCCACGACCTTGATGCCCGTGACCAGGATTTCCGCTTCCGTCGACTGTTCGACATATTCGGGCGCCGGCTGGTGAATGCCGCGCGTGGTCTCGGCCTTGATCTCGCCGGCTTCGTCAACCGGTTCGCCGATCACGTTCATGATGCGGCCGAGCGTGCCGACGCCAACGGGAATCGCGATCGATCCGCCGGTGTCCTTGACCTCCTGGCCGCGCACCAGACCTTCGGTGCCGTCCATGGCGATCGTGCGAACGGTGTTTTCGCCCAGATGCTGGGCCACCTCGAGCACCAGGCGCGAGCCCTGGTTGTCCGTTTCCAGAGCGTTCAGGATTTCCGGAAGGTCGCCCTCGAAGTGGACGTCGACGACGGCGCCGATGACCTGGGTGACTTTTCCGACCTTAGTGTCAGCCATCACGAGTTCCTCGTCTCAAATCCGGTCAGAGCAACCCGCCTTCCCAGGCGAAATCACCTGAAGGCGGATACGTTGCCCGTTTCCACAGTGCCAGAGCATCATGTTCCGCGTTCTCATGAACGCGGGATGCCCTAGAGCGCTTCCGCGCCCGCAATAATTTCGATCAGCTCGGTGGTGATCTGCGCCTGACGCTGGCGGTTGTAGCTCGTCGTCAGCTTGTCGATCATCTCGCCGGCATTGCGCGTCGCGTTGTCCATGGCGGACATGCGCGCACCCTGTTCGGAAGCCGCGTTCTCAAGAAGCGCCCGAAAGACCTGAACCGAGACGTTGCGCGGCAGCAGATCCTGCAGGATCTCCCCTTCGTCCGGCTCATACTCGTAGATCGCGCCCTGAAGGTCGACCGTCTCCGCCCCTTCCGGCACAGCGGCCGGGATGAGCTGCTGCTCGGTCGGGATCTGCGAGATCACCGACTGGAACTCGGCATAGAACAGCGTGCAGACGTCGAACGCCTCGTCATCAAACATCGCCAGAAGACGCTTGCCGATATCGTCGGCGTGGCCGAAGCCGAGCTTCTTGACCTCGCGCAGGCTGATCGTATCGACAACCAGCTTGCCAAAGTCGCGGCGCAGGATGTCGAAGCCCTTCTTGCCGACGCAGAGGATCTTCACCTCCTTGCCGTCGGCCTGAAGGCGGCGCGCACGCTCCTTGGCGAGCTTGACGATGGAGTTGTTGAAACCACCGCACAGGCCACGATCGGCGGTACAGACGACGAGCAGATGCACGTCGTCCTTGCCTGTGCCGGTCATCAGTCTGGGCGCGTCCTGGCGGCCTTCGAAGGCGACCGCCAGATTGGCCAGAACGGCGTCCATGCGTTCCGCATAGGGCCGCGCGGCCTCCGCGGCCTCCTGGGCACGACGCAGCTTCGCCGCGGCCACCATCTGCATGGCCTTGGTGATCTTCTGCGTCGCCTTAACAGAGGCGATGCGGTTTCGTAGGTCCTTGAGTGACGCCATAGGCGCTCCCGATCCCGGTCCTTGCGGTTGTTAGGCGGCGAAGGTCTTGGAGAAGTGTTCGACGGCGGACTTGAGCTTCGACGTCAGCTCGTCGTTCAGCGCCTTCTTCTCCCAGATCTCGTCGAGCAGCTCTTTCTGTTCCCCACGCATGTAGGTGAGCAGACCCTGCTCGAAGGCACCGACCTGATCGACCGGCAGCTTGTCGAGATAGCCGTTCACGCCGGCGTAGATCACGGCGACCTGTTCCTGCGTCTTCAGCGGCGAGAACTGCGGCTGCTTCAGAAGCTCGGTCAGGCGCGCGCCGCGGTTCAGCAGACGCTGGGTGGTGGCATCGAGATCGGAGCCGAACTGCGCAAAGGCCGCCATTTCGCGGTACTGAGCCAGCTCGCCCTTGATCGGGCCCGCCACCTGCTTCATCGCCTTGACCTGGGCCGAAGAACCCACGCGCGACACCGACAGACCGACGTTCACCGCCGGGCGGATGCCCTGGAAGAACAGATCCGTCTCGAGGAAGATCTGGCCGTCGGTGATCGAGATCACGTTGGTCGGAATGTAGGCCGACACATCGTTCGCCTGGGTCTCGATGACCGGAAGCGCGGTGAGCGAACCCGAACCGTAGTTCTCGTTGAGCTTCGCCGAACGCTCCAGCAGACGGGAGTGCAGGTAGAACACGTCGCCCGGGAAGGCTTCACGTCCCGGCGGACGACGGAGCAGCAGGGACATCTGACGATAGGCCACGGCCTGCTTCGTCAGATCGTCGTAGCCGATCACCGCGTGCATGCCCTTGTCGCGGAAGAACTCGCCCATCGCGCAGCCGGTGAACGGCGCCAGGTACTGCATCGGCGCCGGGTCGGACGCCGTGGCGGCAACCACGATGGAGTATTCCAGGGCGCCACGATCTTCCAGTGTCTTCACGAACTGGGCAACGGTGGAGCGCTTCTGACCGATCGCGACGTAGATGCAATAGAGCTTCGCGCTCTCGTCATCACCCTCGTTCAGCGACTTCTGGTTGAGGAAGGTGTCGAGGATGATCGCGGTCTTGCCGGTCTGACGGTCACCGATGATCAGCTCGCGCTGGCCACGGCCGATCGGGATGAGCGCGTCCACGGCCTTGAGGCCCGTCGACATCGGCTCATGCACCGACTTGCGCGGCAGGATGCCCGGCGCCTTGACGTCGACGCGGCGGCGCTCGTCCGACTCAATCGGCCCCTTGCCGTCGATCGGGTTGCCGAGACCGTCGACGACGCGGCCCAGGAGCCCCTTGCCAACCGGCACGTCAACGATGGTGCCGGTCCGCTTGACCGTGTCGCCTTCCTTAATTGTGCGGTCGTTGCCGAAAATAACGACACCCACATTGTCCGTCTCAAGGTTCAGCGCCATGCCCCGGATATTGCCCGGGAACTCGACCATCTCACCGGCCTGCACATTGTCCAGACCATAGACACGGGCAATGCCGTCACCGACGGACAGCACCTGGCCGACTTCGGAAACTTCGGCTTCCTGGCCGAAATTCTTGATCTGATCCTTGAGGATGGCGGAGATTTCCGCGGCCCGAATATCCATCAGCCGACCTCTTTCATCGCGATTTTGAGAGAATTCAAGCGGGTCCGCAGGGACGTATCGATCATCCTGCTGCCGACCTTAACGATAAGACCGCCGATCAGTTCGGGATCGACGGTCGCATTGATCTTAACGTCCTTGCCCGTGGCCTTGTTGAGGGCGGCCTTGAGGGCAGCGACGTTCGCCTCATCGAGCTTGGCGGCGGAAACGATATCAGCCGTCACCTCGCCGCGCGCGGCGGCGGCAAGCTCGTGGAAACCGCGGAGCATGTCGGGAAGCGCAAACAGGCGACGGTTGGAAGCCACCAGCTTGACGAAATTGGCGGTCAGACCACCGATTTCGGCCTTCTTCAGGACGGCGCTCATGGCACCGATCTGCTCGTCGGAGGAGAATGTCGGGCTCCTGACGAGCCGCACAAGATCTGCGCTCTCACCGAGGAGCTTCTCAAGGGCGGCGATGTCGACCTCGGTCGGCTCCACCACCTTCTGCTCTTCGGCAAGCTCGAAAAGGGCGGAGGCGTACCGCTTTGCAACACCTGAGACGTGGGAGAGGTTGTCTGTCACCGTGTCCGTGCTCTGCTGACGCGCGTCAAGTCCCCATCCAAGCGCGTATCCTTGGGTAGGGACCTGAATTCAAAGGATAATTTTTGGCGGCACCAGCCCAGCCCGAGCCCGCACCGCCAAAGTCGCGCTTCGCATAGCATAGCAATCACGGGTGCGCAACATTACCGGTAGGACGGAATAGGTGGTTTCACGCCATTCCTCGACCAAAGGCGTATATAAACGCCCTCAAGATCATACCGTTGCGTCATTTCCACAGCCGCTGGGGACAGCGGCTCACATGAAGCTTTGCGGGTCGACATCCACCTGAACACGGAGCTGGCCCTTGGCGGCGGGCGCGGCGGCAAGCCAGGCGCGCAACCAGGCCTGGAGATCGAACCCGCGCGGAGCCTGCACGAGAATGCGCTGGCGGTGACGCCCGCGCACCAGCGCAAGCGGCGCGTCCGCCGGCCCGAGAACCACGATCGAGCGATCCTGCACACGCGGCGCGGCGCGAACGAGCGCGCGGGCATAGCCCTCCGCCTCGCTGCGCTGCGGCGCGGACACGATGATCGCGGCCAGCCGCCCGAATGGGGGCAGGCCGGCAGCGCGGCGTGCCGCGATTTCCTCTTGATAGAACCGGTCGAGATCGCCGGAAAGCAGCGCCCGCAGGACCGGGTTCTCGGGAGCGTAGGTTTGCAGGAACCCCAGTCCCCCGCCGCCGATGCGCCCGGCGCGCCCGGTCACCTGCGCCAGCAGCTGGAACGTCTTTTCCGCCGCCCTGGGATCGCCGTTGGCAAGCCCCAGATCCGCATCGACAACACCGACGAGGCGCATCAGCGGAAAATTGTGGCCCTTGGCGACAAGCTGGGTGCCGATGACGATATCGACCTCCCCGTCTTCCACGAGTTTCAGTTCATGGCGCATGCGCTCGGGCGACGAAAAGCTGTCGGAGGAGAGCACGAGGCGGCGCGCATCGGGGAAAAGGTCTCCCACCTCCTCCGCGATCCGCTCCACGCCGGGGCCGCAGGCCACCAGCGAATCGGCCGTACCGCAGGCCGGGCAGGCGTCGGGCCGGCGCTCGTGATGGCCGCAATGATGACAGACAAGCTGGCCGCGAAAGCGGTGTTCGACCAGCCAGGCGGAGCAGTTGGAGCACTGGAAGCGATGGCCGCAATGGCGGCAGAGCGTCAACGGCGCATAGCCGCGCCGGTTCAGGAACAGCAGGCTTTGCGCCTTGTCTTCCAGCGCGTCGGTCATGGCGGAAACGAGTTTGGGAGCCAGCCAGCGGCCGCGTTCGGGGCCGTCATTGCGCATGTCGATGGCGGTGAGCCGCGGCATTTCGGCGCCCGAGGCGCGCTCCTCCAGAACGACGCGGCGGTAGCGGCCGGTTTCCGAGTTGACCCGGCTTTCAACCGAGGGCGTGGCGGAAGAGAGAATCACTGGAAAACCCGAAATATGACCCCGGACAACCGCCATGTCGCGGGCGGAATAGGGCACGCGGTCGTCCTGCTTGAAGGCCGAATCATGTTCCTCGTCCACGACGATAAGGCCGAGATCGCGGTACGGCAGAAACAGCGCGGAGCGCGCGCCGACCACCACGCGGGCCTCTCCGAAGGCGACATCGCGCCAGGTGCGCGCACGCATCTTCGGCGAAAGCTCGGAATGCCATTCGGCCGGACGCCCGCCGAATCGCGCCTCGAATCGGTCGAGAAACTGGCTGGTCAGCGCGATTTCCGGCAGCAGTACCAGAACCTGCCGCCCCTTGCGCAGCACCTCCGCCACCGCCTCGAAATAGACCTCGGTCTTGCCCGAGCCGGTAACGCCGTCGATGAGGGTGACCGAATAGCCGTCGCGGGCCGCGGCGCGCAGCTCCACCGCCGCCTCGCCTTGCGCCGGCGTGAAGATCGGGCCCGGCATGTCCGGATCGAGCGCGGGCCGCGGCTTGCGCGGCAGATCGACCAGCGCAAGCGTGCCATGCTCGATCAGCCCGTCGACGACACCGGTACTGACGCCGGCGGCGTCTGCCAGCGCCGCCTTCGTCCAGCCCGACGGCTTGTCCTCGATGATCTCAAGCACGCGCGTGCGGGCGAGCGTCATACGCGCGGGCGGCTCGCCGGCCGGCGCGATGCCCTTGACCGGCGCCTCCGGCTCCAGCGCATCGCGCACCCTCAGCACCATCCGCAACACCATGCCGGGAGCGGCCAGCGTCCAGTTCGCCACCCACTCGACGAAGCGGCGCAGATCGTCGGAAATCGGCGGCACGTCGAAGACGCGTTCGATATTACGCAGGCGTTTCGGATCGATGGAGGTGTCGGGCTCGCCGTCCCATACCGCGCCGATCACCTTGCGCGGGCCAACCGGCACCTGAACGACGGACCCCGGACGCACGTCCATCCCCTCCGGCACGCGGTAGGACCAGGGTCCCTCCACGGCGACGGGAACAAGCACGGGAACGATTCGTTCGGGTTCGAAGAGCACGGCTTTTTGGCGTTCCAGGGTCACAGATTGGCCGAATCGGGATGCGATTTGCATCCGACTGCGTTAAAGAAAGCGCGAAACCCCGTCAGACGGTCCGTGTTGAGGCCGCCATCAGGATCCGGGTCCCTACCCGGTTAGCGCAACAGGAGCCCCCGCGCCCATGAAATTCTTCGTCGATACAGCCGACATCGCCGAAATCCGTGAACTGGCCGAAATCGGTCTTCTCGACGGCGTCACCACCAATCCCTCCCTTATCCTGAAGGCGGGCCGCCCGTTCAAGGAAGTGATCGCCGAGATCTGCGAGACGGTCGACGGCCCGGTTTCGGCCGAGGTCACGGCGACAGAGGCCGACGCCATGATCGCGGAAGGCCGCACGCTCGCCAAGATCGCCGACAATGTCGCGATCAAGCTGCCGCTGACGCTGAACGGCCTCAAGGCCTGCCGGGTGCTGACCGGCGAAGGCCACATGGTCAACGTCACGCTGTGCTTTTCCGCAAACCAGGCGCTGCTGGCGGCCAAGGCGGGCGCGACCTTCATCTCGCCGTTCATCGGCCGGCTCGACGATCTGGGCGTCGACGGCATGGAGCTGATCCGCGAGATCCGCGTGATCTACGACAATTACGACATGCTCGATACCGAGATCCTCGCCGCCTCGATCCGCTCCGCCGACCACGTCAAGCAGGCGGCGCTGATCGGCGCCGACGTCGCCACCGTCCCGCCGGCCGTGTTGAAGGGCCTGGTCAAGCACGCGCTGACCGACAAGGGCCTCGAGCAGTTCCTGGCCGACTGGGCGAAGACGGGACAGACGATCCTGTAAGCAGCGGGAACCTTCTTCCGCTTTCAACGGGCGCCCGGTGACGGGCGCCCGTTTTCGCGTGTGCCTTCCGCCTTGCCGGCACCAACGCAACTCGTTAGGGTCATTGACAGGCGCTTGCACGGTGCCTCCAAGTCCGCGGAAAGGGCCCCGCCCACGGCAAGAATATGGCACCGCGCCACTGCGCGGCGCGAATGATCATCGGCGACACCCGCTCGATCCGGCTATTGCGGACACTGGAGATAACCGAGCAAGGGGTCCCCATGACGCACGATGCAGCCGAGCTGCCGCTTTTCAGCGATTCCGATTCCGCCCTTCAGCTTGACCGCCTCCGCAAGAAGACCAAGGCTCTCAAGAAGGCTCTCCACGCGCGCGAGGCGGATGCGCTCGACCGCCTCAGAACCTTTCATCCGCGCGCAGACCGCCTCGATCCTGCCAAGGTGAAGCTGGCGGATGCGCAATGCATCATCGCTCGCGAGGCAGGGCTCTCCAGCTGGCCCGCCCTCAAGGCTCACGCCACGGCCATGGACGCGGCGCGCAGCGACATCGAAACCGGCGCGCCTGCCCCCGACAGCGACCGCCCCACACTTCATATCCGTCGCGGCAATGACATCGAGGCCGCGCTCAAGCGCGCCGGCTTTGCCGGTGATTTTCTCGAATATTCCGACCCGATCTGCCAGGGTCCCATCCGCGAGGGGGCGGATGCACTGGCGCATCGCGCTCGCTTCATCGCGCGGGAGTATCCGGGCACCAACGAGATGGAGACGCTTGCGAAGCTCAGGACAGCTGAACGCCGATTGCGCGATGCCGCATCATATTCGCGAATCGTGCTGTGGTTCGAGCACGATCCGTATGATCAGCTGCTGCTCGTTAGGATCCTCTCGCTTTTCAAGGAAACCGGCGCAGATCGCCGGCTTGTGGAGATCGTCAGCCTCGACCGCTTTCCCGGAATCGAGAAATTCCATGGCATCGGGCAGCTTTCGCCGGCCGCGCTGCGACACATGTACAATACCCGTCAGCCGGTGAGCGATGCAGCCTATTCCCTGGCCCTGCGGACCTGGCGGGCACTCCTGGCGGACACCGCGCTCCCGCTCGCCGCGATCGCAGCTGAGGAAACCCCGGCCTTGCCGTTTCTTTCCGGGGCTGTGAGGCGCTATCTCGCCGAGTTTCCCGGGGATCGCGACGGGCTTTCCTTCACGCAGCGCCAATGTCTGGATCTCCTTGGCGGGGGCGCCTTGCCCTGGGGCCAGGTTTTCACCCGGTTCATGCGCGAACGGGATCCCTTGCCGTTCCACGGCGATCTCATGTTTCTCGGCATGATGCTCCAGCTCGCACAGGCTGACGATCCGGCTTTGACGTTCGATGAAACCACCCGTTTCAACGACGATTGGGGCAAGGCGCCCTTTACGCTGACGCAGACCGGCCGGGCGCTTCTCGAAGGCCGGCGGGACTGGCGTGATTGCGGCCCGCGCGAGCGCTGGCTGGGCGGTTTGCGCTGTTTTGGCGAGCCCGACTGGCGCTGGCGGGCCCCGGACGGTGAGATGCTCGCCGTGGAACGCTGAGCCAGCGGGGTCGCGAATAATCCGTGCGCGCCTTCGCCGCTGCCATTGCCGGCGAGGATGCGCTCTGCGAACCTGAGGGCTCATCAACCGAGTCGCAGGATACTCCTTCGCGATGAACCAGACCGCCGCCCCGCTTGTCATCGCCGAACCCGCCCTGATGCACCTTGTCGCGCAATGGCTCGACCATCTGGGTTCGGAGCGGCGGCTCGCCGACAAGACGCTGACCGCCTATGAGCGCGACGTCAGCCAGTTTCTTTCGTTCATGACGATCCATCTCGGCGGCGCGCCGGGGGCGGACGAGATCTCGCGGCTGACGCCGGCCGATATCCGCGCCTTCTTCGCCCGCAGGCGGATGGAGGGCGCGGGGGCGCGCACGCTGGCGCGCGGGCTTGCCGGGCTCCGCTCGTTTCTCGGCTATCTGGAGAAAAAGGGGCTCGCCAACGCCGCCGCGGTCAGGGCCGTGCGGGCGCCGCGCCAGCCCAAGACCCTGCCCAAGCCGCTGAACACGGCCGATGCCGCGCGCGTGGTCGATGCCGATGAAAGTCTGTCGGAGGAACCATGGATCGGCGCGCGCGATGCCGCCGTGCTGACGCTTCTCTATGGCTGCGGCCTTCGCATTTCCGAAGCGCTGGGACTGACGCGGGCGCAAGCGCCGACACACGAGACCCGTGTCCTTCGTATCGTCGGCAAGGGCGGCAAGGAGCGGCTCGTGCCCGTCCTGCCCGTGGTCGGCGAGGCGGTCGCGCAGTATCTCAAGCTCTGTCCCTTCGCGATAGACGACGACGGTGCGCTCTTTCGCGGCGCGCGCGGCGGGCCGCTTTCCCCGCGCATCATCCAGCTCGCCATGCAACGTCTTCGCGGCGCCCTCGGCCTGCCGGACACGGCAACGCCACACGCCTTACGCCATTCCTTCGCCACCCATCTGCTGGCCGGCGGCGGAGATCTCAGGACAATCCAGGAATTGCTGGGCCATGCGAGCCTGTCGACGACGCAGGTTTACACTGGCGTCGATACGGAACGCCTGGTCGCCATCTACCGCAAGGCCCATCCGCGCGCGTAAATATTACGTAAACCTCGGCAGTTTATCCTAGTGTCAATGGTTGCCATTGATGCGGCACGACAAAGGACGAAACCGATGTCCGGGACGCCTCTCTCAATGCCGGTTCGCGTGCTCCTGGCTGCTGCCATGAGCCTTTCCGGTGTCCTCGTTACCGCCTGGCTGGTCTGGCCGGAACCAACCGAGGCCGAAACCATCGCCTGTTTCATCGAGGAAACGGGCACCTGGAGCAACCGGCACGCCCGCACCGGCGATATCAGCCGCGTGCAGGTCGAATCGCAGTGCAAGGGCAACAAGCTCGTCCACCGCGTTCGCGTGCTGACCAAGTGCGCTCCGCGCGACTGCACCTGGGGCTGGGCGGCCGGTGCGAAGAAGTCCGGCGGACGTTTCGTTGCGACCTTCTCCACCTATTCCGCCTATCGCTACTTCCAGATGGAAGTGACCGGCAACCACGCGCTCGTCTCCGTCACCTACGACTACCACGACGAGCGCAAGGAAGATGAAGCCGCAAGCTTCCGCATGGTGCGCGACGACTGATCGGGCGTAACGACCGGCGGCACGCGCCGCCGGCACCCGCCCGAGAGGGCGCGCACGGTACCGATACCGGCACCTGCGTCTGCCTGCCAGCGTCTGCCTGAATACCCCCGTTCCCGCCGCAGCGTTGAAAACGCATTTGCAGGGGTGCGGGTGCGTCGGCTATTTCTCGCCGGGCGTACCGTCGAACTTCTTTTCCAGGCTGTCCCAGCAATCGATGTAGTTGTCCTGCAACGGCGCCTCGCTGGCCGCGAAGGTCGTGAGATGCTGCGGGAAACGGGTCTCGAACATGAAGCTCATGGTCTCGTCGAGCTTTTCCGCCTTCAGATCCGCGTTGGAGGCGCCTTCGAAGGCATCGCGGTCGGGCCCATGCGGCAGCATCATGTTGTGCAGGCTCATGCCGCCCGGCACGAAGCCCTGCGGCTTGGCGTCGTAGACGCCGTAGATGTTGCCCATCAGCTCGCTCATGATGTTCTTGTGGTACCAGGGCGGGCGGAAGGAATGTTCGGCCACCATCCAGCGCTCGCGGAAGAGCACGAAATCGATATTCGCCGTGCCGGGCTGGCCCGACGGCGCGGTCAGCACCGTGAAGATCGACGGGTCCGGGTGGTCGAACAGGATCGCGCCGACGGGCGAATAGGTGCGAAGATCGTATTTGCAGGGCGCGTAATTGCCGTGCCAGGCGACCACGTCGAGCGGCGAATGCCCGATCTTCGTGGCGTGAAAGGCGCCGCACCATTTCACCACGACGGTGCTTTCCGCCTCGTGGTCCTCGAAGGCGGCGACGGGGGTCTTGAAGTCGCGCGGGTTGGCCATGCAGTTGGCGCCGATGGGCCCGCGGCCCGGCAGGTCGAACTTCTGGCCGTAATTCTCGCAGACGAAGCCGCGCGCGGGGCCTTCCAGCACCTCCACCCGGTAGACGAGACCGCGCGGCAGGATGGCGATCTCCTTGGGCTCCAGGTCGATGACGCCGAGTTCGGTGGCAAAGCGCAGGCGGCCGGCCTGCGGCACCACGAGAAGCTCGGAATCGGCGGAGAAGAAATACTCGTCCTGCATGGAGCGGGTGACGAGATAGACGTGCGCGGCCATGCCGACCTGGGTGTTGACGTCGCCGGCCGTCGTCATCGTGCGCATGCCGGTGATCCAGGTGAGATCCACGTCGGTCATCGGCACCGGGTCCCAGCGGTACTGGCCGAGGCTGATCACGTCCGGGTCGACGTTCGGCGCGCTCTTCCAGTAAGGCACGTCGATCTTCTCGAAGCGGCCGGTATGTTTCACCGAGGGGCGGATGCGGTAGCACCAGGTCCGCTCGTTTTGACCGCGCGGGGCGGTGAAGGCCGTGCCGGAAAGCTGTTCGGCATAAAGGCCGTAATTGCATTTCTGCGGGGAATTCTGCCCTTGAGGCAGCGCACCGGGCAGCGCCTCGGTCTCGAAGTCGTTGCCGAAGCCCGGCATGTAGGACGCAGGGCCAGCCTTCGTCGCGTCCGGTTTGGCCCTCGCGGCCGTGGTGAGCTCGTTCATGGCGCCTGCCTCCCTTTGCGTCGTGAAACGACCATCGCGCGCAACACCCCGCGCAACGGCCTGTCATTCCACGAACAGATGTCCTATTGGTTGTAAATGTAACTAACAAGACGGACGAATCAATGCGCGCACGGATGGGAAACGAGGTTGTTGTCGGGATCGAGGACGACGGAGAGCGCCGGGAGGAGGACGACTTCGACCTGAAAAGCTTCCTGCCTTACCTTCTCAACCAGGCGGCGGAGCAGGCGGGAACCTCGTTCCAGCGCATCTACAAGGCGCGCTACGGCATGCTCAGGACGGAATGGCGGGTGCTGTTTCATCTTGGCCGCTACGGGCCGATGACCGCCAAGGCGATCGGGCTCAGGACCCGCATGCACAAGACCAAGATCAGCCGCGCGGTCGCCGCCCTCGAGGCCCGTCGCTATCTGACCCGCACCGAGCTGGAAAACGACCGCCGGCTGGAGCGGCTGGAGCTGACGGCGGCCGGGCGCAAGGCCTACGAGGACCTGTCGCGCCATGCCCGCGAACACGACGCGGAGCTGATGGCGCAGTTCTCGCCACAGGAGCAGGACGTGCTCCGGCGCTGCCTCGGACAACTGGCCGGATTTTGACAGAGAGGCTGTCGTAGGGCGTTCGTCGGGCGGGCCCGCCCGCGCGCTTACGCCTTCAGCGCGCAATAGAGCGCGCGGTAGCGCCCGTAAGCCTCGTCATAGGCACCGCGCAGATCCGCAACCGGCTCGATGGTCGCCTGCGTTTCCGGGGGCAGGCATACCGTTTCGGGATCCGCGCCCGTCGCCGCGATCAGCCCGAGACGGGCGGCACCGAGCGCGGCTCCCGTTTCTCCCTGCGCAGGCACCACAACCGGCAGGTCGAGCGCCGTGGCGATCGCCTTCAGCCACAATCGACCACGCGAACCGCCGCCGACCGCCGTCACCGCCTTCAGCTGCGTCCCCGCAACCTTCAGCGCCTCCTGGCAATCCTTCAGCGCGAAGGCGACGCCATCGAGCACGGCGCGGGTCAGAAGAGCGCGGTCGTGGTCGTGCGAAAGACCGATGAAGGCGCCACGAATGTCCGCATCGTTGTGCGGCGTGCGCTCGCCGGAGAGATAGGGCAGGAACGACACGGCGGACGGTGCCTCCAGGCTGTCGCCCAGTTCCGCCATCAGCTCGGCGGGCGCGACGCGGGCGATACCCGCCCACCAGTCCAGCGCGGCGGCCGCCGACAGGATCACGCCCATCTGATGCCAGCGCCCGGGCAGCGCATGGCAGAAGGTGTGAACCGCGCTTTCGGGATTCGGCAGGTAACGCTCGTTGGCGGCAAAGAGCACGCCCGACGTTCCCAGCGAGACGAAGGCCTCACCAGCCGCGATCGTGCCTGTGCCGATGGCCGATGCCGCGTTGTCGCCCGCCCCGCCGGCGACGATGACCGGGCCGGTCATGCCCCAGCGCGCCGCAAGTTCTGGCCTGAGCGTGCCGGATGCGTCCGTTCCCTCGACAAGCCGTGGCATCTGCGCAGCCGTCATGCCGGTGGCGTCGAGCAGCTCGCCCGACCAGGCTCGCTTGCCGACATCGAGCCAGCTCGTGCCGGCGGCGTCCGACATGTCGCAAGCGTGTTCGCCGCTCAGCCAGAGGCGCAAGTAGTCCTTCGGCAATAACACCTTGGCGACCCGCGCGAAGATGTCCGGCTCGTTCTCCCTGACCCAGACGAGCTTGGGCGCGGTGAAGCCGGGGAAGACGATGTTGCCGGAAAGCGCGCGAAAGCGCGGATCGGCATCGAGGCGGGCGGCTTGCGCATGGCTGCGGGTGTCATTCCACAGGATGCACGGGCGCAACGGTTCGTCGGCGCCGTCGAGCAGCGTCGCGCCGTGCATCTGGCCGGACAGGCCAATGCCCCGGACCGCGGAAAGCCCCGCCGCGTGGTCGCGCCTCAAGGCGTCGAGCGCCGTCTCTGTCGCCGCGATCCAGTCCGCAGGCGCCTGTTCCGACCAGCCGGGATGCGGTCTTGAGACGGTCATTGGCGCGGTCGCGGAGGCGATGACGGTCTGGTCGTTGGCGATGAGCAGCGCCTTGACGCCGGACGTGCCGAGATCGATGCCGAGATACATGGGGTCACTCTGCCGAAACTGTCAGTGTTGGTCGAAAGAGAGGCGCTTTTCAGAGGGGCTTCGCACGGAACGGGCTGTCTTTCCCCGTTCCGGCGCTGTCGTCGCCGTCATCCCCGGCGCGGTCCGGGGGATCCATTGCCGTTTCCGCATCGACGGAAGGCCCTATGGATTGCCCGGACTTTGCCGGGCAATGACGATCGAGGGAGGGGAGAGGCGCGGTCACGGCCCGATGGGCAATGTCCCGACCTTACAACTCGCCCGAGAGATAGCGCCGGAGCACCGCTTCCACGCCGTCCGCCCACAGCGCGTTCAGTGCATGCGAAAAGCTCGTGCGGAAAGCCTCGTTGTTGGCGAGATCGCCGTAGACCGCTTCCTGATCGAGCCAGACATGGGGCTGTTCCTTCGCGTGGCGGGCGATGGGAACGAGGTTGTCCCAGTTGGGGTCGTTCGGCTCGATGATCTTTCCCGTCTCCGTCTCGCCAAAGCAGTAGCGGCACCACAGCGCCGATTCCAGTGCCAGGCCGGTGACGTCGGCACCCGCCTTCAGCCGGTCGGCGATGGTGGTGACGATGAATTTCGGCTGGCGGTTGGAACCGTCGAGGCAGAGCCTGCGCACCGTGTCGCCGATCTTGGGGTTGGCGAAGCGGCGCTTGATCTCGCCGAAATACCAGTCGAGATCGGTATCGGGCACCGGGGGGACGACGGGAATGATCTCCTCGCGCTCGATCTTTTCCAGGAAGGCGGAAATGAGCGGATGCTCCATCGCCTCGTGGACGAAGTGGATGTCGAGCAGCCCGGCCGGATAGGCGATCACCGCGTGGCCGCCGTTGAGAATGCGGATCTTCATGATCTCAAACGGCGTCACGTCGGGCACGAACTGCACGCCGACGGTTTCCAGCGCCGGGCGGCCAGCGGGGAAATTGTCCTCCAGCACCCATTGCCGGAAATCCTCGCAGAAGACCGGCCAGGCGTCCTCGATGCCGAAATCCGCCTTCAGGCTTTCCCGCTCCCGTGTCCCCGTGGCCGGGGTGATACGGTCGACCATGCCATTGGGAAAGGCGACCTCGCGCGCGATCCAGTCGCCGAATTCCTTGTCCCACAGCCGGGCGACACCTGCGACCGCATCGCGGGCGACCGCACCGTTGTGGGGGATGTTGTCACACGACATGACGGTGAAGGCCGGCGTGCCTTCCGCCTTGCGCCGCTTCAGACCCGCCGCGATCAGGCCGAACACCGTCTTCGGGCTGTCGGGCGCCTTGCCGTCTTCGATGATGGCGCGCTGGGAGGGATCGAACTGGCCCGAGGCATCGACGAAGTAGCCGCCCTCGGTCACCGTCAGCGAGACGATGCGGATGGCGGGATCGGCGAGCTTTTCGATGATCGCGCCGCTGTCGGCAACGGGCAGCATGCCGATCATCGGCCCCGTGACGCGCGCCTCGCTCTTTTCCGCCGACTGGTCGACCACGGTGGTCAGCCAGTCCTGACCTTCGAGCGCCGCCTTCATCGCGGCATCCCCCGGCATCACGCCGGCGCCAAGGATCGCCCAGTCGTGATCCTTCCCGGTCGCGAACAACGCATCGAGATAGACCGCCTGATGGGCACGGTGGAAATTGCCGATACCGAAATGCACGATGCCGGCGGAAAGCCCCTTTCGGTCGTAATCCGGCACGGGGACGGTTCTTGAGATGGCGCCGAGCGTGTCGGCGGAAAGCCTGATGGTCATTATCGTCCTTCTCGATCGAATTCGCCTCGCCTGGCGACTGCCGCGCCGTCCGTACCCCTCGGACGGCGGGTTTCTTCAGGCGGCCGTTCCTGTCTGGCGCGCTTCGCGTTTGTCGCCCTTCCTTCGAGACGCGGCCCGCGCCCGCCTCAGCTCATCCAGTTGCCGCCGTCCACATTGTAGGTCTGGGCGACGATATAATCCGCTTCCGCACTCGCCAGGAAAATTGCCATTCCTGTCAGGTCCTGCGCCCGCCCCATGCGGCCGAAGGGCACTTCGGCGCCAACGAGTTTCTTCTTCTCGCCGATCGGCCGGTTCTCGTATTTCGCGAAAAGCGCGTCGACCCCGTCCCAGTGCTCGCCGTCGACGACGCCCGGCGCGATCGCGTTCACGTTGATGCCGTGCCTGATGAGGTTGAGGCCGGCGGATTGAGTGAGGCTGATCACCGCCGCCTTGGTCGCGCAGTAGATGGCGACAAGCGCCTCGCCGCGCCGGCCGGCCTGGCTCGCCATGTTGATGATCTTGCCGCCCGTTCCTTGCGCGATCATCTGCTTGGCCACCGCCTGCATGGTGAACAGCGTTCCCGCCACGTTGACCGAAAACAGCCTGTCGTAGCTGGAGCGGGTGATCTCGACGATGGGAGCGAGATCGAACAGCGCTGCGTTATTGACGAGAATGTCGATACGCCCGTGCCGTTCGACGATCTCGGCCACGGCGGCGTCGATCGAGGCCTGGTCGGTCACGTCGAGACGGACGGCGGACGCATCGGCGCCGATCTCGCCGGCCGTGATTTCGGCTCCTTCGAGATTCACGTCGCCGATGACCACCTGCGCACCTTCGCCGACATAACTTTCCGCGAAGGCCCGGCCTATTCCGCGTGCCGCGCCGGTGATCAGCGCGATCTTGCCATCCAGTCTTTTCATTTTCGTTGTCCTAGCGAATGGCGAGGCCGCGCGCGTCGAAGCGGTGCATCTTGTCTTCCTGCGGAGTGAGGAAGACACGGCTGCCGTGGCGTACGGAAAACTCGCCGTCGACCCGGGCGGTCAGTGTGCCCAGATTTTCGGTCTGCACGTGAAGAAGGGTGTCGGAGCCCAGATGCTCGGCGACGGAGACAACGCCCGCCCACGATCCGGCATCGGTTGAGACGGCGATATGCTCGGGGCGGATGCCGACGGTCGTCGCCCGGTGCGCCTCGGCGGTTTCGCCCTCGATGAAGTTCATCTTCGGCGAGCCGATGAAGCCGGCGACGAAGAGATTGCGCGGCGCGTTGTAGAGATCGAGCGGCGAGCCCACCTGCTCGACGCGGCCCGCGTTCAGCACCACGATCTTGTCGGCCATGGTCATCGCCTCGACCTGATCGTGGGTGACATAGATCATCGTGGTCTTGAGGCTGTTGTGAAGCTCCGAGATCTCCAGCCGCATGTTGACGCGCAGCGCCGCATCGAGGTTCGACAGCGGTTCGTCGAAGAGGAAGGCGGAGGGCTCGCGCACGATGGCGCGGCCGATGGCGACGCGCTGGCGTTGGCCGCCGGAAAGCTGCCCCGGACGGCGGTCGAGATAGTCGGTGAGGTTCAGCACCTTCGCCGCGTTCTCCACCTTCTCCTCGATCACGGACTGCGGCAGCCCCGCCATTTTCAGTGGAAAGGCGATGTTCTTCTTCACCGACATGTGCGGGTAGAGCGCATAGGACTGGAACACCATCGCCAGTCCGCGCTTTGCCGGCGCCGTATGGGTCGCCGGTTCGCCATCGATGCGGATCTCGCCCGTCGTAACGTCCTCAAGACCCGCGATCAGGCGCAGCAGCGTGGACTTGCCGCAGCCCGAAGGCCCGACGAAGACCACGAACTCGCCGTCCTCGATCTGAAGATCGAGCGGCGGAATGACCTGGACATGGCCGAATGTCTTGGTGACCTGGTCGAGAACGATTTCTCCCACGTCCTCCTCCCCCTTGTATCTTGCCCGGTTATCGCGGGCCTATTTCACGGCGCCGAATGTCAGACCGCGCACGAGTTGTTTCTGGCTGAACCAGCCGAGTATCAGGATCGGTGCGATGGCCATGGTCGAGGCGGCGGAGAGCTTGGCGTAGAACAGGCCCTCCGGGCTTGAATAGCTGGCGATGAAAGCTGTCAGCGGCGCCGCTTTGGCGGCCGTCAGGTTGAGCGTCCAGAAGGCCTCGTTCCAGGCCAGGATGATGTTGAGCAGCAGCGTGGAGGCGATGCCGGGCACGGCCATCGGTGTGAGCACGTAGAGAAGTTCCGCCTTCAGCCCGGCCCCGTCCATGCGCGCGGCTTCCAGGATCTCGCCCGGAATCTCGCGGAAGTAGGTGAACAGCATCCAGATGATGATCGGCAGGTTGATCAGCATCAGGACGATGATCAGGCCGAGGAGCGAATCGAGCAGTCCGATATCGCGGAAGATCAGATAGATCGGAATGAGGACGCCGACGGGCGGAAGCATCTTGGTCGACAGCATCCACATCAGGATGTCCTTGGTCCGTTTGGCCGGAACGAAGGCCATGGACCAGGCCGCCGGAATGGCGATGATGAGGCCCAGCACGGTGGAGCCCAGAGAGATCACCACCGAATTGAGGAAGTGGCGGAAATAGTCGGAACGCGACTGGACTTCCGCATAGTTTTCGAGCGTCCAGTGGAAGTTGATGAAGGAGGGCGGCGAGGCGACCGCCTCGGCCTCGGTCTTGAAGCTCGTCAGCACCGTCCACAGGATCGGAAAGAAGATCAGGAGGCCGATCGCCCAGGCCAGGACGGTCACGACGGTCTTGCGGCGATTGGAACTCGCGCGGGCCATGGTCAGATGTCCAGGTTCTTGCCGATCATCCGCATCAGGAAGATCGCGACGATGTTGGCGAGGATGACGGCCACGATACCGCCGGCGGAACCGCCGCCCACGTCGAACTGCAGCAGCGACTGGGCATAGACGAGATAGGTGATGTTGGTGGTCGCGTAGCCCGGCCCGCCATTGGTGGTGACCAGAATTTCGGCGAAGACCGACAGCAGGAAGATGGTCTGGATCAGCACGACCACGGTGATGGCGCGCGCCAGATGCGGCAGGGTGATGTAGAAAAAGGTCGAGAACGGACTGGCCCCGTCCATCTCCGACGCCTCGAGCTGTTCGCGGTCGAGCGACTGCAATGCGGTCAGCAGGATCAGCGTGGCGAATGGCAGCCATTGCCAGGCGACCATGCCGATGATCGAGGCGAGCGGCGCCTGGGCGAGAAAGTCGAACGGCTGAAGCCCGAGCGCCTTGGCCATGTGCGCGAAGAGCCCGTTGACCGGGTTCATGAACATGTTCTTCCAAACGAGCGCGCCGACGGTCGGCATCACGAAGAACGGTGCGATCACCAGGATACGCACGATGCCCTGGCCCCACATTGGCTGGTCGAGCAGAATCGCCAGCAGAACGCCGCCGACGATGGTGATCGCGAGAACGCCGCCGACAAGAAGAAGCGTGTTGAAGAGCGCGGCGAAAAACGCCGGATCGGTGAGGAAATAGCTGTAATTGGCAAAGCCGATGAAGTCGTGGGTGCCGGGGATCAGCAGGTTGTAGTGCAGGAACGAGAAATAGATGGTCATCGACAGGGGGATGATCATCCAGCCCAGAAGCAGCAGCACGGCCGGCGAAAGCATCAGCCTTGCCGCGGCCCGCGAATGGGTTGTGGCCATGGTCGCACACTCCACCGATCAAACAAACGAGCGATCAAACGAACGGGCCCATCCGGCAGGACGCCTTTGAAATCCGGATCGAAGACCGCGAAAGGAAAAGGACGCGGACGCCGTCCGGCCAAAGCGTGGCCCGCAAGGACCCCGAGCAGGGGACGTCAATGCCCCATGCTAACACGGCCCCCATGCTAAAACACGGCTTTGCCGAAAGCGCCCGCGCAAGGAGGGCGGCTACTTGATGTAGCCGGCCTTGGTCATCTCCCGGCTCGTCAACGCCTGGGCTGCCTGCAACGCCTGATCGGCCGACATGTTGCCGGCAAGAGCGGCGGAGAAGAGCTGGCCGACGGCGGTGCCGATACCCTGGAACTCGGGGATCGAGACGAACTGTCCACCGGTATAGGGAACCTCCTGGACCGACGGCTTCTTCGTATCGACGGAGTTGATCGCATCGAGCGTCATCTTCGCGAACGGCGCGGCCTTCTGGTACTCCGGGTTCTCGTAGAGCGAGGTGCGCGTGCCCGGAGGCGAGGCAGCCCAGCCCTCGCTGGCGGCGACGAGCTCGGTATAGTGCCTGGAGGTCGCCCAGGCGACGAAGGCCTTGGCCGCGTCCGCCTTCTTGGTGGAGGCGGGGATGGCGAGGTTCCACGACCACAGCCAGTTGCCGTGATTGTCGACGCCGTCCTTGTTGGGGAACTGGGCGAAACCGACACTGTCGGCGACCGTGGAATCCTTGGCGTTGGTCACGAAGGAGGCGGCCACAGTGGCGTCGATCCACATGCCGCACTTGCCCTGCTGGAACAGCGCCAGGTTCTCGTTGAAACCGTTGGAGGACGCGCCCGGAGGCCCGTACGTCTTCATCATGTCGAGATAGTCGGTGAGCGTCGCCTTCCACTCAGGGCTGTCGAACTGGGGCTTCCAGTCCATGTCGAACCAGCGCGCGCCGTAGGAATTGGACATGGCGGTGAGGAAGGCCATGTTCTCGCCCCAGCCCGCCTTGCCGCGCAGGCAGATGCCGTAGACCTCGTTGTCCTTGTCGGTCATCGCCTTGGCCGCGGCCTTGATATCGGTCCAGGTAGGCTGGTCGGACATCTTGATGCCGGCCTTCTCGGCCAAGTCCGTGCGGTACATCAGCATGGCCGATTCACCGTAGAACGGCACGGCGTAGAGCTTGCCCTCGACCGAGAGGCCGCCGGCGATGGCGGGCAGCAGGTCGGCGCGGTCATAGCCTGCGGGAAGATCGTCAAGGGCCATCAGCCAGCCCTGCTTGCCCCAGATCGGCACTTCGTAGTTGCCGATCGTCATGACGTCGTACTGGCCGCCCTTGGTGGCGATGTCGGTGGTCACGCGCTGGCGCAGGACGTTTTCTTCCAGCGTCACCCATTCGAGCTGGATATCCGGATGATCCTTGGTGAAATCGTCGGTGAGCTTCTGCATGCGGATCATGTCGCCGTTGTTGACGGTGGCGATGGTGATGGTTTCCGCATGCGCAGCGAAGCCGAGTGCGCACGCACTGACCGCGCCACAGAGCCAAGCCCTGTAATTCATGGTTCCTCCCAATCTGCGGTCTGAAGCCGCATGGCTTATGAGCCGGGTCCGGCGGCCTGCCAACCTCCGCGGCAGACCGATCGATCAATCGTCAAACTATGCAGGAGCCCTCCGGTCTTGTCCATTATTAAATCACATTGATTTTATATTAGACCTTTTCAATGTGTGGAAGACACGGAGCGGGGAAAGACGCGCGGGGCGTCAGATGGATTGGCCGCCGAGAACCGCGCTGTGCTCCGTCCGCACGCACGCGGATGACGCGCCTGCGGGGTGCGGAAGCCCGCGCCGCACCTTGGCGATGGGCCGCGTGAGCAGCCTGCGCACCCGCCCCGCCGGCGGGCAATGGCGGTCCGGAGCAGGTCGAATCCCTGCGGCATTTCGCGATTTCACGCTACAGGGCGTGATGTCGCGCCCCTTGCGATCGCCGCCCGCCTTGCCCATCCCGCCGACGTTCGGGCAAGGCCGGACTATCGGGCGCGAACGCGGCGATGCGCGGCAGGTCCGCTCACACCACCACGGCCGCACCCGTATCCGCCGTGCCCACCGCCTCGCGGAAGGCGGCGAAGAGTTCGCGACCCAGGCCGTGCCCGTTGGCGGAAAGATCCGGTTTCGCCGGCGCGCGCGCCGCGAATTCGGCGACATCGACCAGCACCTCCAGCGTGCCGGACGTCGCATCGAGGCGGACGATATCGCCATCGCGCAGACGGGCGATCGGCCCGCCGTCGGCTGCCTCCGGGCTCACATGGATCGCCGCAGGCACCTTTCCGGACGCCCCCGACATGCGGCCATCGGTCACCAGCGCGACCTTGTGCCCACGGTCCTGGGTGACGCCCAGCGCGGGGGTGAGGGAATGCAGTTCCGGCATGCCGTTCGCCTTGGGGCCCTGAAAGCGCACCACGACGATCATGTCGCGGTCGAGTTCACCGGCCTTGAAGGCGGCTTTCACCTCCTCCTGATCGTGGAAGACGCGCACCGGCGCCTCCACAACGAGGCGTTCGGGCTTGACGGCGGAGGTCTTGATGACCCCCCGGCCGAGATTGCCGGAGAGCTGCTTCAACCCGCCATCTGCCTGGAAGGGATCGGATACGGGCCGCAGGATCGCGTCGTTGCCGCTCGCCGTCGGCCCGTCGCCCCACACGATCTCCTCGCCATCGAGCTTCGGCTCGCGGGTGTAACGGGCGAGCCCGTCGCCGGCCACCGTGCGCACATCCGCGTGCAGCAGTCCCTCGTCGAGCAGATCGCCGATCATGTAGGCAAGTCCGCCGGCGGCATGGAAATGGTTCACGTCCGCCAGACCGTTAGGATAGACGCGCGCCATCAGCGGGGTGACGGCGGAAATCTCCGCCATGTCCTGCCAGTCGAGATGGATACCGGCGGCGCGCGCCATGGCGACAAGGTGCAGCACAAGGTTGGTGGAGCCGCCCGTGGCGTTGAGCCCGACGAGGCCATTGACGAAGGCGCGCTCGTCGAGCACGTCGCAAACGGGCGTGAACTCATTGCCCTTGGCGGTGATCGCCAGCGCGCGTTTCGCGGCCGCCTTCGTCAGCGCGTCGCGCAAGGGGGTGTTGGGATTGATGAAGCTCGCGCCCGGCAGGTGCAGCCCCATGAATTCCATCAGCATCTGGTTGGAGTTGGCGGTGCCGTAGAATGTGCAGGTGCCGGGACCATGATAGCTCGCCATCTCCGCCTTAAGCAGTTCGTCGCGGCCGATCTCGCCCGCGGCAAAGCGCTGGCGCACCTTCGCCTTCTCGTCGTTGGGAAGGCCGGAGATCATGGGTCCGGCGGGCGCGAACACGGCCGGGATATGGCCGAAGGTCGCCGCCGCCATGACGAGGCCCGGCACGATCTTGTCGCACACGCCGAGGAAAATGGCCGCATCGAAGCAGTTGTGCGAAAGCGCGACACCCGCCGCAAGCGCGATCACGTCGCGCGAGAACAGCGACAGCTCCATGCCGGGCTGGCCTTGCGTGACGCCGTCGCACATGGCCGGCACGCCGCCGGCGACCTGCGCCGTGCCGCCTTCCGCGCGCGCCGCCGCCTTGATGAGATCGGGGAAGCGCTCGAAGGGCTGGTGCGCCGACAACATGTCGTTATAGGCGGTGACGATGCCGATATTGCCCGCCTCGCCTTTGGCGATCGCTTCCTTGTCGGGGCCGGACGCGGCGGTGACGTGGGCGAGGTTTCCGCAGGTCAGGTGGGCGCGGGCGGGGCCCGCCTCGGCGGCACGCCGGCAGCGCTCCAGATAGGTGGCGCGGCTTTGCCGCGAGCGCTCGCGAATGCGGTGTGTAACAGCCGTAATGGTCGGGTTCATGGGACCTCTCCCGAATTCCTGTTTGTCGCCTTACTCGGCGAAATGAACTGTGGCGCCCTCCAGCACGGCGCGGATCGGCGCCTGAAGCGGATCCGTCGCCGCGAGCGCGCGTTGCAGGGCTTCGCGCTTGGCGGTGCCGGTGATCAGGATGTGACGCTCGCCGGCGCCCCTCAACACGCGGGCGGACAGGGTGACGCGCGGTTCCGGCTGGTCGCCGGTGCGGATGGCGACCACCACCGGAGCGTCTTCGGCGAGCGCCTCATGCAAGCCCACGGAGCCTGGAAAGAGCGAGGCGGTGTGCATGTCCGCCCCCATGCCCAGAACGGCGATATCGAGCGGCAGCGCGGTCTGTTCCAGTCCGGCGGCGACAGCGGGCAGCGAGCCGGCCGGTTCCGCCGTGCCGCCGTACAGCGGCGAGAAGGTGGCGGCCGCCGCCGGCCCCGCGAACAGCGTCTCGGCCAGCAGCTTCTGGTTGGAACGCGGCTCCGTGGTCGGAACCCAGCGCTCGTCGGTCAGCGTGACGACGACCTTTTCCCAGTCAAGCCGCTCACGCCCGAGCCGTTCGAGCATCGCCCCCGGGGTGGTGCCGCCGGGAACGGCGATGCGCGCGATGCCGCGCTCGTCCACCAGGGTGCGCAGGCGCCGGGCGACAAGTCCCGCCACGCCTTCCGACAGCGCCTCGCGGGAGGGATACTCGATGATCTTCGGGCTCATTGGGCAAGCTCCCGCCAGCGACGGCCGTCGCGGTGCATCAGCATGAGCGCATCGTCGGGGCCGGCGGAACCGGGCTCGTAAAGCTCCGGCCGCTCGCCATCGACACGCGCGGTGATCGCATCCACCCAGGCCCAGGCCGCTTCCACTTCATCGCCGCGCATGAACAACGTCTGGTCGCCGCGAATGACATCCATCACCAGCCGCTCATAGGCGTCCGGCATGCGCATGTTGGAGGCGCCCAGCGTATCGGCGAAGGTCATGTCGAGGACAGCCGGGGCAAGCCGCATGCCGCCGGGGCCGGGCTCCTTGATGGTCATGCCGAGAGTAATGGCCTCGTCGGGCTGCAGGCGCAAGGCCAGCACGTTCTGCGCCGCGCGGCCGCTGGCGGCGGGAAAGATCGAATGGGGGGCCGACTTGAACACCACAGCCACTTCCGAGACCCGCGATTTCATTCGCTTTCCGGTGCGCAGATAGAAGGGCACCCCCGCCCAGCGCCAGTTCGCGACCTCGGCCTTCAGCGCGATGAAGGTCTCGGTGCGGCTTGTCGGCGCGTTCGCGTCCTCGACATAGGACGGCATGCCCGGCCCGGCGGCGTACTGACCACGAACCACGTCTTCCAGCCTGGTGAGGGGGGCAAGCGCGCGCAGAACTTTAAGCTTCTCGTCGCGCACCGCGTCCGGCTCGAACTGGGACGGCGGCTCCATGGCGACCAGACAGAGAAGCTGGAGCAGATGGTTCTGCACCATGTCGCGCATCGCGCCGATGCCGTCGTAATAGGGCCCGCGGCCTTCAACGCCGACCTTTTCGGCGACCGTGATTTGCACATGGTCGATGTGACGCGCGTTCCACAAGGGCTCGAAGAAGGCGTTGGCGAACCGCAGCGCCATCAGGTTCTGCACCGTCTCCTTGCCGAGATAATGATCGATGCGGAAAATCTGGTGTTCGCTGAAGTGGCCGGCGAAGACGCCGTTGAGCGCGGCGGCGGAGGCGAGATCGTGGCCCAGCGGCTTCTCGATCACGATGCGCGAATTCGCGTCCGTCAGCCCGGCCGCATGCACGCCTTCCGCGATGGGGCCGAAAAAGCGCGGGGCGACGGAAAGGTAGAACGCACGGGGACGATCTCCGCAGGCGGTGGGCAGCGCGTCCTTGAGACGCGACCAGCCGGCCTCCTCCATCACGTCGAGCGGCACGTAATCGATGGTCGCGAGGAACTTGCGGCGCATCTCGGCGTCGCGGGCGTCCTCGCCGCCGAATTCGTCGAGTGCGGCTTCGGCCATGCGACGGTAGCCCTCCGCATCCAGCTGCGCGCGCGCGACACCGACGATTCGCGCGTCTTCCGGCATCTGTCCGTCATGCATGCGGTGGTAAAGCGCCGGGATCAGCTTTCGCCGGGCGAGGTCGCCCGTGGCACCGAAGACAACAAGATCGAACGGATCCACGGGGACAACGCGTGCGACCATCAAGAATTCTCCTTGCAGCATTCGGCCAGTTCGGCTCGATGGGGCAGATCTGCCCCGCGGCGGGTACAGGTGACCGCCGCGGCTTCCACGGCGAAACAGATGATATTGGCGAGCCTGTCACTGTCGATCTCGTCAAGCGCGGCGCGGGTCGTCATACCACATTCGGCAAGACAGGCGATGAGGGCTGCCTGGAAACTGTCGCCCGCGCCGACGGTGTCAACCACCTGAACCCGTCGCGCCTCCACTTCGACCATGACACCGCAGCCGAATGCCTGCACGCCCGCACGCCCGCACGTGACGATCACCAGCCCCACACCGGCAGCCCGCCAGCGCGCCGCGATGCCGGCCGGACATTCGCCCGGGTAAAGCAGCTCGAGATCTTCCTCGCTCACCTTGACGACATCGGCGTGACGGGCAAAGGCATCGATGCGCTGTCGCCACAATTCGCGGTCGCTCTCGACGTTCAGACGCACGTTCGGATCGAGCGTGATCAGCCGACGTCCCGCCTCGCGTTGCGCGAGGGTGAGAAACGCGGAGCCGACAGGTTCGACCACCAGCGAGTAGGAACCGAAATGGATGCCCCACACGCTGTCATCGAGCGCGGGAAGGTTTTCGCGCGACAGGGCGCGGTCGGCAGCGCCTGTACCGTAGAAGGTATAGGCGGGGCTGCCGTTGGCGGCGAGATCGACCAGGCTCAGCGTTGTCGGGCACCGGAAGAGCGTCAGGTAACCGGTATCCACCTGTTCGCGCTCCAGCGCCGCGATCAGCCGCGTGCCCAGCGGGTCGGTCGACAGACCGCTCAGAAAGGCCGTGTCCTGGCCAAGGCGCGACAGGCCCGTCGCCACATTGAAGGGAGACCCGCCGACGCGCGCGTCGAAGGTCAAGGCGGGGCCGTCCTCGTTGGCGAAGAGGTCCCAGAGCGCTTCACCGCAAACCAGAAACATTCGTTCTTTGCCGCGACACCGTTGGCGCCGCGTCCCTGCATCCGTGATAATGGACATGGCACCACCGTCCCTTGATCCACGGGATGGATGATGCCTGTTCGCCGAGGGCGGGAGATGGGGCAATCCCAGCACCGCCTGCTTGGTGGCCAACGCAATCGCCGACCGCTACAACAGGCTCATCCTTGCCGAGATTTGTTCTTCCGCCGCCATTGCACCCGAAGGGCCGCCTGAAACAGGCCGGGTCCGGGCACCTTGCCGTCAGCCGGCCGAAATACCGGATCCGGCGACGTGGCGGCACCGCGTTGCGAGACTGCGCGGCGGGATCTCCTCTATTGGCGCTACATCCGCCACAGCGGCCGCGGATTGTCAATAAATAAATCACTTTGATTTTGATATTAGTTCCCGGGTAGCATCCAGCCTCCCGCGACCGAGAACGATGGAGGGCCTTGATGCGAGGCGGTGATACCACGGGTCTGCGCGCCTACAACGAACGGCTGATCATGAACGCCCTGCGCCGGGCGGGCGCGCTCTCACGCGCCGAAATCGCCCGGGAAACAGGGCTTTCGGGACAGGCGGCGTCGGTCATCGTCAGCCGTCTCATCGAGGCGGGGCTCGTCGTCAAGCGGGAGAAAGTGCGCGGCCATGTCGGCCAGCCCTCGACGCCGATCGCGCCGAATCCGGCCGGAGCCTATTCTCTCGGCGTGAAGATCGGACGTCATTCGGTGGAGGCCTTGCTGGTCAATCTGACCGGCGACGTCATCGGAAGCTGCCGCGAGCGCTTCCCCGCGCCTCTCCCCGACCGCACGATCGCGACCGTGATCACCCAGGTCCGGGACCTGCTTGGCCTCCTCGACGAGGAGGCGCGCCGGCGCGTGATCGGCGTCGGCATCGCCATGCCGGGCGAGATCGAGGCCTGGGCGACAGAACTCGACCTGGCGCCGGGCTCTCTCGACGGCTGGCGCACCGCGGATGTCCCGGGTGCGCTCTCGGCCGCGACAGGTCTCGAGGCCTCGCTCTACAACGACGCCACGGCGGCCTGCGCGGCGGAGATGATCGCCGGAACGTCGATCACCACGCGCAGCGCGCTCTATGTCTATATGGGCACCTTCATCGGCGGCGGCGTCGTGCTCGACGGCAAGCTCTATGTGGGCGAACAGGCCAATGCCGGGGCGATCGGTTCCATGCCCACGGGCAGGGCGCAGGGGCGCAGGCGCGCGGGACAGCTCATCCACTGCGCCTCGGTGCTCCAGCTCGAACGCGCCCTTGAGGCGGCCGGCTTCAACAGCCAGGAAGTTCTCTTTACGGGAAACACGACGCCGGAAATCGAGGCGGTCTTCGCGCGCTGGATGGAGGGGACTTTGCCGGAATTCGCGCGCGCCGTGGTCGCCGCGCTGTCGATCATCGACTTTGAAGCGGTGGTGGTCGACGGATTGCTGCCGCCGGCCTGGCGCAACCGGCTGACGGCCGGCCTTGAGGAATCGCTGGCGGATTTCAACCTGTCCGGCCTGTCGTCGACACTGGTCACGGCGGGAAGCATCGGCCCGATGGCCCGCGTGCTGGGCGCCGCCATGCTGCCGCTGGAGGCGCGTTTTTCCCCCGATACCGACCTGCTGGTACGCTCCAGCCAGCGGCCTGCACTCGAACCGCGCGAGGCGGTGCGAAAGGCCGGCTGAACCGGTTGCCCCCCGGGGGGAGGGGAATTCGCGCGTTCCGCTCATGCCCCGCCCGATGCCGGGGGCGCGCTATGTGTCGGCTCTGCGCGTCAGCTCTCCGTGGCGCCGATTGAGAAAACCCGCCTGGGCTGCAGTTCGCCACGCGCCGCCGTGCAGATGGCGACCAGACGGCCCTGGCAGGTGACGTAGACCTCGCCGCCCAGCACCGGCGCGTCGCGCCCACGCACGATCACGCTCTGGCCACGGCGCAGGCGCGCCTCGTCGTTGCGATTGACCGGCACTTCCATGAGGGCTTCTTCAAGCGCCGTCTCCACCGGCATAAGCTCCGCCTGCGCGGCCTCCACGGGCGTTTCCGCCTCTTGCACGGCTTCCGCCAGTTCCTCGAGCGTCACCATGTCGTCTTCGCCAAAGGGGCCGACAAGGAGGCGGCGCAGTTCGACCACGTGGCCACGGGTGCCGAGACGGCGGCCCATGTCGCGCGCAAGCGCACGGACGTAGGTTCCCTTGCCGCATTCCGTTTCGAAGATGGCGGTGTCGTCATCGGGCTGATCGGCCAGATCGAGCCTGTGGACCTCGATCTCGCGCGATTTCATCTCCACGTCCTGCCCCTCGCGGGCCAGATCGTAGGCGCGTTCGCCGGCGATCTTGATGGCGGAGAATTTCGGCGGCACCTGTTCGATCGTGCCGGTGAACTCCGGCAGGATCTCGCGGATCTCGTCGCCCGAGGGGCGGACCGGCGAGGTTTCGATCACCTCGCCCTCGGTGTCGTCGGTATTGGTTTCCTCGCCCCAGCGCACGGCGAAACGATAGACCTTGCGACCGTCCATGACGTAGGGCACCGTCTTCGTCGCCTCGCCGAAGGCGATCGGCAGACAGCCGGACGCCGCCGGATCGAGCGTACCCGCGTGCCCCACCTTCTTTGGATGGAACAGACGCTTCAGCCGTGACAGCGCGTCGTTGGAGGTGAGGCCGACCGGCTTGTCGAGGACGAGCCAGCCATCGATATCGAATTTGGGGTGCTTCGTCTGCTGACGCTTCATGGAGTGTCGTTCGTTAGGGCGGTCGAGCCGCCGAAGGTTTCTTCCGGATAATGATGCCTGGCTCGTTGTCATTCCCGCCAGAGCGGGGACCCGGCAACCACGGAAGGCACAGCAATTCCGTGGGCTTGGTCCCTTGAGCCGCATACCATCCCCGCCCTTGCGGGGATGACAATCGTGGATGAGGCGGCACCGGAGAAAAGGCCGCCGGCCTTGCGCGTGCCGGAGCGCCTAGTTCTCCGCGCCGTCCTCGTCGTCGTCGTCGTCGAGATCGCGCGCCACTTCCGGGCGATGCAGCAGCTGGGTGATGCGGTCGTCGTCGTCGAAACGGGTGTCGAGGCGGAAATGCAGGTCGGGCATGTACTTCATGGTCATGCGCCGCGCCACCTGGCCGCGCAGATATTTGCGATGCCGGCCGAGCGCGTCGACCACCTTGTCGGCATCCACGCCGCCAAGCGGCATGACAAGCACGGTGGCGTGCTTGAGGTCGGGCGCGACGCGCACCTCCGGCACGGTGATGACGTGGGTCTCGAGCACCGGATCGCGCACGTCGCCGCGCGAAAGGATGTCGGAAAGTTCCTTGCGCAGCAATTCGCCGACGCGAAGCTGGCGCTGCGAGGGCATGCCCTGCGCCTCGTCCTTGAAGCGGCTCATGATCGTCTCGTCCAATACGAGGACGCCGGCGGGGATCGAACCACGCCGGCGTCGCTGAAGTGTCTGCGGCCCCGTACGCTAGAGCGTACGGGCGATCTGCTCGACGCGGAAACACTCGATGACGTCACCAGGACGCATGTCCTGATACTTCTCGAAGTTCATGCCGCATTCCTGGCCGGACTCGACGCTCTTGACGTCGTCCTTGTAGCGCTTGAGCGTGGCGAGCTTGCCTTCGTGCACCACCACGTCGTCGCGAATGAGGCGCACTTCCGCGCCGCGTTCCACGATGCCCTCGGTGACCAGGCAGCCGGCGATCTTGCCGACCTTGGAGATGTTGAACACCTGCAGCACCTCGGCATTGCCGAGGAAGGTCTCGCGACGCTCCGGCGACAGAAGTCCCGACATCGTCGCCTTCACGTCGTCCACGAGGTCGTAGATGACCGCGTAGTAGCGGATCTCGATGCCTTCGCGTTCCGCAGCTTCACGGGCCTGCTTGTTCGCACGCACGTTGAAGCCGATGATCGGAGCGTTGGACGCCGCCGCCAGCGTGACGTCGGCCTCGGTGATGCCGCCGACGCCGGAATGCAGCACGCGGGCCGCGACCTCGTCGGTGCCGAGCGCGTCGAGCGCGCCGACAATGGCTTCCGCGGAGCCCTGCACGTCGGACTTGATGACCAGGGAGACTTCCTTCTTACCCTGCTCCTGCAGACGGTTCATCATCTGCTCGAGCGAGCCGCGCGTTCCGGCCGCCGTGATCGACGCCTTCTCGCGCTTCTGACGCTGACGGTAGTCGACGATCTCGCGGGCGCGGCCCTCGTTCTCGACCACCGCAACCAGATCGCCGGCTTCCGGCGTCCCCTGGAAGCCAAGAACCTCGACAGGCTTGGACGGCGGGGCTTCCTTCACCTGGTTGCCGTTCTCGTCGAGCATGGCACGCACGCGGGCCCACTCGGAACCGGCGACGAGGATGTCGCCAACCCGCAGCGTACCCTTCTGCACCAGAACGGTCGCGACCGGGCCACGGCCCTTGTCGAGCTGGGCTTCGATGACCGTGCCTTCCGCGGTGCGGTTCGGGTTGGCCCTGAGTTCCAGCACTTCCGACTGCAGCAGGATCATCTCGAGCAGCTTGTCAAGATTGGTCTTCTCCTTCGCGGAGACCTCAACCTCGATCGTGTCGCCACCCATCGATTCCACCACGATCCCCTCGGAGAGGAGTTCGGTGCGCACCCGGTTGGGGTCGGCACCCGGCTTGTCGATCTTGTTGATCGCGACAATGATCGGAACATCGGCCGCACGCGCATGGGCGACCGCTTCCTTCGTCTGCGGCATGACGCCATCGTCGGCTGCCACCACGAGGATGACGATGTCCGTCGACTTGGCGCCACGGGCACGCATCGCGGAGAAGGCGGCGTGGCCCGGCGTATCGATGAAGGTGATCTTCTGGCCGTTCTGCACGACCTGATAGGCGCCGATATGCTGCGTGATGCCGCCGGCCTCGCCGGACACCACGTTGGCGTGGCGCAACGCATCGAGCAGCGACGTCTTGCCGTGGTCGACGTGACCCATGATGGTCACCACCGGCGCACGCGGCTGAAGATCGGTGTCGTTGTCGGTCGCGGAGAAGAGACCCTCCTCGACGTCGGATTCGGACACGCGCTTGGCCGTGTGGCCCATTTCCTCAACGAGGAGCTGTGCCGTGTCGGCGTCCAAAACGTCGTTGATCTTCAGCATCTGGCCCTGCTTCATCAGCAGCTTGATGACGTCGACCGAACGCTCGGACATGCGGTTGGCGAGTTCCTGGATGGTGATCGCATCCGGGATCGTCACTTCACGCATGACCTTCTCGCGCACGACCTGCTGGCCGGCACGCTTTTCCTTTTCGCGACGACGACGCAGCGCCGCGAGCGAACGGCCGCGCTGGTTGTCGTCGGAGAAGTTGGAGTTGATGGTCAGCTTCGACTTGCGACGGTCATCGACGCGCGGTGCCGGCTTGTTCGCGGGCACCGCCGGCTTGGCCGGGGCACGCTTGGCAGGACGCGCGGCGCCACGTTCGGACGACTCGTCCGCCTTGGCGGCGGGACGGGACGGCTGTGCGGGCGCAGACGAAGGCGCGGCGCGTGCCGGGGCCCTGGCCTGTGCCGGGGCGGGCTCGGGTTGAGGCGCGGAGGCGGGGTTGGCCGCCTCTTCCGCCTTGCGCTTGGCCTCTTCCTCGGCCTGACGCTTGGCTTCCGCCTCTTCTTCCTTGCGGCGAGCCTCTTCCTCGGCCTGGCGCTGGGCCTCTTCCTCGGCGCGGCGCTTGGCGTCGATCTCTGCCTGCTTGCGCTCCTCGACGGCACGCACCTGCGCGTCGCGCAGGGCTGCTGCGCGCGCGGCAGCCTCGTCGGCCGTCAGCGTGCGCAGCACGTTACCGCCGCTACGCTGCCTGCCCTGCTGGGAGGACGAGCCATGGCCATGACGCTGCTTGTTCTGCTGAGGCGGCCGCTTGGGCTGCTCTGGCTTTGGCTGCTGGGGAGCAGCGGGCTGCGCCGCCGCGGCCTCGGCCTTCGCCGCTGCCGCCTGCTCGCCTGGCGTCATCATACGCCGCTTCTTCTTCTCGACGACAACCTGCTTCGTCCGCCCATGGGAGAAACTCTGCCGCACAGTCCCAGCCTCCACGCCACGGGAAAGGGACAGCGTCTTCTTACGCTCCACGGGAATCGTCTTGTCGCCGGTGTCTTTGGTATCGCTCATTCTTGCCTTCAGTCCTGCGCCGCCGCTCCTGGCGCCCTACCTGTCGTCCGTCATGCGTCCGTTCGCGGCGGAATCTGCCCGGAACCTGTCCAGCGCGCAAGCGCACGCCATGAAACTTCTGCTCGCCCGGCCCGCGAGAATTGCAGCATGTATCACATTTGCCCGCCCCAATGCCAAATCCATTTGGCCGGAGGTAAACGAGCGCAAGACCGGGGGTCCGCCGGCCGGTCCAAAGCGCGCCACCCGGATGGCGGCGAGCTTGCGTATTCCATCCTCCGCCGCATCCGATGCGTGCACCAGCGCGGCAAGCTCTTCCTTCTTCAGCGCGCTCTCCACCTTGGAGAAGCCGGTCACCACGGCGCCCGCCTTGCGTGCAAGCCCCAATGCGCCCAGGGCCTGAGCCCGGAGCCGTTCCTCGACGCGGTCAGCCAGACCCGGTTCGACGCGTGCCTCGGCCTTGAAACCGCGGGAAAAGACCCGCTTCTTCTCAGCCGCTTCCACTGCGCCCCGCGTCGCCGTCACCCAGACGCCGCGGCCGGGAAGATCCCGCTTCAGGTCCGCCACCACCGTTGCATCCGGCGCCAGCACAAACCGTATCATCTCATCGACGGGGCGTTGCTCGCGGGTCACCGCGCATTGCCGCTCCGTCGGCTCGCTCTGCCGGGGCATGGCCGCGCGCGCCTAGCGCGCCTCCTCGTCCTCGTCGCTCTGCGTATCCGCCTCTTCGGCGGGCGCAGAGAACATGGCCTCGGCCGCTTCCAGGGCCTCGGTTGCTTCCGGCGCGAGTTCCTCGTCGGAAGCCGCTTCCAACGCCAGCGTCTCACCGTCTTCGGCGACGCCTTCGTCTTCACCCGCGTCCTCGACGGCCTCGTCGTCTTCCGCCTCGGGCTCCTCGACGATCAGATCCTCCGCCGAAATCCAGCCGGCGGCAACACGCGCCTGCATGATGATCTGCTCGGCCTCGGTCTTGGACAGATCGAAACCGGACAGCGCGCCCTTGAACCGGGTCACTTCGCCGTCCTTGCGTTCCGACCAGCCGATCAGGTCGTCGGTGGCGCAGCCGGCGAGATCCTCGATCGTCTTGATCCCGTCCTTGCCGAGCGCGACCATCATCGCGGTGGTCATGCCGTCGAGCTCGCGAAGCTCGTCGGCGACGCCGAGTTCGCGGCGCTCCTCGTCGAGCTTGGCTTCCAGTTCGTCCAGGTGCTCGCGGCCGCGGGCCTGAAGTTCCTCTGCGGTCTCGACGTCGAAGCCCTCGATGGAGGCAATCTCGTCGGGATCGACATAGGCCACTTCCTCAACGGAAGAAAAGCCCTCGGACGCCAGAAGCTGAGCGACCATCTCGTCGACGTTGAGCGCCTCGGTGAAGAGCTGGCTGCGCTCGGTAAATTCCTTGTGACGGCGCTCGCTCTCGTCGGCTTCCGTCATGATGTCGATGTCCCAGCCGGTCAGCTGGGAGGCAAGCCGCACATTCTGGCCGCGACGGCCGATGGCCAGCGACAGCTGGTCGTCCGGCACCACCACCTCGATGCGCTCGGCATCCTCGTCGAGCACCACCTTGGCGACTTCCGCCGGCTGCAGCGCGTTGACGATGAAGGTCGCCGCATCCGGGTTCCATGGAATGATGTCGATCTTCTCGCCCTGAAGCTCACCGACGACCGCCTGGACGCGCGAGCCGCGCATGCCGACGCAGGCGCCGACCGGATCGATCGACGAGTCGCGCGAGATCACCGCGATCTTGGCGCGCGAACCCGGGTCACGGGCAACCGAGCGGATCTCGATGATGCCGTCGTAGATCTCCGGCACTTCCTGGGCAAAGAGCTTCGCCATGAACTGCGGATGCGTGCGCGACAGGAAGATCTGCGGTCCGCGCTGTTCGCGCCTTACGTCATATATGTAGGCACGGATGCGATCGCCAGTGCGGAAGGCCTCGCGCGGGATCAGCTCGTCGCGGCGCACGATCGCTTCCGCGCGGCCCATGTCGACGATGACGTTGCCGTATTCCACCCGCTTGACCACGCCGTTGGCGATCTCGCCGATGCGATCCTTGAACTCGTCGTACTGGCGGTCGCGCTCGGCCTCGCGGACCTTCTGCACGATCACCTGCTTGGCGGACTGGGCGGCGATGCGGCCGAAATCAAGCGGCGGCAGCGGTTCGGAAATGAAATCGCCAAGCTGCGCTTCCGGGTTGCGGACATGCGCATCCTCGAAGGAAATCTCGGTGGAAACGTTCTCCACCTCTTCCACAACCTGCAACAGCCGCTGCAACCGGATCTCGCCGGTCTTGGGGTTGATCTCGGCCTTGACCTCGGTCTCCGATCCGTAGCGCGAGCGTGCGGCCTTCTGGATCGCGTCTTCCATCGCCTCGATGACGATCTGGCGATCGATCACCTTCTCGCGCGCAACGGCATCCGCAATCTGCAGCAATTCCAGGCGGTTCGCACTGACAGCCATCGTCATTCTCCTTGCATCGCGAAGGGCCCTTGCGCCCCGTCCGTCGCGATTGCTTGTCTTTTCTCTCCTAGAGAGCGTCCCGCCAAGGCGCATGCGCCTCACCGAAAAATGCACTCAAGATCAATTCCTCGAGCCTGTTGCGGCCGATCCGGCCACTTCGACCGCTTCAACCCGATCGTAACATGCTCTCGTGCGGGCGCCGCCGGCGCCCTTCCTCCCCGCCGCGCCCGAGCGGGCACCGCGCAGTATCTCTCGTCAGTTGTCGCCAGCACCCGGCGCGACGCCCTCGTTCTGGGCCGCCGCGATCAGTGCATCGGTGAGAACAAGCTTCGCCTCGCCGATATCGGTGAGCGGCAGCCAGAAGGTATCCGGCTTGTCGTCCGGGGCATCCGGGAGCCGGATCCCGGCCGCGTCGTCCTTCATGCCCAGCAGAATGCCGCGAAAGCGCTTGCGGCCATCGTGCGGCATGTCGAGCTCGATCTTCGCCTCGTGCCCCGACCAGCGGTCGAAATCCTCGGCGCGCACCAGCGGCCGGTCGATGCCGGGAGAGGAGACTTCCAGATTGTAGGCGTCGGAAATCGGATCCTCGACGTCGAGCACCGGAGAAAGGGCCCGGCTGATCGCCTCGCACCCTTCCACGTTCATGGTACCGTCGGGCCGTTCGGCCATGATCTGCAAGGTACCGCCGTTCAGGGCCAGATAGCGCACCCGCACCAGACGGAAACCCAGATCCTCGACGACCGGTTCGGCAATCGCGGCGATGCGGGCATCCAGTCCCTTTTCCTGAACGATGCGCGGAGCGTGTGCGGACATGGCACCTCTTGTAAGCAACCTGTCCACCGGCAAGGGCGCCCGCAATGCGCAAGCGGCGGCGCCGAAAGCGGGCCCGACTAACAAAAAAGAGCGGGACCCGCCGGGACCCACTCTCTAACTGCCGGTATCGGCCGATGGAGAATTTGAACTTGCCGGGAATATAGTCAAATACGCCGAAGACGCAAGCCCGCAGATGCCTTTCGGGCCGATTGCCGCCCGGCGACACGTCGCATCACACCTCCTGCAACGGCTCAAAAGCGCCGAAACGTCAGGTAATATCCCCGCCGCCCCTCGTGGATTGCCTTGGCCTCGTAGCGGGTACCCGGCCAGCCCTGCCATGGCTCGCGCCAATCCGCCGCGCACTCCGCGCTCCATTCGAAAGCGGGGTGGGCGCGCACGTGCCTGAGCGTCCAGTCGACATAGGTGTCGATGTCGCTTGCGAAGCGGAACTCGGCGCCCGGCTTCAGCGCCCGGGCCAGCCGGTCGAGATTGTCGGGCCCGACGAAACGGCGCTTCCAGTGGCGCTTTTTTGGCCAGGGATCGGGATAGAGCAGGTAGGCGCGGTCAATGGAAGCCGCCGGCAGCCAGTCGAGCAGGCCGATGGCGTCGTCGTCGTGAAGGCGGATGTTCTCCAGCCCCGCCGCCTCGATCGCGGCGAGCGCCTTTGCCATGCCGTTGACGAAGGGCTCCACGCCAATGAAGCCGGTGCGCGGCGCCTCGCCCGCCCGGTGGACCAGATGCTCGCCGCCGCCGAAGCCGATTTCCAGCGTGATATCGTCCACGGCCCCGCTAAAGAGCCGCCCAAGCGGCGCGGGCGCCGGCTCGTGCAGATCGACGGCGAGCCGCGGCAGCAGCTTGCCCATCCGTTTCGCCTGTGCGGGGCGCAGTGTCTTGCCCTTGCGGCGCCCGAAAAACGCGCCTTCGTAAATATCGTTCATACCGTCCGACCATAGAAAGAAAGCCGGCCAGAGGGGCCGGCTTTCCGCATCAGTTCCTGTCCGTGCGACCAATCAGGCCATCGCGCTCTTCAGCGCATCGACCAGGTCCGTCTTCTCCCAGGAGAAGCCGCCGTCGCTCTCCGGCGCGCGACCGAAATGGCCGTAGGCCGAGGTGCGGGCGTAGATCGGGCGGTTGAGCTGCAGATGCTGGCGGATGCCGCGCGGCGTCAGGTTCATCACCTCGCGCAGAACCTTTTCGAGCTTCGCCTCGTCGACGTTGCCCGTGCCATGCAGATCGACATAGACAGACAGCGGCTCGGAAACGCCGATGGCGTAGGAAAGCTGGATCGTGCAGCGCTCGGCGAGGCCGGCCGCGACCACGTTCTTGGCGAGATAGCGCGAGGCATAGGCCGCGGACCGGTCCACCTTGGTGGGATCCTTGCCCGAGAAAGCACCGCCGCCATGAGGTGCGGCACCGCCATAGGTGTCGACGATGATCTTGCGGCCCGTCAGCCCGGCGTCGCCGTCAGGCCCGCCGATGACGAACTTGCCGGTCGGGTTGACGTGCCATTCCGTATCGGAAGAGAGCCAGCCGTCGGGCAGAGTCCGGATGATGTAGGGCTCGACGATCGCGCGCACGTCGGCGGAGGAGAGGTCGGGGTCCGTGTGCTGCGTCGACAGCACGACCGAGGTGATGCCGACCGGCTTGCCGTCGGCATAGCGAACGGTGACCTGGCTCTTGGCATCGGGGCCCAGCAGCGGCTCGCGGCCGGATTTGCGGGCCTCGGCCAGCACCTGCAGGATCTTGTGCGCGAAATGGATCGGAGCCGGCATCAGCTCATCGGTCTCGCGGCAGGCGTAGCCGAACATGATGCCCTGATCGCCCGCGCCTTCGTCCTTGTTGCCGGCGCTGTCGACGCCCTGGGCGATGTCGGCGGACTGGGTGTGCAGATGCACCTTCACATCGGCCGTCTCCCAATGGAAGCCGTCCTGTTCGTAGCCGATATCCTTCACCGCGAGGCGGGCGAGATGCCCGATATATTCGTGGGTGATTTCTGCCGGACCACGGGTCTCGCCCGCGATCACGATCCGGTTGGTCGTCGCCAGTGTCTCACAGGCGACGCGCGCCTCCGGCATTGCTGCGAGAAATGCGTCCACGACGGTATCGGAGATACGGTCGCAGACCTTGTCCGGGTGCCCTTCGGACACCGATTCGCTGGTGAAAAGATAGTCTTTGCGGGCCACTGTCACGGTCCTTCTGGGAAATGGGTATAGGAGTGCCGGCGGACGGCCGCCCGCCAAAAGGCCATGAGGAAGTTGCAGGGATTGCGGGGAACGTCAAGTCCCGTGACGGACGATGGACCGGCGAAGTTTCACGTAAAGCACGCCGTTTCACGCGCACGAATGCTCCGCTCCCGACCCCGCATGGCGACCCGGACAAGGGCGCAAGCCGGCTCCCTTACGGCACAAGGCGGCGGGAATGTTCGCGGGCGACACCGCCTCGTATTCGCGAACGAATTCAAGGCGGACACCAGGGTCCGGACCTTCCGGACGACGTTTCCTTCGGGGAATTCGGTACGTTCGGGAAGCCGGCCGTGCCCCGGTTTCGGGCGTGGCCCGCCTCCCTTGGCAAACAACCGGCGCAGTCAGGTTTCCTCGCCGGCCACGGCACGCACCAGATCGACGATCCGCCGCCGCACCCGGCTGTCCTCGATGCGCACGAAGGCCCGGTTGAGCGCCAGCCCCTCGGAACTGGAGAGGAAATCGACGACATAGGACGTCGGCTGGGACTCGGCGAAACCGGGCTGGTCCTCCCCCACCCCCGGCGCATCCTCGAAAAAGAACGAAATCGGCACGTTCAGGATGGTGGCGATGTGCTGAAGCCGGCTGGCGCCGACGCGATTCGTGCCCTTTTCGTATTTCTGGATCTGCTGAAAGGTGATCCCCAGATGCTCGCCCAGCTTCTCCTGGGACATGCCGAGCATCATGCGCCTCAGCCGGATCCGACTGCCGACATGGACGTCTACGGGATTGGGTGCTTTCTTACTGGGCATTTTTCGCCTTCATTGTTCTCGTCAATGTCTGCGGCCTGCTCCGGCGGGCCGGAACATCCTCGACAATGTTAGCCACCGGCGCCCGGCCCGGCCCCAAACGGAACCGCGACAGACGGAATGGCGACAGACTGCCGCAACGGCATCAGCCGTCGCGAATGATCCCCTCTCACCTTTGCGGATCTCTCCTGTGTGTCCTCCTCCTTGCCTCGCGCCCTCGCATGACAGCCCCCTCGCGCGGTCGCGCCTCGCGCAGGTGTCATGAGCGCCCTCTCTCCCCGCCTCGTCACCTGCAGGCCTGACTGCCACTCCCGCGTCCGGGCGTGCCGTGTCGCTGCGCCGCGCGCGCCCTGCCCGCAAGCGGGCGGGGGGCAAGGCGCCCAACCGACGCCTTCCGCCTCAGATCGGCGCCACCGGGGCGGAGGGAACGCTTTTCAGGAAGAATCGACGCGCCCGTGCTGGCATTGCGAGCCTCCAATGTCTTGCCAGCCGCACTTTTTCCTGCAGCAGCGGCGGTCGAACACGTGCTTTCACTCCACCCGACGCTCGGGCAGGATGCAGGATCGTGCTTGAGCCACTCGCTCGATCACTTGTGACCCGCAAATAATGCCCGCAGCGGAGCCCCCTCGTCAATTGCTGCAATTTGCTGCGTTTTGTCCGGTCACATCAGGCAATTAGGAAAGACCGCGACGACGTGTCCGCGCAACCCCCGCAACCGCGAATATCGTAATAAATATCAAGGCCAGAGGCCAGTCGCCAACCTTCACGTAAAGAGTCGGCGCGTCCGCTCCCGGCAGCGCGGAATCGAAGGCGCCCTTGCGGCCCAGCGGCAATTGGGCACGGATCCGCCCGCGGGCATCAATGACGGCGGAAATGCCGGTATTGGCGTCGCGCACCAACGGCAACCCTTCCTCCACGGCGCGCAGCCGCGCCTGGCGAAGGTGCTGGTGGGGGCCCGGCGTATCGCCGAACCAGGCATCGTTGGTGAGGTTCAAAAGCCAGCCCGGCCGGTCATCGCGATCGGCCACGGCACCGGAGAAGATCGCTTCGTAGCAGATCAGCGGCGAGAATTCCGGCGCGCCGGGCGGGCTCAGCTCGCGGTGACGGAAGCCGGGCGTGAAACCGCCGGGCACGCGCACCAGGTTCTCGAGCCCCAGCCTTGTGAGCAGGGCGCGCAACGGCAGGTATTCCCCGAAGGGGACCAGATGCACCTTGTCATAGGCGTCGACGATGGTGCCGTCGTCGGTGATCACGTAGATGGAGTTGTAGAAATCGGTCTTGTGCCCCGATGCGCCCGCATCGGCCGCCGGTTCCGCTCGCGCGGCGCCGGTGATCAGCACGGTTCCTTCGGGAAGCAGCGCCGCGATGGAGGAAAGTGCGCCGGGCTCCTGGGTCAGGATGAAGGGAAAGGCGGATTCCGGCCAGATCACGTGGGTGATCTTGTCGAGACGGGTATCGTCCGGCCCCAGCGGCGCGGAGGAAAGATCGAGATAGCGCTCGAAGATCCAGCGGGCATTGCCGGGCACCCATTTTTCCGCCTGCGGGATGTCGGGCTGAACGATGCGCAGCCGGACATCGGCCACATCCGCCGGCCCCGGCTGGTTCAAACGCCAGGCGCCATATCCCAGACAGGCCGCGAACAGCACCCCGACGGCGGCGAGGAAGGCGAGGCGGCGGGCGGGGCGCCCCGTATCGGCAAGCACCGCCGGCGCGGCGAAGACCAGCACGGCGATGAAGCCAAGACCATAAACGCCGACGAGCGCGGCGGGCTGCATCATCACCGTATTGGCGGCGAAACCGTAGCCGATGGCATTCCAGGGAAACCCGGTCAGCACGTGGCCGCGCAGCCATTCCGCGCCCGAAATCGCCGCCGCCAACACCAGGATGCGCAAGGGCCCTTCCATCCACAAGAGACGGGAAAGCGCCGTCGCGCCAGCCCAGAACAGCGCCAGTCCCGCCGGCATCGCCAACACCGCGAACGGCATCATCCAGGCGAAATCGTCGGCCTCCACCAGGAAGGCGGAGCCGATCCACCACAACCCGGCCAGAAAATAGCCGAACCCGAACCACCAGCCGACGGCCGCCGCACCGCGCACCGCGTTTCCCATCCGCCCTCCATCGTCGGACACGGTCGCGTCGATCAGCCAGACAAGACCGGGAAAGCAGAGCCAGAGGACGAAGAAAAGATCGAAGGGCGCCTGGGACAGCGCCGCCAGCGCGCCAAGCAGAAAGGCCGCGCCCCAACGGCGCCAGCCCCAGCTCAAGATCAGCGTATCGGCCAGGCTCTGGATCATGAACGCGTCCCGAATCATCCCCTGTGCGCGGGAATGCATCATGTGCGCGGGCCGGCTTGCCCGGTCAAGAGCGGGGGAGGCCGGCGGCCTGTCGCCCCTCCGAACCGCTTTCGCCGACGCGCACCCGTCATCTCGCCCGTCATCTCGCCCGTCATCTCGAATGTCGCAGGCCGGGAAAGGACAATATTAGGAGTTGCGGTGGTAAAATCTGACGTAATCGCGGTTGCCCGCCAGATCAGGTGCCGGATCCCCCGTCAGTTTACGCGGATGCGCCTGACAGGGAATCTCCGCAGGTGCCCTGGAGCAACCAGTTCAAACAAAAGGGGAAAGTTCTGCTTTTCCCACCCTTACGTGATCACCCTGCCAGGAATGCCAGATGCGGGCTGCCTCCATCATCGTCGACGCGACATCTCAACACGATCTGTCCGGCAAGCTGGAAGCCGCGCTGCGCACCACCGACATTTCGGCCGACGTCGTCTTCGCGTTCTACGGACAGAACCAGGACGGCGACCGGATCAGCCTGCTCGTTACCGACCGTTTTCCAGATGCCACACTGATCGGCGGCAGCTCCTCGCACGGCGTCATGGACCAGTACGGACTGCACCAACCCGACTCCATCGGCCTGCTGATGATCGAGGACCCGGACGGCGACTACGGATCCGCCTCCCGCCCGCTGGGAGACGATCCGGCAGGAGCGGCGGAGGAGGCGTTGCGCGCGGCGCTGGAGGATGCCGATTGCGCGGGGGAGCTTCCGGATCTGGTGTGGACTTACCAGGCGCCCGGACACGAGGAACAGGTCATGGCCGGGCTCAAGCACCTGGTCGGCGATCGCTGTCCCGTCATCGGCGGCAGTTCCGCCGATGATGATGCGACCGGCGTGTGGACGCAGATCTCGAGACAAGGCGCGACCCGCGATGCGGTGGTCGTGTGCGTGCTGTTTCCCTCCCGCCCGCTCGGACACGGTTTCCAGGGCGGATACGAGCCCAACGGCCACACCGGCAAGATCACCCGGATCGACGGAGGCCGGGTGACCAAGGTCGAGGGGCCGCGGCACAGCCGCATCATTCTGGAAATCGACGGAAGGCCGGCCGCGGCGGTCTACAATGGCTGGATTGGCGGAGAGCTTGACGGCAAGCTTGCGACCGGCGGCACAATTCTCGCGGAGACCACCCTGGCACCGCTTTCAGTCTTCGCGGGCGTGGAGGACGGGATAGATCAGTTCCTGCTCGTCCATCCCGAAGCGGTACGCTCGGATGGCGCGTTGACCACCTTCGCCGACGTGGAGGAAGGCAGCGAGATCTACTGCATGCGCGGCGATGCCGATCACCTGATCCGCCGTGCAGGCCGCGTCTCGCGCCATGCGATCAAGCAGATCGAGGATGCCGAGCCCGCCGCCGCCCTGATCATTTTCTGCGGCGGTTGCCGGATGGCGGTGCGCGACCAGATCGGCGAGCTGTGCGGCACGCTGAAGGCGGAACTCGGCGACACCCCGACAATCGTCTGCTTCACCTTCGGCGAACAGGGGCCGGTCCTCGGAGTCAACAAACACGGCAACCTGATGATTTCCGCCGTCGTTTTCGGATCATAAGCGTATGGACAGACTGCAGACCACAGAAGCTCTTCGCGACATCCTGCAGGACCTGCAGAGCGAGAACGCATCACTGCGGCTGCAGGCCTACCAGGCGAAGCTGCTGTTCACCGCGCTGCAGTCGCTGCTGTCGCTGGACACCGGCAACGATCCCTTTGCCATCGCCTTCTCGTCGCTGCACGCGGTGTTCGAATTCCATGCCGCGGCGGTGCTGGAGGAAGAAGGCGAGACGCTGGAGTGCATCGCAGCCACCGAACCCGTGCTGGTGGGCACGCATTGGGAAAAGACCCGGCTGATGTGCAAGGTCATGGGCGGGCGTGCGGTCGCGCGGATCGAGGGCGGCGGACGGTCCCCCACCCCGTCGTGCCCCACGCGCGTCTCGTCGGACCAGCCGGCCATGTTCCTGCCGATCCGCCTGGAGGCAAAGCGCGGTGCGATCGTGCTCCTGCGCAAGGTCGGACAAGACGAGTTCACGCGCGATGACGCCACGCTGGGCGAACGTTTCTCTCTGCTCGTCTCCCAGGCCCTTGCCATCCGCCGGCGGCATCTGAGCGAAACGGAGAACCAGCGGCTGCAGGAAATCACCCGCAAACTGGAACACCGCGCGCAGCACGATGACCTGACCGGGATCGGCAACCGGGCGATGCTGGAAAAACACGGCACCGAGGCGCTGGCGGCACGGCGCGAGGACGAGATGATCGCGCTGGTCTTCATCGACGTCGACCGGTTCAAGCGGATAAACGACTATTTCGGCCACGAGACCGGCGACGCGCTGTTGAAGGAGATCGCGGAGCGGCTGTCGGTGGAGGCACGCCCCGCCGACTGCGTCGTGCGGATGAGCGGCGACGAATTCGTCATGCTGATCAGCGAACTGCCGGATATGGAGGCAGCGCGGGCGCGGGTGGAGCGGGTGCGCCGGACGCTGTGCAGCGCCTATGAGGTGGAGGGCAACCGGATCGACGTGACCTCCTCGATCGGCATCAGCGTGTGTCCGGAACACGGCACCGATTTCCAGGAATTGCGGCGCAACGCCGATTTCGCGATGTACCGTTCAAAGGCCGAGCGGCACGGCGCGGCGGTGTTCTTCTCCACCGAGATGGGCCGCGACCTCTACAGCTCGATGCAGCTCGAACGGCTGCTGCGCGAGGCGGTCGCGGACAAGGCCTTCGAGGCGGCGCTTCAGCCCAAGGTGCGCATCGCCGATCGCAAGGTGGTCGGTTTTGAAGCGCTGGCGCGCTGGCGCGAGGCGGACGGAACGATACGCTCGCCGGCCGAGTTCATTCGCGCGGCGACGGAGCTGGGGATTCTCAACGCGGTGACGTTCGCGGTCACCGACGACGCGCTGACGGCGTTCGACACGCTTGATGCGCGCTTTGGCGACGAAACGTCCATTTCGCTCAACATCGCCGGCGTGCAGGCGAACGATCCCGCCTTCATGTCGGAACTGGTCGCCCGGATCGCCGCCAGCGGGCGCGCCAACCGGATGATTCTGGAACTGACGGAGGACGCGATGGTGCAGGCGCCGCAATTCCGTGCCCTCGTCCAGCCGATGCTGGGCGCGGCCGGCATTCGCGTCGCCATCGACGATTTCGGCACCGGCTATTCGTCGCTGTCGGTGCTGGCCGAACTGGACGCGAACGAGTTGAAGATCGACCGTTCCTTCGTCACCCGCATCCAGCACAATCCGGTCAACCAGCGCATCCTGCGTGCCATCGAGAAGCTGGCGCACGCCATCGGGCTGCAGACGGTGGCGGAAGGCGTGGAGACCCAGGAGGAACTCGCCTACCTTCAGGCGGAAAGCTCCGTCGACATCGTTCAGGGCTACTACTTCTCCCCGCCGATGATGGTGGAAGACCTGATGATCTGGACGCGACCCGACACCTCGCGACGGATCTACCGGATCGGCTGAGGGACGCGCACTCTTACGGGCGACGTGTGAACGACGGAAAGGTGGGAAAGGGTATGCCCCCCGCCCGCTACTCCGCCGCCTGTTCCTCGCCGTCGATCTTGCGGGCGCGGCGGCGGGCGTCGGCGGTCGGCAGGCCTTCAGCCCCCTCGCGGATGATCTTCACCCGCTTCACCCGGCGCGGATCGGCGTCCATCACCTCGAATTCCAGGCCCGGGATCATGTCGGCCGAGATCAGCTCGCCACGCACCGGCACCCGGCCGACGATGGTGAACAGAAGGCCGCCGAGCGTGTCGATTTCCTCCGACAGCTCGCCCACGTCGAAGCCCGCGCCGAGTTCCGCCTCGAGGTCCTCGATGGTGACGCGCGCATCCGCGACCCAGGCGCCCTCGCCCTGGCGCACCAGCATCGGCTCCTCGTCCTCGTCGTGCTCGTCCTCGATGTCGCCGACGACCGTCTCCACCAGATCCTCCAGCGAGACCAGACCGTCCGTGCCGCCATATTCGTCGATGACCAGCGCCATCTGCACGCGTGACGCCTGCATCTGCGCCATCAGATCGGCCGCGCGCATGGAGGGCGGCACGAACAGCACCGTGCGGATGATGTCGAGACCGGCGAGCGGGCGGGCAAGATCCAGATGGACGGGTTCATGGTCGTCGTCGTCGCCCGCCTTCGCCGCCGCGTTCGCGTCGCCGGGGCTCTCCTCCACGCCGTGCGGCGTGCCGTTCAGCGCGCCGGTAAAAAAGGAGAGAAGGTCCTTGATGTGGACCATGCCGCGCGGATCATCCAGCGTCTCGTGATAGACGGGCATGCGCGAATGGCCGGAAGCGCGGAATTCCTCCATCAGGTCGCCCAGCGAGATATTCTCGTCGACCGCATCGATATCGGCGCGCGGGACCATCACGTCCTCCACACGCACCTCGCGCAGGCGCAGGATGTTGCCCAGCAGCACGCGCTCCTCGGGCGAGAAGTTGGCATCGCCGCCGTAATCGGCGGCCAGCACATGTTCGAGGTTTTCGCGCAGGGAGCCGTTTCGGCGCAGCACGAGCTGGCTGATCAGCCGGGACAGCCAGGGGCGGGAATCGCGCTCGATCTCCGTCTCGTAACGGGAGGCCGGCGCGGTGGAACTTTGGCCCGGTTCTTCGGGCGAAGAAGGCTCGGGAGTTGAACTCTCAGGCAATGTCATTGTCTCGCACGGCCCCATCGGGAGGCCGGTTTTCGTCCTATGCTGATGGATCAAGCCGGTAAGGGTCGGCAATGCCGAGGCTCGCCAGGATCCGTGTTTCGAGGCCTTCCATTATTTCGGCCTCCTGGTCAACTTGGTGATCATACCCGAAAAGGTGAAGGATTCCGTGTACAATTAAATGAAGAAGATGGTCTTCGAAGCCGCCCGCGGCCTCTTCCGCCTCGCGCGCCACCGTCTCGCGCGCCAGCACGATATCCCCCAGAAGCGGCCCGAAGACGGGACCGTCCTCGTCGCCGCCGGGAAAGGAGAGCACGTTCGTCGGCTTGTCCTTGCCTCGATAGTCGCGGTTGAGCACCTGCACGGCCGCGTCGTCGGAAAAGACGAGACTGAGTTCGGAACCCGGCAGATAGCGCAAGTCCGCCTCGCGCCGCGCGGCGGCAAAGGCGCGCGCGGCCAGCGGATGAAGCCTCTCCTCATCCGGCCAGCCGTCCGCGTTGATCGTCAGATCGATCTCTATATCGCCCGCAAGATCGTCCCCGGAGGGATCGTCACGAGAGAGATCGTGTCTGGGCAGATCGCCGGTCGTGCCCGTCGCCTGTGTCACGTTGGTCATCCCCTGCGCGGTGGCGTCGTCGGTCCGTCGCCGGTCCTGCCCGCGGTCGAAGCCGCGGCTTCCCCGGCGGCGGCACCCGCCTTGTCGTAGGCGGCGACAATACGCGCGACCAGCTCGTGGCGCACGACGTCCTTTTCGGTAAAGCGCACCCGGGTGATGCCCTCCACGCCTTCCAGCACCTCCAGCGCCTCGCGCAGGCCCGAGACCATGCCGCGCGGCAGGTCGACCTGGGAGGGATCGCCGGTGACGATCATCTTGGCGTTGTCGCCCAGCCGGGTGAGGAACATCTTCATCTGCATGGCGGTGGTGTTCTGCGCCTCGTCGAGGATCACCACGGCGTTCTGCAGCGTGCGTCCGCGCATGAAGGCCAGCGGCGCCACCTCGATGACGCCCGACAGCATGCCGCGTTCCACCTTCTCGCCCGGCATCATCTCGTAGAGCGCGTCGTAGAGCGGGCGGAGATAGGGATCGACCTTTTCCTTCATGTCGCCGGGCAGGAAGCCGAGCCGTTCGCCCGCCTCCACGGCCGGGCGCGACAGGATGATACGGTCGATCTCGCCGCGCTCCAGCAACGCCGCCGCATAGGACACGGCCAGAAAGGTCTTGCCCGTGCCGGCCGGTCCGATGCCGAAGACGAGATCGGCGCGATCCATGGCGCGGATATAGGCGTCCTGCGCCGGGGTGCGCGCGACGATGGTCTTGCGCTTGGTGGAAATCTGGGCGAAGGCGAGGCGCGAACGCGGCTCGAGCGTGGGCAGCGAGAGCTGGCCGGCCTCCGTCGACGCCATGCGGATGGCGCCTTCCACGTCGCCGGGATGCAGCTCGTGGCCCTGCTGCAGGCGCTGGTAGAGCGCCTCCAGCGCCAGACGCGCCTGCTCGCAACCTTCGTGCCCACCCTTGATGATCACCTGGTTGCCGCGTCCGACCGCTTCGATGCCGAGCCGGCGCTCCAGGAGCGCCAGGTTCTGGTCGAACTGGCCGAACAGATCGCCGATCAGCCGGTTGTCGTCGAAGGCGACGACAACATGGGTCATGTCGGATGCCGGAACCGTCTCACGAACGTCCGTGCCATCCTGCACTGGGGTATCCCCCTTCAAGCCACGCCTCCTGCATTCGCTTCGACAGTGTCGGCCTTTTCCATCGGCGCACGCGCGCCCGAGTGTTCGCCGACCAGGCGGCCGACCAGGCTGTTGGAGCCGACATCCTCGATCACCACGCGCCGGATCTCGCCCAGAAGCTCCGCCGGCGCCTCGACATGCACGGCCTGAAGCCAGGGCGAGCGGCCGCCGAGCTGTCCTTCGAAGCGGCCGGGCTTTTCGAACAGGACGTCCATCTCGGTGCCGCGCTTGGAGGCGTTGAAGGCGCGCTGCTGTTGCGAAAGCAGGGCCTGCAAACGGGCAAGCCGCTCCGACTTCACCTCCTCGGGCACCTGACCGTCGAGGTTCGCGCCGGGCGTGCCGGGGCGCGGGCTGTATTTGAAGGAGAAGGCCGAGGCGTAACCGATCTCCCTGACGAGATCGAGCGTCGCCTGGAAATCGGCTTCCGTTTCGCTGGGAAACCCGACGATGAAGTCGCCCGACAGTGCGATGTCCGGCCGCGCCGCTCGGATGCGCTCGACGAGATGAAGGTATTCCTCACCGGTGTGCTTGCGGTTCATCAGGCCGAGAATACGGTCGGAGCCGGCCTGCACCGGCAGGTGCAGATACGGCATAAGCGCATCGAGATCGCGATGGGCGGCGATCAGCTCGTCGTCCATGTCGCGCGGATGGCTGGTGGTGTAGCGCAGCCGGTCGAGGCCCGGGATTTCGGCAAGCGCGAACAGAAGGCGGCCAAGCCCCCAATCCGTGCCGTCGGGCCCCTGGCCGTGATAGGCGTTGACGTTCTGGCCCAGCAGCGTCACCTCGCGCACGCCCGCTTCCGCCAGCCTGCGCGCCTCGTCGAGCACCTGGGCGACGGAACGCGAAAGCTCCGCGCCGCGCGTGTAGGGCACCACGCAGAAGGTGCAGAACTTGTCGCATCCCTCCTGAACGGTCAGGAACGACGTTACCCCGCGCTTCATCGTCACCGCCTTTTCAGCGGCGGGCAGGGCGGCGAACTTGTCCTCGGCCGGAAAGTCGGTCTCCACAACGCGCGCGCCGTTGCCGGCCCGGCGAAGCAGTTCCGGCAGACGGTGATAGCTCTGCGGGCCGAAGACCAGATCGACGGCGGGCGCGCGCTGGATGATCTCCTCGCCCTCCGCCTGCGCCACGCAGCCGGCGATGGCGATCGTCATCGGCTTTTGCGTGCCGGCGCGGGCATCCTTCACCTTCCGCAGGCGGCCGATCTCGGAATAGACCTTTTCCGCCGCCTTTTCCCGGATGTGGCAGGTGTTCAGGATGACGAGGTCCGCCTCCTCGAGATTTTCGGTGGTGCTGTAGCCGACAGGCGCCAGCGCGTCCGTCATACGATCGGAATCGTAGACGTTCATCTGGCAGCCGTAGGTTCGCACGAAGACTGTCTTGGCGTCGCTCATTGTACGTTGAAACCGGGCCTCATCGGGCGTTTGCCTTATCGGCGATTGTCAGGGGGCAGGCGGATCAGGGCCTGCCGGGAACCGCTATCGGCGAAATTTCGGGCCGTTTTGTGAAGGGCGCCGATCACCCGCGGCATTTCACCTGCGGCGTTCATTCGTCTCAAGCACTAGCGGGTTTTGTCGCGATTGAGAATAGGCGCTTATTGCGACGCGGCAACGTTTTGCTCTTCATCGGCGTTTTCCGCACCAGATGTGGCTTCGCGCCCCGCTTCAAGACCCGATCCGGCGAGGGGGCCGGCGAGGGGCCCGGCGAGGGGCCCGGCGCGAGATTCGGCGCGGGGTTCAGGTTCGGCTTCCGCGATACGCTCGCGGTTTCCAAGCAGCGTGTCCGTCACCGCCGTGCGCACCGTTTCCTCAAGCGCGCGCGCAAGCGTCTTGCGGTCCGTGCCGGGCGCGACCGCGACCGGTTCGCCCCACACCAGCTCCACATCGACCGCCCCTTCCTTGAGAAGCCGCCAGAGATGCGGCGCCAGGTCCATGTCGCCGTACCAGGCGATCAGCGGGCGCGTGCGCCGGTTGAGCGGCAGGCCCTGCAGATGCGTGTAGATGATGGCGAGCGGCTGCACCCAGACCGTGCCCGCGCCGCTATCGGTCTTGACCGCGCCGCCGGACAGGGCCGCCTGGGCCGCGCCGATCAGCGCCGTTCGAAACGGCAGTACCGAAGCCGCATCCGACGAGGTGCCTTCCGCAAACAGCACCATCGCATCGCCGTTGGTGAGCCTTTCGGCGATTTCCGACATGGTTCGGCCGGTGGCGGAGCGGCGCTGGCGATCGACGAAGACGGAGCGCTGAAGGCGCGCGAAGGTGCCGAAAAGCGGCCAGCTCGCCACTTCCGATTTGGCGACGAAGGAGAGCGGCACGCGCGAACCGAGCACAAGAATATCGAGCCAGGAAGAATGGTTCGAGGTCAGCAGCAGGGGGCGTTGCGCGCCGATGCGTCCGCGCTCACTCACCCGCACGCCCAGCAACCCGCACGCGGCACGATGAAAAATGACCGGGATCGTGCGCCGTATCGGCCACGCGTAGCGCACCGCGAGCCACTGGAGCGGCAGCAAAACGAGGGTCACCACCGTCAGACAGGCGGTCGCCAGACAGGCTCGCAGAGCGGGCATGACGTCATCATCTCCTGCATGGCCCTTGCAAGGAGCGGGTGAGAGAGGGCCGCAGCCTTGCCATAGCGGCACCGGACAGGCGCGTCAAACCCGCAAGGGCCGCGATCCGGTCAATCGCTCCTGCGCGTCTTTCCACCGGGCGCGGATGGCGGCACAGCCTGCTTTTTCGGCCGCGCCGGCGGCGTCATCGTGTAGCGCATGACAAGGGCGGTCGAGGGGCCGCCATCGCCGTCGTGATAGTAGCCCTTGCGCTCACCGACGACCTTGAAGCCCAGCCTGTCGTAAAGCCCCCGGGCGGACGCGTTGCCGGCATCGACTTCCAGAAAGACATTGAGCACACGGTCGCCATAGAGCCGGCGCATGGCGGCCTCCATCAACCGCTTGCCGTGGCCGCGACCGCGCCAGCGCGGGTGAACGGCGATGGTCAGGATCTCCGCCTCGTCGGCGACGGCACGCACCAGCACGAAGCCGATCGGCCGGCGCGAGGCGGTGGGCGCACCACGCCGGGTGACCAGCGCGAAGACGCCGTCTCCGGCCATCAGCGCGGCGATCTCCTCCTCGCTCCATTCGCGCGAGAACGACAGGCTGTGCAGCTCGGCAAGCTCTGCGAAATCCTCCCGCCCGGCTTCGTCGATGCGCGGCGGCAGGGAAGAGAACCAGCCCCCGATCATGCGTACGCGATCCGGAAACGGGTCTGCGGCTTGGCGTCGGGCGGCTTCAGGTAGAGCGGCACGGGCGGCGTTTCGGGGGACGGCGCGGCCAGCCCCAGCCGGGCGACGGCGGCGATGTCGGGTGCGGCCGCACGGTCGACGATCTCGAGATCGGGGCGAAATTGCGCGAGCGCTTCGGCGCCCGCGCCGGCGAGACGTGCATCTGCGGGAAGGGCGGCGGCGAAGGTTTCGGCCGCGATCGCCGCCGGCTCGCCCGCGGGCAGGCCGCCCGCGGCAAAGAGCTGGGCATAGACCTCGCCGCCGCGCGCAGGCAGCGCAACGGCAAGCGGACGATCCTGCGCACCGGCGTCCATTCCGGCCTCACGCACACCTTGCGCGATCGCGGCGAGGGTCGTCACGCCGACGAGTTCCACCGGCCAGACGACAGCAAAGCCGCGCGCCACCGAAAGCGCGACGCGCAGGCCCGTGAAGCTGCCCGGGCCGACGGTGACCGCGATGCGGGAGAGATCGGAAAAGGCGACGCCCGCTTGCGCCATAACCTCCTGCACCATGCCCGCGAGCCGTTCCGCATGGCCACGGCCAAGCTCCTCGCTGAGCATGACAAGCGAACCGTCGTCACGCAGGACGGCGGCGGAACAGCGCGAAAGCGCGGTATCGAGAGCAAGCAGGGTCATGACGCATGGCTAGCGCCGGGGAGCCGTTCTGTCGAGTGCGGAATTGGCACAAGACGGGGCTGATGAGGCGATGCCGGGACGATAGCGGACGCCGCGATGCGCGCAAGACGCCCACCGCGTGTCGACAGGACGCGTCGTCAGACGGCGCGAACCTCTTCCACTTCCGGAATGAAGTGGCGCATCAGGTTCTGGATGCCGTGGCGCAGGGTTGCCGTGGAGGACGGGCAGCCGGCGCAGGCGCCGCGCATGGAGAGGTAGACGATGCCATCCTTGAAGCCGCGGAAGGTGATGTCGCCGCCATCCTGTGCAACCGCCGGACGCACGCGCGTCTCCAGCAGTTCCTTGATGGTTTCGACCGTCGCGCTGTCGCCGTCGGCGAAGAACTCTTCCGACTTCTCCGCCTCGCTGTCGTGGCGCAGCACCGGCTGGCCGGACATGAAATGCTCCATGATCGCGCCCAGAACGGCCGGCTTCAGGTGCTGCCAGTCTTCGTCGGTCTTGGTCACGGTGATGAAATCGTGGCCGAAATAGACGCCGGTGACGCCGGGCACCTGGAACAGCTTTTCGGCAAGCGGCGAATCGTGGGCACCCTCGGCCTCGCGGTAGTCGCGCGTCTCGCCTTCGAGCACCACGCGGCCGGGAATGAATTTCAGCGTCGCCGGGTTCGGCGTTGCTTCGGTCTGAATGAACATCGGATCTGTCCCTGGTGTCGCCGTCTCTCGTTCGGCCTGGAGCGCCTCCTTGGCACGCGGATCGGCGTGGGTCGATCCAGGCGGCCAGGCGGTGCGGTAGAAAACCGGTCCCCGGTCGGGCGGCGCGCTTGCGCCTGATGATGCCGCAACCCCGGGCATTGCAACTCAACATTGCAACTCCGGGGCCCGGAACAAGGTGACATAGGGTCGCCGGGCAGCGCCCGGTCCGTCCCATGTCCGAAATCTTATCCCTCGATCGTCCGCGAGCCAGTTTTGAACGCTTCTATTCTAGCCCAAATAGGACGCTTGGCAAAGCAAACAAGAGGACATCCGCCCCTTCTGTCAACGCAAGAAGCCGAAAAGCGCGCTGGCGCCCGCCTCAGGCGAGCGTCGCGATTTCCTCGTCCGACAACGTGCCTGGAACGATGGTGACGGGAATGGGGAAGGAGCCGGCGCTTTTCGAGGCGAAGGAGGAAACCAGCGGCCCCGGCCCCTCCGAGCTGGTGCCGGCGGCCAGCACCAGAATGGCGATGTCCTGATCCTGCTCGATGAGCTTGACGATCTCGCTCGACAGCGTGCCCTCGACGACGACCGATTCGGGATCGATACGCGCGACGGCGCGGATCTTTTCCGCCGCGCGCGCCAGCGTCGTTTCCGCCTCTTCCATCGCCTCGGCGCGCATGATGTTTTCCACGCCGATCCAGTGCTGGAAATCGGCCGGCGCGATGCAATAGAGCATGACCACGGCGCCGCTGGTGCGCTCCGCGCGCATCGCCGCATAGCTCAAGGCCCGGTCGCATTCCGGCGTCTCGTCGACAACGACCAGAAACTTGCGGCGGTGGCCTTCCTCGAAACTTCGTCTTTTCAACATGCGCGCATGCTGCCACCGGGCCCGGTGTGCGGCAAGTGCTCGTTTCGAATGACCGGAAAGGGGCGCAGCCGGGGCGGGAGCGTCACATGGCTGGCGCGCTCGCCGTGCCCGCCCCCCCTTGCGCCACGCTCCACCCGTGTGGGCAGGGCGATCACCTCTTCCCTTAGGGGCGAGGTCGGGCCGGAGGTTCGGGTGAGGGGTTTCGGGTTCTCCGTATCCACGAAACCCGGCCCCCCTCACCCCATAAATGCGACAGGAATGGTTCGCCCGTTCACACGGCCGGGATCAGGAACCGCGCAAAGAATGCGGTCAGTTCCTTCAGCGCGCCAAGCGGCAGAACGTGAGCGACATACTGGTCCGGCCGGACCACGACGAGGGCGCCATGCGCACGGTCGATCGCCCGTGTGTCGAAAATGTCGCCGGCACTGGGATCCGGGGCGCTGGGATCGGGGCAGAACATCTTCTCGTAGTCGGTCAGCCCGTAGCGCCCTTTCTTCGGCAGCAGGAAGGCCGGCATCGCCTCGAGGCGCAGGTCGCGGTGGCCCTGCTGAAAGATCGCCCGCACATCGATCACCGCGTCGATATCGCCGCCTTGCGGCGTGAAGCGGCGCACGGGCGATGCGGGATCGTCGGCGAGGAAGGTGCAAAGACGCGATATCGCCGAGCCCGGATCGGCCGGATCGCTCTCGTCGGCGAACGCGAAGAGCCGCCAGCGGCCATCGGCCTCCACCGTGTGTCCCAGATGCAGGGGTTTGGCGTCGGCCAGCCGCACGACGGGGGCGGAGTGAAACCGCATACCGATCGGAAAGCCCTCCGCCAGCGCCTGATGCGCCGCATCGCCCGTCAGCACCGAGGGCCGGTAGCGGGTCGCGGTTCCGGCGGTGAAGCGGCCGAACCTGATGAAATAGTCCTGAAAGACCTGCGGGTCGACGCCTTCGCCGTCGCCATCACCGGCCCGCCTGGGCGCGGCGGAGAACATCTTCGCCCAGTCCCGGTCGAAGTCGATCAGCTCCTGCGCGATCGCCCGGCGTTCGGCGGAATAGGTGGCAAGCAGCTCCGGCGCGGCACGGCCCTTGAGCACGTAGGCGAGCTTCCAGGCGAGGTTGAACGTGTCCTGCATGGAAACGTTCATGCCCTGACCCGCCTTGGGACTGTGGGTGTGGCAGGCGTCGCCGGCGATGAAGACGCGGGGCGCGCGCGTGGCGGCGTCCGCCTCCGGTACGTCGTCGAACCGGTCGGTCAGCCGCTGGCCGATCTCGTAGACCGACCACCACGCGACCTCCTTCACCTCCAGCGTGTAGGGCGACAGAATCCTCTTCGCGGCGGCGATCAGATGGTCGACGGTGATGTTGCGCGCCGCGACCCGTTCGTCGCTGGCGAGCTTGTCCATCTCGACATAGAGGCGGACCAGATAGCCGCCCTCGCGCGGGATGATCAGGATGTTGCCTTCGCTGGCCGAATGGATCGCCGATTTCAGGCGGATATCGGGAAAGTCGGTGAGCGCGAGAACGTCCATCACACCCCAGGCCTGATTGGCCGAGTCACCCGTCAGCGTGCGTCCCAGCGACTGACGCACCATCGAGCGCGCACCGTCGCAGCCCACCACGTATTTCGCGCGCACGGTCTCGATCCGGCCCTGATGCGCCGCATCGGTGCGCTCCAGCCGCACATGCACCGGGTAATCGCCGCCGTTCTCGGTATCAATGGTGAGGTCGACAAGGCGGCGCGCATGGTCCGGCACAAGCCGGCGCGGCGATTTCGCCATGAAATCCAGATAGCAGTCATGCACGCGGGCCTGGTTGAGGATCACGTGGGGAAATTCCGAAAGGCCGTCCTCCACGTCCTGCACCCGGCCATGGCGGGTGATGGCCTCGGGCGCCGTCTCGTCGGGTTTCCAGAACGTCGTCTCGTTGACCCAGTAAGCCTCTTGCGCGATGCGGTCGGCGAAGCCGAAGGCCTGGAACATCTCCATTGTACGGCAGGCGATGCCGTCGGCCTGGCCGAGTGTCAGCGGCGCGTCCTTCTGTTCCACGATCCGCGTCTCGATGTCGGCGAACACGGAAAGCTGGGCGGCGAGCGTCAGCCCGGCGGGGCCGCTGCCGACGATCAGCACATCGACCGTTTCCGGCAGGCCATCGGCGCGCGGGGCCCGTCCCGCATCGGGCGCCACGTCGGAGGCGGGCGCGGAAATCCGTGGATCCCCCGTCTGAAATCCGTTCAGGTGAAACTGCATGGCCGGTCTCCTCCCACTCGCCACTGGCCGGACGCCGCGCGCCATTTCCCTGGTCCCCGGTTGCTGTCCCGGACCATCGCCCCGATATCCGCGCCCCGGGTCGCGGCCGCGATATCCGGCCTTGACCAGGGCGCACGAAAACGGGTCGGCGCGGCCTTGTCCCGATTGCTCCTCTAATTGATCAGCATACTGATTATCGGTATGCTTGCAACAGCTCTTGCAAAGTGACCGGCGGATGGCGGAGATTGAAGACATGGCAGACATCGCGAACATGCCGGGGCATCTGATCCGCCGGTTTCAGCAGATCGCCGTGGCGATCTTTCACAGGGAAGTGGAGGCGGCGGGGTTCGACCTGACGCCGGTGCAATACGCCGCGCTGGAATGCGTCGCGCGGGCGCCCGACATCGACCAGGCGACGCTCGCCGGGCTTATCGCCTATGACCGCACGACGATCACCGGCGTGGTCGACCGGCTGGTCGCAAAGGGCCTGCTGACGCGCAAGGTGAACGAGAAGGACCGCCGCGCCCGCACCTTGCACGCGAGCGATGCGGGGCTGGACGTGCTGCGCCGGGTCGCGCCGTCGGTGGAGGCGGCACAACGCGCGATGCTGAAGGGGCTGAGCGAACAGGAGGCGGACGAATTCCTGCGCCTCACGCGGAAGGCGCTCGGCGCGGTCAACGATCTCAGCCGCGCCCCGCTCAGGCAGCGATGACGCAATCTCCACGCATCCATCGCCACGCCGTCTGCGGGGTGCTATAGCGGCGCACCACAAACCGAAAGCCGCGTCATGACCGAAGTCCCGCAGTCCCCGTCCCCTTCCCGCGTCACCATTGTCGGTGCCGGACCGGCGGGGCTGATTGCGGCCGAAACGCTCGGCCGCGCCGGTCACCGGGTCACGGTCCACGACCGGCTGGCCTCGCCCGCGCGCCGCCTGCTGATGGCCGGGCGCGGCGGGCTGAACCTCACCCATGACGAGGATCTCGACCTCTTCGCATCGCGCTATGGCGACGCGCGCGCGCGGATTGAGCCGCTGATCCGCGCCTTCCCGCCGGACGCCTTGCGCGCCTGGGCCGACGAACTGGGCGCGGAGACCTTCGTCGGGTCCTCCCATCACGTCTTTCCCAAGGCGATGAAGGCCTCGCCGCTGCTGCGGGCCTGGCTCGTCCGGCTGAACGAGCTCGGCGTGACGATCCTGCCGCGTCACCGCTGGACCGGCTGGAGCGCAGAGGGCGCGCTTTCCTTCGAAACGCCCGAAGGCCCGCTCACGGTCAAGAGCGACGCGACGCTGCTGGCGCTGGGCGGCCTGAGCTGGCCGAGACTTGGCGCCGATCCCGCCTGGCCCGGTCTGCTGCGCGGTGCGGGCGCCGAGGTCAGCCCGGTAAAGCCGGCCAATTGCGGCTTCGCCGTTGCCTGGACGTCCGTCTTCGTGGATCGCTTCGCCGGCGCGCCATTGAAGACCGTCGAGCTTTCATTTGCCGGCAAACAGACGCGCGGCGACATGATCGTGACCGCCTCCGGCATCGAGGGCGGCGCGGTCTATGCGCTTTCCGCCCCCTTGCGCGATGCGATCGCCGCTGACGGCGCGGCCATGCTCGAAATCGATCTTCGTCCCGATATCACGCAGGAAGCCCTCGCCGCGCGGCTTTCGCGCCCGCGCGCCAAGCAGTCGCTCTCCAACTTCCTTCGCAAGGCGGCGGGCCTGCAACCGGTCGCGGTGGGGCTTTTGCGCGAGGCGGGTCCGCTGCCGGAAGCGCCCGAGGCGCTTGCCGCGCGGATCAAGGCCTGCCCCGTCCGCCTCACCGCCACAGCCGGCATCGAGCGGGCTATATCGAGCGCGGGAGGCGTCGCCTTTTCCGGGCTGGACGAGGCGTTGATGATGCGCGCGCGGCCGGGGGTTTTCGTGGCCGGCGAAATGCTCGACTGGGAAGCGCCAACGGGGGGCTATCTGCTCCAGGCGAGCTTCGCCACCGGCGTGGCCGCCGCGCACGGCATGATCGACTGGCTTTCCGCGAACGCCCAGAGCATATCCCGATCAGATTGAACCAATCCGATCGATAAGGATATGCGCAAGGTATTGATCTGGAGCGGTTTCTTGTCGTTCAGACGGTTCCGTCTGAACGACAAGCGCTCCAGGGTGTGTCCCCGCACACCGGCTACCACTCGCCTTCGGTCGGGATTTTCAGGAGCCGGCCGCAATGCTTGCAGTGGACGGCATCCGGGTCGTGCCGGCTCAGGCCGCAATCCGGGCAGGTGAAGGGATACTTGCTCGGCCGGAAGATCGTCTGCACCAGCCGCAGGAACAGGGCGACGCCGATCACCATGATCGCCACCGTCAACAGCCGCCCGAAGGTGTCGGAGATGGTGATATCGCCGAAACCGGTCGTCGTCAGCGTCGTCACCGTGAAATAGAGCGCGTCGACATAGGTGTTGATGTTGTCGTTGCGGTGTACCTCGGCGACATAGACGACCGCCGTGACGATGAAGACGAAGACGACCAGGTTGACGGCCGACTGGATGACCTCCTCGTTGCGCTTGAACCACCGCGAGCTGCGGCGCAACTCGCGCAGCACGTGGTAGGAGCGCAACAGCCGCAACATGCGCAGGATCCGCAGGAAGCCGAGGTTTTCGACAAAGGCGGCGGCGAACAGCGAGACGATGACGACGAGGTCGGCGAGCGCGGCGAATTCCAGCGCCGTCCTTACCGGGCGCACGGATATCGCCAATCGCACGACATAGTCGGCGATCAGGATCAGCGCGATGAGGAAGTCGGCCACGTGCAGCGTCGGATGCGGATCGAGCACCGAGGAGCCGACGAAATAGATCACCGTGACGATATCGAACGTTATCAGCAGCGTGCGAAAGAGGCGCGGTCTCGGGCCCTCGCCGAAATAGAGCCGGCGCAGCGCCATCCGCACCGGGCCGAACCGGCCGCGATGGCGTGGGTATTCCTCGGCGTGGAGCTCTTCTTTCGACCGTTCGGGGCTTGGGTCATTCATCACGGTCTCCCTGCGGGGCTCGGCTCTCTCCCTGCGGGGCTGGGCTCTCTCCCTGCGAAGCCGGGCTGCCTGCCAGCGGCTCCCGGTAGACGAGCTCCACCGGCCCGCGGACATGGATGTCGTGCTGACGATAGGGCAGCGCGATGCCCGCCTCGTGCAAGGCGTCCCAAAGCGCCAGCAGCACCTCGCCCTTGACGTTCACCACCCCCTTGCCGGGATCGTCGATCCAGAAGCGCAGCAGGAAGTCGACGGACGATTCCCCGAAGGCGGTCAGGTGGCAGACCGGTGCGGGGTGCGCCTCCACTCGCGAAACACGCGCCGCCGCCTTCGCCGCCAGCTCCCGCACGATGCCGGGATTGGCGTCGTAGGAGACCCCGAAGGGCACGTCGAGGCGCACCTTCTGGTCGGAATAGGTCCAGTTGATGACCTGGTTTGTGATCAGATCCTCGTTCGGAATCAGGTACTCCCGTCCGTCGCGGGTGACCACCGAGACATAGCGTGCGCCAAGCGAGGTGATCGAGCCGTAGGTTTCGCCGAGCGAGATCACGTCGCCGGGCTTGATCGACTTGTCGAGCAGAAGGATGACGCCGGAGACGAGATTGGAGACGACCTTTTGCAGACCGAAACCGAGGCCGAGGCCGACGGCGCCGGAAAAGACGGTGATGGTGGTGAGGTCGAAGCCGATGGTCTGAAGGCCCAGCACCACGGCGATGGTGAAGAGGCCGATGCGCGCGAACTTGCCGGCCAGCACGCGCATGGAGGGCGAGAGATCCTGCACCCGCTCCATGCGCCGCTCCGTCGCCCGGCTCAGCACCCCGGCGAGCCACAGGAGCGCGGTCAGTGTCACCAGCGCCTTCAGGATCAGCAGGGCCGAAATGCGCAGCGAGCCGACCTGAAAGGCCATGGAATCGAGCAGCAGGACGGCCTGCGGCATCAAATCGAGAATGGACAGCGCGGCGAAGATCCAGCAGCCCAGCGCCACGGTCCGCGCCGCCAGCGGATTGCGGATGATGCGCGACGAGATCGAGATGATCACCCAGACCGCAGCCAGATTGCCGATGACCAGCAGGAGATAGCTGCGGCTCGGCCACGTCACCTCACGCATCACCACGACCGCAAGCCAGACGATCGCGACGAACACGATGATCCTCAACCGGCGCAACACGAGCGCCAGAAAGCGCATGCGGCGCATGGAGGTTTCCTGCGCGCGCACCCAGTTTTCAAGATGCGGGCGGGCCCAGCGCGCACCGTAATGGGCAAGTGCCGTGGCAAGGATCAGAATGAGAAGCTGGACGATGCCGGAAGGCTGGGTCAGCGCGCGCAGCGACAGCACGAGTTGGGGAACAGTCGCTTCCAGCGCCTTGAGAAATTCTTCCCAGGTGACCATCCGGTCCGTGTCCTCCTGCGTCGCGCCACCTTGTCCGGTCTGCGCCCTCCTTCGAGACGGCAGCGGCCGTCACCATGCGGCACTCTAAGCCATTCCGCGGAAAAGCGGAAATGAAGTGGCCGGGGTTGCGGCTGAACAAGCCCGTGCGCCGCCGCCTCCGTCGTCATCAACTCTGTTTTCCGAAAATGCGGAAGCCGGAGACCAATCCCTCCACCGTCATCACCCGGCTTTGTCCGGGCCATACGGCGGGTTATGCGGCGGGCTCTGCCGGGGGCTCCACGGCCGTGTCGGGAGCCGGCCAGTCGACCAGCTTTCCCGGGTTCATCAGGCCGAACGGGTCGGCCGCGGCCTTGAAGTCGGGCTGCGGCGCGTCGATCCGTTTCCAGCCGGCGTTGTCGAGCCGGCAGGTGTGCGGATTGGAAACGGACGCGCCGATGGCGTCGAGCTTTTCGATCATCTTGTAGAGAGGGTCGCGCCCCGAGTAGCGCACCAGCGACAGCGCCGAAACCCCGACGCGGCCGAAACGGCGCTGGAATTCCAGATGGGTGATGAGATCGTCGGGAAAGGCGCGCGCGGCCTTGTCGATCACGGCGAGGTCGTTGTCGGGCGGATAGCGGATCTGCAGGTACGTGAGGGTCGGGTCGTGCCGCATCGCATGCAGCGTCGTGTGGTTCCAGGTGTATTCGTAAAGCGGCGGCATGGCGCCGATGGCGGAAAAGGCGGCGGCGTCCGTCTCCTGCGCGCTGCGCTCGAAGACGCATTCGCCGTCTTCCATTTCCGCCAGCCTCGTGGCGATTGCTGCCTGCGGCTCCGACACCATGACGATCGCCATCGCCGAACCCGCCGGCACGATCGGCGAAAGCCGCTTGATCAGCGGGGGAATGCGCGCATCGTGAATGGAGACGAGCTTTCTGGCGATGGCGTCGGCCGCCGTCAGCGCCTTGCCGAATGCGGCCGCTTTCGCCAGCGAGGGAAAGGCGTAGATCCGTTCCGCCCAGGGCTGGACGGGGGCAAGCGCAAGCTCGACCTCGGTGATGATGCCGTTGACACCGTAGGCATGGATGACGCGCATCACGTCGTCGCCGGAAAGTTCCAGGATGCGCGGCTCTTCCTCCAGCGTGACGACCTCCACCGACAGCACCGCTCCGCGATCGGAGATCTGGCCCCAGGTGCAGCTGCCCACGCCGGCCGCGCCGCCGGCGAGAAATCCGCCGATGGTCGCGCTCTGACGGGTGGAGGGATGAAGCCGAAGCTCCCAGCCGGTGGGTTTCAGCGCCCGGTCGATCTCCAGCATGGTGGCGCCGGCTTCCATCCGCGCCGCGCCAGGCATGACCCGGACGAGCCGGTCGAGATGGGTCATGTCGAGCACGACACCGCCGGCAAGCGGCACCGCCTGGCCGTAATTCCCCGTTCCCCCGCCGCGAACGGTCAGCGGCAGCCGGGCACGCGCGGCGGCGGCGGCCACCCGCAGCAGATCCCGCTTGTCGCGCGGGCGCACGACAATATCCGCGACACGGCCTTCCAGCTCGGCGCGCAGGACCGGCGAGAACCAGAAGAAGTCACGGCTCTTTATCCGCAGCGTCGCCGCATCATCACTGAAAGGAATGCCATCAATCTCCGCGCGAAAATCTTTCAGTCTGTCCATGCCGGCTCCCCGTTTGGGCCATTTAAGACCGGACCCGAGATCCTTAGCAAGTAAAGTGGTGCATGGATCTTCGCGAACCGGGAGGGATCCTTCTGGCCGAACACCCGGCGCATCCCGCCCGCGCCGGGCAGGCGCGTGACGCCACCCGTGCAACTCCGGCGGGACCGCTCGGCCCTGGCGGGTTATGCTGGGCGCACGAGCGGTCCGGCGCGAAGCCGAACGGGGTACGAACGGGAGGGCGGCGGTGGCAAGGAATGCGGCAGCGGATGGCGGGACGGGCGCCGGCGGCAAGGACGCGCGACGAAAGCCGGGCGCGGGTACCATCGCCCAGCGCTTGCGACTGGCGGCGGGGCTCGTCCTCTTCACCTTCGTGCTCACCCATTTCCTCAACCATGCGCTTGGAAACGTTTCGCTGGCCGCCATGCAGGCCGGACAGGATCTGCGCTTCGTGGTCTGGTCGTCCTGGCCGGGGCAGATCCTGCTCTACGGCGCGCTAGGCGTTCACGTTTCGCTGGCGCTCGTCAAGCTGGCCCGCCGCCGGACATGGCGCATGCCCGTGTGGGAAGGGCTGCAGATCGCGCTTGGACTGGCCATCACCTGCATCCTCATCAAGCACATCGTCGCCACCCGCGGCGCGATGACCGCCTTTCACACCTTTGTCGACTATCGCCACGAACTCTCCGCGCTGTGGCTCGGTTACGCCTTCTGGCAATCGGTGCTGCTTCTCATCGTCTGGGCCCATGTGGTTCTGGGTCTGCATTACTGGCTGCGGCTGAAGCGCTGGTATTCCCACGCAAGACCGTGGCTTGCGACCGGCGCCGTGCTGGTTCCCGCCCTTGCCCTGACGGGCTGGCTCAACGCCGCCCGGCTGCTCGACGAGACGGGCGGACTGAAGGTCAACGTGACGGCGGACGAGGCGGCGGCTCTCGGGCGATGGATCCATCTCGGCCGCTGGGGTCTCGTCGCGGTTCTGGCGGGTGTCGCCGCCGCGATCCTCGCGCGCCGGATTTCAGACCGGTTCGCGGGCGGTTTTTCCGTTTCCTACGTGGACGGGCGGCGCGTGGTGGGGCGGCCCGGAGCGACGCTGCTGGAAATCAGTCGCGTCCATGGCGTTCCCCATCTTTCCATCTGCGGCGGCCGGGCGCGATGTTCGACCTGCCGGGTGGAGATCCTTGCCGGGGCGTCCGGCCTCGAGCCGCCCGCGAACGCGGAACGTACCGTTCTCGCCCGGCTCGGCGCCGGCCCCGAGGTCCGGCTCGCCTGCCAGATCCGGCCCGCCGGCGATCTCGTGGTCCGGCCGCTTCTCGACCCCGCGCGCGCCGGTCGCCAACGGCCAAGTGCCGACGACCGCTACCGATGGGGCGTGGAACAGCCGGTCACCGTCATGTTCGTCGATTTGCGCGGTTTCACCGCGCTTTCCGAAGGACGGCTGCCCTATGACGTGGTTTTCATCCTCAACCGCTATCTCGACAGCGCGGCGGCCGCGATCCGGGCGGCCGGGGGCATGATCGACAAGGTCATGGGCGACGGCATCATGGCGCTTTTCGGGGTGGAGACGGGGCGCGAGGAGGGCGCACGTCAGGCGCTTGCCGCGGTTCTGGGGCTCGCCGGCGCGCTGGAGCGGGTCAACGCGGACCTGACCGCGCAACTGGAGGCGCCGCTTCGCCTCGGCGTCGGCGTGCATACCGGGCCGGCGATTCTCGGCCGGATCGGGCTTGCCGGCGACATCGGTGCGGCGGCCCAGCTCACCGCGCTCGGCGATACGGTCAACGTCGCAAGCCGGCTGGAGGGAGCGTCCAAGGAACTCGACGGCTTCGCCGTCATCTCCGCGCAGACGCTGCTTGCAGCAGGAATCCCCGATCTCGCGCGCGACGGCGCATGGGCCGTGCCGGTTCCCGCCTCCCCGCACGCGCTGGCCGTGCGCGGACGCGCGCAGGCGCTCCAGGTGTGGGCGGTGCGCGATCCGGCCGTACTCGCCGCAGCGCTCGATGCCACGCACGTTCCCTCGCCGGGGATCGCCGAGAATTCCGTTGAGGCACCCTCCCCGGCGGATGCATCCGGCCCTCTCCCGCGCTGACCACTTGTGCGTCACAGGCCCCCCGAAGGTGCCTTCGTCGGGGGCGCATTTTGACGCATATGCCCCAGAAAGGCCTCAATTTTCGCCGCCGGGCAGGTTGAGGGTGGACCTGCCGGATTTAACACTACAAGATGTTATATATGTGCTCGTGACCTGCGATCGCTGTCCCGCCCGTCGGGGCTGCTGAAAATCGCCGACACCGGACTACGAAGCCGGCTGGAGGCGGTGCGAAGGGCAACGGGAACGATACGGAAAAACTGAGAAACGGTCGCGTTCGACAAGAGCAGGAATGCCGGCGACGGCGACCGGACCACGGGAACAGAACTGAATTCCAGCCAGGGAGCATCGGGACATGCGAATTCGCAACGCCGCCCTTGCAGCGGGCATCGCCGCCGCCTTGCTTGCCGCCGCGCCGGCCAGCGCCAAGACTTTCAAATATGCCTTCCAGGGCGTCCTCAACACGCTCGAACCCTACGCGCTCAACGAGACCTTCACGCTGGGCACGCTCGGCAATGTCTACGAGGGGCTCATCTGGCGCGACAAGGACCTGAAGATTCATCCCGCGCTTGCCGAAAGCTGGGAGGTCCTCTCGCCCACCAAATGGCGCTTCCACCTGCGCAAGGGCGTGAAGTTCCACAACGGCAACGACTTCAATGCCGACGACGTGGTCTTTTCCGCGAACCGCGTGCGCTCCAAGGGCTCCGACCTCACCAATTACCTGAATGCGGACGTGAAGGTGACCAAGGTCGACGACTACACGGTCGACTTCGAACTGTCCGGTCCCAACCCCATCCTGAACTATCAGTGGGAGTTCTGGTACATCCTCGACAAGGAGTGGACCGAGGAGCACGACGCCGTCTCCGTGACCTCGGCCTCCGACACGAGCCCGAATTACGCGGCCCTTCATGCCAACGGCACCGGCCCCTACAAGGTGGTCAGCCACGAGGCCGGCGTGAAGACGGTGTTCGAGAAGAACGAGAACTACTGGGGCAAGGTCGAGGGCAACGCCGACCGGGTGGAATTCACGCCCATCACCCAGGACGCGACCCGTGTCGCAGCGCTCCTGTCGGGCGAGATGGATCTCGTCTATCCGATCCCGGTGCAGGACATTCCGCGTGTCGATGGCAACCAGGGCACCCGGGCGATGACCGGGCCTGAGCTGAGGACCATCTTCCTCGGCATGGACCAGCGCCGCGACGAGCTTCTGTATTCCAACGTCAAGGGCAAGAACCCGTTCAAGGACGTGCGGGTGCGCAAGGCCTTCTATCAGGCGATCGACGAGAACGCGATCGTCAAGAAGGTGATGCGCGGGCTCGCCACCCCCTCGGCGCTGATGATCTCGCCGTTCCTTTACGACCGCGCCGGCGAGTTCAAGCGGTACCCTTACGATCCCAAGGCGTCCAAGGCGCTGCTGGCGGAGGCCGGTTATCCGGACGGGTTCGAGGTCGGCATGGATTGCCCGACCGACCGCTACGTCAACGACGAGGCGATCTGCCAGGCCGTGACCGCCTATCTGGCGCGCGTCGGCATCAAGGTGGATCTGAACGCCCAGCCCAAGGCGAAATACTTCGCCAAGATCCTGGCCTCGGGCGGCTATGACACCTCGTTCTATCTGCTCGGCTGGACACCGTCGTCCTTCGACGCTCACAACGTCTTGTTCTCGCTGATGAACTGCCGCGACGATTCCGGTGCCGGCTCGCCCTTCAACAATGGCGGCTGGTGCGATGAGAAAGTCGATGATCTCACCGCCAAGATATTGGTCGAGAACGACAAGACGAAGCGGGACGAGATGATCTACGAGGCCTTCAAGAAGGCGAACGATGACGTCCGCTACATTCCGCTGCACCAGCAGGGGCTGGCCTGGGGCGTGTCCGACAAGGTCGACGTGGCCCAGCGCGCCGACAACGTCCTCAGCTTCCGCTATGTGGATGTGAAGGAGTAGAGGCCGCCCGCGCCTCTTCGTGTCCGCGACTTCGTTGCCCGCTCCCCTCTCCCTCACAGGGCTTGAGGGGAGCATGGCGACGTTCACGGACAGGGCTCCGTCCCGACCGGACTTGCTCTGACCGCATCAGGATCCATCCATGCTCGCCTTCATCATCCGGCGTCTTCTGCAGGCCGTTCTCGTCATGCTGGCCGTGGCGCTGATCGCCTTCACCCTGTTTCGCTTCGTCGGCGATCCGGTCAACCAGATGGTCGGACAGGACACCACGCCAGCCCAGCGCGCGGAGCTGCGCGAAAGCCTCGGGCTGAACGACCCCGTTCCCGTGCAGTTCGCCCGATTCATCGCCAACGCCGCCCGGTTCGATTTCGGCCGCTCCTACCAGTTCAAGCAGCCGGTTTCCGATCTCATCGGCTCGCGCCTGCCGGCGACCTTCGAATTGTCCTTCGTCTCGGCGCTTTTCGCGCTTCTCGTCGGCATTCCGATGGGTGTCTATACCGGGCTCAACCGCACCTCCATCCTGTCCAAGCTGTTTCTGACGATCTCGCTGATCGGCATTTCGTTGCCGACCTTCTTCATCGGCATCCTGCTGATCTTCGTCTTCTCCGTGACGCTGCAATGGCTGCCGAGCTTCGGGCGCGGCGAGGTGGTGGACCTCGGCGTCTGGACGACGGGGCTGCTGACCGTTTCCGGGCTGAAGGCGATCATCATGCCGGCGATCACGCTCGGCCTCTTCCAGATGACGCTGATCATGCGGCTGGTGCGCTCCGAAATGCTGGAGGTGATCCGCGCCGACTACATCAAGTTCGCCCGCGCGCGCGGGCTGCCGGACCGCATCGTCCATTTCCGCCACGCGCTGAAGAACACGCTGGTGCCGGTCATCACCATCACCGGCCTGCAGCTCGGCTCCATCATCGCCTTCGCCATCATCACCGAGACGGTGTTCCAGTGGCCGGGCATGGGCCTTTTGTTCCTGCAGGCCGTGCAGAACGTCGATATCCCGATCATGGCGGCCTACCTGATGCTGATCGCCTTCGTCTTCGTGGTGATCAACCTCATCGTCGACATCCTCTATTTCGTCGTCGATCCCAGGCTCCGCGTGGAGCGGGCGGTGCAATCATGACCGTGACCGGTTTGCACGCCGCCGACCTTTCCTTTCGCCCGATCAAGGCGGGTGATCTGCCCGCCCTTGCCGCACTCTGGCACGAGGCCTGGCGCGCCGGTCACGTCTCCTTCGCCCCGCCGGAGCTGACGGTCGCCCGCACGCAGGAGCGGTTTCTCGCCCGGCTGCAACCCTTCGCCGGGGGCGGCCTCGTGGCCTGGCTCGATGGCGCGATCGCGGGCTTTGCCTACTGGGACGGCGCCGAGCTCGACCAGTTCCATGTCGGCGCCAATGCGCGCGGCACCGGCCTTGCCGCCCGGCTGATGGCTGCGGCCGAAGCCGCGATGGCCGCCGATGGCGTGACCTCGGCCCATCTCTTCTGTGCCGAAGGCAATACGCGCGCGCACCGCTTCTATCAAAAGGCCGGCTGGCGCGACGCCGGGCTGGAGGCCACCCGCGTATCCGACGGCGCCGGCGGCTGGCTTCCCGTCACCTGCCATCGTTTCGTCAAGGAGCTCGCCTGCGCATGACCGACACCCCTTCCGATACCGAAGCGAAGGCGCCGGGCCTCATGGCGCGGGTCGCCGACAGCGACATCCTGCATTCGTTCCTCGCCTCCAAGGTCACGGTAGTGGCGGCGCTGGTGGCGCTGGCCTTCTTCATCGGCGCCGCCTTCGCGCCGTGGATCGCGCCACACAATCCGTTCGATCTGGCGAGCGTCGATCTGATGGATTCCCTGCTGCCGCCGGCCTGGCAACCCGATGGCGACATGCGCTTCCTGCTCGGCACCGACGATCAGGGCCGCGACATCTTCTCCACCATTCTCTACGGCGCGCGCATCTCCATCGGCGTCGGCATCGTCTCCGTCCTCTTCGCCGCCGCGCTCGGCATCACGCTCGGGCTCATCGCGGGCTATGCGGGCGGGCGGATCGATGCCTTCATCATGCGGCTCGCCGAAGTCCAGCTCACCTTCCCCGCGATCCTGATCGCGCTGCTGGTCGACGGCGCCGCGCGCGGCATCTTCGGCAATCTCAACCGCGAGAACTCCGCCTTCTGGATCCTGGTGTTTTCCATCGGGCTCAGTTTCTGGGTGCAATACGCGCGCACCGTGCGCGGCTCCACCATGGTGGAGCGCAACAAGGAATACGTGCAGGCCGCCCGCCTCATCGGCATCCGCCCCGGGCTGATCATGCTGCGCCACGTGCTGCCCAACGTCATGAGCCCGGTGCTGGTGATCGCCACCATCAATCTGGCGCTCGCCGTCATCACCGAGGCGACGCTCAGCTATCTCGGCGTCGGCGTGCCGCCGACCCAGCCCTCGCTCGGCACGCTGGTGCGCATCGGCAACGACTTCCTGTTCTCCGGCGAATGGTGGATCGCCATCTTTCCCGGCATCGCGCTCGCCGTTCTGGTGCTCGCCGTCAATCTCATCGGCGACTGGCTGCGCGATGCGCTCAACCCGAGACTGAGGTGAGATCCATGAGCGTCCCGCTTCTGTCCGTGCGCGACTTGCACGTCGAGTTTCCCACCCGCCGCGGCCGGCTGAAGGCGATCGACGGCGTTTCCTTCGATCTGGCGCCCGGCGAGGTGCTGGGCATGGTCGGCGAGAGCGGGGCGGGCAAATCGCTCACCGGCGCCGCCGTCATCGGCCTGCTGGAACCGCCAGGCCGCATCGCGGACGGCGAGATCTGGCTGAAGGGCGAGCGCATCGACAACGTATCCAGAAAGGCGATGCGGCAGATCCGGGGCCGGCGCATCGGCATGGTCTTCCAGGACCCGCTGACGAGCCTCAACCCGCTCTTCACCGTCGGCGACCAGATCGTCGAGACGATCATGACGCATCTGCCCGTGTCCGCCCGCGAGGCGCGCGACCGGGCGGTGTCGCTGCTTGAAGCCGTCGGCATTCCGGCAGCCTCAAAACGCCTGACCGCCTATCCGCACCAGTTTTCCGGCGGCATGCGCCAGCGTGTCGTCATCGCGCTTGCGCTTTGCGCGGAGCCCGAACTCGTCATCGCGGACGAGCCGACGACCGCGCTCGATGTGTCCGTACAGGCGCAGATCATCGACGTTCTAAAAGAGCTCTGCAGCGCGCGCGGCGCCTCCGTCATCCTGATCACCCACGACATGGGCGTGATCGCGGAGACGGCGGACCGGGTGGCGGTGATGTATTCCGGCCGCATCGCCGAGATCGGCCCGGTCGCGCAGGTGGTCAAGGCACCGCACCATCCCTACACGGTTGGGCTGATGGGCTCGATCCCGAGCCTCACCGGATCGGTCGACCGGCTGGTGCAGATCCCGGGCTCCATGCCGCGTCTCGACGCGATTCCGCCCGGCTGCGCCTTCAATCCGCGCTGCCCGCACGCCTTCGAGCGCTGCCGCGTCGAGCGGCCCGAGCCGATGGAGATGGAGGGTTCGCGCGTCGCCTGCTGGCTTCATGAGGCCGGCGACGAAGCACAAACCGTGGCGGAGCAAGGCCTCGCGGGTCGTGCGGGAGGCGAGCGATGAGCAAGACGATTGCGCAAATCAGGCCGGCGGAAACCGGAAAGGCCGTGGTGGAGGTCGAGGGACTGTCGCGGACCTTCGATGTGTCCCGCCCCTGGCTCAACCGGGTTCTGGAGCGCGACACGCGCCATTTCCTGCGCGCGGTGCAGGATGTCTCCTTCGAGATCGCCCGCGGCGAGACCTTCGCGCTTGTTGGCGAGAGCGGATCGGGCAAATCGACGGTCGCGAAGATGGTCGTCGGCCTGCTGCCGCCCTCGCGCGGGGCGATCCGCATCGACGGCCTCGACATGCAGAGTGCGCAACAGGCGCATGCCATGCGCTCGCTGCGCCGCCGCATCCAGATGATCTTCCAGGACCCGTTCGCGAGCCTCAATCCGCGCTGGCGGGTGGGACGCATCATCGCCGAACCGATCCGCGCCTTCTCGCTGGAGCCGGACGGCAAGGCGCTGGAGCGGCGGGTGGGCGAGCTTTTGAGCCTCGTCGGTCTCGATCCGCGCGACGCGAAGAAATATCCGCACGAGTTTTCAGGCGGCCAGCGCCAGCGCATCTGCATCGCCCGCGCGCTGGCGTCGAAGCCGGAATTCCTGGTCTGCGACGAGCCCACCTCGGCGCTCGACGTGTCGGTGCAGGCGCAGATCCTGAACCTGATGCGCGATCTGCAGGATGAGTTCGCGCTCACCTACCTCTTCATCAGCCACGATCTCGCCGTGGTGCGCCACATGGCGACGCGGATCGGGGTGATGTATCTGGGCCGGCTGGTGGAGGTGGCGGACGCGGAGGCCCTGTTCAGAACTCCGCGCCATCCCTACACGCGCATGCTGCTCGACGCGGTTCCCGATCTCGCCATGACGGGCACAAGCCGCAAGCAGGTGGAGGGCGAGATCCCGAACCCGATCTCGCCGCCGCCGGGCTGTGCCTTCCATCCGCGTTGCCCGCTGGCAAACGATCGCTGCCGCAGCGAACAACCCCAGGCGCTTGCCGCCGGCGATGCGGTGGTGCGGTGCCACGCGGTTGAGGAAGGACGGGGCTGAAATCCGGCCGGTTGGCGGGCGGGATCCGCCGGCCCGCGTCCAGCCCGTCGACTGGAGCCGATCAGTGATCGCGATCGCGTGGAACGCGCCACGGTTTGGCCCGTTTGTCGCCACATTTCACTTGCGGTACGTGCCGGTTTGTCCGATTAAGCTCGAGGGATCAAAATAGACGTTCGATTTCCGGGACGCCCGGAAATCGCGACGGCACGGGTCGGCGTGCGGAGGGGAGCAATCGCATCCGCCAACCGTTGGTCTCGCGACACAGTCCGTTCGTCTTCGGTTCCCACGTGTTTCCGCCCCGCCTTTCCTTTCCTTCGCGCTTTCCCTTCGCCCGCCCAAGGATGTCCGCCCGATGAATTCTCTCTCCCGCCGCGCCCGTCGGCTCCCGTTTCGGCTGCTTTCAGGCAAGAGACTTGGCGTGCTCTTGGGGTCGACGGCTCTCGTTCTGGCACTTGCTCCGGCGGCGGGCGCGGCGGATCTCGATCTGGCAACCGGCACCTACGATGTGCTCGGCACCGAAAATTACGGCAACGTCACGGTTTCGGGAACGACCGCTCCGGTGGTCGATGTCAACTCGGGCGCTACGCTGAACGCGACGGCCGATCTGACTCTGGGTGACACCGCCGGCGAAAGCGGCACGGTCACTGTCACCTCCGATGGTGTAAGCGCAGCCACGGTCACAGCCGATCGCGTCTATGTCGGACTTTCGGGCACAGGCACGCTCGACCTGACCGGCGGGACGTTGACGACCTCGGGAACGAACAAGATCTACCTTGGCTGGTTCGAGGGCAGCGAAGGCATCCTCACCGCCACCCACGGGTCGGAGATCACGACGAGCCAATTCGATGTCGGCAACTCGGGAAACGGAACCGCGACGATCTCCGGCGGTTCGACCGTCACCGTCGCCGGGGATGCCGAGATTGCGATCAATGTCGCCAGCACGTCGAGCGTCACCGTGACCGGCACCGGCAGCACGATGACCGCCAGCCGGCTCTATGTCGGCATGTATGGCCATGGCACGCTCAATATCGAAGATGGCGCCAGCGTTTCCACCTCCGGCACGAACAAGACCTATCTCGGCTACAATGAAGGCGGCAGCGGTACGGTGACGCTGCGCGGCACGTCCTCGCTCTCGACGGAAAACCTCTATGTCGGCTGGAATGGCGCCGGCACCTTGAATGTCCACGACACCTCCAACGTGATCGTTGCCCAGGACATCCAGCTGGCCACCTATGGCCCGAGTTCCGCGACCGTCGCTGTCAAAGGCGGCTCGATGACGTCCGACCGGCTTTATGTCGGCATGTCCGGCACTGCGACGCTCCAGATCACCGATGGCGGCACCGTGTCCACCGCGGGCACGAACAAGACCTTTGTCGGTTACGACGCGGGGGGGTCCGGCACTCTCGCTGTCTCCGGTACCGGTTCGACGTTCACGACGGGCGAATTCGATATCGGCTGGAACGGTACGGGATTGGTGGCGGTCGGGATTGGCGGCACCATCACGACCACCGGTTACATCAACCTCGGCACCTATTCCGGCAGTGACGGCACGCTGGCCGTGGTGGCCGGCGGCACGGTCAATGTCGACGGAGGAACCGGCACGATCCAGATCGCAAGCGATGCCGGCTCCAAAGGCGCGCTTGTGCTCGGCAATCTGGCAGGCGAGACCGCGCTCGAAGCCGGTAGCGTCAATGCGGGGCGCGTGCTTTTCGGCAATGGTGACGGCAGCATCGTCTTCAACCACACCGGGACCAACTACGAGTTCGACCTGGATGTGGAGGGCAACGGCCTCATCGCCTTCTATGCCGGCTACACGCTGCTGACGGGCGATTACTCAGCCTTCACCGGCTCCGCCGCCATCTACGGTGGCACCATGGCGGTCGATGGCGACTTCACCTTCGTCTCCGGGTCGACGCTGACGGTCGGTGTGAACCCCGACGGGTCCGGCGGCACGCTTGACGTTGACGGCCAGCTTACCATCGACAGCGGCTCGACACTCGACATCTCGGCCGCCGATCTTGCCGACACCAGCTATTCGAACCTGACGAACGTCACGATCGCGACGGCCACGAGCATCGACGGGACATTCGACACGGTCACCGACGACTTCGCCTTCCTCGACGTGCGTGCCAGCTATACCGACACGACCGTGTCCGTCGAGCTTGAGCGCAACGATGTGGAGTTCGCCAGCACCACGTCGACGCCGAACGGCCGCGCGGCGGCCAACGCCATCCAGAGCCTGGGCAACACCAACGCCCTCTACAAATCCGTGCTGGCATTGCCCGACGGGGAAACCAACCAGGCTTTCCGCGATCTGTCCGGCGAGCCCCTCGTCTCCATGCAGCAGCAGCTCTCCGTCGGCCCGACCCAGGGCAACACGATCGTCGCCCAGCGCCTGCGCGGCGCCTTCGGCGGGGTCGATTCCGGTTCGATGCCCCAACTCGCCTTCCACGGCAAAGATACCCCGTCATACGCCGAGATCTTCGCCCCCGTCATCTGGGCCAAGGCCTACGGCTCCTTCGGCAAGACGGACAGCACTTCGCGGACGGCTTCGCTCAGGAGCCAGAGCGGCGGCGTCTTCGCCGGTGCCGATGTCCGGGTGCTCGACGACTGGCGCGCCGGCCTGTTCGCGGGTTATGGCCACACCGCCTATGACGTGAAGTCGCTGGCCTCGTCCGGCGACCTCGACAACTACAGCCTCGGCGCCTATGGCGGCCGGCAGTTCGGTCCGGTGGGCCTGCGCTTCGGCGCCAGCTACACCTGGCACGACATTTCCAGCGACCGCACCGTCGCCTTCACCGGTTTCAGCGAGAGCCTGAGCGCCGATTACGATGCGGCCACGGCGACCGCCTTTGCCGAGATCGGCTATACGCTGGGGCTGGAAACGCTCTCCCCTGGCGCCCGCCTCGAGCCGTTCGCCGGCGCGGCCCTCATCCACCGCCACATCGACAGCTTCTCTGAAACCGGCGGCACCGCCGCACTGACCTCGGCATCGAACGACAGCGTGATGGGCACGACGACGCTCGGCCTGCGCGGCGAGACCCGGCTTGCGGCGCTGGAGGAGATGTCGAGCTTCCTGTTCGGCTCGGTCGGCTGGCGGCACGCCTATGGCGATGCGACGCCCGACAGATCGATGCACTTCGACGGCGGCGATGCATTCACGGTCGCCGGCACGCCGATCGACCGCGACACCGCGCTGGTGGAAACCGGTCTGCGCTTCGACTTCACGAACGGCGCCAGCCTGAACCTCTCCTACCAGGGCGATATCGGCAAGGACAGCCGCGAGCATTCGGCTGTCGGCAACCTGTCGTTCCGCTTCTAGAGCGCTTTCCGATCAAACGGACCCGTTTGATCGACAAGAATATATGCTCTAGACCCAGGATCGCGAGCACCGGCCTCTCCGACGCATTTGCCGGAGCGGTCGGAATATGCTTTGGCTCGCGCGCGTGCTCAGGCGGAGACGCGGTCGATATAGTCGGCGAAGGCGGCCAGTTGCTTGCCGGCGAATTCGCGGGTTCCCTCATCGGTCAGCGCCAGGGTGTCCTTGTCGAACTTCTGGTGCCCGGCGCCCACGAAGACCTCCGGCGTGGTGAAGACGTCAGCCCCCAGAAACACCATGATCTGGCGCAGGTGATACTGCATGCGCGCACCGCCGAGCTGGCCCATGGAAACCGACTGCAGGCACACGGGCTTTGCCGCAAACGGCTGGTTGTCGACGCGCGAGACCCAGTCGAGCGCGTTCTTCAAGACGCCCGGGACCGAGTAGTTGTATTCCGGCGAGACGATGATGATGCCGTCCGCCGTCCGGATCGCCTCGGCGAGTGCGGTCACCTCCGGCGGGAAGCCGTCGCCGTTCTGCACATCCGCATTGTAGGGCGGGATCGCGCCGATGGCGGGTCCTTCGGTGATGGTCATGCGCTGCGGCGCAAGATCGGGCAGCGCGCGCAACAGCGCATGGTTGAACGAGCCTTTGCGCAAGCTGCCGCAAAGACCGATGATGTTCAGCTTGTCTTTACTGGTCATTTGAGATTCGGAAACTCCTTATTTCGTAATGCCGGGTCTGGGTTTCGTGAAACCGGGTCGGCATCCAGATACCGGATTTTCGTCATGGTAGCGCTTGGCGGCGCCGTTTGGTTCCCCGCTCAACGCGAATATTCCCGATCGACCGGCGCGAGGTTGCGCCGGCGGCGGAATACGCGCGGTGAACCGGTACGGCAGATTGGCGGGGCAATAGCGAAAAACAATCGACCGGCGCACCATTGTCCGTTGCCTGACGATACGGAAGCGGGCGAGAAACGCAGTGCGCTCAACGTGAGAAACGCCAACTGGACGCGCACGGAGGAACCACACGCCATGTCCATGCCCGAGCCCTGCTTCGACGTCGCCCATCTGGGTCATGTGGAACTCTTCACCGACAAGCCGGAGGCGAGCCTGGACTTCTTTGTCAACATTCTGGGCCTGACGAAATCGGCCAGCGAAGGCGATAGCGTCTATCTGCGCGCCTGGGACGACTACGAATTTCACACCCTGAAGCTGACCGCGTCGAAGACGACGGGCGTCGGTCATATCGGCTATCGCTGCTCAAGCCCGCAGGCGCTGGAACGCAGGGTCCGAGAAATCGAGGCGCTGGGCGCCGGCATCGGCTGGAGCGACGGCGACATGGGCCACGGTCCGGCCTACCGGTTCCGCGATCCCGACGGCCATGTCTTCGAGATCTATTACGACACGCGGAAATACGTCGCGCCGGAAGCGGAGAAACCGGCGCTGAAGAACCAGGCGCAGCGCTACCACGGCCGCGGCGTGTGCGTGCGCCGGATCGACCATGTCAATCTGCTCGCCAGTGACGTCGACGCCATCGCGGACTTCATGCCGCGTGCGCTCGGTAGCCGCATCACCGAGCGCATCATGCTGGACAGCGGGCATCTGGGCGGCTGCTGGTTCACGGTCAACAACAAGAGCTACGACATCGCCTATACGGGCGACCACACCGGCTCGCACGGCCGCTTCCACCATGTCACCTACGCGCTCGACCAGCGCGAGCAGATCCTTCAGGCCGCAGACATCTTTCTGGAAAACGGCGTCCACATCGAGACGGGGCCGCACAAGCACGCGGTGCAGCAGACTTTCTTCCTCTATGTCTACGAGCCGGCCGGCAACCGGGTGGAGGTCGCCAATGCCGGCGCCCGCCTGATCCTGGCACCCGACTGGGAGACGGTCACCTGGACGGAGGAGGAGCGCAGGAAGGGCCAGGCCTGGGGGCTCCAGACCATCTCCTCCTTCCATACGCATGGCACGCCGCCGGTGGGCGAATAGGCGGCACCGGCGCCCTTCGCGGCCCCCCCCTGTGCCCGCGCTATTGAAACAGCGGCGGGGGCGACGGGTCGCGGTTCATGTACCAGATCAGGACGTTCAGCAGCGTGGCATAGGAGGACCACACCACGTAGGGCACGAACAGCCAGGCCGTAACGCGGTCGCGGCTCCAGGTCAGCTTGAGGAACCAGAAGATCAGGATGAGCATCATCACGATCAGCACGAGCGCGCGATAGGGATCCTGAAAACGGAAAAACACCGGACTCCAGGTGAAGTTGAGCATGAGCTGGCCGACCCACAGCTTCATCTCGGTGCCCATCTTGTCGCGCTCGAAGGTGCGCCAGCCGACAATCGCGATCAAGACGTAGAGGATCGTCCAGGCCGGCGCGAAGAGCCAGTTCGGCGGGGTGATCGCCGGCTTTTGCAGGGCCGCGTACCACGCGCCGGGAACGGTCGCGAAGCCGATCGCAAGGCCGCCGCCCAGAACGACGACGAGAAACAGTGCAAGAACGATCCATCGACGCATGGCCGATCCTTTCATGATGTCGGGTCACGGTGTCGGGCGAGAGGCCCGACACAGGCGCAAGGGTCGGCGATCCCGGGCAACCCGGTGCCCATGTCTTCAACCGGGAGGCGCACTGATACCCAAAGGATGGCCGCCTGCTCAAGTTCCTTTGTTTGCGGACCCCGTGTCCCAGGCGGTGAAGGCGCGCATGTGGAAGCGGGCCTGCTCTTCCTGCTGCCTGTAGGGCATGCCCCAGGGACAGGCGACGCGGGCAAGACAGCCGGAAAGGCAGGCAGGCCCTGGCGTTGCGGCCAGATGTGCGAGGCAGCGCGGCACGTCGTAGCCGCGCGGGCCCAAAGCGTGCGCCGGGCAGGCCGCGATACACGGTTTTTCCTCGCACGCCGGGCAGGGGCCGGGCGTGCCGTCTTGCGCGAATGCGGCGAATCGCTCGCCCGACACGAAGGCGGCGCGCAAGCCCGCCCAGGGGCCGTAGCGATGGTGCGCGAGCACGCCCATCGGGCTTTGCGAAAAGCCGCCAACCGCCAGCGCCCAGCTCTGGAACGGCCACCACGGCCTGTCGAACGGAAAGACCACGGCAAGGCCCGAGGCCCCGGCGACAGCACCCAGCGTGCGCCTTGTGTAGCGATCGAGCGGGTCGGGCGCCCCGTCGCTCGCTTCGGGCGCCGCGCGGAAGGCGCGCCACAGCGCGGGCCCCGCATTGCCGGCGAGGATCAGGGTTCGCGCAACACGACCATCGCCCGCGCGCGGAAAGCGTTCCCCCGTATCACCCCCTTCCCCCGTATCACCGCCCTCCCCCGCATGGCCGGGCTGCGTATGGAATCCGCCCAGGATCAGGAACCCCACCGCCTCGACCCGCCGCGAAAGGGCCGCCAGCTTCTCAGGTCCCATCGTCATCTCCTTTCGCCGCCGGCCCTGTTGCGCGCCGTGCATGTGTATCCGTATCGCAACACGACTGTGTCAAAGTGTCATCGATAGCCAGCCCGGCCCCCCGAAACGGGACAGGCGGATTGCATCCGTCCCCGCAATGGGGAATGTTAGCCCCCTGTCCGTGACATGTTTCGCGGCGCATTTTTATCGAGGCCTTCAAGGTGCGGATGTTTACTCTTACGAAGACGGTCTTTGTGGCGAGCCTTCTCGCCGCGACGTGTGCTCCGGCGGCCATCGCGGCCGACTATTACGGAGCACCGCCGCTCCAGACCAGAAGCTTCGCGCCCTACAACGAAGTTCGCGGCGGCGTCTTCTACCACGACACGATGGATCGCGAGACCGGCGCCGATATCAACGCCGAGATCCTGCTGCGCTGGGGCGCGCTGGCGTGGAAGACGCCCTTCCTCGACACCCAGTCGATGCTGCGCCCGCATGTCGGCGGCAACCTGAACACGGCCGGCGACACCTCCATGGTCTATGCCGGCTACACGCTGACGATCGACCTGACCGACCAGCTCTTCATCGAAGGGTCCTTCGGCGGCATGGCCCATAACGGCCACACCGAGGCGGGCCAGGGCGGTCTGGCGCTGGGCTGCAACGTGATGTTCCGCGAATCGGCTTCCGCCGGCTTCCGCATCAACCAGGCCTGGAATGTCTCGGCGATGATCGAGCACTCGTCCAACAACGGCTACTGCTCGGACAATGACGGGCTGACGAATGTCGGCGTCCGTCTGGGCTACGCGTTCTAGGATACGGCCCTAGAGCACTCCCCGTTCATATCGAACAGGGGCAGATCGAACACGGGCCGAGGGCCGGATTTTCCGGGCCCCGGCCTTTTTTGTGCCCGGTGTGCGGCGTTCGAGAGCGCCAGTGCGGGCCCAGTACGAGCAAGGTCCGAGCGGACTGCCGCACACTCGGGCCACGCCCGGACCGCCCTCTCGCTAGCGCGGCAGGAGCTGCCAGGTATCCAGATCGAGGATCACCGCCGGGTCGTAGCGGCCGTCCGCATCCTTGTCGGGGAAATCGGCGCAGGGCCGGTCGACGGTCGCCACCGTGCGGATCCTGAGCGCGCCGATATCGTCGCGCCCGGCGATCGCGGCCTTGTCCAGCACCTGCGACCACGCGAAAACCGTGCCCCCGGCAAACAGCGGCGCCACGTGGCGGCCGCCATTGATGCCGGCGACGTGGAAGGCCGGCGCCAGTCCGTTGAACGACAGCGCGCGCGCCAGGCTGATGACGTGGCCGCCATAGATCAGCCGCCGGCCGAACCGGCCCTTGCCTTCGGTGAACTGGTTGAAATGCACCTTGGCGGTGTTCTGGTAGAGCCGCGTCGCCAGCATGTGGTCGCTCTCCTCCACCGTCATGCCGTCGACGTGGTCGATCTTCTCGCCCACCTGATAATCGTCGAAGCGGTGCGGGCTGCCGGCAAGTTCGCCGTCCCAGGCCGAGATATCCAGCAGCGGAACGGCGTCGCCCAGCGCATCCGGCTCGATCGCGTCGGGCAGTTCCGGGATGACCGGTTCGGGCGCGGGCGATGCCTCGTCGCGCTTTCGCACCATCACCCAGCGCACATAGTCCAGCACCTCCGTGCCGTCGGCCTTGTAGCCGGTGGAGCGCACGTAAACGACGCCGGTCTTGCCCGAGGAGGTCTCCTTCAGCCCGATCACCTCCGAGACCGCCGACAGCGTGTCGCCGGGATAGACCGGCGCCAGAAACCGCCCGCCCGCATAGCCGAGATTGGCGACCGCGTTCAGCGAGATGTCCGGCACCGTCTTGCCGAAAACGATGTGGAAGACCAGCAGATCATCGAGCGGGGCGTGCTCGTAGCCGAGCGACTTCGCCAGGGCATCGGAGGAGGAAACGGCAAAACGCGGGCCATAAAGCGCGGTGTAGAGCGCGGCGTCGCCCGCGCTCACCGTACGCGGCGTGGCGTGGCGCAGGATCTGACCCAGCCTGAAATCCTCGAAGAAATTGCCCGTATTCGTCTTGTTCACGCTCGTCTGGCCCGCCATTTCTCACTCCCGCCGACAACTTTCCGTCGCGGCGATTTAGGGGCACGCTGCACCGCAACGCAAGGGGACCTTTGTTTATGGGGCCGCCCGGTGCTTATGGAGCCGCCCCCGTGGCGCGCAGACGTCCCCATCCACTCCCGCACGCCTTTCGTTCGGCTGCGAAACGCTTTAGCCTCGCCGCATCGACTGTCATGCGCGAGGGGAAACATGGACCGTCAGCAAGTGCTCGTCATCGGGCCGATCTTGCCTTACGTCATCGCGAAGCTGGGGGAACGCTTCGACGTGGTGGAGCTTCACAAGGAGGCGGACCGCGCGGGCTTCCTCGAACGCGAGGGCAAACGCTTCAAGGCGGTGGCCTGCGGGTTGAAGGGCATCGACCGGGAGACGATCGCCGCATTGCCCGATCTCGAGATCATCTCCTCCTTCGGTGTCGGCTATGACGCGGTCGATGTGGCCGCGGCGGCGCAAGCGGGCGTCGTCGTCACCAACACGCCGGGCGTGCTGGACGAGGAGGTCGCCAATACCGCGCTCGCGCTGATGCTGATGACGGTGCGCGAACTCAACCGGGCCGAGAACCACCTGCGCGCCGGGCGCTGGGCGAAGGACGGGCCCTATCCGCTCACCGCCGGCTCGCTCGGCGGTTCGGTGCTCGGCATTCTGGGGCTCGGGCGCATCGGCAAGGCGATCGCGCGCCGGGCCGAGGCCTGCGGCATGAAGATCCACTATCACGGCCGCCACGAGCAGGCCGGCGTCGCCTATCGCTACCATGCGAGCCTCACGGAGCTGGCGCGCGCGAGCGACGTGCTGATGGCGGTGGTTCCCGGCGGGGCCGCGACGCATCACATGATCGACCGGCAGGTGCTGGAGGCGCTGGGGCCGAACGGATATCTGATCAATATCGGGCGCGGCACGGTGGTGGACGAGACCGCGCTGATCGAAGCGCTTTCCAAAGGCGCCATTCGTGGCGCCGGGCTCGACGTCTTCGAGAACGAACCGGCCGTGCCGGAAAGCCTTGTGGTCCTGGAAAACACGGTCCTGCTACCCCATGTAGGATCAGCCTCCGTGGCAACACGCCAGGCCATGGGACAGCTTGTCGTCGACAACATCGTGGCCTGGACGGACACGCGCCGCGCCATGACGCCCGTGCCGGAAACGCCCCAGCCATAGACGCCCCCGACACGGGCTTCCAGGCGAAAGACGATCCGGACAGGGCGTCCCGCGCCGGAGGCGACGGGGAAATGGCCAAAGCGCCCGAAACACGATACATCACTTGTCTCTCCGCCATCCCGGCGAACACGGGAAACGGCCGGAGAGAACCGCGAACGGCCATGGACTGACACAGATGAACTGGATCGATCTCGCCACTTTCGCCGCCGCTCTCTTCGTCGCGGCGATGGCGCCGGGGCCGGGTATCGCGGCGATCGTTGCGCGCGTGCTCGCGCATGGCCGCAAGGGCGCGACGGCCTTCTGCACCGGCATGATGCTGGGGGACGTGGTGTGGCTTTCGCTGGCCGTGTTCGGCCTGGCGTTCATCGCCCACAGCTTCGCGTCGGTTTTCCTGGTGGTGCGCTACGCGGGCGCGGCCTATCTGCTCTATCTCGGCTGGAGGATGTGGAGCGCGCCGGCCTCGGCGATCCGCCTGCCGACGTCGGGCGCCGAACGCCCCTGTCGGCTCTTCTTCGGCGGGCTGGCCGTGACGCTGGGAAATCCGAAGACCATCGTCTTCTATCTGGCCTTGATGCCCAATCTCTTCGACCTCAAGCGGGTGACTCTGCTAGGATATGGCGAGCTCATGATGGTCACCCTGCTTATCCTGGGTTTCGTTTTCGCCGGCTATGTGGTTCTGGCGCATATGGCACGCGGCCTGTTTTCAACCCCGCGCGCCCTGCGATGGCTCAACCGCGGCGTCGGCACCGTCATGGCCGGGGCAGCGGCCGCCATCGCCTCCCGCTAGGCCTGAAAGCAGGGCCCCTCTCTCCGCCCGCACCGGACGGAGAGCCTGCGCGGAATCGCACGCGTTCTCCTCATGTTGAACCCGCGCGCGAAGCCCTTATAACCTAACCAACACATACAATTTGCAGGTCGCTGATTCGCATGAACGATACTCCGAAGAACAGCCATGGCGCGGACGAGTACGGCGCAGATTCCATCAAGGTCCTCAAGGGCCTGGACGCGGTACGCAAGCGCCCCGGCATGTATATCGGCGATACCGACGACGGCTCCGGCCTGCATCACATGGTCTACGAGGTGGTCGACAACGCCATCGACGAGACGCTGGCGGGGTGGGCCGACCTCGTCAAGGTGACGCTGAACGCCGACGGTTCGGTCACCGTGACCGACAATGGTCGCGGTATCCCCACCGAAATGCACGAGGAAGGCGTTTCGGCGGCCGAGGTCATCATGACCCAGCTGCATGCCGGCGGTAAGTTCGACCAGAATTCCTACAAGGTCTCCGGCGGTCTGCACGGCGTGGGCGTTTCGGTGGTGAACGCGCTGTCGACCACGCTGAAGCTCGTCATCCGCCGCAACAGCCGGGTCCACGAGATGACCTTCACCCACGGCGTCGCCGACGCGCCGCTGAAGGTCATCGGCGATGCCGGCGATGATACCGGCACGGAGGTGACGTTCCATCCCTCGCCGGAAACCTTCACCAAGCTCGATTTCGATTTCGATACGCTCGAACACCGGCTGCGCGAGCTGGCCTTCCTCAATTCCGGCGTGCGCATCCTGCTGACCGACAAGCGCGGCGTGGAGGCCAGAGAGGTGGAACTGCATTACGAGGGCGGTCTGGAAGCCTTCGTGCGCTACATCGACCGGGCCAAGCATCCGCTGATCGAAAATCCCGTGGTGATCACCACCGAGAAGGACGGCATCACGGTGGAAGCCGCGCTCTGGTGGAACGACAGTTACCACGAGCAGGTTCTGTGCTTCACCAACAACATCCCGCAGCGCGATGGCGGCACGCATCTGGCCGGTTTCCGTGGTGCGCTGACGCGCCAGGTGACCGGCTATGCGGAGCGTTCCGGAATCACCAAGAAGGAAAAGGTCGGACTTTCGGGCGACGATTGCCGCGAGGGGCTGACCTGCGTGCTTTCGGTGAAGGTGCCGGATCCGAAATTCTCCTCCCAGACCAAGGACAAGCTGGTCTCCTCCGAGGTTCGTCCGGTGGTCGAGAACGCGATCAATCACGCGCTTGCCGAATGGTTCGAGGAAAACCCGGCGCCGGCCAAGGTCATCGTTTCCAAGGTGGTGGAGGCCGCGGCGGCCCGCGAAGCGGCGCGCAAGGCGCGCGATCTCACGCGACGCAAGGGCGCGCTCGACGTGGCTTCGCTGCCCGGCAAGCTCGCCGACTGTCAGGAACGCGATCCGGCCAAGGCCGAACTGTTCCTCGTCGAGGGTGACTCGGCCGGTGGCTCCGCAAAACAGGGCCGCCACCGCGAGAACCAGGCCGTGCTGCCGCTGCGCGGCAAGATCCTCAACGTGGAGCGCGCGCGCTTCGACAAGATGCTGTCGTCGAACGAGATCGGCACGCTGATCACCGCGCTCGGCACCGGCATCGGCAAGGAAGAGTTCAACGTCGACAAGCTGCGCTACCACAAGATCATCATCATGACGGACGCCGACGTCGACGGCGCCCACATCCGCACATTGCTGCTGACCTTCTTCTTCCGCCAGATGCCCGATCTGGTGGAGCGCGGCCACATCTACATCGCCCAGCCGCCGCTCTACAAGGTCAAGCGCGGCAATTCCGAGCAGTACCTGAAGGACGAGAAGGCGCTGGTCGACTTCCTCATCGCCACCGGCCTTGATGACACCAGCCTGACGCTGGCCAGCGGCGAGGCGCGCTCGGGTCCGGACCTGCGCGCCGTGGTCGAGGAGGCGCGCGCCATCTCCAACGTGCTCGACGGCCTGCATGCCCGCTACGACCGCAACGCGGTGGAACAGGCGGCAATCGCCGGGGCGCTGTCGCCCGAGATCCTCGAGAATCGCGAAAAGGCGAACGAGGCCGCCGCCTACATCGCCCGCCGGCTCGATATCCTCGCCGAGGAGTTCGAAAAGGGCTGGGAAGGCGAAGCGCGCGACGACGGATCGCTGGTCTTCACCCGCACGCTTCGCGGCGTGAAGGAAGTCGCGACGATCGACGCGGCGCTTCTCGAGTCCGCCGATGCCCGCAAGCTCAACGGCTATCACGCCCACCTTTTCGAGATCTACGGCAAGGCTGCGACGCTCAGGCGCAAGGACACCGGGACGCAGATCCGCGGCCCCCGCGCGCTGTTCAACTCGCTGCTCACCTTCGGCCGCAAGGGCCTGTCGCTGCAGCGCTACAAGGGCCTGGGCGAAATGAACCCCGAGCAGCTGTGGGAGACGACGCTCGATCCGAACGCGCGCTCGCTGCTGCAGGTCAAGGTGCGAGAGGCCGACGCGGCCGACGACATCTTCACCAAGCTGATGGGCGACGAGGTGGAGCCGCGCCGCGAATTCATTCAGGAGAATGCCCTGTCGGTGGCCAATCTCGACGTGTGATGAAGGCCGAAGAGGCCGCGAATTCCTGATGATCGGCAGACGAAACGAGAAGGGTTGACGACATCCTTCTCCGTTTCGTCAGATGGTTGGGTGCGCGGGATCTGGGATCGCGCTGATGGAATCCGTGTTCGTCCTCATATGGGTCTGGATTCTTGCAGCTCCCGTGGTTGCGTTTGTCGCCCGCCGGCCCCGACCGCTTTCCCCCCAGGCTCTCACGATTTGTTCAATCGGCCTGCTTTCGGCGGTGGCACTCGCCGCTGTTTTCAACATCAGTTTCGTCCGGGTCGAAGCCAATATTCTCACACTGTGTGCGGCGTACCTGGCGTACTGTTACCTTGCATTTTTCCCGGTTCCAGAAGGCAGGAAACCAGCCAGATACCTGGTGCGTTTCATTGCGTCCGTTCCAATATTCGGCGGATACCTGCTGGCAACCGTCGGAGTGCTGGGACTAGGCCTCATCATCGCCGATGCCACTGAGCCTCCATGGCGGGTCACGCCCCTCGAAGGAGGGCTGGTTTGCAAGGTGAACGGCTGGGGCGCAGCAATGACGGACAGCGGATACACTGTCAGTGCTTATCGCCGGTATGGTTCGCTTCTGGAGCGCAGGGTCACGAAGGTGACAGTCAACCAGAGCGCCGGAGAGCCTGAAGCGGAGTGCGCCGATATCGCGAAATCGCTACAGTGATGGAGGTTACGGGGCGTCGCCCGGCGACAGAACACCATGCCTCCTTCGGTTCCTGCAGACAGTGCGGTTGACGTTCGACCTCAAGGCAGCATCTTTACTAGCATGACGAGGGCGGGCGTTCCGGCCTAAGCTGACGGCAATTGTCAGCTGTCTGGGTGCCTTGCAGCCTCGTGATGCGGCATGGCGTTCCTTGACGCTGCGACACTTCATCGCATTTCGGGCATGGTGGCGACGCCCCAGAGTGTCTCAGATGCACGGGCTGAAGAGGAGGCTTCATTTGCGCACGTTTTTCCGCAATCCGCTTTTCCGTCTGCTTGCCATCAACTGGCTTGCGGGCTTTGTCGTTACCGTCCTTCTTGTCGCGGGGTTCTACCTCACCGATATCGGCGGACTGTGGTCGCTGATCATGCGCTCGGAAACGCCGTTCGTACCGATCGCGATGCTGTTCTTCGGTTTTCTCATCACCTTCACCAGCGCCGCCATGGGCACGGCGATCATGTCCATGCCGAGCGACGGCTCGGGCGGCGGCGGACGCCGTCTCAGGATCCGCGCGCCGGAGCTGGTGCCGATCCGGGTCAAGGCGAACGCCAATCCCCGGCGGGGATAAAGCCCGTACAAGCCTGGGGACAGGGCGGGGATAAAATCCGCCTCTCCCGTGCGCCCGCCTTCCTCATTCCAGCCGCGTCACGTCATGAACGGGCATCCCCAGGATGCCCGTTTTCGTATTTGATGAATTTTCGCATTTGAAGCGAATACGACGAAATACGACGCCTGTTCGAGACAAATGTTAATCGACGACAAAACGCTCGTTTGAAGCCGCAGCCCCCCCTCACGGCAAGGCGAAGACCGTGCCGTCGAAGAGCTTGCGCGCCGTTCTGACGATGCCCGAGCGCACCGGCACAGGGATGCCATCCCGCATCTCCGTCTCGATCTCGACGCCGAGTTTTCCGCCCGGATGCTCGATATCGGCGCGCAGCGGATTGGCCGCAACCGGAGCCGCCACCTCCGCCGCCGTCGTGCCGGGTACGAGGGCCGCGGCCGCGACCGTGGCGGCTGCCAGCACGCCGACGGACTGGTGCACGCGGTGGGGAATGAACGAGCGCGTGGCGATCAGCCCGCCCTCGCGCGGGCCTGAGACGAGGCACATTTTCGGCACCGTCTGCTTCTCCACGTCGCCGAGGTTCATCAGCGGCCCGCATTTCAGCCGGATCGCCTCCAGCCGCGCCTTCAGCGCCGCATTCTCCTCCAGATCGGCAACGCTCTCCCCCCCGGTAAGCCCGAAGTCCTGCGCCTTGATGATGACGTTGGGCATGCCGTTGTCGATCATGGTGACGCGCACGCCGTCGATCTCGTCGGTGGCGTTGCCGCTCGGCAGAAGCGCGCCGCATTGCGCGCCGGCGGTCTCGAAATAGTTCTGAATGATCGGCGCATGGATGCCGGGCACGCCGTCGATCGCCGCATCGCCGTCATAGGCCACCTCGCCGCCGGGCGTGCGCACATCGAGATCGGCGCGGCTGTCGGAGTTCACCATGTAGACGCTGACGGTCGTCACGCCGTCCTTTGCCGTGACCAGCCCGCGTTCGATGGCGAAGGGGCCGATGCCGGCCAGGATATTGCCGCAGTTCTGGGTATCCGACACGACCGGCTGATCGGGTGTCACCTGCAGAAAGAGGTAATCGACATCGACGCCCTCGCGCATCGACGGGCTGACGACGGCGACCTTGGAGGTCAGCGGATGGGCGCCGCCGATACCGTCGATCTGGCGCGGATCGGGCGAGCCCATGACCTTCAAGAGCAGCGCATCGCGCTCTTCCCTGTCGGCCGGCAGGTCGGATTTCAGGAAATAGGCCCCCTTCGACGTGCCGCCGCGCAGCAACATGCAGGGGATGGCGATCTGGCCTGGCATAGCGGGTTTCCTTACGTCAGACGGCAAAGAGACAAAAAACGGAGCGCCCGAGCGGGTGCACCCGGTCGCGGGATCCCGGATCGGCGCTCGGCTCCGCCTCGCTTGTCCGGGATGAGGACGGAAGGTTGAAACCACACGGAGAAGCCCGGTCGGCTTCAGGACCTGCGTTTGTCTTCAACTCTTCGGCGTCATCCCGGGCGGTCTGCGCCGCAGGCGCATGGCCAGACCCGGGATCCGGCGACCAGTCGGCGCGAAAGCGCCTCCTCATCTTCTTCCCGGCCCCGCCGCCGCTAAACCTCGTCCGGCCAGTAGAGCCGCATCGGGTTGTCGACCACGAGCTTCTTCAAAAGGTCCGGCGTCGGGGCGATCTGGCCGAGGAGATCGACAAGCTGACCGTCGTCCGGCACCCATTTCTTCATGTTCGGGTGCGGCCAGTCGGTGCCCCAAAGAACCTGATCGGGGAATGTTTCCACCAGATGGCGCGCCTGTTCGACGCAATCGGCGAAGGGCGGGCCGTCATGGGAAAGCCGCTCGGAGCCCGACACCTTGACCCGGATGTCCTTGCGCGCCTCCAGGAGCCCTTCCAGCAGCTTCATGCCCGGCTGTTCAAGCCCCAGTGCGGGATCCACCCGCCCCATGTGGTCGATGACGACCGGCACCGGCACCTTTTCGATGATCGGGGCCAGTTCGTGGATCTTTTCGGTATCGAAATAAATCACCACATGCCAGCCCAGCGCGCCATAGCGCTTTGAAAGGCTTTCAAGCGCCGCGAGCGCCGCGTCGGAACCCAGATGCTTGACGAAGTTGAAGCGCGAGCCGCGCACACCCGCCGCATCGAGCCGCTTCAGCTCCTCGTCAGAGACCTCCGGCTTCACCATGGCGATGCCGCGATAGAGACCCTTGCCCCATTCCAGCGCATCAACGAGCGCGGCATTGTCGGTGCCGTGGCAACTCGCCTGCACGATCACGGCGCGCTCGAAACCGAGATGATCGTTCAGCTCGCGAAGCTTCTCCTTTGGCGCATCGACGGGCGTGTAGGTGCGGGTCGGCGCGAAGGGAAATTTCGCCGCCGGGCCAAAGACATGGCAATGGGCATCGACGGCGCCGGCCGGCAGCGTGATGTCCGGCGTCTTCGGGTTCGGGTGGAATGCGAGATACTCTGCACTCATGTCCGCGCGGGCTCCTGTACGGGCGACTTGGAAGAAAGATAGGCCTGGAAGACGACGAAGCCGGCGAGCGCCAGACCGGCAAGGCGGATGGCGAGCGAGATAGGATCGTAGTCGGGCATGCTGGTCGGCCACAGCAAAAGCGCGGCGCCGGCGACGAGCCCGAAGCGCGCGAGCACGCCAAGCGGCACCATCAGCCAGCCGGTGAAGGCGGTGGCCAGCGCGGAAACGCCGATCACGGCCGCGATCGTCTGCAGCACGATGGAGGCAGGCGAGCCGATCAGCAGCAGACCCGGCGAGTAGATGAAGACGAAGGGGATGACGAGCTTGACGAACCCGAGGCGGATCGCCTCGAACGCCGTCTCGTTCGCCCCGGCGCCTGCGATGCTCGCCCCGGCATAGGCGGCAAGCGCCACCGGCGGCGTGATCGCCGAGATCAGGCCGTAGTAGAAGATGAACATGTGGCCTGCGATGGTCGGCAGGCCGAAACCCTCGAGCGCGGGCGCCACCAGAATGGCGAGCAGCAGGTAGGCCGCCGAGGTGGGCAGGCCGAGCCCGAGAATGAAGGAGGCGAACATGGTGAAGACCAGCACCAGGAACATGCTGTCGCCGCCGACATCGAGGATCAGGCTGGAGATCTGCAGCGCCAGTCCGGTCAGCGTCAGGACGCCGATCAGAACGCCGGCTGTGGCCACGGCCGCAACCACGGACAGCGTGTTGCGCATGGTCTCCGTCGTCGCCAGCAGCAGGTTCTTCGGCGAGACGCGGGTCGCTTTGGAAAGCGGCATGATGACGAGCGCCATGGCGATGGCGAAGACCACCGACTTCATCGGCGTGTAGCCGTAGATCAGGAAGCCGACCAGCACGACGAGCGGGGCGAGCATGTAGCCGCGCGTTGACAGGACGTTCCACACCGACGGCACGTCTTCATCGCCCGCGCGCGCCATGTTGAACTTTCCGGCCTCCAGCCTGACGGCCACCAGCAGCGCTAGAACGTAGAGAAGCGCCGGGATCAGCGCCGCGAGAGCGATGGTCACGTAGGGGATTCCGGTCATTTCCGCCATCAGGAAGGCGGCGGCCCCCATGACGGGCGGCATGATCTGGCCGGCGGACGAGGCGGCGGCTTCGATGGCGCCGGCTGTCTTGGCGCGGTAGCCCGCCCGCTTCATCAAGGGAATCGTGAAGGTGCCGGTGGTGACCACGCCTGCGACCGCCGAGCCGTTGATGGACGAAAACAGCGTGGAGGAAACGACGGCGGTCAGCGCCGGACCGCCCTGCACGCGGCCGGTGAGGGCATGCGCGAGATCGACGAAGGTCTGGCCGAGGCCGGATTTCATCAGCAGCACGCCGAGGAAGGAGAACAGGAAGATATATTGCGCCGCCACGCCCATCGGGATGCCGAAGACGCCTTCGGTGCGCAGGAACAGGTTGGAGGCGAGACGCCCGGTGGAATAGCCCGAATGGCCGTATTCGCCCGGGATCAGATAGCCGAAATAGGCATAGGCCAGCGCCAGAACGGAGATGGCGACCATGGTGCGCCCGATATAGGCGCGCGCCATGACCAGCACGATCACCATCGTGGCGACGAACAGCGCCTTGTCGACATCGTTGGCGATGGCGCCGCGCCGGATGATCTGGGTGTAGTTCTCGTAGAGATAGGGCCCGGGCAGCAACGCCACCACCGCCAGCACATAGCACAGGACGCGCAGGGGCGTGATGCGCGTGCCGGCCGCGATGACCAGCAGGCCGGCGGCAGCCATCAGCGAGAAGAACATCGAGCGCAGCAGAAGCGCTGTCAGGCCGCCGAAATAGGAGGTGTAGAGCAGCATGGCCGTGACCGCGAGCCCGAGGGCCGAGATCACCAGGGCGACGGCCTTCTTCTCCGCGCCACGGATATGGGCGGCGGGAAGCACCTGCGAGGCGAATTGTTCCATGTGAGCTCCGCTCGACAAGACGACACGCGGAGGGAATCAGCCGTCGAAATCAGCTCTCCGCTTTCAATGGACTGAGTGCCGGCCGGTTCCGACAGGGAGATGTCCGCGTGTTCCGAGAGCCATCGTCATGGACCCCTCTCCCACAAGGGGAGCGGGGTCCAAGCGGCAGGCGCACGGATCAATCCCTGTTCGGGAGCCGGAAAGGCTCCGCGCTACTTCGCGACTTCGTCGAAGTAGCGCTTGGCGCCCGGGTGCAGCGCGATCGGGGTTTTCGGGCCCTTCTTGAGCGAGATCAGCTTCGCCATGGGATGGACGGCACCCAGTTCCTTCAGGTTGTCGAACAGCGTCTTGGTGACATTGTAGACGAGGTTCTCGTCCGCATCGGCTGCCGTGAACAGGATCGCCGGGTCGGCGAGCTGCGGGGTGTCTCCGTCCTCGCCGCGATAGGTGCCGCCGGGCAGCGTATCGACCGCGTAGAAGGGATAGTCCTTCAGGAGCTGGGCGATCTTGGCTTCGTCAACAGGCACGAAAGTGACGTCCTCTGAGGTCGCCAGCTCGATCAGGGCCGAGGCCGGGATGCCGGCCAGCACCATGGTCGCGTCCAGGTTGCCGTCCTTCATGGCATTGGTCGCTTCCGAATAGGAAAGGTACTGGATGTTGGATTCGTTATAGGCGCCATAGGCCTTGAGCAGGCGTTCGGCGATAACGGAAGAGTTCGAGCCCGGAGGGCCGACGGAGATGCGCTTGTCCTTCAAATCGGCGATCGACGTGACGTTCGCATCCTTCAGTGCCGCGATCTGCAGCATCGCCGGATAGAGATAGGCGATTGCCGCGACGTTCTGCTTCTCCTCGAACGGATCCTCGCCATTGGCGCCCGCATAGAGCACGGAAGCCGAAGAGAACCCCATCGTCATCTCGCCCATGGAGACGCGGCGGATATTCTCGATGGAGGCGCCGGTCACCTCGGCCTTGGCCGTTATGCCGTCGGCATGCTTGTTGATGACGTCGGCCATCCCTGCGCCCACGGCGTAGAACACGCCGCCGGTGCCGCCGGTGCCGATGGCCACGCGTTCGGCAGCCTGGGCGGCGCCGACGGCAAGGCCGGCGGCCATGAGCGTAGTCAGAATGAGTTTCTTCATGGGTCAGATACCTCCCGGTTCTAATGCTTTTCTCGACGGAAGACCCCGAAGGGGCCCTATATGGCGCTGGCGGCGCGCCTCCCGTATTCCGTCATGGTACCCCGCGATACGGCGGGGCATTCGGTGGCCACCGGCCATTCCGGCCGGTCATCTTGCCGCAATCGCCATCTTGCAGGCATTGTCAGTCCCGACGAGGCGGCGAAACGACACAATTGCGGCCATTGCGTGGTGCGCGATCGCATCGGGCCTCAGATGTATTTCAGCCCCTTCTGGGCGAGGCGTTCGCGCATGTTGTAGATGTCGAGGCCGAGTTCGCCGGAGGCCAGTCGCTCGCGCTTGGAGGTTTCGTTCACCTCGCGTGCCTGCGCCTTTTCCAGCGCCAGCGTCGCGTGTTCGCGCGCCACGACGCAGACACCGTCATCGTCGGCGATGATCACGTCGCCGGGATTGATGCCGGCGCCGGCACACACGATCGGCACGTTGACCGAACCCAGCGTCTCCTTGACGGTGCCTTGCGCGAAGACCGCGCTCGACCAGACCGGGAACCCCATTTCGGTCAGATCCCGGACATCGCGCACGCCGGCATCGATGATGAGGCCGCGCACGCCGCGACTTGCCAGCGACGTGGCGAGCAGGTCGCCGAAATAACCGGCATTGGACGGCGAGGTCGGCGCGACGACGAGGATGTCGCCGGGCTTGCACTGCTCCACGGCGACATGGATCATCCAGTTGTCGGCGGGGGGAATGGAGACCGTTACCGCAGAACCTGCGATGCGCGCACCCGAATAGATCGGCCTGAGACGCGTATCGAGAAGGCCGACACGGCCCTGCGCCTCGTGAACGGTCGCCACGCCGCATTTGGCAAGCCCGTCGATGACAGCGGTATTGGCGCGCTCGATCTCCCGGACGACGACATGTTCGCCGGGAGCGGGTCGATAGATCGCCATGGTCCTACAGCTCCGATATCATGCGCGGGAAGATCGACTGGTAGCCTTCGCCATACTCGACGTTCTTGCCACCGGCCTGACCGCCAGAGTTGCGCTTGGCCTGTACGCCACGCTGCTTGCCGACGCGGGTGTAGTATTCCCACAGGTGCTCCTGGCCCTGCATGCACTGGATGGCGGCGTACTTCCTGTCCCACACTTCGGAGATGTCGAGGAGCACGTCCGGCTTCCAGCCGCACTGTTCGGTCTGATGGGGCTCGAACAGATAGACTTGCGGGGCTCCCAGGATCTTTTCGCCCGGGTTATGGCCCCAGGCTTGCGCGATCATCCGGCACTCGATCGTCATGCGCGTGGCGGCGGGATGGTCGGTATTGTACGGATCTTCAAGGGAATGGGAGAGGATGAACTTCGGCTGGACCTTGCGCATCACGTCGACGAGCCGGAACTTGGCGTCCTCGGTGATGCCGAGCGGATAGTCGCCGATGTCGAAGAACTGGATGTCGGCGGCGCCAAGCGCGGAGGCCGCGGCTTCCGCTTCCTTGCGGCGCTCGCTCTTGACGTGCTCCATCGTGCAGCCGTCCTTCTTCCACAGCTTCGCGCTTTCGCCGCGCTCGCCATAGGACAGGCAGACGATCGTGACGTCATAGCCCTTCCTGGCATGCAGCGCGATGGCGCCGCCGGCGCGCCAGACGAAATCAGCGGAATGAGCACTGACGACGAGAGCCGTCGGCCGGGTGCTTGTGGAATTTTGTTCGCTCACTCGGGGCGTTCCTTCCTGAGTTTCCTCACGGGCCGTCGCTATGGTCGATGGACGGTTCCGTTTCCTTTCGGCAGGCGCCGGTCGCGGTCTTGCCCGCGAGCCTCTCCAGCATCCCGCACAGAGGCATGGACCATGTGCCAACACGCCGCGGCGAGCCAGTCCGAATCGCCTCGAACTCGATAAGTTTTTCCTATAGGGTCCACCAGGAACCTCCTTCCTCAGGAGCAGGCACTTGGCAGAACTGCCTAACATTCATCACTTGCGCGCCTTCGCGCTGGCCGCCCGGCTGAACTCCGTACACCGGGCCGCGGCGGCTGCGCACCTGTCCCAGCCCGCCGTGACACAGGCGCTGGCCCGGCTGGAAAAACGCTATGAATGCCGCTTCTTCGAGCGCCGCTCCACGGGCGTCTATCCTACGGAGCTTGGCGAGATCATGCTGGCGCGCGTGGAACGGGCGCTGGAGCTGATAACGGACGCGGCCCGCCGGCTTTCCGAAAGCGCCAGGCGCACCTCCCAGACGAAGGGCGGCGGTGTCGACCGGCTGGCGACCACGGCACAGCTTCGCGCGCTCGTCGCCATCGCGCGTTCGGGAGGTTATTCGGCCGCCGCGCGATCGCTGGGGCTCGCCCAACCTTCGGTCCACCGCGCCGCACGCGACCTGGAGCGACTGGTCGGCGTTCCGCTTTTCGAGCGCATCAGCCAGGGCGTGGCGCTGACACCGCAAGGACGCATGCTGGCACTCAGGGCCGCGCTCGCCTTTCGCGAGATCGAGGCGGCGACCGACGATCTGGAGGAGGCCAAGGGCCTGGTGCGCGGCCGCCTCGTGATCGGCACGCTGCCGCTCATCCGCACCGAAATCCTTCCCGAAGCGGTGATCGCTCTTTCGCAACGCTATCCGCAGGCCTCCATCCGCATAGATGACGGGTCCTATGCAAGCCAGCTCCACGCGCTTCACATGGGCGAGATCGATCTGCTGATCGGCGCGTTGCGCCAGCCGCCCCCGGCAGATGACCTTGAGGAACGCGAGCTTTTCACGGATACGCTGTCGGTGATCGCCCGCGCCGGCCATCCGCTGGCCGGTAAGGACCGGGTGACGCGCGAAGATCTGCTGCGCTTTCCCTGGATCGTGCCGCGACCGGAGACACCGACGCGCGCCCATTTCGAGGCGCTGATCGGATCGCGCTTCATGACGGGGCTGATCGAAACGTCATCTCTGGTAGCCCTGCGCGGCATGCTCTTGAAGAGCGACCGGCTCACGCTGCTGTCGCGCCGCCAGATCACCTACGAGGAGCGCTCCGGGCTGCTGAAGGCGCTGCCCGTCGAACTCGGCGATCGCCCCCGCCCCATCGGCATCACGTTGCGCTCCAACTGGCGCCCGACCGGTCTGCAGACCGCATTCCTGGAGATCCTGCGCGAAAAGGCGAAATAGGCCGGGGCATGGAGTGCGCGGAGCTTCCGCAGCGGCGAACCGGCCCGATCGTTGCGCCTTCCGCTTTGCCCCGGCGTCCCCCACCTGCTATATCGCGCGGCAACAAGAATGATGTGGAGCCGCTATGTCTGATATGCGTCTAGTCGTCGTCGGCGCCGGCGGGCGGATGGGCCGCCAGCTCGTGCAGGCCATCACCGAAATGTCCGGCGTCACCGTGTGCGCCGCGATCGAGCGCGAGGGCTCGAAGTTCCTCGGGCAGGATGCGGGAACGCTCGCGGGTGTCGGGGAACTCGGCGTTCCACTCACCGACGATCCGCTCGCCGCTTTCGTCAAGGCGGAGGGCGTGCTCGATTTCACCCGCCCCGACGCCACCGTCGGTTTTGCCGAACTCACCGCCCAGGCCCGCATCGTCCATGTCATCGGCACGACCGGCTTCGACGCCGCGCACGAGGCGAAGATCGAGGCCGCCGCCCGCCATGCGCGCATCGTCAAGTCGGGCAATATGAGCCTTGGCGTGAACCTTCTGGCGGAACTGGTGCGCAGCGCCGCCCGGGCGCTCGACGAGGACTTCGACATCGAGATCGTCGAGATGCATCACCGCCACAAGGTGGACGCGCCATCGGGCACCGCGCTGCTGCTGGGGGAGGCGGCGGCCGGGGGCCGGGAGATCGATCTCAAGGCCCGCTCGGTGCGGGTGCGCGACGGCCATACCGGCGAACGCCCCGTCGGCGATATCGGCTTCGCATCCTTGCGCGGCGGTTCGGTGGTGGGCGATCACACGGTGATCCTCGCCGGCGAGGGCGAACGGATCGAGCTGACGCACAAGGCGCAGGACCGCGCCATCTTCGCACGCGGCGCGGTGAAGGCCGCCCTGTGGGCCCGCCGGCAGAAGCCGGGTCTTTATTCGATGGTCGACGTTCTCGGCCTGTAAGCGCGTCTGATACGCCCCTTTCGGTACGACCCAATTCGGAGCGAGTGATGGAACGTCTTTTGGTACTGGTCCGCCACGGCCAGAGCGAGTGGAACCTGAAAAACCTCTTTACCGGCTGGAAGGATCCCGACCTGACGAAGCAGGGCGTGGATGAGGCGGTCGCCGCCGGCAAAAAGCTCAAGGAGATGGGGCTCACGTTCGATATCGCCTTCACCTCCGTGCTCACGCGGGCCCAGCACACCGAGGCGCTGATCCTGGAACAGCTCGGCCAGACGGGCCTTGAGAGCATCCGCGATCAGGCGCTGAACGAGCGCGACTATGGCGATCTGACCGGCCTCAACAAGGATGACGCGCGCAAGAAGTGGGGCGACGAGCAGGTCCATACCTGGCGCCGGTCCTACGACGTGCCGCCGCCGGGCGGCGAGAGCCTGAAAATGACGGCGGAACGCGTGCTTCCCTATTTCGAGGACCGGATCATGCCGGTGGTTATGAAGGGCCAGCGGGTTCTGGTCACCGCCCACGGCAATTCGCTGCGCGCCCTGATCATGAAGCTGGAAGGGCTTACGCCGGAAGAGATCCTGAAGCGCGAATTGGGCACCGGCGTACCGATCGTCTACCGCTTCAACGAAGACGGCTCTGTCGCAAGCGTGAAGGATCTCGCCGACTGAGGCAGATGGCGCCAACGGCCGTGCGCGCGATCGCCGGATCCGGCCCGCGGCCAAGCGGCAAGAAGGCCCGGCGGAGCGCCGGGCCGCACCCTCAGCGTGAGCGCACGCGCAGGCGTTCGATGAGATCGCCGCACATGCGCTCGCCCGCCTCGCTCGTGTAGGGCACCCTCTCCCCCGCACCCCAGACCGGACCGTCCCACGCCGCGTCGTTCTCGAAGCGAGCGACGACATGGATGTGGAGCTGGCGCACCACATTGCCCAGCGCGCCGACATTGAGCTTGTCGCAGTCGGTCGCAAGCTGGAGCACCTTCGAGGCGTGCGCGATCTCTTCCATCAGCAGCGTGCGTTCGCCGGCCTCCAGATCCGTCAACTCCTCCAGATCCGCCTTGCGCGGTATCAGCACCAGCCAGGGGAAACGCGCATCGTTCATCAGCCGCACATGGGAGAGCGGCATGTCGGTGAGGCTGAGGCTGTCGGCTTCGAGACGCGGGTCGAGAGAAAAAGCGTCACTCATGTTCAATCCATATCGTGGCGGCCATATCGTGGCGGCCATGTCGTGGTGGCCATGTCGTGGTGGCCATTTCATGTGAGTTCAAGACTTCGGCGACCTGAACGGGCTGGAAGCGGCCTGCGGGCGGCGTATTGACGCCATTCTGGCCGATCGAAGCGATTCGTGGCGAGCGGAATAAGTGCGAGATTGTGACACGGCGCCGCATGAGTGGTGGCGCGCCCGTTGTTCTTTCGTGTTCTTATCCGCGCTTCCCCCCTTGCCAATCCCCACCCCGATCCTGATATAACGGGTTCGGGAGGTTGGCAGTGGACGCGCCACTCGCCAACCGGGTCAGGTCCGGAAGGAAGCAGCCCCAACGAGTCTCGGCACGGGTCACCGTGTCCAACCTCCCACCTCTCGCCCCGCGATTGCCGCCGGACCTTTCGACCGGCACGGCGCGCGGGCTTTACGTTTCTCCGCACGGCGCGCGATCGCTTGCAAAGCCGGCCGCAGCAGCCACGCGGCCAGGATGAAGGCGTGAGGCCAGGTGGACGGCACTCTCTCCAGCGACACGGAAAATCCCGCCGGCGGATCGGTCCCGACCGATGGCGAGGCGCCTGCGGTCGGCGGCGCCTATCGCGTGCTCGCGCGCAAGTACCGTCCCAGCAATTTCGACGATCTCATCGGCCAGGAGCCGATGGTGCGCACGCTGTCGAACGCCTTCGACACCGGCCGCATCGCGCAGGGCTGGATCCTGACCGGTGTGCGCGGGGTCGGCAAGACGACGACGGCGCGCATTCTGGCGCGCGCGCTGAATTTCGAGATCCCCGGCGAGATCGACAAGCCGACCATCCATCTCGACCGCCTCGGCACCCACTGCCAGGCGATCATGGAAGGCCGTCATGTCGACGTGATCGAGATGGACGCCGCCTCGCACACCGGCATCGCCGATATTCGAGAGATAACGGACGCCGCGCGCTATCGCCCCGTTTCCGCGCGCTACAAGGTCTACATCATCGATGAGGTGCACATGCTGTCGAACGCGGCCTTCAACGGGCTGCTGAAGACGCTCGAGGAGCCGCCGGAGCATGTGAAGTTCATCTTCGCCACCACCGAAATCCGGAAAGTTCCGGTGACCGTGCTATCGCGCTGCCAGCGTTTCGATCTGCGCCGTATTGAGGCGGGGACCCTGGTCGCGCATCTCAGGCGCATTTCGGATGCGGAAAAGGTCGAGATCGAGGACGAGGCGCTGGCGCTGATCGCACGGGCGGCCGAGGGCTCGGTGCGCGACGCGCTTTCGCTGCTCGATCAGGCGATGGCGCATGGCGACGGCAAGATTACCGCCGAGGATCTGCGGTCCATGCTGGGTCTCGCCGACCGGGCCCGCGTCATCGATCTGTTCGAGCGCGCCATGAAGGGCGATGCGGCCGGGGCCCTGTCGGAGCTGCGCGCGCAATACGATATCGGCGCCGATCCGGGCGTGGTGCTGACCGATCTCGCCGACTTCGTTCACCTGGTCACACGGCTGAAGATCGTGCCGGATGCCGGCGACGACGCCTCGGTCACCGAAATGGAGCGCCAGCGCGGACAGGGGTTCGCGCGCGATCTTTCGATGCGGGTGCTGAACCGTGCCTGGCAGATGCTGCTGAAGGCGATCCCGGAAGTCCAGAACGCGCCCAAGCCGCTGGCCGCCGCCGACATGGCGCTGGTCAGGCTGTGCTATGCGGCCGACCTGCCGACCCCCGACGAGGCGCTGCGGCGGCTGACCGAAGACGGCGGGCAGGGCGGCGCGATACCGGGCGGCAATGGGCCGGCGGGGGGGACCCAGGGCGGGCCGATCGCGCAGGGCGGCGGTTCCGTTTCCGCGCAAGGCTCCCAAAGCATGCCGGCATCCGGGCCCACATCCGGACCTCGCCTTCACGCCGTCGCCGGCGGCCGGTCGGCGGTGAAGGCCGAGCCCGAGGCCTACGGGCATTCAGAGATCGCGCCCCGGCCCGACCCCGCACCGCCGCCTCCCGCCGAAAAGCCGGCCCATGCGGGGGAAAGGCTCACCAGCCTGGAGGATGTCGCCGCACTTTGTGCGCGCAACCGCGAGTTGACGCTGAAATTCGCCGTGGAACGGCAGATGCGGCTGGTGAAGTTCGAACAGGGCCGCATCGAGGTCGTGATCGACGAGGGCGCGCAGGCCGATGCCGCCGGCCGTCTCGGCCACAGGCTGGGCGAGTGGACGGGCGACCGCTGGATGGTCGTGGTCGTGCGCGGCGAGGCGGGACCCACGATCTACGAGGAACGCCAGGCCGAGCAGGCGAAGATCGTCTCCGACGCCATGGCCGATCCGGCGGTCAACGCCGTACTGGAGGCGTTTCCCGGTGCCAAGGTCGTCGATGTGCGGGTTCTGGAGAGCGAGGAGCCGGCCGAAGAGGCGGTGCCCCTGCCCGACGAGGAACTTGGCGACGATGGCGATGGCGAGACCGACGCCGGTACAGGGCCCGCCACTGACGGTTGAGCCCGCCGGCGCTCGGACGCCGGCCCATTCAGCAGACGATCAGGCAAGCAGAAGGTTTGGGACCATGGATTTCCTGAAGATGATGAAACAGGCCAAGCAGATCCAGGAGCAGATGGGGAGCCTGCAGGAGGAGATCGGCCAGATCGAGGTGACGGGTATGTCGGGTGGCGGTCTCGTCACGGTCGTGATGAGCGGCAAGGGCGAGATGAAGAGCCTGAAGATCGACCCCTCGCTCGCCAGGGAAGGCGAGGTGGAGATCCTGGAGGATCTTGTGCTCGCCGCCCACAACGACGCCAAGGCCAAGGCCGAGGCGGCCATGCAGGAAAAGACGCAGGACCTGATGTCCGGCATGGGCCTGCCGGCCGGCATGAAGCTGCCGTTCTGAGGCGCCTCCAGGCGAGCCGATACCATTGGATTTCCGACACACATGAGCAGCCGCAAGGTCGCCGGCCCTGAAATCGAGACGCTGATCCAGCTCCTGGCCAAGTTGCCGGGGCTTGGGCCGCGCTCGGCCCGGCGCGCCGCCCTTCACCTGATCCAGAAGAAGGACCAGCTCTTCGCCCCGCTCACGCGGGCGATGGAGGTGGCGCTTGAGGAAGTGCGTGTCTGTTCCACTTGCGGCAATATCGATACCTCGGACCCCTGCACCATCTGCGCCGATCCGCGCCGCGACGGCACGACCATCGTCGTGGTGGAAGACGTCTCCGACCTGTGGGCGCTGGAACGCGCCCAGGCCATCAACGCGCGCTATCACGTGCTGGGCGGCACGCTGTCGCCGCTCGACGGGGTGACGCCGGAGGACCTCAAGATCGCGGATCTGGTGGAGCGCGTGCGCGCCGGTGGCGTTGTAGAGGTGATCCTCGCCGTCAACGCCACCGTCGAGGGCCAGACCACGGCGCATTACGTCACCGATCAGCTGGCCGGGCTGGACGTGAAAGTCTCGCGCCTTGCTCACGGTGTGCCGGTCGGCGGCGAACTCGACTATCTGGACGAGGGCACGCTGGCCCAGGCGCTGCGGGCCCGCACGCCGTTCTAAGCCGTGACGCCGCGACGAGGAGACCGGCTCCTCGCGTCTCCCCCGCCATCGCCCAGGTGGCCATATCCGACCTGCCGCACAACAAGCCAGCCCCAGTTGAACACGCAGATCGCGGCCGATTGAACGGGCGCGCGGGAACCTTGCGGGCCGTTCGGGACAGATATCCCCGTCCGGTCATTGGGAGCGCCACTCCGCGCGCAGGCGCCAAGCATCAGCTCTCGGCACACCGTAACTCACCTCGATGAAAATCACGCATTATTACATATGCAGCGACAATTACTCACATTGAGCGCTGCGTTAGTCGTCTATTATAATATGTTTCCGATAATATCGCTGAACATGATATCGAATATTGACGGTTCTGCGCGTCCCGAGAGGCAAGATGCTCAAGCTCATGAAGTCGCGTTCCGCTGCGGTGGAGCAGGTGACGGTCGCCCCTGATGTCGATTGCCAGGCCGGCGCTTCTCCCACGACCGACGTGCAGGTCGACCCCGTCCACTCGCTGCTGACGAATGATCGCCTCGAAGGCCTGAGCGAGGCGGATTTCAGGTTCGCGGGCGCCGAAGCGGCTCTGGTCGTGGCCTTCATATCCCCCAATGTCGATTTCACGGCGACGGTGCGCGCGATCCAGAAGCTCGCAGGCGGCGCCCGCGTGGTGGCGACGACGACAGCGGGGGAGCTTTGCTCCGGCGGGGAACGCAGCGTCTATTGCGGGGCCGATGGCGACTGGAAGAGCGTCGTCGTGCAGGCATTCTCGCCGCGTCTGATCGCCGAGGTCGATGTCTTCGCGGTGCCGCTGCATTGCCAGGATATCCGCACCGGCGCCACGCCGATGGATCGCGACACGCGCATTTCGCGGATCTGTGCAGGTCTCGACAAAGTGCGGCCGTCCTTTGCGATCGATCCCCGCACCTGTTTCGCCCTTACCTTCATCGATGGCCTTTCCAATTCCGAGAACTATTTCATGGAGGCGGTCTATCGATCCGCCCGTTTTCCTTGCGTGTTCGTCGGAGGTTCGGCCGGCGGCAAGCTCGATTTCAAGCAAACCCAGCTTCATGACGGCAAGCAGGCGCTGGAAAACCATGCCCTGCTGATCTTCGTCCGGCTCGCCCCGGGCAACCGCTACGGCGTCATGAAGAGCCAGAACTTCAAGGTGACCGGCCCGAATTTCGTCGTCGTCGACGCGGACCTTGACCACCGTACCGTCAGCGCCGTGCTCAATCCCAAAACCGGCGACGTGGTCTCGCTCGTCGACGCTCTGGCCCAGACGCTCTCCACGACGCCGGATCGGGTCGCGGAAAAGCTCGGCGGACGCGCTTTCGGTATCAATCTGCAGGGGGAGATTTTCGTGCGCTCCGTCGCCGGTATCGACGTGGAGGGCGGCACGGTGAGCTTCTACTGCGATATCGGCCCCGGCGATGAACTGGTGTTGCTGGAGCCCACCGACTTCCTGCAACAGACGCAGCAGGACGTTGCCGCCTATCTGCGCGGCAAGCCGAAGCCGGCGGCGGTGCTGATGAACGACTGCATCCTGCGGCGCCTGTCCAATGGCGACAAGCTCGCCCAGGCGCGCAACATCTGGCCGGTACAGGCCGCGGGCTTTTCCACCTTCGGTGAACTGTTCGGCATCAACATCAACCAGACGCTGGTCGCCCTCGTCTTCTTCGCCGACGTGCAGGAGGATTATGCTGATGAGCTGATCGACAATTTCGCCAATTATTATGCACGTTTCGTGGAGTATTTCACGCGCAGGCGGCTGAACCAGGTGATGATGCTCAACACGCTTCGCAGCCGCGTGATCGCCGACATCGTCGATCACCTGAGCATCACCGGCGAGGTCGAGGGGGTGCTTGGGGAGGTTTCCCAGGTCGGCGGCATCATCGACGGCATCCGCAACGCCATGGGCTCGGGCGCCGCGGCCGGCCATAACGACCGGAGCAATAATACCGAACAGCTCGCCGGCAAGTTCCAGAGCCTCAGCGATTCCCTGTCGGCACTGCGCCAGGTCCTCTCCATCATCGACAACATCACCGGCCAGACCAACCTGCTGGCGTTGAACGCCACCATTGAGGCGGCGCGCGCCGGGGAAGCCGGCAAGGGCTTTTCGGTGGTGGCCGGCGAAGTCAAGAAACTTGCCAACGACACCAAGTCGTCGCTCGGCAAGACCCAGGCCGCGGTGGGCGACATCGAGATATCGCTGGAGCAACTCGGCGAGATCATCGAGGCGACCAAGGAACAGATCGCGCGCGAAGGGGACCGCTACAAGGACGTGATCGTTCAGGTTGAGGAAATCTTCGATCAGAGCGGGAACATCGAGCGTTCACTGAACGACCTCAACGATATCCTGGCCACCCATCGCGACGGCGTCGGCAAGGTCATGCGGCAGATCGAGTTCCTCAAACAGCTCGACACCTAGAACGCTTTCCGATCAAACGGACCCGTTTGATCGACAAGAAACCGCTCCAGATAGCTTGCTGGAGCATATATATTTTCTCCGTATAGCCTCGAAAGGCGCCCGAAGAATACGTATTATTACCTTGTTACGTCAATTATACTGAATATCCATTTCGTATATTCATATAATTTGAAGACTTGAACACGTACGTAAGTGATCAAGGATTTGGCCAGAAGCGAGCAAGGGCGCCTCGCCCGTCGTGATCACGAGAGTGCGGGACATATGAATGTCGATCACAGACTGAGAATTCTCATCGCCGACGATTCCACGGTTCTGCGGATGAAGCTTCGGGAATATCTCGGCGAGGTGGCTCCGAATGCCGAACTCGTTGAAGCCGACAACGGCAATACGGCGTTGAAGGCGATCGTCGACAACCCGATCGACATCGTCTTTCTCGATATCAACATGCCCGAACTTTCCGGCCTTCATGCGCTTCATCTGCTCAAGAAGAAGGGCGACAGCCTCTTCGTCGTGCTGATGTCGACGCAGGCCGATCAGACCCTGATCAAGGCGGGCAACGAGCTGGGCTCGTACGACTTCCTGAAGAAGCCTTTCACCGTGGATCGCATCCGCACGATCCTGCGCGCCTACGTTCACCTGTCGGACCGCAAGAAGGTCCTGATCGTCGACGATTCCGCGACCGTTCGCAAAATCATCTACCGTGTTCTCGCGAACTGCCGGTTCGACATGCTGATAAGCGAGGTCGACAGCGGCAAGGAAGCGCTGACCTTGCTGAAGGGCACCCAGCCCGACATCATCTTCCTCGACTATCACATGCCCGATCTGAACGGCGTGGAAGCGGCTCATTACATCCGGGCGGAAAGTCCGGCGGTGAAAATCGTCATGGTCTCGTCCAAGGACATGAGCGGCCAGCATGACGCCTGCCTTTCCGCCGGCATCTTCTGTCTGGTGAAGAAACCGTTCTTCCCCAAGGAAGTCGATTTCATCCTGCACCGCCTCTATGGACTGAACATGCCCCAGTCGCTCGAACTCACGCCCAACGTCACCCTTCTGTAAGGCGCCCGCGCCGCAAAGAGCCAATCGAGATCAATGCCCGAGAAGCAGCCCACAATCCTGATCACCGACGATTCGCAGACGTTGCGGCGGATCCTGCGCCAATCCGTCCTGGACGTATGCCCAGGCGCGACGATCGTGGAGGCGGCCGACGGAAAGCAGGCGCTCGTGGCACTCAAGGAACACGAGATAGATATCGTCTTTCTCGACGTGAACATGCCGGAAATGTCCGGCCTCGACGTGCTGGAACTGTTGCGCAACAAGGGCAACAACGTCTTCGTCACACTGATGTCGACAGAAGCCGATGCCGCAGTGATGAAGGCCGGCTCGGAACTGGGATCCTACGACTTCCTGAAGAAGCCCTTCACGCCCGAGCAGATCGCGACAATCCTGGCAAGCCACAAAAATCTGTCGCGACGCAAGAACGTGCTGATCGTCGACGATTCCCACGTCATCCGCCGCATCATCTACAAGGTTCTGGCGAATTGCCGGTTCGACATGCTGGTGAGCGAGGTAGAAAGCGGCAAGGAGGCCCTGACGCTGCTCGCCGGCACCCATCCCGACATCGTCTTTCTCGACTACAACATGCCCGGGCTCGACGGCATTCAGGCCGCGCAGCGGCTTCGCGCGGAAATCCCGGGTATAAAGATGGTGATGATTTCCTCGCAGGACCTGACCGAGCAGCGCGAAGCCTGCCGCAAGGCGGGCATCTTCGCGTTGCTCAAGAAGCCCTTCTTCGCCAACGAGGTCGACTTCGTGCTGCACCGGCTCTACGGCCTCAACATGCCGCAATCTCTGGAGCAGACGCCGAACGTGACACTGTTGCAAGATTAGGTGTTTGGCTCCGGGACAGGCGGCCAGGTCCAAGTCTGCCATAACCTCGATGCAGCATGTCCGCGTGGACGACCGGCTCAAGGCACACGCTTTCGAGGATCAGATGGCGATTGCCGGTTTGCATCTCGGACAACAACCCGGATGCGGCTCTGGCCTTGATGGAGGAGATCCGGAGCGAAGTCGCACAGCTTCCGGCCCATCCGAAACGCTGTCGTCCCGGCGGGATGGAGCGCACACGGAGCTGGTGGTCCGGCCCGGCTACCTAGAGCATATTCCGATCAGATTGAATCAAACTGATCGACAAGAATATGCTCAAGAGATCGATTTTGAGCGATTTCTTGTCGTTCAGGCGGGTTCGCCTGAACGGGAAGCGCTCTAGTGATCCATACCGAAACAGCCGACTTGATAACCATCATGCATGTGCTCCGTGCCGCCCGCGTGCAGTCATGACAGCGCCGAACTCAGAAGCGGCGCGGATCGAAGGGCGCGAGCGAAATCTCCGGCGCGCGCCGCGCGGCAAGCGCGCGCACAAGCTCCGCGGTGCCGGCCGATTGCGTCAGACCCAGGTGACCATGGCCGAAGGCGTAGATCACCCGGTCCGCCTTGGGCGCGCGCGCGATCACCGGCAGGCTGTCGGGCAGCGAGGGACGGAACCCCATCCATTGCGTGCCGCCGCTGGGGTCAAAGCCCTGAAGGAAGTCGGCCGCCTTGCGCACCAGGATCTCGGCGCGCCGGTAGTTCGGCGCAAGCTTCAGCCCGCCAAGCTCCACCGCGCCGCCGACCCGCAGTCCCTCGCCGATCCGGCTGACGACGAAGCCGTGATTGGCGAAGGTCACATGCGTGCGCAGATCGAAGCTGGCGGTCGGGAAGGTGGTGTTGTAGCCGCGCTCGGTATCGAGCGGGATGCGGTCGCCGAGCATGCGCGCGATCTGGTGCGACCACGCGCCGGCCGCGACGACGAGCTGATCGCCCCGGTGCTCGCCTGAACCGGTGCCAGTGTCTGTGACGACCTCGACGCCGTCCTCAAGCTGGCGCACGGCCAGAACCTCGGCGATCTCGATCGCCCCGCCGGCCTCCACGAAGGCGCGGGCGAGGTGCTGGGTCCACGCTTCCGGGTCCACCGTGTTCATCCAGTCCGGCGTGAAGCCGGCATGGGTGAAGCGCGGGCTCAGGCCCGGCTGGATCTCGGCGATCGCCTCGAGGCTTTCGAGCAGATCGAAGGCGATGCCGTGGCGACGGCGCTGGTTCCACGCCGGTTTCGAGGCCTCGAACTGCGCGCGGCCCTCATAGACCTGAAGCTGACCTTCGCGCCGCATCAGGGGTTCGCCCGAAACCTTGACGATCAGCCGCTCCAGGGCCGCGCGCGACAGCCCCATCAGGCTCGACTGCGCCGCGACCGCCGCCTCAAAGCGCGATTTCGCCGTGGCGCGCCAGAAATGCAGCATCCACGGCATGATCTTCGCCGCATAGGCGGGGCGCAGCGACAGCGGTCCGAGCGGATCGAGCAGCCATTTCGGCGCCTTGCGCATGATGCCGGGCGCAGCCAGCGGTTCCACCTCGGCAAAGGCGAAGGCGCCGGCGTTGCCGCGCGAGGCTTCCGCCGCGACGCCCTTGCGGTCGAGGATCCGCACCCGGTGCCCGTCGGCCTGTAGGGCCAGCGCGGCGGTCACCCCGATGATGCCCGCGCCGATGACAATGATTTCAGCTTGTGTTGACTGCGCCAAGACGGACCTCGATCGAACGCGATGGAAACGAAGCCCCCGGCGTCGGACCGGCGCCGGGGAAGGGGAGAGGCAGGAGGGAAGGCGGTCAGGGAGCGATTCCCTGCCGGAACGGATCTTCCGGCAGGAACAAGAGGTTGCTTTCGGCCATCACGTAGGCCTTGCCGGTGATGGAGGGGATCACGCCGCCGTTCGGGCCGGTGCGATAGGACAAGCGATAGGTGCTGCCGATAATGCTCTCCTGGACGATCTCCTCGCCCTCGGCCAGACGGCCTTCGGCGGCAAGGCAGGCGAGGCGGGCGGAACTGCCGGTGCCGCAGGGCGAGCGGTCATAGGCATCGTCCGGGCAGAGCACGAAATTGCGGCTGTGTCCTTCCGCCGTTTCCGCCGGACCGTAGAAGATCACGTGATCGACCGGCATGCCGTCTGCGCCGCCGAGCCCTTGCGCCAGCAGCGCCTCGCGCACCGCGACCGCCGCATCCGTGAGCCGGCGGATGTTCGACGAGATGACCGGGATCGGGCTCGGGTCGACGATGAAGAAGCAGTTGCCGCCATAGGCGATATCGCCGGTGACGGTGCCCAGACCCTCGACCTCCACCGAAACGCCCGTGCGGTCGCGCCGGCTCTCGATATTGGTCACCGTCACGGTGTTGGCGTCGCGCACATCGACGGTCACCACGCCCACCGGCGTCTCGATCCGGTGTTTGCCGAGCCCGATGCGCCCCATGTGGACGAGCGTTGCGGCAAGGCCGATCGTGCCGTGGCCGCACATGCCCAGCACCGCCTCGGCGTCGAAATAGATCACGCCGGTCACGCAGGTCGGGTCGACCGGCTCCACCAGCAGCGCGCAGACCATCGCGACCTGCCCGCGCGGCTCCAGGATCACCGATCGGTAGAACGCGCGATGCTCGGTTGCGAGCCTTGCGGCGCGCTCGGCGAGCGGCCCTGAGCCGAGATCCGGCCCCCCGTCGAGGATCACCCGGGTGGGCTCGCCCCCGGTGTGGCTGTCGATCACATGCATTCGGCGATCACTCCCCCCTGCTTCGACCAGTTCGCGAACCACGCGTTGAACTGGTTGAACTGCGCCTCGCAGAACCGCGCCTGGGAGGGCGACAGCGCGTCGGTCTCGTTGATGTTGAGCGCGTATTCGCTCTCGCCCTTCAGCGTCATCAGGTGCTTGAAGTAGAGCACCAGATCGACGCCCTCGTCGAACTTGGCGAGCACCGAGAAGGCCTCGGTCAGTTCGCGCGCGCGCAGATCGGCCTCGGGACAGCCCCCGGCCGCACGGCGCGACAGGGCGACCAGCAGCAGCGCCTCCTTCGGCAGGATGCTGCCGATGCCGGTGATCGTGCCGACGGCGCCGCATTTGACGAAGCCGTGGTAGACCTCGGTATCGACCCCCACCATCAGGATCACGTCGTCATCTTGCGAGGTGATGTGCTCGGCCGCATAGCTCAGGTCCGACTTGCCGCCGAATTCCTTGAAGCCGATCAGGTTCCTGTGTTCCGCACGCAGGGCGAAGAACAGGTCCGCCTTGGTCGAATAGCCGTAATAGGGGCTGTTGTAGATGATCGCCGGCACGTCCGGCGCGGCCACCAGGATTGCCTTGAAGTGGTTGCGCTGGGCGGCGACGGACAGTCCGCGCGAAAGCACGCGCGGGATGACCATCAGCCCGGCGGCGCCGACCTTCTGGGCATGCGCGGCATGGGCCACGGCGGATTTGGTGTTGATCGCGCCGGTTCCAACGACGACCGGCACGCCGGCCCTGGTCAGGCGCTCCACGCCCTCCATGCGCTGCTCGTCGGTCAAGAGCGGCCAGTCGCCGCAAGAGCCGCAATAGACGACGCCGGACATTCCGGCGGCCATCAGCTCCTGCCCCTTGCGCACGAGCGCGTCGAAATCGGGTTCACGGTCGGCGGTGCAGGGGGTCAGCAGCGCGGGGATGGTGCCGAGAAAGACGTCCTTGTTCATGGTTTTGTTCGGGGATTGGGTCATGGGGCAAGCTCCGTTCGTTGTTCGTTTGGGCGATGGCGCCGAAGGGGCGGGCGGGGCGCGGTTCGGTCAGGTCGCGATCCATGCGGGCGGCGCGGCAGGCGCGCGGCCGCTGCACGCCGCCTCGGCGCATTGCGCCAGAGAGCCGAAGCGGACGGCGCGGTTGCTCAGGCCTGGCGCATAATGGGCATATTTGCCCGAGTTGGTCATCAGCACCCGGGCGTGGGGCGGAAAGACGGGTTCCGAGATCGAGCACCAGCACAGGTCGGGTATGATCCGCACACCTGCGGCCTCGAGCCGGGCCCTGACCCCGTTTTCGGCGATCTGCGCGAGCGTGCCGCGACCGAGCGTGACGATGGCGGTGACGTTCGGGCCGACATGCGCGCCCTCCATCAACCGCGCGAAGGCGGCGCATTCGGCGGCGGAGAAATGCGGGCTGCCGAGCGCGACGAGGTCCACCTCAGCCCCGCCCCGGTTGAACTCCGCCCACAGGCGGGCGAAATCATCCAGGCCGATCGCCACGCGGTCCGCCTCCGGTACAGGCGCGAGATCCGCCTCCGGCGTGATGCCGGCGACATGCAGCATCGGCGCGGCCGAGGTGGTTCCGAAGGCGGCGCACAGCGCCTTGAGATCATCCTCGCAAGGGCAGGCGGCCTCCAGCCCCCGGATGAGCGGAATGCGGTCAGGCGCCGCCTGACCGGCGAGCCATCCGAGCATCGGCCAGAAGGCATCGTCGGCGCCTGCGGGCATCGTCACGTCAAGGATGCGGCGCGGCGCGCGGTTCTTGCCGAGATAGACGCCGGCTTGAGCTGCCCGGCCGGTCAGCGCGATGCACAGGTCCATGAAATCGGCATGCTTTTCGGTGCGTGCGCCCAGCACGCTGTTGGCATAGACCACCGCGTTGCTTTCCGCCCAGGCGATGTCCTCGCCCGCCTTCGGCCGGTCGGCCAGGAGGTAGGGCGCGCAGGTGAAGCTCGGTTTCGCGCCCATCTCCACATAGGCATCCGCCAGCCCTGCTGCGGGCGCGCCGAAGGCCTCGTCCACCCCCTGGGCGCGCCAGTTGGCGTGGTCGACCGAAATCGCGTTCATGGTCGTCGGCACCCGCACCCGGCCGCCCTTGTCCGCCATCGCGCGGGCAAAGGTCAGGAAGGCGGGGCTTGCGTAGATGCAACCGTCGATGTGGACGCGGCTGACATCGGTCAGCCGGCGCGCGCCTTGCGCCCTCGCCATCGTGACGATAACCTCCATCGCAAGTTGTGCCGCCTCGCCAGATCCGCCGGTCAGAATGGCGCGGTCGGCCTCGCTCAGTTCGAGCGCCCCGGCTTCGAGCGTGTCTGCGGGCACGAGCGGCCATGTTTGCGTGCCGGCCTTCAGATGCGTACGGGTGATTTCGGCGGTCTTTTCGCGGGCGAGCGCGTCGTACTCGGCGGCGGACAGGCGCAGGACCGCGATCTCGTGGCCGAACAGCCGCCCGGCGACCAGCGCGCCAAGGGTGAGGATGTCCTCGGCCTCGCGGAAGACCAGCGCGCGCGGTGCGGTTCCGGCGAAGGCCAGGCCCAGCAGGACGCCGCTCCCGGTGCATGAACCGCGGCTGGTCGGCATCATGACGATGTGCCCGGCGAGCGAACGCCCGCGCTGCGGGTGATGCGCGTCGATGATCTCGCCCGTTGCGGGATTCACGCCGCCCCAGACACTGAGCCCTTCCTCGCACACGAGAAGCGGCCCCTGAACGGATGCGGACACGATCGATGTCGCCATGATTCTTCCCGTCGCCTCCACCGGACCATCGCCGGCTCATCAACTTCGGCGTGTTGTGCGACCCGTCAACACCCGAAATGGCGCCGAAAGGCGCAAGTTTCGGGGATTGCCCGCCTCCGGCCGGTTGCAAATGTTGCGCATGTCACGAAAATATGCTTAAACGATCACAACTGGTAAGAAAAGAAAAATATGGCACAAATGGAAAAATCCTCCGCCGATGACGCCGGCACCGAGACCGATGCCGCCACCGGGGCCGCGGGCGACGACTGGGAAGCCGAGCGCATGCAACTGCGCTCCGACCTCGGCAGCCGGATGAAGGCGATGCGCCAGGCCTGCGGCTTCACGCTCGAGGCCGCCGCCCAGCGCACGGGGCTTGCGCTGTCGACGATCCACAAGATCGAGAACGGGCGCGTCTCTCCAAGTTACGAGAACCTGGTGCGGATCGCACGCGCCTATGACATCGGCATGGAACGGCTGTTCTCCTCCGACCACGAAGCGCACCAGACGACGCGGATGACCGTGACCAAGGCCGGCGAGGGCCGCAAGGTGCGCTCCAAGAACTTCGAATACGAGGTGCTTTGCAACGCGCTTGCCGAAAAGAAGATCATCCCGCTCGTCACCCGCGTGGAAAAGCGCGCGCCGCTGAAGCCGGAAGAGCTTGAGTCCCACGACGGCGAGGAAACCCTCTACGTGCTGTCCGGGCGGATCGAGCTTGTCGTCGAGCATTACCAGCCTGTCACGCTGGGGCCCGGCGACTGCGCCTATTTCGACAGCACGCTCAAGCACGGGCTGCGCGCGCTGGACGACGAAGAGGCCCGGATCTTCTGGGCCTGCACCTATATCGACGTGGACAAGTAGGCCCGGGAGGCCCCCGGGCAAAGCAGGACCGGCAGAGCAGGGCCGGCAGGGTAGGGCAGGGCGCCTCGCCGATTGCCGGCCCTCCGTTCGGCCGCGTCCGACCACCCTCGACCATCACCCGCACGGCACAAGGAACCTGACCAAGCATGGCCGAACCTCATGTCCTCTCCGTTGACGCGTTGCTGCAGCGTGTTGAGACGATCTTCGAGCGCGCCGGCGTCCGCCGCGAAAGCGCGAAGGCCGTTGCCGGCGTCATCGTCGCGGGCGAGCGCGACAGTTGCAAGTCGCACGGGATCTATCGCATCGAGGGCTGTCTCAAGGTGCTTGCCGCGGGCAAGGTGGAGCCGAATGCGGTGCCGCAGCTCCACGATGCCGGCACGTCGGTGATCGAGGTCGATGCGGGCGGCGGGTTCTCCAACCCGGCCTTCCATGCGGCCAGGGATCTCCTTGCCGAGCGCACGCGGGCAAACGGCATCGCGGCGCTGGTGATCCGCGATTGCCTGCATTTCTCCGCGCTCTGGCACGATGTGGAGGCGCTGGCCGAAGAGGGGCTGGCATCGCTTTCGATGTGCCCGAGCTATTCCTTCGTCGCACCGGCGGGCGGCACGGAGCAGCTTTTGGGGACGAACCCCTTCGCCTTCGGCTGGCCGCGTCCGGGCGGCGATCCTTACGTGTTCGACTTTGCGACCAGTGTGGCGGCGCGCGGCGAGATCGAGCTGCACCGGCGTGCCGGCACCCCGATCCCGGAAGGCTGGGCCATCGACCGCGACGGCAATCCCACGACGGATCCAGACGCCGCGCTCGATGGCGCGATGCTGACCTTCGGCGGGCACAAGGGGTCGGCGATCTCCACCATGATCGAGCTTCTGGCCGGCGCGATGCTGGGCGAGTTCATGAGCAAGGAAGCGCTCGACTTCATGGGCGGCACGGCCTTGCTGCCGCGCCACGGGGCGCTGGTGATCGCGCTCGATCCGCGCACATTCGCCGCCAGAAGCGGCCGCGATCCGCTGGCAGAAGGCGAGACGCTGCTGACCGCGATCGGCGCCCAGGGCGCACGGCTTCCCTCCGAGCGCCGCTTCGCCGCACGCCGCAAGGCAATGCGCGACGGGATCGCCCTGAGCGAGGCCGAACTGGCGCAACTCGACCGCTTCGAAAAAGACGGCCTCGCCGCGGTGGGCGCCTGAGCCGGTCGGGTCTCCCGGCGAAGGGACCTGGCGTTAAAGGGCTCTGGTGAGAGACCATTGTGATTTGGCAGAAGCAGGTGGCGGACATTTTCGCTGCGGCCCATCCGCCTTAGCCGCGAATCGCTCTAACCGGCGCCGCCCGCGTAATCCCGCGCAAGGCGGGCGGCCTGGCGGGCGACATCGGCCACGTCGAGGCTGAGCGCCAGGCTCGCATCCTCCAGTTCCTCAAGGTCGAACCAGCGCGCCTCCAGCGCATCGTCGCCGGCGACCGGCGTTCCCGAAATCCGGCGGCACAAAACCGCCACCAGCACATAGTGCTGGCGCAGGCTGCCGTCGTCTGCATGGTCGAAGACATCGACCGCGGTGAAGACCTTGAGGGCCTCGCCCTCAAGCCCCGTCTCCTCCATCAGTTCGCGCACCGCCGCCGCCTCGATCCGCTCGCCGCGATCGACCTTGCCGCCGGGAAAGCCCCAGTGCCCGACATCGGGCGGATTGGCGCGCCGCACCAGCAGCACCTTTCCATCCTGAAACACCGCCGCGATCGTCGCCACGATGGGGCGCGGCGCGTTGGCAAAATCGGACGGCGGGGAAGACGTGGTCAAGAGAACGGCCTCTTTCGCGAGACGGCCCATCCTTCGAGACGGCCTTGTCAGGCCTCCTCAGGATGACGTTGTGTTTGTTGTTAGTTTTGCAGAATTCACAACACGTGCAACGTCATCCTGAGGAACCCGCACAAGCGGGCGTCTCGAAGGATGGGCGGCTTGCTTGTAGCAAACCATGAATGACCCCGGCGCGCTATCCCTCCAAACCTCATCGCCCGTCAGGCCGCGATAGCGACCTTGTCCTTGATGCGGCGGAAGGCGTCGTTCGCTTCGCGCAAGACCCGGTCCTGGTCGACCCGCGTCAGCCGGCGCCCCTGCATCACGATCTCGCCGTCGATGATCGTCGTGTCGACGACGCTGCCGTTTGAAGCAAAGACCAGATGGCTCATCAGATGGGCGGGATCGTCGCTGAGCAGCGGCGTGAAATGGGCGTTCCGCGTATCGACGAGAATGACGTCGGCCTTGGCGCCCGGCACCAGATGGCCCACGTCGAAGCCGAGCGCCCGGCCGCCGTTGCGCGTCGCCATGCCCAGAACCGTGGCGGCCGGCATCAGGCCGGCGTCGCAATGGCGCGCCCGCTGCATCAGCGAGGCGAATTTCATCACCTCGAACATGTCGGCGCTGTTGTTGCACTCAACCGCGTCATGTCCGAGACCCACGTTGATGCCCTTTGCCATGTATTCGGGAACCCGGGCGATGCCGTTGCCGAGCTTTGCGTTGGAACTGGGATTGTAGGCGATGTGCGTGCCCGTCTCCGCCATCATCGAGATCTCGCTGTCGGACAGCCAGACGCAGTGCGCGGCAACCGTGTCGGGTCCCAGAAGCCCGGTTTCGTAGGCAAGCTCCGTCGGGCGCCGGTCGAACTTCTCGAGGCAATAGTCGACCTCGGTCTGGGATTCGTTCAGATGAACATGGATCCCGGCGCCCAGTTCATCGGCGGTGCGGCGCGCGGTGCGCAGCAGTTCCGGCGAGGCAAGCGGCAGCCATTCGATGCCGATGCGCACCGCGATCCGCCCGTCGGCCCGCCCGTGCAGCGTGTTGAACGCCTCGATGTTGTCCGCCATCGTATCGAGATTGTGCTCGTCGAGCGCGATGTCGTTGGAGAGCACGGCGCGCATGCCGATCTCGTCCGCCGCCTTCGCCAGCGACGGCAGCAGCCGGTACATGTCGTTGACCGTGGTAACCCCGGACAGGATCGATTCCGAATAGCTCGCCAGCGCCGCCCAGTAGGCCGCCTCCGGATCGAGCCCGCGGATCAGCGGATACCAGCACTGATCGAGATATTCCCACAGCGGCAGGTGATCGTTGAAGCCCTTGCCGATCGCCGTGTGATAGTGGAGATCGACGAGCCCGGGCATGATCACCTTGCCGCTCGCATCGATGACGCGGTCGTCGTCGCGCGCCTCGATTTCCGGTGCGCCCGGCCACAGCGAGGCGATACGGTCGCCCTCGATGACCAGCGATCCGCCGGGATGATAGGTGCCGGCCGCGTCCAGCGCCAGCAACAGGCCGTTCTTCAGGATGATGCGTGCCACGTCTCGCTCCTTGTCGTCTGTCCCCGGCGCTTCGCGAAGGGGAGGGGAGGGGGCAGCGCGGCGTCTCCGCCTTCGTTCCCGCCCCCGTCTCCGCCTTCGTTCCCGCCCCCGTCTCCGGCTACGTCTCCGCCCCCGTCTCCGGCTACGTCTCCGCCCCCGTCTCCGGCTTCTGGGCCGTCAGGCGGAGGAAGGGGGGATGGGTGCGCTCGCTGATCGTCAGCCTTTCGCGCGCCTCCGCCGCGATGGCATCGGCCGTCAGTTCGTAGATCGACGGCCCGAGGAAACCCGCCTCGCGGATGAGATCCACATAGGTTGCCTGCGACCAGTGCCTGTCGTGGATGACGAAGGGCTCTGCGACGCCGGGCACCTGCAGCGTCACCTTGCGCAGCGCGCCGTCGGCATACTTGATGCCGGCCTCTCCGCTCTGGAAGGTCTTGAACCGGACGCCGGTCACGCGCGGGTTGGAATCCAGCACGAAAAGCTGGCCGCCCGGTTTGAGGACGCGGTGGATCTCCTTGAGGATCGCGGCGATCTCCGCCTTGCTGTCGATGTTGATCAGCACGAAACAGATGATCGCCGCATCGAAGCTTTCGTCCTCATGGGGCACCCGCCCGCTTTCCACGCGCGCGAATTCCGGTCCCGGCAGCCCCAGGGCCTTCGCCTTTTCGATCATGTCGGGGGAGAGATCGACGCCGCTGACCCGCGCGATCCCCGCATCGAGCATGCGGCGGGTCACCTTGGCGCCGCCGCAGCCGTAGTCGAGCACGCGGATATCGCCGCCCAGACGGCGCAGCATTTCCGCGATCAGCGGCTGGTAGCCGAGAAGATCCTCGACATGATCGTCATAGGCGACGAACAGGTCGGAAACCGTGCTGTCGTCCCATTTGGTCTTGGTCGTCGCGCCCATCAGTTGACCGCCTCCATGCGCCGTTGCGTGAACAGGTGCCGATGCAGCGGATGGAGCGCCTCCAGCGCCCGCGCATTGACCTCCGGCCTGCGCGAATGCAGCCAGAACAGCACGAGAATGTCGCGCCAGTAGGCGGGGACGGAAAACCGCAGCACATCGTCCAGATCGAGGTTGCCCTTGCGGATCTCGCCTTCGGCGCAAAGAACGTCCTCGATCGTCTCCGGGCTTGTCGCCGGCATTTCCGGATAGCCGATGCCGGCCGTCGCGGGCCGCTCGGCCACAAGCGCGCGCGCCCGCTCCAGATCGGGCTCGTAGATGTGGATGGAGCCGACGTGGTGGTAGTAGCGCCCCACCCGCACGCCGAGGCGCCGGGCGATGTATTCCTGGATGAGCGTGAACGAGAACACGTCGCTCAGAAAGCCGATATAGGCATCGTTGGCGCGCATGAACGCCACCATGTGCAGGGCGCCGTCGCGCAGCAGAAGCTGCAGGCCCAGCGTGCAGGACACGTCGATGTTGCGCCGGTAGATGTCCTCGTTCGCATCGAAGATCTGGAGGAAGGCGCGCTTGCTGTCGGGATCGTCGTTCAGCAGGATATCGACGACCCGCTCGATCTGGTCGATCCGGTCGGGCCCGAAGGCCAGCAGCTTGCGCCCGTAGCCGGTGCCGGGAAGCGTTTTTCCGTCCGCGCTGTAGCGCTTCATGCGCGGCGCATAGCGCTCGATGAACGCCAGATCGTTGCGGCCCGACAGATACCAGAGCGCCTCGGCGTAATTGAAGACGATGTTCTGGCGCCGCGCGGGGCTGAGGCACATCCGCGCCAGCGGGTTGTGCAGCACGGCGGAAAAGCCGAGCACCTCGATTTCCGCGTTTCCGCGCGGCGCGTTGCGGAATTCGGGCGCGGAAAGAACGCCCGCGATCGTCGAGCGATACATGTCGTCGAAGGTTTCATAGCGGTCTGTCATGGCGCCACCTACGCTTCGGCGAGCAGGTGCTCGAGCGCCTTCGGCTCCACCGTCTCGTCATAGACGAGCGTGCGCACGCGCGTGATGGTCTTGAGGCCGCGAACGAGGAACGCGTATTCGACGCCCCGCTTCAGGAGCAGGGTAATGTCCTTCTGCAAGGCCGATGCCCAGCCGAGTTCGACATGCGTGCCGGGAGAGGCGGGAAAGCCGGGATAGGCGACGAACCGGTCGCATCTGGCGATCTCGTCGTAGTCGATGCGCGTGCATTCGTCAGGGGTCATGAATTCCCGCCCCCACTGCTCGCGCCGGTGAGCCGAATGAACCTCCCAGCCCAGCGTCTCGAAATGATCGATCAGCGGGACGAACATCGCCATTCCATGATCGGACATCCGCTTTTCCTGCGGATCGACGAGTGCCTTGAACGGCCCGGCGAGAAATACCTTCATCTGAACGCGTCCTCTCCAAAATTTTTTGAATTGAATGACAATCAAGGAAACAAAAGCCGAAAGTGTTGTTGGGATCGCTCCTGTCAAAATGCGGATCGGCGGAGGATTTCTTCTGTTCGCTCCCGCCTGATCGGGCCACCGCGGCGGGTGGCGCAATTTCGAACGGGCGGACAAGCCTTCTCCGGCGACAGCCGCGAAGACCGGCCGAAGCCGACAGGTCCGCGCGCATGCGTCGGCCCGATTTCAAAGCCGCGAGTTTCAGGTCCCCGATTTTCAGGTCATTGAGTTCATCGCAACAGACAAGCTCATCGTAAAAGACAAGTTCATCGCAACAGACATCCGCGCCACAAACCGCCGGCGCATTTCAAAATCAGACCGACACGTTTCTTCCGATCGAAATATCGCCGGCATTTGAAACGGTCGGGCGGGGCCTGTCAACAGCATGGTAGCAGCGGCAGGCCCAGCACTGGCCCGCCCTTCTTCGGGCGCGGCCCGCTCAGCGCACGCTGGCGAGAAACTTCCGGGTTTCGGGGTGCTGCGGATCGCCGAAAATCTGGTCCGGCACGCCTATCTCGGCCATGACGCCCTTGTGGAAATAGGCGACGCGGTCCGACACGTCCCGGGCGAAGGCCATTTCGTGCGTGACGCAGATCATGGTCATGCCTTCCTCCGCCAGCATCTTCAGCGTTTCCAGCACCTCGCCCACCAGTTGCGGATCGAGCGCCGAGGTCACCTCGTCGAACAGCATGTAATCGGGCGACATGGCGAGCGCACGGGCGATCGCCATGCGTTGCTGCTGGCCGCCGGACAGGCGCGCGGGATAGGTCGCGAGCTTGTCGCCCAGCCCGACATGGGCGAGCTGCGTCCTCGCGATCTCCTCGGCCTCCGCCTTGCCCATCCCCAGCACCTTGCGCGGGGCGAGCGTGACGTTTTCCAGAACGGTCAGATGCGGGAAGGCATTCCATTGCTGGAACACGATGCCGATCTTCCGGCGCAGCCTGTTGAGATCGGTCGACTTTGCATGCACCTCGGTGCCATCGACGACGATCCGGCCGGAGGCGATCGGCTCCAGGCCGTTGATGCAGGTCAGGAGCGTCGACTTGCCCGAGCCGGAACCACCGATGATGGTCACCACCTCGCCCTTGTCGACGGTCAGCTCGATGCCCTTGAGGACTTCGAGCTGACCGAAGGATTTGTGGACGTCGTGGATCTCAATCATTGGACCACCTCTTTTCGAGATACCCGCCGAACCGGGCAAGCGGGAAGCTGATGACGAAGTAGAAGACGCCGCAGATGAGGAGCAGGAACATCGGTTCCTGCAGGCGCGTGATGAGGATCTGGGTCGATTTCAGCAGTTCGGTCACCTGCACCACGTAGACCAGGGCCGAATCCTTCATGACGCCCAGCGCCAGCCCGATCCACGACGGCAGCGCCACGCGGGTGGCCAGCGGCAGCACGATGTGGCGCATGTCCTGGCCCCAGGTCATGCCGAGCGAGCGGGCCGCGCGCCGCGTCGTGGTGGGCACGGCGTCGATGCCGCCGCGCACGATCTCGGCGCAATAGGCCGCCGTATAGAGCGAGAGCACCATGCAGGCCACCGTGAGGCCGGAAAACTGCAACCGCAGAACCATGCCCATGAACGCATTGGCGAGCACGAGCTGGATCAGCAGCGGCACCGAACGGAAGATGTCGAGAAAGAAGGTCAGCGGCGCGGCGTAGACGGTGCCGAGCTGGACGCGGATCACGCCGAAGACGATGCCGAGGACGGTGCCGATGGCGACCGAGATCGCGGTGACGACGATGGTCATTCCCGCGCCCTTGGCGAGGAAGATCAGGTCGGCTGAGGAAAGCGCGGTGTCGAACATGCTCTGCGCCCCCTCAATAGCGGAACAGGCGTGCCGCGATCAGGCGGGCGCTCAGGGTGATGATCTTGGTGATGATGTAGAAGATCACCGCGGCGATCGCGAACAGCTCGAAGGTGCGGAAGGTCAGCGCGTTCAGGTCCTGGGTGACGCCGTAGAGATCGGAATTCAGGCCGACGGTCACGCCGAGCGAGGTCATCAGCACCGCCCAGACCATCTGGTTCGTCATCGGCAGGAACGAGATGCGCAGCATCTGCGGCACGATGATGTAGCGGAAGGCCTGGGTCTGCGACATGCCGAGCGAACGGCCGGCACGGATCTGGGTGTCGGGAATGGCCTTCAGCGCGCCGCGGAAGTTCTCCGCCAGATAGCCGGCATTGTTGAAGGTGATGCCGATCAGCAGCGAGACGAAGGGGCTGAGATGGATCCCGAAACTGGCGATGCCGAAATGCGCCATGTAGATCTGGAACAGGGCCGGGGTGTTGCGCGCGACCTCGACCCAGCCGGTTGCGACCGCCCGCAGCGAGCGGGAGCCGGACAGGCGCAGCAGCGTCAGGAGGATGGCGCACAGGATGCCGATCAGCATCGACAGCACCGCCACTTCCATCGTCACCACCGCACCGTCCAGCATTTTCGGAAGCCGGGCGAGCGCCTGGTTCCATTGGAAGGTGTAGCCGAACATTGCCGTTTCCTGCCTGAGGAGATGTCGCGGGAAAAGCGGCGCGGGTCTCCCGCGCCGCCGTCAGTTCCGGCGTCCGGTTAGCGATAGGCGTTCGGAACAGTCAGGGAGGGGAGAGTGCCGCCGACCCACTTCTTGTAGAGTTCGGCATACCGGCCGCTGCGGATCTGCTGGTTCACGAACAGGTTCAGATAGTTGATGAGGCCGTATTCGTTGCGGCTGGCGAACAGCGCGACATAGTCGGTGTCGAACGGCGCCTTGCCGACCACCGAGATGCCGTCGAACTTGCCCGAATTCACGCTCGCCATCGCCACGGTGGAGGTCGAGACGGTGGCGTCGAGCTGCCCCTGGCTCAATGCGAGGAAGACGTCCGCCTGGGTCTGATAGGGCCGGTATTCGCCCTCGCCCCACGCCTTGACCTGCTTTTCCAGGGCAATACCTTCGAAGGTGCCGGCGACGGCACCGACGGTGTGGCCCTTCATGCTCTCGAACGAGGTGATGCCGGACTTGTCGTTGGCGGTCACGACCATCTCGAACGCGAAGTAGGGGATGGAGAAACCGACGGTCTTGGCGCGCTCCAGCGTGTCGGAGGTCGAGGCGACGCCGACGTCGACGCGGCCCGACATCAGCGCGGGAATGCGCTCGGGGAAGGGGGTCTCGACGATTTCGGCCTCGACGCCGAGCACCTTGGCGAGGTCCTTGCAATAGTCGACGTCGAAGCCGATCGGCTCGTTGTTCGCGTCGCGCATGCCCATCGGCGGGAAGTCGAGTACGACCGCGCAACGCAGCGTGCCGGAGGAGATGATGTCATCGAGCTTGTCCGCCTTGGCGGCGCCGGCAAAGCCGGTCGCGGCGATCAGGGCGGCGATAATGGTGATTTTTGTCATTGGTGGAACCCTCTGTTGATTCTTGAGCAAACATGACGCGATTTTTTCTTTACTGCAATAAATTTTCATATAAGAAAAAATCTAGCGCAACGCGAAAATCGCCGCCAAGCCTGCGTTGGAAGCCAAGCCAATGGATTCACGTATGTTTTTTCTTCTCCCTGCATCCATGCCGCGCGCCATTCCGACACATTGACGTGAATTTCGGGGGTCAGGATGCCCTCATTGCAAAGGCCAACTGGAAGGGACTCACATGACTTTCGCACCCCACGGCAAACATCTGATCGCAGGAACGTGGACCGGGACCGAGCAGACCTTCCTGTCGGAACCCGCCCACGGTCCGGCGCATGCGTTCTCACTCGGCACGCCGGAACTGGTCGACCAGGCGGCGCGGGCCGCCGAAGAGGCGTTCTGGACCTACAGCACGACCACCCGCGCCGCGCGCGCCGGTTTCCTTGAGGCGATTGCCGACGAGATCGAGGCGCGCGGCGAGGCGATCACGCAGATCGGCACGCAGGAGACGGGTCTGCCGGAGGCGCGGCTGAACGGGGAGCGCGGACGCACCACCGGCCAGCTGCGGCTCTTCGCCGACCATATCCGCAAGGGCGACTATCTCGACCGTCGCCACGACGCCGCCCTGCCGGACCGCCAGCCGCTGCCGCGCCCCGACCTTCGCCTGATGCAACGTCCCATCGGCCCGGTGGCGGTGTTCGGCGCCTCGAATTTCCCGCTCGCGTTCTCAACCGCCGGCGGAGACACGGCGGCCGCGCTGGCAGCCGGCTGCCCGGTCGTCGTCAAGGGCCACGACGCCCACCCCGGCACCGGCGAGATCGTCGCCGAGGCGATCCTTGCCGCGATCGTCTCCTGCGGCATGCCGCAGGGCGTGTTCTCGCTGGTGCAGGGCGGCACGCGCGAGGTCGGCCAGGCGCTGGTGCAGCACCCGCTGATCAAGGCGGTAGGTTTCACCGGCTCGCTCGCCGGCGGGCGCGCGCTTTTCGACCTGTGCGCGCAGCGTCCCGAACCGATCCCGTTCTTCGGCGAGCTCGGATCGGTGAACCCGATGTTCATGCTGCCGCAGGCGATCGCCGCGCGGGCCGGCGAGCTCGGCCAGGGCTGGGCCGGCTCGCTCGCCATGGGGGCGGGCCAGTTCTGCACCAATCCCGGGATCGCGGTGGTGATCGACGGCGCGGGCGCCGACGCCTTCGCCGAGGCCGCCCGTGAAGGGCTCTCGCAAACGGGCGCGCAGGTGATGCTCACCGACGGCATCGCCGCGGCCTATGCCAAGGGGGCTGCCCGAATGGGCGCGCAGGCGGGCGTGCGCGGCCTTCTGACCTCCATGTGCGACAGGCGCGAGGCAAGGCCCTTCCTTTTCAAGGTGTCGGCCCGGGACTGGATGGACAACCGCGTGCTCGGCGAGGAGGTCTTCGGCCCGCTCGGTCTCGTCGTCGTGGCAAATGACGAGGAGGAGATGGTCCAGGTCGCGCTGAGCTTCGAGGGACAGCTGACCGCGACGCTGCACATGGACGATGCGGATGTCGCGCTCGCGCGCCGACTCATGCCCGTTCTGGAACGAAAGGCGGGGCGCGTGCTGGCAAATGGCTTCCCCACCGGGGTCGAGGTCTGCGACGCCATGGTCCACGGCGGGCCGTACCCGGCTTCCACCAATTTCGGGGCGACCTCGGTCGGAACCCTGTCGATCCGCCGCTTCCTGCGCCCGGTCTGCTACCAGAACATGCCCGCCGCGCTGCTGCCGGACGATGCGGCCAGCTGAGCCCTCGGAGGCTGGCCCGGAAACGGCATCGGGCCGGCCTCTCCGGGCGGGCTCACATTTTCCCCACAAAGGAGAACGGACCATGCGTTCGCGCATCAACATTTCCGTCGTCGGCTGCCATGCGGAAGGCGAGATCGGCGACGTCATCATCGGCGGGGTGCTGCCGCCGGAAGGCGACACGATGATGGAGCGGATGATCGCAATGGAGCGCGATCACGACCATATCCGCCAGCTGCTGATCTGCGAACCGCGGGGCTCGGTCGCCCGCCACGTCAACCTGATCGTGCCGCCGATCTCCCCGGATTGCGCGGCCGGCGCCATCATCATGGAGCCGACCGAATACGTGCCGATGTCCGGGTCCAACACGATCTGCGTCGCGACCGTCCTCCTGGAGACCGGCATGGTGCCCATGCAGGAGCCGGAGACGCGCTTCAGGCTCGACATGCCGGGCGGGGTGATCGAGGTGAGCGCGCGCTGCGAGGACGGCAAGTGCAAGTCCGTCACCTTTCGCAACGCCCCCGCCTTCGCCTCCGTGCTGGACGGGGCGCTGGAGGTCGAGGGCCACGGCACGATCCCGCTCGATATCGCGTACGGCGGGATGTTCTTCGCCATCGTGGATGCGAAGGCGCTGGGTTTCGCGATCGAGCCGGACGAGGCGCGCGATCTCGCACTTCTCGGCGAGAAGATCCGCAAGGCCGCGCGCGAGCAGTTCGAGGTCGTGCATCCGGACTTCCCGAACGTGCGCGGCGTCTCCATCGTGCAGTTCGCCATGCCCTTCGAGGGCAGCGGCCAGGTGACCCGCAACACCTGTATCGTGTCGCCGGGCCGCTCCGACCGTTCGCCGACGGGCACGGGAACGTCGGCGCGCATGGCGGTGCTGCACGCCAGGGGGCAGATGAAGGTCGGCGACGAACTGATCCACGCCTCGATCATCGGATCGCGCTTCGTCGGCAGGATCCTCGATGCGCAGGAGCGCGGGGGCCGCACGACCATCATCCCCCAGATCACCGGCCGGGCCTGGATCACGGGCCAGCATTCCTACCTGCTCGACCCTGAAGACCCCTGGCAGACCGGCTACATGCTGTCGGACACCTGGGGCGTCACGCCAACCTTGAGGCAGTGAGCCGGACGGCTGCGACAAAGACGTCGCGACCCGCGCTGGAGCATATTCCGCTCGCTCGCAAAGTGCTCCAAGTGGCGCGCGGGTCGTTCCTGCAGCGGTACGGCTCAGGCCCTCTCGGGGATCTCCAGGCCGAGCCAGTCCCGGTAGAAGGTGTCGATATCCGGTTCGAAGTCGTGGATGACCGGATACCACGGCGTCGGCGCCTCGACATCGAGCAGATCGCCCGAGAGCGGGCAGAAATACTCGCGTATCACCTGCCATTCGGTGCTCGGCGCCATCAGGCGCGGGTAGATCTCCTCCATCTGCTGCGCCGTCTCGCGCACCCGGATGCGGGCGTAGAGCTTCCAGTTCTCCGTCCACTCGCAGAAATCGTGGCCGGCCCAGCTGCGCACCATCCATTTCTTGTCCGAAGCACGCTGGACGATGAAGAGCTTCGGACCCAGCGGCAGGATGATCCTGTCGTCCCAGGGAACCGCCTCCTGCAGGATCTCGACATACTTGACGAAGCGGTCGTGGTCCTTCGGCGTCGACAGCATCTGGTGCAGCGTGTCGCGGTCGATGGTGCCGTCGACGAGATCCCTGATCTTCGATTTCGTGTAAGCCATGTGGTCCTCCCTTTTTTCATGACACGGGTGCGCCGATCGCCGCCGGCGCGCCCGAAGCCCGGATCATTCCTCGACGAGTTGCACGACCTTGACGTCGGGCAGTTCGGAGATGTCCATCGAGTACTCGCGGCCGTAGGACGGGATCGGCAGATCGGCCTCGTCGAGCTTCCAGCTTTCCGGCAGGTTCCAGAAGGCGCGGAACGCCGTCTCGAACTTCGGCCCCAACTTGAAGGACGCCGCGAACATCTGCTGGACATGGACGCCCGCATCCTTGGCGAGGATCTTCTCGCGTTCGCGGGCCATCCAGTCGGAGGTCGGCACCGACTGGTCGAGCCGCTCCTTGCGGATCGCGGCACGCCTGGCCTTGGTCGCCGCCTCGTCGACACCCAGCATGCCTTCGGCGGCATCGACGAGCACGACGCCATAGACGGTGTCGGCGAAGCGGCGCAGCAGATACCCGCCATTGACGTCGTCGGCGACCGCCTGGGGCGCGCGGTCGAGCGGATCGCCGAAGCCGGGGCCGCCGCGCATGTAGTTGAGATAGAGATCGTAATCCTCAAACATCGCCTCGGTGGTGATCGCCTGCTTGTCGCGCTTGATGCGCGCCCCCGGAAGCAGGCCCTCGTAAAGCGGGTTTTCCGGATCGGTGTCGCCGCCGAAGGGAATCGGCTCGCCGTTGGCGATCTTCTCCTTCAGCCCCGTGTCATGCGCCTCGAAGCGATAGCCGGAGGCGGCGGGGTAGCCGCCCATCAGCCCCCAGTCGGAGCTGATATGGCCGTTGCCCATGAAGAACATGGTCCAGTCCTTGGCATTCCAGACCATGCGCAGAGACTCGAACCCGCAGCCGCCGCGATACTTGCCGGCGCCGCCGGAGGAGGCCTTGATCTGGCGGCCGAGATAGACCAGCGGTTCCGCCAGCTCCCAGATCTCCATGTCGCCCATGTCGCCTTCCGGGTTCCAGACCGCGGCGGCGTGGCTGATGCCGTCGGCATGGGCCGAGGCGCCGACCCCGTTCGCGGCGCATTCGAACGAGTTCACGGCGTGGATCTCGTCGTACTGGTTGAACCCGCCGCCCTGCAGCCAGTTGGAGGTGTTGGCGTTGCCGGCGTTGACCTCCTCCAGATAGCCGCGGCCGAAATAGCTGCGCGAGAGCCCGCGCCACAGCGCCGTCCACGACGAGACGAGGAAGTGCCACGAGTAGCTGAAGGCCACCCGCCGGTCGTCCGGGTTCATCCACGTGCCCTTGGGCAGCCGGAATTCCGTGCCGTAGGCCGCGCCGTCGTTGATCATCTCGGTCGGGATGAGGCTTTGCGTCATCATCACCCAGATGCCGGAGGTGAAGCTGACCTGGTGGGCGTTGTAGGTGTGCCAGCCCCAGCGGCTGGACCCTTCGAAATCGAGCCGCCACGTGCCGTCGCCGCGGATGGTGATTTCCGAGGGCGTGTGCATGATCGTGTCGAGCTTGGCGAAATCCGACGGCACGCGGACGTCGTCATGCGCATAGGGCACGTCGACGAAGCCCACCTGGCGATACTTGCCCGGGATCGTCATCGCCTTGATGCGGTTCTGCAGACCGACCCTGCCATGCTCGACAGCCTCGTAGGCGAACTGCCAGTAGGCCTCGATCCCCTCTTCGGCGACCACCTCCTCCACCAGCCGGCGGATCATGTGGCAGCCGGCGACACGGGTGCGCTCGTCGAGCATCCAGTAGCGCGTCGTGCGCACCATCCTTTGCGATTCATGCAGCCAGTCGCGCTTCAGCTCGTCGTTCTCGCCGATCTTGCGGCAAGTGATCGAATAGCCGTCGCCGAAGCGCTGCACCTGGCCGGTGGACATCGAGCCGGGGCCGACCGAGCCGGTATCGATCACGTGGGTCACGCCGCCGACCCAGCCGATCAGTCCGCCCTCGTGGAAGATCGGCACGATGGTGTGGATGTCGCAGGGATGGACGTTTCCGATCAGCGAGTCGTTGTTGCAGAAGATGTCCTTGTCGTTGATCCCCGGATTGCTCTCCCAGTCGTTCTCGATCATGTACTTGATCGCCGCACCCATCGTGCCGACGTGGATGATGATCCCCGTCGAAGTGAGGATGGAGTCGCCGGCGGCGTTGTAGAGGGTGAAGCACAGTTCTCCCTCCTGCTCCACGATCGGGCTGGCGGCGATCTTCTTGGCCGTCTCGCGGGCGTCCACCACCCCGGCGCGCAGCCTTGAAAACAGCTTGTTGTAGAGGATCGGCTGCTCGTCGCGCAGTTCCAGCCGTTGCAGGCCGGCATAATGCCCGGTCCGTTTTGTGGCCTCCATCAGCTTGTCGCGGTGCTGCTTGAGGGTCTCGCCGCCGCGCACGATGCCGCGCCGGATGTTCGCCTGAATGTTCATGTCGTGTTTCCTCCCTTATGCCTTCACACTTCCCGTCCGCTGCCTTCACGCCTCCCGAAGGTGGAACAGCCTGTGTTCGTCGAGCCAGGTCTCGAATCCGTCGGGAACGACGAAGGTCGTGGCATCGGATTCGATGATGGCCGGCCCGAAGATCCGGTTGCCGGGCAGGATGCTCTCCATCTGGTAGAGCTGCGCATCGACCCACTTGCCCTTGCGATAGAATTGCCGCGTGCCCAGCTTCGACGCCTCCGGCGGCGCCACCTCGTGCAATTCCTCGCTGGGAATGCGCGGCTTGGGGATCGGCACGGTGCCGCGCATGATGGCGCCGGTGACCGAATAGCCGAGCTCGGGCGAGCGCGCGGAGGCGGCATAGACCCGGCCGTAGGTTTCGTTGAACGCCTCCACGAGCGCGTCCCAGTCGTCGGCGCTTTCCGCGCGCGCGATCGGGCTCTCGATCTCCAGGTCGTTCAGCTGTCCGCGGTACTGCATGCGGAAGCCGGGCTGCAGCTCGACCTTGTCGGCGGCGTAGCCGTTGAGGGCGAACTCCTCCAGCACCCGCTCGCTCAGCTCGTCCCAGGCGGCCTGCAGGATGGCCGCCTGCGCCACCTTGTCGTGCTCGTGCGCATGCTCGTCGATGTTGATGTCGAGCGACTTGTCGTAGCGATATTCGAAGTCGGCCGCGGCGCAGCCGAAGGCGGAGAAGCCGGCGGCCCAGGCCGGGACGATCACGTCCTCGAAACCGAGCCCCTCGGTATAGCCGTAGGTGTGGACCGGGCCGGCGCCGCCGTAGGAAAAGCAGACGAAGTTCGACGGGCTGGAGCCCTTGCCGGAGATCATCGAGCGCAGATAGTCGCGCAGGTCGCTGTCGAGCAGTTCGATCACGCCGGCCGCGGCCTCCTCCACCGTCAGCCCGAGCGGATCGGCGATCTGCTCCTTCATGGCATCCCAGGCACGCTGCCGGTCGAGCTTGACCTGTCCGCCGAGGAAATTGTCCGGGTTCAGATAGCCCAGGATCATGTGGCAGTCGGAGATCGTGACGGTGTCGATGCCGGATTCCGGCCAGCACACGCCGACCCGGTAGCCGGCCGAATCCGGCCCCAGCTTGATCGCCCTGGTGTAGGGATCGAGGCGGATGAAGGAGCCGGCGCCGGCACCCACCGAATCCATCGCGACGAGCGGCAGTGACAGCACCAGCCGCGCCATGTCCGGATCGTTCCGGATGGTCAGTTCGTTCTGGGTGATGAGCGCGACGTCGAACGAGGTGCCGCCGATGTCGGAACAGGCGATGTTCCTGTAGCCCAGCGTCTCGCCCAGGTACTTGGCGCCGATCACCCCGCCGATGGGACCGGAGACGATGGTGCGCGCCAGCTCCTTCGCCTTCCACGAGATCGTGCCGCCATGGGTCGCCATCACGCGGAAGTCGAACCGCGATCCGTGGTCCTTGAACGCGGTGGAGATCCGGTTGAGCGTCTGCCGCGAGGGCTCGGCCGCATAGGCTTCGAGGATCGTGGTGTTGGTGCGGTGGGTTTCCTTGCGCACCGGGTAGTAGTCGGTCGAGGCGAAGACCGGGATGGTCTTGCCCGAGGCCTTCACCTCCGCCTCCACGATGTCGCGCACCCGGCGTTCGTGGTCGGGGTTCTTGTAGGAGTGCAGCAGCGAGATGACGATGCCCTCGACATCCTGCGCGATCAGTTCCCGCGCTGCGACGCGCGCCGTCTCCTCGCGCAGCGGGATCACCACGGTGCCCGACATGTCGACCCGCTCCATCACGCCCCGGGTCAGGTGGCGCGGCACCAGCGGCTCGTCGTAATAGTGCGTGTTGAGATGGATCCGGTCCTCATAGGCGAAGCCCAGATAGGCCTGGATCGCCCGCCCCATGCGGTGGAAGTCCTCCATCCCCGCATTGACGATGAGGCCGCAGCGCAGCCCCTTGCGCTGCACCACGCGGTTCAGCATGGCGGTGCCCGAATAGACCCCGGTCTGGATCTTCTCCAGCGCGTCCTCGAGCGTCAGGCCCCAGTGCTCCAGTCCCTCCTTGCTGGATGCGATCAGGCCCAGCGCCTCGTTTTCCGGCGTCGATTGCGACTTGCCGACCACGAAATCCCCCTCCGCGTCCACGAAGAACGTGTCGGTCATGGTGCCGCCGGCGTCGATGCCAAGCACCTGAACGCTGCGGACGTTTTCCTTGTCGAGTTGCAATGTGGCGTCCTCCCTTAAGTGACGCGGCTCTGCGGCCGCGCCTGAAAAGGATCGCCGGAACGGCCGCGCCGCAGGTGTCCGAATATCGGACGCCGTGTCGGACATGCCGCGGACGCGAAGACGCGCGAAAAGGGGAGTGGGCCAGAAGGGGAGCGGGCAGCCAGGACGGGTGCAGCCGGGGGAGCCGCCGCAGGAGGCGGGGCGTCAGCCGGCATTGCCGCTTGTTAGGGTGATGTCAGCCGGCGTTGCCGGCTGGGCGCTGGATGCCGTGCGTATGGAGCTTGAGATAGAGCGTGGAGCGGGCGATCCCGAGCGCGTGGGCGCTCGCCGTCAGGTTGCCGCCGGTCTCGTTGAGCACGTCGAGAATGCGCTGCTTCTCGCTGGCGCGCAGCGAGGCCTCGCCTGACGCGGCGGGCGGCGCGACGATTTCCGGCGGCAGGTCGCCCAGTTCGATCAGGCCCGTCATCGACAACGCCGAAAGCTGCTCCACGAGGTTTCTCAGCTGGCGGACGTTGCCGGGCCAGTCATGGACCTGCAGGCGCTCCATCGCCGGCGGCGTGAAGCGCAGCGGGCCGCGGTTGCCTTTGGCGTGGAACTGTTCGGCGAAGTGTCTCGCCAGGCGCCGTATGTCCGCCGGGCGCTCGCGCAGGGGAGGGACGTGCAGGCGCGCGCCGTTGAGCATGAAATAGAGATCGGAACGGATCTGCCCGGCCTGCAGCGCCGCGTGCAGGTCCGTTCCCGACAGGGCGATGACGCGCGCCTGCGTCTCGTGCGCATGCGAGATCCCTTCCGCCTTGAGCAGGTGGAACAGCAGCGACTGCACGTCGGGCGCGGCGGCGGCGGGCTCGTCCAGACACAACACGCCGCCCGAACGCAGCACCGAACGCAGCAGGCGCGCGATCCGGCCCGCGCCGTCGTCTTCCTCGCGCAGCCGGTCGGCGGTCAGTTCACCGCAATAGACCATCTCGAACGGCCTGCCGGCATGCGCGGCCCGCGCTATCGCGCGCGCCAGCAGCTCCTTGCCGACGCCGGTCTCGCCCTCGATCAGCACCGGCAGGTGCGTCGCGCCGAGGCGCGCCGCCCGTTCGCACAGCCGCTCCATCTCCGGCCCGCCGCCCGATATCCAATCGAGCCCCAGGCCCGGACCGTCCTGCGTGCGGCGGCGGCGCCGGCGCGAGGGCAGCACGATCATGGCGCCGAGCGCGCTGCCGCCATCCTCGACGATCTCGATCTCCGCCGCCGGCATCGCCTCCGCCAGAGCGTCCACGAGCCGCTCCGGCGGAATTTCGCGCAGATTCCGGACCCGGTCGCGCACGGCGCCCACATCGCCGAACTCCGGGGCCCGGTCCGGGAAAAGCTCGGTCGCGAACACCTCGCCGCCGAAGCGATCGAGCAGCAGCACCTCGTCGTCGCTCCAGTAGCGCCGCGTGGCAAGCAGGGTCGCGACCAGCTTCTGCCGTTCCTCCTCCGCCTCCTCCCGCAGCCTGCCGCCGATTTCAGCGGCGAGCGAGGCGGACACGAGGGCCGCGTGCCTCTGGTTGCTGCCTGCGGGTCCGGAAATGTCCACGACCCCCATCAGCGCGCCGTTCACCGGGTGCAGCACCGGGGTGGCGGCGCACGACCAGCGCTGGATCTCCTCGCAGAAATGCTCCACGCCATCGATCTGCACCGGCCGGCGCAGATGCAGCGCGGTGCCGATCGCGTTGGTGCCGATGGCGTCCTCGTTCCAGCGTCCGCCGAGATGCAGATGGTTCTCGCTGGCCCGCTCCAGCACGGCCCGGTCACCGTCCGCATCCAGAACGATGCCGTTCGCATCGCACATCAGCACGATCGATCCGGTGTCCAGCAGCAGCGTTCCGGCGCGGTTGAGGACGGAATTCGCCGAAGCGCGGAGCATCGAGCTGCGTTCGCGCAGAGCCTCAAGCTCGTGCGACGTCACCCGGGGGGCCCGCTTCAGCGACGGGATTTCCCGCCTGGTTTCCGTTCGTCTCCAGGACTGGAGAACGACCTCCCTTATGCTTTTCGGCACCTTGCCGAGCGCCCGGAATCGCTCCCAGTCCTCCTTCTGGATGCTCTCCGCCATCTCTGCTCCTCTGAAGATCAGTGCAGCATAGAAAGTCTCCGCGAGCAATACATATGGATAAGGGGCCGCTTACGATACGGCACATGTCGTGCCGCACCGGAGTGGCTGGGAGTTCACGTGCAGCCGCACGCCCCAGAAAGCGAAGCTATACTCGGCGCGAGCCGCCGGAGCGCCTTGGCGGCTGCTGGGCGTTGCGGAATTCGGTCGGGCAGTTCCAGCCTCACGCCTGAAAATCTGACGAAACTGGTTGCGTTGGCGAAGCCTGGCTGGCGGCCGATGCATGTTGTGCTATCGCGGTTGGTGAGCAAGCTGCCTCAGCAGAGGAGTGCAAAGCTGGTGTCGCAGCAACGCGGCGCGCATCTCGGGGGAAGTTCCGCCCGCAAATCCCTCTGAAGCCGGTCTGCAATCCTGCGCAAAACATCCAGAGCCTCGCGCGCGCATCGCTGGATCGGCAACAGGGTGTTCATCTGAGCAAGCTGGGCAATGGTCGGGATGCGGAGGACCGTTCCCGGGAAGCAGATAACAGGCTCGAAGCCCACGGTCCGGGTGCGTCCTGACCCGTTCGAGCATGCACACCTATGCCGCGAGGAACGGGTTCTCCGGAAAGCTGCGGATCCCCGCCGACGGCGAGACCCTGACATTGTGACCGCGGAAGAAACCCTTGCGGGTGCCGACCGTAGGTCACCGTCATGCGCCGGAGCGACTACGAAACCGCATACTTGATCCGGAAGTCGAAGATCCCCTCGATCGACTATGCCGCCCCCCCTGTACAGCTGCGATTTCGGCTGCGCCTATTGCTACGCCAACTTCAGCGGCCGGTTCGTCGGCGAACCAGTGAAGGAACGGGCAACCTGGTCGCGGTGAAGAGCAACGCGGTGAAACTCGCGCGCAGCGAACTGGGCAGGATGCAGGCCGCCAAGAAGAACGGCATGATCCTGCTCTCCTCGCTCACCGACCTCTGTGAGGGCATCGAGAGAAGGCGGGGAATTGCCGGGGGCGTCTTTGTGAGCTCGTCCGCAATGGGTGGTCGGGCGTCGCGCGGATCCTAAACAAGTCGCCCATGGTGACACGGGATGTCGATCGGCTCGAACGGCTGCCGCACGCCGAGATCAACCTGACGGTCACCACCACTGACGATGCGATCAGCCGCTGGCTCGAGGTCCGGACGCCGAGCGCGACACGGCGGCTGCACGCCTTTTCGCAACGGCATGAGGAAGGCATCCGCACCTTTGCTTTCGTTGGCCTCCGCTATCGCATTTCGCCGCGCTGCCGGATCTTCTCGACACGCTCTTTGCCCGACTGGCCGGGGCCAAACACCTGGCAGGCTGGCCTTTAGGGTCGAACCCGCAAAGGCCGGCCGCGTCAGTCGCGCAACATCTCGATCGTGTCGGCGTCCGTGCATGCGGCCAGCGCGCCGGCCGCGGTCAGGCCGCCGCCGACGGGCGCATCCGGCCAGATCTCGGCAAGTGGCACCAGCACGAAGGCGCGCTCCGCGATGCGCGGATGGGGGATTGAAAGCCCCTCCTCAGCTATCTCCTCGCCCGCGTAGACCAGCACGTCGATATCAATCTTGCGCGGGCCCCAGCGGATGTCGCGCACGCGGCCGAGGCGGCGTTCGATCTCCAGCGCGCGGGCGAGCAGATCCTCGGCTGACAGCGTCGTCTCCACCACGATGCAGGCGTTGACGAACCAGTCCTGATCGGCGAGCCCCCAGGGGGCTGTGCGATAGTCGGCGGAACGGGCGACGACCGTGATGCCGTCGCTTTGCGCTATCTGCTCGATGGCGGTGCGCACGAAAGCCCGCTTGTCGCCGATGTTGGAGCCAAGGCCGAGCGCAACGCGGACCGGCTCGCGAGCCGACGGGTTGTCCGGCGCGCCGCCGGGTTGCACGCGCTTCATGCGTTGCTTCCCGCATCCTGGGAATTCTGGGGCGCGGCCTGCGGATCAAGCGATTCGCGCCGGATCGCATCGGCGACGCGGACGGCATCGACGTGCAGCTCCACATCGTGGACGCGAACGATGTCGGCGCCGTGGGCGACGGCTGCCAGATGGGCACCGAGCGACCCCGCGCCGCGATCATGCGCCTCGCGGCCCGTCAGCGCGCCGATGATGCGCTTGCGCGAGGCGCCCACCAGCACGGGCAGGTCGAAATGAGCCTTCAGAGCCCCCAGCCGATTGAGAGCGATCAGGTTCTGCTGCGGAGTCTTGCCGAAACCGATGCCCGGATCGAGGATGATCTTTTCCCTCCCGATGCCGGCGGCGGCGGCGATTTCCAGCGAGCGCAGGAAGAAGGCCCGCATGTCGGCCATGATATCGATCGCGGGGTCGACCGTTTCCCGGTTGTGCATGACGATGACAGGTGCTCCCGTCTGCTCCGCCACCATCGCCATGTCGGGATCGCCCTGCAGGCCCCAAATGTCGTTGATGGCATGCGCGCCCGCACCGAGAGCGGCCGCGGCGACGTCCGCCTTGTAGGTGTCGATGGAGATCGCGCAGCCCAGCGACCGCACGGCGGCAAGAACCGGCAGCAGACGGATCATTTCCGCGTCTGCCGAGATCGGCTCGGCACCCGGCCGGGTGCTTTCCCCGCCAACGTCGATGATGTCGGCGCCCTGGGCCAGCATCAGCCGGGCATGGGCCTCGGCCGCGTCCGCGCCGCAGTGAAGGCCGCCATCGGAAAAGGAATCCGGGGTGACGTTGAGGATGCCCATGACGAGGGTGCGCACGCCTGTCACGTGCTCCAGCGGACCGATATTGAGAAGGCGTTGCATCGCTATCCGAGTGTTCGAAGGGAAATGGGGAGCGTGATGCGCTTTCGCCGGCGCAAATGCAAGGCGCATCCGCTCGTCGCGGCCGTGTCCCGCGCCACGTTCGCGGCCAGGCCCCGACCGCGTGCGGAGCCTGCTTCGGGACGAGAAAAGCGAAACGCCGAAGCCACACGCCTTCCCGGGTCCTTTCGCCAAAAGTCCCCAAGACAGCAAGCGCCTTTCCAGTCACAATAGCTTCATCGGCGGCTGGTAGATCCATCGTCATGGGGTTCAATTACAAAAAGAGCATCACCTTTCGGCTTGCCCAGACGGCCAAGGCCTGCCGGGCGCGCTCGGGTGCGCATCTTTCGCGCATCGGTTTGCATCCGGGCCAGGAAGCGGTGCTGAAGACTCTGGCCGACAGCGACGGGCTGTCGATGAGCGAACTCGCGCTTGCGCTGGGCGTGCAACCGCCCACCGTGACCAAGATGGTCACCCGCATGTCCGCGCAGGGTCTGCTGACCCGGCGTGCCGCCGATACCGATGGCCGGCTTGCCCGTGTCTATCTCACCGAAGAGGGCCGCGAACGGGTCGAGCTGATCGACCGAGCCTGGAAGCGGCTGGAAAGGGAAGCGCTCACGGGTCTCGATGACAAGGACCGCAAGCGTTTGCGCAAGCTGCTGCGCGCGGTGGAACGCAACCTCGTGGCCACCGCCGGCAAGGATGCCGACCTCGATGACGAGATCGATTCCGAAGCCTCCGCCGTCGCCGAGGACGAACCCGTCGTGCCGATAACGGTGAGCGAACCGGCCGCCTGAGACATTTCCGTTTTCCTCGCTCACGGCTACCTCGCGCGGTTCGCGCCAGTCTGTCGCCACGCGTGCGCCGGCGCATGTTTCAACCTCTTTGCCTCGGCCTTCGAACGCGGTAGCGTGCCGACGCCAGCTTTGAGGCGGCGGTCGACCCGTTTCGGCCGCCGGCCCGGCTCTCAACCGGAGCGCCCGCCCCCATGCCCGACGATCTTCTGCCCGCCTTTCGCGACCCCGCCTACTGCGACAATTCACTCGATCGCGCCGCGCTTCGCCGCGATGACGCCCCCTGGCTCAGCGAACAACAGAACCGACCCGATGCCGCCTACATTCTGATCTCCGGCGACAGGCCGGTGGTCCGCATACGCGGCAACGCACTATCGATCCGCCATCCGCGCGCGCTTGCGGAAAACCTCGGCATTGCCGCCGACGAGATCGCCCTTCTCGGCGTGGAAAAGCCCGAGCGCGGGGCGCGTCCCGTCTTCTGCGCGCGCGTGCGCGCGGCGGCGGAAGAGATCGAGGCGGATATCGAAGCCGCGAGCAAATCAGCGCTGAAGCTCATCGACATGCGCTCTCTGGCGCTTCAGGCGACGCTGCCGGCCGGCGATCTGGGCCTTCTGGCCCAGGCCCGTTCCCTTTGCCACTGGCACGAGAGCCATGGGTTCTGCTCACGCTGCGGACACAAGACACGGATGGCGCAGGCCGGCTACAGGCGCGATTGCCCGTCCTGCTCGACGACGCATTTTCCGCGCACGGATCCTGTCGTCATCATGCTCATCGCGGACGGCGACAAGGCCCTGATGGGAAGACCGCACCGGCTGGCCGAAGGCGTCTACACCACGCTCGCCGGCTTCATGGAGCCGGGCGAGACGATCGAGCAGGCGGTCCGGCGCGAGGTGATGGAGGAAGCGGGAATACGCGTGGGCGATGTCAGCTTCGTAAAGAACCAGCCCTGGCCGTTTCCAGCTTCGCTGATGCTGGGCTGCTTCGGCGTGGCGGAAAGCCGCGAGATCAACCTGGGCGACGACGAACTGGAGGATTGCCGCTGGTTTGGCCGCGAGGAGGTGCGTGAGATGCTGGCCGGGCGGCACCGCGACGGCCTTGTCGTACCTCCGCCGATCTCCATCGCCCACTGGCTGATCCGCAGCTGGATAGAGCAGGAAACGTAGCCCGATCGCAACCGCCCGCTCCAAAGCGCCGCACACGTCAGGCCGTTGGGCAGGCATGCCGGAGATCCCTTTGCCAGAGCGCACGGTATTGTTTTCGTTCACGCTCCTCCGCTAAATAGCACCTAGTGAACAACCGGTCGCATGGCTGCGGCCATCATTGACAGCGAACGCGGACGGGCCGCGCGAAGGACCCCCAATGAGCCAGACCAGCCGGCGCGTGACGCCACTTGCCGCCGCCGACTATTGTGTCGATCTCCTGCGCCATGCCGGACTGCCCGCCGATGACGCGGCGACGGTCGCCGCCTCCTTGGTGCGGGCGGACCTGCGCGGGGTCAACACCCACGGCATCACCCGCATGCAGGTCTACATGGAGCGGCTGAGCGGCGGTCTCATCAATGCCCGGCCCAACATGACACTGACGAAACCGACGCCTGTCGTCGGCCATCTGGACGGCGACAACGCGCTGGGTTTCGTGACGGCGACGCGGGCGATGAACGAGGCCATGAAGATGGCCGAGACGTTCGGCATCGGCATGGTGGCGGCGAACCACTCCAACCATTACGGCATGGCCGCCGCCTATATCCTGCAGGCCGCGGAAGCGGGCTACATCTCGTTCGCCTTTTCCAATGCGCCGGCCGCCATGCCGGCATGGGGCGGGCGGGCGGCGCTACTTGGAACATCGCCCTTCGCGGCCGGTGCGCCTGCGGGCGGGAAGACGCCCTTCGTGGTCGATTTTTCGCCGGCGATCACCACGCGCGGCGCCATCCGCCGGGCGATGCGCCACGGCAAGCCGCTGGCACCGGGCCTCGCGCTCGACAGCGAAGGCCGGCCGACGACGGATCCCAAGGCCGCTTTCGAGGGCGTGGTGCTGCCGATGGGCGGGCCGAAGGGATCGGGCCTCGCCATGCTCATGGACGTGATGAGCGGCGTCTTCGCGGGGGCCGGATTTGCCGGCGGCGTCGGCGATCTTTATGGCGGCGCCGGACCACAGGACGTCGGCCATTTCTTCCTGGCGATGAAGCCGGGCCTCTTCATGAGCAGCGAAGAATTCCAGACCCGGATGGAGACGCTCGTGCGCACGGTGCATGACCAGCCGCGTGCCGAAGGCTTCGATGAGGTGCTGATGCCGGGCGAACGCGGCGCGCGCTGCGAGGAGACCTACCGCCGCGAAGGCATTCCCTTTGCGGACGAGGATATCGCGCTCTTGCAGGAAACCGCCACCACCTACGGCACCGCTCCGCTGGCCGTCTTGCCGTAGGAGCGCATGCGGAAGGTGGCGTGTCGCACATGTGTTCCGTGTCGCGCCGCCACACTCTCCCGCCTCAGGCGTTTTCCGCGCTGGAAAGCGGGCTTGCCACGCTTTCCAGCGAGGCCTGCTCGGCATCGATGCCAATGAATGCCTCGCAGAGCGCAGCCGCGATCATCACTGTGGCGGCAAACGCATATCCGTAGAAGACATTCCAGGCCGAGCCTGTATCGATCAGCATGCCGAAGATCCACGGCGAGAGGATACCGCCGGTCGCGGTTCCGATCGAATAGAACAGCGCGATGGCCAGCGCGCGGGTTTCCAGCGGAAAGATCTCGCTTACCGTGAGATAGGCGGAGCTGGCGGCAGCGGAGGCGAAGAAGAAGATCACGGACCACAAGATCGTCAACGTTATGGCTCCGAGCATTCCTTGCGCGAACATGTAGCCGGTGACCAACAGGATGAGTGCCGAGATCGTGTAGGTGCCTCCGATCATGACACGCCGGCCAAACGTATCGAACAACCGGCCGAGCAACAGCGCGCCGAGGAAATTACCGATGGCGAAGGGCAGCAGATAAAGACCTGTCTGGCCCGAAGGAACATCGAAGAAGTTCGACAATACCAGCGCGTAGGTGAAGAAGATCGCGTTGTAGAGGAAGGCTTGCGACGCCATCAGCGTGAGGGCCAGAAGCGATCGCTTGAGATGCGTGCGGAACATCGCCTTCAAAATGGCGGCAAGTGAAAACGAGCGCTGCGGATGGATCTTGATGCGGTCGTCGGCGTCAATGTCCGACAGCTCCTCACCCGTCTCGCGGCTCACGCGGTCCTCGAGCCCGCGCATTACCTTTTCCGCCTCGTCCAGACGGTCGTGCGTGACGAGCCAGCGTGGGCCTTCGGGCAAATGGCGCCGCATGAAGAGCACGATGACGCCGAGCGCTGCACCCACGAAGAAACCAATGCGCCAGCCGACATCGACAGAGAAGTAGGCCGTGTCGAGCAATACGATCGTGGAAAGCGACCCGAGAGCAGCACCTGCCCAGTAGGATCCATTGACCGCCAAAGCTGTCTGGCCACGCACGCGCGCCGGCATCATCTCGTCGATCGTGGAGTTGATCGCCGCATATTCCCCGCCGATGCCCAGCCCCGTGATGAAGCGGAACACAATGAAACTCGTCAGGTCCCAGGAAAACGCCGTAAGCATCGCGCCGACCAGATAAACCCCGAGCGTAACGAAAAAGAAGATGCGGCGGCCGAAACGGTCCGTCAGATACCCGAAGATCAGTGCGCCGACCACCGCGCCGGCGATATAGAAGGACGCGATCATGCCGATTTGGGAACTGGTAAAGCCAAGACTTTCCGGTTCCTGAAGGACACTGGAAACCGCACCTTTCAAGGTGACTTCAAGACCATCAAGCACCCAGGTCACTCCCAGCGCCAGTAATATGGCCCAGTGCAGCCTCGACCATGGCAAACGGTCCATGCGAGCAGGGATGTCTGTTGTTACGGAGTGTGTGGCGTGACGATAACTTGTAGAATTCATGAAATTTTTCCCGGAACATCTGACTGAACGCTCAACACCGTGACAATTGCTTTAGTTCCCCATCGGCGACTTCCGCTTGCTGACAATTTTTGCCGATCACAGCTCCACCAGGGGAATTCACCGCTTTGCGGCGGGCGATTTTCCGGGCAGACTCACTGCCTGTTTCAAACGTCGAAATTGTTCTTCCCGGCGCCGTTCGCGGTGCCATCCGGCAACCGTTTTCAGGCCGGACTGATCCGACACGGGCGGACCAAAGCCATGATGGAGCATGCCTTTTCGATCGGGGATCGGGCCCCGGATATATTTGAAATGGTCATCGAGATCCCGAAGACCCGGGCAATGTCGCGGAAGCTGGAGGTGGACCTCGCCGATGGCACGCTTCTCAATGCCGGCGAGATCGACCCGCCGGTCCCGATCCACTGGCACTACGGCGCCATTCCGCAAACTTTCAGCGACGAAGGCGAGGCGCTGGACGTCCTGCTGGTTCTGGATGACAGCGACCGCGCGCCGGCCGAACAGGTCCGGGTGCGTCCCATCGGCGTCTTCATCGCGATCGACGGGTGGGAAACGAACGACGACAAGGTCATCGCCGTGCCCGACACAAGGGAACATGCGCATATCCGCGAGATCGGTGACCTGCCGCCGATCGAGACCGGAGACGGGCAGGCCATGCCGCTCGCCGCGGCCGTGAACGCCTTTCTCGCGCGCTACCGCCCGGGCGACGAGATCGTTTTCGACGGGTGGGGCAACAGCCGCGACGCGTGCCGGATCATCCGGCTCGGCATGAACAAGTACCGCTGCGCGCCGCTTGCTCGCAACCGGTCCGACGCACACACCTTTCCCCTCTACCAGCACATCTTCATTCCGCCGCCACCCAGATATTACGGCCCGACGCACTATCTGGAAGACCTCGCACCCGTGAACGCCCTGTTCAGGCGTGAACCCTGCCACCCGGGTTACGGACACATCGTCTCCGGAGCGGAACTGAAACGGGTTCTGCGCGACGCTGGGTTGGTGATCGGACGCTCGCGCCTGCGCGGGCACGACCGTGAACGGCTCGTAGCAGAACGACTGCGCATGGCCGATTTGCTGATACGCTACGGCGCCAAGGTTTTCACCGCCTCCAACGACGGCGACTGGCTGAAACAAGCACGCGCGCACGGCGTCGTCACCGCGCATGTCGACCACGAGGACTACGAGGTGGAGAATGTCGCCGGCATCAGCGCGATGGATTTGAGAACGATCCAGTACCAGCGCGCCGACGGTACCCATGTCGCCATCGTGGAGCATGGCGTCGACCGGTCGGCGCTCAAGGACCGGCTGGTGCGCATCGGCGTCGCCAAGGCAGACGAGGCGTGCCGGGTTTTCAACGTGCCGGACAGATTGATCCCGTGGGAGGTGCCGGGCCGCGTCACCTCGCTCACGCAGCTCACCAACTGGGTGGATTACGGTTTCAACATCTGGCCCGACCGACACAACCGGCCGCATCTGGTGATTGGCGAAGCGGTGGCCGAAATCGCCCGGGCTTGCGGCCGGAGCGGTGAACTCGACAGCTTCATGGAGACCTGCACGGCCGAGTTCGAAGGCGTGCATATGCTGAAACTGGCACCCGGCCAGCCGTACGGCGCGCCGACCAACAGCATCGACGTGGGGACGGCGATCATCTCCAATTCGAGCCTTGCGTGGGAAAGCCGGGATGCGATGGAAGCGATCCTGCAACGCCCGGTCGACAATTCCATCGTGGTGGAGGAGGACGTACCGGGCCTGCGCTGCGCGGTGTTTCCAATCGACAAGTCGGCCTATTCGATCCTGCTGGAAGGCGATCCATTGCATCATGCCTCCGTCGACCGCACCTGCATCGACCCACTCGATCCGATGGATTCCTTCTTCGACGTGCATGGATCCGAGCACGAGAATCTGGCCGCCCGGGTGCGGGCGCGGCGCGAGGCCATGGGCGAGGGCGTCTTCGCCCAGAATGCCGTTACGGTCCGTCGACGCCCCCCGATCCTGCGCGCTCGTCCCGTTGACGGCGACGGTGGCGGTGGCGGCGAGCGGCACTGAAACGACAAGAGGGAGAGCGCGAACCCGATGAAGGAAAAGCCCGCCGTCATCATTCTCGACTGGGACAACACGCTGATCGACGGCACGGCCTATTTCGCGCGCGTCGATGCGGCGGTGTTCGAGCGGATCCGGCGCGAGGACGGGGTGGATGCCGTGGGCGACCATCAATCGCTGCCGGGCGAAAGCGATGTCGCCTTCTTCGCGCGGCTGCTCGGCTCACAGGCGCTGGCCGCCAAGGCGGTGGTTCTTTTCGAGGAATACACCCGCAAGGGCGGGATTCCGGTCGAATTCCTTCCCGGAGCGACGGAGCTTCTGAGCTTTCTGGACCAGCAGGGCATTGCGCACGCCATTCACTCCAACAGCGAGGATGCGTATCTGCGCGATCTCGTGCGGGTCAATTGCGAGCGCGTGGGGCTGCGCGTGCCGCTGACGCTCGGCATCTTGCCGGGCCGGATCGCCAGCAAACCCGACCCGGCGGGCATCCGTGAAGTGCTGCGGCTTCTGTCGAATGACGACGTTTCGCACATGCCGGACGAACGGGTCTGGATCATCGGCGATTCCCCCGGGAGCGATGGCATGGCCGGACACAATGCCGGCATCAGCGTCGGACTGGTTCCCTACCGCGGCGAGGAGATCGACATGACCCACGAGGAATGGCGGATCTTCGCCAACCTGCACGACGTGAAGGAGACCATCGCGGCCGCCTGCCGCTGAGCTTCAGATGCCGTCCCGGGCCGCGACCACGCGAAGCTGGTGGATGAGGTGGAGCAGCGATTCCTTCGACAGGCCGCCGATCTTGGTCGACAGCAGGTTGGCAAGCTCCGTGGCTTCCGGTTCGAGACCGGCCGTGTCCACGGTGATGCGCGGATCGGACACTTCGGCCAGACGTTGCAGCTCCTCCGCCTCGTCCCAGATCACGTTGAAGAACGTGATGATGCGGTGGACCATGAACCAGGTCGGCCGACCGCGACGGCCATGCTCGAGCGCGGAGAGATACGCGCTGGAGACCTGCAGGGTCGTCGCCATCTCCTTCAGCGTGATACCGCGCTTGCGACGCATCTCGCGCAGCTTCGCACCGAACGGCGTCATTGGCCTCGCTCCCTCATCGCCAGCCCCCCTTGCCCGCCCGGCGGATGCGAACATAAAGCGCGCCAGCCCCGCCGTGCCCCGCATGGGCCTCCTCGAATCCGATCACCAGCCGCCGGCATTCCGGCCGTTCCAGCCACAGCGGCACCATGCGCCGCAACACGCCTTCGCCCGACCCGGATCGCCCGCCCTTGCCGGTGATCACCAGCACCAGCCGCAGGCCGTCGCCTTGCGCGGCGGCGAGGAAACGGCGAAGCCGGCTATGCGCCTGGTCCTGGGTCATGCCGTGCAGATCGATGCGCGCATCGATATCGGCCTTGCCGCGCGCCACCTTCTGCCGCATGCGGCGGTCGAGGGGCGCAAGCGCGGGCAACGAGGGCGGCGGACGCAGGGCGGCGGCGGCGGTCTGCATCGGCTTGCGCGCGGGAGCCGGCTTTTCCTCACGCGGGTCCGCCGGTTTTTCGGGCTCTTCGGAAGGAAGGCTCCGGCCGGGCAGCGGCTCCAGCGTTCTGACCACCTGACGCCAGAGGCTCTTTTCCTCCGGGCTCAGGGGCCGACCGCGCCGACCGCCGCCACGGCTGCTCACGGTTTTGCTCCGTGCCGTGCGGCCTCCGCAAGCCGGGAGCCACGCGGCGCCAGCAGCGTGAAGCGGGCGGAATGCTTGATCTCGCCGGCGGTATGGCCGGCATCCTCGCCGGTGCCCACGAAAATGTCGCCGCGCGCAGGGCCGACGATGGCCGAGCCCGTATCCTGCGCGATCATCAGGCGACGGAACCGACCGCCTGCCGACTTCGGCAGGTCCGCTTCGATAAAAACGGGCGTTCCGAAAGCATGCAACGTGCGATCGACCGCAAGCGAGCGGCCCGCCGTCAGGGGCACACCTGCGGCCCCCACCGGGCCTTCGTCCTCACCCGCCTCCACCTCGCGGAAAAAGATGTAGGAGCGATTATGCTCGATCAGCGCGCGCGCCTCCTCGCGGTGCGCCTCCATCCAGGCGCGCAAGGTGGCCATGGTCATGTCCTCACGCGCGATCTCGCCGCGCTCGATCAGGACCCGGCCGATGGCGGTGTAGGGCTGGCCGCTCTTGGCCGCATAGGCGAGCCGCAGAAGGGAACCGTCGGCAAGCTTCAGCCGCGCAGATCCCTGGATGTGAATGAAGAAGGCATCGAGCGGATCGGCCACCCAGGCGATTTCGAGGCCGCGTCCGGCAAGCGCGCCGGCCGCGATCGCGGCACGGTCGGGATATTCGGCAAGCCCGCCGTCGCCGGTGCGCCTCGCAAAGGCATATTCCTCGCCGAGCCCGACCTTGCGCGCGGCACGGCGTTGCGAAGCCGTGATCTTCACCAGATCGTCGGGCTTTCGGTAGAGTGGAACGGTAAAGCGCGACGTCCGCATGCGGCTGCCAGGGATCGCCGGTTCGAAATAACCGGTGACGAAACCGGGCTCGACGATGCGCACGGCGACGAACTCGCGCTCGAAAAAAGCCCGCGCAACTGACCGCGAGCCCCGGGCGGCTTCCGCCTTGACGCAAAGCGATGCGAGATCGCCGCCGGAAATTCCGAGCGCTCCGGCGCGCGCATGCGGGGCACGACATCCCTTGAGGAAGGCGGAAAGGGCGGCCGACGGATCATCCTCACGCCATCCCGACAAATCGGAAAAGGAAACGGCCTCAACGGAGGGATGGTAGACGGCGCCCGCACCGGCCGTTGCCTTCGTGCCGGCTGCCGCGATGCGAACCGGCGCCACATCGGCATCGAAGGCGTGTGAGGCGCCGTTTTCGGGAGGGGTCACCGTCGCAGCCTCGCTCGTCTGCGTTGCGCTGGCGCGCGCCATGGCCTGCGAGGCAAGCGGGCCAGCGGCCAGGCTCAGCGTCAGGATCGGGAGCGCGGCCAGCAGGCCCGCGCGCGCGGCAGACGTCTGCGTCTTCCGGCGCATCGGACAAGGCGGCGGATCGCCCGCCCGCCGCCGCGCGTTCCTCGCCATGTCAGTCCGCCGTTTCGGTCGCCACCAGCTTCCAGTTCGGATCGCGTTGGGTCACGTCGCGCGAGAATGTCCAGATATCGGTGACATCCACGACCTGGTTCGGGTCGCCTTCGATGATCGCCCCGTCCTCGTTGCGCGTGGCCGAGATGATCTTGGAACGGAAGCGCACCGTCACTTGCGCGACGCTCTTCTTCAGCGTCGCCTCGACGATCTCCGCCTTGTCGATGCCGACGAAGGTGAAGGCCACGGCTTCCTTGCGCGATTCACGATCGGCGATGGCGGCGACGAAGCCGTCATAGACCTCTTTCGACAGCAGGTTCTTCAAGGTTTTGCGGTCGCCCGCGGCAAAGGCCGTGACGACCATCTCGTATGCGGATTTGGCGCCTTCGACGAAACTGCGCGGATCGAAGGATCCGTCGGAGGAAATGATCGCCCGCAGCGCCTCGTTGAGGGCACTGCCAGCCGGCGCGACCTTTTCGAGCCGCCGGTCGAGCGAAGTCTTGCCGGCCTCGTCATCTTCTTCGGTGCGCGAGGGCAGCGAGACGACATTGTCGTTCGTGTCGCCCTGTTCGCCTGTATCCTGCGTGCCTTCGCCTTTCTGGCGCGGGGCCTGCGAATAGGGGTCGAAGGGTGGACGTTCGCTGCCCGTACGCCGGCCAAGGACGCTGCGCAATTTGAACAGGATCACGACGGCCAGTACGAGAAAGATGATGCTGTAGACGTCGAGAAAACCACTCATGTCCCGCTACCGGCTGTGCTGTCTTCGGGTGGCGACGTCGCCTTCCGGCCATACCCAGACAATTCCCTGACACCGCACGGTCAAGTTCCGGGCGTCAACACCAGGGCAGGGTCGGAAAGTCCGTCACCGCTATCCTCTTTATGTAAGTCACCTTGAACCAGCATCCAACGCCCAGCACAAGCCCCGTATGCCGATTGCCGCAAAAACGTGGGCGAAACCGTCGGGAAATTTCGCATACTATTTCCCAAGGCAAGCGTTTCTCCGGCTATCGCGCGCATCTGCCGCTGGCATCCCGGCGCTTTGACACCTATGTAAGCCGCGAACACTTGCGAGGCACGATGAGACCCGGACTGCTTTTACCCATCGCCCTTCTCGGGATTCCGATCCTCGAGATTACCGTCTTCATTCAGGTCGGCAGCCTCATCGGCGTCTTCCCGACACTGGCGATGATCTTCGTCACCGCCGTCATCGGTACCGCGCTCCTGCGCTATCAGGGCTTCTCGCTGCTCACCCGCATTCGCGCGGAGATGGATGCCGGGCGCATACCGGGCGCCGAGCTCGGCCACGGCGCGATGATCCTTGTCGCCGGCGTGCTGCTGCTCACCCCTGGCTTCGTCACCGACACGATCGGCTTTCTGCTCTTCGTTCCCGCCGTGCGTTCCGCGCTCTGGCGCTTCATCGCGCGTCACGTTGTCGTGATCGACATGGCCCGTGGCGGCGCGCAGACGGCGAGTCCGCGCGATCCGGTAGTCGACCTCGATGAGGAAGAATGGAGCCGGAAGCCGGGAAACCCGGAAACACCGTGGAACAACAAACGCTTGAACTAAAACCCAAGTGCCTGTCGGGTTGGCGGATGGCGGCATTAAGTTTAACACCTAAAATGCAACCGATTCAGGCTGCCGTCAGGCGACTTTCACAGAAGATCGCCTTATGTTCCAGCCTCGATTGGCGGTCTTGCGCAGCTTCGCGCTCCCGCTCTAAGGGGTGATGAGGTCATGACGTCTGCACGGATCGACTGGGTCGACTATGCGAAGGGCTTCTGCATCGTCGCGGTGGTGATGATGCATTCCACGCTCGGCGTGGAGAAGGCCGCCGAGGCCACCGGCTGGATGGGCCACGTGGTGGAATTCTGCCGCCCCTTCCGCATGCCCGACTTCTTCATGATCTCCGGGCTCTTCCTCGCCAATGTCATCGACCGCGACTGGCGCACCTATCTCGACCGCAAGGTCGTCCACTTCGCCTACTTCTACGTCTTGTGGGTGACGATCCAGTTCGCGCTGAAGGCGCCGGTCTTCGCGGCTGAGCTGGGCTGGCAGGGCGCGGGCCTGGCCTATCTGGCGGCCTTCGTGCAGCCCTTCGGCACGCTGTGGTTCATCTACATGCTGCCGATCTTCTTCGTCGTCGCCAAGGCCGCGCGCGCGGCCCGCATTCCCTGGCAGATCATGCTGGGCCTCGGCGTTGCGCTGGAGATCGTCCACGCCGCCGGCGCCTCGGCCGGCCTGTCGCCGTTTCCCACCGGCGCGGTGCTGATCGACGAATTCGCCGCCCGCTTCGTCTATTTCTACACCGGCTATGTCGCCGCCCCGCACATCTTCCGCCTCGCCGCCTGGGCGATGGCGAACGTGCCGAAAGCGCTTTCCGGCCTTCTCGCCTGGGGCCTCGTCAACGGCGCCGTCGTGGCGGCCGGCCTTTCGCTTTATCCGGTCGTGTCGCTGGCTCTGGGGGCGGCGGGCGCCTGCGCGGTCATTCTCGTCTCCGCGCTGCTGTCGCTCCTCCATCGCGCGGAGGTCTTGCGCTTCTTCGGCCAGAACTCGATCGTCATCTACCTGGCGTTCTTCCTGCCGATGGGCGTCTCGCGGGCGCTGCTGCTGAAATTCGCCCCCTTCCTCGATCTCGGCACGATCTCGCTGATGGTCACGGCGGCCGGCGTCCTCGGCCCTGTCGTCTTCTTCCTCCTGGTGCACAACACCCGCCTGGCGTTCCTCTTCCGGCGCCCGGCCTGGGCCCATCTCCGTGCGCCGAAACCGGCCTTGCAGCCGGCGGAGTAGGCAAGGCACGCCCCTCATCGGAGTGAAAAACCGCGCGGCCCCGACTTCGCCCTTTCCATGGGCGTGCGGCATGGGCATGATCCGCCCATGTCCAGCGAATCCTCACCTTCCCTCAAGGCCGGCGATCACGTCTTTCTGGTCGATGGCTCGTCCTACATCTTCCGCGCCTATCACGCGCTGCCCCCGCTCACGCGCAAGTCCGACGGGCTGCCGGTGGGCGCCGTCGCGGGCTTCTGCAACATGTTGTGGAAGCTTCTGCAGGAGGCGGACGAGACGGCCGCCGGCGTCACGCCGACCCATATAGCGGTGATCTTCGATCATTCCGCCAAGACCTTCCGAAACGAGATCTACGACCAGTACAAGGCCCAGCGGCCGGAGCCGCCGGAAGATCTGATCCCGCAGTTCGGCATCATCCGCGATGCCGTGCGCGCCTTCAACGTCGCCTCGATCGAGCAGCCGGGCTATGAGGCCGACGACATCATCGCCACCTATGCCTGCCAGGCGGTGGAGGCGGGCGCCGATGTCACCATCATCTCTTCCGACAAGGACCTGATGCAGCTCGTCGGTCCGCATGTGATCATGCTGGACACGATGAAGAACAAGCGCATCGCCGAGCCCGAGGTCTTCGAAAAGTTCGGCGTCGCGCCCGACAAGGTGGTGGACGTGCAGTCGCTCGCCGGCGACAGCGTCGACAACGTGCCGGGCGTTCCCGGCATCGGCGTCAAGACCGCGGCCCAGCTCATCAACGAATACGGCGATCTGGAAACGCTGCTTTCGCGCGCCTCCGAGATCAAGCAGACCAAGCGCCGCGAAAACCTGATCGAATTCGCCGATCAGGCGCGCATTTCCCGCCGGCTGGTCGAGCTCGACTGCAACACGCCGGTGGACGTGCCGCTCGCCGATGCCGCCGTGCGCAAGCTCGACGGCGAGAAGGCGCTGGCCTTCCTGAAGGCGATGGAATTCACCACGCTGACGCGCCGCGTGGCGGAGACGGCCGGCAAGGACGCCGGCACGGTCGAGGCCGCCGACCTCGCTATCAAGGGCTGGGACGCGCCGGAAACGGCGGCGCCCTCCGGCAGCTCCGAAAAATCCGTAGCCTCCCCCGCCTCCGGCGCCGGTCCCGCTGCACTCGCGGAGGCACGCGCGGCCGAGATCCGGGCGATCCCGCTCGACGCCTCGGCCTATGAATGCGTGCGCGATGTGGCCCGCCTGAAGGCCTGGATCGAGGACGCGTTCGAGACCGGCTTCGTCGCGGTCGATACCGAGACCACCTCGCTCGATCCGATGGAGGCCGAACTCGTCGGCGTTTCGCTTTCCACCGCGCCGGGCAAGGCCTGCTACATTCCGCTCGGCCACCGCGACGGCGAGGGCGATCTGCTGGGCGGCGGCGGGCTTCTGGAAGGCCAGATCCCGCTGAAGGAAGCGATTGACCTCCTCAAACCCCTGCTGGAGGACGCAGCCGTCCTCAAGATCGCGCAGAACCTCAAGTACGACTGGGTGATCCTGAAGCGCCTCGGTATCGAGGTCGCGCCCTATGACGACACGATGCTGCTCTCCTACACGCTCGATGCGGGGTTGCAGGGCGGCAACGGCATGGACGCGCTGTCGGAGCGCTGGCTCGGCCACACGCCGATCAAGTACGAGGACGTCTGCGGCAAGGGCAAGTCGGCCGTCACCTTCGACAAGATCGCGCTCGACAGGGCCTGCTCCTACGCAGCCGAGGATGCCGACGTCACGCTCAGGCTCTGGCAGGTGCTGAAATGCCGGCTGCCGGGCGAGACCATGACCACCGTCTACGAGACGCTGGAGCGCCCGATGGTGCCGGTTCTCTCGCGCATGGAAATGCGCGGCATCCATGTCGACCGGCAGATGCTGTCGCGCCTTTCAGGCGAACTCGCGCAAGGCGCGGCGGCGCTCGAGGCGGAAATCCACGAGATGGCGGGCGAGACCTTCAACATCGGCTCGCCCAAGCAGCTCGGCGACCTGTTGTTCGGCCGCCTGGGCCTGCCCGGCGGCAAGAAGACCAAGACCGGCGCCTGGTCCACCTCCGTCTCCGTACTGGAGGATCTGGCGGCCGAGGGCCATCCGTTGCCGGTCAAGATCGTGGAATGGCGCCAGCTCACCAAGCTGCGCTCCACCTACACGGACGCCCTGCCGGACCATATCAACCGGGAGACCGGCCGCGTCCACACCTCCTATTCGCTTGCCTCGACCACGACGGGGCGGCTGTCCTCGTCGGAGCCGAACCTGCAGAACATTCCGGTGCGCACCGAGGCCGGCCGCAAGATCCGCAAGGCATTCGTGGCGGCGGAAGGATCCAAGCTGCTGTCGGCCGACTACTCCCAGATCGAGCTGCGCGTGCTCGCCCACATGGCCGAGATCCCGCAGCTGGTGAAGGCGTTCGCCGACGGGCTCGACATCCACGCGATGACGGCCTCTGAAATCTTCAACGTGCCGGTCAAGGACATGGATCCGATGGTGCGCCGTCGCGCCAAGGCCATCAATTTCGGCATCATCTACGGCATTTCCGCCTTCGGGCTCGCCAACCAGCTGGGCATCTCGCGCGGCGAGGCGGGCGACTACATCAAGACCTATTTCGAGCGCTTCCCCGGCATCCGCGACTACATGGAAGAGATGAAGCGCCAGGTTCACGCCAACGGCTATGTGACGACGATCTTCGGCCGCAAGGCGCACTACCCGGACGTCAACACCAAGAACCCGAACATGCGTCAGTTCTACGAGCGTGCGGCCATCAACGCGCCGATACAAGGCTCCGCCGCCGACATCATCCGCCGCGCCATGGTGCGCATGGAGGACACGCTGGCCGCCTCGAAGCTCTCGGCGAAGATGCTGCTTCAGGTGCACGACGAACTGATCTTCGAGGTGCCGGACGAGGAGGTGGACGCCACCATCCCGCTGGTCGCCCGCACCATGGAGGACGCGCCCTCGCCCGCGCTGTCGCTACGCGTTCCGCTACAGGTCGACGCCCGCGCCGCGCAGAACTGGGACGAGGCGCACTGAGGGCCGCGCCCGCCCCGGACGATGACACGCCATCGCCGCAAATCGTTCCTACATAGCGAAATGACGGGTATGGAGATCGGCTCCGGCCGGCCCGCGCCGCAGGAACGTGTCACGGAGTAGCGCGATGACCGATGTGCCGGAAGGATGGCAGGTCTACAAGGGCAAGGGCGTAGAGGGAAAGACGCGTGAGGAACGCGCCGCCAGGCTGAAGAAGCGCTTTTCTTCCGTGTCCGATCATTCCCTGCCAAAGCAGCGCCGCCCGATCGGCCGTTCGATGCGTCAGGTCGCGCTTGTCGCCCTGATCGCGCTTCTCGTCGTAGCCGCATGGAAGACCATGCCCGGCGGCAGTCCGTTCTGAGCGTCACGCGTCCTCAGCCGTAGCTGTGCAACTCGCTGCCGTAGCGCCTGAGCCATTCGCGCGCCTTTTCCGTTTCCGCGAAGAGACCCTCCGTCACCGCCCAGAAGCGGGCGGAATGGTTCATCTCGACGAGGTGTGCCACCTCGTGAGCGGCGACGTAGTCGAGCACAAAGGCCGGCGCCAGAACCAGCCGCCAGGAGAAATTGAGCTTGCCCTTCGCCGTGCATGAGCCCCAGCGCGAGCGCGTGTCGCGGATGGAGATGCCGGTCGGCCGGCGCGCGCGCGGAAAATCCCGGTTCAGCGCCGCGGCGTGGCGCTCCACGGCCTGCGTGAGGTCCGCCCGCGCCTCCTTTTTCAGAAAATCCGTCAGCCTGCGCGCAATATGCGGCTCCTGGCCGGAAACCACGAGGCAGGGGCCGTCCACCGCCGCCAGTTGCGTGACCGTGCCGCGCGTCGCCGGGCGGTGCTCGATGAGGTGGGGAATGCCGCGCAGCGGCACCGTGGCACCGGCACAAAAGGGCTGGATGGCCGGCATCTTCCTCATTCGCTCGGCCAGCCAGCCGCGATGATCCTCGGCGAAGGTGCGCGCGGTCCTGAAGGTGCCGCGCTCGGGGATCGTCAGAACGGGGTCGCCGCCGGAAGCGGGAAGCCGCAACGTGTAGCGTCGCGCACGCGCGTTGCGCCGAACGTCGACGCGGACCGCGCGGCCCTCGATCTCGAGCATCAGGTGATCCGGGGCGTCAGAGCCTGGACGAAAGAAACGCATCGGCGGATCCGCAAGCAATCAGGGGCGATTCGCAAGCGCCAAGTATAGCCGCCGGCCGGGCGCGAGGCCCGGTAATAGGGCTCCCGCCATCGCCGTGATCATCGAAAAACGTGTCGCGCTCCGTCACGGGCGCCCACATGGCGAAAGCGGACCCGTGGGGGCCCGCGTTCTGCTGCGTGCAACGGCGCCAGGTCCGCAGCATTCACATGGCGGCGGAAGGCTCCGCTCCGCCCCTGTTGCGGCGTTTCGACATGAACTGGTCGAATTCTTCGCGATCGCGGGCGTGGCGCAGATTGGCGAGAAAATCGTCGAATTCCGCGCGCATCTCGTCAAGCCGCCGGCGCTCATCCTCCAGCCGCTCCAACTCGCTATCGCGATACTCGTCGAAGGCGCCGTTGCCGGTGCGTCCGCCGCCCATGCCGAATTCCGTTCGCCCGAATTCCGTTCGCATGGAGCGAACGCCGTCGCGAAAGTCATCGCGCACACCGCCAAAAGCCTTGTGCAGGTGATCGCCCCACAGGATGTAGGCGATCATGGCGAGGCCCAGCGGCCAGTAAAAGACAAAGCCCAGGATCATCAAGGTGATTGTGAGCGGCGTCCATGCCGGACGTAAAGGTCCGCACTGTGTCATCGTACCTTCCCCAATTGCCCAACCCTGAATGGACTTGGGGGCGAGGGGATGTTGTTTCAAGAACGTGCGAAAGCGGCCCGTGGCGCGTCTCCGGGTCGCTTTTGCGCCGCCTCAGGGCAGGTCTCTCACGTCAACGCCTTCGCCTGCGCCACCCAGTCGTCACGTTCGGCGCGGCCGCGCAAGGTCAGCTTTTCGTCGAGTTCGACGAGTTGCGCCTCGCTGAGGCTCGCGATCTGCCTGAAATGATAGATCCCGGCCCCGTTCAGAGCCATCGCCAGCTTCGGGCCGATGCCGGAGATGCGTTTGAGATCGTCCGGCGCGCCTTCCGGTGCGGATAATGTGATCGCAGCAAGGCCGGCCGGGACAGCCTGAAGCCGGGCGGCGACCGGTTTGGCCGCGCGTGGGGCGGCCGGCCTGGGTGCTGGCACGACACCCGATCGCCCCGACGCGGCGGCGGAAACGGCGACACGGGCCGGGGACGAAGCGGAGACGTTCCTGTCCGGCGTGCGGTTGGAGCGGATGAAATCGGCGATCCGCGGCGCGATCTCGGAGCGGAAGCGCGAGCCGTTGAAGACGCCATAGTGGCCGACGCCTTCCTGCATGTAATGGGCGCGCCTGTCATCGGGAATGTTGCAGCAGAGCGTGTGCGCCGCGCGCGTCTGGCCGATGCCGGATATGTCGTCCTTCTCGCCTTCGATGGTGAGCAATGCGGTGTTTCGCACGGCCGCAGGATCCACCGGCCGGTCGCGGTGCATCATTTCGCCCTTCGGCAGGGCGTGGTCGATGAAGACCGTCTCCACCGTCTGGAGATAGAACTCGGCGGTCAGGTCCATCACCGCCATGTACTCGTCGTAGAACTCGCGGTGCTTTTCCGCGTTGTCGCCGTCGCCGGTGACGAGATGATTGAAGAACTCGTGATGGGCGATCATGTGCCGGTCGAGGTTCATGCTCATGAAGCCGGAAAGTTGCAGAAAGCCGGGATAGACCTCTCGCATGAAGCCCGGCAGCGGGAAAGGCACCTGCATGATCACGTTGCGCTTGAACCAGTCGATACCGTTGGCCACCGCCAGATCGTTGACGGCGGTCGGGCTTTCGCGCGTGTCGATCGGCCCGCCCATCAGCGTCATCGTGTTGGGGGCGTACGGATCGCCGTCCGCCTCCATCACGCAGACAGCCGCGAGCACCGGCACGGCGGGCTGGCACACCGCCATCACATGGGTATCGCCGCCCAGCCGGTGCAGCATCGAAATGACGTAGTCGATATAGTCGTCGAGGTCGAAAAGACCTTCGGAAAGCGGGACCTGGCGGGCATCTATCCAGTCGGTGACATAGACGTCATGCGTCGGCAGAAAGGCCTCCACCGTGCCGCGCAGCAGGGTCGCGTAGTGGCCAGACATGGGCGCGACGATCAACAGCTTGGGATCGTTGCGCGGCTTTTCCAGGGCACGCTGGAAGCGGATCATCCGGCAGAAGGGCCGCTGCCAGACGATCTCTTCGTGCACCGGCACCTTCAGGCCGCCGACGCGGGTGAACTCGAACCCGAAACCGGGTTTGCCGTAGCGGCGCGTGATACGCTCGAACAGTTCGCAGCCCGCCGCGATGTTGCGTCCGACAGGCGTATGCGCGGCAGGATTGAGCGGGTTCTTGAAATAGAGACGGGTGACATCGACGGCTGCGCGCATGGGACTGAGCGCTGCGTGGTTCATCTCGTAAAGCTGATAATAGGGTACCTGCATGAAGTCATGAAGATTCATCGCCGACGTCCCCTTCGTCATTTTTGCAATGCAACATGTTAAGAGGAGATCGACGGTCAACGCAACTGAAAGCGACACCGGATCGGGCAATTGCCTATTTAGGTGGCAAAAGTAATGGCGCAATTGGCATAGCAGATGTCGGGATCAAGCATCGCGGCTCAGGCGGCGAGGTCGGCCACCACCGCGTCGAGCACAAAGAAGCCGTCCCGTGTCGCGCGCACCCGCGTGCCGTCCATCCGCTCCACCATGCCGTGGGAGACGAGATCGGCGAGACGGCGCGGATCGAGGCGACGGCCCGACAGCCGTTCGTAGCGCGCGAGATCGACGCCTTCGGCAAGCCTCAGACCCATGATCAGGTATTCGTCGCCCTGTTCTTCCATGGTCAGCACCTGGTCCTCGATCATGCCGTGACCTTGCGCCTCCACCTTCTGGAGCCAGGTCTCGGGATAGAGTTCGGTGGCGGTGGCGCGCTTGCCGTTGCCGCCGGTCAGCCGGCCATGCGCGCCGGGGCCGACGCCGACATAGTCGCCATAGCGCCAGTAGACCAGATTGTGCTGGCATTCGGCGCCGGGTGCGGCGTGGTTGGAAATCTCGTAGGCCGGCATGCCGTGCGCCTCGCAGGTCGACAGCGTGACCTCGTAGAGATCGGCGGCCGCATCCGGATCCGGCACGACGAGCTTGCCCGCCTCGTGGAGCTTGAAGAACGGCGTGTCATGCTCGATCGTGAGCTGATAGAGCGACAGATGATCGGCGGCGAGCGCGATGGCGCGTTCAAGCTCGGCGCGCCAGGCTTCGGGCGACTGGCCGGGTCGGGCATAGATCAGGTCGAAGGACAGTCGCGGAAAGGTCTCGCGCGCCATCTCGATGGCGCGCAGCGCCGTGTCGACATCGTGCAGCCGGCCGAGAAACCGCAGTTCTTCGTCATTCAACGCCTGGACGCCCAGTGAAACGCGGTTGACGCCCGCGGCGCGGTAACCACGGAAACGCTCGGCCTCCACGCTCGACGGGTTCGCCTCCATCGAGATCTCGACCGTGTCGGACAGGGTCCAGTTCTTCGCCACCGAGCCCAGGATCGCCTCCACCGTCTGAGGCTTCATCAGCGACGGCGTGCCGCCGCCGAAGAAGATCGATGTGACTTCGCGCCCGCGCGTCTGGCTTGCGAAATGGGCAAGCTCGGTCGCAAACGCTCTTGCGAAGCGTTCCTGGTCGATCGCCTGGTGGCGAACGTGGGAATTGAAGTCGCAATAGGGGCACTTGGCCGCGCAGAACGGCCAGTGGATGTAGATCCCAAATCCCGGGTCCTGCGTCATGTGGCGCGTGCGGGCTCCAGGCAGGCGTCGGCGAAAAGCTTGAAGGCACGGGCGCGGTGCGACAGCGGGTCGACCTCGCCTGCACTCCAGCCGTGCTTTTCGTCGGCGCTCATTTCGCCGAAGGTGCGCTGATGGCCCTGCGGCAGGAAAACGGGGTCGTAGCCGAAGCCCTGCCCCCCGCGCGGCGGCCAGACCATTGTGCCGACAATTTCGCCACGGAACGTCTCCACATGACCATCCGGCCAGGCGAGACACAGCGCGCAGACGAAACGGCCCGTGCGCTTGTCGGGGCTGGTCGCCCCTGCCTGCTGGAGCTTTTCCTCCACGTTGCGCATGGCCATGGCGAAGTCCTTGTCCGGCCCCGCCCAGCGCGCGGAATAGATGCCCGGGTCGCCGCCCAGCGCATCGACCGAAAGCCCGGAGTCATCCGCCAGGGCCGGCAGGTTCGCTGCCGTGGCGGAGGCGCGGGCCTTCAATTCGGCATTGGCCTCAAAGGTGGTGCCCGTTTCCTCGGGCTCGGGCAGGCCGAGCTCGCCGGCCGAGACCACCTCCATGCCGAAGGGCTCCACCAGCGCGCGGATCTCCCGGAGCTTGCCGGCATTGTGACTGGCGAGCACGAGACGGCCGGGCGTGAGGGTGCGGGTCATTGCGATTGCCTCAAAGGATCGCCATCTTCTGAAGATCGACAAGGCGGGAGATGCCGCCCTGGGCGAGTTCCAGAAGCTGGTTGAATTCGGCGACGGAGAACGGCGCACCCTCGGCGGTGCCCTGGATCTCGACGAGGCCGCCGGCGCCGGTCATGACGAAATTCGCATCCGTGTCGGCGTCGCTGTCCTCCAGATAGTCGAGATCGAGGACGGGCGTTCCGCCGTAGATGCCGCAGGAAATGGCGGCGACGTGGTCCTTCAGGACCGGCTTCGTCACCATGTCGCGGGCGCGCATCCACTCGATGCAGTCGTTGAGCGCGACCCAGGCGCCGGTGATCGAGGCGGTACGGGTGCCGCCATCGGCCTGCAGGACGTCGCAATCGACAGAGATCTGGCGCTCGCCAAGCGCTTCCAGATCGACGACGGCGCGAAGCGAGCGGCCGATCAGGCGCTGGATTTCCTGGGTGCGGCCGGACTGCTTGCCGGCCGAGGCCTCGCGGCGCATGCGCTCGCCGGTGGCGCGCGGCAGCATGCCGTATTCGGCGGTCACCCAGCCGCGGGCCTGACCGCGCAGCCAGGGCGGCACGCGCTCTTCAAGGCTCGCCGTGCACAGGACATGCGTGTCGCCGAACTTGACGAGGCAGGAACCTTCCGCGTGTTTGGAGACGCGGCGTTCAAGTGTCACGGGCCTGAGTTCGTCGGCGGCACGTTTGGAAGGTCGCATGAAAAGTCTCCGTTTCGGCCGGGCCTGTTGCAAGGGAACGGCCGCGTCAGCCTGGATCATTGGCGAGCCTTGTAGCCGCGCCGGACAAGCCACGTAAAGGGCCCTTGCCCACTTGTCGGCATTTGGGACTAAATATCGTCAATCCGGCGCCGAAGCGGTTTGACCGGAACGATTGGAAGTTGAGAGAAGCGAATGCGGGATTTGAGCAAGCCAGCCGTGTCGATCGAAACCCCCGGCGGGGGCCTGCGCGACCTCGACGACCGGTCGCGCGAGATCTTTCGCTCCATCGTGGAAACCTATCTGGAAACCGGCGAGCCGGTAGGCTCGCGCAACATCTCGCGCATCCTGCCGATCAGCCTGTCGGCGGCCTCCGTGCGCAACGTGATGTCGGATCTGGAACATCTCGGCCTGCTGTTTTCACCCCACACCTCCGCCGGCCGTCTGCCGACGGACCTGGGCTTGCGCTTCTTCGTCGATGCGCTGCTGGAGATCGGCGACGTCACCCGTGACGAACGTGAGGCGATCGAGGCCCGCGTCAAGGCGTCGGGCGACATGCGCGGCGTGGAGCAGGTGCTGACCGAGGCGAGCCAGATGCTGTCCGGCCTGTCGCACGGAGCCGGCGTGGTGCTGACCCACAAGTCCGACACCCGCATGAAGCACATCGAGTTCGTGCGCCTGGAGCCTTCGAAATCGCTCGTGGTGCTGGTCGCGGAAGACGGGACGGTGGAAAACCGTGTCATCGATCTGCCCGACGGCCTGCCGGCCTCCGCGCTCGTCGAAGCGTCCAATTATCTCAACGCCCATATTCGCGGCCGCACGCTTTCCGAGGCGCGGTCGGCGCTGGAAGCACTGCAGGACCAGCGACAGGCCGAGATCGACGAACTGACCCGCCGGCTGGTCGATACGGGACTTGCGACCTGGGCAGGCAACGAAACCGGGCGCCACGACACGCTGATCGTGCGCGGACGCTCCAACCTGCTCGATGCCGCAACGGTAGAAGACATGGAGCGGATACGGCTGCTTTTCGATGATCTTGAAAGCAAGCGCGAACTGATCCAGCTTCTGGGCGCGGCAGAGCGCGGCGACGGGGTTCGCATCTTCATCGGTTCGGAGAACAAGCTGTTCTCGCTTTCCGGTTCCTCGCTGATCGTCTCGCCTTACCGCGACAAGGAACAGCGCATCGTCGGCGTTCTGGGGGTCATCGGCCCGACGCGGGTCAACTATGCGCGCGTCATTCCGATGGTCGACTACACCGCCAGGGTCGTCAGCCGTCTGCTGGGTTAGGAATTCTCATGGCACTCTCCCCAGAAGAACTGGAGCGCTACGCGCGGCATATCGTCCTGCGCGATGTCGGCGGTCCGGGCCAGCAGAAGTTGCAGGCGGCGCGCGTGCTGATCATCGGCGCGGGCGGTCTCGGGGCTCCCATGATCCAGTATCTGGCAGCCGCCGGGGTCGGCACGATCGGTGTGGTCGATGACGACATCGTCTCGCTGTCGAACCTGCAACGCCAGATCATTCACGACACGGACGCCGTGGGGCTGCCGAAAGTGGAGAGCGCGAAGGCGGCGGTTGCCCGCCTCAATCCGCATGTAACCGTCGAGACGCACTGCACGCGCATCAATGCGGAAAACGCGCAAGCGCTGATTTCGGCCTATGACATCGTCGCCGACGGGTCGGACAATTTCGCCACGCGCTATTGCGTATCGGATAACTGCTTTTATGCGAAACGGCCGCTGGTGACGGCCGCGATCGGCCAGTTCGACGGATCGCTGACCACGCTGAAGCCCTATCTAAGCGCAGCCGATGGCAAGCCGAACCCGACCTATCGCTGCCTGTTTCCCGACCAGCCGCCGGAAGGATTACTGCCAACCTGCGCGGTCGCCGGTGTGCTCGGCGCGCTTCCGGGCATCGTCGGCACCATGCAAGCGATGGAGGTGATCAAGGAGATCACCGGGCTCGGCGAGGATCTCGTCGGCCGGCTGATCCTGTTTGACGCCCGCTCCATGCGCATGGAGACGATCCGCTACGCCTGGTCGCCCCGAAACCCGCTGAACGGGAAGGCAGCGTAGGGTCAGGGGACGGACGCGAGTTTCAAGGAGCAGCTTTGCCGCGCTGATATCCGGCTTCCGGATCTGCGGTCGGCTATCGCCTCCCTTGTCCGCAATGAGGGAGTGTGGGGCGAGGTTCCGGCCCCTCCCCTTGCTCCTCATTCCGGGCGGTCTACGGCGAAGCCGCAGCACCAGACCCTGAAGCCAGCGCAACACATGCGGCGAAGCCGCTCCATTTTCCCTTGGCCCTTATCGTCTGCCGTCAGTTCAGCGGCTGGGTGTTGCCCTGGGACATGTTCTGACGATAGAGCGCGGCGAAATCGATCGGGTCGATCATCAGCGGCGGGAAACCGCCGTTGCGGGTGCAATCGGAGATGATCTGGCGCGCGAAGGGGAAGAGCATGCGCGGGCACTCGATCAGCACGAACGGGTGCATGTGCTCTTCGGGAATGCCCTGGATGCGGAAGATGCCGCAATAGACCAATTCCACCGCGAACATCGCCGTGCCGTTGGATACGGCCTTCGCCTCCAGCGACAGCGTCACCTCGAACTGGTTGTCGTCGTGCTTCGTCGCGTTGACATTGACGTTGATGTCCAGCTTCGGCTGCTGTTCGTTCGGACGCAGCGTTGCCGGCGCGTTCGGGTTCTCGAACGAGAGGTCCTTGATGTACTGGACGAGGATGTTCATGGCAGGCTGCTGTTGCTGCTGCGTGCCGGCAGCGGGCTCGTTCGTATCGCTCATCGAGTGTCGTTTTCCGTGTGTCGGTCCTAATGGCGGGCCACAAAACGGGCCGGCCTCGATGCGGCTGGCTAGCATGACGGGGCAGGGCGAGACAAGCGAAGAGGCGCCATGGGACGGCCGATTCCGCCCGCTCGCGGCAAAATTGCCGTTACGACACATCACAATTAGCGGATTACAATGGCTTGGCGGCAGCGGTATGGCGGTCTATTCAAAGGGCGTAAGGATCTTTTGAGCGATGCGAAAAGTGGAGCGACATGCTCGGCGCTGTTCCTGACCGCAATGATTTCGGTGAAAGGCTCCTGAAGCTCGACACGCTTGTCAGGCTCAGGTGGCTTGCTGTCGCCGGCCAGACGGCGGCTGTCCTCGTCGTCAATTACGGCTTCGGCTTCGAGGTGCCGCTGGGCTTCGTCTTCGCGCTGATCGCGTTGTCGGCCTGGCTCAACCTGTTCCTGAAGCTCGTGCGGGCAAAGGTGCAGCGCCTGCCGCAGCGCTGGGCCGCAGTCCTGCTTGGCTATGACATCCTGCAGCTGTCCGGGCTGCTGTTTCTGACCGGCGGGCTCGGCAACCCCTTTGCCGTGCTGCTCCTGGTTCCGGTCACCGTTTCCGCCGCCGCCCTGCCGCCGCGCGACACCATCGCGCTTGGCGGCATCGTCATCTGCACTGCCAGCCTGCTCGCGTTTTTCCAGCTTCCGCTACCCTGGTACGACGGCGAGGTCTTCACCCTACCGGGCACGTACCAGTTCGGCGTCTGGACAGCGCTGGTGGCCACCCTCGCCTTTATCGCCTTCTACACCTTTCAGGTCGCAGCCGAGGCTCGCCAGCTTTCCCAGGCGCTGGCCGCCACGGAGCTGACGCTGGAACGCGAACAGCACCTGCATTCGCTCGACGGGCTCGCTGCAGCAGCAGCGCACGAGCTCGGCACACCGCTTGCCACGATCGTGCTGACCGCCAAGGAGCTGGAAACGGATCTTCCCGAAGGTTCGCCCCAGCGTGAAGACGTTTCGCTGATCCGCACGCAGGGCGACCGCTGCCGCGAGATCCTGCGCAAGCTCACCTCGCTTTCCTCCGACCAGTCGTTCCTGAGCCTGCGTCTGTCGCATCTGGTGGAAGAGGTGGCGGAGCCGCACCGCGAATTCGGCGTGACGGTCACCATCATCAAGGAAAGCACCGCCGGCGAGCCGACAGTACGGCGCAACGCCGCGATCCTTTACGGGCTCGGCAACCTCTTGGAAAACGCCGTCGATTTCGCCACAAGCGCGGTCAGCGTCCGGCTGAACTGGAACGACGCGAGCGTATCGGTCACCATCGCGGACGACGGACCAGGCTTTGCCGACGACGTGATCGACCGCATCGGCGAACCTTATGTCACGACGCGTGCGCGCACCGGAGCCCGACCGACGGAGGTCGCGGCGCAGGCGAATGCCGGTGGGCTGGGACTTGGCTTCTTCATCGCCAAGACGCTGCTGGAGCGCACCGGAGCCCGGCTTTCGCTGCGCAACAGCCTGGAGGGCGGCGCCGTGGTGCAGATCGTTTGGCCACGCATCGCGCTGGAGAGTGCAGAGGATTCCGCAGCCGCGATGGAAGAGGCGGGATACGCCTAGGCGCAACGCCGCGAGGAGGCGGCGATAACGGGAGAACTTGGGTGGGGAGAGCGCGATTTGCCCAAGGGCGTCTGCTCTCCTATAAACGGGGTCGAAAAGGGGGCGGCTCTGCCCCCTGGAATGCAGGAAGTACAGATGACAGACGAAGTGCCGAGTGAGCCGCTGGAAGGCGATTTTGCGGGTGCTCGCCTGCTGATCGTCGACGATGACAAGCCGTTTCTGCAGCGGCTGGCACGGGCGATGGAAAAGCGCGGCTTCGCCACCGACATTGCGGACAGTGTGGAAGAGGCGAGAGCCAAGATCGCCGCACAGCCTCCCGCTTTCGCCGTGGTCGATATGCGGCTTGGCGACGGAAACGGACTGGACGTGATCAGCGCCTTGCACGAGCACAATCCCGAGGCGCGCGCGATCATCCTCACCGGATACGGCAATATCGCGACGGCAGTGACCGCCGTGAAGCTCGGAGCCATCGACTATCTGTCGAAGCCCGCGGATGCCGACGACATCTTCGCCGCGCTCACCCGCAAGCTTGACGAGATGGCGCCCCCGCCGGAAAATCCGATGTCTGCCGACCGTGTCCGCTGGGAGCATATCCAGCGCGTCTACGAGCTCTGCGACCGCAATGTGTCGGAAACCGCGCGGCGGCTCAACATGCACCGCCGCACGCTGCAGCGTATCCTCGCCAAGCGCGCCCCGCGCTAGGAACGCCAGCACATCCGGCGCCGGACCCGAGGCAAGATCCGGTCAGATCAGGTCGCTCTGACCGCAAAGGACCTGCTTCGGGCGAGGACGCCGGCGCGATTTCCTGCCACCCGGGCAGGATCGCGCAGGATAAGATACATGCAGTGCCGCCCCGCAGGGACGGCCTCACGGATTTTGTTCGTTCCGTTCACCGCGCCTCGGACCGCCCACCAAAAGGCGGGAACGAGGTCAGCGCGCGGAAAATACGGACGACGAACGTGCTTTTGCACCGTCAGACGGCGGGTTCGGGCGGCAACAGACGAACACCGGGGTATTCCGCCCTGGCGACACGCGTGCACAGACGCGACCAGGGGCACTCGTGGCACGCCCCGCGGATGGTTTCTTGCGCGAAGGCATCGCGCAACAGCGCCACCGACCGCGCCGTCAACTCGAACTCCGCGCCCTCTGCAATCTCATGACCTAGGAGAGCCCCGACATCGGCCGCCGCGCGCCGGTCGCGTGCCCTCACGCGCTCCGTGAAACAGTGCGGATCCTTGTCGTTCGCGATCAACGCCTGGCAGATCGCATCCGCGCCGCTCACGACCCGAATGCTCTCACCGGCGTTCAACCGCTCAACGATACCGTCGTAAGCACGCGCGAAGGCGGGGTTGTAGCCGTTTCCCACATAGGTCAGCAGACAAAGGAAGTGGTGGCCACGAAGCTCGATCGTCATTGTGAAAATCCAGTCGGAACGTCGCCCGTTTGCGGATCTGGAAAGCCCGCGGAAAGCGACAGGGGGTCGCGCGGACGATAGCCATCGGCGTCCCGATTGCAACGGGTGCGGACCTTCACGCTCCCTGTACCATCATTAGAGGCGGCCTGGCCGGGACAAGTCAGGTGCGCGCGCCGTCAAAGGCCGAAACCGCTGCCAGCCTCTCCACGGCCCATCGCCGGGTCCATCAGATTGTGAAGACGGTTGGCGGCGCACTGGGCGAACCTGAGGGTCATCGCCTTGCGCCGCGCCGCGGCCAGCGGATGATCGGGGGCGGGGCGCAGTACGTCGGCACCGAAGCCGTCCGACATCATCAGCCCTGCCTCTTCGGGAAAGATCTCGGCCGGCACGTCGGGATGGGTTGCAAAGAAGAACCGGTCACACCAGGCCCGGTAGTCCGGCCATTTGGAATCGGCACGGAAGTCGGCGACCGACGACTTCACCTCCACGATCCATATCTCGCCCTTTGCGCCGACGGAAACGAGATCCGCGCGCCGGCCCGTGGGCAACGTGAACTCCGCCACACAGGCGGCACCAGAGCGCCGCAGAAGCCTTGATACTCCGCGCCAGACCAACAGTGCGGTTTCCGACTGGCGACCATCTATCAGTCCAGCAGCGATGGATTGCTCGAAGACGTTCATGAACCACCGGTTTCTTGCGTGGACCTCATTGTTCTTGCTATGTTCGTCGAAATCAAGGGCTTCGGTCGGTTTCGAGGTCAACCGGCCTTTCGAAGGCCTCGCCCGTTTCGCCGCGCCGGACCACACTCTGTGACAAAAAATGCAGTGCGACAGGAGAGGAGCCCTTTCGCAACCGCGTGGGACTGTCGTTACAGCCTCTCCGCGGTGTGCGACAAGAAGGCTTCCTTAATCTTTTGGCTTGGTACGCGACCCTGCGTACAGTTCTCGGTATGTTACGAATTATCCTGTTCTTACATGTACTTGATCATCTTGTTGAAATTGAGAATGCGACAAATGAGAGCTTCGGGACGAACGAAATGTTAACGCATGCACGGTTACATGGGCGTCTGGTGACGGACACATGACCGGGCAGCGCGTTACTGGGAATGCGGCCCCGGTGCTACAGGCGGACACGGGGTACGGCAAGGGGCACATGGCCGAAGCAACTCAGCGCAAGGCGAAACCGATGACGACCGCGTCGGATACGCAGTCTCAGGCGACCCGGAAGATGCCGCCCGCGAATTCGGACATCACGGGCACGCCGGAATTTGACGGCCTGCTGTCGCTCTTGCGCGTTGCCACGTGGCTCTACGATCCCCACAAGAACATGATCACCTGGCAGCGCATCTTCGCGGAGACGCCAGGCGAAACCCGCGCGCAAATTACCGAGCGCCTCGGCGACGTGGTGGCTCGCTACAGCGAGGAAGACCGCCCGAACCTGCTGCGGCACTACGAATCGGCCCTGCGCGATGGCCACCATGGTCCGGTAAGGTTCACGGTGATGAACCGCGCCGGCATCCCGACCCATATCGAAAGTGCTGCGATCCGTTCGGAAACAAAGTCCGGCGTGCCGGTGGTGCGCGGCATTTTCCGCAATTGCGAGGAGGATGTGGGGCGGGAGGTGGCGCTACAGGATGCGCTGACCTTGCTGAGCCGGCTAACGTCGATGTCGCCATCCGCGATCATGCTGCTCGACGAGAACGGACTGATCCGGTCCGCCAATCCCCAATTCCTGAGCACCTTTCACATTACCGACGAGCGAATGGTGGTGGCACGCCATATCCGTGCCTCCGGCAACGTGCTCGGCAAGGGCTTCGTGGCCACGATCGTCTCCCTTATGGAGAACGCCAAGGACCTTGTGAACGCGCAACAGCGCTTTCAACTGGCCGACAACTCGATGGTGACGCTCACCTTCCGCTGCCAGCGGTTCGGGGTCAACGCGAATGGCAAGGGGTTGCTGTTTGCCGGAGAAATCACCGACCCGGACGCCATCAACATGGGGGCGGTGTTCGACCGCCTTCCGACGCCGGCCATAGCGGTTACCCTGCATGACAACATGATCGCGGCTGCGAACACAGCAGCGCTGCGCACCTTCGGCCTGAGACGGGAGCATGTGGGTAACGACACGATCACGCAGATCCTGATGCGCGGCAACGATATCGATCAGATCCGCCAGCACATCGCCGCGGATGGCGGCGAGGCGGGTTTCGTGTGTCCGGTACGCAGTCTTCTGGGAGGCGCGCTGAATTACCGGGTCAAGGCGAGCGAGTTTTCCGATGATGGGCGTTCGTTCCTGATCCTGGAATTCCACGAGACGAAGGCCGGCGCGACGCCCCGCGAAAAGACCGCCCAGCACGGCGCGCGCCAGAAAAAGGGCCTGCTGAGCCGTGTCGTGGATCATCTCGACTTCTGAAGCAAGCCGCGTTGTCGGAACGCGCAACGGCAAGGGCAAAGGCGAGATCGCCCTGCGCATTTTCCACGGCTTCCGCTCGCCTCACAAACGCTCCGCGACCTCTTTGCCACGCGGGTTGGGGTGGTTGAACACCATTGCCCCGTCCGTCCGTCCGCGTTCCGCGCGCCACCCTCTTGTGCGTGACTTCGGGAGCGGATCGGCGATGGTGACATGATCCGCAACACCTCGCCTCCGGCATCCGGTGATGAGGTCTCGATCGAAGTTGTTCTATCCGGTTGCCTGCCGCGAGCGATTGAGCTATGCAACGCACATTGACCGGCACAAGTTGCACCCGTAGCTCAGCTGGATAGAGCGCTGCCCTCCGAAGGCTGATGTCAAGGGGTTGGCAGAATATGAGGAGACCAAAAGAGGTAGTAGGAACAAGGATTTGCGAGGCCCTCGTTCTGATCTTTCAACTCGCGAAAAGTTCACGTAAGCACTGCGTAAGCAGTTGCGACACGGCAAGCACCCGTAGCTCAGCTGGATAGAGCGTCGCCCTCCGAAGGCGAAGGCCACAGGTTCGAATCCTGTCGGGTGCACCATTTCCCAATGAAATCCCATGATTGAGCCGCCACAGTTGTCGCATCAGCGTTCGACAATGCCCGAAAACATCTGGGATCGGGACTTGGCACCAATTGGCGGACTGGCTCGGCGAATTTCTCGGCATGGCGCATCATTTTGCTTCGGAGAACGCAGCGTCGATCGATCGCCGACTGGCAGGGCTGGATGCGCCTGAAGGTGTAGCCAGGTTCAAATCAGGAGGGCGCATCCATCACAACTTGCTGCCGGCCAATCCTCTTCACCTCTCGATGCTTCGGATGGAAACAGCGCTCCTCGACCAGCTATTTCGCACGGCAGCGTAGGAAGCGGACCCAATCCAGATACGTTTCACGCGCGTTAACTTGTGCTTCTATCAGTGTGCGTCACTTTTTTGGCGCGATAGCCGCCGACCAAAAACTCGGCTGCTGGCAGGCAAAGGGTCGGTTCCCTCGCTGAGGATCGCGAGATAGCCTCGCAGTTGAAAGCTTGCCCCCGCCCCGCCCGGGTGATCTCTTCAACGATGCTCATCTTCTCCAAGTCGGCCATGGCCAGCGTGGATTGCGTCCCCTCGATCTGGGACAAACGCACCACCTCCTTACGCTTCTACATATAGGGGAAGAGTTTTAGTATCAGTTCGGGCAGGAGAACGCTCAATCAAAGGAGACTTAGGAGCTCGTTTCCTTCTTGATCTGCCGCTTTGACGTACCCGATTTGGGGCCGACTGCTGACGGGCCGCTTCCGCGAGACTTCGCTTGATTGGCGGCCTTTCGGGCGTCTCGGATGCTTCCGATCCTACCAGGCCATATCCGTTCGTCCGATCGTCCGTGTATCCGGAATATATCCGTCACCCAGGCCTGCCGCGCACGACCACACAACGCATGTTTCCGGCGATGCGTGCTGCAGCCATGGCCTCGGCGAGCGCCTCCAGCGGGAATGAACGCGGTCGAATGACGGACAGGTCCAGCAGTCCGGCGCGGGCGAGCGCGAATATGTCGGCAAGTGCGGTGCGGGGATACATGAAGTTGCCGATGATCTCCAACCCCATGCCCATGACCTCAAGGTAATTGATCGGCAGGGGCACGGTCATCGAGCCCATCAGCACCAGCCGCCCGTTGCGCGACAGGCATCCGAGCGCCGCAAGCGTGGCGGACGCGCTGCCGGCCTGGCCGACCATGTCGAAGGCCAGTGCAACGGGACCGCCGGCGGCATCGCGCAATGCCGACGCGTCGGCCTTCACGTCGCCGCTGAGCACCACCGTGCGCAGTCGCGGACCCGCGACATCCGCAAGCGCGGCCAGCGCGGACGCATTGCGGCCGGCAGCGACAACCCGCCCGGCACCCATTGCCAGCGCGACCAGTACCGCCGCGCTGCCATAAGCGCCTGTGGCTCCGGAGATCACGACCGTTTCTCCCGCCGCAAGCCTTCCGCGCCTGAGCCCGCCATAGGGCACAGCGAAGCGCGCAGCAGAGGCCAAGATGTCGGCCTGCACGAAATCGAGCTCTTCCGCCACCGTTACCGCCGAGACCGGCCACAGCGCGTATTCGGCCAGCGTGCCGTCCGGCCAGTCGGCCTGCATCGCCGTACTCGACCCACCGAACGAGGTGATGCCGAGCAAGGCCTGCGCGGGATCGGCGACGTTCTCGCCAGCGGTAAAATGCGAAGACAGCACCACGCGCTGGCCGGGCTTCAGGTGCCAGACGTCGCGCCCGACGGCGGCCACCCGCCCGACGGCGTTGCTGCCCGGCGTGAAGGGACGATCCGGCGCAATATAGGTGGGGAGCTTACCCTCCACATAATCCTGCAGGTAGGAAGGGAGGATGACCGCCTCGATCTCGATCAGGGCGCTGCCGGCGCGCGGCTCGGGAATGGGGCGTTCGACGAGTTCGAGTTTTCCGCCCAGCCTGTCGAGCTGCCAGGCGCGCATCGTCTTGGGCATGACCTGCCCTCCCTACTCGGCACGTAGCGGCGATTCGCCGCCGACCCAACTCGGTCCGGCGACCGGATGGCCCTTCGGGAACCGGCTCGCCGCGTTGTAGGTCAAGACCCAGTTCGGATAACGCGGCGCCTCGGCACTGACCGCATCGAGCGCGGCGAGATCCTCTTCCTCGAGCGCGACGTCGACTGCGCCGATATTGTCGGTCAGCTGATCGACCCGCTTGGCGCCGACGATGACGCTGTCGACCACCGGCCGCGACAACAGCCAGGCCAGCGCCACCTGCGCGGGCGTGGCATCGTGCTTGCCGGCGACCTCGCGAAGCACGTCGATGATGTCGAACACCCGGTCCTCGTCGACCGGCGGGAACTGATTGGCCGCGCCGCGACGGCCGCGGCGGGAATCGGCAGCAGCGCCCTCGCGGGTCACCTTGCCCGAGAGCAGGCCGCCCGCCAGCGGGCTCCAGCACAGCATGCCGACCCCTTGGTCGCTCATCGCCGGCGCCAGTTCGTCCTCGACGCCGCGGCCGGCGAGCGAATAATAGGCCTGCACGGACACGAAGCGGGCAAGCCCCTCCTGCGCGGAGGCGCCCAGCGCCTTCATCATCTGCCAGGCCGCCAGGTTGGAGGCACCGATATAGCGCACCTTGCCCTGCCGCACCGCGTCGTCGAGCGCGCCGAGCGTTTCCTCGATGGGCGTCAGCGGGTCCCAGCGGTGGATCTGGTAGAGGTCGATATAGTCGGTCTTCAGCCGCTTGAGGCTACCCTCCAGCGCATCCATGATGTGGATGCGCGACAGGCCGACATCGTTCGGACCGGCGCCAACGCGCGCATTGGCCTTGGTCGCCAGAACGACGTCCTTCCGCCGCGCGCCGAGCAGATCGCCCAGCAATTCTTCGGACTGGCCGCCGCTATAGACATCGGCGGTGTCGATGAAGTTGATTCCGGCATTGAGCGCCGAGCCCAAAATCTCGCCGGCCGCCATGCGGTCGAGACCGCCGATGCCGCCGGTTCCCTCCAGCGTGCCGCCGAAGGTCATGGTCCCGAGGCAGAGCCGCGAGACGAACGTGCCGGTGTGGCCGAGTTGCGTATAGTGCATGGTCGAAACTCCTGTACTTGACAGTTTCGATATAAGGGTGCTCGCTTGGACGAACGACCTCGCTCCGTCCGCCATTCGTATCCAAAAGTCCAGAAATGCGCGATCCGCTCTCAGACATCCTTTTGGCGATGCGCGTTTCCGGCGCAACGCCGGTGCGCTTCGAAAGCCGGGGCGGCTATGCCATGCGCTTTCCGGCCTTCAGGCACCTCAAGTTCGGCGCCCTGCTGTCGGGAAGCATGGAGTTGCGCCCTTCGAATGGGCCGGCCCTGCATCTGCAGGCGGGTGACTGCTACCTGCTGACCGACGGCGCGCCCTATGCCTCGCGGACGGGCGATCATCCGGAGATCGATGGCGAAGCCTATTTCGCCACCCATCGCGACCCCGACGGCGTGGTGCGGTTCGGTGAGGGTGCGCCGGACAAGATTGTTATCGGAGGGCGTTTCACCTTCGAGGAAACCGGTGCTGAATGGATGCGCCTTGCATTGCCGCCCGCCATTCGCATTCCCGCCGGCTCTCCAGTCGCGGCCCCCTTGCGGACCACGCTGTCGCTTCTGGGGCAAGAGGTGGGCGCCAATGCCGCCGGAGAAGACCTGATCGTCGCACGGCTCGCCGACATATTGCTGGTGCAGGCGCTACGCGCCTATCTGGCCATGACCGGGGATGAGACGCCTAGCTGGCTCGCGGGGCTTGCCGATCCGCGTCTCGGGCGCGCCTTGCGCGCGTTTCACGCCGAAATCGCCGGAGACTGGAGCGTCGGCCGCCTCGCCGCCGAAGCGGGCATGTCGCGCTCGTCCTTTGCCGACATCTTCCGGCGGCGGACCGGGCTGACGCCGATGGACTATGTCGCGCGCTGGCGCCTGTTCCGCATCCGTGCCGAGGTCATGCAGACCGACCGGCCGATCGCGGTCATCGCCGAGGACAATGGCTGGCGCTCGCGCACCTCCTGCAGCCGGGCGTTCAGGGAGCTCTTTGGAGTTTCGCCACGTGAGGCCAAGGCCGGTGCGGCGGTCTTCCTCGCCGCGGAACGACATCAGGCATAGTCGGTCGAAACACTGAGCTCTTTCCATCTCTCCAGTTCGTCGCTCCGTGTGCGCTCGGCCTGCGCAATCGCGGCGACCGCATCCTTGCCGAGCGGCAGACGTAGGGGCGGATCATCCGACGCCACGGCCCTGAGAACGGCCTCCGCTCCCTTGCGGGGATCTCCCGGCTGCTTGCCATCATAGTCGCGCTGCATTCGCGCCGTTGCGCCGACGACCGCGTCATACTCCGGCCGTCCGGCATCGATGGTGGTCGAGGATCCGGCAAAATCGGTCCGAAACCCGCCCGGCTCCACGATGGTGACGCGGACACCGATCAGGCTCATTTCCCGGGCGAGCGATTCCGAAAATCCCTCGACACCCCATTTGGCCGCCGAATAGGCCGCCCGTCCCGGCGCGCCGAGTCGCCCGCCGACCGAGGAAAACTGGACAATATGGCCGTTGCGCTGCTCGCGCATGTGCGGGATGGCCGCCTTGGTCATGATGATGGTGCCGAACAGGTTGGCTTCGATCTGGCGGCGAAAGCTGTCCAGTGAGGTATCCTCGACCGAGCCGACATCACCGTAGCCCGCGTTGTTGACCAGCACGTCGAGCCGCCCGAACGCCGATACGGCAAGCTGCACAGCATTCTCCGCCGCGGCCGGATCGGTGACGTCGAGCGCCGCCGTTCGCACGCGAGCGCCATGATCGCGCATCAGATCGGTAAGTTGGTCGGGATTGCGCGCGGTCGCGACGAGGTTGTCGCCGGACGCGAGGATGGCGTCGCACAAGGCCCTGCCAAAGCCGCGTGACGCGCCGGTTACCAGCCAGGTCCGTGTTATGTGATGCTCTCGTTTTGCTCAATCAATTTTCGACCAGCCCCAGCCGGACCAAGCTCTCGGCGGTGGCGACAATGGCCTCTTCGGGGGAGCGCGGTTGCCAGCCGAGCAGGCGCTGAGCCTTTTCGCCCGAGGCGTTCATGTTGTAGCCGAGCATCGGCACGATCCCCTTCAATGCCGGGTTCCGGCGCGCGGCCAGGCGCACCATCCAGTTGGGCAGCACCCGCGTCGGCACCTTGCTCGCGGCATGGCCCATCCGCTGCCGCAACACCCGTGCGACCTCGACCATCCACAGGCTGTCGCCTGATGTGGCCAGAAAGCGTTCGCCACTGGCGACGGGTTCGGTCATGGCGCGCAGATGCAAATCGGCCACGTCGCGCACATCGACGAAGCAGGAATTGATCTTCGGGCATCCGCGCTGCCCGTCCATCAGGTTCTTGATCAGGCGGATGGAGTGCGAATAATCAGGGCCAAGCGCCGGGCCGAGAACGGCGACCGGATTGATCGCGGAGAGTTCAAGCCCCCGTCCTTCGCTCGCCACGAAATCCCACGCCGCACGTTCGGACAACGTCTTCGACTTCTGGTACGGCGCGACATTGCCGGTCAGGTCGCTCCAGTCCGTCTCCTTGAAGGGCCGATGATAGCCCGGCTTGTGTCCGACGCCGATCGCTCCGAAAGCCGACGTCAGCACGACGCGCTTGACGCCAGCGTTCCGGGCCGCGCGCAGGACCCGCAAATTGCCGTCGACGGCGGGCCTGATCCAGTCCTCCTCGCGGGTCCGATCGCCCGATGGCGTCGGCGATGCGCCATGCATCACATAGGCACAGCCTGCGGCAGCCTCGTCCCAGCCGTCATCGCCGGTGAGATCGGCAACCACGAAAGTCAGGCGTTCGCCCGGTTCGGCGCCGCCTGTCCTGAGGTTGCCACGCACCTCCGCTTCGCGCCCCAGCGAGCGCACTGTTGTGCGTACGGCGTAGCCGGCAGTTAGCAGCGCCATGATGCAGTACTGGGCGATGAACCCGGTTCCGCCGGTGACGAGTACCTGCTTGTCGTTCATGTCGTTTCCCATCAGCTCCTGTCCGAGGGGCGGCCCATGTCGCGACTGCCCTTCACGCGATCGGCGAGGCTCCCCAGTTCCGTCAGGTCGGCATCCGAAAGCAGCAGTTGCGCGCCGCCAACATTCTCATCGAGCCGCGATGGCTTGCGCGTACCCGGGATCGGCACGACGGCGAGCCCGAACACCTTGGAACGGCTGTGCAGCCACGCCAGCGCGATCTGCGCCGCAGTCGCATCATATCGGGCGGCAATCGCCTTGATCGCGTCGATCAGCCGGGCATTGTCGTCCTCGACAAATCGGTCATACAGCTTGCGCACGTCCTTTTCATCGAAGCTGCCGGGGTCGACACGGCCGGTGAGCTGACCGCGACCGAGCGGCGAATAAGGCACGAAGCCCACCCCAAGTTCGGCGGCGGTGGGAACGATGCTGTCCTCGACATGCCGCGAAAACAGCGACCATTCGGTCTGCAATGCCGCGATCGGATGGACCGCATGGGCCTCGCGCAATTCATCCGCCGAAACTTCGGACAGGCCGAGGAAGCGCGCCTTGCCCTGCTTCACGAGATCGGCCATGGCACCGACAGACTCCGCCAGCGGCACTGCCGGATTACGGCGGTGCATGTAATAAAGATCGATCACCTCAATCCCCAGCCTGCGCAGAGATCCATCGACCGCCTGCCGGATATATTCAGGACTGTTCTCGATCCTGACCTGATCGATCGCCGGGCCGAAACGGTTGATCCCGAACTTGGTGGCTATTGTCACATGATCGCGGTTCGCTCGGATGAATGGCGCGATGAATTGCTCGTTCCTGCCTTCGCCGTAGATGTCGGCGGTGTCGAACAAGGTAACGCCGCGCTCCAGCGCCCGGTCCAGAGTTGCGAGCGCCTGTGCGCTGTCAGTCGGGCCGTAATAATCGGTCGCCATGGCCATACAGCCGAGGCCCTGAAGGCCGACGGTCGGTCCTTGCTGGCCCAGTTTCGTCGTGGGCAGCCCCGTCGTGGGCAGCGTTGTCATCTTACTCATGACTCATCACTTTTTGGAAAGGTGCGTGTTTTTGGAAAGGCGCGCGGCGGGTTTGTTGCCATGGAAGCGTTCAACGATCGATCGTTGCCATGACAAAGTCGGGATAGCGATTGCCGGCAACCGTGCCCGCCACCAGCGCATCGTCGAGCGCGCGCATGTCATCGGCGGTGAGGCGGATTGCATCGGCAGCCAGATTGTCCTCGAGGTGCGTTCGCCGCTTCGTGCCCGGGATCGGGACGATATGGTCGCCCTTGTGCAGCAGCCATGCGAGCGCGATCTGCCCCGGCTTCACGCTCTTGGCCTCGGCCATGTCAAACACGACCTGGGCTGCCTTCACATTGGCGTCGTAGTTTTCGCCCTGATAGCGCGGGTCGATGCGGCGGGTGTCGCCCTCGGGATAGTCCTCGGCACGCTTGACGCCGCCGGCGAGGAAGCCGCGTCCGAGCGGACAGAACGGCACAAGACCGATGCCAAGCTCCTTTAAAACCGGCATGACGTCCGGCTCCAGATTGCGCTCCCAGAGCGAATATTCACTTTGCAGCGCGGACACCGGATGCACGGCATGCGCGCGGCGCAGATTGGCGGTGCCGATTTCGGAAAAGCCGAGGTAACGCACCTTGCCTTCGCGCACGAGGTCGCCGACCACACCGGCGAACTCCTCGATCGGCACCTTGCGGTCAAGGCGGTGCTGGTAGAGCAGATCGATATGGTCGGTCTGCAGCCGCTGGAGGCAGCCTTCCACCGCGATACGGACCGCTTCTGGCCGACTGTCGGTTTCGGCGCCGACCTGGCGGCCGTTCTCGAAGCGGAAGCCCACCTTGGTGGCGAGGATCACGCTGTCGCGCCGGTCCTTGAATGCCCGGCCGAGCAGTTCCTCGTTCGTATAGGGACCGTAGCCCTCGGCGGTGTCGAAGAAATTGCATCCCAGTTCCACGGCGCGGTGCAGCGTCGCAATCGACTCCGCCTCGTCCGCCGGGCCATAGGACTGGCTCATGCCCATGCAACCGAGGCCGATCGCGCCGACTTCCAGTCCCTGAGTGCCGAGTTTCCGTCTGCTCAATGTCATAGGATCGCTTCCCGCTGATCTGCTTTCGGTAAATGCCCTGTGATGGATGCTCAGCGAGGCTCGACAATGCGGTGCGGCCACGCGTCGCCGCCGGATCACACAGTTTATTGCACTAAACCTACGTCGCAGGCGTCGGACTGTGAATGCTTGATAATCCGCATGACTTGCGCGATAGTGCGAAAATGAGTGCTGATCCTTTCGCCGATATCCTGAAGTTCGCGAATGCCGAATCCCTTGTGACGGGCGGCTTCACGGCCGGCGGCCCCTGGGCGATCCGCTTCCCGGCACCGGACAAGATCAAGTTCTTCGCGGTCGTGAAGGGACATTGCTGGGTCAGCATCGAGGGTGAAGCGGAGCCCGTTCATTTCGAAACCGGAGACGTGGGGCTTCTGACGGTGCGACGGTCTTTCGTTCTGGCAAGTGCTCCAGATGTCGAGCCGATCGATGCTATGGAACTGTTCTCAGGAGCTGGCCGGTCGACAACACAACTCGGCGATGGCCAAGACTTTGCGCATATCGGCGGTCACGTGCTGCTCGATCCGATCAGTGGGCGGCTTCTGACTGATGTCTTGCCGGCGTGGATTCATGTGCCGGCCGCATCTCCGCAAGCGACCGCGTTTCGTTGGCTTCTCGGCCAGCTTGTCGATGAGCGAGATGCCAACCTGCCCGGCGCGCAGCTCGCATCGGCGCAACTCGCCCAACTGCTTTTCATCCAGATTTTGCGTGCCCACCTGCAAACGTCCGATCTCATGCTAGCCGGGTGGCTGCGGGCCCTGGCCGACCCACGTATCGCGCCGGCGCTGCGCCTGATGCATGGCGAGCCTGGTCGCTCTTGGCACCTGGACGACCTGGCCAAGGCGTGCGCCATGTCCCGAACAAGCTTTGCCTACCACTTCCGGGCAAGGGCGGGGGTCCCGCCGCTGACCTACCTCGCCGAGTGGCGCATGCGGCTTGCGGAACGCGCGTTGCGGGAGGAGGAAACCCCCGTGGCGGCGATAGCCAGATCGCTTGGGTATACGTCCGAAAGCGCGTTCAGCAATGCCTTCAAGCGCATGACGGGCAACTCCCCGCAAAAATTCCGAAATGCTTCTCAAAAAGGGCCCCGGGAAAACCCATCATTCAGGTCGCAAGATACCTACGCGATGCGGACGGCCTCTTCTCCAGCGAACGATTTAGTCGAGGGCGCATAGCCAAAAGGCAGCTGCGCGCCATGTAGTGTTGCGTTCTGTGGAGCGTAGTGCTTTCGCAGACTAAATTGCAGCCTTCGGCTGCTATGGGATAGTCTAACGTTGGATTTAGTTGCGGGGACCAGCACCCATCTTCACTTGTTGTTCCGTAGTGCAGCATAGTGCCTCACCGACAACCGTCCTAACTATCCCGACGGCGTGAAGGCATGGATCCGCTCTGTGACGCGACAGGGAACCGCGAGCTTTCCCCTCACTTGCCTTCCCTCCGCGCTTTGTTGAATGCGCGATCGGTTGCGATGAAACGCTCCAGCATTGGCACGATCAGACGCACAGGATCGGCTGCTGACTGACCCGCCTCTCGGCAGAGGACCTCGGCGTAAGCGACAAGGTCCCTATGCAGGCTGGCAGGGAGTTCCAAAGTCACCTTTACCGGTTTGTCGTCAGGCAATGAGTCCAGCTTGAGCTTCACCATTGTCAGCCTCCATAGGGTTCGAGAACGAGGTCGCGGGTGACAATGACACGCACCGGGAAACCCGGCCGGATGGTGAGCGTCGGCGCGACCTGCAACTGACGCTGAACAATCTGCTGGCCGGCATCGTTGATCGTGTCCTGTGCGCCATTGCGGATCGCCTGGATCAGGCGCTCGTCATCATCCATCGTCAGCTCGGCGCCAACCGAGAGCAGCGTGGAAAGCCCCGCGGCCTTGGCAAGATCCCACCAGTGGTAGTCGATACCGTCCTCGAGCCCGGCATAGCCCTGTGTGTCGGCACCCGGCTGGCGTTCGAGAACGATGGAACGGCCGTTGGGGAAGATCAGCCGGTTCCAAACCAGTAGCACACGCCGATCGCCGAAACCGACATCATTGCTGTATTCGCCGATGATGCGCGTACCCTGCGGAACCAGGAGCGTGTTTCCCGTTGGACTGTCGTAGATATGCTGGGTGACCTGTGCCGTGATCTGGCCAGGGAGATCGGAGCGAATGCCAGTGATGAGCGCGGCCGGAATGACGGACCCGGCCTGCAGCACGTAGGGCGATGCCGGCGCCATCACACGGTCGGGCGCCACGGTGCGCCGGTCCACGGGACCGTTGAGGAAGGCGAGATCGCTGTTCTGTGCCGCGCCCGGTTGGTTGCCGAGATTCAGCCCGGCGATCGATGGTGTCGATGTCTCTCGCGCCGCGCCCGGCGCGGTCTGGAAGAAGACCCGACTGGTGCGCGCGGCCTCTTCCTCGGCCAGGCGCCGCTGCTCCTCAGGATCGACGGCCGGCGCATTGATGGCCGGCGGCGTGACTGGTTGGCCGCGTGCCTGAGCGTCGAGGATCGGACGGCCGAGATCGCCGGGCAGTGGTGGACCGAGCACCGGACCGGTGTAGTCGCTGGGCAACTCATTCAATCCATCCGCGGTGTTGCGGTTCTCGGTCGAGTAAAGCTCGTCGCTGCCCGCGCCATTTTCGGGCGTCTGGAGCGCATAGATCAAAGCAGCACTGACACCGAGGGCGGCGACGAGACCGAGGCCGGCCAGGACACGCCGCGAAAGCCGAGTCACGCGCGGCGGATTTCCCCGCAACCGCATTGGTTCGGCGGTATCGTCCGGCGTCGCTTCGAGTGGGACGCCATCTTCCCTGTTGCCGTCGACATCGCTCATGATCCTGGCCTCCCGTCGGCTCGCACGATCCTGACGATCTGCTGGCGGTCGCCACTGCCGAGGCGCAGCTCAGCGGCCGCGAAGATGCGGTCTACGATCAGGATGTTGCGGTAGATGCGGCTGTTGACGATTTCCGGCTCGCCATCCGAGCCGAGCACGAAGAGCGGCGGCATCTCGCCCTGCACGATCCCGGCGGGGAAGACGATGTAAACACGCCTGCCGTCGTCGAAGGCCGAGACCGGTCGCCAGGGCGGGCTGTCGCCTTGCAGCCCGTAGCGGTAATGACGCGCGGCGGCCGCCGGGATCGCCGGTGTGGACGGCGCCGCGCGCTGCGATGCGGGCGGCTGCGGATAGGCCCAGGCGACGGCGGGCATATAGGTATCGTCGCGAGACCGCAGTTCGATCATGTAGGTCCGGCGATCGGTGGTGATCACCAGGTTGGTCATGATGTCGGGGCGTGTCGGTTTGACAAGGATGTGGACACGCCGGGTTGTCCCGGAGCCGCTTTCGGTGTCCCCGATGATCCAGCGGGCGGTGTCGCCGGCCGCGATCGGACCCGCACCGGTCAGCGCCTCACCGGGCTCAAGCGCTATATTGGTGATCTGCCCGGGCGCGGCATAGACCTGATAGAGGGCGCCTTCGCTCCAAGGATAGATCTGGATCGCGTTGTAATAGCCTTCCCGACGGGGTTCGATGCGCGCGGCCGCATTGGCATTCTCGACCTGGCCGGTCGGCGTGGACGCATCCGAACCACCTCGCGCGACGGTCCAGGCGGGAGGCGAGTGAAGAGGACGCGGCCGTTCGTCGGTCGCGGGTCGCTCGACCGTTGGCAGCGGCGGCACGCTGTTATCGAAGCTAATTTCCGGCGGGCGGTAGGTGGCGCATCCGGCGAGCGCCGACGCGGAAAGCAGCGCAAGCGTCAATGCGGATTTACGGAAAACCGGAAGTACGGGTTTGCGGACGATCGTATTCACTGACCCATCTCCCGCGACCAGTTGATGGCGTTGACGTAGATGCCGAGCGGATTGGCGCGCAGCCTCTCGGCGTCGCGCGGTGGCTGGATGACAATGGTCAGGATCGCCGTCCATCGCTCGGTGGTGGAGAGCTGGCCGTTCTCGTAATGCCGCTCGGTCCAGGCGACGCGGAAAGAGTTCGGCGAGGCCCGGATGACGCTGGAGACCTCGACCGCTATCTGGCTCCGCCCGACTTTCGTGAAGGGATCGTTGGCGCGCGCATAGTCGTTGAGCGCGAGCGCCCCGCGATCGGTGGTGAACTCGTAGGCGCGCAGCCAGTTCTGACGCACGATAATTGCGTCGGCGGGAATCGCACGCACCTGCTCGATAAAGCGCGCCAGATGAAAGGCGATCTGCGGGTCGCTGGGCTCGAATTCCGCTGCCGCGGGACCGACCGCGTGCGCCTCGCCGAGATTATCGACTTCGACGACCCAGGGCACGACCGAGCCGGTCGTGGATTGCCAGACCAGCGCGCCCGCGAAGCCGCCGGAGAGGATCAGGCAGCCGAAGGCCATCAGCCGCCAGTTGCGGGCCTGGACCCGGGCTGAACCGATGCGCTCGTCCCAGACCTGGGCCGCGCGCTGATAGGGTGTCTCCGGCTCAGGGGACTTGCCGTAATGGGTGGCGGATCGTTTGAAGAAGTTCATCAGCGGTTCCCTTCGGAGAGATTAACGGCACTGGCGCCGCCATGGCTGTCGCCGGACCGCACGGCGTGCGCGGCGGCCTGGACACCGTGGGAGAGCCGTTGCGAGCGCTTCATGCGCTTGGCCCAATCCGGCGGACCGTCAGGGGCGGAGGAAGACGGGGAAGCGGTGGCGCCTGAACTGCTGGTGGCATCGCCCAGGGTCCCGCCGGTTGTCTCGAAGGCCGCTCGGGCACCGGATTGAAAACTCTGTTTCATGCTGCCTGCAGCTCTGGCGCCGGCGTGCCGCAACGGAGAGGTGGCCGCGCGTGCGCCGGTGCTCGCGACCGCGCCAAGACCGGAAGCAACGCCGGCAGCGCCGGATTGTCCGGCCGATCCGAGGCTATAGGCGGTTGCCGCCCCACCAGCGGCAGCGGCGCCGCCGCGCGCGGCGGCCGCTGTGCCGGAGAGCGCCATGCCGCCGCCTCTGGCGGCGAGACCCGCCGCGCCCGCGCCTGCAAGGGCAGCGCCGCCCACGGCAAGGCCGGTCCCGACGGCTGCACCCGCGCCAAGCTGCGGGCCGCCCGAGACGATGCCGTTGGCGATGCCCGGTCCAAATATGCCGAGGCCAAGCAGCGACAGCGCCGCGAGCACCACGGCCATAGCCTCGTCGATTGTCGGCGTGAGGCCGCCAAAACCGGCGGTGAATTGCGAGAACAGGGTCGAGCCGATACCGATGATGACGGCCAGCACCAGCACCTTGATGCCGGAGGAGATGACGTTGCCGAGCACCCGCTCGGCCATGAAGGCGGTCTTGCCGAAGAGGCCGAAGGGAATGAGGACGAAGCCGGCAAGTGTCGTCAGCTTGAACTCGATCAGGGTGATGAAAAGCTGGATGGACAGGATGAAGAAGGCGAGCAGGACGAGCGCCCAGGCAAAGAGCAGGCACGCGATTTGGATGAAGTTCTCGAAGAAGGCGACCCAGCCCATCAGGTCGGAAATGGATTCGAGCAGCGGCCGCGCCGCATCGAGCCCGGTCTGGGCGACACGGCCCGGCCGCATCAGATCGGCTGCGGTGAAGCCGGTGCCGGACGCCATCAGGCCGAGGCCGGCGAAGCTCTCGAAGACGATACGGGCGAGATTGTTCCAATTGCCGATGATATAGGCGAAGACACCGACGAACAGGGTCTTCCTGACGAGCCGCGCGATGATGTCGTCGTCGGCGCCCCAGGACCAGAACAGCGCCGCGATCGTGACGTCGATGACGATCAGCGTCGTGGCGATGAAGGCCACCTCACCCCCGAGCAGGCCGAAGCCGCTATCGATATAGCTGGTGAAGACCCCCAGGAAATTGTCGATGACGCCGGTGCCGCCCATGGGTCGTTATTCCTCGTCTCTGGAGGCAGCGCCGGACGCTGCACGGCCGAGGAAACGGTCACGGGTCTCGGCCCAGACCGCGAGACACTCCGCATCACGGACGGCCGCTTCGCCGAGTTGCTGGCAGCGGCGCTGCTCAGCGCGCAGCAGATCGACGGAGGGCGCAAACGCTGGCGCGGGAGCCGGTCGTGCAGGGTCCTCATCGCGCGTCAACTCGATCACCGTCGCCGTGATGGCGAAGGCGACGAAGACGATCGCTCCGATCCGCGCCAACGTCTTGCCCTCCATCGCTGCCTCCTTTCCGGCCACTTGGCCCAAGTCAGTTGTTGCCGGTGTTGAACATCTGCGCGTTGCCGGGCTGGTAGCCGCTGCCGGGCGTCAGGAAGCGCTCGCGTTGGACGCGCCCCTGTTCGGCAGCGGCGGCGCGTTCGGCGTCGGTTAGCGCCTGGGCGCGGCCATTGGCGGCAATGACGGCCGTGAGATCGGATAGTTGCTGGGCCTGGAGTGCGAGGAGCTGATTGCCGGCCTGCGTCGCCTGCAGCGCGCCGGTCGCCCCCTGGCTCTGGTCGACAAGCGCTTCCATCTGGGCGCGGTTGGTCTCGATATTGCCCACCACGCTGGCCTGGACGCGCATGGCGTCCTGCAATCCGCCGACGGTGTTTTGCCAGCGCGAGCGCGCATCGGCCACGAGTTGCTGCTCGGAAGCGCTCAGGTCGATATTGGCGTATTTCTGTTGGAAGGCCTGGTCGATCTGCTGGACGTCGAAGGCAATGTTCTGTGCCTGCTGCAGAAGGGACTGTGTGCGGCCGACCGCCTGCTGCAATTGCTGCAGCGAGGAGTAAGGCAGGCTTGTCAGGTTGCGCGCCTGATTGATCAGCATCTGCGCCTCGTTTTGAAGCGATGTGATCTGGTTGTTGATCTGTTCGAGGGCGCGGGCTGCCTGCAGCACGTTCTGCGCATAGTTGGTGGGATCGTAGACGATCCACGCCGCCGAGGCCGGGGGCGCCAGCACCATCGGCAGCACTGCGACGGGCGCGGCGATGAGCGCGGCGGCAAAGCGGGCCGCGCGCGAACGGGATTTAAATGTCTTCATGGTCAGTCTCCTTCTTGAGCTGGGGGGTGAGATTGCTGAGATCGGGAATGAGATCGGCCGCCCAGTCGGCACCGCGCTCACGCAGCCAGGCGGCGAGGAAGTCCGTGCGGCCATGTTCGGCAAAGATGCGGGCGATGGCGGTCTGATCGGTCTTGGCGGAGGTGGCGCAGAGCGCGAGCGCCACTTCGCTCAAGCCCAGCTCGAAGAGCCGGTTGCCGCGGCGCGACTGGCAGTAATAGTCGCGCTTGGGCGTGGCGCGCGCGAGGATCTCGATTTGGCGGTCGTTGAGGCCGAAGCGGCGGTAGATCCCGGTGATCTGCGGCTCGATCGCCCGCTCGTTGGGGAGGAGAAGCCGCGTCTGGCAGCTCTCGATGATGGCCGGCGCGATCGCCGAACCATCGATGTCGCTGAGGCTTTGCGTTGCGAAGACGACGGAGGCGTTTTTCTTCCTGAGCGTCTTCAGCCATTCGCGAAGCTGGCCGGCAAAGCCCTCGTCGTCGAGCGCCAGCCAACCTTCATCGATGATGATCAGGGTCGGGGACCCGTCGAGCCGGTCCTCGATGCGATGGAAGAGATAGGCGAGCACCGCCGGTGCCGCGCCGGTTCCGATCAGTCCCTCGGTCTCGAAGGCCTGCACACTCGCTTCACCGAGATGCTCGGTCTCCGCGTCGAGCAGCCGCCCACAGGCGCCGCCGATGCAATAGGGCCTGAGCGCCTGCTTGAGGTCATTGGATTGGAGCAGCACGGCAAGGCCGGTGATCGTGCGCTCTCCGGCGGGCGCCGAGGCGAGCGAAGTCAGCGCCGTCCAGAGATGCTCCTTGACCTCTGGCGTGAGCTCGACGCCTTCGCGCATCAGGATCGCAACGACCCAGTCGGCTGCCCAGGCCCGTTCAGCCGTCTCTTCGAGACGGGAGAGCGGCTGCAGCGAGACGCTTTGGTCATCGCCTTCGGTCAGGCCGCCGCCCAGATCATGCCAGTCGCCGCCCATGGCAAGCGCGGCTGCCCGGATCGAGCCCCCGAAATCGAAGGCGAAAACCTGGGCGCCGGCATAGCGGCGGAACTGCAGCGCCATCAGCGCAAGCAGCACAGACTTGCCCGCGCCGGTCGGACCGACGACGAGCGTGTGCCCGACATCGCCGACATGAAGGGAAAACCGGAACGGGGTCGCGCCCTCAGTTTTGCCGAACAGCAGCGGGGGCGCTGCAAGGTGCTCGTCCCGTTCCGCCCCCGCCCACACGGCGCTGAGGGGGATCATGTGGGCGAGATTGAGCGTGGAGATCGGCGGCTGTCGGACATTGGCGTAGACATGTCCGGGCAGCGATCCGAGCCACGCATCGACGGCGTTGATCGTCTCGGGCATCGCGGTGAAATCGCGGCCCTGGATGACCTTCTCGACCAGACGCAACTTCTCGTCGGCGACGCGCGGGTCAGCGTCCCACACCGTTACCGTGGCGGTGACATAGGCGACGCCGGCATAGTCGGCGCCAAGCTCCTGCAGGGCGAGATCGGCATCGGCCGCCTTGTTCGACGCATCGGTGTCGACCAGAACTGACGCCTCGTTGGTCATCACCTCCTTGAGGATGGCGGCGATCGACTTGCGCTTGGCGAACCACTGGCGCCGGATGCGGGTCAGGAGCTTCGTCGCATCGGTCTTGTCCATCAAGATGGCGCGGGTCGACCAGCGATAAGGAAAGGCGAGACGGTTGAGCTCGTCGAGCAGACCGGGGGTGGTCGCCGTCGGGAATCCGGTGATGGTCAGGACGCGCATATGCTCCTCGCCGAGCCGTGGTTCGAGTCCGCCGGCAAGCGGTTGGTCGGCGAGCAGCGCGTCCAGATAGATCGGCGTCTCGGGGACGCGGACGCGGTGGCGCTTCGTCGAGACGCAGCCATGCAGATAGGTCAGCGTCTCGGCGTCATCGAGCCAGCGGCATTCGGGCATGAAGGCATCGACCAGGCGCAATACGCGGTCGGTGCGGTCGGCGAAGCCGGCCATGACCTCATGCGGATCGACGCCCTGCGTCTCGCGGCCCTCATAGAGCCAGCTCTCGGCGCGCGCGGCGTTCTCGGCCGGCGTCAGATAGGTGAAGGTGAGAAAATAGCTCGACTCGAAATGCGCATCGGCTTCCTCGAAGCTTGCCTTGCGTTCGGCGTCGACCAATGCGGATGCGGCATCGGGAAAGCGGCTGTCGGGATAGCTGTTCGAGGGATGGCGCTGCGCCTCGACGAAGATCGCCCAGCCCGATCCGAGACGGCGGAAGGCGTTGTTCAGCCGACCGGCGACGGCGACAAGCTCGGCGGGGACGGCCGAATCCAGGTCCGGTCCCCGGAACCGTGCCGTGCGCTGGAAGCTGCCATCCTTGTTGAGGACGACGCCTTGGCCGACCAGCGCAACCCAGGGCAGGTAGTCGGCGAGCCGGGTGTTGCGATTGCGGTATTCGGCGAGGTTCATCATCGATTGTTCCTCGCGCTCAGACGGACAGATGCGCGGGAATACGCAGGTGCCGGCGGCCGACCTCGACGAAGAGCGGGTCGCGCTTTGCGGCCCAAACCGCCGCGAGATGGCCGACCGCCCAGATCGCAACGCCAACCAGCCAGAGCCGCAGGCCGAGGCCGACCGCGCCGGCGAGCGTGCCGTTCATGATGGCGATGGCGCGCGGGGCGCCGCCCAGCAGGATCGGTTCGGTCAACGCCCGGTGGACGGGCACCAAGAAGCCGAGCAGTTCCCCGCCCTGTTCGTCCGCGCCCGCCATCAGACGAGCGCCCCGCCGCCGAAGGAGAAGAAGGACAGGAAGAAGGAACTCGCCGCGAAGGCGATCGACAGCCCGAAGACGATCTGGATCAGGCGCCGGAACCCGCCGGACGTGTCGCCGAAGGCAAGCGTCAGGCCGGTGATGATAATGATGATGACGGCAAGGATTTTGGCGACCGGCCCCTCGATGGATTCGAGGATCGATTGAAGCGGCGCTTCCCATGGCATGGAGGAGCCGGAGGCATGGGCAGCGGGCGCCGTCACCAGGGCAATGACGGTCACCAATGTCGCGGTCGCCAGTCTCTGGCGGGCGTTACACAGAGTCTGGTTCATGGGTGCGTTCCTTTGCGGTTGCTGTGAGAAGAGGAAATTCCGAAGCCGTGATCGCTCCGGCGACGCGATAGTCGCCATCGGGGCCGAGACCCTCGACGCGGGCGAGTTCGGAAAGACGGCGGGCCGCGCCACGGCCTGACAGCACCGCCACAAGATCGATCGTCTCTGCGATCAGCGCGCGCGGAACGGTGACCACGGCCTCCTGGATGAGCTGTTCGAGGCGGCGCAGCGCACCGAGGGCCGAGCCCGCATGGATCGTGCCGACGCCGCCCGGATGGCCAGTGCCCCAGGCCTTCAGGAGATCAAGCGCCTCACTGCCGCGGACCTCGCCGATGGGAATGCGGTCGGGACGCAGGCGCAACGAAGAGCGGACCAGATCGGAGAGAGAGGCCACTCCATCCTTCGTCCGCATGGCGACGAGATTGGGGGCTGCGCATTGCAGCTCGCGCGTGTCCTCGATGATGACGACGCGATCGGCGGTCTTCGCGACCTCGGCAAGAAGCGCATTGGTCAGCGTCGTCTTGCCGGTCGAGGTGCCGCCGGCGACGAGGATGTTGGCGCGGGCCGCGACGCCGCCGCGCAACGCAGTGGCCTGTTCGGTCGTCATGATGCCGGCGGCGACGTAGTCGTCGAGAGTGAACACCGCGACGGCGGGCTTGCGGATCGCGAAGGCCGGGGCTGCGACCACCGGCGGCAGAAGCCCCTCGAACCGCTCCCCCGTCCCGGGCAGCTCCGCCGAGACGCGCGGGCTCCCGGCATGGACCTCCGCGCCGACATGGTGGGCGACCAGACGGATGATGCGCTCGCCGTCCTCCGACGACAGGCGCTCGCCGCTATCGGACAGGCCCTCGGAGAGACGGTCGATCCACAGCCGCCCGTCCGGGTTCAGCATCACCTCGACGACGCCGGGGTCTTCGAGAAAGGCCGCGATGGCCGGTCCGAGCGCGGTGCGCAGCATCCGCGCGCCGCGTGCGATCCCTTCCGAATTGTTATGTGAGGCTGCCATCCGATCCCCGATTCCAACGGGGACAACTAGGCGATCCCCATGCGGGGATGATTAAAAGAGCCTGATTTGGGGCTTATTCAACAGGTATTTAGCGGCGTAGTAGCGTAGCGTGCAAATACAGGAAAACGGCGACATCGCTTAAGGCAACCGCCCCGCCGGGACGAAAGCATGAGTTGCCGTTGAGTAATATAAATATGAACAGATAAAGCCGATCTTCACCTGCGGTTATTCGGCAGCGAACTGCAGTTTTCAGATCCGTGAAGACCTGTGGATCGCCACTCCGAACATCACGAGCAGCACACCAACCACATCCGCGGCGCTCGGTATCTGTCGCAATACGACCGCACCAATGATCGTTGCGGTCGCGGGCAGTAGCGCCAGTAGAAGGGCGAAGCTGGATCTGGGCAACCGGGACATCGCGAGTTGGTCGCAGACATACGGGATAACCGAGGAACAGACTCCAACGCCAATACCCGCAAGAATGAGCATCGGTGCGCCAAAGGCATTGAGCGCCTGCATGAAGCCGATCGGCATGACGAACAAAAGGGCGACTGACATGGCAGCGCCCAGCCGTTCCACTCCGCCCGAAGCTCCCCCTTCGGAAATCTTGTGGCCGAGAACAATGTACAGGACGAAAAGCATCCCGTTCAGCGTTGCCCAGGCTAGGCCAACAAGATCCGAGGCCAAGACCGGCGCCCCGGCGGCAAAGAGCGAGGGCACATTGATCAGCAACGTCACTCCCGCTAGCGCAAGCGCGAAGGCAAGAAGATTGCGCCCGGTTCGCAATCCCCAAAGCGCAATGCCGATGGTGCCAACGAATTCGATTGCGGCAACGAGCGCGATCGGCAACCGGTCCAGAGCGAGATAGAAAGCCGTGTTCATGATCGCAAGCGTACCTCCGAGCGCAAGCAGGAGCAGCCGCTCGCGAGCGGTTGCGGCACGGAAGGTTCGCCAAGGTTTGGTGATGGGCGCGAACACGAGCGCTGCGGACGCAATCCGAAACCAGGCAACGCCCAAAACCCCGACGAATGGAAACAGCAGGACCGCAAAGGACGGGCCGAGGTAGTGAAAGACCGCCGAGACGCCGAACCAGGCGTGCGGTGGCACTGCTTCCGCAACGCGGGACATGGCACCGGTTGTGCCGTTCACGGGGAGCTCGGAGGTCGCCTCATCGTTCATTCTGAGATAATATAAGGCTGTTGGCGCAAAATATATGGAGGTTGAGCGATATAATGGAAAGAAGGCACGGTAAAGAAAAGGCGAATGGGTCGAACACCCTTCGAATCGAAAATAGCCGGCTTGACCCCGTCGATGCCGCCATCATTCGAGAACTCTATGCCGACGCGCGCATCGCCCGCGCGGAGTTGGCACGCCGCGTCGGCCTCTCCGCGCCAAGCGTCGGGGACCGAGTTCGGCGGCTGGAGGATATTGGCGTCATCACCGGCTATGGCGCGAAGATCGATCCCGCGCGGCTCGGATATGGGTTGACGATTCTTATACGAGCGCGGCCACTGCCAGGTGAAATGAACAGCATGATCGCTGCGATTCGTGAGACGCCGCAGGTTGTCGCCTGTGATCGGGTCTCCGGAGAGGATTGTTTCGTGGCACGGGCCCATGTCCGCGACGTGACCGAGATGGAAGCGGTCATCGACCGGATCGTACCATTCGGGGCGACGAACTCATCCGTCGTCCAATCGACGCCGATTGCGCCGAGACTGGTCGAACTATGAGACCGGAGGCATGATGGGCTACAATGGCATAGTCGAGGGCTACCGGGTCACGCTTCAGCGGCACCCACGGACTCTGTCTCAGCGCACTCTATTTCCTTCGCTGATCGGATCCAGAACGCGACATGACAGAACCTCGTGCCAACAATGCCATGGCGCCGATCAGAAGTGCGGCGCCAAACAGGCCGACGGCTCCAAGGTATTCGTCGAATAGACTCCATGCCAGCGTCGTTGCGGTGAGCGGCTCCATCAATGACGCAATGCTCGCCACGGTCGCCCCTGCGTGCTTCATGCCGGAAAAGAACAACATATAGGCCATGGCAGTTGGCACGAGCCCGATATAGAGAAGCAGGCAGAGGCTTTGGATCGGCATCGTCTCGGGGACCCGGCTTGCCGCGAACGGCAGCAGCAGGAGCGCGCCGACACCGAATCCGATCGCGATCAGCGAGAACGGATGATGACGTGGCGCCAGAATCCGACTGAGCATAGTGAATGCCGCGTAGCTGAAGGCCGAACCAAGTGCCCAGGTGGATCCTGCAATGATAGCGTCGCGTTCGGCGCCGGCATCGGAAGGGACACCAACGAGCATGGCCGTGCCGATGACGCCCATGAGCAATGCGCCGATTACGAGCGGGGCAAGGTGCTCCCCCAGAATTGCGCCTGCGAGCAGCGCAACGATCAGCGGCGCGGTGCAGATGGTGACGAGTGTGGCGATGGCAACGCCGGTCGCCTCCACTGCCGTGAAGTAGAATAGCTGGTAGAGCGCCATCGTCGCGCCGACTAGGAGGATCGCTCCAAGTTCGAGACCGGCAAAGGCAAAAGTGCGGCGGCCGACCCTAAACAGGGACAAGGCGAACAAGGGCGGTGCGGCCAGAGCCAGACGCATGAAGCCGACAAAAACGGGAGAAACATCGGCGGTCCCGTAAAGGAATTTTGAGGCCACGCCGACCGTGCCCCACAAGACGGCCGCCGCCGCGACCAGCAGAACGCCCCGAACGGCGGTCGGCGGCGACGGTTTGTCGATTTGCGCACCCACCGATTTACTCATTGGTATGCCTGATCGCGTCATGGCCGCTTGTCGCCAGGCGGCCACCCCTTGGGATAAGCACTGGGCCCGATGGTGAATCGTTGCGGCGAACGATCGGCCGACGCCATGGCAATGATGCCAAATCCCTCGCCCAAAAAATTTCTCTCAAAGGGGCATTCACGGCGGCTCCGTTGTCTCCCTGTTTCATGGTTCCGCCTCGTTGCATCGCCGTTGTCGTTCGACCCCTGCGTGTTGGAGCAATCCTGAGGCCGAAGCTTCAAATCCTCCAATCTACACTATAGATTTACCATGTCGTTTATAATATAATAATGATTATGAACATTCGTGATATAGAAGCCTTTGTTGCAGTTGCCGAAGCGGGCTCGGTCAACAGGGCTGCCCATCGTCTGAATCTGTCGCAGCCCGCCGTCACACGTAGGCTGCAAAACTTTGAGGCAGCCCTTGGCGATGCGGCGCTGCTTGACAGGAGCGCGAAACCCCCAGTGCTGACGCCGCACGGGCGTCAAGTTCTTGAAAATTGTCGGAGCGTGCTGAAAGCGCTGCGCGAACTCAAAGCAAACTCCACGCCAGGCGTCCCGTCCGGCACATTCAGACTTGGCGTCGCACACGGGCTCTCGGACATTGTTCTGAGCTCCCCGCTCGATGATTTACGGCAGCGCTATGCGCAGGTCCAACTGCGGATCAGCGCGCAGTGGACCAGTGGACTTGTTGAAGATGTGAGAAACGGCAGCCTGGATTGCGCCATTGCGCTGATCGAAAGCAACTCCGCTCTGCCATCCAGCCTGAACGCCGCAGCCCTGGATGTCGAGGATCTGGTTATCGTCGGATCCCGTCAGTTCGAGCTCTCCGGCGCCAACCGCGTTGCAGGTCTCAACGACATTGCCAATCAAGGTTGGATCCTCAATCCGCCGGGCTGTGGCTATCGAGCTGCGATCCAACGACTATTCGATCGGCAAGGCATGGCTCTTGATATTGCAGCGGAGGTGTTCGGGCATGACCTTCAGCTTTCGCTAGTGGCCCGGGGCGCGGGGCTTACCATCGTGCCGCGCCGCAAGCTCGAAACCAGCATCCATCGTCCGGCACTCAGGATCATCCGTGTGTCCGGTCTGGAGTTGCAGACGACGATTACCCTGCTTCATGGAGATGCTCTGGGAAGCTTTGCTTCGGTGACCGACTGGCTTCATGCGCGCATTTCGGCCGAGCTAAACGAACCGACAATCACTGCATAATCTATATTCATTATATGCATTTGTTGCATTTTATACCTTTGGGTAGGATGGAGTGAGAGCGGACGGCCGAATCCAGCGGCCATAGGTGATATCAGATAGATGCCGCTCATCGGGGAGCGGCATGAGGAAAGCGACAGAAACAACAAGGCCGTATCGAGATAGTCCCTTCGGAGCGCCGAAGGGATTGCGGGAAATTTCACCCCACTGGGCGGCCGGAGTGCTCTTGGGTGGGCTTGGTATGCTCGCCTTCAGCGGAACGTTGCCAGCGACGCGGATCGCCGTTCCTTTTTTCGGACCGACCGTCCTCACCTGCAGTCGAATCCTCATTGCCGCAGGGCTAAGCGCGATCACCTTGCTGTTGATAAGCGGCAGATGCGTTCCCCGACGCGATCAGTTCGTCGGCATTGCATGGACCGGCATCGGAATTGCGGTGGGGTACCCTCTGTTCGTTGCCTTGGCCGTTGAAGGCGTGCCAGCCTCTCATGGGGCCGTCGTGATCGGTCTCACGCCGGCCGCGACCGCGATTTTTTCCGTCCTGCGCGCCGGAGAGCGACCGCCTTTGCGGTTCTGGCTTGCCTGCGGAACCGGTGTTCTGGCTGTCGGGCTGTTCGCTCTTTGGGAAGGTGGCGGAAGGATAGTTCCCGCAGACGGTTGGCTTGCGGCGGCGATCCTCAGTGCCGGGATCGGCTATGTCGAGGGCGGGCGGGTGTCGCGAGAACTCGGGGGGACTGTCACGCTGTGCTGGGCCATGATCCTGCTGGCTCCATTGGCCGGCGGCATTCTCATTGGTGCGGCCCTGAGCCGTGCTTGGTCACCTGTTCCCTGGGAGGCCTGGACAGGATTCGGATATGCCTGCGTGATCAGCATGTTTCTGGGGTCGGTCGCCTGGTACAAGGGCCTCGCCGCGGGCGGCATCGCGCGCATCGGGCAGATCAACCTCATTCAGCCGCTTTGCGCTCTGATCTGGTCGGCTTTGCTCCTTGGCGAAAAAGTGTCTTGGCCCTTCTTCGCCACGTCCATCGTGGTTCTTTTTTCAATGGCAATTTGCCTTCGTAGCCGTGTCCGCGTAACGGATCGCGATAGGCGTGTCGATGCGGGGGAGCAGGAAAATGCCGGTAGACCGTGACGAAGCTGTCATTGAGGTCCGGCGTCTTTTCGCAGGCTCCGGGTTCCATTCACCAGCTTTGCATATTGAGCACTTTTGGCTCGGCGCACCCGATGTTGTCCGGGCGCAGCCATGCTGTTCTCGTCGGCGGACAGGAACATGCAGATAGCGAAGTTCGCCACAGCGTGGGCCCGACGGTAATGGAGGTCAGACAGCTAAACTACGTTATTGCGGCGGCGGACAATGAGAGTTTCCGACGAGCTGCAGAAGCACTGCACGTGCGACAGTCCAGCGTCAGTCGAGCGATACGACAGCTTGAAGATGAACTGGGTGTCTCCCTTTTCGAACGACGATCTACTGGTGCGCATCTGACGGATGCCGGACGGAGCTTGCTTGCCGAGGTTCGACCGGCTTTGGAGCAGCTTGGACTGGCACGTAAGAGCGCTGCCGCCGCTGGGCGCGCTGAGATCGGCGTTGTGCGTGTCGGTATTCTCACATCCCTTTCCGGAGGATTCCTACGAGAGCTCATTCGCAGCTACGCCGCGCGACATCCGAGCATTGTAGTCGACATTCGCGATGGCGGCCGGGACGAACATCTCTCGGCAATTAGACGACGGGCGTTGGACGTCGCATTCGTGACCGGCGACCGTCAAGTCGCTGACTGCGAGACATCAACATTGTGGGAAGAGCGTGTCCACGTGGCGCTGCCTACAGAACACCACTTGGCTCGCATGCGGCAACTTGACTGGCCTGATCTGCGAAACGAACGCTTTATCGTGAGTCGCTTTGCGCCAGGTCCCGAGGTGCATGACTACATCATTCGGCGTGCGGCCGACTATAGTACCTATCCAAACATTCACTACCGAACAGCGCACCTTGGAACCCTGCTGAATCTGGTCGGCTTGGGTCAGGGCATCACTTTGGTTTCGGCTGCGTTGACCCAAGTGCAAATGCCAAGCCTCGTACTGCGTCCGTTGACTGACGTGGCCGACATCGTCCCGTTTAGTGCTGTCTGGTCTCGTCACAACGACAATCCTGCGCTACGCCGCTTCGTCAGCGTAGCCCATACACTTGCGGGCCGCGTACGGCGAGGCGCATCCGATTGGTCGCACGAGGCAATGGGAATTATGCCGTCCAAGTGCGAAGCTCATTTGGGCCGGAAAAAACATGGTTCCTCATCACCAGGTCGCGCTGGTTGATGTGGCAAGTGGGGCGGAGAAGCCACTCTCGCTCCAGAGTCCACGGCGCAGAACGGATAGATTCGAACTACACGATTCGGTGAGAAGAGTTGGCCTAGTCGCCCGACGCATCGACATCTTCCGAAATTTCCTGCCTGAGTTTCGGCCCTTTGGCGAGGCGGCGGCCGAGAGCAGTAATGAACGCCTCATAGCGTTCCCCCGCTTTCGCCCGCGCGGCTTGAGCAGCCGGTTCCGGCAAGGCCGGTGTCGTCGCCAACCAGAATCGCACGAAAATGGCCAACGTCTCGACAGAGATCCCGACATCGCGCTCCAGACGTGTCATGCGGCGGTCTAGTTGGTCGAGACGCTTGGCGACAACCGCTTCGCGCTTTTCGGCATGGTCCGGCGACAGGAAGGAGGCGATCGCTGCCTCTGCGATCATCGACTGTGGCTGCTCGCGACGGGCAGCATAGTCCGCCAGCATCGTCATGACGTCCGGGTCGAGATATACGGAGATCTGTGTCTTTTTCTTGCGGCCAGGCATTGGCTAAAGCTCCATCCCGTCCTTGGGATCGAGCGATACCTGCCGCGCCACCCGTTGCATGACACGGGTCATCCCGCTGTTCCGTGCGCTCTCCTCCTGATCGACATCGACAGGGTCGATCTCGAACTCGTTTTCGAGCGGCTCTTTCTTCTCGACGGGCTGAGTGCGGCTGAGCTCAGGCTGACGTCGCCGTTCGGAGTCAGTCGTGTCTTCCTCCCCGGTCGCGTTGCCAGTGGCCTCAGCGATGAGTGCTGGCTTCGGTGGCAATGGCAGCGCGGTCCAGTCGTCGCCTCTGGCCTTGGTCGATGCAATCATAGACGGAGGGGGCAGGATACGTTCCTGGAAGCGCCGGTCCTCGTAGTAGCGAAGCTTCTTCGCGCGGATCGGCGAAATGCCCGCGACCATGACGACTTCGTCCGCGGGCGGAAGCTGCATGACCTCTCCGGGCGTCAGCAGCGGCCGCGCGGTTTCCTGCCGCGATACCATCAGGTGGCCAAGCCAGGGTGAGAGCCTGTGCCCGGCATAGTTCTTCATCGCCCGCATCTCGGTCGCCGTGCCGAGCGCGTCCGATACGCGTTTGGCCGTGCGCTCGTCATTGGTCGCGAAGCTCACCCGGACATGACAATTGTCGAGGATAGAGTTGTTCGGCCCATAGGCCTTTTCGATCTGGTTCAGCGATTGGGCGATCAGGAAGCTCTTGAGTCCGTAGCCAGCCATGAAGGCGAGTGCGCTCTCGAAGAAGTCGAGGCGGCCGAGCGCCGGAAACTCGTCCAGCATCAGCAGCAATTTGTGGCGCGCGGTCCCGGCATGCAGATCCTCGGTCAGACGCCGGCCGACCTGATTTAGGATCAGGCGGATCAGCGGCTTGGTGCGATTGATGTCGGACGGTGGCACGACAAGATAGAGCGTGGCCGGACGCTTGCCGCCGACCATATCGGAGATGCGCCAGTCGCAACGCCGTGTCACCTTGGCGACGACGGGATCGCGGTAGAGCCCGAGGAACGACATGGCGGTGGACAGGACACCGGAGCGCTCGTTGTCCGATTTGTTGAGCAGTTCGCGCGCCGCGCTGGCGATGACGGGATGCGGGCCTGCTTCGCCGAGATGCGCCGTCTTCATCATGGCGGCGAGCGTCGACTCGATCGGGCGTTTCGGGTCCGACAGGAAGGCGGCGACGCCGGCGAGCGTCTTGTCCTTCTCGGCATAGAGGACATGGAGAATGGCGCCGACCAGAAGCGCGTGGCTGGTCTTCTCCCAGTGATTGCGCTTTTCGAGCGAGCCTTCGGGATCGACGAGGATATCGGCGATGTTCTGGACGTCGCGCACCTCCCATTCGCCGCGGCGAACCTCTAGCAAAGGATTGTAGGCTGACGATTTCGGGTTGGTCGGATCGAACAGCAGCACCCGGCCGTGCCGGGCGCGAAAACCAGCCGTGAGCTGCCAGTTCTCCCCCTTGATATCGTGCACGATCGCCGAGCCCGGCCAGGTTAGCAGCGAGGGGATGACCAGACCTACGCCTTTACCCGAGCGGGTCGGCGCAAAACACAGGACATGCTCCGGTCCCTCATGACGCAGATAGTCATCCTTGAGCTTGCCGAGGACGACACCGTCGGGCCCGAGAAGGCCCGCGGCCTTGACCTCATCCGGTTTCGCCCAGCGCGCCGAACCATAGGTGTCGACGCTCTGCGCTTCGCGTGCCCTCCAGACGGACATTAGGATCGCCACCGCGATAGCGATGAACCCGCCGGAGGCGGCGATGATAGCGCCCTCAATGAAGATCGGTGGGGCATAGGCGTCGTAGAAATACCACCACCAGAAGAAGGCCGGAGGGTAGTAGACCGGCCAGCCATAAACCTCGAACCAGGGCGCGCCCAACTGGGGCTGAAAGCCGAGACGCCAAGCAGTCCATTGCGTCGCCGCCCAGGTAGTGGTGGGGACGATCGTGAAGACGATGAGGATTTGCCCCCAGAGAATTTTCGTACCCGACATGGCCGTAGTCCGCTCAAATATCGGAACGCTGGGGGCTAGAAGCCTGACCGACAAGCCCACTTGTTCTCTTGTCGCAAGAACGGCGGCTAGTGGATAAACAACGGCGTGGTACCACGAATTGTCTGGCTGGTCAGAAATGCGGGACGCAGCTGTCATTCTTGCATTCAAATTGAAGGTCGGCTTTGCTGCCATTGTCTCAATTTCATCGAAACGGAAATGGGCCTAGTTCGAACCGAGATGAGTTATGACAGCTTCAAATCCTCTGACGGCGTGCCACTTTGCTATCGCCAGCAGGGCAATGGGCCACTGATCGTAGGTCTACACGGTTTCCCGGATACCTATCAGACGTGGGATGATCTGGGAGCTGGGCTCGCACACCAAGGGTATAGCTTCATTGGCTTGGCGATGAGGGGCTATGCGCCCTCAGGTATACCCGAAAACGGCAATTATGCGATCCACCGACTTGCCCGCGACGTCGTCGAGCTTCTGGATCACATCGGGTGCCAAAGCGCGATTGTGGTTGGCCATGATTGGGGAGCCTCGGCTGCTTATGCCTTGGCAGCACGTTATCCGGATCGGGTCACGGCCATAGTGGCCTTTGCAATTGCCCCCCCGGCTGTTGCACCCGGTGGATTTGGCGAACTTCGGGCAAGACCCCACAATCTTTATCTGAGTCTAGGTGCTTTATCGAATTGGTGGTTTCGACGCAGAAATTTTAGGGAGATTGAGAGACTTTATCGGCTGTGGAGCCCCAGCTGGCAAGTTCCCAGATCTCATCTGGATAGAGTCCGTGACGCTCTCAAAGCAAAAGAGCGGTCACGTGCTGCGATTGACTACTACCGCCTTGGCCGAGCCGCTCAATCCTCAGATGCGCTGATGGTTAAGCTATCCACCCGGTGTCTGGTCCTTTACGGGGAGGACGAACCCGACGTCCGCAAATCCGCGTTTCGTAAGGCCCTCAGCGTCTTAGGAGGCGAGTCTAAAATTGTTGAGATTGCTGGTGTTGGACATTGGCCGCACTTGGAAGCGCCCGATCTCTGTTTGTCGAAAGCAAAGGAATTCTTGATGACGACATCTGGCGCTGCTCAGCGGCAGTCTTAGGCAATCTAGAAATTCAAGCAGCCGTTCATTGGCTCTGCAGCATTCGTCAAATTGGGCTCCAAGCTGACCTTGCGAGCTCCGAATGCTATAAGTGATCACCGTCCCAGCCCTCGTTTGCGGCCGAAGCTCCAGTCGACCCCGCCGTCGGCACGCGCGATCCCGGTGATGTGGCGGCCTAGATGCTTCTCCATCGAGGGCGTCCAGGGCACGAGTTGGAAGCCGAGCCCGTCGTCGATCATCGCGAAGCGGCCAGAGGCAAGCGTCAGGCGCTGGCGATAGGCGCCGGCAACGTGCTCGCCGCTGCCAGCGCGTTGGAACGGCTGCCCGGTCTGAGCCGCGAGCTTCTCGCCGACCTCGTCCACCTCGCGTCGGCGGAGCGTGTCGATGAGATTGCGGCTGAAGACGATCCGCCGGCCTAGCCGCTCCGCAAAGCCCTCGCCGATCAGATGGTCGGCCCGCCTGCCGAGGGCACTTCGCACCTCCGCGCCGAACCCGCTTTCGGAGAGCGCGGCGGGATCACGTGCGATGTTCTGCCGGTCGAGCCAGGTCGCGCCGGATGCGGTCACCTGCCGTTCGATGTCGAGATCGGAGCGCACCGCGAGCGCGACGCGGCGCCGGCCGCGGGAATCGTCATAGGCGCGCAACTCGACGATCGAGCCCGGCGCGCTGTCACCGGCCGCATCGAGATCGGCGAGCTTGATATGGTGGGACCGCCCGTCGACGCCGTCGACCACGGCATAGGCACGGCCCTTCAGTTCGTCATCGAGACCGCGTTCGAGCAGGCGCCCGACAATCGGAACGTCGAGACTTTCGGCCGCCAGAACGAAATCCGCCGAGCCCCTCTTGATGCCACGCTCGGTCAGTGCGCGGTGCATGCGCTTTATGATGTCGCCGCGCTCGCCGAGCTCGCGCATGGTATCCTCGGCCTTGTCGCCGATCATCCATTGGCCGGGACCGACCTGCTCGGCCAAGCCGAGCGTCTCCAGCTTGCGCAGCCGCCCGACCTTGAGCGCGTGGAATTCGTCGGGCTGCTCGCCCGGTGGCGGCGCGAGGTCGATGATGCCGGTGCGCCGGCTCTCGCGAACGAGCTGGCGATCGAGTTGCGTCCAGCGCTCCGTTTCGATCTGACTTTCGAGGGTCCGGCGGATGTCGAGATCGGTGCGCGGCCCGAGTTCTTGAGTGATGAGATCGCGCGCCCGGTCGCGCATGCCTTCCTTGATGTAGTCGCGCGAGATGACGAGGTCCTGACCGTCGTCGCGGACACCACGCACGATCAGATGGACATGCGGGTGTTCGGTATTCCAGTGATCGACCGCCACCCAGTCGAGTTCGGTACTGAGATCCTTCTCCATCTGTCCGACCAGATCGCTGGTGAAGGATCGGAGGTCAGACATTTCCAACGCGTCGTCGGGCGAGACAATGAAGCGGAAATGGTGGCGGTCGCCCTCGCAGCGCTCGGCGAAGGCGCGTCCATCCGCATCCTCCTCTCCCGGCCCGAATAGCCGCGCCTTCTCGTCATCGCGGGTCACGCCGTCGCGGCGCAGATAATCGAGATGCGTGCCGAGCGGCGCGGCGCGCGCGGAATGCCGGACCACACGCGCCTTGATCACCGCGCCGCGCGAGCGTGCGGTGATGAGCCGGTTGGCCTGGATGCTGGCGCGCTGGCCGTGCCCGAAGCGTGAGTGGTTGCGGGAAACGACGCGGCCGGAGCGCGACACGCCTCCGCCCGCCTTCTTCGCGGCCGCGAGCGCCTGGGCGATGAAGGGGCGCGCGGCCTGGGCGCGGGTCGAGCGGATGCGGCCGGGACGGATGCGGAACTCGCGGTCATCGGCCATGGCATCGCTCCGCAATGTGCGAAAATTCGCGTAGACACAGGCCCTTGAGCGATCGGCGCACATTGCGCCAAGGCCCGGCAATGTGCGGAACGCGCGAGAAATCCCAAGCAAAACAACCGACCGACCGGCGCGCAATGTGCGCCCTTTTATCCTGCCATCGGTCGGTTGTTGTGCCTGCCGCTCCCTCATTCGCCCGCCATGATACGCCAGAGCCCGACTGCATGCGAAAAGAGCTGAAGCGCGTCATGGGTCGGCCCCTGTGTCGTCCTGGGCGATGAAAATGCTCTTCGGATGAGAATGATCTTCGGCATCGGGCCGCACCGGCACGGAAGTGGAACGGCGGTCCGAACGCTTGCCCGTGGTTCGGGTTGCCGCCATCCGAGGGTCAGTCGAGCGCGGCACGAAGAGCGGCGCCTCGCGCCAGTCGGGCGGTGGTGACGGCGTAGCCGGAGCGCCCTGCGAAGGCACCGTGGCGTCGAGCGCGGGTGCGAGCAGATCGACATAGGCCCGTGTTTCGGCGGGCAACGGACGCCCGGTCGCCAGGTATTCGTCGTAGCGATCCGGCCCCGCATTGTATGCTGCGAGCATCGGCGGGATCGTGCCGTAGCGGTCGTACATCTCGCGCAGATAGGCCGCGCCCGCCAGGATGTTATCGCGCGGGTCGAAGGGATCGGAGCCGAGCCGATGTCGAACCCGCAGATCATCCCAGGTCGCCGGCATGACCTGCATCAATCCCTGTGCGCCGGCATGGGAGATCGCGCGCGTGTTACCCGCGCTCTCTGCACGCATGACGGCGACGATCCAGCGTTCGGGAATGCCGAACCGCCGTGCCGCCTCGGCAATATGCGCAGCGATGGGATTGCGGACTTCGTGTCGTCCGGCGGGCACCGGCTGAGCGGATGTATCGCCGCCGTCGAGCGCAGCGATTATGAGGCCGGAAAGGAGAAGGAGGGCAATGCGGCCGCAGGGACCGCACCGCCGCAACGTTGCTGACGGACCGATTAGCGGCATCGATCAGTCCTGCTCGTCGCGCTTCTTCGGGCGGGTCCAGTGCAGACCCCAGTCGCGTCCATCCTCGTCCGACTGGAACAGCCGGGCACGCACCGGAAACGCAAATGCCGGGTCATCGAGGACGACGGAGATGAACGTGCCTGCGCGGTCGCCAGTGTGTTTCCAGCCGGCGCCGACCTCGGGGCCGGTCTCGTCGCCGAGATGAACGCGGTAGGCGGGCGCGTTCTCGCTGTCGGCATTCTCGGCCGCGACGAAGGTGAGCGCGCAGTCGAAGGACAGCGAGCGCATGCGACCGCTGTAGCCGTTCTCAGTGCGCGTGAATTGTCCGATCTGTGGCATGGTGATCTCCTGTCTGGATGCGGTGGGATTACGGGAGGGCGTGCGTCTTCACCGCATCGGCGCGTGCCAAACGAAGTGGCCATCGCCGTCTTCGTCGGTGTAGAGAGGGATGGCCCGGCCGATGACAGTCGTTGCCGGAAGCGGCCCGAAATACCGCCCGTCAAGGCTGTCGGGGACTTGCCAGTTCATGAGGAAGAATTCGTCGGCGGCGACGGTGCGGCAGCCGCTCCAGACCGGCAGCGGGCGGTCCAGGCGATCGCGGTCGCGGGCCTCGCCCATCGCGATTCCGTCGACCGTGATGGTGCGGCCGATCCGGCATATGCGCTGTCCCGGCAGCGCGAGGACGCGCTTCAGGATCGGCACGTCGCGGCCGATGTAACCGCGCTCGACCATGTAATCCTCGAGCGGCTCGGGCGGCATCACGGCGACCAGATCGGGGACGTCGAGATGCGCGGCGGGCTCGATCCGATAGAGGCCGATCGGTGCGCTCGCCGACACGTTCCAGACGAGCTTCAGCGATGTCGGAACGATCGCGGCCGCAGCGACGCCCATGGCGGTGAAGTAGGTGAGCATGACGTAGCCGAAGCGGGTCATCGTTTGATCTCCCGCCGCTTGAGCCAAGCCTGGTGGCGCTCCTGCGTGTAGGGACGCGGCTCCTGGCCGGCGCTCATCCGGTGCGCTACATGGCGCCAGTGATCGGGGGCGGCGTCGCAGGGATCGACATCGGCGGCTTCCACCGCGTCGATGTGCTGGAGCACCTTCTCGACCTTCGGCCAGCCTTCGATCTTGAGCAGGATTTCCCCGCCGGGTCGCACGAAAGGGAGCGTCTGGTATGTGGCGCCGGATTCGACGGCGCGCACGATGTCGATGCGTGAGATGACGGTGCCGTAGTCGTTGGCTGCCCAGCGCACGAAGGCGAAGACAGCGCCCGGCCGGAAGGAGACGACGCGCCTGCGTCGGTCAATGATCCGCTCGCCGGCCTCGCGGCCGAAGCGAATCCAGTATTCGATCCTGCCCTCGATCCAGGTCAGTTCGACATGGGTGAGTGCATCGGAAGTGTGGGCGGACGGCATCCGGCCGCCGCCAACGCGGGGGGCCGCGGTGCCGGTCATGAGGGATCTCCTTCGTCTGTGGGGAATTCGCGCGCGAGCAGGTCGCGCAGCATGTCGGCAACCGTGACGCCGCGCTGGAATGCGGCGATCTTGATGCGGCCGCGCAGCTCGGGCGTGATGTCGATGGTCAGCCTTGCGGTGAAGCCGGACGGCTTGCCGTCACGGGGCGCGGCGTCAACGGACCTGATCCACTGCTCGGGATCGCCAGGTCTGGCTGCGAAGGTGCGGCGGTTGGGACGGTCGCTCATGGCAGGAGCCTCCCCACCTCGATCGCGAGCGACGCGATTTCACGGGCTGCGATGCTGTCCGCGTCGCACTCGCAAGCGAGGCGGCCGGACTGGGCGGCCGATGCGAAAATGACGCGCTGACCGATCGTCGTGCTGAGCGCTGGCGGGTCCTGGTTAGCGAGCACATCGCCGATCTCGCGAGCGATGATCGTTCGAGCCGGACAGCGATTGAGGACGAAGCGCACGACCAGTTGCGGTCGGAATATTTGCGCCTCCTTGATCAGCCGGAGGATCTCGGCCGAGGCCCAGCCGTCGAACGGAGATGGTTGAACCGGGATGATAATGACGTCCGCGGCAAGCAGCGCCGAGCGCATCAGTCCCGCGACGCGCGGGGGACCGTCGATGACGACCTGATCGGCAGTACGGGCGAGTTCCGGTGCTTCATGGTGGAGGGTGTCCCGCGCCAGGCCAATGACGCCGAAGCGCCGCGGCAGGCCTTCATGGCCGCGCCGCTCGGACCAGTCGAGCGCCGATCCCTGCGGGTCGGCGTCGATCAGAGTGACCCTGTTCCCGCCTCGCGCCCATTCACCGGCAAGATGCAAAGCGAGCGTCGTCTTGCCGACGCCGCCTTTCTGGTTGAGAAGCGCCACGATCATGAGCCGCCTCCCGTCCCACTTCCGGTTAGCGGATGTGTGCGTGCGACAGGGCCGTTATTGCGGTCGGATAGCGCTGCCGGGCAGCCGTTCTCTCCCTCTTTTCGGCCCCTCGGAGAGGCGTTTTCCCCAGAGCGCGCGCCCCTACAAAAGTTAGATTCTTTGTTAGACTCTAAGTTAAGGGGCCGATTTTCGCTTTGCGCTGAAGAGGTTAGTGCCGGTTCGGGTTCCTGATAGCACGAGGGGTCGGTTCCCGATGGCACGATAGTGCGGGTTCCCGATAGCACGACGGCTTCCACAGGTTCTCCACAGGGCGCCGGTTCGAATGCGAGCAGCGTGCGACCGCCCGCCTCGATTTCGAGGAAGAGAGTGTAGCCCGGCAGCGGCTGACGCTGGATGATGCCCCGCAGTTCGAATGCGAAGCGCTTGAACGGAGAGAGGCTTCCGGATTTGAGGTGAAGGTGCCGGAAGTCAAACCGCCAGCCACGCTTTTGGCGGCCGCCATGCTTACGCACGATCCGGTACAGCCAGCGCTCGATGCCGCCCGTGAGGCCAAAATAGGCGCGGTCTATGGTGAGGACGAGGGCCTCGTCCAGCACCGCCTTGTAGAACCAGTCCGGCACGATGAGCTCGATGCCATCGGGGTTGCCGAACGCATCGGCCCTCTCGGTCCATTCGTTGATCCAGGAGAAGCGGTGCATGCGCCGACCGGTGGTGCGTGCATCGGAGGCAGGTTCATTGCGATATCGTGGATTGGACGGTGGCTGCCGCAGGGTGGTCGCGACAGTCGTCGATTGCAGGCGGTCGAGCGCGGCTCTCAGCCGGCGATAGTCGCGTGCGCTGGTGCCGCGTCCAATGAAGGTGAGAATATCGTATGGAGTGGTAGCGATCAGGCGCGACGTGCGAAAGCCGTTATCGCGCGCCTCGACAATCTGGCTGGCTGCCCAGATCAGGATGTCGGCATCCCAGATCGTGGCCATGCCATGCTCGGGCACGGCTTCCACGCGGATGGCGATCTCGCCAGCGCAGAAGTCTATCGGCTCGACGCGGTGGGATTTGGAGAGGCTGAAGAAAGGATAGGCCATGAGGTCCTGCGCATCGCGCGGCGCAAGGTCGCTCGGCAGAGCACGGAACAGCTCAAGCTGGTCCCTTTCCGATCTGCGAGGACGCGCCGCCATGGAAGTGATCAGCGGTCGTCGGCTGGCGACAGATCGTCGTGGCGCTTGGCCGGCAGCACGGTGCCGACGCCGGGATCGGACGTGGACCGTTTGACTCCCCGTTCCGCCCAAGCCTGCAGGTCGTCGACCGAATAGACGACGCGACCGCCGAGCTTGCGATATTCCGGACCGGTGCCGTAGGTGCGGTGTTTTTCGAGGGTGCGTGCCGAGAGGCTGAGAAAGCGGGCGGCCTCGGGGGTTCTCAGATAGCGCGGCGGTAAACCGGCGGTGGCTGCGGGCATGAGCGTGCCTCCGTGATCCTTGCTGGCGCCGCCGGATATCGGCGGTGCATCAGGGTCACGGTGGCGGAGAAGAAAGGGCGTGGGGGAGTGCGAAGATTCGGGAGAAAATTCGCACCCCTGCCAACCATCAGCTGCGATCTGGACGATGGCCGAGAAGAAGGTTGCGATAGCCGCCGGCCATGAGATCGAAACCGGAGGCGACGCGGCGCATCACGGTGTCGCGAAGTGCCGTCGATTTCCATGTGATGGCGTTGACCGGTTCGGCGCCGAAGACTGTCTCGGCAATTTCCTGATAGGTGGCCCCAGCCTGCCTGCCGTCGATCGTGCGAAGGCTCTCGATCAAACGCTGTCTGCGTTGAGGCGTTATCCGCTTGTCGGGCGAGCAGTGGTGATGGAGGGCGGCATCGCGGAAACGAAACAGCGCATCAATGCGATCCTGCATGAACTGATCGATGAGAGCGACGACTGCCACGGGACCGTCTGGAAGGCGACCGTCCAAGCAAACCGCCGCGAATTGTACTATTCCGAGGGAAAAGTGGACATAGAGGCCATCATCCGCCGCTCGGGCATCGACCGGATCGATGGCGACGCTCACCGTGGGCATGGTTGAAGCCGTCTGAGGCGCCAGGATGAGGACGGCTGGATCGACGGCCGGGCTCCAGAAAATCTCTGCGTCGATGGCGGACAGGCTTGGAGCTATCGGGAAAGCGCAACCCCCAGTGCGCCGTCAGCGCGGTCGCGGCACGTTCGTCCGTGGGATCGATGGCTGCCACCTCCTGTTCGTAGTCAGGATTGCGCCTCAGAAACTCCCACGCGAGTTCAGCGGGATTCAGATCGCTCAGATATTGATAATTCGAGGCGCTTCGCCAGTTCGTGTCCGCCGCCATGCCGAATTCCTCCCCGACTCCACTCGGTGGTACGCATGTCATTGGAAGATCGCGTCAAAATTGAATTCTGCATAGCCTGACAACCAGCATATGGTGATGCGTGTCGCGCATCACCTCAGGTTGCTCAATGATAGGCCGAGCGAAGGAGGTCGCGGTAACCGTTCTCGGTCATCCAGCGTGCACGGGCGAGATGCGTCTCATGAACGTGCTGGGCACGGTCGGGCTGTTCGTCGGGATCGAGACCGAAGATGACGCGGACCACTTCGGCCCAATGTGCGGTGTCCGCTTCGGCATCGAGCAACCGCAAATAGGTCGCAAAATGAGCGCGGTCGTAGTCTGTCAGATGCTCGCTTCTCGGAGGTTCATCCAGAAAGTCACCTTCGCGCATTTGTCCCCCTGTTCCGTGGCGCAACGCCAGGAAGCCTATCGTTAACGCAAATTGACGAAAATTGTAGGGGCTCGCCCGGAATTCGTCGCCATGGTGTTGGCGTGCGGCGAGAGCCAATCTCGTCAGGCCAGTGAGCTCTCATTCTGCTGCTCTGCAACGATCATCACTCCTTCGCCTCGGTCGGAGGACAGGAAGACGATGCCGGCTGCTTCCAGCGCCCTTCGAACCTGATCGCACGTGCTCTCATGCACCTTGAGCCCATTGACGGACTCGAGGCGCTTGAGCGCAGTCAGCGATACCAGGGCCTTTTCAGCGAGCATGTCTTGTGTCCAACCAAGCAATGCGCGTGCGGCCCGTGCCTGTCGGGCGGTGATCATGCATGATCACCTCCACAGACCTCGATACTCACGCCACTAAAACAACTATAATAGTCGCCTTTATGAGATTTGGAAGCAAAAAAGGCTTTCGGAAACAGCTAATCGGTGACTGACGGTGAAACTGATTCGGTCGGCCAAGGTGTCGGCCCCGCCCGGACCTGCCGGGCGGGGCCTGACTGGGCCTCACTCGCCGTTGCGGCGGGTGGGACGGGACCAGATGAGGCTGTAACCGTCGTCTTCGTCGTCGAAGAGGTTGGCATAGATCGGAGCGGTGAAGCTCGGATCGTCGAGCTTGAGGCCGAGATAGTCGCGGCCCTCGTTCGACTGCTTGGACCAGGCTGCCCCGATTTCGGCGCGGCCGACCAGGACGCGGTGGCTGGGGGCGTTCTCGCTGGTCTGGTTGGTTTCGGGGACGATGCGGACGTTCTTGGCCTGCACGTTGAGGGTGACGATTTCGCCGGTGTACTCGTTGCCGGACTTCTTGAAGGTGCCGATGGTTGCCATGGTAGGTCTCCTTGATCACTGGTTTCGAGCCCGCACCATTGCGGCCTCGATGGCGATCGGAGAGGCCGGAGGCGATTGACGGCGCATCGCTTGCGACCGCAGCGTCAGCGGAGGATGGCGATCCGGCGGGTTTCTTGCCGCGCGAGGAATGGCGGCGCAGCCGTCAGGGGAAGAAACTTGACGGGCGTCATTGCGCCATAGGCGATCGAGGCACAGCCGGCCTTCGGCCAGATCAGTCCATTGAAGAGGCCGTTTGGAGCGGTCGGCTCACAGGGATCGTTCAAGGAGACAGTGGCGACACTGTTCGCTCAAGCTTCTGTCCGGCGAAGGAACGGAGATCGTCTTCTACACTGCAGGCTAGTCCGCTTCGTATCCGACTGCGCCACGGGATGCGGCCCCACAGCCCATCACAGTCCAATACCGGTTGCGCTTTGGGGCGGCTTTCTCCATGCCGTCAGGAGGCGCAGAACAATGAAGGAGCTCGCCGGTCCTGCACTCGCCGTTCTTATGCCGCACTCAGTCTTCGATACGGGGCGCGGTATGAGACCCCTTCGTTCCGTCCCGACCTGACATCGGGGTCAGACGCTGACGGTGGTTTGCCCGGTAGGCTCGGGGGCAGCCATAGACGTCACCCGTACGAACGCAGTGATGCCGACCGCCACCGCGCCGATCACGGAGAAGACGGTCTGCCAGGTTTCCGACGGCATGAGATGTTTGACGATGCCGTGGGTGGCGTGGAAGCCCGCGATACCGGCCGGCGCGACGAAGGCCAGCGCAACGACGAGTTTCACCCACATGGGACGGGCGAACAGGATGAGGAACTGCCCGATGCCGAACACAAGGGCTGCGCCGAAAAGGCCTACCAGGACGCTACCCGGCAGACCCGCGCCGGTTTGGTAGGCCCACGTTCCGGCCTCCACGCCGCCGAGCGCGGGCAATGCATAGGTGGCAAGGGTAAACAGCAGCCAGCAGATGGCTCCGATCGCGGCGATGGATCCGAGAATTGCAATAATCATGGTGGAGTCTCCGTAGGATGAGGTTCGAACGGTCGCGCCTCCACCACCGCCATGGCGCAATCAAAAACATATCATATTCACGACTGGGATTCGAGTTGGAAGGTCTGGTTCGAACCCCTACCTTCACATTGACTCCCGCTAATCGAAGCCGAGTCTAGCACCAACAGGGCGCAACTGATCACTCCTCGACCACGATGAATGCCAGTTCATATCGCCAACCGGAAGAACAACATGACCGATGAACACCATCGTCCTTCATCACCCCAATTCTTCAATCAGGAGATGGCGGAAAGCTATGACGAGAAGAACAGCAAGCTCACCCCTATCTCGGACAACATGCATTTCCTCGTGCGTCTCGTTCTCGCGGACCTGCCGCCACAGGCAAGGATTCTCTGTGTGGGGGTCGGCACGGGCGCGGAGATTGTCTCACTTGCGCACGCCCAGACCGGTTGGTCCTTCGTGGGCGTCGACCCTTCGGCGGAAATGCTTGAGGTTTGCCGCAGAAGGCTGAAGCAGGCGAATGTTCTGGACCGGTGCGAGCTTGCGCACGGCTATATCGACCAAGCGCCACAAGGTGAGGATTTCGACGCCGTCCTGAGCATGTTGGTTGCCCATTTCATTGCACGTAGCGACAGGAGCGGCTTCTATCGGGAGATCCGTGATCGGCTGAAGCCCGGCGGATATTTCATCAGCACGGAGATTTGTGTCGATCTCGATTCGGCTGAGTTCCCTGCGATGCTCAAGAATTGGGAGCGTGTTCAAACCCTGATGGGCGCGACGCCGGACTCACTGCAGAAACTCCCAGAGATGTTGCGAGATACGCTGTCGGTGCTGTCGCCTAGCGAAACGAGAACTCTTTTGAAGACAGCCGGATTCGATTTGCCCGTTCCGTTTTTCCAGGCATTTCTGGTCCGCGGCTTCTTCGCGAAGAAATAGGTCAGTGCATCGGATAACCCGCGTTCAATGAAAGCGTTATCCGCGCTGGGGTGCGCGATGTAGCGGGTCATTCGAACCGCCAGACCGGGATGCCGAGCTTGCGGGCCTTGTCGGCAAGGTTCTCCTGAATGCCGGTGCCGGGAAAGACCATGACCCCGATCGGCAGGACGTCGAGCATCTGGTCGTTGCGCTTGAAGGGTGCGGCGCGGCCGTGCTTGGTCCAGTCCGGTGCGAAGCCGATCTGGGTGACGTTGCGATGATCGGCCCAGCGGGCTGCGATCTTCTCGGCGCCTTTCGGCGACTTGCCGTGCATCAGCACCATGTCCGGGTGCTTGGCATGCACTTGGTCGAGCTTGTCCCAGATCAGCTTGTGATCGTTGAACTCGGCGCCGCCGGAGATGGCGACCTTCGGACCTGCGGGCAAGAGCACCTCGCGATTGGCGCGTTTACGCTCGGCGATGAAGTCCCGGCTGTCGATCATCGCCGATGTGAGGGCGCGGTGGTTCACCTGCGATCCGGTGCGCGGTGACCAGGGGGAGCCGGTGGTGCGCAGATAGAGGTCAGCGGCGCTGTCGCGGAAGACCTCCAGACTGTCGCGGCGTTCGATGAGGCTTTGCCCGCTCTCGATGAGGCGTTCGAGTTCGACCGCCTTGATTTCGGAGCCGTCCTGCTCGCGCTGCCCGCGCTTCTGGGCCTGTTCGTTGTCGTCGAGCTTCCGTTCGAGCCGGTCGGCGGCGCGATGGAACATGTTGACGGTCGACCATAGCAGGTCGTCGAGTTCGCCATCGAGGGCGGTATCCGCCATGGTGGCGATCAGGGCGTCGAAGATGTCGGAGACTGCGCCGGCGATGACGTTGTCCTCCGGGACGAGGCGCGGGTCCGGACCGTGGCCGTCGTGGTGGTAGCCATGGAGTTCCAGTTCGTTCAGTGCGTGTTCGGTCGGCGAGGATTCGTGATGGGGTTCGAAGGTGTCGTCGTCGAGTGTCATCGGGTGGCTCCCTTTGTCGGTTGGCCGCGCCCGCCGCGGCCTTCATGGCGCCGAAAGACGGCGGGCGGAGCGGCCCTGCATCCTGGAGCGGTAGCGCAAGGACCGGAGCGTCAGCGGAGGATGGCGGAGGCCGGCGATTTTGTATCGCGATGGAAAGGCCCGAAGGGCCGAGGGAAAATCGTTGGCCGCAGCCATTGCCGGACCGGGCCGCCTGCTGTCCGGTCGCCCTCTGAGAAGGCCGGGGCGCGGCCCTCTCCGGCATCTACAGGGAGTCGTTGACGAAGGCTGCGACGTCACCGCCATTGCCCGCACCGCTGCCCCGTTCAGGCGGACAGAACGGACTCCATGAACCTGGCAACATCCTGCGGGGCGAGTTGGACCCGGATCGAGGCCCGGAAGACGTCGAGACCACGCAAGCGCAGATCCTCGTTGAGATCGCCCAGCAGCGGTGAAAGCGGCCGCGCTTCGATGCCGAGCGCGTCTGCCCGTTCGACGAGCGTATCCCGTGCGCTGTCGCCCGCCGGATCGTCATCGCGCACGATGTAGAGCCGGCGCAGTGTGCCGGGGAACAAGGTGGCGGCGAGATGGGCTGCGGAGAGCGCGGCGACCATCGGCATCTCGGGCAACACGCTGCGCAGGGACAGCATGGTCTCGATGCCTTCGCCCGCCGCCATGACATCGCCCGCCACGCCAAAGCGCACCGCATGGCCGAGCAGATCGCCCATTGCCCGTCGCGGCGTGTCGATCGGGGCCTTGCCGAGTGTCGCCTCGCTGAAACCGCTCGGATCAAGCCATGTGCGATGCGCGCCAGTCTGGTGCCCGTCGAGGTCGGTGACCGATGCGATCAGGGCCGGCCAGGTCTCTGTCGCGCTTTGCTCGTCGGGCCGGAAGTAGCAACGCGGATGGAACCGCAGCGATCCGGTTCCGTGCAAAGCCGTAACACCGCGTTTGCGCAAATACGTTTCTGCGAGAGTACCCACAATTGGCTGCGCCATCGAGAACAGGCGTTTGGCCGCGAGCGGCGAGCCCGTTGGTGCGGGCGACTTGAGTGCTGGGGATGATGCCGGTTCCGGCTCGGGGTGCGGCAGGCTGAGAAACCGCCGGGCCTCGTCAGCCACGTCCCTGAACTCGGTCAAACTGCAGCTTTCGCGGATGACGTCGAGGAGATCACCATGTTCACCCGTTGCGGCGTCGGTCCATTTCCCCGCGGCTCCCTTGCCGGATTCAGGGCCGGTCAGGCGCACGAACATCGAGCGACCCTTGGTGTTGCGCACGTCGCCCACCATCCAGTAACGGCCCTCGCGCCGCCCGCTGGAGAGATATTCGCGGCACACGGCCTCGGCCTGCCGGCCGAGACGATGTGCGAGATCGGATGCGTCGCGGGTCATCATGCCGCCTCCCGCCCGGCGATGCGCTCGACCAGAAACCGCTCCAGCAACCTTGTGAGGACTGCAGCGCCGGACGCGTCGGTCGGGACGAACAGCCGGAACTTCCACGAGATGATCTCGCCGAAGAGGCCATAGGTCTTGAGGCGGTCGCGCATCGTGTCGGTGAAACCGGTGAGCTCGATGCGGTTCGAGCCCATGACGCGGGTGCGGCGAAGTTGAAGGCCTTCGGCGAGGTCGAGGATCGTGCGGCCGTCGGCCAGCGCGGCGAAGGCGTCGTCCGCCGAGAGGCTGGCGGTGCCCGTGGTCGCCGCGTTCGCGGCCCAGGCCGTTGAAACCTTGCGGCCGATGATCCGCTCGCCATCGTCGGTCTGCAGCCGGTAAACCCGCGTCGATTCATTGGGCAGGCGTTTCCAGATCGGCAAAAGCAAGCCGGAAACGATGTGAACGGTGCTGTCGGTAAATTCCGGGACCGCCGCGACCTCAATGTCCCAGATGCGGGCAAAGGTCTCGCGGTCGGTTTGGACCCAGTGAGTGTCGCCCATCATTGTAGTGGGCACCTTGGTGGATTCCATCGGCCGGATCAGGCGCACCCGGCGTTCGACGACACCGTCGTCGTCGATCACGCTGGTAGTCGGGACACGCACCGCGGCTCGGCCCGATCGCTCGTTGACCAGCAGGGCGGCACGCGGATCGGCAAGTTGGTCGAGCGCCTCGTCCAGCGCGATCGGATGGTTGCGCTCCCGCTGCGCGATGGTGAGCAGCGTGGTCTCCGCCCCGGTGGCTGGATGGGTGTGGATCACTTGCCGGTCGGTGACGGTGAACTGCTCGCCCCTCAGCGTCTCCAGCCCGACATCATAGGTGCCGCTGGCGATGGCACCCTCGATCCGGGCGGTGAGGATCTGTTCGAAATGTGCGAACAGGATGTTCTGCAGATCGATGGTGAGCGCCAGCAGCCGGTTGAGGAAGGTGGTGATCGGCGGCAGGTCGTCCTTGATGCCGGTATCATCCATGAGCTTCAGTCCCGTCGAGGTCTCGAATGTCTCGAGCGGGCAATCTTCGACCTTGCCGCCGACGATCATGAGATAGAGCCGGCGCAGCGCGTCGCGCGCATATGCGCTTTCGAGATTGTCCTCGGCACGGAACAGGCCCTGACCGCCGGTCTGGCGCTGGCCTCGCGTGATCGCTCCGAGCGTGTCGAGCCGGCGGGCGATGGTGGAGAGGAAGCGCTTCTCCGCCTTCACGTCGGTGGCGATCGGCCGGAACAGTGGGGGCTGTGCCTGGTTGGTGCGGTTGGTACGCCCCAGGCCCTGGATTGCCGCATCGGCCTTCCAGCCCGGCTCCAGCAGATAATGGACCCGCAGACGCTGGTTCTTCGCCACAAGGTCGGCATGATAGGAGCGCCCCGTGCCTCCGGCGTCCGAGAAGATCAGGATGCGCTTGATGTCATCCATGAAGGCCTGGGTTTCCGCGAGGTTTGCCGAAATCGCGCGACCCTCGACGGCGAGGCGATCCGCCGTGGCGCCGGCACCCGGTTTGCGGACGATGCGGCGCGAGCGGCCCGTTACCTCGGCCACCATATCGGTGCCGAAGCGCTGGATGATCTGATCGAGCGCGCCGGGAACCGGCGGCAACGAGGCGAGCTTCTCAATCAGCCGGTCGCGCCTTGCGACGGCCTCGCGGCTTTCGACGGGCTGGCCGTCGCGGCTAACCGGGCGTGAGCACAGATTGCCCTCCGAGTCGGTAAATGGCTCGTAGAGCTGCACCGGGAAGGAATGGGCCAGATAGTCGAGCACATATTCGCGGGGCGTGATGTCGATCTGGACGTCGTTCCAGTCCTCGGTCGGAATTTCGGCGAGCCGACGTTCCATCAGGGCTTCCCCGGTCGAAACGATCTGGATGACGGCGGCGTGGCCAGCTTCGAGATCGGCGTCGATGGCGCGGATCAGTGAGGGCGTCTTCATCGCCGTGATGAGGTGATTGAAGAAGCGCTGCTTGGCGCTTTCGAAAGCCGAGCGGGCGGCGGACTTGGCCTGCCGGTTCAGCGTACCCTCGCTGCCGGTGACATTGGTCGCCTGCATGGCGGCATCGAGATTATTGTGAATGATCGCGAAGGCGCCGGCATAGGCGTTGTATATGCGCCGCTGCTCGTCGGTGAGTTGATGCTCGATCAGTTCGTATTCGACCCCTTCATAGGAGAGCGAGCGGGCTTGGTAGAGGCCGAGCGCTTTCAGGTCACGCGCCAGCACTTCCATGGCGGCGACACCGCCATCCTCGATCGCCTCCACGAACTCGGCGCGGGTGGCGAAGGGGAAATCCTCGCCGCCCCAGAGACCGAGCCGCTGGGCATAAGCGAGATTGTGGACCGTCGTGGCGCCGGTCGCGGAGACATACACGACGCGCGCATCGGGGAGCGCGTGCTGCAGGCGCAGTCCCGCGCGGCCCTGCTGCGAGGCGGCCTGGTCGCCGCGCTCGCCCTTCGATCCGGCGGCGTTCTGCATGGCGTGGCTTTCGTCGAAAATGATCACTCCATCGAAATCATCCCCCAACCAATCGACGATCTGCTGGACGCGGGAAACCTTCGATCCGCGTTCGTCAGAGCGCAGCGTGGCATAGGTGGTGAATAGGATGCCTTGCGGCAGACGGATGGGCGTGCCCTGGCGAAAGCGGGACAGCGGCGTGACGAGCAGCCGTTCCTGACCGAGCGCCGACCAGTCGCGTTGCGCATCCTCGAGCAGCTTGTCGGATTTGGACACCCAGACGGCGCGGCGACGGCCCTTCAGCCAGTTGTCGAGCAGAATGCCGGCGACCTGACGACCCTTTCCCGCACCGGTGCCGTCACCGAGGAACCAGCCACGCCGGAAGCGGACCGCGTCAGCCACGTCCTCCGCTGCGGCGGTGACGACATCGCAGGTGTCATCGACGGTCCAGGCGCCGGCGAGATACTGCGCATGGGCTTCGCCGGCATAGATGACGCTTTCGAGCTGGGCGTCGGAGAGAATGCCATCGGCAACCAGCGCCGCTGGCAGATGCGGGCGATAGTCCGGTTTCGGGGGTGCGACCGAGGCCATGGCGGCCGACTGGACGAGCTTGGTGGGATGCGCCTGAGAGCCGGGAACACGGATCGACTGAAGCGCGTATTCCTCGTAGATCGCATCGGTGAGATGCCCGCCCTGCGGCGGGGTCCAGTCGACCGTCTCATAGGCGAGCTCTTCTCCCGTCGGTTCGGCGATGGACGATGCGGTGCTGACACCGCCGTGGTTGCGGGGAGCGGCTGAGGTCGGGCGCAACGACGTGGCCCGCTGTCCGGAGACTGCGGGCAATGAGACCGGTGCGCGGGGCGGCATGTCCGCCTCGATCCAGCCAAGCAGCGTCGCGACATCGAGGGCGACACCCCGCGATGGCGGAAAGACGGTGGGATCATCGGCGGCGATTTTGTCGATCACCGTCAGCCGCGTGTCGATGGTGGTGCCATGGCGCGCATAGACTGCGCCGTCGATCGCGGCGGTGAAGACGACGCGCCCGCACTCCTGCAAGCGCGAAAAGGCGTCCCCCCATTTCGGCGTGTTGGGTGCGAAACTGGCGCCGGTGATGGCGACGAGGCGGCCACCGGGCGCCATGCGCGCCAGTGCCGAGGCGACATGACGATAGGCGGCGTCGGCCATCCGCCCGGAGACATTGGCCATCACCGAGAATGGCGGGTTCATCAGCACGACGCTGGGAACGGCACTCGCCTCCAGATAGTCGTGGATCTGGGCCGCATCGAAGCGTGTGATCGAGAGAGCCGGAAAGAGGGAAGAGAGAAACGCGCCGCGCGTCTCGGCCAGTTCGTTGAGATGGAGCCGGCCCCCGGCGATTTCGGCGAGAATGGCGAGCAGGCCGGTGCCGGCTGACGGTTCCAGCACGATGTCGTCCGCGGTGATCGCAGCGGCGGTTGCCGCGGCAAAGCCGAGCGCGAGCGGTGTTGAGAATTGCTGGAAGGCTTCGCTCTCTTCGGAGCGGCGGGTGTGCGAGGGCTGAAGGTCGGCGATCCTTTCGAGCAACAGCAACGCGCCGGCCGGAGACCCGGCTTTGCGCAGAAGCTCCTTTCCGTATTTCCGCAGAAACAGGACGGCGGCACCTTCGCAGACGTCATAGGCGGTTTTCCAGTCCCAGGCGCCGTCGGTATCGGAGCCGCCGAAGGCGGCGTCCATCGCAATACGGAGCGCGGGCGCGTCGATGCGGCGGCCTTGTTCGAGAAGCGGAAGGAGCTGATGGGCGGCGCGGGCGAGCGCCGCCGCGGAAACGATCTCTGTCATGGGGGAGAACCTCGGGAGAGCGGGAACGGGGCAAGCCGGGCAGCGCTCTCTCTGGACTGCACCGGCTCAAACCCGTCCCGGCAACCCTCTCCCTCTCAAGGCTCGGGCGGCCGATAGGCCTCGTAGGGATTTCCGTCGGCGAGGTGACCGTAGGGCGTGAAGAGGAACTCGTCGCCGTCCCGGCCAACCGCGCAGATCACATATCGCACCGCGCCGGTTTCGGCGTCAGTGCATTCGAGCAGGGCGAGGTTGCCGTCGGCGGCGGCGCGCAACAGCGTCTGGAAATTGGCGCGGGCATGGTCGGGAATGCTCATGGCCGGCTTCCGTCGAGCATCTCGGCGAGCCATTCGCCGGTATAGGTCCACGCCACGGTCTCGCCGGTGGCAAGGTCGAGGACATGTGCGCCTCCGCCGAACGCATCGATACGGGGCTGCGAACAGGTATTGGCGTATTGGAAGCCCCACCGTCCGGTCAGCGAGAACGCGGCGGCGCAGCGTTTGACGACCTGGATGACATGTTCCGGATCGCCGGTGACATCATCACGTATCCAGAGACAGGTGCCGCCATGCGCGGGCACGATAGAGAGATCGAATCCTTCGGACGGCGGGTCTTCCGATGCGTTTTCTCCGGACAGGCGGTTGTAGAGGTCGAGCGCGCGCGCCGCGTTCTCCGGTGATCCCACGTCGAGGACGCAGGAGAAGTGGGTGAAGTAGTCGGCCATATCGGGCTCCTGAAACAAAAAGGCCCGGCGCAATGGCCGGGCCGAGATGAGAATGATGGTGTGAGATGCGGGGCGGCGTGGGCCGCCCCGCCTGAGCGACTACTCGGCAGCCACGGTTTGCGGCTCGTCCGCGGGCTCTTCGTCACCTTCGTCTTCGTCGGAGAGGAAGGCCGGCAGAGCTTCGCCGTCGTCCCCCTCGGTATCCGAGGTGGTGCCATCGTCGATGACGGGCAGGCGCAGCGGTTCGGGCAACCAGCCGCTGTCGGCGAGCAGCCGTTCGGCCTCCTTGGCCATGTCCGGCTTCTTCAGATGGTCGATGAGTTGTGCCGTTACCTCGCCCTTGGCCTCGCGCACCGCTTCGAGGATGCGGGGCTTGGTCACCCGGCCGAAATAGTTGTCGACCGTCGGCCGCCATCCGGTTTCCACCATGTCGAGCCCGACGGCACGGGCGAGCCGGTCCGCCTCATGGATGCGCTGCTGAACGCCGCGCGCCGTCGGCCCCGCGCCATAGGGATTGGCCTTCTCATAGAGCGCGTTGACGCCGAAGGAGACGCAGTGAGCGAGTAGCGCCATGCGGCTCGCATCGTCGAGACCGTCGATCTTCTCCCAGAGCGTTTCGTCATCATCGAGAGGCAGATCGGCCTTCCAGGTCTCGTGCCGATCGTCGACGGTCTTGGCGGCCGCGCTGTCTTTCAGGTCATCGCCCTGAACCGGGAAATAGACCTGCCGGACCGACGCCTCCAGGCATCCCGGTGACGAGACGTGCTGGAAGGCATCGCGCACCAGCTTGTGGATCAGCGCGGTCATGGCGACGGATGGATTGTTGGCGAGCGCATCGCGCAGCGCCAGGGACCGATGCGCGGTCAGTTCGATCATCAACCTCTCGGGCAGCGGCTTGATCGCGTCGTCGTCCTCGTCCTGCGGCTCGGGTTCGTCGCCGACGGAAATGACGGTGCGTTGCACGGCGCCGGAACCGACTGCCGCATCGCAATCGCTTTCCACCTCATCGTCGCCCTCGGTCACTTCGTCCTCGGGGCGGACATAGCCACGCTCGACCGAGAGCTGGCCATCGTGGCGGATGCTGACAAATGCGCCGGCACGGCCGATTTCGGCAGGATCGTACTGCTTCGGCCGATCCTCGAAGGCGTCGAGTGCCACCTCGATCTCGCCGAGCCGTTCATCCACTTCGTCGGGCAATTCGTCGGCCTCGGCATATTCGGCCTCCAGACGGTCGAACTCCTCACGCAGGGCTTCGCGTGTGGCCCGTTCCTCGTCGGTGAGATCGACTGGCGCGCCGGTGAGCGCCCGCAAGCCGTTGGTATGGCCATAGGGGAAATCGGCTTCGACCGAGATCCATTTCCACCCCTCCTCGGCAATGGTCTCCGCCTCGGCGGTGAGCTTCTCGCCGACCAGTTTTTCGAGCAGCGCCACGTCCTCGATCCAGCCGCCATCGTCATCCTGAAAGAGGTCGCGCAGGACGGTGCCGCCGGCCTCTTCATAGGCGTCGATCGTCACGAAGCGCACGCGCCGGTCCGAGGCCCGCACGGTATTCTCCGTCAGCATGCGACGGATCTGATAGGGCTCTTTCGACCAGCTATGCTCGATGGCGTCCCAGACCTGTTCCTGGCGGGTATGGTCGGTGGAAACCGAGAAGGCCATGAGTTGATCGAGGGTCATGGCGTCCTCGGCATAAAGGTCGAGGAGCTTTTCCGACACCGAAGCGAGCTTGAGGCGCTGCTTGACGGTGTTGGCCGAGACGAAGAAGCGCGCGCCGATGTCTTCCTCGCTCATGCCCTGTTCCCGGAATTTCTGGAATGCGCGGAACTGGTCGAGGGGATGCAGCGCTGCGCGCTGGACGTTTTCCGCGAGGGAATCTTCCTCGGCCGAAATCTCGCTGTCCGCCTCGCGCACGTTGCAGGGGACCGGCGCGGTGCGGGCCAACCACTTCTTCTTGGCGAGAAGTTCGAGCGCCCGGAACCGGCGGCCGCCGGCCGGAACCTCGAACATGCCGGTCTCATTGCCGTCGTCGTCCACGACCGGACGGACGTTGAGATTCTGCAGGAGGCCGCGACGGGCGATGTCCTCGGCCAGGTCCTCGATCGAGACGCCGGCCTTGATGCGCCGGACGTTCGACTGGGAGAGAACGAGCTTGTTGAAGGGGATGTCGCGCGAGGCGCTGAGGGTGATCTTCTTGGCTGCTGTCGCCATGGTGATTTACTCCGCGACGGGCGCCGAGAGCCTCTCTCTCGGCTTGAAACCCGTCACAGATCAGGGCGCAGCCCTCTCACTCTCCGGGCGGCGCGGTAGCCGCCCTGCGACTCGCCGCCACATGGGGAAATCGGATGCGGATAAAGCGAGCACCAAGTGTCTGCCCGATGCGCAGTCAGATTTCGCCTCGGCCGCGCAGACTAACCTCCCGGCCGATGCCGACGATGATGTGGTCATGAAGCGTCAGACCCATAAGTTTGCAGCCTTTCTGGATTTCCCTCGTCATCGCAATGTCGGATGATGAAGGTTCAGGATCACCGGTAGGATGATTGTGCACGACGATCAGCGCAGTGGCGTTGAGTGCCAGAGCACGTCTCAATACCTCCCGGGGATAGACCGGAACGTGATCGACCGTGCCTATGGCGAGGCACTCATCCGAGACGAGACGGTTCTTCCGGTCGAGATAGAGGACATGAAACCGCTCCACTTCGCCGCGGATGGTGAGTGCGCAATAATCCAGCACTGCCTGCCAAGATGACAACACCGGGTTCTGGTTGAGGTGGCGCAGCAGGATCTGGCGTGCCTCATAGATGGCGACCTGCTCCTGGGCCGAGAGCAGTCCGGACTGAGGCTCCATACCGAGCGTCCTGTGATGTCTTGTCATGTCCAACCGGCCGCGCAGGCCATCGGTCAACAGGATCATGCCACCCTCCTGTCGCAGGAGGTCTCGATCAGGCTGGATTCCGTATCGTCGGGCGCGAAGGCGAGAAGCCAGTCGGCGGCCTTGCTCGCCTGGCTGGCGGCACGGACAATGGCGCGATTGTCCTCGCGCAGCACTTCGAGCCAGGAGCCGATATAGTCGGCATGCCGGACGGTCGGGGCAATGCCGAGCGAGGCGCAGCAGAAGGCGGCGTTGATCTCGGCGATGAGTTCCTCGAAGGCGTATTTCTTCGTGCCAAACGAGCCGGAGAAATCACGCCCCAGACGCGAGACATGGCCTGTCGCGTGGCCCAGCTCATGCAGCGCGGTGCGGTGCCAATTGATGGGCTCGAAATAGGCCTGCGGCGGCGGCACCTGCACATAGTCCTGGGCAGGCACATAGAAGGCACGGTTGCCGCCGATGCGAAAATCGATGCCCGTCGCATTGATCAGCGCTTCGACACGCGGTTCGATCAGACCCGTCGGCACCGGCGGTGCGGCGGTCGCGACATCCTCGGGCAGGTTCTCGCACTGATCGGTGTTGAAGACGGTGAAGCGTTTCAGGAACGGGATCGCCTGGGCATCCTCGCCGGTCTCGCGCGCACGGCGCTTTTCCTCCTCCGGCACGAAACGGTCGGCATAGACGACGGTGGTGCCGTGCTCGCCCTTGCGGACATTGCCGCCAAGCGACAGCGCCTGGCGGAAGGTTAGCCAGCTCTGTCCGGAAAAGCCGCGTTCGATCACGGCGCCCCAGAGCAGCAGGACGTTGATGCCCGAATACTGACGATCGGTGGAGGCGTTCTTTGGAAGGCCAAGAGCCGCCTTCGCGGTCGCCGTTCCCCAAGGCTGAACCCAGGGCACCCGGCCGGCCTCCAACTCGGTGATGATCTTGTCGGTGATTTCGGAATAGAGATTGGTCCGGTCGCCCCTGGCGCCGGATTTGCGGTTCTGTCTGGACATCGAAGGTCTCCGCGACGGGCGCCGGAGGCCTCTCCTCCGGTCCTCATCCCGTCACGGCAAACCCGTCCGCACTCTCACTCTCAAAAGGGGGCGTTGCGGGGGAATCCCCCGCTCGAAGGGGTCGGCCGAGACCAAAGGCTCGGCCGCAGGGGAAGGCTTTCCCCTCCCCATCATCCGGATTGTCGCCCACACTTCCAACCAGCGGCCCGTTGGCTTCCAATCAGCCGTGCTTGAAATCCCAGCCTTGGGGTGATTGGAGCGGCCGGGCCTGTCAGGTGCGTCGGTCGGCTCCGTGAATTTTGCTGCGCTTTTATCTCCAGGTGCGGAGGGTTCGTCACGCCGCCGCCAACTGGCAGTTGCACCCTGCCTCCAGAATCGACTAACTGCCATATATGGCATCTAAATCAATATTGGCAGTCAGATATGGCGGTTAAGATACACTCCATTGGTGCGCGTCGAGCCATTGTGGCATTGGGAGCGAACATCAAGACAGCTCGCTTGAAGCGGCGCATCTCGGTGAAGGATTTCGCCGAGCGAGCCAGTGTGTCCGAGAGGACCATCATCCGACTGGAAAAGGGCGACGACGGCGTCAGTATCGGCACGCTGGCCATGGCCTGCCTCGTGCTCGGTGAAATCGAGAGCGTTTCGACTCTTCTCGATCCGGGCTCCGACGAGGTCGGGCTGCTTCTCGACCGAGAGGCGCTCCCGAAGCGGATCGATCGGAAGCGAGGACCCAGACAGCCAGGGGCGCGGACGGGAAAGCCCGCTCTCCCGGGCGTCGATGACGACGAAGGGGTGGGTTTCTGAACCCGAAACGATGTCGCTTCTGACGAGAGCAAGCATTGGTGCTTGATACCGACTGCCGACAGCGCCCCTCTCAGCGCCAAAGGCTCAAAGAACGCTGACCTGATGGAAGGCTTTCGCTTTTCCTTCACCGTTCTGTGTGATACAAATCCTCACATCATGGATGCTGAAGTGCGAGAACATATATCGATGCCCAAGACCCGCTCCCAACGCGAGACAGCCCGCGATCTCCTCGCGGCGCGTGGGATTCTGCGCCTTGCGGAACTCAGGAACGCCGGCGTGACCGCTGCAACCGTCAGCCGTATGGAAAAGGATGGCGAGGTCATCCGCCTGGCGCGCGGGCTCTACCAGCTCCCCGACGCAGAGCTCGACGCAAACCACAGCCTCGCCGAGGCGGCCAAGCGTTTCCCCAAGGGCGTGATCTGCCTCGTCTCGGCGCTCGCCTTTCATGGAATCACGGATCAGCTTCCCAAGAAGGTGTGGATGGCGATCGGCCGGAACGACTGGACGCCGAAGCCGAGCGACATGCCTGTCCGTGTAGTGCGTTTCTCGGACGATCTGCTTGCCGACAGTGTCGAGACCCATGTGATCGAAGGCGTAACGGTGAAGATATTCGGCGTGGCAAAGACCGTCGCGGACTGCTTCCGACATCGCGGCAAGATCGGCCTCGCCGTCGCGCTCGAAGGCCTCCAAGAGACTCTGCGTCAACGCAAAGCCACGCCGGCCGAGATCGCCAGGGCGGCGGACACAGGCGGGGTCGGCACGGTGATCCGCCCCTATCTGGAGGCGCTGACCACCAATGGCTAAGGAGATCAAGAATATCGGCGCTTCGGTGCGCGCCCGGCTCCTCAACCTCTCCAAGGCGAACGGACAGAGCTTCGATCTGGTGCTCACGCGTTTCGCGCTGGAGCGCCTCCTGTTCCGGCTCAGTCAGTCACCCCACGCCGAGCGTTTCGTGCTGAAAGGCGCAATGCTGATGATGAGCTGGTTCGACGATCCGCACCGCGGGACGCGCGATCTCGATCTGTTGGGTTTCGGTGACCCGAGCGAAGCCGCGATGCTGGCGACATTCCGGGACATCCTCGCTCAGGACGCCGAAGACGGCGTCGTGTTCGATCCGGACACGTTGCGCGTCGACCGCATTCGCGAGGAGCTCGACTATGGCGGTCTCCGGCTGCGTGCGATCGCTTCGGTCGGCGGCGCCCGGATCAACCTCACGATCGACATCGGCTTTGGCGATGCGCTGGAGCCTGGGGCGGAAGTCGTCGACTATCCCGTCATGCTCGATCTCCCCGCGCCGAGACTGCGCGCCTATGCGCGGGAGACGGTCATTGCCGAGAAGTTCCAGGCGATGGTGGCGCTGGGCCGGGCGAACAGCCGGATGAAGGACTTCTACGACATCTGGATTCTCAGCCGGTCATTCAGATTCGATGATGACAGGCTTGCCCAGGCGATCGCAGCGACTTTCGCAAGGCGCGAAACCACGGTTCCGACCGAGCTGCCCGATGCGCTCACGCCGGCTTTCGCCGCAGACGAACAGAAACAGCAGCAGTGGCGCGCCTTTGTCGAGGATGTTGCGGTTGAACCAGGGCCTCTTGCGCTGGTTCTTGAGGAACTCGCCGGCTTCTTGATGCCGCACGCCATTCGGGCAAACGGACTATGACCAGAGGGCAGAGTGGAAGATTGTACTGAGGAAAAACACTCTGAGACGAAAATAACTAAGGGGGGCTAATGCTGAATCGTGGATCGGAGTGGCGGAGGTGGGAGCCACATGTCCATGCGCCGGGTACCGTGATGAACAATCAGTTCAGCGGGCCGAACGCATGGGACGATTATCTCACGGCGCTTGAGCGAGCCACGCCGGTCATCGAGGCCATCGCGGTCACGGATTACTACGTGACCGATACTTACGAGACGGTGTTGCAACACAAGGCCGCCGGCCGCCTGCCCGGCACCAAGCTGGTCTTTCCGAACGTGGAGCTCCGGCTCGACGTCGCGACAGCAAAAGGGGGCTTCGTTAATCTCCACCTGTTCGTCAGCCCGGAGGATCCGCAGCATCTCGAAGAGCTGCGGCGTCTGCTGTCGCGCCTGCAGTTCAATGTCATGCAAGATCGTTTCGACTGCACGCGGGCTGATCTCGTCCGGCTCGGCAAGAAGGCCGATTCCACAATCATCGACGAGCGTGCCGCGCTGGCCTATGGGGCCAACCAATTCAAGGTCAATTTCCGGCAGCTTCGCGAAGTGTTCTCCGAAAGCGGATGGGCGAAGAAGAACATCCTGATCGCGGTGGCCGGCGGCGCGACGGATGGCACGTCGGGCGTGCGCGAGGCTGCGGATCAAACGATCCGGCGCGAGATCGAGGGCTTCGCCCATGTGATCTTCGCGGGCAGTCCGGCGCAGCGCGAGTTTTGGTTGGGGCAGAAGGATCTAAGTCCCAGTGAAATCCGCGCCCAGTACGGCGGCCTGAAGCCCTGCCTCCATGGGAGCGATGCGCACAAGCTCGATGATGTCGCGTCGCCGTTCGGAAATCGCTTCTCCTGGATCAAAGGCGGACTCGAATTCGACGCCCTTCGCCAGGCGTGCATCGATCCCGGCGGGCGAGCCTATGTAGGTGAGTTGCCGCCGCACTCGGCCATGCCGTCGCAGGTCATCTCACACATCCGCATCGACGACGCAGATTGGGCCACCACGCCCGACATCCCCCTAAACCCCGGCCTTGTCGCCATCATAGGCGCGCGCGGATCGGGAAAGACGGCTTTGGCGGATGTGATCGCGGCCGGCTGCGATGCGATCACGCCGGCGGGTTGGAATGCGGACGAGAACATCAGCCCTTCGTTCCTGGCGCGGGCGCGCAAGCTGGTCGGTGCGGCAACGACGACGTTGACCTGGGCTGGAGGCGCGACAGCCACGCGCGCGCTTGATGGCAGCGATGCCAACGGCCACATGTCGTTCCCACGCGCCCGCTATCTCTCCCAACAATTCGTCGAGGAACTCTGCTCTGCGAAGGGCGTCTCCGACGGCCTCATCGACGAGATTGAGCGCGTGATATTCGAGTCGCATTCGCAGGATGATCGCGAGTGGGCACTCGATTTCGCCGAGTTGCGCGAGCATCAGACCGCCCGGTTCCAGCAGGCGCGCGAGCGCGAAGCAGAGGCGATCGGCGACATCTCGGACCGCATCGCGACCGAGTTTGAGAAAGAGAGCCTCATCGCGACACTAACCACCCAGGTCGGACAGAAGAAGAAGCTGATCGTTGATTACAATGCTGATCGCGCCAAGCTAGTCGTCAAGGGCACCGAGGCGCAGGTGGCCCGTCACACCCAGCTCAGCGAGGCGGCCCAGAAGCTTCGAAATGGGATACAGGCCCTCGGCAACCAGCGCCGCACTTTCGTCGCCCTACAGGACGAGGTTCGTAGCATGCGTGCCACCGGGGCACCGGAAATGCTTCGCCAAGCCCAGGCGCGCCACGGCAATAGCGGTCTCGATGCCAAGCAATGGGACGATTTCCTGCTGATCTACAAGGGCGACGTCGACAAGAGTCTGACGGCCTACATCACGTGGGCCGATGGCGAGGTCCACAAGCTCAACGGCGTTCCGCCGCCGCCCGGCGACCCGAATGCCGCGCTGATTCCCGAAGCCGCCGATCTCTCGACGCTTCCGCTCGCACCGATCGCCGCTGAAATGGCGCGCCTCGAGGCGCTGTTCAGCGCCGACAAACTGGTCCGCGATCAATACGCGGCGCTTACTGGCCGAATTGCGCAGGAGAACTCTGCGCTCCAGACCCTCGAAACCCGGCTTACCGATGCGCAGGGCTCCGCCGGGCGTCGGAAGGATCTGCAGACCGAACGCGACTACACCTACGGCCGGGTGTTCGAGGCGATCATCAACGAACAGAACGCGCTCGCAGGCCTCTACGCCCCGCTGATGGCGCGACTTGCAGCGTCGTCGGGCACGCTCAAGAAGCTCAGCTTCTCGGTTCGCAGGATCGCCGACGCTCAAGCCTGGGGCTCGGTCGCGGAGGAAGAGCTCCTGGATCGGCGCAAGATGGGCCCGTTTTACGGCCGGGGCTCCCTGATTGCAGCCGCGACTGAAGCGCTCAAGCCGGCCTGGGAGACGGGATCGGCCGCCGAGGTTCAGGCGGCTATGACGGCCTTCATGGCGAAATACCTGAAGGACCTGCTATCGCACGCACCTTATGGGCAGACGCAGCAGGCCGAATTTAGGGCTTGGTCGAAACAGTTCGCACACTGGCTCTTTGGCACCGACCACATCACCGTCCGCTACGAGATCGCCTACGACGGCGTGGACATCCGGAATCTGTCGCCCGGGACGCGGGGTATCGTTCTGCTCCTGCTGTATCTGGCACTGGACGATTCAGACGATCGCCCGTTGATCATCGATCAGCCGGAGGAGAACCTCGACCCCAAGTCCGTGTTCGATGAACTCGTTGCGCTATTCATCGCCGCAAAGGCCAAACGTCAGGTGATCATGGTCACCCATAACGCCAACCTCGTCATCAACACCGACGCAGATCAGATCATCGTCGCATCCGCAGGCCCACATCTTTCCGGAGGTCTGCCGCCGATCGCCTATGTAGCCGGCGGCCTAGAGAGCGCCAACATTCGGAAGTCGGTCTGCGACATCCTGGAAGGCGGTGAGGCAGCTTTCCGCGAACGGGCGAGGCGGTTGCGAGTGAGGCTGGAACGATGAGTCTGCGTGCCGCATCACTGATGGGGGTGCCCGCCGCGAGGGGGAGATTGGAATGAGATTCATCGTCAAGTTCAGGTCCGGGGACTCGCCCACGACCAATCGCTACCCCCATGCCGTGCTCGTCCAGGATAACTGGGATGACTACGGCTACAAGACAACGTTCCACGTCACGCTGCACATATCGGCCGATGAAAGCTATGACCTCGGCAGCATCAAGATCATCGAAGCGGGTCGATCCAGCGGCTATACCGAAATGCCCAAGCGGCCTTTTCAGGAATTGCCCGCAGACCATGCCTCGCTGGGTGCAGACCTCGATTATTATGAGACGCTCTACAAACTCGGACGCGACGTCTTCGAACCGTATCTCAGAGGCCTTCGAGATGTCGCGTTCGACGACGAGATCAAAGCGAGTGTCGAAGACAGCGAGGCCTATCGTGTCTCGCTGCTGCGTTTTAGTGGCGCCGAGCGGACGATCGATGACGCCACGCGGTTACTGCGTGCGCCCACCCTGCCGACGAAACGGCGAAGCGCGGGGTTTAGGGTCAAGTTCAAAACGCGGGTGGCGCGAGACTCGAACGCCTTCACGATCGACTTCGATTTTCGGCGGCGCGGCCGGCTGCCGAACCGCATCAACGCCCTGATTGGCTACAACGGGACGGGCAAGACCCGCCTGCTCTCGAACCTCGCGATCGTGGCGAGCGGCTACGGCTACGGCAGCAAAGAAGACGTGCTGGACAAGGCGGCGGGTCGGTTCGTCGGCACCGCGCCGCCGTTCAAGACTGTGGTTGTGGTGTCCTACAGCGCGTTCGATACCTTCGTCATTCCAGGGCGCACCGACGAAGAGAAAGAGAGGCTCCAGGAGAGCGGAGAAATCTTTGGATACGTCTACTGTGGTCTTCGCGAGCGATCGGACGATGACGCGCCGAACGGTGAGCAAGCCTATCGGTTGCGCACACCGGCAGAGATCGAGGCAGAGTTCCTGTCTGCGCTGGAGCGTGTCCGCCAGGCCGACCGTCTGGAGAATCTGCTGGAAATATTGAAGCCGCTCCTGCGCGATCCATCGTTCCAGCGCATCGGATTGACCCAGCTTTACGCCAATCGCGATGATGACGAGCTCGGGGAGCTTTTCCGCGGGCTGAGCAGTGGTCACAAGGCTGTCCTCAAGATCGTCACCGAGCTCACGGCACACATCTCGGGGTCGGAGCCGACGCTGGTTCTCATTGACGAGCCCGAAACCCATCTCCATCCGCCATTGCTCGCCGCGTTTCTCAAGAGCGTGCGGGCCTGTCTGGAAGCGTTCGACGGCTATGCGATCATCGCCACTCACTCGCCGGTGGTCCTGCAGGAGACCCCGGCGAAATATGTCCATGTGCTGCGCCGAGCGGCCGATCAGAACCGCGTTGTCGCGCCGAGCGTGGAGACGTTCGCGGAAAGCATCGGCGTCATCACGCAGGAGGTCTTCAATCTCGGCGACGGCTCGACCGATTGGCACGAGACACTGAGCGCGCTGGCGCGCCGAAACACGCTTGAGGAGATCGAAGAGGCTTTCGGTCGCAAGTTGGGCTTCGCGTCGCGCTCCTACGTTTTGAGCATTCGCGATGAGATTGAGGAGTAGCGGATGCGCACGATCCCGCTGCTCGCCGTCGATGCGACGGACGTGTTCGATGAGATTGCCGCGGCCAAGCACCAACCGCGGCGGGGACGGATGCAGGCGGTGCGCGCGGTGGTGCTCGCCGCCTATCAGGGCTACGAGGATGCTGTGCCAGAGGTCGGCGGGTTGGATGAAGCTCAGCTAACCGGCCCGCAGAAGGAGGCGATGCGGCACGCGTTCACCGTGGAGACCGAGCCAATGACGGCGCTCCGCGGCGATCTCTTGAAGAGAATCAGCGTCGCGCGGTGCCCGTTCTGCGGGATCAGCGAATCCTCGACATTAGATCACTATCTGCCGAAGGAGCAGTACCCCGAGTTCTCGGTGTTCCCACAGAATCTCGTGCCGAGCTGCGCGGTCTGCAACACGCGCAAGCGGGATGGCATTCTGGACGAAGGGACGAATGTGCGGATGTTCCTGCACCCCTGTTACGACATGATTCCCGACGTGGCGTTTCTGGCGGTGCGCGCGCGCATGGAGGCGGACGCACTCATTCTATCCTACCGTCTGACGCGGCCGGCCGGGATGTCGCTTCAGACCTTCCAGCATCTGCGGTCGCACTTCAAGGAGCTCAACCTCGCTGACCGGTACAGACGGATGGGCCTCGAGCATTTGGGAGGACAATATCCCGCGCTTCGTCGCGCTTTTGGCTCGGCTGAAGATGCGGAGCGCGTCGCGGAGAAGTTGATCGAGGGAGCGGATGACTTCGAGGAAGTGTCAGGCCCGAACTACTGGCTCGCCAAGCTCTATCGAGCCCTGGCCGGCAATGAAGATTTCTGTGACGGCGGCTTCGAGGCGGTTCGGGTTCAAGTCCAACCACATTGACCGCCAGCTCCATCCTAGACTTTAGTCCGCCCATATTGAACTCATCGCCATTACGAGTGGGGCGACTGCCGGGCGAAGCAATCCAGGGCGGTTAAAGACTGCCCAGAATTAAGGGGACCAATGCCGACAAATTGCCATTACGCTTTCGCCTCAGTTTTTCGGGGGTGCATGAAAGCTCACTACGGCCCAGAACCGTTGAGTGCCTAAGACGATGTCAGGAGCGCGACCGATAGCCGATTCAAGCCCGAGAGCGACGGGACCCGCCGGTCCGCAGTTCGAAGCCAAGGTCGGCACACACTATGCCCTTGCCCTGTTGGCGAGCACCGAGCCGTTCGGGCTGCCGGGCGTGATTGTCGATCGGCTTGAGTTCCAGAGGGGCGGTCAAGGGCATCCGCTTGACGACGTGATCGTGCGGGGCGCTACGCCGCAAGGCGACGATCGGTTTCTTGAGGTCCAGGTCAAACGATCGATGGCCTTCACGGAAGGCGACGCCAATTTCGCGTCAATCGTGGACGGGATCATCAAGGCGCGAAAGATAGAGCCGGACCGACGCTTTGCCGTCGCCATAGAGCGGACGACAGGCGCGATTGAGAACGGCGTGCAGGAAGCGCTCGAACTGGCGCAGCAGACCATCGACGGCACTTCGTTCCTGACGCTCCTGGAGACGCCGGGGCGCGGCAACAGGGAAATGCGGGCCTTCGTGGCTGCGTTCAAAGCGCACCTCGCGGCGAACGGCGCGACCGGGGACGACGTTCTCCATGACGTGCTGCGGTCATTCTCGGTGCTGACTTTCGATTATGCGCGCCCGAACTCCATAGCCGAGCATCATGACCGCTTGCGGGCGCGACAGCTGGCGTCTGAGAAAGGCGGCGATCCTTATGACGCGTTGTTCGGGCTTGTTCTTCGCGCCGACGCGATTGGCGGCGAATTGAACCGGAGCGAATTGGTTCGCAAGCTGAACGACCTCGGCGTGAGCGTCGGTTCCGCACCAAGGCTCGCCGCCGCGCGTCGTCATATCGAGGAACTGAGCCGCCACGCGCTCGATGATATCGGTCTTACGGTGAGTAATTGCCGGCTCGCTCGGGAAAAGCCCAGGCGCGATTTGGAGGCGCTACTTCATGCGGCGGAAACCCAGGGCGGCGTAGTTGAAATTTCTGGGCCGAGCGGCGTCGGCAAATCCGCCCTCATGAGAACTGCGATTGAGGCGCGCAAGGCGGCATCGCGCATTGTGGTGCTGGCGCCAGATCGGACGCCGGCTGGCGGTTGGCCGGCGATGCGGGCCCTATTTGGTATTGAGGCGACGGCTGAGGAATTTCTGAGCGATCTCGCCTGCGACGGCGGCGGCTATCTCTGTGTTGACGGCCTAGACCGGTTTCGGGACGGCGGGCAACGAAAGACCTTGATCGACCTCTTGCGGGCGGTGCTGCATTGTCCAGGCGTCACGTTGCTGTTCACCGCTCGACCCGGATGGGAGGAGGAAGGCGCCCTCTGGGTTGGCGAAGAGATTCTCGGACAATTGTCTGCACGCAGCCGCTTGATTGTGGAAAGGCTCGACGATGATGAAGCCGAAGCGCTCGCGAAGATGGCCCCGCAGCTTGCACCCCTGCTGAGACCGGACCATCCGGCGAAAACGCTCGCCCGAAATCCGCTGAAGTTGCGGCTACTGGTCAGAACGCGACTAGATACGGCGGAAGCGATTAGCGAAGCGGCGCTGGCGCAGGACTGGCAAGCTTCCGGCGCGGGGATCGGCGAGCGCACAAAAGGCGAGCTTCATGCCCGCAAGCGCGTGCTTCATGTTGTCGCCAACGGTCTCATCGACAATGCCGGCCTTGTCGATGTCTCCGGACAAGACGCGCAGGCCGTTGCAGAATTAATCGCGGACGAGGTGCTCGTCGAGATCCATTCCGATAGAGTCCGGTACCGGCATGATCTGTTTACGGACTGGGCGGTCGCCTGCGTTCTATCTGATGATCCAAGCGTGATCGACAGGCTGGCACTGGACGCGCCGCCGCCCTTCTGGATGGCGCGTGGGTTTGAGTTGGCGTGCCGGATGCTCGCCGAAAGCGGCACGGCCGAGGCGTGGCCGGAACTGCTCGCGCGACTGGAGGCTGAGGGGGTCGCATCCGGATGGGCAGGGCTCGCATTGTTAGCGCTGGTCCGATCCGAACGTGCGGACGTGTTGCTCGAGCGATACGACGCTCTTTTGCTTGAAGATGAAGGGGGCCGCGCGGCGCGGTTGATCCGACGCTTTGTCGCGTCGCACACCCAGTCAGCCACATCCTTGTTCAAGGCGGTTCTGCCGGAGGGGGTCGTCATGCCGGAAGGGATGACCATTCCAACCGGACCGGAGTGGATGCGTCTGATCCTGTGGTGTTTGCAGCGTTTCGACCGCTTGGGGGCAACTGCCTTGTCCGCTGCGGTCGATCTCTTCCAGAACTGGCTTGTTCTTGCAGCGTTCGGCGAAAAGACCGTGACGCCGATCTTGCTCGATCGCTACGCCGATATTCTGATCGCAGATATTGAGCAGAGGGATCGTCCGCTGCCGCGGTATGGCGCGCGCCTTCCAGAGATCAAATATGCGGTAAGCGGCGATGCGCTTGAGACGGCCCGGCTCTACCTGGCGCTTTGGGCGCCGTCTTCCCCCGGCGCCGCAGCACGGTATCTGAACGCTGTAGCGCATTCGAAACGGCCTGAAGCGGCGATGAGTCAGATCCTCGAATTCCCGGGACGGTTGCCTGGTGCTGCGCCTGCCGAATTTACGGCCGCCTTTCTACGCGCGCTCGAAGACGATGACGAGGAAGACGAATATCGCATGAGGCCGAAGCGCCGCCGCTCCTATGCGATGTCGCGCATCGACGGTCCTTTCGTGCTTGGCCGGTGTGGCATTGGCGTATTCGCGGAGATTCTTCAGGCCGCGCCCGCTGCAGGCACGGCGTTCATCAGAACTCTGACCGAGCGTACATGTGCGCCTGAGAAGGGCGATCCGGAGTTTTCGGTTCAGCTCCTGGGAGAGACCCGGAGGATTGAGGCGCCGTTCAGCTATGGCTGGTCGCGTGGGCGCGCGCCGTCGGCCATGCTGACCAAGGCGTTGTCGGCAGTGGAGCATTGGGCGCATCGAAGACTTGATGAAGGTGAGACGCTTGAAGCGGTCATTGAAGAGGTCGCCGGTGAGGCGCCGATCCTCGGGGCGTTGTGGCTTGTCATTGTCGATCTCGTCTTGTCGCATTCATCCCTGAACGGATCGAACCTACGGGATCTTCTGACGTCTCCGGAAACCCTGGCGCTCGACGCCGGCCGCGCCAATCTCGATGCAATCGATCGAATGGACGGGGGTGTTCTGGGAAGAGCCTGGCGGGCGTCGCCGACGGCCGATCAAGCTGTTGAGCAGGATTTGGCGGGCCGCGTATCACGGAGCATCGCGCTGCATGATGTATTCCCACAGCTCGTCTTCAATCTGCCCGAGGAGGAGTTGGGTGCGCTGCGTGAGCATCTTGAGGCGGCGGTGAGCCGACTTGGGCCCTGGACCGAAGACAGGGTTGACTGGGCGTCACCTGAGTTCATGGCATCCCATGCGCTTCGCCTCGCCTCACGGGACAATTATGAGCTGATTACTGAAAGAGACGCTGCGGGCGAAGAACGCAAAGGATGGAGTTATCAGTGGCCACGCGGACAGAAAAAATGGTTGGAGGAAGAGGCAACGAAGGTGACTGCGGAGCAATCGACGTTCACCCGGTCGCTGGCCGTTCGCTCTGCAATGGATGACGAAACCAGGGCGGTTAATGTCAGCGTTGCCGATGCGGAAATGATCCTGACCGAAACGGCCGCCGCCGTACCTGGGACGGACGACGATGCGTCGCATGAGCCGGATGATCCGTGGCTTGCGCGTGTATCCGCGGCAGCGCTCCTCGCCCGCGTTGGCTCCCCGGACGATCTGGCGCGGCACCGATCCGAGATTACCTCGGTCTTCGAGCAGGCGCTGCAGTCTCGAGATCAATCCAGGGCATTGCCGCGCGATGACGTCATGTACGACCCGCACGCGATGGCGATCGCCGGACGTCTATATCTCGCGGCCGCCTCCGGTGATGAGGCGAATGCGGAGCACCTCGTACAATCCGTTGTGGCATTTCCGGCGAGCGCTGCGCCGGCGTTTCTGAGACATGGCAGCGCCGTCGAAAAGATCGACGAAAAGCTCTTGATCTCACTGAGCCGCCTGGCGCTCCTCGCCTGCAGGATTCCTCGGCGCGCGCATTGTGACGAGGATGAAGCAGCTTACCAAAAACGTCGCACAGACCTGGAATCGCGCCTCGCCTCCATGATCGAAGCGGAGCGGCGATGGAGGGAAGGCGGAGCGGAGCCGGACTGGCCGACTCCGCCGTCACGCAGGTCGAAGCGTCCGAGACAGACCCTGACGATCGGCGGAAAAAGCGGCACTGAGAAACGCGCCCCGCGCGAACCGGAGTGGCCCGACTACTATTACGATGAGAGAACCGCGACGGCATGGCTGCGGATTCTCCAGCGCCTCGGCTCAAATGCCGGATCCACGTCGCAGGCTGTCATGCGCGCCAATCGCGACTGGCTTCTAGAGACAAACAGGCCGGGGGAGGACGGCAAAGACGACAGCGACATTGAGCGCGTCTGGACGCGCGGCCTGATGGATTATGCGGCGGTGCATGCCCGCAACTGGCCGGATGAACTTCACCGGGAGCTTGTACTCAGCGTGCTCAAAGCCTTTTCTGATGAGGCTTTCATTGACGCTGCGGCGGCGTTCATCGTGCAGAGCGATCTTCGTCTCATTGAAGGCTCCCCGGAGGATCGGGCTTATCTCTTGTCGGTGCGTGAGGCTTTTTGGCCGCGCCTCAAGGAAACACGGCATTGGCGTAGCCACCTGTGGTCGTCGAGCGATGGCATGGAGATCCACCTGAAGGAACTCGTCAGCGCATTCTATATGCGTTTGAGCTACGGATTTGGCGATGGGCAATCGTATACGAAGGGTTTATCCGACCCCGAATTGACACCGTTTCTGCCTTTGCTCTCAAAGGTCGCCAATGAGGCGCCGTTCTGTCCGACCATTGCCTATCTTTATTTGAATGTCCTGGAGCGCCTGGAGCCATCGACCGCTGAGGGGCCACTCGCAGCCGTGGCGGAGCGATGGGCAAAAGCGGCAAACAATCGTTTCTGGAACGAGCTCGGGATCGGCAAGCGGGCTCTTACAATTGGATCAAAGGCTGTGACCCTGACTAACAAAGCGGCGTGGAGCGTAGTCTGCGATGCCTTGCTAGCCGCTGGTGTGACAGTAGGCACCGATTTCTCAAAGCGACTTCAGGACTAGATCAGCAGGTAAAAATACCTCCATAACAGCCGTTGATCCGTCACGGCCAAACCTTCCCAGTTTCAGCGGCCTTGCTCTTCGCCGCGCAAGACTTCCACCGCTTCGCGGTAGCCGTCGGTTTCCACCCAGCCGGGCGTCCCGGCTTCGATGCAGCGCCAGATTTCAAGGTCATGAACGGTGCGGATACCGTGACGTATATTCTCAAGAAAATAGCGCTCATATCCACCGTTCTGACCGAGCCAAGCATCCGCGAGTGTCTGCGCGGTTGGTGGCTCGGCTTCCGGTAGGGTCGCGGTGGCCAGTATGATGTCCATATCCGCCGGTTGACCAGTCACTGTCTCCGGCCAGGCAAGATCAAGTTCGCCGCCAGGCCCCACAACGGACAGGCCTTCCCCTCGGATTTTTCGGAAGTGAGCATTCCAGGCCCGCCCTAGCGACTCGCGGGCTTCGTCGCTCCCAAGTAAAGCACCGACACAGCCCCAGCCGCTCCCGATCGCGCCTGATCGCGACTGGGGCGCTTCAGCCTTCCACAAGGCCGCGGCCTCGTCCTTCAGATCCTCGATCCTCTCAATCTCGCGCAGACAGGGCACAAGGGTTGCGACACCAGAGGGATCGTTGCCCCGGAAGGTCATCGTATAGGTGTCACCGCGCGATCTGGACTTGCGCCCGTAATAGATCGGTGCCCGGACTGGTATGCTGGCCGACGTGCTCAGCCGATCCTTGCGCCAATCGGCCCGTCCATTCGCGTCGTCCCAGTACAGCGAGCCTATGATCAGAATTCCACATTTCATCGGCGGTAACGTAACATGAAGATCGACTTTATTACGCATGTTTGCCAGCATCGTCCAACTTGGAAGTTACACAGGGTCGAGCCTCAAACATCGCATGGGCAGTAAAAGCCCACGCTAGCGCTTTTGACCGTGATGAGAGCAAGCGTGCCCTGAACCCCGAAAACGCCCGGGCGAGCGAAGCACATGCGCTTCAACGATGCCGGTCCTTTTCGAGCGTATCCGCACTCTTCTGGAGCTCCTTCGCCCGCTTCTTCAGCAATGTATTGGCTTCTTCCCTGAATTCGTCTCCGAGCTGATCAAGCAGACCATGTATCGAGCGTGGATCTTTGGGGTCGGCCAGATGGGCTGGGTCACCTCTTCGAATAAGCGCATGCAGCCATGCCCATTGGCGCGGCCTTGGTTGTTCAGCAATGTGCTCGATCAGCGAGGCGCATTCCGCGTCCGCCTGTCTCTGACGAAGTGCCACCAGTGCGGCCTTTTCAACGGATTCGGCCTCGTCGTCGGCGAGGTGATCAAGAAAGTCGACGGGCTCTTCAAACGGAAGCCACCCCGCGAGTTCGGCAGCGGCCAAACGATCCCCACTCACCTCGCTCCGACTCATTCGTTTCAGCGTCTCGATGAACAATGCGCGAGGTGCTGCCCGTCGCAGCAAACGGCCGATCTGATGTCGAACAGGAATGGGAGCAGCAGGATAGTCTTCGAGTAAGACTTTGCTCCCAATTTCAGCATCAAGTTGCAGTAAAAGATACGCGGCGGTCTCCGCCCGGGTGCGAAGGTAGAAGCGTTCGGCGGCAGCCAACGCCTCAGTAGGTGACGTCTTTTGCAGCGCTCTGATCGCCGCGACGACGGATGCCTCGCCTCGCCGTGGCTTTTGATATGCGATGGTATCGAGGGCCTCGCTTGCTTCATTGTCGCCGGCATCGGCGAGCGCCGCCAGAATCTCTCCTTCACGGCCAAAGCCGAATCCCTTCTTCCAAACCCTCTTCAGAAAGTCGCGTGCACCTGGAGCGCTATCAGCGTTCTCCAAAAGCTGAAACCCGATAGGGAGTTCGGAAGACTTCAACGCCGTCAATGGATGGGCGGCAAGCCAGTCCACGACCGCAGCGCGCGCCTCGGCGTCACCGTTCCAGGCGAGATAGCTAGCGGTGAAGACGCCAGAATCGTCGCGTCCCATCAACGCTTTCAAACGCGGCAAGAAAGTCGGTCGATAGTATCCGAGATGAGCCAACACGCCACGGGCGAGAGCCACTTCATCAGTCGTCGCGGTATCGCTTTCAACAATCGGCGCAAGCATGGAGCCGGCCATTTCACCGCTGAGGAAACCACATAAGTTGATGCCGTACAGGCGCTTTTCTACCTCGTCGCTTTTCAGCAGAGCCTCAACCTCCGCTAGGTGCTCGTCGCTCCAAGGTGGCCCATTCTCCCGGATTTCGACAGCTCGCAGGAAAACAGGCGATCCTCCCTGGACCATGGCGCGCAAGCCTGCGTCCGCGTGGTGTGAAGCAAGTGTGTGCATCAGCTGAATTTGCCGATAGGTGTCGCTATCGGGATGCTTCGCGATAGCCTCGAGTTTGGCTTTGATGGTCGGATTGCGTGTCCATGCGGCGGCTGTGACGCCATCAGTGCGAGCATGCACATTTGATCGTTCGAGTTCGGCGAGGACGAGCTGGTCGTAGCCCTCTCCACCGATAGCGCCCAGGATGAGGCGATACTCCTCACCATCACTATCCCGCTGCATTGACGAGCGTCCGTCACGCGAAGTCGCCTTGCACGTCGCCAATCGTTCAAAGTCGCTTCCCTGCCGCGCGGCCAAGCGCTCTAACAGAACCGGCGATGCGGCTGACGCGATTAGCGCGCATAGGTGCCCAATTGCTCCAGGTTGCACATTTTCTCCCCGCTCTTCACGTTCAAGGCAGGATTCGAAGCTATCGATCAGCCTGTCGAAGGTAGCGGGGTCGAGCAGATCCTGCTGATCTCCATACAGCATCGCCAATTCCCGGAGCGTAGCCTGTCCATCCTCTTGCTCGCGCCCGATAGTCTCCAACAACCGCGCGTGTACTGCGGGACCAGCGCGACGAAGTAGTCCTTGCAACCACCAATGACTCGTCCCCCAAAGGTCGCGCGCCGTTAGCCGATCCAAGTTTTTCAACGCCGTTACAGGCGCTAAGTACGCCAGAGCATCAAACCAAAGAGCGGCTCCATTTGGCTCTGGGTTTTCGAGGGCGGCTTCGATGCGCTTGACTTCATCATGGTCGCGGAAATAGCGGATCGAGCGCGGCATCGCGATCGCCGTGGGCGACATATGAGCGAGCAGGGCGTTCTTGATTGACGTCCAGATCGGCTTTGCGATGCGGATGTCGAGCTGCATGAGCAACCAAGTCAATTGCTCTGCATCCTCCGAATCCGTTACGGACAAGGCTTTCTCGCTCAACCAGTGTGGCGCAACCCGAACGGTGCAGGACAAAGCATTGAAGCTCTGTTCCTTCGCCAACCTGCGTCCAGACCATAGATTGCTGTCACCTTTGGCCGCGATCATGGCTGTGTTGCGCTGCTTATTGATTGACCAGAGCAACTCGACGGCCTCAGGCGCTGGAGTCGATCGCAACACAGTCAGGCCGACGCTTCTTGATTGTTCCACATCTTCTTCAACCAGCGCACGTGCTGCGTCAGCAACCTCGACGTCTGCGGTTTCCGCCACGGCGATGAAGGCGCTGGCCAAATACCGTGGTAGTAGCCATTCGTTGTCAGAATAGGGCTGGCGCGCCATCCAGGTGAGCACTGGGATAACTGGAGCGCCAAGGCTTCCAAGCCCCTCCTTGAAGAAGTGCTCATGCTCTCGCGACGCCACGCCGGAACGAACCGTGATGAGAGCCAGCTCGCCAACTTCCTCGGGCCGAGCGCTTCGCACCAGCTTCCAGAACAAGTCGTGCAGGACATAACCGAGGCGTCGCCCGAGCCGGTCCCCACGCGGCGTGGCGATACCATCCATCTGATCGAGGCGATCGGCAACGCCTTGTATAGTCGCCTCTCCCTCCAGGAAACGCCGTTCGATTTCGCCAGCGATCGCCCAATTGAGAATCCGGTCATGGGAAACCTGGAGCGCGCCTTGCGTATCCTCGCGCAGGACGCCGACGGTTATCAGTCGGTTGCGGATGGCACCGGTCAGATTCCGACTATTTGCGACCGTGGGAGTCCACGGATAGATGGCCGTTCCATCAAGCAAGGTGCCAGCGAGACCGAGCACAGCGTATGCATCGGCGGCATGGAGCGCTTGATTGCGATGCTGTGTCGTCGCCCATCGCCAGTAGCGATCCATCAGCTCATATTCACTGACCGCGCTCCAGTGTTCACTGCCCGGAATTTTGCAATAGATCGCTGCGAGCACCGGGCGCGTGAGCGACAGAAGCACATCGTCGGGAACCTTGTTGGGGTTTCGGCCCGCTCGCCGTAGATATTCGCGCAGTTCGGCCAATGTAAAATCAGGCACCGCCACCTCGCGAAGGCCTTCGACTGCCTGCGCAAGCATGCGAGTAATTCGATTTTGTGCTGAGACAACCACCTTGATTCCATGGCGAGCCCACGACCCGGTCACGAGTTCCATAGCGAGGTCAGGATCGGCTAAGTCATCAAGGAAAACTGTCAACCACACGCCGTCTTCGTCGGAGAGTTTCGGTCGGAGCCGGTCGGCAATCTGGGTCAGAGGCAGACTACGGTCGAAATCGGTCAGCCAGACCCGTTCGACGATCTTCGCTTCTAGATCGGCAAGGCGACCACGCGCGGGAAGCAAAATTGCGCATCTGTTCGCCTCAACTATTGCCAGAGCCGCGCTGCACAGTCGCCACGTCTTGCCTTGACCGGAGTCCCCACTGAGCACCGACAGCGGTGCTTCAGGCGCGATAGCAGTTGTCCGAACGTCCATCGCCCGATCATATCTGGCATGGTGGATGGCTTCCTTGATTTGCTCACGCAAGCTGGCGGGCAGGCGCTGGGCATGGGTCAGTCGGGCAGGATTGAGATCAGCAGCTCGAAGCAGCGCCTCGGTGGAAATCGCCGCGCCGACGGCGCCCAAGCCCAACAGGTGCTGCACGAGAGCCTTGCGCTTGACGGGGATCTCCTCGCGCTCTGTTACCAAGTCCGCAAGAATATCGTCGATTTCAGTTGAGATCTTGGCCTCCGACCATCCCATCACTTCAACCGAAGTCAGGAAGTCCCAAAGTTTGGGCTCAGGCGCGTCCAACGTTTTCGCAACACGTGTGTAAAGCCGCTCTGGCGAAAGGCGCTCCGTCCCCCACCGGAATGGCTGCTCCAGCGTGTCGAGATCCTGTGGTCCCCTGTCCTCGGCATCCAATATGCGCAAAGTAGTGAGAAACTCGGAGAAGGCTTCGGTACCTTCCAGATTGTCGGTAACGAACCGGAATTGCGACGACGTCTTTCCGTCTTCAACTGCCTTGAACAGATCGGGCAGCACGTTCTCGACAATTGCGCGGGTCGTCCACGGGGACGCGCCACGGCGGATCTTGATCTGGTCGACGAGACGAAGCTCGGTCTGGTGAACCTGTGCATCACCGCCCTTTGCGGGCTCCACCACTATGCGAATGCTGGCCACATCGCCGCTGCTTTTGACCTCTTCGACCATCGAATTGAGGCCGGATTTCAAGGACGTGAGCAATTGATAGAGGACGCCGGAGAAATTCCATTGCCCCCCGGTTGATGCCTCGCTTCGTCGTTTCGCTGCCATTTATGTTCTTCAACCGTTCCTGTTCAATCAAGAACTAAGCCATGGCGCCGGGAGCAACAAGCTTACTACACTAGGGGACCATCCTGCTCTCCTAATAAGAAGTCAGCCAATGTCCATCGCCCTCTACCGAACATTCCGCCGTACGTTGAAGGTTGCGCCCTTCACCGGTCGTATTATGCGTTATGACTGGACAGACCTGCCGAACCCTTTGAGTGCCCAATGGATGGCTTATTCTATGATGCTGGATGAGTTCGCGCGCGAACTGGCCAATGTCATTAATGCCTTCACCAATAATGTTCATCATTTGAAGGCCTGGTCTGATGTAATAGGGCCGCTATCCAATAAGAAAAAAATCGAGGCTACGCATGAATTCATCGATACGCTGGCAACTAATGCATTGAATCTACCCTATGCCTTGAAGGGACGATTCGGGTTCGCCGCCGCCCATCTTTGTCATCAAGCCAACATGCTAAAGGAACCTGACACTTGGATTGATGATCTTCCTCTTGACTAGGACATCTATCCTCATGTCGGAGACCAATTTGGCAAGCCGTGGAAGAGCTACAGGAAACTCAAAGGCGCACTGGACGCTATTGGAATCGGGCGTTTCAGGAAGCTACAAGCGATTTCAGGAATGCGTACAATCACCGCTTTTCACCGCGGTTTGTCGTCGGGATGACCCAACTCGTGAGGCGTATCGTTGACGAGGAGACAGGGCGTGTCTGCTACGGATTCGGGGGACATGATGCGCTCAACCTTGCCGAGATTGCAGCACTTCTAGAGAGTGAGCAGAACCGCATTTATCGGGCATTCGGTGCTTTTCAGGAACTTGTTCATGAACATGAAGCCGCGATCCGAAAGCAAGCGGAGTCGTCTGATCCGTAGGTCCCGTCACGAGTTCGCAAAACAGATAGTGATGATTTCGTCGGCTGGTTCTTTCCGCATTTCGGAGTTCGTGCGAAGTAGCCAAGTGCCTATTTGACAGCATCGACGAGTACCTGATCGATAGCGCTCTGACGGGATTGCCGATCCAGCGTGTAGGTGTTCCTCCTGAACTCGACGCCTTCGAGCAGCGCTTTGATGTATCCGGACACCGTGTCCGCAGCCATGATCAGTGTGGAGTCGAGTGTGTGGACGTATTTGCTCGTGACTGATCCCTTGGCATGACCGATCAGCGCGGCGATCGTGATTTCGGTGAATCCCAGATCGTTGGCTATACTCGCGAAGCTATGCCGCAGCACGTGAGGCGTGACGTCCCAGAGCGGGGTGCCCTTGAACAGCTTCTTCCAACTCTGCGGGAAATTTCCGACCGCATTGTCGATGCCCTGGCCGGGGAAAACATAGGTTCCGGTTCTCTGCCGCCGTTCCTGTTCCAAATATTCCACGACAGGCAATCCAACAGGGCGAACCGAGGCGCCCTCCTTGCTGTCGGCCAACCGCAAGCAGCTTCCTTCAAGGTCGACTGCGCTCCATTTGAGGTTCACGATTTCGCCCCGCCGGCAGCCCGTCAGCGCAATCAGCCGGAGAATTTCGGCGTGAATTCTGTAGTGGTCGCTTCTGCGCGCATCGCGAAGAATACCGCCCAGGGTCCGGTATTCAGCTTCACTGAGCCGACGGTCCCGAACTTGGTATTTCGGTTTGCGAAGGCCGTGCGTTGGATTGTGTTCGACAACCCCGGCCTCAACCGCATATGAGAAAATGCCACCAAGCAATCCCATCGTCCGGATCGCGGTCCCGCGGCCGCCGCGAACGATCGCCTTGCCGCGAAGTTTTTCGGTCTTGACCGTCACGCGGGTCTTCCCGGCGATGATGTCTTTCATCAGATTGTTCATGTCCGGCTTGGTGATGTCCCGCACGCGTCGTGTACCGAGAAGGGGGATGATGTGCCTGCGGATACGTCCGACATCGGTGGCAATGGTGGTATCTTTCTTCGGCCTGCCGCCTTTTCCCAGGATGAGGCCGGCTTCCATATCGGCAATGTACTGCTCGCAGAGCTGCTTGACGGTGAGCGCCTTGCGGTCTTCCTCGCGCTCTTCCGCAGGATCGTCGCCGTGAGCGACTCGGCCGAGTTGCGCCTTGGCCTCACGACGCGCACCTTCCGGAGTCCACACGCCGTGAAGGCCGATCGTGTAGCGCCGGGACCGGCCCCGCGAGCGGTATTGGATAATGTAGCTCCGCTTTCCGGAAGCGAAGACTCGGAGGCCGAATCCTGGGAGTTCGCCGTCCCAGATGACGTAATCCTTGCTGCCTGTTTCGGTCGTATCGACGACCCGTTTGGTGATCCTCGCCATAGTCCCAGTCCCTGCCGGACCCGAGTTTCGCGTAAGCACCACGTAAGCACTTGGAAGCAAATTCGGGCGTGTTCTCGGATAGAGACTTCGGAGCGTCGATCCCAAAAATCAATGTTTTTCAGGTGCTTATCGTGCTCTGGCGTACCCTATCGCACAATTCGGATGGGGTACTTGACCAGCTCCGAAGGCAGAGGTCACAGGTTCGAATCCTGTCGGGTGCACCAAACATTTCAAAGACTTAGATTAATTTTTCGCTTTGCTGTTTTCCTACAGGAAGCACATAGGAAGCAGCGCGAAGTGTAGCACGCAAAATCAGATGGCACGGCGCGCAAGATCATGTGGCAACAAAACTGATCTCGCGTGACGCTCTTTATGCCGTATTCGAAAGCCTTTCACACGCTACATTGAAATAAGTCTCCTCGCGTTCGCAGCCGACGAAGAGGCGGCCGGAGCGGATCGTGGCCAATCCGGCCGAGCCGGACCCGGCGAAGGGATCGAGCACCGTGCCAGACGGGCAGACCGTGATCAGGTCAGCCATGAGCGGCACGGGCTTGCCCGTCGTGTGGACCTTGGGTCCGCCGGCGGTGACCGAATGACGATAGACGCCCGGCAGGACCGGACCGTCGGCGCTGTGCCATTTGCCCTTAGAGCCCCAGATGATGAATTCCGACTGCTGGCGGAAACGGCCCTTCTGAGGCCTCACACCTTCCGTCTTGTCCCAGACGACGATGCCGCGCCAGGTGAAGCCTGCCGCCTGCAACGCGCTGGTTATCACCGGCAGTTGCCGCCAGTCCGAGAACACCATCACCGATGCGCCTGCCCGGAGCACGCGGTGGGCGTGCGTCATCCACAGCGTCGACCATTGCATATAGGAGAACTGCTCGCGGTTCTCGCCGGTGAATTCCGGGTACTTGCCGGGCTCCCTGATGTATTTCGCGTTGGCGCTGTCGGCCGTGCGGGTGCCGGTGTGGAGCGCGGCCGGGGCTCGACGTCGAAGCGCCAGGAGACGCAATCGGATTTGGCGATCGTGAGCGCGGTCAACGGCTGCCCGGATGCCGAACCGCTGCCGCGCTTGACCAGAAGCATCTTCCCGCCCTTGACCGAGAACAGCGCGCCGAAGCGATCGGCGATCCGTGTGCCAAAATCGAGCGCGGACTGATCAACCCGCACCGCGTGTGGAACCTTGAGGCTTGCCAGATCCGGGCTCACCTCGGCCTTCAGGCCGTGCCGGCCTGCCAGCGTCCGGATGATCCCGCCCAGCGTCTCGTCGTCGAAATGCTCCGATAACGGCTCCTTCAGGTCCTTCCGCATGTCGGCGCCACGGCCGGACAGGGTGATGAACTCGCCGCCCGGTCCGCCCTCGATCGTCGATTTCTCGACGATGAAGAGCCCGACCACCCAGACGCCGGTGCCACGAAACCCGAAACGCACCGACAGTTCGGCTCCCTCGCGCGGGATCCGGATCGCGTTGCCCGCATCATCGAAGGTCAGCTCGACGCTGTCGGCGTCCTGGCCGGTCGCGTCGCGCACGGTTGCCTCGACCAGGCGCTGATAGAAGCCGGCCGATACCGGCTGACCATCCACGTGGACCTCAATGAAGGGGTGCGTTCTCGCCATGTCAGTCCCACAAGCGAACCGAAATCCGCGCCTCCGAGATCTGCCATTTCGGCAGGGTCAGGACAGTGCCGAGCGGCAGGACGAAGCCCGCGCCCGCAACCGACAGGCCCAGCCGGAATTGTCCGGCTTATCGGGTGCGACACCAACGCACGTGGCCTTCGCCGGGCGGCACCGCTTCTTCTTCCCCTGACGGCAGAGAACGTGGTAGCGGATACAGGCAAAGATTGAAGACTTGTGATGTTTGGGCCCGACCCGACGGGGCCGGAACCTCGGTGCTTCCCCCAAAGCCCCCAGATCAACACAATGCGACCAATACAGGCATTCCCGCGAAGCACGCTATCGGCTATCAGCACTGGTGAGAACGCAAGGCGTATGATCGGCGGCAGCGGAAACAATCGGCCACCGCCAGCCCCCTCCGCCAAACGGGACGTCACAAGAGGATCGAGCCTTCATGAAAATCGACCCGCGCCGGCTACTCGAGGTTCTGGCCGTGGCACGATGCGGCTCGTTCAGCAGCGCCGCCGAAGCCCTGCACGTTTCCCAGCCTGCCCTGTCCCAGAGCATTGCCTTGCTGGAACGCGATCTCGGCATGCGGGTCCTTGACCGCGGTCGCCACGGTGCCAAGGTCAACAGTTCCGGCGAGGCTCTGCTTTTTCATGCCGAAGCGCTCGAAGAGCTTCTCGCGCGTGCGCGCGAGGAGATGGAACTTCGCGCGCAGGGCATGCAGGGGTCGCTGACGATCGGGATCACGCCGATTACATCGTCGGGCCTGCTCCCCGAAGCACTGCAGATCCTGCTCAAGGAAGCACCAAATGTCTCGGTTTCGGTTGTCGAGGGACTGGATACTGAGATCATCCGCCTGCTGCGTACGCGCAAGCTCGACATGGTGCTCAGCCGGCTGGGGGTGCAGCCTCGGCACACCGACATAACCGAAGAACGGATATTCTCGGTCGACTGGTCAATCGTGATGGGCCCGCAGCATCCGCTGCGCGATCGCCCATCGTTGCGGCTTGACGGGCTTGAGGATGTGCTCTGGGTCCTTCCAGCCAGCGGCAGCGCTTTTCGCGAACAGCTGGAACTGGTGTTCAACAACGCCAGAACGGGCTGGCCGTCTCGTGCGATCATCACCAATTCGATACTCGCCATCAAGGCGATCGTGATGAACACGGACTGCATCACCGTCATCTCGCCCCGGCTCGTTGAAGTGGAAGTCGCTGCGGGACGATTGTGCGCGGTTCCGCTCGAGGATGTCGGCTCGCTGCGCGAGGTCGGCCTGGCCTTGAGGCGATCCGACAAGCTTTCGCCGATCGCAGCGCGGTTCCGCGACATCCTGCGCGAGATCGCCAGCAGGGGAACCGACGCAACGCACAGTGCCTAGGGTGTGCCACCGTCCTGTCTCATTCATGGAGCCACACCTTGGACGACGCGATGCGAAACGCTCGGTTGTCCAGACGAGAAAGTGCGGTGGGATCATCCGATGGACGATCGTCTGCAGCCAATGGAGACAGACCGGTCCCGACAAGCGAGCTGACGGCCCGACTTGCGAGGACGGCGCCACAACGCAAATGGCCGACCCGGAAGGGTTCCGGGTCGGCCGTTGACACGATGGGGCAGGGAGCCGGCTATTTTTCTGCCGACAGGCCGGGCGCGAACGCCCGGACCGGGTTTTGTCAGCCGAGAGCCCGTTTTGCGTTTTCGGGAGCGATCAGCACACCGATGAAGGCAAGGACGGCGATCACCTCGAAGTAGATGACGACCAGATGGAAATCCTGGCCGCCCCCCATCAGGGCGGTACCGGCGAACGGAGCGAGACCGCCGCCCAGGATGATGCCGAACTGTTTGGCAAGCGAGCTGCCGCTGACACGCACCTTGGTGGGGAACAGCTCGGCTGTGAATGCCGCTTCGGGTCCGAACATCAAGGCGTGAATGAAACCGATCGAGACGACCAGCCCGCAGACGAGCAGCAGCGGGTCCTTCAGCAGCACGATCTGGAAGAAGAACGGATACCAGATCGCCGCCAACACGATGCCTGCGATGATGAAGGGACGCCGGCCGAGACGGTCAGAGTAGGCCGCGATCACCGGCACAAGGCACATTTCCACGATATTGGCGATCATCGTTCCCGACGTGATGGAAGACGGCGCCATACCAAGCTGCCGAATGGCATAACCCAGCACGAAGACCGTGCTCATGTACTGGAAGGCACTGTGAACCATGTTCACCAGGCACCCCAGGATGGTCGCCTTCTTGTAGGTTGCGATCACCTCCAGAAGCGGTGCGCGCTGCTTCTTGGTTTCGTCCTTCACCGCCTTGAAGAGCATCGACTCGTCGACATTGTAGCGCAGCCAGGTCCCGACAAGCACCAGCACGAAGCTGAGCAGGAACGGAACGCGCCACACCCATGCGGCGAAGATTTCCTTGCTGTAGACCGCGCCCAGCAGGGCGATCAGACCGGAGGCAACGATAATGCCGATCGGTCCTGATGCATTGACCCACGAGGCGAAGAACCCGCGCCGGCCCGAGGGTGCGTTCTCCATCGTCAGCGAGACGGCGTTCATGTACTCGCCGCCGAAGGCGAAACCCTGGAGAAAACGCAAGATGATCAGACCGACCGGGGCCCAGAGGCCGATCGTGTCGTAGCTTGGCAAGCAACCGATGAAAAAGCTGGACACTCCCATGAGCAGGAAGGTCATCATCAACATCGCCTTGCGGCCGAGGCGGTCGCCGTAGTGACCGAAAACCATGCCCCCAAGCGGCCGTGCGATAAATCCAAGCGCAAAGGTCGCGTAGACCGCGAGCATGCTTGCGACCGAGTCCATCTTCGGAAAGAAGAAGTGGTCGAAGACGATTGGTGCAGTGAAGGCGTATATGAAGAAGTCGTAGTGCTCGATCGCAGATCCCAGACCCGATGCCACGACAAGCCGGCGGTAGGCGGGCGTCGTCTTGCCCGCATCCCCGGCCGAGGGCGGCAAACCGTTAGGATTAGCCCGTGCTTCCTGCATGTTATCCTCCATTTGTCATTGCGATCGGTTCAGTCGTGCCGGCCTGCAGCCGGCCAATCGACCGCAGTCTTCATTGTTTTTCCGGTGACTTCCTTTTAAGAAATGCTTGTATTCGCTTTGTTTTTTCAGAAGTTGAGAAGATCAGCTGAAAGGCCTTGCGCTCGCTGCGCAGGCCGGCCTCGAGCGGTACGTTCATGCTCTCGAGCACCATTTCCTTGATCTGTCGGACGGCCAGCGACGATTGCGACGCGATCCTCGAGGCAAGCTTCAGCGCCTCGTCGAGAACGGCCTCGTCATCGACCACGCGGCTCACCAGGCCGATGGCCTTCGCCTCCTCGGCGCCGATCATGTCGCCCGTCAGGAGCAGTTGCATTGCCGCGAACTTGCCGACGGCCCGGGTGAGCCGCTGCGTGGCGCCGCCGCCTGGAATGAGGCCGATCAGGATTTCGGGCTGGCTGAACTTTGCAGACCGGCCGGCGAGGATGATGTCCGCGTGCATGGCCAGTTCACAGCCGCCGCCGAGTGCGTAGCCGCGGACCGCCGCGACTACCGGCCGGGGGCAATTGGCAATCGCGCCCCAAAGGATGTCCATGTTGCGGGCGATGATGTCGGCCGGCGTGGCATCGACATATTCGTTGAGATCTGCACCCGCGCAGAAGGCGCGGTCATCGCCGGTAATGACGATGCAGCGAACGTCCTCGGCGCGTCCCAGCGTTTCGAAGGTCGCCGCAAGCGAGCGGCGCAACTCGAGATTGAGGGCGTTGCGCACCTGCGGCCGATCAAGCCGGACGAGGGCAATGCCGTCGATGGGCCGCTCGATCACGAGGCATGGGGTAGACTCAGGGCAAGGCATGGGTGCGTCGGACATGTCATTTGCCCTTGAAGTCCGGACGCCGTTTTTCGAGGAGCGCTGCCACGGCTTCAACGTGGTCCTGCGTCCCGTGCGCCATCGCCTGGTAGGTCGCGGCTTGCGAAAGAACCGCGTCGAGGCGGTCGTGGTGCGACTGCTTCAATAGGCGTTTCGTCCAGCGCAGAACATGCGGCGGGTTTGCCGCGATGCGCTCGGCGAGCGCCATGGCGGCGGGCATGAGTTCGTCCGGCGGAACGACCCTGGAAACCAGACCGAGCGAAAGGGCGGTTTCGGCATCGACCGGATCACCCGTGAACGCCATTTCCGCGGCGCGCGAATAGCCGATGATGCGCGGCAGCAGCCAGGAACCGCCGTCTCCGGCGACAATCCCGACCCGTACGAAGCTTTCCGCAAAGACCGCCCGCTCGGATGCGATCCTGAGATCGCACATGCAGGCGAGATCGCATCCCGCGCCGATCGCCGGTCCGTTGACAGCGGCGATACAGGGCACGTCCAGTTCCCAAAAGGCTCGCGGAATGCGCTGGATGCCCGTCCGGTACTGCTCGGCGATCTGCTCCGGCGTGCCGCCGAACATGCCTTTTCTGTCGCGCATGTCGCGGACGTTGCCGCCGGACGAAAAGGCCTTGCCGTCACCCGTCACGATGACGGCGCGGATCGAAAGATCGGCGTTGGCGGAACGAATGGCCTCCTCAAGTTCGCTATAGAAGGCATCGCCGTTGAGCGCATTGCGCGTCTCCGGGTCGCTGATTTGCAGAATCAGGACATACCCGTCACGCGAGGCGTGGAGCTTGGTGCCCATGTCTCGGATTCCTTCTCGAAAACCGCCAATATTCTGATTACGCGGCCCCCACCGGGAGCCAGGCGCTGCGGCCTGCCCGAACACAGGCCGCAGCGTCGGATGAGGCGCCGGGTGCAGCCTCCCGAAGGAGGTTCAGGCGCCCACCATCGCAAGACCGCCGTTGCACAGCAGGAACTGCCCGGTCATGTGACGAGAGTCCTCGGCCGCCAGGAACAGGGTCGGAGGCACCATGTCTTCCGGCGTCGCGATACGGCCGAGCGGCGTCTGGGCGAGAACCTGCTCGCGCCGGCCATGCGTCCAATCGTGGCGGTTCTTGAGGGCTTCCGTTTCCATGAAGGCGGCACCCAGCGTGTTGACGCGAACCTTCGGCGCAAGCGCGCGGGCGTAGGATTTCGTCAGGCCGATGACACCGTATTTCGCCGCCGCGTATTGCGGTGCGCGCGGGCTGCCGGCGATAACCACCTGCGAGCCGATATTGACGATGGAGCCGCCGGGAGCATCGCCCTCGATCATGCGAGAGCCGACCTCATGGATCATGAACATCGTGCCCTTGACGTCAACCGCGAGCGTATGGTCCACGACCTTTTCGTCGAGTTCGCGCCAGGACGTCTGGTTCAACGCCATGTCGCCAACATTGTTGACGAGGACGTCGATATGGCCGAATTCGGAGAATGCGGTCTCGGTGATCGCCTGAACTTCGGCATAGCTGGCGATATTGCCCTGGACGGTGACAGCCTTGCGCCCCAATGCCCGGATCTCTTTCGCCGTCTCTTCCGCGCCAGCGGACGAGCTGTTGTAGTGGACGACGACGTCCGCCCCCTCGTTGGCGAACGCGAGTGCGAGCACCCGCCCGAACCCACGACCGGCCCCCGTCACGAGCACCTTCTTGCCCTCGAACCTGGACATCAGCTTCTCCTTCCCGTTCTGTTCGCGCATCGGGTCCCGGCAGGTATGCCGGTGACCCGAGCCCGAATCGGTTATGCGTTGCGCTCGACGATCTCGGCGAACTCGTCGTCGGAGATCAGGCCGCGTTTCGCGATCGCCAGCTTCTTCACCTCTTCCAGCAGGACCGGCACCTTTTCCTCCGCGACCTCCAGGCCGAGATCGTTGGCCCGGATGGTGATGGAGGCCGCGCCGCTCTTCTTGCCCAGACGGATACCGCGCGACGTGTCGAGCAGTTCTGACGAGTAGGGCTCGATGGCATGGGGGAGGTGGAACTGCGCGGCGACAGCGCCGGTTTCGCGAATGAACAGGTTCTGGCCGACAACCGCCTTCCAGGGCTCCAGCTCATAGCCGGCGATTTCGCGCAGCCGCTCGGAGGCGACGCGGACACGCGTCAGATCGATGCCGGTATCGATGCCGTAGAGCAGTTCGAGCGCCAAGGCGATTTCCGGGATATTGGCGTTGCCGGCCCGTTCGCCGATGCCATCGATGGTGCCGTGAATCCACTCCGCGCCGGCGTTGATGGCGGCAACGGCGCAGGCTGTGCCAAGACCGAAGTCGTTATGCCCGTGGAAGTGCACCGGCACGTCGCCGGCCCACGACTTGACCCGCTTGACGAGGTAGGTGACCGCTTCGGGACAGGCGATCGCCAGCGTGTCGACGATAGCCAGTTCCTTCGCGCCCGCCTCCAGTGCCGTCTTGTAGACGGTCTCGAAGAAGTCGAGATCGGCGCGCGTGGAGTCGACGCCGAAATAGGCGACATGGATGCCGTTTTCGGTGCCGAACTTGACGGCGTTGCGGATGCGCTCAAGCACCTTCTCGCGGGAGACACCCAGAGCCGAAAGCTTCTGGTCGGAGATCGGCGCCTCGATGACGCAGTACTTCAGATCAAGTTCGGCCACAGCCTCCACATCGGGGATCATGGCGCGGGCAAAACCCCAGATTTCCGCGTTGAGACCAGCCTGCGCGATGGCGCGGATAGCTTCCTTGTCGTCTTCGGAGACGCGCGGGAAACCGGCCTCGATGCGACCGACGCCAAGCCCGTCGACGAGCTTCGCAATCTCCAGCTTCTGTTCCGGATCGAAGACGACGCCGACAGCCTGTTCGCCGTCGCGCAGCGTCGTGTCGTAGAAGCCGGCCGTTCTTTTCGGATGGTCGGCGAGGGCCAGCTCGTTGAGCGAGCCGGTCCACACCTTGGAACGATCAATCATGTGAACCTCTCAGAAGCCTTCGAATTCGGGGGCGTCCACGCCGTAGGCGTCTTTCCAGGACACGACGTGATTGCGCAGAACGCCGATCTTCTCGATTTCGGCTTCGATCTTGTCGCCGGGCTTCAGGTACCAGGCCTGCGGATCCGCGCTGAAGGCAGCCACGCCCGACACCGTGCCGGTGGTCAGGATGTCGCCGGCCGAATAACCGGTGGGCGAGAACTTGGCGATGAGCTGCGGGAGCGTCACCGACATGTGGCTGGAATTGGATACCTGACGCTTCTCGCCGTTCACCCGCAGTTCGAGCGCCAGATTGTAGGGATCGGGAATCTCGTCGGCGGTCACGATCCAAGGACCGAACGGGCAGAACGTGTCAATCGACTTGGAGAAAACGAAGTTCGACGACTGCATTTCCCGGCGCTGGATGTCGCGCGCGGTGATGTCGTTGAAGATAACGTAGCCGCCGATATAGTCCTTCGCGTCTTCCTCACTGATGAACTTGCCGGGCTTGGCGATGATGGCGCACAGTTCCAGTTCGTAGTCGAGTTCCTTGGTCAGGTGCTCGGGATAGACGATCGCATCATCCGGCCCGATGATGGCGTCGACATTCTGGAAGAAGACGATCCACGGCTTGATCTCGGCGACCCAGTTCGAGCGATCACCCTCCTGGGCGTGTTCGGCGTAGTTGCCGGCGGTGTGATAGATCTTCTTCGGGATGATCGGGGCCTTGAGCTTGACGTCCGCGAGCGCGTAGCGACGCGATGTCTTTCGCTCCTGCGCCTTTTCCTGGACCGGCGTTCCGAGCTCGAACAGGGCGCGCATGGACGGGATATCGATAACCACGAGCTCTTCACCCTCGAGGGCACCAACGAGCTCTTCACCGTCAACTTCAAATGTCGCAAGTTTCATTATCGAGTTTCCTCTTTCGAGATTCCGGTTTCTTAATTCGATAATACATTTGCCGTTTCCACACATACTTATGGAAGCTATTACTGAAATACCTGCCCATTTATCGTGTGATTTTGTGAAGTAAATATTTCTCCACGCGGCATTTCTTGTGTCTCTTTGTGATTTTCGTATAGGTCATTATGGGAATCTCGTATAATATTATTATTTTGGATATGTATTGATTTTGATTATGGAATGAACTGCGAACCGAGAACGGTGCCTTGCCTTGGGACAGGACAACATTGCGCCAAAGTCCGGCAACGCTTGACCCGAACGAACCGCCGGAAGGGCTGATCGTCGGCCAGGGCAACGGCGGCCCAACGCAGACGGCGCGCGCGACAGGGTGTCGCGTAATCGGTTTTTGTTGCACCTGAGACGGCTTTTGCGCTGCGGAAGTTGCAACGTAACGTGGCGGTTGGAAAATTATTGCAATGCAGCATCAAGCGCTGAATAGTATCGGCATGTCGCAACCGCCGATCCGTGTTCTTGTCATCGACGAAAATCATGTCCGGGCAGCCATTCTTGTGGATGGCCTCAACGCGGCGGGCATCGTCGACGTGACGGTGCTCGAAGGCTCGGCCAACCTTCTCAAGCGGATCGTCACCGCCAATCCCGACGTCGTCATCATCGATCTCGAAAACCCCTCGCGCGATGTTCTGGAGCAGATGTTCCAGGTTTCGCGGGTGGTTTCGCGCCCGGTCGCGATGTTCGTCGACCAGTCGGAAACCGCCACCATCGAGGCGGCCGTCGATGCCGGCGTCTCCGCCTATGTGGTGGACGGCCTGAAGAAGGAGCGGGTGAAGGCGATCGTCGACATGGCGATCAGCCGCTTCAACGCCTTTTCGCGGCTACGCGACGAACTCGACGCGGCCAAATCGGAACTGGCCGATCGCAAGATCATCGAGCGGGCGAAAGGCATCCTCATGAAGCATCGCGGAATGAGCGAACCGGAAGCCTATGCGGCACTGCGCAAGACGGCGATGAACGAAAACCGGCGACTTGCGGAAATCGCGGAAAGCGTCGTCACCGCATCGAAGCTGTTCGGTTGAGGCGCAGGCGGAGAAATGGGGGCGAAACGGTGCTGAACGATCATCCAAGCCAGAGCGACAATGCGATGGCCGACAATACCAAGACCGAAGAACGGACCGTCGTGCGCGCCGGCTTCATGCCACTCGTCGACTGCGCGCCACTGGTCGTTGCCGCCTGCAAGGGATTTGCCGAAAACGAGGGACTGACGCTTCAGCTCGTGCGCGAAAGTTCATGGGCGACCATTCGCGACAAGGTTGTTTTCGGCCATTTCGAGGTGGCGCATATGCTGGCCGGCATGCCGATTGCCCGCAGCCTCGGCATCGGCCATCTGACGGTGCCGATGATCGCCCCGTGTGCTCTGGGCCTCGGCGGCAACGCCATCACCGTTTCCGCACCACTGTTTGAATCCATGGAGCAGGAACGAGCGGGGCTCGGCGCGGCCCCCGCGTCCAACGGAGCGGCGTTGGCTCGGGTCGTTCGCAAGCGTGCGTCGTCGGCCCCGCTGGTTTTCGCGATGGTCTATCCGGTCTCCAGCCACAATTACGAATTGCGCTACTGGCTGGCGGCCGCCGGCATCCATCCCGACCGCGACGTGCGTCTCGTCGTCATTCCGCCGCCGCTGATGGCCGATGCGATATCCGCCGGCCACATTGACGGTTTTTGTGTCGGCGAGCCGTGGAACTCCATGGCGGTGGAAGCGGGAACCGGCCGCATCGTTGCGACCAAATCGGAGATCTGGCGACAGAGCCCGGGCAAGGTGCTCGGCTGCCGCAGGGATTGGGCAGACGCCAATGCGGGCCGGCTCGCCGCCCTCATCCGCGCGCTCTATCACGCCGGCCAGTGGGCGGACGATCCGGCCAATCACGAGGAACTGGCACACCTGCTCGCCCAGCCGCGCCATGTCGGGGAACCGGCAAGGATCATCATGCGCGCGCTTTCGGGGCGGATGGTCCTGGCGCCCGGCGCAGACCCGATCGCGATCCCCGATTTCCAGAATTTCCACCGCCATGCGGCCACTTTTCCGTGGCGTTCGCATGCGCTCTGGTTCTTCAGCCAGATGGTGCGCTGGGGGCAGACGACGCTCACTGCGGACAATCTGGCGACGACTGCGGGCGTCTATCGTCCCGATCTCTATCGCGCGGCACTTGCCGGCACCGGAGCGGCGCTGCCAGCTGCATCCTCGAAAGTGGAGGGCGCACTCACACGCAGCGAGGCTGTCGCGGCGGGAAAGAGAGCCCTGACACTTGGGCCCGACGGGTTCTTCGACGGCCGGACCTTCGATCCGGATCGTGTGGAGGCTTATATCGACAGCTTCGAGATCAATTCCCGCAACGGATCGCTGGAAATCGACCCGGAAGGCTGACACGAGGGCTGGTTGGGGGCTGCCCGTTGCGCAGCGGATGTGCAGACTGACGCAAGGGTTTGCACAGATCCGGTGCAGGCGAACCTGCGAGGTGCCTCTCGGAGGATTGCCTAATATTCCGATAACACGTTGATATTTAATACATATCTATATCGCTTCGTTAACTGGCACGATATCTGAATGTAGACGGAGAACGCGGCCAGGGGCGGTCGCCGACAGATATTCGCCCATCGAAGGGCATCAGCAACGCCGCTGACCGGACAGGCTTTCCACTGAGAAGCCTGTGCCGGCAGCGGCTTTTTTTGTGCTTGCGACCGCCCGCCTGGCCTCACCGGCCCGATGGGCTCTCGTGGATCAAGGGAGAGGGGATCATGACGGCCAACAAGGACGATACCTGGAAATGCGTTTCGCGGCGCGGCGCTCTGGCGCTGATGACGGGAACGCTGGCGGCAGGTGCTGCGGCGCTGGGCCCGTTTGCCGGCGCAACGCCGGCGCGCGCTGAAATGCTCGACGTGGAAAAGGACGAGCTGAAATTCGGCTTCATCAAGCTCACCGACATGGCACCGCTGGCGATCGCCTACGAAAAGCACTTCTTCGAGGATGAAGGCCTCTACGTGACGCTGGAGCCGCAGGCGAACTGGAAGGTCCTGCTCGACCGAGTGATCACCGGCGAGCTCGACGGAGCGCACATGCTGGCCGGTCAGCCGCTCGCGGCCACCATCGGCTTCGGCACCAAGGCGCATATCATCACCCCGTTCTCCATGGACCTGAACGGCAACGGCATCACCGTCTCCAACGAGGTCTGGGCGATGATGAAGCCGCATCTTCAAATGGGCGCCGACGGCAGGCCGGTGCACCCGATCAAGGCCGATGCGCTGAAACCGGTCATCAAGTCGTTCAAGGACCAGGGCAAGCCCTTCAACATGGGCATGGTGTTTCCGGTCTCGACCCACAATTACGAGTTGCGCTACTGGCTGGCGGCCGGTGGCATCAACCCGGGCTACTATTCGACGACCGACATTTCCGGCCAGATCCAGGCCGATGCGCTGCTCTCCGTGACGCCGCCACCGCAGATGCCATCGACGCTGGAGGCCGGCACCATCTCCGGTTACTGCGTCGGCGAGCCGTGGAACCAGCAGGCCGTCTTCAAGGGTATCGGCGTGCCGGTGATCACCGACTACGAGATCTGGAAGAACAATCCGGAGAAGGTCTTCGGCATCACGGCCGAATTCGCCGAGAAATATCCCAACACCACTCTGGCTCTGACCAAGGCGCTGATCCGCGCCGCACGCTGGCTCGACGAGAACGACAACGCCAACCGCGCCGAAGCTGTCGAAATCCTGTCGCGGTCCGAATATGTCGGTGCGGACGCCGAAGTCATCGCCAATTCGATGACCGGCACCTTCGAATACGAGAAGGGCGACAAGCGCGACGTTCCCGATTTCAACGTCTTCTACCGCTACTACGCCACCTATCCCTACTATTCGGACGCCGTTTGGTACCTGACCCAGATGCGGCGTTGGGGCCAGATCGCGCAGCCCAGGGACGACGCCTGGTACGCCGACACGGCCGCCAAGGTCTACCGGCCGGACATCTACCTCAAGGCCGCGAAGATGCTGGTCGAGGAAGGGCTGGTCAAGGATGACGAGTTCCCCTGGGAGAGCGACGGTTACCGCGCGCCGCAGACCGAGTTCATCGACAACGTCACCTATGACGGTCGCAAGCCCAACGACTACCTGAAATCCTTCCCGATCGGCCTCAAGGGCGAGCAGACGATCGACGGCACCGACGTGGTCGGCGGCTGACGCGCCGCGCCGCGCTTCAGCGCGCCGCTTCCTTCCCGCGCAAACGGAAATGGGATCATGACGACGACATTCGATGACGCCGCCGATGATGTGCTTGCGGTCCGCAAGCGAATACGCCGCGAACGATGGCTTTCCCGCATCAACCGGGTGTCCGGCACGCTCGACGTGTTCGGGCTCGGATGGCTGGCGCCTCTGGCGAAGATGGCGGCGGGCGACAGCCCGAAGGCGCAAGGCCGTGCGCTGTGGCAACAGCTGGTCATGCCGCTCATCGGCATTCTGGCCTTTCTGGCCCTGTGGGCGACATTCGCCCCGATGGTCCAGACCTCGCTCGGCGCCATTCCGGGGCCGGTCGCGGTATGGGGACAGGCGGTCAACCTTTATGAGGACCATCTGGCCGAACGCGAGAAGGCCGACGCCTTCCACGAACGGCAGAAGGTGCGCAACGACAAGCTGGCCGCCGCCGGCAAGACCGACCGGATCAAGTGGCGCGATTACACCGGCAAGCCGACCTATCTCGACCAGATCCTGACCAGTCTGAAGACGGTGCTGCTCGGCTTCGTGATCGCCACCGTGATCGCGGTACCGCTGGGCGTTCTCAGCGGTCTTTCAAAGGGGTTTGCCGGGGCGGTCAATCCCCTCATCCAGATCTTCAAGCCGGTCTCACCGCTCGCCTGGCTGCCGATCGTCACCATGGTGGTCTCGGCGGTCTATCTCGACCCCACCGACACGCTGCCGAAGTCGCTGATCGTCTCCGCCGTCACCGTCACGCTGTGCTCGCTGTGGCCGACGCTGATCAATACCGCACTGGGTGTCGCCTCGATCGACAAGGACCTGATGAATGTCGGCCGCGTTCTGCAGCTGCCCACGACCCGGACGCTGACCAAACTCATCCTTCCCTCCGCCCTGCCGCTGATCTTCACCGGGCTGCGGCTGTCTCTGGGGGTGGGCTGGATGGTGCTGATCGCGGCGGAGATGCTGGCGCAGAACCCGGGGCTGGGAAAGTTCGTCTGGGACGAGTTCCAGAACGGGTCGTCGGATTCGCTCGCCCGCATCATCGTCGCGGTCCTGACCATCGGCATCATCGGGTTCCTGCTCGACCGGTTGATGTACGCGCTGCAGGCCGCCTTCACCTACCAGGCGAACCGGTAGGGACCGGCGGGAGGATGATTATGCCGCTTCTCAAGATCAACGGACTGTCGAAGGCCTATGGGTCCGACACCAACCGCAATGTCGTCCTCAGGGACGTCAACCTTGCGGTGGAAGAGGGCGAGTTCGTCGCCATCCTCGGCTTTTCCGGCACCGGCAAGACGACGCTGATCTCGGCAATCGCGGGGCTGATCGCGCCGGACGAGGGTGAGATCGTGTTTCGCGACAAGCCCGTCATGGGCCCGGCGCCGGAGCGGGGCGTTGTCTTCCAGAACTATTCGCTGCTGCCGTGGCTGACGGTCGCCGGCAACGTCGCTCTCGCCGTCGATCAGGTTTTCAGGCGCGAGAAGAAGACGCAACGGCGCGCGCGCGTTGCCGGCGTCATCGACATGGTCGGTCTGTCCCACGCCAGCGAACGCCGGCCGGCGGAGCTTTCCGGCGGCATGCGCCAGCGCGTGGCGGTCGCCCGTGCCCTTGCCATGAGTCCGCAGATGCTGCTGCTCGACGAACCCCTGTCAGCGCTCGATGCGCTGACGCGCGCCAAGCTCCAGGACGAGATCGAACGGATCTGGGAGGCGGACAAGAAGACCGTGATCCTGATCACCAACGATGTCGACGAGGCGATCCTGCTCGCCGACCGCATCATTCCGCTCGATCCGTCCACCCTCCCCGGGGAAGGCGCGACGCTCGGACAGGAGTTCAAGGTGGACCTGCCGCGTCCACGTGATCGCGGCGCCGTCAATCGCGATCCGGCCTTCAAGCAGCTTCGCGGCGAGATCACCCGCTACCTGATGCAGGTGGGCGCCAACAGCGCCGCCTTGCAGGAAAACGATGCCGTGCTGCCCGATGTCGTGCCGATCCGGCGCAGGCAGGGTCCACCGGCCGCATGGGCGGCGGCGGCAAAGTCGCCGATCGAGGAGCGCTACGTCGAATTCTATGATGTCTCCAAGGTCTACCCGACACCGAAGGGCCCGCTCACCGTTGTGGATGGGTTCGAGCTGAAGATGCGCCAGGGCGAGTTCGTCTCGCTGATCGGCCACTCCGGCTGCGGAAAATCCACGGTGCTCTCCATGATCGCAGGTCTCAACGAGATTTCGGACGGTGGCATCGTGCTCGACGGGCGAGAGATCGACCGGGCGGGGCCCGACCGGGCCGTCGTCTTCCAGGCGCCATCGCTGATGCCATGGCTTTCGGCGCGCGACAATGTTGGGCTCGGCGTCGACCGGGTGTTTCCGCATGCCTCCAGGACGGAGCGCAACGACATCGTCGAATACTACCTCGCGCGCGTGGGACTGGGCGACGCGATGGACAAGGCGGCGGTCGAGCTGTCGAACGGCATGAAGCAGCGCGTCGGCATCGCCCGCGCCTTCGCGCTCAGTCCCAAGCTGCTGCTGCTCGACGAGCCCTTCGGCATGCTCGACAGCCTGACGCGCTGGGAGCTGCAGGACGTGCTGATGGAGGTCTGGCAACGCACGCAGGTCACTGCGATCTGCGTCACCCACGATGTCGACGAGGCAATCCTGCTCGCCGACCGCGTGGTGATGATGTCGAACGGCCCGAATGCCCGTGTCGGAAACATCATGGAGGTGAACCTGCCGCGTCCGCGCACCCGCAAGGACCTGCTCGAACACGCCGACTACTACGCCTACCGCGAGGAGCTGCTGGAATTCCTGGAAGCCTATGAGGGCGGGGCCAATCCGACGCCCGAACAGATCGCCTCGATCCAGCAAAAACGCACCACCCGCCAGCGCGCTGTCGAAGCCGCGGAATAGCATTGGCAATGGCACCACTGGAGCCCGTCATGGACCACAACGTGCAACGCGAGAAACTGGTCATCATCGGCAATGGCATGGCGCCGGGCCGCATGCTGGAACATCTGTTCGAACAGGCACCCGAGCGATATGACATCACCATCTTCAACGCCGAGCCCCGGGTCAACTACGACCGCATCATGCTCTCGCCGGTGCTGTCGGGGGAGAAGACCTTCGATGACATCGTCATCCATGGCGACGGCTGGTACGCCGAGCGCGGCGTCATGCTCTACAAGGGCCACCGCATCTCTGAAATCGACGTAAAGGCGAAGACGGTGCGTTCGCATGTCGGCGAAGTCGCCTCCTACGACAAGCTCGTCATCGCGATAGGTTCCGCGCCGTTCATCATCCCGATCCCGGGCAAGGACCTGCCGGGCGTGCTGACCTATCGCGATCTCGACGATGTCGACGCCATGCTGCTGGCCTGCCAGTCGCGCGGCAGGGCGGTCGTCATCGGTGGCGGCCTTCTGGGGCTCGAGGCGGCGGCGGGGCTGAAGCAGCGTGGCATGGACGTGACCGTTCTCCACCTCATGCCGACGCTGATGGAACGCCAGCTCGATCCCTCAGCCGGCTATCTGCTGCAGAAGGAGCTGGAGAGCCGGGGCATCAAGGTCGTCACCAAGGCGAACACGAAACAGATCGTCGGGGCGGAAAAGGTCGAGGGCGTGGAGCTGGAGGACGGAACCGTCATCCCCGCTTCGCTCGTGGTGATGGCGGTCGGCATCCGCCCGAACACCTCGATCGCCAGGGAGGCGGGGCTTAAGATCAACCGCGGCATCGTCGTCGACGACCGAATGAGGACCTCCGATCCTCATATCTATTCACTCGGCGAATGCGCGGAAGTGGACGGCCAGGTCTACGGGCTCGTGGCGCCGCTCTACCAGATGGCGGAGGTTCTGGCCGGCGAGCTTTCCGCCAACCCGGGCCCGGGTTTCGCCGACGTGGCCACGCCGACAAAACTGAAGGTCACGGGCATCAACCTCTATTCGGTGGGCGATTTCGCCGAGGGTGACGGCCGCGACGAGATCGTCTTCCGCGATGCCGCCGCCGGCATCTACAAACGCCTCGTGCTCAGCGACGACAGGGTGATCGGCGCGGTTCTCTATGGAGATACCGCCGATGGCGCGTGGTTCTTCGACCTGATGAAAAAGCAGCAGCCGGTGACCGAGATGCGCGAGACGCTGATCTTCGGCCCTGCCTATGCCGGAGGATCGCCGCTCGACCCTACGGCGGCCGTTGCAGCCTTGCCGGATGATGCGGAGATCTGCGGCTGCAACGGCGTCTGCAAGGGCAAGATCACCGCCGCGATCACCGACAAGGGACTAACGAGCGTCGACGGCGTGCGCGCCCACACCAAGGCGTCCGCCTCGTGCGGCACATGCACCGGACTTGTCGAACAGCTCCTGTCGCTAACGCTCGGCGATGCCTACAACCCGGCCGCGATAACGCCGATGTGCGGCTGCACCTATCTCGGCCACGACGAGGTGCGCCGGCTCATCAGATCCAAGGAGCTGAAATCCATTCCGGCCGTGATGCAGGAGCTTGGCTGGAAGTCGTCCGGGGGATGCGCCAGGTGCCGACCGGCACTCAACTACTATCTGGTGTGCGACTGGCCGCAGGACTACGCCGACGACTACCAGTCCCGTTTCATCAACGAACGCGTTCACGCCAACATCCAGAAGGACGGCACCTATTCCGTCGTCCCGCGCATGTGGGGCGGCATGACCTCGGCCAAGGAGTTGAGAGCCATCGCCGACGTGGTCGAGAAGTTCGACATCCCGGCCGTGAAGTGCACCGGCGGCCAGCGCATCGACATGCTGGGGGTGAAGAAGGAAGACCTTCCCGCCGTGTGGGCCGATCTGGGCAAGGCCGGCTTCGTTTCGGGGCAGGCCTATGCCAAGGGGCTGCGCACGGTGAAGACCTGCGTCGGCACGGACTGGTGCCGCTTCGGCACACAGGATTCCACCGGTCTCGGTATCCGGCTGGAGAAATTCATGTGGGGCTCGTGGACGCCGGCAAAGGTCAAGCTCGCGGTTTCGGGCTGCCCTCGCAATTGCGCGGAGGCGACCTGCAAGGATGTCGGCGTCATCTGCGTGGACAGCGGCTACGAGATCCATTTCGCGGGCGCGGCCGGCCTCGACATCAAGGGCACGGAGATTCTCGGCCATGTCGCCAGCGAGGACGCGGTGCTCGAACATGTCGTCGCGCTCGTCCAGATGTACCGCGAGCAGGGTCACTATCTGGAGCGCATCTACAAGTGGGCCAAACGCATCGGCCTCGACGAGATCCGCACCCGGATCATGGACGATGCGGAGCGCCGCGAGGCGTATTTCGATCGTTTCGTCTTCTCCCAGAAATTCGCCCAGGTCGACCCGTGGTCGGAGCGCGTCTCCGGCAAGGACAAACATGAGTTCAAGCCGATGGCGACGATCGAACTGACGGAGGCTGCCGAATGAACGCCGATATCGCCAACTGGACGCGGATCGGCGTCCTTGACGACATTCCGCGCCAGGGCTCCCGCAAGGTGCGCGCCGGCGCGATGACCATCGCGGTTTTCCGCAACGCGGACGACCGCGTCTTCGCGCTCGAAGACAAATGCCCGCACAAGAACGGGCCGCTCAGCCAGGGGATCGTGCATGGCGATTGCGTCACCTGTCCCCTGCACAATTGGGTGATCTCGCTTGAAACCGGCATGGCCCAAGGTGCCGATGAAGGGGAGACGCCCGCCTTCCGCGTCCGGCTCGACGGACAGGACATCTACCTCGATCTCTCCACCAATCTCGCCGCCGTTTAGGCCCCGTCACGGGGGAAAGGACCGAAGCATGTCTTATGTCACGCCCAAGGACTTCGCCACGCAGATGATCGATGCGGGTGAATCCAAGATCTTCATGTCCACCAAGGACACTCTGATCCGCGCCTACATGGCCGGAGCCATCCTGGCGCTGGCGGCCGCTTTCGCCGTCACCATCGCGGTGCAGACCGGCGAGTTTCTGATCGGCGCGATCCTGTTTCCGGTCGGCTTCTGCATGATCTACCTGATGGGCTTCGATCTTCTGACGGGCGTCTTCACGCTGTGCCCGCTGGCCCTCATCGACAGGCGGCCGGGCGTGACGGTAGGGGGCATCCTGCGCAACTGGGGGCTGGTGTTCGTCGGAAACTTCGCCGGTGCCATGACCGTCGCGGTCTTCATGGCGATCATCTTCACCTTCGGTTTTTCCGAAGCCCCGAATGCCGTCGGTCAGAAGATCGGCCACATCGGCGAAGGCCGCACCATTGGCTATGCCGCGCACGGCCTGCCCGGCATGCTGACCCTCTTCATCCGCGCCGTCATGTGCAACTGGATGGTCTCCACCGGGGTGGTCTCGGCGATGATGTCGAATAGCGTTTCCGGCAAGGTCATCGCCATGTGGATGCCGATCCTGGTGTTTTTCTACATGGGCTTCGAGCACTCGGTGGTGAACATGTTCCTGTTTCCCTCCGGCATCATGCTCGGTGGCCAGTTCACCTGGCTCGACTACCTTCTGTGGAACGAGATCCCCACCGTACTCGGCAATCTCGTCGGCGGGCTGACCTTCGTCGGCGCGATGATTTACGCCACCCATTACAAGACGTCACCCAAGCGCACACCGATCGTCTCCGAGAAGTCGGGCGTGATGGCCGCCGCCGAATAGAGCGGACGGACCAGACAGCGCATCTCCCCGCCGGCTTGTGCGGCGGGGAGCAGAGAACACGCTCGCGGGAGAGCCTGATGAAGGTGACGCTGACAGCGGCGGAAGGCCGGCCATGACCCAAACGGTAACAGGGACGACAGTGCGCACCACCTGCCCCTATTGTGGCGTGGGCTGCGGCGTGCTGGCGAATGCTACCGCAGACGGCACGGTGGCGATCACCGGCGACCCGGCGCATCCGGCCAATCGCGGCCGACTCTGTTCCAAGGGGACGGCGCTTGGCGAAACGCTCGATCTCGACGGCCGGCTGCTGCATCCCGAAATCGCGGGCAAGCGCGTGAGCTGGGACGAGGCGACACGCGCCGTCGCGGACACCTTTTCGCGCACCATCGCCGAACACGGACCGGATGCGGTCGCCTTCTATGTCTCCGGCCAGATTCTGACCGAGGACTACGCGATCGCCAACAAGCTGATGAAGGGCTTCATTGGCACGGCCAACATTGACACGAATTCGCGGCTTTGCATGGCCTCGTCCGTCGCCGGCCACACGCGCGCCTTCGGCACAGACACCGTTCCCGGCTGCTACGAGGATCTGGAGGAGGCGGATCTCGTCGTCCTCGTCGGCTCCAACACGGCCTGGTGCCATCCTGTCCTGTTCCAGCGGCTCATGGCGGCACGCGACGCCCGGGCGAACCTTGCCATCGTCGTCATCGATCCGCGCCGGACGGCTACCGCCACCTTCGCCGATCTGCATCTGCCGCTGGCGCCGGGATCCGACGTTGCGCTCTTCAATGGACTTCTCGCCCATCTCCATGACGCCGGCGCTCTCGACCAGGACTATATCGCGGCACATACGGAGGGGTTCGAGGCTGCGCTGGAGCAGGCGCATGAAACCGGTCTTGAGGGTGCATGCGCGCTAACCGGCCTCGATGCGCCCGCGCTTCGGCGGTTCTACGACCTCTTCGCGCGTACCGAGCGCGTGGTCACCGTCTATTCGCAAGGGGTCAACCAGTCCACGTCGGGCTCCGACAAGGTGAACGCCATCCTCAACTGTCACCTGGCGACCGGCCGGATCGGTCGACCGGGCATGGGGCCGTTCTCGGTGACCGGCCAGCCCAATGCCATGGGCGGGCGCGAGGTCGGGGGACTGGCGAACCAGCTTGCCTGCCACATGGAGCTCGAGAACCCGGCCCACCGCGCGATCGTGCAATCGGTCTGGCGGGCGCCCGTCATCGCGGACAAGCCGGGGCTGAAGGCGGTGGACATGTTTCGCGCGGTCGCGGACGGCCGGATCAGGGCGATCTGGATCATGGGGACGAACCCCGTCGACAGCCTGCCGGAGGCCGACCTCGTGCGCAGGGCGCTGGAGGCGTGTCCCTTCGTGGTCGTCTCCGACGTCATGCACGATACGGACACCACGCAGGTTGCCGACGTGTTGCTGCCGGCCGCAGGATGGGGAGAGAAGGACGGCACGGTGACGAATTCCGCCCGCCAGATTTCGCGCCAGCGCGCCTTTCTGGCTCCGGCGGGAGAGGCGCGGCCCGATTGGCGCATCATCCGCGACGTGGCCCATGCCATGGGCTTCGAGGAAGCTTTCGATTATGCCGGGCCGGCCGATATCTTTCGTGAACATGCCCGACTGTCGACCGAGAAGAACGACGGCACGCGCGATTTCGACATCGGCGCCTGCGCCGACATCACGAATGACGCCTATGCGACGCTGGAGCCCTTCCAGTGGCCCCGTCCCGCAGGAAGGTCCGACGGGGCGCCTACGCGCTTTTTCGCGCAAGGGGGATTTTACACGCCCCGGCGCCGGGCGCGCTTCATCGCGACACCACCGAAACAATCGGCATCGACGCCAAACGACGCCTTCCCGCTCGTGCTCAATACCGGCCGGATCCGCGATCACTGGCACACCATGACCCGGACGGCGAAGTCGCCGCGTCTGTCGCGCCACATCGCGGAGCCCTTCATCGAAATCCACCCGAAGGACGCAGAGTATTTCGATATCCGTCCGGCTTCGCTGGTACGGGTCGCAAACCGGTATGGTGCAGCGGTCGTGCGCGCGCTGGTTTCAAACGCGGCCAGGCCAGGCGCCGTCTTCGTACCGTTTCACTGGGCCGGCCAATGGGCGGCAAATGCGAGGATAAACGCGCTCGTGACCGGCCATACGGATCCCGTTTCCGGCCAGCCGGAGACGAAATCCGCCGCCGTATCCATTCGGCCCTTCGAGGCGGCGTGGCACGGCTTTGCGATCGTTTCAGACAAGCCTGCCAAGATCGAGGCGGACTACTGGGCACTTGCGAAAACGGAAGTGGGCTGGCGTGTGGAACTTGCCGGCACCGATACGCCGCAGGACTGGCAGGCGCGCGCACGCGGTCTTCTGGGGCTGCCGGGGGAGGGTAATGATCACTGCAATACCGATATCGTTTCGTTCAGTGACGCACGGGCCGGCCGCCACCGATTTGCGGCCTTTGCCGGAGGGCGTGTCGTCGCCGCACTCTTCATTGACCGCGAACCGGTTGCGGTCTCCAGGAACTGGGCAATCGAACACATACAGACCGGGGGCAACCGATTGGCGCTTCTGGCGGGGCGGCCGGGAGCGGACATGCCCGATCCCGGCGCCATCGTGTGTTCCTGCTTCTCCATTGGGGTCAACCAGATCTGCGACCTAATCACGTCCGGTCGCGCGACCAATGTCGCCGAAGTTGGAGCGGTGCTGAAAGCCGGCACGAATTGCGGATCCTGCCGCTCGGAAATCCGGAGCCTGATCGATGACGCCCGTTTGCCCCAAGCCATGTGAACCGGCCCTTGAGACGCGGTCTTCCGTGCGCGCCGCAAGGCGTATCGCCCCGCTCGCCAGGCTTCCGGTCTTCATGGGACTTGCCGGCAAGCGCGCGATCGTCGCCGGCGGAAGTCCCGCCGCAGCCTGGAAGGCGGAGCTACTCGCCGCCTGTGGAGCGCGGGTCATCGTTCTGGCTGTCGACGCATCACCCGAGATGCGCGACCTCTGCCAAAGGGAGCCTGTCGCCGGCACCCTGGAGCTCCAGACACACTGCTGGAAAGCGGAGGATCTCGCCGGGGCCGCCGTCGCGGTTGCCGATGCACAAGGCGACGAGGAGGCCGAAGCCTTCGCGACGGCGGCCCGGCGGCTCGGCGTTCCGGTCAACGTCATCGACAAGCCGGCCTATTGCGACTTCCAGTTCGGTTCCATCGTCAACCGGTCCCCGGTGATCGTTTCTATATCGACCGATGGCGCCGCTCCCATTCTGGGCCAGGCCCTGCGCCGCCGGATCGAGGCCATGCTTCCCCGCCATGTCGGCGCCTGGGCCAAGGCCGCCGGGCAATTCCGCACGCGCCTCGTCGCGTACGTACCCGACACTGCCACGCGCCGGGCATTCTGGGAGCAATTCGTCGACCGGCTTTTCGGATCGGGCGACGAAACCGTACCGAGCCTCGATGCGCTCCTGCAAACCGCCTGCGACGAACAGCGGGCGGGCTCGATCACGTTCGTCGGCGCAGGACCGGGTGATGCGGAGATGCTGACTCTGAAGGCGGTACGTGTGCTGCAATCCGCGGATACGATCCTGTTCGATCCCGCCGTGTCCGACGACGTCCTCGAGATGGCGCGCCGCGAGGCCGCACGCATACCGCTGCATCGACGGCCTTCACACAGCATGGCGAATGACGGGCGCGCGACAGTGCAACTGATGATCCGGCTTGCCCGCGAAGGCAGGCACGTGGTGCGGATCAACCCAGGCACACCGGAAAACAACCGCATGGCGGCGGCGGCAATAGCGGCGGTCAAGGCCGCCGGTGTCCCCCATACCATCGTTGGGGGAATCGAGACGTCGTCCGCCTCAGCCCGGATACGGGCATTCGAGCAGCACGGCTATACCGCCAACGACGGCAAGTCCTCTTGCAACCCGACAGTTGCGGCCCCCAGTCACTGACCAGATGACCGGTGGACAGAGCCGGCCCCGTCGGCCGCGTTGGCCCGACAACCTCTTCGCAGCCAGCCGGGCATCGCCGGAACCTGCGACAGTCGCTGCCGTATCGGGATATGGATGAGGCTGCGGCGCTCAGGATTTGTCCGAAACAGAACATTCAATCACAGATAGAGTACGACGCGGCCACACGGCAGAAGTTTATATATTCTCGTACATACAATCACTTATTCTTTCCTTCGCGTGTCCTTGCCAATTTCAGGGAATAAAAATACAAGTTTACAAACGACACGGGCACGGTATCGCATGCATCCGCGTGCAGGAGCCGTCGCGATGGGAAACGGCACTGGACATGGTAAAGGCTCTGATCATCGCCGACGATCTGACCGGCGCGCTTGACAGTTCCGTGGCATTTGCCGAGCGCGGCATGCGGGTCGTCGTGGCGCTGGATCCTTCACATCTTGAGGGCGCACTGGGCCTGGAGCCGGACGTCCTCGCGGTCTCCACCGGTTCGCGCGAGATGTCGGGCGATGAAGCAGGCGCCGTGGTTGGCAGTGTTTGCGAGATTGTCGGCCGTTTTCCCGGCATCTTGATGAAGAAGGTCGACAGCCGCCTGAAGGGGCCGATCGCCGCTGAAGTCGACGTGCTCAGTGTCAATGTGCCCCGCCCGGTTCTGGCGGCGCCCGCCATTCCCCGGCTCGACCGCTTCGTCGTGGACGGCGCGGTTACCGGAGCGGGTGTGACGGACCCCATAGACGTCGCGGCCGTCCTCAACCGTCCCGTCGACATACCCGATATCCGTTCGGACGACGACTTCGACAAGATCCTGCCTGACGATCTGGAAGGAACGCTGCTTGTCGGGGCCGCCGGGCTCGCGGAGGCGATCGCCCGCAAGTTGGTGCCACTTCCCCCCGCACGACATCGCCCCGTTCTTGCCGCTCCGGTACTCGCGGCGATCGGGTCGCGCGATCCAGTGACGTTGCGACAGATCGCGGCATTGGATATGGATGCCATTGTCATTGCGCCGAACGGGGCCGTTTCCAAGGTCGAGGTCCAGCCGCTTGTCATTGTTCGGCTGACCGAAGGCAAGGAAGCGATTGCGCCGCGTGAAGCGGAAAAACGGTTTTCCGGCGACATCTGCGCCCTCGTTGAAGAGCTGAAGCCGGCAACACTTTTTGCATGTGGCGGTGAATCCGCCGCCGCCATTCTTCGCCGGCTGGGTGTCGGCCTGCTTGAATTGAAGGGAGAAGCCTTGCCTGGAATCCCTGTTTCCCGCGCCCTCGACGGGCCGGTCGGGCTCGTCGTGGTAACAAAGTCCGGCGGTTTTGGAGAGCCGGACGCACTTGTTCGTCTGTTCGGCGGGTTTTCCGTCACCGCGAAAGACATCGACAACGCGCCTGGGAGCATCGCTCCCGGTCCGGCTCGCTGAAGGGGCCGACGATGAAACCACGCAAGTCGCTTGCCGACCGGGTTTATCACTCACTGTTCAGCCGCATATCGAACGGCGATTATCTTGCGAACCAGAAACTGCCGCCGGAAAACACCCTGTCGCAGGAATTCGGCGTCTCGCGCCCAGTGCTGCGCACGGCGCTGGAACGCCTGCGCGAGGAGGGGCTGGTCTATTCCCGTCAGGGCGCCGGCAACTACGTGCGCGCCCCGCAGTCGACACCCGTCGGATTTGCGCGGGTGGAAACGCTGGCCGACATCCAGCGCTGCTACGAATTCCGGCTCAATCTGGAAACCAAGGCGGCGGGCCTTGCCGCGGAGCGTTACAATCCACCCGTTCTGGCCGAGATCGAGGAAGCGCTGGAACTGCTGCGCGATGCCACCGGTTCGCACCAACACCGCGAGGATGCCGATTTCGACTTCCATCTGGCGATCTCGAAGGCCTCCAACAACCAGTATTTCGAGGCGACGCTCCGGGCGCTGCGCGATCATGTCAACGTCGGCATGACGCTGCACGGCCAGACGCTGATGCGCGACGGCGCCAAGAGCCTGCAGGAGGTTCTGGAGGAACATGCGGCGATCTTCACCGCGATCCGCGAGCGTCGGCCGGCCGACGCGAGCCGGCTGATGCAGGCCCACCTGGAGCACTCCCGCGACCGCCTGTTCGGCGGCGGGCTGATCGATCTCAGCATGAAATAGGTCGGGGGACCGAGGGCCGGTCTCGGGCGGTGGCGGGACGCGTCAGGGCGGAGATGGCGCGGGGCGTCTCGAAGGATGGGCCGCCAGAGCATATTCCGATCAGATTGAATCAACCCGGGCGGAAGGCGCTCTGGATCCCCCGGACAAAGCCGTGGGGATGAAGGCGGCAGGATCGCCTCAGCCGCGCCCGGCCGCGAGCTTGCCCGCGTAGGAGAGCGCGGAGAGCATGTTGGTGTGGTTCGCCTTGCCGGTGCCGGCGATGTCGAAGGCCGTACCGTGATCGACCGAGGAGCGGTCGATGGGAAGCCCCAGCGAGACGTTCACCGCCGTGTCGAAGGCGATCAGCTTGATCGGGATGTGGCCCTGATCGTGGTACTGGGCGACGACCAGATCGAAGGCGCCCTGATTGGCGCGGTGATAGACCGTGTCGGCCGGGATCGGGCCGGAAACGTCGATGCCCTCGGCCTGCGCCTGCTTCACGCCCGGCACGATCTGCTCGTCGTCCTCGCGGCCGAACAGGCCGTTCTCGCCGCAATGGGGATTGATGCCGGCGACCGCGATGCGCGGGGCTTCCACGCCCATCCGGCGGAAATGGTTGTAGCCGGTGCGGATCGTCTCCAGCACGCGCTCCGGCGTCGCCCGCCCGATCGCGTCCTTCAGCGAGACGTGGGTGGAGACGTGGATCACGTTCAGCGTTTCGGACGCCAGCAGCATCCACGAGCTCTTGCAGCCGGTCAGGTGCGCCAGCATGCCGGTGTGGCCGTCATAGTGATGGCCGGCGGCGTTGAGCGCCTCCTTGTTGATCGGCGCGGTGACCATGCCAACCGCCTCGCCGGCCTGGATCATCTTCACGGCCTTGTCGACATAGCGGAACGAGGCCTCGCCGCAGGCCGGCGACAGTACGCCGAAGCGGCCCGGCAGATCGGCGACCGGCACATGGACCACGGCCAGCGAGCCGGCGGGTGCCGCCTCGCCATGGGCATGCAGCGCAAGCGTCAGGCCGCAGACGTCGCGCGCGCGTTCGAGCGTGTCGAAGTCGCCGATCACCGCATAGCGCGCGCGCTCGGCATCCGAAAGGCTCGCCATGGCCTTGACGGTCACCTCGGCGCCGACGCCGGAGGGATCGCCCATGGTGATGACGATGGGTTTGTCGTTCATGTCTCAACTCCAGTGGGCAGCGGGTCAGGCGAGATCGGCGGCGTTCAGGCAGCGGCCGGGCGTCTTGCCGTCGAGGATGCTCTGGATGTCCTCGATGACCATCAGGCCCATGTTCTCCACCGACTCCTTCGTATCCGCCCCCGAATGCGGCGTGCACACCGTGCGCGGATGGGCAAAGACCGGGTGGCTCACATCCGGCGGCTCGCTGACGAAGGCATCGAGCGCCACGCCGCCGAGCTTTTCGGCCGACAGGGCCGCGGCAACGGCGTCGAGATCGACGACCTCGCCGCGCGCCAGGTTCAGCAGGCACGCGGTCGGTTTCATCAGCGCGAGCTTTTCCGCATTGATGAGCGCGGCGTTGCCAGCCCCGCCGAAGACATGCAGCGAGACGTAGTCGGACGCCGCCAGAACCGCGTCCAGCTCGACGATCTGGATGTCGTTGGCGGCGGCGAATTCGCGGTCCGCGTAAGGATCGGTCGCGAGGATCTTCATGCCGAGGCCGCGCGCCTTGAGCGCCAGCTTGCGGCCGATATTACCCAGGCCGACAATGCCCAGCACCTTGCTGCCGAGCTGGGTGCCGACCTTGCGGTCCCAGCCGCCGGAGACGACGGAGGCGTGGCCGGCGGGAATGTTGCGGGCAAGCGCGAACATCAGGCCTAGGCTGAGTTCGGCGACCGCATCGGCATTGGCGCCCGGCGTGTTGACGACCGGCAGGCCCTTCGCCGTGCAGGCGGCAATGTCGATGTTGTCGACACCGACGCCGTGCTTCAGCACGCCCTTGAGCTTCGATGCCCCTTCAAGGCTTTCCGCCTTCACCGGCACGAGGCCGACGACGAGAAAATCGGCCTCCGCGATGTGATCCGACATGCCGCCGTCGGGCTTCGACGTATCGGCGGCGCGGATCAGGGTCCAGCCCTTTTCCGCGATCAGGTCCGGCACCCGGCCGTGCTTGCCGAAGCCGGGGGAGGTGGTGAGGATCGTGGTCATGCCGCAATCAGCCCGTGCTTTTCAAGGATCGCGCGGATCTGCGCGTCCTGTTCGGGGTTGGGCAGCAGGGCGGGCTGACGGCTGGCGCCTACGGAATTGTCCATCACCCACAGCGCGCGCTTGACCATGGCGGGCGGGAAGCCCAGCGCATAGAGATCGACGCGTAGCGCCGTGTAGGCTTCCTGCGCGGCGGCCGCACCCGCCTCGTCGCCCGCATTGAAGCAGGAGACGATGCGCGCCAGCACTTCCGGCATCACGTTGCCGAGCCCGGAGATGGGGCCCGCCGCACCGTTCTGCAGCGCCCAGTGGACGAGGTGGTCGGGGCCGGAATAGACGTCGAAGCCCTCGACCTCGCGCCCGATCGCCATGTAAGCCTCGAGCGTGTCCTGCTTGCCGCCGGAATCCTTGATGCCGGCGATGTTGCCGTGGGCGGCGAGCCGGCGGGCCGTTTCCGGCTCGATGTGGTTCTGCGTGCGGGCCGGGATGTCATAGAGATAGATCGGCGTCTTCACCGCATCGGCGACGGTGGTGAAGTGGCGCTCCAGACCGTCCTGCGTGCAGGCGATGAAGAAGGGCGTGATCACCGCGATGCCCTCGACGCCGATGCGGTCGATCTCGCGGGCGAGCTTCACCGTCTCGAAGGTGGCGGGCATGCCGGCGTTGACGATGACCTTGGCCTTGCCGGAAACCTCGTCGACGACGGCCTCGGTGAGCGTCACCTTCTCCTCGAAGGTGAGGGCGGAGAAATCGCCGTTGGTGCCGGCGCACAGGATGTTGTTGCCGGCTGCGACCTGGCGTCGGACCTGGGCGCGTGTCGCTTCGAAGTTGATGGTTTCGTCTTCGTTGAAACAGGTCACGAGGGCGACATAAGCGGACTTGGTCATTTCGTTTCCAGGGTCATGGTCTTGGCCTCCCGGCGACGGGCGAGGAACCGGGAGAGAACCGGCCAGCCGAGCGAGAGAACCGTCAGGGTGAGGAACAGGATGGTGAGCGGACCCGAGGCGAAGGCGAAGAGATCGTCATGGGTCTGCATCAGGCCGCGGCGCAGGTTGGCCTCAAGCATGGGGCCGAGGATCATCGCGATGCACAGCGCCGCCTGGCTGAAGCCGAACTTCTGCATGACCCAGCCGAGCACGCCGAACCCGACCATGGTGTAGAGGTCGACCGGGTTCAGGTTGATGGCGAACGAGCCGATGAAGCAGAAGATCATGATCGCCACGGCAAGAATGTGGCGCGGCACGGCGAGGATGCGGCTGAAGAGCGGGATCAGCGCCATGCCGAAGATGAACATGAAGATCGTGGCAAGGAAGGTGCCGCCGAAGATGCCGACGATCACGTCCGGGTTGGTCTGGAACATGATCGGCCCGGGCGCGAGACCCTGGATCATCAGCCCGCCCATGAGGACCGCGGTGACCACGTCGCCCGGGATGCCCAGCGCCAGCAGCGGAATGAGGGCGGCGGCGCACACGGCGTTGTTGGCGCTTTCGGTCGCCGCGATGCCCGGCGCGTAGCCGGTGCCGAACTTTTCCGGCGTCGGCGAGGAACGGCGCGCCTCGTTGTAGGAGATCCACGAGGCGGTGCCGGAGCCGACGCCCGGGATGATGCCGATCAGCGTGCCGATGAGCGACCCGCGGATAAGCGCGCCGCGACTTTCCTTCATGTCCTGCCACGAGGGCCAGCGGCCGCGCACCGGCTGGATGTTCGGCTCGGCGCGCGCCATGCGCTCCATCAAGGTGAAGACCTCGGAAAGCGCGAAGAGCCCGATCAATGCGGGGGTGAAGGCAAAGCCGGATGCAAAGCCGGAGAAACCGAAGGTGTAGCGCAGCACGCCGGAGATCGGATCGGCCCCCACGCAGGAGATCAGGATGCCGAGGAGGCCGGAGATGGCGCCCTTCAGCAGATCGCCGGAAAGCGAGGCGATGATGGTAAGGCCGAAGAGAGCAAGGGCGAAATATTCGGGCGCACCGAATTGCAGCGCGATGGAGGCAAGCTGCGGCGCAAGGGCGGCGAGCACGACCGCGGCGACGAGGCCACCGATGGTGGAGGCAATGGTCGCCATGCCGAGCGCCTTGCCGGCCTCACCTCTCTGCGCCATCGGATAGCCGTCGAGCACCGTGGCAGCGGACGCGGGCGTTCCCGGGGTCCTCAACAGGATGGAGGAAATGCAGCCGCCATAGATGCCACCGATATAGATGCCGATGAGCATGTTGAGGCCCATGACGGCCGGCATCCCGAAGGTCAACGGTATGAGCAGGGCCACGCCCATGGTGGCGGTCAGCCCCGGCAGAGCGCCGATGATGAGCCCCCCGAGCGTGCCCAGCATGATCGCGCCGAGCACATTGAGATGAAAGAGGGGAGCGAGATAGGCGAGCGTCTCCATGACCTTCGGCCTGTCTTGATGTCTTTTGATAAGCGCTGGAAACAAGCAGCGGGCCGGAGCCGACCGTTATGGCAGCTCCGGCCCGGAACCCGTGGGGCGATACCTACTTGTTCATGCCGTACATGCCGATATCCTTCAGCACGCGTTCGGCGGACTCGCTGTCCTTTTGAGCACGCGCCTTGAAAGTGGCCGCATCCTCGTAGGTCACGAACTCACCCATGTCGGTCATCTTCTTGATGAACTGCTCGTCGGTCGCGACCTTCTTCACCGCCTCGCGCAGGAAGGCGAGATCCTCTTCCGGGATACCCTTCGGCGCGATGATGCCCTTCCAGGAGGACCAGGTGAACTTGATGCCCTTTTCAACCGCCGTCGGGGTGTCGGGGAAGAGATCGATCCGCTTCGGCTCCATCACGAAGATCGGCGTCATGTTGCCGGCCTCGGACTGGGCCAGAGCCTCGGCCGGCGAGGCGACCATGGCGTCGATATGGCCGCCGACGCAGGCCGTGCGCGCATCGGACGAGCCATTGTAGGGCACGTTCTCGATCTTGATGTGCGCCTCATCCGCGAAAGCCTGGGCAGAGACATGGTTCGCGCCGCCGGCACCGGAATTGCCGATCTGCGGTGCCTTTGTCTTGGCGTATTCGAAGAAGCTGTCGAAATCCTTGAAAGGGGCGCCCTTGCAGGCGACCATGACCTGGAGGCTGCGCGCGTACAGACCGACGAACTCGACATCGTCCAGCTTGTAGTCGGTACCGCCAAGATGAGGCAGGATCGCGATCGGGCCTTGGGCGCCGGTGCCAAGCGTGTAGCCGTCGGGGCGGGCATGCACGGCTGCGGACGTGCCGATGGCGCCGCCACCACCGGGCTGGTTGCGCACGACGATCTGCTTGCCATCGTAGAGCCGCTTGAAGGCATCGGCGACGACACGCATCGACAGATCGGTACTGCCGCCGGCCGAATAGGGAACGATCACCTGGATCGGGCGGGCGGGATAGTCAGCAGCGGCCGCTGGGGCGACTGCAGATGCGCTCGTCAGAGCGAGAGCCATTCCGATAATCAATTTCCGCGTCACGTCGGCTTCCTCCGTATCGTATTCCTATTGTGTCCGTTGCCGTGATCGTCAGCAGATCAGGGCAGCCATACGGCCAAGACTGTGGTGAAGGCGTAGTAGACGGCCGTCGTCGCCACGCACGGTAGCAAAATCAGAACCCAGATGCGGCGCTCGCCGAAAAGAACCAAGCCAGCCACGAACGCGACCAGGGTTGACGGGATATAGCCGACACTCATGAAGGCGCCCGCATAGGCAACCATCAGGACGGCAAACAGCCCCATGCGTACGAATGTCCCGCGATCCGGCAGACTTACCGTCTCGCCGGTACGACCCGATCGCATGCTCAGTACGGCGCGCACGATGAGGATCGAGGCAAGCGCCGAGATGAGGGCGATGACCAGCCAGGGCACGAAAGCCGAGCCGGCGACAGATGTGGCCGGAGCAGAGTGCACATAGGCCGTGCGCCAGGCGGCGAAAGCGCAGAACGCCAGAAGGGTCGCGCCGATCGCAACATCGCTTTTTCGAGAGTCCGTCCCGACCATGGGTGTCCTTGATTGCGGTTTTCCGACCGACGAAGGGCCGATCTGCCCGCACCTCCCTAACCAGCTACATGGGCGGAAAGCAGAATGCTTAGGTCGTGTTTAGATGTCAAATCATAAATAGATATGTTTGCCCAATTGGTGAGTTTTTGCCTTTTCCTTGAGCAATCCGAGGATTCGGCCGTGCTCAAAGATAATTCCGAAAATCGAATTAATTCTTTATAATCATAATATTAATTCCGATTTCCTTACATTCAGTCTGACAATCTCGACATTCCGTCCTTTCCAAGAATTTTCGATATACCAATTGACAAATTTTTGATCAGAGACAATTTTCTGTTGGATTTCGCGAGCATGCCGCCTGCCGGAAACGACTGATCACGATGCGTTGAACGGTGGCAGATGCTGACTTTTCCGGGTGGCTCATCCCCCGGAAATCACTCCCGGAGCTGTCGGAGATCACAATGCTCGAATTGACATGTCCCATCGAACTGCAAAGACCGCCCCTGCTTCATTTTGGCGCAGGGACAGTGGCGCACCTTGCCGACTGGGCGCATTCGAGAGACTACAAGCAGCCCTTCATCGTGGCGGATCCGATCAACGCGGCGCGGCTCGATCAGCTCGGCCTCGGTGACATCCGCTGCTTTGGCGACGTCACGGCAGAGCCGGATACCGTGATGCTGGAGCGGGCGGTGGCGGCAGCGGCGGGCGCCGATCTCGTCATCGGATTTGGCGGTGGCTCGGCAATGGACCTTGCCAAGCTTGTCGCCGTCATGGTCGGGCGCACTCTCCGCCTCGAAGAGATTTCCGGACCGAACCGCGCACCGGAGCGCGAAGTCGGACTGGCGCAAATCCCGACCACAGCCGGCACCGGTTCTGAAGTCGGTACGCGTGCGCTCATCACCAATCCAAAGACCTTCGCCAAAATCGCGACCGAGAGCGTTCACATGCTTGCGGATATCGCGATCATCGATCCGGCATTGACGCAATCCGTGCCGCCGTTCGTCACGGCCGCAACCGGCGTCGATGCCATGGCGCATTGCGTGGAGTCCTACACCTCCAAGCGCGCACATCCGTTGATCGATGGCTATGCGCTGCAGGGAATCGAGCTTGTCGGAAAATATCTGAAACGCGCCGTGGACGACGGATCGGATACCGAGGCACGCGCGGGAATGGCGCTCGCTTCCTTTTATGGCGGCGTCTGCCTCGGCCCGGTCAACACTACCGCCGGCCATGCCGTTTCATATCCGCTGGCGCGTTACAAGATCCCCCACGGCATCGCCAATGCGTTGATCTTCCCGCACGTCCTGGCCGCCAACGCGCAAGCCGCGGCCGACAAGACAGCCAGGATCGGCGCCGCCCTCGGTTTTGAGACCGGAACTTCGCAACAGGTGCTGGATGGAGCGATGGACTTCTGCCGCGCTCTGGGACTGGACATGAGGCTAAGGGCCCATGGCGTGCCGAAGGACGATCTCGCCGACATGGCGAAGGACGCGCACGGCATCCGCCGGCTGCTCGACTGGAATCCGGTCGATCTCAGCGTCGAGGAAATTCTCGCGATTTACGAAAGGGCCTGGTGAGCGCGCGGCCGCTCACCGGTGCGCGGCCGCGCCTCAAAGGGCTGCCGCGATCTCCTCAACGACATCTTCGGCCGCCTTGCGGCGGTCGGCGGCGCCGGTGATGGGGCGGCCGCAGACGATATAGTCGGCACCGGCACGGATGGCATCGCCCGGCGTCATCACACGTCTCTGATCGTCGGCCGAAGCACCAACCGGACGGACACCCGGCGTGACAAGCACCAGATCGGCGCCAACAAGATCGCGCAACTCGCCCGCCTCACGCGGCGAGCAGACAATGCCGCCCATACCCGCCGCACGCGCCGCGACCGCGCGCGACTTCACAAGCTCCACAGCCGACCCGGCATAGCCGGCAGCCTTGACGTCCTCATCATCCATGGATGTGAGAACGGTGACGCCCAGCAGGCAGAGATCGGCCGCGTCGAGCCCGGCGACGGCGGCGCGCATGGTCTTGGGGTAGGCGTGGATGGTGACGAAAGTCATGCCCATCTTCGCGATGTTGCGGACCGCCTGTTCAACCGTGTTGTCGATATCGAGCAGCTTCACGTCAAGAAAGATCTTTTGGCCTTCGCGCGCCAGCTCCTGCGCAAAGGGCAGGCCGCCGGCGAACTGAAGCTGCATGCCGATCTTGTAGACGCCGACTGCTCCCTTCGTCTGCGCAACAATTGTGCGCGCCTCTTCCACGGTGGGCACATCGAGCGGCAGAATGAGCCGGTCGGTCGCGGTCTCGGGCTTGAAGGACATCGGCGGGCTCCTCGAATCGGTCAATGTGCCTATGGTTAGTCGATCCTGCCTCGCGAGGAAATCAGCCTCGCACACGCTCTGGCCGCCGCAAGTGACGTTCAGCGCTATTTTCTTCGCTCCGCTCGACTGCTAAGAAGCCTGCGTTCCTTGGAATTGAAGGATTGATCCCGCATGCGTTCTGCTTCGATCACGCGCGCCACGAAGGAAACCGATATCCAGGCGACCGTCGCACTCGACGGCACCGGCGCCTACGATATCGTGACCGGCGTCGGTTTTCTCGATCACATGCTGGAGCAGCTCGCCCGGCATTCGCTGATCGACATCACGGTCAGGGCGGCGGGCGATACCCATATCGATTTTCACCACACCACCGAAGACGTGGGCATCGCACTCGGACAAGCCGTACGCCAGGCGCTGGGCGACATGGCGGGCGTGACCCGCTATGCGGACGTCCACCTGCCGATGGACGAAGCGATGACGCGCTGCGCGGTGGATGTCTCCGGCCGGCCGTTTCTTGTCTGGCAGGTGGAGTTCTCCAAGCCGAAGATCGGGGATTTCGACACCGAACTCTTCGAGGAGTTCTTTCGCGCCTTCGCCATGAATGCCGGGATTACCCTGCACATCGCCAATCTCTATGGCACCAACTGCCACCACATCGCGGAAACCTGTTTCAAGGCGGTTGCGCGTGCGCTGCGCGATGCCGTGGCGCTCGATCCGCGTCAGGGGCAACGGGTACCCTCCACCAAGGGCCGGCTGGGAGATTGATCGCGATGACCGTCTACATGGCCATGACGCCTTTGCCGTCCGGCAACGCCGAACAGGATGCGAACCGCGTCGTCTTCATCAAGGAGGGTTTTTGCTGGCCCGCCTTCTTCTTCGCTGTGCCGTGGCTGGTCTATCGCGGCATGTGGCTTGCGCTAGTCGGCTATCTCGTTCTGGCGATCGTCGTCACGGGCGCGGGAGACATCATTGGCGGGGTGGCGCCCTTTGTCGTGGGCCTTGCCTTCTCCGTGCTGTTTGCGCTGGAAGCCAACGAGATGCGCCGCTGGTCTCTGGAACGGCGCGGCTACAACCTTGCCGGCGTGACATCAGGCGCCAATCACGACGAATGCGAAACACGCTTCTTTTCGGCCTGGAAAGGACCGGAGCAGGTCAATCCACCCCTGTCAGCGCGCCACAGCGGTTCCGCGCGTGACGCCGCGCCCAACCCGTTGACCCGCGAGCCAACGCCCTCCGACGAGGTGATCGGCCTGTTTCCGGAGGCGTCCCGATGACTGTCGCCATCATCGACTACGGTTCGGGTAACCTGCACTCGGCGACCAAGGCGTTCGAGCGCGCCGCGCGCGAAAGCGACGTTGCCGAAGAAATCCGCCTGACCGCCGATCCCGATGTGGTTGCGGCCGCCGATCGTGTTGTCCTGCCGGGCGTGGGTGCCTTCGCCGATTGCCGGCGCGGACTTGCGGCGGTTTCGGGCATGGATGCGGCGCTGGAAGAGGCGGTGATCGCCAGGGGCCGGCCGTTTCTTGGCATCTGCGTCGGCATGCAGCTCATGGCGGAACGCGGTCTCGAATACGAAACCAGCGAGGGGCTTTCCTGGATCGCAGGCGATGTGGTGCAGATGAAGCCTGCGGACGAGACCCTCAAGATCCCGCATATGGGCTGGAACACGATCAACGAAACGGCGAACGTGCACCCCGTACTTGACGGCATCCCGACCGGGCCGGACGGGTGGCACGCCTATTTCGTCCACTCCTATCATCTGGCGGCGGCGAATCCGGATGAGGTGATCGCTGGCTTCGACTATGGCGGCGCATTCACAGCCATGGTCGGACGCGACAACATGGTGGGCACCCAGTTCCACCCGGAAAAGAGCCAGAAACTCGGCCTCGCCCTTATCGCCAATTTCCTGAAATGGAAGCCGTGAGCGCCCCGGGCGCGGCCACGGCGACACGGATAGACCCATGATCCTCTTTCCCGCGATCGACCTGAAGGGCGGCCAGTGTGTGCGCCTGAAGCTCGGCGACATGGCACAGGCGACCGTCTTCAACGACGATCCCGGCGCCCAGGCCCGCACCTTCGAGAACCAGGGTTTCGAGTGGCTGCACGTGGTCGACCTCGACGGCGCATTTGCGGGTGAAAGCCGCAACGGCGCGGCGGTCGACGGCATCCTCGCGGCCACGTCGAACCCGGTGCAACTGGGCGGCGGCATCCGCAACATGGCGCAGATCGAAGCGTGGCTGACGAAAGGCATCCGCCGTGTCATCCTCGGCACCGTCGCCGTGCGCGATCCCGGTCTCGTCAAGGCGGCCTGCAAGGCGCATCCGGGTCATATCGCCGTCGGTATCGACGCCAGAGGCGGCAAGGTCGCGGTGGAAGGCTGGGCGGAGACCTCGGAGTTGACCGCCGTCGATCTCGCCAAGCGCTTCGAGGATGCCGGGGTCTCGGCGATCATCTACACCGATATCGACCGGGACGGCGTGCTGAAGGGGCTCAACATCCCCTCCACGCTGGAACTGGCGAACGCCGTCTCCATTCCCGTCATCGCCTCGGGCGGTCTTGCGTCAATCGATGACGTGAAACGACTGCTGGAGCCCGACTGCGCCGCTCTGGAAGGCGCGATTTCGGGCCGGGCGCTCTATGATGGGCGCCTCGATCCTGCGCAAGCGCTGGCGCTGATCAAGTCGGCGCGAGGAAACTGACCATGCTCAAAGCCCGGGTAATTCCGTGTCTCGACGTCAAGGATGGCCGTGTCGTCAAGGGTGTCAACTTCGTCGATCTCATCGATGCCGGCGACCCGGTGGAAGCCGCCAAGGCCTATGATGCGGCGGGCGCCGACGAATTGTGCTTCCTCGATATCACGGCAAGCCACGAGGACCGCGGCATCCTGCTCGACGTGGTGCGGCGCACCGCCGAGCAATGCTTCATGCCGGTAACGGTTGGCGGCGGCGTGCGTACGGTTGAAGATATCCGCGCATTGTTGAAAGCCGGTGCCGACAAGGCCTCGATCATGACCGCGGCGGTGAAAGACCGGCAGTTCGTGCGCAGAGCGGCCGAGAAATTCGGCAACCAGTGCATCGTCGTCGCGATTGACGCCAAACGGGTGAGCGGCAACGGCGAGCCCGGACGTTGGGAGATCTTCACCCACGGCGGGCGCAATGCGACAGGCATCGATGCGGTGGAATACGCGCAGGAAGTCGTGGAACTGGGCGCGGGCGAACTCCTGCTGACCTCCATGGACCGCGACGGCACCAAGGTCGGCTTCGATATTGATCTGACCCGCACCATTGCCGATTCGGTGCATGTGCCAGTGATCGCATCGGGCGGTGTCGGCACCCTCGATCATCTCGTCGAAGGCATCCGCGACGGCCATGCGACCGCCGTGCTCGCCGCTTCGATCTTTCACTTCGGGACCTACACGATCGGTGAGGCCAAGCACCACATGGTCGTTGCCGGGATACCGATGCGCCTCGACGGCGAAGAGAAATTGTCCTAAATGATGCGGCGCACGCGTTCCGCACGTTTCAAGGGGACATTTGGAATGCGGGCGCAGTGCTTCGCCGCGCCCGCCGCCGGTCCCCACGACCAAGGCCTGTCATGTCCGATTTCACACTGAACGATCTCGCCGACATCGTCGCCAGACGTGCGCGTTCCGGGGACCCCGGGTCCTACACGGCCAAGCTCATTGGCAAGGGTATCGCGAAATGCGCTCAGAAACTCGGCGAGGAGGCGGTGGAAACCGCGATCGCCGCCGTCGAGCGTGATCGCGCGGGCGTCACTTCGGAGGCGGCCGACCTGCTCTATCATCTGTGCGTGGTGCTGGAAGCGGCGGACGTGCCGCTGGACGATGTCATGGCGGAACTCGCCGGGCGGACCGGACAGACTGGCCTGGAGGAAAAGGCCGCACGACCGAAAGACCCGCAATAAGGCTTGTGTCGCACAAGAGTCACGTGAAGCCCTGAGGGGCGTTTCGGCCAGATCCGCTCGAGATGGCCGGAGTTCCCTTCAGGTCCAAGTCGGCGATCATGACCGGCCGATGCGCCTGGTCCCTGATCGCCCTGTCCATCGGGAGGACCGCCGGCAAGGCGGCTGATGGACCTGAGCTGCAGGATCTGGTTGGAGCGCGCAAGCCCTTGCGCGGTGAACGCATGGATGAAGTGATACCGGCAGAACTCTCGCCCTATACGACCTTTACCGAGACCGAATGGGCCAGACTTCGCGCCGACACACCGATGACGCTGACGGCGGAGGAAGTCCGTCGCCTCCAGAGTCTCAATGACCCCGTTTCCCTCGCCCAGGTGGAGAGCATTTACCTGCCGCTTTCTCGCCTTCTCTCCTTCTACGTCGAGGCGATGCAGGGCGTGCATCTGGCAACCAAGAAGTTTCTTGGAACCAACAGCAACAAGGTGCCCTACATCATCGGCGTCGCAGGATCCGTCGCGGTCGGCAAATCGACCACGGCGCGCCTCCTGCAAGCCCTTCTGGCACGTTGGCCGGCGAGCCCGAAGGTCGACCTGGTGACGACCGACGGTTTCCTCTATCCGAACGCCGTGCTGGAACGCGAAGGGCTGATGCGGCGCAAGGGCTTTCCCGATAGCTACGACCTGCCGGAGCTGCTGCACTTTCTCTCCGACATCAAGGCCGGACGGCGCAACGTGCGGGCGCCAGTCTATTCCCACTTCTACTACGACGTGATGCCGGGCCAGTCGATCTTCATCGACCGGCCGGACATTCTCATCGTGGAAGGGTTGAATGTGCTGCAGACCTCCAAGCTGCCGCGCGACGGGAAGGCTGTGCCTTACGTTTCGGATTTCTTCGATTTCTCGGTCTATATCGATGCGGAGATCCCGATTCTGCACGACTGGTACGTCCAGCGCTTCATGCGGCTGCGCGAAACGGCATTCCGCGATGAGGGCTCTTACTTCCACAAGTATTCCAAGGTCACCGACAAGGAGGCGATGGATATCGCCAACGACCTGTGGACCAACATCAATCTGGAAAACCTGTCGGAAAACATCCTGCCGACACGGCCCAGGGCCGACCTGATCCTGACCAAGGCGGTGAACCACTCCATCGAGCGGGTGGCGCTGCGCAAGATTTGACATTTCCTCTGGTGCCCCAACAGGCTCACAGTCGAGCTCGTTGTTCGCTACATCGTTGAACTCATGGACGCGCAAGACAGGCCGAACGGTCGCGGCAGAATGCGGAGCTTCGCGCCGAGGTATCTGTCCCTGACACCATCACCCGAGCGCCGCCTTGAGCATCGTCAGGAAACTCGGGCGAAGACACGCAAAACGGCCCGCCAGTCACCCGGCGGGCCGTCTTTTCTTCAACCGAGTACCTGGATCAGGCAGCGTCCGCCGACTTGATGCTTTCGAGGAATGATCCGACCTGCTCGCGCAGCACCAGCGCCTCCCTTTCAAGGGCGGCGGAGGCGTCCGCGACCATGGACGCGGCCTCGTTTGTGACCTGGGCGGCCCCGGAGACGCCTTCGATATTCTCCGACACGTCCTGCGTGCCGCGCGAGGCTTCCTGAACGTTGCGGGCAATCTCCGTCGTCGCGGCGCCCTGCTCCTCGACCGCCGCCGCGATGCCGGAGGTGATCTCGTTGATCTGGTTCACCGTATCGGTGATCTCGCTGATCGCCCCCACGGCAAGCTGCGTCTCACCCTGGATCGACGAGATCTGCGAGGAGATCTCTTCCGTCGCCTTGGACGTCTGGTTGGCGAGCTCCTTCACTTCCGCGGCCACAACCGCGAAGCCCCGGCCCGCTTCTCCGGCACGCGCCGCTTCGATCGTGGCGTTGAGCGCCAGAAGGTTCGTCTGCTCGGCGATCGCCTGGATCAGGCTGACAACCTCGCCGATGCGGGTCGCCGCATCCGACAGGCCCTTGATGCGCACATTGGTGCTGTCGGCCTGGGTCGCCGCCTGGGAAGCGATGTCGCTCGACGAGGACACCTGACGGCTGATCTCCGCGACCGAGGCCGCGAGCTCTTCCGCCGCCGAGGCGACCGTTTCCACGTTGGAGGACGCTTCGGCTGCCGCACCAGCCACCGCCTTGCTCTGGCTCGTGGTCTGTTCCGCGCCCGCATTCAGGTTGGTGGACGCGTTGCGCAGGTTCGTGACGGAATCCGCGATGGTATCCAGCAGCGAGCCCATCTTGATCTCGAATTCCTTCGAGGCCGTCCGGATCTCTTCTGCGCGCTCGTTATCCCGCTCCAGACGGTCTGCCTGGGTCGCCTCAAGAACGCGTCGCTTGCGCTCGTTGTCGATGAAGACCGACATGGTACTCGCCATCGCACCGATCTCGTCGCGCCGGTCGGAACCTTCGACCTCGATCTCGGTGTTGCCATCAGCGAGCGCCTGCATGTTGCCGGTGAGCTTGCCCAGCGGCAACGTCACATTGCGAATGGCAGAATAGGCGATAGCGAATGCGATCAGGCCGCCAACGAGGCCGAAACCAATGACGATCGCGGCGTTGTTCCAGAAGGTGGACTCGATATCGTCGACGAAGACGCCCGTCGCGAAAACCCAGCCCCAGGGGTCAAACCGCTCACTCCATGAGGTTTTCGGCGAAAGCGCCGTCTCGCCAGTCCGGTTCCAGTAATAGACGGCAGATCCGCCACCCTTGTCGGCCGCGGTGAAGAGATCGCGGATGAAATAATTGCCTGCCTTGTCCTTGATGCTCATGACCATCTTGCCCTCGTCAGCGGGCTTGGGGGGCATGATCACACGACGGCCGTCCTTGTCGAGGCCGAATACATAGTTGCTTCCGTCAAAGCGGATGGCACGAATGAGATCGCGCGCCTGCTGCGTCGCTTCCTCATGGGTGAGTACGCCGGACTGCTCCTTCTTGTAGTAATATTCGGCGACGGACTTCGTTACCTGGACTACTGTCTGCGTCATCTTCTCGCGCTCCTGATAGAGCGTGCTGCGCAGCGTCAGGAGATAGGAAGTGGACAGGGCGATGCCTAGGACAGCGAGGGTGAGGACGGGAAGCCAAACCTTCGTGCCAATACTGAGTTTATTAAGGGACATGAGATGGTGCCTGAATACCTTGGAGAGGTTGGGCAACAATGTTCCCTGCGTCTTAAGAAGCTGTAAAATTAACGAGAAAAATCAAATGACTAAAGGTCTCGTCACGTCATTTTTGCCGTGTAGAAAGGCTCTCCGGCGCACCTGCGGAGGGATTTTTCGCGAAACGATTTGGATTACGCCGACTCCTTGTCGGTTCCTGAGAGGTCCCACCGAGCGGCTGATTTGCTCCAACCTATTGTTAAAATTGAAAAATGCGAAATAGCGGTCGTGATGTTTGATCTTGGGCGATCACGCGGATGCGTCTTCAGCGATGAGGGAAGGAACATGTCAGGCTCCGCGGCGCGCACATGCGCCGGATCGCCGCGCCTCGCCGCGCTTGCAGCGGCGTCAACGCTACCCCGCCGACAAGTAAGTGTTTGTAAGCCCCCCCGCACAGCGCGCTGTAGATCCAGCTTCGGGAGGCAGGGACTTGCGGCCGTTTGGAACCTGCCGCGACCACACGGTCGTGTCTGCATGGCTGCAATACCGGAAGACACCCTTGCCGGCAGCCAACAAGGGTGACAAGCAAGCTGAAATTCGTTTACGGAGGTGAAATACTTAATCTAATTGGATTCATTGTGATGTTACTAATTCATTACGTACTTTTTACGATGCGTTAATTTATTTCGCGCACTAATTTAACATCTCAATTTCCTCATAGGGCGTTCTGAAATGAGCCTGGGCAAATTCAATATCGGCGTGAAGATCTGGATCCCCGTCATCACGCTGGCAATCCTGTCAACCGTCATTGCGGTCTTCAGTCTGTACGAAATGCAATCCGTTCTAATGGCCGAGCGGATCGCAAAAACGCGAAACATCGTACAGGCCTCCAAATCAATCGCCGGCTATTTCAAGAGCCTGGAGGATTCAGGAACCCTCACGCACGAGGAAGCGACCCAGCAGGCGCGCAATACAATCCGCGCCATTCGTTATGACGGCGGCAATTACGCCTTCGCCTATGACGACAAGGGGGTGCGGCTTATATCGCCCGACGTGACACGAGAAGGCGTCGCGGCTCTCGACGCGCAAGACAAGAGGGGAACCTATTACATTCCCGACCTGATCGCGCGGGCGAAGGAGGGCGGCGGCAAGACGAGCTACTACTGGCCCCGTGTCAACAGCTCCGAACCTCTGGAGAAGCTCGCCTGGACCGAGTATTTCGCCCCCTGGGGCTGGGTGCTGGGTTCCGGCACCTATATCGATGACGTGGAGGCGACGTTCCGCTCACAGGCATTGAAACTTCTTGCCTTTGCGCTCATAGGCGGCGCCCTTGCCGGTGTTGCGGCTGTCCTTGTGATCCGCAATGTGGCACGGCCGCTGAAGACGCTGACGGCCAACATGCTGGAACTGGCGGAAGGAAACGTCGCGGTCACCGTCACAAGTATGGATCGCAACGACGAGATCGGCGCGATGGCAGGTGCGATGGCGGTCTTCGTGGAGAACGAGCGCAAGCGCCGCGATCTCGAGGCGACCCAGGCAGACCGCCTGGAGCAGGATCGTCAGCGGTCGCAGGAGATTCAGACGATCTCGAGAGATTTCGAAGGTCAGATCGGCTCCTTGCTTGAAACAATAGAAACCTCCGTCGGAAACCTGAAAAACGCGTCTACCAACCTGAACGCGGGCGCGGAACAGACCACGAGCCAGAGCAGGACGGTCGCGGGCGCGGCAGCCGAGGCCTCCTCGAACGTGGAAACGGTCGCATCTGCGGCAGAGGAACTTGCCACCTCCGTCGCGGAGATCAGCCGCCAGGTGGCCTCCTCCAGCGAGATCGCCACCCAGGCGGCGGCCCAGGCGAATGCCACGAACGAACGCATCATCGGTCTGTCGGGCGCCGCCAGCCGGATCGGCGAGGTCGTCGGCCTCATCCAGGCGATCGCCGAGCAGACGAACCTTCTGGCGCTCAATGCCACGATCGAAGCGGCGCGTGCCGGAGAAGCGGGCCGGGGCTTCGCGGTTGTGGCCGCGGAGGTGAAGGAACTCGCCACCCAGACCTCCAAGGCAACCGAGGAGATCTCCTCGCAGATCTCGTCGATCCAGGCCGAGACGCAAGAGGCGGTGGGGGCGATCAGCGAGATCACCGAAACGGTGAACCGCATCAACGATATTACTGCGGGCATCGCGGCCGCGGTGGAACAGCAGGGCGCAGCCACGACGGAGATCGCCCGCAACGTGCAGGAAGCCTCCAACGGCACGCGAGAGGTGTCAGCGAACATCGAAGGCGTCTCCGGCGCGGCGGAGGTCACCAATCAGGCTGCCTCGACCGTCTTCGACGCATCGAAGGCACTGGAACACGAAGCGCGGGAGCTGCGGGAACACGTCTCCAGTTTCCTGTCCGGCATCAAGAAGAACGTAGCCTGACGCTTGCGTCCCCGGGGTAGGCAACCTCCGCCCCGGGGACGACGGCTATCCGGATCGCGCACTTCGTGAAGACCGAATGCCTGACGATCCGGACAGCGACCCGATTATGCTCATTGGTCCCCGGCCCGCGCCCTTGGGCGGGCCAGCGACGAAGCGACCGGAATATGCTCTCGCCGCCGAGACCGACCCGAGAGGGTCTCATCCATCGACATCCACATGGCCACAGAGCGCACCAATGCCTTGCGTCAGCTCGTCCACAACACGGGCGCGGACGGCATGAGCTCCAGCGGCTGAAGAAAAGCACTGTTCCCTTTGGTTTCAGGCGCCGACCAGGCCCGCAACCTCATTGAGCAACGCTTCACCTCGGTCCAGTCGCAACCCGACGGGATCGCCGTACGTTTCACGTCCCGAGCCTCATCTGACCGGCTGCAGCTACTCTGAGATCGTTATGAACCTCAAGCAAGTTCCAGAATCTGCAACGACGCACATGTTGCAACATCCGCCCCACAGAACAGCAAAAAGGCCCGCCGGGATAAAAGTCGGCGGGCCTTTTTCGTTTGGGTATGTGAGCCGCCGTCAGGCGGCGTCGGATACGTTGATGCTTTCGAGGAATGATCCGACCTGCTCGCGCAGCACCAGCGCCTCCCTTTCAAGGGCGGCGGAGGCGTCCGCGACCATGGACGCGGCCTCGTTTGTGACCTGGGCGGCCCCGGAGACGCCTTCGATATTCTCCGACACGTCCTGCGTGCCGCGCGAGGCTTCCTGAACGTTGCGGGCAATCTCCGTCGTCGCGGCGCCCTGCTCCTCGACCGCCGCCGCGATGCCGGAGGTGATCTCGTTGATCTGGTTCACCGTATCGGTGATCTCGCTGATCGCCCCCACGGCAAGCTGCGTCTCACCCTGGATCGACGAGATCTGCGAGGAGATCTCTTCCGTCGCCTTGGACGTCTGGTTGGCGAGCTCCTTCACCTCCGCGGCCACAACCGCGAAGCCCCGGCCCGCTTCTCCGGCACGCGCCGCTTCGATCGTGGCGTTGAGCGCCAGAAGGTTCGTCTGCTCGGCGATCGCCTGGATCAGGCTGACAACCTCGCCGATGCGGGTCGCCGCATCCGACAGGCCCTTGATGCGCACATTGGTGCTGTCGGCCTGGGTCGCCGCCTGGGAAGCGATGTCGCTCGACGAGGACACCTGACGGCTGATCTCCGCGACCGAGGCCGCGAGCTCTTCCGCCGCCGAGGCGACCGTTTCCACGTTGGAGGACGCTTCGGCTGCCGCACCAGCCACCGCCTTGCTCTGGCTCGTGGTCTGTTCCGCGCCCGCATTCAGGTTGGTGGACGCGTTGCGCAGGTTCGTGACGGAATCCGCGATGGTATCCAGCAGCGAGCCCATCTTGATCTCGAATTCCTTCGAGGCCGTCCGGATCTCTTCTGCGCGCTCGTTATCCCGCTCCAGGCGAACCTGCTGTTCCGCCTCAAGAACGCGCCGTTTGCGCTCGTTTTCAACGAAAACGGTCATCGCATGCGCCATCGCGCCGATCTCGTCGCGCCGGTCGGAACCTTCGATCTCTATTTCGGTGTTGCCATCGGCGAGTTCCCGCATACGCTCGGTCAGGCTCTTGATAGGCTTGGACAAATTGCGAATGGATGCAAAGGCGATACCGAATGCAAGCAGTCCGCCAACTGTCCCGATGCCGATGATCTGGAGTGCTCTGGTCCAGAATGTATCCTGGATATCGTCAATATAAATGCCGGTACCGAACACCCAGCCCCACGGTTGAAATTCCTGAGCCCAGCTCACCTTCGGCAACGGGACGTCGCCGCCCTTGCGCGTGACGTAGTAAGGAACGGTACCGCCCCCCGCCTTGGCTACAGCAAGCATCTCTCGCACCTGATACTTGCCGTTGGCGTCTTGCGTATTACTCGCGTCCTTTCCTTCCAGCGAAGCCTTGGACGAGATAACCCGAATGCCATCAGTCGAGTAGACGAAGGCATAATTGTTGCCGTCATAACGCATGGAGCGGATCGCATTGCGCGCCAGGCGCTGGGCTTCGTCGCGGGTCAACTCGCCCTTCTTTTCCAAGTCATGAAAATGAGCGGCGACTGAGATCGCGAGCTGAACGACGCTGCGGGTCTTTTCGACGCGCTCTCCATAAAGGGAGCTGTGCAACGAAGAAAGACTGAAAACCGCCAGAATTATCACGAGGATCGCAAGGGTCGCCACCGGAACCCAGATCTTTACGCCGATGCCGAATTTGTTCAAGGACATGGGGACTGCCTGCATGAAAGGGAAATTTCACGCAATTCTTGGCCGACTTCCGTTAAATACCTGTGAAAAAAACAATGTAAATATATGCATCTCCTTTCTTTACGTCAGTTTATTCCATGTAATAACGTATATCCGGAATACAGATATTGTTAATTTCAAATTATAAAGAAAAAATATAGCACTCAAGGAAGATTTGACGAATAAAAATTCTCTCCAGTAGATTATATTCTCACCCGCCGCCAAAAAGACGATGAAAAAAGCCATTTCCCCCTGGAGGCGGCAGGACGCGGTTGCCGTTCTCTATGGTGCGGCCGCCGACGACATTGCGCGCGGGGGCAGGGCGCGGCGTTTCACGGACAACGACCGGACCGCCGACCGGTATGCCCGGCAACTCCACCAGAGGCATGTGCTCATGCGCCTTGACCATGAAATCATGCCAGATCGACGCTGGCAGCGTGCCGCCCGTGGCCGCTTTCGTCGGCGATCCGTCATCGTTTCCGAGCCAGACGGCAGCCGTGTAGTTCGCCGTGAATCCGATGAACCAGGCGTCGCGCAGATCCTGGCTCGTCCCGGTCTTGCCACCGGCGGGGCGGTCTCCGAGGCGCGCTCTCTTTCCGGTTCCCGTGATCAGTGTCTCCCCCAGCATGGAATCGATCTCGCGCAGCGTTCCGGACCGGATAACCTGGCCCGGCCCATCGATGACCCTGTGATAGAGTACCTTGCCATTTTCGGTCTTCACAGACCGGATGACATAGGGGATGACACCCCAGCCGCCGTTCGAGAAAGGTACGTAGGCAGCGGTGATTTCCAGCGGCGTCACCTCGGACGTACCAAGCGCGATCGACGGATTGACCTTGAGTTCGGACGTGATGCCAAGGCGCCTAGCCGTGGCCGCGACATTCTTCGGCCCGACTTCCTGACCGAGCTGGGCGGCAACCGTGTTCAGGGAATAGGCGAGCGCCTTTCGCAGCGTCACGGAGCCATAATATCTCTTGGTGTAGTTCTTCGGCTTCCATCCGTTGATGGAAACGGGCTGGTCGACGCGGATCGTATCGGGCGTCAGTCCCTTTTCCAGTGCCGCGAGATAGACAAACGGCTTGAATGCCGAACCGGGCTGACGTTCGGCGGAAACCGCACGGTTGAACTGGCTCTTGCGGTAGTTGCGCCCACCGACCAGCGCCTTGACCGCACCGGAAGTGTCGAGCGCGACCAGCGCGCCCTGGCTCACACCCAGCTTCCCGCCGTTCTTGTCGAGGGCATCGCCGAGCGAATGTTCCGCTTCGTGCTGCAGCCGCAGATCGATCGTGGTGTCAACGATCACGTCCTGATCTATCCGGCCGATATAGCCAGGCAACAGGTCCATCACCCAATCGGCAACGTAATTCGTACCGGAAGCGCCGTTGCCGGCAACCGCAAGAGCCGGGTGGTCAATGGCGTTCTTTTCGTCGTGGGCGGAGATGAACCCTGCGTCATGCATGGCCTGCAGTACCAGCCTGGCTCGCTTTTCTGCCAGATCGGGATTGCGATTGGGCGCATAGCGCGACGGCGCCTTGAGAAGCGCCGCCAAGGTGGCGGCCTCCGCCAGGGTCACCTGGCGTGCCGATTTGCCGAAATACCGCCTTGCCGCTCCATCGACCCCATAGGCACCGGCACCGAAATAGACCCGGTTCAGGTACATTTCCAGAATCTGGTCCTTGGAATAGCGGGTCTCCAGCCACAGCGCGAGAACCACCTCCTGCATCTTGCGGCTTATGGTGCGCTCGTGCGTCAGAAACAGATTCTTCGCAAGCTGCTGGGTAAGGGTGGAGCCGCCCTGAACCACGCCGCCGCGCACCAGATTGGTGACAACCGCGCGGGCAAGCCCTATGACGTCGATACCAAAATGGCTGCGGAACCGTCGGTCCTCGATGGCGATCACCGCTTGCGGCAGGTACTTCGGGAGCTGCTCCAGACGCACGGCCTCACCGCCCGTCTCGCCACGATTGGCGATCAGACGCCCCTCGGCAGAGACAATCTTGACGTTGGGCGGGCGCGAGGGAACCTTCCAGTCGTAGCTCTGGGGAAGCTGTGCCGCGAAATAGGCAAGCGTACCGGCCACAACGATGAAACCCCAGACGCTCGCCACCACCCCCCAGTAAAAGCCCCGCTTGAGAAGACGCGTGAACCTGCCGCCGCCGACGTTTTTGCGACGTGACTTGCGGCGCTTTCGGGCAGATGACGGCCGCGGCGAACGCGTTGCGGCCGCATCGGGCGTTGTCTTTGTCTGCGATGAGGACTTGCGCCGGTGGTCGGGATTTCCAGCCGCCTTGAGCGGAACCTTCTTGGCCGCGCCAGCGGATTTCGCGCCTTTCGCCCCCGCGGTGCCGCCTGTCCCGGTCCGACTGGCCGATTTCGGCGCCTTGCCTGCCATGGCGGGACGATCGGAGGAACCAACCAGCGTGTCGGGCGTCTTCGAAACGCGCCCCATAACCGGTTCGATACGTTCGCCGCGTTTGCCGCGTCTGCTGGCCATTGGCCGCCTCTCGCGTCCCGTTGTCGATGAATGAGGAAGGCTGGCAGACGAGCTCCCACACCTTTGTCATCACGCTAGAATGCGGCGCTTTAAGGCGCGGTTAAGCTTGACGGAATTTCAACAGTACCGACGGTACCGGGCTGGGGTGAGGATCCAAAAGTGAGATTGGATTTTTGCTCTTGAACCGGACGGCGCACTCGCCAACACTGCGCCCACGCAACATGTTCATTATTGGTTTTGAGTGCCAGGGAGGTTTGAATGGCCAAGGGATACTGGATCGCGCGGGTCGATGTGGATGATCCGGAGACCTACAAGGACTATGTCGCGACGGCGAAACCGGCATTCGAGCGTCACGGCGCCCGTTTTCTGGTACGCGGCGGCGACTACTCCGCCCTTGAAGGCACGTCGCGCAAACGCAACGTGGTGATCGAGTTCGACAGCTACGAAGAAGCTCTCGCCTGCTACAATTCTCCCGAGTACCAGGCGGCGAAGGCCATACGCACAACGGTTTCAACCGGCGACCTTCTCATCATCGAAGGATATGACGGCTGACGCAGAGCCATCGGTTCGGGGCGCCCCCTCGAACCGATGCGACGGCCGGGCCACCCGGCCACTCTGTCCTTGAAGTCTCCGCCCTTGAAATTCCGGCCTTGAAATTCCGGCCACCCGGCCGGCAAGGCGCGAAGCTGACTAGCTTGCGAAGCGCTCCGCGCCGCTGCCGTAGTAATTGATATAGCGGCTATTCAGCGAGGCGACCGGCAGGATAATCAGAGCGTCGGTCGTTCCGAACTGATGATCGATCACCGCACCGTCGCCGATATGTGCGCCAAGCCGGAGATAGCCCTTGATGAGCGGGGGCATTTCGCGAAGCGCGGCTCGCATATCCACCGATTCGGGGGGCAGCCGGTTCATTTCGACATAGCGTTCATCAAGCGCCCGTACACGCCATTCTTCAGGCGCGCGGGCGCAATGATGCAGATACGAAAGCGGCAGGGCGAGCCTGTCGGGGTCGGTACCCTCGAAGGACGCACACCCGATCATCGCATCGATGCCGTGCATCAAGACATAGGCCCAGATCCCGTGCCACAGAAGTTCGACCGTCCGCTTGGTGCGATAGGGTTTGAGAACGCAGGAACGGCCGAGCTCGAGAAAATTGAGATCGGGCTTGGCGTCGAGCAATGGCTGGATGTCGTATTCGCCGGCGGTATAGAATCCTCCGAAACGTTCGGCCACTGACTGGCGCAGAAGGCGATAGGTGGCAACGATCCTTGGTTTGCGGCGACCGAATGGCTTGGCGCGTTCGGCAACATCGTGATCAAGAACCAGAAGATGATCGCAGAACTCGTCGAAGGTATCGGCGTCACGGCCCGAGGCCAGCGTCTGGCCGTCGGCTATCGCCGACATTTCCTCGTAAAATACATGATAGCGCAGTTCCTGCGCCTTCTTGATCTCGGAAGCCTTGCGCGCGAGGCGCACTTCCAGCGAGCCGATACGACCGAGCGAAACCGACGCGCCGACGGAACGGCGGGCATCCGGTCCCGTCAACGGCAACGCGAAGCCGTGCCCCGGCAGCCAACCGCCGCTGCGCGAGGTGTCACGGTTGATCGGCATGAACTTGCGCACCAGTCTGGTGGGCGACAATTTGCTTGGCTGTGTCATGACTATCGGCCTCTGCCCCGCATTGTTGCCCGTCGCATCGGGTGCGGCTCGGCGCTTCCCCGTTTTTCCGGCCGGCTTAAGCTCCGGCACGTTGGTTGAACGCTGAAGCAGGAGTGTTTGCCAAAGCAAATAACTGTCCAGCTTGAACTGTCATAAACCACAGATTTCCGACAATTGGATGACACCGGCACAAGCCCGCAAGCTGGAGCCCGCCTTGACCGACCTGCGTTGCGGCTCCCTATCGTTAGCCGGCAATATAACGGGTGCAACTGTCCGCGTCACGCAAACGATCGTGATTTGTGGCACTCCGGCAGGAGAGGTTCCGGGCCCGTGGACCGCAACGGGCTCAGGATACGGCTATCGGACTTGATCTGGTGTAATCCGCCTTTCAGGCGATCCCGACAGCTTCGAGAAGATCGGAAAGGGCGTCCGGATCGAGCGGTTTCGTCAGGAAACCGTCTGCGCCAACGCGCTCCGCCTCGGCGCGGGATTCCGGGGTTATGTCGGCGGTCAGCGCGAAAATGCGCACCCTCTCCAGATCGTGAGTGCGTTCGGCCTCGCGGATGCGGCGTATCGCTTCAAGCCCGTCAATGCCCGGCATGTGTAAGTCCATGAAGACGACGGCCAATGCCGGTTCCGCCCCCGCATGGGCACGTTCGACAAGGGAAAGTGCGGTTTCCCCGTCCCGGGCGACGACCACCTCATGGCCATGCTTCTTCAAAAGCGCCGTCGTCAGCAGAAGGTTGATATCATTGTCCTCGGCGACGAGCATGCGGAGAGACTTCCGAGGCGCGCCAAAAACGTCGCGTTCGTCTCGCCAGGCGCTCTCTTCCGCACCCACCGGCTCACCGGCGATAAGCGCCGCCATCACCTTGACCAGCGAGACACTGCGCACGGGCTTGACCAGATAAGCGTCGAAACCGGCCTGTCGAAGCCCGGGCAATTGCGCGCGCTCAGCCGGAGTGATCATGATCACCACCGGAGCCGCCGTACCGTGTGACCGAAGCCCCGCGAGCCAGCCGCCGGGATCTGAAAGCGATGCATGGTCGGCGAGCAGGACGGCGCAGTCTTTCAAGACCCCGGCCGTCTCTTTCATCGGAGTTTGGGAAAGGGCGGTCACGGCACACCCAAGATCGCGCAACCGGCGCTTCATCAACGTCGCAGCCATTCCGTCACCATAAAGCAGCCCGATCCGCCGGCCTGAGAAATTCGCCCGGATCGGCGCCGTCGTCTGCGCACCGACGGTCGCATCGAACGTGAAGGAGAACGTCGCTCCCCGGCCGGGTTCGCTGTCGATGACGATGCGACCGTTCATGGCTTCGACGATGCGTTGCGAGATTGCCAGGCCGAGCCCGGTACCGCCATGGCGCCGTGCCGTGCCCGGGTCGCCCTGTTCAAATTCGGTAAAGAGGCGGGTGGCCGCCTCACGCGACAATCCGATGCCCGTATCATGGACGCGCGCGGTGAGGCGGAGCACATCAGGAGCGCGCGGATGATCGCCTGCGGAAATATCGCTCGCCCGCACGATTTCGATAAGGACACCGCCGCTATCGGTGAACTTGATGCCGTTGCCGGCGAGATTGATAAGCACCTGGCGCAGCCGCGGAGCATCGACTAGCACATCGTCAGGCACATCGGGGGCGACGTAGCTGGCTATATCGAGCCTCTTTGCCTGGGCACGTGGCGCAAGCAGTTCCACGACACGCTCCGCCAGAAGCTCCAGCCGGGTGGGAACGGGCCGAAGTTCCAGCCTGCCGGCTTCGATACGCGAGAAATCGAGCACCTCATCGATCAGACCCAGAAGGGCTTCGCCGGAGGTCGCGATCGCATCGACATAGCTTGCCTGTTCGGCAGAGAGAGTGGTGTCACGCAGAAGCGTCCCCATGCCAAGAATGCCGTTGAGAGGGGTCCGGATCTCGTGGCTGACGGTCGCAAGAAAACGCGACTTGGCCTGACTGGCCGACCGCGCCTGGTCGCGTGCCTCCACAAGCGCCTCTTCGGCTCGCCGGCGGGGCGTGATGTCGCGCAAGATTGTCTGAACAAGAGGGCCGTGGCCACCATCGCGCACAGGCACGTCGAGCCGCGCAAACCAACGTGGCCCGGCTGCGGTTTCCAGAGCCAGATCGGTCACCCCGGGCAGGGCCTTGCCCGCTTCATCCGCCGTATCGGGCGCCTGCGACCGCGGAAGGCGGAAGGCCTCGTCGCCGAGCTTCGCGGGATCCACGTCGAAACAGCGAGCGAACGCCTCGTTCGCATAGACGATGCGGCCTTGCGTATCGCGGCGGATGATGATGTCACCGAGAGCGTTGATGACCGAGCGATGCCGATCATCGGACTCGCGCAGTTCCCAAACCAGATCGTCGAGCGCTTCCGCCTGACGTCGCAGTTCCGTCGTTTCCGCGGCATGTGCCGCCTTGTGGCCGCCAATATCGACATGCTTCAGGATCGCTACTGCACCCGCTCCGGCGAGAAAGGCAATTGCAAGCCCGGCCAGTGGGGCCGGCGAAGGTTTCTCGAGAAGGAAAACGCCAAAGGCAATTGTCGCGAGAACGAGAGCCGAAGCGGCGGCAAGAAGCCAATGGCTGAGTTGCGGACGTGCGTCGGCCTGTGCACCCGGCCAGACATCCAGCCATTCCTGCGGATGTGGTTGCGCCGACGCGGAACGATCGTGCAGCGCGCGAGCGGCTTGCGACGGGGGCGACAGTGGCGCCCCTCCCGAAATGTCATCCCGCTCCTCGGCCGTCTGCTGCATGGCCGCTCATCGTCCCCCATTTGCGCGCTGGCCCGGTTCAAACCACGGGCCCCGCGCTGGCCCTCACCCTCGGGTTGAGCCGCGTTGCTTTGGACCAATGTGGCGCAAAGGCATTGCCAAAGCCTTGCCACACATCGAGAACGCGCAAGTGATGAGAAGGACGACAGGTTTCACGGCCCCGCATTGGGGGTCGCGCCGCGATGCCGCGACCGATGTCTCGCTCTTCAATGGATGGAAAGACGCGACATTCCGGCGAGAAACCGACTGGCGGCGGAAAGATCAGGCGGCGTTCGCCCTGTTGGCGATGGTGCCGCGATAGGCGAGAGCTTCTGCGATATGCGGTCTGCCGACCTCCGGCCGACCGTCGAGATCGGCAAGCGTGCGGGCGAGCTTGAGAACGCGATGATAGCCTCGCGCGGAAAGTGCCAACGCATCGGCGGCATCGCCGAGCAATGTCATGCCGGCCTCATCAGGTTTGGCAACCTGCTCTACGAGACGGGCACCCGCCTGCGCGTTGCAACGCGCCGAGACGCCGAGCGTCTGGTAGCGCTCCGCCTGTAGCTGGCGGGCAACGGCCACGCGCTGCGCTATCGAGGCGGAACTCTCCGAAATTCCGGGACGGATCAAGTCACGGGCGGTAACGGCGGGCACCTGGATGGTGAGATCTACCCGGTCGAGAAAGGGACCTGATATCCGGGCCTGGTAGTCGGCCGCGCAGCGTGGCCCCCGGGCACAGGTGTGCCCCGGCTCGCCCGCATGGCCGCACCGGCACGGGTTCATGGCAGCGATGAGCTGGATGCGTGCCGGATAGGTGACCCGATGGTTCGCACGCGCAATCACCGTCTCGCCGTTTTCGAGCGGCTGGCGCAGACTGTCGAGAGCTTGTGGGTTAAATTCGGGCAATTCGTCCAGAAAAAGCACACCGTTATGGGCGAGCGAGACTTCCCCCGGCCGCGCCTTGATGCCGCCCCCGACAAGAGCCGCCATGGAGGCGGAATGATGAGGCGCGCGAAAGGGGCGGCGATCAGAAAGCCGGCCATCGGCCAGTTCGCCGGCAAGCGAGGAGATCATCGAAACCTCGAGAAGCTCCTTCGGCGTCAGCGGCGGCAGGATGGAGGGAAGCCTCGCCGCGAGCATCGACTTGCCCGCCCCCGGCGGGCCGACCATCAGAAGATTGTGTCCACCGGCCGCCGCCACCTCCAGCGCCCGGCGCGCGCTTTCCTGGCCACGCACCTCCGACATGTCCGGCAAACCTTCCACCGGCGGTCGCAAGCCCGCCCGCGGACGCGCGAGCACTTGCGTACCCTTGAAGTGATTGGCAAGCTGAATGAGGCTTCTGGGTGCCAGAATGTCCATCTCGGAACTCGCCCAGGCGGCTTCCGAGCCGCAATCTGCCGGGCAGATGAGCCCGCGTTCCAGCGCGTTGGCCCCAATCGCCGCCGGCAGCGCACCTGCCACGGACGCGATTGTCCCGTCGAGCGCCAGTTCTCCGACGACCACGTAGTCCAGCAGCTTGTCGGCGGGAATGGCACCCATGGCGGCCATCAGGCCGAGCGCGATGGGCAGATCGTAGTGGGAGCCTTCCTTGGGAAGATCGGCGGGGGCAAGATTGACGGTGATGCGCTTGGCGGGAAGAGACATCCCTGACGCGATGAGCGCGCTCCTGACACGTTCCCTGCTTTCGGCGACCGCCTTGTCGGCGAGGCCCACGATGTTGAACACCACGGATCCGGGCCCAACCTGAACCTGAACGTCGACAGGAACCGCATCAATCCCCTGAAAGGCCACCGTAGTGACGCGACTGACCATGGCTGCCCCCGACTTTCCCGCTCCTGACGACCAAGACTAACCTTACGGCAGTCTTTCAGGGGGTTCAAGAACGTAATGGGAACAGACCAGAGCCGGCCGGCGCGTTCCATCTGGACACGAAAATGGCCGGCAGATGCCGGCCAAGCCGAGGAGAGTCCTGGGTTTAAGCAACCGCCAGAATAATGACGGCTGCCGTCCCGCCCGTGATCAGAGGCACGAGCAGATAGGGCAAAGTCAGGCGAACCATGCCTTTTCCTTTCTTATTATTGGTGTGGGTTGCGGCTTATATAGGAAGGCGCGCCGCATCTTCATGAGATTTTTCGCATTTGATGAAAATTTCTTCAGCGCGCGCCATTGCCTGTTTTCATGGCATTCGGGCAGGCTTGCGGAGCCATCGGCGTGCGGTGTTGAACACGGTCACGAAAACCAGACCGCCGGTCGGCCGATATACAACTTGGAAAACAAGATCAGAAGCCGCGAATTTGCGGCCACACACGGTGATGGGAGTGCGGTCAAGGTTCCGCACTCCTCCAAACATCAGCCGATCGGCAATATCGGGTAGCCGGAACGGGTCAGCCGGCGCACTTGGCCTCGATCGTGTCCCAGACAAGGGCCGCGATGTCCTCCCCCCCGAGCTTGGCCACCGCGCGGATGCCCGTGGGTGCGGTAACATTGATTTCCGTCAGCCAGCCGTCGATCACATCTATGCCCACGAGCAGCAGCCCGCGTTCGCGAAGCGCGGGCCCCAGGCGGGCACATATCTCGCGCTCGCGATCGGTGAGATCGGATTCCTTCGGCGCACCGCCGCGCACCATGTTGGACCGAAGGTCACCCTTCGCCGGTACGCGATTGACGGCGCCCGCGAACTCCCCATCGACGAGCAGGATGCGCTTGTCGCCGTGCTTGATGTTGGGGAGGAACTTCTGGATCACCCAGGGTTCTCGGAAGGTGGCGGCGAAGAAATCGTAGAGCGAGCCGTAATTGAGATCGTCGTTCGTGATGCGGAAGACCGCCGCGCCGCCGTGGCCGAAAAGCGGCTTCATGACGATTTCGCCGTGCTCGGCACGGAAGGCGTCGATCTCGCTCCTGTCGCGGGTGATCAGCGTCGGCGGCATGAGATCGGTGAATTCGGTGACGAAGAGCTTTTCCGGCGCATTGCGCACCGAGGCCGGGTCATTCACTACCAGCGTCTTCGGGTGGATTTTCTCCAGCATATGCGTGGCGGCGATATAGGAGAGATCGAAGGGCGGATCCTGACGCATCAGCACGACATCGATATCACCCAGGTCGGTGCGTATGGCCTCGCCCAGTGTGAAATAATCGTCCGGGTCGTCGCGCACTTCGACAGGCTCGAGGCGAGCGGTAACCGTGTCTGCGTTCATGGCGAGCCGATCGGGCGTGTAGTGATAAAGCGTGTGGCCGCGCTTTTGGGCTTCCAGCATCAGGGCGAACGCGCTGTCGCCCGCCATGTTGATCGTGGAAATGTGGTCCATCTGGACAGCGACGCGAAGCGGCATGAGACTTGGCTCCGATGAAATCTCGGGTCGCCCAGTAGCGGGCGGCGGCAATGGTGATCAGGAACGGATCGGCCGGATCGGGCCGATGAGGCGGGTTTCGCCCTTCATATGTGGCGTCGGCAGCGTTTTGTCCACGCCGCCGGCAGGGACATTGGTCACCGCGTGCGGGTCTAATGCGTTCCTGTGGAGCCGAATCCGCGACCACCGCGCACCGTCGCACCCAGATCATCGACGGGGATGATCTCCGCACGCGAAACCGGAGCCACGACAAGCTGGGCGATACGCGCGCCGCGCATGACCTCGAAAGCCTCCTGGCCGAGGTTGACAAGGATCACCTTGATCTCGCCACGATAGTCGGCGTCGATCGTACCCGGCGTATTGAGGACCGTCACCCCGTGTTTCGCCGCCAGGCCCGAGCGCGGACGGACCTGCGCTTCGAACCCGGGCGGCAGGGCAATTGCGACACCCGTGGGAACAAGAGCGCGCGCACCCGGCTCCAGCCGCACCGCTTCTCCATCTTCCACAGCGGCCATGAGGTCCACGCCTGCAGCCTCTTCGCTCTGATAGGCCGGCACCGGCAAACCAACACCATGCGCCAGAATGCGCAGCTTTACGGGAACGCTCATTCATCCTCCGGTTCGAAATGTGCCGCGATCCGGGCAACAAGCCGGTCTGCCACCTGTCGCTTGTCGAGCCGTGGCCAGGCCTCTACACCGTCACGCGACAGTATCTGGATCTCGTTGGCATCGCCGCCCATGATGCCCGTTCCGTACGCAGGCGTGGAGACGTCGTTGGCGAGAATCCAGTCCGCGCCCTTGCGTTCCAGCTTGGCTTTGGCGTTGGCAAGAAGATCCGCCGTTTCCGCAGCAAAACCGATGACGAGGGCGGGACGTCCCTCGCCACGATGGCCGATTCCGGCCAGGATATCCGGGTTTTCGGTGAACTCCATCACCGGCGGACGACCGGAGCCGTCTTTCTTGATCTTCTGTGCAGCCGCGCCCTTGACCCGCCAGTCGGCAACCGCTGCGGCCAGGATGGCGATATCGGCCGGCAACGCCTTGTCTACCGCCTCCTGCATCTGGCAGGCGGTCTCGACATGGACAACCGTCACGCCGGCCGGATCGGGCAGGGAGACAGGGCCGGAGACGAGCACCACGTCCGCGCCAGCCGCGGCGGCGGCAGCGGCGATTGCGTGGCCCTGCTTGCCGGACGAGCGGTTGGCGATGTAGCGCACCGGATCGATAGGCTCATGCGTCGGCCCGGAAGTGATGACGACACGCCGGCCTTCGAGCAAACGGGCCTTTCCGCCATTGGAGACGTTTTCAAAATGCGTCTCGGCGGCTGCGGCGATGTCCAGCGGCTCGGCCATGCGGCCAACACCGGCCTCGCCCGATTCCGCCATCTCGCCGGCCATCGGCCCGACGAACGCTACGCCATCGGCTGCAAGCTGCGCGACGTTGCGCCGGGTCGCGGGATTAGCCCACATGGCGGAATTCATGGAGGGGGCGACAAGGATCGGGATCTTGCATGCAAGCAGCGTGGCGCTGGCGAGATCGTTGGCCAACCCATGCGCCATCTTGGCCATGAGGTCGGCAGTGGCCGGAGCAACGACCACCAGATCGGCCTCGCGTGATAGCCGGATATGGCCGATATCATGCTCCGCAGCGCGGTCGAGAAGTTCGGTAAAGACCTGCTCGCCAGTGATCGCACCGAAGGCAAGCGGGGTGACGAAGTGTTGTGCGGCCGGCGTCATCACGGCCCGCACATGCGCACCGCGTTCCTTCAGCCGACGAACAAGATCAAGTGCCTTGTAGGCGGCGATGCCGCCCGAGACGATCAGCAGAATGCGTTTGTCATGCAACATCAAGCAGTCCCCGCGGCGAACGCCGTCGCCGAATGCCCAATCCCGCCAAGCCCCGGAATGGGCGGCGGGACGAGATGATCCGCATCAGTTGACCGCCTGGAAGGTCTTCGGTGCTGGCGAGATGACGTTCGAGCCGGAGCCGGTCGCTTCGTAGATCGCGAGCCCACGCTCGTTGGTACCGTCGCGGTTGAAACGGAAAACCCCGTCAATGCCGAGGAAGCCGTCACGGTTGGTGAGAACGCCGGTAGAAAACCGGCGCTGGCCGGCGCTGCGCACGAGACCGGCGGCAAGCACGGTCGCGTCATAGGCAAGTGTGGCGTTGCGCGGCGGCTGCGCACCGTAGGCGGCGGCATAACGTGGAGCGAAGGACTTGAAGCCGTTCTTGTCCGGCGCGGGATACCAGCCGCCGGCGACCATGCGATCGGAGAGCACCTTGGGATCGTCCCATTGGCCGGAGCCCAGGAATTTGACCGCGCTGCGATTGATGCCCTGCGCCGTCAGGACGCCGATCGCGTAGGCAGGCACACCGCCGCCATCGGGGATGAAGATCGAATCAGCACGGCGCGCGGACCCGGCCAGCGCCGTTGCCTTGGCCTTCAGGTCCGCGGTGTCGACGCCGCGCGCGGGATCAACCTTGTAGCGCTCTATGCCGACGATACGGCCACCGGTACGGCCCACCGCCTGACGGAAAGCGGCTTCCGCGACAGCACCGTAACTGTTGTCGGGAATGAGGGCTGCGTAGGAGGAGCGCCCCTTTGAATTGGCGTAAGAGATGATGCGCGCGACATCCTCCTGCGGCAGGAAGGAGAGCAGATAGACGCCCGGCGATGCTGCGGACGCATCGGAGGAGAAGGCGATGACAGGAACACCGGCCGTGCGCGCGGCAGCGCCGGCACCGCTGACGGCGGGGGCGAAGACCGGCCCCAGGATCAGTTCCGCACCTTCGGAAATCGCCGCCTGCGCCGCGGCACGACCGCCATCGGCGGTACCGCTGGTATCCTTGACGAGGATCTGAACGTCAGCGCCGGGAAAATCCTTCAACGCCAGTTCCGAGGCATTGCGGAAAACGGTCGCGATCTGACCGGCATTGGCTCCCGCGGATTTCGGCAGGAGCAGGGCGACACGGACCGCCCCGGTGCCGACGACTTCGCCGGTGGGGACTCCGCCGTCCTGGCCTGGCCCGGACTGAGGGTAGAAACCGGGGGTTGAACCGGTGCAGGCGCCAAGCGCTCCGAGCGCCGTGAGCATTACCGCCGCCACGAGGGGTCTTGAGCTTCTGATCCGCCCGAATACGCTGCGCACGTCTTTTCCTTCCCCGAAAAGTCCCAAGCCTTACGAAAGAACGCCGGATTTTGGCGTTTTGGCGGAAGCCTGTCAAAAACTTCACGCCAGTTGCCGAAACCGCGGCGCTGCATGCCCATATGCGGGCGGTTCAAAAGCGGACCAGCCAAGCGGTTTGCAGGGCCGGCATCCAGCCGGTTACAAGAACTCCCGCGCCTTGAAGGGCGCAAGAAAATCTCGCATGTGCGTCATGGCGCATTTGCTGCCGGCAAACAAGACCGCTGGTTATTGCAGGACAGGGAAAGAAGTGATGGCAAGCGACATCTCGGACGCTCACGGGAACGCGGGCGGGGATGCCGACAAGGCGAGCGAACGACACCGCCGGTATGCAATCGGCGCCGCCGGATTGACCGCGCATGCAGCGGAACCGGGTCTCCACGTCGTTTCCACGCCAATCGGCAATCTCGGCGATATCACGGTGCGGGCGCTGGAAACACTTGCGGGATGCGATCTGGTTGCCTGCGAGGACACGCGCGTCACCCGCGTGCTGATGGAGCGCTACGCGCTTTCCACTCATCTCGTTGCCTACCACGAGCACAATGCGGCGAAAGTCGGCCCGCGCCTTTTGGCCGCGCTTGAAGAGGGCAAGGCGGTGGCCGTGGTCTCTGATGCGGGAACACCACTCCTGTCCGATCCCGGCTACCGGCTGGTCGTTGCCGCGGTGGAGGCGGGACACAAGGTGATCCCCATTCCGGGTGCTTCCGCATTGCTGTCAGCCCTGGTCGGGGCGGGATTGCCCAGCGATACCGTCCTTTTTGTCGGCTTCCTGCCCCCAAAGAGGGCCGCGAGGCTGCGCCGGCTGGAGGAACTGAAGGGTGTTTCGGCAACAACCGTCTTTTACGAGTCACCGCGCCGCCTTGCCGACACCCTCGCCGACATGATCGAGGCGCACGGCGCGGATCATCCTGCCTGTGTGGCGCGCGAACTCACCAAGCGCTTCGAGACGTTCAAGCGAGGCCGCCTGGGCGAAATTGCCGCCTTTTATACCGAGAACCCGCCCAAGGGAGAGCTCGTCATCGTGCTCGCTCCCGCCGAACCGCTTGTTGCCGAAGCTGGTGACGTGGAAGAAATGTTGCGTGAGGCGCTGGCGGAGATGCCGGTAAGCGCCGCCGCCGCCCAGGTCGCCAAGCGCACGGGGCGCGACCGCAAGACACTCTACAAGCAGGCACTTGCACTGCGCCAGAACAAGGACAGAAACGGGGATGGCTAGACGTGCGCGCCGGGCGGCGTACCGGCTTGGCCTTGCCGCCGAGACCCGCGCCGCCCTTTGGCTGCGTCTGAAGGGCTACCGTATCCTCGCCCGGCGCCACAAGACGCCGGTGGGCGAGATCGACCTGATTGCCCGCCGGGGCAGGACAGTGGCCTTCGTCGAGGTCAAGGCGCGCGCGAACCGGGATGCAGCCCTTGAAGCAATCACCCCGCAGGCGCGCAGACGCATTGTGGAGGCGGCCCATCTTTGGCTGGCGAAAAATCCCGGCGCAATGAATGCCACCTTGCGTTTCGATGCCGTGCTGATCGTTCCCCGCCAGCTGCCCCGCCATCTCGCCAATGCCTGGGAGGCACATCGGTGAAAAAGTCTCGGGAAGGGGTGGTAGCGACACGGCGCCGGCTTAGATGAACCGGGAGCAGACGGGTCTGCGGAACGAATTTCGATCCAGGCGAGATACTCTCGCGAAAACAGGTACTATTTTGCCAATATCCTGTATTTTTTGGAATTTAATACCAATCGAGGAGGGCAATGCCCCGATTGGGAGACTCGCAGCGTGGCCACCTGCGCACTAAAATCCGGCGAAGCCCGGCGGGAGAGCGGGCAGGGAGCGCGATCAAGAAGGGAGAGTACCGATGAGTGAAAAACTCGGACGAGGACGCATCTACAATTCGATCACCGAAACGATCGGCAACACGCCTATCGTCCGGCTCGACCGCCTTGCGAAGGAACTGGGCGTCGAAGCGAACCTGCTGGCAAAACTCGAATTCTTCAACCCGATCTCGAGCGTCAAGGACCGCATCGGCGTCGCCATGATCGACGCGATGGAAGCCGCGGGTAAAATCAAGCCCGGCGAAACGACCCTGATCGAGCCGACCTCGGGCAATACCGGCATCGGCCTCGCCTTCGTGGCAGCGGCGCGCGGCTACCGGCTTATCCTGGTGATGCCGGAGACCATGTCGATCGAACGGCGAAAAATGCTTGCCCTGCTCGGTGCGGAACTGGAGCTGACCGAAGGGGCGAAAGGCATGAAGGGGGCGGTCGCCCGGGCCGAGGAGTTGGTGAAGGAGATCCCGAATGCGGTGGTCCCCCAGCAGTTCGAAAACCCCGCCAACCCCGAGATCCACCGCAAGACCACCGCCGAGGAGATCTGGAACGATACGAATGGCGCCGTCGACGCCTTCATCTCCGGTATCGGCACTGGCGGCACGATCACCGGCGTCGGCCAGGTCTTGAAGAAGCGCAAGCCGGATGTTCGCGTGATCGCCGTGGAGCCGGCCGACAGCCCCATTCTGTCGGGCGGCCAGCCGGGCCCTCACAAGATCCAGGGCATTGGCGCCGGTTTCGTGCCCGGTATCCTCGACACTAAGGTCTATGACGAAGTGGTGGGGATCACCAACGCGGAATCCTTCGAGATGGCCCGTCTCGTCGCCCGGATCGAGGGCGTGCCGGTCGGCATTTCTTCCGGTGCCGCTCTCGCCGCAGCCGTGAAGGTCGGCAAGCGGCCTGAAATGAAGGGTAAGAATATCGTCATCATCATCCCCTCGTTTGCCGAGCGCTATCTGTCGACGGCCCTGTTCGAGGGACTGGGCGAATAAGTACCGGCAACGATTTGCTCAATGAAAAAGCGCCCCGGCGATGATCCGCCGGTGCGCTTTTTTCATGTCCGCTCGAAGCGCCTACTTGCGCGTCGACAGGAAGCCGACAATGTCCTTCACGCCCTGAAGCACAGGGCGGGCAATGGCGTCGGCGCGGTCCGCACCATCTGCCAAAACGCCCTCGATATAGCCGGGATCGGCCTTAAGACGACGCATCTCGTCCGCGATCGGTGCGAGCTTGGAAACCGCCAGATCCGCAAGCTCCGGCTTGAAGGTGGAGAACTGGGCGCCGGCATGCGTCTTCAGCACGTCCGCCGCAGTCGTCTCGGCGAGGGCGGCATAGATGCCAACCAGATTTGCTGCGTCCGGACGCTCCTTCAGGCCGTCCTCTTCGCCGGGAAGCGGTTCGGTGTCGGTCTTGGCCTTGCGGATCTTCTTGGCGATGGTGTCTGCATCGTCGGTCAGGTTGATGCGGGCAAGATCGGAAGGATCGGACTTCGACATCTTCTTGGTGCCGTCGCGCAGGCTCATGACACGCGTCGCGGGACCGCTGATGACCGGCTCGGTCAACGGGAAGTACCCGTCAGCATCGCCCAGCCCCAGCGCGCTGATGCGCTCGCCATAGTCGTTGTTGAACTTTGCGGCGATATCGCGGGTCAACTCCAGATGCTGTTTCTGGTCCTCGCCGACAGGCACATGCGTGGCCTTGTAGAGCAGGATGTCCGCAGCCATCAGGTTGGGGTAGACGAAGAGACCCGTGGAGACGTTCTCCCGGTTCTTGCCGGCCTTTTCCTTGAACTGCGTCATACGGTTGAGCCAGCCCATGCGGGCGACGCAGTTGAACACCCAGGCAAGCTCGGCATGACCCGACACCTGGCTCTGGTTGAAGATGACCGAGCTCTTGGGATCGATGCCGGCGGCAATATAGGCCGAGGCCACTTCGCGGATCGCGGCCTGCAGATCGGCAGGGTCTTGCCAGACGGTGATGGCATGCATGTCGACGACGCAGTAAATGCAATTGTGGGTTTCCTGCAGACCCGCAAAGCGCTTGATCGCGCCGAGATAGTTGCCGAGATGGAGATTGCCTGTCGGCTGGACGCCGGAAAAGACGCGAGATTCGAACGCACTCATTGATGAGGGACCCTTCGTAAAAACTGCTCCGGTGGAGAGAGCCTTGGCGTTATCGCCAACACAGGTTGTATGCGCAAGGCCGTTCGGCGACAGAATTTGCCCCGTTCATCACGCCTTTGCGCCCCGCTTCTTCAGCGCCGCGCGGAAATAGCCGAGAAGGTCGGAAGCCCCCGTCACCTGCACGAAGACCGCGAATGTCACCATGCCGACAAGAACAAGCGCGGCAAGCGCGCCGCCTCTGATCGCAAGGGACGCATGGCCGAAAACGGAAGCCAGCAGCAGATAGCCCGCCAGCACCACACCACCCATGAGAACACTCGCAAGTATCAGAAGCGGAAGCCGCTTCTTCAACGATCTGTCGGGTACGAATTCGCCGCGCCGCCACAAGGTGACGATCAGCAACCCGGCATTGATCCAGCCGGCCAGCGACGTTGCGAGGGCGATGCCGACATGGGCGAGGAAAGGGGCGAGCAGCAGCGCGCCAACGACATTGACGACCATACCGATGCCCGCAAACCACATCGGCGTGGCCGTGTCCTCGCGCGCGAAAAAGGCCGGCGAGAAGACCTTTATGAGGACGAACGCGGGAAGGCCAAGGCCGTAGGCCGCAAGGGCCGCCGTCGTCGCCGCGGCGTCCTGCGCGGTGAAGGCGCCACGTTGAAACAGGACGTCGACGATCGGGTAGGGGATGGCGACGAGGGCAATGGCGGCGGGCAGGGTGAGCGCAAGACCGAATTCAAGCGCGCGGTTCTGCGTCGTAAGGGCCCCGCGCGAATTGCCCGACCGCAGAAGGCGGGAGAGATCGGGCAGCAGGACGACGCCGATAGCGATGCCGACGATGCCGAGCGGAAGCTGGTAGATGCGGTCGGCGTAGTAGAGATAGGAAACGGCGCCCGCCTGAGTGGAGGCGATAATGGTGCCGACGGCAATGTTGATCTGGGTGATGCCGCCGGCGACCGCGCCCGGCAAACCCAGCTTCCACAGACGCTTGACGGCAAATGTGTAGCGCGGGCGGCGCAGCTTCAGCGAAAAGCCGAAACGCCTGAGCGCGTAGACCAGCGACACGAGCTGGACGACACCGGCAAAAGCCACGCCGGCCGCAAGCACGATGCCGGACGTCCGGCTCGCATCAAGCCCGAGAACGGCGATGACCGAGAGAACCGCGATCATCACGATATTGAGCAGAACAGGCGCGAGCGCGGATGCCGTGTATCGGTTGAACGTATTGAGCACGCCGCCGATCAGAGCAATCAGCGACATGCACAGGAGGTAGGGAAAGGTGATGCGCGAGAGCAGCACCGCCAGATCAAACTTGGCCGGGTCTTCGGCAAAACCCGGCGCCAGAACCCAGACGAGGCCCGGCATGGCGATCTCGGCAACCGCGGTGAGCGCCACCAGCGTCCAGAAGAGAGCGGCGAGAACCTCCTCCGCGAACCGGCGGGCTCCGTCGCGGCCATCCTCCTCCAGCGAACGGGCAAAGAGCGGCACGAACGCGGAATTGAAGGCGCCTTCGGCAAAAAGCCGACGAAACAGGTTGGGCAGGCGGAAGGCGACGAAAAAGGCGTCCGCCACCGGTCCGGTTCCGATGAAGCCGGCGATCAGCACATCGCGGACAAATCCCAGCACACGGCTTGCGGCCGTCGCGCCGCCGACGGTCGCGAAATTCCTGAGCAGGCTCATTTCGCGGCGACCACGGCGCGCTGGCCCGGCTTGGCTGCGCGCGCACGGCCTTCACCATCGAAGGCCTCCGTCAGGCGCTGGCGAATGTTGGCCTGGCGCGTGATGTTGGAGATCTTCTGGCCGGTGAGATCTGTCACGTAGAAGACGTCCACCGCCCGTTCGCCGAAGGTCGCCACATGGGCCGAAGCGATGTTGAGGTTGAGCGCGGAGATCTCGCGGGTGAGATCGTAGAGCAGGCCAGGTCTGTCGAGGCCGGCCATTTCCAGAACGGTGTGCTGCTCGGAGACCGCATTCTTGACCAGAACCTCCGTTTCCAGGCGGAAGGCGCGCGCCCGGTTGCGACCGGAACTCTTGTGCGCCACGCTTTCAGGCAGTTTTTCCTTGCCGCGAAGACAGTCGCGAATGAGCTTCGTCACCCGTTCACCGCGCCGCTTCTCATCCGCGTCGTCGGGAAGCTCCCGGGTCACGAAAATGGAGTCGAGGGCGAGCCCGTCGGTCGTGGTGTAGATGTGCGCGTCGACGATATTGGCACCGGCAACCGAGCAGGCTCCGGCGATGGTCGACAGCAGACGCGGATGGTCGGGCGCCAGGACCGTGATTTCGGTAACACCCTCGAAGGCATGGGTGGCAACGCGGGTCGCCAGCCGATCGCCGGACTTGTCCGCCTCGCGGATCATGTTGGCGTGGATGCGCTTGTCGTCGAGATCGACCCGCACCCAATAGGCGGGATAGTGGCGTCGGTGATAGTCTTCCACCTCCTGCGCGCTCCAGTCCTCCAGCACCTTGGCAAGCTCGGTCTGGGCGGCGGCAACTCGACCTTCGCCAACATGCGACGGACCGCCGGTGAGTACCGTTTCCGTCTCGTAGTAAAGCGTGCGCAGGAGCTGACCCTTCCAGCCGGTAAAGACGCCGGGACCCACTGCCTTGATATCGGCGACCGTGAGAATAAGCAGCAGCTTCAGACGTTCGGGGACCTGAACGACCGCGGCGAAGTCGGCGATCGTCTTGCGGTCGTTCAGATCGCGCGACTGGGCAATCGTGCTCAGCAACAGATGATATTCGATCAGCCAGGAAACGGTATCGGTTTCAGCCGCGGTCAGGCCGAGGCGAGGACACAGTCGCTTGGCGATGCGGGCGCCCGCGATCGAATGATCCTCCGGCCGCCCCTTCGCGATGTCGTGCAGAAAAAGCGCGACATAGAGCACGCGACGATTCTGGATTTCCTTGATGAGGCCGGTGGCAAGCGGATGATCTTCACCGCGGTTGCCGCGTTCCAGTTCCGACAGAACGCCGATCGCACGCAGCAGGTGCTCGTCGACCGTGTAGTGATGATACATGTTGAACTGCATCATCGCCTCGACCTTGCCGAAATCAGGGATGAAACGGGAAAGCACGCCGGCCTCGCTCATGCGCCGCAACACCGTCTCGGGATCGTTTCGCGAGGTGAGGATGTTGAGGAAAAGCCGATTGGCTTCGGGATTGGAGCGCAGATCCTTGTCGATCAATCGCCTGGAACGGCGCACGAGGCGCATCGCGTCGGGGTGAAAGAGAAGGTCATGGCGTTCGGCCAACGCAAAGATGCGGATCAGATTGACCGGATCGCGCTTGAAGACGCTCTCGTTGGTGACATTCAGGCGTTGGTTGTCGATGACGAAGTCGACCGATCCGTCGAGCGGCCGGCGGCGGCGGGAACCGCGCAGCACACCCAGGAATCGCGACAGGCCCGGTGTCTGCTTGACGTGCTTTTCCTCCAGATCCGCACAGACGATACGCGTCAGATCGCCCACGTCCTTGGCGACAAGGAAATAGTGCTTCATGAAGCGTTCGACATCACGCTGGCCCGGGTGGGCCGTGTAGTCGAGGCGCTGAGCGATCTCGCGCTGGATATCGAAGGAGAGACGCTCTTCCGCACGGCCGGTGAGAAAATGCATGTGGCAACGTACAGCCCACAGGAAGTCCTCGCACTGCGCGAAGCGATTGTATTCCCGCTTCGAGAAGACCCCCGCCTTGACCATCTCGCTGCCAGACTGGACGCGATAGGCATATTTCGCGATCCAGAACAGGGTGTTGAGATCGCGCAGGCCTCCCTTGCCCTCCTTGACATTGGGTTCCACCAGATACCGCGAGGCGCCCTGGCGACGATGGCGTTCGTCCCGCTCGGCAAGCTTGGCGGTAACAAACTCGGTGGCGGTGTTCTTCACCACTTCCTCATCGAAGCGCTTCGTCAGTTCCTCAAAGAGCGGCTCGTCACCCCAAAGAAAGCGGGCTTCCAGGATCGCGGTGCGGATCGTCATGTCGGAGCGCGAAAGCCGCACGCACTCATTCACCGAACGCGTCGCATGTCCGACCTTCAGGCCCAGATCCCACAGCATGTAGAGGATGTACTCGACCACCTGCTCGCCCCAGGGCGTCTGCTTGTAGGGCAGCACAAAGAGGAGATCGACGTCGGAGCCCGGCGCCAGAGTGCCCCGTCCGTAACCACCGACGGCGACTACCGCCATGTGTTCGGCCGAGGACGCGTTGGTGACCCGATAGACGTGCCAGATAGCGAAATCGTAGATGATGCGAATGATCTCGTCTTGGACATGCGCCAGGCGCTGCGCACAAAGGACCCCGCCGCCATCCTCGCGCAGGCGTCGCTCCACTTCGTCGCGCCCGTACTGGTATGCCGTCTTCAGACGTGCCAGTACGTTGGAGCGGATCCGGGGATCGGATCCATCTCCATCCACCGTCAGCGCGCTGAGCTCGTCACGTAAGCCATCGGCATCGATCAGTTCGGCAAAGCTGTCGCTTTTGTGGGTCATGGGGGAGGGGTCCGGAAACAGCGAGTCGTGCCACGTTACATCAGGGTCTGGCGCAACGCACGTAGGGCTTTGCAGTCGCGGAAATACCGGTATCCGAAACCGGTGGCCCGCCGTTCAATCGGCATCCACTTTAGATAACACCATTGTGGCAATGCTCCGTCCGACGGAATCCGTACGGGATGGGATTGTCGTGCTTTTCTTTTCGCCAACCGACGGAACGTCCGGACGCTGTCGGCTCTCTCGCGTGATATCGTGCCGCCGACGAGCGGTTTCCCGCCTCACGCCTTCGTCTCCGAACGCTTCGCCTTCAACCGATAGAGCGCCTCGTGCGCCTGGCGCGGGGTCATGTCGTCCGGGGCGAGCGCATCGAGCAGCTCACCCAATTCATCGGTGAGTGAGCCGGCGCCAGCAGCCTGTGGGCGCGCGATCTGGGCCGCGAACAGCGGCAGATCGTCGATCAGCGCCTGGGCGGGCGCTCGCCGGTCCTGTTCCTCAAGCTGTGTGAGCACCGCACGCGCACGCTCCACGACCGAACCGGGCAGACCCGCGAGTTTGGCGACCTGGATACCGTAGGAGCGGTCGGCCGCACCCGGCACGATCTCGTGCAGGAAGACGACGTCGCCCTTCCATTCCTTGACCTTGACTGTGGCGTTCTCAAGTCGTTCGAGACGCTGCGAAAGGGCCGTCAGCTCGTGGTAGTGGGTGGCGAACAGCGCGCGGGCGCGGTTGACCTCGTGCAGGTGCTCGATCGCGGCCCAGGCGATCGACAGGCCGTCGAAGGTCGCCGTCCCGCGTCCGATCTCGTCGAGGATCACCAACGAACGCTCGCCCGCCTGATTGAGGATGGCGGCCGTCTCGACCATTTCCACCATGAAGGTGGAACGGCCGCGTGCCAGATCGTCTGCGGCGCCCACCCGCGAAAACAGGCGATCGACCACCCCGATATGCGCGGAGGTGGCCGGAACGTAGGCGCCGATTTGCGCAAGTACCGCGATCAGCGCGTTCTGGCGAAGGAAGGTCGACTTACCAGCCATGTTTGGGCCTGTAACAAGCCAGATGCAGCCATTCCCGACATCCTTCTCGGGCCCCAGATGGCAATCGTTGGCGACGAAAGGCTCGCTTGAATCGCGTCTGAGCGCCTGTTCGACTACCGGATGACGGCCACCTTCGATATCGAAAGCGAGGCTGTCATCGACCATCGGACGCGCATAGCCTTCGGCTTCCGCGAGTGTCGCGAGCGCGGCGGTCACGTCGAGAACGGCGAGCGCTTCGGCTGCCGCCTTGACGGCATCGCCCGCAGCCACGATCGAAGCCGCCAGATCGGCGAATATTTCCAGTTCGATGGCGAGCGAGCGATCACCGGCATTGGCGATCTTGGTTTCCAGATCACCAAGCTCGGTCGTGGTAAAGCGCATCGCGCCCGCCATGGTCTGGCGGTGGATGAAAGTGCCAGGATCGCTGGTAAGCTTCTCGGCATGCGCGGCAGGAACCTCGATGAACCAACCCAGCACATTATTATGCTTGATCTTGAGAGCGCGGATTCCGGCGGTCTCGGAATATTCGGCCTGCAGGCGGGCGATGACCTTGCGGCTCTCGTCGCGAAGCTGGCGCAATTCATCGAGTTCGGCCGCATAGCCTTCGCGCACGAAACCACCATCGCGCTTGAGAAGCGGCAAGTCGTCGTCAAGAGCAGCAGCGAGCTTCTCGGTCAGATCGCGCGGGACAGCGGCAAGCGCCGCGCGGGCGGCGACAAGTTCGGCCGGCGGCTCGGACGGGCAGCCGTCCAGAAGGGCGGCAAGCGCAATCGATGCCTCGAGCCCGTATCGGATGGCGGCAAGGTCGCGCGGTCCCGCCCGCTCGAGCGCGATGCGCGACAGGGCGCGCGGCATGTCGGGAGCTTCTCGCAATGATGTCCGCAGGCGCTCGCGCAGCAGCGTGTCTTCGTACAGAAAAGCGAGCGAATCATGCCGCGATGCGATCTCGTCCGGATCGGTCAGCGGCGCGGCGAGACGGCCGGCAAGCAGGCGCGAGCCTCCTCCCGTCACCGTGCGGTCAATAACGGACAGAAGCGAGCCGGTCTTCTCGCCCGAAAGCGTGCGCACCAGTTCCAGGTTCGCCCGCGTTGCCGGGTCGATCAGCATGGCGCGGCCGGCAGAGTCCCGCGCAGGCGCATCGAGCGGCGGGCGCTGGCCGAGCTGTGTCTTCTCGACATAGGCGACGACGGCGGAAGCGGCGCACAGTTCGGCGCGGGTAAAGGCGCCGAATCCGTCAAGCGTTGCAACCTGATAGAAGGCGGCGAGCCGGTCGGCGGCGGTCGCGCCGTCGAAGAGCACGCGGGCGACGGGCGTGACCGAACCACGCAGATTGCGCCAGACCTGTCGCAACTCCGCATCGTCGTCGAGCACGTCGGGAATAACGATCTCGCTGGCATCGATGCGAGCGAGTTCGGCCGGCAGGTTAACTGCGTCGGCTTCGGTTACCCGGAAGGCGCCGGTGGAAATATCGATCCAGGCGATGCCGAAGGTGCCGGCACCCTCTCCGGTGCGCAGGCGGGAAACAGCGGCCAGATAGTTGTTGGCGCCGGCCTCCAACAACCGGTCCTCGGTCAATGTACCGGGCGTGACGAGGCGCACGACGTCGCGGCGAACGACCGACTTGGAACCGCGCTTCCTGGCTTCGGCCGGATCTTCGGTCTGTTCGCAAACGGCGACGCGATGGCCAAGCGCGATGAGTTTCTGCAGATAGTCATCGGCCGCGTGGATGGGAACGCCGCACATGGGAATGTCCTCGCCCAGGTGCTTGCCGCGCTTCGTCAGCGTGATGCCGAGGGCCCGCGAGGCAACCTCCGCATCCTCGAAGAAGAGCTCGTAAAAGTCGCCCATCCGATAGAACAGCAGACTATCGGGGTTGGCCGTCTTGATTTCGATATACTGCTCCATCATCGGCGTGGCTTGCGGAGGCGAAGCGGGCCGGGAGGAAGCAGGTTTGGTTTCAACCTTGGCACTCGTCATGGCGGCGACGTTATCAAACTGATTAGGGAGTTTCACGGTCCCCACAAGCACGCGCGCCTTGTGGCCCCTGTTTTCGGGGGATAATGTCGCGGCCCACCCGGGCGCAGGACGACCCGGAGAAAACCACGGGGAGAATAATGGCATCTCGCGACGAACCGGCAAAAGGCGGTCTTTCCTTCACCGATCAGGAAGCACTCCTGTTTCACCAGCAGGGCAAGCCTGGAAAGCTGGAAATCGTACCGACCAAGCCGATGGCAACGCAGCGCGACCTCTCGCTCGCCTATTCGCCCGGCGTGGCCGTTCCCGTGCTCGCCATCAAGGAGGATCCGTCGCGCGCCTTCGACTACACCGCGCGCGGAAATCTGGTCGCCGTCGTGACCAACGGTACGGCCATCCTGGGGCTCGGCAATCTCGGGCCGCTTGCGGCAAAACCTGTGATGGAAGGCAAGGCGGTGCTTTTCAAGCGCTTTGCCGACGTCGATTCGATCGATCTGGAAATCGATACCAGCGATGTCGATGAATTCATCAACTGCGTGCGCTATCTGGGCCCCACCTTCGGTGGCATCAACCTGGAAGACATCAAGGCGCCGGACTGCTTTATCATCGAGAGCCGTCTTCGCGAACTAATGGACATTCCCGTCTTCCATGACGACCAGCACGGCACCGCCATCATCGCGGCAGCCGGCCTCATCAATGCGGCGATGATCACCGGTCGTGACATCACCACGATGAAAGTCGTGTGCAATGGTGCGGGGGCCGCCGGCATCGCCTGTATCGAGTTGATCAAGGCGCTGGGGGTGGCGCATGACAACGTCATCCTGTGCGATACGAAGGGTCCGATCTACAGGGGCCGCGAAGCGGGCATGAACCAGTGGAAGTCGGCTCATGCGGTCGACACGGACGCACGTTCGCTTGCGGACGCGTTGAAGGGCGCCGACGTCTTCGTGGGCGTATCGGTCAAGGGCGCGCTGACGCCGGAGATGGTCGCATCTATGGCCGACCAGCCGATCATCTTTGCCATGGCCAACCCGGATCCGGAGATCACGCCGGAAGAAGTGGCGGCGGTGCGCGAAGACGCCATCATGGCGACGGGCCGCTCCGACTATCCCAACCAGGTCAATAACGTCCTGGGCTTTCCCTACATCTTCCGCGGCGCCCTCGACGTTCAGGCAACCACCATCAACGAGCCGATGAAGGTGGCCGCAGCCCACGCGCTGGCTGCACTCGCCCGCGAGGACGTACCCGACGAGGTCGCCGCCGCCTACAAGGGCAACCGGCCAAGGTTTGGTCCGGAATACATCATCCCGGTGCCGTTCGATCCGCGCCTGATCTCCTGCATATCCCCAGCCGTCGCAAAGGCGGCGATGGATTCAGGCGTCGCGCGCAAGCCGATCGTCGATATGGAATCCTATGCGCAGACGCTCAATGCGCGCCGTGATCCCGTCGCCGGCACGCTGCAGCGCATATTCTCCAAAGTTCGTTCGGCGCCCAAACGGGTGGTCTTCGCCGAAGGCGAGGAGCCGCAGGTCATGCGTGCAGCCTCCAGCTTCGTCGCGCAAGGGCTCGGCGAGGCGATACTGATCGGTCGCGAGGACGAGATACGACGCGTGGCCAGCGAGGCCGGCATCGAATTGCGGGCCGGAATCGAGATCCAGAACGCCCGGCTTTCAAACAAGAACAAGGACTACGCCGAATTCCTCTTCGCGCGCCTGCAAAGGCGCGGCTATCTGCTGCGCGATTGCCAGAGGCTCGTCAACGGCGACCGGAACTACTGGGGTGCGATCATGGTCGCGCGTGGGGATGCGGATGCCATGGTGACGGGGAGCACCCGCAACTACTCGGTGGCGCTCGATACGGTGCGCAAGGTCATCGACACAAAGCCCGGTCACCGGGTGATCGGCGCCTCGCTGGTTCTGGCACGCGGACGGCAGGTGCTGGTGGCCGATACCGCCGTTCACGACATGCCGACTTCGGAGGAACTGGCAGATATCGCGGAAGAAGCCGCGCATGTCGCGCGCAGGCTCGGCTATGAGCCGCGTGTCGCCATGCTCGCCTTTTCCACCTTCGGCCATCCTGCCAGCGAGCGCGCGGAACGCGTGATCGAGGCAGTCGCGATCCTCGACAAGCGCCGGGTCGATTTCGAATATGACGGCGAAATGGCCGCGGATGTGGCGCTCAACATGGACGCCATGGCCGCCTATCCGTTCTGTCGCCTTTCAGGGCCGGCCAATGTTCTGATCATGCCGGCATTCCACGCCGCTTCCATCTCCACCAAGATGCTTCAGGAACTGGGCGGCTCCACCGTGATCGGCCCGCTTCTCGTCGGACTCGACAAGCCGGTGCAGATCGTGTCGATGTCGTCGAAGGACAGCGACATCGTCAACATGGCGGCTGTGGCAGCTTACAATGTGACGTAGGGTACGAAATCACCTGCGTCGATCTCATGTGTCGTTCCGGCCGTACTTCGGCATTCCCAAAAGCCGCGCGGCCGGGATGATGCGCTCCATCTTTCTTGTTCAACAATCTCCCAGTCGGCAACCGGCCATGCCCACCCTCGTCAAGATCTGCGGTCTTTCAACGCCCGACACGATGAACACCGCCCTTGAAGCCGGGGCCGACATGGTCGGGCTCGTGTTTTTTGCAAAGAGCCCGCGTCACGTGTCTTTCGAGGCCGCGTCAAAATTGGCCGCGATCGCGCGCGGGAGGGCGGAGATCGTGGCGCTGACAGTCGATGCCGACGACGAATTTCTCTCGCAAATCATGGAGAAGGCCGCGCCCGACTGGCTGCAACTGCACGGGTCCGAAACGCCGGGACGCTTGCGCGAAATCCGGACTCGTTTCGCAACGCCGGTCATGAAGGCATTCGGCATCCGCGAACGCGGCGACCTGGAGGCGATTTCAGACTATGCTGGCATCGCCGACCGGATCCTCTTCGACAGCAAACCTCCCAGGGACGCCACGGTTCCCGGCGGTTCGGGCAAACGCTTCGACTGGCGCCTTCTGGAAGGCCTTGACCTCCATACACCCTTCATGCTTTCCGGAGGGCTGGATGCCGGAAATGTCGCCGAGGCCCTGGACACCACGGGCGCGCGCGCCGTCGATGTCTCTTCCGGCATCGAAGCTACGCGGGGCGTCAAGGACCCGGCGCTGATCCGCAGATTCATCGAAACCGTACGCGCATTTGATCTAGAACGAGGACAGGCGAAGTGAGCCAGAAGCCGAACACATTGCGTTCCGGACCGGACGATACCGGTCATTTCGGCATTTTCGGTGGACGCTTCGTCGCCGAAACCCTGATGCCGCTGATCCTGGAACTGGAAGCGGCCTACGAGGCGGCCAAGGCGGATCCGGCCTATGCGGCGGAGCTGGAAAACCTCAACACTTATTACACCGGCCGGCCGAGCCCGCTCTATTTCGCGGAACGTCTCACGGAGCAGCTAGGCGGCGCAAAGATCTACTTCAAGCGCGACGAGCTGAACCACACCGGCTCGCACAAGATCAACAATTGCCTCGGCCAGATCCTGCTTGCCAAGCGCATGGGCAAGACCCGCATCATCGCGGAAACGGGCGCCGGCCAGCACGGCGTGGCGACCGCCACGGTGTGCGCGCGCTTCGGACTTCCCTGCGTGGTCTACATGGGGGCGACGGACGTGGAGCGGCAGGCGCCCAACGTCTTCCGCATGAAGCTGCTGGGCGCGGAGGTGATCCCGGTCACCGCCGGTGCCGGAACGCTGAAGGACGCGATGAACGAGGCGCTGCGCGACTGGGTGACCAATGTCGACGACACCTACTATCTCATCGGAACAGCTGCCGGACCGCACCCCTATCCGGAGATGGTGCGCGATTTCCAGTCGGTGATTGGTCGCGAAACGCGCGAGCAGATCATGGAGGCCGAAGGCCGGCTGCCGGACGCGCTCGTTGCCGCTGTCGGCGGCGGATCGAATGCAATCGGCCTGTTCCATCCCTTCCTGGACGACCCGGACGTGCAGATGTGGGGTGTCGAGGCGGGCGGGCTTGGCCTCGAGGGTGACGAGCATTGTGCCTCGCTCAATGCCGGCCGGCCCGGCGTTCTGCACGGTAACCGCACCTATCTGCTGCAGGACGACGACGGCCAGATCTACGAAGGCCATTCGATATCGGCCGGCCTCGACTATCCCGGCATCGGGCCAGAGCATTCCTGGCTCAACGATATCGGCCGCGTGACATACGTGCCGATCATGGACAACGAGGCGCTCGACGCGTTCCAGATGCTGACCCGTGTGGAAGGCATCATCCCGGCGCTGGAGCCGGCGCATGCGCTGGCCCAGGTGATCAAACTCGCGCCGAAGATGGACAAGGACAAGATCATCGTCATGAACCTGTGCGGCCGTGGCGACAAGGATGTCTTCACCGTCGGCAAGATTCTCGGATACGACATCTGAGCGCGGATCGCCGTCGCGGCCGGACCGCATCCGGAACCCGCACGGCGACCTCACAGAAGAAGACCGCTGCCGTGCCAATGCCGAACGACTACCAGCGCGCAGGGCCCGTGTTCGAACGGTTCATCGAGGGGGCCCGCGACGCGCTGGACCTGACCACCCGCAACCAGACCTATACGGTCGTGGAAGGCGTGTTGCGGACATTCCGCCGCCGCCTCAACGTGGAGGAGGGGCTGCGCTTTGCCGACACGCTGCCGGCGGTTCTGCGCGCGCTGTTCGTCGAGGGATGGGATATCTCGGTGCCGCCCGTCGCCTATGCCGAGCGATCGGTGCTGGAAGAGGAGGTGGCCGGCCTGCGCCGCCACCACAATTTCGCCCCGCACGGCAGCATCCGCGCCGTTTCCAGCGCGCTGCGCCGTTTCGTGGACGAGCAGCGCTTTGACCAGGTTCTAGCGTCGCTTGGCGACGAAGCGTGCGCCTTCTGGAGCGTCGAGGCCGACTAGAATGGGTCACGGCTGGATGGGCAACAGCCGAAAGACCCGCGACTCCACTTCCGCCAGGCCATGAAACGATCCGGCGTGCGATCCTCGCGCGTGGTTCCGGCCGGCGCGATTGCCGAGCCATGCGGAAGACACACGGCACCCATGCTCATTACCTGATTGTTGTGCGCTGCACAAAGGGCGATATCGGGATCAGAAACCTCCGAAAAACAAGGAGAATTCCAAAATGGTTTTCCGCTCCTTCCTTGGCTCCGTTCTCGGCGTGTTCGACGATATCCAGCGTGCCGGACGTGCGAACGCCACCTATCACAAGTTTTCCATGATGTCGGACGACGAACTTGCACGGCGCGGCATCAATCGCGGCGATGTCATGCGCGTCGCCCTGAGGTCCGGCTTCGGCGACCTCTGACCTCCATTCCGGCCCCCCCCGGCGGCGCCGCGACCGACGCGGCGCATTGACAGAGGGACACCGCCGCCCCTACATCCTCTGTCTGATCGTGGCGTCGGGCATATTGCCCGTGCGCCGGTAGGATGATGGGACTTTGCCAATGAGCCCGACAGACGGGACCCGGATTGACCACCGCTTTGCAGCCTGTGCCAAGGAAGGTCGGCCGGCCCTGGTGACTTTCATCACGGCGGGTGACCCCGATTTCGACACGTCGCTGGCGATCCTGAAGTCCTTGCCGGACGCCGGTGCGGACGTCATCGAACTTGGCATGCCGTTCTCCGATCCGATGGCGGAGGGCCCGACGATCCAACTCGCCTCTCAGCGCGCACTGGCCGCCGGCCAGACCATGAAGAAGACACTCGCCATGGTGCGCTCCTTCCGCGAAAACGACGTGGAGACGCCAATCGTTCTGATGGGCTACTACAATCCCATATATGCGTATGGCAACGACGCCTTCCTGAAGGATGCGCGCGAAGCTGGCGTGGACGGCCTGATCATCGTGGATCTGCCGCCGGAAGAGGACGAGGAACTCTGCATTCCGGCGATCAAGGCCGGGATCAACTTCATCCGGCTCGCGACACCCACCACTGACGACCACCGGCTTCCCGCCGTTCTCGCCAACACCTCCGGTTTCGTCTATTACGTCTCCATCACCGGGATCACCGGCACAGCAACACCCGATGCGCATCGGGTGGCGGAAGCGGTGACACGGATCAAGGGACATACTAAACTCCCCGTTGCTGTCGGTTTCGGTGTCAAATCAGCCGCGCAGGCCAGCGAAATCGGTCGCAACGCGGATGGCGTGGTCGTCGGCTCGGCGATCGTGAACGCAGTGCGCGCGAGCCTCGACGCGGAAAACCGCGCCACAGAAACGACGGTTTCAGCCGTCACACAGCTGGTTGCCGATCTCGCTCGCGGCGTGCGCGCCGCGCGATCCCAAGCCGCCGAATAGCGGCTGACAGGCAATCCATCGGTTTAAACAGATACCGGAACCCGACCCGTGAACTGGATCAACAACGTCGTCCGACCGAAAATCCAGAGCTTCCTGCAAAAGCGGGATACCCCGGAAAACCTCTGGATCAAATGCCCGGAGACGGGCGAGATGGTGTTCCACCGCGATCTGGAGCAGAATCAGTGGGTGGTGCCGAGCTCCGGCTGCCACATGCGCATCTCGTCGCGCAAGCGACTTGAGTTCTTCTTCGACGATGGCGCGTTCGAGATGTTGGAGACCCCCGAGGTCACGGTTGATCCGCTGAAATTTCGGGACGAGCGGCGCTACACCGACCGTCTCAAGGATGCAAAGGTCAAGACCGGCCTGGATGACGCCGTGATCGTGGCAAGCGGTGCGGTGAAGGGAACGAAGATTACCGCGGCCGTTCAGGATTTTGCCTTTATCGGCGGTTCGCTTGGAATGGCGGCAGGCGAGGCGATCATCGCCGGGCTCGATCACGCGCGCAAGGCCGGCACGCCCTTCGTGCTGTTTGCGGCCTCGGGCGGGGCGCGCATGCAGGAAGGCATCCTGTCGCTGATGCAGATGCCGCGCACGACCGCCGCGATCCGGCTCCTGAAGGAAGCCGGACTTCCCTATATCGTCGTGCTGACAAATCCCACGACGGGCGGCGTCACCGCATCGTACGCGATGCTCGGCGACATCCACATTGCGGAGCCGGGCGCTCTGATCGGCTTTGCGGGACCGCGCGTCATCGAACAGATCATCCGCGAGAAGCTTCCCGAAGGCTTCCAACGCTCAGAATACCTTCTGGAGCATGGCATGGTCGATATGGTCGTCCATCGCCACGAATTGCCCGAAACGGTCGCGCGGATCTGTTCGCTGCTGATGAGCGAGCCGGTAATTACCAAGGTGCTCGAACCGGAACCGCAGGATGCGGAGACAACGGACAACGCACCCGCCGGGGAAAAAGCCGCCGAAGAGGCCTGACCGAGCCTGCGTCTCCTTTCACTCGAGAAATTGCGAAGATCCGCCGATGGATCACAGTACGCCCATACTGGAGCGCCTGCTTGGTCTCCATCCCAAGGAGATCGACCTGTCGCTTGGCCGCATGCAGCGGCTGCTCGATGCGCTCGGTAATCCGGAACGTCACCTGCCGCCGGTCATCCATGTCGCCGGCACCAATGGCAAGGGTTCGACCACAGCTTTCATGCGCGCGATGCTGGAAGCGGACGGAAAACGCGTTCACGTCTATACCTCTCCGCATCTGGTGCGCTTCCACGAGCGTATCCGGCTCGGTCGTGAAGGCGGAGGCCAGATCGTCGACGACGGGGTTCTGTGCGAGGCGCTGCGAACGGTCGAGCAGATCAACGCCGGTGAGCCGATCACATTCTTTGAAATCTCGACGGCCGTCGCCATGCAGCTCTTCTCGAGCCACCCGGCCGACATCCTGCTTCTGGAAGTCGGGCTCGGTGGCCGACTTGACGCGACGAATGTCATCGACGCTCCGCTCGCCTCGGTGATCACATCGGTTTCGCTTGATCACGAGCGTTTCCTGGGCAACAGGATCGAGGAAATCGCCTTCGAGAAGGCCGGCATCCTAAAGCGCGGCGCTCCTGGCGTGATCGCGCCCCAGGAAGACGCGGTTCGCGCCGTAATCGAACGCCAGGCGGCGCGCGTCGGTGCCCCGCTCAAGATCGGTGGCCAGGACTGGATGGCGCATGAGGAACACGGCCGGCTCGTCTATCAGGACGAAGACGGTTTGCTCGACCTGCCGAAACCACGCCTTGTCGGCCACCACCAGTTCACGAATGCCGGAACTGCAATCGCCGCGCTGCGGGCAGCCGGTATCTGGCCCGGCACGGAAGCCACGGAATCCGGACTTCTCAACGTGTCATGGCCAGCGCGAATGCAGCGCGTCCACGCCGGAGAGATCATGAACCATGTCCCGGAAGGGGCCGAGATCTGGCTCGATGGCGGGCACAATCCGGGAGCGGGAACAGTCATATCCGCCGCCATGGCGGAGCTTGGCGACAAGGTCGACCGGCCCCTCTATCTCGTCGCCGGCATGCTGACGACCAAAGACCCGGTTGGCTTCTTTCACGCCTTCGAGGGGCTCGCGCATTATGTGCTGACGGTCCCGATTCACGCCTCCGATGCCGGCCGTACCCCGGAAGAACTGGCTGATCTTGTAAGCCAGGCCGGCCTGATCGCGGAACCGAAGCCGGATCTCTATGCCGCGCTTGATCGGGTCAGCGAGCTTTCGGCCGGCGATGTACCCCCGCGCATTCTCATCTGCGGTTCGCTCTATCTTGCCGGCGACGTTCTGGCGCTCAACGGTACGCCACCGCAATAGGCGCGCCCCAACGCAAGCCTGCAAGGGTGAGGCTCCACCGCTTCACGCGGTCGCTGTCGCGGTTACCCCTGCCTCCCAGCCGAGGATCGCGCGTTTGCGGGTCAGCCCCCAGTGATAGCCGCAAAGCGATCCGGTCTTGCCGAGAACGCGATGACAGGGGACGACGAAGGAAACCGGGTTCTTGCCAACAGCCGTTCCGACAGCCCGTGCCGCTGACGGCTTTCCGATGTGCGCTGCGATGTCGGAATAGGTGGTCGCGCGTCCAAGCGGGATTGCCAGAAGGGTTTCCCACACGCGAACTTCAAAATCGGTTCCGATGAGAACGATGCGCAACGGTGTTTCGGGCGACCAGCGCGCCGGATCGAAGATGCGGGCGCAATAGGGTTCGATCGCCGCCCGATCTTCCACATAATCCGCCTGCCGCCAGCGACGCGTCATGTCGTCGAGCGCCGCTGCCTCCTCACCGGGATCGGAGAAGGCAAGACCTGCAAGACCGTGCTCGGTGACCATCACGAGAGCAAGCCCGAAGGGTGACGGGTGGAAGCCCCAGCGGATGATGAGACCGCGCCCACCGGCACGGTAGGCACCGGGCGTCATCGCCTCGTGAACAACGAAAAGATCGTGCAGCCGGGCAGGGCCGGAAAGGCCGACCTCGAATGTCGTATCCAGGACGGAGGCTGAATCGCGCAGGAGCTCGCGCGCGTGGTCAAGCGTTAACGCCTGCAGGAATTGTTTCGGCGTGAGTCCGGCCCAACGATGGAAGACGCGCTGGAGATGCATGGGCGACATGCCTATGCGATCCGCGATTTCCTCAAGGGAGGGCTGATCGCGCCAACGTTCCGTTATGAACTCCAACACGGCACGAACAGTCGCGTAGTCACCGCCCATTTCGCGCGAAAGAGATTTCGTGTCGGCCATGCTCGGCATGTCCATTGCCACGGTCATGGTGCTCGTCTCCCCTGGATCCGACATGTGTATGGGCGGTTTCTGGTGGGAGAAGGTAAGCGCCCGATGACAGGCAAACCACCCGTTTCTTGCGCAGGCGGCGATGATCGATCAGGCATGATCTGCCTGAGCTTCGGCGGTCACGGCATTTGGATCGCCCGCCGCCGTGCGCCAGCCGAATTCCGGGATGGCGATCTGACGATTGCCGGAAAAGTCCGTGCTGACGACAATGAAGTCGCGTTCTTCCATATAGGCGATCAGGCGTCGCGCGCGGCCGGTGGATCGTGTTCCGTAGATCCGCGCGATTTCCGCATCCCCCGGACAGGGGTCACCCGCCATCGCCGCACGCGCAAGGACGAGGAACACCCCCTGCATGTCGTCCGGCAGGCTGCGGGACAAATCGATGGCGTGTTCCCAATCCGGCGTCCTCTCGTCCTCCATACCGACGCCGGCGCGGGCCACCGCAAGGCGCTGACGAAATGTCGGAAGATCCATCGGCGCGCCCAGCCGGGCGATGCGCATGCGCACCTGGAAATCCTGATAGAGGACGGAAACCGAACGGAAACCGGCTTCCGGATCGTTCAGAATGTCATGAAGAATGCCGTCGATTGCAGCTTCGCGCTCCGCCTTGTCCATCGCGGGGCTGGCGGCTTCGGCCTGTTCGTTGGCCGAAACGCGAGCCTCGGCGAGCTGGGTCAGAAGATCTGGCGCAGGTACGGGAGCCGGCTTGCGCACGACCGGGCGATGATATTCCACCGGCTCATCGGCACCGCGCGTGAAGATCAGATCGCGCGCATCTTCCGGCGGCTGATCCGGAAGCGGCATCAACTTGAAGCTTCCACCGCGGGCTGCGGTTTCGACCGAGCCAATCGTGACCGTAACGGCACGGCGGGTAATGGCGGAACCGAGCGCGATGAAGTGGCCGCGTTCCAGGTTGCGGAAGGCCTCCGCCTGACGGCGCTCCATACCGAGCAGGTCGGCAGCGCGCTGCATGTCGATATCGAGAAAGGTGCGCCCCATCAGAAAATTGGCAGCCTCGGCGGCGACGTTCTTGGCAAGCTTTGCGAGGCGCTGGGTGGCGATGATGCCGGCGAGACCGCGCTTTCGACCGCGGCACATCAGGTTCGTCATTGCGCCCAGCGAGATGCGGCGAGCCTCGTCGGAAACCTCTCCGCCACCCGACGGCGCGAAAAGCTGAGCCTCGTCGACGACGACCAGCATCGGATACCAAAGATCGCGCTCGGCATCGAAGAGACCGTTCATGAAGGCTGCGGCCGCCTTCATCTGGATGTCGGCATCGAGCCCTTCAAGATTGAGAACGACGGAGACGCGATGCTGGCGCACCCGTCCCGCGATGCGGGCGAGGTCGCTCTCGCTCGTCCCTTGCGCGTCCACCACCACGTGACCGAACTTGTCGGCGAGCGTGACGAAGTCGCCTTCCGGATCGATCACGGCCTGCTGCACCCATTGCGCACTCTGTTCAAGGATCCGGCGCAGAAGATGGGATTTGCCCGAGCCGGAATTGCCCTGGACGAGGAGACGGGTCGCCAGCAGTTCCTCCAGATCGAACATGGCCGGCGTCCCTTGTGACGTCATGCCAATGTCGATGCCGACCTGCATTCCTGCTCCTGAAATTGAAATGGGGAAAGCGCGGCTCATCCGGCCGCGTCACTGTTTGCGGAAATTAGCACGAAACCGCAGGAGAGCGGTGACAAGAGGGTCGTTCCTCCACAGCTTAGCGCCAGGTTTGCGCCTTGAATCACAGCCTATGCGGATCCAGCCGCGGGACCGCCCCTGCGTGCAGAGGCAAACGCGCTCCCAAGCGCTCGGCTGAAATCCTCGCGATCGGCGGGGTTGAGGAACTCGCCGACCGCCACCGCGCGACCATGGGAACGAAGCCGCAAACCCGTCACGCCCTCGTCCTCGATCCGCGTCACTTCGATGCGAACCCACGCCGGATTGAACCGATAGAGTTGAACCTCCCCGCGTGACGAGACCTTGCGCAGGACAACCTCCTCAATGGAAACATGGATCTCTTCAAAAGCTCGCGCATCGCGATAGTTTTGGCGAAAGGCAAACCAGACGAGCGCCACGTCGAGCCCGAAGAAGCCGAATACCGGCCAAGCGCCGATGGCGATGCAGAACAGTCCCGCGGTGAACGAAATACCGACGAGGACCAGCATCAGCACCAGAAATCCGCGAGGGCCGAGTGAACGGTACGGCGTGAGCACAGCCGAAAAGAATGGATCGGGCGCTCCCCTCGGTCCGCCCGTTGCATCGGATCCCAGATCCTGTGTTTTCGTATTGGCGTCACTCATGGAGCTTCAGTATAGAAGACAAATGGCCAGAACCAAGACAACGTCGAAACTCTTAGCGGCCGAGGCCGTATCCGGGGCGAAAAAGGCCCCCGCAAAACCGGCGGCGGCACGCAGGCGCACCAGGGCGCCCAAATATACGAGAGACGAGATCACGGCGATCTTCGAGCGGTTCCGCGAACGTGAGCCGGAACCGAAGGGCGAGCTGGAATACGTTAATCCCTATACACTTCTGGTGGCCGTGGTGCTTTCGGCTCAGGCGACCGATGCGGGCGTGAACAAGGCCACACGGGGTCTCTTTGCCATGGCCGACACCCCGGAAAAGATGGTGGCGCTCGGCGAAGACAAGGTTCGCGAGGCGATCAAGACGATCGGGTTGTTCCGCAACAAGGCGAAGAACGTGGTCGCGCTCTCTGAAATGCTGATTTCCGAGTATGGCAGCGAGGTTCCACGGTCACGCGAAGCGCTGGAGCGTTTGCCTGGCGTGGGCCGAAAGACGGCGAATGTCGTATTGAACATCGCTTTTGGCGAACCGACCATCGCAGTGGATACGCATTTGTTGCGGATCGGCAATCGCCTTGGCATCGCTCCGGGCAAGACGCCGCTTGAAGTTGAATTGGCGCTCGAGAAGATCATTCCCGACGCCTACCGTCTCCATGCTCACCACTGGCTGATCCTGCATGGCCGGTACGTCTGCAAGGCGCGCACGCCGGATTGCGGACGATGCATCATCGCGGATTTGTGCAAGTCACCGGATAAACGGGTGTGACGCGCCAGCCATCAAGAGCGAAACGGCCACGCCTCCCGAACGAGCACGAGACCAACGCATCAAACGGTTGCGGCCGCGCGCTAATTCATGATTGCGGCGTGAGCAGATAGCATCCGCGAGCCGCAGAAGATTCACAAGTTTTTCGCTTCAAAGACGGCACAAATCCGCGACAGGTTGCCGCGTCTATTGCTATTCGCTGCGCCGCAGACGCACGACCACGTCGACCCGAACGATCTCCATGCCGGCGGGCGGCGGGGGAAGATCGTCCACCGTCACATTCGCGCCCGGAATGTCGACGACCCGGTTCTCTCCTTCGATGAAGAAGTGATGATGGTCGCTGACATTGGTATCGAAATAGGTCTTGGTGCCTTCGACCGCGACCTCGCGCAACATGCCTGCCTCGGTGAACTGGTGCAGGGTGTTGTAGACGGTCGCGAGCGAAACGGGAACGCGCGCGATAACGGCTTCCTCGTGGAGGAGCTCCGCCGAAATATGACGGTTTCCCTTCGAAAACAGAAGCTCGGCAAGCGCCAACCGCTGGCGCGTCGGCCGCAGGCCGGCATCGCGCAGCATGTCGCGCACACCGTTGCGCGATTGCGGAGAATGAATATGAATATGCTGGTCGGCCATGACTTTTACAGAGCTGCCCTTGGACAAGGTGGCATCACGCGCAGGTTGCCACACTTCGCGGGGGCGCCAGCACGATAAGCGTGCAAGCTGCACCACCAATTCGCCGAAGAAAGACGTTTATCGGGAGTTTTACGCCCCATCTCCGGTATTTCGCGCCGATGACTTTCGAACTTGCCCGCTGAGGTCTTTATGACGGAGATATTTTTCGAAAATCTCCGACTTCGCGAACCGCATCCCTGGGTTATCCGTCGAAGCGATCAATCATCCGTTCGGATGCGGAACCACTTCAACCATCAGCTTCACATTTGTCTAGATAATAGGAAATCCGAAGCTTTAGCGCAACCAGACTGATTTGACAGAGCTGACGACAACCGGACAGCATGAAGCCCCACTACCGGCACAGTCCCGATGGCCTCCCTCCCACGAATTCGTTCGAAATCGTTATGTCCCTTGCCCTTTCGAAGCAGATACTCCTGTGATAGGAAGGCGCCATCAAAAAACGAACGATGGTGAAATCCGCCTCAAGGTGCGTCAAGATGGAGCACATTCAGGCAGGAATCCCTCGGCAGAACAGTGCGGGATCGGAATGCAGGAACGCGCCTCTAGCTACAACTACGAAGATCTACTCGCCTGCGGGCGCGGCGAACTGTTTGGCGCGGGCAACGCGCAATTGCCGCTGCCTCCCATGCTCATGTTCGACAAGATAACCGAAATCGCCGAAGAGGCAGGCGCCTACGGCAAGGGCATGGTGCGCGCGACCCTGGAGATCAAGCCCGACCTCTGGTTCTTCCCGTGCCACTTCAAGGGCGATCCGGTGATGCCTGGCTGTCTTGGCCTCGATGCACTGTGGCAGATGGTCGGATTTTACCTCGGCTGGCTCGGCTCCTCGGGCCGGGGGCGGGCGCTCGCGGTCGGCGAGGTCAAGTTCTCCGGCATGGTCACCCCGGACGTCAAAGAGATCGAATATGGTGTCGATCTCAAGCGGGTGATGCGCTCGAAGCTCGTTCTAGGCATCGCCGATGGCTGGCTGAAGGCGGACGGCGAGGAAATCTATCGCGCCACGAACCTGAAGGTCGGCCTGTTCCAGAGCTGACACTTCCGCGACGCCGCGCCGCCATACCGGTGGGCGCAGTGTTTCGGTCTGCGTAACCATATCCGCGTAAAATCAGCCCGAGGGGTCACAGGACGCCTCGGCACGATAATCATCGCTTTAATGACAGCTTCCGGCCGCCGGTAACCCCGGTCGATCGTCGGGTACAAGCGAAACAGGATCGAGGAGACCGCCATGAGGCGTGTGGTCGTCACCGGAATGGGCATTGTATCGTCGATAGGCAATACGACGCAGGACGTTCTGGCGAGCCTTCACGACGCCAAGTCCGGCATCGTATTCGCCGAGGACTACGAGAGGATCGGTTTCCGCTGCCAGGTCCATGGGGACCCGAAGCTTGATCCGGCCGATGTCCTTGACCGTCGCACCATCCGCTTCATGGGTACGGGTGCCGCGTGGAACTACATCGCCATGCAGCAGGCGATCGCCGACAGCGGTCTGGAAGAGAGCGAGATCAGCCACGAACGTACCGGCCTGATCATGGGATCCGGCGGTCCTTCGACGAGGGCAATCGTCGAGGCGGCCGATATTGCCCGCGACAAGGGACCGCGCCGCATCGGGCCGACCGCCGTGCCCAAGGCCATGTCTTCGACCAACTCCGCGACGCTCGCCACGCCGTTCAAGATCCATGGCGTGAACTATTCGATCTCTGCCGCCTGCGCGACCACCAACATCTGTATCGGCAACGCCGCAGAGCTCATTCAGTGGGGCAAGCAAGACGTGATGTTCGCCGGCGGCGGCGAGGAACTCGACTGGACGCTTTCGGTGCTCTTCGACGCCATGGGCGCGATGTCCTCCAAGTACAACGACACACCGCAGATCGCTTCGCGCGCCTACGACGCCAATCGCGACGGCTTCGTCATCGCGGGCGGTGCCGGCGTTCTCGTGCTGGAGGAATACGAGCACGCCAAGGCGCGTGGCGCCAAGATCTATGCCGAAGTCGCCGGCTATGGCGCAACTTCGGACGGCTACGACATGGTCGCACCGTCGGGCGAAGGGGCTGCGCGCTGCATGAAGCTCGCGCTTTCCACCGTCGATTGCCCCGTCGACTACATAAACCCTCACGCCACCTCCACACCGATCGGCGATGCGAAGGAAATCGAGGCGATCCGAGATGTCTTTGGCGACAAGATTCCGCCAATCTCGGCGACAAAGTCGCTCACCGGCCATTCGCTGGGCGCTGCCGGCGTGCAGGAAGCGATCTACTCGATCTTGATGATGAACAACAATTTCATCGCCAAATCGGCGAATATCGAGGAACTCGATCCGGCCTTCGCAGACATGCCGATCGTGCGCGATCGCATCGACAACGCCAGGATCGACTGCGTCCTCTCGAACGGGTTCGGGTTTGGCGGCACGAATGCTTCCGTCGTTTTCAAGCGATTGGGCGTTTGAGTGGGGAATTGAACCGCCAACCGTAAAAATTGCGGCTAATGACCGTTGAGACCGGTCGCATCGACAAAATTCTGGAAACCGGCAGTCAGAGTTTCTGACCGCGCGGCGTCCCTTTGCAGCGAAATAAGGAGAGTCGCATGACCGGTTTGATGGAGGGCAAACGCGGCCTTGTCATGGGTGTCGCCAACGATCACTCGATCGCATGGGGTGTCGCCAAGGCGCTGGCGGAGCAGGGTGCGGAACTGGCATTTACATATCAGGGAGAAGCTTTCGGACGGCGTGTGAAGCCACTTGCGGCATCGGTCGGTTCAGATCTCCTTATCCCGTGCGACGTGGAGGACATCGCATCCGTCAAGGGCGTGTTCTCAACCTTGAAGGAAACCTGGGGCGGCATCGACTTTCTCGTTCATGCCATCGCCTTTTCCGACAAGAGCGAGCTGAAGGGGCGCTACGCGGACACCAGCCGCGAGAATTTCTCGCGCACGATGGTGATCTCCTGCTTCTCATTCACCGAAATCACCCGCCTCGCCGCGGAGCTGATGCCCAATGGCGGCTCGATCCTGACGCTGACCTATGGCGGCTCGACCCGGGTCATGCCGAACTACAACGTCATGGGCGTCGCCAAGGCGGCGCTGGAATCCTCGGTGCGTTATCTTGCGGTCGATTACGGCTCTCAGAAAATCCGCGTCAACGCGATCTCGGCCGGTCCCGTGCGTACGCTGGCTGGCGCCGGCGTTTCCGATGCCCGGCTGATGTTCAACTATCAGCGCGAAAACTCGCCACTGAAGCGCACGGTGACGATCGATGAGGTCGGCGGCTCGGCCGTCTACCTGCTGTCGGGCCTTTCATCCGGAGTGACCGGCGAAATCCACTTCGTCGACAGCGGCTACAACATCATTTCCATGCCACGGCTTCGAGAGTTGCAGGCGCAGGAGGAAGCCGCGGAGAACGCTGCGGCAGAATGATGCATCCCGGGGCGCGTCCCGCGCCTGTTATTCCGGACGCGCATTGGCGCGTCCGGCGCTTTTCGGAAAACAAAAACCCGATGGCCGATCAGTTGAAGGTCTCATCGGGATAGACACCGAAAAGCAGGGTCTGATCGACCCAGCCGGCCCAGTCCTTGCCGGATATCCGGCAGAACCCCTTGCCGCATTCCGAGACCGACGCAAGCACGTTCGGCTCCAGTTCCCCGACGATTGCCGCGTTGGAATCGGGCCCGGAACGAAGTGGCACGGTTCCCGACTTGTCCCAGGGCTTCACCAGCGCCGTGCGACGGCCGGACAAGAGCGAGTGGAATACCCAGCCCTCGCTGCCTTCCCAATCGCGGATGCGTCGCCAGTTTTCGAATTCCTGAACGATCTCAACCGGCAAGCCGGCGCGAACGAAGGTCCAAACCACTTCGTGATCGCGCCCTGGTCCGCGACGGACATTCACGCGGTCGGACTTGAGGCTGACGAAGCGTGGCACCGGAAGGCCACTCGCACCTTCCGACGTACCTTGCGCGAAAGCCCCCCCTCCAGGCCCGACCGTAACCCAAGTCAGGAGTGTGAGCGCAAGAAGGGCATGCGCGATGGTGCGCAACGAAATCGACTTCGTGCGGTTTCGGTACATGTGGCTGCGACGTCCGTGATCCATGAGTCTAACAAGAAGCTCCGGGCTCATTGTTCAGCTTGAAGCCACCCGCCTGGGGGCGCTACGGTCTAACCCGAATCCCGCAGGGTCAAGGAGCGGGCACGTGGCGAGCAGAATTTATTGCGCGTCGGGTTGCGGCTTTGACCGGTTCGGCTTGTTTCTTCCGGACCATCTGGTATGGAAACAACAAGCTTCAGCCGGTACCGGTTGGCGACAGAATGCGTCGATTACGGTTAAGGACCCCTCAACGAACTGGTCTAGGCGAGGACCGAAATGCCCATCAAGAAACCCCTTGTCGTGGTTACCCGGACCTTGCCGGATGTCGTAGAGACGCGCATGCGCGAATTGTTCGACACCCGTCTCAATGACGGCGACAGGCCCATGAGCCAGGCCGAACTCGTCGAAGCGGTGAAAACCGCCGACGTTCTGGTGCCGACCGTGACGGACAGGATAGACGCGGCCGTTCTCTCCCAGGCGGGTCCCAATCTTCGGCTGATCGCCAACTTTGGCAATGGCGTCGACAATATCGACGTGAATGCAGCCAACAATCGCGGCATCACGGTGACGAACACCCCCGGTGTGCTTACCGAAGATACCGCCGACATGACGATGGCGCTGATCCTCGCCGTGCCGCGCAGGATCGCCGAAGGTATCAAGATCCTGGAAAACAACGAATGGCACGGCTGGTCGCCGACCTGGATGCTGGGACGGCGAATCTGGGGCAAGCGCCTCGGTATTGTCGGCATGGGTCGAATCGGTCAGGCGGTGGCGCGGCGCGCCAAGGCCTTCGGGATGTCGATCCATTATCACAATCGCCGCCGCGTGCCCGCCAAGATCGAGGATACGCTGGAGGCGACCTATTGGGAAAGCCTTGACCAGATGCTGGCCCGGATGGACGTGATTTCCGTCCATTGCCCGCATACCCCGGCAACTTACCACCTGCTTTCAGCCCGACGGCTCAAGCTGATGAAGCCTGAAGCCTATCTGGTCAACACCGCGCGTGGCGAGGTGATCGATGAGGCCGCACTCACGCGGATGGTCGAAGCGGGAGAACTGGCCGGAGCCGGTCTCGACGTTTTCGAACACGAGCCGGCGGTCAATCCGAAGCTCCTGAAATCCGAACGCGTCCTGCTGCTTCCGCACATGGGATCGGCCACCATCGAAGGCCGCATCGACATGGGCGAGAAGGTGATCATCAATATTCGCACCTTCATGGACGGCCACAGGCCCCCCGACCGCGTTCTGCCATCGATGTTGTAGTCGTCCCGGACGCGCCTCTTCTGGCGTGCGCTACGACAGCTCGTCGATCTCGATATATTGGCGCCACACAGCCTCGTCGCCGATCTTGGCGACGAATTTCGCATGCGCTGAAATCTCGGCTTCGCTCAACCGCGAGGGTAGTGGCGTCGGACGCGGCTTGATCGAATGCCGGATGGCCGGTCCGCCCGTGCCGTGATCCTCTTCCTCGTTGATTGTCATCAGTCCGAGCGAGGACTGCTTGCCGCCAATCAGCTCGATATAGACTTCCGCCAGCAGCTCCGCATCGAGAAGCGCGCCGTGCTTGGTGCGGCGGCTGTTGTCTATGCCGTAGCGCGAACACAGCGCATCAAGCGAATTCGGGCCGGCGGGATGACGGCGCCGGGCCAGCTGCAACGTATCCAGCACCTGTTCGTTGCCGATCGGCGGAAGGCCGAAACGCTGCAGCTCCATGTTGATGAAGCCCATGTCGAAGGCGGCGTTGTGAATGACGAGCGTCGCATCACCGACATAGTCCACAAAATCCCGCGCCAGATCGGCAAAGAGCGGCTTGTCGCGCAGAAATTCCTCCGACAGGCCGTGAACGTTGAAAGCCTCTTCCGGCATGTCGCGTTCGGGATTGATGTAAACATGATAGGACTGGCCGGACGGGATGTGATTGACCAGTTCAACGCCACCGATTTCCACCAGCCTGTCGCCACCACGCGGATTGAGGCCGGTCGTTTCGGTATCGAGCACGATCTCACGCATCATGAAGTCCTGTTGGTCTGGCTTGGGATAGACGTTTCGCAAAGAGCCATCTAGGCGGCGGCGAATCACTGTTGCAACCATAGAAGGCCGATGGGCGGCGGCTTATCCCCCCATCGCCGCTGTTGCACGCAGTATCGCCGCAACGCGACGGCGTGCCGGCTCCAGTCCGTGACCTGTCTCGATCATGAAATGGGATCGTCGACGCTTTTCTCCGTCCGGCATCTGGCGTGCCAGGATAGCGTCGAATTTCTCCAGGGTCATTTCCGGCCGTGCGAGGACACGTTCACGCTGAATTTCCGCGCTCGTGGTGACGAGCACCACCGCGTCCACGTGCTCTTCCCCTCCCGTTTCAAAGAGAAGCGGAATGTCGAGAACCGCGACAGGACATAGTCTGGCCCGCGCATCTGCGAGAAAGTGGTCGCGCACCTCGCGTACAAGGGGATGGATTATAGCCTCGAGCCGCGCCAGGGCTGCCGGTTTCCCGACCACGTATTCGCCCAGTGCCGCGCGATCGACGACCCTGTTCACGACCGTTCCGGGAAACGCCCGCTCGATCGCGGGAGCGGCCTTGCCGGCATAGAGGGCATGGACAGTGGTGTCGGCGTCGTAGACCGGGATTCCGGCTTCGGCGAACAGCCGGCCGGTCGTTGATTTTCCCATACCGATGGATCCGGTGAGACCGAGCACGATCATGGTTGCGACCCCGGGCCGTTTCCGTTGGTCATATCCCCTTCCGTGAGGCCCATGTCGGCCAGAACGACGCGGCGCAGCTCGGGCGTTACCTCCGGCCGGCGACCGAACCAGAGTTCGAATCCCGGCACTGCCTGATGGAGCAGCATGCCCAGACCATCAACGGTCATAAGACCGCGATGACGGGCAAGTTCCAGAAGCGGCGTTTCCAGAGGTACGTAGACGGTATCGGTCACCACTGCGCGTGCCGGGAGCGGCGCGAGATCGATGTCGAGTGGCGGTTGACCTTCCATTCCAAGAGAAGTCGTATTGACGAGAACCGTGGTGCCTTCGAGGACATCCGGCAACTTGGAAAAGTCATGGACGTGAACACCGGATCCGAAACGTTCGGCAAGAGCTTCCGCCCTGCTGCGGGTACGATTGAAGATGTGGACGGTCAGACCGCGCGACAGCAATGCCCAGACTACGGCACGCGCCCCGCCCCCCGCCCCAAGGACAACTGCGTTCCGGCCGGTCTCATCCCAGCCTGGCGCGCCTGAATCGAGCGACCCCAGAAAGCCAAGGCCATCCGTATTGCTGCCCTGAAGGCGGCCATCGCCCAGAACAAGCGTATTCACCGCACCGACAAGCCGTGCCGTTTCGTCGACCTCATCGCAAAGGGCGAAAGCCGCTTCCTTGTGCGGAATCGTCACATTTGCGCCGATAAGGCCGGATGCGGCGAAGGTGCGGAAAAAACTCTCCGCCGCTTCAGGCTGGAGTGGCAGGAGATCATAGCTTCCCGCAATCCCATGGATCTTCAACCAGTGGCGGTGGATGATTGGCGAGCGTGAGTGCTTCACTGGCCAGCCGATCACGGCCGCGCGCGGTGCTTTTTCTGTCTGGTCATGATGAGATGAAATCACGTCTCGATTTCTCCTTCGTCACGCAGGAACCCCAGGAGGGGGAGAAGCGGCAGGCCAACGATAGTGAAATGATCACCTTCGATCGCCTCGAACAGCTGGATGCCCTCACCTTCGATCTGGTAGGAGCCAACGCTTTTCAAGGCGACATCACCGATCCAGGTGAGATAATGACCGAGGAATTCAGGCGAGAAGTTGCGCATCGTCAGGGTTGCCGAGGCGACGTGGCGCCAGATCGCAATACCGTCACGCACGCAGACGACCGCAGAATGAAGCTGATGCGAACGCCCTCGCAAGGCCAGCAGATTGGCGCGGGCTTGCTCGATCGTTTCGGGTTTGACGAAAACCTCTCCATCGAAATCCAGCACCTGATCGGAACCGATAACAAGGGCTCCCGGATGGCGGTTTGAAACGTCTCCCGCCTTCGCTTCCGCCAGGACGAGGGCGATATCCTCGGGCGCCAGATTCGCCTTGCGCAATGGTTCATCCACCGCGCGCTCATCGATATCGGCTGCCTCGGCCTGAATTTCCAGGCCCGCGTCACGCAGCATCTGCGCCCGCCACGGACTTGCGCTCGCCAGAACGATTTCGCTCATGTCGTCACTCTCCTGGTATGTCGCGCAATTGTTTGCGCTCCTTCATCAACGACATGATGGCAGCTGCCGTTTCCTCGATCGAACGGCGGGTGACATCGATCACCGGCCAGCCATGTTCGGCGCACAGCCTGCGCATGAAGCTGATTTCTTCCGAAATAGCAGATCGATCGACATAACGTTCGTTCTGTCCTATCGCATTGAGCGACAAAAGACGGTTCTGGCGAACCTGCAGGATCCGTTCGGCGCTGGCGACGAGGCCGACGACGAGAGGCCGGCGAACCTCAAAAAGCGCCGGCGTAATCGGGATTTCCGGAACAATTGGAAAATTAGCTGCCTTGATGCCGCGATTGGCCAGATAGATGCTCGTCGGCGTCTTGGAGGTTCGGCTGATGCCAATGAGAACGACATCGGCCTCGTCGAGCCCTTCGGGCATCTGACCATCATCATGCATCATCGTGTAGTTCAGCGCATCAATGCGACGGAAATAGTCGGCATCAAGCGCGTGCTGGCCACCGACCCGTCGCGTTTCCTGGACTTTCAGATAAGACTGGAAGACCGCGAAAACCGGATCGAGAATATTGACGCAAGGAACGCCATGATCGCGGCATACACGCTCTAGCCGATGGATCTGTTCGTCCGCAACAAGCGTATAGAGAACGATGCCGGGTGCGGCCTCGATTTCGGTCAGAACACGATCGAGCTGGCGATCGGAGCGGACCAGCGGATAGACATGTTCGATCGGCTGAATATTCTCGTACTGAGCGAGCGCCGCGCGCGAAACGGTCATCAGGGTTTCGCCCGTGGAATCCGAAATCAGGTGCAAATGGAAGAAGCTACGCGGATCGCTCACTGTTTCATCCCCAGATGATGATCGGCCCTGTGAATGAGCGGGCATGACTCTGCCTCCTTTTGAAAAGGACCTCACCATCATGCCCATAGCGGTTATTTCATCAACAGATACGGGGTGGCGGGATAGTTTTTGTGAAACGACTCCGGGAATCGGGGATTTTACGAAGAGGCCCCAGGTTACCGACTTCTCATCCGCACTTTATGCACAGCGCCAAATTCGTTAACAAGGCGTTAACGTCCTCCAATTCCTTAAGGTCCGTTTAAGGAATTGGGCGGACCCACAACCGCCATGGGGAATTCGTCCCCAACCACCCTGTTGATGGGAACAACCAATCGGATAATTGTGGATGGATAATAATCACGGCAATCCACACTCAAACCAAATAAACAGATCTCTTAAAGAGATTCATTGATTAGACGTTTTAAGGGAAAAGGGACGAGCCGAATGCGATCACAGGAGAGAGCCGTGATGCGGGTACTGGCTGGAGAAAAGCTCTGGCCACCCCCCGTCTGGATGATGCGCCAGGCAGGACGCTATCTCCCGGAATATCGCGAAGTCCGCGCAAAGCAGCCCGACTTTTTGAAGTTCTGCTATGATACGGATCTGGCTGTTGAGGTGACCCTTCAGCCCATCCGTCGCTTTGGCTTTGATGCGGCAATCCTGTTCTCGGACATTTTCGTCGTTCCCGATGCGCTGGGCTATCCCGTTCGCTTCGAGGAAGGGCGTGGCCCCGTTCTCACGCCTCTCTCAAGCGACGTGCTGGATGCACTCGTTCCCGAAAGGGCGCACGATCATCTCTCGCCCGTCATGGAGACGATGCAGCGCCTGAGAGCGGAACTGCCCACGGAGACGACATTGCTCGGCTTTTGCGGGGCTCCCTGGACGGTGGCGTGCTATTCCGTGGCCGGTCATACCACTACCGAGCAGACTGCGGCCCGTATCGGCGCCTATAGCGATCCGGAGATGTTTCAGCGCTGGATCGACCTTCTGGTCGATGCTTCCGCCGACTATCTCGTTCGTCAGCTTGATGCGGGCGCCGATGCGTTGCAGATCTTCGATACGTGGGCAGGCGTTCTCGATGATGCCGGTTTCCAGCGCTGGTGCGTGGAACCGACGCGACGGATCGTTCGGCAAGTGCGCTCCGTCCGGCCTGATGCGGTGATTATCGGATTTCCCAAAGGCGCTGTTTCACGACTGAAAAACTATGTCGCAGAGACCGGGGTCAATGCGGTTGGCCTTGATTGGACGGCGCCACTTCATCTCGTCCGTGACGTTCAGGCTCTGTCGCCGGTCCAGGGCAATCTCGATCCGATGAGACTGGTTGCGGGAGGCCGCGCGCTCGATGAAGGCGTCGATCAGGTGCTCAACGGATTGGGCGGGGGACCCCTTGTCTTCAATCTCGGACACGGTATCGTGCCGCAGACCCCTGTTGCTCACGTTGAGCAGATGATCAATCGCGTGCGCACGGCGAGCGATCCAGGCCAGAATAGCTAGGTTGGGACAGCGTTTTGAGTGGTGAACTGTTACTTTGGTTCAAGGCTTTCCACATCATGGCGGTCATCGCCTGGATGGCGGGGCTTTTCTATCTGCCAAGGCTGATGGTTTATCACACGAAGGTCGATCCGGGCTCCGAGGCTTCGGAGACCTTCAAGGTGATGGAGCGCCGTCTATTGAAAGCGATCATGAATCCGGCGATGATCGCGGCCTGGATCTTCGGGCTGCTCATCGCCTGGGGGTTCGGGGATTTCGCCGAAGGATGGTTTCACCTCAAACTGCTTCTTGTCTTCTTTCTTTCCGGGTTCCACGGTATGCTGGCCAAGCATGTGAAGGAATTTGCTGCCGATGCAAATCAGCGGCCGGAGCGCTACTATCGGATCATCAACGAATTCCCGACCCTGATCATGGTCGTGGTCGTTATTCTGGTGATCCTGCGTCCCTTCTAGTTTTACGGTCGATTTTTAAATACCTGATTTAAAAAGGATATTTTATCGAATAGCTTCCTCACATGTTTTCATTGCGACGAATTGGCCGGTACGGGCTTGACCCCTTGTCGGTGCCACCAAAAGTGATTATGTTCGCGATACCCCACGACATGCAGACAGGCGTCCGGCGTTCTTGAACCGAGGCGCCAACGCGGCGGTTCAAAACCCGCGACAAGATCTGCTAACTCCCCATAACGCTTTCATCTTGCCGGCGTGTCCCATCCTCTGCTGGCTTAAATGCGGACCAAGATCCAGCCCATGCGGGAAATGAAACTTCAGGACCTCAAGTCCAAATCCCCCACCGAATTGCTCGCTTTTGCCGAGGAATTAGAAGTCGAAAATGCCAGTACCCTGCGGAAGCAGGAGCTGATGTTTGCGATTCTCAAGCAGCTCGCGACCCAGGACGTCATCATTATTGGCGAGGGTGTGGTCGAGGTTTTGCAAGACGGTTTCGGCTTTTTGCGCTCCCCGGACGCGAACTATCTGCCTGGACCGGACGATATCTACGTGTCGCCGTCACAAATCCGACGGTTCTCGTTGCGCACAGGCGATACGGTGGAAGGACAGATCCGGTCACCCAAAGACGGTGAGCGGTATTTCGCCCTGCTCAAGGTCAATTCGATCAATTTCGAAGATCCCGAAAAGACCCGGCACAAGATCCACTTCGACAATCTGACGCCGCTTTATCCGGAAGAACGGTTCCGGATGGAAGTGGAGAATCCGACGATCAAGGATCTGTCGCCTCGCGTCATCGATCTTGTCGCGCCGCTCGGCAAAGGCCAGCGCGCGCTGATCACGGCGCCGCCGCGCACGGGTAAGACGATGTTCCTGCAGAACATCGCGCGTGCCATCACAAACAATCATCCGGAATGCTATCTCATCGTTCTGCTGATTGATGAGCGTCCCGAAGAAGTCACCGACATGCAGCGAACGGTCGATGGCGAGGTCGTGTCGTCGACATTTGATGAGCCGGCAGCGCGTCACGTCCAGGTCGCGGAAATGGTGATCGAAAAGGCAAAGCGTCTTGTCGAGCACGGTCGCGATGTCGTTATCCTACTGGATTCTATCACGCGACTTGGGCGCGCCTACAACACGGTTGTTCCTTCTTCCGGCAAGGTGCTGACCGGTGGTGTGGACGCAAACGCCTTGCAGCGGCCGAAGCGTTTCTTTGGCGCCGCGCGCAATATCGAGGAAGGCGGCTCGCTCACGATCATCGCGACAGCACTCATCGATACCGGTTCTCGTATGGATGAGGTGATCTTCGAAGAGTTCAAGGGCACCGGCAATTCCGAAATCATCCTCGACCGCAAGGCCGCGGACAAGCGCGTCTTCCCGGCAATCGACATTCAGCGCTCCGGTACGCGCAAGGAAGAGCTGCTTGTTGCTCCGCAGGAGCTCAAGAAGATGTATGTGCTGCGCCGGATCCTCAATCCGATGGGGACGACGGATGCGATCGAGTTCCTGCTAGACAAGCTTCGGCAGACGAAGAGCAATCAGGAATTCTTCGACAGCATGAACACCTGACCTTTGAAGTGGTCTGATTGAGGGTCACGGTTTCGTCCAGGGACGATTCACGTGAAACGGAAATGCGAAACGCGCCGGATGGAAGCCCCGTCCGGCGCGTTTTTGTTTCACGTGAATCATTCGGTTCGGATCCGAACTGATCGTTGAGAGAGCATCATGATCGAAGACTGCCGCGGAGCCGACTTTCGTATCGAGACAGATCGTCTGGTCATTCGAGGCTGGAAACCGGATGACGGTAAACCCTTTGCCGAACTCAATGCTGATCCGAGGGTGATGACCTATTTCCCTCGCTGTCTGAAAGCAGAAGAGACCCTCGCGATGATCGGCAAGTTGCGCGAGAAGATCGCCGCGGATGGTTTCACCTTTATGCCTGTTGAGGAAAAGGGCAGCGGCCGCTTTGTCGGTATTGTTGGCCTCAACAGACCGGTGTTCCCGCAACCCGTTTCCATTGCGCCTTGCGTTGAAATCGGCTGGCGACTGACGCCTGCCACATGGGGACGGGGATATGCGACCGAGGCCGCGAGAGCCTGGCTCCGATTCGGTTTCGAAACTTTGCGGCTCGATGAGATCGTCGCATTTACCGTCGTCACAAACGAATGTTCCCGAGCGGTCATGCGCTGCCTTGGAATGACCGAACGAGGACATTTCGATCATCCTTCCGTGCCAGAGGATCGGTCAGACCTGAAAGTTCATGTTCTTTACAGGATGAAATCAGTGGACTGGAAGGGGGCTTCCAACGGCAAGGGGAAGGGGGCCGACGGCGATCGTCAGGATCCGATGTAAACGGGCCCTGCGAAGGAGGTGCCGCGGGGGGTCAACGTAGAAGTCTCAACAGAGGCTCGATCTCTGTGAGGGGAAGGGAGCACGTTTCGCCCTCGCACAGATAGGCAGTCGGCTTGCCGGGTTCGAGTTGTGTCTTTCCAGATGCAGGATGAGTTGGACCAAGCTCCTCGCTTTCCCCTGGTCGAAGCAGAACAAGGTTGAAGGATGTGGTCTGGCGCATGACGTTGGAGAATATTTCCGCTTCTGTATCGGCCAATATCACGAGCTGTCGTGCGTTGATCCGAAAATCGAAGGCATTAAGGAGACTGGTGCTCGCAAACGCGTTTTTAAGTATCTGACCGGTGAACGTCTCGAGGATTTCGTCCGCGCGATCCCGATAGGTCTCGTTCCCACTCAGATGCCAGAGCTCGATCAGATTGCACGCCATGATGCCATTGGCGTTCGGTACCGCATCGTCGGCGGCGCTTTTGGGGCGCACGATCAGGTCATCAGTATCGCTTGCGGTGAGAAAATAACCGCCTTCTTCTTTATCCCATTGATAATAATAAAATATTTCTTCAAAGGCTTGCGCTGTCGTCAGATATTCCCGTGTCTGGGTAACCCGATAGAGTTCCAATGACGCCTTGATAACGTTCGCGTAGTCGCTGGCGAGCCCAGGTGTTCCAAGCCGTCCCTGTCGCCAGGCATGCCCGAGCCGACCGTCTCGGGTCATCGATTCGGTTATGAAATGGAATGCTTCCTCGGCCTTCGAAAGCCAATCCCTTCTATCAAAAACTTCGGCGGCTCGAGCCAGGGCAGAAATCATGAGGCCATTCCAATCAGCGAGGATCTTGTCGTCGAGGTCCGGGCGTGGTCGGGCTTCTCGCGCGTCCAGCAGCTTTCCGCGCATATGAGCAAGGCGATCCTCGAGTTCCTGATCGAAGAGCGCTGTCGACCGAAGGCGGTTCAATATGACTTTGCCTTCCCAGTTACCGCTTTTGGAGACGTCATAGGCACTGGCAAACAGCTCATAGTCGACCGCTCCGAGGACACTTTCGATTTCGCGCGCATCCCAGACATAGAAGCGGCCTTCCTCTCCTTCGCTGTCAGCGTCCAGGGACGCGGCAAAGGCACCCTGTGGTGTCGTCATCTCCCTGGTGAGCCAACCGATGGTCTCCTCGATTCGGATACGGAACAGGTCGTTCCGGGTCGTCACATACGCTTCACTAAGGAGGTAGACGAGCTGCGCGTTGTCGTAGAGCATCTTTTCGAAATGCGGGGCGAGCCAGTGTTCATCAACCGAGTAGCGGGCAAACCCGCCTCCCAGATGATCGTAGATGCCTCCTGAACAAATGCGCTCCAATGTGGTGAGTACGATTTCGCGGAACCGGTCGTTGCCCGTTCTGGCTCCGGCGCGCCATAGCAGCTCGAGCAGAGAGCCCTGGGGGAATTTTGGCGCGCCGCTAATACCGCCGTTCAACGGATCCATGACGCTGAGCAATCGATTCGCCGCCGTATCGAGCAGCTCCGGCGTCAACTGTTCCGCGGACCTTGACGCTATGCTTGCCTCCCGGAGGACCTGCATGAGGGCTGAGGCATTCGACGTGACCTTGCCGCCTTCCTTGTCGTGAATTCTCGCGATCTGCCGGACAACGTCGATGAAGCCAGGTCGTCCCCATTTGGCCTGCTTGGGGAAATAGGTTCCCCCCCAGAACGGTTCGGCGCTAGGGGTGAGGAACATCGTCAGGGGCCAGCCTCCCTGTTGGCCCAATGCGTGGAGCGCATTCATATAGATCTGATCGACGTCAGGGCGTTCTTCCCGGTCTACCTTGATCGGGATGAAATGCTCGTTGATCACCGCGGCGGTCGCCTCATCCTCGAAGCTTTCATGAGCCATGACGTGGCACCAGTGACAAGCGGCATATCCAACCGACAACAGGATGGGCTTGTTCTGCGAACGGGCTTCGGCGAGGGAAGAGGCATTCCAGGCACGCCAGTGGACAGGGTTGTCCTTGTGCTGAAGGAGATAGGGACTGGTTTCGTTTGCGAGCTGGTTCCTCGACATGGCGGTGTTTTCAGACCCCTATCGTTGTTGGTCAGAGCATCAAGCGAACAGCTTGGGTTTCTCCTGAAATAGGGTTATCTCCGTGTCCTTCAACGCGGGATATGTCCAACGGCGTTCGGCTTGATCGAAGAAAGGAAGCTCGGCTGTGCAATGGGATCCGGAACGCGACACGATCTATGCGCTTTCAAGCGGTGGGTTGCCATCCGGTGTCGCGGTCGTAAGGCTGTCCGGCCCTCGTGTTCGATTCGTCGTCGAAACGCTATGCGGTGCCGTGCCGGAGGCGAGACGGACGAGCCTTCGGCGGCTTCGCGATCCCGTCGATGGAAGCGTTCTGGATGAGGCGCTGGTGATCGTATTCGAGGGGCCGGCAAGCTTTACGGGTGAGGACGCTGCCGAGTTCCATCTTCATGGCGGACGGGCGGTGGTAGCCGCGGTCTTGAGAGTCCTGGAGACATTCGATGGTGTCGCGGCCGCAGAGCCCGGAGCGTTCGCCCGGCGGGCCTTTGAGGCGGGACGCCTCGATCTGACGGAAGTGGAGGGGCTTGGGGACCTCGTCCAGGCCGAAACGGAGGCACAGCGACGGCAGGCATTGCGGCAGATGGGGGGTGAACTTGGAGCTCTCTACGATCATTGGCGAGCGACGCTTGTCAGATGCCGGGCGATGATCGAGGCGGAACTCGACTTCGCCGATGAGGATGATGTTCCGGGTACGGTCAGTGACTCGATTTGGGACGATGTGATTCGGATCCGAGACGAGATCACGAACCACCTTGAAGATAATCGGCGAGGAGAGCGCTTGCGGTCGGGACTTCAGGTGGTTCTTCTGGGTCCGCCGAATGCGGGCAAGTCGAGCCTGATGAACGCGCTGGCTCAAAGGGATGTGGCGATTGTTACGGAAGAAGCCGGGACGACAAGGGATCTCATTGAGGTCCACTTGGATCTCGCTGGGTTTCCGGTGACACTCGTGGATACGGCAGGGTTGCGCGGGGAGGGCGCGGGGAGGGTGGAGCGGGAGGGAATACGGCGGGCACTTGAACGCGCGAAGACAGCCGATCTCGTGCTGTGGCTTCAGGACGCGCGAGAGCCCACCAGATCGGATGTACCCGTGGCGTTGGGACAGCAAGGGGTGTGGCGGATCGCGACCAAGTGGGATCTCTATGATGGAAGCGCAAGGACCGACGAAATTCCCTCTTCTGTTGAGGTCATCGGGGGTCTTGATGGTCTGCTGGACGAGCTCGGAAGATTCGCGTCCGAGACAATCGGGCACGCGGAAGCGCCGGTGCTTACCCGGGCGCGTCACAGGGAGGGTCTGCGTCGGTGTCTCGATGGCCTTGGAAGATCTCTGGAGGGAGAAGCGAGGGGCCTTGAGCTGAGAGCGGAGGACTTGAGATTGGCGACTGATGGGCTCTCCCGGATTGTCGGGAAGACCGATGTCGAGGATCTGCTCGACGTTATTTTCCGGGATTTCTGTATCGGCAAATGATGGGGATGGCTTGTGGATTACGTCTGGATTGATGGGGATGTTTCACGTGAAACACAGTGAATCCGGTTTTGATTCGGACCCGGTTCAACCCCGACAGCCCTGGGGATAAACCGCTCCGCTCTCTGATCTCCGATATTGTCTCCTGGGGTAGCAAAAGCCCGGATATGCGCTGGTTCCTTTTGACCAGCACCGGGCCTTGCGCTATGTGAGGTCCTATCCAGTCTCCTTTTCAAACTATGAATAAGAACTCGTGCGCGAGGGGCGTGCAATCCATGGCGGCTTTTGATGTGATCGTTATCGGCGGCGGACATGCCGGTTGCGAGGCTGCCGCAGCCGCCGCACGCGTTGGTGCGCGTACGGCGTTGCTAACGCACTCTGCGGCGACCATTGGCGTGATGTCCTGCAATCCGGCAATCGGTGGCTTGGGAAAAGGTCATCTCGTTCGGGAGATCGATGCCCTGGATGGTTTGATGGGCCGCGTTGCGGATGCCGCCGGCATACAGTTTCGCATGCTCAACCGACGCAAGGGGCCTGCCGTACGTGGTCCTCGGGCTCAAGCCGACCGCAAGCTCTATCGAGAAGCAATGCAATTCACGATCGCTGCGACCGAAAATCTATCGGTCATCGAGGGTGAGGCCGACGATCTCGAGATCGTTGAAGGACGCGTTCGTGCCGTCCTTACGAAGGATGGACGTCGATTCGGATGCGGTTCGGTTGTTCTGACCACCGGCACCTTTCTGAAGGGCCTTATCCATATCGGGGACGTACAAATCCCTGCCGGCCGGGTGGGAGAACAACCGGCCATTGGCTTATCGAACACGCTTGCAGCGATCGGGTTCCGTCTCGGGCGGTTGAAGACCGGTACTCCCCCTCGACTTGACGGGCGCACAATCGATTGGACGCAGCTTTCCGAACAGCCTGGTGACGATGAACCGGTTCCGTTTTCGACTCTGACAGAGCGGATCGTGACACGGCAGGTCCCGTGTCATATCACACGAACCACACCGGCCGGGCATACGGTGATCCGCGACAATATCCATCGTTCGGCAATGTACTCAGGCAACATCACGTCGACCGGTCCGCGCTACTGTCCGTCTATCGAAGACAAGATCATGCGTTTCGGCGAGCGCGACGGACACCAGATTTTCCTCGAGCCAGAGGGACTGGATGACCCGACGGTCTATCCAAACGGAATATCCACCTCTTTGCCGGAAGAGGTCCAGTTGGCCTTCTTGAAGACAATTCCGGGATTGGCAAATGTCGACGTGATCCGGCCTGGCTACGCGATCGAATATGATCATGTGGACCCCCAGGAATTGCAGACCTCCCTGGAAACGAAGCGGGTCGAAGGACTTTTCCTTGCCGGACAGATCAATGGCACAACGGGATACGAGGAGGCGGGTGCGCAGGGACTTCTGGCGGGTGTGAACGCGGCACTTCGGGCGGGGGGCGGGGATACGCAAACGATTGGCCGAGCCGACGGATACATAGGCGTGATGGTCGATGATCTCGTCACCCGGGGTGTCAGCGAACCGTACCGGATGTTCACGTCCCGAGCGGAGTACCGGTTGACGTTGCGGGCGGACAATGCCGATCAGCGGCTGACGTCAATGGGGCTTTCATTGGGGTGTGTCGGGCGCGAACGTCGATTCGCTTTCGAAACGAAAATGAATGCTCTTGAGACAGCGCGGGCGCGGGTCTCGGAGCTTTCGTTATCTCCCGCAGAAGCGCGCCGGCACGGGCTCGAGATCAATCAGGACGGCGTGAGGCGCAGTGCTTTTGATCTTCTCTCGTACACCTCAATTGATGTTCCCAGGCTTGCGTCTATCTGGCCAGAGCTCGCGGTGATGCCTGCGGCAATCGCGGAGCAGATCAAGATCGACGCGACCTATTCGGTCTACCTCGATAGGCAGGATGCGGATATCGCCGCATTGCGTCGAGAAGAAGCACTGCCCATTCCGGCGAAATTCGACTATGCACAGCTCTCGGGCTTGTCGAACGAGCTCAGACAGAAACTCGAACGCGTCCGCCCGGCAACGCTGGCACAGGCGGGTCGGATCGATGGGATCACACCTGCGGCTCTCACGCTCATTCTGGCGCATATAAGGCGCGGGGAGGCGGCTGCGTCTACAGAAGGGACAAAGGCACGTGGTACAGCCTGAGACGATGCGTGACGGACCCGAGACGCTCGATGCCTATTTCCCTGTTTCACGTGAAACGCGGGATCGGCTGGTCATCTACGTGGATCTGGTTCGGCGCTGGCAGAAGGCGCAAAACCTCGTATCTCCGTCCACACTCCCGCACATCTGGTTGCGCCACGTGGCCGACAGCATGCAGATCCACCAGCTTGCTCCGGATATTCGACTCTGGATCGACTTTGGCGCCGGTGCCGGATTTCCCGGTCTTGTGACAGCAATCCTCCTTGCCGATGAGCCATCGGCGATGGTTCATCTGGTTGAAAGCAATCAACGCAAAGCGGCGTTCCTTCGAGCCGTCATTCGGGAAACAGACGCTGCGGCGTGCATTCACGCTGATCGAATCGAATCCGTTACGGACCATTGGGATGAAGCGAAGGACGGGGTGATCGAGGGTGTCTCGGCACGGGCGTTGGCGGATCTTGAGGCCTTGTGCGGCTTCGCGCGGCCGTTCGTGGCACGAGGCGCGCGTGGTTTTTTCCACAAAGGACGGGATTCGCGTTCAGAGATTGTTAAAGCATCTCACACCTGGAACCTGGATCTGGTAGAACATAGAAGTCTCATCGATCCGCAGAGTGCAATTCTCGAGATCCACCGGATCGACCCCTTTGTGTAAATGGTGAAGGCGAGGGCGTTGACCGCATGAGTGTGCTTCCAAAATCTCCGCGCGTGCTCTCGCTCGCAAATCAGAAGGGCGGCGTCGGAAAGACGACGACGGCAATCAATCTGGGAACCGCGCTCGCCGCCATCGGTGAGCGGGTCCTAGTGATTGATCTCGATCCTCAAGGCAATGCCTCGACAGGTCTTGGTATCGAACGTTCCCAACGGACCGTTTCAACCTATGAGGTGCTCTACGGTGAAGCGTCTCTGAAAGACGCCATCAGGGAGACGGCCGTGCCCCGCTTGTGGGCTGCGCCATCCACGATGGATCTGCTTGGGCTGGAACTGGAGATTGCGGATTCTCCTGACCGCGCGTTCCGGCTGCGCAAGGCGATTGCTGACTACGTAGCCGAGCACGATCAATCGGATTTCAGCTATATTCTGGTGGACTGTCCGCCTTCGCTCAATCTGTTGACGATCAATGCGCTCAGCGCCTCGCACTCCATTCTGGTGCCGCTGCAGTGCGAGTTCTTCGCGCTTGAAGGCCTCAGCCAGTTGCTCAGCACTGTCGAACAGGTCAAGCAGGCGCTCAACCCGGAACTGAGCATCCACGGTATCGTGCTGACCATGTATGACAGCCGCAACAACCTGTCGACGCAGGTGGTCGCCGATGTGCGGGAGACTATGGGCGAAGCGGTCTACGATACGGTTATCCCGCGCAACGTGCGCGTGTCCGAGGCCCCGTCCTATGGCAAGCCTGTTTTGCTCTACGACCTGAAGTGTCCGGGTAGTCAGGCCTATCTGCGGTTGGCTTCCGAAATTATTCAGCGAGAACGGAAAATTCGGAAGGCCGCGGCCTGATGCGTGCTTTGCCGGGGATCTATCCGAACCCGAAACCGGCTATTTGAAGATACGGCGTTTGCCGATACCGGTCCGATTCGGAACCGAACCAAAACATGAAAAGCGAACGACAGCCAAAAGCTGCGTCCTAGGTAAGCGGGAACTATGGCCATGGCGGATGAAGCCGGTGGTGCACGAAACAAGAGACTGGGGCGCGGACTTGCCGCGTTGATCGGCGATGTGGGAAGCGAGGCGCCGAGCAGCAGCGATGTGGAAGAAGGCGCGGGCGCACATCGCTATGGCATCCGCAAGATTCCGATCGAGCACATTCGTCCCAATCCGCGGAACCCGCGCAAGACATTCAGCGAGGACGATCTTTCCGACCTGATAGAGTCGGTGCGCGAAAAAGGCGTCGTTCAACCGATACTTGTGCGCCCTTCGGCAGCGGACAAGGGGACGTTTGAGCTCATCGCCGGCGAGCGGCGGTGGCGTGCGGCGCAGAAGGCGGGCCTGCATGATTTGCCCGCGCTGGTGCGTGACGTCACCGATCAGGAGGCGCTGGAACTCGCGATCATTGAGAACGTACAGCGCGCGGATCTCAATCCGATCGAAGAGGCGTTGGGCTACGACCAGCTGGTCGCGGAATTCAACTACAGTCAGGTGGCGCTCGCCAAAGTCATCGGCAAGAGCCGTTCGCATGTGGCGAACACGATGCGTCTGCTGAAGCTGCCGAACGCGGTCAAGGACTATCTGGCGGAAGGCCTGCTTACCGCAGGGCATGCGCGCGCTTTGATCACGGTTGATGATCCCGCAGCGCTTGCGGAGATCATCGTGGAGAAAGGCCTGAGCGTTCGCGATGCGGAGAAGCTTGCCCAGGATCCCGAGGCGCTCAAGAAGGCCAAGGGTGGGGCTGCGAAGCAAAAGGCACCGAAACCTGCGGATACGGTCGCGCTTGAGCGCCGTCTTTCCGACGGGCTCGGTCTCGCGGTCGCGATCAACCACAAGCCGAATGCGGATTCGGGCGAGTTGAAGATAAAGTACAAGTCGCTGGAACAGCTCGATCAGGTTTGTCGGCTTCTAGGAATTAGTAACTAATTGATTTAATTAAAAATTCCCATCTCAAGGGGCAGGGGAGCTGAATTTCGCCTCTGGTGAAAGAGAGCGGGCGGCCGGATTTCCTGTAGTACTGTCCGGCGGGGCGTTGCCGCCGCCCGACAAGTGTCCGAGATCCGGATTTTGGGGGCCACGCGGTCAGAATCGAGTCATTTTCGCTTCGACTTTTTTCAGGAAGGTCCTGCGGTCTTCATCCGTGGCCCGGTTCATGTCATAGAGTGCGAGATAGGTGACAGGCGCGAATGGCTTGATCACCGCTCGCAGCACCCGCATGACGCTCTTGCGTGGTGGATCTCCGGCGAGAAACGCCCGCATCCGGGTGCCGCCATAATGCGTCACGGCGGCCATCTTGGTGATGTTGTGGAGGCTCGGGACGACCTTGCCGCCCTCCATCTTGAACGACACGCCCGGCAGGAAAACCCGGTCCAGAAAGCCCTTCAGCATTGCGGGGAAGCCGAAATTCCACACCGGGTAGCACAGCACCAGCGCTTCCGCCCATTCCAGTCGCCTAACGTAGTCCGCGACGTTGGCGCGATTTCGATCCGGATCGTGATAGTCAATGCGTTCCTGGCGGGTGAGCGCCGGCTCAAACCCTTCCGCGTACAGGTCGCAATCGTCGACGTCATGACCCGAGGCCTTGAGCGTCCGCACCACCGCCTCGTGCAGGGATGCATTGAAGCTGGTTTCGACCGGATGTGAATAGAGAACGAGAATACGCACGCGGCTACCTCAAACCCTGGAAGAGAAACGGTCCATCAGCCGAGAAATCGAAATCGGGATCGTCCCAGGCGATCATCTTTCCGGGGTTGAGCAGACCCTTTGGATCAGACTCCCGCTTGAACGCGAGCTGCTGCTCGTCGGTCTGCTTCATGCCACCTTCTTCAAGCGTGTAACGATGCGGATTGAATACGGGGCAACCAGCTTCCTCGTGCAATCGGATGATCTCCTCGAGGCGTTCGTCGCTGGTGTAGCGGACCACAGGAAGACCGAAGCAGGTGACGTTGCCATCGAAGCGGACAAACTCCAGATGGCCGGGCAACTCGTCGCCGAAGAGCTTCGTCATCGCGTCGACCTTCTTCATCTGGTCAGGATACGGGTAGAGGATCTGAAGATAGGTGATGGTCGAATCCACGCGCAGGCCACGCAAGGTCGTGTGGTTCCACGACAATTCGAAGACTGGCGGCAGCCCCTTCTTCTCGTCGGCTTCTGCCGTATCCGCGCGGTAGACGAGGTCGGCTTTCCGGTGCTCGGCAAAGGCCGCCAAAGCCGGCATGGCGAAAGGCGCGACCATCATCACGCAGACGGATTGGTCAGGCCGCAGATACTTGCGGTGGCGAAGGAAATAGTCATGGGGAATTGGGGCCGAAATCACGCCCAGCTCCTTGAGCAGGATGCCGTCCTGCATCCCCAGCGCATCTGCAAAACGTGCCGCATCCATGAACGTGTCGAAACCGGCGATCACATCCACCCAGTCATAGGCGGCGGTAAGCGGCATCTCAACTTCGGTGATGACGCCGTTGGTGCCATAGGCATGCAGCACCTTGGCAAGATCCGCACCCGTCATGTCGAGAATGCGCGGCTCCGCTTCCATGGTGATCACGCGGGCGGAGATAACGTTGCCCAGATCGCGAAGACCGCCCCAGCGGATGGAGCCGATGCCGCCGGATCCTCCCGCGATAAAGCCCCCGATTGTGGCGGTCCGATAGGTGGAGGGATGGAGCCTGAGTTCCTGTCCACCCGGCCGTGTCGCGTCATCAATTGCCGATATCAGCGCTCCGGCCTCGCAGACCACCCGGCCGGGGCCGATTTCCTTGATCTTGTTGAGTTCTGCCAGATTGAGCACGACGCCGCCGGCCAGTGGCATTGCCTGGCCGTAATTGCCTGTGCCGGCACCACGTACGGTTACGGGCACGTCGTGTTCAAAACAGGCCTTGAGCACCCGAATGACCTCGTCTTCGGTCCTGGGCGTAACGACCAGATCGCCCGTGACCCGATCGAGCTGCTTCTTGAGAACCGGCGAATACCAGAAAAAGTCGCGGCTTTTCTGTTTGACGATGGCGGGGTTGTCTTCGATCGACAGGTCTTGCAGGGCCTTGCGGACCGGCTCGAGGCCGGGATTTACGTCGGTCATGAAACTTCTCCCATAAGAGCGTCGAGTTCTCGGTAATCGGGCAGGATGCGTGGAATAAGCCGGCCGTTACGGAAAACGTCGCGCGGTGCGGATGGGCGCGCCATGATTTCGAACAAATCCCGACCTCGAAACGCAATGAAGTCCGCTCCCCCCCCGACGCGAAGGCGCCCCTTGTCGGGATGGCGCAGAACATCGGCCGGCGTCGTGGTTACGGACCGGATCCAGTCCGACGCCGGATGATCGAGATGCGCGATGCGGGTCGCTTGCGTGAAGACTTCGACCATGTCGAGATCGCCATAGGCATAGAACGGGTCGCGCGTATTGTCCGAAGCGACCATGACGCGAACGCCGCGCCGTTTCAGTTCGTGCAAGAGCGTTATGCCTCGCCAACGCGGCGTATCCGGCGTTTCGCCAGGGTTGCGTCGTCCCTGAAGGTACATGTTGCACATGGGCAGCGAAACCACGGCGATCCCGGCCCGTGCAACAAGGTCCATGGTGCGGTCGGCCTCAGCCTCGTCCTGGCAGGCGAGGGAACAACAATGGCCGCAAAGGATGTTACCGGAATATCTGTTGCGCAGAGCTGCTTCGGCGATCCGCGCAAGGCTCCTTGCGTCCGGGCTGGAGGTTTCGTCCACGTGGAAGTCGAGATCGAGGCCGCGTTCATCCGCCGCCTGCATGATCGTATCGAGATGCTCGTCCAGCCGCGGGACCATGTAGGTCACGGCGCCGAGAACGCCGTCCGTCGCTTTGATGCGGTTGGCAATGCGTTGAAGAAAACCGTCGTCACTGTCCAGGCGATCTATGCCAAAGAGGCAGGATCCGTGCAGCGAGAGGCGGTCAGACCAGTCTTCGATAACCTCGCACAGGACCGGCCATGTGATTTCATCCTGCGGGGGGAGGCTGTCGATATGGGTGCGGATCAGCGAGGTTCCGTGCGCATAGGCGCAACGAAGCGCAAAATCCATACGAGCGCGCACGTCTTCGGCCGACCAGTTGGCGATGCGGTCTTGGGACACTGTCTGAAGGGCGCTGGGGAAGGTTCCGTCAGCGTTGGCGTGCCGCGGCCAGATGTGCCCCTTGTCGAGATGCACGTGGCTATCGACAAGGGTTGGCAGGATCATGCCGGCGTCGAGATCGACGACGGTCGCGGGATCCGCGCCCAGGGCGTTGTTCCGGGGGCGTGAGGGATCGATACGGGTGATGGTGGCTCCATCGATCCGTATATCGACGCGGGCCAGGCCTCGGTCATCCGGCTTGAGCCCGGCGCCTTCCACCAACACCGGTAGAACCGTGGCGTTGGCCAGAAGGTAGCTTTCGGCGCCGTCCAGAACGGCGAACTCTGTCACGTCAATTTTCCCTTTTCAGAGCACTTTCGTGCCACTTGCGGAGCAGCAGATAGGAAATGGTGTTTGTGGTGAGGAAGATGGCCACGCCGGTAAGGGAGAGCAGGAAGAGCGCGGCGAAGAGGCGGGGGATGTTGAGCCGGAATTGAGATTCCAGAAGGCGGAAGGCGAGCCCTGATCCGGCACCGGCCGAGCCGGCTGCAAATTCCGCGACCACGGCGGCGATGAGAGCAAGACCGCCGGCGATCTTGAGGCCGGCCAGGAAATAGGGCAGTGCGTTCGGCATCTTCAGGTAGACCAATGTCTGCCAGCGGCTGGCGCCATAAAGCTCGAAGAGATTCAGAAGATTGTGATCCGTCGATTTGAGCCCCTGCACGGTGTTGGAAAGGATTGGAAAGAAGGCGACGATCCACGCGCAAATGAGCAGCGCGGCCTGTGTTGAGGGGGCATAAATGAGGATCAGCGGGGCGATCGCGACGATCGGGGTAACCTGCAGGATGACCGCATAAGGATAGAGAGCGCGTTCCGCGATGCGGGACTGGGCCATCAGAACCGCAAGGGCGACACCACCTACAAGCGCTATGGTGAGCGCGGTGAACGTGATCTTGAGCGTGACAAGAAGTGCGGGCGCGAGGATTGGCCAGTCCGTGTAAAGCGCAACAGCCACGCGCATCGGGCTTGGCAGAATGTAGTGCGGCACGTCGAAGGCCCAGACATAGAGCGACCAGGCGGTTATCAGCAGAACCAGCATCATCAGCGGGATAGCCATCCGCCCAGCGACGGAAATCCATCGTGCCGCTTCTGGAAGGGATTTGGTCGCTTTCCGGTTCTTTTCACCGGAAAGCGAATGTTGGTTATCGACGGTGGCCATGGTCATGCCGGTTCACTCACCTCCATAGCGCTGTGCAGGGCCTGGGACGCCTGGCGGCAGTAGTCGTTGTAGGTATCGGAGGTCCGGAATTCCTCTTCGCGAGGGTAGGGTGCATCAACGGCGATGTCCTGAACGACGCGGCCGGGTCGCGCCGCCATGACGATGATCCGGTTGGAGAGATAGACGCTCTCGAAGACGGAATGCGTGACGAAGATGACCGTCCAGCCGAACTTTTCCCACAGATGCAGGAGATCGTTGTTGAGTTTGAACCGGGTGATTTCATCAAGTGCTGCAAAGGGTTCGTCCATCAGCAGCAACTTCGGCTTGGTGACGAGGGCGCGAGCGATCGAAACCCGCATCTTCATGCCGCCGGACAATTCGCGCGGATAGCTTCCGGCGGAGCTCTCAAGACCAACCATTTGCAGCGCGTCCATCACGTCTTCCCGTGCTGCGGTCCTGGAAAGGCCCTTGAGCCGCAGTGGCAGGTAGACGTTGGAAAAGACGCTTGCCCAAGGCATCAGCGTCGGCTCCTGAAAGACGAAGCTGATATCCTGATTGGGACCGCCGGTTCCGCTTTTGTCATCGACCGGCGATCGTACCGGCCACGCGAGCGAGCCGGAGGAAGCATCGCCCAGACCGGCGATGATGCGAAGCGCGGTCGACTTGCCACAACCCGATGGCCCCAGAAGGCTGACAAAGTCCCCTCGCGAAATGTCGAGGGACATGTCGCGCAGGGCGACCGTGCCGTTTGCGAAGGTTTTCGAGACGTTCTTGAGGGACACCAGCGCAGGAGCTTTCGCAACCGTGCCGGTCGCCTGTCCTAGTGCGTCATTTCTGTCAGTTGGCGAGGTTTTCAATTTTTCGGTCCGTTTAGCGCCAGGAGAGCCGGCGGCGGCCACGATGATGCATGCTGCGGTTCGGATCGGGCGGAGCCTCGGCTGACTTTGTCAAGCTTCCGCCGCAACGCCCGAAGGAACGATCCTGGAGTGGGGGCCTGGCGGCTACTTCTTCAAGTCCATGCCGACGCCCTTGCAGACAAAATCGGTCGTGTAGATCTTGCTCACGTCGAGATCGGCCTTCACCACGCCAGCATCGACCATCTGGTCATAGAAGGCTGTTACGCGGGCTGCCTTCATGCAGCCGATCCCACTCTCCAGGGCCTCGCCGGATTCAACCAGTCCGAACTCCTTCATCGTCTTGATGGAGAACGCGATCTGACCATCGGTCATTTCCGGATTGTCTTTCTTGATCGCGGCGTTGGCGGCTTCGTTGTCGCCGTAAAGGTAATTGTACCATCCGATGATCGAGGCATCGACGAAGCGCTGGACGAGATCCTTGTTGTCTTCCACGAAACCGACCTTGGCTTCGATTGTGGTCGAATAGGTTTCAAAACCAGCATCCGCGAGCAGGAAGAGCTTTGGCTTGAAACCCCCTTCCGTCTCGATCGCATAGGGCTCGGATGTGACGTAACCCTGCTGGGCCGATTGCTCGTCGGCGATGAAAGGTGCGGGATTGAAGGTGTAGGGCTTGTACTGCGCGTCGGAGAAACCCTCGAACGCCTTCTTCATCCACTGAAAGTATGAGGAATAGCCGTCCTTGCCCATGAAGATGGTCGGAAGTTTCGCGAGATCCTCGAACGTTTCCAGCCCCTGATCGGGATGGGCGATGAGGACCTGCGGATCCTTTTGAAAGATTGCGGCGACCTCGATCAGCGGAATACCCTGTTCCACGGCCGAGAAGGAACCGAGCAGGTTGCCGTTCATGTAGAAATCGATCTTGTCGGCCATCAGCAGAGCGCGGTTCGCGGCCTGCGGGCCTCCCTGAACGATTTCGACCTTGAGGCCGTACTTCTCGTAAGTACCGTCCACGACGGCCTGGTAGAAACCTCCATGCTCCGCCTGGGCGAGCCAGTTGGTTCCAAACTTGACTTCATCAAGCGCCAGGGCCGGGGCCGTCGCGGCCAGCGCACCCGACAGTGTCAGTACCGCTATTCCAAGTCCGACCATACGTTTCATGGTGAAATCCCCCTGTTGACCCTGCGGGTCCCTCCATTCTGCCTCCGACCTCAATCTGATCGGCGCATCCCGACGAAAATCGCAAGAGCCATGCCAGAAGCCCTCCATAGCATCGGCTTCTTCCGCGAGTTTATTTGCCAAAACAATGATTGGCTCGATTTGCGCCCCGCTGTTCCTCCTCTGTTGCTTGCCTTGCGGAACGTTCCTGTCCAATGCGCACTTACGTTACCGCAGCCTCATTGCCTAAAAAAGCAGCTCTTTGAGATCGTTTCGAAGGCGCAGTCTGTGCCAAAGGTCGATCGCCTTGAATGGCGGTGATCCGTCTGCGAGCGATATTTCCGCATCAAGGCGATTTTCATAGTTGTCTCAGTGAGCTAGGCTGCGAACCTACACGGAGGCCATCGCCATGTTGAGGCATCTCGTTCCCGAGCAGATCCGCACGCCCTTTGCCCGTTATAGCCACGGGGTGGAAATCCCCGTTGGAAGCCGGCTGCTCGTCTGCTCAGGCCAGCTTGGGATCGCAGCGGACGATGCGATCCCGGATGGGGCGGAGGCGCAGTCGAAGCTCTGTTTCGAGGCGATCCGCGCCTTGTTGCGGGAAGCGGGGATGGATGTCAGCGACATCGTGCGCCTCAACGCCTATGTTACCGCTCGCGAACACATGGCGGGATACATGGCCGCCAGAGACGCCTTCATCGGAACTCCACCGCCGGCGTCGACGCTTATGATCGTTTGCGGCTTCACCCGTGAAGAGTTTGTGGTCGAAATCGAGGCGCTGGCAGCAAAGGTCGCGTAGTTTTAACGAAACGCGGGATTGTTGGAACATATAAAGAGGTTTGAATGCGTCTGTGGATCAAGGACCCCATCGCCATCCTTGCGGAAAACGCGGAACGCGGTGTCGTGACCGAGGACGGCGCCATCGTCGAGCTCGTGGGAAGAGGGGCCGAACCTGCCGCATATGACGAGATCTTCGATGCATCGCGCCATGTGATCATCCCGGGCCTCGTCAACACGCATCACCACTTCTTCCAGACGCTGACGCGCGCGCACCCTTCCGCGATCAACAAGGAATTGTTTCCTTGGTTGAAGGCGCTCTATCCGATCTGGACCAAGAACGTCACACCGGAGACCTTCCGGCTCGGCACGCGCCTGGCGTTGACTGAACTCATGATGTCCGGTTGCACGACGGCCGCCGATCACCACTATCTCTTCCCGGCCGGACTTGAGGGGGCGATGGACATCCAGGTGGAGGAGGCTCAGCGTCTCGGTATCCGGATGACCGTGTCGCGCGGATCGATGAACCTGTCGGAAAAGGATGGCGGCCTGCCGCCTGACGGCGCGGTGCAGGACGAGGATACGATCCTCGCGGATTGCGAGCGTGTTCTGCAGAAGTACCACGACCCTTCGGAAGGCTCCTTCATCCAGGTCGCCCTGTCTCCGTGTGCGCCATTCACCGTGACCAGACACCTCATGAAGGAAAGTGTCGGCCTGGCGGAAAAATACGACTGTCGGCTGCATACGCATCTGGGCGAAACGCTTGATGAGAACGCCTATTGCGAACACCACTTCCAGTGTCGTCCGGTCGACTATCTGGAGGAGGTTGGCTGGCTGAACGAACGCGTCTGGCTCGCGCACGGCATTCATTTCAACGATGCGGAAGTGAAGAAGCTCGGTCACCATTGTGTCGGCGTCTGCCATTGCCCGACGTCCAACATGGTGCTCGCCTCCGGTCAGTGCCGGACGAAGGAATTGGAAGCCGCCGGTAGTCCGGTCGGTCTTGGTGTCGACGGGTCTGCGTCGAACGACAATTCCAACCTTATGGAGGGCGTTCGTCACGCGCTGATGATCAACCGGCTCACCTACGACGCGACTGTCAGTCATTTCGATGCCCTTCGCTGGGCCACCGAAGGCTCCGCGCGGTGTCTCGGTCGTGATGATATCGGGAAGATCGCAGTCGGAAAGCAGGCGGATATGGCGTTCTACACGCTCGACGAGTTGCGCTTTTCCGGTGGTGGTGATCCCCTCGCCACGCTCGTGCTCTGCGGTGCGCACTCGGCCGACCGCGTGATGATTGCCGGCGACTGGAAAGTGGAAGACGCGGTGCCGGTACATATGGACATCGAACGGTTGAGGCGCGAACACGGCGAAGCGGCGAAGCGGTTTCTGGAATCCATCTAGAGAATTCGCCGCATCGTCTCGACTTTCCCCTGATTCAGTGAGCCCGCCTGTGCTGTCCGATCCTTCGCTTGCCGTCATCGCCTTCGGCGTCTTCCTGTTTGCCGGGCTTATCAAGGGAACGATCGGACTTGGTCTTCCGACGATCTCGCTGGGGCTTCTGACGGCGTTCATCGGCTTGCCGCAGGCCATGGCGTTGATGCTGGTGCCGGCCTTTCTCACGAATGTCTGGCAGGCTTTCGCAGGCGGCCATGCGCGTCAGGTGCTGCACCGGGTCTGGCCGTTCCTGCTTGCGGCGACCGTGACCGTTCCCATCGGAGCAAGCGCACTGACCCTGGTCGATCTCGACCTGCTGACGGCGCTGCTGGGTGTGCTTCTCATCTCCTACAGTTCGGTCAATCTCGCGGGCATTCGCCTGAGCGTGCCGTCTCACCGCGAAGGATGGGTCGGGGTCGTTCTCGGGCTGATCAACGGCGTCTTCTCCGGCATGACCGGCTCCTATTCGGTGCCGGGCGTGATGTTCCTTCAAGGGATCGGCCTGCCTCGCGAGCAGCTCATCCAGGCGATGGGTATGCTCTATCTCGGGTCCACGATTGCGCTTGCGGCCGCTTTGGGCGGAAGTGGGCTTGTATCCGTCTCTCTGGGCGTGGGATCCGTTCTCGCTGTTGTGCCTGCACTCACCGGTGTCTTCATCGGGCAGAAACTGCGCCGCCGGCTCTCCGAGGTGCAGTTTCGACGGATCTTCTTCGTCGCTCTGCTTTTGCTTGGCGTCTATGTTTTCGCGGAATCGGTTGCAAGCCATCTCGCGTGACCACGGGCGGCGGCAGCGTTTTTGCGTGGATTTGCTTCTGCTCAGAAGACGCCGGAAAAATGGAGCGCGGTGCTGCTCGCCAGCATGGCCGCGACGACACGGCCGGACCCCTGCTTGAGAACCGTGAGGAGAAGGAAGGCTCCCCCCGCAAGAACAAGATCGAGTGGAGAAAGGATGCTCGAGGTCCAGATCGGATCGTAGAACGCCGCTGCAAGAAGGCCGACGACACCTGCATTCACGCCCTTCAAGATACCTCGCACGTGGCCTGACGCGCGCATTGCCTGCCAGAAGGGCAGTGCGCCGTAGACGAGCAGAAAGCCGGGCAGGAAGATTGCAAGGAGTGCCACCATGGCTGCCACGGGCGGGCTCACGCCGAGTGGCATCAAGGCACCAAGATAGGCGGAAAAGGCGAAAAGAGGGCCCGGCAGGGCCTGCGCTGCGCCGTAACCCGCCAGAAAATCACTCCCGCCGACAAGCCCGGTTTCCACGGTCGTCGCCTGGAGCAGGGGCAGGACGACATGGCCACCGCCAAAGACCAGTGCGCCGGCCTGGTAGAAGATATCGGCAAGCCGCAGCACGCCGTTATTCGTTGCAGAACTCAGCTGGGGCAACGCGAAAAGCAGTGTTGCGAACAGCAGAAGAGCGAGCACCGCAGCGCGGTTATGGTTCAAGGTTGCGGTGATGGCGGGCCGTGTCTCCTCAGCATCGCGGCAGGCGAGCAAACCGACCAGGCCGGCGAGCAGCATTGCTGCGAGTTGTACCAGAGAGCCAGGCGAGAGCAGGACAAGCGCCATGGCGAAGAACGCAATGGCGGCGCGAGGGGCATCGGGACACAGGTTTCGCGCCATGCCCTGGACCGCTTGGGCGACGACGGCCACGGCCACGAGCTTGAGTCCATGCACGAGGGCACCGCCGAGACCGTCTTCGAGCAGTACGCTCCCATATGCAACACCCAGCATGATTGCCGCCGAGGGCAAGGTAAATCCGAGAAAGGCGGCGACGGCCCCCCGTAAACCGCCTCGCATCAGCCCGATGGCGAAACCCGTCTGGCTGGACGCGGGACCGGGAAGAAACTGGCTGAGCGCGACAAGATCCGCGTAGGTTTGATCATCGATCCAGCGACGCCGATCGACGAACTCCCGGCGATAATAGCCAAGATGGGCGATCGGGCCGCCAAAAGAGGTGAGCCCGAGGCGCAGGAAAATCAGGAAGATACTGAATGCCGAATCACGTCTTGTCATGATGACGAAACGATATCGGCTCCTTGTTGCGCGGTCACGACAACGCCGCCGCCGGGGGCCCATCAGCATTTGAGGCGGACCGCTTACGCGGGCGGCGGCGCGAGAATCTGACTGGCCTCCGCATAGGCGCGTTGAGCGGAGAAGTTCGCATCGGCGTTCGTTTCGCCCGAGGCGCGAGGTGTGTCTGCGCCGCCTCCCGCTTCATTGGCGCCGCTACCCAGCTCCTCGGCCTGCAACTTGATCAGCTCGGCCTGCGCTTGTGCTCGCATCTCACGTGCGGCGGCGGCAACGCGCATGTCCTGGGGCGATGGGTCTGCGGGCGCGAGGGCGGCGCGCACGATCTGATCCGCCTTCGCCATGGTGGCGTCGGGTGTCTGAGCGGGCGAGACGTCGATGGCGACTTCGCCGCCAACCGCGTATGTCCGCCCGTCAGGCCCGCGTTCGGTTTCGAAGCTGGGAGATCCGGAGAGCGTTCCGCCGGCGGAAGCATGTGCCTGTTCGTGCGCTCTGACCTCAGCATCCCTCTTCTTCAGTTCGCTTACGCGCTGCTGTTCTTCCTCTGTGAGTTCAGTCGCAGTGGCGCCGTTCCCTTTTTCGTCAACAGGCAAATTTCGTCCACTGGCGGGCGAGGGCTGTCCACCAGTGAACCTGTCCGGCGCCGCCAATGCGGCGGCATAGGGTCCGATCGCTGCGACCATGAAGCCCCGCCATAAGCGCGTATCAGGATAAGAGCTAACCCAGCGTAATTATGGTCTCATTGGCGCTTTTCGAACATTGGCAGAGTTACGGAGAAGTGAAAATTGGACGCGCGACGAGCTGTCACTGCGGCAAAGTAGCTTGCCGGCCGCCATTGCCATCAAATTGCGTGACGTCCAAATTACCTTTTCTCTCACGCGGAAAAATACAGCAGGAATTACGATGTTCGACTATGACGCCGAACGACTGGCCCGGGTGGGGGGCAAATATGAGAGTGCACGTTTTTCATTCGGAGGCTGGATGGGCCTGCCGCACGCATTGCGCCCCGTGGGAAAGGGCCTGAATGCGGTCGTGGCGCGGCAGATGGGCCGATGTGTGTGCCGTGGCGGTGCCATTGGCTCGCATGCGGTTCAACTGACGCATTTTGGATTTTCCGGGGCAAGAGACTCGGGAGGCTCGCAATGATGACTTTTCACGAGAAGTACGCTTATTCCCTGATGCATACACGTCCCAGCAAACCCTTGCCGAAGCGTCGTTTCCGGTTCTGGTCCCCTCGCTTGAGCTGGATCGCCGGCCTGTGGGCGGCAGGAGGCCTGACGGTTGCCGCCGTGACATTTCTGGTGCGGTCCTGGTTCGGCAATTGATGGCCAAGGTGGTGTGGGGGGAGGTGTGATCTGCCGGATAGCGATGGGAGTATCCCGGCCTTTCTCCGACCCCACTCCCGAAGGCATCTGTCTCGCCAACGCGTTGATGCAGAGTGTTTTTCTCGCTCTGGCGGTTTCTCGCGAACGGAAAGCGATTTAGGGTGTGCATATGAATGCACACCCTACCGCCCGGAGTGACCCCATGCTTCCTCGACATTTCTGGCACGAAATGACAACCGTCGATTTCGTGGAAGGTGATACTTCATCCTGGATTGCCGTGCTTCCGGTGGCGGCAATCGAGCAGCATGGGCCGCATTTGCCAGTGGCGACCGATACGGCAATCGCCAACGGTCAGATCGCGCGCGTTCTGGAACTGCTTCCGCAGGACTTGCCAGCGACCTTCCTGCCGGTGCAGGCGGTTGGGAAGTCGAACGAGCACATTTCCTCTCCCGGCACACTGACGGCGAATTGGGACACGCTGACAAACTTGTGGCTCGAGATCGGTGATAGCGTTCATCGCGCCGGTATCCGTAAGCTCATCATTGTGAACTCGCACGGTGGCAACGTGCCAATCATCGATATCGTGGCGCGTGAGTTGCGCGTCCGTTACGACATGCTTGTCGTCGCAACCGCGTGGTCTCGCTTCGGTCAGCCGGACGGTGTCTTTCCCTCCGAAGAATTTACCTATGGCATCCACGGAGGCGACGTTGAGACGTCGATCATGATGCACTTGCATCCCGATCTCATAAGGCGCGACAGGCTTGAGGATTTCAAATCCAACCAACTGAATTTCATACAGGAATTCAAACATCTGCGTGGTCACGGGCCGGTGCAGTTCGGATGGAAGGCACAGGACCTGGGCGCGAAAGGCGCATTGGGCAATGCGGCTGCGGCTACGGCGGAAAAGGGGTTCGCATCGCTCGACCATGCCGCTCATGCCTTCGTGGAGTTGCTGGAAGACGTTCACCGGTTTGATCCCGACCGCTTGTGGCGGCCGGGTTGAGCGGCGGGGATGACGCGAGAGCTTCGGGCCGCGATCAAACGGCGGAGGACAGGCGTTCCTGCGCGAGCTTGTCGGCGATGGTCTGCGTCGGCAGGTTTTCCGTCTGCGCGCGTTCGAAGATGCGCGTCAGGGTCTGGCCGATCGCGATTGTCTTCTCGCGAACCAGCGTATCCTTATCACCAGGACCGGCCAGCGCGATGGAGATGATACCGCCGGCATTGATGGCGTAGTCGGGTGCATAAAGGATACCGGCATCGAGCAGCCGCTTGCCGTCCTGATCGCTCGCAAGCTGATTATTGGCGGCGCCCGCCACGATGCCGGCCCTGATTTCCGGGATCGTGACGGAGTTGAGACCGGCCCCAAGCGCACAGGGACAGAATATGTCTGCATCCGTCTTGTGAGCGGCATTCGGATCGACGGGTCGGGCGCTGAAAGTCTCGATGGCGCGGGCGACAGAACGGTCGTTGATATCGGAAACGACCAGCCGTGCTCCGGCCTCGTACAGATACCGTGCGACGCCGAACCCGACATTGCCGAGCCCTTGTACCGAGACCGTCAGACCGGAAAGGTCGTCGTGCTTCAGACGGAACCGCACGGCAGCCTTGATGCCCTCAAAGACACCCAGTGCCGTATAGGGTGACGGGTCGCCGAGGCCCGTTTTGGCGGTGCCCAGCGCAAAGGCGGTTCTGCGGGCCACGACATCCATGTCCGCGGTTGAGATCCCGACGTCTTCGGCCGTTCGATAGCGTCCCGCGAGACGCTCCACCTGGGTGCCGAAGGCCTCCAGCAACGCTTCCGTCTTGTCCTTTTGCGCGTCGGCGATGATGACGGCCTTGCCGCCGCCGAAGTCCAGGCCGGCGAGTGCGTTCTTGTATGTCATGCCGCGCGAAAGGCGCAATGCGTCCGTGAGAGCGGCGTCGCCGCTTTCATATCGCCACATCCGGCAGCCGCCGGCGGCCGGTCCCAATCGCGTGTCGTGGATGGCGATGATCGTTTTCAAGCCGCTCGCCGCGTCATGACCGAACACGATCTGTTCGTGCCCCCGGAATTCGGGATGGTCAAATACGTCAATAGGATCGTCTTCTCCGACCCTGTGCGGGGTAGAAATGTTCATTTTCGTCCTCGTTCCCAGAATTTTGCGCCCGGGCGTTCATTTGCGAGAGGCGGTATGGAACCGCCGCGCCCCGTTTTTTCCAACCTGTTGCGGTTGATGACTGGAAGATCGCCCCGTTATCGAGGCGTTTTTCTATTGAGAATAATGAACGTTAAGAACGGAAATTTCAGGTTCGTTTTGACAGCTTGGAGCAATAATCCGTCAATTATCTCCCGTCCATTTTCATTGTATCGAAAATTTATTCCTTGCCCCCTCCGGGGTGATATAACCTGAAGCCATTGAATACCCGGCGGAACAATCGTTCGGGGATGATCTCCGATGGCTTTCGCTAGCGGGTGCAGGGCGGGTGTTGCGAGATCCCGGAAAGTCAGTAGCCAGGTCTTGCTTTTGCCGCGTTCACGCCGCAGGAAGAGGGGGTCAGTGTGGTAGCCGCAACGTTATTCGGCCCAATCTGCAAGAGATCTCATCATGCGGTGTAGCCACCAAGGAATTGCCATCAAGACTATCGTCCTTGGCGTGTCCGCCTGGATTCTCGGCGCGTTGCCCGCAGCGTCGCATCCGCACGTGTTCGTGGAGGCGCGCAGCGAGCTCGTCTTCGACAAGGAAGCCAGACTTGTCAGCATCCGTCATGTCTGGCGCTTCGATCCGGCGTTCACCGCCTTTGCGGTGCAAGGACTGGATGCGAACGGAGATGGTGTACTCACGCACGACGAATTGCAGCCACTTGCCAAGGTGAACGTTGAATCCCTGAAGGAATACGACTTTTTCACCTATTTGAGCGTGGCTCGGAAAGATCAGAAATTCGTCGATCCGTCCGAGTACTGGCTAGATTTTTCCGATGGTCGGCTGACGCTTTTCTACACATTGCCACTTGCGAAACCGGTTGCGGTGGCCGGAAAGAAGACCATTCTCGAGGTCTATGATCCGAGCTATTTCGTCGACTTCTCCATGACCAAGCAAGATCCTTTCGTCCTGAGCGATGCGCCGGCAGGATGTGGATTAAGCACTCATTTCGCCGGAAAGCCCGATCCGGCGCTGGCTGCGGAGTTGGCGCAGATACCGGCCGATGTGCGCGATCTGCCTTCCCAGTTCATGACGGAGACGTCAACATGGAGCAACGAGGCGATCTTGAATTGCCCATGAGCCGATCTTGCACGAAGAGCAGATTGCAACAAGGCGCATGCATGGCTCTGGTCCTGACTGCCTTGGTCATGTCAGCGGAAATCGCGCGGGCCGCAAACTCCCCCTTCGGCGTAGGTCTGCCGGAACCTTCAACCGTTCCCGGAGGCTGGTTTGCCGGCTTTTTCGGTTGGATCGCGAGGAACCAGGCGAACTTCTACAGGTCTCTTACCGCCTCATTGCAGGACCTCAAGACCGACGGGCATGCGGGATGGTGGCTCGCCGGGCTCTCCTTTGCCTACGGTGTCTTCCATGCCGCAGGACCTGGTCACGGCAAGGCGGTGATCTCGACTTATGTTCTTGCCAACCGGCAAACGGTGAAAAAGGCGGTGGTTCTTTCCTTCGCCTCGGCAATGGCTCAGGCGATGACGGCTGTCCTGCTGATCGGCATTGCCGCGGTTGTTCTCAACATGACCTCGATCGCCATCACGAAGACCACCGCGATCTTCGAGGTCGGTTCGTATGCGATGATCACGGCGCTCGGTGCCTGGATGATCTGGACCAAGGCATTTCGGGGCCTCCTGCGAGTGCCGGCCTTTGCCGAACCTGGTCATGACCACCATCACGATCACCAACATGGACATGGCCATCACGGGCACGACCATCACGGGCACGATCATAGTGATGCTCATGGGGCGTGCGGGGGCTGTGGTCATGCCCATGCGCCTGATCCGATCATGTTGGAAAAGCCGATTACCCTGGCGCGCGCTTGGTCGGTGATCCTCGCGGTCGGCCTCAGGCCATGCACCGGTGCGCTTATCGTTTTGGTATTTGCGTTGTCTCAGGGGCTTGTCCTGGCCGGTATCGCTTCCACCTTTGTCATGGCGCTCGGAACCGGGTTGACCGTTTCGGCACTAGCGGTTTTCGCCGTTACGGCCCGGGGCCTTGCGATGCGCTTTGCGGGTGAGGCCAGTCCTCTTGGCCATCGGTTGCACCGGATGGTGGAGATCGGCGGCTCGGTGCTGGTTTTCGCACTGGGCCTCATCCTCCTCATCGCAACTCTCGGTTGGGGGTGAGCGCATTTGCATAAGCTGACTATGGTCAGATGCGGCGCAAGACGATAGAGGACGGACGAGAGGATCTTCTGGGCCTGCGCGTTGTCTCATGCGGCCCGTCGAATGGGGTGATGTCGATGAGCGAAACCAAGAATACCGTCAACAAACCTTCCGCATCCTCCGATGGACGCCATGAGGTGGGGACTGGCCAAGCGCAGATGACTTTTCCTGCAGATCTCCTCAGCGGCTATTCCCGATATCGGAACAAGAGTTTCCTCCCCAACAAGCGCGCGCTTGAGGATCTCGCTATCTACGGTCAGAAGCCGAAAGTGCTGGTGATCGGCTGTTGTGATTCACGTGTAACCCCCGAGGGCATCTTCGATGTTGGGCCGGGTGAGCTTTTCGTGGTGCGCAATGTCGCCAATCTGGTGCCGCCCTACGAGGAGCACGGCGACTATCACGGGACGAGCGCGGCGTTGGAATTCGCTGTTCATGGTCTGAAGGTGGAGCATATCGTCGTGCTTGGCCATGCCCGGTGCGGCGGCATCGCCGCGTTTCGTGCCGAGGACGCAGAGCCGCTCTCTCCGGGTAATTTCATCGGCAAGTGGATCACGCTGCTGCAGCCGGCCGCGCGAACACTTGCCTGCAATCCGGTCGATCATGGGCTGGAGCCGCAGATGGCGATGGAATTCGCCGGTATTCGGCAGTCGCTGAAAAACCTCAGAACTTTTCCGTGGGTTGAAGATCTGGAAACGAAAAACCGGCTCGCGCTGCACGGCGCCTGGTTTGACATTCGCAGTGGTCAACTCAAGCTGATGGATCCAGAAACGGCGCTATTTCACGACGCGGAAACCAATCAGGTTGTGGTGGGCGTCTGATCGGGCCGCGCCCCGTACGATATGTCGCTCAGATCTTTTCGACGGCGCGCGTAATTGCCCGGTGCCGGATTTCTCCCGGCTCCGGCATCTGGCGCAAGGCGCCGTGAAGGGGGGAGTGGATACAGCTCGGATCCGTCGCTGCAGCATCGCCCGTTATGGCAAAGGCCTGACATCTGCACCCGCCGAAATCGACGTCCTTGCGCGCGCATGAGCGGCACGGCTCCGGCATCCACTCGGTGTCGCGGAAGCGATTGAAGCTGTCCGATATCTCCCAAATCTCGCGCAGCGGACGCTCTGTCACACGATCAAAGTCGAGGCCGGCGATTGTCTGTGCCGCGTGGCAGGGCAGCATCATCCCATCCGGTGTTAGAACGAACGCATCGGCCGCCCAGCCGCCCATGCACGGCTTGGGATAGTCCGCGTAGTAGTCCGGCGTGACGAAATCGATGTTGAGACGACCGACGAGGTCTTCGCGAACCCGCTCCACATAGTCCACCTGTCGCATCACTGAATCATAGTCGGGCAACAGATGGGCGCGGTTCAGGTAGGCCCAGCCGTAATACTGGACATTCGCGATCTCCAGACGTTCCGCGTCGAGTTCCAGCGCGAGCGCGACGAAATTCGGAACTTCTCCGATATTGAGGCGATGAATGGGTGCGTTGATCGTCAGCGGCAGGCCCGCCTCGCGTGCCCAGGCGGCGACTGCGCGTTTCTTTTCATGTGCCCCGCGATAACGGCCGACAAGCTCGGTCGTTTCCCGTCGAGCGCCCTGGAAGCTCACCTGGATGTGCTCGAGCCCGGCCTCGCGCAAGGTCGCGATCCGGTCGCGTGTCAGCGTGACGGCGGCGGTGATCAGGTTGGTGTAGACGCCGTGGTCTGAAAGACAGGAGACGAGCGCTTCCAGATCCCGTCGCAGTGTCGGTTCGCCGCCGGAAAGGTGGACCTGGCGCACGCCGAGGTCCGCAGCCTCGACAAAGGCTGTTTGCCATTGGGATGTGGCGAGTTCGCGGTCAGCCTTCATCAGATCAAGCGGATTGGAGCAGTAGCCGCACTGGAGCGGGCAGCGGTGGGTCAACTCCACGAGCATGCCAAGGGGAGGCTGAACCGTCATGAGCGGGCCTTCGAAACGCGATGATCCGTATTCACGTTAATCAGCAGGCGGTCGCTCCAGTCCTGGAGAAAGGCCAAAATGTCGGTTTCGATTTCCTCGACGGGTGCAGCATAGGTGCGGGCAAGTTCAGCGGCGATTTCGGCGACGCTCGACGTGCCGTCGCAGAGCCTGAGGATCGCGGCAGAAATTTCATCCGGCCACAGAACCTTCTCAGGTGCAAGTACGATCGGCGTGCCGCGCAGATCATCGAACCGCAGCCGAACATGTCTCGGCAGACATGGCCGGCATTGCGGCGTGATCGTTATGCGCTCGGGACGCATCGCTCAGCGTTCCTCCGGCCGGAAAGCACCGGGTGGAATGCGCTGGGGTGCGCCATAGGCGTGGTCCAGGGCATCCAGCATGGCCCAGAGCATGTCGCACTTGGCAATGAGTGCGTTGACCGCGTCTGCCTGGCGTTGCGGCGTATCGGCGTGGCGGGTCACGTAGGCGAGGGCGAAATCCGCATCGCGCGGCGCCTGGGTGAGGCGTGGGGTAAAATAGGCGAGTGTCTCCTCGGTGATGTAGTCGTAACGGGCGAGCATTGCCGGTACGCGTTGGGCAATCGCCGCTCCAGAGAACATCTCCGTCAACGAAGAGGCGACCGCGACCAGCATCGAGTGCCTGGTGACAAGGTCGATATAGGAGGCAACCGCATAGCGGGTCGCGGGCAGGGCATAGCGGGTCGAGACCACCATTTGCGTGCCGAGCCCAAGGCCTTCGGCCAACTTGATCCACCGTCGGATGCCGCCTTCGGAACCCGCGTCATCACCGTCGTGGTCAACGATGCGCTTGCGCCATTCGCGACGGAAGGCGGGATCGTCCGAACGCGCCAGAATGAGCGCGTCCTTTTTCGGGATGACAGCCTGGTAGCAGTAGCGATTGAGGGCCCATGCCTGCATCTGGGCGAACGAGAGCTCGCCGACGTTCATGCGCTGATGGAACGGGTGCAGCACATGGTAGCGCGCGGCCCCTACGCTTCGCAGAACCTGTTCCAGTTCCTGCGGCGACAGAGGGCGGTCGCGGCTGTTTGGGGGAAGGAACTCGCGGGCGGGGCCTGGGTCGTACGCCGCGCCATCGGGTTCGGGCAAAACGCAGTTCCAAGCTTCGGCGAGGGCGGTCATAGCTCGATCTCCATCCCGTCGTATCCGATCTCCCATCCTGCTTGCCTGACCGCGCATTCTGCGGCCGAGCCCGGTTCGAGGATCGGGTTTGTCGTATTGATATGGACGTAAATCCGACGCCCGACCGCAACGCCACGAAGCGCATTGAGTGAACCGCTTGCGCCGGAAATCGACATATGGCCCATGCGCGCGCCGGTCTTCTCGCCGACGCCTGCCAATCGCATTTCATCATCCTCGAAGACGGTGCCGTCGAACATGAGACAGCTGGCATCTCGTATCCGCTGGGACAAGTCGTCGCTTATCCGGGCGCAGCCGGGGACGTAGAGCAAGGTCTTGCCGCCCGCGCCGTTCGTCGCCGAGGGCCGGATGGCCACGCCGATCGTATCTCCCGATTCGGACCCGAAACCTTTTTTGCCCGTATCTTCCAGAAACAGCGCGATTTTCCCCGGGACTGGAAAAGTCTCCACCTTCATTCCGAGCAGGCCATCGGGGCCAGCAAGCTCGGTCGTGCCGCCCAGGGGCAGTTCGCGGCGGACGACGATCGCGGGATCGAGAACGCGGAAGATACTGTTTGCCTCAAGCGTCTCCAGGACGCGCGCCGTCGCGTAAAGGGTAAATGGCTGGCGTTCGCGCAGCGAAAGCAGACCCGCGATGTGGTCGACATCGGCGTTTGTCAGCACGACGGCAGCTATCGGTGTCTGGCGCGGCTCGCCGTCCGGGTCGGGTTGCAGGACAGTATTGGCAGCGATCTGGCTGCGGATGTCCGGCGATGCGTTGAAGACGGCCCAGCTCTTGCCGTCCGCACTGGTGGCGATGCTCGATTGCGTTCGAGCGAGAAGACCGGGCCGGCCTTGGCGAACGGCCCGGCTCAACGCCGCGTTGCAGTTCCATTGCGGAAATCCGCCGCCTGCGGCGGAGCCGAGAACCCGGGCTTTCACGGCTCTTCGTCCGCTCTTATTTCTTGCGGCCGCAAGTGCCGATTTCGGCGGGCATGTAGCGTGTGACCTCAAAACCGGCTTCGACGCTTGTCATGGTCGGCTTTTTCCAAGTCTTCATTTCGCTTCCTCCTGTTTGGCTGCGAAAGGCAGCAAGTCAGAGCCTAGCGAAGACAAGGGCGGGAAAAATAGTACTTTGGTGCCAGTCGAGCTTACCGTAAGCCAGACTGGCACCAAGATATTGAAAATACGAAAGCAAAAAACAGACCTTACAGTAACGCCGATAGACGCTTGCAATCGGCCACTGCAAGAGTATCAGGCCGCGTTCTGCTTTTTCAGCAGGCCGCGATTGACCAGAACTTCCGCGATCTGAACGGCGTTGAGCGCGGCGCCCTTGCGCAGGTTGTCCGAGACAACCCAGAGATTCAGGCCGTTTTCAACGGTTGCGTCCTCGCGGATGCGCGAAATGTAGGTCGCGTCCTCGCCGGTCGCCTCGTAAGGCGTGACGTAGCCGCCGTCCTCCTGCTTGTCGACGACAAGGCAGCCGGGAGCCTCACGCAGGATCTCGCGCGCCTCGGAGGCGCTCAGGGGCTTCTCGAACTCCAGGTTGACCGCCTCGGCATGGCTGACGAAAACCGGCACCCGCACCGCCGTACAGGTCAACTTGATCGCAGGATCGAGGATCTTCTTGGTTTCGGCCAGGACTTTCCATTCCTCCTTGGTGTAGCCGTCTTCCATGAAGACGTCGATGTGCGGGATCACGTTAAAGGCGATCCGCTTGGTGAACTTGCTGGGTTCGATCGGGTCATTGACGAAGATTGCGCGGGTCTGGTCGAAAAGTTCGTCCATCGCATCCTTGCCGGCGCCGGAAACCGACTGATAGGTGGAGACGACGACGCGCTTGATAGTGGCGGCGTCGTGGAGAGGCTTCAGGGCGACGACCAGCTGTGCGGTGGAGCAGTTCGGGTTGGCGATGATGTTCTTCTTGTTGAAGCCGACGATCGCGTCCGCATTCACTTCCGGAACGATCAGCGGTACGTCGGCGTCGTAGCGCCAGGCTGACGAATTGTCGATGACGACACAACCTTGGGCGCCAATCTTCGGGGCCCATTCCTTGGCAACGGAGCCGCCGGCGGACATCAGACAGATATCCGTGCCCTTGAAATCGTAGTTCTCCAGCGCCTTGACCTTCAAGGTCTTGTCGCCAAAGGAGACTTCCGTGCCCTGCGAGCGTCGGGAGGCGAGGGCGACGACTTCGTCTACATCGAACTGGCGCTCGGCGAGAATAGCCAGAATTTCGCGTCCGACGTTGCCTGTCGCGCCGACTACGGCGACCTTGTAACCCATGCTGATGCGTCCTTCCTGAGATTTGATAGGAACCGTCAGATCTTGCGGTTCCGATGCCGTTTTCTCTCCCCTGAAAGCCGCGACCCGACAGGTCGGCCGGCTCATCTCGCCCCTCGACCCCGGGGAGCGCGGGACGAGCGGCACCGTCAGACGGTCGTCGTGGCGGTCGTTTTCGTCGTTTTGGAGAGGGCAACACGGAGGCCGCCGCGCGCAGCGCGGCAGGTAATGTCGATCGCAGAGTGGGCGTCGGGGCGCAGCATCATCATTGCGAAATGAACCGTGTTTCCTGTGGCGTTCTCATGACCGCAATCCCGCGAAAAGTCAACTGCACCATTTGCCCTGCTGGCATTTGTGAGGGTGCTTGGACCGACTGCTCGTTAGTATTATAGTTTAGATGTATTTCACTAGCAAAGTAAATTGGTTGTTTAATTTTCTAATATAAGGTATTTTTTCATTTATCTATCTCATATCTATTCCGTGAAAAATGAGATGGGCAGTGACTTGGTATGTTTTATTCGATCTTCTCGCGTGTTTCCGACATAAAGATTGGCACGCGTGTGCATGCGCTTGCGACACTCTCCGTCATCGCAGCCATCGTCTTGGTTGCCGTTTATTTTGCGGGAGACCGACTGGTGGCGCGTGAGGTGTCGAGGCAACTCGAATTCGCTCATCTTGCTCAACTCTCCCAGGAGCTTCGAACCGGAACACTGCAAATGCGGCGCAGGGAAAAGGACTTTCTTCTGCGTAAGGACATGAAATATGCCGAAGCCTACCAGGATGAGGTCTCTGCGGTCAGAAAGACGATCGGCGATATCGCCGCGCTTCCTGTGGCGGTTTCCATCGAGGCTCAACTCAAGGCGCTCGACGCCGGCATCGAAAGACTGAATAACCAATTCGGGTTGGTCTCTGAAAGTTACACGAAGCTTGGGCTGAATGAGGACGAAGGCTTGCAGGGTCGGCTGCGTGCTGCCGTTCATGCGGTTGAGCAGGCCATTGATACGGCCAATCTCGATGTGCTCACCGTCAAGATGCTGATGATGCGGCGGCACGAAAAGGATTTCATGCTGCGCGGCAACGACAAGTATATCAGCCGCATAGATGAGCGTAGGCGCGAGTTTGACGCCCTGTTGAAGACGGCGCCGCTGCCCGATCCGGTGAAGACGGAATTGACCCGTCAGATGGACGAATATCAGAGCGGCTTCCACGAATATGCAGAAACTTCCAAGAAACTTGAGGCCAATATTGAGGTCCTTAGTACGATCTTTGGCGCCTTGAGGCCGGATTTCGATGTTGTCTTTGCAGCTGCGGCCGCAGGGAGCCAGGCGGCAGAAGCCGAACTGACCAAAACGCGGGGGTGGACCCGGCAAATGTTCGTATACTCCGCCGTGTCGGTCTTTCTGATGGCTTGCGCCCTGGGCTATGTGATCGGTCGGAGCATTACCGGGCCGGTGCGTGGCCTGACATCCGCCATGCGCGTGCTCGCGGACGGGGATACGTCGGTAGACGTTCCAAATACCGCGAATTCCAACGAGATCGGCGACATGGCGCGCGCGGTTGAAGTCTTCAAGGCCAACGCCGTCAGAAACAGGGAACTTGTCGCCGAACAAGCGCTGCAGGACGAGCGTGCGCGCGCGCAGAAGCGATCACTGATGCAAAATCTCGCAGATTCCTTCAGTGAAAGCGTCAGACAGATCGTTGGTACGGTCTCCTCTGCATCGACCCAGCTCAATGGCATGGCCACCCAGGTTTACGGCTCTTCGCAGAATACCAATGAGCAAGCCAATTCGGTCGCCGCAGCCGCCGAGCAGGTGGCGGCCAACGTTCAAACGGTGGCAAGCGCCACGGAGGAAATGTCGGTATCGGTCGCCGAAATCAATAGGCAGGTCGCCCGCGCTTCGAGCGTTTCCGGCCGTGCCGCAGCGGCGGTCGGCAAGACGACGGAACAGATGCAGGCGCTTGCCGCAATGACGGACCGGATTGGAGAAGTGGTGTCGATGATTTCCGACATTGCATCCCAAACCAACCTGTTGGCGCTGAATGCGACGATTGAATCCGCACGTGCAGGAGAAGTCGGAAAGGGCTTTGCGGTCGTGGCGGGTGAGGTCAAGCAGCTCGCCGGTCAGACATCAAGCGCGACGGAGAATATCGCGAAGCTGATTGAGGAAATTCAACAGGGAACAAATGCGGCGGCGTCGGGGATCGGCGAAATCGGTTCGGTCATAGATGAACTGGAGACGCTCTCCGGTGCGATAGCGGCCGCAATGGAAGAGCAGGGCGCGACCACCCAGGAAGTTGCGCGCAACATTTCCGAAGCGGCCGCCGGTACCCAATCGGTTTCCAGCAATATCGTGATCGTCTCGGAGGCTTCGCGGGATACAAACGCGGCTTCAACCCAGGTGCAGTCCTCCGCAGAGGAACTCTCGACGCAAGCCGAGCGCCTGCGCGGCGAGGTTGATCGCTTTCTTGAGACAATCCGCGCTGCCTGACGATGGCGGCGCGCCTACTGGGCTCGCCTGTAAACGGCGGTGTCGATCGGACTGGTGTCGTCGGGCAGATGAACGGTCTGAGTTATGGTCATCGTCCGACCGTCGTCGGAAATCTTGCGAGCCGCTGTCATCAATGCGGCGCCGCCTCGGCGCGCCTCGGAAACGAGAGCACCGTCAGGACGGAAATAGAGCACCATCGCATCGACAAGACCGCTCTCTTCGAGTTTTACCGGCTTGCCGTCCGGCACTCCCTTGAGTTCGGCTTCTGTCGTTTCTCCCTTGGCATCCAGCGCCAGCATGTGAAATACGAGCCGTTGCCCTTCCGTGTCGATCCGGCAGCTTCCCGCCTGAGGAGGCGCGCTCTGCTCGAAGTCGCTAGCCTCGACATCGAGAATCCAGGTGCCAAGAAAGGGTTCTATCGGATCGGACATGAGATTGGCTCCGGGCTGAAGACGCGGTTGTGATCGTCGCATGGGCGGACGGCACCGCTTAACCCAGGCAGGCCTTGAACGAAACCTCTAATGCGTTGGAGAAGGCAGCCTGATCATTCAGCCGCGGCGCGTGGCGGGCGGCGTGGTATCACTGTTTCCACCTCGTTGCGCAGATCGCGTATGACCTGCCGGCGGCTGTCGGCATCGCGCGCCAAAAGATGGACAAGGGTATGGAGGCGGTGCGGTTTGCGGCCGAGCGACGAACCGTGCAGAAAGCCCTGGGCATCGACCTCGCCGATCCAGAAGATACGGTCATGACGGGGGCTGGCGGCGGTCATCACGGCAACCGCGCCGGGATAATCGCGCAGGCCGTCCTCCGGAACCGAGGTGAAAAGATACCTCTTGCCGGAAGCTCCATGAAGATAGGTGTAGGTTTCGACCAGCCCCAGTGCCTCGGCGGCACGCGGAGCATCGTGTTCGATGCGACCCATGGTTCCCATCATGTCCCCGAAAAGAGAACAAATTATGAACGCGTGAAGGTGGTCGTCAAGCGTTATCCACTAGTTGACCACAACATGTCCACATTACTTGGGATCTGGGCAGAGCGAAGGCAAGGCCGGGAATCGTGATTAGAATCACGCTTTTGCGCGTTACCGCCTGGCGTGCGGTTTCTTTCAGTGCTTTCCACGTTCGGCAATGCGCGCGGCGATGGCGCGCGCGCCCGGTGGCGGGTTGTCCGCCTTCGCGGCCTCCAGAAGGAGAGTGTCGGTCGCTTCTTCCAGCGATCCTTGCAACGCAGAGACGAAATTCTCGCCCGGCAGACCGGGAGCGATAGGTGGCCGTATGTCAATGACCACGGTCCCGGGATAGCGCTTGAAGGTGCGTCGAGGCCAGAACAGGCCAGAGTTGAGCGCAACGGGCAATACCGGGCATTTCAGTTCGCGATAGATATGGACGATGCCGAACTTGTAATTGGGTTCGGCGCCGGCCGGACGCCGGGTCCCCTCCGGGAATATGAGGATCTGCCGCCCTTCGGCGATCGCCTCGCGCGCGTCGGCGGTCATGGCACGCAGCGCCGCCGACCGCTTGCCGCGGTTAACCGGGATCATCTTCATCTTCATCGTGTACCAGCCAAAGATAGGCAGCCACGTCAGCTCGCGCTTGAGGATGAAGGTGGGGTCGGGGAAAAGGGTGAGGAGGGCGAAGGTTTCCCAAACCGACTGGTGCTTCGCCGCCACGATGAACCCGCCATCGGGAATGTTCTCGCGGCCACGGACCTCGATCTTGATGCCCGCGATCACGCGCAGCATCCACAGGCTGGCACGGGCCCATAGCACGATCAATGGCCAGCCAACCCTGCGCGGCAGAAAGAACGCCGGAGCGTAAACGACCAGCGCGACGACGATGTAGAGATAGAAGCAGATATTGAACAGCGCGGAGCGCAATAGCACCATTGGAAGCGGTCTCGGGCTGGGCCAGGTATCCCGTCGCTACGGGGCCGGCATCAAGGCTTGGCGGTCGATGCCGACGTGGCGGACATATCGCTGCGTGCCGGCGGTTCGACACCTGCGCGCAGCCACGCGACGATATACTTCACATACTCTCGCATGAGAAGCTTCATGGTCTCAGGCTTCAAATACCAGTGCGGGAGGTTGAGGTCGGCGGCGAAGACGGGGTAGGGCAGAAAACGCATGTGCGGCATGGCCGAGCGCAATTCCAGAATGCCCCTGGGCATGTGGTAGGCGCTGGTCACGACGATCAAAGACTTGTAGCCGTGCTTTTCCGCCCATTTGCGGCTTTCGGTGGCGTTGCCGATCGTGTCCTTGGCGCGCCGGTCCAGATCGACGCAGCAGTCGAAGATGTCCTTGCCGCTTTCGGTGAGTTTCATGATCTGGCGCGGAGTCGTGGCGGGATGCACGCCGGAGATCAGCAATCGCCTGGCGCGGCCTGCCTCCAGAAGTTCGAGAGCCCCCGATACGCGCTCCCTGCCGCCGGTCAACACGACAATACCGTCGGCGGTCACCTTGGGATCCGCGACGAATGAAGCAACGTGAATGGCGAACAGGATGTATCCGCCGGCAAACAGGCCAACCGCCGTCCCCGCCAGTGCCACAAGGGCAAAAGCGATTTTCCGGCCACGCTTGTGCCGGCGATCTGTTGCGTTGAGCTTGGACATGTCCGGGGGCGAGAGCAGCGTTTCATCTCCACGTGAACGGAGCTCGGTCTGGGTGATTCCGATCATGCTAACAATATCTGGCCCAGACGGGGCGAATCTGCGGCAAGAAGACCTGCAACAGCGCTCCAGTCCACGCTGCCGGACAATCTTGTCTCGACGCAACCCGGGCTACTGTCGGCGAGATCCCGGCATCCCGGGGGCCCCCGTACAAATGATCAAGCCTGAGCGTGTATCATTCTATTCCATGTGCATCAGATGATTGTGCACCGCGATGCGTGAGGTCAAGGCGGTTAGCAACGCCACAAGGACGACGACACCGGCAACCCCCAGATAACCGGTGAGGCCGATATCGGCGCCGCCGACCAGCGCCGCCACCTGATCGGCCCCGGCAAATCCCGTGTCGCGGGCCGTCATGAGATTGAAGACAAGGAAAGTCGCCGCAGCCGCGCCACCGCCTGCGAACCCGCCCTTCAGGCCGAGCCAAAGGAAGTGACGCTCGAATTCCCGAGCGATGAAACTGTTCTCCGCGCCAACCAGATGAAGAACTTCCACGACTTCGCGATTGCCGGCCATGGCGGCACGGGTCGCGAAGACAACGCTCAGCATCATCGCGGTCAGCATCAGGATCAGGATAACGATGCCGCCGTAGACGACGGCGCCGGCCATCGAGGCGAGGCGCTCGGTCCAGACCGAATGGTCGTCCAGGCTTCCCCCCTTGATGTCGGAGGCAACCGCGTCGCGCAGGCCGCGAAAATCGACGATCTCGGGCTTGGTGAGTTCCACGACGACAAGCCGTGGAACCGGAAGCGACTTGAGGTCAAGCCCCGAACCGAGCCACGGTTGCAAAAGAGCGCGGGTTTCCTGGTCGGACAGTGCGCGCACCTCGCCCACTCCCTGAAATTCCTGGGCAAGCGCGATCGCCTTGTCGATTTCACGCACCATGTCGACGCCGTCTATCGGCTTGATCTGGATCGTCACCTCGCGCACCAGATCGTTCTGCCAGTCATGCGCGGCATCGCTGACCAGCGTTACGCCACCGACGGTCAGGCAGGCGAGAAACGCCATAATGGCGACGACGAGCGTCAATGCGCGGCCCGCGACCGATTGTTGCGGAACGATAGCCGCTGGAGGCCGGATGCCTGGCCGGCCCGTCTTGCCCTGGCCACGCCTCACTGGCTTCTTGCGCTTCGTGCCAGTCGGGCTCGGCCGACCCTTTCTGCCTTCATCCATACCGCGCGTTCCGGTGTCGCCGGACCCATGCGGGCTCGACTTGGTTGCGGTGGGGCCAGGCTCGCGCGCGGCGCGGGCATCGTCGCGGCCGGCCGGCGTGGGCTTTTGAGGCTGTCTGGTCGGTGCCTTGCTCATACGCGGCATCATTCGTAAATGGTCAGGCGGCCATCGGCCAGCACGAGGCGGCGGGCGTCGATCTGCTCCATCAAGGAGAAGTCGTGGGTGGCGATGATCACCGATGTCCCCAGCCGGTTGAGTTCGATGAAGAGCCGCAACAAGCGGCGTGCCAGCGGCGGATCGACATTGCCAGTGGGTTCGTCGGCGAGCAGCACTTCCGGTTTCGTGATGAGCGCGCGGGCGATGGCGGCACGTTGCTTCTCCCCGCCCGACAAGACCTGAGGCTGAACGTGCATGCGTTCTCCAAGCCCCACCCATTTCAGCAATTCTATCACATCCGCGCGATATTGGGCTTCTTCCCGTCCCAGAACGCGCAATGGAAGCGCCACGTTCTCATAGGTCGTCAGGTGATCCAGAAGACGAAAATCCTGAAACACGACCCCGATGCGGCGACGAACGGCAGGCAGCTCGCGTTGCGAGATGGTGGCCGTGTCCTTGCCAAACGCCTTGATCAGACCGCGGGTGGGCTTGAGCGCCATGAACAGGAGGCGCATCAGGCTTGTCTTGCCCGCACCGGAAGGGCCCGTCAGGAATTGAAAGGACTGTGGCTCGATCCTGAAACTGATGTCGCGCAAGACCTCGGGTCCCATCCCGTAACGTAGTCCCACGTTCTCGAACCGGATCATGAGCGCGTCCCTTCTGACATCGCGGCGCCGCAGGCGCGCGTGACAGCAGGCCGCGAGACTACTGATATGGGGAATTCACAAAGGAACGCGACGTCATACATGCTATTGTTCGCCAGACGGGGTTCTCGGGCTTTCACAGTTCACAAGCGTGTGGTCGTTCGTGCCGGAAAAATCATCAACAAGCAAATTCCGTGCGGGCAACCCGGTTAACGTTTCATTAAAGATATCCGCGTCCCCTGTCGTGCGCGATTTCGCATACCGGGCACGTCGTGGCTCCGGCGGCGGGAAGTTGCGTGAAACGCCTGAAATCGGGCGCCCCAACGCGGATGCGGGAGTGATTCGGACGTGAAGATCGTCTGTCCGAACTGCAGCACAACCTACGAGGTCGGAGCAACCAACATTGCGCCGGGCGGTCGGGATGTGCGCTGTTCTCGCTGCGGCAACACCTGGCGTATCGATCCTGAAACAATCCTCGATGACCAGGATGAAGACGCTGAATCCTGGAACAGTGAAGACCAGGGTGCCGTCTCCCTCGATCCCGAAGCGGACGCTCGCGACGACGACGGAGACCGTACCGAAAGCGACGACGACGGCGAACAGGAAGAACTCGACAACGATCCCAACTGGGCTTTTGCCGGCGCGGAGGAAGAGGCGGAGGAGGATCTTGCTTCTGATACGGCTGCCGAGGAGGACGATTGGGAAAGCGCGATCGCGGCGAACCCGGTCCTTGAGGGTGAACGGGACGGGGAGGACGACGAGGAACCGATCGATGGCGCCGAGTCGGAGATTGGAGGGGAGCCCAGGGCGCGGGGACGCAGGAAGGGACCGCGCGCGGAAGCACGCTACCGGGTCTCGCCGCAAATGCGCGCGGCCATGGGTCTCGTTCTGTTTGCCGGTTCGATCGTCCTTTCGGTGGCCATGATCATGCTTCGAGAACCGGTCGTGCGTGCTGCTCCGAATCTCGCAGACCTTTATGCCTCCGTCGGTCTCGACGTGAATTTGCGCGGACTGGAGTTCCGCGATCTGCGCACCTTCCGCGAATACGAGAAGGGGGCGCCCATGCTCATAGTGGAAGGCACTGTCGAAAATATCCGTAATACGTCCGCGCATGTCCCGGCAATCCGGCTGGCGCTGAGAAGCAGCGATGCGCAGGAGATCTACGCCTGGACGGTGGAACCGCGGCAGCTCTGGCTGCGCGCCGGCCAGACCTTGCGTTTCAGCACGAGGTTGGCCTCTCCGCCCGATATTGCTTCCGACGTTCTTCTTCGTTTCACCGACCGCACCAAGCGCCAGACAGATATCTGAGAACCGAACCCGCACATGACGACCAATCAAGAAATCGCGGTCCTTTATGACGAGGACGCCATTGCCGAACGAGTGGATGCCATCGCGCACGCCATAGCGGCTGCAAAACCACAACGTTTGCTCGTCGTCGCCGTTCTCAAGGGAAGCTTCGTGTTCGCAGCCGACCTGATTCGTGCGATGCATCGGGCCGGTCTCGCCCCGGAGATGGAGTTCATCCATCTGTCGAGTTATGGTGCCGGAACCAAGTCTTCCGGCACGGTCGAGATCCTTCGCGATATCGAAAGCGACGTGTCGGGTCGTGACGTTCTTCTGGTTGACGATATCCTTGAGTCCGGACGCACGCTTTCCTACGCACGGGACCTTATCGCCTCGCGCGGGGCGATGTCAGTCGCCATCGCGGCGCTTCTCGACAAGCCTGGCCATCGGGTGGCCGATCTCCAGGCGGACTATGTCGGGTTCACCTGCCCCGACAAGTTCGTTGTCGGCTACGGAATGGATGCGGCACATGCCTTCCGGCAGCTTCCATATATCGGCTGTCTGGCGGAGGCTGAGCAGTAAGCCTCAAAATTGCCTTGACTGGCGCCGATCCTTTCGAATCGGCGCAATAACACGATGGAAAGAAATACTGGGGCATTCTGTTTCGCGTGAACGGATAACAGTAGCTCCAGACGTTCCGACGCCGGCCAGGATCGGCGTACCGGACAGGAGGTTGAGGATGGCACGGATACTGGTGACCGAGGACGACGATGCGGTCCGCTCCTTCGTGAAGCGGGCACTCGAACTCGACGGCCATACGGTGGAAATTGCCGAAGACGGCGCACAGGCCGTCGACGTCATCAAGCAGGCCGGTGGCGACTTCGATCTGCTGCTTTCCGACATCAAGATGCCGGTGATGGACGGGATCGCGCTGGCGCTTGTCGTCGCCCGCGACTGGCCATCATTGCGCATTCTGTTGATGACCGGATTCGCCGATCAACGCGAACGAGCTCACAATCTCGAAGCTCTGGTCCATGACGTGGTGACCAAGCCATTTTCGCTGGCAGACATCCGCCGCGCCGTTTCGCTGGCTCTGGCTGGCGTGATTGATGATGATCGCAGCAAACTCTACGCCTGATATCTAAGCTCCGTGACGGTCTGTCTCACGGTTCGATGATGACCTTGCCGCGCGCTCGGCGCTCTGCGAGCTCGCCCAATGCCTGTGCCGTTTGTTCGAGCGGATAGACGGCATGGATATGGGGCTTGAGCTTGCCATCCGCGACCCAGTCCAGAAGCTGGGTTACGTCTGCCCAGTGTTCCTCCGGTTCGCGCACGATCGCTTCGCCCCAGAAGACACCGCGAACGTCACACCCCTTCAAGAGAACAAGATTGAGCGGAATTTTCGGGATCGCCCCCGATGCGAAACCGATGACGAGATAACGCCCGCGCCAGGCGGTCGCTCTCAGCGCCTGTTCGGCATAGTCACCGCCAACCGGGTCATAAACCACATCGACGCCGTTTCCATCCGTCAACGCCTTGAGCCTGAGCTTCAGGTCTTCCTCGGCGTAGTTGACCGTTTCCCTCGCGCCGAAGCGCCTGGCGAATTCGAGCTTTTCCGATGAGGAAGCGCAGGCGATGACGCGGGCGCCCAGAAGCGTTGCGATTTCAACCGCCGCCTGACCGACGCCCCCTGAAGCTCCCAGCACGGCGACTGTTTCGCCGTCGCGCAATTGCGCTCGTCCGCGCAGCGCATGCAGCGTCGTTCCGTAGGTGACGAGGATCCCGGCCGCGACCTGGAACGAGACGCCCTGCGGCATAGCAATGACGTCGTCCTGGCTGACGACGACCTTTTCGCGGCAGCCGCCGAAGCGGGTATAGGCAACGACCCGGTCCCCCGGGCTCACGCGCGTGACGCCATCGCCGACCGCAATGACCACCCCGGCCAGTTCCGCGCCGGGCGAAAACGGCATTTCGGGTCGGACCTGGTAACGTCCCTCGATGATGAGCGTATCGAAGAAATTCAGCGCCGCCGCCCTGACCTCCACCAGAACCTCTCCCGGTCCTGCCCCGGGATCGGGGAGATTTTCGACGACAAGCGCTTCTGGCGGCCCGTAGGCCTTGCAGAGAACGGCCTTCATTTGTGTTTCAGCCCGTTATTCGGTAGATCCCCCTCCGCTGGTATCATGGGGCCGGCGATAATGGAAGATTTCGTTAACCATATCGGGCCGCCCAGAGGCCGCAAATGCCGGCCTGCCAATAGGGCACAATGCTGGATTGAACCGGGAAGTATTTGTATGCGCGGTTATTTCGCGATCGGAATTGAGGGTGTCTCCAAGGTAATGAACCTGGGAAACCTGATACGCACCGCGCATGGGTTCGGGGCCGCCTTCGTCTTTACGGTTGATGCGGACAAGCGTCTCGGGCGTGTGCCGCCGTCCGACACGTCACGTACGCCCGATCACACGCCGTATTATGCGTGGAAATCGATCGAGGACATGCAGCTTCCCGGTGGTTGCAAACTGGTCGGGATCGAATTGACGGACGATGCTGTCGACCTGCCGAGTTTCGGGCATCCGCTCAAGGCGGCGTATGTTCTGGGGCCGGAGCGCGGATCGCTTTCTCCCGAAATGCTCGCGCAATGCGACCACGTGATCCGCATCCCGACCGGTTTCTGCATCAATGTGGCGACCGCGGGGGCGATCGTCATGTATGACAGGGTGCGGACCATGGGACGTTTCGCCGAACGTCCGCTTGTCGGCGGTGCTCCGCGCGCGGAGTTGGTGGAGCATGTTCACGGTGGTCCGATCACGCGCACCGGCAAGAAGCGACGGACGCTCGACGGCTGAGTTGCTCGAAAGTCACACTCTTGCCAGAATTCTCGGGCCAGCGTGGCGCGAACCCACCGAAACGGTCCGTACCTCCGGCGAGGAGGGCCAAAGAAAAGGTCAACCCTTTCGTAACCCAAGTTCGGGTAACCTTTGATTGAGGTTTACGACCGATGAAATCGGCCGGCCCGATTTTAATCAAGATAAGCGGTTTGGAGATGATGCAAGCACGTATGCTGGCTACGGCCATTCTGGCCCTCGCTCTCTCGGGCGCTGCCGCGAACGCGCAGTCCCCCTCCCTCCTGAGCACGTTCAACGACTGGGCCGCATATGCCCATGCGGGACAGAAGGGCAAGGTCTGCTACGCCCTGTCGAAACCCACCGACATGCAGCCCGCAGACCGCAACCACGGTGAAGTCTTCTTCTTCGTTTCGACGCGGCCTGGTGAGAATGTCCGCGACGAACCGAGCTTCCTGGTCGGGTATCCGTTCAAGGAAGGATCGTCCGTAGCGGTGGATATCGACGGCACCAAGTTCGCAATGTTCACCAAGGGCGACGGTTCCTGGGTGGAGAACGCCGCGGAGGAGCAGCGTCTGGTAACGGCCATGAAGGCCGGTCATTCGATGAAGCTCTCCGGCGTGTCGTCACGCAATACCAACACCTCCTACACAGTGTCCCTGTCGGGGGTGACGGCGGCCATCAACGCTGCGGACAAGGCCTGCCAGTAGGCTGGCCGAACAGCGCGTTCGTGGGGTGCGGGACTCGCATCCGCGGCAAAAAACGATATATAGAGAAAACCGGCTCGGGGCGGTGACGGACAGTCGCCGCCCCTTTGCCATGCGGCCGATTCACCACGTATCCAACAAGTAGCGGATTTCAAAGAGAGAACCGATGGCGGTATCCCTCGATCTGACCCAGACGCGACCAGCTGGCAGGACCATAACGGCGCGACCGCCCGTTGTTGCATCCGCAGGCGCGAAACCCTCGCTTCTCGGCATGTCGCGGCGCGAACTGGCTGAGGCGGTCTTGAGTATTGGCGTGCCGGACAAGCAGGTCCGCATGCGCGTCTCCCAGCTCTGGCACTGGATCTACGTGCGTGGCTTCACCGATTTCGACCGGATGACGAATGTGTCGAAGGAGCTGCGCCAAAGGCTCGATGACGCCTTCACGCTGGCGCGTCCGGAATTGGTGCTGGAACAGATCTCGGTCGACGGTACGCGCAAGTGGCTGATGCGCTTTCCTTCCCGGGGCGCCGGCAAGCCGGTGGAGATCGAAACCGTCTACATCCCCGAAGAGGGGCGCGGCACGCTGTGTATCTCCTCCCAGGTCGGCTGCACGCTCACCTGCTCCTTCTGTCACACCGGCACACAGAAGCTGGTGCGCAATCTGACATCGGAAGAGATCATCGCCCAGATCATGGTCGCGCGCGATCGGCTAGGCGATTTCCCAGAAGCCGACACGCCTCAAGGCGCGATCGTGCCGGGTGAGGGGCGCCTGATATCAAATGTCGTCATGATGGGCATGGGCGAACCCCTCTACAATTTCGAGGAAGTGAAGAAGGCGCTCCTGATCGCCTCCGACGGCGAGGGGCTGAGCCTTTCGAAGCGGCGGATCACGCTTTCGACCTCCGGTGTGGTGCCGATGATCGAAAAGGCAGGCAGCGAAATCGGCTGCATGCTGGCGATTTCTCTTCATGCTGTACGCGACGAACTGCGCAACGAACTCGTGCCCATCAACAAGAAGTATCCGCTGAAGGAGCTTCTCGATGCGTGCCGGGCTTATCCGGGCCTGTCCAACGCCAAGCGCATCACGTTCGAGTACGTCATGCTGAAGGGCGTCAACGATTCGCTTGCCGACGCCAAGGAGCTGGTGAAGCTCCTGAAGGGCATTCCGGCCAAGATCAATCTCATTCCGTTCAATCCCTGGCCGGGGTCTCCCTACGATTGTTCCGATTGGGAGCAGATCGAGATTTTCGCCGATTATGTGAACCGGGCGGGCTACGCCTCGCCAATCCGCACGCCACGCGGCCGTGACATCTTCGCAGCCTGCGGCCAGCTGAAGAGCGAGTCGGAACGGCTGAAACGGAGCGAGCGTGAAAAGCTGGAGGCCGCACAGGTAACGGCGGGCGAACAACCAGTCGAGCCCTCTCCGGCTGCTCCGGCCGGAAGCTGACGGCGGCTGCATGGACGCTTTCCACGTCTTCGGCAGGCTCTTCGCCATTGTTTTTGCCTTTTGCCTAGCTTCGGTTGCGGCAAGCTTCTTCCTTGCCTTCGCCGTACCGGGCTGGGTGCCGGCGGCTTGGGTCTTCGATCATTGGCAGGTCGGCCACGATCTTTTCGTCTATGACTACCAGGCGTCGGGCCAGTTCGCCGATCTCGCCGATATGGTCACCCGTCTCGTCGTTGCGACTGTCGGCGCGAGCATCATTGGCGGACTGGCCTTCGTACCCGCAGCGCTCGCGATCCTGGTGGCCGAAATCCTCAGGCTTCGTTCCATCCTCTACCATGTGCTTGTGGGCGGTTTGATCGCGATAGCGCTTCTGGTCGCCACCCGGGTGCCAGAGGCCGGTTCCACGCGACTGCCGCCGGACTGGAACCTCTTTCTCGCCGCCGGCTTTGTCGGGGGCTTCGTTTATTGGCTGATCGCAGGCCGTGGTTCCGGTATCGCAAAACCGAGTGCGTCAGGCCCCGACGCATAATCCGACGAGATCGCCGCAGCGGTTCTGCCGGCTTGCTCTAATCCGCAGAGACTGCTAGCCCGATTTTACCCCTTTTTCCGACATCGTTCCGATCAGCCATGCCCACAATCGCACCCCAGTCTTTCTCCGCTTTCGTTGTTTCCGCCGGCTTTCTTGGCGATATCGCCTATTTCGCGCTTGGAGACGGCGCTGTTCACCTGATCGGGCCGGAGCCGAAGGTTGTCCAGGCGCACAAGGGATCTGTCCTTGCCGCCAGTCTCGCACGCGAAGGGCAGAGCCTGGTCACGTCCGGGGATGACGGCCGCGTGGTGCGGATCGCCGCCGACGGAACGCTGGACGTTCTGGCCGAGCTGCCTCGCAAATGGATCGATATCCTCGCCACGGGGCCCGATGGCGCGATTGCCTTCGCCAGCGGACGGGCCGCGTGGACCCGCGATCGCAACGGGGTGGAAAAGGAATTCGCCATCGAAAGGGCTGTGGGCGGACTGGCCTTCGCGCCGAAGGGGATGCGGCTCGCCATGGCGCGCTACGGCGGGGCCACGCTCTATTGGGTCAATACAGCCGGCACGCCGGTGGAGCTGACTTGGGCCGGCGCTCACAATGCCGTGATCTGGTCGCCGGACGGAAAGTATGTCGTGACCTCGATGCAGGAGAATGCCCTGCACGGCTGGCGGCTTTCCGACGGCCAGGACATGCGCATGACCGGCTATCCGACCAAGGTGAAGTCGATGTCCTGGACTGCACGGGGCAAGTATCTGGCAACGTCGGGTGCTGCGGCTGCGATCCTGTGGCCTTTCGCGGGCAAGTCCGGGCCGATGGGGCAGGAGCCGCTGCAGCTTGGTGCGCGCGGCGAAGACGCGTTGGTCACCATGGTTGCATGCCATCCCGAGGAAGAGGCAATCGCGATAGGCTATCAGGACGGACTGGTGCTCGTCAGCCGTTTCCAGGATGGGGCGGAGCGTGTTTTGCGCCGTCCGGGCGAGGGGGCGATTTCCGCGCTTTCGTGGAGCGCGGAAGGGATGAAGCTCGCCTTTGGAACCGAGGAGGGGGCCGGCGGCGTTATCGCCTTGCCCTGAGAAAGATTGGCAATGCCCTGAAAGAGACACGCCTCAACGGGTCTTGAAAGGTGGCGAGGGCAGGCCGGGGAGGGGCCTCATGATCGTTCGCACCGTTACACTGGCTATTGCGCTCGTGATGGGGACACTTACGTCCCAGTTTCCTGAATTCGCCCAGCAGTACCGCCAGAGACTGGCCGGTGCGATCGACGCACTTGGCGAAGTCGTCGCCGATTTCCGCCGAGATGCCGAGGCCGAGAACCTCTCTCCTCAGGAGGCAATTGCCCGGCTCGAATCGAGTGGAGACAGTTTTGCGCGGCGGCGGGCCGCAAGCATGGAGCGGACCATAACGCGGCTCGACCGCCTCATCGCCCAATGGCGTGCGATGGAACGGGGCGGTCCCTTTGCGCGCCTGAACGCCTTGGTCGGGGAGGCGGATCCCGATCTCGTGCGGGCCACCGCGAGCGATTTCGAGCCGGCTGTCCCGGTTACCATTGAGGGTCTTGTTTCGGCGCTCGTGGGACTGCTTGTCGGTCTATTTGGTACGCGCGCAACCGTTGCTGGCAGCCGGGGCATCCGCAAGCGCATGAGGCGTCGCCGCGCCTTGAGAAGCACGAATGTGCCTTAGCGCGGGGCCCATGAATGAGAGCGGCATGGGGCCAAGCCCTAGCCAGCCTGCCATGTCCGGATCGCGTCGACGGGATGGACGAGCATGATCACGTTCAACGTGAGATTGTCCCGGATCACCCACAATGCCAGCAGTTCCAGAACGATAGCGATGGCAACGGAGAACCACACCGGCATGCGGGCGGCGAACAGGAAACCGATCAGCATGAAAAGAATGTCGCAGACCGAGTTGAGCACGCTGTCGCCGGTATAGCCGACCGCGATGGTGGCCTCGCGGTAGCGATCGATGATCCACGGGCTGTTCTCCACGATCTCCCATGCGGCTTCGATAACGAGTGCTATCAGAGCCCTGCTCCCGAGCGGACGGGAGCGCAGCAAGAGCCACAGTGCTGCGTAGAACAGAAGGCCGTGAATGAAGTGGGACGGCGAGTACCAGTCGGCGATGTGCTGAGAATTGCCGGCAAGATCCGCAGGCGGTGACCACAGACGCACATAACCGCATTCGCAAATGGGGATCCGGCCCATGGCGAGCAGGATAATGGCGGTGGCGGCCATGATGGCAATGCCTGCGATCCAGTAGTTGCGAGCCGTCATGAATCGTTTCCCGTAAAATCGGCCTGAAGCCGTCACCCTGGCCCGTGCCTGCTATCATATCGGTGCCCGAGCAATGCATGCTTTACGGCTAAGATGCTATTCCCGATTTCGGGTTTCACCGGATGACGTAGCTGGTGCATAGATGGAACCCGCCAACGACTGACGCTTCAGGCCCAGGCTGCGTACCCGGAGATTTTCATGGAGACGATCACTTCGACCGCCGGCATGGTGGTCGCGCCACATAAGGCTGCCGCGAAAGCCGGCGCCGAAGTGCTTCGCGCCGGCGGAACGGCGGTCGACGCCATGATAGCGGCTGCCGCCACGATCGCGGTGGTCTATCCGCATATGAACGCCATCGGCGGCGACGGCTTCTGGCTGATCGCGCCGAAGGGCCGGGACCCCTGGTATATCGATGCGTGCGGTCCGGCCGGTCGAAACGCCTCCATCGAGGCTTACCGCAACGCAGAGTGCGAGACTGTTCCCACCCGGGGGCCGCTTTCCGCACTCACCGTTCCTGGTACGGTCGGCGGATGGGCCAAGGCCTACGAGATCGCCATGCATCTGGGCGGTGGATTGCCCGTCGGCGAATTGCTCGCCGATGCGCGGCGGCGTGCGCGCGAAGGTATAGTGGTGTCGCGCAGTCAGGCCGCGTTGACAGCCGAAAAGCTTGCGGAACTCGAAAACCAGCCCGGGTTCGCGGGGATCTACCTCTCGGACGGAAAACCTCCTGCGGAGGGCGCCGGCCTGCGTCAGGAGCGCCTTTCCGATACGCTCGATCATCTTGGCCATGCGGGGTTCGACGATTTCTACCGGGGCGACGTAGCGGCGACGCTGGCCAATGATCTGGAGGCGTTCGGCTCGCCGGTCACGCGGGCCGACCTGAAGGATTTCGAGGCGCGTGTGCGCTCTCCGCTCCAGACGCGGATCAAGACCGGGCAGCTGTTCAATTCCGCTCCGCCCACCCAGGGTCTCGCCTCTCTCATCATTCTTGGTCTCTACGATCGGCTCGATGTGAGCCGGGCCGAGAGTTTTGATCATATCCATGGTCTGGTCGAGGCGACCAAACGGGCCTTTCTCGTGCGAGACCGGGTCGTGACCGATCCTGCGCACATGGAGGTGAATCCTGCCGATTTCCTCGGGGCGGACTGGCTTGATCGCGAAGTGGGCAAGATCGAGCGCCGCCGAGCCGCGCCCTGGCCGGAGCCGGCGAGCGAAGGCGATACGGTCTGGCTCGGAGCCATCGACGCGGCGGGCAATGCGGTCTCGTTCATCCAGTCGATCTACTGGGAGTTCGGGTCGGGCTGCGTGTCGCCGCACACCGGAATTCTCATGCAGAATCGCGGTGCAAGCTTTTCTCTCGATCCGGATGCGTTGAACCCGCTGCAGCCGGGGCGGCGACCGTTCCACACACTCAATCCGGCACTGGCGCGCCTCGATGACGGGCGGACCGTGGTCTACGGCACCATGGGTGGCGAAGGCCAGCCGCAGACCCAGGCCGCGATCTTCTCCCGAGCCATCATGCACGGACAGGACATCAGCGTGGCCATTGATGCGCCGCGCTGGCTGCTTGGCCGTACCTGGGGCGACGAGACGACATCGTTGCGTGTCGAAAGCCGTTTTGATCCCGATCTGGTAACGGCGCTGGAACGGGCGGGACATGAGGTCGTGGTGATGAAGGACGCGTATTCGGACACGATGGGTCATGCGGGCATGATCGTTCGCGGTGCCGACGGGCAATTGCTCGGGGCGCATGATCCGCGGGCCGACGGGGGCGCCGTGGCAGGTTGAGATTCTCAACCGCCAAGGATCAGGTCGCTCAGTCCTCCGTCCGCGAAACCGACCATAAGCCGAATATCGGACGGTGTTGCTCCCCTTTCCCGCAGTTCGGCGATGCTGGTGGAGGCGACCGACTTGGAGAGCTTGCGTCCCGCGGGATCGAGGACAAGTCGGTGATGGTGATAGGCGGGCACCGGCAGGCCGAGAAGCTCCTGAAGCAGACGGTGGATGGCCGTGGCATTGTAGAGATCGCGGCCGCGGACGACTTCGCTGATGCCCTGCAGCGCGTCATCGACGACGACGGAGAGATGATAGCTCGTCGGCGTTTCCTTGCGCGCGAGAACCACGTCGCCCCAGGCAAGTGGATCCGAAACGATTTCCTCCCCGTGGCCGCTCCCCGTTTCGTGCCAGCGGGGAGCCTCGCCGAGGTGTGCGAGGGCGGCAGCCGTATCGAGCCGCATTGCCTGCGGTTCCCGGCCAAGCCTGCGTCTTATTTCGGCGGGCTCCAGAATCGCCTCATCGCCGGGAAAGAGCGGGCCTCCATCCGGGTCACGCGGCCACGGCTTCCCCGTGGCCGCGGCCTTTGCAGCCGCCTCGCGGATCTCGCGACGGCTCGCCACGCTGCGGCGGATGAGGTTCATCTCGTCGAGCCGTCTCAACGCTTCGCCATAGGCATCGAAATGCTCCGATTGCCGGCGAACAGGCTCTTTCCATTCAAGTCCCAGCCAGGAAAGATCGCGGCAGATCGCATCCTCGTATTCCGTGCGGCAGCGGGTGGTATCGATATCCTCCATGCGAAGCAGCAGGCGTCCCTCAGCACGTTCGGCGTGCGCCTGATTGAGCAGGGCGGAATAGGCATGGCCCAGATGCAGAAGGCCGTTGGGCGAGGGAGCGAAACGCAAGATCGGGCGCTTGGTCATTGAGGGTCCGAATGGAATCATGGTCCAGAGGGATGGCGCGTGGTCCGGCGTGTACGATCGCTACATGGGATATCACAACGCCGCCGGGAACCGGATCGCAGAAAGGTCGCCGTGAAAACGATAGCCACCGAAGCGGATATCAGGAAGGGGCTTGATGCCCTGCTTGCGATCGATGCGCGGTTGAAACCGATCGCGGATGTGGCCGGCCCACTGCCTCTGCGCCGCCGCCCGGCCGATCTGAAAGGGTTGGCCCACATTGTGGTGGGCCAACAAGTCTCGATCGCAAGCGCGGCCGCTATCTTTTCGCGGCTGGAGGCGCTGGTCGATCCATTCGACGCCGCAACGCTTTCCGCGCATGATGATACCGCCCTTGCCGTGGCCGGGCTTTCACGGCCGAAGATCCGCACTCTGCGAGCCATCTGCGCGGCAATGGACGACGGGCTCGATCTTGCTGGTCTCGCGGATGCTTCCGCGACCGAGGCTCACTCCCGGCTCTGCGCAATTCCCGGCATCGGGCCATGGTCGGCCGACATATTTTTGCTGTTTTGCGCAGGACATGCGGACATCTTCCCCACCGGCGATCTGGCCTTGCGCGAGGCGTTGCGCGTCGCCTTCGGACTTGATACGCGGCCTGCGATAAAGGAAGTTGCCGTTATGGCCCTGGCTTGGCAGCCATGGCGTGGTATCGCTGCGCGGCTTTTCTGGGCCTATTACAGAACCTTGCGCAAGGGCAGAGACGTGTTCCCGATTTGAGTCCTCGCGCTTGAGCCCGGCGCGGGATTGAGAGGAAGAATGATGTCGCTACCCGTCACAACCTGGCTTGTCGCAGGCCTTGCGGTTCTTTTTCTGGTTCTGACAGCTCGCGTCATTCAATTTCGCATCGCAGGCAAGGTATCGCTTGGCGATGGCGGTGACCCGATTCTTCACCGCGTCATTCGTGCCCAGGGCAATCTGGTCGAAACGGCACCATTCTTCATCCTGCTCGTATTTCTCGCCGAGTTGCAAAGCCCCGCCACGTGGCTGCTTGGCGTGCTGTCCGGGCTCTTCCTTGTCGGACGCGTGATGCACGGATTTTGTCTGGCATTTCTGAAGTCGAACATGCCGCTTCGTACCGGCGGCATGCTCCTGACCCTCCTGCCGATGGCGGCGATGATTGTCGTCGATCTGGCAATCGTCCTGCGCTAGAAAATATAATGGCGCTGATCTGCAACTGTGCCAGCTAATCGGGAATGTATACCTAGCCGTTGGCGATGTACTGGGCACCGTTGATCGTGAGGACGGCGCCAGTCATGAAGGCGGCGGCGTCGGAGGCAAGGTAGACCGAAAGCCCGCCGATCTCTTCCGGGTGACCGAGGCGCCCGGCGGGAATTGTGGAGATGATGCTCTCCAGCACCTTTTCCGGCATCGCGGCAACCATGTCCGTGTTAATGTAGCCAGGGCAGATGGCGTTGACGGTTATCCCCTTGCGGGCGTTCTCCTGCGCCAGCGCCTTGGTGAAGCCGATCACACCGGCCTTGGCGGCGGAGTAGTTCGCCTGCCCCATCTGACCCTTCTGGCCATTGATCGAGGAAATGTTGATGACACGTCCGTGGCCGCGTTCGCGCATGCCTTCGATCACCGGCCGGGTCATGGCGAACATGCTATCCAGATTGGTGGACAGAACCTCGCGCCACTGTTCCCATGTCATCTTGTGGAACATGCCGTCACGGGTGATGCCGGCATTGTTGACGAGAACATCGACAGGCCCGAGGTCTGCCTCGACCCTGGCAATGCCCTCGACGCATTCCTCGGGATGCGACACATCCCATTTGTAGACATGGATTCCCGTCTCGGCCTTGAACGCCTCGGCCTTTTCCACGTTGCCATGATACGTTGCGGCAACAGTGTATCCTGCATCCTTCAACGCACGCGAAATCGCTTCCCCGATACCACGCGTGCCACCGGTGACCACTGCAACTGAACTCATGATTTCCCCCTGACCTAGTCCTCACCGCGCGCGCCTTATCGATGCGATCGCGCTTACTCTCCCAGCCGAAGACACAGCCTAAATAAAAGGGCGGGATGTGATCACCCCGCCCTTGGTCTTAGTGTCAGGCACTTTCCAGGCACATGGCGATACCCATTCCGCCGCCAATGCAAAGGGTCGCAAGGCCCTTCTTGGCTTTGCGTCGTTTCATTTCGTGCAGGAGAGTGACGAGAATACGCGTGCCGGAGGCGCCGATGGGATGACCGATGGCGATCGCCCCGCCGTTCACGTTGACGATGTCGGGGTTCCAGCCCATGTCCTTGTTGACCGCGCATGCCTGTGCCGCGAAGGCCTCGTTGGCCTCCACGAGGTCCAGGTCATCTACTGACCAGCCGGCCTTCTCGAGAGCCTTGCGCGATGCCGGGATCGGACCGGAACCCATCACCTTCGGGTCGACGCCGGCGGTTGCCCACGAGGCGATGCGCGCAAGCGGTGTCAGTCCGCGCTTTTGCGCTTCCGACGCGCTCATCAGAACCACGGCGGCCGCACCATCATTGATGCCCGAAGCGTTGCCTGCTGTAACCGTCCCTTCCTTGTCGAAGGCGGGCCGGAGTTTGGCGAGGCCTTCGATCGTCACGCCGTGTCGGATGTATTCGTCATCTTCGACGATACGCTCCGCCTTGCGTTCCTTGATCGTGACGGGGACGATCTCGTCCTTGAACCTGCCGGCTTTCTGGGCCGCTTCGGCCTTGTTCTGCGAGGCTACGGCAAGTTCGTCCTGCTGGGCGCGAGTGATCTGCCACTGGCTGGCGACGTTCTCCGCGGTGGTGCCCATGTGATAGCCGTTGAAGGCATCCCACAGGCCGTCCTTGATCATCGTGTCGACCATCTTGAAGTCGCCCATCTTGTAGCCGCCGCGCATGTAGGCGCAGTGCGGTGAGAGCGACATGGATTCCTGTCCGCCGGCGACGACGATCGAGGCGTCTCCGTTGGCGATCTGCTGCATGCCGAGCGCGACGGTACGCAGCCCCGAACCACAGACCTGATTGATGATGAGCGCGGTGGCACTATCGGGAATGCCGGCGGCGATCGCCGCCTGGCGGGCCGGGTTCTGGCCCTGGCCGGCGGTCAGTACCTGGCCGAAGATGACCTCGTCCACATCACTCGCCTCGACGCTTGCCCGTGAAAGGGCTTCGCGAATGGCGACCGTGCCGAGCTCATGCGCAGGGGTATTGCCGAAGGCGCCGTTGAAGGCGCCAACCGGCGTGCGCGTTGCGCTGACGATGACGATATCCGTACTTGCGTCCATGGAATCTCTCCGCTTTGGGCATTCCTCGCCGCGACGGCCGGGACAATGTGGTTCCGGGCGATGGGCGGGATGCTATTGTCAGGAATACTGCCCTTACGATGTCCGAAGTCAACCGCTCGTCTGGCAGGGGCGACGAAAGGGGAGACGAAAAGCCGATAATCGGGGCAAGTGCCCACCGCTTTCGCAGCAGCGAGAAAAAGCGGTGGTGAATCCGAGGACGTTTGGCATATCGTGGTGTCACAGGGGGAGACAGGATGGATGCCCGGCGAAAGAGCGGCGTCTGTCCCGTGCCTAGAGCATATTGGCGTCGGAACGAGACGGGTCGGCGACAATGATCATGCTCCTGTGAATACTCGGGAGCGAGTTCGTGTCTTTCGGATTCTTTCAGTTCGCGGGACATCCGCTCCGGCATTCAACGTGCGCGCAACAACGCGGTAGGCAATATGGCTAAGAAAGACGGACCGACCACGATCAAGAAGTACGCCAATCGTCGGCTCTACAATACGGGCACCAGCACCTATGTCACGCTGGAGGACCTTGCACTGATGGTGAAGAGCGGCGACGACTTCCAGGTCTTTGACGCCAAATCGGGCGAGGACATTACCCGTTCGGTGCTCACGCAGATCATTTTCGAGCAGGAAGCGAAAGGGCAGAATCTGCTGCCTGTCACATTCCTGCGGCAACTTATCCGTTTCTACGGCGATCAGATACAGACCCTTGTGCCCAGCTATCTGGAATACTCCATGGCATCGCTCACAAAGGAGCAGAACAAGCTTCGCGAGCAGATGTCCCAGACTTTCGGAACATCGGCCTTCGACATGATGGAGGAGCAGGTGCGCCGTAACACAGAAATATTCGAGCGTGCCATGCACATGTTCATGCCGTTTCCGGGCGGTGCCGATGCTGCAAGGGAGGGTGAGCCTGCGGGCGAAGCCGCCGCGACATCAGGCACCAAGGATGCGGGGCGAGCCGAGGAAAAGGGCGATCTGAATGCCCTGAAGCAGCAACTCGCCGACATGCAGAAAAAGATCGACGATCTGGCCAAGCCGAAAGGCTGACATGTGCCAGGCGGCTCCGGCCGCCTCCGGCTTTGGCACAGCACTGTGCAGCCGGATTCCGGGGCATCGCAAGCGCGTCCGCTCGCGTTGCCCCGGCCCTGACGGGATCCAGCATCGTATCTGCGTTTAAGCCGTTTCGCTTGAACGCTAACGGTTTTTGCGCGTCAGGCTCCGGTGTCGGCGACAAGGCCGGCGGCATGGATGCCGGCGACGGCACATGCCTCGTCGTTGTCGGAGGTGTCGCCTGTGATGCCGACGGCGCCAAGAGCCTTTCCCTGGCCATCGCGGATCATCACGCCACCGGGAACCGGGATGATCGAGCCGCCGGAAGCGCCATTCAAGGCCTGGATGAAATGCGGGCGGCTCTCTGCATTCGCATTGAGCCAGCGCGTGCCTGTGCCAACAGCAAGCGCGCCGTAGGCTTTGCCGTAGGCGATCTGGGGACGCATGATCGATGACCCGTCCTGACGGACAAGCGCGGTCAGGTGCCCGCCGGCATCGAGCACCGCAACGGTGATTGGTTTGATCTTGAGGTCGGCCGCCTTTTCCATGGCGGCGTTGATGATCGTCTGGGCGGTTGCTAGCGACAGGTCCGTCATGGTCTTCAGCCTTCGAAAGAGTGTGAGTTTCGCAACAGGTATCCTGATCTAGCAGGACGAGACCCGTGGGAAAACGAGTACTGCGGAAAAACAGCCGTTCACCAACGGCGCAAAACAAGCCTGGAGGGTTCATGCATCGCAACTTTCAATTGCCCGGACGTTCGCCCGTCCACGCCCGCACGGCGGTCGCCGCCACGTCCCATCCGTTGGCCACCTCGGCGGCTCTTGATGTGTTGCGGAGCGGCGGCAATGCGGCAGATGCGGCAGTTGCCGCCCTCGCCGTGCAATGTGTGGTCGAGCCGCACATGACGGGTATCGGCGGCGACTGCTTCGCGATTGTCGCCGAGCCCGACGGGACGGTGCGGGGTCTCAACGGATCCGGTCGCGCGCCCGCGCAGGCGACGCCGGAACGTTTGAGCGAGGCGGGGCTGCGGGAGATCGCCGACGATTCCATCCACGCCGTCACAGTGCCCGGTGCGATCAAGGCGTGGGAGACGCTGCTCGCCTCGCACGGGTCCTGGTCAATGGCCCGGGTTCTCGCCCAGTCGATCGACTATGCGGAAAACGGCTTTCCGGTTGCCCCGCGGGTTGGCAGCGACTGGGCGCGGCTCGTCGGGCTTCTTCAGCGTGACGAAGGCGCAATCCGCCATTATCTCGTCGATGGCGAGGCGCCCGCGGTTGGCAGTCTGCATCGGCTTCCGGCGCTGGCGGAAACGTTGCGGGCGATCGCCGATCAGGGCGCTTCCGCGTTCTACGAGGGGCCGATCGCCGCGGAAATCGCGGCGACCGTGCGGGCAAAGGGTGGATTTCTCAGCGAGGAGGATCTCGCCGGCATCGACGTTGTTGCCGTCGATCCGGTCGCCTCAGACTATCGCGGTGTGACGATGCTCGAACTGCCGCCCAACGGTCACGGGGTTACAGCGCTGATCCTGCTTAATATTCTTGAGAACTTTGATCTCAACGGCCTCGATCCGGATGGTCCGGAGAGGTTCCATCTGGAGATGGAGGCCGCAAGGCTCGCCTATTCGATACGCGATCTGCATGTGGCGGATCCCGACGCGATGACTGTTTCGCTCAAGGACCTCGTCTCCAAGGAGTTCGCGGCCCGCCTCGCCGCTCGTATCGATCCTGCGGCTCGTATCGAGGGCTTGCCGACCGACATACTGACGCCGGATTCCGACACGGTCTATCTGAGCGTCGTGGATGGAGAGGGGATGGCCGTCTCCCTGATAAATTCGCTCTATTGCGGTTTCGGGGTCGGGGTCGCGACGCCGAAATCCGGAATCCTGTTACAGAATCGAGGCGCCTGCTTCCGGCTTCAGCCCGGCCATCCCAATTGCATCGGACCCCGCAAGAGGCCGCTTCATACGATCATTCCCGCGATGGCCCTCAAGGCGGACAAGCCGTGGTTGTCTTTCGGTGTCATGGGCGGCGCCTACCAACCCTGTGGTCACGCGCATGTCCTCGGCAATATCGTTGACTACGGAATGGACGTTCAGCAAGCGATCGATGCGCCACGAATCTTCTTCGACGGTATCGATGGTCCGCTTCTTGTGGAGGCCGCGATCGGGGAGGCGACGCGCGTCGGGCTGCGGGAGCGTGGTCACCGTCTCAACGACGTGGCGGCTCCGCTTGGAGGCAGCCAGGCGATTATGATCGGCGATGACGGCGTGCGTGTCGCGGGTTCGGACCCACGCAAGGACGGATGCGCACTTGGCTGGTGATCAGGCTGAACGGTTGAGGATCGAACCCGGCTTCAAATAGAACGTCGATCCGGCCGCCGTGGTGTAGGCCTGCGCCGAAGCGGCCGGTTCCGCCCGGCGGCGGGCGCGGGTCTGCGGCACGCCGGCATCCGTCGCGATCAGATGGGTGAGGAAGGCGGCATTGGCGCCGTAGTAGTGATAGCGGGCCGGCTCGCTGCCGGCATGGCTGGCAATGGGAACAAGAGCACGCCCCTGACTTTCAGGCGAGCCCTGGCGGTGCTGGCGACCATGATCGGCGTTCGACACGGGTTCGACCCGCCGGTGTCCACCAGCGTTCCATCCCGTATTTCCGCCCGGTCCGACCGGTGCCACCATGGGGTCCGCCTCCAGCTGTCCCGTTGCGGGACATGTGCCTTACGTCTCCATTTCCTTCCGCAAGTCGGATGCCAGTTGGTAACCATCTGTTAACCTTTTGTCCGAGCGCAATAGTTAATCCCTGCGAATCAGCGCTTTTCTTCGCCGATTTCGCCGTTTCATAGGACTTTGATGGAGGTCAGGGGGAGGGTTTCCGGCACGAAGACGCCGGCCGGTGGCACGTAAGTGCTCGGTTTCGAGACAAGTTTAATTAAAATGACACGGCCGGAGGGGGTTCCCCTCAGGCAGTTCGGCGCTTAAACGGAATCAGGACCGTTCTCCCGGTCCGAAGGCGATATCGCGTCGCGCGGCGTGGATTGCCACGGTGAAGCCGGCGATCATGTCGAGCAGCGATATCAGCAGAAGGATGAAAAACACTGATGTCGCGCCTTCGCGCACGACAAGGAATTCGACCAGATAGATGATGAAAACCAGGGCGGACAGGATGTGATCGATAACCGATCCGCGGCCGACGCGGGTTGCCTTGAGGATCTCGAAAAACAGTAGAAACAAGGCCGCCGCGATCATCAGATCGCCCAGCAGCAGGGACCAGCGCGCATCGGAGGGCAGGGGAATGGTGGCGACTGGCAAAACCCAGGAATTGCCAGGGTCTGTGCCGAAAAGGCCGAAGGCGATGATATTGTAGACGATCAATGGGGCAATGGTCAGCGGAACGTTGACGAAGAACGGCATGGGCAACCTCGTGCCTGGCTGAATGCAGTAGTCCCTTAACGTCTAAAGCAGTGTGCGGGTTCGACGGCAATCCGCCAATGGGTCAATCTCCGGCCCGCGGCGGGAATGCCCGGCTCCGCACTTTGTCACACCAGATGGGTCACACCAGATGGGTCACACCGGCTGGCGGACATGAAAAAGGCCGGCGAATGCGCCGGCCTCGATCATTGTTTCAGCGCTCGCAAGCGATCGCCTGAACTGACAGGATGCTCAGATGCTTTCCTTCGGTTCAAGGATCTGACGCCCGCGATACATGCCGCTCTTCAGGTCGATGTGATGCGGACGGCGAAGTTCGCCCGAATCCTTGTCCTCGACATAGGCCGGCTGCTTCAGGGCGTCCGCGGAACGGCGGAAACCGCGCTTCATGCGCGACGTCTTTCGCTTCGGAACGGCCATGTTCAACACTCCAATGGTCAAAGGCGGGCTAGGTCCAATCCGCTCTAAACGGGTTGGACATGCCTCGCCTGGAAGAATGGCGCGCTTTATACAGGCATCTCCGCGCCGACGCCACCCCGTTGCGCGATGTTTTTTCTGCTTGTCCTTGCGGCGGTCAGAGACAGTCCAGAAGATCGCGCCCGATGTTGGCTCTTCTGCGCACCGCGCGGGCATGGCCGGCATGTCGGCGCGATAGGTCTGTCGGGTCGCGGGCGATCGGATTGGGCAGGACGGTGGCAAGCCGCGCGGCCTGCGCCGCACTCAGTTTGTCGGCCGAGATGCCATAGTAGTGACGGGCGGCGGCCTCGATACCGAAAATGCCGTCGCCCCATTCCGCGACATTGAGATAGAGCTCCAGAATGCGCCGCTTGGAGAGGACCAGGTCGATCCACATCGCAAGTGGGATCTCCAGCGTCTTGCGCACATAGCTGCGCGAGGGCCACAGAAAGAGGTTCTTGGCAAGCTGCATTGTAATGGTCGAAGCGCCGCGCGCATCCTCGCCTTCCTCAAGCCGGGAAACCTGCTCCATGAGCGCACTCCAGTCGACACCGTCATGGACGCAGAAGCGCGCATCCTCCGATGCGATCACGGACCGTTGGAGCGTCGGCGATATCGCGTCGAGTGGTGTCCATATGCGCTCCACCTTATGTCCCGTCAAAAGACGGGCGAGCATCGGTGTGGAGACCGCCGGCAGGACCGCATAGACAAGCGTGACCAGCAACGGCAGAAGGGCGAGGAAAACGGCGACCTTGAAGAGAAGCCAGACAAGGCGCCGCCGAGCGGTCCTGCGACCGGACGCGCGTTTTGCAACGCCTGTCACCCTTTTTCGAAGCTGCGCGAGCCAGTCTCTTGCCGCCACCCCAGCTGTCCTTCCCGTTCGCGCCGTTTCGAGTTCCCGTCGACGCAATAGGGTCTTGTGCGGGCGCACGCGTCAAGGCCGAGGTGGATGGGAGTCGCCGTGATGCCGGGGAAAACTCCGCGCATTCCGTCGCGCTTGTTGTCATGAGCGAGTGTCGACCACCTTTTTCACGAGAAGCGGGACAGATTGACAGCGCCGCTGCTATCGGGCACTCCGAACTGCAGTCCCTGCACTCTTTTCGATCCGGTTCCGACACCCGTGACACGCGAACTCCCTGCCTCTTTCGCCGAAAGCCTCGCCGCCGCGGCGGCGCGTGTGGAGGTGATGCTCGATACGCTGCTTGGCGAGCAATTGCTTGCGGATGAAGTCGCCCGTCCGGGCAGGCTGATCGCCGCGATGCGTCATGCGGCGCTGGGTGGTGGCAAGAGGCTCCGGCCGTTCCTTCTGATCGAGGCGGCACGGCTCTTCGGCCGCGACGACGAGGGCGTGCTTCGGGCCGCGTGCGCTCTGGAATGCGTTCATTGCTATTCGCTCGTGCATGACGATCTGCCGGCCATGGACGATGACGACATCCGGCGGGGGCGACCGACGGTTCATCGTGCGTTCGATGAGGCGACGGCCATTCTTGCGGGCGATGCCCTTCTGACCTTCGCTTTCGATCTTCTCGCCGATCCCGCGACCGATGAGGATGCGGACCTGCGCGCTGGTCTGACGCTCGATATTGCACGCGCTTCCGGGCTCGGCGGTATGGTCGGCGGCCAGATGCTCGATCTTCTGGGAAGTGCCGTCTCCAGTGAAGAGGCCGATATCCGCTGCCTGCAATCGATGAAGACGGGCGCACTCATCCGGTTCGCGACGCGGGCGGGCGCGCGCATGGGCGGCGGTGGCGACAAGGATCTCGCCAGTCTTACCCGTTTCGGCGAAATCGCCGGGCTTGCCTTCCAGCTCGCCGATGATCTGCTCGACGTGATCGGCGATGCGGATGCGCTGGGCAAGGCGACCGGCAAGGATGCCGCGCTGGGCAAGGCGACGCTTGTGGAGCTTCACGGTGTGGAGTGGACGCAGGACACGCTCTCCGGCCTCGTTGCGGAAGCGGACGCGCTGCTGGAGCCTTACGGCGAGCGGGCAGACATCTTGCGCCAGACGGCGCGGTTCATCGCCGAGCGGCGAAGCTGAGCCGGCGATCCCTCGCCGCTTCTATTCTGTCCTGCCTGACCTTCCGAATTGACCAGAGACGCGGCGTCAATCAATAGTTAACTGATTGTTGCGACGATTCGCTGCCGAAATGGTCCAGAAGGACCGTTCGATCAGATTGGGCCGGGTGCCGGGGCAACGGCGCCTCGGGGGCTGTGACAAAGGCAGGAAGCCAATATGTCTCAGACGGTCGACAGGGTGACGGCACCCTTGCCGCTTGTAAAGGCGGCGGATCATTCCACGGATCACAATCCGAGGGAGCAGCCTCATTTCGAGCAACAGGACGATAGCGCGATGCACCCGCAAGCGGAGGGCAGCGTGCGCGAACCTGTTGAGGACGAAGAGCCAGCGGTGGTGCTCGATACCGGAGCGCATCCGGCCACGCCGCTTGGCGGGGTCGCCGCCTATCAGGCAACCGCCCGGCACGCCATCGAGGCGCTGGGACGTGACCCACTGCTGGAAGGCGATGAAGGGCACGATGCTGATGAGGAGGCAACGCCCTGGCGGCTCAGCAGCGATGATTCCTGAACGCTCAGGCGCCTCAATCGTGAATTTCAGTCTTTATTTTCGTCTCTCGCGCCCAGAGAGTGCCGGTTTATGAGCGGCAGCTGCGAGAGTGTGAAGATGAAGGTGATCGGCATGATGCCGAAGACCTTGAACGTCACCCAGAAATCCGTCGAAAAGTTGCGCCATATGATCTCGTTGAGAATGGCGAGGACATAGAAGAACAAGCCCCATCGGAACGTGAGCTTGCGCCAGCCCTCCGCATCGAGCCGGAAGACGCTGTCGAACACATAGCCTAGAAACGATCGTCCGAAGACGAGGCCGCCCAGAAGCACCGTTCCGAAGAGCACATTGACGATGGTCGGCTTCAGCTTGATGAAGAGATCATCATGCAGATAGAGCGTGAGGGCGCCAAAAACCAGCACGACGACACCGGTCACCAATGGCATGACCGGCAAGTGCCGTGTGAGCACATAGGACGCGACGAGAGAGATCGCGATCGCCACCATGAAGGCAGCCGTGGCGATGAAGATCGGTCCGCCCAGCGCGGCAAGCGCCGGAAACATGTCCGACAACTGAGCGCCGCGCGCATTGGCGAAAAAGAAAACGCCAAGGGGGCCCAGTTCCAGCACCAGCTTCAGAAGCGGGTTCATCTCGTCGCGTTTGCGATCGGGCGCGCTCGGGTCGTGTTCGAATTCCACGTTGGAAAGTCCCGTTCGTTGGTTGCCGCCCTTTGTTCCGCCTAGCAGTTTGATGCGGCGACGGCAATCGTGCGGTGAGGCCACACCCTAGTTTGTCATACCGGCAATTGCCCCTGCGAAATCCTTGGCGGTAAAGGGTTCCAGATCATCAATGCCTTCGCCGATACCGATGAAGTGAACGGGCAGGCCGTGCCTGGCTGCGATCGCCACAAGGATGCCGCCGCGGGCCGTGCCGTCCAGTTTGGTCATGACAAGGCCAGTAACGCCTGCCGTCCTGCCGAAGATCTCCACCTGACTCATGGCGTTCTGGCCGGTGGTGGCATCCAGCGTCAGAAGCACGGTGTGCGGTGCCTCTGGGTCATGTTTCTTTATGACGCGCACGACCTTTTCAAGTTCGGCCATCAGTTCGGCCCGGTTTTGCAGCCGGCCGGCCGTATCGATCAGCAAAACGTCGCAGGCCGCGTCCTTCGCCTGCTTCATGGCGTCGAAGACGAGGCCGGCCGCATCCGCGCCGATCGGGCGGGACACAACCGTGGAGCCGGTACGCTCGCCCCAGATCCTGAGCTGTTCGACGGCGGCGGCGCGGAAGGTGTCGCCGGCGGCCAGCATCACCTTTTTGCCTTCCCGGTTGAGCTTGGCTGCAAGTTTGCCGATGGTCGTGGTCTTGCCGGTGCCGTTGACGCCGACCAGAAGGACCACGTGGGGCTTGTGGCCGGTATCGAGGTCGAGCGGCCGTGCCACCGGAGCCAGGACCTTTTCGATTTCCTCGGCAAGGACCCGCCGCACTTCCTCTTCCGAGATCTCCTTGTCGTAGCGTCCCTCGGCCAGCCGTTCGGTGATTGTCATGGCCGTGTCGGCGCCGAGATCCGCCTGGATCAGCAGGTCTTCCAGTTCCTCGATCGTTTCCGCGTCGAGCTTGCGCTTGCGGAAGACGGAGATGATGCCATCGCCAAGCGCGGACGATGAGCGCGACAAGCCATCGCGCAGCCGTTGAATCCAGGAGCGTTTCGGCGCGGGTGTTTCGAGGGCGTCGGAGCTGAGGCCGGATGCCACGATCCCCAAAGTCTGAGGGGACGGTTCCGTCTCCACGACTTCGCCCGCCGATTCATCGCGTTGCGTCTCGTCGTGCCCGGAAGATGGCGTATCCGCTTCGGAAGTTTCCGGATCCGGGCTTTCCGGCTCCAGCGTCTCCGCGTCAACATCGGGTGTCTCGTCGTCGACAAATTCGACGACTTCGGAACCCGGGGGGGAGGGCTGAAGAGCGGCTTCGGTCACTTCGTCCGCAGCGTCGGTGCTATCGGGATCATCCACGGGCGCTTTTGCAGCGGCGGGGTCTGCGGAGATGGCCGGGGCAAGCGCGACGGGCATTACCAGCGGCTGGTTTGAGCCTACGCTCGCGTCGGCCTGGGCCGTCTCCGCGGATTCTGCCGCCTGACCCGATCCGGCGGGCAAGTCTTGCGCAACCTCTTCCTCGGAGGGGACGTCTTCCTCGCGCGCCTCGGGTTCGCTCTCCGGCGCTTCCTTCTTGCCGCCGCCGAACAACCGTCCGAAAAATCCGCGTTTCTCGCTCTCCGCCATGGAATTCCGTTCTTTCGTCAGGTCTTTGTCGCAGATGCAGGGTGTTGCCCGGAGCGTTAATCGCTCAGGCCCACCCGAATTGGGATATTTGACCCGGGGACCTGATTGTCACGATCCACTCCGTTTGTCATCCCGGATGCGGCCCGCACGCAGAGCGAGGTGAGGCCATTGCCATGCGTCATGCCGCCTCGGCCAGGAGGTGACGTCGGTTGTAGCCGGTGATCCGGGCGGTGACGATGGTTCCCGGCGCACCGAAGCCAAGTTCGGTTTCGGTGAACTGTTCCGTCCGTCCCAGTCCGTCCCGCTCCACAAGGATGCGGCGCGTTTGTCCGATCTCGCTGGAAAGATGGTGCGTGAGAGCGGCCTCGCCCGCCTCGCGCAGGCGGCCGGCGCGCTCCTTCACGATCATTCGCTCAAGCTGCGGCATGCGGGCGGCGGGCGTGCCCTTGCGGGCCGAGAACGGGAAGACGTGCAGATGCGTCAGGCCGCAATCCTCGACGATCCGCAGCGAGTTTTCGAACATCGCCTCTGTTTCGGTCGGGAAGCCGGCAATGATGTCGGCTCCGAAGACCACGTCCGGCCGATGTTGGCGGACTTCTTCGCAGAAGCGAATCGTGTCCTCACGCGAATGACGGCGCTTCATGCGCTTCAGGATCATGTTGTCGCCGGACTGCAAGGAGAGGTGAAAATGTGGCATCAATCGCTCTTCCTCGGCGATCGCGCGCATCAAGGCGGCGTCGGCCTCGATGGAATCGATGGAGGAAAGCCTCAGCCGTTCCAGGTCCGGTACCAGCTTCAATATCTTTTCGATCAGCGTGCCGAGTTGCGGCGCGCCGGGCAGATCGGCACCGTAGGAGGTGATGTCGACGCCGGTCAGCACGATCTCACGATAGCCGTTCTCGACGAGCCGACGGATCTGGCCGACCACTTCGCCCATGGGAACCGACCGTGAATTGCCCCTGCCGAACGGAATGATGCAGAAGGTGCAGCGGTGGTCGCAGCCGTTCTGCACCTGGACGAAGGCGCGTGCCCGACCCTCCAGCCCGTCAATCAGATGGCCGGCCGTCTCGCGAACGCTCATGATGTCGTTGACGATGACCTTCTCGTTTTCGTCGATACCGAAATTGGCGACCCGTTCGTAGGATCCGCGCTGAAGCTTCTCGGTGTTGCCGATGACGAGGTCCACCTCGTCCATGTCCGAGAAGGTCTCTGCCTCGGTTTGCGCGGCGCAGCCGGTGACGATGATGCGGGCGTCCGGGTTTTCGCGGCGTGCGCGGCGGATCTGCTGGCGCGCCTGGCGCACGGCCTCGCCCGTCACCGCGCAGGTGTTGACGAGAACGGCATTGTCGAGGCCGGCGGCTTCCGCCTCGCGCCGCATGATCTCCGACTCGTAGGTATTGAGCCGGCAGCCGAAAGTGAGGAGCTTGATGGTCATGGGCTCAGGCCGCGCCTTGTTCCTCGCGCCGCCACACGGGCTTTCCGGTATCGAGCGTGTCCATGTCGAGCGCGCCGAAAAATTCCAGCTCGGTATCGCCGGTCATCATCACGTGACCGTCGCTTTCGCGCCATTCGATATCGAGCGGGCCGCCGGGCAGCGTCACTGTGACGTGGCGCCCGGTCAGCCGCTTGCGCGCGGCCGCAACGCCCGTGGCGCAGGCCGCTGTGCCGCAGGCGCGCGTCAGGCCGACGCCGCGCTCCCATACCTTGGCACGGATTTCGTTTTCGCCGGTGATCTGGGCCAGCGTGATGTTGGCGTGTTCGGGAAAGACCGGATGATGTTCGAGCAGCGGCCCGAAACGCTCGAGATCATGCGCTTCGATGTCGTCGACAAAGAAGATCGCATGCGGATTGCCCATGTTGACGACGGCGGGCGAGTGCAGGACCGGCGCGTCGATCGGGCCAATCTGCAGTTCGATCGCCCGGGTATCGCGGAATTCTTCGGCGAGGGGAATCTGTTGCCATTCGAGCTTCGGTTCGCCCATGTCCACGGTCACGCGGGCCTCGTCGCCTGTGGCAAAGGCCATCAACAGTCCGGCATTGGTTTCGATCGTGGCGCGATCGGTGTCTTTTTCCTCCATCAACAACCGGCCGATGCAGCGGGTGGCGTTGCCACAGGCATCCACCTGCCCGCCGTCGCGATTGTAGATGCGCATGAAGGCGTCGACACCCAGCGGCGACTTCTCGACAATGATCATCTGGTCGAAGCCGATGCCGGACCGGCGGTCGCCGATGGCGGCGATTTGTGCGTCGGTGAGGCGCACAGACACGTCGCGCGCATCGAAAACGACGAAATCGTTGCCGAGGCCATTCATCTTCACAAAGGGGATTTCGCGCGCGGTCATCGCGGTAGGCTTTCTGATCGAGGTACAGACTGGTCTCTATATGGCGGAAACGCGCGCCGAATGCCAGTGGTCGGCGGACAACACGATGCTTCCCGGCTAGCCGATCCGCATCATCGTGGAAGGACATGAAAGGGCGAGCACCCGGCGCATGTGGTCAAGGGCGACGGCCACGCACCCCTCTGTCGGCCGGTAGCCGGGCCTCGCCAGATGGAAGAAGACGGCGCTGCCGCGGCCCCGGATACGCGGGTGCCGGTTGTGGTCGAGGATGACGAGCAGGTCGTAGAGGTGATCCTCGCGCCAGAGCCTTTCATGCGAAGCGGGGCAGGGCAGGCGTATGGCGCGATTGTAGCGGCCGTCGCCAGGATCGTCGCACCAGCCGTCATCGGGCCGGATAATGCGTACCGGAAGGCGTGTCGCTGGCCGCGCCACCCGGTCCGCGCGATAGCGCACTTCGATGAGGCGATAGCATCCGGCCGGTGTCAAACCGTCTCCTTCACGCTTGTTATACGAGATCCCGGCGCGCCCGAGCGCGCAGGCGACGGTGAGGGCTCCAAAGGTCAGGCGACCCCGCGTCGCGGGTGCCGCGAGCGAGCGGACGCGGATCTCCGACCGCATCGAAAAGCGTTCCGTTTCTGCCATTGAACAGGTATTCCTTCACCGTGCCGTGATCACAATTTGACCCGGATACCACCTAGCCGCGATGATTGACCTCTCGCAATCGTGATGCCGACCTGCCATGTATGGGCCATGGTCTGCCGGTCGATACAAAGCCCGGCCGGATCGTATTTGAGGAGAGCGCCGGAGGACGGGAATGACCGCTCGCAGGATTCTGATCATCGATGACGACCCCGATCTGCGCGAGGCGTTGGTCGAGCAATTGTCGCTCTTCGAGGAATTCGAGACGCTGACCAGCGATTGCGCCGCGTCGGGCATACGTGAGGCGCGCGCTGATCGTGTCGATCTTTTGATCATGGATGTCGGCCTTCCGGACATGGACGGGCGCGAGGCTGTGAAAATCCTGCGCAAGGGCGGCTTCAAGGCACCTGTGATCATGTTGACCGGACAGGACACCGACAGCGACACGATCCTCGGGCTGGAAGCGGGTGCCAATGACTATGTGGCGAAGCCCTTCAAGTTTGCGGTCCTGCTTGCCCGCATTCGAGCGCATCTGCGCCAGCACGAGCAGAGCGAAGACGCCACTTTCGCCATCGGTCCTTATACCTTCCGCCCTTCAGCCAAGCTGCTGCTCGACGAAAAGGGTGCCAAGATCCGGCTGACGGAGAAGGAAACGGCGATCCTCAAGTATCTCTACCGCACGGGCGAAAAGCCGGTGACGCGCGATGTGCTGCTGCACGAGGTGTGGGGCTACAATTCGGGCGTAACCACACACACTCTGGAAACCCATATCTACCGACTGCGCCAGAAGATCGAGACCGATCCCTCAAACGCGGCACTGCTGGTCACCGAAGCCGGGGGCTACAAGCTGGTGCCATGACCGGCCCGCAGGTCTTTTGCCTCAATAGCCCTGCGTGAGGTCGCCCTCGGTGCGCGGGTCTGAAGCGCCCATCAGCACGCCGTCAACCGCCATGATCGATTGGGTGGAGCCCATCGCGTTCTTTACCGCGATCTCGTAGCCCATGTCGGACAGCAGTTTCAGCGTATCCGGGCTTAGACCTTCCTCCACGCGCAGTTCGTCGGGCAGCCACTGGTGATGAACGCGCGGGGCCGCGGAGGCCTCGGCGATGTTCATACCGTGGTCGATGACGTTCAGGACCATCTGCAAGACGGTGGTTATGATGCGGCTGCCGCCGGGAGAACCGGTCACCAGCCAGGGCTTGCCTTCCTTGAAGACGATTGTCGGGCTCATGGAGGATAGGGGGCGTTTGCGTGGTGCGACCGCGTTGGCCTCGCCGCCAATCAGTCCGTAGGCGTTGGGAACGCCGGGCTTTGCGGAAAAGTCATCGAGTTCGTTGTTGAGCAGGACGCCCGTTCCTTTCGCCATAAAGCCCGCTCCGTACGAAAAATTGAGCGTGTAGGTGTTGGAAACGGCATTGCCTTGGGAATCGACCACTGAGAAATGCGTGGTCTGGTTGCTTTCGTAAGGCAGCGGATTGGCGGGCGCGATATCGGTGGACGGTGTCACCTTGCCGGGAACGATCTGTGCACGCAGCTCCTTTGCATAGGCCTTTGCCGTAAGGCCCTTGACCGGTACTTCGACAAAGTCCGGATCGCCCAGATATTTCGACCGGTCCGCGTAGGCGTGCTTCATCGCCTCGGCCATGAGGTTGATCGTCGCCGCGGAATTCGGGCCGGTCTTCGACAGGTCGAAACCTTCCAGAATATTGAGGATCTGAACGATATGGATGCCGCCGGAGGAGGGCGGCGGCATGGAAGCGACCTCGTAGCCGCGATAGGTGCCGCGCACCGGTTCGCGGATAACCGCCCGGTAGAGGGCGAGGTCTTCCGGCGTCATATCGCCACCTTGTGCCTTAACGGTTCCGGCGATCGCCTCGGCGACCGCTCCGCGATAAAACCCGTTCGCTCCCTCCCTGGCGATCTTGTGCAGGGTTGCCGCCAGATCTGGCTGCTTGAAGCGCGCGCCGGGTTCGATCGGAAGCCCCGCCTCGCCATAGAAGGTGACATAGGCCTCTGCGTCCCTGGAAAGGCGCATGCGGACGCGCTCCAGAGAGATCGCAAGGTTTGCCGGCATGTCGAATCCGTCTTCGGCGAGCCGGATCGCGGGAGCCATGACCTCGGCGAGCGACAGCTTGCCTGAGCCATAGTCCCGCTGGGCCATGACGAGGCCGGCGACCGTTCCCGGAACCCCGACGGCCAGTCCCGAGAAACGTGATTTTTCGGAATCCGCTTCGCCTGAATCGTTGAGAAACATGTCCTTGAAGGCGGCGGCGGGCGCCTTTTCGCGGTAGTCGATCGCGACCGTCTCGTTGCGGTCCGCGCGGTGAACAAGCATGAAGCCGCCGCCACCCAGATTGCCGGCTCGCGGCAGTGTTACCGCAAGCGCGAAGCCGACGGCCGCTGCCGCATCGACCGCGTTCCCGCCCTTCTTCAGGATTTCAAGGCCCGCCTTCGTTGCCAACGCTTCCTGGCTTGCCACCATGCCGTTGGCCGAGATGACAGGGTGCGCGAGATCGCGACCGGAAAGGATCGGGGACGTTTCCTGCGCCTGGCTCGCAGCAGGAGCAAAGGCGAGCGTCGCGGTCAATGCCGCATAGATGAGGCCGGAATGAAAGGGCCGCATATCTTATCCTCCCAATAGATGCTCGAAACGAATTTGGTAACCTGCTTATACTGGCGCACGTTACGGCAGTTACCAGTCCACGGCTGGGAGATAATGATCGCCATCGAAGGAAAGAAACGCCATGAAGGTATCTCGCATCGCAAAGGTCCTGCTTCTGGCCATCGCCATCTCTGGCCTTTCCTGGAGTGGGGCGCAGGCGGCGGCCAGCGTCGCTGCAGGTGAGAAACTGGCAAAACTCTGGTGCGCGAGCTGTCATGTCGTTTCACCCGACCAGACCCGCGGAAATCCGGACGTGCCGCCATTCTCCGAAATCGCCGAGAACTCCACCCTTTCCTCAGAGCAGATCGAGACGCTGCTTTCGGGCACGCATCCGGTCATGCCGGACATGTCGCTGAGCCGTGCGGAGATCGATGCTCTCGTCGCCTATATCCAGTCGCTCAAGGCGCGATGATCCGGTCTTTATCTCTGACCGGTCTGCTCCGCGAAGTCGGCCACGAGCGGGGCGTGGAAGGAACCGAGCGCTGCCTGCGTTTTTGAATCATCCACTTCGTCGGCGAGATCCCGATTGAGAATCTGTACGCTCTTCAGCCGCGCCGAGAGAGCGGTGCTCACCAGGATATGGTCGAGCATGTGATGATGTCCGTGATGGCTTACCGTGAAACGGCGGTCTTCCGCGATTGCCGCCTCCACCGGAAACAGCCGACGGCCGGCAAGCTCCGGATTTCCCGTATCATCCGGGTCTGCGAGGATGATGCGCAGGGCCGGTTCCACGTCCACGGCGTTGAAATCTCCCATGGCTGCGACGAGCGCATCCGGTTCCGTATCGAAAACGCCGTCAACGGCTTCGCGCAGTTCAAGGGCCTGGCCGGTGCGCTTCATCGCGGCGGCGAAATAGCCCTCGGCCCAGCCGGGAACCGACTTCCAGACATTTGCGCTGAGTTTCTGACCCGGGACCGGAGCGGCGAGCGGGGCACGAAGATGGACGCAGAAGAGGTGAAGCGGCCGGCCCTCGGGCAGGCTGACGGTAACGGACAGGATCGGCCGGTCGAAGGTCACAGCGGGAGCGGCTTTGTCGGGCGGTTCTGCATGGCGGCGCATCCATCGAGGCGCGTCCACATAGTCATTGAGGATGTCGCGGCAGGCGATGATCGGAAAACGTGAAAGAACCGCGAGATTGTGCCGCTCGGCAGGGTCATCGCCACCGCTGGTTGTCCGGTGGAACGCCTCGTACCGGGTATCGTGCAGGAGAGTTGCAAGCGCGTCGAATTCGCGCCGATCCTTGCCCTTGCGATGCTGGGCATTCACCTCCTGAAGGCAAAGAATATCGGCGTCGAGCCGGTCCAGCACGGGGCGAAGCCGGGCAATGCGGGGCATGAGGGCGTCCGCATCAAACGGGTCTTCGCCGAAGGATTCCAGGTTGAAGGTCGCAATCCGCATTCCGCCAGAGTGAGGTGTTCCCTCGCCTCTGTCGAGAGCGGATGGTCTTGCGCTTTGTCGCAGTCCGGGGCAAGAGCGGACCGGAAGATGATGTCTGGTCGCAAGGAGCCGATATGAAATCCTGTCCCTGCCGTTCGGGGCTCGACTACGACGTGTGCTGCGGTCCGGTCATCGAGGGCACTATCTGGCCGCAGACCGCCGAAGCGCTGATGCGCTCGCGCTACACCGCCTTCGCGTTGCGCAAGGTCGCCTGGCTGAAGGAAAGCCTCTGGCCGAAATACCAGAAGACGCTCGACATGCCGGGGCTCACGGAATTCGCCCATTCGCGCCAATGGGTCGGCCTCGATATCCTCAAGGTCGAGCAGGGCGGTGCCGAAGATACGACTGGCATGGTGCTTTTCGTCGCCAGGGCGCTGGAGAGCGGCGCGGTCCGGGAGCATCGTGAGGCGAGCCTTTTTCGCAAGAAAAAGGGCCACTGGTACTACGTGATGGCCGTGGCCGAGGATCAGGCAAAGTCGCTGCTTGACCACTGAGATGCGAACAGTAAGGACCAGAAAATAGCGATGTTTGCGGGATGCGATATTTCGTATACAAAAGTATGCGAAATTGTTGCGCCGGTATGTTGTGTAGCCGCACGGGACGTCACACTTGGATCAGCTCGCCACCCTGATGCCGCCGGACCTCTCTCCGGCCTTTTCGATCACGCTGATTTTCCTTTCCTTTCTCACCTCGGGCATGACGGCTGCGGTTGGGCTCGGCGGCGGTGTGACGTTGCTCGCGGTCATGGCCTCCGCGATCCCCATGGCCGTGCTCATCCCCGTCCACGGTGTCATTCAGCTCGGGTCGAATGCCGGCCGAATGGTCGTTCAGGCCCGTCATATCGACCGTTCGATTCTGCTTTATGTCGCACTCGGCAGCCTGGTCGGCGCCTGGGCGGGCGGTCACATGGTCGTCCGCCTGCCAGATCAACCGCTCAAGATCGGGCTCGCGCTTTTCGTCATGTGGTCGGTCTGGGGCCGGAAACCGTCCTTTTCGAAGCTGCCCAAGTCGCTTCTGGTGCTGGCCGGCTTCGCCACGACGATCCTGACCATGTTCTTCGGCGCGACCGGGCCCTTCGTCGGTGCCATCATCGGTCCGCTGACAAAGACGCGTCACGCCTTCGTCGGCACCTTCGCCGCCTGCATGACATTGCAGCACCTGATCAAGGTGATCGTGTTCGGCTTTCTGGGCTTCGCCTTCGGCCCCTGGTTGCCGTTGATGATCGCAATGATCGTCACCGGCTTCCTTGGCACGATTGCCGGATCGATGCTGCTCGGACGCATGCCCGAGGTGGTTTTCCGCACGGGATTTCGCACCGTCATGACGGTGCTCGCGCTCAACCTGGTTCTTCAGGCGGCCGGCGTTAAGCTTATCTAGGGTGTGACCCCATAGATCAGACCGGAATGGCGGAGAGGCGCCGTTCAAGGCCGGCTTTCACGGCGGGCCATTCCTCGCCAAGCACGGAAAAGAAGACTGAATCGCGCCAGCGGCCGTCGGGAAGTATCTTTTGGTGGCGCAGCTCACCTTCGCGCTTGGCCCCCATTTTCGTCATTGCAGCCTGCGAATGGGCGTTACGTACGTCGGTCTTGAGCTGCACCCGCCCGTATCCGCAAGTCTCGAAGACGTAAGTCATCAGCAGCAGCTTGCACTCGGGGTTTGTCGCGCCGCCCCAGAATGCGGGATGGTACCAAGTGTAGCCTATCTCCAGCCCGCGATCGTGCGGATGGATGTCGAAAAGACGGCTCATGCCGACGAAGGCTTCGTCATCCATCCTGCGCACGACAAAGGGTACGTGGACATCCGGTTCGCATGCCGCGAGCGCTTCATCGAAATAATCGTCGAACGAACCCGCGAACGGCGAGTTTGCGAAGATACGCGGACCTTCGTCGGCATGAAGGGCGCGAAGGCCGCCGCGATGGTGTTCGGCGATAGGCTCCAGTCGAACGGTACGGCCGGACAGGGTCACGGGCGCCACCTTGGCAACGGGTTCTTGGGGGGAGAATTCGGACACTCGGCTATCCTGCGATCATTTGCGTCAGGCCACAGCGGCGACTCGTTCTGGCACAGCGCGCTAAACTTGCCAAGAATACAAACTGTGAACACGGGGACCGGGCGCGGCGCCCGTACGTTTTACGGCGCGGTTCCGTCAAGGCCACAATGGGGTACAATGATTCGTCGTTTCCCGGTTTTTGCGGGGCGGACCTGCTGGAGCCAGATCGCCGGAAAGGCCCGGCTGCGTCCGTGCCCTGTGAGATATACCGACAATCACGAGGGCGCCGCGAATCGGTCGTAAAGACCAATGCTGCCATTGAGGAGAGCCTGTATACTCGGCTCGGCGGGCGGCACTGTGCATCAGATACGCGCGAATTTTGAGGAACGGAATGGCTTCCGAAAAAGACAAGACGTCGAGCGAAAACGCCAAGTCTGACGAGAAGGCCGGCACCAGGCCGGGCGGGACCAGGCCCGGTGGCTCCACGGCCGCGGGCGGAGCCGGTTCGGGTGCCAAGCCTGCCGGCCAAGGTGCAAGTCAGGGTTCCCAGGGCGAGTCCCGAAACGCGGGGGCCGGTGCGACAAAGCCGGGTGGCACGCAGACATCGTCCAGCAAGCCGGGAAACGGCAAGCCGGGATCCGCTCAATCGGGGGCTTCGGGGTCTTCCGCGACAGGGGCGCCGCGTAGCGGCAAGCCATTGACGATCGATCTCACGGCAGAAGAAGTGCGCAGCAAGCAGCAGGCGCAGGCGAACGCCGAAGGCAAAGCCGGTTCGCGTGGATCGTCCGATCAGGTCGGTTCTTCTTCGAAACCTTCGGGTGAAGGCGGGAGATCGTCCGGATCGGCGGCGGCGAGCCGCCCTTCGACCGCCCACTCGAAGGCGGAGTCCAGCGGCGCAAAGGGGGCTTTCGGTTTCGGTGGAATCGTTCTCGCGGCCGGCATCGGCGCCGTGGTTGCCTTTGGTGGCGTCTGGGGTGCGGGAAAGGCCGGGTTGCTAACCTTTTCCTCAGGCCAGGAACTTGAAAACCTCAAGGCCGGACTGGCCTCGACGGATGGTCGGTTTGCCGCGCTCGATGAACGCATGCGCGAGATATCCAAGACCGAGGCGGTGCCGACGGTCGCGCCATCGGTGGTCAATGACATGGCCGCCCGGCTTCAGGATCTGGAAGAACGCACACAGGCGGAAGCCGGTCTTCAGTCCGACGTCAAGTCGATCTCGAATGGGCTCGATGAGCTGCGGCGCTTCGTATCCTCAGGCGGCGCCGGGTCATCGGCAGCGCTCGCAAGTCTCGGCGACAGTGTTGAGAAGCTGCAAGGACAAGTCGAAGAGATCACCGGTAAGGTCGGCAAGCTCGAAGACGGCACCAGCCCGGCAGTCACGAAGGCGCTCGATGATCTGAACCAGAAGGTCGCGGCGCTTGACGGGCGCACGAAGGCCGCGAGCGAAGCGGCGAGTGCGGCCGCAAAGGCGGCGAACGAAGGCGATGCGGTCGTTGGCGACACGATGAAGGCTTTTTCAAGCCGCCTCGATGCCCTGGCCGGTACGCTCGACGTGAGCAAGAAGCAACTGGAGGCGCAGTCGGCGCGTCTCGGCACTCTTGAAGGCGCCGCCGATTCCGCACGCAAGGAGATCGCGGCCGCAAAGGAACAGATCTCAGCCCTGGAACAGCGTATCGCTGAGATCGAGCACGTCATGGGTGGTCCTGGAGCGCGCGAAACAGCGTCGCGCGCGATCGCGGTATCGCTTTTGAAAAGCGCAGTCGATGCAGGCAGGTCCTATACGAGCGAGCTTGCGGCCGTGCGCTCGGCGTTGCCGCCTGAAACGGACTTCCACGCGCTCGAAGCCAATGCCACGACGGGCATCAAGACCGAGACCGAGCTTATTTCCTCTTTCCCGAATGTCGCCGCGCGCATGGCCTCGACGCTGGAACGGGTCGACACCGGGAACTCGGTTGCGGACAAGTTCCTCAACAACATGCGTTCTCTGGTTCAGGTGAGGGCCACGGGCGACGGCGCGGGCAGCGGTCCGATGGGCGCGCTTGGTCGCATGGAAGAGAGCGTGCGCAATGGAAATCTCGATCAGGCGCTGAAGATCTACGAAACCCTGCCTGATGGAACGCAGAACGCAGGCAAGGATTGGGCGGCATCCGCCCGAGCCCGCTTGGCCGCGGACGCCCTTGTCGACAAGGTGACCGCCGAGGTCATCAAGGCGCTCGCAAAAGACAGCTGATCCGGAGACACCTTCATGGTCCGCGTACTTTCCTTCTTCGCCGTTGTCTTCGTGGTCGCGATGGGTTTCGCCTGGCTTGCCGATCGGCCGGGTATCGTCGCCATCGACTGGCAGGGCTATCGCATCGAGATGGGGCTGATGACGCTGCTGATCGCGCTCGGCGTCTTCATGCTCGTCATCGGTTTCATCTGGTCGTTGTTTAAGGCGGTCCTGCACACGCCGGGATCCGTTTCGCGTTTCTTCAAGCGCCGCCGCCGCGAGCGGGGCTTCAGTGCGCTCTCCCATGGTCTGATCGCACTGGGGGCAGGCGACGCCCGTGCTGCCGGCAAGTTCGGCAACGAGGCGCAGAAGCTGCTCAGGAGCGAACCCGCGGCCAAGCTGCTTCTCGCACAGTCCGCCCAGATGGCCGGCCGGCGGGAGGAGGCGCGCGCGCATTTCGAGGCGATGCTCGCCGACGAGGAAACCCGTCTTCTTGGCTTGCACGGTCTGTTTGTGGAAGCCGAACGGCAGAAAGAGCCGCTTGCCGCGCGCCACTATGCGGAGGAAGCGCACAAGCTTTCGCCGGGGCTTTCCTGGGCGGGCAAGGCGGTTCTGGCCTATCAGGCCGCCGCCCATGACTGGGAGCAGGCGATCGTCACGCTGGAGCGCAACGCCCACGCCAAGCTTATCGACAAGCCGACGCTGCGCCGGCAGAAGGCGGTTCTGCTGACCGCGCGGGCGATGGAACTCGAGGATCACGAACCTGATCGGGCCCGCCAGATCGCGCTCGAAGCACACGGTCTGGCGCCGGATCTGGTGCCGGCGGCGGTCATCGCCGGCCGGTTGCTGACGCGGCGCGGGGATGTGCGCAAGGCCTCCAAGGTGCTTGAAGCGACCTGGAAGAAGTTCCCCCATCCCGACATCGCCGAGGCCTACGCCCATGTTCGCCCGGGTGACAGCGCGCGCGACCGGCTGAAGCGGGTCAGCGCGCTCAACGACATGCGCGGTCATCATGTGGAGGGCTCGCTGGCGATCGCGCGCGCCGCGATTCAGGCGCGCGACTGGGCGAAGGCTCGCGATCAGCTTCACCCGCTGCTGCGAAGCCAGCCGACCCAGCGCGTCTTCCTGCTCATGGCCGATCTGGAAGAGGGCGAGCATGGTGATCGTGGCCGCGTGCGCGAATGGCTGTCACGCGCCGTTCGCGCCCCGCGCGATCCGGCCTGGACGGCGGACGGCATCATGGTCGACGCCTGGGCTCCGGTCTCGCCGATTACCGGCAAGCTCGATGCCTTCGAATGGAAGGCGCCAATGGAACGTCTTGGCGCGCCCGAGGCCAGCCTGGGCGAGGATCTGCTTGAACTGCCCGCGGAATGGCCGGCGCCGGAAGACATGCCGGCGAGCAACACGCCGGTGGAGACGATGAAGCCGGAACCGGCTGCGCCGAAAGCGTCTGCTGTCCGTCCGGAACCGAAAGTCGCCGCGAAAGCGGAACCGAAGCCCGTGAGGCCCGAACCCGTCGCCCTTGAGGCGGTGGCGCCGAAAGTGGCGCCGGTCGTGGCCGCCGCACCGGAAAAGAAACCGGAACCTGTCGAGGTTAAGGTGGAGACGCCGAAAGCCATCGGGCCGTCAGTGACGGAAAAGCCCGCCGCACCCGAGGCCGCGCCGAAACCGGTCGCCGGGTTCGCATCCGAAGCAGAGGTCGCACCCGCGGATACTCCGAAAACCCCGGCGGACAGAGTCAAAGCCCGTGTTGCGCAGCGGCTCGCCTCAGGCAAGAGTATGCCGCACGCGGCCGCTTCCATGGAGGCGGACCAAACCGTGACGATCAAGCCGGAGACGATTTCCACAACGTCTGCAACCGATCCGGGCAAGGATGTGGGGAGTCCTGCGGAAATGGAACGGATGCAACGCGGCGAGGCCGAAGTGTTGGAAACGGTCGGCGATATCGCGATGCCGCGCCCACCGGATGATCCGGGTGTCGACGCGGAGGGCGATATTCCGCGCCGCAGCCGGAAGTTTTTCTGAACGCGCGCCTTGTTTCACGATTTGTGTGAAGCCGAATGAACCTGTGTCGGTGTCACCGATCCAGCGAAAAACAGGATGTCGCGGGTACAGACCGCGGCACCTTGCGGGCAAGACGCAAGGAATGGACGTATCGCCCCTTGCATCGCTCCGGCGAAGCGTATATCAAGCGCTCACTTTCGGGCCCTTTCCGAGCGCCGCTTTAGCTCAGTTGGTAGAGCACATCATTCGTAATGATGGGGTCGTCAGTTCGAGTCTGACAAGCGGCACCACTTCTCCTCGAAAATCAGCAAGGTGGAAGGCGCAAGCCTTCTGATCCGTCATTCGGCCGCAACCGTTGACGGTGCGGCGGTCTTGCCACGTCCGTCGATCAGGTAGTGTGTCATGCCGGCTGAAAGCCAGATGGCGCTCAGGGCCACCCATGCGGTGACGGCGAAGACCGAGGCTCCGGTGATGCCCGCACCAACGGCGCAACCGCCCGCGAGCATGCCGCCGAATCCCATCAGCGCGGCTCCCAGCAGGTAGCGCCGCATGGACGGTCCGTCGTGGAAGCCGACGATCCGCCATTCGCGGGCCATCAGCGCGGCCAGGGCCGAGCCCAGAAAGACCCCTGGAACCAGACCGACATCGAAATCGAGCACGCCGCCCGGTGGCGAGAGCACCAGCATCAACGTGTCTGCCGAGGGGCCGGTAAAGGTCACCGCCTCCACTTGCACGGGATCGAAGGCCTGTGCGGCCATGCTTGCCGTGAACCACCACGCGAAGGGTACCACGAGCCCGGCGAGACAGGCGGCCACGGCCTGCCACGTCGTCACACGCACGCGGCTGGCGACCAGGAGCCCCGCGACGAGCCAAAGAAGGGCGAAGCCGATCGCCCATTCCGTCGACGCTCCGGTGAAGACAAGCAGATCGTTGCCGCCGATCTCGTTGGTGATGAAGCCTGCAGCCAGCCATTCGCGCATGGGTCTCAGGATGCCGCGCAGGCTGGCCTGGGCGACAACAGCGAAGACGAGGCCGGAGAGCAGCGCTCGCAGGTTTCCCGTCGCCGACAAGACCAGCAACCGGCTGGCGCAACCGCGCGCGAGCACCATGCCTGCACCGAACATCAGTCCGCCCAGCGCCGCGCCCGAGAGGCTTTGCGGCGAGGCGATCTGCCGGGCTTCGGAAAGCTGCGCCTGATCGGCGAGGACGAGCATCTGGGTTCCCAGGACGGCGGCGGAAAAGGTCAGCAGCCAGATCGCGAGCTTGGGACCGGGCGCGCCGTCGACGAATTCGACCACAGCGGCGCGCAGGCAGAACCGGCTCTGCTGGGCAAAGGCACCAAAGAGAAGACCGACAGCCAGTCCGCCAAGGGCGAGCACAGCGGGTTCGGAAAAGCGATCGAGCAGAAAAGCGAGATCCATGGTCGGGTTCCGTCAGATCCGGTCGGCAACTTCCGTCACGAAAGCACGCCGCGAGCGCATTGCATTGACGCGGGTCAAGCCGCAGCCGTATAAATTCAAAAAATACTATATTTATTTGGAGGAGACGTCATGCCGAGAGAAATCCCTAGAATCAGCCGGCGCAACGTTCTCGTCGGCGCAGGCGCGACAGTGGCGCTTTCGGGCATCGGATTGCGGCTGCCTTCGGCTTATGCCTCCACCCTCGCGATCGGCGATGCATCGCTTCAGGTCGTTTCCGACGGCAATCTCGTACTGCCCATGGGCTTCCTCCTGCCGGATCGATCGAAGGACGAGATCGACGCGTTGCTTGTGCCGCATGGAATGGCGACAGACCGGGTGGAGCCGGCCTGCAACCTCACCTTGTTCAGAACCGGGGACCGTCTCGTGCTTTTCGATGCGGGGGCGGGCCAGAATTTCCAGCCGACGGCCGGGCGTCTCGGCGAGAGCCTGGAGGCAGCAGGCGTCGATCCATCCCAGATCACGGATGTCGTGTTCACGCACGCGCATCCCGATCACATCTGGGGTGTGCTCGATGATTTCGATGAGCCGGTCTTTGCCGATGCCCGGCACTGGATTTCGCAGGCGGAGTGGGACTTCTGGCGGGCGGACGATACGTTGTCGCTCATGCCGCAGGAGCGCAAGTCTTTCGTCGTCGGTGCCCGCAACCGGTTTGATGCGATCGAGGAGTTTGTCACCTTCCTGAAGCCGGGCGACATGCCGGTGCCAGGGGTGGAGGCCGTAGACACGAATGGGCATACGCCGGGCCATGTCTCCTTCATGCTGCATGGGGGGACGGATCCGGTGCTTGTGACGGGCGACGCGATCACCCATTCCGTCATTTCCTTCGAGCGGCCGGATTGGGAGATCGGTTCCGATCAGGACCGCGCACAGGGCGCCGTCACGCGCACTGCGCTGCTTGATCGGCTTGCCGCAGACAAGGCCGCGATCGTCGGCTTCCATCTGCCCTATCCGGGCATCGGGACGGTGGAGCGGGCAGGCGCCGGTTATCGGTTCGCGCCGGCGTGACGGCAACGAACGATGCCCAGACGGTCTGGTACGTTTCGGCCCGTGACTATTCAGCGGGGCGGCTGCGGTCGAGGCCCGGGATCAGCGCGCGCACGGAACCTTCGATCAGCCATGCAAGGCCGAATCGCGCGCCGATGGCGATCGAGATGAAGACGACCGGAGCGGAGATGGCCAGTGTCGAGGCGGCCGAGACGCCCTGTCCTATGGTGCAACCCATGGCGAAGACGCCACCCACGCCCATCAGGCTTGCGCCCATGAAGTGGCGGCCGAGTTCGCGGGCATCGTCGCAAGCCTCCCAGCGTGCATCCTTCTTGCGCCATGCGCCAATTGTGGCGCCGATCAGCGTGCCGACGACGAGGCCGACGCCGTAGTCGGGCAGGGTGCCCGTATAGGTCACGAGCTGCAGCATCGTGTCGCCCACGGGTACGACGAAGGACGCCGCCTCTATCTGAACGGGGCCGAACGCGTTGGCGGCCGCCCAGGTCGTGGCGATCCAGCCGAAGGAGACCGAAAGCCCGATCAGAGTGCCGGTCCCAATGTCCGAAAATGCCTGGCGATAGTGTCGATCCGCGAAAATCCAGGCGAGCATGACAAGGACGACGGACGCGGTGACGAGTGGCCCAAGCTCAAGACCGACGGCACTCGAGACGAGGCTGGCGAGAGACTGGCCACCGGCTGCCGACAGATCGATCGCCAGATCGTCGACGACAAGAACCCGCAAAGGGGCGAGCAGGCCGCGCTGTGCGGTGAGCGCCGCCAGGGCCAGCACGATCAGCACGACCGCGGATCGTAAGCTGCCGCCGCCAAGGCGGATCAGGGCCCCGAAACCACAGGTGCCGACAAGCGCCATGCCGAAGCCGAACATCAGCCCACCGATGACGGCGCCCGTCAGACCGAATTGGGGATCGAGATAAAAGCTCGCGGAGAGATCCGCGTATCCGAGCGCATCGGCCGTCTGACTGGCGATGATCGCGACGGTGGCCGCCAGTATCCAGGTGCGCAGACCGCGCGAATCCCCCGCATACCAATATCGTTCAAGCGCCGAAAGCGTGCAGAACCTGTTGATGCGGGCGGTGTAGCCGAGGGCTGCACCCGCACCGAGACCGAGGATCGGCAGCAGCACCAGCGGGTCTGTCGCGTCCATGATCGCTCCCTCCCGGGTCCCGTTCTTCGACAGGGTTCCCATCAATTGGCAACGACAATGACGAAGGGGAAGGTGGCGTTCAAGAGAATTCGCCCGACCTTCGTCCAGGCGCGACTATCCCCGCTCAGGCCGGGGCGCCCCTGACGGGAGCGCAGAACATCGAATAGAGGTTTTCGATGATGCCGCGGACTTCGTCGTCGACGAGCGAATAGAAGATCACCCGGCCCTCCCGGCGCGGCGTCACGAGTCCCTCCATCCGCAATCGGGCAAGCTGTTGGGAAACGGCTGCCTGCGGCATGGTCAGGATGTCCTCTAGCTCCGAAACGGATTTTTCCCCCTCCGACAGGATGCAGAGGATCAGCAGCCGGGTTTCGTGCGACAGGGCCTTGAGCAGGTCGCTCGCCTTGCGGGCCTGCTCCATGAGCTTGTCGCGATCCTTCGGGTCGGCCAGATCGGCCAGAACGGGTAGGTTTATCATTCTCGGTTCATTCCGATTGCCGGTTCTGCACGGGATGAAGTGGATATCCCGTTTTCAGATATAGTCCTCGTAAATGAAAAGGCGCGCCCGCGCGAACGTCAACGCGCGTCCTCCGTATTGTCCCCGGTCAGCTTCGCCAGCATTTCGTCCAGAAGCGGCCAAAAGAAGTTGTCGCCGGGATATCCGCGCATGCGTGCCCGCTCCCGCCCGTCCTCCACAAGGATGAAAGTCGGCGTGAGCCGGTCCGGGGCAATGCCAGATAAATCATCCGGCCAGGCGCGCGTGATGTCGACGCGCCGGAGCGGCGCAAGCCGGCCCTCGTCGGTATTGGCGTAACCGGGCGCGATCTCGGCGCGAAAGCGCGCGCACCACACGCAACCGGGCTGTTCCAGCATCACCAGCTCCGCCGCATCTCCTTGCGCTGTCATCGCCGCCAGGAGCAAAAATGCTGCCGCTGTCACGGCTCGCCGACATTTCATAATGCGATCCTCGCAATTCCCTGATTGCAAAATATAGTAACATCTGAATATTTTCATCTATCAGGTCGGAGACGAATGGTCGCAAGTCCGATCGCAAAATCAACAGCGGCCGAATGGGCGGAAACAAGCGATGCTCGACGTCTCTTTCAGCGCGGCATTCCTCGCGGGGCTGCTCTCGTTCGTCTCTCCGTGCGTGCTGCCGATCGTGCCGCCTTATCTGTGCTATCTGGCCGGCATCAGTTTCGAACAGCTTTCCGGCGAAAAACCGGCGCCGGGAACAGCCCGTCGCATCGTTCTGGCGGCAGTGTTCTTCGTCGCGGGCTTTGCGACGGTCTTCGTGGCCCTGGGCGCGACCGCGAGCCTCATCGGTCAGACGGTGGCACGCTATTTCGATACGATGGCGATTGTCGCCGGCATCATCATCGCCGTCATGGGCCTGCATTTCCTGGGCGTCTTCCGCATCGGTCTGCTCTACCGCGAGGCGCGGGTGAATGTTGCGAAGAAGCCCGCGGGGCTGATCGGCGCCTATGTGATGGGGTTGGCTTTTGCCTTCGGCTGGACGCCCTGTGTCGGGCCGGTGCTCGCCGCGATCCTTTTCGTTGCCGGCTCGACCGCGACTGCGGCCAAGGGAGCCGCCCTGCTCGCCGTCTATGCCGCCGGCATCGGTGTGCCCTTCATTCTTGCGGCCGCGTTCGCGGGACGGTTCCTGAGCTTGGCCGGGAAGCTGCGGCGGCACATGGCGGCGGTGGAGAAGGCCATGGGGGGGCTACTGGTTCTCACGGGCATTCTCTTCATGACGGGTCAGATGTCGGCAATCGCTCAATGGCTCTTGGAGACCTTTCCGGTCTTCACTCAGGTCGGGTGAACCGGAGAGGGACAGAATGGGAGGAGAAAATCATGTTCAGGTGGATAAGGGCGGCCGCGCTTGCTGCCGCCGTGGCCGCTTTCGTTCCCGCAGCCTTCGCCTCGTTTGCCTGTGCGGCATCGCTGGGTGACGACGGGTTGCACAAGGAGGACTGGTTCTCCGTGACGTTCCGGGACGTAGCCGAGGACATCGAGGCGGCGCGTGCGGAAGGCAAGCGGCTGGTCCTCGTCTTCGAGCAGCGCGGCTGCATCTATTGCGCGAAGATGCATGAGCAATTGCTGTCCGACCCGGAGGTCGCGGACTTCATCAAGGCGCACTTCAAGGTCGTTCAGTACAACATGTTCGGCGATGAGGAAGTCACCGACCTCGATGGCGAGGTGCTCACCGAAAAGACCGCCGCGCGCAAATGGGGTTACGTCTTCACGCCGACGCTTGTGTTCATGCCGGACGACGTACCGGAAAGCGTGAGCGCGGGCAAGGCCGCCGTTGCCACCATGCCGGGAGCCTTTGGCAAGTGGACGTTCCTGAACATGTTCCGCTGGGTCTACGAGAAAGGCTACGAGGGTGACGAGCATTTTCAGAAATATCACGCCCGAATCATCCAGGAATTACGGGAATCGGGCCGATTGCAGGGCGAATAGATCCTCAAATTCAATCGTTTGAATGAAGGCGCGAATATCGCCTTCACAAAGCATGCAAAAAATCATATCTTTTAATATATCTAAACTCCACGTTGTCTCGGGCCTCGGTCTGCGATCGGCGTGGCGGGGGAGAACGAAAGCCGGAACACCGGCTGGAAATGGGAGGAAACGGCACATCATGCGGGTGCAGATGAAAAATGCGGTCGCCGGCCTTGCGGTGAGTTCGGTCCTGCTAGGCTCCGGCATCGCTCTTGCCGGGACAATGGCTCCGGACGCTGTCCGGATCGAAGACATGGAACTGTCCCAGCCGCTGACCGACACGGCGGGCGATCCGGCAAGGGGGAGGGAGGTCTTTGCCGCGCGCAAGCTCGGCAATTGCCTGGCCTGCCATGCCAACAAGGACCTTTCGAACGAGCTTTTCCATGGTGATGTCGGCCCGTCGCTGGATGGTGTCGCCGGGCGCTGGTCGCCGGCGCAGCTGCGCGCGATCGTGGTGAATTCGAAGACGGTTCTGGGCGAAGCGACCGTCATGCCCGGCTTCTACTCGCTCGATGTGGGGGCCGATGTCGCCGAGGAATTCGCCGGCAAGACGATCCTGTCGGCGCAGGATGTCGAAGACGTCGTCGCCTATCTGACAACCCTCAAGCAAGACTGACCAATCAAGGAGGACGCGATGACGTTCAATCGTCGCGAAGCATTGGCCGTGGCCGCAGGCGCTCTGGCATTCGCGGTAACCGGCGCGCGCATCGCCTGGGCCGCCGCGGAAGATACGAAGAAGGCCCTCATGGACTTCACGGGCGGGGCCGAACCGCAGACGGGCCGCATCACCCTCGATGCACCGGAAATCGCGGAGAACGGCAACACCGTGCCCGTGTCGGTATCGGTGGAGAGCCCGATGACGGCCGAGGACTATGTGGAATCCGTCACCATTCTGGCGGAGGGCAATCCCAGTCCCGCGGTCGCCACGTTCCACTTCACCGCAATGAGCGGCGAGGCGGCTGCCTCCACGCGCATGCGCCTTGCCAAGACCCAGAACGTCATCGCGGTCGCGAAGATGAGCGACGGCTCGGTGTTCATGGACACCAAGGAAGTCAAGGTCACCATCGGCGGCTGCGGCGGCTAGAGCGATGTCGGCCCGACTGATCCGGTCGACGAGAAATCGCTCTAAAGGTCAAAGTTCAAGGAGAGAGCCGTCATGGCCAAAGTCAAACCACGCGTAAAACTGCAGAAGAAGGCTGACAAGGGCGAGGTGATCACGATCAAGACGCTGATCAGTCATCCAATGGAATCGGGTCAGCGCAAGGACAAGAGCGGCAACGTCATCCCGCGTAAGATCATCAACTCGTTCAAGTGCGAGTTCAACGGCAAGCCCGTGTTCTCCTGCGACATGGATCCGGCGATCTCGGCCAATCCGTATCTGGAGTTCATGGCCAAGGTCGAGGAGAGCGGAACGTTCGCCTTCACCTGGGTGGATGACGACGGCAGCGTCTACACGACCGAGGAAAAGATCACGGTCGAATAAGAGCCGACATTTCTGCCGGGAGGAGACGGCAAAGCCGAGGGGAGGAAGGCAGTTGAGAAAGGCAATCGTATTTGGCGCGGCAGCGCTTGCGATCGTCGGCGCGGGGGCCGCAAGTTTCGCCGAGCCGGTCAATGACGAACTGGTCATCGACGGCGAGACGAAGATCATAACCCGCGCCAAGGCGCCGGAGGGAAGCCCCTTCGAAGAGGTGACGTCGGGTTGGCTCTACCGCACGAAGGAAACGCGGGCGCTTGAAGCCGATTCATTCGAAAATCCCGGCATGCTCTATGTGGAACGTGGCGAGGAAATCTGGAACATGGCCGCAGGCGCCGCCGGCAAGTCCTGCGCCGAGTGCCACGGGGATGCTTCGGAAAGCATGAAGGGCGTCGGCGCCCACTATCCCAAATGGAACGCCGAGGCCGGCAAGCCCTTCAATCTGGAGCTCCAGATCAACGCCTGTCGCGAAGCCAACATGAAGGCCGAGCCTTACAAGTTCGACGCCCCGGACCAGAAGGCGCTCGTCACCTACATCAAGAACCAGTCGCTTGGCACTCCGGTGGCGATCGATCTGGATGCCGGCGAGATGCGGGCGTGGTGGGAGAAGGGCAAGGAGGCCTACTACACCCGCATGGGCCAACTGAACCTTTCCTGCGCGAGCTGCCACGAGCAGAACAACGGCAAGTACATCCGGGCCGATCACCTCAGCCAGGGCAACACCAACGGGTTCCCGACCTACCGGTTGAAGCAGGCGAACATGGTTTCGCTGCACAACCGCTTCCGTGGCTGCATCCGCGACACGCGGGCGGCCCAGCCCAAGGCATTTTCAGACGTGCTGATGGCGCTGGAAGTCTATGTCGCGTGGCGCGGAACCGGTCTTTCCGTCGAAACGCCCGCCGTCCGGCAATAGCGAATACGAACGCGGCGGCCCGCACGCCGCGTTCGCTTGGGATTTCTTGAACCGACAGACGAACGGCTTGCCGGGCGCACGAGGTTTCGTGCGCTGCCGGGGAAGCTTTGCCCGAAAGGCACCCTGAAGGGCCCGACCCGGGCCAATAGGGTGATCCCCAGATAGGGCGATCCAAGGAGCGAAGAACCGCATGTTCTCCAGACGCGAATTCCTCATGGCGGCGGTGGCGACGAGTTCCGTGCTCGGCTCCGGGATGGCGGGGCGCTGGAGCCGTGCCATGGCGCAGCAGCGGCTCACCGAGGACGGTCTCCTCGCCATGGAGGGGACCGGCAACCTGACGCTGGTGCATGTCACCGACATCCACGCGCAGCTCAAGCCGATCTATTTCCGCGAGCCCTCGATCAACCTGGGCGTCGGCGAGGTGGCCGGCAAGCCGCCGCATGTGACGGGCGCTGATTTCCTCAAGCTCTACGACATCGATCCTGGTTCGCCGCACGCCTACGCGCTGACGTCGGAAGACTTCGTCTCGCTTGCCAGAAGCTACGGCCGGATGGGCGGCATGGACCGGGTGGCGACCGTCATCCGCCGGATCCGCGAGGAGCGCGGCGCCGACAACGTGGTGCTGCTGGACGGCGGCGACACCTGGCAGGGCTCCTACACGGCGCAGCAGACGCAAGGTGCGGACATGATCGAGATCATGAACGCGCTTTCTCCCGACGCGATGACCGGGCACTGGGAATTCACCTATGGCACCGACCGGGTGAAGGAGGCCATCGACGCGCTGCCCTTCGCTTTCCTCGGCTCCAACATCTACGATAACGAATGGGACGAGCCGGCCTTCGAGCACACGCTCATGCTGGAGCGCGGCGGCACCAAGGTTGCCGTCATCGGCCAGGCCTTCCCCTATACGCCGATTGCCAATCCGCGCTGGATGATCCCCGGCTGGTCCTTCGGCATCCGCGAGGAGGACATCGCCAAGCACGTCGAGGAAGCGCGCGAGGCGGGGGCCGAAGTCGTCGTGCTGCTGTCGCACAACGGCTTCGATGTCGATCGCAAGCTCGCCTCCCGCGTGCCCGGCATCGACGTGATCCTGACCGGCCACACCCACGACGCGCTGCCCGAACCGGTGATGGTCGGTACCACGCTGGTGGTTGCCTCGGGCTCCAACGGCAAGTTCGTTTCCCGCGTCGATCTCGACGTGCGCGACGGGCGGGTGACGGACTGGGCCTACCGGCTCATTCCGGTCTTCTCCGATGTCATCACGCCGGATGCGGAGATGGCGGCGCTGATCGACAAGGTCCGCGCGCCCTATGAGGCGGAGCTTGCCCGCGAACTGGCGACGACGGATGCATTGCTGTTCCGGCGGGGCAATTTCAACGGCACCTTCGACGATATGATCTGCGAAGCGCTTCTGCAGGAACGCGATGCGGAAATCGCGCTTTCGCCGGGTTTCCGGTGGGGGACGAGCGTGCTGCCGGGCGACGCCATCACGGTCGAGGATCTCCATAACGCCTGCGCCATGTCCTACCCGGCCGCCTACCGCTCCACCATGAGCGGGGCGACGCTGAAGGACGTGCTGGAGGATGTGGCCGACAATCTCTTCAATCCCGATCCCTACTACCAGCAGGGCGGGGACATGGTCCGCGTCGGGGGCATGGGATACGCGATCGATCCGAAGGCCGCGATGGGCTCGCGGATATCCGACATGACGATGCTGTCCACCGGCGAGCCGATCGATCCCGCCCGCGACTACACGGTCGCCGGCTGGGCGTCGGTCAACGAGGGGACGGAAGGTCCGGCCATCTGGGACGTGGTGGAAAGCTACCTGACGCGGACGGGCACCGTCAGCCTGCCGGAAAACCAGTCCGTCAGGGTGGCGGGCTGATGGACGACGAGACAAGACGCGGTCGAGGGACGACGATGACTGAGACAAACAAGCCTGCCCCCGGAATGAACCGGCGGGGCTTCCTGAAGGCGGGACTGGCCGCCGGCGGCGCCGCTGCGTTCGGCGGGGCGGCGTTCAGTGGTGCGGCGGGGGCGGGCGAAAGCGATCCGCTCATTACTGAAGTGCAGGACTGGAACCGTTATCTCGGCGCCGGCGTGCAGGCGGCGCCCTACGGCGTGCCCTCCGCGCACGAGGCGCATGTGGTGCGGCGCGACGTGGAGTGGCTGACGGCCTCGACCGAAAGCTCGGTCAACTTCACGCCGCTGCATGCGCTCGACGGCATCATCACGCCCAACGGGCTGTGCTTCGAACGCCATCATGGCGGTGTCGCCGACATTGCCCCGGCCGATCACCGGCTGATGATCAATGGGCTCGTCGACAAGCCGCTGGTCTTCACCATGGCCGATCTGATGCGCTTTCCCCGCGAAAACCGGGTCTATTTCCTGGAATGCGCCGCCAATTCCGGCATGGAGTGGCGCGGCGCGCAGCTCAACGGCTGTCAGTACACGCACGGCATGGTCCATTGCGTGATGTATACGGGCGTGCCGCTGAAGACGCTGCTCGATGAGGCCGGGATCAAGACCAACGGCAAGTGGGTGTTGGCCGAAGGCGCCGATGCCGCCGGCATGACCCGCTCCATCCCGATGGAAAAGGCGCTCGACGACTGTCTCGTTGCCTTCAAGATGAATGGCGAGGCGCTCAGGCCCGAACAGGGCTATCCGCTCCGGCTCTGCGTTCCGGGGTGGGAAGGCAACATGTGGGTGAAATGGCTGCGCCGGCTGGAAGTCGGCGACGAGCCCTGGCAGCAGCGCGAGGAAACCTCGAAATACACCGATCTTCTCGCCAACGGAAAGGCGCGGCGCTTCACCTGGGTGATGGATCCCAAATCGGTCATCACCAGCCCGTCGCCGCAGATGCCGATCGCCCATGGCAAGGGGCCGCTGGTCGTCTCGGGCCTTGCCTGGTCGGGCAACGGCCGGATCAAGCGGGTCGATGTCTCAATCGATGGCGGCCGCAACTGGACCACCGCGCGGATCGACGGGCCGAGCTTTTCCAAGGCGCTGCACCGTTTCTATCTCGATATCGACTGGGACGGTTCCGACCTGTTGTTGCAGTCGCGCGCGCTCGACGAGCACGGTTTCTACCAGCCGACCAAGAATGCGCTTCGCGCCGAGCGTGGCGAGAACTCCATCTACCACAACAATTCGATCCAGACCTGGCATGTGAAAGAGGACGGGACGGTTGAAAATGTCGAAGTTTCTTAAATCCCTGATCGTCTTCTCCGCCCTGGGGCTCGCTCTTCCTGCGATGGCTGGCGACGGGGAGAAATTCGGTCTCGGGCGCACGGCGACGCCCGATGAAGTCGCCGCCTGGGATATCGATGTGCGGCCGGACGGAAAGGGCCTGCCGGAAGGCCACGGCACCGTGGCCGAGGGCGAGGTTCTGTTCACCGACAATTGCGCCGCCTGCCACGGCGATTTCGGCGAGGGCGTGGGCCGCTGGCCGGTTCTCGCTGGCGGACAGGGAACGCTGAAGGACGACCGGCCGGAAAAGACGGTCGGTTCCTATTGGCCTTATCTCTCCACCGTCTACGACTACGTTCGCCGCGCCATGCCCTTCGGCAATGCGCGTTCGATGACGAATGACGAGGTCTATGCCCTGACGGCCTATATCCTCTATCTGAACGACATCGTGACAGATGAGGATTTCGAGCTCTCCAAGGAGAACTTCACCTCCATTCATCTGCCCAACGAGGCCAATTTCATCGAGGACGGTCGCGCGGAAGAACCGTTCAACGAGCGAAAGGCCGAACCTTGCATGAGCAATTGCAAGGACAGCGCGGTGGAAATCACCATGCGGGCGCGTATCCTCGATGTGACGCCCGGCCGCGCGAACGACGACGAAGGTGCCGGAGCGGGATCCGTGGACTGACGCTTTCCGGGGAGGACAAGGCCGATGCTGTGGGGGAGGGGACTGTCCGGTTTCCTGTTCGCCATGGTCGCGGCCGCGGCGGCATCGGCCGCACCACCCGAGCCGGAGCACGGCAATCGCGAACGTGGCAAGACCGTCTTCGAGGCCTGCAACGGATGCCACCAGGTGGGAGCAGGGGCGCGTCATGGCATCGGGCCCCACCTGGACGCCCTGTTTGGCCGTCGGGCGGGATCGCTCGATGGCTTCAGGTATTCGAGCGCCATGCGCCGCCGGGGCAAAGATGGTCTCGTCTGGGATGCGGCGACCCTCGATCGCTATCTCCAGAAGCCCCGGAGGATGGTTCCGGGGACGCGGATGTCCTTTCGCGGCTTGAGCGACAAGCGGGCGCGGGAAGATCTCATCGCCTATCTGAAGGCGGCGACGGCGAGCGCACCCGCCTCCAATCCGTCCGCGCCCTCCCCGCCGCGTCCTGAAATCGGCGGTGCGGCCATGGCGATCGAGGGAGATGCCGCCTACGGCGAATATCTGGCCGGCGAATGCGTCACCTGCCATCAGCGTTCGGGGCGCACGGACGGCATTCCCTCCATCGTCGGCTGGCCGCGCGAAGCCTTCATCCGCGCTCTTTTCGAATACAAGTCCAACGTCCGCCGGCATCAGGTGATGTCGATGATGACGGCCAATCTCGGCAATGAGGAGATTGCTGCGCTTGCGGCCTTTTTCAGCGGGCTCGATCCGCAATAATGGAGTTTCGTCCCGGGGAGGAACGAAGATGACTGCGCTGACCAGACGGTGTTTCGGAATGCTTGCCGGAGCGGGCGTCGCGAGCCTGGCCGCCCCTTCGTTTCTCAGGGCGCAGGGTGCGCCCCATGTCGTCATCGTGGGAGGTGGAGCGGGCGGGGCGACGGCCGCCCGCTACATCGCAAAGGATGCGGGCGAGGCGATCAACGTGACGCTGATCGAGGCCAATCCGCAGTACACCACCTGCTTCTTCTCCAATCTCTATCTCGGCGGGTTTCGCAGTTTTGCGTCGATAACCCACGGTTACGACACGCTGGCCGCGAATTACGGGATCACGGTCGTCAATGCCCGCGCCACCGCCATCGACCGGCAGGCCAGGGCGGTGCGGCTCGCGGACGGCAGCAGGGTCGCCTATGACCGGCTCATCGTCGCCCCCGGCATCGATCTCATCTACGATTCCGTTCCCGGCTATTCGGAGGACGCTACCGGGATCATGCCGCACGCCTGGAAGGCGGGACCGCAGACGCAGCTCCTGAAAAGCAGGCTCGACGCGCTTGAGGACGGGCAGCAGATCGTCATCGTGCCGCCGCCCAATCCGTACCGCTGTCCGCCCGCTCCCTACGAACGCGCATCCGTCTTCGCCCATGTTCTGAAGGCGAAGGGGCATACGGGCTCGCGCATCATCATCCTCGATCCGAAGCCGAAGTTCTCCAAGCAGGCGCTGTTCTCCGAAGGCTGGGAGAAATATTACCCCGGCATGATCGAATGGTACGGTCCGGATGTGCACGGCGGCATCAAGGGTGTCGATCCGGCGGCAGGAACCGTGGAGACGGATTTCGACACGTTCCATGGCGCGCTGGTCAACGTGATCCCGGCGCAAAGGGCCGGCCGCATCGCCCGGGACGCGGGGCTGGCGGACGACAGCGGCTACTGCCCGATCGATCCGGCCTCCATGCGCTCGATGATGGACGAGAACATATTCGTCCTGGGCGATGCCGCGATCGCGGGGGACATGCCGAAGTCTGCTTTTGCGGCCAACAGCCAGGCAAAGGTCGCGGCCATGAACGTGCGCGGGGATCTGATCGAGTCGAAGGTCTTTCCGGCAAGGTACGCCAATACCTGCTGGAGCCTGATCGAGACGGACGACAGCGTGAAGGTGGGCGCGCAATACGCACCGACGGCGGAAAAAATCGCGTCGACGTCGAGTTTCATCAGCCAGACGCACGAAGCGTCAGAGGTGCGCAAGACGAACTACGAGGAGTCGCTCGGCTGGTATGCGGGGATCACGGCGGACATCTTCGGCGCGTGAATGGCGGCGGGTGTCCGCCCTATTTGCGCTTGCGGCCATAAAGCTCCAGCCGGTGATGCACGATCTCGTAGCCGAGCTTACGGGCGATCTCTTTCTGCAGCTCCTCGATCCGTTTCGACGTGAATTCGATGACGGCACCGGTGTCTATGTCGATCAGATGATCGTGGTGGGAGGCATCGGCGGGCTCGAAACGCGACCGCCCGCCCTCGAAGATGTGGCGGTGGATCGCGCCCTTGTCTTCGAGAAGCTTCATCGTGCGGTAAACGGTCGACAGCGAGATGCTTGCATCGACGCGGACCGCGCGGCGGAAGATCGCCATGGCATCGGGGTGGTCGTCGCGGTCGGCGAGGATCTCCAGAATGACCTTGCGGGGGCGGGTAATGCGCACGCCGGCTTCCCGCAGGATGCGCTCGTATTCGCCGTGGTTGATCGCATGCACCATGACTGCAGGATATCCAGTTGAGACGCATCTGCAAGGCCTGCGGCCTGCGTGGCGATCGCTCAGTAGATCGTGCGGGCCAGATGTTCCTTATAGCCTTCATCATATGCCGTCGCGTCGAACGTCTCGTCGAGCGCTTTGATGATCGTGCCCGTCGAGGGCAGGGCGGTTCGCTCTATCCGTGTTTCCGGCGCCCATAGCTTGGACCGTACCAACGCTTTCTGGCACTGGAAGTAGACCCGTTCCGCCGTCACCTTGAGGACCGTCACCGGTTCCTTGCCGTTCATGGCGAAGGAGGCGCAGAACGCGGGGTCGGTCGTGATTTCGGCGGACCCGTTGATGCGCAGCGTCTCGCCGATGCCGGGGATGAGAAACAGCAGGGAAACGCGCGGGTCGCGCACGATATTGCGCAGCGTGTCGATGCGATTGTTGCCTCGGCGGTCCGGTATCAGGACGGTATTTCTGTCTTCCACCCGCACGAAGCCGGCGGGATCTCCGCGTGGCGAGCAATCGAGGCCTTCCGGTCCCACGCTGGCGATGACCACGAAGGGCGCGGCCTCGATGAAGGCGCGGTAGTGGTCGGAGATATGGTCGAGTTCCTTGACCAGCGAACGCTTGGCTGGTTCGCCGTACAACGCCTCGAGCTGCTCGGCCGACGTGACTGCGTGATCCGTGCTGGTCATGGCTCTCTCCCAAACTGCCAGGCAAGTGCTCCGCATGGCGGGCCGGCACGCAAGACGAATGGCTTACCGCCATCGGCCCGCTGCCGGCCCCCGCGGTTTAAGGTCAGCTCAACGCTTCCATTTCGGCAAGGATCGCGTCGCCCATCTCGGTGGTGCCGACGGCGGTCATGCCTTCGCTCATCAGGTCCTTCGTGCGAAGGCCCTTGTCGAGCGTCGCGGAGATGGCCTTCTCGACCATGTCCGCTTCAGCGACGAGGCCGAAGGAATAGCGTAGCGCCATGGCGAACGACGCGATCATGGCGATCGGGTTGGCGGCACCCGTGCCGGCGATGTCGGGGGCGGAGCCGTGCACCGGTTCGTACATGGCCTTGCGCATGCCGGTCTTGGCGTCCGGCGCACCCAGCGAGGCCGACGGCAGCATGCCGAGCGAACCGGTCAGCATCGCGGCGATGTCCGACAGCATGTCGCCGAACAGGTTATCGGTGACGATGACGTCGAACTGCTTCGGCCAGCGCACGAGCTGCATGCCGCCGGCATCCGCCAGCATGTGGGAAAGCTCCACGTCCTTGAACTCGCGGTCATGGACGCCGGTGACGACCTCGTTCCACAGAAGGCCCGACTTCATCACGTTGCGCTTTTCCATCGAGCACACCTTGTTCTTGCGGGTGCGCGCAAGATCGAAGGCGACGCGGGCGATGCGCTCGATCTCGAAGGTGTCATAGACCTGCGTGTCGACGGCGCGCTTCTGGCCGTTGCCGAGATCGGTGATCTCCTTCGGCTCGCCGAAATAGACGCCGCCGGTCAGCTCGCGCACGATCAGGATGTCGAGCCCCTCGACCACATCCTGCTTCAGCGAGGAAGAGGCGGCCAGCGCGGGGTAGCAGATTGCCGGGCGTAGGTTGGCGAACAGCTCCAGATCCTTGCGCAACCGCAGAAGGCCGGCCTCGGGGCGAACATCGTAGGCGACGCCATCCCATTTCGGGCCGCCGACGGCGCCGAAGATGACCGCATCCGCCGACATCGCCTTCGCCATGTCTTCTTCGGAGATCGCCTTGCCGTGGGCATCGTAGGCCGCGCCGCCGACGAGGCCCTCGTCGGTCTCGAACGTGGCGCCACCCCTGGCGTTGAACCAGCCGATGATCTTTTTCACTTCGGCCATGATTTCGGTGCCGATGCCGTCGCCGGGAAGAAGCAGCAGATTGTGCGTAGCCATGGGAGTTTCCGCGCCCTGTTCGTTGAGACTGTCAGGGTTTTTGCTAAAGGCTGGCGGGGCGGTTGGCAAGGCTCGGCGCGCGGCTTGCGGTACGCCTGGCTTGTGCTATCGCAGCCTCGCCAGCAAGCCAGCCTCGTCCGGCGTCCGGGCAATGTCGGTGGAACAGCCTGCCGCCACGAGCGGTTCTGCGGCGGTTTCGGAAATGGCGATTGTCCGGACGCTCGCCGGATCTATCCCGGCCGATTGGAGTGCGCGGACGAAGGCTTCGGCGGTACGGCGCGAGTAGATCAGCACCGCATCAACGCGCACGGCCTTCAATGCATCGCGAACCTCGTTGGGCAGGGTTTCCTGCTTTTGCGCGCCATATAGCTCAACGAGTCGGACCGCGAAGCCCGCATCGCGTAGCCGGGCGTCGAGATCGCCCCGCCGTTCCCGCCCGCAAGGGTAGAGGATCGCTCCGGCGCCGCCTGCAAGCGCCCGTGTTATTCCGGCGGCAAGTGCGGCGGCATCGCCGGCGGCCGTCTCCACGCGGGCGAAGCCGGCAGATGCCATCGCGTCTGCTGTCCGCGAGCCGACGGCGAAGACCGGCCGCATCCGCAGGCCGTCGCATTCGGGGCGGCCCCTCAGCGCCTCGGCCACCCGCGCGCTCGTGACCGCGATGGCCGAAATGTCATCGGTCCGGAAGGCCGGCGGTTCGAGCGGCTCAATCCGCAGCATCGGCGCGAACAGCACCTCGTGGCCGGCGGCCCGCAGCCGTTCCGCTGTCATGTCGGCCTGATCGATCGGCCGGGTGAGGAGAATGCGCATGGTAGCCGGTGCTCCGCCTTGCCGGGCGCGATTACGAAAGGGTCAGGAACCCCGGTCCGGCTTCCGCCTTCAGTGTACGGCCGAGTTCCGCACCCATCTCGACGGCGTCGTCGCTGGGGGCTTCACGCACGCCTTCGTGCGCGGCACTGCCATCGGGTTTCAGAATGAGGCCGCGCAGCACCACGGTGCCTTCGGCGACACGGGCAAGGCCGGCAATCGGCGTACGGCAGGAGCCGTCGAGCTCCTTCAGAAAGGCGCGTTCGCTGCGAAGGCAGATCGCGGTTTCCTCATCGTGGATCGCCGCGAGCAGCGTCGCGACATGTTCGTCGTCGATCCGGCTTTCGATGCAGATGGCGCCCTGACCGACGGCCGGCAGGAAGGAATCCTCATCGAGAACGGAGGTTACGACATCCGCCATCCCGAGGCGGCGAAGTCCCGCGTAGGCCAGAAGCGTGGCATCCACGACCCCCTCCTGGAGCTTCTGAAGCCGCCGCTGGACATTGCCGCGATAGGTGACGACCTCCAGATCTGGGCGCAGACGCTTGACGATCGCCTGCCGTCGCAGCGACGCGGAACCGACGACGGCGCCCTGCGGGAGGTCGGCCAGCGTCTTCGCCTTGGGCGAGATGAATGCGTCCCGCACGTCCTCGCGCGGCAGGAAGGCGGAGATTTCCAGACCGTCGGGCAGCACCGTCGGCATGTCCTTGGAGGAGTGGACCGCCAGATCTATGTCGCCGGAATAGAGCGCGTCCTCGATTTCCTTGGTAAAAAGACCCTTGCCGCCAACTTCGGCCAGCGGCCGGTCGAGAATCTTGTCGCCCGACGTCTTGATGACCACGATCTCGAAGGCTTCCTGAGGAAGGTCGTGCGCCTTCATCAGGCGATCACGGGTCTCGTGGGCCTGGGCGAGTGCGAGCGCACTGCCGCGCGTACCGATCCGGACAGGTTTCGATTGCAATGATCATGATCCCGGGTTAGGGCCGCTCTGCCCCGACCCATGGAGGCCGGACAATTTAGCGGCGATGGTGGGCCGGCCTCACCGGCAGAACAGCCGCAATGATAAGGCCCGATGGCGCCATGTCCAATCCGCAAGCCGGAGAAAACCCGGTACTGCAAAGAAAATCCGTCCCGGCACTCGTTCTGGGCATCGAAACAAGTTGCGACGAGACCGCCGCTGCAGTCGTCAGGCGCAAGGCCGATGGACGCGGCGAGATCCTGTCGAACGTGGTCCGCTCGCAGATCGACGATCACGCGCTGTACGGCGGGGTCGTGCCCGAAATCGCGGCGCGCGCTCATATCGCCATGCTCGACGGCATCGTGCGCCTGGCGATGGAGGAGGCCGGCATCGGTTTCGCCGACCTCGACGCTGTTGCCGCGACCGCCGGGCCGGGGCTCATCGGCGGTGTCATCGTCGGACTGATGACCGCCAAGGCCATCGCGCTTGCCGCCGACAAGCCTCTCATCGCGGTCAATCACCTGGAAGCCCACGCGCTGACGGCCCGATTGACCGACGGCGTCGCCTTTCCCTACCTCATGCTGCTTGTCTCCGGCGGGCATACGCAGTTCGTTCTGGCGCGTGGCGTGGGCGACTACGTCCGTCTTGGCTCAACGATCGATGATGCGCTTGGCGAGGCCTTCGACAAGACGGCGAAGCTGCTGGGACTGCCCTATCCCGGCGGGCCGGCCGTGGAAAAGGCGGCGCGTTCGGGTGACGGAAAGCGTTTCAATCTGCCGCGCCCACTTCTCAACCGTCCCGGCCTCGACATGTCGTTCGCCGGGCTCAAAACCGCGGTTCGCGTCGCGGCGGAACGGGCCGCTCCGGTCAGCGATCAGGATGTCGCCGATCTTTGCGCCTCCTTCCAGGAAGCGGCTGCCGACGTGGTCGCCTCCAGGGCGAAGCGCGCGCTTGAGGAATTTGCGCAGATGTTTGCGGATGTGGAACCGGTGCTGGTGATCGCCGGCGGTGTTGCGGCAAATACACGTCTTCGCCAGGGGCTCGATGAGGCGGCGCGGGCGACTGGTGCGCGGCTTGTGGCGCCGCCGATACACTTGTGTACGGACAATGCGGCGATGATCGCCTGGGCCGGAGCGGAACGGTTTGTCCTCGGTCTGATCGATCCGCTGAGCGTCAGCCCACGGCCACGATGGCCGCTCGATGCGACGGCCAAACCGATGCTGGGTGAAGGACGCAAGGGGGCGAAGGTATGAAGTTTGACAGGATAGGTGTCGTCGGCGGTGGCTCATGGGGCACCGCGCTGGCGCTGGTTGCCGCACGGGCCGGCCGGACAGTGAAGCTCTACGCGCGCGATCGCGACGCCGTCGCCTCGATCAATCGTTCCGGCGAGACGCCGCGGCTCCCGGGCATCAAGCTCGATCCCGCGCTTGATGCGACCAACGATCTTGCGGAGGTGCTTGAGGCCGACGCTGTTCTGCTGGTCACGCCGGCGCAGACCACCCGCGCGCTGGCCTTGCAGATGAAGCCATATCTGGGTGCCGGAATCCCGGTCGTTCTTTGCGCAAAGGGGCTGGAGCACGGAAGTGGCGCACTGTTGACGGATGTCCTCGCCGATGCGCTGCCGGAAGCGGCCGCCGCCGTTCTTTCGGGCCCTAGCTTTGCAAGCGATGTCGCAAAGGGTCTGCCGACAGCCGTCACGATCGCGGCCGACGATGCGGGGCTTGCCGACAACCTTGCCCGCGCTCTCGCGAGCGACAGTTTCCGGCCCTACTCGTCCACGGACATGATTGGCGTGCAGATTGGCGGCGCCTTGAAGAACGTGCTCGCGATCCCGTGCGGCGCGATCGTGGGGCGGGGACTTGGGGCCAGCGCCCAGGCGGCACTGACGGCGCGCGGCTTTGCGGAGCTTTCCCGTCTCGCGAAGGCCATGGGTGCGCGTACCGAAACGCTGACCGGGTTATCCGGGCTCGGAGATCTGGTGCTCACGTCGTCCTCGCCGCAATCGCGCAACATGGCCTTCGGCATCGAGATCGGACGCGGCAGAAGCGTTGCCGAACTGACCGCTCCGGGGACGAAGCTCGTGGAGGGTGTCCACACCGCGCCTGTCGCCGTTGAACTCGGCAAACGTCGTGGCGTGGAACTGCCGATCTGTGAGGCCGTGGCCGCGGTGCTGGCGGGCGGGCTTTCCGTCGACGAGGCGCTGCAGGTGCTCATGTCCCGGCCGCTGAAGCGCGAGATCTGAACCCCGGTCTTTCGGTTTCCGCCCGTCCGTTCGGCCTATTGCCTCATTCGCCCTGCCTCAGCGCTTCGGCGAGCCAGTGCAGATGGCTGTCGCGGATGCCGAGGTCGCTCAGGTGATCGGCGGTGTTCAGCACGTAGTCGCGGTTCGGGCCGGACTGGCCGTGGCTGCGCCGCACGATTTCGAGCTGGCGTTCAAGCGGTAGCGCGCCGGCATATTGCTCGTGGGCGCGTTCCACCACATACCCGAGCGCCCTGACCCGCCGCCCACCGTCGAGAACCACATCGCGCAGCACCTCGCGGTAGACCATGGTCACCTGTTCGCGGTCGCGCAGATAAGTGACGACCTCGTCACGGCGTTGCGCCTCGACCCGGAAGGCAAGGCCGCGGCAGGCGCCCCCGCGGTCGAGGCCAAGGACGAGGCCCGGCTGTTGCTGAGTGCCGCGATGAACCCAAGAAAAGACGCAAAGAGAACGGTGCAAGCCGCGCAGCAGGGCGGGAACGACCTCGGTATGTTCAAAGCCGGGCCGCCACATCAGCGAGCCATAGCCGAATACCCACAGATCTTCCATGCCACACCCTGCATCCCGTTTCGTAAGTTCGCCGCTCTAACAGCGACGGATGATCGGCGCAAGCACGGGGCACGGTTCCGGTCCATGCATGGCAGCGCTGTCGGGCGTTGTTTCGTTGCGCGAATTTGCTATTGCTCGCGCAGCCATGATGCTGCCGCCTCGCGGCGCCATGGATGAGCCCACATCCTTGCGGATCGCGTTGTCCGCATTTCGTCCCCAATCAGGAACCACCTATGCGCAAGCGTTACGTTTTCCTCCTTTTCGCCGTTCTTGTGGTCGTGGGAGGATGGTCCGGGTTCTGGTTCTATGCGGCGGGGGAAGTGGAGCGCCGGCTCGATCTTGCGCTCGGGGACCTGGCGCGCATGGGTACCCAGGTCGTCTGTGCGGATCGAACGATCGGCGGCTATCCGTTCCGGATGGAAGTGCGTTGCAACAAGGTCGATGTGCTTCTGGCGGATGGCGGACAGGTGTCAGGCGGCGCGTTCCGTGCCGTCGCGCTCATCTACAATCCGCGCCACATCATCATGGAAGCGGATGCGCCTTTCTCCGCTAGGCTCGCGCCTTTTCCCTTCATGCTCACCGGCCGCTGGAATGTCGGGCACGCAAGCCTGATCTTCAAGAAAAACGCGGTTTCGGCTGCCGCCGTGTCGTTCGAGGGTTTCGACGCCGCCATGAAGGGGAGCTTCGGGGTTCAGCAGGCGGCTGGCGCACGGGCGGAAGTTCATGTTCGCAAGACACCCGACGAGCCGGATGCGGCCGATGTCGCCATGACGCTGGACCGGGCTTCTTTCGAAGGACCCTTCGGAAATGCCGATCCCTTCGATGCCGGCGTTCTGTTGCGTATGCCGGACGGTCGCGACTGGCTCTCGGGACGCGAGCGGGTCATGGCACTGGTGGGGATGCCGATCGAGGTTCGAGAGGCCTATCTGGCCCGCGATCGCGCGAAGATCACGGCCACCGGTGTTCTGACGCTCGGGGCCGAAGGATATTTCGAAGGCGATCTTCAGGTTACGGCCGTCGAGCCGGAGGAGATCGCGGATCTCGTCCGCCCGTTCTACCCGCCGGACTCGGCGATCCCTGCCGCGTTTCAGGGTGCGCTGACAGGGTTCGGCCAAAAGACGGAGCTGGCGGGGCAGGCGGCCGTGAGCGCCAAGCTCACTTTCCGTGGTGGCGGCATTCGCATCGGTTTCATTCCGATTGCGCAGATGAGTCCGCTGTTCTGATCCTGGTTTGAATGGGCGTTCGGTCCTCTTCACGGCAGAGGGAGACGCTCTCGGGAGACGGAAAATTAAGCCTCCTGTGGCACTTGTGATGGAACTGACGGCCTGCGGTTTCTCATTCCCGTCCGGGGGATGATGCGACGCCCGGTGTCGGATTTCCGGCCTGCGAACGGGGCTCGCCGGCTTCAGAAGCAGGGGCGGTTCATGAGGACGATGCTGCGCACCGGGGGGCGCCGTGTGAAGGGTTCGCGCAAGCCGGAGCCAGATCCGGGAGAGCCAGACCATCCGCAGAAAGGAGGCCGGAAGCTCTCCGTGAGCGGAGTTTCCCGCCGTGCGCGCGATATCGTCAGCGGCAAGGGAGATTCCGCCAAGGCGCAGCGGATGGCTCTCTTCACGTTCGGTGTGCGTGTCTTCGGTGCCGCGCTTGCCTATTTCCTGCAGGTCTTTCTGGCGCGATGGATGGGGAGCCATGAATACGGCATCTATGTCGTCGTGTGGACGATCGTCATCGTTCTGGGTGTCATCGCGCCGCTAGGGTTCAATTCCTCGGTCCAACGGTTGATCCCGGAATACCTCGCGTTCGATCGGCTGGATCTGCTGCGCGGCATTCTCTCCGCCAGTCGCACCATTGCGATGGTTTCCGCAACGGCTCTCATGCTGGTAACGATGGCCGTCGTTTGGTTCTCCTCCGGTCACGTTCCCGACTATTATATCGTTCCGGCCTATCTCGCCGCGTTGTGCCTGCCGATGTTCACTCTTACCGATGTGCAGGAGGGGATCGCGCGCTCGCGCGACTGGGGCGATCTGGCGATCATGCCGACCTATATCTGGCGACCGTTCCTGATCCTCGTCGTCGTTCTCGTCGCCAGTCTGACGGGTTTGCCGCACACGGCCACGACAGCCTGTCTGGCCGCGATCCTGGCGACCTGGGTCGCCGCGCTCTATCAGAAGATCTCCATGGATCGGCGGTTGCGCCATCTGGTGGGGCCGGGACCGGCGCGGTGGGCACCAGGAGACTGGATGCGCCTGTCGCTGCCGATTTTCCTTGTCGAGGGCTTCTTCACGTTGCTTACCAGCGCCGACGTGCTGATGGTCAGCTATTTCGAGCCGCCGGGCGAAGTCGCCGTCTATTACGCGGCGGCAAAGACGCTGGCGCTCGTTCATTTCGTCTATTTCGCGGTCAAGGCCGCGTCCGCCCATCGCTATTCGCGGCTGCACCACAGCGGCGACCACGAGGGCCTTGCCGTCTATGTACGCCAGTCGGTCGGCTGGACCTTCTGGCCCTCGCTGCTTTTCGCCGGCCTTCTCCTTGTTTTCGGAAGCTATATCCTCAGACTCTTTGGCAGTGATTTCGCCGGCGGCCACAATATTCTGGCGTTCTTGCTGGTCGGCGTTCTGGCACGCGCCGCGGTGGGGCCTGTCGATGCCCTGCTGACCATGGCCGGCGAACAGAAACGGTGCGCCGTCGCTTACGCAGGGGCCTTTGCCGTCAATGTTGCGCTCAACGTCACGCTCATCCCGTATTTTGGCTTGATCGGAGCGGCACTTGCCACAAGTATTTCAATGTGTTTCGAGGCCTCGAGCCTGTTCTGGGTGGCACGAAGGCGCCTCGGCATAAGTTCCTTCATCTGGACTGGCCACCGCAGCGGGAAGAGGACGACGCATGGAGAGTGACCCGACCTTGCCGGGCGACGAAACCACATCGCTCGCAGCACCGTCCACGGTCAGTCCGTTCGAGCCCCTGTTCATGACACTGGTGGAGGCCGAAGCCGAGACCTCCGCGTGGCAGTCATTGTCCGATCAGGCGATGGAACCCAATCCGTTCTTTCGCCCGGAATTCCTGCTTCCCTATCTGCATTATGCCGAGCCGGCGGTTGTCTCGATTGCTGCCGTGCGTCGGCGCGTTGGCGGGCAACTCGTCGCCTTTGCTCCAACGGGGCATCGCAAGTTGGGGCTTTCCCGGTCTGCTCCTCTTGTCTGGACAAATGCCTACGCGCCGCTGGGAACGCCGCTGCTCGCACCCGATTGCGCCGAAGCCGCCGCAACCAAGTTCCTCCGCATGCTGATGATGCAGACGGGGCCGCTGCTGGCCCTGCCCGAGCAGAGGCTTGACGGGACGGTGGCCGAAGCCATTCGTGCGGGAGCCCAGGCATTGGGTCTGAAGGTCGCTCAAACATCATCCTATCAGCGTCCCGTGCTTGCGGTGCACGGTTCGATGGCAAGTTATCTCTCGCATTTTTCCAGCCAACGGCGACGGCGCTATGCCAAGGGATACCGCCGCCTCAAGGGGCAGGGCCATCTCGTGCGCGATCACTTGCGCGGCGTCCATGCGGCAGCGGTGTTTGAAGATTTTCTGGCGTTGGAGCAGGCGGGTTGGAAAGGCGAGGCCGGCACGGCGATCGCGAGCAATCCCCACCTCGCGACCTTCGCCCGCAAGGCGGTGGAGCAACTGGCCGCAGCCGGGTGCCTGATGCTGGACCGGCTCCGTCTCGATGACAGGACGATTGCGGCCGTCATCTCGTTTCGTGATGGTCCGCGCGCCTACGCTTGGAAAACGGCATTCGACGAGACGCAGGCGCGCAATTCTCCCGGACTGCAGGTGGTGCTGGCCGCGATGGAAAACTACTTTCATCACGACGCGCTGGTGGAGGTGGATTCGCTGGCCGGCCGCGCGCCCTCTCTCATCGATGACCTGTGGCGCGAACGAGCTTCCTTCGGAACCCTCGTGGTCGCCGGCGGCGGCTTGTCGAGTGCCCGCCTCCTGTCCGCGAAAGGGGATATCGTTGCACGCGATATCGCCCGGCTAGGGGCGAAGCGACTGGATTCGGCCCTTCGCCGTTTTCGCAAGACCTGAAGCGGTTTCGCGAGCCCGTTGGTATCGATCTGCCGATAGTCCCGGAAACGACGATGGGCGGGCCAAAGGCCGCTTGCGATGGCCTCCCGGAGGTTGCCTCCGACAGACCATCGTCAGGCTTTCGCCGCCCTCAGGCCGCGCACGCCGCGAAGTGGGCTTCCAGCATATCCACCGGCAGGTTGCGGCCAATGAAGACGAGGCGGCTTTCGCGCTTCTCGCCATCCTTCCAGGGCCGCTGGTGGTCGCCCTCGATAATCATGTGCACGCCCTGCACCACATAGCGCTCGTCGTCACCGGCAAACGCGAGAATACCCTTTAGGCGGAGGATGTTCGGGCCCTGAAGCTGCGTCGTCTGCTGGATCCAGGGAAAGAACTTCTGCGGGTCGAGTTCACCGGCGCGAAGAGCGATGCTCTTCACGCCATGCGGATCCTCGTCGTGGTGATGATGGTGGTCGTGGTCATGATCGTGATGATGATGGTCATGACCATGGTGATGGTGATCGTGATCGCAATCGGGCCCACAAACGTGGTCCTCTTCTTCCTCAAGGAAATGTGGATCCAGGCTGAGAATCCGGTCGAGATCGAAGGAACCGCGGTCGAGCACCTTGGAAAGATCGATCGAGCAGCGTTCCGTCTTGTGCACCACCGCGTAGGGGTTGATCGCGCGGATTGCGGCCTCCACCGACTGAAGCTCTTCGGCCGAGACGAGGTCGGTCTTGTTGAGCAGGATCACATCGGCGAAAGCGATCTGGTCGGCGGCTTCTTCGGTATCCTCCAGGCGCTGGGGCAGATGTTTGGCATCAACGACGGCCACCACAGCGTCAAGCTTGGCGGCCTGGCGCACGTCCTCGTCCATGAAGAAGGTCTGCGCGACGGGGGCGGGATCCGCGACACCGGTGGTCTCCACCAGGATGGCGTCGAACGAGCCCTTCCGCTTCATCAGGTTCTCCACCGTGCGGATCAGGTCGCCGCGCACGGTGCAGCAGATGCAGCCGTTGTTCATCTCGAAGATTTCTTCGTCCGATTCCACCAGCAGATCATTGTCGATGCCGATTTCGCCGAACTCGTTGACTATCACCGCGTAGCGCTTGCCGTGGTTGCCGGTCAGAATGCGGTTCAAGAGCGTCGTCTTGCCGGAGCCGAGATAGCCGGTCAGCACGGTGACCGGGATCTGGCTCTCGTTGGAAGAGGTTGCGGACATCAGATATTCCTTCGCGCGAAACGGATAGGCGGCGCCGAGGCTCGGTCTCAAGTCCGAGTTCGTGCCGCCGTGTTGTCCGCAATATAGGGTTTCGATCCGCTCTCGCGAAGGGGCTTGCCATGCAACCTTGTCCTTCGCGCTCTCTTCGGTGCCGGCAAGGAGAAGAGAAAGGCGGGCGGGGCGACGTCTCGGGGTCCGCGCCGCTCCCACCCGCCCGCCCCGGCCATGCACCGGGGAACCGGATCGGCAATCCGGATTGGTGAAGACCTGGCTGACGGGGCCTCAGGAGCCGGCGAGACAGTCGTGGAGGCTTTTGGCCAGGTTCTCCATCATCGCTTCGTAGGCGCCAGGCCCCGGCTTCACGTCCGCCCCAAGTGGATCGAGCACGCCGGCGCGCGCGGAGGTGCCGTCGATCAGGGTCGCCACAAGCTGCGGCCTGAACTGGGGTTCCGCGAAAACGCAGATCGCGCCCGAGGCGACGATGCGGTCGCGGATTTCCCGAACCCGCGCGACGCCGGGCTGATGTTCGGGATCGACTGCGACGGCGCCGGAGGCCTCGATGTCGAACTTGTGCTCGAAATAGTGGTAGCCATCGTGAAAGACGATGAAGGGGCGCCCGCGCACGGGAGCCAGTTCGGCAGCGATCTTCGCTTCAAGGGCGCTCAGCCGGCCGTTCAACTCCGCCGCATTGGTGGCATATGTGTCCGCGTTTTCCGGATCTGCCGTCTTCAGCGTGTCGGCGATGGCGTCCACCATTGCGCGCGCGTTGGCCGGATCGAGCCAGACATGGGGGTCCATGCCCGAATGGTCGTGATGGTGGTTCGCGTGATCGGTCCCGTTGTGCGCCGCGTCGTCGTGGGTGGCCTCATCGTGGTGAGCATGTTCGTCCTCCTCCCACACCGCGCCTTCGCGAAAGCCGAGCGTCTTGACCTCGTCGGCCTCGGCCAGATCCACGACGGTCGCCTTGCCGGCGAGCGTTTCCAGCGGATGATTGAGGAATGTTTCGAGGTTTTCGCTGACCCTGAAGACGATGTTTGCCTCATCGAGCCCCCGGGCATCGGACGGTTTCAGGGCGTAGGAATGCGGCGATGCCCCGCCCTGGACGAGCAGACGCGGCGTTCCCAGCTTTCCCATGACGCCGGCGACCAATGCGTCGACGGGCTTGATCGACGTGACGACCTTCGGCACCTGCGCATGGGCGGCGGGAAGGGTGATTGCGGCGAGGCCGATCAGGGTCGCGATCGTGGCACCCCAGGGGGCCGGACGAAAACTCATGCGGCATACTCCACACTTTGATATGTAATGTTATAACGTAACTGATACATAATCGCATCGTCAGTCAAGGGGGATGTCGGGGGCATGTCGGGGGGTATGCCTGCCGGAGATCCGCCGACGTCAGATGGCGGGATTCCGGCGCGCACAGGAATTGCGCAAGATCCCGGTTGCTCGGAACGGCGGGCTGAGCAATCTCCCGAGAGCGCTGCGGCGCGGCCTGCGGTCTTGCGCGCAAGACCGATTCGACGGAAGAACAGGGAATGAGAACACAGACGGCCCAAGCGGCTGCCACTCCAAGCTTCAGGACGGGCGCGTTGCTTGTCGAAACGCATAATCTCGGCGTTCACCGCTCGGGTCGGTGGCTGATCGAGCACGTCGATCTGACCGTGTCGCGCGGTGAGATCGTGACATTGATCGGTCCGAACGGCGGTGGAAAGACCACGCTTGTGAAGACGGTGCTTGGCCTTGAGGCGCCGGATGCCGGATCCCTGCATCGGGCGCCGGGGCTCAGGATTGGCTATGTGCCGCAGAAATTCCATCTCGACTGGACGATGCCCCTCACCGTGTCGCGGCTGATGACGCTGACCGTGCGGGCTTCGCGTGCCGAGGTCCTGGTTGCGCTGGAAGAAACCGGCGTCGGACACCTTATGCAGGCGGCCGTGCAGACATTGTCGGGCGGGGAAATGCAGCGGGTACTGCTGGCGCGCGCTCTTCTGCGCGATCCCGGTCTTCTGGTGCTGGACGAGCCGGTGCAGGGGGTTGATTTTACCGGCGAGATCGCGCTTTACGAGCTCATATCGGGTATCCGTCGCACCCACGGCTGCGGCATCCTGCTGGTCTCGCACGATCTGCATGTGGTGATGCGCGAAGCCGACCGCGTGATCTGCCTCAACCGGCACATCTGCTGTTCCGGGGTGCCGCAGACGGTCGCCTCCAGCCCGGAATACCGCAAGCTGTTCGGACCGCGCGCGGCGCAAGCCGTCTCCGTCTACCAGCACCACCACGATCACGCCCATGCGCTCGACGGATCGTGCCCGGGCGATCATGATCACGGGCACGACCACCATACCCCTTCCGGAGCGGTCGATAGTCACGGCGAGCACGAGACGGAGCGTGGCGATGCTTGATGATTTTCTCGTCCGTGCGTTTCTCGCAGGCATTGGCGTCGCGCTGGTCGCCGGCCCGCTCGGCTGCTTCATCGTGTGGCGGCGGATGGCCTATTTCGGGGATACAATGGCGCATGCCGGGCTGCTCGGCATCGCGCTCGCCTTCCTTCTCGACATCGATGCGACATTTGCTGTCCTCGTGGTCTCGCTCGCGATCGCGCTCGTGCTCCTCGCTCTCCAGCGCCAGCGTGCGATCCCGTCCGATACGCTGCTCGGCATCCTGTCGCATTCGGCCCTTTCCATCGGTCTGGTGACGGTTGCCTTCATGGCCTGGCTCAGGATCGACCTGATGGCTTACCTCTTCGGCGATATCCTGGCCGTCGGGCGCTTTGATCTGGCCGTCATCTGGGGCGGCGGATTGCTGGTTCTGGCGGTTCTCGCCTATGTCTGGCGACCGTTGCTCGCCGCCACCGTCGATGAAAACCTGGCGCGAGCGGAGGGCGTGCCGGTCGCCGCCTACAAGTTCGTTCTGATGTTGCTGGTCGCTACCGTCATCGCGATCGCCATGAAGATCGTCGGGATCCTGCTGATCACGTCGTTGCTGGTCATACCGGCTGCTGCGGCCCGCAGGTTTGCCGCAACACCGGAAAGCATGGCTGTTCTGGCCGCGATCATCGGTGTTCTCGCGGTCATTGGCGGGTTGGGCCTGTCGATGGAAGCCGACACGCCGTCAGGTCCCTCGGTGGTGGTCGCCGCGCTCGTGCTGTTTCTCGCAAGCCTCCTGCCGTTCGGGCGGCTTCGCCGCAATGTCTGACGACTTCCCCCGGCACATCGCATCGTGCGACCGGGGCCAGATCGCAAGAGGTTTCGATCAGATCTCATGTTCATTCCGTTTTACGACCAGAACCCGAGAACCTATGTGCGTCGCCAATACGTCACCTGGGTGCTGATCGTCGTCAACGTTCTGGTTTTCCTGATACTGGAAGCCGGCGGTGAGGCGCCGAGCGTCGCGGCGGCGGCATTCGGCTTCGGTGCGGTTCCCGCGCTGTTTGGAACCGATGCACTGCCGGGGTTGGGATATCTGACGCTCGTCACATACGCGTTTGTTCACGGCGATTTCTGGCATCTGGGCGGCAACATGCTGTTTCTCTGGGTCTTCGGCGACAACGTTGAGGATGCCTTGGGACATGTGCGGTTCCTGGCGTTCTATCTGCTGTGCGCGATTGCCGCCGCGCTTCTGCATATCGCCATGCTGCCTGCTTCCGCGGCTCCCATGATCGGTGCGTCGGGCGCGATAGCAGGCATCGTCGCCGCCTATCTCATGCTGCATCCGCACGTTCGCATCTGGGTGTTGCTGCTCGGCCGTATTCCAGTGCCGCTTCGCGCCTATTGGGTGCTCGGCGCTTGGATCGTCTTCCAGATCGTCATGGTTCTTCAGATCAGTGACGACAGCGTCGCGTGGTGGAGCCACATCGGCGGGCTCGCGGCGGGGGCACTTCTCATTCTGGTGATGCGGCGACCGGGTGTTGCGCTTTTCGATCGCGCGCGATGATCGCGGCCGGCCTCGGCAGGTGCGGGGGAGGTCGGGAAGCGCTACGGCGAGGCGATAGGATTAGGGAATACCCCCTACGGTTTTGAATAAGAAGGGGTCCGGTTTTTTACGCTTTGCTGCACCGCAAACGTTGACACCTTCCAAAGGCCCCAGTACCGTCCCGCCGAACTTACGTCGGGGCCGAGCCCTGCTATTTCCGGCCGGTTCCGGCCAATCCACAGACAGCCGGTTGCACAATTCCGGCGCGCCCCCCGCGCCAATCAGGTGGCGGGTAATGCGGAGGTCAACAACCCATGAAAGTGCTGGTGCCCGTCAAGCGGGTGATCGACTACAACGTCAAGGTCCGCGTCAAGTCGGACGGCTCGGGAGTCGATCTTGCCAACGTCAAGATGTCGATGAATCCGTTCGACGAGATTTCCGTCGAGGAGGCGATCCGTCTTAAGGAAGCAGGCAAGGTGGACGAGATCGTCGTCGTCTCCGTCGGCCCGCAGCAGGCCCAGGAAACGATCCGCACCGCGCTTGCCATGGGCGCCGATCGCGGCATTCTGGTCAAGGTCGATGACACGGTCGAGCCGCTCGCCGTCGCCAAGATCCTCAAGGGCATCGTCGACGAGGAAAAGCCCGAACTGGTCATCCTCGGCAAGCAGGCCATTGACGACGATTGCAACCAGACCGGCCAGATGCTGGCCGCCCTTCTGGGATGGTCGCAGGGCACATTCGCCTCCAAGCTCGATCTTGGTGAGGGCACCGTCGAGGTGATGCGCGAAATCGACGGCGGACTGCAGACGGTGAAGCTCACCATGCCGGCGATCGTCACCGCCGATCTGCGTCTCAACGAGCCGCGCTACGCATCGCTACCGAACATCATGAAGGCCAAGAAGAAGCCGATCGATGAGAAGGCGGCATCCGACTATGGCGTCGATACCGCGCCGCGCCTGACCGTCGTCGCCACGAACGAGCCACCGGCTCGTCAGGCGGGCGTCAAGGTCGCCGACGTCGCGGAGCTCGTCTCCAAGCTCAAGAACGAAGCCGGCGTGCTTTAAGGACCCAAGAAGGAGTAGGACCAATGACCACGCTTCTTGTGGCCGATCACAACAATGCCAGCCTTTCCGACCAGACCGCCAAGGCGATGACCGCCGCCAAGGCGATTGGCGGGGACGTGCATGTCCTCGTCGCCGGCAAGGGCTGCAAGGCTGCCGCGGAAGCGGCGGCCAGGCTCGACGGCGCCGCCAAGGTTCTGGTTGCGGATGCCGACGCGCTGGAGCATCAACTCGCAGAGCCGATGGCCGCGCTGGTCGTCTCGCTTGCGGATGGCTACGACGCCATCGTCACGGCGGCGACGACCTCGGGCAAGAACTTCATGCCGCGCGTGGCCGCGCTTCTCGACGTGATGCAGATCTCCGAGATCATCTCGGTTGAGGCTTCGGATACGTTCCAGCGGCCGATCTACGCCGGCAACGCCATCCAGACCGTGAAGTCGGACGATGCCAAGAAGGTCATCACCGTGCGCACCGCATCGTTCGCGGCGGCCGGTGAAGGCGGTTCCGCCGCAATCGAGGACGTCAGCGCGCCGGCCGACCCGGCTCTTTCCTCCTTCGTTGGCGAAGAGCTTTCCAAGTCGGATCGTCCGGAACTGACCGCCGCCAAGATCATCATCTCCGGCGGCCGTGCGCTTGGCTCCAAGGAGAAGTTCGACGAGGTGATCGTTCCGGTGGCCGACAAACTGGGCGCCGCTGTTGGCGCCTCGCGGGCGGCCGTCGATGCGGGCTATGCGCCGAATGACTGGCAGGTCGGCCAGACCGGCAAGGTCGTCGCTCCGGATCTCTACATCGCCTGCGGCATTTCCGGCGCCATCCAGCATCTGGCCGGCATGAAGGATTCCAAGGTGATCGTCGCGATCAACAAGGACGAGGAGGCGCCGATCTTCCAGGTGGCCGACTACGGCCTGGTTGCCGATCTCTTCGAGATCCTGCCGCAGCTCGAGGCCGAGCTCGACAAGGGCTGATCCGGAAGCCCGATCTCGCGGCCCCGGCCTGCGCATCGCGTGGTGTTCGGGGGCGAATTCGAAACCAATGGCCGGCGTGACGCTTGCTCTCGCCGGCCATGCCTGTAAGTAATAGCGCTCAAACACGACGGAAGGCGGTGCTTGCCGCCGTGAACAAGGTTAGGGTGGCACCGCCGCTCTGGAGAGACCGGGATAGACCATGGTTGTCGAGATCAAGAAGGTCGGCGTTATCGGTGCCGGCCAGATGGGTAGCGGGATCGCGCATGTCAGTGCGCTGGCCGGCTACGAGGTGGGTCTGCATGACATTTCCCAGGAGCGGATCGAATCCGGGCTCGCGACCATCACCGGCAATCTCAATCGCCAGGCTTCCAAGGGCCAGATCACGCAAGAGCAGAGCCGCGCCGCGCTTGCGTTGATCAAAGCGGCACCGCAGCTGGACGACCTCGCCGAATTCGACCTTGTCATAGAGTCGGCTTCCGAGAACGAGCAGGTCAAGCGCAAGATCTTCTCCCAGCTCTGCCCGTCGCTGAAGCCCGAAGCGATCCTGGCGACCAACACGTCATCGATCTCCATCACGCGGCTCGCCGCATCCACCGACCGGCCTGAGCGGTTCATCGGTATTCATTTCATGAATCCCGTGCCGATCATGGAACTGGTGGAACTGGTGCGCGGGATCGCGACCGAAGACGAGACTTTCGAGACGTCCAAGGCGTTCGTCGCCCGGGTCGGCAAGACCGTTGCCGTGGCCGAGGACTTCCCCGCCTTCATGGTCAACCGCATCCTGCTGCCGATGATCAACGAGGCGATCTACACGCTTTACGAGGGCGTCGGCTCGGTGGAGGCGATCGACACGGCCATGCGGCTCGGTGCCAACCATCCCATGGGGCCGCTTCAGCTTGCGGACTTCATCGGTCTCGATACCTGTCTGTCGATCATGCAGGTGCTCTATGAAGGGCTGGCCGACAGCAAGTACCGCCCGTGTCCGCTGCTCGTCAAATATGTCGAGGCTGGCTGGCTGGGCCGGAAGACGCAACGCGGCTTCTATGATTATCGCGGCGAAACGCCGGTGCCGACGCGCTGAAGCGCGTCACGCGTAATTTGCGCATCATGAGAATGCTTGAAAGAAAAAGCCCGGCTCCATGGCCGGGCTTTTTCGTGATTTCGCGTGCCTGCGCGCTCAGTCTTCCAGCGCTCGGGCTTCGTCTGGCAGCATGATCGGGATGCCGTCACGGATCGGGTAGGCAAGGCGGGCGGCGCGGGAGACCAATTCCTGCTTCTCCCTGTCATATTCCAGCGTTGTCTTGGTGACCGGGCAAACCAGGATTTCCAGAAGCTTGCGATCGATGGTGTTCGCCTGCGCATCGGTCATGTGTTGTCCCCTTTTAACTCGTTCATGCGCGGACGGTCATCCATCGCCCGCCGCCGTTAAACCCCTCGCAGGGCGGTTCGTTGCCCCTATTGCAGCGTCGAACCCGGATCGCTGCTGCGCGCCAGTTCCATCTCGGTGATGGCGATCAGCGTATCCGCCCGCGCTTTCAGGTCCGGCGCTTCCAGAAGTGCCTGCTTTTCGGCTGGGCCATAGGGGCTCATCATCGATAGCGCATTGACAAGTATCTCCGTGGAAGCCTTGCGGATGCTGTCCCAGTCGGTCTCCAGATTGTTGGCCTCCAGATAGGCCTTGAGCGTATTGAGAAGTGCCGTGCGATCGACGGAACCACCGTCGGCTTCTCCCAGATCACCGGCGTACTCGTCAAAAGAGATCCGGGCCTGACGGTAGGAAACCTTGCGGTCGATTTCCTCAATGAGCCGGAAGCGGGAAACGCCCGTCAAGGTCACGTGATAGCGCCCGTCCCCGGACTCCACCAGGGCGGTGATGCGTCCGACGCATCCGACCTTGCATAGCTCCGGATTACCCGACAGTTCCTCCGGTTTCGTCGCGAAGACAGGCTGGATCATCCCGATCAGCCGGTCACCGGCCAGCGCCGCATCGATCATGGCGACATACCGCGGTTCGAAAATCTGCAGCGGAAGTTCTCCGCGCGGGAGCAACAAGGCTCCAGGCAACGGAAATACCGGGATGATCTGCGGGAGATCGGCCGGGCCGTCATAGCGCTTGTTACCTGCATACATGATGTTGCCGATCCGTTGTTGTCTCCGCCGTCCCGCACTTGGCCCCGCAAAAGGCAGCGGCGCGTCTCTTTCCAGTCAGGAGAACAGCACCGCGGAGAGCTTGCGCCGTCCATAGGCGGAGGCCGGGTCCTTGAAGCCCCAGGCCTCGAAGAATTGCAGAAGCTGCTTGCGCGCCGCCTCGTCGTTCCAGGAGCGGTCGCGGCGCACGATCTCGATAAGGGCGTCGACCGCCTCTGACTTCTTGTCGTGAGCGGAAAGGGCCACGGCCAGATCCAGTCGGGCCTGATGATCTTCCGGATCTGCGGCGACCGCGCGCTGAAGCTCGGTGAGATCGCCTGCGTCTTCCGCCTGTGCCGCAAGATCGATGGCTGCCCTGGCGGCGACAATTGCGGGATCGCCAGCCTTTTCAGGCGGAACGGTTTCCAGAACCTGGCGGGCGCGATCAAGATCGCCGGCCTTGATCTGGCATTGGGCCAGTCCGGCGATGGCGACAACGTTCTCGGGCTCACGGCCGAGAACCCCCGCATAGAATTGCCCGGCATTGCCGATGTCACCGGCCGCCAGCATGGCATCAGCCTGTTCCAGCATCATGTCCGTCTCGGAAGGACCGACCGGCCCCGCGAGCTTTTCGATGAATGCCTGGATCTGGCTTTCCGGCACAGCGCCGGCGAAGGCGTCGACGGGGCGCCCGCCGGAGAAGGCGACGACTGTGGGAACCGACTGAATGCCCATCTGACCGGGCACTTCCGGGTTCTCGTCGATGTTCATCTTCACCAGTCGCACGGCGCCGCCGGCCTTGCGAACGACTTTTTCCAGTGCCGGTGTGAGCTGTTTGCAGGGGCCGCACCACGGCGCCCAGAAATCGACGAGGACAGGCACCTGCTGGGACGCCTCGATGACATCTGTCATGAAGGTGGCGGTGGTCGCATCCTTGATGAGGTCAGCAGCGCCATTGGCCGCCTGTCCAGGCATCGCCGCTCCGGCGGTATCCGTGAACGTGAAGGTCGGTTCGCTCATGTCGTTCAAGTCCCCGATTCTGTCGCCGCGCGGGATGTTGTTCAATGCGGGCTGAGGCCTGTGGTACGGCGCCCCGCGAAGCTCCGGCAGGCCGGCGTACATCCCGATCTCTGCCCTAAAATGGGGCAAGGAAGGTTGAATTACAAACGTTCAGCCGCTTCCCGAGCTTCCCCGCTGACGGCGATGATTTGCGGTTCGTGGCCGCAGGCGCGCACAAAAGCAAGAAGGTCCTCGCGCCCGATCGACGTGGTCGCATCGTTGGAAAGCGGATGGTAGTTCAAGCGGTCATGGGTCATCATCTGCGCATCGAGCACCGGTGTGACGCGGTGACCGGTATCGTTGATGAGCGCAAATGGCGTGACCGAGCCGGGCGTCACTCCCAGCACCTCCTCCAGAAGCTCCGCGTTGCCGAAGGAAACACGTCCCTGCGCGCCGATCAGCTTGTGGATCTGCCTGAGGTCGATTGTGGCGTCGGCGAGCACCACAACGAGAAAGAGTCGACCCTTCTTGTCCTTGAGAAAGAGGTTCTTGGTATGGCCCCCCTCGATCTCTCGATCAATCTTGGAACTCTCCGCTACGGTGAAGACGCGCTCGTGCTCGATCGTTTCCGTCTGAATTGCGAGTTGCTCGAGGCGCGCCATCAGGTCTTCGCGGGTCGCGGGCATAACGGGCTCCTCGAGTGGGTCCGGAGATTCGCGTCCGGGATATGACAGGTGCGCAGGGCTCACGGTTGCGCAGCGGTTCGCTCGCATGCTTCTAGCGCGCCGGGTGGCGGCCGAACAAGGGGATAAGTAGCCGTTTGCTCGGGCTCTAGGCGCGCGCGACGGCAGGCTTTCGGTGCGGCAGGAAAGTCGGCTTATCCAGAGGTGATCCACATCCGGAATTTTCGATAAATTCCCCTGTTGCAATCCCCGATCGCTTAGTCCATATAGTGCCCCACCTCGCCGGCGGAACTCGCCGGCCGCCAAGGATGCGGGCGTAGCTCAGGGGTAGAGCACAACCTTGCCAAGGTTGGGGTCGTGAGTTCGAATCTCATCGCCCGCTCCAATTTTTCTCCATAAATTTAAGTATTTTGAACGTGCCGTACCCGCTGCGGCGGGTACGTGTTGGCCTGTTGTCGCGATCCTTGCCCTTCACGGCATCACGCGGATCCGGGCGACGATTTCCAGGGCGGTCGCGCAGGAGAAAATGCACTCCAAAAACGGGAACCTTTCGCAGCGTCACATGTGTTGGCGTTCGAATCACGATGGAATCGCGGCGACACGCGACAGCCGTTAAAGGAAACCACTCATGCCGTACGCAACCACAAATCCCTTCACCGGTGAGCTCGTAAAGACGTTCCCGGATGCCACAGATAGCGAAGTCGAGAAGGCCATCGCGAAGGCGCACGAAACGTTTCTTTCCTGGAAACAGACGTCTTTCGCCGAGCGCGGTGCGATCCTTCAGAAAGCGGCCGATCTGCTGCGCGCGGAAGAGACCGAACTCGCCGGTCTCCTGACTCTCGAGATGGGGAAGATCGTCTCTGAGGCCAAGGCGGAGGTCGAGCTGTCTGCCCGGATTCTCGAATACTATGTCGAGAACGCCGAAGCGCTCCTGGCACCCCAGAATTTGCCGGTGCTCAACGCGGCAGAGGGAAAGGCAAAGATTGTCCACGAGCCGCTGGGCGTGCTTCTTGCCGTCGAGCCTTGGAATTTTCCCTACTATCAGATCGCACGGATCCTCGCGCCGCAATTGTCGGCCGGCAATACGGTTCTGCTCAAGCACGCATCGAATGTGCCCCAGTCCGCGGCTGCGTTTGAAGGCCTGATGAGGCGGGCGGGCTTGCCGCAGGGCGGGTTCACCAACCTCTATGCGACCCGTTCCCAGATCGAGCTGATCCTCAACGATCCGCGCGTTCAAGGCGTTGCCCTGACCGGCTCGGAAGAGGCCGGCTCCTCGGTTGCGGCGATTGCGGGCAAGGCTCTCAAGAAGTCAACGCTCGAGCTCGGCGGTGCCGATGCATTCGTCGTTCTGAAGGATGCCGATCTGAAAAAGACCGTCGACTGGGCTGTCTTCGGTCGTCACTGGAACGGAGGTCAGGTCTGCTGCTCGTCGAAGCGGATCATCATCGCCGATGAAATCTACGACGTCTTCCTCGACAGCTACACCAAGGGTGTCGCTGCATTGAAGGCTGGTGATCCTGCCGACCCGGATACGACGCTTGCTCCCCTTTCCTCACAGGCGGCGGCTGACAAGGTCAAGGACATGATCCGCAAGGCGGTGGATCTCGGGGCTACGGCGACGACCGTCGGTCCGAAGGTTCCGAACCGCGGCGCCTTCGTTCAACCGACCATCCTTACAGACATGTCGGAGGACAATCCGGCCCGGCACTGGGAGTTTTTCGGCCCCGTCTCGATGGTTTTCAAGGCAAAGGACGAGGACGACGCGGTGCGCATCGCCAATGATTCGCCTTTCGGACTGGGCGGATCGGTCTTCACCGCCGACACCCGGCACGGCGAGGAGGTGGCCAACCGCATTTCGAGCGGGATGGTCTTCGTCAACCATCCTACGATGGTGAAGGCGGATCTTCCCTTCGGTGGCATCCGGCGCTCGGGCTATGGCCGCGAACTGACCGGCCTGGGTCTCAAGGAATTCGTCAATCACAAGCTCGTCGATGTGGTGGATATCGACGCGGAATTCTGATCGCGGGCACTTCGGTTCAAAATACAAAGCCGGCCGCAGCATCCTGCGGCCGGCTTCTGTGTATCAACGCGGGTGAGCGGCGTCAGGCGGGGCGGGGCGTCGCCTCTTCGTGGTTCCCTGCTTTCTCGTTCTCACCGTCATCTTCGTGCGCCCGGTCGGCGTGGCCGAGATACATGTAGAACATCGGCACCACGAACAGGGTGAAGATCGTGCCGATGGCCATGCCGGTCATGATGACGAGGCCGATCGAATAACGCGCCGCAGCGCCCGCGCCTTCGGAGAAGACCAGCGGTGCCACGCCCAGTACCATCGCGCCGGTGGTCATCAGGATCGGCCGCAGACGTTCGCGGGCCGCCTCGATGATCGCCTCGAGCTTCGTCATCCGGTGCGCTTCTCGCTGGGCGTTGGCGAAAGCCACCATCAGGATGCCGTGCTTGGTGATCAGGCCGATCAGCGTGATCAGACCCACCTCCGTGTAGATGTTGAGTGTGCCGAGACCCATGTTGAGCGGGACCATCGCGCCGAAGATCGACAGCGGCACCGACATCATGATGATGAACGGATCGCGGAAGCTTTCGAACTGGGCGGCCAGCACCAGGTAGATCACGATCACCGCCATCAGGAAGGCGATGATGATGGTGTTGCCCTGCTTCACCTCCAGCCGGGACTGGCCGGCGTAATCGAGGAAAAAGCCATCCCGCATCGCCTCGTTGGCGAGCTTCTGCAGTTCCGCCAGGCCGTCGCCGCTTGTCACTGTCGGCAGCGGCAGGGCGGAGATAGTTGCGGAATTAAGCTGGTTGAATTGCTCGATGGCCGCCGCCGCCGCCTTGGTCTTCACGTCGATCACTGCGGACAGGGGTACCATCTCGCCGTTGGCGGAGCGGACATAGAACTTGCCGAGATTCTCCGGGTTTGCCCGATACTGGTCCAGCACCTGCGGGACGATCTTGTAGGCGCGACCCTCGCGGTCGAACTTGGAAACCTGGGCGTTGGAGACGAGCAGGTTCAGCGTCTCGCCGATCGCGGAGATCGGTACGCCGAGCGCTGCCGCACGGTTGCGGTCGATGGTGACGCGGGCATGCGGGTTGGAGAAGGACATCGAGTTCTGGGCGATGATGAACTTGCCAGACGCCATCGCCCGGTTCTTGACCGCCTCGGCCGCCTCGTAGACCTGTTCGGGGCTGCCGGTGGTCTGCAGGACGATCTGGATCGGCAGCCCGCCGCCGGAGCCCGGCAGCGAGGGTGGGGCGAAGACGAAGGCCTGCACGCCAGCGGACTTGGCGATGCGCGGCTGGATCATCGCCTTGATCTCGGCCTGGCTCTCCTCGCGTTCGCCCCACGGCTTCAAGGCCCAGATGGCGAAGGCGCTGTTGACGCCGTCGGCGCCGACAAGCTGGAAGCGTGCCTCAACACCCGGCACGTCGTCGGTCATCCCGTAGAACTGGTTGGTATACATCTCCGTGTAGTTGGCCGTGGAATATTGCGGTCCGTTGACGATCGCGAAGAGCGCTCCCTGATCCTCATCGGGGGCGAGTTCCGTCGTCGTATTGACGATCAGGAAGCCCGTGGTTCCCAGCAGGACAAAGACGATCAGCAGGATCAGCGGCTTCATTCGCAGCGCGCCGTGGAGCCTGCGGCCGTACCAGTTGGCAAGTCCGGTAAAGGTGCGGTCGACGAAGTCCTGGAAGCGGCTGCCGTGCATGGACAGGAGCCGCGAAGCCATCATCGGCGAGAGCGTCACGGCGACGAAGCCGGAGATGATCACCGAGCCTGCGAGCGCGAAGGCGAATTCGCGGAAGAGCGCGCCGGTCACGCCCTGGACGAAGCCAAGCGGGGCGTAGACCGCGGCGAGCGTGATCGTCATCGCGACGACGGGGCCGAAGATCTCCTTCATGCCGACGATCGCCGCCTGCATCGGTTTGAGGCCCTCTTCCAGGTGGCGGTGGATGTTTTCCACCACCACGATGGCGTCGTCCACCACGAGGCCGATGGCCAGCACCATGGCCAGCAAGGTCAGCGTGTTGAGCGAGTAGTCGACCGCCCACAGGAAAAAGCACACGCCGATCAGCGACAGCGGGATCGTCACCACAGGGACGAGGATCGCGCGGAAGGAGCCGAGGAACAGCAGGATCACCAGCACGACGATGACGACCGCCTCGCCGATGGTCTTGAACACCTCGTAGATGGAGGCGGATATGAACTTGGTGGAATCGTAGACCACCGTCATCGACATGCCTTCCGGGAGGTTGCGCTCGAGCCTCGGCAGCTCGGCGCGCACCGCTTTGGCGGTGTCGAGCGGGTTGGCGGAAGGCGTCGGCATGATGCCGATGAAGATGCCTCTCTTGCCGTTGAACGACACACGCACATCGGTTGATTCCGAACCGAGCTCGACCGTCGCCACGTCGCGCAGCCGCACGACTTCGTCGCCGTCGGAACGGAGCGGCAGGGCACCGAAGGCCTCAGGCGTCTGCAGCGTCGTCTGCGTTTCCACGGTGAAGGCGACGTATTCGTTTTCGGTCTTGCCCGGCGAGGACAGGAAGTTGGCGTTCCGGATTGCCTGCAGAACCTCCGCAGCGGTAACGCCGCGCGCGGCGAGCCGGACAGGATCGATCCATACCCTCATGGCGAAGGTCTGGTTGCCCAGCACCTGCGCATCGGCCACGCCGTCCACTGTCGCCATCTGCGGCTGGATCACCCGGGTCACATATTCGGTGATCTCCTGCGGCGACATGCGCTCGGAAAGCACCGAGAGGTACATCAGCGCGAAAGTCTGTCCCGTGCCCTTCTGGATGACCGGGTCCTCGGCTTCCGTGGGCAATTCGCTGCGGACTTGCTGCACCTTGGTGACAACCTCCGTCAGCGACTTGTCCGGATCGGCGTTGAGCCGCATGTGCACCGACACGGTGGACGTGCCCAGAGAGCTGTTCGAACTGATGTAGTCCACGCCTTCGGCGGAGGCGACCGCCTTGGCGATCGGCGTGGTGATGAAGCCCTGGATCAGTTCGGAATTGGCACCCGGATATGACGTCGTCACCGTGATCACGGTCTCGTCGATCTTGGGGTACTGTCGGATCGTCATGTTGAAGATGCCCTGCGCGCCGATGAGCAGGATCAGCAGGGCGACGACGGTCGAGAGAACCGGGCGGCGGATGAATAGCTCGGAGAAGTTCAAGATTATTCCCCCTGGCTTTTCGCGCCGGGCATGTTCGTCGAGAAGGGCCGGGAGGGATCGATCGAATTGTCGATCCGGACCGGGCTACCGACGGAAAGCTTGTTCTGGCCGGCCGTGACGATGACTTCTCCAGGCTCAACGCCGGAAACGATCTCCACATTCCCGCCAAAACGTCTGCCGGTTTTCACAAAGAGTTGGCGGGCGACGAGCTTCGGGCCGTCAGCCTCCTTGCCGTCCCTGGCCGCCTGTTCGGCCTTGGCCAGCATGTCCGCGCTCAACTCCCCGGAGTCCTTCTCGTCCTTGCGGATCGCGTAGACGTAGGTCCCGTAAAGACTTTCGACCACGGAGGTCTGCGGCAAGGCAATGATGCCCTTTTCCATCGGCAGCTCGATGCGCACGAAGGCGAACTGACCGGGGCGAAGCTGATTATCCTCGTTGTCGACCTCGGCCTGCACCTTTACCAGCCGGGAAGCGGGGTCGATCTTGGGGTCGATGCCGACAATGTTGCCCTGGTGGAGGAGGTCGTTGTCGGCCAGGCCGATGCGTATGGGCTGACCGATGGAAAGACGCTCCAGCTCCTGTTCGGGCACGGAAAAGTCGACCTTCATCCTCTCCAGATCCTGAAGCGTCGCAATCACCTTGCCCGGGGAGACGTATTCGCCAAGATCGATACGCACGATGCCGATCGTGCCGCCGAACGGGGCGTAGGTCTTCTTCTGATCGATCTGCGCCTTGACCTTTTCCAGCTGCGAGCGCGATGCGTCGAGTGCCGCCTTCGCGTTGTCGAGGGTCGAGGTCGAGTTGAAGCCGCGGTCCTTCAGCGTGGAAGCGCGCTCCAGAGCCTGGGTATCGCGCGTCACGTTGGCCCGCGCGGCGATCAGGTCGGCCTGTTCCAGCTCGTCGTCGAGCTGAACCAGCAGCCCGTGCGCCTCCACCTTGTCGTTGGCCTTGAAGCTGATCTCCTTGACGATCCCGGATGACCGTACCGCGACGTCGACGCCCTGGCGGGCGAGCACCGTGCCGATGGCCTCGATGCCGGGCTGCCAGTCCTCCGGCTTCACCACGGCTGTGGAGACGGTGACGGTCGGGCGGCCGCGATTGGCGAAGAACTCACCGATCATCTTGTCGCGGAACATGTTGAACCAGACGAGACCGCCGGCGATCACGCAAACCAGAACAAGAAAGAAAAGTGAAAGAAGAAGGCGTTTCATGCGACCGCATCCCGGCGGTTCCGCGACCGCCTGAAAGAGGAAAGAAGCACGCGACCAAATTGCTCGTGTCAAAAAAGAGCACGGTCACGTCGCGCCGCAGCCCGAAATATTCGGCACCGTGCGAAGTGGCTTGATAGATTTACCGTCCAGACGGTAAAGTCAAGGACGAAGGGCGTCACAAAACCGTTGGGAAGACGGGAAAAATAACGGGGGGTGTCAAGCGTGTCCAACAGGCAACAGATACCGCACGGGAGGAAGCGTACAAACTCGCGCGAACGCATTATCGACGCGGCGATCGATCTGTGTTGCATGGAAGGCGTAAGGCATCTTTCGCTTGATGCCGTGGCGGAGAGGGCAGGGCTTTCGAAGGGTGGGCTGCTTTACAATTTCTCCAGCAAGTCGGCCTTGTTGCAGGCCATGGTCACCCGTCATGTCGAGACGCTGGGGGCCGCCGTCGCGCAGTCCAGCATAAAGACCGCCTGCGACGGCCAGCCGAATGCCCGCATCCGCGCATACGTCATGGCGGTGCGCGATCTGCTTGCGGGCAAAGGCAGCGCACCCGCCGGCTTCCTTGCCGCGATAGCCGAAGAGCCGCAGTTGCTCGATCCGGTACGGCTCCATAACGAACAGCTGGTTCGCGATATCACCGATGAGAGCGAGAGTCCGGATCTCGCCGTTTTCGCCTTTCTGACGGTGGAGGGGATCCGCAGCATGCGACTGTTCGACCTCAGCCCTTTCGATGATCCGACGCTGTTGGGGTACCTGGACAAGATGATCGACCTTCTCGGCCGCGCCGAAACGCCGCCGATCATTGCCGCCACGCCAGGCCATCCGCCCCCTCAAGGATCGGTTGGCTGAGGCGGATCAGGCCGGATAACTGCGCGAGCCGAAGATCGCGCTGCCGACACGCACATGCGTGGCGCCATGGTCGATTGCGGTCTCGAAGTCGCCGGACATGCCCATGGAGAGGCAGGAAAGGTCGTTTCGGCGAGCGATCTTTTCCAGAAGGGCGAAATGCGGCGCAGGTGTCTCGTCGACGGGCGGTATGCACATCAGTCCCGCGATCGTCAGGCCGAAGTCGTGACGGCAGCGTGCGATGAAGGCATCCGCCTCGCGCGCGCCGACGCCCGCCTTTTGCGGCTCGTCACCGGTGTTGATCTGGATGAAAAGCTTCAGCTCACGTCCTTGCGCTTCCATCTCCGCCTTTACGGCGCGGGCGATCTTGTCGCGGTCGATGGTGTGGATGGCGTCGAACAAAGCCACCGCATCGCGCGCCTTGTTGGATTGCAGCGGGCCAATCAGGTGAAGCTCGATATCGGCGTGCTTTTCCTTCAGCGCAGGCCATTTGCCTTGCGCCTCCTGAACCCGGTTCTCGCCGAAGATCCGCTGCCCGGCGTCTATGGCTGGCTGGATATCGGGCGCGTCGAACATCTTGGAAACCGCTATCAGCGTGACGTCGCCTTGCGCGCGACCAGCCTCGTGCTCGGCTGCGGCAATTCTGTCCCGTATGGAGGCAAGGTGGTCGGCCGCAGTCTCTGCCATTGGTGAACTCCTTTCCAGACGCGTCATTTTGAAATGCACCCGCGGCTCAAAAAATGCTACCCCGCATACGGTGGGTCATCACATTCTCGCACCGCTTTCGGTTGACCACGGAGCCGATTTCTGGTGACTGTCCCGCCAAGTACGATTTCCTGAACTCCCGCGGAAAAGAAGACGGCGATATCAATGGCGAGCGAGCGATACAACGCGCGCGAGGCGGAAGCCCGGTGGCAGAAGGTCTGGGACGAGAAGGCGGTCTTTGCGACCGACAACGACGATCCACGACCGAAATATTATGTCCTTGAGATGTTCCCGTATCCTTCGGGGCGCATCCACATGGGCCATGTGCGCAACTATGCCATGGGTGACGTTGTCGCCCGCTACAAGCGCGCCAGGGGCTTCAACGTCCTGCATCCGATGGGCTGGGATGCCTTCGGCATGCCGGCAGAGAACGCCGCCATGCAGAACAAGGTCCACCCCAAGGGCTGGACCTACGACAACATCGCCACCATGCGTACGCAGCTGAAGTCCATGGGGCTGTCGCTCGACTGGAACCGTGAATTCGCGACCTGCGATGTCGAGTACTACACGCATCAGCAGCACCTCTTCCTCGACATGCTGAAGGCGGGGCTCGCCTACCGCCGCAAGTCGAAGGTCAACTGGGATCCGGTCGATATGACCGTGCTCGCCAACGAGCAGGTGATCGACGGTCGTGGCTGGCGTTCCGGCGCGGCCGTCGAGCAGCGCGAGCTGACCCAGTGGTTCTTCAAGATAACCGAATTCGCACCCGACCTTCTGGACGCGCTGGAAACGCTCGACCAGTGGCCGGAAAAGGTCCGGCTGATGCAGAAGAACTGGATCGGCAAGTCGGAAGGCCTGCGGGTGCGCTTTGAGTTCACTGCGCCCGCTCCTACGGGTGACGAGACGCTGGAGATCTTCACCACGCGGCCTGACACGCTGTTCGGCGCGAGCTTCATGGGGCTTTCGGCGGATCATCCGATCACCGCGAAACTCGCCGAGAGCAATCCGGAGATCGCGGCCTTCGTCGAGGAATGTCATCGTATCGGTACGTCCGCCGCGGCGATCGAGACGGCGGAAAAGAAGGGGATCGATACGGGCCTGAAAGTCCGTCATCCCTTCGATCCCGACCGCCTGCTGCCGGTCTATGTTGCCAATTTCATCTTGATGGATTACGGCACCGGCGCGATCTTTGCCTGCCCGGCGCACGACCAGCGCGATCTCGACTTCGCCAACAAGTATGGTCTGCCCGTTACGCCCGTGGTGTTGCCCAGGGATGCCGATCCGGCAAGCTTCCGGATCATGGAGGAGGCCTACACGGGTGACGGCACGATCTTCAATTCCGACTTCCTGAACGGGATGGAGATCGAGGCGGCGAAGAACGAGGTTGCCGGCCGGCTCGAAGCCCGCAAGATCGACGGTGCGCCGCAGGGCGAACGCCAGGTCAACTACCGGCTTCGCGACTGGGGCATCTCGCGCCAGCGCTACTGGGGCTGCCCGATCCCGGTGATCCATTGCGACGACTGCGGCGTGGTGCCGGTTCCGGTCGAGGACCTGCCGGTGAAGCTTCCCGACGACGTCACCTTCGACAAGCCGGGCAACCCGCTCGACCGCCATCCGACCTGGCGCGACGTCGCCTGCCCGCATTGCGGCAAGCCGGCGCGGCGCGAAACGGACACGATGGATACGTTCGTCGATTCGTCCTGGTACTTCGTGCGCTTCACCGCGCCGCATGCGGGAACGCCCACCGACAAGTCGGCCGCCGATGGCTGGCTGCCTGTTGATCAGTATATCGGCGGTATCGAACACGCGATCCTGCACCTGCTCTATTCGCGCTTCTTCGCTCGCGCGATGAAGGTGACGGGCCACATGAATGTCGAAGAGCCGTTCAAGGGCATGTTCACGCAAGGCATGGTCACACACGAGACCTACCGCGCGCCGGATGGCGCCTGGTTGAATCCGGCCGAGATCCGCATCGAGGGCGAGGGCGGCGAACGCAGTGCCTTCCGTCTGTCCGACGGCGCGGCGGTGACGATCGGCTCCATCGAGAAGATGTCGAAGTCGAAGAAGAACACGGTCGATCCCACTGACATCCTGGGTGCATATGGTGCCGATACGGCGCGCTGGTTCATGCTGTCCGACAGCCCCCCTGAGCGCGATGTGATCTGGACCGAGGAAGGCGTGCAGGGCGCGCACCGGTTCGTGCAGCGCGTCTGGCGGCTTGTCGGAGATGTCGCCGAACAGGTTGCCGCGGACGGCGCACGGCCCGACAGCTTCTCGGATGCGGCGATTGAGATCCGCCGCGCGACGCACAAGACCCTGGCCGGCGTCGAGCACGATATCGAACATCTCGGGTTCAACCGTGCCGTCGCCAAGCTCTACGAACTCGTCAACACGCTTGCCAAGGCCGTAAATGCGGCGCCTTCGTCGCTCGACGTCGCTTGGGCAATCCGAGAATCCGCGCGCTACCTGGTTCAGATGATGGCGCCGATGACGCCGCATCTGGCGGAGGAATGCTGGTCGGTACTCGGTCATACGGATCTGCTGGCCGAAGCCGACTGGCCGGCGCTGGAGGCCGACCTGCTGGTGGAGGATTCCATCCTCCTGCCGGTTCAGGTCAACGGCAAGAAGCGGGCGGAGTTGACCATCGAACGCGATGCGTCGCAATCTGACATCGAAGCTGCTGCGCTGGCGCTGGATGCAGTGCAGCGGTCTTTGGAAGGCCGGGCTCCGCGCAAGGTCATCGTCGTCCCGCAGAGGATCGTGAATGTCGTTGTCTGATTTCACCGGCCGCTTTCGCGTCCTTGGCCTCGTTTGCGCGCTCTTCGTGCTGGCAGGCTGCAATGTTCGTCCGCTCTACGGGACGATCAGCACCGGCAGCGCTCCCGCACAGGAAGAGCTTGCGGCGATCGATATCGATCCGGCGGATGATCGCGTCCAGCAGGTGCTGCGCAATGAGCTCATCTTCCTGTTCCAGCGCGGCGGTGAGGCCGCGCCGGCGCGCTACCGACTGAGAATGATCCTCAACAGCACGAAGTCGTCTGTCGCGGTGGAGGAACTCTCCGACGTGCCGGCGGCCTATCTGGTGCAGATGACCACGAGCTTCGCCCTGTCGGAAGTCGCGACGGGCAGGACGCTGCTGACCGGCTCCACCTTCGCCAACGCCTCCTACGACTTCTCCAACCAGCGCTTCGCCAATCTGCGTGCGGCGCGGGATGCGGAAGACCGGGCGGCGAAGGTGATCGCAGACGATATCCATACCCGCATCGCGGCCTATTTCGCCGAGCAGAAATCCTGAGGCCAGCGATGGCTGGGGCTACGTCTGTCGGGCTTTCGGGTTCTCTTTCCGTCGGTGCGCGGCGCCGATGGCCAGACGAGGCTTTCAGGATCTCACCATGGTCGCCTTGAAACCCGCCGAGATAGATCGTTTTCTCGCAAACCCATCAGCCGATATGGCGGTTGTGCTCGTCTACGGGCCCGATGCCGGTCTCGTCAACGAACGCGCCAAGGCTATCGTCGAGATCTCCGCCAAGGGGAACGATGATCCCTTCAGCCGGGTGAAACTGGACGCGTCGGAACTGGTGTCCGATCCCCAGCGTCTGGTCGACGAATATCTCACCGTTCCGCTCTTCGGCGGCAAGCGTATCATCTGGGTGCGCGATGTCGGGGCGAAGAACCTGTCACCGTCGGTCGAGCCCGTGCTGAAGGCGGCTGGAGGCGACGCCCTGGTGATAATCGAGGCGGGGGACCTGAAGAAGGGCATCGGGCTTCGAAAGGTCATCGAAGGGGCGCGGAACGCGGTCGCCATACCCTGCTACGCGGATGCCACGCGCGACCTCGACCGGTTGATCGACGAGGAAACCAGGCAAGCGAACCTGACGATCACGCGCGAAGCGCGCGCCGCGTTGCATTCGCTTCTGGGGGTGGACCGTCTCGCCTCGCGCGGCGAGATTTCCAAACTCTGCCTCTATGCGCTCGGAAAGGGCCGGGTGGAAGCCGAGGATGTGGAAGCGATTGTCGGCGATGCCTCGGCCTTCGCGCTCGACGCGTTGATCGATGCGGCGGCGAACGGCGATCTGGCAACTCTCGATCATGGTCTCGACCGGCTGGATGCTTCGGGGCTGGATGCGTCCGTCATCGCGGGGCAGGCGCTGAGGCGGTTCCAGTGGCTGCAGATGGCGCGTGCCGAAATGGAGGCCGGAGCGTCGCCGGACGATCTCGTCAAGCGGGCCCGCCCGGCGGTCTATTTCAAGCGCCAGCCGCTGGTCGCCCAGCAGATCCGGCTGTGGACGCCGCCGCGCGTCGCCCGAGCGCTGGAGATTCTGAACGAGGCGACATTCAAGTCCCGCACCATGCCGCATCTGGCCCAGGCCCTCGTTTCGGATACCCTTCTCACGCTGGCGCGTGTCGCACGCAGCGCCGGCGGACGTCGGTAGAGGAACGGCAACAGGTGGGATCGCCCCACCTGCCGCCATCGAGACATGGCCGACTTCAGAGCTTGCCCGCCGCCATTTCGCCGGTAATGAACTCCGCCTGACGAATTGCCAGCGAGACGATCGTCAGCGTCGGATTTTCCGAAGCACCCGTGGTGAACTGGCTGCCGTCGGAGACGAACAGGTTGGCGATGTCATGGCTCTGGCCATGTTTGTTGACCACGCCGTCCCGCGCCTTCTCGCTCATCCGGTTGGTGCCCAGATTGTGCGTCGAGGGATAGGGCGGTGTCGGGAAAGTGCGCGTCGCGCCCACCGCGTCATAGAGCGCCGATCCTTGCGCATAGGCGTGGTTGCGCATGGCGAGATCGTTCGCGTGATCGGAGAAGTTGACGTTCGCCACCGGCATGCCGAAGGCGTCCTTCTCCGTACCATGCAGGGTGACGGCATTGGTTTCCTGCGGCATGTCCTCGCCGACGAGCCACATGCCGGCCATGTTCTCGTAGCCTTCCAGCGCGCTGGCAAACGAGCGGCCCCAGGAGCCGGGATCGAGGAAGGCGGCCATGAAGGGCAGGCCAAGCGACAGGGTCTCCATCTCGTAGCCGCCGACGAAGCCGCGCGAGGGATCGAAACGGGATTCGTCGCGGACGATGCCGGCCATGGTGGTGCCGCGATACATGTGAACCGGCTTGTCGAAGACCGCGTAGACTGATCCGGTCATGTGCCGCATGTAGTTGCGCCCGACCTGGCCCGACGAGTTGGCGAGGCCATTCGGGAACATCGATGAGGCTGAATTCAGCAACAGGCGCGGGCTCTCAATGGAATTGCCGGCCACCGCCACGATGCGCGCCTTCTGGCGCTGCTCATTGCCATCCTTGTCGGCATAGACGACGCCGGTGACCTTGCCCGTCTTGTCGTGCTCGATCCGGAGCACCTGCGAATTGGGCCGGACCTCCATGTGACCGGTCGCCTCGCCCTTGGGGATTTCGGTGTAGAGCGTCGACCACTTGGCGCCCCACTTGCATCCCTGAAAGCAGAAGCCCGTCTGCTGGCACGAATTGCGGCCGTCGCGGGGTTGCGAGTTGATCGCCATGTGGCCGGTATTGCATTCCTTGTAGCCGAGCTTGTCGGCGCCGGCCTTCATGATCTTGAAGTTGTTGTTGCCGGGAAGGCCCGGAATGTCGTTGGTCCGGGTCACGCCCATCTTGTCCTCGGCCCGGGCGTAATAGGGCTCCATCTCGGCAAGCGTGATCGGCCAGTCCAGCAGGTTCGCGCCGTCGAGCGCGCCGTAATGGGTCCGCGCCTTGAACTCGTGCTCCTGGAAGCGCAGCGAGGCGCCGGCCCAGTGCGTGGTTGAACCGCCCACCGCCTTGACGATCCATGCCGGCAGGTTCGGGAAGTCTGTCGCAACCCGCCAGTCGCCCGAGGTCATGCGCTTGTCGGTCCAGGCGAGCTGGGAAAAGCTCGCCCATTCGTCGTTGATGAAGTCTTCGTATTCGTGCCGGGCCCCGGCCTCCAGAATGACGACGTCGATGCCCTTCTGGGCCAGTTCGTTGCCCAGCGTTCCGCCGCCGGCGCCCGAACCGATGATGACGACGACGCTGTCGTCCGTGTGCTCATAAGGAGCAGCCATGGTGTTTCCTCCGTATCGTCCTTGTTCCCGTCGGATCCGCGGTCTTCGCCGCGTTCACAGCCAGTCGATGTCGTCGAAGCCGCGATGGATGTAGCCGCCCTTGGAATAGGACTCGCCCTCGTAACCGAAGAGCGGCCAGATCTCTTTCTGGTTGTAGAGAGAGACGACGAGACCGCCGCGCACGGTCTGGAAGAACGCAGTGCCCTCGATCTGGCTGAGAACGGCGACGCGTTCCTCCTCCCAGCCAAGGCCGCGATAGCCGCCCGTGCCCGCGCGCGCATCGAGATCGCCGATGCCACCTTCGATCAGGTCGCGATGGCTTTCATTCTCCGCCGCCTTTTTGTCGTGATCCTTCACGGCGATGGCGTAGAAGCGGTCGGCGATACGGTCGTGCGGATAAATGTCGCGCGCCATCTGGATGAGCGTCGCCATCGTCTCCGGCTTCAGCGATGCGGTCTCAAGTCCCCAGGCCTGGCTCGGGCAGATCACCGCCCGGCCGGAGACGACGAGCAGGGCGCCGAGCCCGGTAACGGCGGTGCCGCGCAGGAGTGCGCGCCGGGAAAGTCCGGTGTTCGCCGCTCCGCGATGTTCATCAATGTGCGCATCATCGTCCAGGCGCGCGGCCCGGCCGGAATAAACTGTCGGCATTGTCTTTCCTCCCATTTTCAAAGACACCGCCGACGGCCCCTCCCAGAGCCCTCGGCGGTGGTTTCAGCGGTATCGTCCGTGCTGCTGCAGTACTTCGATCTTGTAGCCGTCCGGGTCCTCCACGAAGAAGAAACGCGCCATCAGGGCGCCGTCGTGGTGGAGTTCCTTGATATCGCGCGGGACGATGCCATTCGCCTTGAAGCGGGCGTGCTCGGCATCGAGATCCTCGACGCAGAAGGCGATATGGCCGTAACCGTCGCCAAGATCGTAGGGTTCGCCGCGATCCTTGTTGATCGTCAGCTCGACCTCGAAATCGGCCTCAGCGTTGCGCAGGTAGACAAGAGTGAAATCGTCGAAATCGTAACGGTCCGCGATGCCGAGGCCGAACGCCTTGTTGTAGAAGGCGACAGAACGGCCCTCGTCGAGGGCGCGGATCATCATGTGAATGGCTTTTGCCACCGGATACCTCCGTTTGGTCTTGATGCTCCGGAAACCGGGGTGCTCGACCCCAAGTATGATCAGCATCGGGGAAAAGTGGTGGCAGTTGACTACCACGCCGGGCGCGTCGGTTGGGCGTTGGCCGCCGGCCGCGCTCTTCTTGCCCGAAAGCACGCTTGCGCCGGCGCGTTCGAGCACGAATACTTGGGGCGGCTGCGGCGCAAGAATCCGTGGGCTCAGGGAGAAAAGACACATGTGCAGGGTATTTGCCGGACAGGATCCCGCCGGCTACAAGCAGATCAACCGGTCGGTCCGCATCGCGGGTCATTCCACGTCGATCCAGCTCGAGGCGACCTTCTGGGCGCTTCTCGACGAGATTGCCGCCGGCCAGGGCCTGACAACGCCGAAATTCCTGTCGCAGCTCTATGACGAGGCGATCGAGATCAACGGCACGATCCCCAATTTCGCCTCCATGTTGCGCACCTCCTGCGCCCTCTATCTGAAGGGGCACCGGCCGGAGCCGGAAGAGGTTGAGATACTTCGGCAGATCGCCTGACGTGCGGGCCTGCGGCCAACGCGACACGAGGACAATCCGTGCGCGAGGCATTGGGCGCGCGACGAGGAGCCTGATCCGGGTCCACACCCTGGCGGGCTGAGGGGGAGAATGGCGCATGCTCACCACGATTTCAGGCTTCGACCGGATCGGCGAGGAAAACGCTTTTGCCGTGCTGGCTCGGGCCACCGAACTGGGTGCCAGAGGCCGCGACATCATCAATCTGGGGATCGGTCAGCCGGATTTCGCGACGCCGCCGCATATCGTCGAAGCCGCGGTGAAGGCGCTGAGGGACGGGCACCATGGCTACACCCCGGCAACCGGGATCGCGCCGCTGCGCGAAGCGGTCGCGGCCGATCTCCTGAAGCGCGCCGGGGCGGAGGTCTCGCCGGAAAACGTCATCATCGTGCCGGGCGGCAAGGTGACGATGTTCGCCGCGATCGCGATGTTCGGAGAGCCGGGAGCGGAGATCCTCTATCCCGATCCGGGCTTCCCGATCTACCGCTCGATGATCGAGTTCACCGGAGCGACACCCGTTCCCGTGCCGATCCGTGAGGAGAACGCCTTTGCGTTCTCCGCCGACGAGCTGCTGGGCCTCATCACGGCGAAGACACGGCTCGTCATTGTCAATTCCCCGGCTAATCCGTGCGGCGGCGTCACGCCACGGTCCGAGATGGACACGCTTGTCGCGGGCCTTCAGCGTCATCCGCACGTCGCGATCCTGTCCGACGAGATCTATGGTCAGATGACCTATGACGGTGAGGAACACGTCTCGTTGCTCACATTCCCGGAAATCCGCGATCGGCTGATCCTGCTCGACGGCTGGTCGAAGACCTATGCGATGACGGGCTGGCGGCTGGGCTATTCCGTGTGGCCTGATGCGCTCTACGACAAGGTGCGCAAGCTGGCGGTCAACGCCTGGTCCTGCGTCAACGCGCCAGCGCAATATGCGGGGCTTGCGGCATTGACCGGCCCGCAGGACGCGGTTGGCGAAATGGTTGCGGAATTCGACGCCCGGCGCAAGCTGGTGGTCGATGGCCTCAACGCCATACCCGATGTGTCGTGCATCATGCCGAAGGGCGCCTTCTATGCCTTTCCCAATATCGCGGCGACGGGCTGGAAGGCCAAGGCGTTGGCCTCCGCGCTTCTGGAGGAGGTGGGCGTGGCGCTCATCGGCGGGCCGGATTTCGGCACGCTGGGCGAGGGGTATGTGCGCGTCTCGTATGCCAATTCGCGCGAGAACATCGCCCGCGCACTGGAGCGGATGGAAGACTTTCTGGCCATGGAAACGAGGGCGCGGCGGGTCGAGCGCTGAACGACCCGGTCCGGCGGGCAATCGAAGGATCGCCCGCCCCGGCCATTCTTTTGCTCCCGCCTACTGGATCGCCAGAACGTTCAGCAGGATCGCGGCCAGGGTGGCCAGGACGAGCAGCGACATGACCGCCGCGCTCATGACGCGCAGGCCGGCATTGGCGAGCGAGCGGATATCCACGGTCAGACCGAGAGCGGCCATCGAGATGATGGTCAGGATGCCGGAGGTCTTCGTCAGCGGCGTGATCAGCGTTTCCGGCATGAGACCCGCCGAGCGCACGGTCATCATGATCAGAAAGCCGACAATGAACCACGGCACCAGCTTGTTGAGCCCCGCGCCGCTTTCCCGGTTTCCCGGCAACATGCCGAGCGTGAAGATGACCGGACCCAACATCAGGACACGCACCACTTTCACCAGCGTACCGACCTGTGTTGCAACAAGGCCGACGGGGGCGGTGGCCGCCAGAACCTGCGGAACGGCATAGACCGTGAGGCCGGCGAGAACGCCGTAGCGCGTCTGGCTCATGCCGAGGGCCGCGCCGATCACAGGCAGGATCAGGACGACGGCGATGCCGAGCACGGCTGTAAAGGCGATGGAGGAGGCGACATCGTCGCCTTCGGCCTTGATCACGGGCGCGGTCGCGGCGATCGCGGAATTGCCGCAGATCGCGTTGCCGCAGGCCACCAGCGTTGCCAGCCGGCGGGGCAGGCCCAGCGTGCGGCCGATGAAATAGCCGGCGGCGATGGTCAGCACGACGATGCAGGCGATACCGCCGACAAGCGCGGGGCCGGCCGCCTGGATGGCGCCGAGACTGATCGTCCCGCCCAGCAGCACGATTGCCGCCTCGAGAACCTGTTTGGCGGCGAAATCCACGCCGGGGCGGAACATCGCATGAAAGGTCAGCGTGGAGCGCACGAGGGCGCCCAGCAGAATGGCCAGAACGAGGGTTTCAAGCCAGTCGCGCCCGAAGACGAGGACCTCCAGACGGTCGAGGAGAAAAGCTGCGACGGTGACGGCGAGAGTGAGGAGAAGTCCGGGAAGGGCCCGAACGAAGAAGCGGGGGAGGTCCATGAGCGGTTACCGTTGGGAGGAGAGGTGTGGACGCTCGCATGGAAATTCATTTTACTCCATCGGATAATATTGGATATTTGTTTCAAGAAAATCGAACAATCGAGCATGCGGACGAGATGCCGATGCCGCATGACGGCATCGCCGCGCGCTTGTCACCGGGGCACTATGACCTTCGAGCAGCTTTCCATCTTCGTCGCCGTGGCCGAACGCGAACACCTGACGCGGGCGGCGGAGGCGTTGCATCTGACACCGTCAGCGGTGAGTTCGGCCTTGCGGGCGCTCGAGGGCCATTACGGGGTGACTCTGTTCGACCGGGTGGGGCGCGGACTTGTTCTCAACGAGAATGGCCGGCTGTTTCTGGGCGAGGCCAAGGCGGTGCTGGCGCGTGCGGAAGGCGCGCAGCTCGTGCTTGCGGAACTGGGCGGACTTCGGCGCGGCCGGTTGACGGTCGCCGCAAGCCAGACGATCGCCGGATATTGGCTGCCGCCCTTCATGATGCGGTTCCACGCACGCTTTCCCGGGATCGAGCTTTCCCTCTCGATCGGCAATACGGCGACGGTCGCCGGAGCCGTGCTGGCGGGTGAGGCCGATATGGGCTTCGTGGAGGGTCATGTGGACGTTCCCGCCCTCAGCGTCGAGAAGATCGCCGAAGACGCGCTGATCGTCGTGGTCGGCGCCGACCATCCCTGGGCAGACGGCCAGGCGGTCGCGCCGGAGGATCTTGCGACCGGCAGCGCCTGGGTGCTGCGCGAGCGCGGATCGGGAACGCGCTCGGAATTCGAGGCGGCCCTCGCCGCGCACGGGGTCGAGGCGGCGAGCCTTCAGGTGGTTCTGGAGCTTCCCTCCAACGAAGCGGTTCTGTCGGCCGCGCGTTCGGGAATGTGTGCCGCGGTTGTTTCTGCGTCCGTTGCCGGCCCGTTGCTGAGCCAGGGCGATCTCGTCGCCGCAAATTACGAATTGCCGGCGCGCGCCTATTCGCTGCTTCACCATCGCGAACGCCGGTTGAGCCGCTCGGCAACGGAACTGATCAGCCTGTGCAAGGGCGGTATGCCCGCTTCAGCGGGTGGATGAGAGCTGGCGCAGCACGTCGGTGAAAGCGTCCGCCTCCTCCAGATGCGGCGCATGGCCGGAGCGGGCGAAGTCGTGGATCGTCGCGTCTTTCAGCCGTGCCGCCTGCCATTCGGCGACGTCGCGTCCGTAAAGCGCGCTGCGGCTGCCAGAAACGAGATGGACCGGGATCTCGATCTTCGCGATCAGGGAGCGGAAATCCTGCTCGGTCAGCGAGGCCCACATCGGGGCGATCAGCGCCGGATCGGCGGCCAGCATCTCGCGCTTGGCATAGGCGAGCAGTGCCGGGTCGGGTTTCAGCCCTTCGGCGAAGATGCCCTCGGCGACCTTTTCGCCGACCGTCGGCCAATAGGCGCGGATGGCGGCCAGTACTTCCACATTGTGCTCGGCATTGTTGCCGTTGCGCGTGCCGAGCCGCCAGTACTCGTCGTTCAGCACCTTCGGCGTCATGTCCTCGGTCAGCAGGGCTGCGACGCGATCCGCGCCGTGGCGCTCGAGCAGCGCGAAGGCGACATGGGCGCCCATCGACCAGCCGGCGAGGACGATCTTGTCCAGCCGCCGCTCCTCCAGCAGGGCGGCAACCGCGTCGGCGGCCGCCTCGATGGTGAGGTCGATGGCGTCGCCCGTCTTGCCGTGTCCCGGCATATCCGGGGCGATGACCAGCGTTTCGTCGGCCAGCGCCTCAATCTGGCGGTCGAAGAAGCCGCCATGGCACGACCAGCCGTGCAGCAGCACGACGGGCAGCATCTGCGGACTTTTCACCCCGTTTTCGCGAATATGGAGGCTGCTCATTTCACTTCTCCCCGCAAACGGCCAACGATCCCTGTGGGAAAGAAATAGACCGACAGGATGAACAGGACGCCCAGCCACAACAACCAGCGTTCCGGGGCGATCAGTTCCGAGAGGAGCGGAATGCCATCGGTGGCTTTCGAGGCGATGCCCATCAGGTCCTGCAGGTAGGTCTGGGCGAGGATGAAGATCGTCGCCCCCACCACCGCACCGTACATGGTGCCCATGCCGCCGATGACGACCATCAGCAGAATGTTGATCATGATCTCCATCGAGAGGGTGGTCGCGGGCCCGGTATAGCGCAGCCAGATGGCGAGCAGGGAGCCGGCGAGCGCTGCGACAACGGCCGAGAGTACCGTCGCGCCGGTCCGGTACCAGATCACCCGGTAGCCGATGGCCTCGGCGCGGAAGGAATTGTCGCGCACTGCCTTCAGCGTGGTGCCGAACGGTGAATTGACGATCCTGAGCAGCACCAGGAAGAGAACGAGCGCGCAGAAGAAGATGAGGTAATAAGCGAGCAGCCGGCCGTTGATGGAAACGTCGAGGATCTTGTCCGTCATCAACCGGAACGCCGGGGTCAGCTCGCGCGGAATGCGGTAGGTGAGCCCGTCCTCGCCGCCGGTGAAGGCGGACATCTGCGAGACCAGAACGGCGAAGGCGGAGGCGATCGCCAGCGTCACCATGGCGAAGAAAATGGCGCGCACGCGCAGTGAAAAGAGCCCGATCAGCAGCGCGAGGACGGCCGCGACCAGCGCGCCCAAAAGGGTGCCGAGACCCATTGCCCAGAAGCTCGGACCCCACGCGTCGAGCGCCAGCGCGGTGCCGTAGGCGCCGATACCGTAGAACATGGTGTGCGCGAAGGAGACGATGCCGGTGTAGCCGAGCAGCAGGTCGTAGCTCGCCACCAGCACGATGAAGATGGCGATGCGCGCGGCCGTGTCGAGCGACTTGATGCCCGGAAACAGGAACGGCGCGAACAGCAACGAGAAACCGATCACCAGCACGATCAGCGACAACAGTCGGCTTCTCGGCATATCGCCGGAAATGATCCTGACCAGCATGACGCCCCTCACTTCGCCTTGACCACGGGATAGAGCCCCTGCGGCCGCCACATCAGCACCGCCACCATCAGCGCGATGGTGGAGACGAGCGCGACCTTGGGGGCGAGGAAGGCGGCATAGTTGGCGAGAAGGCCGACGAGCAGCGCGCCGATGAAGCAGCCCTCGACCGAGCCGAGCCCGCCGATGATGACGACGACGAAGACCAGAACCATGATCTCGCTGCCCATTTGCGCGGTGATCGTCTCCTGATAGAGCCCCCACATGACGCCGCCGAGCCCCGCAAGCGCGGAACCCGCCACGAACACCCACAGAAACAGCGCCTTGATGCGATAGCCGAGCGCCTCCACCATTTCGCCGTTCTCCACGCCCGCGCGCACCAGAAGGCCGATCCGCGTCTTGCGCAGGACATGACGCATGGCGAAAAACAGCGCGAGGCCGACGGCGACCGCCAGGATCCGGTATTTCTCGATGGCCGCGCCGAAGACGATGACGGAGCCCTGAAGCGTTTCGGGCCGGGCGATATGGAGCGCGTCAGGTCCCCAGATCACGTGGATCAACTGCTCGGTGACGATGAGCCCGCCCATGGTGACCAGGATCTGCTTCAGGTGGAAGCCGTAGACCGGCATGACGATGACGCGTTCGAACAGCCAGCCCATCGCGCCGGTGGCGATCATCGCCGCCAGGATGGCGAGGAGAATGGCGGAGATGTTCATCACGATGTCGGGCGTACCGGTCCAGCCCGAAAGGAGGCTGAGCACCGTCACGCCGACGAAGGCGCCGACGGCGACGAAAGCGCCGTGGCCGAAATTGATCACGTCCATCAGGCCGAAGACGATGGTCAGCCCCGAGGCCATGATGAAGATCATCAGCCCCATCGCGAGGCCGGCCACTGTGAGCGTCAGCCAGGTCGTGGGATCGCCAATGGCGATGAGGCCGAGAACCGCCAGAACCGGGGCCAGCAGCAGTGGGGCGTGTTCGCCGAGCCTTTGCGAAAACGACAGTTCGTCGAAGCGCGGGCGGATGCGTTCGTCGCTCATTGATGCGCCTCCAGGCTCAATCCCATCAGCCTCTCCTGCAGGCCCGCGTCGGCGCTCAGGTCCGCCATGTCGCCTTCATGAATGATGCGACCGTCGTCCATCACCGCCACGGTGTCGCCGAGTGCGCGCGCCATGGAGAAGTTCTGCTCCACCAGCAGGATCGTGGTGTCGGTTTCCTTCAACTGCCGGAGCGCCGCCGTCATCGCCTTGATGATGGCCGGCGCCAGCCCCTTGGTCGGTTCGTCGATCAGGATCAGCGCGCGCGGCTCGATGATGGCGCGGGCGACGGAAAGCATCTGCTTCTGTCCGCCCGACAGGGTGCCGGCCGGCGAATGCCAGAAGGTTCTGAGCGGGGGAAAGAGATCGCAGATCCAGTTGAGGCGCGGGCGGTCCGGCGCACCGGAACGGGCGGCGAGCATCATGTTCTCCTGAACCGTCAGGTCGGTGAAGATGCCCATGTCCTCGGGAACGAAGGCGATGCCGAGTTTGGCGATGGCCGGCGTGTCGAGCCCGGCGATATCGCGGCCGTGGAAGCGGATCGTGCCGGCGCTCGCCTTCCACAGGCCCATGATGGTTCTGAGTGTCGTCGTCTTGCCCGCGCCGTTGCGGCCGAGCAGCATGGCGACGCCGCCGGCCGGCACCTCGAGGTCGACACCGTGCAGGATGTGGTAGGGCCCGATATGGGTATGGACGCCGTCGAGCGTCAGGAGCGCTTCAGGCATCGACAGTCTCCTCTTCCGGCTCGCGGCCGAGATAGGCCTGTTGCACGATCGGCGAAGCGATGACTTCGGCGGGCTCCCCGTCGGCCACCAGCGCCCCGTTGTGCAGCACGATGATGCGGTCTGCGAGCGAGCGGATCACGTCCATCTTGTGCTCCACCAGCAGGATCGAACGGTCCGTGTCGCGCTTCAGCCCCGCGATGAGGTCGAGCACGACGGGCACCTCGTCGACGCTCATGCCGGCGGTCGGCTCGTCGAACATGAGAACCTGCGGCTGCAGCGCGATCAGCATCGCGACTTCCAGTTTCCGCTGGTCGCCATGGGAAAGCGCCGCGACGGTCTGGTCGGCCTTTTCAATGAGCCGGACCTCGGCCAGAACGTGTTCGGCGCGCTCGATCAGTTCGACATGCGAGGACGCGACGGAAAAGAGATCGTAGCCGCGCCGTGCCCGGGCCTGCGCGACAAGGCGGACGTTCTCGCGCACCGTGAGGCTTGGAAACAGGTTGGTCAGCTGGAAGGCGCGGCCGATGCCCCGATCGGTGCGGGCCGCAACCGAGAGACCCGACAGATCCTCGCCGTTCAGCAGCACCTTTCCCGATGTCGCGGTGAGCTGACCGGAGATCAGGTTGAAATAGGTGGTCTTGCCGGCGCCGTTCGGGCCCACGATGGCGGTCGTCGTGCCGCGCTGGAAAGCGCAGGAAACCGCATCCACGGCGACGTGGCCGCCGAAGCGGATGGTCAGGTCGCGGGTCTCAAGGACGGGATGTTCGCTGGTCATGGGCGATCCGGTGTTCTTCGGGTGGGCGATGATGGAAAACCCACCGCAAGGATTGCGCGGCGTGTCGGTTCCTCGTCATCCCGGACAAGCGAGGCGAAGCCGAGTGCAGATCCGGGATCCAGCGACCAAGCGGCGCGAAGCGCCTCAATAGGGTCTAGTGAGGAAGGCGGGTTTTCCTGCGAAAGCAGCGCTTCGCGCTACTCATTACGCTGGATCCCGGGTCGTCTCCGCTTCGCTTCGCGCCCGGGATGAGGGATTTGGGGGACGCACGCGCGCGCCCCCGATCCCTCCGCTCACTGGTTGTGGATCGGAATGTCCATGTCGTCGATCTTCAGTTCCCTGACGAGTTCGGGAACGCCCCATTCCAGGTTCGGATCAACCTTGATCTTGAAGTGGTACATGGACTGCAGCGCCTGGTGATCTTCCTTGCGGAAAACCATCTTGCCCTTCGGCGTCTGCCACTCCATGCCTTCCATCGCGGCGATCAGGTCCTCGGTGTCGGTGGAGCCACCGGTCTTCTTCAAGGCCTCGACGATCGCCATGCCCGCCGCCATGCCGCCGGCGGTGAAGAAGTCGGGCGGAGTGCCGAAGCGCTTCTCGTGCTCGGTCACCAGCCAGTCGTTCACCGGGTTTTTGGGGATGTCGTAATAGTAGTAGGTCGCGCCTTCCATGCCGGGCAGCGCCTTGTAGGCCTTCATGGCGGCCAGGATGTTGCCGCCCGTGGCGATCTCGATGCCGAGGCGGTCGGGGTCCATCGCCTTGATCTTGCCGATCGGGTTGTTGCCGCCGGCCCAGATCACGAACAGGAACTTGCGGCCCTTCTCACCCTTCAGGGCATCGAAGATGCGCTGGGCGGAGGCGGTAAAATCCTGCGTGTCGGTCGGGGCGTATTCCTCGAACACCAGTTCCGCGCCGGTTCCCTTCAGCGCCTGCTTGAATGCGGCGACGCCGTCGCGGCCGAAGGCGTAGTCCTGGGCGAGCGTCGCGATCTTCACGCCGGGCTTGCCGAGCGCGACGGCGTTGGCGACCGCGTCCTGCGAGGAATTGCGGCCCGTGCGGAAGATGTAGCGGTTCCAGTTCTCGCCGGTGATGCTGTCGGCCACCGCCGGTTCCACCAGCAGGATCTTGCCGTATTCCTCGGCGACCGGAAGCATGGCGAGCGCGACGCCGGAAGATACCGGGCCGACCGCGATGGCGGCATCGTCGTCACCATAGGCTTCGGCCAGCGCGGCGCGGCCGACGTCGGGCTTCAGCTGGGTGTCCTTTTCGATGACGACGAGCTTGTTGCCATCGACCTCCATGCTGCCGTCGGTGGCGTATTCGAGGCCCATCATCAGCCCGGTATGGGACTGCTTGGCATAGGCCTCCAGCGCGCCGGTCTTGCCGTAGACATGGGCGATGGTGATGTCCTCGGCCGCTGCCGGGGCGATGCCGGCGGCAAGAAGGGCGATGCCGGCTGCCATGCTGGCGGCCAAGCCGGCGCGACGGCCGGCCCAATTGAATGCACGGTTCATGACCTGTCTCCTCCCGGTCGTCGCGGCAGTGGGGATGCGGTGTTTGCCGTCATCGGGCGCCGTCGGTACTCGTCTTTCCCTTGTGCGGAAATGGCTCCTCTTCCACTTCCCCCTCCGCAGGCGGAGCGCGTCCAGACCGTTTTCCTCAGTGGGTTCCCGTCAGGCCACTGCGGGTTGGCCGACCGAAACCTCCCAGGACGTCACATCACGCGCTTCGAGCAATTATATGACGCATGATTCATGTTTCATGTCAATCGGCGCATGAGGTCGTCAAACGCGCGAGTCCCGCCGGCAAGGCAGGGGCAAGACGCGGGAGCCGAGCCACGGCTCGACCGGGAGACGAGGGCCATGCCGTCCGCCAGGGCGCACCGGGCGGTCATTTCTTCGCGGTGACGTCATCGTCCGCAGTCAGGGGAACGTCGCGCATCTGTTCCGCCAGTTCGCTCAAGCGGCGGATCTCCTTGGTTCCCGCGGAGGCTGCCGCAACCGTCTTGAGGGCGATGGGCGGGGCACCGGTGGGGACGATCTTTCTGGGCGTCGGTTTGCCGATCAGGTAGCCCTGCACCTCGTCGCAGCCTTCGGCGACCAGAAGGCGAAGCTGCGAACTCGTTTCCACTCCCTCCGCCACCAGCCGCATGCCGAGCGCTCTGCCCAGTTTGAGGATGGTCTGCACAATCGCCATGGCGTTGTCGCTGGTCTGAAGCCCGGCGATGAAGGAACGATCGATCTTGATGGCGTCGAAGGGGAAGCGGCTCAGATAGCCGAGTGCGGAATAGCCGGTGCCGAAATCGTCAAGCGCGATCCGCACGCCAAGCCGCTTCAACGCCTTCAGGATGGTGAGTGCGCGGGCGTCGTCATCAATGACGACATTCTCCGTGATTTCGATTTCAAGCTTCTCCGCATCCAGTCCGCTGCCTTTCAACGCCTCCTCGACCGTATCGACGAAGGCCTTGTCGCGGAACTGCAGAGGGGAGACGTTGACCGACACATGCCGTTCGCCGAAATCCTGCTTGGTGATCCGGCAGGCGTTGATCAGCACCCATTTTCCGATCTGCACGATCTGGCCGGAATGCTCCGCGACAGGGATGAAATCCGTCGGGCTCACGAGCCCCCGGGTCGGGTGGTGCCAGCGGATCAGGGCCTCATAGCCGGCGAGGGAGCCGTCAGCGACCGCCATGCGGGGCTGGAAGTACAGTTCGAACTCGTCGCGCTCGATGGCGACAGCGAGATCGGCCTCCAGCTCCCGGCGCACCTTCATCGCGGCGTCCATGCCCTCCTCGAAGGTACAATAGGCGCCCCTGCCCATACTCTTCGCCTTGTAGAGGGCTGTGTCGGCGCGCGAGATCAGGGTGTCTCCGGTTCTGCCGTTGGTGGGGGCAACAGCGACACCGATGCTGGCGCCGGCGCGGACGACGAGCCCGTTGCCGCAATCGATCGGCTTGGCCAGGATCTGCAACAGACGGTGGGCGAGGTCGGCGGCCTGATTGGCGAAGCCGATATCGGCCTGGATCACGGCGAATTCGTCGCCGCCGAGCCGCGATACCGTGTCGCCGCTGCGCACCGCCTTGCGCATGCGTTCGGCGGTGACCTGGATGACCGTGTCGCCGACCGGATGCCCGTGCAGGTCGTTGATGTCCTTGAAGCGGTCGAGGTCGACAAGAAGCACAGCGGTCAGGCTCGCGGTATTGTCCAGCGTAGCCAGCCGCGCTTCCAGGCGGTCGGTGAAGACCGCACGGTTGGGCAGGTCCGTCAGGGGATCGTGCTGGGCGAGATGGCGGATGCGCTCCTCCGCCTTCTTGCGTTCGCGAAGGTCGACCACCGCGGAAACGCGCGTGTGCTCGCCGCGATAGACGATCTCGCGGGTGCGCACTTCGACCGGAATGCGCTGGCCGTCGGCATTGACTGCCAACATTTCGCGAGGGCTGCCTGCCTCTTCTGCGGAAGCGGGTTCCTCGTCGCCCTGCACCGACAGGAAAAGGGTCTGTGCGCCAACACCCTTCAGGCTTTCGAGGGGGTGGCCGAGCAGCTCTTCCAGCGCCGCGTTGCCATCGACGACCTTGTCATCGATGGTGATGACAATGGCCTCGAAAGTGGAATTGGCAAGCGCAGTCAAGCGTTCGGCTTCTTCCTGGGAACGCTTCTTCTCGACCGCGTAGTTGCGCGCGAGTTCTTCGTTCTGGATGGAATCCATGAGCTGGTTGAAGAGTGCCGACAGACGTTCCGCCTCGTCGCCGGGAATGACCGGCAGGCGAAGCGACAAGTCGGTCGTGCCGCCGATCAACTGGGAGTAGGCTTCCTCCACGTGGCCGATGCCGAAGCGGGTATTGTGTTCGGCTTCGTTGAGCCCCTTGATCTCGCCGGCGTCATCGACACGCACACGCATGACTTTTCCGAGCGCCCAGAAGAAGACCAGGCCGATACTGAAGGCCCAGGTGAAGTTGATCCCCACCCCCAGCGCCTGAACGCCGAGCTGGTCCAGCCGGGAACCTGCGGGAAGGTTGGCGACCGGAGCCAGGATCGCCGGCGCCAGCGTTCCCACCACGCCGGCCGCGCCATGGACGCCAACCGCACCGACGGCGTCGTCGATCTTCAGCCGCGTCTCCATGAACCTGTTTGCCCAGACGGCCGCAAACCCGCCAAGAGCACCGACGAGAAGCGCGCCGGCGGGCGTGAGCACCATGCAACCGGCGGTGACCGCCACCAACCCGCCGACCATGCCGGAAAAGGCCTTTTCGGGATAGATGAGCCCGTCCTGGCGCTGTCCTTCCAGATATCCCGCCACACCACCCGTACCGGCCGCGAGGACCGTATTGGCGATGATATGCGCGATCGCGGGAACAGCCGCCGCCGTTGAGCCGCCGTTGAAGCCGATCCAGCCGACGAAAAGCAGGAAGGCGCCGGCGGTGGCCAGAACGGGGCTGTGACCCTGGATGCGGATCGGGGAGCCGTCCGCCGCAAATCGTCCGATGCGCGGGCCGATGACGATGCAGGCGGCCAGCGCGATCCATGCGCCTGTGGAATGCACCACCGTGGATCCGGCGAAGTCGATGAAGCCCATATTGCCCAGAAAGGCGGAGGCGTTCGCGATAAGCGCGCCGCCCCAGGCCCAGTGCACGAAGATGGGATAGACGAGGCCGGCAATCAGCATCGAACAGAGAATATAGGCGGTCAGCGGCATGCGTTCGGCCACCGCTCCGGAAACGATCGTCGCCGCCGTGCCGCAGAACATCACCTGAAAGGCGAAGAAGCCGAGGCCCCACTCATCGAGCCCGTGCAGCATGAAGAAGCGGTAATCGATGCCCAGCCAGTGGCCGTTGCTCGCGCCAAAGGCGAACATGAACCCCACGGCGGCGAACATGATCACCGAGAACACGAAGTCGAGCATGTTCTTCTGGGCGACGTTGACCGAGTTCTTGGACCGCACCATGCCGGCTTCCAGCAGCATGAAGCCGACCTGCATCAACAAGACGAGAGCGGCTGCGATCAGCAGCCAGATGAAGTCGAGGTGACGGCTGTAGGCTTCCAGCCGGGTGACACGATCGACAAGGTCGTTGAGATCGCCAGGTCCGGACGCGGCCGATGACATGGCAGGGCCGGGCGCCGTAGCGGCCGCGTTTGCAGCCGCAGCCCAAAGGGGCGCCGTTACCAGGCAGGTTGCGGCCACCAGGCCCGGCCCGCCTGGTATCTCTGGTCTCAGACGAATTCGACGCATCGCACTTGCCTCGCCAAGGCCGTTGGCCCGCTCATGGTATCTTGCCTAACGTTTTCATCGTTAAAATTCGCATAAGGGGAAACTGCGCGATTGCTCAAAATGAAGGCAGTGCCCGAAAGAGACTACGGAATTGGCAGTTGCGCAGACACATGACGTGCGAACGCTTGGCGCGCGCGGCGCGCGACGCCGTCAAGCAGAAATAACGGTAAGGAATTGACTGGGTGCGACCAAAAACACCATTTCATCCCCGCGATATTGTCGATCTTTACAAAATGCCCCCTAAACACGAGTGATTAGTTCGTCTATACCGAAAATCCTGTGATCCACGACTGCTGATCCGGGGGCCGGTTCAATCGACTGCGCATCGTGGTGGGCTTTCGTTTCCATTCATCAAGAAAAGTCATCGGGAGGATTTCCGTGTGAAAATCCTGGCTTCCATCTCCGCCTTCGTCGGGCGAACCTTTGCACTCTGGACCATTCTGTTCGCCTTGCTCGGCTTCTTTCTGCCCGACCTCTTCAAGCTTCTGGTACCCTGGATCGTGCCGTTGCTGGCGCTCATCATGTTCGGCATGGGCCTGACGCTTTCGGGCCGCGATTTCGCCGAGGTCCTGCGCCGGCCCTTCGAGGTCGGCATTGGTGTCGTCTCGCAATTCCTGATCATGCCGCTCATCGCGGTGGCGCTGACGAGCGTCATCCCGATGAGCCCGGAAGTCGCCGCCGGGGTCATTCTCGTCGGCTGTTGCCCGGGTGGCACGTCGTCGAACGTCATGACCTATCTCTCCAAGGGAGATCTCGCGCTTTCCGTCGCATGCACCAGCGTGACGACGGTGCTCGCTCCCTTCGTGACGCCGTTCCTCGTCTACACGTTCGCCAGCCAGTACCTGCCGGTGGATGCCGGGGCCATGTTCCTGTCGATCGTCAAGATCGTGCTGGCGCCGCTGGCGCTGGGCTTCATCCTGCAAAAGCTTGCGCCGAGGCTGGTCGCTGCTGCCGTTCCGGCGCTGCCGCTGGTCAGCGTCGCGGGCATCGTGCTGATCGTCGCCGCCGTTGTTGCCGTCTCCAAGGGCAAGATCGTGGAATCCGGATTGATGATCTTTGCGGTCGTGGTGCTGCACAACGGCCTTGGCTACATGCTCGGTTTCTTTGCGGCGCGCACCTTCGGGTTGTCTCTCGCCAAGCGCAAGGCGATCGCGATCGAGGTCGGAATGCAGAACTCAGGCCTGGGCGCGGCGCTTGCCAGCGCTCACTTCTCGCCGGCCGCGGCCGTGCCAAGCGCGATCTTCAGCGTTTGGCACAATATATCGGGTGCGCTGATCGCGAACTATTTCGCCGGCAAAACGGAAGAGAAACCGTCGCGCCTCGGTGTCAGAAACGCCTGAGAGGGCCGAGATGCCGCGTGGCCGCCTTCTTCGCCGTGCCCCGAATTTCGGCGGCGTGGAGGGTGGCACAAGCGCGCCGGCAGGCCTTGTACGGGCGCCCGGCGATCTCTAGATATTCGTGGATGTGAATATTATTGGGGGTCCCAATGGAAGACGCGGTCAAACTGGTATGCGCCGAGTGCGGGCAGACCAACCGGATTCCGCTCGCCCGGCTCGCTGCTGGTCCCAAGTGCGGGACCTGCGGCGCGCGGCTGGCCTCAGGCAAGGTGCTGGAGTTGGACGCGCGCGCGCACGACAAGGCCACACGGACCGATGAATTGCCTCTCGTCGTCGACTATTGGGCGCCCTGGTGCGGTCCATGCCGGATGATGGCGCCGGAATTCGCCAAGGCGGCTCAGGCCGTCGGACCCCAGGTGCGGTTTGCAAAGATCAACACGGAAGACTTTCCCGCCGTTTCGCAGCGGCTCGGGATCCGGGGCATTCCGCTCCTCATCCTGTGGCATCGAGGCCGGGAGGTCGCCCGTCTGACCGGGGCACGGCCCGCGTCCGACATTGCCGCCTTCGTGCGCGAGAGCGTTTCCTGATATCGCTCTCGCGCGAACGACCGGGCTCCGCACCGATAACCGTTTCAGCTCAGGACTTGCCGTGATTTCGCGCCGCTTGAGGTTTCAGACAAGCCCCTCGATCACACGGGTGAATACCTCAGCGGCCTTGCGCACGTCCGCCTCGCTGGCATCGAGGTGGGTGACGACGCGCATGCGCTTGTCCGATTCCGCACCGATGCGCACGCCGCGTTCGGCAAGCGCCTTGACGATCTCGCCGGAGGTCAGCGGGCCGTCGAGTTCCAGGAACAGGATGTTGGTCATCACTTCGCGCGGAGAGACGGTGACGTGCGGCAACCCGGTCACCAGGTCGGCGAAAAGCTTCGCATTGGCGTGGTCTTCGGCCATCCGCTCGACATTGTGCTCAAGCGCATAGAGACCGGCGGCCGCCAGCACGCCCGACTGCCGCAGCGCCCCGCCAAGCCGGTGCTTCCAGCCCCACGCCGCCGCGATGAAATCCTTAGATCCCGCGAGAACCGCGCCGACCGGGCAGCCGAGACCTTTGGACAGGTCGATCCAGGCGCTGTCGAAGCCCCGAGCAAAGGTTTTCGCAGGTGTGTCCGCAGCTACGGCCGCATTCATGAGGCGCGCGCCATCCATGTGGGCGGCAAGGCCGTTTGCGTGGGCGGCTTCGACGAGGGCCGCGAGGGTTTCGACCGGCCACACCAGACCGCCGCCGCGATTGGACGTCTGCTCCACCGAGACCACACTGGAGCGCGGGCTGCGCATGCGCGGAGCGCGCAGTGCGGCCAGCACGTCGGCTGCCTCGAATATGCCCGTCGGCGTCGCGATCGGTCGCATCTGCGCGCCAGCCAGCGCCGCCGCCCCGGCGCCCTCAGAGGCGACCACATGGGCGTTTTCGGCGGCAATGATCTCGTCGCCCGGCCGACAATGCACGAGGAATGAGATCTGGTTGCACATGGTGCCCGATGGCAGGAACACGGCCGCCTCCATGCCCAGAAGCCCGGCCACTTCCTCGTTGAGCGCGAGGGTGGTCGGATCCTCGTTCTTCTGCTCGTCCCCAACGGGGGCGGAGGCCATGCGCGTCAGCATGTCGGCGCTGGGGCGTGTGGTGGTATCGGAGACGAGGTCGATCTCGATGGCGGACGTCATGATGCTTCCTTGGATCATTTGCGCCGGGCCTGTCGATCGGGCCCGTGCCGGAAATACGAAAGTGTGCAGATCGGACGCACGGGATGAAGAGCCGCCCCGGCGCGCTCACACCGAAGTTGAAATCTTGCCGAGGAAATCGCGGGCGCGATCGGTGGCGGGGTTGGCGAAGAAGTCTTCCGGCGGGGCCGCCTCGATGATCTCGCCCTGGTCCATGAAGACGACGAGATCGGCGACGCGCCGGGCAAAGCCCATCTCGTGGGTGACCACGATCATCGACTGGCCGTCGCGGGCAAGCTCTTCCATGACGTCGAGGACTTCCTGGATCATCTCCGGATCGAGCGCCGAGGTCGGCTCGTCGAAGAGCATGACATCGGGGGTCAGCATCAGCGAGCGGGCGATCGCCACACGCTGGCGCTGGCCGCCGGAAAGCTGGCCGGGAAATTTCGCCGCCTGGTCGGACAGGCGGACGCGTTCCAGCAGCTCCCGGGCACGCGCGATCGCGGCCGCCTCGGGTTCGCCGCGCGCATAGACCGGGCCGATGGTAAGGTTGTCGAGCACGCTGAGATGCGGGAACAGGTTGAAGTGCTGGAACACCATGCCCGTGCGTCGGCGGATTTCGGTGAGCGAGGCCGGTTTGCCGTCCATCGTCGTGCCGCAGACCGTGAGAGTGCCTTCCTGGAAGCGCTCCAGCCCGTTCACGCAGCGGAGCAGCGTCGACTTGCCTGAGCCTGACGGTCCGCACAGGACGATCCTCTCGCCATGGGCGAGGCCCAGCGAGACGTCGCGCAGCACGTGATGGTCGCCGTACCACTTGTTGAGCCGGTCGAGCGAAACGACCAGGTTCGCCGGGGCGTCTTCGTTGCCGGTCACTGTTCGGCCCTCCGCGTGCGCCGGGCGTGGTCCTGCTCCAGCGAGCGGCCGTAGAGCGACAGGCCGGAGCAGATCAGGAAGTAGAGCAGGAACACGAAGAGATAGCCCTCCAGCCCGTAGCGCACCCATGCGGGGTCATCGAGCGCGACCTTGGTGGCGCCGAGCACGTCGAAAAGCCCCAGAATTGCGAAGTAGGTCGTGTTCTTGAACGCGCGGATGATGTCGTTGAAGAGCGCGGGGATGGCGATGGCGATCGCCTGCGGCAGCACGATCTTGCGCATCCTCAGCCAGTAGCCCATGCCGAGCGCCTTCGCAGCCTCGTCCTGACCGTCGGCGACTGCCTGCAATCCGCCTCGGATCACCTCCGCCGCATAGGCCGCGAAGAAGATCACCATGCCGATCTCCGCGCGCACCAGCTTGTCGACGTCCAACTGCGGCGGCAGGAACAGCGGCAGGATCAGCGTGCCGAAGAAGAGCACGACCAGCAGCGGAATGCCGCGCACGCCCTCGATGGTGGCGATGGAGACGAAGCGCACGACGGGGAATACGGAGCGCCGGCCGAGCGCCAGCAGGATGGCGAGCGGTATGCCGAAGGCGATGGTTCCGCCGAAGACAAGGAAGGTCAGCGGGAGGCCGCCCCACGCATCAGTGCCGATGTAGGAAAGCCCGAACACGCCGCCGCGCATCAGCACGAGCGTGACAGCGAACACCGCGAGCCAGCCGGCGAGCCTGAGGCGAAGCGGAAACAGCCGGAAGGCGGTGAGCACCGCCCAGACCACCCAGATCGCGATGATGAGCGCACTGCGCCATTGCTCGTCATAAGGATAGGTACCGAGCAGGATGACCCGGTATTTCTCCGTGATCACCGCCCAGCAGGCGCCGCTTGCCGTCCGGCAGGCCTCGGCGGTCGGGTCGTACCAGACCGCGTCAATGATGCCCCAGCGCACGAAGGAGACAACCGCCCAGACTGTCATGAGGCCAAGCACGATGGTGAGGAGGCTTGTGCCGGGCGTCGCGAAATAGCGCGCCTTCAGTTGCGCCAGACGTCCGGCTCCGTGTGGCGCGGGCCGGCGCGGGGCGTCTTTGCCGATGGTGGCGTAGGAACCGATGGCCGCGCTCATGACGTGCGCCCCGGGATCGCGAAATAGCGGTTGGCGGCGTTGGAGACCGCGCCGATCGCCAGCGCCATGACGAGGTAGACCGCCGCCATGATGCACAGCACCTCAATGGTGCGGCCGGAATAGGTGAGCATGGTGTTGGAGATGGAGAAGAGGTCCGGATAGCCGATGGCGACGCCGAGCGAGGAGTTCTTCAACAGGCTCACATACTGGGCGGCGAGCGGCGGGATGATGACCCGCAGCGCCTGCGGAGCGACGATGCGGCGGTAGATGTCACCCTTCGACAGTCCGATGGTGTTGGCCGCCTCGAACTGGCCGAAGTCGACACTACCGATGCCGGCGCGCACGATCTCCGCGATATAGGCCGCGATGTAGAAGGAAAGGCCGAAATAGATCGCAAGGAATTCCGGCGAAAGCGTCGCGCCACCCTTGAAGTTGAAGCCCTTGAGATGGGGAACGGACCAGTCGGCGGGCGCACCGGCGGCCGCCCAAACGACGAGCGCGGGCGCAAGGATCAGCGCCAGCTGCACGAGGCGCAGCGGCTTCCAGCGCAGGCCGGTGCGGCGCCGGCGACGTTCAACGAGGATCGACACGCCCCAGGCGACGAGGAAACCGACGAAGCCGGCCGCGGCAGCCTGCGCGAAGACCGCGCCGTTTTCAGGCGCGGGCAGCGCCACGCCGCGGTTGGAGGCGAAGATCAATTCGCCGATGGACCATGAATCGCGGGCATGCGGCAGCAGCGTGAAGAAGCTGTACCAGAACACGATCTGGACGAGCTGCGGCGTGTTGCGGAAGGCGTAGACGTAGGCCTGGGCGAGGCCGCTTGCCAGCCCGTTGCGCGACAGGCGCGCAAGACCGACCAGCGTTCCGAGAAGCGAGGCGGTGATGATGGAGACGACCGAGACCATCACCGTGTTGCCGAGGCCGACGGCGAAGGCGGTCAGGTAGGTCTCGCCCGGATGAAAGACGAAGAACGCCTCGCCCAGCGAGAATTGCGCCTGGTCGAACAGGAAGCCGAGCCCCGAGGTCATGCCGCGCGCATCGAGCGCGGCTCTTGCGTTCATCACCAGCCAGGCGGCGATTGCCGCCAGCGCAACCAGTAGCGCCGCCTGCCAGAAGATGGCCCGCGGCGAAAGCCGGCGGCGCGGCGGCGGGGGAGCTGCGTCCCCCGCCGTGGCTTTTTTCCTGAAGATGGACATGGTGTTCCGTGTCAGCCCGGGCTCACAACGGCGGGGCGTAGATCATGCCACCGTCGCTGTACTGCGCGTTCAGCGCGCGTTCCAGCTTGAGGGCGGAATCCTTGCCGACGTTGCGGTCGAAGACCTCACCGTAATTGCCGACCTGCTTGATGACCTGATAGGCCCAGTCGGGCGCAAGGCCGAGGCCCTTGCCGCCGGAGGTTTCCACGCCGAGCAGGCGGCGGATGGTGGCATCCTTGCTGTCGGCCTTCATCTCGTCGACATTCGCCGACGTGACGCCGCTTTCTTCCGCCTGGAAGAGCGCGAAAACGGTCCACTGGACGATATCGCGCCACTGGGCATCGTCCTGGCGCACGATCGGGCCTTCGGGATCCTTGCCGAAGCGCTGGGGCAGGATGACGTAGTCGTCCGGGTTGTCAGCGACGGCCGCGCGGGTCGACGACAGCGCGGAGGAGGACTGAACCATCGCGTCGCAACGGCCGCCGAAGAAGGCGGTGTTGACCTCCTTCTGATCCTCGATGACGACGAGCTTGAGCTCGATGCCCTTCTTCTTCTGTATGTCGGAGACGACGCGCTCGGACGTGGAGCCGGGACGCACGCAGACGCTGGCACCGTCGAGATCGTCGACGCTTTCCACGCCGAGCTCCTTGGAAACCATGAAGGCCTGGCCGTCGTAGAAGGTGGGGGCGATGAAGTCGAGGCCGAGATCGGTGTCGCGGGCCCGCGTCCATGTGGTGTTGGCGGCGGTCATGTCGACCTCGCCGGTCTGAAGCGCGGTCAGACGGGTCTGGTTGTTGGTCTTCAGGAACTGGACCTTGCCGGCATCACCAAGAACGGCGGCTGCGACAGCGCGGCAGGTATCGACGTCGAGGCCGTGCCAGTTGCCTTCGCTGTCCACGGAGGAGAAGCCCGGCCGGCTGCCGTTGACTGCGCATTTGAGGACGCCCGCTTGCTTCACGTTGTCGAGGGTGCCGGCAACGGCAGCGCCCCCGAGAGCACCGAGAGAGACGGCGCCGACGAGCAAGGAACGCAACACTACGTTCTTCATTCGATGTTTTCCTTTGGCCTGGAGGTGAGTTTTTGGAGGTTTGGGGAAGAACGGTCGAGGTCGAGGCGGATCTGAAGGCCCCGGCGGAGATGGGCGCGCATCAGGTCTTCCGCCGTATCCGGTGAGCGGTTCGCGATCGCCTCGAAGAGGGCGATGTGTTCGAGAAGGATCTCCGCTACCAGCTCGTGCGCGAAATAGCGCGGCAGGTGAAAGGCGAGGCGGAAACGCATGCGCATGAAGCGCACCATTTCCTCAAGCGGCGTGCTGCCGGCACTCTCGATCAATGCGTCGTGGAACTCGGTTCCGACATCATCGATCTCGCGGGAGGTGAAGGCGGACGGATCGCGGCCCATGACGCGCAGCCGGGCGCCGCAGTTCGCCAGCGCCGGCGAGGGGCCGCGCATGGCGGCGCGGCGCGTTGCGAGGCATTCCAGCGATTCACGCAGTTCGTAGACTTCGGTCAGGTCGTCGGCGGAGACGGTACGGATGAAGGTGCCCCGGGCGGGCTTCACCTCCACCACGCCCTCGCGCTCGAGCTTGCGCAGTGCCTCGCGCACCGGCATGCGCCCAATGCCGAGGCGCTCCGAAAGCTTGCGCTCGGACAGCGGCTTGGCCGGATCGACGGCACCGCCGAAGATCAGTTCGACGATGCGGCCGTAGGCGCGGTCACTTTCGAATTCGAAGGTATCTGCCATTCCGATATACTGGACGACTGGTATACCAGTTACAAGCAAAGCTTGTGTGCGATGTCTGCCGCATTGCGCGCCAACTCAAACCGCGATCCTGGAAAGCGACACGCGTTCGCCTCGAATCCGTTTGAATTTCAAGGTGATGATCCTTGCCATCTGGCGCGCGCATTGCCCGACGTGTGTGTCCAAAATTTGAGCTGGGGGCTATTGCGGAAGACCGTACAGGTGTGTCCGAACCTGTTTCAGGGCAGGGCAGGTGTGCCGGTCCGGCGGCCTTCGGGAGGTCGCGCTGCAAGTGGTCAATGCCGGGCGATGACGGAAATGACGAGACATCATCCGGCGGTTGGGCCGGATGATGTCTCGAGCGGTTACGGATCCTGCGGCGGATAATGCCCGCCGGCGCGTGCCGGCCTATTCGGCCGCCGTGCGTGTCAGGCCGGCTTCGTCCTGCTGCGAAGACATTGCCTGAATGGCCGTCAGCACGATGGTGTAGACGATGTCGTCGACCAGCGAGCCCCGGGACAGATCGTTCACGGGCTTGCGCAGGCCCTGGAGCATCGGGCCGATGCTGACGACGCCGGCGGAGCGCTGCACGGCCTTGTAGGTCGTGTTGCCGGTGTTGAGGTCGGGGAAAATGAAGACATTCGCCCGCCCCGCGACCGTGCTGCCCGGCGCCTTGGTGCGGCCGACGCTTTCAACGCTCGCGGCATCGTATTGCAGCGGTCCGTCGATGGTCAGGTCGGGACGAAGCTCGCGGACGCGGGCGGTCGCCGCCTTCACCTTGTCCACGTCCGCGCCCTGGCCGGAATCGCCGGTGGAGTAGGAGATCATCGCGATCTTCGGGTCGATGCCGAAGGTGATGGCGGTGTCGGCGGTCTGGACGGCGATCTCGGCCAGTTGCTCGGCGTTCGGGTCCGGGTTGACGGCGCAGTCGCCATAGACGAACACCTCTTCCGGCATCAGCATGAAGAAGACGCTGGAGACGAGGCTCGCGCCCGGGCGGGTCTTGATCAGCTGTAGGGCCGGGCGCACCGTGTTGGCGGTGGTGTGAACCGCGCCGGAAACAAGCCCGTCCACGTCATCCTCGGCAAGCATCATGGTGCCGAGAACGACCCGGTCGCGCAATGCTTCGTCCGCCTGTTCCGGCGTCAGCCCCTTGTTCTTGCGCAGGGCGACCATCGGCTCGATGTAACGCGGGCGCAGGTCGGCCGGGTTGAGGATCTCGATGGTGTCGGGCAGCGTCACGCCGATGGCTTCGGCGCTTGCGCGCACCTCTTCGGGCTGGCCCAGCAGCACGCAGCGGGCGATGCCCTTCTCGGCGCAGATGGCTGCCGCCTGGAGCGTGCGCGGTTCGTCGCCTTCCGGCAGCACGATCCGCTTGTTCGCCTTCCGGGCCATCTCCACCATCCGGTACCGGAAGAGCGGCGGTGTCAGGCGGCGCAGGCGCGGGTCGCGGGAAAGCTCGGGAAACCAGTCGCGCATGCCGTCGGCCAGCCGTTCGATACGCGCAGGCGGGAATGGCGTGGAGGTGGCGGGCTCCGTGGTTTCGATCAGATCGCAAGGGCAGGCGAAAGCCCGCTCGTCGATCAGCGCGCGCAGGAGTCCGGCTCGTTCCGGATCTGCGGGCGCTCCGACAATAACCCGGATCGGGCTGCGGCCACGAGAGCGCCGGATGCCGTGAAGGACGTCTTCGATCCTGTCGATCACATCCTGCGGATCGGCGGTATCGCCGCTCACGTAGGGAATGACGTCGCAGCTCAGGCCGCGCGCCATGGCATAGTTCAGGTCATCGAGCAGCGAATGGCCGGGAAGCGGCGCGACGCCCTCCACGATCATGAATTCCCGGTCGCCTCTGGCCGCGACAACAATGCCGACAACTTCGTCCAGCAGATCGGCGGTGCGGTCCTGCCGGATCATCAGTTCAGCGTTGCGCCGTGAAACGAAGGGGCCTGCGATCTCGTCCGCCGCAACGCCCGCTTCAGCCACCGGCTTCACGTGACCGACCTTGTGCCCCGCCTCGGAAAACAGCAGACCCAGTGCGCGGGCGATATCCGATATCGGATCCTCGGCGAGCGTGGGAACCACAAACAGGGCACGCCCCTTTGGAAAGTTACTCATTGAACCATAGCCTTAGCTTCCTCGACCGGCCTGGGAGCTAGTCCCGTCAGGGTGAAGGTGTCGAGTGCGATCATTCGTTCTTCGTTGGTCGGGATGACGGCAACGACGCCGCCCGGGCCGCGTCCGATCACGCGGGGGCCGCGGTGCTGGACGGCGGAATTGGCAGCACAGTCTTCGCGAAGGCCGAGGGCTGCGAGACGGCTGACCACGTCGGAGCGCACCTTGACAGAGTTTTCCCCTATTCCGCCGGTGAAAACAAGCGCGTCCAGTCGGGGAAGCGACATCGCCAGTCCGCCCACATGGCGCGCGATGGAATGGGCGAAGACCGAGAGCGCCGTGCGTGCACCTTCGTGTCCGGCTGCGGCTGCGGCTTCAAGTTCCCGACAGTCGCTGGAAAGTTCGGAAAGGCCAAGCAGCCCGCTGTCGCGGTTCAGCATGTGTTCCAGTTCGGTGACGTCCAGCCCGCGTCGCCGTGCCACATGCGCGAGCGCGCCGAAGTCCACGTCGCCGGACCGCGTTCCCATGATCAGGCCTTCGAGCGGCGTCATGCCCATGGTCGTGTCCATCACCTTGCCGTTGAGAACCGCTGTCGCGGATGCCCCGTTGCCGAGGTGGGCGATGACAAGGCAATGGTCTTCGCGGGGCAGGGCAAGCAGGCGCAGGGCTTCGGTGGCGACATAGCAATGGGAGATGCCATGGAAGCCGTAGCGGCGCACGCCGAGTTCACGGTAGAGCCCGCGCGGCAGGCCATAAAGATAGGCTTCGGGTTCCATCGTCTGGTGGAACGCGGTGTCGAAGACCGCGATCTGCGGCAGGTCCGGCAAAGCCTTCATCGCACCGTAGATGCCGGCCAGGTTCGCCGGATTGTGAAGCGGCGCCAGCGAGCTGCATGCCTCGATGTCGGAAAGCACGGTCGGGGTGATCAGGGTCGATGTCTTGAAGGTTTCACCGCCGTGGACGACACGATGGCCAACGGCACCAATGGCTTCCAGCAGGCCCTGTTCTCTCAATGCGGTCAGGAAGTGCTCAAGCGCGTCCCGGTGGACACCGTTGGGCATGGCGATCTCGGTGTGCTTGTCGCCGCTCTTGATGGTCAGGCGGGCTTCCCGCGTTCCAATGCACTCGGCCAGACCGCGTATGCGCGGATCCGCGTCGGCGGGAGAAAAAACTGCGCATTTCAGGGAGGAGGACCCGCAGTTTACGACAAGAACCAGATTGGCTCGCATGGCAGCGCCTCAAGGGATGGTTGATCTGATCAAGAAGGTTGGCGGGTACCGCAGAGTGCGGCACCCGCCTGCAGACACCCCCGATCGGCAGGAGAGGGGGCATCATAGGTTTGATCCACGCGAAATGATGGAAACAATAACGCTTCCGGAGAGGTATTATTTGCATTCATCATTGCATTAAGGATCGTACCGAAAGTTATTCTTTTTGTATATTTCGTTTATTCAGGTGGGGTATAAGCATTTTGAATGGAAGCCGGGGCGGTTTGTCGCATCGTGAATTGCTGCCCCGGATCCGCGTCGCGGTTACGGCCGCTGCAGGCACATGGCGATGCCCATGCCGCCGCCGATGCACAGCGTGGCGAGCCCCTTCTTAGCGTCGCGGCGCTGCATCTCGTGGAGCAGGGTCACGAGGATGCGGGCGCCGGAAGCGCCGACCGGGTGGCCGAGTGCGATCGCGCCGCCGTTGACGTTGACCTTGGAGATGTCCCAACCCAGTTCGCGATTGACCGCGATGGCCTGTGCCGCGAAAGCCTCGTTGGCCTCGATGAGGTCGAGGTCGCCGACGCTCCATCCGGCCTTCTCCAGCGCGGCCTTGGAAGCCGGGATTGGGCCGGTGCCCATGATCTTGGGATCGACGCCGCGCGTCGCCCAGGAGACGATGCGGGCAAGCGGGATTACGCCGCGGGCCTTGGCGGCCTCTTCGCTCATGAGCACTGTGGCGGCGGCGCCGTCGTTGATGCCCGAGGCGTTGCCCGCGGTCACGGTGCCTTCCTTGGAGAAGGCCGGACGCAGCTTGCCCAACGCTTCCGCCGTCACGCCGGCACGCGGGAACTCGTCCGTGTCGACGACGGTCTCGCCCTTGCGCGACTTGATCGTCACGGGGACGATTTCGTCGGCGAAGCGTCCGGCCTTCATCGCGGCTTCGGCCTTCTGCTGCGATGAGGCGGCAAATTCGTCCTGGGCTTCACGGGTGATGCCGTACTGGAAGGCGATGTTCTCCGCTGTCACGCCCATGTGATAGCCGTGGAAGGCATCGGTAAGGCCGTCGCGCAGCATGGTGTCCACCAGCTCGAGCCCGCCCATCTTGGTGCCGGAGCGCAAGTGGGCGCAATGCGGAGCCTGGCTCATGCTCTCCTGGCCGCCGGCGATGATGATGTCCGCGTCGCCATTCTGGATCGCCTGCATGCCGAGGGCGACGGCGCGCAGGCCCGAGCCGCAAAGCTGGTTGATCGACAGAGCGGTTTTCTTGTTGGGGATACCTGCGTTGATGGCTGCCTGACGGGCGGGGTTCTGGCCCTGGCCGGCGGTGAGGATCTGGCCGAGGATCACCTCGTCCACGTCCTCCGCCTGCGTCTTCGCCCGGTTCAGCACTTCCCGGATCACGAGTTCGCCGAGGCTGTGGGCCGACTGGGAGGCGAGCGAACCGTTGAAGGAGCCGACGGGGGTGCGTACCGCTCCGGCGATGACGATGGAACTCATGGTAGGTCTCCTGTTGGGAGGTCCGACGCACCCTGGTGCCTTCTTCGAGGTGATGTCAGGGGTGCGAACGGGCTTCAAGAACTGATGGGTGGCGGGGGCGGTGACCGTCCCCGCTTGTCTCGCGGGATTTTTCAGCCTGCCAGGGTTTCTCCGAAGAACCACAGCAGGAAGAAGACGATCGGGGCGCTCACCAGCAACTGGGTGAACGTGAAGCCGACGATGTCCTTCGCCTGCAGCTTGACGATGCCGAGCAGCGGCAGCATCCAGAACGGGTTGATCAGGTTCGGCAAGGCTTCGGCGGCGTTGTAGACCTGGACGGCCCAGCCCATGTGGGCGTGGATGTCCTTGGCGGCCTGCAGCACGTAGGGTGCCTCGATGATCCACTTGCCGCCGCCCGAGGGGACGAGGAAGCCGAGGATCGCGGAATAGATGCCGATGACGATCGGGAAGACATCCTCGTTGGCGATGCTCACGAAGAGGGCCGACAGATGGTGCGAGATTGTGACACCGTCGGAGCCCGCGACATGAGTGAGCATGGCCGCGATCGCGCCGTAGAACGGGAACTGGATGATCACGCCCGTCGTGGTCGGCACGGCCTTGGTGACCGCGGTCAGGAAGCTGCGGATGTTCTTGTGCAGCAGCAGGCCCAGCATCAGGAAGAAGAAGTTGTAGTTGTTGAGGCTGGAGACGGTGCCGAGCACGCCCTTGGTGGAGAATTCGCTCCAGAAGTAGCCGACGGCCAGCAACACGATGAGGATCGGCAGCACGGGCGTGAATTCGAACCAGTCGCCGGGACGTTCCTGCTTCTGCGGGGCGGCGAACTCGTCAAAGACGTCGACGCCGAGGTCGGCCGCGGTCTTCACCTGGGCGCCGCGCGGGCTGGCGAAGTAGAACACCACCACCGAGCAGATCATCAGGACGAAGTAGAGCGCCACGGACTGCCACAGGAAGATCGTCTCGCTGAGCGGGATGACGCCGCTGATCTGCGAGATTGAAGCCGGCAGGGAGGCCGGGTTGGCCTGGAGCATGGCCGAGGAAGACGAGAGGCCGAGCGCCCAGGTCGAGCCCAGGCCGAGATAGGCCGCTGCACTGGCGCAGCGATAGTCCATGCGCAGGTCGGTGCGCCGTGCGATCGCCCGGACCAGAAGGCCGCCGAGGACGAGGCTGAGCGCCCAGTTCAGGTAGGACGCGCCCATCGAGACGAAGGCGACCCAGGCGGTCGCCTGCGGGCCGGTCATCGGCACGCTGGCGAGCTTTGCGATCAGCTTCGAGCACGGCGGCGAGGAGGCGACCACGAAACCGGTGATCGCGACCATGGCCATCTGGAGGGTGAAGGGGATCAGCGACCAGAAGCCGGAGCCAAAGCCGCTCGCGATCTCGAGCGGATGGGCGCCTACGGCGAGATCCGCCAGCGCGACGACGATGGTCGTCAGGATGACGAAGATGAAAGCGTCGGGGAAATACTTCTCGGCGAGTTTGGTGAACCCGAATGCCAGTCGCGCCAGACCGCGCGACTGTTGTTCTTCACCGGCCGCGAATTGGCCAGCGGCATCCGTTTCCACCGACTGTACGGTGTCGGTAGGCATGTCAGTTGTCCTCAGAATCTTGTGTGGGCGGGTGTCAGGCCGCCAGTTTCATGACGCCGATATCCGGGGCGACGATAAGGGAGGCCTCGGTCGCGGCCTTGACGTCGTCGACGGTCACCTCGGGAGAGATCTCACGCAGCACGAGTCCTTCCGCCGTCGGTTCGATGACGGCCATTTCCGTGACAATCAGGCTGATCCGGCGCACTGCGGTCAGCGGCAGGTTGCACTTCTTCAGGATCTTCGGTGCGCCCTTGGCGGTGTGGGTCATGGCGACGATCACGCGTTTTGCGCCGGCCACCAGATCCATCGCGCCGCCCATGCCGGGCACCATCTTGCCGGGGATCATCCAGTTGGCGAGCATGCCGTCCTCATCGACCTGCATGCCGCCGAGCACGGTCACGTCGAGATGGCCTCCGCGGATGAAGCCGAAGGAGGCGACGCTGTCGAAGGCGGCGGCACCGGGAATGACGCTGGTGGGCGAGCCGCCGGCATCGGTGAGTGCGTCCAGGGCCGAACCCGGGCCATCGAGCGGCTGCATGCCGATGATGCCGTTTTCCGACTGGAAGAAGCAGCGGACGCCGGCCGGCAGATAGTTCGCGACCATCGTCGGCAGCCCGATCCCGAGGTTCACCAGGTCGCCGTCGTTCATTTCCTGGGCGACACGTTGGGCGATGATTTCCTTGGCATTCATGATTCAGTCCTCCCGGCCCACGAGGGTGTCGACAATGACGCTCACCGTTTCCACCTGGTCCGGCGGAATGACGCCGACCGGCACGATCTCTCCGGCCTCGGCGATCACGGTGCCGGCGGCCATGGCCATGGGGGGATTGAAGTTGCGGGCGGTGAGCTCGTACTGCAGATTGCCGAAATGATCGGCGCGCCAGGCGTAGATCAGCGCGAACTGGGCTATGAGCGGCTTTTCCAGAAGGTAGGTGTCGCCGTCCACGTCGATGGTCTGCTTGCCTTCTGCAACGACCGTGCCCACGCCCGTCTTGGTCAGCACTCCGCCGAGGCCGGTGCCGCCGGCGCGGATGCGCTCGGCGAGCGTTCCCTGCGGAACGAGTTCAACCTCGATTTCGCCGGCGATCATCTGTTTCTGGGTCTCGGGATTGAGCCCGATATGGGATGCGACCAGCCGTGAAACGGCCTTGGCATCAATGAGCTTGCCGATGGCAAAGCCTGGCTTTGCCGTGTCGTTGGCGATGATCGTCAGGTCGTGCTTGCCCTGCCTTATCAGTTCGTCGATCAGCTTCAGCGGCGAACCGACCCCCATGAAGCCTCCAATCATGATGGAGGCTCCGTCGGGGATCTCCTCCACGGCTTTGGAGAGAGAACTTACCTTACTCATGCATCTTCCTTCCCTGGGTATGTCCAGGCACTGTCGAAAACGGGGCACGTTCATTGATGCCCCAGTATTGTTTCAACGTGTTGCCTTGGATCACCGCGACGACCATGTATATTCAATGATCGTGCCAGTTCGTGCTATGGGGAAGAAAAAGTATATAATACAGCAGCTTATACAACTTTATGCGATCTGGAATGATTCCGAATAGAGTGAAAAAATGAAATTAATTTCACTAAGTGTGCAAATTCTTGCTAGGCGCGTTTCAGTCTAGATTCCGAAGATGTGAAATTAACTGCACGTCGTGTGCATATTTTTTCACATGCGGCAATATAGTTTGCCGTTGGTGTCATAAATTCACTATGTATGGCGAGGTTCTTGCTAACACGCGCGACGATCCGACGGAGGGGTGCATGGCGTGGAATGGTCGGTTGCAACCCTGGTTCGATCGGGCGAATTTCGTCATCAAACCCAGCCTCAAGACCCGTCTGGTCCTGATGTCGCTGTTCGTGGCGGCGCTGCCCATCGCACTGGTATCCTTCATGCTGGAGCACGAAGGGCAGGAAACGCTGACAGCGGAGAAGACCGACAAGCTCTTCGCCCTGACGCATATTCTGGATGAGGAGCTCGGGCCGGGCGGTTTCGACGGCCTGCTTGCCGATCTGCCTTCCGGGACATCCGACCGCGCGGCGGCCGTGCGCTATCTGAACGGCAAGCTGAGACGGATCACCGACGAGGTCGCCCATGCCGATCCTGGGGTCGGCGTCGGCTACTATTCCCGCAAGCTGGACGCGATCATCAGTTACGGGCCGAGCGAGCAATATGGCGGAACCGTGGGCCAGAGCATCACGGCCGGCCATCCCGGACGCGAGGTTCTGGACACTGGCAATCCGAAGATCGCCTATGGCAGCATGGTGCGCGGCCAGGTGCTCAATGCCATGCTGCCGATCAAGCGCCATGGCGAGGTGACCGGTTACATCTGGGCCAACGAATTCACCGAGGCGGTGGAACGGCAGAAGGATGCGATCCGCGAGGCGGTAGGTTACGGCGTCGTCGCCGGATTGCTGCTGGCGCTGGTGGCAACCTTCTTCACGTCCCGGGGGCTCACCAACGACGTCAACCTGATCATCCGCAGCCTTGACCAGATGAAGGCCGACCTGCGGGTCACCGTTCCGCCGATGAAGAACGAGCTGGGTGACATCGGCAATGCCATCAACCGCATGGCCCAGGACCTGCTGGACGCCCGTTCGCTTACCGAAAACGTCCTGTCCTCGGTCGCCGACGGTATCATCGCCGTCGATCTGGAGGGTAATGTCCTGATGTTCAATCCGGCCGCCGAGGACCTCTACAACGTCGCCGGCAAGGATGTGATCGGGCGATCCTATCAGGAGCTGTTCGAGGAGCGAAAAGGCATGGCGAGCGTGATGCTCGACACGCTGAAGACCGGCCGTTCGCATATCGGCGAAAACCTCGAGATCGCCTCACTGGGGTCCGATCGCAAGATCACGGCTTCCTCGTCCGTGCTGCGCAATGGCGAGGGGCAGTGGATCGGCGCCGTCGTGGTGCTCAAGGATGTCAGCGAGCGGGACCGGCTGATGGGGCAGGTGATGCGGGCCGACCGGCTGGCGGCGCTCGGCGAGCTGACCGCCGGCATCGCCCACGAAATCCGCAATCCGCTCACCTCCATCCGCGGCTTCATGCAATATCTGAGCGAGAACAACACGGTGGAGGAATGGCGTGAATATGCGCCTCTGATCATTCGTCAGGTCGACAATCTCAACCACATCATCGAAGGCCTGCTGGTGTTCGGACGGCCTTGGCCGCCACGTATCGCCAGGGTTCAGCTCAACCGACTGGTGGAGGAAATGGCCTTCCTGACCAAGGGCAAGTCCCGGGCGCGGATCGACCTCGATCTGGGCGACGATGTGCCGGTGATCGACGCTGACGGGGAAGCCCTCAAGCAGGTTCTGCTCAATCTCCTCATCAACGCGCTTCAGGCGATGGGTGACGAGGATTCGGGCGTCGTAACGGTCTCCACCCGCCGCAAGACCGACGAGGTCATGATCGCGGTCAAAGACAACGGTGTCGGTCTGCCCGACAAGTTCAAGGGCAAGGTCTTCGATCCCTTCTTCTCGACGAAACCCGCAGGCACCGGCCTCGGTCTGGCGATGGTGCTCCGGATCGTCGACGCCCATCAGGGAACCATCACGTTCGAGAGCAAGGAAGGGGTCGGTACGACGGTGACCATATTGCTGCCTGTCGCACGAAAAAGCATCGAGGAGACAGTCTCTTGAGAGACACCGCGACAACCGCCCTGATCGTCGACGACGACGAGGCGATCTGCCATATGCTGGCGCCGGTCTTTTCCCGCGAGGGGTTCAACGTCGTGACGGCGGGTGACGGAAAGGAAGGTCTGGAGGCCTTCCGCCGGCACCATCCCACCATCGTGCTGCTCGATATCCGCATGCCGCGGATGAACGGGCTGGAGGCGCTGAAGGCGATCATCGAGATCGATCCGAAGGCTACCGTCATCCTGATGACCGCGTTTGCCGAGGTCGGCACGGCGGTGCAGGCCATGCGCGACGGCGCCTTCGACTACGTGATCAAGCCGTTCGACCTCGATGAGATCCGGCTGCTGGTGCGCCGCGCGCTGGAAATCAACACCATGCGCGCCGACATCGTTTCGCTCAGGCGCGAGCTGTCGGAGCGCTACGGTTCGGAAGGCATCCTGACCGACAACGCCCGCATGATCGAGTTGCGGGACACCATCAACAAGGTCGCTCGCAGTCAGGCGACGGTTCTCGTCCATGGCGAGAGCGGGACCGGCAAGGAACTCGTCGCCGCCGCCATCCACTATGGCAGTCCGCGTTCCGAGGGGCCGTTCGTGCGCGTCAATTGTGCTGCGATCCCGGAAGGTCTTCTCGAGAGCGAGTTCTTCGGGCACGAGAAGGGCGCCTTCACCGGGGCGGTGTCGCGCCGCCGGGGGCGGTTCGAGCAGGCCGAACACGGAACGCTGTTTCTCGACGAGATCGGCGAGATGCCGCGCGAGTTGCAGGTCAAGCTGTTGCGCGTGCTGCAGGAACGCGAGTTCGAGCGGGTTGGCGGCGAGAGCACGATCCGCACCGATGTGCGTGTGGTCGTCGCCACCAACCGGGATCTGGAGGCGATGGTGCGCGAGGGCACCTTCCGCCAGGACCTGTTCTTCCGTCTGAACGTGGTGTCGCTGAAGACCATACCCCTGCGCGAGCGTCCGGAGGACATACAGCTTCTGGCGAACCACTTTCTTGAGCGCTTCTGCGCCGAAAATACCGTGACCATCCGCGGCTTCGACGACGCGGCGATGGAGTGCCTTCTGGCCTATTCGTGGCCCGGCAACGTGCGCGAACTCGCCAATGCGGTGGAGCGTGCGGTCATCATGTGTACGACCCCGGTCATTCTTGTCGAGAATCTTCCCGAAAGCGTGGCGCAGGGAAGGGCGCCGCTCACCGACCCGATGACCATGCCGGGAGCGGACGACATCCGGCCCCTGCGCGAGATGGTGGGCCGGTTCGAAGCCCATATCATCGAGATGGCGCTCGCGCAGAACGACGGCAACCGGGCCCGCACCGCGCTCCAGCTCGGCATCAGCCGTCGCGCGTTGCAGTACAAGTTGCAGGATTACAGCATCAGCTGATCCCGGGTTCCCGCGAGGCGCCGTGCGCACGGGATTTCACTGCGCCGCCGCGTTCGTACCAGCCTTTGGAGCGGTTGACGATCCACACCACCGACAGCATGACGGGAACCTCGATCAGCACGCCGACGACGGTGGCGAGTGCCGCGCCTGAGTGGAAGCCGAACAGGCTGATGGCGGCGGCCACCGCCAGTTCGAAGAAGTTGGAAGCGCCGATCAGCGCCGAAGGTCCGGCCACGCAATGTTCCTCGCCGGAGAGGCGATTGAGCAGGTAGGCGAGGCCGGAGTTGAAATAGACCTGGATCAGGATCGGCACCGCCAGCAGCACGATGATGCCGGGCTGGGCGATGATCTGCTGGCCCTGAAAACCGAACAGCAGCACCAGCGTCGCCAGAAGCGCAACGAGCGAGATCGGTTGCAGGCGGGACAGCAGCCCGCTCAGCGCCGCTTCCCCGCGCCGCAGCATCTGGCGCCGGATGATCTGCGCGATGATCACCGGCACGACGATGTAGAGCACGACGGAGATCACCAGCGTTTCCCAGGGCACGGTGATGGCCGAAAGCCCCAGCAGCAGCGCCACGACGGGGGCGAAGGCGACGACCATGATAGCGTCGTTCAGCGCCACCTGCGTCAGTGTGAAATGCGGCTCGCCCTTCGTCAGGTTCGACCAGACGAAGACCATGGCGGTGCAGGGCGCCGCGGCCAGCAGGATCAGGCCGGCGATGTAGCTGTCGATCTGGTCGGCGGGCAGCATCGGACGGAAGAGCCAGCCGATGAAGAGCCAGCCGAGAAGCGCCATGGAAAAGGGTTTCACCGCCCAGTTGACGATCAGCGTCACACCGATGCCGCGCCAGTGCTTCGTCACGCCGGAAAGGGCCGCGAAGTCGATCTTCACCAGCATCGGGATGATCATCAGCCAGATCAGGAGAGCGACGGGCAGGTTCACCTTCGCAACCTCGATGGCGCCGATCTGGTGGAAGAATGAGGGGACGAGCTGGCCGAGGGCGATGCCGGCGACGATGCACGCGAGCACCCATACGGTCAGAAAGCGTTCGAAGAGGCCCATTGCCGGTGCGGCGGGCGCAGTCGTGTCGGTCATGTCAGGAACGTCCGGAAAACGGGGTTATCGGGCAGGCTCGCGTTCGCTGCGGCCGATGTCGTCGAGGCGCCGCTTGAGCGCCAGACGATCGATCGAGGCGACGGGCAGGTTCAGGAGCAGCGAGATGCGGGTCGACAGCATCCGGTAGGCTTCCGAAAAGGCAAGACGTCGTTCGCTTTCGTTGCCGGTCGCGGCTGCCGGATCGGGCACGCCCCAGTGCGCCGTCATCGGCTGGCCGGGCCAGATCGGGCAGGCCTCGGCGGCCGCCTGATCGCAGACGGTGAAGACGAAGTCCATCTTCGGGGCGCCGGGGACGGCGAACTCGTCCCAGCTCTTGGAGCGCAGACCGGCGGTGTCGTGACCGCGCCCGTTGAGCAGGTCGATGGCGAAAGGGTGTGGTTCGCCCTTCGGGTGCGAGCCGGCCGAGTAGGCATGGAAGCGGTTCTTGCCTTCGGCATTCAGGATCGTCTCGGCAATCAACGAGCGCGCGGAATTGCCGGTACACAGGAACAGCACGTTATAGACCGGATCGGACATGCGGGTCTCCTTCAGCAGGCGCAGGCGATTTCGTCGATGAGCGGTTTGCACAGGTCCTCGCGCCCGCCGCAGCAATCGCGAAGCAGGAAACCGAGCAGCCTGCGCAAGCCGTCCATGTCGGCGAAGTAGCGGATCGAGCGTCCCTGCCGCTCGTTGCGCACCAGCCCGGCGTTCAACAGGATCGACAGATTGGACGAGAGCGTGTTCTGGCGGACGTCGAGAGCGGTGCCAATCTCGCCCGCCGCCATGCCGTCGTGCCCCGCCCGGATCAGCAGGCGGAAGACGTCGAGACGGATCGGCTGGCTGAGCGCAGCGAATGCGATGAGTGCATAGCTTCTATTTTTATCCATATATCCAGAATTCTCGATATATGGATGTTTGTCAACCGGAATCTCCGGGGCCAAGGTTGCTCAACCGACGGTGTGGCGCTCCACCAGATGAACCGGAACGTCGAACCGGGTCGTCGGCGCGCCGGCCGGCCGTTTGATCGCCTCCATGGTGGCGCGGGTGAGCTCCTCCAGCGACTGGCGGATGGTCGTGAGACCATGCGAGGCCCAGCCGGAGATGGGAGCGTCGTCGAAGCCGATCACCGAGACATCGCCGGGCACGGAGAGGCCCAGCTCGAAGCGCGCGGTGTTGAGCACGCCCAGCGCGATCTCGTCCGTCACGCCGAAGATGCCGTCGTGTTCGATATGTGGGCCAAGATGAGGGCCGGGGCGGGCGAGCAGGGCGCGGGCGGCCTCCGCGCCGGTCTGATAAGAATTCGCGCCGTCCGCCCAGCGGGTGACAGGAATGCCGCGCCGGTCCATCTCCGCGCAGAAGGCGTCGGCGCGTGCGGTCTTGGCGGAGGTCCGTGAGCCGGAGACGACGACGGCAACCTTCCGGCATCCGGCTTGCGCCAGTCTCTCCGCCGCCAGTCGCCCACCCCGGGCAGAATCGCACAGGATCAGGTCGGCGAGCGTGCCCTCCGGCGGGTGCGGCCGATTGATCAGAACCATGCGGGCACCGTTCTGCGCGCACAAGCGGATCAGTTCGTCCGGTGTGGCGCCCGACAGCAGAACCACCGTGCGCACCCGGTAATCGAGAAGCCGCGCCAGATCCTCCGAGACGTCGCCGCCGGTCCGGGCGGTGTTCATCAGCAGGCATTGCAGTCCGCGGGCATGCAGCGCCGAACTCAGCGCGTCGAGCTGCGCGGAAATATAGGGGTTCGCGAAATTGCCGCCGACCACGCCGACGAGGTCGGAGCGCTCCTGGTGCAGGGTGCGGGCGAGGCGGTTGACGCGGTAGCCCAGTTCCTCTGCGGCCGCGAGAATCCGGTGCCGCGCCGATTTCGACACCTGCGCGCCGGGGGTAAAGGCGCGCGAGACGGTCGAGCGCGAGACGCCGGCCCGCTCGGCGACGTCGGCGGCGGAGACGAAGCGCCCCAGCGCTGCGATCTTCGAGCCCGGGCATGTCATCGCGCGAGAAGGCCCAGTTCCAGAACCTCGTTCGCGAGCGCGACCATCGGCGGCAGCGGATGCGTATCGGCAAGTCCGCGCAGCTGGCGCAGATGTCTGATGGCGGCCTCAAGGCTCGGATATTTCGCTGCGCGGCGCCAATGCAGCCACAGCGCCAGCACGGTGACCGAGCGCGAGCGTCCGCCCCGGCAATGGACCAGCAGCCCACCCGGCCGGTGCGCCGGATAATGCGGCTTGCCTGTCGTGTAGAGCCGGGCGAGCCCGTCGATCAGCATCACGGCGGCCGCGAGCGTCTGCGGCGCGTTGCCGGGGCCATCCAGCATGCCGATCTGATAGCGGCGCATCTCGGTGTCGTCAGTGAGCTTCAGCGGTGCGGGAAAGATGTTCATCGCCAGATTGAGGCTTGCCGTGATCCCGGCGCCTGAAAGGGCTTTCGGCTCCTCGGCAGCCGTCAGGTTGCCGAGCCAGAACCGGTCGATGCCCGGTCCGACATCGTCGGCCACGGGGATCAGCAGCGGCAGAACATCCTCGCGCGCCTCCTCGGGAGGAACGAAGGCGGGAAGGGCGTGTCGTGTGGCAGACTTGGTCATGAGAGGCCTTGTTGAGAATGATCCATGGGATGCGGCACGCGAGATAGTCTGTCGGATAACCGCTTGCTCCCCTCTCCCCCCTTGTGGGGGAGAGGGGAGCAAGTGGCGCCTTTTCGGCGGTGGGTATGCCCGCCCCCGGCATCCGCTTTCCTACACATCGACCTCGCTCTCGCGCACCAGCCTGTCGCCGAGCGCTGCGACGAGCCGGGGCGCGGCGGCGAGGTCGACGAAGGCGGGCAGGATCCGCTCCGCTTGCGTGTCTTGCGAAAGCGCGATCATGTCGCAAAGCCGGGGGTGGACGTTCCAGCCCATCCAGCGCGCGCGGGCCTCGCCGATCATCGCATGGGCCGGGCTCGTCCTCGGCACGTGGCTTGAGAAGATGAAGCGGAAACCGTCGCGCGCGCAAAGGGCGGCGGGAAGCCCGTTCTCGGCGTTGGAGCCGCTCGCCACGATGATCTGGTCCGGCCGAGCGGTTTCCGCATCTGCGAGGGGCGGGGTCGTGCCCGTCAGCCGTTCGGTTTCCTCCGCAACCACCCGGCAGGCACGAACCTTCAGGCCAAGCGCGGAAAGAGCGGCGACCATCTCCGGTCCGCGCCCGTTGGAGGGACAGGGCAGCACGGCCCCGTCTCGGGCTTCGCGGGCCAGAAGGCCGATCTGGTCGGCAAGTGCGGCATCGCGGTCGCCGTAGGAGGCATCGGCCAGAACGGTCGCGGTCTTCGGGAACGGATCGCAGGCAAGAAGCGGGCCTTCGGTCGAGAAGTCGCCGGTATAGAGAAATCCGCCGCGTTCCGTTTCAAACCGCATCCAGATGCCGCCCGGCGCATGGCCGGCGCGTCCCGTGGTGACCGTCAGGCCCAGAACGTCGGTTTGCCCGCGCTCGCAAAGCACGCGCGCATCGGCCGGGCGGAACCCGTCGGGCAGGCGGGCGAGCGTTTCCGCGCTGGCAAAGACCGGCGGATTGCCGATCTCGTCCAGCCGGTCAAGCCCGCCGACATGGTCCACATGGCCATGGCTCAGCAGCACCGCGTCGATCGCTCCGGCGCGGGAAAGATCGGGACGCTCGCCCGTCTCCAGCCCGTCGCCGAGGTCGAGCAGCAGTCGCCGGCCCTCGATCTCCAGCAGGAACACGGCGGCTGCCTTGCGGCCCAAACCGCTGATCGCGGTCAATCGCGCCATGGCAGCACCCCTTCCGGCAGGCGCCGGCCGAAAACGAGGCTCAGCCCCATCAGCACCAGAACCAGCACCACCATCAGGCAGCCGACGGCGGCGGCAAGCGTGGAGGATCCGGCCTCTTCCAGGAAGATGATGGTCGGCCCGATCGTCTGCGCCCTCGATGAGACCAGCAGCACCGAGGTCTGGATCTCGTTGATCGCCGTCATGAAGACGAGGATCGCGGCGGCGGTCGCGGAAGGCGCCAGTGCCGGCAGCACGATGTCCTTCAATCGGGAGAAGATGCCGGCGCCGGCAAGCTGGGCGGCCTCGTCGAGACCGCGGTCGATCTGCGCATAACCGCCAAGGATCGGGCGCAGCGCCAGCGCCAGATAGTTGGAGAGATAGGCCGCCAGGATCACCCACACCGTGCCGTAGAGCGAGGTGCCGATGCCCGGCAGCGGGCGCAGGAAGAACAGGATCATCGCGACGCCGATGATGATGCCCGGCAGCGCGTAGGCGAGCTCGGAGGCGAGCCTCAGCAGTTTCGCCACCCGCCCCTTGCGCCAGGAGAGCACATAGCCGAGCGCGACGGCGACCGGGATGAGCACGGCGACGGTAACGAGCGTGATCCAGAGGCTCGTCAGGAACGCCGCGCGGATGCCCTCGTGATGGAAGAGCGCGTTGGCGAAGTTTTCAAACGTGATCGTCTCGGCGTTGAGCGGCTGGCCGTAGCCACGCACCAGCGCCGTGCCGAAAAGGGCGGAGAGCGGCAGCAGCAGGCAGATGACCAGATAGAGCCAGGCGGCACCCGAGACGGCCATGCGCCAACGGCCGAGCGCCATGCGCGGCGGGCGCTGTGCGGCATCGACGCGCTGGTCGCCCTGCCTGCCGAGCCAGGCGGTCAGCCCCATGCCCATCACGGTCAACGCCGCCAGCAGCAGGGCCAGAAGCGCCATGTCGGAGAGCGCGGAGGGGCCGTAGGAATTGAGCCGGCGGTAGATCATCGTGATCAGCGTGGAGACGCGCGCGGGAATGCCGAGCATCGCCTGGATGCCGAAATTGCCGATCGAGGAGACGAAGGCGAGCGCAGCACCCGCGAAGATGCCGGAGCGGATCAGCGGCAGCACGATGTCGCGCGTCACCGCGCCGGCGCCGGCACCGTTGGAGCGGGCGGCCTCGATCAGCGAGGCGGGCAGGCGCTGCAGGCTCGCGCGCACCGACAGGAAGACGAGCGGGGCATTGTAGAGCCCGAGCAGGAAGACGATGCCGCCCATGGAATAGAGCGGATGCGGCGTTCCCGGCGGCAGGGTCAGGCCGAGCGGGCCGAGCACCGGGCTTGCCGGCGAGAACGCCTGGATCCAGGCAAGCGCGGTCACCTGCGGCGGGATCATCAGCGGCAACACGAAACCGAAGACCCATGCCGTGCGGTAGCGCATGTCGGTGAGGCTCACCAGAAGGGCCGCCGCCGTGCCGGCGATCGTGGCGAGCATTGTGGAGGCGACGGAAATCTTGACGGTGTTGAGGGTTGCTTCCAGCACCCGGCGGCCGCCGAGGATGTCGGCAATCCGCTCCGCATCGAAAACGCCGTGCGGCATCAGCGCGGACCAGGCGAGGCGTGCGAGCGGGACGACGGACAGGACGCCGACGAAGACGACGAGCGCCAGCAGCAGGAGGTATTCGCCACTCAGGCGGCGCGGGAACCGAAGCGCCCGGGTGGGGCGCTTCGGCATGTCGAGAGCGAGGCTCATCGCATCACAGCCCGAAGATGTCTGCGAACTTGGCGCGGACCTCTTCATTGGTCTTCACCGCGTTGTCGACGTCGTAGCCGAGGAGCTTCATGTCTTCCATCTTGGGGAAGCCTTTCGGCCCGGCGACGCCCGGCAGGATCGGCAGGTTGCCCTGGCTGGCGGCGAGCTCCTGACCTTCTTTGGAAAGCAGGAAGTCGATGAAGAGCTTGGCTTCCTTCGGGTGCTTGGTGGTAGCCATGATGGCGGCCGGCTCGGTGATGAAGGAAACGCCGTCCTTGGGCGCGATGAAATCGATCGGCGAGCCGTCGGCCTTGGCGCGCAGCGCGTTGGCATCGACCACGATGGCGTATTTCGCCGCGCCCGAGGCCACGGCCTTGATCGCCGGGCCGTTGCCGCCTTCCGGCACGATGCCGAGATCGTTCAGGCCTTCATAGAAGGACCAACCGATGGCGGGATCGTTGATCAGCGCGTGCAGGTGGTTGAGCGCGGCGCCCGAATAGAGCGGCGAGGGCACGGCGATCTTGCCGCGGTTGTCTTCGCTCAGGAGCTCCTTCCAGGTGGAAACCGGCTTGGCGATCTTGGTGTTGTAGGCGATGCCGGTGGTGATGGCCTTCGTTCCGAAGAACATCATGTCCTTGTCGTAGGTCGCCGGGTCGTAGTTGTCGACGGGCGCGTCCGGGTAGGCCATCAGGTGGCCGCCGGCCTTCAGCTCGCCGAGGTTGATGACATCGGCCACCAGCAGCACGTCGGCCTGGACCTGACCGGCCTCGATCTCGGCGCGCATCACGTTCATCAGCGCGGACGTGCCGTTGCGCGTCCACTGGACCTTGATGTCCGGGTGGGCGGCCTCGAAGGCATCGACGGTCTGCTGCGCCTGTTCGGGCGGCTGGGAGGTGTAGAGCGTCAGCGTGGTTTCGGCGTAGGCGGCGCCGGAAAACAGCACGGCGGCGAGCGTGAGGGAGAGCAGTTTCATGGATTTGTCCTGAGGCTTTTCGGGAGGTTGGGGACTAGAGGCAGGCGGAGGAGGGGAGGGACGATGCGGCGGCCGAGTGAACGGTCTGGGGGATGACCCAGCCGTCGCGCAGCGACAGGGTCACGCGCTGGCCCTGCGAAACGGAGGCCGGCGCGGGAATGTTGATGGAAAGCGGCACGGAACCCTGCGGTCCGGCCATGACATCGGCGCGCAGATAGGCGCCGCGATAGGTCGCCCGCGTCACGTTGGCGGCGATGCCGCCCGCATCCGCATTCGCGGTCGCGTCATCGGAAACGAGATGCAGATCGCCGGGGTGAATGGAAATGCTCGCGCGAGAACGCGGGCCTTCGCCGGGGGCGCAGCGCAGCTCCACTTTCTGGCCGAGCAGGGAGGCGGCGGCGCGGCCGTTGCCGAGCGGGCGGATGTCCTCCGCCTCCAGCACGCGGCCCTCGCCGATGAAGCCGGCGACCGTCTCGTTCGCGGGCCGGGCGAACAGCGCCTCCGGCCGGTCGAACTGCAGGATGCGGCCCTTGTCCATCACCGCGACGCGGTCGGCCAGCGCCAGCGCCTCCGACTGGTCGTGGGTGATGTAGAACATCGTCGCGCCGGAGCGCTTGTGGAAGGCGGCGAATTCCTCTTCCAGCGCGCCGCGCAGGTGTACGTCGAGATTGGCGAGCGGCTCGTCGAGCAGCACCGCGCGGCTTTCCATGGCGAGGCAGCGCGCGAGCGCCACGCGCTGACGCTGGCCGCCGGAAAGATCGGCGGGACGGCGGTCGGCAAGCGCCCCGAGTTCCACCACCTCCAGCACCCGGGCGACGCGCTCCGCACGCTGCTTCTTCGCCAGTCCGGCCACTTTCAGCCCGTAGGCGACGTTCTGCGCCACGCTCATGTGCGGCCACAGCGCGTAGTTCTGGAAGACGACGCCGATGTTGCGCCGTTCCGGCGGCACGTGGTGGCGCGGGGCGGAGACGAGTTCGCCGCCGATCTCGATGCGGCCGCCGTCCAGCGTCTCGAAGCCGGCGAGACAGCGCAGGAGCGTGGTCTTGCCGCAACCCGAAGGCCCGAGGATCGCCACGAACTCGCCCGACGCGATGTGGAGCGACACCTCGCGCAGAACGGCGGTGTCGCCGAAACTCTTGTCGATCGCGTCGATGCGGATGTCGCTCACGGTTCACCCCGTCTGTTGTCGAAAGGACGGCTGCACAGCTGTGCAGCGCCGGCCCTTGGACTAAGCGCGACAGGCAACAGGGCGATGACGCTCACATGACGTTTCGATGAACAATCGGGTCCGAAACAACCGCCGCGGATGGGGGGCTTGGCTCCCCTGCGGCACGTTGTTATTCCGACCCGGCCAACCCGGCCCGGACCAGCGGGAAAACGGCGCGCTCGGCCTCTCCCGGGGCTTGGCCGCCTCAGGCTGTAAAATGTAAAAAAAACCGGGTGATGAGGCTTTGCGGGGTCCTTTGGAAGAACGACGGGTTCGCAAAGGTCACGCGGGCAATGGTCGCCTGCGTGTGTTCAGAACGTCGCGGGTGTCGCCACCCACAGGATACGTGTGACGCCGATGTCGAGGTTGCGGTAGCGGTGCGGCAGGGTCGAGGCGAAGAAGAAGCTGTCGCCGGCGGTGAGATGGTAGCTCTTGCCGGCGACGATCAGCTCCGCGGTGCCTTGCAGCACGTAGCCGACCTCCTGGCCGGCGTGCTGGATGTCGCCGCCGCTTTCCGCGCCCGGTTCCAACGTGTGGATGTTTGCCGAAAGCATCATGTCGGGCACTGTCGGGGACAGGCGTTCCAGAAAGATCGATGCGCCGCCCTTGTTGCGCCTGACCTGCACGGCCGGGCGCGCATCGCTGCGGATGACGCTGATCTCCTCCGGCTGCGCTTCCGCTCCGAACAGGTGCGTGATCGAGATGTCGAGTACCGCCGCGATGCGATGAAGGGTGCGCAGCGACGGGGTGGCCTGTTCGGTCTCGATCTTGGAGAGCATCGAAGGCGAGCACCCGACCTCGTCGGCCACCTCGCGCAACGTCATGCCCTTTTCCTTGCGGGCCTTGCGGATCCGGGCGCCGAGATCTGAGAGCGTCATCTGGGACGCATGGGCGGACGACGCCTCGCCCGATGTCGGAACGCGCGACCGGGGTACGGTCTCCGGTTCGCCGTCTCGTTCCGCGGCATCGACGGCTGCCCGGGACGAAGTCTGTCGCCCACCGGCGCCGAACGTCTCGGGAGCGCTTGCGGGCAGGGGGGCGGCATCGCGACCGATTACGATCGTCTGCCTAAGTTTTGTGCTCATGCCTCACCGAAGTGCTCAAATGTATATCTGAACGTTTGAATAAAGATCACTTTTTCCGCAGTCCCTACATTAAAGTTGAATGACATTCAATTTTTTGCCAGCCTGTACGTCATCAGGCGCGATTGCCATGCAAGATGACCGAAGAAGTCCATCGGCACTCGAAAATATATCAAATGCAATAGAGGGACAACGAAATGACGTCCGGTACTTTCCACTCTGCACGTTTGGCCGTTCTGACGGCGGTGACTGCCGCGGGGCTCGCACTCGGTGGCCCGGCCATGGCCAAGGATACCGTCGAGCTCGGCTTCGTCGGTCCGCTGACCGGTGGCGTCTCGGCGATCGGCGTTGGCGGCCGCAATTCCGCCGAGCTCGCCGTCAAGCTGCGCAACGCCGACCCGAAGAGCAAGTACCACTACGAGCTCCAGGCGCTCGACGACGAATGCAAGCCGAATGTTGGCGTTCAGGTGGCGACGAAGCTCGCCGCCAACCGCAAGGTCGCCGGTATCGTCTCGCACTACTGCTCTGCGGTGGCGATGGGAACCGTCGATATCTATCACCGGTTCGGCCTGCCGGCGACGGTCTGGGGCGCTGTGCTGCCCGACATCACCTACGGCAACGACTACGCCGAGATCACGCGCGTCAACGGCACGATGATCAACCAGAACGAGGTGGCCGCGAAATTCATGGCCGACCGGGGGTACAAGACCTGGGCCGTCATTCACGACACCACCGACTACGGCAAGGGCCACGACAAGTACTTCACGAAGTTCCTTGAAGCGGATGGCGGCAAGATCGTCGGCGACTTCGGCGTGACCTCCGACCAGCAGGACTTCACCGCCGAGCTCACGCAGATCAAGCAGCTCAACCCGGATGTCGTCTACTTCGCCGGCCTGACGCCGCTTGGCATCCGCGTGCGCCAGCAGATGGACAAGCTCGGCCTCAAGGCCGTCTTCCAGGGCGTGTCCGGCATCAAATCGGACTCCTTCTTCGATGGCATCGGTCCGGATCTGGCCGAAGGCACGCTGACCTTCCTCGAAGGCGCTCCGGCCGAGAAGCTGCCCGGCGGCGCGTACTTTCTCAAGGAGTACCAGAAGGCCGGATTCGACAGCGCCGCCGAGGCCTACGGTCCCTTCGCCTTCGCCGCGATGAACCTGCTCATGGACGCGGTCGAGACCGTCGGACCCGATCGCAAGAAGATCGTCAAGTACATGGGCACCGTGAAGGATCACGACTCCATCACCGGCCCCATCACCTTCGACGAGCACGGCCAGAACACCGTCGCGCTGATCACCCCCTACGTGGCGCAGGACGGCAAGTGGGTGGTCTGGGCCGACAGCGAATACGCTTCCGGCAAGCGCAAGCTTCCCGGCCAGAACTGATCGTACCTTGAACACGTGAACGTCCCGGGCCGGTCAAGCCGGCCTGGGTTCTTCTTTCCCGTCCCGTATCCGGCTGGAAGGCTCCGACGATGGATCTCGGACTGATCGCCCAATACCTGGCCAACGGCATCATGCTGGGCACCATGTACGCCCTCGTTGCCGTCGGCTTCACCCTGTTCTTCGGCGTGCTCGACGTCATCAAGTTCAGTCACGGCGACGTGCTGATGCTCGGCACCTTCGCCGGCTTCACCGTCTGGCTGGGGCTTCAGGCCGCCGGCATCGTCAATCCCTGGCTGCAGCTGGTCATCATCCTGATCGCCTCCATGGCGTTCACCGCCGCCATCGGCGCGATGATCGCAAAGTGGCTGGTGCTGCCGCTCAAGAAGGCGCCGCCGCTCAACACGCTGCTCCTGACCTTGATGCTGGGCACGGCGATCCGCGAGGCGGTGCGCCTGTTCTATCCCAACGGCTCCAACCCGAAGGCCTTCCCCGCGCTGCTGCCGTCCGCCTCGATCGATCTCGGCGGGTTCCTGCTGCGCGCCGACAGCGTCATTCTGGTCGCCGCCGGGCTTTCGCTCATCGCCGGGCTGAACCTCGTGCTCAACCGCACCCGGCTCGGCCTTGCCATACGCGCCGTCGCGCAGGACGAGGAGACGGCGCGCACGATGGGCATCAACTACATGCTCGTCGTGCTGGCGACGTTTGCCATCGGCTCCGGTGTCGCCGCCTTCGCCGGCATCATGAACGGCCTCTACTATTCCGAGATCAATTTCGGCATGGGCCTGCTTCTGGGCCTGATCGGCTTTTCCGCGGCCATCGTCGGCGGGCTCGGAAATCTCTACGGCGCGATCCTCGGCGGCTTCATCTTCGCCGGCCTTCAGGTGGTCGGCGCGGCGCTGCTGCCGTTTGCCTCCGCCTACAAGGACGTCTTCGCCTTCGCGGTGGTCATCGCGATCATGGCGTGGAAGCCGACCGGCCTCATTCCCGAACGCACCAGCGACAGAGTCTGATCAGATGAGCGATATTGCCATTGACGCGCCGGCCCGGCCGAAAGGCCTCCTGCCCGGCGCCGCGACCATCCTTGCCGTCTCCGTCTACGGCTGGGCGCTGCTGACCGCGGAAGAGGACTGGCAGGTGATCGGCCTGCTGGTTCTGGCCGCAGCGGTCGGTCTTGTCGGCAAGCTGGCGGGTCTCGGCCCCAAGGTTCTGGCGTCGTGGAGCTCGAACGAGGCGACGATGAACGGCGGCGCCGTTCTCGGCCTGCTGGCCGTCATCTTCGCCCTGTCGACCCAGCATTTCCCGCTCCTGATGCTGACCACGACGCTGCTCTACTTCATTGCCTCGCTCGGCCTCAACATCCAGTTCGGCTACACCGGCATGGTGAATTTCGCCGGCGCTGCCTTCTTCGGCGCCGGCGCCTACACCGCCGCCGTACTTGGCGGCTACGCCTGGATACCGCCGCTGCTGACAATCCTTGCCGGTGGCGTCGTGGCGATGGTCCTCTCGCTTTTGCTGGTCTATCCGATCGTGCGCACCACCGGCCATTACGCTGCGGTCGTCACCATCGCCTTCGGCGTGCTGTTCAAGACCTTTCTCGAAGTGAACGAGATCCTGGGCGGGCCGCAGGGGCTGATGGTGGAATCCATGAAGCTGCCCGGCTGGGACTTCAACAACGGGCCGGTGCTGTTCGGCGTGGAGATGTCGTTCTATCTGAACTACGCGCTGTTCGCGACGGCGCTGGTCGCGCTCATCTTCTGTCTCGTGCGGCGGCTGGAGCGCAGCTGGCTCGGCCTGCACATGGATGCCGTCCGGCTCGACGAGACGGCGGCGGCCTGCTTCGGTATCTCCGTCCACCGCACCAAGATCCTGGCGTTTCTCTCCGGCAACTTCATTCTCGGCATTGCGGGCGCGCTCTACGGCATGATGATCAGTTTCATCGCACCCGCCTCCTTCACCTTCTCCGACAGCCTGCTGATGGTCTCCATCGTGCTGCTCGGCGGCATGGGCAGCCCCTGGGGCGGGGCGCTTGCCGCGGCCATCGTCGTGCTGTTGCCGGAAAAGCTCCAGGTGCTGCAGGAATACCGCTTCCTGCTGTTCTCGGTTCTGGTGATGCTGGTGCTGCTGTTTCGCCCCGACGGGCTGCTGCCGCGCCAGATCCGCAACTACTTCCCGGGCCGGGAGGGTGGCAAATGAGCGAACGACTTCTCGAATTCCAGGCCGTGACCAAGCGCTTCGGCGGCGTGACGGCGCTCGACAGCTTTTCGATGCATCTCGACAAGGGCGAAATCCTCGGCCTCATCGGGCCGAACGGCTCGGGCAAGACGACGAGCTTCAACCTCCTGACCGGCATTTATCCCAAGACCGGCGGCAGCATTCATTTCGATGATCGCGACATCTCCAGCATGAGCGCTCGCGAGGTCTACGAAACCGGCATCGTGCGCACCTTCCAGCGCTCGCGCCTGTGTCTGCCGCTGTCGATCTACGACAACATCATGGTCGGCGACACCTCGCGTCTGCCCAAAGGGCTCTGGTCGAACCTTGTCAGGCGTCGGGCCTTCCGGCGCCAGTATGAGGAGACCTTCAAGGTGGCGCGCGATCTCGTCGCCACCTTCTCCGGCAACCTCGCGGACCGGATGCTCGATCCCGTCGGCGCGCTGCCGATGATCGAACGGCGGCGCATCGAGATCTGTCGTGCGCTCATTTCCGGCCCGCGTCTGTTGCTGCTCGACGAGCCTTCCGCCGGCATGACGCATGACGAGACCAACCAGCTCATGAGCGACATTCTCGATGTGCGGGCGCGCGGCGAGGGCCTGTCGATCATCATCGTGGAGCACGAGATGGGCGTCATCGAGCGCATCACCGACCGCTGCGTGGTGCTGAGCTACGGCAAGAAGATCGCCGAAGGCACCTACGCCGAAATCGCTTGCGACAAGGAAGTGCAGAATGCCTATCTGGGGGTCGACTGATGGCGCAAATCGAAGTTCGCGGCCTGTTCGCGGCCTATGACAAGGCCGACGTGCTGCACGATATCTCGCTCGACGTGAAACCGGGCAAGATCACCTGCCTGCTGGGCTCCAACGGCGCCGGTAAGTCGACGCTCATCCGCGCCATTCTCGGCCTGACGCCGCCGCACACCGGCAAGATCCTGCTGGACGGCCACGACATCACCGGCCTGCCGACGCACAAGATCGTCTCGCGCGGCATCGCGGCGATCCCGGAAGGGCGCAAGATGTTTCCCAAGCTCACCGTGACGGAAAACCTGCGTCTGGGGGCCTTCCAGGTCGCGGACAACAAGGTCATCCGCGAGCGCATGGACACGGTCTTTGAGGCCTTCCCGCGTCTCGCGGAGCGTCGCGATCAGCTCGCCGGAACGATGTCGGGCGGCGAGCAGGCGATGGTTTCCATCGGTCGCGGGCTGATGGGCGCGCCGAAGATCCTGCTCATCGACGAGCCCTCGCTCGGTCTTTCCCCGCTCTACGTGAAGGAGAATTTCCGCATCATCGAGGGGATCCGCGAGCAGGGCATCACCGTCTTCCTCGTCGAACAGAACGTGCGCCAGACACTGGCCATCGCTGATTATGGCTATGTGCTTTCCGGCGGCAAACTGGTGGGCGAGGGAACCGCCGCGGCCCTGTCGAGCGACAGCGCGGTACACGCGGCCTATTTCGGATAAGAAGACAATCAAATGGATGTCATAGAACTCACCCGCTGTCTGGTCGCTTTCGACACGATCAATCCGCCGGGCGGCGAGGCGGAGGCCATGCGCTTCGTCGCCGGCCTGCTTGGCGAGGCCGGTTTCGACTGCCGGGAGATCACGCAAGGTGAAGGGCGCTGCAATCTCGTGGCGACCCGGGGGCTTGCCGGCGAGGCGAAGGCACTCGGCTTCACTGGTCATCTCGATACCGTGCCGCTGGGCGCCGCCGCCTGGCGCCATCCGCCGCACGAGGCGGTCGTCGCGGACGGCCGTATCCATGGTCGCGGCACGTCGGACATGAAGGGCGGTGTCGCCGCCTTCGTCTGCGCCGCCATGGAAGGCCCGACGCCACCCGGCGGCATCGCCCTGCTCATCACGGCGGGCGAGGAAACGGGAAGCGACGGGGCGAAATGTATCGTTGCGGCCGGCGATCTGCCGGATATCGGCGCGCTGATCGTGGCCGAGCCGACGCTCAACCGTGCCTTGCCGGGCCACAAGGGCGCGCTGTGGCTGAAGCTCATCGCGCGCGGCGTCACCAGTCACGGTTCCATGCCCGAGGAGGGCGTCAACGCCGTCATGATCATGGCGCGCGCGCTTTCCGTCCTCGACGGCTTCGTGCCCGGGCCCGTGCATCCGATCATGGGGCCGGCCACCTGCAATGTGGGCATGATCCACGGCGGGCTGAACATCAATTCCGTTCCCGACCTGTGCGAGGTCACGATCGACATGCGCTCCGTGCCGGGCACCGACCACGCCGCGATGCGCGCCGCGCTTGCCGAGCGGATCGGTCCCGCTATCGAGATCGTGACCCTGATCGACCTGCCTTCGGTCTGGAGCGATCCGGCCGATCCGTGGGTGGCGAGCCTTGCCGGCCTTGCCCGCGATCTGGCGGGGGCCGATCCCGCCCCGGCAAGCGTTCCCTATTTCACGGATGCCTCGGTCTTCACGCCGGCGCTCGGTGACGTGGCGACCGTGATCCTGGGGCCGGGCGATCCCGCGCTCGCCCACAAGACCGATGAAAGCGTTGCCATCGACAGACTGCAGCAGGCGCAGGCGATCTTTGCCGCCGCGCTCGGGGACTGGGACGGACGGGCACGATGACCGGCGCGGTGGAGCGGCCGCTGGGGGCGCTGGAAACCCGCACCGCGATCGCCGAGGGCCGGTTGAGCGCCGAAGCTGCAACCGAGGCGCTCATCGAACGCATTGCCGCGCTGGAACCGGAAACCGAGGCCTGGGTCGCGGTCGATGCCGATGGGGCGCGGGCGGGGGCACGGGTGCTCGACCGGGGCCCCGAGCGCGGCGCACTTCACGGCGTCGCCATCGGGGTGAAGGATATCTTCGCTGCCAATGGTCTGCCGTGGCGTTGCGGATCGCCCATCTGGGCCAACCGGATCGCTACCTTCGATGCGGCGTCCGTGGCGATGGCGCGGGCGGCGGGAGCGATCGTTCTGGGCAAGACCGAGACGACGGAGTTTGCGAGCTACAAGCCGTGCCGGACCCGCAATCCGGCCGCGCCGGGGCGTACGCCTGGCGGGTCTTCGTCTGGATCGGCGGCGGCCGTGATGTCAGGAATGGTGCCGCTCGCCTTCGGCACGCAGACGTCAGGCTCCATCATCCGACCGGCCTCGTTTTGCGGCGTGGTCGGCTACAAGCCTTCCTTCGACCTGATAGCGGGGAGTGGCGTGGCGCCGCTGGCGCGCAGTTTCGATACGGTCGGCCTGTTTGCCCGAAGCGTCGCGGATATCGCCTTTGCGGCCGGCGCCCTGACCGGGCTCGATCTCGCACCGGAAAACGCGGCGACGCCACCATGCCCCGTCGGGCTTTTCCGTTCCGCCGCCTGGGAATTCGCCGAGCCGGATCTCATGGCCGTATGGGAGACGTTCGAGGCCGACATGTCCGCCTCGCCCGCCATCCTCTCGCAACCGGTTCCCGCGCACTTCGCGGATGAACTGGAAGGCGCGCTCGACCTGCATGCCCGGATCATGGCGGTGGAAACGGCCGAGGCGCTCGCGCACGAGGCGGCGATCGCCCCGGAATTGCTCTCTGAAGGTCTTGTGCGCGAGATTGCCGCCGGCCGGGCTTTGTCGTCTGCACGGCGTCATACGGACCGGCTTTCGCTGCACCGCCTTCGCGCCCGCGCGTTGGATTGTCTGGACCGCCAAGCTGTCTGGCTGACGCCATCGGCCTGCGGCGCGGCGCCGGACTGGAACTCGGGAACGGGAAATCCGGCGTTCAACCGGACGTGGAGCCTGCTGGGCCTGCCGGCCTGCTCGGTGCCGTTGCTTGCCGATCCGGCGGGACGTCCGATTGGCGTTCAGGTCGTCGGCGCGATGGGCAACGATGCCGGCGTTCTCGCCGTCGCCGACTGGCTGCGGCGCCATTTCACATAGCCGGCAGTGATGTGACCCGGGGCGAAAGCGGGTGCACCATTGCGCACCGCGGTATTACTGTGGGATTTATTCAGGTCCGCACGACACTCGACACGGAGACTTCGCAACGAATCTTGCGTTTCCGACAGGATGAGCCCTGCGGAACGAAAAACGAACATGTGAAGAAATGGTGGAGCCGAGGGGAGAGTCTCTTCCACCGAAAATTCCCGAATAGAAACAAAATGTTCTTGCCGTCTCAACGGCTTCTGGTGCCTTCTGTGGGTACGCATTTGGGTACGCAGAAGACCTCCTAATGGCACGATCCTCCTCCACCGACCGCCGTTACCTCGAGCTTCACGGGGGCAAATGGCGGGTGACGATATCCATTCCCCGCGACCTCCAACGGAAGCTCGGAACGAAACTGAAGCACCCTTTGAACACCGACAGTCTCGCAGTGGCCAATCGGCTGAAGTGGCCGGTGATAGCCCGGTTAAAGGAGAGGATTGAGCTGGAAAGAGGGGGCGGTCTTCACGCGTCCCATATCAAGCAGGCCTTGGTTATGTCCGACTCTCGCCGCAGCGCGGTCAGCGATGTCGAACTGGTCGCCTCTGATGCGGCCATCATCGAACTGGCGGATCAAATTCTTGGGCCGGTTGTCGATGAGGGAACAAACGCCGTAACCGGGCAGGTCGAGCCGGTCTACAATAAGGACCGTGAAAAGCGAGCGGTCGAGTTTGCCAAAGTGGCTCTTGGGCATGCCACTCCCATGGACCGACATCACCAGCAATATCTCGACCAGCTGACGGTCAAGCCACGCACACGAGCGGACGACGAACGTGCCATGAAGTACCTCAAGGCATGGTGCGAACTGGAGGGAGTCTCACCGGTTCTTCAGAGCTTCACCCGGAAGACCGCTGTGCGTTTCATGGATGGACTGTCAGGCGTTGCCCAGGGCCTTTCGCCGGTGACGCTCAACAAGTATCTGCGGCGTCTCTCGCGGTACTGGCAGTGGCTCGAGATGCGCAATGAGGTCGAGGACAATATATGGCGAGGGTTGACCATCGCCGAGCCCAAGACGGCGTACGACGAAGCCGAGCGTTCCTTCACCGATGATGAAGTGCGGAGGCTGCTTCAGGGCGAGGCGACACAGCACATGCACGATCTGATGAGGATTGCAGCGCTGACCGGCGCTCGCATCGATCCTATCGTCTGTCTAAGGGTCTGCGATTGCGCTGATGGTGTCTTCATCTTCAAGCCGCAGAAGAAGGAAAAGAAGGAACGCGCCTGCCCCATCCATCCCGACCTTGCCGCCATCATCGAAAGGCGCGTTGAGGGAAAGGAGCCGGAGGATGCGCTCTTCCCGGAATGGCCTGCGCCACGAAAGAAGGGCTCAATGCGGGAGCGGTCTTTCAAGGCATCTAGCCAGTTCACGGACTATCGTCGCAAGATGGGCGTCGATGAGGTGGTAAGCGGCAAGCGGCGCTCGCTGGTGAACTTCCACTCTTTCCGGCGGTGGTTCATCACCAAGGCGGAGCAAGCCGATCAGCCCGAGTCCATCATCGCGGCGGTTGTGGGCCACAAGAGGCAGGGGATGACGCTTGGCCGGTACTCGGCTGGGCCGCTTGTGGATCAGGCACGACGGTGCGTGGAAGCCGTCAACTTACCCTGCCCTTAGGGATGACGGATCGAGGGGCTCTTGACGTTACTGCCCGAACGAGAGGCATCAGCGCCTCACATTTTTCCCCACCCACGTTTTTCCGGCTGGGCATCATAGAAGCCCCCTGAGAGACTCATAGAAGGCAACGGGTCTCTTTGGAGCACTGTGGGTGGCGAGCGGTCAGGATGACTCCCTGTGAGTCTCCCAAAAGGCTTCGCGGCCGTGCAGGTGCTTTGCAGGGCATCGTTGGCGTAATGCTGTCTGCTTTGGTCGGTTGGCGGGGACGTATCTGAGGCCTTCGCCTCTGGCCCTTCAAAGGTATTTGGGGCAAACGGAAGAGCCGCTCATTCCCCGCAGCAGACACGCTTCACATAGGTGTTGCCGAGGGTCACGAAGCTGTCCTGCGGGATTTCGCCCTTGCTCTTGAGAAGTCTGGTCAGACCGATAGCCTTGTCAACTTCATAGCTGTCGCCGACCGTGACGGCGTACCAGCCATTCGTGGCCACGAACACGGAAGCCTTCAGCGGGAATGCTCGAGCAAAGGTGTTCGCGTCATAGGCGTTGTCGAAGCTCTTGATTTGGATGAGGCGCTGATAGCCCGGGGTGCCATCGAACTGATCCACGCGCACCCAAGTGTGGTGCAGGAAACCTGTGCGACCGTCTGCGCGGACGCGGTACCAGCGGTCGGAGTCGCTAAGGATGGTTATGCGGGTGCCGTTCTTGAGCGTTGCGGCGTCCTCGGCTTTGGTGCCGGGCGAGGTCTTTAGATGCACCGCTCCCTTGGGATGACGCACGTATCCTGACCGCGCTGTTGGCAATGCGGGGGCTTTCCCGGAGGCATCCAACTGCGCCGTTGGCTTGTGAAACGGATTGTCCGTTACCTGTGGCGGCGGACTTCTTCTGGGTGATGTGGCATTGCCGACCCACGTCACGCGATACCGCGCCATCTCCTCGCGAGAGAGGTAGCGCATGTCGTTCGCCTCAGTCTTGAGGGAAAGCTGGAGAAGCGAAGGGTCAACTCCCATCTCCACCATGTAAGCGACAATGTCCGCCGTCATCTCTTGGATCACTGAGACCGCGACGTCCGCGTCCGGTGTAAACCCAGGTGAGAATGTGGACTTGTGAACACCGATTGCCCCGGCTTCGGCTCCTCGATTGACGCCGCCCATGAAGGCGAGTGCGCATGCCGAGCTGCATTCCAGCATGCGCAGTTGCAGGGTCGAGAGGTTCAGTTTGCGTATGATGCGTCCAAGCTCCATCGCCTTGGCAACGTTGCCTCCGGGGCTTTGGAAGCTGATGAACATGGGCTCGTGGATGATGGCCTGCGCGGCAAAGGTGGCCAAGTCATCATCGTGGTCGAACGTGCCCGATACGAGGATAAACTTCAGGCCGTCGTTGGTCGTTTCGGGCACGAAGTCGAGCTTCGCTTGCACCCCCGTGGCAGCAACGGTTGCAGCGAAAAAAGTGAACGCCATCATCAGGCTTGAAATACGCATACTTCCGCCCCGATACCCCGCCGGATCTCTCCTCGTATCAGCCTAGCACGTCAACTCTACACGCCAAGATGCCGTTGCCAAGACCCGCAGCCGTCGGCATGCGTCCAGTGTGCCGCCGTTCTTGCGGATGCTCGGGATATCCTCGCGGGTCACCCAGTCCTGAAAGGGCTTGGCCTCCGGCTTGTCGCTGCGCATGATTAGCTTGTAGAGGCCACTTTCCGAAAGGTGATGCATCTGTCGTAGCTGGACGCGCCCGTTCGAGAGATCCACTTGCATCCGATGTAAGCGAACCTCATCGGCAGAGGGCGTGGAGAACCGCTTCGGAGTGAAGCACACACTCCCGACCATGCGTCGATAGCAATATCTAACGTACGGCCAACATCCTGTACTGTGAACCACGGCTTCCCGTCGATCTCCATGACGCGGACGACGGGGGTGTGGAAGTCGTGACTGGGCTGGGTTGAAAGGCAGTCACCTAGAACATCAAACGCTGCTCATCACAGTCCACTCAGGAGGAGGTTTTGAAGGACGTGCTGGGGCAGGGGCGGGTTTGAAACGTAGTCACTCAGTGGGGGATGATACATGTCAGGAGTGTTCTTTAAGAGACTTAAGGATGGTGCTGGGTTGCCGTTCCCGTGACCGTCAAGGCCTGCGGCAGTGCAGTCCCTGAGCCCCAAGACGCCCATCGTGCCGCCAAGAGCGCAAGAGTGTCCTGCCGGTGTTCTCTGGTGGAACGCCACCCCGCACACCAAGCCCATCACCTCGGATGCTCCCCGCTCTGGTTGGTGGACGGCATCGACGCTCCACTAAGACAGACAGGGCGGGGTGGTCGTTTTCTAAGACGCCGCGCCATGCGAAAGACGCCTGAGGCTCCCCGGCTTCTCCGTAGCCTCTGATGACCCTTAGGCACCCGCGACCATTTCGGGGAAAAATCTGTTGGCTTATATCGATAGAGTTGCGCGGCAGCTTTCCCCCATACGGGGGTAGGGCTGCTGCTGCGACCTATACCGGGCGCTTCAACGCCGGAGACGGCGAGTCTCCGACGACTAAGCAGCGCTGTCTCAATTGGGTGCACCCCTGAGGGGCACTTAGGTGTGACATCGTGCCAAGTGATTTCGCGTCACAATAGGGTTGCTGCAGCTGTTATGTGACGATATGCAGTATGGGTCTAACCCTATTGTTACAGGAGGGACTCATGTCCCGCATTGGCTACGCTCGCGTTTCAACCGCTGACCAACACACCGATACTCAGGTCGAGCGGCTCAAGGCAGCCGGGTGCAGTCCTGTCCGGCAAGAGAAGGCGAGCGGGAAGAGCCGGGAAGGGCGTGACGAGCTTGCAGCTATCCTCGACTTCATTCGCGAAGGCGATGAGCTGGTGGTGGTGAAGCTCGACCGGCTGGGGCGTTCCACGCGGGACGTCCTCAACCTCGTCCATGAACTGGAAGAGCGCGGCGCATCCCTGCGGGTTCTGGAGCCCGAGTTCTCAACGGGCGATGGGACCGGTCGCATCCTCGTCACCGTGCTCGGGATGGTGGCGGAAATGGAGCGTGAGTTTATCAAGGAGCGCCAAAGGGCCGGGATCGATGCTGCCAAGGCCAAAGGGGTCTACAAGGGCCGCAAGGCGTCGGTGCCGGTGGAGCGTGTCAGGGAACTTGCCTCGGAGGGATGCGGAGCGACTGCCATCGCGCAAGCGCTGGGGATCTCAAGGATGAGTGTCTATCGGGCTTTGGATGGCGTGGTGGCGTCGTCGGAGTAGATTCCGCTTCTATCGCGACTTCCTAATTTTCTACTCCTTCATTTTTTAGGTTGTCGAGTGTGTCCACCCCGCATAGATTTGCATGATAAGTAATTCATATTACTCATACTTAAAGCAAGCTCAATGATACCCGTCAGCGCGATTCTAACACTTAAAATTGAGACTGAAGAGCCAATCGAATTAGATGCGTTCGTCGGCGCTTTTACTTCGATAGCCGAAGAATATAGGAGAAGTATCCGGGAATATCATCCGGATATAGAAGGCGATTCGCGTATCTATGTTAAGGAAATAAGAAAAGGGTCATATGAGGCGGATCTGATACCGCTCGTTGCTGCTGCGGCGGCTCCCTTGGTTTCCAGTATGGATCAGCTTTTGATTGCCGAGCAATTTGTTCGCACGTGGGGTGCGCGGATCAAAGCGTTAGCATCGGGTAAGTTCGATGGTTGGGAGCCAACCAAGGGCGAGCTTGCAACGTTGGCGAATGCAACCAAAGCCATTGCGACAGACCCAAATGCATCGTCGACGTTATCAGCTGTTCGATACAGAGACGGGCGTCGAGACGTTGAAGCTTCTTTTGTGTTTTCAACACCGGACGCAGTTCGGGCTCAAGCGTCTATAGATGCCGCATATCGAGCGCTCGAAGCGACTGACCACTCTGAGTATCGGCGGGTATTAATGGTTTTCACGCGATCTGATATAGGTAGCGCTCGCGTTGGCAGGCGATCTGCTGATCGTGTGAAGATTGAAGAGCTTTCTCCCAAGCCTCTTGCGGTTATGTATGCATCGGACCTTGCTAAGGACCGTATAAAACATGAGATTAGAGAGAGCGATGATAATATCTACAAAAAAGGATTTGTTGTTGATGTAAATGTTCGTACGCTTAACGGTAAGCCGTCTGTGTATGCGGTAACTAATGTTCACGAGATTATAGAATTACCTGACGATGACGAATAGGTGGTGTGCGAGCGTCTCAACAACTTTCCATCTTACCATATTGCGATGTTGACATTGCGCAGTCCGATCGGTGCGGCATTGCTGATAGCTTCAGCTCTTGCGCATGTGTAGACGCAAGGGGCGGCGTAATCAAAATTCTTGCATCGGGAGCGGGTACGCAGCCTGGGTACGAATGTGGGTACGCACTGCCTCGCACCGTTCGGCTAAGGCATTGAAATAATTTCGCGATTTTAAATGGAAAACCAAATGGTGGAGCCGAGGGGAATCGAACCCCTGACCTCGTCATTGCGAACGACGCGCTCTCCCAACTGAGCTACGGCCCCATCTCTTGAGTGAGGCGCATTTAGTCGGCGAGGGAGGGGGCTGTCAAGGGACCCTGCGTGCGAAATTAAACGTTCTTTCCATCCATCCCCCGGGATGCCTTGAAAACGAGGCTTCGACCGCCTCTTTTTCCACTGCCGGGCTCAGGTTTCTGCCTGACGGACGGTGGTGCGGCTCGTCAGGTTTCGCCCGGGCGGAACCTGCCGCATTTACCGCCGTGGAGAACGCGGCGCTCACCCGTCTTGCCATGCCGCCGGGCTATCGCTACATCTGCGACACCAAATATCGCCGGAACCCAATTGAGACCCCGAACACGGAAAGATCGACCCAGATGGCCGTCGTCTGCTCCATCGTCCCCGTCGTCCTGCTCGCGCTGCAGCTCTACTCCTACGTCATCATCGCATCCGCGATCTTCTCGTGGCTCTATGCGTTCAACGTCATCAATCCGCGCAACCAGTTCGTCGGCATGATCGGCCAGACGCTCTATGCGCTCACGGAACCGGTCTACCGGCCGATCCGCAACGTCCTGCCCGCCATGGGCGGGCTCGATCTGTCTCCGATCGTCGTTCTGCTGTTGCTGATCCTCATCCAGAACCTGATCACGAATCTCAGCGGCTGCTACTTGTAGCAGCGGTGCTTACCGGAGGCTGGCGGTGAGCGCGGATGCGCCCTGGCGCGTGGTCGAGGGCGGTGTCGATGTGGCGCTGCGGCTGACGCCGAAGGCGGCGAACGACCGGATCGACGGGGCGAGCGTCCTGTCTGACGGGCGCGCCGTGCTGCTTGCCCGCGTTCGCGCGGTGCCGGAAAAGGGTGCTGCCAACAAGGCGCTGGAAAAGCTTCTCGCCAAGGCGCTGAAACGGCCCGCCCGCGATGTCTCGGTCACGGCCGGCCACACCGCGCGCCTCAAGACCGTTCACGTTGTCGGCGAGCCGGGTGACCTCGTTTCCGCCCTTCAGGCTCTCGCGAAGCCGGCCGGAGGCTGATAAGAACCTCACCGTTCGGTCTTTCGCCTTATCCAGGCTTCCCTTTCAAGGACGTTATCCATGAGCGCCACCCTCATCGACGGCAAGGCCCGCGCCGCCCGTTTGCGTGAAACGGTCGCACGGGCCGCGGAAAAGCTGAAGCATGACGAGGGCTTCGAGCCCGGTCTCGCCGTGGTGCTGGTCGGCGAGGATCCGGCGAGCCAGGTTTATGTCGCAAGCAAGGTCAGGCTGACGAAGGAATGCGGCATGCGTTCCATCGAGCACATCCTGCCCACTGATACCAACCAGGCCGATCTCGTCGCGCTGGTCGAGAAGCTCAACGCCGATCCGGGCGTCGACGGCATTCTCGTGCAGATGCCGTTGCCGAAACACATCGATTCCGATGCCGTCGTGCTCGCCATCGATCCGGCCAAGGATGTGGACGGGCTGCACCCCGTCAATGCGGGCCGCATCGTGCTCGGCAAGCCGGGGCTGGTGCCGTGCACGCCGCAGGGTTGTGTGATCCTCGCCAAGGAAGCCTTCGCGGACAAGACCGGCGGCGACCTTTCCGGCTTCGATGCGCTGGTGCTCGGCCGTTCCATTCTGGTCGGCAAGCCGGTGGCGCTTCTGCTGCAGAACGAGAACTGCACCGTCACCATGGCCCATTCGCGCACGCGTGATCTGGAGGCGGCCTGCCGGCGCGCCGATATCGTCATCGCCGCCGTCGGCCGGCCGCGGATGGTCAAGGGCGACTGGCTGAAACCCGGCGCCTGCGTCATCGACGTCGGCATCAACCGGGTGCCGGCGCCGGAAAAGGGCGAGGGCAAGACGCGGCTCGTCGGCGATGTCGATTTCGAGACGGCCGTCGAGGTCGCCGGCGCCATCACGCCGGTGCCGGGCGGCGTCGGCCCGATGACCATTGCCTGCCTTCTCGCCAATACCATCCGGGCGGCGTGCAAGCGGCGCGGGCTGGCGATACCCGAACTCGGCTGACAGCTGACGGCGGGAGGGATGCGGCCGGAGGGTGGCGGGGCGATGCCCGCTCCCGGCCGCATCCGTAAGAGCCCTCATCGCGCGTCTTTGCACCCCGGTGCGGCGAATTGTACCGAAACCATTGAGAACTTCTTAACGCGCGCGCCCCACGGTGGGGCAATGAGGAGCACGTCATGAATGCCATCGCAACAGCCGCCGTCGTCGCCGACAGGTCGCAGGCCGTGACCACCATGCTCGCATCCTTCATGAAGCAGGGCGCTCAGCAGGCGCAGGCCATGGCGGCGATGCTCGAGGAAGCGGCGCAATCCGCAAAGGCCGCTGCCCCCGACGGCATGGGCAGCCAGGTCGACATCCAGGCCTAAACCCCCGGGCAGGCCTGAGCCTCCCGGGGTCTTTAATAGAATTTTAAAGACCTTATATACTGCGGGTTGAGGGAGTTAGGACTTCGTTCAGGTTCGTTACCCCGCGTTAATATGAAGCCGCGATCCTGAGGTCACGTCCTGATACGCTCGGTATCACGTTCTGGTACAAGGAGTTCGTTCACATGCAAATCACCGGAGCCGGTCCGACGGTTCAACGCCAGTTCGACTTCGACACGAAGATCGAAAAGCAGGGCTCATCGGATCTGCAGACGAACAATCAGCAGCAGACGGCGCAGGCGGCCTCCGCGAACGCGGCATCACAGACGAACGAGGCAAACGAGAGCTCTCCCGTCGAGGCCGCTTCGGACAGCTCGAGCAGCAATGCTCAGGAGCGGTCCGAAAACCGGCAGCGCGGTGTCGGCCAGACACTCGACATTTCGGTCTGAGGTCTCAGCCTGACAAGCGTTTCCTGACAATCGCCGCCTTCCCCACGGCGGCGATCCGAAAGGCCGGTTCCGTGTGCGCACGGCGCCGGCCTTTTCGTTTGCAGGCCCTTTTCGTTTGCAGGCTTTGTGCCGGCGCAAGAAATGTGTGCCGGCGCAAGGAAGGACGGAGCGCGATGCTTCGGGTCTCTCCGCCCGTCATCCGCGAGCCCGTTATCCTCAAGCCTGGCATTCCCGGGCCAATCTACCGGTCCGCGGCCTCGTTTTTCTCGCCCATGGCGGCCTTCAGCAGCCTCTGCGCATCCGCCGAGTCCCATTCGGCAGGCCCGTACATCGTGCCGATCTCGCAGCCCTCGGGGCTTACCAGCATCGTCGTCGGCAGGCCCGTCGCCCGACTCATGGACCGCATCTCGTTGAAGATGCCCATCGTGTCGTCGGCATAGTGGGGAAGATGCGTGACGTTGATTTCCTTCATGAAGTTCCATGGCCGGTCGCCGCCGCGCGTATCCACATTGACCGGAACAACCTGGAAGCGGTCGCTTCCCATGGCCCCTTCCAGCCGGTCAAGCGCCGGCATTTCCTTGCGACACGGGGCGCACCAGGTCGCCCAGAGGTTCAACAGCACCGTCTTTCCCTTGAAATCGGCAACCGTCATGTCCTTGCCGTCCGCGCTCTTGAAGGCCAGGTGAGAGACGTCGAGCGCCTTCGTCGTGGGCAGGAAGGCGGCCACTTCGCCGGTGGCCAGCGGCTTGATGTCCGCGGCCGTCTTCAGCGATGCGGCACAGGCACCTGTGCGGCTTGAGTTGCCATCGGGCAGTCCTATCCCGTATATCGCTGCCAGTCCGATGACAGCGCCAGCCAATCCGGCCAGCGCGATCAGTTTCAGGCCGTTTCCGCGTTTCGGGTTGTCATTTGCGGGTTCGGTCATCTTTTTTGGCAACCTCGCTAAAAGGGCTTGAGGATGAGCAATCGCATGTGGGGCGGCCGGTTCGCCGAAGGCCCCGACGCAATCATGGAGGAAATCAACGCCTCCATCGACTATGACCGCAAGCTCTACCAGCAGGACATCGCCGGGTCCAAGGCTCATGTCCACATGCTGGCCGCGCAAGGGATCGTCAGCGCTGACGATGCGGAGACGATCGCCAAGGGTCTGGACACGATCCTGTCGGAAATCGAGGCGGGCACTTTCACTTTTTCGCGAGCGCTCGAAGACATCCACATGAACATCGAGGCGCGTCTGGCCGATCTGATCGGCGATGCGGCCGGCCGGCTTCACACGGCGCGCTCGCGCAACGATCAGGTGGCGACCGATTTCCGCCTGTGGGTGCGCGACACGATGGATACGCTCGACCACCAGCTGCACGATCTTCAAATGGCGCTTGCCGAGAAGGCGGAGGCGCATGCCGGCGCCGTCATGCCGGGATTCACGCATCTGCAGTCGGCGCAGCCGGTCACCTTCGGCCATCACATGCTGGCCTATGTCGAGATGCTCGCGCGTGATCGCGGACGCTTTTCGGACGCCCGCAAGCGCATGAACGAATGTCCGCTCGGCTCGGCGGCCCTTGCCGGCACGTCCTTCCCGATAGATCGCGAGGCGACGGCGACGGCGCTCGGTTTCGACAGGCCCACGGCCAACTCGCTCGATGCGGTCGCCGATCGCGATTTCGTGCTGGAGGCGCTCGCCGCCGCCTCGATCACGGCCGTGCACCTGTCGCGGCTGGCGGAAGAGATCGTGCTGTGGTGCTCGGCGCAGTTCGGCTTCGTCAAGCTGTCCGACAAGTTCACCACCGGCTCCTCGATCATGCCGCAGAAGCGCAACCCGGACGCGGCCGAACTGGTGCGCGCCAAGACCGGCCGCATATCGGGCGCACTGGTCGGGCTTCTCACCGTCATGAAGGGCCTGCCGCTCGCCTATTCCAAGGACATGCAGGAAGACAAGGAACAGGCCTTCGACGCGCTCTCCAACCTGTCGCTGGCGATCGCGGCGATGACCGGCATGGTCGGCGACATGGAGCCGGACGTCACGCGGCTGAAGAAGGCCGCGGGCTCGGGCTATTCCACCGCCACGGATCTCGCCGACTGGCTGGTGCGGGTGCTGGGCGTGCCGTTCCGCCGGGCGCACCACATCACCGGCTCCATCGTCGGTATCGCGTCGGCGAAAGGCATCGAGCTGCACAAGGTGTCGCTTGAGGAGATGAGGCAAGTCGAGGCGGGTATCACCGAGGACGTCTATTCCGTTCTCTCCGTTGACAAGTCCATCAAGAGCCGCACCAGCTACGGCGGTACAGCGCCGGCCAATGTGCGCAAGCAGGCGCGGCACTGGCTGAAGCAGCTCGAGAAGGAAGCTGCCGGCCACTGAGGTCTTGCGTTCCTCGGGTCGCACGCGAAAACAACGTCTTGAAGCGAATGCGTTTGCGTGCGACACGAGAACCGGCGCAGCCATGCGGCTGAGGCCCGTGTTGCGGCCGGAGTGAACCGATGCGGCCGCCGCGTCCGCAAGTCCACTCTGCCGAAAGCGCGGCGGCTTCGTGCCGCTTGTGTCGAGAAACCTGGAGAGATCCGTGAGCGCCGTTCGTTCCGCCCGTCTGGCCGTCTTCGCCGTTGCCGTTTTGGCGCTCACCTTGAGTGGCTGTGGACGTCGCGCCAAACCGGAAATGCCGAGTGCGGACCCGAAACCGGCGACGTCCAGCATCGCCGGTGGCATACCCGGCGCCGTTCAGGACGAGAAACCGGCGCCGTCGAAAAAGCCCGACAGGCCCTTCATTCTCGATCCTCTGATCTGATCTCTCCGGAGCAAAAGCTCGTGCACCATTTTACATTTCGCGACGGCGTCCTCAACGCCGAAGACGTGAGCGTGGCCGATATCGCGCGCGAGGTCGGCACGCCGTTCTACTGCTATTCCACCGCCACCCTGGAACGCCACTACAAGGTCTTCGCCGGTGCTTTTCCGGGCATCGACACCATGGTCTGCTACGCCATGAAGGCCAATTCCAATCAGGCGGTGCTGACGACGCTGGCGCGTCTGGGCGCGGGCATGGACGTGGTCTCGGAAGGCGAGCTGCGCCGGGCGCTCGCGGCCGGTGTGCCGGGAAGCCGCATCATGTTCTCCGGTGTCGGCAAGACGGCCGCAGAACTCGCCTTCGCGCTCGACCATGACATCCTGTGCTTCAACGTGGAATCGGAACCCGAGCTGGAGCAGCTGTCCCGGGTGGCGGGGGGCCGAGGCAAGACAGCACGCGTGTCACTCCGCATCAATCCGGACGTCGATGCCCGCACCCACAAGAAGATCTCCACCGGCAAGGCGGAGAACAAGTTCGGCATTCCCTGGCAGCGGGCCCGCGCGGTCTACGCCCGTGCGGCGGAACTGCCGGGCATCGAGGTCACCGGCATCGACATGCATATCGGCTCGCAGATCATCGAGCTGGAGCCCTTCGATGCGGCCTTTGCCCGGCTCGGCGAACTGATCGCGAGCTTGCGCGCCGACGGCCACACGATCGAGCATGTCGATCTCGGTGGCGGGCTCGGCATTCCCTATCGGGGCAACAACGAACCGCCGCCGCACCCCGATGCCTATGCCGCTCTGGTGAGGAAGCATGTCGAGAAGCTCGACTGCCGCATCATCTTCGAGCCCGGCCGGGTGATCGCGGGCAATGCCGGCATCCTCGTGTCGGAAGTGATCTACGTGAAGCAGGGCGCGGACAAGACCTTCGTCATCGTCGATGCGGCGATGAACGATCTTGTCCGGCCGACGCTTTACGAGGCATGGCACGATATCGGCCCGGTGAAGGAACCCGCCGTCGATGCGCCGCGCATGGTCGCCGACATTGTCGGCCCGGTCTGCGAAACGGGCGATTATCTCGGTCACGACCGCGATCTGCCGGAGCTCTCGGCCGGCGACCTGATCGCGGTGTATTCCGCCGGCGCCTATGGCGCGGTTCAGGCCGGCACCTACAATTCCCGCCGCCTCGTGCCGGAGGTTCTGGTCAACGGTGCCGATTACGCGGTGGTCCGTCCGCGCCCCAGCTACGAGGACATGATCGGCCTCGACCGGCTGCCTGACTGGCTGAAGGGGTAGGGCGAGGACTGCGGGCTTACCGGGTGCTCGAAGAATTCGCCGCTTGCTTCCGTCTCCCCCTTGCCGGGAAACGGGAGCAGGGCGCGTGGGCACGGCCCTCCGGTCAGTCTCGCGCCCGTATGCCCTCGACCCGCCGCTTCTGAACTCATTGTGACCGGCGAAACCACGCGGCGGCCATAATTAGCTTGCCGTATGGCGGCCTGCGCCACACCCTGTAGACTGTGCGAACCGTAACGCTGACAAAGCGGCGGCATCAGGAACGCTTGATGAGCCATCTTGGGGAGAGGCCGGCAATCGGGGAGCTTGATCTTGTCAGACCATCGTGACCCCCCGGGGCGTGTTTCCTCCGGGAGCGACCCCGCCGGACGTGATCCGAAAGCCGTGTTCGAGCGCAGGCTGGAGCGGGCGCTGGCGCTCGCGCGTGCCGGGCTCTTCTGGGAGCGGCTGTGGCCGGTCCTCTATCGTGTTCTGATCGTCGGCGGTCTCTTTCTCGCTCTCTCCTGGCTTGGTTTCTGGTGGATCCTGCCCGTCTGGCTGCGCTGGGTCGGTCTTGCGGTCTTTGCGGGCGCGATCACCTTCGCGGCCCGGCCGGCTCTGAAACTTGGCTGGCCGACACGCGCGCAAGGCCTGGCGCGGCTGGAAGAAGCCGGCCACTATTCCCACCATCCGCTGGCCACTCTGGAAGACCGGCTCGCCACGGACGAGAGCGACCCGACGGTGCGCGCCCTGTGGCAGGCGCATCGGGACCGCGCCCTGAAGGCGCTTGGCGCGCTGAAAGCCGGCTGGCCGCATCCGCAAGCCTTCCGGCGCGATCCCTGGGGGGCGCGCGTCATCGTCGCCATGCTGCTGGTCGTCGGGTTCGCCGTCTCAACGGGCGATCGCGGTGCGCGCACGATTTCCGCCTTTACCGGAAGCGAGGCCCCGGAGGCGCGCATCGGGCGTATCGACGCCTGGGTGACGCCGCCCGCTTATACCCGCCGCCCGCCGATCTTTCTCACCGGCGACATGGGGCCGGCGCGCGATCCCCAGGCCGTGGTCACCGTTCCCGAGGGCAGCGTCGTCATCGTGCGGGCGCAGGGCGACAGCCGCGATCTCAAAGTGACATTCGTGACCGGGATATCCGGGGCTGGGACATCCGCGACCGGCCAGACAGAGAGCGATGTCGCGCCGGAGACCCCGCGCGATCCCAATGCCGCCAGCGATGCGCCGCTCGAGCATCGCGTCACGCTCGCCGCGAACGGCGCGGTCGAGGTCCGGCGTGGCGGCGCGACGGTCGATCTCTGGCGCTTTGCCGTGGAGCCGGACGAAAACCCGGTCATCAGTTTCCTCGGGGAACCGGAAGGTCAGCTCAGCGGCACGCTCAAGCTCGCCTACGAGGTTTCCGACGATTTCGGCGTCGTCTCGGCGCGCGCCGTGATCGAACCGACCGCGGATGCGACGACCATCGCCGGGGCGACGGGCGAGCCGCATCCGCTTTACGAGGCGCCGGCCTTTCCGTTGTCGCTGCCGCATCGCCGCGCGCGCGAAGGCAAGGGCGAGACCTTCAAGGACCTGACCGCCCACCCCTGGGCCGGGTCGAAGGTCAAGCTGACGCTTGTCGCGACCGACGAGGCCGGTCAGGAGGGGCGGTCGCAGACGAAGCTCATCACCCTGCCGGAGCGGCGGTTCACGAAGCCGCTGGCGCGCGCCATTGTCGAACAGCGCCGCAACCTCGCGCTCGACGCCAACCTGCAGCCGCAGGTCGTCGACGCGATGGACATGCTGATGCTGGCGCCCGACGAGTTCATGGACAACCCGAAGAATTTCCTCGGCATGAAGTTTGTCTATGCCCGGCTCAACGAGGCGTCGGGCGACGATGAGCTGCGCGAGGTCGCGGACCTTATGTGGGAGCTGGCGCTCTCCATCGAGGATGGGGACCTGTCGGTCGCCGAACGCGAGCTGCGTCAGGCGCAGGAGCGCTTGCGCGATGCGCTGGAACGCGGCGCCTCCGACGAGGAGATCGCCAAGCTCACGCAGGAGCTGCGTGAGGCGTTGCAGCGCTACATGCAGGCGTTGGCCGAGCAGCTCAAGAACAATCCGCAGGCGATGCAGCCGATGGATCCCAATTCCCAGATGCTGCGCAGCCACGATCTTGAAGAGATGCTTCGCAAGATCGAGGAACTGGCGAAGAACGGAGCGCGCGATGCCGCGCGCGACCTGCTCTCGCAGATGCAGCGCATGCTGGAAAACCTGCAGACCGGCCGCAACCAGCAGATGCCGCAGGGCCGCCAGTCTCAGGAAATGATGAAGATGCTCAACGAGCTGGCGGACATGATCCGCCGCCAGCAGGATCTGATGGACCAGACCCACCGCCAGGGCCAGCAAGGCGAGGATCAGGAAGGTCGCGAAGGTCAGCGCGGCCAACAGGGTCAGAACGGCCAGCAGATGACGCAGGAACAGCTCGCCGAGGCGCTGAAGCGGTTGCAGGAGGGGCAGAACGGCCTTGCCCAGCGCCTGCAGCAGCTGATGGACCAGATGGGCAAGAACGGAATGCAGCAGCCCGGTGAACTGGGCGAGGCGGGCAAGAGCATGGGCCGGGCCGGCGAAGCGCTGGGCGAGGGCCGGCCGGGCGATGCGGTCGGCGATCAGGGGCAGGCGCTGGAAGCCTTGCGCCGGGGCGCCCAACAGCTCGGCGAACAGATGATGGGTCCCGGCGGGCCCGGCGGTCTGGTGCGTCAGGACGGACGCAACAATGAAGACCCGCTCGGTCGCCCGCGCCGCACCGAGGGGCCGGACTACGGCAACCGGGTGAAGGTGCCCGATGACATCGATATCCAGCGCGCACGCCGGATTCTCGAAGAACTTCGCCGCAGATTCTCCGATCCCGAGCGCCCGCAGGGCGAGCTGGATTATCTGGAGCGGCTGCTGAAGCGGGAGTAGGGCGGGGGCTGGCCGGAAGCGGCGATCCCGCCTTCAATCATCTCTATCCTTGCGGAAAGATCTGGCCAAAGGTCTGGGTGAGGGTTGGGGCGTTTCCGCAAGCCCTGAGATCTGATATCCCCACGCCTAACCCGCCCTCAAGGGGAAGGGGAACACAGGGTATCGGTGTTGGATCTGTCGAGAGACCCGAAATGTGGGCTTCCGGGTCCTCCTCCTCCCCGAGGGGGTGTCGAACGGCTTCCCTGATCTGTCGCGGCAGGCAATGACCGGCGGTGGCGGCAAGCACATGCCATCGCCCTGTTCTTGCTCCGCCCTAATCCGGCTCTCTGCTCCGCCTCAGCGCCGTGACCTCGATCTCGATCATCATTTCCGGTTCGATCATCTCGCACAGCACCATCGTGGCCGCCGGGCGGATCTCACCGAAGGTATCGGCCAGAATGGGGGCGATGCGGCGCACATGGGCACGGTCGGAGACGTAGTAACGCACGCGGACCACATCGGCGAGCGAGGCGCGGGTTTCCGCAAGTGTGCGGGCGATGTTGGCCAGCGCCTTGCGGGTCTGGGTCTCCACCGTCGCCGGCAGCACGTTCTTGTCGTAGTCGTAGCCGGTGGTGCCGGAAACGAAGATCCAGTCGCCGTCGACAACGGCCCGGGCATAGCCGAACCGTCTTTCGAAGTCGGAGCCGGTGGTGATCTGGTGACGGGTCATGCGCGTGCCGTGCGTTCCTTCGGGAAGGCGCAGGATGGGCCACAATCGCGCAGACCCGCAACCTGTTTCGCGAAAGCCCTACATGCGCGCGGGCGACTGGCGGCGCATGACGAGGCCGAGCACCACGTAGGCGATGACGCCGATCACCGGCATCGCCGGGGCCACCGTCGCCATCGCCAGCACCGGGTCGCCGATCCAGGCCGCGACGATGGAGCCCGCAAAGCCGCTGCCGAACTGGATGAAGCCCATCATCGAGGCGGCGGAGCCGGCCATTCTGGGGAAGGAGGCGAGCGCCCAGGTGGTGGTCGCGGGAATGGCGTGGGCGAGCGAAAAGGTGAAAAGGCCGATCGGGCCCATCACCATCAGGTAGCCGAAATCCGGCTGGTGCAGCATCACCGCCAGCAGGCTCATCGCAACCAGCATGCCGGCGATCGACCAGGGCACCAGGTTATCCGCATCGAAGCGGCGCATCAGGCGCGAGGTCACGATGGTACCGGAAAAGTAGCAAGCGGATTGCAGCATCATGCCGAAGCCGAACTGGGCCGGCGTCAGGCCGACATGCTCGATCATCACGAAAGGGATGATGGTCGCCATGGTGTAGATGCAACCGAGCGACAGGCCGATGAAAAGCGATGGTCTGAGGAAGACAGGGGTGACGCACAACGTCAGGTAGGCGTTTACCAGCCTGCGCGGATGGGCTCGCGTGGGATCGGGAGCGGTGTTGGTCTCCGGCAGCAGGAAGAAAACGGCGAGGCCGAGCGCAACGCCGTAGAGTATCATGAAATAGAAGATCTGCTGCCAGCCGAAGAGCGTCAGCGTGATGCCCCCGATGGTGGGCGAGACCGCCGGCCCCACGGCCAGCATCATGCCCACCGCATTGAGAATGCGCGATGAGGCCTGGCCGATATACTGGTCGCGCACGATGGCGCGCGAAACCGCCATGCCGACAGCGGCGCCCACCCCCTGGATCAGTCTCGCCACGATCAGCCATTCCACTGTCGGCGCCCAGGTCGCCACCGCGGTCGCGACCAGATAGAGGGCTAGGAACCACAGTGTCACCGGCCGCCTGCCATAGGCGTCGGTCAGCGGCCCGCAGATCAGCTGGGTCAGCGCGAAACCCGCGAAATAGGCTGTCAGCGTCAGCTTGATGACGGAGGGCGAGGTGTCGAACACGGCCGCCAGCGTCGGCATGGCGGGGGTGTAGAGCGCCATGGAGATCGGACCGATGGCAACAAGCGCGGCGCCCAGTATCGCGGTTCGCCGTTCGCTCATCACAGGGGGCGGAGGGCTGATTTGCATCACTTGCTCCCCTGGTTGACGTCAGCGCCGGCCTCGGGTGCTTCCGCACCGAGGTTGACCCGCAGCGCCTGAAGGAGTGTGAAGGTGCGCTCGATATCCTCATCGCAAAATCCCGCGAACGCCGTTTCGCGGATGCGCGCCACCACCTCGTCGAACACGCGGATGGCGGGGGCCGCCTTTTCCGTCGGGCGCACCAGCTTGGCGCGCCGGTCGCACGGATCGGGCACGCGTTCGACCAGTCCCGCGGCTTCCAGCCGGTCGAGAAAACCAACCAGCGTCATCGGCTCCACACCCAGATACTCGGCGAGTGCCGTCTGGCGCCGGTCAGGCAGGCGGCGGGCGATTGCGAGCGTACGCGCCTCGCCGAGCGTCAGGCCAAGCCCGGCGTCGGCCAGCCCATCGGCGAAATGCCTGCGCGCCAGGCGCGCGAGGTCGGTCAGGAGGAAGGAGATCGTGCGTTCGGGCGGGACGCTTGTCATATGGATATCTTATTATATGGCTACCTTATCATCTATTCTGGGGCTGACGTCTGGTCAAGCGGATCGCGCAAATGTTTTCGGTGCGTTGCACAAACCGCCGGATTGCCTTATATACGCGGCCAATCGCAACAACGGTCCGATCGGGCCTGCCGCTTCAAGCGCGCAACGAACCGCGGGTCCTGCCGGGCGCGCGGTGCTTTTTTGGATGGGTTCATGAATCTGCGCAATATCGCCATCATCGCGCACGTCGACCATGGCAAGACCACATTGATCGACGTGCTGCTCAAGCAATCGGGCTCTTTCCGCGAAAACCAGCGCACGGAAGAGCGGATGATGGATTCCAACGATCTGGAGCGTGAGCGCGGTATCACCATCCTGGCGAAGGTGACCTCGCTTGTCTGGAAGGACACGCGCATCAACATCGTCGACACCCCGGGCCACGCTGATTTCGGCGGCGAGGTGGAGCGTATCCTTCACATGGTCGATGGCGTGATCATTCTGGTCGACGCCTCGGAAGGCCCGATGCCGCAGACCAAGTTTGTGCTCGCCAAGGCCCTGAAGCTCGGCCTGAAGCCGATTGTCGCGATCAACAAGATCGACAAGCCGGATCAGCGCGCGGAAGAGGTTCTGGACGAGATCTTTGATCTGTTCGCCGCTCTCGATGCCAATGAGGATCAGCTCGACTTCCCGGTTCTCTACGGATCCGCGAAGCAGGGCTGGATGTCGCTCGAGCCCGATCAGCCGGCGGAGCCGTCCATGGCGCCGCTGTTCGAGATGGTGCTGGAGCGCGTCGCGCCGCCGAAGGCCGAAGAGGGTTCCTTCCGCATGCTGGTGACGACGATCCAGCCGAACCAGTTCCTCGGCCGCATCCTCACCGGCCGCGTCGTGTCCGGCACGGCCGTGCCGAACATGGCGATCAAGGCGCTGTCGATGGACGGCAAGGTGGTGGAAACCGGCCGCATCTCCAAGGTGCTGTCGTTCCGCGGCCTGGAACGCGAACCGGTGGAGAAGGCCGAAGCCGGCGACATCATTTCCATTGCCGGCATGCAGACGGCGACCGTCGCCGACACGCTGTGCGCTCCGGACGTCACCGAGCCGCTGCACGCCCAGCCGATCGATCCGCCGACGCTGTCGATGACGTTCCGCGTCAACAACGGCCCGCTGGCGGGCAATGACGGCGACAAGGTTCAGAGCCGCGTCATCCGCGAACGGCTGTTGTCCGAAGCCGAGGGCAATGTCGCCCTCAAGATCGAGGATTCCGCGGAGGCCGATGCCTTCATCGTGTCGGGTCGTGGCGAACTGCAGCTTGCCATCCTGATCGAGAACATGCGCCGCGAGGGCTTCGAGCTGTGCGTCGGCCGTCCGCGCGTGGTCTACCAGCAGGATGAGGCCGGCAATACGCTCGAGCCGATCGAAGAGGTCATCATCGACGTCGACGAGGAGTTCTCCGGCGCCGTCGTGCAGAAGCTTTCCGAGCGCAAGGCCGATCTCATCGAGATGCGCCCCTCCGGTGGCGGCCGCACCCGGCTCGTGTTCTACGCGCCAACGCGCGGCCTGATCGGCTATCAGTCGGAACTGCTGTCGGATACCCGCGGCACCGCCATCTTCAACCGGCTGTTCCACGAATACGCGCCGTACAAGGGCGAGATCCCGAGCCGCAACACCGGCGTCCTGATCTCCAATTCGAACGGCGAGTCGGTCGCTTTCGCGCTGTTCAACCTGGAAGACCGCGGCCCGATGCTGATCGATGCCGGCGTCAAGGTCTACGAGGGCATGATCATCGGCGAACATACCCGTGGCAACGATCTGGAAGTGAACCCGATCAAGGGCAAGCAGCTCACCAACATGCGCGCGTCGGGCAAGGACGAGGCGGTCAAGCTGACCACCCCGATCCGCCTGTCGCTCGAGGCTGCACTGTCCTACATCGCCGATGACGAGCTGGTCGAGGTCACGCCCAAGACCATCCGTCTGCGCAAGGCGATCCTCGATCCCAACGAGCGCAAGAAGGCCTCGCGCGCCAAGAAGACCGCGGCCTGAGCACTGACACCCGGCGGCAACCCATGCCGCCGGTTCTGAGCGCGGTCGCATTGCGGGACCCGCGACCATCCCCACCGCTATTTCTCCATCGTCGTTCCCCGGCTTCGTCCGGAGGTTGACGATGGACAGTCCTGATCCGCCGCTGCTGGCAGCGGACCGCCCGGACCGTGCCGGGCAATGACGGTAAAACGCCGGAACGCGCCTGGCGCAGCAATGTGCCGCTCTCCGCCGTCCCGCGCCCTTCGGACTCATCTTCGCCATAAAAAACAGGGAGGAGGTTACCCTCCTCCCTGTCTTGCAATGGTCACCGATTGAAAAAGCGCGCCGTATGCCTTGGGTCGCAAAGCCCGAGCGAAAGACCCTGGGCAGCTCCTCCCGAGAGCCGAAGTCCCATGCACGCCCAATCCATTGGCAAAAGTTCTGCCGGGGCGAGGGCCGTGCCGCCTCCGATCGGACCATCAGGGTAACTCCCGATATTACGTAACGTCAATACGGTAGGTGGAAGTCGGTGCGTCAATTCGACCACGGATTGCGAACACCCCCTGCCACTTGACATTCCAGTCACTGGAAACCCTATCTCCCCTTTACGGCTTTCCGGCCGAATTTTCCGAACTTCGCATGCCGCCGCACGCGCCGTTCTGCGAAACTGGACATTCCGCAATGAGCACCCATCTTGCCGAACCGATCCGTCAGACCTCATCCGCCTCCCGTACGAGCGCGGGTTTGCAGCCAGTACAGCTCGACATTACGGGCATGACCTGTGCGGCGTGCGCCGCACGCGTGGAGAAGGTGTTGAAGCGCGTTCCCGGTGTCGACAGCGCCAGCGTCAACCTGGCGATGGAACGCGCCGACGTCGCGTTCAACGACAACGTGAAGGTGGACGATCTCGTCGCGGCGGTGGAAAAGAGCGGCTATCACGCCTTTCCCCGCGCCGATGACATTGAAGCGCGCCGGGCGGAACGCGAGGAACGAGAACGCGACGCGGCGCGGGAAGAGCGGCACACCTTCGTCGTCCTCATCGTGTCCGCGCTGCTGTCCGCGCCGCTGGTCGGGCAGATGATCGCCATGGCGGCGGGCGCCTCGTTCCATCTGCCGCCGGTGGCGGAACTGATCCTGGCCGCTCCGGTACAGGTAATCGCCGGGACGCGGTTCTATCGCGGCGCCTTCAAGGCGCTTCGCGGCGGCAGCGCCAACATGGACGTGCTGGTGGCGCTCGGCACTTCGGCCGCCTTCTTCTATTCGCTCTACCACCTCGTCACTCTGGGCAACGCGGCGACCGGCCATCTCTATTTCGAGGCGTCCGCCGTCATCCTCACGCTTATCGTCTTCGGCAAGCTCTTGGAGGCGCGGGCGAAGCGCTCGACCACGGCCGCCGTGCGCTCGCTGATGGCGCTCAGGCCGGAAAGCGCCAACAGACTGACGGAAACGGGCACAGAGGTGGTGCCGGTTTCGCAGCTCAGGCTCGGCGATCTCGTGCTGGTCAAGCCGGGCGAGCGGGCGCCGGTGGACGGCACGATCCGCGAGGGAACGAGCGAGCTTGACGAGTCGCTCATCACTGGCGAGAGCCTGCCCGTCACGCGCACGACCGGCGACGAGATCACCGCCGGCACGATCAACGGCTCCGGCGCGCTCACCGTGGAAGCGACCGCGCTTGGCGAGGATACGACGCTGGCGCGCATCATCCGGCTTGTGGAAAACGCCCAGACCGGCAAGGCCCCCGTCCAGCGGCTGGTGGACAAGGTTTCCGCGATCTTCGTGCCCACCGTCGTCGGCATCGCCGCGCTCACCTTCGCCGTGTGGCTGGGTGTTGGCGGGGATTTCGAACATGCACTGATCGCCGCCGTCTCCGTGCTGGTGATCGCGTGTCCCTGCGCGCTGGGGCTCGCGACCCCCACGGCACTTGTCGCCGGCACCGGCGCCGCCGCGCGTTCGGGCATTCTGGTGAAGGACATTCAGGCGCTGGAAATTGCCGTCCATGTCGATACCGTCGTTTTCGACAAGACCGGCACGCTCACCGAAGGCCGGCCCGAAGTGACGGACATCAAGGCTTTCGACCACAATGCCGACCGCCTTCTGCGCATCGCGGCGTCCGCACAGTCGGCCAGCGAGCATCCGCTCGCTCACGCCATGGTGCGCGCGGCGCAGGACAAGGGACTTGAGCTCACCCGCCCGACGAAATTCGAAGCGCGGATCGGGCGCGGGTTGGTCGCGGAGATCGCCGGCCAGCCCGTCGCCATCGGCAACGCGAAGCTGATGGACGAGCTCGGCATCGACCATTTCACAGCCGACAACATGCGCCGCGATCTGGAGAACCAGGCCAAGACTTCCGTCATGGTGGCGGTCGCGGGGCGCACCGTCGGCGTCATCGCCATGGCGGATCAGCCGCGCGAAGGTGTGGCGGACGCGCTCTCCCGTCTGAAGGCGATGGGCATCCGCACGCTGATGCTGACGGGCGACAGCCCGGCCGTGGCACACGCCATCGCCGAAGGCATCGGTCTTGACGATGTTGAGGCGGGTGTCGCACCCGATGGGAAGGCGGCGCGCATCGAGGCGCTGCGGGCGGGCGGGGCGACGGTCGCCATGGTCGGCGACGGGCTCAACGACGCGCCGGCGCTGGCTGCCGCCGATATCGGCATCGCCATGGGATCGGGAGCCGATGTCGCGCTGGAGACGGCGGGCATCACGCTGATGCGCTCCGATCCGCGCATGGTGGCGGCCGCGCTGGAGGTTTCGCGCGCGACGGTGCGCAAGATCCGCCAGAACCTGTTCTGGGCGTTCATCTACAACGTCGTCGGCATCCCGCTTGCCGCCATCGGCTTCCTGTCGCCAGCGATCGCAGGCGCGGCGATGGCGATGAGCTCGGTATCGGTGGTGACGAATGCCGGGTTGCTCAGGCGCTGGAAGGCGAAGGTGTAGGGACGGGGAAGGAAGAGAGAAGGATTGTGGAGCGGCTTCGCCGCCGCTTCTTACGCTGGATTCCGGGTCTGGTCATGTGGCTTTCGCCGCAGACCGCCCGGAATGAGGAGCGTGTGGCGGAGTTGAAACCCACCCCTTCCTCCCTCATTCCGGACAAGTGAGGCAAAGCCGAACGCCGATCCGCAATCCAGCGCGACAAGCGGCGGCGAAGCCGCTCCGTTCCTCTTCAGCGCGCCGTTTGCCTTTCCCCCGTTCCGTCCCCATCTAAGTCTCAATCCCGGCTACAATGCCCGCTCCGGCACGATGCGAGAGAGGCGATGACGAACACCTATCCGCTCGAAGGCGAAATCCTCGGTCCCGACGACCCGTCGGGCCCGCGCGAGCGCGAGCGCCTGGACGGCAAGGCGGCACGCGTCCGAAAGTCGTTCTTCAAGACCTCGCGCAAGGCGCTCAGGCAGATCCCCTTCATGGAGGACGTTGTCGCCGCCTACTACTGCGCCTTCGATCCGGCGACGCCGGCGAAGGTGCGCGCCACGCTGATCGGTGCGCTGGCCTATTTCGTGCTGCCGCTCGATGCGGTGCCCGACTTCATCCTCGGCATTGGCTTCGGCGATGACGCCACGGTGCTGATGGCCGCCATCTCGATGGTCGGCGCCCATATCCGCGAGGAACACCGCGAGGCCGCGCGCAAGGCGTTGGCGGACGTGGAGTAGGGCAAGCCCGGCCGGGAGGCGGAGAAGTGAGTGGGGGAGTGCGTGGCCCATCCTGAGGAGGCCGCGCAAGCGGCCGTCTCGAAGGATGGGCAGCTTGCCGCGGACCCGCTCCGCCCTCAATACTCCCCGAGCTTCGTCTCCGGCGAATAGTCTTCCCCCGGCACCTCCTTCGTCACCGCCTGGCCGCAGATGGTGCGGCCCTGGACGGCGTCGAAGGTCAGCGACGGCGAGCCGGACAGCTCCCAACCCTTGTTCAGGGCCGCGGTGACGCGGTGGCAGAAGGCGGAATCGTCCGGGCCGGTGATGAAGCGGTACAGTCTCATGGTCGTGTCGCAATCCTATTGCGCGCGGGCCGCGATCGCGTCGGCGATGGCGACGGTGCGGCGCGCCATGTCCGCATGAAGGCGCTCCACCATCCGCCCGTCAAGCTGGATCGCGCCCTTGTCGGCGTTTTCCGGCAGGTCGAAGACGGCGATGATGGCCCGCGCCCGCTCGATCTCTTCTGCGCTTGCCGAAAACGCCGCATTGCACGGGCCGATCTGTTTCGGGTGGATCAGCGTCTTGCCGTCCATGCCGAGATCGACGCCCTGGCCGCATTCCGCGGCAAAGCCGTCCTCGTTGTTGAAGTCGTTGTAGACGCCGTCAATGATGTCGAGGCCGTTGGCGCGTGCCGCCGCAAGGCAAGTCATCAGCCACGGCAGCATCGGCGCCCGGCCCGCAACGAGCCGTGCGCCCGTCTCCTTGGCGAGATCGTTGGTGCCCATCACCAGAACGGCGAGGCGCGGGGAGGCGCCCTTCGCGGCGGCAGCGATCGCGCCGGCGTTGAGCATGGCGAGCGGGGTTTCCATCATCGCCCACAGCGCGGTCTTTTCCGGCGCGCCGGCCTGGCGCAGCAGATCCTCGATGCGGGCGAGATCCTCGGGAGAGGAGACCTTCGGGATCAGGATCGCATCGGGGGCGGCGGCGGCTGCCGCCGTCAGGTCCGCCTCGCCCCAGAGCGTCGACAGGCCGTTGATGCGCACCACCACCTCGCGCGGGCCGTAGCCGCCGGCCGTCACCGCCTCGCTCACCTGGGCCCGCGCCGTCTCCTTGGCATCGGGCGCAACCGCGTCCTCCAGATCGAAGATCAGGGCGTCGGCTGAAAGGCTGCGCGCCTTGTCGAGGGCGCGGGCGTTGGAGCCCGGCATGTAGAGCACCGAGCGGCGCGGTCGGAAGGTCATGGGAAGTCCTCGTCGGGATCTGCTTGTTTCAAATGCCGTCGCGGAGATTAGCGGGCCGCTCCCGCCTTCGCCAGCCGACTTTCGCCACGAGGCGAACCGCGCGATAAGGGGGCATGACCGGCCGGGAGGGCCGGCATTCCCGGGAGGAAACCGATGCTCGAACTTGCTCATCTCGCCGATCTAACCGTCGAACTCGGCCCGCCGCTGGAACTGGGCGATGCCCCGAAGGGGCGGCGGCGAATCATTCCGATCACGGGCGGCACCGTCTCCGGCGCGCGGCTTTCCGGCACGATCCTCTCCGGTGGCGCGGATTGGCAGACCGTCTTTGCCGACGGTTCGGCCGAACTCGACACGCGCTACATGATCGAGACCCATGACGGGGCGACCATCGACATCCGCAATTTCGGCTATCGGCATGGCCCGGCCGAGGTGATCGCCCGGCTTGCGCGTGGCGAAGAGGTGGACGCCGCCGAGTATTACATGCGCACCGCACCGCGCTTTGAAACCGGCGATGGGCGTTACGCATGGCTCAACCACACGCTCGTGGTCGGCACGGGCGCGCGGCAGAAGGCGTCGGTGACGCTGACATTCTACGAGGTGCTTTAGGCGGCGGGGCCCGGCTGTCCGCCGGGGCTAGTGTTGGACTGCCAAACCCCGCCATGTCCCGCGCCCACCCGTGGGAGGATGCGAGAACGCTTGGTCGCGGACGCTTGCCTGTCGCAGGCGGTCAGCTTTTCGTCTTGAAGCCAAGGATCGTGTAGAGCGGGCACCAGCCGATAAGCGCGGTCACAAGCGGGATCACGCCAATCCAGCCGATCCACTTCCAGTCGATATCGACCGGGCCGGCGAGCGCAAAGGCGATCAGCGCGATGCCCACGACCACGCGTATGACGCGGTCAGCCGAACCCATGTTCGTGGAAATTCCTGCCATTCGTTCAAACTCCTCCATTGGCCGGACACGGGAGGGGCCCGGCCTTTCGGCGGCGGGGCGCCGGACGATGCCGGCTCTCGTTGCGCCACACGTTCTAGATAGGGGATGCGACGGCGAGACGCTCCGCGACGTATAGACGCATTCGAATGAAGGAATATGAAATATCACTGGAAACCGTGTCCCGCTCATATGAGCGGCAAGCGTAGCCGCGCGCATGACTGTGATACGGTGTTGTGTTGCGGATTGTTCCGGCTGCCCGCCTTATTCGGCGGCTTCGGACACCTCGTCGGGCCGGTACCAGGTGTCCACCGTGACCGACCCGCCCGCAACGCGCGAGACGCACGGGCACATGTGCTCGCCGTCGGCCTGTTCCTCGGCGGAAAAGAACACGTCGCGATGGTCGATCACACCGTCACTGGCGAGCACCTTCACCTTGCACACGCCGCATTCGCCGCGCCGGCAATCGGACACCATGTCGATGCCGGCCGCTTCCAACGCCTCCAGCATCGAGCGGTTTTCGGGTACCCTCACCTCCACCCCCAGATTGGGAATCCTCACGGTGAACTCCTGCGGCGCGGCATGGCCGGAGGAGCCGAACGTCTCCGTGCGCAGGGATGCGGCGGGACGTCCGGTCCTCGCCCAAATCTTGCGCGCGGCCTCCAGCATGCCCATCGGTCCGCACAGGTAGAGATCGCCGTCGCGCGAAAGCCGGCCGATCTCCTCGGCCAGATCGAGCGGCATGTCGTCGTCGGTCCGCACTTCCAGGTGTTCGCCCAGCGTTTCGCGCAATTCATCGGCGAAGGCGAGGTCGGTGCGTGAACGGGCGGCATGGACGAGGCGGAAATCGGCGCCTCGGCGCTTCAGCGTCTGTGCCATGAAGTGGAGTGGCGTGATGCCGATGCCGCCGGCGATCAGCAGGTATTGCGGGCGATCATAGTCGAGCGCGAAAAGGTTGTGCGGGTTGGATACGGTAATCCGGGCGCCTTCTGCCAGGCTCCACATGTAGCGCGAGCCGCCCCGGCTTTCCGGCTGCCTGCGAACCGCGATGCGGTAACGGCCGGGTTCAGGCGTGCCAACGAGCGAATAGCTGCGTGTGTCGGGCTGACCCGCGATCAGCACGGAAACGTTGATATGGCTGCCGGGCGCGTAGCTTTGCGCCTTGCCTGATGCGGGCGCGATCAGGAACTCGCGCACCGTCGGCGTGATGTCGCGGACGCGTGTGACGACGGCGTCCTCCCAGTGAAGCTGAAATCGCATGACCGTCCTCCCAAACGGTGTTGATGATCGTGTGCGGCGCGGCGGTGGCCTGCATCCCTTCCCGCATTCACCCCGGTGATAGCGCCGACTTCGCGTGCTCCCGACGTCTCGGGTCCTTCACCCCGCCCCGTGCTGACGGATCAGCGCCGCGCCGGGCACGAGCTGGAAAGAAGCCCGGTCGCGCAGCGCCAGGATCAGATTGCGCTTGGCGAGCCGCGCGTGTTCGCGCATCAGCGCTTCGGCCCGTCCTCCCTCGCGCGCCTCGATCGCCTCCACCACGCAGCGATGCTGGTCCTGGGCGATCGTGAGGATCTTCAAAGCCTCCGGGAGCACGGCCTGGGCCATCACGAAGCCGGAAGGCGAGGCGAAGGGCAGGGCGCTGGCGCGTTCCAGCTGGTGTGCCAGCACGGGGCTGTCGGCGGCGGCCAGGATCATCTCGTGGAACTGCTCGTTGAGATCGACATAATCGGAGAAATCATCTTCCGACAGCTTGCCCCGGCCGATCAGCTCGTCGAGATCTGCAAGGCAGCGGTGGAAGGCGGAGAGCCCGATCGTGGTGACCCCGCGCTCGGCCGCAAAGCGTGCCGCGAGACCTTCAAGCGTGCCGCGCGTCTCGATCGCGTCGAAGATGTCGCGTTCGGTGAAGGCCTTGACGATGAAGCCGCCGGTGGGAAGCGCCTCCAGCAGGCCTTCCTCCTCCAGCCGCACCAGCGCCATGCGCAGTGGCGTGCGCGAAACGCCGAGCCGGTCGACGACGGAAAGTTCGGCGATGCGCTCGCCGCGCTTCAGCTCGCCGGAAAGGATCAGGTCGCGAAGCGCGAGCAGGGCCTTCACCGTCTGCGAGGTCGCCTTGCCCCGGGTCGCGTCCGCTTGCCCCGCCGCCATTTCCGCTACTCCGCCGCCTGCAGGGCCGGATCGGCCTCGTCGGCGATCATCCTGTCGATCAGCCGGCGCGCCCACATGGACCCGGCATCGATGTTGAGATTGTAGATCTCGCGGTCCGGGTTCTCGTCGATGGCCTGCTGCTGCGCCTCAAGGATCAGCTCGTCCTCGCGGAAGATGGTGGAGACACCTTCGCGGAGCTGCGTGGTGAGCATCTGTTCGCTCAGCCGGTAGTTGCGCACGAAGGCCCAGTGATAGTGGCAGGTGCGGTCGGTTTCCGGTGTGATGGTGTTGAGCACGTAACCGTTGACGCCCTGGCTGCGGTCGCCTTCGGGCGCGCCGGTGCCGGCGGGCGCCACGCCCACGTCGATGGCGATGGTGCAGGGTGCCTCGAAGCGGATGATCTGCCAGCGGTCGACATCGCCGGGCTTGCCCAGCTGGCCGCGCCAGAAGGGCGGCGGCTCCACGCCTTCCATCCAGCGGGTGACGGTCGCGGTGCGGGTGCCGTGGGTCACGTCGAAGGGGCTTTCGGCCACCGCCTCGTTGCCGATGGAAGACGAATGCACGTAGGTTTCGTGCGTCAGGTCCATCAGGTTGTCGACGACCAGCCGGTAGTCGCACCTGACCTGGATGGTCTTGCCGTCACCGGCCCATGCGGGATCGTGGTTCCAGTGCAGGTCGGGCACCAGCGCGGGATCGGCAAGCGCCGGGTCGCCGGGCCACACCCATATGAAGCGGTGACGCTCCACGATCGGGTAGGCGCGCACGCAGGCCGACGGGTTGATGGTTTCCTGCGAAGGCATGAAGGTGCAGCGGCCGTGGCCGTTGAATTTCAGGCCGTGATAGCCGCACACGACCTCGTCACCCTCGATCCGTCCCTTCGACAGCGGCAGAAGCCGGTGCCAGCAGGCATCCTCGAGCGCGGCGGCCGTGCCGTCCGCCTTGCGGTAGAACACCATGCGCTTGTTGCAGATGGTGCGTGCGAACAGCTCCCGCCGGATCTCGTGATCCCAGGCGACCGCGTACCAGGCATTGAGCGGAAACCGCTTTTCTCCCTCGGCCATGAACTCCTCCCAAACTTCGATGGCATCCCATAATTGTATACATACCGGACGCACGACGCAACGGCAAGTGCGGTCGGGAGGCTTCGATCAAGGGTGTCATGCGGCGTTTCGAGAGCTCTCGGGATGAGTATGTATACATTTCGGCGCGCCGAGACGGTCGGACCCGCGATGCGGGGAGCGCGCGCGGGCGCACGCGGCATGAATGCCGGCGCGGACGGAAACCCGGCTGGCAATGCGCCCGGACTACTTGCGCTTTTCGGTGAGTGGAATGAGGTTCAGCGCGTCCAGCGAGTCGGCCACCTTCAGCAATTCACCCGTGGTCATCTGCAGGCGCCTTGCAAGGCTTGCATGCATCGCCTGGGCGATGTCGGGATATTCCTGCAGCATGCGCTTGAAGAGCGCGCGGCGGATGCGGATCATCTCCGTCTTCTCGATCGCCACGGCCGTGTTCGGCCGCTTGGTCTCGATCAGAAGCGCCATCTCGCCCAGCAGCGTGCCGGGACCGAAGGTGGCGACATCCCCGGTGTTGCCGCCGTCTTTCCTGTCCGCCCTCGTGGGGGCGCGAAGCGCCACCTTGCCGGAGACGATCACGTAGCTCGCATCCGAGCGCTCGCCTTCACGGAAGATCACATCCTCGGGAGAGGCGACAACATTTTCAGCGGAGAAGGCCAGAAGACGGAGCTGCTCGTCGGAAAATTCTCCCAGAAGCGGCACCTGGCGCAGCAGCGGTATATCGCGGGCGAGGCTCATGCGGCGGTTCCGGGGTATCCTGAATGGGTTGCGGATCGGCGTGGCGCCGGGTCGGGGATGGCCCGATGGGCCAGGCGGTCACGCGAATCGACGCCGGACCGTTCTGGCGGAATCACCACGAACCGGTTCGCCAGTCTAGCATGGAAAGTGTTTTCGGCGAGGCGGTTGGCAAGAGGTGTTCGCGAAGGTCGGACGCCTTTCGCCCGGTCAGTCGCTCCGCGCGCCGATCTGTGTGATCCGCGGCGCGTCACCTCCTGGCTGGAGCGACGTTTCTTCGGGCGCCGCGAAGGGATTGCCGCTGTCCTCCTTCTTCTCGTCGCCGGAGAACGGGTTGGAAGATCCGCCGTCGTTGGAGAAGGGGTTGCTCTGCGCTGCGGGCGCGCGATTGCGCCAGTAGCGGGCGCATTCGAACAGCCGCGACAGCATCCGGTTGGTGGAGGTGAGCGAGAACGTCATCGTGTCGTTGGCCGCGCGCACGGAAAGCAGCCGGCCGCGGCGCACCTGCGCAAACAGCCTGTCGCTGGCCGGAAGCGGCACCTTCACCTGATGTTCGGATACCACCTCCGCCTTGCCGACGAAATCGCGACCGCGATCGACCCAGTAGCGCACCGGATAAGTCTGGCCGGGCGTGAGCTTCCAGGTGTTGTTGACGAGGCCAAAGGCCCAGTTGAGATCGGTGTAAATGGAGAAGATCAGCGTCGTGCCGCTTCGGTAGCTGGCGGAGGCGGCGCAATGGCTGAAGGCGCCGGTCTTCGAATGGGTGTAGGCACCGCCGTCCCAGTTGCCGATCTTGAAGTGCGAGACACGTTCCGCCTGCGCTGTGGCGGGCGCGAAGATCCCCGCAAGCCCGATCGCCACGAGCCCTGCCGCTATCGTCTTGCCGATCATGCCGTCCTCGTCTTCCTGGTTTCGCACAAGAGGCCCGCCGCAGGCGTCGTGGCGCCAAGGGCCTCGTTTTCCGTAGCGGCGATATGATGCGACGAAGGGCTCTTCGTGACAATGCGCTTGCGCGTCGCGTCACGATTTGCCTGCCTGATCAGGACGCGAGGTCCGGTCTCGGCCGGTTTCTCCCGATTGTCCGGCCGTCTCTGGAAAACCAAGTCTTTGCAATCTTGGCGTCCAGCGCCTTTACTGGTGATCTCACGAATCCCGGGCTGGGAGGGATAGATGTTCAAATTGAAACGGCTGCTCGTCGTGGCGGCCGTCGTGGCCGCGCTTTTCGGATTTGCTTCGCCTGCGGGTGCCGGGCCCGTGACCAACGCGGCGGTCGCGCGGGTCACCGCCGTCATCAGCCTCAAGGATCAGCGGATGAAGGTGACGGTCAACGGCTGGAAGCGCTATTCCTGGAAGGTTTCCACGGCGCGACGCGGTTACCGCACGCCAACGGGTACGTTCCGTCCGACGCGGATGTACGAGCGCTACTATTCCAAGAAATACCATCACTCGCCGATGCCATGGTCGGTCTTCTTCTACCATGGCTTTGCGATCCACGGCACGAACGCGATCGGCCATCTCGGCCGCCCCGCCTCGCACGGCTGCATCCGGCTTCACCCGGACAATGCCCGCAAGCTTTTCGATCTGGTGAAGCAGTATGGCTCCGCGAACACCACGATCGTGGTGACGCCCTGAGGCGTGCGGACGCTCACGATTGGCGTAGATCCGAAATCGCGGTTTCCGTCCCGGCGGGCCCCTTTCCGTCAAAATGACGGGAAAGGGCCGCTTGACGTGCGTTACTGCGCGGTCCAGCCGCCGTCCATCGACATCAGCGAGCCGGTGATCGATGAGCCGGCGTCCGAACACAGGAAGATGGCCATCGCCGCCACCTGGTCGACGGTGACGAACTTCTTTGTGGGCTGGGCGGCGAGAAGAACGTCCTTCTTGACCTCTTCCTCGCTCATGTTGCGTGCCTTCATCGTGTCGGGGATCTGCGCCTCGACGAGCGGCGTCCAGACATAGCCCGGGCAGATGGCGTTGACCGTGATGCCGGCCTCGGCCACTTCCAGCGCGACCGTCTTGGTCAGCCCGGCGATACCGTGCTTGGCCGCAACATAGGCCGCCTTGTAGGGGGAGGCGACGAGCGCGTGGGCGGACGCGGTGTTGATGATCCGGCCCCAGCCCTTCTTCTTCATCGCGGGCAGCGCGGCACGGATGGTGTGGAAGGCGGAGGAGAGGTTGATCGCGATGATCTGATCCCATTTCGCCACCGGAAATTCGTCCACCGGCGAAACGTACTGGATGCCGGCATTGTTGACGAGAATGTCGAGCGCGCCGAATTCGGTCTCCGCGTCGGCGATCATCGCCGCGATCTCGTCGGGCTTTGTCATGTCGGCGCCGGAATAGCGGCAGGCGACGCCGAATTCGGCCTCGATCCCGGACCGTTCCTTCTCGATGGCGTCGGCGTCGCCGAATCCGTTGATGATGACATTCGCGCCCTCGGCCGCAAGCGCGCGGGCGTAAGCGAGACCGATACCGGAGGTGGAGCCGGTGACGAGAGCCGTCTTGTTCTTCAACATCAATCAATCTCCTGAAATTTCGTGTCGATGACGTTTGCAGCCGCGACCTGCTACCAAAGCAACCTTCAAGGCGCCTGGAAGGTGGCGAAGTTCCGCAAGAACACTTATTTGGGGCATTGATGCGGTGCAACAAGAATACGCTGCGTCAGCCAGGTGCGGGACAGACCCGCACCCGAGCGATGAACCCGCCGCATGGTCTGAAGTTCCCTCCCGTGCTAAGCATTCGGTGTATTGGCAAATGGAAGGTACCCGGTCGTGACGGCGGCTCGATCACAGGGACGGAACCATACAAGGACCGCTTGCCGTGTTTGAACATGAAGATCATGACCATACGACCTGCGAGAGCGGGGCTCTGGAACGGGCGAAGTCGACATGCGCCGAGCGCGGCGTGAATTTCACGGCCCAGCGTCGCCGGGTTCTGGAGGCTCTTCTGGAAAGTCATGTTCCCGCGAGTGCCTACGATATTATCGACCGCCTGGCCGATGAGGGCCCGCGACCGGCGCCGATCACCATCTACCGCGCGCTGGATTTCCTCTCCGGGCAGGGCCTGGTCCACCGGATCGAAAGCCGGAACGCCTATGTGGCGTGCTGCCATGTCCACCAGGGGGGCGAGGTGGTGTTCCTGCTCTGCGACAAGTGCGGTGCCGCCGGCGAGGTCACCTCGGCGAACCTTGCCGGTCCCATCGCGGCCATCGCCGCGCAGGCCGGCTTCGAGCCGCGCCGCTCGGTGCTGGAGATCCGCGGGCTCTGCGCCAGATGCGTTGCCGCCGGGGAGAGCGAGGGCGAAGCGCAAGGCACGCGATGATACGCGGAGGCTGCGTCTCTCAAATCGTCTGTCCTGCGGATTTCGCTTTCATGCGATTTGCATTAGAAGACTAGCGCACCCGGTGTTGCGCCCTAGTTGACCGTCTGAACGCGCCGCGCCCTTTGAAAAATCCGAGAGACCGCTTTCGGCGATGACCCATTCCGCCCTGCTCAAGCCCCGTCGTCACTCCGTCGCCGTCAAGGTCGGCTCCGTCACCGTGGGCGGAGATGCCCCGGTCGTCGTGCAGTCGATGACGAATACCGATACAGCCGATGTGGAAGCAACCGTCGCCCAGGTCGCGGCTCTGGCGCGCGCGGGCTCGGAGCTGGTGCGCATCACGGTGGATCGCGATGAGGCCGCCGCAGCCGTTCCTCACATCCGCGACCGGCTGATGCTGAAGAACATCGATGTGCCGCTGATCGGCGACTTTCACTATATCGGCCACAAGCTGCTCGCCGATCATCCCGCTTGCGCCGAGGCGCTGGCCAAGTACCGCATCAATCCCGGCAATGTGGGGTTTCGCGCCAAGCGCGACACGCAATTCTCGCAGATCATCGATATCGCGCTGAAATACGACAAGCCCGTGCGCATCGGCGTCAACTGGGGCTCGCTCGACCAGGAACTGCTCACCCACCTGATGGACGAGAACGCGGTGAGCGCGCGGCCGGTGCCGGCCGCCGCGGTTACGCGCGAGGCGATCATCCGCTCCGGGCTGCTGTCGGCCGAACGCGCGGAAGAACTCGGGCTGGGGCGCGACAAGATCATCCTGTCGGCCAAGGTCTCCAATGTGCAGGACCTGATCGCCGTTTACGCGGATCTGGCGGGGCGCTGCGATTACGCGTTGCATCTGGGGCTGACCGAGGCCGGCATGGGCACCAAGGGCATTGTGGCGTCCGCCGCCTCCATGGGCATCCTGCTGCAGCAGGGCATCGGCGACACGATCCGCGTCTCGCTGACGCCGGAGCCCGGCGGCGACCGCACGCGCGAGGTGCAGGTGGCGCAGGAGCTCCTGCAGACCATGGGCTTCAGGGCTTTCGTTCCCGTCGTCGCGGCATGTCCGGGCTGCGGGCGCACGACCTCGACCGTCTTCCAGGAGCTTGCCAGCGACATCCAGGATCACATTCGCGACAACATGCCGATCTGGCGCGAGCAGTATCCGGGCGTGGAGGCGCTCAACGTCGCGGTGATGGGCTGCATCGTCAACGGGCCGGGCGAGTCCAAGCATGCCGATATCGGCATTTCGCTGCCGGGCACCGGCGAGACCCCGTCCGCGCCGGTCTTTGTCGACGGCAAGAAGGTCGTCACGCTGCACGGACCCGGCATCGCGGCGGAATTCAAGAAAATGGTGCTCGACTATATCGAGAACCGCTTCGGCCCCGGCGAACGCCGGCCGGCCGCAAAGTCCGCATGAATGCGGGAAGAGATGACAGACACAGCTAATACCCCGGCAAATCCCGATACCCCCGCCCGACAGAAGCCCGCCATCATCGTCGCCACCTCGCAGGTGGTGCGCGGGGCGGTGGGCGGCCGATCCACGCTTTTCGCGCTGGAACGCCTCGGCTTCCGCGTCTGGCACCTGCCGACGATCCTGCTCGGCTGGAACCCGAAATACGGCCCCTCCACAAGGCTCATCCCCGACGAGGTGACGTTCGCCAGCATGGTCGACGATCTGATCGGCTCGCGCTGGCTGGGCGAGGTCGGCGCGGTTCTCACCGGCTATCTCGGCGCCGCGCACGAAGGTGCCGCGCTCGGGCGGCTGGTTGCCGCGGTCAAGCAGCGCAATCCGGATGCGCTCTATCTCTGCGATCCGATCATCGGCGACGAGGGCAATCTCTACGTGCCGGCGGAGACGGTGGACGCGCAGAAGAACGAATTGATGCCGCGCGCCGACGTCCTGACGCCGAACCTTTTCGAACTTGGATGGTTCTCCGGCCGGCCGGTCGATACGGAGACCGCGACGCTTGCCGCCGCGCGCACCTTGCCGGCGCCCCGCGTCATGGTTTCGTCCGCTCCGGCGCTTCGCAAGAAGTCGCTCTCCACGCTGCTTGCCACGCCGAAGGGCGCCTTCGCAGTGGAACATGCGGAAGTGGATGGCGTCCCGCACGGCACCGGCGATCTGCTCGCGGCGCTGTTTCTGGCGCAACTGCTCGAAGGGGCGGACGACGAGGCGGCGCTGGCCAAGGCCGTGTCGGGTACGTTCGAAATGGCCGCGCGCAGCGCCAAGGCGGGATCGGACGAGCAGCTTCTGAGCGAATATCAGCAGGCAATCGTGAAACCGATGGCGATGGTGACGTCCCGGCGGATCATCGAACGGTCGGGGCGTGCCTGAGGGCTCTGCCTGCCCGCTCGTTGCGGGCGTAGACGGTTGCCCCGGCGGCTGGGTCGCGGTGCTGCGCAACGGTGCCGCTGATCCCGCACCGCGCATTGCACTGTTGGGGAATTTCTCCGGTCTTCTGGCGCTCGATCCCGCCCCGGCTGTTTTCGCCGTCGACATGCCGATCGGGCTCGCCGGGCGGTCCGGTCTCGGTGGCCGTGGGCCGGAACGGCACGTCCGCCGGCATCTGGGCGCGAGGCAATCTTCCGTCTTCTCGCTGCCTGCCCGCGCATCTGTCATGTGCGAGGATTATCGGGAGGCCTGCCGCGTCGCGCTCGCAACGTCAGAACCGCCGCGCAAGGTGTCGAAGCAGGCATTCAATCTTTTTCCAAAGATCCGCGAGATCGACGCGCTGATGACGCCGGAGCTGGAAGCGCGCGTCTACGAGGTCCATCCCGAACTCGGTTTCTGGCGGTTGAACGGCGGGACGGAGATGAGCTTGCCGAAGAAGATTCGCAACGAAGGCTCCATGCCCGGCATAGAGCAGCGCCAGGCGCTTTTGGAATGTCACGGCTTTCCGGCCTCATTCTGGCGCCAGCCGCGCCCCTCCGGGGTCGGTGCGGACGATCTCGTCGATGCCGCCGTCAACGCGGTCATCGCGGAACGCATCTGGAAGGGCGAGGCGCAGGCGTTCCCGCACGATTTCGAACGCGACGCCAAAGGCCTCAGGATGGCGATCTGGGCCTGAGGGGCAAAAACAGGTTGGCGTCCGTCCTTCGAGACGGCCCGCAAAGACCCCCGCAAAGATCCCCGTCAGGCAGCCCCGTACAGCGGCCCGGCTCGCACAACACCGGTTCTCCGCCTTGCCTGGGAACCAAACGCGCGCCATCCGACTTGATGTCAGAGCCCGGCCGCATCGCCGGTTCCACGCCTCCCGCACATCGACTATCGTGTGCCGATATTACCGCACCCCGGATTTTTCATGACCTTCGATCAGGCAGCTTTGTTCGCCATCTTCTTCTGCGTCTTCGCGTTGATGCTGTGGGGGCGTTGGCGGTTCGATCTCGTCGCCTTCGCCGCTCTGCTCATCGGTGTGGCGGTTGGTGCCGTGCCGGTCGATGACGCCTTCGCCGGGTTCGGCAACGAGGCAACCATCATCGTCGCGCTGGTGCTGGTGGTCTCGCGCGGGCTCGTCAATTCCGGCGCGGTCGACTTCATCACCCGGCAGGTGTCGGGAACGGGCAGGGGGCTTGCCGGGCACATCGCGATGATGGGCGGTATCGGCTCTGTGCTGTCGGCCTTCATGAACAACGTGGCCGCGCTGGCGCTCCTGATGCCTGTGGACCTGCAGGCCGCGCGCAAGGCGGGCCGTGGGCCGGGGCTCACACTGATGCCGCTGGCATTCGCAACCATCCTCGGCGGCATGGTCACGCTGATCGGCACGCCGCCCAACATCATCATCTCGCAAATACGCGCGCGCACGCTCGATGCGCCCTTCAAGATGTTCGATTTCGCGCCCGTCGGGCTCGTGTGCGCCGTTGTCGGCGTCGCCTTCGTCGCCTTCATCGGCTGGCGGCTCCTGCCGACGCGCGTGCGCGAAGGCGGCGGCGAGGAGAGCCTGTTCGATCTTGACGACTACATCGCCGAACTGGTGGTGGGCGAGGATTCCAAGCTCATTGGCCGCAAGCTCGGCGATCTCGGCGAGGAAACGGACGAGGCCAATGTCGCGGTAATCGGGCTGGCCCGCGGCAAGACACGGTTTTCCGCCTCCAACCGTCATGTCGAGATCCAGCCCGGCGACGTGCTGATCGTGGAGGCCGGGCCGGAGGGGATCGACAAGTTCCGCGGGCTGGCCAAGCTGGAGGTCGCAGGCGACAAGCGCACCGGATCGGCCACGGGCGAGGGCATGGGGCTGGCGGAAGTCGTCGTGCCGCGCGACAGCCGGCTCGACGGGCGCTCCGCGCTCGGCGTCCAGCTTCTGCGACGGCAGGGGGCGACGTTGCTCGGCGTGTCGCGCCACGGCCAGCGGTTTTACGAGCGCCTTGGCCGGCTGACGATCCGCGCCGGCGATATCCTGCTGCTTTACGGTTCCGCCGACCGGTTGGCGGACGTCACACGCTGGCTCGGCGCGCTGCCGCTTGCCGCTCGCGGCATCGGCGTAACCCAGCACCGCCGTGCGGCGGGTGCTGTCGTGACCTTCGCCATCGCGCTCGTCGCGGCGAGTTTCGGGCTCCTGCCGCTGCCGATCGCGCTTGGCTTTGTCGTGGCGCTCTATGTCGCCTCCGATATCGTGCCGATCCGCGAGGTCTACGATCACATCGAATGGCCGGTCGTGGTGCTGCTCGGGTCGATGATCCCGCTGGGGCTGGCGCTGGAGAAGTCGGGTGGCACGACGCTGATCGCCAACGGCATTGTCGATCTTACGCAAGGCCTGCCGGCCGCCGTCATCCTGTTCGTGCTGATGGTGGTGATCATGACGCTGTCGGACGTGCTCAACAACACCGCGACCGCGGTTATCGGCGCGCCGATCGCCATCGATATCGCGCGCAGTTTGAGCGTCAGTCCCGACCCGTTCCTGATGGCGGTGGCGGTGGCCTCGTCGTGCGCCTTTCTCACGCCCATCGGCCACAAGAACAACACGCTGATTCTTGGTCCGGGCGGCTACGCCTTCTCCGACTACTGGCGCATGGGCCTGCCGCTCGAAATCCTCATCGTGTGTACCGCCGTTCCGGCGATCCTGGTGTTCTGGCCGTTGTGAGGGTGAGCGGCGGTGGCAAGGCACAGGGGAAAGGCCGGTGCGCGCGGCCCATCCTTCGGGTGCCCGCTGATGCGGGCTCCTCAGGGGGACGTTGTGCCTGTTGCGCAAGTCCTCAAAACCAGCAGCACGAAAATCAGCAGTCCGAAACCGTCGGCCAGGTCGGAGGTTACGGTGCCAGACTCTAGTTCTCGTCCTTGCCGAAGCTGAACCAGCGCGAGACCAACTTGGACACCTTGGAACCGGCGCCGTCGGCTTTCTGATCGGTCCCGGCCGCCACTTCCTTTGGCCTCGGTGCAGGCTCGGAGCCGGCGGTCGCGGGGACCTGTGCGGTGGCGGCGGGTTCGAGCGCGGCCTTCGGCAAGGGGGCGTTCGCCGGGCGTTCCGAAGCCGGGGCCACGGGCGAGCTGGCGCGGCGGTCCTCTCCGGTGAACAGACTGGAGAAGAACCCGCCTTTCCTGGTGTCGGTGTCGACTGTCGCGACATCGTCACGTTCGGGGTTGGCCGCGGGGACGGGAGCTCCCGGGGCTGGGGTGCTCTCGGGCGTGGAATAAGCCAGCACCGGAACCTGTCCCTTGGCGTCGACCGGGGCGGTATTGGCGCCGCGCGGCGTCTCGCCGGCCTCGTTGCCGGGCCCGAAGAGCTTGGCGATGGCGGTGTCGCCGTTCTTCCATTCCTTTTCGCGCTCGCGCTGCCTTTCGAGCTTGGCGACGATCATCGCCGTCTTCTCGTCGTCCGCCTTCTCCTTGGCGGCAACCGCAAGGCGCAGCGGTTCCGGCACCTCGTAGGCCGGGCAGGCAGCGGTGGCGACGAAACGCGCATCGGTACTTTCGGGCTGGGCGTCGAAAACATAACGCTTGTCGCACACGTCGACCTTCGGCACCTTGTGGGTGACCTCGAAATGGTCGTAGCCGGTCTTCAGCATGCGCCAGAACGGCATGTTCTCGTCGTCGGCGTGGCGGGCCATGTTCTCCGCCGTCATTCGGAAGGGAAAGGCCTCGAACTGGAAGTCGCGCTGACCGCCCCTGAAAGCCTCGCGCGCCACCGAATAGATCTCCTGGATCTGTTCATCCGTCATCGCGTAGCAGCCGCGCGAGGAACAGGCGCCATGTACCATCAGGTTGGAGCCGGTGCGCCCATAGGCGCGATCATAGGCGTTGGGATAGCCGGTGTTGAAGGAGAGATGATAGGACGAGTTCGGGTTCATCTGCGCGGGGCGGATCGTGTAGAAGCCCTCCGGCGCCTGACGGTCGCCTTCCTTCTTCTTCGGGCCGAGCTTTCCCGACCATTTGCAGATGTCGTAATCCTTCAAGAGCGCGTAGCGACCGGAACTGGTCCGCTTCCACACCTCCAGCTTCGATTCTTCCTTGAACAGCCGGACCAGAATCGGGTCGGACGGCTTCATCTTCTTGGCGGCCATGTCGGCCTTGATCTCATGGGAAAGCGGCCGCTCGGCCTTGGCGCCATAACCGAGTTCATCGGCCTGGCAGCCGGCCAGCGCGATCAGTCCGGCGGCGACCACCGCGCCGCGCAGCACCGTGATCACCCGGCGGCGGATGGCGTGCGTCGCGAACCCGGCCCGATCGGCCTGCGGTCCGCCAGCGTCAAAACTCTCAAGAGCAGACATGTGTCCACCTCAAATTTCGCCCGGGCCGTTGCCTCGGGCTGCGCCAGGGCCTGCGCCCTGCTATGGCGATACGCGTTACAACGTCCTGATCCGATACGGGTTTCCCGGCGTGGCCGGCGTGCAGACCCACTGCTCGGGAGGGGCCTGGACCGTGCCCTTTGACCGAATGCGCCGGCATCGTCCTGACGCGGCGTTCCCGTCATCGAAATCTCATACTGCGCTTCGATACTATTTCGTTAACCTTTCGCAAAGGTTTACGACTTCGCAAAGATTATATCGATCGGAAGAACCGGGCGAGATCCGACGCAAGGGCATCCAGCGACGAGATCTGGCGATGATTCCGGTCGGTCGGGGCTTGCGTGATCCCGTGTCCGCACAAACCAGTGCGCGCGCGGACCAAGCGCCGGCGTTTCTTTCGCCGACATCACGGTCGTGTGAAAGGGAGCGCGCCGACGGCGAGGCCGCCGCCTTCAGCAGGCTGAATTGTATTTGAATCCGGCGATATGATGACGCGTTACAGGTTCCGGCCGATCGCCAGGAATTTTTCGTGACGCTGTTGCCGTATTGCGTCGGCTGACTGACCGTGAAATTCGCCGAGCACGCGTTCGAGCGCCTCTCCGGCCTTGGCGATGGCGGTTCCCGGGTCCCGGTGCGCGCCACCCAACGGCTCCTCGACGATCTCATCGATAATGCCGAGCTTGATCAGGTCCTGGGCGGTGATCTTCATGTTGGTCGCCGCGTCCTGTGCCCGCGCGCTGTCGCGCCACAGGATGGAAGCAGCGCCCTCCGGCGAGATCACCGAGTAGATGGAGTGTTCCATCATGATGACACGGTTGGTGGAGGCGATCGCGATGGCGCCGCCCGAGCCGCCCTCGCCGATGATCAACGCGGCATTGGCAACACCGAGCTTCAGGCATGCCTCGGTGGAGCGCGCGATTGCTTCCGCCTGGCCACGCTCTTCCGCGCCGATGCCGGGATAGGCGCCGGCGGTGTCGACGAAGGAGATCACGGCCAGTCCGAAACGGTCGGCCATCTCCATGATGCGCACCGCCTTGCGGTAGCCCTCGGGCCGTGCCATGCCGAAATTGTGTTTCAGGCGGGACTGGGTGTCATGGCCCTTTTCCTGGCCGATGACGGCGACGCGCTGGCCGCGGAAGCGGCCTATGCCGGTCACGATCGCCGAATCCTCGCCGAACTTGCGGTCGCCGGCCAGCGGCGTGAAGTCCTCGATCAGCTGATCGATGTAGTCCGCGGCGTGCGGGCGGTCCGGGTGGCGGGCGACCAGCGTCTTCTGCCAGGGCGTGAGCTTGGAATAGATGTCCTTGAGCGCCTGATTGGCCTTTGTTTCCAGCCGGGCGATTTCTTCGTCCACATCGACGGCGTCATCGCCGCTCATCGTACGCAACTCCTGGACCTTGCCTTCCAGATCGGCGATCGGTTTTTCGAATTCCAGATAGCTACGCATCAAACTTTCCGCTCGTGGAGGATCCGGGCTCCGTGGCCCCTGCCGGCACCCGTGCCCGTATCAGGCGTCAGGAACCGTCATCGAGAAACGAGATGCAGCACAACTCCGCCCGCCGCGCGACGTGGACGAGCCAGGTCACACGCTTGCGCTCAGACGCGCGGGGCAGGGTGCGCGACGCGGCGCGACACTGGCCGCAGGAACCATTTGTGTCAAGCGGGCACGAAATACAAGCCATGCGTGTCGGTTAAGGCCAACGGGCGAGCCGCCGGCGCCAGCGGAAGTGCGTTTCGGGCTCGATGAAGCGGCCGGCCATGCCGCAGGCGGCCTGCCGGCTGCGGCGCTTCAGCGCGCCGCCTGCTTGCGTTCGTGATCGGGCAGGGTGAGCTTGCGCGCTTCCACGACGATATCGCCGCTCATGGTCCTGAGCGAGATGCGGTAGGGCACGAGCAGCGGCTCGTTGGCCACCGGGGCCAGCCAGATCTCGATGTGCTTGTTGGCGGCCATGTATTTGACCGAGCGCTTGTCCGGACGATGGCCGGCGACCGGAATCCAGCGCGCGCCGCACACGACGACCGGTCCGTCATAGCCACGGCCCGAAACGTCCTCGGTGCGGCGGTAGGAAAGCTGCACATCGTAGCGCTGCCAGCCGTCGAAGATCGGGATGCGGCGGTCGCAGGCATTGGGCGAGAGCCCGTTCGATCCGCTCGAGAGCGGCATCAGCGCGGCCGAAAGCGGATCGACCACATTGCGGCGATGGCTACGGGTGACGGGAATGCGGTCGGGCCGGTTCTTCAGTTGCGGGGTCACCGCGAGGTCGCGCACGTCGCCGCGCCCCATATCCATGGAAACCTTGGAAGAGAGATCGGCTTCCTTGGAGATCATGGCGTATCTGGTCGGCACCACGTGACTTCCGCGCAGGCGGCCGGTGCTTTCGGCGTTCGACTTGGAGGGTACGAACACGCCGACGAGACCGGACGTGCGCATTCCCACGCGGGCCTCGTAGGCGTTGCCATCGAGCTGGACCGACAATTCGCCCTTGGCGAAGGTCAGGCCGGAAAAGGAAATGTCATAGAGCGCGCCGATGGTGGCTCCGCGCTGCGCCGCATCGGCGGGCCGGGAGGCGACAAGCCCGGAGAGGGGCAGCGCTGCGACAGACACGCAAACCAGCGCCGTTGCGCCGATTGCGGCCGCGCGGCTGCGAGGTCTCGCGTTCGTGGCGGTCTTGGAAACGGTCATGCGATCGAGATTCCTGAACACGCTCGAATCCTCCGAACGGGCGGCGCCCCGCCAGGGTACTCTGTCCGCAAATTTTACGGAATAGGCATTAACCTCGAGGCATCTGTCGCGAAGCAGCCCGTGAAGTACCGATTGTTCCCTGACATGGTAACTGGAATCTTAACAAGACGGCGAAGAAGAGGCGATTGCCACCAATTCGTTTCGGCCGCTCATTCGGTCTTGACGCCGCGGGGGGGGGTCACTATACCGGGGCGACTTTCCGACAGGCCGGACATGGCGAGCTGGACTTTGACGTCCGCTCCAGTCGCCCAATGGGCGACGCGGCCAATCCGGAGCCTGAACCTTCAGCCGACTTTCCCGGCTTGGACGAGATCATTGCGGGTCGCGCGAGCGGCTTCGCGCGCAGAGACAAAAAAGGGTGTTCCCATGGCCCGACGGTGCGAACTCACCGGCAAGGACGTGATGTCCGGCAACAATGTCAGCCACGCGAACAACAGGTCGCGTCGCCGCTTTCTGCCGAACCTGTGCAATGTCACGCTCATCAGCGAAGCGCTCGGCCGTTCGGTCAGCATGCGCATTTCCGCCCACGCCCTGCGTTCGGTGGAACATCGCGGCGGCCTCGACGCGTTCCTGGCCAAGGCCAAGACCGAAGAGCTTTCGCTGAAAGCTGCCCAGCTGAAGCGCGAGATCAAGCGCAAGCAGCAGGCTGTCACGGCCTAAGTGTTCGGAACCGGGCGCCCCGATTCGGGCGCCGGGACCCCGTGGCAAGGTCGGTGGCAGGTCGCGCAAGGGCGCTCCGGCCAGACCTCTGCCAAGCTAATTCGCTTTACGGCGGGCGCCCATACCAGCGGCGCGCGCCGTATTTGCATGTTCTGACGAAGGTCTGTTCCCATGGCCCAGTTGCAACCGTTTTCGGCCCGTTCCCTGACGCTTGGTGTCGTCGCCATGGCCGTTGTGGTTCTCGCGTCCAATATTCTGGTGCAGTATCCGTTCCACTTCACCGTTGGTGGTTACGATCTCGCGGATCTGCTCACCTGGGGCGCCTTCACCTATCCGGCGGCCTTTCTGGTGACCGATCTCACCAACCGCCGCTTCGGGCCTGCGGCCGCGCGCCGGGTGGTGTTCGTCGGCTTCTGCGTCGCCGTGGTGCTGTCGGTCGCGCTGTCGAACCCGCGCATCGCGCTGGCGTCGGGCTCCGCCTTCCTGGTGGCGCAGCTTCTCGACATCTTCGTCTTCAACCGCCTGCGCCGGCTTTCCTGGTGGAAGGCGCCGTTCGCCTCGTCGCTGATGGGGTCGGTGCTTGATACGGTGGTGTTCTTCTCCATCGCCTTTTCGCTGGCCTTTGCCTTCCTTGGCCACGGCGACGATTTCGCCACCGGCCAGGCTCCGCTGCTGGGGCTCCTCTCGGTGGAGGCTCCGCGCTGGATCTCCTGGGCCATCGGCGACTTTTCGGTGAAGATGCTGGTTTCCATCACGCTGCTGGTGCCCTACCGCGTGCTGATGGAATTCATCCGCCCGATGCCGGTCACCGCGTAAGGCGGGATCCGGGTTGTGGGTGGGGGGCCCTTCGCTCAGGGCGGTGGCGGTCACTCAGACCTTGCCCGCCCTCAGTTCACCGCCGTCACGTTCTCCACCAGCATCGCAATTCCCTGGCCGCCGCCGATGCAGGCGGATGCCACGCCGTAGCGTGCGCCGGAGCGCTTCAGTTCGCGGGCAAGCGTCAGCGACAGCCGCACCCCCGTCGCGCCCAGCGGGTGGCCGATGGCGATCGCCCCGCCGTTGACGTTGACCCTGGCCTCGTCGAGCCCAAGCTCGCGGATACAGGCAAGGATCTGCGCCCCGAAGGCCTCGTTGATCTCGATACGGTCGATGTCTGAGATGGCCACGCCGGTGAGTTCCGAAAGCCGGGCGATGGCCGGTGCGGGTCCGATGCCCATGATCTCCGGTGGCACGCCGAGCGACACGCCGGCGACGATGCGCGCCAGCGGGGCCTTGCCGGACTTCTTGGCATACGCGCCCGAACACACGATTGCGCCCGCCGCGCCATCCACCACGGCCGACGAATTGCCTCCGGTCTGCACGCCGCCGAAGGCCGGCCGGATCTTCGCCAGCACCTCGATCGGCGAGGGCCGTACATGGCTGTCGGCTTCGACCGCCTCCACCTTGCGCGGCAGGCGAATGCCCCGGTCGTTGTAGCCATCGAGCGCGAAGACCTCGGACGTCACCGGCACGATCTCCTCGTCGAAGAAGCGGGAACGTTGGGCCGCAATCGCGCGCGCAAACGATTGCGCGGCGAAGGCGTCCACCTCCTCGCGGGTGATCTGGTAGCGCTTGGCGAGGTTTTCCGCCGTGTCGCCCATGGTGCAGGAGCAGGCGGGATCGAGCAGGGCTTCCCAAAGGAAGTCCTTGAAATCGACCTGTCCCATGCGGAAGCCGCCGCGATGGGTGTAGGCGGCGATGGGGTTGCGGCTCATGGATTCCGCGCCCACGCACAGAGCGGCCTCGGCGCGGCCGAGCGAGATGGTGTCGGCTGCCTGCATCACCACCTCGATGCCGGTGCCGCACACCCGCTGGACGAGATGGGCCGGCACGTCTGCCGGTACGCCGCTATAGAGCCCGACATGGCGCGGCAGCATGTAGGCGTCGTAGCTCGCCTGCGCCATGTTTCCGCACACGACGGTACCGATGTCGGCCGGGTCGATATCGGCCTTTTCCAGCGCCGCACGGCCTGCCTTGATGCCGAGATCGATGGGCGAGATCAGGCCGAGATCGCCATTGTAGTCGACGAACGGCGTGCGCGCGCCGTCGAGCAGCCAGGCATCGGAAAAGGTCGAACAAAGGCCTGCGGCCATGGGTATCTCCTTGACGTCATGTGCGGCCGCGGCCGCGAATTCGGTATTTGTCCGGCGACGGCGTGGGCGTCGCTATTTTGGGGCGGTGGCTCAGGTGCAGGGTGAGCCGCATTCTTGAAGAAGAAGCGGGGGCACCCTTCAAAAACAGATGGCGGCCCTTCCCGAAAAGTCCCCCTTCACCCGATCTCGATCACGTGTGCGGGGCAGGGCTCGTCATAAAGCTCCTCCACCTGCGCCTCGCGGCGCGCCAGCACCGCACGCTGGTTGATCGAGCCCTTGTCGGTCACCTCGCCCGCGTCGATGGAGGGCGGCTCCTTCAGGACCAGCAGCCGGCGGATGCGGGTCGAGGAGCCCGTCGCCTCGCGCGCCATGGCGTTCAGCAGGAATGCGAATTCCGTCCGAAGCGCGGGATGGCGCAGGATGTCGGCGGGCCCGGCATCGCGTCCCAGAGCCGATGCCAGGCGCCGACAGGCGTCGAGATCGGGAAACATCATCGCCGTCACGTCGTCGCGGTTGAGCCCGGCGATCACCACGTCGCGGGCGTAGGGCGAAAAATGATCGAGGAAGCGCGCCCTGAGCGGGCCGACACTGACCCATGTACCGGTCGCGAGCTTGAAGTCTTCCGCCACCCGCCCATCGAACAGGAAACCCATGTCGGGCCGCGCCCGGTCGATGAACTTCAGCGCGTCGCCCAGCTTGTAGTAGCCTTCCTCGTCGAAGGCCTTGGCGGTGTTGACCTTGTCACGCCAGTAGCCGGGCGTGATGTTGGGGCCCTTGAGGCGCGCCTCCAGCTTGCCGTCGACGGGGGCGAGCTTCAGTTCCAGTCCCGGCACCGGCACGCCGACATGGCCCGACGCCGTCGTCTCCGGCGCACACGACAGCGCAAACGGCGCGCTCTCTGTGGCGCCCAGCCCCGTCAGCATGACGATCTTCTTGCCCGTCTGAGCGACGGATATGTCATCCAGCGCATCCCACACGGGCTTGGAAAGCCCCGCGCCTGCAAAGAAGTTGAGCTTCAGGCGGGCGAAGAACCTCTCCCTCAGCTGCGGTTCGTCCTGAAGGTAGGGAACCAGCGCCTCGTAGCCCTTGGGCACGTTGAAATAGACGGTCGGCGAGATCTCGCGCAGGTTCCTCACCGTCTCCTCGATGCCGCCCGGCATCGGCTTTCCCTCGTCGATATAGAGCGTTCCGCCGTTATGAACCACCAGCCCGACATTGTGGTTGCCGCCGAAGGTGTGGTTCCAGGGCAGCCAGTCGACGATGACCGGCGGCTCCTCCTTCATGAAGGCCAGAACGGTGTTCAGCATCACCTGGTTCGAGGTCAGCATGCGCTGGGTGTTGATGACGCCCTTGGGCGAGCCGGTCGAGCCGGAGGTGAACAGGAATTTTGCGATCGTGTCGAGCCCGACCGCATCGTGCGCGGCGTCGACAGCCTGCGTCTCGGGCCGCTCCGCAAGTCCGGCGAACAGCGTCGTTGCGCGGCCGGCATGCGGGTTGCGCGTCACCACGACCTCCGCATCCGGCGGCACGACCGCGTCGATCGCCCGGGCAAACGCCGCGCCGTCGGCGGCGAAGACGAGACCCGGCGTCAGCAGGTTGATGATGTGGCGCAGCTTCGCGTGGTCGGTGGAAAGGATCGAATAGGCCGGCGAGATCGGCGCATAGGGAATGCCGGCATAGAGGCAGGCAAGGCCCAGCAGCGCGTGCTCGATGTCGTTGCCCGACAGGATGGCCACCGGCCGGTCGCACGAAAGTCCGCGATCGATCAGCCCTTGCGCGATCCTGCGTACCAGACGGCGCGTCTCGGCATAGGAGACCTCGCGCCATGCGCCGCCGGCTTGCGGGTCGCGCATGGCGATGAAGGTGCGTTCGGGGGCGGCTTGCGCCCAATGGTCGAGCCGCGCAGTGAGCTTTGCCGGATAAGGGCCGATTTCACCCCTGGGGTGGACGTAGATGGTCCCGTCGCCGCGCTCCTCCACGGTGACGGAAAGCTCCGCGAGTTCGACGTCGCGATAATCCTCGAGCCGGAAATCCGGCTCGGCAATGGCCTGAAGTGCCCTGGACACGTCGCCCTCCCTGCTTGGCGTCCATATATCGGCGGATCCGTTTCCTCCCGTCCGCCACGCCAATATTGTTATTCCATGTAACAATTATGCGCAATGGCAAACGTAGCTGAAGAAATGGCGCCGTTGGAAGGGCAAGGGAGGGGCAAAAGGAAACGGCCGCCCCGGTTTGGGGCGGCCGCTCGTGGGCGCCTGCGATGCGTCCCGCTCAGGCGGCGCGCACCGTTGCCAGGAAGCGGTCGACCTCGCTGCGCAGCGTGGTGCTCTCCCGGGTCAACGACTGGGCGGAGAAGAGCACATGGCTTGAGGTCGCACCGGTCTCCGAAGCGCCGCGATTGACGTCGGTGATGTTGTTTGCCACCTGCTGTGTGCCACTCGAGGCTTCGTGGATGTTGCGGGCGATTTCGTGCATGGCGGTGCCCTGTTCCTCCACCGCGGAAGCGATGGTGGTGGAGATTTCGGCGATGCGCGAGATCGTCTCGCCGATCGCCTTGATGGCGGAGGCCGAGTGGTTCGTCGCCGACTGCATGCCCGCGATCTGGGTTTCGATCTCTTCCGTGGCGCGCGCGGTCTGTTCGGCCAGCTGCTTGACCTCGGCGGCAACCACCGCGAAGCCCTTGCCGGCCTCCCCGGCGCGGGCGGCCTCGATGGTCGCGTTCAGTGCCAGGAGGTTGGTCTGCCCGGCGATGTCGGTGATCAGCTTGACCACGTCGCCGATGCGGCCCGCGGCGCGCAGCAGTTCAGTGATGCGTTCGTCGGTCTGAACAGCCTGGCTCACGGCCTCCTTGGCGATCCGGTTCGATTCCTGCACCTGCCGGCCGATCTCCTGTGTGGAGGCGGTCATTTCCTCGGCCGCACCGGCAACCGACTGCACATTGGCCGAGGCCTGCTCGGAGGCCGCAGCCACCGTGCCGGCCAGCCGCTGGGTGTTCTCGGCGTTCTCCGTCAGCGTTTCCGCCGCATTTTCCAGTTCGCCAGCGGCGGAGGAAACGGTGTCGACGATGCCGCCGACCGCGCCCTGGAACTCGTCGGCCAGCTGGTTCATCTCGTGCTTGCGCCGTTCCGCGACATGCTTTTCGGTCTCGGCCTGCTCCGCGCGAAGGCGTTCGGTTTCAGCGAGCCCGTCGCGGAAAACGCCGAGGGCCGTGGCCATCGCCCCGATTTCATTGTGTTTCCCGACATAGGGGATACCGGTTTCCAGGGCGCCGCTACTGATCGCACGCATGGCGTTGGTGATGCCCTCGATCGGCCGGGTGACGCCGAAAATGGTGAAGCCCATGGCGCCGGCGCCGATCAGCAAGCCGAATATGATCGAGCCCAGAGTGATCGCCCGGGCGGATGTATAGGAACGTACCGCAGACGCGTAGTCCGCTGCGGCGCCGTTGTTGTTGAGCGCGACTGTTTCTTCCAGCTGCTTGGAGAACTCGTCGTAAAGTTTCCGCAGGTCGCCCTTGAACAGGGTCGCCGCTTCTTCGTTCTTGTTTTGACGCGACAGCGACATGAGCTTGTCATGCTGCACCATGTATTCGCGGAAGATCCGGGAAAACCCTTCGTAGTGCGCCTTCTCTTCATCGGACGAGATCAGCTTCTCGTACTTTGCGCGGTTCTCGTCGAAGGTTCTCTTTACCGCCGCGAAATCGCTTTCCGCCCTGTCCATTTCGGCCTTGTTCGTGGACATGATGTGGGCCGCCTCGGCCAGACGGAGGTCGGAGGTATTGGTGTTGATCTTGTTCACGACATCGATGCTGGGCACCCAGTTGGTGGCCTCGTTCTCGACATTCTTATTGATCGTGGCCAGATTGCTCAGCGCGATCCATCCTTGGCCAGCCATCAGCAGCAGCAGCGTTCCGACAATCCCGAGGAGTGCGGCTTTCAACGTGAGGCGCATTTTTCGTTCATCCCATACGGTACAGGGGGGGCAGCATGACCTCACGTTTCCCATTGGCACAGACATGTATTTCGTAATTTTTACTTCGTAAAATTACGGATATATGTATTGTGAAGTGGGAATACGAAAGGGAGAAACTGATAACGAGAGAAAATCATCAGTTGTACTAAAATCTGCTACGCGAAATCATTTAACGAATTATTTCGCGCGCGGATACTCAGCGGCACGGACCTGCCGGCGGAATCGTGTCGTAGAGGGGGAGGGGGCTGCCCGCGAGGGGGGCGGGTCGGCGTTTTGCGTTGGCAGGCGCGGAACGGTCAGGAAAAGGCGAGGGCCGGACGCATGCACAAATGCGATGCGAGAGAGGTCTCGCATCGCATTTGCACAACGGTCAAATTCGAACCATCTTCAATGGAAATTCAACGAAAAAATTAAAATGATTCAAAACGGCCTTCAGGCGGCCGATTCCGTCTCGGCTTCCCATGGCCGATGACACCAGCTGGTGGTGCCGCAAACCCGCTGAACGGGCGGGACGAGGCGCTTGCAGATGTCGGCCGCCATGGGGCAGCGCGGGTGGAAGGTGCAGCCCGGCGGTGGAGCGATGGGCGAGGGAAGTTCGCCCGTCAGCACGATGCGCTCACGCTTTCCTTCCGGATCGGCGACCGGCGTCGCCGACAGCAGCGCCTTGGTGTAGGGGTGCTGCGGGCTTGCGAAGATCGCGTCGCGCGAGCCCTGCTCCACCGGGTGGCCGAGATACATCACCATGACCTCGTCGGCGATGTAACGCACCACCGAAAGGTCATGGGAAATGAAGAGATAGGCAAGGTTGTAGCGCTTCTGAATGTCGCGCAGCAGGTTCAGCACCTGCGCCTGGATGGAGACGTCGAGCGCCGAGGTCGGCTCGTCGAGGACCAGGATCGAGGGGTCCAGCATCAGCGCGCGGGCGATGGCGATGCGCTGGCGCTGGCCACCGGAGAACATGTGCGGATAGCGGTCGTAGTGTTCGGGCCTGAGGCCGACCTCGGCCATCATCGCCCGTGCCTTTGCCTCGCGCTGCTTCTTCGACAGATTGGTGTTGACCAGCAGCGGCTCCTCCAGAGCGGCGCCGATCTTCTGACGCGGATTGAGCGAGCCGTAAGGGTTCTGGAAGACGATCTGGACCTTTGAGCGCAATGCTGCGAGCTGGGAGCGTGAGGCGTTGACGACGTCGGTCTTGCCGATCCGCAGCGATCCGCCCGATGCCGGCTCGATCATCGTGACGACGCGCGCCAGAGTGGACTTGCCGCAACCGGATTCGCCCACTACCGCCAGCGTCTGGCCGCGTTGCAGCGTGAAACTCGCACCGTCGACGGCCTTCAGGATGCGCGGCTTGCCGAAGGCGCCTTGCGGGATCTCGTAGTGACGCTTGATATCGTCGGCGACCAGGACGGTCTCGCCGGCCTTCCGGTCCGCCTTCGCTTGTGAATTCATGTCGGTCTCAACCATCATGCGGCCTCGTTCTGCGGCTTGCCGGCGACGAGCGGCGTGTGGCACAGGGCGCATCCCAGCTCCTTGCCCGCCTGGGTCGGCTGCTCCTTGTGGCAGCGATCGAAGACAAAGGAGCAACGCGGCGAGAAGAGGCAGCCGGCGGGGCGATCGAACTGACCCGGTACGACGCCGGGAATGGAGGGCAGCTGATCGCCTGTGGCGCGCTCGGGCAGGGCTGCCAGAAGCGCGGCCGTATAGGGGTGGTGCGGATCGCGGAACAGGCCCTTGACGTCCTGCTGCTCGACCTGCTGACCGGCATATTGCACAATGACCCGGTCGGCTGTTTCCGCCACCACGCCCATGTCGTGGGTAATCAGCACCAGCCCCATGTCGTTCTCCTCCTTGATCTTGATGAGGAGTTCGAGGATCTGGGCCTGGATGGTGACGTCAAGAGCGGTGGTCGGCTCGTCGGCGATCAGCAGCTTGGGATCGCAGGCGATCGCCATGGCGATCATCACACGCTGGTTCATGCCGCCGGAAAGCTGGTGCGGGAAGGCGGTGACGCGCCGCTCCGGTGCCGGAATGCCGACGAGGCGGAGAAGCTCGATCGCCCGGTTCTTGCGCTCGGCACGGGAGAGATCGGTGTGCTTCTTCAGCGTTTCGATGATCTGGTAGCCGACCGTGAAGCACGGATTGAGGCTCGTTGTCGGCTCCTGGAAGATCATCGAGATGTCCTTGCCGATGATCTTGCGCTTCTCCTTCGGCCGCATCGAGAGCATGTCGCGGCCCTGAAAGGTGAGCCGGTCGGCGGTCACCTTCGCGGTCCAGGGCAGCAGCCCCATCACCGCCAGCATGGACACGGACTTGCCGGAACCGGACTCGCCGACGATGGCGACGACCTCGCCCGGATCGACTGTGAGCGAGACGTTGTCGACGGCGCGGAAGCCGCCGTTCAGCGTCTCGAACTCGACGGAGAGATTTGTGAATTCGAGGAGGGACATGGTCACGACCTCTTCAGCTTGGGATCGAGCGCGTCGCGCAGGCCGTCGCCGAACAGGTTGATGGCGAGCACGGTGAAGAGGATGGCGAGACCGGGGAAGGTCACCACCCACCAGGCGCGCAGAATGAATTCGCGGGCCTCGGCGAGCATCGTCCCCCATTCGGGAGTGGGCGGCTGGGCGCCGACGCCGAGGAAGCCCAGCGCCGCGGCATCGAGGATCGCGGTGGAAAACGAAAGGGCCGCCTGGACGATCAGTGGTGCCATGCAGTTCGGCAGCACGGTCACCAGCATCAGGCGCATGCCCTTCACGCCCGCAACGCGCGCCGCCGTGACGTAGTCGCGCGACATCTCGCTCATGACGGCCGCGCGGGTGAGGCGGACGTAATGAGGCTGCTGCACGATCGCGATGGCGATCATCGCGTTGGTGAGCGAAGGGCCGAGAATGGCGACCAGCACCAACGCCAGCAACAGGCTGGGGAAGGACAGGATGATGTCCATGACGCGCATGATGATGGTGTCGACCCATCCGCGCATGGCGCCGGCGAGCAGGCCGAGACAGATGCCGACGACGAGCGCGATGGAGACCACCACGCAGCCGATGAACAACGAGTAGCGCGAGCCGTAGATCAGGCGCGAAAGGATGTCACGGCCGACCGCGTCGGTGCCAAGCAGGAAGCGCGCGTCGCCGCCGCTCGTCCAGGCTGGCGGCACCAGCAACGCATCGCGGTACTGATCGGTGGCCGTATGCGGCGCGATCACGTTCGCGAAGAGCGCGATGAGGATGATGGCGACAAAGAAGAACAGTCCCGCAACCGCGCCGCGGTTGGTGGCGAAATACTGCCAGAACTCCTTGAGAAGCGCGAGGCGGCCCGTGGCGCGCGTCGGCCCGGAGGAGGCGAGAGTCGTTTCCGACATGGCTTACCTCGTGTGGCGAATCTTGGGGTTGATCAGACCGTAGGTCACATCGACCAGCAGGTTGACCAACATGACGATGATCGCGATCAGCAGGAGGCCGCCTTGCACGGCGGGATAGTCGCGACGGAAGATCGAATCGATCATCCATTTGCCAATGCCCGGCCAGGAAAAGATCGTCTCGGTCAGGATGGCACCGGCGAACAGCACGCCGATCTGCAGGCCGATCGTGGTGATCACGGGGATGAGCGCGTTTCTGAGCGCGTGCAGGCCGATGACGCGGAAGGGCGCCAGGCCCTTGGCCCGCGCGGTGCGCACATAGTCTTCGTCGAGCACCTCCAGCATGGCGGAGCGCGTTTGGCGCGCGATTACCGCCAGCGGAATGGTGCCGAGCACGATTGTCGGCAGGATCAGATGGCTGACGGCTGATTCAAACGCCCCGGCCTGGCCCGAAAGCAGGCTGTCGATCAGCATGAAGCCGGTCACGGAGGGGAAATAGTAGAGCAGCGATATCCGGCCGGAGACGGGTGTCCAGCCGAGAATGCCGGAGAACAGGATGATCAGCAGCAGGCCCCACCAGAAGATCGGCATCGAATAGCCGACGAGCGCCGTGGTCATCACCGCGTGGTCGGGGGTCTTGCCGCGATAGAGCGCCGCGATGACGCCGGCGGGAAGCCCGACGACGACCGCGAAGAAGATGGCGCACAGCGACAGTTCCATCGTCGCGGGGAACAGCGTGAAGAACTCGCTGATCACCGGCCTGCGCGTGGAGATCGACGTGCCAAGGTCGCCATGCAGGATCCCGACGAGATAGTCGAGGTATTGGCGCCACAGCGGCTGGTCGAAGCCGAATTGGTGCATGAGGTCGGCGTAGCGGTCTCCGGTGATGCCGCGCTCGCCGGCGAGCAGCAGGACCGGATCACCGGGCAGGAGCCGAATGAACAGGAAGGAAATGATGGTCACGCCGATGAACGTCGGGATCAGCAGACCGATCTTGTTGAGGATCAGACGAAGCATGAGGTACCGATAAACCTGTGGGTCGCCACCGCTGCCTTTCAGGCACGGGAAATCCCGGCCGCATGCACGGCCGGGATCAATGTGTCAATTCCGTCGGAATTGCCTACTTGAGGTCGACGTCGTCGAAGCGGTGGTAGCCCAGCGGGTCCTGCACGAAGCCGGTCACGTTCTTGGCAACGGGCATGAACACCGTCGAGTGAGCAATGGTCGCCCACGGCGCCTGCTCCTTGAAGACGACCTGCGCCTCTTCATAGAGCTTGGTGCGCTCCGCCTTGTCGGAAGTGATCTTGGCCTTGTAGATCAGATCGTCGAAGGGCTTGTAGCACCACTGTGAACGGTTGGAACCCCCAACACCGTCGCACCCCAGCAGAACCGCCAGGAAGTTGTCCGGGTCGCCGTTGTCGCCGGTCCAGCCCAGCAGAGCCGCACCATCGCGCTTAACGTCGGAGGACCGCTTCAGGTATTCGCCCCATTCATAGGACACGATCTCGACCTTGACGCCGACCTTGGCGAAATCGGACTGGATCATTTCGGCCATGCGCCGGGCGTTCGGGTTGTAGGGACGCTGCACCGGCATCGCCCAGACCTTCATGGAAAGATCCTTGACGCCGGCTTCTTCCAACATCTTCTTGGCCGCTTCCGGATCGTACGGGTCGTCCTTCACCGCGTCATTGTAGGACCACATGGTGGGCGGGATCGGGTTCTTGGCGACCTGGCCGGCGCCCTGGAAGACGGCGTCGATGATGGCCTTCTTGTTCATGGCCATGTTCAGCGCCTTGCGGACCTTCGGATTGTCGAAGGGCGCCTGCTGCGTGTTGTAGGCCATATAGCCGACGTTCAGGCCGGCCTTTTCCATCAGGTTGATCTTGTCATCCGACTTCATGGCCTTGATGTCGGCCGGGTTCGGATACGGCATGATCTGGCATTCGCCGGCCTTCAGCTTCTCGTAGCGCACGGACGCATCGGGCGTGATGGCGAAGACGAGATTGTCGAGCTTTTCCTTGCCCTTCCAGTAGTCCGGGTTCGCCTTGTAGCGGATGACCGCATCCTTCTGGTAGGCGACGAACTGGAACGGGCCGGTGCCCAGCGGTTGCTGGTTCAAAAGCTCCGGATGGCCGTCGGCCACGAGCTTGTCGGCATATTCCTTCGAGATGATCGAGGCGAAATCCATCGCCAGGTTGGCGATCATCGGCGCTTCGGGACGGGTCAGGACGAACTTGACCGTGTAGTCGTCGACCTTCTCGATATTCTTGATCAGGTCCGGCATGGACATGCCGTTGAAATATTCCCACGAGCCGTTCGAATAATCGAACCACGGGCCCTTCTTGGCGGCCTGGCGCTCGAAGGAGAAAATGACGTCGTCGGCGTTGAAATCGCGCGTCGGGGTGAAGAAGTCAGTCGTCTGGAACTTCACGCCCTTGCGCAGATGGAAGGTGTAAACGGTACCGTCGTCGGAGATGTCCCAGCTCTCCGCGAGGCCCGGCTCGGTCTCGGTCGAGCCGTGCTTGAATTCCACAAGCCGGTTGTAGACCGCGCGCCCGGAGGCATCGAACGTGGTGCCCGCAGTGTAGAGCGCCGGGTCGAAGCCTTCAGGGCTGCCCTCGGAGCAATAGACCAGGGTCTTGGCAACGGCCGGTGCGGCCAGAAGCATCGCGACGGAGGCGATGGCCCCGAACCGCATCGTCTTCTTCATAAACATGATTGTTCCTCTCTACTGAATATACCGGAAAAATATTCCGTCACTCGAAGGTCTAGAGCGCGGGAATTCTGCGGTATTCAGGCCGGCGATTGCACTCTGTTTCCGCGGAAAAAACAAGTCGGAATGCCTGGAAAATGACGACCTTTTGACGCAATCAGATATCGCGTAGCGTCAACCTGTGGGTAAACCTTACCTAAGGTACCACGGTGAAGCTATAGGAAGACGCCCCGTATGGATATACATAGCCTATTATGACGAAAAGCCACCTGTGTCGAGATAGCTCTGCTCTTCGGGGGAGGTGGTCCGGCCGAGAGCCCGGTTCCTATGCGGGAAACGTCCGAAGCGCCGGATGACGTCCAGGTGAATCAGAGCGTAAAGATAGGTTTGCTCGTTTCCGTGCTGGCGGAAGAGGTCGACGCTTGTTTGCTGGGCCGCGATCTCCTCTGCGTGCTCGAAGGGCAGGAAGAAGAAGGTTCGGGCCTCGCTCGGGAAGGCGCGATGGAAGCCGCGGGCGATGCAGGATCGTGCGATTTCCAGCGCCTTCGCGTCGTTTGCGAAGGCATGTGCGTCCTCGCGGTGTAGATTGCGCGAAAACTGGTCGAGAACGATGATGAGGGCGAGTGCCCCGTGCGGGGTCTCGCTCCAGCCGTCGAAGCCGCCCTGGGCCGCTATGGCGTGCATCTCGTGAAAGCGCTCATGAATCTCGGCGTCGAATTCGGCATCCCGGGTGAACCATTTTGTCGCACCCGCTTTCCACCAGAAATCGAGAATGTCGAACGGATCGGCAGGGGTCGTCGTCACGGGCTCCTCCTTGAACGGCCTTTGTCGATGGTTCGGTTTTAGCCTTTTCGCGCCGCGTCGGACATGCTTTTGTCGCCGCATGAGCACGCAAGACCGCCTTCCCGAGACCAATGCCGATGCCGACGCGGTTCCGCATGACGCGACCGCCGGCGATGTGCCGACAGAGCTGGACCTGCGCGGTCTGAACTGCCCGATGCCTGTTCTGCGCACCGCCAAGGCGTTGCGCCCGCTTATATTCGGTGCTCGCATCTCGGTGCTTGCGAGCGATCCGCTGGCGCGCATCGACATACCGCATTTCTGTCGGGAACACGGCCATGTGCTGGAAGAATGCGATACGACGGGCGAAGCCCTGCGCTTCGTCATCCGCAAGGGAATGGGCCCGGAAACGGGCTCATAAATGAGACCGGAACGAATTCCAGCCGCCGGGCGGCGTGCTCCGCGCGCCACGCCCTAAACGGTGGCGGCGATCGCCTCCATCGCCTCGGCGAGTGCGATGTCCTTGTGGGTCACGCCGCCCGCCTCGTGGGTGGAAAGCGTTACGTCGACCTTGTTGTAGACGTTGAACCATTCGGGATGATGGTCGGCCTTTTCCGCCACAAGCGCCACGCGGGCCATGAAGCCGAAGCTCTCGGAGAAGTCCGCGAAGCGAAAGCTCTTGGTGATGGCGTCGCGCTCCCCGCTCGCTGACCAGCCGTCGAGCCGGGTGAGCGCGGCGTCGCGTTCCTGCGGGCTCAGCAGTCCGTTTTCAGAAGGCATGGATCTTTCCTCCACTTTGCCGAGTTGGTGCCGGGCATACCGGGTAGAACCGGAAATGTAGGGCGCGGCTGTATCTTTCCAGCAGGTGTCCTCGTAAACTTTCCTAAGGGCAGGACCGGATCCTGCCCGCAGAACTTGTCCCAGGGAGCGACTTGATGGGTGGTATCCGAATAGCTCACAACGCATGGGTTCTCGTGGGAGACGGCGAGAAAGCGCTGTTCTTGCGAAACGAGGGAGAACCGTTTGCGCCGAACCTGAAGGTGATTCAGGTTCTCGAACACGAGAACCCACCGAACCGGGAGCAGGCGACCGATGCGCCCGGCCGTCAGACGGACGCGCTCGGTCCCCACTCCAGTTCGATGGAGTACACCGACTGGCACATCATCGAAAAAGAGCGCTTCGCGAAGACCCTCGCCGAGGCGCTCTACAAGGCGGTTCAGGCGAAGAAATATCGCGATCTCGTTCTGGTCGCCCCGCCGCCGACGCTCGGCGCGCTGCGCAAGGTGCTGCACGGCGACGTCGTCGCCTGCATTTCGGCCGAGATCGACAAGACGCTGACCGGCCACAGTGTCGACCAGATCGAGAAGAATCTGTCGGAAAAGGCGTGATATCGTGCGGGGTGGGCCGTCGCGGACCCACCCCTGCCGCTCGGGTCGTCTGGTGCGGTTGTGTCCGGGGTGGCGTCCCCCTTCAGATCACGACTTTTTCTCAGATCACGACCTTTTCAAACACAGGTCGTCCTTGCGCAACGCGCTGATAGCCGAAGATCGAGAGATTGAGGTGCTCAAAGCGTCCCAGCGCGATCAGTTCGGCGACCGCGCGGCCGACACCGGGTGCCTGCTGCAGACCGTGACCCGAAAAGCCATTGGCGTATATCAGGTTCGAGATTTCCGTATCCGGCCCGACGATCGCGTTCTGGTCGAGCGTGTTGTAGTCGTAGTGTCCGGCCCAGGCCGGACCGGGACGGATCTCCTCGAAGGCCGGTACGCGATGGGCGAGCGCCGGCCAGATGATTTCCTCGAAAAGAGGCCAGTCGGGGTCGAAGTCGTTGTCGTCGGCACGCGTGTCGGCGCCTTCGGCCGGTGACACGCCGCAGATGAAGGTCGCCCCCTCAGGACGGACGTAGACGCCGGACGTATCCACCATCAACGGCAGACCCGGCACCTCGGACTTGCAGCGGAAGGTGAAGACGGATCGTTTGCGCGGCTCCACGGGCAACGGACGACCGGCCAGCGCCGCGAGGTCTCCGGCGGCAGGGCCGGCCGCATTGACGAGAAGGCCGCAGGCGATCGTCTCGCCCGAGGCAAGCCCGGCATGGGAGATGCGATCGCGATCGCAAACAAGGCTGGTGACCGTATCGGTGATGATCTCGACGCCATCCTCCCGGCAGGCGGTTTTCAGCAGCGCCAGCAGCAGGTGAGCGTCGAACCAGCCCTCGCCCGATCTGCCCCATGCTCCGGCGGCGATGCCGTCGAGATTGAGCCAGGGAAACCGTTTCAGGAGATCGTGCGGTGCATCAAGGGCGATGTCTGCACCTTCGGCCGTCTGAACGGCATGGTTTTCCGACAGGATATGCCGGCCGTCATCTCCGGCGAGCACCAGATAACCGCCTTCGGAGAAGCCGATATCGGCATCCGCGCCGAAACGATTCTTCAAGGTTCGGAAGAAGTCGCGGCCGAACAGAGACAGGCGGACATTTTCCGGGGTCGAGAATTGCTGGCGGATGGAGGCGGCGGAGAGCGTCGTAGCGGCGCGGGTATAGGCGGGATCCTTCTCGACGACGGTGACGGTGCCGTCGAATTTCAGATCGCGCTTGAGGAAATGGGCAATAGACAGGCCGACGGCGGCGCCGCCGACGATACAAACGTCGCGTACGAGCACGGGATGAACCTCCGGAAAGAGCTGTGCATATTCTTGTTCGTCTTGTTTTTCAGGTGTGATTGCGCCACGCGCGCCATTCCTGGCGCAGGCGGAAGAGGAAATCGTCGAGGCTGTCCTTCAGCCAGTAGCCCAGGCGCGTGAAGCCGCTCTCTAGCGCGGTATCCGTGAGCCATGCCGGGGTGCGCTGATAGAAAAGCCGGTAGAACAGGGCGATCAACAGCCCGTTCAGGCACCAGGCAAGGAGGGTGTCGGACAGGAAATGGCCGCCGAAGGCAACGCGGTTGAGCGACACCATGGCGCCGATCGCGACGGCGACAAAGGCTGCGGGCCGGCGCCAGGTGAGCGGCAGCGCCAGCGCGAACGCCACCAGCCATGCGCCGGACGATCCTTCGCCTGAAACGAACGAGCAGTTCGACTGGCAATAGTCCGTAAACCGCCAGACCGGCACATAGGGCAGGTCGCCGCCAAAAAGCTCCACGTTGCGCGGCCGCGGCCGGCCGGACGTCGCCTTCAGGATGCCATTGGCCATAAGGCCCGGGCCGAGCGCCAGCGTGATCAGCAGGAAGAGCGGTCCACGCAGGGGCACGAGGGGCGGGCGTTCCGGCAGCACGAGCTTGAGAAAAATGACAAGACCGGAACCAAGCGCGATCACCCAGACGAGCAGGGGCCCAAGGCCACGCAAACGCCGCAGAAAGGCGTCTTGCTCGGCGGGGAACCCGCCGAGGTCGGCATGATGGTAGAGACCGGAAACCCACAGATCGACGCCGGGAAAGAGAAGGAAGAAGGCGGAGACGAGTGCGCTCGCCCACAAAAGCCCGGGCAGCGGATGACGCCAGCCGGCGCGCAGCGCGTGGCGCGCGCCCCGGTAAAGCATGCCGGCAAGGGTCCATAGTCGGCTTTTCGGCGGGGTCTCGGCCATGTTTGTCCTGGCGCTCTTGAGGAGGAATCGCCCTCAGTCAATCCATCTTCGAAGCCGGACGCAAGAGGCTGACTCTGGACCGGGCCGGCGGAGGATGGAATAGTCCGTGCGACATCGATGGGAGATCCCCTATGGCACTGGCCTTCTGGTACGAATTCGCCTCCACCTACAGCTATCTCACCGCCATGCGCATTGAGGCGGAAAGCCGCTCGCGCGGTATCGATGTCGACTGGCGGCCGTTTCTGCTGGGGCCGATCTTCAAGCGGCAGGGCTGGAATTCCTCGCCCTTCGAAGTCTATCCCTTGAAGGGAATCTACATGTGGCGCGACATGGAGCGCCAGTGCGATCTCTACGGCCTGCCACTGTTGCGCCCCGACATTTTTCCGCAAAACAGTCTTCTGGCGGCGCGGCTTGCGTTTTCGGGACGCGAGGAGGGATGGGCGCCGGCGTTCACGCGCGCTGTCTATCAGGCGGAATTCGGTGAGGGGCGCGATATCTCGCGGCCCGAATTGCTGGCCGGTATTCTGATGGAACTCGGCCTTGATGCCGATACGCTTCTGGCAAGGGCCGGGAGCGAGGACGTGAAGGCGGCATTGAAAGCGCAGGGTGCGGAGGCAGATCGGCTGGGCCTCTTCGGCTCCCCAAGTTTCGTGACCTCCGACGGCGAACTCTTCTGGGGCAACGACCGGCTGGAGCAGGCCTTCGAATGGGAAGCGCGGCTGGGGTAGCGAAGGAGCCGGTCATTCCCGCCTGACCGCCGGTGCGGCTTTACCTGTGCGGTGTCCCCGCGCCGCGTTCCGGATCGTTTCATGGCTCGACGGAAGCGGATGGATGACGAGCCGCAAGCGTCTGGCACCCGTCTCCCCCCTTGAGGGGGAGGGAGGATGTTGCCAGACCACAGCGCCAATCCGCTTCCGTCAAGCCGTGAAACGTTCTAGCGCGCGGTCACCTTGTCGAGATCGTGGCCGAGATAGGTGGCACCGACGATGGGGCCGGGACGCCCCTCCTTGTCTTCTCCCTGGACCAGCACGGCACAGCCCTGGGAGCCGGCCTTGGCCAGTTCGCCGCGCGGCATCTCATAGGATGCCGCCTTGCCCTTCCACATGCCGATCGCCTGCATGCGGCGCACGACGTTGTGATAGGTGATCGTGTGGCCGTGGTTTTCGCCGCGCTTGATGCGGACTTCGCGGGCCCGGTCGAACAGCACGATCCAGACGGTCGCCATCATGCCGGGCGTCTTGCCGGGCCCGACCGAGATCGTCAACGCCTCGTCGCTCATGTGCGCGGTGACGTCGACCGGCAGTCCTGCGGAATTCTCGATCGCGATGGAAATTGCGCGCTTGTCGGACCCGACCGCGTGGCGGCGGCCGTTTATGACGGCCTGCGGGGTGTAGACAGCGCGGTCGCCGCGCATATCGGCATAGGCGCGCTGGCGCGCGCTGTTGTCGGGGCTGGCAAGCGTGTCTTTCCAACCGAGATAGTCCCAGTAGTTGACGGGCAGGGAGAGCACGACAAGATCGCGATCCTGGGCGAGCTTGCCAAAGAGCTCGTCAGCCGGCGGACAGGATGAGCACCCCTGGCTGGTGAACAGTTCCAGGACAGCCTTGGGATTGGCCGCCGCAGGCCCGGCAAGCAGAAGGCCAAATGTCAGTACGCCGAGCGCGGGCAAGCCCCTGGCGCTCCAAGCGCGCATGTTCGCGCTCAACGGATTGGTCCATCCCGGCATCCTTTGTCCCGTTCCTGAGATGTCGCCGCCAGCAGGTGGGGGCGGGCATCGTGGTCGCGATCACGCAAAACGCGATCGGTAATGCGCGGCGACCTTAGTCGCGGCCCCGTTCAATGGGAAGTCACGTTGGGGTGACACCCGGGCGACACGGGAAGGGCGGCGCAATCTGTTGCGCGACGCTCATTTTTCCGCAAGGGCGGCTTCGATCTTGGGAACGAGCACGTCGCGCAACGATTTGGGCGACAGGGGGCCGATGAACTTGTAGCGGATGCGGCCGGTGCGATCGACGACGAAGGTCTCAGGCACGCCATAGACGCCCCAGTCGATCGCGGCGCGTCCCTTATCGTCCACACCGACGGCATCGTACGGATTGCCGAGCGCGCCGAGAAAACGCAGGGCGTTTTCCGCCTTGTCCTTGTAGTTGATGCCGACAAGTCGGATGTCCGGCCGCTCCGCCAGCGTTTCCAGAACCGGATGTTCCTCGCGGCATGGAACGCACCAGGACGCGAAGATGCTGACGATCGTCACCTTGTTCGCGAGGTCGGGGCCCACGCCGTTGCCGTCGATGAGGTCCGCGGTCGAAAAGCCCGGAACCTGCTTGCCATTGGCGGTGAGCCCTTTGAGCGGCGCCAGTTCGAACTCAGGCGCGGGCCGGTTGATCAGCGCTGACGGGATCTCGTTCGGTGCGCGTCCGATGGTCAACTGGATGAGAAACAGGGCGGCGAGGCCGGCGAAAATCAGCAACGGCAGCAGAACGAGTACGGGAAAGCGGCGGCGCGGCGTCTCCGGCGCGGCTCCCTTCCCGGCAGCTGCGTTCTTGTCGTTGCTCGACGGGGTGTCGGTCATGCTTTCGAGCCTGTGGGGGCGCCTGTCGGAGTGCCTTTTCGGGGGGGCTGGGCGGCGGAACGGCGACGCAGGCCGCGCGCCTCCAGTTCGGCCAGCACGGATTTCTGGCGGGCGTAGTCGTAGCGGATCCAGGCGATCAGCGTCGCGATGACCACGAGCGAGACCGCGTAGGAGGCGATGATGAAGCCGGCATGGTTGCCGAGATCGGGCAGCATCAGGAATGCGCCTCCGCGGGCTTGGTATCGGAATGGGCGGGGCCGGGCCGTGCGCCGGTGGTTGCGGTTGCCACGCCGGCGGCGCCCGAGGCTTCCCTCTGGCGCATGGTGCGGATGCGCCGGCGCAGGATCTCGCTGCGCATCGTCATGAAATGCAGGGTCATGAACAGAAACGTGAAGGCCAGCGCCATGACCAGCAGCGGCACCAGCATGGACGGCGGCATGGAGGGGCCATCCATGCGCATGATCGAGGCCGGCTGGTGCAGGGTGTTCCACCAGTCGACTGAAAACTTGATGATCGGGACGTTGAGATAGCCGACCAGCGTGAGGACCGCGACCGCCTTGCCGGCCCGGATCGGGTCCTCGATCGTGCGCCACAGGGCGATGATGCCGAGATACATGATGAACAGCACCAGCACCGAAGTGAGCCGGGCATCCCACACCCACCATGTGCCCCACATCGGCTTGCCCCACAGCGAACCGGTGACCAGGCACAGGAACGTGAAGGCAGCACCAATGGGCGCCGCCGCCTTTGCCGAGACGTCGGAGAGCGGATGCTTCCACACGAGTGTGCCGAGCGAGGCAAGCGCCATCACGGTGTAGGCGAACATCGCCAGCCACGCGAAGGGCACGTGGATGTACATGATCCGGACCGTCGCGCCCTGCTGGTAGTCCTCGGGCGAGGCGTAGAGCGAGAGATAGAGCCCCGCCACCATCGTGACGACGGTCGCGCCGACGAGCCACGGCAGAAGCCGGTCGGTCAGACGCAGGAAACGGGTCGGGTTAGCCAGATCGATGAGTGCCATGGAATTGTTCTAATCCCGCAACGTTGCGGCATCAATGCGGCGATGTGCGAAACAGCGCCATGAGGTTGATCAATCCGACGAGAATCTGAGCGCTGCGGCGGCCGCAAACGGGCCGACGACAGCGGAGATCAGCGTCAGCGCGCACAGGATCGCGAAAGGGGTGGCAAAGGGCAAGGAATAGTCGAGCGCGGCGTTCGCGGCGCTGACGCCGAAGATCAGGACGGGGATCGTAAGTGGTAGCACGAGGATGGCGAGCAGCAGCCCGCCGCGACGCAACGACACAGTGAGGGCGGCGCCGATGCCGCCGATGAGCGTAAGCGCCGGGGTGCCGGCCACAAGCGTGGCCGTGAGCGCCGCCGTGGCGAGCGGATCCATGTTGAGAAACAGCGAAAATACCGGAGCCGAAATCACCAGAGGCAGGCCGCTGGCCGCCCAGTGGGCAAGGCATTTGGTGAGGACGACCAGTTCCAGCGGCGTATCGCCCATCAGCAGCAGATCGAGCGAGCCGTCATCGCGGTCGGCCTGGAAGAGCCGGTCGAGACCCAGCAGCGATGCGAGCAGGGCGCCAATCCACAGGATCGCCGGACCGATGCGCGACAGGAGATTCAGGTCGGGTCCGATGCCGAAGGGCACCACCACGATCACGCACAGAAAGAACAGGACGCCCATCCAGGCGCCGCCGCCGACGCGGATCGCGAGCCGCATCTCGCGGACGAAGAGGGAGCCGAGCGTGCTCATGCGGCGGCCTCCGCGGCTTCGAAGCGCAGATGGCGCGCGGGAGAGACGGGCAGGTCCTGATGGGTGGCGGCGACGATCAGCCCGCCCTTTGCAAGATGCGCGTGCATGAGCTCGAGGAGCTTCGCTTCCGATGCCGCATCGAGCGCCGAGGTTGGTTCATCGAGCAGCCAGACCGGACGCCAGGAAACGAGAAGGCGCGCCAGCGCGAGGCGGCGGCGCTGGCCGGCCGACAGATAACCGGCAGGCAGGTGCGTGATGAATTCGAGGCCAACCTCTTCAAGCGCATCATCCACACTCGCTGCCGGTTTGCCGTTGTAGCTGCGCCAGAAGGCGAGGTTCTCGGCCACGGTGAGCGGCGGCTTGAGCGCATCGGCATGGCCGAAATAGTGGCATTGGCTGGCGAGGCTGAGTTCGACCTCGCCACCTTCCAGCGTCAGCGTACCGGAGGTGGCGGGTACGAGCCCGGCCAGAACGCGCAGAAGGCTCGATTTGCCGACGCCGTTCGGGCCGGTGACGATCAGCGCTTCGCCGGCGGACACATCGAAGATGAGATGGTCGAAGACACGGCGGCCGCCGCGTTCGCAGGCGAGATCTTCCGCGATCAGCTTCAAGAGAAAAGCCCCCAATCCCGTTCGGTCGCGCCGGCACTTAGGCCGGTTTCGTGCTCGCAATCAAGGCAGAATGACGATCGGGAGCGTCGCGGGCGATCGAGCGGACTGGCGGCTGGCGATGGCCGGCAAGCCGAAATCGGTCTCTCGACAAACGCGGCGGAGGCCGCACGGTGGTTGGCGCGACGCGATTGCGCGGGGCGTGGGGGCGCCGACGTCTCGCGTCGGACGTCAGGCGGCGCGGATCGTGCCGAGGAAGCGGTCGAGCTCCGTCTTCAGGTTTTCTGCCTGTTGCGACAGCTCGTCGGAAGCGGAGAGCACGTCGTTGGCTGTATCGCTGGAGCCCTGCGCGACATGGGTGACCGTCTCGATCGCGGAGGAGACGTCCGATGTGCCGGTCGATGCCTGCTGGACGTTGCGGGCGATTTCCTGCGTTGCGGCGGATTGTTCCTCCACGGCGCCGGAGATGGCGGTGGAGATTTCGCTGATCTGACGGATGGTTTCCGTGATGGCGTTGATGGCGGTCGCGGAGTCCGCGGTGGACCCCTGGATCTCGTTCACCTGGGCGGCGATTTCTTCCGTGGCCTTGGCGGTCTGGTCGGCGAGTTGCTTGACCTCCGCTGCCACGACGGCGAAGCCCTTTCCGGCCTCGCCTGCCCGCGCTGCCTCGATCGTCGCATTGAGCGCCAGCAGATTGGTCTGGGCGGCGATACCGCTGATAAGCTCGATGATGTCGCCGATCCTCTGGGCCGCATTCGACAACCCATGCACCTTCGATGCGGCGGTGTCGGCATCGACGACGGCCCTGCTGGAGATCCGGCTGGAATCGCTGACCTGTGTGGCGATTTCCTGCACGGAGGCGGTGAGTTCCTCGGTGGCGGCGGCAACCGTCTGCACGTTGCTGGAGGCCTGCTGAGAGGCGGTGGCGACCGCGCTCGACTGGCTGAAGGTCTTGTTCGCGTTTTCCGACATGGTTCTGGCGGAACTCTTCATCTGTGAGGCGGCGGCCGAAAGGGTCTGCACGATCCCGCCGACAGCCATCTCGAAATCGTCGGCCAGCTTGTGCAGCATCTGTTTCTGCTCGGCTTCCGCGCGCGCTTTCTGCGCCTCGTTTTCGGCCGCCATCCGGGCGTTTTCCAAAGATTGCGCGCGGAAGAAACCGGCGGCCTTGGCAAGCGCGCCAACCTCGTCGGCCCGTTCCGCTCCGGCGATTTCCATGTCCGTGTGGCCTTCGGCCAGGCCCTTGAGCAGATGGACAACGCCGGTAATGGGCCTGGCAATGCCGAACCGGGCGACCCAGCCGCCGAAGCCGACGCCGAAGAGAATTGCGAAGATGGCCGTGGCCACGAGGGTGTTCGCCGCCGTCTGTGCTTCCGTGGTCGCCGCTTGGCGTTCGGCGTTCATCGTCTTTGCGGTATACGTGCTGTAGACCTTGACGGTATTCGTCACGTCTCCCTGACCTTGAAGCGCCGCGTCGAGGGCGGACGAGATCGCGGCCGTATCGCCGGGCGATCGCTCGACGACATCGATCATCGCGCCGATCTTGGCGAAATAGGCCCTCAGCGACGCTTCGATCGTTTCGAGCTGGCCGATTTGTTCCGCATCGGCGGCGGCGCGCAATTTTGGCAGCCGACCGAGCATCTCCTCGGCCCGCCGCTTGTTCTCGTCACGGAATTCCTGCGGCGACTTCACCGACTGTGCGAGCTGGTACGTCATTCGACTGATCGCGATGATGTCGATGCGCAGGTCCATGGCCTCGCGCGCTGCACGCTCGGTGGCGCCGACCTCGTCGAATGTGCGCGTCAGCTCGTTCAGGTTGGAGTAGGAAACCCAGGCGATTCCGGCGGCGGAAAGGCCCATGACGGCGACAACCGCAAGAACTTTACGGACGATCGAGACGTTCTTTAACAACGCAACAGACTCCAGGAATAGGGTCTTCCCCTCCAATTTTGAATATCTTTATGTCGAGCAAATCTTAAAGAACCGTATTTTCAGTCGCCCTCACACGAATTATTCGAAGTATATTGAAGAAAATGACAGCCCATACCGACGAATTAGCGATCGGATAAAAGCAATTTTTATTCCCTAATTGCTAAATTATTAAGAATATAATCCGTAGTAGTCTCGGTCTTGGCATAATTTTAGATCACAAATCCACCCAGACAAGAACGATATTATACATAAACAGATGTAAAAAGTGATGGTCCGCTTGCACTAACTGTGTGGTGTGAACAGATGTAATCTGTGTTGAACAGCTACGCTCCTTCACTGTCATAATAATAATTGGAACAGCGTGGTGCGGCCAGATCCTTTCTATTGTCTGCGATGAGGCGACGGATCCCACCAGTTCCTGACCGGGGGCGGAATTCACGCCCTTAGCAATTGGGGGATGACTTTTGTATACCATTGTATATAAAACGCGCGAGCGAGCTCGAAGCCGGGGTGTCGAAACGGCGGCAAATGTGGCCACCGTCCGCGTTAGCGCACTGGTGCCGCACCGCAAGATTCGCTATGACGAGCGCGGTCATGACCGGTTTTGCGCGAAGAGGGCGGCGGTCGGGGACGAACGAGGTTCCGTCCGGGCTCGCCGGACCGTAGCGACCCCGATCCCGTCAGATCGCAAGGGATCAGATCGGATCGGGATCAACGGATCGGGTTCGACGCGACGTCTCGATCTCCGCGGTCCTTGCCGCCGGATCGACGCTCGAATGCCTGCCTGACGCCGGCCTGGCACGAACCGGGCCGCCAACAGGGCGTGCCGCCGTCGGCGAATGGCGGGGCGCCCTTGAATGAAAGGGGATCGCCAGCCGTGACAAAATCGCTCGACACCTTCAAATGTCGCAAGACGCTTTCCGTCGGCGACAAGACCTACACCTACTTCTCGCTGCCCGATGCGGAGGCCAACGGCCTCGAGGGGATCTCCAAGCTGCCGTTCTCGCTGAAGGTGCTCCTGGAGAACCTGCTGCGCTTCGAAGACGGGCGTACGGTGACCGCCGACGACATCCGCGCGATCGCCGGCTGGCTTGGGACACGCAAGTCCTCGCACGAGATCGCCTACCGCCCGGCGCGCGTGCTGATGCAGGACTTCACCGGCGTTCCCGCCGTCGTCGATCTGGCGGCGATGCGCGATGCGGCGACCAAGCTCGGTGGCGACCCGAAGAAGGTCAACCCGCTGGTGCCCGTCGATCTCGTCATCGACCACTCGGTGATGGTTGACTATTTCGGCACCACCGCCGCCTTCACGCAGAACGTTGAGCGCGAATACGAGCGCAACGGCGAGCGCTACGAGTTCCTGCGCTGGGGCCAGTCGGCCTTCGACAACTTCCGCGCCGTGCCGCCGGGAACCGGCATCTGCCATCAGGTGAACCTCGAATACCTCGCCCAGACGGTCTGGACCAAGGACGAGGACGGCGAGACCATCGCCTATCCCGATACGCTGGTGGGCACCGACAGCCACACGACCATGGTCAACGGCCTCGCCGTTCTCGGCTGGGGCGTGGGTGGTATCGAGGCGGAGGCCGCGATGCTCGGCCAGCCGATCTCCATGCTGATCCCGGAGGTCATCGGCTTCCGTCTCGACGGCGAGCTTTCCGAAGGCGTGACCGCCACCGACCTGGTGCTGACCGTCGTGGAAATGCTGCGCAAGAAGGGCGTTGTCGGCAAGTTCGTGGAATTCTACGGCCCCGGCCTCGACAACCTGTCGCTGGAAGACGCGGCGACGATTGCCAACATGGCCCCGGAATATGGCGCCACCTGCGGCTTCTTCCCTGTCGACGGCGATACGCTGGAATATCTGACTTCCACGGGCCGCGCCAACGACCGCGTCGCGCTGGTGGAAGCCTATGCGCGGGCGCAGGGAATGTTCCGCGACACCCATTCCGAGCCGGTCTTCACCGACACGCTGCAGCTCGATCTCTCCTCCGTCGTTCCCTCCATCGCCGGCCCGAAGCGCCCGCAGGACCGCGTCGCCCTCGACGTAGCGCCCGAAGGCTTCGCCAAGGTCATGGAAGAGGAATTCAAGAAGGCGGACGAGCTCGGCAAGCGCTTTGCCGTTCCCGGCCGCAACCACGATATCGGCCACGGCGACGTGGTGATCGCCGCGATCACCTCGTGCACCAACACCTCCAACCCGTCCGTGCTGATCGGTGCAGGCCTCGTGGCCCGCAACGCGCTCGCCAAGGGCCTGAAGGTGAAGCCGTGGGTGAAGACCTCGCTTGCGCCCGGTTCCCAGGTCGTGACCGAGTATCTCAAGAAGGCCGACCTGCAGAAGGATCTCGACGCGCTCGGCTTCGATCTCGTCGGCTATGGCTGCACCACCTGCATCGGCAATTCCGGCCCGCTGCCGGAGGAAATCTCCCAGTCGATCAACGACAACGACCTCGTGGCCTGCTCGGTGCTGTCGGGCAACCGCAACTTCGAGGGCCGCGTCAATCCGGACGTGCGCGCCAACTATCTGGCATCGCCCCCGCTGGTCGTCGCCTACGCCATCGCCGGTTCGCTGAACGTCAATCTCGCCAGGGATCCGCTGGGCGAAGACCAGGACGGCAAGCCGGTGTTCCTCAAGGACATCTGGCCGACGAGCAAGGAAATCGCCGATCTCATCCGCACCTCGATCACCGAGGAGATGTTCCGCGAGCGCTACGGCGACGTCTTCAAGGGCGACGAGCACTGGCAGGGCATCAAGGTCGAGGGCGGCCTCACCTACGACTGGCCGGCGACCTCGACCTACGTGCAGAACCCGCCGTATTTCGAGGGCATGACCATGGAGCCGAAGCCGCTCGAGGATGTCGAGAACGCGGCGGTGCTGGGCCTGTTCCTGGATTCCATCACCACCGACCACATCTCGCCGGCCGGCTCCATCAAGGCCGAAAGCCCGGCGGGCCAGTACCTGATCGACCATCAGGTGCGCCCGGTGGACTTCAACTCCTACGGCTCGCGGCGCGGCAACCACGAGGTGATGATGCGCGGCACGTTCGCCAACATCCGCATCAAGAACCAGATGGTTCCGGGCGTCGAGGGCGGCGTCACGATGAAGGACGGCGAGAGCAAGTGGATCTACGACGCGGCGATGGAATACCGCGACGCAGGCCAGCCGCTCGTCATCTTCGCCGGCAAGGAATACGGCACCGGTTCCTCGCGCGACTGGGCGGCCAAGGGCACGCGCCTTCTGGGCGTGCGTGCGGTCATCGCGCAGTCCTTCGAGCGCATCCACCGCTCCAACCTCGTCGGCATGGGCGTGCTGCCGCTCACCTTCAAGGACGGCGAGAGCTGGCAGTCGCACGGCATCACCGGCAAGGAAAAGGTCTCCATCAAGGGCGTGGCGGACCTGAAGCCGCGCCAGATGATGCCGGTCGAGGTCGAGTACGAGGACGGCGCAAAGAAGACCATTGAGGTGCTGTGCCGGATCGATACGGTCGACGAACTCGACTACATCAAGGCCGGCGGGATCCTGCACTACGTGCTCAGGAACCTGGTGGCGTGAGTATTAGTTGGAAGTAGCTCTACAGTAAGGGCTAGGATTGAGGGGTGGGGCCTTGTTGACCCACGCCCCTCAATCTATGAAAGTGCAGGGGTGATTTTTGACAGAGATCTGCGCATGGCACGCCCAACGTTCATTCTTTATTGCGATGAATCAACTAAAAGCGGAAAGCACTATTCGGATTTTTACGGTGGCGCTCTAGTTAACGCAAGTGATCTGAACGATGTAGAGCTTGTATTACAAAACAAAAGAGACGAACTAAATTTACTTGGAGAACTAAAGTGGACGAAGATAACCGATCAGTATTCTAATAAGTATATTAGTTTTATAAATTTATTTTTTGATCAAATAGAGTCAGGAAGAATAAAAATTAGAATAATGTTTACGCACAACGTACATCGCGCCAGAAATTTGAGCGATTATCACGAAGAAAATAGATACTTCCTTCTATACTATCAGTTTATAAAGCACGCATTTGGATTTCAGTATGCCGATGATTTCTATGGAGATCGGCTTAAATTAATAACGTTGCTAGACGAATTGCCTGAGAATAAAGAAAATTGCGACGCCTTTCGAGGATATGTGAATTCTCTCGAGCGTTTTCCGCCCTTCCGAAAGCGGGGGTGGTCAATTTCTGAAAGCGACATTGCAGATGTAGATTCAAAACAACATGTAATTCTTCAAGGGTTAGACATTATCCTTGGTGCAATTCAGTTCCGTTTAAATGATAGACATAAAATAAAGCCGGAAGGGTCCAGAGTTCGAGGAAAAAGAACTATTGCAAAGGAGAGAGTGTATAAAGAGATAAACCGCAGAATACGTATTATATATCCGAATTTTAATATCGGCATTTCAACCGGACATCAAAATGGAAGTGTTGATCGGTGGAGCCACCAATATAGACACTGGTGCTTTTTGCCCGCTGATCGAGAGTACGTATCTCAGTTTGTTAAGAAAAAATGACCCCGCCAAGTTCTACATGAAACTCCCTAGTGGAACTAGAGCCTTCGAACAAGGCAGGGCCTTCATTAAGGTACGGCACGAATCGCTTGACATCAAGGGCGACTCGCGAAGCTCGTTCAATTTCTCTCGATACGCCCTAACCAAAAATTGTGAGAAATTGGGGCAGCTGTCTTCCGTGACTAGTCGCCGATATTTCTCCGGGTCCTGCAATGCTTCGTTCCCCCTCGCCTTCCCCCACGTGCCGCGCTAAAACCCCTCCGCTGAACTGACAGGGAGGTTTCGTTCATGCTTCAATCAAGCCGCGTGATCCAGATCGAGTGGGGGGACTGCGATCCGGCGGGGATCGTCTGGTATCCGCGCTATTTCGGCATGTTCGATGCCTGTACCGCCGGGCTCTTCCACAAGGCGACGGGCCTCAGGAAGAGCCAGCTCATCGCGAAATACGACTTCGTTGGCTTTCCCATGGTGGACACACAGGCGAAGTTCATGATCCCGTCGGCCTTCGGCGACGAGATCCGCATCGACACCACCATCACCGAACTCGGCCGCTCGTCCTTCGATATCCTGCACAAGGTGATGAAGGGCGATCAGCTCGCCATCGAGGCGACAGAAAAGCGGGTGTGGGTCGGCAAGCATCCCGACGATCCGGCGCGGATCAAGTCGAAGCCGATCCCGGACGAGGTGGTTGCTGCGTTGAGAGGATAATGCGTAGACGGCCGGATTATCCCAATTCGGCCGCAAAATAAGGCGAAGCAGCGGAACCGGCCGTTGCGGGAATCACGTTCGCGCGGCAGGGTTGGCACTTCATGGCCGACCGCCGCATGCGCGGGGCGGCTTCCTTCGCGCGTTCCTTCGACATATGCGCGAACCGACCGACGGACCAGACCGTGAACCGCTGCCTGCAAAACATTGTTCTTTGTCTCTGCCTGATCGCTCCGGCGATGGCCCAGCCCGCGCTCGCGCAGTCGGCCACCCAGATTATCGAACGCGCGGTGATGCCCAATGCGGGCTCCGGCGCGGACAAGAAGGCGTCCGGGACGGAGGCCTCAGGAGCGGCGGACGCCAATGCCAAGGGCGGGCAGGGGGACGGTTCGACCGGCGATCCGGCTGGCGACAGCAAGAATGGTGGCGATGCGGCGCCGGCTGAAAAGAAGCCCGTCCAGATAGATCCGACACTGCAGACGACGCTCGACAGCGCGCAGCGGCGGATCAACATGTGGGGCAACCGGCTGGACAGCACCGAGGCTGCGCTTCAAAGCAAGATCATCGAACCGCAGCGGCTCGATGATCTGCGCTCTTCCGTGATCGACGTGCGTTCGGCCAGCGAAGAGGTCCAGAGCAGCCTGAAGCCGCGCGCCGACGCGGTCGATCGGCGGGTTCAGGAACTATCGCCGGCAAAGGATTCCAAGGAGGCCGTATCGGAAGCGGTCGCCAGTCAGCTCGAGGACCAGCGCGCCCAGCTTGCCGCAATCAACGGCGTGCTCAAGCAGGTTCAGGTGGTTCAGCTGCGCGCCGATGAACTGCTGACCCGGATCATCCAGTATCGCCGCGACCAGATCACCCGCCGGCTGCTTACACCGACGCCCAGCGTGCTGGAGCCGCAATTCTGGTCGCGGGTCGTGCGCGATCTGAGTCCCTTGCTGGGGTCTGCGGGAGAACTCGTCTCCGACTGGTTCAACCTGATCTACGCCCGTGCGGGCGCGTGGGCCGTTCTGCTGGTGGGCATCGCGCTCGTGGGAACCTACGGGCTCGTCTGGCCGCTCAGGCGGTTGCTTCTGGACAGGGCGGCGCGTGATCCCGACACCGCACCCGCCCCCATGCATCGCTCCACGGCGGCGCTGGCGATTACCGTGCTCGCGACGATCGTGCCGGCAGCCGCCATGGTCATTCTTTTTCGCGGTCTCGATCTCTTCGACCTTGCTCCGCAACGGGTCAGCGAGGTGCTGGCGGCGATCTTCCGCGGCGCCGTATTCGCGGCCTTCGCGCAGGGACTCGCGTGGGCCCTGATCGCGCCGAAGCGCGCGAATTGGCGGCTGCTGCCGATTTCCGACGATGCCGCGTCCCAGTTGATGCGGGTCGCCACCGCGGCGGGGATCATCTTTGCGCTGTCGCTGATCCTCAACGGGACGCTCGACGTGCTGACCGCACCGGGCGACCTGATCATGGCGCTTCAGGCCATGATCGCGGCAATGCTCGGCGGTTTGACCGTCACCGCACTCAGGTCGATCGCACGCGCCTCCGATCCGGAAGCCGAAACCATCGAAGGGGGCGGGCTCAGTCCGGTCGCGCGCTGGCTGATGCCATTGTTCTGGCTGGCCGCCCTGACCACGCTGATCGCGCCGATCATCGGCTATATCCGCGTGTCTTCCTTCGTCGCGCAGCAGATCATCTGGTCGGTATCGGTGTTCGGTATCACCCATCTTCTGCTGATGGTTGTCGATGATGTGGCCACCGCGCTGTTTCGTGGCGATACCGGGCTCGGGCGGGCGTTGCGCGAAACACTGGCGCTGGGGGCCGGCACGATCGAGCAGATCGGGGTGTTGTTGTCGGGCATCCTGCGCATCCTGCTGATCGCGAGCGCGACAATCTCTCTGCTCGCGCCGTGGGGCGTTTCCACCGGCGACGTGACCAGCCTGCTGCGCCAGGCGGTGTTCGGTTTCCAGATCGGTTCCTTCACATTCTCGCTGTCGGACATCGTGCTGGCGCTGATGATCTTCGTCATCGGGCTCGCCGTGACCCGGGCGATGCAGCGCTGGCTGGAAACGCGCTACCTGCCGCATACCCGGCTCGATGTCGGGCTGAAATCCTCGATCCGCACTGGCTTCGGCTATGTCGGGGTGATCGTGGCGGGCATGGTTGCCTTCTCGTACATGGGGCTGAACCTCCAGAACATCGCCATCGTCGCCGGCGCTTTGTCGGTCGGTATCGGTTTCGGCCTTCAGTCGATCGTCAACAATTTCGTCTCCGGCCTGATCCTTCTGGCGGAGCGGCCGATCAAGGTCGGCGACTGGATCGTCGTCGGCGAGGCGCAAGGCTATGTGCGCCACATCAACGTGCGCGCGACGGAGATCGAGACCTTCGACCGACAGACGGTGATCGTGCCGAATTCCGATCTCATTTCCGGCGTCGTGAAGAACTGGATGCATGACGACACGTCGGGTCGGATCATTCTTGCCGTCGGCGTCTCCTACAACAGCGATCCGGAAAAGGTGCGCGACATCCTTCTGGAGATCGCGCGGGAGAACTCAGAGCTCCTCGCCTATCCTGCGCCGGTGGTCTATTTCATGGAATTCGGTGCTTCATCGCTGGATTTCGAACTGCGTGCCTATCTCGCCCAGATCGACTACTCGCTGTCGGTGAAATCGGAACTGAGGTTCGAGATCATGCGCCGCTTCCGCGAGGCAGGCATCGAGATCCCGTTCCCGCAGCGCGATCTCAACCTGCGCGACATGGACCGGCTGGAGGCCGCGATCCGTGGGCGCGGAAAGACCGGCCGGACCCTACAGCCGGCCTCGTCAGAGCCAACGAAATCTGCGCCCCTGCAATCTGAAGAGCCGGCGCCCCACAAGCCGGCACGCCCGACGGCCGAAAGCCCGGCCGAGGCGGACGGGGATGGAGACAACATATGACATCGATTCCCTGTCGCCTGGCGTTCGCGGTCGGCGCGGTCCTGCTCGTTGCCGGCTGCGGACCGCAAGCTCCGGTCACACCGCCTTTCTATGTCGATCTCGGTCGCGCCGGGACGAGCGTCGATGCGCCGGCGGCGCGCACGATGATCTCGAGCTACCGTGAGAAAAACGGCGCGTCGGCACTCGCCATCGATCCGGAGCTGACGAAGGTTGCGGAAGCCCAGGCACGGGAAATGGCTGCAGCGCAGTCCGTCGACGTGTCGCTGGCCAAGGGCAAGGCTGCACGTGCCCGGCTTGATGAGGCGGGCTATCCCAAGGGACCGGTGGTGGCAAACGTCTCGGCCGGTTACCGGCGGTTGGCGGAGGCTTTTTCCGGCTGGCGCGACAGCCCGCAGCACAATGCCAACATGCTGGACAAGCGCATGACCCGCATGGGCATCGCCACGTCCTATGCGCCCGGTTCGAAATACAAGGTGTTCTGGTCGCTGGTGCTGGCCGGCCCGGAAGAATAAGGCTGCCGCAACGTTCCTTGCATGATTGCCCGGTCGGCGCAGGCTGCTTAAGCTGCGCGCGCAACAACAAGGCCGGGTCCCGGACAGGGACCCCAGGAACCGGCCCGAGAATGACCGGGCCGGTTGGGGGGATCATGCTTACGCCAGCCGAATCATATGCGGATCTGGTCGCCGGCTTTCGCTGGCAGGTGCCGGATTTCTACAACATTGCCGCCGACGTCTGCGACCGCTGGGCGGCGGCTGATCCGGACAGGATAGCGCTAATAGACCGGCGCACCGACGCGACGGTGGTCGAGATCAGCTACCGCACCTTGCGCGAAAAGTCGGACCGGCTGGCGAATGCCTTCGCCGCGCTCGGCGTTGCGCGCGGTGACCGGGTGGCGATCCTGCTGCCGCAGATGCCGGAGACGCTCTACTCGCATCTGGCGACCTACAAGCTTGCGGCGATCGCCCTGCCGCTTGCCTCGCTTTTCGGTGTCGACGCGCTGGAGCACCGGCTGGGCAACGCGGGCGCCAAGGCAATCGTTACCGACAGGGCCGGGCTTGAGAAGATCGCTGCGATCCGTGACAGGCTGCCGGAGCTTCAGGTCCTTGTCACGGTCGACGATCCCTCATGCGCCCCGTTTGCCGGCGTTCATGGCTTCGATCCGCTGCTGGAGCGCTCCGCCGGCCAATTCGAGACGACGGTCACGAAGGCTGACGATCCGGCGCTGATGATCTACACCTCCGGTACGACAGGGCTCGCCAAGGGGGCGTTGCATGCTCACCGCGTATTGCTCGGCCATCTTCCGGGCGTGGAGATGCCTCACGAATTCCTGCCCCAGCCGGGCGACCGGTTCTGGACGCCGGCGGACTGGGCGTGGGCGGGCGGTCTCTTGAACGTGCTGCTGCCCTCGCTGCATTTCGGCATTCCGGTCGTCGCCTACCGGGCGGCAAAGTTCGATCCGGAGGAGGCGCTGGCGCTGATGGGCGAGATGCGTGTCAGGAACGCCTTCATCCCGCCGACCGCATTGAAGATCCTGCGCACTGTGGAGCGGCCGCGCGAGCGCTTCGGTCTTGCTATCCGCTCCATCGGGTCGGGCGGCGAGGCGCTGGGCCGGGAGGTCTACGAGTGGGCACAAGAGGGGCTGGGGCTCACCATCAACGAATTCTACGGCCAGACCGAGTGCAACCTGGTGCTGTCGTCCTGCGCCAGAATCGGGGTGTCGCGCCCCGGAGCCATCGGCAAGCCGGTTCCCGGGCATGAGGTCGCCATCATCGGCGCCGACGGCGAGGCGCTGCCGGCGGGTGAAAAGGGACAGATCGCGGTGCGCCGGCCGGATCCGGTGATGTTTCTGGAATACTGGAAGCGGCCGGAGGCGACAGAGCAGAAATTCGCCGGTGACTGGATGCTGACCGGCGATCAGGGTGTGATGGACGCGGACGGCTATTTTCATTTCGTCGGGCGCGACGACGATGTGATCACATCCGCCGGCTACAGGATCGGACCGGGCGAGATCGAGGACTGCCTGATCGCACATCCCGCCGTCGCGCTCGCCGCCGTCGTCGGCAAGCCGGATCCGGTGAGGACGGAGATCGTCAAGGCCTACATCGTACTGAAGGAGGACGCGGAGCCATCGCCGGAGCTGGCCGAGGCGATCCGCCTCTATGTACGCGACCGACTGGCCGCGCACGAATACCCGCGCGAGGTGGAATTCGTCGAGGATCTGCCTATGACGACCACCGGCAAGGTCATCCGCCGGATCCTGCGTGATCGGGCCCGCGGGGAAGCGGGGTAGGGCGGTGTCGCAAACGCCGAACGAACGCGCCTCGCGTGTCCCGTCTTACCCCGTCCCGTGAATGAGATACGCCGCCGCCAGCACGAGGACGATAGTCAACGCCTGCGCGATCACGCGGGCGCGCATGAGGCGTTGCGACACGTTCGGTGAACCGCCGCGCAACATGTTGAACAGTCCCGCGATCAGGATCAGTCCGACGATGCCGATCCCGACCGGAATGAGATTGTAGAGAATTTGTCCCATGAAAGACCCCCTCCCAGGCACGTTGCGCCCCTCCGAGCTTCGTGCCGGCTTCTTTACAGTCGTCGTTTCAATTGATGACCCAAAACTGACGCTGCGTCCAATATCATTGTTCGCGGTCCGAGGCGCGACCGAGGACGCGGTCGAGCATGCGTCCGGGTAGCAGGCGGCGGGCAATGCCGGCGATATGAGCCGGAACGGTTACCGGATAGCGCAGTTTCGGACGCTCGGCCGCCAGTGCTTCGGCGATCCGCTCAACCACCGCTTCGGGGGGAAGCTTGAAGCGCTTTGCCCCGCCACGCTCCATCCGCGCCGCGCGCTTTTTGTAGACCGCACGATGAACGGAGTTTTCCGCATCGATGTTGCGGCGAAACTGTTCGGCGGCATTGAGCGAAAACCGCGTGGCTATGGGGCCGGGTTCAACCAGCACCACATGGATGCCCGATCCCGAAAGTTCCATCCGCAGTGTGTCTGTGAGGCCTTCGAGCGCGAACTTCGAGGCGATATAGGCGCCACGATACTTCATGGCGATGAGACCGAGGACCGAGGAGACCTGGACGATCCGTCCTTGCCCGCGCGCCCGCATGGATGGAATCAGCCGGCAGGTGAGATCGTGCCACCCGAAGAGGTTGGCCTCGAACTCGTCGCGCAGTGCCGCGCGCGGAACATCTTCGACCGCGCCGGGCTGGCTGTAGGCGCCGTTGTTGACGAGCCCAAAGAGCGCGCCATCGGTGGCCGACAGCACGGCTTCGGCGGCACGCGCCACACAAGCCTCGTCGGCATAGTCCAGGTGAAATGCCTCAAAACCCAGGGCTTTCAGGTTTTCGACGTCCTCCGGCTTTCGTGCTGAGGCCAATACCCGGTAACCGCATGCCTTGAGACCCGTCGCCGCCGCAGCGCCGATGCCTGATGAACAGCCTGTGATGAGGACAGCGCGCCCCCGGCCGGCCGCGCTATGCGGGGCACCCATGTATCAGATCGCCTCGCCGGTCAGCAGCCGCGGTACCTGACCGGAAAGTCCGGCCGCCTCACGGATGAACGTCCCCTTCAGGCCCGGCATGCGTTCCACCAGGCCGAGGCCGAAGTCGCGCGCGGCGCGCAGCACATCCGAATCATTGGAGAACAGCCGGTTCAACACATCGGTGACGACACCCATCTGGAAGGTATCGAAACGGCGCCAGCGCTCGTATTGCTCCAGCACGTCGAAGGCGCCGATGTCCTGTCCGAGCCGGCGCGCTCCGATGATGATCTCGGCGAGGGCGGCGGCATCGCGAAAGCCGAGGTTGAGGCCCTGGCCGGAAATGGGGTGGATGCCGTGGGCGGCATCGCCGGCAAGCGCGAAGCGCGGCTTGACGAAATCGCGCGCCAGCGTCAGTGACAGCGGATAGGCATGGCGCCCGCCGGCGATCTTCAGCGCGCCGAGGTGATGGCCGAATCGACGCTCCAGTTCCATTTCGAACGTGAAGTCGTCGCCCTTGACGAGGGTTTCGGCGACCGAGGTCTTCTCGCTCCAAACGAGCGAGGACCGGTTTCCGGTGAGCGGCAGGATGGCGAAGGGGCCGGATGGCAGGAAATGCTCTTCCGCACGGCCCTCGTGCGGACGCTCATGTTCCACGGTGCAGACGATGCCCGACTGGTCGTAGTTCCAGTGCACGGTGGATATGCCGGCAAGATCGCGCAATTTCGAACGCACGCCGTCGGCCGCAACCAGCAGACGCGCCGTGCGCGTGCCGCCGCTCGCGAGCTCAATGGCGACGGTTTCGCCGGTCGTCTCGTAGCACGTGACGCTGTCGGGGGCGATCATCTCGACGCCGGCTTGCGACGCCGTGTCGTGGAGCGCGCCGACCATGTCGGCATTGGCGACCATGTGGGCGAAGGGCTCGCCTGGCGCGACATCGCCGGAAAACGTGAGGAAAACCGGACGGGCCACATCACGCAACCGGCTGTCGGTAATGATCATCTCGTTGATCGGCTGGGCGCGGGCGGCGAATTGGGACCAGACGCCCAGATGCGTCAGCATGCGCTCGGCGGCCGATGCGATCGCGGAACAGCGCAGGTCCTTCGCAATCGCCTCGCGTGCTCGGGTGTCGACCACGGCGACCGCGATCGCGGGGTCCGATTTCTTCAGTGCGAGCGCCAGCGAAAGCCCGACATAGCCGCCGCCGGCGACCAGAACGTCCAGCGTGGCGTTATCGTCTCGGGCATTCGTCATATCCGTCCCTCAAGGTTTGCGGAGCGGCCTGCGGTCCCGCTCCGACTTGACTTCGCCGCCCCGCTCCGCACAGGGTCTCGCCGGTTGATGCGGCGCGGCGTCGCTGATATCTGCCGTCCTATCTAACGTTTTTCCCGCCCATTGGAAGCGCGGTCCGATCCGGAATTTCCATTCCGCCGCCAGCAGGCAACAGGAAGCAAACGCATATGAGCACGGCTGTCGAGACCCTTCTCGAGATCCTCGATCTGGAAACCCTTGAACGCAATCTCTTTCGTGGCGGCAATCCGAAGACAGGCTGGCAGCGTGTTTTCGGCGGCAGAGTGCTCGGACAGGCCCTGGTCGCGGCATCGCGCACCGTGGGCGAGGAGCGCAGGGCGCACTCCATGCACGGCTATTTCCTGAGGCCCGGGGATCCCTCCGTTCCCATCATCTACGATGTCGAACGCATTCGCGACGGGCGTTCCTTCACCACGCGGCGCGTTGTCGCGATCCAGCACGGCGAGGCGATCTTCTCCATGTCGGCCTCCTTCCAGGTGGGGGAGGAGGGGCTGGACCATCAAACGGAAATGCCCGACGTTCCCCAGCCGGAGGACCTGCCGGGTGAGGAGGACCTGAAAGACGAGATCATGAAGCGGGCGCCGGAAGCGGTGCGGCTCTATTTCTCGCGCGAACGACCCGTCGAAATCCGTCCGGTCGATCTGCGTCACTACTTCACCAGCGAAAAGCTGCCGCCCGAGCAGTATGTGTGGGTCCGCGCCAACGATCCGCTGCCGGACGACAATCGTATCCACCGCTGCGTGCTGGCCTATGCCTCCGACATGACGCTGCTTGACACCTCGCTCTTCGCGCACGGGCTTTCGGTCTTTTCCGACCGGATACAGCCGGCGAGCCTCGACCACGCGCTGTGGTTCCACCGCCCGTTCCGGGCCGATGAATGGCTGCTCTATGCCTCCGACAGCCCGTCGGCTTCCGGCGCACGCGGGTTCAGCCGCGGCCAATTCTTCTCGCGCGATGGCCGCCTTGTCGCCTCCGCGACGCAGGAAGGGTTGGTCCGGGAACGCAAGCAGCGGTTCTGAGCAAAGCCCAAGGGCGGAACCGTGCCGGGCGGACGGCGCCGGAATCCGTCCCGGCGGCCTATCGTTCGAGACGGGCCGCGCGCAGCCTGTGTGGGGAACCAAGTCGCACCTCTGGCGTTGGGTCGGTATCATCCTACTCAACGCCAGAGGTGCGCCGACTGCCGTGCTCGCAGAACTCGATCGCCTGGCTCCGGCCGATATCGACCAGCTTCCCGACCCCATTCTCGCGGGCGCTCTCATTCTTGGGGCCGTCCTCGTCGGCTATCTGGCCCATCGCTTCCTGATCGGTCTTTTCAACCGGACGCTCGGCAAGCGCTACACGAACCTGGCCACAATAGCGCGCCGCAGCCGGCCGATCACGCGGCTTGCCTTCTTCATTCTGGCACTGGCGCTCACCGTGCCGCTGCTCAACGTGCCCTACCGGTTCATCGGCGACATCTACCACGCCATGGTGGTGCTGATGATCCTGCTCGTCGGCTGGGCGGCGATTATCGTGCTGGGCGTGATCGCCGACCGATATGCCCGTCATTTCCGCCTCGATGTCGACGACAACCTTCAGGCCCGACGCTACATCACGCAGATCCGGGTGATGCGCCGCGTCATCAACGTGCTGATCGTCATTCTGACCATCGGGCTGGCGCTGATGACCTTCGAACCCGTGCGCCAGTACGGGCTGTCGCTGTTCGCGTCGGCGGGCGTTGCCGGTCTGGTTGTCGGTTTCGCGGCCCGCCCCGTGCTTTCCAACATCATCGCCGGCATCCAGATCGCGCTGACACAGCCGATCCGCATCGAGGACGCGGTGGTGGTGGAGGGCGAATGGGGCTGGATCGAGGAAATCGCGGCGACCTACGTCGTCATCCGCATCTGGGACTGGCGGCGTCTTGTGGTCCCGCTTTCCTATTTCGTCGAAAAGCCGTTTCAGAACTGGACCCGGGAATCGGCTTCCATCATCGGCTCGGTTCACTGGCGGGTGGACTACACGGTGCCGGTTGGCGAAGTGCGGCAGAAGCTTGAGGAATTTCTCGACGAATCGAAACTCTGGGACCGCAATGTGGTGAACCTGCAGGTTGTCGAATCCGACGAGCACGGGCTTTTGCTGCGCGGCTTGATGACAGCCTCCACCTCTCCACGCGCCTGGGATCTGCGCTGCGAGATCCGCGAGAAGATGATCGGCTGGCTGCAGGAGGCCCATCCGCAGTGCCTGCCGCGCATCAGGGCCGAATTGCCCGCGGGACCCGGAGCAGGGGAACCGGGCATGGGCGGCGCGGCGGTGGCGGCCCAGATGTCGGCGGCATCGAAATAGAGACGCCGCCCGGGCCCTCGGCAGGTTCCAAAACCCCGCCGGAGATCAGACGTTCGCCTGATGCCTCAGCTCTCAAGCGTCGCAATGACAGGGGCGTGGTCCGACGGGCGCTCCCAGCCGCGCGCCTCGCGGATAACCTGCACATCGGTGACCTTCGGCGCCAGCGGCGGGGTCACCCAGATGTGGTCGAGTCGGCGGCCCTTGTTGGCCGCCTCCCAGTCCTTCGCGCGGTAACTCCACCAGGTGTAGAGCTTTTCCTCCATCGGGACGAAGCGGCGCATGGCGTCGACAAAGGGGCCGGCCTTGCGCACGTCTTCCAACCGCTCGCGCTCCAGCGGGGTATGGCTGACCACTCGCGAGAGCTGCTTCGTGGACCACACGTCCTGTTCGTACGGAGCGATGTTGAGATCGCCGACGACGATGCAGGGAAAGGTGGTCGCGCCCAGCCAGTCTTCCATTTCGGTGAGGAAATCGAGCTTGTGCCGGAATTTCTCGTTGACGTGCGGATCGGGTTCGTCGCCGCCTGCGGGCACGTAGAAATTGTGGATGCGCAAGTGCCGGCCGGCGAAAGGCACGTCTGTGCCGACGTGGCGGCAATCGCCCTTCTCGCAAAACTCACGCCGTTGCGTGCCCGTGAGCGGGCGTTTGGAAAGGGTGGCGACGCCGTGATAGCCCTTCTGCCCCGAAATCTCGATGTTCTGATAGCCCGCCTTGCGCAGTGCCGCGAAAGGAAAATTCGCATCCGGGCACTTGGTTTCCTGCAGGCACAACACATCGGGTTGATAGGTGTTGAGGAAGCGCTCGACGATCGGCAGGCGCAGCCGCACGGAGTTGATGTTCCAGGTGGCGATCGTCAGTCGGTCGGTCATGGCTTTCGGAAGGCTTGAGGGCAGGGCGTGAAACTCACGGCGTTGGGCGGGCCAGACCCTATCCTTTCACCGGCATACAATCCAGCAGGTTGAGGGACGGCAGAAAATATGTCGGCGTTTCGAACGGGCATGAGCTTTTGCCGGATGACCTTCTGTGCAGGTTCGTTGTCTTGATGTAAGGGAAGTATGTGCCTGTCGGCAGAATCCGCAAGGGCAGCACCGCAAAGCCCCCGCCGCTTCCCTCCCTTCGCCAAGGTCACACCATGTCCACCCAAGACGCACCCGACCAATCCCGCTGGCTTGCCTTTACCCATTCGGCTTTCCGCCGCTACTGGGCTGCGCGATTCGGCTCGACCTTCGCGGTGCAGATCGTTTCCGTCTCCGTCGGCTGGCAAGTCTATGACATCACCCGCAATCCGCTGGATCTCGGCTTTGTCGGGCTGGCGCAATTCCTGCCCGCATTCCTTCTCGTGCTGGTGACGGGAACGGTCGCCGACCGCTTTGGCCGGCGCACGGTGATGGGAACGGCGCTTATCGCGGAAGGCGTGATGGCTGCCTTGCTGCTCGCGTTCACGCTCTCCGGGTCGACAACGGTATGGCCGATCTTCGTTCTGCTCGTGGGCTTCGGTACCGCGCGCGCCTTCTTCAACCCGGCGTCGTCCGCGCTCGTCACCAACCTCGTTCCGCCCGAACACCTCGCCAATGCGATCGCGTGGAACTCGTCCGCCTGGCAGGTGGCGAGCATCGTCGGGCCGGTGGCGGGCGGGTTGCTCTATGGCCTTTCGCCCTATGCGAGCTATGCCGCGGCGCTCATCATGCTGGCCGGTGCCGCCATCGCCGCGCTTTCGATCCCGAGACCCGAGCAGCACACGGCTGCCGGACAGGTGACGTTCGCCTCCGTCGTCGACGGCTTCCGCTACATCTGGCGGGAGAAGGTGGTTCTGGGGGCGATCTCGCTCGATCTCTTCGCCGTTCTGCTCGGCGGGGCGGTGGCGCTGCTGCCGGTCTATGCGCGCGATATCCTGGAACTGGGCCCGTGGGGCCTGGGGCTCTTGCGCGCCGCTCCCGGCATCGGCGCCATCATGGTCGCCATGTGGCTCGCGGCCCATCCGCTGCGCGATCACGCGGGGCTGCTGATGTTCGTCTTCGTGGGGCTTTTCGGAGCGTTCACGGTTCTCTTCGGCGTTTCCACCATGCCGTGGCTGTCGATCGCCGCACTCCTGCTGATGGGGGCCTTCGACATGGTGTCGGTCTATGTGCGCGAGACGCTGATCCAGCTGTGGACGCCGGACGCGCTGCGCGGCCGGGTCAACGCCGTCAACATGGTGTTCGTCGGCGCCTCCAACGAACTCGGCGAATTCCGAGCGGGCGTCATGGCGGCGGCCATTGGCACGGTGTCGGCCGTCGTCGTGGGCGGTATGGGCACGATGGCGGTGGCGGCGCTATGGGCGAAGATGTTCCCGGATCTCAGGAAGGCGCGGCACCTCGACGGGCGGGTGTGAGGGATCGCAGAGGTGGACCATCCTTCGAGACTTCCGCTGCGCGGCCTCCTCAGGACGACGTGGATAGTGCCGTGAAAATGACTGGAGATCATTTCCGGGCCTCGCCCTACGCCGCCTTCTCCGCCTGGGCCTCCACGATCTTCACGATATCGGCCATGATCTCGGTGAGCTGAAAATCCTTCGGCGTGTAGACGGCGGCAACGCCTGCCGCCCGAAGCGCCTTGGCGTCCTCGTCCGGGATGATGCCGCCGACAACCACCGGCACGTCGTCGAGACCGGATGCCCGCATGCGTTCCATCACGTCGCGCACGAGGGCGAGATGCGATCCCGAGAGGATCGACAGGCCGACCACATGGACGCCTTCTTCCAAAGCTGCGTTGACGATCTGGGCGGGCGTCAGGCGAATGCCCTCGTAGACGACTTCCATGCCGCAGTCGCGCGCACGGACCGCGATCTGTTCCGCGCCGTTGGAATGACCGTCGAGGCCGGGCTTGCCGACCAGGAATTTCAGCCGCCGTCCGAGTTGGCGCGACACGGCCTCCACGGCGGCGCGTACGGTCTCCGTGTCGCCTCCGTCCTCGCGCGCGGCGCGGCCGACGCCTGTGGGCGCGCGGTATTCGCCGAAAACCTCGCGCAGCGCCGCGCCCCATTCGCCCGTGGTGACACCCGCCTTGGCGGCCGCGATCGAGGGCTCCATGATGTTGCGGTTTTCGGCAGCCGCGGCCTTCAGTTCGGCAAGTGCCCTCTTTACAGCATCCTCGTCACGGGCTTCGCGCCAGGCCTTCAGCGCGGCGACGGCTTCCGCTTCCACATGCTCCGGCACGGTAAGGATGCCGCCGTCGGCGCCGCCGGCAAGTGGCGACGGTTCGCTTTCCGTCCAGCGGTTGACGCCGACCACGACCTGCTCGCCACGCTCGATCGCTTCCAGCCGCTTTGAATTCGATTCAACGAGCTTCTGCTTCATGTAGGAGGATTCGACGGCTGCAACCGCGCCGCCCATGGCATCGATGCGCGCCAGTTCCTCGCGCGCTTCCGCCTTGAGCGTCTCGACCTTTGCCGTGATCTCTGCCGATCCGTCGAAGATGTCGCCGTATTCCAGAAGGTCGGTCTCGTAGGCTACGATCTGCTGCATGCGGATCGACCATTGCTGATCGAAGGGGCGCGGCAGGCCCAGCGCCTCGTTCCAGGCCGGCAACTGCACGGCGCGGGCGCGGGCGTTCTTCGACAGCACCACGGCCAGCATCTCGATCAGGATGCGGTAGACGTTGTTTTCCGGCTGCTGCTCGGTCAGACCCAGCGAGTTCACCTGCACGCCATAACGGAAGCGGCGGTAGCGTTCGTCCTCCACGCCGTAGCGGGTCCGGCAGATCTCGTCCCACAGCTCGGTGAACGCGCGCATCTTGCACATCTCGGTGACGAACCTGAGACCCGCATTGACGAAGAACGAGATGCGGCCAACCGCCTTGGGAAAGTCCTCGGCCGGAATGGCGCCCGACGCCCTCACGTTGTCGAGCACGGCTTGCGCCGTGGCCAGCGCGAAGGCCAGTTCCTGCACCTGCGTCGCGCCCGCCTCCTGCAGGTGGTAGGAGCAGACGTTCATCGGGTTGAACTTCGGCATCTCCATGTACGTCCAGGCGATCATGTCGGTGGTGAGCCGCATGGAGGGCGCCGGCGGGAACACGTAGGTGCCGCGCGAAAGGTATTCCTTGATGAGATCGTTCTGCGTGGTGCCGGAAAGAAGCTTGCGGTCCGCCCCCTGCTCGTCGGCGGCCGCCACGTAGAGCGCCAGCAGCCACGGTGCCGTGGCGTTGATCGTCATCGAGGTGTTCATCTTTTCCAGCGGGATATCGGCAAACAGCGCCCGCATGTCGCCCAGATGCGCCACCGGAACGCCGACCTTGCCCACTTCGCCGCGCGCGAGCGCGTCATCGGGATCGTAGCCGGTCTGCGTCGGCAGATCGAAGGCGACCGACAGTCCGGTTTGCCCCTTCGCGAGATTGGACCGGTAAAGCGCGTTAGAGGCAGCCGCTGTCGAATGTCCCGCATAGGTGCGGAAGATCCAGGGCTTGTCCCGTCCCGTCTCAAACTTCCCCGACATGGCGCTCTTCCTCCCGATGATGCACTGCCGCAAAGTCGTTTTACGGCTTTTGATCCGGGCTGTCATCTCGACCAAGGCAGCAAACGGAAAGGCCGGGCCACATGAGCGGTGTCGCGCGTGCAAGACCTGACCTTAAAGGAGGAGACGTGTTGATAGTATCTTTGCCCAATCAGGAATTTTGGATATCCAGGATCGGTTGTAATGAAAGTAAAATCGCCTGAAATAACATAATGTAAAATACTTATATTGGTGTGAAATTAAGTAACAATAAATAACTTTGTTTGTCTAGTGGGAATTAAATTTCCTGAAAGGGGTCAAGTGAAATGAAACTGGCGCTTCTCTTGAGTGGGCTTGTCGCGGGATGCCTGCATTTCAGTGCCTTCGCTGCGGAGCCGACCCAGCCGGTCCCGGATGTCAATGTCCTGGTGACCGACAAGGTGATCGCGAACCTTCGCGAGATCATACTTGATGACGTCATCCAGATTTCCGTGAAGGCACAGAACTCCCGGCGGGGAAGTATCGAGCAGGCGCGGGTGGATGAACTCGACAAGGAGTGGCGGGCGGAGACCAAGTCCACCGGCAAGCAGCCGCTAATCGCGCGGACGCTGTCCAATCCGGCGTCCGCCCAGCTTCTGCGGATCCAGGCGCGTTCGCTCGGCCTTTATTCCGAAATGTTCGTGATGGACGCCAAGGGACTCAACGTCGGACAGAGCTCGATCACGTCCGATTACTGGCAGGGGGATGAGGCCAAGTTCCAGAAGACATTTCCGGTCGGCCCTTCGGCGATCTTCATCGATGAGCCGGAATGGCACGAGGAAACCGGTACATGGCGCGTCCAGGTCAACATGACGATTCCTGACGGCAAGGATGGCGGTCCTATCGGAGCGGCCACCTTCGAGATCAACCTGACCGAACTGCAACGCCGCATGAACGTCTAAGGCCAGTCCAATCTGATTGAGAAGAACATTATGAAAAAACTGAGCACGTTCTCTGTCACAGCCAAGCTGACCGCCATCTTCGCCTGCATCCTGGTCGCTGGTCTCGCCAGCGCGCTGGTGACCTTCATACAGCTTGGCGAAACGCGCCAATCCGTGATGGACAAGACGGCGTTGATGAAGACGCTCGATGAGGTGAACTCATTCGAAATGGCGATCTCTGATGCCCAGGCCGCCATTCGCACGTTCCTGCTGACGGGCGATCTCTCCAATGTCGACGATTACCATCGCGCCAATAAGGAGTGGAACGGAACTTACGGAACGTTGACGCGCTCGCCCATGAGCGAAACCGACGCGTTGAAGCGTGCCTACGACAAGGCCGTCGAATGGCAGACCGCCTACGCCGACCGTCAGATCTCGTTGATGGAACGTCCGACGACCGTGGAACTGGCACGCACGCTGGAGGTTACGGGCGAGGTGCAGCGGTTGTCGAAGGAAGTCCACGCGGCGTTGCAAGACTATCGCGGCGCGCTGGTGTCACGCATCGACAAGGCGGAACAGGCGCAGCGCCGTCAGCTGGGCAATGTGGAGATGGTGGCGATTGGCTCGGGCGTCGTGATGCTCCTCATCGCAGCTTTTGCCGCCCTGTTTTCCTATCGCGGCATTTCCCGGCCCATGCGGGTCATCGCGCGCGAAACCAACGAGATCGCCGAGGGCGCGCTGGAGACGCATATCGATTACGCTGATCGTGGCGACGAAGTCGGCGATCTGGCCCGCGCGCTCACCATCTTCAGGGACAATCTGGCCCAGAACCGCAAGCGGGAGCAGGAAGTGCGCGAACGCGAGGAAGAAAGCCGGCAGGAGCGCAAGGCTGAACTCGATGCCATCGCGGAGGAGTTCGAGGACACCGTCAAGGCGCTGGTTGAACGCCTCAGCGTCTCCTCGGGTGCGCTGTCGGACAACGCGGATCAACTCTCCTCGCTTGCCGACACAACGTCGGAACAGGTCATCGATGCATCGAGTGCATCCGAAGAAGCGTCTGCCAACGTCAATTCCGTGTCGGATGCGGCCGAGCAGCTCGCCGAATCCGTTCGCGAAATCAACAGCCAGCTCGAAAACAACGCCAAGCTGGTGTTGGAAACCGCCAGCGAAGCGGCGCGCACCAGTACCTCGGTGGGCGAACTGCGCGACGTGGTTGCCCGGATCGGCGAAGTGATCAGCCTGATCCAGGCGATTGCCGAGCAAACCAACCTGCTGGCGCTCAATGCGACCATCGAGGCGGCGCGGGCCGGCGAGGCGGGCAAGGGCTTCGCCGTCGTGGCCGGTGAGGTCAAGCAACTCGCCAGCCAGACCGCCAAGGCCACCGAGCAGATCGAGAACCAGATCGCGCAGATGCAGGAAGCCGCCTCCTCGTCCATATCGGCGGTGGACAATATAAGCGGCCGGTTGGAGACAATGCGCGAAACGGCCTCCTCCATCGCCGCCGCCGCCGAAGAGCAGGGGCTGTCGGTCCAGGAGATAGCTCGCAACATCGCGGAGGCGGCGCGAGGCACCAGTCAGGTCAGCCATGCGATCGCACTGGTGCGCGACGGTGCCGCGAGAACCGGTTCCATGGGGGGCGACGTGAAGTCTTCGGCCGAAACGCTGAGCGATGACGCCGGCTCACTGAACAGTCAGGTCGAGGCGTTCCTGAAGCGCGTGCGGGCCGCCTGAGCCCTGCTTGCGGGGGATCGGGGCTTGGCGGGGGGGCCAGGCCGTGATGGTCCCGGGGTTCCGCAGGATGGGTTGAAATGCCAAGCGTGAGGCCGTGCTGCATTGTCAGCACGGCCTTTTTTTATGCGGTGCAACAACGTTGCCTGACCCGGTTTACCATCCGGCCCCGGCGGGCGGTTTTCTTGTGTTCGCGCAACATAATGCCGCGGAGCAGCCTCTTCCTTTGCGATGCTTGCGACTAATGGATCGTGTAAAACTCTTGCGTCAGCTCGATATTGCATCGCAATATCGAGGCTATCCGCAGGGGAGGATCCGGCTGGGTGCGACTGGTGCGCGCGAATGCGCCAAGCGACAGCCGGTGCGATGCAAAAACATGGGAAGAGAGACATGGCTGTCACTGCTCACGCCGAGGCTCAGCCGCCGCGACCGGCCGGCGAGATCAAGGATCTCTACGAAATGGGAGAGATTCCGCCGCTCGGCCATGTGCCGGAAAAAATGCATGCCTGGGTGATCCGCCGCGAGCGGCACGGGCCGCCGGAAGAGGCAATGCAGAAGGAAGTCGTGCCGACCTGGCAGATCGGCGATGACGAGGCACTCGTCCTCGTAATGGCGGCGGGTGTGAATTACAACGGCATATGGGCCGGTCTCGGCGAGCCGATTTCCGTCTTCGACGTCCACAAGCAGCCCTATCACATCGCCGGTTCAGATGCCTCGGGCATCGTCTGGGCGGTTGGCTCGAAGGTGAAGCGCTGGAAGGTCGGCGACGAGGTCGTCATTCATTGTAATCAGGACGATGGCGACGACGAGGAATGCAATGGCGGCGATCCGATGTTCTCCAATTCCCAGCGTATCTGGGGCTACGAGACGCCGGACGGTTCGTTCGCGCAATTCGCCCGCGTTCAAGCGCGCCAGCTCATGCACCGTCCGCAGCATCTGAGCTGGGAGGAGAGCGCCTGTTATACGCTGACGCTGGCGACCGCCTACCGCATGCTGTTCGGTCATCGGCCGCATATCCTGCGACCGGGTGACAACGTGCTCGTGTGGGGCGCCTCGGGCGGGCTCGGGGTCTTCGCGGTGCAGCTGTGTGCGGCGGCCGGCGCCAACGCCATCGGCATCATATCGGAAGAAGACAAGCGCGATTTCGTGATGAGCCTCGGCGCCAAGGGCGTGATCAACCGCAAGGATTTCGCCTGCTGGGGCCAACTGCCGAAGGTCAACTCGGAAGAGTACAAGACCTGGTTCAACGAGGTGCGCAAGTTCGGCAAGGCGATCTGGGATGTCACCGGCAAGGGCGTGAACGTCGATTTTGTCTTCGAACATCCCGGCGAGCAGACCTTCCCCGTCTCCACTTTCGTGGTGAAGCGCGGCGGCATGGTGGTCTTCTGTGCCGGTACGACAGGCTTCAACATCACGTTCGATGCCCGCTACGTGTGGATGCATCAGAAGCGTATCCAGGGCTCGCACTTCGCGCATCTAAAGCAGGCGGCGGCGGCCAACAAGCTGATGATCGAGCGTCGCATCGACCCGTGCATGTCGGAGGTATTCCCCTGGGAGCAGATCCCCAAGGCGCATACCAAGATGTGGAAGAACCAGCACGCGCCGGGCAACATGGCCGTTCTTGTCAACGCGCCGCTTCCGGGTCTGCGGTCCTTCGAGGATGTGCTGGAGGCGACCGGCCAGTAACGGCCCGGATGTCGCCCGAACCCCGATCCGTTTCCCCCGGGCGCTTTCGTCCGGGGGCCGTGTGTTCTACCGTCCGCCCGAACGCGGACGGAGGATTCGGCAATGGTTGTCCTGAACAAGATCTACACACGCACCGGCGACGACGGCACGACGGCGCTTGGATCCGGCGAGCGCCGGGCAAAACACGATCTGCGCGTGGCCGCCTATGGCACGGTGGACGAGGCGAACGCGACGCTCGGGCTGGTGCGGCTTCATCTGGAGGGAATGCCGGATCTCGATCAGGCAATGGCGCACATCCAGAACGATCTTTTCGACCTGGGTGCCGATCTCGCCACGCCGGAGACGGACGAGCCGCTGCCCTACGAGCCGCTCAGGATCACCGATGACCAGGTGAAGAAGCTGGAGACGGAGATCGACCGTCTGAACGGCGATCTCCAGCCGCTGCGCTCTTTCGTGCTGCCGGCCGGGGCTCCGGGGGCGGCGTATCTTCATCTCGCGCGTACCGTGGCGCGACGTGCCGAGCGGCTGATAAGCGAGCTTTCGGGCTACGAAAAGGTCAATGGCGCCGCGCTTCGCTATGCGAACAGGCTGTCCGATTTTCTGTTCGTTGCGGCGCGTTGGGTGAATGCGCAGGACGAAGGCGACGTCCTCTGGGTGCCAGGGGAGAACCGGTAGGTCAGGATGGGATAGCGGAGCGGGTGGTTTATCCGCACGACATTTCACCGTCATTGTCGGCTGACTTGAGATCCGAGCGCACCCTTCAAATCCACACGTCTCTCTCCGGCGTCATCCCGGTTCTGCGAAGCGGCACTTACGCGCCGCATCGCGTCCGGGATGACGCCGGAGGGTTACTCGAGGACCGGAGAGTTCTCCTCAGAAAGTGCCAACGCGCGCCGTATCCGCCTTCTCTCCATGGGAGAGGCGATCGGTCCCGCGAAACCCGGCCTTACCCGAATGTTCCCTTGAAACCCGGCACCGCCAGCGGGTTGTCGAGCATGGCGGCGGAATCCGGGGTGTCGGGCTGGGCCGTGTTCGTGAAGGCCGCGAAGAGGCCTTCCACGAAGCCCTTCGGCATGTCGCGGGTGATGCAGACCAGCCGGGTGGAGTGGTCGGCGTCGGGCCAGCCCTCCAGCCGAACGGGCGGGTGGAAGACATGCTGCACGCCGTGCAGCACCACGGGATGCTCGATATCCTCGGCAATCGCGACGATGCCCTTGAAGCGCAGCAAGTTCGGGCCGTGCGCGGAGCGGATCAGATCGAGGAACATCTCGAGTCCCGCCGCCGGGATCGGCTTGTCGCTCTTCAGCGTGAAGGCGCGGATGTGATCGTCGTGGCGGTTGACGTCATGATGGTGGTGGCCGTGATCATGATCGTGATGACCATGGTGGTGTCCGTGGTGATGTTCGTGATCCCCCTCGGCTTGCGCCTCCTCGCCCAGCCAGCGCCGCACGTCGGGTATCTTGGTATCGGGATTGTAGAGCCCGCAATCGAGCAAGGCTGCGGCCGTGGCTTCGCCCTTCGCCGCATCGAGGATCGCCGCGCCGGGGTTCAGCCGGCGGATGCGCGCGTGAAGCGCGTCGAGTGCAGCGCGGGCCTCGTCGCTGTCGACCAGATCCGATTTGGTCAGCACCAGCCGGTCGGCGACGGCGACCTGCTTCACCGCCTCCTCGTGGGCATCGAGTGTCGCCGCTCCGTTGATCGCGTCGATCATCGTGACCACGCCGTCGAGCCGGTAGCGCATGACGAGATAGGGGTGCAGCATCACGGCATGCAGCACCGGGGCGGGATCGGCGAGACCGGTTGTCTCGATCACCACCCGCTTCAGAGCGTCGATGCGTCCGTTGTCGAGCCGGCGCAGCAGATCTTCGAGCGTGTTGATGAGATCGCCGCGGATGGTGCAGCACAGGCAGCCGGAGGACAGCTCGATCACGCTTTCGTCGGCGGTGGCGACGAGAAGGTGGTCGAGGCCGACATCGCCGAATTCGTTGACGATGACGGCCGTATCCTTCAGCGCCGGATCGCCCAGCAATCGGTTCAGCAGTGTCGTCTTTCCGGCGCCGAGAAAACCGGTGACCACGGTCAGCGGAACCGGGGCAGGCGGTCGCCGGGTTGAAGTGTCGGTCATTGCGGATTCCGATCGTGGGAGCCGCCGCCCTATCGCTGGCGTGCGTCTGTCTTGTGTGCTCAGCGGGGCGAGGGACGGGGAGTGGGCGTGCCGTCGGGCGCATGGGACGGCAACGGAATGATGACAAGGGGGGCGCCGGTTGCGGTGGCCCGGGTGACGGTTTGAGCGGCTTCGGGCGGAGCGCCGGGCTTGGACCGTGGCGGCATCACCGTGCCGAAAGCTTCCGCGATCGTTTCGGACGGGTCCTCCTCCTTCGGCGCGCGCAACGGGACGGCCCGTTTGGCGTTGGCATCGACAGCGAGCGTCACTGCAACGAGTTCACCCGCCTGCCTGCGTGGGCCAATCAGCCGGTCCATCACCTCGCCCCAGTCGACCTTCTTGTCGCCGGTGCGCGGGACGGTGGTCTTGTTCGTGGTGCGCGGCACCACCGGAGAGCGGCGTGCCAGCCGGCCGCTGTCGCCGGCATAGGCATTGGCCACACCGGGGAGATTGGCGTTTCCAGACAGGCTCGCACGTGCGGCCGACGCGCCCGCATAGGTCTTGAGAAGCTCGGCGACGTTCGGTTTCTTGTTGCGCTTGCAGTAACCGTCGGGCGGCAGCCGCCTGACGGTGCGCGGACGGTGCATCTCGTCGAGTGTCTTGCGGCGGCTGAAAAGTCCGCCGCCACTGAAACCCTTTTCAATGAGCTGGCGCGCCTTGGCGGCGCGTTCGAGCCCGGACGCGGCGCCGAAGACGACCGCGACGACAGTGCGTCCGCCGCGCGTGGCGGAGACGGCGACGTTGTATCCCGCATTGCAAATGTAGCCGGTTTTCAGTCCGTCGGCACCGCGCACGCGCTGCAGGTACTCGCGGTTGGCGGAGCGCAGCATGTGCCTGCCGAACTGGACGCCGGCATAGCCATAGAGTTCGCGATATTGCGGGAAGTCGCGCAGCAACGCGCGCGAAAGGATCGCCATGTCGTAGGCAGAGGAATAGTGGTCCGGATCCGGCAGTCCGTGGGGATTGACGAAGTGAGTGTCGCGCATGCCGAGCCGGCGCGCGGTCCGGTTCATCACATCGGCGAAACCGGCTTGCGAACCCCCTATCGTCTCGGCAACGGCAACCGCGATGTCATTGGCCGATTTCACCAGCATCACCTTCATGGCCGCGTCGAGACTGAGCTGCGTACCGGGCTTCAGCCCCATCTTGGAGGGCGGTTGGGCGGCGGCGTGAGCCGATACCGTGACCGGGGAGGCCATCGTCACGCGTCGTTCCTTCAGCGCGGCGAAGGTGACGTAGGCGGTCATCAGCTTGGTCAGCGAGGCGGGGTACCAGCGGTGGAACGCGTCGTGCTGTTCGATCACCTTGCCGGAATTGACCTCGAAGACGATCCAAGACGCAACCTTGGCCCGGGCCGGTTGCACTGAGCCGACGGCAAAAAGCAGGGCGGCGGCCATCATTGCGGCCGCGGCCGTACCGCGCCGGAGAGGAGAGCATGCGCGCGATTTCGCTGAAACGATCAATTCAACCTCGTCGGTGTCTTGAGCAATTCGTGCCGTGCGCCAAGCCAGGCCCCCGCTACGCCGCTACAATGCGCCCGCGTCGACAGCTTGGCATCAATAACCGATCGGACCCCCGGTTTGCAAAGTCTTCGCTGCCGCGACGGTGTCCGGCAAGATGTCGAGGACGGATCATGCCGGAGACTGCGCATTGCGGATGCATGCATATTGGTCAGATGCATATATTTTAGTCATCATATTTCGACTTTGACAGGCGCACGCCTTGAAAATGGGCGTTTGCCTGGCTTGGCCCGGGGATTGCTCAGAGATGCAGAATAAAACCCCGAACAGGTCCGCCAATCCGCCCATGCTCGCCCCTTCTCCTCCGGATGATATTGCCTGTGGTGCCCTTCAGCGTGCCAGGGGCAAGGCGCATGTGGCCTTTGCCGCGCCGTCGGGCGGAGAAACAGCGCGGCTTGTCGACCTCTATCAAAGCGGTTGCGCCAAGATCCGTCTGCCGAAGGCGCGCGGCGAACGGCAGGCTGTGCTGCTGAATACGGCCGGAGGCATCGCGGGCGGCGACCGGCTGGACTATTCCGCGACATGGGGTGCCGGTGCCCGTGCCGTGGTAACGAGCCAGGCGGCGGAGCGCATCTACCGCAGTCTGGGGCCTGCAGGCGAGGTTGCCAATCGGCTGGTTGTCGAGGACGACGCGCACGCCGTCTGGCTGCCCCAGGAGACCATCGTCTTCAACGAGGCGCGTCTGGAGCGGCGTCTGGAAGCCGACCTTTCCGGTTCTGCCCGGCTTCTTGCGGTGGAAGCGGTCGTGCTCGGTCGCGCGGCCATGGGCGAAAGCGTCGAGCGGCTCGGATTTCGCGATCGTTGGCGCGTGCGCCGCGATGGTCGGCTCGTCTTTGCCGACGACACGCGGCTTTGCGGAGACGCAAGGGCGATCCTCTCCGGCCCGGCGTGCGGCGGGGGTGCCACCGCGTTTGCGACGATCGTGGAGGTGGGCGAAGGTGTGGAGGCGCGGCTCGACGCGGCGCGCGCGATTCTGGTGGCCCGCCGCGCAGACGGCCTTTCGTGTGGTGCGAGCGCGTGGGGCGGATTGCTGGTCGTTCGGCTGCTCTCCACAGACGCACGCGTCCTGCGCGACGTGATCATGGGTTTTCTGCAGGACTGGCGCGGCACGGATCTGCCGCGGGTCTGGCATTGCTGACAAGAGGTCAAGGACGAAGACATGAACCTGACGCCCAGGGAAAAGGACAAGCTGATGACCGCCATGGCCGCGATGGTTGCCCGCAGGCGGCTGGAGCGCGGCGTGAAGCTCAATTATCCGGAGGCGGTGGCGCTGATTTCCGATTTTGTCGCCGAGGGCGCGCGGGATGGGCGCAGCGTGGCCGAGCTGATGCAGGATGGCGCCAAGGTCGTTACCCGCGATCAGGTCATGGAGGGCGTTGCCGAAATGATCCACGATGTGCAGGTCGAGGCGACCTTTCCTGACGGTACCAAGCTGGTGACGGTGCACGAACCGATCCGCTGAGCGGCGGGCGCGTCAGCGCCGTGATCCGCCGACGACAAAGACCTGAACCAGGAGGTGAGCCATGATCCCCGGAGAAGTGCTGCCGGCAGACGGTGAAATCGAGCTCAACGCGGGACTTGAGACGATCGCGCTGGAGGTTGCCAATACGGGCGACCGACCGATCCAGGTGGGAAGTCACTACCATTTCGCCGAAACCAATGCCGGGCTCTCGTTCGACCGCGAGGCCGCCAGGGGGATGCGGCTCGATATTCCTGCCGGTACGGCGGTGCGTTTCGAGCCGGGCCAGACGCGCAGCGTCACGCTGGTACCCTTCCGTGGCGAGCGGACCGTCTATGGTTTCAACCAGGCTGTGATGGGACGGCTTTGAAGGGAAAGGCGGGTCGAGGCCATGGCGATGACGCCGGAAGAATGCGGGTATTCATGTGGTGCGACCATTGCAACGTCAGCTGTCGGCCCTCTTCCCCTTGCCGAGATCGATGAGGCCAAGCATGCGATCAAGCGTCTCGCCGATGATCGGATCGCTGCCACGGGTCGTGGAGGCATCGTTCATGGCGGTCTCGATATCGACAGCGACGGTCTGTTCGCCGCTTGCCACGCGTTCGAGCGGCAGCGAGGCCGTCTCGCGCAGTGCGGTTTGCGTGTCCGCTGTGCTGTCGGCAATCGAGGCATGCGGCTCAACGCTCAGCGGTCCGCCAGGTGCCACGGCGAAATAGACGACGGCGACGGTCGCCATGGCCAGGAGAATCCAGAATTTGCGCATCGCTTCATGCCTCCGTTCGGCGGTCTGGGAGACGTCTCCCGCTCACCGGATGGATATGACCCGCGAAAGTGGTCCGGCACGGGCGATGTCGAGATCATTTCTAGGCAAATTGGGGCCATGGTTGCCCGAATGATGAACAAAATGACAGGTTCCTGTGCGGGACCGGAACACAATGCTGTGGTGGCAAGAGGAGCGGTTCCCAATGTCTCATAAGATGCCGCGAGCGGCCTACGCCGACATGTTCGGTCCCACGACCGGCGACCGCGTTCGGCTTGCCGACACGGAACTCTTCATCGAGGTGGAGAAGGACTTCACCACCTACGGCGAGGAGGTCAAGTTCGGTGGCGGCAAGGTGATCCGCGATGGCATGGGACAGTCGCAGGCCACCCGCTCCGGCGGCGCGGTCGATACCGTCATCACCAACGCGCTGATCGTCGACCACTGGGGCATCGTCAAAGCGGATGTGGGCTTGAAGGACGGACGTATTGCCGGCATCGGAAAGGCTGGCAATCCGGACGTCCAGCCGGACGTGGACATCGTTATCGGCCCGGGCACGGAGGCGATCGCGGGCGAGGGCAAGATCCTCACCGCCGGCTGCATCGACGCGCATATCCATTTCATCTGCCCGCAGCAGATCGACGAGGCGCTTTATTCCGGCGTCACCACAATGATCGGCGGTGGCACGGGACCGGCGACGGGGACCAACGCCACCACCTGTACGCCGGGGCCGTGGCATCTGGCGCGCATGCTGCAAGCGGCCGACGCCTTCCCGATGAACCTGGCGTTTGCCGGCAAGGGCAATGCGGCACTGCCCGCCGCCCTTGAGGAACAGGTCCGCGCCGGCGCCATGGCGCTGAAGCTGCACGAGGACTGGGGCACGACGCCGGCGGCCATCGACTGCTGCCTGTCGGTGGCCGACGCCTACGATGTGCAGGTAATGATCCACACCGACACGCTGAACGAATCCGGCTTCGTGGAAAACACCGTCAACGCCTTCAAGGGCCGCACGATCCACGCCTTCCATACCGAGGGCGCGGGCGGCGGGCATGCGCCGGATATCCTCAAGGTCGTCAGCTATCCGCACGTCATCCCCTCGTCGACCAACCCGACGCGGCCATATACCCGCAACACGCTCGACGAGCATCTCGACATGCTGATGGTGTGCCATCATCTCGATCCGTCGATCCCGGAGGACGTGGCCTTTGCGGAAAGCCGTATCCGCAAGGAGACGATCGCGGCGGAGGATATCCTGCACGACATGGGCGCTCTCTCGATCATCGCATCCGACAGCCAGGCCATGGGGCGTGTCGGCGAGGTGGTGATCCGCACATTGCAGACCGCGCACAAGATGAAGGTGCAGCGCGGGCGGCTGGCCGGGGAAACCGGCGAGAACGACAATCTGCGTGTCAAGCGCTACATGGCGAAGGTGACGATCAACCCGGCCATCGCCCATGGTATGGACAATCACATCGGCTCCGTCGAGGTCGGCAAGCTCGCCGATCTGGTGCTTTGGGATCCGGCCTTCTTCGGCGTGAAGCCGGATCTGGTTCTCAAGATGGGCACCATCGCGGCCGCCCTCATGGGCGATCCCAACGCCTCCATCCCGACGCCGCAGCCGGTTCACTACCGCCCGATGTTCGGCGCCTTCGGCAAGTCGCTGGAGGCGTCCGCGGTGACCTTCGTCTCCAGGGCGGCCTATGAGGCCGGGCTCAAGGCCTCGCTGGAACTCGGTAAGGTCATCCTGCCGGTGGAGAACACGCGCGGCGGCATCTCCAAGGCGTCGATGATCCACAATTCCGCGACGCCGCAGATCGAGGTCGACCCTGAAACCTACGAGGTGCGTTGCGACGGTGAACTGATCACCTGCGAGCCTGCCGACGTGTTGCCGATGGCACAGCGCTATTTCCTTTTCTGAGCACAAATGAGAGGCTGGAGACCATGAATTTCGTCATCGAGCCTGCCAGTGATCCCGCTCCGGGGTGTCCGTGTTGCGATCCGCTCGCCTCGGCACCGCAGGGCTTTGTCACGCGCGATGACGAGGCGGTTGCGGTCTATTTCGGCGACTGGACGCGCACGCCGGTGCCATCCGCGGACATCGTCGTCTCACTGGGGCGCTGGGATGCGCTGTCCCAGCCGAAGGACCGCCGCACGATCGCGTTCCGGCTGACGCGTGCGGCGCAGGGGACAAAGGCGGAGCTGCTGGATGCGCAGGTGTCGCGCTGGGCGGTGGTCGATTTCGCAGGCGAAATGCTGGATGAGGCGGCTGCGCGGCGCGATCCTGATCTGGAAGAGTTCCGCGCGATCGTGCTGGAGATCGCCGCCAAGGACGAACGTATCGCCGACGCGCTGGCGGGGCCGGGGAATTGCTCGCTGCGCCTCTCGAGGCGCTCTGGTACGGTGCAGCGGTTCCGTGTCGAGGCGGCGGAATGGCGGTAGAAACGCCGTCCGATCCACATTTGCGAGGACGTCAGATGATCCGGGCACTTGGCGTGTTGGAGGCCGGCACATGGGTGGGCGAGCCGGCCGATCGGGTGGAGCTCGATCACGACGACCGCCACCGCCGCCGCATGGCGATGACGGGCGAGGGGGGATGCGAATTCCTGCTCGATCTGCCGAAGGCTGTCGCGTTGCGCTCCGGCGATGCGCTGGAACTGGAGGACGGCCGGCTTGTGGAAGTGGTCTCCGCCCCCGAAGCGCTGGTTGAGATCGCGGCCGACGACATGGGGCATCTGGTCCAGATCGCCTGGCACCTCGGCAACCGGCATCTGCCGACCCAGCTTCTGGGTGACCGCCTGCGCATCCGCCGCGATCACGTCATCGAGGAAATGGTGGAGAAGCTTGGCGGAGGGATCATGCCGGTCAGCGCGCCGTTCGATCCCGAAGGCGGCGCCTATGGGCATGGCGCCGTGCACGGGCACGATCATGGATCCGATGACTGCCACGATCACGACCATCACCCTCACGGTTCGCACGACCATGTCTGATGCGTCGCTCTATCGGCTGCTCGCCTGGATGTCGCCGTCCTTTCCTGTGGGCGCCTATACCTACAGCCATGGCCTGGAATGGGCCGTTGAGGAGGGCACCGTCACGGATGCTGCCACGCTGAAGGCATGGGTGTCGGATGTGTTGCGCTACGGCTCGGGACGCTCGGACGCGATCCTGCTGGCGCGCGCCTTCGAGGCGTTTTCGGCGGGCGATCTGCATGCCTGCCGCGAGATTGCGGAGCTTTCGGCGGCGCTTCAGCCGTCGAAGGAACGGCATCTTGAGGCGAGCGCGCAAGGGGCTGCCTTCGTCACCGCGCTTGAGGCCGCTTGGCCGACAGGGGACGCGGAAGCGGCCGAACGGCTCGCGGCGTTGAAACAGGCGGACGGCCCGGCCCGGATCTCGACCTGGACCTACTGCATCGCCGTTGGCATTCATTGCGCGGCGCAGGAGGTGGACCTGGCACAGGCGGTTTCCGCCTATCTGCATGCCTTTGCCGCCAATCTCGTTTCCGCCGCGGTCCGGTCCGTGCCGCTCGGCCAGAGCGACGGACAGCGGGTCATCGCCGGGCTGGAAGCGACCATTGCCGATGTCGCGGCCGAAGCGCTCGCGGCGCCGCTGGATGATGTCGGTTCGGCCTGCTTTCTGGCCGACATTTCCTCCCAGCTGCACGAAACCCAGTACACGAGGCTGTTTCGATCATGAGCTCTCCCAATGGTCCCTTGCGCATCGGCATCGGCGGCCCCGTCGGTTCCGGCAAGACCGCGCTGATGGACGCGCTGTGCAAGCGCCTGCGCGACGATTTCCAGCTCGCCGCCATCACCAACGACATCTACACCAAGGAAGACGCGGAGTTCCTGACGCGCTCGGGTGCGCTCGAACCGGAGCGCATTCGCGGTGTGGAGACGGGCGGCTGCCCGCACACGGCGATCCGCGAGGATGCCTCGATCAATCTCGCCGCCGTGGCGGAACTGAACGCGGCCTATCCCGATCTCGACATCATTCTCATCGAATCCGGCGGCGACAATCTCGCCGCGACCTTCTCGCCGGAGCTCGCGGACCTGACGATCTACGTCATCGATGTCTCGGCCGGTGACAAGATCCCGCGCAAGGGGGGGCCGGGCATCACCCGCTCCGACCTTCTCGTCATCAACAAGACCGATCTCGCTCCGCTGGTGGGCGCCGATCTTTCCGTCATGGATCGCGATGCGAAGAAGATGCGCGGGAGCCGCCCCTTCGTCTTCGCCAATACCAAGGCGGGCGAGGGTGTCGACGCGGTGGTGGATTTCATCCTCGCCAAGGGCGGGCTGCAGGCGGCGGCCTGAACGGCCCGGGCTTCGTTGGAAGTCGCCAGGCTTTCCCGTTATGCCGGCCTTTGCGCCGGTATAGCGGGCCGGGCGCTGTCGGCCCCTTTTCCCGAGCCTGATTTCTCCTATGTTTAACATAGACAAGAAATTTACGCCGTCATCCGTGGCGCCGTCCTACCAAAGTTGCTGAATCGCGATATGGACGGGGTTTCCGCGGATACGCATAATGCGGCCGATACAACGCGCATGGGTTGCGTGCATGCAAAGAAGCAATTGGGAGGTTGCCGATGTCCGATACCGTATTTCCGGTCCCCGCTGACATTGCCGAAAACGCTCTGATCGACAAGGACGCCTACCGCGACCTCTACCAGCAGTCGGTTGACGATCCGGATGGGTTCTGGGCTCGTCATGGCAAGCGCATCGACTGGATCCGCCCCTATACCAAGGTCAAGAACACCTCGTACGACTACCACAACGTTTCCATCAAGTGGTTCGAGGACGGCACGCTCAACGTTTCGGCCAACTGCGTTGACCGGCATCTGGAAAAGCGTGCGGGCCAGGCGGCGATCATCTGGGAGGGCGACGATCCTTCCGAGCACAAGGTGATTACCTACCAGGAGCTCTACGCGGAGGTGAACCGCTTCGCCAACGTGCTCCGGGAAGCGGGCGCCAAGAAGGGCGACCGCATCACGCTCTACCTGCCGATGATCCCGGAAGCGGCCTACGCGATGCTGGCCTGCGCGCGTATCGGCGCGATCCATTCCATCGTTTTCGGCGGCTTTTCGCCCGACAGTCTCGCCGGGCGTATCGAGGATTGCGGTTCCACGCTGGTGGTGACCGCCGACGAGGGCCTTCGCGGCGGCCGCAAGGTGCCGCTCAAGGCCAATGTGGACGCGGCCTGCGACCGGCTTTCCGGCCATGAGCCGAAGGTCATCGTAGTCAAGCGCACCGGCGGCGACATCAAGATGAAGGACGGCCGCGACGTCTGGTATCACGAGGCGGCGGAAAACGTCTCCGACCGCTGCGAGCCGGAAGAGATGAGCGCGGAAGATCCCCTGTTCATCCTCTACACGTCCGGCTCCACCGGCAAGCCGAAGGGCGTGCTGCACACTTCGGGCGGCTATCTGGTCTATGCCTCGATGACGCACCAGTACGTCTTCGACTATCATGACGGCGAGGTCTACTGGTGCACGGCGGATGTGGGCTGGGTGACGGGCCACAGCTACATCGTCTACGGCCCGCTCGCCAATGGCGCGACGACGCTGATGTTCGAGGGCATCCCGACCTATCCCGACGCCTCGCGCTTCTGGCAGGTGATCGACAAGCACAAGGTCAACATCTTCTACACCGCACCGACGGCCATCCGCTCGCTGATGGGTGCGGGCGAGGAGATGGTGACGAAGACCTCGCGCAAGTCACTGCGCGTTCTGGGCTCGGTCGGCGAGCCGATCAATCCGGAAGCCTGGATGTGGTACTACAACGTGGTCGGCGACAAGCGCTGCCCGATCGTCGACACCTGGTGGCAGACGGAGACCGGCGGCATTCTGATCACGCCGCTTCCCGGTGCCACGGACCTCAAGCCCGGCTCTGCGACGTTGCCATTCTTCGGCGTGCAGCCGGCCGTGGTCGATGCGGAAGGCAACATCCTGGAGGGCGCGACGGAAGGCAATCTGGTCATTCTCGATTCATGGCCCGGCCAGATGCGCACGGTCTACGGCGATCACGACCGCTTCGTGCAGACCTACTTCGCCACCTACAAGGGCATGTACTTCTCCGGCGACGGCTGCCGCCGCGATGCAGACGGCTACTACTGGATCACCGGCCGCGTCGACGATGTCATCAATGTTTCCGGCCACCGCATGGGCACGGCGGAGGTGGAATCCGCGCTCGTCGCCCACCCGAAGGTGGCCGAGGCCGCGGTTGTGGGCTATCCGCACGACCTCAAGGGCCAGGGCATCTACGCCTATGTCACGCTGATGGAAGGCGAGGAGCCGACGGACGAGCTGAAGAAGGAACTGGTAACGTGGGTCCGCAAGGAGATCGGTCCGATCGCCTCGCCGGATCTCATCCAGTTCTCGCCGGGCCTGCCGAAGACGCGCTCCGGCAAGATCATGCGCCGCATCCTGCGCAAGATCGCCGAAGACAGCTTCGACAATCTGGGCGACACCTCGACGCTGGCCGATCCGGGCGTCGTCGGCGACCTGATCGACAACCGCCAGAACCGCGCGAACGCCTGAGGCGAGCGGCTGATTTTACGCGGAAGGGCGCTGCTTTTCGAGCAGCGTCCTTTTTCTTTCGCAGCGAGTGTGATTCACCCGCACCTGCGCGATCCGGGGGAGGTAATGAGGCTTGCCTATTTCGACAGGTAGAGCTTCTGGATGTCCTGAGCGTACTTGACGAAGGTCTCCGTCAAGGCCTGACCGTTGGAAGCATAGGTGAACTTGTCGGAGTCGGTGGCGCAACTTTCCATTGTGGCCTCGGCGGTCGCGTTGGAATCGGGATTGAAATAGACCGAATAGATGGTAATGCCTGAACCTTGGTTCGCTTCTGAATTTTTCATGGCCGCACAGACTTTCTTGGCGCGATCCGCAGATGCCGTGCTGGTATCGCTATAGAGTTCGTACCAATAGGTGCCGGTCGTGGTGGTGCATTGGCGATTCCGTCCCCGGCCAGAGCAGCTTTGCTTGGAAACGTCGGTCTTGTCGAAAATGGCGTTGAACTCGCCATCCGTCATGATGATCACGTATTTGAGTGTTTCGTCGTCATCGTAATTTGAGGCTTCGGCGTCCGTATCCCACAAGTCGTTCCAGTTCGGGGAAAGAGTGTACCAGCCCCACGTTATGCCGGTTTGACCTGCGGTGCCGCTTATCGCGCTGAGACTATTGATCTTGCTGAGAAGGGTGCTTCTATCGTTCGTCAGCGGCAGAATTTCGTTATACGGACAGGCGCCATATGCCGTGCCCTTTTGGGTGTAGAGATCCGGGAGATCGTTTGTTGTCCAGTAATCGGGCCGCATGTTCATATACAAACCGGATCCGTTCCCGAGAGCCTCCACGGTGTAGTTCGCATCGGTGTATTCTTGGTCGCCAGTGCGCTCTGTTGCGCATCGGGTCGAATAGCCGTTCGTGACGGAGCTTGCCATGGAGGAACTGAGCCGGACGCCTTCGCTGTAGGGAATGATCGAGATCCGGACCCGGTCGCTGCTATCGTCGGGCATGAGCGTGTTTATCAGCGCAGTCGCAGCGCTCTTGAGCGATGCTATTCGCGTCGAGCCACTACCATCGGACCAGTCCATCGATCCAGTCACGTCGAGAACCAGCGCGATTTCCAGGTACTTGTCGGAAAAACTCGCCTGCGATGTGACTTCGATCGGCATCGTGTCGATGCCGAGGATCTTCATGAAAGCGGTCTGGACAGCGCCCTTGGCGGTCGCCGAGATTGTGCCGGCCTCCTCGCTGATGGAGATGTCGTCGGCTGTCAGTTCATAGGTGGCCGTCTCGCCCAACGCCTGCGCCGTCGTCTGGGAGAACGTGTCGACGATCTGGGTCTTCGTCTTGTCGGTGGAGGTGGAGCTTGAGAGATAGCGCGCGCCGGCAAGCACCGCGCCGTCGAGTTCCTGCGCCATCACTTCCTTGACGTTGACGGCGCGCGAATAGTCGATTGCCGCCCCCACCATGCCGATCACGACGATGGCGGATAGTCCCCACATGATCGCGATCGAGCCGCCTGTGTCGCGCGCAAACCGCGCCAGCAGGGCCTTCATCGCTTCAACGGCAGGCTTCATCGCAAGGTCTTTCGGGTTCGGACCGGCCGCCATGGGCTTGGCTGAGCTTGGCGGCCGGTCGCTGTCGGCAGTGGCCCCACCCGCATCCGGCGGGAGCCGACCGATATCGGGACAGTGCGCCCGCTATCCGCCAATTGAACGCAGCAATCGGGCCGGATCCGGTGCGCCATCTCTGCTCGCCACGGAGTGGATTGACTTTGCACGATAATTTCTGACCACGCCGTAAACGAAGGATTAAATCGCTTTCGCCGATTTGACTGACGATCGCACGCCAGTTGCTGCTTTCCCGTTAAATCCGACAGGGGGTCCGGACAAGTGGGCGACATGGTTAGGAAATGACTAAGGCGGCGCACCGTTGTGGCATCGCCATTGTCATGAATCAGGACATGACGCGGCATGACGGGCGTCAGACCGCATCCTCGTTCGCCCGTGTCCGGGGCTGAGGTATTCCCGGCGCTTACGGTTCCAGCTCGGTATCCCAGTAAAGGAAGTCGAGCCAGCTTTCGTGTAGGTAGTTGGGGGGGAAGAGACGCCCGTTCTGGTGCAGGTCCTGCACGGTCGGGCGGAAGGGGGGCTGTGCCGGGAACATGCCGATTTCGCGGCATGACTTGTGCGACTTGCGCAAGTTACAGGGAGAACAGGCGGTGATGACGTTTTCCCAGGTGGTCTGCCCGCCCCGGCAGCGCGGGATCAGATGATCGAAGGTGAGGTCCTCGCGTGTGCCGCAATATTGGCACTGAAATCGATCGCGCAGGAAAACGTTGAAGCGGGTGAAGGCGGGGTGTTTCGTAGGGCGGATATAGGTCTTGAGCGAGACGACGCTCGGCAGACGCATTTCAAAGCTCGGACTTCGGATCGCAACGTCGTATTCGCACACGATGTTGACCCGGTCCAGAAAGACCGCCTTGATCGCATCCTGCCACGCCCACAGCGACAGGGGATAGTAGCTCAGGGGTCGGTAGTCCGCGTTGAGCACGAGAACCGGATGGGTTCCCGTCGGCACGGCGATGGTCACACCCACGCTCCTTTTTCCGGCATAAGCCGCCATTAAAGGCGCACGCATAGTGTAAAGCGTGCATGACGGTGTTGTGAAGCCGTAAGCGTGACGTAGCGTCGCGGGAGTGAGGCGGCCTTTACCGCTCCCTTGCTGTCTGAAAAATCGAGTGAATCCGAAACCGCCGGGTTGCGGTGCAACGTGCGGCGGGCCGGACGGACACGCAAACGGGCACCCGTGGGTGCCCGTCGGTGTTGTTTTCCGCGCTCTTTGGGCGGCGAATCAGCCTTGAGGCCACTCGCGCACGTCGACGAAACGACCGGCGACCGCCGCCGCCGCCGCCATGGCCGGCGAGACCAGATGCGTGCGTCCCTTGAAACCCTGCCGGCCTTCGAAATTGCGGTTCGAGGTGGACGCGCAGCGTTCGCCCGGAGCCAGCTTGTCGGCGTTCATCGCAAGGCACATGGAGCAGCCCGGCTCGCGCCATTCGAAACCGGCCGCGATGAAGATCTTGTCGAGACCTTCCGCCTCCGCCTGATCCTTCACGAGGCCCGAGCCCGGCACCACCATAGCGTTGACGCTTTCGGCGACCTTGTGGCCGTCGACGATGGCGGCCGCGGCGCGCAGATCCTCGATGCGGCCATTGGTGCACGAACCGATGAAAACGCGGTCGATCACGATGTCCGTCATCTTCGTGCCTGGCGTCAGGCCCATGTATTCAAGCGCCCTGTGCTTGGAGGCGCGGCGGCCCTCATCCGTGAGATCGTCGGGGTTCGGCACGACTCCGGTGATGGACACGACGTCTTCGGGCGAAGAGCCCCAGGTGATGGTGGGCGGCAGGTTGGCCGCATCGAGCCTGACTTCCCGGTCGAAATGGGCGTCGGGATCGGAATAGAGCGTTTCCCAATAGGCCTTGGCCATGTCCCAGGCCTTGCCGGTGGGGGACTTGGGCCGGCCCTGAATGTAGGTGAATGTCTTCTCGTCGGGCGCGATCAGGCCGGCGCGCGCGCCGGCTTCGATCGACATGTTGCACACCGTCATGCGGCCTTCCATGGAGAGGGCGCGGATGGCGTCGCCTGCGTATTCCATGACGTGGCCCGTTCCGCCGGCGGTGCCGATCTCGCCGATGATCGCGAGGATGATGTCCTTTGCGGTCACCCCGTCCGGCAGGTCGCCGTCGACGGTGATCCGCATGTTCTTCGCTTTTTTCTGGATCAGCGTCTGGGTGGCGAGAACATGCTCGACCTCCGAGGTGCCGATACCATGTGCGAGCGCACCGAAGGCCCCGTGCGTGGAGGTGTGGCTGTCACCGCACACGATGGTCATGCCCGGCAGGGTGAAGCCCTGCTCGGGGCCGACGATGTGGACGATGCCCTGCCGCTTGTCGGTTTCGGAATAGTACTCGACACCGAAAGCCTTGGCATTGTCGGCCAGCGTCTGCACCTGCAGCGCCGATTCCGGATCATCGATGCCGTGCGAACGGTCCGTGGTCGGCACGTTGTGGTCGACCACGGCGAGCGTACGGGTGGGGGCATGCACCGGCCGGCCGGCGATCCGCAGCCCCTCAAAGGCTTGCGGCGAGGTCACTTCATGGACGAGATGGCGGTCGATGTAGAGCAGGCCCGTTCCGTCTTCCTGCATGTCGACCAGGTGGTCGTCCCAGATCTTGTCGTAGAGCGTCTTGGCTTCAGTCATCGGTCTTTCTCTCCCGGAAAATTCGGATAAACGACATTCATGGCTCCGCCGGCCGGGCCGCGGCGCTCAGATAAAGGCGCGCGTGCCCGGCGGGCGGTCAGCCCATAAGGATGTCGTTGGAAACGTTGAGAAGGGCGTGGAAGCGCCATGGCAGACGGGCGTGATCGTGGAACAGGGCGAAGGCGATCGGCGCGTGTACGCCAGCGGCCGCGCAATCATCTGCGCGTCGTGCCTTGAAGCTGTCTGTCCTGTTCATGGCCATGCCTTTGGGCGCCCGATCTTCGATGCTGGCATCTGTGCTGGCCGGCAATATGACCGTCAGATGCCGCGGTTTCAAGGATTTCCGCAACAGGCGCAGTCAAGGCCTGCGCAACGCCCCAACGAAAACGCCCGCGCCTCGGAACGAGGGCGGGCGTCTGGAACGCGTTGCCTGTCTGTGACAGGCCGGCGGATGCCTATTCCGCGCTCGCCTCTGCGGCGGCAGCTGCTGCGGCGGCCTCCTGGGCGGCCTTCTTCTCGGCTTCGGCGGCGGCCTTGGCCTCGACGGCGGCGGCACGCTGCTCCTCGTTCAGGCGCTTTGCGCGAACGTTGGAGGCTTCCGCGATACGTGCGGACTTGCCGCGGCGGCCGCGCAGGTAATAGAGCTTGGCGCGGCGGACCTTACCGCGGCGGACAACCTCGACACCCTCGACCAGCGGAGAATACATGGGGAAGACACGCTCGACGCCTTCGCCATAGGAAATCTTGCGGACAGTGAAGCTCTCTTGCAGGCCGGAGCCGGCGCGGGCGATGCACACACCCTCGTAGGCCTGGACACGGGTACGCGTACCTTCGGTGACGCGCACGTTCACGCGGATCGTGTCGCCAGGGGAAAATTCGGGAATCTTCCGCTGCTCGACGATCTTCGCCATCTGCTCGGATTCGAGCTGTTCAATAATGTTCATGACAAGTCTCTCGTTCTTCGTGTCACGATAAAAGGCCCCCAACGTGCGGACACGGCGGGGCTCAAGGCGCGTCCTATACAGGACATCGGTGCCAAAGTCATGCGGTTTTTCGCAGGAAACCTCGGCTTTTTGCGCCAACGGGGTGCGGTGCGGCGTGTTGTGGTGCCTGCGCGGAACAGGCCGTCCGTCTCGTGACGCGCCGATCCGAAAAAGGGCGTGCGAATCCAAGCCCCGCTTACGGCTTTCCCTTCTCGAGATGCTGCGCGCGGTAGGCTTCCCAAAGGTCGGGTCGCCGTCTTCTTGTCAGATCCCGGGCCTGTTCCAGCCGCCATTTCGCGATCCGGCCGTGATCGCCGGAGAGCAGGATTTCAGGGATGGCATGCCCCTCCCATTCCTGCGGGCGCGTGTAGTGGGGGTGCTCCAGAAGACCGGTTTCGAAGCTCTCGGTATCCCCAGATTCCGCGTTGCCCATGACACCGGGCAGCAGGCGGACAATGGCGTCGATGAGCACCATGGCGGCGAGTTCCCCGCCCGAGAGCACATAATCGCCGATGGACACCTCTTCGAGCCCGCGCGCCTCGACCACCCGCTCGTCGACGCCTTCGAACCTGCCGCACAGGATCAGGGCTCCGTCGCCCGCACTCAAGGCCCGCACGCGGGTCTGGTCGAGAGGCTTTCCGCGCGGGCTCATGAGAAGGCGCGGACGCGTGTCGTCGGCGGGGCAGGCAGCATCGATGGCAGCGGCGACGATGTCGGGCTTCAGCACCATGCCCGCGCCGCCGCCGGCGGGCGTGTCGTCGACGGTGCGGTGGCGGTCGGTGGCGACGTCACGGATATTGCGGGCCTCGAGGCTCCACGCGCCGCGCTCCAGGGCGCGGCCCGCGAGGCTCGCTCCCAGCGGGCCGGGGAACATCTCGGGATAGAGAGTGAGGACAGTCGCGCGGAACATGGTCACACCGGTTCGCCTTCGCTCGCCTCGAAGAGGCGCAGGTCGCGGTCAAAAGTGCCAATCCGGGCAAGGGCTGCCCGCCATGTCTTCATGTGCGGAGTGCTGAAATGATCCGCAAGCGCGTCACGGCTCTCCCATTCCTCGTAAACACGGATGAGGCCGGGATCTTCCGCGTCCTGGGAATAGGAATAGACGCGACAGCCGGGCTCGGCCCGTGTCGCCTTCAGCATAGCGATCGCATGCGGCCGCCAGTCTTCGATCCTGTCGGGCGCCATACGGAACGTGCCGGAGACAATGACGAGGGCGCTCATGCCCCGTTTCCTTCTTCCCTGCGACGTTCTTCCGCGTCCTCCTCTCCCGCGAGCAGGCCTTCGGGCGGGACGGCGGTGATGCGCCGGTTGGCGATGTCGATCTCCGGCACTGCCTCGTGGGTAAAGGGCAGATAGAAGCTTGGCGCACCTTTCGGCGCGATCTCCAGCAGATCGCCGGCGCCGAAATTGGGTACGGAAAGAACAGTGCCGAGTTCAGTGCCCTGTGCGTCGAAGACGGGAAGACCGACAAGATCGGCGTGGTAGAAGTCGTCCGCGTCGGGTTCCGGCAGCCTTTCGCGCGGAAGGTAGAGTTTCGTGCGCGTCAGCGCTTCGGCCGCGTTGCGGTCGCGGATGCCCTTGAAGCGGACGACCAGCATGTGCTTTTGCGGGCGCAGCGCCTCGATCTCGAATACGCGGCCATCGGCGGCCTCAAGCGGGCCGTAGTCGCGCAGCGCCATCGGGTCGTCACCGTGTGGCTTGACCCGGACTTCGCCACGGATGCCGTGCGCGGCGCCGATTTCGGCCATCAGGACACGATCGGAAGAGGCCATCGGCTCTTGTTCCTGAGTTGAGCTTCGTTCAAGGCAACAACGCCCGCGCCGGTATTCCCGGGCGCGGGCGCCGTCTCAAATCGTGTGGTAGGGAAGAACCGCCTCAGCTGGCAGCAGCTTCCTCGCCACCTTCTTCGGCCGGAGCCGCCGCAGCCTCGGCAGCAGCGGCAGCCGCTTCTTCCTCGGCCTGACGCTTGGCGTCGAGACGCTCCTGCGCCTTTTTGCCCGGCAGCGCCTTCTTCGGGTTGTTGCGCGCTTCGCGCTTGACGAGGCCGGCGGCATCGAGGAAGCGCAGAACGCGGTCGGTCGGCTGGGCACCGTGCGACAGCCAATGCTGGACGCGGTCGGTGTCGAGCGTCACGCGTTCCGGCGAATCCTTCGGCAGCAGCGGGTTGTAGCTGCCGACCTTCTCCAGGAAGCGGCCGTCGCGCGGCGCGCGCGCGTCTGCGATGACAATGCGGTAGTAGGGGCGCTTCTTGGTGCCGCCACGGGCGAGGCGAATCTTGAGGGCCATGGTTTTCTAGTCCTTCTTGAGAGCGTGTTCGTTTGTGTCTTCGTGTTGTCTAACCAACCCGCCGTTTCGCTCAGCAGGCCGGTATCTCGTGAATGTCTCTATTTCTTCTTGCCCATGCCGGGCAGGCCGGGAAATTTCGCGCCGCCGAGGCCGGGCAGGCCGCCGCCGGGCATTCCGGGCATTCCGCCGGGGGGAAGGCTCGGCATGCCGCCGCCCTGACCCATTTGCCTGGCGAGCCGTTCCATTTCGGCGGGATCCATCTGCGGCTGGCCGCCGCCCATCATGCCGCCAAGCGCGCCCATCATGCCGCCCTTCTTTTTGCCCATGGCCTTCATCATGTCGGCCATCTGACGGTGCATCTTCAGGAGCTTGTTGACGTCCTGCACCTCGGTGCCGGAGCCGGCGGCGATGCGCTTCTTGCGGCTGGCGTTCAGGAGCTTCGGCGCGCGGCGCTCCTTCTTCGTCATAGACGAAATGATGGCGCGCTGCCGCTTGATGACGCTGTCGTCGAGGTTTGCGGCCTCGAGCTGCTTCTTCATCTTGCCGATGCCGGGCAGCATGCCGAGCATGCCGGACATGCCGCCGAGCTTTTCCATCTGTTGAAGCTGTTCGGAAAGGTCGTCGAGATCGAACTCGCCCTTCTTGAACTTCTTCGCCATCTTCGCGGCTTGTTCCGCGTCAATGGCTTCCGATGCCTTTTCCACGAGCGAGACGATGTCGCCCATGCCGAGGATGCGGTCGGCGATGCGGGCGGGATGAAATTCCTCCAGCGCGTCGGCCTTTTCGCCGGTACCGATGAGCTTGACCGGCTTGCCGGTGACCGCACGCATGGAAAGCGCCGCACCGCCTCGGCCATCGCCGTCCATGCGGGTCAGCACGAGGCCGGTGATGCCGACGCGCTCGTCGAAGCTCTTGGCGAGGTTCACCGCGTCCTGACCGGTCAGGCTGTCGGCCACCAGCAGGATTTCGTGCGGATTGGCGATGGCCTTGATCTCGGCCATCTCAACCATCAGTGGTTCGTCGATGTGGGTGCGGCCGGCGGTGTCCAGAATGACCACGTCATAGCCGCCGAGGCGGGCGGCGCTCTCGGCGCGCTTGGCGATCTGGGTCGGCGACTGGCCGGCGATGATCGGCAGGGTGTCGATACCGGTTTGCTCGCCGAGCACCTTCAACTGCTCCTGGGCGGCCGGGCGGCGGGTGTCAAGCGAGGCCATCAGGACCTTGCGCTTGTCCCGCTTGGTGAGCCTCAGCGCGATCTTGCCGGAGGTTGTCGTCTTGCCTGAGCCCTGCAGGCCGACCATCATTATGGCGACGGGGGCGGGGGCGTTGAGGTCGATCGGCTCGCCTTCGGCGCCGAGCATCTCCACAAGCTGGTCATGGACGATCTTGACGACCATCTGGCCGGGGGTGACGGACTTGACCACCTCGTGGCCGACGGCGCGGTTCTTGACCTTGTCGGTAAAGGAACGGACCACGTCGAGGGAGACGTCGGCCTCGATCAGCGCGCGGCGAACCTCGCGCAGCGCCGCGGTCACGTCCGCGTCGCTCAGCGCGCCGCGCCGGGTGAGGGAGTCCAGAATGCCGCTCAGGCGGTCTGACAGGCTTTCGAACATGTCCGTCTCACGTCTCTTGCTTGCCGTCGTGCCCATCGCATCGCCTTGATCGGGACGCAACGGACTGTCTGGCGGTTTCAGGGAGGGCGGCCGGCGGCTTCCCTGGCTGCCGTATCCCTGAATGTGGTCCCCTCAATGAACGCCGCAACCCGCGCTTGTCGCTTTTCAGCCATCCGGCGCGCAAGCGCACAGAATGACGACATCCGCGGGCGAAACTCGCTGGCGGATGATGACCTCCGGGCTCTCTTTACACCTTTACGGGGCCCGGTCGGCGGATCGATGGTCGCTCCATGTTAGGAGTGGCGCGGAAACTAAGCGGATGACGTGCGCAAGTCAAGCGTTGCAAGGCGCCCGCCTGGCGCATGGTTACGCGTGATCGGGGGCGGTTTCGGCGATATGCCATATCCGAACGAGATAGGTAACAAATCAAGGCTCGGTAATACTTCTTAAGGTTCTTATGCCATCGTGGGCTTGGACAGCAGGTGCGCGCGGCCGCGTACCTAGGTTGGCCGTCGCCTTTGACTTGTATCATAGCGGCGGCCGTTTGTTTCAAACCGCACCCGCGCCTTTTGTCTGGCTCGGGACGCCGCGAAGTAACAGGCTTGTTCGATGGCGCTCGTCGTAATTGTTGACGATCAACCGACCAACCGGCAGATCTTCACCCGTATCGCCGCCTCTATCGAGGAGGGAACGCAGGTGCGGGCCTTTGCCGATCCGCGCACGGCATTGGAATGGCTAGCTGAAAACACGCCCGATCTGCTGGTTACAGATTACAACATGCCGCATATGGACGGCGCGGAATTCATTTCCGCGGTGCGCGGCATGCCCGCACTCGTCGATGTGCCGGTCATCGTGATCACGGTGTTCGAGGACCGGACCTACCGGATCGCCGCGCTGGATGCGGGGGCGACGGATTTTCTGCAAAGTCCGGTCGATCATCGCGAGTTCGTGACGCGGGCGCGCAATCTGCTGAAATTGCGTCAGCAGCAACTTCTGCTGGCCGATCGCGCGAAGAACCTGAAACGGGAACTTGAGGTCAGTGAGCGGGCCCTGGAACGTACAATTCGCGACAGCCGCGACCGGCTCGCCCAGGTGATCGACACCGTGCCCGCCCTCATCAGCGCGACCGATTGCGATGGGAAGTTCCTGTTCGTGAACGCCTATCACAGCAAGGTCACGGGGCTCGATCCGGCAAAGGTGGTGGGCTGCGATTCCTCCGAGGTTCTCGGCGAGGAAGGGGCCAGCCGCAACAAGGCGCTCGATCGCATGGTGCTTGCGAGCGGCAAGCCGTTGAATTCCTACGAAGAAGAAATCAACGATGCGCAGGGCAAGCGCCGGGTCTTTCTTACGACCAAGTCGCCGCTCAGGGATCCGTCGAATGAAATCACCGGCATCCTGACGTCCTCACTCGACATTACGGACCGCAAGGCGGCGGAGAACCACCTCCAGCATATTGCGCGTCACGATGCGCTGACGGGGCTGCCGAACCGAACGCTGATCCGGGATCAGCTGCGCAAGGAGATTGCGCGGGCGCGGCGTGGTGACCGCAAGGTCGGGCTGCAGATGCTCGACATCGACCGGTTCAAGAGCGTCAACGACGCGCTGGGCCATTCCGTCGGTGACCGCCTTTTGAAAGCAATTGCGCAGCGCCTTCGCGTGACGGTTCGCGAGGGCGACGTGGTCGCTCGGCTCGGCGGCGATGAATTCGCAATCCTGATGAGTGATGTGAAGGGTCCTTCGGACACGACCCAACTGGCCGAGAAGATCATCGACGTGATTGGTCAGCCGCTCTTCTTCGAAGGCCATGAGATCAATCCCACGGCCTCCATCGGCATCTCCATGCATCCCGACGATGGCGGTGACGTGGATTCGCTGATGAAGAGCGCCGATCTCGCCATGTATCGGGCCAAGGCGCACGGCGGCAGCAGTTACGAATTCGCCTCCGCGGGCATGGCGGACCGGGCGCGAGACGCCATCGTGCTGGAAGCGGACCTTCGGCGCGCGCTGCAGCGCGAGGAGTTCCGGCTCTACTATCAGCCGCAGGTTGACCTCAAGACGGGAGAGATCGTCGGGACGGAGGCGCTTTTGCGTTGGCAGCATCCGGTCAAGGGCATGATCTCGCCGGGTGCCTTCCTGCCGCTTGCCGAGCAGAACGGCCAGATCGTGCCGATCAACGAATGGGTGATGCGCGAAGCCTGCCGACAGGCGATGACATGGATCGAGGAAGGACTGCCGCCGATCCGGATCGCGGTCAACCTCTCGCCGGTGCAGTTCCGCAAGCAGAACATGCGCGCGCTCGTGACCGAGATCCTCGAAACGAGCGGATTGCCGCCCGGTCGGCTCGATCTGGAACTGACCGAGACCATCCTGATGGAGAATTCCGAGGTCGTGACCAACGATCTGCTTTTCCTGCAGAAGCTGGGGGTGGGCTTCTCCATCGACGATTTCGGTACCGGATACTCGTCGCTTGGCTACATCAAGCGGTTTCCCGTCGCCAGGCTCAAGATCGATCAGGGTTTCATCCGCAACCTTGAAACCGACCCGAACGACGCCGCGATCATCAAGGCCATCATCGGGCTCGGCAAGAGCCTCAATCTTTCGATCACCGCCGAAGGAGTGGAGACGGAGGAGCAGGCGGCGTTTCTGCGCAAGGAAGGCTGCGACGAGGTTCAGGGGTACTACTTCGGCCGGCCAATGCCGCCGGAATCGTTCGCTGAGCTTTTCCGTCCGAAGGCCCGGCTCGTCTATTCCGCCTGACCGTACCCGCGCCTGCCATACGCCTGGCGCACAGGGGTGAAGGATACGTGACGCCCATGCTTTCAAAGCCACGCAGGATCATCGACGGCAAGCGCGGAGCGCGCGGGTCGCGTTCGCGCCTTTCCCGTCTCGACAGGATGTGGAGGCGGCTGCTGTCGAGCGACGAACGCGAGCACGAAATGGTGCTCAACCGGCTTGCGATCGCATTCCTCATCGGCGCCTATCTGCTCGGAATGGCTCGTTACACGAGCGTGGACGTCTCCGGGCCACTGGCCACGATCAGCATCTATTCGGTGCTCTCCGTCGCTCTGTTCGCCCATCTCGTCTACCATCCCAAGCGCCTGGAATGGCGCCGTGTGGTTGCGATGCTCTGTGATTTGGGCGGGTTGAGTTACGGTATCTATGTCGGAGGGGAGGCCACCGCCGCCCTTTATCCGATCTATCTCTGGGTCATCCTCGGCAACGGTTTCCGCTTTGGCGTAAAGAGCCTTCGGATCGCGATGGCGATCGGCGTTCCCTGCTTTGCCGTCGCACTGCTCAATTCACCCTACTGGACTGCCAATGACGGCATCGCCATCGGCCTGCTGCTCGGAATGATCGCGCTGCCACTGTACGCGTCGAAGCTCATCCGCAATCTCTCGGAGGCCAAGAAGGCGGCTGAACAGGCGAGCGAGGCCAAGAGCCAGTTCCTGGCTGCCGTCAGCCACGAGTTTCGCACGCCGTTGCACGGCATCATCGGCATGACGGACATGCTGCAGCGTACGACGCTCGACGACGAACAGAAGGATATGGCCGCGACGGTGCGCAATTCCGCCAACGCACTTCTGACGCTGATCAACGAGGTCCTCGATTTTTCGCGCATCGAGGCGGGTCAGATGCCGAGTACGGCGAGTGACTTTGAACTTTACGACGTGCTGGCGCGGGTCCGCTCCACAGTAGCCGTTCAGGCCGAGGCCAAGGGATTGCGGTTCGCGGTCCATGTGAGCGCGCGCACACCGCTCCGGTTGAGAGGCGATGCGCGTCATCTCGCCGATATCCTGACCAACCTCGCCGGCAATGCGGTGAAGTTCACGAATGCGGGGCGGGTCTGCATGGCCGTGTCGCTGATCGATTCCGGCAGGGGGGCGGCTCCCGATAGCCTGCGACTGCGCTTTGAGGTGACCGACACCGGCATCGGTATCGCCAAGGAGGCGCAAGGGCGGATCTTCGAGCATTTCAGCCAGGCGGACGACACCATCATCAACCGGTTCGGCGGCACGGGCCTGGGGCTTGCGATCGTCAAGCGGCTGGTGGAAATGCATGGTGGCGAAATCGGTGTGGAGAGCGCGCGGGGGGCCGGTAGCACCTTCTGGTTTGAACTCTCTTATGAAAACGCGGAGAGCGAGGCGTCGTGGACGCCGAGCCTCGCCCCGGGGCAGACCATCGCGCTGACCGGCGATGCCGAGCTTTCGCAGATCCTGAAAACGCGCTTTGCAGAGTTCGGCGTGCCGCTGACGTTGACGGACAGGCCAGCGGAACTCGTCACCTTGATGCGCACCGCGGCAAGGAGCGGGATCCGGCGTTGCATCGTCGTTCTGGACGAAGCGGAGATGGGCGATGATCCGCTCTCTCTCGCCGACGCGCTGATCGGTCGGGAGTCCTCTATTGCGCCGACGTTGATACTGATATCGGATCGCGTGGATGATCTGCCGGCAGCCGATTATCGGAGCGCTTTCGTAACCGTTCTGCCGCGCAGGCCCAGCGAGGAGGAACTGCGCCGGGCGTTACAGATGTCCGCGGCGACCGGCACAAGCAACCTCGATTGCAGCGAGACGGTGCCGCTGACTGCGGCCAGGCGCCGTTCGGTGCTGGTGGCCGATGACAACCTGACAAACCAGAAGGTGATCGCCAAGGTTCTGGAAAAGGCCGGGCACGACGTGGAAATCGCGGAGAACGGCGAATTGGCGCTCGACGCGCTGGGCCGCAATTCCTTCGATATCGTGCTCATGGATCTCAACATGCCGGTAATGAGCGGTATCGAGGCGATGAAGCTCTATGCCTTTTCCTCGCTCGGCCAGAAAGCGGTGCCCGTGGTCGGGTTGACGGCGGACGCGACGCCTGCGGCGCGCGAACGCTGCCTTGAGGCCGGAATGGTCGATTGCATCATCAAGCCGGTCGAGCCGGCGGACCTTCTGCGCAAGATGGAAGAGATCATCTGCAGGAATGAGGGGCGGCCGGTCTCGCAGCAGAACGCGGACGGCGAGAAGGTCGCGAGCATCAGCCAGCATCCGAAGTACCGCGCCAGCGGGCGGGCGGTGGTCGACATGCGTACGCTGGAGAACCTGCAGGAGCTTGGAGGATCGGAATTCGTGCAGGACCTGGTCGGCGGTTTCGTCGAGGACTCGGAGATGACGCTGAACAGCCTCTCGGATCTCTGCACCGCGAGCGATCTCAACGGTTTTCGTAGTCAGGCGCACGCGCTGCGCAGCGGTGCGGCGAATATCGGCGCTCAGGGCATCTTCTCGATCTGCTCGAAGCTGGAATCGATTGGCGAGGAGGAATTCGTGCTGCACGGATTTGAGAGACTGCGCGAGTTGCAGCTGGAAGTCGCTCAGGTCCGCGATGTGCTGAACGCGCGTATGGACCCCAGCGGACGGGTCCACGAACGAGATTGAAGACGGCGTTCGAAGCAATTCGGGAACGGTTTCAACCGCGCCTGCCTCAGACCGCCTCGGCCTCATCCTGAGGGAGACCGGATCGGCGGCGATCCTGCGCCATCGTCAGGCGCATCATCTTTCTGAGGTCGACTTCCTTCAGCTGCAGGGCGGTGTCGACCCAGATGTCGATGATGTCACTCAATTCTTCATAGGTCACCGGATTGACGCGGCGGCGCGTGCGATAAATCGCGCTATGGGAATTGTGCCGCCTGGTGTTGCGATGAATGTAGTCCTCCACCGCGCGGCGCCCCTTGCCGTCGTCGACCAGCACGTCAACGATCCCGAGGTCGTGAAGTTCTTCCGCGCCAAAGAGCTTGCCGCTGAGGATCATGCGTTCGGCCTGCACTGAGCCGAGCCGGCGGGCCAGGAACGAATAGGCGCCCATGCCCGGGAACATGTTGAACAGGACTTCGGGCAGGCCGAACTTGGCGCGGCGTTCGGCAATGATCACGTCGCAGGAGAGCGCCGCTTCGAACCCGCCCCCCAGAGCATCGCCTTGAACCAGGGCGATGGTGACGATGGGCAGCTCGTAGTTGACCGCGTTGTTGTAGACGACCTTGATGCAGGCGCGTGCGTAGGTTGCCAGTTCGTCGCGGTTGCCCTTTCGGATATGCTCGGCAAAAAGCCCGAGATCGCCGCCCAGGTTGAATATGCCGGAAAGCTTTGAGCCGACCACGAAATAGCGCATCGGGCAGTCGCCCGAGCGCGCATGGCGAGCGTAAAGGGCGGGAATCGAGGCCTGCATGCGGGCAAGATCGGCGAGTAGACCGGGCGTGAAGCTCGGGCGACCCTGCGGCATCAGCATGCACCAGTAGGTCCTGTTCCGTGGATCGAGACGGACATCGAGCTCGCCGTAATGCTCGCTCGCGACGTCTTCCTGCATCGTGCTGCGCGGGAAGGCGGTCACATCGGATCGTTCCATGGCAATCGTGCCGTCTGGACGGTACAGAGCCGTCATGAAAACCCCTTACCTTTCGAAATCAAGGCCGGATGCGATCTGCCACCGTGATCTGATCGTCCTGATCAGCCAGCCCTCCACTGGTTCCACCGCTCTTCGGCGAGACCTATCCGATCATGCCGAAACACCTCCACCATCTGTAATTCATGGTGCATGAACAATTAACAAAAGCAAGTGGGCCGGTTTGACGCCGGATCGTGGGCAGTGACGAAAACATGTGCAGACCACTTATAGTTAAACTGCTTCCAAACTTTCTACGTGTGCAAATGTGACTATCTGTCATTAATGTTGAAACATTGACCCAAGTCTTGGTGCTCGAACGTGGTTAATTCGCGTTAACAATCTGTTTTAAATTGTGATTTTTTGATGGCTCGAGAGGCCCTCCAAACTTACCGTGGCCTGCCGGGGGAACCGTCCCGCCATTGGACATGAGGAATAAGTCCGGTCAAATACCGGTCCTGATCCGTTTTGCCGCCAGACGGGATGACCAAACTTTCCTCAGCTTGTCCGCGAAAAAATATCGGGGCAACTGGTCGCTGCCGCAAAACAAGAGCCTCTTGCGTCCAACAGTCATAACATGAATACTGATTCACCTTTCATATAAGTGGAAACGCAATGGACAAGGCAGGGACGATCGAGCCGAAGGAGCCGAAAACGGCCCGCGGTGAAGCCACGCGACGGGCGCTTCTGGGCGCCGCAGAAAAGGTGATCGGGCGACTTGGCTATGCGGAGGCCTCGATCGGGGCAATCACACGGGAGGCCGGCGTCGCGCAGGGCACATTCTATATCTATTTCAAGGGCAAGGACGAGGTGTTTTCGGAACTCGTCCGGGATATGGGGCGCAATCTGCGCCACACGATCACGGGCGCCACGGCGGGTATCAGCGACCGGCTGGAAGCCGAGCGGGAGGGGCTGCGGGCCTTTCTCACATTCGTGGCCGGGCATCCGGAGTTGTATCGCATCGTGCAGGAGGCACTGTTTGTGGATGCGGACGCCTACCGCGCCTATTTCTCGACCTTCGCGGACGGATACAGGCAGGGCCTTGAGGCGGCCGCGTTGGGGGGAGAAGTCCGGCCGGGCGATGCCGACATACGCGCATGGGCACTGATGGGGATCGCGCGGTCTCTGGGTGAACGTGCCGTGGTGTTCGGCAAGACCACGCCGATCGACGATGTCGTCGACAGTGTCTACGACCTCTTCGTTCACGGGCTGAAGCGGTAGACCGCAATGGGCAAGGCAAACGAAACCCACACCCCGAAACCGGTCGCGGTGGACGACGGCCGGCAGGCGCGCGAGGCGCTGGTCCTTTATCGCCGCGAAGGAAGGTGTGTGCGGCTCACGCTGAACCGGCCCGGGCGCGGCAATTCGCTGGTGCCTGAATTCGTCGAGGCCTTTCGACAGGCTCTTGTACAGGCGCGTGACGAGAGCCCCGATCTTCTCCTGATCGATGCGGCGGGCAAGGCCTTTTCCTCGGGGGGCGACATTGCCGGCTTTCTCCGGCACGCCGACACAGTGGCGGGCCTGGAGGCCTATGCGTCGACCCTCGTCGGCTCTTTGAACGCGGCAATCCTCGACCTAATGGCGTTTCCGGCGCCTGTTCTTGTCGGAGTACAGGGACCCGTAACGGGGGGATCGCTGGGCTTTCTGCTGGCGAGCGACATCGTTGTGATGAGCGAGGCCGCCTTCGTGCAGCCTTACTACGCCGAGGTCGGCTTTGCGCCGGACGGTGGCTGGACAGCGATGCTTCCCAGGCGCATCGGCGAGGCGCGTGCACTGGAGATCCAGCTTCTCAACCGGCGCGTGGATGCCTGGCGCGCGCATGCGCTGGGTCTGGCCTCCAGCGTGGCGGCGGCGGACGAGTTCCAACAGATGCTTGCGCAACATGTCGAGACGCTTCTGGCCAAAGCCGGGGGCACGTTGGCGGCGACGCGGGCGTTGATCCGGGGTCCGCAACGGCAGGCGGAGATCGCCCGGATGCTGGAGGCGGAACGCGAACTCTTCGTGGAGCGCGTCGCTCTGCCGGAGGTGGTTGATCGCATGCGCCGTTTCGATGCGCGCTCCGCAAAGGACAACAGATAGAGCGCACGCGAACCGACCTGATCGCAGAGACTGGCCGCGAAGCCGGCCGGGAATTGAACGTGACGGAGCCGGAAAACGGCCCGGGAGGAACAAGGCGCGCAAAAGCGCCGGGAGGACAATTGTGGAATGGCTGACCGACATGGCGGCGCGGCGCGCCGACCTCACCCCGACACGCACCGCCTTCATCGATCATGAAAGCGGTGCGACGCTGACCTTTCGCCAGGTGAATGACCGCGCCAATGCGCTGGCGCGTGCGCTTGAGGCGCAGACGGGCGAAACGGGCGCCCGCGTTGCCGTCCTGTGTCACAACCGGCCGGACTTCTTCGTGCTGCTTTTCGCGGCGCAAAAGGCGGGCCTCGTGCTGGTGCCGCTCAACTGGCGCCAGCCGCCGGCGGAGCTTGCGCCGATCATTGCGGAATCGGGCGCGCGAGTGCTGATCAGCGACCGGCAGACCGCCGAAACGGCCAAGGCGCTCGCGCAGCGGTGCGACCTCCAACGTCTTTCGTTCGAACCGGGTGAGGGGTGTGACTGCCTGGACGACCTGGCCGCCGCCCATTCGTCGGCGCCACTCGGCGATGGACGCATTCCGGCGGATCGCCCCTGGTATCTGCTTTTCACGTCCGGCACGACGGGCTTGCCCAAGGCGGTCATCCAGACAGCCTCGATGGCATGGGCGAACGCGGTGAACTATGTGCAGGCCACCGATCTCGTCTCCAGCGACCGTGCGGTGAACTATCTGCCGCTGTTCCACACCGCCGGCATCAACCTGTTCACGCTGCCGCTGTTTCTCTTTGGCGGCACGTCCACGGTTCTGCGCAAGTTCGATGAAGATGCGGTTCTCGATCTCATCGATCGCGGCGATGTTTCCGCCTTCTTCGCCGTGCCGGCGATCTATCAGGCGCTGGCGCTTAACGGGCGCTTCGCCTCCACGGATTTCTCGCATGTTCGCTCGCTCGGCTGCGGCGGGGCGCCCATTTCGGCGAACCTGCTGGAAACCTATCTGCGGCGTGGGGTTACCGTGTGCAATGGCATGGGCATGACGGAGACCGGGCCGACCGTTTTCCTGATGGATCCGGCCAATGCGGCGCGCAAGATCGGTTCCGTCGGGAAGGCGCAGATCCTTTCCGAGATCCGGCTGATGGATGCCGAGGAGAGGGTCGTCGAGGGAGCGGGCGAAGGGGAATTGCAGATCCGCGGAGCCAACGTGACGCCCGGCTATTTCGGCAACGAGATCGCGACCCATGCGGCCTTCACGAATGACGGCTGGCTGAAGACGGGTGACGTGGGCCGCCGTGACGAGGATGGCTACTGGTATATCGTCGACCGGCTCAAGGACATGTACATCTCGGGTGGAGAAAACGTCTACCCGGCGGAGGTGGAACGCGTTCTGGTTTCGCATGAGGCGATCCAGGAGGCGGTCGTCACGGGTGTACCCGATATGCGCTGGGGCGAGGTTGGCGCTGCATTCCTGATTCTGCGTCAGGGTGCGGAGCTTGACCTCGCCAGCCTCGATCGCTGGTGTCGCGACCGCCTGGCTGCCTACAAGGTGCCGAAGAGCTTCCGTATTCTTGAGGAAATGCCGCGTACGGCGGCGGGCAAGGTTCAAAAGCACGTGTTGCGCAGCACGTTTCTTCAAAGCCAGACCCGACAGGATATCGATCAGAACGCCGAGGGCCAGAGAGCATGAGCGATTGCATCGCCGCAACCATCCGCGCGGACTGGACGCCGCGCCAGACCGATTTTGATCGTTTCGCCGGCCTATCGGGCGACGACAACCCGATCCATGTCGATCCGGAATTTTCCGCGCGCACCCGGTTCGGGCGCACGGTTTCGCACGGCATGCTGCTTTATTCGAGGGTCCATGCGCTGATTTGCAATGCCTATCCGGGACAACGTCACGCGATGCAGACCGTGATGTTCCCAAACCCGGCCTACGCGGACGAGACCTTGCGGTTCACGATCGAGGAAGGCGCGGACGGGTTGCTGGCCGTGGTGGTCGCGCGTGCCGACAGTGGCGCCGTGGTGTTACAGGGAACCTGTCGGTTGGAGGGCGCGCGATGAGCCTGGAAGTCGGTCAAAGTGCAAGCACGACACGAGCTTTCGAAGCGGTGGAGGGGGAAGGGTATGCCGGGCTTTCCGGGCTAGACATGCGGCCCGTCTCGGTTCCCGAACCGCTGATCGGTGGACTTTTTTCGTATCTTCTTGGTGTGAAGCTCCCGGGATTTGGTACGAACTATCTGAAGCAGGACATGCGGTTCCTGACCTGCGCTCCCTTTGGCGAGCCGCTGACCGCCACCGTGACGGTGACGCGGCTGAGGCCGGAAAAGCACCTGGTCGATCTGGAAACGGTATGCGAGACGGCCGGGGGCGTTCGCGTTTGCGAGGGCCGGGCACTCGTCTACGTGGAGGACGTGGGCAAGTCCGACAGGGCCACTGCCTAGAACGCTCCGCGCAGTGCCTCGCGCTCGAACCAGGAGACGAGGAAATCAACGAAGGCGCGGACCTTGCCGGAGAGATGCTTGCGGTGCGGGTAGACGACCCAGATCGCGGCATCGTCGGATTCGTATTCTTCAAGCACGCGTTCCAGGCGGCCTGCGGCGATGTCGTCGCGCACCATGAAGAGCGGCGTGCGGGCAAAGCCGAGGCCCGCGAGCGCGGCCTGGCGCGCGGCTTCCGCGCTGTTGACTTCCACTCGCCCCTTTATGGCGACAGAGCGCCGGCCGCCTTCTCCATCGCGGAAGACCAGATTGGAGCGGAAGCGGTAGTTGGTGTCGACCACACAGGGTATGTCCGCAAGATCTCCCGGCTCTTCCGGCCGGCTGTGGATGGCGATGAATTCGGGTGCGGCGACCGTCACCTGCCGGAACGGCGCGAGCTTGCGCGCGATCAGGCTTGAATCGGAAAGTTCGGTCAGGCGGATCGCCACGTCGAAACCTTCCTCCACCAGATCGACAAACCGATCCTCGAGCTTAAGGTCGACGGAAATGTCAGGATTCTGGCTCAGAAAACCCATGACGGCGCGCGAAAGGTCGTGATCGCCGAAGGCGCGGGAGGCGGAAATGCGCAACAGTCCGCGGGCGCGCTGGTGGGCGTCCTGCATCGCCTCCTGCAGATCATCGATGCGCTGGAGAATATCGGACGCCTCGCGATAGTAGGCCTGTCCCGCTTCGGTCGTGGAAATCTGGCGTGTGGTTCTATTGAGAAGCCGTACACCGAGCTCGTCTTCAAGCTCGCCGACATATTTCGAAACCAGTGCCTTGGAACGTCCCATCGCCCGCGCTGCGGCCGAAAAACCGCCGGCATCGACAACCTGGATGAAACAGCGCATGCGGGTCAGTTGGTCCATTTGGTCTTCCTTGCGACTCGTCAGCCGATGGCAACGACATGCATCCATAGTCCGATGGTGATGACCGAGAACGCCGAGGTCAGCGAGATCGTATTCGCCGAAAGCGCGTGGCCTGTGCCGAAATTGACCGCGAAGAGATAGGCGTTGATGCCGGTCGGGCAGGCGGCGCACAAGGTTGCGACCTGTATCCACAGCGGCGGCAGATGGAACACATAGGTGGATAGTACCCACACGATTGCCGGCAGGGCGACGATCTTCAAGGTACTGGTGAGAAGTGCGGGAGCGATGTCGCCGCGCACGCCGTAACGTCGCAGGCTCATGCCCAGCGAGAACAGCGCGACCGGAACCGTGGCATTGGCGATCTGGGCGATGACATTGGCCGGCAGGCTGGGGATCTGCATGCCGGTCATGCGCCAGGCCACCCCTGCCATGATGCCGACGACGATCGGATTGGAGACCAGGTTCCTGGCGACCAGTTGCAGTGTCTGGGTGACCGGGCGTGCGCTCTTCACGCCGTCGGCCACCGCCGCGCGCTCCATCAGCAAGGTGCTGACGATGGTCATGAACGGCAGATGCACCGAGACGATGACGAAAAGGGGCACCAGGCCGGCGTCGGAAAAGGTGGCGGAAATGATCGGCAGGCCGACGAGCATGGTGTTGGAGAACGCGCCGGAAATGCCCGCGATGACACAGTAGCGCTTGTCGCGGCGGAAGAGCCGCAGGCTGAGCAGTGACGCGCTCGCCCAGACGATGGCAAGCGCGGAGAAATAGGCGCCCCAGAGCGCCCAGGGAGAAGCTCCGTCAAAGGATGCTGTTGCGAGGGTGCGGAAGATCAGCACCGGAATGGCAATCGTATTGACGAACTGGCTGAGGCCGTCACCAACCGTGTCGCGCAGCAGGCCGGTGCGTGCGGAGCCATAGCCGAGGGCAATCAGAAGGAAGATGGGCAGGACGATGGAGAGGATGTCGAAGGAAATCATCGTTGAGCCGGGTTCGCTGCGGGGGGAAGCTGAATGCAGATCGCCTTTTGGGGTCCGGCAAAACGGGCGAAACGCCGATCATCCCCTCCGTTCGGGCTTATGGCAGAATGTCACAGCCGTCAAATCGTGGCTTTCCTCATCCATGGACCTCGAAACCTTCTCGCCGCGCTGCTACGGTTTGGAGAAATAGCGAAGCAGCGAAGGCCATGTAACAGTGAAAGAGGCCGAAACGGAAACCGGCAGCGACACGCACACGGACGAAGAGGATATGAGCACCGCCATGGCGCTCGCCGTGATCGTGCATGATATCCGCACGCCGCTCGGCGCGGTGTCTGCGAGTGCGGATCTGCTGGCGACGACCGAATTGAACGAACGCCAGCGCAGTTATGTAGAGACCCTTCAACAGGCGGCGGCAGCCCTCAACGATCTTGCGACCGAACTCCTCGATCAGGCGGGCGACGTGCCGCCGGAACCGGGGGGCTTGCAGACCTGGAACCCGGCGGAGGTATTCCGCAGCCTCACAGCACTGTTCAAGCCGCTGGCGGACGAGCAGAACGTGCATCTGGAGCTCACGCTCGGCGATGGCCTGGACGTGCCGGCATCGGGCGATCCGCACGCGGTGCGCCGTATCCTGACCAATCTTGTCGACAACGCGATCAAGTTCACTGGCCGGTTTTCCGAAGACGGCTCGGTGCGGATCGCGGCGGTTCTTGCGGAGGAGGAGGCTCACCGCCGGCTCGTGCTGACCGTGAGCGACGACGGGCCGGGCATTGCGGCAGACGAGTTGCCGAGCCTCTTTCTGCCTTATCGCCAGGGTGCTTCGGGGCAGCGTCTGCGCAGCGGATCCGGCCTGGGCCTATGGATTTCTCGAACGTTGGCACGGCGTCTTGGCGGCAGCCTGGGGGTGGAGAGCGAACTCGGCCATGGTACCCGTTTTACACTCGACATCCCGTGCGCGGCGGCTGAGGGCGTGTGCGGGGATGCGCTTGACGATGATACGCCGTCCCGCTTGCCGGAGCCCGAGCGCCGTTTGAACGTGCTCGTGGTCGATGACAATTCGGTCAACAGGCTGTTGATCTCCACATTCCTTGAATCCTTTGGAATGACGTTCAGGGCGGTCGAAAGTGGTACGGCCGCACTTGCCGCCGTGGCGCGAGACCGTTTTGACGTGGTGATCATGGACCTGCAGATGCCGGGTATGGACGGCATAGAGACCGCACTGCATTTGCGCGAGGAGGCCGAAACCGCGGATATTCCGATCGTCGCCCTGACCGCAGGCATGAGGCCGGCCGATACGGCGCGATACCGGCGCGCGCGATTTTCGAGCGTCCTCGGCAAACCGTTCGCGCCGGCGGATCTGCTCAAGGCGTTGACGGGGGCGGTGATCGAAGTCGACGAAGGGGCTCAGGGTGTGGTGCCGCTTGAAGGCGGGACGCTCTAGCTGTGGAGCTTTCCGATCAAACGGACCCGTTTGACCGACAAGAAACCGCCCCTGATAACTTGCTGATGCATATTCCGACCGGATCGATTCGATCCGGTCGGAATATGCTCTAACGGCTCGCGGCTGTGGCGATACGCAAGGCGAAGCCGCCGATGATGCCGGCAAATGTCCAGTCCATGATCCGCATGACGCGGGGCGAACGTTTCAGTGCGGCTGAGAATTTTTCGGCGGTCGCGATCATCGCCACGGTGAACGGCAAGGACAGGACCACGAAATAGAGCCCAAGGAAGACGAGCTGGCCTCGCACGTTGGGATCGTGAGCATCGACGAATTGCGGCAGGAAGGTCACGAAGAACAGCACGATCTTGGGATTCAGAAGGTTGATCCCGATCCCGGTCGCCCAGCATGAGGCAAGGCTGGAACTCTTGCCGCGGGGCTTGCGGTCGAGCGTCAGCGCGGAGCCGTGGCGGATGGTGTGAATGGCGAGCCACAGCAGGTAGGCCGCACCGGCCATCTTGACCACCAGGAAAGCGGTGGCGGAGGCGGCGAGAAGCGCCGACAGGCCGAAGGCCGCCAGCAGCGTGTGAATGACGAGCCCGGTGTTTGCGCCGGCCATTGCGGCGAAGCCGGCGCCACGTCCCTGAGTCAGCGCGCGGCTGAGGAAAAGCGCCATGTCTGGTCCGGGCGTCAGCGTCAGAATGATCGCCGCGACCGTGAAGGCGGCAAAGACTGCCGGATCTGGAAGAAAGCTCATGGATCTGCCATTGTGTATCGCGCCCGCACAGGCTGTTGCCGGAACGATAAGCCGGCGTGTCGCCGCGCGCAACGGGGCAGAGATTGCCCCCGGGCCGGATCTCGCCGGGTTCCGGGGGCGGCCGCCTTGCTTACTGCACGACCTCGCCGTGCAGGTTGATGTCGAGGCCCTCGATCTCGACCTCGCGGGGAACGCGCAGACCAAGGGTCGCGTCGATCACCTTGAGGATGATGAAGGTGGCAAGGGCGGACCAGACGATGGTGGCGCCGATACCGACGATCTGGATCCAGACCTGACCCCAGTTGCCTTCCATTCCGCCGGGCGTGCCGCCGATCGCCTTCACCGCGAAGACACCAGTGAGGATCGCGCCGACAATGCCGCCGAGCCCGTGCACGCCGAAGGCGTCGAGGCTGTCGTCGTACTTGAAGGTTCGCTTGAGATATTCGACGCCCCACAGGCAGATCAGGCCGGTCAGGATGCCGATGGCGAGCGCACCGGTGGGGCCGACAAAGCCGGAAGCCGGCGTGATGCCGACGAGGCCGGCAACCGCACCCGACACGATGCCGAGCGTGCTCGGGCGGCCGTGGAGAACCCATTCGCCGAACATCCAGGCAAGAGCGGCGGCGGCCGCTGAAATCTGGGTTACGGCCATTGCCATGCCAGCCGAACCATTGGCGCCGACCGCGGATCCCGCATTGAATCCGAACCAGCCGACCCACAGCAGGGCCGCGCCAGTCAGCGACAGCACCATGTTGTGCGGAGCCATGTTGTCGGTGCCGTAACCGGTTCGGCGACCAATCACGATGGCGGTGACGAGACCCGCGACGCCGGAATTGATGTGCACGACAGTGCCGCCGGCGAAATCCAGGACGCCAACGCCGCCCAGGAAGCCGCCGCCCCAAACCCAGTGGCAGACCGGCGCGTAGACGACGAGCATCCAGATGCCGAGGAACCACAACAGCGCCGAGAATTTCATGCGATCGGCGAAGGCGCCGCAGATGAGCGCGGGCGTGATGATGGCGAAGGTCATCTGAAACGTCATGAAGACCGATTCCGGGATCGTGCCGGAGAGCGCGTCCTTGGTGAGGCCGGCCAGCATGAAGTTGGAGAGACCGCCGATATAGTTGTTGAAGGCGCCCCCGTCGGAAAAGGCGAGGGAGTAGCCGGCGACCATCCAAAGCACTGTCATCAGGCAGGCGGCGGCGAAGCTCTGCATGGCGGTGGCCAGTACGTTCTTCTTGCGCACCATTCCGCCATAGAAGAGGGCGAGCCCGGGGATCGTCATCAGCAGGACGAGGGCCGTCGATGTCAGCATCCAGGCGGTGTCGCCCGTATCGAGCGTATCGGCGAGGGCCGGAAAGGCGAAAAGGGTCGCAACAAGCGTCGTCGCCGCGGCCAGGATATGTCTTCTGGTTTCACGAGGTGGCATGTCGGGCGGCTTCCCATCTGATTATTTATTGAACAGGTGCGGCCCGAGTGGGCAACGCGTGCCCAATCTGTTTTCAAGTCTTGTGCCAATCAGGCCTCGTCGTTGCAAACGTATTGGCGGGGAAAGGGAATGCCTATTTGGCAGGCGGAATGGCCCACCTTTGTCCTGCGTCGGCTCTGCCTTCGGTTGTGCAAATTCAGTGCTGTTGCACAAAAAATAGACTGATGAACGTCCTTGGGTATGGTGCGCATTCGCGCGGTGTTGCCGAAAGCGGGGGGCACGAGACGCCGGTTGGCTGTGGGCGTCGGGCAATAAAAAAGCCCGGGCTGTGAGGCCCGGGCCAGTTCGATCGAACAACGGTACAGTTCGATCCGCTTGGAGAGGACGTTACATGCGCTGGGAGCCGGTCCCGAACTCGGGATAGGCTTCGACGCCGATTTCCACCTTGTCGAGGCCGAGGATTTCTTCTTCCTCGCTGACGCGGATGCCGACCGTGGCTTTCAGGACCAGCCAGACGATGGCGGAAACGATGAAGGTGAAGGCGCCGATGGAAGCGATGCCGACGATCTGCGTGCCGAAGGATGTTTCGGCATTCGACCACGGCACGATGAAGGTGCCCCAGATGCCGGCCAGCAGGTGAACCGGGATGGCGCCGACGACGTCGTCGATCTTCAGCTTGTCGAGCAGCGGCACGGCGAAGACGACGATCACGGCACCGACGCCACCAATGATGATCGCCTGCAACACGGACGGCTGCAGCGGCTCCGCGGTGATGGCGACGAGACCGGCGAGCGCACCGTTCAGTGCCATGGTGACGTCGACCTTCTTGTAAAGGATCTGCGTCAGGATCATCGCGACGACCACGCCGGCGGCGGCGGCCAGGTTGGTGTTGGCGAAGATGCGGGAGATGTCGGAGACATCACCGATCGTGCCCATGGCGAGCTGAGAGGCGCCGTTGAAGCCGAACCAGCCGAGCCACAGGATGAAGGTGCCCAGCGTGGCCAGCGGCATGGAGGAGCCGGGCATCGGCGTGACTTGACCGCCCGGGCCGTACTTGCCCTTGCGCGCGCCGAGGATCAGAGCGCCGGAAAGAGCCGCCCAGCCGCCGACAGAGTGCACCAGCGTGGAGCCGGCGAAGTCGGAGAAGCCCATTTCGGACAGCCAGCCGCCACCCCACTGCCAGGAGCCGGTGATCGGGTACATCAGGCCGGTAAGGACAACGGTGAACAGCATGAACGGCCACAGCTTGATGCGCTCGGCAAGCGTGCCGGAGACAACCGAGGCGGCCGTGGCGCAGAACACCATCTGGTAGAACCAGTCCGACGCCGTGGAGTAGCCGGTATCGAGCGCATTGCCGCCGACCGCGTCGAAAGCGTAGGGGCCGAAGGAGCCGATGAAGCCGCCGTCGACGCCGGTGTACATCAGGTTGTAGCCCGTCAGCCAGAAGAGCAGTCCGGCGACCGAATAGAGCGCGATATTCTTCAGGCACTGCATGGACACGTTCTTGGAACGCACCAGGCCGGCTTCAAGCATGGCGAAGCCGGCGGCCATCCACATCACCAGGAAGCCGCCAATGAGGAACAGCAGCGTGTTGAAGATGTAGGCGACTTCAGGAGTGACGGCCGGCGCGGCGGCGGCGGCTTCGGGAGCGGCAGTGGTGTCCTGGGCCAGAGCCGCGGTGACACCGCAAAGTGCGGCAATGGCTACCGCCGAAGCGCCGCCGGCAAGTGCCGGTGCGAGGCGGCCGAATGAAATGGAGGTCTTCATGACTGTTTCCCCGTTAAGCAATTAGAGCGCTTCGGCGTCGGTTTCGCCGGTGCGAATCCGGACCGCCTGGTCGATCGAATAGACGAAGATCTTGCCGTCACCGATCTGGCCCGTCTTGGCTGCGCCGGTGATCGCGTCGAGCACCTGGTCGACCATGCCGCTCGCGACCGCGACCTCGATCTTCAGCTTCGGCAGGAAGCTGACCGCGTATTCGGTGCCGCGATAGATTTCGGTATGCCCCTTCTGTCGGCCGTACCCCTTCACCTCGGTGACGGTGAGCCCCTGCACGCCGATAGCCGTGAGGGCGTCGCGCACCTCGTCCAGCTTGAACGGCTTGATAATGGCCATGACGATTTTCATGATTGGTTCCCGTATCTCTCCTGCAGCCGTCCGCGGACGCTGCGGCCCGTTCCGGATGGTGTTCCCTTGATCGTCTCATCCTGAAGCGGCGGCGGTGCCGCTTCCGGGCCCCAGCACGCAGGCCGCGACCGGTCCCTATCAATCAAGGTCCGTGCCAAGTGCGATTCCCGTACGGAAATTGACGGCGCGGGCTGCGAAAAACGGGATCTAATGCATTGGAAAGACAGGTATAATTGTGGAGTTGGTAGAGGGGGGTAATCCTGCTTGGTCAAAAAAACGGCAAGAGCTTCAAACTGGTTAAAAAGTGTGCATTATAATGCGATTACGGTGCCTATTTCCTGAGCATTCACGCCGCCCCACGCGTTAAATCCGCGGAGTTATCGTGTCAGACCGTACTTTTGCCGTTCTTTCGACATGCTTCGGTCGAATTTGCCGTCTCCAGCGGTCGCAACGCGACGGTTCGCAGGGGGGCGGGTGCTTCAGGGCGAGGACAGTCGCAAGGAAACGCCCCGCAGGCGCAGCCATCGTGACCGTCCGTGCGGGGCTTCGGGAAGCCTGGGAAAGGGGAACAGTACAGGGTCTGGAAATCGCGCGGGGCGCGGTTTACCCGGCCAGGAGATCCTTGAGGACTGCGCGGTATTCATCGGCGAGATCCGCGCGGTCGAGCGCGTAGGCGACGTTGGCAGACAGGAAGCCGATCTTGGAGCCGCAGTCGTATGTCCTGCCCTTGAAGGCGAGGCCGGTCATGCCCTGGTTGTCCATCAGCTTCAGCAGAGCGTCGGTGAGCTGGATCTCGCCCCCGGCACCTGTTTCCTGATTGGCCAGATAGTCGAACACCTTCGGCTGCAGGATGTAGCGGCCGGTGATGATGAGATTGGAGGGCGCGGTGCCGGGCTCCGGCTTTTCCACCATCCCGCGCACACCGTAGACACCGTCGGTGCCCGGGCCTTCGACATCGACCACACCGTAATTGTGGGTCTGGTCTTCCGGCACCTCTTCCACGGCGATCACGTTGCCGCCGGTCTTGTTGTAGGTGTCGATCATCTGGCCGAGGCAGCCGCGTTGCGACTTGACGAGAACGTCCGGCAGGAGCACGGCGAAGGGCTCGTTTCCGACCATCTCGCGCGCGCACCATACCGCATGGCCAAGACCCAGCGGTTCCTGCTGCCGGGTAAAGCTGGACTTGCCGGGGGTGAGGCGTATTTCCTCCAGAAGGTCTAGGGCTTCTTGCTTGCCGCGTTCGCGCAAGGTGTGTTCAAGCTCGAAGGACACGTCGAAATGGTCGGCGATGACGTGCTTGTTGCGCCCGGTGATGAAGATGAAGTGCTCGATGCCCGCTTCGCGTGCTTCGTCGACCACGTACTGGATGATCGGCCGGTCGACCACCGTCAGCATCTCCTTCGGGACGGCCTTGGTGGCAGGCAGGAAGCGGGTGCCGAGACCGGCGACGGGAAAGACGGCTTTGCGAATGGGTGCGGGCATGTGCATGTCCTGACAGTGAAAGGTGAAAGTGCCACCGGTTCTGCGGAAGCTACTCAGGCGGCTCTTGAATAACAAGCAGCGCCGTTGGCGGTTCCGTGATGCGCGCAACGGTGTCGAATTGTGGTATTGGGAGAAAAGGGCCGGTATGGGGCACCCGTCGGCAATTCGGGGCGAGAGATGGCAGTTCTGGTAACGGGCGGTGCGGGTTATATCGGCAGCCACATGGTCTGGAATCTGGTCGAAGCGGGCGAGCAGGTCGTCGTCCTCGACAACCTGTCGACCGGTTTCGACTGGGCGGTCGCAGGGGCGGCAAGGCTGGTATGCGGCGATGTCGGCGATGCGGATCTGCTCGACGAACTGCTCAAGGGCGGAATCGATGCCGTGATCCATTTCGCCGGTTCCGTCATCGTACCGGAATCGGTTGCCGATCCCCTCAAGTATTATCGCAACAACACGGCGAGTACCCGCGCGCTCATCGAGGCCTGTGTCATGAACGGGGTTCGCCGGTTCATCTTCTCCTCCACCGCAGCCGTTTATGGTGATCCTGAGGTCGTGCCTGTCGGCGAGGACGCACCGGTGCACCCGCTCTCACCCTACGGGTCTTCGAAGCTGATGAGCGAGATCATGCTCGCCGATACCGCCGCCGCGCATGATTTCGCATTCACGGCGTTACGCTACTTCAATGTCGCTGGCGCCGACCCCGGGGGGCGGACCGGCCAATCGACGGCCAACGCCACGCATCTTATCAAGGTCGCCTGCGAGGCCGCGCTCGGCAAACGGTCCCATCTTTCGGTGTTCGGCACAGACTATGACACGCCTGACGGAACGGGCGTGCGCGACTACATTCACGTCGCCGATCTGGTCGAGGCGCACCGGTTGGCCTTGGCACACCTGCGCGATGGCGGGCAGAGCCGCATTCTGAATTGCGGCTATGGCGAGGGGTATTCGGTGCGCCAGGTGATCGAGTCCGCGCGCCGGGTATCGGGGTGCGATTTCAAGGTCGTGGAGGAGCCGCGGCGGCTGGGCGACGCGCCACAGGTCGTGGCCCGCGCCGACGCCGTGCGCCGTGAACTTGGCTGGCAGCCGCGCTATGACGACCTCGACACCATCATTGCCCACGCCCTTGCATGGGAAGATCGCCTTTCGCGTCGCAATCCGGCGCGATAAGCGGGAATACGGCTCGAGGCTTCCTTTCGTATCATTCGAATTCGAGTATTGAAGGGGTGCCGGGGCGGCGCATACCATCATTCAGTGCGGCATGGGCATCATCAGCCCGTCGCACGGATCCTTGTCCATCGGAGCGCAGATATTGACGTCACGTATCAACGGATCTCCCCATCCGAGGCCGTCTTCCGCCGATCTCGGCATGACGAAGCTTGTGGAGCTGGCGATTGTCGCGGGCGCCACCATACTTGAGATTTACGCCGACACGATCGACATCAGCGAGAAGGGCGACGGATCTCCGGTCACCCAGGCCGACACGCAGGCCGAGGCGGTCATCCTCAAGGGGTTGGCGGATCTGGCTCCGGACACTCCGGTCGTGGCGGAGGAAGCTGTTTCGACCGGGAACGTACCGGCGCCGAGCGAGCGCTTCTTTCTGGTCGATCCGCTCGACGGCACGCGCGAGTTCATTTCGAGGAACGGCGAGTTCACGGTGAATATCGGGCTCATCGATGGCGGTGTTCCGGTGGCGGGCATCGTTTATGCGCCGGCTTTGGGCGAACTCTTCTGGGGCGTTGCGGGCGAGGGGGCCTGGCGCGCTGCCGTGAAGGACGGTCAGTGCGGGCCGGCGGAAGCGATCGCCGTGCGCGCGCAGCCCGATGAGGGGCTCACGGTCCTTGCGAGCCGGTCGCACATGAGCCCGGAAAGCGCCGCTTTCATCGAAAAGCTGAAAGTGGCGGACATGACATCGGCGGGCTCGTCACTCAAGTTCTGTCGGTTGGCGCAGGGTGCGGCGGATATCTATCCGCGCCATGGGCGCACCATGGAATGGGATACGGCTGCCGCCGATGCTGTGCTTCGAGCCGCCGGTGGAGCGGTCGTCACCACGCATGGCACGCCACTCGTTTACGGCAAACGCGACCAGGCCGGAGACAGCGACTTCGCAAATCCATACTTCGTTGCGGTGGGCGATCGGGAAATTCTTTCTTCGCTGACAGGTCCTGCCGTGGCGGGCGCCCTTTGAAGTGCCGCATTGCAGCCTATAGATTGGCTGAAAGTCATCGGCCGGTTTTCCAGCCATAGCCCGCAAGGGCCAAGAAGCAGGTTCGTCTTTCCGTGTCTGTCGATCGCAGTTCGCATCTCAAGCGCCTCGAGAACGAGAGCATACACATCATGCGCGAGGTCGCGGCCGAGTTCCGCAACCCCGTGATGCTCTATTCGATCGGCAAGGATTCCAGCGTCATGCTGCACCTTGCGATGAAGGCGTTCTATCCCTCCAAGCCGCCCTTTCCGCTGCTCCATGTCGACACCACGTGGAAGTTCCGCGAAATGATCAAGTTTCGCGACGACACCGTGAACCGGCTGGGGCTGGACCTGATCGTCCATACCAACCAGCAGGGGGCGGCGGACAACATCAATCCGTTCGACCACGGCTCTTCCTTCTACACGCACGTGATGAAGACCGAGGCGCTGAAACAGGCGCTTAACGAACACGGCTTCGATGCGGCATTCGGCGGCGCGCGGCGCGACGAGGAAAAGGCTCGCGCCAAGGAGCGCGTCTTCTCGTTCCGCACCTCGACCCACAGCTGGGACCCGAAGAACCAGCGCCCGGAGTTGTGGCGGCTCTACAACGCGCGGGTTTCCAAGGGCGAGTCGATCCGCGCCTTCCCGCTGTCGAACTGGACCGAACTCGATATCTGGCAGTACATCCTGGCCGAGAACATCCCGATCGTGCCCCTTTATTACGCAGCAACGCGGCCGGTGGTGGAGCGCGACGGCATGCTGATCATGGTCGATGACGAACGTCTGCCGATGAACCCGGGTGAAGTCGCCCAGCAGCGGATGGTGCGGTTCCGCACGCTCGGCTGCTACCCGCTGACAGCCGCCATCGAATCCCAGGCGACGACGCTTCCCGAGATCGTGTCCGAAATGCTGGTCGCCCGCTCGTCTGAGCGCTCGGGGCGGCTGATTGATCACGACGAGGCGGGTTCGATGGAAAAGAAGAAGCGCGAGGGGTATTTCTGATGGAAGGTCTGGGCGCAATCGCGGCGGAATCTCCCGAAGCCTTCGCCGAATTCATCTCGGGGCAGGAAACCAAGGGGCTCCTTCGCTTTCTCACCTGCGGCTCGGTGGATGACGGCAAGTCGACGCTGATCGGCCGGCTGCTCTATGATTCCAAGCTGCTGTTCGAGGATCAGCTGGCCTCGCTCAGAAAGGACTCCGTCAAGCACGGTACGGTCGGTGATGACATCGACTTCGCGCTGCTGGTGGACGGGCTGGAAGCGGAGCGCGAGCAGGGCATCACCATCGATGTCGCCTACCGCTTCTTCGCGACCGAGGCACGCAAGTTCATCGTCGCCGACACCCCGGGCCACGAGCAGTACACCCGCAACATGGCGACCGGCGCCTCCACCGCCGATCTCGCCGTGCTGCTGGTCGATGCGCGCAACGGCATCCAGGTGCAGACGCGCCGGCACGCCTTCATCGCCTCGCTGCTCGGCATCCGTCACGTCGTGCTGGCGGTCAACAAGATTGACCTCGTCGATTACGCCGAGGACCGTTTCGAGGAAATCAAAGCCGAGTTCGATAGCTTCGCCGCGTCGTTCGATTTCGACAGTCTGGTGGCGATCCCGCTCTCGGCGCGCTTCGGCGATAACGTTTCGACCAAGAGCGATCGTACGCCCTGGTATTCGGGGCCGACGCTGATCGAACACCTGGAGACGGTTGATGTGGCGGAGGATCTCGATCTTCGCTCCTTCCGGATGCCGGTGCAGTGGGTCAACCGGCCGAATCTCGATTTTCGCGGTTATTCCGGCACCATCTCGTCGGGTGTCGTGCGGCCGGGCGACGAGGTCGTCGTGGCGGGATCGGGCAAGACCAGCAAGATCGCACGGATCGTCACCATGGACGGCGATCTCGATCAGGGCCATGCGGGCGAGGCGGTGACGCTGACGCTGGAAGACGAGATCGACATTTCGCGCGGTGACATCATTGCGGCGTCGGAAAGCCGGCCGGAAGTCTCCGACCAGTTCGCCGCCCACCTCATCTGGATGACGGACAAGCCGCTCTACCCGGGCAGACCCTATCTGCTGAAATCGGGTGCGCGCACTGTGACGGCGACGGTGAGCGAGCTCAAGCACCGTATCGACATCAATTCCTTCGAACACCTTGCGGCCAAGAAGCTCGATCTCAACGAGGTCGCCTTCTGTAACCTGTCGCTGTCGGCGCCCATCGCCTTCGATCCTTACGAATCGAACCGTGAAACAGGGTCCTTCATCCTGATCGACCGGCTGACCAACGCCACGGTCGCCGCCGGCATTATCTGGTTCGGGCTGAGGCGCGCGACCAACATCCACTGGCAGGCGCTCGACGTGAACAAGCAGGCGCGCGCAGCCCTCAAGGGCCAGAAGCCCGCGGTGCTGTGGTTCACCGGCCTTTCCGGTTCGGGCAAGTCGACGGTTGCCAACACGGTGGAACGCAAACTGCTGGCCGCCGGGCATCACACCTATCTGCTCGACGGCGACAATGTGCGCCACGGGCTCAACCGCGATCTCGGTTTTACCGACGAAGACCGCGTGGAGAACATCCGCCGCGTCGCCGAGACGGCGAAGCTCTTCGTCGATTCGGGCACGATCGTGCTGGTGTCGTTCATCTCGCCGTTCCGGTCTGAACGGCGCATGGCGCGCGAGCTGGTGGAAGAGGGCGAATTCATCGAGGTCTTCGTCGACACGCCGTTGGAAGAATGTCAGCGGCGTGACCCGAAGGGCCTCTACAAGAAGGCGGCCGAAGGCAAGATCAAGAACTTCACCGGCATCGACAGCCCGTACGAGGCGCCGGAGAACGCGGAAATCCGCCTCGATACGACGGGCGCGGACCCGGACGCGCTTGCCGAGCGGATCGTGGCGGATCTGAAGAACCGCGGGATCATCGGGTAATTGCTGACCGGGTCGCGATGCCGGGCAGGAAACAGGAAGGGGCGCCTCGGCGCCCCTTTTTCGTTACATCCTAGATAAACCTCCACCTACGGTGGAGGACTGGACGAGTTCTACAATATAGGTGAGAGACCTCCATGCTTGAACCATTGGCGTGGTCA
>NZ_QAYG01000002.1 GCF_003053845.1 Breoghania corrubedonensis
CGCAACACGCTACGAGAAGACGGCCAGAAACTATCTCGCCGTCGTAACTCTGGCCGCAATCGTCCTCTGGCTTCGATAAATGTCCACACAACCTAGGCTTCGGAATCGGGGTTCCGGCTTGAAGGAATTTCGGAGCGCGCTTTCGCGCGCTGATGTCTGGATTCCGGGTCTGGCCATGCAGCTTCGCTGCAAACCGCCCGGAATGAGGAGCAAATGTTTGGCTTGAAGCCAACCCCACACACCCTCATTCCGGACAAGTGAGGCGGCAGCCGAGCGCCGATCCGGAATCCAGACATCAGCGCGCGCGAAAGCGCGCTCCTCATCCCTTCCCTTCTCCTCCCTCTCCCCGGAAACGGAAAGGCCCCCCGCGAGCATCCTCGCGGGGGGCCTTTTTCTTTGTTTCAGATCGCGCCTGTCAGTGCGACAGCACGGCCAGCAGTAGCAGCGCGACGATGTTGGTGATCTTGATCATCGGGTTGACCGCGGGACCGGCCGTATCCTTGTAGGGATCGCCGACCGTGTCGCCCGTCACCGACGCCTTGTGCGCCTCCGAGCCCTTCTGATGGACCACACCGTCCTTGTCGGTGAAGCCGTCCTCGAACGACTTCTTGGCGTTGTCCCAGGCACCGCCGCCCGCCGTCATCGAGATGGCGACGAAGAGGCCCGTGACGATCACGCCGAGAAGCATGGCACCCAGGGCAGCGAACGCGTCCGACGGCGTGGCGACCATGTAGATCACCCCGAACACCACCAGCGGCGAAAGCACCGGCAGCAGCGAGGGCACGATCATTTCGCGGATAGCCGCCTTGGTCAGCATGTCCACCGCGCGGCCGTAATCCGGCTTCTCGGTGCCCTGCATGATGCCCGGCTTTTCCTTGAACTGGCGCCGCACCTCTTCCACGACAGCACCCGCCGCACGCCCCACGGCGGTCATCGAGATACCGCCGAAGAGATAGGGCAGCAGACCGCCGAACAGCAGGCCGGCCACCACGTAGGGGCTGGAGAGCGAGAACAGCGAGTTGACGTCGATGCCTTCGAAGATCGAGCCCGGCGCGGCGGTCGCCGCGAAGTGGCGAAGATCCTCGGTGTAGGCCGCGAACAGCACCAGCGCGCCGAGACCGGCCGAACCGATCGCGTAGCCCTTGGTCACCGCCTTGGTGGTGTTGCCGACCGCATCGAGCGCGTCGGTGGTGGCCCGCACTTCCGCCGGCAGATCCGCCATTTCCGCAATGCCGCCCGCATTGTCGGTGACGGGGCCGAACGCATCCAGCGCAACCACCATGCCCGCCAGCGCCAGCATGGTGGTGACCGCGATGGCGATGCCGAACAAGCCGGCGAGCTGGAAGGTGACGATGATGCCCGCGATGATGATGAGCGCCGGCAGCGCGGTCGCCTCCAGGGAAACCGCGAGGCCCTGGATCACGTTGGTGCCGTGACCGGTCACCGAGGCCTGCGCGATGGAACGCACGGGACGATATTCGGTGCCGGTGTAGTATTCCGTCACCCAGATGATCAGCCCGGTGATGACGAGACCCGACAGCCCGCACAGGAACATGTCGGTGCCGGTGAAGGTCTTCGGTCCGGCGGTGAACTCGGTGTCGAAGCCGATCCAGAAGGCGACGATCAGCGCCAGTGCCACCGCGGAGAGCACGGCGGTTGCGATGAAGCCCTTGTAGAGCGCGCCCATGATGGAATTGGAGGCGCCGAGCTTGACGAAGAAGGTGCCGGCGATCGAGGTGATGACGCAGGCGCCACCGATGACCAGCGGCAGCATCATCATCTGCGCGGCGACCGCCCCGGTGAAGAAGATCGAGGCCAGCACCATGGTGGCGACGACGGTGACCGCGTAGGTCTCGAACAAGTCGGCCGCCATGCCGGCGCAGTCGCCGACATTGTCGCCCACGTTGTCGGCGATGGTTGCCGGGTTGCGCGGATCGTCTTCGGGAATGCCCGCTTCCACCTTGCCGACGAGATCGCCGCCGACATCCGCACCCTTGGTGAAGATGCCGCCGCCGAGACGCGCGAAGATGGAGATGAGCGAGGCGCCGAAGCCGAGCGCGACCAGCGCGTCGATGACTTCGCGATCGGTGCCGTCAAGGCCCATCGGCCCGGTCAGCACCCAGAAGTAGACGGCGACGCCCAGCAGCGCGAGGCCGGCGACCAGCAGGCCGGTGATGGCGCCCGACTTGAAGGCGATGGCAAGGCCAGCCCCCAGCGAACGCGACGCGGCCTGTGCCGTCCGCACATTGGCGCGCACCGAGACGAGCATACCGATAAAGCCGGCACTGCCCGAAAGAACGGCGCCGATCAGGAAACCGATGGCCGCGGTGATGGAGAGGAGCCACCAGGCGATGAAGAAGACGACGACACCGACGATGGCGATGGTGGTGTATTGCCGCGTCAGGTAGGCCTGCGCGCCTTCCTGGATCGCACCGGCGATCTCCTGCATTCTCTGGTTGCCGGCATCCGCCGCCATGACGGACTGGATCGCCCAGACGCCATAGACGATCGAAAGAAGACCGCACAAGATTACGACATAGAGCACGATAGGGCCCCTCCCCTTATTTTATAGAGGTCACGCCCGGATCACCTTGCGGCATTTCCGGACACTTCACTGCACACGCAAGCAGACTCGCCCGCTTGCGGGATTTCACGCAGGCAAACCGTATCGAGACTTCTCACGAGGTCAAGCACAGGTTGCAGCGTTGGGGCGAAAGTAGGGGTGTCAGAACGACGCGCGCCGTTCCCGGATGGCGAGCCAGACGAGCAGCGCAAGACAGAACGCCACCACCGGAAACAGCATCCAGTTGATGGTTTGCCAGCCGTAGTCGTTGAGCACGTTGCCCGACGCGAACGAGGCCATCGCGACGAAACCGAAGACCAGGAAGTCGTTCGTCGCCTGCACCTTGGTGCGTTCCTCGGGGCGATAGGTGTCGGTGACCATCGAGGTCGCGCCGATGAAGCCGAAGTTCCAGCCCAGCCCCAGCAGGATGAGCGCGAACCAGAAATCCTCCACCGCGACGCCGGAAAGCGCGACGATACCGCAGCCGACCAGCAGTGTCAGGCCAAGAGCGACGATCCGCGATTTGCCGAAGCGCGCGATCAGCGAGCCGGTGAAGAAGCTCGGTATGTACATGGCAAGCACGTGCCACTGGATGGCAAGGGCGGCATCTGTCTGGGTGTGGCCGCAGGCGATCATGGCCAGCGGCGTCGCCGTCATGACGAAACTCATCAGCGCATAGGAGCCGATGCCGCAGGCCACCGCCACGATGAAGCGTTCCTGGCGGATGATTGTCAGGATCGGCCGACCGCTGACCGCCCGTTCCTCGGCCGTCGGCTTGGGAATGCGCACGAAGAAGACGAGGCAGAACCCGATCGTGTTCAGGACAGCGATCGCCGCGAACGAGCCGGCGAACATGATCGGCGCCAGCATGTCCTTGGTGGCGATCACCGTTTGCGGTCCGACAATGCCGGCGATGAGCCCGCCCGCCATCACCCACGAGATCGCCTTGGGGCGGAAGGCATCGCTCGCGGTATCGGCGGCGGCGAAACGGTAGCTCTGCACGAAGGCGCCGGCGATGCCGCAGCCCATCGTGCCGATCAGCAGGGTGACGAAGCTCGCCTGGATGATGCCCAGGCAGGCCAGAAGCCCGCCGAGCCCGCCCAGCACCGCCGCCCCCATGTAGGCATTGCGGCGCCCCAGATGACGCATGATATAGCCGGCCGGCAGCGTGCCGCAGGCCGTGCCCAGCACGAAGAATGTGACCGGCAGTGTCGCGAAGCTCTTGTCGGAGCCGAGCAATTCGTGCCCGGCCAACCCGCCGAGCGCGACCACGATCGAGGCCGTCGCCCCGCCCACGGACTGCGCCACCGCAAGCAGGAGAGCATTACGGCGCGCGAGCCGGTCACCGGCTTCGATATTCAACTGTGCTTGGACGGTCATGGCGGAATCCGGATCGTAGGCGGGACCTTCCGATACGTTCGATGGGCTGTCTCCGCAACACATTTTGGAATCCGAACAGTTCCAGGGCGTTCAAGCTCTCACCTTTGATGCCGTTGAATCAGTTTCTCAACGATATGAATCAAACTTCAAGCGAAATATTGCAAGTTACTGATATCAGGAGATTTACAGACATGCCTGACGCAACCGGAGGTTTTGTGCTGCAAAAGCGGGCGGCAGAACGCAGGGACGGAGAGCACCCCATCCGGCACGCTCTCCACCGTCATCCCGGGCGCTGCAACGTACAACGTTGCAGCGCCCGGGATGACGCCGGAGAGGTCCGTTGATGAAGCGGGAACGACACCGAACGGGACGGACACACACCCGGCAACGGCTTCAAAAATGCGAGTACCCGGCCGCCGCGCCGAAATCGTAAACCTCGCCGGCGCGCCGGTAAGAGACCTTTGCCCCCGCCTCGATCCGGCCGATTCGGGAAAGCGACACCCCGCTTTGTGCCACCGCCGCCTCGAAGGCGTCCGTCTTTTCCGGTGCCACGGCAACGAGCAGTTCGTAGTCGTCGCCCCCCGTCATCGCGGTGACGAAGGCCGCATCGTCTCTCACGGTCAAAGCCGCGGCATCGGACAACGGCACCGCGTCGAGATCGATCTCGGCTCCCACACCCGATGACCCCGCCATCTTGGCGAGATCGCCGACGAGACCGTCGGAAATATCCATCGAGGCGCGCGCATGGAGACGCACGGCTTCCGCCGCCTGCGTGCGCGGTTCGGGCAGGAGATAACGCTGGAGGAGATGGTCGGTCTGCGCGGCATCGAGCCCCCAGGCCCTCGCCTTGTCCCGATCGTGCCGAAGCGCGAGACCCAGCGCCGCATCGCCGATCGTGCCGGTGACATAGAGACGATCGCCAGCCCGCGCGCTCGAGCGGCGCACGGCACTCCCCCTCGGCAGCGCGCCGATGGCGGTGACGGAGAGCACCGGTCCCGCGCTCACCTTGATCGTGTCGCCGCCATAAAGGGGAAAGCCGTAGGCCTCCTGGTCCGCCTTCAGACCGGCGCAGAAATCGGCGACCCAGCGCTCATCCCAGTCGGGCGCGAGCGCGAGGCCCAGCAGATAGCCGAGCGGCCGCGCGCCCTTGGCCGCGAGATCGGAGAGATTGACCCTGAGCGCCTTTTGCGCGATCGCGCCGGCCGGGTCGACGGTGAAGAAATGAATGTCGGCGGCCAGCGCGTCCTTGGTGAGGACGAGGTCCTCACCTTCCGCCGGGCTCAGAACGGCGGCGTCATCGACGAGCCCGACGCTGCCGGGATCGGTGGCGAGCGGCGCCAGATACCGCTCGATCAGCTCGAACTCGTGCGCCCGCTCCCCCGCCATGGTCTCCCGCTACTCGCTGCGCCGGGCGTCGAACTCGCCGGGCCGTATTTCGCGCCCGATCCGGTCGAGCACCCCGTTGACGACCTTCGGCTCATCCTCGCTGAAGAAGGCCTTGGCGACCTCCACATATTCCGAGATGATCACCCGTGCCGGCACTTCCACGCGCCGGATCAACTCGTAGACACCGACGCGCAGGATCGCGCGGAGGATGGAATCGATCCGCTTCAGCGGCCAGTCCTCCTGCAGCGCCTGATGGATGCGCGGGTCGATCTCGCGCTGTTTCGCCACCATGCCCTGCATCAGATCGCGGAACCAGTCGGGATCGGCCTCGCGGTACTGCTCGCCGTCGATCTCCTGGCCCAGCCGGTACATCTGGAATTCCAGGATGATATCGGCCAGCGTCTGGCCCGACATCTCCATCTGGTAGAGCGCCTGCACGGCGGCGAGCCGCGCGAGCCCGCGCTTGTTCGCCGGCCGCATCTCGCGCACGCCCTTCCCGGCCGCGCCCTTTCCCCCGGACGGGCCGCTCTTGCCGCCTTGCGATTCCGGCTTTTCGTCTGCCATCATCTTCAGGCCCCGATTTTCTCTCGCACGGCGATCATCGCGAGCGCCGCCTCGGCGGCGAAGCCGCCCTTGTTCTTCTGGTCGACCTTGGCGCGCGCCCAGGCCTGGTCGGAATTTTCCACCGTCAGAATACCGTTTCCGAGCGCCACGCCCTGATCGACGACCATGTCCATCACGGCGCGGGCGGATTCGCCGGCCACGATATCGTAATGCGAGGTCTCGCCGCGAATGACGCAGCCCAGCAGCACGAAACCGTCATAGTCCGTGCCGCCGTCATCCGCCGCGATCAGCGCCATGGAGAGGGCTGCCGGGATTTCCAGCACGCCGGGCACGGAAATCCGGTCATAGGTCGCCCCGCCGAGATCCAGCGCAGCCACGGCCCCGCGCACGAGTTCGTCGGAGATATCGTCGTAAAAGCGCGCATCAATGATGAGCAGGTGCGGAGCGGCCATGGCTTGGTGCTTTCATATTCTTGTGTGAGGTGGCGACAGGAACCACTTATGCGGGCCTTTGTCCAGACCCTCGGTGGTGCAGTCGCGGTGCTGGGTGAATGGGGTGTCGGCTTGACGAGGCAAGGAATGAGACACGCGACAATGTCGCGGCGCGGGACGGGTTCCCATCATCCGCAGCAAACCTCGCCAGCGTCACCCCGGAGGGCACGTGGAAAGACGAGTCGTGACGCTCTGGCGTTTCATCCTTTCGATGTCATCCCGGCCGCAGCGCCTGCGGAGAGCCGGGACCCAGTAACCTCAGCCGCCGGCGCGGGACGGGAGGAGCCAGTCCACCTCTATCGCGCAAGAGCGTTTGACGGCGCTGTTTACTGGGTCCCGGGTCAAGCCCGGGATGACATCGCGAATGTCCGGACCACCGAGTTTTGTCGCCATCTTCATGAAGCAGCGGGAATGACACCATTGCCTTTCACGGCAATAAGAACGGAAGAAACACCTCCCGCCCCTCAGTCGAACTCGCGAAGCCATGTAAAAATATCGATTCAAAAATCAAAAACGAATAAATTACCTTGCGTAATTTATGTGAATCATGGCTACATAAAATTCTCATTAATTTTACACATGAGCGGACAACAATGGCATATCGAAAGAAGAATGGTAGGGACACATGGCACTGGTGCAAAAACTGCAGCAATTGGCCAACCTCGGATTTTGATGAGAAGGTGAGAAAACCCACCTCCGGGGAGCTTTGCAACGAATGCCAAGCAAAAGATGGTGCCGGGACTTGCAAAAAGTAAAGCTCTGCAAAAAGCGACCGACTCTCAGTCGAACTCGCGCAGCCGCGCCACGTAGCGGGCCATCATGTCGACCTCGAGATTGATCCGGTCGCCCACCTGCCGGTCGCCCCAGGTGGTGACGGCCACCGTGTGGGGAATGAGGAAGACGGAGAATTCGTCGCCCTCCACCTCGTTCACCGTCAGCGAGGTACCATCAAGCGCGACGGAGCCCTTCTTGGCGATGAAACGGGCAAGCTCGTGCGGAGCGCGGAAGCGGAAATAGACGCTGTCGGGATGATCGCGGCGTTCCACGACCTCCGCCAGACCGTCCACATGGCCGAGCACCAGATGCCCGCCAAGCTCCGCGCCAAGGCTGAGCGACCGCTCCAGGTTGATCCGCGAGCCCTCGCTCCAGGTGCCGGCCGTGGTCAGACTCAGCGTCTCGGCGCCCGATTCCACCTCGAACCAGCCCTCGTCGCCGTCCATGCCCGTGGCGATCACCGTGTGGCAAACACCGGAACACGCGATGGAGGCGCCGATGTCGATGCCTTCGATGTCATAGCCGCATGCGATCCGGGTACACCGGCCCGCGGGGATCTCCCCGGCTCGAACGACCCTGCCGATATCGGTGACGATGCCGGTGAACATGTCTCTATTCCTCGCGACGATAATGAACGACCCTGTCCCGTCCCAACCGGCGCGTGCTGACGCGCGTGAAGGCGGGGTTTCCGGTTATCGTTTCAAGCGGCATCTGTCCAAGCGGCGCAATGCCGCCCTCGCCGATCGGCTCCGCCCCGGTGGACAGCACAACTTCATCGACCAGCCCGCTCTTCACGAAGCTCTCCGCCGTTGCCGCGCCGCCTTCCACCATCAGCCGCGTGACCCCGCGATGCGCCAGCGCATGAAGCGCGGCGCGAACATCGATGCGGCCCGCCTCGTCCGCCGGCACGGTGATCACCTCCACGCCGGCCTTGATCAGCGCCGTGGTCCGCTCGATTGTGGCGGCGGCCGTTGTCAGCACCTTCACCGGCACCTGACCCGCCGTCTTCACGAGTTGCGAGCCGATGGGCAGGCGTGCGGCGGAATCGAAGATGTAGCGCACCGGCGAGCGGTCGGCGAGCCCGTCGAGGCGCACGTCCAGCATCGGATCGTCCGCCAGCGCCGTGCCGATGCCGACAAGGATCGCGTCGGCTTCCGCCCGCATGATATGGACGAAGCGCTGCACCTCGCGGCCCGTGATGAGAACCTGTCCGCCGCCTCTTCGCCCGATGAATCCGTCGGCGGAAACGGCAAGCTTCAGCGCGACCTGCGGCCGGCCTTCGGCGAACCGGCGGAAATGGCCGATATTGGCCGCCCGGCATTCCCCGCCCAGCACCCCGCGCACGACCTCGACGCCCGCCTCGCGCAGCATCATGGCACCCTTGTCGGCGACCCGCGGGTTGACGTCGGAGGTTCCGATGACGACGCGGGCGATGCCGGCCTGCGAAAGAGCGAGCGCGCAAGGCCCGGTGCGGCCCCAGTGGGCGCAGGGTTCCAGCGTCACATAGGCGGTTGCCCCCCTGGCCTTCTCGCCGGCCTGGGCAAGCGCCACCACTTCCGCGTGCGGACGGCCCGAGGGGGCCGTCGCTCCGCGCCCGACCACCACCGGCACGCCGTCCTTTTCCGCGACGATGACCGCGCCGACGGATGGGTTGGGCCAGGTCACGCCGCGCGTGCGCCGGCCCATGGCCAGCGCCATGCGCATGAAACGTTCGTCGTGGGGAAGAACCTTGCCGCTATCGGGCGCGACATCGTAGCCCGCTGCCGGCGACACGGAGGAAGCGTCGGCCACGGCGCCTTCCTCGCAGCACACGTCTTGCGACCCCCGCCCGCTCACGACGGATCCCGCTCCGGGGGCAGGTCTTCCGCGTTGAGCTCGCCGAGCAACGTCTCGAAGTCCTTCGCCTCGCGAAAGTTCTTGTAGACGGAGGCGAACCGCACATAGGCGACGTCGTCGAGCTCGCGCAGGCCTTCCATCACCAGCGTGCCGATCTGCTCGGCCGGAATGTCGCTTTCGCCCGAGGATTCAAGCTGTCGCACGATGCCGGAAATCATCCGCTCGATGCGCTCCGGCTCCACCGGCCGCTTGCGCACGGCGATCTGCACCGAGCGTGCGAGCTTTTCGCGGTCGAAGGGCGCGCGCCGGCCGTTGCGCTTGATCACGCTCAGCTCACGCAGCTGCACGCGCTCGAACGTCGTGAACCGTCCGCCACATGTGGAGCACACGCGGCGTCGCCGGATCGCGGTGTTATCCTCGGTCGGACGACTGTCCTTGACCTGGGTTTCCTCACCGCCGCAATAGGGACACCGCATGCACGCTTCCTAGTACTGATAGATCGGAAAACGGTCGGTCAGTGCGATGACGCGCTCTTTCACGCGTGCCTCGACTTCCGCGTTGCCGTCCTCGGAATTCGACGTACGCAGGCCGTCCATGACCTCCGCGATCATCGCCCCGATCTCGCGGAATTCCGCCTGGCCGAAGCCGCGCGTCGTGCCCGCGGGCGTGCCGAGACGGATACCGGAGGTGACGAAGGGCTTTTCCGGGTCGAAGGGGATGCCGTTCTTGTTGCAGGTGATGTTGGCCCGCCCAAGCGCTGCCTCGGCCTTCTTGCCGGTAGCGTTCTTGGGGCGCAGGTCGACCAGCATGGAATGGTTGTCGGTGCCGCCCGACACGATGTCGAGCCCCTGCTCCTGCAGGCTGGCGGCCAGCGCCTTGGCATTGGCGACGACATTCGCGGCATAGGTCTTGAAGGACGGCTGCAGCGCTTCCTTCAGAGCCACGGCCTTGGCGGCGATGACATGCATCAGCGGCCCGCCCTGAAGACCGGGGAAGACGGCCGAGTTCATCTTCTTGGCCAGCGCCTCGTCATTGGTCAGGATCATCCCGCCGCGCGGGCCGCGAAGCGACTTGTGTGTCGTCGTCGTCACCACATGCGCATGCGGGATCGGCGAAGGGTGAACGCCGCCGGCCACAAGGCCCGCGATGTGCGCCATGTCGACCATCAGATAGGCGCCCACCTCGTCGGCGATCTCGCGGAAGCGCTTCCAGTCCCAGATGCGCGAATAGGCTGTGCCGCCGGCCAGGATCAGCTTCGGCTTGTGCTCGCGCGCCTTCTCGGCCACCGCGTCCATGTCGATCAGGTGATCGCCCTCGCGCACGCCGTAGGAGACGACATTGAACCACTTGCCCGACATGTTGACGGGCGAGCCGTGGGTGAGGTGGCCGCCGGAATTGAGATCGAGGCCCATGAACGTGTCGCCGGGGTTGAGCAGCGCCAGGAACACGGCCTGGTTCATCTGGCTGCCGGAGTTCGGCTGCACATTGGCGAAGCCGCAATCGAACAGCTTCTTGGCGCGCTCGATGGCCAGTGTCTCGACGATGTCGACATACTGGCAGCCGCCATAGTAGCGCTTGCCCGGGTAGCCCTCGGCGTACTTGTTGGTGAGGATCGTGCCCTGCGCCTCCAGAACGGCGCGGCTGACGATGTTCTCGGAGGCGATCAGCTCGATCTCGTGGCGCTGGCGGCCGAGTTCCTTGTCGATCGCATCGGCAATCTCCGGATCTGCCTCGGCAAGCGGCTGGGTGAAGAAGTCCAGCTGAACGGGCTCATCGACGGAAGATTTCGAAATCGACATGAGGCACGCCTTCCTGCGTTTCGGGTGTTCAGGTGTTCGAACTGTTCGCAAGCCGGATCACGGCCATCAAGGCCCATTCGATCCGCGTTGCCGCCAATAGCATACCGCCCGGGGCGAACCAAGCCCGTTCGCTAACCATAAGGTCGGATATCCGGTCGGATTTGCCGGCGTCTGCCCCTTAAGTGGGGACAGGCCGGCAAAAGACAAACCGGCGGCCCGAAGTCTCTCACCCAGCGCAGCGCACAGGCCCTTCCCCCACAGGAGAGGCGATCGGAGGCGCACCTTCATGGTCCGTCGCAGAAAACCCGACCGGAACCGTCGTGGATATGAGTTGGGCAGATCCGGGCCTCGATCACCGGATACCTGCCATTTCGGTAAAACCCTCCAGTGTCATCCCGGACGCGGAGCGGTGCGAAGTGCCGCTTCGCAGACCCGGGATGACGCGGGAAAGCCCAATCAATGAACCCGAACCTTCAGCCGTACGACCGTGTCCGCACGGCCCGTCCTCCTCAGGCGCCGCCCTGCTCCAGCCGCCGCTTCAGCTTGCGCACGGCGAGCCGGCCGAGCTCCTCCTGCGAAACGGTGAGCGGTCCGATCATTGACACCTCGACGCCGGTCGCCTCGTCGATGGCCGAAACCTTCACCTGCCGCCCGACGCGCGTGAATTCCAGGAAAATCCGTCCCGGGCCGGACGGCGTGCCGCCCTGTGTCATGCTGTCTTCACTCCTGTCGCCCGCCTGTGTGCCGCCCTCGCGTGCCGCGCCACAATGCTTGTGCCTCCAATGCACGTTTCGTATATGCAATTTGCGCAAGCACGAACATGGGGCCTGATATGGATTTGCTATCGTCTCCCCGCGAAGGGACATGCCGTTGCGGACAGATCCGCATGAAGATTTCCGCCAGGCCCCTCGCCACTTTCGCCTGTCATTGCCGCGAATGCCAGCGCATGAGTTCAAGCGCCTTCTCGCTGACCGTGATGGTTCCCGCCGAAGGGTTCGAGATCGTCGAGGGCGAGCCCGTCAAGGGCGGGGCCCGCAGCGCCGGCATCGACCACTATCATTGCCCCCATTGCATGAGCTGGCTGTTCACCAGGGTCGCCATGCTGCCCCAGTGCGTGAATGTCCGCGCGACGATGTTCGACGAGCCGGACTGGTGCCACCCCTTCGTGGAGACCATGACCCGCGAAAAGCTCGCCTGGGTCACCACACCGGCCACCTACAGCTACGATGGCTTTCCCCCGCCCGAGGAATTCATGACGCTGCTCACGGAATACGCGTCGGCGACCTGAGCGCACGGGCGACCCCGCCCATTCCTTTCCCCGATCGCCTGCCCGTGAAACCGAAAAGGGCGCCCTCTTTCGAAGGCGCCCCTGAATGTGCCGGAAATCCGCGCGCGAGAAACCGCCGCCCTATTGCAGGACGATCTGCGGCCCCTCGATCTCGCTGCCGTTGAGACCATCGCGATTGTAGATATCCTCGCGGAAGTTGACCACGCCCTTGTCGGTCGCCCAGGCGGTCACATACGCCAGATAGAGCGGCACCTCGTTATCGAGCGTGACATCCACCCGTTCGCCGGAGGCGATGGTGGAATCGACGCGCGCGCGATCCCAGTCCGGCGTTGTCGTCTCGAGCAGCCACGTCACCATGTCGCGCACGTTCTGAACGCGCACGCAGCCCGAGGAGTCGAACCGGTAGTCCCTGGTGAACAGGCTCTTGGACGGCGTGTCGTGCAGGTAGACCTGATACTTGTTGTGGAAGTTGATGCGAACCGAGCCCAGCGAGTTGTCCGCACCCGGATCCTGACGGAAGCGCAGCTTGGTGGCATCGTCGGTGTTCCAGTCCACGTCGGTGGCCTGCAACTCGTTGCCGTGCCAGTCGTAGATGCGGATGTGGTTCTTCGCCAGATACTTCGGATCCCGCTTCATCTTCGGGATCAGGTCCTTGCGGATGATGCTGACCGGCACCGTCCAGAACGGATTGAAGTTCAGCTGATAGATCTTGGAGGCCAGGATCGGCGTCTGCCGGTCGATCTTGCCGACGACGGCCGTGTGGCGCGAACGCACCACGCCATTGTCGACCGCCTCGATCTCGGCCGCGGGAATGTTCACCATCACATAGGTGTCGCCGAGATAGCCCGACATGGCGCGCACGCGCACCAGGTTGGTCTGCAACTGGCGCAGGCGCACCGCGGCCGGCACATTCATCACCGACTGCACGACAGGACCGACCACGCCGTCCGGCGTCAGGCCATGGCGGATCTGGAAATGACGCACGGCGGCGTCCACGTCACCGTCGAAACGCTGGCCGCTGATCTTGTCAGCGGAAAGATCGCCGGAGGAGACCAGCCGGTGCCGCAACGCAACCACCGCGCCGTCCCAGGAGCCGAGCTTCAGGCTGCGTCCCGGCGTGCTCACTTCCGCCCAGCCGCCATTCGACACGATCTGCTGGTACTGGTGGATCGCCTGCTCGATGTAGGTCACCGTCGACGGCGAGAGCGTCGGCTGGTGGGTGCGGATCTGATCCAGATTCTTCATCGTGTCGTCGAGCTTGGATTCCCACTCCTCGTGCTGCTGGTAGTTGCGCAGCGCTTCAAGCGGCGATTCCGCGAGCGCCGGCCCGGCGCTCAGGCCGGCAGAGAGGGACGAGGCAAGCAGCAGCGCGGCCACAACCGCGAGGCGGCATGCCGTCGATCGGGTCTCGCCGGCGGCGAAGTTTCGGTTCACGGAGTAGTCTCCCGGATGCGGTTCGCGCAGGGGCCGCGAGGCCTCGCGCATGACGGATTTCTGGTTTGCGGTATCACCTGCGCCCGGGCAAGGCAACAAAGCCTGACTCTCGGGCACGAATTCGTGGCCCACCTGCTTCATCGGCAATGACACGGACATACATGCCGCGAGCGCGCTTATTTCGCCCGTAACCGCGGAACACTCGATACCCACGAGGCCCATTGCGACGCGTGCCCCGCAACGCCCGATCATGTCGAATCATTCGCGTCTTGCCGGGGCCGAACCTGATCGTGCGCCGAGATTCCACTTCATTATGGCAAGTTAATGTCCCGTGCGGAAGCCGCAGGACTGCCGGGCACGCACAAAAAAGCCGCACGGGCATCCGCGCGGCATCCGGCAGTGCGAAATATCGGGAAACACCGCCCGCCACCTGCGCTCAGGCGGCACCGCCTGAGCGACAAGGAGGGGGCTCGGATCAAGACCGGGAGCGCATCCATGCACATCGCATCGATGCGATCCGCAACAGGCACTTACAGCCGATAGAGGATCTGGTCGGTCCAGAACCGTTCCAGCCGGCGCAGCGACTGGTTGAGCTGCTGGAAGTCTTCCGGCGCGATCTCGCCGACCGTTTCCACCGAGCGCATGTGCCGCTCGTAGAGATCGTTGACGATGTTGGCCACTTCCAGACCGCTCTCGGTGAGGCTGACGCGGACCGAACGGCGGTCGACGCGGGAACGCTCGTGATTGATGAACCCGGTATCGACCAGCTTCTTCAGGTTGTAGGAGACGTTGGAACCGAGATAGTAGCCACGCGACCGCAACTCGCCCGCCGTCAGCACGCTGTCGCCGATGTTGAACAGCAACAGTGCCTGCACGCTGTTGACGTCCGAACGACCCATCCGGTCGAATTCATCCTTGATGACGTCAAGCAACCTGCGGTGCAAACGCTCGACAAGAGTAAGCGCCTCCAGGTAAAGCGGCTTGATTTCCGTATTACCTTCGTCCTGCGCCAGGACCTCGACTGCCCTTTTTGCCGTGATCATCTGGTTACGCCCCTTATGTCCTGTTCATGTGCGGTTTTGTTCCGCTTGATGAGGACATTAGACGTGCTGTTATAAAATCTGCTTAAAAAGCAGCATGAATCTTCTCTTAAAGACCCCTTGGAAACTTTAGAAGAATCCCACTCCGCGAACCGTGCTCCGCACCACGTTCGCCCAAGGGAATCCCTCGCGCACAAGCCCCCCGACCAGGCACCGCGAGACCTTGCCGCGCGACGCCTGACTCTGCCGCAACTCAAATTTTTTTCTAAAATGGAAGCGGTCGACGCAACCACGCCGGGCGAAAACCAAAGCCGGCAAAGCGCGTAACGATCAAGAAGCGGGAGGCTGTAACGCGGGAAGGACGGGTCCGAAGGAAAGATGTTTGCGGGGACGACCGGGCCCGGCCCCCGGCGCCCCTCCCCTATTCCTTGCGCCGCTCGCGTTCCGACAAGACCGTCAGCGTCAGATAGACCGCGATCGTCACCATCATGAAAGTGATCTCATAGGGCCGCGAGCCGAAAATATCCTGAAACATGGTGTGCATGACGACCTGCGAGAGCACCCGGAGAAGCCACATGACAGGGCCCCAGGAGGCGGCCAGCCACAGGCCGATGCCGGCCACCATGTCGAGCACGCCGAAATAGGCCGTCACCACCTGCCATTCGACCGGCATGTCGACGAACATCACCCCGCGCCACGGCACATATCCGACGATGCGCGCCCAATGGATGATGCCGCCGCCGATCAGCAGGATCGCCAGGAACCGCAGGTACCACACCAGTATCGTGCGCCATGGCGGGCGCGCACGGGCGAAATCCTGCAACAGGGTCAGCATGAATGGCACATTCCGATTATGACCGGGCCCTCATGCCCCGGCACGTCCACCGCGACGGGACCCACTGGGCCCCGCCGGCATCACACGCCTTGATGAAGCGCGGCCTCAACGCAGGTCCAGATCCCCTTCCTGCGGTTGCATGAAATGCCTGTCGATGGCAAGCGATTCCACATCCTCCAGCCGGGCCGGCTGCCAGTCGGGCGCGTTGTCCTTGTCGACAAGCACCGCCCTGACACCTTCGTAAAAGTCGTGTCCGTCGAGAATGTGGCTGAGGATCCGGTATTCCATGATCATGCAGGCGTCGAAGTCGCGACTGGCGCCCTCGTGCACCTCCTTGAAGGAGACCTTCAGGCTGGTCGGCGAGCGTCCGCGCATCGTCGCCGCCGTTTCCTTCGCCCATTCGGCATCCGCGCCCGAGACCGCATCCAGCGCCGCCAGCACCTCCTCGACGCTGTCGCGGGAGAAGCAGTCCTCGATGGTCTGCGCGCGCGGCTCCAATTCCGCCACCCCGGACGGCCGCACGGCGAAGCGCGCCAGCGCCGTCTTCGCATCGCTCTCCTGCACCAGCGCCTCCAGGATCTGGTCGAACTGGTCGCCCTCCGCGCAATGGGTCAGCACGCCCGCCCACAGCGCGTCAGCCTGCTTGAGCCGGCCGCCGGTCAGCGCGCAATAGAGCCCCACGGCCTGCGTGCGCAGACGCGGCAGCAGATGGCTCGCCCCGACATCGGGAAAGAAGCCGATACCCACTTCCGGCATGGCGAACAGCGTTTTCGCCCCGCCGACGCGATAGTCGCCATGCGCCGAAAGCCCGACGCCGCCACCCATAAGGATGCCGTCGATCAGCGACACGACGGTCTTGGGATAGTGCTTCAGCCGCGCGTTCAGCCGGTATTCGTCGGCGAAGAAGGAATTGCGGGCGGCCCGGTCGCCATCCCTCATCTCGTAAACGGCTCGAATGTCGCCGCCGGCGCAGAAGGCCTTGGGATGCATCGAGCGCAACACGATGTGATCGATCTCAGGATCGTTCTCCCAGGCGTCGATCTGCATGCGGATCGCATTGATCATGCCATGGGTCAGCGCATTCAGCGCCTGCGGCCGGCAAAGCGTGATGATCCCGGCATGGCCGCGGGCGTCAAACAGCACTTCGAACTGGGCAATCGGATCGTTCACGCGTGATTTCCTTCCTGGTTGTTCTTGTCAGGTCGCGGCCCCGGGGGCCTTCTGGAGAGGAGGTTATCGTGTTGCCCGCATGGAAGAAAAGGGCGACATGTGCGCCCTCATGCGGAAAAGGCGGCCGGACGCCAAGCACGCGGACACCTTTTTCATCAGGCATCTTCATTCAATCTTTCCGACGTCATCGCGGGCGCGCCGCAGCACGTCAGTGCTGTTGTGCAGACCCGGGACCTCGAGCAGCAGGCACCGAGGCAGATCCCGGATCTGCGAAGCGGCACTTCGCGCCGCATCGCGTCCGGGATGACGCTGGAGGGATCTGTTGAAATAGCACGGACCGGCTTGTCCAGGCTCGCTTGCCGCCCCGCTCACCCCGCCAGCAACTCGCGCGACACGATCAGCCGCATGATCTCGTTCGTGCCCTCCAGAATCTGGTGAACGCGAACGTCGCGTAAGTAACGCTCGATCGGATAGTCGCGCAAATAGCCGTAGCCGCCGTGAAGCTGCAGCGCCTCGTTGACGACCTTGAACCCGGTATCGGTGGCAAGCCGCTTGGCCATGGCGGCAAAGCGGGTGGCGTCGCTTTCCTTGGCATCCACCTTCATCGCCGCCTTGTGCAGCAGCAACCGTGCCGCCTCCAGCTCGCTCGCCATGTCGGCGATGCGGAACTGCAGCGCCTGGAATTCGGCCAGAGCCCGGCCGAACTGCTTGCGCTCCTTCATGTAGGCGATGGCGCGCTCAAGGCATGTCTGCGCCGCCCCCAGCGAACACGCGCCGATATTCAGCCGCCCGCCGTCGAGCCCGGCCATGGCGATCTTGAAGCCCAGCCCCTCGCCGCCGACGAGATTTGCCGCCGGCACCCGGCAATCGGAGAAATTGACCTGCGCCGTCGGCTGGCTCTTCCAGCCGAGCTTCGCCTCCTGCGCGCCGAAGGAGAGCCCCGGCGTGTCCTTCTCCACCACGATGCAGGAGATGCCCTTCGGCCCCTCCTCGCCGGTTCTCACCATCGCGACATAGAGATCCGCCGCCCCGCCACCGGAAATGAACGCCTTGGAGCCGTTGAGAACGTAAGCATCGCCGTCGCGCACGGCCTTGGTGCGCAGCGCCGCCGCATCCGATCCCGAGCCCGGCTCGGTCAGGCAGTAGGCGGCGAAATGCTCCATCGTGCAAAGCTTCGGCAGGAATCGCCGGCGCTGTTCGTCACTGCCGAAGCGGTCGATCATCCAGGCGGCCATGTTGTGGATGGAGATATAGGCGGCCGTCGAGGTGCAACCCTTGGCCAGCTCCTCGAAGATCACCGCCGCATCGAGCCGGGAAAGTCCGGAGCCGCCGACATCCTCGCCCACATAGATGCCACCGAAACCCAATGATGCCGCCTTGCGCAGCGTCTCGACGGGAAAGAACGACGCCTCGTCCCACTCGCGCGCATGAGGCTCCATTTCCTCACGCGCGAAATCGGCGGCCATTTCCTGAAAGGCGCGCTGCTCCTCGCTCAGGGCAAAATCCATCCCGTCTCCTCCCCGTACCGGCCTCCCCGCCGGATCGATGGTCTTTTCTGTCGGCAATCGGGATATCGGGCGGAGCGGGAAGCGTCAATCGGACAAGAAGGAGGAAGGAACGGGAGCAACGGGTGCCCCGCGATCTCTCCACCGTCATTGCCCGGACTGCGCCAGGGCCCGGACTGCGCCAGGGGATGACGGTGGAGGGCGCCAAGAACCGCAACAAGGATGCGGCGCAGGTGCCTGCGCCCATGTGCCGACCCCATTCCCCCACCCGCGTCATGGTGCTACACCATGCCTCACTGGGAGAGACACGCCGAATATTGGAGCCAGAGAATGAACGTCGAACCGCGCAAGCGCCGCCCCATGCCCGAGATTGACATGAGCGGGATCCTGGGTGGCAAGCGGATGCGACGCAACCGCCGCGCCGACTGGTCGCGCCGGCTGGTGCGCGAGAACACGCTGACCGTCGACGACCTGATCTGGCCAATCTTCGTCATCGACGGCGAGAAGCGCCGCGAACCGGTTGCCTCCATGCCGGACTGCTACCGTCTGTCCGTCGACGAGGCGGTGCGCGAGGCGGCCCTTGCCGCCTCCCTCGGCATTCCGGCGCTGGCGCTGTTTCCCTATACGGACGACGCCTTGCGAGATGAAACCGGTTCGCAGTCGCTCGATCCCGACAATCTGGTCTGCCGCGCCTGCCGCGCCATCAAAAGGGAAGTGCCGCATATCGGCCTTGTCACCGATGTCGCGCTCGACCCCTACACCAGCCACGGCCACGACGGGCTGCTGGAAGGCGAAACCATCCTCAACGACGAGACGGTGCGCGTGCTGGTCGCCCAGGCGATCAACCAGGCGGAGGCCGGCGCCGATGTCATCGCGCCGTCGGACATGATGGACGGCCGCGTCGGCGCCATCCGCGCAGGGCTTGATGCGGTCGGCTTCCAGGATATCCAGATCATGGCCTACTCGGCCAAGTACGCCTCGGCCTTCTATGGGCCCTTCCGCGATGCCATCGGCACCAACGCGTGCCTGAAGGGCGACAAGCGCACCTACCAGATGGACTACCACAATTCCGACGAGGCGATCGTGGAAGCGGGGCTCGATCTCGACGAGGGCGCCGACATGATCATGGTCAAGCCGGGCCTGCCCTATCTCGACGTGGTGCGCCGTCTGAAGGACGCGTTCGCGGTGCCGACCTACGCCTACCAGGTGTCCGGCGAATACGCGATGATCTGCGCGGCCGCCCAGAACGGCTGGCTCGATTTCGACAAGGCGATGGTGGAAAGCCTGGTCGCCTTCAAGCGCGCCGGCGCCGACGGCATCCTCACCTACTTCGCCCCGAAGATCGCCAAGCAGCTCGCCAAGGGGCTTTGAAGGGCGGGACGTTCGGCGTCTGTTGCCCATCCTTTGCGGCCCATCCTGAGGAGCCGTCGCAAGACGGCGTCTCGAAGGGTGGGCCGCTTGTCCGCGTCCACGGGATCGGCCCTCGAACCCTCCAACACCGGAATCAAAATCCCAACAATTCCATTCAACCATATGATCCAATAAGTCTTTTCACCCACCTACAACAGCTGCCCACCCGTGGGATCGCCCGTCATGTCCGTCCACGACCTCCTGCCCGCATTGATGCCGGCTGACCGGTTCGGCCTCCTTTGCCTCTATGTGATGGCGCTGACGGGTACGCCGGGGCCGGCCAACATGGCCCTCGTCGCCCTTTCCGGCACCCACGGCATCGCCCGCACGGTCCCCTTCTTCCTCGGCACGTTGGCGGGCTTCGCGATGACCTACTGGCTCGCCGCCCTCGGTCTTCTGGCGCTGGTTGCCGGGCTTCCGCTTGTCTGGGGTGCGCTGAAGATCGCCTGCATCGCCTACATTCTCTATCTCGCCTGGCTGGTCGCTACGGCCGGCCCGGCCACGCCCGACGTCACGAGCGCCCGCGCCGCCCCCGGGTTCCTGCGCGGGTTCTGGATCCATCCGCTCAATCCAAAAGCGTATGCCATGCAGGTCGCCGCCATCTCGCAGTTCACCGTGCCCGATCGCTACGGTGCCGATGCGCTCGTGATCTGGCTCACGTTCTTCCTTCTCGGCGGCGCCATGAACTTCTGCTGGATGATCGGCGGCCGGCTGCTGACGCGGTTCATGCGCATGCCGCGACTCTTTCGCGCCATCAACGTGACGCTCGCCATCCTGATGGTCGCCAGTACGCTCGCGAGCCTCGTCTCCGCCTGATCACTCCCCCCAGCTTGCCAACCGGCGCAAACGGGTGCACATCGCGGGATCATTCCCAAACCACCTCCGGTGCCATCATGCCGCTCGATGCAAGTTCCTCCGCTCTTCCCGTCACCCTTGCCGACATCAAGGAGGCGGCGCGGCTGATCGAGGGGCAGGTGGTGCGCACCCCCTTCCTGCCGGCCCCCAGCCTGTCGCGCCTCACCGGTGCGGATGTCTGGGTGAAGTTCGAAAACCAGCAATACGTCAACTCCTTCAAGGAGCGCGGCGCGCTGGTGAAGCTTCTCTCGCTCACCGAGGAAGAGCGCGCACGCGGCGTCATCGCCATGTCGGCCGGCAACCACGCGCAAGCCGTCGCCTACCACGCCTCGCGGCTCGGCATTCCGGCCACCATCGTCATGCCCAAGACGACCCCGCACGTGAAGGTCGCCGCCACCCGCTCCTATGGCGCCAGCGTCGTGCTCGCCGGCGAGACCATCGCGGATGCGCAGATCGAGGTCGAACGCCTCATCCGCGAGCGCGATCTCACCCTTGTCCACCCCTATGACGATGTCCGCGTCATCGCCGGCCAGGGCACCATCGCGCTGGAGATCCTGGAAAAGACCCGCGAGGCGGGCGTCTCGCTCGACTGTCTGGTGGTGCCGATCGGCGGCGGCGGGCTCATCTCCGGCATCGCCGTCGCTGCCAAGGCGCTGGCCCCCGAGATCGCGATCATCGGTGTGGAGGCGGCACTTTACCCATCCATGCACGCGATGCTCAACGGCGAGGAATCGCGCTGCGGCGGCAACACGCTGGCCGAGGGCATCGCGGTCAAGAACGTCGGCGCGCTCACAAGCCAGATCGCCGAACGCCTGGTCGACGACATCGTGCTGGTGGAGGAAGCGGCCATCGAGCGCGCCGTCAACGCCTTTCTGGCGTTGCAGAAAACGGTGGCCGAAGGCGCGGGTGCTGCCGGCCTTGCCGCGCTGCTGCAGGAGCCGGAGCGCTTCAGGGGCAAGCGGGTCGGCCTCGTCCTGTGCGGCGGCAACATCGATCCGCGCCTGCTCGCCTCCATCATCGTGCGCGAGCTCGCCCGCGAGGGCCGCATGGTGGCGATCCGCATGGGCATTCCGGACCGGCCGGGCGTTCTGGGCGAGATCACTTCGCTTATCGGCCAGATGGACGGCAACGTCGTCGAGGTCGCCCACCATCGCCTGTTCCTCGACGTGCCGGCCAAGGGCGCCATTCTGGACGTCACGATGGAAACCCGCGACAACGCCCACGCGGAAGAGATCATCGCCGCGCTCGAAGGCCGCGGCTACCACGTCAAGCGCGTGGCGGCGGCCGAGACGGCGGACTGAGGGCGCTTCCGTTCGCCGCCCCCGGGCCGCCTCTCCCCGCGCATGCCATCGCGCCACCGTCATTGCCCGGACAAAGCCGGGCAATGACGGAAGAAGGACCGCGGGAGCGACAAAGGGACAGGCGTGCGGCCAATGATGAAACCACACCGCCGTTCCGACCTCGCGTCGGCAGTCCGCATAGCCTGAATTGCCCCCCGGATTGAAAACACCGCGACGGCACCCCAATTTCCTTGGGTAACCGCCACACGAGGACGCGCCGACCATGAGCACCATCGAAACCAACGCGCTTTACGACCGTGATCCGCTGGAGCACATGGCGCTCTTCGAAGGCGTGCGCACGAAGCGCATCTTCGCTTTCATGATCGATGTGATCGCCATCGCCATCCTCACCTTCATGGCCGGCATCGCGGTGTTCTTCCTCGGTATCTTCACCCTCGGGCTTGGCTGGCTCGCCTACGCCTTCCTGTGGCAGGGCGTGGCGATCCTCTATTCCGCCTTCACGCTCGGCGGCCCGTTCTCCGCTACACCGGGCATGCGTGCCTTCGGCATCGAGCTGCGCCTCGTCGACGGCCGCCGTCCGACGCCGCTTCTCGCCATCGCCCATGTGGTGCTGTTCTGGGTGTCCTTCACCATGATCACGCCGCTCGTCCTGCTGGTCTCGCTTTTCTCCAACAAGAAACGCCTGCTGCACGACATCATCGTCGATGGCGTCGTCGTCAACTCGAGCGCACTTGCCCGCACTTTCTGACCAGCGCTTGCGCCGGGCTTTTGAAGCCGCTACCCGTGTCTGATTGAACACGGTCGGCAGAAACCCGTAGGGGCTCGGCTTCCGGCACGCCATCGAGATCGCGCCAGCGCGCTGTGACGTCGCGAAACACTGGGGCGTCGCCCGTTCGCCTGTCAAAGGCGGAGGACGATCCGCCGCCGGTGCGCTGGCCGCTTGATGGTATAAGGTCAGGGGAATCAATTGCGAGCGGGCGACGAATGACGGTTGCCGATATCCAGATGGCGCTCACCTTCGCGGTGATCGCGGCAACGATTCTGCTTTATGCATGGGAGCGTTTTCCGATCGAGCTGACGGCGCTCGGGTCGGTCGTCGCCTTCGTGCTCATCTTCACCGCCTTTCCCCTGGCAGGCCCCAATGGCCAGCTGGGGCCGACGGAACTGCTGATGGGCTTCGCCAATCCGGCGCTCATCACCATCATGGCGCTGCTCGTCGTCGGTCAGGCGCTGTTTCACACCGATGCGCTCGACAAGCCGACACAGATCGTCCTGCGTACCTTCCGCAGGTTGCGGCTGGCCCCCGTCACGCCGATCCTCATCGGCGTCGCCGCCATCTCCGCCTTTCTCAACAACACGCCCGTCGTGGTGATGTTCCTTCCCGTCCTTGCGGCCGTCGCCGCCGCCGCCGGCACGTCGGCCGCGCGCGTGCTGATGCCGCTCTCCTTCATCGCCATACTGGGCGGCATGACCACGCTGATCGGCTCCTCGACCAACCTGCTGGTGGCCGATGTCGCGGGCCGGGTGAGCCACGTTTCGATCGGCTTCTTCTCGTTCACGCCGCTTGGTGGGCTTCTCGCCTTCATCGGGTCGCTCTACATCATCTTCGTCATGCCGCGGCTGCTGAAGCCGCGAAAGACGATGGCCGACGAGATTCAGGGCCCGGCGGGCGGCAAGCAGTTCATCGCCCAGATCCCGGTCACCTACAATCATCCGCTGGTGGGCGCGCGCTCCGTCAAGGGCATGTTCCCGACGCTGCGCGACATGACGGTGCGCCTCGTGCAGCGCGGCGAAAAGCCGTTCCTGCCGCCATTCGAGGGGGTGGAGCTGCAGCCGGGCGATACGGTCATCGTCGCCGCCACCCGCCAGGCGCTGACCAAGGCGCTGTCGCTGCGCCAGCCGATCATGCGCTCCGATCATGGCGAGGCGGACGACGAGGACCGCTCGATCACCGATGGCGCGGTGTCGCTGGCCGAAGCGGTCGTGGCGCCGGGCTCACGCATGATCGGGCGTACCACCACACAGTCCAGCCTGAAGGCGGAATCGAACTGCGTCGTGATGGGCCTCCAGCGCCGCAGCCGCATGCCGCGCATGGCGATGACCGACATCCGTCTGGAGGCCGGCGACGTGCTGCTGCTCGCCGGCGTCCATGAAGACATCCAGTCCCTGCGCGGCAACCGCGACGTGCTGCTGATGGACTGGTCCACCGCCGAAGTGCCCAAGCGCCGCTATGCGCCGCGCGCACTCTTGATCTTCGTCGCTGTCGTGGCCATCGCCGCCAGCGGCATGGTGCCCATCGTCACCGCCGCGATCACCGGCGCGCTGACGATGATGCTGTCGGGCTGTCTCAATGTGCGCCAGGCGCTGCGTGCGCTCGACAGCCGTATCTTCATGCTGATCGGCGCCTCCCTCGCCGCGGCGACCGCGCTGGAGCGCACCGGCGGCGCGCAGGCGGTGGCCGAAGCGCTGATGACCGCCATGGCCGGCCAGCCGCCCGCCGTCATCCTCTCCATGCTGTTCCTGCTGATCGCCGCGCTCACCAACGTCCTGTCGAACAACGCCACCGCCGTGCTGTTCGCCCCCATCGCCGTCAACATGGCCGCGCGCACCGGCGTCGACGTCAACGCCTTCGTGACGTGCCTGATCTTCGCCGCCAACTGCTCCTTCGCCACCCCCATCGGCTATCAGACCAACCTGATCGTGATGGGGCCGGGCCACTATCGCTTTTCCGACTTCCTGCGCGCGGGAACGCCGCTCGTCTTGATCATTTGGCTGTCTTTCTCGTTGCTGGCGCCGTGGTATTATGGATTTTGACCTGAAGGATCTCACAGGCGGATGCGACGTTTCTGGCGGCGTGGCCTGCGCATTTTCCGCATGTTGAATTTTCTCGTTCCGGTTCATACCCTTACGAGAACATTCGAGCGACAACATAGCCAATTTTCAAGAGCTGGTTCCGGTGCGAGGCTTGGGGCATGACGAAGCCCATTACGGACAATCCGCAATTCTACCTGACGGCGCCGGCGCCCTGCCCCTATCTGCCGGATCAGGAGGAACGCAAGGTGTTCACCCACCTTGTGGGCGAGCGTGCGGGTTTTCTCAATGACGTGCTGACCCACGGCGGCTTCCGCCGTTCACAGAACATCGCCTACCGGCCCGCCTGCGATACGTGCCGCGCCTGCACCTCGGTGCGCATTCTGGTCGACGAGTTCGACTACACCCGCTCGCTGCGCCGGGTGCGCAATGCCGGCAGCGCCTATGTCGGCCGGCAAGGGCCGCCCACCCCCTCGACCGAACAGTACGATCTCTTTCGCACCTATCTCGCCACCCGCCACGGCGACGGCGGCATGGCCGACATGCGGCTGCTCGACTATGCGTTGATGATCGAAGACACCCATGTCGATACGCTTGTCATCGAATACCGCCGCCGCGCCGGAAACAGACCCGATCTTGCCGAGGAGGATCGCGGCGAGGGCCCGCTGGTGGCCGCGGCCCTCACCGACGTGCTCTCGGACGGGCTGTCGATGGTCTATTCGTTTTTCGATACCGAGATCCGGCACTTCTCGTTCGGCACCTACCTGATCCTCGACCATATCGAGCGCGCACGGCGAATGGGTCTGCCCTACGTCTATCTCGGCTACTGGGTGCCGGGTTCGAAAAAGATGGAATACAAGACCCGCTTCCAGCCGCAGGAGCATCTGGGTCCGCAGGGCTGGATCAGAACCAACGGCAGCTGAGCGGCGGCCGGTTTCCGCGCGTATCAAGGTACATCCACGCCGCTTCGCCTCACCCCAGATGCGCGGCGATCTTGTCGAAGACGTCGCGAAACATCTCGGGCGTCAAACGCCCCGTATTCGTGTTGTAGCGCGAGCAGTGGTAGCTGTCGAAAAGCGTGTAGCGGCCGAGATCGTGAACCCCGCCATGGCTGAAGGGGTACGCCGCGCGGCGCTTTTCCAGCGTCGTCAGCACCGTCTCGTGCGCCACCCGGCCGAGCGCCAGGATCGCCGAGAGGTTCTCCATGGAGCCGAGCGTGTTGACCAGGAACGGCCGGCAGGCCTTGATTTCCGGCCCCGTCGGCTTGTTTTGCGGCGGCACGCAGCGCACCGCATTGGTTATCGCGGCGCCCTCAAGCTCCAGCCCGTCATCGGGCCGCGCCTTGAACGTGCCGCATGAGAAGCCGTAAGCGGCGAGCGTCTCGTAAAGGAGGTCGCCGGCATAGTCGCCCGTGAAGGGCCGGCCCGACTTGTTGGCACCGCGCAGGCCCGGTGCGAGACCGACGACCAGCAGCCGAACCGCTCCCGCACCGCCGCGCGGCAGAAAGCTCGGCACCGGCGCATTGAACCAGTCCGGCTCCCGCGCGCGCCATTCGTCTCGAAATTCGGCAAGGCGCGGGCAGAAGGGACAGTCGCGGTCCGGGTCGGTGGCATTGATCATGGAAACGGGATGCTCGTGGCGTATCGGTGAAGCGCGGGAACCGGTGTGCGATCCGAATCGCGCACCCGGTTTCGCCACATTACCCCAGAACCGCCCGCCTCGCGGTGCGGCGGGCGGACCCGGCCGGCAGCCGAGGAAAAACCGCGGGGATAAATCGCCGTCGACGCGCCCTGCGACCAGGCCACGGCACGACGACATCGCCCCCCTTGCCCGCTTTTGCGCACTTTTCGCATTTTCTAATCGAAAGGCCGCTTTTCATTGAAAACCGAGCGAAATTCGAAACGAATTCGAAAACGGCATAAAAACGGCGTCAAGCTGTTGTCAGAAATACATTTTTTCATTTCGTGCGGCATTGACGGACAAAACGGCCGCTTCACTTGCGCGAAAGATATCCCCCCATGCGGAAGACGTGTCCCCGCCTGCGCGCGAAGGGCAGCGACCTGAAACCACACCGGACCAGCCACACGGCGGAGACCGCCTCAGCATGCAACCGGACGCCCGGCCCCGGGCTAGGGACACGCGGGCAAAGGCGTTCGGAAAAAAAGCAAAAGGCCGGGTCCTGGAACCCGGCCTTTCTGTATGCCTTGGCGCGATTTGTCTTCGAATTCAACATGCTGGCACCGGCCCGGCTTGGTGGTACAGAGCGCGGCCGGGACCGGAAACCGGCTTACAGATCGTCGAATTCTTCTTCGCGCTCGCGCTCGGCCTGCCGCTGCTGGCGTTCGGCCGGATCGCGGCCGATCTTGTTGGCCAGCGTGTTGAGATCGATGAAGTGGTCGGCCTGACGGCGCAGGTCGTCGGCGATCATCGGCGGCTGGGTCTGCAAGGTGGAGACGACCGAAACCTTGCGGCCACGCCGCTGAACCGCTTCCACCAGCGATCGGAAGTCGCCGTCGCCGGAAAACAGCACCAGGTGATCGACATACTCCGCCATTTCCATGGCATCGACTGCAAGCTCGATATCCATGCTGCCCTTGATCTTGCGGCGGCCGGAAGCATCGATGAATTCTTTGACAGGCTTTGTAACGACTTTGTAACCGTTATAATCAAGCCAGTCGATGAGCGGGCGGATCGACGAATACTCCTGATCCTCAACGAGAGCCGTATAATAATACGCTCTCATCAGATATCCCTTGCCCTGAAATTCTTTCAGCAACCGCTTGTAGTCGATGTCGAAGCCGAGGGATTTTGCGGTTGCGTAAAGATTCGCACCGTCAATAAACAGCGCAACCTTCTCGCGCGGGTCAAACATCTTTATTCTCTTTTCTTCTATGGGTTTGGACTTGCCATGTGCACAGATAAGAATGAGGCCGATCGGCTGCGAAACCCCGAACCAGAGGCGTAATGAGCACTAAAAATGAGGCACGGAGCCCGAGCCAATGCGACCAACTTCGTTTTTTGCGTCTCTAATATAAAATATAATCGTACGCAAGAACACAGTACGACTACAGATTTTGTACGAATTAAGGATCACATCCGAAATTTTCCGAAAAACTTTGACCTTCAAGACAAATTTCGGCTGAGCGGGAAGGTTACCCCAAGCGTTTCGCCACGAGACCATTCGACTTGAAGTCTGAACCCGAACGTATATCCGAACGGACACCTCGCACAGCCGCTATTCCGCCGCCCCGCCGCCGCCGGCCGGTCCCTCTGCGTGACCGGAGGTGGATGTGCGAACGCGATGCGTTGAACCTCACCGCGAACCCTTGCATTTGCGGGACGAAAACCCTAATAAGGCGAGTTCAATCCCATGCGCGCGAAAGAGCGTCCGGCCCTCTTCGGGAATGACCGTGAGGCCCGCAGACATCGCGAAACATCGCGCGCCAACGAGACATCGGGCCGGAATTGGCGCAATTGCGCCATTCGCGACCCGCGACTGGAGACCTGCAATGGCGCGTGTGACTGTCGAAGACTGCATCGACAAGGTCGACAACCGCTTCGATCTGGTGCTTCTGGCCAGCCATCGGGCCCGGATGATTGCCTCCGGCTCGCCGCTGACCATTGACCGCGACAACGACAAGAACCCCGTCGTCGCGCTGCGCGAAATCGCCGATCAGACCGTCAGCCCCGAAGACCTGAAGGAAGACCTGATCCACTCGCTGCAGAAATACGTCGAAGTCGACGAGCCGGAACCGGAAGCCGTTCCGATGGTGCCGAGCGCCTCCTCCGCCATGCAGACGGGCGATTCCTCCGAGCCGCCGGTCGAGTTCGACCGCATGTCGGAAGAGGATCTGCTCAAGGGCCTGGAAGGCCTGGTTCCGCCCGATCGCAACGACGATTATTGAGATCGGCAGCGGTGCGCCTCGTGCGTTCCGCGCGCCCACGTAACGAGCGCCTGCCGTGCGCTTGTAACGAACCTGTATCACGAGGGCGGGCGCGCATCATGCGCACCGCCCTTTTGATCATCGCCCGCCCTTTCGCGTGGTCGGGTTTCTTGCCGGATAGCCCGACGGTGGAAAGTTCGCTCCGCATCACCGGTTGCGGCGCGCTCTGGCGCTTCGCAGACGGGTAACTTATCTGAGGTAAGGTCCCTCGTCTGTTTGTCCGAAATCGGCCCTCGCGGGGCCAGCTTCAGGAATGCGTCGCCACCGCCATGATGCGCCAATACGAACTCGTCGAACGGGTCAACCGCTACAACCCGACCACCGATGAGGCGCTGCTCAACAAGGCCTACGTCTATGCCATGCAGAAGCACGGCACCCAGATGCGCGCCTCGGGCGACCCCTATTTCTCCCATCCGCTCGAAGTCGCCGCGATCCTGACCGATCTCCGACTGGACGACGCCACCATCGCCGTCGCCCTGCTGCACGACACGATCGAGGACACGGACGCAACCCGCACCGAGATCGACACGGTCTTCGGCGAAGAGATCGGCAAGCTCGTTGACGGGCTGACCAAGATCAGCCGGCTCGACCTCGTCTCGCGCCAAGCCAAGCAGGCAGAGAACTTCCGCAAGCTGCTGCTGGCGATCGCCGACGACGTGCGCGTTCTACTGGTCAAACTCGCCGACCGGCTGCACAACATGCGCACGCTGCATTTCGTCAAGGAAGACGAGCGCCGCAAGCGTATCGCGGAAGAAACGATGGAAATCTATGCGCCGCTCGCCGGCCGCATGGGCATGCAGGACCTGCGCAACGAGCTGGAAGAACTGGCCTTCCAGACCATCAATCCGGAAGCCTTCCAGACCATCACCGAGCGGCTGGCAAGCTTGCGCGAAAAGAACACCGAACTCATCGGCGGCATCGAACGCGACCTGACCGAGCGGCTGGCGGAGCGCCATATCAACGCCACCGTGCGCGGCCGGATGAAGCGCCCCTACTCCATCTTCCGCAAGATGGAGCAGAAATCGATCGGCTTCGAGCAGCTCTCCGACATCTACGGCTTCCGCGTCGTGGTTGACGATCTGGAGACCTGCTACGCGGTGCTCGGTGTGGTCCACACCGCCTGGCCGAGCGTGCCGGGCCGCTTCAAGGACTACATCTCGACGCCGAAACAGAACGACTACCGCTCCATCCACACGACCGTCGTCGGCCCATCGCGCCAGCGCGTCGAACTCCAGATCCGCACAAAGGGAATGGACAGCGTCGCCGAATACGGCATTGCCGCGCACGCGCTTTACAAGGATGGCATCAAGGGTGGCCGCAACATCGCACGGCTTGCCGATGAATCGCGCGCCTACGATTGGCTGCGCCAGACCATCGACATGCTTTCGCAGGGCGACACGCCGGAAGAATTCCTTGAAAACACCAAGCTCGAACTCTTCCACGACCAGGTCTTCTGCTTCACGCCGAAGGGCCGGCTGATCGCGCTGCCGCGCCGTGCGACGCCGATCGACTTCGCCTACGCGGTCCACACCGACATCGGCAATACCACGGTCGGCTGCAAGATCAACGGCCAGATCGTGCCGCTGGTGACGGTGCTGAAAAACGGCGACGAGGTCGAGATCATCCGTTCCGGCGCCCAGAAGCCCACCGAGGACTGGCTCACCATCGCGGTAACCGGCAAGGCGCGCGCCGCCATCCGCCGTGCCATCCGCGAGGCCCAGCGCGACAAGTACGCGACGCTCGGCCGGCTGATCCTCCAGCGCGGCTTCGAACGGCGCGGGCTGGAACTGAACGACCAGGTGCTCGCTCCCGTGCTGTTGCGCTTCTCGCAGGGCTCCGTCACGGATCTGATGGCCGCCGTCGGGCGCAGCGACATTCACGCCGCCGACGTCCTCAACGTCATCGACCCGACCCACGAGGAGGCCCATCACGAACAGATCGGCACCGAGCGGGCGACGTCACCGGAGATGGCGCGCGAGGACGGGTGGTTCGACCTGGAGGGCGGCACGGGGCTGAAGTTCCGCGTGCCGGCGGGCTCGGCCCAGGAAACCGCGTCCCTGCCGATACGCGGTCTCAAGGGCAATCTTCCCATCCGATTTGCACCTGATGGCGGGGCGGTGCCGGGAGATCGTATTGTCGGCATCCTGACGCCCGGAGAAGGCATCACGATCTATCCGATCCATTCCAAGACCCTCAGGGATTTCGACGACTACGACCAATGGCTCGACGTACGCTGGGACGTCGACAGCGAACAGGCCGAGCGCTTTCCCGCCCGTGTGGCGGTCGCGGCAATCAACGAGCCCGGCTCGCTTGCCGAAATCGCCCGGATCATCAGCGCCAACGACGGCAATATCGACAATATCAAGATGAAACGCCGCGCCGCCGATTTTCATGAGATGACAATCGATCTCGAAGTATGGGATCTGAAACATCTTAATCGTATCATCAACCAGCTGCGCGGAGCCTCCGTGGTGTCCGGAGCGCAGCGTGTGAACAACTGAAGACCTGCTGACAGCCCCGCGTGGTGGCACAGGGAAAGGAAGACATGACGAAGGACGAGGTTCTGGCCGTTTTCCGGGAATCAGGTGCCATTCTTGAGGGCCATTTCATCTTGTCCTCGGGCCTCAGAAGTCCGGTTTTCCTGCAAAAGGCGCGGGTCTTCCAGTATCCGGAGCGCACGGAGATCCTGTGCAAGGCGCTGGCCGAACGCATCCGTGCGGCGAATCTCGGGCCGATCGACTACATCGTTTCGCCCGCTTTGGGCGGCATCATTCCCGGCTACGAAACCGCCCGCCATCTGGGCGTGCCGGCGATGTGGGTGGAGCGCGAGGGCGGCGAATTGCGGCTGCGCCGGTTCAACCTGGAAAAGGGGGCGCGGGTGATCGTGGTAGAGGACATCGTATCCACCGGCCTGTCGTCACGCGAGACTGTGAACGCGCTGAGGGCCATGGGCGCCGTTGTCGTCGGCTGCGCCTGCCTGATCGACCGCTCGGCTGGCGAGGCCGATTGTGGTGTTCCGCTGATCGCGCTCGCCGAATACAAGGTGCCCGCCTATCCGGCCGATGCTCTGCCGCCGGAGCTCGCGGCCCTTCCCGCGGTCAAACCGGGCAGCCGCGGGCTTGCCTGAGTTGATCTGGATGCTCACATCCGCGAAAGGCCCTTGCGGGGGCGTCACGCGTTCAATGCCGATACCGGCCGAGTAAAAAATGCTGTTCCAGCGTCGCAATCCTCCTCATTGGCTCGAAAGGGTCCGCATCGCACTGTGGCCGCGCCACAGCTTTTCCCGCTCGGCCAGGTATTTCGCCAAGCGCGTGCTCCGTCTGACGGCGAGCCCGCACGCGGTGGCACTGGGCTTTGCGGCCGGAGCCTTCGCCTCCTTCACCCCCTTCGTCGGCTTTCACTTTCTGTTGGCCTTCTTCGTCGCCTTCGTGATCGGCGGCAACATGCTGGCCTCCGCGCTGGGCACCGCGGTCGGCAATCCCCTCACCTTTCCCTTCATCTGGGCATCGACCTACCGGCTTGGTCATGTGCTGCTTGGCCATGACCCGGCCACACGCGGCCATCACCCGCTGAAGCTCGACCTGCTCCACCAGTCGCTCGACGCGATCTGGCCGATTTTCAAGCCGATGCTTGTCGGCGCCATTCCGCTCGGCTTCATCGCGGGCACTATCGCTTATTTCATCGTCTACGGTATGGTACGCACCTATCAGGCGACGCGCCGCGAAAAGCTCTCCGCACGCCGCGAGGCAACGCGCGCCGAGCCCCGGGAAGTCCACCCGGGAACGATGGATCCGAGCTCACTGGAGAAGACCTCATGACCATGCGTCTGCGCCTGGGCGTGAACATCGACCACGTCGCCACGGTCCGCAATGCGCGCGGAGGCCCGCATCCCGACCCGCTGCGCGCCGCGCTTGCCGCCGAAGCCGCCGGGGCCGACGGCATCACCGCACATCTGCGCGAAGACCGCCGCCACATCCGCGACGAAGACATCGCCGCGCTCAAGCAGAAGCTCGCCATTCCGCTCAATCTGGAAATGGCAGCGACGCCCGAAATGCGCGACATCGCCCTGCGAACACGCCCGCACGCCGCCTGCCTCGTGCCCGAACGGCGCGAAGAGCGCACGACGGAGGGTGGGCTTGATGCCGAGGGCGGGTTCACCTCGCTGCAGCCGATCGTCGAGGCGCTCTACGAGGCCGATATCCGGGTCTCGCTGTTCATCGAGCCGGACGTCCGCCAGATCGACGCCGCCCGCGCGCTGGGAGCACCCGTCGTGGAACTTCATACCGGCGCCTATTGCGAGGCGGCGCTTGAGGGCAATGAACAGGCCCGCGCCGCTCAGCTGGAGCGTGTGCGCGAAGCCGTCCGCCATGCCGCGCATATCGGACTGGAGGTGCATGCAGGCCACGGGCTGACCTACGACACGGTCGCCGACATCGCCCGTATCTCCGAGATCCGCGAACTCAACATCGGCCATTTTCTGATCGGCGAGGCGATCTTCGTCGGGCTGGAAGGTGCGATTGCCGGGATGCGCCGGCTGATGGATGCCGCGCGCGGAGCGACGCCGGCGGCATGATCATCGGCATCGGCTCCGACCTGATCGACATCCGCCGGATCGAGCGGACGCTGGAACGCTTCGGCGAACGCTTCACCCATCGCGTTTTCACCGAGATCGAGCGCGCGCGCTCGGAGCGGCGAAAGGAACGCGCGGCTTCCTATGCCAAACGGTTCGCCGCCAAGGAAGCGACCTCAAAGGCGCTGGGCACCGGCATTCGCGGCATTCGCTGGCAGGAAATGGGCGTGGTGAACCTGAAATCCGGCCAGCCGACGGTGGCGCTCAACGGCAAGGCGGAGGCGCGGCTGGCGCGCATGGTGCCGGAAGGCTTCGCCGCCCGCATCGACATTACCATCACCGACGACTATCCGCTTGCGCAGGCCTTTGTCGTGATTTCCGCCTGGCCGGCGGATTGGCCTGTCGCGCTTGACCCGGACAAATGATGTGTCATCCGTAGCGCCCGCGTTGCGCGCAACTCCCGGAGCCGGTATCAAGACCCTCGTTCGCGCATGATGGTCTTGCGGAATCATGATCCGATTCCCCGCGCCTGACATCCCGGGTGGGGACTTCGGGCCAAGGCCGGCCCTTCGGGGGCGGCCATCCGGAGATGTGGTGCTTTCCGCCCCCCGGACATGCGCAGCATAGGGACCGGACGGCATCGGGCGACAGCAGCCCGGCCCTGCATTTGAAATGCCTGGCGTGCCCCACAAGGCGCGCCGGCAAGGATATGAAAAGCCGCCCGCTTCAGCCGGGCCGACCTGTGGACGCGCGCCGCTTCGTGGCCCAATGGCACGAAGTGACGCGAAGCAGCATGAACGCGAAGGACCCGATGAGCGACGCGAGCGATAAAGACAGTCAGAAAGGCGGCTGGGGCGAAACCGTGAAGGTCGTCATCCAGGCGCTGCTGCTGGCCCTGGTTCTCAGGACCTTCCTCTTCCAGCCCTTCAACATTCCCTCGGGATCGATGAAGGATACGCTGCTGATCGGCGACTACCTGTTCGTCTCCAAGTTCAGCTACGGCTACAGCCGGTATTCCTTCCCCTTCGGCCTGGCACCGTTTTCCGGCCGCATCTGGGAAGGCGATCCGCAGCGCGGCGACATCGCGGTGTTCAAGCTTCCGCGCGACAATTCCACCGACTACATCAAACGCGTGATCGGCCTGCCTGGCGACACGGTGCAGATGATCGACGACCGGCTCTACATCAACGGCAAGATCGTTCCGCGCGAGCGGATCGACGACTACATCGAGACCGACGCCTACGGCAAGACCGAGCGCGTACCGCGCTACCGCGAGACGCTGCCCAACGGCGTGTCCTACGACACGCTCGACCTCATCCCCAACGGGGCGGCCGACAACACCGAGCTGTTCAAGGTGCCACAGGGGCACTACTTCATGATGGGCGACAACCGCGACAATTCCGCCGACAGTCGCGTCCACGGTTCCGGTGTGGGCTACGTTCCGCTTGAGAATTTCGTCGGCAAGGCCGAGATCCTGTTCTTCTCCGTGAGGGACGGCGAACCGGCATGGATGTTCTGGAAATGGCCCTGGTCCGTACGCTGGGACCGGCTTTTCAAGACGCTTTGAGGATTGAATGGCACGTGACAACGCCACTTCGCTGAAACGGCTCGAACGCGAACTCGGACACGAATTCTCCGACCGCTCGCTGATCATCCGTGCGCTCACGCATGCGAGCGCACTGCCCTCGGCGCGCAGTGCGACGGAGAATTACGAGCGGCTGGAATTCCTGGGCGACCGCGTCCTCGGCCTCGCCGTTGCCGACATGGTGTTCCAGACCTATCCGAAAGCGGAAGAGGGCGAGCTGGCCCGCCGGCTGAACCACCTCGTCAAGCGCGAGACCTGTGCCGAGGTCGCGGCCGAAATGGGCCTTGGCGAGATGATGGTGATCGGCGAGAGCGAAGCCCAGTCGGGCGGCAGGAGCAAGGTGGCGCTGCTCGCCGACATGTGCGAATCCGTACTGGGCGCGCTCTACAGGGATGCCGGCTGGGAAGCCGCCCGCCGTTTCATCGACAACCATTGGCGCGGCCGGATGCTGGCCTGGAGCGGCAACCAGCGCGACGCCAAGACGACATTGCAGGAATGGGTACAGGGCAAGGGCCTTGCCACCCCCAACTACAAGATCGCCGAGCGTTCCGGCCCGGACCACGCCCCGCTCTTCACTGTCACGGTGGCGGTGGACGGGATGGATAACGGATCCGGCACCGGACCTTCCAAGCGGCTGGCGGAACAGGCCGCCGCGGAAGAGGTACTGCGCCGCGAGGGCGTCTGGTCGGAGAGCGGCAAGTGAGCGCGAACGAAAGCGAAAACGAGATTGAAACGCCCGTGACATCATCCCAGACCGCCGAACCCGGCGCCCCGGCCGAAACCCGCGCCGGCTTCGTGGCCCTCATCGGCGCCCCCAATGCGGGCAAGTCGACGCTTCTGAACCGCCTTGTCGGCGCCAAGCTGTCGATTGTCACCCACAAGGTGCAGACGACACGCGCCATCATGCGCGGCGTGGCGATGCACGAGGCGTCCCAGATCATCTTCGTCGACACGCCCGGCATCTTCGCGCCAAAACGCCGTCTCGACCGGGCGATGGTCGACACCGCGTGGGGCGGTGCGGAAGGCGCCGACATCGTCGCCCTGCTGATCGACGCGCGCAAAGGCATCGACGACGAGATCGCCCCGATCCTCAAGCGACTGGCGGAACTCAAGCGCCACAAGGTTCTGATCCTCAACAAGATCGACCTGACCAAGCGCGAGGAACTGCTGGCACTGGCGAGCCGCGCCAATGCCGAGGTCGGCTTCGACCGCACCTTCATGATTTCCGCGCTCGATGGCGATGGCGCCGACGATCTTCTGAACTATTTCGCCCAGGAATTGCCCACGGGCCCCTGGCTCTACCCGGAAGACCAGATCTCCGACCTGCCGCTTCGCATGATCGCGGCCGAGATCACCCGCGAGAAGCTGTTCCTGCGCCTCCACCAGGAAATCCCCTACGCCTCCACGGTTGAAACCACCCAGTGGAAGGAACTGAAGGACGGCTCGGCCCGCGTCGAACAGACGGTCTACGTGGAACGCGAGAGCCAGAAGAAGATCGTGCTGGGCAAGGGCGGCCAGACCATCAAGGCCATTTCCCAGGGCGCCCGACAGGACATCGCGGCGATGGCGGAACGGCCGATCCACCTTTTCCTGTTCGTCAAGGTGCGCGAGAACTGGGGCAACGATCCCGAGCGCTATCGCGAAATGGGCCTGGAGTTTCCGCGCTAGGCGACTGGCACGGGCGGGTGGAGTTCGCAGCGAGGCGGAGAGCCGGGCCCCAGTAATCGGGATGCCCGAATACGGACCAGCGCTTTCCCGACACGGGCCTCACACCATGGCGTTTACTGGTTCCCCGCCTGCGCGGGGATGACATCGAGCTTGGGGTGATCCGCGTTCGATGCATCACCATCCGCGCACGCCTCGCCCCTCCGCTCATTCTCCCCTCGCCCCGCGCGGAATCGTCTAGTCTCACCCCATGGAATGGACCGACGACGCCATCATCCTTGGCACACGAAGACACGGCGAAACCTCCGCGATTGTGGAGGCCATGACGGCGACACGCGGCCGGCATATGGGACTGGTGCGCGGCGGGCGCTCGCGCAAGATGCAGCCGACCCTGCAGCCGGGCAATTCCGTCCACCTCACATGGCGCGCGCGCCTCGACGGCCATCTCGGCAATTTCCAGGTAGAGGGCCTTGAACTGAGGGCGGCCGCCCTGATGGAAACGCCCATCGGCATCCACGGCGTGCAGACGCTGGCGGCCCTGCTGCGCCTGCTGCCCGAAAGGGACCCGCACCCCAACCTCTACGCCGCCCTTCAGGTGGTGCTGGAGCACATGGACGACGCCGGCCTCGCCGCCGCCCTGCTGGTGCGCTTCGAGCTGGAAATGCTGAACGAACTGGGTGTCGGGCTCGATCTTTCGGCCTGTGCCGCGACGGGCGTGACGCATGATCTCATCTGGGTGTCGCCGAAATCGGGACGCGCCGTCAGCCGCGAGGCCGGCGCACCCTATGCAGACAAGCTTCTGCCCCTGCCGGCCTTCCTGCACCGCCTGCACGGCACCAACGAGCCCGCGAGCGCGAGCCTTGAAGAACTGAGCGATGCCTTCCGCCTGACGGGTTTCTTCCTCGACCGGCATGTCTACGGTCCGCGCGAATTGCCATGGCCGACATCGCGCGAGGCGTTCGTGACCGCAATGAAGCGGGCGCTGGCACCTTAGAAAACACCGCTCCCTCCCGGATATCCGCAGCGTTCTCGAAACGGTTGATATTCGAAATTATTCAGTTACCTTACGTCATATTCATATTGGAGAATATCTTATGACCATTGAAACTTTTCGAGATGCTAACGATGCCCCGCCGCCCCCGGGCGGTCTGGAATTCTTCGAAACGAAAGATCTGATTTCTCCATTTGGCTACAAGGCCGTGGAAATCGACGGAACGTGGTTCTGGATGCCCGGAACGGAAGAAGACTACAGAAAGGCCGAGTCGGAGAGACTGAGACTGGAACCGTCGGACGTGGAGATCCGGTTGTCTTGTTACCAGACTGGCCCCAAGACCTGTGGCGGCATGTGTGGCACAGGGTTTTGCAGGTTGATGTTCAATCCAGCGCAAAATTTTTACTATTGCGCCTGCGGGTAGCGCAGCTTCGCGGCAAGTCGTTTGCGATTTGCCGCTTCCTCTCCCCTTCCGCGCTTTCCCGTCTTGCGCGATTCGGCGCCGCGCGGTAGCCAGAACACATGGGAAACGAGCTGATTCCGCCAGGAGGCGCCGGGGGTCCTGAAGGACCGGACGGCATCGAGCAGATCAACCTGCGCGAAGCGCTGGAAGAGCGCTATCTTGCCTATGCGCTCTCCACCATCATGCACCGTGCGCTGCCCGATGTGCGCGACGGCATGAAGCCGGTGCATCGCCGACTGCTCTATGCCATGCGGCTGTTGAAACTCGACCCCGGCCAGGGTTTCAAGAAGTGCGCCCGCATCGTCGGCGACGTGATGGGTAAGTTTCACCCGCACGGCGACAGCGCGATCTACGATGCCCTCGTGCGTCTGGCACAGGATTTCTCCCAGCGCTATCCGCTCGCCGAGGGCCAGGGAAATTTCGGCAATATCGATGGCGATAGCGCGGCCGCCATGCGTTACACCGAGGCGCGGCTGACCGAGACCGCCCGCCTGCTGCTCGAAGGCATCGACGAGGACGCCATCGACTTCCGCGAGACCTATGACGGTCTCGATCAGGAGCCGATCGTGCTGCCGGGCGGCTTTCCCAACCTGCTCGCCAACGGTTCCGCCGGCATCGCGGTCGGCATGGCGACCTCCATCCCCGCCCACAACGTGGCGGAGGTTTGCGACGCCGCCCTGCACCTCATCAAGCACCCGGGCGCACCGATCGAGAAACTGGTGGAGTTCGTCAAGGGTCCGGACTTTCCCACCGGCGGCGTTCTGGTGGAGGATCCAGCCTCCATTCTGGAGGCATACCGCACCGGGCGCGGCGGCTTCCGCGTGCAGGCCAAGTGGGAAAAGGAAGACACCGGGCGCGGCACCTGGGTAGTGGTGGTCACCGAGATCCCCTACCAGGTGCAGAAGTCGAAGCTGATCGAGAAGATCGCCGAACTGCTGATCGCCCGCAGGCTGCCGCTGCTCGCCGATGTTCGCGACGAGTCTGCGGAAGACATTCGCGTCGTGCTGGAGCCGCGCTCGCGCAATGTCGACCCGGCGCTGCTGATGGCCTCGCTGTTCAAGCTGACCGAGCTTGAAAACCGCTTCCCGCTCAACATGAACGTGCTCTCGCGCGGCCAGGTACCGAACGTTCTGGGCCTGAAGGAAATCATCGCCGAGTGGCTGGAGCACCGCAAGGATGTGCTGATCCGCCGCTCCCGGCACCGGCTGGCGAAGATCGAGCACCGGCTTGAGGTGCTGGCTGGCTATCTCGTCGCCTATCTCAACCTCGACGAAGTGATCCGCATCATCCGCTACGAGGACGAGCCCAAACGCGAGTTGATGAAGGCGTTCGAGCTCTCCGACGTTCAGGCGGAAGCCATCCTCAACATGCGGCTGCGCTCCTTGCGCAAGCTGGAAGAGATGGAAATCCGCGGCGAGCACGACAAGCTGTCGGCCGAGCGCGACGAGCTGAACGCGCTGCTCGCCTCCGACGAACTGCAATGGAAGCAGATTTCCGGCGAGATCCGCGCAGTGCGCAAGTACTATGGCCCGGAAACCGAACTCGGCAAGCGCCGCACGCAGTTCGGCGAGGCCACGGATATCGACGTGGAGGAAATCCACAACGCCATGATCGAGCGCGAGCCGATCACGGTTGTCGTCTCGCAAAAGGGCTGGATCCGGGCCATGAAGGGCCACATCCAGGATACCTCCACTCTGTCGTTCAAGCAGGGCGACGACCTTGCCTTCGCCTTCCCGGCCGAGACGACGGACAAGCTGCTTGTGTTCTCCACCGGCGGCCGTTTCTTTACGCTGACCCCCGACCGTCTGCCGGGCGGACGCAGCCAGGGGGAGCCGATCCGCCTGCTGGTCGACATGGACCAGGATCAGGACATCGTTGCCGTGTTCGTGCACAAGCCCGGCCGCAAGCTGCTGGTGGCGGCGACCGATGCGCGCGGCTTCGTGGTGGGCGAGGACGACGTCCTCGCCAATACCCGCAAGGGCAAGCAGGTGCTGAACGTCTCGGCCAGCGAGGAAGCCAAGATCTGCGTACCGGCGGACGGCGACCGCATTGCCGTCATCGGCATGAACCGCAAGCTCTTGGTGTTCCCGCTGGAACAGGTGGGCGAGATGACGCGCGGGCGCGGCGTTCGCCTTCAGCGTTACCGCGACGGCGGCATTTCCGATGCGGTGGTGTTCAAGGCCGACGACGGGCTGACCTGGGTGAATTCCTCCGGTCGCAGCTTCACCCGCACGCTGGAAGAGTTGACCGACTGGTGCGGCGACCGCGCCCAGGCAGGCCGCCTGCCGCCCCCGGGTTTCCCGCGGTCCAACAAATTCGGCACGAACGGACTTTGAGGCGAAATCCGGCTGTTCAGGCAAGAGCCTGGAACAAGCGGCCCATCCGGGACACGCGCCTAGCGTGCACTCTCCGCCGGCCAGAACCCGGTCTTGGGGTCACGCCGCATGACGCGCACCTCGATTTCCGGCTCAAGGCATCGCGTGCACTTGAGGCCCGCGGCAACCTCCTCGAGGCTCGCTTTCTGGTCGAGCCGGTCGATATTGAGATAGCGCAGCCGCGCGCAGTTCGGGCAGCAGATGGCAAGCCGCGCGCCTTCGGCGTTGATTTCTGCGACGCTCGCCACGATCACCCCTTTTCCCGCAACAGGCGGCCTTTTTCGCGCTCCCAGTCGCGCTTCTTTTCCGTCTCGCGCTTGTCGTGCAGCTTCTTGCCGCGCGCGACGGCCAGTTCCAGCTTCGCCCGGCCGCGATCGTTGAAGTAGAGCTTCAACGGCACCAGCGTCATGCCGTCTTTCTGAACCGCTCCGAGCAACTTGTTGATCTCATGCTTGTGCAGCAAAAGCCGGCGCGGGCGCTTGGGTTCGTGGTTGAAGCGGTTGCCCTGCAGGTATTCCGGAATGAAGCTGTTGATGAGATAGATCTGGCCACCCTGATCGGTGGCATAGGACTCCGCTATCATGCTCTTGCCGGCGCGCAGCGACTTGACTTCGGTGCCCGTGAGCTCCAGCCCCGCCTCCAGCGTGTCCATGATCTCGTAGTTGAACCGGGCCTTTCGGTTTTCGGCGACAACCTTGCGGTTCGTCTGCTCGCTCGCCTTTTTCGCAGCCATCGCGATCACCCTTCGTGACGCATGAGGCCGGACCTCGAAACGAGTGCCCGGCCCCGCAATTATTTCGTGAACTCAAGCGGATCGGCGCAAGCGCGGAACGCCCGCTTCAGTCCGGGCCTCAGTTGATCAGGCCCGCATGCACCATCGCCTCGCGGATTTTCGTCTGGGTGGGCTCGGTGACGGGCACCAGCGGCAGGCGCAGGCGGTTTTCCATCTTGCCCATCAGCGACAGAGCATATTTGGCCCCGCCCGGGCTCGGTTCAAGGAACATCGCGCGATGAAGCGGCATCAGCCGGTCCTGATAGGTCAGCGCCGTGGCGAAATCGCCAGACAGGCAGGCCTGCTGGAACTCCGAGCACAGCTTCGGCGCCACGTTGGCCGTCACCGAAATGCAGCCGTGCCCGCCATGGGCCATGTAGCCGAGCGCGGTGCCGTCCTCGCCCGAGAGCTGGTTGAACTCCGCCCCCATCGCCTCGCGCTGGTCGGAGACCCGCATGATGTTGGCGGTGGCATCCTTCACGCCGACGATGTGTTCACAGTCATCGAACAACCGCTTCATCGTCTCCGTGTTCATGTCGATCACCGAACGCGGCGGGATGTTGTAGATGATGATCGGAATGGAGACGGCGTCGTTGATCGCCTTGTAGTGCTGGTAAAGCCCTTCCTGATTGGGCTTGTTGTAGTAGGGCGTAACCACCAGCACGCCGTCGGCACCCGATGCCTCGGCCGACTGCGCAAGCTCGATCGCCTCGATGGTGTTGTTCGAGCCGGCACCCGCGATCACCGGAACGCGACCACCGGCCGCATCCACGCACAGCTTCACCACGCGCTTGTGCTCATCGTGGGACAAGGTCGGCGACTCGCCCGTGGTTCCCACCGGCACGAGACCATGGGAGCCCTCTTTTATCTGCCAGTCCACGAAATCCTGAAAACCTTTCTCGTCAACCGAACCATTGCGGAACGGTGTCACGAGTGCGGTGTAAGATCCCTTGAACATTCTGGCTTCCTCTAGTTCTGCCGTTTTCCTGCCGCCTTCGCGCGGTTGGATAGCGCCGGACAATAGTCGTCCGTCGAAGCCTCGGCAAGCCGCGGTTTCGGCGCAGGTGTGGGTGTTTTCCCGCCTTGCTTCGGCCACACAAATGCCGTGGCTCGGGCGAGTTTGGTAAACGCGGCGTTAATCGGTCGCGATGTAGCATCGTCGCGACGTTGATCCGGCGATTTTGGGGCCGCCAACTCTCTCCCAATGACTTATGCCAAATGCGAGACGCATGAATGGCCAATTCCATGACACGCATGACGCGCGATCCCCGGTTCAAGGACCAGGGGCGCCCCGGTAGCCGCGGCCTGTTGATGCGCACGGGTCTGCGCACGGTGCTGGCCGCCGCCCTTGCCGGACCGCTCGCCGCCCTGCCCTGCCTGGAGGCAGCCTACGGCTTTGAACGCTCCAGCACGATGCCACGGCCGAAGCCGCAGGCAGCAACGCCCGCAGCGGCGGCGGAAACGGCCACGGACGCAATCACCCAGATGGTTGCGGGAACCACGCCCGTGCCCGACCGCAAGCCCGAGATCACCGGCGCGATCGCCTATGCGGATCCCGCGCCTGCGCCCGCTTACACCGTTCCCACGCCCACACGTTCGCCGTTGCAATCGGAAGACGAGGATGCGGCGGAGACCAGCGGTATCGCCGCGCCCGACAGCGCTGGCTCCGTTGCCCAGCTGAAAAGTGCGCTGGACGCCATCGACAAGAACGACGTCGCCGCCGCCATGGCGATTCGCAACCGCATGTCGCCATCGCTCGACCGCCGCATCATCGACTGGCGGATCATCATTTCCGGCGATCCGATCATCCCGTCCGCCTTCATCACCCGGTTTGCCCGCGAGGCGCCGCATTGGCCCAATGCCAAGCTGATGCGCCGGCGCGCCGAGGTGGCCTTTGCCCGCGAGAAGCCGGAAGACCGGGCCGTTCTCGCCGCCTACCGCAGCGCCGGACCGATCACGCTGACCGGCAAGGTCGCCTATGCGCGCGCGCTGATGGACGCGGGCAAGACAAACGACGCGGCCCGGATCATCCGCGAAATCTGGCACACGGATACCTTCGACGAAGGTTCCGAGCGAATGATCCTGCGCGATTTCGGCTCCCTCCTGCGCACCTCCGATCACGACCGCCGGGTTGAGATGCTGCTCTACAGGGAACGCACCAACGATGCGCTGGAACTGGCCGGCAAACTCGGCTCCGCGGAACGTGCCTATGTGAAGGCACGCGTCGCGGTGATCCGCCGGGCCAAGGATCAGAAGAAGCTGATGGACGCCGTTCCGCGTTCGCAGCGCTCGCGCGCGGGCTATGTATTCGCCCGCATTCAGATGCTGCGCCGCGCGGGCGACGACCGCGCCGCCGTCAACCTGACACTGAAGGCGCCGACCAAATCGGAAATGCTGGTCGATCCGGACGAATGGTGGATCGAGCGGCGGCTTGAATCGCGCATGGCGCTTGATCTGGGCGACGCGCGCGCAGCATATGCCATAGCCGCCAATCACGGCGCCGTTTCGCCCGCGAAATATGCGGAAGCCGAATTCCATGCGGGCTGGTACGCGTTGCGGTTCCTGAAAGACGCACGACGCGCCGAACCGCATTTCCGCAACATCGCGCGCGTCGGCACGACGCCGATCACCACATCGCGCGCGCAATACTGGATTGGTCGCGCCCTGGAAGCGCAGGGAAAGAAGCAGGCGGCTAACGCGGCTTATAGCCAGGCCGCCATCTTCGGCACCACCTATTATGGCCAGCTTGCCCGCACCCGGCTTGGTATGGCTCAGGCAGCCGTGCCGCACGCCCCGAAGCCGACCGCGACCGACAGGCTGGCGTTCGAGCATAACGAGCTGGTTCATGCCATCCGGCGCATGGACAAGGCCGGCCAGTTCGACGAGACGACACTGCTCTTCCGCACTCTGGCCCTGACCCTGCCGACCGCAGGTCAGGCCGCGCTTCTGGCGAAACTTGCGGAGGATCGCGGCACGCACCAGCTGGCGCTGATGGTCGGCAAGCTGGCGGCGGGGCACAACAACGATGCCGCCCCCCTCGCCTTCCCCACCGAGGCGATCCCGCGCAAGGCGAGGATCTCGGCGGTCGAAAAGCCGGTGGTCTATGCCATCGCGCGGCAGGAAAGCGCGTTCAATCCGCAGGCCAAAAGCAGCGCCGGCGCGCTGGGGCTCCTGCAGCTCATGCCCGGCACCGCAAAGGCGACCGCCCGCAAGGCCGGCATGAAATACTCCAAAAGCGCCCTGACAAACGATCCCGCCTACAATGCCACGCTTGGGGCGGAGCACCTGCGCGAACTCATCGACGAGTTCGACGGCTCCTACATCATGACGTTCGCCGCCTACAATGCCGGGCGACGCCGCGTCTACGAATGGGTGGAGCGCTTCGGCGATCCGCGGTCCGGCAAGGTCGACCCGGTGGACTGGGTGGAGCGCATCCCATTCACCGAGACGCGCAACTACGTCCAGCGGATCACCGAAAACCTGCAGGTCTATCGCGCGCGCATCGACGGCAAGGGCCTGAACATCGCGGCGGATCTCTCGCGCGGCAAGCCGAACTGAGCGAGCCCCGCCCACTGGGCGATACGACCTGACAGACGGCAAAGAAAAAGGCCCGGCGGAACACCTCCACCGGGCCTTTTCATTTCGGATTTGAAGAGACGATCAGAACGTGCGCTGAACGCGGAAGACGCCGACGAACGTGTCGTCGTCCAGATTGGTCGCCCGGCCACTATCCAGGCTCCAGTCGGCACCTTCGTATTCGAGTTCGGCGCCCATCAGGAAGCCCGCAACCGGCGACCAGACCAGATTGCCCTGCACACCCCACTGATCGATATCCAGGTCGTCGCCAACTCCGCTCATGTCGTAGCGCGTGTAAGTGGCAGTCAGTGCGGAAGAGAGCGTCGGCATCCAGTAGTGCGTAACGCCGCCGCCGAAGCCCCAAGCCTTCGCCGACTTGAGTTCGTCGCCCGAACGGACGAAATCCGGGAAAACCGCATCTTCATGCACATAGCGCAGTGCACCCTTCGAATACGCGCCCTGGAAACTGACCGTATCGCCGGGCGCCAGCATCGGCGCATTGAATGTGACGCCAGCTCCGACCGCGAAACCGATCTCGGAATCGCCGATTCTGGAATTGCCATAGACCTGGTGCAGAGCCCCCATGACCTGTGCCGATCCCCAGCCTTGATCGACACGCAGGTTGGCAACCAGATCAGGCCACTTGTGACCACCGTACAGATCGTTTTCGCTCGACGCATCAAGCGCGCGCACCGTCTGATTGCGCACGAAGGTCGCATCTTCCGCGGACACCGTGGCCGAGAAGCCGTTGCCGAAGCCGTAGGTGTAGGCGAACAGGTTCGTGCGGTGATCCGAGAAGCCCTGCTGGATGATCGAGCCCCAGTTATCGCCGGTGTAGAAGTCGAAGAACGACTCGGCGCGACCGAAGGTGAACCCGCCGAACTGGATGAACCCATCGCGGAGCTCCACCGCTGGGTTGCCATTGTCGCCCGAGTCGCTCGTGAACCACAGGTCGACGAAGGTGCGCAGCAGGCCATACTCGGTCTGGGTGCGCGAGTCGAACTTCACATACGCACGCGCACGGGTCGTCGTGGCGTTGCCGTTGCGCGAGCCCCAGGCTCTGTTGCCGTCGTCGGCGAAGTCCTGGAAACGCAGCTCGACACGCATGCCGCCCTGAATGCGCAGGCAGGTCTCGGTGCCGGGGATGTAGAAGTAGCCGGCGCCATAGGCATCGCAGACACGGACGTAATCGACCGGCTCGGGAGCGGCAGGCAGGTCCGCCGCCCGCGCGGCACCGAGGCCAGCAAAACCGGCAAGGCCGGCGAGCAGCAACGTGTTCTTCTTCATGTGGTTGATTCTCCGAAACATTCTCGAGGGCCAACGGATTGCCCTCGCATCAAATATCTGCGCGGAACCTAAAGGCCGGAACAATTCGGGACAACGGAAGTCTTGCTGATCGCGCGGTATGAACATGCATTCGCGCCACAGTGTGACGGATATGAAACATATATTTTAAACATGGCAGGAAAACGAACCGCACTACCGGGACTGTCTCCAACCACATCAGCCTTCGCTGGACGCGGCCCGGCACAGACCTTTCCGCCCTCCCCCAGCGCATACCCTTCCCGGCACAAAAAAGCCCGGCGGATTTCTCCGCCGGGCTCCCGTATCGGATCTTTGAAAGATCAGAACGTGCGCTGAACGCGGAACATGCCGACGAGATCGTCGTCGTCCACCAGGGTCGTACCGGCGGTGTCGCGGTCGTAGTCGTTCTTCAGGTACTCGAGCTCGACACCCATCAGGAAGCCGGAGACCGGCTGCCAGGCCAGGTTACCCTGAACGCCGAGCTGATCGACGTCATAGGTTGTGCCGTAGCCGTCAAGCGAAGCGTAGCTGGCGGAGAAGCCGGACGTGATCGTCGGGGTCCAGTAGTGCTTGAAGCCGCCGCCGATGCCCCACGCCGTGGTGGCGTCGACATTGCCGTTCTTGATGACAGCGTCGTACTCGAGGTTGGACGAGACGTAAGCCACCGCGCCCTTCGCATAAGCCGCCTGGAAGGAAACGGTATCGCCCGGCGCGATCATCGGGACGTTGAAGGTCACGCCCGCACCGATCGCGTAGCCGACTTCCGAGTCATTGACGGTGCTGTCGCCATAGACCTGGTGCACGGCACCCATGATCTGAGCCGACCCCCAGCCCTGATCAACGCGCAGGTTGGCGATGAGATCAGGCATCTTGTGGCCGCCATAGACGTCATTCGCGTCGCCGTCAGCGTCGAACGTGCCGTTGCCGATGATGCCGCGGGAGAACGTGCCGTCTTCAACCGACACCGACGCCGACAGACCGTTGCCGAAGCCGTAGGTGTAGGCAAAGACGTTGGTCTCGTGGTCGGAGAAGCCCTGGTCGAGGATCGAACCCCAGGCGTCGCCGGTGTAGAAGTCGAAGAAGCCGTGGGCGATACGGCCAAAGGTGAAGCCGCCGAACTGGATGAACCCGTTCTCGAGCGTCACGGACGCGGAGTCGTTCCCCGAATCCTGGGTGAACCACAGGTCAACGAACGTGCGCAGCAGGCCGTATTCGGTCTGGGTGCGCGAGTCGAAGCGGACATAGGCACGAGCGCGGGTCGTGGTGGCGTCGCCCTCACGGGAACCCCAAGCCGAGTTGTCGTCGTTTGCGAAGTCGCGGAAACGGAATTCCACGCGCATGCCGCCCTGGACGCGCAGGCAGGTCTCGGTACCCGGAATGTAGAAATAGCCAGCACCGTAGGCATCGCAGACGCGGACGTAATCGACCGGCTCGGGAGCTGCCGGCAGATCAGCCGCCTGGGCGCCCGCCACAGTGCACAAGCTCGCAGCAGCGGCCGCGAGAACAAGCGATTTGGTCATTTGTTGACTTCCATATCAAGAAAGGGAGGACGCCGTTGCCGGCGCCGTTGCCTCAATGGGTGCAACTTACCTTCCTCCGCCTGCTACGCAATCGCAGATTCACCAAAGCAGCCCCCACTCACTTACATTGAATGGCACAGTTGCACGAAAGTCACGGCTACCGCGACGGGACCCGTAAAAAGTTACCACCATATATTTCCGGTTTGTTTCGAAAGCTTTTCTGAAGAAGACAAGCGGATTCACTTACCGTACGCGTCAGGAGAGACAATTCCGAGGATCAGGAACGGAAAGCACCACACCGGACTATTCCACCATGAGCGACATGATCGGTCAGCGAGACAACACACTAGCCTCGTGGAACGGCAGCTTTCCACCAGTCGCCCACCACTCGCGTGAGCGCTGGACGTCAGCGGTGCCGGATTGACCACACAAGGGTACGCGCTGCGAACGGGGGACAACCGCGTGTGAACACGAAAAAGCCCGGCGGATTTCTCCGCCGGGCTCTCATATCCGATCTTTATGAGATCAGATTAGAACGTGCGCTGGACGCGGAACATGCCAACCAGATCGTCATCGTCGGCGATCGTGGAGTTGCTGTCGTAGTCCTCGTTCAGGTACTCGAGCTCGACACCCATCAGGAAGCCGGAAACCGGCGACCAGACCAGGTTGCCCTGAACGCCGATCTGGTCGACGTCGTACTCGCTGCCGTAAGCGTCAAGCGACGCGTAGCTGGCGGTCAGAGCAGACGACACGGTCGGGGTCCAGTGGTGAGTGAAGCCACCGCCAATGCCCCAAGCCGTCGCGGCATCGACATCCGTGCCGTTCTTGATCACGCCGTCGACGTCAAGGTTCGACGAGACGTAGGCAACAGCGCCCTTCGAATAGGACGCCTGGAAGGAGACGGAGTCACCCGGTGCGATCATCGGAACATTGAAGGTCACGCCGGCACCGATCGCGTAGCCGATCTCGGAGTCGTTGACGGTGCTGTCGCCATAGACCTGATGCAGGGCACCCATGACCTGGGCGGAACCCCAACCCTGGTCGACGCGCAGATTGGCAACGAAGTCAGGCAGCTTGTGACCGCCATAGACATCAGCATCAGCCGAGTTCTTCAGCTCACCACGGGAGAACGTGGCGTCTTCGATGGACGCCGACGCGGAGAAGCCGTTGCCGAAGCCGTAGGTGTAGGCGAAGACCGTCGTCTTGTGATCGGAGAAGCCCTGGTCGAGGATCGAACCCCAGGCGTCGCCGGTGTAGAAGTCGAAGAAGCCGTTGCCGATACGACCGAAGGTGAAGCCGCCGAACTGCACGAAGCCGTTCTTCAGCGTCACGCCCGGGTTGTCGCTGCCCGAATCCTGCGTGAACCACAGGTCAACGAACGTGCGCAGCAGGCCGTATTCGGTCTGGGTGCGCGAGTCGAAGCGGACATAGGCACGAGCGCGGGTCGTGGTGCCATTGCCCTCACGGGTGCCCCACTCCGAGTTGCCGTCATCGGCGAAGTCGCGGAAACGGAGTTCCACGCGCATGCCGCCCTGAACGCGCAGGCAGGTCTCGGTGCCCGGGATGTAGAAGTAGCCAGCGCCGTAAGCGTCGCAGACGCGGACGTAATCAACCGGCTCCGGAGCCGCCGGGAGGTCGGCCGCCTGGGCGCCCGCCACGGTGAACATGCTCGCGGCAGCAGCGGCGAGAACAAGTGTCTTGGTCATTAGTTCGCTTCCATATCAAAGCAGGTGGGACTTCAGGTGCGAGATCCCCTCCTCGCAAGCCGGAAGATACCCAACGTAGTTTTCAGCGCAATCGAAGAAGCGCTCAAGGACGCCTACCCGCGTTACATTCGGAGACACAGTTGCAAGAAAGACACGATTCCCGAGCGGTCAGTGCTATTCTTCTCCTATTAAGCAATATATTTAAATAAACCGCTACGTCAGAACTCCGTATTCATGTTTTTTCTACTGATTCAAATCGATGTATGATCGTATTCGCATCCCCTATGGAATCGTATAGTTTTTCAAATGGAAATTTAATATTAATGATAGAGACCCGATTATACAAAACGGCGCGCCGTACCATGCCGACGCGCCGTCTCTTAGTCTGCAATATCGCGTTCCTAGACGAAAAAAGCCCGGCGGATTACTCCGCCGGGCTCTCGGATCCGATCTTTTCAGATCAGATTAGAACGTGCGCTGGACGCGGAAGACGCCGACCAGATCGTCGTCGTCAGCCAGGCCCGAAGCGGTATTCCAGTCGAGCGACTCGTATTCCAGCTCGACACCCATCAGGAAGCCGGAGACCGGCGACCAGACCAAGCTGCCCTGAACGCCCCACTGATCGACATCGATATCGGCAGCCGCGCCGAGATCGTTGCTGAACGAAGCGTAGTTGGCCGTCAGAGCGGACGACAGGGTCGGGGTCCAGTGATGGGTGATACCACCGCCGATGCCCCAGCCGGTCGACGTGTCCATGTCCGTCGTGGTCAGGCCGACGGCATCCGGCATCGCGGCCGCTTCATGCACGTAGCGCAGAGCGCCCTTCGAGTAGGCACCCTGGAAGCTGATCGTGTCGCCCGGAGCAAGCATCGGCGCGTTGAAGGTCACGCCAGCGCCGATCGCCCAGCCGATTTCAGAGTCAACCAGAGGACCGTAGTTGGTGGTCACACCAGCAACCGTACCGGTGTACGCACCGCCGTAGACCTGGTGCAGAGCACCCATGAGCTGGGCAGACCCCCAACCCTGGTCGACGCGCAGGTTGGCAACCAGATCCGGCCACTTGTGACCGCCGTAGGCGTCATTGGTCGCAAGGGTATTGAAGCCGGTACCGAGAATACCGTTACGAACAAAGGTCGCATCTTCCGCGGACACCGTGGCCGAGAAGCCGTTGCCGAAGCCGTAGGTGTAGGCGAACAGGTTCGTGCGGTGATCCGAGAAGCCCTGCTGGATGATCGAGCCCCAGTTGTCGCCGGTGTAGAAGTCGAAGAACGACTCGGCGCGACCGAAGGTGAAACCACCGAACTGGATGAAGCCGTTCCACAGCGTCACGGACGGCGTCGTGCCGGTGCCGGAATCACCCGTGAACCACAGGTCAACGAAGGTGCGCAGCAGGCCGTATTCGGTCTGGGTACGCGAGTCGAAGCGGACGTAAGCACGCGCACGGGTCGTCGTGGCGTTGCCGGTGCGGGTGCCCCACGCCGTGTTGCCGTCATCGGCGAAATCACGGAAGCGGAATTCGACGCGCATGCCGCCCTGGACACGCAGGCAGGTCTCGGTGCCCGGAATGTAGAAATAGCCGGCGCCGTAAGCGTCGCAGACGCGGACGTAATCAACCGGCTCCGGAGCAACCGGCAGGTCGGCAGCCTGAGCGCCGGCAACAGCGAGCGTACCCGCCGCGGCGCCGAGGATGAGGGTCTTCATAGTCATTTCCTGACCTCCAAATAGTAATCAAAAGGAAGAGGCCCGGGTCGTTTACCCAAAGTTCCGACCACTTCCGTTTCCCCGCGATTTGCGTCTTGCGTCTTTCGCACCAGCACATGCCGTAGAGTCGAAAGACGAAGTAGCAGAGACACGACGTTCCCGCCGTTCGCAAAGCCACAATATCCAGATCGTTCGCCCGTTCAACTGACAACGACCGCCACGGCAGGCCAAAGCGCCGCTTTTGGGTCACGGTGTTGCAGGAACGACACGAACACCAAGCTGAACTTAAGCTTTCGATAAGAAAATATGTGTTTCAAATAACTATTTGTTCAAACTGTTCGTCTTCTAGTCGTGACAATTATGCCGGATTCCCTAGCGAATCTCCACGCGAACACGGGCCGACGCTCCGGTCGAATCAAGTACAGACAATGTCGCGAACCCGATACCTCGCGGTATCCATGAAAATTGTCTGCGATGTACTGTCGTTGCGATTAAATGTTCATTTGAAAACAAGTAGAATGGCGGACGCCCCCGCGCGAGCCGGACCACCACGCCACCGATGCGCTGCGCGCCCACGGTTTCGATGTCGAGAACGGCGCCGTCGGGCGGAAACGAGATGGCAAGCCCCTCGCCCGCCCCCGAACCCCGGCGCACACGAACCTCGCGCAACGGCACAGGCAGTTCTGCCCCGGAAGCAGCTATCGCTCCGCGCGGCGCGGCGGCGAGCGGAACGGGCGGCCTGCCGAGGCGGGCAAAGGCATCCAGGAGTATGGGGGCGGCGGCACGGAACCCGGTCGCTCCGGCAATGGCCGCCCCGTCCGCACGCCCTGTCCAGACCGCGATCACCACTTCGCCGTCAAACCCCACGGCCCATGCATCCCGGTAGCCGTAGGACGTCCCCGTCTTGAACGCGATGCGTCCGGCGAGGGAGGAGGATGGGACAGGCGTGCCGGAAAGGATGTCGCTGACATACCAGGCGGCCAGCGGGCTCAGCACATGCCGTCCGGTGCTAGCGGCCCCGGCAATCGCAGGCGAGGCCGATTCTTCACGCAAGGGGACGGAAAGCCCGCCGCGCGCAATCGCACAATAAAGGCCGGCCAGATCGTGCAGCGTCACGCCGATACCACCGAGCCCGATGGCAAGACCCGGCGCCTCCCCGGCAGGCAGTTCGGGCGCAACACCGGCCGCCCGCATCCGCGCCATCAGCCGCGAGGGGCCGACAGCATCAAGCATCGCCACCGCCGGCACGTTGAGCGAAAGCTCCAGCGCCTCGCGCACCGTGACAGTGCCACGAAACTCATGGTCGAAGTTCTTCGGTGCATAGCCGGAAATCGTCGTCGGCCGGTCTTCGATAAGGCTCTGGGGCGCGGCGAGCCCCTCCTCGAAGCCGAGCCCATAGATGAGCGGCTTCAGCGTGGAGCCCGGCGAGCGAACGGCCCGCGTCATGTCAATGGCGCCCTGACGATTCGCGTCGAGATAGCCCGGCGAGCCGACGGAGGCGAGAACCTCCCCCGTCGCGTGATCGACAGCGATGATCGCCACCGACCGTTTCGGCCCGAGCCGCCCCGCCCTCTCCCGCGCCAGATCCTCAAGACGCGCCTGCAGGCCGGCATCGATGGTCAACCGGTGGACGATAGCCTTCGGGGCGGCCGAAACCGCCCGGTCCGCGGCATGTGCGGCCAGCATCGGAAAAGGCCGGCGCCTGTCGGGCATGCGTTCGCGCGCCGCCGCTTCCGCCTCGCCCGATGCAATCACACCCGCGGAGACCATGCGGGCGAGCACCCTGTCGCGCGCCGCGCGTGCGGCTTCGTGATGGCGGTCGGGGCGGCGTGTCTCGGGCGATTGCGGCAACGCGACCAGAAGTGCAGCCTGCGCGGCGGTCAGCCGCTTCGGCTCCTTGCCGAAATAGGCAAGCGCGGCCGCGCGCACGCCTTCGATATTGCCGCCATAGGGCGCCTTCAGAAGATAGAGCGAGAGGATTTCGTCCTTGGAGAGCTGCCGTTCGATCTTCCAGGCGCAGAGAATCTGGTGGATCTTGCCGACCAGCGAACGTTCGCCGCCGCAGTCGAGCAACCGTGCCACCTGCATTGTCAGCGTCGAGCCGCCGGAGACGATCCGCCCGGAGGAAAGCCCCTGCCAGGCAGCGCGCAGCAAAGCCCGAAAATCGACGCCGCCGTGCCGGTAGAAGCGCCCATCCTCGTAGGCGAGCAGCATCCGCTCGAATTTCGGATCCACATCTTTTGCCGCAACCGTCAGCCGCCAGCGTTCGTCGGAAGCCGCGTAGGCCCGCAACAGCCGGCCGTCCCGGTCCAGCACCTCGACGGATCGGGAAATGGCGGAAGGTTCGGGGATCCCGTCGCCGATTAGGTCCGGCCCTATTGTATAAAGCGTGGCGCCGCAGACGATGAGGAGCCCGGCAACGCTTGCGCCCATCACCGCCAGGACATGAACGAGCCGACGGCGAGAGGGCTTCCCCGCCGGCCGCTGCCCCGGCCCCGGTTCGGCACCACCTGCCCTTGCGTGGCCGACCACGTCGGCCCCCTACCGATTCGGTCCGACGACCTCAACCCGCTCCGTCCCGGTGCGGGCGAAGCGGTCCGGCCTGTACATGTCCTCCACCTGGGCTGGCGGACGGGCATAGCTTCCAGGCGTCACCGCCCGCACCAGGTAGGCGAAGGTGGTGTTGCGCACGCCCGAACCATCGCGATCGAACGTGGCGACGAAACGGTCGTCCCTGAACTCGGTGTGCGTCACCTGGCTGTCGAGCGCCAGCCAGTCGAGTCCGCCGAGATCTCCGCTCCTGACGAGCCGCGGATTGTCGATCTCGAAGCCGGCCGGCAGCGGATCCACCACCATCAACCGCCCCGAGAGATCGTCGAGCGCCTGGACCCGCAACACGACGACCATCCGCTGGTTCTGCGCGACGGTGGCCGCATCCACGGGCTTGCCGTCGAGATCATAGGTCTCGCGCGTCAGCGTGAAGCCATTGCCTGCCGGCGCAAGCGGGCCGATCGCGGGACCGGTGACGGTGGTCGCCACATCGACCGCATCCGCACCGGCGTTGGAAACCTGCAGCGCCGCATTCATCAGCACCGCCCCGCCAAAGAGGCGGGTCGCCGGGCTCCCCAGAGCATCGCCATCCAGCGTCAGATCCGCCGCCTTGTCCTTTTTCAGCAGCGCATCGGCCGCGAGCAGCATCCACGCCTTTTCCTGCGTGCTGAGACGCGCACGCGCGGCGACATCGGCCGCGATCCGGTGTGTCAGGTCGTCGAAATTGAGATTGCTCATCCCCGAATCCGCGGCAAGCGCCAGAACGCCGGCCGTATCGCGAAGATAGGAGCCGTAATCGGACCGGTAGTGCCAGGGTTTGCCGTCGGTGGACCGGATTTCAGTGACAGCGGATGCGAAGGCCGTCTGAGCCCGGGCCTTCTCACCGTAAAGAGCCGCCGCAGCCCCCAACTGCGCCCGCGCAAGCGATGTGGCGAAGTCCGCAAGCTTGGTGTCGATGTAATAGCGGATGTCGCCGATGGAAGAGCGCCCCGCTCGCGTCAGCACGTAAAGCGCATAGGCCACATCCTCGCCACCGTCGTGGAAATCGGAGGCGTAGGCGAGACTGTTGGCGAGATTGTCGAGCGCCTGGGAATAGGCAAGGCTCGGCACGTCGTAGTCGGCCTCGCGCGCCCGCGTCAGGAAATCCGTGACATAGGCGTCCAGCCACAGAGAGCGACCCTCGTCATTCGGGCTCCACACACCGAAGGCGCCGTTGGAAGCCTGGTTGGAGAGAATCCCCGCAAGGGCCCTCTGCACCCGGTTACGAAGCTCCGCATCCTTCGTCATGCCGGAGGCTTCCGCCACCTTGTTGAGATAAAGAAGCGGCAGTGCGGCGCTGGTCAACTGCTCGGTGCAGCCATAGGGATAGCGGTTGAGCGAGGAGAGCAGCCCGACCACGTCGAGCCCGGCCAGCGCACCGGCGGAAAAGCTCACATGGGAGGCTTCCGGCCTCAGCCCGTCGAGCATGCTCGAGCCCAGATAGATCGACTGCCCCGGCACCAGCGAGACCACCGTTCGCCGTGTGACGTCGGGGGTCAGATCGCGCACGCCGAGCGCCAGCGTCTTGGTGGCGACGGGGCCGTCGGGACCGTTGATGACGAGGGTGAGTTCCGCGTCGCCGACGATCCGCCCCTCGATCGGCACGCGCACAGCCTTGTGCTCCTTGGCCGCCAGCTCGACGGTCAGATCGGAATCGGCTGCCGCGATGGCGATTTCCGGTGTCTCGGTGAAGGACAGCCGGTAGGTGCCCGCCGGCCCCTCCACGTTGTCGAGCTCCACCAGCATGCGGGAATTGTCGCCGGGATTGAGAAAACGCGGCAGGCTGACGGAAGCGACGACCGGATCACGCACGATCACGTCCGCGCTCGCATGCCCGATGCCGGCGGCGCTCCACGCCACCGCCATCACCTTCACCGTGCCGTTGAAGTCGGGAATGTTGAAATCAACGGTCGCCTCGCCGTCGTCATCGACCTTCACCACGCCGGAAAACAGTGCCAGCGGCTTCTGCGTCGGCGGCGGACCGTCTGCGCGAAGGCCCATGCCATCGCCACCGGAGCGGACCGCGCCGCGCGTCCCCGCCATGCGGTCGATGAGCTGGCCGTAGAGATCGCGCATCTCCACGCCAAGCTTGCGCTGGCCGAAATACCAGTCGTCCGGTGCCGGCGGCTCGTAACGGGTGAGATTGAGAATGCCGACATCGACGGCCGCGACCGTGATATAGGCCTCCTCGCCCGGCGCCAGGTTGGCGAGCTTCACCGGCACCGCCAGCGTTCCGTTCGGCCGCATGGTTTCAGGTGTCGACAGCTCGATCGAAAGATCGCGTTTGCCCGGGTCGACGTCGAGCCAGGTGAGCCCGATCGCGCGCGAGGGCATGCGCTTGGCCGCGATGTCCATCGGCCGGTAGAGCGTGACGGTCACATAGGCGCCCGGACCCCAGGCATCGGTGACCGGAAGATCGACGCTCGTCTCCTCGGCTCCCTTCACCTCCACCAGCTTGGTGTCGATCAACCCGTCGGCCATCACCGCGATCAGCGCAATGCCGCCAAAGCGGGGCTGAAGCCGGAGCTTGGCGACCTCGCCGGGGCGATAGCGCTGCTTGTCGAGGCCGACCTCCAGCACGTCGGGCGTATCGGCGCTCGCCTTGGCCACGTACCAGCCGGCGGAAAACTCCACGCTGGTGGCCGTCTGGTCCGGCCCGCCGGAAATCTCCAGCCTGAACCGTCCCCAGTCGACAGGCAGTGACAACCGGCCGGGATCCCTCGCATCGAGATCCAGCGTACCGGCGGAGATACGCCGCGTGGTCTTGACCGCATCAAACTGCCAGGAACCGTTGGCCTTGAACCACTGGTAGTGCGTTTCGATCTTCGACAATGTCCAGGCGACGTCCTTCGCCGCCATCCGCTTGCCGTCGCGCCCGGCGAGAATGACGTTGAATTCGGCCGGCCCCCCTTCGGCGACCGAATCCTCAAAGAGCGGGCGGATACCGATGCGCGAGCTGTTCGGCATGACCTCGCGCGTCAGCGTCCGCTCCACATAGCGCCCGCCAGCATCGACCAGCCTCGCGACCACGTCCGCCTTGGAAAGCTGCGTATCGACGGGGCTGTCGGGAAGCGTCAGGTCGAAGGAAAGCTTGCCTTGCACATCCGTTTTCAGACCGGCCGGCAGGGACGCGGAATTGGGATAGGCCTCCTCATCCGCAAGGCCGAATTCGTAGCCCTTGAAGGCGGACCACTCACGCGTCGGACTGAGCGTGACCTCGCCTTCAAGCTTCATGCCGGCAGCAGGCGCGCCATAGAGATAGTCCGCCTTGAGCGAGATCGTGGCGGGCACGTCCGGGTCGAGCCGGTCCGCTTGAGATTCCAGCTCGAAAGCCACGCGCTCGGGCTCGAAATCCTCCACCAGGAAACTCACGTCAGCGAGCGCATCGCCCTTCGGATCGGCATAGACGGCAAGCGACCAGGTGCCTCGCATCGCACCGGACGGCAGCTTCAGATCGACCGCGTGTCCGCCAAGCCCAGCATCGGTCACGACGGCCCGGCGCTGCTCCACGCCATCGGGGCGCTTGAACACGAAGGTCAGCGGCACGTCCGGCTGGGCCATCGCCTTGTCATCACGCGCCAGCGCAACGGCATGCACCGTGGCTCCCGGCCGGTAGACCCCGCGCTCGGTATAGGCGAAGACATCCATCGGTCCGGGCGCGGGCCGGCCGTCGACACCACGGTCAGTCAGATCGAAAGGCGCCTTGGTGAGATCGAGGAAGGCATAGTCGCCCCCCTTCACGTTCGCATTCAGCACCGCCGGGCGATTCCCGCCGGTACCGCGCGCAAGGCCGGGATCGAACGTCGCCTGCCCGCCAGCGTCCGTAACCGCGCTGCCCAGCACGTCGTTGTTGGCGGCCACCAGTGTCACGGTCACACCCGCGACCGCTTTGGCGGTCGAGAGCGAGCGGACGAAGACATGCAGCCCGTCGCGTCCCGAATAGGAGGTCAGCCCCAGATCGGAGACGATGAACCACTGTGTCGCGAAAGGGCCCCACTGGTTGGAGCGGTCATCCGGCACCTTGGCGACCAGTGCATAGGCTCCCGGCTTCAGATCGAGGCCGATATCGTCGAGCGGGATAGCGGTCGTGACATCCTGGTTGAGTTTCGAGCCGACATCGATCTTGCCTTCCCAGACCTTGGAGCCGACATCGTCGGCCATCTGGTCGGCGCGCCAGGAATTGAGCTGGTCGAGGAAATTCCCCTCCCGCACGAGCCCGGCGAGCGCACGGTCGCTCACCCGGTAGATCGTCCCGGTCAGTTCCCTGGTGTTGACAGTGACGACGGGAATGGTCGGATCGTCTCCCCTGGGCAACACATAGGCCCTGCCGACAAAGCGAACCGACGGCGCCCGGTCGCGCACGTAGACCGTGAGATTGGCGCCCTTTTCCAGCTTCTCGCCATCGGCCGCCGGAATGCCCGCCCGTACGGAGATGTCATAGCGCGCGCCATGCCGCACGCCATCGACGCAAATCTGCGCGTCTTCCACCGTGACCGAGGTGCCCGGCGCACCAAGCACGGAGACAAAATCGGCGAGGTTCGGCCGCAACGTCTGCAACTTGTCCGAAAAGATCAGGCAGATGCGCGGCGCGGCCGCATCCGAATCCACCTGATGCTCGACGATGCGAAAGCCATATTCGGCGACCAGCCGGTCATAGTCGCCGCGAAGCCGCGCATCCTCGCGAATGGCAAGCGCCGCGCGATAGCTGCGGATGGCGGGTTTCCAGAGCTGGCGCGCCTTCAGCGAGACGGCCAGCGCTTCCAGCGACTGGATACGCGTATCGTCATCGGCCGAGCTGAGATAGGCGTTGACGGCGGCCGCCGTCGCGGTTTCGCGCATGCGCTGCTGGTCCTGCCAATCCTTCGGGTTGGCGGAATTGGCGGCCTTGGCCGCGGACAGCCAGAGATCGGAGCGTTCGCCGGCGAGCACAAGCGCGCGGCCGAAGAAGGTCACCGCTTCAATCGGGTGGCCGGACGCCATGGCCCCTTCCGCGTTGCGGATCAGTGCGTCGAGACCGAGGGAGCCGGGCGTGTAGCGTGTGGCGAGGCTGGCGGCGAAACGGTCCGCCTCCTGGCGCAGCGAAGAGGGCAGATAGTCCAGTTCCGCCCGCCGCGCCTCGCTGTCACGGGGCGATGCCTGCGGCTTGACCTCCACCACCCGACCGGCGACCGCGCCTGCAAAACGCCGCAGGTCGCCGAAATCGCGCTTCAGAAAGCACCAGCGGGCGCTCTGGTTGTAGGTGAAGGCCTTGCATTCGGGATCGTCGAGACAGACGGCCTTGCAGGCTTCCAGATCGACGTCTTTCGCGGTCCGATAGTCGGCACCGAAATAGTCCGCATCCGGAACCGTGACGATCCGCTTTTCCGCAGCGGTTGCCGGTATGGCGGTCAAAAGCACGGCGCCGATCGCCGCCGCAGCTCCCATCATGGCCGCTTTGGAGGCAAACCGCCGTAATTTTCCGCCACGCATGACGCTCTCTCCCGATTTCTTCGACCCGTTGCGGGCACCAGAGGGGCGATGCGACGTACGTACCAAAAGCCCCCGAAGCGTGAAACAGGGAGTGAAGACGCCTCGCGTGGAAAAAGCAAGGCGAGAGCGGCGTTTTACGCGCTATTCAAGCGGGGCGGCAAGGACGCGTCAGCCCGGCGTTCCCCAGCTTTCGCGCTTGCGGTAGAGCGTGGAGGGCGAAACCCCGAGCGTGCGTGCGGCGCGCGGCAACGATCCGTTGCAGGCCTCGATGGTCGCCTCGATGAACCGGCGTTCCATTTCCGCCAGCGTTTCGCCGACGGCAAGGCCAAGCATCGTGTCCCCCTCCGCTCCCTGCGGGCCGGGCTCCGGCCCACCCGCCGGATCGGCCTGCGGCTCGGCTTCAGGGGCGGTTGCCCCGGCGGGGTGCGCCACGCCGCTCGCATCGCCAGTCTCGCCGCTGATCCGTGCCGGCAGCATGTCAGCGGTGAGCACCTCGCCTTCATGAGCCTCCACGGCGCAATGAATGACGGCCTGCAACTCGCGCACATTGCCCGGCCAGTCATAGGACGCGAGCATCGCGCGCGCCTGCGGCGTGAGGCTGCGGAAACTCTTGCCCGCCTCCGCTGCCGCTTCGCGCAACATGCGCACCGCGATATCCACCGCATCGCCCTCACGCTCGCGCAATGGCGGCAGATGGATCGGCAGAACATGCAGACGATAGAACAGATCCTCTCGGAACCGCCCGGACGTCACCTCCTGCATGGGATCGCAGTCCGTGGCGCAGATGACCCGGACATCCACCGCCATCTCCCGCCCTGTGCCATGAGGCGTGAACCTGCCGGTCTGCAGGAAATGGAGGAGCTTCGCCTGAAGCTCTATATCGAGCGCACAGACATCGCGGATGAACAGTGTGCCCCCATCGGCCCTGAGTGCGGCCCCTCCCGGCCCGAACGTGGTGGCGGGTCCCGCATCCGGCGCATGGCCAAAGATCTCTGCCTCCAGCCGATCCGCCGGCAAATGCGCACAATCGAGAAAGACGAACGGCTCCTGCGCACGCGGCCCGGCCTGGTGGATGGCTTCGGCGCAGACTTCCTTGCCGGTCCCGCTCTCACCCGTGATGAACACCGTCGCGCGCGAACGCGCGACACTTTCCACCATCCGGTAGACCGAGCGCATCGCCACAGAGCGTCCAATGAAACCGAAATAGCCGGCGGGGCCCATATCCGGGCTCAGGTCTTCCACCGCAGCATGCAGGATAGCGCGCTCGCGCGCATTGCGCAGTGTCGTCGACAGCCGAAGAGCCTCCACCGGCTCGACAAGAAAGTCGAAAGCCCCGCGCACACGGGCGGCATCGACGGCTCCTCGTGCCGTGAGCACCAAAACGACAGTATGCGACAAATCGCGCTCCGCAAGCATACGGATCAGCGCCGCACCATCCATGTCGTCCAGCTCTTCGGCAACCAGCACGACCCGCTGGCACGCGCCTTCCAGAGCCTTGAGCGCGGTCGCTCCATCGGGCGCGGTCTCGACGGCGATCCCGGCCTCGCGAAGCGCGCTCCTGCGTGCGTCGTTCTCCAGCACTTCGCCCACGGCCAGCACCGGCGCGTTGCCGAATTCCCTATTGGTCATAGCTCGTCTCCTGGCGACCCCGTCTCGCCACACGCCGGCAAGGAGTCGACGCTCCCGGAGACTTACGCGAATCCCATTTTGCAAAGCTTAAGAGCGGTGACGAAATTGCGCCTATTGCGGATGGCAGAAGACCCCGCCTGCGACATATTGCACCCGCACAGTACATACCGCAACGTCAATGCAAGCCATTGCCATCACGTGACCATTCTTGAAGTGCATTGCACAAGACTCGTGCTTGACCTGACAGCCGCATCGTCCGAAATTCCCTCCGAACCCGGACTGCGAATTAGTCTACTTAAAAAAAGGAACCTACACCCATGTTTGCTCAGAAGCTTCCCGATGTGACCTTCCACACGCGTGTGCGTGACGAGTCCATCGAGGGGCCCAATCCGTTCCGCTGGGAAGACAAGACCACGGCCGACTATTTCGCCGGCAAGCGCGTCGTGCTCTTCTCGCTGCCCGGCGCCTTCACGCCGACCTGCTCCACCTATCAGCTCCCCGATTTCGAGAAGCTCTATCCGGAATTCCAGGCCGAAGGCATCGACGAGATCTACTGCGTCGCCGTCAACGACGCCTTCGTTATGAACGCCTGGGCGAAGGCGCAAGGCGTCGAGCACGTGAAGGTGATCCCGGACGGTTCCGGCGAGTTCACGCGCAAGATGGGCATGCTGGTCTGCAAGGACAATCTGGGCTTCGGCATGCGCTCCTGGCGCTATGCGGCGGTCGTCAACGACGGCAAGGTCGAGCAGTGGTTCGTCGAGGAGGGCTACTCCGACAACTGCGATACGGACCCCTATGGCGTCTCCTCCCCGCAGAACATCCTGGAGAACCTGCGCGCCCGCAAGACCGAGGCGGCCTGAGCACCCCAAGGTCCTTCAAGAACATCTGGCAATACCCCGGGCCACGAGGCCCGGGTTTTTTTGTGTGGTCAGTCGCAATGCGCGCGGTCATGCAGCGCCGCTGCGGCACGTTTCTTCAAGCCGCCAAGGCCATTGCATCGATGCGGAAACGGGCGCTATCACTTCGCGCCTCACCCCCGGGCCCGCCTTCGCCGTCCATGCGAGCCAGCCCTCGGACTTCACCCAACACGAAGCATCGCGCGAAAGGCCCACTGAAGCCGCGCCCCACGGTGTTTCATCCCCATCCTGCGGGACACGATTGCGGAGATACTTTGAAATGGCTGATTGCGGTTGGGCTCTGGCACTGCATGGCGGTGCGGGTACGATCCTCAAGGAAACGATGACGCCGGACCGCGAAGCGGGCTACCGGGCGGGCCTTGAGGCCGCATTGGCGGCGGGGCGCGAGGTGCTCTCGGCGGGCGGCAGCGCGGAGGACGCGGTCGTGGCCACGGTCATGGTCCTGGAAGACAATCCGCTCTTCAATGCCGGACGCGGCAGCGTCCTGACCAGTGCGGGAACGGTCGAGATGGACGCCGCGATCATGCGCGGACGCGATCGTGCGGCGGGAACCGTCGCCGGCATTCACGGCGTGCGCAACCCGATCTGTCTGGCGCGGAGGGTCATGGAACGGTCGGATCACGTGATGTTCTGCGGCGCCGGCGCGCAGGTCTTCGCGCTCGAGCAGGGTTTTGAGGAACTGCCCGCCTCCTATTTCGAGACCGAGCACCGGCGCAACCAGTTGCGCGAGGCCCAGGAGAAAAACGAGATCTCCCTCGATCACAACGACCACAAGTATGGAACCGTCGGCTGCGTGGCACGCGACCGCAACGGCGATCTGGCGGCCGCCACATCGACCGGCGGCATGACCAACAAGCGCCCCGGCCGGGTCGGCGACAGTCCGGTGATCGGTGCGGGGACATATGCCAGCAATGACGGTGCTGCGATTTCCGCGACGGGCCACGGCGAAGCCTTCATCCGCGAAACGGTGGCGCGCGATATCGCGGCGCTGGTGCAGTATGCCGGGCTCGACCTGACGGAAGCGGTGCGGCGCAAGGTGATGGTGGACCTGCCCCGCATCGGCGGCGACGGCGGCGTGATCGCCATCGCACCGGCGGGCGCTCCGGTCCTGATGTTCAACACGCGGGGCATGTACCGCGCATCGGCTTGCGAAGGCGGCGATGCCAAGCTGGGGATCTACGCCGACTGAGGCACCATCTGCCCCATCGCGTCCGCGCGCACCCTGTCCGCGGACGCGATGGGGCCCTCCTTCGGGACGACCCACATCCCACGTGCCATCACGCGAAACTCTCACGCCACCCGATTTTTGGGGAATAAAGGGGCATCATTTCCTGCTCGCCAACGTCGCCATACGGCACGTGAGCCGTAAAACGCCTTATATTTCAGATATCTCATTTATTTAAGTCAAATATACATCATATTTCATGATGAAAAGTCATGAGATAATTGTAAAACCACATAAGATACATAGAAGATAAATTTAGATACATATATCTAATTATAAAATAGAGATAACAACTTGAATCACCCAACGGTATCATCAGTCTGCCGCTGATGTCGGCAAAATGGATTCAAATTGGGCGGCGATTGCCGTTCATTTGGTCAATCGACCAATGTAACAAATCATACATGCCTGTTACGATCGCTAACGAATAGAACAGATCGAAGCGCACTTCCGCGTGCGAGGAACTGACCTATGCCAAGCGATAACGGCGCCCTGCTGTCCGTCCGTCAACTCAACAAGAGCTTCGGCGGGATCAAGGCCCTGTCCGGGGTCGACTTTGAGATTCCGCAAGGCGTTCTGGCCGGTCTCATAGGGCCGAACGGATCGGGCAAGACGACCGCCTTCAATCTGGTTACGGGTGTCCTGAAGCCGACCTCGGGACAGATCGTCTTCCGCGCCGTCGACGTGACGGGCAACGCCCCGGAACGCAATGCCGAACTGGGCATGGCCCGCACCTTCCAGAACATCCGCCTGTTTCGCGACCTGCCCGTCATCGACAACGTGATGGTCGGCCTGCACATGCGCAACGGGCCCGGCTTCTGGTCGACGGTTCTGGGCCTGCCGCGCGCCTCGATCGCGGAACGCAACATCCGCAAGGAGGCGTTGGAAGCGCTCGAGGTCCTGGGGCTTGCCGACAAGGCGCACCAGATTGTCGCCAACCTGCCCTATGGCGACCAGCGCAAGGTCGAGTTCGCCCGCGCCCTCGCCACCAAGCCGCAACTGCTGCTGCTCGACGAGCCGACGGCTGGGATGAACCCGCAAGAGACGGCCGATCTTGGCAAGACGATTTCGAAACTCCACAAGGACCTCTCCCTGACCGTTCTTCTGGTCGAACACGACATGAAGATGGTGATGGGGATCTGCGAAGAACTGACGGTCATCAATCAGGGAAAGATGCTGGCCTCCGGCACGCCGCAGGAGATCCAGAACAATTCCGCCGTCATCGACGCCTATCTGGGCCGCCGCCGCGAGAAGCACGATGCTTGACCTCGAAGACGTTCATATCAACCGCGGGGGCACCCATGCCGTGCGCGGGGTCTCCCTCACTGTCGGGCGCGGCGAGATCGTATCGCTGATCGGTGCGAATGGTGCGGGCAAGACGACGACGCTTGCCGCCATCTCCGGACTGTTGCGTCCGCGAAAGGGGAAAATACTCTTTCGCCCGCAAGAAAACGCGCCGGCCATCGATCTGACGACCATGAAGGCGGAACAGATCGTTGCCGCGGGCATTTCCCACTGCCCCGAAGCAAGGCAGATCTTCGGGAATCTCAGCGTCACGGAAAACCTGAAGATCGGCGCCTATCTGCGCAACGATGCCGATGGCGTGGCCAGGGATCTCGCCGACATCCACGCCCGGTTTCCGATCCTTCACGAACGCGGCTCCGTGCCGGGCGACAAGCTCTCGGGTGGCGAACAGATGATGCTCGCCATCGGCCGCGCCCTGATGAGCCGGCCGAAGCTGATCCTGTTCGACGAGCCCTCCCTCGGCCTCGCCCCCATCCTCGTGGAGCAGATCTTCGAGATCCTCGAAACCATCCGTCGGGACGGTGTGACCGTTCTGCTGGTCGAACAGAATGCGTCCATGGCCCTGGAATTTTCCGACCGCGCCTACGTGATCGAGGCGGGCGAGATCACGCTCGCCGGCACGGGCAAGGAACTCGCATCCAACAGCGACGTCCAGCGCGCCTATCTGGGAGCCGCCTGATGACCCTTCCCTATCTGATCGACCAGCTCGTCAACGGCCTGATCCTCGGCAGCATGTACGCGCTGGTCGCCATCGGCTTCTCGATGATCTACGGCATCGTCCGGCTCATCAACTTCGCCCACGGCGACATCCTCACCATCGGCGCCTTCGCCGGGCTGGCGGCCTTCGCCTCCGCCGACCTGCCCTTTCCCGTGGTGATCCTGATCGTGCTCGTCGCCGGGGCCGTCGTCGGCATGGTGATCGAGCGCACGACCTTCCGTCCGATGCGCGGCTCGCCGCAGGTGACCGGCTTCATCGCCTCGCTCGCCGTTTCCATCATCCTGGAAAACCTGGCGATCATGATCCTGTCCGCCCAGCCGCGCACCTTCCGCATTCCGGCCTACCTGAACGCGCTCGTCGATTTCGGCCCCGTCTCGATCCGGGTGATCGATCTGATGATCGTTGTGCTCGCGATTGTCCTGGTGATCGCGCTGACGTCCTTCGTGCGCTTCACCAAGGTCGGCATCGCCATGCGCGCGACAGCGGAGAATTATGATGTCGCACGGCTGATGGGCATCAACATCAACCGCATGATCATGCTCGCCTTCGCCATTGGCAGCGCGCTCGCCGCCGTCGCCGGGCTGATGTGGGGCAGCAAGTACGGACAGATCAGTCCGCTGATGGGCGTCCTTCCCGGGCTGAAGGCCTTCGTGGCCGCCGTTATCGGCGGTGTTGGCTCCATTTCCGGCGCGGTTCTGGGTGGCTACATCCTGGGGCTTGCGGAAGTGCTGTTCGTCGGCCTGCTGCCGCCCGCCCTTTCCGGCTACCGCAACGCCTTCGTCTTCGGCGCGCTCATCCTCGTGCTGCTCGTTCTGCCGAACGGCCTGCTGGGCCGCAACACGGAGACACGGGCATGAGCGACCGCGACACCTTCCTGCCGAAGTTCGCCGCCCTTGCCCTCATCGGCGCAGGCCTCGTCTTCTGGGCGCGCTCGGTCCTCGACCCCTATGCGCTCTCCATCGTCATGTTCGTCGGGATCAACGTGATCCTCGCGGTCAGCCTCAACATCTCCAACGGCTTCACCGGCCTGTTCTCGCTGGGCCATCCCGCCTTCATGACCATCGGCGGCTACATGACCGCGATCCTCGTCATGCCCGCCGCCCGCAAGGGGCTGATGCTGCCCGACCTGCCGGCCTTTCTGGCGGGACAGGAATGGAGCTTCCTTCCAGCCCTTCTGGCCGGCGGGTCCCTCTCCGCGCTTGTCGCCGTCATCGTCGGCTTTCCCGTCCTCAGGTTGCGCGGACACTATCTCGCGGTCGCGACGCTGGGCCTCATCTTCATCGTCCAGAGCCTCGCGGTGAACCTCGACGGCGTCACCCGCGGCGCGCTGGGCCTCAGCGGCCTGCCGTCGCTCACCACCACCTGGTGGGTCTACGGCTTCGTGCTGCTGACGCTGTTCGTGTGCTGGCGGCTGAAGCATTCCTCGCTCGGCCGCACCATGCTCGCCATCCGCGAAAACGAGCTTGCCGCCGCCTGTCTCGGCGTCAGGGTCGCGCGCACCCGGGTCTTCGCCTTCGCGCTCGGCGCCTTCTTCGCCGGCATCGCCGGCGGTCTGTGGGTGCATGTGGTGACGCTGATCAGCCCGGACAGCTTCTCCTTCGGGTTGGCGTTCCAGCTCGTCGTGATGGTCGTCGTCGGCGGCACCGGTTCGATCACCGGCGCCAGCATCGTCGCCGCCGTCCTCACGCTTGCCACCGAGTTCCTGAAACCGGTCGAGGAGAGCCTGAACCTCTACGGCGCCAGCCAGATCGCCATCGCGGTCGGCGTCATCCTCATCCTCATCTATCGTCCCGCCGGCCTGTTCGGCACAGCAGAGCCCCAACCGCTGAACCTCATAAAACGACTGGGCAGCCGGCACACCTCACCCGCCAACTCACCTGAATGAACAGAAAGGCAATCCCCATGCAGACTTGGATCAAGGGTTTGGCATCGGCAGCCGTGGGCGCGCTCATCGCGGCCTCCGCAGGCTCCGCCCAGGCGGCCGACCCCATCGACATCGTCGCCCTCTACAACCTCTCCGGCGGCGGTCAGGCCTCCCTCGACGTGCCCTCGCTCAACGGCGTCAAGCTGAAGGCGAAGATGATCAACGAGGCCGGCGGGCTGCTCGGCGGCCGGATGCTGAACGTCACCGCCTTCGACACCAAGGACGACACGCGCGAGGCCGCCACCGCCGCCAAGCGCGCCGTCGCCATGAAGGGCGTCAGCGCCGCGATCGGCTTTTCCGACACCACCTACGTGCTTGCCGCCGCCCCGCTCTTCCAGACCGCCGGCATCCCGTTCGTGACCTCCGGCGCCACCTCTCCCGACCTGCCCGTCATGGTCGGCGACGAGATGTTCCTCGTTCCCTTCGGCGATGACGTCCAGGCCGAGGCCATGGCCGAATACGCCTACAACAAGCTCGGCATCCACAAGATCGCCATCTGGACCGACCGGGGCATGGATTACACCACCGGCCTGACCAAGTACTTCACCAAGCGCTTCGAGAAGCTCGGCGGCAAGGTCGTTCTCTCCGACGTCTTCATGACCTCCGACCAGGACTTCTCCGCCCTCGTCTCGCGCCTGAAGTCCACCAAAGGGGTTGAGGGCGTCTATGCCGCCTCGGGACCCGATACCGCCGGCATCATCATCAAGCAGATCCGCGAAGCCGGTCTCGACCTGCCGATCATGGGCGGCGACGGCCTCGACACCGACCTCGTCGTCTCCGTCCCGGGCAAGGAAATGGCCACCGACGTCTACTTCACGACGCACGCCTATGTCGGCCTCGACACCGGCCCGGCCAACGAGTTCCGCAAGGCCTACACCAGGGAATACGGCCACGAGCCGGAGAACGCCTTCGCCGCTCTCGGCTTCGACGCGATGGGCGTCGTCGCCAACGCGATCGAGAAGGCCGGCTCCGCAGACCCGGCAGCCGTCACCAAGGCGCTCGCCGCGACAAAGGACTACGAGGGCGTCACCGGCGCACTGACCTATCCCGAAGGCAGCCATGTCCCCTCCAAGCCGGTCGCGATCATGCACGTCGACAAGGGCAACGTCGATTTCGACGAGACGGTGACCCCGCAGGACTGACGATCGTTCCACACAGCTGTCCCGGCCGGCGACCGGCTCCGCCCGGCCGGCCGGGATCCTTCAGATCATCGCGGACATCCCGTCCGCCTGGGAGACTTCAACTTCAACATGACCGACGGACTTTTGCGCGACGGTGATTGCGCGCCATTCGCGATGGAAAATCCGGGCTCGACCTCGCCCATATTCCTGACGTCCGACCATGCGGGCCGCGCCATTCCGAAGCGCCTGGGATCCCTTGGGCTATCACAGGAAGATCGCGGCAAGCACGTAGCCTACGACATCGGCATCTACGGGGTGACCACCCGGATCGCCCAGGCGCTCAAGGCGACCTACATCTATCAACCGTATTCCCGCCTCGTCATCGACTGCAACCGCCTGCCCGGCAACGCACAGTCCGTGGCGCCGGTCAGCGACGGTGTCCGGGTTCCGGGCAACGTGGATCTCGCACAGGCTGACATCGAGGCCCGCCAGAACGAGATCCTGATGCCCTATCAGGACGCGATCGCGCGCACGCTGGACGAGCGCGAGGCGGCGGCCCTGCCGACATTGTTCTTTGCGATGCACAGCTGCACCCCGGTGATGGGATCGATGCCGCCGCGCCCCTGGCATATCGGCGTCATGGCTGTCGACGACTGGCGCATCGGCGACGAGCTGATCGCGCTTCTGGAAAAAGAGACCGATTTCTGCATCGGTCGCAATCAGCCTTATGAGATCAATCCCGCAACCGACTACACTGTGCCCGTCCACGCGATCGCACGGCGCCTGCCCTATGTCGAGATCGAGATACGGCAGGACCTCATCGGCGAGGAGAACGGTCAGCGAGAATGGGCGGCGCTTCTGAGCGACATTTTCCCGCGCGCGATCGCGAATTCGGAGATATTGGCCCATTGAGCACACATGGAAGCCAACCGGCGGACGCGCCGTCTTCAGGCCACTCCCTTCAGGAGCGGGTGCGTCAGCAGCTGACACGTTTCACGGATGCGGAACGCCGCGTCGCGCAGGCGCTGCTGGCGGACTATCCCGTGGCCGGTCTGGAGACCGTCGCCCGGTTCGCCAAGCGGGCGGGCACGAGCGGGCCGACGATCCTGCGCTTCGTCTCACGCCTGGGCTTCCAGACCTATGCCGATTTTCAAAACGCCCTGCACGAGGAAATCCACGTCCGCCTGCAGGGCCCGCTGACCCGCTACCCCTCCCAGGGCCATCCGGAAAAGCGGGACCTGACCGAAAACGTCACCCAGGCTCTCGCGGACAATATCTCGAAAGTCGGCAAGACCTTCCACCAGGACGACCTTCAGGAGATCACCGCGCTGCTTTGCGATGAAGCGCGGACGGTCTTTTTTCTGGGCGGCCGCTTCAGTCACATACTGGCGACGTACTTTCATCACTATATGAGGGAGCTGCATCCCAGGGTACGGCTCGTCAGGGACACCAGCGCGGCCTGGGCCGACTACCTGCTGGACGTCAAGCCGGGCGATGTCCTGGTGACGTTCGATTTCCGGCGCTATCAGGCCGACGTTCTGGAATTCGCCAAGGCCGCAACGGCGCAGGGTGCGACGATCATCCTGATCACCGACGTCTGGTATTCGCCCATTGCCTCCCTCGCCCACAAGGTCGTCGCCTGCCCGGTCGAGATCCCCAGCGCCTTCGACAGCGGGGTCGCGGGACTTGCGACCGTCGAAATCATCGTTTCCGCCGTAGTCGAGGAACTCGGCACGGATGCCAAGGAGCGGATGACCACGCTGGAAGGTTTGCGCAAGTCGTTCCGGCTCGGCCAATAGACACAGCCCTCACCTCTCATTCGGGATACGCCTGCCATGATCCACGAAGACCTCACCATGTTCTGCTACGCCGACCTCTCTGGCGCCGTGCGTGGCAAGGGCCTGCCCGCCAACCTCGTCGAAAAGCGCCTGACAAGTGGTGTCGGCTGGACCCCCACGAACATCATGTACACCGCGATAGGCACGATTGCGCCCTCGCCCTTCCTCTCGTTCGGCGACGTGATGCTGAAGGCCGACCCGAGCACCCGTGTGGAAGTCGATTTCGAGGACGGCACGCCCGCGGAGCGCTTCTATCTCTGCGATGTCACCAACACCGACGGCAGCCGCTGGGACTGCTGTCCGCGCAGCGCACTCAAGGACGCGGTCGAGGCCTTGCGCAAGGAGACGGGCCTCACCTTGAAGGCGACCTTCGAGCACGAGTTCGTCTACGAGGGCGCCAATGCGGGCGCGGCCGACATGTACGCGCTGGAGGCGATCCGCAAGCACGGCGCGTTCGGCGAAACCTTCCTCGCCGCGCTGTCGCAGGCGGGCGTGGAGGTGGACAGCTACCTGTCCGAATTCGCAGCCGGCCAGTTCGAAGTGACGATGCCGCCCTGCGATCCGCTTGCGGCCTGCGACAAGGCCATCATCGTCAAGGAGATGGCCCGCGCGACGGCCTGGCGGCTCGGCTCGTCGGTCAGTTTCTCGCCACGCCTTTCCCCCAACGGACTGGGCAACGGTGTGCATGTCCATTTCAGCCTGTGGGACGAGAACGACAAGCCGGTGAGCCACGACGCGGACGGCCCGCTCGGCGTCAGCACGCCCGCTCAGGCGTTTCTGGCGGGCATTGTGCGGCACATGCCGGCGCTTCTCGCCTTTACCGCCCCCTCGCCGATTTCCTACCTGCGCCTGATTCCGCACAGCTGGACCGGTGTCTGGTCGAATATCGGCCTGCGCGACCGCGAGGCCGGTATTCGCATTTGCCCGACATTCGGCCCGGCGGAAAAGGTCGCCCGGCAGTTCAACTTCGAATACCGCGCCGCGGACGCGACCGGCAATCCGTACCTGATGATGGCAATGATCCTGCAGGCCGGCCGGCTGGGACTGCGCGACAAGCTGCCCATGCCCGAGCCGACCGTGAATGTCGATCCGGAGGAAATGAGCGAGGACGATCGCAAGAAGAACAACATCGTCCGTCTGCCGGCAAGCGTGGGCGAAGCGCTGGCCGCGCTGAAGGCCGACGAGGAGTTGGCCGAGTGCCTGCCGCCCGCCCTGCTTGATATCTTCGTGACCAACCGGACAGCGGAAGAAAAGCTGTCGGCGGGATGGTCGGCCCAGGAACTCTGCGAGCGATACGCCCGGGTCTACTGATCCGCGCAGCGCCTGACCGGCCGGCCACGCGCCGGCCGAAACTCACCCATCGAGAGAGCGATTTTCATGCAGCGCGAACAAGATGCACGGCTCACCCGGATCAGGCCGTTCGATCCCCAAAAGACATGTCTTCTGCTGATCGACACCCAGAACTGCGTCTGGAACGACGACGTCGCGGCCCGTTTTCCCGAGTTCGACGCCACCATCCGCACCACGGTGCTTCCCAACCAGAAGAAACTCATCGCGGCGTTCCGCAAGGCGGGCGGCGAGGTCATGTACACGGTCATGGAAAACCTGACCAGGGACGGACGCGACCGCAGCCTCGACTACAAGCTTTCCGATTTCTTCATAGCCAAGGGATCGTGGGACGCTCGGGTCCTCGACGAGCTCGCGCCCGGAGACGACGACATCGTCCTGTCGAAGACCTCCTCGGGCGTCTTCAATTCGACCAATATCGAATACGTCCTGCGCAACATCGGCATCGACACGGTGGTGATAACCGGATTTCTGACCGACCAATGCGTCGATCATGCCGTGCGCGATGCCGCCGATCGCGGCTTCTATCCGATCTGCGTGTCGGATGCTTGCGCAACCCATTCGAAGGAACGTCACGAGACGGCGCTGAACGCCTTCAAGGGCTATTGCCGCACGGTGACAACGCAGCAGCTCATCAATGAACTGGGCGACGCCTGACGCCCCGTTCGCGGGATAATCAGGCGGCAGACCCAATGGCGTTTTTCTCCGCTCGCCCCCAATCACGGGCGAGCGGACAAGCGCCTTCGATGCCTCTCACCGATGTCTCTCACCGGCCGCAGGCTCAGTTCCACGGTCCTTCGATCAGGTCGCGTGTCTCCGCCAGACCAGCCTGCCAGACCGCCAGCATCTCCTCGTCCGATTTCTGATAGACGCCGCCGAAATTTCCGTCGCCAATGAGGTCCCGGACCGCGGCAGGTCCCTTGACCCGCATCCTTGCGAAATCGACGAGCGGCTTTTTCTTCTCCGGCTGTTCCACGCCCGCCAGACGCGTCCAGGGGAAGTTCTCCATCCACGATGCGTGGGAGGCGAGTGGGTCGATTTCCTGCACCTTGGCAAGGGTCCGGGGGGCATTCCACCAATTGTGGAATTTCACCGCGACATCCGGATTGTCGCCCATCCATTCGGCGATGAAATTGGCCGCCGGCTGGTTGCCACCATGGCCGTTGACGATCAGGACGCGCCGGAACCCGTGCTGTTTCAGGCTGTCGAGAATATCGCGCACAACCGCCAGATAGGTCGAAATCCGCAGGCTGACCGTGCCGGGATAGGCCATGAAGGACGGCGTCACACCGTAGGCCACAACCGGGAACACGGGCACGCCGAAAGGTTCGGCCGCCTCGCCCGCCATGCGCTGCGACAGGATGCTGTCCGTTGCGAGCGACAGATAGGCGTGCTGTTCCGTGGAGCCGAGAGGAAGAACCGCCAGATCATTGGTCTTCAGGTAGTCCTCGACCTGCGGCCAGTTCATATCGCTGATTTTCATGAAGTTTCCAGTTTCTTCTTGTTGAGGCGTTCACGCGGTGTGCGTCAGCAGGGGTTTCAAGACACGATCGACGTCGGCCGGATCCGGGATGTGCCGGTATTCGAACATGAACGTGCCCGGGCGGGCCATCTCCGCTGTCTTCTCCGTTCCCGTTGCATAGACCACCGCGTCGCAGACCTTCAGGTGGTCCGCCACCATCGGATCATCGAAGTTGATCGCCGTCACGTTCGTCACATGGGACGCGAAGCGCCGCACGGCGGAGCGAAAGCTCGGAAGAAAATCGGGGAACTGGGACAATACGAGCAAGCGGGCGGTCGGCATGAGCGATGCCAGCTGCATGCGGGTCGTCTCCGAGGGGATGAAACGAATGGTCACGATCCGTGCCGAAGGCATGAGCTGTTTCAATTCCTTGTGGCGGTTCGTGAACGTCACCACGCAATCGGAAGATGCCGCGAAAGCTCGGGCCTGGGGATCATGGCGCAGGGCGTCGAGCGTCGTGCCTTCCACAAGCACCCGGCTGCCGAGCTGTTCGCCCAGAAGGCGGCAATAGCTGTTCGTTGCGTCGGGAAACAGGCCCGCCATGACGAAATGCGCCCGAGGGCCGATCCGTTGGCGATAGTCGACCCGTGTCTTCACGATCGTACTGAAGTCGGCAGCGCTGATACCGAGTTCAAGCGCCTTGTCGATCGCCTGGTCGATCTCCCGGTGCAGCGTGTCGATATCGGAATGCTGGGCCGCGCGCGCCTGGGAACTGTCGGTGATGAACGTGCCAGCTCCCTTGCGGGCCTCCACCAGACCTTCCGCCTTCAGCTCACTGTAAACCTGGGTGACCGTCATCGGCGCGACCCCGGCAAGCTTCGCCATCTCGCGCACGGACGGCAGAGCGTCGCCCGCCGTGAGTTCCCCGAACGAGATTGCGAACTCGATCGCGCCCTTGAGTTGCGCGCGGACTGGCATCGCCAGGGATCGATCTACGCGGAAATCCATAAATCAACCTTGTCACAATGGAAATTGTTATATCTCAATATCACAGCTCTCCTCTCATGCGACAGACTTCATCATCCCAAATTATGAGCATGATGGCTAAAATCTGAGCATACTTTGACATTGACAACGATCAGCGTCCGATGAAATCGTTATATTAAACTATATCACCTAGAAGCGAGGGAAATCGCATGAATGCCATGTTCAAGGCGTTGGGGCTGGGCGCGATCGTGCTCGGCGCCAGTCTGAGCGGCGCGGCCGCCGTGGAGCGCGGCGGCATCCTGACCTATGCGCGCCAAGCCGACAGCCGGCTGCTGGATCCCGTCTACAACCAGGGCAACGTGAACATCTGGGTTCTTTCCAGCATGTACGACACCCTCATCCTGCCGACCGACGACGGCAAGGGGCTGAAGCCCGGCCTGGCGACGAACTGGCAGGTTTCCAAGGATGGCCTGACCGTTACGCTGCATCTGCGCGACGACATCAAGTTCTCCGACGGAACGCCGATCACGGCCGAAGACGTTCGCTGGTCACTGGAGCGCGCCGCCAATCCCGAGCATGGTATCTGGAACTTCATGCTGGGATCGATCGACAACGTCGAGGCCAGGGACGAGAAAACCATTCTGCTTCACCTGAAGCACACAGACCCCGCCATTCTCCCGGCGCTGTCCGTCTTCAATGCCGCCATCATGCCGGAAAAACAGTATGAGGCGACGAAGGGCGCGAGCGACGAGGACAAGGCGAAAACCTTCGCCCAGCATCCCGTTGGCTCCGGCCCCTTCGTCCTGACCACCTGGGAGCGCGGCTCCTCCATGAAGCTGGCGCGCAATCCCCACTACTGGGCCAAGGGTGAGGACGGCAAGCCTCTGCCCTATCTCGACGGCATCAACTTCGAGATCATTCCCGACGACGCGACCCGCATCCTGAAGCTCCAGTCGGGAGAAATCGACGGGGCGGAGATGATCCCCTACGCCCGGGTCAACGAGCTCAAGCAGGACCCCGCCGTCGACATGGAGCTGTTCCCTTCAACGCGGGTGCAGTACGTGACGCTCAATGTCCGCCCGAAGCTTGAGGGCGAGAAGAACCCGCTTTTCGATCTCAAGGTTCGCCAGGCACTGAACTACGCGGCCAACAAGCAGGCGATCATCCAGATCGTCACCCATGGCGTGGGCAAGCCGATGACGTCGTTCATGTCGTCCGGCACCCCCATGCAAACCGGCACCAAGCCGCTCTACCCCTATGATCTGGCCAAGGCCAAGGCGCTTCTCAAGGACGCCGGCTATCCCGACGGCTTCGAGACCAGCATCATGGTCATCGCCGGCAACCAGGACGAAATCGGCATCGCAACCACCCTGCAGCAGATGTGGAGCCAGCTCGGCGTCAAGCTCGACATCCAGCAGGTGGACGACGGCACGCGCGACACCGTCTATCGAAACGGCACCTTCCACATGCGACTTTCGGTGTGGACCGACGACATTGCGGATCCCAGCGAGTTCGCCTCCTACGCGCTCTACCCGCCCACCATCGGCGCCCTTCACACGGGCTGGTCGAACGACAAGGCGACCAAGCTTTTCGAAGCTTCCCAGCAAGAGCTCGATCCGAAGAAGCGGCTTGAGGAATACGCGCAGATGCAGAAGATCTTCAACACCAGCGGACCGACCGTTCCCCTCTACGAGACGCCCTACGCGGTCGCGTTGTCGAAGAACCTCCACGGCTTCAATCAGATCCCGCTCGGCAACAACATCTTCCGCTGGGCCTGGTTGTCCAGGTAACGCCCACACGAGTTGACACAGACGGAAGACCGGGATCCCCCGGCCTTCCGTTCGTCGCTACGCAGAAGGGGTGCCGTTTCGTTGGCCAGTCTGAGCTTCATCCTCCGCCGCATCCTTCAGATGATCCCCACGATCCTCTTCATTCTGGTCGTGACCTTCGTTCTCGTGCGCCTCCTGCCCGGAGACCCGGCGACGGTGATGCTGGGAGACCGCGGCCGGGAGGCGGACATCGCCCGCATCAATGCCCAGCTTGGCCTCGACAAGCCACTGGTGGTGCAATTCCTGTATTTCATCGCGAACGTGTTCAGCGGCAATCTCGGCAATTCCATCGCCCTGCGCGTTCCCGTCACCACACTGCTGGTCGAACGCCTGCCCGTCACCTTGCTGCTGACCGGCATGGCCGCCGCCATCGCCGTCATCTTTTCCGTTCCGCTCGGTTTCTGGGCAGCACTTCGGCAGAACCGGGCGAGCGACACGATCATTCGCGGAACGTTCCAGGTCGGCCTTTCCATGCCCGTCTTCTATGTCGGGCTCCTGCTGCTGATCTTTTTCGGCGCGCACCTGCACTGGTTCCCGATCGGCGGCTACGGCCACGGCTTTGGCGACCATCTCTATCACCTGTTCCTGCCCGCCGTGACCCTGGCGCTGAGCCTTTCGGCCGTGCTGATGCGCAATCTCAGGTCCGCGATCCTCAATGTCATCGATGCGGAATACGTGGACTTCGCCCGCTCCAAGGGATTGCGCGGCTACGTGATCCTGGTGCGCCACGTCCTGCGCAACGCCGTCATCTCGACCGTCACCCTGTTCGGCCTGCAGGTCGGCGTCCTGCTCGGCGGCGCCGTCATCACGGAAACGGTCTTCGCCATTCCCGGTGCCGGGCGGCTGATGATCGACAGCATCTACGGCCGCGATTATCCGGTCATCCAGGGACTGACGATCTCACTGGCCATCGTCGTGTCGCTCATCTTCCTGGCGACCGACCTCCTCCAGGCCTGGCTCGATCCGAGGATCATGCGATGAGCGATATTGCGACCTCTCAACCCGATGGCGATGCGGGGCGCAAGAAGGGCCGACGCATATCGATTTCGTTTGCCACCGGCATCGTGATCCTGATCGTCAGCCTGATCCTGGCGTTCTTTCCCTCCGCCTTCGCCCCTTACGACCCGAACGTCTTCGACTACAACGCCATTCTCCAGGCCCCGAGTTCGGCCCATCTCTTCGGAACGGACAATTTCGGCCGAGACATGTTCTCGCGCGTGATCCACGCCTACACGCTCGACATGCAGATCGCGGTGTTCGCCACCATTGTACCCGCCATCGTCGGAACGCTGATCGGCGCGTTCGTGGGCTATGTCGGTGGCATCACCGAGAGCGTGTTCGGCCGCATCGTCGACGCCACCATCACCTTCCCTTTCCTCGTACTGGTCATCGCGATCGTGTCGGTTCTCGGGCCCGGTCTGATCAACATGTACATTGCCGTCGGCATCATCGACTGGGTGTTCTACGGCCGCCTGACGCTTGGAGAGATCAAGGTGCAGAAGCGTCTCGATTATGCCGCGGCCGGTCAGGTGATGGGATATCGCCCCAGCCGGATCATCTTCCGCCATCTGCTGCCCAATTCGATGACGCCCGCGCTCGTCTACTGGATGACCGACATGGCGCTCTGCATCCTGCTCGGCTCCAGCCTCGGCTACCTCGGGCTCGGCGCGCAGCCCCCGGCGGCCGAATGGGGCGTGCTGATCGCCGACGGCAAGAACTTCATGACAAGCGCCTGGTGGATCTCGGTTTTCCCCGGCATCGCCATCGTTATCACGGGGCTGGGCTTTAGCCTTCTCGGCGATGGTATCACCGAGCTGCTGAGGACGAAGTGATGGCCGAGACAGCCCCCGTCCTGAAGGTTCGTGGACTAACGACGACGTTCGAAACCGCGCAGGGCCGCGTCACCGCCGTCGACAACGTCGATCTCGACGTCTTTTCCGGCGAGGTTCTCGGCCTTGTGGGTGAATCGGGCTCGGGCAAGAGCGTCACGCTGCGCTCCCTGATCCGCCTCATTCACGCCCCTGGCAGGGTGACCGGAACGGTGGAATGGGAGGGCCGCAATCTGGTCGACCTGCCCGACCCCGCGCTGCGCCGCGTGCGCGGCGGCGAGATCGCGATGATCTTCCAGGAACCGATGACCGCACTGAACCCGATCCTGCCCATTCGGGTGCAGATCGACGAGAACCTGCGCGCGCACACGACCATGGATGCCGCCCAGCGCCGCAAGCGGATGCTGGAGCTGATGGATATCGTCGGCATCCCGGCCGCCGCGCGCCGGCTGGAGGAATACCCCCACCAGTATTCGGGCGGCATGCGCCAGCGCGCGATGATCGCCATCGCGCTTGCAAGCTCCCCCCGCCTGCTGCTCGCCGACGAGCCGACGACCGCGCTCGACGTCACCATCCAGGACCAAATTCTGAACCTCATCCTCGATCTTCGGGAGGAGTTTTCGATGAGCGTGGTCCTCGTCACCCACGATCTGGGTGTGGTGGCGAGCACCTGCGACCGGGTGGCGGTGATGTATGCCGGGCGGATCGTGGAGACCACCTCCGTACACGACATATTCGCAAGGCCGCACCATGCCTATACCCGGGGCCTGATCGGGTCTGTGCCGCGCGGCGGCAGCGAACGCACCATGTTGATGTCCATCGAGGGCACGCCGCCGAGCCTCGCCCACATGCCACGGGGCTGCTCCTTCAACCCGCGCTGCACCTTCGCAACCGATAAGTGCGCAAGCTCCGTGCCCCATCTTGAACATATCGAACCGGAGCACACCGTCGCCTGCTTCCACCATGAAGCGGTCGCTCGTGCGGGAGTGAGTCAATGACGCAAGTGCAAGCGCAGGCCCCGATCCTGTCCCTTCGCGACGTCTCCAAACGCTTCTTCGCCAAGCAGAGGCTGCTCGGCCAGCTAATGGGCGAAAGCCCGCGTTGCGTCCACGCCCTCAACGGGATCGACCTCGATGTCCATGGCGGCGAGACGCTCGGCATCGTGGGAGAATCGGGCTGCGGCAAGTCCACGCTGGCGCGCTGCCTGGTGCGTCTGCTGGAACCCGACACTGGCACCATCACCTTCGAGGGCCAGAGCATCGGCGATCTGAAGCGTGCGCGGCAGCGCACCTTCAACCGCCGCGTCCAGATGATCTTTCAAGATCCCTACAGCTCGCTCAACCCGCGCATGACCGTTCGCCAGATCCTCAAGGAGGCGCTGAGCGTGCACAAGATCAGGCCGAAGGACCGGATCGATGCGCGCATCGCGGAACTGATGGAGATCGTGCGGCTCCCCGCCGACGCGGTCGATCGCTATCCGCGCGAGTTCTCGGGCGGCCAGCGTCAGCGCATCGGCATTGCCCGGGCCCTTTCCGTGGAACCGGAAATCCTGATCGCCGACGAACTCGTCTCCGCGCTCGACGTCTCCGTTCAGGCCCAGGTCATCAACCTGCTGTTGCAGTTGCAGGACGAGCTGAAGCTGACGATCATCTTCGTCGCCCACGATCTGCGGCTGGTACGCCACATCTCGCACCGCGTGGCGGTGATGTATCTTGGGCGGATCGTCGAAATCGCCCCGACAGAGGACCTGTTCACGGCGCCCCGGCATCCCTATTCGAAGGCCCTGCTCGACGCCGCCCCCGATCTCGACCCGGCCAAGCGCAGGAGAGGCGCCGCCGCCCGTGGCGAACTTCCAAGCCCCTTCGACATTCCCCCCGGCTGTCCCTTCAACACACGTTGCGCCCACGCGACGCAAGATTGCAGGCGCCTGCTTCCCGCCCTGACCCCACGCTCGAAGGACCACATGGCCGCGTGCCACAAGGTCGACTTCGGAGCGGACGCCGCCTAATCGCGCCCACGGGCCGCCGCGCATGGACGAACGGAAAGAAGAGGCCGGCCGCAGCCGGCGTCTTCCATGCTTCAGGCCATGCCGCGAGGATGCGCGTCAGAACGTCGTCCAGTCGCCCTCGGCCTCGAACTCAGCGGCCGCCTGATAGATCGTCGCCTCGTTCCAGTCTCTGGCGACCAGCATCATTCCGACCGGAAGATCATCGGAAAGGCCGCAAGGGATCGACATGGCCGGATGCCCCGTCACGTCGAACTGGCAGGTGGTGCCCACCATCTCGAAGGCGCGGGCGATGATTTCCTCAAGTGGCGCATCCGGCTCGGGCAGCTTGGTCGCCACGCAAGGCAGCGTCGGCATCAGCAGCACGTCATATTCGGCGAACCTGGCGTCATAGGCTGCCTTCATGACGCTCGCGAGGTTCTGGCACTTGGCATAGAAGCGCCCGCGATAGTGATCGAGCCCCCACTGACCGACGAGCATCGAGATCTTCAGCGTCTTGGAAAGATCGTCCGCCCGCTGCTTCCACGCCGAATGGGCATCGAGCAGGCCGACGTCGTAGCGCCCCTTCCAGTTGAAGCCCATTCCGTTGCCATGCATCATCTGCGCGGTCAGGCCTTCCAGCGCGATCGGCCCCCAGACAGCAGCCGTCAGCGGATGCTCGGGGATGGAAACCTCCTCCACCGTCGCACCCATTTTTTCGAAACGCGCGGCAGCTTCCCTGACCTTGTCGGCAACGGCCGTCTGCATGCCCGCGGCGGTGAAACCTTCCTTCAGGATGCCGATCTTGAGGCCCGCGGCCCCCTTGCCAAGCGCTTCCGTGTAGGGCGCCACTTTTGGTGAATACTGGCGCGGATCGAACCCGTCGGCCCCGGCGAGCACTTCCAGAAGCAGCGCGTTGTCGGCGACATTGGAGGTGATTGGCCCGGTGTGATCGATGGTCGTCTCGATGGGCATCACGCCCGTGTAGGGGACGAGCCCGTGCGTCCCCTTCATGCCATAGGTGCCGCAATAGGCCGACGGAATGCGGATGGAGCCGCCCTGATCGCCGCCGATGGCCATATCCACCTCGCCCGCCGCCACAAGGGCAGCCGAGCCGGAGGAAGACCCGCCTGCCGAATACCCCATCTTGCGCGGATTGTGGACCGGCCCCGGATCGGAGGTGTGGCTGCCGCCGGAAAGACAGAAATGCTCGCACACCGCCTTGCCGACGATGGTCGCACCTTCATCGAGCATACGGGTGACGATGGTGGCATCAGCTGCCGGAATGAAGCCTTCCAGCGTGGAGGCGCCGTTCATCATCGGCACGCCTGCAAGCGCGACGTTGTCCTTCAGGACCACCGTCTTGCCCGATAGCTTGCCGCTCTGCGCACCCTTCACTTCAGACTTGTAGTACCAGGCGCCGAACTTGTTTTCAGAAGGACCCGGACGATAGCCGGGCGTGCGCGGATAGGCGGTCGCCGGGATCGGATCCGGCAAGGCGTCGATCAGGTCATAGGCATCGAAATTCCCCTGCATCAGGGCGAGATAATCGCCAGCCTCCGCTTCCGACATGGTCATGCCAAGCTTGGCGGCGATTGCGGCGACTTCCGTCGCGGATGGGCGTGTGACGGCCATGAGTTTTCCCTTCTTCCAGATGAGACAGTTCAGTTCAGCGATTTGGTTTGGAGATGCGGCGCAGCCGGGGCCAGGTCAGACCGGGCTCGCGGCGCGCGTATCGGTCAGGCGCAAGACATGGCGATCTTCCCGGCCAGCAGGTCTTCTCGCGCCACCGTGCCGGAAATCTGGCCCTTCTGGATGGACAGGACCCGGTCCGACAGCGAGGTGATGAAGTCGAGATTCTGCTCCACGATGATCATGGAGAGCGACTTGCGTGCCTTCAGGCCCGCCAGTGTCTCGATGATCTCGTCGATGATGGAGGGCTGGATGCCCTCGGTTGGCTCGTCCAGCAGGATCAGATCGGGCTGGGTACAAAGGCAGCGCGCCAGCGCCAGCAATTGCTGCTCGCCGCCCGAAAGCGCCCCGCCGCGCCGGTCGAGCAGCCGCACGAGGCGCGGGAAATCCTCAAGCACCGCGTCGATGATGGAGAGATCCTCCTTCGCCGCGGTCACAAGTCCCATGCGCAGGTTCTCGTAGACCGACAGGGAGGGAAAGATCTCGCGCCCCTGCGGTACGAGCCCCAGCCCCAGGCGGGCGCGATCATGGGTAGCAAGCGCGGTGATATTCCGTCCGCGATAATGGACCGCGCCGCCGGTCGCGGGCAGCGCCCCCATCAGCGTGCGCATGAGCGTGGTCTTGCCCATGCCGTTATGGCCCAGAATGCCGAGATACTCGCCCGGCTCCATGGCGAAGGTAACGCCCATGAGAATCGGTACCCGCCCGTAATTCGCGCGAAGCCCCGCGACCTGAAGAAGCGCGCTCATGCCGCCACCTTCTTTCCAAGATAGATGTCGCGCACCCGCTCGTCTGCGAGCACGGCGGCACAATCGTCCTCCATCAGGATGCGGCCCTGGTGGAAGATCGTGACCTTCTTGGCGATCATCTTGATGAACTCCATGTCGTGCTCGACCACGATCAGCGCCTTGGTGCGGTTGATTTCGCGGATGATCTCCGCGGTACGGCCCGTCTCGTCATCGGTCATCCCGGCGGCAGGTTCATCGAGCAGGATCAGTTCCGGATCGGCGGCAAGCACCGTGCCGATCTCCACCCATTGCCGCTGGCCGTGAGAAAGCTGGCCAACGATCGCATCGGCGATGCCTGTCAGCCGCGCCCGCTCCAGCACCTCGTCCACCGCCTCGCGGATTCTGGGACCCGTGGCATGAGCACGCCGCGCGGCAAGCCAGATATGCTCACGCACAGATATCTCGTTGAAAACATTAGGCACCTGCGTCTTGATGCCGATGCCAAGCCTCGCGATCTCGTGCGAAGCATGCCCTGCAATCGAATGCGTACGGAAGGTGACGCTGCCCGATGTGGGCGTGAGCTGGCCGGTCAGCATCTTGAAGAAGGTGCTCTTGCCTGCCCCGTTCGGGCCGATAAGGCAGCGAAGCTCCATTTCGCCCAGCGTGAAATTCACGTCGTCATTGGCGACCACGCCGCCGAAGCGCATGGTCAGGTTCTTCGTCTGGAGGAGAGGTACAAGCTCACTCATCCCTTCTCTCCTTCCATGGCGGGCACATCGAGGGAGGAGGACGGCAGTGTTGATTTGCGCTGCCCCCACCAATACGCGAGATGCTCGAAGGCCTGCTGGATGGAAAGCACGATTCCCTTCGGCAACAGCAACACGAAGCCCACGAGAATGACGCCCAGAACAAGGTTTGAATTGAAAGTCTGCTGGGTACCGATCTGCGAGACGAGATACTGGATGAGCACGCAACCAAGGATCGGGCCCACCAACGTCCCGAGGCTGCCAACCGTGATCCAGATGATGATTTCCGCCGACAGGCTGAGGCTGAAGATGGTTGGCCCGACAAAGGCGCCCCAGTTCACGTAAAGCGCACCTGCGAGCCCGGCGATCGCCCCGCCGATGACGAAGACGCCGAGCTTGACGAGCCGAGGATCGTAGCCCAGCAGGGCCGCGCGTGTCTCGTTCTCGCGAACCGCTATCGCGATCCGCCCGAAGGTCGATCCGATCAAGAGCCGAAGCCCGAGATAGACCACGATCAGCAACCCGCCAGTTACCCACCAGGCGTGTTCAGGATAGAGAATGTCGCTCGGATCGAACGGCATGTTGAAGGTCTGGATCGCCGGAATGCCGTTGAAGCCGCCAAGACGTACGGAGCCGATGGTGTATTCGTTGCCTGCGGTGGAATTGACCACGTTGAACAGGATCAGCGTCACGGTCAGCGTTATCACGCCGAGATAGACATCCGAGATCCGGCCATAGAAGACGAAATAGCCGAGAGCGCCAGCAAAGAGCGCCGGCACGAGGATCGCCAGCACGATTGCCGGCGTGGAATCCCCGAAATTGCCGACCGCCACCGCATAGGCATAGCCGCCCAGTCCGAAGAAGGCGGACTGGCCAAAGGACAGGATGCCGCCGAAGCCCCAGATGAAGGCGAGGCTCAGCGACAGCACCGCCATGGAGGCGAAAAGCGTGAGCTGCATGACGGTGAAGAGGTCGAGATAGCCCGGAGCCAGCGCGACCACGACGATGGCGACGAGAACGGCGAGTGCTTGCGCGATGAGCTTGTGATTGCGGGTCATCTAGAGCTGCCCCTTGAAGAACCGGCCGGAAATTCCCTGCGGCAGCAGCCGGATGAGAATGATGGCGGAAGTGAAGAGGATGACCTCGCCATAGACCGGCGTGGTGAAGTAGGCGCCGAGCTGGTTGATGAAGCCGAAGAGACTGGAGGCTGCGACCGTGCCCGACAGGATCGCCGCGCCGCCGCCCACCACGGTGATGAAGGCCTTGGCGATATAGGCCGCGCCCATAACCGGCGTGATGCCGGAGACCGGCGCGAGCAGCCCGCCCGCGAGCCCGGAAAGCGCCGCGCCAAGCGTGAAAGTCATCATGTAGATGCGGGCCGGATTGACGCCGAGCTTCGCCGCCATTTCCGGGTTTTGCATGGTGGCACGCGCAATCAGCCCGAAGCGGGTATGGCGCATGAGTGCATAGATTATCCCGGCGGCGACCAACGCCATGGCGAGCAGGAACAGCGTGTAGTAGCTCGTGCGATAGGCCCCCACCGAAAACCCGCCGAGCGGTGTCGGTACGCCCTTTGTCGTGTTGCCGAATATCGTCGTGACGAAACCGACGATGAAGAGGCTCAGGCCCCATGTCGCCAGCATGGAATCGATCAACCGCCCATAGAGAAAGCGGATCAGGCAGCGCTCCACGACGAGCCCGACCAATGCGACGAAGGCTGGCGCGACCACCAGCATGGCGATCCAGATGTTCAGCCCTGCATTGGCCGAGACCACGGTGGCATAGGCCCCCAGCATCACGAACTCGCCATGGGCCAGATTGATGATGCGCATCATGCCGAAAATGATCGCGAGCCCCAGGCAGAGCAGGAACAGCGAGGCCGCGCCATTGACGACGTCGAGCGCCACAATGACCGCAAGATCCATTTCGATCCCCTTGAGATAAGAAGTGAGAACCAGGCCGGACTGGAGGCCGGAAACGGGCACGAGCGACGCGCCTTTACAGCCCTGCCCGACCATGACCGGACAGCAACGGGAGGGATCGGATCAGATGTCGATCTCGTATTGCCGGGTATCGTTCGGGTTCTTGATGAGATCGCACACGGCTGCGGTATCGAGCGGCTTCTGGTCGGGATAGCTTTCCAGCACCGACCACTTGCGGTCCTTCACCTCTGCGAGGAAGGCGTTGCGGGTGGCGTGATGGGTGGCGCGGTCGAGCGTCACCGTGCCGCTCGGACCATCGAAGGAAATGCCGCTTTCCAGCGCCTCGATCACCTTCATCCGGTCGATCGTGCCCGCTTTCTTCACACCTTCCGCCCACAGGTGGAAGCCTTCATAGGTCGCAGCCGCAAGTTCGGAGATGTAGGGGATCTCGGGATGTGCTTTCTTCAGCTTGCCCACATAAGCCGTGCTGGCGGGCGTGGTCAGTTCCTCGAAATAGCCATAGGCGCCGAGAACGCCTTCGCTCTCCGTCGCATCGAGCGTCGACGGCTCGTTGACGAGACCGAAGGTGGTGGACGCGATCGGAATTTCGCCTTTCATGCCCGCGGCGGCCCACTGGCGATAGAAGGCGGTGTGGTTGCCGCCCACCAGGGCGGAGAGCACGAGGTCGGGCTTGGCCGCCTGGATCTTGGAAATGGTCGGGCCAAAATTGGTGACGTCGAGCGGGAAGAAGTCGACGGAAAGGATCTCGCCGCCATGGTCGCGGGCGTATTTGGTCATCCACTTGGCGGTGATCTGCCCGTAATTGTAGTCGGCGGCGAGGATATAGGCCTTCTTGCCGGCCTTCTCCATCGCGTAGGGCACCAGCTTCTCGACCGTCTGGGCGGGCGTCGTGCCGGTGCAGAAGATGTTGCGGTCGCACACGCCCCCCTCATAGAGGGTGTTGTAGAAATAGAGCACGCGGAACCGGTCGAAGGTCGGCCGGATCGCCTCGCGCGAGGCCGAGGTGATGCCGCCATGAACCACCGCGACCCGATCCTTCACGGCAAGCTGTTGCGCATATTGCGAATAGAGCTGGATGTTCGACTGGGTGTCGTAATGCACCAGCTTCAGCGGGCGGCCGAGCAGCCCGCCGGCGGCGTTCACCTCCTCGATCGCAAGCGCAAGACTGTCGACCATCGGTACGCCGGTAGCGGCCAGCGGGCCGGACTGGTCATGCAGGCTGCCGACAAGGATCGGATCCTCGCTGCCATAGCCATAGCGCATGATCACAGCGGGCGCGGCGAGCATGGTTGTGGAGGCGGCTATGGAATTACGCAGGAAGCGGCGGCGCGAGAGTGTCATTGGAGGTGTCCCCTGAGCTGGTCGGCTTATGGGGATATAGTTGAATTGGCAATAGATGAAAAATCAAGTATCTTTTTTGCATGCCCGCCGGGAAGCAACACGAATTGGCGGAAATCCGCGCCGCGGTACGCGGGACCCAAAGCCATCGGGGATCAGAGCGAGGTAACGACCGTGAAGTCATACCCATCCACCCGCGCCAGATGAACCTGCTGGCGAGCCCCCACAACGGGAGAGACATGATTTCCGCGCGCGGTCCGCTGCTGCACCGTACGCCCGATTGCGCGGCGAATTTCCGAAGCCTGGGCAACCCCGGCTTCCTCCACCAGCGAGGCAAGGCAATGCACACCTTCGTAACAGGACTCGCCGAACCCGTTCACCGGCGGCGGCGTCTCACCGAAGGTCGTGTGGTAGCGTTCCAGAAAGGCCCCGTTGTTTCGCGAACGCAGGCTGGAGAAATAGGCCGACGACACGTAGAGGTTCTCGGTCGCATCCTCTCCAAGGCCGTAGACGATGGTTTCCTCGATCGCCGTGGAGAAGCGCAGCATCTTGCCCGCGAGCCCGGCTTCCGCAAAAGCTCTGTTGAAATGAATCGCCTCTTCTCCAAGAAAATAGGAAACAACCATGTCGCTGTGGCTCTGCCGGATGGCATTAAGCAGGCGCCCGTAGTCCCGGTCGCCGATGGACATCAGGTATTCGCCTGTCACTGTCCCGCCATTGTCGCGGATCGCGTGCCGGGCCTCCGCGAAGCTCATGCGCGGCCAGATATAGTCACTCCCGCAAAGAAAATGGCGCCGCGCACGCTTGTATTCGCTGAGCCATGCAAGCGCGGGAGCCAGCAGTTCCGCCGTCGTCTCCCCCGTGGTGACCACCGACTGATCCGCCTCGTACCCCTCGAACTGCGGTGTGTAGATATAAGGAACCCGCCGGTCGATCACCTCGGAGACGAGCGCGCGCGCGTAGCTTGGAAACATTCCGACAATGGCATCGACCTGCTCCACCTCGATGGCGAAATTCGTGGCCTCGACGGCCTGGCGCGCGCCGCTGCCCAGATTGACGATCACCGCCTCCGTTTCGCGCCCCAGCACGCCCCCGGCATGGTTCAGCTCATGGACGGCGAGCCTCGTGCAGGCGACGCCGGACGGCGCCCACAAACCGCAGGCGCCTTCCTGCTCAAGCAGCAACGCGATCTTGAAAGGAGGCATGACCGTTCCCCATCAGCGTCCGGCGACGACCGGAGTTCGGGAAGACTTATGCAGGAGCCATGCCGAACTCCACGGGCTTTCGATAAACTATTTCGCCGTTCGTGCCACGAACTCTGCGCGAGATCGCCGCATCCACGGCAGATCTCGGGAAAACCACTTGGACAAGATGCCACGGAAATGTGCAATCAGCACCGCAGGACTTTTATGCACTTGCGCGACACTCGACCTCGCTAAACTGTAACCGTTTCTGAAACTTCTGACGTCGAATGTACGTCCAAATTTGGAATATGACAGTTGCACCCAAGCGGCTGCGAAAATATATGAAATGGCAATTATTGAAAAAGAGGCCAAGCGATGTCCGCATCCTCCCACAAGCCGGGAGCCCACCGTGATCCGCACAAACTGTTGCACCTGATCGGCGGCGTGAACCGCCGGTTCGAACAGCAGATCGAGGAACGGCTAAAGCCCGCGCGCACATCGATTGAGCAGTATCGCATTCTCGATGCCTTGGGTGCGCGCAGTGGACGTACCATGAGCGAACTGGCAGGCCTCGTCTTCGTGGATTCCCCCACCCTCACCAAGATTGTCGACCGCATGGTCGCCAAAGCCGAGGTCTACCGAGCACCCGATCCTCACGACCGACGCAAGGTTCTCGTCTTCATCTCCGAAAAGGGCGCGGAGACGTTGCGCGAGCTGAAGCTTCTGGTGGCCGAACCGGAAGCGGCCCTCGCCGCCCGACTGCCCGCCGGTGACACCGACCGACTCTGCTCGCTGCTTGAGAACCTGCTGGCCGAGGATTGAGCCCGGCCTGACCAGCTCACTTGCGGCAATAAAGGGCAGGAGCCTGACCAGCTGGCTCAACCGCCAGGGGACCAATCTTCGCGTGCAAGGCTGTATGGCGGAGAGATGGGGAAAGCTCGAACCCGCACGGTTTGCGAGACCAACGGCCGCCCGAGCTTATGCGAGGCCCCGACTGGAGCGAAGCCCGAAGGGCGACAGTGCGAGGTCAGATAATGGCGGAGGGGAAGCTCTCCAGGCAAAATCGCACACCATATCAGGATGACTTCCATCATATTGTTTTTATTTTGAAATTACAGACACCCGCGCGATTTCCCCACTCATCGAATATCATCCAATATCGTCAAATCGCGCGTCTTGTGATGGCACAATGATGGGGTACTTCTGACCTGGCCCACATGATGAAGCCCTCTCCCCGATGCTCACCGACACACAGGTGAAGGGTCTCTATTTCTCTCCGAAGACAACTTGCCGGACCAGCTCGGTCTGCCGGGCGTCTTCCTTCGCTCGGTTGCTCAACGGGTTCTTCAGCCAGGCATAGAAGCCGCTGGCCCGGATGCGCAGGCACGGACACATCGTCCGCACCGATGCGTCGGGCGTGTTGAGCGCGGCGATTTCGGCGTGGTCGCCGATCCGCAAGGGCGGATGCAGGGTGGCCCCTTCGTCTCGGGCGAGAACCCGACCTGCACCACCTTCGAGGTCACGCTGGAGGAATGGCTGCCGGAGCCCCCGGCAACGGCCTGATAGCCCTTTCCATCATTGCGCCCGCGCGTTCCATTGGGCGCGGGCGCAATGTTGAATGTCGGGTCAAGTCGCGGAATTGGCGGCGGTGACAACGAATTCGCAGGTGACGCAGACGGGGCATTCCCCGGGTGCGAGCCAGCCTTCGAAGACGCGGCCATCCATATCGACGACCAAGATCCGCAGCCGCGCGGCCTCCGGGTCCGCAGCCGCGTCGTAACATCCCTCAAGGACGACGAATTCGGAGGCGTAGGACCGCATCGCCGGTCCCTCCTCGAAAATCGCGCCATTGAGGCTGCCGATCCCCCGGATTTCCGCCCGCGCAAAGCCCTCATCCCGGCAGATGGCGGCGAGCGCGGCACAGACATCCTGATTGGGCCGCAAGGTCACGGCGAGACCGTCGGGATCCCGCGCATCCCCTGCCTCGTCGCTGCCGGTTTCGCTGTTGTCGTTACCCGCGCCGGCCGCAGCGGCTTGCGCGGCAAAGAGCCGGAAGCAGGTTTCGGGATCGTCCTGCGAGATGAAGGCGGCGCCGTGAAGGCCTGTCCCACGCACCTCGATCGGAGCCGCCGCGCGGCTGTCCGGGCACAGCAGGTGCCCCATCTCGACGGGACCGCCCTTCGCCTGCCAGCTTCCGTGACAATGGACGAAGGTCTCTCCGTCACGCCAGCCGACAATCGCTCCGGCGAACAGAACCCGCCCGCCCGCATCGTGCTGCACGGTTGGAGAATACCACGCGGCGTGTCGGTCATCGGGCGCGGCGGCGGGCATGACGAAGGCGAAGGGCGAAAGCCGCCCCCCGTCGAATTCGATATAGGCGCTGTCGCAGCCCGAGGCGCGAAGCCCACGTCCCAGCCCCTCTTCCACGGTTTCACCCTCTTCGATGGTGAAGGCGATGGGCCGCGTCCGGGCATGCGCCCGGGCATCGCGGCGCGCGGCGGCCGGACCCGGATGACGGATCGGCGGGTTCAACGGCATGACGTTCTCCTCCTCGCCCGCATGGCGCGGGCCTCCCTTTCTTGTGCGGCGGTCAGCGCCTTTTTCAGGCTTCCTCCGACAACCGCAACAGTCCGCGCGCCTCCAGGGTCTCGCGCACCAGTTTCTTGGTGATCTTGCCGTAGGCGGACTTGGGCATTTCCTCCAGAAAGAAGATCTGCTTCGGGATCTTGTAGCGCGAGACCTTGGCCGCCAGCAGAGCGGCGATCTCGTCCTCGCTCACGTTCGCGCCTGGCTTGGCCACACAGACCGCGATGCCGACCTCCCCCCATTGCGGATCGGGAATGCCGAGCACCGCAACCTCGCTGAGGCCGGGGTGCAGCAGGATCTTTTCCTCGATCTCGCGCGGATAGATGTTGGAGCCACCCGAAATGTACATGTCCGACGCGCGGCCCGTGATGAAGAGGTATCCCTCCTCATCGAGATGGCCGAGATCGCCGGTGCGAAACCATCCATTGCGAAAGGCCTTCGCATTGGCCTCGGGATTGCGGTAGTAGCCCGCAAAGACGCCGGGGCCGATGACGCAGATTTCCCCCGTCTCACCCGGCGCCAGGATCGTGCCGTCGTCGGCCTGGATCGATACCTCCATCCCCGTGCGCTCATATCCGCAGGTGCCGGGGCGCGCGGCCGGCGTATCCCCGAGCGTGTGGGCATGGGCCGGCAGACAGGTGATGTTGCCGGTCACCTCGCCAAGGCCATAGTATTGCACCAGCACCGGCCCCAGCTTCACCAGCGCCCGCTTCTGATCCTCCCGGTACATCGGCGCGCCGGCATAGATGATGTAGCGCATGGAACTGCGGTCGAATTCATCCACTGCGGGATGCTCGATCAGCCTTTTCACGATCGTCGGCACCGTGAACATGGTCGAGACACGCCAGCGCTCGACCAGCCTCCACACTTCGGCCACATCGAAATTGGGCGAGCCCGGCAGGATCGTGGCCACCCCCGCAGCGACCTGAGTCAACTGGTGAACCCCCGCGCCGTGCGACAGCGGCGCGACCACGATCGAACGGTCGTGTTCGGTCAGCCCCGGCATCAGGTCGCACAGATGGTTGGTCACGACATAGGACATCTGTCCGTGCGTGAGAACGGCAGCCTTCGGCCGGCCGGTCGTACCGGAGGTGAAGAAGAACCAGCACGGATGGTCGCGTTCGACCGGCGCGTCGGGCACGCGAGCGCCCAGATGCGCCGAAACGAGGTCGTCGTACTCCTCGCCGAAATCCGACCCGCCGATGGAGATGACGAATTGCGGCGGTGTCGCCAGCGCAAGGCAGGCGGCGACGTGATCGGGAAATTCCGCGCCGCAGATCATGCCCTTGGCGCCGCTGGCCTCGGCCAGGTAGGCCACTTCGTCCGGCGTCTGGCGGAAATTCGTGGGCACCCAGACCGCGCCGAGACGGAAGCAGGCGAACATGGACTCGAACATCTGGTTGCAGTTCTGCGACTGGACCAGCACCCGATCGCCCTTGGCGATATCGAACCTGTCGCGCAGTGCCTGCGCCATGGCGTCGATCCGGGTCTCGAATTCCGACCAGGTCCAGACCGCCTCGCCGAAGACGAAGGCGGGTTTGTCTCTCTGGCGCCGCGCCGCCCGCGTCACGAAATGAGCGAGGTTCGCCACCTTGACCGAACTCGGCCCGAAGTCCGGATCGAAATCGAAGGCGCTCATTTCACCCGCTCCAGGATCGACACATAGTTGGCGACAGCGGCGCCGCCCATGTTGAAGACGCCGGCAAGTTCGGCGTCCGGGATCTGCATCTCGCCCGCCTCCCCCATCAACTGCATGGCGGCAAGCACGTGCATCGAAACGCCCGTCGCGCCGATCGGGTGCCCCTTGGCCTTGAGACCGCCAGACGGGTTCACCGGCAGCTTGCCGTCCTTGCGCGTCACGCCTTCGCGGATAACCCGGTCACCCTGGCCCGGGGCGGCCAGCCCCATGGCCTCGTATTCGATCAGTTCGGCAACGGTGAAACAGTCATGCGTCTCCACGAGGTCGAGATCGTCGAGCGTCAGGCCGGCCGCAACGAGTGCGCCGGACCATGCGCGGCGGGCGGCGTCGAAGGCGGTCGGATCGCGCCGGCTGAGCGCCAGAACATCGTTGCAGTGGGCGCGGGCCCGAAAGCCGATTGCGCGCGAGAGGTCCGCCGCCGTCTCGGCGTCGGCAAGCACCAGCGCCGCCGCGCCGTCGGAAACGAGGGAGCAGTCGGTCCGCCGCAAGGGCGCCGCGACATAAGGGTTCTTGTCCGAAACGGTGTTGCAGAACTCGAACCCGAAATCCTTGCGCATATGCGCGAAGGGGTTCGCGCAGCCATTCGCGTGGTTCTTGGCCGCGATCATCGCGAGCGCGTCCGACTTGTCGCCGTGCTTCTGGAAATAGGTGCGCGCGATGGCGCCGAAGACCCCGGCGAAACCGCCCTCGATATCGGCCTCTTCCGGGCGGTAGCAGGCGCCCAGAAGAATGTCCCCGATCTCCGCCGTGGGCAGCGCGGTCATCTTTTCCGCCCCCACGACCAGCGCGATCCGGCCGCGCCCCGATTCAATGAAATCCATCGCGCCGTAAAGCGCCGCCGATCCCGTGGCGCAGGCATTTTCAAAGCGTGTCGCAGGGGTTGAGGCAAGCCCCTCATGCACCATTCCCACCAGTGCGCCCTGGAAGTCCTGCTTCGAAAAGCCGTTGTTCATCACACCCACGAAGATGCCGTCGACGGCCTCCGCCCCGACGCCTGCGTGCTCCAGCGCTTCGGCCACCACCTCGGCCATCAGCGCCTCTGTCGAGGGCGCCGCGCTCTTGCCGAACTTGCCGTGATGCCAACCTACGATCTGTGCCTTGTTCATGCTGATCTCCTCCCCGATCCCATCCCGGCGGAAGCTCCGCGCGGGGCGAACATGCGTTCCAGTTTCTGTGCGATGTTGCGCTCCTCCGCGCGCAGCCACGCCACGATTTGCTCCTGTCGATCCGGCCCCATCCGGCTGTCGATCGCAGCGACGCTGAGAGCCCCGGCGAGACGGCCGTCGGGATAGCGGACGGCGAGCCCGACGGCCCAAGAATTGGCCAGAACCAGCCCCGGGTTGAGCGAGTGTCCCTGTGCCCGCGTCTGGCGGATCTGGTTCCAGATCACTTCGGGCGTATAGGCGGGAAAATCCGCGACAAGCGCCGCGGCATTCTCGCTCAGCACGTGCTCGATTTCCTCGTCGGGCAGTTCGGCCAGAAGCGCGGCCGACCCCGCGCCCACGCCGAGCGGGTGCTGAGCCCCCGCCTGAAGCACGTGGGTGCGGATCGGGAAATTCCCTTCCTCGCGCTGAAGACAGACCGAGTATCCCCGCCGCATGACCGAGAAGAAAGCGGTGTCGCCACTGAGGTCCGCCAGTCGCCGCAGGCTTTCACCCGTGATCTCCAGCAGGCCATGCCGTCCGGTAGCCAGCGCGCCCATGACGAAGGCCTCCTCGCCAAGATGGTAGTCCCGCGTCAGGTCGTCCTGCTCCACCAGCCCGGCGCGGATCAGCGCCAGCATCAGCCGTCGCGTCGTCGGCTTGTTCAGGCCGCTCTCCGCCATGAGGCCTGACAGCGAAATGCCGCGCGCAGCGTTACGCCGGACAATCGCAAGTAGTCCGAGTGCCCGGTCCACGCTCTGTGCACCCGAAATCTTCTCCTCCGCCATCAACCCCCTCGTTGCAGTATTTATCCATAATATGGACCAATGGATATTGAACCTGATCCATTATTATTTACTTTTTCAATTGTGAAAACCCTTTTCATAGAACTTATTTTATCCGATGCTACCGCTGCATCCAGAACAATAGGTCCATATTATGACGTACGGGAGGTGGAGACATGGCGGGACGTGTGGAGGGGAAGACAGTCCTGATAATCGGCGGAGGATCTCCGAAGGACGGGCTGAACAATGGCAAGGCGGCGGCACTGCTTTACGGGCGCGAAGGCGCGCAACTGGCGATCGCCGACCGCGACACGGAAGCGGCGGAGCGCACCTGCGCAGCCGTTCGCGCCGAAGGAGGTGAGGCCATCGCGCTGACGGCCGACGTGACGGACAGCGCCTGTCTTGCCCATGCGTGCAGCGCCACCCATGCCGCCTATGGACGGATCGACATCGTGCACAACAACGTTGGCATCGCCGAGACCGGCGGCCCGGTGGAGACATCCCAGGAAAGCTGGGACCGGGTGATCGCGGTGAACCAGACCGGCATCTTCCTTGTCTGCAAGCATGCGATCCCCTTCATGCTGGACCAGGGCGGCGGCGCGATCGTCAACATCTCCTCGGCCGCCGCGCTCCGCTGGATCGGATTTCCCTACGCCGCCTACACGGCATCGAAGGCCGCGGTTCTGGCGCTGACGCAGAACATCGCGCTGCAATATGCGGGACAGGGCATCCGGGCCAATTGCGTCCTTCCCGGCCTGATGGACACGCCGATGATCCGCGAGCCGCTTGCCGCCCGCTATGGCGGCGAAATCGACACGATGATCGCCAGGCGCAATGCCCAGAGCCCGACCGGCAACATGGGCGACGCCTGGGATACGGCCTATGCCGCGCTCTTCCTCGCCTCGGACGAGGCGCGCTACGTCACCGGCACACAGATCGTCGTCGACGGCGGCCTGACCCAGCGCTGTGCCTGACCGCGCAATGACCGCGCGACGCGCCTGGCGAGACGGACGGCGCATCGCCGCCCACCCCGTCAGACCCTGAGGCCGGCATTGATGAAGCCGCCGTCGACGGCCAGAACCTGCCCCGTAACGTAGCTCGCCCGGGGCGACAGCAGGAACGCCACCACCTCGGCCACTTCGGCGGTCGTGCCGTAGCGCCGCATCGGTACACGGTCGCTCCATTGCGCCCGGATCTCGGGGCCGTGAACCTGCCGCGCCAGCGGCGTATCGATCGGGCCGGGGGCAACCGCGTTGACGCGGATACCCTGCGCGCCCATCTCGGTCGCCATGACCTGGGTCATCAGGTTCACCGCGGCCTTGGAGGCGCCATAAGCGCTTCGCCCGCGGTTGCCCGTCAGCCCGGAAACGGAAGAGATGTTGACGATACTGCCGCCGCGCCCCTTGGCGATCCAGTGCCGCGCCGCCGTGCGAGCCACCTGAAACGTCCCCACGAGATTAACGTTCAGAATGCTGCGGAACTGGTCCGACGGCGTGTCGACGGCCAGCTTGTCCGTCGCGATCCCGGCCGAATTGACCACCCCCGACAGATCGTCGCGCTCGCAGACCTTTGCGAACGCCGCTTCGACAGCCGCCTCGTCCGACACGTCGCAGGTCAGCGCACGCTCTGCCGGAAGGCCAAGCTGATCGCATGCGGACGAAAGCACGTCGCCGCGCAGATCCATCAGATAGACGTCCCACCCCTCGGCATGAAGCCGCTCCGCGGTGGCCAGGCCGATGCCCGAACCGCCCCCGGTCACGACCACCGCCCCGGCCTTGCTGGCTTCCAACATGAACTTACCTCCCGCTGGCTCTCTGCCCCGCGCGCCCCCTGACCGAAGTGACCGATCGGCTTCAAAGGAAGCCGATCGAGAACCACGGAACGGCCGCTATCAGGACCACACCCAGGAACAACGCCACGAGATATCCGACGATCGGACGCATCCCTTCATCCGGATTGACCTGACCAATGACGCACGCCGTGTAGTAGCCAACCCCGAAAGGCGGCGCGAAGAGACCGATGCCCATCGAGAGGATGACGACGATCGCGTAATGCACCCCGTTGATGCCCACCATCTCGGAGATGGGGAAAAGCAAGGGACCGAACAGAACAATCGCCGGAATCCCCTCCAGCACGCTGCCGAGGATGATGAAGACGACGATCGACACCGCCATGAAGCTGACGCTCCCGCCCGGCAGCGTCGACATGAAGGTCGCAAGCTCGGCGGAAAAACCCGATTGCGTCAAAGCCCAGCCCATCGCCGTCGCCGCGCCGATGATGAAGAGGATCGCGCCCGACAGGCTCGCGGTCCCCACCAGAATGGGATAGAGGCGGCGCCAGTCGAACTCGCGATAGACCAGCAGGCCGGCGACAACGGCATAGACGATGCCGATGGTCGAGACCTCCGTCGCGGTGGCGACGCCCTCGACCACCGCGGCGCGGATCACGAAAGGAAGGACGAGCGCGGGCAAAGCGATCACGAAGCTGCGCCCGATCTGCCGCGCCGTGGCCCGCTTGATCCTCGACATGTCCTCGCCCCGGGTCCGCCACCAGGCGACGATCCCCAGCGCAATCGCGAGAACCACGGCCGGCACCAGCCCGCCGGTGAAGAGCGCCGAGATCGACACCCCCGTCACCGACCCGATGGTGATGAGCACGAGCGAAGGCGGAATGGTCTCCGACATCGCACCGGAGGCCGAAAGGATGGCGACCAGTTCGCCGGGCTTCGATCCGCGGCGCTTCATTTCGGGAAACAGCACCGGCGCGACGGCCGCCATGTCCGCAGCCTTGGCACCGGAGATCCCCGAAACGAGGAAGATCGCGCCCAGGAGAACATAGTTCAGCCCGCCCCGGATATGCCCCACGAGATTGGCCAGAAAACCCACCATCGCCCGCGCCATGCCGGTCATCTCGATGAGATAGCCGAGCAGCACGAACAGCGGCACCGCCAGAAGGATGAGCGAGGACATGCCGCCGTCCATCCGCCCCACGATGATCGACAGCGGGATGTGCGTGGTGAGGGACAGGTAGGCAAAGGTCGCAAGCCCGAAGGCAAAGGCGATCGGAACGCCCGCAAAGATCGCCCCGGTGAGGAAGATGACAAAGAAGATCACCAGATTGACGTTGCCCAGCGTCGCGAAGACCGGCTGCAGCAGGACGAGGATACCTCCGATGACGAAGAGGGAGACGACCGCCCCCAGCACCATCAGCGGGCTTCCCACCTTCAGCATCCGGACCAGAGAGATCAGGATCATCAACGTCGAGGCGACCGGAAGCGCAGCCGCACGCCAGGCCGCCGAGATGCCGAGCCCCGGCGACGTGACAATCACCTCGTGCAGGGCGAAACTGTAGGAGGGCTCAAGGATCAGTGCGACGAAGGCGGCCGCCGTGACCACGGCGATCACCTCCGCGAAGGCCTGTTTGCGGGGCGACAGCATGCCGACGATCGCCGTCATGCGCATATGCGCGCCGTTTCGCAGCGCGATACAGGTTCCCAGCAGGCCGAGCCAGAGAAAACAGAGCGAGGCAAGTTCGTCCGACCAGACGAAGGGCCTTTCCAGTACATACCGTGCGGTGACGCCCGCAAAGAGCACCACCACCTCCACAATCACCAGGATGACCGCCGGGATCTCGATCACGTAGCCCAGCAGCCTGTCGACGCGGTCGAGCCAGGGCGAACGCACGCCCAGACCCACCGCAGGTCGGTCGACCAATACCTCGCCCATCGGTTCAGGCCAGCTTGCCGACGGCCTGCTCCAGCAGCCCCCAGGCTGTCGGGCCGAACTTTTCCTGCCAGGTCTCGTAGAACTTGGCGCTGCGCAGCTTCTCGCGGAACGGCCCCGCCTCGGGCGAGTTGAAGGCCATCCCCTCTTCCTGAAGCGTCTCGGCAAGCGAGGCGTTCAGCGCTTCCACATCTGCGCGCTCCTTGACGGCTGCGGCGTTCAGGTGCTTGGCCACGACATTGCGAATGTCCTCGGGCAGCGCCTCCCAGCGCTCCTGATTGGCGAGGAACCAGAAGCCGTCCCACATGTGGTTCGTCATGGAGCAGTATTTCTGCACCTCGTAGAGCTTGGCCGTCTGGAGGATGGCCAGCGGGTTCTCCTGCCCCTCGACGACGCCGGTCTGAAGGGAGGTGTAGACTTCCGAGAAGTTGATCGAGGTGGGAGCCGCGCCGAACGCCTCGTACATCGAGGTCCACAGCGGGCTGACCGGAACGCGGATCTTGAACCCCTCCAGGTCGGCCGGTGTCTCGATCGGCTTGCTCCGCGAGGTCGTCTGCCGGAAACCGTTGTCCCAGATCTTCTCCATGGCGAGGATGCCGTATTTGGAGATCTCGCCGCGGACATGGGCGCCCAATTCGCCATCCATCGCCTTCCACACCGTGCCGTAGTCGGGAAAGGCGAAGCCCACTCCGTTGATCGCCGTGACCGGAACGAGGGTCGACAGGATCAGACCGGAAAGGGTGAAGAATTCCACCGCACCGGCGCGCAATTGGCTCAACGTCTCGGTATCCCCGCCGAGCTGGCTGCTCGGGAAGATCTGGATCTTCATGTCGCCGCCGGTCTCCTCGGCGATGGCATCGGCGGCCTCCTTGGCGCGGATGTTCAGCGGGTGCGAGAGCTGCAGGTTGTTCGCGTATTTGTAGTTGAACGAGGCGGCTTCCGCCCGGCGGATTCCGGGCATTGCCAGCGCCGCCGCACCGCCAAGCGCAGTCGTGACGAAAGTTCTGCGAGAAAAATTGGACATATGCTCCTCCCAAGCAGCAATGGCGCCCGGTTTATCCAGTGCGCCGCCGTAGTGGTCCACTATATGGACCATCCCAACGACTTCTCCTCCGGAAGACAGGTTACGGAATGGCTCTTCCTTATGTCAAACTTTATTGTAAGCTATATTAGAATACATCATCGCATCATGTGCGGTCCATATTATGATTAGTCAAACAAGCTGCATGGCGAGGACAATGCGAAGGCGCTGAATATCAGCGCTATGTGGCACCGATCACGAGGACGGATCGTGCCGCCTCGACGACATCATCAGTGATCGTCTTGAGCCCGTTAATGCGCAAGATGCGCTCGATCTGGACAAACAGCCGGTGCACGAGACGGAAATTGCCGTCCGTGATCCGGACAATCGTGGCAACGGCCTGGGTATCTGTGAAGTCGGCGTCATCAAGGTTGAGCCCGAGCTGTCGCCAGCGTCGGGTGAGGACGAACGTCAGTTCCTTATCCTGCAAAGGCCGATAAGCATGGGCGAAACCAACGCGGCTGGAGAGTTGAGGGTAGCGGGCAAGCTTCATCTGAATGCAGGAGCGCGAACGCACGGGCATGTAGGCCTGACATAGAAGCTCTCCATGAAGCGGCTTTGCATCGGCCTTTCCTGGCGCAATGTCGTGCCATCCAACACCACGATCCTGCTGCCAAGCAAGCGTCGCATTCGAGTTGAGCTGAGTGCCATTGTAGCCGACCACCTTGCAGAGACAGCCGCCCTATTCCGAGATGGCTTCCAATTCTCCACCCAAGCGCTCACCAGCGGAAACTCCAGGTGCCATCCCTCCCCTCACTCTTCCGAGAAGAAGTCCTCGTCCAGCCGCTTGAATTCGATGATCCGGTGCGTGCGCACGCCGACGCCATGCTCGATCATCAGGCTCGCGAGGCGGGCGCCGTCGATGAGAACGACGCGCTGGGCGAGATGCTGAACGAACTGCTGGGCGCCCGCGCTGAAAGTGGACGTGGTGACGAACACGCCCTTCGTCGCCCCGAGCCCCACCAGCGAGCCGACGAATGCCTGCACGTCGGGCCGGCCGACCGTGACATGCCCCGCGTACCGCTTGGCCTGGACATAGACCCGATCAAGCCCGAGGCGATCCTCGTTGATGACCCCGTCGACGCCGCCGTCGCCGGTGCGGCCGAGCTGCTCGGCAGCGTTCCGGTGCGAGCCGCCGTATCCCATGGCGACAAGCAGATCGACGATGAGCTGCTCAAAGAAGGACGGACCGTTCTGCAGGATCCGTTCGATCAGATCACCCCGCAGCGCGGCATCGAGCGCCTTGTGGGCGGCCTCGATCTGTTCCTCAGGTGTGGAGCTGCTATCGCGGGGGGAGGCGGCATGTGCCGTCGCCTCGCCTGTCGGGGTGCCGTTGTTGCTGCTTTTGTAGAACTCGCGGAAAGACGCAAATTGCATCAGAAGGTCAACATCGATGCGCTCCGGCGAAGACGCCAGAAGCGCCCTGCCCTCGTCCGTCGCGATGAAGCGACCGCGCGCCGGCGAAGCGACAAGACCAGCCTTGCCCAGGTAGAACTTCGCCCAGTGAATGCGGTTGTGCAGGATCCGTTGGCGTCCACTCGGCAGCAACTCCTCGCGTTCCTCCATCGTGAGCCCGAGTTCATCGGCAATCCGCTCCGCCACCTCCGGCACACGCCGCTCGCCTTCGGCGGCCTGGCGCAGGACGGGGAGCATCAGGGTCTGGTAGTCGGGAATGGGCACGGCCTACACCTCTCCGGATAGAGCATTGCCTACGGCTTGATGACCGGCCAACCATGCCCCCTCGATCTGCATATCGTTTGCGAGAAAGAACTCGTAGCCGAGCGGTTCAGCCCCTGCCCTCTGCAGGCTATATTTCATCGCGTTTTCCCCTTCTTCCGCAATTTTGCAGTTGAGGCTGGGCGAGCGCCCCACTTCAACTTTCAGGATTTTCCAATCGAAGGCACATTTCGGTATGGCCTTGTTGAAGGCGTAACACCGCGTCTTCGGCGATCCTGAATAGCCGACCTTGATCACGCTCAGACCCTCGACCTCGGCAGCCGGCCTACCCAGAAAGTGAGAGAGATTGCCGTGCAGCTTCAGGATGTAGAGGTGCTTTGAACCATCCGCTTCCTCGACGGTGTAGGGTGAAGTTGGGCGTGGAACCGTCGAACTGACCGAGAGCTTGCGTCAAAACGGCTCCGGCGTTGTATCGAATGTCCGGCGACCTCCGAAGCAGGGAACCTCCACGACAGGCAGGTCAAGCAGACCGCGCGCCTCGCTCGCATCAAACCGTTTGCAGTATCGGGCGATCGCTATGCGGCTCGAGGGATCGCCCGCCGTTCGCGGAACGAATTCATCGATCATTGGCCTATGTTCGTCTTCAATCTTCCAGGCGCGTGCTGCCTGAACGCCGAAGTTCCATCGCCCCGCCATGCCCGGATCGGCTTCCTTGCGGGCGAATGCATCGTCCGGCATGAAATCGCGGGCCGTGCCGGGCTGGCCCGTCAGCTCAAGAAAGCCTACCAGTCTGCCTCTGAGTTGCGGTGAGTGCGGGGATGTGCTGGTGACATAGACCGCCACGATGCCTCCGGGATTGAAGTCTTCCAGAAAGCGGGCGCGGTCGGCCTCGCTGGAAAAGCCGATAAAGCCCCATTCATGGGGGTCGAAACCCCAGGCCGATGTCAGCCAGACGTCGGGCGGATCGCGGTCGAAGGGATCGTCCGGCAAAGCAGCCTCCGCCCGCACATGCCGGGGCGCGATGATGTTCGCCTGAATCAGGCCATCGATGACTTCTGGATGGATCGTCCAACGATAATGGGCGTGGGCGATGCCGTCCGCCCCCTCGGCGAGGATCGTCGTCCAAATCTCATCGACATAATCGCCTTCCTTCGGCGTCAGGCCGAAACGCGTGCCGATCTTCTTGCCGAGTTCACCGTAATAGCGGTTTGCGCCACGAAAATCCTGCCAGCCTGCCGCCTCGGAAAGCTCCGTCGCGGTCAACGTCCCGGCGCGGGCATGGGCCTGCAGCATCGCGCGTTCGTAGTCGGCCAGCGGCGTCAGCCGGAAATAGTCGGCATATTCCTCCGCGGTCCCAATGTTCGGTGCCCGTCGTCCCTCGGATTTGACGGCGTGGGAATTGTCCACCCATTGGCGGGCATCCGCCATCGCCTCCTCCACCGTATCGGCCGTGAAGCGCGGTGCCACCTGACCTCCGCCAGCGAAGATCGCGGCCTGCGCCTTGCCGTTGCGCACGTCGCCGACGATCAGATATCCCCTGTGGTTCTCTTCCTGCCGCATGGCTCTCCCCCTCTTTGTGTACAATCAGCCCACCTTCTTCCTCCCCCGTCCGGCTTTCGGCTGGGCCGCGCGTTCAGCCTTGATGCGCTCCAGCAGGACGCTTGCGGGTTCGTCGGCGGGATCCTGGGGCACGAGTTCGCCGCGAAAGGCCTTGGCGAGGAGCGCCTCGTCGAGCTTGCCCAGAAGCGCAAGCGCCCGCTTCGCCTCCGCCGCCAGCCGGTCGATCTTCCCGAAGGCGGCCTCGATGCGGCGGACGATTTCTTTTTGTTCCGGAAGGGGAGGAAGCGGGATCTCCAATTCACGGACTGTCTTTCCGTTGATCTTCGGCATATTGCCGGCAGTTCCAGTAGCTCGGCTTTGGAAGTACCGCCGTACCTGCTCTGTATTCAGAAAGCGCCAAAGATATCGAGTTAATATCTCGTTGCTTACCCGGACTCTCATCATCAAATCAGGGTAGATATATTCCAGTTCCGGCCCCTCAAAAATCGCCGAAGCCCCAAGATGCTCAAGAGAATTCGCTCTCTGTATAAGTATATCTCCCGGTCGAAGCCAAAATCTCGAAGAGATATCGACATCATTCCCGATGTATTTTATTGTATATTCGTTTAAGATCATTTTTCCTGAAGTTGTGGCGGATAGCTTCAGGGTTTTTGTCCCGACCGGATCGGTTGACGTTTTGGGAGACCATCCGTTGGACGGACCTTCGCGGACCAATGTACCAATGGCCCTGCTCTTCCATTTGCTGCTCCCCCTATTCTGCCCCCTCCATTCCCGTGTCAGTTCCCCATTGAACGCCTTGGTCAGCACCGCCTGTTTGTAGCGGGTGACGAGGGTGTCGATGCGGGCGAGGTCGGTGCGGGCGCGGGCGGATTTCGCGCTCAGGCTCTCCAGCTTGGCGACGATGCGCTTCTGTTCGGCGAGCGGAGGAAGAGGAATAGTCGTCTGCTCAAACTTGCCTTTTGTGACATGACGCAATCCGACGCCCCCATGGGCCTTTCCAATCAGTTCGTCGAGCTTGTGATTGATGCCCAGCCTAAAAAACTTGCGATTTATATCCTGTTCACGGAATTCGACTTTGAAGATGTGCTGATTGAGGACAGCTTTGCCACCATGCCAAACATGTGCCCCAAAGGACGTTCCTGGTGTGCCTGACCAAGCAAAGAGCAACTGGTCTTCATCTATTAAAAAGCGCGGGTCGACTTCACCGGAAAAATAGTTGAAAGCCGCATCGGGGTTGTTCAAATTTTGGATTCTGACGATTGGTAATCCGGAATCGGACCAGTCACTTGGTTTGAATGCCTTTCCGTTGACCAGATTACATAGGTCTCGAATCTCAGCAGTCGCCCACCCCCTCGGCAGCCCACTCATTCCGCCACCTCGGCCGCGTCTGCCGCGCCGTCCTCCAGCTCCGCGCCCAGCGCCTCGATCTCGGTCATCGCGGCCTGCAGATGTCCGAGGATGGCGGCGGCGATGTCTTCCGGCTCGATCAATCCCTCTTCGGCCTCCTCCTCCGCCTCGCGCAGCCAGGTGATGTCGAGATTGTCGCCGCGCGCGGCGATCTCCTCGCGGGTGAAGCAGCGCCAGCGGCCCTCCTCTCCCTCGTCCTCGCCGCGCTCGGCGCCCAGTGGATCGGGGCCGTAGGCTTTCTCGAAACCGGCGAAATGCTCCGCGTTGAGCTGGTTGGTCTTGCCGAATTTCGGCATCTGGGCGCGTAGGTCGTAGACCCACACCTCATCGGTGTTGCCGGCCTCGGTCCTGGCGCGCGTGAAGAAGATGACGTTGGTCTTCACCCCTTGCGCATAGAAGATGCCGGTCGGCAGGCGCAGGATGGTGTGGAGATCGCACCAGTTCATCAGCATCTGCCGGAGCGCCTTGCCGCGCCCCTCCTCGAACAGCACGTTGTCCGGCACGACGATTGCCGCCCGCCCGCCCGGTTTCAGCGCACGGATGCAGTGCTCGACGAAGGGAAGCTGGTAGGAGGAAACGGAATGCGTAACAGAGAGATCATCGCGCGTCGGCGCCCCGCCTGCCGGGCCAAACGGCGGATTGGTGAGGATCAGGTCGGCTCGTGCGAGGCGTGATCCGTCCGGTGAAAGCGTATCGCCCAGATCGACATTCTCGGTCGCAAGCCCATGCAGGTAGAGGTTCATCAGCAAGAGCCGATAGGTGGCCGGCACGTTCTCCATGCCGTGGAAGGCCTGATTGCGCTGGAACTCCTGCTCGCGCGTTCCAAGATCGAAATAATTGTCGCTCGCGCGCCGCATGGCGGTGTCGGCGGCGATGAGAAAGCCGCCCGTGCCGGCGGCCGGATCCTGAATGATCTCACCGGGCCGCGGCTTCATCAGCCGCACCAGCACCTCGATCAGCACGCGCGGGGTGAAATACTGGCCGGCGCCGCGCTTGGTCTCTTCCGCGTTCTTCTGCAGCAGGCCCTCGTAGAGATCGCCGAACTGGTCGCGTTCCTCGGAGAACCAGTTCAGGTCATCGATGGCATCGACCAGCGTCTTCAGGTTCTGCGGCTCGCGGATGAAGGTGGAGGCATTGTCGAAGATCGCCTGCACCATGTAGGGAAGCGCCACGCCCTCGGCATAGGCGAGCTTCTGGTCCTTGCCGGCGTCCCTGTCCGGCGGCAGCAGCAGCGCATCTTCCTTGCCGAGCTTGGCGTTGGCGTTGCCGAGCACGACAAGCGTTTCGCGGTAGAGCTGGAGCTTGGCCAGACCATCGGCCGCCACGATATCCGCCCACCGGTGGCCTTTCGGGATGGCGCGGGTCTCGCGGTCGCGCTCCTGCATCATCTTGAGAAACAGCAGGTAGGTCAGCTCGGTGACATACTGCTGATAGGTGATGCCGTCCTTGCGCAGCACGGCGCACAGGCGCCAGAGCTTCTGGACGATGGCATTGGCGTTCATGGACGGGTCCCGTTCGAATTCGTTGTTGTGGTTGTTCTTAGGCTGATTCCGGTGCCCGTATCACGCGGCCGATGGTGGCCATATCGCCTCGTTGATCTGCCTGAGCACCTCGTCCAGTTCGCCGTCGAATTCCTGTGCGATGCGCTTGAAGCCGCCGCGGTCGGCGAAGGCGCCCTGGTCGAACAATGTCGGGTCGGCGACGGGCTTGTCCTTCAGCGCCCGACCTATGCGACGCAGCCAGTCCTTCTGGCGCTGGGTCCAGGGGCGGGATTTCTCGATCGCGACGATCGCATTTTCCACCCGCTTGGCATAGGGCACCAGCGGATCGCCGATCGCGGCCTGTCGGACGAAGCCGATGATGTGGGCCGCGATGTCCGCGTTGCGGGCGCTGCCATAGGCGGCCCGCAGCATGGCCTCGGAATAGTGATGCTCGTCGAGGAGCGCGGCCAGTTCCGACAGCTCCTTGCGGGTCAGCTCGCGCGGGCGCTGGGTCGCGGCAATCATCGCCGGCACGGCGTTCATGTTCTGCCGCACGTAGCGCTCGAAGCCCTCGATGTAGTCCTCCGGCGTCGCGTTATCGCCAAAGATCTCACGGATGTGGAGGAGTTCATCCTCGTGCGTGGAGATGGCGACACCATCGCCGGGCCCGCGCCGCCGGACAGGCGGACGATCGAGGATCTCGATGGCGCGGGGATGCTCGTCAAACCAGTGGCCAACCTCGTGGCCGGCCCGGCGCGACAGGTCGGTGACGGCTTCTTCCGGCGTCTGGCCGGCGGCGCGGGTGAACTGCTCGATCTGGTCCTCATCGAGGCGGCGAGCGAGCGAGCGCATGCGCACCACGATCTGGCCCGCCACCCAGTTCCGGTCCTCGTCCGTTTGCGCATGGCCGAGGTCGGCTGCGAGCTGCGCCATGGAGATATCCGGCCGCACCACGACAGGGCGCATGTCCGACATGTTCTGGAGGTTAGCGTAAAGATCGACGGCATCGAAAATGCGGAAGTTTTCCTTGCCGATCTCCGGGCAAAGGCGCGTGGCGCGGCCTATCATCTGGTCATAAAGAATGCGGCTGGCAACGCGGCGCAGGAAGACGAGATTGCAGATGGAAGGAATGTCGACGCCCGTGGTCAGCAGATCGACGGTGACGACATATTTCGGCAGCGGGTCGTTTCGGAACTTCAGGATGAGGTCCTGGTTTCCGGGCACGCTGCCCGTGATCTTCATGACCATGCCGTGCGGGACGGCCGAGATGCCGTATTCTTCCCGCAGCTCTTCCGTCAGGATATGCACGACATCATCGGCGTGGCTGTCGCGGGCGGCGAAGATGAGCGTCTTGCCCGGGCGGTCCGGCGCAATTTCTGCGGCCAGCGCCCGGCAGACGACACGGTTGAAGTTCTCCGAGTAGACGCGCTTGTTGAAGGTGGCGAGGTCGTAGTCGAGAGAGACGTCGTCCGGCAAGTCGAAGAGATCGATCTGGCCAGTGCGCGGATCGATGATCTCGACCTCCTCCCCGCCCTCGAAATGGATGCCGGCCTCGGCAAGCGCGGTGGTGATGCGCCGGGGCGGCAGATGGTCGTTGAGCCAGCCTTCCACCACCGCCTGCCGGTAGCCGTAGGAAAACACCGGATCGCCGAAGATCTCGCGGGTGTGCAGCGCTGGCGTGGCGGTGAGCGCGATCTTCACCGCGTCGAAATAGTCGAGCACCTGGCGGTAGGCGCTCTGGTAATCGTCGACATTGCGGAAGCCTATGTCGGTTTCGCGCAACTCGGCATCGAGCGTGTAGCCGCGGTGGGCCTCGTCGACGATGATGCAGTCGTAGGTGCCGGGCGTCGGCCGGCGGTCGGGATCATCCTCGTTGAGGATGCGGGCGACTAGCGACTGCACCGTCGCGACCTGGACCTGATCCTCCGGTTCGGGCAGCCGCTGGTCGAGACCGGCGACCTTGTAGATCTGCGCGAACTTCAAAAGTCCCTCGAGTTCGGTCGTCTCCAGCGCGTCTGTCGTCTGTTCGCCCAACGCGGTCCGGTCCACCAGAAACAGGATGCGGCGGAACCGGCGGTGCTTCAGCAGCCGATACATCAACGCGACGCAGGTGCGCGTCTTGCCGGTGCCTGTCGCCATGGAAATCAGGATATTCCGCTGTCCGGCCTCCACCGCCTCTTCCACCGCGCGGACCGCATCTTCCTGATAGGGCCTCAGCGCACCATAGCCGAAGCCTTCTTCAGCCAGCCCCTGAGCCGCCGCGTCGACATCCGTCTCCAGCTTGGCGACGAGATCGCTCGGCGAAAACCATTCCGGCAAGACGCAATCCTGGTTCGTCGCGCGGCGCACGTCGCGATACCAGATGCCGGAGACCGTCTGCCACTGGCGCACATAAGACCGACCATTGGTGGCGAACACGAAAGGCACACGGAAGGGATCGTCCAGCCCATGCTGCCAGGGTGCGTCAGGATACCGGTTCCCGGGCTCCAGACGGATATCGCGGGCATAGCGTTCGGCCTGGCGCAACGTACCGGGCACATTGGTCGACTGGCGCTTCGCCTCGATGACACCCACACACGTGTGCCCGACGAAAAGCGCGTAGTCGACCGGACCGCTTTCGGTCGGCCATTCGGCGATCGCGATATTGCGGCCAGCCTCCGGCCTCGTGCCGGCGGAATGGCGCAAGGTCTTGCTGTCGGCCTCCCATTGCTTGTCGATCAATTGAACGTCGATGAGCAGGCGCGTGTCGGCTTCGTCCAGCTCCAGTTTGCCGGCCGCATCACGGCCCGCCTGCTTCAGCTCGACGCGAATCTGGGCTGGTTCGGCCGCAGCTGCGGCTTGAAGAGCCTCAAGCTGTTTCGCGAGTTCGTTCTGGCTGGCTTCGAATTCAGCCGCCGTCTGCTCCCAGACCACGCTCTCTGCCCTCGCCTGTCCGGCGAGTTCCTCCGCCGCCTGCCGGGCGCGCACCTGTTCTTCTGCGGAGGCGTGCGCGGCTCGGAGTTCGGCCTCCGCGGACAGAACAGCCTTTCTCAGTTCCGCCAGTTCCTGACGGAGGGCTTCATCTTCTCCCCGGGGATCGGGAGGCGGAACGAAGGCACCGGGCTTGAAATTCGGATCGCGCCCATAGGTCTGACGGAACCAGACGCCCAGCGAACGGCAGAACTTGAGGGCTGAAAGCGCCTCGGCATGGGTGCCGGTAAATTCATGCGTTGCCTCGTTGCCTTGCCGCCGGACGGCGTGAAAAACGTCGGCAACCTGCCGGGGAAGAATTCCCTCATAGACCAAGCGGCGCAGGAGATCGTTCTGGTTTTCTCGGCGGTCGGGATCGTATGCAGCGGAGCGCGCAGCAATCTCCTTGAGCAGAAGTTCCGCGAATTGGCGGCTTTTGATAAGCGAAGTGTTGGCGTCCTCCGCAAAGAAGCGCTCGGCCAATACACCAAGTTGGCGCAAGGGCCCGCTCAAAGGTTGCAAATGATCAAAATTCGCGGAATGCATGAGCACAACCAAATGGAGAACTGCTTGCTTCGTTATATATACCAATAAAAACAACGTTTGTGCCGCCTGGGCAATAGGCGGTCGGGATGCTGGATTGCGCGTGACGCTTTTCCGCACGAACGCGCGCCTTTGAACAGGTTAGAGGCTTTCTCCCCCTCAAACCCCAGTCACTCGTGGCGCAGTGACAAGCATGAAAGGCATGCTTGGTGATGCGAACAAGATGCAGATCTCTGCACCTGTTCAGCCGGGCAACTCTGGCGGCCCGGTGGTGAATGCGCGCGGCGAGCTGATTGGCGTGGTCGTGTCTGTCCTGGCTCACCGGTCGGCGCTGCCCAGTCCTTACATCCGCTCCGGTTTGTCCTGAACGTTTCAGGATCAACAGGATCGCCTTCTGCGGGTGTGCAGGGGCCTGGCGGAACGTCTCGGCCACTTCGTCGCGACATCTGCCTGCGGCTTCCTGTTCCGCATGCCATCGAAAAGCCCGTTCAACGCGGATGGATCACGCTTGCCATAATGCTGAAGCGTTGTGGGCGAGATGCTCGTGGCCGAGATTCTGGCTGAGAGCGCCCATTTCCTCCAGAGTGTTCGCCATGCGCCTGAACATCGTCGCAAGCGTGTCGCGGATCGCGTGCGGGTGAAAGCAGGGGATCCCGGCCGCAGCCGTCGCCGTCTTGAGGATGGCGCGAACCGGCGTCACCGTTTTCCAGAACGCCTCCGGCCTTGGTCCCTGGAGAGCGTCGAATGGATTTGGCGCGCGCGGAAAGACGGGGGAACCGGCCGAGGCGCCATCGGCGCGGCGTTCCGCAAGCCAGTCGACGACGATCCGCTCGATATACTCCCCGACCGGAAACCACTCCGCAGCAAGGCGTCGGTGTAAGAGATGAGGGAGGATTCAATGTCTCCATCTGACAAATTTAATAGGAAGAAGCGCTACACGTTAGCGGCGCCGTCCGATGGGCCCGGCTTCGATCCGGGAGACGGGCGAAGCATCGTCCAAGAGTTCTGCGGAAAAATGATCGATCACTTCCGGCCTCCCAGCGACAGTGGTTCGAAACCAAGCAAGTCAGAGAGACGCCATCGCGTGCAACCGGAGCTCAGCCTTCACCGGTGATGGAAATCCGGTGCGCTGCCCTACCCAGCGCCAGATGGTCGGCACGCTGCAATCGTAACGAAGAGCGACATTGCGAACAGAGACATACCGCTCCCCAAAGGGCTCGTCCTGCGCGTCCAAAGGCGGCTGACCAGAACGCCTCGCCTCGTGCTCGCGCCGTTCACCTTCTCGGCTGGAAGGTTTGCGCGCTTCTACCGCGATGGACAGAGCTTTCGCCTGATCCGCAGAACCATTTGGGGGTTTGGCTGAAGAAGGAGTACAGAACCCGTCATACGGGAATTCAAATTGGGAGTTAGCCATAGCCCACCGATCTCTTGTCCCCGTCTCCGGGGATGTTGAGGTCTTGATGAGCACTCCTGCGCTCTCACTGAAAAGGCCTACCTTTTGGTGCCAATTCAGCTTTAGCTAAGAGCTGTCGATTGCGAATGAGATCCACAAGCAGCTGCCTGGCAAATTTTGCATCGACGGCAGACGCTGGCGAGCCGATGGGTACACGTCCCAAAATTCCAATTCGGACACAGCCGGGGGAATTGTAACGTGCAAGATCAGATGGCAGTGGGCGGGATTAGGTGAGATTATCCGGGAACAGCCGGGAAATCGTTGAAATGGCGGGGAAAAGGCGTCTTCAGGCGAGCGCAAGCGCCGGAACGGTGCGCAAGATCAAATGGCACTGATGGCGGATGGTTTCTGTAGGGTGCGCAAGATCACTTGGCATCGGGATCGGAAGCTGTACGGCGCTCGACGAGGATGCCGAGGATGCGGGAGAGCGCGGACAGGATGGATGCGCCGATCCAGCCGGTGACGAAAAGAAAATCGCGGAGAAGCGGCGCCGTATAAGCGGCAAAAAAGCCGCTGCCGACGGCAACGACGAGGACGAGTGTCGCCACCTCCGGTGCGCGGCGCCAGTCGGCGTACAGGATAGGCAGCGCCGCCACGATCAAGACGAGAATCATCAAGACGACGGCGACACCAGTGCCAAGGTCTTCAAACGCAGACATAAACGCCCCCCTAAACCAGCTTAAATCGACCTTCCATACCACATGACGCGGCCGGCTACGTGGATGTCGGACGCTTCATTCGCCGGGACGTCCTCGGCCTCGAAGCGGTCGTTGTCGCTGATGAGGCGCAGGCTCCCGTCGCGCTTGATCTGCAGGCGCTTGACCAGGACCAGACCACCGAGGACGACGACATAAATCGCATTGTCGCGCACTGCGTTGATGGAGGTGTCAACCAGCAGGACGTCCCCGTCCCGAATGGTCGGCTCCATGCTGTCTCCTTTGGCCGTCAGCGCCCTAGCTGCTCTCGGATTTATCCCGCGACGGTGGAGCCATTCGGCGCGGAATGCCAGTAATCCCGTGTCATCTTCCCGCTCAGCCAGTGCACCATTCCCGGCCGACGCGTGGACGGACAGCCGGCGGATCATCGTAAAATCCCCGCCGGAGGCCAATTCGGTGATCAATTCCGAATGCGGAAGATCGTCTTCCTCAACATGGGGCAGCATCTGGCCTTCGCCAGATACAAGCCAAGAGATTGATACGCCTGCCGCTTCCGCCATGGCGCAGATCGCGCCGGCCTTCGGTTCGCTGCGCCCATTCAAATAATTTTCCAACGTCGTCCTCGCGATCCCGGACTTCGCCGCCAGCGCGTTGCCGCTTCCGGCAAGCCTGGCGCATTGGCGGATCCGTTCTGCCAGCCCGACTACATACTCAGTCATGGCATGAACCCGGAACCGCGTTCCGAGTATCTGAGGATACTGACGTAACGAACATTGTCAAAATAATACAATGACTTACTGAATTTGAGTATGACGATGGGCGCAACTCAACCCGGAACGGAATATTTTGGTTGCCATACATACTCAAATCGGCCATGGTGTCACCACTTGTTACTCACATCCGTTAATTCATGGGCCGGCCGATCTCGCACACCAGGGCCGCCCAGCAATGACAGGGATCGCGCATGCCCCGCGTTTGGGACAGACACGCTATTGCCGCCGAGATCCGCAGACGGGGCTCCAACCTCACCCAGCTTGCCCGCGATGCGGGCGAGCCGGACTGCACATGTCGGCAGGCCATGTCGCGGTGCTACCGCAAGGGCGAATGGATCATTGCCAATTTCCTGGGCGTCCACCCGTCCGAGTTGTGGCCCGAGCGCTACGCCAAGGCTCCAACCGGCCGCGATACTAACGCGAAGCGCGATAAGCACCAAAGCCAGAATGAGCGCTCCACAACTGACACGAGGTGCGCCGCATGACCCGCCTTGTGTCCATTTATCGGCTTTTCGCTGACACCACCCTGCCGCGCGATCTCGCCGCAGCCCTCGCCCTCGCTCTCTTCATCGGCTCGGCCCTCGTCTGGATTGCCGCACTGACGGGGGAGATGTGATGGGACCGATCATTGGCGCGGTTTTCGCTCTCCTGATCATCGCGATCGTTCTCAGCCTGATGGTCGCAGGCCTTGCCGCCGCCCGGCGCGAGGAATTCGAGATGCATGCGAGCTGCCTCGATGACGAGGAAGACCGCTCATGAGCAGCTTCTGGCGCGATTACCGCGATGAGTATGGCGACGCGGCGCTGCCGCCCGCCGGGCGCAAGGCGCTCGGCCTGCCGCCCGCGGACGCGCTGACCAACGACGCACCCCAAAACCCCGGCGCGGATCTGGCCCCGCCCGCGACCGGGGAAGAAGCGCCGGCGACGAACCTCCCACGTCGCCGGCGCCAGACACTTCGCATCACGCTCGACGAGGCGCATCGCCGGATGCTTGCCGACGTTTCCGCCGAAGCGGGAACGAGCGACGCGGAGACGGCTCAATCGATCATCTCGCACGTGCTCGACGACGACGCGTCGGCGCACGGGAGATAAACATGCTGAAGACGATACAGATTTCAGACATCGACGCTTCCAACCGACTGCGGCCGATCAATCCGACGTGGGTTTCGGCGTTTGCCGAACAGATCGCCGCCGGAGAGGATTTGCCCGCGATTGAGGTTGTCGAGACTGACGGCGGATACCGGCTTGTTGCCGGAGGGCATCGGCTCGCGGCCCACGCGAAGCTCGGGTTGACGGAAATCAAGGTCGAAGTTCTGCCAGAACGCTTCGCAGATCCGGATCAGGCACTGCTGCGCGAAATCCACGAGAACATGTTCAATTACGGCCTGACGGCGCTTGACCGGGCCGTGCATCTGGCTGCGTGGCGCGAGGTCTACGAACGGACGAACGAGACCGACAAGCGCGGCGGCAAGCGACGCGGCAAGGCTGCGACGGAGACCAATTCGCAAGACTTTGCGAAAAGGTTTTCTCTCGCAGCGGCCGAGGCGCTGGAGATCTCCGAACGTTCCGTGCAATTGGCAGTCAAGGTCGCATCCGACATTGCAAAGGACGTGCGCGAACGCATCGCGTTTCTGGCGATCGCCGACACCATGTCGGAGCTGCTGCAGCTCACCCAACAGACGGCCGAACGGCAGCGGGCTATCGCGGACATGCTCGCCGCCGAACCTCCGCGCGCGTCAAGTGTGGCGGAGGCGGTTGCACTGATCGATGCGGCCCCGAAGCCGATCACGCCTGCCGCCTGGGAGAGGCTTTCCGACAAGTTCTCACGGCTCAAACCGACCGAGCAGGCGCGGTTCTTCGCGCTGCATCGCGCCGAATTCGAGGCGTGGCTGGAGGCCAATCGCTGATGGCAAAAACGCGCGGCGATACGCTGACGGGCGATCTGCTCTCCTGGGAGCCGGAGCCGGTTTCGGTCGGCTTCGACGAGGGGCAGGTGCGCGGAAACCGGATGGCGAACCGCATTTCCCAGGCCGTCGCGCTTGCTTTGAAGAGCAGCGAACTCGGCCGGGCGGAGATCGCCGCGCGCATGAGCGATGAACTCGGTTACCCGGTCAGTGAGGCGACGCTCGACGCCTATGCGTCCGAGGCCAAGGAAAGCCACCGGATTACGCTGGAGCGCTTCATTGCGCTTATCGAAGTCACCGGATGCCATGACCTGCTCGGCTTCGTCGCCGAATTCTTTGGTTTCCGGGTCGTGCCCCAGAAATACGCCGATCTCATTGAACTGCATCTTCTGGAAGAACATGAGCGCGACGTGACCGCCCGCAAGCAGGCCCTGCAGGCGCGCTGGAGGGGCACGCGATGAGCACCCATCCATGCCTCTCCTGTCAATTGCCGGACTGCGACGAGAGCGACCGGCGCTGCGCATTGAAGAAAGCGCTGCGCGAGTACTCCTACAGGTCGAAGCAAAATCTGCCAATCTCCGATGAGTTGCGCGGTACTTACACCCTTGCCTACGCGGAGATCTACGGATCCGGGCGGAACCGTAGCGGGGTAGCCACGTCATGAAAGAGTGGCTGACCGCCGCAGAGCTGGCCGCCGAGGCGCTGCCCGATTTTCCACATACCGAGCGCGGTGTGCGCAAGATCGCAGATCGCGAGCGCTGGAACGACAACCCGGCCTATGCACGTGATCACTCAGGGCGTGGAGGCGGTCTCGAATATCATGTCGCCCTGCTGCCGACGCTGGCCCGTGTGGCCTACGAGACGCGCAATCGGCGGATCGAATTGCCGGCCGACGATGAGGGGGCGGAGCCTTCGACCCTACCGGCGCCCGGCACGGATCGTGCTGCGATGGAGCGGGACGCGCGGCTGGCAATCGTCGCAGCATTCGAGGCCTATGCGAAGGGCCAGCGGCTCGGTCAGGCGAGCCTGACGCAGACCTTCGTTTCCCGCTACAACACCGGAAAGCTCGCGGTCGACGACTGGATCCGCGAGCTGGTGCCGCATCTTTCCAAGCGGACGCTGGCCCGCTGGCGCGCCGCCAAGAAACAGTCGCCAGACAAGCTCGCCATTGATCGCTCAGCGGCGCGCAAGGGCAAGGGCGTGCTGGAGACCGCCAACGGCGGGGCGCTGCGGACCTTTATCCTCGCGCTCATCGCCCACCAGCCGCACCTTTCCGGCGCACATGTGCGCACGCTGTGCCGGGACGAATTCGGCGACACGATCACCGCGATCAAGGCTGGTGTCGAGACGGCGCTTCCCATGCCGCCGGTGCGCACGTTCCAGCACTTTTTAAAGCAGCTTAAAGCGTCGGAAAAAGTCGCGTTGACGCGGCTGACCAACCCGGACCGCTACCGCTCGACAATGGCGCCGTCCGGCGTCGGTTCGCTTCGGTTCATTACCGAAGCGAACGAACTCTGGCAGATCGACGCCTCGCCCGTCGACGCGCTCTGCACGGACGGGCGACACGCGATCTACTCCTGCATCGACATCGCGACGCGGCGGACCTGCTGGTACGTCTCGCGCACGCCGCGCGCCTCGGCGGTGGCTCTGCTGATCCGCAAGGCGATCCTCGCCTGGGGTGTGCCCAAGAAGGTCAAGACCGACAACGGCTCGGATTTCGTGGCGCGGGATACCAAGCGGCTGTTCCACTCGCTCGACATCGAGCCGGAGCTTTCCACCGAATACACGCCGCAGCAGAAGGGCCATGTCGAGCGCTCGATCCGCACGTTTCAGCATGATTGCGCGACGCTGCTTCCCGGCTTCGTCGGTCACAATGTCGCCGACCGCAAGGCTATCGAGGACCGGAAAAGCTTTGCCGACCGCCTCGGCGCCGATACGGCCGACATGTTCGGCGTGTCGCTGACCGGGCCGCAGCTGCAAACCTATGTCGACGATTGGGCTCGCTACATCTACGAGGCCCGCCCGCATTACAGTCTTTCCGGCATGACGCCGGCCGATGCGGCAGCGGCATCGGGAACGGCGATCCGTACCGTCGATGAGCGCGCGCTGGACGTGCTGCTGATGCCCGCCGCGGGCAAGGATGGCCTGCGGAAGGTGACGAAATTCGGCATCCGGATCGATGGCTTCCACTACGTGATCAATGCCGCGATGCCCGGAGATGCCGTTTTTGTCCGAATGGACCCGAACGACGCCGGCCGGGCTTATGCCTTCGACGCCGACGATGGCCGCTACATCGGAGAGGCCGTGTGCCCCGAACTGGCGGGCCTGCACCCGAAAACCATCATTGCCGCCAAGAAGGAAGCCCAGTCTCAGACGCTCAACGAGGCGACACGCGACGTCAAGGCGCGGATCCGCGACATCACCAAAGGCCGGCCGCTCATCGAGCGCGCGATCGATGTGGCCAAGCGCGATGCGTTGGCGCGCGAGGACGGCAAGGTCGTCGCCCTGCCGAAGCGCACGCAAGAGCACTCGACGCCGGCGATCGCCGCCGCCCTCGATGTGAGCGCGCCGGAGCCGGTCAAGACGCCTCTTTCCGGCCGCGCCGCGGACTTGCAGGCGGAGATAGAGGCGGACCTGGCAACGGGCGCCACCGCACAGCCGGCACCCGTGACGCCGCTCCGCAAACAGGAAACCCCGCAGAACCGCTTCCGCCGCGCGCTCGCCCTTGAGGCCGCGATCGCGGCCGGCGAGCCGGTGGAGACGGCCGACGCGATGTGGCTCGGCGGCTACCAGACCGGACCAGAATACACGGCCATGAGCCAGATGTACGAGGATTTCGGCGAGGTCTAGTGCCCGCCCAACAAAAAAAGAGCCCCGGCGAACCGGAGCCCTCAAGACCATTTTCGAAGGACCATAAGATGACGGCACCATTCAAGAACGTCAAGACGGCAACGGGAACGGCAGCGGGAGGCTCTATTGCGCCGCTGAAGAACGTCGCCGCGCTGATGACCCTGATCGAGACCCTGCGCAACCGGGCGATCGGCCTGCCGGGGATCGGCGTTTTTTCCGGCCACTCGGGCTACGGCAAATCGGTCGCGGCGCAATACGCCATGAACCGCACCGGCGCGATCTATGTCGAGGTGCGCGACTACTGGCGGCAGAAGCGGCTTTGCGAGGCGCTGCTCAACGAGTTGGGCGAAGTCCGCCCGCGCGGCACGGTCGCCCGGATGATGGATGACATCATCTACCGCATGTCTGATGCGCCAGACCGACCGCTTATCATCGACGAGGCCGACAAGCTCGTCGACGGCCGCATGATCGAGTTGGTGCGCGACATCCACGAAACGACGCAGGCGCCAGTCATCCTCATTGGCGAAGAACTGCTGCCCAAGAAGCTCGAAGCGCACGAGCGGGTGCATAACCGCGTGCTCGACTTCCAGCTCGCCAATCCTTGCGATGCGGACGACACCGCCGCGCTCGCCCGCCTGCTGGTGCCCGACCTCACGCTCTCGGCGGACCTGCTCGACGACGTGCGCACCCGCACGGCCGGCAAGGCGCGGCGCATCGCGACGACGCTGCACGAAATCGGCCAATACGCCCGCAACCACGGCCTCACCGAGATCGACCGCGCCAGCTATGGCGGGCGGATATTCACGGGCGAAACGCCTATCCGGGCCCGGGCCGGCAAGACTTCGGGAGGGCGGAACTGATGGCAGCGGTTCTGAAACTTCGCGAGCAGGCCAACGGTCGGCCGATCCTGCGCGGGCATGAGCATTTTTGGAGCGTGATCCTCGACCTGACGCGGGCGGGGGAGACGTTCACGCTCAAGGATGTCGCCAGCGGGTGCAACGATCGCACCGACAGCTCTGTGACCGACTACGTGCGGCGGCTGACCGTGGCTGGCTACCTCGATACCGTCGGTCAGACCGACGAGGGCCGCTATTCCAAGCCGATCTACAAACTGATCAAGCGACAGGCGGAGGCGCCGCGCCTGCGCCGTGACGGCACCGAACTGCCGCCGCCGGCCCAGCAGCTCATGTGGAACACGATGCGCAACCTGCTGAAAGGCGGGTTCTGCGCACGCGAGCTGGCGCAATTCGCCTCAATCGACGAGGTGACCGTGCCGCTGGTGACCGCCAAGAGCTACCTGAAGCATCTGGACAGTGCCGGATACCTGCATTGCCTGGAGCCCGGCCGCGGGCGGCACCTTGCGCGCTGGCGGCTGAAGCCGTCCATGAACACCGGCCCCAAGGCGCCGAAGATCCTGCGCACCCAGGCCGTCTACGACCCGAACCTCAACGAGATCCCCGGAACGGCGGATGCCGAGGAGGTGCAGCCGTGAATGCGCAGGAAACCATGATCGACAAGGCCCGCGCCGCGTGGGGCGACACTCTGCCGGAATGGCTGGAAGAACTGGCCGGCATGGCAGACCGGATCGGCCTTGCGGCCACGGCCAAGCGCGTCGGCTATTCGACCAGCGCCGTCTCCACCGCGATCCGCGGGGTTTATGCCGGCGATCTCGGCCGGATCGAGGACCGGGTGCGCGGGGCGCTGATGGGCGCCGTTGTCGAGTGCCCGGCGCTCGGCGAGATCGGGCGGCATGCCTGCCTCGACTGGCAGAAGCGGGCGTTCGCGCCATCGAGCGCTGCGCGTGTGCGGGTCTATCGCGCCTGCCGCGCGGGCTGCCCTCACTCCAAGCTGAAGGGAGAGCGCGATGGCTAAGCTTTCCGAAATGATCGAGATCGCCCGCGGCGCTATCCAGCCGTACCGGCAGACCGGCGTTGAACTGTCGGCGGAAGCCGTTCGCGAAACCCACGACGCCCTGGAAAAGGCGCGGGACAAGGCCCTTGTTCTGGAGGCGGAGAACGAACTGCTGAGGGGCTGCGCGGCCGTCGGCATCGATTACCCGGCTGCTTGGGATCATTGGAACTGCCGCTGCCAGATCGTGACTGCGGCAACGTCACTCGGATCCAATGTGGTGCGCTTCCCGGTCATCCCTCGCCCCATCCCGATCCGGACGCCTCCGGAAGGCGGTGCGGCATGAAGTCGATCAACAAACAGGGATGGACCTACGGCGAACTGGCGTTGGCGGTCGGCATGCGGGCGCTGGGTGAGGATGCGGAAACCATCGGTGGAATGCTGAACCGCGAGCCAAAGACGGTTACCCAGGCGCTCGCCTTCGCACGCGGGCTGCTGGCCAAAGAGGGATGGCCCGCTTTGCTTTTGCGCAACCAGGACGCGCTGGAACGCCGGCTGCGCAACGATCGCCCAGACGATCCCGACCGCGTCGAGCCATTCCGGCCGAGGCGGGCGCATCCCGCCCCGGTGATCACGCGGCCGGATCATGCGCGCGATGTCACAGCTGAGAGGCTCGGAGACCCGACGCCCGAGCAGCGTGCCCGTATCGCCGAACGCGACACCCAGGAAGCGGAGCCGAAGCGCCCGCGTCGTTATTTTTGAAGGAGGACTGAGAGATGGAAGCGATTGAGAACACGGCGGCTCCCGACGTCGCCACCGCCGGCCGGATCGAAGTTGGCGGACGGACATACATGCAGGACGCCAAGGGCTCGCTTGTTCCGGTGGAACTGGTGAAGCCGCAGGATGCGCTGCAGGACGAGACCACGCGGAAGATCATGCACTTTGCGCGTGAGCTTTCGGCGCAGATCGCGCGTTTCAAGGCCCATGTCTTTGAGGACATCGGAGCGCTTGATGCGCTCTTCGCCCAGGAATACGAGACGAAGCTTGGCGGTCCGAAGGGACACAAGACGCTGATGACCTTCGACGGGTGTCAGCAGGTGAAAGTGCAGGTCGCCGACCTGATCGATTTCGGCCCTCAGCTCCAGATTGCCAAGGAACTGATCGACGAGTGCCTTAACGAATGGTCCTCCGACAGCCGGCCCGAGATCCGCGCGATCGTGACCCGCGCCTTCAACACCGACCGCGCCGGCCAGATCAACCGGTCCGAGATCTTCATGCTCTTGCGCCTCGACATCGAGGACGAGCGCTGGAAGCGGGCGATGGAGGCGATCCGCGACGCAATGCGCGTGGTCGGCAGCAAGACCTATGTCCGGTTCTACGAGCGCGATGCGCCGGACGGTCCCTGGCAAACGATCTCCATCGACCTCTCGAAGGCATAGGGGGAGCATCATGACGAGCATCTGGTTCAACCCCGAAAGCGCGCAGTTGAAATCGTATTCTTCGACTTCGCGCGGCCGCAAGGCGGTTGTGAAGATCGAGATCGAGGTGACTGACCTGTCCTACCTCGGTTTCCTCCTGCAGGATCTGGCGCGCGCTGAATACGAACAGGCCAGCCCGTCGTCTCCCTATCGCCCGCAGCCGAAGTCCGCCGACGAACGCGAGAAGCGCCGCCGCCTGCGTAACCAAGCTGCCCTGGCGCTTCCGGCGCCGGGAGGCGATCCGTCATGAGCGAGCGCCTGGAGAAACTCGTCGAGGATCTGAAACGCCGCCTTGATGTCGATCCGGCGGCTGAAGTGATCGGCGATCTCGTCGCCCGTGAAGGTGCGCGAGCGCGGTTCATTGGCGGCACCTACGAGCTGCGTCTTTCCGGTGTGGCGGGTACCTGCACGGCGGGCGGAAGCGGCCTCTTGCAGTCATGGTGCCGCAACGCCGAGCGCCGGATCGAGAGGGGGCGTGCATGACTTCGTACACCCTCGATCACATCCGCGCGCTTGTCGTGCTTTCCGAAACCACGCTGAGCCGCACGAAAACCGGATACGCCCGCGAAGACCGCGCACTGCACCGCGCGTTCGAGGTCGATGGGGCAGTCGTCGCTGACCTCATCACCGCCGGCCTCGTCGAGTGCGACGAGGACGACGAAGGCGCCTACTGCGGGCTGACAGACGCGGGCTACGAGCTGATGGGGGCGCACTGATCATGGGCGCCCGCCAGCAGGACCTGTTCGGAAAGCCGGCGCGAGGCAAGCGCCGTTGGCGGGCGCACGTGATCGACGCCGGCATCAATCCCTGCATCGGGCCTCAGCACATCGCGAAGTTTTCCTGCCAGCGCTGCCAATGGGCATCCGATTGGGAGGCCTTCGAGACGATTGGCGCGATCAAGCGCGGCATCCCTTGCCCCAAGTGCAACGTGGGCGGAGGCGCATGACATGCCCGGCCGGTTGGATCTCGTCGCAGAGCGGCAGGAACTGATCGGCCGGGCGCACCGGAGCCGGTACCGGCTGCACCGGCGGCCGGAGCTGCTGCGGCAGCTCAAGCAAGCGACCAATGAATTGCTGCGCGCGGAACTGGCGCCAGCCGAAACACCGAAGGAGCCATTAGGGCTTATCGAGGACGACGAGGAACCGCGCGATCCGTTGCGGTGGTGGGACAGATAGGAGGACGCCATGACTGAAACGAGCGTGACAGGTGATCGAGCGGCCGACGTTGCGGCCATCATCGAGGGAGTGTTTTGCACTGTTGACCTGCCATTGAATGATCAGCTCGGGATCCTGACAGCACTGCTGGCCAAACGCATCGCCGCGATCGGCTCCGACGCTCAGGTGCGCAATGTGGCGGCGGGAGCCACGGACATTATCACCCGATCGGTGGAGCGTCGCCTCGCTGAAAAGCGGGGGATGCTGTCATGAGCCGGATCGAAACTCCGAAGAACTGGACGCCGGCGATCGCGCACCGATTTGCGATGGTGCGGATCGAGCGGATCAAGCATGCGCTCGCGGAGATCGGCTACCTCTACGGCGATGTCTACCAGCCGGTCACGGATGAGGCCGACAGCCTCGCATTCGACGGTCTCAATGATCTGGTCGATGCGATCAACGAGGCGCGCGATCAGGAGGCGCAGCTATGAGGACCAAGATCATCATCGCCGCGCTCACTGCAGCGCGCGAAATCGTTGAATACGACCGGCAGGCCACGCTCGAATGCTGCTGCGAATTCGACCAGGAAACGTTTGAGCCCATCATCGAGACCATCGACGAAAGTGGCCGGGCCGGGATGGCCGCGTATGACGCCGTGCTCGCCAAGATCAACGCCGCGCTGGCGGAACTGGGGGTGCGGACATGAGCATCACTGACGAGATGATTTTGGGCGTTCTGAACCAGGGCCAGCCATATGGAACGCCAACCTATGTTGTGCGCAACAAACTCGGCCGAATTGCCACAACGCGGCAAGTCCTCGCCCATCTGAAGCGCCTTGAGAAGCGTGGGATCGTTGAGCGCGCCTTCTTCAGCTATTCGAACTCAATCGCATGGGTGCGGACATGAGCGCCGCCCTCAAGGCCATCCACGTCAAGCGCCGGCAGATGGGTCTCGATGACGAGACCTATCGCGCGCTCCTGGAGCGCGTGACGGGCCTCGGCTCGTCGAAGCACATGAACGAGGCCCAGCGCCGGCTCGTGCTGGTCGAGATGGATCGGCTCGGCGCGCCGAAGACACCTCGCCCTCGGAGTGATCGCGCAAGCGGACCGTACGCCCCCAAGCTGCAGGCATTGTGGATTGCTGCGCACAACCTGGGCGTGGTGCGCGATCGCTCCGATGCGGCGATGCTTTCGTTTGTCCGGCGCATGACGGGGATCGATCACACGCGGTTTCTGCGGGATCCCACCGACGGCTCGCGGGCCATTGAAGCGCTGAAGAAGTGGATCCAGCGTGCCCTCCGCGCCGACAACCTCTTCAGCCACAGCAAGCACCGCCCGGCGCTGCTCAACGACCACCGTTTCCAGGTGCTGTCCCTGCAATGGGCGCGGCTGATCGCGCTCGATGCGACGCCGGCCGCGATGATGACGTCCTGGACGCACGCCCGGTTCGGAGCCGCGGATTTCGGTCGGCTGACGGACGGTGACTGGATCGACGCCATGAACGAGCTGGGCGCACTCCTGCGCGAGGCGCTGGTGAGCAAGGGAGCGGCGGCATGACCAGCAAGGAAGCAGCCCTGACCATCCGCCAGCTCAAGGCAATCGCCGACAACCTCGACGAGCGCGCAAAGGCTTTCGGGGCTGCTTTGGCAGCCAAGCTCCACGCCATCGCCGGGGATCTTCGGCGCGAAGCGGCCGTAATCGCCTCCGAGCAATCCGGAGAGCCGGCATCATGACCCACGGTATCCTCATCACTGACCATGCGGTCATGCGATACGTCGAGCGGGTGATCGGCATCGACCTCGACGCCGTGCGGGCGAAGATCGCGAACGAGATCGCGCGCACCCAGGCGCGGGCCGACCTTTCGCAACTTCCCGACCGCTACGCGATCCGGACAGCCGACGCGACCTATGTCATCCGCCGCAACGTGATGACCACGGTGCTCCGGCGCGGCGGCACCACGTTCTTTCCGATCGAGGGGGGCGGATCATGACGGACCTGCCGCGTCCGCCCGCCCATATCGCGCCCTATGTGGAAGCGCTCGGCCACCAGCGCGCAGCGGAGTTCCTGCTCGCGTTCGGCGGGGCGGCGGCCTATGTCGCGGAGAACCCGCAGGAACGCGGCAAGATGACCGAGGCGATCGGCGAGGACAGCGTCAGGGCGCTCGGGGCCGTGCTGGGTTTCGGGCGTATCGACCGGGTGCCGGTGGCCGGATGGTGGGTTGCCCAGGTGCTTTACTGTCGCGGGGCCTCGATCAGCCAGATCGCACGCGAACTCAGGACCAGCGACAAGACCGTGCGCAAGTGGCTGGGCGAGATGCGCAACAGCCAGCGACAGCTCAAATTGTTTGCGGATTGATCTCTGGTTCGCACGCCGGTGCGGGCATTTCAACGCACGGCGCTGATGCACTGTGGCGGACAATCGAGCCGCCCGCAACTGCCCTTTAAATCGCACTTGAACGGCCGGCTCCCACGCGACCACTCGCAGGGATCCGCTAATGACCGTCATCACCAAACTGAGCCCCGCCGGTGTCGCCGATCTCGGCGCACATGAGGGGTTCGTCTCTCGCACCTATCGCTGCCCGGCCGGCGTTCTCACGATCGGCTTCGGCTTCACGATGGGCTCGATGGTTTTCGCCGACTACTGGCGGACAAAGTACGGCAGAGGACTGAAGCCCGGCGACACGATCACGCGCGAAGAAGCGGAAAAGCTTCTGATCGAGCTGGTCAATCACGAATACGGGGTGACCGTCGCCGACAAGATCAAGCCGCAGAAACAGTGCGAGTTCGATGGAGCCTCGTCGGTCCTCTACAACTGCGGCAAGGGCGCCGCGAACTGGCGCTGGGCCAAGGCGCTCGCCGCCGGCGATGTGAAGAGCGCCGCAGCGCTGCTGCGCACCACGGCCGTCACCGCGAACGGCAAGCGTCTGCCGGGGCTGGTCAAGCGCCGTGCGGCCGAGGCCCTGATGATCGAACGCGGCGTCTATTCCAGCCGCAAGGCGATCCGCATCGAGCCCGCAACCGACATTGCGCCCGCCGCGACCGCCGACGACGAGCTGGCGCACTATCAGGGCATCCTCGCGCGCCTCGGCCACTACAAGGGCCAGCTCGACGGACTGGCGGGGCCGAAAACCACCGCCGCCGTGCGCGCCTTCCAGGAAACCCAGCCGAACCTCAACGTGGACGGCATCCTCGGCACCGGCACCGCCGCCGCGCTCGACCGGGCCGATGCGGCCGGGGATCGGGCCAAGGACGTCGGTGCCGCCGCCTTCGTTTCCATCGGCAGCGCCGCCGCCGCTGCTGGTGGCGCTCCGGTGTGGGTGTATTGGGTCGCCGGAGCGGCCACTGCCTTCGCGTTGCTCGCCGCCGGTGTCTACGCCTGGAGGTATCGCGACGAGATCCGGGCGGCGATCAAGCGGAGGGCCACGGCATGAAGGGCTATCGCACCACACTGATCAACGGCGCGGTGGCGCTTGTTCCCATCGCCGCGGAACTGCTCAAGTTCCTCGGTGCCTTCGATTGGCAAGCCTACCTGGAGCCGCGCGACGCGCTCTGGGCGATGCTAATCATTGGCGGCCTCAACATCTTTCTGCGTCGCATCACGTCGACGCCGATCGGGCGGTCAAGCTGATGGGGCCGCTCGCATTCGTTGGTCCGGTCATGTCGATCGTCTCCCGGGTTCTGACCGGCGGCGGCTTCTCCGCGGTCATCCAGGACGTGGTCAAGGCGGTGGCCGAGGGCAAGATGACTGCCGACGAGGCCAACGCGCGGATCGCGGAGGCGCAGGCCTCGGCCGAGGCGGACATGACCAAGGCGCTGGCGGCATCGGCTTCGGAGATTTTCGCCGTTGCACAGGAGACGATCCGGGCGTCGTTCCAAAGCGACGATCCGATGGTGCGGCGCGCCTGGGCGATCGTGGTCTGGTCGCAGACCTTCGTCCTGCTCTGGTACCAGATCGGGCTCCCGTTCTGGATCAAGGCATTTGGCGGCACCTTCCCTCGCACGGGCGACGACATGCTCGCCTGGGCCTATGCGCTGGTCGGCGGCGCGCTGGGGCTCGCCGGTCTTGGCGCGGTCCGGAGCGTCGGCGCGAACTTCATGAACAAGCGGTAGGGGCGATGCAGGAAACCTGGACATTCGCGGAGATCCTGGCGCGCTTCGGTCCGCTGATCATCATGGTGCTGTCGCTCGGGTGGAGCGTCTACCAGTTCCGGTCGTCGGCCCGAAAAGACGAGTTCAAGGAGCTGCGCGAGGAAGTGCGCAGCGAGATGGCGAAGCAGTCATCCCAGTTGCAGAAGCACATTCAGGAAGGAGCCAGTTCGCGGGCCGATATCGCCAATCGGCTTTCGGCGATCGAGGGTGACCTGAAGCATATGCCATCGGCCGACAGCTACCAGCGGACGGAACTCGCCCTTGTCGGGCTGCGCGGCCAGATGGAGGTGCTCACCGAACGCCTCAAGCCCGTCGCGGAGATTTCCAACAGGTTGCAGGAATTCCTTCTCGAAGAAGCCAAGGAGCGCCGCGACAGGCAATGAGCATGGACAAGATCATCCGAGAAGAGGCCCGCCTCATCATCCTGCGCGCGCTGGCCGATGAGCCGGACGGACGCTGCAATTCCTCGCTGCTGGTGCGGCATCTGGAGGTGTTCGGCATCAACCGGCCGCGCTCCTGGACCGAGGCCGAGGTGCGCGAGCTGGAGAACCGCGGCGCCGTGCGCGTGATGGAGGCCGGCTCCGTTCTGGTGGCGCAGCTCACGGCGCGCGGCCAGGACCATCTTGAGCGCCGCGCGTTCCTGGACGGTGTGAAGCGCCCCAGCCTGCCGGAGGCGTAAGCGATGGCGAAGCAGCGCGGCCGTGGCCGACTATCCGACATCGAGTTGCTGCCTCCCGAGTGCGACCAGGTCATCGCCTGGGCGGCTGAAGAGCTGCGCGGCCATAAGCGGACGCAGACGGACATCTATGAAGAGTTCTACGCGAAACTCGAAGAGCTGCAACGGGAGTATCGCGGCGAGCTGGACTTCAAGATCCCGTCCTTCAAGGCGTTCAATCGCTATTCGATCAAGCAAGCGACGCTGACCCGCCGGCTCGAAGAGACGCGGACGATCGCCAGAGCAATCTCGCGGAACTTCGACGCCGAAGCGAGCGACGATCTCACCCTGATCGCCGCCGAGGCGATCAAGACGCTGGTCTTCGAAGTGATCACGGCCGCCGGAGAAAACGGCATTGAGGCCAAGGACGCCATGAACCTTGCCAACGCGCTGCGCGCCGCGACGCAGGCCCAGGGCGTCTCGACCGTGCGCAGGCAGAAGGTGGAGAAGGAGTTCGAAGGCCGGGCTCGCGAAGCCGTGGACAAGGTCGCCAAGGCCAAGGGCTTCTCGGCCGAGACAGCGAATACCTTCCTCGAAATGATCGGGGTCAAACCCGCATGAATGCGCCCCTCTCCCGCGAACAATGGGAAAAGCTTCGTCGCGAGACGATGGATACCATGCCGCGCGTCATCGGCGAGGTCGGACGGGCAAAGGCGCTTCTGCCCTATCAGGGGCAAGCCGTGGGGCTGCTGGAAAGCACCGCTATCCGCGTTCTTTTCATTGAGAAGTCTCGACGGATCGGCATGACGTGGGGGCTTGCCTCCTATGCGGTGCTTCGTGCCGGGCGAATACGCGAAGCCGGTGGCATGGATGCGATGTACATCTCCTACAGCCAGGAGATGACACGCGAGTTCATCGACGCATGCGCGATGTGGGCGCGCGCGTTTTCGACTGCGGCGATCGCCCAGGATGAGTACCTGTTCGACGACACGGATCCGGATCACCCGGAAGACACCCGTCAGATCCAGGCCTTCCGGATCCGCTTCGCCAGCGGGTTCGAGATCATCGGTCTTTCTTCGGCTCCGCGCACCCTGCGCGGCAAGCAGGGTCTCGTCATCATCGACGAGGCGGCCTTCGTCGATAATCTGAAGGAACTGCTGAAGGCCGCACTCGCCTTCCTGATGTGGGGCGGCCAGGTCGTGGTCTGCTCCACCCATAACGGCACGGAAAACGAGTTCAACGTCCAGATCCAGGAGATCCTCGGCGGGCGCTCGAAATACGCCCACATGCGCGTCGATCTGGATCAAGCGTTGAAGGACGGGCTCTACCAGCGGATCTGCCTTGTACGCGGCATCGAATGGTCGCCGGAGGGCGAGGCCGAGTGGCGCGAGGAACTCATCGGCTTCTATGGCGACGGCGCCGACGAGGAGCTGTTCTGCATTCCGTCCATGGGTTCCGGCGCCTGGCTGACCGCTCCGCTGATCGAGGCGCGCATGACGGCGGATGCGCCGGTGCTGCGGCTGGAGCTACCGGCGGATTTCCTCCAGCGACCGGAGCTGGAGCGCGCCGTCCTGTTGGCGCCGTTCATGGCAAATCTGGAGGAAGCACTCGACGCGCTCGACCTCACGCCGCTCTTTGCCTTTGGCTTTGACTTTGCCCGCGTCGCGGATCTGACAGTCGGCGCGCTTCTGGCGATAGAGAAGGATCTGAAGCGCCGCGAGGTGCTGTCCTTCGAGCTGCGGGGTGTGCCCGGCGACGAACAGAAGTTGATCGTGCGCACGGTGCTGAAGCATGTGCGGCACCGGTGCGTCGGCGCGGCCTTCGATGCGACCGGTATGGGCTGGACGGTAGCGGAAGACATGGGCCGTGAATTCGGCCTGCGGGAAAAGGACGATGACGCCGGCCTCGTCTGGGCGGTCAAGTTCTCCCAGGACTGGTACCGCCTCAACATGCCGCCGCTCAAGACGGCGTTCGAGGACAATGCGATCACGATCACGGCTGACGCCGACCACTTGTCGGATCTGCGCGCGGTCAAGCTGGTGCGCGGCATTCCGAGAGTTCCGGAGACCCGTGAGACCGAGAAAGGCGACGGATCGAAGAAGGGCAAGAAGCGCCATGGCGACTACGCGGTCGCGCTGGCGCTCGCCCATTTCGCGAGCCGGATGCAATGGCACGAATACGCCTACACACCCGCGCCACCGCCACGGTCGCGTTACGATGAGCCGGCGGGCATGAGCGATGACGGCGAGCGGCCATTCCGCATGGCGACCATGCGGCGCAAACGGGGGATCTTCTGATGGCGGTAACGCTCTACGACCCATACGGCCGGCCGATCGACCGCGGCGCGCTCAAGACCGAGCAGGCCGCGCCCACGGTGACCGGTATCCGCCAACCCTATTCGGGCGGGCATCCGGCCGCGGGCCTGACGCCGGGCCGGCTCGCCCGGCTGCTGCGCGAGGCGATCGACGGAGACGCGCAGCGCTACCTTGAGCTGGCCGAGGACATGGAGGAGCGCGACCTCCATTACGCCGGCGTGCTCGGGATCCGCAAGCGGCAGGTCTCCGGCCTCGAAATCACCGTGGATGCGGCGAGCGACGAGCCCGATGACATCCGCGCGGCCGACCTGGTGCGCGAGGTCATCGAGCGCGACCCGTTCACCGACGAGCTGTTCGACATTCTCGACGCCGTCGGCAAGGGATTTTCCGCGACCGAGATCATCTGGGACACGTCCGAGGGACAGTGGCGGCCGTCCTCGCTCAAGTGGCGGGATCCGCGCTGGTTCGAGTTCGACCGCGACGACGGCGAGACGCTTCGCCTGAAGGAGATGGGCGGGCCGGTGCCGCTGAAGCCGTTCGGCTGGATCACTCATTACGCCAAAGCCAAGAGCGGGTTGCCGATCCGGGGCGGTCTTGCGCGCGGCGTCGCCTGGAATTTCCTGTTCAAGAGCTTCACGATCAAGGATTGGGCGGTTTTCTGCGAGGCGTACGGCCAGCCCTTGAGGATAGGCAAGTACGGGCCAGACGCCAGCGAGGAGGACAAGGAGACCCTCTTGCGCGCGATCCAGAACATCGGCGTCGACTTCGGGGCGATCGTGCCGCAGTCGATGATGATCGAGTTGGTCGAGGCGAAGATCAGCGGCAATCTGGAACTCTACGAAAAGCGTGCCGACTGGCTCGACCGGCAGACATCCAAGATCGTCTTGGGACAGACGCAAACGACGGATGCGACGGCCGGCGGCTACGCCACGGCCAAGGTGCATGACGGTGTGCGCGACGATATCGAGGCCGCCGACGCGCGCCAGCTCTCGGCCACGCTCGGGCGCGATCTCGCCAAGCCGCTGGTCGACCTCAACATGGGACCGCGCCGGTCCTATCCGCGCATCCGGATCGGGCGGCCCGAAGAGATCGACGTGGACAAGCTGGTGTTGAACGTCAGCAAGCTCGTGCCGCTGGGCCTCAAGGTCGGTATGTCGACCATGCGCGACAAGCTCGGCCTACCGGACCCGGATCCCGACGAGGAGCTGCTGGCGCCGGCAGGCCAGGCGGCGTCGCAGGATACCGAGGATCCGAAGCCGGAAGAGGAACCGAAACCGTTCAAGGTCGGTTTCACGGCGCAGATTGCCGAGAAGCCCGACATGTCGGGGCAGCGCCCCAAGGCAGTCGCACACCGGACGCAGACCGCACCCGTCGATGCCGTCGATACGGCACTCGACGAGATCCTAGGCGATGAGGGCTGGGAACCGCTGGTCGCGCCCGTCGTCGCGGGGCTCGAAGACAAGCTGGCGAAAGCTCAGACGCTCGATGACGTACGGGCGATTATCACCGATCACCTCGCAACGCTTGACGTCGATGCCTTCGCCGAGACGCTGGCGCGGGCGACGTTCGCGGCGCGGATTTCCGGCGAGGCTGACGAGGATCTGGCGTGACGGCGGTCCTCAAACCGCTGCCGCCGCGCGAGGCGATCGCGGCGCTGAGACGTCGGCGACAGACACTGGCGCCAACCTTCGCCTGGCAGGACGTCTACGCGGCCGAGCATGCGGCGATGTTCACGGTTGCGAAGTCGGCGGGCTACGACATCCTGACCGATATTCTGGCGGGCCTTGAAACGGCGTTGAAGGACGGCGGCACGCTGCGCGATTTCACGCGCGACCTGACGCCGATCCTGCAACAGAAGGGCTGGTGGGGGCGCAAGGCCGTCGTGGATCCGGAGACGGGCGAGCCGGTGCTTGCCCAGCTTGGCTCACCCCGTCGGCTGCAGACGATCTTCGACGTCAACATGCGGGTGAGCTATGCGGCCGGCCACTGGTCGCAATTCCAGCGCACCAAGGCGGCGCGGCCCTACCTGCGCTACGTCGCGATCCTCGACGAGCGTACCCGGCCGGAGCACGCCGCCCGGCACAATCTCTGCCTGCCGGTCGATCATCCCTACTGGAAGACCTGGGCGCCGCCCTGCGGCTGGAACTGCCGCTGCACCCTGCAGAGCCTGTCGGAGCGCGACGTGGAGCGGATGCGCTCTCAGCTCAAGTTCACGCCGCCACCGGACGAATACCGCGAGTGGACGAACAAGCGCACCGGCGAGGTGCGCAGCGTGCCGGTCGGGATCGACCCGGGCTGGGACTACAATCCGGGTGAAGCCGGGCATCTGGCGACGTTGCAGAAGCTCGAAGCCAAATACGACCGCCGCGGCCAGGGATTGCTCTTCGGCGAGCTGCCGAAGGAGTGGCCCAAGGGGCCGGAGACCCCGGAAGCCGCGGAAGAGCTGGCGAGCGAGATTGACCGCGCGCAGCGGGAATGGACCGACAGCCTGGACGAGGACAAACTCGACGCAATCGCCTTCTACAAGGCGGAGGGGCATCGTCTCGCCAACAGACTTCTGCGCGACGGCTGGTACGGGCTCAACGGCGAAGAGGACGACGCCGAGATCGAGGCCGCCAAGGAGATGACCGCGGATCTGCACCGCGCGTTGAAGACGGCAGCCTTTCCCCGCACCGTCACGACGTTTCGCGGGGTCGATGCGGATACGGCCGAGCAGTTCGCCAAACTGGAACCGGGCGACCTATTTCTCGACAAGGGGTTCTACTCGTCATCGCTCTATGAGCCGATCGCGCAAGCCTTTGGAGATTTCGTCGTTGAAACCCGAGTTCCGAAGGGCGCACATGCCGTCGCGCTTGTCCATTACATTCCCGACGTAAATCATGTAGAATATGAGGTGCTGCTCGACGCGGGATATAGGTTCCGCGTCATCGAGAAGACGGAAGACCGCCTGGTCCTGGAAGTCATCACCGGACGCGAAGATGAAGCCTGAAACGACGACACGCGACGATCTGATCGAACGGCTGGCTCGTGTCGTGCCAAGCCGGAAGGCTCGCGCGACCTTTCTGCGCGCCGATGACGCCACGCTTCGCCGGATCGTCGAGCGGATGGAGGCCTCGGCCGAGGAAACCCGGCGGATCGGCCACATCCATTCGACCGGCATCGGGTTCGTGAAGATCAGCTGACTGCTTCACCTCTACGTGCGACTAAACAGATCCCTCATTTCTGCCAAGGTCTGCATGCCGCCCCGACGGGTGGCCCGGAGCGAATGCTCCGGACGGCGGGCCTCCATCGCCAAACTTCAGCCCGCCCGGCAGTACCACGAGACAACCGCCGCACCCGCTGCTCGCGCGAGCGCCGGCACTGTGGCTGAGTCTCGGAATATATGGAATGCAGGACATACGGTGCGGCAAATGCCGACGCCTCTTGATGAAGACCGCAGAGAGAGCGATAGCTGGACTGTTGGAAATCAAATGCCCGCGTTGCGGCACGATCAACGCTTTGAGGCCGATAGAGCCCTTCCCCGAGCGCCCCGGCGAAGACCGGAAACGAGCTGCCGGATGAAAGCTCAGGCCCATGAAGTGGCAATTGCACAATGTCGACGCCATCCCCTGGCTGATCGACCAGTCTTCCGACAACTTCGACGCCCTGGTGACGGATCCGCCCTATTCTTCGGGCGGTCTTCACACCGGCACCCGCACAGCCGACAGCCCCAATGGGAAATATCTGAACGATCCGGGCAAGTACCCGGAATTCACCGGCGAGAACCGCGACCAGTTCTCCTACATGCAATGGTCGACGCTGTGGATGACGCACGCCCACCGCGTGCTCAGGGCCGGCGCGCCGGTGATGGTGTTCTCGGACTGGCGGCAATTGCCGGTGCTCACCAGTGCGCTACAGGCCGCCGGCTTCACCTGGCGCGGCATCGTCGCCTGGGACAAGACGGAAGGCGTCCGCCCGCAGAAGGGCCGTTTTCGCCAGCAGGCGGAATTCGTGTGCTGGGGATCAAAGGGCAAATGGCACAGCTCCGACGGCCCCGTGCTTCCCGGCGTCTTCCGGTATTCCGTCGCGGCCGGCGGGCCGAAGCTGCACACGACCGGAAAACCGGTGCCGCTGATGGCCGATCTGGTCAAGGCATGCCCCTCCGGTTCGGTGCTCGATCCCTTCGCGGGATCCGGCTCTACGGGCGTGGCCGTCATCCGCTCCGGACGCTTCTTTGTCGGCTGTGAGCGCGAGGAAGCCTATTTCAACGTGGCGTGTGATCGCCTCTCCGAAATCGCATAGCCCGCGCGGGCCGCGGCAGCGCCTCCAGGCGCTTGTCGCGCTCCCGTTGTAGCGGAAATCTCCTCCCGCGCTTTCTACCCCCTTTAAACCCCCTTTAACGGCGACGTTAATCGCGACCGGAGCAGCCCGACCGCGGCTGGCCGGTCCCTGGTCGCGTTTTGGCGATTTGCGGCGGGGAGAGATCTCGTCGTGGCCTTGCTTCGTATCCGGTTCGGGCGCACCGGGGTGCGAATGGTTCGAAGCAGGCGCAACGGCGACGATGCCGGCATGCTAACCGAACCCGCCAACACCTGCCAAGCCTGTCATTCGACCGTGCTCGATCGGAGCGCGGCGGACGCCGTTTCCGGTGGCAAATGGGTGAAGCTCATCCCCGCCGGGGTCTTCTCCGGCCGCGACGGCCGCGGGCCCTATGTGGCCGGCGACGCCGCCAGCATGCGGGCGATCATCGACGCCACCCTGCAGCGCGCCGGCGATACCGAAATCATGGTCGACTACGACCACCAGTCGGTGTTCGCCTCAGTTCCCGGTGTCGGCGGCATCGCGCCGGCGGCTGGCTGGATCAAGGAATTCCAGGTTCGCGCCGACGGCATCTGGGGCCGCGTGGAGTGGACGGCAGCCGCCGCGCAACGCATCCGCGCCGGCGAATACCGCTATCTCTCGCCCGTCTATCACCACTCGAAGACCACCGGACAGCTCGGTCCGATCGTCTGCGTGGCGCTGACCAACACGCCAAACCTTGATCTCGCCGGCGCCGTGGCGGCGCGGGCGCAGCTCAGCCCTTCCGAACACAACCCGGTCAATGGAGATCCCATGAAGACCATCGCCAAGGCCCTCGGTCTTCCCGAGGACGCGAGCGAGGCGGACATTCTCGCCAAGCTCAATCCCGCCGTGGCAGCGCAGACGGCGCTGGCCACGATCGCCAAGGCCTGCGGGCTCGACGAGGCGGCCAAGCCCGACGACGTCGTCACCGCCGCCCAGTCGGTCACGACGTCGCTTGCCGCCGTCGCCAAGGCCGTCGGCGCCAAGGCCGACGCGAACGCCAACGAGCTGGTGACGGCCGTGCAGAAGGCCGGCAGCCCGGACCCCGCGAAGTTCATCCCGGCCGACCAGGTCGCCGCGATGATGGCGGAGTTCAAGCAGCTCAAAGACGGCATCGACAGCGACAAGGCGGAGACCGCCGTCAACAGCGCGATCGCGGACGGCAAACTGGCCCCAGCGCTGAAGGACTGGGGGCTGGCGCTGCACCGCACCGATCCGAAGCAGTTCGCGACCTATGTCGGCGCCGCGCCGAAGCTCACCGGCGCGCAGCTCGGCGACCGGAAGAAGGATGCGGCCGAGCCGACGCTCGATGACGCCGACCAAGCCGTCATGCGGGCGATGGGGATCTCGGCCGAGGACTACCTGGCCGCCAAGAAGAAGGACGCAGCCGAATGACCGCGCTTTCCCAGGACCGAAACACGCCCCGGCTGCAGGGTGACATGCGCCGCGGCGACGTCGCCGCCGCCACGCTCATCTATGCCGGCGCGATCGTCATGCGCGATGCCGCCGGCAACCTCAACGACGGCGCCACGGCGACAGACCTTGTCGGCGCCGGTCGGGCCGAGGAACAGGTCGACAACTCGTCCGGCTCCGCCGGCGATCTCACCTGCAACTACCGCTCCGGCGTCTTCCGCTATGCCAACTCGACGTCGACCGACGAGATCACCAAGGCCGACATCGGCGCGGTGTGCTTCGCCGTCGATGACCAGACGGTCGCCAAGACCGACGGAACGGGCACGCGCTCGCCGGCCGGCTTCATCGACGGGGTCGACGATCTCGGCGTCTGGGTGCGCTTCGACGAGGCGCTGCTCAACGCCTGGATCGACGGCGTCGCGTAACCGGCACCGCACAAGAGGACACCCCCATGCTCATCAATGCCCAGAACCTGAATTCGCTGCGGGTCGGCTTCTCCACCGCGTTTCACCGCGGCCAAGGACAGGCGGCATCTCAGTATGCGTCGGTTGCGACGGTGGTGCCGTCGACGCTGAAGGAACAGAAATACGGCTGGCTCGGCAAGTTCCCCGGCGTGCGCGAGTGGATCGGCTCGCGCGTCGTCCACAACCTGGAACAGCACGACTACTCCATCAAGGAGAAGCCCTGGGAGCTGACCATCGGCGTCGACAAGGACGACATCGAGACCGACAACCTCGGCATCTACGGGCCGATGTTCGAGGAAATGGGCGCTTCGACCAAGGCCAAGCCCGACGAATTGGTCTTCGCGCTGCTGAAAGCCGGTTTCGCGACCGAGTGCTACGACGGCCAGAACTTCTTCGATACCGACCATCCGGTGATCGGCGAGGACGGCGAAATGACGACGGTCGCCAACACCGACGGCGGTGCCGGCACGCCCTGGTTCCTTCTGTGCACCAACAAGCCGCTGAAGCCGTTGATCCTGCAGAAGCGCAAGGACTTCAACTTCGTCGCCAAGGACCGCGAGACGGACGACAACGTCTTCGACCAGAAGGAATACGTCTACGGCGCGGACGCCCGCATGAATGTGGGTTTCGGCTTCTGGCAGCAGGCGTGGGGCTCCAAGCAGACGCTCAACGCGGCGAACTATGCGACCGCGCGTGCAGCCCTGACTGGCATGAAGGGCGACCACGGCCGGCCTCTCGGCCTGATGCCGAACCTCCTCGTCGTGCCGCCGACGCTCGAAGGCGCCGGCCGGGCACTGCTGACGTCGCAGCTCGTCAACGGCGGCGAGACCAACCAGTGGGCGGGTTCGGCCGAGCTGCTCGTCAGTCCCTGGCTCGCCTGACGAATGCGCGGATCCTCGCGGGGGCTTTTCTGTCCCCGCGTCCTCCGCGGTGAGCGCCGTGCGGCGGCGTTCCCCCCAGAGGACGGAGACACTCCATGACGACTTCGGACGATCTCACCCGCATCGACGGGATCGGGCTCGCGACGGCTAAAAAGCTCGCGGCGGCTGGCGTTATCAGCTTCGCGCAGGTCGCGGCCTTCGCAGAAGCGGTGCCCGAGGCCGTGGCGGCGCTCACGTCGGACGACCATGCCAGGGCCTGGGCCGCGCAGGCCGCCACCTTCGTCTCCGCCGATGACGGCAAGGGCGGCGAGGAAAAGGCCACGGAGAACCAACCCGGCTCGGCCGGAGTGGATGAAACCAAGGATGCCCCCGAAGAGCGCGACGCCGACGGGGGAGCCGGCAATGCGGCCGGCTCCTTCACCGAAGCTCCGAAGGCGGACAAGGCATCCAAAGCTTCAGCCGACGAGACGCCAGCCCTGCGTATCAAGGCCAAGCGCCGGAAGGGCTTCTGGCGCGCCGGCGTATTTCACCCTGGCGAGGCGGTCGAACATCCGGCCGGCACGTTCACGGCCGATGAGGTCGCACGCCTGAAGGCCGAGCCGAACCTCGACGTCGAGGAGATCTGATCTCCCCATGACCTACGCCACCCAACAGGACCTGATCGACCGCTTCGGCGCCGACGAGCTGATCCAGCTCACGGATCGTTTGAGCGTGCCGCCGGCGGCGATCGACGCGGACGTGGTGGCGCGGGCGCTGAGCGACGCGGATGCGCTCATCGACAGCTACCTGCGCAAGCGCTACGCGCTGCCGCTCGATCCCGCGCCGCCGGTCCTGGTCAAGATCGCTTCCGACCTTGCCCGCTACAACCTCTATGACGACGGCGCCGACAAGGACGGGCCTGTCGTCCGGGCTCAAGGCTCCGCGCTCGCCTGGCTGCGCGACGTTTCCAAGGGGCTCATCGAGCTGGACGACGGGACCGGCGATGCGCCGGCGGCGTCCGGGGGCGGTCAGGTCCGGGCCTCGTATCCCGATCGCGTGTTCACGCGCGACAGCCTTCGGGGGTACTGATGACTGGCGCCCGGATAACCATTGAGATCGACGACAAGCTGATCCTCGCCAAGCTCGACCGCGTGGCGGCGCAAGGGCGCGACACGGGCCCGGCGATGGATGCGATCGGCGCCTACATGCTGACCTCCACCCAGCAGCGGTTCGAGCGCGAGACGTCACCGGACGGCACACCCTGGCAGCCGCTTGCCCGGCGCACCGTGCGCGAGCGGGCAAAGCGCGGGTTCGTGCCCGTGCGGATCCTGCGCCGGCGCGGCTTCCTCTATCAGAGCCTGACCTTCGAGGCGTCGCCTTCGGAGGCGGCCGTGGGCACGAACAACCCCTATGCCGGCATCCACCAGTTCGGCGGCACCATCAAGCGCGAGGCGCGGCGGCAGACGATCTACCGGACCTACAACGCCCGCACCGATGAGCTGTCTCGGCAGTTCACGGCGCGCAAGCGCGCGAACTTCGCCCAGGACGTGGACGTCGCCGCACACGAGATCACGATCCCGGCGCGGCCCTATCTCGGCATCGACGAGGCCGACCGGGCCGAGATCGTCGCCATCATCGAGGACCATCTGGATGGCGGGCCGCTCGCGGGAGGCGCCGCATGATCGTTGCGGAGACCATCGAGCGGCTGCGGACCATGGATCCCGCCCCCTTCCGGATCATCGAAGGTGTGGCGGAGCTTGCCGCGCTCAACGACGCGCCGCGCGCGACGCCGGCGGCTTACGTCTTCATCGACGACGAGGCGGCGGCCGCGAACCGTCGCATGCCGGGCGTGCTGCAGCGCGTTGAGGCGGATCTCGTCGTGGTGATCGTCGCCCGCAACGTTTCCGATGCGACCGGTGGCGCGGCGGCGGCCGACATCGAGGCGCTGAAAGCCCTGGTACGGGGGCGGCTCATCGGTTGGCAGCCGGCCTCGGCCGATGACGTCATCACCTATGTCGGCGGCAAGGTGGTCAAGGCGCGCGGTCGCGCCGTCTGGTTCGAGATGACGTTTGCTGCCGCCTACTACATCGAGGAGAGCGCGTGATGCCGGTGAGAAGCGGCGGCCGCTACTACGCGGACAAGGGCACGGGCAAACGCACCCGGGCCCCGAAAGCGGAGCAGATCGAACAGCCGGCCGAGAAGGCCGACGACACGGAAGCAAAGGCTGGCGCCGACGCGCCCAAAGCCGAAACCAGGCGCGGCCGCAAGCCGGCGCCCAACATGGAGGGTTAGACCATGGCAAGGCGTTTCTGGCGCAAGCTCGCGATGCTGGCGAAGCTTGAGACCACCTATGGCACCGACGCGACGCCGACGGCCGCCATGCAGATCTCGAACGTGCAGTTCGACCCGATGCAGGGCGAGGAAGTGAGCCGCGACCTGCTGCTGCCCTATCTCGGGCATCAGGGTGTCGTGCTCGCGGGCATCTACGCCCAGCTGCAGTTCGACGTGGAGATCGCGGGTTCGGGTGCTGCCGGTACCGCACCTGGCTTTGGACCGCTGTTGCGCTCCTGCGGGTTGGCCGAGACCATCACGACGGACACGTCGGTCGCCTATGATCCGGTGTCATCCGGACAGGAAAGCAGCTCGCTCTATTTCAACATGGACGGGGTTCGCCACGTGATCCTCGGCGCGCGCGGCAATGTGCAGCTCAACTTCGCCCCGAAGCAGATCCCGCACTTCCGCTTCAACATGATGGGGCTCCTCGGCACCATCACCGACGCGGCACTGCCGGCGGCGGACCTTTCCGCCTTCGTGACGCCGCTGGTGGTCAACAAGGTCAATACGACGCTGAGCCTTCACGGCACGGCCCAGGTGGGCGAAAGCCTCGCCATCGATCTCGGCAACCAGGTCGAGGCGCGGTTCCTAATCGGGGACGAAAGCATCGAGATCCCGGACCGGAAGGCGACCGGTACCGCCGTCGTCGAGGCGAAGACGCTTGCGACAAACGACTGGTTTGCTATCGCCACCGCCCGGACGCGTGGGGCGCTGGCGCTCGCGCACGGCACCGTTGGCGGGAACATCGTTCAGGTCGCAGCGCCGGCGGTGGAGATCGGCCGGCCTTCGACCGGCCAGACGCAGGGCATCACCAACTATTCGCTGCCGCTGATGCTCTGCCCCGACACCGGCGACGACGAACTGGCGCTGACGTTCCTGTGACGTCGGCCGCATCACCTCTCAAGGAGCTTTCAATGAGCAAAGACGAAGAGGCCATCGAGGTCGAACTGCAGGCAAAGCGGCTCACGGCCAAGCGGATCACGCCCGACATGCTCGATGCCGAAATCGCGGGCGAGGACTATCACGTTTTTCCGGGTTCGTGCCTCACCGTGTGCGCACTGACGCTGCGCAACGGCTTCACCGTGACCGGGGAGAGCGCCTGCGCCTCGGCTGCGAATTTCGACGCGGAAATCGGCCGGACGATCGCCCGCACCAATGCGCGCGAAAAGCTCTGGCCGCTTCTCGGCTTCCGCCTGCGGGATCAGCTTTCGGCGTAGCGCTTCCATCTCTTCAAACACCGTTTAAAAGCCGGCGGAGACACCGATGATTTTCAAATGCAGCTGGAGCAGACGGCGGTACCGAAACGGATACTACACCGCCGTCTATACGGGCTGGTTCCTGTTTGGCGTTCTCCCCCTCTTCATCAGCCGCATTGAGCGGTCCGACATCTAGCGCCACGAGGTTCCCATGTTCATTGCTACCGACACCCTGCTGTTCAAGGAAGAAGTCCGGGTTTCCGTACCCTCGGCCGAGGAGGCCGGCAAGCGGGAGGTCCAGACCTTCGTCATGGATTTCGAGGCGCTGCCGTCCGAGGAGACGGAAGCGATCGCCGAGCAGATCCGCACCGCCAAGAGCACGGCGGAACTGATCAGGCTGGAGATCGACCAGCTCGTGCGCGTCTCGCGCGGCTGGCAGGACGTCGTCGGCGTCGCGACCAACAAGCCGCTGCCCTTCTCCGAGGATGCGCTGCGCAAGCTCTGTCGCTTTGCACCCTTCCGCCGGGCGGTGGGCGAGGCCTATGCGCGCGGCCTCAACGGCGACGGAGGGCCTGCGGGAAACTGAGAGCGGCCGGCCGCGCCTGGGCGCTGGCGCAGACCGGCCGGGCGGACCGCGAACGGCCGCTCGGCATCGATGCCGAGATGCAAGGCGAGTTCGCCGCTCTCGGCGTGATGGTCGCGGCGACAGAGGACACATCGAGGCCGATCGAGGTCTGGTCGCCGCACTGGGAGGGTTTCACGCTCTTCCTCGATCTTTCCACCCAATGGCGGGCGACGGCGTCGCCGGCGGGGCTGATCTGGCTGGGGCTCGATTACGGGGCGGCGGAAGTGGTGATGAGGGCGCGCGGCGGCCGGCTCGATGCGGATCTGCTGAGCCTGCTCCGGGACCTCGAACAGGCGGCGCTGCCGGTGCTTAATCAGGGTGACTAGATGACGTTTCAGGTCTCGGCCAGGCTCTCGCTCGATCGCGGCACATTCTCGGCCGACGCGCAGGCGGCCGGCCGGGACGTGCGCGGCATCGGCCAGGCGGCGGAGGGAGCTGCCCGGGATGCCGCCGAGGCGGCCGCCAATCTCGACCGGATGGTGTCCGCCGCACGCGGCACGACGGCGGCGGCGCAGGCGCAAGGCGCACTCGCGGCAGCCACCGCCCAGAGCTATCGCGAAACCATCCAGCTCATCCGCGCCGAGCAGGAGGCCGAGAGCGCACGGCTCAGAGCCCAGATCAGCGCGACCGGCCGCGCCCAAAGCCTGCAGCGGCTGGCCCAGCTCGGCCGCGACGCCCAGGCGGCGACAAAGGCGCTGACGGTCGCGGAGACCGAACAGGCGGCGGCGAGCGACCGACTTGCCGCCTCGGCGCGCAACCTCGGCCAGATCCAGCAGCAGCACGCGAGCGCCCAGGCTGCCCAGCGCCAGACCTATCAGGACGCCTTCAACCAACGGCTCGGGGTGAGCACACCGACGGTTTCCGCCGAGGGCGACGACCGGGGCGCCGACATCGCCGCCTATGGCCGATCGCTCGATGATCTGCGGGCGAAATACAATCCGCTCTTCGCGGCGCAGCGGCAGTATCGCAACGAGCTGGCCGCAATCCGGTCGGCGGAACGGCTCGGTGCGATTTCTGCGCAGGAGAGCGCGGCAGCGATCGAGCGGACGAAGGGTGCTTTCGCGCGTCAGGTCATCGGCATGCGGGCCGCGACGAGCGCGATGAAGCTCACCGGCTTCCAGGCGACGCAGCTCTCCTATCAGATCAACGATATCTTCGTCTCCCTCCTCTCGGGGCAGAACCCGGCTCTCGTGTTCGCCCAGCAGGGGACGCAGGTCACTCAGATTTTCGGCGGCGTGCGCGGCACGCTTGCCGCCTTGGGTGCGGTCCTCACGCCGACGACGCTCGCATTCGGCGGGCTGACCGCTGTCGTCGCGGCCGGTGCGGTCGCCTATCAGGGATATCTCACCAGCACGAAGGAAGTGGAGACTGCACTCGGTGGTCTCGGTCGGAGCGCCGGGGCAACAGCCGACGATCTGGAGGCGCTGGCGCAATCGACGTCCGGCCCGGCCGGATTGTCCGTCAAGGAGACGCGCTCGATCGAGGCGGCGTTGCTCAGGACCGGGCGGATCGGCGCGGAACAGTTCGGCTCGCTGATCGGGCTCACGAAGGATTTCGCCGCGACGATTGGCGGGGATCTGGACAGCGCGGCGGACCTGCTCGCTCAGCTCGTCTCGAAGCCCGCCGAAGGCGCGCGCAAGCTTGCCGAGGAGTACCGGCTCCTGGATGGAGCGACCGCCCGGCGCATCGAGAAACTCGTCGCGCAGAACCGGACGCAGGAAGCCCAAGGCGCGCTGATCGACGCCTTGCCGGACAAGCTCGCCAAGGCGGACAATGCGACGACAGCGCTCGGCCGGGCGTGGGACTGGGTCGGCAACAAGGCCTCGAATGCCGCCGATGCCATCGGCGGCGCGATCGACCGGGCGATTGACGGGCCGAGCTTGAGCGAGCGGATCGAGGAGATCGATCGGAGCCTGAGCTTGTTGCAAAGACCCGGTCGCGGTGGGAGATCCGGCGCCGCGAGCCGGCAAGTCATCATCGATGAGTTGCAGCGCGAGCGCGACGTGCTCGAAGGCCTGCTCTCTATCGACCGAGAACGGGCCGCGCTGATTGCCAAGGAACAGGCGGACCGGCAAAAGGCAGCGGTTGCCCGTTCCGTCGCGGACAACTCGCCTGCCACGGAACAGACGCGGCGTCTGGAAGAGTTGCGCAACCAGGTGCTGTCCCTGGAAAACGGCTTTGCTGGCACCACGACAGCGGACGAACAGGACCGGTTGGCGGCCGCGCTCGATGCCAAGCGGCGGGCGCTTGAAACCTACATTCCCGAGGCCGAAAAGCAGCTCCAGCTTGATGCGCTCGACCGGCAGATCGCCGAGGCGCGCGACCCGATCCGCAAGGCCGAACTGGCCGCACGGCGCGAGGCCTTGTCGCTCGCCGGTGAGGAAATCACCACGGCACGGGCACAAGCCCAGATTGAGCGGGCCCGGACGAAGGCAATCGAAGACAGCCTGTCGGCCAACCGGCAGAGGGTCGCGGAGCTACGCGAACAGGCTGGCGCCCGGGCGGCCGCCAATGATGCGATCGCCGGCGGGATGTCGTCGGACCTCGCGACCTCGACCATGCGGACGGAACTGGAGCTGGCGCCGCTGCTGCGGGCGGCTCTGGCCGCGCAAGGGGACGAACGCGCGCGGATCCTTGCGCTGGTCGAGACTTTGCGCGAGGCCAATGCGGCGCTAAACGCCGAGGAGCGGCGCGGATCGGCGATCGAGGCGAACCGCGAGGCCGAGACGAAGCTCGACCGGCTGCGCACGGAAATCAGCCTCGTCGGGCAGTCGGAGACGATCCGCACGCGCATCCTCGCGCTTTATGATACGGAGGCCGAGATCCGCCGACGCGGCATCGCCGGAACGCCGGAGGCCGAGCGCATGCGGGCGCTCGCCGCCGCCACGGCCGATGCGACCTCGGAGCTGGAGCGCCAGAAAGCCGCGTGGACCGACATCGAGCGCACCGGCGAAAGTGCCATCGACCGGCTGGTCGGCGTGCTTGGCGGCGACGACATCGGCGAGGCGGTCACGGGGCTTCTCGACGACATCAAGAAGCAGTTCCTGACCTTCGCAGTCGCCAATCCGCTGAAGAACGCACTGCTCGGCCAGAACCTGCCGACGCTGAGCGATGCGGGCGGGATCCTCGGCCGGCTGTTCGGCGGCGGCGGCGCAGCGGCCGGTGTGACCGGATCGAGCGTCGGGGCGATGACGGTTTCGGCGGGGACGGTGATCGTCAACGGGACGGCGCTTTCCGGCTTGTCCGGACTTTCCGGCATTCTGGGTGGTGCGGCCTCACCTGGAGCGGCGGCGAACGACGCCGTCGGCCAGCGCATCGACGGCGCCTTTTCGCAATTTGAGAACAGGCTCGCGTCGGGCGCCGGCGGCACGATCGAGGCAATGATCCGCCAGACGGCGGCGCGTTATGGCATCGATCCGACGTCGTTTGCCACCGTTGGACGGATCGAGAGCGGGTTCAACCCGAATGCCGTCAATGGATCGATGCAAGGGCTGTTCCAGTTCGCCCCCGGCACGGCCGCGCAATACGGGCTCAACGAGCCGTTTAACGCCGGTTTAAACGCGGATGCAGCGGCGCGGCTGTGGCGCGACAACAGCCGGGGGCTGACCTCGGTGCTCGGCCGCCAGCCTTTCGGCTGGGAGGCCTATGTCGCGCACCAGCAGGGGCTTGGCGGCGCATCGGCGCTGTTCGCCGATCCGAGCCGCAACGCCGTCTCCGCGCTCAACTCGCTCGACTTCTACCGCAGCCGGCCCGGCCTGGCTGCGTCCGCGATCACTGGCAACGGCGGCTCGGCCGACATGACGTCGGGCGCGTTCCTCGATCTGTGGAAGCTGAAATTCCAGGACATGGGCGGCTCGCTCGACACGCTGGCCAACCGGGCGACCTCCGTGACCGACAGTCTCGGCAGTTTCGGATCCGGCCTCGGCGAGGCATCGCGTTCGATCCTGTCGTCGTCGAACGGCATCGGCAACGCGGGCGTCCAGCTTGCGACCAGCACGGATACGCTCGCCCAGGGTACCGAGGGGGCGTTTTCGACGCTGCTTGGCGGGCTCGGCCGAGGCGTCGACGGGCTGCTTTCCGGGCTCATGTCGATCATTGGCAATATCGGCGGCAGCGGTGGCGGCGGCGGGTTTTTTGGCGTGATCGGGTCGTTCGTCTCCGGCCTGTTCGGGGGCGGCGGCGGGGCGGCAACGGGGGCGCCGCTCAACCTGCTGGCCTTCTCGGGCGGCGGCGGCACTGGCACGGGCGCCGACGACGAACCGGCCGGCATCGTCCACAAAAACGAGTACGTGTTCGACGCCCCGGCGACACGCGCGATCGGTGTGCCGGTTCTGGAAGCGTTGCGCAAGGCAGCCAAACGCGGATACCGCGAGGGCGGGCTTGTCGGCGGCGGGACGGCATTGGCGCCGATGATGGCCGGCTTAGCCCAGGCCGGGAGGCCGGCGCAGTTCGGCGCGCAGGTGGTGGCGCCGGTGTTCCAGACCATCATCCAGGACAGGACAAACAAGGGGGTGGAAATCACCCAGCGCGAGGAAGATGACGGGCGCGGCGGACGGCGCTCGGTGGTGATCATCGACGAAATGGTCGCCCAGCAGCTCGGCCGGCCGGGCTCGCGCAGCCAGCAGGCGCTGCGCGGCTTCGGCGTGCGGCCAGGGACCGCGGCACGATGAGGACGGCGGCACGATGAGCGTTCCCCTTTGGCCTTCGGAGCTGCCGCGCCCGATGCGCTCCGGATACCGGGGCGGGATCGGCGACGGCCGACAGGCGACACGGCCAGAACAGGGCCCGGTCCGGGTGCGGCGGCGCTATTCGAGCGTTGCCATGCCGCTTGCCATGACGGTTGACGTGACGCTGGACGAGCGCAAGCGGTTCGAGCGGTTCTGGCGCGAGGACACGTCGGAAGGTTCCTTGCCCTGGCTGATGCCGGACCCGGAAAGCGACGGGCACCCGATCCTGACCACTGATGGTGCGCCGCTGCTGACGGCCGATGGCGCGCCGCTGCTGCTCTCACATTGGTGGCTGGTGATGTTCGATACGCAAAGCGCACCGAGCTGGAGCCCGCGCGGCATCCGCTGGCAAGTCCAGATGACGCTCATGATCATGCCTTGACGCCGGAGAGACGATGCCCCGCCTTGTATCCCTCAATGCCCGTTCCGCCCAGGACGCGACCGCCTCAGACGAGGTCGAGGTGGTGCTGATCCGCATCACGCATCCGGACCTCGACACGACGATCCGGCTTTCAAGCGACCCGACCGAGCGGCTGAGCCTTGAACCGCTGACCTATGGCACGCGCTCGACCTGGCAGACGGATGACGGATCGCCATTCCTGTTCGTGCTGCTGTCAACGGTCCTGCCCGACGACCAGGAGGAGACGCCGCCGGCGGCGACATTGATTTTGGAAGTCGTGGACAAGGACATGGCGAAGCCGCTGCGCTCCACCATCACGCGGGCGACGGTGGATTTCGCGGTGGTTCTGGCATCCGATCCGGACGTGATCGAGGCCGAATGGCTGGGGCTGGAGCTGATCTCGGCCGAGGGCGACAGCGGCCAGATCACGCTGTCGATATCGCGCGATCCGATCACGTCGGAGCCCTGGCCGTCGCGGCGGATGACGCGGGACGCGTTTCCGGGGCTGCACAGATGACGGCTCACCTGCACTGGAGCGCTGAATTCGTCGGCATCCCCTGGGCCGATCGCGGGCGCAGCCGCGAGGGTTGCGACTGCTGGGGGCTGGTGCGGCTGGTGCATGCGCGCTTCGGCGTCGCTCTGCCTACCTACGACGAGGACTATGCGACGGCCGACGAAGAGCGCGAGATCGCGGCCCTTATCCACGGCGTCCTCGATGTCGGGCCGTGGCGCCGCGTTGTCGGCCGCCCGCCGGCGGAGATGGATGTGGCGCTGTTCTCGCGCGGCCGGCACGACAGCCATGTCGGCGTCGTTGTTTCACCGACGCACATGCTTCACATGTTCGGCGAGGATGCGGCCAAGCTGGAGCGGTGGGATACGCCGGTCTGGCGTCGCCGGCTGCAGGGGTTCTGGCGACACGAACGGGTGCCGCTACCCGCCGCCTGAAACCCCGATTGAAGGCCGGTCGCACCCAGGTGCGAATGTGGCGGCGGGGCTGTTGCAGGCAGGATGCCAGCAACCCGAGACGACCGCAACCGGCCCGTTTGATCCATGCAATCCGACACACAAGACGCCACGATCAGCGCGCTTGCCATGCCCGGACTAGACCCCGGCACGGCGCGGATTTCGCGCGTGCTGCCGGCGGGTGCGACGGTGGCGGAAATCGTCGCGGAGATGCTGCCGGGCTACGTGGGCCCGCAAGCCGGCATCCGCGTGGTGCTGGTCACCGAGCGCGGCAGTCTGGTGGTGTCGGCGGAGATCTGGCACCGGGTGAGGCCCAAGGCGGGCGTGCGGGTGATCGTGCGCGTGGTGCCCGGCAAGGGTGCGCTGAGGGCGATCCTGACGATCGTCGTGCTGATTGCCGCCGTCGCGATCGCTGCGTTTCTGGGGCCGATGCTCGCCGGCACGTTCGGACTGACGGCGGCAACATGGACGACGATCATCACCACGACGATCGTCACAGCCGGCAACCTGCTCATCAATGCGCTGATCCCTGCCAGACCGCCCCGGATCGCCGATGCGGCCAAGGAGGCGAACCGCTACACGATCAGCGGCCTGCGCAACCAGGCAAACCCGGATGGAGCCATTCCGGCGGTGCTGGGCAAGATGCGCGTCGCGCCGGTCTATGCCTGCGCGCCCTACACCGAGGTCGTCGGCGACAACCAGTATATCCGCGCGCTCTTCTGCGTCGGGTACGGGCATGTGAAGATCTCGGACATCCGGCTGGGCGAGACCTCGATCGACGAGTACGACGAGGTGGAGCTGGAGGTGCGCGAGGGCGTCGCCGGAGACGATCCGATCGCGCTTTACCCGCAACAGGTGATCGAAGAGGGAATGTCGGTCGAGTTGACGCGGCCCTATCCGCGCGACGACGCCGGCGAGATCGTGTCGGGCTCGACGCCCGAGGACAAGCCGGTGGTGCGCCGCACGGCGACGGACGTGACCGAGGTGGCCGTTATCCTCGGATGGCCGCAGGGGCTGGCGCGGATCAATGACGAGGGCAAGCCGCGATCGCTCGCTGTGGGCATCCAGATACACTACCGCAAGATGGGCAGCCTGACCTGGATTGGCGAGCCGAATTTCAATGTCGTGGCCGCACAGACGCGGCCCTTCATGCGCGCCTACCGCTGGACGCTGCCGGAGCGCGGAACCTACGAGATCAGGTTGCGGCGCTATACGGCCGAGCGCACGGCCTCGCGCTACACCGACAACGTCTTCTGGCAGGCGCTGCAGAGCTTTCGGCCAGAATATCCGATCAACTTCGAGCACCCGCTGGCGCTGATCGCGGTGCGCATCAAGGCGACCTATCAGCTCAATGGGCAGATCGACGATCTCAACTGCATGGCGAGCCGCGTTGCGCCAGATTGGGATGCCACGTCCGGCACCTGGATCACGCGTGAGACGCGATCGCCGGCGGCGGCCTATCGCTGGGCCTTGCAGGGGCCGGCGGCGACCTATCCGGCTCTCGACCAGCGGCTCGATCTCGACCAGATCGCCGACTGGTCACAATGGTGCGCGGCCAAGGGGCTCACCTACGACCGGCTGCACAATTACGACGCCTCCCTGCAGGAAGCGCTGCTCGACATCACGTCAGCCGGCCGCGCCACGCCGCGCGATGACGGAGTCAAATGGGGCGTCGTGATCGACCGGCCGCAGAGCCTTGTGGTTGATCACATCAACCCGAGGAACAGCCGCGACTTCCGCTGGAGCCGCCCCTATGCCCGGCTTCCGGACGCCTTTCGCGTGCCGTTTACGGACGCTTCAAACGACTTTCAAAAGGGCGAGCGCCTGGTTCCCTGGCCGGGGCATACGGGCACAATCACCGTGACCGAGCAGCTGGAGCACCCGGGCAAGACGGACCCGGACGAGATCTGGATCGAGACACGGCGCCGGCAGCACGAGATCGAACACCGGCCAGACAGGTTTCAGGTGACACAGGATGGAGCGGCCTGCGTCGCCGTGCGCGGTGATCAGGTGGCGGTTTCCTACGACACGCTGGAGCGCACGCATATGGTTGCCCGCGTGCGCCGGGTGCTGGATCAGCTCGTGGAGCTGGACGGCGATGTGGCGATCGGCGACGGCGCCTGGGCGATGCGGTTCCGGGTGTTTTCCGGCGACCAGGACGTGCTCGGCGAGAGCTTGGTCCGGCCGATCCTGACCGGGCCCGGCCTGACCGGCGCCATACGGCTGGCCGGTTCGGGCGCGGTGCCGCGGGCAGATGAGATCGTCCATATCGGGCCGGCGGCGAGCGAGAGCCTGATCTGTATCGTCAAGGCGGTGGAACGCGGCGAGGATAGCGCACGGATCCTGCATCTGGTGGCGGCGGCGCCCGAGATCGACACGCTGACGGATGCTGAGGAGCCGCCCGCCTGGGACGGCCGTGTCGGCAGCACGATCGGCCTGTCGGAGACCGTTCCCGCCGTTCCGGTCTTCGTGGGCATCTATGACGGCCTCGACGGGACCGAGGACCCGGACGGGCTGACCGTGCGCATCGAGCCGGGGCCGGGCAATGCGGCGGTGGTCGGCTCCTACCAGATAGACCACAGGCTTTCTGGCGCCGGAACCTGGACGACGAAGACCGTCACGGCCGCGGCCGGCGGCGGCGACATTGTCGGCTATCACGCCGGGCAGACGGTGGAGATCCGCGCCCGTGCGCTCAGCATCTACGGCATCGCCGGCGGCGACACGCCCGTCATATCCGTGACGATCGGCTCGGCCGACGTCGTCGTGCCCGATGTGGCAACGCTGCAGGTCGTGCGGCTCGCCTCGGGCGTGCGCCGCTACACCTGGACGCTGGGCGAGGGAGACACCTCCAAGCTGCTCGGTTACCGGATCCGGCTCAGGCCGGGCACGGGCTACGACTGGGAGGATCTGGGGCCGGCCCATACCGGCCTGCTCTCTGCATCGCCCTGGGAGACCAGCGAACCGCTCGCCGAGGGCACGTTCACGATCGGCGCGGTGGCGGTGGACTTCGACGGCAACGAGAGCCCGACGCCGCTCCTCATCGAGACGACGCTGGGCCCCAGCTATGGCGCCGGCGTGCTCATCCAGCGCATCGAGCGCGACCTCGGCTGGCCCGGCACGACGACGGGCGCAAGCGTCGTGGCCGACGATCTCGTCGGCGGGGCAACGCTGCCGTCGAGCTTCACCTACACGCTGCCGGTAATCGACCTCGGCTCGGACACGAGCGTCACGGTCGCCGCCGTCGCCTACGGCCTTGCCGGCACGGCCACCCTGACGATGCGCACGGGCCTTGCGAGCGACGGCGCGCCTGTCGGCTCCGCAACGGCACTCGGTACCACGCTGGCCCGCTACATCGAGATCGAGATCTCCGTTTCCAACGCCAGTGCCGAGGCTGTCCTCGGCGACCTGGTGACGCTGATTACCCCCGCTTGAGAGGACTGACGACATGGTCGATGGCGTGAAGAGCACAAATGTAACACCGGCGGCGACGCTGGATGAGTTTCTCGGCAATCGTGTTGTCGATGGAGTGGTGGTGGATACGGTTCGGGTGCCTGCGAAGAACGTCGGGGCGCAACTGGAGACCCTGCGCGGCCCGAAATACGAGCTGCTGTCGGAGCTGGAAGCGGACCTCGACTGGGCGGCCGATGCCGAGGGACGCGTCTACGGCGATCCAACTGTCGGCAATGTTGGGGTCTATTTGAAATCGGGGGCGGTAGGGGAAGGCTCCTGGACGCGGATTGGACCGCTGCCGGAGACGGCAGCGGCTAGCGCGCTCGCTCTCAAGCAAAGCTGTCTATATGCAACAACCGGCAACATCGTGCTGTCCGGGGCACAGACAGTGGACGATGGGGCTCCGTACGATGGCGCTCGCATCCTGGTGCGAGATCAGACGAACACGGCCGAACATGGCATCTACCTCTACAACTCGGCAGGCGCATGGCCACGGGCGGCCGATTGGGATGCTGGTGGAGACGCGGCCGGGGGTACGATGGTCGCGGTTGATGCGGGCGAAACCTATGGAGGGTCTATTTTCAAGGTCACCTCTCCCGTATCCGGCGCCATCACGCCTGGTGTGACAAGCGTTGCCTTTTCGAGGGCAGGTAAGCTGCGCTTGGATCCGGGGTCTGCTGCGGCTCCGTCCCTCACGTTTGACGGTGCCACCGGCTGGCATTCGGAGGACGGGATTTCTCATGATTTCCATTCGGCAGGTTTTAGGGTCCTGCGCCTCAACGCGTACGGGTTGATGATTGGTACGACCAGCTTCAATCCATTAACGGCAAATGAACTTGGCATGTCGCTGCGGGCGTCAGGCGGAGCGGCGTCATTTTCATCCACGGCATCAGCCATTCAGGCCAATCGTCAAACGGGTGACGGCGCCGTTATAGGGTTGTGGTCTGCCGGAGTATCCGCGGGGTCGATCTCCATCGCCGGAGGCGTTGTCACCTACGGAACGTTCGTCGGCGCTCACTGGTCACGGCTGGCGGTCAATTCACGGCCGGAAATCCCTGTTGGCACGATCATGGATTTCATCGATGGCGCCGTGATCTGGCGTTATCTGGTCTGGCAGGAAATGATATCCATCCCAGTGACTGGGCCTGATGGGGACATGATCGGGTTTGAGCAGAAGGCCCAGACGTTCCGGCGCGAGTACGACGGCGCAGAGATCGACGGCGCGGTCGTTGATGTGGTCGGGACGGATGGCTCGACCGTCTATCAGGCCACGGTCTGGACAGACCCGGACCGGCACCTTCCGCTTTGCGAAATCTCGCAGACACCCTCTTCGAATTGCGTCTACGGCGTGTTCTCAGCGTGGGATGATGATCCGGATTGCGAAGGTCCGTCCGTATTCAACGACATGCACGTTGCGGGCCTCGGCGCCTATGTCGTTCGCATGCAGCCGGACGCTACCCCCTCCCGCGGTGACCTCGTTGAGAGTGCGGGAGACGGCTGCGGCAGAATGCAGGCCGACGATATTTTCCGGACTTCAACCATTGCTCAGGTGACAGGCACCGATCATGTGCATGAATATGAGGATGGATCATTTACGGTCCGGGCCACATTGCACAAGGGTTGATTATGGACACTCCTATTGCGCTTTTGCTTCTCGGCCAGTCGAACGCGATCGCCAACGCGGAAAGCACTGGCGGCACGTTCCACGTCACCGACCAGATCAAAATCTATAACGCGCAGTCTCAGTCGCTCGAAACGCTGGATCTCGAACACGTCGCTCATTTGATCACAGACAGCAGTTCCGTCACGGGCTACAACACGATCGGCGGCGGAAAAAACAACATCATGGGCGGGCTGGCGTGGAGGATTCTCCAGGAGACGGGACGCAGCGTTGTTGTTGTCTGCAATGGGCATGGCGGGGAGCCGTTTAACCGCTGGATCGAGAACGGAACGTCCTCAGAAAACTATGTGGATTTACTCGCAGACGTTCCGACTGCGATCAGTCTCGCCGGCATTTCGTCGTTTGATATAGTCCACATTCAGGAGGGCGAGGCCGACGCGGCCGGCGGAGACAGCCAGGCACAAATAACCGCGGAGCGGAATACGCTCATTGCCCAGCTTCGGGCCGAGCCGTGGATCAGATCCGACACGTATTTCACCGTTGGGGAGCCATGCCAAAGCGGTCTAGAGGTTCCCGCGCTCTACTACCTGAATTGGTCCGTGCAGGAGGTGATCAACGATGGCGATCCATACACGTGCTACGTCCCTACAACCGGAATTCCATATGTCAGTGAAACGAACAAAGGTCACTTCTCCGGCCAAGGCCTATACGATCTTGGCTACTTCCGGGTGTTTGGATCGCTCCCCGCCGAGGCGAAGGTTACGCCCCGCCCGAGGCCAATTTTGACGAGCGGCATTCGTTTTTAGTTGCCATTCGATCTTGCGCGCCGTGCCATCTGATTTTGCGCGCTACAGGAATATCCTCAGCGGCTCACAAGCCTGAATTTCATGATGGGCTGGGTGATGGGCCAGAAGCCGGGTAAAAAATGAAAATCAATAAAATCAGATATTTACATGGCCAAGTGGCGGAGAGGAAGGGATTCGAACCCTCGATACCATCACTGGTATACTCCCTTAGCAGGGGAGCGCCTTCGACCACTCGGCCACCTCTCCGTTCGAAACGCTGTATGCCTGATGGCCGGCGACGATGCAAGGCAGAAAGCCCGCGGCGGATGGAAGTTTCAACAAGGACCCGAGGCGCAGTCCACTCACCCGCCCTATACGAGCGAGTGGACTGCGCCCCGCACATGACCTCCACGGGCCATTTCGAAAGCCCTTTTGCCTACCCGACCGGCAAGACGCTCGTGCCGTTCAAACGCGAAGCGCCCTTGCCCCTTGCCCCCAGACCGCCCTTGCGCGAACGGGCAAGTGGTGGACAATCCTGCAGCGCCCGACACGGGCAATGACCGCGCCGCTGCAATGTCGACCCTCAATGCATGCCCAGCCATTCGCGCGCCGCGCGCTGGGCCTCGGCGATATCGGACGAGCTCATTACTTCCGATATCTCCTTGCGGTAACGCGCCGCATCGCCGTAGCCCTTCATGGCGGCCAGGTTGAACCACTTGTGCGCAGACACCAGGTCTTCCGCAACGTCACGCCCCGACGCATAGCTCATACCCAGTTCAAACAGCATCTCTGCATTCATCTGCTGCGAACCCATCGCGGCCATGTCTTCGCTCAGAACCTCAAAACGAGCCATTGTCTTCACCCTCTACTGAAAACCGTTCCCTATCACTGCAGACCATCTCTTGTGCGGTCCATGTCCTGACACGGAGAAGTCTCACCCAATGGCTTCAAGCGGGAGTAAATTTTCTCGGTTAACGAGGCAAATACAAATTAAAAACGAACGGTAAACGTAAGGGTTTCCTAACCCACCAGCGCCATTTCCACCAATAAAAACAATATGCCGCCTGGGACTACCGACTATTAACGATCACACTTCAATAACCATCGCGACACATGCCCCAAAAAATTCCGATTGTCCTATCGCGGAAAAACAACGGCAGCCCCTCCCCCGCCATTGCCTCGCTCCAGGCGCAAACTCGCTGCGACGGCCGCTTCAGAATATCGCATACCTGCCGTAACGGCACGTCTTGCATGGTGTTCGAAAGCCGATACGCTCTTGTCCAATACGCGTTCGATGTCCCGTATCCGCCGAAATTGCCGGCGCGCACGTGGCGCGAACCGGCCCGCACCTGCACGGGAGGAAATCGCAGGTGACGGCACGAGGCCACCGGGGGCGGTATCTCAGGAAAGCAACAACATAAGATCAAGTGGAGGAGACAAGCATGAGGAAAGCAATCAAGGTCCTGTCGGTCGCAACCGGCATCGCGATCGCCGGGGCGCTGACGATGGGGGCGGCGGCGGCGGCCGATGCCGAAGGCACCTGGGCGCGCCCCTCCGGCAGCTCGCAAATCCGCATCGCGCCGTGCGGCAGCGCCCTTTGCGGCAAGCTCGTATGGCTGCGCGACAAGGGCAAGAAGGACGAAAACAACCCCGACACCTCCAAGCGAGATCGCTCGCTTCTCGGCGTCCTTACCGTCTACGGCATGAAACCGGCGGGCGAGAACGAATGGCGCGGCAAGGTCTACAACGCCGAGGATGGCAAGACCTACACGGGCAAGATGGAACTGATCACCCCAAGCAAGCTGAAGCTCTCCGGCTGCGTGCTGGGCGGGCTCATCTGCAAGGGCGAGACATGGCGGCGGGTGAAGTAGGCCCGACGCCCGCGAGCTTCCGTCCCTGCTCCGCTTGAGTTGCGCATTGGGTCGACCGCCCGACAGGCTCGGCAGCCTCACAGACTCGGCAGACTCAGGCAGCCTCTCGGGCGGGCTCGCCCGGCTCGCTCTTGTAGAAATCAAGGGCACGGGCCGCGGCCGAGATGACGGGAACGTCACACCATTCCTGCGGTGTCAGGAAGACGCCGCGGTTGCGCGCCCGCAAGCCGGACTTCGGCGATGCCGTCCACCAGATGATCACCGGGGCGAGCACCAGAGGCACCGCGACCGGCCACAGCCACACCACCAGCGCCGGCGCGAAATAGTGGGCAAAGAGCATGGTGCCAATACCGAAGAGAACCATCCACCAGCTCGCCTTCCACGCGGTGACGAAGTCGAGCGAGCCATCCTCCCGCTCGCTGGACGGCCAACCGAAATCGGCGCCCGTGAGCACCTGATAGACCGAGCGGCTCTGAAACATCATGTGGATCGGCGCCAACAGCGAGGCGAGCAGCAGCTCAAGCAACGCGGAGAGCGACGCACGCCCGCTGCCGCCATAGGGCCCGTCATCGCCGGTCATCACCGCGCGTGCGAGCAGCAGCGCCTTGGGCAGGATCAGCAGCGCGACGACGCCAAACAGCAGCGCCAGCCCCTTCTCCGTTTCGGGATGCGGAAACCGCGGAAAGAGCGAGTCGGACATGAAATAGACCGGCGGCGGCGCAAACAGCGGTGCGGCAACGCTCGCGACCAGGAACATCAGCCAGATCGGCGAGGCGATATAGCCGAAAATGCCCTGGATAATGTTCAGCCGGCTCCAGAACTTGAGCTTCGGCGCACCCAGCAGGCGGGCGTGTTGCAGATTACCCTGGCACCACCGCCGGTCCCGCTTGGCATATTCGATGAGATTGGCCGGCGCTTCCTCGTAGGACCCGCCGAGATCGGGATCGAGCCTCACCCGCCAACCACCACGCGCCAGCATCGCCGCTTCCACGGTGTCATGAGACAGGATATCGCCGCCAAAAGGCGGCTTTCCGGCCAGAGACGGCAAACCGCAGGTCTCCGCGAAGGCGCGCATCCGGATGAGCGCATTGTGCCCCCAGAACGGGCCCTGACGCCCCTGAAGGGCCGCGACACCGCGCGAGAACAATGGCGAATAGAAACTGGCTGAAAACTGGATCATGCGGCCGAACAGCGTCTTGCGGCCAATGATGAGCGGCACCGTCTGCAACAGGCCAAGGTCGGGCGCGGCCTCCATCCTGCGAACCATCTCCACGATGGTCTCCGCCTTCATTAGGCTGTCGGCGTCGAGCACCAGCATGTAGTCGTAAGCGCCGCCGTTGGTGCGGATGAATTCGCTGATATTCCCGGCCTTGCGGCCCGTGTTGGGCGACCGGTGGCGATAGAACAGCCGCCCCCCCGCCCCAAGCGCGGCCACCGCGCGGCGGTGAAGCCGTTTCTCGTCGGCCTGGGCCTCGGGCCTGGTGGAATCGGAGAGGACGTGGAAATCGAAAGTATCCATCACGCCCAGATCATTCAGCGCGCGATACATTGCGTCGAGACGCGCGAAGACCGCATCCGCCGCCTCGTTGTAGACCGGAATGACGATGGCCGTCCGTCCACTCGGTGTGCCATCGAAGGAGGAAACCTTCTCCGCACCGAAGATGAGACCCAGCACCGCCGTACAAGCGCCCCAGGACAGCCAAAGCGCACAGAACGCCACAAGCGTGATACGCACCACGTCGACCCAGTCGAAGCCATCGGCAACGGCGATGGAACCGAACATGGCGGCGGCTGCCACCGTCAGCCCGAGCGTCAGGATGATCGCGCCGGACCGGCGCAGGCCGACCAGCAGTGTCTCTAGTTTACCGGGCTTGCTGGGACCTGGCTGCATGGGACGACACTCCGAAACGCTCTCGCGAAGAATGAAGGGGCTGCGTCAGCCTGACATTTTGCGGGCAACAAGCCAGCGCCGGTTCAAGCTCGGCAGGAAAGCCGCAACAATCACCCCTGAGGCGTGCGCACGCGGCCGAACAGTCGCGCGAAAAATGGCGTACGCGCGCGCTCAAGAACCTGCGTCGGCATGGCCAGCGGTGCCACAGGCGCGGGCAGACAAAGCGCCGACATCACGGCCAGACGAATATCTTCCTCCACCACGCCAGCCACGATCCGCTCGACCAGCACCTCCATGTCGCCCAGCGCGCATAGACGCGGAGAACTCTCGATGACGTCTCTGACCGCATCGCGCAGCGTTGTGTCGTCGATATCCGACCGACCAATCGACCGGCGAAGAGCATCGCACGCCGCGCCCTCGGGCTCGTTGGTTCCCAAGGAGAAGCTGATATCGTGCTGAAGCATTTCGGCTCTCATACTGCTTGACCCCATTGATACGTCCAGGTTTCGGAAAGTCGTTCCTGATCGAGAAAAAGCGCCGCGCTGAGTTCAACGGGTTTGCCCGCATCCTTGCGTCTGACATCCACGATCAATCGCCAAACGTCGTTACCCGGCAATTTGTTCAATATTTTGTGCGTGATTTTGCCGTTTCCGACGTTGAGATGCACCTCGATCGCCGCGTCGTCGCCAAGCCCGACAAGGGGATCGCCAGCAAAATCAACGAGAAACTTGCGCAAGCTGGGATCGGCCTCGGACGAAGCCGTGCCGCCTTGCCCGGTGCGGGTGCGGATCACGCGGGCGAGCGGTACATCGCCCTCGACTTCCATTGCCCACAACATGCGGTAGTGCAGCCAGTGCTCGGCTCCCGCCTCCAGGCCATTCTCCGGCATCCAGAACGCCACAACATTGTCGTGAACTTCTTCCTTGGAAGGAATTTCCGCAAGGAAGACCGACCCCTTGCCCCATTCCCCCACCGGCTCGATCCACACCGAGGGACGACGTTCGTAGCGCGCCTCTGTGTCGAGATAGTGGTCGGGCGTGCGGTCGCGCTGCAAAAGCCCGAAGCCACCCGGATTGTCTTCCGAAAAGATCGAAAGCTGCAGCTGTCCGGGATTGGTGAGCGGACGCCAGATGCGTTCGCCGCTGGCGCGCAGGATGACAAGCCCATCGCTGTCGTGCACTTCCGGGCGGAAGTCGTCGAAGCCGGTATGGTCATTCTCGCCAAAGAGATACATCGAGGAAAGCGGGGCAAGCCCGAGCCGCGAAACCGCACTGCGCAGGAAGATGGCGGCCTGAACGTCGACGACGGTCTCTACCCCCGGCGTGATGGAGAAGGCGTAGGCACCTGCCACCCGCTCGCTCTCAAGTTCGGCGTAAAGCTTGATTTCGCGCGCGCCCTCGTCCGGCCGTTCGATATAGAACCGGGTGAAGCGCGGGAACTCCTCCGCGCTGCCGGAAGCCGTGTCGACCGCCAGACCGCGGGCCGATAGCCCGTAGATATTGCCGCGCCCCAGAGCGCGGAAATAGCTCGACCCCAGGAAGGAGATCAGCTCGTCACGGTAGTCGGAGCGGTTGAGCGGATAGTGAAGGCGGAAACCGGCCACGCCGGGAAGATCGATCTTTTCGAACGTCTCCTGGTCCAGCGGCTCGCGATATTCGAAATCGTCCGCCTTGAACTCCATCGGACGCAGCTGGCCCTCCACCACCTCGAACAGGTGTACGGGCTTGTCGAACAGCCAGCCCGGGTAGAACGCCTGAAGCTCGAAATTGCGTTCGTCGCCTTTCCAGCGCGCATGATCGGGCCGGAAGCGGATCCGCCGATGGGCGTCGTAGTCGAGATTGGCGACAGCCTCGGGCAACGTGCCCTGATCATCCTCGTAAGGAGCCCCTGCACGTGCTTTCATGCGGGCCACGAGCCAATCCCAATTGAACGGCGGTGGGGTTTGATCCCCGGCTTTGCCCGCATCGCTCGCGGGCGCGGCGTCCTTGGCCGGTTCCTCCGTCTCGTCCGCGAAAGCGGGCAAAGCGGTGGTCCCGATGAGCGCGGCTATGAAGCTGGCGCTGATTTTCAGGCAGTCGCGTCGATCAAATGTCGGCATGGAATCTTTATCTGGCACGTTTAGGACCTGACCGCCGGGCACGGCAGCGGCGCACTCAAGGGGCGTCCCCGCGCTTCAAGAGCGAGGTCCCGCTGGTCGCCTGCCTTTTCCCGATATGCGTATTTGGGACGTAAAGACCGAGCGTTCGGTCCGCAGTGCAAACGCAATATTTCCAGGTTGGTTCCCTGCGTTGCTGACATGCGGCGAAAACCGGCTGTTATCTCTGTATATTACCATCACACAGGGGAAAATCGGAAACGATCACGGCGAAGGCATGGCAAAAATCAGGTATTCCGATGCCGGACCCTGATTGCCATTGCCCGCGGTAAATTCCTCCGGCGATCGCGTCGTGGGATCGCCAGAAACCGGCCACCGCCAGCGGTCGCGGACGCGGCGCCCGCAACCAACCCTGCGTTGCAAATGGACTATGAGACGCCGGCCTTGCACGCCCCTGCGACCGCATGTCGCCGCGTGCCGGGCACGACTGATCAGTCGATGCCGATCTTCTTGCGCAAAAGCTCGTTGACGGCCTGCGGATTGGCCTTGCCCTGCGACGCCTTCATGACCTGGCCGACGAACCAGCCGAGCAGGCCCGGCTTTTCCTTCGCCTGCGCCGCCTTGTCGGGATTCGCATCGACAATCTCCGCGACCATCGCCTCGATGGCGCCAAGGTCGGTGACCTGCTTCATGCCACGCGCTTCGACGATCTGCTTCGGATCGCCGCCCTCGGCCCACACGATCTCGAAGAGGTCCTTGGCGATCTTGCCGGAAATGTCTCCGGCCTTGATGAGATCGATGATTCCGCCAAGCTGATCGGCCGAGACAGGGCTCGTGGTGACGTCGTACCCTTCCTTGTGAAGCCGGGCGAATAGCTCGTTGGTCACCCAGTTCGCGGAAAGCTTGGCATCACGCCCCTTCGCAACATCCTCGTAGAAATCGGCCGATGCCTTTTCCTGCACCAGAATGTCGGCATCGTAGGATGAGAGCCCATAGTCCGTCATGAACCGGGCCTTCTTGTCATCGGGAAGCTCAGGCAGGTCCTTGGCGAGTTCCGTTACATAGGTGTCATCGAATTCCAGCGGCAGAAGGTCGGGATCGGGGAAGTAGCGGTAATCGTGCGCCTCTTCCTTGGAGCGCATGGAGCGCGTCTCGCCCTTGCCCGGGTCGAACAGGCGGGTTTCCTGATCGATCTTGCCGCCGTCTTCCAGGATGCCGATCTGGCGGCGCGCCTCGTATTCGATCGCCTGGCCGGCAAAGCGGATGGAGTTGACGTTCTTGATCTCGCAGCGCGTCCCGAACTCGCCGCCCGGCTTACGCACGGAGACATTGACATCGGCGCGCATGGAGCCCTGCTCCATGTTGCCGTCGCAGGTGCCCAGATAACGCAGAATGGTCCTGAGCTTGGTCAGGTATGCCCTCGCCTCGTCGGAGGAGCGCAGGTCCGGCTTGGAGACGATCTCCATCAGCGCCACGCCCGAGCGGTTGAGATCGACGAAGGACATGCTCGGGTGCTGGTCGTGCAGCGACTTGCCTGCATCCTGCTCCAGATGCAGACGCTCCACACCGATCTCCACCTGCTCGTCATCGGACATGTCGAGCAGGATCTTGCCCTCGCCGACGATCGGCTGTTTGAACTGGGAGATCTGATAGCCCTGCGGCAGATCGGGATAGAAGTAGTTCTTGCGGTCGAAGACGCTCTTGTTGTTGATCTCGGCCTTCAGACCGAGGCCGGTACGGATGGCCTGCTTGACGCATTCCTCGTTGATGACGGGAAGCATGCCGGGCATGGCTGCATCGACAAGCGAGACGTTGGAATTGGGCTCCTGACCGAATTCGGTGGAGGCTCCGGAGAAAAGCTTCGACCTGGAAGTGACCTGGGCGTGCACCTCCATGCCGATGACGATTTCCCAATCGCCCGTGGCGCCCTTGATGAACTTCTTCGGGTCGGGGATGCGGGTATCAACGATCGTCATGGCTGCAAAGGATCCTGTCTGCGGCAAAGCGGAAGGACCGGCGCGGCGGGTTCGCATTTCGCGCGCGCGGTCTTTTGTGTTGCGTAGTGCCTCTTTCGTCGCGCCGCAAGAGGTTCTTGAACCGGTCTTAGCCCGACGGCTTGCTGCCCTTGCGAAGAATGAAGCCGATGATCACCGCAACGGCCTTGTAGAGCTCCTCCGGGATCTCCTCGTTGAGTTCCACCTGCGCCAAGGCCTGCGCGAGGATCGCATCCTCTTCCACCGGCACGCCGCTTTCCTGCGCAAGCTTCAGGATCGCATCCGCGACATGGCCCGCCCCCTTGGCGGTCACGCGGGGCGCGCCGACGCTGTCGTAGCGCAGCGCCACGGCAACCCGTTTCGGGTCGCCCTTCTTTTTCACCTCGCCGCTCATGTACGCCGGTCCAGAAACTGGCCCGAGGAGAGCTTGCCGAAAGCCACGGCAGGCTGTTTCGGCCGGCCCTGACGGATTCGCACGCTCGCCACGTCGATACCGGCGAGTTCTAGGACGCCGGCAAGCTCGTCCGCGCCACCGCGAAGAGCCATCGCGACGTCCGGCCTCTCCGCCCACACCGTAACCGCCGTGCCGCCGCTCCCGAGCGCGACGAGGCTCTCCACCGGCCCTGTCTCGGGCACATCGAGCGCGAAATGCAGCCGCCATCCAACCGCCTCGGGCTGATCGCACGTCCCCCCGCCCTGCTCGTCCCGCGAGATCTGGAACTGGGCCATCGCCGTGCCGGCCCCAACCATGAGCGGGATCTCGAATGTCCAGTGCGTCGCCTGCGCACCGCGAACCGAACTGGCGGCATCCGTTCCCGAACCGTGCGACGCGAACTGGGAAAGGCGGACACGCGAAAGCGCGGCCTCGGTGTCGGAGAGAAGCGCACGTGCCGCCTGCTGGGGAGAGGCGCTCTCATCAAGGCGCGCTGAGGCTGGCGGTTGTCCCTGCGGCTGCGCACCCGCGCGTGGCGGCGGCGGCGGCGTACCCGCGCGCGGGGCCTGAGGCAGATCGGCATCGTCACCGAGAAAGCCGGAGAGAACGGCCCGCAGAAGAAACAGCGTGCTCTTCAAATCCGCTTGCCCGCCGCCTTGCACATTCGCCGTAACAAGCGCTTGAAGCGCGTCCGAGGCGCCAGACGTGGCGGCGGCTTGTACCGTCTGCGCCCTGGCACCAGCCGGCGGGTCCTGCCTTTCACGCAAGGCCTGTGGCGCCCCGATTTGTGCTGCCGCGCCCTGCCCCTTCGCCTGAGCCGCTCCGGCCTCGCTGAAAAGCCCGGAACGGGCGGCGGCCGAGCGCACCTGCTCACCCGTTATTCCGTCCGCCGGCACACGGAAGCCCAGAAGATCGCGCACCACCTGTTGCAAAACCGGCGGCAGCGGACCGCTCTTGCCCGAAACCGCCGCCGCATTGGCAAAGAGTGGGGCAAGCGAATCCTGCCGCGCTGCGGCTGACGGACGGGCCTCATCAATCGCCTTGTTGAGGATTTCCGGCGATGTGTCGGTGCGGCTTGTCCCTTGCGGCCCACCGTGCAGCACCGTGGCCTGCGCCGGAGACGTTGCGCGCGCCGATGCGAGCGCCTTGGCCGCGTCGCCCGTCAAAGGCTGGCCCTGACGGTTGGCGAGAAGCGAAATCTCGGGGCGTTCGGCGGTCCCCGTGATCTTGACGAGCACCGTGGCCCCCGGTTCGGGCAACGTGGCCAGAGGCACCTTGACCACGGTCTTGCCGATGGCAAGTTGCGGCGTGCCATCGCCCGCCGGCTGCTGAACGCGTGCGGTCGTTACCGTTCCGGCCGCAGGCAACGCCCGGGGGCCGGAAACGATCGTTACCGGCTCCCCCGGCTGCACCCGCGCCGCATTCACCGTGCGCGCGACATCGCCCGCCAGCGGCTTCGACTGCGGATCGACCAGAGCCGAAAGCCTCGGCTCGGTTCCACCGGCCTCCGCCTTCACGGCGATCGATGTGCCGGGCGTCAGAGAGACCGGCAACCGGACCTCGACCTGCGTGCGGCCAATCGACAGCCGCGCCGTGCCGTCCGCCGCCTGGGAAACGACGCGGGCACTGACCAGATCCCCCGCGGATACGTTGAGCGACGGCGGCTGAGAGCCGGACGCCGATGTCGCCGGCTGCGGGGTGACGAGCTGCGCGGGGAAACTCGGGCCCGTGCGCATCTGTCCCGCACCGCCTTGCCCGCCGCCGGGCTGAGTGGACGCGACCTGGGCACGCACCGCATCGGCGGACACGGGCCGGCCCTGTTCGTCGACGACGATTGCAAGCCGTGGGGCCACGCCACCCGTCTCGACCTTGACGGCAACCGTCCGCATGCCCTCGGGCAGCGGCGTCGGCAGCTTTGCGGCAAGCTCAGCCCCGGAAAGCGCAAGGCGCGTTGTCCCGTCCGCTGCGCTCCCCGTGACCCGGGCCGTCAATACGGCCCCGGCGACCAGAACCGGAGGTTGAACCGGCGCTTGTGGCGTCGGGGCCACCTGTCCCGGATTTGCGGGAGTCGTTCCCTGCATCGCGGCGCGTGCGGCCTGGGGAGCAAGAGGCTGGCCATTCGTATCGACCATCAACGCAAGGCGCGGCTCGGTACCACCAGCCTCCACCTTGAGGGCGATCGCCGTGCCGGGCGGGATCTGCACCGGCAGGCGAACCTCGATCTGCTGTCCCTTACCCAGCGCCAGCCGCGCCGTGCCGTCCTGCCCCTGGGAGACTACGCGGGCGTTCAGAACCTCGCCCGTCGCAGGCGCGACAAAGCCCTGGCCGGTAGAGGCCGGCGTCGGCAGTGCGATGGTCGAAACGGTGGACAACGGCCTGCTCCGTAAAAATGCGCCTCGCGGACAAGAGAACAGGCCTGCCGGTTAATTCGCGGTATCTGCTATGCCCATTGGTACCATCAAGACATCAAATCACGCTGCTAATTGCCCCAAACAACGGGCACAGACATCGAATTGACTTCGATCAAGGCCAATCACCTCCCCAAGCGTCATCCTCGTTCACAGTACGCTGGCATCTCTGCCGGCAATCGCTTGTGGAGGGGAATCCATGGGAATTCTGAAGCATGCCGGCGATCACATGCAGATGATGGGCGAAATGATGCGCCAGACGGATATCGACGTCTCCAAGGCCGGAGGCCCAAGCGGCGATGCCTTCCTGCGCGGCTCCATCGTGCGCTGCCTGTTCTGCAAACACGGCGACGAATGCCGTTCCTGGCTTGCCGAAGGGCATGAACATAGCGAACCGCCCGCCTTCTGCCGCAACGCCGGCCGGTTCGAGAGCTTTCGCGAGGCCCTGTAAGAGCTTCGCCGGGACATGCCGGCGCGCCGCGTGACCTCACCGGGAAATGAAAAACGCCGGCTCCGCTCTCGCGGGCCGGCGTTTTTCATCAGATCTGTCGGACCTTGATCAGGCCCACCACTTCTCCGCCTGGAAACGCCCGGCGGCGTTCTCGATCACCTGCGCCACCTGAAACAGCGTCTCCTCGCCGAACGGCTTGCCGATGAGCTGAAGACCGAGCGGCAGACCCTTCTCGTTGAGGCCGGCGGGAACCGAGATGCCCGGCAGGCCCGCCATGTTCACGGTCACCGTGAAGATGTCCTGCAGGTACATGGAGACCGGATCGGTGATCGCGCCGGGCTCGAAGGCCGCATCCGGCGTCGTCGGCGTCAGGATCGCATCGACGCCAGCCTCGAACGCGAGGTCGAAGTCGCGCTTGATCAGCGTGCGGACCTTCTGCGCCTTCAGGTAATAGGCGTCGTAATAGCCGGCCGACAGCACATAGGTGCCGATCATCACACGGCGCTTGACCTCGGCACCGAAACCCGCGGCGCGGGTCTTTTCGTACATGTCGGTGATGTCGTTGCCCGGAACACGCAGGCCGAAACGCACGCCATCATAACGCGCAAGGTTCGACGAGGCCTCGGCCGGCGCGACGATGTAGTAGGCCGGCAGCGCATAATGGGTGTGCGGCAGGGAGATATCGACGATCTCCGCGCCTTCCGCCTTGAGCCACTCGATGCCCTGCTGCCACAGCGTCTCGGTCTCGGGCGCCATGCCGTCGACACGGTACTCCTTCGGAATGCCGATCTTCAGCCCCTTCACCGGCCGGCCGACAGCCGCCGCGTAATCGGGCACCGGACGATCCACCGAGGTGGTGTCCTTGAGATCGACAGAGGCCATCGATTTCAGCAGCAGCGCCGCGTCCTTGACGGTGCGCGCGATCGGGCCGGCCTGATCGAGCGAGGAGGCAAACGCCACCACGCCCCAGCGCGAGCAGCGCCCATAGGTCGGCTTGATGCCAACCGTGCCGGTGAGCGCTGCCGGCTGGCGGATCGAACCACCGGTATCCGTCGCTGTCGCCCCGGCGCAGATGCGCGCGGCCACGGCGGCGGCGGACCCGCCCGAAGAGCCCCCCGGCACCAGCGCGGCATTGGAGCCCTTCGCCCGCCACGGGTTGACGACCGCACCGTAATAGCTCGTTTCGTTGGAGGAGCCCATCGCGAACTCGTCCATGTTGAGCTTGCCCAGCATGACCGCGCCATCGGCCCACAGGTTGGAGGTAACGGTCGATTCGTAGCGCGGCTTGAACTCGTTCAGAATATGGGAACAGGCCTGGGTGTGAACGCCTTGCGTCGCGAACAGATCCTTGATGCCGAGCGGAATGCCCTCAAGCGCGCGCCCCTCGCCCGCCGCAAGCTTCCTGTCGGAGGCGGCCGCCATCTCGCGCGCCTTGTCCGGGGTCGTCACGATGTAGGCGTTTAGGGCCTTCGCGCCCTCGATCGCGCCAAGATAGGCATCGGTCAGTTCAACCGCGGAGAAGTCCTTCTTCTCCAGCCCCTCGCGGGCTTCGGCAATCGTCAGGTCTGTCAGGTCGGTCATGGAAAAATCTCGGGTCGGGCCGAAAGCGGCATGGTTCGCGAAAGCACAGGCGGCGGTTACTCGACCACCTTCGGCACCATGAAGAAGTGATCATCGCTCATCGGCGCATTGGCGACGACATCTTCGGCGCAATCGCCGTCGGTGACCTCATCGACGCGTTTGCGCATCGTCGTCTCCACCGCCGAGGTCATCGGCTCCACACCGGAGACGTCAACCTCGTCGAGCTGCTCGACAAAACCGAGGATGGCGTTCAGTTCGCCCTTCATCTTTTCGGCTTCGGCATCGGTGACGGCAATGCGCGCCAGCCGGGCAACGCGTTTCACCGTGGCGGTATCGACGGACATGGAAATCTATCCCGTTGGCTTGAGCGAACGACTTGGCGGCGTATAGCACCGCCGCTTGCGCGCGCGCAACGCCTGTCCCACCCGCGATGCGGCATCGAATGCGGCATCGGGCGGGGATCGCGGCGTCACGGCTGGCTTACGCGCCTGTGAGCGGGCTTGATTGGCATAAATCCCCCTTTCGGGCGATGACTGCAAGACCCTGTGGCCGAGGCCACGCATATTGTCCGGGAGGAATTTCGAAATGATCGCCACAAGGTTCCCTGCCGGGACCGTCAAACGGTTCGCCGCAGCCCTTTTCATGGCGGTTATACTGGCCATGGTAGCAGCGCGTCCCGGCCTTGCCGACGAGGTCAGCACCTATGTGAAGGACGGCGCCGCCATCGGTGGCATCGACCCCGTCGCCTATTTCACCGATGGAAAGCCCGTCGCAGGGTCCGACGCGTTCACCGCCACCCATGATGGCGTAACCTGGAAATTCGCCACTGCCGAGCATCGCGACATGTTCGAGGCGGACCCGCAGAAATATACGCCCGCCTATGGCGGCTACTGTGCGACAGGTGCGAGCTTCGGCTACAAGATCCCGATTGATCCCGCCACCTGGGACATCCACGCCGGCAGACTCTACCTCAATGCCGGCCCCGCGCCGCACAAGCGCTATCTCTCGGACGTCGAAGGCACGATCGGACGCGCCGACGAGAACTGGAAGAAAATCAGGGACGTACCGGCCGACAAGCTGTAGCGCCGGGTGAACCGCGCACGCTATTACGCCACACCGCGGTTGCACGACACAAGCGCGCATTAAATACTGTTACGGGAGAGCCGACCGCAACCGCGCCCACCTCACTCCAGGCTATCCACCGTCATTGCCCGACAATGGATCCCCCGGAAGAAGCCGGGGGATGACGATGCAGAGATCGCAGCGCGAAGGAGCGACACCGCCCCCCCCCCCGAGAGAAACCCCTCTCACCGATCGCTTCAGGCGGTGAATGCCTCGCCGATCGCCGGGACCTTCACCTTGGAGGCCCCTGCACCCATCGCGGTCAGGAACGTATCGGCCGTTGGATCGATGATCGGGAACGTGCCGTAGTGACACGGGATGATCGTCTCGAAATCGAAGAAGCGGGAGCAGGCCACGGCAGCCTCCTTGCCACCCATCGTGAAACGATCGCCGATCGGCACGATGCCGATCTTCGGTTCGTGGAACTCGTTGATCAGCCCCATGTCGGTGAACGCGCAGGTATCGCCCATGTGATAGAGCGTCCTCTCGCCGGGCGCGGAGATCACAAGTCCATTCGGATTGCCGAGATAGATCGGATCCAGTTCGCCGCTGGAGCAAGACGAGGAGTGGTGCGCCATGGTCAGCGCCACCGTGAACGGCCCCACGTCCACCCTGCCGCCGGAATTCATCGGATTGACATCCTTGATGCCCTGCTGCGATGCCCAGTTGCAGATCTCGGCATTCCCCGTCACCTGCGAACCGGTCTTCTTCGCAATCGCAATCGTGTCGCCGACGTGATCGTCGTGGCCATGGGTCAGCAGGATATGTGTCACGCCCTCGGCCACCTGATCGACCGAAAGATCTTTCGGAAAAACCGGATTCCCGCTCAGGAACGGATCGATCAGAATGACCGCGTCCTTGATCTCGATGCGGAAGGCGGCGTGGCCGTACCAGGTGATCTGCATGGTTTTCTCCCGTGAAGCTGTAATGGAATCAGGCGCCGCAGGCCCTCTCGGGCGCAGCCCCCTCTGAAACTGGCCCATTTCGAACCGGCAAGTGTGGGCGAAGTATAGGGCGTCTCCACCGCCTCTCAAGCGCTCAGGGAGCATGCCGTAACGTCATATTTTTTGCAGTGCAACGACATCACGAGTATGATCCCGTGTGTATTCATTTTCCCAAATTCCGTTTCGAGGGCTGCCATGTTTCCCTTTTTCTGGCCGACCGAGGTGAAGTTTCCCGGTGCCGACGGCAACTTCCAGACGATCTCGCCCGCAAGTGGCTGGTTCTCGACAACCGTCAACTACAAGGGTTCGCCTGAAATCGAGCAGCGCGTCGCAAACGAGATCGCGAGCAACGGCAAACAGCTCGGCATTATCACCGAGGCCGTACTGGAACTGGCCGGCAGCAAGAATGGTGAAAAACTCGACCGACTGCGCGACCTGAACGCACGCATCGCCGAGATCAAGGAACGCACCCTCTCGCAGATGCGCCGAGAGGCGCGCGATACGCTTGAAGCGCTCGCCAGGCGCGACAAGGATGAGGCGCGGCAGGTGGCGGAACAGATGCTGAAACAGCTTTCCTGAGCGAGTACCGCATTCAATCGGACCGAGGTCACATCCCTGACGTCATCAATGACTTTCCCGCGTCATGGTCCGTGTTCGAGCCTGGCGTGGCTATCCGACGTTTCGAGAATATGTTCAGGTGCTCGACCGCACGCAATTAAATGCGTACAACGCTTCGCAACATGATGGCTGCGGGACGAATACAGAAACGGTCACGGTCCCGCGGCGCGCCGTCCCAACGCATGATTTGTTGGGAACACTCTTTGCATCACGGTCCGAAACGACATGTATCTGCGCCTGAAACAAATCCGCAACCGGCTCGCTTATGTTGCAACTGTCACCGGACTACGTTCGCGGAAGCACTTCTTCATCCATATCCCCAAAAACGGCGGCATGTCGGTCCGCAAGGCGTCGCAGCTCGAAGGCAGGATTCTGCTTGCCAATCGAAAGCACCTGCGAAGCACTGCCTATGGAAATGCCCTGTTCGAAACCATGAAGCGGGACGGCCTGGCCCCGGGCTTCGAGCATGCCCGGCTGCGCGACGTCAATGTCTACGTGCGCAAGGCCAATACGCCCTTTGCGGTGGTGCGCAATCCGTGGTCGCGGACCGTCTCGCGCTTCACATTCGGCCAGCAGCAGCTTCCCCCCGACGAGCAGAAGGACGCTTATACGGTCGCAAGGTTCGAGGCCTTTCTCGAAGAACGGCACATCTGGGGCGACAGGGATTTCTATTGGCATCGCGCCATCCGCGGCTGGTATCCGCAACACGATTACGTCGTGGATGAGAGCGGAGCCATCGCTGTCGACATCCTGAGGCAGGAAAGGCTGTCGGCGGACCTTGTCCGGTATTTCGGCCTTGAAAACGAAATCGATCGCCGCAACGTCTCTGAAGGTCCGAAAAAGGATTATCGTTCCTACTACACGGACAGGACAATCCAGATCATCGCCGACTGGTACGCAAAAGATATAGAGACTTTCGGGTTCGATTTCGATACGACGGCGACGAGGAACACCTTCTTCGACGACTGAACTTCGACGATTGAACAGCAAACGCCCATGGCTGCCGACCCCACCCTTTCCCTCGCCGACTTCGCCGCCGCCCTGCCCCCTTTCGGGCGGCTGATCGGCATTGATCTTGGCACCAAGACCATCGGCCTTGCGCTGTCGGATGGACGTCGCTCGATCGCGAGCCCGCTCGAAACCATCCGCCGCACCAAGTTCACCGCCGATGCCGACCGGCTGCTGGCCATCGTCGCGGAGCACGAGGTGGCAGGGCTCGTCATCGGGTTGCCGCTCAACATGGATGGCAGCGAGGGCCCGCGCGTCCAGGCGACACGCGCATTCGCCCGCAATCTCGCTGGCCGCCAGCAGATGCCGATGACCTACTGGGACGAGCGCCTGTCCACCGCAGCTGTCACCCGTACGCTGCTTGAAGCTGATACTTCCCGCGCACGTCGCGGCGAACTCGTGGACAAGATGGCGGCGGCCTACATCCTGCAGGGCTTCCTCGACCGCATGGCGCACCCGATTCGCCGCGACTGACGGCGCGCGCGTTTCATCCGATCTTAAACCTCATGCGGTATCCGAAGCCTCAGCGACCAACGGGGAAGCAGGTCGCGCGAGGGGGTATCCATGAAAGTCCGTTTGCTTATGCTGGCGCTCGTGAGTGCGCCGACACTGGGTGGCTGCGCCGCCGTGGCAGTGACCGGAGCCGTGGTCGGCGGCACCGCGAAGATAGCGACCACCGCCGTCGGCGCCACTGTTGGAGCAACCACAACGGCCGTCGGCCTCGTCGTCCCCGGTAGCGACGACGATGAAGCCGGGAACTGAGCGCAAGCGCTTCCCGTCTCACATCTCCGGAAACGCGTATTCCACCAGGGCCTTGGCGTCGAAACGCGAATCCAGCATGCCATAGGTCGCCCGCCACTGGCCACCGAGGCGTGTGTCGATGAAAGCATCGGCCACCGCGCGCGGGGCGACCTGACGCAGGCAGGCGGCAGCCACCGTCAGTGCGAGTTGTTCGGTCAGGATGCGTGAGGAGCCCGGATCATCCACGCAGGCCCTTGCGGCCGCCTTCAGCACCTGGCTTGAAACCGGACCGCTGGAGCCAAGATCGCGCTCCACCTCGCCGATCACCGCATCAAGCGATTCCGGCGATTTCTGGAGTGCGCGCAGCACGTCGAGACACATGACGTTGCCCGCCCCCTCCCAGATCGCGTCGAGCGGCGCCTCGCGGTAGATGCGGGCCATCGTGCCCTCTTCCACGTAGCCATTGCCGCCAAGGCACTCCATCGCCTCGTAGACGAGCGGCGGCGTCGCCTTGCACACCCAGTACTTGGCCGCCGGCGTCACCAGACGGGCGAACAGCGCCTCCCGCTCGTTGTTCGGCCCGTGATCGAAGGCACGCGCCAGCCGTATCGAAAGCGCGGTCGCGGCCGCCACGTCGAGCGCCATGTCGGCCAGCACCCGCGTCATCATCGGCTGATCGATGAGCTTTGCGCCAAAAACCTGACGGTGACGGGCATGGTGGACGGCCTCCCCCAGCGCGGCGCGCATCTGGCCGGCGGATGCCAGCGCGCAGTCGAGCCGTGTCAACGTCACCATCTCAAGGATGGTGCGCACGCCGTGGCCTTCCTCGCCGACGAGCCAGGCGCCCGCGCCGTGGAATTCCACCTCCGAGGAGGCATTGGAGCGGTTGCCGAGCTTGTCCTTCAGCCGCTGGAGGCGGATGCGGTTGACCGTGCCGTCGGGCAGAAAGCGTGGCATCAGGAAGCAGGTCGGGCCGGCCTGCGTCTGCGCCAGCACCAGAAACGCGTCGCACATCGGGGCGGAGAAGAACCACTTGTGGCCCGTCACCTCCCACATGCCGTTGCCGCTCTGGCTGGCAGACGTGGTGTTGGCGCGCACATCCGTGCCGCCCTGCTTTTCCGTCATACCCATGCCGATCGTGACGCCCGCCTTCTGCTCGGCCGGCAGGAAACGATGGTCGTAGCGGCGCGAGGTGATGCGCGGCAGCCACATTTCCAGAAGCTCCGGCGCCGCTTTCAACGCGGCCGTCGCTGCATTGGTCATGGTCATCGGGCAGATGTGCCCGCATTCGCCCTGCGCCGTCATGTAAAGGCGCGCGCCGCGCAGCGCATGGCGCCGCCCGGTCAACGCCTGATCCCTGTCCCAGGCGGAACAGTGCAGGCCTCCCTCCACCGAACGGCGCATGAGCGCATGATAGGCGGGATGGAACTCCACCATGTCGAGCCGCCGACCCTGCGCATCATGGGTGCGCAGGGTCGGGGTATTGGTGTTGGCCAGCCGGGCCATTTCCAGCGCATCGGCCGAGCCCCAATAGGCGCCGGCGCGGGTCATGTCTTCTTCCGTCTGCGGATCCAGCAACGCATCTAGCGCGCTGCGCAGCACCGGATCGCCTGTGAACAGGTTGCGGCCGGCATAGGGTGGCGTCTGGTTGAACACCTCGTGGGTGACGCCCGGATCGTGATCCATTCCTCAGGTCTCCGCCAGTTTTGCGCGCGATTCGTGATTTTCGCCGAGCCTAGAGCAACCCACCTTAAGGTGGAATCACCTGAACACGGATAAGTTGGTCGCCCCCAGGAGCTCCGGAGCTTTTCGGAACCGGCGCGGGGGATAACGGGCGAACGGATTGAATGCCCGCTTGTGACGTCTCGCGACTCCGCCTATACAACCCACTTTAATGACAGCACATACAAACGATAACGCGGCTTCGTTCCCGCACCGCCACTTGCTTGGCATCGAAGGCCTGCAGCCTTCCGAGATTCTCACCCTGTTGGACTTAGCCGACCAGGCGGTCGAGGTTAGCCGGCAGGTTGAGAAAAAAAAGGCCGTTTTGCGCGGCCGCACCCAGATCAACCTCTTCTTCGAAGCCTCCACACGCACGCAATCCTCATTCGAGCTTGCGGGCAAGCGGCTTGGCGCCGATGTCATGAACATGTCGGTCGCCTCGTCCTCGGTGAAGAAGGGCGAGACCCTCATCGACACGGCGGCGACGCTCAACGCGATGCATCCCGACCTGCTCGTCGTGCGCCACCACGCCGCCGGCGCGGTGAAGCTTCTCGCCGACAAGGTCGGATGCTCGGTGGTCAATGCCGGAGACGGCGCCCACGAGCATCCCACCCAGGCGCTGCTCGACGCCCTCACCATGCGCCGCCACAAGGGCCAGATCGCGGGGCTGACGGTGGCGATTTGCGGCGACATCCGCCATTCGCGGGTCGCGCGCTCCAATTTCCTCCTGCTGAACGCACTGGGGGCCCGCGTGCGCGTCGTCGCACCGCGGACCTTGCTTCCCGCCAGCGTGGACCGGCTGGGCGTCGACGTCTACACCGATATGCGTACCGGGCTGAAGGACGTCGATATCGTCATGATGCTGCGCCTCCAGCGCGAACGCATGAGCGGCGCCTTCGTACCCTCCGTGCGCGAGTACTTCCGCTACTGGGGGCTTGATGCGGAAAAGCTGAGCTATGCCAAGGACGATGCGCTGGTCATGCATCCCGGCCCGATGAACCGGGGCGTGGAAATCGACCCGGAAATCGCCGACGGCCCCCGCAGCCTCATCCGAGAACAGGTGGAAATGGGCGTCGCCGTGCGCATGGCCGTGCTGGAAGCCCTCGCCGCCCACCTGCCCAACAATTGATCCGGAGCTTTCGATGAACGGTGACGCAAATGGCGGCAATGGCACCCCCGCGCCGGTGGTGTTCAGCAATGCGCGCATCGTCGATCCCGCGCGCGACCTCGATACAAAAGGCACAGTGATCATCGCCGACGGCGTGATCCAGGCCGCAGGTCCGGATGTGGACGGCAAGGACGCCCCCGCAGGCGCCGTGATCACCGATTGTGGCGGGAAGGTCGTCGCCCCCGGCCTCATCGACATGCGCGTCTTCGTCGGCGAGCCGGGCCACGAACACCGTGAAACCCTGCGCTCCGCCTCCAAGGCGGCGGCCGTGGGCGGCGTGACGACGATCATCACCATGCCCGACACCGAGCCCGTCATCGATGAGCCGGCGCTGGTCGATTATGTCCTGCGGCGCGCCCGCGACACTGCGATTGTGCGGGTCCACCCGGCCGCGGCCCTCACCAAGGGCCTGGAAGGCACCGCCATGACGGAAATCGGCATGTTGAAGGAAGCCGGTGCGGTCGCCTTTACCGATGGCCGCCATTGCATTGCAAATGCCCGCGTGATGCAGCGGCTGATGACCTATGCAAACGAATTCGGCGCGTTGGTCATGCACCATCCCCAGGACGCGAACCTCTCCGACGGCGGTGTCATGAACATGGGCGAGACCGCCTCGCGCCTCGGCCTGATGGGCGTCCCGCTGGAAGCTGAGATCATCATGCTGGAACGCGACCTGCGGCTTGCGGCCATGACGGGCGCGGCCTACCACGCGGCGCAGATCTCGTGCGGAGAATCGGCCGAGATCGTGCGCGCGGCCAAGGCGAAGGGCCACAACGTGACGGCGGGGGTTTCCATCAACCACCTGACGCTCAACGAAAACGACATCGGTCCCTACCGGACCTTCTTCAAGATGTCGCCGCCACTACGCCTCGAGGACGACCGCCGCGCCATGGTGGAGGCCGTGCGCGATGGCATCATCGACGTCATCGTCTCCTCGCACGACCCGCAGGACGTGGAAACCAAGCGCCATCCGTTCGCCGAGGCCGCCGACGGCGCCATCGGACTTGAGACGCTGCTTCCCGCAGCCCTCCGTCTGGTCCATTCCGAGGACGTGCCGCTGATGACGGTGTTGCGCGCGATGACGAGCCGGCCGGCACAGCTACTGGGGCTCGACACAGGCACGTTGAAGCCCGGCGCGCCCGCCGACGTGATCGTCTTCGATCCGGACACACCGTGGGTGCTCGCCAAGGAGGACATCGTCTCCCGGTCCAAGAACTCTCCCTTCGAGGATGCGCGTTTCCAGGGCCGCGTGTTGCGCACACTGGTTGCGGGACGCACCGTACACCCCTACTCTGGGTGAATTGTCTGATGTACCGATGTCGTTCTATCGCGGGTTGAGGGAGCCAACGTGCCTGATCCGATCAGCTGGGCGATCGCCTGGCCGTATTTTCTCGCCGCACTGATCGGCGGCTATCTGCTGGGCTCGATTCCCTTCGGCCTGCTGATCACGCATGCCGCCGGTCTCGGCGATATCCGCTCCATCGGTTCGGGCAATATCGGCACGACCAATGTGCTGCGCACCGGCAAGAAGAGCCTCGCGGCTGCGACCCTTCTGGGCGACATGCTGAAAGGCACCGCCGCCGTGCTGATCGCCTGGTACTGGGCTGGCATCGACCATGCGGTGATCGCCGGCTTTGGAGCATTTCTCGGACACATATTCCCCGTCTGGCTGAAATTCCGGGGCGGCAAGGGAGTGGCGACCTATATCGGCATCCTTTTGGGCCTCTTCTGGCCCGGCGCGCTGATTTTCTGCGCGATCTGGATCTACGTCGCGGTATTCACCCGCTATTCGTCCTTTTCCGCGCTGAGCGCGAGCCTCGCCGCGCCATTTGTCCTGGCCGCCCTTGGCCAATGGCAGTTCGCCGAACTTTTCGCCCTGCTGACGCTTCTCATCTGGGCCAAGCATCACACGAACATTTCCCGCCTCATCAAGGGTACGGAGGCGCGTATCGGGGCGAAATAGCCGGATTTCATGAATGGTTGAGACGCCGCCCGCACCGGCCAGAGGCCGGGTATTAAGCGACCGCCAGAAACTGGCATGGCTGCGGCTGATCAGATCGGAAAACGTCGGCCCCGCCACCTTCCGCACCCTTCTCAACCATTACGGTTCGGCGGAGGCGGCGCTGGATGCGCTTCCGGCGCTGTCACGGCGTGGCGGCGCACGGCGCGCCATCCGCGTCTGTCCGCCCGCCGATGCGTACGACGAGATCGATCTGCTGGAGAGGCTTGACGCCCGCCTTGTGGCGCTCGGCGAACCGGATTATCCCGCGCTGCTGCGACATGCCGACGGTCCGCCGCCGCTTCTGGCCATGAAGGGAGGCGCCGGACTGTTCGTCAGGCATCATCCTCCCGTCGCCATCGTCGGCGCACGCAACTGCTCGCTGGCAGGCAGCAAGATCGCCGGCCAGATCGCGGGGGATCTTGGCGCCGCGGGGTTCATCATCGTCTCCGGTCTTGCCCGCGGTATCGATGCCGCCGCACATGCGGCCAGCCTGCGCACCGGCACCGTCGCCGTCTTCGCCGGCGGTCTCGGTCATCTCTATCCGCCCGACAACGAGGCCCTCGCCGCGCGTATCATCGCCGAAGGCGGCGCATGGGTCAGCGAAATGCCGCCTGGCTGGCAGCCGCGTTCGCGCGATTTCCCCCGCCGCAACAGGCTTATATCCGGCATTTCGCATGGTGTGGTGCTGGTGGAGGCGGCGCGCCGCTCCGGCTCGCTCCACACCGCCCGCTTCGCCGCCGAACAGGGCCGCGACGTGCTCGCCGTGCCCGGCTCTCCGCTCGACCCGCGCTGTGACGGCTGCAATGCCCTCATCCGGGACGGGGCCGTGCTGGTGCGCAACGCAGATGACGTGATGGCCGCGCTCGACGTCACCCGGTCTCTGCCGCCGCTTCCCCCACTCGTGGAGGAGCCTGGCCGCGAGGGGGATCTGCGCCCCGACGATGTCGGTACCGATGCCCGCCAACGCATCATCAATGCCCTGGGGCCGACGCCGGTCGACGTTGACGAATTGATCCGCCATACCGATCTGAGTGTCAGCGTCGTCCATATCGTGCTTCTGGAACTGGAACTCGCCGGCCGACTGGAACGCCATCCGCCGAACCGGGTTTCCCTTTCGGGTTGAGCGAGACCTTTATCCGGTCTCCCGCTTGCCTTCGTCCGGATCGGCTTCGATACGAGCCATGTCGAGAAGATAGGCGAGCATCGGCAGGTCGATATTGCGTGCCATATCCCGCATTTCCTTGCACATACGGGCAATGTAGCGTCTGGTTTCCTTAACGTCGGAAGGCCTCTGGGCGGTCATGAATACCCTCGAAAGGCGGTTTCTGCGGCCGCCAATGAAACTAAAAATTGCAAATCTCCATGAATACAACCTTAGCGCTTTTGACAGGGGGAGATCAAGCAGCGCGCAAGAGCTGGACAAGATGCCCGCAACAGGTCATTTGACAGCGCCCCTCCGATCTTGGAATGTCCGTGCGATCCGCAGCCTCATCCGGACGGGCGGCAACAGTGCCGCATGTCCTTCAGTTAAAACGAATATTTATCCCAGGCATACATGAACGTCGTCATCGTCGAATCGCCCGCCAAGGCAAAGACAATCAACAAGTATCTCGGTTCGGACTATCTCGTCCTGGCCTCGTATGGTCACGTTCGCGACCTGCCCCCCAAGGACGGATCCGTGCGCCCCGACGAAGACTTCGACATGAGTTGGGCCGTTGATTCCAAGTCGCAGAAGCGCCTCAACGAGATCGCCCAGGCGGTCAAGGGAGCCGACCGGCTCGTCCTCGCAACTGACCCCGACCGTGAGGGAGAGGCCATTTCGTGGCACGTGCTGCAGGTGCTGCGCGACAAGAAAGCGCTGAAGGACACGCCGGTCGAGCGCGTCGTTTTCAACGCCATCACCAAGAGCGCCATTCTCGAGGCGATGGCCAATCCACGCGCCATCGACGAACCGCTGGTGGAGGCTTACCTGGCCCGCCGCGCGCTGGACTATCTGGTGGGTTTCACGCTGTCGCCGGTGCTCTGGCGCAAGCTGCCGGGCGCCCGTTCGGCCGGCCGCGTGCAGTCGGTCGCGCTGCGCCTCATCTGCGATCGCGAGGCCGAGATCGAGCGCTTCGTGGCGCAGGAATACTGGTCGATCCTGGCCAATCTGACCACAACAAAGGGCGACTCGGTGCAGGCCCGCCTTGCCGAGTTCGACGGCAAGAAGATCGGCCGCCTCGACATCGCCGGCGAGGAAGAAGCCACCGCCATCCGCACCATGCTGGAAGGTGCCGCGTTCAAGGTGGTCTCGGTTGAATCCAAGCCCACGAAACGCAACCCCTACGCGCCCTTCACCACGTCCACGCTGCAGCAGGAAGCCTCGCGCAAGCTCGGCTTTGCGGCGGCGCGCACCATGCAGGTCGCGCAGAGGCTGTATGAAGGAGCCAATCTCGGCGGCGAGACGGTCGGTCTCATCACCTACATGCGTACCGACGGTGTGCAGATCGCCGGTGAGGCCATCGGGGCGGCGCGCTCCGTCATCGCCCGAGAATTCGGCGAACAGTACGTGCCGGAGAAACCGCGTCACTATTCCACCAAAGCCAAGAACGCGCAGGAGGCCCACGAGGCCATCCGTCCGACAGACATGTCCCGCCTGCCCAAGGACATGCGACGCTTCCTCGATGACGACCAGGCCCGGCTATACGAACTCGTATGGAAGCGCACCATCGCCAGCCAGATGGAATCGGCGACGATCGAGCGCACCACCGTCGATATCGACGCCACTTCCGGCGGCAAGAATGCACAGCTTCGTGCCACAGGCTCTGTCATCCGCTTCGACGGCTTCCTGACGCTCTATCAGGAAGGCCGCGACGACGACGACGACGACGAATCCCGTCGCCTGCCGCCGATGGACGCCGGCGAAACGCTGATGCCGCAGAAAATCGAGAAGGCGATCGAAGCCAACCAGCATTTCACCGAGCCGCCGCCGCGGTTCACGGAAGCAACGCTGGTGAAGAAGATGGAAGAGCTCGGAATCGGCCGTCCCTCCACCTACGCCTCCACCTTGCAGACCCTGCGCGACCGCGACTATGTCGTGCTCGACAAGAAGCGCCTCATCCCAGACGACAAGGGCCGGCTCGTTACCGCCTTCCTGGAGAGCTTCTTCAACCGCTATGTGGAGTACGACTTCACGGCGGATCTTGAGGAAAAGCTCGATCGGATCTCGGCGAACGAACTCAACTGGAAGGATGTTCTTCGCGATTTCTGGCGCGATTTCTCCGCCACTGTCGAAGATATCAAGGACCTGCGCGTCTCCCAGGTCATCGATGCGCTCAACGAGATTCTGGCCTCACATATCTTCCCGCCCTCCGAGAGCGGCGGCGATCCGCGCGTCTGCCCCGTCTGCGGCAACGGCCAGCTGTCGCTGAAGATCGGCCGCTACGGATCCTTCGTTGGCTGCTCCAACTATCCCGAGTGCCGCTACACCCGGCAATTGGGCGTCAGCGGCGATGACGAGGCGGGGACGGCAACCGACGGACCGAAGGTCTTGGGCCAGGATCCCGAAACCGGCCTGGACGTGAGCCTGCGCACCGGCCGCTTCGGCCCCTATGTGCAGCTCGGCGAGGAGGAAAAGCCCAAGCGCTCATCGCTGCCAAAGGGCTGGTCGGCGGAAGCCATGGACCTGGAAAAGGCCCTGCGCCTGCTGTCCCTGCCGCGCGAGGTGGGCTTGCATCCCGAGACCGGAAAACCCATTTCGGCAGGCATCGGCCGCTATGGACCGTTCGTGCTGCATGACGGCACCTACGCCAATCTCGACAGTGTCGACGAGGTCTTCGAAGTGGGCATCAACCGTGCGGTTGATGCGATTGCGCAAAAGGCAGCCAAGAGCGGACGCGGCCGTGCTGCAGCGGCGGCGCTCAAGGAACTCGGCGAGCATCCCGATCTCGGCGGACCGATCACCGTACGCGACGGGCGGTACGGCCCCTATGTCAACCACGGCAAGATAAACGCGACCCTGCCGCGCGACATGGACCCTGCCTCGGTGACGGTGGACCAGGCCGTGGAGATGATCGCCGCCAAGGCGGAGAAATCGGGCAAGAAGCCGGCGGCCAAGAAAGCTGCCACGAAAAAGCCCGCCGCCAAGAAAAGCGCGGCCAAGTCGAAATCGACTGACGCAAAAAAACCCGCAGCCAAGAAGGCACCGGCGAAGAAATCGACATCCGCGTCGAAGGCCAAGGCAAAGACCAACAACGAATAGGCAAGGCACAATTGGTATCTCGCAAGTCCCGCCGGAGAGACGACGACCTCCCCTCCCGCGAGGAAATCCTCGCATTCGTCGCCGAGAATCCCGGAAAGGCCGGTAAACGCGAGATCGCCCGCGCCTTCGGCCTGACCGGGGCGGCCAAGATCGGCCTGAAGCAGTTGCTGCGCGAGCTGGCCGAGGAAGGCTTGGTGGAAAAACGCCACCGCCGCCTCGCCACGCCCGGCTCGCTGCCGCCCGTCTTCGTGGCGAACCTCACCGGCCGTGACGCCGACGGCGAACTCCTCGGCCAGCCCGCACGCTGGTTCGAGGAGGACGGCCCGGTGCCGGCGGTCCTCGTGATCCCGGATCGCCACCGCAATGCTCCCCAACCCGGCGTCGGCGACCGCGTCCTCGTGCGCCTCATCTCCGGCGAGCCAGGTGACGAGGCTGCCCATGTGGCGCGGGTCATCAAGGTTCTCGAGAAACAACAGGGCTCGCTTCTCGGTGTCATCCGCCTGAAGGAGGGAGACCCGGTCGCCCGCCTTGTCCCCGTCGATCGCAAGCAGAAGGAACTGCCCATCGACGTGAACGATCTCGGCGGCGCCGGGGATGACGAGCTGGTCGCTGTCGAGACGACACGAACCGGGCGCTACGGCATTCCCAAGGCCAAGGTGATCGAGCGCATCGGCTCCATGAAGTCGGAAAAGGCGATCTCCATGATCGCCCTGCACGAATACGGCATCCGCCACGTCTTCCCGCAAGCCGTCCTCGATGAGGCGGATCGCGCCAAGCCGGTGAGCGCGAAGGGCCGCGAGGACTGGCGCAAGCTGCCGCTCGTCACCATTGATCCGCCCGACGCCAAGGACCACGACGACGCCATCCACGCAGAGCCGGATCAGGACGAGGCGAACCCCGAGGGCTGGATCGTCACCGTCGCCATCGCCGACGTCGCCGCCTATGTCCGCCCCGGCACCGACATGGACCGCGAGGCGCATCTCAGGGGCAATTCGGTCTACTTCCCCGATCGCGTCATCCCGATGCTGCCGGAACGCATTTCCAACGACCTGTGTTCGTTGCGCGAAGGCGAGGACCGCCCCGCCATGGCCGTGCGGATGATCTTCGCCGCAGACGGGCGCAAGAAGAGCCACACGTTCCACCGGGTGATCATGCGCTCGGCCGCCAAGCTCGCCTATGCGCAGGCCCAGGACGCCATCGACGGACGCACGGACGACAAGACCGGCCCGCTGCTGGAAACCATCCTGAAGCCGCTGTGGGGGGCCTACGAATGCCTCAAGCGCGGACGCAATGCCCGCGAGCCGCTTGATCTCGACCTGCCCGAGCGCAAGGTGCTGCTGACCAAGAACGGCCTCGTCGACCGGGTCGTCGTGCCCGAGCGCCTCGACGCGCACAAGCTCGTCGAGGAGTTCATGATCCAGGCGAACGTCGCCGCGGCCGAGACGCTGGAGAAGCGGCGCACGCCCCTTCTCTACCGCGTTCATGATGCGTCCAGCCCGGAGAAGCTGGAATCGCTGCGCGATTTCCTCTCCACCCTCGACATCAGCCTGCCCAAGGCCGGCAACCTTCGCCCGAGCCACTTCAACGGCATCCTGCGCCGCGTGGTGGACACGCCCAACGCGGAGCTGGTCAACACCGTCGTGCTGCGCTCTCAGGCGCAAGCGGAATACGCGCCGGGCAATATCGGGCATTTCGGCTTGAACCTGCGCCGCTACGCCCATTTTACCTCGCCGATCCGCCGCTATTCGGACCTGATCGTCCATCGCGGCCTGATCCGTGCGCTGGATCTGGGCGACGACGGCCTGCCCGAAGCGATCGAGAAAAAGCTGGAGGCGATCGGCTCGGAGATCTCCGCAACGGAGCGCCAGGCAATGAAGGCGGAGCGCTCGACGATCGACCGGCTGATCGCGCACTGGCTTTGCGACCGCATCGGCGCGCGCTTCACCGGGCGCATCGCAGGCGTCACCAAGTCCGGGCTTTTCGTCCAGCTTGATGAGACCGGAGCGGACGGGTTCATTCCGGCCTCGACGCTGGGGGCCGATTACTATCACTATGACGAAAGGTCGCATGCCCTTGTCGGGAGGACGACGGGCGAGACATATCGGCTCGGCGCGCGCGTTGAAGTGCGGTTGGTGGAAGCCGCACCGCTGGCGGGCGCGCTGCGTTTCGAAATGTTGAGCGACGGCATCAAGGGCCGTCCGATGCGGGGGCGTGCGGGCAAGGGAAGCCCGGGCCCCAAGCGGGGGCCTGCGAAGGGCCCCAGGAGGGGCCCAAGCGCCCGCAAGACGGCGGTCGCCGGGAGGAAGGGAAAAAACAATGACGGTGGAAATAAGGGGCGGCCGGGGACTTGAGCCGCCTCCGCTGCCCAGGCGGAACCTGTCAGAGGCAATGAAACGCGGGGCCATGTGCCGTTGTCCGCGATGCGGCAAGGGTCGCCTGTTCGACGGCTACCTGAAGGTGCGCCCGGTTTGCGAGACCTGTGGCGAAGAGCTCTTTCATCACCGCGCCGACGATGCGCCGCCCTATTTCACCATCCTGATCCTTGGGCATGTGCTGATTTCGGTGGTGATCGGCGTGGAAGCCGCCTTCCGTCCGCCATTGTGGGTTCACATGGCGATGTGGATCCCGCTATCCACGCTGCTGGCCCTTCTCCTGCTGCGCCCCATCAAGGGAACGCTTGTCGGGCTTCAATGGGCCCTTTACATGCATGGGTTCGACCCGAATGCGGAAGACGACTACGCCCTGATGGCGGGGGAACAGGGAGGTTCCAACGGCGCATGACCAATCTCGTTGAGCGTTTGAGTACCGCCGAGAGGCGGATGGACTACGAAAATGTGCGCCCGCGTGATGCCGCAACGCTTCTGATCCTGGACCGTACAGCCGGCGGCGAACCGCAGGTTCTGATGGGCAGGCGTCACACCCGTCACAAGTTCATGCCCGGCAAGTTCGTCTTCCCCGGCGGGCGTGTCGATCCGACGGATTCGCGCGTTCCGCTGGCCGGGGACTACGAAGAGCCGGTGAAATCCAAGCTCATGCAGGCCATGAAGCACCGCAAGGGCGAGGCGCGCGCGCGCGCCTTCGCGGTGGCCGCCATCCGCGAGACCTACGAGGAAGCCGGCGTCTTCATCGGCCGCAAGGACGGTGCCGGCTGGCGCGCTCCGGACGATTTCGCCGCCTTTGCCGAGCGTGGCATCTCGCTCGATCTCTCGCCGATGCGCTTCGTGGCCCGTGCCATCACGCCGCCACGTCGCCCGCGCCGCTTCGACACGCGCTTCCTGGCAGTATGGGCCGATGCGATCTGCGACCGGCTGCCGGAGGGAACGGGACCCACCGGCGAACTGGAAGAGCTGTGCTGGCTGAGCCTTGAAGAGGCAAAGTCGCTCGAACTTCCGACCATCACCCTCACCATCATCGAGGAGCTTCAAAAGCGCCTCGCGGACGATCCCGAGCTCGATCCGTCGACGCCGGTGCCCTACTATCACTGGCAGCGCAAGGGCTTCGTGCGCGAAGAGGTGTGACGCGCGTCAACGCCGCTTGCGACGTCTGGCCGGGGCATGATCGCATCCGGCCATGCCCCTCCACACGTACCCCGTGCTTGCCGGTACCCCGTGCTTGCCGGTGCGGAGGTATTGTTGTCCGGTTTGAAGTCCTCTCCACCCCCTCTTCCGTCATTGCCCGTCGAAGTCCGGGCAATCCACTGCCGACTGCGGCATGCGCGTTGCGCGCTGGAGCACACTGACTTCGCCGGGTGATGACGGTGGAGGGATCGAACCCCGGTTTCCACATTTCGGAAACTGCGTTGATGACGCTGTAGGACCCCGGCCACGCCGCAAAGCTCCCGTTGCCTCGCCTTCCGTTTCACGCCAAATAGGACCGGCAGACCGAGCCGTCGCGTTCCGGTTCCCCCTTTTCGCATTCAGGACCGAGCCCATGCCCGAGGCGCTTCCGCCGCACCTCCCGCTTCTTTCCACCAGCGCGCGCTGGCGCGGGCTTGCTGCGGCGATTTCCACGATCACGGCAGTCGGCATCGCGCTTGGTCTCGGCTTGCCGCTGCTATCCCTTCTTCTCGAACAGCGCGGCATCTCGCCGGCCTGGACCGGCATCAACACCGCGTTTGCGGGCATCGCCTCGGTCGCGGTCACCCCGTTCGTCACGCCATTGGCAAAGCGCGTGGGCACGGCCCGGCTCGCCTTCTGGATGGTGATCGTCTCTGCCCTCTGCTTCTACCTGTTTTACGTGATCGAAGCCTTCTGGGCCTGGTTTCCGCTGCGCATCGTTTTCCATGGAGCTGTGACGGCGACTTTCGTCCTCTCCGAATTCTGGATCAACGCGCTGGCTCCGGCAGGCCGGCGTGGCCTGGTCATGGGCATCTATGCCACCATTCTCTCGCTCGGCTTCGTTGCGGGCCCGGTGATGTTCGCCGCGATCGGCAGTCTCGGCGCCCTGCCCTTCGCGATCGGCACCGCAATCCTGTTCCTCGCGGCGTTGCCGGTCCTCCTCGCCCGCGACACCAGCCCGCCTCTGGACGGCGGCCACGACCGACCGTTCATCCGCTTCTTCCTCATAGCGCCGATGGCGACGCTTGCCGGCTTCGTCTTCGGCTCGGTCGAATCAGGCGCCATGTCGCTTCTGCCGATCTATGGCGTGCATATCGGGCTCGAACCCGGCAACGCCGCCCTGCTCGTCTCCGCCTTCGTCGGCGGCAATGTCCTCATGCAGGTGCCGCTCGGACTTCTCGCCGACCGCTTCGAACGCCGTCAGCTACTTGCCCTGTGCGCGCTCGTCGGCCTGTTCGGCGCCCTCGCCATTCCTTTCATGGGCAACTCGCTCCCCGCCCTGTCGATCCTTCTTGTCGCCTGGGGCGGTATCATCGCCGGGCTGTACACGATCGGGCTGACGCATCTGGGCGCACGCTTTACCGGCGCAAACCTGGCTTCCGCCAATGCCGCATTCGCCATGATGTACTCGCTCGGCATGCTGGCGGGCCCGCTCGCCATGGGCGCGGCGCTCGACACCGGCTATCCGCCAGCCATGCCCTGGACCATTGCAGGCTTCTTCGTGCTCTATCTCGTCGTCGCCTATCGACGCATGTACAAGCCGGAAGGCGTCTGACGCGACGTCGGCTCCGCCTTTGGGGCCCCCGTGCCTCAACAGCCTGCTTGACTTTGTACCGCCGATGCGTAGGTTGTCGCACGATTTCCATGCCATCGCCCTCCCCTTCCGCCGGATGCCGGCCGAGAGGGCGTCTACCCAAGGGATTACGGCAATGGCCAAGGCCACAACGATCAAGATCAGACTGAATTCGACGGCTGACACCGGCTACTTCTACGTGGCGAAGAAGAACAGCCGGACGATGACCGAGAAGATGTCGAAGAAGAAATACGACCCGATCGCGCGCAAGCACGTCGAGTTCAAGGAAGCGAAGATCAAGTAGGTCTTCGCCGCCCTGACGGTTCCAAAGAGCGCGGCTCCGGCCGCGCTTTTTTATTGCCCGCGCATGGGTGGAAGATCGCTTTGAGATCTGCCCCTGCGACATGCTATCTGTGGATTTGGCACCCCCGTCTCCTGTACGATCAGCGGAAAGCCGCTCCTTTTTCAGTCGCCGGGTGACGCGGCATCGGGTTCGCGCACTGACAGTCGATGTCAGCGATCGGAACTTGAGGTCAATGTCGTGGCTGAAGGTGAAATGTCGTGACTGAAGGTGACCGGCGGGAAGCGGGCGTTACGAGGAGGCCACTCTGACCCGCTTCCCGGCCGGCCTAACCCCACGGACCCAGGAGATGCGGCGGACCTGAGCACTCCGTAGGGTGTCTGACGAGCCCGCGCAGGGCCTTACCGAGGAACTGCCCGTTTCTGGTCTTCGTGAGAAGCGGCCCCGGAAACCAACCGGATGCCGGGATCCCGAACCCATCGGACAGACGATGCGCGAGGCACGAATTACGCTGGTCACACTAGCCGACGCCGCGGAATTATCAACGCTTTGTTCGCGATTCGGACCAATGTAGTTTCAATTTTAGTAAATTGTTAACCTTAAGCTGACGCTGCGTGACAGGTCGGTCGTGACCCGGCCGCGCGGCCAGGCGAACGCACATCCGTTTCTTTCGAAATCGTGCTGTCGGGAGGGCCTCAGGCGGCGTCCGCCACCACCCTGTTGCGCCCGTCGCGCTTGGCCGCATAAAGTGCGGTATCGGCCCGCTTGATGAGCTGCTCGACCGTGTCCTTGCGTCCGGTCACGGCGGCCACGCCGACACTCACAGTCACATCGAGCGTCTGCGCCCCGCCCTGCACGATGAACGGCTCGCCGGCGATCCGTTTGCGCACCCGTTCGGCCACTCCATAGGCGAGCGACAGGTCGGTGTCGGGCATGACGATGACGAATTCCTCCCCGCCATAGCGGCACACCAGGTCGGGACCGCGCAGGGACCGACGGAGCCGACGGGCGAATTCCTTCAGCACCTCGTCGCCGGCATCGTGGCCGTGCGTGTCGTTGATCGCCTTGAAGTAATCGATATCGCAGATGAAAAAGGTCAGTGGGGAGCGCCGCTGCTGCGCCTGTTGGAACAGGCTTTCCAGATGCGCGAGCAGGTAGCGGCGGTTGTGCAGGCCGGTCAGGTCATCGGTAACCGCCAGTTGCATGGTTTCCTGCACCGAATCGCGCAGGCGGTCACCAAAGCGCTTGCGGCGGATCTGTGTGCGCGCGCGCGCGGTCAGCTCATTGGTATCGATGGGCCTGAGGATGTAGTCGTTGACGCCGATCTCCAGCCCGCGCAGCAGCCTCTCCTCATCCTCCGGCTCGACGATAAGCAGGATCGGGAGAGTGCGCGTGCGCTCCAGCGAACGCAGTTGCGAGCACAGCCTGAGGCTGTCGAAATCGTCCAGCGACAGCGACAGCAGAACGAGATCGAAATCGCCGTCCGCGATCCTGAAAAGCGCGTCCTCGGGGTTCGTCTCCACCGCAATATCGAACGCGTGCGACAGCTTGCCGGCAATCCGCTCGAAGGACGAACGTCGATCATCAACCAGAAGCGCCTTGCCGGGCAGCGCGCGAAGCTGCTCGTCGACGTCCTCCATCTCGTCCAGCCCCATTTCGCGGCTGGTGTGGGCGCGCATGCGCAATTCGTCCGCCGCACGCTTCAACCGGACAAGGTTCTTCACTCGTGCGATCAACGCGATTTCGCTGATGGGCTTTGTGAGAAAATCGTCGGCGCCCGCCTCCAGCCCGCGCACGCGGTCGGCCGGCTGGTCGAGCGCCGTCACCATGATCACCGGCACGTGCCGCATCTCCGGATTGGCCTTCAGCCGGCGGCAGACCTCGAACCCGTCCATGCCCGGCATCATCACGTCGAGCAGGATGATGTCGCAGTCTTCGTTGTCGCAGATCTCCAGGGCCTCTGGACCGCTGGTCGCGGTCAGGACCTCGAAATACTCCGCCAGCAGCCGCGCCTGGAGCAGCTTGACGTTGGCGGGTATATCGTCGACGACTAGAATGCGTGCGGTCATGGGTTCGTGCGGGCTCCCGCTTCAGGCTTCCCCGAGATAGGAACGGACGGTTTCCAGAAACTTCGCGACGGAAATCGGTTTGGAGATGTAGGCTTCGCAGCCACCCTGACGGATTCGCTCCTCATCGCCCTTCATGGCGAAGGCGGTGACGGCGATCACCGGAATGGTCTTGAGATCGTCGTCTTCCTTGATCCATTTGGTCACCTCCAGACCCGAAACCTCGGGCAACTGGATGTCCATCAGAATCAGGTCGGGACGGTGAGCGCGCGCCAGATCGAGCGCTTCCAGACCGTTTCGGGTCTGAAGCGTTGCGTAGCCATGCGCTTCGAGCAGGTCGTGGAAGAGCTTCATGTTCAGCTCGTTGTCTTCCACGATAAGCACGGTTTTAGCCATCAGGACGCCTCTACTGGCGGGGCGAGGACGGCTGACGGCGTGCGCACGGGGACTTCCCCGTTCCGCACATTCGGCAACCCCGTCCCCCGGATATCGGTGAAAAGACTAATTGAGATTCGTTTCGGAAAGGCAAACAGGTGGTCGAATTCGGTCGAGACAGCACATTGACGCCCCAGGAAGCGGAGGGGATTGCCGTAGAGGCCTTGGGCTATATTGCCCGCGAGCCGGATCATCTGGGCCGCTTCCTCGCATTCTCGGGCCTGGGGCCCGAGACGCTGCGCGATGCGGCGGCAGAGCCCGGCTTCCTGGCCGGCGTCCTGGAATTCCTCATGTCCGACGAGCCGTTGCTCCTTGCCTTCACCGAAAATGCGCGGATCCGGCCGACAATGATAGCGGTCGCCCATTTCCGCCTCGTGGGATCGATCGACGACGATGTCTGAAGCCAGGAACGGAGTAAACCCCGCATTTGCCCGGATCGAAGCGCTGACGCTCGCGGCCCGGCCTCTCATCGTCTGCGATGTCGATGAAGTCGTCCTCCAGTTCATCGCTCCGCTGGAGCGTCTCATGAACGACGCGGGCATGGAGTTCATCGACCATCGCTACCGCCTGACGGGCAATATCCGTCACGTAGAGACGGGCGACCTCGCCTCCAGAGACGAGGTCCGCGCCCTTCTCCACGGCTTCTTCGAGGATCACGGGCGCCTGCAGACGCCGGTGCCGGGCGCGGCGGACGCACTAAACCAGCTGTCCGAGCGCGCCCAGGTCGTGATGCTGACCAACATGCCCGCCCGCTTCCTGACGACCCGCGAGGAAGTGCTCGCGCGCAACGGCATCAGCTTCCCCGTCATCGTCAATGACGGACCGAAGGGCCCCGCCGTCTCCGCGCTTGCCGAGCGGGTGCAAGCACCGCTGGTCTTTCTGGATGACAGTCCCTCCAACCTGACCTCGGTTCGAGACACCGTCGAGGAGGCGCATATCATCCAGTTCATCGCCGATCCGCGCTTTTTCGCTCTCGCCGACCCGGTCGAGGGCGCGCGGCTGATCAGCAATGACTGGACCGTGACCCGGCGCTACATCGAAACGGTGATCCAGAAAGAAGCGCGGTCGGATTGATCCGGCGCCAATTCCTGCCGCGCCGGCATATCGCCTGCGCACCTCGAGGCAGGGGCAGGTCCCTCCCCAGCGGGGGAAGGAATACTGGCCTGTTGGAAAAGGCCGGATACCCTTGCCGCCCCGTGCCACCGCATCGCCCCTGCGCTATATTGGTGCGCAACGCAGATCATGGGGTCTTCCAGACATGCAACCAGGCGATCCCATTCCAGGCCGGACGCTAAAGGCGTTTTGCCGCGATTGCCTGGCGCCAACACGGCCCGGCATCCCGCGCTGCCCCTCCTGCGGCAGTCCGCGCATCGTCGCTCATGAGGAACTGGGCGAACTCGCCCTTGCCCACATCGATTGCGACGCCTTCTACGCCTCCATCGAGAAACGCGACGATCCCTCGCTTGCCGACAAGCCGCTGATCATCGGCGGCGGCCGGCGTGGTGTCGTCTCCACCGCCTGTTACATCGCCCGCATTTCCGGTGTGCATTCGGCCATGCCGATGTTCAAGGCGCTGGAAGCGTGCCCGGATGCGGTGGTGCTCCCGCCCGACATGGAAAAATACGGCCGCGTGGGACGCGAGATCCGCACCATGATGCGTGAGCTCACCCCGCTGGTGGAACCGATCTCCATCGATGAGGCCTTCCTGGATCTCACCGGCACCGAGCGTCTGCACCACGCGGCACCTGCCGAAACGCTCGCGCGCTTTGCCGCGCGGGTGGAGCACGAGGTGGGCATCACTGTCTCCGTCGGCCTGTCGCACAACAAGTTCCTCGCCAAGATCGCCTCCGACATGGACAAGCCGCGTGGCTTCTCGGTCATCGGGCGGGCGGAAACCGTCTCGTTGCTGGCCGGTATGCCAGTCTCGCGGATATGGGGCGTGGGCAAGGCACTCGAAGGCAAGCTCGCCGCCGAGGGCATCAGGACGATCGCACAGCTTCAGGCGGCCGACGAGACAGAGCTTGCCAAGCGCTACGGCGCCATGGGCCTGCGCCTCGCCCGCCTCGCGCGCGGCCGCGACGAACGCAAGGTGACACCCGACAGCGAGGCCAAGAGCGTTTCCGCCGAAACCACCTTCAACACCGACATCTCGGATCCGGCCGAACTCGTGAAGATCCTGCGCCGGCTTTCCGAGAAGGTCTCCTACCGCCTGAAGAAGGCGGGCATTGCGGGGCGCACGGTGACATTGAAGCTGAAGACGCCCGACTTCCGCACCCTAACCCGCTCCCGCCAGCTTGCCGACCCCACCCAGCTTGCCGACCGAATCTTCCGGATCGGCCGCGAGCTGCTGGCGGGCGAAACCGACGGGCGCCGCTTTCGCCTTCTCGGCATCGGGGTCGCAGACCTCAGCGACGGAGCCTTCGCCGATCCCGCCGATCTTGTGGACGAAGCAGCCACACGCGCCGCCAGGGCAGAGCACGCCGTGGACAGCCTCAGGGAGAAGTTCGGCAGGGACGCGGTTGAACTGGGGCTCGTGTGGAGTGGCAAACGGTAGGCGCGGAGACGTAAGATCCGCTCGGCCCGGACCTGAACCAAGTGCTCATCCCGGCCGGCAGGCCTACAAGTGACATCCGGCTCCTCACAACTGATTTCCAGCCGTCATTGCCGGATCCGACCGGCTCACTCGCCCGGGCAAGGCGCCGCCGGTTTTTCGTATTCGAGGGCGCTCAGCCCCCCATCGACGGAAAAATCGCCATAGTCGAGGCGAAGCCGGCGGGTGACGCCGTTGGCGTACTGAATGAACGAAATCTCGTAGACCGGCTCACTCTCTTCCATCGGCGTATTCGGAGCGTAATAGCTCACCGTGACAGGCCAGGCGGTCCCCGCCCGCTTGCCGATCCTGGCGACGACCGCAGCATCGTCCTCGCCACGCTTGTGATCGCCCGCCTGCGGCAGGTTTTCCTCCGCACCGATCGGCTTGCCGATGACGGTCAGCGTGGGAAAAATCGCGCGGCCGCTCTCCGACCCGTCGAACGTATCCGCCTCCAGAATGTTCTTGCCCGCCTGCGCGGTATCGATGATCGCCTGGGTGTGCTCCACCGGGAAGAGCGCCTTTCCCTTCAGCGTGAGGCTCTCCTCCTCCGGCCGCTTCAGATCGACGGCAACCGCATCGTCCGCATGCCGGGCCCGGCCGAGAGTGTTCTCGGTCGCGACACCGTTGGCGAAGGTGCGCACGGTGAAATCGAACCCCTCCGCCGACTCGTAGGACGAGGTTTGCAGATCGGTCAGCTGCGAGCCGCCCTTGGTGTCGAAGATGCGCATCACCAGCCGGAAGGTCGATGTGTACCCCTCGCACCGCGATCCGTTGACCTCGTAGACGATCCGCCCGTCCGCCCCCGCAATGCCGGACCGGTCGGTGGAATCGTCAAGCTTCAGATCGTAAACCGCGCGGTGCGGTGCCAGATCGACCGCGGCTTTCTGCGCCGCTGCCGAAAACGAACTGCCCCACAGCGTGATCGCAACAACGGCTCCCCCTGCAAGCGCACGGGAAAATTGGATGGAACGCAAACCGTACTGAAACACCGACAAGCCTTTCGATCAGGGAGCATGCACGCCCCGCGCGAGCCGCCCGCACGCGCGCGAGAACATATGGGCTTACCATGCGCCAGATCGCACGCGCATGCCATATCGGGCCTGCATGAAAGAGCAGGATAACCTTGTTGCCGCCTCAGACAAATTGGGCCAATGTCGCCAACTCGTTCATCCAGATGCCTCCTTCCACCAGGAGAGACCCCATGACCGGTCCGATCGAAAAACGGCTCGCCGACCTCGGCATCGTCCTGCCAAGCCCTGCCGCGCCGGCCGCCAACTACATGCCCTATGTCGTAAGCGGCCTGCATCTCTACATCTCGGGACAGTTGCCGTCCGATGCCGCCGGCGCTTTGCTGAAAGGCCGCTGCGGCGAGACGCTGTCGGTGGAGGAAGGCCAGAAGGCCGCCCGCCTGTGCGCCATCAACCTGCTGGCCCAGGCGAAGGCGGCGACCGGCGATCTCGGCCGTATCGCACGGCTCGTCAAACTCACCGGGTTCGTCAACTCGACCCCTGATTTCACCGACCAGCCCAAGGTGATCAACGGCGCTTCGGACCTGATGGTCGAGGCACTGGGCGACAAGGGGCGCCATGCGCGCTCCGCCGTCGGTGTCGCAGCCCTGCCGCTCGGCGTCGCCGTCGAGATCGAGGCGATTTTCGAACTCGCCTGACGATGCGCCCGAGGCTCGCCTTTGCGGCCTTCTGACAGGACAAGCCAACCATGCCCGCCCCCGAATGGCTTACCGCCCGCCCGATCGCCCATCGCGGATTGCACGACGCCTCCGCCGGGCGCATCGAGAACACGCCCTCCGCGGTCGCGGCGGCGGCCGGGCGCGGCTATGCCATAGAGGTCGATCTGCAGGAGACATCCGACCACGGTGCGCTCGTCTTTCACGACAATACGCTCGACCGGCTGACCGGCGAGACGGGACCGGTACGCGCCCGCGCTCTGGCCGATCTCATGCAGATCCCGATGCGCGACGGCGGTGACAGTCTGTGGGATCTCGATGCGCTGCTCGGCCTCGTCGCGGGCCGGGTGCCGCTCGTCATCGAGCTGAAATCGCTCAACGCCCGCGACGGCCAGCGCGCCTTCGTGAAAGATGTCACCGAGCGGCTGGCCCGCTACGACGGCCCCGTGGCGCTGAAGACATTCGATCCGGAAATGCTCGCCAATATCCGCGCGCTTGCGCCGCAGATCCCGCGCGGCATTCTTGCGGAGAACACCCGCACCGATGAATGGCGCCGCCATTTCGGGCTTATGGAACGCTTCATCCTGCGCCACATGATGCACTGGCCGCGCACCCGGCCCGATTTCATTTCCTACGGTGTGCGCTCGCTGCCCGCGCCTGTGCCGTGGCTCATGCGGCGCCTCTTCCGCGTGCCTGTCATGACCTGGACAGTGCGCACCGCAGAGGACAGAGCCATCGCCGCCCGCCATGCCGACCAGATCGTCTTCGAGGGGTTCGATCCCGATCGCCTCTAGTGGGCGCCTTCCATGCCCTCCCGATCACGCCCCGAGTTGGACCTTCTTCACCACCGCCCTATAGAACTCCCGCCGCAACGCACTAGATTTGGAGTGACCCTCCTTCCCCGAACCGGCGAGCGATGACAGACAGTTCCGAGCACATCATCCGCGTCCATTCCACCCTGGCCGACATTCCGGCCGCCCAGTGGGACCGCGTGGCAAATCCCGGCTGGAAACTGGCCGAGGGCGGACGACTTGAATCATCACCTGAAGACATCACCAGCGCGACTTCGAACGGCGCCCCCAAGCCCCTGAAACGCGGGGCGGATCGCCCGCGATCTGAATCGCCACGCGAGCCGGATGAATCGATACGTGAAGTTCCCGATCCCGCATCCAAACCGCCTGAATCAGAAACTGAGGACCTTGAATCAACGTCTCAGGACGCGGAATCAGATCCTCAGGAAACCAGCTTCAACCCCTTCGTTTCACACGCATTTCTACATACGCTCGAAGAATCCGGCTGCGCGGTCGCCAACACCGGATGGCTTGGCCAGCACCTTGTGCTGGAAGACGGAGCCGGCACCCCGCTCGCCGCAGCCCCCTGCTATGTGAAGACCCATTCCCAGGGCGAATACGTCTTCGATTACGGCTGGGCAGATGCCTTCGAGCGCGCGGGCGGACGGTATTATCCCAAGCTCCAGGTGTCGGTTCCCTTCACCCCCGCAACCGGACGACGCCTGCTTGTCGGTCCCGATATCGATCGCGACACCGGTCGCGCCGTTCTCGCCTCCGGCCTTCACCAGTTGTGCGACCAGCTCGGGACCTCCTCCGTCCACCTCACCTTTCTGCCGAAGGCGGAAGCCGCATTTCTGGAACGCGGCGACTTCCTCATCCGCACCGACCGTCAGTTCCACTGGCCGAACCATGGCTACGGCACCTTCGAGGATTTCCTCTCCTCGCTCGCCTCACGCAAACGCAAGGCCCTTCGCCGCGAACGCCGCGAGGCGCTAGCCGATGGCATCACCGTGGAATGGCTGACGGGCGACGACATCACGGAAGATCACTGGGACGCGTTCTACGCGTTCTACATAGACACCGGTTCGCGCAAGTGGGGCCGGCCCTATCTCAACCGCACCTTCTTTTCACTGCTCGGCGAGCGGCTCGGCGAGCGCGTGCTGCTGATCATGGCGAAGCGGAACGGGCGCTACATCGCCGGCGCGCTCAACATGATCGGCTCGCACACGCTTTTCGGTCGCTACTGGGGCTGCGTGGAGGATCACCCCTTCCTTCATTTCGAGCTCTGCTACCATCAGGCGATCGATTACGCGATCGCGCACAAGCTCTTGCGGGTGGAGGCAGGCGCACAGGGATCCCACAAGCTGGCACGCGGATACCTGCCGGAGACGACATGGTCGGCCCACTGGATCGCCCACCCGGGCCTGCGACATGCGGTTGAGGATTATCTGGAGGAAGAGCGCCTGGCCGTGGCCGAGGAGCAGGAGATCCTGAGCCACCACGCTCCCTACAAACGGGACGAATCCTCCGGACAAGAGCCCTGAAACGACTCGCGTTTTTGACGAAGTTGAATCAGTCTCGCAGCTTTTGGCAGCCCTTGCGGCAACCTCTGTCACGTTTTGCCGGATGCGATTCTGGGCTATAGGAAAAACGATTTCAGCAATGCGAGCCAGCAACAAGAGATGGGAACCAGGTCCATGACCACGCCCGAGTATGACGACCAGAATGTCTTTGCCAAGATCCTGCGCGGCGAGTTGCCCTGCCACAAGGTCTATGAAGACGACAACACCCTGGCCTTCATGGATGTCATGCCGCGTGGCGACGGGCACGTTCTGGTGGTCCCTAAGGCAGCCTCGCGCAACATATTCGACATCGCGCCCGATGACCTCTTCTCGCTGATGGCGACGGTACAGAAGGTGGCCCGCGCCACCGTGGCCGCTTTCGAGGCCGATGGCTGCACCATCCAGCAGTTCTCCGAAGAGGCCGGCGGTCAGGCCGTGTTCCATACCCACGCCCACGTCATCCCGCGTTTCACCGGCGTGAGCCTGCGCCCGCATACCGGCGAAATGGGCGATCAGGACGTACTCGCCTCCCAGGCCGACCAGATCCGCAAGGCGTTTGGATGAGACCCGCTTGAACAGGGCCATATGAGCGCGAGCGCCGTTCGGCGCTCACCGCCGCCATGCCCGATCAAGGACATGCACGTTCAAGGACATCCCCAGTCAAAGGCATGCCCGGTCAAAGCCCGAGGGCCAGCCAGCCTGCGATCAGCAGAACCTCGGCCGTCAGCACACCGACAATGAGCCGCTGCCCCATCACGAGGAAAGCGACGAACCCTAAAAACGCCGCAGCCAGCCTCAGCCAGAGGGGCGCCCCTTCCAGCGCGCCGGAAGGAAACAGGATCAGCCGGGCGATGACACCGGCGACCAGTGCGGTCGCCACCGCCTTGACCCAGCCGAGAAACTCGCTGTCCTCGCGCAAGCGGCCGGCGACCAGCACGCCGATCCAGCGCCACACGTCGGTGGCGAGCCATCCCGCAACGACGATCATCACGTAGGGCCACCACCAGGCATCGACGGCGCCGCTCATGGGCGCACTGCCCGGACGATCCGGGTACCGAGATAGGCGAGCGTGCCGCCGAGAAGTCCTGTCCACAGGAGATCAAGCCCCGGCAGATAGACATAGAAGATCGGCCCGAGCACCAGCCCCGCGATCATCGCCGCCTTTTCCGAAGAAATCTTCGACGCGCCCCACAGCGAGCACAGGAAATAGACCGGCGTCAGCAAGAACAGCGCCGCCGTAACCGGGGTCGGCATTTCTCCAACCAGCTGATAGGCGATGCCGGTCACGCAGAACACGAACGCCGAGATCGTCGCGCCAAAACCTATGAAGAACGGCAGCCTGCCCTCCCGCGGGATATGCGGCAGGTGGATCATGGCGTAGACCCAGGCTGTCACTGCCACGAAATGCGAGGCGAGAAACAGCTTCCAGCGCGGTGTGAGGCCATTTTCCTCGCGCAGGATCGGCAGCAGCGCCACGGTCATCGGCATCAGCCTGACGGAGGCCAGCGCCACGGCGATCGCGGCCGGCACAATCCCCATGCCGGAGGTAATCGCCCCCGTCATCACAACGATGGACGGCAGCGCCCAGACGAGACCGGTGAGCATCAGCGTTTCGCCAAGCGTCAACCCGCTCTCACGCGCAAGTCCCGCATAACCGATAAAGGCGGCGGTCAGGATGACAGCGGGAAGCGATACGATGGCGCGCGCCCCGCGGAAGAACCAGACATGGGAGGGAAGTCGCTGATCCGGCGGAGAGCTGACATCGAAATCGGACAAGAGGCGAATCCGTTTGAATTTTTTAAATGCGTGACAAGCAACCTAACAAGCGAACGCCGTTAGGTCAGCCCTCATGACGCATGGAAAATCCAAAAACCCATGCGCTGGGCGCATGGCATGAACTCGTTGCCTTCACCGCACAAGAGCTGGAATGCTACTAGAGTGTGGCCCTGCCCTTGCGGTTCGTGCAACACGCGAAGGAGATTTCGATGGCGACGCTGGTTTCGTTCGCAGGTCTGCCCGGCACGGGAAAATCAACGATCGCGGCCGCGCTGTCCAGGCGCACCGGTGCGATCTTCCTGCGGATCGACGAGATCGAAGCCGCGATACGCACCCACGGCACCGCGCGCGACATAGGACCCGAGGGCTATCACATCGCCGCGGGCCTCGCCGCGTCCAACCTGCTGCTCGGCCATGACGCGATCACCGATTGCGTGAACCCCTGGCCGCTCACCCGCGCAATCTTCTCCGATGCAGCACGGCGCGGCGAGGCAGACATGATCGGCGTGGAGGTCACATGCAGCGACGCGGAAGAGCATCGCCGCAGGATCGAGACGCGGCCACTCGACGTCCCCGGCGGCAAGCCCCCCGACTGGAAAGGGGTCCAGGAGAGGGATTACACGCCCTGGCTCGATGCGGACCTGCACATCGACACAGCCATGACCTCGGTCGAGGAAGCCGTATTGATGATCGCCGAGCGACTGGCGGCCTGATACGGAACCTGCGGCCAGCCATTCGAGAATAAAAAAGGGCCAGCCCCATCGGGCCGACCCTTTCTCGTATCCAGTTTTTGTTGCCCGCTAATCCGCCAGCGGCACCTTTGGCACCAGCGAGCGCTTGGCATCCGCGCCGCCGCTTCCGCCCTTGGGGCCCGACGACTTGGACTTCGCCGGCGTCTTGCGCTTCTTCGCAACCGCCGGTTTCTTCGGCGCGACAGGCACATCCTCGATGGCTTCCAGCTTCAGCCCCGGCTTGCCGCCATCCGGCGTCTCGACCGACACCTTCACCGTACCGCCCTTCTGAAGCTTGCCGAACAGCACCTCGTCAGCCAGCGGCTGCTTGATGTTGTCTTGGATGACGCGCGACAGCGGGCGGGCGCCCATCTGCTGGTCATAGCCCTTGTCGGCCAGCCACTTGACCGCCTCGTCGGTCAGCTCGAACGTCACGCCGCGATCGGCCAGCTGCGCCTCCAGTTGCATGACGAACTTGTTGACGATCTGGTAGACGACCGCCATCGGCAGATTGCCGAACGCGATGATCGCGTCGAGACGGTTGCGGAACTCCGGCGAGAACAGCCGGTTGATCGCTTCCTTGTCATCGCCTTCGCGCTTGGTGCGTCCGAAGCCGATCGCTTCCTTCGCCATGTCGGCCGCGCCGGCATTGGTGGTCATGATCAGGATCACGTTCCTGAAATCCACCGACTTGCCGTTGTGGTCGGTCAGCTTGCCGTGATCCATGACCTGCAGCAGGATATTGAACAGGTCCGGATGCGCCTTCTCGATCTCATCGAGAAGCAGCACGCAGTGCGGATGCTGATCGACGCCATCGGTGAGCAACCCGCCCTGATCAAAACCGACATAGCCCGGAGGCGCACCGATCAGACGCGAGACGGTGTGACGCTCCATGTATTCCGACATGTCGAAGCGGATCAGCTCCACACCCAGCGAGGAGGCGAGCTGACGGGCGACTTCGGTCTTGCCGACGCCGGTCGGTCCGGAAAAGAGATACGACCCGATCGGCTTTTCCGGTTCGCGCAAGCCCGCCCGCGCCAGCTTGATCGCCGACGACAGCGCATCGATCGCCGCATCCTGACCATAGACCACACGCTTGAGCGAGGCGGAAAGACCCGACAGCATCTCCGCGTCATCGCGCGAAACGGATTTCGGCGGGATGCGGGCCATGGTCGCGATGGTCGACTCGATCTCCTTCACGCCGATGGTCTTGCGGCGCCGGCTTTCCGGCAGCAGCATCTGCGAGGCGCCGGTTTCGTCGATCACGTCGATCGCCTTGTCCGGCAGCTTGCGGTCGGAAATGTAGCGTGCCGACAGCTCCACCGCCGTCTTGATCGCGTCGTTGGTGTAGCGGACCTTGTGATAGGTCTCGAAGTAAGGCTTCAGACCCTTGAGGATCGCGATCGTATCGGGCACCGACGGCTCGTTCACGTCGATCTTCTGGAAGCGGCGGACAAGCGCCCGGTCCTTTTCGAAGAACTGCCGGTACTCCTTGTAGGTGGTGGAGCCGACGCAACGGATCGTGCCCGATGCAAGGGCAGGCTTGAGCAGATTGGAGGCATCCATCGCCCCGCCCGACGTCGCGCCCGCGCCGATCACCGTGTGGATCTCGTCGATGAACATGATCGCGCCGGGATAGTCCTCGATCTCCTTGACGACCTGCTTCAGCCGCTCCTCGAAATCGCCGCGATAGCGCGTGCCGGCGAGCAGCGCGCCCATGTCGAGCGAGAAGATGGTCGAATCGCGAAGAACCTCCGGCACATCGCCATTGACGATGCGCCGGGCCAGGCCTTCCGCGATCGCGGTCTTGCCCACGCCGGGGTCGCCGACGAAGAGCGGATTGTTCTTCTGGCGCCGGCAAAGAACCTGAATGGTGCGCTGGATTTCCTTGTCCCGCCCGATCAGCGGGTCGATCTTGCCGTTGCGTGCCTTCTCGTTGAGGTTGACGCAATAGGCTTCCAGGGCATCGGTCTTTTTCTTCGACGTCTCCTGATCCTCCACCGTCGCCGCGTCCTCCTCCACACCGCGCACCGGACGGTGCTCGGAAGAACCGGAACGCTTGGCGATGCCATGCGAAATGTAGTTGACCGCGTCGTAGCGGGTCATGTCCTGCTCTTGCAGGAAATAGGCCGCGTGGCTCTCGCGCTCGGCGAAAATCGCCACGAGCACGTTGGCGCCGGTCACCTCCTCGCGGCCGGACGACTGCACGTGGATCACGGCGCGCTGGATGACGCGCTGGAATCCGGCCGTGGGCTTGGAATCGTCGTCCGTGTCATGGACGAGGTTTTCCAGTTCGGTGTCGATATATTCGATGAGGTTGCGGCGCAGGAGGTCGAGATCGACGTTGCACGCCCGCATGACGGCGGCCGCGTCCTGATCGTCGATCAGAGACAGCAGAAGGTGTTCCAGCGTCGCGTATTCCTGGTTGCGGTCGTTTGCATAGGCGAGAGCCTGATGCAGTGCCTTTTCCAGGCTGCGGGAGAATGACGGCACGTGGGTCCCCTTATTTCTTCTCCATGACGCATTGCAGCGGATGCTGATGTTTGCGCGCGAAATCCATGACTTGCGTCACCTTGGTCTCTGCGACCTCGTAGGTGAACACGCCGCACTCCCCGACCCCGTGATGGTGAACGTGAAGCATGATGCGGGTGGCGTCCTCCTGATTCTTCTGAAAGAACCGTTCCAGTACATGCACGACGAATTCCATCGGCGTGTAATCGTCGTTCAGAATCAGCACGCGATACATGTTTGGCCGTTTGGTCTTCGGCCGTGTCTTGGTGACGACGACGGTTCCCGTGTCCCCGTCATTATCCCGCCGATTGTCTTTACTCATCCCCGTCCGGTCTGCCTCGCCGCCGACCCCGTGGCCGACCAGCCCTGCCGTTTGCCTTGGCCTTCCAGAGATGGAACGACCCGGCCGGCATCATTGTTCCCAACCAGCGCCACCCAGGGCGCTCCGCTTTCATCAACCGGCGACAGCGCGGTGGCAGCAGCCGCCATTCCTGTCACCATACATTTCGTTCACCAGTTTCGTTCGACAAGCCCCCTAAATCGCGTTTGCCCGATCCAGGTCCCTTGCGGTTACGTTGCCGGCGAGACCGTCGCCTTTTCAGGGCCGTCACTGCAGGAGAGGAACGTCCTCCCCAGAAACGCAACCCGCCCCCGAAACAATCCGGCTCGAAAAGGCCAGCAAAACCGCCCCTCGCTCCGAATGTGCGAAGCCGACGCACGGCTCGTTCACATATTTGGCACATCGTCCCGGCGCCCCTTCCGGCAACCCAGAGACCGCGAAACCGGCACCCAGGCCATCGCAACCCGGCACCTTTGGCGAGAGCAACTGTCCGCCGCTCCGACACTTCATGTAGGTCACATTGTGTGAATTGTAAGCCGCTTGCCGGTCGGCGCAATGGGGCTTGTCCGCATTCGCTGCGTCAATTTTATCAAAATCGCACGAGGAACAGCCCCCGACACCGCGAAAAATCGCGAGGGGGCATGAGGAACCCACCGTTTCCGCCAAGTCCGGCATGCACGGGATGGAGAGTGCGCGAGGGCCGGCTCGAAATGGGGCCGGACACAGGCACATCCCCGCAACGCAAAGAGGCCCGGCATGCCGGGCCTCCGATCACATCCAACTGTTCACCTTCACGAGAAAGGTCCGCAACGTGAGCTTTCGTCACGAAGATGAAGCCAAACCTTAAGGCGCCTACTTGGACGCCGCCTTGGAGGCCAGCCCCTCATAGGGCTTGTAGATTTCCTTGCCGAGGTCGAGATACATCTCGGAAAGCTTGTTGAACTCGGTGACCATATTCTCGTAGGCGCTCTTCATATAGTCCGCCTGAACTTCGAACGCCTTGTCCGGAGCCTTCGCCGCAATCATCTTTTCAAAGGCAGCGGTCGACTCTTCAACAGACTTCTTCGAGAAATCGGCATACTCGGTCGCGATCGCCTGGAGCCCCTTGGACACGGCGCCAAAGCTCTTGGTCGCCAGATCCACACTCTCCTTGCTCGCCTTCTGAAATTCATCAATGCCGTTAATCATCTCACCAAACCTCATCTTCGACTTGCACCAGTGACGAAGTCCCCGGGGAACCTTCCGGGTACCAACAACAATAGCGCGCATTATATGCACTGCACAAAATATGTCAACATACGAATATTGCACTGCAATATTTAAGACTCCGTCCCGAAGCGAGACGCATCCGCACAATTTGTCTCGCGGGCTTTACCGATTCGTAACCGCGTTTCTTCATGCTACGGACACATCGTAAAGGCGGCCAGGGAGCCGTCGGGTCCGGTCCTTGCACAGGCGGGGAGGGCCGAAAAGCAAGGCGGGCGCTGGATTCAGCGTACCACGGACAGACAGGAGCCGTGGCATCGTGCGCCCGAAAGCGTCAATATGTTCAGGCCGGGATCCGAGCAAGTCCGGCCGGTAATGAGGTTGTCTCGATCATGCATTCGCGTAACCGTCGGTCCGCTACGCTGTCGACGCTGATCAGGTCATGGGCGATCCTATGCATCGCCGTCGCCGCCACGCTCGCTGCGGCACCGCCTGCTTCGGCAAACAGCAAATACTCCGGCATCGTGGTCGACGCGAAGACAGGCAAGGTTCTCTATTCGAACCACGCCAATTCGCGGCGCTATCCCGCGTCGCTGACCAAGATCATGACGCTCTACATCCTGTTCGAGGAACTCGAGGCCGGCCGGATGTCACTAAACACGCCGCTCAAGGCGTCCCGGCACTCTTCGGGCATGCCGCCGTCCAAGGTGGGGCTGCGGCCGGGCGAAACGATCAAGGTGCGCGACGCCATCGGCGCGCTGGTGACCAAATCGGCCAATGATGTCGCCGCCACGGTGGGCGAGAACATCGCAGGGTCCGAGCCCGCCTTCGCGCGCCGCATGACCCGCACCGCACACCAGCTCGGCATGCGCAGCACCCAGTTCCGCAACGCGTCGGGTCTGCCGAATAGCAATCAGTACACGACGGCGGCCGACATGGCCCGCCTCGCCCGTGCCATTCAGGAGCGCTTCCCGACCTACTACAAGTACTTCTCGACGCGCGTCTTCACCTACAAGGGGCGCCGCTATGGCAACCACAATCATCTTCTCGGCCGCGTGAAGGGTGTCGACGGCATCAAGACCGGCTATATCCGCGCCTCCGGCTTCAACCTTGTCACCTCCGTGCGCGACAAGGGCCGCCATATCGTCGCCGTCGTCTTCGGTGGCCGCACCGGCCGTTCGCGCGATGCCCAGATGCGCCAGCTCATCGCGCAGTACCTGCCCAAGGCCAGCACCGGATCGAAGCGCGACTCGATCGTCATAGCGCGCAAGGCGCCGTTGCCCTCCGCCAAGCCCGGCGATCCGGACCCCGCTCCCATCGTTGTCGCGGAGATTCCGTTGCCCCCCGTCCTGGCTGGCGACACGGCTGATGACGAGACGACAGACGCCACAGACGATCTTGTGCCGCCGGCTCTCGCGGAAGGCGATGCGGACGCGGAATCGACCATCGAGACGGCCAGCATCCTGCCTGCGCCCAAGGCGATTGATGTCGCCATCGCCCGCGCCCACGCAATTGCGCACAAGGCCGAGATAACCGGCAAGCCCGGCCCCAAGGCCAAGACGATCACGGTTGCCACCGCCCCGGCCGACGCCGCAGCGGTTCCCGAGCGTCCCGCCGGCTGGCATGTGCAGATCGCGGCCGCTCCCACGGAAGCCGGCGCCCTCGCCATGCTGAAGAAGGCGCAGGAGAAGGCTGCTGGCACCCTCAAGGGTCGCAAGCCCTTTACCGAAGCCATCCAGAGCGGTGGCCAGACACTCTATCGCGCGCGCTTTGCCGGCTTCCCCAATCAGGATGCCGCGGTCGCGGCGTGCAAGTCCCTCAAGCGCGCAAAGGTCGGCTGCTACGCCACCCAGTGAAGTTCGAATTGTCGCCTGCGGCCGGCGGAGCGTTATGTCCTCCGGCCGTTTCTTGGAAAGCCCCGGCTTTCCCGCCTCCAGCTAGTTTCGCGTACGGGAGGATCCATGATTTCTGAGAAGCCTGTCCTTGGCCTCGTTGATTTTGGCCGCAAGGAACGTAGAGCCCCCCTGATCGGGGTGCATTCGAAGCATGAGTCGCCGGTGGGCCGCTCGGATTTCCGCCTCCCCGGCGCCGGGCGGAAGCCCAAGCACCTGATAGGCCTCCTGCTCGCTCATGGGGCCCGTGCCCGGCGTTCCGTCATGCCGCGCTGCTCCATCCGCCTCGAAGTCTACACGCCATCCGGGATGCCGGCGGTCGAGATAAGCTTCGAGTAGGGCGCGGCTCTCGCCGTCTCCCGCGCTCTCCTGCCACAAAGCCAGTGTCTCGTCGCGCGTCAGCGCGTCGAGATCCCGCCCGTCGAAGGCCCCCGCGATCACCCGGCCGCTCAAATCACCCGAATCGTGATCGAGTTCCATTTCCAGCATGGCCGAACGCACCGTCGAGCGCTTGCCCGGCGATGGCCGCGAGCGTGTCCGGCCAAAACCGGCAACACTGCGCCAACCAAGCACCGACAATGCGAGCGCCCCGATGGGCAGGGCAAACGCCAGCCGTCCGCTGAACGCGAATATGGCCGCCACCGTCAATAACAGCACGCCGCCCGCCATGCGCACCCAGAAGGCGAGCCGGGCCGGATCTGCGGCGGCGAAGGAATTGGCAAACAGCAGGCCCAGCAGCAAGAGCACGGCGCCAATCAGAAAAAAGGCCATTCCCATTTAGCTCCGCATCTGGCCGATGAGTGCGCGCGCGCCCGTGTCACCGCGTTTGCCGAGATCCTCCAGCGCCGCCCTTCCGCCGGCCGCATAGGTCGCGACGGCGCTCAAAAGCTCGCGCAGCTCCTTTGCCGAAGCCGTGGAAAACCGACAGAAGGCGCCGCCCGTCAGCCGCGCGATCTCGCGAAAGGTCGCTTCCGCCGCTGGTTCGGCACCTTCCTGAAACAGGAAGGCCGGCACGCCCAGCAGCCCGAGTTCTCCGGCGAGCGCGCACAGGTCGTCGGCCTTTTCCTCCATGCAATCGCCCACATAGACAAGCGCTTGAACCTTGCGCGTCCGCGTCTCGTTGATCGCATGACGCAGCACCTTACGGATCTGCGTATGTCCGCCACGGCAGTCGATCCGGCTCATCAGCGCGCCGAGCTTGCCGGCGTCGCCCGCCCACTTGCTCGCCCTGCATTCGCCCAGGCCCCGGAAATAGACGAGTTGCACATCGAGCCCGCCAATGGCGGCGGTGACCTCGAACATGTCGCCCTGAATGGCACACGCACGATCCCACGTCGGCTGCCGGCTCATCGTGGCATCGAGAGCGAAGATCAGCCGTCCTCTTCCCGCTGCAGAAGCCGGCTGTTCCAACGCCAGCGCCCGCGTCTGCTCAAGGAAAGCGTCGATCTCGCCACGGCTGGAGCGCTGCCGAACCTCCGGCGTCGTACCGGCCTCGCGCCGTGTCGGCGTTTTCTCCTCGGCCATGCTGTGGATCCTCCTCGCTCATCGTGCCTTGGCCCCAATTTGGAGTGCCGTACCGCTCCCCGCAAGAAATCAGGCTCTTTTGCACTGCCGCGATGCGCAATTGTCGTTCCGCTGCTCAACGATAGTGCATTCCCACCTGCGCTCTGCTAGACCCCTGCGCACCAATACCGATCCCCATGAACGATCCGGAGAGAGCCCGTGACGGCCCCGGCAACACCCCGCCTCATTCGCACCACCAAAGACCTTCAGGCTTGGTCCGACAGCTGCCGCATGGACGGCCGAAGCATCGCCATGGTTCCCACCATGGGCGCCCTCCATGCCGGACACCTGTCCCTCGTCGAAGCCGCCGCCGCGAAGGCCGACGCCGTCGTCGTGTCGATCTTCGTCAATCCGACTCAGTTCGGCCCCGGCGAGGATTTCGACGCCTATCCGCGAACAGAAGCCTCCGACGTGGAAAAGCTGACGGGACGCGGCGTGGAGGTCGTCTTCGCTCCCAATGCGGCGGAGATGTATCCGGAAGGGTTTGCGACCACCATAACCGTGGACGGCCCGGCGAGCGGACTGGAGACCGATTTCCGCCCGCATTTCTTCGCCGGCGTCGCCACCGTGGTGACGAAGCTGCTGCTCGCGGCACGGCCGCACCATGCCTTCTTCGGCGAAAAGGACTACCAGCAGCTTCTCGTGGTCAAGCGGCTCAGCCGCGATCTCAACATCGGCACGGAGATCGTCGGCCGCCCGACCGTACGCGAGGCCGATGATCTCGCCCTGTCCTCCCGCAACGCCTATCTGGATGCTCCCGCCCGGCACAGCGCGAGCCGGCTTCCGGCAGTCTTGCGACATGTGGTGGTGGCACTTGAAGCCGGAGCCCCGGCGGAGACCGCGCTCGCCGACGGCCGTGCGGCGCTCCAGCATGAGGGCTTCGAGGTGGACTATCTCTCTCTGTGCGACGCGGACACTCTGGCCACCCCGCAGCCCGGCAAGCCTCGCCGCCTTCTGGTCGCGGCCCGGATCGGCACGACGCGTCTGATCGACAACATGGCGGTCGCGCCGGGTATCTGAGGAAACGGGCGGCCTGGCAATGCGCGCAGTGCCGGTGCCCCACCCCCGCGATATCTGAATTCCCGTCCTACAGCAGTCCCAGCTCGGCCAGTTGGCGGCGCATCTCCGCAGGCATGTCGGGCGCGTCGGAAACGGTGTGCGCGTCTCGCGGCGCATCCTCCGGCTTGAGATAGCGCCAGCCCTGGAACGGGCGGCGCGGCTGCGTCTCGGTTCGCACGAGAAGCGGCTCCATGACGAGTTCGCACCGCTTCACGCCAGACGCATCGGTGAAGGGGCGAATGTCAGTCAATGGCGAGCGCACCTGAACCTGGCCCTTGATCACCCAGTAGAGCGAACCGCCATCCAGGATCTCCTCGCGCCGCGACGGCACCATGCGGGTGACATGGATGCGCTCCCATTCACGGCCCGCTTCACGCGCCTCATCACGCGAAAAGTCGATCCAGGCCTGAAGGTCTTCCACGGAATCGACGCCGACACAGAGTTTGACGAGATGGAGGGTCATGGGGCTGATTTAGCAGCTGTCGGCTCCCAGTCAAAGCCGGCCGGGCGTTATTCACAGCACCGCCTCAGCCAGCCTCCTCCATCACCAGTTCCTCCAGCAGGACAATCGCCGCCCCCTGCTCGACCTGATCGCCCTCACTCGCCTGGACGCGCTCCACCCGCCCGTCGCGCGGCGACGTGACCGCATGTTCCATCTTCATCGCCTCGACGATGAAGAGCCGGTCGCCACGCGCGACCTCGGCACCTTCCTCGACGAAGACCGCGATGACCTTGCCATGCATCGGCGCTGTGACGGCGGCGTGCCCGCTGTCGTCCTCCGCCTCGCGCAGCAGGCTGTCGGCAAGCGCCACCTTGACCGCGCGCCCGGCCTCCAGCGCGACAACCCCGCCGGCAACACGCACGACGTCCGCATCTGCCATGCCCGAGCGCTCCAGCGCTCCGCCATGCCAGCGCAGCCGCATCTCGCGTTCCTCGCCATTGACCTCCACACGAACGCCAACCTCCCTGTCCCCGGAGAGCTGGAAGGCATCGCACACAGACCAGGGATCGCGCCATTCACCCGGCTGCGCCGTCTTCTCCTGCGACCCGACCAGCAGCGAAAGCGCCGCCTCGATCGCCGCCTGCGAGACTTCTGCGCCTGTGAGCGTGGCGATTTCCCGGTCGATCAGCCCCGTATCGAAACCGCCCGCGCGCACAGCCGGGTGATCGACGAGCGCGCGCAGGAAGGCCAGATTGCATTGTGGGCCGGCAACGGCCGTGCGTGCGAGCGCTCCGGACAGCCGGTCGAGAGCCTCCGCCCGGGTGCTTCCATGAGCGATCACCTTGGCGATCATCGGGTCGTAGAACGGCGAGACCTCCGCCCCCTGCTCCACTCCCGTATCGACGCGGATGCCTTCGCCCTCGGGAAGCCTCAACAGATCGAGCCGCCCGGTCGAGGGCAGGAACCCGTTGTCGGGATCCTCCGCATAAAGGCGCACTTCCACCGCATGTCCGTGAAGCACGAGGTGCTTCTGTTCCATCGGCAAGGGCTCGCCGGACGCGACCTTGAACTGCCATTCGACGAGATCGGTACCGGTGACGAGTTCGGTTACCGGATGCTCCACCTGGAGCCGCGTGTTCATTTCCATGAACCAGAAGCCGTCGGGTCTCAGCCCCTTTGACCCGTCCGCGATGAACTCCACCGTGCCCGCGCCCACATAGCCGACGGCAAGCGCGGCGGCGACCGCGGCGTCGCCCATCGCCTTGCGCACCTCCTCGCTCATACCGGGCGCGGGCGCCTCCTCGATCACCTTCTGATGGCGGCGCTGGGCCGAACAGTCACGCTCGAAAAGGTGCACCGCGTTGCCGTGACCGTCGGCGAAGACCTGGATCTCGACATGGCGGGGATTGGTCACGAATTTCTCGATCAGCACGCGCGGATCGCCGAAGGCGTTCTGCGCCTCGCGCTTGGCCGAGGTCAGCGCGTCATCGAATTCGATGACCTTGTCAACGCGGCGCATGCCCTTGCCGCCGCCACCCGCGACAGCCTTGATCAGCACCGGATAGCCGATCTCATAGGCTTTCTGGCGCAGGAACTGCGGATCCTGAAGGTCGCCATGATAGCCCGGCACCACCGGCACGCCGGCCTTCTCCATCAGCGCCTTGGCCCCGTCCTTCAGCCCCATGGCGCGGATGGCGGAGGCCGGAGGCCCGACGAAGACGATGCCCGCGCGCTCGCAGGCTTCCGCAAATCCCGCGTTCTCGGAAAGGAACCCGTAGCCCGGATGGATCGCCTCCGCCCCGCTCTGGCGCGCGGCCGCAAGGATCTTTTCGATATCGAGATAGGATTCGGACGCCGGGGCGGGACCGATCGCGACAGCCTCGTCGGCAAGCCGTACATGCAGCGCGTCACGATCGGCCTGCGAATAGACCGCGATCGTGCGCAGCCCCAGCCGGCGCGCAGTCTTGATGATCCGGCAGGCGATCTCGCCCCGGTTGGCGATCAAAAGCGATGTGAGCATAGGTCCCCTGAACGTTCCCTTAGGCCCGGTATGCGGGCTCGATCTGGCGTCAGAGGAAAGCCCAGCGGGAGCGGAACCGCAAGACCCGCAAGTGACGTTTGGTCAGGATAAGCGTTTTTCGGGTGGGGCCGACCCGTTATGTTGCTGAACTATCCACCGTCATTGCCCGGCGAAGTCCGGGCAATCCACCGCCAGTCGCAACATGCCCGGAAAGCGCTGGATCTCCCGGACAAAGCCGGGGGATGACGATGGAGGGATCGCGATGCTCTTGCCTCTTTCCCCGCCAGCTTCACCCCGCCAGCGTTACGGGCACCTTGAGGTAGGTCACGCCGTTTGCCTCCGCCGGCGGCAGCTTGCCTGCACGCATGTTCACCTGGATGGAGGGCATCAACAGGTTCGGCGCGGCAAGTGTCGCGTCGCGCGCCTCGCGCATGGCGACGTAGTCGTCCTCGCTCTTTCCCCCGCCCACGTGAATGTTGCGCGCCTTCTCCTCGCCCACCGTCGTCTCCCACGCGTATTCGTCGCGCCCGGGCGCCTTGTAGTCGTGGCACATGAACAGCCGCGTTGCCTCCGGCAGGCTCAACAGCCGGTGGATGGAGCGGTAGAGCTGGCGCGCGTCGCCGCCGGGGAAATCCGCCCGCGCGGTACCGAAATCCGGCATGAACAGCGTGTCGCCGACAAACACCGCATCACCGATCCTGTAGGAAATGCAGGCCGGCGTGTGGCCCGGCGTGGCGATCACCTCGCCCTTGAGCGCGCCGATCTCGAAGATCTCGCCGTCGGTGAACAGATGATCGAATTCCGATCCGTCGCCGGAAACGTCCTCGGCGTTGAAGACGGGTCGGAAGATCTTCTGCACCTCGCGGATGCGCTCGCCGATGGCGACGGGGGCGCCGGTCTTGAGCTTGATGTAGGGCGCGCCGGACAGATGATCGGCGTGGGCGTGGGTCTCCAGCACCCAGACGATCTCCAGTCCCCTGTCTTGCGCAGTCTTGAGGATCGCGTCGAGCGACTTCGTCGAGGCCTTGCCTGACTTGTGATCGTAGTCGAGAACAGGATCGATCACGGCCGCCTTGCGGTTTTCGGGATCGGCGACGAGATAGCTGACCGTATTCGTCGGCTCATCGAAAAATGCCTGAATATCTGGGGCGTTCATCGTTCTCTCCTCGGTCTTTGATGGCCGTATTCGTGTCAGGGAGCCGCGTCCGGATAGGTTCGGCCCACCCCCATGCGAGGAACGTTTGTCACGGAGCATCGTTCGCTCGTTCTTGACAAATATATTCACACATTCTAATGTTAGCAACATCTAATATATCACTTCGTCGAGGATGGAAGCGATGCGCCCCTTGAGCGATCCGGATGACCTTTCCGCGCGTGCCGGCGATGCGGCCCGTCTGCTGAAACTGCTCGCCAGCGAGAGCCGGCTGCAGATCCTGTGCGAACTGGCTCAAAGCGAGGCTTCCGTCACCGCCCTCTCCAAGGCGGTTGGCTTGGGTCAGTCGGCGCTTTCCCAGCATCTGGCGAAGATGCGGGCGGAAGGACTCGTCACGTTCCGGCGCGATGGCCAGACGCTCTACTACCGTATCGAGAACCCGGCCGCCGAGCGCATCCTGCTGCTGCTCAAGGATGTCTTCTGCGAGGCCTGACGCGAAGCCGCGCCATCCGTTCCGCCGGCGCCCGATCACCCCACGAAAACCCGACACGTTCCGCGCTCCGTCCCCTCCCGAAACCGGACCGCGATGACAATAAGGACCCCGATCATGAGCCTGAAATCGATCGATGCCCGCAAGGCGCAAACAATGGTGGAAGCCGGCGCGCTGCTGATCGACGTGCGCGAACCGTGCGAGTTCGACCGCGAACGCATTCCCGGTTCGATGCTCCATCCGATGTCGAAGATGCGCGAGGCGAAACCGGTTACGAGCAACTCGGGCAAGGTCATCTTTCTGTGCGCCACGGGAGCGCGGACGAACGCGAACAGCCCCGTACTCGCCGGTTGCACCGACTGCGAGGCCTATGTGCTGGAAGGTGGTCTCGGCGCATGGAAGCGCGCCGGCCTGCCGGTGGAGCGCCAGGAGCGCCAACCCGTCTCCATCCTGCGCCAGGCGCTGATGGTGGCCGGCGTTCTCGCCATCGCCGGCTTCGTGCTCGGCACCTATGTGGCGCCTGCCTGGCACCTGCTGTCGCTGCTCGTCGGCGCGGGGCTGCTCTTCTCCGGCACGACAAACTTCTGCCCGATGGCCTTCTTCGTCTCGCTGCTTCCGTGGAACCGCAACAAGCCGCGCCTGCCCGGCGCCACCGGCATCGGCCAGTTCGGATGATCACAGCGCTTGCCAGCGGCGCCCTCGTCGGGCTGTCGCTCGGGCTGATCGGCGGCGGCGGCTCGGTGCTGGCCGTGCCGCTGCTGGTCTATGTCGTCGGAGTCCCCTCCCCCCACATCGCCATCGGCACCAGCGCGCTCGCCGTTGCAGTGAACGCGGCCGCAGGCCTTGCCGGACATGCCCGCGCGGGCACGGTCAAATGGCCCTGCGCGCTGGTATTTGCGGCAAGCGGTCTCGTCGGGGCCGCCGTCGGCTCTACCGTGGGCAAGGCGGTCAATGGCGATGGGCTGCTCGCGCTGTTCGGCGTGATCATGATCGTCGTCGGCATCTCGATGCTGCGCCGCCCCGCCAGCCATGACGACCCGGATGTCCATCTTGATCGCACCTCCGCCCGGCGCCTGCTGCCGCGCCTCATTATCACCGCCTTCGGTGTGGGGCTTCTGTCGGGCTTTTTCGGCATCGGCGGCGGGTTTCTGATCGTGCCGGGACTGATCGCGGCGACTGCCATGCCGATCTTGAACGCGGTCGGCTCCTCGCTCGTCGCCGTCACCACCTTCGGGCTGACCACCGCATCGAACTACGCGCTATCGGGGTTGGTGGACTGGGCTCTCGCGCTGCAGTTCATCGCGGGCGGCATTGCCGGAGGGCTCATCGGCACCTGGGCGGCCGGCCGCATGGGGAAGGGCAAACGCACCTTGACCCGCGTTTTCTCCGCGGTTGTGATCTGCGTCGGCGTCTATGTGGTCGCCCGTGGCGCGACAGCTTTTATCTGAAGACCGTCACGTCAGCGCCGCGCACCGCTCAGGCAAGTGACGTCATGACCTTCTTCCCGTTGCCGGGGCGCTGGGAAAGCTTGTCCATGATCACCTTGAAGATCTCCACGGGACGGAACGGGAATTCGATGCACCCGTCGACACCAAGTTCCGCCAACGCCTCCTTGGTGTTCGCGTTCATGTTCGGCGGAACCAGCACCACCATTTTGGCCGCCTTGTTCTTGTGAGCCGAATTCTCCAGATATTGCAGGAGGTAATGCACTTTCTTGGAATAGACAAGGAAGGTCACGTCGTAGCTGTGTTCGGCGAACGTGTTGGCGTGCAACGTATCCTCGGAGATCAGTGTCACCGTGCACCCCACCTCGCTCAGCGCGGAACTGATCGGCGCGATCGCCTTGGTGTTCGAGGCCACGATGGACACTCTGATCGGCGGCTTTTCCTTCTGTGTCGCCTTGTAGGCCTTGTAGAGCTTGGCCAGTTGCTGGCGCGAATGCTCCGCCATCCGGCGAACGCCAGCGATCCGCGACTCGATCGTCGCGATCAGCATGTCGTAATCCACCGGCTTGGTCAGGTAGTCGTCGGAGCCGAGCTTCTTGCCTTCGATCACGTCCTCGCGCGCGGACCGCGCCGTCAGAAAAATGAACGGCACCTGATCGAGCGCCGGCATGGTGGAGCGGATCTTTTTCAGCAATGCCGGGCCATCCATCTCCGGCATCATGATATCGCACAGGATGATATCGGGCTTCATTGTCTGGAGAATGTCCAGCGCCTCACGACCATTGCGGGCCGCCACCGCGCCATAGCCGGAATCCTGCAACTCCCCGATCAGGTCGCCAAGCAGCAGCCCCTCGTCTTCAACGCACAGGATGTTGATCTCACCAGTCATAGCAATCAGCCTCGCTCGAAATAGCCGTTCCGCCCTTCCTCAAGGGCTCTCTGCTCAAGGGCCCGCGCCTCTCAACCGGCAAGCCCGAGGGGCGGCGCAGGCGGCGCCTCCTCGCGCTCTGCTTCCACTGCCGGTCGATCATCCGCTTGTTCCGTCCCGCCCTGCCCTGCCCCGGCCGGTGCGGAAGGAACCTCGCTCTGGTGCAAAGGCAGGCGCAGCGTTACCGTGCTCCCCTTGCCCACCTCACTTGTGACCGACATCCGCCCCTTGTGGCGCACGACGATCATTTCAGTGAGGTTGAGGCCGATTCCCGTGCCGGGAATGCCGCTCGATGTCGAGGCCCGGTAGAACCGGCCGAATACCTTCTTGATCTCGTTTTTCGGTATCCCGACGCCAAAATCCGTCACGTCGATGCATACGCTGTTGTTCTCGCGATGCAGATCAACCAGCACCTTGTCCTTGCCCGGCGAGTACTTGATCGCGTTGCCGATGACATTCATCAGGCATTGTTCGATCATCCGCCTGTCGAAATTCACAAGCAGGTCGCCCACGGATTCGCTCAGAACGACCTGATGGGTCTTGTTCCCCTGCTGCTGCTGCTCGCACACAGTCCTGACGACTGGCAGAAGCGCATTCGGCTGAGGCACGATTTCCAGCGCCCCGTCCTGCGAAACGGCGAAGTCGATGAAGCGTTCGATCAGATAATTGATCCGTCGAACCGCCTCGCGCATGTTGTCCAGCCGCTCGCGCACGGCATCTGGATCCAGTTGTTCGAAGCGACGATGGAGGCGCTGGGCGGCACCATCGATGATCGCCAGCGGCGTGCGGAATTCGTGTGACGCCATGGAAACGAACTGCCGCTGCATCTCGTTCAGCCGTTTCTCCTTGCGCAGATGCTTCACGAGCTGATCCGCATGGGCCCGCAGCTTCTTGTGCTGTTCCTTCAGGTCGGAGATATCGGAGAAGACGACGACGTACCCGCCGGTTGCGATGCTGGAGACCTGGATGCGGAACCATCGGCCGAACATGCGCCGGTCGCTCTGCCCGGAAACCTCGGAGAGGAATTCCCGCAAGTCCTGCGCCTCGCTCCACTCGAAAGGAAACGCCTCCTTCAGGTGCGAACGTTGATCGAGGTGCACGTCGATCAACGGGAAAAGGGACTTCATGTTGGAATTGGCGAGCGTCAGTCGTCCTTCGCTGTCGATCATCACCAGCGCATCGGGAATGGCATCGACGGCGGAGGAAAGAAGGTCGCGGCTTTCCTCAAGTTCACGCGATCGACTGCGAAGGGTCTCCACCAGCCGGCTCTGGTTTTCCTCCAGCCGCGTTTCGACCGCCCGGTAATCCGTTATATCGGAATAGACAGTCACCTGTCCGCCATCGGGAAGCGGCGTCACCTGAACCTTCAGCATCCGGCCGTCGGGAAGCGCACGGTCGAAGGCCGCGATCTCGTCCCTCCTGGCGGCGCCGGTTATGCTCGAAACGAATCCCTCGACATCGCCGGGCCCGTAGTCTCCCCGCTGCGCGAAATAACGAATGAGATCGGCCAGGTTCGGATCGGACTCGAACAACGCCTCGGGCAGGTCAAGCAGATCCTTCGCGCGCCGACTGAACACCAGCAAATTCAGGTCGCCATCCATCAGCGCGATGCCCTGATGGATGGAACTCAGGAGCGCAGGGACCAGTGCAGTATCCTTGACATTCTCTTTGATGAAATGTCCAGAGTGCATCGCTTTTCCGATCCGAGATGAATCTTGTCTTTCTGACCGGATAACGGATGGATGTTAAATTGGAGATAAATAAAATCTCTCAATTTGTAATTCTCTGATAACTCCCAAACTTTGCTATTTATTACTATGTAATTATACCAGACAGTTAAAGGAAAGAGGAACTACATACGGAATACTCCGAATGGAGTCTCTTCAATTGGGGCGTTGAGCGTCGCGGAAAAGGCAAGGCCGAGCACCCGGCGCGTCTCCGAAGGGGCGATGATGCCGTCGTCCCACAGGCGGGCCGTGGCGTGGTAGGGATGGCCCTCCGCCTCGTAGAGCTCCCGGATCGGCGTCTTGAAGGCATTCTCGTCCTCGGCACTCCAGACGCCCCCTTCCGCCTCGATATTGTCGCGCTTGACGGTGGCGAGCACCGAAGCGGCCTGCTCCCCTCCCATCACGGAAATCCGCGCATTCGGCCACATGAACAGGAAGCGCGGGGAGTAGGCGCGTCCGCACATCCCATAATTTCCCGCGCCGTAGGAGCCGCCGACGATGACGGTAATTTTCGGCACCTTCGCGCAAGCGACGGCAGTGACAAGCTTGGCGCCGTCCTTGGCGATCCCTCCCGCCTCGTATTCGCGCCCCACCATGAACCCGGTGATGTTTTGCAAAAAGAGAAGCGGAATGCGCCGTTGGCAGCACAACTCCACGAAATGCGCGCCCTTAAGGGCCGATTCAGAGAAAAGGATGCCGTTATTGGCAACGATTCCGACCGGCATTCCGAAAATTCTCGCAAACCCGGTCACCAGCGTCGTGCCATAAAGCTTCTTGAACTCGTGGAACTCCGATCCGTCGACCAGCCGCGCGATCACCTCACGAATGTCGTACTGTTTGCGCAGATCCGCCGGCACCACGCCGTCAAGCTCGGCGGTGTCGTAGAGCGGATCGCACGGCACGGCGAGGTCGATCTCCGCCTGCTTCACGGTGTTCAGGTTGGCAACCGCGCGGCGCGCCATGGCGAGCGCCTGATCGTCATCCACCGCGTAATGATCCGCGACGCCGGAAACGCGCGCATGCACATCCGCCCCGCCGAGATCCTCCGCCGAGACCTCTTCTCCCGTCGCCGCCTTCACCAGCGGCGGGCCGGCAAGAAAAATCGTACCCTGCCGGCGCACGATGATGGTTTCGTCCGACATGGCCGGCACATAGGCGCCCCCCGCGGTACACGAGCCCATAACCACCGCGATCTGCGGAATGCCCATCGCCGACATGGTGGCCTGATTGTAGAAGATGCGGCCGAAATGTTCCTTGTCGGGAAAGACATCGGTCTGGTTCGGCAGATTGGCCCCGCCGGAATCGACCAGATAGATGCACGGCAGGCGGTTTTCGCGTGCGATTTCCTGGGCCCGCAGGTGCTTCTTCACCGTCATCGGATAGTAGGTGCCGCCCTTGATGGTGGCATCGTTGCACACGATCATGCACTCGCGACCCGAAACCCGACCAACGCCCGTGATCAGCCCGGCCCCGTGGATCGCGGCGTCATACATGTCGTTGGCGGCCAGCGGCGACAGCTCCAGAAACGGCGCACCGGGATCGATGAGCCGCGTGACGCGCTCGCGCGGCAACAGCTTTCCCCGCCCCACGTGACGCTCGCGCGCCCGCTCAGGACCGCCGAGCGCCGCCGTCTCGCGTCGCGCGCGCAGATCCTCGATGAGCGCTCCCATCTCCGCCGCCTGGTTGCGATAGAGATCGGAAGACGGAGAAATTCCGGATTTCAGCAGCGCCACGACAATACTCCCCCACATGTCTGACAATAAATGAAAGGATGGATAAAATGGCGGTCAGTCGACCTCGTCGGCCGGCACGATCCATGTCTCCGCCAGTCCGGCCGCGCACCACTCGGCCATGGCCGGATGGGCCATCACCGCCTCCATGTAGGCGCGCGCCGCCGCATCCACGGCCACCTCATAGGTGACAAAGCGGCTGACTACGGGCGCATAGAACGCATCGGCGGCGGAAAAGGCTCCATAGAGAAAATCTCCACCCTGGCCGAAACGCGCCCGCGTCTCGTTCCAGATCGCCATGACCCGCGCCACGTCGGCCTCCACCGCCGCATCCTCGGGCCGAGCGGCGGGCGTGCGCCGGATATTCATCGGGTAATGACCGCGAAGCGCAGCGAAGCCGGAATGCATCTCCGCCACGATCGCGCGGGCGTGGGCGCGCGCAGCCTGTTCCTGCGGCCACAACCCGGCCTGCGGAAAAAGCTCCGCAAGATATTCGATGATCGCCAGACTGTCCCAGACGGTGACATCTCCATCAATCAGCACCGGCACGCGGCCGGCGGCCGAATGGGAAAGGATGGCCGCATGCGTCTCAGGCGTGTCGAGCGGGATCACCACTTCCTCGAAATCGGCCCCTGTCTGCTTCAACGCGAGCCAGCCGCGCAGCGACCAGGTCGAATAGTTCCTGTTGCCGATAACAATCTTCAAACTCGACACTCCTTCATGATCACCCGGCAAGAGACTTAGACCTTCTCTTGTGGCAGCTCAACGGAGCCCCCCGCATCCCGCCAGGCGCCGAAGCCGCCCTCGATATGCGCGACGTTTTCGAGGCCCATGTCCTTCGCGGTCTTGGTTGCCAGCGCCGAACGCCAGCCCGCGGCACAAAAGAAGACGAAACGCTTGGGTTCGGCGAAAATGGTCCGGTGATAGGGGCTGTCGGGATCGATCCAGAATTCCAGCATCCCGCGCGGCGCATGCACCGCACCGGGCACGCGCCCCTGCCGATCGAGTTCGCGGACATCGCGCAGATCGACAAAGACCGTTTCCGCGTCGCCGTGAAGCGCGATCGCTTCCTCCACAGGCAACGTGACGATCTCCGCCTCCGCCTCGTCCACGAGCTGACGGTATCCCTTTTTCATCGCCATCGGCGTCCTCCCCTTGGTGCCGTTTTGTGCGCGCGGAGTTTCGTGCGCCTCGTCCGGATTCACAAGGGGGTTTTGTCTTAAGAGGTTCGCTCCGTGGGCGGCACGCCCTGCACCGGCGAGCGAATGCGCGGCCTTCCCGGCCGATGAGAACCCGCCCGTCAAACGCAAAAGGGGCGCGGTCCGGCCCGCGCCCCTTTCGAATTTCACCATGCCGGCGGCCGGCTTATTTCACGGCAAGTGTCGTCACCGCCGGGTCGAATCCACCAAACAGGTAGACGAGCAACATAGCGCCTCCAAGGGTCAGGACCGTCCAGGTCATGAACCCCCAGCAGGACTTCTGTACGTGATCGTCCATGGAACTCCTAATTTCTGAACAGGGCGATGCCGGCCCGTTTGGAAAAACCGCACCGATGCACCGCGAAGCCACGCCCATTTAACGACTTGGTAACCTCTGTGCAAGAGCGAAGAATCCCGACCTGTGGAGTGGGTGGAGAATTGTCGGACGCCGCCCGTGCTTTTGGCTCTTAAGGTGATGATTTGTCACCATCATTCACGCAACGCTAGGCGTCGATCTTCGTCCGCCCTATGCTGTGCGTTCGGCCTCGTCACCGACGACACGGAACGTCATCATGCTTTTCCTGCCGCTCGATCTTGCAGCCCTCGCCTGGTTTACCTGTTCCTGGCTCGGCTATAACTGGCTGGTGGAACGCAGCCGCTGGAAAACATCCAGCCTCTCCCATGCCATGGACAGCTACCGCCATCAATGGATGCACGCGATGCTGGCCCGCCCGTTGCGGATGATCGACGCGCAGATCATGTCGGGCCTGCAGCAGGGCACCGCGTTCTTTGCATCCACCTCGCTGCTGGCGCTGGGCGCCTGTTTCGCGCTTCTCAATGCCACGGACCTGGCACTGGCGGTCTATGCCGATCTGCCGCTCGCCATCGCCACGACCCGCGCCGAATGGGAGGCCAAGGTGCTCGGCCTGCTGCTGATCGCCGCCTACGCCTTCTTCAAGTTCGGCTGGTCCTACCGGCTCTTCAACTATTGTTCGATCATGGTCGGCGCGGTGCCGAACGAGGAAAAGGAGCCATCGCCCGAAGCACGGGCACTGGTGGCGCGAGCCGGCGACCTCAACGTGCTCGCCGGGCGACATTTCAGCCGCGGCCAGCGCGCCTTCTTCTTTGCCGTCGGGTTCCTGTGCTGGTTCGCCGGACCTATCCCCTTCATCGCCGGCACCACCTGCGTGCTCGTGGTGCTCTTGCGGCGGCAATTCTTTTCCGCGGCGCGAACCGCGGCAACCACCCAACACATTGACTCAAAAGGCTGAAATATCGGCTCCAGGCTGCAAGCCTCGCCTCGTGCAGCATCGAATACGTACAAAACGTGAGATTAGTCACAGTCGTGTTTGCGCGGAAGTGTTTAGCTTCGCAGGGCTGCGGGCATTATTCAATTTCCGGGGTGCGGCAATGACGACGCTCTATCTCAGACTGGGCGGGCGCGAGAATATCGAACGTTTCACATATGTAATTTTCGACTTGATGCGCCACGACGACATTCTCGCGGAAGAACTGGACCGTATCGATCACCCCTGGGTGATCGATCGCCTGAATTCCCTGCTCGTTTTCATTTTTGGCGGCTCGCCCTTCTACGAGGGGGCCTCGATCAGATCCGACTTCAGGGCGCTGCTGGCGAGCGATCATCACTACAACCGCTTCGCCTGCCATTTCCAGACAGCACTCCAGGCAAACGCAATCGACGCGACGCTTCGCCGGGAAGCGCAGGCGGTGATCGAACTGGTGCGGGACTACGTTCTGGAGCGGCAGCTGGCGTAACGCGAAAACGGGCAGCCGGAAACCGGCTGCCCGCCGCTCGTTCACGTAGCGTTATCCTGCTCTGGCGATCATTCCGGTGCCAGCAGATCAGAGCGGACGTTACCGACGATCGTGCCAGTATCGACTTCGCACCAGCGCCCGGCAAGCAACTGACGCCGCGCGGTCACGTCGGCCCCGGCCCACTGCCCGGCCGGAATATCCGGCTCGCACCAGTTCAGGCGAATCCCGCCCGTTCCCGCGCGCACCCGCCCGGCGACCTGTGAATTCGGATCCATCTCCACATTGACCACGAGATCGGAGAGCGCCCGATAGCTCTGGTAGTAGTGCGACTGGGCAAGGACGGCGGGAGAGAAAAGAGCAAGGGCGACCGTGACAAGCGCACGAACGCATCGCCTTGCCGCGGCGGGCAGATCCCGCCGCGCGTTCATGTCACGCATCATTGACGAGCGCCGCTTCAGCCGAGGTCGGAAACCGTACTCACAATCTTGCCGACAAGACCGTATTCGATGGCCTCCTCCGGCGACATCCAGTAGTCGCGATCCGTGTCCTTGTCGATCCGCTCGACCGGCTGGCCGGTGGCAATCGAGAAGATCTTGTTGAGACGGTCGCGCATGCGCAGCATCTCGCGCGCCTGGATCTCGATATCCGTCGCAGGGCCACCTGCGCCACCGGAGGGTTGATGCAGAAGGAAGCGCGTGTTCGGCGTGCAGTAGCGATCCTCCGTGGGCACCGCGACATAGATGAGCGCACCCGCGCTCGCCACCCACCCCATGCCGAGCATGCGCACCTTGGGCGCGATGAAGCGGATGGTGTCGTGGATCATGTCGCCGGATTCCACATGCCCGCCGGGCGAGGACACGATCACATTGATCGGATCGTCTGAAACCTGCGCCATCGCAAGCAGACGCGCGCACACGTCGCGTGCCAGCTCCTGGGAAATCTGGCCGGTAATGAGAACCGTGCGCGAATCGAAAAGATGCTTGTCGACCTGGATCGACCCTGGCGTCTTGGTCTTTTCCTCGTCTTCTTCCTCGTCATCGAGGTGGGGAGGAACCGACGTGAAATAAGTGCTCATGCGCTGGATAGGCTCCATTGATTAAAGGCGCGGCGCTTCAAGCCGCTCCATTGTCCGACTCCATGTGTATGCGATGCCGCCCCGCCTCGCAAACCATGTCAGGCCAACCTTCGTTCAAAAGGTTAGCGCCCCGTCGGTCTCCACATGGGGCGCGCGGCTCCGCGAGAAAAGAGTGTCGCAAAAACAAAAAGGGAGAAGCAAACCGGTCCGGTCTCTTTCACAGGGTCAACCCTCAGGATCGAGCGGCGATCACCACCCGGTTGCGCCCGCTCCCCTTGGCGCTGTAGAGCCCGCGATCGGCGCGTCCGATCAGATCGAACAGCGTCGTGGCGCGCTCCTGCGCCGCGGCAACGCCGATGCTGACGGTCAGCCGGATGAGGACGTCCTGCCACGGGACAGCCAGCCTCGAAATTCTCACGCGCAGCTTTTCCGCCACCTGCAACGCGTCGTCGAGATCCGCCCCGCGCAGCAGCACGACGAATTCCTCCCCGCCGAAGCGCCCGAAGAGGTCCATCTTGCGCAACTCATCCCCCACCGCGTCGGCAAAGATACGCAGCACGAGGTCGCCGGCAAGATGCCCGAACTGGTCGTTGACCAACTTGAAATGATCGATATCGATCAGAAGCAGTGACAGGGTTTCCCTGTCCGCCCGGCTCCCCTTCAACAGCTCCACCGCCCCCCGTTCGAAAGCACGACGGTTCAAGATGCCGGTCAACGGATCGACCTCAACCTCGTGTTGCAATTGTCCGAAGACCCGCTCTTGCCAGAGCCAGAGGCTGCCCAGCACCAACGCGCAGATGAAGATCAGCGCCCCCAGCAATGCAAGGCTCACCCAGATGTTGTCGGCGATGCTGCCCCCCGAATACCACGCCAGCAAGCTGTAGATGCCGCGCAACAGGAAGCCGGCGGCATTGCCCGCGCAAGCCACAAGCAACAGCATGCGAATGGGCCTCGCGCCATTTTTCAGTCGCATGAATTCGAAAAGGCAGCCGAGCGACAACCCGGCGATAAGGAGCGATGCCGCCGCTGTGCGCAGCGTGGTATCGGCATAGAAAGGAGGAAAGCGGCACAATGCCAGCCAAAGACCACAAGACAAGACCAGCGGCCAGACGAGGCATTGGCGTCCATTTTGAGCCCGGATCGCGTTCCAGCCGATCGCCAGCGCCGCAAACAGCGCCGCATTGGCGATATCGATGGTCAGCAGATCCGGAATGCGGCCTCGGGCGAGGTACAGAAAACACCCCAGCGCAGTCAGGCCGAACGCAGTCGTGGCATGACCAAGGGCGGGCTCGGTACGATAACGCCACCAACCAATGCCGAATCCCGATCCGGTCAGAACACAAATCGTACCCAGCACAACAACGAGTGTGAAACTGTCCAGTCGCATCAAGCGCGTCTCGCTCAAGAGCCATGGCGCCTCCCGTAAGAAGGCATCGCGATTATAGACGAGCCCATAAAGAAGAACAGTTAACGTCCTTCAACCGCACCGGACGCACTTTCGCACCTCGACACACTGAAGACCCCGATCTTGTGTCCAGCCTTGAGGTATAGCCTAGCCGTCCGGTCCACAAGATCGGGTAACAGTTTGGCAAAAGACCCGCTGCGGCTTGCTGAAGTCGTGCGCAGACGAGCTTTTTCCTGAGATGAAGCGCGTGTTCAGCCCGCCCCGTGGCCTCCAATCACTTTCGTGGAGAATTCACCTCTTTCCCGACACAAGCACATGACATCTCACAGCTAGACCGAGGCCTGGAAAATCTCCCGGCCAATCAGCATGCGACGGATCTCGCTCGTTCCCGCGCCGATTTCATAGAGCTTTGCGTCACGCAGCAGCCGACCTGTCGGATATTCGTTGATGTAGCCGTTGCCGCCGAGGAGCTGGATCGCGTCGAGCGCCACCTTCGTGGCGTTTTCCGCCGCATAGAGAATGGCGCCGGCAGCGTCCTGACGCGTCGTTTCGCCCCGGTCGCACGCCTGCGCCACGGCATAGACGTAGGCACGACTGGCATTCATCGTGACATACATGTCGGCGACCTTGCCCTGCACGAGCTGGAACGTGCCGATGGGCTTTCCGAACTGTTCGCGCTCGTGGATGTAGGGCACCACCACGTCCATCGCCGCCTGCATGATCCCGATGGAACCGGCCGCCAGCACCGCGCGCTCGTAATCGAGCCCGGACATCAGGATGTTGACGCCCTTGCCCACCTCGCCGAGCACGTTTTCCTCGGGCACCTCGCAATCGCGGAAGACGAGTTCGCCCGTCTCCGACCCGCGCATGCCGAGCTTGTCGAGCTTCTGGGCAACGGAGAAGCCGGGGAACCCCTTCTCGATGATGAAGGCCGTGATGCCGCGCGGGCCGGCATCCGGGTCCGTCTTGGCGTAGACGATCAGCGTATCGGCCTGCGGGCCATTGGTGATCCACATCTTCGAGCCGTTGAGGATGTAGCGATCGCCTTGTCTTTCCGCCTTCAGCTTCATGGAAACGACGTCGGAGCCGGCACCGGGTTCCGACATGGCGAGCGCGCCCAGATGCTCGCCCGAAATCAGCTTGCCCAGATAGCGCTTCTTCTGGCCGTCATTGCCCCAGCGCCGCATCTGGTTGACGCAAAGGTTGGAGTGCGCCCCGTAAGAGAGCCCGATGGAGGCGGATGCCCGGCTCACCTCCTCCATCGCCACGCAATGCTCCAGATAACCGAGCCCCGCACCGCCCCATTCCTCCTCGACCGTGATGCCGTGAAGGCCGAGGGCCCCCATCTCCGGCCACAGCTCGCGCGGGAACCAGTCCTCCCGGTCGATCCGTTCCGCCAGAGGCGCAATGCGGTCCTGCGAAAAGGAAAGCACGCTGTCGCGCAGCATGTCGGCGGTCTCGCCGAGATTGAAGTTGAACGCGGCGGGTGCGTTGGGGATCATGCTTTTCTTCCTCCCTGGCGGACCTCCCAGTCCACCTGACCAAGATTATCGTGCGGTTTCACCGGTCTGAATGTCCGCCGCCGCGTACGACCGGCGGAGGACCTCTGGCTGACGATGAGATCGCAGGGCCGGTGCGCCACGTCGCTGCAATTGCACGCGGCCGGCCGGCACGCACGGACTCTCCTTACGGAAATTTCCGGGGAAACCTAGGGGGCAATCCGCTAGTCCGCCAGCCCCTTAATGCAGACGAGCGAAAAAAGGCCCGTCGCGACGTGGGTCTCTTCTCCCCCCGCGATCCCGTACACATCCGACCGACAGACGGTGAGCGTACGCCCCGGTTTCACCACGCGGCCACGCGCCACAAGCTCTCTCCACCGCCGGGATTGAGGAGATTGATCTTGTACTCGCTCGTCAACACCCCGGTTCCGGGCGGATAGAGCGATAGCGCGGCGTATCCGGCCGCACTGTCCGCGATGGAGGCGGTGGAACCGGCGTGGAAAAAGCCGTGCTGCTGGGTCAGCTCGCGCGCATGGCGCATTTCCAGATCGACCTCGCCCGGCGCCAGATGCGCGATGACGGCCCCCAGATGGTCCATGAACGGCTGGCGCGCGAAACTCGATCTGACGCGCGTCTCCCAATCCGCGTCACGCGGTTCAAACGCTACCATGTCTCCTCCCCCATGCCTCAAACCGCTCGCCGACTCGGCCGCGCTTCACCTCATGTAATTCGGCCAGAGCGGCGGCGTCGCCATCTCCAGTACGTTGCCGTCGGGATCCTCGAAATAGAGGCTTGTTCCACCGGCGGGCCATGTGACCTCGGAGGTGATCACCACACCCTTTTCCCGCAAATAAACCCGCCATGCCTCCAGATCGCCAGATGCGATCTTGAATGCGAAATGGCTGTGCCCCTGGCTGTGATGGCCCGGAATCAGGCCGCCCGGCGTGCGGATATCTTCGTCCGTATGCCCGCGTTTGAAGACGATCAGCGTCTGGCCGGGGCCTGCGTCATAGGCGAAGAGCCGATCCCCCTCCACCATGCGCGCAAGCCCGAGCACGCCCTCGTAGAATTCGTGCGCGGCGTCAATGTCGTCCACATAGACCGCTGTCTCCAGGATTCCGCCGATCTTGGGCGCCTGGGTCATGACGTATCCTTTCTTTTCAGCCGCTCGCTTCAGGGAAGCACGAACCACCAGGCCGCGAGGCCCAGGAAGGCGAAGAAGCCGACAACATCGGTCACCGTCGTCACGAACACGGACGAGGCAACCGCCGGGTCGATGTCGAGCTTGTCGAGCGCGAGCGGGATCAGGATGCCCGCCATTCCCGCCGCCAGCATGTTGATGATCATGGCCGCCGCGATCAGCCCGCCGATCTGTTCGTTGTGGAACCAGAAGGCGGCGATCAACCCCATCAGCACGGCGAACAGCACGCCGTTGATAAGCCCCACCGCCGTCTCGCGCAGGATGATGCGCACCGTGTTGAAACTGCCCAGATCACGCGTTGCCAGAGCGCGCACGGCCACCGTCATGGTCTGCGTTCCGGCATTGCCGCCCATCGATGCGACGATCGGCATGAGAACGGCAAGCGCCACCATCTGCTGGATCGTCGCATCGAACAGCCCGATCACCATCGAGGCGAGCACCGCCGTGCCGAGATTGACGAGCAGCCAGACGAAGCGGCCGCGCACGGTTTCAACGATGGAATCCGAGATCTCCGCATCGCCGCCGACGCCGGCCAGCGCGAAGATGTCCTCCTCTGCCTCCGCCTGGATGACGTCGACGATGTCATCGACGGTCAGCACGCCAACGAGCCGGTCGGAATCGTCCACCACGGCGGCGGATATCAGGTTGTAGCGCTCGAAGGTTGTCGCCACTTCCTCCTGATCCTCGGTGGCCTTTATGGCGTGCACGGTCTCGCCCATGATTCCGCTGACCGGCTCGTTGCGCTTCGTGCGCAAGAGCTTGTCGAGCGCTACCGTACCCATCAGCCGGAAGCCGGGATCGATGACGTAGATCTGATAGAAGTCGTCCGGCAGCGCATCGGACTCGCGCAGGTAATCGATCGTCTGGCCGACCGTCCAGAACGGCGGCACCGCGACGAAGTCGCTCTGCATGCGGCGTCCGGCCGATTCTTCCGGGTAATCCAGGGCCCGGCGCAGCTGCAGCCGATCCGACTGCTTCAGCTCCTGAAGAATCGCTTCCTGGTCTTCCTGTGGCAGGTCTTCCAGGATGTAGACGGCATCGTCCGAATCGAGTTCGGAGATTCCTTCCGCGACATTGCCCGCCGGCATTTCTTCCAGCAGGCGGGCGCGGACGGAATCATCGAGTTCGGTGAGAACCGCGAAGTCGAAGGCGTCCCCCAGCAGCCTGACCAGATTGGCCTGGTCTTCCGGGTGGAGCGTTTCGATAAGATCGCCAAGGTCGGCTTCGTGCAGGTCGCCGGCGAGTTCGAGCGTGGCCTCCCGGTCGTCGGCCTCAAGGGCCGTCTCGACAAGACCAACGAACTCCTTGGAGACGTAGCCATCCTCATCGCGAAAAACGGTTTCCGCAGGATCGGCGACGGCAGCATCGACGGAATCGGTCTCGGCCACGATCTCCTCCTGCGGTTGGGTTGCCTGCGGTTGAGTTAGCCTGCGGTCGGGGTGAGTATTGTGGTCCGTTCGGCACGGCGAGGGGACCGGTGCGCAAAAGCTACGAAATTATCGACGCTTAAGGAACTGCCTTTTCACGCAGATGACATTCGGGCGTCGGAATTGCGCAAGAAATCCGGGAAAGAGCGAAAATAAAAAAAGGCGACCCGAGGGCCGCCGTCTTTTTTGCCGAAACTCCGGGTCGATTGCTCACCGGAGGTCTGTCACCCGAAGCCATCGGGTGAAGAATGGTGCGGTCGAGAAGACTCGAACTTCCACGGGTTTTACCCCACAGCGACCTCAACGCTGCGCGTCTACCAATTCCGCCACGACCGCACGTGACTGGCAACCGAGACACTGGGCCTCGGCGGAGGACCATGTATCAAACCCCCCGCCCCTGTTCAAGGAGCATTTCACGAAAATCAGATACGGGCGTTCTCAGCCTGTGGACGGAAGTCCGGAGCCCGCGTCAGAACCTCGGTAATGGAGATGCCGATGCGGTCGCCGCGCAGCACTACCTGCCCGCGCGCAACGGGGATGTCATTGGCGAGAATCTCGACGTCATCTTCCTCGGAAACGTCGAGCTCGATCACCGCACCGCGGCCCATGCGCAGCAACTGATGGATCGGCATCACCGCCCGGCCAAGCACCACAGAGATATGGACGGAAATCTTGTCAACGCTGGTCATACAGACGATCCGGGCCTAAGAAGGCGCTCGAGGAACATGGAACGGACGCTCCGAACATACGCCCTCGGGCGGACGGGGACTCAACCATCCCGCTTCGGTGCGTTAACGAAACCTTGCCCGTCAAGCGTTACCCAATGGTTAACAGGCATTAACGCATGAACCCTGAGACGCGCGATTCGCTCGCCGTGTCGATGCTGCCACAGCCCGGTTCCGCCCCGATTGAATGGCACGTCGAAGACACCCCCGTCGCCTACCCCGCGGCTCTTGCCGCCATGGAAGCGCGTGCCGCGCAGATCGCCGAGGGAACCGCCCCCGAACGCGTCTGGCTGCTTGAGCATCCCCCGCTCTACACCGCCGGCACCAGCGCCCATGAAGAGGACCTCGTCGCCCCCGATCGGTTTCCCGTCTTCCACACCGGCCGCGGCGGACAGTTCACCTATCACGGCCCCGGCCAGCGGGTCGCCTATGTGATGCTGGACCTGAAGCGCCGGCAGCAGGATGTGCGCGCCTTCGTCGCCTCCCTGGAGGCATGGCTGATCAACACGCTGTGGCAGTTCCATGTGCGCGGCGAGCGGCGCGACGACCGCGTCGGCGTGTGGGTGCGCCGGCCGGAAAAGGCAATGGACGCCGAAGACAAGATCGCCGCCATCGGCATCCGCGTGCGCAAGTGGGTGACCTTCCACGGTATCAGCCTGAACGTGGAGCCGGAGCTGGAACACTTTTCCGGCATCGTGCCATGCGGCGTCACGGACCACGGCGTCACCAGCCTGGTCGATCTCGGCCTGCCGGTGACAATGCCGGAAGTCGATTCGATCCTGCGCGGCGAGTTCGAGAAGATCTTCGGAGAGACGAAGGCGGTGTAAGGCGGGTTGCGCAAAGCCCGTCCTCCGAGGTTATCCCCCCGCAAAAGCCTTGTCAGATCAGGCAACACCACGCCCGCATCTTACCCCGTCGGGCGCACGTCGAATCCGTTCGTGACGATACCGGCCTCGCCGAGCACCTTCACCTCGGAAACGCGCGCCCAGCCGGGGCCGTCGAGGGCTACCGCAAGCATCGCGTCCACTGACCCCGTTTCGCCGGAAAAAACCGCTTCCACCTCGCCGGAACGCAGATTCCGCACCCAGCCGGAAAGCCCCAGCTCCCGCGCCCGGTCCGCACACCACGCGCGGTAGCCCACGCCCTGAACCCGCCCGGCGACAAGAACATGCACGGCGCGTTGCCGGCTCGGCTCGTTCGCGCTCATCGCGGCCTCCGTGTCCGGCAAAGCGCGCCGTTCAGCCAGGAACGACGCTCTCGCTCCACTCCACCACCAGTGCGCCCGCTTCGCGCGGCGTATCGGCGATCGCCAGCGGGCTCTCCGCCTGCAGTTCCGCCCGGCTGCCATAGCCGTAAGTGACACCGATCGCCGCCACGTTGTTGACGCGCGCGCCGGCGAGATCATGCTTGCGGTCGCCGATCATGATCCCGGCCTTCGCATCGACGCCCTCGCGTTCCAGTAGATGGGCGATCAGGTCGCCCTTGGTCGACAGGCTGCCATCGTCCGCCGCTCCGTAGATGCCCTTGAAATACTCGGCGAGGCCGAAATGTTCCACGATCCGCACCGCCGGTTCGCGCAACTTGGAGGTCGCCACATAGAGTGTGTGGCCGAGGTCTCTCAAGGCGGCGAGGACTTCGGGAATGCCGTCGATCACCTGATTCTCGAAGAGCCCCACTTCGCCGTAGCGGTTGCGATAGTGGCCAACCGCCTCGCGCACCCGGTCCGGGTCATCCCCGCCCAGAAGCACCGCGAAGCTCTCGCCGAGCGGCGGCCCGATGCACCAGCGCAGGTCATCCGCTTCGGGGATCGTCTCAAGCCCCATGCATTCCAGCGCGTATTGAAAGGAACGGGTGATGCCGGGAAACGGATCGGTCAGCGTGCCGTCGAGATCGAACAGGACGGCACGCCCGGTGGCGACAGCGAAAGGTCTGGCGTTCATTCAAATTCCATGATCACGGCGTCGACCGCGAGGCTCTCGCCCGGCGCCGCCTTGATGGCGGAAACCGTGCCCTCGCGTTCGGCCACCAGCACGTTTTCCATCTTCATAGCCTCCACGATGGCGAGCCGCTGCCCGGCGCTGACCTTTTCGCCCTCCTCCACGTGAATGGAGATGACAAGGCCCGGCATCGGACACAGCAACATCTTGGAGGTGTCGGCGGGCACCTTCTCGGGCATCAGCCTGTCGAGTTCGGCGGTGCGGGGAAGCATCACGCGAGAATCGACCGAACATCCCTGCCAGTCAAGCCGCCAGCCATTCTCGATGGCCCTCACCTGCACGGCCACCACCTCGTGCCCGACCCGGCCACACCACAACAGATCTCCCGGCAACCAGTCGCTGGTGACGGGGAATGTCTGACCCTCGATGGTCACGTCGATCTCCACCGGCAGGTCGGGATAGCCCTCCGCCAGTTCGATCTCCAGGTATTCCTTGTCAAGCTTCACCACCCAGTCGCGATGCAGCTTGCCCGAATGCGGACGCAGCCGGCCGGTCAGCCGGTCGAGGCGGTCCTTGCGCACCACCTCCATGGAAAGCGCCACCGCCGCCAGCACCACCATTTCCTCGTGCGTCGGCGATGTCGGTTGGAAGCCTTCCGGGTATTCGTCGGCGATGAAGCTGGTGGAAAGCTCACCGGACTGCCAGCGCGGATGCTTCATCAGCGAGGACAGGAACGGAATGTTGTGGCCGATCCCGTCGATGACGAACTGGTCGAGCGCCAGCCCCATCGCCTTGATGGCGGTAGCGCGGTCGGGCGCATGGGTGATGAGCTTGGCGACCATCGGGTCGTAGAACATCGAGATCTCCGCCCCTTCAACCACGCCGGTATCGTTGCGCACGGTGATGCCGGCGTGCTTCTCTTCCTCCGGCGGGCGATAGCGCACCAGCCGGCCGATGGAGGGCAGGAAGTTGCGGTAGGGATCCTCGGCGTAGATGCGGCTCTCGATCGCCCAGCCGTCGAGCTTGACGTCGGCCTGCGTGATCGCGAGCTTTTCGCCCGCCGCCACCCGGATCATCTGTTCCACCAGATCGATGCCGGTGACGAGTTCGGTCACCGGATGCTCCACCTGAAGCCGCGTGTTCATCTCGAGAAAGAAGAAGCTCTTGTCCTGGCCGGCGACGAATTCCACCGTGCCGGCGCTGTCGTAGTCGACCGCCTTTGCAAGCGCCACGGCCTGCTCGCCCATCTTGCGGCGCGTCTCCTCATCGAGCAGCGGCGACGGCGCCTCCTCGATGACCTTCTGGTTGCGGCGCTGGATGGAGCACTCGCGCTCGCCCAGATAGACGGCGTTGCCGTGCTTGTCGCCGATCACCTGGATTTCGATGTGGCGCGGGTTCTCGATAAATTTCTCGATGAAGACACGGTCATCGCCGAAGGAGGACGCGGCTTCCGAACGTGCGCGCTCGAAGCCCTCATGGGTCTCCTTCTCGCTCCACGCGATGCGCATGCCCTTGCCACCGCCACCCGCCGACGCCTTGATCATCACCGGAAAGCCGATTTCCCTAGCGATCTTCACGGCCTCGTCCGGCGTTTCGATCACGCCGAGATAGCCCGGCACCGTGGAGACATTGGCGGCATTGGCGAATTTCTTGGACTCGATCTTGTCGCCCATCGCCTGGATGGCGCGCGTGTTCGGGCCGATGAAGACGATGCCGTTTGCCGCCAGCGCCTCGGCGAATTCCGCGCGCTCGGAAAGAAAGCCGTAGCCGGGATGCACCGCCTGGGCTCCGGTCTGCTTGCAGGCCGCAATGATCTTGTCGATGACGAGATAGCTCTCGGCCGCAGCCGGCGGACCGATATGCACAGCCTCGTCGGCCATTTCCACATGCAACGCATCGGCGTCCGCATCGGAATAGACCGCCACCGTGGCGATGCCCATGCGCCGCGCCGTCTTGATGACACGGCACGCGATCTCGCCGCGATTGGCGATCAGGATTTTGTCAAACATTGCTTCTCCCAGCCTTAAACCGGCTCCTCGGGCTGCGTTGTAAGCCTGCATCACGCGCTGCGCAACTATACGGAAGGCAGGGGTATCGGCGCCCCGCCCTTCCCATACGTCCGCCGGACAGACAGGGCGGCACCGGCACCGAACACGGTGCAACTAACGCATCGACCACGTAAAATTAACGGCTGCGTGTCTCAGTATTTTACTCATGGAAGCAAAAGCGCTTTCGCCGCGGCGAAAGCGAGGGGGACACCATTACCATGACGACCACGACAGAACGCAGGCAGTCTCCGCGCCTCGCACGCATCGTCTTCCTGGCGTCCGGCAGTCTCTTCGCCCTGACCGCATGCTCGCTCCTTCTTCTCGGCTACCTGGCTTCCCGCACAGCCAACATGGAGGCATCGTCGGGCGACCGGCGTCTGTTCGACAACGCCCTGCAAAGCAGGCTCCGACTGATCACGCGCGACCAGCACACCCTCGCGCGCTGGGACCGCACCGTCGCCAATGTCGTTCTCACCTTCGACAAGGCCTACGTGCTCAGCGAAATGGTGGATTCGCTGTGGCACGACTTCCGCCACGACCGATCGTGGTTCATCACCGCCGGAGGGCGGGTCCTCGCGGAGGCGTGGCGCGACGAGGTCGATTTTTCCGGGCGCCTGCTCCCGCCGGGCCATGACATCCGCCTCATCGTGGAAGAAGCGGCACAACGGCATCTGGAAAACCGCATCGTCATCCCGGGCGGTTACGGCCAGCGCGCCGTGCCGACCACACATCTGGAACGGGTATCCGCCACGGGCTTCGCCATGGTGGACAACCGGCCCGCCATGGTCAGTGCCATGGCGATCGTCCCCGACGATGGCACCGTCGCCCTGCCGGACGGCCCGCCGACGATCCTCGTCTCGGCCCGCTACATCGATGCCACCCTGATCGACGATCTAAACGCACAACTGGGTTTCAGCGACGTTGCCTTCTCGGGCGCGGCGCGCAATGGCGCAAGCGGACACACGATTCTCTCGGTGGATGAAAAACCGCTGGGAACCTTCACGTGGCGCGCCCAGACACCGGGCAGACAGATATGGTCTACGGCCATTCCGCTGATCGCGCTCATCGCCGGCACGCTCGCGCTGGCGACACTCCTCGTCGCGCGCCGACTCGGCCGGCTCACGAAGCGCCTGGAGGAAAGCGAGAGCCGCAACCGGTATCTCGCCAGCCACGACACGCTGACAGGACTTGCCAACCGCCTCCAGTTCGACGCGGCGCTGACGGTAGCCCTGGAGAAACTCCCCGAGACCTCCTTCGCGCTCCTCGCCTGCGACCTCGACCGCTTCAAGACGGTCAACGACACCTACGGTCATGGTGCGGGCGACGCCGTCATCCGCACGGTCGGCGAGCGGCTTCACGAGGTCATCGGCGGGGCCGGCCTCGTCGCACGGATCGGCGGCGACGAGTTCATCGCGCTCATTGCCGGCCGTACGGACCGACTGTACCTCGAAACGCTCTGCCGGCAGGTCATCGCCGCGATTTCCGCCCCGATCGCGATCACCCATGACGCCACTACCGACGTCGGCGCCAGTATCGGCGTCGTCACCGCGGGCCTTGCCGAAACGAACAAGACAAAGCTCCTCGCGGCGGCCGACCGGGCGCTCTACGCGGCCAAAAGCGGCGGACGTGGCCGCAGTGTCTTTGCCGAGGACATCAAGGACGACGACGCGCCCCGCACCGAAGGATCCGGCGGTTCCACGCTCGCGGTGCGTCTGGGACCGCGGCATCAGGACCGCACGCCCGCGACGACAGGCCACAAGAGCGGCGCCCGCAAATGACAATAGTATAACGTGCCCCCTTTCCTCTAATCAGGTCGGCAAGCAAAGAAAAACTGCCTGCTACAGGAGGTCGCTGTGGGCCACAACCACACGCACGATCACGACGCCGACCATGTACACTCACGCGGCAATGGGCATGGGCATCATCACCATCACGTCGACCCGAATGCCGGCGATCTGCGCATCACGTTCGCCATCGGCATCAACTTCCTGCTGACCCTCGTCCAGATCGTCGGCGGCATCATGGCCGGAAGCCTGGCGCTCATCGCCGATGCGCTGCACAACTTCTCCGATGCCATTTCTCTCGTGATCGCCTTCGGCGCGCGCAAGATCGCGCGGCGTCCCTCCGACGCGCAGATGACCTTCGGCTACGACCGCATCGAGATCGTCGCGGCGCTGATAAACTACACGACGCTGATCATCCTCGGCCTCTACCTCGTCTACGAGGCGGTGCTGCGCTTCATTGAACCGGAAGGCGTCGACGGCTGGATGGTCATCATCATCGCCATCGTGGCGCTGGTGATCGATCTGGGCACCGCGCTGCTGACCTACGCGATGTCGAAGTCGTCCATGAATATCCGCGCCGCCTTCCTGCACAACGTGGCCGACGCGCTGGGCTCGGTCGCGGTCATCGTCGCCGGTACACTGATCCTGCTCTACGACTGGCGCCTCATCGACCCGATCGTCACCCTGCTGATCGCCGGCTATATCCTGTGGCAGTCTTTCCTCGAGATCGGCCCGGTCATCCGCATCCTGATGCTGGCAAGCCCGCCGGACATCGCGGCCCAGAGCGTGCTCGATTCCCTGCGCGACATCGAGGGTGTGGCAGACGTCCACCATGTCCACCTGTGGCAGATGAACGAACACCAGAACGCGGTCGACGCCCATCTCGTCATCGCGGAAGGGTTCTGGGAGCGCGCGGATACGATCAAGGCGTCCGCCAAGCAGCGCCTGAAGAGCGAATTCGGCGTCGGCCACACCACGCTGGAAATGGAATGCACCCACCACGTCTGCCTGGAAGCGCGCGCGATCGGACATTGAGGGGAGGAGGAGCGGCTGCCCGGACAACGGGTTCGCGTTCCAATGACGACACTCTCCGCTCGTCAACCCGGCTCTGCGAAGCGGGACTTCGCACCGCATCACGTCCGGGATGACACCGGAGAGATTTGCTGAAATGGCGGGAACCGAGGATCCAAGCTCGCGGGCAGGTCAGCGCAACCCGCGTTCACAGCGGCTTTAGCTCACGTGTTCCATGACCGATCAAGCAGCGAGTTCCCGGCGTCGCTGAGTCGACGCCGGTTTCCCTGCCTCGGTCGCTCCCCTCGCCCCTCCGACGCGGGACCCGCTCATTCGAGCAACCAAGCAAAGGCCCGGCGCAGCTCGGCCGCACCGTCGCGCTCATACCAGCGCCCGTGCGCGAGAATCACCCGTTCCGGATCGAACGCGATCATCCGTTCCACGGCCGCCTTCAGCTTCTCTTGCGATCCGCGATAGGTGCGCCGCATGTCGCGCGGCATGGAGCCGTGCGGGTGCAGGACGCCGCCAAGCCGGTAGAGGATCCGCATCGGCCAGGGCGCCACCTTCTCCGGTTCGAAATTCTCGATGAGATCGGTCAGCACCAGCGTGCGGCTTTTCCGGTGGAAGAAATCCACCTCCGTCATGAAGGCCCCGGCCGCCAGGATCGTCTCCACTTCGCTGTCCCACGGATAGCCGCTTTCGTTCTCGATCTCGAAGGCGACGAAGTCGATTCGCGTGCCCGCCTGCTCGCGAATACGCGGAGCGAGCCAGACGTCGGCCTCCGGAAAGGCCACCTTCCAGTCGGGCAGCCACCAGTAGTGGATACGATTCGGCCCGATCAGATGGCGTACGGGACCCAGGCCGTCGAGTTCGCTCCTGAGTTTCGGCGTCAACGGTGTTGGCGAATGCACCATGAGGTCGCCACTGTCGAGCCGGATGACCGTCATTCGCGTGGGAAAGGTCAGCTTCGGCCAGGGGAGTCCGAAGCGGATCGTCGGTCCGTCGACGATCCATATGTTCTCGGCAACCGGTTTCAGTCGATTAAGCGGGGGATAGGTCGGGGAAGATGTCAACGTGGCGCCTTGGGCTAAGTTTGCGAAATTTTCGGCGATAGCGAAGAAACGTGCGCGCGACTATACATTGAGGCAATCGGTAGTAGAACCGTCCTCGGTTCCACGCCACACTTCAGCATTCTTAACAACCGTGAAAGAGCGTGCCGGTCCACCGGCGCGCCGACCCGTGTTCCATGATCCCTGCTCTGACCCTCCTTCTCCTGTGCCAGCTCGCGGGCGAGGTTATCGCCCGTTTGCTCAGCCTGCCGCTTCCCGGCCCGGTTATTGGCCTTGTCCTGCTGGCCGTCGGGCTGACCATCCGTGGCAAGGTTCCGGACAATGTCCGCGCCGTCGCAACCGGCATCCTGCGCAATCTGGCGCTGATGTTCGTCCCCGCCTCCGTCGGCATCATCACCCAGACCCACGTGCTGGCGGCGAACGGACTGGCCCTCACCGTTTCCCTCATCGTGTCCACGATCGTCACCATGGCCGTCACCGCCTTCGTTTTCCGCTGGGCAACGATGCGCGCAAACCCCGGCCATGACGCCGGTGGCGACCCGCGCGGCGAGAAGGAGGCGGGCTGATGGCAAATGTCGAGAAGCTCTGGGTCTACCTTGCCGAAACGCCGCTTCTGTGGCTGGCCATAACCCTGACCGCCTACACCTTCGCCGACTGGATATCGTCGCTCGCCAAACGCCATCCCCTCGTCAATCCGATCGTGATCGCGACCGGGCTGATCATCGCGGCCCTGTCCGTTTCCCACACGGACTACAAGACCTATTTCGGCGGTGCGCAGTTCGTGCATTTCATGCTCGGGCCAGCAACCGTCGCGCTCGCCATTCCGCTGGTCGACAATCTCAGCCAGATCCGCCGCTCGGTCATACCGATCTCGCTCGCGCTCGTCGCCGGCTCCGCCACCGCCATCCTGTCCGCCGTCGGCACCGCCTGGCTGTTCGGCGCGCCGCACAATCTTCTGATGTCGCTGGCGCCGAAGTCGGTCACCACCCCCATCGCCATGGGTCTTTCCGAAACACTGGGCGGCATTCCCTCCCTGACCGCCGTCCTCGTCGTCGCCACAGGCATCTTCGGCGCCATCACCGTGACACCGCTGATGAACCTCATGCGGATCAACGATCCCGCCGCCCGGGGCTTCGCCGTCGGCCTGACCTCGCACGGCATGGGCACCGCCCGCGCCTTTCAGGTCAATGCCCTCGCCGGCACCTTCGCCGGCCTCGCCATGGGCCTGAACGGATTGATGACGGCCCTGCTGGCCCCCCTTCTGGCCGGCCTTTTCTGAAGGCCGGCGCTTTTCCCGGCCAGGGAATGGGCCCACATGTCGCGGCAGTGGGACCGGCCATGCACGGCTGGCCTTCGCCGCCGCGATGATCTAAAGCCTCATTTTCCAACACGCATGTCAGGACCCCCGATGGACCGCATCATTCTGGAAGACCTGAGCTTCTTCGCCTACCACGGCGTCCATGACGAGGAAGCCCGCCTCGGCCAGCGCTTTCACGTCGACCTGACCGTCTGGGCCGATCTCTCCACCGCCGGCGAGACCGACAACTACGACGACGCCATCTGCTACGCCAGGCTCACCCGAACGGTGGAGGACGTTGTGATGGGACAGCGCTTCAAGCTGATCGAACGTCTTGCCCAGGCGATCGCCGATGCCGTTCTGGCCGACGAACGCATCGCCAAGGTTGCCGTACGCGTCCACAAGCCGGGCGCGCCGCTGCCCATCGCCACGGGCAGCGTCTCCGTCGCCATCGAGCGCGAGCGTGGCTGACCAGGGCCGGTGGCGGCCCGCTACTGTGTCTTGAGCGGCAGTTCCACGCGAACCGTCAACCCGCCGCCCGGCGTATCGAGCAGCGTGAAGGCGCCGCCGTGTCCACGGGCGATCGCGCGGCAGATCGACAGACCAAGCCCGAACCCGACCGGCCGGTCCTTGTTACGCGCCGCATCGCCGCTGACGAAGGGCTCCTGCATGGCGATCTTGTCCCGGTCGGCGATGCCTGGACCGTGGTCGACCACTTCCACCCGCACCCGCCCCGCGACCACCGTCAACCGGATCATCCCGCCTCCGGCATGCTTGACGGCATTGTCGACCAGGTTGGAAAACAGCCGCAGCAATTCCGAAGGGCGTCCCGCGACGGGCACCCGGCACGACACGCCTTCCAGCGGCACGTCCTGGCCGAGATCCACGAACTGGTCGGAGACGGTGGACAGCAAGCTCGCCAGATCGACCGTCACCGTCGGCTCCCCGCTGCGGCCCTCGCGCAGGTAGGTGAGCCCGCCCTGCAGCAGCGCGTCCATGTGGTCGAGATCCTCGATGAAGGACTGGCGAAGCGCCGGATCCTCCACGTATTCCGCACGAAGACGCAACCGGGTGATCGGCGTGCGCAGGTCGTGCCCGATCGCCGCCAGCATGCGCACGCGGTTTTCCATGAGCTGGTTGATGCGGTGCTGCATGCGGTTGAGCGCGAAGGCGACCCGCCGCACTTCCGCCGGCCCCTCCTGCGGCAGGTCCTCCGGCTCGATCGTATCCGAGCCGAAGCGCTCCACAGCCCCCGCCAACCGTTGTAGCGGACGGATCAGTTCGTGGGCCGCCCATCCGCCCAGAACCGCCAGGCTGACCGCCAGAAAGAGGGCCGTGATGAAGGCGGGGCCGGCGAAAAAGAACGGCGGACGCTCGGCACGCGACCCCTCGGCGAGCAGAACCGAGCCGTCATGCAGCCTGAAGGCAAGCTTGACCGTATCGCCTCCCGCAGGCCCTGCGGCGATGCCTATGCCGAAGTGACGGCCGAGCTCCTCCACCAGCGGGTTGGGAAGGCCCTCGCCCGACCAATCGAAACCGGCGGGAGGGCTCTGCGCGAGTGCGAGATTCAGGCCGGGACCGCCACGACGGAGCGATTGCAGTGCCTCAAGCCGCGTATCGCCCGGCAGCGCGTCGAGCGTCCATACGGCCGCCGCAAGCCGGTGCATCTGGCCCGGCATCTCGCGCCCGGTGAGATTGCCGAGGACAAAAACCGCAAACGATATGCCGTGAATGAGGATCAGCGAGGCAACGAGCGCAACCACCATCTGCCCGGCGACGCCTCGAGGCAGCGGCAGTCGACACCTCATCCCTCGCGGACCTCGACCGGATCGCCGACGAACTCGTAGCCTCCCGAACGCACGGTGCGGATCAGTTTCGGCTGGCTGCCATCGCCCTCCATCTTGCGCCGAAGCCGGCTGATCAGGATGTCGACGCTGCGTTCGTTGGGGGTAGCCGTTCGGCCCTGCGTGAGATCGATGAGCTGTTCGCGGCTGAGCACGCGTCCGGCGCGCTCCACCAGAACCTGCAGAAGATCGAATTCGGCCGGCGTCAGCATCACCAGCGAGCCGTCCGCATTGGTCAGCGTGCGATGGCGTGTATCCATCGTCCAGCCGGAGAAGGTCAGCCGCTTGCCGCGCACGGAGGGCTCGCAGGCAGACAGCGCCGAGCGACGCAGCAAGGCGCGCACGCGCGCAACCAGTTCGCGCGCATTGAAGGGTTTGGGCAGATAGTCGTCCGCGCCGATCTCCAGCCCCACCACCCGGTCGACGTCATCGCCGCGCGCGGACACGATGAGAATCGGTATGGCCGAGTTGGCCCTGAGCCGGCGGCACAGGCTGAGCCCGTCCTCCCCGGGAAGCATCACGTCGAGCAAGACCAGGTCGACGCGCGACGTATTCAGGAGAACATCCATCTCGCGGCCGTCCGCGGCCTGCGACACGCGCCAGCCTTCCGCACCCAGGGTGCGGGCCACAAGAGATCGGATTTCACGGTCGTCTTCGACGACAAGAAGGTGAGCTGATGGCAACATGGAGCGAAATTAGGCGAAATTCCGCGCCCCGTCAGGCACATATTTATGTCTGCGGATTTCCCCGAAACGTGTTTGCAACGTCGCCGCGCCCGGCCCGAGGCTTTTCTGCCCATCAACGACGCGCCATACAATGGTGCGACCAGCGTCATGGTCTTGTGGCCCCCGGCACCCTATGTGTCGACCACGAGATCAATCCTGGCGAAGAGCTGCGACAATCGTCAAACAGGAATCACGTCGTAATCCGGGAGACCGTCCATGTACCGCCGCCACGCCCGCCCGCTCCGGAAAGTCCCCGTTTTCGCAGCACTTGCCGCCGCCACCCTGTTCATGGCCGCCCCGCGCGACGCGGAGGCCCGGCCTGACACGAGAACGTTCACCTGCGCCCAGGCGAAGGATCTGGTCACACGTTCGGGCGCCATCACCCTCACCACGGGGCCGGCCACCTACGAGCGGTTCGTCGCCCATCGGGGCCAGTGCCTGCGCATGGAGATCACCCAGCCCGCCTATGCGCCCACGCAGGACGTGCCGCAGTGCTTCATCGGCCTGCGCTGCGTGCCCATCACCATCCGCAAGCAGTACGACTGAGGCAAGGCCACGATGACCCGTCCGCCCCTCAAAGCGGAATGTTGTCGTGTTTTTTCCAGGGCAGCTCGTCCTTCTTGTTGCGAAGCATGGCGAGCGCGCGAGACACCCGGCGGCGCGTGGAATGCGGCATGATCACCTCGTCGATGTAGCCGCGCTCCGCCGCCACGAACGGGTTCGCGAAGCGGTCCTCGTAATCCCTGGTGCGTCTGGCGATCTTCTCCTTGTCGGCCAGTTCCGAGCGATAGAGGATCTCCACCGCGCCCTTGGCACCCATCACCGCGATCTCCGCTGTCGGCCAGGCGTAGTTGATGTCGCCGCGGATGTGCTTTGAACTCATCACGTCATAGGCGCCGCCATAGGCCTTGCGGGTGATCACCGTCACCTTCGGCACCGTCGCCTCCGCATAGGCGAACAGCAGCTTGGCGCCATGCTTGATCAGCCCGCCATATTCCTGCGCGGTCCCGGGAAGGAAGCCCGGCACGTCGACGAAGGTCAGGATCGGGATGTTGAAGCAGTCGCAGAAGCGCACGAAGCGGGCCGCCTTGCGGCTGGCATCCGAATCGAGCACGCCCGCCAGCACCATCGGCTGGTTGGCGACGATACCCACCGTGCGCCCCTCGATACGGCCGAAGCCCGTCACGATGTTGGCCGCGAACTTCGCCTGCAACTCGAAGAAGTCGCCCTCGTCCAGAACCTTCCGGATCAGCTCCTTCATGTCGTAGGGCTTGTTCGGATTGCCCGGAACCAGCGTGTCGAGGCTCTTGTCGAAGCGCGTGGGATCGTCGACGACCGAAATCTCCGGTCCGTCGGCCAGATTGTTCATCGGCAGGAAGTCGATCAGCCGCCGCATCTGCTGCAGGGCTTCCACGTCGTTGTCGTAGGCGCCGTCGGCAATGGAGGATTTGGTGGTATGGATCGAGGCCCCGCCCAGCTGTTCGGCGGTCACCGTCTCGTTGGTCACCGTCTTCACCACGTCCGGGCCGGTGACGAACATGTAGGAGGTATCGCGCACCATGAAGATGAAATCGGTCATCGCCGGCGAATAGACGTCGCCGCCCGCGCAAGGCCCCATGATGACGGAAATCTGCGGGATGACGCCCGAGGACGTCACGTTGCGCTGGAACACCTCGCCATAACCGCCAAGCGCCGCCACGCCTTCCTGGATGCGCGCGCCGCCAGCGTCGAACAATCCGACGATCGGCGCTCGGTTCCTCAGCGCCATGTCCTGGATCTTGATGATCTTCTGGGCGTGCGTCTCCGAAAGTGAACCGCCGAAGACCGTGAAATCCTTGGAGAACACATAGACCGTGCGGCCGTTGATCGTGCCCCATCCGGTGACGACGCCATCGCCGGGAATATGGGACTCGTCCATGCCGAAATCGGTGCAGCGGTGCTGCTTGAACATGTCGTATTCTTCGAAGGAACCGGCATCGAGCAGAATGTCGATACGCTCGCGCGCGGTGAGCTTGCCGCGCTTGTGCTGCGCCTCGATGCGCCGCTCGCCGCCGCCAAGACGCGCCACATCGCGCCGGCGCTCAAGCTCCGCCAGGATTTCCTTCATAGTACGAACCTCCCAGTACCTACCTCACGCGCTGGCTCATAGCACGCAGCGCGATGCCGGCAAAGCGCACCTTGCGTCGGAAACGCCAATATGCCGCAACGTACGCCTTCGGCAATTCGTCGTATCTGCCTAATAATGAAGCAATAACAGCGCGGGATTTGTCCTTGGCGAGAGTGACGGCATTTGCAATGATTCTAGGCAATTGACGTAACGGAGCGAACGAAACGGCCGGTAACGCGTTCTTCCAGTATGGTTGGCGTACTGTCGAACACGAATAGGCGCCAAGGGACGGGGACAACAAAAGGTCATGGCCGACACGAGTTTTTTCAACGAGATGCTGACGGCCGATGGCACACCGCGTGCCGCTTACAAGCAACTCGACGGCTGGCTTGAGCAATTCCCCAGGAGCGATCTCAAGCGCCTTTCGCGCGAGGCGGAAACGATTTTCCGCCGCCACGGCATTACTTTCGCGGTTTATGGAACCGACGAGGAAACCGAGCGGCTCATTCCCTTCGACATCGTTCCGCGCATTCTGTCCGCGCAGGAATGGCGCCGCCTCTCCGCCGGTATCGACCAGCGCGTGCGTGCGCTCAACGCCCTCATTCACGACATCTACCACCGCCAGGAGATCATCCGAGCCGGTCGCCTGCCGGCCGAGCTGGTCGTCCAGAACGAGGCCTTCCTGCCGGAGATGGTCGGACACACCCCCGCCCGTCAGGTTTATGCACATATTATCGGCACGGACATCGTCCGCGTTTCGGAAAATGAATTCTACGTTCTGGAGGACAACACCCGCACGCCGTCCGGCGTCTCCTACATGCTGGAGAACCGGGAAACGATGATGCACATGTTTCCCGAGCTGTTTCAAAGCCATCGCGTGGCGCCGATCGAGCACTATCCGGAAATGCTGCGCGAGACGCTGGAAAGCGTTGCGCCGCCGGCCTGCGACGGCCCGCCCACCATCGCCGTGCTCACCCCCGGCATCTACAATTCCGCCTATTACGAACACGCCTTCCTGGCCGACACGATGGGCGTTGAACTGGTGGAGGGGCGCGATCTCTTCGTCGACGACGGCTACCTCTACATGCGAACGACCCGCCAGCCGGAGCGCGTCGACGTGATCTACCGCCGCATCGACGACGCCTTTCTCGATCCCCTCACCTTCCGCCCCGATTCCACCCTGGGCGTGCCCGGCCTCTTCGACGTCTACCGCGCCGGCCGCGTCACCATCACCAATGCACCGGGCACCGGCATCGCCGACGACAAGGCGATCTACTCCTACATGCCGGAGATCATCGAGTTCTATACCGGCGAAAAGCCGATCCTGAACAACGTGCCGACCTGGAAGTGCGAGGACAAGGACAGCCTCGCCTATGTGCTGGAACACCTGGACGAACTGGTCGTCAAGGAGGTTCACGGCGCCGGCGGCTACGGCATGCTGGTCGGTCCCGCCGCCTCCAAGAAGGAACGCGCCGCCTTTGCAAGGAAGCTGAAGGCGCGGCCCGGCAACTACATCGCCCAGCCGACGCTGGCGCTATCGGCCTGCCCGACCTTCGTCGGCGCCGAAATCGCCCCGCGCCATGTGGACCTGCGCCCCTACGTGCTGGTCGGAGACAAGGTGCGCATCACGCCGGGCGGGCTCACCCGGGTTGCCCTGAAGAAGGGATCGCTCGTCGTCAATTCCAGCCAGGGCGGCGGCACCAAGGACACCTGGGTGCTGGAGGACTGATGAGAACAGCAGAAATCGCCAGCAGACAGGGAGAACCGATGCGCTTAGACGTCGCCAACAACACCGTGCGCCCGCGTGAAGGTCTCTTCATCGCCGTCAATACCAAGGCACGAACATACGCGCGCCACGTGAGGCGGACGGCCGCTTCGGGAGCGCCATCATGCTAGGCCGCACCGCAAGCGCGCTTTTCTGGCTGTCGCGTTATGTCGAGCGCTCCGAGGACATGGCGCGACTGCTCGATGTCGGCTACCGCATCTCGTTGCTCCCCGGCATCGGCAATGGCGGCCATCGCGAGGACTGGAAGTCGACCCTCGTCAGCGCCGGCTGCGACGGGGGCTTCATGAACACGTACGACGAGGTGAACGAGCGCAACGTCGTCAACTACATGCTGTTCGACGACGACAATTCCTCCTCCGTGCGCTCCTGTCTGCACACCGCGCGCGACAACGCCCGTTCCGTGCGAACGGCGCTCACCCGCGAAATGTGGGAAAGCCTCAACACCACCTGGATCGAGTTTTCCGAAATCAAGCCACATCACGTGACGCGCAACAAGCTGCCCAGTCTGCTCGACTGGATCAAGGAACGCTCCATGCTGTTCCGCGGCGCGATGCTCGGCACCATCTTGAGGAACGACACGTTCCATTTCAGCCAGTTCGGGGCCTTCATCGAGCGCGCGGACAACACCTCGCGCATCCTCGATGTGAAATATCACCTGCTGTTGCCGCAAAACGAGATGATCGGCGGCGGCGTGGACAACTACCAGTGGTCGACGATCCTGCGCTCCGTCTCCGCCCACCGCAATTACCGCTGGATCTACCGCGACAGCCGCCCCAAGCCCTGGCACGTGGCGGAATTCCTGATCCTGCGCCGCGAAATGCCGCGCTCGCTCATCCATTGCTACACCTGGCTTGCCGAAAGCATGAACGGAATCGAGCAGATCTACGGCGAGCGCAGCCCTTCCATGGACATCGCCCGTCAGACCTACGACACCCTGCGCGCAGGTGACATGACCATGATCTTCGCCAGCGGATTGCACGAATTCCTGCAGAATTTCGTTACGTGCAACAACAAGCTGACGACGGCGCTCGCGACCGACTACAATTTCGCCTGAACGGGCCGCCATCCTGCACCCGATCTGGCCTCAAAAGGCAAAGCCGGACCAACCGATGCGCATTGAAATCAGCCATTCCACCCACTACCGCTACGATGCCCCGGTCGCCCAGTCGGTGCAGCATCTGCGCCTGACGCCACCCTCCGATACCGGCCAGAGCGTGCTGGACTGGCATGTGGAGACGCCCGGTATCGAAAAGGCGCTGAGCTACACCGATGCCTTCGGCAACGTCGTTCACCTGATCACGCAAGGCCGCATCGGCGACACCATGACCATCACCGCCAGCGGCGTGGTCGAGACGCGCGACAACCACGGTGTCATTGGCCACTTGCCGGAGGGGATGCCCGCGCGCGTCTACCTGCGCCAGAACGAGATGACGCGGCCGAGCCCCGCCATCCGCAAGCTCGCCTCCATCATCGAACGGCCCGACGACGTCATCTGCTATCATGCCCTGATGAACGCACTGCGCGACCAGGTCGCCTACCGCACCGGGGTCACGGAAACCCACATGCCGGCGGCGGAGGTTCTTGCGGCCGGCGAAGGTGTCTGCCAGGACCATGCCCACATCTTCATATCGGCAGCCCGCCATGCCGGCGTTCCCGCACGCTACGTCTCCGGCTATCTGCTGCTGGAGGAGGACGACGACGCTTCCGAGGCGCATCATGCATGGGCCGAAGTGCTGATCGAACCGCTCGGCTGGGTGGGTTTCGACGTCTCCAACGGGATATCCCCGACGGATCACCATGTGCGCCTCTCGGTGGGGCTGGATTCCCGTTCCGCGGCTCCGATTCGCGGTGTACGTTGGGGTGGAATGGAAGAGGCGCTGTCCGTTGAGGTCCGTGTCGACCGAGCCGCACAACAACAGCAGCAATAGCCGCCGTGCGGACCGCACGATTGTGCGAAGCGGATCATGGTGCGAAACGGATCGTGGAAATGACCTTCCCGAGCCCCGCCCGCTCCCCGTATCAGGCTCGAACCGGCACTGCGTAGCCTCCCCGCCCGGGAAGGCCCCAATAGCGCGATGCGGCCGGCTGAAGCTAGGAGGGAACGGCCATGCGGGCGACGGAAGGAGCGCGGGCCGGCGCGCGTTCAAATTTCGGCGGATGGTTTAAATGATGAGCCTGCGCGAACGCCGCCTCCCGTCTCGATCACAGAACGGACCCGGTTTTCGCAGGTGCTCCGAGGAACGGAAATGACCTATTGCGTCGCGTTGCGGCTTGACCGTGGACTGGTGTTTGCCGCCGACACCCGCACCAATGCGGGGCTCGACAACATCGCCACCTTCCGCAAGATGCACATCTTCGAGAAAAAGGGCGACCGCGTGATCGCGATGTGCGCGGCAGGCAATCTCGCCGTGACGCAGTCGGTGATCTCGCTCTTGCGCGAGCGCGCCCACGACGAAACTCTCGGCCAGCCGACGATCATGACCGCCTCCACCATGTTTCAGGTGGCGCGCGTCGTCGGCCAGGCGGTGCGCGACGTGCGCGAGATCGACGGCGACGCGCTGGCAGCCAACAGCGAGAATTTCGGCGTGTCCTTCCTGCTCGGCGGCCAGATCGGCACCGAGGCACCCCGCCTCTTCCAGATCTATTCCGCGGGCAACTTCATCGAGGCGACCGAAGACACCCCCTACTTCCAGATAGGCGAGCACAAGTATGGCAAGCCGATCCTCGACCGCGTCACCCGTGCGGACATGTCGTTGGGCGATGCGGCGAAGCTGGTGCTGATCTCGTTCGATTCCACGTTACGCTCCAATCTGTCGGTCGGCATGCCGATCGACCTGTTGCTCTACAACCGCGACACGCTGGAGGTGAGCCGCCAGACCCGCATCGAGCAGGACGACGAATATTTCCGGCAATTGTCGAGCGGCTGGTCGGACGCCCTTCGCGACGCCTTCTCCCACCTGCCGCCATTCGACGTGTGACCGGCACAAGCCGGTCACACGTCAATGCGCTCCCGCCTCAGATCGAATCCACCACGCCGCCATCAACGCGCAGACTCGCTCCCGTCGTGGCTGAGGCCTGTTCGGAACAGGCATAGACGATCATGTTAGCGACCTCTTCCACCGTTGCCGCGCGCTGAATGATCGAGCTTGGCCGGTTCTTCATCACGAAATCGGCGGCCACCTCTTCCAACGACTTGCCGGTCTTCTTCACCTCTTGCGACAGCATCTCCTCAGCGCCGTCTGAAAGCGTCGGCCCCGGCAGCACGGAATTGACCGTCACGCCCGTGCCGGCAAGCCGTTTGGCCAGACCGCGCGCGAATGAGACGTCGGCGGTCTTGGTCACGCCATAGTGGATCATGTCGGCCGGAATGTTGAAGGCAGATTCCGAGCCGAGCAGAATGATCCGTCCCCAGCCCTTCTCAACCATTGCAGGCGCCAGCGCGCGCGACAGGCGCACCGGGCCCATCACGTTGATCTGCCAGTGCCGCTCCCACTCCTCATCGTCGCTCGCGAAGAAATCGGCAGGCACGAAGATCCCCGCATTGTTGACCAGGATATCGACGTGACCGACGGACTTCGCCAGCATCGCGCAGCCTTCGGCGGTGGCAAGATCGCCCGCGATGGCGCGTGCGCCGATCTTGCCGGCGGCGGCCGAGGTCGTCTCCTCGCTGCGACCATTGACGATCACGTCGGCTCCGGATTCGGCAAGCGCCTTCGCCGTGGCAAAGCCGATACCCTTGGTCGAGCCCGTCACGAGGGCGACCTTTCCAGTGAAGTCGAGCTTCATGTGTCATGTCCTTTTGCAAATCGTGGGATCGGCGGCTCCGTGCCCGCATCGCGCGAAAGGTCGGCGCGCAATGCGAGACGCACGCGATAAACCGCCCTTGCGCTTCCTCCCTATGTGGAGCGCACGACGCCTCCGGCAACACTGGCGGGTGACCGAAATCCAGTCATTGAGATCATGAAGATAGGCGGCGGATGTCGGCGACCGTGCCGTCAGCCCAGCATCTTCAGCACAAGGACGGCGGCATCGAATTCGACGCGCTTCTTTTCGCGAAGCCGCATGGCCTCTGCGTCCTGGCCCCACTGTTCCGCGTTCCAGTCCTCGTCCAAATAGGCCGCCGCCCAGGCCTGATCGGCATCGATACGGCCCGCCGCCAACGCCAGCGCCAGCAGCACAGAGCCGGTGAGCGTCGTCACCGTATAGAGGCCTGCCAGTTCCAGCGCGCCGAACCGGCCGACAGCCCCGCGGATGGCGGCAAGAGCCTCCTGAGGCTGGTCAATGGGCATGATGCCCTCGATAAGCACGAGCCGCGCGCCCAGGTCTTGTTCCGCCCATTCGAGCACCGGTCCCCAGATCGCCTGCTGGCGCTGCGCCAGCCGCTCCGGCCCGTCGGCGCGGTAGCAAAGAAGGTCCGTCCCGGCATAGGCCGCGATCGCATCGGCCACTTCCGCCTGCCTCGCCGGAACCGCCTCGATGCCGGAATTGACGATCCGCGTCAGATGCATGGCGCCGGGATCGATGACATCGACCTGGTCCCGCCATTCCTGTGCCACCGCCTCCGCCAATTCGGCAAGCGGCAGCGCAAGCACCATTTTCCCGGGCGTCTTGACCGTACGCCCGTCGAGAAGGATCACATGCCCTTCATCGCGCGGCTCCACGGAAACGTCCTTGTAGAAGCGCTTGGGCAGTTTCGGGCGCATCATCTGCTGCGCCTTGCGTATAGGATCGACGTCGCTCTCCAGCTTCTGCGGTTCGAAAAGATCGTTGCTCATGCGACTTCCTCCGCATGCCAGCCGAACCGGCGGCCAAGCTCCGGCACCAGATCGGCGAAGTCCTCGAGAATGACGGCGGCCCCCGCCTGCGTGAGAAGCGGACGGTCGTGATAGCCCCAGGAAACCCCTAGCCCTGTCACGCCCGCGTTCTTCGCCATCTCCATGTCGTAGCTCGTATCGCCGATCATGACGGTGTTCTGCGGCCTAACCCCGGTTTCCTCCATCGCCTGGAGGATCATGCCCGGATGCGGCTTGGACGGTGCGCGGTCGGCGGTCTGCACGCTCACGAAACGGCCGTGCAGGTCATGCACCTGCACCATGTGCTCGACCCCGCGATAGGCTTTGCCGGTCGCGACTCCCAGCAGCACGTCGTCGCGCGCATGAAGCATCTCGATCGCGGCCCGCGCACCGGGATATAGCGGATCCTGCCCGCCACCGGCCTTGCGTTCGGCGATCTTGGAGGCGCGATAGGCATCCGCCATTTCCTGAACGAGATGGCGCTCCGCATCGCCGACCAGCCGGTCGATCGCGATCTCGAGCGACAACCCGACAATGCCGAGGCAGGCCGCGCGCGGCGGCGGCGCCAGCCCCACCGCGGAAAATGCCGCTTCCATGCCGGAAACGATCGTGTCCTGACTGTCGATGAGCGTGCCGTCGCAATCGAAGAGTATGAGATACATGGGCCGCGTGTACCGGTTCCGTTCCATTGGGCCACGATGTGGCGGGTTTTGGAGACAGGGTCAAGAGTGCCGTGCCAGGCATAGACCGGCTACTCCGCCCGCACCTGATCGGACCACGCGTAAAGATGCAGCTTGTATTGTGGAAAAAAAGGCCCTATGTTGCGCCTTACCGATATTTGGCCAAGTTGGCTCGCAAACGCCCATTCCATGACTGGCGCGCTACCGTTTCAGACTTTTTCAAAATCGACAGCTGAGCGTTGACGGGGCGCAAATGTCTTGCGCGCCGAGACAGCGCATATCTAGTCTTGGAAGGACTATACTATGACTACGGGCACCGTTAAGTTTTACAATGGCCAGAAGGGCTTTGGTTTCATTCAGCCGGACGGCGGCGAAAAGGACGTTTTCGTCCACGCCACGGCTCTTGAGCGCGCCGGGATCTCCGATCTGCGCGAAGGCCAGAAGGTTTCCTTCAGCACCGAAGTCGATTCCCGCTCCGGCAAGACTGCCGTCAGCACGATCGAACTCGCCTGAGTTTGCGCCAGGCCCCAAGGCCTGCAACGCAGAAAGCCGCGACCTCCGGGTCGCGGCTTTTTTTATGCCTGAATGGCGGGCATGGCACCTGGGCAAGCCGCATCCCTCGCCCTTGAAGGGAGCGATCAAGGGCGGCAGGCCCCTTGCCAGATATGGTGCCGGCGCCGACAAGCTCCGCCGAGCAGATGGCTGCTCACAGCAGTTGGGCTCTCGCAGAAATCCGCGAGCGCCCTTGCGTCCCAGATGACAGCTTTGCGGACAAAGCGGTCATGCTGTTGCGTCTTCCGGTCTGCCCGTTACAGTCCATGAGAACGGCATACGGAGGTGGATCAGTGACGCGAGAGGAGATCATAGAGTCCTACCGGGCATATATCGCATGCTTGAACAGACAGGACTGGCAGGATCTCCATCACTATGTTGCCGACCAGGTGGAATACAACGGCGCCACAATCGGGCTCGACGGCTACCGAGACATGCTCGTTGCGGATTTCCGTGCGATTCCCGATCTCTCCTTCAATATCGCGGTTCTTGTCTGCGACCCGCCGATGATTGCCAGCAGGCTCGCATTCGACTGCACGCCGGTGGGCCAGCTCTTCGGTTTGCCGGTGAACGGAACGCAAGTCCGTTTCGATGAGAACGTCTTCTACGAATTTGGCGAGGGCAAGATCCGGAGGGTCTGGTCCGTCATCGACAAGTCAAGCATAGCCGCTCAAATCTGAAAGTCCGCAGGACGCCACGGGCTCGAAGCCGATGTTGCTCGAGACTGGGTGCGAGACTGGCCGCGCCCCTCAACGCACAACACATCTGGTAAGGGCTTGCAGGGGTAGCGGTCCCCTCGCTTGCTCCGAACCTGCCGCCTTCCCCCCACCCGTACGGCCGAAGAGGCCGCCCGACCTCCCCTCAAGGGGGAGGCTGACCGTGGGGCTCACTCCGTTCGCGGGTCTGCACCCGCACAATATCTGCCGCCGAGTGCCGGATGGGCCACATCCGCAGGATGACTTTATCGTGTTGTTCTATCTACAAATTCCACAACACACATAACGTCATCCTGAGGAGCCCGCGCAAGCGGGCGTCTCGAAGGATGGGCCGCGCGCGACCTCCCCCCATCAACTCGCGTTCTGCGGCAACGCGTAGACCACCAGATAGTCGCCCACAGGCGTTTCCATAAAGTGGTGGCCGCCGGCGGAAATGGCGAGATACTGCCGGCCGTCGACCTCATAGGTCATCGGCGTCGCCTGCCCGCCGGCCGGCAGCTGGTCCTGCCAGACGACCTTGCCCGTCTTGACGTCGATCGCGCGGATCAGATCGTCCGTGGCCGCAGCCACGAAGACGAGCCCGCCCGCCGTCGTCAGCGGTCCGCCATTGTTGGGCGTGCCGATGGTCAACGGCAGCCGGCTCGCGATGCCGAAGGGGCCGTTGCGCAGGGCCTCGCCCAGCGGCTCGTCCCAGAGCGTCTCGCCGCTCGCCAGGTCGATTGCCGTGATCCCGCCATAGGGAGGCTCGGTGCACGGCATGCCGGTCAGGCTCGACCGCCAGCCGGCGTTGACGTCGATGGCATAGGGCGCGCCCGCCTGCGGGTCGCCCGCGCCTTCCGCCTTGGCCGGAATGGAGCCGTTGTCTTCCTTTGCCCGCTCGTTGATGGGTTTCAGCCCCATCTCGTCCGCCTTCTTGCGCGCAATGAGCCGGTTGTAGTTCGGAACGTCGTTGTAGTTGGCGATCAGGATGCCATTCTTCGGATCGACCGACACGCTGCCCCAGTCCGAGCCGCCATTGTAGCCGGGATACTGGATCCACGGCTTGTCGGCGCTGGGCGGCGTGAAGAAGCCGTCATAGTTCGCCCGGCGGAACTGGATGCGGCACCAAAGCTGGTCGAGCGGCGTCGCGCCCCACATGTCCTTTTCCGTCAGCCTCTTCTTGCGAAGCGTGTGATAGGCGGAGGTCGGCTGCGTCGGCGACAGGTTCTCCGGCTCCACCCCGCCCGAAGGCGCATCGACGGACTTCACGGGGAAGAGCGATTCCCCCGTGCGCCGGTCGAGGATATAGAGATCGCCCTGCTTCGAAGGCAGGATCACTGCCGGAACCTTGCCCTTGTCGGTCGGGAAATCGACGAGCGTCGGCTGCGAGCCCAGATCGTAGTCCCACAGGTCGTAGTGGACGGTCTGGAAGTGCCAGGCCGGCTTGCCGGTGGTGACATCCAGCGCGACGAGCGAGGTCGCCCACTCGTTCTCCGCATCCGAACGGTTGCCGCCGTAATAGTCGACGGAGGAATTGCCGAGCGGCAGGTAGACGAGGCCGAGCTTTTCGTCGCCCACCGGCGCCGTCCACATGTTGGGCGTACCGCGCGTGTAGGTCTCACCATCCGCCGGCTCGCCGGTCAGCTCCGGGTTGGCGAGGTCCCACGCCCAGGCGAGCTTGCCGGTCACCGCGTCATAGCCGCGAATGACACCGGAGGGCGCATCTTCCGCCTCCCCGTCCTTCACCTGCGCGCCGGTGACGATCACCCCGCGCACGATGGCCGGCGGGGCCGTCACCGCATACCAGCCGGGCACCTTGTTGCCGATGCCGTCCCACAGCGAAACCGCGCCGTTATCGCCGAAATCCTCGCAAGGTTCGCCGGTCTTCGCATCCACCGCGATCAGCCGGGCATCGAGCGTGCCCTCGATGATCCGCGTCTTGCAGGCGGCTGCGTCGCCGGCCTGCGGGTTGACGTAATAGGCCACGCCCCGGCAGCTCGCGCTGTAGGGAATGGCGTCGTCGGAGACCTTCGGATCATACCGCCAGTTCTCCTTGCCCGTGGCGGCATCGACCGAGATCAGGATGTTTTCGGCCGAGCACATGTAGAGCGAATGGCCGACCTTCAAGGGCGTGCCCTCCCAGGCGTACTTGCCCTTGGCCCGCTCGCTCGGCATGTCGCCGGTGCGGTAGACGAAGGCACGCTCCAGATTGCCGACATTGCCCGTGTTGATCTGGTCGAGCGGCGAATAGCGCTGTGCCTTCGGCCCGCCGCCATAATAGGGCCAGTCGGCGCCGACGGCCTGTGTCGCCTGAGGCTGGCTGCGGTCCGTGCCGATATCGGCCGTTTCCGCAGCCCCACTCTCGCCGGCGGCGCCGGGCGAGACGGCAGGACGCTCACCATCCTCATCGGCGGGAACCGGGGGAAGCTGGGATTGCGCGGTGGTCGGTTCGTCTTGAACCGGGTCGGATGAGGTTTGCTGGGCAAGGACGGCCGGGACTGCGCTGACGCAGCCGAGGCCGAGCGCGAGTGTCAATGTCGCGAGGTGTCTGGATGCCATGGGTCACGGCTCCTTCCGCTGTCGTTCCAAAGTTGAGGTTTTCTGTCCGGGTCGGCTCAGTCGTTCTCGGCGCGCTTCAAAACCGGAATGGTCGCCGCGACGAGCAGGAGCACGATTGTCGGCGCGAGCAGACGCGGAAGCTGCGCCCACCAGTCGAAACCGACCTCCCAGAAGGCCCACACAAGCGTGCCGAGCCAGGTAACGAGATAAATCGAAAAGGCCGCCATCGACGTTCGGAAAAGAAAGATCGACGTCGCCAGCAGGCCGACGCCGGAAATCGCGTAATAGTATGACCCGCCAAGCGCGATCAGCCATACGCCGCCGGCGAAGATCGCCAGCCCGAACGCGAGCAGCACCACGGCAAGCGCCATGGTGAGCCAGTAGCCGATCCCGTGCTCGGATCGTTCATGTTCGTGGGGGTGAGTGGAATAGGTTGCAGTGGTCATCGGAAAGCTCCCTTCGTCTGCCGTGAAGCGCGGCAAGCGATGCCCTGCTTCATTTCCGGCCAAACGCGTAAGCTCTCCGGAGGCTGTGTCGCCCCTCCCTCCGGATCGTCCAACGTCAGTGCCTCGCCGTGTTCGGCGGGCCGTCATACAAGGCGCATCACAAACATGAGGCGCAACATGGCGTTTCGTCTGGCTGGCTCGTTCCCGATGCAGGTCATCGCGAATTCTTGCAGCATGCGAGGCCAACGTGCGCCGGCGCCTTTCGTTCCACAATCCGGCCACACGATCTTCAAGATCATGCCGGCGGCGTGACGAACCGCGACTGGACAGCCGCACCCTCGCCGCCTATGGCTGGGGGCGGACCACGTCACCAACAGGGCGGAGAATCGTGACCAAGGCCATCGCACTGTTCTTCGTGCTCGTCGCACTCATCCAGTTCATCCGCCCCATCGGCTGGCCGGGTCTCACCCGTCGCAAGGACGCCTGGAAACTGGTTATTGCCGGCTTCGTGTTTTCGGTCGTTGTGGTGGGCTGGTCGCTGACGCGGTAGGCGCTGAGCGGCAGGCACGCGGGGCGCGCACATGCCGTTGGAGACGCGCCCTCCCGGATCACACTTCCGCTTCGTCGTCTTCGGGATCGTAATCGGAGGTATCGAAGCCGAGCAGGTTCCACGACTGCTGCATGTGCGGCGGCAGCGGCGCGGTCACATCAAGCTTTCCGCTGCGCGTGGGGTGCGGAATGATGATGCGGCGGGCCAGCAGGTGCAGCTTTTTCTGCATTCCGCCGGGAAGTTCCCAGTTCTCGATGTCGAAATACTTCGGATCGCCGAGGATCGGATGGCCGATATGGGCGGTGTGGGCGCGCAGCTGGTGGGTACGGCCGGTCACCGGCTTCAGGCTCAGCCAGGCGAGATTCTGGCCGGCATTGTCGACAACGGAATAGTAGGTCATCGCGTGCTGGGCGTCGTCCTCGCCATGACGGACGATGGCCATTTTCTCGCCGCCCTCCTCTTTGGCCAGATAGGTCGAGATCTTGCCCTGGCGCGGCTTCGGCACGCCCTTGACCAGCGCCCAGTAGACCTTGCGCGCCGAACGCGAGCGGAAGGCTTTCGTCAGTGCCTGCGCGGACTTGCGCGATTTGGCAACGATCAGGCAGCCGGCGGTGTCCTTGTCGAGCCGGTGAACGAGGCGCGGCTTGTCGCCCGACTTGTCTGCGAACGCGTTCAGCATGCCGTCGATGTGCCGGGTGGTGCCCGACCCGCCCTGAACCGCGAGGCCGGCCGGTTTGTTCAGCACCATCAAGTCCTTGTCCTCATAGAGGACCATCGCCTCGATGGCCGAGCGGTCGTCGTTGGAGACCTTTTTCGGCGCCTGTTTCTCGATCTTCTTGGGATCGACGCCGAGCGGCGGAATGCGGATCTTCTGGCCCGCCGCCACCCGCGTGTCGGTCTTGGCGCGGCCGCCGTCGACGCGCACCTGGCCGGTCCTGACGAGCTTCTGCAACTGGCCGAAGCCGAGACCGGGGAAGTGGCTCTTGAACCACCGGTCGAGGCGCATTCCGGCCTCGTCTGACGTCACGGTGCGGGTTTCGATGCCGCTCATTTTTGGCGCTTTCGCTGGCGTTGGATGTGTCGCGCCTTATAGCGTCAGCGGGCCGGGAAAGCCATTCCCGCATCACGAGAATTCGTGAAGATCAGGCCGGCTTGAACGTCATCGCCACGCCGTTGATGCAATGACGCTTGCCGGTCGGCGGCGGACCGTCGTCGAACACATGGCCGAGATGGCCCCCGCAGCGGCTGCAATGCTCCTCGGTGCGGGGAAAGATGAGCATGTAATCGCTCTTGAAGGCGACCGCCTCCGGCAGCGTGCGGGTGAAGCTCGGCCAGCCCGTGCCGCTGTCGAACTTGTCGGCGGAGGCGAACACCGCCTGGTCGCAGCCGGCGCAATGAAAGGTGCCTTCGCGCTTCTCGTCATTGAGCGGCGAGGAGAAGGCGCGCTCCGTCGCCTCTTCGCGCAGGACGGCAAACTGCTGGTCCGTCAGGAGCTTGCGCCATTCCTCTTTAGAATGGGAAACCTTGAAGGCCTCTCCCGTCTTGGCGTTTACCTGAAAATAGGTGCCGCCCGCGAGACCGCCGGCAAGCACGATGGCGGCCCCGCCAAAGAGCATCCTCCGCCTGCTGATCGTTGCGCTCGCCATGGCTTCCTCCTGATCGCTGTCGTGGCGGGGAAAAATCGCCCCCTGACCACATGATACATAGCGCCCGATACATAGCGCCCAGGGGCCGCCGCGTCATTGCCCGGACCAGGCCAGGCAGGTCACTTCACGCTCCTCCCGCTACAACTTCTCTTGACCGCACCGTGAGCCGGCCATGGCCTGCCTGCACCATCGCGCCCAACGGCGGGGATAAACCGTAATCGGCCCGAATCCGCGCTTTTTTACGTTTTGAATCGCGACTGATTTTTCTCGAATTTCATCGAATTTCATCGAATTCGGGCAAATGACGACACATCTTCAAACAATCGGCGAAGAGGCGGAACTTGTCCCCGCGCGCCCTTCACGACGGCTCTTCACGTCCATCGGGAGGGTCCCCGATGGCACGCTTAAACCTTGCGCGAGGCTTCGCGGGAGTGGATGCTTTGCCGCAACGTCTCGCCGGTTATCCCCGACCGGACAACGGCGGCAAAAACCGCACCGGCCCAACGCGCGAACAAGCGGGCGGCAAACGGATGGCAGGAAGCATTTCATGAAGGAGATCGAACTGCGGCTGGCGCTGGTGCTTTATGGCGGCGTGTCGCTGGCGATCTACATGCACGGTGTCTCGCGCGAGGTGCTGGCGCTGGTGCGCGCCTCCAGCGCCCACGCACGCGCCCGGCAATCGGCCGAGAGCGACCCGCCAAGCCACCCGCCAGCCCACCCGTCAGACAATCCGCCGCGCCCGTCCTCGCCGGTCGAGGTCGCGTGGGAGAAGGTTTTCGCCGCGCTGTCGGAAACGGTGGAGCTGCGTGTCGTGGTCGATGCGATATCCGGTGCGTCGGCCGGCGGCGTCAACGGCATCATGCTGGCGCGCGCGCTGGCCCACGACCTGCCGCTCACCGACCATCGCGCGATGTGGCTTGAAAACGCCGATGTCACCCGTCTCGCCAAGCCGCAGGACGGCCTCACCCGCTATTTCAAGCGCACCGTCTCGCCCGTCATCGACCGTCTGGTGGCCACCACGCTGAAAAGCCAGATCGACGACCCCGAAACCCGCGAGAAGCTGCGCGCCTTCGTCCAGTCGCGCTGGTTCACGCCGCCGTTTTCCGGCGAGCGTTTCGCCGGATGGATGCTGGACGCCTGCGCCCGCATGGACAGCCAGTGGCGCGACGGCGCAACCCTGCTGCCGCGCGGCCACCGGCTCGACCTTTTCGTGACGCTGACCGACTTTCACGGCCGGCGCCGCAAGATCTTGCTGGAGAACCCGGTCGAGCTGGAGGAAACCGAGCACCGCCGCATCCTGCATTTCCAGGCCATCCACCGCGCCGGCGGTATCGACAGCGACATGGGGCGGGAAAACGTGCCGGACATGGTCTTCGCCGCGCGGGCCACCGCTTCCTTTCCCGGCGCCTTTCCTCCGGCAACGATCGCGGAGATGGATGGCCTGCTGGCCGAGCGCGGCGATCCCTGGCCCGATCGCGAGCGCTTCCTGCGCGAGACCCTCGGGGTCGATCCCGACGAGGCTGTCCCGCCGGTCTTCGTCGACGGTTCCGTGGTGATGAACAAACCCTTCGCCCCGGTACTGGACGCGATCAGCGACCGGCCGGCCATGCGCGAGGTCGTGCGCCGGCTGATCTATGTCGATCCGATGCCGGAAATCGAACGCCGCCCCGTGGACCGGGAGACCGTGCCGGGCTTCTTCCGCATCATCCTCGCCTCGCTTTCCCAGATCCCGCGCAACGAGCCGATCGGCGACGAACTGGAGGAGCTGGAGAGCGCAAACCGCAAGGCCCGCCACCTGACCGATCTGATCGCGGCGACGGATCCGCTGGTGGACCGGGAAGTTTCCGCGATCCTGACCCGGGAGGGAGACGACGCCCCGACGGTTCAGCGCCTGCGGGCCTGCCGTCAACTGGCGAATACGCAAGCCCACCGGCAGGCGGGTTTCATGCACCTGCCCTACCTCAAGCTGAAACTCGCCGCGCTTTCCAACCGGCTGACGAAACTGATCGCCGGACTTGCCGTGGAAGGCGGGGACCGCGTCCTTGAACGCGAGATGGAACGGCGGATCGAGCGCTATCTGCATCGGTTGCAGGAGGACGCGCGGGCGGAGGCAGGGACTGGCGACGACGGGCCGGTTCCGCACACGGTCGCCGATTTCCTGCGCGGGCTGGATGTCGACTACCGCATTCGCCGGCTTCGCTTCGTCATCCGCCGGCTGAACGACCTCTATAACTGGCCGGAGATGCAGGTCTTTGACCAGTCGTCGGAGATGATGGACGAGCTGAAGGCGACGCTCTACGACCAGATCGAGCGGTTGTCGCACTACTGGCGGGCGGAAAGCCACGATCAGGCGACCCGGCTCGCGGCGCGCCAACTCGTGGCCTGCCCCGCCGACGACGAGGACCTGCTGGCGCATTTTTTCGGCGGGCTCACCCGCACCATGGCGCTTGCCGAGATCGACAGGCTGCACGACGACATCTTTTCCGTGATGAGCTTCGCCTTCATCGCTCCGCCGCTGCGCCGTCGGCTGACCGGCGCCTATATCGGCTTCGCCTTCTACGATCTGGTCACCTTTCCGGTGATGCAGCACCGCGAATTCACGGAGGTGAACGAGGTGCTTGTGGAGCGCATTTCGGCCACCGATCCCGGTGCGCTGAGCGAACAGCCGATAAAACTGAAGGGCGCCGCGCTGTCGCTCTTCGGCGCCTTCTTCAACCGCGCCTGGCGCGAACACGATTACCTGTGGGGCCGGCTCAACGCCGCGGATCGGCTGCTGTCGACCGTGCTGACGGCGGTGGGCGAGCGCATTCCGGCCACTCTCGACCAGGATCAGTTGCGAGCCGGGATCTTCGAGGCGATCGTGGAGGAGGAAGCCGCCCACCTCACGGCCGATCCGACACTTATCGATTCGGTACGCGAACGCATTGCCGCGCGCTACGGCTCGAAAGGGCTGTCCGATCCGACACAAGACGGCAAGCCGAACGGTGGGCCCGACAGCTTCGCCGCGTCCGCTCACCCAGGACCGGAGCTGGCAGCACATTTCCCCGACAAGGGCGAAACCGGGCCGATATCCAAACCGGAAGATGACGGCACGTCCGCCACCCGCTAGAATTCCCGCAACGGAAACATTCGTGGGGACGACCGGTGATTGCGATTGCGCAAGGCTGGACTGGCTTCGTCGTGCTTTGGGCCGCCGCCTATGCCGGTCTCGTCGCGCTCTATCTTTTCATGGGGCTGGCGCTCGTCGCCCTCAACCGCCGGCACCCGGAGCGCCGGATCCAGCCGGAGCGGGAGCCTTCAGGCGCGGCTGGACAGATCAGGCAAAGCTTGATCGCGCTTGTCTCCATCGCAGGCTATCTGGCCGGCGGGCTTTCGCTGCAGGCAAATGGCTACGCCCTGTTTGCACCGGGCGATCTGACGGCGACGTCCCTTGCGCTCTGGGCCGTCATCTCGTTCGTCGTCTACGACACATGGTTCTACTGGGGCCACCGGATGATGCACACCAGGGCGTTCTACCGCTTTCACGCCCTTCACCACCGTGCGATCACGCCCTCCACCTGGACCAACAATTCCGACAGCTTTGTCGGCGCGGCCGTGGAACAGGGCTACTTCCTTATCGCGCCGCTTCTTCTGCCAATCCCGCCGGTGGTCCTCATCATTCACAAGATCTACGATCAGGCGAGCGGTATGGTCAGCCATTGCGGCCATGAATATGTCGCCTCGCGCACCGCGCGCGCGCCATGGCCGCTGCTTTGCACGATTTTCCACGACCAGCATCATTCCAACTTCCGCTGCAATTTCGGCAATACGTTCTCGCTGTGGGACCGCGCCATGGGCACGCTTCATCCAACCTATGACGTGTCGGTCGAACGCATGGAGCACCTCGACAAGGTGCGAGCGAGCGATGCCCCGGGCACTTGAAAACCTGCGCGACGGTGCCGGTTCGTTTGCATCGCAGCAAGACGTGAACTAGGTTTGCGCTTTCCGGCCCCCGCCCGCCCAATCGGGACATTCGGCGACGGGCCGCGCGCTTTTTCGGGATTGTCAGGATGGGTCTTGCCGCTGCCGCTCTGGGACTGCTTGTCCAGTACGCGATGCTGTTCGCGGCCATCTATGCGGTGACGCTCGTCGTCTATTTCGCGACCGGGCTCGCGCTCACCTGGGTAAACCGGCGCCATCCCGAGCGCCGCATCCAGCCCGACCGCGACGGCTCAAGGCGCATGCGGCGGGAAATCCGCGCGTCGATGAAGGCGCTCGCCACGTCGTCCGCGCTGATTTCGTCCGGCTTCTTCGCTCAATTGAATGGCTGGACGGTCGCCCCGCTGGAAGCGTCCTGGTGGTCCATACCGGTGATGTTCGTCGTCTCAATGGTGCTGTTCGACGCCTGGTTCTACTGGGGGCATCGGCTGCTGCACCTGCCGGCTCTCTATCGCTTTCACGCGCCGCACCATGCCTCGCTCGCGCCCACCGCGTGGAGCAACGACAGTTCCACCACCGTCGATACGCTGATCGAGCACGGCTACTACTTCGTGATCTGGTTTATCCTGCCGATGCCGGCCGCGGCTCTCTTTGCCCAGCGGCTCTACGATCAGGTGTCCGGCATGATCGGGCACGCGGGTTTCGAGTATTTCGCCTCGCCCACCGCGCGCTGGCCCTCGCCGCTGATCTGCACCACCTTTCACGACCTGCATCATTCCGGCTTCCGCTACAATTTCGGCAACTTCTTTTCGCTGTGGGACCGGATGATGGGAACCGTGGATCCGCGCTACGACGCGATGGTGGAGGAGTTCGAACACCCGGCGGCCGGCGGCAAGGCTGCCGTGGAAACCGGAGAGGGGACACATGGCTGAGGGGCTTATCGGCGCGGGCACGCTGTTCATCGACTTCCTGCCCTGGTGGGCGACGGTCTATGCGGTGAACGTGTTTCTGTATTTCGCGACCGGCTGGGTGCTGGTCGCCATCCAGAACCGGCATCCCGAGCGCCGCATCCAGCAAAACCGGCGCGGCGAAAAGCGGATGAAGAAGGAGATCCGCCAGTCGGTGATCTCGCTTCTTGTGACCGACGGCTGCCTGGCGGGCGGGCTCTTTCTGCAATATCGCGGGCTGACGCTCGTCGAGCCGCTGGCGCTTTCGTGGTGGTCGATACCGGCAATGTTCGCCGTCTCGATCCTCGCCTTCGATGCCTGGTTCTACTGGATGCACCGCTTCATGCACACGAAGCTGATGTATCGGTTCCACGCCGAGCATCATCGCTCGGTGGCGCCGACCGTGTGGAGCACCTACAGCGACGATCTGGTCGATGCCTTCGTCATGCAGTGCTATTACCTGTGGGCGCCGCTGGTGTTGCCGATCCCGGCGCTGGTGCTGCTTGGCCACCGGATCTACGACCATTTCAACGGCACGATCGGCCATTCGGGCTTCGAGTTCTGGGCGGGTCCTGCCTCGCGCGCGCCCTCTCCCATGGTCTGCGTCACCTTCCACGACCAGCACCATTCACGCTTCAAGTACAACTACGCCAACTTCTTTTCCTTCTGGGACAGGCTGATGGGCACGATCGACCCGAAATACGACGAGGCCGTCAAGGGCTTCGAGCAGCTCGGCGGCAAGGCGCAGGAGACGCCGGAAACGGCGAACCGGCCGGCGGAATAGGCGCAGCGGATAAAGCAAGAGAATGAAACACCTCCTCCTCGTCGCGCTGGGCGGCGGCATCGGCGCGGCGGGCCGCCACCTTGTCGGCCTCTACATGATGCGTCAGTTCGGCACCGGTTTTCCCTACGGCACGCTGACGGTGAACGTCCTCGGCTCGTTCATCATGGGTCTGCTGATCGCGATTCTGTCGCGCATGGACGGTTCGTTCCAGAACGTGCGCCTGCTGGTCGCCACCGGCATGCTGGGAGGCTTCACGACGTTCTCGTCCTTCTCGCTCGATTTCGCGACGATCTGGGAACGCGGCCACATGGAGCTTGCGCTGGGCTACATGCTGATCACGGTTGTCGCCTCCATCGGCGCACTGTTCGCCGCGCTGTGGCTGGTGCGCGGACTGGCGGGATAGGCGGGAAGGATAGCCCCCGCAAGGACCTCCCTCCCGCAAACCTCCTCAGCCCTCGCCGCGTTCGCGCCGGAGCTTGGCCCAGTAATCCAGCCGCTTGCGGATCTCGCGTTCGAAACCGCGTTCCACCGGCTCGTAGTAATGCTGGCGGCCGAGCTGTTCGGGGAAATAGTCCTGACCGGAAAAGGCGTCGGGCTCGTCGTGATCGTAGCGGTAGCCGTCGCCATAGCCCTCCGCCTTCATCAGCTTCGTCGGCGCGTTGAGGATATGGCGCGGCGGCGGCAGGGAGCCGGCCTGCTTGGCGGACCGCATCGCCGCCTTGAAGGCCGTGTAGACGGCGTTCGACTTTGGCGCCGACGCCAGATAGACGCAGGCTTCCGCGAGCCCCAGTTCGCCCTCCGGCGAGCCCAACAGCCGGTACTGCTCAACGGCCGCGTTGGCGATGACAAGGGCCTGCGGATCGGCGAGCCCGATGTCCTCTGAGGCCATGCGCACCAGCCGGCGGCCGAGAAACAGCGGATCCTCGCCGGCATCGAACATGCGGCAGAGATAGTAGAGCGCCGCATCGGGATCGGACCCGCGCACCGACTTGTGCAGCGCTGAGATGAGGTTGTAGTGCCCGTCCTGGCCCTTGTCGTAGATCGGCGCGCGGCGCTGGACGATCTCCTGCAACTGCGCGGCATCGAAGGTCTCGCCCTCGCCGGCCGCACGCCACACGTCCTCGGCCAGCGTCAGCGAGGCGCGGCCGTCGCCGTCGGCCATCCGGATAAGCGTTTCGCGCGCCTCTTCGTCAAGCGGCAGCGGCCGACCCTCCAGCACCTCGGCACGCGCCAGCAGACGCTCGATGCCCGCCTCATCGATGGACTTGAAACTCATCACATGGGCGCGCGACAAGAGCGCGGCGTTGAGCTCGAAGGACGGGTTCTCGGTGGTCGCGCCGACGAGCGTCACCGTGCCGTCCTCCATGACGGGCAGGAAACTGTCCTGCTGGGCGCGGTTGAAGCGGTGGATCTCGTCGACGAACAAAAGCGTGCCGCGGCCCGACATGCGCCGCATGCGGGCGGCCTCGAACACCTTCTTCAGATCCGCGACGCCTGAGAAGATCGCCGAGATCTGCTCGAAGGCGAGATCGGTCTCACGCGCCAGCAGCCTCGCGACGGTGGTCTTGCCGGTGCCCGGCGGGCCCCAGAAGATCAGCGAGCCGAGAGAGCCGGAGCGCAGCATCCGCGTCAGTGCGCCGTCGGGCCCGACGATATGGTCCTGGCCGACCACGTCTTCCAGCTTTTCCGGCCGCAACCGGTCTGCGAGCGGGCGCGGCGCATCGTTTACCGGGCCGGAGGCTGCGAAAAGATCGCTCATCAGGATATCGTTCCTTGTCCGTTGCCCAAGGATATAGGCGCCAAGGGGGCATGCGGACAATGGGGGATCGGGCAGGAGCACGCGACGACGGGGGTCACTCGGGGCGTTCACTGGGCGCGAACATTGCGGCGACACGTCTTGCGCGTTGGCGCGAATGGCGGGGCCGAGACCTCTCCCACCCCACCTGGCCACCCGCCCCTCAAGGGGGCAAGTGGGTGCTGGAGTTGACCGCCCCCCTGCACCCTCCCCATTGAAGGGAGGGGGCAGGGATGCGGGTCATCGCGGGAATGACAATCGCGCGTCTGCCCCTACCCGCGCACCGCGAACCTGAGCGTACGGCCGCTTCGCGAGACCTCCACGCGCCAGATATAGGGATCGGAACCGGCAATGGAGACCAGCCCCTTCGTCGTCTTCACGTCCTCCTGGTTGACCGTGAGGATGATGTCGCCCGTCTGCAGGCCGACCCTGTCCGCCGGAGAGCCGCGCGTGACGGACTTCACGACCACGCCGCTATCCTCGCCCTGCAGCGACAGTTCCTCCGCCACCGCCGGCGAGAGATTTTCCACCGTCGCGCCGGTGAACGGCGAGCGACCGCCGATCTCGCGGGTATCGCGCGGCACGGTTTCGGGTGCGGCTTCAAGCGCGATGGAAAGCTGATGCTCGCGCCCGTCCGAGAGCACGTCGAGATCGGCGGTGCCGCCGAGCTTCTTGGTGGCGAGGCGATAGCCGAAGGCGTTGGGGTCCCCCACCTGCGTACCGTCGACGGCCAGCACCAGATCGCCCACCTTCAGCCCCGCCTTTGCGGCGGGCGAACCCTTGGAGATGCGGGTGACCAGCACGCCGCGCGGCCGATCAAGCCCCATGCCTTCCGCGATGTCGGCGGTCACGCCCTGCATCGACGCGCCAATCCACGGCCGGCGCACCTTGCCGCCATGTTTGGCCGCATCCGCGATAAGCTTCACCATGTTGACGGGGATGGCGAACCCGATGCCGTTGGACCCGCCCGAGCGCGAATAGATCGCGGAATTGATGCCCACCAGATGACCCGACATGTCGACCAGCGCGCCGCCGGAATTGCCCGGGTTGATGGAGGCGTCGGTCTGGATGAAGAACTGGTAGTCGGACACGCCCACATGGGTGCGCGCAACGGCGGAGACGATGCCCTGCGTCACCGTCTGGCCGACGCCGAAGGGATTGCCGATGGCCAGCACGATATCGCCGACCTCGAGCTTATCGCTGTCGCCGAAGGCGAGGTGCGGGAAGTTGCCGGTCCCGTCCTTGATCTTGAGAACGGCGAGATCGGTGCGCTCGTCATCGAGCACGATGTCGCAATCGAACTCGCGCCGGTCGGACAGCGCCACGCGCACCTCGTCGGCATCCTTGATGACGTGGTGATTGGTGATGATGATGCCGTCGGCGGAGATGATCACGCCGGAACCGAGCGAACGCTCCACCCGCTGGCGCGGCGCGCCGAAGCCGCCCTGATCACCGAAGAAGCGGCGGAAGAACGGATCGTTGAAGAACGGCGAGACCTGGCGCTGGGACACGACGCGGCGCGCATAGACATTGACCACCGCCGGCGCGGCTTCCTTCACGATCGGCGCGAAGGAGAGCTTGATCTGCGTGGCGGACTGGGGAACCGCGGACTGGGGAACCGCGCTCTCGGCATGGGCGGGAAGCGAGAATGGCGCGAGAACGGCAAGGGAAAGGATGAGGGAAAAGGCGGCGCTCACGCGCCGAAGCGTTCGTGTCGTGGCTTTCGGCATTGTCGATGATCCCGATTGTCTCGTTCCGCGCCCACGAAACCGGGGCGCTGGTCTTCAGATTATGTCAGGCCAACGATATGCGATGAAAATGCGGCAGGGTATGGCTGAGGCGGAATGTGAAGGAAATTTAAGGTTCAAGGGAGATGAGGGAGGGTTCTTCAGCGGTGCCTCGCCCACTCTCTCCAGTGTCATCCCGGACGAGATGCGGTGCAAAGTACCGCTTCGCAGTTCCTGCGTCTTCCCTTGGCGCATGCTGCTCGATATCCCGGTTCTGCGCAGGAATCACAGGTGAGGATGGGCGGACGATTGCGCGCCATCGCCTTGTTTTCGAGTGAGGTCCAGCGCCCGCCCCGTCCCGACTTTAGAGGAAGTGGCCGTATCCGCCCCCGCTCCCATGGGAGCGGAGATAGAGAGCAGTCCCTCAGCCTGATCGTCGACCTTTCCGATCAGCCTGCCTTTCCTACACCGCCAGCCGTCGTCGCCTCGGCAAGGGGGCTGTTGTCCAGATCAGGCAGACCACGATCAGCGCGACGCCGAGCCAGCCGCGCGCGGGCAGACGCTCGCCGACGATGACGACCGCAAGCACGGCTGCGACGACCGGCTCGAACAGCGTAATGGTGGTCGCCAGACTGGCCGAGACCCGCGAAAGCCCCTGCCCGAAGGCGATGTAGCCGAAAAACATCGGCACCAGCGCCATATAGAGCCCGACTGCAAGATTGCCGGGAGCGTCGAGAAACGGCGCACCGGTGGCGATCAGCACCGGCATCAGCAGGATGCCGCCAACCCCGAACGTCGCCCCCATGGCGACGCGCGAGGAAAGGCCATCGTGCATCATCCGCCGCGCGGTCCAGGAGTAAAGCGCGTAGGTTCCGCCCGCCACAAGACCGAGAAGCCCGCCGAGCGCGACATCCCTCCCCGCGACACCATTGCCCGCCGCATGCCCACCCTCGCCCAGCGAGAGCAGCGCCATGCCCGCAAGGCCGATCGCGGCACCGACGCTCCAGCGCGGCGTCAGGCGGCTTCCCTCCAGCCGGTTCTCGATCAGCGCGGAGATGAGCGGCGCCGAGCCCAGCGAGATCACCGTGCCGATAGTCACCCCGGCAAGCCGCATGGAGGCATAGAAGGCGAGCGGATAGATCGCGACGGCGATGCCGCCGGCCAGCATGTTCGCCCGGTTGCGCCACAGCCCGGAGCGGTGCGCACGCATGCCGGACAGGGCGAGCAGGGCCTGCAACAGCCCGCCGATACCCATCGCCGCCGCGCCGATGGCAACCGCCGGAACGCCGGGCGCGAAGGTCGCGGCGGTTCCCGTCGTTCCCCAGGCGATCGCCGCGAAGAGGCAGAAGCCGACGCCGGCGGGATCGGGTTGCGCGCCACGCACCGCCGTTCTGTGCGACGTGGGAGCCGTCATAGCGCGGCCAGCATGTCGGCGGCGATCTTGCGGGCGTGGCGCACCCGCGCGCCATTGCCCTCAAGCCCGGCCCGCGCCATCGCCCCTTCCACCAGAAAGGCGAGATGCTCGCAAAGCGCGGCCACCCGTTCCGGCGCATCGGGCAACAGCACCGCGAGGTGGCGCGTCAGGATCGCATCCACCTCCTCCTTGTGGCGGCGCACCGCCGCGCGGCCCTGATCGTCAACTGTCAGTTCGGCCGCCGCATTCAACAGCCCGCAGCCGCGAAAACCCCGCTCATAGGCGAATTCGGCGTGATCCTCGTAGGCATCGAAAACGGCGAGGATCCCTTCTTTCGGGCTCCCGGTGGCTGCCTCGCGCGCGGCGTAGAAGTCCAGCCATTCGCCGTGCCGCACATCGATATAGGCGGCGACCAGCTCGGCCTTGGAGGCGAAATTGTTGTAGAGGCTCTGCTTGGCGACGCCCGCGCGATGCGTGATCGCATCGATCCCCGTGGCGGCGATACCGTCATTGTAGAAGAGCACGGCGGCCGCCTGCAGCAGCTTCTCGCGCGCGCTTCCCGCCCTGGTCTTTCCGCTTTCCCGCATGCGGCTCGTGTTCCTTATCGCCAATCCCGTGTCCGAAGACTGTCCCGCGCGCTTCGTTGCGGACGGTGCCGGGGATGAGAGCGCCGGTCGCCGTTTCGCGGCCTCGTCGTGAGTCCTAAATTAGATAGACCGGTCTACCCATTCTTTAGCGTGAACCGATGCGACTGGCAAGCGAGCGTAACGGCTGGCGCGTGGGCGCAATCGCGGTCAAGATCATCGCGACATGTCAGGGAGGAAACCATGCAGAGCAAGACATACGAAGGTGGCTGCCTGTGCGGCGCGGTCCGCTTCGAGATCACCGGCAGCTTCCAGCGATTTTTCCTGTGTCACTGCGAGCGCTGCCGAAAGGGCTCCGGCTCCGCGCACGCCGCCAACCTGTTTTCCACGATGGCGAAGATCGACTGGCTGTCGGGCGAGGACAAGGTCCGCACCTACAAGGTGCCGGACAGCCGCCACATGCGGGCCTTCTGCGCCGATTGCGGCTCTTCCCTCCCCCGCGTGCAGATGAACGGCGCTCTGCTTGTCGTGCCGGCGGGGAGCCTGGAAACCGCGATCGACATTCGCCCCGAGGCCCACATCTGCACGGCAAGCCGCGCCCAGTGGGACGACCATCTGGAAGACGTGCCGAAGATCAAGGGCATGCCCGGATAACCCACATTTTTTAGCGGATCTCCCGACCTCGTGAGCACGCAGGGCCTTGCCAAGCGACGCCACAGTTGCATTTCTACGCGGGACACGGGCGGCACGCCCGCCCGCCTGACACCCTCACCCTTCCCTTGCGAAGACGACCGGAGCACCGCTCACATGACCGACACCTCCTCCTACACGCCCCCCAAGGTCTGGACCTGGGAGAGCGAAAGCGGCGGCAAGTTCGCGTCCATCAACCGCCCCATCGCCGGCCCGACCCACGACAAGGAGTTGCCCGTCGGAGAGCACCCCTTGCAGCTCTATTCTCTGGCCACCCCCAACGGCCAGAAGGTCACCATCCTGCTGGAGGAGCTGCTGGCGGCCGGACACGCGGGCGCGGAATACGACGCCTGGCTGATCAGGATCGGCGATGGTGACCAGTTCGGCTCCGGCTTCGTCGACGCGAACCCCAACTCCAAGATCCCGGCACTGATGGACCACAGCGGCGACACCCCGGTCCGCGTGTTCGAATCGGGTGCGATCCTGCTCTATCTGGCGGAGAAGTTCGGCGCCTTCGTTCCCGTGAACGATGTGGCGAAGCGGGCGGAATGTCTTTCCTGGCTGTTCTGGCAGATGGGCAGCGCGCCCTATGTCGGCGGCGGTTTTGGGCATTTCTATGCCTATGCCCCGGAGAAGTACGAATACCCGATCAACCGCTTCACCATGGAAACCAAGCGTCAGCTCGACGTTCTCGACCGCCGGCTGGCGACAAGCCGGTACATCGCGGGCGATGACTACACCATCGCCGATATCGCGATCTTCCCGTGGTATGGCGGGCTGGTGAAGGGCTGGCTGTATGAGGCCGGCGAGTTCATCGACGCGGAGAGCTACAGACACGTGCTGCGCTGGGCCGATGAGATCCTGACACGCCCGGCGGTGACGCGCGGCCGCATGGTCAACCGCACCTATGGCGATCCGGCCGGCCAGTTGCACGAGCGCCACGCGGCCTCCGACTTCGAGACGAAGACCCAGGACAAGCTGGAAGCGGCGAAGTAGTCACGAAAGATGCGGCCGGCGAGCCTGTTGCGGCGCAAGGGAGGTTTGATCCCTTGCCCACCGCGCGCAGCTCGCCGGCCCGCGCTTATTCCCCTGCGCGGTAGGCATCGGGGATCGTGAAGACCTCGTCGGCGCGGGCATATCCGCCGTCCTTCACCTCCTCGATCAGCACCATCGTGTGCGCGCGGGCATCTTCGGAAAAATACTCCACCAGCATGTCGGTCGTGCGGTGGGCGATCTCCTCCTTCTGGGCGCGCGAGAGTGCGCCTTCAGGGGTCTTGATGTTGACGAAGGGCATCGGGGAAACCTCTTTCTGCAAACGAGAGAAACGAAGGGCGAGACCGGTCAGATCACGCCGCCATTGGCACGCAGGATCTGGCCGTTGATCCAGCCCGCATCGGGGCCGGCCAGAAAAGAGACGACGCGGGCGATATCCTCCACCTCGCCGAGACGGCCGAGCGGGATCGTCCCGGCGATACGCTCGACGAGTTCGTTCGGCTTGCCATGGAGGAAGAGCTCGGTGGCGACGGGCCCCGGCGCGACCGTGTTGACGGTGATGCCGCGCGCGCCGAGTTCCTTGGCAAGCACATGCGTCAGAGCCTCCACACCGGCCTTGGTCGCGGCATAGACGCCGTAGCCGGGCTGATAGAGACCAACAACGGACGAGGAGAAGCTGACGATGCGCCCACCGTCGCAAAGCCGGCGCGCGGCCTCGCGCATGCCGCGAAAGACGCCGCCGAGATTGGTCGCCACCTGGCGTTCGAAGTCCGCGTCATCAACTTCCGCGATTGGCGCGAGCGTCATGATGCCCGCATTGTTGACGAGAAGGTCGACCGTACCGAAGGCGCCCTCGCTCGCATCGAACAGCGCCGACATGGCGCCCGGGTCCGCCATGTCGGCCTGGACCGCGATGGCGCGCCCGCCGGCAGCCTCGATCCGGGCGACAACGTCCTCGGCCGCCTCGCGGGCATTCGCGTAATTGACGGTGACGGCGAAACCGTCGGCCGCGAGCCGGCGCGCAATGGCCGCGCCGATGCCGCGCGAGGAGCCGGTGACGATCGCGGAGCGCGCGGTGATTGAAGGGATAGTGCTACGGGTGTCGGGCATGGGAACTCCTTTTCGACACCACAGATAGGCCGCCGCGCACACAAAATAATCGGGCACCACTTGCCAACACTGTTCGGATCAGGCGAACAATAGCGCCATGGATCATCTCGACGCCCTGCGCCTGTTCGTACGCGTGGTGGAACGCGGCAGCTTCACCGCCGCGGCCGCCGACCTCGGCCTTTCCCGCTCCACCGCGACGGAAGCGGTGCGCCGGCTGGAGACGCGGCTGGGCGCCCGCCTTCTGGAGCGCACCACACGACATGTTTCCTCCACACCGGACGGGCATGCCTTTTACGCACGCTGCGTGGCCATCCTCGCCGACATGGAGGACGCGGAAGCCGTGCTGCGCGACGCCGACCCGCGCGGACGGCTGCGCATCGATGCCTCCCCGCTGCTGACCCGCACCTTCCTGCTGCCACGACTGCCCGCCTTCACGCTGCGTTATCCCAGGCTCGACATCCAGTTCGGCCAGAGCGACCGGTTGGTCGATCTGGTGCGCGAGGGCATCGATTGCGCGATCCGCGCTGGCGAGCCGGCCGACAGCGACCTGCTGATCCGCCCGCTGGGCCGGCTCGTCGAGATCACGGTCGCAAGTCCGGCCTATCTGGACCGTTTCGGCACGCCGGCACGGCTGGACGACCTCGACGGGCACCAGGTCGTGGGCTTCCTGTCCTCGCGCACCGGCGAAGTGATGCCGCTGGAATTCACGGACGGAGAACGCGTGATCGAGGTGCAGCTCAAGGCCCGCGTCAGCGCCAACAACTCCGACACGGCCGGCGAACTGGCGCTGCTGGGCTTCGGCCTCGCCCAGGCGCCGCGCTACCGCTTCGCCGACGATATCGCCGCCGGCCGGCTGGTGGAGGTATTACCCGCTCACCGCCCCCTGCCGATGCCGCTCTCCGCGCTCTACCCGCGCGGCCGACAGTTCGCGCCGCGGCTGCGTGTCTTTCTCGACTGGGTGAGCGCCACCTTCGCGGCCTCGGGGCTGTGAGCCCTGCCCCGGCCGCGTAATAGAAAAAGGGCGATGCCCTTCGGCACCGCCCCTTGTTTCGTTCGTTGAGTTCCGGGAACCTGTTCAGGCCGCGCGGATCTGATCCAGGAAGTCGCGAACCTGCTTGTCGAGCGAGCGCGCCTGCTCGGTGAGGTGGCCGGCGGCTCCCACCACCTGCTCGGCGGCCGAGCCGGTATGCTGGGCGGCCTGACGCACTTCCTCGATATCGTTCGACATCGACGTGGTGCCGTCGGCGGCGCGCTGGGTGTTGTCGACGATGCCCTGCGTCGCCGCGCTCTGCTCCTCCACGGCGGAGGCCACGGAACCAACCGATTCGGAGATCTCGCCGATCGTCGTGCGGATCTCGGAAATCGCCTCCACCGCGTCCTTGGTGGCGGAGCGGATCGCGTCGATCTGCTGGCCGATCTCGCCGGTGGCCTTGGCGGTCTGACCGGCCAGTTCCTTCACTTCCGATGCGACGACGGCAAATCCCTTGCCGGCCTCCCCCGCACGCGCCGCCTCGATGGTGGCATTCAGCGCCAGAAGATTGGTCTGGTCGGCGATATCGGAAATCAGACGGATGACCTCGCCGATGCGATCGGCGGCTTCCGCCAGCGAGCGCACGGTCTCGTCCGTCGTCGAGGCACGTTCGTTCGCCATGTGGGCGATGGAGGAGGAGCGTGAGATCAGCGACGAGATTTCCTGGATCGACTTGAACAGCTCGTCGGAAGCCCCCGCGATGGTCTGAACCTCCTCGCGCGCGGCATTGGACGCCCGCGACACGCTCTCCGAACGGTCGCCCGCCGTCCCCGCCACACTTGCCATGCTTTCAGCCGACTGGCGCAGCTCGTTGGAGGCGGAGAAGACCCGCTGGACGACTTCGCCCACCGAAGCCTCGAAGTCGGAGGCGAGCGCTTCGACGAACTCGCGCCGCTGCTGGGCCTGGACCTCCTGTTCGCGCGCATCCTCCGCCGCCTTGCGCTCCTGTTCGCGCACGGCGTTTTGCTGGATGCGCAGCACGGCCCGGCCGATCTGGCCGATCTCGTCGCCACGCTTGGCGGCCCTGATCTCGGTATCGAGTTCGCCATCGGCTATCTTGCGAAGCGCGGAGACGAGATTGCCGAGCGCCCTGGTGATCGACGTCGAGAACAACGTGCCGATGACGGTGACGATCGCGAGCACGATGAGCGTGCCGTAGATCATCGAGTCACGCATCTCGGCAACCGGCGCCAGCGTCTCTTCCTGGCTGCGTTCGGCGACAACCGCCCACTTCGCCCCCATGAAGGACAACGGAACCGCCGCCACGAACTCGCCACTGCCGTCGCCGTTCTCGACAAGTCCGAAATTTTCGGTGCCGCGGGCGGCATCCAGAACGACAGGGCTGTCCAACGTCTCCGCGAGAGCGGTCGGCTTGGCTGACAGCGGCTTGTTGGACCGCACCTCGCCATCGGAACCGACCAGGAAGGACTGCCCCGTCTCCCCCAGCGATTCGCGGCTGGCGAGCACGCTGTCGAGCAGGTTGACATCGACGCGCAGCACCATGACGCCCTTGAGCGCCGTTTCGTTGTAATCGGAAAGGTAGACCGGCTGGGCGATGAACATCGACGACGTTCCCCCCACAGGCGCGTACCGGGAGAAGTCGACCAGGGTCTGCTCACCCTGCTTCAGCCCCTTGGCCGCTTCAAAAGCCTGCTGCAGGCCGCTGCCCGCGATCGCCGGCGAGCCCACCGTCTCCAGGAAGTCGGCCGACTTGGTGACCGAATAGATCACCCGCCCATCCATGTTGAGCACGTAGATATCGCCGTAGCCCGCCTGCTTCCAGGTGGCCAGAAAGGTCCCGTGGACGCCGGTATGGCGCCAGGAATACATCGTCTTGTTCTTGTCGCCCGTCAGTTCCGCCCGCTTGGCCGGATCATCGGAGGAGCGATAGTAGGCGTCGAGCTCGGCCCGGTCCTGATCAAGCGTGGTCAGCGCCTCGTTCATCTCGTTGAGGACAATCGAGGCGTTGGCGCTGGAAACCAGGTTGTTGAGGTCGGAGCGCGCGCCGGCGAGCTTGATGGACAGCGCTTCGGAACGCGCATGCGCCAGGATGCGCAGTTCGCTTTCCGCCGCGTTGACGAGGCCTTCCCGGCCGTTCAGATATCCGAGCACACCGACCGTGGTGCAAGAGACCAGGGCCAGGCCGCTGACAATGAGCGGCAGGCGCGTTGCAAGCCGCGCCATGAACCCGAACCTCGATGCCCCGGACTTCCCTTCAGTTTCGACCTCACCGGCCATCTATCTTCCCCCAGAAACGCTAAGTGCCCAAAAGTGTGGGGCTGATCGTCACACCGACTTCCTAAAAATTACCTAAGTTAAAACGCGCAATCGAACGGATGTTTGGTTTATTTAAGAATTGGCGGCATGCTTCGCTCATATTCTTCTTTCACCTGTACGGACATCTCTAGGAGAGCGGGAGAACCGGCGCGCATCGTCGCCCCGGCGGAATCTCAATCCTTCGCCCCCGACGACGCCTTTCGGCGCGCAATCGAGTACGCCACGCGTGCGGCCGAACAACAAAAAAGGCGGCCCGGAGGCCGCCTTTTTCGCTATTTTCGCAATTCTCATCCGGCGCATGCACGCCGGAGACAGAACCGGTGAACCGGGCCAATCAGGCCGCGGCGCCCTCGGTCTCGACCTCTTCGGCCTCGGCGCGGGCGCGATCTTCCGCCCCCTTCGCCGCGGGATCGCGATCAACGAGCTCGATCACCGCCATCGGTGCGCCATCGCCATAGCGGAAACCCGCCTTGAGCACGCGGGTGTAGCCACCCTGGCGTTCCTTGTAGCGGTCGCCGAGCTTGTCGAACAGCTTGCCGACGGTCTCGACGTCGCGGATCTGCGAGATCGCCTGACGGCGAGCGTGCAGGTCGCCGCGCTTGCCGAGCGTCACGAGCTTGTCCACGATGGGCTTCAGCTCCTTGGCCTTGGGCAGGGTGGTGACGATCTGCTCGTGCTTGATCAACGAGGCCGCCATGTTGGCGAACATCGCCTTGCGGTGGCTCGCGGTGCGGTTGAGCTTGCGGCCGGCTTTACCGTGGCGCATGGCCCTCTCCTTCTTGACTTCCTTGGCGGCCACAAACCGCCGCGCGATAAACGATCTGGAAGCGCTTAACGTCCATCAATAGTGATGTTCTTCATAGCGCTTGGCGAGTTCTTCGATGTTCTCCGGCGGCCAGTTCGGCACTTCCATACCGAGGTGCAGGCCCATCTGCGCCAGAACTTCCTTGATCTCGTTCAGAGACTTGCGGCCGAAGTTCGGCGTGCGAAGCATCTCCGCTTCGGTCTTCTGGATGAGATCGCCGATGTAGACGATGTTGTCGTTCTTCAGGCAGTTGGCCGAACGCACCGAAAGCTCCAGCTCGTCGACCTTCTTCAGCAGTGCCGGGTTGAACGCCAGCTCCGGAACGGCTTCCTCGGTGACCACCTTCTCCGGCTCTTCGAACGTCACGAAGATGGAGAGCTGGTCCTGAAGAATGCGCGCGGCGAACGCGACCGCGTCCTCCGGCTTGATGGAGCCGTCGGTCTCAACCGTCAGGGTCACCTTGTCGTAATCGAGAACCTGGCCCTCACGGGTGTTCTCGACCTTGTAGGAGACCTTGCGCACCGGGGAATAGAGGCTGTCGACGGCGATAAGGCCGATCGGCGCGTCCTCGGGGCGGTTGCGGTCGGCAGCAACATAGCCCTTGCCGGTGTCGACGGTGAACTCCATGCGGATCTCGGTGCCCTCGTCCAGCGTGCAAAGCACGTGTTCGGGGTTGAGAACCTCGATGTCGCCCACGGTCTGGATGTCGCCGGCCGTCACGGTGCCCGGACCCTGCTTGCGCAGAACCATGCGCTTGGGGCCCTCGCCCTGCATGCGCAGGGCGACTTCCTTGATGTTGAGGATGATGTCGGTCACATCCTCGCGCACGCCCGGAATGGACGAGAACTCGTGCAGAACGCCGTCGATCTGCACGGCCGTCACGGCCGCGCCCTGCAGGGAGGACAGCAGCACCCGGCGCAATGCGTTGCCAAGCGTCAGACCGAAGCCACGCTCCAGCGGCTCGGCCACGACCGTCGCCACGCGGCGCGGATCATCACCGGGCCGGATGTCGAGCTTGGTCGGCTTGATCAGCTCTTGCCAGTTTTTCTGAATTGTCACGTCAAAAACCCTTTCGGCTTTCCCGCCGGCTCACGAAGTCCGGCAATACCTTGCCTAAAGAGAGGAAACTCACAGGCGGGGAAGCGGTGCTCCCCGCGCCCGGCGGACGAAGGAGGCGCTGCTAGACGCGGCGACGCTTCGGCGGGCGGCAGCCATTGTGCGGGATCGGCGTCACATCGCGGATCGAGGTGATCGTGAACCCGGCGGCCTGCAGCGCGCGCAGTGCGGACTCGCGTCCCGAACCCGGGCCGCGAACCTCGACCTCAAGCGTGCGCATGCCGTGCTCGGCTGCCTTCTTGGCCGCGTCTTCCGCTGCCATCTGCGCCGCATACGGCGTGGACTTGCGCGAGCCCTTGAAACCCATCGTGCCGGCGGACGACCAGGAAATGGTGTTGCCCTGCGCGTCGGTGATGGTGATCAGCGTGTTGTTGAACGTGGAGTTCACGTGTGCAACGCCGGAGGTGATGTTCTTGCGCTCGCGGCGGCGTACGCGTGTCGTTTCCTTCGCCATTCCTGTACCTTTCAATCGATCTCTACGCCGCCGTATTCCCGGCGGCTCCACCGGATGCCGCAAAAGCCGCGCTCCTTTGGAACACGGCCTTTCCGGCATGTATGCTAGATCTCACCTGTACCCCTGGAACGAGGCGGCAGGCCGATCCTTCCGGCTTACTTCTTCTTGCCGGCGATCGCCTTGGCCGGACCCTTGCGGGTGCGGGCATTGGTGTGGGTGCGCTGACCGCGCACCGGCAGACCGCGGCGGTGACGCAGGCCGCGGTAGCAGCCAAGGTCCATCAGCCGCTTGATGTTCATCGCGACTTCGCGACGAAGATCGCCTTCCACCACATAGTCGTGGTCGATGGCTTCACGGATCTGGATAACCTCGGCATCGGACAGCTCGTTCACGCGACGCTCGGGCGAGATGTTCACCTTCTTGATGATCTCTTTCGCCTTCCCGGCGCCGATGCCGTGAATGTACTGCAGCGCGATCAGGACGCGCTTGTTCGTCGGGATGTTGACGCCAGCAATACGGGCCACGCTTATTTCTCCTTTTCGGCCCGCGCATCTGCGGGGCCCATCGTCTGTCGGTCTGTTGTCGCTAATCGATCGCGGGTCGCGGACACGACAAGTTCCGACCGATTCTCGTTGAACCGGCGCCGACCGCATGATTTTCGCGATTTGCGCCGGGTATTACTGGATTTGGCAGCGAGACGCAACCGTCACGTTGCCGTCATCACCCGTTCAGGCGGTCGCACTCTCGTGAAGGAGAGCATCGATCTCCGCCGCAACCTTGTCGATCGACTGCATTCCGTCGACCGACTTGAGCATGCCACGCTCGGAATAGAACGACACGAGCGGCGCGGTCTGGGCGTGATAGACCTCCAGCCGCTTGCGTAACGTCTCGATATTGTCGTCGGCGCGCGCCCCGCCCGTCTCGCGGGCACGGGTTTCGATTCGCTCCGCCAGGATCTCGTCGTCGACGCGAAGCTCGATCACGGCGTCGAGCGCCGTGCCGTGCCTGGCCATCAGCTCTTCCAGGGCTTCGGCCTGCGCGATCGTGCGCGGGAACCCGTCCAGGATGTAGCCGTTGACGCAGTCCGCCTCGCCGGTGCGATCCTCGATGATCCCGACCATGATGTCGTCGGAAACGAGTTCGCCGCGATCCATAACTTCCTTCGCCTTGAGACCGACCGGCGTCGCGGCCTTGACGGCTGCGCGCAGCATGTCGCCGGTGGAAAGCTGGACGATGCCATGCTTCTTGACCAGACGTTCGGCCTGCGTGCCCTTACCGGCACCCGGAGGCCCCAAGAGGATGAGTTTCATCGGCGTTTACCCCTAAGTTTCGACTTCTTGACCAAGCCCTCGTACTGGTGCGCCAGCAGATGACCCTGTATCTGCGAAACCGTGTCCATCGTGACACTGACAACGATCAGCAGAGACGTACCACCGAAATAGAACGGAACGCCGGTCGCGGAAATTAGAAATTCGGGCAAGAGGCAGACGAGAACCAGATAGATCGCCCCGAGCACGGTGATGCGGGTCAGGACGTAGTCGATGTACTGCGCGGTGCGTTCGCCCGGCCGGATGCCGGGAATGAAGCCGCCGTGCTTCTTCAGGTTGTCCGCCGTATCTGTCGGATTGAACACGATCGCGGTGTAGAAGAAGGCGAAGAAGATGATCATCGCCGCGTAGAGCAGCATGTAGAGCGGCTGGCCGTGGCCGAGCAGCGCCGTCACCGTCGTCAGCCACTCCGATCCGGAGTTCGACGCGAAATTCGCGACCGTAGCCGGCACAAGCAGCAGCGAGGAGGCGAAGATCGGCGGGATGACGCCCGCCGTGTTGAGCTTCAGCGGCAGGAACGAGGTGTTGCCCTCGAACATGCGGTTGCCCTGCTGGCGCTTGGGATACTGGATCAGCAGCCGGCGCTGGGCACGCTCCATGTAGACGATGACCGCGATGACGACGACCGCAACCACGATGATGCCGAGGATGACGACCGTCGAGATCGCGCCCTGACGGCCGAGTTCCAGCGTTCCGCCGATCGCCCTGGGCAGGCCCGCAACGATGCCGGAGAAAATGATCAGCGAGATGCCGTTGCCGATGCCGCGCGAGGTGATCTGCTCGCCCAGCCACATCAGGAACATTGTGCCGCCGGTCAGCGTGATCACCGTGGAAATCCGGAAGAACATGCCCGGATCGAGCACCAGGTTCGACTGTCCCTCAAGCCCCACAGAGATGCCGTAGGCCTGAAGCGCCGCCAGAACCACGGTGATGTACCGCGTCCACTGGTTGATGACCTTGCGCCCTGACTCGCCTTCCTTCTTCAGCTGCTCCAGCGACGGCACGACCGTCGTCATGAGCTGGATGATGATGGAGGCGGAGATGTAGGGCATGATGCCCAGCGCGAAGATCGCCATGCGTCCGACGGCACCGCCGGAGAACATGTTGAACAGGCCGATGATGCCGCTCTGCTGCTGGGAGAAGACCTGGGCCAGCGCTTCCGGGTTGATCCCGGGCATCGGGATATAGGTGCCCAGCCGATACACGAGCAGCGCACCCACCGTGAACCAGATGCGCTTCTTGAGTTCGGTCGCCTTCGAGAAGGCCGAAAAATTGAGATTAGACGCGAGTTGTTCAGCCGCAGACGCCATGCCGCACTCCGGTCAAGCCCTTGATGCCGGACCGGCCACCGCCTTGAGCCTTTCCGATCAGACCGACCCGGCCCGATCGACAGGAACCGGCTTCGGGTCTCTCCCGAAGCATAATCCCGCAACCTGGTCGTTTCGATCCGCTCGGAACATGCCCGGGAGCCGCGAAGCGCGGCGCGGCGAACCATCCGATCGTTATCCAGACGCATATTCGGGCCGGCTCGAATCGATCAGGCCCCGACCGAATATGCCCCAGCAAAAAATCTGGAGCGACTACCTATCGATCATACCGCCGCGGTCGGATCGACAGGCTGCTCTTCAAGATCCCCGGCCGGCAGCGCGAACGCGCCGTGCCCTTCGGGATCGATATGGGGCGAAATGAAGCCATTCCGCCACAAACGCACAGGCCCGGCCAGTGGCCGGACCCCGTTTCTCGTGCCGTCATGCCACAGGCATGACCTATTCGGCCTTGGCCTCGCCGGCCGGCGTCTTCGGCGCGATGACATTGACCTTGCCACCGGCCTTCTCCACCGCCTCGATCGCCGAGCGCGACGCGCCCGCGATCTCGAAGGTGACCGCAGCCTTCAGCTCGCCATCGCTCAGCAGCCGGACGCCGTCCTTGACCCGGCGAAGAATGCCCGCGGCCTTCAGCGTCTCGACCGTCACCGTCTGCTTGGCATCGAGCAGGCCCGCGTCGATCGCGGTCTGAACGCGGCCGAGGCTCACGATGTTGAGGTCCTTGGCGAAAATGTTCGTGAAGCCACGCTTCGGCAGGCGACGATGCAACGGCATCTGACCGCCTTCGAAGCCCTTGATGGCGACGCCGGAACGGGACTTCTGGCCCTTCACGCCGCGACCGCCGGTCTTGCCCTTGCCAGAGCCGATACCGCGGCCGACGCGGGTCTTTGCCGGGGTTGCGCCCGGGTTGTCGCGCAGATCGTTGAGTTTCATCTTATCTTTCTCCCCGCCCCCGTTTACGCGTCTTCGACGACGCGTACAAGGTGCTGGACCTTCCGGATCATGCCGCGCACTGCGGGTGTATCCTCAAGGGTACTCCGACGGTGCATCTTGTTGAGGCCGAGACCGACCAGCGCTGCACGCTGATCACCGGGGCGCCGAATGGGGCTGCCGGTCTGCTCGACCGTGACGGTCTTTTCGCTCTTCGCCATGGGAATAACCCTTGTTCAACTGGGGGCGCCGGTAGCCGGCGTCAACCCTCGGCGCCGGCCGCGCCGGCATCATCGAGATCACGACGGCGCGCCTGCAGCGTCGACACCTTCATCCCGCGGCGCGCGGCCACGGAGCGGGGGCTGTCTTCGCGCTTCAGCGCATCGAAAGTGGCACGAACCATGTTGTAGGGGTTCGAGGAGCCCAGCGACTTGGCGACCACGTCCTGCACGCCGAGCGTTTCGAAGACGGCACGCATCGGGCCGCCTGCGATGATGCCCGTGCCCGGAGGGGCCGCGCGGAGGATGACCTTGCCTGCGCCGTGACGGCCAGCCACATCATGATGCAGCGTGCGCCCTTCGCGCAGCGGCACCCGGACGAGGCCGCGCTTGGCGAGTTCGGTCGCCTTGCGGATCGCTTCCGGCACTTCACGCGCCTTGCCGTGACCGAAGCCCACCCGGCCCTTCTGATCGCCGACGACGACGAGTGCGGCGAAGCCGAAGCGGCGGCCACCCTTGACCACTTTCGCCACGCGGTTGATGTGGACCAGCTTGTCGACGAATTCGCTGTCGCGGTCGTCGCGATCCCGATCGCGGTTGTCTCTAGCCATAATTCAGTTCCGTGTCTGCGCGCCTGATCAAGCGCCGCTCAGAATTCAAGACCGCCTTCACGAGCGGCATCGGCGAGCGCCTTAACACGCCCGTGATAGATGTAGCCGCCACGGTCGAACACGACCTTCTTGACGCCTGCCTTGGTCGCCCGCTCGGCAATCAGCTTGCCGACCGCGCTGGCGGCCGAGGTATCCGCACCGGTCTTCAGACCCTCGCGCAGATCCTTGTCCAGGGACGAAGCGGCGGCCACTGTGTGGCCCTTCGCATCGTCGATGATCTGGGCGTAGATATTCTTCGACGAACGGAAAACGGACAGGCGCAGACGCCCGTTCGCCACCGTCTTGATCGAACGGCGGACGCGATCGCGGCGACGCTCGAAAGTATTCTTGGTCTTCGCCATGGCAGCGCCCCGTTACTTCTTCTTGCCTTCTTTGCGAACGATGAATTCGCCCGCATAGCGCACACCCTTGCCCTTGTAGGGCTCCGGCGGCCGGTATTCGCGAATCTCGGCCGCTACCTGGCCGACCTTCTGCTTGTCGATGCCCGTCACGACGATTTCCGTCGGCTTGGGACAGACCACGTTGATCCCTTCGGGAACTTCGTAGACCACATCGTGCGAGAAGCCCAGCGCAAGCTGCAGGTTCTTGCCCTGCAGCTGGGCGCGATAGCCGACGCCGGAAATTTCCAGCTTCTTCTCAAACCCCGAGGCAACACCTGTCACGAGGTTCTGAACCATCGTGCGGGACATGCCCCACATCGCCCGCGCTTCGTTACTATCGTCGCGCGGGTCGACCTTGATACCGTCGTCCGTCATCTCGGCGACGACGAACTCATTGAGGACAAAATCGAGTTGACCCTTCGGGCCTTTAACTTCGACCTTCTGTCCGTCAATCGTCGCGGTCACACCGTTCGGTACGGGGACAGCCTTTTTGCCAATACGAGACATGAAACCAACCTGTCCGGTTCGAATTCGCTTAACCTCAGCGGGGCTCGGCGCGTCTTAGAAGACGCGGCAGAGCACCTCGCCGCCAACATTCTCGTCCCGTGCCTGATGATCGCTCATCACACCCTTGGGCGTGGAGAGGATCGACACGCCGAGGCCATTATTGACCCGCGGGATGTTCTTGACAGACGAATAGACGCGACGGCCCGGCTTCGAGATACGCGAGATTTCGCGGATCACCGGTTCGCCGTCATAGTACTTGAGTTCGATCTCGAACTCCGCCTTGCCGCCGTCGAATTCCACCTTGCTGTAGCCGCGGATATAACCTTCCGACTCCAGCACATCAAGCACGCCACCGCGCAGCCGCGAGGCCGGAGTGCTGACCTTGGTCTTGCGCCGCATCTGCGCATTGCGGATGCGGGTCAACATATCCCCCAAGGGATCCGTGATCGCCATTGGGCTCTCCTTACCAGCTCGACTTGACCAGGCCCGGGATCTTTCCCTGGGACCCAAGTTCGCGCAGCGCAATACGCGACATCTTCAGTTTGCGGTAGACACCGCGCGGACGCCCGGTGACCTCGCAGCGGTTGCGAAGCCGCGTCTTGGAGGAGTTGCGCGGCAGCTCCGCCAGCTTCAGCCGGGCAGCGAACCGCTCCTCAAGCGACAGCGACTCATCGCGGGCAATCGCCTTCAGCCGGGCACGCTTGCCGGCAAACTTCTTAACCAGCGCCGCACGCCGGTTGTTCTTCTCGATCGCGCTCTTCTTGGCCATCGTGTCCTATGTCCTCGTCCGATCGCTCAACTACTGGCGGAACGGGAAGTTGAAGCCGCGCAGCAGTTCGCGCGCTTCGTCATCCGTCTTCGCCGTGGTGCACACGATCACATCCATGCCCCAGATCTGATCAACTTCGTCGTAGTTGATTTCGGGGAAAATGATGTGCTCCTTGATGCCCATCGCGTAGTTGCCGCGCCCATCGAAGCTCTTCGGGCTGAGGCCGCGGAAGTCACGAACGCGCGGCAGCGCGACTGTGACCAGGCGATCCAGGAATTCGTACATCTGCGCGCGTCGCAGGGTAACCTTGGCACCCAGCGGCATGCCTTCACGCACCTTGAAGGTCGCGATCGACTTGCGCGCCATGGTGACCACCGGCTTCTGACCGGCGATCTTCGCCAGGTCGTTGGCCGCGATCTGCGCCTTCTTGCTGTCCGCAACCGCTTCGCCAATGCCCATGTTCAGGACGATCTTGTCGAGCGAGGGAACCTGCATCGGGTTCGCGTAGGCGAACTTTTCCTGCAGCTTTGCACGAACGACTTCGTCGTAGTGCGTCTTGAGCCGCGGTTCGTACTTGGTGTCAGCCATCGATCAGGTCTCCCGAACGCTTGGCAATCCGGACCTTGCGGCCGTCATCCGTGGTCTTGAACCCGACCCTGGTGGGCTTGCCGTCCTTGGGGTCGGCGAGCGCCACGTTGGAAACGTGGATCGGAAGTTCCTTGGCGATGATGCCGCCTTCATCCTGCGCGGTCTGGCGCTGGTGACGGCGGGCGACGTTCACGCCGCGCACGAGGACACGACCTTCCGTCGGGTTGACCGAGATGACCTCGCCGGTCTTGCCCTTGTCACGGCCGGTGCGGACGATGACCGTGTCGCCCTTCTTGATCTTCGCGGCCATTAGAGCACCTCCGGTGCAAGCGAAATAATCTTCATGTGATTCTTCGCACGCAGCTCACGGGGCACCGGGCCGAAGATACGTGTCCCGACCGGCTCCTTGTTGTTGTTGATCAACACTGCTGCGTTGCGGTCGAAGCGAATGACGGACCCGTCGGCGCGGCGGATATCCCGCGCCGTGCGCACGACGACTGCCTTCATGACGTCGCCTTTTTTCACCTTCCCCCGGGGGATGGCTTCCTTGACGGAGACGACAATGATGTCGCCGACGCCGGCATACTTGCGCTTCGAGCCGCCAAGCACCTTGATGCACATAACGCGACGCGCGCCGGAATTATCCGCCACGTCCAGGTTAGTTTGCATCTGAATCATGACTGGCCGCCTTGTTCTTCTGTCGGCCCCTTAAACAAGGGGTCCGGATGCATGAGTAGTCGTATCAGTTGGCGGAAGCTTCTGCCGTCCCCTGGACGACTTCCCACCGCTTGTTCTTCGAAATCGGAGCGCATTCCTGAATCAGGATGGTGTCACCGACCTTGCAGGCATTCGCCGCATCGTGCGCCTGGTACTTCTTCGAGCGGCGAACGACCTTCTTCAGCAACGGATGGGTAAAGCGGCGCTCCACCTTGACCACGACCGTCTTGTCGTTCTTGTCGCTGACGACGATGCCCTGAAGGACTCGCTTTGGCATCTTCGCCTCCTACTTTTTCTCGGCCGCGCGCTGCGCGCTGGCCGTTGTCTGGATACGCGCGATATCGCGGCGGATCTGCCGCACGCGCGCCGTGTTCTCTAGCTGGCCGGTCGCCTTCTGGAAGCGCAGGTTGAACTGCTCTTTCTTCAGCTTCTCCAGCTCTTCGCGAAGCTGGTCGGCGCTCAGCTGCCGCACGTCACTCGCCTTCATGGCATTCACTCCTGTGTTCCGCTCACTCGGCGATGCGCTGGACGAACCGGCACTTGATCGGCAGCTTCGCCGCACCGAGACGCAGCGCTTCACGCGCAATCGGCTCCGCGACACCGTCAATCTCGAACATCACGCGGCCCGGCTTGACGCGGGCGGCCCAATATTCCGGAGCGCCCTTACCCTTACCCATGCGCACTTCGGTCGGCTTCGACGACACCGGCACGTCCGGGAAGATGCGGATCCACACACGCCCGGCACGCTTCATGTGACGGGTGATCGCACGACGGGCCGCCTCGATCTGGCGCGCGGTGATGCGCTCCGGCTCGACGGCCTTCAGGCCGTAGGCGCCGAAATTCAGATCGGTTCCGCCCTTGGCTGTGCCGTGGATGCGGCCCTTGTGCTGCTTGCGGAACTTTGTTCGCTTTGGCTGCAGCATTGTTGCTCTCTCGCTTTCCTGGAGCATCTCCCCGACGGATCGAAACGATCCGCGCGATATGAAGATGCTTAAGCTATCGTCTCAAGAGCGATTTCTGGTCGCCCAGGCCAACAAGCCTGGGCGGAAAGCGCTCGGGATCCCTACCGAAACGATCGTCGCCGATTACGCGGCGCGCTCGCGACGGCCACCACCGCCACCGGATTCATTGCCTTCCGCGCTGCGACGCTCGGAAGCCATCGGGTCGTGCTCGAGGATCTCACCCTTGAAGATCCAGACCTTGACGCCGCAGGCACCATACGCGGTGTGCGCGGTCGCCGTGCCGTAGTCGATGTCGGCGCGCAGCGTATGCAGCGGCACCCGGCCTTCGCGGTACCATTCGGTACGTGCGATTTCCGCGCCGCCCAGCCGACCACCGCAGTTGATGCGGATGCCGTCCGCGCCGAGGCGCATCGCCGACTGAACCGACCGCTTCATCGCACGGCGGAACGCCACACGGCGCTCCAGCTGCTGGGCGATGGAGGCGGCGACGAGCGTCGCGTCGATCTCGGGCTTGCGCACTTCAACGATGTTGATGTGCACTTCCGACGAGGTCATCTGCGACAGCTTGCGGCGCAGCTTTTCGATGTCCGCGCCCTTCTTGCCGATGACAACGCCCGGACGAGCCGAGTGCACCGTCACGCGGCACTTCTTGTGCGGACGCTCGATGACGACCTTGGAGACCGCCGCCTGCTTCAGCGTGTCGAGCAGGTAATCGCGGATCCGGAAATCCTCGTGCAGCATGGAGCCGTATTCGCTCTTGTCTGCGTACCAGCGCGAGTCCCACGTCCGGTTGATGCCGAGGCGAAGACCGATCGGATTGACTTTATGGCCCATCAGGCGGCCTCCTCAACTTCACTGACGACGATGGTCAGATTGGCGAACGGCTTCTGGATCCGTCCCACCCGGCCACGCGCCCTGGGCTGGAAGCGCTTCATGACAAGCGCCTTGCCGACGAACGCCTCGGAGACAACCAGAAGGTCGACATCGAGGTCGTGATTGTTCTCGGCGTTGGCCACGGCCGACTCCAGCGTCTTTTTCACATCGCGGGCGATGCGCTTGCGGGAGAAGGTCAACTCGGCCAGAGCCGTGGAAACCTTCTTGCCGCGGATGCCGGCCGCCACGAGGTTCAGCTTCTGCGGCGAAACCCGCAGCATGCGCGCGACAGCCTTCGCCTGAGTGTCGGCGAGACTACGCTCGCGCTTCGGCTTGCCCATCGTTACTTCCTCTTCGCCTTCTTGTCCGCCGCATGCCCATAATAGGTGCGCGTCGGCGAGAACTCGCCCAGCTTGTGACCGACCATGTCCTCGGACACGAGAACCGGCACATGCTTCTGGCCGTTGTAGACCCCGAAGGTCAGACCAACGAACTGGGGCAGGATCGTAGAGCGCCGGCTCCAGGTCTTGATGACCTCATTACGGCCGGAAGAACGAACCTTCTCGGCCTTATTGAGGAGGTAGCCGTCAATGAACGGACCCTTCCAAACAGAACGTGCCACGGTCGTTCCCCTTACTTCTTCCGCTGGTGGCGGCTGCGGACGATGAACTTGTCGGTCGACTTGTTGGAGCGGGTCTTCTTGCCCTTGGTGGGCTTGCCCCACGGCGTCACCGGATGGCGACCGCCGGAGGTACGACCTTCACCACCGCCGTGCGGATGGTCGACCGGGTTCATCACCACGCCACGCACGTGCGGGCGCTTGCCGAGCCAGCGGGAACGTCCCGCCTTGCCCAGGTTGGTGTTCATGTGATCCTGGTTGGACACTGCGCCGACCGAAGCCATGCAGGTGCCCAGAACGCGGCGCTGTTCGCCGGAGTTCAGGCGGATCACGGTGTAGCCCTGGTCGCGGCCGACGATCTGCGCGTAGCCACCGGCTGAACGCGCGACCTGACCGCCCTTGCCGGGCTTCAGCTCGATATTGTGCACGATCGTGCCGACCGGAATGGACTGCAGCGGCATCGCGTTGCCCGGCTTCACGTCCACCTTCTGGCCGGCGACGACCTTGTCGCCAGCACCCAGACGCTGCGGAGCCAGGATATAGGCCAGTTCGCCGTCATCGTAGCGGATCAGCGCGATATAGGCTGTCCGGTTGGGATCGTACTCGATCCGCTCAACCGTCGCTTCAATGTCGAACTTGCGACGCTTGAAGTCGATGACGCGATACGTCCGCTTGTGTCCGCCGCCCCGGTTGGGAGCGGTGTTGCGGCCGCGGTTGTTACGGCCGCCCGACTTGGAGAGGCCTTCGGTCAGAGTCTTGACCGGCTTGCCCTTCCACAGGTCCGAGCGGTCGACAATGACCAACTGCCGGGTACCCGGCGACGTCGGCTTGAAGGTCTTGAGTGCCATCTTTCCTCTCGCCCCTTAAAGACCGGTGGTCACGTCGATCGCCTGGCCCTCGACGAGGGTGACGACGGCGCGCTTGTTGTCGCTCTGACGGCCTTTGATGCCCTTGAAGCGCTTGACCTTGCCCTTGCGGACGGCGGTGTTGACGCTCTTCACCTTGACGCCGAAGAGAGCCTCGACCGCGGCCTTGATCTCAGGCTTCGTCGCCGTGAGAGCCACGTTGAAGACGACCTTGTCCTGCTCGGAGGCCATCGTCGACTTCTCGGTGATCGCCGGGCTGAGGATCGTGTCGTAGTGCTTGAGGTTCGTCATTTGAACCGCTCCTCCAGGGCACTGACCGCAGCCTTCGTCAGGACCAGCGTCTCACGACGGAGAATGTCGTAGACGTTGATACCCTGCACCGGAAGCACATCCACATTCGGGATGTTGCGTGCCGCCAGGCGGAAGTTGTTGTCGATTTCGGCACCGTCGATGATCAGGGCATTGGCGTAACCGAGCTTGGCAAGCCGCTCCCTGAGCGCCTTGGTCTTGCCGTCGGTCGACTTCGCATCGTCGACGACGACGATGTTGGAAGCCTTCACCTTGGCCGAGAGCGCGTGCTTCAGACCCAGCGCGCGGACCTTCTTCGGCAGGTCGATCGCATGATCGCGAACAACCGGTCCGAAGGCCTTGCCGCCACCGCGGAACTGCGGCGCCTTGCGGTCGCCGTGACGCGCCCCGCCCGAGCCCTTCTGACGAACAAACTTCTTGCCCGTCGCAGTGACCTCGCTGCGGGTCTTCGTCTTGTGCGTGCCCGCCTGGCGCTTGGCGAGCTGCCAGCGCACCACACGGTGCATCAGGTCGGCACGCGGATCGAGACCGAAGATCTCTTCCGACACCGTGATCGACCCGGCCGTATCGCCGTCAAGCGTCTTGACGTCCAGTTCCATCACTCGGCCTCCTTCTCAGCCGCGACTTCAGCCGCCCGGAAGGAACCCGGCACCGGAACCCCGTCCGGCAGGTTGCGTTTGATCGCATCCTTGACGAGGATCCAGCCGCCCTTGGAACCGGGCACGGCGCCCTGAACCATGATCAGTCCGCGCTCCACGTCGGTGCGCACGACCTTCAGGTTCTGGGTGGTCACGCGGGTGTTACCCATGTGGCCAGCCATCTTCTTGCCCTTGAACACCTTGCCGGGGTCCTGGCACTGGCCCGTCGAACCGTGCGAACGGTGCGAGACCGAGTTACCGTGCGAAGCGCGGCCACCACCGAAGTTGTGGCGCTTCATGACACCGGCGAAGCCCTTGCCGATCGACGTGCCCGTCACATCGACGAACTGTCCCTCGACGAAGTGGTCGGCCGTGATTTCGGCACCGACCTCGATCACGTTGTCCGGGGAGACCCGGAACTCGGCGACCTTGCGCTTCGGTTCGACCTTGGCGACGGCAAAGTGCCCCCGCATCGGCCGCGGCGTGTTCTTGACTTTGGCCAGACCGGCGCCGAGCTGCAGCGCAGTATAACCATTCTTTTCAGCCGTCCGGTGGGCAACGACCTGGCAGTTCTCAAGCTTGAGAACCGTCACCGGCACGTGTTCCCCTGCATCGGAGTAGATGCGGGTCATGCCCACCTTCTGAGCGATCACTCCAGAACGCATCAGCGTGTTCCTCGGTTGGTCCGCCTTAGAGCTTGATTTCGACGTCGACGCCCGCGGCGAGGTCGAGCTTCATCAAGGCATCGACGGTCTGCGGTGTCGGATCGACGATATCGAGCAGACGCTTGTGCGTGCGCATCTCGAACTGCTCGCGGCTCTTCTTGTCGATGTGAGGGCCGCGCAACACGGTGTACTTCTCGATCCGTGTCGGCAGAGGCACCGGTCCGCGCACCTGGGCTCCGGTCCGCTTCGCCGTGTTGACGATTTCGCGGGTCGAGGCATCCAGTATGCGGTGATCAAACGCCTTCAGGCGGATCCGGATATTTTGACCGTTCATTGCTCTGGTCCTTACGAGCCGGTGCCGCAACCGCGACGACCGCTCCTGACTTCTTCAACGTTGGAGGCGACTTGCGCCGCCCCCGTGGGATGCCGGTTCACGGCATCCCGACTTACCCGGCCCGATTACTCGATGATCGAGGCAACCACGCCGGCACCGACGGTGCGGCCACCTTCGCGGATAGCGAAGCGCAGACCGTCTTCCATCGCGATCGGCACGATCAGCGTGACGACGACCGTCACGTTGTCGCCCGGCATCACCATCTCGGTGCCTTCCGGAAGTTCCACAACACCCGTCACGTCCGTCGTGCGGAAGTAGAACTGCGGACGATAGTTGGTAAAGAACGGCGTGTGACGGCCACCCTCTTCCTTCGTCAGGATGTAGGCCTCGGCCTTGAACTTCGTGTGCGGGGTAACAGAACCCGGCTTGCAAAGAACCTGACCGCGCTCGACATCCTCACGGCCGATGCCGCGAAGCAGCGCACCGATGTTGTCGCCCGCCTGGCCCTGATCGAGCAGCTTGCGGAACATCTCGACGCCCGTGCAGGTCGTCTTCTTGGTGTCGCGGATACCGACGATCTCGATTTCCTCGCCAACCTTGATGATGCCGCGCTCGACACGACCCGTCCCAACCGTACCGCGCCCCGAGATCGAGAAACCGTCCTCGATCGGCATCAGGAACGGCTGGTCGATCGGACGCTCCGGCGTCGGGATGTAGGCGTCGACCTCGGCCATCAGCTCGCGAACCTTGTCGCGGCCGATTTCCGGGTTGCGGTTCTCGACCGCCGCAAGAGCGGAGCCCGCAACGATCGGAATGTCGTCGCCGGGGTAGTCGTAGGACGACAGAAGCTCACGAACTTCCATCTCCACGAGCTCCAGCAGCTCCGCGTCGTCGACCTGGTCGACCTTGTTCAGGAACACGACAAGCGCCGGAACGCCGACCTGACGGGCGAGCAGGATGTGCTCGCGGGTCTGCGGCATCGGGCCGTCGGCCGCCGAAACCACCAGGATCGCGCCGTCCATCTGCGCCGCACCGGTGATCATGTTCTTCACGTAGTCGGCGTGGCCCGGGCAATCCACGTGGGCGTAGTGACGGTTCTCCGTCTCGTACTCAACGTGCGCCGTCGAGATCGTGATGCCGCGCGCCTTTTCTTCCGGCGCAGCGTCGATCTCGTCATAGGCCTTCGCAACACCGCCACCCGTTTCCGCAAGCGTCATCGTGATCGCCGCAGTCAGGGTCGTCTTGCCGTGGTCAACGTGGCCAATCGTGCCAATGTTGACGTGCGGCTTGTTGCGCTCGAATTTTTCCTTCGCCATCGGATTTCTCCGCTCTCTCGATAATTGTTGTCAGGTCGGCCGGCTTATCAGGCGTATTTCGCCTGAACTTCCTCGGCGACCGCCTGAGGAACCTGCTCGTAGTGATCGAAAACCATGGAGTACTGCGCCCGTCCCTGCGACATCGAGCGCAGGTTGTTGACGTAGCCGAACATGTTTGCCAGCGGCACATTCGCGCTGACCACGGTGACGACACCCCGGTTCTCGGTGCCGGTGATCTGACCGCGACGTGAGTTCAGATCGCCGATGACGTCGCCCATGTAGTCTTCCGGCGTCACGACCTCGACTTTCATGATCGGCTCCAGCAGCTTCGGAGAAGCCTTCTGGATACCTTCACGGAAGCCTGCGCGACCCGCGATTTCGAACGCCAGGACGGAGGAGTCCACGTCGTGGTAGGCACCGTCGACGAGCGTCACCTTGACGTCCAGGATCGGGAAGCCCGCAAGCGGACCGGACGACATGACGCTGTCGACACCCTTCTGGACGCCGGGGATGTATTCCTTCGGCACCGAACCGCCGACGATCTTGGATTCGAACACGAAGCCCGTACCCTGCTCGCCCGGTTCCAGAACCAGCTTGATGCGGGCGAACTGGCCCGAACCGCCGGACTGCTTCTTGTGGGTGTAGTCGACTTCAGCCGTCTTCGTGATGGTTTCACGATAGGCAACCTGCGGTTGACCGATATTCGCCTCGACCTTGAACTCGCGCTTCATACGGTCGACGATGATGTCGAGATGAAGCTCGCCCATGCCGGCGATGATGGTCTGACCGGACTCTTCGTCGGTCTTGACGCGAAACGAGGGATCCTCGGCTGCCAGACGGTTGAGCGCGAGGCCCATCTTCTCCTGGTCGGCCTTAGTCTTCGGCTCCACCGCGATCTCGATGACCGGCTCGGGGAACTCCATGCGCTCCAGGATCACCGGCTTGAGCGGATCACACAGCGTGTCGCCCGTCGTGGTGTCCTTCAGGCCCGCGACCGCCACGATGTCGCCTGCATAGGCCACATCGATGTCTTCGCGAGAGTTGGAGTGCATCTGCATCATGCGGCCGATGCGTTCGCGTTTGTCCTTCACCGTGTTCTGCAGCGACGATCCCTTGTTGAGGACGCCGGAGTAGATGCGGCAGAAGGTGAGCGACCCGACGAAGGAGTCGTTCATGATCTTGAAGGCGAGCATCGAAAGCGGCTCGTCGTCGGTCGAATGACGAACGACTTCCTCTTCCGTCTTCGGGTCGATGCCGCGGATCGCCGGAACCTCGGTCGGGTTCGGCAAGTAGTCCACGACGCCATCCAGAAGCGGCTGCACGCCCTTGTTCTTGAAGGCCGAACCACAGAACACCGGAACGAACTCGGTGGAGATGGTGCCTTTGCGGATCAGAGCCTTCAGCTCTTCCTCGTTCGGCATCTCGCCTTCCAGGTAGCGCTCCATCGCGCCCTCGTCGACTTCGACGACGGTCTCGATGAGCTGCTCGCGGTACTCTTCCGCCTTCGCCTGCAGGTCGGCAGGGATCGCCTCGATGTCCCAGGCGGCGCCCAGGGTCTCTTCTTTCCAGACCAGACCCTTCATGGTGATCAGGTCGACGCAGCCCGTGAACTCGCTCTCGGCGCCGATCGGCAGCTGAAGAACGAGCGGCTTGGCACCGAGGCGCGTCTTGATCATGTCGACGCAGCGGTAGAAGTCCGCGCCGAGCTTGTCCATCTTGTTGACGAAGATCATCCGCGGGACGTGGTACTTGTCGGCCTGGCGCCAGACGGTCTCCGTCTGCGGCTCCACACCGGCATTCGCGTCCAGCAGCGCGACCGCGCCGTCGAGCACACGAAGCGAGCGCTCCACCTCGATGGTGAAGTCCACGTGGCCCGGCGTGTCGATGATGTTCAGCCGCTTCTCTTTCCAGAAAGCGGTGGTGGCAGCAGAGGTGATCGTGATGCCACGCTCCTGCTCCTGCTCCATCCAGTCCATCGTCGCAGCGCCGTCATGCACTTCGCCGATCTTGTGGCTCTTGCCGGTATAGTAGAGGATCCGCTCCGTGGTCGTGGTCTTGCCGGCATCGATGTGAGCCATGATGCCGAAGTTGCGGTAGTCCTCGATTTTATGCGTGCGCGCCATGGCGTCAGACCCTCGGGGTTTGCTTACCAGCGATAATGCGAGAACGCGCGGTTGGCTTCCGCCATGCGATGCGTGTCTTCACGCTTCTTCACAGCAGTACCGCGGTTGTTGGCAGCGTCGAGCAGCTCCCCGGAGAGCCGGTCGATCATCGTCTTTTCATTGCGAGCCCGCGACGCGGCGATCAGCCAGCGAATGGCCAGTGCCTGACGGCGCTCGTTACGAACTTCGACGGGCACCTGGTAGGTGGCACCGCCGACACGCCGCGAGCGAACCTCGACGGAGGGCATGACGTTCGCGAGAGCGTCATGGAACACCGCGATCGGGTCCTGCTTCGCACGCCCTTCGATGATATCGAAGGCACCGTAGACGATGCTCTCGGCGGCGGACTTCTTACCGTCGAGCATCACGTAGTTCATGAACTTCGTGACGACGACATCCCCGAATTTCGGGTCCGGATTGATCTCTCGCTTTTCAGCGCGATGACGGCGGGACATCTCTTGATCCTCAGCCCTTGTTCACGAAACGGATTACTTGGGACGCTTTGCGCCGTACTTCGAACGGCGTTGCTTGCGATCCTTGACGCCCTGGGTATCAAGCACACCGCGCAGGATATGGTAGCGCACGCCGGGCAAATCCTTGACGCGGCCGCCACGGATCATCACCACGGAGTGTTCCTGCAGGTTGTGACCTTCGCCAGGGATATAGCCGATGACCTCGAAGCCGTTGGTCAGACGCACCTTCGCGACCTTACGCAGAGCCGAGTTCGGCTTCTTCGGCGTGGTCGTGTAGACGCGCGTGCAAACACCGCGCTTCTGCGGGCAGGCCTCCATGGCCGGCACCTTGTTCCGCTTCGGCGGGTCCTTCCGCGGCTTGCGGATCAACTGGTTGATGGTCGGCATATTAGCGCTTCACCTTGTCCATCTGCTGCATGCCCCGTGCATGCGCGGAATCGCACCGTTCCCGCGCACAGCCGGCGCGAAAAGGGCGCTGCGAAAAACAGAGGATCACGGGAAACCCGCGATCATGTGCTCGACGATTTATCGCCAAATTTGAACCCGGCAGCGTTTAAGCCTGTTGTTCAGAGCGTGTCGCTCCGAAATACAAGAAAAGCTTACCGCCTGCCTTGGGAGTGCGCGGAACCTACTCACCCGACCGCCTTCCGTCAAGGCCTAAGCCGAGAATTCTTGCGGGTTGGCGCCGTGACGATGCCGCACGGGGGACGATCCGGGTTTTAAGTGATATCGCGCAACATAACGAAAGCCAACCCCGGTTCCGGCGCAATCTATTTGTGACCGCGCCGCACGCCGACAGGTCGCGCTCCCGCCTCGCGAAGATGTCGCCGGCGCCACGACACGATATTTCTTAGCAAATGGTGAATCACCGGTAGCGAATATCGCTCAAAGGATTCGGGATTCGCCCTCCCCCGTCGCGATGGCTGTGCTTCCACATCCCTCCGCATGGCGCGATCATGCGGCGATGCTTCTTCCGCACTCAAACGGAAAGGGGCCGCGCCTTGGTGGCGCGGCCCCTTTGCCGAGGCCCGCGGACGGGGCCGTCTTGTGCGACGTGGTGGTCAGGCGGGATAGGCCACGCCGGCCCTTGCGCGCAGACCGTCGAGCGACCAGGCCCCGGCGCCGTTCGCGGCCAGAAACAGAAAGCCGCCGGCGATCGACAGGTTCTTCATGAAGTTGATCATCTGCGCCTGATCTCCGGGGTGAAAGTGGAAGAACAGCGCGGTCAGCACCGCGAAGCCGGCCATGAGAAAGGCGATCAACCTGGTCTGGTAACCAAACGCGATGAGAAGGCCTCCGCCAAGTTCCGTAAGGATCACCAGCGGCAGCAGGATCGTTGGCACGCCGTGCGAGGCCATGTAGGCGGCGGTGCCCGAATAGGCCGTGAGCTTGCCCCAGCCCGAGAAGACGAAGATGAAGGCGATCAGCAGACGACCGGCAAGGTCGATCGGGTTCTTGAGCGCGTCGAAGAGTGACATCGGATAGCCCCTTCCATGAGGAGGATGTTGCGAAACCGGAAAGCCGGTTTCCCTTACCCGATACCTAATCCCCTCTCCTCCCGCGCAGAAGACGGCGAACCGACGACATAGTGTTCACTATTTTGTATATAATATCGGATCTTTACATCGATTGTTCATGACCATCGTCTGCATCCTCATGCTCCCCATATACCCGCGCCCGGGAAGCGATCACGATCCAATCACGGCGTGGATCGCCCGAAGACGTCCGGCCACTCCGTTGCCGGCCCCCAAATACCCGGAAGGACCAATGGGGCCCTGCCGGCCGAGGCCGGCATCTCCTTCACGAGGGCACGGCGCTTGCCGTTCGGGTTCCCGGGCCAGCGCCGCGACGGTTCACGTGGCAGCGCGCCCGCGATGACGCTGGAGAGATAGGGACGAGGACGGTGGTGCCGCCTATTCGCGGAAGGTGATCACCGCGACATTGCCTTCCAGCGCGTCCTGGTAGGCTTCCTCGAATGTCGGGTCTTCCGGCTCGCTGTCGAGTGTCCCGATCTGATCGAGCTCGGCCTCCACGTAGCCCTCGCCCGCGAGCGCCTCGAGCGCGCGACGCACGGCGCTGTCATCGTCGGGTGCGGTGAGGAAGATGTTGACGGTGATGGCGTCGTCCGGTCCGCCGTCTTCCACTTCCCACACCCGGCCAACGATGATGAAGACCATCGGCTCTTCACCGTTCACGTTTTTCAAATCCATGTCGTCTCTCCGCAGATCCCTGACGTTGGAAGCCTCGCATTGCGCCCCTGCCGACGTCCATCGAACGGCGGCGGATGTGACGAATGGCGCAGGCTCTCTTGACTTTCAATCCAAATGCCGGAGCCCCAACGCCGAATACCCAAACGCCGGGCCCCAAAAGGAAAGGCCGCCCGGGGGCGGCCTTTCTTCTAGATTTTCTGGCGCGGGCCGGTCTGTCAGACCGAACCCTGCCCGCTCATGTCGCTGAGCATCGGATCCGCCATCTCCACGCCGGAGCGCTTCTTGCGCTCATCCAGGATCAGCTCGTCGCGATGTGTGGCGACCTTGCGGATGCGGGTGATCGCACCGCCGGAGCCGGCCGGAATGAGACGGCCGACGATGACGTTCTCCTTGAGCCCGTCGAGCGTATCCGACTTGCCGTTGACAGCGGCATCGGTCAGCACGCGCGTCGTCTCCTGGAAGGAGGCGGCGGAGATGAACGAACGGGTCTGCAGGCTCGCCTTGGTGATACCCAGCAGAACCGGGTTGCCCGAGGCCGGCTTTTTGCCTTCCTCGATGCACTTGGCGTTCATCTCGTCGAGATCGACGCGATCAACCTGTTCGCCCGTGATCAGGTCCGTCTCGCCGGCATCGGTGATTTCGATCTTCTGCAGCATCTGGCGAACGATCACCTCGATGTGCTTGTCGTTGATGCCCACGCCCTGCAACCGGTAGACTTCCTGGATCTCGTTGACGAGGTAGTTGGCCAGAGCCTCCACGCCCTTGATCGCCAGGATGTCGTGCGGTGCCGGGTTGCCGTCGAGGATGTACTCGCCCTTCTCGATGGTGTCGCCTTCCTGCAGGTGGAAGTGCTTGCCCTTCGGGACCAGGTATTCGATCGGCTCGGCCGACTCGTCGAACGGCTCCACGATGATGCGGCGCTTGTTCTTGTAGTCACGACCGAACTTGATGGTGCCGTCGGCCTCCGCGATGATCGCGTGGTCCTTGGGACGACGCGCTTCGAAGAGTTCCGCCACGCGCGGCAGACCACCGGTGATGTCCTTGGTCTTGGCGCTTTCCAGCGGAATACGGGCCAGCACGTCACCGGCTCCGACCTTGTTGCCGCTATCGACCGAAAGCACGGCATCGGGTGACAGCAGGTAACGGGCCTCGCCGCCGCGCGGCAGCTTCAGGATCTCGCCCTTCGCGTCGCGGACGACGATGGCGGGCTTCAGATCCTGTGTACGCGGCGAGGAACGCCAGTCGATGACGACACGCTTGGTGATACCGGTCGCCTCGTCAGTGGATTCGGTTACCGTGGCACCGTCGATCATGTCTTCCAGACCAACCGTACCGCTGACTTCCGTCAGCATCGGGCGGGTGTAGGGATCCCACTCGGCGATACGCTGACCGCGCTTGACCCCATCGCCCTCGTCGACGTGCAGCTTGGAACCGTAGGTCACGCGGTGCGTGGCACGTTCAATCCCTTCCTGATCCACGACGATGATGGACATGTTACGCGCCATGGCGACGAGGTTGCCGTCGGTATCACGCGCGACATTGCGGTTGCGGATCTTGATCGTGCCGTCGAACGAGGACTCGATGAACGAGCTGTCGACCACCTGCGCCGTGCCGCCGATGTGGAACGTACGCATGGTGAGCTGGGTGCCCGGCTCGCCGATCGACTGGGCCGCGATGACGCCGACGGCCTCGCCGATATTGACCGGCGTACCGCGGGCCAGATCGCGTCCGTAGCACGCCCCGCAGCAACCGATCTGCGTCTCGCAGGTCAGCACCGAGCGAATACGGATCGACTGGACGTTCGCCGCCTCGATCTGGTCGACTTCCTTTTCCTCGATCATCTGGTTGGCCTTGACGATGACTTCGCCGGTGGCCGGGTTGATGATGTCGTCGCAGGTCGTGCGGCCAAGCGCACGCTGGCCCAGTGTCGCGATGACCTGGCCGGCGTCCACGATCGCCTGGATCGTGATGCCCTTGTCGGTGCCGCAGTCCGGCTCAAGGATGATGCAGTCCTGCGCCACGTCGACGAGACGACGGGTCAGGTAACCGGAGTTCGCGGTCTTCAAGGCGGTGTCGGCCAGACCCTTACGGGCACCGTGCGAGGAGTTGAAGTACTCCAGAACCGACAGGCCTTCCTTGAAGTTCGAGATGATCGGGCTTTCGATGATCTCGCCCGACGGCTTGGCCATCAGGCCACGCATGCCGGCAAGCTGCTTCATCTGGGCGGGCGAACCACGCGCACCGGAGTGGGACATCATGTAGACCGAGTTCATCGGCTTCTGACGCCCGGTCTCCTCGTCGAACTCGACCGCCTGGATGCGCTTCATCATCTCGTCGGCGACCTTGTCCGTGCACTTGGCCCAGGCGTCGACGACCTTGTTGTACTTCTCGCCCTGCGTGATCAGACCGTCATTGTACTGCTGCTCGTATTCGGTCACGAGCGCGGCGGTCTCGTCCACCAGCTTCACTTTGGTGTCCGGGATGACCATGTCGTCCTTGCCGAACGAGATGCCCGCCTTGCACGCGTTGGTAAAGCCGAGCTTCATGATCTGATCGCAGAAGATGACCGTCTCCTTCTGACCGCAGGCGCGGTAGACGGTGTCGATCATCTTGGAGATGTCCTTCTTCGTCATCAGCTTGTTGCAGACGTCGAAGGGGACCTCGAAGTGCTTGGGCAGCAGTTCGCCGATGAGCAGGCGCCCGGGGGTCGTCTCGTAGATCTTCGAGACAGGCTTGCCCTCGGCGTCCACGGTCTTGAAGCGGCCACGGATCTTGGTGTGCAGCGTGACCGTCTTGGTCTCCAGCGCGTGGTGCAGCTCACCCAGATTGCCGAAGACCATGCCTTCACCGGGCTCTCCTTCCGTCATCAGCGACAGATAGTAGAGGCCGAGAACGATATCCTGCGACGGCACGATGATCGGCTGACCGTTGGCCGGATGCAGGATGTTGTTGGTCGACATCATCAGGACGCGCGCTTCCAGCCGCGCCTCAAGCGAGAGAGGCACGTGAACGGCCATCTGGTCGCCGTCGAAGTCGGCGTTGAACGCGGCGCAGACGAGCGGATGGAGCTGAAGGGCCTTGCCCTCGATCAGCGTCGGCTCGAACGCCTGGATGCCCAGACGGTGCAGCGTCGGCGCGCGGTTCAGCATGATCGGATGTTCGCGGATCACCTCTTCGAGGATATCCCAGACTTCCGGACGCTCCTTCTCGACGAGCTTCTTCGCCTGCTTGACGGTCGACGAATAGCCCTTGGCGTCAAGCCGCGAGTAGATGAACGGCTTGAACAGCTCAAGCGCCATCTTCTTCGGCAGGCCGCACTGGTGCAGCTTCAGCTCCGGCCCCACGGTGATGACCGAACGGCCCGAGTAGTCGACGCGCTTGCCGAGCAGGTTCTGACGGAACCGGCCCTGCTTGCCCTTGAGCATGTCGGACAGCGACTTCAGCGGACGCTTGTTGGCACCCGTGATGACGCGTCCCCGGCGGCCGTTGTCGAACAGCGCATCCACCGATTCCTGCAGCATCCGCTTTTCGTTGCGGATGATGATATCGGGCGCGCGCAGCTCGATCAGCCGCTTCAGACGATTGTTGCGGTTGATGACGCGGCGATAGAGATCGTTCAGATCCGACGTCGCGAACCGGCCGCCGTCCAGCGGAACCAGCGGGCGCAGGTCCGGCGGAATGACCGGGACGACCGTCAGGATCATCCATTCCGGCCGATTGCCCGATTCCAGGAACGCCTCGATAACCTTCAGCCGCTTGGCGAGCTTCTTCGGCTTCAGCTCGGTCGTCGCTTCCGCGATCTCCACGCGCAGCTTCTCGCTCTCCTTTTCCAGGTCGAGCGACATCAGCATCTCGCGGATGGCTTCCGCGCCGATCATGGCGGTGAAGCTGTCATCGCCGTACTCGTCCTGAGCGGTGATGAACTCTTCCTCGGAGAGCAGCTGGTTCTGCTTGAGCGGCGTCAGGCCCGGCTCCAGAACGACGTAGTTCTCGAAATAGAGAACGCGCTCCAGATCCTTCAGCGTCATGTCGAGCAGAAGGCCGATGCGCGAGGGCAGTGACTTCAGGAACCAGATGTGGGCGACAGGCGCGGCCAGCTCGATGTGGCCCATGCGCTCGCGGCGCACGCGCGACAAGGTGACCTCGACGCCGCACTTCTCGCAGATGACGCCCTTGTACTTCATTCGCTTGTACTTGCCGCACAGGCACTCGTAGTCCTTGATCGGACCAAAGATGCGCGCGCAGAACAGACCGTCGCGTTCCGGCTTGAACGTACGGTAGTTGATCGTCTCCGGCTTCTTGATCTCACCGAAGGACCAGGAATGAATCTTCTCGGGGCTGGCGATCGTGATCCGGATCTGGTCGAACGTCGCCGGCTGAGCCTGCTGATTGAACAGGTTCATGACCTCTTGATTCATAGGGTATCTCCTTCAATGCTCGGGCGGGATGGCGCGCCGCTTCGCGCATCGGCCGTCCCGGCACTCAAACAGGAATCGCTTGCGGTCGGGCCCAGGACAGCGGGCCTGACGTTACGGGCGAAACTGTGACGTTCCGCCCGCTCGACGCCACGGATCATTCCGCAGCGTCCGCCTGTGTTTCATCGTCAGCCCCTGGGAGCTGAAGCTTGCTGTCCTTCAACTCGACATTGAGGCCCAGCGACCGCATTTCCTTGACCAGCACGTTGAAGCTTTCCGGAATACCGGCTTCGAACGTGTCGTCGCCGCGCACGATCGACTCGTAGACCTTGGTACGGCCCGCGACGTCGTCCGACTTGACGGTCAGCATTTCCTGCAAGGTGTAGGCGGCGCCATAGGCTTCGAGCGCCCACACCTCCATTTCGCCGAAACGCTGTCCGCCGAACTGCGCCTTGCCGCCCAGCGGCTGCTGGGTGACCAGCGAGTACGGGCCGATCGAACGGGCGTGGATCTTGTCGTCCACCAGGTGGTGCAGCTTGAGCATGTAGATGTAGCCCACGGTGACCGACCGGTCGAACTGCTCGCCCGTACGTCCGTCGTAGAGGGTGGACTGGCCGGACCCCTTGAGGCCGCCCTTTTCCAGCATGTCCACGATGTCCGCATCGACAGCGCCGTCAAAGACCGGTGTCGCGATGGACACGCCCTTCCTGAGCTGCTCGCCGAGGCGCACGATCGACTCGTCGTCGTACTCCTTCACCGGTTCGCCCTTGATATTGTCGCCGTAGATATCGACGATCGTCGTCTTGAGCGGCTCAAGCTGGCCCGACTTGCGATACTGGTCGTAAAGCTCGCCGATGCGCTTGCCCATGCCCGAACAGGCCCAGCCCAGATGCGTCTCCAGGATCTGGCCGACGTTCATGCGCGAGGGCACGCCCAGCGGGTTCAGCACGATATCGACCTGAGTGCCGTCTTCCAGATACGGCATGTCCTCGAGCGGGTTGATCTTCGACACGACGCCCTTGTTGCCGTGCCGGCCGGCCATCTTGTCGCCCGGCTGGATCTTGCGCTTCACCGCGACGAAGACCTTGACCATCTTCATCACGCCCGGCGGCAGCTCGTCACCGCGCTGCAGCTTCTCGACCTTGTCGATAAAGCGCTGTTCCAGACGCTTGCGGCTTTCGTCGTACTGGCCGCGCAGCGCCTCGATCTCGCCCATCAGCTTCTCGTTGTCGACGGCGAACTGCCACCACTGAGAGCGCGGGTACTCGTTGAGAAGGTCGCCGGTGATCGTGGCATCCTTCCTGAAGCTCTTCGGACCCGCGGACGCTTCCTTGTCGAGAAGCATCTCCGCCAGACGACCGTAGACGTTGCGATCCAGGATCGCCTGCTCGTCGTCGCGGTCCTTGGCCAGACGCTCGATCTCCTCGCGCTCGATCGCCATCGCGCGCTCGTCCTTCTCCACGCCATGGCGGTTGAAGACGCGCACTTCCACGACCGTGCCGGTGACACCGGGGGGCAGACGCAGCGAGGTGTCGCGGACGTCGGAGGCCTTCTCGCCGAAGATGGCGCGCAGAAGCTTCTCTTCCGGCGTCATCGGGCTTTCGCCCTTCGGCGTGATCTTGCCGACCAGGATGTCCGCCGGGTTCACCTCGGCGCCGATATAGACGATGCCGGCTTCGTCGAGGTTCTTCAGCGCCTCTTCCGACACGTTCGGAATATCGCGCGTGATTTCCTCCGGTCCGAGCTTCGTATCGCGCGCCATCACCTCGAATTCCTCAAGGTGGATGGACGTGAACACGTCGTCGCGCACGATGCGCTCCGACAGCAGGATGGAGTCCTCGAAGTTGTAGCCGTTCCAGGGCATGAACGCGACGAGCACGTTGCGGCCCAGGGCCAGATCGCCCAGATCCGTCGACGGACCGTCGGCGATGATGTCGCCCTTGCCGATCACGTCACCGACACGCACCAGCGGACGCTGGTTGATGCAGGTGTTCTGGTTCGAACGCTGGAACTTCATCAGCCGGTAGATGTCGACGCCCGACTTGGAGGGGTCGAGATCTCCCGTCGCCCGGATGACGATACGGGTCGCGTCGACCTGATCGACGACACCCGAACGCCTGGCCGCGATGGCCGCGCCGGAATCGTGCGCCACCACCGATTCCATGCCGGTGCCCACGAACGGGGCCTCGGCACGCACCAGCGGCACCGCCTGACGCATCATGTTCGAGCCCATCAGGGCGCGGTTGGCGTCATCGTTTTCCAGGAACGGAATGAGCGAGGCGGCCACGGAGACGAGCTGCTTGGCCGACACGTCCATGTAGTCCACACGCTCCGCCGGAACGAGCATCACGTCGCCGGCGTGCCGGCACAGGATCAGCTCTTCGGTGAAGCGGCCGTTCTCGTCCGTCGGCACGTCCGACTGGGCGACGTAGTGCTTGGACTCTTCCATCGCCGAAAGATAGTGGACGTCCGGCGTGGCATGGCCGTCCTTCACGCGCCGGTACGGGCTCTCGATAAAGCCGTACTTGTTGACGCGGGCAAAGGTGGCCAGCGAGTTGATGAGGCCGATGTTCGGGCCTTCCGGCGTCTCGATCGGGCAGATACGGCCGTAATGCGTCGGGTGCACGTCGCGCACCTCGAAGCCGGCTCGCTCGCGCGTCAGACCGCCCGGGCCAAGCGCCGAGAGGCGGCGCTTGTGGGTGACTTCCGACAACGGGTTCGTCTGATCCATGAACTGCGAGAGCTGCGAGGAACCGAAGAACTCGCGCACGGCAGCCGCCGCAGGCTTCGCGTTGATCAGGTCCTGCGGCATGACGGTGTCGATCTCGACAGACGACATGCGCTCCTTGATCGCGCGCTCCATACGCAGGAGGCCGATGCGGTACTGGTTCTCCATCAGCTCGCCGACCGAACGCACACGGCGGTTGCCGAGGTTGTCGATGTCGTCGATCTCGCCGCGGCCGTCACGCAGGCCGAGAAGCGTGCGGATGACCTCGATGATGTCGTCCTTGCGCAGGACGCGAACCGTGTCCTCGACATCGAGGTCGAGACGCATGTTCATCTTGACGCGGCCGACGGCCGACAGGTCGTAGCGCTCGCTGTCGAAGAACAGCGAGTGGAACATCGCTTCCGCCGTGTCCAGGGTGGGCGGTTCGCCCGGGCGCATCACCCGGTAGATATCGAACAGCGCGTCCTCGCGGGCTTCGTTCTTGTCCACCGCCAGCGTGTTGCGCATGTAGGCGCCCGTGGTGACGTGATCGATCGCCAGAACAGGGATCTCGTCGTAGCCCTGCTCGATCAGCGCCTCGAGCGTCTTTTCGGAAATCTCGTCGCCCGCCTCGGCGTAGATCTCGCCGGTCTGCGTGTTGACCATGTCCTCGGCCAAATACTGGCCAAAGAGGTCTTCCGCACCGACCTTGATCGACTTGACACCCTTTTCCAACAGCTGCTTGGCATGACGGGCGGTCATCTTCTTGCCCGCCTCGAGGATCACTTCGCCGCTGTCGGCGTCAATGAGATCCTCGGCCGACTTCATGCCGCGCATGTGAACCGGGTTGAAGGGCTTACGCCAGCCATCGCCCGCCTTGGTGTAGGCGAAGGAATCGTAGAAGGTCGACAGGATGTCGGACGGGTCGAGCCCGAGCGCCATCAGCAGCGAGGTAACCGGGATCTTGCGGCGACGATCGATACGCGCATAGACGATATCCTTGGCGTCGAACTCGATGTCGAGCCAGGAACCGCGATAGGGGATCACGCGCGCCGCGAACAGCAGCTTGCCCGAGGAGTGGGTCTTGCCCTTGTCGTGGTCGAAGAACACGCCCGGAGACCGGTGCATCTGGGAGACGATGACGCGCTCGGTGCCGTTGATGATGAAGGTGCCGTTTTCCGTCATGAAGGGCATGTCGCCCATGTAGACGTCCTGCTCCTTGATGTCCTTCACCGACTTGGCATCGGTTTCCTCGTCGACGTCGAACACGATGAGCCGGAGCGTCACCTTGAGCGGCGCGGAGAAGGTCATCCCGCGCTGGCGGCACTCATCCACATCATATTTCGGCTGTTCGAACTCGTACCGGACGAATTCGAGCAGCGACGTGCCGCTGAAATCGGAGATCGGAAAAACGGATTTGAAGACAGCCTCAAGGCCGTCGACCGCGCGGCCGCCCTCGGGTTCATCGACCTGCAGAAACTGATCATACGATGCCTTCTGCACCTCGATCAGGTTCGGCATTTTCGCGACATCGCGAATGTGACCGAAAAACTTACGGACCCGCTTGCGACCGTTGAACGTCTGCGCCATTGTCGCTCCTCGTATCGCCTCAAGCACGCTACGCCCCGCCGGACACGTGCTCTTGCTTTTCATTGTCGACCGCCGCATCTCCGGACGGGGTCCGGGACAGGTGCGGTCCTGGTGACGGCTAGCCGGATCGCCGGCATCTACCGGCTCCGGCACCATGCCCGCGACAAATGCCGCAGGAACGGGCCGCGATCTGGATAACCGTCCCTCGAAAACCCCGTCCCGGCCCCACGAGCCATCGACATCAAGGTCTTCGCTCTCGAAAGTCCCGGACCTCCGCGCCCGCGCCTCACGAAGGCACCGGCCGGCTCCAGGGGAACGTTCGCCCCGGTCACGGGATGAACCCGCCGGGGCATCAAACGCGTCTGGCGGATGCCGTTTTCGCCCGGCACCGCCGGCAGCACCCTGATTTGCGGTCCCGGGCGAACCCGGGACCGCGAAGTTTCAAGCAAGGAAGACCTTACTTCAGCTCGACGCTCGCGCCGGCTTCCTCGAGCTTCTTCTTCAGCTCGGCAGCCTCGTCCTTGGACACGGCTTCCTTGACGGTCTTCGGAGCACCCTCGACCAGGTCCTTGGCTTCCTTCAGGCCAAGACCGGTGATGGCGCGGACTTCCTTGATGACGTTGATCTTCTTGTCGCCGGCTGCGGTCAGCACGACGTCGAACTCCGTCTTCTCTTCCTCGACCGGTGCAGCGGCGGCACCGCCGGCGGCGGCAACCGCGACCGGAGCGGCAGCGGAAACGCCCCACTTCTCTTCGAGCATCTTGGAGAGCTCGGCGGCCTCCATGACAGTCAGGGCGGACAGGTCTTCAACGATCTTTTCGAGATCAGCCATTTTTCTAACCTTCGTATTCGAACCGTATCGGTTTCGGTGTGTTTCAAGCAGTCGCGTGTCTTACGCGGCTTCGTCCTTCTTGGCGTAAGCGCCGATGACGCGGGCAACCTGCCCGGCCGGAGCACTCAGAACCTGCGCGATGCGCGTTGCCGGCGTCTGGACCATGCCGACGATCTTGGCGCGCAGCTCATCGAGCGACGGCATCGTGGCAAGCGCCTTGACCCCATCCGCATCGAGGTTTGTGGAGCCGAGAGCTCCGCCCAGGACAACGAGCTTTTCGTTCCCCTTGACGAAGTCCATCACGGCCTTGGGGGCAGCGACCGGATCGCCCGAATAGGCGATGACGGTCGGACCCTGGAACAGGTCCGCGATGTGTTCGGCGTCCGTGCCTTGAAGGGCAAGCTTGGCAAGACGGTTTTTCGCGACCTTTACAGATCCGCCGGCCTCACGGACCTTCGCACGCAGCGAAGTCATGTCCGCGACCGAGAGACCCGCATAGTGGGCCACGACGACAACACCCGCGTCCGCGAACACGGTGTTGAGCGCCGCTACGGCTTCGCGCTTTTCCGCTCTATCCACTTGCCTTCTCCACTTGGCGAACGACAACGCGTCGTCCGCCGGTTGGCTTTGCCGCTCCAAAGGGTTTCCCCTTCTCGAGCGACGCTCAGGGTTCCTGCCCCCTCACGCACGCTCGCAAGGAGCGCGGCAAGGCCTACGGTTCGAACCGGGCGGCCATTCGGCCGGAATGTCGGTTCTAACCCGTCTATGCAGGCCCGGATGGCTTAGACCGGACCCTTTCGGGCCCGACACCTGCAGTCTCGGACAGGACCGGCCGGCAAGAGGCAGCAAGACCTCCTGACAGCCGCATCCCGCCGGGTCGCCCCGGCGGGAATTCTCTCGCCACCCGCAACGGGTGGATACGATGCCCGGCACCCTTCAGGGGCACCGCGCGATCAGGTTACCCGATCAGGCACCCGTGACCGTCGACGGGTCGAGCTTGATGCCCGGGCCCATGGTCGAGGTCAGCGCGATGCGCTTCAGGTAGTTGCCCTTGGCGCCCGACGGCTTGGCCTTGATCACCGCGTCGGTGAAGGCCTTGATGTTCTCTTTCAGCTTGGCCTCGTCAAACGACACCTTGCCGACGCCAGCGTGAACGATACCGGCCTTCTCGACACGGAACTGGACCGCACCGCCCTTGGCGTCGTTGACGGCCGAGGTCACGTCCGGGGTCACCGTGCCAACCTTCGGGTTCGGCATCAGGCCGCGGGGGCCGAGAACCTTGCCGAGACGGCCGACCAGCGGCATCATGTCGGGCGTCGCGATGCAGCGGTCGAAATCGATCGTCCCGCCCTGTACCTGCTCCACCAGATCCTCCGCACCGACGATGTCAGCGCCGGCCTTCTTGGCTTCTTCCGCCTTGTCGCCGCGCGCAAACACCGCGACGCGCACCGACTTGCCGGTGCCGTTGGGAAGGACGCACACGCCACGGACCATCTGGTCGGCATGGCGCGGGTCGACACCGAGGTTCATCGCGATTTCGACGGTCTCGTCGAACTTCGCCTTGGCCCGGTCCTTGATCAGCGTCACGGCCTCGTCGAGGGCGTAAAGCTTGTTGCGGTCGATACCGTCGCGGCTTGCGGCCGTGCGCTTTCCGATCTTCGCCATGGTCTTTACCCCTGAACCTCGAGGCCCATCGAACGGGCGGAACCCTCGACCATCCGCATGGCGGCGTCGATATCGGTGGCGTTCAGATCCTTCATCTTCGCTTCCGCGATTTCACGGACCTGGTCGCGGGAAACGGATCCTGCGACGCTCTGACCGGGCGTCTTGGAACCCTTCGCGAGCTTCGCGGCCTTCTTCAGGAAGAAGGACACCGGCGGCGTCTTGATCTCGAACGTGAAGGACTTGTCCGTGAAGAACGTGATCACGGTCGGGCACGGCGCGCCCTTTTCCAGGTCCTGCGTCTGAGCGTTGAACGCCTTGCAGAATTCCATGATGTTCAGGCCGCGCTGACCCAGCGCCGGACCGATCGGCGGGGACGGCGTCGCCGAACCCGCAGGCACCTGAAGCTTCAGGGACCCTTGAACTTTCTTCGCCATGTGGCTCTCCTAATCGTGTTGGCCGGACCATCCGGCACCAGAGAGGTGGTGGTAGGGCCGCTTGTGCGAGGCGTTCGCCTTCAAGCCGCCTTCCACCGACGTCCCTGTCGACAGGCTCAAACAGTCAGAGCTTGTCGACCTGGGCGTATTCGAGCTCGACCGGGGTCGCCCGGCCGAAAATGGACACCGCGACCTTGAGCCGCGCGCGCTCCTCGTCGACTTCCTCGACAAGACCGTTGAACGAGGCGAAGGGTCCGTCGGACACCCGCACCTGCTCGCCAACCTCGAACGAGATCGACGGCTTGGGCCGGTCGACACCTTCCTGCACCTGGTGCAGGATGCGGTGCGCCTCGGCCTCGGAAATCGGCATCGGGCGATTGTCGGCGCCGAGGAACCCGGTTACGCGCGGCGTGTTCTTGATGAGATGATACGCGTCGTCCGTCATCTCCATCTTCACCAGCACGTAGCCGGGAAAGAACTTGCGCTCCGCGTCGACCTTGCGGCCGCGACGCACTTCCACGACCTTTTCGGTCGGGACGAGAATTTCCTCAAAAAGATCGCCAAGCCCGTTCGACTCAGCCTTTTCCCGAATCGATTCGGCAACTTTCTTCTCGAAATTCGAATAGGCGTGGACGATGTACCAGCGCTTGGTCATGTGACCCCAGTCCGCATCATTTGATATCTTGAGAGGCTCGGATCAAAAGCCCAAACCGAGAAGGAGCTTCACGCCCTCGGCCATAAGCTGGTCCGTGAGCAGAAAGAAGATCGAGGCGATCGCAACCATGATGAACACCATCACGGTCGTTACCGCGGTCTCGCGCCGCGTAGGCCATGAGACCTTCGCAACCTCCTGACGCGTCTGCTGGAGGAAGGTAAAAGGATTGTTTTTTGCCATTCCGCCTGTGGCCGCCTGTGGCCTGCTTCAGCTCGACACCGCGTCAAGAACTCCGCGAGCGCCCGCCTCAATTCGTGTTTCAGATCGACCGCCCGCCCTTTGGGACATCGGCGCCGCATGGCGCCCGACCGGCAGATCCTGTTTGCGGCCGGCGCGAAGGCGAATCACACCTCCCGACGCGGCCGTATAAACGGCATATAGGCGCGCGGAAAGATCCGCACGCCATTGCCTGCTGCGCATTACTTATAGCCGACGAACCGATTCCACAAGAGCGAAACTGGCAGGGGCGGAGGGACTCGAACCCACGACCTGCGGTTTTGGAGACCGCTGCTCTACCAACTGAGCTACACCCCTACTGGCTTTGAACCCTTAAGGTCGCAGCCCATTATCACGTTTCTTGCGGCCGATCCAGCGACCCCGACATCACCGCCAGAAGCCGGATCGCGTCGGATGTAACCCCGTTTGCCGGGATTGGCAAGCGCGGCCCGAAAGCCGCGCCAACCGGAACTTACTCGATGATCGAGGCAACCACGCCGGCACCGACGGTGCGGCCACCTTCGCGGATAGCGAAGCGCAGACCGTCTTCCATCGCGATCGGCACGATCAGCGTGACGACGACCGTCACGTTGTCGCCCGGCATCACCATCTCGGTGCCTTCCGGAAGTTCCACAACACCCGTCACGTCCGTCGTGCGGAAGTAGAACTGCGGACGATAGTTGGTAAAGAACGGCGTGTGACGGCCACCCTCTTCCTTCGTCAGGATGTAGGCCTCGGCCTTGAACTTCGTGTGCGGGGTAACAGAACCCGGCTTGCAAAGAACCTGACCGCGCTCGACATCCTCACGGCCGATGCCGCGAAGCAGCGCACCGATGTTGTCGCCCGCCTGGCCCTGATCGAGCAGCTTGCGGAACATCTCGACGCCTGTGCAGGTCGTCTTCTTGGTGTCGCGGATACCGACGATCTCGATTTCCTCGCCAACCTTGATGATGCCGCGCTCGACACGACCCGTCACAACCGTACCGCGACCCGAGATCGAGAAAACGTCCTCGATCGGCATCAGGAACGGCTGGTCGATCGGACGCTCCGGCGTCGGGATGTAGGCGTCGACCTCGGCCATCAGCTCGCGAACCTTGTCGCGGCCGATTTCCGGGTTGCGGTTCTCGACCGCCGCAAGAGCGGAGCCCGCAACGATCGGAATGTCGTCGCCGGGGTAGTCGTAGGACGACAGAAGCTCACGAACTTCCATCTCCACGAGCTCCAGCAGCTCCGCGTCGTCGACCTGGTCGACCTTGTTCAGGAACACGACAAGCGCCGGAACGCCGACCTGACGGGCGAGCAGGATGTGCTCGCGGGTCTGCGGCATCGGGCCGTCGGCCGCCGAAACCACCAGGATCGCGCCGTCCATCTGCGCCGCACCGGTGATCATGTTCTTCACGTAGTCGGCGTGGCCCGGGCAATCCACGTGGGCGTAGTGACGGTTCTCCGTCTCGTACTCAACGTGCGCCGTCGAGATCGTGATGCCGCGCGCCTTTTCTTCCGGCGCAGCGTCGATCTCGTCATAGGCCTTCGCAACACCGCCACCCGTTTCCGCAAGCGTCATCGTGATCGCCGCAGTCAGGGTCGTCTTGCCGTGGTCAACGTGGCCAATCGTGCCAATGTTGACGTGCGGCTTGTTGCGCTCGAATTTTTCCTTCGCCATCGACGTCGCTCTCTGCTCGTTTGTTCGCGGCGCAAGCCCGCGGTCTTCAATTCCAGGCACGGCCGGAGGCGGCGACACCGCGCCACCCGGCGATGGATCAGAACACGGGACAGACCTCACCACATGGATCTCTCCATATGGGGTCGCCTGGCGGCTTGTAGAAGGTCTGCTCGAAGGTTGGAGCGGGTGAAGGGAATCGAACCCTCGTCATCAGCTTGGAAGGCTGTTGCTCTACCATTGAGCTACACCCGCGCTCTCGAGCCTAACGAGGTGCGATGGTGGAGGAGGTTGGATTCGAACCAACGTAGGCAAAGCCAACGGATTTACAGTCCGTCCCCTTTAACCACTCGGGCACTCCTCCGTTTTCGCACCCGGTAGCCATAAAGCCTACAGGATCGCCAAACAGAAACACCCCGCCGCCACGAGCTTCCCAAGGACCTAAGTCCGTAGAACCCGGGAGGCGGTGAATCCCGTGGCGCGTGTTATGGCGATGTCGTCCCGGAGTGTCAACGGGCGATTGGACAAGAATGTCGTTTCTATCCACGGCTTATCGCTCCGCCGCGACCCCAGCTGCGGGAAACGCCCGCACACACCGGCCCGCGAACAGCGAAAGCCTGCCGCCGCATGGCTTTTTCGCCCTCACCCGCCACAGCCCGACCGCTGGAAAATGCCCATGTGCGTACCGGAAGGGACGGTTTTCGTTTCTGGGGAAAAGACCCGCGCCGTGCGCGCCGCCGCTTTTTCCGCTCGACATCTCCGTCTCCGCGCGTCCGTCTCCGCGCGCGCCCGCGCCTTGTTTCGCGATCGTGCGGTCGGGCGCGCGCTTGCGCAAATGCGTTGCCAAGTCCCTTGCGCCATGGAGCGCCTCTGGCTAAGGCTTTCGCCATGACAAAGCCCCCCGAGAAACCGCCTGCAAAGCCCGGCGGCAAGCCGCCCGTCGCCCGCAAGTCGAACCGCCGCCCGCGCCCGGGCGCCCCGCGGCGCGGGCGCGATGAACCTTCGGGCGGACCGCTTTTCCTGTACGGGCTGCACACGGTGGAGGCGGCGTTCGCCAACCCAGACCGCAAGCGCCATCGCCTCGTCGCCACGCGCAACGCGCTGGCCCGGCTTCAGGAGCGCGGCGTGAATGTGGATGTTCCGGTCGATCTCGTCGACCCGCGCTCCATCGCCCGCCAGCTTCCCCGCGACGCGGTTCACCAGGGCGTGTTGCTGCAGGCCGATCCCCTGCCCGCCTATGACCTGAAGTCGCTGGGCGATGCGCGCCTTGTGCTGGCGCTCGACCAGGTGACCGATCCGCACAATGTGGGGGCCATTCTGCGTTCCGCCGTGGCGCTGGCCGCCGACGCGGTGGTGACGACGCATCGTCATGCGCCAGAGGAAGGCGCGGTACTGGCGAAATCGGCCTCCGGCGCGCTCGATCTCGTGCGGCATCTCAAGGTCGCGAACATGGCGCGCTTCATGGCGGAGGCCGGCGAGGCCGGGTTCACCCGCGTCGCGCTCGACAGCGACGGCCCGGCGAGGCTTGAAGATACGGACCTCGGCGAAAAGCTGATTCTGGTGCTGGGCGCGGAGGGCAAGGGCGTGCGCCAGGGTGTGCGCGAGGCCTGCGACACGCTTGCCCGTCTCGACATGCCGGGCAAGATCCGCTCGCTCAACGTTTCCAACGCCGCCGTGCTTTCTCTCTATATAGCGCGCGCCAAGCTCGGACTGTGACCCGAGCCGGCGCGCGCGACGCTCAGCGGCAGCGCCGATACTTGCCCGAATAGGCGAGATAGCGCCCGGTGCGGGGATTGAAGCTCTTGTACTTCGACGCGCAGTAGGCATACCAGTCCGGCGTGCCCGGCGCCGGACGGCCGCGATAATAATAACCGCGCGGCGGCACAGCAGGCCGGCCGTAATAGACGGGACCGCGATAATAGGGCCCCGGCCGATAGCCGTAATACCCGTAAGGCACGCCGACACCGCCGCTGCCGAACCAGAACGACAATCCCGGCCGATAGTGCCGCTGCCGCCAATACCTGTCGCGCCCGCGCCAATGCCTGTCGCGCCAGTGACGGTCGCGCCAATGACGGTGACGCCAGTTCCTGTAGTGGACGCTTGTGGGCGCCAGAACGCCGGTCCCGGCCAGCACGGCGGCCTGTGTCGCGGCGGGTGCCGCGGCATGCGTCGGCATGGCGGCGGCCGGCTCCGCGCTGAACCACATCAGCGCCAGCAGACAGGCAAGCGCCCCGAAAACGGCTTTGAACGTAAGAGCCATGGCCTTTTCCTCTGGTGAACCCGGGCGTGCCGAGCAGAGCGAACGCGGCACCGGCGCCGCTGGCGGACACCGCCGCGACAGCCAGAAACGACACATCCCGAAAAACCCGAGCCTGCCCACGAAAAACGGCGAAACCCGGGCATTTCAGCTTCGCGCATTCCAGCACTCCAACGCAAGACAAACGCCCTGCCCGCCCGAGCGTTCCCCCCTCCAATCGGTTCCCATTCCGGCCCCAATTTGGCATTGCCGTATGTTGCGCCGGCATTTGCGTGGCGCCCCCTGAAACGAATAAGCCCGCTTGGCACCGGCGCCCCACAGGTGCTCACGCCCGGCCATCACGCTTCGTCCTCGCACGATCTGGCCCGTGCGGGCGCCGCGCAGGACTTGGCGCCAACCACGACGAGAGGGCGCTCACACCCACGAGGGCGCGCTTGCCTGTGGCAAAGCGGATTTAGCGGGATGCAACGCGGCGCACCTTGTGCTAAGGGAGCGTCGAAATCGAAGAGCCGAAGGCCATTCCCCGCCTTTCGCACGCTCTCGGGCCGGTATAGCTCAGTTGGTAGAGCACCTGATTTGTAATCAGGGGGTCGCGGGTTCGAATCCTGCTGCCGGCACCAATCATTTCAATGACTTAGCCGAAATCCGATGCGAACGAAATGAGAACGTGAGACGGTCTCACGTCTCACGTGAGACATTTTGGTCTCACAATGTTCCAACCGGGTCAAACAACGCGAAATGAACTGAGCGCTGCCAGTCCCTATATTGGCTGAGAACACATCGGCGGAGCAATTTAGTGCGCAACCCAATTAATGCTTTTTTGGTACGGCGACGCGAGCAAAGATGCATAAGCAATGCTCGCGCGCAGATTGAAAAAATAGAGGCACATTATCGCCCCAAACTCGCTGAGCTTCGTCGCCCCCCATGGGACGAATATCACCAGTTGATGGCCGAGTATATGGATGAAATAGACATAAAGCAGGGTAAAATCGATAAAATTAAGACTACCAGAAGAATAATTCTTGCGGAAAAATTTGATATACCGATTCCCAAACAACCAAGTGAAATGGAAGATAATGAATATTGGGAGCATTCAAAATTTTATGGGCATGTTCTCTCATTGGAAGGACACAAAAAGCTGAGACACGAAATAATCCGCGAACGCGAAATTTTTTGGTGGCCTATCCTTGTATGGCTTCCAATCTCTGTAAGCCTCTTTAGCCTCGCATTGTCAATTATATCGCTTTTCTTCACCCGTTCATAATCTGTGATGCTTCACCGCCCTCGCTCGGCCTCGATCCGCTCCACCGCCGCGCGCAGATATTTCAGGTCCGACCGCAGCTCCGTGAGCAACTGCACCTGGCTCACCCGGTCCACCTGCCGCTCACGCTCCGCCGTCTCGAGCGCGGCCAGCCTTCGCGCGTGATCCTCCAGCGTCGAATCGAACTTCTGCCAGCCGAGCGCCAGGCCGACGATCAGTCCGCCGATCGTGATGAGGTTGCCGACCGAGATATCCGGCCAGAACCAACAAGATCCAGCGCCTCTGCTCGTCGGCCATGCCATGCCCCTTGAGACTGCCCGTCAGGCCCTACCGTTGCGCTTTTCCTGGCTGCGCTGCCAGATGGTGACGCCGAGCACAGACGCCCCGAAGCCGAGATAGGTGGACAGGTAGCCTCCGATCTGGCCGACCGCGTTGATCGGGCTTTCCGCAGAAGCGATCGCATAGACGAAAGCGGCGCCCAGAGCCGACCAGACCAGCCCGAACCAGCCCTGGCCCGATGCCGGAAAACGCTCCGCTGAGGCGCGGTGGCGGGTTTCCGGCCGGCTGGCCGCGGTGCTCTGGGGGATGACGGGAGGGCGCCGGCCCTTGCCCGGGGGATGGGGGCCGCGCGCATTGCGCTGACCATTCGTGAAATTTACGCTAGGATAACCCATCCGTCACGGGAGGGTGCGCGATGGACACGGGACCGGCCGACAAGCAGATCGCACTTTCGGATCTGACGCGCACGCAGCTGAACGTGCTGGCGTCCCTGCGCGAGCGGCCACTCTGGCGCGTGCGCAATGGCTGGCGGCATCAGGGCGAGAGCCACCATGTTTCGCTGGCAACGGGAACGAGCCTCCTGCGTTTGCGCCTCGTCGAACAGATCGCCGGCAGCCTGCGGCTCACCCCGCTTGGCCGGCTGCTCGCCGAGGAAGCGCAGCGAAACGGCGAAAGCGCGTGAAAAAGCTGCAACAGGCCGGCGCCCGAAGCAGCTTGCAACGGCAGACAGCGCAACGCCGCGCGAAGGCGGCCCGCACGCATGCGCCGGTCTCGCGCCCTGTCTCTCACGCGCCCTGGCTCTCACACGTCCTGGCCTTCACGCGCCCTGGCCTTCACACGAACAGCAACACCAGCGAGCCGGCATAAAGTGCCAGCACCAGCGCGCTTTCGAAGCCGATACTGGCAACGCCGTATTTCTCGCGCCTCAGCATGCCGAGCAGCAGGGCCCCGGTCATGATGATGGCGATCAGCGCGGTCGTGCGGTCGCGGTCGGTCATGGCGTCATAAATCGAGCCGGAATGCACCATGTCGGCGGCACACAGGAACATCACCTCGAACGCGTTGCCGCCGATGATGTCGCCGAGCGCCAGGCTCACCGCGCCGATGCGCACCGCGGCGATCGCCGTTACCAGTTCCGGCAGGGAATTGGCAACGCCGGCAAGCACGGTTCCCACCACCGATTCCGATAACGCGGTCTTCGCCACGATCACGAGGCTCGCCTCGCCGATAAGGTAGCCCGACAGGGCCGTCATCGTCGCGAAGAATGCAAAGCGCAGCCATAGCGAACGGTCGCTCGCCGCCCCCGGGCGCCTATCCGGCAGGGAAACCGCCTCGCGTGTCTTGTCGGTAATCACCGGCCGCCACATCGGCCGTGTCTCGATCTGCATCAGGAGCCGCAGCCCGAAGGCGTAGGTCACCGGAATGAGGATCGAAACCGGGTGGACGCCCCACAGCGTGACGGAGGGCGTGCTGGAAGCGGAGAGCGCCAAGGCGATGAGGACGACCAGCAACACGCCCTGCGCCAGCCCCGTGACGCTGGCCGCGGCGTGTTCCAGATTGGCCTGACGGTAGACCAGATCGGCGACGGCGATGAAGGCGGTCTGCGCCGTCAGCCCGCCAAGCGCGTTGCCCACCGCCAGCGATGGCGCCCCTTCCGCCGCCGCCGTCACCGATGTGAACGCACCGGGCAGCGACGTCGCCGCCCCCACGAACAGCGCGCCGGCCACCACCTCGCCCATGCCCGTGCGGTCGGCCAATTCGTCCGCGACCGAAGAAAGCCGCACGCCGGCAAGCGTAATGACGCCGGCGGCAACGGCAAAAAGCACGATGGCGAGCGAGAGCGGCATTCCGGAAAGGTCGATCATTCCCTCCTCGATGCGCGGGAGAAACGAAGGGATAAGATGCCGCATCGGGGCGACAGCCCCCAGTTATACGTTGATTTACGCAACGTACTACTCTCATATTCCCGCGCGGCGCCCCGGTTACCCCGGATGCGCCCTGAACGTATTTTGCTCATTTGCCTTGGGGGGCAACAGTTTGATCCGTATTTTCGCAAGCCTGCTTCTGGCGGGCGGGTTGGCCGCGTGCGGCACCGTCACCCGGGGGACCGAGGAACAGGTCTCCTTCCACAGCAGTCCCGATGGCGCCAAGGCGCAAACGACGATCGGCCTCGCCTGCGTCACGCCCTGCACGATGGATATTCCGCGCAAGAAGGCCTTTCAGGTCACCATGACCAAGGAGGGCTACGAGCCGCAGACGGTCGACGTCAAGACCAAGGTCTCGGGCGGCGGCGCGGCCGGTGTGGCTGGAAACGTGCTCCTCGGCGGCGTGATAGGCGTTGGTGTGGACATGGCTACGGGCGCGGCGCTGAACCATGAACCGAACCCGGTCTTCGTCGATTTCGAAGCCCCGCAGAACACGTCCAAGTCGCCGGAGCAGCCGGAAGTGAAGCCCTACCAGCCGAAGGGCCCGCAGCCGCTCCGGACGCCGGTTTCCTGAGGCGCGACCGGGAGAAAAAACCTCCCTCCGACACGTTTCGTCGGGCACCGGGCCATGGCGGCGATCACCTCCCGTTCCATCGTCATCCCCCGGCTTTGTCCGGGGGATCTATCGGCCTCTCCGCGCATGCGGTGGCCAGCAATGGATTGCCCGGACGAAGCCGGGCAATGACGGCGGAGGGCGCAGAGCGGTTTCGCGGGCCTGCAGGCTCATTCCGAAAGCCTCAGCCACACGCCATCCGGCCTCAGCGGACTTCCGTCAACAGAACCTCGAAGCCTTCGAAATGCGGCCCGCCGACATAGATCGGCTTGCGATCGCCCGCCCCCTTGTGCGCGGCGCGGAAGGCTTCCGACTTCGTCCAGTTGATGAAATCGTCGTAGCTCGCCCAAAGCGTGTGCGAGGCGAAGAGGGTGTGGGGTTCCTCGGTTTCTTCCGTCACTTCCGCCCCCTTCAGGAGCTTGAATTCCACGAAGCCGGGAACCTCGCTCAGATGGCGGTCGCGATTTTTCCAAACCGTCTCGAATTCCTCCTCGTGGCCCGATTTCACCCGAAAGCGGTTCATCGCGATATACATGCTGTGGTTTCCTTGTTTCTGTCAGGATCATTCACGGCGCCTGATAGCGGAATGGCACCGTAACCGTTTGCGACTTCTGGGTCATTTCGTCCGGAAAATCCGGGAACGGAGAGACCCGCGTCACGTTCTCCATGGCCGCGCTGTCGAGCTCGGCACTGCCCGAGGAGCGAACCACCCGCAGGCCGCTGACCGCGCCGGAGCGTGCTATGGTGAAGCTCACCCGCACGACACCTTCCGCGCCGCGCGCACGGCGCGGATAATGCTTGGCGCGCTGCAGGCGGGCATTGACGCTGCCAAGATAATTCGACGTCGCCTTGCGGCCCCCATCGCCACGTTCCGCGGTTCTGGCTCCCACCGACTGCCCGCGCGCCTGGTCGCGATCGGAATTGCCGCGCTTGACCGGCTTGCTCCTCTTCACGACACGTTTCTTCGTCACCTCGCGCTTCGGCCGCTCGACCTCCGGCTTCAGCGTGGGAACGGGCGCCGTGACGATATCGGCGACGACGCTTTCCGGCTCCACCGGCTGCGCCATCTCAGGCTCGATCTCGGTGATCTGCTCGTCCGGCAGGATCTCTTCCACCGGCACCTCCGGCCGCTTCGGCACAACCTCGGGGGCCGGCATGACCGGCTCCGCATCGTCGAGAAGGATGGGGCTCACCGTCGCGACCCGCTGCGGTTCTGCAATCTCCGCCTCCTCGACCGGTTTCGCCTCCTCTGTCAGCTCCTCGGTCACTTCCTCGACCGGCACCTCCTCCACCGGCGCCTCCTCGACCGGCTTGATCTCCTCGTCCGGCAGCGGCTCCACCGGTCTGGATACGTTCGTGCCCTCGAACAGGTCCTCCATATCGCCGACACGGGCATGCTCGCCGCCGGGCGAGACGGACCGCTCGATGAGGGGAGCACCACCGAAATCGTAATGCGCGCCGACCGCCAGATGAATGGCAAACGAGGCGGCGAAACAGCCGAGAAGCAGGGGACGCGTCCTCATTCGCCCGCTCCCGCACCGGGTTCGGGCGCAGACGCCGTCGCGGCGCCCTCTTGCGCAGTCGCCTCCGCACCCGCATCACCGGGTGCCTGGCGCGCGACGAGCACGATCCGCTCGCGCCCCGCCTCGCGGGCACTGACGAGGATCCCGTTCAAGGCGGAGGCGGGCAGCGACTTGTCGGCAACAATGCGCAAGGGCTGTGCTCGCTCTTCCTCGCCGCCGGCTGTAAGCGTTGCCACCAGCGCATCGGGCGCGATCGTCTTGCCGCGCAGCGTCATCGTGCCATCGCTCAAGATCACCAGCGCACCGCCCGTGTCGGTCTTCGCGCGTTCCACCGAAACGTCCGGCGGGTTGACGTCATGGGCGTCGTTGGGCTCCACCGATCCGGCGAAAAGAAAGAAGATCAGCATCAGGAAGACGACGTTGATCAGCGCGATGGTGTTGTCGGTCCGCGCCCGTTCCATGGGTTCGTGCATCCGCATCGCTATCTCCCCGCAACGAGAATGCTGGAAAGCTCGGCGGCCTCCACCGCATCCATGGCGCTTACCACGTCCTGCACGTTGGCCTTCTCACCCGACAGGATCGCCACCTTCGCGATGTCGTTTTCCTTCAGCTCCGCCAGACGCGAAGCAAGATCCTCAAGCGTCACCGGCCGGCCGTTGAGATCCATCCGGCCTTCGCCATGGATGCGCAGGAGGGCGGGACGCGGGGCGTTGGTAGCCGTTGTCGCCGTTCCGCCGCCGCCCGACAGGGGCAACGCCTGGTAGTGCGAGAACGTTGACGCCAGCATGAAGAACAACAGCAGCAGGAAGATGACGTCGATCAGCGACGTCAGTCCGATTGGTCGCCGTCTGGTTTTGGAATGACTAATGCGCATGCCTGCGTCCATGGCTGGCGAGATCGACGACACCCACGGGGGCGGCTTCGGTCGGCTTGCCGGTGAAGAATGCGGTGACGAGGTCTTCCATCGCTTGCTGCTCACGCTCGATGCGACCATCGCACCAGCCGACGAAGACAGAGGTCGGGATAGCGACGGCAAGCCCCACGGCGGTGGTCAGCAGCGCCACCCAGATGCCGCCTGCCAGCACAGAGGGATCGACATTCGCACCCGCCCCCTGCATGGACTGGAACGCCTGGATCATGCCCAGCACAGTGCCGAACAGGCCGATCAGCGGCGCGGTCTGGGCAATCATGTCGAGCGGACGCAGGAACGAGCGCAGGTGCGCGAGCTTGTTGAGGCAGACGCGTTCGATGTCCTCGCGCAGCTGGGCCTCGGTGCCCCGGCCGTTGCTGGCACCGCGCACCAGATGGACGAGCACGTCGCCCAGCACCGAACGTTCACCGCCTACATGCTGCATCGCCGTCTCGCGCTCGCCCGAGATCCAGACCCTGAGGACCTTGCGCGCGTTGACGTGACGCCCGGTGCCGGCGGCGTGGAACTGGATGAGCTTGGCGAGCGCCAGAGCGAGCGTGATCACCGACAGCGCTCCCAGAAGCACCACCACCGGGCCCCCGGTGCGCGCGAGCTCAAGGATCGGGGCGAACATGTCCGCCAGGAACGGCGGCAGACCAGACGAATTCATGGCGAACTCCTAATGGCTGAAGCCGGAGGTCCGGCTGCTGGCTTGCGGCAACCCGGGCCGGGGCCTTCGAACCGGTGTTAAAGACTGAGGCCGATGTCGATCCGGCTGCTTGTCTTCAGGTTGGCAAGACAGGAAGCCGGGTCCACCCCCTCTCCCTTGCAGGTGCGCACGTCGTTGACCAGAACGGCGGAAACCTTGTCGCACGCGCGCTTGGCGATGTTGAAACGCAGAACCCGGGTCTTGCCGGCCGGCATCGCACCAAGGCTCAGCGCGGACATGTCGGAGACGCCGCCGGCCGCGTCGAAGACCACGATATCAAGGCCGAAGTCGGACAGCGCCTTGTCGAAGCCGTTGCGTGCGACAAGCGTCGCCTGGCAGGCCGAGCCGACGGTGGAGGCCCCGTTGAGCTCCAGCGTGATCTGGCCATCCGCGGCAATGGCGGGGCCGATCGCGGCAAGCCCCGTCGCCAGAGCGGCGGCGGCGCAAAGGGAAGTAAGGCGGGCTCGGCTGCTGCCGCTCATGGGCTGGCCTTTCGGTTGGCGGAACGTCGCATCGCACTGGTGCATGGACAAGAACTCCTTCGTCGGCCGCGTGCGCCAGGCAGGGGCTTGCATCACCCCGTGTCCCTTCGCCTTTGCGCGGCGCGTGCCGGAACGGTCGAACCGCCCCGGCACTGGTTATCGTCATCGACGGCGCGCGGAAAAGCGCGCCTGCGATCGTCTGTCAGCCGCCCAGACGGGCGCGCAACGTGAACTTTACCGCCAGCCCCGCTCCCGCATCGGAGTCGAGATAGGGCTGGTACTGGTGGTCGAAGAGATTGTCGACGTTCAGACCGAGCTGCAGATCGTCACGCGGCTTGTAGGTGGCGAAAAGATTGACCAGGCCATAGCCCTTGGCCGGCGTGTCCGACCTTTTCTGCGAATCGACCGCATCGACCTGGAAGCCGACAGTCGCATCGACATCGGCGAGCGGGCGGAAGCCGACCGTGGTCAGCAGCCGGTTGGCGGGGATGGTCGTCAGATAGTCGCCCGTATCCACGTCCTCGCCGCGCTGGTGCTGACCGGAAAGACCGAGGAACATCCAGCCCAAGTCGTAGCTGGCTTCCAGTTCCCAGCCCTCGATGAGGGCGTTTGCGATGTTCTGGTACTGGTAGCACATGAAGGTCATGGTGTTGGTGCAGCCGCTCGACTGCAGCGCCGCGTCGATGTAGTCGTCCACGCGGTTGTGGAAATAGGCCGCCTTCAACCTGATCCGGTCGTTTGGCCGGATAAGGCCGTCACGCCGGTAGTTGATACCGATTTCCTTGTTGTGGGCGGTCTCCGGCTTGAGATCCGTATTCGGCAGGAAATCGAGGTAGCCACCGGGATGAGTGCCGGAAATCAGCGTCTCGGTGATCGACGGCGAGCGATAACCCTCCGCATAGGTGCCATAGAGCTGAAGCCCGTCGAGGAAGGTGCGCTCGAAGGGGGAGAAGCCCACGGTGATCTTGGGTGAGACGTGGTCGCCGGAGGATTCCGTGCCCATGCCCTGCAGCGAATAGGCGTCGTAGCGCAGCCCCGCGATCAGCTCCACCACGTTCTGGTAGTCGATGCGATGCTGCACGAAGGCGCCATAGACCTTGCGCTGGCCGTTCGGGGTGTAGAAATCGGCGCTGCCGCCGGAAACGTCCGTGACGTCGACATAGTCGAAGAAGCCATCGAAGCCGACCGTTGTCTCGTGCGCGAAGTTGCCGGTAGCGAAACGCGAGGTATTGTTGACGTCGAGACCGTAGGTGTCGATGCGGAAACTGCGGTCCCCGCCGGCGAGCGAGCCGGTGAGATAGGTCTGGTCGAGTTTGGTGTTCGTCCAGTAGCCGCTCGCGGCGATGTCAAACCAGTCGTTGTCGAGTGCGCGATAGCGGTATTTGGCGCTGATCGTGTTGTCGGAGACCTCGTTGTCGTAATTGGTCGTGGTCGGATCGCCGGAGGAATAGTCGGTGTAGTAGGTGATCGCGCCCAGTTCCAGTGAATGGCCGTTGCCCGGATCGATCTCCGCCTTGACCATGCCCGAGGCTATTTCGTTGGCGGAATTGTAGACCTCGCCGCCATTGCCGTTCTCGTAGCGCCAGTTCTTGCGGTAGACGACGCTGCCCAGCAGACCGAACGCCTCGCCGATGCGCGTGGCTCCCGTCGCCCCCTGCGCCCAGCCATTGTTCGTGGAAAAGCGCGAAAAGCTCTCCGCCGCCCACGTCTCGCCCGGCTTGAGGAAGGTGGAAGCCTTCTTGGTCTCGAAATTGACGACGCCGCCGATCGCACCCGACCCGTAGGCGTTGGCGACCGGACCGCGCGTCACCGTCGCCGTGTCGAGGAATTCCGGCTCGAAGAAGACGGATCCGCCGGCCAGGCTGTGGCCGCTCGCCTGGAAGTTCTGCCGCGCGCCATCGACATTGACCGCGACCCGGCCAAACCCGGATAGGCCGCGAATGTTGATGGCGACGCCGGGGGAATCGGCCACCTGCTCCACCTCGAGACCGGGAACCGAATTCAGCACGTCGCCGAGACTGTCGGCACCCGACAGGTCGACCGTCTCGGCGCTCACCACGCTTTCGGAAGCCAGCGCATTGATCGCCGCCTCTTCGGTTCGCGTGGCGCTCACCGTGATCGTGTCCAGCAGGATCGTTCCTGTTTCCTGCGCCATCACCGCGTGTTCCGTACCCAGACCGGCCAGTGCGGTCGCGGCCATAAACGAGGCCATTCGCCAATTCATCAGACGCATCGTCGCTCTTCTCTGGTTCGCGTAAATCGTGGACCAAAGGGCTTGGCTGGCGACTACGTCCGTCGTGTCCAGTGTTCGCTTGCTACCCCCGGATCAAGACGCCGGCCTCGTGAACCCCCTCCGTTTCCGGCGAATTTCAAAGACTCGACACCTCGGTCATTGCCTTCCTACATAAACATGAGTATTTGAGTCAAGAATACAGTGTTGAGAAACACTTACATTGGAATCCTTCAAATCCGACAGCTGGAGCACAGGAAGGCATGGAACGCCCTGATCGATATGTACCGGTGGGAGATTTCGCATCCAACTACGGAGACGCGGTCATGACACGTCACTCACTGCGCCCCAGCGGCGAAGCCCCGACCAAGCCTGCGCGGAAGATCGCGGAAGAGCCGAGAACCCTCGACAGCGAGACCCTCTTCAAGGGAGAGCGGGAACTTCGGATCATGCACGGCGGCGCCTGTTACCGGCTGACGATCACCCGGCTGAACAAGCTCATCCTGACCAAGTGAACCGTCCCGCCTGATGGCAACCCCGCCTGATGGCAACCCCGCCTGATGGCCCGCCCACCCGATAGCAAGCCCACCTGTTAGCAAGAGTGTGAACATGATCGCCTCTCGCCTGCGCCGCCCGTCCCGAGGCGCCGTTCTCGCCGTCCTCACCCTTGTCGGCCTCTCCCCCACGTCCTTCGCCGCCGATACGTCCGCTGCGGCCGGCGCCCCTTCCCGCATCGTCTCCATCGGCGGCTCGGTGACCGAAATCGTCTATGCGCTCGGCCAGCAGAAACGCCTCGTCGCGGTGGACACGACCAGCATCCACCCGCGCGAGGCGAGCGAACTGCCGAATGTCGGCTACATGCGCCAGCTCGCTGCCGAAGGCGTTCTCGCGCTCGATCCGGACCTGATTCTCGCGATCGAGGGATCCGGCCCGCCGCCGGCCGTTCAGGTCCTGAAGGCGAGTGCGGTGCCCTTCACAGAAGTGCCGGAAAGCCACAGCGCCGAAGGCGTACTGGAAAAGATCACCGTGGTCGGCAAGGCGCTTGGCGTGCCCGCCCGCGCCGACGCGCTGAAGGCGGAGGTTTCCGCCGACTTCGAGGCGACCGCCAAGGCCGTCGCCAAGGCGAAGACGAAACCGGGCGTGCTGTTTCTGCTGTCGGTTGGCAGCGGCCGCATGCTGGCCGCCGGTTCCCATTCCGCAGCAGACGCGGTCATCGACCTGGCCGGCGGTCACAACGTGCTGGCGTCCTTCGACGGCTACAAGCCGGTCAACGCGGAAGCGCTTGTGGCGGCATCACCCGACTACATCGTCGCCATGACGCGGCCGGGCGTCGATCCGAGCGACGACATCCGCGCGCTGCCCGGCATCGAGCTGACGCCGGCGGGCAAGAACGACCGCATTGTCACGGTGGACGGGCAGACCCTGCTCGGCTTCGGCCCCCACACGGCGGCCGCGATACGCGAGCTGGCGCGCCGTATCGGCACGCTCACCGAGTGACGGCTTGCGCAAGGACCGACCGATGGTGATCGCAATCCCCGATGAGAACGCTGGCACGGCATCGGTGGCCGAAAGGCGCGCGTGGCGGCGACGCATGTCGATACCGGTGCTGGTGGCGCTGCTTGCCGCGGCAATCGTGGCCTCGGCAACGATCGGCGCGACGGACGTCTCGTTCAACGGGGCGTTCAAGGCTGTCGGCCAGGCGCTCGGATGGGAAACGGGAGCGACCCTGCGCGATCGCGTCGTCCTGTTCGACATCCGCCTGCCGCGCACGGTGATGGGCATAATGGTCGGTGCCGGGCTCGCGATGGCGGGCGCGATGATGCAGGGGCTCTTCCGCAATCCACTGGCGGATCCGGCGCTGATCGGCATCTCGGCCGGCGCGGCGCTCGCCGCCGTTTCGGTGATCGTGCTCATCGCCGGGGCGGGACTGGCCCTGCCGGCATGGCTGGTGCCGCATCTGCTGCCCGTCTCCGCCTTTTTCGGCAGCCTTGTCGTGACGACGGCGCTCTATTCCGTCGCCACCCGCGCGGGCCGCACGTCAGTCGCCACCATGCTGCTGGCCGGCATCGCGTTCGCCGCGCTCGCCATGGCGCTGACGGGCCTCATCGTCTTCCACTCCGACGACACGCAGCTGCGTGACTTCACCTTCTGGAACATGGGATCGCTCGGCGGGGCGACATGGACGCGGGTTGCCGGCATCGCGCCTTTCGTGCTCATGACCGTCCTCGCCCTCCCCTTCATCGGCAACGGGCTCAACGCGCTGCTGCTGGGCGAGGCGGAAGCCTTTCACATGGGCTATTCCCCCGAACGGCTGAAACGCTGGATCGTGGTGCTTGCGGCTGCCGCCACCGGAGCCGCCGTCGCAGGCGCCGGGGTCATCGGCTTTGTCGGCATCGTCGTCCCGCACATCCTTCGACAGGTGTTGGGCGCCGACAACCGCCTGCTGCTGCCGGCCTCGGCCCTGCTCGGCGCCGCGCTGCTGATCTTCGCCGATATCCTCAGCCGCCTGCTGGTCGCGCCGGCCGAACTTCCCATCGGCATCATCACCGCCGTCATTGGCGCGCCGGTCTTCATCTCGATCCTGCTGCGCCGCCGCTCGGTCATCGACATATAGGAGCGGCGACCATGATCGAAGCACACCACCTCACCCTTCGTCTGGGCCGGGCGACCATCCTGGATAATGTCTCGCTTGCAGCGCCCGCGGGAAAGCTCACGGTGCTGATCGGCCCAAACGGGGCCGGCAAGTCCACCGCACTCAAATGCCTGACCGGCGAGCTGCGCCCCGATGGCGGCACGGTGATGCTTGCCGGGCGCGCGATCGACACGCTTTCCGCGGGCGAACTGGCGCGGCGGCGGGCGGTGCTTCCCCAGTCCTCCGTCCTGTCCTTTCCCTTCACCGTCGCGGAAGTCGTGGAACTCGGGCTCAGGGCCGGCCAGCGCCGCCCATCGGAACGCGCGATCGCGCAGGATGCGCTCGATCTCGTCGGCATGCGGGGCTTTTCCGACCGGCTTTACCAGACACTTTCGGGCGGCGAACAGCAGCGGGTGCATCTGGCCCGCGTGCTGACGCAGGTCTGGGAGCCGGTTGCCGAAGACGGCCCGCGCTATCTCTTCCTCGACGAACCCACATCCAGCCTCGACATCCGCCACCAGATCGACGTGCTGGAGATCGCGACGGGCTTTGCGCGACGCGGCGGCGGCGTTGTCGTGGTGCTCCACGATCTGGAACTCGCCGCCTCCTATGCGGATCGGCTGATCGTGCTGCAGCGCGGGCGGGTGGTGGCCACGGGAGACGACGCGCACGCGATCGTCGCCCCTGACCTGCTCCGCTCCGTCTACGGCCTCGACGACGCGATGATCGCAAAGCGCTGGCCCGCGATGGCGCAGGCCCGATAGCACCACGCGCCCGGGAGCGAGCCGGGAACCGGGGATCCTCCGAGAGAGCCTTGTCGCGGCTCTGACGCATCGTTATGAGATCATCGGAAACCGCATTGATCTCATTTCACGTGTCGAGAGAGACCCGAGATGGCAATCTGGAAATCGCTTTGTGTCTCCGGTCTGCTCCTTTGCGCAGGCACGGCTCATGCCGCCGGTCTGAAGAGCCTCGAGGTTCCGGCCAGAGCCGCAGGACCGGCGATGAAGGTGCTGCAATGGTCGCCCTGCGATCGCCCCCCTGGTGAGGTGAAGCTCGGCCCGTTCGTTCTCGATGCGGTCCGCGACTGTCCCGTGGCGGGCGGGAAGCATCCGCTGATCGTTCTGTCGCACGGGTACGGCGGGACCTATCTCAGCCACCGCGACACGGCGGCAGCCCTTGCCGATGCCGGCTTCATCGTCGCGGCACTCAACCATCCCGACGACAACGCCCTGACCTTCGATCCGGCGCGGGCGAACAGCCTGACCTCCCTCGTCGACCGTCCTGAGGATATCCGCCGCCTCATCGATTTCATGTTGGCCGAGGCGCCGGATGCGGCAATGATCGATCCCGAAGAAATCGGCTTTTTCGGCTTCTCGCGCGGCGGCTACACCGGACTTGTGCTCGCCGGCGCGGAGCCGGATTTCAAGGCGATGCGGACGCATTGCGACGACCCGACCGGCGAAAGCTGCGCTCTTGTCGACCCCGACCTGGCACCCACCGGACCATGGGTTCACGACGGACGGATCAAGGCCTTCGTGATCGCCGATCCGCTGGCCGGCGTCTTCCCCACCGCCCGCACCCTGAGCGGCATATCCGCCCCCGTGCAACTGTGGCGATCGCAAGACGGCGGCGACGGCGTCTCGCCGAAGGAAGTGGATGCCATTGCCGCCAACCTGCCGGCCGGCACCGAGTTCCGCGTCGTTCCGGGTTCCAGCCATTTCGCGTTTCTGGCCGTTTGCCCCGAAGCGATGCGGGCGTCTCTTGCGGAAATCTGCACGGATCCGGCCGGCTTCGATCGCGCAGGTTTCCATGACCGTTTGAATTTGGCGGTCTCCGCCTTCTTTCAAAAGCACCTCCAGCGCCCCGACGCGCGTTGAGCGTCGGGCATCGACCGGGGCGTCCGGGCCGGAATCGCCACGGGCAGGCATCCTCGCTCGGGCAATAGTGCATGCAGCCGGCGCGTCCGTGACCCTCGTGGCCGACGCAGCGCACTTTCCCCTTGGCCGACCCAACGCGCTTTCCCCACAGCCGACGCCGGGCGCCTTCTCCTTGCGCTCATTGCCCACCTGTTCACCTGTCGACCCCCGTCCATCAAAGCACTGACTGACCGGCCAGTCATTTTCATTGCATTGTGGCGAACGCGGCGTTATGGTCCGACTGACCCGTCAGTCAGTTGAATTGTCACCAGCAGACAGCCGATCGCCGGACCGCTCGCTTCTGCCCGACCTGATGGCCCGACTGGCCGGAACGCCAGACAGGCGGATGCATGCATGCCGGAAGGAAATCCGTTGGCCAAAACACCCTCCACGCCCGGCGACGGCGATATCGACAAGGCAGCCGGAAAGCCGACGGCGGCACGCTCCGGGACAGCGCGCCGGCAATCGGACAAGGAGCGCCGCGCGGAGGTCCGCAGGAGCGAAATCCTGCATGCGGCCTTCGACATCTTCGCCGAAAAGGGGTTCGCACAGACCCGGCTGGACGATGTCGCCAGACGCGCCGGCATCGCCAAGGGTACGATCTATCTCTACTTCCCGGACAAGGAGACCCTGTTCGTGGAGCTGCTGCGTGAGGCCGCCCAGCCGGTGCTTGGCGGCATGCAAGCGGCCGCATCCCTGCCCGAGCTGCCGGTGGAAGAGGTGTTGCGCCGTATTCACGCGCTCTTCGTGCGCGAAATCCTCAACACCCGCCGCAAACACCTGTTGCACCTATTGATGCAGGAAGGCCCGCGCTTTCCCGCAATCGCCGAATTCTACTACCGCGATATCGTCAGCAACGGGCTCGACGTCATGGCCAGGCTCGGCCGGCGCGGGTTCGAAACCGGCGAACTGAAAAGCGACGCGCTCGCCCGCTTTCCCCAGCTCGTCATGGCGCCGCTGCTGATGAGCATCACCTGGGACGCGCTCTTCGAAAACCACCAGCACCTCGATGTGAAGGGCATGCTTGCCGCCTTCCGCGACCTCCTCGTCAACCCGGACCGCCCCGACTGCCCACCTTCCCCAAAGAGCGGTGATCGGCCATGAAACGCGTCGTGCTCCTTCTGCTCGTGATCGCGGCCGCCATCGGCGCCGGCACGTGGTGGTTTCTTCTTCGCCCAGGCGATACTCCAGCCGCATGGCAGGGTTGGGTCGAGGCCGACAGCCTGTTCATCGCGCCGGAGACGACCGGTCGTCTCACCGCGCTCTCGGTCAGGCGCGGCGATCGCATCGAGGAAGGAAAGCCGCTCTTCGCCGTGGACAGCGATGTGGCGGACGCACAGGTGAGCGCGGCACAGGCCGAAGTCGCTCAGGCGCAAGCCCAGCTTGAAACGGCACGCGCGCCCCGTCAGCGCCCCGAGGAAATTGACGTTCTGATCGCGCAGAAAAAGGCGGCCGAAGCGGCGCTTGAGGAATCGCGGCTTGACTACGAGCGCGCAAAGACGCTCGTCGCCAAGGGCACGACGGCGACCTCGGTGCTCGATCAGGCGCGCGCCGCCTTCGACCGCGACACGGCCCAACTGGAGCAGATCCACCACCAGATCGCCGTGGCCCGCCTGCCCGCGCGACAGCCGGATCTCAACAAGGCCGAACAGGCGCTGACCCAAGCCAGGGCCAATCTGGAACAGATGCGCCTTCAGGCCGGCAAGCACTCGGTCCTTGCTCCCGCCACGGGAACCGTTCAGGAGGTCTATTACCGCAAGGGCGAGGTGGTGAGCGCCGGCAACCCGGTCGTCGCGCTGCTTCCCCCCTCTGCCCTCAAGATCCGCTTCTTCGTGCCCGAGGCCGTCTTGCCGAGCCTTCAGGTGGGCGACAAGGTCACCCTCACCTGCGACGGCTGCAAACCGACCATCGCGACCATCGACTTCCTGTCAGAGGAGGCCGAGTACACGCCGCCCGTCATCTATTCGCTGGAGGAACGCGCCAAGCTGGTCTTCCGCGTGGAGGCGGTGCCGGAGAAGCCGGACATGCTGCGCGTCGGCCAGCCTGTAAGCGTGGTGCGGGACACGCGATCATGAGAAACGGGAGGGATCGATACACGTTGCAAATCCCGGGGAGCGCATCATGACCGCCGCTCCCGAAATCGCCATCGAGGTGGAAGGCCTGACAAAATCCTTCGGCGACAAGACGGTCGTCAAGGATCTCTCCATGCATGTGGAGCGCGGCCAGATCTATGGCTTTCTGGGTCCCAACGGATCGGGCAAGACCACCACCATCCGCATGCTGTGCGGACTGCTCACCCCCGATGCCGGCCATGGCACGTGCCTGGGCTATGACATTCTGACCGAAAGCGACAAGATCAAGCCGCGCGTCGGCTACATGACACAGCGCTTCTCGCTTTATCAGGACCTCTCCATTCGCGAGAACCTGGAATTCGTGGCCCGTCTCTACGGCCTTGCCAACCCGAAACGGCAGGCGCGCGAGGCCATCGCGCGGCTCGGGCTTTCCGGCCGCGAGGAGCAGCTTGCGGGCGAGCTTTCGGGCGGATGGAAGCAGCGGCTGGCGCTGGGCGCCTGCATCCTCCCCTCTCCCGACCTGCTGCTGCTCGACGAGCCCACCGCCGGTGTCGATCCCAAGGCGCGGCGCGACTTCTGGAACGAGATCCACGGCCTTGCCGCCGACGGGCTGACGGTGCTCGTCTCCACCCACTACATGGACGAGGCCGAGCGCTGTCACGAGATCGCCTATATCGCCTACGGCACGCTGCTGGCGCGCGGCACAGTGGAGGAAGTGATCGCCTCGGCGAACCTTGAGACCTGGACCGTCTCCGGCCCCGACCTGCACGATCTGGCCGACAAGCTGCTGGCGGCGGACGGGATCGACATGGTTGCTCCCTTCGGCTCCTCGCTGCACGTCGCCGGGCGCGACCACGGTGCGCTGGAAGCCGCCATCGCCCCCTGGCGCGGCGATACCCGCTTCACATGGACCTCGTCAGGCGCGACGCTGGAGGACGTGTTCATCGATCTGATGAGCCGCTCGCAGGACAACTTCCAATGACCGGCGACCCCGTGCCCGTGCCACAAACCGCGAGACGCCACATCCGGCTGCCCGGCCTTGCCCGCTTATGGGCCATGTTCATCAAGGAATTCCTGCAGCTTCGCCGCGACCGGGTGACATTCGCGACGATGATCTTCATTCCGCTGATGCAGCTGCTGCTGTTCGGCTTCGCCATCAACACCCAGCCGAAAAACCTGCCGACGGCGGTGCTCTCGCAGGAGAACACCGACGTTTCGCGCGCCATCGTCGCCGCCTTGAAGAACACCTCCTATTTCTCCGTCACCCGGATTGCCGGAACCGAGCAGGAGGTGGATCACTGGTTGCGCGCGGGCACCGTGCAGTTCGTGGTGGAGATCCCCGCGGGCTTCGAGCGGGCCTTGCGCCGGGGCGAGACACCTTCGCTGCTGATCGCCGCCGACGCCACAGATCCGGTCGCTTCCGGCACCGCGCTGGGCTCGCTCTCCGGCGTCGTCTCCCATGCCCTTGCGGGGCTTCACGGCATCCCGAAGGCGCAGACATCCGCGCCCTTCGAAATCCGCCAGCACCGCCGCTACAATCCGGCCAGCGTGACGCGGCTCAACATCGTGCCGGGCATTCTCGGCACCATCCTGACCATGACCATGCTGATCTTCACCGCGCTCTCGGTCACCCGCGAGATCGAGCGCGGCACCATGGAGAACCTTCTCTCCATGCCGATCCGCCCGCTGGAGGTGATGCTCGGCAAGATCGCGCCCTACATCCTCGTCGGCTTCCTGCAGGCGGCGCTGATCTTCATCGCCGGCTACCTGATCTTCGACGTGCCGGTGGAGGGAAGCCTGCTGCTGCTCTCAGGCCTGTCGATGCTGTTCATCACGACGAACCTGTCGATCGGCTACACCTTCTCCACGCTCGCGCAGAACCAGCTTCAAGCGATCCAGATGAGCTTCATGTTCTTCCTGCCCAACATCCTGCTGTCGGGCTTCATGTTCCCCTTCGCAGGCATGCCGGTCTGGGCGCAATGGGTGGGCGAGGCGCTGCCGCTGACCCACTATCTGCGCATCGTGCGCGGCATCATGCTGAAGGGATCGGGGCTCACCGACATCGCCCACCCGGCCATGATGCTGACTGCCCTGACGCTTGTCGCGATGACCATCGCCGTCACCCGCTTCCGCCGGACGCTGGATTAGGGGCCGCTCCCTCGAGGAAAGGACAGCACCTAATGAGGGGGAAATGACGGGGAAAGGGGGCGACTTCGAAACCGAAGGGTATTCGAGAGCGGGCGGTCCGCCTCAGTCGTCTTCCAGGTCCGCGCGCGGCGGAAGGTCCGCCTCGATGCTGGAAATGTAATCGGCGGTAACGTCGGTGAGCTGCTTGACCAGTGCGTTGGCGATCAGGTCCGCCTCATCGCGCGCGTCTTCCGCCACAATGGCGCGGATCGCCTGGATATGCTGTTCGATCAGGCGCTCGGGCACAAGCGCAACGTCCTGCACTGTTTCCAGCAAATGGCACAGACTGTCGGCGATATGCCCCGCAAGCGGGTAGCCGAGCGTGGCGGCCTGGCCCTTGATGTCGTGCGAATGTCGGAAAAGCGTGTCGCGGCGTTCCTCGTCGAGACCGTTCTCTTCGATATCGACCCAGGTCACGCGCAGCGATTCCGTTTCCTGTTCCATCCAGGAATTGAAATTCGTGGAAAGCTTCGCAAGCGCGGCTTCCGCCGCCGCGACAGGGTCGAAATTCGCCTCTTCGCGCCGGCTGAGCTTGCGGACCTTGGAACGCAGATTGACCGGCGGCGTGATGATTTCGAAGTCACCGTCGGCAGCGCGGTCGTTCATATCCAATCCCTCGCGGCACCATGGTCTGCCCAGATCTGCCGTCGCGAACGCGCGATTATTGGCCATCTCCGGCATTCGATCGCGAAGTATGGGCCCGTTTCGTTAACGAAGGGTATTGCCGCGCGCCCCGCCGGCACCTCCGCACCATTCCTCAGTAGCGGAACATTTCCGTCAGGATGCGCTCGTCCCAGCCGTGGTCGGGATCGAACATGATCAGGCTTTCGGCGTCCCAGTCCTCCGCCACCGACACGCTGCGCACGTTGCGGATCTCGATATGGTCGGCCGCCGCGCTCACCGGGCGCTTGTCGGGTTCCAGAACATCGATGCGGACGTTCGAGCGGTTGGGCAGCAAGGCGCCGCGCCAGCGGCGGGGGCGGAACGGGCTGATCGGCGTCAGCGCCAGAAGCGGCGAATTGATGGGAAGCAACGGCCCGTGGGCGGACAGGTTGTAGGCGGTGGAACCGGCGGGCGTGGAAACCAGAATCCCGTCGCAGATCAGCTCCTCCAGCCGCACGCGGGTGTCGACCGTCACCTTGAGCTTCGCAGCCTGATAGGTCTGGCGCAGCATCGAGACCTCGTTGATCGCACGCGCGGTGTAGACCTCGCCGTCGATATCGACCGCCTCCATCAACAGCGGGTGGATGGTGGTCGTCACGGCCTTGCGAATCCGGTCAAGCAGACCTTCTTCGGCGTATTCGTTCATCAGGAAGCCGACTGAACCGCGATTCATTCCGTAGATCGGAACATGCGAGTTCATGAAGCGGTGCATGGTCTGCAGCATCAGCCCATCGCCACCCAGCGCCACGATCACGTCCGCGGCCTTCGCCGGCGTATCGCCGTAAAGGGTGGCGAGATGATCACGCGCAGCCTTCGCCTCCGCCGTGCGGCTGGAAACGAAGGCGAGCTTCTCGATGAATTTGCCCTGCGGGCTGGTCATGGGATGATCCTGTCTGGCCTTTGAAGCCGGCGCGAGTATGCCGCGCCCGCCCCACCTTTAGCCAGAAGGGGACCGACGAAGCAAAGGAATATCTGCCATGCGCCCTGTGGTTAAGTGAGCAATTGATCCTGCTGCCGCGAAAGCCGATGGTCGAAAGGAACGTCATTCCAACGGCTCCTTTTCCCGAAGGAGCCAGCCCCTGTCCTCCGGGAGACTCAAATGGCTGACGATACCCCCGTCCTCGTCTACTCCACCTTCCCCGATACGGCCTCGGCCCGTGCGGCGGCCGGCGTCCTCGTGCGTGAGCGGCTCGCGGCCTGCGTCAACATGATTCCCGGCATGAAGTCGGTCTATGTGTGGAAGGGCAACGTCGAGGAGAACACCGAGATCGTCTTCATCGCCAAGACTATGCAGACCCGCAGCGACGCGGTGATGGCGACGATCAGGAAGTACCACCCCTACGACGAACCGGCGCTCATCGTCCTGCCGACGGCCGGCGGCGCGCAGAGCTTCTGCGACTGGATCGAGGAACAGGTGGCCGGGTAGCGCAGAAGACTGACGCCAATCCTGTCATGCCGGAGCAAGCGGTTTCGGGCCGGGTCGCTTCCGGGATGACGCCGGAGAGATCCAATAATGAAGCGGAACCTCAAACCGGACGGGCGTGCCGTCGCGCCCGCCGCTACTTCCCGCTCTTCTCGCTCGGCAATGGCGGGATCGACTTCAGATACGCCGCGATCGCCGCGCGGTCTTCGCCCGGCAGATGGGCCATGTTCTCTTGCACCGATGTCATCGACCCGCCGAGCGTGTCGTAGTCGGGCGTGAACCCCGTTTCCAGCGCATAGGCGATATCGGCCTTGCTCCACGCGCCGAGCCCGCTGGGATCGGGCGTCAGGTTGGGCACGAAACCGTCGCCCTCCGGTGCCGGGCCGCCAGCAAGCCAGCGGTCCATCCTGAGGCCGCCGATAAAGTCGCGCGGCGTGTGGCATTCCCCGCAATGCCCCGGCCCGGTGACCAGATAGGCACCGCGATTGATCTCGTCGCTGACATCGGGATCGGGCTCGAAGGTCTTGCCGTCGAGATAGAGCAGCTTCCACAGGCCGAGCCCACGGCGGATAGTGTAGGGAAACGACAGATCGTGCGGCCCCACGACATTCGAAACGGCCGGCAGCCCGTCAAGAAAACCCTTCAGGTCGATGAGATCGGTCTCGCGCATGTGCTGGTAGGAAGTGTAGGGAAAAGCCGGATAGTAATGCCGCCCGTCCGGCGAGACGCCCTTCACCATAGCGGTCACGAAATCGGCCTTCGACCAGCCGCCGATGCCGGTGCGGGTATCGGGCGAGATGTTGGGAACGCGGAACGTGCCGAACGGCGTCACCAGTTCCTGTCCGCCGCCGAGCTTCAGCTTTTCCTCGCCCGTCGCCTTGGCCTTGGCATGGCAGGAGCCGCACCCACCGGCCCAGAAGAGACGCGCGCCGTTGGCGAGATCTGCCTCGTGTTCGGGCAGCGTCGAGGGATAGATGCGCTCGGGAATGGTCAGCCAGTAAAAGCCGGCCGCGCCAATAACGGCCAGAACGATCACCAGCCTGATGAACGAGCGCATGGCTTAACTCCCCCTTGACGTCATGTCATTTCGCGTGAAGATGGCGGCGGGCCGGATGCCGTCGCAAGACAGCGATCCGGCCCGCATGTGCGGTTGGCGTCGTCGCTATTCCTTCTTGAGACGGAAATCCTCGTGGCAGTCCTTGCAGGCCCCGCCGAGCTTGCCCAGCGAGCCGCGCAGGGAATCGATCCCCTCGCCGACCACCGGCGTCAGCTCCGCCGAAACCATCTTCAGGGCCTCCGCATCCTCTTCGAATTCGGCCATGTTCTCCCAGATCTTCGGCGATGCCGCCGTATCGCCGCCGGTTTCGCTGCCCTTGGGGAAGAGAGCGGTGAAGCCGTCGATGCTTTCGTTGATCTTGGTCATGGCAGCCTTGGCCGCGTCCGCGTCATAGGGTTTTTCGCCCTTGGCCATCTCGCCCAGAACCTTCATCGAGCCACCGATGGCCTTCATCGTCTCCTGACGTTGCTTGATCGGATCACCCTGGGCGACCGCCGCTGCGGCAAAGGCGACGACCCCAAGACCGGCCAGCAGGAAAGCTGCACGAATTCGCATTGATCTTCTCCCTTACTCAATGATTTTGAACCATCTCTTGCCGCGCAGGCGACGACAAGCGGCATCCCTTCACTTATCGGTGACGGCACGCGGCGAAAATACCCCGCTGTTCGCAAAAGAACATCCGGTCGCCGCATGTCGACTACGTAAACATACGACTATCGGAATATCAATTCCGGCAGGTCTGGTCAGTTTTTCGAAAGGGTGCGCGACACCGCATCGCGCCATCCCGCGACCATGCGTTCGCGCACCGGCGCATCCATTGTCGGCGTGAACCGGCGCTCAAGCGCCCAGCCCTTCGAAAAGGCGGTCGGATCGGGATAGAGCCCTGCCCCGTAACCGGCGAGATAGGCGGCTCCCTGCACCGTCGTTTCCCGCATGCGCGGCCTGTCGACCGGCGCGTCGAGCACGTCCGCGAGGCGCTGCATGGTCCAGTCCGAGGCGACCATGCCGCCGTCGACGCGCAGCACGGGCGCGCCGGCGCCCGCGCCTTCGTGACCGGCCGCCCGCCAGTCGCCGTGCATCGCGTCGATCAGGTCGTTGGTCTGGAAGCAGACCGCCTCAAGCGCGGCGCGCGCCAGTTCCGCCCGCCCCGTGCCCCGCGTCAGGCCGAAGATGGCGCCCCGGCATTCCGCATCCCAGTAGGGCGCGCCGAGGCCGACGAAGGCGGGCACCATGTAGACCTCCTGAGCGGCATCCGCGATCGCCGCCAGATCGCCCGATTGCGCTGCATCCTCCAGAATGTGCAATCCGTCGCGCAGCCACTGCACCGCGGCGCCCGCCACAAAGATCGCGCCTTCCAGCGCATAGGTCGGCTGACCATCGAACTGGTAGGCGATGGTGGTCAGCAACCGGCTTTTCGAGATCACCGGCGCATTGCCGGTGTTGAGCACCGCGAAACAGCCCGTGCCGTAGGTCGACTTGACCATTCCCGGCTCGAAACACGCCTGGCCGACGGTCGCCGCCTGCTGGTCGCCGGCCATGCCGCGGATCGCGATGGGCCCGCCGAGAAGATCGGGATCGGACGTTCCGAAATCGGCCGCGCAATCGCGCACCTCGGGCAGCATGCAGGCAGGCACGCGGAAGAGATCGAGCAGCGCCTCGTCCCAGCGCCCTTCATGAATGTTGTAGAGCGCGGTGCGGCTGGCGTTGGTGGCATCGGTTGCATGCACCGCGCCATCGGTGAGCCGCCACAACAGGAAGCTGTCGACCGTGCCGAAGGCGAGCCTGCCCGCCTCCGCCGCAGATCGCGCTCCGTCCGTGTTGTCGAGAATCCAGGCGATCTTGGACGCGGAGAAATAGGGATCGAGCAACAGGCCGGTGCGCGAACTCACCAGCGTTTCCCTGCCCGCCTCGCGCAACGCCTGGCAGGTCGCGGCGGTGCGGCGGTCCTGCCACACGATCGCCGGAGCCACGGCACGCCCGGTGCGACGATCCCAGACCACGGTCGTCTCGCGCTGGTTGGTGATACCGATCGAGGCGATATCGCCGGCCTCGACACCTGCGGACGTCATCGCCCGGCGGCAGGTGGAAACCACCGTCGCCCACAAGTCCTCCGGCTCATGCTCGACCCAGCCGGGATGCGGATAATGTTGCTCGAACTCCATCTGAGCGACGCCCTTTACCCGCATCGCCTCATCGAACACCATTGCCCGCGTGGACGTGGTTCCCTGGTCGATCGCCAACACATGACCGGTCATTGCGCGTTCCTCCCGCATATCGTGCTTGTCGCGTTGTCGGGCGCGAGAATGCCCGCCCTCCGCGATTTCGACAAGGTGGGCACGTCGCCGCTGCAAAGGTGGGGAGGGATCGGCCGCTCAGGCGGCGGGAAGGCTGGCCTGGCGGACAAACAGACGGGCGGATTCGCGCGCGGACTCGCTTTCCAGCCGCCGCAACAGACGGCGCAGGGTATCGAGGCCGTCGTCGAATCCCTCCTCCGGCGCGTGATCGTCGAGCACGGTCTCGATCATCCGGCGGGTGAAGGAAAAGCCCGACAACGGCTCGCCGGCCGCCGCGATTTCCCGATAACTCAGGACCGCGGTCTCGAACGCGGAATGAAGCTTTGGCGGCAGCCCCGCCCGCTTGAACAGAGCCCTGAGGCTCGACGCCCAGCCATTGATCACGATGGTCTCCACGCGCGGACCCGGCATCTCTCCCAGATCGCTCATCGCGGCAATGAAAAGGCTCATGTTGCCTGTGCAAAGGGCGCGCAGCAGCAGCGTCGGCGTGAGCTGGGCGCTTTCGCGCAGGTGAACCACCAGACCGCAGATATCCGCGCGATCGGCGTCGCGCGCCATGGCCACCGTGATCCGGTCGCGCGCCTCGCCCAGCATCGTGCGGGCCCGTTCCGCCTTGAGCCCGGTTCCCACGGCAGGAACCCGGCAAAGCTGCTCGGCCAGTTGCGCCACCAGCTTCTGCTTCACCGCCAGCGGAACGCCGGCGCGCGTCATCAACACCCGGCGCAGCTCCGCATCGCTGTCGAAACGCTCCACGAGCCGTTCCAGCGCGCCCCGCCTCAGATCCGCGGCCGGGTTTGCGAGCAGTTCCAGACAGGCATCGAGCACGCCCGTCTCGGCCAGAGAGGCGGCCACGGCGGCGGAAACCGACGGCCGCCGTGCGACCGCCATCTGCATGTCTGCATCGCCGAGCGCGGCGAAATCGATCAGCTCCGCATCGAGAAACAGCGGCGAACGCATCAGCACCAGCGAAGCAATGGGAGGAATGTCGTTGGCCAGCGAGAGAATGACGTGACGCGGCGCATCGGCGCTGTCGGCCAGCGTATCGGCGAGCGCGGCGCGCACGCATGGCGAGACGTCGTCGAGCAGCCACGTCATCGCCGCTTCCGCGTCCGCGCGGTCTTCCCTGTCGAGATCGGATGTCAGATAGGCACGCGCCAGCGCCTGCGCCGCATCCGCGCGCGGCGCATCCGGGGCCGTCTCCATCCAACAGAGAAGATTGCGGATAAACATCGATAAGTCCCGGACGGGATGAACCTGGACACCCACTGTGCCAGCCAAGACTTAAGATTGGGTTCACCATGTTGCGCACGGGCGATGCCCCCGCGCGAAAGGCGATCCGGGTGGGTCGCCGTCATCGCGCCTCACCATCATGCGGGAGGGACGAGATCCTCCGGCTCCTTGAAGATCTGGTACTTCAGGAACCCGGTGAGATCGAAGGGCCTGCCGTCGGAGATGGAGCCGGTCTGATTGGAGGCGACCTGCATGGTCCCCTGCGCATCCCTTGAAGCCGTATGCGCCTCGACCGCCTCCTGCAGCTCCTGCGGGCTAGCACGGAAGGCACTCACGAACGTATCGTCGAAGCGGGCGTCGGCGGGCGTCTCCTGCGTGCGAAACAGAGCCTGAAACGGTGTCGAGGCCTGGGACGCGCGCCAGGCGGCGGAAATGCGCGCCGAGGCACTGCCGCTGGTAAACAGGTCTTCGCCTTCGCCGGAGACGGAGGACGTGGCGGCGTCCGCAACGGCGCGCGGAGCGGCAGGCGTATCCGCCACCTCCGCTTCGGCCAGAGCCACGGCGACGGCAGGATCGGGCACGGGCAATTCGGCTTCGGCTGCGGTCTCACGGACCGGTTTGACTGCCGGCGGCATCGGCGCGAAGGCGGTCAGCGTGCCGCCCTGCGCGTTGTCTTCGCCCGCACTCTCCGCAGCGCCCTCCGCCATGGCGAGGGTCTGTCTCTGCGCCTCACCGCCTTGTGCCGCATCCGCTTGCGCAACGGCCGGCGCATCCGTTTCGCTCGTCTTGGCAGACGAGGCCAGCGCCCGGGAAAGCTCCCGCGTCTCATCGGGGCGGTAGTAGCGGCTGGCGATCACCGTCTGCGCATCGAGGCTGCCCGCACCGGGAACGCCGGCGGCGGCCGCGATCGCCTGCGCCTTGGCGACCGGCGTCGGGACCGGCTTGGAGGCGGCGACAACGGTCGCATATTCGATGCGCGAGGGGCTGTCATGCTGGGAAACGAGGTTGTCGAGCACCTCGGACACGGAGCGCGAAGACCCGTTATCGTTGTAGAAGATCGACTTGTTCGCCCGCGCCTGACGCGGGAAGACGCCGTCGGCCGCGCGATCGGGATCGTTCTGCGCCAGCCGTATCAGCTTGGAGGCGCCCCCCGCGCCCAGGAAGTGGGCGGCATAGAGTTCGCCATCGGAGGGCTCGCGGCCGAGCTTGCTTTCCAGATAGGTGGCGTTCTTGCGCGTGAACTCGCCCGCCATCGCGGCAGAGATTTCCGGATCCTTGCGCAGGTCAAGGATCTCGCGCCGGCGCGCCGGATCGCTCACCGTGTAGCTGCCGTCGGAGCGCTGGGTGATATCCTCCGCGTAGGCGCCAAGACCGTGCTTGTCGCCCGAGGTTTTCACCGTCTCCAGCCATGTCGACTCGATGAACTGGAACAGTCCGGTTGCGCTGGAACCACTCGCCTTTGCGCTCGCATCGAAATTCGACTCGCGCGATGCCGTCTTGACCAGATAGCGGAAATCGGTTCCGGTCGTGGAACTGGCCGACTGGAAGGCCAGAGCGATGCGAGACGCAATCGAGGGCGTTGCGGCCACTTCCATGACACCCGCCTCCTAGCGGTCTTTTGGCCTGATTGCCGACAGCCTCTTGGTTAATCCGGGCTTAACCATCGCTCGAAATTCGTTAATACAGCGTTAACCATCGCCTAAAGCAGAATGCTTATCCGATGAAAAAACAGCGGAAAACCGCCCTTGGGAAGGAGACACGGCGCAATGCCAGGACTGCATTTCGAAGAATTCGAGGTTGGCCGGATCATCGATCACGAGCTGAGGCGCACCGTGACCGAGATGGACAACATGCTCTTTTCCAACATGACTTTGAACCCGCAACCGCTGCATATCGACCGGCATTTCTGCGAAACCCAGACGGAATGGGGCCAGCCGCTGGTCAATTCGCTGTTCACGCTGGGTCTGATGATCGGCATTTCGGTCAATGACACGACGATCGGCACCACCATCGCCAATCTCGGCATGAGCGACGTGAAATTCCCGCACCCGCTCTTTCACGGCGACACGGTCAACGTGAAGACGCAAGTGCTCTCCAAGCGCGAGTCGCGCTCGCGACCCGATGCCGGGATCGTCGAGTTCGAGCACAAGGCCTTCAATCAGAAGGGCGATCTGGTCGCCGTCTGCCGACGGCAGGCCTTCATGAAGAAGAAGACCGCCGACCTCAAGATGGAGGCGTGAGCCATGCGTTCCCTTCTGTTCGTTCCCGGCGACGACAAGCCGAAGCTCACCAAGGCGCTGGCCAGCGGCGCCGACGTGATGCTGCTTGATCTGGAAGATTCGGTGGCGCAGGACGCCAAGCAGGCGGCTCGCGAGACGACGCGCTACTTCCTGCGCGATACCATAGCAAAGCACGAGCGCCCGCGCCTTTATGTGCGGATCAACGCGCTCGACACCGGCATGAGCGAAACGGACCTCGACGCCGTCATGGCCGCGGCGCCCGAAGGCATCATCCTGCCGAAATCGACCAGCGGGCGCGACGTGGAGCGGCTCGACGCCATGCTCTCCGTCCACGAGGCCGATCGCGGCATCGCCGACGGGCGCACCCGCATCATCGCGATCGCGACCGAGACGGCTGCCTCGCTCTTCACCCTCGGCACCTATCAGGGCGTGAGCGCGCGGCTTGTCGGCATGGCCTGGGGTGGCGAGGATCTGTCCGCCGACATCGGCTCGTCCGTCAACCGCGCCAACGGCGAGTTCACCGAACCCTATCGCTTCGCCCGCAACCTGTGTCTGTTCGGCGCGGTGGCCGCCCATGTCGCGCCTATCGACACCGTCTACACCAACTTCCGCGATCTCGACGGATTGCGGGCGGAGTGCGAGGAGGCGGTGCGCGACGGCTTTACCGCCAAGCTCGCGATCCACCCCGCCCAGGTGCCGGTGATCAACGAGGTCTTCACACCCAACGCCAACGAGATCGAACGCGCCGCACGCATCGTGGGCGCGTTCGAGACAGCGGGCGATGCCGGCGTCATCGGCCTCGATGGCGAAATGCTCGACCGCCCTCACCTGACACGGGCCAGGAAACTGCTGGAACGGGCACGGCTCGCCGGGGTCCATGCCTGAGAGCATGCGGACGGCGGGCGGATGGGCCGCCTGCAAGGAGTTCGTGCCGCGCTGCCCATACGACACACCCTGCTGCCGTCATCACCCGGCGAAGTCCGGGTGATCCATGCCGGATCCGGGGACTACGGCGACCGACAATGGACTGCCCGGACAAAGCCGGGCAGTGACGGCGGAAGGGGTCGTCGCGTCCTTCGCAATTACGCTCTCACGCGGCGCCGGAAGCCTCCCCGCCGCCTCCCCTGGGTCGTGTCATCTGAAAAACATGGTCGACCACCGAGTAATCGTGGTAGCCGAGCCGGGCGAGAGGCCGCAATTCCGTGACGTCGATCACCCCGTCGCGAATTACCGCATCGTCGATATAGATCGAAACCACCTGGCCCAGCACCATCCAGCGGTCGGCCGGCGTCCCTTCAAGATCCCGCAGCTGGAGGGTCTGCAGGTGCCGGCATTCGAGCGCGACCGGAACCTCGCCAACGCGCGGAACCTTGACGGCGGAAGAGGCCACGGCCGTCAGCCCGGTTTCACCGAACTCCGAAACCCCCGACGCATAGGGCGCGGAGGACTGGTTCATCTGTTCGCGCAGCGCGAAAGTGGCGAGGTTGCAGACGAACTCGCCCGTCGTCTCGATGTTCGCGACGGAATCCTTCCAGCCCGCGGACGAGAACATCACGATGTGCGGGTTGTCGCTGACCGCGTTGAAGAAGCTGTAAGGCGCGAGATTGGCATTGCCCTGCGCATCCAGCGAAGAGATCCAGCCGATCGGCCGGGGCGCCACGATGGCCTTGAAGGGATCGTGGCGAAGTCCGTGCTCATTCTTTATCGCGTCGTAGTTCACGTATCGGTTCCTTCCGCCCCCTCGGGGCTCCAGCGGGTCATGACGGTTTCGACATCCGGGCGCGGCCGGTCGACCGGCTCCTCCTGCGGCGTGCCGATATGGACGAAGCCGACGACCCGTTCGTTTTCCTCAATTGCGAAAAGCGCCTTGGCCTTGTCGTCATAGGCGTACCATTCGGTCAGCCATTGCGCGGCAAAGCCCATCGCATGGGCGCCCAGCACGAGGTTCATGCAGGCGGCGGCCGCCGACATCTGCTGCTCCCATTCCGGGATCTTGAAATGCGGCGCGGCGGTGGAGACGACGGCGATCACCAGCGGCGCGCGGGTGAAACGGGTGCGCTCCTGGTTCTGGCGCGCCTCATCCAGATCTCCGGCTTCGGCAAGCTTCAGCGCCAGCAGTTTTTCCCCCGCCGCCTCGCGCGCATCGCCTTCAAACAGCACGAAGCGCCAGGGCTTCAGCTTGCCGTGGTCGGGCACTCGAACGGCGATGGAAAGAAGCGTGCGGATCTGCTCCTCGTCGGGACCGGGAGCGCCCAGCGCAATCGCCGGAATTGTGCGTCGGGTGGTGAGCAGGGAGAGAGCTTCGGGCATGGTACGTTGCAGCCTTTCCTGGTCGCGTCCCCATCAACGGGAACTGCGTCTTTGTGTCGACCGATCCCCGGTTCCTCGCGCGAAGAACCGTGCCGGCAATAGATTCGGTGATTGAAAACAATATTTTAGGAAAATCATCGCGCGGCCATGTGAGCGCAACAGCCCCGTATCTGTCAATGCTTCGCACGACCGGACCGCATCCGGCGGACTTGAAATCGCCAACCTTTTGCGGCTGAGAGAGGTATCGGCCCGCTGGCCAATCGCGGCGCGACAAGGCATAACCGGGCGAACGAACAAGAAGGGCAGCCCCGGCGCGCCCGAAAACGCGGAAGATGCTGATGGCTTTCCGGCCGACCACGACACATCCCAATCCGGCCATTGCGGCGCGATCGGCGCTGTTCGCGATTTCCATACCGCTAAGGCGTGCCCTCGCGTCGCTCGCAGGCGCCTTTCTTGTGGTCGCGCTCGCCGTCACCACGTCCGCCACCGCCCAGGAGACGGCGCCGGTCCCCCCGCTGCCGATCCCCTCGCCCGAGGACTCGTTCTCGCAAGCCCCCGCGCCCGCCGGAGCGCCTGGAGTGCCCCCTGCGCCGCAGCCGGAAGACGCACCGGAACCCTCTCTCGACTTTCTGCTCAACTCCCCGACGATGACACCGTTGCCGAGGGACGCGTTGCCCTACGCGCCCGCAGCGACACCCCAGACCGGCAAGCCCGGAGATCCGTCTGAAACCACGCTCTACATGATGGCGCGGCTGACCGACAATGGCCCGCTGATCGACAACGGGCTGGTATGGCGCGTCTATTCGCAGACGATCAACGACGAGGGGCATCTCGACCTGATCGCCAAGTCCAAGGGCGGCGACGCGGAGTTCCAGCTCGATCCGGGAACCTACCTCGTCTACACCGCCTACGGTCATGCAGGCGTGACCACCAAGGTCACGGTGGCGCGCGGCCAGACCTCCAAAACGGTGGTTTTCAATGCCGGCGGCATCAAGCTCAACGGGGTCGTTTCCAAGACCGTTCCGCTCGATATCGCCAAGGTCCGCTTCGATATCTACGAGATGGACTTCAACACCCGAGGCGAGCGCAAGCTGGTGGCGCGCAACGTCCTGCCCGGCAAGATCGTGCCGCTCAACGCCGGCACCTATCATGTCGTCAGCCGCTATGGCCGGGTCAACGCGACGGTGCGGGCCGACATCAAGGTCGAGGCCGGCAAGCTGACCGAGGCGACGATCTACCACAACGCGGCGGAAGTAACGCTGAAGCTCGTCAACGAGTTCGGCGGCGAGGCGATCGCCAACACCGCCTGGTCGGTGCTGACCGCCAGCGGCGATTCCGTCGTGGAAGGCAACGGCGCCTTCCCCTCCTATGTGCTGACCGCCGGCAAGTACACGGTCGTCGCCCGCAATCAGGGTCGGCTCTTCTCGCGCGAATTCGAGGTGAAGCCCGGCCGCAACGCCGAGGTGGAAGTCCGCACCAAGGATGGCAACGCCGCCGGCCTCGCGCTCGATACTGACTGAGGGCTCGGCCGCTGCGACGTGATGTTGGGATGCCAACCCTGTGGTGGGATCATCCGGCGTCATCCCGGGCGCGTCGGGCTCCTGGCTTTTGCTTGTGCCTCTCGTTCAAGGACTCTCTTTCAGTCATCACTCGGCGCAGTCCGGGCAATCCACCTCCGGTTGCGGCATGCGCGGAGAACGCTGGATCACCCGGACTTCGCCGGGTGATGACGTTGGAGGGATTGGTGTGAGCGGCGAAAGGTACCACTCGCGCGCCTCGTGTCCGGCGGGCCGCCGAGCCGGCCCCAGAGCCGGGATCGTCCCGCAAGATCCACCTCTTCCCGCCTGTCGACATCACGGCATGAATTGCCGGTCGGAGCCGACAATGACGGATGGGAGAGCAGGAAAAACAACCGGGGACTTCGGTAACACCGGCCCCGTCAGCCGTTGCGGGAAGCGTCACCTCGACCGACAGGCAAACAACGCGTCGCGTCTCCGAAAAACGAAAAAAGCGGGCACCTGGCCCGCTTTCCTCTCGATCTTGTCCGGTTCAGCGGTGAGCGTTACTGCACCCGCTTCAGGTCCGGCGCCATCGCCTCATCGGTGAGCGACGCGATCGCCTCGTCGAGCGTCATCGACGTCTGGTCCTTTGAGCCGAGGCGGCGGATGTTCACCGTCCCCTCCTCCGCCTCGCGCTTGCCGCACACGAGGATGACCGGAACCTTCGCCAGCGAATGCTCGCGGACCTTGTAGTTGATCTTCTCGTTGCGAAGATCCAGCTCCACCTTCAGCCCCGCGCGTTTCAGCCTGGCGTGAACCTCGCTGGCGTAGTCGTCCGCATCCGAGGTGATGGTAGTCACCACCACCTGTTTCGGCGCGATCCAGAGCGGGAAATGCCCGGCGAAGTTCTCGATCAGAATGCCGAGGAAACGCTCCATCGAGCCGCAGATGGCGCGGTGGATCATCACCGGGGTCTTCTTCTCGCCGTCTGAATCGACGTAGAAGGCGCCGAAGCGCTCCGGCAGGTTGAAGTCGACCTGGGTCGTGCCGCACTGCCATTCGCGGCCGATGGCGTCACGCAGGGTGTATTCGAACTTCGGGCCGTAGAAGGCGCCCTCGCCCGGCAGGATGTCGGTCTTGATGCGGCCGCCGGCCTGCGCCTCGATCTGCTTCAGAACCGCGCCCATGACCTCTTCGGCATGATCCCACGCCTCATCGGTCCCGACGCGCTTTTCCGGACGGGTGGAGAGCTTCACGACGATCTCTTCGAAGCCGAAATCCTCGTAGACCGAGAGGATCAGGTCGTTGATCTTCAGGCACTCGGCCGCCAGCTGTTCCTCGGTGCAGAAGACGTGGGCATCGTCCTGGGTGAAGCCGCGCACGCGCATCAGCCCGTGCATGGCGCCCGAGGGCTCGTAGCGGTGCACCATGCCGAATTCGGCGAGGCGCAGCGGCAGGTCGCGGTAGCTCTTCAGCCCATGCTTGAAGATCTGCACATGGCCCGGGCAGTTCATCGGCTTCAGCGCGTAGACGCGGTCGTCCTCGCTCTCGGGATCGGCGCACTGCACGGAGAACATGTTCTCCTTGTACCAGGTCCAGTGGCCCGAGGTCTCCCACAGCGAGGTGTGCAACACCTGCGGCGCATTCACCTCGTCGTAGTCGCCGGCAAGACGACGGCGCATGTAGGAAACGAGGGTCTGGAACAGCGTCCAGCCCTTGGCATGCCAGAAGACGACGCCCGGCCCCTCCTCCTGGAAGTGGAAGAGATCCATCTCGCGGCCCAGCCGCCGGTGGTCGCGCTTTTCCGCTTCCTCCAGCATGGTGATATAGGCCTTGAGATCCTTCTCGTCCGCCCAGGCGGTGCCGTAGATACGCGTCAGCATCGGGTTGTTGCTGTCGCCGCGCCAATAGGCGCCGGCCACCTTCATCAGCTTGAAGGCGTTGCCGATGCGGCCCGTGGAATCCATGTGCGGCCCGCGGCACAGGTCGAACCAGTCGCCCTGGTGGTAGATCTTGACGTCCTGATCTTCCGGGATCGCGTCGACCAGCTCCACCTTGTAGGCCTCGCCCATGTCGGCGAAGACCGTCTTGGCCTTCTGGCGCGACCAGACGTCCTTGGTGAAGGGCGCGTTCTTCTGGATGATCTCGCGCATCTTCTTCTCGATCACCGGCAGGTCTTCCGGCGTGAACGGCCAGTCTTCCTGGGTGTCGGGATGGACGCGCTTGAAATCGTAGTAGAAGCCGTTCTCGATGACGGGGCCGATGGTGACCTGGGTGCCCGGCCACAGCGCCTGTACGGCCTCGGCCATCACGTGGGCGGCATCGTGGCGGATCAGCTCCAGCGCGCGCGGATCGTCCCGCGTCACGATCTCGATCTTCGCATCGTGCTGGATCGGATCGGCGAGATCGCACAGCTCGCCATCGAGCGCGACGGCGACGGCCTTCTTGGAAAGCGACTTGGAAATGCCTTCCGCGACAGCCTTGCCGGTCACGCCGGGCTCGAAATCACGTACGGAATTGTCTGGGAAAGTCAGATGTATCATGTCTGTCTCCTGGCTCACTCCTGCAAACGAGGCAGGTAAGCGGGGTTGTCATATAGGCACGGGGAATAAGTGTTTCGAGCGCGCGCGTAAAGGGGGGAGGGACGCGCTGCACCTGGTTCGCGCAAGAACAGCGCATGACACCCGCCGCCTTTTCTCGACAAAATTCTGCGATGCAAACTTGCGCCGGGCCGGCTACTTTCCATTTCCCGACCCGTTCGCCCGGTCCTGCCCGATCTGGAGATGAGCCCCTCGTGCCCTGGTATCAACCCGACCATGTCGAGATCTTCTTCTGGGAAGCGCTGGCGCTGCTCGTCGTTTCCTGCGTGCTGGTACCGCTGTTCCGGCGCCTGGGGCTCGGCACGGTTCTGGGCTACCTGACAGCCGGCGTCTGCGTCGGCTCCGGCCTGTCGCTGAATTTCGACGTGCCCGCCGAGGAACTCCTGCACTTCGCCGAGTTCGGCGTGGTGCTGTTCCTGTTCGTCATCGGGCTGGAGCTGAAACCCTCCCAGCTGTGGACCATGCGGCGCAAGATCTTCGGGCTGGGGCTCGCGCAGGTTGTGCTCTGCGGCGCGGTGATGACCCTGCCGCCCTATCTCTACGGCCTCGGCTGGAGCGCGAGCATCGTCATCGGCGCCGGCCTTGCGCTTTCCTCCACCGCGCTCGTCATGCAGATGCTGGACGAACATGGCGACCGCGCCGAGCCCTATGGCCGCGTCGCCTTCTACATCCTGCTGTTTCAGGATCTCGCCATCGTGCCGTTGTTGCTGCTCGTCAGGATGCTGTCGCCGCACGGCGAGGAACCGAGCCTGACGGATGCGCTGACGAACGGCGCCATCGCCGCCTGCGCCATTGCGCTTCTCGTCATCGTCGGCCGCTACATGCTGGAGCCGATCTTCCGGCTGCTGTCGCGCACCCGGCTGCCGGAGATCATGACGGCGAGCGCGCTTGCCGTCGTCATCGCCGCCGCCCTCGTCATGGACATGGCCGGCATGTCCTACGCCATGGGCGCCTTCATCGCCGGCGTGCTCTTGTCGGAATCGCCCTTCCGCCATGAAGTCGAAGCGAATATCGAACCGTTCCGCGGGCTTTTCCTCGGGCTGTTCTTCATCGCCGTCGGCATTTCGCTCGACCTGCGGGTGGTGGCCGCGAACTGGCTGCTCATCGCGCTGGCTGTACCGCTGTTCATGACGCTGAAGGGCCTTGCCACGCATCTCGTGCTGCGTGCCGGCGGGCTGCCGCCCCATTGCTCAAGGCTCGCCGCCCTGTCGCTCTGCCAGCACGGCGAATTCGGTTTCGTGCTGTTCTCCACGGCTGCCGGCGCCGGGGTCCTGCCGCACGACATCGCCTCCATTCTGGTCGCGGTGATTTCCTTCTCCATGGCCGCCGCCCCCTTCGCCGACAGGTTGCGCCCGCTCATCGACGGCCGCGCGGTGCCGGAAACCATCGATGAGGATTTTTCCGACGCAGGCGGCAACGTGCTCGTCATCGGCTTCGGCCGTATCGGCCAGGTCGTGACGCAGTCGCTCTTGGCCGCCGGCGCGTCGGTGACGCTGCTCGACAACGATCCCGACCGTATCCGCGAGGCCCGCAGGTTCGGAACGCGCGTCCACTTCGGCGATGGAACGCGCCGCGACGTGCTGCGCGTGGCGGGCGCCGAAGACGCGGATCTCATCGCCATCTGCTCCGACCGGCCGGAACAGACCGTCGGCATGATCGAGATGATCCGCCGCGAATTCCCGAAGCCGAAACTGATCGCGCGAACCTACGACCGCATTCATTCGATCCAGGTCGCCAATCTGGGCCTTGATGCGGAGGTGCGCGAAACGTTCGAATCCGCCGTGCGCCTCGGCGGTCACGCGCTGGAGGCGCTGGGCCTGACAGAGGCACGCATCGAGGAACTCATCGCCGACGTGCGCCACCGCGACCTTGAACGCCTGCGCGAGCAGATCCGTGCCGCCTCGGGCGCATCGGGCCGCAAGGAGGCGATCAGGAAGGTCCGCCCCGAGCCGTTGGCCCGGCTCAGACGGAAGGCGGCGGAAATCAGGGACGGCAAAAAGATGCCATCGGCGTGAGAGCGGCGGGATGGGGCCTCTCCGACATTGAACGGGTGTCCCATCTCGAAGGATGCGCTACACGAAAGACCGGCGCCACGAAGCACCAACACCCGCCTCCCGCGCGCCTACCCCGAATAATGCGCGTCGAGCCGGCGGACGAACCACTGCACCAGCCGGTCCCAGACGAATTCCTTCTCCGCGGCATCTTCCACGCCGTGTTCCAGGTTCGGATTGTCGTTGACCTCGATGACCACGCAGCGCCCATCGGTCTCCTTGATGTCGACGCCGTAGAGCCCCTGCCCGATGAGACGGGCCGCGCGCACCGCGTTGTCGATCACCTCCGGCGGCGCCTCGTTGAGCGCGCAGGGCTTGAAGTCGCCCTCCACCGCCGGCTTGCCCTTTTCGTGGTGGATGATCTGCCAGTGCTTCTTTGCCATCATGTACTGGCACACGAACAGCGGCTCGCCGTCGAGAACCCCGACGCGCCAGTCGAATTCGGTTGGACAGAATTCCTGGGCGAGCACCAGATCGGAATCCTCGAACAGCTCCTTCAGCCTCGCCTCGGCATCCGTCCGGTTCTCCACCTTGAACACGCCGCGCGAGAACGAGCCGTCCGGAATCTTCAGCACGACCGGATAGCCGAGCTTCTCCTCCATCCTGGGCGTATCCTTGAGCGAGCTCATGATCACCGTCTTCGGAGTCGGAATGCCGTGCGCTTCCAGAAGTTCGGCGAGATAGACCTTGTTGGTGCAGCGGATCATCGAGACCGGATCGTCGATGACCGGCATGCCCTCCTGTACCGCGCGCTTGGCGAAGCGGTAGGTGTGGTTGTCGATCGAGGTCGTTTCGCGGATGAACAGGGCGTCGTACTGGGCGAGCTGATGGAAATTGTCCTTGCCGATCTCCACCACTTCCACGCCATGACGTTGGGCGAGCTTGGCCAGATAGCGCAGCGAGGCGGGCGAGGTGGGCGGCAGCACCTCTTTCGGATTCCGCAGCACGGCAAGCGAGTATTTCAGCTGCGCCCGCGTCTTCGGCGCCCGCCACGAGCGCCGCGAATAAACCTCCAGCGCCTCGTGGAAGAAGTCCCGGTCCTCGTCGGAAATGTCGTGGATGGAGACGGTGCGGATGCGGTCGATGGTCGACCACTCGCCGTATTTGATGGTCACCTGGATGAGCGGCGCGCGGAACCAGTCGAACAGCAGCCGGGCAAAGCGCAGGAAACGCGCCTCGCGCACGGCGCCGAAGCAGATGGTGAGGCGCAGGTTGCCCTCAGTCGGCTCCGCCGCCCCGCGCAATTCGCGGTTGAGGCTGTCCTCCAGTTCCGGCAGCGCGATGCGGTAGAGCGTCTTGCGCGAAAGATCGACCATCGTCTCCACGTTCGGGATGACGCGATGGCCGCGCGCCGCCGCCAGCAGCGAGGCGTAATAACCCGCCCCCTGGTAGGCATAGGAGCGCGAGAGATTGACGATGGTGGGGTGCGCGCCCCGAAAGAGCCTGGGGCTCGTGATGTATTCGCGCACCGTCATGACCTTGTGCGGGGTTTCCGCGTTCGAAAAGTCCTTGGCGTGATCGACAAGGATGACCCATGCGGCCATCAGGCAGCCTTTCTGAGGAGAATCTGCGCCCGTACGCCCGCGCGGCCCCAACGGGCCATGCGGTCGAATGCGGCGTCGGGAATAGGCAGGGAGGAGGAATCCGTGGCGCTTTCGAAACCTTCGTATTCGAGCCAGGGATCGTGAATGACGAGATGGCCCGGATCGGCCGCATGGACAATGACCCAATGCGGCTCGCGCCGGCCGAACATCTGGTAGCCGGAGATCAGCACGATCGCGACGGCGCCCGAAGCGATCGCCGCCGCCAACTCCCGCGGGGAGAGCGGTTCGGCGGAAACGGGAATGCCCATCACCTCGGCCTGGTTGCGATAGTCCTGCTGGACGATGGTCATCACGCGCTGCTTCTCCGGATCGCGGACCGAATTGAGAAACAGGAAATCGTCCGTATTAAGACGCACTTCGACATCGATCCCGCGCCGCGCCGCCGCGACAGCCAGACCATAGGGACCGCAGCCGCCGAGGCCGGAAGCGAGGTAAATCGTTGTGGTCTCGCGCCATAGCCGCAGTTCCAGCGCCTCGCCGAGTTCGGTCTCCGCGTTGAAATGCTTCAGCGCCATGGCAAGGCAGGCAGGGCCGCAGGTGAATTCCGTCGACTGGTTGTAATAGGGAACCGAGGAGCGCGTGATGGCAGCGTCGTGCAGCAGCTTTTCAAAGCGCAGCGCCGTTTCCCCGTCCTCGTAATAATCGGGCACGCTGCCGCAACGGCGATAGCCCTGCGCCACATAGAGCCGGCAGGCCGCCTCGTTGTCGCGGCGCACCTCCAGCCGCAGCACGATGCGTCCGTTCGCCAACGTCGCCTCCTCGCAGGCCGACAACAGACGACGTGCGATGCCCCGCCCGCGCATGGCCGGATCGACGGCAAGCGAATAAAGCCGCGTCAGCCCGGTGCCGGACCGGTTCAGCAGGACAGCGGAACCGGCGAGCGCCCCCTCCGCCTCGGCGACCAGAATTTCCGCGCTGTCGACCTTGAGCATATGACGGAAGCTGCGCCGGCTGATGCGGTCGCCCTCAAAACAGCGCTCCTCCAGCGCGACAAGCGCTTCGAGATCGTTCGAACAGGCGGGCCGGATCGTGGCCGGAGACGGCGAATTGAGCATGGGGCTCGAAACGGATTGCAATACCAGCGGGTGCACGCCGAGACGTACGGAGGACCGGCACCCGGCGCAGCAAATCGATCTGCGAACGGCGTGCCGCCTATGATCGCCCCAATATACCGCACTTTGCGCAAGCGTAGAGAATAAAGCGGATCCGCAAGGCCGCTTATGCACCGATGCCGGCGCAGCAGCCTCACGGCAGGTCGATACGCGTCTTCGGATCGATGTGCCGGCCCGTCCAGCGGCCGTAGCGCCAGGGCATGTACCAGTGCGCGTTGTCGGGCACGTCTTCAGGCACGGGATCGTAACCGCTCGCCCCGAAGGGATTGCAGCGCAAAATGCGCGCCAGCCCCATCCAGCCGCCCGACCACAGGCCGAACCGGACGATCGCCTCCTCCGTATAGGACGAACATGTCGGCTGATACCGGCAGGACCGCCCGAAAAGAGCGGAGAACGTGTAGCGGTACAACCGGATCAACAGGATCGCGATGGTCTTCATGAACCCTCCCGCAGGAACCTGCGGCCCATCGATCACGCCTCTCGTGCCCGGTCAAGTGCTGACATGACGCGTCGTCGCACTACCCGAGAAGCACAGGCACGAATTGTGGCGAATACATGTCAAAAACAAGCCAGAACTTCACATTTCAACATCTTCATTACGCAAAGTTATATCAATAAAATTTTGAACATCGCAATATACATAATTTTATATTTGCGATTCACAGCACGCACTCGCCACGTTGAAAAATATATCAAAACCGACTATAAATATTTTTTCGTATCCGTTTGGAACTCTGTTCGCATTCAATGCGTTTTATCGAGCCGGGAGAGGCGTCTACATGTCCGAAACCGGAGGGGGATTGTATGTATAGCAAGATCATGGTTCCGGTTGACCTGGCCCATGCAGATAAACTGGAGAAGGCATTGCGCGTCGCCGCGGATCTGTCGCGCCATTACGAGGCTCCGATCCTGTACGTCGGCATCTCTTCCTCATTGCCGGGCCCCGTCGCCCGGACACCGGAAGACTTTGCGAAAAAGCTCAAGGCTTTCGCGCAGGCGCAGGCCGGCGAGCGCGGGATCGAGGCCGAGGCGCGCACTTACACGAGCCACGACCCGGCCCGCGATCTCGACACCACGCTCGCACGTGCGATCAAGGAAAACGGCGTCGACCTTGTGGTCATGGCCACCCATGCGCCGGGGGCGCCGGAATATCTGTTCGCCTCAAACGCCGGCTACCTCGCGCAACACGCGCCCGTATCGGTGTTCGTGATCCGCGACTGACCTCCCTGACCGCCTGCATCTGAACCGGCCCGAATCGCCGGCAAGAATTGAGAGAGACGCCCATGAGCGACGACCAGTCAGCCCTGATTCCCGACGGGGAAGCCGACGTCATCGATACCGAATACGAGATCGGCCAGGACAACATCCAACCTCAGATCGGGCCCTTCGGCCTCGATATCCACAACCCCGTCTTCCTGATTTCGGGGCTCGCCATCGTCGCCTTCGTGTTGGTGACGCTCGCCTTCCAGAACAGTCTCGGCCCGGCCTTCAGCGACCTCAGGAACTGGCTGACGGGCACGCTGGACTGGTTCTTCCTCTCGGCCGCCAACGTCTTCGTCGTCTTGTGCCTGGTGCTCGTCGTCTCACCTCTGGGCAAGGTGCGCCTTGGCGGCACGGAGGCGGAACCCGAATATTCCTATTCGGGCTGGTTCGCGATGCTGTTCGCAGCCGGCATGGGCATCGGGCTGATGTTCTACGGCGTGTCCGAACCCATCACCCATTACGGCACATCGGTGGCCGCGAACGCCGGATCGCCGGAAAGCTGGGCGCCGCTGGGCGGTGCGCCGGGCAATATCGCCGAGGCCGGGAAACTCGGCATGGCCGCGACGATCTTCCACTGGGGCCTGCACCCCTGGGCAATCTATGCCATCGTCGCGCTGGCGCTGGCGCTGTTTGCCTACAACAAGGGCCTGCCGCTGACCATGCGCTCGGTCTTCTATCCGATTTTCGGCGAGCGCGTGTGGGGCTGGACCGGTCACGTCATCGACATTCTGGCGGTTCTCGCCACCCTGTTCGGCCTGGCCACATCGCTTGGCTTCGGCGCCTCGCAGGCCGCCGCCGGTCTCCACTTCCTGTTCGGCCTGCCCGACAACACCACCATGCAGGTGGTGCTGATTATCATCATCACCGGCATGGCGCTGACCTCAGTGGTCGCGGGGCTTGATGCGGGCGTGAAGCGGCTTTCGGAAATCAACATGGTGCTGGCGGCCCTGCTGCTGCTGTTCGTGCTCTTCACCGGCCCGACCATGGCGCTCCTGCGCGGCTTCTTCGACAACCTGATCGCCTATGCGGAATACCTGCCGGCGCTGTCGAACCCGATCGGACGTGCGGACGACAATTTCCGTCAGGGCTGGACGGCCTTCTACTGGGCCTGGTGGATCTCCTGGTCGCCCTTCGTCGGCATGTTCATCGCCCGGGTTTCGCGCGGGCGCACGGTGCGCGAGTTCATCACATGCGTGTTGCTGATCCCCTCGCTGGTCTCCGTCTTCTGGATGACGGTGTTCGGCGGAACGGCGATCCACGAGGTCGTCAACCAGGGGTATCAGGCGGTCACCGACGCCGACTTGCCGCTGAAGCTCTTCGTGATGCTGGAACAGCTGCCGCTGCACCAGATCTCGTCCTTCATCGGCATCATTCTGGTGATCGTGTTCTTCGTGACCTCGTCCGACTCCGGCTCGCTGGTGATCGACACCATCACGGCAGGCGGCAAGGTGGAAGCCCCGACGCCGCAGCGCGTCTTCTGGGCGAGCTTTGAGGGACTGGTCGCCATCGCGCTGCTGCTCGGCGGCGGACTGACCGCCCTTCAGGCCATGGCGGTCTCCACAGGCTTCCCGTTCACCATCGTACTGCTGCTCGCCTGCTATTCCATCGTTCAGGGTCTGCGAAGCGAACGGCAGGTGGTCAAGGAAGCGGAAGCGCAAGCGGCCGAGTAGGATCGCCGCGCATCGAAAGGCAGGCGGGCGGAGGACGCGTTACGCGTCCGATCCCGCCGCCGCACCGGCGCCGGCCTTCGCCAGCGCCTGATCGACGGCATCGACCGTGGCCTCGAAGGTCAGCATGGTGGAGGCGTGGCGGGCCTTGTAGTCGCGCACCGGCTCCAGCACCGCGCATTCGGCGAACCGGCCTTCCGGCGGCGCGCCGTTTTCCTTCAGCATCGCGCGCATGGCATCGCGAACCTCGTGCAACTCCTGCGCCGTCGCGCCGATCACATGGCTCGCCATGATGGAGGAGGACGCCTGGCCCAACGCACAGGCCTTCACGTCATGGGCGAAGTCGGTAACGACCCCGTTCTCCACCTTCACGTCCACGACCACCGTCGAGCCGCACAGCTTGGAATGGGCCTTGGCGCTGCCGTCGGCATCGTCCAGCCGGCCAAGCCGCGGGATGTTGCCCGCCAGTTCCAGGATCCGGCTGTTATAGATATCGTCAATCATGCTCGCCTCGAAAACGGCCCCCGCCTTCACTTGCGGGCGCGACAGTCTATATAGGGAAACCGAGCGGGCCTGTCGCACGTCGCTTCGACGCAAGGCCCGCCGCTTCGCCTTGTCCGCTCCATCTTCTATATATGGATGCGGCCGGTCCCGGCCAGCGCCGGATGTGACAAACCCAGATGGAGAGGTCCGAAATGGACGCCGTCGTGAAAGCCGCCAACAACAAGGACAAGGACATGGCCGCACAGCGACCGGATATGGACGCGCGTCCAACCCGCGCGCAGGCCGAGGACGCCGTACGCACCCTTCTGGCCTATATCGGCGAGGACGTGACCCGCGAGGGTCTGATCGAGACACCGCAGCGCGTGATCCGTGCCTATGACGAATTCTTCAAGGGCTACGACGAGGCAGCGACCGATTATCTCGGCACGATCTTCGATGAGGTCAACGGCTACGACGACATCGTGCTGCTGCGCGACATTCCCTTCTATTCCCACTGCGAGCACCACATGGTGCCCTTCATCGGTCACGCCCACATCGCCTACTACCCCAAGGGCGGAGTGGTCGGCCTGTCGAAGCTCGCCCGGGTGATCGACGTTTACGCCCGTCGGCTGCAGACACAGGAAAACCTGAGCGCGGAGATCGCCACCGCGATCGAGACAGCGCTCCAGCCCCGCGGTCTGGCCGTGATGATCGAGGCCGAACATCAGTGCATGTCGCTGCGCGGCGTTCAGAAGGCCGGCGTCACCACCGTGACCACCCGTTTCACCGGCGTTTTCCGCGACAACCCGGCGGAACAGGCGCGCTTCATGACGCTGCTGCGCCGCTAGAAAACAGCGCCCGGACCGCCCCGCCCCTCCCCCTTTGGACAGAAACGACCGCATGACCGAAACGCCCTTCGCCCCGCAGACGGACAAGACCGAAACTGAAAAAGGCACCACCCTGCGCCCGAAATTCGGCGCGGACGGGCTGATGCCCGCCATCGTCACCGACGCGGACAGTGGCGAGGTGCTGATGCTCGGCTACATGAACGAGGGCGCGCTGGCGCGCACCATAGAGGAAGGCGAGGCCTGGTACTGGAGCCGTTCGCGCCAGGAATACTGGAAAAAGGGAGCCACCTCGGGCCAGATCCAGCAGGTTGTGGAAATGCGCACCGACTGTGACCAGGACGCGATCCTGCTGAAGGTCAGGGTGGCCGGCAACGGCGCCACCTGCCACGTCGGCTACCGCTCGTGCTTCTACCGCGCGGTGGAACTGGGAAGTCCGGCCTCGGCCGAAACGAAACTCTCGATCACGCAAGACCGCGTTTACGACCCCAAGGAGGTCTATGGCAAGGATTGAGCGGCGCGCGGCAGCGCCGCTTTTCTTTTCTTTTCGTCGCCTACGACTGTCATCCCCGCCCTTGCCGGGATGACAGCGCCGGGATGACAGCCGTTCACGCGGCGAAGGACGCCAATGACGGGCGTTCGTGCGGCGGTTGGACCGCCGCCTTACGCCATGGCGATGTAGGAGCGCATCTCCTCCGCCTCGCGCTCGACCTGCTCGATCCGCCATTTCACGACGTCGCCAATGGAGATCACGCCGATGATCCGGCCCGACCGTGTCACCGGCAGGTGACGGAACCGGCCCTTGGTCATGCGGGCCATGGCCTGGTTGATGGTGTCGTCCTCGATGCAGGTCTCCACCTTGGTGGTCATGACATCGCTGGCCGCACGCTTCAGCGCCGCGTCGCCCTCGCGACCAACAGCTCGCACCACGTCGCGTTCCGACAGGATCCCGGCGATGTCGTCATTCTTGTCCAGCACCATCGCCGCACCGATGCGGTGCTCCAGCAGCAGCTTGCAGACATCCTCGAGTGTCGCATCCGGCCGTATCGAAACGACCGTGTTGCCCTTCTCGTTCAAGATTGCACCGACAGTCATAGCTTCCTCCACTCCTGCTCCGTTGCAGATCAACTCGCAGGAACGGCCGACGACCCGAGGACGCGGACTTTTTGAAAACGCCCACACCCGTTCCTGCCGGTGCGGCCACCTCGGCGCCCGCCGCGGCAGACCGGGCGAAGCCGCTCCCGTATGCTTCACCCACCGGCGGGGCAGTGCTTCAATCCGCCGTTACGTAAGGATTGTCGCAAAAAAGGGCGCCTTCGTGAACAGGGTTGTCACAGATACGCGACAATTGGGGACCGCCGCCTGTTCAGGTGCGACGCGGAACCGGGTCAAACAGGGAGAAAAGTGCCAGTCCGGCAAGGAAACCACCGATATGCGCCTCCCAGGCGATCGTCGGTGAATTGCCGCCAAACGATAGCGACCCCATGCCGAAGATCAGGTTCACCGCGAACCAGACGCCGAGGAAGGCAAGCACCTGCCGGTTGGAGAGAGACTTGGCGAGCGAAGTCGCGGGCTGGCGATAGGCCGACGGGTGTTGACCACGCATCATGCCCAGCGGACCGCCATGGTCGAAGGCGAAGCGGGCAACCGCCGCCATGTGGCCGGAGATCGCAGCCGAGGCACCGACCACCGGCATCGCCTCGCCGAAATGGGTGGCGAGGTGCGCCGCCGCTCCCGCAACAGCGGTGACAGCGGAAAAGGCGAGAAACCGCCACGCGCCGAAACGACGGGCGAGCGCGGAGCCGAAAACCGCCAGCCACAGCGCGTTGAAGGCGAGATGGGTGAACGACCCATGCAGGAAGGCGTAGGTGAGGAAGGTCCAGACCTGCGCCCCTTCTCCGCCGGGAAGGCTCGCCCCGCCCAGCGCCTGGCTCAACACCTCGGGCGAGGCGTAGCGAAGCGGCAGGAACGAGAACTCCAGCAGGAACCTGAAATCCGTATCCGGCGAGAAAACCAGCACCCGCAGCAGGTGGATGCCGGTCAGCACCGCGATCAGCCCCACGACAACGCCCGGCAGATTGAACAGCGGCTCGTTTCCCCGCGGGCGCCGGTAACCCGGCCCCGTCGGATGCCCCGTCCATTGGCCGTACTCGTTTTCGCCGCCCCCGCCCTGATCGGATTGGGAACCGATATCTGGGCCGGTGTCGGGGTCTCTCGGGTCCTGCGGATCCTGCATGGATGGCGGCTCCAGGCTGTGCGGGCCCCAGGGGAGCCGCGACTATCTGTTTTGAAAGCGCTCTTCCTGCCCACATAGGCGCGCTTGTTCGGCGAAACAATCGCGAAAGCACATCGAGGGTTCCACACTGTCCACAGACTGTCCCCGAAAGTTAACCATAATAACAGGTAAACTCGAGGCTTCTGATGTCCAAAACGGTGCTGGCATGTAACCTGCTCTTAACCATTTCGGACCGCCACCGAGTCCCACGATGAACGCTTACCCGGCTCAGACCGGGACAGCCTAGCGGGACACCGGACGAAAAGTGGCGAAATGAAATGGATACCGGGTGAGGCATCGAGCAATGAAACACGCCACGACGCAGGCGCTTTATGACTACTGGAACCAGCTTCGCGGGTCCAAGCCGGCGCCGGAACGCAGCGCGATAGAGCCGGGCGACATCCGCACGGTTCTCGGCGACACGTTCATTCTGGAAGCCGCGGAAGACGAATCGTATCGCTTCCGGCTCGCGGGAACGCGCATGTGCGCCGCCTATTGCCGCGAACTGAAGGGACGCGACTTCCTGCGCTTGTGGGCAGGCAAGGACCGCGAGGCGATGGACACCATGCTGCAGGCCATCACCAGCGATGCGGCCGCCGCCGTGCTCGGGGTTGAAGGCCGCACCGATCGCGGCCAGACGGTCGACATGGAGATCCTGCTTCTGCCGCTGCGCATGCGCGACCAAGGCTACACCCGCATCCTGGGCAGCTGCACGACGATGACGAAGCCGTACTGGATCGGCATTCATCCCGTCGTCAAGCAGACGATCTCCAGTCTGCGCCTGATCTGGCCGGACGAACAGCCGTTCTTCCTGCGCAAGGTGAACGCCGGCAGCGAGGCCCACTCCATCATCACCGCGCCGTCCCAGCGTCTCGCCTATCGTCGTGTCGGTCATCTGACCGTCTACGAAGGCGGCAAGAGCCAACCCGAAGCCCGCCACACGGCGGAGTGAGGCACAGGCGCGACGGGAAGAACGCCAGGCCCGACCCGGCGCGCAATATTGACAATGGCACAACGCCGTAACCCCGTTACAGCCGACGCCCCGGCGCCGGCCCGCGGGCAAGCGCGCCAAATTGCCAATTATTGACGATATTCAGCCACGATCTAACCGGTTGTTAACGTCGCTGCTTCTAGGCTAGCGAACGCGAACGCCCATACGCGCACACGGAGCGGCGGTCGAACAGGAGAGTTTTCCCAGATGGCGCCCGCTCAAGCCACTCTCGCCCAAGAGGCGGCAGGAACGCAGACCAGCAACCGCATGGCGCAGTTCGTTGCCGGCAAGAAGCCGGACAAGCGTCGGTTCCAGCGCGTGACGGTGAGTTTGCTCGGGCGCTTCATGCTGGAAAACAAGCGCGAATATCCCTGTCAGGTGATCAACATGTCGCCGGGCGGCGCTGCTGTCGTCGCGCCAGTGATCGCTCAGGTGGGCGAGCGGATCATCGCCTATATCGACCATATCGGCCGCATCGAGGGCAAGGTCGTGCGCACGTTCGACGGCGGCTTCGCCATGACCGTCAATGCGACCCCGCGCAAGCGCGACAAGCTCGCCAACCAGCTCACCTGGCTCGCCAACCGCCACGAGCTGAACCTGCCGGAAGATCGCCGGCACGACCGCTTCACGCCGGACAATTCCGTTTCGCGCATCGAGCTTGCCGACGGTCGCGACTACACCTGCCGCGTCATCGACGTGTCGCTTTCGGGCGCCGCACTGGCCACCACAGTCAAGCCGGCCATCGGCACGCCGATCATCCTGGGCAAGATGCGCGCGCGCGTCGTGCGCCACACCGAGGAAGGCATCGCGGTGGAATTCGCCGCCGTTCAGGACATCAACATCGTCAAGGACCAGATTTCCTGAACCGGGTTCTGCCCGAAACATAATCGTCCTGAGACCGGGCTCGCGCGCCGTTTCGCGAACACACCCGACAACCGCGACCCGCTCAGCTCACGCGCCAATTGACCGGGCACCCGGTCGGCCGACAATCCTCCCAACGCCCGCCTGGCCAATTCGACTGGCCAACCCGACTGGCCAACACGTCCGACACCGCGCCTCAACGCGTATCGGCCGGCACCCTTGCGCGATGCCGGCCGATATGCGTCTTGGGGAACGTCGTGTGCGGCCGGGTCAGGCCGCGTCGTTCAGGCGGACCCTTTCCAGAAACTGTGAGACCTCCGAACGCAGCTTGCGGGCATTCTCCTCAAGCTGACGGGCAGAGGTATCGACGGCCTGGGCCGTGTGCCGGGTCATCTCGGCGGCGCTGGACACCGACCCGATATTTTCCGTCACCTCTGTCGTACCGCTCGACGCATCGACCGCGCTGGTGGCGATCTCGGACGTCGCCGCCCCCTGCTCCTCGACGGAAGCGGAGATAGAGGCCGATATCTCGTTCATATTGTCGATGACGCCCGACACAGACGAGATCGCCTCCACCGCCATCGTCGTCTCGCTCTGGATCGCGCTGATCTGGCTGGAGATCTCTTCCGTCGCCCTGGAGGTCTGGCTGGCCAGCTCCTTCACCTCCGCCGCCACGACGGCGAATCCCCTGCCCGCTTCGCCGGCTCTGGCCGCCTCGATGGTGGCGTTGAGCGCCAGCAGGTTCGTCTGCTCTGCGATCGCCTGGATGAGCGTCACGACCTCACCGATACGCGTGGCCGCGTCGTTCAACCCGTCCATGCGCTGGCGCGTGCTACCGGCTTCGCGCGCCGCCTGCGAAGCGATGTCGGAGGAGTTCTGCGCCTGCCGGCGGATTTCGCTGATGGAGGCCGACAGTTCTTCTGCCGCCGCAGCCACGGTGCGCACGTTGCCCGCCGCCTGCTCCGAAGCCGTGGCGACACGTTCGCTCTGCTCGGTCGTACGCTGCGCACCGGCTGTCATTTCGTTGGACGCATCGCGCAGCTGGGAAACCGATGCCTCGATGACCTGCATCATCTCCGTGATCTGGCTGTCGAAGGCCGCCGACAGCCGTTGCATCTCCGCGCCGCGCTGGGCAAGACGTTCGCGTTGCTCGTGCTGCTCGGCTTCCAGTTGCTTGCGCGTCTGCTCGTTGTGCACGAAGACCTGCATGGCCTTGGCCATCTTGCCGATTTCATCGGGGCGCTCGGTCCCGCCGATCCGGATATCGCTGTTGCCTCCCGCCAGCGTATCCATGCTCGACGTCAGCGCCGCGATCGGCCGGGTGATGCTGCGCAGCATCGAGAAGGCGACGCCCAGCGCGATCGCCGCACCGGAAATGGCAATGCCCATGATGAGCGCCGCCTGCCGCCAGAAGGCCGCGGTCAGATCGTCGATATAGACGCCCGTGCCGATCGCCCATTGCCATGGCGCGAAAGGCGACGCCCAGCCGAATTTCGGAACCGGGTTTTCTTCGCCCGCCCTGGGCCAGAGGTAGCTGAGCAGACCGCCGCCATTCCTGGCGAGCCCGATCAGGTCCGCGACAACCTTCACGCCATTCTTGTCGACGAGCCCCAGCATGTTCTTGCCGATGAGCTTGGGTGAAGCGTGAATGATGGTGTTGCCATCGTAGTCGAACGCGAAGACGTAATTGTCTCCGTCATAACGCATGCTGGAAATGGCGCGCTTGGCCCGTTCCTGCGCCTCCTCAACCGTCATCTCGCCTTTTTGCGCGAGCCTGTTGTACTCCGCCGCAATGCCGACGGCCGTATTGGTGATGTTCTGAATGCTCCGGTTGCGTTCATTCAGCATCTCCTCGTAGAGCGTGCTGATGCTGAGCGTGGCGATACCGATAGAGAAGGCGAAAATCAGCAAGACCGGGATGATGATTTTCCATGCGAGTGGCAGGCGCGCGATCCGGGGCATGTCGATGGCTCCAATTCCAGATAAATTAAAGAAACACATCAAGATAAATAAAGTGTAGTATTAAGTTACCGCGTATTATACGTAATATAATTCAATGTCATTTCTATCAATTCAGAATTTAAACTACGTATTTCTACACCATCTCCACCGTCAACAGCACCTGACCGGCGTTTCTGCCAGAAACGCCCTTTTTTCCCGCGCCCACACTTGCGTTCCCCGCACGGGTTGGCGTCCGCTTCCGCCCGCCGCACAAATGCCTTTCGCTGTCCTCCGGTCGTTAAAATTTGAATCAATATCGAATAAAATTCGAATACAAGTCACATTTTATTCTCATAAAACTCTCATCTACTTCTAGCTTCAAGCTTAGCGTGACATAAAAACAAGACTGTTAGTGTCAAACCAATCAAACGGGGATGGTTTGACATGAAGTATGGGGAATATATATTTGCGGCCGTTATTGTGGCTGCGTTGAGTGTCGGTTTGACATTGAATGGCAAGGCCGCCGAGGGGGCCGCGCTTTTCATGCCGATCACCGGCGCGACGTCCGCGCCGCTGGGACACATCGAATTCTGCAGACATTGGCGCAACGAATGTGGGGTGACGGCCAAACGGCCTCAGCTCATGCCGCTCAGCCGTGCGCGCTGGGACGAGTTGCTGAAAGTCAACGCCGAGGTCAACCGCAGGATCAAGCCGGTATCCGACGAAGAGCTCTATCACCAGGCCGAGGTCTGGACCTATCCCAAGAACGCCGGTGACTGCGAGGATTACGCGCTTCTGAAGCGGCGGATCCTGATCGGTCTCGGCTGGTCGCCCTCGTCGCTTCTGATCACGGTGGCGCGCGGAACAGACGGTGACGGACATGCGGTGCTGACTGTGCGCACCGATCGCGGAGATCTGGTCCTGGACAACCAGATCGAGGCGGTTCTGCCCTGGTACAACACGCCCTATCGCTACATCAAGCGTCAGTCGGAGACCAATGCGGGGCGGTGGACATCCATCAATGACGATCGCGTCGGCGCGGTCGCGAGTATCCCTCGCTAGAGCACATTCGTGTCGCCCCGGCGCCTGCGGAGCGACGACACGGGCTTTGATTGACGCAAACAAGACGGCGATGCGGTGCCTGGGACGGGCCGCCGGACGCCGGGTACATACGAAACCGGAAGATCACGGAACCGCATAACCAGGTCGCTTCCCCCGTCCCGTCCCCAGACCGGTTATGCGTAGGCCGGCCCGCCTCCCCCAAGGCGGGCCGGCCCCCCTGCGGGAGACCATGCGCTCCCGCCCACTGTTCATCGAGATCCGTTATTGCCCGCCAGCACATTTCAAACGCACGGCCGGCTTGCGCGCCCCCGGCTGAGGTCAGGTCAGCGCGACAAAGATCAGGTTGAGAATCAGTATCCCGGAAAAAAGGCTCCACATGCCTGCGATGGTGGAACTCGCCACCAGCCAGCCAATCGGTCGCCGCTCGATCCGGCGCCCGCGAATCGCCTGGCGCATGATGATGAACGGGCCAGCCAGGATGCACATGACCATGCCCCAGACGAAGGCCAGGCTCGACCGCGCCCCGAAATCGAAATTGGGCGGACGATCGGTCACGAGCTGAAAGAAACTTCCGATCAGGCCGGCCAGCACGAAACCGATACAGACCGCATAGGTCGCGATGAGCGCTTGCGTGAGCACGGCGTTTACCTCTTGTTAACGCTGAACAGCCAAAGTCGACTCGGACAAACTCGACGTTTACGACTCGTTAAGCAAGAGCCATGCCTGCCCAAAAGGCAAAAAACAGGCGAAAAACAGTGGCCAACGCGGCATGAACAGATTGCTCGCGCGTCTCGAAACGGGACTGACGCACCGGATCGGGACGCAATCCATTGCGCCGGTCGGCGGCAGTCGCACGCCTTTGGTCATCCCCGACGAGATTCCCGTCAGCCGCTGGAAGTTGCCCGCACTGACGGTTTTGCTGGCCCTCGCCGGCGCGGCGATGATCGCGGACAGGGTCGCCACCCTGTCGCACGTTCCACCAACGCCCCCGCGCTGGACGGCCGAAACCCGCCCCGTTCACCTTTCCCTCGCCGGCCACCGGCTGCGCGTGCCGGCCAATATGGTCGCCGATGCCGATCAACGTGCCGGCGGCGAACAGGAGCGGCTCGACCTCACCCTGCGCTGGCCGACCCTGTCGGGATACGATGAAAGCTCCGCCGCGCTCTTCTACGAGGGCGACAAGTCGCTGATCCGGATCTGGCTGGAAGAGGGCAGTTCGACGGTGACAAATGCTGGAAATGCGGCGCTTGCCGGAGAAAGCGAGGGGAACGGCGATGCCTTGCGCGCCGAGATCTATCCCGTCGCCGGAGGACTTTTCGCCCGCGCTTTCACCACATCCAGCGCGTTCGCGAGCGAGGAGATCGTCTACGAGGCGACGGCGCTACGCACCGGGTCGCAGACACCCTTTGCCGCGCGCTGCCAGAAATGGAACGTGGCCGAGGCCACCTGCCTGCGCCGGGTGCCCCTCGTTCCCGGCCTGACGCTGACCTACCGTTTCCCGCGCGCCCGGCTGGCGGACTGGGGACGCCTCGATCGCTCCGTCATGCAATTGGCAAAGGGCTTCCTGGTGGCCGGCGACCGCGCGCGCGGCGCGAGCCGCTAGAGCGCTTTCCGGTCAAACGGACCCGTCTGATCGACAAGAAACCGCTCCAGACGCGTCGCGGAGCACCGGAAACAGGCAAAGCCCATCCTGCGGCGGACGCGAGGCAACCTGACGGCCCGGACAGCCCCGGTACCGCCACGCCACAGGGCACGCGGGGAACCCCCGCGAGCGGGCTTCATTCCAGATCGATCTCCAGGATCGCCATCTGGAAATTATAGCTTAGATCCTCGTCCTCATCGTCGCGATAGAGCACGCCGATGAATTCCTCGCCGATATAGACCTCGGCCGAGTCATCCTTTCGCGGCCGTGCTCGCACCTGCAGCGCCGGCACGTTGAACGTCTTCTTCAGATAGGCTTCGAGCTTGCGAATCTCGTCTGGCTTCAAGGTGCCTCTCCTTAAGGGTCTTGCGGCGCCAACATCGCGCCGGCGCGCCTACCCCGGGTCTACATCATGACACAGGCCCCTTGCCAACCCTCAGGACTCGTCTTTTTCAGGCTTTTCACCGAAGAGCTGGTCCATGGAGCGCGCAGGCTCCGCGCAACCAGACGTTCCGACAATGCGCGCCGGCACGCCGGCAACCGTGGTATTGGGCGGGACAGGCGCCAGAACCACCGAGCCGGCAGCGATGCGCGAGCAGTGCCCCAACTCGAAATTGCCGAGGATTTCCGCCCCCGCGCCGATCAACACGCCACGACGCACCTTGGGATGACGATCGCCGTCTGTCTTGCCGGTACCGCCCAGCGTCACGCCCTGCAGGATGGAGACATCATCCTCGATCACCGCGGTGGAGCCGACGACGACACCGGTCGCGTGGTCGATGAAGATGCCGCGCCCCACCGGCACCTGCGGATGGATGTCGACCTGGAACACTTCCGAGGTGCGCGACTGCAGGTAGAGGGCGAAGTCTTGCCGCCCCTGCCGCCACAGCCAGTTGGCCAGACGGTGCGCCTGCAGCGCGTGAAACCCCTTGAAATAGAGCACAGGCTCGATAACACGATCGCAGGCGGGATCGCGGTCGACGACCGCCATGATATCGACCCGGAAGATCTCCCCCAGCACCGGTTCGTCTCCGAGCGCCTGACGATAGGTCTGCCGGATCAGCGCGCCCGACAGCGCCGGGTGGTCGAGCCTGTCGGCCAGACGGTGGACGACGGCATCCTCGAGCGTGGCGTGGTTGAGCACGTTTTCCAGCAGGAAGCCGGAAAGCTCCGGCTCGCGCTCGACGATATCCTGCGCTTCTGCCCGCATGCGGTCCCAGACCGGGTCGTGGCTCGCAAGCTCAGGCGTGGCGGCAAAACGGGTGGACTGGCTCATGCCCTGTTCCTCATACCCAGTCTGGTTGACCAGATGCGGCTTGTCCGACACCTGCTCGTGCGATCGCGAAATTCGGCACCATTACATCCGGCCGCGCTGTCAGGCGGCTTGGCGGCCGATACCATGGCCCGCGAAACGATCCCTTCGCGCCCTCCCCGGCGGGAACGGATCATTTCCCTAACATAGGGCCGGTATCGCGAAAACCAGCCTGCCGGCGAAATAGGAAAATCGTTACCACCCCCTCATGGTGAGATTGTGCTCTGCCACCTGCGCCGTAAATCGTCCGAAGGTACGGGGCGGCACGGTGCTGTTTTGCCTTTTCCCCTGCGTCGCTGCCGCCTTATGAAGACAAGGCGACACGTTGAAGAGTATATGGCGGCGATATGAAGACTTCCCAAACCACGTTTTCCGGTTCCCGGACCGAACCGGACCAGGCCACAGCGGGCCGCATCGCCATCATGGTGGAGCCGCCCATCGGCTGGCTGATCATCGACAACGAACCCCGGCGCAACGCGGTCAATCTCGCCATGTGGCGCGCGCTGCCGCAATCCGTGGCCGATCTTGCCGCCGACGAGCGGGTGCGCGTCATCGTCCTGCGCGGGGCCGGAGAGGCGACCTTCGTCGCCGGCGCCGACATTTCGGAGTTCGCTGAAGTGCGCAAGGACGCGGCGAGCGCCCGCGCTTACGAGGACACCAACTCGGCCGCCTTCGATGCGCTGCGCGCCTGCCCCAAGCCCACCATCGCGATGATCCGCGGCTTCTGCATGGGCGGCGGCATCGGCCTGTCGGTCGCCTGCGACCTGCGCTTTGCGAGCGCCGATGCGCGCTTCGCGATCCCCGCCGCCCGGCTTGGCGTCGGCTATCCCGCAAGCGCCGTGCGCGACGTCGTCAAGCTGATCGGCCCGGCCCGCGCCAAGGACCTGTTCTTCTCCGCGCGCCGCATCGAGGCAGGCGAAGCGATGTCCCTCGGCCTGATCGAGCGATTGAGCGAGCCGGATGATCTGGAGGCGGTGACGCGCGCCTATGTGCGAACGCTCGCCGCCAACGCCCCCCTCTCCCAGCACGCCGCCAAGGCCGCTATCGACGGGGTGACAGGCGATCCTTCACACGCAGACTGGTCGGCCATCGAAGCGCTCACCGACGCCTGTTTCGACAGCGCCGATTTCGCCGAAGGCCGGAGCGCCTTTCTGGAGCGCCGCGACCCGGTGTTCACCGGACGCTAACCACTTCGGCATAGAATTTAGTGGCTGATTATCCGGCGGACATGAACCTGATTCAGAGCTTCAATCGCTTGAATCAGTCTGCGAAGTTCTGACCCTGAAGAAATCGCATCAGCAAATCCGCATAAGCGATTCCCAAGACTCAGGTTTCTCCGACAAGTGCGATCCGCGCTCGTCGCGCAACCGCCGCGAGCGGCCGGAAAGCATGGTAAACTGGACGTTAAGTTCGTGAGCCAACCGATTCCGCGGACTCGCGTTTTTCGCCTCCCGAGAGCACGCTCACGCCATCCTGAATCATTTTGCAGGGGCCTGTCGGCGGCATGAGAGGAACCGCTTAAGCGACTCTCCCGCTGGCACTTTTCGCGATCAGCTCGCGCCGAGCGAGCGGATGAAATCGATCGCGGCATCGGCGAAGATATCGTTGCGATCGCCCGCCACCATGTGGCCCGCACCGGTCACGTCGCAGTAGCGCGCATGCGGAACAAGTTCCATAAAATGGCGCGCGCTCTCCTCCGGGACGAGTTCCGAACTGCCGCCCCGCACCAGCAGGAGGGGAATAGTCAAACCACGTGCCACCTCCTCCATCCGCCTCATGTCCTCGAGCGCGGTGGAGTTGACGCTGAACGCTCCCATCAGGAAACGCGGATCCCAGTGCCAGCGATAGCGGCCGTCCTCGTGCAGCCGAAGATTCTTGCGAAGCCCCTCCGTGGACCGTGGCCGCTTGCGGTTGGGCAGATAGGCGGCGACCGCATCGGCCGCCTCGTCGACGGAACCGAAGCCCTCGTGCATGCGCTCGGCCATGAAGCCGGTGATACGGCCGACGCCTTCGGGGTCCATGCGCGGCACCACATCAACCAGCACCAGAGCCCGCAGCACACCCTGCGCGCGCTCCCCTTGCGCCAGCGTGGAGGCGATGCCGCCGAGCGAGGCACCGATCGCGACAGGCGCGGCGCCGAAGTCGCGCCCGATCGCCTCCGCCACGGCAACGATATCGGCGGCATAGTCGCGGAACCGGTAGTGGCCGCCCTCCACCCAGTCGCTTTCGCCATGGCCGCGCTGGTCGATGACGATGGCACTCATGCCATCGCGCGCCAGCCGCTCCGCCGTTCCCGCCCACGAATAGCGCGTCTGTCCCCCACCATGGACGAGCAGCACCGGCGCGCCTTGCTTGCCGGTATCATAGACGTCGCCCGCGAGCCGGTTGCCTTCCGCTCCTTCCAGATCGAGCGTCCTCTGACGCACATCCCTCACCTGTTCTCCTCCCGCGAAATTCACGCCGTCTCCTCCAGAAAATCGAGCACGCCCTGCTTGTAGACCTTGTCGCCCACCGCCAGCATGTGATCGCGCCGGGGAATATCGAGGACGCGGGCATCGCGCATCAGATCGGCGAGCTTCTGCGCGGAGCCCGAAATCTCGTCGCGCGTGCCCACAGCCACCATCACGGGCACCGAAATGCGGCCCACATCCTGCTCGCTGATCTTCTGGCGCGAGGAGCGCATGCAGGCGGCAAGCGAGCCACGGTCGGAACCGGTCTGATCCGCGAACTTTCGAAACGACCGCCCCACCGGATCAGCCACGTCCTCGATTGACACCGCCTCCAGGGCCTGCGCGATCGGCTCGGGATCCCCCACCCCTGTGACCATGCCATAGCCAAGCCCGCCGAAAATCGCGCGCCGCACCCGCTCGGGATGATTAAGCGCCAGAAAGGCGGTGATGCGAGCCCCCATGGAATAGCCCATCACGTCCGCGACCGGGATTGCCAGATGGTCCAGCAGACGGCGGGCGTCCTCCGCCATGATCGGCGCGCCGTAGGCTTCTGGATCATGGATCTTGGCGCTTTTGCCGTGGCCGCGATTGTCGATCGCAATAACGCGCCGGCCCGCCTGAACGAGCAGACCGACCCAGCCCGTATGGACCCAGTTGACGTCCTTGTTGGAGGCGAAGCCGTGGATGAGCAGGATCGGTTCGCCCTCCCCTTCGTCGAGATAGGCGATGTCGATTTCGTCGGAATTGAATAAGGGCATGATGATCTGACGTTTACGTAAAGGACACAATGTGCGGAACACGACACTAGGGCCTCGAACCCGCCGGGGAAAGAGGGAGAACGCAACGAGAAGAGACGCAAGTGTAAGCCGAGGCAAGCGCCAGGGAACCGGAACGGCAATGCAGCGGCATTGCGTCTTGACGCGAAATACCTCTACCAATCGGACAATCGGCTCGTTATTGTCGCGCCGACAACCAGCAGATGAGATTGGATCGACACCATGGCGGATCAGGTCATTCCCCATTTCCAGAATGACGGCGGTGTAGAAACCATCAGGATCGGCGCACGGGAATTCATGTGCATCGGCGCGACGCCGCCGTTCGATCATCCGCATGTTTTCCTCGACATGGGCGCCGACGCGTCCATCGTCTGTCCCTATTGCTCCACGCACTACGTTCACGACGCCGAACTTGCCCCCGGCGTCTCGGACCCGGCAGGCTGCCTGTGGGCGCCGGCGGAGGCCGCGGAATAGTCGCGGAATGCCATGACAAGCCCCAGCACACGGGGCCCCGGGCCTGACGGTTCTCCCGACGAGGAGAATGACGCGTCCGCGGCCAGCAACCCCACACGGCGCATTGTCGTTGCCGGCGGCGGCATCGGTGGCTTGACAGCCGCGCTGGCGCTCGAGCGTGTCGGCTTTTCGGTCCTGGTTCTGGAACGTTCGGACAAGCTTGGCGAAGTCGGCGCCGGCATCCAGATCTCGCCCAATGCCTGGCGTGTGCTGGACGAACTTGGCGCCATACCCGCGACGGAAGCCGCGATGGTCTACCCGGAAGCGACCCGCATCGGCTCGGCACGCGCCGGCGGCATCGTCGGCCGCGTGCCCTTCGGCGAAACGGCCAGGCATCGCTATGGCGCACCCTACGCGGTGATTCACCGCGGCGATCTGCACGCCGGCCTTGCGGAGACCGCGCGCTCACGTCCCGGCATCGAGATCCATCTCGGCATGGCCGTGGCCGACGCGCAGGAGGACGAGGACGGGATCACCGTCGAGATCCAGGGCAGCGAAGGCGTCTCCAGCTATCGTGCCGAAGCTTTGATCGCGGCCGATGGCGTCTGGTCCACCGTACGCCGCCGCCTGCTGCGGCTGCCGTCCGCCGATTATTCCGGTCGCGTCGCCTTCCGCGCCACCGTGCCCGTGGAAGCGGCGCCGGACCTGGCCAGCTTCACCGGATTATGGATGGGCGAGAAATCCCATCTCGTTCACTATCCCATCAGCGCCGGACGCGAGATCAACCTGGTCGCCATCGTGGAAAGCGACTGGCACGAGGAAACGTGGTCGGCCCCGGCCGAACGCGACGAGGTTCTGGGCTATTTCAAGGACTGGCCGCAGGAGCCCCGGCGGTTACTGGAGCACCCGCACAACTGGCTCAAGTGGGCGCTGTGCGATATCGGCCCCGGCGCGATCTGGGCGGAGGGACGCATCGCGCTGCTTGGCGACGCCGCCCATGCGATGTTGCCTTTCATGGCCCAGGGCGGGGCGATGGCGATCGAGGACGCTTACGTCGTCGCGCGTTGCCTGGCCAACGACCCCGATGTCGACGAGGCGCTGCTGGCTTACGAGCGCGCCCGCAAGGACCGGGTGGAGCGCGTCATGCGCACGGCCCGCGACAATGCCCGTACCTATCACATGAAGGGCATGATGGCCTTCCTGCGCGACACCGGCATTCGCTACCTTAGCGGCACGCGGCTGCTATCGCGCTTCGACTGGATCTACGACTGGCGCCCGTGAACGGTTCCCGCCACGGAGCCTGTGCGACGGCTTTTCCCGCCGCGAGCAACTTTTTGTCCGCGCCTATTTCCCACGGCGGTCAAGTTGTTCTAAGACATCCGGCCTGACGATCAGGAGACGGAAAATGGGCGAGGCCGCGAATTCGGCTGACGACGACATCGTGACGGCGGGTTTCGTCGTCATCGGCGACGAAATCCTGTCCGGGCGTACGAAGGACAAGAACATCGGCTATCTCGCCGATTTCCTGACCGCGCACGGCATTGATCTGGCCGAGGTACGCATCGTACCCGACGAGACCGGCCGCATCGTGGAGGCGGTCAGGGCACTGAGCGCGCGCTACACCCACGTCTTCACATCCGGCGGCATCGGCCCCACCCACGATGACATCACCGCCGATGCGATCGCTGCCGCCTTCGGTGTTGGCATCGACTTTCATCCCGAAGCGGTGGCGCTGCTGTCGGCGCGCTACGGCAATGCCGACCTGACCCAGGCGCGCATGCGCATGGCCCGCATTCCCGACGGCGCGAGCCTGATCCCCAATTCCGTTTCCCAGGCCCCCGGCTTCAAGATCGGCAACGTGCATGTCATGGCGGGCGTGCCCGCCGTCTTCGAGGCGATGCTGGAGGCGCTCGGCCCCACGCTCGCGCATGGCAGGCTGGTCCTTTCGCGCGCAATCGAGGCGCACATGGCCGAAGGCCGCGTCGCCGACGACCTGCGCCGCATCCAGGACGCCCATACGGGTGTCGCGATCGGCTCCTATCCGCAATATGACGGCAAGACCTACTCCACCCAACTGGTGGTCCGTTCACGTGACGAGGCGCTCCTGGAGCGTGTCGTTGGCGAAATCGAGGAAGCGCTCGCGCGCCTTCGCGCCGAAGCCTGATACAAACAACCAAGACAAGACAGATCACAGGAAGGTTCAAGACCGATGGAACAGGGGCAGCCAAAGGCCTTTCCCGTTCACTGGGAGCAGTTTCACCGCGACGCACGCGCACTTGCGTGGCGGCTCGCCAGCCAGGGCGAATGGAAGGCGATCGTGTGCATCACACGTGGCGGCCTCGTGCCGGCTGCGATCGTGGCGCGCGAGCTCGGCATCCGCAATATCGAGACGGTGTGCATCGCCTCCTACCACGACTACAAGGACCAGGGCTCGCTTGAGGTGATCAAGCCGATCGACCCCGAGGTCATCGGGCTCGATGGCGGCGAGGGTGCCGGCGTTCTGGTGATCGACGATCTGGTCGATTCCGGCAACACCGCCGCCGTCGTGCGCAAGATGCTGCCCAAGGCCCATTTCGCCACCGTCTACGCCAAGCCCAAGGGCCGCCCCCAGATCGACACCTTCATCACCGAGGTTTCGCAGGATACGTGGATCTATTTCCCGTGGGACATGGGCTTCACCTTCCAGCCGCCGCTGACCAAGGATACCCAGGGCTAGAGCGCTTTCCGACCAAGCGAAATCGTTTGGTCGATAAGAAACCGCTTCAGATCAGTATCTTGAGCATATTCCGATCAGATTGAGTAAATCTGATCGGAATATGCTCTAGGTGTGGCCCCATAAATTCGATTGGATTGGTTTGGCTGAGCGGGTCGGGAGCGCCGGCGGAACACCCGCGCGCCCGGCTCCGGCCCAGCGCACTCGACATCCCCAGTGACGCAAACGTGATCACGCTCCGTTTTCGTCTTTCGCCGCCCGTTGGTATCACCACCTCCATGAAATCCCGATCCATCCGCCTTGCGCTGCATGTCTTCGCCACCCTGTTGCTGGTGGCCGCCGTTGTCACGGGCACATGGCAGCAAAGCCACGTTCTGCGTCAGCAGACCAACGAATTGCCCTCCGCGCCGCAGGAACGGATCGTCGCGCGCGTCGAAACCACGGCACGCAGCGTTCAGACCGGCCAGACGGGGGGAACGGGAACGGATCGCCCCTGCCCGCGGCTTCTCCACCTGGATGCAACGCTTTCCCCCGCCCCGTCGGGCGCCGCGCGCGCAAATCGCGTGATCGCGCTGGAAATGGCGGCTCTGCTCGCCCCCGAGGAATACACCCTCGGCGTCGCCACGCCCCCGCCGCGCGCCTGACCGCGTTTCCCGGCCAAACACGCAGATCCGCGCATTGCCCCCGTCAGGGATCCCATTCTATTGGCCACTCTGTGAGCCAATTCATGGGGAATAAGCGCCGCGTGCGTGCCGGAATAAAGACTCCGTTAACCATAAACGGTTGAAATCCCAACGGCCCAGGAAACCGGCGCAGTGGCGCACGGCCGGGTCGAATTCAGGAAATTTCCGTCATGTCCATGACCCGACGCAGCTTCATCGTCTCGGCTTCCGCATTCGCGCTCGCCGGCTGCCAGACCACAGGTAACGGCTCGGGGCTCAATCTCGCCGCCAATCCGCCGATCGAAACCAATCCGAAGACGATCTATGCCGCCAAGCCCGATGAGCAGTTTCCGCTTCCCGCGGTCAATCTCAACAAGCTCGACCCGAAGTTCTACCGTCAGGTGGTGAACTACACCTCCCCCGAGCCGGCGGGCACGATCATCGTCGACACGCCCAACCGCTTCCTCTATCTGACGATGAAGGACGACAAGGCCGTGCGCTACGGCGTCGGCATCGGCCGGGCCGGCTTTTCCTGGGGCGGACGCGCCGAGATCGCCTGGAAGCGCCCCTGGCCAACCTGGACGCCGCCCAAGGAGATGATCAAGCGCCAGCCGGAGCTAAAGAAATACGCCGACGGCATGGAACCCGGCCTGCACAATCCGCTAGGCGCGCGCGCTCTCTATATCTACGAAAACGGCAAGGATACGCTCTACCGTCTGCACGGAACGCCCGAGGTCGCGTCCATCGGCAAGGCCGTCTCGTCGGGCTGCGTGCGGCTGATCAACCAGGACATCTGCGATCTCTACGAACGCGTCCCGCCGCACACCCGCATCGTCGTCCTGCAGAAGAAGGGCAGCCTGATCGGGTAAAGGCGAACGTTTCGCCTCGGGGAACCGATTACACGCGGAGCCGTTGGGTAAGGGTCACGATCTTCGAACGGAAGGACCCTGCCCGATGGTTTACGACTGGCTTTCAACCCTGTGTTTTGCCTCCGCCGTTCTCGGCTTCGTTTCCTTCCTGGTCATCGCTCACGACCGTCCCGAAAAGGCTGGATGGGACGGTTGAGCCCAATGACCTTGGACACGTCTATCGTCCCGCTCTGGCTTCACGCCCTGTCCCTGATCTCCCTCGCGCTCGGCCTGGTGTGCTGCGTGATCATCGCCGTGGACGAGGTTCGCGACCCGCAGCACATGTGGATCATGAACCTCGTCTGGCCCGTGGTCGCGCTGTTCGCATCGCTCATGGCGCTGTGGGGCTATTATCGCTACGGAAAGTCGGCCACGCAAAGCCGTATGGCGGCGCACCGGCACGGCGGCCATGACCATCACCAGCATGGTTCCGATACCCCCTTCGCGGTTGCAGTGGGCAAGGGCGCCAGCCATTGCGGCGCCGGCTGCACCATTGGCGACATTATCGCGGAACCGCTCGTCGCCCTGTTTCCCGCCGTCGCCGTCTGGTTCGGCTATCACACCCTGTTTTCGGAAAAGATCTTCGCCGTCTGGGTGCTGGATTTCATCCTCGCCTTCGCCATCGGCATCGCCTTCCAGTATTTCGCGATCAAGCCAATGCGCGGGCTCTCGGTCGGCGAGGGACTGAAGGAGGCAGTGAAGGCCGATGCCCTGTCGCTGACCTCATGGCAGATCGGCATGTACGGCTTCATGGCGATCGCCCATTTCTGGCTTTTCGCGCATGTGCTCGGCGTGACGCTCTCGTCCGGCATGGTCGAGTTCTGGTTCATGATGCAGATCGCCATGCTGTGCGGCTTCGCCACCGCCTATCCGGTCAACTGGTGGCTGATCAGGGCGGGCATCAAGGAAGCGATGTGAGGTGAGGCGAGACGCTGCGATAAGCGCCGCCGTGCCGCCTAACCCAGAACCGGGATCGGCCTTGCCGCGCGGATCTCGTCCTGCGTGATCTCGCACACGATCGCCACCGCTTCCACGCCGCGCGAACGGGCGATATCGAACGCCTCGCCATAGGCCGGGTCGATGTCACGGGCGAGCGCGAAGCGTTCCGCGCCCGGATACTGCACCAGATAGACCATCACCGCGCGATGCCCGGCCGCCACCATGTCGCCGAGTTCGACAAGATGCTTGGCGCCGCGCGCGGTCACCGCGTCGGGGAATTCGGCAAGGCCCGGTTCGCGCATCAGGTTGACGTTCTTGACCTCGACATAGGCCGTTGGCCGTTCCGGGTCTTCCAGCAGGATGTCGACCCGGGAGTTCTTGCCATATTTGACCTCGCGCCGGAGCGTCGCATAGCCGGAAAGCTCCGCGATCGCGCCGACGAGGATCGCCTCTTCCACCAGGGCATTGGGCCTCGCGGTGGAAACCCCCACCAGCACGCCGCCCACCTCCACCAGTTCCCACGAATGGGAGAGCTTGCGCTTGGGATTGTCGGAAACGGACAGCCAGACCCTGCTGCCCGGCATCGCGAGCCCCATCATCGAGCCGGGGTTGGCGCAATGGGCCGTGATCATCGAGCCGTCGGAGAACTCGATGTCGGCGAGGAAGCGCTTGTAGCGTTTGATCAGACGTCCAGGGACGAGAGGAGGGAGTTTCATGAGCTTTCCGATAGCGCGTCGCACCGTCACACGCAACGGCGCGCATAACGCTTGAGCATATTCCGATCAGATTTATTCAATCGGATCGGAATATGCTCAAGGTATTGATCTGGAGCGGTTTCTTGTCGACCAAATGATTCCGCTTGGTCGGAAAGCGCTCTCGTCACAGCAACAGCGCGTCGTCCTCGATTTCCTGTCCACGCACCTTGCGGAACATGTCGACGAGATCGTCGACACCGAGGCCCTTGCGCTCATCGCCCTTCACGTCGAGCACGATCCTGCCTTCATGCAGCATTACCGTGCGCGTACCGGCATCGAGCGCCTGGCGCATCGAATGGGTAACCATCAGCGTGGTGAGCCCCAGTTCCGCCTGAAAGCGGCAGGTGAGTTCCAGAACGAAAGCCGCCATGTGCGGATCGAGCGCGGCGGTATGCTCATCGAGCAGCAAGACCTCGCAGCCCGCAAGCGTTGCCATGACAAGCGAGACCGCCTGCCGCTGGCCGCCGGACAGAAGGCCCATCTGGTCTTCCAGCCGGTTTTCAAGCCCGAGGCCCAGTTCCGCGATGCGCTCCCTGAACAGCGTGCGGCGCGATCTGGAAAGCGCGCTGGCGAGCCCCCGGCTGCGCCCACGCGCCGCCGCCAGCGCCAGGTTCTCCTCGATCGACAGCGTGCCGCACGAGCCCGCCAGCGGGTCCTGGAAGACGCGGGCGACGAGACCGGCGCGCCGTGCCGCCGCCCGGCGGGTGACGTCCGTCTCGCCGATCACGATCGATCCCTCGCTTGCCATCACGTCGCCGGCCACAGCGCCCAGAAGCGTCGACTTGCCAGCCCCGTTGGAGCCGATCAGCGTCACGAATTCTCCCGGTTCGACGGTGAAGTCGACGCCGTTCAGCGCGCGCTTTTCCAAAGGCGTACCGGGATTGAAGGTGACGCCCAGATGCGAGACGCGGATCATGCCGCCCTCCCCTTCTTGCGAAGCCGCGGCAGAATCAGCGCGATCGCCACGAGGACGGCGGTGACGAGATTGAGATCGGAGGCCTTGAGGCCGATCACGTCGGCCGAAAGCGCGAGCTGCACCGCGATGCGATAGACCACCGAGCCGATCACTGCGCCGATCAGCGCGATCGTCACCAGCCGGCTGGGCAGCAGGGTCTCGCCGATGATCACCGCCGCCAGCCCGACGACGATCGTGCCGACACCCGATGTCACGTCCGCGAAACCGTTGGTCTGGGCGAACAGTGCGCCAGCCAGCCCGACAAGCGCGTTGGAAAGCGCCATGCCGACATAGATTTGCAGGTCGGTGCGCACCCCTTGCGCCCGTGCCATGCGCGCATTTGCGCCAGTGGCGCGCATCGCAAGGCCGAACTCGGAGCGCAGGAACCACGCGACCAGCGCCACCGCGATCACCACCAGCACGAAGCAGAAGGCCGGACGCACGTAATAGTCCGGCATGCCCAGCCCGTAGAACGGCGTGAGCACCGTGTCTTCGGTCAGCAGCGCCACGTTCGGTCGGCCCATCACCCTGAGGTCGATCGAGAACAGCGCGGTCATGGTGAGGATCGAGGCCAGCAGGTGCAGGATCTTGAAGCGCACGTTGAGTGTCGCTGTGACGATGCCCGCCACCGCGCCTGCCCCCATCGCGGCCAGCGTCGCCAGCCAGGGGTTCACACCGTGAATGAGCAGGACCGCGGACGTGGCCGCGCCCAGCGGCATCGAGCCGTCGACGGTGAGATCGGGAAAATCGAGCACGCGGAAGGCGAGATAGACCCCAAGCGCGACGAAGGCGTAGACGAGGCCGAGTTCGACGGCCCCCCAGAAGGCGATTTCAGTCACGGTCTTTTCCGCGATTTGAGGTGAAGTGGAGCAATCCTGCCCGAAAAAGAAAACCGCCGCGCCCCAATGGCGCGACGGTTTCCCGGTTTAAGCGGCCAAAGCCGGCTATTCAACCACCTTGGAGGCGCGTTCGATCACCGCATCGGGAATAGTCACGCCCATCTTTTTGGCAGACGCCGGATTGACGACGAGGTTCGTGCCCTTGGCGACCTCGACATCGATATCGCCGGCGGGGGTGCCCTTGAGGATCTGGACGACCTTCGCGCCCGTCTGTTTGCCGACGTCGAAATAGTTGAAGCCGAGCGCTGCCAGCGCGCCGCGCGGAACCGAATCCGTGTCGGCGGCGTAGAGCGGGAGCTTGTTTTCCTGCGCCACCTTCACCGCCGCCTCGAACGCGGAAACGATGGTGTTGTCGGTCGGCACGTAGACCGCATCCGCCTTGCCGACGAGCGCGCGCATGGCCTGCTGCACTTCCGCCGTCTTGGTCGCGGTCGATTCGACGACCTTCAGTCCCGCCTTGCCGGCGACGTCCGTCAGCACCTTCAAGGTGGAGACGGAATTCGCCTCGCCCGGATTGTAGAGGTAGCCGATGGTCTTGATGTCCGGCGTGATCTCCTGCATCAGCGCGATCTGGTCGGCGATGGGAGACGCATCGGAAACGCCGGTGATGTTGCCGCCGGGCTTTTCCATCTGCTTGATGAGCTGCGCGCCGACCGGATCGGTGATCGCGGAAAAGACGATCGGGATCGACTTGGTGGCCGCCGCCACCGCCTGGGCCGAGGGCGTGGAGATCGGGACGATCACATCCGGGCTTTCGCCGACAAACTGGCGCGCGATCTGGGTCGCGGTCGCCGGATTGCCCTGGGCGCTTTCATAAATGAACTTGAGGTTCTCGCCTTCCTTGTAGCCGGCCGCCTCCAGCGCCGCCTTCACGCCGTCGCGGCAGGCATCGAGAGCCGGATGCTCGACGATGGCGGTCACGGCGACAGTGACGGTGTCGGCGGCCAGGGCCGGCTGGCCGGACAGCGCGGCCGGCACGGCAAGGCCGGCGGCAAGGCTGAGCGGCAAAATGAATTTGCGCATGAAATGAACTCCCGTTTAGAGCAACCCGCTTTCCAAGTGCCAGGGCATGGCACGCTCTCACGAACCCGCCATTGTCAGGCGGCGCCCTTCCATCGCTGCGCAGGCGCGTGAGGGTCCTGAGAGACGACGAATTGATCTTTGTGTCAATGTCGCACACCCCGCAGCGGTGTCTGGCGCGTACAACCCTTCCGTGCGCCGATCCGCCGCTATTGCGATGACGCAACAGCATCAGGCATTTGTTCGGAATGCTCGGCGAAACCGCCCGAAGAAAGGCGAATTCGTTTCATTTCCAGTACGCGTGCCGCTAGGGTGTGGCACTGAAACCACACACCTTGAGATCGAACCCGTCATGACCCTCTCCGCCCGATACGACCGCAAGAAACTGACAGTCCTGCTGATCGTCAGTCTCGTCTTCACGGGCGTCAGCTATGCTCTTGCGATGACGAGCGATCCCTTCGTCTTCGGCGTGGCGCAGGTCGCCTTTCTCTTCTTCGTCGGTTTGACGTTTCTCAACCTGATCCGCCTCATGGACGATCGCGAAGTCCTGCGCATCGACGAGGCGGGGGTTTTCGACCGGCGCCTCGCGGACGAGACGATTCCCTGGCGGGTGGTGGAGGACGTGAAGGAAATCCGAATGCTCGGCCTGCGCTTCTTCGCGGTCGTCTCCCGCGAGCCGATCACCTCGTTCATCAAGACACGCTTCAAACGGATGATGGCGTGGCTGAACAGCAAACTCGGCTTCCATCCCGTCGGCATCACCACGCACGGGTTGAACATCAGCTACGCCGATCTGCACGAGGCCTTCGCCGCCTATGCGCCCAAGCCGCAGGAAGAGAGCGAAGAACCGACGAATTAGGTGGGAAAGCGCGGCACGCAAACAGACGGGCCGCATCATCGCGAACGAACGGCACCGGAGACGAAAACGGCCCGCCGTTTCCGGCGGGCCGCGTATCGCGCAAACACCTGCTTGTCTGCTTTGATATGGAAGCTTCGTCGCCGCCTCAGTGCAGGAAACCCAGCACCCAGAGCAGCAGGATGACGGGCAAGGGGATGCCCACCAGCCACAGTATAAGTCCTCGACCCATATTCTCCTCCTGAGGCGGTTCAATGACGCAGGAAGAGAATGCGCGGGACGCCGTTTGGTTCCCCCAGACAGGGAGCGGAGCACAGGGAGCGGCAAGAGGTTCAGGGCAGGCAACGTCGCGAAATCGGGCTGGTGCGGGCGGCGGGACTCGAACCCGCATGACTTACAGCCGAGGGATTTTAAGTCCTTGATTTTATTCAGTAAAATATTGATTTCACATACGTAATTTTCGTTTTTTCTGTGTATGTGCAAGAAACTGTGCAAGAGATAGGCACGAGAACCGGTCAGAATCGCGACCAATCGACTCTCTTCCGTTGCTGCGCGGTGCCCTCCGTCGCATCTTTATCCCGAGATTACAATTTTAGACGAATGAGGATTGGGACGAAGCACTCGGCTGGCATATAATCGATGTAGTTCAACTACGAGCCCTAAGCAATGAAACGCGACGATGACTACATACGGCAAATGCTCTTCGACATTGAATCTTCGGATGAACCCTATTTTCTCGCGCCGGCATACATCAGCATGTCACCGGAAGACGAGAAGAAGCACCAACACGCCGAACTGCTTTGTGATGCAGGCTTTTTGCATCAGGTTGGCGATGGGGTCTATCGCATGACGAACCAAGGTCACGATTATCTCGCTGTCATCCGGAGCAACCAAGTCTGGGAGAAGACCAAAGAGGGTGCCGCCGCAATCGGAGGCGCGTCCCTGGGGATCATTCGCGATCTAGCCGTGGCGTATGTGAAAAAAGAAGCAGCAACGAAGCTGGGCATTGATTTAGGGTAATTAGATAGGCTGAACGCGACGGGAAGGCTTATGCCGTCTGCTAAGACGATGCCAGATACATCTCGTATTTATTCAAAAGTACTTGAAATATTCGCAAGCCCACCCAATCATCACGACATGATCAAATTACACTCCGGCTCTGCATTTTGTATCCAAGAATTATTGGAAGACGAGCGTGTGGAAACTCGTTCAGAACTGGAATGGCTCGAAAAGGATCTGGTGCAGCGCCGCGCCAGACTAGCCTACTGGGCACGGCGGAAACAGGATGCCGAAACCCTCCCCGACGTACCGGAGGACCTGAAACAGGATACGCTCTATTTTTATCGGCGGGCGGTCAGGTATCTCCAGACCGGGGAACGCCTTCGCGCCTTTCTGGTGGCGGAAATTGCCGGCCAACCGGAGCATACGTCAGCCTATCATATGGAACAGTAGTCCCCGCCTTGGGAGGCACAATGGACGACGACGAGCACCTGAAGGCACTGAACGAGAAACGAGCCGTTATCGAAGATGAGATCGGCTCGATCGACCTCGAAATCGAGCACGCTGAGCACGGTGCAATCCACACCACAGAGATCGGACGCCGGGTCGACTACCTCGGCGAACGGTATCGCAAGCTCCAGGAGCTATCGTTTGATCTCGGGAAAGTGACCGCCCGTATCGAGGATCTTCAAGAGCGCATTCAGATCAGGTGTGATTTGTCGCACGAGGCAGAAGCCGTCGACCGCTGGCAGCGCCGCCCGCCCTCCAAGGAAGACAACATCGACTGGGTGACTGCCGCCCTCGAAAACGCCAGAGCCCAACGAAGAGCGGAGCAAGGACCCGCCACACCGACACGCGAGCCCCGCGACGAGCGCGAACGGCAAGACGATGATCGCAAAGAACCGGAGCGGGACCGCTGAACTTCCTCTGACGGCACCGCGGCGTGCCCGCCGCCACCTCTCCATTTGCCCTTCCCAGCCCCTCACAGGCCTCGGCCGGCAGGGTCAAGGCCTTGGCCGCGCAGCGGGGCCGAACGGCCGCCTTGACGCGGACGCAGGGCCTGTCACCAATATGATCAGGCAAATGTTCGTAAGAGACGGTACTGGTTTTCTCCATCTATTGTGTTCTCCATCCTCCTAACTCCCTTTCGACCTCTCAATCTATGATGACAGTCCTGAGCGGCATTTGCGTTATCCGGGTATGCCCGTGGTCATCTCATCCGAATTCAACCGTGAATATGGCGAAGGCTCTTTGGAAGGCGCGGTGAGGCTGGCGTTGTTGGAGGGATAGGCCGACCATCACAGCGGATTGGACACATCGGTTGCGCGAAGCAGGTCTACGAGGATGGGACGTATATGAGCCCATTGAAGACCGACCGAGAAGTGCGGTCGATCTGCCGCCTGGAGAAAACACAGCAACACTTCATCGGAGTGGCGAGCAATGGACACCAGGTGACCGCCGTTAGGCCCATAACTTCCTGCAAACCAATGTTTTACAGTCCTTTCACTTGCACCAGTCCACCGCATAACCGTTTTGACCGCCTGATGCGTTGCGCCGAGTTCGTTCTTCAAGGCAGCCGCGACGGCCTGCCTGAATTCCCTGTCTTTGTCAGGCATTGGCTGTTTGTCGTGTAATTCCTTGCCCTTTTTGGGAAACATGTTTCCGCTCCTCAACAGCTAAACTGATGAACGCGGGGGCGACAGGCGCGACCCTGCCCGCCCCATGTTGGTGAAGTCGAGGTGTCGCCTAGCGTTTCCTCGTAACCGAAGCCGGTGGGGACGGGACGTCGTGGCGGAACAGGAAAAACATCACTCAGGCAACAACACCCCGCCTCAGAACCGCATTCGCGCGGCTGAATACGTCCGAATGTCAACCGATCACCAAGAATACTCAACCCAGAACCAAGCGGATGCGATCCGTCAATACGCCGCGGCTCGCGCGATTGATATCGTCAGAACATACGCAGATGAGGGCAAAAGTGGGCTACGGGTTGATGGCCGCGACGCGTTCAAACGCCTGATCGCCGATGTCGAGAGTGGCCGGGCTGATTTTGAGGCAATACTCGTTTATGACGTCAGCCGTTGGGGACGGTTTCAAGACACCGACGAGAGCGCGTACTACGAATACATATGCAAACGCTCTGGTATCGTCGTCCACTATTGCGCCGAGCAATTTGAAAATGATGGAAGCCCGATTGCTGCCATCATCAAGGGCGTCAAAAGTGCGATGGCGGGGGAATACAGTCGCGAGCTCTCGGTGAAGGTGTTCGCCGGCCAGGGTCGACAGATCGAATTGGGCCATCGCCAGGGCGGTCCTGCTGGTTATGGTTTTCGCCGCGCACTCATTGATCAAAGCGGTTCTTTTAAGGCTGAGCTTGCACGTGGCGAGCACAAAAGTCTGCAAACCGATCGCGTCGTGCTGGTCCACGGGCCAGCCGACGAAGTGGCTATCGTGCAAGAAATCTACCGACGCTTCGTCGAAGACCTTGTCCCGGAGAGACAGATAGCAGACGACCTCAATGCGCGAGGCATCCTCTCGGATCAGGGGCGCGCCTGGACGAAAGGTAGCATTCACCAAATCCTGATCAACGAGAAATACATCGGACATAACGTATGGAACCGAGTTTCATTCAAGCTGAAGAAAAAACGGGTCCACAACAATCCCGATATGTGGATTCGCGCTGACAACGCCTTTCCGCCCATTGTTGATCAACGCATCTTCGTCGCCGCTCGGACCATCATTCGCGAACGTTCATTCCGCCTGTCGGACGAGGAGATGTTGGACGCACTGCGAAAGCTGCGTCAGGACGCCGGCATCCTTTCCGGATTGATTATTGATGAAGCTGAAGGGCTGCCATCAAGCAGCGCCTACAGCTCGCGGTTCGGAAGCCTGCTTCAGGCCTATAAGCTGGTCGGCTACACACCAAAGAGGGACTATGAGTACGTCGAGATAAATCGCCATCTGCGGGCACTTTACCCTCAAGTACGAGCTGACATCGTTGGTGGTCTTAATGCGGTCGGATGCCAACTCCTTTCGTCACCGGAAACTCAGCTCATTTCCGTGAATGACGAACTCACGATCTCATTCATTGTCGCACGCTGCCATCGCACACGCGCCAACTCCTATCGATGGCACCTACGCTTTGACACAGGTCTTCAACCCGACATTACCATTGCGGTCAGGATGGATACGACCAACAGAAGTCCGCTCGATTATTATCTTCTACCGCGTATTGATATAGCCTCAGAGAATTTGAGGCTCGCTGAAGAAAACGGCCTCGCGATTGACGGTTATCGATTTGATTCTCTCGACCTTTTCTACGATTTATTGAGCCCACAACTCGTCACGGAGGCTGCCTGATGCCCTCGTCAGTCAATCAGCATATCGAGATGATCCCCATTGCACAGATCAATGTGCTCAATCCTCGAGCTCGCAATAAGAAAGTTCATCGGGAGATCGTTGCCAACATCGAGGCAATTGGCCTGAAGAGACCCATTACCGTTAGTTCTCGGTCCGATGCGGGAGCACAGCGCTATGATCTTGTCTGCGGAGAAGGCCGGCTTGAAGCCTTCCGTATGCTTGGCGAAACAGAGATACCTGCCATCATTGTCGACGCCTCGGAAGCTGAGTGTTTCGTCATGAGCCTGGTTGAGAACATAGCGCGGCGGCAGCACAGACCTATCGATCTGATGCACGAAATCGGCAGTCTACATAAACGCGGCTATACTGATACGCTATTGCGGAAAAAATCGGCGTGACCACGAGTTGGGTCAACATGATCGTGGTTCTCCTGAGAAACGGCGAGGAGCGGTTGTTATCAGCGGTCGAAACCGGTCTCATCCCCATCAGCTTGGCAATCAACATCGCTAGAGCCGATCACAGCGAAGTCCAGAACCTGCTGATGGATGCATACGCTGCAGGCAAAATAAAAGGTAAAAAGCTCGCTACAGTGCGCCGCATGCTCGACCAACGCATGCATCGCCACAAGGGCATTTCAGACAACGGTCTCGGCAGAACCTCACCGCGTCGAAAGATTACGGCAGCCGATCTGATGCGGCTATATCAAACCGAGGCTGAGAAGCAGCGAATCCTCGTCAAGAAGGCGAACTATGCGCAGGCCAAGCTCCTCTTCATCGTCGAGGCGCTCAAGGAACTGCTTGCCGACGATGGCTTCACGACACTTCTTCGTGCCGAACGGCTGGAAACTATGCCGCGCGCGCTCAAAATGCGAATTGACGGAAACAGCCTTTCATGAGCGACGACAAGAAAAAGGGAGTCGGAGTGCGGCTCGGGTTCGAACGCGATATCGTTTTGTTGAAGCTTGATCAAATAATTCCACTTAAATCGTTGCGTTCTGGCGCAAAAGACAGCAGGAAATATGCTCAGATCCTAAGCTCCGTACGCGCGATCGGCTTGGTAGAACCTCCGGTAGTAACCCACGACACAAAAAATAAAGGCATGTACTTTCTTCTCGACGGCCTTCTACGCGTCGAATCCTTACGAGATATGGGCCTCGATAAAGTAGAATGCCTCATTTCTACTGACGACGAGGCCTATACTTATAACAAACGCATCAACCGCCTCTCTGCTGTGCAAGAGCACCGCATGATTGTACGCGCGATGGATCGGGGCGTGCCTGCCGAGAAAATCGCCGAAGCACTCGAACTAGATGTCAGCACAATCAGGCGCCGGTTTCGTATGCTCGACGGCATCTGCGCAGAGGCTGTCCAGTTGCTCAAGGAAACCAATTGTCCCATGAAGACCTTTGAGCTTATGCGCCAGATGGCACCGATACGCCAAGTTGAGGCCGCCGATCTGATGGTTGGGCAAAATAATTATTCGACCATGTTCGCCCAAGCTCTTCTGGCAGCCACGCCCGAAAGCCAGTTGATAGACCCGCGAAAGAAGAAGCCGACACGTGGTAACCCGGTAACATCTGAGCAGATGGCCCGAATGGAGCGTGAACTGGCGAGTCTGCAAAGCCAGGTTAAGTCGGTCGAAGAAAGCTACGGGATCGACAATCTCCATCTAACCGTTGCGAAGGGCTACATCGCAAAGATGCTTTCGAATCCGCATATTGTTCATTGGCTCAAGCAGAACCGTCATGAATATCTGAGCGAGTTTCAATCAGTCGCCGAGATTGACAGCATTGCATAACGCAATTCCAACGCCAACCGTACGACCGTAGAGGTCCTGGTCCCGGCGATCGCATGCGACCTCTTTCCTAACGACCAAGTCTTCCATCGCCTTGATCGCAGCCTGGCCGCACCGCCGCGTTCCGCCGTTCAGTTTCTTGCAGGTCTGCCCGGCTTCGGGCGCATCGATCCCATTGCAAGCGGTACATCGTGCCAGCGAGCTCCAGCGTATCGCCGTCGACAACGCGCACGGTCCCGGCATAGGCGGGTAGCTGCATTGGCAAAGCTGTCAAAATCAGAATGGACGCAACTCTAAAGGATTTCTGAAAGACCGCCTCCTCTCTTGGCCAAACTCACCTGTCGCGCTCCCGATCCGGTTCCAACCGTTCGAGTTTGGCCGCCCGAATGTGCTGCCTCCCCTCCCGTTCGCGAGCAGCCTCGTAGGCGCGTTCAAGGTCCTTCTCGCGCACGAACAGGCTGTGGTGCTCCCGAACCGCCTCCGGCAGCTCCCGCAAGGATGCCAACGCCTCCTCGCGATTGCCCTGCGCCAGCATACCCCCGCGCATCCAGCCGAAATGCCACGAGCGCCCGAATAGGCCGTCATCTTGTTCAAGAATGCGGATTGTTGCGTCCACACCACGCTCTGCGATCAATTTGCCGTGGGTGCGTATCGCCCGATCGCCATCTTCGAAGGCATCCCGATAAAGCCGGCAAAGGCGTGCAGTCGCAATTTCCCGTTCGGCTCGGGCTACCTCAAGGGCCTTTTCAAGATGGGACGAAGACAAAGTATTTGCCGGCATACGCATTCTCCCCCAGAATAATGCCATGCTCCGCTTACTCGCTAGACTGAAGTCCCTTCTTGGTTTCAAGAGGGTTGGCGAACGTTGCCCAGACTATCTATCCGATGCCGAACTTATCAACCAAGCGACCCAGCAGGCAATGGAGCGCTTCCCCAACGACCGCGTTCACCTGGAAGCCGAAGCCGAGAGCCAGTTATATCTGCGTCGCCTCCTGGGACGCCGCAGCCATGACGCTTAGCCGCGCGAAGCCATCGGCAGGTTGGGCACGGATGTTGCCAATTCAAACAACTAACCCTATAATGTCAGTTATCTTGGAATAAGGTGCTATATTAACATAATGGTATTAGTTGTTACCCCATCCCACGCTCAGCGGCAGCTTGCGGACCACGTTCGCGCGCGCCGGCTTGCGATGGAACTCACACAGGAAGGCCTTGCTTCCCGCTCGGGCGTTCCGCTCTCCACCCTGCGCAAATTCGAGCAGAAGAGCGAGATCTCGCTCGAAGCGTTCTTGAAACTTCTCCTCGTGGTCGGTGGGATGGAAGAGATTGTGAAAGCCCTCGAACCGCAGGATGCACCGTTCCGCACCATTGACGACGTCCTCAAAGCCGAACAAGGCAAACAAGCCCGCAAACGGGGTCGCCGCGGATGAACAGGCACCTCTCTGCCGCGGAAATCCGCATCGGCCTCGACTTCGAAGGTACCACCATTCCCGTCGGCCGGCTGGCAACGCGCGATCGCAAAATCTACTTCGAGTACGACGCGAGCTTCCTCAAGCGGGGACTGGATATCTCCCCTCTGCGATTGCCGCTGAAGCCAGGCCTCTCCACCTTTGAAGCCCCCCTTTTCGACGGGCTGCCGGGGGTGTTCAACGATAGCCTGCCGGACGGCTGGGGGCGACTTCTGTTCGACCGTTTCGCGCGCTCCCAAGGCATCGCCCCGGAAAGCCTCACACCTCTTGACCGGCTGGCCCATGTGGGCCGCACCGGCATGGGCGCGCTGGTCTATGAGCCCGACTACAGTTTGGAGGACGCCGCAGGCGCGCTCAACCTCGACGAACTCGCTCGACAAGCGCAAGAGGTGCTCGCGGGCGAGGCCGAAGGCGTCCTGAAAGAGCTTCTGACCCTCAACGGCTCGTCAGCCGGGGCACGCCCCAAAGCTCTGATCGGTCTCGACTCCGAGCGCCGCACCATCTCCCACGGCATTAGCAACCTGCCGGAAGGCTACGAGCCCTGGCTCGTCAAATTCGGCACGAGCCAGGACGGCAGTGATGCCGGCGCTGTCGAATACGTCTACGCCCTCATGGCCCGGGAAGCCGGCATCGACATACCCGACGTCCATCTGTTCCCGGCCACAACAGGCGCTGGCTACTTCGCCACACGACGATTTGACCGCAACGGCACCAACCGCCTGCATATGCACACCGCCTGCGGCCTGCTGCATGCGGATTTCCGCACGCCCGCGCTCGACTATGAAGACCTGCTCGCCCTCACCGGCCTGCTGACCAAAGATGTGCGCGAGGTCGAGAAGATGTACCGCCTCGCCGTGTTCAACGTGCTCGCCCACAACCGCGACGACCACAGCAAGAATTTCAGCTTCCTGATGGATGCGTCCGGAACGTGGAAGCTCGCCCCCGCCTACGATCTGACATTCTCCAACGGCCCCCGCGGCGAACAGAGCACCATGGTCATGGGCGAAGGCAAAAACCCCACGGTCGACCATCTAACGAAGCTCGGAAAGACCGCCAAGTTGCCTAAAGCCACGATCACCGATGCCCTTGAACGGACCCGTGACGCACTGGCCAACTGGGAGCCGCTGGCCCGGCAATGTGGGGTTTCAGTGACAACGATTGAACTGGTTGGGAAAGCACTGACCTGATCACCCTGGTGCGTATTGCCGAGCGTGCAGCACGAATGCCTTAGGGCGCGGCACTTGTTAAGGCGCACGGTGGCATTCTTGTCGCCAATCTTGACACTCATGCCATGATTCCATCATGGCCGAACGAACCAAAGCCCTCGTTGAAAAAGAGCTCTTGATCTGGGCTCGCACGACCGCGTCTCTCCCTCTGGAGGACGCGGCCAGGGCTGCGTGCCTTTGGAGAACCTTGAAGCCTGGGAGCGCGGCGAGGACAATCCGTCCACGAGCGTAAACACCGGGTCACATAGGAAGTGAGCAGGAAAAGGCCGAACCGTTACCGAACAGCTCGCCATTTTCCATCAACCTGCTGAAAGCGGGCTACAGAGTTCATAAGGGACCCACTCTCCCGGAACGAGCAGACGTACACTCCGCGCCTACCGGACACCGAATTGCATGAGACATTGTCGACCTTGTAGCTACCGATCGCATCGGCAATGTTCTTGGCAGACGGTGCTCTTCCGCAGCCAGCCAATATCAGAAGAGGGATAATGACGACGGCTGCTTTCCAGCCGTAGCGAGAGACACTGAGCATTGTAGGCCCTTCCTATCAGGAACATCGGGCCTCGGTGATAGTCAAAAATCACGAATTTTGACCGCCTCCGCAGCCGGCAGGTTTCAAGCACCAAGCCAGCTTTCGCAGCCAAGAAGTTGTTTTGATTCAAGAACACATAAACAGATTTTGAAGTGTTGCAAAAGTCGTAACTTTTTAATATTTATCTATCGCAATAGAAAGAAGCCAATTGGCGAGCACCTCGACCCAAGAAAATCAATATGCTGGTGTACACTCATCGAGAGTGTTGGGATACGCTCGTGTAAGCACCAGGACCCAGGACTTAACTTATCAACTCAACAAATTGAAAGCTGCCGGTTGCTCTCGGATTTTCCAAGAGAAAGCCAGCGGCAAGAGCCGCGAGAGCCGAACCGAACTCGCTAGACTGCTGAACGGTCTGTGCGAAGGTGACCTTCTGCTGGCAACGGCCACTGACCGGATCGCCCGAGACCCTCTCGACCTGTTAAATGTCCTTCAGACGGTAAGGCAGGCGGGCGCCGCGTTGAAACTCCTCGATGAACCCTTCATCGACACTACATCTGAAATGTCCGATCTCATTGTCTTTCTTGTCGGCTGGGCTGCACGGTGGCAGCGTCGACGCATCTTGGAGAACACCGCTCACGGTCGCGAGCTCGCACGAAAGCGGGGCGTTAAATTCGGCAGGAAGCCGAAGCTTTCAGAAGCTGAAAAGAGGCAGATTCGCAAAGATAGATTGAAGGGCAAACCGACTTCAAAAATCGCCCGTGAGTTTGGCGTTAGCCGAAGCACAATTCAGAGAGTTCTATATATTATAGGCCAACATCACCTTTTATGAAACGAATTTTACTCTTAAAATACACCCTAAATCTACACTTTTTTGCCACTTCGGCGAAGTGATCTTAGCTCCAAAGCGAGCCACAAAAATGCAAAAATACCACTTATGTAGTCCCATCCGATTTCATATACTACCGAACCCACTCCAAAATACATAACAATCGCCCAAAAAACACTCCAAATGAGTGAAGCAAGCGTACAAATTAAGAACCTGCACGGAAAACGTTTTTCACCAAGCGCGAACGCCGTTGCGGAAGCAGTGTGTGGGTGCCAGAAAAGTAAAAAAAGAACAAGCATACGCGCTTTTTCTGCAGTTCTTGCCTTACCACGAAATCCATAGATCTGACCGCTCAAACAGCTAAAGATCAACCCTATTAATTGGCCGACCCAAATCAATAGGAATACATATATGGCCCTTTCCAACTGCCCATGAGTTGAAGCCATAATCCCCAAAATAACAACCGACCCGGGAAAGTATACGTTTAATATAATTATGTTTTCGACGGCAGCGACAATCAAAATAAGGCCCGCGCCATAGCTAAATATCAAACTTGTCAACTTCTCCAACAAAGTGTTTGAATCTTCTAGAATACCGACGGATTGTGCAATCCAAACCGCGAAAACCGCGATAAGTAGCACAATCGGCGGCAACAGAGGCTGGTAACGCTTCATGCCCAGAAGAGAGCTACGACTGATAGAGCCATAGGAATTCGGCTCCAGCCAATCGCCCTAGAGTCACTTTTTCGGAAAAAGATAGCTACCGTCAACAAAGCCAATAGAGACGCGGCCATAACTACTCTACTAATATTACTCTCGACTATAAAAATCCCCGACCCAATCGCAAAGATCATAAGCGCCCAACTAAGAAATCTTGACTCTCTACGCCCTATAATTACCGGGATGGTTCTAAGCGACGCTCGCATGTCTGCTTCTTGATCATTTAAATCAATTAGTATTTCGCGCCCTGTTATAAACACAAGTAAAATTAGAATAAAATCGAACGGGACCTGTGAGTCAGCAAGAGAGTACCCAATGATAAATGGAATACATGTTAGTAGCGCAGTATACAATCCCTTTATGGACGGCTTGGAACGCGCAATCGGCGAGTAACCCAGCAAAGCTAAAATACCAATAATAGACAATACAAATATATGCGAATCGAGAACTGATCCAACAACCAAAATTGCGAAAAATAGTCCAAATGTAATTCTTAACGCTGCAGGCTTCGAGAGAAGTCCACTTACCAACGGCTTATCATATCGGCGCCCAACCAGATCTTTATCTTGATCAAAAATATCGTTAACTGCAAACCCAAACATACATATTAAAGTTGACAACAAAAAGGCCCCAAAAATCTGAACTGGCGAACTACCGCCACCTGAAACGAATGATGCGACCGACAGGGCTCCAGCAAGAGACGATGTCGCCGGCCGTACAAAAGCGCTTACGCCGCGAGATGAGGGGGACAGTGGATTTTTATTCATATTATTTGCGTTGCCTTGGCCGGGCGTCGGACCGGAATCCGATCCTAGGTTCCCCGAGCCGTCGCTATCGTCGTTCATTCCTCTGAGCCACAAACTAAGAGCAAAGACAACTCCCATTTCAATGAGAAAAATTGTCAGAATGGCGTCAGCATTCCAAACCACGCGAATGGGCGCATCCCCATATAGCAGATGCGAAATACCCAAGGCTGAAAAGATAAACACCATCAGGACAATCAATACTACAGGAATCAACATTACGCAATAATTTCTCTGAGAGAACAGCGCGTTACTCTCGTATAATTTCGAAAACTTTGCGTAATTTTCGGCGTAAACGACAAAGAAAACCGTAATTAACAACCCTATTACAGTAGCCAGATTCCCTGTGTTGGGGACATATGAAAAACTTTCCTCTTTTGGATACGATATCCCCTGAACATAAATTATAAACAAAAGAATAGTAGGGACTAGAAAACCGGAAATTAGCATCAAATTTTGTAATCTTGATTCTAATTTATCCTCATAAAACGTCCAAACTAGAGCTAAAGATATGCAAACAACGACGTACACCAAAATAATTTCGCTTTTAAAAGTAAAGAGATAGATAGCCGTCGAATGTAAAAATAAAAGAACTGACCAATTTGCTCCAGAAACGTAATAAGCCTGAAAAGAGTTACTTTCAGGATGATTTTTTACATCGCGGAAAATTTTAGGTTGTTTAATAATTTCAAATACACCAACATTCAAGGTCCAAATCATAGCCAGAAAAAACTCGGGCCTCCCTAGAGATAAGTTCTCACAAAAGTTAAAAAAATATGCTACGAACAGAAGAGATGGCAATAGTAAGTTTATCGCGATAAGTTTAGGTACGATAGTGTAAGAAATTTTTCTTACATAAACAAATATTAAAGTAAAAAGAAATAAATATATAATTAGTATTGATAACTGCGATCCAGAAACCCCAGCCGCGCCCCAGCCAATTAAAAAATAACCGGTGCATATTGAAAGAGCTGGAAAGAAAATTTTCCAAACAAAATGCTGCTCTGGCGTTGATTTTTTCTCCTCTATAGAGGTTTTTGCCCAGATAAAAATTACAGATGCGAGAACTGCTAATGCATAAACCCCAGTGTATAAATCAATCGAGGCATAAAAAACAAATCCGCACGCTATAACAATAGGAATATACAGAAATAAAGAAGAATATCCGACATATTTATTTTCTTTTAGATCTTCTAATCCATCTAAATCCTTCGGATCTAGTATTATTGCTCGCATAAAGAACAAAATTAAAGCTATTCCGAAAAGCATTCCAATGTATAATTTATTTTCGGTAACGACTTCAATTTCTAATTTTGCGTCTTTAAAAATAGCGGCTCTTGAGCAATATCCGCTGAATAAGGCGGTCATCATTACAATGCTGTAGCCGAGTGCCTCCCTTGCAGATAAAATCAATTCTCCCCGAGAAATTTTTTCTCTCTGCTGTTCCAAACCTACTCCCCCCAAAAGATCTAAGTTTCTGAAGATTCATCTTCCTATTTTTAATTTAACTTTTGTGAAATGCAACATATGAAAATTTGCATTTATTGAACAAATTACAACGCTGATTTTGAATTGTGCGTTCTACATACGACCACCATCGTCAACGAGTTACGGGGTCTCTCCTAGAAGAGAGGCTCAAACCCGCCCACTAGGTGGACGGCGGGGGATACGTTCCCTTCCAAATCCATCGAGACCTCACGAAATCGGCTCCAGGCCACCGCCCGCTCTTCTCCCGCTGAGCCGAGCGCAGCCCGCGCCCCTTCCGCCCGTATGGCGTGAGCTTTCCCTTGGCGGTCGGCGCCAAACGGCCTGCCCTACCCGGCGTTCCGCAAGTCTGTGCTCGGGAGACCGCGCAAGCGGCGGCACACGACTTGCGGGTTGGCGGGGCAGGTCACCGTGCCGATATTCCGCCGTGAAGCTCACGAATGCAGGCGTGACACAGCCGTGACGCGCGCAGCACCGGCGGGACGACGTCTGACATACCATGTCCGACGTTGCGGGCGGCAGGCGGGCCGTCACTCGCCGACCCGTCGGGGAGTGACGGACCCGCGCATCCCCACGGAATCCGCCCCCTTTCAGCAAATGTTGCCACACGACGCCTAAATGACGCGGCCCGACAGGGCCACGTCACCCCATCATTTTCTTCAAAACACGCTGGCACTTAAAAGCCAGCACCGTTCACAATCCCCCCAGATCACGCAAACGCCTGATCCATCTCACCCACCGTTTCACCATTGATAGAGGAGAGCAGCCATGCGCGCTCACAACGTACGCGCGCCGCCGCGGCGGCGCCCCCTTCCCCGACACCCCACTGGGTGCCGGATGCCCAACAGGGCACACCATAACGACCGGCTCCCCGCCGGTTCGGGAGGCTCTTGCCGCAGAAAAGGAGACTAACGCATTCCGGCCCCCGGCCGCGAATGACCTTCGCGGGATGACCTGATCTACGGACAGGCATCGGCCATCAACACTCACCCTTTAACGAGGAAACGAGCACGATGGACGACCTGACCATGGACCTGGTGCGGCTGTGCCACCGCAACCGGGACGGCTCATACGGCACCCAAACCAACAGACGGCGCGGCCTGACCGCAATGGCAAAGGAACTGAGCGATTTCGGCTACCGCCTCCCCGCCGCCGCCTCCCTCAAACCCAAACACGTCGACGCCCTGGTCGAGCGCTGGCTCGATGAGGACAAGTCGGACGCCAGCATCCGCAATCGCCTGACCTGGCTGCGCTGGTGGGCCGAGAAGATCAACAAGCCGAACGTAGTTCACCGCGAGAACAGCCACTACGGAGTCGCCGAACACGGCGAAGTCCAGCGCAACCGCGCGAAAACCTTCGATCCCCGCAAATTCCAAAGCCTCGAATGCCCCTATGTGAAAGCCTCGGTCCTGCTCCAGGTCGCCTTCGGCCTCCGGCGCGAGGAGGCGATGAAGTTCCAGCCGCAGAAGGCCATGCGCGGCGACCACATCGCCTTACAGGCGAGTTGGACGAAGGGCGGCCGCGCCCGCACCGTCCCCATCACCACGTCACACCAGCGCGAAGTGCTCTACCGGATCACCACCTTCATCAAGGGCCGCGGCTCACTTATCCCCCCGAGCCTGTCCTACGTCGAGCAGATGAAACGCTACGAGTACCAGACCCACAAGGCGGGCTACCGCAACATTCACGGCTTCCGACACACCTACGCCCAACAGCGCTACCTGACGCTGACCGGTTTCCCCTGCCCGCTTGCCGGCGGCAAGGCCTGGAAGGACATGACGGAGCAAGAGCGCGCCGCCGATCGCGCCGCCCGGCGGCAGGTGTCGGCCGAGCTCGGCCACGCGCGCCTCAAGATCACGGATACCTATCTTGGGAGTGCCTTCCGATGAAACGCGCCGAGAGCCACTATGTCATGGCGATGAGTGCCCGCCGAAGCCTGTCGAAGGTGCTGTTCGAACCGGCTAACGTCGCCAACGCGATTCATGAAGCGGCTTCCCTCGGCTATCGCTACTATCGTATCGTCCAGGGCTACCCGTTTGACTTGTCGGGCACCGACTCCGCAAAGGCACTGGAGCAGTGGCTGGACCAGGAACAGTTTCGCTACATATGGCGGCCGGCCTACCTCGAGCAGGACCCGTTCCGCCCCTCCATCGTCACCGAATACCCCGAGCTGGTGATTATGTGGTGATGCCCGGCTTTTTACTGCTATGGATCCTCGTCGAGCAGGCGCTCACCGCCAGAAGCCGCCTGGCTGGGCGGATTTGGCTTTCGGCTGCGCTCGTTATGCTGTGCTTGCTGACCGGCTGCCTTTGACTTTTGCCGTCCTTTTATCCGCCTTCTTTTGATCGCCGGGCGACGTTGACACGTCCAACACGAAGAGTTTGGTTCGCTCCGAAATCGGCTTTGGCGAACGCTCGGGCAGAGCTTCGAGTACGGCGGTTGCGCTCGCAAGCCGCCCGCGTGCGCGAATGCCGGGAGGGTTGGAACCAGCAACGTTGCCAAACCAGAGCACAAGGTAGATCCCTCGGCCGCTGGCCCGGTAATGACGCGAGTAGTTGCCTTCGAGCTGCTCGCTCGCGGCCGTCCATATCTCGGGATTCCATTGCCCTTTTATTTCAATTGGAAGATCCATTTCCCCGATAGTACAGAGGAGATCGCAGCGGGTATCCGACGGCATTGTCCCTTCTGTATGAACTCTCACTCCGAGTTTGCCGAGATACGGTTCTAGTTGGGTGGCGATAAGGTCGCGGCAGTCGTTCTCAAGATGCGGTCTGTCCTCGTTCCAGAACGGACGTACCGCGTTGAAACTGCCGTTCCGCACCCGGTCCTGCATGGCTTCGAGTTGGTCCATCACGAGCCCTTGAAGGTCTTCGATGTTTTGCGGCGAGCCCCCCAAAAGCACATGGCGGACATCTTCAAAAGTGTGAGTGGCCCAGTCGGCTTCGGCCATGGTACGTGTATGCTCCGCGAGAACGTGACGCGCATGGTCGATATGGTTAGACAATTCCACCCCGGCCACCAGGCGTTCCAGTGCGCTCTGCGCTTCCGGTGTCTGAATATTTCCCAGGCTTGTGATGCAGGAGTCGACGAAACGAGCGCTTTCGTAGGGGGCATTTTCACCCCACCCGGCGCCAGGAAGGTCAACATGAGGAAAGCTGTCCGCATAACTTTCAATCAAAAAAGCCAATTGAGGGACAGATAAAGAATCTGGCAAATTTTCATTCTTTTGTGAGCACACAGATCTAATATCAGAAATCATTTTATAGTTATTCTGAAATTCGCAATCGAAATATTCTTTAAATTTATCAAATCCTGCAAGAAACGCTACAGAACACCACAGTGTCTGATGTTCGGCAGAAGGCCAAACGCCCGCCTGTAACTTTGCCGCAATCATGTCCGACAAGGCGACCCGGTCTGATAGAGCAAGGGCTGCCTGCAGGATCTGTCGCAATGCCTGCACGGACATTTCCCCGCTCCGGGCAAGCCATTCGACAGCGAGTTTGGCCGCCAGTCCTGCATATGATTCCATCCCCATAACATCGGACAGCCCCATGACATGATTCTTCCCTGCGAAAAGAAAGGGCTCGATGGTGTCACGAATGAAAGGCTCCATTTCCTCCACATCGTCGAACAGAAGTTCGATCAGCGTCTTATCAAGGCTGCTAGGCAGCATTTTGTCATTCGCATAGAGCCCCCATTGAGAGGCAGTGAGCGCGGTGAGCAAGGTCTCGCGAGGAAGCGTTTTCAAATCACCGCCTTGCGCTTGCTGCAAAGCGCAACCTACCAATGCGATCTTCGCAAGGTGATAGACCTTATTTTCGGTCGCTTCGAGCGTCGCGATGGCGCGAGGCGTCGGAAGATCCGTTCGACAGCAGGCTGCAATAAGCCCCTGAAGGGCGGCCTCTGCGTTTTCCGGTCCAACCAACCATTCAACTCGGCTGACGGGATCGTCAATTTCGTTAATGTCGATGAAGAGCCCCATGTAAGCGGTGGAAATATCGTTCAGGGCACTAAGATGCCGTCCTTCGCGCATCACGTCCCGAATGGCGGCGAAATTGCGATAACGAACCTTATTCTTCCGCCTTTGCTCCGCCTCCCAGCGTCGCTGTCTCTTTTCTTCCTCACGTTCCCAGCTCGGAGGCGGTCGATTGGTGATTTCGTCAATGAGGGCTTGCAGCTCGGGCCGTGTTCGGGCCTGCCGACGGGCAACCGCTTCAGCCAGGCCAGTAAAACTCTGATTGATGAAAATCCATTCCGAAAATACACCCCACCGCTCAATAAAATCATTTAATTGATATTCCTTCGCGACAAGTGCCTCAAGATGAAAGGCGAGATCGCTTTCCTGAAGCGTCAGACCCGAACTCATATCGCCTAGATAGATATTCATCATCCTGCCGACGTCGGGGAAGGAATCTGCCAGTGCCAGGGATTGAAGCTCGCGCCGAAGACCCGGCCGTTCGTTGAAATACTGAACGCTGAATGCCTGCCAACCCTGAGAGCGGTATTGGTAGCGAGTTACGCGCCGCAACCACTGCCAAAGCTCCCGCGCGCTTGGCTGGCCGCCTTGTTCCAAATAGGCCTTCAGCGTGTCGAGAAGCCGTTCTTCAATCTTCCGAACGTAGGGCGTGCGGTTATAGCGCTCATTCGGCAAAGCCGACGCGTAAACGGCAAGCGCAGCGTTGCGCTGTTCCTGAGACATTTTCGGCAATAGCCGATATGCGATCCCGAGGGAGAGATTCCGTGAGCTGTTTTCGTTCACGTCGTCATACGCATTTGTTATCTCGGCAATTCCTTCGCCGGTGAACCGCGCGCATTCGTCAGTGGCGATCCCCACAGCCATCCGCGCGGAGCCATGATCTCCATCTCGGATAAGCAACTGGGCCAGACCTCGCCAATCCTCGTCCGGACTGGCTACACGTAGTGCAGCGAGCGCGCGATCACGGCTCACGTAAGCCATCTTTGTATTGAGAACGACCGCCCGCAGCTCCTCCCGCATCGAGGCGGCTAAATCCGTTCCCTTGAGGGATTCCAGAATGACCATCGAGAGCTGGTAGGGAACATCGGAATTTCGGATGAGAGTCACGATGTCGTCGCGAAGCTCGGGTCGCGCAAGTCCGCCTCCGACTTGGCCTTCCCAATCCTCACTCCGAAAATGCGGATCTATCGCGGCCAGATTCTGAAGCTCTCCGAAGAGGTGCCGTGCCTGTTCGACGGAATACTGTTCAATATCGCCATAGCGAAAACAGCCATAAGGATCGTGAGGGACGAGACGCGTCGTAACGCCACGATCGAGCGTCGCCAACCAAGCATGCACACCACGGAGCGGCCTCGGTACATGACCGTTCTTGTACAGGAGGGTTTCCAGCCTGCGAATGGACAAGGCTCCTGAGCGCAGGCGCTCGGACAACCATACCGCCGCTAGGTATTCGGCGACGGTCCTGTGATACGGCTCCGCATGGCTCGCCCCCGAAGATTTGAACAGCAGGGAGGAAACGGCGGCGTTAATCTCCTCATAGCCCGTCGTAGCGTCCGCAAGGTCGGCCAGCCTAACAAAGAGCGCGTCCTCGCGGCCGTCGACATTCACGCCGCGTTTGCCTGACAGCAGCAGTTGCGCACAAACGAAACCGGCGATTGAGAGAATCTCGTTGATACTCGGGCGGTTCGCATTCAGCGACCTATGGATCGCGTTCTCCTCGGCCGCAAAGCTTCTACAGGCACTCTGATAAAGTTCGGTCTTCGTGCGAGGCCAACCATTTTTCTTGATCGCGGTCAGCAACAGTTTCAATGCTTGGGGGTTTCGGGCCAGGTCCGTTGCACTTTTGCTTTCGGCGGCTCGGAGGAAAGCCTCCCCGCCCTCGGGGTACGTGGCGAAAGCACCGACCATTGCCACGATTTCGGCATCGTCGAGAGGTTGCAGGCGGCCAACGACCGGCTTCTTGCCGAACCAGTTTTGGACCGTGCGGTCATTTTGGACATCGGCCCAGTCCGCCGCGCGGCAGGTCAGGACGAAGGATGGGATCTGGAGCTGTTCGAGGCGCCGGAGAATGCTGAGCAGGGGGGATTCCAAGCCAATGCCTTGCGTTTCATCAAGGCCATCAATGACAGGAATGCTGTTTTCGAGGCTCGGAGCCGGTGCGCCCGTCGCGAGGCGATCGGCCGTAAAAAATGCGCGGTCCGGCAATTTCGCAAGTGCCAATGCAGCTTCGGACTTTCCAGCGCCAGGTTCTCCAAGCAAGATAAGCGGCGCATCAAGTGACGCGAAAGTCTCTTCGGAAACGATCTCCGGCTTGCCATCTGGTTTCGTTATTTCAATGCGGCGCGAAACGTGGGTCATGTGCCCATGATGCACGCAATGCGGGAAGTCGACAATTATTACGTAATGCCATCAACGGCAAAGTTGTATTTCTGCTGAGCACGCATCACAGCAAGGACATTTGGTGCGAACCCAACTGTTCAAGCACCGCAACGTGGGCATATCCGTTGTAAACATGCGCGAACTTAAGGCTCAAAGCGACATCCATATCCTCGCACTGAGACGGGTTGCCGGAAACGCCTTCAAACCCCTTGCGAATACGCAGGTAATGCGCCAGTTCCCTGTAGCGCGCAAGATCGGTTCGAAGCTTCAGCAAGACCTGTCGCTCGATAGCCTCGCGTTTCCGCGTGCGTTTCGGTTCAAGCAGGCGGTCCACCGCAACGATCTCATCGGCGCGGTAGCCTCGGTAGCCCGAGGCAGTCGCCAGCGCCTTGATGGCGCGCGGCTTCAGGATCGGGTCACCGAGAAGGTAATACCAGGGACGGGAGGCGTGATAGCCATGGAAGGTCGCATCCATGGCCTCACCCTCCAAGGAGGATGAGGCCATACTCGATCTCGGTAATGTCGCCACCGAGCACCATATCCCGGCCAAGCCGCTCGTAGTCGATATAGGCTTCGAGATTGCCGGGGATCTCGTAGCATTCAGCCACGATCTCAGCCGCATAATCCGCAGCAGTTCCGCGATAGAGCCGGTAGTCGTCCCACCGCTCGGCGAGCTCGCCGATCGCGTAGCCCTCGCCGGCCAGATGGCAGGCGATCAGATAGCGATCCTCGTCATCGTCAAGCTCGTCCAGCAGATCAAACCAGTCTGCCAAACTCGCCTGCGAGATGCGCAGTGCCTCGAAGAGTCGGGCGTGATCCCCATCGATGTACTGAAGCTCGAACTCCTCAACCGGATAGCCGAACTCATCGGTGAGGCCCTTGACCTTCGCCTGATAATCCTCAAGGTCCGTGAAATAGAACCCGACGGCGCTGAGATTGTAGGGCTGGGCGAAGTACATCGACTTCGCCCCGTTGCCCTGGAGGATGGTGCTCACGCGCGGTCCTCCTTGTCCTTGATCTTGCGGACTACGGTGCGGCCTTCGATCAGCGGCGAGTAGTTGATGACGAGGTTGAGCCCGTCGTTGTCGCCGTGGCTCCAGCCAATCCCGATCTTGGTCCAGCGGGCTTTGTCTTTCTCGCCCACGACATGGAAGACTTCGTGGGATGGAGCTTTGGGTGCGTTGGTTTTCGCCATTGGTGTATCCTTTCCTTGGTTGAACCGGCCACCCTCTGCGGCCGGTCGCCAACGCTCCGGGCCGGGCTCCACGGGACGGGGGCAAGGGTCTTCTCGGGAGACCGCTTGCGGCGGAAGATCCCTTGCCCACGGCACGGCACGGCCCAGTCTGGCGACAGATCCGGCCAGCGGGAGGCCTGGGCTTCGAACTGGAAAGGAAAACGGCGGAAATGCTCGCACTCGCCGCCCCACGAGATGGATCCAAGAGGGCTAACAAACCCAACGAACAAATATGAGGGTGCCCCTACGGCTGGGACACGTGCCTACGACGACACAGGTTGCCGATCGAAGGGTGTGGTGGGCTTAAACAGGGCAATGAGAACCGCGCCGGCACGCCCTCCGGCAAACGAGAAAATCGTTACCAGCCCCACCGCCCCAAAAGGGCTACCGAGCTCGCGGAAGAGTTGGCCTCTGAGCACGAAAACCGGCCAAGGCACTGACAAAAAGGATCTCGGCAATAGGCCTGAGAAGCGACGCCCCCAAAGTGGGGTCAGGCTCATCAAGAACGGCGCGGGGCTCGACGATTACACCAGAGTGCGGCTCAACTGGTAGCTGGCGTTCGAGCACCCCCGAGGACCTGATGGCGTCTTCAGCGCTCCTGCTCCCGGTCAGGTTCCTCGCGCAGGTACTCGTCGAGCATCCGCTCATAGGCGATATCCAATTCGCGCGGAGAGCGAAGCTCGCCATCGGGACCTGGCACCGGATAGTCCTCTTCACGATCGGCAACATCGGGCCGGATCGCTTCGAGTTTCTGACGAAGCTCGGAGGGAAGACGCCGCAGCTTTTCGGCCCGGTCTCGCTCGCGAACGACACGCAGGCGTTCGTCGAGAATGAGTTCACTTGCAAGACGGTGAAGCTCAGGTGACGCCTCGCGCGCCGCATCCAGAGCGGCCTGTTCTTCGCGGGAGACAGGAAGCCTCTCGGCTCGTTCCAACAGGAAGCTCTCGTAGACGGCAAGCCGCGTGGGTTCATTCGCCGAACGAAGTCGCTCGGCCTTTTGCCTGTGAGCGTTGTCGAGCGCCTGCTCAAACCAAGGCGTCGATGAGGGCTCTTGTAGGGGCGCTCGCGTATCGTGTTCACGATGCGCTTCTCTGTCGCCTTTGGGCTCCGCGAGAGACACGGCTTCCAGCCGGTCGAGTTTCTTGTCCTCCCAGTAGCGATGAAGTTCTTCCCGCTCCTGGGGGCTCATGTCGGGAGACGCCGCCGGTTCCGGCGGCCAGGTCTCCCTTTGGGTCAGCAAGGGATAGTGATGACGGTCCTGGGTATCTGGTCCTGCCATGATTTTCTCCTGTCGAACGCGCCGCGCGTGTTCACGCTTGATGCGGCGCTCTGCGGTATTCGGGCCGCGATGCTGGGTCGGTTCCGCCCCAATGCCCCGGGCCTTGTAACTGCGGTGGTCGACCCGCAGGGTCGACCCGGCCTTTTCCAAGAAGCTGTTGGTCAGGTCCGCCCAACGCTTCCGCACCTGCTTGACGAACGCGCGCTGTTCCAGCGCGGTGAGTTTCGGGCCGAAGCCCTCCAGCTCCAGCACGCGCGTGGTTAGCAGGATATGGACGTGGGGGTTGTTCTCCGTGCCATCCTCATGGATGGCAACGTCGGCGATACAACCGAGCGCCACGAAAGGCGCGACGAAGGCTTCAAGAAGTGCGGGACGCATTGTTGCCGGCACGTCCCGGGTGATGGCCGCTTCGATCGACTTCGCGAGCCGGGCGTCCCGACGCTTGGCCGCGAGATCGACGCGGTTCCACAAGTCGCTCCGGCGCCCCGCCCAAGGAGGCGCCCCCTTGGGCAGAATGATCTTCTCGAAGATCACGTCCTCACGGTTCCCAAAATCAACGAAACGCTGCTGCCGTTCGGACCATAGCCGCTCGCCTGCGTTGTAGGCGGCGGTTGCAATGGCAATCCGCTCTCCGCCCTTCCCATTCTGCCGGGACAGATTATCAACGTGACAATGGACGTTGCCGTCCTGCATCCCTCCCGCCTCCGCAGTCAGCTATCGCACAACCGCCCCGTCACGCACGGCGCGGGGGTGCAGGGGGCCTTAGCCCCTTGCCGCACTTCGGCGTTTGGAGCGCGGGCTTAAGCCCTTGCCGCGCTCTGAACGCCGCAATGTTGCTCGACCTGTAATTACAGGTCGAGCAACATGTAAGTGCGCTGTACACTTAGATACGCGGAGTTGTTGACTCTTTTCAAGTTCTACAAATAATCGTTCGAACTTATTTGATTTCTTTCGCAGGGGCATGCATTGAGCAAAGGACCGTTTGATCTTGAAGGCATTCTCGGGGGACATGGAAAGAGCCTCGCGACCGGCGCCCGCATCGGCACCCAGATCGGCAGGACTCTGACCGGATGGTCTCTCAGACGTCGCCTGGAGCAAGAAGGCTTCGACCCCATCACGATCGGCGCGGCGACTGAAGCGGTCGCCGCCGGCCGCAAACCGGACGCCATCCTCGAACAGGCGCGCCAAGCCTATGCCCTGCGCGACAAACAGGAGGCCATTCGCCGCGACCCGCCGCCTGTCCACGGCTCGGCCCGCTGGGCGACGGCTGAGGAGGTCGAGGCTGCCGGGCTCTTGCGCGCTGTCGGCAAGAGCACCCTGAACCTGGGCACCGCACACGGGCGCCCGGTCAACTGGGACGGCGAGAGCCATCTCCTGACCGTCGCCCCCACGCGCACGGGCAAGAGCGCTATGCAGGTCATCCCGAACCTTCGCACCTATGGCGGCTCGGCGGTCGTTCTCGACCCGAAGGGCGAGATCTACGAGCACACCGCCGCGTGGCGCAAAAAGCTGGGTCCTGTCTACGTCCTGAACCCCTTCGACGTAGAGGGCATGCCGGCTACGAACGCCTTTAACCCTCTCGACGGAGTGACCGACAGCCAATCCGCCTTGGAGTTGGCCGAGATCCTCTACCCACGAACCCTCGATGACCGGCAGCAGTTCTTCGAAAACGAGGCGATTGGATTTCTGGCCGCGGTGGTGGAATTCACGGCTCGGTACGCGCCTCAAGGCTTTCGTAGCCTCGGGACCATCAGGGACACGGTATCGACGCTGGACGGTCAGCTCCATGGCCTTCTGAAGGCGATGAGCGACGACGTTATGCCGGACTCAGTCCGCAATGCCGCACGGAACTTCCAAACCAAGTCCCGTGAAACCGGCCAACCTCGCGTCCTCGACAGCCTGAACACACATCTACGGATCTGGGATACACCGGGACTGCGCCGGGCCACGGCCCGTTCCGAGTTCGACTTCGAGCGGCTGAAGAACGCACCCGCCACCGTCTATCTCGTCCTGCCGTTCGCCAAGATCACGCCGTTTTCGACCTACGTCCGGATCGTGTTCGCTTCGGCGCTCGACGCGATGATCCGTACCGCCCGCAAGCCCGACATTCCGGTCCTGTTCGTGCTCGACGAGTTCCTGTCGCTGGCGCCTGACGACCGCTTCGTTTCGGCACTGCGAACCCATGCCAGTGCCGGCGTCCGTCTCTGGTTCTTCCTTCAAGATCTGCCGACCCTGGAGCAGAAATACCCGACCAACTGGAAATCCTTCCTCCAGGTCGAGACCAAGACGTTTTTCGGCACGGACGATCCCTACACCGCGGATCTGATCTCCCGCTATCTGGGCGATCGCACCGTGACCTACGACGTGCCGAACGTGTCGGGGTCAATGAGCGGCGGCGCCTCTCCGTCTACCGGATACTCGATCTCTGACAACCTGCACTTAGCGGCGCGCCGGCTGATGACGCCTGACGAAGTGATCGCCTTCCTTCGCGGCTCGGCCCGTGGCCGCAAGGCTATCCATTTCCTGCGTGACCTGCCCCATCCGCTTCAGACCGATTTGACCCCCTGGTTCTTAGAGACATTGCCGGAGACCAACCCATGACAGATGCCGCCTACTCTGTGCCTCAGCATCCCATTGCACCGACCGTCCTACTTCTCACCGCTGGCGCGGCCCTCGGCGCGGTTTGGGGGCTATTTCTCGCGTTCGTAGGCAGCACAGTAATGGCGGCGGCCGGCGGGCCACTGGCCTTGCTTATCGCGGCTCCCTTGCTCTTTGCGGTCTACGGCCTCGGGATGATGTATGTGATCATCGGCGTTCCTTTGTGGGGGCTGCTTGGCGGGTTCATGTTCGGAGCACTGGCCTCGGGCAAAGAGGGCTCTGCCGCGCGAGATCTGGGACTAACGTTTTTTCCCGAGAGCCACCCAATCGCCCAAACCACGCAACGGATGGCAAAGCAGCTCGGGCTGCCGCCGGTGGCGTTCATCGGCTGGTACAATGCCGATGATGTCAACGCGTTCGCAATGGGCGTCACACAGGACGACGCGCTCATTGCGGTGAGCCAGGGCGCGGTCGAGCAGCTCTCGAAAGATCAACTGGACGCCGTTCTCGCCCACGAACTCGGCCACGTCGCAAGCAACGACATGGCCCGGATGACCTACGCTCGCGGTGTCCGTGAGGCGCTCACATTCTTCCTACTCTTCCGTGGCCTGAAGAAGCTCGCGCGGTGGATCTTCACGCCGCTCTCGGAACTCGAGCTGCTGCGCTTCTCCCGCGCGCGGGAGTTCACGGCTGATGCGATCTCGGCGCACCTCACGTCGCCTTATGCCATGATTTCGGTGCTAGAAGCCCTCAAGGATGGCAAGGAAGAGCCGCGCAGCGATGATCGGGCGATGATCATGTTCGCCGCCCTCGGCCGCGACAGCTGGCTTTCCACGCATCCGCCGCTGGAGGCGCGGATCGAAGCATTAAGGGCCTCACCGAGTACACCCATCACCAGAAAGCCGGATCTTATGGACCCAACTGAAGCCGCTGAGCCACTTCCAGGTTGAGCGATGACCATCACTTTGCTAGCAGAGAAGACGAAGCGGACGTGGTGGAATCGGTAGACACAAGGGACTTAAGGCAAACTTGAGTGCGCCGGCGGAAATGCCGGACGTAGAACTGCTCAAATTCGGGGAACCCTGTCAGATGGCGATCCCGAGCCAAGCCCGAGCGATCGGGAAGGTGTAGAGACTAGACGGGCAGCACCTAAGGCGTTTGCTAGGGTGAAGGTATAGTCCAGACCACAAACGCCGAAGGGCGGCGGCGAAAGCCGTAGCTGGTAAGAAAATCCCTCGGCCTTCGGCTATGCGGGTTCGAGTCCCGCCGTCCGCACCAGCCTTCATACTACTTTAATTCGGTGTTAGCCTGAAAGCTGAGAGTCGCGGCATTTCCGACGAACGACCGAAATGGAGTCGGGAGCGGACTGTCGGCTCCCGGGCGGCGGATGCGCATAAGCTACTATAAGTGAGACAGTCTCGCTGGCTGCCTCCGACCCCATTTTGGTCGCTCAGTATGGTTTGAAGGTAACCTCCAGCCGGCCGTTCTAAGGGCATCCAGATTTCCAGCCCGAGTAGGGCCGATGCAGGCGGGCAGCGTCAAGCCGAAACCGTCCCTATCCACCAATCGATGCCGACGACTGCACCGCCACAATCGACATCACTAATCTTGCATGCAGCAGCTAGGAGTATAGGATCGGGTTCCTAGGGGCGCCCGGGGGGGAGATCTTACATGGTCGATCTAATTAGTTTTTCTGAGGCGATCAACGATTCCAGGCAATTCTCAAAGCGCCATCTTTTGATCGGAAACGGGTTTAGCATCGCGTGCTGCCCTGATATATTCCATTATGGATCGCTCTTCAGCGCCGCGGATTTTTCCAACAACCCAGATCTGGTAAAAGTCTTTGAAGTTCTCGGAACGCAGGATTTCGAGATCGCCATTAAGAACCTTGAAGCTGGCGCGCTGCTCGCGGGCATATATGCGCCTGGACATACCGATGCAGCCGCCAAGATGCTGGCCGATGCCAACGCTTTGAAGGAAATCCTTCTAACCGCCATCGCTGGAAACCACCCGGACGTTCCCGGCGATATTCCGCACGACAAGTTTTGGGCCTGTCGGAGATTTCTTAGCCTGTTCCTGGGGACGCAAAACGACGGTCAGGTTTTCACCCTGAACTACGATCTGCTGTTGTATTGGACTCTAATGCATGAGGACAATCCGTTCACGCAGGCCATAGACCTTACCACGAACGACGGCTTTGGGAATGACGAAGACGATCCCATGGCCGACTACGTCGTCTGGCAGGGTGAAGTAGCAGCCCACAGCGCCAAGGTCCATTTCCTTCATGGAGCGTTGCATCTCTTCGATGCTGGCACGGAGCTACAGAAGTTCACCTGGGTCAGGACAAACGATCGCCTGATCGACCAAGCACGACGCGCGATCAACGACAACAAATACCCCTTGTTTGTCACCGAGGGGTCGAGTGCGCAAAAAAAGGCGAAGATCCGGCACAACGCCTATCTCTACCAAGGGTTCAAGCAGCTAACTGCGAACGCGCAGCAAGGGCGACACTGCTTTTTTGTCCTCGGGCATTCGTTGGCCGAGAATGACGACCATATCTTGCGGCGGTTCGGAACGGGTAGGTTCAAGAAGCTCTACGTCAGTCTGTTCGGCGATCCCGGTTCACCAAGCAACCAGCAGATCATTGCCAAGGCGAACGCCTTGACGGCCATGCGTCACGACAGATTTCCGCTCGAAGTCGCTTTCTATGATGCGGCGACAGCCAATCCGTGGACTTACCCCTAAGGGTGGACAAGCGTGTCATTGGATCGAAAACCAAGCCAATCTAAACTATGCCTGCACCGGCTTCTGTGATCCCGGGGTCGCGCTTCAATCCCTCTTTGGCGCGCTAGACGCAACGACAGGTTCTGACGTCAGTCCGGTCGCTTTCAATGCACAACAAACGCTCAGTCTCGCTCGCCGATCTTTTTAGAACAAGCTATGGTTGCTTCATAGGATGTGGAGTGAGCGATGTATATCGAGAAGGTCAAAATCAAGAATTTCAAATGCTTTGAAGGTTGGTTCGAGGTCTATTTCAATCAGAGCGTCAACATCATCGTCGGCAACAACGAGGCTGGAAAATCCACGCTTCTCGAAGCTATCCACCTATGCCTGACGGGTATACTGAACGGGAAATACCTACGCAACGATCTATCTTCCTATCTTTTTAACAGGGAGGTCGAGCGAGCCTATCTGGACAGCATCGCCGCGAAAGAACCGCTTGATCCGCCGGAGATCCAGATCGAGCTATTTTTCGGCGGTGATGACGATGCGTTGGAAGACCTGCGCGGGAATGGAAATTCCGAAAAGAACGACAAGGCTCGCGGCCTCCTCTTCTCGATCGAGTTCGACAAGAAATATGACGGTCCTTATACAGAGTTGCTGAAGAGTAATGAGATAAACTCGATACCCTTGGAATTCTATCAAGTTCAATGGTTGGAGTTCTCTCGCCAGCCGGCGATGACTCGCACTATTCCCGTCAAATCGGCCCTCATCGATTCAACCAGCACGCGGGTGCAAAGTGGCTCGGATATGTATATCTCCCGTATCGTCAGGGAGTTTTTGGACGACACGGAACGTGTCGCGATTTCCCAAGCCCATCGCAAACTGAAAGATGCTTTCAAGGCTGACGACAATGTCGGCGCTATCAACGAGAGATTGGCGGAAGCGGCGAAGATCAGTCGGAAAAAGGTCAGCGTTTCGGTCGATATGTCGTCTCATAATGCCTGGGAAAACAGCCTCATGACTTACATCGACGATGTCCCCTTCCACTATATCGGCAAAGGCGAGCAGTGCATTGTCAAGACGCGCCTCGCGTTGAGCAGCAAGAAGAACAGCGAGGCGCCCGTACTGCTGATCGAGGAGCCTGAAAATCACCTGTCGCACTCAAAGCTCAACCAGCTGATCAGCGATATCAGTACCGGCAATACCGGCAAGCAGGTCATCATCACCACGCATAGCAGCTTCGTCGCGAACAAACTCGGACTGGACCATTTAATACTGTTGCGGGAAGCGAAAGTCACTCGGATTAAGGATCTGGATGCGAGCGCCTTCTTCCATAAGCTGCCTGGTTATGACACCCTGCGTCTCGTGCTTTCGCAAAAGTCGATCCTTGTCGAGGGCGATGCGGACGAACTGATCGTCCAGCGGGCCTACATGGATGCCAACGCGGGAAAGTTGCCGATCGACGACGAAATCGATGTTATCTCAGTTGGGCTTTCATTCCTGCGTTTTCTCGAATTGGCGACGGCACTGAAGATCCCCGTCGTAGTTGTGACCGACAATGACGGTGATGTTGCTGCGCTTAAAAAGAAGTATGCCAAATACGAGGATGTCGGTCATATTAAAATTTGCTATGATCCCGTAGTGGATAAGGGTGATCTGGTGATCGGCAGCAAGCCCTTCAACTACAACACCCTCGAGCCGAAGCTGGTCAAATCGAATAATGTAGAGACATTCAACAAGCTGTTCGGCAAAAGCTATGATCTCGATGACCTTCATCGTCACATGAAGAACAACAAGACCGAGTGTGCGCTTGCCGTTTTTTCGGCAGCGACCAAAATCGACTACCCGCAATATATTCTGGACGCGATCGCTAAATGATGGGGCCGAACAAGCTCGTCATAGCTGCGGCAGGCTCAGGCAAGACCACCTATCTCGTTAGGCAGGCGCTTGCTGTCGAGAATAGTCGCGTCCTCATCACCACCTATACTGAATCGAATGAAGAAGAGATCCGGCGCAAATTCTTCGAAATCCACGGATCCGTTCCAGGCAACGTGCATATACAGACCTGGTTCAGTCTGCTGATCGAGCACGGCATCAAACCCTTTCAGGGCAAGCTGTTCGATTGGGATGTCGCTGGCATGATTCTGGTCTCGCAGAGATCAGGTCTTCGCGGTCGCGACCGGCAAGGACGTCCCATGTACTGGGGTGAGGAAGATTTCAGGCGCTGCTACTTCGACCGCCGAGATCGCGTCTATTCAGACAAATTGTCGAGGCTTGTGATACGGTGCAACGAGGCATCGGACGGCGCTGTCATCGAGCGGCTTTCCCATATATATCCCTTTATTCTCGTGGATGAGGTGCAGGATCTGGCGGGCCACGACCTCGACATTTTGACGGCGCTCTTCAAGAGCCCTGCCAACGTCGTCATGGTGGGGGATCCCCGACAGGTCACCTATGTCACCCATCTGGAGGCCCGTCTTAAGAAATACAGGGACGGCGGCATTGCCGACTTTATTCGGGAAAAACTTCCCCGAAAAGTCGCATGCGATATCGATGTGACCAGCCTCGTGACATCGCACCGCAATAGCAACGCTATCTGCGAATTGTCGTCGAAGCTATATCCAAAATTGACTGCTGCGACTGCTTGCAAATGCACCGGTTGCAGGCAACCGGTGCCTGTTTATGCGGGCCTCTTCATCGTCCGACGAAAGGATCTTCCCCGCTATCTCAAGACGAGACGACCGGTACAGCTCCGATGGAGTTCGAACGTCAAGATCGCATCTACCGATCTACCAGCGCTAACATTTGGACGGTCCAAGGGCCTCGGTTTCGACCGCGTCATTATCTATCCCACCAAGGAGATGATGGCCTGGCTGAAGAATACCCAATCGGCCTTGAAGGCAGAAACCCGCGCAAAACTTTATGTCGGTCTCACCCGGGCTAGGCATGAGGTGGCCGTGGTCTACGACCCCGCCGATGGTGAGGTCGTTGCGGGATTTACTATTTTCGAGTAAGGAAATCACCGGAACAAGTTTCGGGACCCTTGTCTATGCTAAAAGCACAATCCGTGAACCGCCCTGATCGTGAATGATGTCTGCTCTCAAGCGATTGAAATTAAGGGCTCAAAAGCCGGAATGAGGGCACGAAGCCGCCATCAATTCGAGAACAACTTTAGACGGCTCAAAATTAATTAATCCATATGTCTGCGCACTTCTTACTATTCAGAGCCGATGCGCATTCCGCTTCGCATGCTCAACAATCTGCCTCTTAGACTTCGCCTTGCGCCGCACGTTTACGGCCGCCGCGCTGATGCTCGTGGAAATGTGCGAGGCATAATATTTCTCGATCATCTCCACACTGGTGCGACAGTTTTTGGCGATCTGGTAAATATCGGCACCCTCCATCAGACGTAGGCAGATGTAGGTGTGTCGCAGGCTGTACGCGGTGCGGCGGTTGCCTTCCCGATCGAACTTTAGCCCTTCTTCGTCCAGGATCGCGTTAAACATGATCACGTGATTGCCCGGAAAGACCGGATCGTCCGGCTTGGGCAGGTTGCGTTTGAGCAACCGCTCGAAGGGATGAACAGCGTTCGCCGTGCTCTTGCAGTAGCCGACGCCGCGTTTGCCCCGGACCTGAATGAGGAGGATAACCTCGTTCGTTTCCTCATCTTCGACAATTTCGACGTCCCGATACTGAAGCCGTTTGGCTTCGTCGGGTCGCAGGCCTGTATTGGCCATAAACAGGACGTAGTCGTGCAGCTGTTCAGCATGCCACTGATACCGCCCATCGCGGTGCCGTTCGGCACGTTTTCGCGTGGCGGTGTAAAGCTGTTTGTATTCATCTGGAGAGAACCAGGCACGGTGCGAGATCTTCTCCGCTGAGCGATACGGCATTGACAGATCCGGCAGATGGGTGAGCCAGCCGTGCCGGATAGCGGTTTTGAGGACCTGCCGAAGCGTGACGGTCTCCTGGTGGAGGGTGTTTTTGGCGGGCCGCTTTCCTTCGGGCGACATATGGTACCGCGCAACGCGGTACTCCTGCACCTTGCCAGCGGTGACCTCCGACAAGCCGAGCTCTCCAAAGAATGGCAGCAGGTAGAGCCGCAATCGGCGCTCATTCCCGGCGACGTAGACCCGGTTCCGTGTCCCGCCTGTTATGACATCGTACTCCTCCAGGTAGCGGGTCGCCGCCTCCTTGAAAGTCCGCTCGTCCTTCAGGCCGCCGCCCTTCTCTTTCGCTTTCATGCGGAAGAACCAGTCCTCCGCGAACTCCTTCGCCAGCGAGAGGCTCTCTTCGCCCGTGCTGACCCTCCAGTTCTTCTGCTTGAGATAGGTAGAGCACTGCCATTTCCGGCTGTTTTCCCGCCGGTAGACGCTCACTTTTCCGCCCAAGATGGTGTGCTTTTCCATGTTCTGACTCTCATCCTCACGTTCCGGCACTTATTCTACCAGACTGTGTAACAGATGTGTAAGTCAGAAACGGCGAAAAATGATCGGCGAAATCTATCTAACTTATTGATATTATGGTGCCCATGACCAGATTCGAACTGGTACTGGAAGGATTTTAAGTCCCTTGCGTCTACCAGTTCCGCCACGCCCGCGAAAAGCGCTGCGACAGCTACCGAGTAGCTTGCCGCGCGGGCGGGTTCAAGTCGCAGTTGGCGAATTTGAGGGGGAATGCCCTGCCCCCTGGCAAGGCACAGACATATTCCGTAAACGCGTCATCGCGCGAGCCCCTTGCCGAGCCACGCATGCAGAAGAGCACCCCCCTAACGGTTCCAGTAGATCGGGTGCATCTCCGGATCATCCTGCGTGCCGATATATCCCGCCGGCTTGCCCTCTCCGGTGCGCGACAGGCCTTCAAGCCCCAGGCGGCTTTTCATTTCCTCCACGAATTCCGGAACGTCGCGCGCGCGCAGCGGCTGCATGTAGTAGCGCAAGGTGTGGGCCAGGAAAAAGCGGGCCAGATCAGGGTCTTTGGGAGTGAAACGCAACATCGTATACGTCCTGGAATCTGAAGCAGTCTTGCGACGAGACATATGGCGGCGACAGGCGAGGTTCAACCGGTAGTAGGAATGGTGCGGCGTCTCGCGTCGCGGCAATTCCGCCGCTCCGGCTCCCGTCCTCCCTCGCCTCCCCCTCAGGCTTTCATCATCTCGGGCTCCGACTCCGGCTCGATCTCCATCACCGGCACTCCGTCCTCGCGTTCCATGAAGACGTTCATCCGCGTTTCCTGAACCACCCGCCAGCCGTGCGCCTTCAGCATCGCGACGCAGTCCTCCTGCCAGCGTTGCGGCGTGTTCTCCATGATGATCACACGCGGCCACAGCGCTTGCGGCGCCTCGTCCAGGAACCGGCCCAGAATGATGTCCTCCGCACCGGTCACGTCGAGCTTCATAGCATCGACGCGGGAAAGCCCGTGAGCGCGCAGAAGCGACAACAGCGAGCGCGAGGGGACGTTGATCTGTATCGTCTCCATCTCGCTTGTCATGATGAAGCGGATGCTCGCCTGTCCCTCGTTGTGCGGATCGAGAAACAGCCGCACCGCACCGTCCCGGTCGGTCACCGCGACCGGGACCGCCTCGATGGGGATGCGCGGATTGAAGGCGATGTTGTGCATCAGACGGTCGTACAGCGCGGGCTGTGGCTCCACCGCCACGATACGGGCCTCGGGCCCGACGAGACCGGCGACGAAAAGCGAATAGATGCCGACATTCGCCCCGATATCGACGAAGACCATGTCGGAGCGAATATGGGCGGCGAGCAGCGCGCGCTCCTCCGCGTCAAAGAACTGCGGCGTGAACAGCACCCGGCGTTCGCACACGTTGGCGAAGGGATGAAGCCGCATCGCCGCGCCAAAGACCGTGACGTCGAGCGGATGGTTCAGAAAGGCGAGCCCGAACCGCCTGAGCAGCAATGCCAGCCGTCGCCCGGCCCAGCCTTCCGGCAAGCGCCTCGTCGCGCCAATGACAAGGCGGCGAAAGGGGCCGGGGCGCAACGTGCCGAAGGCGTCGTTGCGGAAGGCGGTATCACGTGTGCTTGCTGGCATGGCCGAAAACCGGGCTCTTTCTTCGCATGGCTAACTTTTTCCAACACAACCACTGAAATCCGCGCAAAGACGGGATATATGAAAGGGAACGTCGATGACGTATCGATGACGACTGACTGCGCACGGCAACCGTTGATCAAGGTTGAGACGGTCATAATTGCCAGTCTGGTCGATTCGACGCGATCGGAATATGCCAGGGGAAACATCCGCGCAATGCGCAAGGACACGCCCCCGGGCGGTACGGCAAGGGAACGGATCCGAAGCGGGGCGCGCGCACTCAGGCTCGGTCGGTGCCCGGCACGGCCCGCCTCCAGGGACAGACCGCCTTCGGGCGGAACGGGATTTGCAATGGTAAGCTATGTCGAGGCGTCCTCCGCGCCGCTCAAGAACACGGGCCAGATCAGGCTCTACGAAAAGGCCGATTTCGAGGCCATGCACGCCGCCGGACAGGTGACTGCGCGCTGTCTCGACGGGCTGGTCGACCTGATCAGGCCGGGCACGAAGACAAACGAGATCGACGATTTCGTCTTCACCTTCGCCCGGGACAATGGTGTCCTGCCCGCCACGCTCGGCTACCGCGGCTACACCAAGTCGACATGCACGTCGATCAACCATGTGGTGTGTCACGGCATCCCCAACGAGAAGCCGCTGAAGGAAGGCGACATCGTCAATGTCGACGTGACGCTGATTCTCGACGGCTGGTACGGCGATTCCAGCCGCATGTACGCGGTCGGCAACATCAAGCGCGCGGCCGAACGGTTGATCGACGTTACCTACGAGTCGCTCCAGCGCGGCATGGCCGCCGTGAAGCCCGGGGCCACCACCGGCGACATCGGCGCCGCGATTCAGGAATATGTGGAAGGCGAACGCTGTTCCGTCGTGCGCGATTTCTGCGGTCATGGCGTCGGCAGGATCTTCCACGACATGCCGAACATCCTGCATTATGGTCGCCCGGGGGAAGGCCCGGAGCTGAAGCCTGGAATGATCTTCACCATCGAGCCGATGGTCAATCTGGGCCGCCCGCCGGTGAAGGTGCTTTCCGACGGCTGGACGGCGGTCACGCGCGATCGTTCGCTGTCGGCCCAGTTCGAACATTCCATCGGTGTGACCGAGGACGGGTACGAGATCTTCACACTCTCCCCCAAGGGCCTCGACAAGCCGCCGCTGCAGGTGAGTTGACGCGAGGTCCCCTCCTCCCGCTCAATCCCTGTATGCGGAAGGGCACGGAAGCGTGGTCATTCGCTTCCGTGCCCTTCTTGCTTCTGGACGTCTGCGCACGACCGGCTACCATGCGGAAAATGACGCATGGGAAAATGCGGTTGAAGCGGGCGGGCAATGACGGACGAAGCGGACGGATTTTCGGAAATGGATGCCGCGGCACGGCCCCACTATCTTGGCCATCGCCAGCGGCTGAAGGCGCGCTTTCGCGAACGCGGCGCGAGCGCGCTGGAAGACTACGAGCTTCTGGAACTGCTGCTCTTCCGCCCTCTGCCGCGCCAGGACACCAAGCCCATCGCCAAGGCGCTGCTGACCCGCTTCGGCTCGTTTGCCGAAGTCCTCGCCGCCCCGCGCTCCCGACTGAAGGAGGTGAGCGGCATCGGCGATGCGGCGATCGACGATCTGAAGGCGGTGCACGCCGCCGCCCTGCGCTTTGCCCGGGGCCAGATCTCCGAGCGCAAGCTGCTGACCTCTTGGAGTTCGGTCCTCGACTATTGCCGCTCGGCGATGGCCTATTCCGAGCGCGAGGAATTCCGCATCCTGTTTCTCGACAAGAAGAACGGACTGATTGCCGACGAGGTGCAGCAGACCGGAACGGTGGACCATACCCCCGTCTATCCGCGTGAGGTGGTGAAGCGGGCGCTGGAGCTTTCCTCCTCCGCCATCATCCTCGTCCATAACCATCCTTCCGGCGACCCGACGCCCTCACGCGCGGACATCCAGATGACCCGCCAGATCGCCGAGGTCGCCAAGCCGCTGGGGATCGAGCTGCACGATCACATCATCGTCGGCCGCGCCGGTCACGTCAGCTTCCGTGGTCTCCAGCTCATCTGAACACGAGCGACGATAGCGCGCACGCCGCCGGGTTCATTGAAACCGCCACGTCCAGGCATGCGCCTGGTGCCGCGCTCGAAAGCCGATCGCACGCCCGGCCCTTCCCCTTGAAGCTTCGCCGGACCGGCTGTCGTGGCGAGGAGAAATCTCATGGCCACGGACAGTTGCATTGCGGAACCGGCCGCTCGGTCTATCCCCCGTATCAAATTCAAGATTTTTGAAATCACGCAATAGCGAAGTATCTCAACTACTCGTAACGAAACCTGGAAAAATCTCTCATGCTCAGAAATGCTTAATACTTTCAATTATAAATTTCGAACATGGGGAAGACGAACCAGTATCACCGGATTCTTCGCAAAGAAGAAAATCTCGAAAATCGAGATCGCGGACCGCGGGGGCCTGACGAAACGGTGCGAGAATTTCCAGAACAGACAGAAATCAAGCCGCCGCGCGAGCAGCTCAGAATGCACCGCGGGCAGAGCCTTCGCATCACCTGTTCCATCGCCGGATTGATGATCGCCGCCCTGTTGATCGCGCTTGGCGGACTGTACTGGGCCGCCAGCAAGACCGACCAGTCGATGATCCGCTACGAACGCGGGCTGCTGCGCAACGCGCTGGAGGTCGAGCGGGAGCGCGTCGCAAAGGAAATAGAGACGTTCGCCGTCAACGATGCCGCGTATCTCCACGCCCATGCGAACTTCGACCGCTTCTGGGTCGAACACCGCATCTCCCAGCGTCTGGCCACCGCCACGAATGACACCCTCGTGGCGATCATGGCGCCCGATCATAGCCTTCGCTACATCGCCGGCACCGGTACCTATTCGGCTGAAACCATAGTCAGCCCCGGTCTTGCGCACAGCCTTCGGCGGATGATGGACAACGTGCAGGGCGAGTATGAGAGGACCGTCGCATCCGACGGCGCGGGCGGCACCACTTTCGCCCCCGATTATCGCAAGCACATCCAGGCGATCTACGATTCCGCCTTCGAGATCATCGACACGAGGCTCGCCTTCGTCACCGTCATGGCGATCGTGCCCGTCAACGACACGACACGCCTGATCGCTGGTCCGCCCAGTGTGGTCATCAATGCCCGCCGCATCGATATGGCGAGCCTGCACCGGATCGGCAATCTCAATCGGCTTTCCAACCTGACCTTCGAGGGTGCCGCCACGGGCGATACGATGCCCCCCAGCACACTGCCGCTCTACAACGGTTCCAGCCGGCCCATCGGCTGGCTCTCCTGGACACCGAGCCGGCACGGCACCTCCATGCTGGACGAGGCCAGCCCGATGATGGTGCTGGCCATGCTGGTGCTGCTGATCCTCGCGGTCGGCGTGCTGCGACATACCCATGTCTCGACCGTCCGCCTCGCCTTCTCCGAAGCGCTCGCGCGCCACCGCGCGCTGCATGACGATCTCAGCCAGCTCCCCAACCGCCAGCTCTTCTCCCGCCGCTTGTCCGAGGCGCTGGAAACGGTGGGGGTGGAGGGCGAACTGGTCGGGCTGATCTACGTCGATCTCGACTACTTCAAGGAAGTGAACGACACGCTCGGCCACCAGGCGGGCGACGAGTTGATCAAGGCGGTCGCGCGCCGGCTCCAGTCCGCCATCGGCCCGGGTGATCTTGTATCGCGCATCTCGGGCGACGAATTCGCCCTGCTCGTCACTGGACGCACGGACCCTGCCACGATCATCGATGTCTGCCGCACGATCGAGGCGACCATCGCAAAGCCTTTCTCGATCGATGAACAATGGCTTCATTCTTCCTGTTCCATGGGTCTCGTCATCGCGGACAGCGACACCCACGCGCCGGCGGAACTGTTGCGCCGGGCCGATATCGCGCTCTACCGGGCCAAGGCGGAAGGGCGCAGCCGCTACGTCCTGTTTCAGGAGAGCATGGGCGACGAGATCCGCCTGTCCCAGCAGATGGAACGCGAGTTGCGCCAGGCGCTGGAGGAGGACCAGTTCGAGCTTCTCTACCAGCCGCAGGTCAGCGCGGATGGCCGCACCACGCTCGGCGTGGAGGCGTTGATCCGCTGGCGGCACCCGGAAAAGGGCCTCCTGACGCCCTATCATTTCATGTCGATCGTGGAGCGCAGCGACCTGATCTGGCAGGTGGGCGCCTGGGTGATCCGGACCGCCTGCCGCGATGGCCATGCCTGGCCGGACCTGTCGGTCGCCGTCAACGTCTCGCCCGCGCAGATCCGCCACCCCGAGTTCGCCCGCGTCCTGCACCTGATCCTGCAGGAGGAGGCGTTCGACCCGCGTCGTTTCGAGGTGGAGGTGACGGAGAGCGTGGTCATGGACCACATCGAGTCTGCCGCGCGCATCTTCGAGAGCCTTCGCCATATCGGCGTGCGCATCGCGCTCGACGATTTCGGCACGGGCTATTCCTCGCTCAGCTACCTGCGCCGCTTCGCCTTCGACAAATTCAAGATCGACCGCTCCTTCATCACCGCGGTGGAGAGCGAGCCGGAAGCCGCCGCCATCGTCCACACGCTGGTGGCCCTCGCCGATGCGCTCGGCATGAAGGTTACCGCCGAGGGCATCGAGACCGAAGGCCAGCACCGCTTCGTGCAGGCGTCGGGCTGCGACCAGCTCCAGGGCTATCTGTTTTCAAGGCCTGTCACGGCCGAGGAGATCACCGCACGCCTGGACGTGGAACGCAGCCATGCCGATCTGACAGCGAGCGACACCGCGATGGCCCGCTCGTACGGATAAGATCGGCATTGCGATTTCGGCAAGCGGGATCTCGGCAAGCGGGATCGCCTTCACGCGTCGCCGGCGATCTCGTTCAGGATCGGACAATCCGGCCTTTCGTCTCCGTGGCAGGCATGAATCAGGCGGGCGAGCGTGTCGCGCAAGGAGGTCAACTCCTCCAGCTTGGCGTCGATTTCCGTGATCCGTTGCTGAGCCAGAAGCTTGACATCGGAACTCGCACGGCCGCGATCCTCGTAGAGCGACAGCAGCTGGCGACAATCCTCGATGCCGAACCCGAGCGAGCGGGCGCGGCGCAGAAAGCGCAGCTTGTGGACATGTTCGTCACCATAGTCGCGATAACCGTTTGCCTGGCGCTCGGGAGCGATCAGGCCGATTTCCTCGTAATAGCGGATGGTCTTGGCCGGCAGACCGGTCTGCCGGGCGGCGGTGCCGATATTCATCTTTCTCACTGCCTCTTCGCGTGGACGGCCAGGGCATGTTGCTGCAATCAGGTGGAAGCGAGATTGCGCGCCTCAAGTTCCAGATAGAGCGCGCTGTGGTCGAGGTCAGCCCCTCCCAGTTCATGCACCAGTGAGTGATAGCGCTCCCGCATCTGCCGCGACAGCGGCAGATCGACGCCGGCCTCCTGCGCCGCCGCCAGCACGTTGTCGAGATCCTTCAGTTGCAATGTCGACGGCCCGCCCGGCCGCCAGTCACGCGCCACGATCCGCGCTCCGTGCAGATCGAGAATCCGGCTTTCGGCGAACCCGCCGCGGATCGCCTCGCGCACCGCGGCCGGATCGGCGCCTCCCTTCTCCGCCAGATAGAGCGCTTCGCTAACGGCGCCGATGGAGATCGCGACGATCGCCTGATTGCAGAGCTTGGCAAGCTGGCCGGCGCCATGCGGCCCCACGCGGGTCACCTGGCCCATCGCCTCAAGAACCGGCCGCGCCTGTTCGATATCGTCTTCACCCCCGCCGGCCATGATCGCGAGACTTCCCGCCTCCGCCCCCGGCGTCCCGCCGGAAACCGGCGCATCGATCGCTCTCCGCCCCGCATCCGCGAGCCTTGCCGCCAGATCGCGCGCGACCGATGGCTGGATGGAACTCATGTCGATGAAAAGCGCACCCCCCCGCGCCGCCTGGACCGCACCTTGTGTGAAATAGAGATCCGTCACGGCGGCCGCATCACTGACGATGGTGATGACGATAGCGGCATCCGCCACGGCATCCGCCGGGTTCGGTGCCACCCGCGCACCGTCGCCGGCCAGCGCCTCGGCCTTGGCGGGCGTGCGGTTCCACACCGTGACCCGGTGCCCCGCCGCCAGAAGCCTCCGCGCCATCGGCGCGCCCATCAGCCCCGTTCCCAGAAATGCGATATCGGCCATCTGCGCCATGAGCTTTCCTCCGCCAGGTTTGCGCAGGACCTTATCGCGGACAGACGTCTTGTCCAGCAGCGGCACGACCGAAAACACCGCCAGTGGGATTGGACAATCGGGGAAGCTCGCAAGCTCGGCAAGGTGGATCACCCGGACAGAGCCGGGTGATGACGGTGGAGGGATCGCTCCCTATCCGGCGCGCACGCGCTCGAGGAAGCTGTGTGTCCTCTCGCGCAGCTCCCGGGTATGAGTGGCAACCGTGTCGGCGAGGTTGAGAACCTTGAGCGATGCGGTGCTGGATTCGCTGGCCGCCTCTCCAACACCCGCGATATTGCCCGCCACCTGTTCGCTGCCTTGAGCCGCCTGCTGAATATTTGCCGAGATCTCGCGCGTCGCCGCCCCCTGCTCCTCGACCGCGGCAGCGATCGACGTCGCAAGGCTGTTCAAATCGTCGATAAGCGTCGTGACCGTCTCGATCGCCGCGGCCGAGGATTGCGTCTCGCTCTGGATTTCCGCGATCTGGGAACTGATCTCCTCCGTCGCCTTGGAGGTTTGCGTCGCCAGGTCCTTGACCTCGGCGGCGACGATGGCGAAACCCTTGCCGGCTTCGCCCGCGCGCGCCGCCTCGATCGTGGCGTTGAGCGCCAGCAGGTTCGTCTGTTCCGCGATCGCCTGGATCAGCCCGACGATATCGCCGATCTTCTGCACCGAGCCGGAGAGCGCCTGAACCTGACCGACGGATGCCTGAGCCGCCTGAGCCGCCGTCTCCGCCTTGTCGGAAGACACCTGCGCCTGACGTCCGATCTCCTCGACAGAACTGCCCATTTCTTCCGTGGCACTGGCAACCGTCTGCACGTTGCCGGCCATCTGTTCGGATGCCGAGGCGACCGCTGTGGACTGGTTGGAGGTTTCCTCCGCCATGGCCGACATGCTTTGCGAGGCTTCGCGCAGGTCGCGGGTGTTTTCGCTCACCGCGACGATGATCTCGCCGATCACCGACTCGAACTCGTTGGCGAGGCTCAGCATCATTTCCTTCTTGTGCTCCGCGTCGCGTTCGGCCTTCTTCTCCGCTTCGGTTTCCAGCGCCTTCTTTGCGACGGCGTTTTCCCGAAACACCTCGACCGCGCGCGCCATGTGGCCGATCGCATCGTGAAGATCCCGATCCACCACTTCAATTTCGGCATCGCCTTCAGCCAGCCGTTCCATGTCATCGGAGAGCCGGCCAAGCGGCTTCGAAATCGAACGGACGACGAGGAAGCACAGGACGGCGACCACGATCAGAATGAGCGACATCACGCTCAAAAGTGTCGTGAATTTCGCGTTGGCCCGCACCACAACGGCATGGGCGTCGGCGATGACATCGTTGGCAAGCGTATCCTCCACCTGCTTCAGTCCGTCGATGCGCCGGGTCGCGGCTTCGAACCATTGCGGCCCGCTCACTGAAGAAAGGTCACCCTTTCCAAGAGTGGCATAGGCAAGGGCACGCATGTCCTGCACGACCTTGTTCTCTTCGCTTGCCAGAACCTTCTTCAATTCCGCCACGCCGTCACCGGGAGAATAGTTGAAGAAGGAATCGAAATAGGCCTTCTGCTGGTCTGCCAGTCCAACGAAGTTACGGAAGATCTCGGGTGAAAACGCGCCCGCACCAAATCCGTTGGCCCCCATTGCACGTTCGATACCGGCGCGCTCTTTGCCTTGCAGGATCGACGAAAACGCGACCAGATCGCTCACCAGATGTCCGTCATCCGCAATCTCGGAAACGCTCTCGATGGTCGCCAGAAGATTGGCGATGAGCGGCGTGTAGTAACCCGCCATCTTGCCCACCGACAAGCCGAGGCCATCGACCTGGGCGCGCGTCTGGCCAAGCTGCTCCAGCTCCGTCTTCGCGCGGTTGAAGGGCTCCGCGAACCCCGCATAGGCGAGACTGCCTGTGGCCGCCGGGATGGCCTCATTGAAGCTTTTCAACGCGGCGTCGGTATCGGCGCGCCTCTTCTCCAGATCCTGTTTGAACTTGGCCCCCTTCGCGCCGATGAAGCCGGCGGACGTCCCCCGTTCCTTCTGCAGCTCGTGGACGAGCCCGGAAATGAACGGCGTGAGTTTCGCGACGCGCGAGATCACCTCTTCCTGTTCGGCCGCATGGCGCAAGCCGTATAGTTGCTGCACGCCCAAGAAGACAAGACCGAGCATCGGTACAATGCACAAGAGCGCCATACGCAGGGAAATGGGAATTCGTGAAAGCATCGACATAACAGCCCCTTCTACGGCAATCCTCCGAGAACTTGGGGCTTTATTCTTAATAATGCATTGATTCACACATACGTATTGGCAATGATATATACGTTTATTACAATGTCTGTATTATATATATAAATAGCATAGACGAACCGATGCCCACACCTTGCACACGGGCAAGGAAATCACCCCCGAGCGCGAGACGGCATCACGGCTGGTGCCAGCAAGCCTGCAACCTCAGGTCCTGCTGGCGGATCGCGTTGAACGGCCGCGTTGCATCGAGGGTCGCCTCCCCGAGCAATGCAAGTCCCTTGCGCCCCCAACGCTGGCGCAGGGCATCCTCGATCCAGTCATGCGCCTGACGCCTGCGATGAGCCGCCAGGCGCGCCCCGTCCGTCAGCCAGTTGCGATGAGCGTCGATCGCGCGCGCCAGATCGCCAAGCCCGGTTCCCGCCGTCGCCGAAACCAGCACCACAGGTGCTTTCCAGCCGCCCGGGCGAGCGCCGGTCAGTGACAACGCACCCTCCACGTCGGCCAGCGCGCGCCGCGCCTTTTCGCCCATGTCGGCCTTGGTCACGGCGACCACGTCCGGCAGTTCCATCACGCCGGCTTTCATGAATTGCAGACTGTCGCCCGACCCCGGCTGGATGCACAGCACCACGGTATCGGCGACGCTCGCGACGTCCGCCTCCGACTGGCCGATGCCGACCGTCTCCACGATGACGAGATCGGCCACGGCCCGCATCAGCACGGCGGCGGCCACCGCATGGTCGGAAAGCCCGCCCAGCCTGTCGCGCGCGGCCATGGAGCGTACGAAGAGCTTGTCGTCTTCCGGATCTGTCGCGAGCCGCGTGCGGTCGCCCAGAAGCGCGCCGCCGGTTCGTTGCGAGGAAGGATCGACGGCGAGGACGGCGACCGTCCGCCCCTCGGCGCGCGCCTGCGCGATCAGTGCGCGCATCAGCGTCGACTTGCCGACACCCGGCGGGCCGGTCAGGCCAAGCACATGCGCCCTGGCGCTGGCGGTGGCCTCATCGAGCAGTTTTGCGAGCGTATCGCTGCCCTCGGCGGTCTCGATTGCCGCGAGCGCGCGGGCGAGCGCCGGCTTTCCACCGGCCCTCACCGCTTCTATCGTGGCGATCCGCTCAGGCAGCGTCACGCAGTCCCCCCGGGTTCGACCATAGTCAGATGCACGGCTCGGGCGACCCGAGCCGCCGCGTCCCAAGTCCGCCGGCGTCATCCCGGATCCGCGAGGCAGCGTTCGGGCTGCACCGCGTCCGGGGCGACGTTGCCGAATGACGGCTTCCGCAGAAAACGCTCCTCAGCCCTTGTTCTTCGCCTTCAGCGCGGCCTGGGCGGCAGCGAGACGGGCGATCGGCACGCGGTAGGGCGAGCAGGACACGTAATCGAGGCCGACCGTCTCGCAAAAGCCGATGGAGGACGGGTCGCCGCCATGCTCGCCGCAGATGCCCATCTTGATGCCGGGCCGGGTCTTGCGGCCACGCTCGGCACCGATCCGGACCAGCTCGCCGACGCCTTCCTGATCGAGCGAGACGAACGGATCCTGCTCGATGATCGACTGCTGCTGATAGTCGCCCAGGAACGATCCCGCGTCGTCACGCGAGATACCGAAGGTGGTCTGGGTGAGATCGTTGGTGCCGAAGGAGAAGAACTCGGCCGACTGGGCGATGTCGTCCGCCTTGAGCGCCGCGCGCGGCAGCTCGATCATCGTACCGACCTGGTAGACGATCGTCGTGCCGCTTTCCTCCATCACTTCCTGGGCGACCGCGTCGATGCGCGCCTTGACCACATCGAGCTCGGCCTTGATGCCGACCAGCGGCACCATGACCTCAGGCTCGATCGGCGCCCCGGTCGACTTGCCGGCCGCAATCGCCGCCTCGAAGATGGCGCGGGCCTGCATTTCCGCGATTTCCGGGTAGGAAATGAGCAGACGGCAGCCGCGATGGCCGAGCATCGGATTGAATTCCGACAGCGTGTGCGCGCGCCGGCGCAACCGCTCGGCATCCACGCCCATCGCATTGGCGACGTCGGCGATCTCCTCGTCCGTGTGCGGCAGGAACTCGTGCAGCGGCGGATCGAGCAGGCGGATAGTGACCGGCAGCCCGTGCATGATCTCGAACAGCTCGGTGAAGTCCTGACGCTGCATCGGCAGAAGCTTGGCGAGAGCCGTGCGGCGGCCCTCGGAGGTCTCCGCCAGGATCATTTCGCGCATGGCGAGAATGCGGTCCTCATCGAAGAACATGTGCTCGGTACGGCACAGCCCGATGCCCTCGGCGCCGAATTCGCGCGCGGTACGCGCATCGTTCGGCGTCTCGGCGTTGGCACGCACCTCCATCCGCCGCGCCCCGTCGGCCCACTCCATCAGCGTGCCGAAATCGCCGGTCAGTTCCGGCTTCAGCATCGCCACCTCGCCCGCCAGCACCTGGCCGGTGGAGCCGTCGATGGTGATGATGTCACCCTTGTTGAAGGTGCGCCCGGCCACTGTCAGCGTGCCCGCGCGATAGTCGATACGGATCGAGCCGACACCGGAGACGCAGGGCTTGCCCATGCCGCGCGCGACCACCGCCGCGTGGCTCGTCATGCCGCCGCGCGTCGTCAGGATGCCTTGCGCGGCATGCATCCCGTGAATGTCCTCCGGGCTCGTTTCCACGCGCGCCAGAATGACATTGCGTTCGGCCGCCGCCGCTTCCACCGCCTCTTCGGAGGTGAAGACGAGCTGGCCGGACGCCGCACCTGGCGAGGCCGGCAGGCCGGTCGCCACGATATCGCGCTTGGCGGCGGGATCGATGGTCGGGTGGAGCAGCTGGTCGAGCGCGCCCGCCCCCACCCGCATCACCGCCTCTTCCCGCGTGATCAGCCCGTCATTCGCCATGTCCACGGCGATCTTGAGTGCGGCGCGCGCCGTGCGCTTGCCCGAGCGCGTCTGCAGCATCCACAGCTTGCCGCGCTCGATGGTGAATTCCATGTCCTGCATGTCGCGATAGTGGGATTCAAGCGCCTGGCAGATCTTGGAGAACTCGGCGAAGGCTGCCGGCATCACCGTCTCCAGCGACGGCTTGTCGGACCTGGCCTTGAGCCGCGCGGCTTCCGTGATGTTTTGCGGTGTGCGGATACCCGCGACCACATCCTCGCCCTGCGCGTTGACCAGAAACTCGCCATAGAGCGCGCTCTCGCCGGTCCCCGGATCGCGGGTGAACGCAACACCCGTGGCCGATGTATCGCCCATGTTGCCGAAGACCATCGCCTGAACGTTGACGGCGGTGCCCCAGGAGGCGGGAATGTCGTGCAGGCGGCGATAGGTCTTGGCCCGCGCATTCATCCACGAGCCGAACACCGCACCGATCGCGCCCCACAACTGGGCCTTGGGGTCCTGCGGGAACGGATCGTCGAGTTCCTCAGCCACGAGTGCCTTGAAGCGCTCGATGATCGTCTTCCAGTCGTCGGCGGAAAGCTCGGTGTCGAGCGAGTAGCCGTTGTTTTCCTTGAAGATCTCCAGGATCTCTTCGAACGACTGATGCTCGACGCCCAGAACCACGTCGGAATACATCTGGATGAAGCGGCGGTAGCTGTCATAGGCGAAGCGCGCATCGCCCGATTCGGCTTCCAGCGCCTTCACCGTCTCGTCGTTGAGGCCGAGGTTGAGGACCGTGTCCATCATGCCCGGCATGGAGGTGCGCGCGCCCGAGCGCACCGAGACGAGCAGCGGGTTTGCCGGATCGCCGAACGTGCGCCCGGTCAGCTTGCCGATCTCCGCCAGCGCCGCATCGACCTGACCCACCAGTTCGTCCGGATAGGCGTGATCGTTCTCGTAATAGGCGGTGCAAACCTCGGTGGTGATGGTAAAGCCGGGGGGGACGGGAAGCCCGAGATTGGACATCTCGGCCAGGTTCGCCCCCTTGCCACCGAGAAGATTGCGCATGTCGGCGGCGCCTTCCGCCTTGCCGTCACCGAAACTGTAGACCCACTTGGCCATCGTCCGCCCTTCCTGAAACGCCACGATTATCTGCACCCATGCGACGCTGCGGCCCGCATTCGGGCAGGCCCGCACAACGGCCGCACGATCACCGCTGCCGGCACTCCATGCAATGTCGCTCCGCACAAAACAAGGGTTTTCTGAAACCCCACGTCAGGCTGTCAATGCGTCAGGGGCGATTTGGATCCCTGATTCATCGGGGATATACCCTACCCTGCCCTTTCCTTGCGACAAGGCCACAAAAGGGCCATCCTGACACGCCATCGAAGATGGGCGAAAAAGCGCGATTCGCGCGTCGAGCGAGGTATCATGGTAAGTAAGCACCCGATCCGGCCCGCCATCCTGCGGCGCAACACGGCGCGCCGCAACATCTGTGTCAGTGGCGCAACGACGCAATCGGGGTCGTGGACCAGAACGGCGCTGCGGTTTACTCGCATTCTGGCCTTGGCCGGGCTTCCGCTCCTTGCGGTGCCGGGCCTCGCCAGTGCCGAACTGAAGGCGGGCGAAACCAGCACGGATTACCCGCAGACGCTTTCCGGCAACTATCTCGCCGCCCTCGTCGCCCACGGCAATCATGACATTTCCGGCGCTTCCGATTTCTTCGCCCGTGCGCTCGCCAAGGATCCCGACAACCAGTTCCTGCTGGGGCGCAGCTTCACGCTGAAGCTTGCCAATGGCGACACCGAAGAGGCGCTGAAACTCGCTGACCGCGTGGTCGCCGTCGACCGCGACAACCTGCTCGGCCGCCTCACCCTCGGCATCTCCGCGCTGAAGGAACGCTCCTACGCCGGCGCGCGCAAGAACTTCTCCCAGGCCGGCGGCGGGCCGCTGGCGCAACTCTCCGACAAGCTTCTGTCCGCCTGGGCACTGGCGGGCGCCGGCAAGACCGACGAAGCCCTCAAGGTTCTGGATGGACTTGAAGGCCCGGACTGGTTCGACACGTTCCGCACCTATCATGCAGGCCTGATCCTGGACCTTGCCAACCGGCGTGACGAAGCCGCCGCCAAGTTCGCCGCCGCCTACAAGGACGACGACAGCTCGGTGCGCATCGTGGAGGCTCAGGCCCGCGCCCTGGCGCGTGCGGGCAAGAAGGACGAAGCCCTCGCGGTTCTCGACGCGTTCGACAAGTCCGCGGAAGGCAATCCCGTTCTCGCCACCACCCGGACCTTGATCGAGGAGGGCCGCACCCCGCCGCCGCTGGCAACCTCCGCGCAGGCCGGCGCGGCCGAAGTGCTCTACGGTATCGGCGCGGCGCTGGGGCGTGACGGCGGCGACGAGTTCCCCGCCGCCTACCTGCAGCTGGCGCTCTATCTCGATCCCAAGGCGACGCTGGCAATGATACCGCTGGCGCAGCTCTTCCAGCAGATCGGCGATCACGCCCGCGCAATCGCGGCGCTGGAGCGCGTGCCCGAGGATTCACCGCTGCGCAAGGGCGTGGAGATCGATATCGCGCTCAACTACAACGCGCTCGACAAGGTCGACGAGGCGCGCGCTCATCTGATGAAGCTGATCGACGCCGACCCTTCGGATCTCGACGCGGTTGTGGCGCTGGGCAATGTTTTGCGCGGACACAAGCTCTTCGCCGATGCCGCCAAGGTCTACACCCTCGGTATCGACACGCTCGGCAAGGATCCCGGCAAGGCCTACTGGACGCTATTCTACTTCCGAGGCATCACGCTGGAGCGTACCGAGCGCTGGCCCGAGGCGGAGGCCGACTTCCAGAAGGCGCTGGAGCTTTACCCCGATCAACCCATGGTCCTGAACTATCTGGGCTATTCCTGGATCGACAAGGGAATGCACCTCGACAAGGCACTGGACATGATCAAGAAGGCCGTGGAGTTGCGCCCCTCCGACGGCTACATCGTCGACAGCCTCGGCTGGGCTTATTTCAGGCTCGGCCGCTACGACGATGCGGTGAAGGAACTGGAGCGTGCGGTCGAACTGCGCCCGGAAGATTCCACCATCAACGACCATCTGGGCGACGCCTACTGGAAGGTTGGACGCAAGCTGGAAGCGACGTTCCAGTGGAATCATGCCCGCGATCTCGACCCGGACGCGGAGGCACTCGCCACCATCCAGCGCAAGCTGAAGCTCGGGCTCGAAAAGAGCGGCATCGACGACAAGGACGCTCCCAAGCGCACCGCGAACGAGAAGTGACAAGCGCGCCGAAACATGGGAAACGAAGCAATGGCGGCCACCGGCCGCCATTTTCTTTCGTGAGACCGCACCATGCCTGCTGCCATAGATCCCCCCGCTTCCCGCGAGCCGGCGCCCGATAGCGCCGCCCCCATCCGCGAGGAAGGCCGCGCCAAGGTCAATCTCGCCCTTCATGTCACGGGGCGGCGGGCCGACGGCTATCATGAACTGGACACGCTGGTCGTCTTCCCGCCCTTCGGGGATCTGTTGGAAGTCCGCCCCGGCGCCGGGCTGTCGCTGAGCGTGAGCGGACCGTTCGCCGCCGATCTCGGCCCGGCTGACGACAATCTGGTGATGCGGGCGGCGACGGCGTTGCAAGCGGCCTTCCAGGTACAGCACGGCGCGGCACTCTCCCTGGAAAAGCGCCTGCCGGTCGCCTCGGGCATCGGCGGCGGTTCGGCCGATGCCGCAGCCGCCCTGAGGGCGCTTTCCCGGCTGTGGCGGCTCGATGCCCGCGATCCGCGCATTGCGGAAATTGCGGCCCGTCTCGGCGCCGACGTTCCCATGTGCCTCGCCTCACGCCCCTTGCGCGCAAGCGGCATCGGCGACGTTCTGAGCCCTGTCGCCAACCTTCCCGCAGCCGGTCTGGTGCTCGTCAATCCGCGTGTGGCCGTGGCGACGCCGGCCATCTTCAAAACATTGAAAACCCGCGAGAACCCGCCGCTTGGCGATCTTCCTGGTTTTGCCAACACGTCGGCACTGACGGACTGGCTCGCCACGACCCGCAACGACCTTCAGTCCCCCGCTTTGGAGACCTCGCCGGTCATCGCGGATGTGCTGGAGGCGCTGGAAGCGTTGCCTGGCTCGTTGCTCGCCCGCATGTCCGGCTCGGGCGCCTCCTGTTTTGCGCTCTTCGCCGATACGACAATGGCAAAAGCCGCCGCCGGCGCGCTTGCCGCCGCGCGGCCGGACTGGTGGATCTGCCAGACAGAGGTGAGATAACGGCACACCGCTGAACCCGGCATATCCGCCCCCTCTCCCATGGGGAGAGGGCCGGGGTCGAGAGCCGGGGTCAGGGGATGCGATGCCGCGTGGAACCGGAAAAACCGGCCCCGCTCAGTGCACGCGTTCGATGCAGAAGTTCACGACTTCCAGAAGCGCCTGCTTGTGCTCGCCGACAGGCAGCGGCGCCAGCGCATCACGGGCAACCGCGCCGTAGTGGCGGGCCCGTTCAACCGTGTCGGCGATGGCGCCCTGATGGCGCATCATCTCGATCGCCTTTTCCAGATCACCGTCTTCGATCTGGCCTTCTTCCAGGCAACGCTTCCAGAAGGCGCGATCCTCGTCGGAGCCGCGACGATAGCTCAACACCACCGGCAGCGTGATCTTGCCTTCGCGGAAATCGTCGCCGGTGCGCTTGCCGAGTGCTTCGGCGGACCCGCCGTAATCCAGAGCATCATCGACAAGCTGGAATGCGAGCCCGAGATTGACACCGTAGGAACGACAGGCCGCGCGCTGGGCGGCGCTGGCCTCGGCGATGATTGGCCCGACTTCGGCGGCGGCGGAAAACAGCGCGGCGGTCTTGGCACGGATGACGGCGAGATAGTCGTCTTCCGTCGTCTCGGTGTTCTTGGCGGCGCCAAGCTGCATCACCTCGCCCTCGGCGATGACGGCGGCGGCGTCCGACAGCACGGCGAGCGCGTCCATCGAGCCGACCTCGACCATCATCCGGAAGGCCTGGCCGAGCAGGAAATCGCCCACCAGCACACTCGCCTGATTGCCCCAGACCTTGCGCGCGGCGAGCTTGCCGCGGCGCATGTCGCTTTCGTCGACGACGTCGTCATGCAACAGGGTGGCGGTGTGCATGAACTCCACGCAAGCCGCGAGCTGGGTATGCCCGGCGCCTTCGTAGCCGAACATCTGCGCGGTCGCGATGGTCAGCATCGGCCTCAGCCGCTTGCCGCCGGACGAAATCAGGTGGTTGGCGACCTCCGGGATCATCTCCACATCGGAGCCCGCCTTGGACAGGATGATCCGGTTGACATCCTCCATGCCCTGCTGGACGAGCCCGCTCAGCCGGGAAATCCCTGCCGAATCTTCTTTTTCCTCAAATGGCACGACCACGCCCACGCCTGCTCTCCGCTTATCCTGGATTTCCGCGCGGACAATAGGTCCCAAAGCACGCCTCGGCAAGACGCGCCTGAGAAAACGGGCCGTTTGAGCGGGCTGCCCCGATCCGCCAATCGTCATAACTGGCAAGGGTGTGCGAGGGAGAGCACCGATGGCGGTGCCGTATCGTCGCCTTCGATTCGCGCAAGGTTCGTCTGGGTGACGTCGCATTCACGGTGCCACGTCCCATCGCATTCGCTACACAATGCACTAGATTCGTCGCGAAACGGGGATCAGGAACTTGGAAGAGCTGCTCAAGACGAACAATCCCGTCACCATCTCCTATGTCGAGGCGCTGCTCGGCGAGGCGGGTATCCATTTCCTCGTGCTGGATCAGCACATGAGCGTGATGGAAGGCTCGCTTGGCCTGTTGCCGCGGCGAATTCTCGTGGAAACGGAAGCGCTTGAGGAAGCCCGCGATTTGCTGGACGAAGCGGGGCTCGGTGCCGAACTGGCGCCCGCGAAGGGACAGGGCCGGTGAGCGACGAGGAACCGGAAGCCGCGTGCGGCGATGCGGACGGGCCTCTGGAGCGGACATGCGACACCTTTCTGGGCGGATTGGTGGAGCTGTTCCAGCCAAAGGCGCGCCACCACCGTTCCGGGCTCGATGCGGTGTTGCTGGCCGCCAGTCTTGCCTCCGACACGACGGGCCGGGTGGTCGATCTCGGGGCTGGAGCGGGGGCTGCGGGACTGTGCGCCGCCGCGCGGTTGCAGGAGGCGGAAGTTACCCTGGTCGAGCGCGAAGACGCGCTGATCGCGCTTGCCCGCGAAAGTCTGACGCTGCCTGCAAACGCCGCATTTTCCAAGCGCGTTCAAATACTTGCCGCCGACATTACGGCCAAGGGGCGGGCCCGCAAGGCGCAAGGGCTCGTGCCCGGCATGGCGGATCATGTGATCATGAACCCGCCCTTTTACGACACCCGCCACCGCCCCTCCCCGCATGCGGGCAAGGCGGGCGCCCATGTGCTGGCTGCGGACGGGATCGATCCGTGGCTCCGGACAGCCTCCGACCTGCTCGTCTCCGGCGGGTCGATGACGCTGATCTTCCGCGCCGACGGCCTTGACGACGTGCTCGCAGCCACGGCCGGTCGGTTCGGGCAAATCACTGTTTTCCCTGTATTTCCGCGCGCCGGCGACGATGCGACCCGCATCCTCGTGCGCGGCATTCGCGGGTCGCGCGCGCCCATGCGGCTGAGACCGGGACTGGTGCTGCACGGCGATGGATCCGGCTTCGCGCCGCAAGTGGAGGCGATCCTGCGCGAGGGGACGGCGCTGACGCTGTGAGAGGGCAGGAAGGCGGCGCAGCGCCGTCGTTTCACCTCAGTTCAGCAGCATCGACACATCGACATGGCGCCAACGGGCGGGACCGATCACGCCCTTGTGGGCGAAGCGGACGGAATGCAGCGATCCGTCCAACTCCTTGCTCCAGAAGTCCAAAAAGCGACGAAGCTCGGGAAACCGGGGGGCGAGATCCCAAGTCTGCCACAGGAAGGTCTGCAGCAATCCCGGATGGTCCGGCAGGTGGTAGAGGATTTCCGCCGTCGTCAGTCCGTAGCCGCGCATCTGCGCACTCAATTGCGAACATGCCATGTGCTTTCTCCGCCCAAAGCTGGATGGAGACAAGTGTTCGGCCCAAATGGCATGACGACAAGTCGTATTTTATCGAATATCTTTTCAAATCAACGTGTTATCAGCACGCTTGCGAGAGTGCTGCCACGCTTTTGCATTCGATTAGAATTTCTGTCGAATAGCGTTCGAATTTCCTCGTATTTCCCGCAAATTCAAAAACTCTTCAAATAGGCGATGAACGCCGTGCTCTGTTCCGGCTCCCAGGTGATTTCCGGCATGTCGGCATGCCCGGTGACAATGCCCTCCGCCAGCGCCTCCTCCAGTTGCTCGACCGGATAGCGTGCGGAGAGATCGCGGAAGGCCGGCGCCTCGGCAACGGGGCTTTCGTCGCCCGCCCCCACCGCATGGCAGGAGGCGCATTCGGCCTCGGCCAGCGCCCGCCCCTCTTCCACCTGCGCGGCGGCTCCGCCCTCCGTCTCTTCCACCACCTGCGCGGCGGGTTCCCCGCCCGTCTCTTCCACTTGCGCGGCAGGCCCACCTGCCGCCTTTTCCGCCGAATCGGCGACAACCGTCAGCGCCACCGCCCAGGCCAGTGCTGTCAGCGCGCCAACCAGCGCCCCCTTCCAACCGTTGGTCATTCACTCCCTCTCCCCGATGGTTCCCCGCAAGATATTCCCCCTCATTCCTCAATCGGCCAGAAAATTCGCCACCGCCTCGTTGAACAGGTCGCGCTGCTCGATGTTCGACAAATGCGCCGCATCGGGCAGGACGACGAGGCCGGCCCCGGCGATGGCCTCCGCGATCTGGTGGGCATGGTCGGGCGGCGTTGCCGCGTCCTCCGCCCCGGCGATGACCAGCACCGGGTTCCCGATCGCCTTGATGGCCTCGCGCTGGTCCATCGCCGCGATCGCCTCGCAGCAGCCCGCATAGCCTTCCGGACTGGTGGCCAGGATCATCTCCCGGATGCGGGCGACGCGTTCCGGCTCGCGCGTCTGGAAGCCTTCGGTGAACCAGCGGTTGACCACGGCGGCGACGATAGACTGCATGCCGTTGGCCCGCACGGTCGCGGCCCGGTGATGCCACATCTCTTCCGTCGGCATGTGCGCGGCGGTATTGGCGTAGACCATTTTGCCGAACCGGTCGCCCGCGTTGATGCCGAGCCACATGCCGACCATGCCGCCCTTGGAAAGGCCGCAATAATCGACCTTCTCCAGCCCCAGCATATCCATCAGGCAGAGCACGTCGCGGCCCAGCCGCTCGATCGAATACGGCCCCTTCGGCGCGCCCGAGCGGCCATGACCGCGGCTGTCGTAACGCAGGATCCGGCGGGTGGCCGAGAATGCCTCGAGCTGGTCCTCCCACATGCCGAGATCGGTGCCGAGCGAATTGGAAAACAGCAGCACGGGGGCATCGGCGGCGCCCTCGAATTCGTAAGTCAGCTCAATGCCGTCGTCGGTCGTGATCGTTGGCATGGGGTCCTCTCCGTTTTCCAGCCGCTATGCCGCAGGGCTTATAGTCATATGCCTTGAACGGCCTCTCCATGGTCATCCGGCCGCTCATCCTCTCGCGCCTCGCGCCAGGCGCCAAGCGCGCGGTCGATGAAAACGTCCGCAGAGCCGACATAGCCGAGCGGATCGAACACGGCGTCGATCTCTTTCGCGCCAAGATGCGCGGCGACCGCCTCACTCTCCTTCAGGACGTCCCTCAGGTGACGGTTCTCGGCCACGGCCTGTTTCGAGGCGGCTTCGAGGATGTGATGGGCAACGCCGCGTCCCGTCTTCGGCGCCAGCTTCATCATCACGGCTTCCGCGAACACGAGGCCCCTGGTGATCTCCAGGTTCTCGCGCATGCGCTCGGCGCGCACCTCCAGCCCCTCCAGCACCGTGACGAGCGGCTGAACCGCGGCGGCGGTGAGGACGAACAGCTCCGGCACCAGCCCCCACTCCGCCTGCCAGCCGCCGGTGGCGCGCTCGTGCGGCTGGTCCATGGTGGAAGAGAGCGCGGCGGCGCGGGCCTGGGCCTGAAGTGCGGCTCCGCGCGCAGTCGCGGCCCCCACGGGATTGCGCTTGTGCGGCATGGTGGAAGACCCGCCCTTGCCCGGGGCCGCCGGCTCGAACACCTCGCCCACCTCCGTCTGCATCATCAGGACGATATCGCCGGCGACCTTCATCATGATGCCGGCGACCGCGCCCACCGCCTCGCCGATTTCGGCAATGCGCTCGCGGGTGGTGAACCAGGGAACGGCGGGAGCATGGAGCTTCAGCTCCACCGCAAGCTCGTCGCGCACCTGCGCGCCGTGGGGCCCGAGCGAGGCGAGCGTGCCGACCGCCCCGCCAAATTGCAGTGCAAGGGAATGCTCCATCACCCCATCGATGCGCGAAACAAGCCGCTGGACGGATTCCAGCCATGAGGCCGCCTTCAGCCCGAAAACGGTGGGAAGCCCCTGCTGGAGGAAGGTGCGCCCGGCCATCGGCGTGGCGCGGTGCGCATCGGCGAGCATCGCGCAGGCATTGCCGAGGCGCACCAGATCGGCACGCAGCAGCCTCAGCCCTTCGCGCGCCTGCAACATCAGCCCGGTATCGATGACATCCTGGCTGGTGGCGCCCCAATGGACGAAGCCGGCGGCCTCCCCCTTCACCCGCTCCGTCAACGCCTTGACGAGGGGGATGGCGACATTGCCGCCAAGCGGCACCTTCGCGCCGATTTCCGCGGGGTCATAGAGGTGCGCGCGCGCCGCCCGGGCAACCGCCTCGCCCACCGCATGGGGCACAACGCCGAGGCGCGACTGCACGCGGGCAAGTGCGGCCTCGAAATCGAGCATGGCCTGAAGACGCGCCGCATCGTTCCAGATGGCGCGCATGGGCGCGGTGGCGAAAAGCCCGCCCAGCAATTCGGAATCGATCGCGCCAACGCCACCCACGGCAACTTCCTCCCCTTGTCCGTCCCCACCGTTTAAACGGCCATCCCTGATTAGAACAACCGGCGTCGAGAGGAAATCGTCACGCATGGAAAAAGTTGCGATGGCCCCGGCGGAACCCGGATAGGCTTGAGGAACGCCAGATAGCCTTGAGGAACGATTGCACATGACCTTGGGGAGCGTTAGCAAGGATGGAGCGAAACGAAACCGGGAATAGTCCCCTCTCCCTTGGGGAGAGGGTTAGGGTGAGGGGTATCGGGCTCTCGTGGATACGGAGGATTCGCATCCCCTCACCCGGGCCGACGGCCCGACCTTTCCCCATGGGAGAGGCACTCGCGACGCGAACGGGGCTTGGACTTGAAGCGGAACGACAAGAGCGGACGGAACGCATGAACGATGAAACGGCCCTGAAGGGCGCGGCACTGCCGCAATCGATCGACGAGACGCTGGGACTGCTGTCCTCCGCCGGCTACGTGGCCGACCGCGCGCTGGCGACCGTGCTCTATCTGGCGTTGAAGATGAAGCGGCCGCTGTTTCTGGAAGGCGAGGCCGGCGTCGGCAAGACCGAGATCGCCAAGGTGTTGTCGGCAACGCTGGGGCGCGACCTCATCCGTCTGCAATGCTACGAGGGCCTCGACGTTTCCACCGCCGTCTACGAGTGGAACTACGCCGCCCAGATGGTCGAGATCCGCATGGCGGAGGCCGCCGGCGAGACGGACCGTGGCGAGCTTGCCCAGGACATCTTCTCCGAGCGCTTCCTGATCGAGCGGCCCGTGCTGAAGGCCATGCGGCCGCACCTTTCCGGCCCGCCGGTGTTCCTGATCGACGAACTGGACCGCGCGGACGAAGCCTTCGAGGCATTTCTGCTGGAGGTTCTTTCCGACAGCCAGGTGACCATTCCGGAAATCGGCACCATCCGCGCGCCGGAGCCGCCGATCGTCATCATCACGACGAACCGCACCCGCGAGATCCACGACGCGCTGAAGCGGCGCTGCCTCTATCACTGGGTGGACTACCCGGATGCCGAGCGCGAGCTGACCATCGTGCGCACCAAGGTGCCGGGCGTGAACGAGCGGCTGTCGGGCGAGGTCGTCGCCTTCGTGCAGCGGCTGCGCAAGGAATACGAACTGTTCAAGCAGCCCGGCGTGGCGGAGACCATCGACTGGGCGACGGCGCTGACCGAGCTCGACCAGCTGGCGCTCAACCCGGAAATGGTGAGCGACACGCTGGGCACGCTGCTGAAATACCAGGACGACATCGAGCGCATCCAGGGATCGGAAGCGAAGAAGATCGTCGACGAGCTGAAGAAGGAGATCGTGGCGGGGATGTGAGGGGAATTTCGGCGTTTCGGGTGGCCGACGGAAGAACGTTGGCCTCGGCTGTCATCCCGGCCGCGGCGAAGCGGAGAGCCGGGACCCAGTAATCGGGGTGTTTTCGAACATGCCAGGATGGCGGACCACGCCACAGGCCTGTTCCCCGCAGGAACCTCAAACCGCAACGGTTACTGGATCCCCGCCTGCGCGGGGATGACAACCTTTTGGAAGCACGGCCGAAGCGTACACGGAGACCGCGAACCACACGATGACCGACACCCCAGCCACCGAACCCGGCGCGCTCGCCGACAACATCGTGCATTTCGCGCGCGCGCTTCGTGCCGCCGGGCTGCCGGTGGGGCCGGCCGCCGTGATCGACGCCATCCGTGCGGTGGAGGTGGCCGGCATCGCCAGCCGCGACGACTTCTACTGGACCCTGCATTCGATCTTCGTGAAGAAGCGCGACCAGCATGCCGTCTTCGAGGAGGCGTTCCGCATCTTCTGGCGCTCGCGCGGGCTCGTTGAGAAGATGCTGGCCCTGCTCTCCCCCGTCGCCCCGCCCAGAGGCGAGCCGCAAAAGCCCAAGGCCGCCCAGGCCCGCGTCGCCAACGCGCTGCAGCAGGACACGCTGCGCCAGGCGAAGGAGACGAAGCCGGAAATCGAGATCGACGCGAGCTTCACCGTGTCGGGCGCGGAGGTACTGCAGACGAAGGACTTCGCGCAGATGTCGGCGGCCGAGATCGCCGCGGCGAAGACCGCGCTTGCCCGTCTCATCCTGCCGGTCGACACCGTGCGCCAGCGCCGGCTGGTGGCCTCGACAGCCCGCGCCCGCATCGATCCGCGCCGATCGCTGCGCGCCTCCATGCGCGCCGGCGGCGACATGATCGCGCTGAAATACAGGAAGCCCGCCGAAATCCACCCGCCCATCGTGGCGCTGTGCGACATCTCCGGCTCGATGAGCCAGTACACCCGCGTCTTCCTGCATTTCCTGCATGCGTTGACGGAGAACCGGCGCAAGGTACACACGTTCCTGTTCGGCACGAGGCTTTCCAACGTCACCCGCCAGCTTGCCATGAAGGACCCGGACGAGGCGCTGGATGCCTGCACGGGAACGGTCGAGGACTGGTCGGGCGGCACGCGGATCGCGACCGCGCTTCACGAATTCAACCGCAAATGGTCGCGCCGGGTGATGCATGGCGGCGCGATCGTGCTGCTGATCACCGACGGGTTGGAGCGCGACAGCGAGGAGGATCTGGCGGTCGAGATGGACCGGCTGCACCGCTCGTGCCGCAAACTCGTGTGGCTGAACCCGCTCCTGCGCTTCGATCGCTTCGAGGCGAAGGCGCGCGGCATCCGCGCGATGCTGCCGCATGTGGACGAATTCCGCCCCGTTCATTCGCTGGAGGCGGTGGAGGACCTGTGCAACGCGCTCGCCGGCGACGGAAAGGGCGCCGGGAACCCGCGCGACTGGCTGAGGAAGGTGGGGTGAACGGTTCGTAACGCGCGTGCGTCAGGATATGCGGTGCGCGCGAGGGGGGGTACGAGGGGTCGGGCGTGGCCCATCCTTCGAGACGGCCGCTTGCGCGGCCTCCTCAGGATGACGTTGTATCTGTTGTTGGCTTCACTCTCGAAGGACGGGCCCCGCCTGCCATGCCCGCCCCACGAGCGCCCTTCGCCAACGAAAAAGCCTCCGGCGCGCTGGCGCCGGAGGCCTGATCGGAGGAGAAAGCCGAAACGGCCGACTACTTCATGTAGTCGTACTTGCCGTCGTGCCACTCGTAGAAGACATAGCCCGGCAGGGTCACGTCGCCCTTGTCGTTGAACGACATGTTTTCGCCAAGCACCGTGTTGAAGGTGCCGTCGTCGAGCGCCTTGACCACGGCGTCGTAGTCGGTCGAACCGGCCGCCTTGACCGCATCCACGTAGGTCTGGATGGCGGCGTAGGTGTACATCACGTAGCCTTCCGGCTCGATGCCCTTCTTGCGGAACTCGGCCACGATCGGAGCCGCGGCCTCGTTCTTGCGCGGATCGGGCGAGAAGGTCATCAGCGTGCCCTCGCCGGCATCGCCCGTGATCGCCCAGTACTCGTCGGTAACCAGCGCATCGCCGGAAACGAGGAGCGTCTTCATGCCCTGGTCGCGCATCTGGCGGGCCATCAGGCCGGCCTCGGTGTGGTAGCCGCCAACATAGAGAACGTCGATGTTGTTCTGCTTCAGCTTGGAGACGAGCGCGGTGTAGTCCTTTTCACCGGCGGTGTAGGATTCCACCATCGTCGGCTTCTTGCCGGCCTCTTCCATGTACTTCTGCGTTTCGTCGGCAAGACCCTTTCCGTAGGCGGTCTTGTCGTTGATGATGGCGATGTTCTTGTCCTTGAACTTGGTCGCCAGGAACTTGCCCGCAACCGCGCCCTGCTGGTCGTCACGACCGCAGACGCGGAAGATGCCGGGGCCGGGACGCTCGTCGGTGAACTTCGGGTTGGTGGAGGCCGGCGTGATCTGGATGATGCCCTCTTCGGCATAGACCGCGGAGGCCGGGATCGACGAGCCGGAGCAGAAGTGGCCGGCCACGAAGACCACGCCCTTGCCGACGAACTGGTTGGCGACGGCGACCGCCTGCTTCGGATCGCAGGCATCATCGCCCACTTCCAGAACCAGCTTCTCCCCGTTGACACCGCCGGCCGCGTTGATGTCGGCCACCGCCTGCTCGGCGCCCGCCTTCATCTGCTGACCGAAGGCGGCGTATTGACCGGTCATCGGACCGGCCGTTGCGATGACGATATCCGCGAAGGCGGCCGTGGACATGGCCATGCCGAAGGACATCGCGACGCCGGCCAATAGAATCTTCTTCATGCAAAACTCCCTGGTTCAGATTGCCAAGTGAACCTCTCTGGACGGGGATTTTCTCCCCAAGGTGCAGGTTATTTTCCCCTGCAATTCGCGCAAGCGGCGGCCATCCGGCACGACCATCCTGCGCAACCGGAGGAAGCGGCCGATCAGGCCACGCCCCCGGAATACCGTATGACGGAAAGCCCCCTCAGGCCCGCCCGCCCGACGATTTCGACCGTTCCCGCCACGAAAACGGGCTCGATTTCTCGTAAAGCCAGCTGTACTGCGTCGCCATCTGCCCGGTGCGCGTATAGCGCCAGCCCGCAAAACCCAGAACCGCCAGCACCACCAGATCGATCAGCCAGTAGTGCACGCTCAGCAGGCTGCCGTGGAACAGCGCGTAGTGCAGAAACCGCACCGCGAAGGACAACAGCACCAGGAACCAGGCCAGCAGCCATGTCGGCCGCCAGGTCAGCGCCGAGGCGCGTCCCGTGAGCCAGGCCGCGCCACCGCCCAGAAAGACGGTGACGAGCAGGAAATCGCCGAGCGAGACTTCGAAGATGATACCCATTTTTCCCGCCTTCTGGAGCAGATCCGCTTCTTGCAGAACCGGATCTTGGCTCCAACCCCTTGTTTCAACGCAAATCCGGACGGATAACCGGTGACCACTTATCCTGGATTTGCTCTAGTGCGCGCCGCCTTCGAGATAGGCCGCCTTGACGTCGTCGCGCGCGAGAAGTTCGCGCCCCGTGCCCGACATGGTGATGAGACCGTTGACCATGACGTAGCCGCGATGGGCGAGCTTCAGCGCATGATAGGCGTTCTGCTCCACCAGGAACACGGTCAGCCCCTCGTTGGTGTTGAGTTCGTGAATGATCTCGAAGATCTGCTTCACCACCAGCGGCGCCAGCCCCAGCGACGGCTCGTCGAGCAGAAGCAGCTTCGGCCGGCTCATCAGCGCCCGGGCGATCGCCAGCATCTGCTGCTCGCCGCCCGACAGCGTGCCGCCGCGCTGGCCCTTGCGCTTGGCCAGGATCGGAAACAGCTCGAAGACCCGCTTCAGATCTTTGTCGAAATGCGTCATGTCGGTGATGGAGGCCCCCATCTGCAGGTTTTCCATCACCGTCATGCGCGGGAAGATGCGCCGGCCTTCCGGCGACTGGGCGATCGACATCCGCGTGATCTCGTGCGTCGGCATCTGGGTGATGTCGAGGCCGTCATAGGTGATCGTGCCCTCGCGCGCCTGGGGAGAGCCGCAAATCGTCATCATCAGGGTCGACTTGCCCGCCCCGTTGGCGCCGATCAGCGTGACGATCTCGCCGGGATGAACCTCCATGTCGACGCCGCGCAAGGCGACGATCTTGCCGTAATAGGTCTTGACGCCGGACACCCTCAGGAGGGGCTCCCCGGCCGGAGCCGCGGCGGCCGCCGCTGCGCTTCCCTCGCTCATAGGCCCACCTCCTCTTCGACCAGTTCGACTTCCTCGTCGGCGACGCCCAGATAGGCGGCGATCACCTTGGGATCGCTCTTCACCGCGTCGGGCGTTCCGTCCGCGATCTTCTCGCCGTAATCGAGCACGATCACGTGGTCGGAGATTTCCATCACCACCGACATGTCATGCTCGATGAGGACGACGGAGGTGTCGTGCTCCTTGCGGATGTACATCAACAACGCGTTGAGCTCCGCGCTCTCGCGCGGATTGAGGCCGGCGGCCGGCTCGTCCAGACACAGCACCTGCGGCCCCGTGCACATGGCGCGCGCGATCTCCAGCCGGCGCTGATCGCCATAGGGCAGATCGGCGGCCGGGTCGTCCGCCCGCTCGACGAGATCAATCTTGTCGAGCCAGTAGCTTGCGTGTTCCACCGCCCGCCGCTCCGCCCGGCGGAAACGGCCGAGACCGAAAATGCCGGCGAACGACATCGCCGACGCGCTCATCAGCGGATTGTGCTGGGCGACCATCAGGTTTTCCAGAACGGTCATGCCGCCAAAAAGGCGGATGTTCTGGAACGTGCGCGCCACCCGCGCATCGCGCGAGATCTCGAAATCGGGCATCCGCTCCAGAAGATACGAATCGCCCGAGGAATGGCGCACCGTGAGGCGCCCTTCCGTCGGCTTGTAGAAGCCGGTGACACAGTTGAAGACGGTCGTCTTGCCAGCGCCGTTCGGCCCGATCAGCGCGGTGATGTCGCCGCGCCCGATATCGAAGGAGAGGTCGTCGACGGCGACCAGACCGCCAAAGCGCATGGTCAGGTGCTCGACGGTGAGTACGGGGTTTTCCTTCCAGCGGGTCATCCCTGCCCCTCCTGCACCATGTCCGCGGATATGCCCGTTCGTCGCTTGAGCCCGATGGTCGGCTTTCTGGTGGAAATCAGGCCGCGCGGCTTCCACACCATGATGATGACCATCAACAGACCGAAGACAAGCATCCGGTATTCCTGAAGGTCACGGAAGAACTCGAAGCCGCCGATCATCACCACCGCCGCGATGACGACACCGATCTGCGAGCCCAGCCCGCCGAGCACGACGATGGCCAGGATCACCGCGCTTTCGATGAAGGTGAAGCTTTCCGGCGAGATGAAGCCCTGACGGGTGGCGAAGAACGAGCCGGCGAAGCCGCCGAACATCGCGCCCGTGGCAAAGGCGGAGAGCTTGGTGTTGGTGGTGTTGATGCCGAGAGAACGACAGGCGATCTCATCCTCGCGCAGCGCCTCCCAGGCGCGCCCCACCGGCAGCCGGCGCAATCGCATGGTCACGAAATTCGTCACCAGAGCCATCGCCAGAATGACGTAGTAGAGGAAGATGATGCGGTGGATGGACGAGTATTGAAGCCCGAACAGGGCGGCGAAACCATCGTCCCCGCGATCGAACTCGATACCGAACAGCGTCGGCCGCGGAATGCCGGAAATGCCGTCCGGTCCGCCGGTGAAGTCGTACCAGTTGAGCAGGATCACGCGGATGATCTCGCCGAAGGCCAGTGTCACGATGGCCAGATAGTCCCCGCGAAGCCGCAGCACCGGATAGCCGAGGATCATGCCCCAGCAGGCCGCCAGGATGCCGGCAAGCGGCAGGCACATCCAGAAGCCGAGCCCGAAATACTGCGACAGCAGCGCGAAGGAATAGGCGCCCACCGCATAGAAGGCGACGTAGCCCAGATCAAGCAGGCCGGCGAGGCCCACCACGATGTTCAGCCCCCAGCCCAGCATGATGTAGGTGAGCACGAGGATCGCCAGATCGAGATATTGCCGCGACCCGCGCGAGCCGAGCCACTCGATCAGGATGAAGGGAACGGCCACGGCCAGAAGGCCGAGCGCCAGCGGCAGCCACTTGCCCAGCGGCGCGAGCCCCGCCTTGATCGAGGCGGCTGCGCCGGGACCGGTGGGCGCGGCACGTTTCTCGGCAAGCCCCAGAAGTGCTGTCGCGACGATGGCGGCGACGACGGCGAGCGCCAGCAGCAGCAGGATCCACAGCCAGTCGTTGCTTTCGATCGCGCGGGCCGGCGACAGGCCGGCAACGGCCCCCAGGAAGCGGTCCACCAGATAGAAGATGACCAGTGCCGCCAGGATCGACAGCCCCAGCAGAACCGTCCGGAAAGTGACGGTGCGCGGCGTTTCAGGCCGCCACACATACATGTTGAGCAGCATGCGTCCGGCGAAGACGACCACCACCGTGATCGCCACCGCCGCCCAGCGATAGTCGACCGCCAGGCCACCGATGGAAATCTCGGTGCGCATGCCGATCAGCATGAAGGACAATGCAAGCGTGATGAGCGCCGCGATGCCGGAATCCTTGAAGGACGCCTTCAGCCGGCTTTCGGATACGAGATCGGACATGATTTCAGACCTTCTCCACTTCCGGCTTTCCGAGCAGACCCTCAGGCAGGAAGATCAGCACGATCGCAAGGATGGAGAAGGCGGCGACGTCCTTGTACTCGACCGAGAAATAACCGGACCAGAATGTCTCGATCAGACCGATCAGCAGACCGCCGAGCATCGCGCCGGGCAGAGACCCGATACCGCCGAGCACGGCGGCGGTGAACGCCTTAACACCGGCCAGGAAGCCGATGTAGAAATCGATCACGCCGTAGTAGAGCAGGAACATCAGCCCCGCCACGGCGGCGAGTGCCGCGCCCATGACGAAGGTCAGCGAGATGGTGCGGTCGACATTGACGCCGATCAGCGATGCCATCTTGCGGTCCTGCTCGCACGCCCTTTGCGCGCGCCCCAGCGAGGTCTTGTTGATCAGCATGGTGAAGCCGATCATCAGCACCGTGGTGACCACGATGATGAGGATCTGGAGATAGGACAGCTGTACGACGAAGCTGCCGTCGGAACCGTCGCCCCCCATCAGTGTGAACCCGCCGGAAATGAGCGGCTGCACCGGCTTGTTGCGAGCCCCTTGGGAAAGCTGCACGAAGTTCTGCAGCGTGATCGACATGCCGATGGCGGTGATCAGCGGCGCGAGCCGGAACGAACCGCGCAAGGGGCGGTAGGCGAGCCGCTCGACCGTCCAGCCCCAGACCGAGGTCAGCACCATGGCGACCACCAGAATGCCGAGCAGGACAAGGATGAGAAGCGTCAGCGGCATCGCCGCTGTGACGCCGAACGCGACGACCATGATGAGCGCAAGGAACGACCCTACCATGAAGATGTCGCCGTGGGCGAAGTTGATCATGCCGATGATCCCGTAGACCATCGTATAGCCAATGGCGATGAGTCCGTAGATCGAACCGAGCGTCACGCCATTGATCAGCTGTTGCAGGAAATAATCCATCTCAGTCTGCTAGCCCCCGCGGAAAGGTGTAGCCGTCTCAACCAAAGAACGGTGGCGGCTTTTCATAGTTGTCAAATTCTTAGCAAGCCCCAACTCAGCATACAATTGCGTCTGTGATGGAGAATGCTGAAAAGAAGGGCGTTTCCAATTTTTGAACGATCAGGAAAATTATTCCCACAACCGATTGAGCTTACAAGCCCCGAAAATCGTTTTTTTCACTCTAAGGCAGGTCCCTCCCGGACACCAGCGCCTATGCGACACTTGAAAGCCGCTGCGCCCTTGCGGCTTTCGCCGCTCGACGGTAGACGGGAAGTTCGCCGCCCTGTCCACCACCCCGGCCGGACCGGCCACGAAGACGCCGCAGGTCCGGCGGAAAGGAAGACAATGGCAGAGCAGGAAGCCGGAGAGACCGGCGTTTCGGGTGCCGATGGCGCTACATTCCGGCAGGCGATGAGCCGGCTTTCCCAGCAGGTTCATGTCATCACCGGTATCGGTGCGAAGGGGCGCTGCGGCGTGACGGTGACCGCCGTCGCCTCGGTGAGCGACGATCCGCCGACCGTGCTTTTCTGCCTCAACCGCTCAAGCCGCACCTTCCCGCTGTTTGAGGATGCGAAGGTGTTCTGCATCAACACGCTTGCCGGCGAGCATGTTCCGGTGGCCGATGCGTTCGCCGGGCGCGGCAATCTCGACACCGATGCGCGCTTCGCGCTGGCCGACTGGACCACGATGGAGACCGGCGCCCCGGTGCTGAAGGCGGCGCTCGCGAGCTTCGACTGCCGCGTGAGCCAGGTCATCGACATGGCCACGCACCGGATCTTCTTCGGCGTGGTGGAGGCGACGACGAACGGCGCGGACACAGCCCGCGCGCTGACCTACTACAATCGAGGGTATGTGGTGTGCTGAGAAGGCGCCGGTAGCGCCTGGGCGGAAGACAAGAACCGTGACTACCCCGCTTGCTCCCCTCTCCCCCCTTGCGGGGGAGATGTCGGCCAAAGGCCGACAGAGGGGGGTATGCGGCCAGCTCGGAGCAAGCGGCTTCCCCCCCTCTGTCACCCTGCGGGTGACATCTCCCCCTCAAGGGGGGAAAGGGGCGCAAGCCGCGCGCCTCCCGCCATCACCCACGCGATCATGCCCATACCGTTTGCCGGCGATATCGACTACGATCACCCCATGACGCACATTCAGGCGATCCCGCAATTCCACCTCTTCGGCGAGGCGCCGGACGACACCGCCTTCGACTTCATCCATGTCGAGACGCTGGCCGCCCGGTCCGCGCGCCACGGCTGGACCATCTCGCTGCACAATCACCGTCACCTGAACCACATCCTGGTCATCCGCTCCGGCGGCGGCGTGATCCGGGTGGAGGACGAGGAGACGGCGTTTCGCGGGCCGGCGGTGCTGTGCGTGGCGGCCACCGTCGTCCACGGCTTCGCCTTCGAGGAAAACATCGACGGCCACATCGCGACCTTCACCGAGGACGTGGTGTCGGGCGCGCGCGATGCGGCAGGTTCCGTGCGCGACCGGCTGCGCGCGCTGTTTGCCGATCCGGTGCTGCCGCTGGAGCCCGGCGGGGTGGCCGAGGGCATCGCCCGGCACATGGCGGCCTTGGCCGAGGAACTGGATCTCGCCCGCGACGGCCACCAGATCGCCATGCGCGCCCACCTCATGCTGATGATCCTGGAGATCGGCCGGGCGCGAACCTCAAGGACGCGCTATGCCCAGGTGACCCTGCGCGGCATGGATGAAACCGTGTCGGCATTGCGCGATCTGATCGAGGACAATTTTCGCACAACCCGGCGCATCGGCGACTATGCCGACCGGCTCGGCATGACATCGGAACGGCTGAACGAGCACTGCAAGCGGGTGACCGGGGTCACCGTCGGCCACATGATCCGCCAGCGCCTGATCACGGAAGCCAAGCGCCAGCTTCTCTTCACCGACCTCGCGGCCTCCGAGATCGCCTATGACCTGGCCTTCGCCGACCCGTCCCATTTCTCCCGCTTCTTCCGCAATCACACCGGCATGTCGCCGCAAGAATTCCGAAAAGGGAACGAGCAACGATGAGCAGTTTCAAATGATCACGGCCATGCGGCCCGGGCCGCGCAACCTGATCACCGACGTCGAGGGCCTCACCGTCGGCAACGCCTCCGATCCGCGACTGAAATCGGGGGTGAGCGTCGTTCTGCCCGACGAACCCGTCGTCGCCTCCGTCGCCATTCACGGCGGGGCGCCCGGCACCCGCGAGATCGCGCTGCTGGAGCCGGAACAGACGGTGAGCCACGTCGATGCGCTGGTGCTGTCGGGCGGCTCGGCCTTCGGGCTCGATGCGGCCGCGGGCGTGCAGTCGCGGCTGGCGGAGATGGGACGCGGCTATGCGGTGGGGCCGGTGCGGGTGCCGATCGTGCCGGCGGCGATATTGTTCGATCTCCTGAACGGCTCGGCGGTGGAAACGGAACCGGATGCGAGCTGGAACGCCAGCGCGCCCTACCGCGATCTCGGCCGCGCGGCCTGCGAGCTCGCAGCACCCGATTTCGCGATTGGAACGGAGGGCGCCGGCACCGGCGCCACGACGGCGAACCTGAAGGGCGGGCTCGGCTCGGCCTCCGCCGTGCTGGCCAATGGCGCGACGGTGGGCGCGCTCGTCGCCGTCAACGCATTGGGCCGCGTCACCATCGGCGACGGCCCGCATTTCTGGGCCGCGCCGTTTGAGCAGGATGGCGAGTTCGGCGCCCTCGGCATGCCCGCGCCGTTTCCCGCCGATGCCATGGCCGTGCGCACCAAGGCCGACACGCTGAAATCGGGCGCCAACACGACGATCGCGGTTATCGCAACGGACGTCAGCTTGACCAAATCGGAGGCCAAGCGGCTGGCTGTGATGGCGCATGACGGCATGGCGCGTGCCATCTGGCCGGCGCACACGCCGTTCGACGGGGATCTGGTCTTCGCGCTGTCGACGGGAAAGCGGCCGCTGGAAAGCCCGGCGGACCTGCTGGCGCTGGGTGCGGCGGCGGCCGCAACACTCGCCCGCGCCATCGCCCGCGGGGTTTTCGAGGCACAGAAGGCGGAAGGCGACCGCGTGCCGACGTGGACGGAGCGGTTCGGGGGGTAAGGCGCTCGCCGAACAAAACGTGTGTCGCCCCGCTCGCCTGCTCCCCCTCCCCTTCGATGTCATCCCGGCCGCAGCGAAGCGGAGAGCCGGGACCCAGTAATCGGGGGCCGCTGAGCAAGGCGGAATGGCGGACCAAGGGGGTCGCGACGCTCCCGGCAAGAACCTCAAGCCTCAACGGTTACTGGGTCCCCGCTTTCGCGGGGATGACATCGCGTTTGGGGAAAGGCAGTTCTCCCTTCCGCCCCCGGCTTCCGTCGCATGCGCCGCGCGCGCCGGATCCCCCGGACTGCGCCGGGGGATGACGATGGAGGGAGGACGCGAAACGGCAGGCGGGACAGACGCCCCCCTACTCGGCCGCCTCCAGATAGGCCGCCTGCGATCCCTCGCCGCGTGCCATCGGGCCCTTGCCGTCCAGACGCTTCAGCAAAAGCGCACGCTTTTCCGCGGCCTTCGCCATAGTGTCGTCCTTCACCGGGCCGTAGCCGCGGATCTGGTCGGGCACACGGGCAAGCTCCACCAGAAGGCCGTAATTGCCGCTCTCGATGCGCTTCAGGATCAGCTCCACGTCGCCCACGTACTCCTCGCGCAACGCGAACTCCGCCTTGCGTTCAAAAGTGCGGGCGAAGGGATCGAGGAACGTGCCGCGCAGCCGCTTAAGCCCCGCGAGCAGCTCGAACGCCTTGAAGATCCACGGGCCGTAGGCGGTCTTCCTCGCGCGGCCCGTCGCCGGATCGAGACGCGAGAACAGCGGCGGGGCGAGCACCACCTTCAGCTTCTTCGGATCGGCGAAGGTGTTGCGGAGCTTTTCCTCAAACGCCGGCTCGGCGTAAAGCCTTGCGACCTCGTACTCGTCCTTGATCGCCATGACCTTGTAGAGGTTCTCCGCGATGGTGCGCGACAGCCGCATGGCGCCGATGCCGCGCGCGGTATCGGCCGCCACGACCCGCTCCATCAACTGCGTGAAGCGATCCGCGTAGGCCCGATCCTGATAGCGCTCCAGCTCGCCGCCAAGGAAGGCGATGCGCGTCTCAAGATCCATCTCTTCCGGCACGTCTTCCTTCGGCAGGCCCGCAAGGATCGCCTCGGCGTCGTGCGCCAGCACGCGGCCGGCCTGGAAGGCGCGCAGGTTCTGCTTTACCGCCGCCCCGTTCAGCCGGATCGCCGTGTCGATGGCCGCAAACGACAGCGGCAGCGTGCCCGACTGCCAGGCCATGCCGACCAGCATCATGTTGGTGTAGATCGCATCGCCCAGGAGCTTTTCGGCGATGCCGGCGACGTCGCGCGCGGTTACATCGCGCGAGGCTTTCTTGAGGGTCGCCATCATGCGCGCCTCGTCGAAGGAGAGCGTCTGCTTCATGACGAACTCGGCCGTCGGCGCCACGCGCCCGTTGGCGAAGACGCGGGCTTTGCCCGGGTTCATCAGCGTCAGCACTTCCGAACCGCAGGAGACCACCATGTCGGAGGCGAGCAGAACGTCGAGCGTCGCGGTCGGCACGCGCGGGCCCTCCACCGGACGATCCCGGCCGGAGAAGCGCACATGCGAGGTCACCGGGCCGCCCTTCTGGGCAAGGCCGGTCATGTCGAGCGTGGAGGCGTTGATGCCGTCCACATGCGCCGCCATGGCGAGCACGGCGGCCACCGTCGTCACGCCCATGCCGCCGATGCCGGCGATCAGCAGATTGACCGTCTCGTCGAGCCCGGCGGGCTGAACCTCGGGTAGCTTCGCCACCAGCGCATCGAGATCGACGCTGCCGCCGTCGCTCTTTTTCAGCTCCGCGCCCTCGACCCACACGAAGGACGGGCAGAAGCCCTTCACGCAGGAGAAGTCCTTGTTGCAGCTCGACTGGTTGATGCGGCGCTTTTCGCCGAAATCGGTCGCCACCGGCTCCACCGACAGGCAGTTCGACTGCACCGAGCAATCGCCGCAGCCCTCGCACACCCGGTCGTTGATGAAGAGCCGCTTGTCCGGATCCTCGTAAAGACCCTTCTTGCGGCGACGGCGCTTTTCGGCAGCACACGTCTGGTCGTAGATTATCGCGGAAACGCCGGGATACGCCGCCAGATCCTCCTGCACGCCCATCAGCTCGGCGCGGTCGTGCACCGGCACGCCGGCGGCGAGGTCGCCGCGGCCCTCATAAAGCTCGGGCCGTTCGGAAACGACGACGATGCGCCCCACGCCTTCGGCCGCCAGCTGGCGGGTGATGGTGGGAACGTCGAGCGGACCGTCATGCGTCTGCCCGCCGGTCATCGCCACCGCGTCGTTGAAGAGGATCTTGTAGGTCGCCGACACCTTGGCCGCGACCGCCTGACGGATCGCCAGAATGCCGGAATGGAAATAGGTGCCGTCGCCCAGATTGACGAAGACGTGCTTGTCCTTGGCGAACGGCGCCTGGCCGACCCAGGGCACGCCCTCGCCGCCCATGGCGATCTGGCCTTCGGTGGTGCGCTCGTTGATCTCGGTCATCGCATGACAGCCGATGCCCGGCATGACGCGCGCGCCCTCCGGCGCCTTGGTGGAGGTGGAATGCGGGCAGCCGGAACAGAAATAGGGCGAACGCACCGCGCCTTCCGCATTCTCCGCCGCCCATTGCGCCTGGCGCGCCATCGAAGCCGCCACATCGCGCATCTCGTCGGTGACATGGGACTGCGGCAGGAAGGCCAGCAGGCCGACGACGAGATCGGCGGCGGAAAGCTCCAGCACGTCGGGCAGGAAGGGGTCGCCGTCCGGCGTCTTCTTGCCCCAAACCGGCGGGCGACGGTCGGCCGGCCAGTTGTAGAAGAGATCCTTGATCTGCGGCTCGATGAAGGCGCGCTTGTGCTCCACAACCAGAAGCCGGTCGATGCCGCGCGCGAATTTCGCAAGGCCCACCGGCTCCAGCGGCCACGGCATGGCGACCTTGTAGATCGCAAGCCCCATGGCCTTGGCGCGCGCCTCGTCGATGCCGAGGAGCTGCAGCGCCTGACGCAGGTCGCGATAGGCCTTGCCGGTGGCGACCAACCCGATGCGCGGGTATTCCGCACCGAAGCGGATACCGTCGAGCCCGTTCGCCCGCACATAGGCCTGCGCTGCGGGAACGCGCGCGTCGCGCATCACGCGTTCGATCTCGAGGCGGTATTTCAGAAGAAGCGGTTTGTGCCGGTCGCCCAGATCGTGGCCTTCGAGGATCGCCGGATGGATGAATCGCAGCCGGTCGTCATTGACGGAGACGACGCCTGAGGCGTCCATCGTGTCGGCAAGGCAGATCATGCCGGACCACAGGCCGCAGTAGCGCGACATTTCCAGCCCGTGCAGGCCGTAGTCGAGCACGTCCTGGATATCGGCCGGGTTGAGGAGCGGGATTTCCGCGTGCTGGAAGAAGAATTCGCTCTGCGCGGGAATGATGGAGGACTTGGCCAGATGATCGTCGCCGGCCAGCGCCAGCACGCCGCCCTTGGGATCGGTGCCCGAGGCGCTTGCCTGCCTGAGCGCGTCGCCGGCGCGGTCGACGCCCGGGGCCTTGCCGTACCAGATGCCGAAGACGCCGTCCTTGGTCGAGCCCTGGCCGTGCATCGTGACCTTCTGCGAGCCCCACACGGCGGTGGCGCCCAGTTCCTCGTTGACGCCGGGCTGGAAGACCACGTCGTAGTCCTTCAGAAGGCGTCCGGCGCGCTCGACCTCGCTGTCGAAGCCGGCCAGCGGCGAGCCGCGATAACCGGAAATGAAGCCGCCCGTATTGAGACCGGCCGCCCGGTCGAGGCGGCCCCGGTCGAGCGCGACGCGCACAAGCGCCTGGATGCCGCTCAGGTAGACCCTGCCGTCAGACGACACATACTTGTCGTCGAGGCTCACGGGTCCGAAGACAGAACCAGTCAAGGCATTCATGTAGTATCCCTCCCGAGAGAGCCCCGGAACGGCACGCGGCCATCAGGCCGCACGGCGCTCCGTCTCTTTCAAAATGAGCGACGTCTTGGCTGTTCAACGTTTCAACCTGCAAACAGGTTTCCGTTACGGAGCGGCCTCCCGTATCCCGACCGCCCGTACACCGCGAAGACGTGGCAAACTCAGGGTGAAGATTAGTCCTTTAGACTTACAATTTCTGTGCTATTCTGACCGGAATAACACCATTCCAGGCAAGACTGTTTCGGCAACAACGGCATGAGCGAAAAAAAGCTTCTCGATCCATCGGACATCCGCGTCCTGCAGATTCTCCAGCGGGACGCCTCCCAATCCATCGCAGATATCGCGCGTGAGGCGGGCATGAGCCAGACGCCCTGCTGGCGCCGCATCAAGAAACTCAAGGACAGCGGCATCATCCGCCAGATCGCGGCCGTCGTCGACCGCGAAGCGGTGGGGCTGAACTTCGTCTCCTACGCCTTCGTCAAGCTGGCGCTTCCCAGCCGCGACAACATGGAGGAGTTCGACCGGCTGGTGAACCACTGGCCGGAGGTGGTGACCTGCGAGCGCATCACCGGCGCGGTGGACTATCTGATCAAGGTCGTCACCGACGACATCAAGACCTACGACGACTTTCTCAGGCTCAAGCTTCTGGACAACACGCTGGTTTCCGACGTGCAGTCGCGCATCGTGGTCGCCACCGTGAAGGACACGGTGGCGTTGCCGTTGCGCGAAAGCTGAAGCGGCCTACCGCCGCAACGGTTACCGCGTCCCCGCTTACGCGGGAATGACGTCGAGAGCGGGGTCGGATTCTCGAGGATTTCGCGTGCGGTTATCCCCGCGATGCGATCTCTCACGTATCGACGTGTAATCCCCGCGCGCTGCACTCTCTCCGCCGTCATCCACCGGCTTCGTCCGGGGGATCCACCTTTCTGCTCATCGTGTGCCGGGACCGGCACTGGATTGCCCGGACTGCGTCGGGCAATAATGACGGTGGAGAGGTCGCGGCGAGGAGGCGCGGGCGCCTCCACGCCGCGAGGGCGTACGCCGCTCCCCTCCATTTGCATCCGCTGTTTTCAATGCTCGCTCGCCCCGATGAGGAGATCGAGCTGGCGCAGGACCTCCGTTGAGGCGGCGGCCATTTCGTCGGCGGCCTTCTGTGCGCCGGCGCGATCGCCCGCGGCATGGAGACGTGCCGCCTCCCGGCCGCATTTGTGCACCGCTTCGTGCACCGGCAGCAACGCGGCGAAGGCCGGATGACGGCGCACGCGGTCATCCTCCACCGCATCGTACCACTCGCCGAGATGACAATGGTGATGGTCGCTCAGTTCGCTGCTGCGCAGCGACTTGAGCCCCACCAGCATCTCCGCCAGCCGTTTCTTCCACATGAGGTGATCCGATTTCGCCTTGTGCAGGACGAAGTTCGGAATGCTGCGCACCTCAAGCTCGGCAAACTGTTCGCCGATGATCTTCTCGGACATGCCGACCGCCGAAATGACCTCTTCGGAAAAGCCCGACGAACGCCCCGCATGCGCGGCGATCGACTGCGCCCCTTCGGAGATCTCCTGCACGGCCTCGCTCTGCTGGGACAGCACCGAGGCGATCTCACCCATGCGCGCGCCGTTTTCCGCGACATCGTCGAGAACCCGTGCGATCTGGCCCGCCGCATCCTCCGACTGTTCGACGCTGCGTGCGACGAGCCCCTGGACCTCGTTGACCGTTCCCATCATCTCCTCCACGTGCTCGGAAAGCCGGTCGATGCGGGCGCGGATGTCGTCGGTCGCCTTCTGGGTCTGGCCGGAAAGCACTTTCACTTCCGCCGCCACCACCGCGAAGCCCTTGCCGGCTTCCCCGGCCCGCGCCGCCTCGATGGTCGCGTTGAGGGCCAGAAGATTGGTCTGCTGCGCCAGACCGTCGATCGTCGCCACGAAGGTGCCGATCTGCTCCGCCGCACTGGCCAGATGGCCGGCGGACGTGCTCATGCGCCCGAAGGCCTCGCCGATCCCCCGGCTGGCCTCGGCGGTGCTCCGCGTCGCGTCCGCGCCGCCGCGCATGCCGACGGAAACCACTTCCATGGACCCTGCCACGCTCTTGGCCGTGGAGGCGATCTGGTCGATCGAGGCGGTCAGTTCCTCCACCGCCGCGGCCATGCTCTGGGCGCGAATGTCGGTCTCGCGGATCTCGCCGGTGATCCGCGCCGTCGCGGCCATCGCCTCGCTGGCCTGGATGGAATACTGGACGGTCTGCGCCAGAATCTGCTCGTCGCGGCGCGCGATCGCGCGCGCGAGATCTTCCACCGGCCCGGCAATGCCGGTGGGCAAGGCGTCCGCATTGTCCACCCGATGCCCATTCGCCAGCGCCGCGAGCGCGGAGCGAAGCGCTGCCGCTTCCTGTGCCCGCCCCTCGTCACAGCGCGCCTCGCTTGCCTTTTCCGTGTCTTCGCGATGATGTTTGAACACGTTGCTTTCTCCCGCAACTTATTGAAAGTCAGGAAGAATTTGAGTCCCAGAAATGCCCACTGTGAAATGTGACAAATCGCGCCGGGACCATGCGGAACAGCGAAACTTCACACCGTGGTTAGCAATCGGCACGAGAGAATTAGCGATTTGCGTAAGGTGGTCGGCAATTCGCAAATGAGGAAGGCGTGAAGACCGGCCGGGCGTTCGACGCTCCGCCCCGCCGGCGTGTTCCATTTTGGCGATACGCTTTCTCTCTTGTTCCTTTCCCCTCCCCATCGCGCGTGCAATCTGCTATTGGGCAGCCACGTACTCGGCCTGATCCGACAGCCCCCAGACGAACCCCCGGACGCCATGATTTCCAACGACATCGCCATCACCCCGGACCTCATCGCCGCACACGGCCTGAAGCCGGACGAATACGAACGGATTCTGGAGCTGATCGGCCGGGAGCCGAGCTTCACCGAACTCGGCATCTTTTCCGCCATGTGGAACGAGCACTGCTCGTACAAATCCTCCAAGAAATGGCTGAAGACGTTGCCGACCAAGGGTCCGCGCGTCCTTCAGGGCCCCGGCGAGAATGCCGGCGTGGTCGATATCGGCGACGGCCAGACCGTGGTCTTCAAGATGGAGAGCCACAACCACCCCTCCTATATCGAGCCCTACCAGGGGGCCGCGACCGGCGTCGGCGGGATCCTGCGCGATGTCTTCACCATGGGCGCGCGTCCCGTGGCGGCGATGAACGCGCTGCGCTTCGGCGCCCCCGATCATGCGCGCACGAAGCATCTGGTCTCCGGCGTGGTCGCCGGTGTCGGCGGCTACGGCAACTCCTTCGGCGTGCCGACGGTCGGCGGCGAGGTCGAGTTCGACGCGGCCTACAACGGCAATTGCCTGGTCAACGCGTTCGCGGCGGGCCTTGCCGATGCCGACAAGATCTTCCTGTCGGAGGCCAAGGGCGTCGGGCTGCCGGTCGTCTATCTCGGCGCCAAGACCGGGCGCGACGGCGTCGGCGGCGCGACCATGGCGTCGGCCGAATTCGACGAGACCATCGAGGAGAAGCGCCCGACCGTACAGGTCGGCGATCCCTTCACCGAGAAGTGCCTGCTGGAAGCCTGCCTCGAGCTGATGGCTTCGGGCGCGGTCATCGCCATCCAGGACATGGGCGCGGCGGGGCTGACCTGTTCGGCAGTGGAGATGGGCGCCAAGGGCGATCTCGGCATCGATCTCGATCTCGATCTCGTGCCGGTGCGCGAGGAACGCATGACGGCGTATGAAATGATGCTGTCGGAAAGCCAGGAGCGCATGCTCATGGTGCTTGCGCCGGAAAAGAAGACGGAAGCGGAAGCCATCTTCAGGAAGTGGGGCCTTGACTTCGCGGTCGTCGGCAAGACCACCGACACGCTGCGCTTCATCGTCAAGCATCAGGGCGAGGTGGTCGCCGATCTGCCGATCAAGGAGCTGGGCGACGAGGCGCCGGAATACGACCGGCCGTGGAATGAGCCGGTGCCGGAGCCGATGCTGGCCGCCGCAGATGTCGCCGAGCCCGCGGACTATGCGGCCGCGCTCACCGCGCTGGTCGGATCGGCCAACGGCTCCTCGCGCCGCTGGGTGTATGAGCAGTACGACACGCTGGTGCAGGGCAATTCGCTGGCAACGCCGGGCGGCGATGCCGGCGTCATCCGGGTGATGGATGCACAAGGCAATCCGACGACCAAGGGCCTCGCCTTCGCCGTCGACGTCAGCCCGCACTACTGCAAGGCCGACCCCGTGCAGGGCGGACGCCAGGCGGTGGCGGAATGCTGGCGGAATCTCTCGGCGGTCGGCGCCGAACCGTTGGCGGCGACCGACAACCTCAATTTCGGCAATCCGGAAAAGCCGGAGATCATGGGCCAGCTGGTCGCCTGCATCCGCGGCATCGGCGAGGCCTGCGTGGCGCTTGAGATGCCGATCGTCTCCGGCAACGTCTCGCTCTACAACGAGACCTTCGGCGAGGCGATCCTGCCGACGCCGGCGATCGGCGGCGTCGGTCTTCTGCCGGACGTGGAAAAGCGCGTCGGTGCGGCCTTCGTCAATGATGGCGACGTCGTCGCGGTGATCGGCGGCGAAGGGACCCATCTCGGCCAGTCGGCCTACCTGCGCGACGTTGTCGGCAAGGTGGAGGGCGCCGCCCCGCCGGTCGATCTGGCGCTTGAAAAGAAGAATGGCGACTTCGTGCGCGGCCTCATCCGCTCCGGCGCGGTGAACGCCTGCCACGATCTGTCCTCCGGCGGCCTTGCCGTGGCGCTCGCCGAAATGGCGATTTCCGGCGGCAAGGGTGCCGCGATCGAGCTGACGAAGGGGGACGGCGCAACGCACGCGCGTCTCTTCGGCGAGGATCAGGCCCGTTACCTCGTCACCTTCCCCGCCGCCGATGCGGATGCGCTTGGCGGCAAGGCTTCCGAGGCCGGTATCCGGTTCGCGCGACTTGGAGCCGTGGGCGGTGACGATTTGACAGTGAAGGATATCCTCTCCATATCCGTTGCAAATCTGCGTAAAGCCCACGAGAATTGGTTCCCGCGTTACATGGATGACCGCGACGCCTGACCCGACGGGTCAACGCGGTGGCCGGATTTGGGCCGCAGCGGTGGATGGCCGCAGCGGCGGATGAAACGACAGATCGAATGGGAGGGCCCGGCCGGTGACTTCGCCCCCGGACCCGACAAGCCGGTTCGCCTTGACGGAACCGGGCAACCAGTGAGGAGACGAGTGCCGATGGCGATGGATGCGCGCGAAATCGAATCGATGATCAAGGCTGCGCTTCCCGATGCCAGGATCGAGATCCGGGATCTGGCCGGCGACGGCGAGCACTATGCGGCCACCGTCGTCTCCGAGAGCTTCCGCGGCAAGAGCCGCGTCCAGCAGCACCAGCTCGTTTACAAGGCCCTGCAGGGCAACATGGGCGGTCAGCTGCACGCCCTGGCGCTGCAGACATCCGCACCCGATTGAACGACAGACGGCCGGGTCGAGAATATCCGGCCCAAGAGCGGAGCCGAACCCAAAGGGCGGCCTCCGGAGATCAGGCGATCAAACACGAATCGAGATTCACCGGACCTTTACTCCGGCAGAACGGAAGGACAGAACGAAGATGAGCGGTATCCAGGACTGGATTGCGAACGAGGTGAAGACCAACGACGTGGTGCTCTTCATGAAGGGCACCCCGGCCTTCCCGCAGTGCGGGTTTTCCGGCCAGGTGGTGCAGATCCTCGATTATCTCGGCGTGAGCTACAAGGGCGTCAACGTGCTCGAGGATGCCGACCTGCGCCAGGGCATCAAGGACTATTCGAGCTGGCCGACCATTCCGCAGCTCTACGTCAAGGGCGAGTTCGTCGGCGGCTGCGATATCGTGCGCGAGATGTTCCAGGCGCAGGAGCTGCAGCAGGTCTTTACCGAAAAGGGTGTCGCCACCGGCCAGACCGCCGAATAGGCGCCCGGCTCGCAGGCAACGCGAGAATTTTAGGCGGCATTGCCGCCATACGACCTTCGTTTCAAGGCCGGTCCACAGGACCGGCCTTTCCTGTTTCCGGAACGCAAACCGCTTGGGGCGGACAGGATGACGCGATTGTGACCGCACCTCGACAGAATTGCGATCGCAGGTTTCCCTCACTGTTTCGCAGGATGAATGTGCGTTAATCTTTCATTAAACACGCCTGAAAATGCGAATATCCGACGCTCCTTGCCAATCACGGAAGGAATTGGCTGTTTTCCTGAAAGAAATGACATTAAAGTACTGGTGCTTGCGGCGCCTTTACGTGCGCCGCGGGGTACAGGAGTGAATCGGAAGGCTTGCCGCGCGAACCGGGAATCGCCAAGCATGAACGCACAATGAATGGCGGTTTCATGCTTCGTGCAAGGTTACGGGGGCAAGGTCTTCAGAGAACGCCGCGCAACTGGCGTGGCACCTGACGAAATTGGGCTGCATGCCCGTCTCGCACGCATACGGGGCGTGCGAATATCGGATGGCACGCGTCCACCGCGATACCAGCCTGGCCATCCCGGCCGGACAAAGCTCGGGGGAGCTTGAAGATGAAACGCATAACCGCGGGTCTTTTCTGCATGATGGCCTTTGCCGTCTACGCGATCGCTCAGCCGGGCGAGGTGGAGATGCGCCGCGTGGAATGCGCCAAGCTGATCGTCTATACGCCGATCAAGGACACCTCCGACGACCAGGTCTGCGCGGGTTTCGGCGGCGTCGTCGCCGACAGGGCGAACGACCGCGAGAGCATGACGATCCTCGTCAAGGGCCTGAAGGTCGGCTCCGACGACGGTCTCAAGATGGCCGCCCTGCCGAGCGCCCACCAGAAGCAGTAGCGCCTTTTCCAGGAGCGAGCCGTCACCAGGAGCGACCCGCGCGCACCACTGGCATTGTGGAGCCTTTCGCGTCTGACCGCTCTCCGACACCCCTCCCTGGCGCCCCCACACCTCACCCCAGAAGCAGCTTCGCCGTCATCGCGAGGGCGGCACCGCAGTCGCCGTCCGCGCCTTCGTTGCCACGCTCTCTTTCGCTCTCGGCGGCACCCGGCGTCAGCGCCGCGAAGTCATAGAGCCCCGTGTCGAGCAGATGGCTCGGCCGGGTATTGGCGAGCGCGCGGAACATCACCTGCGTGCGGCCGGGTTGCTCGCGCTCCCATCCCGCCACCATCTCCTTGATCTTCTGACGCTGAAGGCCGTCCTGCGATCCGCACAGGTCGCAAGGGATGATGGGAAATTCCAGGGCATTGGAAAAGCGCGCGAGATCTGCTTCCGCGCATGCCGCAAGCGGGCGCAGCAGGGTGAGGTCGCCATCTTCATTTAGAAGTTTGGGCGGCATGGCGGCGAGCCGTCCGCCGTAGAAGAGATTGAGCAGGAACGTCTCGATGATATCCTCGCGGTGATGGCCGAGCACGACGGCCTCGCACCCGTTCTCGCGCGCGATGCGATAGAGGTGGCCGCGCCTCAGCCGTGAACACAGCGAGCAGTAGGTCTGCCCGGCAGCGACCTTGTCGGTCACGATCGAGTATGTGTCGCGCCGCTCGATGACATGCGCGATCCCGTGGCGGTCCAGAAACTCCGGCAGGATATGGGCGGGAAAGCCCGGCTGGGCCTGATCGAGATTGCAGGCCAGCAAGTCGACCGGCAGCAGCCCGCGCCACCTGAGGTCGCTCAACACCGCCAGCAGCGCATAGGAATCCTTGCCACCCGACAGACAGACGAGCCATCGCCCCCCCGGCCTTACCATGGCGTATTCGGTCAATGTCTGACGCACCTCGCGCATGAGGCGCTTGCGCAGCTTGCGGAAGTTCGTGCTTCGCGGCGCTGCGGCGAACAGCGGGTGATCGCCGCCCTGAAAGGCGTCGCTGTCACGATCGGTGTCGGTGTCGCCGATTGCGGCGTCGATGGGTTCGGGAGCGTCCATCCGCGGCTTATACCGTGCTTCGCGAAGCGACGGAAGCAAAGGCCGACGGGCCCCGCCGGCATGCCTGCTTTCGCGCTCGAAGCGGACAGGGTCTGGCTGAGCGGAAGGCAGCCGCCGTTCACGCTCAACCAGCCCTTTCCTCCGCCGCCAGCCGCGCGCCGCCAACGCCGCCGACGCCAGACGCCACCCGCGCGCCCGTCCACATGATGAATTCCTCCAGCGGCATGGGCCGGGCGAACAGGTAGCCCTGGCCGTATCGGATACCGGCGCGCAGGCAATAGTCGATATCGCGTTCGCTCTCGATCCCCTCCCCCACCATCGGAAGGTCGAGATCGCCGCAAACGCGCGCGACCGCATCGCCCAGCGCCTCCAGTCGATGGAGAATGCCCACGCCCGCGCCCTGCTCGATGGCACTGCCCCCGGCCTGGACGAAACTGCGGTCGATCTTGATGATGTCGGGTCGAAGCGTCTTCAGATAGGTGAAGGAGGAGTAGCCGGTGCCGAAATCATCGAGCGCGACCCGGATCCCCAGATCCTGGATGCGCCGGATGATGTCGCCGCGCCCGTCATCCGCCTTCAGCACCATGCTTTCCGTCAGCTCGATCACGACCCGGCGCGGATCGACGTCGTGTGCGCTCAGGAGCGTTTCCAGACGCGCGAGGAAGCCTTGCGAAATCTGTATGCTGGAAACGTTGATGGAGAGATAGAGCTCAGCCGTCGCCGGCTCGCCCTGCAACGCGCTCAGCGCCTCCACGCCGCGCGCGAGTACATGGTGGCCGATTTCCGGCATCAGCCCGCAATCCTCCGCCACCGGAATGAAGGAGGCGGGTGAAAGCGCGCCCTGAACCGGGTGGTTGAGCCTCAGCAACACCTCGCCGCCAACCGGCGCGCGCGTCTTCAGATCGACAATCGGCTGAACGGCGATGTCGAAGTGATCGCCCAAGAGCCCGTCGGACAATGCCCGCTCGGTGCTGATGCGGGTCTGGCTGCGCCGGCCCACATGGGCGGTGTAGGCCGCGGGTTGGTTTTCGAGCGACTTCTTCATCTCGTACATGGCCGCATCGGCCTTGATCATCAGCGAGGCAAGCGAATAGTCGTCGTTGGTGGCGACGAAACCGATGGAGCCGACCGGCCGCAGCCGATGGCCGTCAACGACAAGATCGCCGCCGATCTCGCGCCCGAGCTGGCCGGCCAGTGCGTCGGCGCGTTCAATGACGTCGTCGCCCGTGAGCATGACAACAAACTCGTCGCCGGAAAGCCGCGCGGTGATCGCGCCGGGCGGTGCGAAGGCGGCGATGCGCTGACCGACCGTACGCAACACCTCATCGCCCGCCGCATGGCCGAACGTATCGTTGATCGTCTTGAAACGGTTGAGATCGATGAACAGCATGACCACGCCGGCGCGCGCCGCACGCGCTTGCAACAGCACGGCGCAAGCCCCTTCCTCGAACCCGGCGCGGTTGCGCAGGCCGGTGAGGCTGTCCTCGCTCGCCGCCCGCCGGAGCCGGGAATTGATCTCCAGCAGTGCCTGCTCGTCGCGGTCGAGACGGGCCTGCATGGCGTTGAACCCCTCGATGACGGTGCCGAATTCGCCATCGGTGTGCAGGTCGACCCGGTGACGCGTGCCGTCGCGTCGGGTCCGGGTGATGGCGCCGGCCAGATGCTGAAGCGGCGCGATCACGCGCTTTTGCGCCAGCCGCCCGGTGATGACGAGCGAGACGACCGTGGTCGCCAGCGTCAGAAACAGGCTGTGCAGCCCGATCCAGAGCGCCACCGCCCACAGGGCGCGGTTGGAATAGGCGACATGCAGCGTCCCCACCCTGACGACGGAATTGGCCTTGCGGTGGACGATCGGCACCTCCATGACGCCGGCGATCGCCGCCTTGTAGGGCCGGCCCGCCTGCGCCACGACGAAGCCCGTATCGTCCGTTACCCAGGTCGCCTCGATGGACCCGCCGCGCGGAAAGTCGTCGAGCAGCGACCCCACATGGTCGAACTCGAAATCATGCACCGGCTTGGCGATGGCGAAGACCAGCGACTGGATCGCGTCGTCGCGCACGGACTCCACCGTGCGTTCCGCCTCGCGGACCCCCCACACAGACGCGGCCACGGCCACCATCAGATTGACCGCGACGATCCAGGGAATGAGCGTGGTGTAGAAGCGGAACGCGAAGCTCGCATGCCGGCGCGCGCGAAACCACGTCCAGGGGCGCATCGCCAGCGCGCTCAGTGAGCGGATGTGAGGGCGCATCGACCGGAACAATCCTTCTGGGCCTGTTGGGCCTGTTGGGCCTGTTGAACGGGTTCGACGGCCGCAGCCAGCGCATCGAGTGTGAAATCGTAGGCGGACGGATCGCCGTGGGGGCCGATGAGGAAGCGGGAGAAGTCGATCTCGTCAAAGGCTTCGCGCTCGATCACATCGCCGATGGCTGCGCGGAACGCATCGATATTGCCGGCATCGACGGGTGACATCGAAAAGGCGATGGTCGGCGGGGATGCGGGCAGGTCGAGGCCGCTGAAATAGTCCTTCAAGACCACCATGGCCCAGGCGCCGGCAAAGAAATGGCCGCCGTCGCTCGTCACCAATGTTCCGCTGGAAATCGCCGCTAGCGCCGCCGGGGACCAGTTGAGCCCCGCGACACCGACATCTGTTCCCGCAAGCAAGCCGTTCTCGCGCAAGGCGCGGATGGCGCCGAGCGCCATCGCATCGTTCGCCGCCCAAACCCCGACGGGCCGGCGCGCGCCCTGGCGCGCATAGTGCTTGAGCACCCTGTCGACGAGGTCGTGCGCCTTGTCCTCATCCCAGTCGGCGATGAGCGCGTGATCGAGAGTGAGCCTGTCGCCCCCTTCCCCAAGCACCTCGGCGAGCCCGCCATTGCGATCGATGGAAGCGGGCGTGACGGTATCGCCGTAAAGCGCGATGATCGGCCGCTCGCCGCTATCGCCGGGCGCTTCAAGCCCGCGATCCTCGGCGAAACGGCCAAGCGCCTCGGCCATGCGCCGCCCGGCGCCGCGATTGTCGGGCACGATGGCGCCCAGCCAGTTGCGGTAGCGCTGTCCGGGCTCCCCGGTCTGCTTGCGATCGTCACCGACAATGTCATTGAGCAGCATCAGGACCTTGATGCCGTGGGCGTCCGCCTGTTTCATCAGTTCGACGCTCGCCTGCTCCTCGTTGACGAGCACCAGCACATCCGGCTTGTTTGCACCGTGGATGGTGGCCAGAGCGAGTTGTTTCATACGCACGCGGTTGCGTTCGGCCACGTCGATGGTGAGATCGATACCGAACTGGTCGGCCGCCTCCTGCATGGTCCTGGAAACGAGCGTCCAGAAAACCTCGCCCGTGACGCCCGGATTGACGAACACCACCCGCGGACGCTCCCTCTCCGCGGCTCCCGCCGCGCGCACCGGCCCCACGGCGGACACCACAAGGGCGACCACCGCCACAAAAGGGGTCAGTACTCGTTTACCGGGAAACGCCATTACTCCCTTCCCATCGGGACACACCGGCCGCCTGTCGTTCATCACACCGGCCGAAACCGCAAGACTCCGTTACGTAAGTTACTCCCTAATGACTTAAACCTTCGTCAATTGGACCACTGACAGCTTTCAGCAGCCCTCCCCGGGCAGTGTGCCGTTGCAATCTGCGCTTGCAGGAATTGTGCCGTAGCGGAGCGAAGGGAGTTTCCCTCTCCATTTCAACGACAAGACGCGGGAACGGGCTCGACCGCCCAAATGAAACGGTGACGGGAACGGAGAGAATTGCCCGGCCACGCGGCACACTCTGCCTTCGGGAAGACCACGTAGGGCCCCAACTTTCAAGAAAGCTCATCTGAAGACGCAAGCGCCGGCTGATTTTGAAAGGGGCGCGCGTCGCGTGGCGTTTCGCTTGAACGCCGGATGTTGCAAACCGCGCAGCCAACCCAATCAGATCCCATTCATGGGTCCACACCCTAGCCCGCGATACCCAGCGCCGTGCCCCACACATCGCCCTTGCAATCGCATTCGACGCGATTGCGACCGCCAGCCTTCGCCTGATAGAGGCAATTGTCGGCACGCGCATAGAGATCGTCGGCACTTTCGCCGATGCGGAATTCCGCCACCCCGATGGAGACGGTGACGCGGGCCGGTGCGTCCACCGCCCCCGGAACACGCCCCGCCCGCACGGGGATTGAAATCGTTTCGATGCCGAGGCGCAGCCGTTCCGCCGTCCGCATCGCGCCGCCGAGATCCGTATCGGCCAGCAGCACGATGAATTCCTCCCCGCCCAGCCGTCCGACCCGGTCGGACTCGCGGATGGTGGAGGCGATGCGCGCCGCGATCGACGTCAGCACCTCGTCGCCGACCTGATGGCCGCACTTGTCGTTGACCTGCTTGAAGTGGTCGGCATCGACGACCAGCACCGAGCACGCATGGCCATAGCGCGCCGCGCGGGCAAGCTCATGCTCGAGTTCGTCGAGGATCGAGCGCCGGGTGAGCACCCCGGTCAGCGCATCGCGGGTGGCAAGTTCGAACAGTTCCTGCTCGCGGCGTTTCAGTTCGGTGATATCGACCCGGAAACCGACCGTCGCCCCGGTCCTCGTCTTGGTCTCGGATATGCGCAGCCAGCCGCCGTTGATGATCGGCTGCTCCATCGAACCCACGGGGTTGCGGTGATAGGCGAGCGCCGCGGCGAGGAATGCGTCCTCGTTGCCCATGGACTCGGGAAACCAGCCAAGCAAAATCGCCTTGCGAAACATCTCCTCGTAGGTGATGCCAAGGCGGAAAACGTCATCGGCGGGAGGAAACATTTCACCCATGCGCCGGTTGAACAGCACCAGCCGGTCGGTTTCATCAAACAGCATGAAACCGTCGGGCAACACCTCTATCGCAGCATGAAGCTGATGACGGGCCTGCTCCGCCTCTCTCCTGGCGCGGCGCAGGCTCAGTTCGTCCTCGGCCACATGTGCGAGCTCGATGAGCATTTCCATCTCAGCCGCAGCGAACGTGCGCGCCTTCGTATCACACACGGCGATGGTTCCGATGCACACGCCCGGCGCGACGATCAGCGGCGCGCCGGCGCAGGCGCGCACATGCGGCGCCCCCTCCACCAACGCGCATCCCGCGAACCGGGGATCCAGACTGGCATCATCGACCAGAAACGGCTGTCCATCCGCAATGGCGAGGTGAGCGAACCCGGCCCCGCACGCGACCGTGCTCCGTCCCAGCCCGATCTCGGACTTGAACCATTCGCGTTCGCCGTCGACAAAGGAGAGCAGCGCGATCGGCGCATCGAAGGTCGCACGCGCCATGCGCACCAGCCGATCGAACCCGCTTTCAGCGGCAGTGTCGAGAAGGTCATAAGAGGCGAGAAAAGCGAGTCGCACGTCTTCCGACGCGGCCTTCCAGCCGCGTTCGTCCATACGACATTCCGTCCCGGCCGGATGAAACACTCTCGACCTCCTGATCTTCTGTAGTATTTTCAATATTATAATATTTGAATATCCCTACATGTCCGTACGTTAAGATGCTACTAAAAGAATAAGTAAAATGCGAAATTTACTAACAACCGTAATTGCTGCAGGACACTTGGATCTTATACGACAAAAGTTCAAAATGTATTCATAATTTTTCAATTAGTAATTCTAAGTTTTATACCGGAATTTTTAGAAGCAAAAACAGTCCAACGCGACGCTGTCGGCCAAAATAGACGATCGTATTTACGTAACGGCAAATCACGCACCGTCATGATTACTTTTCGGCACGCTTAAATCACGATGCTCCGCCCATCTCGCCGTACCTTCAGGAGCGCCATACCTCACAATCGGGCAGGCCGGGCGCGTCAGATCCTGAAAGTTCGTCACCTTTGACAGGCGGCGCACCACGGCCATCCGGCCCCCCGCCTCTTCCCCTGCGTCGACCGGCGCGCCCCGTCACGCTGCCGGGACGCGATGAAAGATCCACTTATCCGCAAAAAAGATTCATTCCTGCCGCGTGTCCGCGGGACTGCCGATCCGGATGGTCAGCCTCCGCACAGCCAGAAGGCTTTGCCAAAACGACAAAGGCCGCCCGGAGGCGGCCTTTGCGTGATCGGCATCGAAAGATGCGAAGAAGAATTAGCGCGAGTAGAACTCGACCACCAGATTCGGCTCCATCAGAACCGGGTAGGGAACCTCGGAGAAGGACGGCGCACGGGTGAAGGTGGCGGACATCTTGGAGTGATCCGCGATGATGTATTCCGGCACGTCGCGCTCGGCCGACTGCACGGCCTCCAGCACCAGCGCGAGCTGCTTGGACTTGTCGCGGATCTCGATCACGTCACCCTCGCGGCAGCGGTAGGACGGGATGGTGACCCGGCGACCGTTGACCTTGACGTGGCCGTGGTTGATGAACTGGCGCGAGGCGAAAACCGTCTGCACGAACTTCGCGCGGTAGACGATCGCATCGAGACGGCGCTCCAGCAGGCCGATCAGGTTCTCGGAGGTATCGCCCTTGAGCCGCGACGCCTCGACGTAGATCTTGTGGAACTGCTTCTCGGAAATGTTGCCGTAGTAGCCCTTGAGCTTCTGCTTGGCGCGCAGCTGCACGCCGAAATCCGACAGCTTGCCCTTGCGGCGCTGGCCGTGCTGGCCGGGGCCGTATTCGCGACGGTTCGCGGGGCTCTTCGGGCGGCCCCAGATGTTCTCGCCCATACGGCGATCAAGTTTGTACTTCGAGCTCTGACGCTTCGACATTCGCGTGGTCCTTGAGTTTGCTTCTTGTCTTAAAGGACACGCGCCCTCCTCTGTGCCGACATCCCCCCGCCCCGAGAGGCGAAGAAGGCTGCGACACTGACAGGAACGACGGCAAAGCGTTTGCCGGGTCCCGCGGGTGCGTGAAATGCCATGCGGGCCCCGAGGGACCCGCATGGGTGGGCGTTGATCTAGTCGAATGTGACCGGCCTGTCAAACGCGCACGGGGTTTTTGGCATCCCCCAGGCCAAGAGCCGGCCGTTTTCCCAATTGTGGTGCCCGCCAGCCTGGCGAGCCGGCGCGACACGACACAAGCGGATCCCCTCTCCCGTGAAGAGAGGGGAATCAGGCCCACCGGCCTGCGTTTTCCCAATCGGGAATCACACGCCGAACTGAACCGGACCGTCGTTTGAGCGGCCGCCATTGGAGCGCGAGGCATTGGTGTTCGCGCCCTGGCCCTTGCGGTGCGGCTTGCGGCTGGCGCCGTCGCCCTTTCCGGCCCAGGACTTGGCGCCGCTCTTCTCGCCGTTACGGCCGAAACGCGGCTTGCGCGCCTCGCCCTCGGCAACCCGGCGCTCGCCACCTTCGCGACGTTCGCCTCGCTCGGCACTTTCGCCGCGCTCGGGACGCGGACCGCGTGCGGCCGCGCCGCGTGACTCGCCGTTGCCGTTCGGGCGGCCCCTGCCGGCACTGGACCGACCCGGACCCGAGCGGCCCTTCTTGTTCGTTCCGCCCTCGCGGCCAAAACCCGGCTCGCCGCGCGGATCGGAAGCGGCATCCTCACCCGGCATCAGGTCGAGCGCACGCTTGGTCAGGCGTTCGATATCGCGCAGGTACGGGCGTTCTTCCGGGATACACAGCGAGATCGCGATACCCGCGGCCCCGGCGCGCGCCGTGCGGCCGATGCGGTGGACATAGGTTTCCGGCACGTTCGGCAGGTCGTAGTTGACGACATGCGAGATGCCGTCGACATCGATGCCGCGCGCGGCGATATCGGTGGCGACCAGGACACGCAGCGACCCGTTCTTGAAGTCGCCGAGCGCGCGCTGGCGCTGGCCCTGGCTCTTGTTGCCGTGAATGGCCGCCGCATCAAGACCGGAACGCTCCAGATCGCGCACGACCTTGTCCGCGCCGTGCTTGGTGCGGGCGAAGACGATGGCACGCTCCACATCCTTGCCGGCCAGAAGATCGCGCAGCCGCGAGACCTTGTCGGACTTGTCCAGGAAGATGACGCGCTGGTCGACCTTTTCCGCCGTGGTGGCGACGGGGGCAACCGAGACCTGCACCGGATCGGTGAGGTAGGCGGAGGCGAGCTCGGCGATCTGCTTGGGCATGGTCGCGGAGAAGAACAGCGTCTGCCGCTTGGCCGGCACCAGCTTGGTAATGCGGCGCAGGTCGTGGATGAAGCCCAGATCGAGCATCTGGTCGGCTTCGTCCAGAATGAGCGTGTGGAGATCGGAGATCGTCACGGCCTTCTGGTCGATCAGATCGAGCAGACGGCCGGGCGTCGCGACCAGCACATCCGTGCCGGTGGACAGGCGCCGGATCTGGCCGCGGATCGACACGCCGCCAACGACGACGGAAGTGCGCACGCGCAGGTACTTGCCGTAGGTGGTGATGCTGTCGGCAACCTGCTGGGCGAGTTCGCGCGTCGGCACGAGGATGAGACAACGGGTGGAGCGCGGCATCAGCCGTGCCTTGTCCATCGACAGCTTCTGCAGCAGCGGCAGCGCGAAGGCGGCGGTCTTGCCGGTGCCCGTCTGGGCAATGCCAAGCAGATCCTTGCCGTCCAGCACATAAGGGATGGCCTGGGCCTGGATGGGCGTCGGCGCGGTATAGTTCTCGTCGGCAAGCGCCTTCAGAAGGGGCGCGCCGAGGGCGAGATCGGTAAATGTGGTCAAAGAGGTACTTTCGGTTTTGGGCCGTGCCCGCAATGCCACGCACCAATAGGCGCAGGCCCGCAGTACGGCGGGATAATCGCAGTTCGTCAATCGGGAGGAACCGCTCGCGTCGATCGCTGGACACCGCGCCTAAATGCGCGGTCCGCGACTTTCCCTCTATCTCGAGCAGCATCGTGCTGCCGGGGGCGACGCGGTAACGATTGCGCCTTATGTGGCGTGTGCGGATTGAAAGTCAAGGGAAATCGGCGAGCCATGGCACCCCGGGCCAGACGAGACACCCCCAAAACGTCGAACGACCGGGCTCCGGCTCAGACCCGCTCCCAGCGCCCGGAAGCATCGAAACCGGCAGGAAAGGCCTCGGGTGGCTTCGTCGAGAGATAGCGCGTTGTGCCCTCCCCCCCTGGCGCGTCCATGATCAGCGTGGAGAGCCTGCGGGCAATCGCCGGCGCCGGGTCGATCCAGGTGACGGACCACGGCGCGATGCGCTCGAACACGCCCTGCAGGAACGGATAATGCGTGCAGGCGAGCACCACCGTGTCGGTGCGAACACCGTCGCGTTCCACGAAGACCGGCGCGATTTCCGCGCGGATCGCCTCCTCCGGCACGTCCTCGCCGGCAAGCACGCGCTCGGCCAGATGCGACAGCCCTCGGGCGCCCACCAGCGTGATGGCGATGTCGGGCGCGAACTGGCGGATGAGATCGAACGTGTAGTCGCGCTTGACGGTGCCGGGCGTCGCCAGCACCGAAACGAGGCCGGAGCGCGTTTCGCGCGCAGCCGGCTTGATAGCGGGAACCGTGCCGACGAAGGGCACGCGGAACTGCTCGCGCAGCGCCGGCAGCACCAGCGTGGAGGCCGTGTTGCAGGCGATCACCACCGCGCGCGGATCATGCGCTTCGATCAACCCACCCATCAGCTCGACCACATGGGCGACGAGATCCGCCTCCACCCAGTCGGAATAGGAAAAGCCGTCGTGATCGGCCACATAGACCAGATCGAGATCGGGCTGCTGGGCGCGCACATGGCGCAGCACGGAAAGCCCGCCGATGCCGGAATCGAAGATGAGGACCGGCCGGGTCATTTCCGGACGTCGCTCATTCTTCGTCAAGGGTGACGGGTGCCGGCTCCTCGCCTTCCGGCTTGACGCCGCCCAGGACCGACCCCTTGGGCGTCAGCGGCGGGCCCTTGAGCCTGGCGGCGCGGGGCTTGCGGCCCTCCAGAGCGGCGACGACGCCGCGCAGCGTCTTCACGTCCTGCCCCGTCAGCTGCGCCTTGTGCAGGATGTTGCGGAGCGCGCGCACCATGACGGGCTTCTTGTCCTCGGTGCGGAAATAGTTGGCGGTATCCAGCGCGCCTTCCAGATGATCGAAGAGCCGGATCAGCTCATCGCGCGTGGCGGGTGCGACTTCGGTTTCGCGGAAGGGCAGCACGCCGCCGGTGGCGAGCTTGCGCCATTCATAGGCGATCACCAGCACGGCCTGCGCGATGTTGAGCGAGGCGTAGGTGGGATCGACCGGCAGGGTGACGATCTCGTCGGAAAGCGCGATTTCCTCGTTGTTGAGGCCCCAGCGCTCGCGCCCGAACAATACGCCGGTGGCAAGCCCCCGCCCGCCATGCGAGACAAGCGTCACGGCCGCCTCGTCGGGTCCGCGCACGGTCTTCGGGATCTCGCGCGCGCGCGCGGTGGTGGCGAAGACGAAATGCAGATCGGCGACCGCATCCTCCACCCGGTCGAACACCTTCACCGCCTCAATGACATGATCGGCCCGGCTGGCGGCCGCATTGGCGCGGGCGTTGGGCCAGCCGTCGCGCGGATTGACGATGCGCAGATCGCGCAGGCCGAAATTCGCCATGGCGCGCGCCGCCGTGCCGATATTCTCGCCAAGCTGCGGCTCGCACAGGATGACGGCCGGCGGCAGGATCGGCGAAGACGGCGCGGGCGCGTCGCCATTTTCAATGGGATTTTCAGGTGTGTCGGACATGGCCGAGGGGTTTAGCTCAAGCCGCCGCGCATGGGAAGTGGGGGGATGAGTTTCAGGGAAACGGGATGGAAAGGGTGGAGAACCAGAAGACAGCGTTCGGCACGGCCTCGCCGCCCATCTTGCGCTGGATTCCGGATCAGCGCTCGGCTTCGCCTCACTTGTCCGGAATGAGGGAGTATGTGAGAAGCTTCAAGCCAACCCCAGGCGCCTCATTCCGGGCGGTCTGCACCGTAGGTGCATGGCCAGACCCGGAATCCAGACATAAGTTGCGCCGCAGGCGCTCCTTGAAATCGACCCCTTCCGTCCCCCTCAGATCTTCGAGAACACGACCGACGCGTTGACGCCGCCGAAACCGAAGCCGTTGGAGAGCACGTGGGCGAGCTTCTTCTCCTTCGCGCCCTCGTTCAGCATGTCGTAGGCGCGGGCCGCCTCGTCCGGCTGGCCGAGGTTCAGCGAGGGCGGCATGATGCCGGTGACCAGCGCCTTAACCGCCGCGATCGCCTCGACAGCCCCCGCCGCGCCCAGCAGGTGGCCGATGGCCGATTTCGTCGAGGAGATCGACAGATCCTTGCCGCGATTGGCGAAGATCGAGGAAATCGCCGTCAGCTCCGCCGCATCGCCCAGCGGCGTGGAGGTGGAGTGCGCGTTGATGTAGCCGATATCGGACTGCGACAGGCCTGCCACTTCCAGCGCCTTGCGCATGGCGCCCTTCTGGCCGCGCGCGTCCTCCGGCGAAGCGGTGACATGGTGGGCATCGGCGGTCGTGCCGTAGCCGGTGATCTCGGCGATCGGCTCCGCGCCGCGCGCTTGCGCGTGTTCCAGCGTTTCCAGCACAAGAATGCCGGCGCCCTCGCCCATCACGAAACCGTCGCGTTCCGCATCGAAGGGACGCGAGGCGGCTTGCGGATCGTCGTTGCGCTTGGTGGAAAGCGCGCGCGCGGCGGAAAACCCGGCAAAGGAGACAGGATCGATGCAGGCTTCCGCGCCGCCGGCAACCGCTATTTCGGCCTCGCCGGTGCGCAGCATGCGGAAGGCATCGCCCAACGCCTGGACGCCGGCCGCGCATGCCGTGACGGGCGTTCCCAGCGGCCCGCGCAGGCCGTGGCGGATGGAAACCTGCCCGGCCGCCAGATTGGCCAGGAACGAGGGCACCAGGAAGGGAGAGACGCGGCGCGGCCCCTTTTCGGAAACAAGCTTGGCCGCAGCCGTCATCGCCGGAAAGCCGCCGATACCGGTGGCGATGATGGTCGCGGTCTTTTCGCGGTCCTCATCGGTTTCCGGCTTCCAGCGCGCCTGGGCGAGCGCTTCGTGCGCAGCAGCGAGAGCGAAATGAATAAAGCGCTCCATGCGCTTCTGCTCGCGCGGCTCGATGAAATCGTTGGGATCGAACCCGCCCTCGGGATCTTCCTCGCGGCTGGGCACCTCTGCGGCCACCTTGCAGACATGATCGCTGGCATCGAAACGGGTGAGCGCACGCACGCCGCTCATGCCGGACACGAGGCGCTTCCAATAGGTATCCACGCCGACGCCGAGAGGCGTCACCGCGCCCATACCGGTGATGACGATGCGCTTCATGGTGGTGTCCAATCCTTCGTGCTGGGTAAGGGTATTGAGGGGGAAAGTGGAGAGGTTCGCCCCAAAGGGCAAGGGGGGTGGGGCGTTTGTCGCAGGCGCGGCATCGTTTTCGCGCAGGTGTTCAGGAACCTCCGGTCCGCGGCATCGCTAGTGGTACGGGCTCCGCCCCCGCGCACGAAAACGGCCGGCACCACTGAGGCTTGCGCCGACCGTCTGCGGCCATGGTTGGAGCCCGGCAGGCCCAGGTCAGTTGCCGATGGCGATGAAGGAGAACTGACGGTCTTCCTTGCTGCCTTGATTGTCGCCCGTCACCGCCGTGGCGGTGCCTCCGGTGAGGAAGGGAAAGGCGACGTTGTCGAGCGGGCTCTGGCCCTGCGACCCGAACCCGGTCTGCGATCCGACGAGGGCGGGGACACCGGAAAAACTGGTCGTGAAATCGATGACGTAAATTCCCGTGCCCTGCTTGCTGATCGTGCAACCGGCGCCGGCCAACAGATCGCCGTTCCCGGAGACGGTTCCCCAGACTGTCTTGGTCATCTGTATTCCTCCATGAATATTAATTTGTTAAATCATGGCATCCGGTCCGACACTTCGGATTTCGGTTTCATGAAATAAATAATTCATATATTTAAAGTCGAAATCTGATCGAATACCAATAATTGATCCTGTTTAAACTTGCCGCCGCTGTCAATATTGCGATGTATACGGAGGGACAGCCCGGCTGTGGCGTGCATTAGGCGACGGCGCGCCGGGGAATGCTGATCGAAGGCGAAGGCTTCACCGGCAAGACTGCGGCTCAGGTCGCCCGCTTGATGTCATTCCCGTGCCACCCGGTTTCCATCGAAGGGTCCCCCGCCCGACTGTTCCCTCCTCCCCCTGTTGCACCCGCCCCCGCCAGTGAATAAAACAGCGACGGTTCATTTTCGGCCGCCGCCTTCGATCGAAACGGTGGAGCGGCCGTGGCGGTGGGAGGTCAGCGCAAGAACGTCCGCCAATTGCCGACACACCGTCAGGTCACCGTGAGCGGTTCCTACCCCGCCCGCGACCCCACCTCATTCCCGATCAGAACACCTTCAAACCCGGACACCTTCAAACCAAGCCTCAGGAACGAACAAGACATGGCCGCACGCCCCGACATCATCTACACCAAGGTCGACGAAGCCCCGCAGCTTGCGAGCGCGTCCCTGCTGCCGATCATCCGCGCCTTCACGGGCGAGGCCGGCATCACCATCGGGACGAAGGACATCTCGCTGGCCGGCCGCATCCTGGCCGCGTTTCCGGAATATCTGACCGAGGAACAGAAGCAGTCGGACGATCTGGCTGAACTGGGCAAGCTGGTGAAGGAGCCGGACGCCAACGTCATCAAGCTGCCGAACGTTTCCGCCTCCGTTTCCCAGCTCAACGCCTGCGTGAAGGAGCTGAACGCGCAAGGCTACAAGATCCCCTCCTATCCCGACGATCCGAAAACGGATGAGGAAAAGGCCATCCGCGCGAAGTTCGACGCGGTCAAGGGCTCGGCCGTGAACCCGGTGCTGCGCGAGGGCAATTCCGACCGCCGCGCGCCCAACGCGGTGAAGGAATACGCCCGCAAGCACCCGCACTCGATGGGGGCGTGGGCAAAGGATTCCAAGACCCACGTCGCCACCATGAGCAAGGACGACTTCTTCGCCAACGAGAAGTCCGTGACGGTCGCGGCCGCCTCCGCCGGCAAGGCGAAGATCGAGTTCGTGGCCAAGGACGGCACTGTCACCGTGCTCAAGAGCGATTTCGCGTTGCAGGAAGGCGACGTCGTCGATGGCACCTTCATGAGCGTGAAGGCGCTGTCGAAGTTCCTGAAAGAACAGATCGCCGACGCCAGGGAAAAGGGCGTGCTGTTCTCCGTCCACCTCAAGGCCACGATGATGAAGGTCTCCGACCCCATCCTCTTCGGCCATGTGGTCAAGGCGTTCCTGGAGCCGGTCTTCGAAAAGCACGGGCAGACGCTGAAGGAAGCCGGCGTCGATCCCGATTACGGCCTCGCCGACCTCTACGCCAAGATCGAGACGCTTCCCGCCGATGCGAAGGCGGCGATGGAGGCCGATATCAAGGCCGCTCTCGATGCCGGGCCGGACATGTACATGGTGAACTCCGACAAGGGCATCACCAACCTGCACGTCTCCTCCGACGTGATCGTCGACGCCTCCATGCCGGCGCTGATCCGTGCGGGCGGCAAGGGCTGGGGCCCGGACGGCAAGGAACACGACACCAAGTGCGTGATCCCGGACTCATCCTATGCCGGCGTCTACCAGGCGGTGATCGACTATTGCCGCGAGAACGGCGCGCTCGATCCGGCCAAGATGGGCACGGTGCCGAATGTCGGCCTGATGGCGCAGAAGGCGGAGGAGTACGGCTCCCATCCGCAGACCTTCAAGGTGCCCGCCGACGGCACGGTGCGCATGGTGGATGCGGCCGGCACCACGCTGATGGAGCATGAAGTGGAGGAAGGCGACGTGTGGCGCGCCTGCCGCGCCACCGATGCCGCCATCCGCGACTGGGTGAAGCTGGGCGTGACCCGCATGCGGCTTTCCGGTATGCCGGGCATCTTCTGGCTCGACAGGAAGCGCGCGCATGATGCCGAGCTCATCAAGAAGGTGGACCATTACCTGCCCGAGCATGATCTGACGGGCCTCGATCTCAAGATCATGGCCCCGCAGGACGCGGCGAAGCGTTCGGTGGAGCGCATCGCCAAGGGCGAGGACACGATCTCGATCACCGGCAACGTGCTGCGCGATTATCTCACCGACCTGTTCCCGATCCTGGAGGTCGGCACGTCTGCGAAGATGCTCTCCATCGTGCCGCTGATGGCCGGCGGCGGGCTGTTCGAGACGGGGGCCGGCGGCTCCGCGCCCAAGCACGTGCAGCAGCTTGTCGAGGAAGGCCACCTGCGCTGGGATTCGCTGGGCGAATTCTGCGCGCTCGGCGCCTCGCTGGAACATCTCGCCCAGAAGACCGGCAACGACAAGGCGCAGGTTCTGGCCGACACGCTGGACGCGGCGATCGCCAAGCTTCTCGACGAGGACAAGTCCCCGCGCCGCAAGGTGGGTGAACTCGACAATCGCGGCAGCCACTTCTACCTGGCGAAGTTCTGGGCCGAGGCCCTGAGCCAGCAGGACAAGGACGGCGATCTGGCCGCGCACTTCGCCCCCATCGCCAAGGCGCTTGCGGAGAACGCGGACAAGATCCTGGGCGAGCTGAACAGCGCGCAAGGTTCGTCGGTCGATCTCGGCGGCTACTATCACGGCTCGCACGAGAAGACCGCCGCCGCCATGCGCCCCAGCGCCACGCTGAACGCCATCATCGGCTGAGGCCGGATTGGCCGGAACGAGACCGAAAGGGGCGGCCGATCTGGCCGCCCTTTTTCATGTGATACGCACGCGGCCGCCTTTCGTGCGCGGACAGCCTGCCGGTTTCTTGCGTTGCGCATGAGCAACACTCCCGATCTTGCATGATCGGAGCGGCAAGGCGGGGGTTGCGATCCGTGGCGCGCGGGCGCATCTAGAGCGCCGGTTGTTCGGGCGAAACCGTCCGAACGCCGACAAGCCGCTCCGGGTCAACATGCCGGGCCTGTTCCCCTCGATCAGATTGGTTCAATCCGATCGGAACACGCTCCGGACACCGGCCGCGAGACGGCGTTCGCTTTTACTTTGAATACGGGAAGCCGCAACACATGCAGTTCGCGAGCCGCTTGCCCAAGAGGGCAGCAACCCTGCGCTAGACCGCGTTAGCGGCCGGGCCGGGATGTGCGGGACAGGGCAAGGCCCCTCGTCCCGACGTGTTCCTGTATTCAAAGGTATCCCAACATGGGCAATCCTTTTGCGGATGGCTCTCCGGCTTTTGCCGGCGAGGCGTCCATCCATACGTTCTATTCCGAAGCCTCCTGGATCGAGGGGGCCGCAATCGATCAGTTGCGGCAGGTGTCGCAACGCGTCGGCGTGCGGCGGATCGCGGCGTTTCCCGATCTTCATCCCGGCAAGTACGGCCCGGTCGGCAGCGCGATCCTGGCAACCCGGCTCTATCCGCACCTCATCGGCAACGACATCGGGTGCGGCATGTCGCTTTTCGTGCTCGATATCCCGGCGCGAAAACTGAGGCTCGACAAGGTCGCCGAAAGGCTCAAGGCGCTTGAAGGCGGCTTTGAAGGCGATGCGGCCGCGCGTCTTACGGCCGCGGGCCTTGCCCCGGATCTCTATCCCGAGGCGCTCGGCACCATCGGCGGCGGCAACCACTTCTGCGAGGTGCAGGGCGTGGAGAGCGTGGCCGACACGCAGGCTTTCGCCGCATTGGGGCTGTCTCGCGAGAGCACCCTGCTGCTGGTTCACTCCGGCTCCCGCGCGCTGGGTTCCGCCGTCTTCGACACGATCCGCGACGCCACGGATGGCCTCGATGGCACGCACGAGCGGGCAACCCGCTACCTGCGGGCACATGACGCGGCCGTCGCCTGGGCCCGGCTCAACCGTGCGGTCATTGCCGAGCGGGCCGCCGATGCGTTGCGCACCGGTTGTCGGCTCATCGCGGATGTGCCGCACAATCTGATCGAGCTGCATGAAGGCGCGTTCCTCCACCGCAAAGGCGCGGCAAAGGCCGATATCCCTGTCGTCCCGATCGCCGGCTCGCGCGATAGCGCGAGTTTCCTCGTGCGGCCCACGGCGGCACGCGAGGACGCGCTTTTCTCGCTCGCGCATGGGGCGGGCCGCAAATACGACCGTCGCTCGATGACGGGCCGCGTCGGACAGACACGTTCCGAGCGCGAGAAGCTCGCCCGCAACGGCTCCGGCGGTCTCGTGATCTGCGACGACCGCGCTCTGCTGATCGAGGAGGCCCCCGCCGCCTACAAGAACCCGCTCCAGGTGATCCGGGATCTGGAACAGAGCGGCCTCGTCACCACGCTTGCGACCTTGAAGCCGCTCGTGACCTTCAAGAAGTCCTCGCCGCCGGACAAGCGGGCCGAAGGGACGAAACGCGGACACGAAAAGAGGAGGTCGCGGCGATGAGCGCTTCGCAAAAGCGACGTCTTCTGGTGACGAGTGGCGACGGCCCGCGCGAATGCCGCCTGGCGGTGGCGCTGGTGGTGCGGCGGATGGAACGCGAAGCGGCGGCGGTGGGGCTTTCCGTCTCCATCGCCCTGCCCAACGACATGCGGATGGAGGACGCACCGGCGAAAGATCTCGCCTCCGCGCTGGTGACCATCGATGGCGAACGGGTGGACGGATTTGCGCAACGCTGGCGAGGGACGGTGCGATGGACCGCCCCGAGCCCCTTCCGTCCCCATCACAAGCGCCAGAACTGGTTCGTCGGCGTCTTCGCGGTGAAAACCGGAGACGACCTCCTTTGCCGGATCGACCGCAACGATCTCAGGTTCGAGACGTTCCGGGCGGGCGGACCCGGCGGACAGCACCAGAACACCACGGACAGTGCCGTCCGTCTGACGCACCTGCCGAGCGGCATTTCGGTCATCGCGAAGGACGAACGTTCCCAGCACCGCAACAAGCAGATGGCGCTGGAACGACTGGAAGCCCGCCTCTACTTCGCGCAACAGGCGGAGGCGATGCGGCAACGATCCGCCGAAAACCTGCTGCACAAGCGGGTGGAACGCGGCAACCCGGTGCGCTGCTTCAAGGGTCCGGGCTTCCTGGAGACCTGATCCGCGTGCAGCAGCGGCTTTCGGGCGCTGCCTTTCGCCACGACCCACCAACCAGGAAAGGGCGGCCGATCCGGCCGCCCTTTCTTGTGATACGCGCGCTGTCGCGTTTCGTGCGAGGCATGTCTCCGCGTTCCAGAGCCCGCGCCGCCCTCAAAGCCCCAAAGCGGCCTCGATCGCGGCGATCTGGGCATTCGTGTCGACCCGCACCTCGCTGGTATTCTGCAACCGCCGGTCTTCCAGCACCTCGCAATCCGGATGGCGTTCCGCCCAGGCTTCAAGCGCCGCGTCGCGTTGCGCGAGCAGCGCCTCGAATTGCGGACGATAAAGCGTCACCATCGCATTGAGCCACTGGTTCACCGCCCAGTTGGGATGGGCAAGCTCGATCTCGAAATGATCCAGCAACCCGATCACGTCCTGCGCCCGGTAGAGCGTCTCGTTGGTCACCCAGCGGTTGGTGGTGAAGAGGCGCAAGGGCCGGCCGGCCGCATCCACCGAGATGGCGCCGATATGGACGAAGCGGTCGGCCTCGTTGTCGGGCACGAAAGCGCAGGAGAGTTGCCACGGCCTGAGCCCCGGCGCGACGCGCGCAGGGCGCACGAAGAGATGGAAATGGCCGTTCTCTCCGTCCATCATCTCGTGCGGGGTATGGGAATGGTAGAAATAGTGACTGGCGCCATCCTGCACATCGCCGCGCGGATAGCGCTCCCAGATCAGGAAATCGCCCTGGTTGCGCAGCACCTCGGCGACGACCGAGCTGCCGGATTTCGCCAGCACCCGCTCACAGGTGAGCACGGTGGCGGCCGCATCGTGCATGGCTTCCAATTGTTCGCCCGCAATGCCGGAAAGATCCGGCATGACGTGTGATGCCTCGTCCGCGCATGCGGCCGCTTGAGGATGCCCCATCGTTTCCCTCGTCGATTTGTCGCCCCGGTGCCGCAGGCGCACCGGGAGCACATTGAGACTTTCGCGCGCGGTTGCCTCACTCCGGTCCGCGTCGTCGCTCAAGCTGCCGCAGACCGCCATCCCCGGTTCAAAGCGGTGGCAGGCCGAGCTGTTCGCGCACGGCCGGCTCGCGGCTGGTCTTCAGTCCGATGGTGCGCCCTTCCTCCACCGCGATTTCCGCCGGAACGCCCGAGGCCGCCCGGTAGAGCGCCCACATGGCGCCGACGCGGTTGGCCGACTCGCAATGAACCAGGATCGGGTAGTTGCCGGGATCGTTGAGGACCTTCGACAGCTCCGCGATCTGCTCCGCCGTCGGCGCCTTGGTCGGTACCGGAACGTTGATGTAGGCCATGCCGGCCTTTTCCACGAGCGGGCCCTCGGTGGTCGCGCCCTCCTCGGCGGTGTTGAGGTTGACGATGGTCTTGAAGCCGAGGCCGGCGAGCATGCCCATGCCGGCCGGATCGATCAGCCCGCCGGTGCCGATATAGGGCGTGGCGCGCAGGTAGTTCTTGACGATACCGGGCATCTTGTCGCCGAACGCCGCCTGCGTGTACTTCGTGGTCGTGTCATAGGGCCCGGCGGGAAACGCCGCATCCTGCGCGGGCTTTGCCGGTGCGGCGGCAGCCGGGGCGCACGGATTGGCGGGCCTTGCCGCGGCCGGGGCGCACGGGTTCACCAGCGCGGGCGCGCAAGGGTTGGTGGCTTGCGCGAAGGCGGCGGGCCCTGCGGCCCCCACCATCACGACCGCCACCGGCATGAAGGCTGCGGAAAGCAGGCTCTTGCGGGTTTTTCTGGTCATGGAACGTTCCTCCTCGGTTCAGGCTTCCAGGGCCTGTCCATGTCGTTGAACTTTTTCGGTGTCCTCGGCCTGCGGGGTGCAGACATCCTCGGCTGTGAAGGGGCCGCCGCGCGCCCGCTCCAGCTTGCCGCCAAGCACGAAACCGCCGGCCGCCACCACGACGAGCACGGCGAGGATCAGCCATTCCGGCAGACCGGTGAGATCGGTCAGGCGCTGGGCGTCGGGCCCCTTGGCGGCGAGATAGAAGCCGGTGAGCGGCTCGAACACGGCGGCAAAGACGATGGTGCCCGCCACCATGCCGGCGAAGAACACCAGCGCATCGATCCGGCCCGACCCGAGGCCGGCAAGCGATGTGCCCGGACAATAGCCGCCGAGCGCAAAGCCCGCCCCGATCAGCACGCCGCCGCCCGCCATCGCCCAGAAGAACAGTGTCGGGATGTAGACCGAATTATCCGCGATGACGCCGGAAAGCCGGAGTGCGTAAAGCCCGATGGCCGCCACCAGCACGGCAGTGAACATCACCTTGAAGACGGCGAAGTCCTTCAGCGTGAACTGGCCGGTGAGCTTGCGCGGGGAGCCGAAGCCCGCCGCCTCCAGCGCGAAGCCGAACAGGACGCCGGAGAGAAGCCCGCTGGCGAGCCCCGAATCGTAGAACGGAATGCTCATTGCCAGACCCTCCGCATGGCCATGGAGACGACGAAGCCGGCGATGAAGAATCCGGCGAGAAACACGAAACCGGCCACCGCCAGCGTCGCCCCGCCGGAAAGCCCGAGGCCGGAGGTGCAGCCGCGCGCAAGCCTGGCGCCGAAGCCCGTCAGCGCACCGCCGATGAAGGCGTAGACAAAACGCTGGGAGCGGGAGACGTTCGGCCCGCGCTCCACCTGAACCGAGATGCGCCCGGCCGAGCGCGCACCGAGATAGGCGCCGATCAGCACGCCGACGGCCTCCCAGGTGATCCACGCAGCAAGCGGGCTGCCGGCCTGTACGAAGGGCCCGAAATAGGCATTGGCGGCGGTGGCGGCGGGCGCGACCCTGTCGCTGACATCGGCCGCCAGCCGGGTGACGAAGCCGGAGGCGCCGAGCCCATGGCCGGAGATGAGGAACGTCACCAGCAGCGCAAGGCCAAGCGCAATGCCTGCGGCAAGCGGCGGCCAGAACGGCCGCGGCCCGGCCCGCCCCCGCGCCTGGGAATGTGAATGTGCGGTCATCGGACTTCCCCTCCAAATCACATATTTATATTCGTATGTGATGATATACGAAGGTAGGGGAAGGGATCAATCGGCGATTGCGGGGGGAGGTGGTGGGGCGGCAGCCGGGAGAGGATCCAGGCACGCGCATCTTTCCGCCGGCATCACGTCTTCGCCATCATCCCCTGCCCTCTCCACCGTCATCCCCTCGCCCCCTTCCTCCGTCATCACCCGGCACCCGCTTTCGCGGGCACAGGCTCCGCCCGGGTGATCCAACGCCCTCCCCATCCACCGTAGCCCGCCGGATTGCCCGGACTGCGCCTTCGGGTGTCCCGTTTGAATCTTTCCGCTCGATCAGACCTCTCCAGCGTCATCCCGGGCGCACAGCGGCACGTCAGTGCAGCTGTGCAGACCCGGGATCCCGGGCGGCAGCAACTGAGGTGAGATCCCGGTTCTGCGCAGCAACGTTTCACCTCGCAGCGCGCCCGGGATGACACTGGAGAGATTTGAAGTCACGGAGAGATGGGGTGAGCCGCCCCCATCGCTCCGTATTCCCCCGCAAAGCCCCGCTCTTTCGTTGCGTCACGCGGCTCTGCTATAGCGGGCTTTCAGAAAGGGCTCGCGTTTGGGTGCGCGCAATCGTATACAACGGCACACGATTTGACGGAGGTCCGCGATCCGGCGTGCCGGGAAGGCCGGCCGGAAGCCCCCACCAAGCCCATCACCGATGAAGCGAGGACTGCAGGAAATGGCGAAGATCAAGGTTGATAATCCCGTCGTCGAGCTCGACGGGGACGAGATGACCCGGATCATCTGGCAGTTCATCAAGGACAAGCTCATCCACCCCTATCTCGACATCGACCTGGAATATTACGACCTGTCGATGGAAAAGCGCGACGAGACCGACGACCAGATCACGGTGGACGCGGCCAACGCCATCAAGAAGCACGGCGTCGGCGTGAAATGCGCCACCATCACGCCGGACGAGGCGCGGGTGGAGGAGTTCGGGCTGAAGAAGATGTGGCGCTCGCCCAACGGCACGATCCGCAACATTCTGGGCGGCGTCATCTTCCGCGAGCCGATCATCTGCAAGAATGTGCCCCGGCTGGTGCCCGGCTGGACGCAGCCGATCATCGTCGGCCGTCATGCCTTCGGCGACCAGTACCGCGCCACCGATTTCCATTTTCCCGGCAAGGGCAAGCTGACGATCAAGTTCGTCGGCGAGGATGGCGAGACCATCGAGCGCGAGGTCTATGACGCGCCGGGGGCCGGCGTCGCCATGGCGATGTACAATCTGGACGCATCCATCCGCGACTTCGCCCAGGCCTCTTTCAACTACGCCCTGCAGCGCCGCGTGCCGTGTTATCTTTCGACCAAGAACACCATCCTCAAGGCCTATGACGGGCGCTTCAAGGATCTCTTCCAGGAGATCTACGAGGCCGAGTTCAAGCAGAAGTTCGCCGAGGCCGGGATCTGGTACGAGCACCGGCTGATCGACGACATGGTGGCTTCGAGCCTGAAATGGTCGGGCGGCTATGTCTGGGCCTGCAAGAACTACGACGGCGACGTGCAGTCCGACATCGTGGCGCAAGGGTTCGGGTCGCTGGGGCTGATGACCTCGGTGCTGATGACGCCGGACGGCAAGACGGTGGAGGCGGAAGCCGCCCACGGCACGGTGACGCGCCACTACCGCCAGCACCAGAAGGGCGAGGCGACATCGACCAATTCCATCGCCTCGATCTTCGCCTGGACCCGCGGTCTCGCCCACCGCGCCAAGCTCGACGGCAACGACCAGCTCGCCCGCTTCGCCGCCACTCTGGAGCATGTCTGCGTGGATACGGTGGAAGCCGGGTACATGACCAAGGATCTGGCGCTGCTGGTGGGCCCCGACCAGGGCTGGCTGTCGACGACGGGCTTCCTCGACAAGATCGACGAGAACCTCGCCAAGGCGATGGCCGAGCACTGAGAAGCATTTCCCCGCTTCACTGCCACTTGGGCCCTCCCTCCAGCGTCATCCCGGACGCGATGCGGCGCGCAGTGCCGCTTCGTAGAACCGGGAACTACGCTCGAAGCCTGCCGCTCGAGATCCCGGTTCTGCGCAACAACGTTTCACGTTGCAGCGCGCCCGGGATGACGCTGGAGAGATCAACGCCTCGACGGAAGCTTCATCGACACACAAAAAAGGCGGGCCCGGTGCCCGCCTTTCCCGTATCGAAAACCTGTCTGCCGCTTACGGGCAGGCGACCCGGTAGGGGTTGCCGTAGGCGTCGCGCGCCCAGCAGTTCTTCGGGGTGGTGGCCGCGCCGATCATCGCGCCGGCCGCACCGCCCGCAACAGCGCCAACGGCGGCACCGCCGCCCGTGCCCGTGGTCACGCCGCCGATGACGGCACCGGTCGCGGCACCCAGGCCCGCGCCGCCAAGGGCACGATCGGACTGACTGTCTGTCTGGCAACCCGCGAGCATCAAGGCCGCGGCGCCGGCGATCAGGAGTTTGGTGTACATGCTTTATCCTCCGTACGTCGAAAGGTCGGCCAAGCCATTTGGAAACATCCGGGCCGGGCGAAGACGAGAGCGGGAAGGCACGCGGACGTGCTTCCTGCAGGCGTAGAGACATGGGAGGGTCGCCCCCGCCGTCATGCTCCCTGGAAAGCCACCCGCATCCTTTCCGGACACTGACGGACCGCCTCCAGGCGCCGAAACCGATCAACCAGGGTTCATCGGCCGCAACCGACTGAAAGGTCGTTGATCTGAGGGGAGAACGCACCACACGCCCTCAGGTTCCATCCCCTTAGGGAAGCGCCCCTTCGTGTTCATATTGGGGCCGTCAGTCGTCCCGCGCGGGATCCCCCCCCTGTTCGACGAATTCCTCGCGGGCCATATCGCCGTTCTGGGTCTCTGCCAGCCGTTCGCGCGCCGCCTCGCGCACCCGGCGTGCGATGGCCGGATTGCGCCGCATCAGGCGGTGCAGATCATCGCCATCGAGCACCAGAAGCCGGCAGCGCGAGGTGGCCACCACCGTGGCCGAGCGGCGCGTGCGGTGGAGAACCGCCATTTCGCCGAAGAAGTTGCCCTCATGCATGGTGACGGTGCGATCCGCGAGGTTGATCTCCACCGTGCCCGAGGCGATGAAGAACATGCTGGTTCCCGCATCGCCTTCGCGCGCGATGATCTCTCCGCGTTCCACCGTCTGCGAATGGAGAAGCCCCGTCACCTCCGCGATATCGGCGGCGTTCAGGTCCTCGAACAACGGCACGCGGGCGACCATGCCCCAGGTTATGACGAATTCGCGGCTGTGGATCTCGCGCGCGAAGGCGGTGGCGACGACGCCGATGGGCAGCGCCAGCAGACCGTAGCCCAGCAGCATGACAATGCCGCCGACGATCTTGCCCGCCACGGAGACGGGCACCACATCGCCGTAGCCGACTGTCGTGACGGTGGCGATCGCCCACCAGATGGCGGCGGGAATGGAGCCGAAGACCTCCGGCTGGTCATCGCCCTCGATCAGGTGCAAAGCGGTGGCCGCCACAAGCACGATGCCGCAGATGATGACGAAGCTCGCGATGAGCGCCCGGCGTTCCGAGGCGAGCGCGGAAACGAGAGAGCGCAGCGCCGGCGAATAGCGCGCGAGCTTGAGGAACCGGAGCAGCCGAAACACCACGAGGGCGCGGAGATCGCCGCCCAGCAACGGCAGCCAGAACGGCGCCACGGCCAGCAGATCGATCACCGCGAAGGGTTGCATCGCATACCGGATACGCGCCTTAAGCGGGCCGAGCCCGCGCAACGGCGGATGCATGTCCGCCACCCACAGCCGCGCGAAATACTCGGCCGAAAAGACGATACCCGACAGGACTTCGACAAGCAGGAAGGCGCCGCCCCACTCGCGCTCGACACTGTCGACGGTCGACAGGATGACCGACGCGACATTGACCAGAATGAGGGCGATGAGCGAGCGATCGAGGATGACGCTGCCGATATCGCCGGCCGCGCCTTTTTCCAGAAGTTCGTAGATCCGGCGTTTCAAAGAAACGCGCATGACCGCTGCTCCCCCATGTCGTGACGATCCTCCCGCCTGCGCGCCTCCGGGGCGCCCGTGCTTGCCGCTTCCTGTCCTCCTCACAAGCACGGTATGCGGCGGCCCCGCAAGACCCATGCTCGCGGCACCGGCATCATGTTTGCGGCCGCCTCGAAGAATGGGCCACAAGGAGATGCGCGAACCGGTCCGGAACCGGTCCCAGGCGCGCCCGCCTCAGCCGGCCGCCGCCAGGGCGTCTTCGATCGCCTTCAGCGCCTCATCGGCCTTCGTTCCGTCCGGCCCGCCCGCCTGCGCCATGTCGGGACGGCCGCCGCCGCCCTTGCCGCCGAGCGCCGCGGAGCCGACGCGCACGAGATCGACGGCGGAGAAGCGATCGGTCAGATCGTCGGTGACGCCCACCACGATGCCGGCCTTGCCGTCCTCGGTGACGCCGACGATGGCGGCGATGCCGGAGCCGAGCGACTTTTTCGCATCGTCCACCAGGCCCTTCAGGTCCTTCGGCGAGATGCCTTCCACCGCGCGCGCCATCAGCTTGACGGAGCCGACCTCCCGCACGCTTGCATCGGCGCCACCGTTGCCGCCGCCGCCGAGTGCCAGCTTCTTGCGGGCATCGGCCAGTTCCCGTTCCAGCTTGCGCCGTTCCTCAATCAGGCTCGCGACGCGCTGGGAAACTTCCGTTTGCGAGACTTTCAAAAGCCCCGCGACATCGCGCAGGCGCTGGTCCTGCTCTTCCAGATGGCGGCGCGCGCCCTCGCCGGTGAACGCCTCGATACGGCGCACGCCGGCGGCGACAGCGCCCTCATGCACAAGATTGACGAGGCCGATATCGCCGGTGCGACGCACATGCGTGCCGCCGCAAAGCTCCACCGAATAGGTCTTGCCGGCCTTCTCGCCATCGATCGCGGTACCCATGGAGACGACGCGGACCTCGTCGCCGTACTTCTCGCCAAACAGAGCCATCGCACCGGACTCGATGGCATCGTCGACCGCCATCAGGCGGGTCTCGACGGGCGCATTCTGCAGGATGATCGCGTTGGCGATGTCCTCCACCCGCGTGATCTCTGTGGGATCGAGCGGCTTGGGGTGGGAGAAGTCGAAGCGCAGACGGTCGGGCGAAACCATCGAGCCCTTCTGCGCAACGTGACCGCCCAGCACCTCGCGCAGCGCCTCGTGCAGCAGGTGGGTCGCGGAGTGGTTGGCGCGGATCGCCGCGCGCCGTGCGACATCGACAATCAGCTCGACCGGATCATCAAGGCGCAATGAGCCGTGTTCCACCGTGACGAGATGGACGAAGACACCGTCGGCCTTCTTCTGCACGTCCGTGACGGTCGCCTTCAGTTCCGACTTGGCGCCGCTGGCAACGATCATGCCCGTGTCGCCGACCTGGCCACCCGATTCGCCGTAGAACGGCGTCTGGTTGACGATCACCGCCCCGCTCTCGCCAGCGGCAAGTTCGCGCACCTCTTCCCCGTCGCGCACGAGCCCGGTGACCACGCCCTCCGCGCGCTCGGTCTCGTAGCCGAGGAATTCGGTTGCCCCGACGCGTTCCTTCAGCGCGAACCAGACGTTTTCGGTCGCCGCCTCGCCGGAACCGGCCCAGGCCGCGCGGGCTTCCTTCTTCTGCCGCTCCATGGCGTCACCAAACCCGGTGAGATCGACCCCGACGCCGCGTGCGCGCAGCGCGTCCTGCGTGAGATCGACCGGGAAGCCGTAGGTATCATAAAGCTTGAACGCGGTTTCGCCGTCGAGGATGTCGCCCTTCTCAAGCCCCTGGGAGGCCTCGTCGAGCAGCGACAGGCCGCGCGTCAGCGTGCGGCCGAAGCGCTTTTCTTCCAGCTCGATCGTCTCGGTGATCAGGCTTTCCGCCCGCATCAGCTCCGGATAGGCGCGGCCCATCTCCGCCAGAAGTGCCGGCACCAGCTTGAAGATCACCGGCTCTTCGCAGCCGAGCAGCCGGGCATGGCGCATGGCGCGGCGCATGATGCGGCGCAGGACGTAGCCACGGCCCTCGTTCGACGGCAGCACGCCATCGGCAATCAGAAAGGAGGTCGCGCGCAGGTGATCGGCGATCACCCGGTGCGAATTGCGCTGCTCGCCCTCGGCCCTGGTGCCGGTGACGGACTCCGACGCCGCGATCAGCGCCTTGAAGAGATCGATGTCATAATTGTCGTGGACGCCCTGCAGGACCGCGGCGATGCGCTCCAGCCCCATGCCGGTGTCGATGGAGGGGTGCGGCAGGTCGACCCGCTCCTCCTTCGTCTTCTGCTCGTACTGCATGAAGACGAGGTTCCAGATCTCGATGAAACGGTCGCCGTCTTCCTCCGGCGAACCCGGAGGGCCGCCCCAGATGTGATCGCCGTGGTCGAAGAAGATTTCCGAGCACGGGCCGCACGGGCCGGTGTCGCCCATGGTCCAGAAATTGTCCGAGGTCGGGATGCGGATGATCCTGTCGTCGGTCAGCCCGGCGATCTTCTTCCACAGATCGAAGGCCTGGTCGTCCTCGGAATAGACGGTGACCAGCAGCTTGTCCTTCGGCAGGCCGAATTCCTTGGTGATCAGCGTCCAGGCATGCTCGATGGCGACATCCTTGAAGTAGTCGCCGAAGGAGAAGTTTCCGAGCATCTCGAAGAACGTGTGGTGGCGCGCGGTGTAGCCGACATTGTCGAGATCGTTGTGCTTGCCGCCGGCGCGCACGCATTTCTGCGCCGTGGTGGCGCGCTTGTAGTCGCGCTTCTCCAGCCCGGTGAACACGTTCTTGAACTGGTTCATGCCCGCGTTGGCGAACATCAGCGTCGGATCGTTGCGCGGCACCAGCGGGCCGGAAGACACGATCTCGTGGCCATTACGGCGAAAGAAGTCCAGGAATGTCGATCGGATTTCGTTGACGCCGCTCATCAGGGGTTCGACCTCGTCATTTCGTGAAAGAAGAGCCGGCAAAAGGCATCGGCCCCGCGGGCCCCGGCGGCGGATTTTCCAATGCGCCGCCAAAGACCCGTCATGTAATTCCTCGCGCGGGTTTTAATGCCTTCGCAAGGCAAAGGGAAGCGGTGTGCGCACGCCCTGTCGCACAAGGCGAAAGAGAACGCGCCGCCATCGCTCCACCGCGCGGCCGGAGCGCCGAGCGTTCTTATGGAATCAGAAGCGCCGGGCGTTCTTATGGAATCACAACGGCGCTCGGGTCCGATGCTCTACTTCGCCGAAATTCCGCCTTCCCAGGCGCTCCAGTCGGCCAGCACCGCATCCGTGAAGGCCTTGCCGACACGATAGGCGTTGGTGAGCGAAGGCCCGAAACCGCCGGAATTGGCATTGAGCGAATCCTGCGGCGCCTGCCCCGGATAGGGCTGATCGAAATTGGAAGCCGTGCGCAGAATGGCGACGCGGTCCATGTCGATGCGGCCGAGCGCGGACCCACGCGCGAGCGCGGTCAGCGTGGCGTTGTCTTCCTGCTGGGTGGTGCAGTAATCGGCCGCCCCGTCGGTGAGCACCTTCGCCCAGTCGTTCATGGCCCTGGAAAGCGCAACCCCGTGCCACCACTGGTCGGCGGAGACCGTGTCGCAGATGCCGACGGCAGGTGCGGCCTTCGCCGCTTCCTGCGGGTAATGCGCGCGGTACGCCTGGGCCCCGTCGCTGTCGGCGAGCTCGACGCCCTTCGACAGTTCATAGGCGCGTTCCGCGAGCGCCTCGTTGAGATGATAGACCTCGCTGCCATAACGCGAGCCGGGCTTTTCGCCCTGTGCCTTCGAGAACATGCCGAACTGACCGGACGTCCAGCCCTCGGGCGCCTTGCGATCATCGATCCGCCACTGCAACCCGCCATCGATGGCGTAGCGCGCCCAGAAGGCGGAGCCGAGCGTACCGTTTTGCGGATCGACACCGGCAATCCCGGCGATCAGCACATAGGTCTTCGTGAGATCGAGCTTGTCGGACAGGACCAGCGCCATCATGGAACTCGCCGCATTGGCGTAGCCCATGGAGGTGGTGACGAGGCACAGGCCCTTGTCGTTGCACGAGACGTCGGGAAAGTCCTTCGACAGGCCGTCTATGGCGATCTTGTCGCTCAGCCCCTCGTTCTCCAGCCAGTTGGCGGCTTCGTGCTTGAACATCGAAATGACGAGCACCTTCGGGGCGACAGGCGCGGCAGCAACGGGAGCGGACACCGCGCCCACAAGAGCAGCGGCAAGGAGGGTGGAAACAAGGCGCATTCGGAGAAACCTCTCGGGATCGGGAGCCACCGTTCCTAAGGGGTCGCAACCGGGGGCTGCAAGGTCAAACATCGGGCAAAGAGACCGATCAGTGAACGAAACGCCGTCAGGTCGTGCGGCGCAGGCTGAAAGCGAGACGGCGGCGGCGGCAAGGGGGAGACGGCGGGAGGGCGGGAGATCGCAGGCGTGGGATTAGCGACCCGGCCCGTTGGCTCCGGCATGAGCGGCCTCGATCCCCGCGCCGTCATCAACTCTCTTTTGGCAGGCATGGAAACGGGATCACCGCCACACTCGATGTCATTCCCGCGAAGGCGGAAATCCAGCATTCCAGGGGCGTGCGCCACTCGCGCGCTGCGGCCGGATCCTGTGGTTACTGGATCCCCGCCTGCGCGGGGATGACAAACGGAGAGAAGCGCGTGGCCCGAACGCGAAACGGCCGCGCGATGGGCGCGGCCGTGCGAAATATTGCCGGTCGGGACGCGGCGGACGCCGATCGCCAACCGGGTTGCAGCCGGTCCTTGCGGCCCGTTTTCCCGATCAATCGTCCACGGAACCGCTCGGCTCGTCTTCGTCGCTGCCGGCGCTCGGATCCGTGATCTTCTCGGCGATGAGGCCGGCGTTCTGGCGGATGGCCAGCTCGATCTCCTCGGCAACTTCCTTGTTCTCGCGCAGGAAATTCTTGGCGTTCTCGCGCCCCTGACCCAGCCGCTGGCTGTTGTAGGAGAACCACGCACCCGACTTCTCGACAATGCCGCCCTTGACGCCCAGGTCGACGAGCTCGCCCATCTTGGAGACGCCCTCGCCGTACATGATGTCGAACTCGATCTGCTTGAACGGCGGCGCGAGCTTGTTCTTGACGACCTTGACCTTGGTCTGGTTGCCGACGATCTCGTCCTTGTCCTTGATCGAGCCGATACGGCGGATGTCGAGACGGATGGAAGCGTAAAACTTCAGCGCATTGCCGCCTGTCGTCGTTTCCGGCGAGCCGAACATGACGCCGATCTTCATGCGGATCTGGTTGATGAAGATCACCATCGTCTTCGACTTGGAGATCGAAGCGGTGAGCTTGCGGAGCGCCTGGCTCATCAGACGGGCCTGAAGACCGGGCAGGCTGTCGCCCATCTCGCCCTCAAGTTCGGCGCGCGGCGTGAGCGCCGCCACCGAATCGATCACCAGCACGTCGATCGCGCCCGAGCGCACCAGCGTGTCGGCGATCTCCAGCGCCTGCTCGCCGGCATCCGGCTGGGAGATCAGCATGTCATCGATGGTGACGCCGAGCTTCCTCGCATAGATCGGATCGAGCGCATGTTCCGCATCGATGAAGGCGCAGACGCCACCCTTCTTCTGGGCTTCGGCGATGACATGCAGCGCCAGCGTCGTCTTGCCCGAGGATTCCGGCCCGTAGATTTCCACGATGCGGCCGCGCGGCAGACCGCCTATGCCCAGCGCAATGTCGAGGCCGATGGAGCCGGTGGAAATCGATTCCACCTCCACGACCTGTCCTTCGCCGAGTCGCATGATCGAACCCTTGCCGAAGGCACGCTCGATCTGCGCCAGTGCTGCATCCAGTGCTTTGGTCTTGTCCATTCCGGTGCCCTCGACGAGGCGTAGTGAGGCCTGTGACATCTTGCGGTCCTTATTTCACGCCCGTCTGGCGGTTTCAAACTGCATTCTTGTGCCTGTTTTGTTCTCCATATTTATCCCCATGTCAAGCACCTGAAAATTATGGTTTATTTTCAGTATGTTCCATCTATGTTCCGTATGTCGACACATCACGGCCGGGCGCCCTTCCGCAGCGAGATCTGCGGGAATCGGCAAGGAACATGACTTGGCCGGCCGTCTTGCCCGCTGCAATGATCGGCGCCACACTCGCGACATGAGGCCGGCATCGCGACGGCCGGATGGCCCGATTTCGGGCCGGATGCCGCGCAACGGGACGCAAAATCGAATGACAGGGCCAGGCCCAGCGCCGGCGGGCGAACGAAGCGGCTCCGCACACGTGCAGAGCATCGATGCGGCGCACGAAGGTGCAGGCTCGCGTGCCGGCGCCCCCCATGTCAGCGAGAATGGCGTCAGCCGCGCAGGCGGCGGGGCCGCGCTCTGTGTCGCCCTTTGCGGCGGTATCCACCTCGATCGCCTGGCCCATGCCGACCGGCGCATCCTGCCCGACACCTCCACCCCCGGCCGGATCCTGACACGCCCCGGCGGGGTCGCGACCAACGTCGCCATGGTGCTGGCCCGGCTCGCCATTCCGGCAAGGCTATTCGGCCGGATCGGACGCGATGGCGACGGCGACACGCTTTCCGCCGTGCTCGCCCGCCGTGGCATCGACATGTCCGGCGTGCGCGAAGGCAAGGGCGCGACCGCCAGCTATCTCGCGTTGCACGATCCCGGCGGCCGGCTCGCGGCCGCGGTCGTCGACGACGCCATCACCTTCGAATTCGCCCCCGACGACCTTCCCCCGGCAGCGCTTGCGCAAGCCGCGATCTGGTTTGCCGACGCCAATCTGCGCGCCGACACGCTGGAGCGACTGGCCAAGCTTGCCGGAGCGCGCGGCACGGGAGTGCTGCTCGTCGCCGATGCCGTCTCCATCGCCAAGGCGCGGCGGCTGGAACCGGTTCTCGGCCGGCTCGACCTGCTTTTCGCAAACCGCGCGGAAGCGGCCGCTCTTGTCGGAACCCCGGGCACGGCGGAAACGCTGGCACGGGCGCTGGTCGACATGGAAGACGGTCCGCGTGCCGCCATCGTCACCGACGGCGAAAGCGGCGCGGCGCTCGCGCAAACCGGCAATAAGACATGCCTGCATCGCACCGCCCTGCCCGCTCGCGTCGTGGACGTGACCGGCGCCGGCGATGCGCTGACCGGGGGAACGCTCGCCGGCCTTGCCTGGGGGCTCGACCTCGCGCAAGCACTGGACTACGGTCGCGCCGCGGCCGCCCTCACCGTGGAGGCGACGGGTGCCGCACCGGAAAGCCTGACACTCGCGGCCCTCCACCTGCGTCTCGACGCCGTCGAGGCGGACTGACCGAACAACGAAACAAAGGAACGGGGGATAACAACCCGTGATAGACAGAATCGTCCCCTCGCGCGAAATCGAGGAAGCCCGCGCCGAGCGCTCACCGCTCGTTGCGCTGGAATCGACCATCATCACCCACGGAATGCCCTGGCCGCAGAATGTGGAAACCGCACGCGCGGTGGAAGCCGCCATCCGCACCGAAGGGGCCATTCCCGCCACCATCGCCGTCATCGACGGCACGCTCCGCATCGGGCTCGGCGATGATGAACTGGAAGCACTGGCGAAAAGCGAGGAGGTGATGAAGCTCTCGCGCGCCGATCTCGCCTTCGCGCTCTCCGAGGGACGCACCGGATCGACGACGGTCGCCGCCACCATGATGGCCGCCCATGAGGTCGGGATCTCGGTCTTCGCCACCGGCGGTATCGGCGGCGTGCATCGCGGTGCCGAGACCAGCCTCGACATTTCCGCCGATCTCGAGGAGTTGAGCCGCACGCCGGTCTGCGTGGTCGCCGCCGGCCCCAAGGCGCTGCTCGACATTCCCAAGACGCTGGAAGTTCTGGAAACGCGCGGCGTGCCGGTGATCGGCTTTGGCTGCGACGAGTTGCCGGGCTTCTGGTCGCGACATTCCGGCCTGGAGGCGCCCTACCGGCTCGATACGGCCGAGGATATCGCCCGGCTGATGAAGGTCCGCAGCGGCTTTGGCGGCCATGGCGGCGTTCTGGTGGCCAATCCGGTGCCGGAGGAGGCCGAGATCCCTGCCGACGAGATGGAAGGCCACATCACGGCGGCGCTCGAGGCGGCGGATGCGCAAGGCATCCACGGCAAGGAGGTCACGCCTTTCGTGCTGGCGAAGATCTTCGAGCTGACGGCCGGCCGCAGTCTGAAGACGAACATCGCGCTGATGCTGAACAACGCCCGCCTCGCCGCCCGCATCGCGATCGCCCTGCGCAAACCGGTCGCGTACTGACGGGGCGTTGATGGCCCGCGCTGATGGCCTCCGCAGATGGCCTGTCCGCGCGACAGAGGCCTGAGCCTTGTTTGTGCCGCCCGCTCAGGTCTCTCCATCGTCATTGCCCGGCTTCGTCCGGGCAATCCAATTTCGGCTGACGGCTCCGCGGCACGTGCTGGATCACCCGGACAAAGCCGGGTGATGACGGCGGAAAGATCGGGGTCATGTTTTCAAGATGACCGGGCGACCACGCGCGGGCAGAGCGCTTCGCGCGCGTCCCCGCCCCCGGCACTGGACATTTTCCGGAAACGCCGGGGACATCGACCTCACACGCGATGCCATTCCCGCGACGGCGGCACCGCTGTCCGGAACCCCGCTTCACGAACCCGACCGGGGACCTCGAGCGGCAGGTACCGCGGGGAGATCCCGGATCTGCGAAGCGATCCTTCGCACCGCACCGCTCACCTGATGACATCGCACGGCAAGCCGATGCGAGGTGAGAAAGAGCGCCGGAACGATCGTCCCGGCGCTCCAGGATAGGCGTCTTCCCGGTGCCCTTCGGGCTGGGCGGTCTCTCACACACCCTTGGGGGTCCTTCTCGCTCACCCCCTCGCGCCGAGCTCAGTCGTTCTTGCCCTTCGGACCGCCGACGGCCTTTGAGGCCGGTGCGGCTTCCGCGAGAGAGGCGGCCGGCAGCGGACAGGCGTTGCAGCCGCACACGGACCCGTCCTGCGCGGCCGGATAGGCGTTGGTCCACTGGCCGTTCCAGCCGCCATGGGGCTGGCAGGTCGAACTGCAGATCGCGGGCGCGGCGTTGTTGTTGGCGATCGTCTGGCTCGCCTTGAAGTCGCAGCCGCACTGGTAGTTGGAGCGCACGTCCGTCTTGATGACGTTCTTCATGGCGTCGAGCCAGGACCGTGCGTCGCCGGCAAGCGCGAACATCAGCGGATTGGCATTGTTCACCATGTTCCACATGTCCTGATAGAGCGGGAACTGCTGCGAGAGCTGCTGGAACACGCTGGCGCGCGTCGCCATCAGGTATTGCGGGACGGGCTCCGTCGCGGTCGCGCCGATGCTGTCGACCACCACGTCGGTCGAGGCCATCAGGTTGGCGAGCTTGACGGCAAGCGTGCGCGTGTTGCGCTGGCTGGTGGTGGTGTTGACCGAGATGACGTCGGCATAGAACAGCGGCTGCTCGGTGCCGTCGCCGAACGGCATCACCTTGAAGGCGATATTGGCCCGTGTGGCATCGCTCATCTGGCTCATGGATTCGGTATAGCCAACGACGGCGCGGCCGAAGCCTTCAGAGAACCAGATACTCTGCTGGTAGGAATTGTCGTTGGCGACGGTCGCGTTGAAGTAGCTGGCGGTGGCCAGCATGGTCTTCTGTTCGGCGATGGCGTTGGTATTCAGGTCCTGCGGTGTCGGCGGCAGCGGCAGCGGATAGGTGCCGGTCATCGCATGGGCGATATCGAGATAGAGCGCCGCATTCGTGGTGCCGCCGGACATGTCGGTCATCAGGCCGCGCCGGTCGGGCGGGATCTGGCTGGTGTAGGTGCACTGATTGAGCGCGTTCGAAACCTCGTTGAAGGTCGTCGCGGCGGCAAGCTGCTGGTCCCCCTTCTGGTAGAACAGCACGTTGGAGCAGCCGAGCAACGGAATGGCGTAATAATTGCCGTTGCTCTGCACGCCGTCGCGCGCATAGGGGATGAGGTCGTTCGCGTTCTGGATTTCCGCCGGCGTCATCGCCTCCAGATAGTTCCCGCCCAGAAAGTCCTGGAAGAACATCGCATCGAAGACGAAGACATCCGCATTGGCCGGCGGGTTCATGTCATAGCCGCCGTCCCACTGGTCGGCGGTGAGGAAAACGAGCTGCACGTTCGGCTCCACCTGCGCCCAGGCGGCGGTGATCGCCTGCTCGAACTGCGCGAGCCGTGGAACCCACGGATAGAGCCCGACGGTGAGCGACTGCTGTGCAAGCGCCGGCAGCGCGACGACGAGCGAAAGAAGGACAGCAGCGGCGGCCGAGACCCCCGTGCGACGAAGGCGCATGGAAAAACAACTTAAAATACTCATCACTTTCACCCCCATGATTTGTTAAATAAAAACCGAATAAATCAAAGAACAACAAACGTATAATAACAGAACCAGGGAGAGTATCAACTTGCGATGCACGCGGGAGCGTGGCGCATCATGCGCGATGCACGCCCGACTGTCTCTACGGCAGATCGAGGGCTGCCGGACGCAGCATCGGACCGTCGCGCCGATGCCCAGCCCTCTCCATCGTCATCACCCGGCGAAGTCCGGGTGATCCATCGCGCTCCGCATATGCCGTTGCCTGCCGGATTGCCCGGACGAAGCCGGGCAATGACGGGAGGAGGCGAGAAAAAGCGACCTGTTTGGGACGTCCACTGTCTAACGTCGGCATCCCGGATCAGCGAAGCGTCACTGACGTGCCACATCGCTCACCTGATGACGCTCGTGAGATTAGACAGGATCGCGGTCCGGGATCGGCCAGCAAGCCCGGCATACCCCTGTGCCCGCCTACTCCGCCGAAAGCGCTTCCTTCACTGCGGTGGCCAGTTCCTTCAGCGAGAACGGTTTGGGCAGGAAGGAGAACTTCTCGTTTTCGGGAAGGTTCTTCTCGAACGCGCCCTCGGCGTAGCCGGAAATGAAGATGATCTTCAGGTCCGGCCGCGTCTTGCGCAACTCGCGCAAGAGGCTCGGGCCGTCCATTTCCGGCATCACCACGTCGGAGACGACGAGATCGACCGCACCGTCCGTCTCCTCCATCACGGCCAGCGCCTCGGTGCCGGAGCCGGCCTCGTGCACGGTGTAGCCGCGCGAGGCGAGCGCGCGCGCGGCAAAGGCGCGCACCGCCTCCTCGTCCTCAACCAGCAGGATGGTGGCCGACCCGGTCAGGTCCGTCATGGTGGGCTCGGGGACGATCTCCTTCGGCACCACCTTTTCCTCCGACACATGTCGCGGCAGGAAGATGCGGAAGGTCGTGCCCTCGCCGACGATGGAGGAAGGATAGATGTAGCCGCCCGTCTGCTTGATGATGCCGTAGACGGTGGAAAGCCCGAGCCCGGTGCCCTTGCCGACCTCCTTGGTGGAGAAGAACGGATCGAAGATCTTCTCCATGATTTCCGGCGGAATGCCCGTGCCGGTGTCGGTCACCTCGATCAGCACGTATTCGCCCACCGGCATGCCGCGCGTGTCGTCCAGCGTCGCCGACTGGGCCGCGTCCACATTAGCCGTGCGGATCGTCAGCCCGCCCCCCTCCGGCATGGCGTCGCGCGCGTTGACCGCGAGGTTCACCACAACCTGCTCGAGCTGGTTCTGATCGGCCATGATCGGCCACAGATCGCGCCCGTGAATGACTTTCAGCTCCACCTTCTCGCCGAGCAGCCGGTCGAGCAGGATGGAGAGGTCGGCCAACACGTCGTTGAGCGCCAGTTCCTTGGGGCGCAGCGTCTGGCGGCGCGAGAAGGCCAGCAGCTGGCGCACCAGGCCGGCGGCCCGGTTGGCGTTCTGCTTGATGTTCATGATGTCCTGGAAGGACGGATCGGTCGGCCGGTGGTTGGCGAGCAAGAGGTCCGAAAAGCCGATGATGGCGGTCAGCACGTTGTTGAAGTCATGCGCCACGCCGCCGGCCAGATGGCCGATCGCCTGCATCTTCTGGCTCTGCGCGAACTGGAGCTCCAGCGCGCGCTGCTTGGTCGTCTCCAGCGCGTAGACGATCGCGGCCTCGCCATCGGCGTCCCCGTCTTCCACCGCGGAGATGTAGAAGGTCGCCGAGCGCTCCCCGTCATGGGAAAGCTCGATATCCATCGGGTGGATCTCGCCGCGTCCTTCGGCGGCCGCCTCCAGCGCCGCGCTCAGCGCCTCCCGGCCGTTGGCGGCGACGAAATCGGTCAGCACCCGCGTCCCGCTCTCCTCCCCGGTTTCCGGTCTGCCCAGAAGCCTCAGGAACGGCGCATTGGAGCGCACAAGCCGGCCTTCGCGATCGACCGAGGCGATGGCGATCGGCGTGTTGTTGAAGAAGCGCGCGAACCGCACCTCCGCCGCCCTCAGCGCCTCCTGCGCCTCCTCGCCCGGCGAGCGATTGAGCACCAGCGTGCGGCTTTCCCCGGCATGCCCGTCCGCCCCGAAGGGCACCCGGTGCAGCAGCCGCACGGGCACGGTCTTGCCCTGGCGGGTGACGAGATCGAGATCGATCGTCTCGGATTTCACGTCGCCCGGCTGGCCGGTGATGGAGTTGATGAGCTCCGCCCCGTCGCCGCGCACGATGTCGGACAGCGACAGCGCACCGGCCTCGAACTGGGCGAGGTCATGGCCAAGCCAGTCGGCGAGCGTGGCGTTCAGGTAGACGATATGACCCTGGCCATCGGCGGAGAAGAAGCCGGCCGGCGCATGATCGAGGAAATTGATGACGCGCTGCAATTCCTGGAACGAGGATTCCTGCTCCACCCGGTCGCGGGTGATATCGGCGACAAGCCAGGTGGTGCAGGTGCGCACGCCGCCGCCATCGTTCACCTCCAGCGGCCGCACGCGGATGCGATACCAGCGCGCGGTGCCGTCCGGCTGACCGATCGGGTGCGGCAGGCGCACTTCCTCCTGCGCGCGCACAACGCTCTTGGTCGCCTGCGACAGGCGGAAGATCGCATCCGCCGCATCCGGGTCGCTGGCAAAGACACGCTCCACGGTGCGCACGTCGCCGGGCCCGGCGGTGCCGGTGATTTCCGCGTAGGCCTCGTTGGCGTAGATGATCCGGCCCGACGCATCGGTGATGACGGTGCCGATGTCATTGGTATCGAGGAACGCCTGGGCGAGCGGATTGGCCCGCGCACGCGAGGAAAAGCGTAATAGCCCGATGGCTCCGGCGAAAAGGCAGAAGACGCCGACCACGGCAAGCAGGCCCAGAAGCCCCAGCACATAGGGCTCCGCCTGTTCCCGGCTCATGACCGCGATCGCGCCCGCGGCGACCACCAGCCCCAGCGCCAGCAACACGAGAAGTCCGATGCTGCCGGTGCGCTCGGAACGGTCGACAACAGGTCCGCTCACCGGCCCGGACGGTCGCAAGGAGGGTTCGCTCATGGCCGCTCGTTCTCCTGAAGCCCGCCTTCCGGCTGCCGGCGGGCTCGATCGTTCAAAGACACGTTTCCCCGCCCATGACGATCAAGCCGGGAGCACGCCTCGTGCATTGGTTGCATTGATAGGCCGGCGCGAAGCTGACGGATACCACGATTCCCACGCAATTCACGCGCCTTCCCCAAAAACCGGCGCGTCAAGTTGATGCCGCGTTCGCCGCGCCTCACCTGTCGCGCCACGATTTCGTGTTGCGCTGGCGCAGGACATAGCCGATGACCTCCGCGACCGCGCGGTAGTGCTCTTCCGGGATCTCCTGATCGACCTCGATCTGGGCATGCAGCGTTCGCGCCAACGGCGGGTTCTCGATGATCGGAATATCGTTGGCCTTGGCGATCTCGCGGATCTTCAGCGCGACCTGATCAGAGCCCTTGGCCACGCACAGCGGCGCCTGCATGCCATCCTCGTACTTGAGGGCGACAGCATAGTGCGTCGGGTTGGTGACGACCACGGTCGCGCTCGGCACCGCCGCCATCATCCTCTTCCTGGAGCGTTCCATCCGGATCTGGCGGATGCGCCCCTTGACCATCGGGTCGCCTTCCGACTGCTTGTACTCGTCCTTGACCTCCTGCACGGTCATCTTCTGGCGCTCGTACCACTTGTGGCGCTGCCACAGGAAGTCCCCCGCCGCCACGGCCGCCATCAACGCGATGATCGCGCCCAGAAGCTGCAGCGAGATCTCGCGCGTTTCCGGCAGGATCATGACGACGTCGCGCATGACCATGGTGTCCAGCTCGTCGCGCATCGGCCACAGCACCGCGAACATCAGCGTGCCTACGGCGGCGATCTTGATCAGCCCCTTGGTGAAGTTGACGAGACTGTCCTTGGAAAAGATCCTCTTGGCGCCCGATAGCGGCGAAACCTTCGACAGTTTCGGCTTCATGTTCTCGCCCGACCACACGAAGCGGTGCTGCACCAGGTTGCCCGCCAGCGCCAGGATCACCAGGCACAGGAACGGCAGACCGACGGCGGCGAAGATCATCATGCCGGAGGAAAGGAACAGCTTGCGCATCCCGCCGGTATCGACCGGGATCTCCCAGGAATTGGCCAGTATCCCCGCCATGCCGCGGCCGAGCGTGCCCGCGATGGAGGGCGCGAAGATGGCCACGATCAGCGCCGCGCCGACAAGCGAGAACCAGGTGGAGACTTCCTGGCTCTTGGCGACGTCGCCGCGCTTCAGGGCATCGTCGAGCTTCTTTTGTGTCGGGTCTTCCGTTTTTTCGGATTGATCCGCGTCGGACATGGCACCCTCCCCCTAGCGCACCACAAACCGGCCGAGCACTTGCTCGATATGGCTCATGTACCAGGTCATAAGGGTGCCCAGCAGCAGCATGAGCAAACCGATGCCGAGAAAGATGTTCGCCGGCATGGCGATGAAGAAGATCTGCATCTGCGGCATCAGCCGATTGAGCAGCCCCAGCCCGAAATAGAAGACCAGGCCAAAGACGATGAAGGGCGCGGAGATCCGCATGCCGATGGAGAATGCGGCCGCCACCGTTTCCACCGCGCTTTCCGCCAGATCGCCCACCGGCATCCAGTGGCCCGGCGGAAACAGCGTGAAGCTGTCGTTGAGCGCGGCGATGACCAGGTAGTGCAGGTTGGTGGCGAAGATCAGCGTCACCGCCAGCAGCGTCAGGAAGTTGGCGAACAGCACACCCTGCTGCGATTGCGTCGGGTCGAATGCCATCGCCATGGCAAGGCTCGACTGCTGCGCCATGATGGTGCCGGCGATCTGGATACCCGCCATGATCAGGCGCACCGACAGGCCGATGAACAGACCGACGACGAATTCGCTGGCGAACATCACGATCAACGCGCCGAAATTGCCCGGAACCGCGCCCGGATAGCGCCCGGCAAGCGAGGGATAGAGCAACATGGCGAGAAGCAGCGCCAGCGACAGCCGGATGCGCGGCGGAATGTTGGATTCTCCCAGCGCCGGCAGCAGCATCAGCATCGTGCCGAGCCGCGCGAAGATCAGCATGAAGAGAAGCGCGATCTGGGGCAGGAAGGAGACAGTCACCCGCCGCTCCTTCAGCCCTGGCCCTGTATGACCAGAGCCATGATCTGGTTCATGTAGGTCGCCAGCGCCTGCCCCATGAACGGCAGGACGAGCATCAAGGTGATGAAGATCGCGAGGATCTTCGGCACGAAGACGAGGGTCATTTCCTGGATCTGGGTCAACGCCTGAAAGAGCGCCACGATAAGCCCGACACCAAGCCCCACCACCATGACGGGCGTCAGCATCTTGATCAGGACAAAAAAGCCCTCACGGCCGATATCGAGCACTTCCGGTCCGTTCACGGTCGGATCTTCCCGTTCTACTGTTGGCCTTCGCCGGATGCGGATGGTTAAAAACCACTTACCACCTTAGGCAGAGTCGGCAAAGTGCGCAGAATTATCGGTCATCCCGGCCAGTGGACAAGCACGGCCCAAAACGGCGCCAGTGTCATCTCGAACAGCGCATGGTCATCGCGAACGGCGTCAGCGTCATCTCGAAAGGACGGGCGGCGCGCTGCCCATCGGGCAAACCATGCCGAACCGCCGGCTCAGCGGTCCGCCACCGCGATCGATCTGATCGATCAGATCGACATCCGCATGATCTCTTCGTAGGCGGAGATCACCTTGTCGCGAACGGACACCATCGTCTGCAGGGCGACTTCCGTTTCCGAAACGGCGGTCACCACATCGACGACATTGGCCTTGCCGTTCATCATGTCGACGGTCTTGTTGTCCGCCTCGCGGCCCTGTTCGACCACCCCTTCCACAGCCGACTTGACCATGTCGCCGAAGTTCGGCGTCGTGGGGTCCTTGATCTCGGTCTTGAGCGAGGTGCCCTGCCCCGCGAGACGGGCGGCGTTCTGGTAGGCGTTGGCGGCGATAGACGGAAGGGTCATGGCCTAAGTGTCCGGTTTCGCGTGGGCTGTCTTGCGAAGCTCGCGCCTCGCGTGGGTCTCTGGAATTCATGCGCCGCCGGTCAGGCGCGCAGGATATCTATGGTTCGCTGTAGCATTCGCCGCGTCGACTGAATGACATTCAGGTTGGCCTCGTAGGAGCGCTGGGCCTCGCGCATGTCGACCGTCTCGATCAGCGTGTCGACATTGGGAAGCCGCACGTTGCCGTCGGCATCGGCGGCCGGATTGCCCGGCTCATAGCGCGTCTTGAAGTCGGAGCGATCTTCCTGGATGCGGCCGAGCTGCACCGTCTTGGCGTCGAGTTCGCGATCCAGCCGGGACTGGAAGGTCGCGATCTTGCGCCGATAGGGATCCTCGTCCGGCGTGCGACCTATGGAATCAGCGTTGGCGATGTTTTCCGCGATGACGCGCATGCGCCCGCTCTGGGCCTTGAGGCCGGAGGCGGCGATCATCAGCGACTTGAGAAAGTCCATTCAAGATCTCCCGCGGATCTCGTCCGCACGTCCGTTTTCGGGCGTCAGGCCTTGCTTTCAGGCGTCAGGCCTTACCGATGGCGGTCTTGAGCATGCCGAGCCCACGCGAATAGAGGGTCGTGGCCGCCTGATAATCCATCTGGTTGGCCGTAACCTTCATCATCTGCTCCTCCAGCACGACGGAGTTGTCGTCCGGCGTGACCTCGAAAGAGCCGACCTTGCGCGGATCGCCCAGCCCCCTGCTGCTGGATGCGTGCATGTGACCGGGCTCCGTCACCGCCATCGTCACCGGCCTCACACCGCTGCGATTGAGCGAATCGCTGAATTTCGGTGCCTTGAGATCGCGGCCGATGTAACCGGGCGTATCGGCATTGGCGACGTTCTCCGACAGCACCTGCTGGCGCTCCTGATGCCACTGCATCTTCGTCTTCAGCGCCTTGAAGACGGAAAGGTCTGAAATGCCCATGAGGCCGCTCCTGGGACGTTCGGGACGCCGTTAACATCTGGAACATCCTGCCGCCTATAAGGTTAACGAGGTGTTAACACCGTTAAGTTTTTGCTAACCACGGATTGGCGCGAACGCACGCCTTTTCCCTTACCGCGATGTATCGTGCCTGCCATCCGCAATGTTTCTGACCGGCAAATTTTTCCCATATCTGTTAACCTTACCCGCGACCCTTCAGGGAGTACGACAGGAAGCGGACGTAACCCGAACATGAACATCGACGCGCACGTGCCCGCGAGCCGGCCCGAGCCTGCGGACCGGCCCTGGCCCCGCTCCACCGCCCGGCGGCCGGGATCTGCGGCATCGCGCCGGGCCCGGCAGGCCAAATCCCTTTGGATGAACGGGGCGCGCATCGCGCGAATTTGCTCAAAAACGGGACAAAGCGACGCCAAGATTGTAAGAGAAACTCCGAATAGGATGCGGTGGCGACTCAATGCCCCGCGTACTGGCGAACAACGGGCAGCGTAAAAACGACAGTGAGGACTTTATGAACAACTGGCTGGAGGAGGCATTCAACCTCGACCCCGGTTTTGCCCGCGGGCTGCAATTCGTCATCGCCCTCATGATCGTTCTGGGGCTGATCGCCATCTTCATATGGATCATGCGGCGCATTTCCGGCGGCGGCATCGGACGCGCGCCGCGCAATCGCCAGCCGCGCATCGCCGTGATGGACCACGCCGCACTCGACGCCCGCCGCCGGCTGATATTGATCCGGCGCGACAATATCGAGCATCTGCTGCTGGTCGGAGGCCCTTCCGACGTGGTGGTGGAGCAGAACATCATGCGCGGCCAGCCGGCCGCAGGCTTCCAGCGTGCCGGACAGGGCCATCATCAGCAACCGCAGATGCAGCCGCAGCCCCAGCAGACCGTTCAGCAGCGCCAGAACCCGCAGCACCCCAATCAACAGCACCCCGGTCAGCAGCATCCTGGCCAACAGCCCGTGCGCCAGCAGCCGCAGATGCAGCCCGCGCAACACCCGCAGCAGCCCCATGCGCCGCAGCAGGTGCCCGGCGCATATGCGCAAACCTCCGCCGCCCAGCCGCAGGTTTCGCCAACGGCTCCGGCTCCTTCCTCGGCCACAGAGACGCAACGTCACGCGCAACAGCGCCCGCCGCAGCCGCAGGTGATGCCGCTGCATCCCGCCGACCAGCAGCCCGCCCGCGCGCGGCCCCAGCCCGCAGCGGCCGAGACGACCCGCGACGCGCAGCGGCGCGAAACCGGCGCTCTCGATAACAACCATCGCGAACAGGCCGGCCCGGCCGCACAACAGCCCGAGGCCCAGGAACCGCGCAAGCGCCTGTGGCCGTTCGACAGCCAGCAGCGCACCACGCCGCACCCGAGCGACGGCAAACAGGCCACGGGATCGGAACAGGACGCCGCCAAACCTGCGGCGAGCGGCGAGGATGATGCCTCCACCGCGCGCCGCCCTGCCGCCGGCATGATGCGCGCCGGCTCCGCCGTTGCCGGTGCCGCGCAGGCCGTCGCCCGGTTCCGCACCAGCTTTGGCGACAAGCGCACGGACCAGGCCCCGGCCGAGACATCCCAGACCGGGCGCGGCGCGCCCGAAACGCCGGCGCGTCCCGATGCCCCGGCGCCCGTTCAGACGCAGGCGCCCTCTCAGCCGCACGCCCAGCAGCCACCGCAGTCCCAGCAGACGCCGCAGTCCCAGCAGCCGCAGGCCCCGGCATCCGCGCAGGTTCCGGGCCGCGACCCGGTTCATCCTCCGCGTATCCAGCCCCGTGCGGACCAGCGCGCCGAGAACCATCGGCCTGCCCCCTCCTTCGGCAGCCTGAACCAGCCGTATCGCGCGCCGACGCAAGGCAATGGCGGCGCGAACGGAAATGGCAACGGCAACGGTAACGGCGCCCCGGCGAGAACCGAGCAACGCCAGGAGCCGCGTTTCGAGATGTCGCGCAGCACGCCGCGCGCGGTTCCCGCGGAGCAGACACCGGCAGAGGCGACGAAAGAGACGCCGACGGCCGCCACCCCCGCGGCCGAACGCCCAGCCCCCGCCGAGGCGGCTCGAAACGCCGCAGAGCCCGAGGCGACGCCTAAGGCCGCGCAACAGACCGCCGCCCAGGCGGCAACCGCGCCGGTTCCCCAACCGACACCCCCGGAAGCGCCGGCAAAGCCGACGGCCACCGGTGGCGAGCTGGATCTGACCGCGAGCCTCGAAGAAGCGCTGCTTGGGCCGGAGCCGGCAAAGCCTGCGCCCGCGAAAGCTCCCGCACCCGCGAAGGCCGAAGAGGCGAGGCCCGAAACGGCAGCACCGCAGGCTGTGGCCAAGCCGGCCGAAGAACCCGGGACGCCCGCGTCCGCCGGCAAGCCGGAAGCCGCCCCCTCGACGCAGATACCGGTTGCGGCAAAGGCCCACGAAGCGGCCGAAGAGGCGTCATCCGGCGAGGCAAGGCGCGCCGCCGAAGCGGAGGCGAAGCCTGCACCCGCCGCCCCCGCGCAACCCGCGCCGCGCCCCGCTGCCCCGCCCGCTCAGGCTGCGCGTGAGGAAAAGGCGGCACCGACGCCGCCGGCCGGTGCGGGAATGCGCGCGGACACCACGCCCGTACCCTCTCCCGCACAAGCTGCGCCCAAGCCCGACGCCGAGACGAAAGCGGCCGGAAAGACGCCTGATCCCGTCTCCCACGCCGCGAAGGACGACGCGGAAGACACATCGGCTCCGAGCGAAGACGTCACCATCGACACGATCGAGGAAGAGATGGCGAAGCTCCTCAAGGAGATCGGCGGAAACACCAAGTCATGACCAGGCTGCGACCCGGCCGCATCGGCCGTCCGGCCGCTATCGCGATCGCGGCGGCAGCCGTTGTCGCGATCACGGCCGGCGCCGCGTGGGCGCAAGGGGTCACGATCAACTTCGACGACAACACGACGCTGACCGAACGCGCGGTCCAGCTCGTCGCCCTGATCACGGTGCTGAGCCTCGCGCCGTCGATCCTCATCATGGTGACGAGCTTCACGCGCATCATCGTGGTGTTGTCGCTGTTGCGCTCGGCCATCGGCCTGCAGACCGCGCCGCCGAACTCGGTGATGATCAGCCTCGCGCTGTTCCTCACGGCCTTCATCATGGCCCCCACATTCCAGACCGCCTACGATACCGGCGTGCAGCCGCTGGTGGCCGGCGAGATCGATTTCGAGCAGGCCTTCGAACGCTCCGCCGTGCCCTTCCACGCGTTCATGCGGGCGAACGTGCGCGAGAACGATCTGGCCCTGTTCCTCGAAATGGCGAACCAGGAGCCGCCGGCAGACCCCGAGAACCTGTCTCTGCGCGTGCTCATCCCGGCCTTCATGATCGGTGAGCTGCGCCGTGCCTTCGAAATCGGCTTCCTGCTCTACCTGCCGTTCCTGATCATCGACCTCGTCATCGCCTCGGTGCTGATGTCGATGGGCATGATGATGCTTCCGCCGGTGGTGATCTCGCTGCCGTTCAAGCTCATCTTCTTCGTGCTTGTCGACGGCTGGAACCTGATCGCGGGAAGCCTTGTGAGATCGTTCGCGGGGGGGTGAGGCCCGGCGAAGGGCAGGAACCGTTAACGCGAACCTGAGAGGGCCGGAGATTGGCCAGGGTCTTCTGAAGGAGGTCGCGCCGTCATCCGCAGCAGCAGTGCTGTCCGGTTACGCGGCTCCGCTTCCTGCTCTGGTCCCCATGCGCCCCATTCCAACAACCGTCATTGCCCGGCTCCGTCCAGGCAATCCATTGCCGGCACCCGCAAGCGATGAGCCTGAGGGTAATACCCCCTGACTTTCACCGTGTATGACGGACAAGGAAACCGCGAACGGAAACGCGCGGCCGCGAGGCCATGCGCGTCGATCTATCCGGTCGATGCGCGCGGATACCGCAAACAAGCCCTACGACGCGTTGGAACCCGACTGGGCCATGCCGACGGGCGTCTCGTTGGTACGGTCGGAATTCATATAGTGACGGCGGTACTCGGTCAGGAAACTCTCCATCGTGTCCACCGCCGCGATGTTCTTCACCACGCTCATGAACTCCACGCCCTTGCTGGCGATCGGCCGGGTCACGACCTCGAAGGCCGCGCCGCTGGGGCTGTTGGCCATTTTCGCCACGTATTTGGAGCGCAGCCGGTTGAGGCCGAGCTGGTCGCCGGCGAACGAATAGGCGATCGCCGCGCGCAGGATATCCAGGCGCTCCTGATCCTCCAGCGGAAGATCGTCGGACCACCGCACGCCGTGCATGCGCTCAAGCTGCTCGCCCGCCTCCTGCCAGCGCTTGGCCTGCCACAACGTGTCGGCCCTCAGCCGGTCGACCTCCGGTCCGCGCAGGTTGGAGACGAGCTCGATGGCGAGATCGGCCCGGTCGGTATCGGCCAGCGCGCGCGCCTCCACCAGACGACGCTGCCGGTCGAGCGTCTTGGGCAATTGCGCCTGACGTGTGCGGTTGAGGACGGACAGCGCGCGCTCGGGCTGGCGGTCGAGCAGATAGACCAGCGCCAGGTCGGCCGCGATCTGCGCTCGCGCCACACCCTTCAGCCGGTGGTCCACCTGATATTGCAGAAGCTCGGCCGCCTGATCGAGCAGATCGACGGAGATCAGCCGGTCGGCGAGGCGGCGCACCATCTCGTCGCCATCGGCCCCGATCGGCGTCAGCGCCCGGAAATCGTAGTAGAGCGCCAGCGCGTCGATCGGCTCCATCTCGTCCGCCTTGCCGTCAAGAAACAGCGAGGAAAAGACCGCGTTCATCTCCTCCTGCAGGAGCCGGGTCGTCTGCGCCGAGGGATTGGCCTCCACCGCCGCGCGCATCGCCTCGAAGGCCTCGCGATAGTCGCCATTCTCCGCCGCGAGCTGAGCCAGGAAGCGCAAGGACTTCAGTTCCGTCTCGTCGCCGCGCCAGATGGTGGTCAGCCCTTCCAGCCGTTTCTTGGCCTCCTCCGCATCGATGCCGCCGTCGCGGTAGCGGATGCGCAGCATCCGGTAGGTCGCCTCGGCCGCGCGCGGGCGGTCGGAGGACCGGGCCACGATGTCAAAGGCGCGCAACGCCTCTTCCGAGCGCCCCGCCGCATCCGCCACCCGGCCGCGCAACACATCGTAGCGTGCCGCCTGCGACTTCGTGAGCGTGTTGGGGTCAAGCTCGGACAGAAAGCCCGAGGCCGCACCGAAATCGTTCAGCTCCACCAGAGCCTTGGCGCCGGAAAGATTGAATTCCGCCTGAAAATTCGCCGGATAGTTGCCAATCACCGTCTGGGCGCGCGGCAGGGCGACACGCGCATCGGCCCACTTGTTCAGCGCGACATCCGCCATCATCCGCCACACCGCCGCATCGGGGCTGTCTTCCAGCACGGGCTGCTCGAGATAGGAGAGCGCTTCCTTCGCCCGCGCCGCAATCACGTTGGCCGCACCGCTGGTCAGGTTGAAGACGGGATCGTTGACGATCGCAGGATCGTCGGCCTTCAGCAGATCCAGCATGCCAAGCGCCTCGGCGGCAAAGCTGTTGGCGACCTGGAATTGCGCGAGATCGAGCCGCGCCGGTCCGCGCTCCGCTTCCGGCAGCGCGGCCAGCGCCTGTTCGCGGCGGCGCAGTTCATGGACATATTCCGTCGTGCTGTTGGTGACGAGCCGCGTCAGGTCGCCGTAACTCGGCGTGGTGTTCTGATCGCCATTGCCGAGATAGGCGCCTCCGCGCGCATTGGCGCCCGAAAGCGACAGGCCTCCCTCCTTGCGCTGGACGAGCACATCGTCGCCGGAAAAGACAACGTCGAGATCGTCCACATGGGGCACAAGGGCGATACCGTGGGCGGAGGCGAGGGTCGCCAGATCCACGAAGGACTGCCCCTTGATGAGACCGCGCGCCGGGCCGAAGCCGGTGACGACCTCGATCTTGTCGCCGATCACCGGATCGGTGAACGTGTGGTGGGCAATCGGCTTGCCAAAGGGGATGCGAAGGATCGAGCCACCATTGCCGCGCATGTTGCGGTTGACTTCCACCGGCTTCGTCGGCTCAAGGATCATCTCGCCGATGGTCAGGATCCAGCCGGGCCCATCCGTCCCCACCGTCGTCAGGACGCGGTCTGAAAGCCTGACGCGCACCGCCTGCCAGTCGCCGTGCTCGACGATCTCCATCGACGTGGCCATGCCCTTCAGCGCCGTGCGTGCGGCGCCCAGATCGATTGGCACATCGGTGTCGAAGATCAGCCACAAGGTATCGCCGCGCCGGAACACTGCCGAAGAGACCGGATCGAGGAAGGGAAAGACGACGCGAACCGTGTCCCCGATGCGCCGAGCCTCGACGCTGACGAAATTGCGGATCGCGGCGAACTGGTCATCGTTGACGAGTTCCGGATTTGGCCGGGCGTCCGGCAGGCTCGCGGGCGGCGGGGCCACCCGGCCATCCGGCTGGAACGTGTTTTCGGTGATCAGTTTGGAAATGTCGTCGCCCGCCGGCGGCGCGGACCTGGCGGGTGCGGGCGCGGATGCCGCCTGCTCGCTTGAGGGCGCGGGCTCGGCCTGTGCCGCAACAGGTGCGGGCGCGGGCTCCGCCGGTGCGGGCGCGGGCGCTTCGGCCATCTTCGGGGCGGCTGGTTCGGGCTGCGGCGCGGCGGGTGTGTCCTGCGCCACGGCGGGCTTTTCCGGCGCGCTCACGGGCTTGGAAACCGGGGTCGGCTCCGGCCCGCGTTGCGCAGCGGCTGCCTGGGCGGGAGACGGCACCGCCTGTGCGGCGGGTGCAGGAACATCGTTCGCAGCGGGCGCGGCACTTGCGGCGCTCGGAGCGGCTTTCGTCTCGGCCGGCGCCGGGGCAACGGCAGGCGTCGGTGCCGGCTCCGCGGCGGGGGACGCGGGCGCCTGCGGTTGTGCGGACGGCGTATTGTTCTGCGCGGCCACCAGAGCATCGGCCGCGACGATTTCGGCCGGCTGCGCCTCCGGATCCTCTGCCCGGTCATCGGCGGGCGACGGTGTATCGTCCACGCCGGACGCGGTGACGACCTCGCTCGCGCCGCGTGGCGTGCCGTTGGTCAGCACATCGGCCACCTTGGCGTTGACCGGATCGGAGGGACCGACCTGGCCGTTCACCACATCGATCACATAGTTGTCGCCTTCACGGAAGGCGCGGATATCGACGGATGGATTGACGCGCAACAGGAAGTTCAGCCGATCCTCGGCCTTGAAGGAGGTCGCGTCCACCACGCCCGGCGGCAGATGTACCTTGAGATCGGAAATATCGAGATCGACGGCGTGATTGAACAGCACCTTGACCACATCGCCTTCGCGCACGAACTGCGAGTCGAACGGTACGGTCCATTCAAAGACGAGACGCGTGAAGGTCGGATGCTCGCCAACGCGCAGCACGACGCCGGGAAGCTTCCGGTTGCCAAGCGCGGCCTGCTCCATCTCGCGAAGCTTCTTAATCGCGGCTTCCGCGCGCTTGGCCAGATCCTTGACCACATCGTCCGGCAGGCTCGGCGGCATACCGGACCAGTTCGCCGGCAGCACGTCGACAAACAGCTTTTCCCCCGCCTCCATCGTGTTGATGCGCGCATCGCCCGAAAGTGCCAGCCGCAGCCCCGACCCGTCCGGATCGAGCCTCGCCACGGAGACATAATCGGAAAGTGCGTTCGTGATCGAACCCTGCAACTCAAGATCGACCGGCTCGGGGAAGGTGACGCTCAAGACGCCGCTGGAGATGCGGGCATCGTAGGCCGGCAGCAGCGTGCGGTCGCGAAAGGTGATGACGATGCGGCCGAAGCCGTCCTCCTTCAGCGCCTCGACATCCGCCACGGGCCGATCGGCCGCCTGCGCCGCCGACAATCCGCCGGAAACGGGTGCGATCAACGCAACAATGAGGAGAAGCAGGAAAGCGGCGGCATGGCATGCGAGTGCGCACGCGCGCGCGAAAGCCCGGCGCGCACAGGGCACGCCGACATGGCTTTGCAACGCGGGAGACCGATCCGTCATGCACACACAATCCATTGCCCGGAAACCCGCCCAGAACATACACAGTACACGGGCGGACTTAACGCGCTGTTACATTGATTCTCCAAAGTCGCGGTAACCGGTTAATTGCCGCGGATCTTGGGCAGGTCTCCCATCGAGCCGGCCATGCCGTCATTCTGTCCCGTCGCCAGTTCGATCGTCAGCCGTTCCGCCACCTCGGGCTTCATCTTGGCCATGACATCGGCGACCTTGGCGGGCTTCATGGCGCGTGCAACCCTGACGAGAACATTGAGGTCGAGCCGGTCGAAGATGCGGGCGGCATCCTTGGCGCGCATGGATTCATACATCCGGGCGAGGTTCTTGAATTCCTCTTCTTCCTTTTTCTTCTTTTCGTCGACCGCCGTTCCGATGCGCGCCTCAAGCTGTTTCAGCTCGCCCACGCGCTTCTCGATACGCGCCTCCGCCGCCTTCAGGAGATCCTCGCGAAGCTGCTGGCGCGCCTCGCGTTCATCCAGCTCCTTGCGCCGGGCACGCAGCCGCTCCAGCACGACGCGCTCGGAACGCGAACGGCCGAGATCGTTGCCCTGGATCACGGTGCCGTCCGCCGGCAACTTTCCATTGCCCATGCCGTTTTCGCCGGGAAGCGGCAGGCTGCCGGCATCCGCCCCCTGACCCTGATCGCCCGCCGGCGCGGGTGATGGCGCGGCTGACGGCGCTCCGGGTTGAGGACCGTCGCCGGGGACACTTGCATCGGGCTGCGTCTGCGCTCCGTCTCCGGCCGCCGGCGCCGCGGCGTCCGCACCCTGCGCCGATGCCTCAAGCACCGGGCTCAGCGCGAAGCCGGACATGGTGACGATGCCGATGCTCTTGAACACCAGCAGCGCACCCGTCGCCAGGAAGACCAGATGAAGGAGACGCAGTTTGTTCAAGCCGCCCGCTCCCCGCTACGCTGACGGAACCGCTCCAGCCGGGCGGCGGCTTCTGCCGCGGCCGCCCGCAGGTCCTGCGCGGACAGAGACTTTGCCGCCTGGGGTGCGGGCTCGGGCTGTACCTCCGCGCGGCCCTGGGCCGGATGAGGCTGGTAGGGCTGGGCCGGATGAGCGGCACCACGATGCGCGGGCGCCGCGCCGCCGGCCTGCCCGCGCCCGGCCGCTTCCGCGATCTGGGTGATGCGCGTCAGCACGGTTTCGCCGGTGTCGAGCTGGCGGGCGAGTTCACCCGACAGATGCTCTGCCTGGATCAGACGCTGGGCGATCGTCTGGTCGCATTCGGCCGCCGTCGTCTTGAGGCCGAGAATGGCGCGCTCGGCGATCTCCGTCGTGGTGATCAGTTCCGAGATGGTGGCACGCAGCGCCTGCTCGTCGGACCGCAGGCGCTTCAGCCTGGAGTTGAGGATCGCGCAATAGGTGATTGTCAGCACCAGCAGGATGGCAACCAGGCCTTCGATGATGAGGCCGAGGGGAAGGTGACTCACGACGAGGACTCCATCTCTTTTTGCATTGCCTTCTCGAAAGCGGAAAGCGTCATTTTTGATTTGCGCAGGCTGCGGCTGACGGCGATTGCGATATTGTCTTCCACCCGGCCGAGATGCCCCTCGGTGAGATGGACTTCACCGGCCTTTATGGAAACCGGATCGTGGGGGCCGATATCGAACATCAGCGTGTCGCCGAGTTCGAGCTTCATGATCCGGCTGATCGGCACCTCTGTTTCGTAGAGCACCGCGGCGACTTCCATCTCCGCGGCGTGGATCTCCGTCGCCAGGTGCCCTTCCCACGTGGTGTCGCGGCCGAACTTCTCGCCCATGAACTGCTGCAGCAGCAGATCGCGGATCGGCTCCAGCGTCGCGTAGGGCATCATGATTTCGATCTTGCCGCCGCGATCCTCCATGTCGATGCGAAGCTCGACGAGGATGGCCGCGTTGGCAGAGCGCGAAATGGCGGCGAAGCGGGGATTGGTCTCCAGCCGCTCCAGATTGAAATGCACCGGCGACAGCGGCGCGAAGGCCAGCTCGGCGTCCGCCAGGATGATCTCGACCATCCGGCGTACGAGGTTGATTTCGATGGTGGTGTAGGGACGCCCCTCGACGCGTACCGGCGCGCCACCGCGCCCGCCGCCGAGCAGCACATCGATGATCGAGTAGATCAGGCTCGATTCCACCGTCGCCATGCAGAAGCCGTCCCACTCCTCCGCCTTGAAGACGGTGAGGATGGCGGGCAGCGGAATGGAATTGAGGTAGTCGCCGAAACGCACCGAGGTGATCGAGTCGAGCGAGACTTCCACGTTGTCGGAGGTGAAGTTGCGCAAGCTGGTCGTGGTCAGCCGCACCAGGCGGTCGAACACGATCTCCAGCATCGGCAGGCGCTCGTAGGAGACCATCGAGGAATTGATCAGCGCGCGGATGCCGCTGGTCTCGCCCGATATGGTGTCCTCGATGTTGAAGCCGAGAAGGTTGTCGATTTCCTCCTGGTTCAAGATCCGGTCGGCGCCGCGCGTCGCGGTCTCGAGCTCCGGCTCGCTCGCATCGACCATCGACGCCCAGTGGGCGGCCATGTCGTCGGCGCTGCCGGCACCCTGCTCCTCGAGCGCAGCTCCCCAGGCGGCGGCCAGGTCGTCGTCTTCCGACTCTCCGCCCCCCTGTTCGGCGAGCGCATCGCCCCAGGCTGCGTCCAGGTCATCGACCATCAGGTCATCGTCGTCTTCGTCGGCCATGATCGTCGCACCTACTGGATCAGGATTTCCTTGAAGAGGACGCCATCCACGCGCGCCGGATAGACCGCCACGTTGATCCGCCTCAGGAGTTCTTCCTTGAGCCGGAACAGGCCGGCCGAGCCTTCGAGGTCCACCGGCCTCAGCTCGCGCAGATAGACCTGAAAGGCATCCATCACGCGCGGCAGGAACGGCTCGATCTGGTCGGCGACACCCCGGTCCGCGACCTCCAGCGAGATCCGAACCTTCAGGTACGTCGCCTGACCCTGGGTGGCGAGGTTAACCGTCACCTCCGGCAGGTCGTAGAAATAGACTTCCTTTTGCGGAACGAATTCGGCTTCGCCGGCCGCACCAGTCTGCGGCGCACCGGAATTGCTCCCGCCACCGCCGAACAGGCCGAGGAAGTATGCCGCACCACCGGCGACCAGCAGCAACACCACCACGGCGGCAGCGATGACGATGATCTTCTTCTTTTTGGACGGCGCCTCGCCGTCGACGCCAGCCTCTTCGGCCTCGCCCTGTTCTGCATCAGACATTTACGGCTCCCCGCCGTGTGTTTTGGACGCAGAATGCTCCCCGTGCGCCCGCGTTCCTTATTTAGGGCCACAATGGTTAACGAATGGTTTCCAAATCGTTGCCGTACTGTCCCGTATATGGCCTGCAAAAGCCCAGGCAGCCTTTGCCCGCAGGCAGGAAAAAGCGGCAACTATTGCCGGGTATTAACCAACCTTCCAGAATTTTCCCTTTATTTTCAATGCCATTTCAGTTGGCACGGCTCGTGCTGATGAAGAGCCGTGCCACGCTGTCTGGGGAGATTGGCGTGGCGTTGGGGAGCATAAGGAAAGTTAACGATGGAGAATGCGGAGCTCATCGGCCTGACCCGTCAGACCGCGCTCAAGCGCCAGCTGGCCGTCATCGCCAACAATCTCGCGAATCTGAATACGAGCGGCTTCAAGAACGAGAAGCTGCTGTATGAGGAATACAAGATGCCGGTCGCCAAGATGAGCGAGTTTCCCCGGCGCATGGACCGTCCGCTGTCCTATGTTCAGGACTTCAGCTCCTTCCGCGACATGCGCGGCGGCGAGATCCGCATGACCGGCAATCCGCTCGACGTCGCCATCAACGGCGACGGCTTCTTCGTGGTCGACACCCCCGAGGGGGAGCGGTTCACCCGCGCCGGCAATTTCCAGATCAACGGCAACGGCGAACTCGTCACCATGGACGGCAACACCGTGCAGGGCGACGGCGGACCGATCACCTTTGCGCCCGACGAGACGGACATCTCCATCGCCCGCGACGGTTCGATCTCCACCAATCAGGGTCAGCGCGGACGGTTGCGCATCGTCGGCTTCGAGAACGAGAGCGCGCTCAACCCCGTCGGCAGCAACCTGTTTGCGACCAACGACGCGCTGCCCCCCGTCGATGTGGTCAGCCCGCGCGTGCAGCAAGGCGCGCTGGAAGGCTCCAACGTGGAAGGCGTGACGGAGATGACCCGGATGATCGAGGTCACCCGCGCCTATCGGACCGTGGCCCAGTTGATGAAGGACCAGAACGATCTGATGACCAACGCCATCCAGAAGCTCGGCACCACCGACAGCTGACCCCTGCCCGACGCACAGATTTTCAGGAGACGAGCCCATGAGAGCTCTCCATATCGCCGCCACGGGCATGAAGGCCCAGGAACTCAACGTCGAAGTCATCTCCAACAACCTCGCGAACATGCGCACCACCGGCTACAAGCGCCAGCGTGCGGAGTTCCAGGACCTGCTCTACCAGAACCTGCGCCGCGCCGGCACGGACACATCCGACGCCGGCACGCAGGTGCCGACAGGTGTCCAGCTCGGCTCCGGCGTGCGCACCGCCGCCACCAGCCGCATCATGTCCCAGGGCACGCCGGAATTGACGGAAAAGGAAACCGACGTCGCCATCAAGGGCGAGGGCTTTTTCCAGATCGACCTGCCCGACGGCACCACCGCCTACACCCGCGACGGCTCGTTCGAGCGCGACTCCACCGGTCAGCTCGTCACCGTCGACGGCTACGCGGTGCAACCGGGCATCACCATTCCCGACAACGCGCTCGACATCACCATCAACTCGGAAGGCTCCGTCCAGGGCACCGTGAACGGCGCCAACCAGACTTTCGGCCAGATCCAGCTCGCCCGTTTCACCAACAAGGGCGGCCTGCAGGCGATCGGCGACAACCTGTTCCTGGAAACGGAAGCCTCCGGCGCGCCGATCGTGAACGATCCCGGCGACAACAGCACCGGCACCCTGCTGCAGAACTACCTGGAAGCCGCGAACGTGGAGGCGGTCACCGAGATCTCCGACCTGATCTCCGCCCAGCGCGCCTACGAGATGAACTCGAAGGTGATCCAGGCCGCTGACGAAATGATGCAGACGAGCTCGCAGCTGCGCTAACGCCCGGGAACCAGCCCCATGACGCGTCATCTCATCCTCTTCGCCTTCGCCGCGGCGCTGCCGCTGGCCGGCATGGTGCCCGGCGGCCTGCCGGGCATGGAAGGCAGCGCCCAGGCAAGCCCCCTGGCTGCGGAACGCCCGGTTCTGCGCGGTAAGGTTACCGCCACCCGCGCGCTCCTCACCATCGCCGACTTCTTCGAAAACCCCGGCCCCAACGCCGACCAGCCCCTGTTCCGCGCGCCCGATCTGGGCCGCACCGGCACCGTACCCGCGCTCGACGTGTTGCGCCGGGCCCGCGCCGCCGGTCTCACCGATGCCGACACCTCCGGCGTGCGCGACGTCATCGTGCACCGCGCCGCGCTGACCATCGGCCCCGACCAGCTGCGCCGGATGATCCGCGAGGCGTTGCAGGAGCGCACCGGCATCGATGCCTCAGAGGATCTCGAAATCGAATATTCGGGCGACCTGCCGACACTGACCGCCGATCCGGCGGCGCTGGAGCCGGTCAAGCTCGCCCGCCTCTCCTACTCGCCGCACAGCGGCCGGTTCGACGCCGTCTTCTCCGTGGATCTCGATAAGAGCCAGACCGCGTTCGCCGTCGCCGGGCTCGCGATCGAGACCGCAAGTATCGTCACCTTTTCCCGCCGCCTTTCGCGCGGCGACATGGTCACGGCGCACGATCTGGAAACCACCCGCGTTCCCCGCACAGCTCTGCGCGAGGGCACGGTCACCGATCCCGACGACATCATCGGCATGGCCGTTCGCCGCGCCCAGATGCCCGGCCGCGTGCTGGTGAAGCGCGACTTCGAGGAGCCGATTGCGGTTGAACGGCGCTCCCGCGTGATCATCACCTACGAGATCTCCGGCCTGAAGCTGACCGTCCAGGGCGAAGCCATGGCCGATGCCGTGAAGGGCGACGTCATCGACGTGCTCAACATCCAGTCCCGCCGGACCATCCAGGCGGTCGTGACCGGCCCCGGCCGGGTATCCGTCCAGCCGCGCACCGCGCGCGTGGCGAGCCTCGAGGAGCACGTGAAATGACTCCCTTCCGTATCCTCCTCGTGTCCTCCGCATGCCTGCTCGCAGCGGGCTGCGGCACCGCCGACAAGCTGAAGAACATCGGCAAGGCCCCGGCGCTCAGCGCCATCAACGATCCGACCGCGACGCCGGGCTACCGGCCGGTGAAAATGCCGATGCCGCATCCCGAGCCGGTGCATTACGCGGCAAACTCGCTGTGGCAGTCGGGCTCGCGCTCCTTCTTCAAGGATCAGCGCGCCCGTCAGGTCGGCGACATCCTGACGGTGGTCGTGACGATCACCGACAAGGCCGAGATCGATAACGCCACCGAGCGCAAGCGTTCCGGCTCCGATTCCATGGGCGCGGGCGGCGCGGTCGGCACGGCCATCGACAAGTTCCTGCTGCCGGCCGGCTCCAGCGCCTCCGACCTTGCCGACGTCTCCTCCACCTCCAGCCAGTCCGGGTCCGGCACGGTGGACCGCTCCGAAACCCTTGAAACCAAGGTCGCCGCCGTCGTCACCCAGGTGCTGCCCAACGGCAACCTGGTCATCGAGGGCCGGCAGGAAGTCCGCGTCAATTTCGAAGTCCGCGAACTGATCGTCGCCGGCGTGATCCGGCCGGAGGACATCGGCGCGGAAAACACCATCGACAGCGCCAAGATCGCCGAGGCCCGCATCGCCTATGGCGGCCGTGGCCAGATCACCGACGTTCAGCAACCGCGCTACGGATCCCAGGCGCTCGACATCCTGCTGCCCTTCTGACGCCTCCCTTGCGGTGTCGCCGGGATTTCTTCCGGCGGCGCCTTCCCCTCTCCCCGGAGAGCTCACTCCCCAGAGCTCTCTTCCAAGCCGCTCTCCCCGCTCCCCGGGCAGGACGGCTGATTGAGGGCGCGGTGCAATGCTCCCCAAGCGCACCGCGCCCCGACCTCTTGACGGGCGGACACGCCACCCTCACGCTCCCCCCTTGCGCACTCAAAGAAAAAGCCGCCCGAAGGCGGCTTTTGATTCAGTCTCAACGGTTCTGCCTTCCTGAAGAAGGCGTCCCGGATCAATCGTCCCGGTAAACTCGCTCGCGCCGTTCGTGGCGTTCCTGGGCTTCGAGTGACAGGGTCGCGATCGGGCGGGCGTCGAGACGCTTCACCGAGATCGGTTCTCCCGTTTCCTCGCAATAGCCGTAGGAACCGTCTTCGATCCGCTGCAATGCAGCATCGATCTTGGAGATGAGTTTACGCTGCCGGTCGCGCGCACGCAGCTCTATAGAACGATCGGATTCCGAAGATGCGCGATCCGCGAGATCAGGATGATTTTGGCTCTCCTCCTGCAGATGGGCCAGAGTTTCTCTGCTCTCACGCAGGATATCTTCTCTCCAGGCGAGCAGCTTCGAGCGGAAATACTCGCGCTGCCTCTCATTCATGAACGGTTCGCCCTCGTGAGGACGATAATCAACTTCGACTTCAACCGTCATGGATCACTCCGAAAACCTAACGAGGCCGCGCGGAATATAGCGATCACGCCTACAACCCGCAACGACGATGTCGGGAAAAACTAACCCATGCGTGATTTTAGGCAGTTATGACCCGGAACGACTACGTACTGGGCACACAAGCGGGCCCGCAACGTCTCCCGTGAAGGCCGCAGGCACCGGCCCGGAGAGGGAAAACGATTCTCCGCGCCCGAAGGTTCCGCCAGCCTCCCGCTCCCGCGCCGCGATCTCAGTCGGGAAAGCGGCCGAGCTTTGCCAGCTCCACGCGCGCGCGCAGGTCGATTTCGTCAATCACCGCCTCAAGCCGGGGATCGCCGGATGGAAGCCGGGTCTGCACGAGTTGAAGGATCCGGTCGAGGCGCGCTTCCGGCATGACGCCGGCCAGAAGGTCGGCCTTCATCTCTTCCAGCGCATCGAGAAGATCGTGGCCGCGTTTTGTCGCCCCCCGGCGTTTGCCGGTAAGCGGATCCTCGACTTCCTGAAGCGACAGGAGCGCATCGACCGCATACGTCGAACTGACGCCGCCGGACACGCTTGAGCGATCCGCCTCCTCGCCGGAGGTCGGCGCGAAGGTCGAGCCGGACTTCGATGTCCCCTTCGCACCCGACCGCTTCTGGATGCCGGAGCCTGAGGTCGGTCCGCCGATCCGCATGACGCTTGTCCCGCTTGTGTCTCGCCCGTCGGTCGCCGGATGGAGCGTCCGCCATCAGAAGGCGGACCGGCCATGACCGATACAACGGGCAGAAATTTCCGAAATCCCGGGGCTTTCCGGGGCACTAGGCAGATTTTGCCGGGTCACCACAGCCAGCCTGAGTCTAGCAGCCCGCACAGAACACTCCAAATCATTATCGTTTTCAATCCGTTAAAGACGGGACACGAACAGCCGACCGACTGGCACGCTCCTCGCATTCAAAAGCACGCAAATCAAACACGTTGCGCGGATCGCCCTAAATGTTCCTGGTTTCCCGTCTTCGCCTCATCGTCCTCGTCACCGTGACGCTTGCCGCCACCGCCGCGTGGCCGGCCTCGCGCATCAAGGACATCGCCGATTTCGAGGGTATCCGCGAAAACCAGCTCATCGGCTACGGCCTGGTGGTTGGCCTGCAGGGCACCGGCGACACGTTGAACAACGCCCCCTTCACCAAGCAGAGCCTTCAGGCGATGCTGGAACGGCTCGGCGTCAACATTCGCGGCGCAGACCTCAAGACCCAGAACGTCGCCGCCGTGATGGTCACCGCCAACCTGCCGGCCTTCACCACCCAGGGCTCGCGCATCGACGTGACGGTGAGCGCCATGGGCGACGCCGACAGCCTTCAGGGCGGCACCTTGCTGGTAACCCCGCTGATCGGCGCCGACGGTGAGGTTTACGCCATCGCGCAAGGCCCGCTCGCCATCGGCGGTTTCTCCGCACAGGGTGCGGCCGCCTCCATCACGCAAGGCGTGCCGACCTCCGGGCGCATCTCCAACGGGGCGGTGGTGGAGCGCGAGCTGAACTTCAAGCTCGCCTCCATGACGTCGCTGCGGCTGCAGCTGCGCAATCCGGACCTGACCACCTCGCGCCGCATCGCGCTTGCCATCAACGAGTTGATCGGCCTGCCGACCGCCGAACCGATGGACCCGGCCACCGTGCGCCTGACCCTGCCGCGCGACTTCGACGGCAACATCGTCGACCTGATGACCGACATCGAACAGTTGCGGATCGAGCCGGACCTGCCCGCCAAGATCGTCATCGACGAGAAGTCCGGCATCATCGTCATGGGGCAGAACGTCAAGGTCTCCACCGTCGCCGTCGCCCAGGGCAACCTGACGGTAACGATCGCGGAGAGCCCGGTCGTCTCCCAGCCGCAGCCTTTCGCCAATGGCCAGACCGCCGTGGTGCCGCGCACCGACGTGACGGTTACCGACGGCGCGGAACGCAAGGTCGCGGTGGTCAACGAGAGCGTGACCCTGCAGCAGCTCGTCGACGGGCTCAACGCGCTGGGCATCGGACCGCGCGACCTGATCACGATCCTGCAGGCGATCAAGGCGGCAGGCGCGCTGCAAGCCGAAATCGAGGTGATCTGATGGAAGCGAACACCACCAGCCTCCTGAGCCAGCCGACGCTGACCAGCCTGAAAGCCGCGCAGGCGGCGACCCTGAACGGCCATGGAGTTTCCAAAGACTCCAAGGTCAACAAGGTTTCCAAGGAATTCGAGTCCCAGTTCCTCCACCAGATGATCGACTCCATGTTCGAGACCATCGAGGGCGGCGGAACCTTCGGAGACTCCAACGCCTCGCAGATCTGGCGGGGCATGCTCTCGCAGCAATACGCCAATTCCATCGTCGACGCCGGCGGCATCGGTATCGCCGACAGCGTTCAGCGCGAACTCATCGCCATGCAGGAAGGCACGTCTCAATGACCGCGACTTTTGACCAGAACACCGCGATGCGGGACAACGCGCGCGAGCCGATCCACACGCGCACGGAAGCGGAAGAGGAATGCGCCAGGCTGCGCGGCACGATGGACGACCTGCTGGCCGCCATCGAGCAGGAAACGGCGCTGCTGCGCGCAGGCAAGTTGCGCGAGGCAGGCGAGATGCAGCCGCGCAAGGCCGAACTCATGCAGAACTACATCCAGCAGCTCAACCGCACCCGCGACAATTCCGTGGCGCTCGGCAATCTCGCCCCCACCGCCGTGGCGGAACTGCGGCGTGGGCATTCCGAGTTCCAGGCGGTGCTGAAGATCAACCTCGCGGTGCTTTCGACCGCGCGCGAGGTGACCGAGAAGCTGGTGCGGTCCGTCGCCCAGAGTGTCGGCGTCGCGGAAAGCCCCAAGACCTATGGCCGTGGCGCCGTCCCCCCCAGGGGCGAGTCCATGCGCGGCCTCGCGGTCAACCGGAACCTGTGACAGACACCACGCAGCCATGCCGCGCGACCTGCCGCAGAGACGATACCCGTCGCCGCAAGGTCCGCGCCGCAAGAAAAGACGTTGGCCGCGCCCGTGCGCGGCCGCTTCACCACGGCAAGACGGGCTGCGAATGGGCAATTTTCGCAAAAGACGAAATGATCCGCAGAACCGTCAAGAGAGCCGTACACCTCTTGACGGCAACCCGCAGCGCTTTCATCATGCGCACCGGAACAGGTGGAAGGTGCTGATTTGAAAACATTTTTTTCAATGTCATTTCTTTCGATGGCAAAATGCCGAATCAGCGCATGCCGCAGCGCACGCTGAAACCTTTTAAATTTTGTTAAAATTTTACCTCTTTCCTTTCCATTCCGGTCAGATGCGGGCTATATACTTTGCTACCGCAAGATGGGCTCATTGAATATTGGAGCCCGAAGGAGATCGCCATGGATTCGGGAGTGATCAAACCCGTTTCGGCATTGGCTCAGGCCGTAACGTCGCAAGCCCAATACGCAATGCGTTCGGCAGCGGCAAACGAAACGGAATTGCCGGCCGAACAGGTCGTAACGCCCGCCACCGAAAGTGACGGCAGCGCGAGGTCGCGTGCGGAGGCGGAACGCCGGGACGACCGGCCGCTCAAACGCGAGAACTACTTCGACCAGGAAACCGATACGCTGATCTTCCGCGCGACAGACCCCTCAACGGGCGAGGTTGTGCGCCAGATCCCGGAAGAGGCGCTGCTGCGCCTGCGTCAGGCCCTGGCCAGTCAGACGGCCACCAATATTCCCGCAGCCGGCGCACAGGCAAGCATCGGAACCGGATCGAGCGAACCGACCGTCAGCCGCACCTTGTAAGGGCGCACGCGACCAAACGCGAAAGGCCGCATCCTCGGCCCTCCCCTTACTGTGCCCGCCGTACGCCCCCCCCGCATTTTCATTTGTTGCCATTTTCTCCGCCAGTTTCCTCTCCGACCGTTTCGTGCCCCCTCCTTCATTCCAGTCGCCCCCTCCTCCCGACCGATACTATTTCCCCTCAAGTCGATCGCCCGGGCTCCGCTTCATTGTTGAGACCGGATTGGCGCCGCAGACCCCGGACCACCCAAACGGAGGGAACCGGACTTGACGGCCCGCGCCGACCTTTGGATGAGCGTCATCGAGAAATCCCCGCGAAAGCCGTGGGGCCGGCGTGCAGCCCCACGGCTTTCGCGCGCGCACGCAAACCGGATAATCGAGCGACAACACCTTCGCCCGCACGGCGCCGCTTACAGCGCGCGCAAGAAGGCCGGCGAACCACATCTCCGCCCCTGCCTCGCGCGGCCTTAAAGCCCCATCCGGCCCGCCACCCCGCATCGCTTTCCGCCATTTCGGAGGGTCCGCATGCCAGACAATGGTATTTTTGACGTTCAGTAATATACTTATTATTTCCCTAAAGTACTTTGGCTTTTACGAAAATGTAATATAAACCCCCTCCCAAACATTGCTATATATAACAATAATTCAGACCATAACAGGCCGAAACTATCGTCATAAATCTCATTAGTGTCACTATTTACTTCGAGTTCACTTTCGTTTTTACCATCAGTTAAGACCTTAGACTTAGCGTCACCTGCGTTCACCCAGAACGGGTGCTCTGTTCCCAGAACGAGGAAAACTGTAATGGCTGATATCACTCTCTCCGCCGGCGTCCGTCAGAACCTGCTCTCTCTGCAGTCCACCGCGGACCTGATGGCGACGACACAGAACCGTCTCGCCACCGGCAAGAAGGTCAACTCGGCGCTCGACAACCCGACCAACTTCTTCACCTCCTCCTCGCTTCAGTCGCGGGCAAGCGATCTGGATTCGCTGATGGACTCCATGTCCAACGGCATCAAGACGCTGGAGGCCGCGGATAACGGTCTGACGTCGATCACCAACACGCTGGAATCGATGCAGTCCACGTTGCGTCAGGCGCGTCAGGACAAGTCCTTCGAGACCACGTCCTACTCGGTTGACGTGGGCTCCACCCCGGCCGGCACCGAGCAGCTGTCGCTGTCGGGCGGTTCGGTCGGCACCACGGCCGTCGATATCGACCTCACCCAGTCGCAGGGCGTCGCCACCGGTTCCGGCTTCGCTGCCCTCGACTTCGACAGCGCCGCCGACGACTCCTATGCCGGCACGATGAGCTTCGATGTCGCCATCGACGGCGGCACCGCGCAGACCGTGGCCATCTCCGCGACCGATGCCGACACGCTGTCGATCTCCATCGATGGCGGCACCGCGACCACGTTCGACGTCGCCGACGTCGAGGCGGTCACCGCTGACGAACTGGCTTCCGTGATCAACGCCGGCTTCGACGCCAACAGCGTTGCCATCACCGCCAGCACCGACGGCGGCGAGCTCGTGCTCACCTCCGACACAGCCTCCGACAGCTCCACCGCCGCTGTCACCGTGTCGGCCGTCGCGGAAACCCTGGCAGGCTCCTCCGACTCCGGCCTCGGCGCCGCTGTCAGCAGCCTGGGCAGCACCACCGCGAAGACTGTCGATACGCTGGTCTCCGAGATCAATGCCAACAGCTCGCTCGACGAGAAGGTTCGCGCGTCGAACGACAACGGCAAGCTGCGCCTGGAAAACCAGTCCACGCAGGATCTCACCGTAACCGGTGTGACCGCGTCGACGGGCACCGTTGACGGTGGCACAGGCACGGGCACGATCGGCGGCAACACGGTGCGCGCCGATCTGGCCGACCAGTTCAACGAACTGCGCGACCAGCTCGACAAGCTGTCGGATGATGCCTCCTTCAACGGTATCAACCTGCTGCGTGGCGACAAGCTGACGATCACCTTCAACGAGACCGGCACTTCGACGATCGACATCCAGACCAAGAACGGCGAGACCGTCAACGCCGGCACCCTGGGTATCTCCGATATCGCGGAAGCCGATCTGGACAGCGACACCAACATCGACACGTTGCTGACCGGTGTGAAGGACGCGATCAATACGGTTCGTTCGCAGTCTTCGGCCTTCGGCTCGAACCTTTCGATCGTGGAAAACCGTCAGGAATTCACGACCGCGATGATCAACACGCTGGAAACCGGCGCCGACAATCTGGTGCTGGCCGACGGCAACGAGGAAGCGGCGAACATGCTGGCCCTGCAGACGCGCCAGCAGCTCTCCTCAACAGCCCTGTCCCTGGCATCCCAGGCCGATCAGGCGCCGCTGCGTCTCTTCTAAGCCGAAGAGACATCGCGAGACGACATCGAACGGCGGGGCCTCAGGCTCCGCCGTTTTCTTTTGCCCCTCCCGCTTTTGTCCGCTCGCGAGCGAGCGAGCTACGCGCGGCCCGTCGCACACCGACAAATTGTCGCAGCTCGGACCAAGAAAACACCGCCTGGCAGGTAGAGACGGGCCGTGTCGAGGGCGCATTGGCGAAAACGCGCGGTTTTTCCCATTCCCCGCAAAACGCGACTGCACGCAAGGCGACATTTTTGGCGCGCGTAGCACAACCAACGACACTTCTTTCATGGGATTACTACGCTCGTAGGAACTGACGTGTCCGTAAGTATTAAACCCTTGTTAATATTTGCAAGTCAGTTTCTACCAGTCCCCAGAACGGGGGCGTGTGTGTTCCAAGAAAGGAATGAGTAATGTCCGATATCACTCTTTCGTCCGGCGTTCGCCAGAACCTTCTCTCCCTGCAGAAGACCGCGGATCTGATGTCCACGACGCAGAACCGCCTCGCCACCGGCAAGAAGGTCAACTCGGCCCTCGACAACCCGACGAACTTCTTCACCTCCTCCTCGCTTCAGTCTCGGTCGAACGATCTGAATTCGCTGATGGACAGCATGTCCAACGGCGTCAAGACGCTTGAAGCGGCCGACAACGGCCTGACCTCGATCACCAACACGCTGGAATCGATGCAGTCCACCCTGCGTCAGGCGCGTCAGGACAAGTCCTTCGAGACCGCGTCCTTCACGATTGACGAGACCGCCATCGGCACCGCAACTGCGAAGACCCTGGATCTGTCCGGCGGCGCGATTGGCGACACGCCGATCCAACTGGACCTGAACAGCACGGATGTTGCGGCTACACCGGCCACGCTTACCGGTACCGGTGGCACGGATCTGTCGGTTGCAGATCCCGATCTGAGCGCCCTTGATGGCCAGAGTATTACGCTGACGGCTGGCGACAACACCGTCACGTATGACTTCACATCTGCGACCACCGGTCAGAAGGCAGATCTGGAAACTGCTCTGAACGATGCCGGGTTCACCGTCTCCGGCACCTCGGGTGGCCTCGACATCAGCCGGGCGGATGGCGCCAATGTGACCGTCACGACATCCGCCGGTGCGGTTGACTCCGTGATTGGCCTCACCAGCGGTGATACCAGCACCGATGGCGTTGCAGGTTCGACGGGTACGGTCAAGACCGTCGACGAGCTTGTCTCGACGATCAACAACAATGCCGACTTGAAGGGCAAGGTTCGCGCGTCGAACGATAATGGCAAGCTGCGCCTGGAAAACCAGTCCACGCAGGACCTCACCATTGCCGGTTCGACCAGCACCGGCTCGGTCGACGGATCCACGAGCACCTCGTCGATCGACGGTAACGACGTTCGCGCCGATCTGGCCGACCAGTTCAACGAACTGCGCGACCAGCTCGACAAGCTGTCTGATGATGCCTCCTACAACGGTATCAACCTGCTGCGTGGCGACAACCTGACGATCACCTTCAACGAGACCGGTACCTCCACGATCGACATCCAGACCAAGGGCGGCGAGACCATCAACGCCGGCACACTGGGTATCTCGGATATCAAAGAGGCTGATCTGGACAGCGACACCAACATCGACAGTCTGCTCACCGGTGTGAAGGATGCGGTCAACACCGTTCGTTCGCAGTCTTCGGCCTTCGGCTCGAACCTGTCGATCGTTCAGAACCGTCAGGACTTCACCAAGTCCATGATGAACACGCTGCAGACCGGTGCCGACAATCTGGTGCTGGCCGACGGTAACGAGGAAGCGGCGAACATGCTGGCCCTCCAGACCCGTCAGCAGCTCTCCTCCACGGCTCTGTCGCTGGCCTCCCAGGCCGATCAGGCGCCGCTGCGTCTCTTCTAAGACGACGCGGACATCGCGAGACGAAATCGAACGGCGGGGCCTTTGGGCTCCGCCGTTTTTCGTTTCGTCCCCCTATCGATCCCGCCCCCGCCGATGCCGGAACTTTTTCCGATCTGATGGAACCAGATCGAAGTTCGAGATGCCTGTTTTTGCCGCATGATCCATTCGCTCCTCGCTTCGCTCCGCTCCGATCATGCTCCAGGTCTCATACCTGCGGCATGAGGCGCCGCCAGCGGCCCGACGCTCGCGCACGATCGGGCACTTGACGGGGAGAACGTCAGGATTTCTTACGTATCTCCACGAAGAAAATGCGCCTGGTTAGACTTTTTTTTACGTATATGGGGGTGAAAGCTTCCTCAGTGCGGGCGCTGTTTACAAAGCGTTAACCATTTCGATGTCATCCGTTAACCAGTCTTAACAAGTTCCTGCCCTTTTCAGGATTGGATGGCGACCGTGTCTGACATCACTCTCTCCGCAGGCGTGCGGCAGAATCTCCTCTCTTTGCAAAAGACCGCAGATCTGATGGCCACCACCCAGAACCGTCTCGCCACCGGCAAGAAGGTTAATTCCGCGCTCGACAACCCGACGAATTTCTTCACCTCCTCGTCGCTTCAGTCGCGCGCGAATGATCTTTCCGCACTGATGGATTCCATGACGAACGGCGTGAAGACGCTGGAGGCGGCCGACAACGGCCTGACGTCGATCACCAATACGCTGGAATCGATGCAGTCGACGTTGCGCCAGGCCCGCCAGGACAAGACCTACCAGACGGCAGCCTACACGGTCGACCTGGGCGCCACGCCGGCCGGCACGGAAAAGCTCTCGCTCTCCGACGGCGCGATCGGTTCGACGCCGGTCGATATCGACCTCACGACCGCCCAGGGCGTTTCCACCGGCTCCGGTTTCGCCGCCCTCGATTTCGACAGCGCCGCCGACAATTCCTATGCAGGCTCGCTTTCTTTCGATGTGGCGATCGACGGCGGGACGACGACCTCGGTCTCCATCACCGCGACAGATGCCGACACCCTGTCAATTTCCGTCGGCGGCGGCCCCGCCACGACCTACGACGTGGCAGACGTCGAGGCCGTGACCTCGGACGAACTGGCGTCGGTCATCAACGCCGGCTTCGACGCCAGCAACGTCGCGATCACCGCATCGACCAGCGGCGGCGAGCTGGTGCTCACTTCCGACAATGCCTCAAGCACCTCCTCCGCCGCCGTCACCGTCTCGAGTGTGGCCGAAACACTTGCCGGCGCCTCCGATTCCGGCCTGGGCGCCGCATCCGACAGCATCACGAACATCACCGAGAAGACGGTCGCCACCCTGGTATCCGAGATCAACAACAACGCCGCCCTGAAGGACAAGGTGCGCGCGTCGAACGACGACGGAAAGTTGCGCATCGAGAACCAGTCGACCCAGGACCTGACGGTCACCGGCTCGACCTCCGGCGGCACGGTGGACGGATCGACGGGCACCACGACGATCGACGGAAATACCGTCCGCTCGGATCTGGCCGATCAGTTCAACGAGCTGCGCGACCAGCTCGACAAGCTGTCCGACGACAGTTCCTATAACGGCATCAACCTGTTGCGCGGCGATAACCTGAAGCTGACCTTCAACGAAACCGGCACTTCGACGATCAACATCCAGACCAAGAACGCCGAAACGATCAACGCCGCCTATCTCGGGTTGACCGATCTGCAGGCCTCCGATCTCGATCTCGACTCCAACATCGATTCGCTGATGGGCACGGTCAAGGACGCGCTGTACGAGGTCCGCTCGCAGGCCTCCACCTTCGGCTCCAACCTGTCGATCGTGGAAAATCGTACCGAATTCACCAAGATGATGATGAACACGCTGGAGACAGGCGCCGACAATCTGGTGCTGGCCGACGGCAACGAGGAAGCGGCGAACATGCTGGCCCTCCAGACCCGTCAGCAGCTCTCCTCCACGGCCCTGTCGCTGGCCTCCCAGGCCGACCAGGCGCCGCTGAGCCTGTTCTAGCGGTCGGGATAACAAACGCGCCACAACAGGTGCCAATCGCCCGGGAGCCGATATCCCGGGCGCGGATGCGAAGCCCGGATCGAGGCTGTCCGGGCGTGCCGGACCAAGGGCGTTTCGTGCGGTGTGCTTTCGCGTTAAGGTGCAGAACCGGTGGATTTGTACACCGCCTGTCCCTGCCCGGAACACCCGGTAAAGATCCCTCAACCAATTACGGCGAAATTCTTCGTCATGGCGCTAAAAATCGAGCTAAAACCCGGCGAAAAGTTCATACTGGGCTCCAGTGTCATCACGAACGGAGACCACCGGACCCGCTTGTTCATATCCGGTGAAGCCCCCATTCTGCGCGAGAAGGATATCCTCACCAAGGAAACGGCGGACACCCCGGCCAAGCGCATCTACCTGATCGTACAGCTCATGTATCTGGATCAGGACTCGGGACCGCATCAAAATCTATATTTTGACCTTGTAAAAGATATCCTTGAAGCAGCGCCTAGCACCTTTCAGATAATCGACCGCATTAATAATAAGATCTTAACCGGGTCTTTGTATCATGCGCTCAAAGAAGCGAGAGCGCTTATAGACTACGAGCAGGAGCTGATCGGGCATGTACAATCAGGCGACAGCAGCCTACCAAAAAATGAGCCAGACCGGCGTGAATCCGCGGGATCTGGAAGCGACCCTACTGATGAAGGCAGCCGGTAAGCTACAGAATGTCGTGGACCACTGGGACGAGGTTTCCCGGAGCGAGCTGAGCGAACAGCTGACCTACAACCGCCGGCTCTGGACCTTCCTGCTGGCCGCGGTGAGCGAAGCGGACAATCCGCTGCCGGAGGCCATCAAGCTCAACATCACAAATCTCGGCGTGTTCATCATGAACCGGACGCTGGAGGTGATGTACAAGCCGGATCCACAGCGGCTCCTGTCGCTGATCTCGATCAACCGCAACATCGCCGAAGGCCTGCGCGGCCGCGGCTGACATTGCCAGTTTCAATGCTCGCCTTTCCCAGGACGCGCGCCCGCCCGGCGCGCGTTTTCGCATGTCCGGGAGGTCCGCATGGGCGAGACAGGCAGCCGGCGGCCGCCCTCGCGCCGAGCACGCATTGCCAAGTCCCGCCCCGATACGCAATCGCCCGGACGAAGCCGGGCGAGAACGCTGCGATACCTTTTGAGAGAAAACGGAAGCCGCGCACATGAATGCCGGCGGCAGGGCATAACACCCTGCCGCGCCGCGCGCCGTGCCTACATGTAATTCGCCAGCGACAGCTGGTAGCCGATCGCGGTGGTCTTGTAACTGATTTCCATCATGGTCTTGAGCTGAAGGATCTGGGCCGCGACCGCGTTGCTGTCGATCCCCTCGATCTCGTCGACGGCAGTCTTCAGCGAGTTCGTGGTTGTGGTGTGGCGCTCGTCCACCCGCTTCACGGCCAAATGGGTGGTGGCCAGCTCCATCTGTATCTTCTCGATACCCGAGGTCTTGCCCTCTTCGTTCTGCAGAGGCGCGCGCGATCTCTCGGCCATGGCCGTGTAGAAGCCATGGTCCTCCTCGCTCTCGCCGGTGAAATCGGCCGCGACGAAGGCGGCGATCGACTGAACGACCTCCCGGATACCCTCCTCATTCGCACGCACGCCGTAGTTCACGGTGAAATTGTCGTCGATATTGGCGCTGGAACCGGTGCGCGGATCGGCCACCGTCTGGTCGCCCACATACCACGCGACCGTGTCGGCGCTGCCGTCGCGCGTGGCCGTGGCCGTGTCGAAGGGCGGGCCGTCGACGCGGGCGACCGGCTTGCCCTGATAGGTATCGAAGAAGGCGTCGGACCCGCGCGCGTAGGACGCGGCTTTCAGTTCGCTGCCGGCCGTGTCGCCCAGCGCGGTATCGAGCGCGTCCTTGAAGTTCTGCGCGGTATCGGCCGGCGTCGCGCCAATCTCGAAGCCGCCATTTTCACCGGGCCCTTCCGCCACATGCAGCTCTACGGTGGTCTGAGTGCCGTCCGGCAGGTCCATGAAGACCCTGATTTTCTCGCCCACCTCCGGCTGACCGGTGAAATCGACGTCCTGACTGGCCGGCGGACCGGCGGTGTAGTTCGTGGTGACGTTCGACAGATCCGAGGTCACGCCCTGGATCTTGAAGCCGAAATCGTGAACCCCGTCCTCCGCCAGCGTCACGGTCGTGCCGGCAAGCGAACTGGTCAGCCGGCCGTTGTCGAGCGGACCGGCATCTGCCTGTGCGTATTCGTCGATGACCTGCTTGAGACCGGCGTGGGTCAGGTCGCCATCCATGATCAGGTCCATATCGACCACAGGCGCAGTATCGACCTTGGAGCCGCCATAGAGCTGACGGCCGCCCACGTCGGAGTTGAGCAGCCCGAGCAACTCCACCAGCGACACTTTCGCCGACGTCTGGCTATTGGTCCCGCCGTCGGCCTGCTGGACGAAGTTGTTGGGATCGATCGCGGTGCGGGATTCCGAGCGGATCTCATCCATTCGTCCGGCCGTCTGGTCGAGGACGTTCATGCGCAGGTCGACGAAATCGATCGTCGACTGATACGAGCCGACCTCGTTGATGCGCTGCTTGAGCGACAGATCGAGGCTGCGGTTGCCCCCGAGACCCGCGTAGGTTTCCGAATTCTTCAGGGTGTTCAGCTGGCGCTGCAGATCGTCAAAGGTCGATCGCATCCGCGTGAGCTGATCGATCATCGAGGAATTTTTGAAGAAGACCGTGCTGACTGCCATGGTTTGCCTCACGCTCTCATCAGAACATCGAACAGTTCCTGAACCACCGTCATGACGCGCGCATTGGCGTTGTAGGCGTTCTGCAACTGTATGAGCCGGGCCAGTTCCTCGTCCATATTGACGGCGGAGGAGTCGTCCACCCGGTCTTTCAGATTGTTGGTGGCCACTTCCTGTCCCGCTCGCACGAGATCCAGGTTCGCGGCCTTGGAGGACTGGCGGCCGACGACTTCCGAGAGGTAGTCGACCACCGTGCCATTGAACGGCGCCGTCTTGGTGCCGACGCCCGCCCTGCTGTCGAACTGGAAAGAGTCCTGTGTCAGTGCGTTCAGCATGGCCAGCGGCCGCGTCGGGTCACCCTCTTCCGTCTGTCCGACCGTATCGTACACGACCAGGCGCGAAATATCGGCCATGAGATCGGGATTGACCGTGATGCGGCCGGCATAGCCGACCTTCTGATCCCGCCCCTCAAGGGCGTCGGTGTAGGCCGTGCCGGAGCGACCGTCGGTGAAGAAGGGGAGCGCAGCCCCCTCGCCCGTCAGCCCGCTTGCGGTCACCGTGGCGTCGAGCCCGGTGATGGTGGACGTGGTGCCACCGTCATCCACGAAGCTGAACACCGAGCCCGTGTTGGATACCGTGAAGCCCGCGGCGGCGAGCGCGGCCTGCATCTGGGTCGCGGCCGACGCGTTGCCGGCGGAGAAATCGATACCGTAGACGGTGTCGTTGGGATCCGCCGTCTCGGTATTGTCGAGCGGAAGCTGGCTGGCGTCATCGACGCGCAGGAAGCTGATGGTCTTCTCCTCGCCCGAGACCGCATCGGTGTAGGTGAGCGAGACCTTGTTGCCCGACTGGAGCGCCGCCAGATCGACCTGGAGCCCCTGCTGCGGCAGGGTGGCGCCCGCGTCGCTGCTTTCCACCTTGTAGTTCGACAGCGCCAGCGACATCTGGCTGGCAATCTCGTCGAGCTGGTCCTGCACTTCCACCAGGTAATCGTCGCGCATGTCCACCAGCGCGCCGAGTTTTCCCGATGTGACGCCGTTCGTGGCGATCATGTCGATGGTGGAGCCGCCGGGCGTCACGAGCGTGAGCGTGCCGACCTTGCTGAGCGCAGGGTCGTCGTTCCACTGCGCTTCCGCGGACACCGTCGCCCGCCCGTCGAAACGCAGTTCGGAGGGGTAGACGTCGAGCAGCGACATGCCGTTGGTCGTATAGAGCCGGACCGAGCCGTTGGGATTGTCGCGCACGTTGATGTCGATCAGGCCCGACAATTCGTCAAGATAGCGGTCGCGCTCATCTTCCAGGTCGGCGGTGGAGTCCCCGCCCGCCTTCTGCACGACGATCTGGTCGTTGATGTCATCGACAGAGGAAATGAGATCGTTGATGCGATCGACGGTGCTGCCGATCACCGTCTCCGTCTCCTGCCGCATCTGCTGAACGCTGGAGGTGGCGCTGTTGAGCTCGGAGGCCAGCGCCTGGGCGCTCTGTACCACCTGCAGGCGGGCGGTATAGTCCTCGGGGCTTGCCGCAAGCGACGACAGATCGGAGACGAACTGCGCCATCACCTCGCTGAGCGAACCGGGGTCTTCCAGGGAACCGAGCAGCTTGTCGACACGCCCCGCATAGGATGCCATCAGGTCCGAATAGGACATGTCGGCATTGCTGGAGCGGTACTGGCTCTGGGCATACTCATCGATACTGCGGGTGATCTGATCGGCGACGACGCCAATGACCCGGCCGTCGTTGCCGTAGTCGACAGAAGCCTGCAGTGTCTTCTTGGTGTAGCCAACCGTATCCGCATTGGCGATGTTGGACGCCGCCACATTGAGCTGGCGCTGGTTGTAGTCCAGACCGTAAAGAGCGGTGTTAAGCGCCGAACTCAGACCCATGGCACGACCGTCCTGACGAGAGGTTTATGGTGACGCCGCCAGCCCCGCGGACTGGCGGCGAGAGGCCCGCGTCAGCGGACCATGTTGAGCGCTTCCTGAAGCATTTCGTCGCCCGAGGTGACGATGCGCGTGTTCGCCGAGTAGGCCTGCTGGGTGATGATCAGCTTGGAGAACTCGTCGGCGATGTCGGTGTTGGAAGCCTCGAGCGAATTTCCCTTGACCGAACCGGTGGCACTGTAGAGCGGCTCACCGGAATCCGATGTCTGGGCGAAGGCGCCGCCATCCAGGCGCTCAAGCCAGGCGTCGGCATTGAACGAGGCGATCGGGATCTCGTAGAGATCGCGCGTCTGGCCGTTATTGTAGGTGGCTATGATCCGGCCCGAACCCGAGATCTGGACACCGGTCTGCTCACCGGACGCATAGCCGTCCTGCTGCAGCGTCTTGACCTTCGCCGAGCCGTTGGGGTCGGCGTACTGGGTCAGACCGTCGGAACCGAAGGTGAAGAGCGTATCGCCGACAGTGTTGCCGTTTACGGTCAGGTTGGTCAGCGTGACGTTCGTACCGGCAGGCGAAGCTGTGGTTCCGGTATCGTCGACCGTCGAGATCAACGCGCCGGAACCGTCAAACGTGAACTGCCCCGCGTGCGTCCAGGCCGTATCCGTACCCGTCGCGGTGGAGTCACTCATGTAATAGAGTTCCCATTGCGCGTCCTGCGGCGCGGAGGCGTCGGCATTCTGCGACTTCGCCCAACGCACCTGGACATTCACGGGCGAGCCGTTCTCGTCGTAGATGGTGATGGCCTCACCGGCGAGAGAGGAGCGCAGGAAGGCGGTCTCATCGTTCGCGGTGATATCGTTGCCGGGGGTGATGGAACTGTCGAGCAACTCCGACCCCGGCGATGTGGCGTCTGCCTGGGCCGTGATCGGATAGGTCGGCAGATTGCCGCGATACTCGATTTCCGTCGTCTGGCGGGCACTCATGAAATCGTTGGTGATCTGGATCAGCTCGGGCACCGTGCCGGACACATTGCCGGTGGTCTCGTCGATCGGATTGCCGAAGAGATAGTAGCCCGCGCCGTTGACCAGATAACCTTCGTCGTCGATCTCGAAGTCGCCGCGTCGCGTATAGACATTGTTGCCGGAGAAGATCGAGCGACCGTCCGTTTCCCCCAGCTTCTGCTGCACGACGAAGTAACCGTCTCCCTTGACTGCCATATAGGTATCAATGTCGGAGCGCTGGACATCGCCAGGGATGTCGTTCGTGGCGCGCGAGTTGGCCGTCACCGTGCCAGCTTTCTGGGTGGTCTGGTTGTTACCGCCGCTGGCCACGAGATCAGAAAAGCTGGTATCCAGGCGCTTGTAGCCGGTGGTCTGCGAATTGGCGATGTTGCCCGAGATGTTCTCGAGCGCATAGGACTGGGCCTTCAGACCCGAGATCGCCGCATTGATGGCGCCATAGATGCCCATCGACTTCTCCTCACGAATGGTCGCTAGTCAGCGAGGGATACAAAAACTCGACGCTTCCAACGCAACCGCCGTGCCAAGTCGAAAAAGTGCGCCTGGCTGACGCCTTTTCAACGTATTAGCTACGTCATGTCGGATTTTATCCGCGCACCGAAAGGGACATTCGTGCCGCCCTCGGGCAAAGTTTGCCGGGCGGCGGGCAAGTTTTGACGTCGCCCCCCGACCGCCGGCTTGGCGATCCGGCCCCTTGCGTCATATGCTGCGCCGGTCCGCCGCGGGGTTCGCCCCCTCGGGCAACCCGGCCCACTGTCGGCCAGTCCACCAAGAGCCAGCCAGACAACATCAGGACATCCGCATGCGTTTTGAAGGCACCGCCGATTATGTCGCGACCGAGGACCTGCGCATCGCCGTGAATGCGGCGCTCGCCCTGGAGCGGCCGCTCCTGGTCAAGGGAGAGCCCGGCACCGGCAAGACCGTGCTGGCGCAGGAAGTTGCCAGGGCGCTGGATGCCCCGCTCATCGAATGGCACGTCAAATCGACGACCAAGGCGCAACAGGGCCTTTACGAGTACGACGCCGTTTCGCGCCTGCGCGACAGCCAGCTTGGCGACGAGCGCGTGCACGACATCGCGAACTACATCAGGCGCGGCAAGCTGTGGGAGGCCTTTGTCTCCGAACGCCATCCCGTGCTGCTGATCGACGAGATCGACAAGGCCGACATCGAGTTCCCCAACGACCTGCTTCTCGAACTCGACCGCATGGAGTTCCACGTCTACGAGACCGGCGAGACCATTCGCGCAGAGAAGCGTCCGCTCGTCATCATCACATCGAACAACGAGAAGGACCTGCCCGACGCCTTCCTGCGCCGCTGCTTCTTCCACTACATCAAGTTTCCCGACGAGGAGACCATGCGCGCCATCGTCGAGGTCCACTTTCCCGACCTCAAGGGGATGTTGCTGCGCGAGGCGCTGACGCTCTTCTACGAGGTGCGCGAGGTGCCGGGCCTGAAGAAAAAACCCTCGACCTCGGAACTGCTCGACTGGATCAAGCTGCTGGTCAACGAGGACGTGGACCCGGCCACCTTGAAGGAACGCGACGCGTCGAAGCTGATCCCGCCGCTGCATGGTGCCCTGCTGAAGAACGAGCAGGACGTCCACCTGTTCGAGCGGCTGGCCTTCATGGCGCGGCGCCAGGGACGCTAGCCCATGTGGCGCACGGTTTTCTCACGTTCCCCCGCGCTTTTGTATCTGGCGGCCGCCTTGGGGCTGGCGAACGCGTTCGCCAGCGTGCCGGCGCGTGCGGACGATGACGGCTGGCGGGAGGATTTCGGCAGCCTGACCCACTACAGCGGACTGTCCTGCCCGGAGCGCATCGGTGCGCTGGAGCGCTTCGAGGTCACAGGCACCACGTCCACGATGCTCGCCAGCTGCACCTATCGTCTGGGCGAAATGTCCATCGTCGTGCAACTGTGGGAGCAGGGATATCTGAAGCGTGCGCTTGAGAATTACCGCGCACGTTTTGCCACGATCGGTTTCAAGCGGGTCGCCGGATCAAGCATGGCCGCGCGCGGACTGACCTTCGTCGTCGGCCATGACGGCCAGACCCAGCGCCGCGAGACGATCTGGCCGGTCACGATCGGCCGGCGCGGCATGATCGTGTGGATGAACTATGCCTACCCGATCGATGAAGGCAGAATGGAAACGGCCTATACCGATATGGTGGAAATGCTGCGCGCCATGAAATGACCCCGCAAGGGATCACGCGCCCGGACGGAGACCGTCGATGCCCCGCCTGCTGCTGCTGCGCCATGCCAAGTCTTCCTGGTCGGAGGCGACGACCACCGATTTCGAACGTCCCCTTGCCCCCCGTGGACAAAAAGCCGCCCCGCTGATGGGCCGTTACATGGAGACGAACGGGCTGCTGCCCGACAAGGTGCTGTGCTCGTCGGCCTTGCGAACGCGCCAGACCTTCGCCGAGGCCCTGCCGTTCCTCGCCGGGGACTTCGACGCCCTGTTCCTGCGCGCGATCTACGACACGCTGGACGACGACTATCTCGACATCATCCGTGAAAATGGCGGCGATGCCGCGACGCTGCTCGTCATCGGCCACAATCCGGCGACGCACGAAACGGCGCTGGCGCTGGCCGGAACGGGAAACGCGGAGGACATCGCAAGGCTTGAGGAAGGCTTCCCGACCGCCGCCCTCGCCGTCATCGACTTCGAGGGGGCGGACTGGTCGGGGCTCAAATCGGGCGCCGGGCACCTTGTCAGCTTCATCAAGCCGCGCGAGCTGCAGGCCGCCGACGATCCCGAAGGCGAGACGGCGGACTGACCCCCGAATTGCAGCCCTTCGCCGGTGTCGCAGCGACAGCTTCGCTCGTCCCGCACCCGTCCCGGACCTCTCCCGTATCTCTCAATGTCATCCCGGCCGAAGCGCAAGCGGAGAGCCGGGACCCAGTAATCGGGATGTCTGGGTCCGGCAAGATCCTCGACCGCGGCCGCGACCTTTCCCGGCCAGAGTCGCAAACAGCAACGGTTACTGGGTCCCCGCTTTCGCGGGGATGACATCGAATGCGGGACGGAGGGCACGCCCTCGCACCCGCGCCCTTTCGCGAATGTCCCTTCGACGAAATCATTTGCACCTTCGCCTGCCCCTTCCTACATCTGGCGCAACGCAAGTGCAGGTTGGCGCCTTTTCGCGTGGCGGTGAACGCGTTTGCCCGAGCACGCCGCCACCTTCCGTGCCCGGCGTCCCGCCGCCCCACCCACGGAGTGATCCGGCCGTTGATCAGACTGACCGCACTCGCCGACGAGGCGCTGAACACCTTCGAGAACATCGTGGACGGTGCGCAGGCTCTTTCCGTGCCGACGTTGCGCCTGGGCGTCACGGGGCTTTCGCGCGCGGGAAAGACCGTGTTCATCACCGCGCTCGTCCACAATCTCGTCCATGGCGGGCGGCTGCCGCTGTTCGAGGCGGCCGCGAGCGGTCGGCTGGCGCGCGCCTTCCTCCAGCCCCAGCCCGACGACGCCGTACCGCGCTTCGACTACGAGGCCCATGTCGACACGCTGCTCGATGAACGCGTCTGGCCGCAATCGACCCGCCAGACCTCGGAGCTGCGGCTGACCATCGAATACGAATCCGCGACTTTCCTGAAGACCATGCTCGGGCGCGGCAGGCTGCATCTCGATATCGTCGACTATCCCGGCGAATGGCTGCTCGACCTGCCGCTTTTGAACAAGGACTTTTCGACCTGGTCGCGCGAGGCGCTGGAGCGCGCCCGCGATCCGGCCCGCAACACGCTCGCCGACGACTGGCTGCGGGCGCTGGCCGCGACCGATCCCGCCATGGAAGCCGAGGAGACCCGGGCGCGCGATCTCGCCGCCCGCTTCACCGCCTATCTCGCCGCCTGCCGGGCCGACGATCACGCCTTCTCGCTGCTGCCGCCCGGCCGCTTTCTGATGCCCGGCGACATGGAGGGCTCGCCCGCGCTGACCTTCTGCCCGCTCGATCTGGAGAGCGGCGGATCGGCGAAGCGCGGTAGCCTGCACGCGATGATGGAGCGGCGTTTCGAGGCCTACAAGAAGCACGTCGTGCGGCCGTTCTTCCGCGAGCATTTCGCCCGTCTCGACCGCCAGATCGTGCTGGTCGACACGCTCGCCGCGCTCAATGCCGGGCCCGCCGCCGTGCGCGATCTGGAGGCGGCGCTGGCCGGCATCCTGTCGTGCTTCCGCCCGGGCCGCAATTCCTGGCTCTCCGGCATTCTGGTGCGTCGGATCGACCGCATCCTGTTCGCCGCCACCAAGGCCGACCACCTGCACCACGCCGACCACGACCGGCTGGAGGCCATTCTGGCAAAGCTCGTCGAAAAGGCCGTGGCGCGCGCCGAATTCGCGGGCGCCGAGGTGGAGGTGACCGCGCTCGCCGCCATCCGCGCCACACGTGAGGCGCAGGTGCGCCAGGACGGCACGACGCTGCCCGCCATTCTCGGCACGCCGCTTCCCGGCGAAAGGCTCGACGGCGAAACCTATGACGGGACGAGCGAGATCGCGCTCTTTCCCGGCGACCTTCCCAACGATCCCGCCGCCATCTACGAGGCCTCGACGGGCCCCAGCCCCGATCTCCGCTTCATCCGTTTCCGCCCGCCCAAACTGGAGCGCACGGCGGAGGGGCTGACCCTGTCGCTGCCGCATATCCGGCTCGACCGGGCGCTGCAATTTCTTGTTGGAGACAAGCTCGCATGAGTGCCGAACCGCCGCGCCGCGCACCGCGCGCCTTCCGCATCGACGGCGACCGCATCGTGGACGACGAAAAGCGTCAGCGCCCGCGCGAAAACGGCGGGCAGGCGCGCAAGGCGCAGGCCGAGATCATTCCCGAGCCGCCTCTGCCGGAGGAGATCGTCGCCGTGCCGGTGGCCCCGCCACGCTCGCGCCGCTGGGGCCGCGTGCTGGCGATCGGGCTCGGCGGCCTGATCTCGCTTGGCCTGGGCCTTGCGATCGACAGCCTGATCCGCGATCTCTTCGCTCGCACCGACTGGCTCGGCTGGACGGGCCTCGCCTTCGCCGGGCTTGCCGTACTCGCCGTGCTCGCCCTCGTCATCCGCGAGATCGCCGGGCTTTCGAGGCTGAAGCAGATCGACCGGCTTCGGGCGAAGTTCACGGCGGCCGCGGAGGCCGATGACCGCAAGACGGCGGGTGCCGCGCTTTCGGAACTGACGGCGCTCTATGCCTCGCGGCCCGAGACGGCGCACGGACGCAACGCCATGGCGGCGCATTCGCGCGAGATCATCGACGGGCGCGATCTCGTGGTGCTGACCGAGCGCGAGCTTCTCAGCCCGCTGGACGCGCGTGCCCGCACCCTCGTCGCCAATGCCTCCAAGCGAGTGTCGATCGTCACCGCCATTTCCCCGCGCGCCGTCGTCGACCTGCTGGTCGTGGCAATAGAGAACCTGCGGCTCATCCGGGCGCTGTCGCAGCTTTACGGCGGCCGGCCCGGCACGCTCGGCATCTTCCGGCTGGTGCGCCACGTTCTCGGCCATCTGGCCGTGACCGGCGGCATGGCGGCCGGCGACAGCCTGTTGCAGCAGGCGCTGGGTCACGGACTGGCGGCGAAGGTCTCCGCCCGGCTTGGCGAAGGCGTGATCAACGGCCTTCTGACCGCCCGCATCGGCGCCGCGGCAATCGACGTCTGCCGCCCCGCCCCCTTCATCGGCACGCCCCCGCCCCGTGTAACCGATTTCGTCGGCTCCTTACGCAAGGCCGCGGAGACGGTGGAAGCGGAAGAGCCCCGCCCCACGCGATAGGCGGCAGCGGGTGCGGTATTTTTCGCGAGGACGTCAATAAAATGTTCAACGCCGCCCGTTAGACCTTTTCCCGTTCAAAGACGGCAATTCTGTTGAGGATTGCACAATTGACGGGGCCCGCATGGCACTTTCCGAAACGGCACATTCCACGGACGACGGAATAGTCTCTGCGTTATCAAACAAATATGCGTGGCTCCTCGCCTTTGCAGGGGTACTGCTCCCAAATATACCGTTTCTGGCACTGATGGTGTTTGCCTGTCCGAAACGCTCGGGCGCCGTCGTAATCTATCTTCTGGTGGCAATCGCTTCGCGAAAGGTGCCCGGCTGGGCGACCGTCGCCATGCTGGTGGCGGCCGTTACCATCGACACCTTCATGGTGATCGCGGGGGTCTTCGACCTCGCCCCCACCCTGTTGCTGGAATCGATCCGTTACGCGGTCGCCTTCGATTTCTTCGGCTCCACCGCCTACCTCATCGCCGCCTCGGTCCTTGTCGCGACCGTCGCCGTGACGGCCTGGCTGCTGATCCACTTTCGCGCGCAAATGCAATCGGTGAGCCTGCTGCCGGCGATCTTCATGGCGATCGCTGTCCTTGCCGCCGACATCGCCGTCAACACGCCGAGCAAGAATATCGACCGGCTTTTCGGCGCGCTCTATTCCTCGGACATTCCCTTCACCTCCGCCATGAAGAAGACCGGGTTCGAGCAATCGGCCGTCACCGACGGTCACAACCTGCTGCTGGTCGTGGTTGAAGGCATGGGTGCCTTTGACGCTCCCGAACACCAGGCGCTGCTTACCAGGCTTCTGGAAACCCGGGATCTGGAGAAGCGCTACAGCATCACAACCGGCACCTCATCCTATTTCGGTTCGACCACGGGCGCGGAGTCGCGCGAATTGTGCGGTTCCTGGGGAGACTTCCGAGATTATCTCGGCAAGCCGCACTACAACTGCCTGCCCGCCCGCATGGCCAGGGCCGGCTATGAGACAAGCGCTTTCCACGCCTTCACGGGCAACTTCTTCAAGCGCAAAGCGTGGTATCCCCATGTCGGCTTCGAGCATCGGCACTTCATGGAAGATCTGGTCGCCGACGGCACGGATCCCGATCCCTCCTATTGCGGCCTCACCTTCAAGGGCCTGTGCGACGGCGATGTGGCGCGCCGCGTGCGCACCTATCTTGATACGCCCGACGGCAAGCCGCGCTTTGCCTACTGGCTGACGCTCAACACACACATGCCGATCGCGCCGGGCAGCGGCACGCCGAGGCTTTCCTGCGACACGGACAATCCGTTTGCCGATCACATGGTCTGCGACATGACCGAGATGTGGATGGATGTGATGAACGATATCGCCGCGATCGCCGGCGATCCGGACCTGCCGCCCACCGACATCGTCATCGTCGGCGATCACACGCCGCCAATGTGGACCCGCAACGGGCGCAATGCCTTCACCCCCGGCAAGGTCGCCTGGTACGCCTTGAAGGCGCGCGCAACCCGGCAGGTCGCCCATACTACGGCAGCAAGCCGGCCTTGACCTTGCGGCCGGGGCAAGGGAGTCTGATCCTTCAGCCGTTCCGCCGGACCGCCTGAACGGGATCTCACGGCCGGAAGAACGGCGCCACAAGGATCAGCGATGTTCGTCCACTTCTTTCAGGAACTGAAATCGGCGGGGGTCCCGGTTTCCTTGCGCGAATACCTGCTGCTGATGGAGGCGCTGAAAGCGGACCTGGCCCAGCGTCGCGTCGAGGACTTCTACTATCTCGCCCGCGCGAGCCTCGTGAAGGACGAGGCCAATCTCGACAAGTTCGACCGGGTCTTCGGCCATGTCTTCAAGGGCCTCGACCTGATGAGCGAGGCGGTGGAAGGCGCCGAGATCCCGCAAGAATGGCTGAGGAAGCTCGCCGAGAAGCATCTCACGGAAGAAGAGAAGGCTGAGATCGAAGCGCTTGGCGGCTGGGACAAGCTGATGGAGACGCTCAGAAAACGGCTTGAGGAACAGAAAGGTCGCCATCAGGGCGGCAACAAGTGGATCGGCACCGCCGGCACCTCCCCCTTCGGCGCCTACGGCTACAATCCCGAAGGCGTGCGCATCGGCCAGAACGAAAGCCGCCACCGGCGCGCGGTCAAGGTCTGGGACAAGCGCGAGTTCAAGGACCTCGACGATACCGTGGAGCTGGGCACGCGCAACATCAAGGTGGCGCTGAAGCGCCTGCGCAAGTTCGCACGCACCGGCGCGGCGGAGGAACTCGACCTCGACACCACCATCAAGGCCACCGCCCACAAGGGCTATCTGGACGTGAAGATGCGGCCGGAACGGCGCAATGCGGTCAAGGTGCTGCTGTTCTTCGACATCGGCGGCTCGATGGACGACCATATCCGCGTCTGCGAGGAGCTGTTTTCAGCCGCACGCACCGAATTCAAGGTGATGGAGCACTTCTACTTCCACAATTGCCTCTACGAGGGCGTGTGGAAGGACAACCGCCGCCGGCACGCGGATGTGACGCCGACCTTCGACATCCTTCACACCTATCCCGCCGACTACAAGGTGATCTTCGTCGGCGACGCCTCAATGAGCCCCTACGAGATCGCCTATCCCGGCGGCGCGGTGGAACACTGGAACGCGGAGGCCGGCGAAACGTGGCTGAGACGCGTCATCGACCTCTATTCGCGCGCGGTCTGGCTCAATCCCGTGCCCGAAAAGCACTGGGGCTACACCCAGTCGATCGAGATGATCCGACAGATCATGAATGACCGCATGTACGCGCTGACGCTGGAAGGTCTCGATGCGGCGATGAAGGAACTGGCGCGGTAGGTGCGCGCTCGCGCAGGCGACCCTGTTAAGAGCAGCGCCGGAGCCTCTTGCCGACACGGCTCTTAACAGGGCATGATCCGGGAATACCGGGCCGAGCCCGGCATGAGACTTGGGGGGCAATCGATGGAATTGAATCAGTATTTTGGTGTGGCACTGATCTGCCTCGGCCTGCTGACGTTGGCTGCCCGGTTTTTCGGCTGGAACCGTCTGTTCTGGAAACGAGATCGAATGATGAAGACGTACGGCCAGACGGCCGGGGCGGAGATCCACTTCTTCAGCTATACCATCGTCCCTTTGCTCGCCGGCATCTTCTTTATCTACAATCCCTGATCAAATGTCGCTTCCGCCCCGAGAGCAACCCGCATTCATGTGGACACGGGGTGCTTCGGTCTAGGTTGTGTGGACATTTATCGAAGCCAGAGGACGATTGCGGCCAGAGTTACGACGGCGAGATAGTTTCTGGCCGTCTTCTCGTAGCGTGTTGCG
>NZ_QAYG01000003.1 GCF_003053845.1 Breoghania corrubedonensis
TATTCCAGGCATCCCTCCGGCGTGCCGGGATTGAGTGAGACGCCTGCCTTCTTGCCAAGATTGCGGATGGCCTGCAGCGAGCGGTCGAGATGGGCGCCTGCCTCGGCATGCACGGTGATGATGTCTGAGCCGGCCTTGGCGAAGGCCTCCAGATACGCATCGCAGGGCGCAATCATCAGGTGTGTGTCGAAGATCTTGTCGGTGTGCGGGCGCATGGCTGCGATGACGTCGGGCCCGAAGGTGATGTTGGGCACGAAATGGCCGTCCATGACATCGAGGTGGATCCAGTCGGCGCCGGCGCCGTCCACGGCCTTGATCTCGTCGCGAAGGCGCGAGAAGTCGGAGGCGAGCATTGAGGGGGCGATCAGTGTCGAGGTCATGGGCGTGTGCCTTGTCGAACGAGCGGGGACCATTGCCCGCTAGCATGGCAGGGCGCTTCCGGCAATGACAGAAATCAGCGATCCGCCGTTGCCGGGGCGCCATCGGCCGCCGCCATCCGCCGCGCCAGCGGCTTCAGGATCAGCGGCAGCATGTAGATCGGGAACTGGCCGAGTGCGAAGTAGAGCCAGGTGAGATCCGGCACCGCGCCGCCCATGGCGGCCACCATCAGCCCCATGTTGCGGTTGCCCGCGGCCAGCGCGATGGTGAAGGCATCCGCCCGCCCGATCCGGCGAAGGCCGAGGTAGGTCACCGCGATCTGCGCGAAGGCGACAGCGAATGTCAGCGCCGTGATCGCGACGATGAGCATCGGATCGCTCATGAACCGATCCACCACCCCGTCCATCGCCATGACGATGAAGGCGAAGAGCAGGATCACGTTGATCCCGTCGATCTCGCTCCTGGCCGCCGCGATGCGGGTGCGCCCTGCCATCCGCCGAACCGCCCAGGCAACCGCGATGGAACCGACGAGCAGCCCGCCGAGGTTCATCGCCAGCGTCAGCGGTTCCAGCGGCAGCGCGTCGGCGAGCAGGAAGCCGGCGACGAAGGGCGCGGCGAGCGGCGTCAACAGCACGCAGGCGACCATGACGGTCAGGCTCAACGCCCCATCGAGCCCCATCAGGAAGGCGAAGGCCGGGGCCGACATGACGGGCGGGGCGGCGGTCACGATGAAGAGCGCCAGCATCATCTGCGGCGCTAGGGTTTCCAGGTGAAAGGCGTGCGCGACGAGGCCCGCGCCGAGCGGAATGGCCGCCATCATCCAGACGACGGCCACCACGATGATCATCGGCCGGGTCAGCCGCCGCGCCACGCCCGCCGGCTCCACCCGGAGGAAGGCCAGCACCAGCAGCGCGAAGATCGCATATGGAATCCAGGGCCTGAGCGTTGCGGAAAAGGCCGGCAGCATCAGCCCCGCCACCGCGCTTGCCGCTGCCGCACGCGCGCCGTGCCGGCCGAGGAAGTTCAGCGCCGCGCGCGGTGCCGCGAGAGCCTTTCGGGCGGTCGGGGCGATGCTGCGAAAATTCATCGGGTATGTTCCGTAACTGGTTGATCTTGCTCTTGGGCGACGTTTGCGCACACTATCGCAAAACCTCCTGAGGCTTGACGGGATTCTCAATGGTGCAGAAAGTCGATGCGCTTGTGCTTGGCGCCGGCATTGTCGGCGTGTCGGCAGCGCTGCACCTCGCGAAGCGTGGCCGAAACGTTGCGCTCATAGATCGCCGACAGCCCGGCGAGGAGACCTCGCACGGCAATGCCGGGGTGATTGAGCGCGACGGCTTCGTGCCCATCACATTCCCCGATTCGCTGACAAAGCTCATCCGCTATGCGCTCAATCGCGCACCCGAAGTGCATTATCACCGCGCCACCATCCGCTCCGCGCTGCCCTGGCTGATGCAGCTGCGCGCCCATTCCGGCCCCATCGCCATCGACCGTTTCGCCCGTGCCGTCGATCAGCTCGAACGCCATGCGGTGGAGGAGCATCGCGCCTTCGCCCGCGCGGCCCATGCCGGCCGCTATTTCCGTTCCACCGGCTGGCTGCGGCTCTACCGTTCGCCGCTGAGCTTCGCGGCAACGGATACGGAAATGCACTATGCCCGTATCTTCGGCGCCCGCTACGAGGTGATGGAACCGGATGCCGTGCGCGAACTGGAACCGCACCTGCGGCCCGTCTTCCACAAGGCGGTGCACTGGCAGGATACCGAATCCGTTTCAAGTCCCGGTGCCGTCACCAAGGCCTATGCGGAGCATTTCGTGGAAGGTGGCGGCCGGTTCCTGATCGGCGATGCCGCGAGCCTCGAGCCGAAAGCCGGCGGCTGGGTGGTGACGACCAGCGAGGGCCGGTTCTGGGCGGAACAGGCCGTCGTGGCGCTGGGGCCGTGGTCGCCGGACGTGCTGAAGCCGCTGGGCTACGACTTCCCGATGCTGGTCAAGCGCGGCTACCACATCCACTACCGCGCGCTCGGCGGCGCCTATCTCTCGCGCCCCGTCGTCGATGTCGACAACGGTTATGTGATCACGCCGATGGAGCGCGGGGTGCGGCTGACCACCGGCATCGAGTTCGCCGACCGCGACGCCCCGCCCACGCCCGTCCAGATCGCCCGCACCCGGCCGATCGCGCGCACGCTGTTTCCCATCGACTTCGAGGTGGACAGCGCGCCGTGGGTGGGCTCCAGACCCTGCTTTGCCGACAGTCTGCCGATCATCGGCCGCGCGCCCAGCCACGAAAACCTCTGGCTCGATTTCGGTCACGGCCATATCGGTTTCACCACTGGTCCCATTTCCGGCCGTCTCATCGCGGAAATGATGACAGGCATGCCGCCCCTCATCGATCCGGCTCCCTATTCCGCGAGCCGCTTTCTGCAGGTGTAAAAGGCCACGGCCGGCCGGAAGCCATTTTCCGGTCCTGCCCCGATATTGTCCGATAATTGTTTGATATATAAATCAGAAGACGTCGGGAATGGAGATTCGCCATGTCTGAGACGAACCTGACCTCGCCTGTCGGAACACGTCGCATCCAGTTGCGCGCCGGCCTTGTGGAGCGTGCCGCAATGCCCTTTCTCGACATTCCCGTTCCCGCACAGGCAAGTGCCGCCGCCCTGCGCGCCGGCATCGCCGAGGCGTACCCGGAGCTGGCGGATGTGCTTGGCGGATGCCTGCTCATTGCCGGCGACCGCGTGCTCGGAGAGGACGAGACGGTCTCCGCCGGCATGCCGCTTGCGCTGGTGCCGCCGATGCGCGGCGGCTGAGAGCGCGCCGGGCGTGTGTGCTGAGTCGAATGAACGCCGCCGCCGGTCCATGGCGGCATTCCGGTTGAACCCACGATGGAGAACAAGATGGCAGCAGTCGAACGCGAAATCCCCGCAGCAGTGCCCGCGCGGCGCAGCGTGATGGTCGACACCTTCACCAACGGCATTCTCGATCCGGACCAGCCGATGCTTGGCCCTGTTCAGGATGGCGGCACCATCATCGCCAACACCGCGCCCGGCTGCTGGGGGCCGATGATCACGCCGCGCCTTCGCGGCGGCCACGAGGTCACCCGTCCGGTGGCGGTGGAGGGCGCCGAACCCGGCGATGCCATCGCGCTGAGGATCCGCGACATCACCGTGACCTCGCTCGCCACCGCGTCGGGCCACGACACTTCGCCGGAGGGTTACTTCCTGGGCGACCCTTACGTCGCCGCCCGTTGCCCCACCTGCGACAAGCTCTGGCCGGAAACCCATGTCGAGGGCATCGGCCAGAAGGCGGTCATCTGCGACACCTGCGGAAACCCGGTGACGCCCTTCCAGTTCGAGCACGGCTACACGGTCGCCTTTGACGACACCCGCGCCGTCGGCCTGACCCTGCCGAAAAAGGCCGCCGACGAGATCGCCCACGCCGCTCCGCACTACGCGGCGCTGCCGGACAATTCGGCCCAGCACCCGATCCTCACCTTCGCGCCCTCCGACATGGCCGGCGTGATGATCCGCATGCGGCCCTTCCTTGGCCAGCTCGGCTCCACGCCGTCCAAGGCCATTCCCGACAGCCACAACGCGGGCGATTTCGGCTCCGCCCTCATCGGCGCGCCGCACCCCTATGCGCTGACGGCGGAAGAGCTGGCCCAGCACCGCACCGACGGCCATATGGACATCGACGCCGTGCGCGCCGGCTCCATCCTCGTCGTGCCGGTCAAGACCGCCGGCGGCGGCATCTATATCGGCGACATGCACGCCGCCCAGGGCGATGGCGAGATCGCCGGCCACACTATGGATGTCGCCGGCTCCGTCACCATGCAGGTGGAAGTGGTGAAGGGGCGCACGCTGGAAGGCCCCGTGCTGTTCCCATTGGTGGAGGATCTGCCGCCGCTCGCAAAACCGTTCTCGGAGGCGGAAAAGGCCAAGGCCCGGGTTCTGGCGAAGCGCTGGGGCGTCGACGAGGTTGAGGAGAGTGCGCCTATCTCCGTGATCGGCACCGGCCCGGACCTCAATGCGGCGACGACCTGCGGTCTCAACCGCGCGGCCCGGCTTCTCGACATGACGGTGGCGGAGGTGATGAACCGCGCCACGATCAACGGCGCCATCGAGATCGGCCGCGAGCCGGGCGTGGTGCAGGTGACGTTCCTCGCTCCGATGTCGAAGCTCGAGGCCGCCGGCCTGGGGGCCTTCGCGAAGGAACAGTACGGCGCCTGAGGGGTGACGAACCTTGCGGTGCCGCCACCCGGCGGCATCGCTCCTGTTTTTTCTCCCCCGATAACGCTGGACCGCGCTTTCCTCGGTTTGGGCCTGTGCCAGTATCTTCGAACGCCTGTCTTTTCGGTAAATCTCTCGAGTGTCATCCCGGACGCGATGCGGCGCGAAGTGCCGCTTCGCAGATCCGGGATCAACCCTCGGTGCGTGCCGCTCGAGGTCCCGGGTCTGCACAGCAGCACTGACGTGCTGCGGTGCGCCCGGGATGACGCTGGAGAGATCGATTCACCAATAGGGAATTTGAACCGGACAGCAATGGCCGCACGTCTGCGCCGGTGCCGAACTCGGGGCAGCCGGCCTTGCACCCTTCACAGGACTGACAATGCCTTCACTTCGGGGCTTTTCCAACGTGCCCTGAGTTGCGGGGAGCCGCCCCTCAATCCGTCCCGATCTTGCCCGACCTCAGCTTCTTCACTGCTCCGCGCTTGGTTTTTGACTCCAGCCGTCGCCGCTTGGCGGCCTTGGTCGGCTTGGTCTTGACCCGGTAGGCCTGCCGTTCGCTGGCCTTCTGCAACAGCTCCACCAGCCGTTCGATCGCATCCCCCCGGTTCTGCTCCTGCGTGCGGAACCGCATGGCCTGGATGACGATCACGCCATCCTTGGTGAGCCGGGAGCCCGCCAGCACTTCCGCCTTGCGTTTCACGTAGTCGGGAAGCGAGGGCGAATGGCGGATGTCGAAGCGCAATTGCACCGCGCTCGAAACCTTGTTGACGTTCTGACCGCCAGGTCCGGCGGAGCGGATGAAGACTTCTTCGATCTCGCTTTCGTCGATGGCGATGGTGTCGGTGATCGCGATCATGGCTCGACCAGTTGGATGTGCGCGCGAAGGTGAATGAAACGGATGGACGGTCCCGACCTCGCCATTGTGCCGCAACGGCAAGGCTGCCATTCTCGCGAGACAAGGGCCGTCTTTGAACAACCGACAAGCCGGAGCATGCCACCGGCGAAATAGCCCATCGGGAGGAAAAACACCATGACGATCGGGAACGCGGAACGCGAGAGCGACGCGGAGCCGCTAGAGGAGGGCGATGTCGACCTGCCCAAGATCGGTTCGCGGGCGCGTTACGATCCGCTGATGGCGGTGATGAAGAACCGCGTCACCGCGCGTGCCTTCGATCCGGCCTTCACGGTGCCGGCCGAGCACTACGACCTGATCCTCGAGGCCGCGCGTCATGCGCCGTCGGGGGCCAATTCGCAGCCGTGGCATTTCATCGTCGTGCGCGATCCCGAGATCAAGCGCCGCATCGCCGATTATTTCGTCGACGAGCAGCGCGCACGGGCGAAAATGAAAATGAAGTTCCCCACGCCCGATTACCGCGGCCTCGCCACCGCGCCCGGCTTTATCGTCGTCGTTTCGGATTTCCGCTGGGTGCAGGCGTTTCCCGTGCTGAAGGACGATGACAGCGACCTCAACCGCATGTACCGGGAGAACGCCGAGCGCATCCTGTTGCAGTCGGTGGCGGCCGCCACCATGTCCGCGCATCTGGCCGCCGCCAGTCTGGGCTACGCGGTGTGGTGGGTCACCGCCATCGGCCAGGAAAACGCCCAGACCGCGATGAGACCGCTTCTCGGCATTCCCGACGAACTGTCCGTTCTCGACATCTTCGCCTTCGGCCCGCCGGCCCGCCCGCCCTACAAGCGCTGGAAGAAGCCGCTTGAGGAAATCTCCAACGTCGACCGTTTCGACCCCGCCCATTTCATGAGCGACGACGAGATGGAGGACTGGATCCGCAACAAGCGCCACAAGGTGATGTTCAAGGACGCGGGCAAGGTGGATTGAGGGGAAGACGTGACGGGCGAGCAAAGGGAGCGCGGCCCGAAAATCCGTCCATCCCTCACCGGATCAGCAGCGTCACCCCGTAAATCCCGGCCGACAGCAATGCTGCGACGGGCACCGTTACCACCCAGGCGGCGACGATCGTGGTGAAATGGGCGCGGCGCACCAGCTTGCGGCGTTGCAGTTCCTCGTGCGGGGCCAGGCTGTCGTCCCAGCGGTCGGCCGCCCCCTTGCGCTGCTTGCGCATGTATTCGCGCCGGCGCCTGGAATGGGCGGTGTAGTACTCGCGGAAGAAACCCACGCCGAACACCGCTCCCACCGCGATATGAGTGGAGGAAACCGGCAGGCCCAGCGCGGAAGCAAGGATCACGGTGAATGCGGCCGACAGCGCCACGCAGAAGGCGCGCATCGGGTTCATCTTGGTGATCTGCTGGCCGACCATGCGAATGAGGCGCGGCCCGTAGAGAAATAGGCCGAGCGAGATGCCGACCGCGCCGATCAGCATGATCCAGATCGGAATGTTCACCTTCGAGCTGAACTCGCCGAACTCCACCGTATGAACGATCGCGGCGAGCGGTCCGACCGCGTTGGCGACGTCGTTGGCGCCGTGGGCGAAGGAAAGCAGAGCGGCGGAACAGATCAGCGGCAGATGGAAGAGCTTGCGCAGCGACTGGTTGCGGTTCTCCATGCCTTCCGACTGGTAGTAGACCCAGGGCCGGGTGGCGATGAAGGTGAGCGCGAAGACCGACACGCCGAGGATGGCGATTTCCAGCGCATCCGGGTGCCAGACTTTCTTGAGCCCCTTCACGGCGAGATAGCAGGCGAAGGCCGCTGCCATCACCGCCATCAGAAGCGGCACCCAGCGCCGGGCGGCCGCGATCTTGTCGTCCTGGTAGACGATGTTGATCTTGATGACCGCAAGAAAGCCGGCCGCAACAACCCCGCCGAGCAGCGGCGAGATCACCCAGCTTGCCGTGATCGTGCCGACGGTCGCCCAGTTCACGGCGGAAAATCCTGCCGCCGCGATGCCCGCGCCCATCACCCCGCCCACGACCGAATGCGTGGTGGAAACGGGGGCGCCGATCCATGTCGCCACGTGCACCCACATGGCGGAGGAAAGCAGCGCGGCCATCATCGCCCAGATGAAGGTGTCGCTGTCGGGAACGAGCGCGGGATCGACGATGCCCTTCGATATCGTCGCCACCACGTCGCCGCCGGCTACCAGCGCGCCGGCGGTCTCGAAGGTCGCGGCGATGACCAGCGCCCCCACCAGCGTGAGCGCCCGGGCGCCCACCGCCGGCCCGACATTGTTCGCCACATCGTTCGCGCCGATGGTGAGCGCCATGTATCCGCCGAGCACCGCGGCCACCACGATGATCAGCGTGGTGGACGAAAGGCCCATCGTCAACCCGGCATAAAGACCGGCAAGGACGAGGAACACCAGCGCCAGACCGGGCGCGGCAAGGCGGGCGGCAACAGACCGTCCGGCCTGCTCCAGCGTCATGAATTTGTTGAGGTCCTTGTCGAGCGACGTCTTCTTTGTCGCCGCGCGCCTCTGCGGGGCCGTGTCGTTCACGGTCATCCTCATCCGCCTGTTTTCACGCGCCGGCGCATAGCGTGCCGGCATTCCTGCGCCTGTGTAAGGTCGGCCGTCCCGTCGGCGGGGCAGCGTCGGTTGCCACGGTCATAGGCGGATGAAGGTTTTATGACAACGTGTCGATGTTACGGACGTTCGCAATCGACAAGGGCATCGCGTCGCGCTCAGGCGGGGTTGGTGGTCTCGATGCCCAGCAGAAGCGCGGCAAGCTGCGGTTCCTCGACAAGTTGAGCCGCTTCTTCCGGGCTCATCCAGCGCCGCTCGCGTTCCTTTTTTTCCGGCCAGGTCTTGAGTTCGTCCTTCACTTTCATGGGAAAGACGCCGACTCGGCACAGCACATTGTGCCGGTCGTCGAGCCGCTTGATGTAATCGTAATGGCCGATCTCGTCGCGCTCGATCTTGCCGCGCACGCCTGCCTCCTCATAGGCCTCCAGAAGAGCGAGCTTGTGCGGCGCGGTGCTCTTCTTCGGCCAGCCCTTGGGGATGATCCAGCGCCGCGTGTCGCGGCTGGTGACGAGCAGAACCTCCAGCTTGCCCCTGGTCGTGCGGAAGGGCAGGGCCGCAAATTGCCGCTTGCGCTTCATCTCCGGCGCGGTTTCCAGCGTCGCCGGGCGGATGACGGCGGACACGACCTTGAGAAATGAGTTCATGGGCAGTCTGTGTTGTCTTTCGTGGCTGGGAGAACATCCGGCATGCGAACGCAAGGCGCGGGAGCGGACAAAAGGCTTCGAATGAGCGAATTCGTCGACGTGATCCGGCACGTGAAACACACGCGACCGGGGATGCGAAATCCCGCCGGAAAACTCGAATCATCAAAAGCTAGACTGCAATTATGACAGAAGTGCAGGCTTCTGTATTCGCACGTAGATGTGGCGCAAAACCGGGTCTCGGGGGCTCCGGTCAGGCGAGCCCGGGGATGGGAATGCCGAAGGTCTGCACCAGCAGCACGCCGTTGAGCGACAGCACCAGCATGGTGCCGAAGATGGCGATGGCCTGCGTCAGGCGCGAGTTGCGGAACTCGCCCATCACGTCGCGCCGCCCGGTGGCGATCACCAGCGCGATCATCGGGATCGGCAGCACCAGCGACAGGATGACCTGGCTGATGACGAGGGCCTGTGTCGCGTCGACGCCGATGGCGATGACGATGAAGGCCGGCACCATGGTCACGAGCCGGCGCAGCCAGATCGGAATGCGGAAGCCGATGAAGCCCTGCATGATCATCTGCCCCGCCATCGTGCCGACGACGGAGCTGGAGACGCCGGAGGCGATCAGCGAGACGAGGAACACCGCGGCCGCCGCAACCCCAAGAAGCGGCGTCAGCGTGTGATAGGCGGTCTCGATCTCCGCAACGTCGGAATGGCCGAGATGAAAGGCGGCGGCCGCCATGATCACCATCGCCATGTTGACGAGCCCGGCGATCGCCAGCGCGACGATCACCTCGCGGTTGGAATAGTTGACGAGCTTGCGCTTCTGCTCGGTGTCGACAGGACCCGCACGGTGCTGGGTCAGGCCGGAATGCAGGTAGAGCGCATGCGGCATCACGGTGGCGCCGACGATGCCGACGGCGATGGTCAGCGCGAAGGCGTCGGGGATCTGGAACCCGGTCATGCCGGCGGCCGCGCCGCCCCAGTCCACCGGTGCGATGAACAGCTCAACCACGTAGCAGGCGCCGATCAGCGTCACCAGGGCGCCGATGATCAGTTCCATGGCGCGAAAGCCGGATCGTTCGAACAGCAGGATCGCGTAGGTCACCACCGCCGTTACCGCCATGCCCCAGATGAGCGGCATGCCGAGAAGAAGGGCAAGCCCGATGGCGCCACCCAGGAATTCGGCGAGGTCGGTCGCCATGGCCGCGATCTCGCTCGCCACCCACATGAACCAGACGACGGGACGGGGAAACTCGTCGCGGCAGAATTCGGCGAGATTGCTACCCGTGGCGATGCCGAGCTTGGCGGAAAGCGCCTGGAACAACATGGCGACAAGGTTGGCCGCCAGCACGACCCAAAGCAGCGAATAGCCGTAACGGGCGCCGGCCTGGATGTTGGTGGCGAAGTTGCCAGGGTCCATATAGGCGATGGAGGCGATGACGGCGGGGCCGGTGAACAACAGGATCGAGCCACGGGTACGCCCCGCGAGAACGTCGCGAATGGCGGCGGTGGTTCGTGTCGAAAGATCCATACGCTCAACCCGTGAAAAATCGTTCATGCCCATCCTCTGCACGTCGCCGGTTCTCACCGCCCGATACGTTCGCACTGGTTGCCCCTTACGGCATGAGGCATCCAGGAGACGTCGACTTCGGTGCCAGTTTAAGATGGTTCAAATATAGCAATTGCTATGTTACATTGCAAAGCCAATTATCAACCGGTTTCTGAAAACCTGAAGCTGGAGGGTGGGGAGTGCCGGTCGCGGCGGGGAGGCTCGCCAGGGGGTGGTGTAAACCTTGCCGCGGCCGGCCGGTCCGGCTGTGAGGGGCGGGCGATGGATATGCGATACCGGGGATGGTGGCAGCCATTCGTTTCTGGCGCGCGTGGGCGCGCCGCGTTAAAGCTGTCGGCGAATCTGGAACGGTCCACGGTGTGCGTGGCAGCCGCGCCGCCATCGCGGTGCATTCGCGAGCTTGCACGAACGGGACGGATTGCGACCGGGAAGAGAGCGTGCCCGCCGGGGCGCGGGTCGCAGGGAGGGCATTGCGAAGGAAAGGACGGTCGGCATGAGGGCTGACAAGGGGAAGACGTCCCTTGAAAAGACGCTCATTGACGAGGAGGCGCATCGCGCCGGCTTTTGCAAGGTGCGTGCGGCGCGCCGCACCGAACTCGCCGAAGACTATATCGAGCTGATCGACGATCTTCTCACCCATCGGGGCGAGGCGCGCCAGGTCGATATCGCGGCGCGTCTCGGCGTGACCCAGCCCACGGTTGCCAAGATGCTCCGCCGTCTGGCCGAGGAGGGGCTCCTGGAATCACGGCGCTATCGCGGCGTGTTTCTCACTGAGGCCGGCCGGACCATGGCCCGCGAGAGCCGTCGCCGGCATGCGGTCGTCGAGCGTTTCCTCATCGCGCTCGGAGTCAGTTCCGACACAGCCCGCCAGGATGCCGAAGGTATCGAGCATCACGTCTCCGGTGAAACGCTGGCCGCCATGCGCCGTTTCGCCGACGAGCGGGGCTGACGCGCCTGCGCGTCGGCAATGTTTTCAACAGTGACAATTGGCGTAGGGCGATGCCGCAACGGGAGTTGGCCGGCGGCGATTGACCCGGCGCGCCGGGCGGCTAGGTTACAGAACCGGAAAAGTCGCCTTCACTACAGGCGAACCGAGTAAAATGGGGTATCCACCTATGGCCGAAGTGACCAAGGAAGCCGTTCTTGACCGGCTGTCCAAGGTAAAGGGACCGGATCTTGAGGGGGACATTGTCTCTCTCGGGCTGGTCTCGGACATTTTCATCTCCGAAGGACGTGTCATTTTTTCGATCACCGTGCCGGCTGAGCGGGCCGAGGAGCTCGAGCCTCTGCGCCAGGCCGCGGAAAAGGTCGTCTCCGAGATTCCGGGCGCCGGCAAGGTCATGGTCGCGTTGACCGCCGAGAAAAAGCCGGGGGCTCCGCAAGCCGCCGCCGCGCCCGTCCGTCCCGCACCGTCTGCGGCACAGGCCGGCGACGTGCCGCCGCCCATGGCGGGAAAAGCCGCGGCGCGGGGCGAGCCGCAGAGCAATTCGCAAAAGCCGGGCATTCCCGGCATCAAGGCGATCATCGCGGTCGCGTCCGGCAAGGGCGGCGTCGGCAAGTCCACCACCGCCGTCAACCTGGCGCTGGGGCTTCAAGCGAACGGCCTGAAGGTCGGCGTGCTCGATGCCGACATCTACGGCCCGTCCATGCCGCGCCTTCTCCACATCTCCGGCCGGCCGGAACCCGTGGAGGGCCGCGTCCTCAAGCCGATGGAGGGCTATGGTCTGAAGGTCATGTCCATGGGCTTCCTGGTGGAGGAGGACACGGCGATGATCTGGCGCGGGCCGATGGTCATGTCCGCGCTCACCCAGATGCTGCGAGAGGTCGCCTGGGGCGAACTCGACGTGCTCGTGGTCGACATGCCCCCCGGCACCGGCGACGCGCAGCTCACCATGGCGCAGCAGGTGCCGCTGGCCGGCGCCGTCATCGTCTCAACGCCGCAGGATCTGGCGCTGATCGATGCTCGCAAGGGGCTCAACATGTTCCGCCGCGTCGATGTGCCGGTTCTCGGTATCGTGGAGAACATGAGCTACTTCCTGTGCCCCCACTGCGGTGAGCGCTCCGATATCTTCGGTCACGGCGGCGCCAGGGCGGAGGCCGAAAAGCTCGGCATTCCCTTCCTGGGTGAGATCCCGCTCCACATGGACATCCGCGCCAAATCGGACGCCGGCACGCCCGTCGTCATCTCCGATCCCGACGGTGTCCATGCCCGGCTCTACAAGGACGTGGCTTCCGGCGTCTGGGCCGAGGTCGAGCGCAACCGCGAGGGTGGTGAACGTGCCGCTCCGGCGATCGTCTTCGATTAGGTCGCGTGCGTCCGGATCCAAGAGATCCGATCGGCACGACCATGCGCGACACGATGTGGACGGGCGGGCTTCGGCCCGCCCTGCCTTTTCACGACAAGCCATGCCCCCGCGCGCGGACGAACAGGACCGGGCCTGGAGTTTCGCCCGGATCCGGGCCCTGCTTCGCCACACGGATGCGGTTCTTGAAGCCGTGGCGACGGAAAATCCCGCCCCGTTTTCAACTATAGAGAAACGATAGCCGCGATTTTCCCTGCGCCTCGGGCGGTGTGCGGTGTGGTCGTCGCGCTCCTGCGCGCTGTTCCCGCCTGCGTACCGTGTCGTTTTGTTTTCTTTTTTTCGAAAAACCGGCGCAAATGGCAGGAAACGCAGTCACAATCATCGCTGGTATTTTCCTATAAGTCTTTGCAATGCAATATATTTTCGACTTGCCTCAAGGGAATGCCCGCGCCTAGAATTGACGCGGGAGAGATTGAACATGACAGCAACCACCGCGCGAGCGGATGTGGATGGAGCGTCAGGCGCGCTCGCCTTTGCAAGCGAGGAAGATGCGCTGCGTGCGCGTTTCTATGGGCTGATCGCGAATTTGCTGGCCGCGCCGCCGGATGCGGCGATGCTGGCGGAACTCGCGCATCTCGAAGGCGACGAGAGCGATCTCGGCCGCCCGCTTGGCACGCTTGCCGCCGCCGCCCGCGAAACGGTGCCCCAGGCCGTCGCCGGCGAATTCCACGATCTCTTCATCGGAGTGGGGCGCGGCGAACTGCTGCCCTACGCCTCCTATTACCTGACCGGCTTTCTCAACGAGAAACCGCTCGCCAGGTTGAGAGGCGCGATGCGGGCGCTTGGCATCGAGCGCGGTCCCTCGGTGAAGGAACCCGAGGATCATATCGCCGCCATCTTCGACATGATGGCCGGTCTGATCTCTGGCCGGTTCGGCCAACCCGCCGAGCTGGCGACCCAGAAGGCCTTTTTCACCGCCCACCTTGCGGATTGGGGCCCGTATTTTTTCCGCGACCTCGAAAAGGCGTCCGCCGCGCGCTTCTACGCGCCGCTCGGGGCGCTCGGGGGCACGTTCATCGCCATCGAGCAGGCCGCTTTCGGCATGGTCGAATAGACGGACGGAGGAACGCATGACAGGCAGGATGGAGCAGGAGGACGCCATGTCCGAGCGAAACACGCGACCGCACGAGAACCGGGACGGCGATGCCGTGACCGACCGCCGCGGCTTCCTCAGGCTCGCGGGCCTCGGCACGCTGGCTGGTGGAGCGGCTGTCGTCACCGGTGGAGAGACCGTGGCGGGCGAGCCTCTCGAAGAGGGCCGTGCGGGCGGCTACCGGCTCACCGCACATGTGCGCCAAGCCTACGACACCGCGCGCTTCTGACACGGCGCAAACCGGTCGACAAGCCTTTCAGGGAGATTATGCGATGCTCAGGAAGAAGACGAACGGCACCGCCGAAAGGGGCCCTCTTTCCGCGGCCCTGCGCGACATGAGCGCGGGCGCCATCGACCGGCGTAGCTTTCTCAAGCGTTCTGGGGTTGCCGCCGGCGGTATAGCGGCGTTCTCTGGCCTTTCGAGCGGCATGGTGCGCAAGGCCGAGGCGGCGGACTCTTCGAATGTCGATGTGAAGATCCACAAGTCCGTCTGCACCCATTGCTCCGTTGGCTGCACCGTGCTGGCCGAGGTCCAGGACGGCGTGTGGATCGGCCAGGAGCCGGGCTTCGACAGCCCCTTCAATCTCGGTTCGCACTGCGCCAAGGGCGCTTCCGTGCGCGAGCATGCCCATGGCGAGCGGCGGCTGAAATATCCGACCAAGCTCGTCAACGGCAAATGGCAGAAGATCTCCTGGGAACAGGCGATCGAGGAGGTCGGCGACAAGCTTCTCGAGATCCGCGAAAAGTCGGGTCCCGACAGCGTCTACTGGCTGGGCTCGGCCAAGCATTCCAACGAGCAGGCCTATCTCGTCAGGAAGTTCGCCGCCTTCTGGGGCACCAACAACGTCGACCACCAGGCGCGCATCTGTCATTCCACCACGGTCGCGGGTGTTGCCAACACCTGGGGCTACGGCGCGATGACGAATTCCTACAATGACATCCACAATTCGCGCGCGATCTTCGTGATCGGCGGTAACCCGGCCGAGGCCCACCCGGTCTCGCTGCTGCATCTGCTGAAGTGCAAGGAACAGAACAACGCGCCGCTGATCGTCTGCGATCCACGCTTCACCCGCACCGCCGCGCACGCGACCGAATATGTGCGCATGCGGCCCGGCACCGACGTGGCGCTGGTGTGGGGGCTGCTCTGGCACATCTTCGACAATGGCTGGGAGGACAAGGAGTTCATCCGCCAGCGCGTGTGGGGCATGGACGAGATCCGCACCGAGGTTTCCCGCTGGACGCCCGAGGAAACGGAACGCGTCACCGGCGTGCCCGGCTCGCAGCTCAAGCGCGTCGCCCGCACGCTCGCCAACAACCGCCCCGGCACCGTGATCTGGTGCATGGGCGGCACCCAGCATACCAACGGCAACAACAACACCCGCGCCTACTGCATCCTGCAGTTGGCGCTGGGCAACATGGGGCGTGCCGGCGGCGGCACCAACATCTTCCGCGGCCATGACAACGTTCAGGGCGCCACCGATCTCGGCGTTCTCGCCGACACGCTGCCCGGCTATTACGGCCTCACCAACGGCTCCTGGGCGCACTGGGCGCGGGTCTGGGACGTGCCGGTCCAGTATTTCCACGACCGCTTCGCCAAGACCGGTGAAAAGGACAAGGACGGCAAGGATGTCTCGATGATCAACGCGGTCGGCATCCCCGTCTCGCGCTGGTTCGACGGTGTTCTGGAAGCCAGGGAGAACATCGAGCAGCCCGACAATGTGAAGGGCATGGTGTTCTGGGGCCACGCGCCCAATTCGCAGACGCGGCTTCCCGACATGAAGAAGGCGATGGAAAAGCTCGACATCATGGTGGTGATCGACCCCTATCCGACCGTCTCCGCCATTTTGTCCGACCGCACCGACGGCGTTTACCTGCTGCCGGCGGCCACGCAATTCGAAACCTACGGCTCCGTGACCGCGTCCAACCGTTCGCTGCAATGGCGCGAGAAGGTGGTCGAGCCGCTGTTTGAATCGAAGCCCGACCACGAGATCGTCCATCTTTTGGCGAAAAAGTTCGGCTTCGCCGACGAGATGTTCAAGCACATCGAGGTCAATGGCGACGAACCCCTGATCGAGGACGTCACCCGCGAGTTCAACCGCGGCATGTGGACGATCGGCTATACGGGTCAGTCGCCGGAGCGGCTGAAGGCCCACATGGCCAACCAGTACACGTTCGATCGCACGACGTTGAGGGCGAATGGCGGTCCGTGCGATGGCGATTTCTACGGGCTTCCCTGGCCATCCTGGGGCACGGCGGAGATGAACCATCCCGGCACCGCCAATCTTTATGACACCTCGATGCCGGTCGCCGAGGGCGGCCTGTGCTTCCGCGCCCGCTTCGGAGTGGAGCGCGACGGCGACAATCTGCTGGCCGAAGGGTCGTGGCCGACCGGCTCGGAGATCGAGGACGGCTACCCCGAGTTCACCATGGCGATGCTTATCAAGATGGGCTGGGACAAGGATCTGACCCCCTACGAGCGGCGGATGATCGAATGGGTCGCCGGCATGCACGATGCCGAGCCCAAGGCCGAAGAGGTCGGCGAAACCTCGCAGACCGGAGATCTGCCGTCGGACTATGACAAGAAGGTCGGCGGGGTGAACTGGAAGACGGATCTTTCCGGCGGCATCCAGCGGGTGGCGATCAAGCATGGCTGCGCGCCCTTCGGCAACGCCAAGGCCCGTGCGGTCGTGTGGACCTTCCCCGATCCCGTGCCGCTCCACCGCGAGCCGCTCTATACCAACCGGCGCGATCTTCTCGACAAGTACGCGACCTACGACGACAAGACCTTCTGGCGGGTGCCCACGCTCTACAAGTCCATTCAGGAGAAGGACTATTCCGGCGACTTCCCGATCATCCTGACATCGGGCCGTCTTGTGGAATACGAGGGCGGCGGCGACGAGACGCGGTCGAACCCGTGGCTGGCCGAACTGCAGCAGGACATGTTCTGCGAGATCAATCCGTACGACGCCCACAACCATGGCATCCAGGACGGCGACATGGTCTGGGTACACGGGCCGGAGGGCGGCAAGGTCAAGGTCATGGCGATGCTGACCGAGCGTGTCGGCAAGGGGGTGGCCTTCATGCCGTTCCACTTCGGCGGCTGGTACGAGGGCAAGGACCTGAGGTCGAAATACCCGAGCGGGGCCGACCCCTATGTGCTGGGCGAGTCCAGCAACACGGCCCAGACCTACGGCTACGATTCCGTCACCCAGATGCAGGAAACCAAAGCCACGCTCTGCCGGATCGAGCGGGCCTGAGGAGGAGCTGACCCATGGCACGGATGAAATTCCTGTGTGACGCCGAACGCTGCATCGAGTGCAACGCCTGTGTGACGGCCTGCAAGAACGAGAACGAGGTACCCTGGGGCATCAACCGGCGTCGCGTGGTGACGATCCAGGACGGCAAGCCGGGTGAGCGGTCGATCTCGGTCGCCTGCATGCATTGTTCGGATGCGCCCTGCATGGCGGTGTGCCCGGTGGATTGTTTCTATCAGACCGAGGAAGGTGTGGTGCTGCACTCCAAGGACCTGTGCATCGGCTGCGGCTACTGCTTCTATGCGTGTCCCTTCGGGGCGCCGCAGTATCCGCAGGCGGGCAATTTCGGCTCGCGCGGCAAGATGGACAAGTGCACCTTCTGCGGCGGCGGCCCGGAGGCCGACAATTCGGCGGCCGAATTCCAGAAATACGGCCGCAACCGTCTGGCGGAGGGCAAGCTGCCGCTGTGCGCGGAGATGTGTTCCACCAAGGCGCTTCTGGCGGGCGACGGCAACGTGGTTTCGGAGATCTACCGCGAGCGCGTGGTCGCGCGCGGCTTCGGTTCCGGCGCCTGGGGCTGGGGCACGGCCTACGAGAAGAAGGCCGGCACGCTGTAAGGCTTGAAGGCGGGAGCGTCCGTCTTCCGCCTTGAAGGCTCTCTCCACCGTCATCCCCCGGCGAAGTCCGGGGGATTCATTGGCCTCTCCGGTCCTGTCGCACTCGGTGACGGATTGCCTGGACCAAGCCGGGCAATGACGAGCGGGAGGTTTGAGGTCGGCACTGACGCCCTCGCGGGCAGGCTTGCGCGGGGCGTTGCGGGGCTCATCCCATACGTCATCCTGAGGGAGCCTGAAAAGGCGGTCTCGAAGGATGTGCCGCCTGATGAACGCGGGCCTGTCCCGAAATCCGCTCGCGTCCCCATATCTCCTGAAAATCACCACCCGAAATCACCATCCTTATCGCCCTGAGGCCTTGGCTGCGTGGGGGCGGTCAACCGCGCCTGTACCCAATTGCCCTTGCGGCAACCTGCAAATGACTGCACACTGTGCTCCGTCTAGGGAGAGCGCGCACGAAAACACGTTAAAAGAGCGCGCCGACGACCGAAGGGAATGCGATGAGCGTCGAGGGAGAGGGCGTTCTCTCGCGCTGGTCCCGGCTGAAACGCGGCGAAAAGACCGTTCGTGAGCATGCCGGTGAGACCGAACGCGAGGTTGCGCGAGACGCAGGGAAAGACACCGGGAGAGACGCCGGAAGAAGCGCCGGGCGAGGTGGTGTGCAGGAGGCTGCGGGCGACGTTACGCCTGCGGACGTGCTCCCGTCATGCGGGATCGAGGTGCAAGACGCCGGATCTGCCGCCGGGGTGGTGGAAAATGCCGGGTCGGTTCACGATTGCGAGAGCGATGACGATGCGGCGCGCGTGCCGGTCCGCATGCTCGGCGAAGACGATCTTCCCGCTATCGACAGTTTGACGGCTCGCTCCGATTTCACCGTCTTTCTTCAGCGAAACGTGCCGGCGCATCTGCACAAGCTCGCCATGCGCAAGCTGTGGCGCTCCGATCCGGTGCTCGCCAATCTCGACGGTCTCAACGACTACGACACCGATTACACGATCAAGGAAGTCTGGGACATAGCGGCCCAGTCGGCCGACGATCTCGCCCGTGGCGCCAAACGGCTTACCGTCTCCGACTTGCGTGCGAAGGAGACGGAGGCACGCCGCAAGGCCGAATTCGAAAGGCGCGGCAAGCCGGCCGCCTCCGGCCGCAAGGCTGAAGAGGTGCTCAGCAACACCCCGGATCGCGAACCGCGTGCGATCGCCGATGTTGAACCACACATGGCGGAAAACGGGCGGCTTTCGCAAATCGAGCGCGAACCCCCGCCGCAAGCCGATGGAGAGGCCGATGGCTGAGAGTGCGCGCAGCGTTCATGTCCGTAATCCAGGGGCGGGGGCTCTCGCCCTCGAAGCCGACCTGCCGGCGGAGGAGATCGGCCGGGCAGAAAGCTATCGTCTTCTGTCCCTGCTTTTCGCCGGTCCCCTCCCGGGCGATCTCGTCGCCACGCTGGGAAACGCCGACCCGGACGACACCGCCCTCGGCCGCTCCCTCGCCAGGCTCGGGGAATGTGCGCGCGATGCAGGACGCTCCGGCATCGCTGCCGACTATTCGATCCTCTTCATCGGCGCGCCATCGCCCCGGCTGATGCCCTACGCCTCCTATTATCGCGACGGCCATCTGTTCGGTCACACGCTGGCGGATCTGCGAGCCGATCTCACAGATCTGGGCATCGCGGCTTTTGAAGGGGCGAGCGAGCCGGAGGATCATCTGGCCACGCTGTGCGAGGTCATGGCCGGACTCATCCTCGGCAGCTTCGGCGAGCGCGCGCCGATCGCTGCACAGAAGAGCTTTTTCGAGCGCTACCTCCTTTCCTGGTGCGATCGGTTTTTCGACGATCTGGAAGAGGCGGAGGAAGCTGACCGCTTCTACCGCGCAGTGGCCGGCCTGGGGCGCACGTTCTTCAATCTGGAGGCGGAAGGTTTCCGCATGGTCGCATCCGGACGCTGGTCAGAACGAAAATAACATGATAGATTAAACATGCAAAAACATGCGTATTTTTCTCATAAAAGAATAATGTGACGTAAGGGACATGAAGTAACATAGATTTTAATATTGTTGCGATGCACAATATTTTTTCTGTCGACTGTGTGATGTGATTTTGATTCGCGAGAGGGCTGGCGGCAACGGGTGCGTTGTCGTGTTGTTCTGGCAGGGTGGTGCCGAGACGTCCAAGCCGTGTTTCTGGGGCCGGATATTCCGGGGGGCGGAGTGCCGGAGCGTGGGAGCCGCCGGCAGCCGGGCCTGCTGGGGCGGGGGGTTCGGGAGGGGCGTCGGGACGCTCCGTTTTCGAGGTGGAGGAAGCAGGGCGCTCCCTTGCATCCGTACCGCCGATCGAGGGCGAGGAGAGGATTTCAGGATATGGCTGACCAGCAACGGCGCGAAAGCGTCGACAGACGAAGTTTCCTCAAGTTTGCGACCTTGGGCGGCGGCGCGGCCGCCGTTGCGTTCGTCGCCGATAGCGGTGCGGCGGCGGCCGAGGCGGATGCTGCCACACCAGCCGGCGGCTACAGCGAAAGCGCGCATATCCGCGCCTATTACGATTCGGCACGGATGTAGCCCGGCCACGCGAAGGGAGAGATGCGGGGTGGACGGATCGGGTCGGGCCGTGGATCGGGACAGGCGGTCCGGACGCGTCTTCCATTTCCGTGGCGCCTGCCCATTCCGGTAAGTGCCGCCGGTTTTTGAGACAAGGGGCGGCTTCTTGCTGAAGGGGGAGTTTCTCGACCTGAACAGGGAGCTTTTCGGCGAACGTGCCCCGTTTCTTGATGAACAGATGAACTGACGAACTGACCAGATGGCGCGCCGCGTTTTTCGCGCAGCCACGGCCCGAGTGGCGGATCCGCCGGTACGAGGGCCAAAACCACGCATTCAGACGGACGCCCTTTTGTTTTCACATCGCGATGGGCGTCCTCGAGTCGATTGGTGTCCTCAAGTCAAGGTATCCGTGCGGTTCGCTGAAAATTGGCCAGGAGGGGCCGCGAACGCATCCGGAGCCTCAAGCCAAGGGGTGGGAACGATGCTCAGGAAGAAATCCGAACAAGGCGCAGACCGTGCCGGCCAAGGCAGAAACGGCACGCCGGGCCGCATGACGCGGCTTCTCAGCGATGTGGCGGGCGCCGCCATCGACCGGCGCTCGTTCCTCAAGCGTTCAGGCCTTGCGGCGACCGGGCTCGGCCTCGCCGGCCTGCCGTTTTCCCACGTCCGCAAGGCGCAGGCCGCGTCGGAAAATTCCTCCGGCGCGGTGGAGATGAAGACCTCGGTCTGCACCTTCTGCGCGGTCGGCTGCACGGTGAAGGCGGAGGTCAAGGGCGGGGTCTGGATCGGCCAGGAGCCGGCCTTCGACAGCCCGATCAACATCGGCGCCCACTGCGCCAAGGGCGCAGCGATCCGCGACGAAACCATCGGCGAGCGTCGCCTGAAGCAACCGATGAAGCTCGTCGACGGCAAGTGGCAGGCGATTTCCTGGGACGACGCCATCAACGAGATCGGCGACGAGATGCTGAAGATCCGTCAGGAGAGCGGCCCCGACAGCGTCTACTGGCTGGGCTCGGCCAAGGTTTCCAACGAGCAGGGCTATCTCTACCGCAAGTTCGCGGCCTTCTGGGGATCGAACAACGTCGATCACCAGGCCCGTATCTGCCATTCCTCCACCGTCGCCGGCGTCGCCAATACCTGGGGCTACGGCGCGATGACCAACTCCTTCAACGACATGCACAATTCGCGGGGCATCATTACCTTCGGCGGCAATCCGGCCGAGGCGCACCCGGTCTCCATGATGCATATTCTGCGGGCGAAGGAGCGCAACAACGCGCCCTTCATTGTGGTGGACCCGCGCTTCACCCGCACCGCCGCGCACGCGACCGAACATGTTCAGCCGCGCCCGGGCACCGACATTCCGGTGATCTGGGGCATCCTCTGGCACATCTTCGAAAACGGCTGGGAGGACAAGGAATTCATCCGCGCCCGCGTCTGGGGTCTCGATGACGTGCGCAAGGAAATCGCCAAGTGGACGCCGGAGGAGGTCGAGCGCGTTTCCGGCGTGCCGGGCTCGCAGTTGCGCCGGGTGGCGCGCACGCTGGCGCAGTCCAAGCCCGTGTGCCTGACCTGGACGCTGGGCATGACCCAGCACACGATCGGCAACAACAACACCCGCGCCATGCCGATCCTGCAGCTCGCGCTCGGCAATATCGGCAAGTCGGGCGGCGGCACCAACATCTTCCGCGGCCACGACAACGTGCAGGGCTGCACCGACATGGGCGTCCTGTGCGATACACTGCCGGCCTATTACGGGTTGACCGAAGGCGCCTGGAAACACTGGGCACGGGTGTGGGGCGTCAGCTATGATTATCTCGCCGGCCGCTTCGCCTCCAGGGAACTGATGGAGGCCGCCGGCACGCCGATCTCGCGCTGGTACGAACTGGTCAACATGTCGAAGGACGAGATCGACCAACCCGACAACCTGCGTGCCATGGTGTTCTGGGGCCACTCGGTCAATTCGCTGACCCGGCTTCCCGCCCAGCAGGACGCCTTCACCAAGCTCGATCTGCTTGTAATCGTCGACCCTTACGTGCCGGCCTCCGCCCTGATGGGCGAGCGCAAGAACGGCACCTATCTCTTGCCCGCCGCCTCTCAGTTCGAGACCTACGGCGCGGTGACGGCGTCGAACCGCTCCATCCAGTGGCGCGAGAAGGTGGTCGAGCCGCTGTTCGAATCCAGGCCCGACCACACGATCATGCACCTGTTTGCGAAGAAGTTCGGCTTCGCGGACGAGATGTTCAAGAACATCGCGGTGAATGGCGAGGAGCCGCTGATCGAGGACATCACGCGCGAGATCAATCGCGGCTTCTGGACCATCGGCTACACCGGCGCCTCGCCGGAGCGTCTGAAGGAGCACATGAAATATGCGCATACCTTCGACAAGACGACGCTGAGGGCCAATGGCGGCCCGCTCGACGGCGAATATTACGGCCTGCCATGGCCGGTCTGGGGCACGCCGGAAATGAAGCATCCCGGCTCGCCCAACCTCTACGACCCCTCAAAGCCGGTGGCCGAGGGCGGTCTGCCCTTCCGCGCGCGCTACGGCGTGAATGCACCTCAGGACTGGGGCGGGGCCAATATACTGGCCGAGGGCGACGAGGAGGGTGTCTCCTATACTGTCGGCTCGGAAATCCGTGACGGCTATCCCGAATTCACCATGGCGATGCTGATCAAGCTCGGCTGGGACAGGGATCTGACCTCCTACGAGCGCCGGATGATCGAATGGGTCGCCGGCATGCACGACGCCGAACCCGGCAAGGAGGAGGTCGGCGAGGCGTCCGAACAGGGGGAGCGGCCGTCAGATTACGATACGAAGGTCGGCGGGGTGAACTGGAAGACGGATCTGTCCGGCGGCATCCAGCGCGTCGCCATCAAGCACGGCTGTGCCCCCTACGGCAACGCCAAGGCGCGCTGCGTGGTGTGGACGTTCCCGGACCCGATCCCGATCCATCGCGAGCCGCTCTATACGCCGCGGCGCGATCTGGTCGCCGACTATCCGACCTATCCCGACACGCGCCGTTTCCGCCTGCCGGTCAAGTATGCCTCGATCCAGAACCAGGATCACTCCAGGGAGTTTCCGCTGGTGCTCTCGTCGGGCTGTCTGGTGGAAATGGAGGGCGGCGGTGCCAAGTCCTTCGCCAATCCGTGGCTTGCCGAGCTCCAGCAGGACATGTTCGCCCAGGTCAATCCGCGCGACGCCAACAACGCCAACGTACAGAACGGCGACATGATGATGCTGGAGAGCCCGGAAGGCGGTTCGATCAAGGTGATGGCGCGGGTCACGGAGGCGGTGGCGCCGGGCAACATCTGGATTCCGTACCACTTCTATGGCCGCTTCGAGGGCGAGGACATCGCCGCCAAGCTGCCGCAGGGAACCGGGCCTTATGTCGTGGGCGAGTCTGGCAACATCACGCTCACCTACGGCTACGACTCGGTCACCAACATTCAGGAAAACAAGGTTTCGATCTGCCGGATCCGGGCAGCGTAAGGGGGAGACGAGATCATGGCACGGATGAAATTCCTGTGTGACGCCGAACGCTGCATCGAGTGCAACGCCTGTGTGACGGCCTGCAAGAACGAGAACGAGGTACCCTGGGGCATCAACCGGCGTCGCGTGGTGACGATCCAGGACGGCAAGCCGGGTGAGCGCTCGATCTCGGTCGCCTGCATGCATTGTTCGGATGCGCCCTGCATGGCGGTGTGCCCGGTGGATTGTTTCTATCAGACCGAGGAAGGTGTGGTGCTGCACTCCAAGGACCTGTGCATCGGCTGCGGCTACTGCTTCTATGCGTGTCCCTTCGGGGCGCCGCAGTATCCGCAGGCGGGCAATTTCGGCTCGCGCGGCAAGATGGACAAGTGCACCTTCTGCGGCGGCGGCCCGGAGGCCGACAATTCGGCGGCCGAATTCCAGAAATACGGCCGCAACCGTCTGGCGGAGGGCAAGCTGCCGCTGTGCGCGGAGATGTGTTCCACCAAGGCGCTTCTGGCGGGCGACGGCAACGTGGTTTCGGAGATCTACCGCGAGCGCGTGGTCGCGCGCGGCTTCGGTTCCGGCGCCTGGGGCTGGGGCACGGCCTACGAGAAGAAGGCCGGCACGCTGTAAGGCTTGAAGGCGGGAGCGTCCGTCTTCCGCCTTGAAGGCTCTCTCCACCGTCATCCCCCGGCGAAGTCCGGGGGATTCATTGGCCTCTCCGGTCCTGTCGCACTCGGTGACGGATTGCCTGGACCAAGCCGGGCAATGACGAGCGGGAGGTTTGAGGTCGGCACTGACGCCCTCGCGGGCAGGCTTGCGCGGGGCGTTGCGGGGCTCATCCCATACGTCATCCTGAGGGAGCCTGAAAAGGCGGTCTCGAAGGATGTGCCGCCTGATGAACGCGGTCGAAGAGGACGAGACGAAACGGGTCTCTGCAATACCCTCCGTCCGCCGTGGTCCGGATGGAGCTTTGGAGCGCGAAGGACCCCGGGCCTGTCTTTTCCTGCGTTTCGTGCGCCTCGGCCGCAGGGATCGCGCAGGAATGCCATCTTGGAGAGGCGGTGGGCGAACCGGTATACTTCAAGGCAGTGCCGGGATCTTGAACGAAGGCGCGAGACCGCGCGGCAGGAGGAGGCCGACGGAGGCCAATCGGAGCCATGGTTTTCGGGCCCACCGGAACATGACGACGACGCGTGAGGGGAGAAACGGTGTCGGCTGGTTTTTCGAACATGTTGAAGGTGCTGGCGCTTGTCGCGCTGGTTGTCGGGCTTGGTTCGTGCCGCGAGCACGAGCAGGGTCGCCCGCTTGTCTATGAGCAGGGCCAATACGGCGGCAAGAAGGATACGCCGCTGACCGCAGAGCAGGACCGCGCGTTGGAGTTGCGCGGCCGCAAGCAGGATTTCTGAAAGCCGGATCGCCGCCGCTCGGGTGAGGCCTGACGGGGTGAGACGTACAGAACAGGCATGACGGGATACGAAAGGCCCGGCCGGTTTGTTGCGACGGGTGTCGCGCAGCGGCGTTCGGGTCGGTTCACGAGATCGGCGACATCAGAAGGGAGAAGGCTGATGGGGCACGCGTTTGGCAGCGGTCGTCACGGGCGGCGAGAACCCGCGATACAGGCCGGCGGGCTGCGTCTGCAGGCGGGCGGCCGGTTCCAGCGGATCGGGCGGGCGTTGCTGCTGACCCTTGCGGTTTTCGGGGCGGCACTGGCGGGCGGGCTCCTCGCGGGTCCGGCGCAGGCGCAGCGCCAGACCCCGCCGGAACTCCAGCAGAGCCCGACCGGCGGCCATGTGCCGGGCGATGCTCTGGGCACCGCGTCGGACGCCGATCTGTGGCGCGCGGTACGCGGTGGCGTGTCGGGAACCGTCAACATTCCTGACAAGAAGGCGGCGCTCCTCATTCAGTCGCAGGGCGACAACTGGCGGGCCTTTCGCAACGGGCCGCTTTCAACCTACGGCGCGTGGGCGCTGCTCGGCACCGTCATCATCCTGGCGCTGTTCTTTGCGCTGCGCGGGCGCATCATGATTGAAAAGGGCCCCGCCGGCGTCACCATCACCCGCTTCTCCTGGATCGAGCGCACCGGCCACTGGCTGGTCGGCGTCTCGTTCATCGTGCTGGCTGTGACCGGCCTCAACCTTCTCTATGGACGGTATGTGCTGAAGCCCGTCATCGGGGCGGATGCCTTCGCGCTGATCACCCACTGGGGCAAGTACGCGCACAATTACCTGGCCTTCGCCTTCATCGCCGGGCTGGTGATGATCTTCGTCATGTGGGTCTCTCACAACATTCCCAGCCGCATCGACATCGCCTGGATCCTGAAGGCCGGCGGGCTGTTTTCGAAGAACGTCCATCCGGATTCGCGCAAGTTCAACGCCGGGCAGAAGATCATCTTCTGGGCCGTCATCGTGGGCGGCGTGTCGGTGGCGGTGTCGGGGTGGGCGCTGCTGTTTCCTTTCACCACGCACCTGTTTTCGGGCACGTTCGAGGTGGTGAACGCGATCTTCGGCACCAGCCTGCCGACCAACCTCGCGCCCATTCACGAACAGCAGCTCGCTCAAGGCTGGCATGCCATCCTGGCGCTGCTGCTGACCTGCGTGATCCTGGCCCACATCTATATCGGGTCGGTTGGCATGGAAGGCGCGTTCGATGCCATGGGCTCCGGCGAAGTCGATCTCAACTGGGCCAAAGAGCACCACAATCTGTGGGTGGAGGAAGTGCAGGAGCGCGAAGCCGGCCGGGCGGAGGCGCAGCCGGCGGAGTGAAGGGCGAGAGCGGGCCCGCATGAAGGTCCGAGCGAAGGCAATGCGGGGGCGGGCGGATTTGTGAAAAGGCCATGGAGCGGTTTGGGTCGCGCGAAGGTGCTGGTCTGCTTCCCCCGGGCGCGTCTGCTCCTTCGCGCGCTCGGTTTCGCCGTGCCGCCCTTGCCGTGTTTCTGATGCTCGCTCCGGCAGCGGGCAACGCCATGCCGCAGCATTTCAAGGGTCATGGCGGACCGGTGAAATCGGTGGTGCTGTCAAGGGATGGCACCCGGGCGCTGACCGGTTCGTTCGACTATTCGGCCATCCTGTGGCGGATCGAGGGGGACGAAGCCATCGTCGAAAGGCGCCTGATCGGCCACGAAGCGGCGGTCAACGACGTGGCATTCGCCGGGCCGGATCGGGCCGTTTCCGTCTCCGACGACGGCTCGCTGGCCGTCTGGGACCTGCTGACCGGCGGCTTGCTCGCCCGCTTCACGGGGCATGGGCGCAAGGTGCTCGGTGTTGCTGTTTCGCGCGATGCGCACTATGCGGCTTCCGCCGGCTGGGACCATGCGTCCCGGCTCTACGATCTTGAAACCTTGAAGGAAATCGCGGTCCTCGAGGGGCATCGCGGCAACGTCAACGCCGTCGATTTCTCGCCCGACGGCACCCGCCTGTTTACCGCCTCCTATGACGGCACAATCCGCATGTGGTCGGTGCCGGAAGGCCGGCTGATCGCGCAGGTTTACGACAATGGCTGGTCGGTCAACGTCCTCAAGGCGGTGGGGGCGGACCGTCTCCTGTTTGGCGGTCTCGACGGGACGCTGGGCGTGATCGACGTGGCCGCCGCCGATCTTGCCAAGGTGCTGCCGAGGCATGCGCGACCCGTGCTGGCGCTGGCCCTTTCGGCCGATGGCAACCGGGCGGCGAGCGGCGACGGCGATGGGCTCATCCGGGTCTTTTCGACAAGCGACTGGGCGCTTGAGGAGGAATTCGAAAACCCTTACAGCCCGGTCTGGGGGCTGGCGCTTTCGCGTGACGGCAGCGATGCGCTCTATGCCGGGCTCGACGATTTCGTATCGCTGTGGCAGGTCGCGCCGCGAAAGCCGTTCGAGCCTCTGGAGACGACCGTGCCGCGACGCTTCCAGGTTGAGGACGAGGGGCGGGGCAGCGACCCGGGCGCGCTTCAGTTCGCGCGAAAATGCAGTATCTGCCACACGTTGACGCCGGATGACGGCAATCGCGCCGGGCCGACGCTCTATCGGGTCTTCGGCCGAAAGGCGGGGTCGCTTGCGGGCTATCACTATTCGCCAGCGCTGCAAGGCTCCGATATCGTGTGGAACGAGAAGACCATCGGCCGGCTTTTCGACGACGGTCCGGATGTGGTGACGCCGGGCTCCAAGATGCCGATGCAGCGCATCCGCAGCGCGGCGGAACGCGATGCGCTGATCGCCTTCCTGAAGACGGCGACGGCGGGTGGAGACCACCGCTCGAAGGGTGGAACGATCAGGGAAAAGGGGAGGGATCGGGAATGAAGGCGTTTCTGACAGGCGTCGCGCTTTGCGCGGTCATTGGCGTGGGGGCCTGGGTGATCCTGGCCGAGGTGATGGACTTCTCGTCCGCCACCGTCTACCGCAACGAAGCCGACAGCGTCCGGCTCGATCCGGGCATGGGCAAACGCCCCGGAGAAGGATGACCGGAGAAGGATGAAGAGAAGGCAGACGAGCGCGATGACGGCGAAACGGCGCCCACGCGCGGCGGGTTCCGGTGCGCCTCAAATACGCATTTTGCGGCCGATTAACATTTGCTTCGAATATCTTTCGAATTTCGTTCGCGGTTCTCGAAAATGCAAATGTCTCGTGAAAGCGGGGCCTGATGCGGCGCGTTGTCGGCGGCGCTTGACGGTCCGCCCCCGCCGCGCGGGGTTATCCCCGCGCCACGACCCTTGTTTATCCCCGGGTCGCGGCACCCGCCGTCATGCCGGTCAGGATGCGACCATGAAACCGATGCCGCCAAAACCATCCGCCGGGCGGTGGCGCCGGGCGAGCCTTCGCGCGAAAGACGCGCCGGCATGACGTCCTCCACCCCCGACCTGCCGCCGCTGATGAGCGGCCACAAGGTCGCCTCCTCGCAGGTGCCCTTCGCCGAGGCCTGCCGGGGCGCGCAGGCCGGCCGGTTCGGTGCGGGCGATCTTGTCTGGTCGGATGATCCGGCCCGGCTGGATGTGGCGCTGGTCCTGGAGCCGGAGGTCGCGCCGTCACGGGCCCGCGAGATGCTGCTTGTGGCGATGGTGGCAGCCGGCGATGCGATCGGGGCGCTGGTGCCGCCGGAGGTCGCGCTGACCTGGGACTGGCCCGCGAGCCTTTTCGCCAATGACGGCGGGATCGGCGGGGCGGGCCTCAGGCTTTGCGAAAGCCTGGATGCGGATGGCGCGCCCGACTGGATGGTGATCGGCCTGACGGTCGCGCTCCGGCCGGCCCCGCGCGCGGGCGAGCCGGGCCTCGATCCCGACCGCACGACGCTTTACGACGAGGGGTGCGGCGAGATCGCGACGTCCGATCTGATCGCGGCCTTCGCCCGCCATCTCATGACCTGGATCGACACCTGGCAGCAGGACGGTCTGGCGCGGGTCGGCGAGGCCTGGCTTTTTCGCATGCGCACGCGCGACCAAGGCGAGGTGACGGTCGCGCACGAGGGCGCCGCCCTGCGCGGCCGGGTTCGTGGTCTCGACGAACACGGCCGGCTGTTGCTGGAGTGCGCGGACGACACCATCGCGCTGGAGATCCACGACGCGGACCCGGCCTGAGGTGAGGCCCGAATTGGGCCGGATCCGCCGCGGATGACCGGAAGTTCAGGCCTTGAGCGCCGCAGCGATGGTCTCGGCATAAGGCGTCGTCGGCCGGCCGATCAGCTTCGACAGGGTGTGGCTGTCGTCGAAGAGCCCGCCATTGGCGGCCCCAGTGTCGGAATCGGCCAGCATGTCGGCCACCGGTGCCGGCAGCCCCGCCGCGACGAGCGCCGCGCGATAGTCGGCCTCCGGCAGGCTCGTGTAGGTGATCGGCTTTTCTGCCTGCCGCGCGGCTTCGGCCACGAAATCGGTCAGCGTGAAGGCCTCGTCGCCGGCCAGTTCATAGATCGTTCCCGGCTTGATCTCCGCGCCCGTCAGCACGGCCGCCGCCGCCGCCGCATAGTCGGCGCGGGTGGCGGTCGCAAACCGGCCATCGCCGGCGGCGCTGGCATAGACCCCGCTCTCGATTGCATGGGGCAGCGATTGCACGAGATTTTCCGTGTACCAGCCATTTCTCAGCAAAACATAGGGAATGCCGGAGCCCGCCAGCGCCGCTTCGGTGGCGTTGTGTTCATCCGACAGGATTTTCAGCAGCTTGGCATCGGCGTGAAGCAGGCTCGTATAGGCGACAAGCCCGACCCCGGCGCGCTTGGCGGCCGCGATCGCATTGCCGTGCTGCACCTTGCGCTTGCCGACCTGCGACGAGGAGACGAGCAACAGCCGGTCGATGCCCTTGAACGCGGCCTCAAGCGTTTCCGGCTTGTCATAGTCGCCGATGCGCACATCAACGCCCAGCGCTTTCAGCTCGGCGCCTTTTTCCGCACTGCGGACAAGCGCGGCGACATTCGCGGCGGGAACGGTTTTCAGCAGAGCCTCGACGGCAAGGTGCCCAAGCTGGCCGTTGGCGCCGGTGACGAGATACGTGGTCATTGTTCGTGTCCCAATAAAAGGTCTATATTCGAGGTGAGGTCTAAAATAGAGACCGCATCGGGCGATGTGAAGGAGGCACTTTTTCGGTACGAGGGAACAACAATGTGACCTGCGAGACGTGAGAACGGGCGGGACGGAGGAGGGGGAGGCACAAGCAAAGGCGTGGAACCCGACGCAAAGGCCGGGCGCCCGGGGGCGAGCCCGGCTCCGCGACCCGTTCCCTCCATCGTCATCACCCGGCTTTGTCGGGGTGATCCAGCACGCGCCGCGTGTGCCGCAACACGAGGAGACGACATGAGCGAGAACATCGAAACCGGATCCGTCGAAGCGCTGGCGGGGCTCCTGACTATCTGGGAAACGGCGGCAGCCGCGAGCGAGGACGGAGATCCACGGTCCAACCAGGGCTTTCACAACTGCCCGATACGCAACGTTCTCGATCGGCTGGGCGACAAGTGGTCGACGCTGATCCTGCTCAGGCTGTCGCGCGAGCCGTGCCGGTTTTCGGCACTTCATCGCCAGGTGCCCGATATCTCGAAGCGGATGCTGACGCTGACCCTTCGAAATCTGGAGCGCGACGGCATGGTGAGCCGCACGGTCTTTCCAACCAAGCCGCCCAGCGTGGAATACGCGCTGACACCGCTCGGCCGCTCGGTTCTCGGCCCGCTCGGCGCGCTGGTTCTGTGGGCGGACGAACGCTTCGCGGAAATCCGGGAAAACCGCTCGCGCTACGATATGGAAGAGGTCGGTTGACACCGAAAGGCACAGGGAAAAACCGTCGTCCGGGGAGAAGCGCTTCACCTTCCTTGCGCAAACCCCGTTCAATTTTCCAGCCGATCGCGTAGTGTCTGCGTCAAGCCAGCGACCATGAGGGCGCCGCGTGCCGAACGGAGCGCGCGGTGCCCTTGCTTCCAGACAAACCGACCAAACCGACGGAAATCCCACATGCCGCGTTTCCTGCGTACCATCCGCCTCGATCATTCCGACATACAGGTTTTCGAGCGTGCGGCGGAGCCGGGCGAATGGGCGGTGCCGGGCGGCTTCGCCTTCTGCGAGACGGAGCCGGCCGAGATCACCGGAAAGCTCCGCCAGGCCTTCTCCAACGGCTTCCTGTCGCTGGAAAGCTTCGGACGCTCAAGCCTGGTTCAGGTGACGGAAATAGGACAGAGCGAGCTGGAAGGACTCGTGGAGGCGCTGGCGGCTCATTTCGTGGCGATCTACGGTGCGCCGGACATGGCGGCGGCACTGCCTGTGGCGCGCGGGGAGATCGCCTTCGCATGCGAACTGGCGCAGGGCCAGTCGCCCGGTGTGCTGCTGGCCGTTTCCCGTGATTACGAGGAGGAAGGCGGCATCCGCGAGGCGTTCCGGGTGGTGACGCCCTTCGATGCTGCCGAGGACCAGCATGCGCGCGTATGGGACGTGGTGGAGGACGCGAATGGCTGATTTCTGGAAGTCCGCCGGGGGACATCTGGTCGAGCGGACGGAGAACGGTTGGCTGGAGGTCAGCGACGATTACCTGCGCGCCTATTACACGCGCCCGGAAATCCATCCCGTGGAGACATCCTGTGCGATGGAGCATGCGCTGTTCGAAAGGCTGATGGAGGAGCCGCGCGCCGAAGTCGATCCCGACGAGATCGCGGCCATCGTCGATGCGGATGCGGCGGACAACTACCGCTTCATCCTCGGCTTTCGCGATTTCCTGCTGCGTCACGGCACGATCGAGGGCGCCTACCGGGCACTTTTCCGCGATGATGCGCCGCCGCTGCCGGCGATGATCCTCGATCAGATGGTGCACCTGATCGCGAAGAACATCCTGCGCGGCGCCACCGACCCGATCAGGGTGCGGGCGGCCGAATTGCTGTTTCGCGAACAAAGCGTATCGACCGAGGACGGCCGGCTGATGCTGGCCGATACCGAAATCCTTGAAATGCACGCGCAAACGGGTGGGCTTGGCGGCCTGGGGGCGCTGCTGGTGGAAACGGGCACGCCGATGCGCGAGGTGGCGCTCGATGTGCTCGATGAGGACAACAAGTCGATCTATTGGGCGCGGTCCGACCGCTTCGATACGGCAATCGATTTTCGCTTCACCCAGCCGGCACTCGACGCCTTCGCCCGCGTTCTGGAAGCCTGGATCCGGCATTTCCACGCCGTTGAGGTGCGCATACAGCCGCAGCAATCGATCCGCGACGAGCGCTGGAGCTGGCATGCCGGGCTCGATGCGCAAGCAAGCCGCATTCTCAATGCGCTCTATGAGCAAAAGCCGACGGTGCCGGGCGATCTCGACCGCATCGTTGCGCTCTTCCGCCTCGAATTCGAGGATGGCGGCACCGTTATCGAGACCATGCGGGGCAAGCCGGTCTGGCTCGGAATGGCGATGACGGCCGACAATCGGGTGAAGGTGAAGCCGCAGAACCTGCTGACCAACCTGCCGCTCAAGCGGGCAGAGTAGGAAAGGACGCGCATAGGGGAGGGGCGCTTTTCAAGCCATGCGATACTTGAGACCACGCAGATACGGGGCGGTGCTTTTCCCGATAGCTCGATTACGCGCGTAGTCGGGCGGATTTTCCTGGCGCGTTTCTTGCGATTGACTGGGACCAAGGCGAGCCGGATGTCGTGCGGCAACGCCAATCGTGCCTGGGGAGATGGCGCCTGACCGAAAACCGGCCTTGGAAAAAGGCAAGCACCGGATCATCGACATGCTCGTACTCGCACTGTCCGTCTGTCTCGCCCAGTCACCCGCAACCTGCAAGGAGGTCAACCTGACCTACCTCGCGAACAACGCCACGCCGATGCAATGCATGCGCTACGGCCAGCCGGAAATCGCCAAGTGGAACATGACCCACCCCGGCTGGCGCGTGAAGAAATGGCGGTGCGTACCCGCCGACAGACTGGAAAAGGCCATCTGAGGGGCAGCACTGGCCCTCTCCGTTCCTTTCCCGCGTTTCGCTCGCAGAAAAGAGGTGCTCATGCTGATCCTCGCGCTTTCCGTCTGCCTCGCCCAGGAGCCCGCGACCTGCAAGGTCGTGCAGCTTCCCTTCTTCGCCGAGCATGTCCCGGCCTCCGAGTGTACCCGCTACGGCGAGCCCGAAGCGCGGCGCTGGCTGGAAAAGCACCCCGGCTGGACGCTGCGTCGCTCCGCCTGCGTCGCCTCCAGCTCTCCCGAAGGGGCGGCCTAGACCCGCTGCCGGCGGCGTGTTGACGCCCCGCTGACCTTGCGGCTTTCCTTTGCGCTCCGTCCCCGCTAAAGGTCGCGCTGGTCTGCCCTGCGGCGGCCTTCAAGGAGGCGGCGGTCAGGGGCGGCAATGAGCGACTTTGGGAAAAACGGACGCGGAATCGCGGCGATGCTGGTGGCATCCGCCGGCTTCATTCTCAACGATTCCATGGTCAAGTTCGTCTCTCAGGACCTGCCGATCGGCCAGATCGTCTTCATGCGCGGGTTTTTCGCCTGCCTGCTGATCGGCACGATCGCCTGGGCAACCGGCGCGCTGGCCAATCCCAAGGTGCTGCTTCATCCCGCCGTGTTGCTTCGCGCGAGCGCGGAGACCTGTGCCAGCGTCTTCTATCTGGCGGCTCTCGCGCACCTGCCAATCGCCAACGCCACCGCCATTCTGCAAGCCCTGCCGCTGATGATCGTCGCGGCTTCAGCGCTGTTTCTGGGCGAGCATGTCGGCTGGCGGCGCTGGGGCGCGGTGCTGGCGGGCTTTTGCGGCGTGCTGCTGATCGTTCGGCCCGGCTTCTCCGGTTTCAGCGTCTGGTCGCTGTCGGCCATTGTCGGGGTGACCTGCATGTCGGTGCGCGATCTGGCGACCCGCGCCATTCCCGCCGAGGTCAAGACCTTCGCCGCCGCGTTCGCCAGCGTCTTGATGACCACCTGTCTGCTGGGCCCGGTGCTGGCGCCGTTCGAGACGTGGGTCATGCCCGCGCCCCATCTGCTGGCGCTGCTGGTCGGCGCGGCCGTGTTCTTGCTGGTGGGCTTCGTCTTCATCATCATCGCGGTCAGGACAGGCGACATGGTCGTCGTCGCGCCGTTCCGCTATTCGATCGTCATCTGGGCGATCATCATCGGTTTTCTCGTGTGGGGCGACGTGCCTGACTGGCCCACGCTCGCCGGCATCACCCTGTTGATCGCCACCGGCATCTATGCCTTTTTCCGCGAGCGCGCGCTGGCCGCGCGGGGTGAGGACTGAGGCTGCGGCATCCGCCGCGCGGGATAACCGCCCGCGAAGATGCCGCAATGAGAGAGGCGGGCGCCTCTCTCAGGCGGCGCGGATGGTGTTCAGGAAGCGATCGAGCTCGCGGGTCAGGATGCTCGACTGCTCGCCGATGCTCAGCACCGTGGCCTGAACCTGCTCGGCCGAGGCGCTGGAATCCGTCGCGCCCTGGCTGACGCTGGTGATATTGGTGGCGATATCGCTGGAACCGGCCGCCACCTCGTTGGCATTGCGCGCGATTTCGGCGGTGACGGCGTTCTGCTCCTCGACCGCCGAGGCGATGCCGGCGATCTGTTCGTCGATGGAGGCGATGGCCCTTGCCACGCTGACAATCGCTTCCGCCGTCATCTGCGAGCCCGACTGCATCTGCTGGATCTGGTTGCCGATGTCTTCCGTCGCCTGGCCGGTCTGCGAGGCGAGATTCTTCACCTCCGAGGCGACGATGGCGAAGCCCTTGCCGGCCTCGCCGGCCCGCGCCGCCTCGATGGTGGCGTTCAGCGCCAGAAGATTGGTTTGGGAGGCGATGTCCGAGATCAGCTTGACGACCTCGTCGATCTTCGAGGCGGAAGCCGACAGGCCCTCGACGGTTTCGTTGGAATTGCGCGCCTGACTTGTCGATTCATCGGACAAGGCCAGCGCCTTGGTGACCTGGCGGCTGATCTCCTGGATGGAAGCCGACAGTTCCTCCGCCGCCGAGGCGACGGTCTGGACATTGTTCGAGGCCTGTTCGGAGGCGGCGGCCACGGCGGAGGCGCGTTCGCGCGTCAGCGAGGCGTTTTCGGCCATCTGGGTCGCGACCGTCGACAATTCCTCCACCGCCGCGGATAGCTGCATGGCGATCGCCTTGACGGTGTGTTCGAGCTCGTCGGCGAGCCGCAGCATCGCCGCGCGCTTTTCCTGCTCGATGCGCTCTTCTTCCTCCGCCGCTTCCCTCCGCAGTCGCTCCACCTCGATCATGGTCGCCTTGAAGCTCTCGTAGGATCTGGCCAGCTGGCCGACCTCGTCGTCGCTGACGATGCTGACGGTGACGGAGGTATCGCCGCGCGACAGCGCGCCGAGCGCGTTGGAAACGCTCGTGAGCGGGCCGGAGATGCTGCGCCTTGCGAACAGAACGGCGATCGCCATGCCGAGCACGGCGGAGATCGCGGATATGCCGAGAAGCTGCCAGAATGCCGACTTTTCGTGCGCTTCGGCCGTCAAGGTGGCCTTCGCGGTGAAAGCGCGGATCGAGCCGAGGATATCGATGAGGCGGTTGTCCAGTGCCTCTTCCTCCGCCTCGATCGTGACGGCGAGCGCTTCGGCCTCCGCCTGGCGTCCCGCCTCGATCAGCACGGCGATCTCGTCCACATGCTTGTCGAACTCGGAATGCGCCGCCTTGATGTCATCGATCTGGTTGAGAACCGTCTGAAAAGCCGCGGCGTCCGCCTCGCCGTCGGAGTGCTGCAACGCCTTTTCGGCTATGGCCTTGGCGGCCGTGATGGCACGATCGACATCCTCGGCGAGCCTGGCAAAGGAGGCGCGCGTTTCCTTGTAGAGCTGCGCGGAATTCGGGGTCTTGATGTCTGCGAAGCGCAACATGCGCTCCAGCATGATGGCCTGCTCAAGCTGGCCCGTTGTCACCTGGTTGACGGTCTGCGTCAGCGGAATGTCGTTTTCGGCGATGCTCTCGATCTCCCCGCCGATCCGCGACATCTGGAAGATCGCGATGCCGGCGACCACGATCGTGAAGGCCGTGACGATCTCCACGATCAACAGGATCTTGGCGGAAACCGATTTCAGCGCGAACCGCGAGGAAGGAGCGGCTTTCATCGACGCCCCCCGATCGACAGGAACGGACCATGTTCGAAGCGATGTGATGAAGGATAGCTGAGGCCATTCGCGGATACTGGGGAGACGGGAGAAAAGCGAGACTTAATAAGCATATCTTGTAACATCGCACATGGTTTCACGGTGAAGTGAAAATAGTATTCGCCTGTTAAATTGTCGTAAATCGAAATGGACGGAGGGGGTATTACGTAGCGGAGAAAGGTCGAAGGCCAAAAGGGAGAGAGCGTGGTGCCATCGCGAAGTTGATTGACATAATAAATATATGCGGGCACGCGCCCGCCGCTCCAAAGGCCCGGCGCGAGGATGCGTCCATGGTCCTTGCGCCGGGCCTTCAGGTTTGCTTGTCGGCGGGCCGATCAGTGCCTCTTCAGGAAGTCTTCGATCGTCAGGCCCGCCTTGTCCGCCTCGAGATATTCGGCGGTCGTGCGCGGGCGGGGACGTTCGCCCATGCGCATCGGGCTGTCCGGCATCGCCCATTGCGCGGAAACCCGGCAATCGTCGCACATGCGGATCAGGTTGATCTGATCGGCGGAGCGGTACATCCAGTGATTGCCGGAGAGCTTTTCCGCGATACGGTTGATGGTCGATTGCGTGCCGAACGGCTTGCCGCAGGAAATGCAGGTGGCCGGCTTCTCCTCGTTGAGGATACGCGCGCTCATCGCCTCCGCGCCGAGATCATAGCGCGGTTCCAGCGAGATGACCTTTTCCGGGCAGGTATCGGCGCATAGCCCGCACTGAACACAGGCGGCTTCCGTGAAGCGCACCTGCGGCCGCTCGGGATTGTCGGAAAGCGCGCCCATCGGGCAGGCCGCGACGCAGGACAGGCACAGCGTGCAGCCGTCCGTGTCGATGGAAATCCGACCATAGGGCGCGCCGGCGGGCAACGCGATGACGTCCGCCGCCGCATCGCCCGTTGCCCGCAGCTCGCCGATGACGGCGCGTGCCACGTCGCGCTTGCCGCCGAAGGCCGCGATGCGACGCGGTTCACCGCGCCCGGGCTTTGCCTTGAGCCGGTAGAGCTCGTCCTCCACCGCGTCCGGATCGGCCACCTCCAGCACATGGAAACGTCCTTCCGCCTCGTGGCCGAGGCCTGAAAGCAGCGCCTCGGCGAGCGCGATCTGGCTTTCCAGCGGCGGCAGCTCGTCCGATTTCTGCGGATTGGCGAGCCACACGACATCTTGGGCGCCGGCCAGAATGGCGGCCAGCATCACCTCGTGGCCGGTGTGGAAGACCGAATGAAGGCCGACCGGCAGCACGTTGGCGGGCAGGCCGCGCCCCATGCGCGCCATCGTCGCGATCATCTCGTCACCGTAAGTCTCGTCGTGCAGCAGCAGGACCGGGCGCTTGCCGCCGGCGCGCGCATAGGCGGCGATGAGCGTCTGCAACCGGCCGACGAGGTCCGCCCGGCGCGGGTAGGCGTAGGAAACCGCGCCCGTGGGACATGCGGCGGCGCACGATCCGCAGCCCGCGCAGATGCCGTGATCGTAGAAGACCGTGTCGCCGGCGTCGGAAATCGCACCGGCCGGGCAGACGTCGAGACAATTGGTGCAGCCGGTGCGGCCCGAGCGCGAATGGGCGCAGATGCTGGCGTCATAGGAGACGTAGAGCGGCTTTTCGAAGGTGCCGACCATTTCACCTGCTTCGAACAGCACGCGGGCGACCGCCGCCGGGTCCTTCGGATCGGCGCGGAAATAGCCGTCGCGCTTTTCAAAGCCGGTGACGAGCGGGGTGCCGCCGGAAATGTCGACGATGACGGCGCAGTCCGATTTCGCGCCGTCGCGCGCCATCATGAATTGCGGCTCGGTGCGCGCCGATGGCAGAATCGGGGCATAGGAATCGACGGTGACGTCGAACTGGCCGAGTGAGCCGGAAACCGAACGGATGCGGCCGCGATAGACCGCGACGTCCATCACCGAGGGCAAAACCATGTCGGCCGCATCGCTCAAAAGAAGCGTGACCGACAACCGGGCATTGAGCATGCGCGCGGCATCGAGCGCCTGCTGGCCCGCGCCGTAGACGAGGCAGAGGCCGGAACTCTCGATGGTCTTCAGCCCCGTGGGCTCCGGCTCCAGCACGGCTTCCTCGATGAGGGCCGCGATCTTTGCGTGCGGGTCCTGGCCCTTCGCTGTCCAGCCGGCGCGCTCGCGGATGTTGAAGAAGGACACGCGTTCGTCGGCACCGGCATCCTCCGCGATTTCGGAAAACAGCGGCGCCTCCTGCGTACAGGCGACGAGGATCGGCTCGTCACCGGCGAGCGCGCTCTCGAAGGCCGCCATGCCGGTTCGGCACAGGTGCCGGTGGATGGTCGGCGTGCCGTCCTCGCCCACGGCAAGCCGCCGCGCATCCAGATCCATCGTTTCTTCGCAGTTGCAGACAAGGACTTTGCGGCCCTGAACCTTCATCGCGTCTTCCCCTCCGGCCCTTGCGTGTCGCTGGGTGCCGATGCTTCACGCGCATACGACCTCTTTTTTCCCTTATGGAAGTTTTAGGCAGGTCTGCCAGCATTGCCAACTATTTCGCGAGGGTTAGTATTGTCTGCAACCGGGTAAGCCATGCGGGGATACGTTGGAACACGAGAAAGCCGAGGGTCTGAAGGCCGAGATTTCCATTCCTGTCGCCGCGATCGTGGAGCGTCGGCGTGTCGATCACCCCTGGGCGGAGTGGTCGTGGCGTCCTGTGGCCGCCGTCGTCGAGCCGCCGCCGATGGAGGACTGGCACCCGATGGTGAGCGAAGGCACCACCACGCGCTTTCACGCCGGCACAAAGAACGTGACGCTGCACAGGAAGCTGGTGGAGGCCTATCGCATCAATCTGGCGCTGGAGGTGCCCAGCCTGTGGATCATGCTCGATGCGGCCGACCCCGGCGCGGCCCAGCCGTGGGAACTCTCCATCATCACCGCCTGTCCCTATGACGCGCAGGATCTCGCCGACAGCGGCGAGGGCATTCTGGAGCAGGTCCCGATGCCGGAAGATCTGGTCGCGCTGCTGGTGGAATTCGTCCGCGCCCATCCGCTGCCGGAGGAATTCAGGAAACGGCGGCGTGACGAGGTGAAAGTGGAAGACCTGAAATTCGGCAAGGAACCGATCTTCGCGCGCGGACCGGGCGCCCCCAGGCCCGTGGAGGGCGGACCCTCGGCCGACGACGAGGGGTGCAATGGCTGAGGAGCGCTTCCTCTCGCGCTGGGCCCGGCGCAAGAACGCCGCCGCCGTCGGTGCGGCGGACGGGGATGCCGTGCCAGACGAGGGTGCCGTGGCGCAGGTCGCGCCCGATCCCTGTCCCGCCGATCCCTGTCCCGCCGATCCTGGCTGCGCAGCGCCGGAGGTGCCGGACGCGTCTGTCGAAACCGCGCCCGATGAGGAGGAGCTTGCGGCCAACCGTCTTGCCGCCGAAGCGGTGAATCTGGAAACGATCGGCCCTGCGACGGACATGAGCGTCTTCCTCAAGAAGGGCGTACCCGCCGCACTGAAGGCTGTGGCGCTGCGCCGGCTGTGGACGTCCGATCCGGTCTATGCCTGCGTCGATGGGCTGAACGATTACGACACCGATTTCACCGGCAAGGCGGAGGCGCTGAAGACGGTCGCGACCCGCTGGCAGATCGGCAAGGGGTTTGCCAAGGCGGGCGATGGCGCGCCGGAAGGGGGCGGCGAGGCGACCGAGTGTGTGGGGGAGGCTTTGCCGCCGGAGGATGTCGCGCTTGCCGGTGAGCCTGAAGCGGCCTTGGCCGAAAGCCCCGAAGACGCGTCGTCGCGCGACGAGAGCCGGGACGAGGCCACGGGCGAGCCGGAAGAAGGTGCCGCACCGCCGCGCCGCGTCGCGTCGCGCCGGCGCATGACATTCGACATCCCGCAAGACGCCTCCGGCGACGCAGAGGGGTGAGGCGCGCCTGTCATTCTGTTTTCATGTGAGCGGCGCGGCGCGAAGGCACGGCGAACGTGTGGCCTCTATTGAGGCAGGTCCCTCAGGCCGCCTTTTCCGCCGCGAGCTTCAGGCCGAAGCCGATGAAGATGGCGCCGCTGGCGCGGTTGATCCACTTGCCCGCGCGCTCGAACCCGGCGCGCATCTTCGGCACGGTGAGAAAGTACGAGACGCCCACGAACCAGGCGATCAGGCAGCTCGCCATGACGAGGCCGTAGCCGGCCTTGACGAGGGCCGGGGTCTCGTGGCTGATCAGCGTGGAGAAGATCGACAGGAAGAAGAACACCGGCTTGGGATTCAGCGCATTGGCGAGGAAGCCGAGCAGGAACGCCTTGCGGGCGCTCTGGCGCGTGTGGCGGGCGTCGTCCGGCGTGCTGACGGCGATCACCGTCGGTCCGGCCCTCAGCGACTGGATGCCGATATAGATGAGGTAGGCGACGCCCAGCCACTTGATGACGTTGAACAGCAGGATCGACTTGGAAATGATCAGGCCGAGCCCGAGGATCGTGTAGGTGACGTGAAACAGCAGCGACGTGCCGATGCCGAAACTCGTCAGGATGGCTTCGCGGCGACCGTGCAGCACGGCCTGGCGCATCACCATGGCCGTATCGGCGCCGGGCGCGACGATGGCGAAGGAAAACACCGCCATCAGCGAGGCGAGTTCGATCAGGTAGGTGTGCACGCGGGCTGGCTCCATTCCCTATGGTGTCGCGCGAGTTTAGAACGCGGCGCGCCGCAAGGAAAGACGGAACGCAAGGGCGCAGCGGAAGGGCGCGGGCGGTTGTGTCTTGACTGCGATTTCACGTTTGATAGCGTCGCAGGCGATCCGTACGTTCATTTGAACTGTTCTTCCGGCCTGTTTGAAGAAAATCCGTTTTACCTGTCCTTTTGAAATTGAAAGGAAGCCCTATGGCGGACGATAGCGTCCTTCGTTCCCCTGGCGAAAACCAACCCGGTGAGGCGACGGCCCCCAAGGAGGCCGGCGGCAGCGAGGCGGGCGGCAGCGAAGCTGGCCTTAGCCACGTCACCACCGACAAGATCCGCTATGCCGACACAGACCGGCAGGGGCATGTCAACAACGCCGTGTTTTCGACGTTCCTGGAAACCGGACGGGTGGAAATTCTCTATGATGCGCGGGCGCGCAAGCATTGCCACGGCGCCTCGTTCGTCATCGCCACGCTGAGCCTCGAATATCTGAGCTCGCTGTTCTGGCCGGGCACGGTGACCATCGAGACGAAGATCGCGCGGATCGGCACGAGTTCGATCGAGCTTTCGCAAAAGGTCTCGCAGGACGGCACTCTGGCGGCAACCGGCAGGACCGTCATCGTCCAGGTCGACAATGCCACGGAAAAGGCGAAGCCGCTTTCGAGCGGAATGAGAGAGTTTCTCGCCCGCTATCAGGACTGAATGGCGCGAAAGACGTTGCGTGGCGGGACAAGCGAAAAAAGCCGCGGGCTCCGGTGGAACCCGCGGCCTTGATGTGAAACGTGTTGCGGTTCAGCGCTTGACGATGACCTTGGCGCCGACATCGACGCGGTCGTAAAGGTCGATGACGTCCTCGTTGGCCATGCGGATACAGCCCGACGAGACGGCCTGACCGATGGTCCAGGGCTCGTTGGAGCCGTGGATGCGGTAGAGCGAGGAACCCAGATACATGGCGCGCGCGCCCAGCGGATTGTTCGGCCCGCCTTCCATGTAGGACGGCAGCTTGCGGCCCTTGCGGCGCTCGCGCGCGACCATCTGCGGCGGCGGGGTCCAGCCCGGCCATTCCGCCTTGCGGGAGATGTGCTTGGTGCCCGCCCACTGGAAGCCCTCGCGGCCCACGCCGATGCCGTACTTCATGGCCCGCCCGCCCGACATCACGTAATAGAGCCGGCGCTCGCCGGTATCGATGATGACGGTGCCCGGTGCCTGGCCGCCATCATAGGAGACGACCTTCTTGTCGATCGGCGACTTGCCGCTGTGCGCGCCCGGGCCGATCTTCATCCACGTCTTCGTTGCCGGATCGAAGACCTTCGTGTTTGCCGTTGCCGACGTCGCTGCCGCAGTGCCGGCGACCAGTACGGCCGCTGCTATCGTGAGAAGCTTTCGCATTCCCGATCCCTTCGAATGCCTCAGTTCATATTCCGTACCGAAAGGCGGGCGATGCTGCCGCCATCCGGCGATCCAAAGTCTCTCGTCTGCCCGCCCGGCCCGGCGGCGTGTGCCGGAACGCCGGGCTCATCAAGGAACGCGCGCGGTTCGCCACGGCGCTCCCACAAGGATCCGGAAGGGTTGGACCTGCAGGGACGAGCCGCAAGAACGCCGATACACAGCCCTGCGAATACGCTGACGATAGGAAACGCAGGGTTGCATTCTTGTTAACGTTGCGGCCCCGAGGCAAGCCGTGACCCGGATCACGGACGGTCGGTTTTGACGAAACTGTCCGGTTGTTGTCCGCCCGCAACAAGGGGAAAAATACGTAGTGGCGGCGCCTCCTGCGACCCCGGGTGTCAGGCGGCGCCGAGCGGGAGCGGCCCGTCCGGCACGGCAAGCGCCTTGGCGCTCTCGAAGTTGTCGGCGAATATCAGCCGCGCGGCGAGCCCCATGTGGGTGAGAATGGTGAGGGGCTGGTCCTGAATGCCGGAAACGATGATGCGGGTGCCGCGCGCCGTGCAGCGGCTGACGAAGCTCTCCAGCGCACCGACGCCTGTCGCATCGATCAGCGGCACCTCGCGCATGCGCAGGATGAACACCGGCGGTATCGGACCGGCCCGGTCCAGCACCTCGCCCAGCCGCGAGGCCGCGCCGAAGAACAGCGGCCCGCGCAACTGGAACACCTCGACACCGTCAGGCAGCGCGAGGCGCTGGTCGTGCGGGGGCAGCGGCTCGGCGAAATCGTCGATCTCCTCCTCGATCGCGGAGACGCCGAGCGTGACGGCGACGGACTGCGACATGCGGTGCATGAAGGCCATCGCCGCCATCACCACGCCGATCTCGATGGCGAGCGTCAGGTCGACCAGCACCGTCAGCCCCAGCGTGACGAGGAGAATGAGACGTTCCTCGAGCGGCGCATGCAGCAGATGGCGCAGCTTGTCGATCTCGCTCATGTTCCACGCGACGATCACCAGCACGGCGGCGAGGCTCGCGAGGGGGATGAAATTCGCCAGCGGCGCCAGGAACATCATGAAGGCCAGCACGAACCCCGCGTGCAGCATGCCGGCGATGGGCGAGCGCGCGCCGGTGCGGATGTTGGTGGCGGTGCGCGCGATGGCGCCGGTCGCCGGCAGTCCGCCGAACAGGGCGGAGCCGATATTGGCGATGCCCTGCGCCACCAGTTCGCAGTTGGAGCGGTGCCGCCGGCCGGTCATGCCGTCGGCGACCACGGCCGACAGCAGACTTTCCACGCCCGCCAGGAACGCGATGGTGAGGGCGGAGGGCAACAATTCGACAAGCCGGGCCATGCCGATCGCCGGCATCTGGGGCATCGGCAGGGAATGGGGGATGCCGCCGAAGCGCGATCCGATCGTATCGACCGGCAACGCGAAGGCCCAGGCGGCCAGCGAGGCGGCGACGACGGCGATCAGGAAGGCCGGCATTTTCGGCGCGGTACGGCGCAGCACCACGATCAGCGCCAGGGCGGCGAACGCGATGCCCGCGCTCGCAATGGAAAACGTGTCGCGCGCGGCCCAGAAGGCTTCCCACTTGGCGATGAACTCGGCCGGCACCTGCGCCATGTGGAGGCCGAACAGATCCTTGATCTGGCTTGAGAAGATGATGATCGCGATGCCGGTGGTAAAGCCGGTGACGACGGGTTCGGGGATATACTTGACGAAAGTGCCGAGCCGCAGCAGGCCGGCGGCGGTGAGCAGCAGGCCGGCCATCAGCGTGGCCAGCACAAGCCCGTCATAGCCGTGCCGGGCAATGACGTTGAAGACCACCACGACGAAGGCGCCGGTCGGCCCGCCGATCTGGAAGCGGGAGCCGCCGAGCGCGGAGATGAGAAAACCCGCGATGACGGAGGTGATCAGCCCCTTGTCCGGCGTCGCGCCCGAAGCGATGGCAAGCGCCATGGCCAGCGGCAGCGCGACGATGGCGACGGTGAGCCCGGCGATGACATCGGCGCGCAAATGGCCGAGCGAATAGCCTTCGCGCAGCACGGTGATGAGTTTGGGCACGAAGAGGTGCCACGCAGGCGTCTGGCGGTGCGGCATAATGACAGGTCACAATGAAGGGAGGTCCCTCATGCACCCGCGCGCCCCTCCCGGTCAAGGACGACCTTGGCAGAACTGCGCGGGGTGGTATGAGGTAGTCACATGCCTCGAGGGATCACACGTTCCACACCTGGTGGCGGGAAAGGGGAGATGCCCTGATCCGGAAGGCTTTCTGTCATTCAGACCGTCCCGCCTGAAGGCCGGCGTTTCAGAGATCCAGCACCACCCAGGCCGGATCGTGGTCGCTGCCGTCGCCACCGTGACGGGTGCGGCGGTCGATGAAGGCGGCGGCGAGATGCGGCGCCAGCGCCGGGCTCAGCCAGATCTGGTCGTACTGCTCGTAATGCGGAAACTCCGGCCCCGGCGGGTTGTAGCGATGAGTCCAGTTGACGCTCGCCGGCCCGGGGCCCTGGCCGGGCGTCTCCGGCTTGGCCGGCCGTGTCTCGCGTGCATCGGCGAGGCTGTTGACCAAGGTGCCGCCGGCAAACGCGATCATCGGCGCGAGGAAGGGCGAGCCCGGCGGATCGTTCATGTCGCCGAGCAGCACGAAGCGGCTGTCGGGTCCCTCGGTCGCCGCGATGATGGCACCGATCGTCTCCGCCTGCCGCCTGCGGCGCTCGTTCGCCTCCGCGGCGCCGGCCACCGGGTCCATGTGGAAGGGCACGTAGTGGCTTTTCATGTGGGTGTTGTAGACGACCAGGAGCGGTTGCCGGTCCGGGCCCAGGATCTCGATGCGTACGAGATCGCGGCCGAAGACGCGCCTTGCCGGGTCGTCGGGATGCACGGAGGTCTGGAAGGAGGTGATGGCCCCCACCGGCAGCCGCGAGAGCAGGCCGACATCGATGAGGCGCGGATCGTTGCCCTCGATCAGCGCGATCTCGTCGTAGCCGCCGCCCAGATAGTCGCGGTTGAACTGTTTGAGGATTTCGATGTGCTCCACTTCCTGGACGCCGAGCACGTCGACGTCCATCGCTTGCCGGATCCGCCGGGCGATGGTCACCGTCTCCTCCGGGTCCTTCTCCTTCACGAGCCGCCCCATGAAGGTGCGTACCTTTACGGAGCCCTCATCGAAGGTCAGCGTTATGCCGCCCTCGGAGGCTGAAGGAGGACTATCAACCGCGCCTGCGAAGTTGAATCGCGAGAACAGGTTGTTTAGATTGAAGGTTCCAATCTTTATTTCCATAGAGTTTCCCAAAGAAATTATTCAGACGGAAAATAAAAGAGAATATACGCAGGAAAGATAAATCTGCAAAAGAAGAACGGTCAAGGAAACTGCCGTTTCATACTTGCGATTGGCAACGTGTCAGATGTCCGGACGCCTGGGAGCGCTCCGGGTAGGAGATGCGTCGGGGATCACTCCCCCATCCGCCGTGACACGAATTTGGCGATCATCGGCCCGGTGGCGACGATCAGCAGGAAGCGGGCGATCTGCATCGCCATGATGAACGGCACGTCGACTTCAACGTTCGGCGAGGCGGCGATGATCGCCACCGTGTCGGCGCCGCCCGGGCTCATGGCGAGATAGGCGGTGAGCGGATCGACGCCGGCGAACGCGACAAGCAGGCTGGCCAGCCCGCAGCACAGCGCAACCAGAATGACGATGGAGACGAGGATGCGCGGGGTGGCGCGCGCCGCATGCCGCAGCACCGGTTTGTCGAAACGCAGCCCGATGCCCCAGCCGATGGTGACGTAGGCGGCGGCCAGCAACAGCGGCGGCAGCTCGATCGTCAGGAGGCCGATATCCTGCAGCACCGCGCTGGCGATCATGGGCAGCACGAAGGCGAGCGCCGGCACGTTGAGCAGCTTGTGCAGCATGAGGCTGACCGCGACGACGGCGAGCGTGGCGGCGAGGTTCGCCCAGTCGGGCGCGGCGAACCAGGCGGTCGCCACGCTCGCAGTGCCGGTGTCCGCCCAGATGCGGGCGACCGCAGCGGCAAGCCCGGCGACGATGATGACGCGGGTGTACTGCATGAAGGCGACGAGGCGCATGTCGGCGCCAAATTCCTCCGACATGAAGGTCATCACCTGGGCAGCGCCGGGCGAGGAGCCCCAGATGGCGGTAGAGCCGGGCAGGATCTTCAGCCGGGCGAGCGACCAGCCGAGCAGCGCGGCGGCGATAATCACGGAAAGGACTCCGCCGACGAAGACCGGCCAGTCGCGCGCGATCTCCTGCAGCACCGACAGTTCCAGCGTGCGCGCGATCATGCAGCCGACCAGCGCCTGCGCCACCAGGTAGGGCAGCCGGGGCACGGCCATGTCGGCGTTCATCAAGGCCGCGACGATGCTGGCGATCATGGCGCCCAGCAGCAGCGCTGCCGGAAATCCCGTCAGTTCGAGGAGCGTCATCAGCACGAGAGACAGCGCCGCAAGCCCGACCCAGCGCAACGGCGTGCCGTTGGGAGCGCGCTGCGGTGGCGTCGCATCCGCTCCCACAGGGGCTTGCGCATCCGGAGCATCATTCTCCGGCGTCCTGGTCAGCATGGGGCTTGTCCTGTCCTGCAACGCGCTAAATCATCCTTCCGGCGGCCGGCGTCACGCGCCAAGAAGCGCCAGCAGGGCGTCCGTGGTGCCCGTCTCGCCCAGGCGCGGGAAGATGTTCTTCAGCGAATTCTCGTGCGCGTCTGCCTTCATGTCGCTCATCGCATCGGTGACGAGCAACACGTTGAAGCCGGCCTCATAGGCTTGTCGCGCGGTCGATTCCACACCGATGGAGGTCGAGATGCCGGCCAGCACGATGTGGGTGACGCCCCGCTGCTTCAGCCAGGCATCGATGCCGGTCGTCGCGAATGCGCCCCAGCTCTTCTTGGTGAAGAGCGGCTCTTCGGGCCGGCGGGCGAGTTCGGCGACGAGGTCGGCCCAGTCCGCCGGCCTTTCGCCGCCGGGCATGGCCTGCTCGGTGCGGCCCGGCGCGCCGCCGGCGACATTGACGAAGACCACCGGTCGGCCGGCCTCGCGGAAGGCGTCGGCAAGCCGCACCGATTTCGCGACGATGTCGGCTGCCGGATGAACGGTCGGCAGGGCGACGATGCCCTTCTGCAGGTCGATGAGAACGAGGGCAGTCTTGTCGTCGAGGGTGGTGAAGGGCATGGAGGGAACCTCTCGTTGCGTCGTTGTCGGACATGGCGCGGCGGGCTTGCGCACCGCCGGCCCCTGCATCGCTTCCCCCCGCAGCGGCGCGGCTCGGCGGCGTTCGCCGGCCACGGGGCCCGCCGAACGCCGCAAACCGCAACCGGGCGCTACTCGCCCGGTTCCTTGACGTGGCGGCCGAAGTCGGGCGCAGGCGTTTCCTGGCCGGCCTCGATGATGTTGCGCCGGATATAGCGCGTGCGCTCGAACGCCTTGTAGAGCGCCTCGCCGTCGCCCCAGCGCACGGCGCGCTGGAGGGCGGCGAGTTCCTCGGAGAAGCGGCCGAGCATTTCCAGCACCGCGTCCTTGTTGTTGAGGAACACGTCGCGCCACATGGTTGGGTCGGAAGCGGCCAGACGCGTGGAATCGCGGAAACCGCCGGCGGAGAACTTGATCACCTCCGACTGCGTCACCGTTTCCAGATCGTGGGCGGTCCCCACCAGATTGTAGGCGATGAGGTGCGGCAGGTGCGAGGTGATGGCGAGCACCCGGTCATGGCGCACCGGGTCCATCTCTTCCACGTTGGAGCCGAGCGCGGTCCAGAACGCGGCAAGGCGGGCGATGGCGTCGGCGTCGCTGCCCTCGACCGGCGTGATGAGGCACCAGCGGTTTTCGAACAGCTCCGCAAAGCCCGCGTCGGGGCCCGAATGCTCGGTACCGGCGATCGGGTGGGCGGGCACGAAATGCACGCCTTGCGGGATGTGCGGGGACATCGACCTGACGACCGCCTCCTTGACCGAACCGACGTCGGAGACGATGGCACCGGGAGCGAGGCAGGGCGCGATCCATTTGGCGACCGGTCCGCACGCGCCGACCGGCACGCACAGGATGACCAGATCCGCCCCTTCCGCCGCCTCTGCCGCATCGAGATAATATCGGTCGCCGAGCCCCAGCTCGCGGGCGCGGTCAAGCGTCGCTTCGGAGCGCGTGGAGATGACGATCTCCTCCGCCAGCTCCTTGCGGCGCGCCGCCAGGGCAATCGAGGAACCGATCAGGCCGATGCCGATCAGGGTAAGGCGTTTGAAGGGCGGTTTCATTGGTCCATTCGTTCGTGTTGGTGAAAATGCCTGCCCGATTGCAGGCGCGAGGAGGCTCTTACCCGGCATGGCGCGTCGTGGCTAGGGCAAGTTGCGCGGGAAGGGGCAGGAAGGGGCCGGAAGGGGAAGGCCGGGAAGGAAAATGGAGCGCCTGCGGCGCACCTGTTGTGCTGGATTCCGGGTCTGGCCATGCGGCTTTCGCCGCGGACCGCCCGGAATGAGGGAGTATGTGGAGAGCTTCAAGCCAACCCCATGCTCCTCATTCCGGACAAGTGAGGCGAAAGCCGAGCGCTGATCCGGAACCCAGCGCAACAAGCGCGCCGCAGGCGCTCGTCAGCCCTTCGCCGCTTTCTTCACACCCTCAGCCCGCGAAGAAGTCCTTCAGCGCGGCGATCACCCTCATTCCGGGCGGTGTCGCAGGCTCACGCAAAATGACGGTATTGGTTCCGAGAATCTGGCTCCACGCACCCTTCTCCCCCCTTGAGGGGGAGATGTCGGCCGCAGGTCGACAGAGGGGGGTAAGGCGGCAGGTTCGGAACAAGCGGCTCTCCCCCACAAGGGGGGGAGGGGAGCAAGCGGCTGGTCGCGCGGACCGGCCTCAGCCCGCGAAGAAGTCCTTCAGCGCGGCGATCACCGCGTGGTTGGCCTCTTTGGTGCCGATGGTCATGCGCAGTGCGTTCGGCAGGCCGTAATTGTCGACCCGGCGCAGCACGCAGCCGCGTTCCAGCAGGAAGGCGTCCGCATCGGCCGCCCGCTTGCCCGGCACGTCGGGGAAGTGGATCAGGATGAAGTTGCACACGCTCGGCGTCACCGTCAGCCCGAGTGCCTCCATCTCCTTCGTCACCCACGGCAGCCAGCGCTCGTTGTGGGCGATGGCGCTGTCGAGGAAGTCACGGTCCTCCGCGGCCGCCACGCCGGCGGCGATGGCCGCGGCGGAGACGTTGAACGGCCCGCGGATGCGGTTCATGACGTCGATGATGCCTTCCGGTCCGTAGCACCAGCCGATGCGCAGCGCGGCCAGGCCGTAGACCTTGGAGAAGGTGCGCGCCATCACCACGTTCTCGCTCTCCGTCACCAGCTCGATGCCGGCGGCGTAGTCGTTGCGGCGGCAATATTCGGCATAGGCCGCATCGAGCACCAGCACCACGTTGCCCGGAAGACCGGCATGCAGGCGGCGGATCTCGTCGAACGGCAGATAGGTCCCGGTCGGGTTGCTCGGATTGGCGAGGAAGACGAGCTTCGTGCGCTCGTTCACCGCGGCGAGGATGGCGTCGACATCCACGGTGAGGTTCTTTTCCGGCACGACGACAGGCGTCGCCCCGCAGGCCTTGATGGCGATCGGATAGACCAGAAAGCCGTGCTCGGGATAGATCGCCTCGTCGCCGTCGGCGAGATAGGCGCGCGCCAGCATGTTCAGGATCTCGTCGGAGCCGGCGCCGCAGACGATGCGGTCGGGATCGATGCCGTGCATGCGGCCGAGCGTCTCGCGTAGCGCCGAGGCCGTCCCGTCGGGATAGAGCTCCAGGTGGCCTGCCTCGCGGGTATAGGCCGCGATCGCGTTCGGGCTCGCGCCGAGCGGGGTCTCGTTGGAGGAGAGCTTGAAGGTCTGGCCCGTGCCGGTGCCCTTGTGCTTGCCGGGCACGTAGGCGGCGATGTCGAGGACGCCCGGACGCGGCGTCGGGCGAAGGGGGGCGGCTTCGGCCTGATCGGCCGGATCCGCCTGAGCGGAAAGGGTATCGGAACTCGTCATTTTAACGTCTTGCTCCCGATGGCACCGCCTGTCGCGGGCCGGACCGGTCAGTCCGGGTGTGAAACGCCGGATCCGCCGGATCTGTGTCAGAAATCGTCGTCATCGCTGTCGTCGAGATCAATCGCGGCCGCATAGCCGCCGACCTCGCGCAACGGGCCGGGCTCGGCGCCCGCGTCTTGGAGAATGGCGGCGATGGCATCGATGGTCACGTCGCCGGGCACCGCGATGAGCGCATCGGTGCCCTCGCTGGTATGTCGCGCCAGGATCTCGATGCCGGCCTGGGCAAGCGCGTTGTCGGGCCGCTTGCCAGCCATCCATGTCACGCAATAGACGCTGATGTCGGGATCGCCGGGCTCGCTCACCGGCGGGGAGAGCACGAGCGCGGGCATGTCGGCCGGCCGGCCTGTCTCCAGCAGGAAGGGCAGGCGGGCGAGAATGTGCGGGCCGCTTCCCCCGAGCGCGCGCCACCACGGCGTTTCGGCGGCGCGGGTGAGCGCGATCACGCCGAGATCGGTGGTGGAGGCGGCAACGGCGGCGACCACCGCGTCCGGGTCTTCCTCGGTGACGAGATCGAGCGCGAAGCCGAAATAGAAGCGCGCCGCGTCGCGCATGTCGATCGCGTCCGCGCTGCCATCCAGATGCACCACATAGTCGGCCTGGAGCCGCGTGAAGGTGGAGATGATCTCACGCCAGATGTGCTCAACGGTGACCATCGGCAGCGAGCCCTCGTGCCGTTCCACCAGCCGGCGCATCATGTCGGCCTCGCGCAAGGGGCGGAAGGCGGCGCCGGTGGGGGCATCGGAGGGAGAATCGGGGCCGGCGCTCTGCGTGCCCCCGGAATTCTGCGTGCCCTTGGCCTCGACCAGCGCGTCGATGATGTTCGAGCGCTCGATCAGCAGGCCGTGCATCTGCTCGTCGATCTGGTCGATGCGGGAGCGAAGTTCGGCGAGCCTGTCTGTATCGGAGGTCGGCGCGGCGGGCGACGAAGGGGGCATGGAGCGTTCCGGTCGAATTGTCGAGAGTTGCGTTTTCGTGCCGGCGTGCGCGTGTGCGCGATCAGCGACCCGTCGGGGAGCTCGGCGCCGGAGGATCCTTCATAGGCAAGCGCGCCTGCGAAATCAAAAGGAAAACGGCGGGGCCTTGCCGAAGGGACGCGGCGGGGGAGACGGCGGGCGAGGCGATTGTATTGACAGTTCGCCACGCGCCATCCTACGTAAGCGACCGCCCTTTCTGTCAGAGGGGCTTTCAAGGCGAGCGCCTCTGATCCACTCGCAACGCGGGATCCGGACAAGAATGACATCGCAAGACGGCGACGCCCTAACCGACGCGGCAAGGCTGCGCGAGGCGGATGAGCCGTCGAGCCCGGTCATCCGCTTCGGCAAGGACAAACCGCTCCGGCTCGATGCCGGCGTCGACCTCGCCCCCTGGCAGATCGCCTACCAGACCTATGGCACGCTGAACGAGGACAGGTCCAACGCCATCCTCGTATGTCACGCGCTGACGGGTGACCAGTACGTCGCCTCCACCAACCCGCTGACCGGCAAGCCGGGCTGGTGGTCGATGATGGTCGGCCCCGGCCGGCCGATCGACACCGACCGCTTCTTCGTCATCTGCGCCAACGTGCTGGGCGGCTGCATGGGTACCACGGGGCCCGCCTCCACAAATCCCGAAACGGGCAAGCCCTATGCGCTCGACATGCCGCTCGTCACCATCCGCGACATGGTGCGTTCGCAGGCCATGCTGATCGACGAACTGGGCATCGACACGCTGTTTGCGGTTGTCGGCGGCTCCATGGGCGGCATGCAGGTGCTGCAATGGGCGGCGAGCTATCCCGACCGGCTGTTCTCCGCGGCGGTGCTGTGCTCCGGTGCGCGCCATTCCTCGCAGAACATCGCCTTTCACGAGGTCGGCCGTCAGGCGGTGATGGCCGATCCCGACTGGTGCCACGGCAAGTATCTGGAATATGACGTGCGCCCCGCCAAGGGCCTTGCGGTGGCGCGCATGGCGGCGCATGTCACCTACATGTCGGACCAGTCGCTGCACAGGAAGTTCGGCCGCTCGCTGCAGGATCGTGAGCACGTCACCTTCGGCTTCGACGCCGATTTCCAGATCGAGAGCTACCTGCGCCACCAGGGCATGAGTTTCGTCGATCGCTTCGACGCCAATTCCTATCTCTATGTCACCCGCGCGATGGACTATTTCGATCTGGCGGCGGATTACGGCGGGGTGCTGGCGCATGCCTTCAAGGGCTCGAAGACGCGCTTCTGTATCGCCTCGGTGACGAGCGACTGGCTGTTTCCGACCTCCGAAAGCCGGGCGGTGGTGCATGCGCTGAATGCTGCCGCCGGCAACGTCTCCTTCGTGGAGATAGACAGCCCGCGCGGCCATGACGCCTTCCTCCTGAACGAGCCGGAGCTTTTCACCATGGTGCGCGGTTTCCTGACCGGTGGCGCGCGTTCGCGCGGCATCCTGCCGCCCGCGCTCGCCGACGACTGGGAGGCGCATTCCTGATGTCGGACGCCCCCATGACGGAAACCCGCATTGACCACCGGGTGATTGCGGAACTGGTGGAACCCAATTCGCGCGTTCTCGATGTCGGCTGCGGCAATGGCGAGTTGCTGGAGATCCTTGCCACGAGCAAGGGCGCGGATGCGCGCGGCATCGAGATCTCGCAGGTCGGCGTGAATTCCTGCGTGGCGCGCGGCCTGTCGGTGATCCAGGGCGACGCCGACGAGGACCTTTCCGCCTATCCCGACAGTGCCTTCGATTATGTGGTGCTGAGCCAGACGCTTCAGGCGACCTGGGATCCCAAGGAGGTGGTGCGCCAGCTCCTCAGGATCGGCAGCCACGTGATCGTCTCCATTCCGAATTTCGGCTATTGGCAGAACCGGCTTCACCTGCTGTTCAAGGGGCACATGCCGGTCACCGACTACCTGCCGCATTCCTGGTACGACACGCCGAACATCCACTTCTGCACGATCCGCGATTTCGTCGACCTGACGAAGGAGCTGGGCTGCACGGTGGAAAAGGCCGTGGCGCTCAACGGCAACGGCCAGCGCATTCCCATCCAGGCGCCGTGGTGGCTGTGGAACCTGTTCGGCGAACAGGCCGTGTTCCTGCTGAAACGGTAGGGACGGGGAAAAGGAGCGGCCTTTCAGGCCGCGCTTCTTGCGCTGGATTCCGGGTCTGGCCAAGCCGCTTCCGCGGCAGACCGCCCTGAATGAGGGGCAAGGGGCCAGAATGAGGGGCAAGGGGTCGGAATGAGGAGTGTGGAGTTGGCTTGACGCCGACCACACACGCCCTCATTCCGGACAAGCGAGGCGAAGCCGAGCGCTGATCCGCAATCCAGATATCAGCGCGGCAAAGCCGCTCCGTGCTCTCTGATCCGCCCGGCTACTTCCTCGCCACCATGTCGTGCGAGAGCTGGCCGAGCCACGTCTCGCTCAGCACGTCGTCGCCGTGCTTCAGGTAGACGCGCGCCTCCACCGGATCTTCGATCGGCGTCTTGGCGTCGAAGATGACGCGCCAGCGGTCGGTGCCGACGACTGGAAGCACATAGGGCTCGATCGGTTTGCCGCTGGAAAGCTCCACGACCGGCTTCACACCCGATTTCTGCGTCAGGCCCTTGAGCGAGGGGCCCTCGAAATCGATGACGACCTTGATCTGGTCGTCGGGGCGCGGCTGGCCGGGAACACCGCCCTGGCCGACCCGGGTAGCGGCCACCCGCGCACCGCTTTCCGGCAGCGGATGAGTGTCGGACCACGTCATGCGATAGGCGAGCGAAAGCTGATCTCCGGCCGTGGGGTGCTCCTTCGGCGTCCAGTAGGCGACAATGTTGTCGAAGATCTCGTCGTCGGTCGGGATCTCGACAAGCTGGATGGAGCCGGGGCCGAACGGTCTGAGCGGGTGGATCCACACGGACGGACGTTTGTTGTAGAAGACGCCGTCATCCTCGTAATCCTCGAATTTCCGGTCGCGCTGGGCGAGGCCAAAGCCCTCCACGTCCGGCACCTGGAAGGTGGAGGTCCTGACCACATGCGGATTGTTGAGCGGGCGCCAGATGCGCTCACCCGTGCCCGACAGGATGGCGAGGCCGTCCGTGTCATGCACCTCCGGGCGCCAGTCGCGTGCCGTGGAACGGTTGGTCTCGGAATACCAGTACATGGAGGTGAGCGGCGCCACGCCGAGCCGTTCGACGCCCTTTCGGAAGAACAGCCGGCTGTCGACGTCGATGATCTGGCCTTTGCCGTCCTCGTTTGTGAGTGCCATCTTGTAGGCGCCGGTGACCGAGGGCGATTGCAGCAGCGCGTAGATAATGAGCGTCTGGCCCTCATGCTCGGGCGGGGCGAGCCAGAAATCGGAAAAGCGCGGAAACTCCTCAGGCGTGGAAAGCCCGGTGTCGATGGCGAGCCCGCGTGTCGACTGGCCGTATTGCCGTGACTGGCCGTCGGTGCGGAAATAGCTGGCGCCGAGATACGAGATCCAGTCGGTCTTGAGATCGGGACGCATCACCCGGAAGCCGGCGAAGCCGATATCGTGCGGCAGCGCCTTGGCAGGGCTGTCGTCGGGCATGTCGAAGGCGTCCGGCGAATACACGATCTCGCGCGCCTGGCCGCCGGCGACCTCATACATCCGCACGGGCTCCTTGAAGTAGCGGCCCATGTGGAAGAACTGGATCGGCGCGTCCTTGCCGATGGTGATCGTCTCCGACCGCTTGAACCGGATTTTCCAGTGGGCGTCGTAGTCGATCCTTTCAAGCGTGTCGGCGGCGCGCACGGCGGGCGCCTTGTAGGGCTCGCCGGCAAGCGTGCGGGCGCGTTCGATCAGGCTGTCGAAGCTGAAGGGTTCGGGCGCGCCAAGCTTGAGCGCGGGGTCCGCCGCCTGGGCGGCGATGATGGAGCCGGCGAGGAGGGTGCCGGCGATGAGGGAGGGGGCGATGAGCGCGGGGGCAAGGCTCGTCAGGATGCGAAGCATGAAGAAGGCCTCGGGTCTGGCTGGGAGGGCGGCATGCACCAAGAAAACAAGGGGATACGAGCAGGGCGCCGGTGATAAACCTGCATCCGCTCGCGATGGCGGGGTAGGAAGACGGTTCAAAATGGCCGCAACAAGGCAGCCGCCTGGGGCGATGATACGAGGGGCGGCAGGCCCGCGAAGGCACGCCGAAGCGGTGCTATAATGCGCAAGAACGCATCCCGTTCCCCGCAAATCGTCGCGCCGGCACGGTATCCGCGCCTTTCGCGATGCTTGCGAGCGAACTGCAACCGCCCTCTTGCGCCGCCGCCACGCTTGGCTACAGTGCGGCGCGAATTTCCAGAACACGGGGCGATCCCAACGCCCCTCGCATCAGAACGGACGATTTTAATGGCGCATGGCGACATCAAGAAGGTTGTGCTGGCCTATTCGGGTGGGCTTGACACATCCATCATCCTGAAATGGCTGCAGATCGAGTATGGCTGCGAGGTGGTGACGTTCACCGCCGACCTCGGCCAGGGCGAGGAGCTGGAGCCGGCGCGCCGAAAGGCCGAGATGCTCGGCATCAAGGAAATCTACATCGATGACCTGCGCGAAGAGTTCATCTCCGATTTCGTTTATCCCATGTTCCGCGCCAATGCCGTCTATGAGGGCGTTTACCTGCTCGGCACCTCCATCGCCCGGCCGCTGATTTCCAAGCGCCTAATCGAGATCGCGCACGAAACCGGCGCCGACGCCATCGCCCACGGGGCGACCGGCAAGGGCAACGACCAGGTCCGCTTCGAGCTGTCGGCCTATGCGCTCGACCCCGACATCAAGGTGATCGCGCCGTGGCGCGACTGGACGTTCAAGTCGCGCACCGACCTCATCGAGTTCGCCGAGAAGTACCAGATCCCCGTTCCGCACGACAAGCGCGGCGAGGCACCGTTCTCGGTCGATGCGAACATGCTGCACTCGTCGTCGGAAGGGAAGGTGCTCGAGGATCCGGCCGAGGAGCCGCCCGCCTACGTCTACCAGCGCACCGTCTCTCCGATGGAGGCCCCCGACGAGGCGACGGAAATCGAGATCGGCTTTGAAAAGGGCGACGCGGTCAGCCTGAACGGCGAGAAGATGTCGCCGGCCACGCTGTTCGCCAAATTGAACGATTACGGCCGCGACAACGGCATCGGTCGTCTCGATCTGGTGGAAAACCGCTTCGTCGGCATGAAGTCGCGCGGCGTCTACGAGACGCCGGGCGGCACGATCCTGCTCACCGCCCACCGGGCGATGGAATCGATCACGCTCGATCGTGGCGCCGGCCACCTCAAGGACGATCTGATGCCGCGCTACGCGGAGCTGATCTACAACGGCTTCTGGTTCTCGCCCGAGCGCGAGATGCTTCAGGCCGCGATCGACCATAGCCAGCAGAAGGTGACGGGCACGGTCAGACTGAAGCTCTACAAGGGCAACGTGATCGTGGTGGGCCGCGCCTCGCCCTATTCGCTCTATTCGGAAGAGCTGGTCACCTTCGAAGACGACCAGGGCGCCTACGACCAGAAGGATGCCGCCGGCTTCATCAAGCTGAACGCCCTGCGTCTGCGCACGCTGGCCAAGCGCGACCGGATCAAGTAGCGCCGGATTAATTCCGGAGCGTTTCACGGTTCGACGGATGCGGATGGACTTCGGGCGCAAGCGGCATACTCCCCTCTCGCCGTTTGCGGGGGAGACGGGAGCGGGCCGCCAGGCCACGGCGCCAATCTGATTTCGTCAAACCGTAAAACGATCAAGATCGGTGAGAGGGGGCAGTCTGGCTCCCTTTCCCTTGGGAGGCTTCGCGCTGCGAGTGCTGTCCGGATGGTATCCGGCACGCCCCGCTCACATCTTGTGGCGCGAGGTGCCGGCCGTGCCTCTCGGGGGGCCATCGGAGATGAAGACCGGGCGCAGCAGCCGGGCGGCGGCTTTTTCCGGCTCTTTCGGTATGGCCTGATAGATCTGCTTTTCCGCCTCCACCACCAGCACGCCGGCAAAGGCCGGCCACAGCCGGTGGCCGATCCTCTCCCAGCCCGATGCGGAGCGCGTCAGCAGGCGCGAGCGGAAGGGCGGCACGTAGAGCGCTCCTTCCGCCGCCGTGGGCACGAAACGCGTCTGGCGCAGGAAGGCGGAGAGCTGGCCGCGCGAGAATGGCCGGCCGTAGCCGAACGGCGTCGTCTCGAACTGCGACCACAGCGAGCGCCGGTTGGGCACAACCGTCAGGAGCCGGCCACCCGGCGCCAACACGCGCCAGACCTCGCGCAGCACCGCCATCGGGTCGTTCGACAGATCAAGCGTGTGGACGAGCAGCGCCCGGTCGATGCAGGCGTCGGGCAGCGGCAGGTTGCAGTCATCGACCAGCGTCGTGCGATTGGGGCCTTCCGGCGGCCATGCCATCACCCCCTGTTGCGCCGGCATGGCGGCGACGATGCGCTCCGCCTGTCGCAGATAGGGACGCAGATAGGGCGTCGTGAAGCCCAGCGACAGCAGGCGCTTGCCCCTCAGGTCGGGCCATTGCGCCTGGATGCGCTGACCCACCAGCGTGCGCACGACCATGCCCAGCCGCTGCTCGTAGAACCGTTTCATGTCGAGCACGTCGAGATACATCGTACCCACCGGCGGAAAGAGGCTGGGATCGCGGAGCGATTCTTGCTCCGGACCATGGTGAAGCCGATTGAACCGGCTTGTGAGCTCACATGCAATCGCCGCCTCGCACGCGCAAGCGGTCGGCAGACGTCCTTCGCACATTGGCACAATCTTTGAGCCGCCCGCAGGTTCTCCGGGTGCGGCAACGGGTCCCCGCCCCCTCGACCTGCGACAAGGGGTGCCGGGCACCGTCATTTGTTGCATAGTGCCCCGTCGATGGGTTGCAACGAAAATCGCAACGCCTTTATCGCATCAAAAAAGGGAGAGCGGACATGGGCTCGCTTGAAATCCGCCAATTCATGTGTCTGGACGACAATTTCGCCGTGCTGGTACACGATCCGGAATCGGGGGCGACGCTCGCCGTCGACGTGCCGGATGCGGTGGCGGTGGCGGCCGAACTGGACAAGGCCGGCTGGAAGCTCACCCACATCCTGATCACCCACCACCACGCCGACCACACGCAGGGGCTGGGTGCGCTGAAGAAGAAGACCGGCGCCCACGTGATCGGGCCGGTGAAGTCCGCCTCCCGCTTTCCCGAGTTCGACCAGAACGTCGGCGACGGCGATACCGTGCGTTTCGGCGACTACGAGATCCGCTGCATCGCGACGCCGGGCCACACGCTCGACCAGATTTCCTACTGGCTGCCGGAGGCGGAGGTGGCGTTTACCGGCGACACGCTGTTCGCCATGGGCTGCGGGCGCATCTTCGAGGGCACGCCGGAAATGATGTGGGCCTCGATGGAAAAGCTCCTCACCACACTGCCGCCGCAGACGGCGATCTATTGCGGCCACGAATACACGCTCGCCAACGCGCGCTTCGCGGTCACCGTCGATCCGGCCAATTCCGCGCTGGCCGACCGGCTGGCCGAGGTGGAGACGCTTCGCGAGGCGGGCAAGCCGACGCTTCCCACCACCATGGCTTTGGAAATGCAGACCAACCCCTTCCTGCGGGCGGGCGACCCGGGCGTCAAGGAGGCGGTCGGGCTGGCGGGCGCATCAGCGGACGAGGTCTTTGTCGAGGTGCGGCGGCGCAAGGACACCTTCTGACATCTCTTTCGGGCAGGCGGAGGTCTTGCCCGGCCGCATCCAGCGCAACGGAGGACGAAGAGAATGCCGGACCCCTATCTTGGGCTGAGTGCTGAAGAGCTGTCGCAGCGGCTGCGCCTGGCGCCGCACCCCGAAGGCGGCTTCTTCCGCGAGACCTTCCGCGATCCGGCCGAGGTGAACGGCCGCGCGCGGTCCACCGCGATCTATTTCCTGCTGCCCGCGGGCATCGTTTCCGCCTGGCACAAGGTGGATGCGGTGGAGGTTTGGCACCACTATGCCGGCGCGCCGCTGACGCTGTCGCTGTCGACCGGCGACGGCAAGCAGGACATCACGCTTGGCCCCGACATTCTGAACGGCCAGCAGCCTCAGGCAGTTGTGCCGCAGGGCGTGTGGCAGCAGGCGGAAAGCCTCGGCACATGGACGCTTGTGGGCTGCACGGTCGCCCCCGCCTTCGAATTCTCCGGCTTCGAGATGGCACCGGACGGTTGGGAACCGGGCTGAGGCGGAGAAGGGGCGGTCGGTCCCGAGGGGCGATGCCGTTTCCCCGCGCCGCGTACCCTCCGTCGTCATCCCCCGGCTTTGTCCGGGGGATCCGCCTTCCTGCTCAGCGTGCGTTGTGGCGGGCAATGGATTGCCCGGGCTGCGCCGGGCAATGACGGTGGAGAGAACGGGATGAGTGAAACCGTGAGGCCGGTGCCGTCGCGTCCTACCGTCCGCTCTTCTGGCGCGTGTTCGCGAGGTAATCGATGACGAACATCTTGTCGTTCATCGCCACGTCCTTCTTGACGTTGTAGATGGCGACGGAGGTGTCGAGACCCTGTTCGTCGGTTACCGTCCACTGCTTCAGTTCCTGCGTCTGCGCATCGAAGATCAGCGTCAGCTTGCCCTGAACGAAGGTGCCGTCCTCGGTGATGATCACCGTGACGAGATCGGGCTCTACCGAGACCGACGTCACGTTGGCGTCGCTCGTCAGGTCGATCTTGTTCGACAGCAGAAAGCGCAGCGGCGTCTTCGACAGCGGCCAGATGTCCTGCGTCTGAAGCTTGCGGTCCTTCACCGACACCGACTTGCCGTCGGCGATGATGTCGATACGGGCCGGCGGCTTGTAGTGGAAGCGGATCTTGCCGGGACGCGACAGGTAGAACTGGCCTTCCGCCCGCTCGCCATTGGGGCCGAACTGGACGAAGTCGCCGGCCATGGTGCGGATGGAATTGAAGTAGGTGTTGATCTGCTCAAGCGTGGCGCGCTGCTTGTCGGTGAGCGCGTTGGCCGCATCGGCGGGCGTGCCGGAAAGCCCGATCATCGCGGCCGTCACCGCTGCCGCGATCAGGGCGAGGCCCGATCTGCGCGTAATCCCGCCCGTCTTGTCCCGCAAAGCCGGTTGACGTTGCGAAAGAAGGGTTCGCGGTGACCGGAATGCCATGAGTGTTTTCTCCATTTACGCCGTTGGCGGGTGCGCGCCCGGGAATGGCCGCTATCAATCGCCTGTGGCGAATCTGCGGCGCCGGCGCGCGATTGTGCCGTGCCGGCGCCCACCTGTCGCGTGCAAACGATGCCGCGCGGCATCGGGTTCCAGTCGCGGCGGGAAGATGGACGAAGGCTGGCACCGCAACGGTATCCGGCTGCGCTTCATCGCCCTCTCGCCCGCTTCTTCCCCTCAGATCTCCTCTTCGCCCGGCACCAGCACCTCACGCTTGCCGGCATGGTTGGCGCCGCTGATCACGCCTTCCTGCTCCATCCGCTCGATCAGCGAGGCGGCGCGGTTGTAGCCGATCGACAGACGCCGCTGGATGTAGCTGGTGGACGCCTTCTTGTCGCGAATGACGATGGCGACCGCCTTGTCGTAGAGGTCGTTGCCCTCGTCGCCGGAACCGCCGGACAGCATGTCGTAGCCACCATCGCCCTCGTCGGTGTCTTCGGTGATGTTATCGAGGTATTGCGGCGTGCCCTGCAGCTTCAGGTGGGCGACGATCTCCTCCACCTCGCCGTCGGAAACGAACGGTCCGTGGACGCGCTGGATGCGCCCGCCGCCGGCCATGTAGAGCATGTCGCCCATGCCGAGCAGCTGTTCCGCGCCCTGTTCGCCCAGAATGGTGCGGCTGTCGATCTTCGACGTCACCTGGAAGGAGATGCGGGTGGGGAAGTTCGCCTTGATCGTGCCGGTGATGACGTCGACCGAGGGGCGCTGGGTGGCCATGATGATGTGGATGCCGGCGGCACGCGCCATCTGCGCCAGACGCTGGATCGCGCCCTCGATGTCCTTGCCGGCGACCATCATCAGGTCGGCCATCTCGTCGACCACGACGATGATGTAGGGCATCGGCTCCAGGTTCAGCTCTTCCTCCTCGAAGATCGCCTCGCCGGTCTCACGGTCGAAGCCGGTCTGCACCGTGCGGCGGATGACTTCGCCCTTCTTGGCGGCCTGCGCCACGCGGGTGTTGAAGCCGTCGATGTTGCGCACGCCGACCTTCGACATGTTCTTGTAGCGCTGCTCCATCTCGCGCACGGTCCATTTCAGCGCGACGACGGCCTTCTTCGGATCGGTGACGACAGGGGTCAGCAGATGCGGAATGCCGTCATAGACGGAGAGTTCCAGCATCTTCGGGTCGATCATGATCAGCTTGCACTGCTCCGGATTGAGCTTGTAGAGCAGCGACAGAATCATGGTGTTGATGGCGACCGACTTGCCCGAGCCGGTGGTGCCGGCGACCAGCAGGTGCGGCATGCGGGCAAGGTCGGCGATCACCGGCTCGCCGCCGATGGTCTTGCCGAGCGACAGCGCCAGCTTCGCCTTCGACGCCTCGTAGTCGTGCGAGGCGAGCAGCTCGCGCAGGAAAACCGTCTCGCGGCGCTGGTTCGGCAACTCGATGCCGATGGCGTTCTTGCCGGGAATGACCGCGACGCGCGCGGAGATCGCCGACATGGAGCGGGCGATATCGTCGGCAAGCCCGATGACGCGGGACGACTTGATGCCCGGCGCCGGCTCCAGCTCGTAGAGCGTGACCACGGGGCCGGGGCGCACGTGGATGATCTCGCCGCGCACGCCGAAATCCTCCAGCACGCCTTCCAGGATGCGGGCGTTCTGTTCCAGCGCATCGGTGGAGATCGTCTGGTTGCGGCCCGGCGCCTTGGGCTCGGCCAGCAGCGCCAGCGGCGGCAGTTCGTATGTCTCCGGGCCCAGGAACGAGGGCTGCGCCTCGCGCACGACGCGTTTGCCGGGCCTTGGGCGCGGGGCAGGGGCGGCGACACGCTGGTTCACGTCGGCCGCCGTCATCGTGGCGGGGCCGGCGATGCCGACGGGCGTGCGGCCCACGGGCTGCTCGTCCTCGGTATCGTCCTCGTCGTATCCGGCATCGTAGCCGTCGTCATCCTCGTCGTCGAAGGCGGCGTCGGCGCGCGCCAGCGCCTCGCTCAGGCCACCACGCGGTTCGCGCCGATCGTCATAGGCATAAACGTCAGCTTCCTCGCCCAGAAGCTTCTCGGCGAGCCATCGCCGCAGCGAGCGGCGTGGGCGGACATCCTCGTACACCTCCTCCTGAGCGGCGTAGACGTCCTCGTGCCGGGCACGGGCGTGCTGGCGCCGGCGACCGGACAGGCGCCGGAAGATCGCGCCGGCCATGTAGCCCCAATGGGCGACGTGGCCGAAGAACGTCGCGAAGCGGCCATCGCCGTCGTCTTCGTCCTCGTAGTCGTCCTCCTCATCCTCCTCGTAGAGGGGGGCGGCGACATCGGTCTCGAATTCCCTGGCACCCCGGCGCTGGTCGATCCAGCCGGAGGCGTGCAGCATCAGGATCAGCGCGGGCACGCCGAAGCCGAAAGCGCCGATGAGGCCGACGAGCCCTTCCGGCACGAGGCCGGCAAAGGCGCGGGGAATGGTGTTGAGAAGATCGCCGAAGACGCCGCCGAGCCCGGTCGGCAGCGGCCAGGTGGAGGGCACGGGCAGCGAGGCGAGCGCGCCTGCGGCGCACAACGTTCCCAGGAACCAGGTCAGGATGCGGCGACGACGGATGCCGAGGCTCTTGCCGGCCACCAGCCGCCAGCCCCACAGCACCACGGGAAACAGGAAGATGGCCGAGGACAGGCCGATCATCTGCATGACCAGATCGGCGAGGACCGCGCCGGGCGTGCCGAGCGCGTTGCGCACCGGCGCATCGGTGGCGTGCGACAGGCTCGGATCTTCCACCGACCATGTGGCGAGTGCGGCCGCGAGAGCCGCCGTTGCCGCGATCAGTATCAGCCCGCTCGCGCCCGCGATGTTGCGCTTCAGCAGCCGGCGGATCCGGTCTTCCGGTTCGACAAATCCGAGTGTGGCTCGCGTCGTTCGCATGCCCTATCCCTCTGCCGCGCCCTGAGCGCCGGTGGCGCCGGCCACAGTGCCCGCAAGTGCGGCGATGCGCACCAGCGCGCGCCGCGTCGTATCGATGTCTTCCACCATGGCGAGGCGGATGAAATTCGTGCCCGGGTTGGACCCGTCACTTTGCGTGCGGGCGAGATAGGCGCCCGGCACGACCTTGACGCCCTGTTCCAGCCAAAGACGTTTCGCCGCCTCCACACCGCCGCCGAAACGCGACACGTCGAGCCAGACAAAGAAGCCGCCCTCGGGCTTCTTGTAGCCGAAGGTTGGGCCGAGAATGGTTTCGGCCGCCTCGAACTTGGCATTGTAGAGGCGGCGGTTTTCCTCCACGTGGCGTTCATCCGAAAACGCGGCGACGGCCACGGCCTGATTGGGCATCGGCACCTGCGGCGCGGCGGAATTGCGCAACGTGGTCCACTGCGCGATGAAGTCCGCGTCGCCGGCCGCGATACCGCATCTCAGGCCCGCCAGATTGGAGCGCTTGGAGAGCGAATTGAAGGCGACGATGTTGGAAAGATCACCGCCCATGCCGCGTGCGGCCTGCAGCACGCCCGGCGGCGGGGTGTCGCGGTAGATCTCTGAATAGCATTCATCCGCAAACACATAGAAGCGGTGCTTGCGGGCGAGCCCGATCAGCTTGCACCAGTAGTCGAGCGGGGCGACCGCGCCTTGCGGGTTCGCGGGCGAGGCGAAATAGAAGGCGATGGTGCGATCGAGCAGGCCCGCGTCGAGCGCATCGAGATCGGGCAGGAAGCCGGACGCCTCGCGGGCATCGAGATAGACGGCCTCCGCCCCCGACTTCGCCGCCCCCAGCGAATAGGGGTGATAGTAGGGGTTTGGCAGCAGGATCGCCGGATTGTCCTTGGCGAGCATGTCGGCGGCGGTGAAGGCGGCATAGAACAGCCCCTCGCGCGAACCGTTGAGCGGCAGGACGTGGCGGTCGGGATCGATCAGCCCGCCAAGCCGGTAGCGCCGGTCAAGCCAGTCGGCCACGGTCTTGCGGAATTCATCGGTGCCGCGAATGGGCGGATAGCGGCGGAAATCGTCGAGATTGGCGCTGATGACCGGTCCGACGAAAGACGGCAGCGCGTGGCGCGGCTCGCCGACGGTGAGCACGATCGGGTCCTGCCCGGGCTCAAGGCCGTCGAGCAGGGTGTTGAGGCGCTGGAAGGCGGTGGCCGATTCGGGATCGGCGCGGCGCGAAGGCGCAGCCTTTGCTGGATTCATGAGTGAACCGGTACGCATGCATGTGAACGATTGACGCCAACGCTAGCGCGGGAAGGGTTAAACCTGCATTAACCAAGGAGGGGTGGATGAGAGTCAAAAAACAGTCTTGAAAAGAACAGGGTAATTTCTTAGCATTTTAACAAAATGACGTAGGAGGAGTTTATGTCAAAAATTGGTGCGGCCGCGGTGTCGGAAGAAGATACATGTGAAATAATCGAGATGGTGTCGGCAGTTCGCAAAGAGGGTGTTCAAGCAACAGATGAATTTGAAGTATTGCTTGACAATACAAATTTAAAAAAAGTGATTGAGTATTATTATCTGGTGACGGAACAATACGGTCGAGAGTTCGGGCCGTTTTTTTCTGAAGATTTTGCCAACGGGGCGCTCGCAAAAAGTTATGAGCATTTGAAGGTTCTTGTAAATTTTAGAATTCACAAGGGAAATCGTGTTGCGATGTATAAATATCTACTGAAACCGGGAATGACGGGTGCAGAAGACGATCCGATGCGAATCCTGGTGATAAATGGGAACAAGAACATAAAATTCATCAATGGGAGAGAGGTGACCATTAAGTCGAACTCGAATTCCTAAATATGGGATTGAAGTCCAATTGTAAGGCTTGTAAATGGGGGACCTGCTTGCATATATACAGTCGATTTCGGCTGCTCTTTCGGCGTTATTTGCCTTTTTAACGGTTAACAGCTGGAGGAAGCAAAAATATTACTCAGAGAGAATTTCAATTTTAAACGAGATAATGATCTCAATATATAAAATTGTAAGTTCTATTGAAGACTCAAGAGCAATTAGCTTTTCCAAAAATAATTCGGAAGCGAATAAGGACTCTCAATTGGAGGGGAGGTTCTTGATATTGGAGTCAGCGTCAAATAAAGTTTATTCAATAAATGAAATGAGGCCAATGTTATTGGCGTATTTCAAGGGCGCTAGACAAATCGGGCGTTTATATGATGAGATACAAGAAATACTGAATATATATGAAAAAATACATTATTCATTCGTTGCTCTAATAGATTTAAATAATAATAAATTGATAGATTTAGAAGAGTTGAGATATTTTAGCGATTATGATGAAATGAAAAAATATTGCTATACAACAAAATATGATAATATCGGAGAAGATATTCGGGCGCGAGAACGGGTTATTTTAGACATATGCACTAAATTGATTGATGCCCGTTAAAAATCGCTTGCAATCCCCTTCTTCTCCCCGTCGCCGTAATGCGTCGGTTCGGGGCCGCTGCGACCGTTGATTTCCTTCGCCAATTCAACCGGCCGGGCGTCCGGAACCGGCTGTTTGCTGTGCATCGCCTGAATGACCAGGTCGGGGCCGTGAGCAGAATGGCGGGTTCTGTCAATCCAACCGCCAGAGCGGCGGCTCTCGCGTATTGGGCGAACAAGAGCCCACGGCCGATCCCCGGCGGATGCTATCTCACGAGAAATACCGACAAATGGAAGCCCCGGCTGTGCATGTCGACATAGCCGTTGGTAAAATCAAAGAAATAGAACGTGTCGGGTATTGCTTCCGTCGATGTCCAGAACGCTGCTCCTTCACCAAAGTCGGAAGCCGCGACATCGGGAAAGACAGTCGTGTCGATCCAGGGGCCTTCGCATTTCTCCACGAAAAGGGTACTCAATTCTTCCCCTGTCGGAACGCGCCAACCATTCCCTTGCTTCTTTGCGTATTCCAATGCCTCATTCAGCCCAAGACCAAGCACTTCGCCTGAGCAATTCTGCTTCTCCGCGTTCCAGCGCATGCCAACCGCGCATCTTTTCCAGGTCAAGCCATGCTTCAGGTCAGTTGCCTCGTCATCATGCAGCAGAAAACGGGAATTGTTGGCCTCGACGCAGGCTCCATGAGCATAGAACGGGACAATGAAAGCTAAGAAGGCGATCAGAATTACTCGTGACTGCATTTGATTCTGTGTTCCCAGATTGGCCTGAATTGGCCTGAATTGCGGGTCAAGGATTGGCGGATAAGGATCAATCGGGACGTTTGTGTGACAGCGGGAATGATGGCGCGGCGCTGGATCTGGCAACGGATCTTCGTGCGCACGGCGCCGCCGGCCCTGCGCCTGAAGAGCCGGACGTCGATCGCCCTCATACCAAAGCGCATCGCGCCGGGCAGGGGCAAAAAGGGAGGGGTGCGGGCGCACGCGGTCGGCATCCCGCGGGGCGGAAGTACGAGCAAAATCCGTTCTTTGGCCGATGATCAAGGCCGACCGGTCGCCCTCGCCCAGATGCTCGGCAATGTCGCAGACATATCGCCCGCCGGTCCGCTTGCGGAAGGGGCCGTGCCGCCGCACCGGCTCAAGCAGAAGAACGACGAGGCCGTCAGTCCCTCAAGCGCCGCACGGCGCTTTCTTCTCTCGTCGTCTGCCGGGCGACCAGATCAGAAATCGCTCGCGATCCCCTTCTTTTCCCAGTCGCCATAGCGCGTCGGTTCGGGGCCGTTGCGGCCGTTGACTTCCTTCGCCAATTCAACCGGCCTTGCGGCCTTGCGGCGTTCCTCTGCCTCCATGAGCGCGCGCTGGGCGGCGGGCGGCAGATCCTCGAAACGGCGGCGCGGCTCCTCGGCCGGTTTCTCGTTCGCCTGACGGATCTCCGTGGCGCGGTTCGCGCTCGCGGGGCTTTCTTGTGTGCGGTCGGTCTCGGTCATCGTCTCAAACGGCTTTCCTTTGCAGGGCTTTCAGCCTATGCGAGTGCGCGCAAGTCTTGCGGTGCGGCGGATGCGTTCCCATCATATAGCGCAGGATCATGCCGGTTGCAGCCTCTGGCCACCAGGTTCTGCACGTCGGCCCACACGCAACGAAACGGAAGCCCGCAACGATGAACTACATCCGCACCGCAATGCTGCTGGCCGCCATGACGGCGCTGTTCATGGGCGTCGGTTTCCTGATCGGCGGCACCGGCGGCATGATGATCGCGTTCCTGATCGCGCTTGGCATGAATGCCTTCAGCTATTGGAACGCCGACAAGATGGTCCTGCGCATGCACAACGCGCAGGAGGTGGACGCGCGCACCGCGCCGGAACTCTACCGGATCGTGGAACGGCTGGCGAAGAATGCCGACCTGCCGATGCCCAAGGTCTACATCATCGACAGCGAGCAGCCGAACGCCTTCGCCACCGGTCGCAACCCCGAAAACGCGGCCGTTGCCGCCTCCACGGGCCTGCTCCGGATGCTGAGCCAGGACGAGGTCGCCGGCGTGATGGCGCACGAGCTGACCCACGTGAAGAACCACGACACGCTGATCATGACGATCACCGCGACCTTTGCCGGCGCGATTTCCATGCTCGGCAACTTCGCCTTCTTCTTCGGCGGCAACCGCAACAATCCCTTGGGCATTGTCGGCGTGCTGGTGGCGATGATCGTCGCCCCGATGGCCGCCATGGTGGTGCAGATGGCGATCAGCCGGACGCGCGAATACGCGGCCGACCGCGGCGGCGCGGAAATCAGCGGCAACCCGATGGCGCTCGCCTCCGCGTTGCGGAAGATCTCCGGCGGCGTCGCCCACGTGCGCAACGAGGCGGCGGAACACGCGCCCGCGACCGCGCACATGTTCATCATCAACCCGCTGTCGGGCGAAAAGATGGACAATCTCTTCTCCACCCACCCGGCAACCGAAAACCGCATTGCGGCGCTGAGGGAAATCGACCGCCAGATGGGCGGGCGCGGCGGTGTGAAGCCGATGGCGCCGGCGGGCTTTGCCGCCACGCGCCGCAATGACGAACCGCCCGCCGCCGGCGGCACGCAAGGCCCCTGGGACCGCGCGCCGGGCCGCGATGACGAAGACGACCAGCCCCGCGGCCCTTGGGGTTGACGGGGGCTGACGGCAGCAAATGACAGGCAGTGACACGGATATGAAGAATTGAGCGCCGGAAACGGCCAGACCGGCGGCGGCGACAGGCGCGGCCAGCCGGGGCAGAAGAAGACCGGTCGGGCCAATGGCGGCCCGAACCGGCTCGATAACCGCAAGGGCAACAGGCCGCACGGCGCGGGCGGCGGCAAGCGCCCGTTCGCCCAGAAGGCCGGTACAGGTACCGGTGCAGGCAAAGGCGCGAATGCCGGTTCAGCTGCCGATGCCGGGGCGCAGCGCCCGGGCGCGCGGGCCGCGAAGGTGACGCCGGGCCTGCCCGTCCGCCGGGCGGCCGTCGCGGTTCTGGGCAAGGTGGTCCACAACAACCGCATGCTGGCGAGCGAACTCGATGCGGTGAATGGCCATCCACTCTACCGCGCGCTTGCCGACAACGACCGCGCGCTGTTGCGCGCCATCCTAGGTGTTGCCCTGCGCCGTCGTGGCCAGATCTCCGATCTTGTGGAAAAGCTGCTCGATCGGCCGATCCCGGAAAAGACCGGCCGTGTGGAGGATATCCTCCATGTCGCCATCGCGCAGATCCTGTTTCTCGATGTGGCCGACCATGCCGCCGTCTCTGTGGCTGTGGACGAAGCCGGCGGCGACCGCATGGCGCGGCCCTACAAGGGGCTGGTCAATGCCGTCCTTCGCCGTCTGATCCGTGAACGCGATACGCTTCTGGCGGATCAGGATCCGGTCGCGCTCAATGCGCCGGGCTGGCTGTTTCAGCGCTGGCGCGACACCTATGGAGCCGAGACGGCGCGTGCCATCACGGCCGCCCATATGGAGGAGCCGGGGCTTGATCTGACGCTGAAGCCCGCCGAGAACGCCGCCGCATGGGCCGCGAGGCTCGGCGCGCAGGTGCTGCCCACGGGCTCGCTGCGCCTTGTCGAGGCGGGCCGGGTGGAGGAGCTGGACGGCTTTTCCGAAGGCACCTGGTGGGTGCAGGATGCCGCCGCCGCCCTGCCGGTGCGTCTGCTGGGCGATGTGGCCGGATTGAACGTCGCCGATCTGTGCGCGGCACCCGGCGGCAAGACTGCCCAGCTCGCCGCCGCCGGGGCGAAGGTGACGGCCGTCGATATCTCGAATAACCGGCTGAAGCGGGTTTCGGAGAACATGGCCCGGCTGTCGCTGGACGTGGAGATCCTCGCCGCCGATTTGGGGAAATGGGAGCCCGCCGCCCCCTTCGATGCGATCCTGCTCGATGCGCCGTGTACCGCGACGGGGACCGCGCGCCGTCACCCCGACATGCCCTGGCTGAAGCGTGAAAGCGATATCGCCACGCTGGCCGAGATACAGGGCCGTTTCCTGCGCCGCGCGCTTTCCTGGCTGAAACCCGGCGGTGTGCTCGTCTACTGCACCTGCTCGCTGGAGCCGGAAGAAGGCGAGCGCCAGATCGAGGCGCTGCTGGCGGAAGGCGCGGGCGTGGAACGCGTGCCGATCGCTTCGGGGGAAATCGCCGGGCTCGACGGGCTGGTGACGGCGTCGGGCGATCTGCGCACGCTGCCCTGCCATTGGCCGTCAGATCAGCCGCGCATGGGCGGGCTCGACGGCTTCTTCGCCTCCCGGCTCAAGCGGGTCGGGTAGGGCGCGAACCGGAGCTGGGCCGAGGGGCTGTTCCTCGGCCATGGCTCGCGCCGCTCACAGCGCGCAATGTCCGGCGCGCGGCCGTCTGAGGCGGTCGCGTCAGCCGGGACGCATCGAAAACCACGCCATCACGACTTTTTATTCACGGCCGCGCATACGTGTGCGCGGGAAACGGCTATGGTTAAGTATAATTTAATGGGATGACTTCATTTTTACACAATGGCGGGAGTGGCTTCGGTTCTGTATTCCGGGCCGGTGAAGGCGGCGAACGACGCTGACCCGCGATACGGAAATGGACGGAAGAAGACCCGCCGCCTCTTTCAAGTTTTCCGGCGAGTTTTCCGGGGAGGGGCGCGGAAGGCGGAAGCGGCGCGGAACGTGTCGCCGCTTTGGCTTGTATCTGGTCGAGGGAATACCCGGTTTGGTGGAGAATGTGTCAGGAGGCGGCTCGGTGATGGCGCTCGAATCCATGTCCGATCAGGCACGGATTTGGCGGCTCGTGGCCTCGCACGCCTGGCGCGCGACACTGCGCTGGATGCATGGCGGCCCGGCTTCGGCGTTCGCGCCCTTCAACGCGGTGCCCGCACGCCTGCTGATCGCCCCGCAGGACCTGCGTACCGCCGACCCTACCATTGCCGTCGATATCTATGCCGGACGGTTCGTCTTTTCCGGTCATTTCGTCGAGGCTGGCGGCCAGTCTCCCTTCGAGGTCAATCCGCCGTCGCCCGACTGGGCCCGCGCCCTGCACGGCTTCGGCTGGCTGCGCCATCTGCGCGCCGCGGAAACCGCGATGGCGCGCTCCAACGCGCGTGCGCTCATCGATGAATGGATCCGGCTCGTCGGCCGGCGTCATGCCTATGCCTGGGAGCCCGGCGTGGTCGCCCGGCGCGTTCTGTCCTGGCTGTCGCAATCGCCGCTGCTGCTTGAAAACTGCGACCGCGACTTCTACCGCCGGTTCCTGAAATCGCTCTCCCGCCAGGTCCGTTTCCTGCGCAAGACCGTGAACGAGGCGCCCGACGGCCAGCCCCGACTTCTGGTCACGATGGCGATCGCCGCCGCCTCCATTTCCATGTCCGGGCAGGGGCGGTTCGCCCGCCTCTCCCAGAAGCGGCTTGATCAGGAACTGGCGCGCCAGATCCTTCCCGATGGCGGCCATATCTCGCGCAATCCCGGCGCGGTTCTGGAAATCCTCACCGATCTCCTGCCCATTCGCCAGGCCTTTACAAGCCAGGGCCAGCCGCCCAGCCAGGCCGTGATGGATGCGGTGGACCGGATGATGCCGATGATCCGCTTCTTCCGCATGGGCGATGGGTCGTTCGCGCATTTCAACGGCATGGGCGCGACGTCCGGCGATCTGGTCGCCACGGTGCTTGCCTATGACGACGCGCGCGGCACGCCGCCTGCCGATGCCGCCCATTCCGGCTATCAGCGGCTTGTGGCGGCGGACACGCTGATGGTGATGGATACCGGCCGCCCGCCGCCGCCGACCATCAGCCAGCTCGCCCATGCCGGCTGCCTGAGCTTCGAGATGTCGTCGGGGCGCAACAGCATCGTGGTCAATTGCGGGGTCTCGGGCAAAGGCCACGAGACCTGGCGCAAGGTGGCGCGTTCGACCGCCGCCCATTCCACGCTTGAATACAATTCCACCTCCTCGTGCCGTTTCATGGCGGGCGACCAGCTGACCCGCTGGCTGGGCTCGCTGATCGTCGCCGGTCCGACCTCGGTTCCGGTGACCCGCGAGGAGGATGACGCCGGCATTCACATCACGGCCAGCCACAACGGCTATGCGCCCCAGCGCGTGCGGCACGAACGTTCCATCCGCCTCGCGCGCGACGGATCGGTGCTGGAGGGGTGCGACAGGCTGGAGCCGGTGGGCACGCTCGCCTCGGGCGATCACGACCGCTACGTGGTGCGCTTCCATCTCCATCCCGGCATCAAGGCGAGCCTGGTGCGCGGGGGAGGGGCGGTGCTGTTGATGTGCGCCGACGGCGAGGCGTGGGAATTCACCGCGCCGGACGCCCAGGTGTCGCTGGAGGAATCGATCTATCTCTCCGACGTTCACGGCCACCGCCACACCGAGCAGATCGTCATCCACGAACGCCTGCGCCATCGCCGCGATGTCGCCTGGGTCTTCCGCCGCACGGCCACCGCCAAGCCGCAGAGGCGACGCGGGCAGGCGGACGAGGACGCGGTGGAGACGCTGATCTAGAGACTTCCTTGCGCCACCCGGAAGAGATCGCGGAGCGGCTTCGCCGCGCTTTTTGCGCTGGATTCCGGGTCTGGCCATGCGGCTTTGCCGCAGACCGCCCGGAATGAGGAGCAAGTGGCTGGCTTGAAGCCAAACCCAACCTCCCTCATTCCGGACAAGTGAGGCGCAGCCGAACGTCGATCCGGAATCCAGAAATCGGTGCGGCGCAGCCGCTCCATCCCTCCTCCATTTCCCCCCGTTTCCCCTCGCCACCCCTCCATTCCTCGCAAAGCCGGCAAACCCACCTTCCGGTGTCCGTCCATTCGTGCTAGAGCGCGGCCAATCCCTTTCCCGCACCACTCTTCCCACGAGGCTGATTCCATGACCGTCGTGTCCAAGGCCGTTCCGGTTCCCGAGCTGGTAACCGTGAAGCGCGCGCTTCTTTCCGTTTCCGACAAGACCGGGTTGATCGATTTCGCCCGCGCGCTTTCGCAAAAGGGCATCGAGCTGGTCTCCACCGGCGGTACCTGCAAGGCGATCGCCGAGGCCGGCATCGCCGTGACCGACGTTTCCGAGGTCACCGGTTTTCCCGAGATCATGGACGGCCGGGTGAAGACGCTGCATCCCAAGGTTCACGGCGGGCTGCTCGCCATCCGCGACGATGCCGAGCATGCGCTGGCGATGGAAGAACACGGCATCGAGCGCATCGACCTGCTGGTCGTCAATCTCTATCCCTTCGAGGAGACTGCGGCCTCGGGCGCGGATGCGGCGACGGTGATCGAGAATATCGACATCGGCGGTCCGGCGATGATCCGCGCCGGCGCCAAGAACCACGCCTATGTTTCCGTCGTGGTCGATCCGGCCGACTATGCGAATGTGCTGGAAGCGCTCGACGCCCATGACGGCAAGATGCCGCTTGAGGCGCGCCGCAAGCTCGCCGCCAAGGCGTTCGCGCGCACCGGCGCCTATGACGCCGCCGTTTCCGGCTGGTTCGCGCAGGAACTGGACGACGTGACGCCCGACTACCGCGCCTTCGGCGGCAAGCTGGCGGAAGTCATGCGCTATGGCGAGAACCCGCACCAGAAGGCCGGCTTCTACAAGACCGGCGAGGCCCGGCCCGGTGTCTCCACCGCCCGCCAGCTTCAGGGAAAGCAGCTTTCCTACAACAACATCAACGACACCGATGCGGCCTTCGAGCTGGTTTCCGAGTTCGATCCCGCCCGCACCCCGGCGGTTGCCATCATCAAGCACGCCAACCCTTGCGGCGTGGCGGAAGGCGCCTCGCTTGCCGATGCCTACCGCAAGGCACTCGCCTGCGACCCGGTCTCCGCCTTCGGCGGCATCGTCGCGCTGAACGGCAAGCTGGATGAGGAAGCAGCGGCTGAGATCGTCAAGATCTTCACCGAGGTGATCATCGCACCCGATGCGGACGAGGCGGCGATTGCGATGGTGGCGAAGAAGAAGAACCTGCGGCTGCTGCTGACCGGCGGCATGGCAGACCCGCGCAGCAGCGGCGTGTTCTTCAAGTCTGTCTCCGGCGGCCTGTTGGTGCAGTCGCGCGACAACGGCAACATCGACGATGTCGAGCTGAAGGTGGTGACCAAGCGGGCGCCGAGCGCGCAGGAACTCGCCGACCTGAAGTTCGCCTTCCGCGTCGCCAAGCACGTCAAGTCCAATGCCATCGTCTACGTCAAGGACGGGGCGACTGTCGGCGTCGGCGCCGGCCAGATGAGCCGGGTGGACAGTGCCCGCATCGCGGCGCGCAAGGCGCTGGATGCGGCCGAGGCCGCCGGCCTGGCCGAACCGCTCACCAAGGGCTGCGTGGTGGCCTCCGACGCGTTCTTCCCCTTCGCCGACGGGCTGCTGTCGGCCGCCGAAGCGGGGGCCACGGCGGTCATCCAGCCGGGCGGCTCGATGCGCGACGACGAAGTGATCGCCGCCGCCGACGAGGCGGGCCTCGCCATGGTGATGACGGGCATGCGTCACTTCCGTCACTGATCGGAAAAGCTCCGGGCATCGCGAAAAAAGCGATGTTCCCAACGTCTTGAGACACGACATTCCCCGCCCCGGCTGTAATGCCCGGGCGGGGAACGCGCGTGCTCTCCGGTGCTTGTCGCTCAGGGATTGTCCGTGACGATGATCCGCCCAGGAGTGTCCGCGTGCGGGGTCACAGAATCCCGGTGAAGTATTTCCTCCATTTTTGAATAAACGAATATTTTAGAAAAGTAACGTAACGTCACTTATAAGAGTTCTATATTAGGTATAAATACTTACGATGCTATCGATAAAGTAGACGAGAGAACACATTCATAAATCTGAAAGAGTAGGTTGTTAAATATCAAGGCTCCAAATTCTCCCCTGTTCTCAGGGTATTCCGGAGTCGATTGATGTTCCAGAAGTCGAGTGTCGCGACAAAACTTGTCGTCACCAGTGTCGCAGCCCTTGCTGTCGTGCTGTTGATCGGTATTGGCATTATTGGCTGGCAGGCCTCCACGGTCACCAGGGATCTGGCGACACAGCAGGCTGAGGCGGTTGCCCGGGAACAGGCGCAGATGGTTCGCCGCACGCTGGAAAACGGCCTCTCGGTCGCCAAGGCGATGGCGGCCTCGCTCACCGGTATGCGGAGCAGCGGCGTCACCGACCGGGCGGGATGGACCGCCGCGGTGAAGCGGGTGGCCGAACAGAACCCGCAGCTTTCCGGTGCCTGGGGCACGATCGTCGACAATCAGCTTGACGGACGCGACGGCGAGTTCAAGGACGACAAGGATACCTGGGACGGCAAGTGGAGCCCCTATTTCTACCGGGATGGGGAAGGCAAGCTCGGCTATCGTCCGATCATTGATCTGGGGACGGAGGACGGCTGGTATTATGTGCCCGCCAGAACGGGCAAGCCGTTCGTGACCGAGCCTTATAGCTGGGAGGCCGGAGGCAAGACGGTTGTGGGTGTTTCCTTCGCCGTTCCGCTGCGCGACAATGACAAGGTCATCGGCGTCACCGGCGTCGATCTGATGCTGACACCGCTTTCCAAAAACCTCAACGCGTTGAAGCCGCTTGGCACGGGGGCGGTCTACCTCCTTTCCCACGAAGGCAAGTGGATTTCCCATCCCGATGCGAGCCTTCTCGGCAAGGATTGGGCGGAAGGGCGTTCCCCCGCGGATGCCGAACACTCCGCCGCCGCGCTTGCCGCGATCAAGAACGGCACGCCCTATTCCTATGTGGGCTACTCCAATTCGCTCCAGAGTGCGGTGCGCCGCATCATCGTGCCTGCGCCGATCGGCGACGGCGCCTCGCGCATGGCGGTGATGGTTTCCGTTCCCACCGCCACGCTGAGCGAGGCTTCGTGGAACATCATGACCATGACGGGCCTTGTCGGGCTCTGCCTGATGCTGGTGGTCGGGCTGGCGATCTATGCGGTCAGCACCCGCGTCGTGCGGCGTCCGCTCAATTCCGTTCTCCAGAGCATCCAGGCGCTGATCGACCGGCGGTATGACGCGCCGGTGGCCGGCACCGAAAAGCATGACGAGATCGGCGAGATCGCCGGCGCTCTGGAGGTGTTCCGCAACAAGCTTGCGGAGGGCGAGCGTCTTTCCGCCGAGCAGGAAGAGCAGCGCCGCCAGCAGATCGCGCGTGCGGAAAAGGTGGGCCAGCTGTCGAACGACTTCGACCAGAAGGTCTCCGCGTTGATCCAGACGGTGCTTGCCCAGTCGTCCGACCTCAACGACGCCTCCGACATGCTGTCGCACGGCGCCGACGAGACGAGCCGGCAGAGTTCGACGGTCGCCGCCGCATCCGAAGAGGCTTCCGCCAATGTGGAGGCCGTCGCCTCCGCCGCGGAGGAACTGCTGGCCTCCGTCGGCGAGATCGGACGGCAGATGAAGCTCTCCGCGTCCATTGCCGGCGAGGCGGTGGAACAGGCGCAGACCACCAACGGCAAGATCCAGGGGCTCGCCCAGGCGGCCAACCGCATTTCCGAGGTGGTCAAGCTCATCAACGATGTGGCCGAGCAGACGAACCTGCTGGCGTTGAACGCGACCATCGAGGCGGCGCGTGCGGGCGAGGCCGGCAAGGGGTTCGCCGTGGTCGCGGCGGAAGTGAAGGAGCTCGCCAACCAGACCGCCCGCGCGACCGAGGAGATCGCCACGCAGATCCAGTCGGTGCAGACGGAGACGGCCGGATCCGTGGAAGCGATCGAGAGCATCACCCAGACGATCGAGAAGATGAACGAGATCGCCGCCAGCATTCAGCACGCGGTCGACCAGCAGGGGGAGGCGACGCACGAGATCGCCCGCAACATTCAGGAAGCCGCTACCGGCACCCAGGATGTGGCGCGCAGCATCGTCTCCGTTTCCCAGTCGGCCAACGAAACCGGAAGCGCGGCGCGTCAGGTCGGCTCCGTCGCCCATGTCCTGCAGGACGAGGCGAAACGCCTTAAGGATGAGGTCGACGGCTTCCTGGGCGGCGTTCGCGCGGTGAGCTGAGGCACCCTATCGCTTGCACAGCGCGCCCGTCTTTCGCAGGCAGTCCTGCTGGCGGGCGCGCTCCTTCCAGAAGGTCTTGTGAAAAGGCAGGTTCGGATTGCACCGGACCCTGGCCGTGGCGCGCCCGTCCGGCGTGTTGTAGTTGCCGGCCTTCTTCGCCTTCTCGCACCGCGCGCGCCCTTCGGCCGAAACACTCCCGTCCCGTTCACAGAGCCGCACCCTGCGCCGCGCGCCGCGCCGGCACTTTGGCCAGCAGCACCGCACCCACGACGAACAGCACGATGATGGCCGAGATGCCGATCCGCTGGCTGCCCGAGATGGAAGTGACGAGCGCCACGGAGACCGGGCCGATGAAGCTCGTCGCCTTGCCGGCGAAGGCGTAGAGGCCGAAGGTTTCGGTGATCCTGTCCGGCAGAGCGAGGTGCACGAGCAGCGTGCGCGAGGCCGCCTGCAACGGCCCGGCCGCCGCGCCGATCAGCCCGCCCAGCACCAGATAGAGTATTTCCGGCGCCGAGGCGAACAGATGCCCCGGTTCGGGCGGAGCGACATCGATGACGAAGAGGATCGTGTCCCGGTCGATGGAGACGATGCCCATGCAGCAGCCGATCAGGATCGCCATCGCCCCGACCAGCACCGGCTTCGGCCCCAGCCGGTCGTCGAGAAAGCCGCCGGCCAGCGCTCCGGCCGTTCCTGTGATCGTCAGCAGGATGCCGAACAGGCCGATCTGCATCGTCCGCCAGCCGAGCTGGCCGGCCGCGTAGATGCCGCCGAAGGCGAAGAGCGCCGTCAACGCATCGCGGTAGCCCATGGAGGCGGCGAGGAAGAGCCACAGGGTCTTGTCGCTCCGCGCGTGCGCGAGGCTCGCCTTGAGCCGCGTGAAGCCCAGCCCCATGGCGTGTGCGACCGGCATCTTGCGCGCCGTATCGGGCACGAACAGAAAAAGAGGTGCCACGAAGACGACATACCACAGCGCGGTGAGCGGTCCCGAAGCGCGGTCGCCCGCGAAGGTGGCGGGATCGAGCCCGAAGGCGGGCAGGTGGCCGAGCAATGTCCGCCCGGTATGCGCATCGGCGGCGAGAAAGCCGAGCACCACGACGAGGCTCAACAAGCCGCCGAGATATCCCGTCGCCCAGCCGATGCCGGAAAGCCGGCCGAGCCGTTTCGGGCCGACGAGATCGGGCATCATGGCATTGGTGAAGACGGTGGCGAATTCCGCGCCCAGGCTTGCCAGCGCATAGGCGGCGAGCGCGATGGCGATGGCGCCGGGCGCGCCGGGAGCTGCGAACCACAGCGCGCCGGCGCCGCAAATCAGCATCACGGAGAAGGCGGCGATCCACGGCTTGCGCCGCCCGGCCGCATCGGCCACCGCGCCGAAGAACGGCGAGGCGAGTGCGATAACGAGCCCGGCAGCCCCGGTGGCATAGCCCCACAGGCTCTGGCCTTCCGCCGGGCTTGCCGCCAGATGCGCGGCGAAATAGGGCGCGAAGACGAAGGTGGTGATGAGCGTGAAATAGGGCTGCGCCGCCCAGTCGAACATTACCCAGGAGGCAAGAGCCGCGGGCGAGGCTGCTGGTTTGTCCGGGGCGGGGGAAAGAGTGCTCAGGGCGCGCCCTCCGGGCGGGGTGGTTGGGTCCGGTTCCTGTTTACGGGGTGACGGTGGGGGAGGAAAGGGGAAAGGCAGGCAGAGGGAATGGGGAAAGCCCTGCGTCGGGCAGGTGTGTCGCTGGTGGTTTCGCGATCTCCCGCGACACCGGTTTTCCCGCATGACGCAAAAGGCCGGCTTTGCGTTGGCCCTCGCGCTGTTGCATGTCGGGCGCGGGGCGGCTAGCAACATGGCGTTCGGTGCCCGGCGCAGTGAAGCGTCGCGGATAATCGGGAACACGGTGGAAATCCGTGACGTGCCCAACGCTGTAAGGCGGACCGGGCGGCAAAGGCCACTGGCTTGCGGGGGAAACCCGAAACGAGCCGGGAAGGCGCCGCTTTGGGAGGATGCCAAGTCAGAAGACCGGCCGGACACCACAGGCCCCGTCGCGCGGACGGCGAGGGGGCAGCAGGCTTTTCGGACAGGGGATATGTCATGAAGCCATTTGGACCCGAAACCGGCGGAACGGAAACGGGCGCATTGAAGCCGGCCGGGCCGTTTTCCGCGCCCGAGCGCGCCGCCGTCTACCGCGCCATTCACGAACGCCGCGATGTGCGCGGGCAGTTCCTTGCCGATGCGATCGACGAGGCGGTGCTGTCGCGCATTCTTCGCGCGGCGCATGCCGCGCCGTCCGTCGGGCTGTCGCAGCCGTGGAATTTCATCCTCATCCGCGACGATGCCGTGCGCTGCGCCGTGCGTGGCGCCTTCGAGCGCGCCAACGCGGAAGCGCGCGAGATGTTCGAGGGCGACCGGCGCGCGCTATACTCCGATCTCAAGCTCCAGGGCATCAGCGAGGCGCCGCTCAATCTGTGCATCACCTGCGACCGCCGTCGTGGCGGGCCGGTGGTGCTGGGGCGCACGCATGCCGCCGACACGGACCTGTATTCGACGGTCTGCGCGGTGCAGAACCTGTGGCTTGCGGCGCGCGCGGAAGGCATCGGGGTGGGTTGGGTCAGCATCTTCCACGAGGCGGACCTTCGGCGCATTCTGGGCCTGCCGGACCATGTCGTCCCCGTCGCCTACCTGTGCCTCGGCCACGTGCGCGAACTCTATGAGACCCCGGAACTGGAGATCCATGGCTGGGCCCACAAGCATGCGCTGGCCGATATGGTTTTCGAGGATCGTTGGGGCGGTGGGGAGTAGGGGGCTGCCTTCGGTCGGTTGCTACCAAACTACCCGGTCCGGGGAGCGGTCGTTTGATGCGATCTGATTGCCCGGCCCGTGCCCAGGCACCATGCCGGTTTCGCCCCTTGGGGGTCTGTTCGGATGGTGTCGTCATCGGCGCAGTTTGCCACAGAGCGGCGATCTCCGGCAAACTATCGCTGCCCAAAGGGCGCGCATTATGATATTCGGCGGCCAACAAAGATGGTGACCATGACGCCGAATACCGACTCTACCCCCACATCCCCGATCGCAGCCATACATCCGGCCCTTGCTTCCGCGCTGGAGGCGAAAGGCTACAGTCAGCTGACGCCGGTTCAACTGGCGATGACGAATGAAGAGTATCGCGAAGCCGATCTTCTCGTCTCGGCGCAGACAGGCTCGGGAAAAACCGTCGCCTTCGGCATAGCGATCGCGTCGACACTGCTTGGAAGCGCCGAGCGCTTCGGCGCAGCCGACGCGCCGCTGGGCCTGATCATCGCCCCCACGCGTGAACTCGCCATTCAGGTGCAGCGCGAACTCGACTGGGTCTTCGCCGCGACGCAAATCAGGATCGCGACCTGCGTGGGCGGAATGGATATCCGCAACGAACGCCGTGCGCTCGAACGCGGCGCGCATCTTGTCGTCGGCACGCCCGGACGTCTGCGCGATCACATCACACGCCGCGCGCTGGACCTGAGCGCCATTCGCGCGGTGGTGCTCGATGAAGCCGACGAGATGTTGGACCTGGGGTTTCGCGACGATCTGGAATTCATCCTCGGCGCGGCGCCAGAAGACCGCCGGACACTGCTGTTCTCGGCGACGGTGCGGCGCGGTATCGCCGAACTGGCCAAGACGGTGCAGAAAGATGCGGTGCGTGTCGCGACAACCGCGTCCACCGAGCAGCACGCCGATATCGAATATCAGCTGATGCTGGTGCGGCGCGACGAGCGCGAGCACGCCATCATCAACACGCTGCTGGATTCCGACAGCACGAGCGCGCTGGTGTTCTGCCACACGCGTGAAGCGGTTCGCCATCTCACGGCGCGCCTCGTCAATCGCGGCTTCGCGGCCGTGTCGCTCTCGGGTGAGATGGCGCAATCGGAACGCTCGAATGCGCTGCAATCCATGCGCGACGGGCGCGCGCGCGTCTGCGTGGCGACCGATGTCGCGGCGCGCGGCATCGACCTTCCGCACCTCGACCTCGTGATCCACGCCGACTTGCCGAGCAACCCGGAAACCCTGCTGCATCGCTCCGGACGCACCGGCCGCGCCGGCCGAAAGGGCGTCTGCGTGCTCATCGTTCCCGAAAACCGGCGAGGGGCTGCCCAGCGCGTGCTCACAATGGCGCAGCTGACGGCGACCGTGCGCGCGGCGCCCGGCATCGCGGAGATCGAGGCGCACTACCGCCAGCGCATCCTCGATGCCGCCGCCTCGGCCGAGAAGCCTGACGAGCAGGAGGCGGATTTTGTCGCCGAATTGCTGGACCGGGTCGGGCCTGAGCGTATCGCGGCGGCGTTCCTTCGCCAGCAAATGGCCGCGCACCCCGTTCCCGAGGAACTCTCGCCGCTTCCCGCCGAAGCCTTGCAGATCAGGAGTTCCGGACGTGTCCGGCGCTCGGGCGAGGAGCGCGCGCCGTCTCGCGAGCCGCGCGGCCCGGACATGCAGGGCGGTGTCTGGTTCACCATCTCGCTTGGGCGCAAGCAGCGCGCCGATCCGAAATTCCTGCTGCCGATGATCTGTAACGCCGGCGGCGTGACGCGACGCGATGTCGGTGCGATCCGGATCGACGATACCGAAACCCGTTTCGAGATTTCCGCCGACAAGGCCGCCAGTTACGCGGAGCAGATCGAGCAGCCCGGCAGCCTCGAGAAAGGCATCAGGATCACGCCGGCCGGCGAGATGCGCCCAATGCCGAGGCAAGGGAAGCCGAAATTCAGGCCGGACGGCAGCAAGCCGCCCCGCAAGCACAAGGCCCCCGCGGTCGATCGCGGCAAGCCGTCGAAACACAAGAGCCGCAAACCGAAGCGCCCTGCCTGAACGGGGCGCCCTGCCTGAACAGAGCGATCCGGCCTGAACGGAGCGATCCGGCCCTGGCGCCGCGTGATCACGATCGCGGCGCACATGCCGAGACGGATGCGCTGGCGCGCCGTTTTTCCCGGCTGGCCTGATGTGTGGACGGCGGTCGTACCGGGCATCGAGGGGCATGGTGCGGCCGTCGCAAGCCGATGCTTCACCGCCGCTGCGCAGGGCCGATTTGTTGTTGGGAGGAGATGGGGCAGGGATGGGGGCGGTAGCGGACTGGCGGCTCTTGGACTTCGAACAAGTGAGAACGGACATCCTACAGGGCGAGATAAGCAACGCTACCTGTCACAGGGGACTTCAGTGAAGACGCTCCAGTCGGAATGAGCCCGACCGCGTTCAACGGCCCTTTCCATCTTTTCGATGATGAGCGGTGCGTAGTCCAGCGAGCGTGAGGTCGCCTCGGACACCGCGCGCATGAGCTTCACATCCTTTAGGCCACCAACCAGCTCAAATCCGACCTCTGTCTGAAATTCCTGGTCGCGTATCTTTGCCGCGTACAACTTGAGCGTCGGATTGGCATAGCTGGCGTCGAACAGCCGGCCGTAAAAGGCACGATCAATGCCCACTGCGTCAGCAAAGGCGTAGATCTGACCCATCAGCTCCATGTTGGACACGGCAAAATAGTTGACCGACAGCTTCGCATGATTGGCCAGGCCGGGGTCTTCGCCGAGAACCATGGTCATGCCGGAATAGGTCGCACAGACAGGCTTGCAGCGCTCCACCGCCTCTTTGTCGCCGGCCATGAGCGTAATCAGGTCTCCCGCTTCAGCCGCGCGCGGGCGTCCGACGACGGCGCCCGACACGAAGTGCGTGCCGTGTTCGCGGTGCAGCTGAGCCATCTCCCTCGCCAGATCGGGCGAGATGGTGGTGGCGCACAAGTGAATGCCCCCGGGTGCCAGACCCGCCAGAATGCCATCAGGCGACGTGACGATGTCGCGCACGGATTGGTCGTCCATGAGACTGGTCACGACGATGCTGGCTTGAGCGGCTGCGTCGCGCGGGCTTTTTGCCAAGAGCGCACCGTGATCGACAAACGCCTGCGCCTTCGCCGCGGTGCGGTTGAATACGACGAGCGGAATGCCATTCTTCTGTATGTTATGCGCCAGACCGGCGCCCATCTTGCCAAGACCGATGACGGCCACCTTTTCTGCCGAGGTCGGCGTCGCGCTCGGCCCCTTCATCGCCTGGATCAGGCTGGCGAACCACTGCGCCACCGAAGCATCCCCGACAAGGCGAAGGTCTGCGGTTTCAAGGGCCCTCGCGACGGCCTGCGGGTCGCGGGAGGTCATCGCCTTGAACGCAATGTCAGCGTCTTTCCAGATCATCGTCACGTCGGCGTCGCCCCGCCCACCGGACCTGGTGAAGACCTGTCCTTTGCCGAGAACGAATACGCGGCCGACGCGATGATCTTCGGTCTGAATCCAGATCGAGGCGGTGCGCGCCTGCAACCGGCTGCGTAGCAGCTCGTTGTTGCGACGCGCGAAGCGCAGCTTCATCGACAGCGCAAACAGCAGAAGTGAAAGTTTCATCTGAAGCTCCTTTCGAGCTTGAAACTGAATGTTGTGAGCTTAAAATATGAGCAATGCTCATGTTTTTAAACTCGCATTCAGAAACCAGCCACTGCGACGGGGCGCATGATGAAATCCATTGATTATTATAGGAAAAATCCGAAGCAAGCCCGTTCGCAGGCGACCGTTGACGCGATACTGGAAGCCGCAGCTCGGATTTTGCAGGCCGAAGGGCCCCGAGCGGCTACAACCAATGCCATCGCCCGACTTGCCGGTGTCGGCATTGGAACGCTGTACCAGTATTTCCCCGACAAGAACGCCATCCTGATCACTCTTGCGCGCCAGGAACTGGCACTCACGGGCGAGGCGGTGAACGCGGGAATGTCACCGCCCATGGACGCAGGCGAGAACGTGGATCCTTTGCGCGTGAGCATTCATGCCCTTATTCAGGGGTTCAAAGGGCGCCTGCGTACGCGAAAGGCTCTCATCGAAGCCTTGATCGCCAACGGCCTGACGGAGGAGCTGACATTCCCGGTCGACCTTGCAATGAAGGAGGTCCTGGCGGCGGGAACCGAAGGCGGCGATGCTGGCGGGTCCGGGATGACCCCGGTCAAAGCCTACGTCCTCACTCGCGCAATCGTCGGTGTGATCCGCTCGGCGGCTATGGAGGAGACGGCCTATTTTGGAACACAAGAGTTTGAGGATGAATTGGTGAAGCTGGCTCACGGGTTGATGGCGGTGTAGATGTCGACGCCCTTACAGCTTCAGGCTTCCGATATCACCGCGGGCAATGACAGCTTTCGGCAGGTCGCCGAATTGACCACAACGACCAAAATGGGGCACAAAGCGGCCCTCCGCCCATGGGCGCCTGGCGTCCGCTCCGGGCCGAAATTCCCCCGTGTCTTTTCCGCACGAACTAACCCCAGCACAACCCGCTCGTCCGCGCCCCACATGCGCGCGAGGCACCGTTTCCTACGCGCGCCGTCCTACCCGCGCCGGCTCAGCCGTCTTTCGCGCAGCACGATGTAGACGCCGCTGGCGATGATCACGCCTGCGCCGAGATAGGTCGCGGCGTCGGGGATTTCGTGCCAGATGAGCCAGCCCAGCGCGGTGGCCCAGATCAGCGCCGTGTAATCCATCGGCGCGACGACCGCCGCCGGGGCGAAGCGGAAGGCCTGGGTGATCAGCGTGATGCCCCCCGTGCCGAAGGTCGCCACGCCGAGGAAAAGCCAGATGTCCTGCGCCCGGACCCCGATCCACACGAACGGGACGATGACGCCGCTCATCACGGCGCTGGTGGCGGTGAGATAGAACAGCAGCGTCCACACGCTCTCGCGCTTGTCCACCCAGCGCGCGCTGATCATCAGCAGCGCGTAGAGGAAGGCCGTCGCGATGGGCAGCAGCGAGGCCGTCTGGAAGGTCGCGCCGCCCGGCCGCACGACGATGATCACGCCGCCAAGGCCGACAAGCACCGCCAGCCAGCGCCGCCAGCCGACCCGCTCGCGCAGCAGGATCGCCGAAAGCGCGGTGATGAACACCGGCGCGGCGAAGACGAGGGCGGTCGCCTCGGCGAGCCCGAGATATTTCAGGCCGGTGAAGAAGCTGATCGTCGCGCAGATCCACAAGACGCCGCGCAGCGCATGGGCCTGTGGCCGGTAGGTGCGCAAGCCCGCCGTGCCCCCCATCGCGAGCGCCAGCACGAAGGCGAAGGGCAGGGCCAAGCTGTTGCGGAGGAACAGGATCTGCAAGGGCGAATAGGTCTCGATCAGCGTCTTGGCCAGGGCATCGTTGACGCAAAGCAGCGCCACCCCCGCGCACATCATGGTGATGCCCGCAAAGGTCTGCTTCCAGGGATCGAGTGTGTCGGTCGTGGTCACGGCAGGAGTGTCCAAAGGGGGCGGGCCGGGGGATCATGTCCCGCCCCCTTTATCGAACAGGACGCGAAGGCGGGAAAGGGCGCCTTAGCCGGAAACGGTTCGCCCGTGCGTCCCGGTTCCGCGCGCGCCACGTAACCCCGGTCTTCATTCACCCGCGTGCGAGATCCCCCAGCAGGCTCGCGGCGACCGAGAATTTCGAGACCGTCAGTGCGTCCGTCTCGGTGATTTCCGTCACCGCACGCGTGGTGCGCGTGACGTCTTCCTTGCGGGCGGCGACCCAGGTGTCCATTGCCTGGTCGATCTTGCCGTCGGCCGATTTCAGCACCTCCGCCGTGATGCGGCGATGGGCGGCGGCGAGCGTGGAGCGGGCGCGGTCCAGCGCCAGCCCGTCATAGTAGTCCGAGATCCGGAGATCCTGGGCCAGCGCGTCGATGCGGCCGATGCGAAAGGTGGAGGAGACGTCGAAGAACACCGGCGCCACCTCTTCCGGCGCGCGGCCCGCGTGCTCGGCGATCAGGATGATGTTGGGGATCATCATGTCGACGCCGAGCCGCGCGATGCGGTTGGCGAGCGAGGCCGGCACGCCCGCCTGTTCCCATTCGCGGCCCTGTTTCGCGATGCGGGTGCGCAGCGCGTCGGGCAGGATGTCGGGCAGGCGCGGGGAGAGAAGGGCGATGCCCGCCTGGAACCGCCCGATAACCGCCTCGATCCCCTCGCCAAACGAGATCTCGCGCAGGAACCAGACTGTCTGGTCATGAACCAGGTCCTGCACGGCGGAATAGAGTTCCAGCTGGGTCGTGCCCGGCACCTTCGCGTCCAGCTCGTCGATCTCGCCGTTCAGCGTGATCAGCCGGTAGGAGCCGCGCACGGCGGCGAAGGCCTGCGCGATCTGCGCCGCGTCCGCGCCGGTCTGGTCGCCGATGCGGGTGAGGAAGGTCGGCCCGCCACGGTTGATGATCGAGTTCGCCAGCATGGTGGAGATGATGTCCCGGCGCAGCCGGTGGCCGGAAATCTCCTCGTGGTAGCGTTCCTGCATTTCGGGCGGGAAATAGCGGAAGAGTTCCTGGCCGAGATAGGCGTCGTCCGGCACGCCGGAGGAAAGCAGCACGTCGTGCAGCGTCAGCTTGGCATAGGCCAGCAGCACGGCGATTTCCGGCCGCGTCAGCGTTGTGCCGGTCTTGGCCATGTCCTCGAGCGTCAGGTCGTCGGGCAGATACTCCACCGAGCGGTCGAGCAGGCCTTGCGATTCAAGCTGGCGCATCATGCGCGCCTGATAGCCGAAATCCTCCATGCCGCGTAGCGACGAGAGCGAGATCGCCAGCGTCTGCAGGTAGTTGTTGCGAAGCACCAGGTCCGCCACCTCATCCGTCATGGAGGCGAGGAGCTCGTTGCGGGCCGGGATCGTCAGCCGGCCGGAGCGCACTGCCGCGCCGAGCGCGATCTTGATGTTGACCTCCATGTCGGAGGAGTTGACGCCGGCCGAATTGTCGATCGCATCGGAATTGCAGCGCCCGCCCTTTCGGGCATACTCGATGCGCGCCTTCTGGGTGACCCCGAGGTTCGCGCCCTCGCCGATGACCTTGCAGTTGAGCTCCTTGGCGGTAACGCGGATGGCGTCGTTGGCGCGGTCGCCGGCATCCGCGTCCGTCTCCGTTGTGGCGCGCACATAGGTTCCGATGCCGCCGAACCACAGCAGATCGGCCTTTGCCCGCAGGATCGCGCTCATGATCTCCGACGGCGCGGCACGCGGCTTGGAAAGGCCAAGGGCTGCCTGGGCTTGCAGAGAAAGGTCGATCGATTTCGCCTGGCGGGAGAACACGCCGCCGCCTTCGGAAATCTTCGTCGCATCATAATCCTGCCAGGACGACCGGCCCATCTCGAACAGTCGCTTGCGCTCGGCAAAGCTCAATGCCGCATCGGGATCGGGATCGATGAAGATGTCGCGATGGTCGAAGGCCGCGATCAGCCGGATCTGCTCGGACAACAGCATGCCGTTGCCGAAGACGTCGCCGGACATGTCGCCGACACCGACCACGGTGAAGGGCGTGGTCTGGATGTCGATGTCCATCTCGCGGAAGTGGCGCTTGACCGCCTCCCACGCGCCGCGTGCCGTGATGCCCATCTTCTTGTGATCGTAGCCGGCCGAGCCGCCCGACGCGAACGCATCGCCCAGCCAGAAGCCGTGCGCCTCTGAAATCGCGTTGGCGGTGTCGGAGAAGGTCGCGGTGCCCTTGTCGGCGGCCACCACCAGATAGGGGTCGTCGTCATCGTGGCGGATGACGTCGGGCGGCGGCACCACCGTGTCGCCATCGAGATTGTCGGTGATGTCGAGCAGCGTTGAGACGAAGATCTTGTAGGCGGCCGTGCCTTCGGCGAAGATTTCCTCGCGCGTGCCGCCGGCCGGCAACCATTTCGGCACGAAGCCGCCCTTGGCGCCGACCGGCACAATGACGGCGTTCTTCACCTGCTGCGCCTTCACGAGGCCCAGAACCTCGGTGCGGAAATCCTGCGGCCGGTCGGACCAGCGCAAGCCACCGCGCGCCACCTTGCCAAAGCGCAGGTGCAGGCCTTCCACGCGAGGGCTGTAGACGAAGATCTCGCGGAAGGGCCTGGGCTGCGGCATGCCCTCGATGCGGTGCGGATCGACCTTGAAGGCGAAGACCGGCACGTCCGCGTCACCCGGTTCGCGCTGGGCCGTCGGCTGGTGGAAATTCGTGCGCAGCATGGCGGCGATGACCGCCATGAAGTGGCGCAGGATGCGGTCGTCGTCGAGGCTCGAGACGTCGTCGAGCGCGGCCATGATCTCATGTTCGATGCGGGCGGCGCTGAGCGATGCGTCGGCGTCGGAATGGCCGGGGTCGAAGCGGGTATGGAAGAGCTCGACCAGCTTGGCCGCGACCGCGGGGTAGCGCCCGAGCGTTCCCCACATGTAGTCCTCGGAATAGCGCACGCGGATCTGGCGCAGGTAGCGCGAGAGCGCGCGCAGCATGGCGATGTCGCGCCAGCCGAGATTGGCCGAAAGCACCAGCGCGTTGTAGCCGTCGCTCTCCGCCGTATCGCTCCACACCGCCATGAACAGCCCTTCCAGCCGCCGCAGAAGGTCGTCGTGCAGGTCGAGCGGCGCCTCGAAACGGGAATCGAGCGTCAGATCGTGCAGATAGGACATCTGCCCTTGCGCCGGCGTGATGCGGTAGGTGCGCTCGTTGATGACGCGAAAGCCCATGTTCTCCAGCATCGGCACGCGGGCCGAAAGCGGGATCGGCGTTTCGTGGTGATAGACCTTGAGCGACACCCGGTGGTCGCCGTCGCTCTCGCGGCGGTAGAAATCGATCGCCGTATGGTTTGCGGGGCTCAGGGCCTCGATGATGGCGATGTCGGCAAGCGCGGTCGAGGCGTCAAAGGCCTCTTTGTAGCCGGCCTGGAAGGCCTCCTGGTAGCGATTGGCGACCGTGCGCGCTTCCTCCGGCTCGTAGACCTTGTCAAGCGCGGCGTGCAGGTCGTCGGCCCAGGTACGCACGATGCCGGCCACCGCGCTTTCCAGCTCCTCGCGATCGGGATCGGGCGTGGTGCCCTCGTAATGGCCGATGATGAAGTGGACGCGAACCAGCGGGCCTTCGGGGTAGGTCACATACCAGGCGGAGACGCGGCCTTCGTAGATGCCGGCGAAATAGTCGCCGATGCGGATGCGCACGTCGGTGTTGTAGCGATCGCGCGGCAGGAAGGCGAGGATGGAGACGAAGCGGTCGAACTCGTCGCGGCGCGGCAGGATGCGGATGCGCGGACGCTCCAGAAGCTGGAGTATGGCGTCGGCGTTTTCCAGAAGCAGCGCGTCGTTGACCTGAAAGAGCTCGTCGCGCGGATAGGCTTCCAGAATATTGGCCAGCGCGCGCCCCGAGTGGCTGTGCGGATCGTAGCCGGCGGTGGCGAGGCAGCGTTCCACCTTGCGTCCGAGATACGGGATGGTGCGCACGGATTCGGTGTAGATGGTGGCCGCGAAGAGGCCGACGATGCGCAATTCGCCCGCCAGCCGGCCGTCCTCTTCGAACAGCTTCACGCCGATATAGTCCATGTGCGTGCGACGATGGACCTGGCTCTTGACGTTGGCCTTGGAGATGATGAGCGGCTGCGGTCTCAGCAGGAACTCGCGGATTTCCGGCGTCATCACCACGAATTCGCGGCCCTTGCGCAGCACGTAGACGCCGGGGTCGGTGAGGACGCCCAGCCCGGTGCCCTGCTCGCGGGTGAGCGCACCCGCCTCCACCCCGCCCTCGAAGCGGTAGACGCGCATGCCGAGGAAGGTGAAATTGTCGTCCTGCAGCCAGTCGAGGAATTCGATCGCTTCCTCCAGTTCCTCCCCGGAGACGCCGGGAGGCGGTGTGCGGCGATAGCCATCGACCGCTTCGGCGAGCCGCGTACGCATCGGTTGCCAGTCGTTGACGGCGAGGCGCACGTTGCGCGCCACATCGTCCAGCCGCTGGGCGAGGCCGGAACGAACCTCCGCCGACACGATGCGCGCGACGTGGATATGGACGATGCTTTCCTTCGTGGTGCGTTCGCCCTTGGCCTGGCTTGAGACAAGCGCGCCGGCCGCGTCGCGTTCCACGTTCGCGATCGGATGCACCATGAGATGCACGTCGAGGCCGCTGTCCTGGACCTCGCCCATGATGGAATCGACCAGGAACGGCATGTTGTCGTTGACGACCTCGATCACCGTGACGTGGTGATGGCGGGTGGCGCTGGTGGCGAAATCGGGATTGAACACCTGGATGCGGGGCGTGGCCGGAGCGCGCGTGGCGAAGTCATTCCACGAGGTGCGGGCGAAGGCGGCGAGTTCCTCCGCCGAATAGGGAACGATGTCTTCCGCCGCCGCGTGCCTGAAAAGAGCCTGGGCGTACTGGCCGAGATCTTCTCCATTGCCGCCGCCGGAAAGCTCGTGACGCATGGCCTCGAGAAGCTGGCTCTTGCGCGTTTCCTTCGGGTCCGTCATTCGGAAGTCCTTCTTGTGGGCCGTTGCGTGCAGGCCCGCCCGGGCGGCTGCGAAAGCGGCGTTTGCTGAAGGATGTGCTTCAGCTTGAGGCGGGGTCAACCCGTTGTGGTAATGCTAAGCCCCTGAATTGTAAAAAAATCCCTCAAGGCCACCTGCGGAGTTCTACGAGGGAGTACGAGTCGATTGCCGCAACGGCGTCATTTCGGCATGCTCTGGTACCTCGTGCAAGGCGGCGACCGAAAAACCGCTTGTCCCTTGTGCGTGGAACCAGAACAGGCACCCGGGAGGAAGCGGATGACAGGCGATATGACAGCCAAATTCGACACGCGCGTGACGGCACTTGATCTTGGCGCAGACGGGGGCGGGGGCGAGGTGAGCGAGGCGACGGCGCGCTATTTCGACAAGTGCGAGGAAAAGCTGGGTCTCGTGCCCAACGTGCTGAAGGCCTACGCTTTCGACGACGTGAAGCTGCGCGCCTTCACCGACATGTACAACGACCTGATGCTGGGAGCCTCGTCATTGTCGAAGCTGGAGCGCGAGATGATCGCGGTGGCGGTCTCCTCCGTGAACCACTGTTTTTATTGCCTCACCGCGCACGGGGCGGCGGTCCGCCAATATTCCGGCGATCCCAAGCTTGGCGAACTGATGGTGATGAACTACCGGGTGGCGGATCTCACGCCCAAGCAGCGCGCCATGCTCGATTTCGCCGTGAAGCTGACGGAAAAACCGGCGGAGATCGTGGAGGCCGACCGACAGGTCTTGCGCGACGCGGGCTTTTCCGACCGCGACATCTGGGACATCGCCAGCGTGACGGGGTTCTTCAACATGTCGAACCGCGTGGCAGCCGCGACCGACATGCGGCCGAACGAGGAATATCACGGCATGGCGCGGTAGGGGGGGCGGCGACGGGCGCTTTGTTCGGGTATGGCAAAGTTTGCCATTCTCGGAACCTGGGCTATCTTGCAAGCTTGGGTGGGGCAAAGCCCGGTTTTTTGGGTTACACTGGAAGGCGGAAATCATGGCGACGATGAACGTATCGCTTCCCGACGCCATGAAAGCGTGGGTGGAAAGCCAGCGCGCCGACGGGCGCTACAGCAATGCCAGCGACTATGTCCGCGATCTGATCCGCAAGGATCAGGAACGGCAGGCGGCGACGGAACTGCTTCAGGCCGCGATCACCGAAGGCGTGGAGAGCGGCGAGCCGGTCGCTTTCGAGCCCGAGGATTTCAAGGCGCGCATAAACTATTAAAGGGGAGCTCTGTTAGATATCTGTATTTTATGCGAATACTTTTGATATAATGCCACCTATCGAAATCAGATCGCCAATAATAATTCCAATTTCCGAGGCTGTACTATCTAAGCCATTTTCGGAAGGTTTTTCTAATGCTTGCGCTGTACTGATCGAAACTTCTAGCTTTTTTATTTCCTCTGAATACGCGGATATGAGGAGGCTCGGGTCGCTCTCTATTGCTTCAATAGAGAGGTCACGCCCTTCTAAAAAATTAGAAAGTATCGTTCTCTCCGATAGTTCTAGAGCGTCTAAGTTTATTGCGGGAGCGAGTTTTTTTTCGAGTATATTGTCAATTATTGATCGTGAGGACTGAAGTCGTTTATTTATTCCGTTGAAAATCGGTGATGTCGGATCTAGCTCGCCAGATTCAGCAAGTAAGAATGTTCTCATAATATTTTGAATGGATTCAATTATCAATTTACTGGCTTCAGCCGATTCAATAGCTGCCTCCGCAGAACGAGAAATATTAAATATCGGATAAGAAAATGCGGAATATGGTAGTATTATCATAGTGAAAATCGTAACAATCCTAGTTGTGGCACCAAGCATTTTTCATCTCCATAAATTTACTATTTGTCAGATCGTTATTTAGAGCTGATTTCCAGTAATTTTTTACAGAATTGCTATCGAGGGATACTAATTGACAAAAATCATTCCCAAATGACGCATAAACGTCCTCCGGTATTGAGGATCTTTTATTCATGCTGAAGACGGAATAGTAAAAGCTAAATATTTTTCCCAAAAGCTGAAATGCGCGTCGGTTTTCGTCATTATCGAGAGATAGTTCCCCTTTAAGAATAATATCAGAAAAATTCTTATCAAGTATAATGTCGTCGACTATATCCCTAGCGTCTTTTTGGATGCTGTACGCATTAGAATTTGAGATAGCGATCTGGGTCCGGTCGAGACTTATGCGAGCTTGCTGAAGTTGCAAATATGAAAAGTAGAAGCCAAATAATAATATGAGTACGGTGAGTATGGAGCATATAGATGAAATTAATTTCTCGTACTTATCGAAAAAAATTTTCATTTTAAATCGCCTGAATATGTAATATTAACCCGGACGCAAGGTTATGTTAGCAAACATAAGGGATCCAAGGAAGCGATTATGCGGAACTCAGTTCTGGGTGACACATAGGCTCCGCCCGTGTATTTAACTGGCCCCGTGGGGGGGTGCTAGAGGAGTGGAGACGATGGTCGCGAAGATCTTTATCGATGGCGAAGCCGGCACGACGGGTCTGCAGATCCGCGAGCGTCTGGCCCAGCGCCGCGATATCGAGCTTCTCTCCGTGCCCGCCGAACGGCGCAAGGAACAGGCCGCGCGGGCGGAGCTGCTGAATGCCGCCGATATCGCCATCCTCTGCCTGCCGGACGATGCGGCGAAGGAATCCGTCTCGCTGATCACGAATGACACGACGCGGGTGATCGACGCTTCCACCGCCCACCGGATCGATCCCGACTGGGCCTACGGTTTCGCCGAGATGTCGCCGCAGCAGGCCGGCGTGATCGCCGCCGCAAAGCGCGTGGCCAATCCAGGCTGCTATCCGCAAGGGGTGATCGCCACCGTGCGTCCGCTCATCGAAGCGGGGCTGGTTCCGGCCGACTATCCCTTTTCCGTCAGCGCGATTTCCGGCTATTCGGGCGGCGGGCGCAAGATGATCGAGGCTTACGAGGCCGATGCGGATCCCTCGCCGTTCGCGCCCTATGGCCTGAACCTGTCTCACAAGCACTTGCCGGAGATGAAGCTTTATTCAAGCATGGGGATCGACCCGGTCTTCATGCCGTCGGTCGGCAACTATGCGCAAGGCATGGTGACGATGGTGCCGCTGCAGCTTTCGACGCTGCCGGGCAACGTCACCGTCGCGATGCTCTACGACGCGATCCGCGCCTGGTTCCGGCCCGGCGGCTTCGTGGAGGTGGCGGAGCTGGCGCATGTCGACAAGCTGGCGGGGCTCGATCCGCGCAGCTTCAACGGCACCAACGGCATGCGGTTGCATGTTTTCGGCAACGATCAGCGCCGGCAGGCGGTGCTGGTCGCCGTGTATGATAATCTCGGCAAGGGCGCCTCGGGCGCGGCCGTCCAGAACATGAATCTGCTGCTCGGCTGCGACGAGGCGGAAAGTCTCGCGGCCTGAGCAAGCGGCGCTGAATTCGCGATTTCGGGAGCAAGAAGAGGACGAAATGGAAAAGTTCACCACGCTGACGGGCGTCGCGGCGCCGCTGCCGCTGATCAATATCGACACCGACATGATCATCCCCAAGCAGTTCCTGAAGACGATCAAGCGCACCGGCCTCGGCACCGCGCTCTTTCACGAGATGCGCACCAACGACGACGGTTCGGACAACCCCGATTTCGTCCTCAACCAGCCGGCCTACCGCAACGCCCAGATCATTGTGGCGGGCGACAATTTCGGCTGCGGTTCTTCGCGTGAGCACGCGCCGTGGGCGCTGCTCGATTTCGGCATTCGTTGCGTGATCTCCACGTCGTTCGCCGACATCTTCTACAACAACTGCTTCAAGAACGGCATTCTGCCGATCCGGGTCTCCGAAGACGAGCTTGAAAAGCTGATGGACGACGCCCAGCGTGGCGCGAACGCGACGCTGACGGTCGATCTGGAAGCCCAGGAGATCAAGGGGCCGGATGGCGGCACGATCTCCTTCGATATCGATCCGCACCTCAAGCATTGCCTGCTGGAGGGCCTCGACGACATCGGTCAGACGATGAAGAGCGCCGAGACGATCGCCGGCTTCGAGCACAAGATGGAAGAGGCGCGCCCCTGGGTCTAGCAGGGGGCTTGTCGACCTGGCGGAACCGCCTGGTCGACACGGAGTTGCTCTGGTGGCTCGACTGAGGTTGATGTTTCCTGTTCCACCGGGATCCCGCCACCTTGGCCTGCGCGCGAGATGAAAACCTTTCGGGCCCCTTTTCCGGCAATGCCGGGGGAGGGGCCTTTTTCATGGGTGGCGGGTTTTTCTTTCTCGCCGTGCGAAATCGCGGGTTTGCGGCGCTGGAAGCGCAAGTTATCCGGTTTACCCCCAGGCTCTTGGAATTCCCCTCTTGCCTCGCGCGATGATCTCCCATAAAAACCCGCCACGCACGAAGTGTGGCCCGGACCTGTCCGGAGTCGCCATCGATGCAAGGGCGATTAGCTCAGCGGGAGAGCGTTCCGTTCACACCGGAAAGGTCACTGGTTCAATCCCAGTATCGCCCACCATTCATTTCAATCACTTGGCCCTGGTTTCCGGAATTCCCGCTGGTTCAGGTGAACCAGTCAAGCTTCAGGTCGCCTTGATGAACTCCAGTGCGGCACCCGCCTCTTGCATGTGGTCGGGGGCGAATTTCGCATAAACGCGCTGCGTGATTCTGTCGTCTTCGTGCCCGAGGTACTGGGCGATCATCGCCATGCTGACGCCCCTTCCTGTCACGCGGTCTCACCCATCAGGGTGAGTGCCGTGAACACAGCGCAGCCAGCGGCCGGAACGATCTTCCTGATATCCCTGTTTCAACATTTGAAGTGCCTTCGGTGGTCACGGAGCATTTTGTGTAAGCTTTGGTGTCTGCTAACTTTCTTGCCTCCTCTTCCGGAACAGACCGAGTTTTCCCAGGAGAGGCAAGGCCCGTCGTGACGTAACGGTCGCAGGTTCTCCCCCCAGAAAACTGTGGGCTTGGCCCGGTGAAGAGCTATCAGGTGCCACAAAAATCTCGTCGACAAGGCCTGTCATCAACCAGCCGGGCGATCTGCTGATGCAGCGCCAGCCGGCACGCACTGCCGAATCAGCCACAATTCCCATTCGCTTTTCAGATTCGTCAGGTTTCACCTTCGGAGCGACAGGATAGTCCTCGTAATTGCTGCTTAGAATGCTTTTGCATCCATAGAAGGTCGATTTTGAGAAGTAATCGGAAGCGATCTCTTCGCCCATCTCAGGGAATGAGTTCTTGTTGACGAGCGTGTCGAACTTCATAAAGTCGGTGACTTTTTCGCCAAACAGGTAATGCGGGTAGATGAAATACTTGCAATGGGCGTTTGGCGTTTCGCCGTAAACAGAGACAGCGTCGGGGCCCTCCAGTCGGCCAAGATACCAGATCGCCACGGTCGCGACGGTCGGGAGATCAAACAGATAGGAATGAGAGGCTCCGAACCTGTTGTGATAGTAGGCCGAGTGTCCGACGCCAGGCCCGATCTCGCAGATATTCTCACCAGACCTGACAAGAGAAGCCTGATAGGAAAACAGGTAACTCATTATTTCTCTTCTGAACACCAGGCGTCCGTTCACGGGAAACCCATAATAGCCGCCAGAAAGTTCATCCGGGATCCCTAATTCTACTCCGGTCTTTTCGGCTATCATATCGGCCAGTATGTGGATGCTCTTGATATGTTGGTGCGCCAGAGGCTTTCCTTCTTGCTGAAGCTTGAGTGCACCAACCGCTTCGGCCACCTTGAATATTTTGTTCGCCCAAGCATAACACGGTGCGTGATCACCCTTTTCCCACTTTTCCTTTTGCAAGAGGTAGATTCTCCGCGACTGTGCAAAGCCGGCAGGAAATTCTTTCTTCCAGAAATCGCTAAACAATTCTAGAAGCTTGACCTTATCACCTTCGTCGAGCGCCGCTACAAGTTCTCCCTGCTTCTCGTCCACAAGAATAATCCAAGGGTTGTAAAGTTTTCCCTTCGAACGGTTCGCCCTGCAAGCCTCCCAAAATGTCAGAATTTTATCTAATACCTTGTCATCATGCGGTGTTTCTTTGAACTCACTGAATGTAGGGATGATAAGATCTCTATCCAGCATATTGGATGTCACCTGAAATTGTTGATATCAGAACGAAAAATGTATTGAAGATTAGACGAGATAGATTTTCTAGGTGTCTGGCAGTAAGCGGATTCAAAGCAGGCTGCCTTTGGCAACCAAGTGTCGCCATTGGGATTTTAATATCCTAGGGGGAGGTGTCTCGAAGTAAATATCATTATGTCAATTTCCCCATTTTGGGCAGCGTAGCAGCCTTTGTAAGGCGTATCCATGTTTGATTTCGCGCGGATTTTGAACAAAAGGCTCTGCTTTTTCTTTCTCATTTACCGGACGGCCACTTTGTGGCTGACCGGCTTGCACCCGGACGAGACGTCATGGAAATGTTGGCGCGAAATCCCGAGCATGTGAGCCAATTCTGCCTCTGGATTGCCCGAGATGACTGGTCCGGTTGTGTGGTCGGTTGAAGATTGTCCCTGATGCCGGCCTGGTTGGCATCTTGATTGTTTCCGGTGCCGGTGGCCGATATCCGAAGCTGCTGTGCGGCCGGAGGCGATTGTAATGATCGCGCCGAGCCGGCCCAGAAGCCGGCGTTGCAGAGCGGCGCATGGATGCGATGACAGCCGTAACGGCCGTGGTCCTTCGCCAGTGCAATCGCTCATGACGTGGCTCAAGATCATCCTGGTCGCGCTCTCGCTGGCGCGGAAGTTCGTGTGGGGCCTTGGAGACAGGCAATTCCTCGACGCCGGGGCGGCCAAGGCCATCACGGCCCATCTGGATGCGTGTCTGGTGGTATCAGCTGCGGCGGGCGGCCTTCATCGCGCGCGGTGCCTTCTTGAACCATCGCCGCGCCGCATGGGAAAAGGCGGCCTGGTCGGCATAGCCGAGCAGATAGGTGATCTGCGAGAGTGAGTAACTGCCGCTGCCCAGCAGGCGTTCGGCCAATTCGCGGCGCGTTTCCTGCAAAAGCCGGGAATAGGTCGTCCCCTCGCGGGACAGGCTCCGCTGGAACGTGCGTATCGACATGCCCATGGATCGCGCCGCCTCCGCATGCGATGGCGCGCCGCCGGCCAGAGACTGTCCGATGAACTGCCGGGTCTGGTCCGCAAGCGTGCCGCGTGCCGGAAGTTGTTCCAGATCGGCTTCCGCAAGACGCTCAAGGTAGCCCAGAATGTGCGGCTGTCCCGCCCGGTGCAGCTGGCGCAAGGCGACGCGGTTGAACGCGATGTGCGACGTCTCGGCGGAAAAGTGCAAGGTCGGACCGAAGATGTCGTGCAGGGCATGGCGGTTCGTGGTCGGCGGACAGGCGAAATAGGCGGCCTCCGGGACCAGCGGCGCATCGAAGAAGCGACGCGGCACCAGAGCGAGAAGGCCCAGCGAACAGATCATGCCCGCGTTGAGCGCGGCGTGATGGGCCGTTGTCACGCGCGGGTGATGATAGAACAGCAATATCCGCGAAGGCGTCGCCTTCAGGTCCAGCGTCGTGTTCTGATTGAGCAGACGGTGGAAGCGCACGATCCGGGCATAGATCTCCTCGGCCGCCGTCGCTTGCGAGATCACGTTTCCCAACAGGCCCAGTTTTGAAAAGTCCGCGTTGAGCGCCACCAGCGCACCGACCTCCGGCCCGCCGTGGCGCTGCTCCAGCTGTTTCCACAAGTCAAGCAAGGCAGCTTCGGCGACGTGTTCGTTCCCGAAGCGCTCGGACCGATGAAGTCCTAAGCTCAGTTTCCGCGCTTCGTCCGCGTCGAGCAGGGACGCCTTGCGGGCCGCGTCGATCGTCATCTCCAGAAGGCTCAGGGAGGATGCGGACGAAAGCGGTATTGCTGCCCGATTGTGCATTGGCGTTGTCGCCTCCGTCCTCGAACCGCAGCGAGGTCACGTCATGTTGGCGCGGATTATCAAGTGATTGGCACCAAAACGCAAGTTTTGCGCGCATGCAGCGATAGGGTTCTTCGGTGTTTGCAAGGCCACAAGGAGCACATCATGCAAGAGACCGACATCAACGATCGTGCGGCGGCGCGCACCGGCAACGCCCGGCTTTTCAATGACCAGACCTACCATTTCCAGGCCTTGCGGGTGCTGAGCGATGCGCCCGCCGGAGCTGCCGACATCGCGGAAGTGATGCAGGCGATCACGCATATTCCGGAAGGCGACGCGGGCGCATGGTTTGATGCCTTTTCCGCCATCGCCAAACGCAGCGAGGCTTTGGCGCAAGGATGCGCCGATGCCACCAGCAGCGGGCTTGCCTTGCAACGCGCCCACAGCTACTGGCGCACGGCGGAGTTCTTCCTTTCGCCGAAGGATCCGCGCCGCGATGTCGCGTGGGAGAGGCAGATCTCCAATTTCAACGAGGGTCTCGACACGCTTGGCGTGCCCTACGAGCGCTTCACGGTTCCCTTTGAGAGCGGCAACTTGAACGCGATCTATTACCGGGCCGAAGGCGGCGCAAACAAGCCGCTCATCGTGATCGCCGGCGGCTTCGACGGAACGCTCGAAGAGCTCTACTTCATGTTCGGCAAGGATGCGGTCGAGCGCGGATACAATGTGCTGACCTACGAAGGCCCGGGCCAGTGCGGGCTGGTGCGCGAACAGAACATGTATTTCATGCACGAATGGGAAAAGCCGACTTCGGCGCTGCTCGATCACTTCGCGATGGCCTTTTCAAAGCCGGACCGGATCGTTCTGCTCGGCATCAGCCTCGGCGGCTATCTGGCGCCGCGCGCAGCCGCCTTCGACGATCGCATCGACGGGGTCATTGCCTTCAACGTGATGTACGACTTCAACGCGGTCTGCGAGCCGTTCCGGGCATTGGCGGCGAACCCGGCGACCCGCGATCTGCCCGGCGTCCACTGGGCGGTCGAAAACGGCTGCTGGGTGTTTGGAACGGAGACCGCCGACGAATTCGTCGATGCCACGAAGCCGTTCACGCTGGCCGGCGTCTCCGACAAGATCAAGGGCGACGTTCTCATTCTGGCCGGAGAGGCGGACCATTTCGTCCCGCTCACCCAGGTTCGGAGCTTCGCCGACGCATTGATCAACGCGCGTTCGGTGGAGAAAGTGATCTACACGAGAGAGACGGGTGGCGCGGAGCATTGCCAGCTGGGGGCGGCAACCCTCTGGCAGTCGACGGTGTTCGACTGGTTGCTTCGGCGTTTCGGCTGAAGGACCTGCCGGTCCGCGTGATCGGTCTTCGCGGCGTCGGGCGCCGTGAGGAACGATCGCCGGGCCGGCTTTAGGTGTCTTACCACGTCCGTCGACGACCGTTGTCGATGTGGTAGTGACCGCCTGAATAATGCTTGTAGCCGCCGACTTCCCGTTGTGCCCTCAGGAAGGCCACGACGGAGCGCGGGTTGCCGGCGACATTGAAATCGACCGCGCGGCACGAGCGGTGTAGCGAATGCGGCGCGCCGCCCTTCCACCAGTTCTCCAGCCACCAGCGTCTGGTCGAGGTGACCGTCACATGGCCGTAGCGGTCCGCGACGCGCGTCAGCACGCGCTTCAGCGAACCGGGAACGCACCATTTGGTGTCTTCCCAGGTGATGTTTGAACGGTCCAGCCAGCCGAAACCGGGAATGGAGGAACAGCCCGTCAGTGTCGCGACGAGAAAAACGCTGACAATGATGGCTCGCAGCCGTCGGGGATACGCCATGACCAAAACCCTTGCGGACAGGCGGATTTCGCCCGTCGAACCCGCATCCTTCGTGCCCCCGCGCGAATGCTCTGCCCCCTGAAGATGGCCTGGACTCTGGTCCCGAACGGTTAAAACTTTAACGATAAGCATGGTTAATGCTTCAGTTTGAAGCCTTACCCTGGGCGAGCGGCCATGCCTGCCACAGGTAAGTCGGACCGTGCCCCTCTCGAACCACAACGCCCACTGTGGAGCGGATCTGCCATGATCGACCCCGTCACGAAGCCCGACCCGCAGTGGATCCGGGAGGAAGACAACCGTCTGGTGGCCGGCCGCGGCCGCTACAATGACGATCTTCATTTCGACAACGAAGCGCACATGGCCTTCGTGCGCGCACCCTTCGCCTCGGCCCGCATAACGGGGATCGATTGCGCCGCCGCGCGCGAAATGCCCGGCGTGCTGGCTATCGTCACGGGTAGGGATGTGCGCGAGGCCGGCTTCGGCACCATCTCCACCATCGCGCCCGTCAAGCGTGCGGATGGCAGCCCGCTTTTTCACCCGCCCTACGCTATGATCTGCGAGGAGCGCACCCGCTTCGTCGGCGACATCGTGGCCGCTGTGGTGGCCGAGACGGCGCTTCAGGCGGAGGAGGCGCGCGAGGCGATCCTTGTCGATTACGAGGACCTCGCCGCCGTGACCGATGTGGCCGAGGCCGTCAGGGATGGCGCGCCCGCCGTGTGGGACGAGGTGGCGGACAACGTCGCCTACGTGCACAGGGTGGGCGACATGGAGGCCGCCGACGCCGCCTTCGCCAGGGCCGCGTTTACGGTGGAGGCCGACCTGCGCATTTCCCGTCTTGTCGCCTCGCCGATCGAGCCGCGCAGCGCCATAGCGCTTCATGACGCGGACGCTGACCGCTTCACCCTCCATGTCGGCGTGCAGAACACCCATGCGGTGCGCGATTACACGGCGGGCCTGATGAACATCGCGCCCGACCGGCTGCGCCTCGTCACGCATGATGTGGGTGGCTCCTTCGGCATGAAGAACGCGCCCTTGCCGGAATACGTTCTGGTGCTGTGGCTTGCCAAACGGCTCGGCCGGCCGGTGCGCTGGCTTTCCAGCCGCAACGAGGCCTTCCAGGGCGATCCGCACGCCCGCGATCAGGTCAGCCATGCGGCGCTTGCACTTGATGCGGACGGCCGGTTTCTGGCGGTGAAGGTGAGGACGCTCGCCAATCAGGGGGCCTATTTCAACCGCAACACGCCGACTTCGGCGATCGGCAATGTCGGCGGACTGGCCGGCGTCTACCGCACGCCGACGATCGCGGTCGAGGTTTTCGGAATCCACACCCATACCCAGCCGACCACGCCCTATCGCGGTGCGGGGCGGCCGGAGGCGACCTACATCATCGAACGGCTGATCGATCTGGCGGCGCAAAAGACCGGCATCGACCGGGTGAGCTTGCGCCGCCGCAACATGATCGCGCCTGACGAGATGCCCTTTCGGACGGGGCTCACCTACACCTATGACTGTGGCGATTTCCCCGCCGTGCTCGACAGCGCGCTGGAGGCGGCCGACTGGGCGGGCTTTGACGCGCGAAAGGCGCAAAGCGCGGCGAACGGGCTCTTGCGCGGCATCGGCATCGCCAATCCGGTCGAGATCGCCGGCGGGCCCTTCGGCAAACCGTTTTCAGAATTTGCCGAGATAAGGTTCGACGAGACGGGCAAGGCGATGGTGCTGATCGGCGGTCAGGACGTGGGGCAGGGCACGCGCTCCACTTTCGCGCAGATGACCCACGATTTTCTCGGTCTTGACCGCGACCGGCTGGAGGTCGTCACCGGCGATACGGACGCGGTGGCGCGTGGCACCGGCACCTTCGGTTCGCGCACCATGGGCTCGGGCGGCACGGCGCTGTTTCGCGCGGCCGAGGAGGTCAAGCGTCGGGCGCTGGCCAAGGCGGCGGATCATCTGGAGGCTGCGCCGGGCGATATCACCTTCGAGGCGGGCGAATTCCGCATCGCGGGAACGGACAGGGCCGTCGCCCTGCACGCGCTTGCCGCCGCCGATCCGTCAGGGCTTTCGGCGGATGCCTGGGAGGCACCGGAAAACGCCACCTTCCCCAATGGCTGCCACGTCGCGGAAGTCGAGATCGATCCGGAAACGGGCCGTACCGAGGTCGTCGCCTATACGGTGGTGGATGATGTGGGGACGGTCGTGAACCCGGCGCTCGTCAAGGGGCAGATCCATGGCGGCGTGGCGCAGGGCTACGCGCAGGCGGTGGGGGAGGCTGTGGTCTTCGAGGAAGGCACGGGCCAGCTCGTCACCGGTTCCTTCATGGATTACCGGATGCCGCGTGCCGACGACCTGCCGATGATCGAGGTGATTACCCACGCGGTGCCGACGAAGGTCAATCCGTTGGGCGTCAAGGGCGCGGGCGAGGCCGGCACGGTGGGCGCGCTGCCCTGCATCGTCTCCGCCATCATGGACGCGCTTGCCGCTTGCGGCATCGCCCATATCGACATGCCGGTGACGCCCGAAAGGATCTGGCAGGCGATCAGGGATGCGCGGGGCCCGAGCGGGGGGTGAAGGAAGAAGCCAGGCAAAAAAAACGGGGCCTTTACGCTTGCGCCGTCTCGGTGCCGGCGAGATCCTGGACGGCCGGCCACAGCGCGTCGAAGGACGAGATCACGCGGTCCGGGCCCAGTTCGGTGACCGGGACGGGCGTGTAGCCGAAATCGACGGCGATGACGGGAATGCGCGCGGCGCGCGCGGCATCGATGTCGGTGATGGAATCGCCCACCATCAGCGCGCGGGACGGATCGCCACCGCACCGGTCGATCGCACCCAGGATCGGCATGGCATCGGGCTTGGGCTTTGCGAAGGTATCGCCGCCGATGATGGTCGCGAACCGGCTGGTCATGCCGAGTTCTTCCAGCAGCTTGCGCGCCAGCCCCTCCAGCTTGTTGGTGCAAACCGCGAGTTTCCAGCCGGCCTCCGAGAACCGGTCGAGCGCGGTTTCCATACCGGGAAAGGGGCGGCTGGCGACCGCGATGTTTTGCGAATAGTGCTCCAGAAAGGCGCTGAACAGGACTTCCATCTCGGCCGGATCGAGATGCTCGCCCGCCATGTCGAAGCCGCGTTGCAGCATGACGCGCGCGCCCTGTCCGACGAGCTTGCTCAACCCATCCATCGGGATCGGCCCCAGCGAGCGGGCTTCAAGAACCGTGTTGAGGGATGCCAGCAGATCGGGCGCTGTATCGACCAGCGTGCCGTCGAGATCGAAAACGAGAATAGGGGCGGGCAAGGCGCATACTCCGGAAAACGGCGGGAAAGGGCAGGGTATTCGGGGCTACCCGGTTTGCCGGCGGGGCGCAAGGGGCGCCACGGGGGATTTAGGGCGCGGCGAGGGGGAAGAGAAGAGGGAGAAGGGAGAGGGGAATGGAGCGGCTTCGCCGCGCTTGTTGCGCTGGATTCCGGATCGGCGTTCGGCTTCGCCTCGCTTGTCCGGAATGAGGGAGGTCGTGGTGGGCTTCAAGCGTCCCACACACGCCCTCATTCCGGGCGGTCTGCCGCGCAGCGGCATGGCCAGACCCGGAACCCAGCGCAAGAAGTCGCGGCGAAGCCGCTCCAATTCCCTTACTGCGTCCACACCCTCACAACTTGTAGGCGGTGCGGAAGCCGCCCCAGTGGCGGCCGAAGACGTGCAGCGGCACGTCGATCTCGCGCATCCACACGATCTGGCCATTGCCCATGTCGCGCGGGTAGGACTGGATCAGGAAAGGCCGGGTGTTGCGTGCCGCGCAAAGGCCGGCGCGGTCGTCGAAGATCCGTCGATTGCGGCAGTTGGCGGCATTCCAGACCGGATCGTCCGGCTTTTGAGGGTGCGAATAGATACGGTTGTGGACCGGCAGGTAGCCGTTGCGGTCGACGGCGACGCAGAATGTCATGCCTTGCGCCTTCGAGGCGTCCAGAAGACGTTCCTGCAGCGGCGGGAGGATCTCCTCCAGAACGCCGAGCCCTCGCGTCGTCACCTGCTGCGGATCGCTGCCGGGCACCGGCTGGTAATCGGTGTCATAAAGCGCCTCGATGTCGAGCCGCCCCGATTGCACGGCCTGGGTCAACGCCGCCTCGATCTTCGCCGCGGTCTCCTTCGCGGCGTTGATGAACCCTTCGTTCTCCGAACGGACCCGCTCGATCAGGGTGCCGAGGCCGGCGCGGGCCGCCTCGTCGAGCTCGCCAAAGGCGCAATGAAGCCCAAGCGTGCTCGTGCCTACGATGGTGATGGGAAGCCTTCCCGCCCCCTTGAGCTCCAGGACCGCCCGCGTGCCCACCGCAACCGTGCGGTCCTCCGGCATCTTCAAAAGCGCGCCGCCTTCGGAAATGTCGAGCGTGCGCACGGTCAATTCGAATCCCGCGCCTTCCAGCCGGCCTTGCAGGTCGACGGGAAAGCGGTCGTGCCGCCGGCGGTTCCCGGCCCGTGTCTGGCGGATCAGCATGGTGAAACGCGTGGAAAGCGCCTCGGTCAGGCCGGTCATGCGGGTGCTGGCCTCGGTGATCTGCGTGCCGGTCTCGTCAGCGGCATCCGTCGCCGTGGAAATGGCGGCGACGCGTTCGGAGACCTCGCGCACGAAGTCCGCCGTCATGTGGGCCGAGCGGCCGATCTCGTCGGTGGTGGCGACCTGCTCCTCCACCGCGCCAGCGACCGAGACGAAACTCGGCCGGATCTCATCGATGACGCCGATGATCAGGTTGACCGCCTCGATCGAGCCTTCCGCGGTCACCTGCAACTGCGAGATGTTGGCGCTGATCTCGTCGGTCGCGCGCTGGGTCTGCTCCGACAACTGCTTGACCTCGTTGGCGACGACGGCAAAGCCCTTGCCGGCCTCGCCCGCGCGCGCCGCCTCGATGGTGGCGTTGAGGGCCAGAAGGTTTGTCTGCTTGGCGACCGCGGAGATCATCGAGACCACGTCGGCGATCTTCTGCACCGCGCTGCGCAGTTCGGTGACGCCGTCATTCGCCTGCGAGGCGATTCCGCCGGCCTTGTCGGCGAGCGTCGTGGTGTTGGCCACCTGCGCGCCGATCTCGCGGCTGGTCTTGGTCAGTTCCTCGATTGCCTCGGCAAGCTGCGAGGCGTTGGCGGTGGCCTCCGAAGAGCGTGCCGAGAGTTGGGTCGTATCGGACCGGATGCCGGAAATGATGCGGGTCTGGTCGTCGATCTGATCCTTTACCGCGCCCGCGCTGGAAACGATTGAGCGCGCCGCGACGGCGAGGTCGGCCTCGATCAGGTCGAAGGTCTCGGAGATGTCGGCTGCGGCTTCGCGCGCCGGCTCCTCGTCCAGCGTCTCCCGCGCGTCGATGTTGGCATCCGTCTCGTCCTGTCGTGCCGGGCTGTGGTCGCTGCCGGAGCGTTTTCGGGAAAATCCCGGAATGCCGAACGCGCGGGAAGCCATTTTCCCCTCCTGGAGTATGTGTTCAGATAATCTGTGAATTCATATTTCCATGACGTTGATGAAGTATTCGTAAACCGTAAATAATACGTATGTTAAAAACATGTATTGTGCATTGCGATAAGTCGAAAGTCTGGGTGGTAACAGTAACAGTGCGGACGCGTGGATGACCATCCTCACGGACGGGTGTGGTGCATTGTGGAGGGGGCTGTGCGCTTGTCTGGTTGCGGGCCATAGCCGGCGGGCGAATGGCGAAGATGACGAAAGCTTGATCGCCTGCCCATCCGTTTCGCTGTTCGCCGCCGCGGGCGGTCGTCGGGAATCGCGCCCTGTCGGTTTCCGGGTCGGATATCATCGCAAGCGGGCACCGACGGGCGGGAACCCGCGTCTTGGACATGCCGGCGCGCTTGTGCGCAAGATAGTCAACAAGCCATTCAAACTGTGGCCTGTCCGGCTCTGCCATGCTATTCAGCCGCCGACACCCTCGTGCGGTGTCGTCAAAAAGCCAGAATCCGGCTTCACCCGGACGCGACCGCAAAGCGAGGCGCGGAAACCGGGTGGAGTCCCTTTGTCTTATCCGCTTGTCCGATCCGCCCTGCGCGGCGGGTGGCGTGGAGGTGAAATGAGCGACGAGTTGAAGCGCGCATCTGCCATGGCGGCGCTTGAGGAAGTGCGGTCGGGCATGCGGCTCGGGATCGGCACCGGGTCGACGGCCGAGTTCTTCGTGCGTGCCCTTGCGGAAAAGGTGGCCGGCGGGCTCGATATCATCGGCGTGCCGACCTCGGAGCGCACGGCAGCGCTTGCCCGCGAGTTGGGCGTTCCGCTGACGACGCTCGACGAGACGCCGGAACTGGACCTGACGGTGGACGGGGCCGACGAACTCGATGCCCGCCTGCAGCTCATCAAGGGTGGCGGCGCCGCACTCCTGCGCGAGAAGATCGTGGCGGCCGCCTCCAGACGCATGGTGGTGATCGCCGACGACAGCAAGCTTGTCGAGACGCTCGGCCGCTTCCCGCTGCCGATCGAGGTGATGCCCTTCGGCCTCGAAGCCACCCGGCGCGCTGTCGTGAAGGTGGCGGATGCGTTGTCGCTCAAGGGCGAGGTCGTGCTGCGCATGGCCGCTGACGGTTCGCCGCTGGTGACCGACGGCGGACACTACATTCTTGATGCCCATTGGGGCCGGCTGCCGGATGCGTCCGGTCTGGCCGACCGCCTCGCCGCCATTCCCGGCGTCGTGGAACACGGACTTTTCATCGGCCTGGCCAAGGCCGCCTACGTGGCGGGCCCTTCCGGCGTGCGCCAGATCGCGGTCGCGACGGCCGACGAGACGAACTAACGGAGAAAGACATGACGCGTTCGATCCATTCCTGCCTGACGGGCGGTTTCGCCGCCGTCACGCTTGCCGCAAGCCTGGCTTTTGCCGCGCCGGTCATGGCGCAGACCCAGAATCAGAATTCCGGCAACGCGGCCGCCGGCGACCAGGAGACCTTCACCAAGGAGCACATGGCCGCGGCACGTGCCGCGATCGAGGGCGGCAACGCTTTCCGTTCCTTCGATGACATCCTGCCGGTGATCGCCGACAAGACCCGCACGCTGTTCATCCGCACCAATCCGTCCGCGACCAACGTGATCGACGAAGTGACGAACGAGGTGGCGATGAAGCTCGCCAACCGTCGTCCGGAACTCGACCGCACGATCATGGAAGTGTGGGCGCGCCGCTTCTCTACCGAGGAACTGAACGAGATCGCCGCCTTCTACCAGTCGCCGGTCGGCAAGAAGTTTGCCTCGCTCGGGCCTGAACTGACGGCGCTTTCCATCGGCGCGGCCAAGCAGTGGGGCGACGTGATCTCCACCGAAATGGTGACGCGCGTGCGTGAAGAGCTGAACAAGCGCGGCTACCAGTTCTGATCTCGCGCCCCGGGGGTGGGGCCGGATGGGGGCAGGGCCGGAAATCGGGCCCGGTCGCTGCTGGCGGCCGATGACTTGATGCGGCCGCCGCTGGCGGGTCCTTTAGCATGACGGGGCCGCTGCTGGCGGCCGGGTTGCTCGTCTCCTATGTCTGGACCATGTGTCGTGCGGGCCGGCGTCGCTCGCCGGTCCCTTGCACGGCGCTCATGTCTTGAGAATGCGCCGGCAGCGTCTGTCGCGCGGCGCGGACGTTTGAATGGAGCCGGCAATGGCGGATTACGACTACGACCTCTTTGTGATCGGTGCGGGCTCGGGCGGCGTGCGCGCGGCCCGTATCGCGGCCACCCACGGCGCCCGGGTGGCGATCGCGGAAGAATACCGCTATGGCGGCACCTGTGTCATCCGAGGCTGCGTCCCGAAGAAGCTGCTGGTCTACGCGTCCCAGTATTCGGAACATTTCGAGGACGCGAAGGGCTTCGGCTGGCATGTCGGCGAAACCTCGTTCGACTGGAAGAAACTGATCGCCAGCAAGGACCAGGAGATAGCCCGGCTTGAGGGCATCTACCGGCGCAACCTGAAGCGTTCGGGCGTCGAACTGCACGACACGCGGGCGGAGATCGTCGGTCCGCATGAGGTGCGGCTGAAGGCCGTCAATCGCACGGTCAGCGCGAAGTATATCCTCGTGGCGACGGGCGGGCGACCCTATCTCGACGATACGGTGGAAGGGGTGGAGCACACCATCACCTCCAACGAGGCGCTGCATCTTTCCGAATTTCCCAAGCGCATCGCTATTGCCGGTGGCGGCTATATCGCGGTTGAATTCGCCGGCATTTTCGCGGGCCTTGGTGCGGAGACGACGCTCGTCTATCGCGGCGAGGAGATCCTGCGCGGTTTTGACGACGACCTGCGTTCCGCCGTCCACAACGAGATGGAGAAGAAGGGCATCCGCGTCCTTTGCGGCGAGGTCTTCACGAAGATCGAGCGCCAGTCCGACGGCACGCTGAAGGGCCACCTGCGCCAGGGCGCCGCCATCGAGGCGGACCAGATCATGTTCGCTATCGGCCGCAGGCCGAACACTGACGGGCTGGGCCTGGAGACGGCCGGCGTGGAGCTTGGCGGCAAGGGCGAGATCAAGGTCGACGAGAATTCGTGCACCAACGTGCCTTCGATCTACGCCATCGGCGATGTCACCGACCGGGTGAACCTGACGCCGGTCGCCATCCGTGAGGGCCATGCCTTCGCCGACACGGTCTTCGGCAAGAACCCGCGCACCGTCGATCATTCGCTGATCCCGACGGCGGTCTTCTCGCAGCCGGAAATCGGCACCGTCGGGCTGACCGAGCGCGAGGCCTGCGCCGCCTATGCCAATGTCGATGTGTACCGCTCGATCTTCCGCCCGATGCGCCACACGCTGTCGGGCCGCGACGAGAAGATGGTGATGAAGATCCTGGTGGATGCGGATACCGATCGGGTTCTGGGCGTGCATGTGCTGGGCCCCGATGCGGGCGAGCTTTCCCAGGTGCTCGGCATCGCCTTGAAGATGGGTGCCACCAAGGCAGACTTCGACGCCACCATGGCGGTCCACCCCACCGCCGCCGAAGAGCTCGTCACCATGCGCGAACCCGCCGAACAGCACCGCCGCGCGGCCGCCGAATAGGGCGGGAGAGAAGCGGAGCGCCCTTGCGGGCGCGCTTCTCGCGCTGGATTCCGGGTCTGGCCATGCCGCTTCGCGGCAGACCGCCCGGAATGAGGGAGCGAGGGGAGAGTTGAAGCCTCAAGCCCGGGCGAGCATTGCTTGCCCTCATTCCGGACAAGTGAGGCAAAGCCGAACGCTGATCCGGAATCCAGCAAATCAGCGGCGCGAAGCGCTCCTGTTTCTCTTTTCCGAAGCGAAGCCGCTCTATTGCCGCTTTGCTTCACCTACCGCCCATCCGCCACGGCCCGGCAGAAGCGCTCGATCTCTTCCTCCGTGTTGTAATAGTGAACGGAGGCGCGAGCGAGTGCCTCCAGCCCGCGCGTCGGCAGGTCGAGACGCGAGGATCGCGCCTGCGTGTGGGTGATGTTGATGTTGCGCGCCCGGAGCCGTTCGCGGATCGCCAGCGGTTCCTCGTCCGCCTTCGAAAACGTCACGATACCGCAACGCTCCGCCCCCAGATCATGGACGTTGACGCCCGGGATCTGCGAAAGCTCCGCCCGCAGCGTTTCCGCCAGCGCCTTCACCCGTGCCTCGATGTCGGCCATGCCGAGATCGAGCGCGTAGCGGATCGCGCGGCCGAGGCCGATCTGCCCGGCGACGAAGCGCTCCCAGGTCTCGAAGCGCGTCGCGTCCTCCTTCAGGCAATATTCCGTTTCCGACAGCCAGTCGCTGGCCTGAAGATCGACGAAGGGCGGCTCCAGATCGGCGACGATTTTGTCTGAAGCCCACAAAAAGCCCGTGCCGCGCGGGCCGCGCAGGTATTTCCGGCCCGTCGCCGACAGCATGTGGCAGCCGATCGTTGCGACGTCGATCTGCAACTGGCCGACCGCCTGACAGGCATCGAGCAGGTAGAGGATGCCATGCCGGCGCGCGATGGCGCCGACCTCCGCCGCCGGGTTCACCAGCCCGCCCTGCGTGGGCACATGCGTCAGCGAGATCAGCCGCGTGCGCGGCGTGATCGCGGCTTCCAGCGCGGCCAGATCCACCTGACCGGTCGCGTCGTTGTCGATGATGTCGATCTCGATGCCGGCGCGCGCCTTCATCTGCAGCAGCGCGACGTAGTTGGACACGTATTCGGCGCGCGCCGTGATCACCCGGTCGCCGGGTTTGAAGGGGATGGCATAGAAGGCCATGTCCCAGGCCCGCGTGGCGTTCTCGATGAAGGCGATTTCATGCGGCTTGCCGCCGACGAGGTCGGCCGCCGCGGCATAAAAATCGCGCAGCGCGCTATTGGCCTCCGCTGCGGCCTCGTAGCCGCCGATCTCCGCCTCGCGCCGGAGATGACCGGTCACGGCATCGAGCACGGGGGTGGGCGGCAGCGAGGAGCCGGCGTTGTTGAAATGCAGGACATGGGCGCAGCCGGGGGTTTCGCGGCGCAGGTGATCGATATCGAGAGGCACGGGAACTCCGTCGGGACAAGGCGGGGAGGCGAGGCTAGAGCATATCCCGATCAGATTGAACCAAACTGATCGATAAGGATATGCTCAAGGTATTGATCTGGAGCGATTTCTTGTCGTTCAGACGATTCCGTCTGAACGGAAAGCGCTCTAGGACGTTTTGCCGGTCGGGTGAAGGGGGCGGGGCTCCGCCTATCCGTCCGCGCGCGGCTCTTGCATCAGCTTGCCGTGCCCGACATGTTGCCTGCCCATGACCGACACGATCTTCTATTTCGGCTACGGCTCGCTGGTGAACAACGACACGCGTGCGCCCGGGGGCGTGGCGGTTCCGGGCCGGCTTTCGGGCTGGGTGCGCGAGTGGCGCATATCCGGGCCGACCGCCTATGGCGGGGTGTGCAGCCTCACCGTGCGGCCGGAGCCGGGTGCCGAGGTCGCCGGTGTGATGGTGCGCGAGCATCGCGACGGGCTCGCCGCGCTCGATGAACGCGAATGGCGCTACGAACGCTGCGATCTTGCCGAAGGGGCCTTCCGGGGCGATGCGGAAACGCCGCTGGAAGTGCCGGGGTTCGTCTACACCGCGCGCGCCGAGCACTATCGCTGGGGCGACGCGGATCATCCGATCCTGCAATCCTACGTCGATTGCGTGCTGGCGGGTTTCCTGAAGCACTGGGGCGAGGCGGGCGTGCGCGATTTCGTGGAAACGACGCGCGGCTGGCACGTGCCGATCCGGCCCGACCGTCAGTCCCCGCTCTATCCGCGCGCAGTGACGATCGATGACGAAACCCGCGTGCTCTTCGACGAGGTGTTGCGCGAGGCCGGGGCGCGCTGCATCTGAGACCGCCCTTGCGCCGGTCTCGCCTCTGGCTCAGGCGGCAAACCCCTGCAGCGCGTAGCCGATCACCCAGGCGATGCCGGCGGCCGCAAGGCCGATGCTCAGCGTTTCCAGCCCCGATGCGTACCAGCTCTGGGTCGACCAGCGGCTTTTCATCGAGCCGATGGCAAAGAACACCACCGCCGTCATGGCAAGCGACAGTTCCGCCGAGCCGGCACCGCTTGCGAACACGAAGGGCATGAGCGGCACGGAGCCGAAGATCACGAAGGCGGCGAGCGTGGAGGCAGCGGCCTTGAGCGGCGAGCGCAGCGTCGTGGCGAGGCCGAATTCCTCCGACAGCATGGTCTCGATCCAGGTCTGGCGCTGCGACGTGATCAGCGTCACCAGGGTCTCCAGATCCTCGCCCGCATAGCCCTTGGCGCGGAAGATCTGGCGGATCTCCTCGCGCTCTCCCTCCGGTTCACGGGCTATGTGGCGTTCTTCCATGGCATGCAGGCGGTGGTAGTCGTCGACCTCGGTCTTGGTGCCGGAATAGTTCGCCGCCGCCATGGAAAAGCCGTCGGCCAGCAGGTTGGCAAGCCCGAGGATCAGCACGATGCCGGCGGAAAGCTCGGCACCGACCACGCCGGCGACGATGGCGAACGTCGTCACCGCACCGTCGATGCCGCCATAGACCCAGTCGCGCAGGTAGTTGACGCTCGGACCTTGCCCCAGCCTCCGCGCGATGGCGGCGGGGGTATGTTCGTGTTCCAGTTTCATCCCGTCGCCCTGCCTGGCCGTTTGCTGGGTTGAGCCGTCATAAGCGGTGGCCTTGAATTGGCCCGCCGTGTATAACCCGCGAAGGTCGTGCGCAAAAGCGACAAAGGTGCCGTATCGGTATGCGCGTTCCGTTGGGGCGTTGCAACGTCCGGGGCGCCGGCTGCGCGGAGGAGTTGGCCGCGACCGTTTGTGGATCAGGAGAAGGTTATGGCGGAGAAGTGGACACCGGAAACCTGGAGGTCTCGGCCTATTCAGCAGGTGCCCGATTATCCCGACAAGACGGCGCTCGAGGCTGTCGAGGCAAAACTCGCAACCTACCCGCCGCTGGTTTTTGCCGGTGAGGCGCGCAAGCTGAAGAAGCAGCTGGCGGAAGTGGCGGAAGGCCGCGCCTTCCTGCTGCAGGGCGGCGATTGCGCCGAGAGCTTTGCCGAGCATCGCGCGGACAACATCCGCGACTTTTTCCGCGTCTTTCTCCAGATGGCCGTCGTGCTCACCTATGCGGCGGCCTCGCCGGTGGTGAAGGTCGGCCGCATCGCCGGCCAGTTCGCCAAGCCGCGCTCCGCGCCGATGGAAAAGATCGGCGACGTGGAGCTGCCGAGCTATCGCGGCGATATCGTCAACGGCATCGACTTCACCGAGGCTGACCGGATACCCGATCCGGCGCGCCAGGAAATGGCCTATCGCCAGTCCGCCGCGACGCTGAACCTGATCCGCGCCTTCGCGCAGGGTGGGTTCGCCAACCTCGACCATGTGCATCAGTGGATGCTGGGCTTCGTCAAGGACAGCCCGCAGGCCGGCCGCTACCAGTCGATCGCCGACCGGATTTCCGAGGCGCTCGACTTCATGCGGGCCTGCGGCGTCGATCCCGACAGCGCCCCGCAGTTGCGCTCGACCGATTTCTTCACCTCGCACGAGGCGCTGCTGCTCGGCTACGAGCAGGCGATGACCCGCATCGATTCGACCTCCGGCGACTGGTACGCGACCTCGGGCCACATGGTCTGGATCGGCGACCGCACCCGCCAGCCGGACCACGCGCATGTGGAGTTCTGTCGTGGCATCAAGAACCCGATCGGCCTGAAGTGCGGCCCTTCGATGGAGCCGGACGACCTGCTGAAGCTGATCGACATCCTGAACCCGGCCAACGAGGCCGGCCGTCTGACGCTGATCGCACGCTTCGGCGCCGACAAGGTCTATGATCACCTGCCGGCGCTGGTGCGCGCGGTGGAGCGGGAAGGCCGCAAGGTGGTGTGGTCGTGCGATCCCATGCACGGCAACACGATCAAGGCCGCGACCGGCTTCAAGACACGGCCCTTCGAGCGGGTTCTGGGCGAGGTTGAAGCCTTCTTCGCCGTCCACCGGGCCGAGGGCTCGCACCCCGGCGGCATCCACATCGAGATGACCGGCAAGGCGGTGACGGAATGCACCGGCGGTGCGCGCGCGATTTCCGAGGACGATCTCTCGGCGCGCTACCACACCCATTGCGACCCGCGCCTCAACGCCGATCAGGCGCTGGAGCTGGCCTTCCTGGTGGCGGAGAACATCAAGAAGGAACGCGAGGACCGCAGCGCCGAGGTGGCGGTGGTTTCGTAAAGGTCCGGAATGGATTGAGATGAATGAGCGGCCCGTCATCCCCCGAGGATGGCGGGCCGTTTTCATGTGTGGGGGCCGTGCGCGAGGGCGGCCTCGTGGTAGATGCCTACGCCGCAGTTTGTTGCCGGTCTGCTGAAGCGGTTGCGGTCAATCACCTCTCCCATGGGGAGAGGTCGGCGCGCATGCGCCGGGTGAGGGGGGGAGATATCTCCGTATCCTCGGTAGCTCGACCCCCCTCACCCCGGCCCTCTCCCTATGGGAGAGGGGGCGGATACGGCATCTCTGTGCCGGTGTTCTTGACTGATACCAATCGGCCCGCCGCTCTTGCGAACGACGGGCCGTTTCGCGTCTGGGGGACAGGCGCTTTTGGCGGGCCGGGTCTCAAACCTCCGGGGTCCCTTGAAAAACCCCGGCAAGCCCGGCTGGCGAGGGGAACGGCGGATATGCGCCGTTCACCAGATCCAGAACAGGAACGACCACGCCGTGACGGGCGCGGCCATGGCCACCGCGAAGAGCGCGGTCGCAAGCGCGGTGCGGGCGGACGAGCCGCAGCGCGCGTGGAAGATGCGGGCCGCAAGCCAGAGCGACCACGCGAAGGTTCCTGCAATCGACAATGCGCGGATTTCCGACAGCCACGACAGCGAGAAGCCATCGGCGGTGATGATCGTCACCGTGGTGGAGAAGAGCCCCAGGATCAGCCCGCAGGCGGCCAGCGGAATGAGCGCGTGCGAGAGGTGATGAAAGCTCTTCGCGCTCCACCGCCCCGTGATGAGCACGCCGGCGGCAAGGCACGCGCCGATGATGGCGGAAATGGCGATGGCGACCGCGAAGACGTAGATCAGGAACACCGTCCCGTCGAGCACCGTCATCACGTCGCTCTGGGCGGGGTAGTTGGTCAGGATCCACCAGGGCATGCTCGTCTGAAGCGGCCAGATGATGCCGTGTTCGACCAACCAGGTGGCGAGGGCCTGCTTGATGGTGACGAAATACGGGCTCGACGACCACTGAAACGCGCCCGTCGCGATGCCCAGCATGCCGAAGATGACCAGAAGGCTGTCCCAATGGGTGGCGCTGCGGCCCGAGACCTCGACGATCTCGGCATTCGGCGAGCGCGCCTCCAGATTGACGGCATCGCGAAAGCCCGCGCATCGACCGCACATGTGGCAGCCCGATGCGCTTTCCATGGTGCGAACGGCCACCAGCGGCGCGCAGTTGAAGGGCTCGCGCGCGGGACTTTGGCTCCCGCACGCATCCCACGCGGTGCGATCCACCGCGTAATGGAAGGGGGCGAGCTTGGCGAGCAGGCCGAAGACGCCGGAAACCGGGCACAGGTAGCGGCACCACACGCGCTTGTCGTTGCCGTACATGTAGCCGATGCCGATCGCCGCCGCCGTGGAACCGCCCAGGATCAGCAGCGCGGGAAGAGGGTACTGGTAGACGGAAATCATCTGGCCGTAGAGCGTGGTGCACGCGAAGGCGACGAAGGGCCAGCCCGACCAGCGGATCCAGCGCGGCACCGAGCGCTTGCGGCCGTGCCGGCTGGCGAATTCGGACAAGGCGCCTTCCGGGCACATGGTGCCGCACCACAGCCGGCCGAACAGCACGATGGAGAGCAGCACGCCCGGCCACCAGATGCCCCAGAACACGAACTCGGCGAAGACTGTCAGATTGTTCCAGATATGGGCGGCGAGCGGTGGCAGCGGCAGCAGGGTGGGGACGATCAGCAGCGTCGCGTAGATGGCGACAATGCACCATTGCACGACGCGGATGAAACGCTGGTGGCGACGCAGCCAAAGCCCGACCGCGGCAAGCCGTGGCCGGGTTCTGGCCGGTCCGTCGAGGCCCATATCCCGGATGTAGATGGTGGTGCTCATTGGGTGGCCGCCGTCGCTGGTGCTGCCTCCCCGGCCTTGTTGACGCGCTTGGCCCGGGCGAACAGCAGCGCGACGCCGCCCCAGAAGACCACCCAGACCGTGACTGTCGCCGGGTCCGGCATGGCACGGTAGCCGGTGAGCGAGGCGACGATGCCGCCGAACCGGCTCATGTCGTCGAGGATGAACGACGTATCCCAGACCGGATCCATGTAGGGGATCAGTCCGAGCGAGGCGAGGTCGCCGATGCCGGTGGTGAACAGCGCGCAGGCGAGCAGCAACAGCATCGCCTCGGTCACCGAGAAGAACAGCCGCCAGGAAAGCACCCTGCCGCCGAGCTGCAGCACGCCGTAGGTGAGCAACGCCAGCGCGAAGCCGGCGGCCGACGCACCGACGACGGTCCAGGTGGAAACGGCCGGGCCTGCGGCGAACATGCCATAGAGAAAGACCACCGTTTCGCTGCCCTCGCGCGCGACGGCGATTGCCGCAAGGATCGTCACCGTCCACCAGCGCCCGCTCTCAGCCGCGCTTTCCACGCCCTGCTGCAGCTCACGCTTGAGTTGGCGGCCGTGTTTGCGCATCCAGAAGACCATCTGCACGATGAGCCCGGCGGCGATCAGTACCAGTGCCGCCTGGAAGTATTCGAGGCTTTCGCCCGACATGACGGCGGAGGCCTCGAGCAGGCCGTAGGCCAGCACGATCGCCACGGCGAGGCCCGCAAGGACCCCGCCCCAAAGATAGCGCCTGCCGGCGGAATAGGCCGCGTTGTGGGTGATCCAGGCATTCAGGATGCCGATCACCAGCAGCGCTTCGACGCTCTCGCGCCAGACGATGAACAATATCTGTGTGGTCATAGAGGCCGTACCTGCGTCATTGGGCTGATGACAATCGTCACTTGGCGATAATCACGCCGTTGGCGCTCTCCTGATCCATGTGGAATTCGTCGTAGAACTTGTAGGTGCCGGACGACAGGCGGCGGATGACCACGAAAGATGTCACGCCGGGGCCGAGCACCTTTTCCTTGCGAAGCCGGAGGCTTTCGAATTCGGCCGGCGTCGTGCCGGTGTTGCGCACGATGATCTTGAAGGTCGTGCCGGCTTCCACCTCAAGCGTCTGCGGTGTGATCACGCCGTCCTTCAGTTCCATGTCGTAAGTCTTCATCTCGTCGGCCGATGCCGGGACGACGCCTGGAACGGCAATGCCGATGAGGGCCGCGAGGAGTCCTGAAACGGCGGATCTGAGAAGGTGGAGCGAATGTGTCATGAGGTCTGCTGCCGGCGGGATTGGGGGAGGCCGGCACCTGTCGGGTGCCGGCCCTTGTCTGTGGAACAGGCGCTGGCTCAGTAGCCGCCCTTCTTGCCGACGCCGGAGAACACGAACTCGTACTCCGTCGTGAATGGCTCGAACCACGGGGCGACGCCGGTCTCCTTGTCGACGTGACGGCCGAACTCCTTGCCCGGCGCGGCGATCTTGAAGGTGAGCTTGTATTTGCCCGGGCCCATGAGCTTGATGTTGTCGCCGTAGTGCGGACCGTCATTGGCGACCATCGGCATCAGCGGGCCGGACTGTGTCTCGCCGCTGTCTTCCTTGGTGAGCGTGTATTCGATGTTGAGATACGGCGCCCACTCGCCCTCGGCCAGACCGTTCTTGTTGTCTGCCAGCGCGTGGATGTCGGCTTCCAGGTGGACGTCGGACTCCGCCGCAGGGCGCATCATGCCGGCCGGCTCCATGACGATCGGCTGCAGGTAGACGGCGGCGACTTCCAAACCGCCGGCTTCCTGCGGCTCGCCGATCGGATATTCGATCGCCTGGGCGGGGACGGCAAACGCCATGGCCAGAAGTCCGGCACCGAAAATGCTGACACTCGTCCGATTCATCGTCTTGGATTCCTTGTTGCTCTTAAAAGTCGGCTGAGGCGGCCAGTCGGCCCGAAGGGGGAGGGCTGGCTGACCGTCACCAGGCGGTGGCGGACCGCGAAAGGCCGGGCCACGGGTTTCGGGTCATTGCGCGATGGATGGGACGGATCGCTGCGACGGCCCTTAACTTGAGACTAAGAAGCAAGTTTATCGGGCGGGATGCAAGGGGGGATACGGCAAAAATGTCGGAATGTCACATCACTCAGATTGGAATGAAGCAACGTGATAGAAAATTAGCCTTGGAAACATGAGAGGTTGCTATGTCTTTTATTATAATTCAAATGAGCAAATAAGTTGGGCAGAGCAGGCGCTATAGGCCAGTTTTATCGACTGGGGACCACTCTGGCCGGCGTTTTGGGTTGCCGGACGGGAGATATCCGGAACGAATATCGGGCATGTCGTGCACGCACTGTTCACCGCCCGCGACATTGACCGGCCCAGGGGGCGATGCGATCTCTCTGGCAAGTCAAGGAGGTCACCATGCCTTTCATTCATCCGCTTTTCGTATCGCACGGCTCGCCGATGCTGGTTCTCCAGAACACAGCCGCGCGGAATTTCCTCGCCGGTTATGCCGCATCCCAGCCGCGCCCCGATGCTATCGTCTCCGTGTCCGCCCATTTCGAAGCGGACGCGCCGACAATCGTCTCAGATCCCGCGCCGGACATGATCTATGACATGTACGGTTTCCCGCGCGAACTTTACGAGATCGTCTACCCTGCGAAGGGGGATCCGGCGCTGGCCGAACGCGTCGCCGGCCTGGTCGAAAAGGCCGGTCTTGCACCGCGTCTTGCACCGCGCCGCGGCTTCGATCACGGCACCTGGGTGCCGCTGAAGCTGCTCTACCCGCAGGCTGACATCCCTGTCGTGCAGGTCTCCGTCCAGCCGGACAAAGGCGCGGCGCATCATCTGGCGCTCGGGCGGGCGCTGGAGCCTCTGACGCGCGAGAACGTGCTCGTGATCGGCTCCGGCTCGCTGACCCACAACCTTCATGAGCTGCGCGCTCCCGGTGGCGGCATGCGCGCGATCGATGAAACCGAGCCGCAATGGGTGAAGGAATTCGCCGATTGGGTGGGCACCAGGATCGAGGAGGGGGCGGTTGAGGATCTGGTCGACTACCGCCGTCGCGCACCTTTCGGAGCCGAGAACCACCCGAGCGAGGAACACTATCTCCCGCTGCTGGTGGCGATGGGGGCGGCGATTGGGGCGACGGGTGAAGATCCGCAAGGCCGGCTTGTCCACACCAGCGCCGAATACGGCATCCTGAGAATGGATGCCTTCCAGTTCGCCGGCGCCGCCTCCGCCATGGCGGCATAAGGGGTAAAACTGAGCTTTGATGACGCCGGCCGCTTTCAACGAAGACGCAAGGCGGCCGGCGTCGTCATGTCCGCACGAACACGGATCCTGCCCGGATTAACGCGATCGCAACGCCATACGGGGCATAACCGCATGACGATTGTGTCAGGATACGCGTTGGAGTGAGGCGCACCATGCGCTGCGGGATCGATCTCGCCGGACTGAGCTTTCTCGTTGTCGACGACAGCGAATTCATGCGCAATGCCATCCGCACCGTGTTGTGCGAGCTCGGCAGCGCACGGGTGGCGGAGGCGGCTGACGGCACGCAGGCCTTCGAACAGATCGCCTGGGAAGAGCCGGACATCATCATCTGCGACTGGCTGATGCAGCCGATGGGAGGCGAGGATTTCATGCGCAGCTTGCGCGCCGATCCGACCTCGCCGATCTCCATGCTTCCGGTCATCATGCTGACGTCGTTTTCCGGCCGCGACCACGCGCTGACCGCAGCCCGCTTGGGCGTCAACGAATTCATCGAGAAGCCACTGACGCCGGGCGCGCTTGCCCGCCGCATCGAGCGCATCGTCACCGAGGACCGGCCGTTCATCCGCGTTCCGGGATATTTCGGCCCGCTTCCCCGCGCCGCCGGCATCGACGGGGCGAAGCTGCGGGCGATTGCGGAACGCCAGCGCCGCGAGCGCGAGGCGGAAGCCGAGGCCATGCGGCTGCAGGACACCTCGCGCGCGGCGTGAGGCGAATGTAGCTCCGAGCGCCAACCTCTTGCTCCCTTCTCCCCCCTTGCGGGGGAGAAGTCGGCCAAAGGTCGACAGAGGGGGGTAAAGCGGCACACTCGGAACAAGCGGCCTTACCCCCCTCTGTCACGCATAGGCGTGACATCTCCCCCGCAAGGGGGAGAGGGGCGCAAGTCGAGAGACCCGGTAGAGCGTTCGGCGCGTTCGAATTTTCCAGTCCTTTGCACGCTTTCCCGTCCGCCCCTCTGGCCTTTTCGGCCTCAGGCGTCTATCTCGCTTGTTGAACAATTCGTTTCCGCCGATACCGTTTTCGACGACTGGGCCGAACCGCCATCATGACCGCAATCACCGATACACTGCGCCTCGCTCTCGTCCAGTTGAACCCGACGCTGGGCGATCTCGCTGGCAATGCCGAGAAGCTGCGCGCCGCGCGCGCGACGGCGGCCGGGCAGGGCGCTGATCTTCTCATCACCTCCGAACTGTTCATTTCCGGCTATCCGCCGGAGGATCTCGTTTTGAAGCCGGCCTTCGTGCGCGCCTGCCGCCGCCATGTGGAGGATCTGGCGAAGGAAACCGCTGACGGCGGGCCGGCCGTGCTCATCGGCGCCCCCTGGATGATCGACGACAAGCTCCACAACGTCGTCTGCCTGCTCGACGGCGGCGAAGTGCAGGCGGTGCGCGCCAAGGTCGATCTGCCCAATTACGGCCCCTTCGATGAAAAGCGGGTGTTCACACCCGGACCGCTGCCCGGGCCGATCGATTTCCGGGGGCTGCGTATCGGCGTGCCGATCTGCGAGGACACCTGGAACGACGAGGTCTGCGAATGCCTTGCGGAGACGGGAGCGGAGATCCTGCTCGTGCCCAACGGCTCGCCCTACTGGGCCGACAAGATCGAGGAACGCATCCAGGTGATGGTCGCCCGCGTGGTGGAAAGCGGGTTGCCGCTCGTCTACGTAAACCAGGTCGGCGGACAGGACGAACTCATCTTCGACGGCGCCTCCTTCGCGCTTGAGGCCGATCGAACGCTGTCGATCCAGATGCCGCAGTTTCAAGAAGACATCGCGACCTTCACATGGAAGCGCGAGGGCGACACCTGGAAATGCGTCGACGGCACGAGGCTGCCGGCGCCGGGACTGGCTGAAGCGCAGTGGCGCGCCTGCGTCATGGGGCTTCGCGACTACGTGATGAAGAACGGCTTTCCCGGTGTGATCCTCGGGCTTTCCGGCGGCATCGATTCCGCGATCTGCGCGGCGATGGCGGTGGATGCGCTGGGCGCCGACAAGGTGCGCTGCGTGATGCTGCCCTATCACTACACCGCGAGCGAAAGCCTGGAGGACGCGGCAGCCTGCGCGAAGGCGCTGGGCGTCGCCTACGACGTGGTGCCGATCGAGCCGGCCGTCTCCGGTTTCGAGGCGGTGCTGAAGCCGCTCTTCGACGGTCTTGCCTCCAATGTCGCGGAGGAAAACGTCCAGGCGCGCACGCGCGGCGTCATCCTGATGGCGATCTCCAACAAGTTCGGCCCGATGCTGGTGACGACCGGCAACAAGTCGGAGATGTCGGTCGGCTATGCCACGCTCTACGGCGACATGAACGGCGGCTTCAACCCGATCAAGGACATCTACAAGACCGAGGTCTTCAAGCTGGCGGCCTGGCGCAACACCCACCGCCCGGCGGATGCGCTGGGGCCCGAAGGCGAGGTGATCCCTGAGCGCATCATCACCAAGCCGCCGTCGGCCGAGCTTCGGCCCGACCAGACCGACCAGGATTCGCTGCCGCCCTACGACGTGCTGGACGACATTCTGGAATGCCTCGTGGAGCGGGAAATGAGCGTGTCGCAGATCGAGGAACGCGGCCACGATGCGGCGCTGATCAACCGGATCCAGAACCTTCTCTACGTCGCCGAATACAAGCGCCGACAAGCCCCGCCGGGCGTGAAGGTCACAAGCCGCAACTTCGGCCGCGACCGGCGCTACCCGATCACCAACCGGTTCCGCGACAAGCGGTAGGGGGCGTCTTCGGAGCCGGCAATGACGGGGAGGACGTGGTGAGGAATGGCGCTATGTCGTTATCCGGCCAGCCTCTGAGAAGGCCGAATGCATGCCCCTCTCCAAGGATAAGCGACGACGCCTGATCCCGATCACGGATCCTGCCCATGGGGGCCGCAATATCGCCTCCGGCACCTCGCGTGTTTGCATCGGCGGTGATCGATAGTAGAAGCTGAATTCATAGGCAGGATCCGTTTGCAAGGTGCGCGCCATCAGACGCGCTCACGGATTTCTGCAAGCAAAGGCAAGCAGCAAAGAGCATGACTGCAACCGTCCGTTTCGCACCCTCGCCCACAGGACAGATCCATATCGGCAACGCGCGCACGGCGCTGTTCAATGCGCTGTTCGCCCGGCAACGGAGCGGGTCCTTCGTGCTGCGGCTGGACGACACCGACGTGGCGCGCTCGCGCGAGGAATATGCCCTGGGCATCATCCGCGATCTCGAATGGCTCGGCATCGCGCCCGATCGCATCGAGCGTCAGTCGACGCGTTTCGCGTTCTATGACGAGGCAGCGGAAAAGCTGAAACAGGCGGGGCTTCTCTATCCCTGCTTCGAGACGCCCGAGGAACTCGACCGTCGGCGCAAGCGGCGGCGTGCCCGCGGCCTGCCGCCGATTTACGACCGCTCCGCACTGAAGCTGAGCGATGAGCAAAAGGCCGCTCTGGAAGCGGAAGGGCGCAAGCCGCACTGGCGATTCCTGCTGCCCAATTTCGAGAGCGATCCCTTCAAAACCCGTCGTTCCGAAATTACCTGGTCCGATCTGTGCCGGGGCGAGCAGAGTGTCGATCTCGCATCGCTGTCCGACCCGGTGCTGCTGCGCGAGGACGGCACCTACCTCTACACGCTGCCCTCCATTGTCGATGACATCGATTTCGCCATGACCCATGTCATCCGCGGCGAGGACCATGTCGCCAACACCGCGGTGCAGATCGCGATCTTCCACGCGCTGGGCGCCACACCGCCTGTCTTCGGCCATCACAACCTGCTGACGACGGCCTCCGGCGAAGGGCTTTCCAAGCGCTCCGGCGCCCTGTCGATCTCGGCACTGCGCGAGGCGGGTTACGAGCCGATGACGGTGGCGAGCCTCGCGGTGCTGATCGGAAGCTCCGATGCGGTGGAGCCGATGGCCAGTCTCGACGCGCTGACGGCGCAGTTCGATCTCGCCCACGTCTCGCGGGCGCCCGCCCGCTTCGATCCCGCCGACCTCGACGCGCTGAACGCCCGTCTGCTGCGCGAGATGCCGGCGGACAGGATCGCCGGCCGGCTCATCGAAATGGGTGTGCCGGCGGACAAGGTTTCCGCCCTGTGGGACACGGTTTCGGGAAACATCGAAAAGGTCTCGGACGTGGAAGGCTGGTGGCGGATTGTCTCGAGCCAGATCGAACCGGACATCGCGGCGGAAGACCGCGAATTCCTCGAAGAGGCCGCGCGGCATCTGCCAGAGGAGCCGTGGGACGGGGAAACCTGGAAGTCCTGGACAGGCGCGCTCAAGGCCGCCACGGGCCGCAAGGGCAAGGGCCTTTTCATGCCGCTTCGAAAGGCGCTGACGGGGCTTGAGCACGGGCCGGAGCTTGCCCGTCTGCTGCCGCTTATTGGGCGACGAAATACTTTGGACCGACTCGTCTGACGCGGCTGGGCTCGCGCGGCTCTTCGCGTGTGCCGGGCGCGGTGCCGTCGCCGGGAGACGCGGTTTCGACATCCGCGGTCTTCGGCGTCGTGACTTTCGCGAGGCGAGGCACGTAGCTGCCACGCTGGTTCGCGATCGTGTCGGGATCCTCGTCGGCGGAGAGTTTCGGCAGCGGCGTGACGTCAGTGACGAGATTCTCGTTCGGCGCGCCGCGATAGCCGCTCCACGGATCGTCGGCATCCCATGGATCGCCGGAATATTGCGGGTCGTTCATGTCCCAGGTGGTTGTATCGGTCCAGCCGGAGCCCGCGTCCCAGTCGTTCGCGGCATCGTCGCCGGAGGAATTGAGCACCTTGCCCTTGCCCTCTCCGGTCAGGGGCGTCATGTCGCCGTCATAGGCGTTGCCAAGCCCCGCAACCGACATGTTCTTCGATTTGCAGGTGCAATCCGCGTCATACTCGGTGCGATAGCGGAAGGCGTTTTCCATGTCCGTGTAGGGCGTGCCGTAGACGGACACCATGTCGGAGGGGTCTTGTCCGGGGTTTCGATAGACGTAAAGCTCCGCGTCCGTGCCCGGGCACATGGCCTGACACTGATCGGCATCATGGGCGAACTGCTCCTCGGTCGTGGAAAACGAGATCGGGAAGAAGAAGCCGTCGCAACGCCGCACGCACAGGGTGCGATAGGTGCCGCCGCCCTGGCTGCGATCCTCGTAGGGCGTGTAGGGATCGCGTTCGTCCTGATAGCGCCGTCCGCCTCCAAACAGCATGCCGAAGAGCCCGCCCTCGCGTTCGCGCGGCGCGGCGCCGCGTTCGTCAATGACGCCATTGCGATTGGGGCGAGCTGTGCCGCGTTGGCCACCATAGACGGAAGGGTCTTGCGGATAGCGGGAATTCGGCGCTCGCGAGGAGGCGCTGTAATCGGGCGCGTTGCAGCGAAGGCTCGCGAGTTGCGAGCGCAGCGTGGCGATGCGTTGGGCGATCTTGCCGCCGTTGCTCCGCCGCATGGCGATGGAACGGTTGCGCGACAGCCGCGCCATGCGGGCGTGTGTGTCGGCGATATCGCGCTCGATGCCGTTGCATATGCGCGGGTCGGGCGAGGAGAACAGGAACCCGCCGCCGTTGCAATGGGCGCGCCGGTAGCGTCGTTCCAGCCCGTCGAGCTGGCCGGCGGCATCCTGAAGCGCGCGGTCCCACTGCTGAACCTCGGCCCCGCCGCGCCGATCGTCATCCAGGCTGGCGACGCGTGCGAGTTCGTCTTCGAGCGCATAGCAGCGCCGGTCACGCGCCTCCGCGCTGCCACAAAGCCCGCTTGTCACCATGATGGCGAGGCCAAACGCGGTCAGCACTGGCGAGCAACGAAAACGCATGCACTGTCACCGGTACTTGCGCTGCCGGTGCCCCGAATTTCCTGAAAGCTTCACACAGCCGCAATCTAGCGGAGAGGCGCGCCAGGGGAAACCGTGTCGTGATCGGAAGGGAACGGCGGAAGTTGCTCCCCCCGTTCCTCGCCGCGTCCTCTGGCCGCGTCGGGCAAGCGAAGGCGAGACGGTTGCATTTTCACGGTCTAGTCTCAGATATCCTTGGCACCTTTCGCAAGAGTGCCGAAAAATGGTGAGGAGAAATTCATGAAGCTCGCAACGCTGCGCGACGGCACGCGCGACGGACAGTTGGTCGTCGTCTCCCGAGATCTTTCCCGCTACACGCCCGCGGGCACGGTCGCCGGCACGATGCAGCAGGCGCTGGACAACTGGACGCAAGCGGAGAAGGGCTTGCGGGATCTGTCCATGCGGCTCGACATCGACCAGATCCCGGGCGAGCCCTTCGACGAGACGCAATGCCTGTCGCCGCTGCCGCGCGCCTACCAGTGGGCGGATGGCTCGGCCTATGTCAATCACGTGGAACTGGTGCGCAAGTCGCGCGGCGCGGAGATGCCGTCAAGCTTCTGGACCAATCCGCTGATGTATCAGGGCGGCTCGGACACCTTCATCGCGCCGCGCAATCCGATCCGTCTGGCGGACGAGGCCTGGGGCATCGATTTCGAGGCGGAGATCGCAGTTGTTACCGACGACGTGCCGATGGGCATCGCGCCCGAGCAGGCCGGCCACCACATCAAGCTCTTGATGCTGGTCAACGACGTCTCGCTCAGGAACCTCATCCCCGGCGAACTCGGCAAGGGCTTCGGCTTCTTCCAGTCCAAGCCGTCTTCGGCATTCGGCCCCGTCGCGGTGACGCCGGACGAGCTGGGCGAGGCCTGGACCGGCGGCACGATCGCGCTGCCGATGCTGGTCGAATACAACGGCAAGGCTTTCGGCAAGGCGCGCTGCGACACCGACATGACCTTCGATCTGCCACGCCTCATTTCCCATGCGGCGAAGACGCGACCGCTGGGGGCCGGCTGCGTCATCGGTTCGGGTACCATTTCCAACAAGCTCGACGGCGGGCCGGGCAAGATGATCGGCGAGGGCGGCGTCGGCTATGCCTGCATCGCGGAACAGCGCATGGTGGAGACGATCGTCGAGGGCGCGGCGAAAACCCCCTTCATGAGCTTCGGCGATCGCGTGCGCATCGAGATGAAGGACGCCGACGGACGTTCGGTCTTCGGCGCGATCGATCAGGTGGTGGAGCAGTACGAGGGGTAGGGGCCCGGCTCTCTGCTTGTCGTCGTCATTGCCCGGCGCAGTCCGGGCAATCCACAGGCGAGCCGCGCGTGCTGCCGACTAAAATGGATCACCCCCGGACAAAGCCGGGTGATGACGGCGGAGAAGGCGGTGTAAAGGGATCCATCTCGACGGATGGGGTCCGAGCCGTGATGCCCACCCGTTGCGGCCCCTCGTTGACGGTTACAAATTCATGGCCGATCAGAAGTGCCAAACGCGCATTCGGCCAATTGGGAGAAAGCCATGAGCAAGCAATTCGCATCCGCCGGCGACATGGAGGAGAAGGTTGTCTCCTTCTCCGAGATTGGCGCCGGCTGCTACGCCTTCACCGCGCAAGGCGATCCCAACACCGGCATCATCGTCGGTGACGAGAGCGTCATGGTGATCGACACGCAGGCGACGCCCGCCATGGCGCAAAAAGTGATCGAGTACATCCGCACCGTCACCGACAAGCCGATCAAGCATGTGGTGCTGTCGCATTATCACGCGGTGCGCGTGCTCGGCGCCTCGGCCTATGGCGCCAGCGAGATCATTTCCTCCGATCTCACCTACCGCTTGATCGTGGAGCGCGGTCAGCAGGACTGGGACAGCGAGCAGGGACGCTTTCCCCGGCTCTTCCAGGGCGCGGATTCCATTCCCGGCCTCACCTGGCCGACGCTCACCTTCGGCTCGTCGATGACCGTCTGGCTCGGCAAGCGCGAAGTGAAGATCATGCATCTGGGCCGTGGCCACACCATGGGCGATATTGTCGTGTGGGTGCCAGACGCGGGCGTGATGTTCTCCGGCGATCTGGTGGAGTATCATTCCGCCTGCTATTGCGGCGATGCCCATTTCGCCGACTGGCCCAAGACGCTCGACCGTCTGGCCGCCTTCGAGCCCAGGGCCGTTGTGCCGGGGCGCGGCGATGCGCTGACCTCGCCGCAGATGGTCGCCGATGGCATCGCGCTGACGCGGGATTTCCTGACGACGCTCTACACCTCGGTCTCGGCGTCGGTCGCAGAGGGGCGCAGCCTGAAGGAGGCGTTCGATGCGGCGCGCACCGCGATGGACCCGAAATTCGGCTCCTTCGCCATCCACGAGCATTGCCTGCCCTTCAACGTCGCGCGCGCCTATGACGAGGCAAAGGGCCTCGACCATCCGCAGATCTGGACCGCCGAGCGCGACCGCGAGATGTGGGCTTCGTTGCAGCACGGCGAATAGGGGGCGAGGGGCGGCATGGCGGGAGTGCGGCGCGCCGAGGTCGTCCTTGCTGCAACGGCACTCTCGGTGTCATCCCGGGCGTGGTGCAGCGTGAAACGCTGCTCCGCAGACCCGGGATCTCGCTCCGCAGTCGCCGGGGCCGGGTTCTTGGTGAACATGGTGCCTCGGCCCCGGATCTGCGATGTGGCACTGCGCGCCGCATCGCAGATCCGGGGTGACGCTGGGGGGCTTTTTCAGAGCGCGTACATCATCCCCGCCGTTGGGAGGCGGCCGGGATGATCTGGCTCAAAGTCGGAAAACTGCCGTAACGTTATAAATGGTGCGGCGCGAAGTTTTGGGAGGAAATCATGGCAGCACCCGGAGCCACGGGTTCGGCTGCGCCTGCCGGCATGGGCGCCGGTGCGCGCAAGGCGCTCTACCAGTTCGGATATGCGCGCTCAATCGATCAGGACGTATTCGCCGCAACCGGTGCCCCGGCCCGCCACGCGGTCGTCGTGGTGGGCGCCGGGCCGGTGGGCATGACGGTCGCAATCGATCTGGCCATGCGCGGCAACGAGGTGGTGATCCTCGACGATGCCGACCGCATCGGCGAAGGCTCGCGCGCCATCTGCTTTGCCCAGCGCACGCTGGAGATCTGGGACCGGCTCGGCGTCGCCCGGCCGATGGTCGACAAGGGCGTCACCTGGCAGGTCGGCAAGAACTTCCTGCACGACGATCTCGTCTACCAGTTCGACCTCTTGCCCGAGGACGGCCACAAGATGCCGGCCTTCATCAACCTGCAGCAATATTACGCCGAGCTTTATCTGGTGGAGCGGATCGCGGAACTGCCGGGCGTTGACCTGCGCTGGCGCAACAAGGTAACCGCGATCGACAACCGGCCCGATGGCGTCCGCCTTACCGTCGAGACCCCCGAAGGGGCATACGACATCGACGCGGACTGGCTGATCGCCTGCGACGGCGCCAAGTCCCCCGTGCGCGACATGCTGGGGCTGGAATTCCGCGGCGAGGTCTTCGACGACCGGTTTCTCATCGCCGACGTGAAGATGACGGCCGATTTTCCGGCCGAGCGCTGGTTCTGGTTCGATCCGCCGTTCCATGCCGGTCAGTCGGCGCTGCTGCACAAGCAGCCCGACGATGTCTGGCGCATCGACCTGCAACTGGGTCCCGAGGCGGATCCGGAGGTCGAGCAGAAGCCGGAGAACGTCGTTCCGCGCATCGAGCGCATGCTGGGGCACCGCAATTTCGAGCTGGAATGGGTCTCGCTCTATTCCTTCCAGTGCCGCCGCATCGACCGGTTCGTGCACGGTCACGTGGTGTTCTGCGGCGACAGCGCGCACCAGGTCTCGCCGTTCGGCGCACGCGGCGCGAATTCCGGCGTGCAGGATGCGGAGAACCTCGTCTGGAAGCTCGATCTCGTCCTGAAGGGGGAGGCCGACGCGGCGCTGATGGAGAGCTACGATGCCGAACGGTCATTTGCGGCGGACGAGAACATCGGCCATTCCACGCGTTCCACCGATTTCATCGCGCCCAAGACGCCGATGGAGCGCACCTTGCGCAACGCCGTGCTCAACCTCGCCTCGCGCACGCAATTCGCCCGCAAGATGGTGAATTCGGGTCGCCTGTCGATGCCCGCCACCTATCCGGCCGATCTCGCGACGGCCGATGCGGAGCCGTTCTCCGGCTCCGCCAGGCTTGGCGCGCCGGTGCCCGATGCGCCGCTCAGAAAAGCCGATGGCAGCGACACTTGGCTGCTTGACGAACTGGCGGACGGCTTCACGGTGCTGCATGTGGCCAACGGCACGGCTCCCAACGCGGTCGACGGCGCGGACCTGCGCATCATCGGCGGCGAGATCTTCGACGAGACAGGCCAGTTCCGCCGCCGCTTCGACGCGACGCCGGGGGCGACCTACGTCATTCGCCCCGACCAGCATCTCGCCGCACGCTTCCGCCATTTCGAGGCACAGAAGGTGGCCGACGCGATCGCCCGGGCCAAGGGCCGCGTACCGGTCACCGTATGACAGGAGATCCCGCCATGACAGATCTCATCACCACCACCCAGCTTGCCGACCCGGATGCGGCCTACAACATGCTGGTCGATGCCCATCGCGATCTGAGCGAGACACAAAGCGCCGATCTCAACGCCCGTCTCGTGTTGCTGCTCGCCAATCATGTCGGCGATATCTGCGTGCTGGAACAGGCCGTCGCGCTTGCGAAGACGGAGCTTTGAGGGGGGGGCGGGCACGGCTTTGGGCTTGGTTGGGATCGGAGGATTGGTCGGGAGCCGGTGCTTGCACCCCTCTCCCCCGTGTGGGGGAGATGTCACGCCTTCGCGTGACAGAGGGGGGTAATGCCGCTTGCTCCGAACACGCCGCCTCACCCCCCTCTGTCGGCTACGCCGACATCTCCCCCACAAGGGGGGAGAGGGGTGCAAGTGGCAGGCGCTCGGTGAACCGTTGCGAAGATGGCTGGGAGTTCGCGCGATTTCAATTGAAAACACTTCTCCGGCTTGGCACAGGTTGTGTCATGACCCGACGCATGATTGCCCATATCGCCCTTGCCGGTCTCGCCCTGTCGCTGGTGATAGTCGCCGCGATATGGTTGGTCGTGTTGCCCGCGATGCTGCCTGCCGGCCAGCTTCCCTTCGATTTTTACAAGGGCTCGATGACCTTCGATCAGGCGCGCGACCTGATGCTGGCGCTGGGCGAACGCGGACGCTCCCTTTACCGATATGTGCTGATACCGCTCGATATGGTGTTGGTCGTGGCCTATGGCGCCGGCATCGGTTGCGCGATCGTGTGGCTGCGCGGCATTCCCGATACCTGGGGACAGCATCCAAGCCCTTACGAAATGCGCCGCCGCCAGCCGGCCGGCCGGCGCATCCGCTCCGCGGTCGGCTCGGTCTTCCTTGTCGCTCCATTCCTTGCCGCCGCATTCGATTTCTGGGAGAACATTCTGGTCTTCCGCATGCTGGGGCAGGGCGATGGCCTGTCCATCCGGTTGCTGGAGGAACTGAACCGCACGTCCGGCTACAAGTGGGCCTTTCTGGCGTTGTCAGTTGTCGCCCTGTTTTTCGCCATGCTCGGGTTCGCGATGCGGCGAAAGCGTTGAACGAGGCGCAAGCACTCGTAAAGTGCCGCCACGGCGCCTACATGAGCGACACTCCGGGCAGGAACGCCCAGAGAAATCTCGATGAGAGGATGGACAATGCGCAAGGCTTTTCGCGCGCTGATCGCGCCTACGATAACAGCAATCGCGGCGGTGGCCATGGTGGCGGGAATATCGATGGTTGCGGGCACGGGGGCCCGGGCGGCGGACGAGCCGGAGCTGATCTTCAAGCGCTCCACCGTGTGGAAGTTCCTGACCCCCGACCACAAGCTTGCCACCTACGCGGTCGATGACCCGCTCGTGGAAGGCGTTGCCTGTCACTTCACGGTGCCGGAAAAGGGCGGCATTTCGGGCTGGCTCGGCGTGGCGGAGGAAGTTTCCGACATTTCGCTCGCCTGCCGACAGGTGGGGCCCATTTCGTTCAAGGGAAAATTCGAGCAGGGCGAGGAAATGTTCCGCCAGCGCCGCTCGCTGTTCTTCAAGAAGATGCGGATCGTGCGCGGCTGCGACGCCAGGCGAAACGTGCTGGTCTACGTCGTTTATTCCGACAAGCTGGTGGAGGGATCGCCGAAGAATTCCACCTCCACCGTGCCGATCATGCCCTGGGGCGACCAGATGCCGGCGAAATGCGGCGACTATCTGGACGACTGACATGCGCCGGCCTGAACGTCGCCTTCCTGTCTCGTTTCCGGGGCCACACCTTAGCGCGGCGGTGCGAACGACCAGGGCGACAGATCGTGAAAGATGCCGGGATTGTTGTTCCCGGCCACCGCCACCAGCGCGGCGACAGGCGCGGCCAGCATCAATCCGATGACGATCCCGGCGAGGATGGCCTTCACCTTCTCGCCCATGGTCATTTCCCCGCGGCCGAACCTGTCGCCGGGGCGCACGCTGGCGCGAATGCTGGAACCGAGGTCGGGCCGCATCCGTGGCCGACTGGAAAGACGGTGCGGGCGGGGGTGCGTTGTCCCGTGAACGCCGCTCGCATCGCCCATGATCATGAATTTCGACATTTCCGGTACTCACGACTGTTTCCGAATGTATCGATGGTGGCCGACATGGCCTGAATGCGTCATTAGGGCACCGTTCAGTGACCGTTCATCCCGATCGTTCGACTTGACCCGGCCGCCGATGCGCCTTACACCGCTTGGCAATGAACACGGTCAACATCATTCGCATTAGCGACGAGATCATTTGCGGCTAGCGACAACGCTGGCTGTGGCCGTTTCCTCCTGCCCGAAATCGCATGACGAACGCCCCGGCTAGCGCCCCGCTAGCGCCGTTGAACGGGGTGCCCATGGACCTGATTATTTACAATACGCTTACGCGCGTTAAGGAAGCCTTCACGCCAATCGATGCGGCGAACGTGCGCATGTATGTCTGTGGGCCGACGGTCTATGACTACGCGCATATCGGTAACGCGCGTCCTGTCGTTGTCTTCGACACGCTGTTTCGTCTGCTGCGCTACCTCTACGGCACGGATCACGTCACCTATGTGCGCAACATCACCGACGTTGATGACAAGATCAACGCACGCGCGGAAGCGGAGCGCCGCACCATCCGCGAGGTGACGGAGACGACGGCTGCCCAGTATCACGCCGACATGGCCGCGCTCGGCGCGCTGCTGCCCACAGTGGAGCCGCGCGCGACCGAGCACATCGAGGAGATGAAGGCGCTGATCGAGCGGCTCGTCGCCAACGGCTTCGCCTACGTGGCCGAAGGGCATGTGCTGTTCGAGGTTGGCAAGATGGCCGACTACGGTAAGCTTTCCGGCCGCTCGCTGGAGGACATGGTGGCCGGCGCCCGCGTCGAGATCGCGCCCTACAAGAAGGACCCGATGGACTTCGTTCTGTGGAAGCCGTCGAAGCAGGGCGAGCCCTCCTGGCCGAGCCCCTGCGGCATCGAGACCGACGGGCGTCCCGGCTGGCACATCGAGTGCTCGGCCATGGCCGGCAAGCATCTGGGCGAGGTCTTCGACATCCATGGCGGCGGCATTGACCTGACGTTTCCCCACCACGAGAACGAGATCGCCCAGTCGTGCTGCGCCCATGGCACGGCGAGAATGGCGAACTACTGGATGCACAACGGCTTTCTGCAGGTGGAAGGCGAGAAGATGTCGAAATCGCTCGGCAACTTCATCACCGTTCACGAACTGCTGGAGAGCGACAAGGTCGGCGGGCGCACCTGGTCCGGCGCGGCCGTGCGGCTGACGCTGATGTCGGCCCACTACCGCCAGCCGCTCGACTTCACCCAGAAGGGGCTGGAGGAGGCGGTCAAGCTCATCGAACGCTGGGCGAAGCTCATTTCCGGCGTGACGCCGCATGAGGCGGGCGCGCCTCCAGCCGAGGTGGTCGAGGCCCTGTGCGAGGATCTGAACACCCCGAGCGCGATCGCCGCATTGCATGGCTTCGCGCGTGCCGCGCGCGCCGGCGATGCGGAGGCTGCGCAGAAGCTCGCCGATGCGGCGGCATTCCTCGGCCTGATGCCGGAGAACTGGCGCGACGCAGTTGCCCAGAGGGCCGAGGCAGCTGAAGCCGATCCGGAGTTCGCCGCACGCGTGGAGGCATTGATCGCCGCCCGTATTGCGGCTCGCACGGCCAAGAACTGGGCCGAATCCGACCGCATCCGCGATGAGCTCGTCGCCATGGGCGTGGTGCTGATGGACGGCAAGAACCCGCAGACGGGCGAACTGGAAACGAAGTGGGAGTTGGCGCGGTAGGGGGCGATGATCTGAAAGCTTGCCGCTTGTTCCCCTCTCCCCCCTTGTGGGGGAGATGCCCCGTCAGGGGCAGAGGGGGGTACTAGCGGCAGGCTTGGAGCAAGCGGCTTCCCCCCCCTCTGTCGGCTGGCGCCGACATCTCCCCCGCAAGGGGGGAGAGGGGAACAAGCGGAAACCGCACGGATGATGGTGGATTTGATAGGAGATCGGGAATGACGGTAGACGATACATCTCCCCGAACCGGCGGATGCCAGTGCGGCGCGGTGCGGTTTGCCGTTTCCGGTCCGCTCGGCCAGGCCTCCATCTGCCATTGCCGCATGTGCCAGAAGGCGTTCGGCGCCTTCTATGCGCCGCTCGTCTCGGCTGGCGCCGAGGACCTCACATGGACCCGCGGCGCGCCATCCCATTTCCAGTCATCGAACCATGTGCGGCGCGGCTTTTGCGAGAAATGCGGGACGCCGCTGACCTATGAGGCGCCCGACGGGATCGCCCTTGCCATCGGTGCCTTCGATGCGCCCGAGACAATCGTGCCGACCGTCCAGTTCGGGCTGGAGGCAAAGATTTCTTATGTCGACCGGCTTCACTGTCTCTCCGGGATGACGTCCCTGGACGACCCGGAATCGGCCGATTTTCTGACAACCCTGGTGTCCTATCAGCACCCGGATCACGACACGCGCGACTGGCCGCCGGCCGACGAAGCCCCAAAGCCGTCCGCAAAGGAGAAGAAATGAGCGATCTAGCCACCCTCTACCCGCCGATCGAGCCATACGAGACCGGCTATCTCGATGTCGGCGACGGCCATGAGATCTACTGGGAGCGATGCGGCACGAAGGGCGCCAAGCCCGTCGTCTTCCTGCACGGCGGACCCGGCGGCGGCTTTTCCGTCAACCATCGCCGGCAGTTCGATCCCGCGCGCTACGACATCCTGTTGTTCGATCAGCGCGGCTGCGGCCGTTCGCGCCCGCATGCCAGGCTCGAGGCCAACACCACCTGGCATCTGGTCGCCGATATCGAGCGGCTGCGCGAAATGGTCGGCGTGGACAAGTGGCAGGTCTTCGGCGGCTCGTGGGGCTCCGCGCTGGCGCTGGCCTATGCCGAGACGCATCCGGAACACGTCAGCGAGCTTATCATGCGCGGGATCTTCACCCTGCGCCGCTTCGAGCTGGAATGGTACTACCAGTCCGGCGCCTCGATGCTTCATCCCGAAAAGTGGGAGCGTTTCCTGGCCCCCATCCCCGAGGACGAGCGCGGCGACATGATGGCCGCCTATCGCCGCCGGCTGGTGGGCGACAACGAGGAGGTCAAGCTGGAGGCCGCCAAGGCCTGGGCGATCTGGGAAGGCGAGACGCTGACGCTGAACCCCGATCCCGGCACCTCGGAGAAGTTCAAGGACGGCCACTTCGCGCTGGCCTTCGCGCGCATCGAGAACCACTATTTCGTCCACGGCGGCTGGCTGGACGAGGGCCAGCTCATCCGCGATGCCCACAAGCTGAAGGGCATTCCGGGCGTGATCGTGCAGGGCCGCTACGACATGGCGACGCCTGCCGTGACCGCGTGGGACCTGCACAAGGCCTGGCCGGAGGCGGAGTTCCACCTGATCGAGGCCGCCGGCCACGCCTTCTCCGAGCCCGGCATTCTCAACCAGCTCATCCGTGCAACGGATCGCTTTGCCGACAATACCTGACAAGACACGAAACGCCTCGCCAGACAAAAGGCTGAACATTCCCATGTCCGTGAACGCTGAATCTTCGAAGACCACCGCCCGCGAGCGGCTCTATCTCTTCGACACCACCTTGCGCGACGGTGCCCAGACCAACGGCATCGACTTTTCGCTTGAGGACAAGATTGCGATTGCGGACATGCTGGACAAGCTCGGCATCGACTATGTCGAGGGCGGCTATCCCGGCGCCAATCCGATGGATACCGCCTTCTTCCAGAAGAAGCGCACGAAGGCGGCGGCTTTCACCGCCTTCGGCATGACCAAGCGGGCCGGCCGGTCGGTCGAAAACGATCCCGGCCTGCAAGGGCTTTTGCAGGCGCAATCGGATGCGATCTGCTTTGTCGCCAAGTCCTGGGACTTCCACGTCAAGGTGGCGCTCGCGACCACCAACGAGGAAAACCTCGACGGCATCCGCCAGTCGGTCGCCGCCGCCGTGGCCGCCGGCAAGGAGGCGCTCGTCGATTGCGAGCACTTCTTCGACGGCTACAAGGCCAATCGCGACTATGCGGTGGCCTGCGCGAAGGCGGCCTATGAGGCGGGTGCGCGCTGGGTGGTGCTGTGCGACACCAATGGCGGCACGCTGCCCGACGAGATCGAGGCCATCGTCGCCGACGTGACGCGGTTCGTGCCGGGCGATCACCTCGGCATCCACGCCCACAACGACACCGAGCAGGCGGTCGCCAATTCGCTGGCCGCCGTCAAGGCCGGCGTGCGCCAGATCCAGGGCACGCTCAACGGCATTGGCGAGCGCTGCGGCAATGCCAATCTCGTCACGCTGATCCCGACCCTGATGCTCAAGCGCGACTATGCGGAGCGCTTCGAGGTGGGGGTGAGCGAGGATGCGCTTTCCAAGCTCACGCAGTTCTCGCGCTCGTTCGACGAGTTGCTGAACCGCGCGCCCGACCGTCACGCGCCCTATGTCGGAGCGGCGGCGTTTGCCACCAAGGCCGGCATCCACGCCTCCGCCATCCTGAAGGACCCCAGGACCTACGAGCATGTGGCGCCCGAGCGCGTCGGCAATCGCCGGCACGTTCTGGTGTCCGATCAGGCCGGCAAGTCGAACCTCGTCAGCCAGCTCAAGTCGCTGGGGATTGCGGCCGATCCCTCCGACCGCCGGCTCGACGGGTTGCTGCGCGAGGTGAAGGAGCGCGAGGCGCTGGGCTATGCCTACGAGGCGGCGGATGCCTCGTTCTCGCTGCTCGCCATGCGCCATCTGGGCGAGGTGCCGAAGTTCTTCGACGTGAAGAGCTTTCGCGTCATGGTCGAGCGCCGCTACAACGCGGTCGGCGAACTGGTCACGATGTCGGAAGCGGTCGTGAAGCTCGTCATCGACGGCGAGGAGCACATGTCGGTGGCGGAGGGCAACGGCCCGGTCAACGCGCTCGACATCGCCATGCGCAAGGATCTCGGCAAGTATCAGAGCGAGATAGAGAACCTCGTGCTGATGGACTTCAAGGTGCGTATCCTCAATGGTGGTACGGAAGCCATCACCCGAGTGCTGATCGAGAGCATGGACGAAAAGACCGACGAGCGCTGGTTCACCGTCGGCGTGTCGCCTAATATCGTCGATGCCTCGTTCCAGGCTCTGACGGATTCGATCACCTACCGCTTGCTGAAGGGAGCTGCGCCGGCGGCCTGACCGGCGCATTCAACAAACATGACCATCTTGCCGTCCGGGCGCAGCGCCCAGGATGAGGAACTGTCCGCCTATGCCAGTGCGGTCGGGGCCTACGTCCTGTGGGGGCTTCTGCCGCTATATTTCATGGTCCTGCATGCAGTCCCCGCCGAGCAACTCGTCGCCCAGCGCATCGTCTGGTCGGTCGTGCTGGTGGGGGCGATGCTGGCCGCTGTCCGGCGTCTGGACGAGGTGATCGCGGTCTTCACCGATCCGGCCAGGCTCTGGCGTCTTACGCTGAGTGCGACGATCCTCGCCGCCAACTGGCTGATCTTCATCATCGGCATCGATGCGCATCGGGTGCTGGAGATTTCCTTCGGCTACTTCATCAATCCGCTGGTATCCGTGGCGCTGGGAACGGTGCTGCTCGGCGAACGTCTGAGCCGGGGGCAGGTTCTCGCCGTGGCGATCGCGTTTGTCGCGATCGCGTTGCAGGCCTGGGGGCTTGGCAGCTTTCCCTGGATCTCGCTGGCACTGGCGTTCTCCTTCGGGATCTACGGCTTCCTGCGCAAGACGGTCGACGTCGGGGCCGCGCCGGGCCTTCTGGTCGAGGCGACCGTTCTGGCGCCGATCGCGCTCGGCTACCTCGCGTGGCACGGGATGAACGGCACGCTCGTTTTCGGTCCCGGCCTCGGCATGATGGCGCTTATCGCGGCTTCCGGCGTGGTGACGGCGCTGCCGCTGATCCTGTTTGCGCGCGGCGTGCGCGGTCTGCCGCTCACCACCATCGGCATCCTGCAATATTTCGCGCCCTCGCTGCACTTCGTGCTGGCGATCGCGGTCTTCGGCGAGCCGCTGGACCCGGTGCGGCTGGTGAGTTTCGCGCTGATCTGGCTGTCGCTCGCGGTGTTCAGCCGCGATTTGTTGCGCCGGCGCGCGAAAGCGGCCGCGGAGGCCGCGAAAAACCCGGTGGTGTGAGTGCCGGCGGGCATCGGGAATGAGGCGCGAAAATAGCGCGAGCGGCCGCTCTTCAAGACGGCCGCCGGCTTTGCCCGTCGCGCGCGATGTTCAAAGCTGCGAAAGCGAGACGCCGTCTTCCTGGCAAAGGTCGCGCTTGCCGTCGGCGACATTCTGCAAATGCGGCACGATTTCGGCTGCCGTATTGGCGACGTGATAGGTCACATCAAGCCCGTTGCGGATGAAGCCGTCGCGCCGCATGTGTTCGAGCAACTGGCGGAATGGCTCCCAGAAACCCTTGATGTTGGCGAGCAGGACGGGTTTGCGATGCTGACCAAGCTGGGCCCAGGTCATCATCTCGACCGTTTCTTCCAGCGTTCCGATGCCGCCGGGCAGCGCGACGAAGGCGTCCGCCTTTTCGAACATCAGCCGTTTGCGCTCGTGCATGTCCTCGGTGACGATGAGCTCACCGGCGTCTTCCAGCATTTCCTCGCGTTCCTTCAGGAACTGCGGGATGATGCCCGTCACCTCGCCACCATTGTCGAGGACGGATCGTGCCACGATCCCCATCAGCCCGATGGACCCACCGCCATAGACGAGCCGGATTCCGGCTCTGGCCATTTCCCGGCCGAGTTCCGTGGCCGCTTCGCGGTAGGCGGGGTCGGTGCCGGCGCCGGAACCGCAATAAACGCAGATGCTTCGAATGTCTGTCATGGGTTCAGGTTGGCACCGCACGCGATATCTGGTCAAGCTGTGTTCGCAAGGCTCCGCATTCGTGCTGAGGAAAGGCGTCGCGGCGCCTCGCGCGGCGTCGGCCGGCTGGTGGGGCGGCGAGGCCGAATTCTTCATGCCGGTGACAGGCCTCGTCATCGCAAAGGGAGAATCAGCCCGGGCGACAGGCTTGCGCCGCAAAGCTGCGCGGACAAAAGCAACGTGACGTGAGGGACTTGCCGCCGTTTGCTTGCCGCGCTGGGCAAAGGCGTATAACCATGCGGAGAATTAGCGGAAAAATATGGCGCTGCCGGGAAGGCGCGCGCCGCCGGCGGTATGACCCGGCGGGTCCTCAAGGAACGGTCCGCCAGTCTCAGGGAGCGTGAAGGCTCGATGTTCAAGGTATTGCTCGCAGGGCTCATCGGTATCGCTGTCGCGATCGCTCTCGCCATCTTCGGGTATCAGGCCGGGTATTTCGACAGCTTCCGCAAGGCAGCCGAGCCGGCGCCGCAGGTCGCCGCCAATGGATCGCAGCAAGCGGCAAAGCCCGGCGGGGAGCCCCCCTTGTCCGGGAAGGGGCAAGCCGACAACACGGCCTCCGGCGCGCAAACGTCGAATGCCGCGACATCGACCGCATCCGGTTCAAGCACCCAGAGCCCGGCCGGCAACGCCAAGGCCGCACCGGCGATCGCACCGACATTCGACGTGGTGCGCGTCGAGCCGTCGGGAGATGCCGTCGTAGCTGGACTTGCCGAAGCGGATGCGACGGTGGCCCTTGTCGCCAATGGCAAGGTGATCGCCAGGACGAAATCGAACAGCGCGGGCGAATGGGCCATCGTGCTGGACGATCCGCTTGGGCCCGGCGACTACGATATCGCCATTTACTCCGAAAAGGAGGGCGAGGCCGCGACGGAGTCGACCCAGCGCGTAACCGTCTCCATTCCCCGCGACAAGGATAATGGCGACGTTCTCGTCGTCATGAACGCCGAGGGCGAAGCCAGCACGATCCTGCAGAAGCCCGGCGATCGGCAGCCGGCCGTGGTCGCCTCCAAGGCGTCGCCGGCAATGACCGCTGAGACCTCGCAGAGCGAAACCGGACAGGACGCGGCATCCGCTGTTGAAGGCGCGGGCGATGAGGCCCGGGTGATGGCCGAGGCAACGCCGACCGGCGAGAAGGAGGTCGCCGCGAGCGATGAAGCCGCGCCTTCGGATGGCGACACGGCAGGCGAAACCACCATCGCCAAGGCAAGCACGGGTGGCGCGAGCGAGACCCCGGCCGCTTCGAGCGACGAGGGCGCATCGGCGACCACCGGCGGCACGTCCGCGTCTTCCGCCACCGGCAGGGCCGACAAGTCCGGCACGGAGCAGGGGAACAATCCGGGGCTCACGGCGGCCGCCGAAGCCACGGTCGCAAGCGTCGCGGCCGGCGATGCCAACACCACGTCCAGTCCAGCCACGGGCGCAAGTGAAGGAAAGCAGGACGACGTGTCCCGCTTTCATGTCACCGTCGATGCGGTGGAAAGCGAGAAGGGCAAGATTTTCGTTGCCGGCACCAGCAATCCCGGTGCGCGGCTTCGCATCTACATCGGCAAGGACTATCTCGGCGAGACGACGGCGCGCGCCAACGGTCGCTGGCTGCTGGAGACCGAACACGATGTGCCCGCCGGCAAGCACGAGGTGCGCGCGGATCTTGTCGAGGGGCCGGAAGGCACGGTGCTTGCGCGCGCCGAGGTGACCTTCGAGCGCGCGCCGGATGCGGTGATCCTCACCCAGGTCGCCGCCGAAGGCGAGGCGGGCGAGGGTACGGGCGCGAGCGCCACCGCCACCGCCCGCGTGCCCAACGTGATCATCCGCAAGGGCGACAACCTGTGGACGATCTCCCGCAGGCTCTACGGCAAGGGCATGCGCTACACGACGATCTACGAGGCTAACCAGGGCCAGATCCGCAACCCGGACCTGATCTATCCCGGCCAGGTGTTCCTTACCCCCGTGGGCGACGACGCCTGGAAGGGCGACAGGGAAGACCCGTCCGCGACCAACTGAGGCGGGCGGCTCCGCTGGCGGGATTTCCGGTGCTTGCGGCCCATCCTTCGAGACGGCCTTGTCAGGCCTCCTCAGGATGACGTCGTGTGCGTTGATGGCTTCATCGAGGCGACAACACGGGTAACGTCATCCTGACGTCTAACCGGAAAATGGTGTCGGGTTGTGTTCTTTCACCCTCATACCCCTCCGCCGTCATTGCCCGGCGGAGTTCGGGCAATCCATGCCGCGATCTTTCGTCACGACGTGTTGGTGAATTCTCCTGCGATTTCCACCTTCTCCCGCGTGGATAGTTCACGGCATGGATCCCGGCTCGGAGGCCGGGATGACGGCGGAGAAATAGGGAGACCCGACCCGATACCATTTCCGGGTCAGACATTGAGGAGCGCTTGTCAGAGCGCGTCTCGAAGGATGGGGCGCTTGTTCCGCCGATCCGCCCCTTGCGCACTTCAATCACTTGCATTTGTACAATTCATCGTCTATCGACGATCATCGATCGGCGGGCCCCGGCTGCCGCGCCGCCTTCAGGCGGGTGAGACAAGAAATTCCAAGGACGTTCATGTCTTCTCTCAGTGACGACAGGCTCGCCGCCTGTTTCAAGGCCTTTGCCCATCCCGCCCGGCTGGCGATCCTGCGTGAGCTTGCCGATAACGACCGGCGCTGTTGCGGCGATATTGTCGGCATGCTGCCGCTGGCCCAGTCGACCGTCTCCCAGCATCTCCACATCCTGCGCGAGGCGGGGCTGATCCGGGGCGAGATCGATGGGCGGCGCTCCTGCTATTGCCTCGACGGCGAAGCGGTGCGGGCCTTCATGGAGGGCTCGGCGGCGCTGTTCGCCCTGCTCGGCGAGACGGAAGAAAAATGCGCGACCGGGCCCGCCCCCGTGGCCAGTGCCGGTGCGTCCGCAACGGCCGGCCTTGAAGTTGCGGAGGCCGGACGATGAGCGGCACCACCAGCGAACCCGAAGGCGCGGCGAAGCCCGGCCGCCGGGCCACCGTCGACGAAGCCTCCACGCTTCGCACGGTCCTCAATCTCTGGCCCTACATCTGGCCGGCAGATCGGCCGGACCTGAAGAACCGCGTGGTGATGGCGCTGGGGATGCTGCTTCTGGGCAAGATCGTTACCGTGCTCGTGCCCTACAGCTTCAAGTGGGCAACCGATGCGCTGACCGGCGAGCTGGATGCGGGCGGGCTCGGCCTGCCGGTGTGGGCGGTAACGCCGATGATGCTGGTGGCGGCCTATGTCGTCGGCCGCATGCTGATGATCGCCTTCAACCAGGTGCGCGACGCGCTGTTTGCCCGCGTCGGCCAGCACGCGGTGCGCCAGCTCGCCTACAAGACTTTCATTCACATGCACGAGCTGTCGCTGCGCTTTCACCTGCGCCGGCGCACGGGCGGGCTCTCGCGCATCATCGAGCGCGGTGTGAAAGGCATCGAGACCATCGTCCGCTTCACCATCCTCAACGCCATTCCGACCGCGCTGGAATTCGCGCTGATGGCGGCTGTCATCGCCTACCAGTTCTCCTGGTCCTATGTCGGCGTGATCGCGGTGACGGTATGGCTCTACGTGTGGTTCACGGTCAGGGCATCGGACTGGCGCATCAACATCCGCAAGGTGATGAACGACAGCGACACCGACGCCAATTCCAAGGCGATCGACTCGCTTCTGAATTACGAGACGGTGAAGTACTTCAACAACGAGCGGATGGAGGCCGCGCGCTTCGACGTCTCCATGGAGCGCTACGAGGGTGCGGCGGTGAAGACGTGGACGTCGCTCGCCTGGCTCAACATGGGCCAGACGGTGATCTTCACCCTCGGCATGGGCGCCTGCATGGCGCTTTCGGCGCGCGCGGTGATGGCCGGCGAGCAGACCATTGGCGATTTCGTGATGATCAACGCGCTGCTGATGCAGCTCTCCATCCCGCTCAACATGATCGGCTACATCTACCGCGAACTGCGCCAGGGGCTGATCGACATCGCCGACATGTTCGACCTACTGTCGGTGGAGGCCGAGATCGTCGACGCGCCGGCTGCGGCTCCGCTGGTGGTCGACGGCGGCACGATCCGCTTCGAGGACGTGCATTTTGCCTACGATCCCGAACGCCAGATCCTGAAGGGCGTCTCCTTCGAGGTGCCGAGCGGCCACACGGTCGCGATCGTCGGGCCCTCGGGCGCGGGCAAGTCGACCATTTCGCGGCTGATCTTCCGATTTTATGATGTGACATCGGGCGCCATCACCATCGACGGGCAGGACCTGCGCGAGGTGCAGCAGGAAACCCTGCGCGCCCGGATCGGCATGGTTCCGCAGGACACCGTGCTCTTCAACGATACCATCCGCTACAACGTCCGCTACGGCCGCCCCTCGGCGAACGATGGGGAAGTGGAGGAAGCGGCGCGCATGGCGCAGATCGCCGGCTTCATCGAGAGCCTGCCGCACGGCTTCGACACGGAGGTGGGCGAACGCGGCCTGAAGCTTTCGGGCGGCGAGAAGCAGCGCGTGGCGATCGCCCGCACATTGCTGAAGGCACCGCCGATCCTGATCCTCGACGAGGCGACCTCCGCGCTCGACACCCAGACGGAGCGCGAGATCCAGTCGGCGCTCGACGTGGTGTCGAAGAACCGCACGACACTGGTGATCGCGCATCGGCTCTCCACGGTCGTGGGTGCCGACCAGATCCTGGTGCTGGAGGCCGGCCGGATCGTGGAACGCGGCACGCATGCGGAGTTGCTTGCGAAGGACGGGCTCTACGCCTCCATGTGGGCCCGCCAGCGCGAGGCGACGGAAGCCGAGGAGCGCCTGCGTCAGGTGCAGGAAGCCGACGGCGACTTCATCGTGCGCCGCGGGCCGAAGGCGGAGGAAGTGGTGGAGTAGGGGAGCGACAGAGGACTGAGCGTCGCGCCCTGCGGCTGTCTTCGTTCGTCGCTCTTCCCCAAATGTCATCCCGGCCACAGCGAAGCGGAGAGCCGGGACCCAGTAATCGGGGTGCCTGATTTCCGGCAGGATCACAGACCACGATGGGATGGCGTTCCGGGCCAAAGCCGCCAGCAGCAACGGTTACTGGGTCCCCGCTTTCGCGGGGATGACATCGAAAAAGGGGCGGCGCATGCGGCTCGCCGCAGGCTCTCGGCTCCGCTGCGGCCGGTGACACCGGAGCAGCGCGAGAGCTCAGATCAGAGACTTGAACAGGTCGTCCCAGTTGGGATTGCGCTCTTCGATCAATTGGATCTTCCAGCGGCGGTTCCAGCGCTTGACCTGCTTCTCGCGTCGGATCGCCTCGTTGATGTCTCGATGATGCTCGTAGTAGACGAGATGGTGCACGCGGTATTTTCGCGTGAAATTGCTGGCTATGCCCTGGCGATGTTCCGAAATGCGCCGCACAAGGTCGTTCGTGACGCCGACATAGAGCGTGCCGCCCAATCCGCTGGCCAGAACATATATGAAGTAGTCATGTGGACGCTCCATCAGGCAATGATGCGGCAGGAGGCGGTATCTTCGCAATTCTCCCAAGGGTGGCCCACTTCCGATTGTTCGGTGCACATCTTCTTCCCCGATTGATCTCCCCCGCCCCGTTGGTGCAAAGATGGCAATCCGGCATGGCAATGCCGCGCGGAAAGCTCTAAGTAGGCACAATGTCCCTGATCGATACCATCAAGCGCACGGCTGTTCCGATCCATCGCGAAGGCTGGCCGTTCATCGCAATCGCCGCCGCGATCACCATCGTCGTCGGCTGGTTCGTGCCCTTCATCTTCTGGATCGGGCTGATCCTGACCGGCTGGGTCACGTATTTCTTTCGCGATCCGCAACGGGTGACGCCCGTCGGCACCGGTCTGGTCGTCGCGCCCGCGGACGGCACCGTGTGCATGGTCGGTCCCGCCACACCGCCGGTCGAACTCGGCCTGGGAACAGAACCGATGGTGCGTATCTGCACCTTCATGAATGTCTTCAACTGCCACGTGAACCGCGCACCCATCGGCGGTGCGGTGACCAAGATCGCCTATCGTGCCGGCAAGTTCCTGAATGCGGAACTCGAAAAGGCGTCGGACGACAACGAGCGTAACGGCCTCGTCATCAATGCGCCCGAAGGCCGTATCGCGGTCGTGCAGATCGCCGGTCTCGTGGCGCGACGCATCGTCTGTTTCGTGCGCGAAGGCGAAAGCGTGCAGGGCGGCGAGCGCTTCGGGCTGATCCGTTTCGGCTCGCGTCTCGATGTCTATCTGCCGGCCGGAACGGCGCCCCGGGTCGCCATCGGCCAGACCATGGTGGCGGGCGAGACCGTGCTGGCGGATCTGACCGCACCGGCTGGCGGCATCCCGCTGACACGGGTGAGCTGAGATCATGAGCACACCGTTTGCCCCCTTCGAACCCGGCCCCAGTTCAAACGCCAAGCGACGCGGGAAGCGTATCCGCCGGTTCCAGCGCGTCCCGCTGAAGATGATCCTGCCCAATCTGGTGACGCTGCTGGCGTTGTGTTCGGGGCTCACCGCCATCCGCATGGCACTGGAGGCGCGCTGGGACCTGGCGATCGGCGCCATCGTTCTGGCCGCGGTTCTCGATGCGATCGATGGACGTGTTGCCCGGCTGTTGCGCTCCACCTCGCGCTTCGGCGCGGAACTCGACAGTCTCGCCGATTTCGTGAATTTCGGCGTGGCACCGGCGATCATCCTCTACACGTGGCTGCTGAACGACCTGAAGTCGCTCGGCTGGATCACCGTTCTGGTTTTCGCGATATCGGCCGCGTTGCGTCTCGCGCGCTTCAATGTGGCGCTGGACGATCCCGACAAGCCCGCCTGGCAGGGGAACTTCTTCACCGGAACGCCGGCGCCCGCCGGCGCGCTGTCCGTGCTGCTGCCGGTCTACCTGCACCAGTTGGGCGTGCTCGATCGCTGGATTGAAATCGAGCCGGTGATCGTCGGTTACACGTTCCTGATCGCGTTCCTGATGGTCTCGCGTCTGCCGACCTTTTCCGGCAAGCGGGTGGCGATGCGGGTGCGCAAGGATCTCGTCCTGCCGGTCTTCGTCGCAGCCGTGCTGCTGGTGGCGCTTGGCGTGAGCTATCCCTTCGAGGTGCTCAGTGTCGCGACAATCGCCTATCTGGCAGCGATCCCTGTCGCGGGCCGCGTCTGGCGCAAGCACATGCTGGCCGATGAGGACAAGACCAGGGATCAGATGCCTGACGACGAACCGGATGCGCCGGTCTCAGGCGTTTTGGACGTGGATACGCCGGACCAGAACGGGGCAGACCCGAAAAAGCCCGAATAGAAGCCGCCGGTCGGCCGGACGGGCCTGGCCTCGGCTGCGCCGCGCGCGTGTCCGTCTCGCCGCCTTTGCGCTCACGCCTCCTGGCGAGAGCCCAGGGCGCGGACGCGATCGCTCAGGTCCGCATCCGGAAAGGCCTGGCGCAGCATGGCCAGCGCTTCCGCGGCGGAGGCATGCGGAACGCTTTCCAGCATCCGCCGCATCGCCTCCAGCCGGTTGTCCAGATGTGTCGTCCCGGGTATCGCACCGGGCACCACAAACGCGTTCGTGGCCTCTTCCTGCGGTCCCGCAACCTCATTCTCGACGAGGGTGAGCGAGGGTTTCATCGTCGCCATCACTGTCTCCTTGCCTTCAAACCTGCCCGTATCGGATGCAGGCCGGGGCCTATTTGCTCGGCAATAACGCGCCGAAGGCCAAAAAGCTCCAGCCTCGATGCGGATAAAGCCTCCTCTTGCCAGTTTCGGGCCAGTTTCGGGCCAGTTGCAGGTCAGTTTTACTGCCAACCGGGAAAGTGACGACTTCGAGAAAACTCTCCGTCGCGTTGAATAGGGGCATTGATGGCGGTGTGAGGTGTGACGTCCGTTGATGGCAACAGTTGAAATTGCCGCGACTATCGGCTTCTCTGCGAACAGCTTTCCTCGTCAATTCCGACAGTAACCGGAGTGAAATTTTCATGACCGACTACCCGCGCGACATGATCGGCTACGGGCGCAACGCGCCGGATCCGCGCTGGCCGGACGATGCGCGCATCGCCGTGCAATTCGTGATCAACTACGAAGAGGGCGGCGAGAACAACATCCTGCATGGCGACGCGGCATCAGAGGCGTTCCTGTCGGAGATCGTCGGCGCCGCGCCCTGGCTCGGCAAGCGCCACATGAACATGGAATCGATCTACGAGTACGGATCGCGCGCGGGCTTCTGGCGTTTGTGGCGCATGTTCACGGCGCGCAACGTGCCGGTCACCGTCTACGGCGTGGCGATGGCGCTTCAGCGCAACCCGGAGGCCGTGGCCGCCATGAAGGAGGCCGGCTGGGAAATCGCCTCGCACGGGCTGAAGTGGGTCGAATACAAGGACATGCCGGTGGAGGTCGAGCGCGCGGCGATCGCGGAGGCTGTGCGTATCCACACGCAGGTGACCGGCGAACGGCCGCTGGGCTTCTACCAGGGCCGCAGTTCCGAAAACACCATTCCGCTCGCCATGAAGGAGGGCGGCTTCGTCTATCTCTCCGACACCTATGCCGACGATCTGCCCTACTGGATCGAGGGCCCCGGCGGTCATCAGTTGATCATTCCCTATACGCTCGATGCCAACGACATGCGCTTTGCGACCGCGCAGGGCTTCAATTGCGGCGACCAGTTCTTTGCCTATCTGAAGGACAGCTTCGACATGCTCTATGCCGAAGGTGTTGCCGGACAGGCGAAGATGATGAATGTCGGCCTTCATTGCCGCCTCGTCGGCCGACCGGGCCGCGCCGCGGCGCTCGCGCGATTCATCGACTACGTGAAGGGCCACGACAAGGTGTGGCTGCCGCGCCGCATCGATATCGCGCGCCACTGGCACGAACATCACAGGCCCGAATAGTCGCCGTTCGATGAGGCTTTGAGGTCACACGCCAGCGGTTGAGGACGCAATGGCAGAGGCGAGAGCTCGTGTTTCGTCGCTTGCAGGTCATTCTACCTTTCCCGAACGCGATAGGTTCTGGCTATAGGAAGGTTCTCAATGGCTGGTGAAGGTCAGCGATTTCAGCGACTTGTTTGCATTGCGAACTTTGACTTCAATTCTTCATTTTATACTGGCAATGAGAATCGTTTTGCTCAAAATTCGCCGCGTCGCAACCCGGTCAAGCTCTGCCGCGGTTGAGGGAGCGATCCGCCACTGGCGGAAAAGTTGGAGGATAATCATGTTGAAGAATCTCGCGATCGCGGGTTGTCTTGTCGCGGGCGCGCTTGGCCTTGGTGCCACCGCGCAAGCACAGGAAGTAACCCTGAAGGTCCACCATTTTCTGTCGCCGCAATCGCCGGTCCCGAAATATTTCATCGGTCCGTGGGCGGAGAAGGTGGAAAAGGATTCCGGCGGTCGCATCGCCGTGCAGATCTATCCGACCATGCAGCTCGGAGGCAAGCCGCCCTCGCTCTACGATCAGGCCAAGGACGGCGTGGTCGACATCGTCTGGACGCTGACGGGCTACACGCCGGGACGTTTCCCCAAGTCGGAAGCCTTCGAGCTGCCGTTCATCGCCGGCAAGGCCGCGCCGACGTCGGAGGCCGCCTGGGATTTCTATGAAAAGGATCTCCAGGACGAGTTCAAGGACGTCAAGGTCATCGCCGCCTTCGTTCACGGCCCCGGTCTTGTCCATGCGAACAAGCCGATCGAAAAGCTTGAGGACATGAAGGGCCTGAAGCTGCGCGGTCCCACCCGCATGACCAACAAGCTGCTGGAAAAGCTCGGTGCGATTCCGGTCGGCATGCCGGTTCCCGCCGTCCCCGAAGCGCTGTCCAAGCACGTCATCGACGGTGCGGTCGTGCCCTGGGAGGTGTCCGTGCCGCTGCGCATCCCGGAACTCGTCCACAACCATACCGGTTTCTCCGGTTCGCGCGGGCTCTACACCTCGTTCATGGTCTTCGCGATGAACAAGGCGAAGTACGACAGCCTTCCCGACGATCTGAAGAAGGTGATCGACGACAATTCCGGTCGTGAGGCGTCCCGCCTCGCCGGCCTTGCCATGGACAAGGGCGACATGGCCGGTCCGCCGGCACTGGCGAAGCTTGGCGACAAGCAGACCATTCTCGACGAAGCCGAGACCCAGCGCTGGAAGGATGCCGCCAAGGACATCGAGGCCGGCTGGATCGAAGAGATGAACGGCAAGGGTCTCGACGGAACCCAGCTCGTGAAGGATGCAAAGGCCGCGATCGACACGTATGTCGACAAGGACCAGGCGGCTTACGAATACTGAGCCGCTTTCCGCTCAGGGCACACCGCGCCCGCGGCATCGAGTTGCCGGCGCGGTGTCGATCCGTCTTTGAAAAACGATCAACTGGCGGCGGGCCGGCGCCAGGGCGCCACCGGTGGCGGGAACATCAAGAAGCCTTGTGCAACGGGGGCGCGCGGGTCCAGTCTTGGTGCCTGTCGCCGATAATGCTGCACGGGATGGCTTTCAACTTTTATCGAATTGGGGAGTAGGGATGGTCAGCCAGGCTAAGGGGCTCGCGCCCCGGCTCGAACGGCGCGTCGGCCATGTCATCGAGTTCATCACCCGCTGGCTGGCGCTCGCCGGCGGCGCCTCGCTCGTCGCGATCACCGCGGTGACCTGCATCAGCGTGATCGGCCGGGAACTTGCCGGTGTTCCGATCCCGGCATTCGAGGTCTTCGGTCCCATTCAGGGGGATTTCGAACTGGTGGAGGCGGGGTGCGCCTTTGCGATCTTCTCCTTCCTGCCCTGGTGCCAGATGCGCCGTGGCCACGTCACGGTGGATATCTTCGTCCAGCCGCTGGGGCCGCGGGTCAACGCAGGGCTGGCTCTTGCGGGAAATCTGCTGCTTACCGCCTGCGCTCTCCTGATCGCCGTGAAGCTCGGCGAAGGGCTCGTGGACAAGCGCTCCTATTCGGAGACGACCTTCATCCTGCAGATGCCCGTGTGGTGGGGCTATGCGGTGGCGCTCGTGGGCGCCTGGGTCTTCGTTCTCGCCTCCGCCTACACGGTGTGGCGCAGTCTCAATGAAATGTTGGGTGACGGGGAGCGCGAGTAATGGGCAACATCGAACTCGCCGGCGCCAGCTTCGTCGTCCTGCTGGCGCTCATCTTCCTGCGCATCCCGATCGGGCTTTCGATGCTCGCCGTCGGCATCGGCGGCACGGTTCTGGTCACCGGAAGCTGGGTGCCGATCCTGGCGCAGATGAAGTCCCTCACCTACGAGACCTTCTCCAGCTATTCGCTCTCCATCGTGCCGCTCTTCCTGCTCATGGGCCAGTTCGCCACCAGAAGCGGCATGTCGCGGGGGCTGTTTCGTGCGGCCGCGGCCATGATCGGCCACAAGCGCGGTGGTATCGCCATGGCGTCGGTCGCAGGCTGCGCCGGTTTCGGCGCGATCTGCGGCTCCTCGCTTGCGACCGCCGCCACCATGGCGCAGGTGGCGCTGCCGGAAATGAAGCGCTACGGCTACAACGGCGCGCTGTCGACTGCCTGCCTCGCCGCCGGCGGTACGCTGGGCATCCTGATCCCGCCGTCCTTCGTGCTGGTGATCTACGCGATCCTTGCCGAGCAGAACATCGCCAAGCTGTTTGCCGCCGCCTTCGTGCCCGGCATCCTCGCGGCGATCGGCTATGTCATCACCATCTCGCTCTTCATGCGTTTCGATCCCGAAGCCGCCCAGCCGGCCGCGAAGGCCAGCACGCGCGAACGGCTGGAGGCGATGGTCGAGGTCTGGCCGGTGGTGCTGATCTTCCTGCTCGTCGTGGGCGGCATCTACGCCGGCTGGTTCACTCCGACAGAAGGTGCCGCCGTCGGCACCGCCGGAACGGGGCTGGTGGCGCTCTTTCGCCGTCAGCTCGGCTGGAGCGCGCTCGGCGAGTGCATCCTGGCGACCGCCGTCTCCTCCGGCATGATCTTCTTTATCGTCTTCGGAGCAGGGGTGTTCAATTCGTTCCTGGCCTTCACCCAGATGCCGCAGATGGCGGCCGAATGGGTTGGCAATGCCGGGTTGAGCCCGTGGCTGGTGCTGGCCGGCATCCTGCTGACCTATCTGGTCTTCGGTTGCGTGATGGATTCGGTGTCGATGATCCTCCTCACCGTACCGATCTTCTTTCCGATCGTCATGACGCTCGATTTCGGGCTCTCGCCGGAGGACACGGCGATCTGGTTCGGCGTTCTGGTGCTGATCGTGGTGGAGGTCGGGTTGATCACCCCGCCAGTGGGGATGAACCTCTTCATCATCAATTCCATGGCGCCCGACGTACCCCTGACCCAGACCTACAAGGGCGTCGTGTTTTTCGTGCTTTCCGATCTGATCCGTGTGGTGATCCTGGCCGCTTTCCCCGCGATCACGCTTGCCGTGCTCTGGTTGTGACCGGGGCAATCGTCACCGCCCCTTGCGTCTGCGGCCGCAAGGGGCGGTGTCCTTCGCGCCGCTGTGTGGCGCGCCGCTGTGTGGTGTGCCCCGGCATCGCGCCCCCTGAGTGGGGCCGTAAACTGAAGGAATGGTCAGGTTTTTGGCGCCAGATGCCAAGCACAGGCCCTGATCAGACCACGCGCCGGATGGCCGTTGAAAGAAGAGCGGCGAGACGTCTCTCCCCTCCGGCGCCACAAAAACGCCCTTAAGCTTGTCCGTTCTGTTATAGAGGCTGCACGATATCTGGAGCCGCGGGCGGCGTTTTGGCGGATGGGCAGGTGGTCTGTTCGCGGGCTTGAGCGCCCGGGCAAAATGTCGGCCAAGGCGAATCGCGGCATTGTGTTGGAAGCCCGCCTGCGCGCACGCAAGTTTCGCGCAAGCGTTTGATGTCGAGTCTCGAATGGTGCAGAATCGCGAACGCATCGGGCGGAGAGTGCAGTGAACACACGTCAGGCCAGCCAGAACGGATATCCGAGCGGCGGTTCGATCCGGCCGGGAAAATCGCGCGGCGGGTCGTTCCTCAAGCGTGTGACCAGCACGCTGATCGACGCGCGCGCAAGCGCGTGGACCAACCATGGCGAGCCCGAACGCCATTTGCGGTTCAGCAATGTCACGAAGCTCTATGCTACCAAACACGGTCACCGCCGCGTGATCGATCAGCTCTCGCTCGATTTTCCTCGCGGGCGCAACATCGCGATCCTCGGCAAGAACGGCGCGGGCAAATCGACGTTGATGCGGATGATCGCCGGCTCCGAAGCCCCGAGTTCGGGCAAGATCACGCGCGAGACGCGAATTTCGTGGCCGCTCGGTCTCGGTGTCGGTGTGCATCCCGCGCTGAGCGCCTTGGAGAATTGCCGGTTCGTCGCTCGTATCTACAACGCCGATCCGCGCGAGGTGATCGATTCGGTGGAGGAGTTCGCCGACGTTGGCGCCTATTTCCACATGCCGGTACGCACCTTGTCGTCGGGCATGCGCGCCCGGGTCAATTTCGGCCTCTCCATGGCGATCCAGTTCGACTGTTACCTGATCGATGAGTTGACGGCCGTTGGCGACCGGAAGTTCCAGGAAAAATGCCGGGAAGCCTTCGCGGAGCGGTTGTCCAGCGCAGATGTCATCATGGTTTCTCATCAGGCGAGCACAGTTAAATCCTATTGCGAAATGGCGGCGGTCCTTCAGGACGGTAAGATCCGCTTTTACGATTCGCTGGAAGAAGCGACCGAGATCTACCAGGGGCTTGCCTGATGCTTGACATTCCCAAGGCCGCCAACCGGCTTCGCCAGATGGCGAAAGACGGGATGCATGGCGGCCAGTGGTCGCGGCGGAATGCGGCGGCAGGAGAAAATGCCGCGGAGCAGATGGCGGAACGCAACGAGCCGGTTCATGTGCCGGATCCCACGATCGTACGCCTGCCGGAGGGGCAGCCCGGCGGCAGGCCGATCCCGCATCCCGGCTCCAGGCCGCCGCCAGCGGAACGGCGGGGGCGCGGTGGTGCCGCCTTCCTGCGGCAGGCGGGCGTGCCGAAGCTCAGCACCGGCGGCATCATCCGGCTGACGTTCCTCGCCTTCGTTGTCCTTCCCACCATCGTGACGGGGCTCTACTACGCCTTCTTCGCCGCCGATCAATATTCGGTGGAGGCGCAGTTCGCGGTTCGCAGCAAGGAAAACACCGGAGCTTCGCTCGACGGACTGACGATCCTGAGCGGGATCACCGGCTCCACGCCGAACGCGTCCGACAGCTACGTCGTCACCAATTTCGTGGGGTCGCGTGATCTGGTCGGCAAGATCGACAAGGATCTCGATCTGCGCAAACTCTATTCGCGACCGGAAGCGGACTTCTTTTCCACCGTCGACCCCGACGCTCCGGTGGAGGACTTGGTCGAATACTGGAACGGCATGGTCACGACCGAATACGACAAGTATTCCGGTATCGTCACGCTGCGGGTGAAGGCATTCCGCGCGAAGGATGCCGTGACTGTCGCGCAGAAGGTCATTGGCTACTCCGAGGCACTGGTGAACGACTTGTCGCGGCGCGCGCGTGATGACGCGGTCTCCGAATCGGAGAGCGAGGTGGCGCGCGCGGAGAACCGGTTGCGTCTTGCGCGCCGCGCCGTGGCCCGGTTCCGCGGTTCCGAACGCCGTCTCAATCCGATGGCGACGGCTGAGTCGCGCGAAAAGATCATTGGTGAACTGGAAGGCCAGAAGTCAAAACTTGAGACAGAGCTTTCCGCCGTGAAGGAGGTCAGCCCCAATTCGCCGCGTCTTACTTCGCTGAACTCGCAGCTTTCGGCGATAGTCAAGCAGATCGACAGCGTCCGTTTGCAGACAAACGAGAACGAGTCCGGCGATGAAGGCACGCTCAATCAGCAGCTTTCCCAATATGAGGAGTTGCAGACCGAGCGCGAGTTTGCGGAAAAAGCCTATGTCTCCTCCCTGGCATCGCTGGAAAAGGCGCGACTCGAGGCTTCCACCCAGACGCGGTATCTGTCGGTTTTCGTCGAACCGCGGCTTCCCGACATCGCACTTTATCCCGAAGGTTTGCGCTCGACGTTCATCGTGTTCATCGGAGCGTTCCTGATCTGGGGAATCGCCGGGCTGGTCATCGCCGGCGTTCGGGACCACGTGGCGTGATGGATCCGGGCTTCATGCAGGCTTTTGCGGATCCTCGACTCTTTCGAAATTTAATAAAAGTTTTACTCCCAGGCCGCTCTTTAGAGTGTGGTTCCGGGCAAGGTTGCCGGGCTACTCCTGACTGGATTCGTGTCCATCGGGTTATGGCGCTGTTGCTTCGGGGCAACAGTTGCGTGCCGACCGCGCGTTGCAGCGGTTCATTGATGTAAATGCAATGAGCCAACTGATATGAGAGTCGCGGCGGGCAAAAGGGCTAATACTTTGAGTGTGATGAAATCGATCGGCCTTGTCTTCGTTGCGCTGCTGCTAGCAGGTTGTTCGGTCGTGCCTGGTGGCGGCCCGAGCGGTGCCGCCCTGAGCGCCGACGATATCGAGACCGCGGTCCAGAAAGAGGACTACTTCAGCTTCACTCTGACGCCTGAGATCGCGCAGATCGTCGGGCGCTATGTGCCGACCAGATTCTCCGACTATTTCGGGATCAAGGGGACCGAGCCGCGCCAGCGCATCGGGGTCGGTGACCTCCTAACCATCAATATCTGGGAAGCCGACGAGCGCGGCATCTTCTCCACCTCATATGGCAAGAAGACCACCGTCGAGAGCGTCGTCGACGATTCGGGGCGTATCTTCGTGCCCTATGCCGGGCGCATCCGCGCGGCGGGACAATCAGTGGAATCGGTCCGCGAAGCTGTGGAAACCGCACTGGTCGGCAAGGCCGTTCAGCCGCAGGTGCAGATCATCGTCACCGGCAACCAGACCAACAGCGCGGTGATCGTTGGCGATGTCGGCAAGCCGGGCAAGTATCCGATTTCGGTTGCCGGCACGACGTTGCTTGATCTGGTCGCGCATGCCGGCGGTTCGCGCGGCAAAACCTTCGAGACCGTGGTCACGCTGAAGCGTGGAAACCGCAAGGCGACGACGAACCTTCAGGATCTGATCGACGTTCCCAAGAACAACGTTCGGCTGGTCAAGGGCGACAACATCCTGCTGACCGTGAAGCCGCGCAGCTTCACCGCCTTTGGCGCGGTCGTGAAGACCGCGATCCAGCAATTCCCGACCGAATCCGTGACGTTGGCGGAGGCGCTGGCCAGTGTTGGCGGTCTCAACGACAATACCGCCGACGCGAGCGCGGTCTATCTGTTCCGCTTCGAGGATCCGGAAGTCATCGTCAAACTGAAGCCGGAAGCCCGCGACAAGATCGGCGACTATCAGGTGCCCGTGATCTACCGCCTGAACCTGCGCGATCCCAAGGCGTGGTTCGTGGCACGGTATTTCCAGATGCGCGACAAGGACATGATTTATGTCGCAAACCATCCGGCAGCCGAACTGGGCAAGTTCCTGAGGATCATCCAGCCGCTGTTGACGTCGACGCGATATGGTGTGCTGATTTCCAACGATCTGGAAAAGTAGAGGGTGCGAGTCCGCCGGGGCAGATCCGTTTCGCAGGCAAGAAGCCGCTCCAGATCCATACCTTGCGTATTGCCGTACCGTTCAGATTGACAAGATCTGAACGGTACGCGGCTGCCTCGCCTGCTCGTTTTGCAGAATGTTATCAACGCGCATCCCTCGCGCAAGCATGATGGCTGAGATTGCATTGCAGCCTCAATCGACGGCTATGACGTTTCTCGTTCTGGTAAAGTCAGGTGAACTCAGGTCGCTGTGAACGTGCTCAATCGGCGTAACGGACAGTTTTTTCTCTCATGACTGCTAGGCAAACGACGGTTCGGACCGTTCTGTTTCTTCAAGGTCCCCCTTCGCTTTTCCTGCGCGATCTGGCCGTGGTGCTGGCGCGGCGGGGGCACCGTACCTGTCGGATCAACCTGAATCTTGGAGACTGGCTGTTCTGGCCGCGCCGCGGGGCGGTCAACTATCGCGGACGCTTGCGTGACTGGCGTGCGTTCCTGACCGACTACGTCAGTCGCCACGGGGTGACAGACATTGTCTATTACGCCGACCGGCTGCCGTATCATGTCATCGCGGGCGAGGTCGGGCGGGCGGGCGGGATCAACGTGATTGCGCTCGAGTTCGGCTATCTCAGGCCTGACTGGATCACGCTTGAACGAAACGGCATGTCCGCCTATTCGCATTTTCCCGCCGATCCGCAGGTCATCCGTGAGCTGGGCAAGGATCTGGTCGCGCCCTCGGCTGCCTCCCTTTATTCCTTTCCGCACGCCAAGGAAGCGTTCTGCGAGGTTCTCTACAATCTGACTTCCTATTTCGGTCGGCCGTTCTACCCCCATTACTATGCCGATCGCATCTACAATCCGGTCATCGAGTACATCAGCCACATCCCGCGCATTCTCTCGACGCGCGGCAACCAGCGCCGTTCGCACAAGGTGCTGCACGAACTGGTCGATCGCGGAACGCCTTACTATCTCTTCGCCCTGCAGATCGATGCGGATTATCAGCTGCGTGCGAATGCGCCCTTCCGCCGTCAGGCGGATGCGGTGAAACTCGCCATCAGTTCCTTTGCCAAGCACGCGCCGAAGGATACGGTGCTGCTGTTCAAGCAGCATCCGCTCGACAATGCGATGACGCACTGGAAGTCCCGTATTCATCGGCTCGCGCGCCGCTACAAGGTTCCCGAGCGTGTCCGCTTCGTGCGCGCCGGTGATTTGCGCGATCAGCTCACGCATGCGCGCGGAACCGTGCTGATCAATTCGACCGTCGGCATTCATGCGCTCAAGCACGGCTGCCCGGTCAAGACGCTGGGCGTTGCGATCTATGACATGCCCGGCCTGACCTTCCAGGGTCCGCTCGACGATTTCTGGACCAAAGCGGACAAACCGGATCCGGATCTGTGCCACGCGCTGGTCGCGGTCATGGCGAACACGATCCAGGTGCGCGGCAACTTCTATTCCCGTGCCGGACGCAATGCCGGCGCGCGTGCGGCGGCGGAACGGATCGCCAGAGGCTGTATTAACGAGCCGGGCGCCTTGGTCGAAAAGCCTCCCCGCCTTGCCCGGGCGAGGCGCATGGGTTTGCAGCCGGCAGACGATCTGGGACGCCAGAACCCTCAGCGCGGACTGATCGAACCGGACCAGGCGTAGAGGCCGGACGCGGAGAGGGCCGAGGCAGGCAGGACGGGATCCTCCCGCCCCTTTGAGAGAGACGGCGCGTTGGAAACAAGCCGCACATTTCTGTTCCTCCAGGGACCGTTGTCGCCCCTGTTCTCCCACATCGGCGATCGGCTCGCCGAGGCCGGACATCGGGTGTTGCGGGTCAACCTGTGTGTCGGCGACCGGTTGCACTGGCGCCGCGACGGGGCGAGGGACTATCGCGGCAGCGTCGCGGCGTGGCCCAGTTTCATCGATACGTTTATGGAGCGCGAAGGCGTCACGGATCTGATCCTTCACGGCGATCGGCGGATCTATCATCGCATGGCGGCCGACGCGGCGCGTGCGCGGGGTATTGGCGTGATCGCGACCGAACTGGGATACCTGCGGCCCGACTGGATGACGATCGAGCGCGACGGCACCTCCACCGGCTCGCATTTTCCCGACGATCCGGACACCATATCGAGGATCGCAGACGAGGTTGGGGCGATCGACTTCACTCCGCGCTTCCGCACGAGCTTCTGGCGCGTGGCGGCCCCCGATGTCGCCTACAATCTCGCCAATGTGGCGTTCTGGTTCCTCTATCCGCACTATCGTCGCCACACGATCTACAATCCGGTCATCGAATATGTCGCTGCGGGGTGGCGGCTCGCTCGCAAGGAGAGGCGTGACCGGCCCGCGAGGGCGCTGGCGGAGCAGCTGCACAAGGGCAGGGTGCCCTGGTTCGTGTTGCCCATGCAGCTTGAAGGCGATTTCCAGCTGCGCGACCATTCCCCCTTCGGCGGGATGGAGCCGGCGCTTGAAACGGTGTTTCGTTCCTTCGCCGCCCATGCGCCGAACGATTGCCGGCTGGTCGTCAAAGCCCACCCGCTCGACGCCGGGCTGGAGCGCTGGCATGCGGTCGTGCCCCGTCTGGCGCGGGATACGGGGATCGCGGACCGGGTCGACCATGCCGATGGCGGCGGGCTCGACGATCTTCTGGCCGGCTCGTCCGGAATGGTAACGGTGAACAGCTCGGCCGGGCTGGAGGCGTTGCGTGCCGGGGTCCCGGTCAAGGCTCTGTGTCCGGCGATCTTCGACGTGCCGGGCATGACCGATTTCCAACCGCTCGACGCCTTCTGGCGGACACCGACGCCGCCCGATCCGGCGCTGGTGCAGGCCTTCGTGACTGCGCTTGCCGGTACGGTGCAGGCGCGCGGTACGATCCACAGTCGGGAAGGTCTCGATGCGGCGGTAGCGACCATGAGCGCCCGCATCCTTGAAGACCGGCTGAACGATCATGGTGCCTACATCGATCCGCCGCCGCGCCTCGCGCGTGCCCGGGCCCTTGGCGCTCCGCTGTGAGCCGAGCCTGCCGCGTCTGGGCGTCGCGAGTGCAGAGACATTTGTACAGGGCCTTGAATCAGGATCTTAGCGGCGGTTAAAAATGTCGTGAGAGCAATATCTTACGCATGTTTGCGGAATCAGTTTCACCATCCGTTGAATCACTTTCTCAAGCGACGTTGAATCGGTTTGTGAAGACCGCCCTTGAATCAATTTCTCAACACCGCCGGGCAAGGCGGTCAGTGCACGGCAGGACGCCATGACGGATTATCGCAGCATCGTGATCACCGGAGCGAGCGGCGGCATCGGAACCGAGCTCGCCAGGGCCTTTGCCGGGCCGGGTGTCTCGCTCGCCCTGATCGCGCGCGATGCGACACGCCTGGAGGCGCTGGCCGAGGACTGCCGCGCCGCCGGCGCTATTGTGTCCGTGGCCGGCATCGACGTACGCGACCGGCCGGCGCTGCATGCCTTTCTCCAGGCTCATGACGCGGAGCATCCCGTCGACCTGCTGATCGCCAATGCGGGCGTCACCTGCGGTCTGGGAGAAGGCCGCAGCCGGGAGAGCGATGGGGATGCGGAGTGGCTGGCAGAGGTGAACTACAAGGGGGCGGTTCACACCGTCTCCGCGCTGGTGGAGCGGATGCGCGCGCGCAAGAACGGTCGGATCGTCATCATGTCGTCGCTTGCCGGCATGCGCGGCCTGCCCGACATGCCGTCCTATTCGGCCACCAAGGCGGCGTTGATCGCTTATGGCGAGTCCCTGCGCGGCTGGCTGCGGCGCGACCGTGTCGGCGTCACGGTGATCTGCCCCGGCTTCGTGACCTCACCCATGTCCGCACGCCACATGGGCGCCAAGCCCTTCGAGATCTCTGCGCAAAAGGCGGCGCGCATCATCAAGCGCGCGGCGGAGAAGGGGAGGCCCTTCCGTGCCTTCCCGTTTCCGCTCGCCCTCGGCATCCGGCTTTCGAAATTCCTGCCCGCCTGGGCCTCGGACCTCTGCTACGCATCGATGTCTGCGGATGTGGAGCGCGATCCGCGCAGCGACCTGTGAGTCGCATTCTGACAATATGGAACTTATTTGCGGTTATTCCGGCTAAAACGGCGCATCGGGGCAGTTGAATCGATTTCTCAAGAAGGTGGGGTCGTCTCGATGGATGGGCGCTTGCTCCGGGCAACATTTTCCGGAGGCCCCATTCCGCCTCAGCGTGCGCGATCCATCAGGGCCTTCAGCCCCGAACCGCCGGCCCGGATCTGCGCGAGCCGGTGCGCGGTGCAGGCGACGGCGCGCTCGATCTGCTCTGCGGTGTGATCGCAGGTGATGAAGAAGCGAAGCCGCGCGGCATTCTCGGCGACGGCGGGGAAGATGATCGGCAGCGCGTTGATGCCGTCTTCCAGAAGCGCATTGGCGAGCATCGCCGCCTGGATGCTGTCGCCGACGATGACGGGGATGACCGAATAGCCGGCGGAGGGGCCGGTATCGAGCCCGGCCTCGGCGGCGGCTTTCAGGAAATGATGGCCGTTGGACTTGAGGCGGGCGACCCGGTCGGGTTCGCGCTCCAGTATGCCGGCGGAGGCAAGCGCGGCTGCGGCAAGCGGAGGCGCCATGCCGACGGAATAGACAAAGCCTGGCGCCGTGGCTTTCAGGTAGTCGCACAAGGCGCTGGAGCCGGCGATGTAGCCGCCACAGGAGGCGAGCGTCTTCGACAGCGTGCCCATCCAGATCTCGACCGACTTCGGATCTATGCCGAATTCTTCCGCGATACCGTGGCCATGGGCGCCGAGCACGCCAAGCGAGTGCGCCTCGTCGACCAGCAGCCAGGCATTGTAGCGGTTCTTGAGCGCGACCAGCCGCTTCAGGTCGGGGAAGTCGCCGTCCATCGAATAGAGGCCTTCCACCGCGATCAGCACGTGGGTGTGCATATGGCGGTTGGAAGCGAGCTGGCGCTCCAGCGCATCGAGGTCACCATGCGGGAAGTTGAGCCGCTTGGCGCCGGCGAGCCGCGCGCCCTCGGCAATGGAATTGTGGATCAGCACGTCGGTCAGGATCAGGTCGTCCGGCCCGAGGAGATGGCCGATGGTGGAGACGTTGGTGGCGTGACCGGAAACGTAGGTCATCGCGTCCTCCACCCCGTGCAGGCGCGCCAGCGCTGCTTCCAGCTCTCGGTGGATCGGCCGCTCGCCCGCGACCACGCGGCTGGCGGAGACGGACGTCCCATAGCGCTGCGTCGCGGCATTGGCCGCCGCGATCACCTCCCGGTGCCCGCTGAGACCCAGATAGTTGTAGGACGCGAAATTGTCGAAGCTGCGCCCGTCGATTTCCGTGCACGCGCCGGCGGTGGCGTCATGGGCGCGGAAGAAGGGGTTCGCGACGCCGATCATGTCGGCCGCCGCCCGCTGCATCTTCAGCTGCTTGACTTCCGGCAGGGTGGCGAAATCGAAGGCCGGAGCGGCTTCCGGCCGTTTCGGCGCGGCCGTACGCGTGTCCTGAGCGCTCTTGCGACCGGCGCGCAGCGATTGCATCAGCTTGTCACGATCGCCGCCTGAAAGACCGCCGATACCGCGTCTTCCGCTCATGAATACCGTCCTTGCAAGAAGGGCGGGGCCTCCCGGCCCCCGCCGCGCCGGGCGAAGTCGCCCAGGCGCCATTTCTCATATCTAATTCAGAAGCTTGCCCACATTGCGGCTCGATTCCTCCACCTGCGCGGCGAGACCTTCGAGATCGCGACCATCCGCCGTTTCGTCGTCTGTGCCCAGATGATGGGTCGCAAGCGATTGCGCGTCGCCCGAAAGTGTCGTTGTTTCCTCGCCGCGCACCCGCCGCACGATCCGCATCGACAGGTCGTTGAGGCTCGCGCCGTTGGCAAGCGACATCAACGGAATGTCGACACCGAGCTGGCGTTCGGCCGCCATGCGCAGTTCCAGCGCCATCAGCGAATCCATGCCGATGTCGGAAAGCGGCTTGTGAGCGACGATCTCCTCCGGCGCGATGCGCAGGATGCGGCCTATCTCGCCGGAAAGAAGCCGGGCTACCGTCTGCACGGCGGCGGCGGCATCGAGCCCTTCCAGCATGGCTGCAAGGTCGATCTCGCCTTCCTCCATGCCCTCGCCACCCGATCCGATCCCGAGTCGGGCAACGAGCGGTGTGGAAAGAAGCGCCAGATCCCGCCGTGCCTGCGCCCAGTCGATGCGCGCATAGGCGATGGCCGCAAGATCGGGATCGCGTTGATGGTCGTCCGGCAGTGCCAGCAGCCGTTCCAGTCCCGCAAGGGCTTCGGCCGCGCTCAGCGCATGCTTGCCGAGCTTGCGGGCAAGCAGGTCGTTCACATCGGTGTTGCGGGCGAGATACCCGGCATCGGAGATCGCGCCCCACGCGACAGCGAGTGCGGCCTTGCCCTGCATCCTGCGCCGGCGCGCCAATGCTTCGAGGTAGCCGTTGGCAGCGACATAGTTGGCCTGCCCCGGATTGCCGACGAGCGTGGTGGCGGAGGAGAAGAGCACGAAGGCCGTGACCGGATCATCCCCCGTCAGGGCGTCCAGATGGTCCGCCGCCGCGATCTTGGGCGCGAGAACGCGGGCGATCCCGTCATGATCGAGATTGGCGATCAGCGTGTCGTGGAGCACCATCGCCGTGTGGAAGACGCCGGATATGGGCGGCATCGCGGACCGGATATCGTCGAGAGCGCTGGCCAGGGCGTCACGGTCCGTGGCATCGCAGGCAATTGCGCGAACGGTGACGCCACGCGCCTCAAGCCGCGCGATGGCCTCGCGGGCCTCCTCGCGCGTACCGCCGGAGCGGCCGATGACCGCGAGGTGTCGGGCACCGTGGTCGGCAAGCCAGTTCAGCAACTGCGTGCCGAAACCGCCAAATCCACCGACGATGACCTGCGTCCGCGCGCCGGAGAAGTCGACCGGGGTCGGCGTCGGGCGCGGTTCGGGCGCGGCCGGGGGACCGAGCACGATCTTGCCGATATGACCGGACTGCTGCATGACGCGGAAGGCTTCCACCACCGACCCGGCCTCGAACAGCCGGTACGGCAGGGGCGCGAGAACGCCCTCGTCGAAAAGGGCGACGAGTTCGCCGAACAGCCGGCGGGCCAGTTCAGGCTGACGCGTCAGCAACTGGTCCGCGTCGATGCCGAAATAGGAGAGGTTCTGGCGGAACGGGCGCAGTCCGACGCGGGTATTGCCGTAGTAGTCCCGCTTGCCGAGTTCCAGGAACCGGCCGAACGGTTTGAGCACGCCGATGGAGCGCTCCATCGCCTCGCCGAAGAGCGAATTCAGGACAACATCGACGCCTTCTTCGCCGGTGATCTCCATGACCTCCTCGGCGAAATCGAGCGAGCGGGAATCAAAGACGTAGTCGGCACCGAGCAGCGTCAGGAAATTGCGCTTTTCCGGGGAGCCTGCCGTCGCGATGACGGTCGCCCCCCGCCATTTGGCAAGCTGAAGCGCCGCAAGTCCGACGCCGCCGGCCCCGCCGTGGATCAGCACCGTCTCGCCTTCGCCAAGCCGCGCGAGCTCGATCAGCGCGTAATAGGCGGTGAGGAAGGTGACGGGGATGGTGGCCGCTTCCTCGAAGGTGACCGTCTGCGGCATCGGCGCGAGTGCGGCTTCACCCACCGTGACGTGGCTTGCGAAACAGGCCGGTGCGAAGGTGATGACGCGGTCGCCCGGCGCAAAGCGGGTCACGCCGGGCCCGACGCGGGTGACCTCGCCGGCGCATTCCATGCCGAGCGTGGGGCCGGCGAACCCGTCTTCCAGCGCTTCCTCGGGCAAGAGGCCCAAGGCCCACATCACATCGCGGAAATTGAGGCCGCTGGCCTGTACCTCGATCTCGACTTCGTCTCCTTCGGGCGTCTTGCGCTCGACCGTCTGCCAGACGAGTTCGTCAAGCGCGCCCTGATGGGGAATGTCGAGGCGGGCGGCGAGATCTGCGCCTGTCGCGATGTCGCGATTGTCATCCGGAAGCCCGCCACGGACAAGGCGCAGGCCTGCGCGGTGGTCCATGTCGCGCACGATCTCGCGTTCAGGGGAAGGGTTCACGATCTCGTCGGCGAGCCTGAGGGCGAATTCGCCCGGCGCCAGCACGGCGGAGATATCGACCAGCCTGAGGGTGAGATCGGGAAATTCGTTGATCGCGACCCGGCCGAAAGTCCAGATCGCTCCCTGCACCGGATCGTGCTGGCGGCTTCCGGCAATCGTCTGCATGGCATCGGGCGCGACGAGCCAGAAAGCGGCCTCCTGTCCGTTCAGCGCCTTGAGGAGATCGACAATCGCCTCCATGCGCGCGCACGCGCGTTCGTTGTCATCGCCACCGCGCGAAAAGGCGCCTGCCAGATGCACGATCTGCGTGGCGGCCTCGTCGGCCAGATCCTGAGGGCATGTCGCATCCCACGCGACGAGCGCGGCGACATGGCCGTTGCGCTCCAGCGTATCGGCAAGCGCGCTGGCGACATCGAGGGACAGGCCCTCGCCGTCGTGGAGGATGATAGTGCGCCGATTATCGTCCTCGGCATCCGCGACGGGAACTGTATTCGGGCGAAGGGCGTCGTGCCGGGTCCGTGCGATTATGAGATGCGCGTCGGTGTCGCCGGCCTCAAGGGCCATGCCTTCGACTTCGGCGAAGCCGGCCGCTTCAAGCGCCTCGCGCCATTCGCCGGGCGTACGCAGGCGGGAGACGGGGAAGTCGGGTGTCACGGTCTCGGACCACCAGTCGGCACCTATGCCAAAGATCATGTCGAGCACCGGGGAGGGCGCCGGTTCGGCGGCGATCAGCACGGCACCGGGGGCAAGTCGGGCGGTCAGCTCGGAAAACTCGGTCTTTGGCAGGTCGGTCAGGAGGCGTGTGCCGAGAACCACGTCGAAGTGCCGTGCCTCGTCCGTGTCCTCCAGGATTTCCGCAAGCGGTTGGTGCGAGACATGGCCTGGTCCCGCCCAGCGCCGCGCCGCGCGCGACAGATGACCCTCATCGGCGTCCGTTACGGTGAGCGTGGCGAGAGACGGATCCAGACAGGACACCAGACGGCCGGCGAGCGCCACGTCGAGGGCGCCGACGAGCAGCACGCGCATGGGCTCGCGCGCCGGCCAGCACGCGGCAAGGCGCCCGGTGGAGGCGACAAGCGCATCGGCGAGCGGCGCATAGCCAGGCGAGGCGGTAAGGAAGTGCTCGAGCAACTGCGCCGCGAGGGCGTGTTCCGCCGATGCGGGAAGTCCGTCGCGCAGGTGACCGGCGAGATCTCCATGAAGTCGGGCAAGCAGCGCGAGTTCGGCGATGCGCTCCGGTGCCTCCAGTGCGACGGTACGCAGGAGATCGGCCACGCCCGGCTGATCGTCGGGGCTCGCAAGGCACCAGCCGCGCGGCGTCTCCTCGTTCTTCGTCTCCGTTGCCAGACCGGCGTCCACCAGTTCCTGCAACAGGCGGATGATAAGCGGCATGGCACTCTCGTCAACACCCCCGGGCGCCGCGAGATCTTCCTGCGAGATCGTGCCCCTGGCGTCGGCAATCGCGCGCAGGGTGTCCAGCGCAATGGCGCGCGCGAGCGCTTCGACGAGCAGCAGCGCCTCTTCCGGCTCGCTCCTCTGTGCAACCGTTTCCGGATCGGGAATGGCGGAGAGCTCAGGTGCGGCGGCAAGGGCCGCCGAGGCCGCACCCTTGAGCGGCAACGCAACCGCTTGCGTACGATAGACGAGGTCATCTGGTTTGTCGGCGCGCCCGAGCGTGACCGCCTTGAACCGCGTGCCCGCCAGCCGCGCGACGAGAGAACCTTCTGCATCGAGATATTCGAACGTCGCCTCGATGGAGCGCGGCGAGGCTTTCGTTACCTCGATACGCGCCGCGACCGGCGTACCGGCCTCGTTCAGCCGCAGCCGGCCGATACGCACGGGCAGGAAGCTGACATTGCCGGCGGTCCGGCCGCTTTCGCGCAGCAATGCGAAAAGGCCGTGGAACCCGGCGTCCAGCAGCGTCGGATCGAGCGAGAAATCAATCTCCGCGCACGTATCGGGCACAAGATGGACGGTGGCGTGACGCTCGTCCGCGATTTCGACGGATGTGGCGCGCCGGAAGGCCGGGCCGTAGTCGAGGCCGTAGCGGCGGGTCAGATCATAGAGCGCCTCGGCGCCGAGCAGGCTTGTGGCCGGGGTTGCTTGCGTTTTGGGAGTTCCGCCGGTCCTGGACACGCGCGTCACGGTTCCCCGCACGTGCAGGGACCATTCAACGTCCTCAAGCCTGGGACGGCTTTCGATCTCGATCACCCGGTCGTCGGGCGAGATTCGCGCACGAACTTCCTGACTGCGCCCTTCCTCGAAGACCAGCGGGCGCAGGATGTCGAAGTCACGAAGCTCGACCGTGTCGCTCTGATACCAGACCTGCGCGGCGCGCAAGGCCATCTCCGCGAAGCCGGCGGCGGGGAAGACGACCGCCTCCTCAACCTTGTGATCGGCAAGGAAGGGCTGCACCTCGGCGTCGAGAATGGAGAACCACTCGCTCAGTTCCGGGCGAAGCCGGAAGCCCAGCAACGGCCACTGCCGCCCCGAGAAGGAGTGAATGTTCTCTTCCGTCGCTTCCGGCTGGAACGGCTTGTTCTGCCAGGGATAGAGCGGGAGCTGCAGCGGTTGTGCCAGTGCCGGGCCGACAAAGCGCTCAAGGTCGATCTTGCCGCCATGGGCGACGACGCTCGCCACGACCGGCGCGATCGGGTCAGCCGGCGGTGTCGGTATCGGCCCGATCTCAGCCGCCGTATCGTCGCGGCGCGGCGCAGCCTTTCCGCCCTTTTTCGGCTTGTCCAGGCTCGGCAGGACCGTCGCTGTCTGTCCCGCCTCGCGCAGCACGTCACGCGCATAGGCGCCGAGAAGCGGCATTGGCCCCACTTCCAGGACAACCCTGTAGCCTTCTTCGATCAACCGGCCGAGCGCATCGGAAAAGCGCACCGGTTCGCGGACATTGTCCCACCAGTAGCCTGCATCGAGCGCGAGTTCGTCCCTATCGGGATAGACCGTGGAGACGAAGCGGCATTTCGGTTCGCCTGAGCGCAGATCCCCGAGGCTTTCCAGAAGCGGCGCGTGGATCGGCTCGACCAGATGGCAGTGGAAGGGGTAGTCGAGCGCCAGCCGGCGCATCGCGAGCCGCTTCTTGCGCGCGAATTTGCCGAAGGCGTCGAGGCTTTCCGACGGGCCGGAGATCGTCACCGAGCGGGGGCTGTTGATCGCCGCGATCTCGATGCCGGGAAAGCCGGCTTCGGCAATCGCCGCGCGCGCGTCTCCGTCGGCAAGCAGCAACGCCGCCATGCCGCCCAGGTGACGGATCATCTCCTGATGTGTGGAGCGGGCATGGATGACACGCACGGCCGTGTCGAGATCGATCATGCCCGCGGCCCAGGCGGCGGCCACTTCGCCGACCGAATGGCCAAGCACCGCATCGGGAACGACCCCTTTCGCCGCGAGCGCCTCCGTCAATGCGACCTGCACCGCCAGCAACAGGGGCTGGGCGATCTCGGTGCGCTCGATCTCGCTTTCCAGATCTGCGGAATAGAGCATCGAGACGAGCGACCAGCCAGAAAGGCTCATGAATATGCGATCAAGCCTGTCGAAGGTGTTGCGGAAGACGGCGTTGCCGCGATAGGCGGCGGTGCCCATTCCCGCCCATTGCGAGCCGTTGCCGGTATAGGCGAAGACGATGGGGGCGTGACCTGCCGTCCCTGATCCCGTGACGAGAGCGGAGCCGCCCGCGTCCGTCGACTTGTCGCCGGCAAACGAGCGAAGTGCCGCAATGCGGGCCTCGGGATCTTCGTCCAGCACAACGGCGCGATGTTCCAGCGCATCGCGGCCATAAGCGGCCGCTGCGGCGATCGGGAGGCGCTCGTGCGCGTCCAGTCTCTCCAGATGGTCGGCGTAACGTCCCGCCAGCGCCCGCAACGCAGCTTCGGAACGGGCGGAAAGAATAAGCGGGCCGTCGCCCGCGCTTTCCTCGACAGGCTTCGCGGCAGGCGGTGCATCCGCGATGACGGCATGGGCGTTGGTGCCGCCGAAGCCGAAGGAATTGATGCCGGCAAGCCTGGGCCTTGCGGACCTTTCAAGCTGGACGGCCCGGTCCGCGACCGCGATGTTCAGTTCACCGAAGGGGATGTCCGGGTTCGGCGTCTCGAAATGCAGGGAGCGGGGAAGGCGGTCATGCTCGAGCGCCAGGATGGACTTGATCACGCCGGCAAGTCCGGAGGCCGGCTCCAGATGGCCGATATTGGTCTTAACCGAGCCGATGGGAAGCGGCGCGGTGCGGCGCTTGCCCAGCTTCTCGCCAAGCGCGAAGGCCTCCGCCGGATCGCCGACGCGAGTGCCGGTGCCATGGGCCTCGATGAAGGCGAGGTCGTTCGCGTCGAGTTCGAAGTCGCGATAGATGTCTTCGAGAAGCGCGGCTTGCGACTGGGACGAAGGAAGAGACATCCCGACGGTCCGTCCGTCGGAATTGACGCCCGAGCCGACGAGGCGCGCATATTCCCGGTTACCCGCCCGCCTTGCCGCGGACGCCGTGCGCAGGACGATGACGGCGGCGCCTTCGGAGCGCACATAGCCGTCTCCCGCCGCGTCGAAAGCCCGGCAAAGGCCTTGCGGCGACAGCATGGAGGCGCGCGAGAAGCCGATGAAGGCGAAGGGGCTGAGCAGCAGGTTGACGCCCGCCACGACGGCGGTGTCGATATGGCCGGCCCTCAACGCCTCCGCCGCCTCGTGTAACGCGACGAGGGAGGAGGAGCAGGCGGTATCGACGGTGAAGCTCGGTCCGCGCAGATCGTAGATGTAGGAAATGCGGTTGGAGATGATCGACAGCGTGTTGCCGGTCATGAACTGCACGTCGGCGGCCGCCGGATCGAGCAGGAAGCGGTGACTGTAATCGAGCGCCGAGGCGCCGACGAAGACGCCGGTTCTCGTTCCCGCGAGATCGCTGGGACGCAGGGACCCGTGTTCGAGCGCCTCCCAGGTCACTTGTAGCAGAAGCCGCTGCTGCGGATCGATCTGTACCGCTTCGCGCGGGGAAATGCCGAAGAAGCCGGGATCGAACGCCCACGGATCGTCTATCTGGCCGGCCGCCCAGGTGATCGAGCGTCCCGGCGCACCGGGACGGGGGTGTCCGAACCGAGATAGCGGCCAGCGCTCGGGCGAAACCTGCGTTATTGCGCAACGGCCTTCATCAAGCAAAGACCAGTAAGTCGAAACCGAGGGCGATGCCGGCAGGCGGACGGCATAACCGACGACGGAGATGTCGCAAGATCTGTCAGGCAAGGACATGGCCATCCGCGTCTTGGTATTTGCTGAGCCGGTTCGGACCGGTCGAAGGGCTGGGGCAGCGTTGCAAAATCCGTTCCATCTCTGCTTGCGGGTATCTCTGGTTCTTACGGACAAAACCGGCGCAAGAGGCAAAGGATGCTGCCGCTTCGCTGGCTTTCGCATTTGCTCAGAATTTCGAGCACAAACCGATTGGATTGAATCGATCCAATCACCTTGAACAAGCTCAAATCATTGAGCCCGCGGCGGTTTCATGTCGCCCAGGTAATCTCGTCCAACCGAACATCGCTTCAGGGACATGAGTATCAGCCACGGATTGGCGGCAAGAGCAAGGCGCCATGACCATAAATCCCCATCCGCGCTATCGTCTTGATCATGAACATTGGAGGTGTCCCGCGAACGCCGCTTCTTGCTTTTCGCGCGCTTCCTTCCGTAGAGACATTTCGAGAGCGGGAAAGGAGAGCGCCGCCCGGTGGGGCCGGACGGCGGGAGTTTCGAAATGCTGGATTTTCTCGAATTACCTTGGGAAAGGCGGGCGTGTCAGAAGCCGACGAGCAGCGGATTGAGCACCTGAACCATGGTGCGGTCGTAAGTGCCATCCGCCTTCATCTCGCGCATCGCTGCCTCCACTCGTGGCACCAGGGCCGCATGCTTGCGGTTGAGAAAGAAGAACATCGGTCGTCGTGCAAGAGCGGGATGGAGCATCCGGACATTCTTCAATCCCAACCTCTTGATCGCATCGAGCCCCGTCCAGCGTTCGATGATGGCAATGTCGATTCGGCCGCGGTCGAGAAGCTCGAAGAGCTGGATGACGCTCTTGACCCGGGTCACTGCGGCGGCGTGCTTATCCGAGTTTCGGGCGAGGATCACCGATCCCATGAGGTGGCCGACCGTATACCGGCTCAGGGACTCCCAGCCGTTGAAACGGATACCGTCGCGACGCGTGAAGGCGACGAACTCAAAAGTGATCGCAGGCTCCTTGATCGGTACGAGATTGGGAAAATATTCGGAAAATTCGGGGATTCTCGGTCCGCACCCGTCTTCGGTTCCCGCATTGACCAGCGGTCCGGCGCGCCCCGTGGGTACCCTGCGCAGGCTGATCTCGATACCCGTCCGGCGAAACGCTTCCGCCAAAATGCGGTCGTTGAAACCGGTGTGCTCATCGTTTGAAAGCGGTGGATTGTGGCCGCTTGCAAAATGCAGATGATTATGGCCCGGCACGTCTTCGGCCGAGGCTGTGTCCGGTACCAGAGCGGAGGCGATCACCAGCATCGCCAGAATGAAAGCTCTCATGACGCCCCCCTCGTGAACGTCGTGCGCATTTGAAAATAAGACGCACCGTGTGCGTTCGATCAAACTTCCGTCCTGTCGTATCGGACGTCAGTATCCCGGTCGCGTCAATACGATTGTGTTCATAATCGCGAAAAAGTGTTCCATTTGTTTCATCAAATATCTCGATTGCGCACACAATGGGAACGGTCTTCCGTCGGAGGCTTTTCGCACTCGTCAGCGCGACGAGGCGGGCCGGTGGCTTTCGCGCATGGTGTCGAGTTCGCGGGCAAGGTCGCCGCGCAGATCTTCCGGTGCCAGGAGTTCGGCCCCGGGACCCAGCCAGCGCACCAGGGGGCAGATGACGTCGCGATCCGTGTTCGGAATGGAAATCACGATCCGACCATCCCCTGCGGGCGTAAAGGTGGCGTGGCGATAGTACCAATCCTGCCGCAGCTTGCGCGCCTGCTCCGCAGTGACGGCGATGCGCGACATCCGCTGGTCCTCGCGCTCCCAGCGCCTCATGGCCTGCGACAACCATTGCCCGCCCACGAGGTCATGAACGGTGAAGTCCGGATCCGGGCGGAAGCGCATGCCGGAAACCTCGACGTTGCGGACCCGGTCCGCACGGTACAGGCGCAACGCACCTGCCTCCAAGGAACGGCCCGCGAGATACCAGTGATTGCGGTCGAACAGGATGCCTTGCGGTTCCACTTCATGTGCTCGGGCGACGTCGCGGGCGGGATTGTGATGATCAAAGCGCACGCGGCGCGAAAGCAGCAGCCCTTCCATGAACCGGTCGAGCGCCGCCTGCCAGTCGTCTGCCGGTGCGCTGGTGGTGCCGTGGTGGAAAATATCGCCGGGCATCGGTTCTATGCCGATGATCCGTTCTGCATTGGCAAGCAGGTCATGAACGGAACGAGGAAGGGCCGCGACGAGCTTGCGCTCGGCCGTCTCCAGATCGTTGGACAGCGGGGTTGCCCGCAGGCCCCGCACCAGCGCCAGGGCGATCAGCAAGGCGGCCGTCTCGTTGCGTGACAGCGCCACGGGTGGCTGGATGAAACCGGAGGCGAGCCTGTAGCCGCCTTCCGCCCCGCGTTCCGCCTCCACCGGAATGCCGAGCGCCAGCAGCCGGTCGATATCTCGGTAAATCGTGCGCGGCGTGACCTCGAAACGTTCGGCGAGCGCGATCGCACTCACCAGCTTGCCGCCGGTCAGCATCAAGAGGATTCCAAGCGCGCGTTCGATCGGGTTCATGTCGCTCACTCCATCACTCATCAATAGCGAAAAAATCAACAAGAGAACAATGGGTGATCAAAGCTGACGCCCTGTTGTCAGGATTGGTCTGCCACTCTCTCCTCGAGGCCGGGAAAACCGGCGCTTTCCACAGGAAAAGAAGGAGAGGGGACATGACCGCCACCGACACGACCGCGCAGCGCACTTCGCGTCGCTTCGCGCCATTTTCGATGATCGTCATGCGCAAGCTTCGGGCTGCCGTCCTGCGTGCCTGGAGGCGGCGGCAGAGGCGTCGGGCGCTGGACAGGCTCGACGATCGGATGCTGAGCGATATCGGCTTGTCGCGCGGTGCCCATGGCTACGACCCCCTGCCGTCGCCGGGTCGCCCGACGCGCGGCGATGGATGGCGGATGCGTTGAGGGGGAGAAAGAAAGAGCCGCCCGGCGGATATCCGCCGGGCGGCTCTTCGTGATACGGCGAGACGCCCCTGGACGGACGGCAACCTCACATTTTTTCCGCGTTGGGGAAGAAGAGCTGCTGACCGTCGACCTTGTAGGAGGCGATGAGAGCCTGACCTTCCTCCGACAAAAGCCAGTCGATAAAGGCCTGCCCGGCCTCCGCCTTGACGTTTTCGTGCTTCTTCGGGTTCACGAGGATGACGCCATACTGGTTGAAGAGCTTGTCGTCGCCCTGAACGGCGATCTCGAAGCTCGCCTTGTTCTTGAACGAGATCCATGTCGCGCGGTCGGTAAGTGTATAGGCATCCATGCCCACGGCCGCATTGAGCGTCGCGCCCATGCCGGAGCCGGTTTCGCGGTACCACGCGCCGCTGGCCGCCGCCGGATCGATGCCGGCTTCCTTCCAGAGGGCCTTTTCCTTCTTGTGGGTGCCGGAATCATCCCCGCGCGAGGCGAACGGCGCCTTTGCTGCGGCGATCTTCTTCAGGGCGTTCACCACGTCCGAGGACCCGACGATGCCGGCGGGGTCGCTCTCTGGGCCGACGATGACGAAGTCGTTGTACATCAGGTCGAAGCGCTTCACCCCGTCGCCATTGGCAACGAATTTCTCCTCCGCCGGTTTGGCGTGAACGAGCAGCACATCGCCGTCGCCGTTGGCGGCATTCTTGATGGCCTGTCCGGTTCCCACCGCAACCACGCGCACCTCGATGCCGCTCTTTTCCGTGAATTTCGGAAGGATGTAATCAAGCAGGCCGGAATTCTGGGTCGAGGTCGTCGACTGTACGATGATGAACTGGTCAGCGGCCTCGGCCGGGCCCTGGAGCGTGCCGGCAAATTGGGCAGCCATCACGGCGAATGCGGCACCGAGTGCAGACAGGAAATAACGTCGCTTCATGGGGTAGTTTCCTCCTCCCGTTTCAATTTCCGATCTTCATCAAGCAACAGGTCGCCGGCGAGAAAACGGGCCGCCAGGGGACTCTGCGGATTGTCGAAAAAGGTCGCGGCCGGCGTACGCTCGGCGATACGCCCCGAATGCATGAACACCACCTCGTCCGCGAGCCGCCGCGCCTGCGCGAGGTCGTGGCCGACGAACAGGATGCGCGTGCCCGCGCGAACCGCTTCCAGCGCCAGCGCTTCGATATGGGCGACCGAGGTCGGATCCAGGCTCGCAGTCGGTTCATCGAGCATCAGCACGCGCGGACGCAGTGCCAGCGCACGCGCGAGCGCCAGCCGCTGCTGTTCGCCTCCCGACATCAGCCGCGCCGGTACGCCGGCAAGCGGTGCCAGACGGGCGCGCTGAAGTGCTTCGTGCGCCCGCAGTTTCCGTTCCGCGCGCTTCACGCCGGCACATTTCAGGGCGTGCACCACGTTTCCAAGAGCCGAGCGACGCAACAGGACCGGCTTTTGAAAGACGAACCCGACCCGGGTGGCGCGCGCCCTGTCTGGTGCCCGGCCGTTCCACGTCACGGTTCCCGCATCCGGTTCGACAAGACCCGCCAGCAGTCGGAGCAGGAGGCTCTTGCCGGCGCCGTTGTGACCCATGATGAGGGTGATGCCCGCGCCTTCGAGCGTGAAGTCGATGTCGTCGATCAACCGGCGCCCGGCGCGGGCAAAGACAAGGCCCCTTGCGGAGAGGGGCAACACAGGATCTGACGGGAGCGCGTGGGCGGGCACACGCTCTGCGGGCACCGGTCTGGGGGCGACAACGTTTGCCGGTTCTTGCGGGGAGCGCGGGCGGTCGAGCATGGCGGCCTCAACCGTAGGCGGCATTGGTCGCCGCGGAGCGCAGGCTCATCAGCACGGCGTTGATGGAGACGGCGATGGCGATCAGCACCATGCCGAGGCCCATGGCCATCGCCAGGTTGCCCTTGGAGGTCTCGAGCGCGATGGTCGTGGTCATCACCCGGGTGACGTGGTTGATGTTGCCGCCAACTATGATGACGGCGCCAACCTCGGCGATTGCCCGGCCGAAACCCGCCAGCAGCGCGGTCAGCAGGCTGTAGCGTGCATCGACCAGCAGCGTGGCGACCATGGCAAAGGGGCCGGTGCCGAGGGTGGCAAGATATTCGGCATATTCACCGCGCATATCCTCCACCGTCTGCCGTGTGAGCGCCGCGACGATCGGGGTGACCAGGAGCGCCTGGGCGATGATCATCGCGCCCGGTGTATAGAGAAGCTGCAGAACGCCGAGGGGACCGGCGTTGGAAAGCATCAGGTAGACGGCAAGGCCGACCACGACGGGTGGCAGGCCCATCAGCGAATTGAGCAGGATGACCGCAGCGCCGCGTCCGGGAAAACGGGCCACGGCGAGAAAGGCTCCAAGCGGCAACCCCACCATGGCGGCGATCACAACCGCGCACAGGCTCACGCGCAGGGAAAGGCCGACAACTTCCAGTAGAGTGGGGTCAAGCGCTGCGACGAGCTTGAACGCATCGAAGAATTCGCCTGAGAAATCCTGCAAATTTATCCTCCCCTTTGGAAGGTATCGTAGCAGGAGTGCGAAAAATGTCTAATATATCCGTTAATGTAGAAAAAGCATCATTTCACAACAAAAGAGCAAAATGATGCAGACTCGTCAATATTCGCCAGGCTTGGCAGTTACCGACGTGTTGGAACGCCAGGCACGTTGTCGGCGTTAGAGGAATCGCGCCCGAAGCGAGGTTCCAGGATCGGCAACGCCAAATCGGAAAAGCGTGGCACCGGACGCAGCCGCTTGCAGCTCTCGGATACAACCGCGGGCCGTTTCCTGCCTTTGCGCAACCGGGAAGACATCGCATTGGCGGAGCAACCGCGTATCTTGGCCGCAAGGCTGAAATACGCCAACCAGAACCACAGGGAGTGACCTCCATGAACGAACAGATCACGAATAGCGCTCCGAACGATCTCTATATCGGCGGCAAGTGGGTGGAGGGCACCGGGGGAGACCGCTTTGACGTGCTCAATCCCGCCGACCAGACGGTGCTGGCATCGGTTGCGAGCGGCACCGTGGAGGATGCCATCAAGGCCATCGATGCGGCAGAGGCGGCATTTGCCGACTGGGCGGGCCGCTCTCCGCGCGAGCGGGCGGAAATCCTGCGCAAGGCGTGGGAGCTGATCATCGCCGACAAGGAGCGTTTCGCCCGGCTCATCACGCTGGAAAATGGCAAGCCGCTGTCGGATGCACGCGGCGAGGTCGCCTATGCGGCGGAGTTCTTTCGCTGGTACGCCGAAGAGGCGGTACGCAACCGCGGTGAGGTGATGATGTCGCCGGCCTCCGGCGCGCGCATTCTCGTCCAGCACAAGCCCGCCGGTATCGGCGTGCTGGTCACGCCGTGGAATTTCCCCGCCGCCATGGGAACGCGCAAGATCGGGCCGGCGCTGGCCGCCGGCTGCCCGGTGGTGATCAAGCCGGCCTCCGCCACGCCGCTGACCATGCTGGCGCTGATGCCGGTGCTGGCGGAGGCCGGCGTGCCGGCCGGTGTCGTCAATGTCGTGCCGTCGAAATCGTCGGGCAAGATCGTCGATGCGATGCTGCACGACGCAAGAGTGCGCGTCGTCTCCTTCACAGGATCGACCGAGGTCGGCCGCACGCTGTTGAAGAGCGCGGCCGACAACATCGTCAACCCGGCGATGGAGCTTGGCGGCAACGCACCCTTCATCGTCTGTGACGATGCCGATCTCGACAAGGCCGTGGAAGGCGCGATCCTCGCCAAGATGCGCAATATCGGCGAGGCCTGCACGGCGGCGAACCGCTTCTTCGTCCACGACAAGGTCTATGACGCATTCGCGGAAAAGCTGACGAAGCGCATGGGCGCCATGAAGATGGGCAACGGCCTGGAAGACGGCGTCGAGGTCGGCTCGCTCGTCAACGCCGACACACGCAACAAGGTCACGGAACTCGTCGACGATGCGGTCAAGCGCGGGGCGAAGGTTCTGTGCGGCGGCAAGGTTCCGGAAGGGCCGGGATATTTCTATCCTGCCACGGTGCTGGGCGATGTGGCGCCAGACAGCCAGTGCGTTTCGGAGGAGATCTTCGGGCCTGTGGCGGCTCTCCAGCGGTTTTCCGATGATGATGAGATGATCGCGAAGGCGAACGACACCGAATACGGCCTCGTCGCCTATCTCTTCGCCGGGGACATGAAGCGCGGGCTCGCGCTGTCCGAACGGCTCGAATACGGCATGGTGGGTCTGAACCGCGGCCTCGTCAGCGATCCGGCGGCGCCCTTCGGCGGCGTCAAGCAGTCCGGCATCGGCCGCGAGGGCTCGCACGAGGGCCTGAAGGAATTCCAGGAGACACAGTACATCTCCGTGGAGTGGTGATACCGCCGCTCATTCCACTCAACCCACGCCCGTCATTGCCCGGCTTCGTCCGGGCAATCCAGCGCCGGCGGCAGCATATGCGGAGCACGCTGGATCACCCGGACTTCGCCGGGTGATGACGGCGCAGAGAAAGTTCCCGTACGAAAGAAACGTAGCGCCAAGCGTTGCATAAATGTCATAAGACTGCGAATTGTGCAGTGCCGCAAGCCGCGCCGGCCGCCTCGCATGCGGTAATCGCAAAACGCTTCTCTTTATAAATCAGTATTTTGATTCAAGACATTGGCGCCATGAGTGAATCTCGCTGCGGGGGCTCACTTAGGTGTTCTAACGCTTGCATGGCGATGAAGCCGATCCCTATCCTTTTGCGAACGACGCCCGGTCGGGGGAAACGAGCCGGGCAGCGCATGTTTCGGTATCAGGGGGATCGTGACCTTGAACATGGCAGTGCGGATCGTCGTGGCCGGCCTGGCTTTCTTCGCAGCCTTGACCGGGGCCGGCGCGACCACGGCGATGGCCGGCCCGAAATACAAGCTGTTGCGGCTTGACGGGCGGATCGTCAAATGGGGTGAGCCGCGTCTCGGGGCGCCGGCGCACATCACCTACGCCTTCGCCACCGGGCCGTTTTCCGACGTTGAAGCCCGCAACTGCAAGCGGATCGAACGGCTCGACGATGTCGCGCGGAGAAACGGTCTTGCGGTGGCCGATATCGAGCGCCAGGCGGAAGCCGCGTTCGGGCTGTGGCATGCGGTGGCCGGCGTCAGCTTCTCGCGCATCGCCAATCCGGAGAGGGCCGACATCGTCATCGGCGCGCAAGGGACGCCGCGCGGCTATGCCTTTGCAAACGTCCGCTACCGGCAGGACGGGCAGGACGCCGCACGCCCGGCAAGCGATCGCGGCATGAATGTCGGAACCGCAAAGGAGGACGTGCAGGCCGAGATGGGGCGTGGCCCGGTGGTGGCAATCGAGAAATCGGCCATCTGCCTCAATCCCGAGCGCGCCTGGAAGATCGGCACGCATGACGGCCGCGACGGCTACGACCTGCGCTTCACCTTCACCCACGAGATCGGCCACGCCATCGGCCTCGACCACTATGCGCGGCCCGGTGAGATCATGCATTTCAAGTATTCCGAGCAGATCGCGGGACCACAGCCGGGCGATATCGCCGGTATCCGCAGACTTTACGGTGCGCCGGTGCAAGCCGCCAAGTAGGCCGGTCAGGCGGGCGCGGCGAGGATGCCCGCGATCGCACCTTTCAGCTGCGCGGCCGGATCTTCCACGGTGTCTTTGCGCGCGATGACCGGACGCACCATGTCCTCCACCACGCGCGCATAGGTCTCCTGGCCCCGGCGGTAGGTATCACCATAGCCCTTGACGAGGCGGGCGAGGTCGGCGGTCTGGAGCGCGAATTCGGGGGAGACGGCGCGGGCCTCCGCCACGAGTTTCAGCCAGGCATCGATCGCGGCCTGTTCCTCGGCAAAGCGCAGCGAGCGGGGCCGCCAGGGCTTCAGTTTCGCTAGCAGCCAGATCCGGCCGAAGCCGAGGATGGTGTTGGTCTTCACCTTCATGCCGAAATGGGCCGTCTCGCGAATGCCCTTCCGTTCCGCCCATGAATTCAGCGCGCGGCCGAGGCGCGGCGGCAGCATGTCCGCCAGCTCGGGAATGCCGGGCTTGAAGAAATCGACAAGCTCGAAAGGTTCGTCCTCGCTGATGCCGATCTCGCGGCGCACGCTTTCCAGCCGGCTCGCGCGCGTTTTCAGCTGGGCGACGCGGATGATGTCCTCAAACGACATGCGGACCGCCAGATGGCGCGCGACTTCGCGGCAGAGCGGCCCTTCGTCGGCGAAGGGAGCCAGCCGGTCGAGGTATAAGGCGGCATAGGCCGGGCCCTGATAGTCGACAAGCCGGGCAACCCCGATGCGGGCGATTTCGCGGGCCTCGCCGGGAAGCGCGCGCACGCGTTCCTCAAGCGCGGTGGAAACCGGCGTTTTCGAGGCGGCGGGCGTTTCTCCGGGAGCATCCGGCGACCGCTCGAGGCAGGAGGCGGCCGTGAAGCCCGCATCGAAGCCGGTCAGATTTCGCGCAACCGCGATGCCGCCGGCCTCGATCGCATCGCGCAAGGCCTCCGCCGGGATGGGGGTGAGCTTGCGGCCGGCGATTGCGCCCAGAAGAACGGAGTTGAGCGCTGCGCCGGATTTCCGAGCGATTGCCGCGAAGTCCGTCAGGAAACGGTCGCGGCTTGCCCGCTCCGCCGTCTGCATCAGGCTGTCGGCATCGCGTGCGCCGTCGCCGCGTGCGATGCGCTCGTGCATGGTCAGCACGCGATGGGTGGAGGAGACGAGGAAGGTGCGGTCCGGCACGACGAAGCCGCGCTCGGCCATGCGGACCGCCTCCAGAAGCTCGCTCGCCACGACGACATCCACATCGCCGGCGACCGGCATCAGCGCAAAGACCGGATGGGTCGCGCTGTCGGCTTCGTCGGCGATTTCCAGATAGTAGGTCGTGGCGCCGGTGCGCTGGGCGACACCCGGCACCGAGGTCGCCTGCGCCTTCAGCCCTTGCGCTGCGGCCGCCGCGACCAGCCAGTTGGTGAGAACGCCGCCGCCTTCGCCGCCGAGCGCCGCGATCAGGAGCCGTGTGGTCGCCATCTATGCCGCCCCCGCCATGGCGCCGATGACGCGGGTGCGGATGCGATGCAGCGTGCGTTCGAACCAGCCCGCATTGTGGATGCGCGCGGCACGGTAGAAGGACGGGCACAGCACGGCGGCATGCGCCATCTCCCCGCACAGTCCGCAGGCGACGCAATCCTGCTTCACCTCCGCGATCGGATCCTTGCGCAAGGGATCGGGATTGTCGGCGACCCCGAGGCTCGGGCATCCGGAAAGCCGGATGCAGGAATGATCGCCGGTGCACACCTCCGCATCGACGCCGAACTTGGCCTGCTCGACCCGGCGGCCCTCCTTCAGCGCCTGTGCCTTTTCCGAACGCTCGCGACGCTGGCGCGCCAGCATGCATTCGCCGTCGGCGATGATGACCTTCAGGCCCTTCTGCGTGGTGGTGAAGGCCTCCTTCAGCGTCGCCACCATCGTCTCCACCGAATAGGTGCGCACGGTCCTGAGCCATTTGACGCCCATGGCCTCAAGCGTCGTGGCGATCTTGGCGCCGGTGCCGAAGATTTCCGAGTGCTTCGAGGACGGGATCACCTGCTGGCCGGTGGCCGAGGTGTAGCCGTTGTTCATGATGATGAGGACGCCGTCGCCCTTGTTGTAGAGGTTGGAGGCGACCCCCGTCTGCATGCCGTTATGCCAGAAGCCGCCATCGCCCATGATGGCGAGCGAACGGCGTTCCTGCATCGGCGTCACCGCCGCCATCGAGGCGAGCGACAGGCCGTAGCCGAGGATCGAGTTGCCCTGGTTGAAGGGGGCGAAGGTGCCGAACGCATGACAGCCGATATCGGCGGAGACGTGCACCTTGCCGACGGTGCGCTCCGCCAGCTTGATGGCGCCGAAGACCGGACGTTCCGGGCAGCCGGTGCAAAACGTCGGCTGGCGCGGGGGCAGGGGCGCTTCCAGCAATGCGCCCGCCGCGGCCCGGACCTTCTCCATCCGCTCCATCCGGCGCCGGATGGCATCGAGATCGAGGATATTGCCGCCGTTTTCCAGAAAATAGCGGCCGAGCCCCGCCGCCAGAACCTCGCCGGTGTATTCGCCGGCCTCCGGGAGATAGTTCTTGCCGTCGATGCGCGTGGCAAGGCCCGCATCGACGGTCATGCGCAGCATCTGCTGCTCCATGTAGGCGGGATTGCCTTCCTCCACGACGAGTACCCGGTCCTTGTCGCGGGCGAACGCGATGAGCTCTTCGGGCACCAGCGGATAGGTCACGTTGAGGCAGAGGATATCGATGTCGGGCGTGCCGTTCTCGTCCGAGAGCCCCATCTCGCCAAGCTGGCGCATGACGGTGTTGTAGAGCCCGCCCTGGATGACGAGGCCGAGGCGGCTGGGCTTGCCGCCTGCAATACGGTCGTTGAGCCCGTGTTCGCGGATATAGGCCCGCGCGGCGGGAATGCGTTCCGAAACCTTGTTGACCTCCTGCGCATAGATGACCGGCGGATGGGCGAGGCGGGGATAGAAGAAGTCCGCCGGCTCGCGGAACTTCGCGTTGGTGCCGTGGGCGGGTTTCACGTTGTCGCGCGCGGTGAATTCGCCCTGCACGTGGCAGGCGCGGATCCTGAGCTGCATCATCGCCGGCATGTGGGAGGCCTCCGACAGGGCGAAGGCGTGTTCCACCATGTCGACCATGGCGCCAAGGTTCGGGCGCGGGTCGACCAGCAGCATGGCGGACTTCATCGCATAGGCGTAGGTGCGCTCCTGGATGACGCTGGCGCCCTCGCCGAAATCCTCGCCGATGACGATCAGCGCGCCGCCGGTGACGCCGGTGGAGGCGAGATTGGACAGGGCGTCGGAGGCGACGTTGGTGCCGACGATGGATTTCCACGTCACCGCGCCGCGCACCGGATAGTTGATCGAGGCCGCCAGCATGGCCGCGGCCGAGGCCTCGTTCGCGCAGGATTCCACATGGATGCCCATTTCGCCCATGAGATCGCGGGCCGAGACCAGCACGTCGAGCAGATGGGAGACCGGCGCGCCCTGGTAGCCGCCGACATAGGAGACGCCCGATTGTAGCAGCGCCTTGGTGATGGCGAGGATGCCTTCGCCGCGAAAGGTTTCGCCGGCACCGAGCCGCAGAAGTTCGATTTCGGTTTCAAAGCTACGTTCCATTCCGGTTCTCCCGTTATCCGGTCGGATCAGGCTTGCAAGGCGCTGCGGCCGTAAAGCGCATCGACGATCTTGCGGGCAGCCTCCGTCAGGGCCGCATGCGCGTGTTCGAGCGCTTCGTTGTTGATGCGTGAGGCCGGCCCGTAGACCGAGAGCCCCGTGATCATGCGCCCGTCGCGCCCCACGACCGGCACGGCGATGGTCCTGAGACCTTCCTCGCGTTCCCCGTCGTTGATGGCGTAACCCTGTTCGCGCACGCTCTCGATCTCGCGTTCCAGAAGGGCGCGGTCGGTGATGGTTCGCTCGGTCAGCCCGACAAGCGGCATCTGGTCGAGCGCCCTGGAAAGCGCCTTGTCGTCAAGGCTTGCCAGCCAGACCTTTCCCTGCGAGGTGCAATGGGCTTCCAGCCGCATGCCCGGACGAAGGTCCACGAAAAGGTGGCGTTTGGGCTTTGTGGTGGCGAGGCAGATCACGCTGCCGCCCTCGAAGACAGAGGCCATGGCGCTTTCGTTGAGCGTTTCGGCGACCCAGTCGAGCACCGGCTGCGCGGTCTCCGCCAACGCCTGATGGGACGTCACGCGGCGCGCGAGATCGACGAAGAGATGGCCGAGACGGTAGGTGCCGCGGCTGACGGGCACCAGCGCGCCGGCGGCCTCCAGCGAATGCAGGAAGCGGTGGGCGGTGACGTTGTTGAGTGAAAGTTCGCGCGCGACGTCGCCCGCCGTCAGATGCGGCCGGCTTTCCGAAAACATCTCCAGGATCGCGAAGGCGCGCGCGACCGAATTGTTGTGCTGTACCGCCACATTTCCTCCCGTGGCGCCGGTTCTCCCGACCGGCGCTTCCTTTTCTTGGCTGCCGCGGAATGCACGTCGACAGTCTTGTTGTTGCTTGAAAAAGTAAAGAAGCAGGAGCTTTTGTCAAACATTAATTGAAGTATATATTTCTATATTTGAAATAACAGGCGACAGCGCGCGAAGTGTCGTCCTGTTATTTTCTTTTGCGTTGCTGCTTGCCGGCTCAGCTCAGCAGTCGCGGCAGGAACAGGATGATCGAGGGGAAGCTCACCAGCAGCGCGACGCGCACGAGTTCGGTGAGGAAGAACGGAAACACGCCCTTGAACGTCTGGCTCATCGGCACGTCGCGCGCGATCGCGTTGATGATGAAGACGTTCAGTCCCACCGGTGGCGTGATCAGTCCCAGTTCCACCACAACCAGCGCGATGACGCCGAACCAGATCTTCAGCGTTTCCTCGTCCATCCCGAAATCAAGTCCGGTCAGCACGGGCCAGAAGAACGGGATTGCCAGCAGGATCATCGACAGGCTGTCCATGAGACAGCCGAGGATAATCAGTGCCAGCAGCAGAATGAGCAGGATCGTGTAGGGGCCGAGACCGCTCGCCAGCATGGCGTCGGCCGCTGCCTGGGGGACGCCGCCGCGCGCCAGAAAGATCTTCAGAAGTTCCGCACCCAGCAGGATCAGGTAGATCATGCCAGTGGTCTTGGCCGTGTCGAGCAGGGCGGCGACGAAGTTCGTCCCGTTCATGCGCCCGCGCGCCAGACCGTAAAGCGCGACCAGAAACGCCCCGACGGCGGCGGCGGGCGTCGGATTGAAGGCGCCGGCATAGATGCCGCCGATCACGAGCCCGAAAATGGCGAGTACCGGTACCACGGCGATGGTCGCGCTTCGTCTCTGCTGCGCCGTGAGCGGGTCGCCGACGGGACCGGCCTGCGGACGGAACCAGCAATAGATCGAGATGGTCATCATGAACATCACCATCGCCAGCAGGCCCGGGACGAGCGATGCCATGAACATGGTGACGATGTTCGCCTCCACGATGATGGCGTAGATGACCAGCACCACGGAAGGTGGAATGAGGATGCCGAGCGTTCCGCCGGCCGCAAGCGTTCCGGTGGCCAGCGACGGCGAATAGTTGAGCCGGCGCAGTTCCGGCAGCGCGACCTGTCCCATGGTGGAGGCGGTGGCGAGCGAGGAGCCGCAAACGGCGCCGAAGCCTGCGCAGGCCGCGACCGCCGCCATCGCGACGCCGCCTCGGAAGCGGCCAAGCCAGGCGTTGGCGGCGTTGAAGAGATCGCGCGAGAGCCCGATGCGCGAGGCGAAGTTTCCCATCAGCACAAACATCGGCACGACCGACACGTCGTAGATGGAAAACTGCGCGTAGGCGAGATCCTTGAGCTGGTAGAGCACGATCTGTGGGCCGGAAAGGATCGCCGCGCCGCCGAGACCGACGACGATCATGGAATAGGCGATGGGGACCCGGATGGCGATGAGCGCCAGAAGGACGCCAAGGCCGCCCAAACCGATGAAGAGACTGCTTTCCATCGTGTTGCAAGAGCCTTCTGTGGGCTGAAAGTTGGAGAGCGCGGCGGGCTAGAGGATGGACCCAAAAATGAGATCGGAAGGGGCTGGTCGGACAGTTCGGATACGAGGCGCGAGCCCGTAGGAAACCGTCCGGTTTTCAAGGGCTTGCAACGACGTAGCCGGATCGCTCAGCCAAATCGTGCGGGACGGGGAAACGGCTTCCACCTGCCGCGTCGAGCCGCTTGACCGGGGCCTGGACCCGCTCCGCGCGCCTCTCCGTGCATTTCTTCGCCGTTCCGCCGCCATTCCAGCCTCATTTGTGGATCCACACCCTAGAGCGACTGCGGAGTGGGGTGCATGAGGCCCAGAATGGCCTCCATGAGGGAGATCAGCGAGGCGACCGCCAGCAGCACAAGCGAGATCAGGATCGGTGGGAAAACCGACCAGATCGGCACTTCGAGGATCGGCGTGACCTCGTTGTATTGGCGGTAATATTCCATGCCGTCATACATGGTCGTCGTCAGCAGCAGCGCGAACGCGCCGGCGATGAGCGACGAGATGAGCTTGAAGCCGTCGACCAGCCGAGGCGAGGCCCAGGCGGTGAAGATGTCCACCGTGACGTTGGAGCCGGTCAACTGACAGAACGGCAGGAACGAAAAGGCGGCAACGGCAACGCCGAGTTCCACCAGTTCGAAATCGCCGGGGAACGGCTTGTCGAAGACGAAACCTGAAATCACGCTTGCCGTGGTCATCAAAACAATCGCGATGACCAGGAAGCCGCCGAGGATCGCCCAGCACCGGATGGCCATGCGGGCGAGCCAGACAAGGCTCGCTCCGCTTTGACCGGAACCGGTGGCACCTGTGGTGTCCGGATCTTTCATGGTCGTGACGCTATTTTTCGTTTGCGTACTTGGCGATGGTGGCACGGGCCGTGTCCACCAGCGTGCGACCGTCGATACCCTTCGCCTCGACATCCGCGACCCAGCGTTCCACAACCGGCTCGAGCTTCTTGCGGAAAGCCTCGATCTGGTCCTGATTGAGCTCGATCACCTCGTTGCCCGCTTCCTTCAGGGCTTCAAGTCCGCCGACCTCCGACTGGGTCCACACCCGACCGATCTCCTTTTCAAACTCGATGCCGGAATTGTCATCGATCGCCTTCTTGAGGTCATCGGGCAGGGATTCGTACTTCGCCTTGTTCATGGCGATCAGAAAGGTGGTGGTGCCAAACCGCACGCGCCCTTCGCCCTCGGTCTGGTACTTGGTGAGTTCCTGGATCTTGAGCGGGCGGACGATCTCGAAGGGGATCAGCGCGCCGTCGACGACCTTCTTGGAAAGGGCCTGCGGCAGATCGGGCACCGGCATGCCGACGGGGTTGGCACCGAGAGCCTCCAGGATCCAGGCGCCGGTGCGCGTCGGAATGCGCATCTTCTTGCCTTCCAGGTCCTGCGGCGTCCGGACGGGCGTATCGACCATGTGGATCGCCTGGCCCGCATGGACGTGCAGCGCGATCACGTGGACATCGGCGAACTCGTCGCCGAATGCACCTTTTTCCAGCATCTCGCGCATGGCGAGATTGGTGGCGACCAGATTGTTGGTGTGGATGAAGGGAAGTTCGAACACCTCCGAACGCGGGAACTGGCCGGCCGTGTAGCCCAGCACTGTCCAGATGATGTCGACGACCCCGTCGCGCACCTGGCCGATAAGCTGCGGCGGCTTTCCGCCGAGCGACATGGACGGGTAGATGTCGATCTTGATCTTGCCGCCGGAAGACGCTTCGACGCGTTTGGCCCACGGCTCGAGCATCTGTGTGTGAGCGGGCGCCTTCGGCCCGAGAAGATGGTGCAGCTTCAGTGTGACGTCTGCCGCGGATGACGCGCCGGGCGTCATGGTTGCGCACGCGATCGCAATCGCGCCGGCCACCGTTGCAAGTGAACGGAACTTCATTGTTGTCCTCCCAAGGTCCTCCCGTATCCGACACGCGACCTGACGTCGCCCGATGCCTCCAACATCGTTAGTTATGCCGAATAACAATGGGATCCTGTCATTCGCATCCCTTAGCGTCAAACAGTATTTGCCGTCCGTGTTTCAATAATAGAAATAAAAGAGTTCTGTTTTGAAAGGCGTTCATCCCCGGCCATGATTTCCACAATCCGTACCCGAAACCCCTCGGCCGTGTATCGGGTTTTGGCAGGAATGTGCGAATAGAGGGGAGGCGACGGTAGGTTCCGCTGTGGTAAGTGGGGCGTCAACGGCTCGCGAGGGTGGTCATGAGGGAGCATGATCTTTGAAATGACGCGCGATTCGAACCTGCCGTCTCACAAGAGCAAGAGGTAAGCGGCCGCTGTCGCTCCGACTGTCGTTCTGGGGGTATGAATGGGACTGGACCGGATACACACCATTGCGGACCTGCGGCGGCTTGCAAGGCGCCGGGCGCCGCGCATGGCGTTCGATTTTCTCGACGGTGGTGCCGGCGAGGGGCTGGCGGTGGAGGAAAACGAAGCCGCGCTGGCCAGGATAAAGCTCCTTCCGCGCACCTTGCGCGACGTGTCGGCGCGCACGCAGGCGGTGGAGCTTTTCGCCCGGCGGCTGCGCGGGCCGATCGGGATCTCGCCGGTCGGTTTCGCCAACGTGATATGGCCGCAAACGGATACGATCCTCGCGCGAATGGCGCAGGAGGCGGGCATCCCCTACATGCTCTCCACGGCGGCCTCCACCAGCATCGAGGAGATCGTCAAGGTCGCCCCGGATGCCTGGTTTCAGCTCTACGTTTCGGACAGCGATGAAATCGCCTTCGACATGTTGCGCAGGGCGAAGGAGGCGGGTGTCAAGGTCGTGGTGCTCACGGTCGATGTCCCGCTGCCGGGCCGGCGCTATCGCGACATGCGCAACGGCTTCTCGCTTCCGCTCCGGCCGTCATTGTCGACCATGCTCGATTTCGCGCTGCGTCCGGCGTGGATACGGGAGACCATTCGCCATGGCACGCCGACATTCGCCAACTACGCGCCCTACATGAAGGAGGGCGCGAACGCCGGCACCTTGGCCGCCTTCATGGCAAGTCAGGTGTCGCCGAACCTGTCGCCGGAACGGATCCGCCGGTTGCGCGACGCCTGGTCCGGCACATTCATCGTCAAGGGAATACTGTCGGCGGAAGATGCCCTGGATGCCGCAGACCTGGGGGCCGACGGGCTTATCGTTTCCAACCATGGCGGACGGCAGCTTGAGGCGGCACCTGCCGCAATCAACCTCCTGCCCGAGGTGGTGCGCGTTGTCGGTGGTCGGATGCCGGTGATGATGGATGGCGGTATCCGCACGGGGGCGGATATCGTCAAGGCCTATTGCCTGGGGGCGGATTACGTGTTCGCTGGCCGGCCGTTCATCTTCTCGACCGCGGCGGCTGGGGCGGACGGGGCCCGCAGGGCGCTGGAGATATTCCACGGCGAGGTCGACCAGACGCTCGGCCAGATCGGCGCGACCTCCATGGCGGATCTGGACGAGACCTATATCCGCACGACGTGAGATTGCCGCGTCAGATCCCGCTGCGTTCCAGCACCGACAGCCAGTTTTCCGATCCGATCCGGCGAAGCAAGGGCTCGTCGTAGCCAGCTTTCCTGAGCGCATCGAAGAGCTTCTGAAGCCCGGCGGCGTCGCCGATGGCGCGCGAAACCATGCAGCCGTCGAAATCCGATCCGATGGCAACGCCTTCCGGACCGAGCCGGGCGACCAGGTGGTCAACGTGGCGCACCATGGTTTCCAGCGGCGTGTCGGAATTGAAGGCGCCGTCCGGCCGCAGGAAGGCCACATGGAAATTGAGGCCGACGACGCCGCCGGTTTCGGCGATGGCGTCGAGCTGACGATCGGTGAGATTGCGCGCCGACGGGCAGATCGCATGGGCGTTCGAATGGGTGGCGACCAGCGGTCTGGTGGTGACACGGGCAACGTCCCAGAAGCCCTTTTCGGTAAGATGCGAGAGATCCACGAGGATGCCGAGCCGATTGCACGCGCGCACCAGTTCGACACCGGCATCCGTCAGACCCGGTCCGGTGTCGGGAGAGGACGGGCAGCGCATGGGCGCGCCGGCCCCGAAAACGTTGGCCCGGCTCCAGACGATACCAAGGGAGCGCAGGCCGCGGCCATGGAACTCCTCCAGCGCCGTGAAATCTGTGTCGATCGCTTCCGCGCCCTCGATATGGAGCAGCATGGCGATACGCCCCGCCGCCATCGCGTCACGAATTTGCGAACTTGATCGGCATATGGCGACCGCGTCCGGGCGCTCTTCTTCCATGGACCGGGCGCGCGCCATCAGCCGGTCGGTCATCTGCTTGGCGACCGGCTGTTCGAGTGCGGCGAAATTCGCCGGGTCGTTGGGCCGATAGGCCTGACCCGAAGCGATATGCGAGGGCACGAACATGGCGAAGAAGCCGCCTGCGAACCCGCCCGCCTGAGCGCGCGGCAGGTCGATGTGTCCGTTGACGCCAGGTTCGAAGAAAGAGCGCTCCTTCTCCGTTCCCGCGTCGAGTTCCATGCGCAGCAACGTGTCGTTATGGCCGTCGAAGACGGCGATCCGAGGAGTGGTCATGGGCGGTCCTGATGCTTCCGACACGCGCTGGAAGGGAACGAGAAGGCAGCGCGGGCGCGGATGCTACACTATCATAAGGGAATTTCCCAAGTCGTGTTCTTGCGGGAATTCATGAGCCTTTCCCGTAAGGTAGGATGTATCACGAAATGTCCGGAGGCTCGGTGGAGGACGTGAAGATGTCGAAATTCAATGACATATTAAGGTGCGCGACGGCCGAGGGACGGCTGTCATCGCGACCGCATCGGCTATGACGTGCTTCGCCCGGCTTGGCGGAACCGGCAAGATGCCGCCGGGTTGACGTAGGCCTCGATGAAGATGATGGCCCGTAACACGCATGTTGCGAATTGCCGTTAGCGTGGTTGTCGATGCGGGTTTCGGTGTTTGAGAGTATGGAGAGAGCAAGTGACGCATGACTGGGCGCATATCGTCTCCTGGCATGAGGACAGGCTGGAGAGAATCGCGGATGCCATGGTGCATTTCGTCGGGCTGGCGCTGGCCGTCGGCGGGGCCGTGGTCTTGCTGGTTCATGCTTTCGGCGTGGCAGGGCCGGCGCTGTCTCTTGCCGTCTGCATCTACGTGACGGGCTTGATCGCGGGGCTGACGGCGTCCTCACTCTACAATATCTGGCCGATTTCGCGGGCCAAATGGATCCTGCGCCGGTTCGATCATTCCGCGATCTTTCTGCTGATCGCGGCCACCTATACGCCGTTCATCGCACAGATGCCGGCGGGGGCGGTGACCATCGCGTTGATGGCCTGCGTCTGGGGGCTGGCGGTTGTCGGCATCGGCCTCAAACTGGCGCTTCCCGGCCGCTTCGACCGTGCGGCCGTTGCCGCCTATCTCGCGCTAGGCTGGTGCGGGGTGCTGGTTTATCCGGTGCTGGCCGAAGCGCTGCCGGCTTCCACCTTGTGGCTGATTGCCATTGGAGGAGGGCTGTATTCGTTCGGGGTCCTCTTTTACGCCTGGGAGCGGCTGCGCTTTTCCAAGGTGATCTGGCATGTCTTCGTGCTCGCCGGGGCCGCCTGCCATTTCTCTGCGGTCTTCGACAGCCTTGGCGCGCTATCGGGCGCGAGTTGAGCGATGCGGATCGCGAAGGCGGCAACACCGTATTCATGAGCGCAACGATGCGATGATCGCAACGCGTTTTGCGGTAATAAAATCCGCGATGATAGCCCGCCGGGAAATCCCATTTCTGATAAAGAAGACCTGCGTTCGTTACAGCTTGGGAATGGCCATCGCCTGAAAAACTTGTTATTCTTACAAATGCGACCAATACGGTATTCTGTTTTCAAAGTGCATCAAAGTCCGGAAGGCTGATGCAAAAAGAACTGTTTGATTAGTTATATTTTCCGAATTGCACAGAAGCGGTGCTTGTGGTGCGGATGCATTTTGACAGGCGCCTTTGTTGCGCAACTCCAGAACGATATGCGCGCTCGTAACGGTTCGGTACGTCGTTGAGCGGTTTGGTACGCACGGCGGTCCCGTCACGAAAAGATACGCGGAGGAAACGAACAGTCTTACCCATTCCCGGGCAGCGGTTCTGTCAGCCGTGACAGCGTCTCCGAGGGGGCGGCCCGGTCGCGATGGTGGCTGGTCCCGAGTCAGCCACCATCGCATTCCTTTCCCCTGCATCTTCCGCCGGTATTGATACGTGCTCCGTCGTTCCACAAGCTGAGCATGGCAGCGCGCCGCCGGTCATTTGTGACGAACGCGCGCGCAGGCTTATGGCGCCCCTTCGATAGTTCCAGGGTTTGTTTCTTGCCGTGCTCGCCGTTGGCGCGAAGGCGGAGCCGTGGCCGCAGTCGCGGCCGGCGCGCGGGGTGGAAAAGGGGGCGCTTGCAGGGGGCGTGCCGCGTCTAGGCAATCGCGATGCGTTCCAGGATCTGGCGCGGTCCGCAGATGCCTTTTGAACCCGCCGCCTTCAGCCTCAGGCGCGCGCGGCGTCGGCCGTGGCGCGGATGGCCTTGATGTGGCGCTCGTAGAACTGTGGCTGCTCCGGCGAGCCGCCCTTGAAGACGGCGGACCCCGCCACCAGCACGTTGGCCCCCACCGCGGCAACCAGCGGCGCGGTTTCCGCCGTCACGCCGCCATCGACCTCGATGTCGATCGGCCGGTCGCCGACCATGTCGCGGATGCGGGCGATCTTGTCGATCACGGCGGGGATGAACTTCTGCCCGCCAAAGCCCGGATTGACGCTCATCACGAGGATGAGATCGAGCCGGTCGAGAACATATTCCAGGCATCCCTCCGGCGTGCCGGGATTGAGTGAGACGCCTGCCTTCTTGCCAAGATTGCGGATGGCCTGCAGCGAGCGGTCGAGATGGGCCCCGGCCTCGGCATGCACGGTGATGATGTCGGAGCCGGCCTTGGCGAAGGCCTCCAGATACGCATCGCAAGGCGAGATCATCAGGTGCGTGTCGAAGATCTTGTCCGTGTGCGGGCGCATGGCTGCGATGACGTCGGGCCCGAAGGTGATGTTGGGCACGAAATGGCCGTCCATGACATCGAGATGGATCCAGTCGGCGCCGGCGCCGTCCACGCACTTGATCTCGTCGCGAAGGCGCGAGAAGTCGCAAGCGAGCATCGAGGGGGCGATCAGGGTCGAGGTCATGAGGCAGCCTTGTCGCTCATGGCTTCGGCGATCTGAAACACGCGGCTCATTGCGATGTCCTCGGCCTTTATGGTGCTGAGTTCCTCCGCGCCCACGGGTCCGCTGGCGGTCTCGAAGAGGCGGTTCGCCTGCCGCAGACGGGCGCGATCGAGCGCGTTTCGGATGGAGCGCGCATTGGCGAAGAGCGGCTGGGCGCGGCGCAGTTCGATATAGTGCGCCATCAGCGCGCGCGCTTCCGCGTTGAGATGATAGTTCTGTCCCTCCAGCATCGTTTCGGCGATGTGCAGAAGCTCGTCATCGGAATAGTCCGGAAAGTCGATGTGGTGGGCGATGCGTGATCGGAAGCCCGGATTGGAGGCGAAGAACTTGTCCATGCGGTCGCCGTAGCCGGCGAGGATGACGACGAGGTCGTCGCGCTGGTTCTCCATCACCTGCAACAGGATTTCGATCGCCTCCTGGCCGTAGTCGCGCTCGTTGTCGGGCCGGTAGAGGTAATAGGCCTCGTCGATGAACAGCACGCCGCCCATAGCCTTCTTCAGGATCTCCTTGGTCTTGGGCGCGGTGTGGCCGATGTACTGGCCGACGAGATCGTCGCGCGTGACGGAGACGAGATGCCCCTTGCGCACGTAGCCGAGGCGGTGCAGAAGGTTCGCCATTCTGAGCGCGACGGTGGTCTTGCCCGTGCCGGGATTGCCGGTGAAGCTCATGTGCAGCGTCGGCGTTTCGGTGGACAGGCCCAGCTTCTGGCGGGCGCGTTCCACCAGCAGCAGCGCCGCGATCTCGCGGATGCGCTGCTTGACCGGCTTGAGGCCGACAAGCTCGCGATCGAGTTCGTCGAGGATTTCGCCGACGCCGGAGGCGGCGAATTCCACGGCAAGGTCGACGGTTGCAGGCGGCTGGTCGACCGCCTTGGAGGCGTCTGGCGTGTCGGTCATGGTCGAAGTGCCTTCGTGGTTCAGTGCGGCCGGCGAATTTTGGGCTGTCACCTAAAGGGAGTTATCCAGCGTCACCCCGGACGCGCTGCGGCGCGAAGTGCCGCTGCGCAGATCCGGGGCCCCCGTTCGAAGCATCGCAATGAGCCTGCTGCGCCCGGGATGACACCCAATGGCGAAACGGGCCCCGACGTCGTCTACCTCATCGCCTTCAGCGTGTAGTCCATCCGCCGGCCCATCACGTCCGTGCGGGTGAGATCGAGCTTCGGCTCGACCTTCGGCCGGTTGACGATGAACGACATCCTGACCGTCTCGAAGCCGCGCGTGGAATCGAAGGCGTTGAGGCGGATGTAGCTGTCGGGATTTGCCTTGCGGCACGCCTTCAGTTCCATCATCACGCCGGCCGCGTCCTTCAGGTCGAACATCGGGTTGCCCCACATCTCCCAGAAGGTGTTGCGCGGATGCGGGTCGTCGGTGAACTCGATGCCGATGGCCCAGTCGTTCGACAGGCAGTATTCGACCTGGGCGACGATCTGGTCGTCGGTGAGGTCGGGCAGGAAGGAAAAGCAGCCCTGGGTGATACGCATGATTTGGTCTCCTGGATCAGACGGCCACGGCCGGTGTCGGCACAAAGTCGGACGTGTCGGTCGAGGTGTAGTTGAAGGTGATGGATCCCCAGGTATCGAGCGCTGCTTCCAGCGGTTTGCACCAGCGGGCCGCGGCGCGCAGGATGTCCGGGCCCTCCGCGTCGATGTCGCGACCCTCGTTGCGGGCGAGAACCATAGCCTCCAGTGCCACACGGTTGGCGGTCGCACCCGCCTGGATGCCCATCGGGTGGCCGATGGTGCCGCCGCCGAACTGCAGCACCACGTCGTCGCCGAAGAGGCTCAGCAACTGGTGCATCTGGCCGGCATGGATGCCGCCCGAGGCCACCGGCATGACCTTTTTCAGATCGCCCCAGTCCTGCTCGAAGAAGACGCCGCGTTCGAGATCCACCGCGTTCTTGGCCTCGCGCAGCACGTTGTAGTAGCCCTGTACGGTCATCGGATCGCCTTCGAGCTTGCCCACAGCCGTGCCCGCGTGAAGATGATCGACACCGGCGAGCCGCAGCCATTTTGCGATGACGCGGAACGAGATGCCGTGGTTCTTCTGGCGCGTGTAGGTGCCGTGGCCGGCGCGGTGCATGTGCAGGATCATGTCGTTGGCCCGGCACCATTCCGAGATCGACTGGATCGCCGTCCAGCCGACGATGAGATCGACCATGACGATGACCGAGCCAAGCTCCTTGGCGAATTCGGCCCGGCGGTACATCTCCTCCATCGTGCCGGCGGTGATGTTGAGATAATGGCCCTTGATCTCGCCGGTCTCCGCGGACGCCTTGTTGACGGCCTCCATGCAGTAGAGGAACCGGTCGCGCCAGTGCATGAAGGGCTGTGAGTTGATGTTCTCGTCGTCCTTCATGAAGTCGAGCCCGCCCTTGAGCCCCTCATAGACCACCCGGCCGTAGTTCTTGCCGGAAAGCCCCAGCTTCGGCTTGGTGGTGGCGCCGAGCAGCGGCTTGCCGAACTTGTCGAGCCGCTCGCGCTCCACGACGATGCCCGTCGGCGGGCCCTTGTAGGTCTTCACGTAGGCCACGGGAAAGCGCATGTCCTCAAGACGTGCGGCCTTCAGCGGCTTGAACGAGAAGACGTTGCCGATGATCGAGGCGGTGAGGTTGGCGACAGATCCCTCCTCGAACAGGATCAGGTCATAGGCGACGTAGCAGAAATACTGGCCCGGCGTTCCCGGCACCGGGTCGACCCGGTAGGCCTTGGCGCGGTAGCTGTCGCAGGCGGTCAGACGGTCGGTCCACACGACCGTCCATGTTGCCGTGGAGCTTTCGCCGGCAACCGCCGCGGCCGCCTCGATCGGATCGACGCCATCCTGCGGTGTGATGCGGAAGAGGGCGATGACGTCGGTGTCCTTGGGCTCGTAGTCGCCGTTCCAGTAGCCCATCTGGGCGTATTTCAGGACGCCTGCCTTGTAGCGTTCCTTGCCGCGGATTTCGGTGGTGGTGCTGTCCATGATCGGTTTCCTTTTCGGTTCGTCCGGCGCCTATGCGGCCGCTGCCTTGGCGACGTGCGGGTCGAGCAGGCCGGCGGCATAGCGCCGGGCCATTTCGCTCATCGGAACGGGTTTGATCTTCGATGCCTGACCGGCTGCGCCGAAGCGGGCGAAGCGGTCGATGCAGAGCGCGCGCATGGCGTCCATCGCGGGCTTCAGGAACTTGCGCGGGTCGAACTCGGCAGGGTTTTCCCGCGCGATGCGGCGGAACTGTCCGGTCATCGCCATGCGGCAATCGGTGTCGATGTTGACCTTCCTGACGCCATGGCGGATGCCGCGCTCGATCTCCTCCACCGGCATGCCGAAGGTCTGGGGCATCGCGCCACCGTGGGCGTTGATGATGTCCTGCAGTTCCTGCGGCACCGAGGATGATCCGTGCATGACGAGATGCACGTTCGGAAGCCGCGCGTGGATTTCCTCGATCACGTTCATGGCGAGGATATCGCCGGTCGGCTTGCGGGTGAACTTGTAGGCCCCGTGCGAGGTGCCGCAGGCGATCGCCAGCGCATCGACCTTGGTGCGCGCCACGAAATCGACGGCCTGATCGGGATCGGTGACGAGCTGGTCGTGATCGAGCTTGCCTTGCGCGCCGTGGCCGTCCTCGGCCTCGGCCTCGCCGGTCTCCAGTGAGCCGAGCACGCCGAGTTCGCCTTCGACCGAGGCCCCGACCCAGTGCGCCATTTCCGCGACGCGGGCGGTGATGTCGACATTGTAGTCGTAGGAGGCGGGGGTCTTGGCGTCCGCCATCAGCGAGCCGTCCATCATCACCGAGGTGAAGCCGTGGCGGATGGCGGTGAGGCAGGTGGCCTCGTCGTTGCCGTGGTCCTGGTGCATGCACAGCGGGATCTCGGGATAGATCTCGGCGAGCGCATCGATCATGCGGGCGAGCATGATGTCGTTGGCGTAGGCCCGCGCGCCACGGGACGCCTGGATGATGACCGGCGCATCACAGGCGCGGGCCGCCTCCATGATCGCGAGCCCTTGCTCCATGTTGTTGATGTTGAAGGCGGGAACGCCGTAGCCATGCTCGCCCGCGTGGTCGAGCAACTGTCTGAGGGTTATGCGTACCATGGGTTCAGTCCTCCTGGTTGCCGGGCCCTTTGGAGCGGGCCTCTTGGTGGTCGGGGTTTCATGCAGATCGTTCGCCGAGTGCCTCGGCCGCAGCTTCGGCCACGGTCTCCGGCGTGATGCCAAAGTGACGGTAGAGCTGTTCGGCCGGCGCCGAGGCGCCGAAACCGGTCATTCCGATGAAGCGTCCGTCCGGCCCGAGGATCGCGTCCCAGCCCTGACGAATGGCGGCTTCCACGCCGATGCGTGGGGCGTCGCCCAGAACGCGGGCGCGGCAGTCCGCAGGTTGCTCGGAGAAGAGCTCGAAGGACGGCATCGAGACGACGGCAGCGCCGATGCCGCGTGAGGCCAGCAGATCGGCCGCTTCCATCGCCAGCGAGACCTCGGAGCCGGTGGCGATCAGGGTCACCTCGCGCCCGCCTTCCGGCTCGCTGAGGATGTAGCCGCCGCGCGCGACGCGGTTCTCGTCCGTGGCCGAAGACCTCAGCGCCGGCAGGTTCTGTCGCGACAGGGCGAGCAGCGACGGGCGGGTCGTCTCGGCAAGCGCGCAGGCCCAGGCCTCCGCCGTCTCGATCGCATCCGCCGGGCGGAAGACCAGCAGGTTCGGGATGGCCCTGAGCGATGCCAGATGCTCGACCGGCTGGTGCGTCGGGCCGTCTTCGCCCAGGCCGATGGAATCGTGCGTCATCACGTAGACCACGCGTTGACCCATCAGTGCCGAAAGACGGATGGCCGGCCGACAATAGTCCGCAAAAACGAGGAACGTGCCGCCGTAGGGAATGAAGCCGCCGTGCAGCGCCATGCCGTTCATGACGGCCGCCATGGCGTGCTCGCGGATGCCGTAGTTGATATAGTCGCCCGCATAGTCGCCGGGTGCGATCGCCTTCTGCGCCTTGACGCGGGTGCCGTTGGAGCCGGTGAGATCGGCCGAGCCGCCGATCAGTTGCGGCAGCGCCTGCGTGTAGACCTCCAGCGCCTTTTGCGAAGCGACGCGGGTGGCGAGTGTCGGTTTCTCCTCGGCAAACGTCTGCTTCAGCCGGGCCAGCGCTTCGTCAACGGCAGCGCGCGTGTCGCGCGCAAGATGTGCCGTGAATGCGGCGTGACGGCTGTCGTCGGCCGCATTGAGGCGCACGTTCCAGGCAAGATGCTGCGCCGTGCCGTGGTGGGCCGCAGCGCTCCATGCGATGCGGATATCGTCCGGGATCTCGAATGCGGCGTACGGCCAGTCGAGCGCTTCGCGGGCGCCGGCGATTTCCGTCGCGCCGAGCGGCGAGCCGTGGCAGCCCGAGGTGCCGGCCTTGGTCGGTGCGCCGAAACCGATGGTGGTGCGGCAGGCGATCAGGCTCGGCCGGTCGGAAAGACGCGCCTCGTCGATCGCTCCGGCGATGGCTGCGGGGTCGTGGCCGTCGATGCGGCAGGCGTTCCAGCCCGATGCCTCGAAACGGGCGATCTGGTCGGTGCTGTCCGATAGCGAGACGGCCCCGTCGATCGTGATTTCGTTGTCGTCCCACAGCACCACGAGTTTCGACAGCTTCAGGTGCCCGGCAAGCGCGATGACCTCCTGGGAGATGCCTTCCATCAGGCAGCCGTCGCCGGCGATCACGTAGGTCATGTGATCGACGAGATCGTCACTGAAGCGGGCATTCATCATTCGCTCGGCGAGCGCCATCCCAACGGCATTGGCGAGCCCCTGGCCGAGCGGCCCGGTGGTCGTCTCGATGCCGGCGCCGTGACCATATTCCGGGTGGCCGGCGGTCTTTGCTCCGAGCTGGCGGAAGCACTTCAGCTCATCGATCGTGAAATCGGCGTATCCGGTCAGGTGCAGCAACGCATAGAGCAGCATCGAGCCGTGTCCGGCCGACAGGACGAAGCGGTCGCGGTCCGGCCAGTCGGGCGTCTGCGGATCGAACTTCAGGAACCGGGTGAAGAGCACGGTGGCGACATCGGCCATGCCCATGGGCATGCCGGGATGGCCGGACCTGGCCTTCTCCACCGCGTCCATGGCGAGTGCGCGCAACGCATTTGCCATCTGGCGGTGATCGACGGCGCGGCCGTCCTTCTCCAGTGTCGTGGCGGTGTCGGGACGGTTCATCACTTTGCTCCCTCGCTGATGGCGACACGCGGGCGGGGGCGGGAGCGCTGCGCGCGGCGGCTGCGCTCCACCAGTTGCAGGATCATCGGCGTCAGGATGAGCTGCATGCCGAGGTCGAGCTTTGCGCCCGGAATGACAATGGAATTGGCACGCGACATGAAGCTGTCGGGGATCATCGACAAGAGATAGGGAAAGTCGATGCCGCGCGGGTTGCGGAAGCGGATGACGACCATCGATTCATCGGCCGTCGGGATCCACCGGGCAATGAACGGATTGGAGGTGTCGACCGTCGGCACCCGCTGGAAATTGATATCGGTCTCGGTGAACTGCGGGCAGATGAAGCGGATGTAGTCCGGCATGCGCCTGAGGATCGTGTCGGTCACCGCCTCTGTGGAATAGCCGCGGGTGTCGCGGTCCCGGTGGATCTTCTGGATCCACTCCAGGTTGATGACCGGCACGACGCCGATCTTGAGATCCGCGTGACGGGCGAGATCGAGTGTTTCCGTGACGATCGCGCCGTGCAGTCCTTCGTAGAACAGGAGGTCGGTGGCGTCCGGCAGGGGAGACCACGGAGTGAACGTGCCGGGCGCCGAGCCGAAGAGGGCGGCTTCCTCGTCATCGTGAATGTAGTGGCGGGTCTGGCCGGTTCCGGTCTCGCTGTAGCTGTGGAAGAGGTTTTCCAGACTGTCCAGAATGTTCGCTTCCGGGCCGAAATGGCTGAAATTGGAGTTGCCGGTCTGCGTCTCGGCAAGCATCACGCGTTGCATTTCCGCGCGGTCATAGCGATGGAAGGCATCGCCTTCGATGAATGCCGCCTCGATGCCTTCGCGACGGAAAATCTGCGCGAAGGTCTGGCGAACGGATGTGGTGCCCGCGCCGGAGGAGCCGGTAACCGAGATGATCGGATGAAGTGTCGACATGATCAGCCTCCCTCAGGCGCGAAACAGGCCGCGCCGGCCGAAGAGCGGGGCGTTTTCGCCCAGTGACTGGGGGTCGTTGAGGTAGCGCTCGATGCGCTCCACCTCTTCGCGCGCACCGAAGATCAGCGGCACGCGCTGGTGCAACTCGTCCGGAACCTGGTCGAGAATGGCGCCCGCGCCGGTGGAGGCCGCACCGCCCGCCTGTTCGACGAGAAAGGCGACCGGGTTGGCCTCGTAGACCAGCCGCAACCGGCCTTCGCCATATCCCTGGCGCTGGTCCGAGGGGTAAAGAAAGACCCCGCCACGTGCCAGAATGCGCGAGGCCTCGGCCACCAGCGAGCCGTACCAGCGCATGTTGAAGTCCTTCGTGCGCACGCCGTCGTCGCCGGCAAGGCAATCGTCGATATAGGCGCGCAACGTCTCGTCCCAGTGCCGGTAGTTGGAGGCATTGATGGCGAATTCTTCCGTGGCATGCGCAATGGAGGCCGTGTCGTTGACGAGCCGGAACGTGCCGTCGCGGCGGTCGAGGACGAAGACATGGGTGCCGTCGCCCACTGTCAGCGCCAGTTCGGTCATGGGACCGTAGACGAGAAATCCTGCCGCGAGCTGACTGCGCCCGATCTGTCGAAAGCTTGCCTCGCCGCCGGCGGCGAGCGCCGGGAGGATCGAGAAGATCGTACCCATCGGCAGGTTGATGCCAATGTTGGACGAGCCATCGAGAGGGTCGACCGCGACGGCGAGCGCAGCGTCCGGCCGGAGAGAGATCGGCTCTTCCGCTTCCTCCGAGCCGACGTAGGCAACGGGGGCATCGGCCAGCGCCGCGATCACAGCGTGGTGGGAGGTGAGGTCGAGGAGCTTTTGCAGGTCACCGTCGGAATTCTCGCCGACGATGCCGGACTGGTCGCCGGCAAGCGGCCCGGCCGCCACGAGGGTGGAGATCTTCGTTCCCACCTCCGCGAGCGCCATGAGCGTTGCAGCGATATCCCGGCGGGCCGTGTCATCGCCCGCCCAGTGCTGCAACCAGTCCGAAAGTTCCTTGAAATGCGTCATCTTCATTTCCTCCGGGACCGCATCTTGTCGATTGTTCCCGTCTTCGCTGCGGGGCGAGGCGGGCGCAGGTCCCCTGTCCGTTGCAGGGCGAGCCTGCGTCGGGGGTGTCGTCTCTGGTTGTTTCTATGGTTCTTTGGACCGTCTTTCCGCGCCGGTATTCCACATCAGGTGCTTTGCCTGGGGTGTCCGACGTCGATGGAACGACGATGGGAAGAGTTGCGTATAAAGGAAAGTTGAAAGAAATTAGCCTGCGTTAAATTTTATTGAAGGGCACATCATGCGCAACGTTTCGCTGAAACAGCTGAGAGCTCTCGCGGCGGTGGTGCGCACCGGCACGGTCACGGCGGCGGCAGCCGAGCTTCATGTGACGCCCCCGGCGGTTACCACCCAGATGCGGCTTCTGGAGGAAGCGGCCGGAATGCCGCTGGTGCAGCGTTCCGACAACCTGTTTCATCCCACCGAGGCGGGAGCTGAAGTCCTGGGTGCGACAAAACGTATCGAGGCTGCGCTGACGGAATGCAATGCGGCGCTGGAGCTTTTGCGCGGGCTTGGCCGTGGCCGGGTGGCGGTCGGCGTGGTCAGTACGGCGAAATATTTCGCGCCGATGGCGATAGCCGGATTTGCCGGCGATCACCCGGATGTCGAGATCCGGCTGGTGGTCGGAAACCGGGGAGAGACGGTAGCGGCGCTGGCCGACTCCTCGATCGACATCGCGGTCATGGGGCGCCCGCCAAGCGAACTGGACGTGGAGGCGGACATAATTGGCGATCATCCGCACATCATCATCGTTCCCCCGGACCATCCACTGGTAGGCCGCGGCCCGGTCAGCATCACGGAGCTGGCGGAGGAAACTTTCCTGGTGCGCGAACGTGGGTCGGGTACGCGCCAACTCACCGAACGGGTGCTTGCCGAGATGAATATGGAGGCACCGCGCTACGGCATGGAGATCAGCTCCAATGAGACGATCAAGCAGGCGGTGATGGCCGGGCTCGGCATCGCACTCCTTTCCGCGCATACCTGTGCCATGGAACTGGAGGCGGGGAGGCTTGCAATGCTCGATGTCATCGGCCTTCCGGTGATGCGGCAATGGTTTGTGGTCAAGCGTGCCGATCGTCGCCTGTTGCCGGCGGCCGAGGCGTTCCGCGCCTTCATGGGCAAGCGCGGGGCGGAGTATCTGCCGGCGCCGGATCTGGCGCGGCCGCCTGGCGGAGCGAGAAGGCGGGGGTGATCGGCGAGCGAAGGATGTGCCGCAGCCGACACTCTTCCGCCAAACGTCCGGCAACAGGCCCGGCTACCGCCACATGCCCTTCATCTTCGCCTTGAGGTCGACAGGTTGTACGGCAGCGCGTGCGGCGGCGGCCTCCGCCGATCTCGGTGCCGTCGGCCACGCGCAGCGCTCATAGCGATCGAGCGACGAGGTATCGATGAAGCGGGTGCGGCTGGCATAGACGTGGCGATCGCCGCGCGAGCGCTGGCCGTGGGTGTAGAAGCGCTGCGGCGTGACCAGGTGCAGCGCGTCCTTCGCCCGCGTCATCGCCACGTAGAGCAGGCGACGCTCCTCCTCGATCTCGTTGCTGGTTCCGACGGCGAGGTCGGACGGGATGCAGCCATCGACGCAGTTGAGCACGAAGACCTGTTTCCATTCCTGCCCCTTGGCCGAATGGATGGTGGAGAGGATCAGGTAATCCTCGTCGAGCAGCGGAGGACCGGCCATGTCGGAGGTGGCGTCGGGCGGGTCGAGGGTGAGGTCGGTCAGAAAGCGGGCGCGGTCGGGCGCGGCTGCCGCGATCTGTTCCAACTGCGCGAGATCGGCCTTGCGGATATCGGCGTCTTCCTCGTGCCGGCGTTCCAGATGCGGCTCGTACCAGCGCCGGACGCGTTCGATCTCCGCCGGCCACGCGATGGCACGGCGGCGCAGATCGGAGACGAGCGCGACGAACCCTGCCCACTCCTCGCGCGCCTTGGCAGCGATCGGAAAAGCGGCGAGTTCGCCGACCGGATCCTCGGTGACGGCAAGCGCATCCATGATCGCGCCCGCCGTCGACGGCCCGACGCCGGGGATGAGTTGCAACACGCGAAAACCGGCCACCCGGTCACGTGGATTGTCGGCAAAGCGCAAGGTCGCGAGCGTGTCCTTGATGTGGGCGGCGTCGAGGAACTTGAGCCCGCCGAACTTCACGAACGGGATGTTGCGGCGGGTGAGCTCGATCTCCAGCGGCCCGGAATGGTGGGAGGCACGAAAGAGCACGGCCTGATGCTTCAGGAGCGTGCCGGCCTCGCGCATCGCCAGCACCTCCTCGCAGACATAGGCCGCCTGGTCGTTCTCCTCGCGCACGGTGACGAGCTTCGGTTTCGCGGTGCTTGTCCGCTCCGTCCACAGGTCCTTGGCATGGCGTTCGCGCGCCTGTGCGATGACGGCGTTGGCGGCCTCCAGGATCGGCGCGGTGGAGCGGTAATTGCGCTCCAGCGTCACCATGCGGGCGGGCTGTGCGAAGAGGCCGGGGAAGTCGAGGATGTTGCGCACTTCCGCGCCGCGAAAGGAATAGATCGACTGCGCATCGTCGCCGACCACCGTGAGCCCGCGCCCGTCCGGCTTCATGCCCGTCAGGATCGCGGCCTGGAGTTTGTTGGTGTCCTGATACTCGTCGACGAGCACATGGTCGAAACGGCCGCCGATTTCTTCGCCAAGTCCTGCCTCCGTCACCATCGCGCGCCAGTAGAGCAGCAGATCGTCGTAATCGAGCACGTTCTGCGCCTGCTTGGCGTCGACATAGGCCGCAAACAGCGCCTTCAGCGCCGCCACCCAGTCGAGGCACCAGGGAAACGAGGTCTTCAGAACCTCTTCCAGATCGGCCTCCGCATTCACGCAACGCGAATAGATGGCAACGCAGGTGCCCTTGGCGGGGAACCGGCTCTTGGTCTTCGACAAGCCCAACTCGTGGCGGACGAGGTTCATCAGATCGGCGGAATCGGCCCGGTCGTGGATCGAGAACGCGTCGCTGAGGCCAATGATAGGGGCGTATTCGCGAATGAGCCTTGCGCCGATGGCATGGAAGGTGCCGGCCCAGGTGAGCCCGTCGGCAAGGATGGCGGCCTTCTCGCCTATCACCTCGCGGGTGATGCGCTCCACGCGCTTGCCCATCTCCTGCGCGGCGCGGCGGGAGAAGGTCATCAGCAGGATACGGCGCGGATCGGCGCCGGAGACGATCAGGTGCGCGACTCTATGGGCGAGCGTGTTGGTCTTGCCCGAGCCCGCGCCGGCAATCACCAGCAACGGATCGGCAATGGCGCCGGACCCGTGCAGAACGGCATCGCGCTGCTCGGCATTGAGGCGGTCGAGATAGGTCGGGGATGGGGGCGATTCGCTTTCGGCCAGGCTCATGCGTCCATGTAGCGATATTCTCGCTTTGTTCGCAACGGGTGCGGGGATACCGCAGGGGAGAGGGATGCCGCACGCGCAAAAACGGCAGGAACGAACCATCGCCGCTCTATCTCTCCGGCGTCATCCCGGCTCTCCGGTGTCATCCCGGGCGCGTTGCAACGTGAAACGTTGCCGCGCTGACCCGGGTTCTCGAGCGGCAGACACCGTGCGTTGATCCTGGATCTGCGAAGCGGCACTTCGTACCGCATCGCGTCCGGGATGACGCTGGAGAGATTGAATGCCGGAGAGCGGCCTGAAACGGGAAATCCAAGGGTCGCGCTCCTTACCCCTTCTCGAGCTCGCTCAGCGCCATGTCCGTCGCCATGCGGGCGAAGTCGGCGCGGGTCAGCGGGCCGCCGGGGCGGAACCAGGTGAAGGCCCAGTTCAGCATCCCCATCAGGGCCATCGTCACCGCGATCAGCCGGGGCCGATCGATATCGGGTGCGATCTCGCGGATCGTCAGGCGGAAGCGCTCCAGGATCGATCGTTCCACCTGCCGGATCCGCTGGACATCCTCATCGGGCAGCGCACCGAGGGCGCCGAGCTGCAGGCGGTGCAGGTCGTCCGCGTCCTCGTAAAGATCGAGCAGCGTGGAGGAGAGCCGGTGCAGGCGCTCGCGGCCCGCAAGGCCGGCGCTTACCTCTGCCAGAGCCTCGTCGATCTCGCTCAGATGGGTATGGATGATGTCGAAGACGAGTTCGTCGCGGTTGCGGAAGTAGTGGTAGAGCAGGGCCTTGGAGATGCCGCAAGCCTCCGCGATCTGCGTCATCGAGGCCTTGCCGTCGGCCTTCGACAGGATGCGGGCGGCGGCGCGATGGATCGCATCGCGCTTGTCGTCGTAATCGGCCGCTCGTGTGCGCGCCATGCCTCAAGCTCCAAGATAGGCTTCGCGCACGCGCGGGTCGGCGATGAGATTGCCGGCCGAACCGGAAAGCGCGATCTTTCCGGTCTCCATAACATAGCCGCGATCGGCGATGGACAGCGCCGCGTAGGCGTTCTGTTCCACGACCAGGAGCGTCACGCCGCGTTTCCGCAAGGTCGAGATCACCTCCAGGATCTGGTCGACCAGAACCGGCGCCAGTCCCATCGAGGGTTCGTCGAGAAGGAGCAGCTTCGGGCGGCCCATGATCGCGCGCCCGATGGCGAGCATCTGCTGCTGGCCGCCGGAAAGCCCGCCGGCCGCGAGATGACGCTTGGTCTTCAGGATCGGGAACAGCGTGAAGACGTCCTCCATGTCCGGGCTGAGATCGTCGGTGCGGTGATAGCCGCCAAGCGCGAGGTTTTCCTCCACGCTGAGGTCGCCGAAGATCTGCCGGCCCTCCGGCGAATGCGCGATGCCGAGACCGGCGCGCGCGTGATCGGGCACCCTGGCGAGCGGCGCGCCGGCATAGCGGATCGTTCCCGCCTTTGTCGGCTGAACGCCGGAGATGCAGCGCATCAATGTCGTCTTGCCGGCGCCGTTCGCGCCCACCAGCGTGACGATCTCGCCTTCATTCACGAAGAGATCGATGCCGTGCAGCACCTCGATCGGGCCGTAGGACGTCACGAGGCCTGAAATTTCCAGAAGGGGGTCAGGCATGGGCCGCTCGCGCCTCCGCTGCGCCGTGCGCGCCGAGATAGGCGGCGATCACGCGTTCGTTGTCCCGGATTTCCTCCGGCTTGCCTTCGGCAATCTTGGAACCCTGGTCGAGCACCACGATGTGCGACGAGATCCGCATGACCATGCGCATGTCGTGCTCGATCAGCACCACGCAGACGCCTTCGTCCGCGATCGCGTGGATGAGGTCGTCGACCTCGCGGGTTTCCACCGCGTTGCAGCCGGCGGCCGGCTCATCAAGCAGCAGGATCGAGCACCCCGTCACCAGGGCGCGAGCGATCTCCAGCCGCTTGAGCTGGCCGTAGGAGAGCTCCGAGGCCGGCCTCGCGGCAAGGTTAGCGAGTCCGACGCGTTCGAGTGCCGAAAGGGCGAGCCCCCGGCTCTTGGCCGTCTCGCGCAGGCTTGACGGCAGGCCGAGAAGATCGGCCAGCAGATTGGACGTCTCGCGCAGGTGGCAGCCCGTCATCACGTTGTCGAGCGCGGTCATCTGCGGAAAGATCTGCAGGTTCTGGAAGGTGCGGGCCATGCCGCGCCGGGCAAGCCTGTGCGGCGGTTCGCCGGTCACGTCCGCGCCCTCGATGCGCACATGGCCGGTGTCGGCCGCATAGACACCGCTGATCAGGTTGAACAGCGTGGTCTTGCCGGCGCCGTTGGGGCCGATGATCGACGTCACCTCGCCGGCGGCGGCCGAAAAGCTGACGCTGTCCACCGCCTTGATGCCGCCGAAGGAGATGCCGAGGTTCTCGATTTCAAGCCGGTTCATTTCGACCTCCCGCGCATCGCTAGCCGGTGGGCAAGATCGCCCAGCGCCGGCACGAGTCCGCGCCGCATGGCGACCATGGTCGCGACCATCACGCCGCCCAGCACGATGTGCTCGTATTCGGCGACGAAGGTGAGAACCTGGGGCAGGGCGGTCAGGATCAGCGAGCCGACGATGGCGCCGTAGACGGTCGTCGCGCCGCCGAGCACGGCCATGGTGACCATCTCCACCGAGTGCATGAAGCCGGCGGTATCCGGCGTGATGTAGCCGTTGGCAAGCGCCAGAAGCGAGCCGGCCACCGCCGCATAGACGGCCGAGATCGCGAATGCCACGACCTTGGCGCGCGCCACGTCGACGCCGAGCGAGGAGGCGGCCACATCGCTGTCGTGGACGGCCCGGAGCGCGCGGCCCCACGGGCTGTTGCCGAGATTGACCGCGAGCACGACGCCGATGGTGGCCACGAGCCCGGTCAGCCAGTACCAGGCTTCCGTCGATTTCATCTTGATGCCGACAAGCGCGAACCAGTGGCGCGGGTTGAAGCCGGCAACGACCATGCCGTCCGGCCCGCCGGTCAGCCACGATTCCTTCGTCAGCACCATCCAGATCAGCATGCCGAGGCCGAGCGTGGCGATGGCGAGATAATAGCCGGAAAGCCTGAGGATCGGCCGGCCGATGACCATGGCCAGCAGCCCGGCCGCCGCCGCGCCGACAAACAGGGCTGCCCCCGACGGCACGCCATAGCCCGGCAGCACGGCCACCGCATAGGCGCCGATGGCGAAGAAGCCGGCATGGCCCAGGCTGACGAGCCCGACATAGCCCAAGAGCACCACGATGCCGGTGACCGAGATCGTGTTGATCCAGATGAGCGAGCCCACGCGGAAGTAGTAGCTGGACGGGAAGATCAGCGCGCCCGCGACGACGAGGGCGAGCGTGATGAGAAGCGCTTTCAGGGTCGGGTTCATCACACGCGCTCCGTTGTGCGGCGTCCGAACAGGCCCTGCGGCATGACGAAGAGAACGAGAAGGATGACGATGAAGGCAGCCGCGTCCTTGTAGTCGGACGAGATATAGCCGGCCGTCATCGCCTCGATCAGGCCGATGGCGAAGCCGCCGACGAGCGCGCCGGCGGGCGAGCCGACGCCGCCAAGCATGGTCGCGGAAAAGCCCTTCAAGGCCATCAGAACGCCCGCGTCGTAGCTGGTGAAGGTGACGGGGGTCGCGAGCACGCCGGCCAGCGCGCCGATGCCGGCCGACAGCGCGAACGACAGGTTCATCGCGCGGCCCGTATTGATGCCGACGAGCACCGCGGCAAACCGGTTCGAGGCGGTTGCACGGATGCCGCGGCCGGCATGGGTGTGGCCGATGAACCAGGCAAGCGCCGCGAACACGACGAAGCTGCCACCGATGATCCACAGGCTCTGCGGCAGCAGCGTCGCGCCCAGGAAGCGCAACGCGTCATCGCCGGAGAAGCCCTCGTAGCGGTGGATCTGCTTGTCGAAGACGACCTGCATGACCCCGCGCAGGAAGATGCTCGCGCCGATGGTGATGATCACCAGCGAGACGAGCGGCGCCTTGCCGGCCGGCTTGATAGCCAGCCGATAGAGCGCGATGCCGACCAGCGTTCCCGCGATGACCGCAAGCGGCGCGGCGATGATCACCGGCACGCCGAGCGCAATCAGCGCGGCGGCTGTCATGCCGCCGATCACGACGAACTCGCCTTGGGCGAAGTTCACCACGCCGGAGGCGTTGTAGATGAGGGTGAAGCCGAGCGCGACGGCGGCATAGATCGCGCCGACCGTCACGCCCGAAAGAACGAACTGGAGAAGCTCGGACAAGGTCGCCCCGTTACTCTACCGGAACCCAGCCGCCTTCCTGAATTTCCAGCATGCGGAAAGCAGTCAGGTTGAGGCCGAGGTGATCCGTGGGGGACATGGTGTAGACGCCGGTGACGCCGGCATAGTTCTTGGTCTCCTCAATCCCGTCGCGGATATCGTTGGAATCGCTCGAGCCCTTGGCCTTGATGGCGGCAACGACCATCTGGAAGGCGTCATAGGCATAGCCGCCGAACGTGGACGGGGCCTCGCCATAGGCGGCCTTGTAGTCCTTGATGTAGCTGACGACAGGCTGCTTCTGCGGATCGCTGTCGGCAAGCTGGTCGGGGATCAGCATCGGCGTTGCCGGAAGACGCACGCCTTCCGCCGCATCGCCGGCAAGGTGGATGAAGCTGTCGGAAGCCACGCCGTGGCTCTGGTAGAAGGGCAGCTTGATGCCGAGCTGGGCGTAGTTGCGCGTCACCACGGCCGGACCCTGGCCGAAGCCGGGATTGACGATCGTCTCGATGCCGGCGGTGTTGGCGATGTTGGTGAGCTGCGGGGTGACGTCCGCATCGCCCGGGCCGTAGGTCTCGTCAGCAACGATCTCGACGCCCGCTTCGCCCGCCACCGCCAGGCACTGTTCGCGCATCGACTTGCCGAAACCGCCCGTGCCGGAGATGAGCCCGACCTTGGACATGCCGCGCTTGGTGATGTCCTCGAAGATCTTGAGGCAGGCCATCTTGTCGGTGTGCGGCGTCTTGAAGACGTATTTCTGCACCGGATCGATGATCACGACCGCACCGGCGAGCGAGATGAACGGGATCTCGGCCTGCGTGAAGAGCGGGGCCATCGCCATGGTGGCGCCGGTCGAGGATCCGCCGATGACCGCGACGACCTCGTCCTCCTCGATCAGGCGGGTGGCGAAGGTGCGCGCCTTGTTCGGATCGGCGCCGTCGTCATAAAGGACGAGCTCGACCTCTTCGCCGTTGATGCCGCCGGAGGCGTTCAACTGGTCGACGAGCATCCTGAGGGTCTTGGCTTCCGGATCGCCCAGGAACGAGGCGGGGCCCGTGACGGCCAGCGAGGCGCCTATCTTGATCTGCGCGAGCGCGGGCGCAGCAGTCAGCAGGGCGAGCGCGGTCGCGCACGCGCCGAGTTTGGCAAGCGTCATTTTTTCCTCCCAAATCGTCACATATCGAGTTCCCAATCTCGAATTATGTGATGTGTTATTTATTGACCGTGCGGTCGGCTTATGCAACATCTTTTTTCCAGGAGGAGTTCGAAGAGGCGATCCGGTCGCAACTTCGACATCAATTGGGAGGTAGCGGAATGAACGAGCCCGGGGCAGCGCCCGAGCTGCTGGAAGAGATCGCCGACGGCGTCATGACGCTGACGCTGAACCGGCCGGACAAGCTCAATTCGTTCACGCCTGAAATGCACGCGCTGCTGCGCGCCGCGCTCGCGCGCGCTGCCGAGGAGCCCACCGTGCGGGTCGTGCTGCTGACCGGGGCGGGGCGCGGCTTTTGCGCCGGTCAGGATCTGGGCGCCCGTCATCCCGACAGCGGCGGCGGCGCGCCGGATCTGGGCGAGACCATCGAGACGCTGTGGAACCCGATGGCCCGCGCGATCCGCGATCTGCCGAAGCCGGTCATCTGCGCGGTGAACGGGGTGGCCGCCGGCGCGGGCGCCAATCTGGCGCTTCTGTGCGACATCGTTCTGGCGGCCGAGAGCGCCCGTTTCATCCAGTCCTTCGCCAAGCTCGGGCTGGTGCCCGATTCAGGCGGCACCTGGACGATGACCCACCGGCTCGGCGAGGCGCGCGCCAAGGCGCTGATGCTCACGGGCGAGCCGCTGCCGGCGCCCAAGGCCGAGGAATGGGGGCTGATCTGGCGCGCGGTGCCGGACGACAAGCTGATGGACGAGGCGCGTGCGCTCGCCGCCGGTTTCGCGCAAGGCCCGACCTTCGGCTACGGCCTCACCAAGCAGGCGGTTCATGCCGCCGGGCACCTGAGTTTCGATGAGAGCCTCGACCTGGAACGCGATTCCCAGCGCCGCGCCGGCCGCAGCGCCGACTATGCCGAGGGCGTGCGCGCCTTTATGGAAAAGCGCAGCCCTGTCTTCACCGGGGAGCCGTCATGAGCGCAAACGATCAGGCCGGCATTCTTCCGGACGCGCAGGACGTCGCCGAACGTTGCGCGCAGGCGATGTGGTCGAGCGACCATGCCAGCCAGGGGCTCGGCATGGCCATCGTCGCCGTCGGTCCGGGCACCGCGACGCTCACCATGCGTGTTCGCAAGGACATGCTGAACGGGCTCGGCACCTGCCACGGCGGCTTCATGTTCGCGCTCGCCGACAGCGCCTTCGCCTTTGCCTGCAACACGCACAACCAGTTCACCGTCGCCCAGCACTGCTCCATTACGTACCATGCGCCTCCGGGCGAGGGCGTGCTGCTGACGGCGAGCGCGAAAGAGGTTCACCGGTCCGGCCGGTCCGGTCTCTACGACATTGCCGTCACGGGTGAGGACGGGACGCTTTATGCGACCTTCCGCGGTCATTCGCGGACCGTCCCCGGCACGCATCTGGGCGACGGCTGAGGCAAAACGACGAATTCAAAACAGCTCCGGGCGCCGGGAGGGCGCCGCTCAAGGGAGGGATTTTATGCTCGATACTGTCAAGACGAGGCGTGCGCCGCTCGATCCGATCGAGACCGCGTCGCGCGACGAGATTTCCGCGCTCCAGCTCACGCGGATGAAGGACACGCTGAAGCGCGCCTACGAGGGCTCGCCGTTCTATCGCCGCAAGTTCGACGAGGTCGGCGTCCATCCGGATGACCTGAAGACGCTTGCCGATCTCGCCAAGTTTCCCTTCACGGTGAAGCAGGACCTGCGCGACAATTATCCCTTCGGCATGTTCGCCGTGCCGCAGGACCAGATCGCAAGGCTTCACGCCTCGTCCGGCACGACCGGCAAGCCCACCGTCGTCGCCTACACGAAGAACGACATCGAGATGTGGGCCGAGGTCGTCGCCCGCTCGATCCGGGCCGCCGGCGGCGCGCCGGGCGATATCCTGCACAATGCCTATGGTTACGGCCTCTTCACAGGCGGTCTCGGTGCCCATTACGGGGCGGAGAAGGCCGGCTGCACGGTCATTCCCGTCTCCGGCGGCATGACCGAGCGCCAGGTGACGCTGATCGAGGATCTGAAGCCCTCGATCATCATGGTGACGCCGTCCTACATGCTCTCCATTCTCGATGCCTATCGCGCCGCCGGGCTCGATCCGCGCGCCTCCTCGCTGAAGGTCGGCATCTTCGGCGCCGAGCCGTGGACCAACGCCATGCGCGAAGAGATCGAGCACGCCTTCGACATGGATGCCGTGGACATCTACGGCCTGTCGGAAGTGATCGGCCCGGGCGTTGCGCAGGAATGCGTGGAGACCAAGGACGGCCTGCACATCTGGGAGGATCACTTCTATCCGGAGGTCATCAACCCGGAGACCGGCGAGCCGGTGGCCGAAGGCGAGAAGGGCGAGCTTGTCTTCACCTCGCTCACCAAGGAAGCCTTCCCGATCATCCGCTACCGCACCCGCGATCTGACCCGGCTGCTGCCGGGCACAGCGCGCTCCATGCGCCGCATGGAGAAGGTGACGGGACGTTCGGACGACATGATCATCCTGCGCGGCGTCAACATCTTCCCGACCCAGATCGAGGAACAGATCCTGAAATGCGCGGGCCTGTCGCCGCATTACGAGATCGTGCTTTCCCGCCAGGGCCGGATGGATACGATGACCGTGCGCTGCGAGTGCAAGGAAGGCGAGAGTGCAGCGCATGTCGCCGGCGAGGCCTCGCGCGAGCTGATGCACCACATCAAGAGCGTGATCGGCGTGTCCTCGCGCGTGGAGGTGGTCGAGCCGGGCGGGGTCATGCGCTCGGTCGGCAAGGCCAAGCGCGTGCGCGACGAACGTCCCGAACGCTGAGTGCCGCGCGACTTCGGCCCGAGCGCCGGATGGCGCGTGACTTCGGATTGAGTGGCGCAGATACGCTGGCTAAAAGGGGCTCTTCGCCACTCCCGGAGTTTTCAATGTCCACCGCGCTCATCGACCAGATCCTCGAAAGCTTCCCCGTTCGCGCGGGGGCTTTCATCGTCACGCTTTACGGCGATGTGGTTGCACCGCGCGGCGGCGAGGTCTGGATGGGCAACATCATCGAGGCGTGCAAGGTCGTGGGCATCGGCGAAAGCCGGGTGCGTACGGCGGTCTCGCGGCTTGTTGCCGCCGGCCAGATCGAGGGCGAGAAGGAAGGGCGCAAGAGCTACTACCGGTTGACGGAGCGTGCCAGCGACGAGTTCACCCGTGCGGCACGGCTGATCTACCGGCGACCCAATGTGGCGCGGCTGAAGGGCTGGCATCTGGTCCTGCTGCCGCACGGGGCGGAACGCGAGGCGCTGGTCTCCCGGCTGACGAGGCTTCGTTTCGGCATGGCGCTGCCGCATCTGGCGATCCTGCCGGATCGCGGCGAACCGCTGCCGCCGCTGGGCGCGCCGCATTTCCTGGCCACCACCGAGGACGATCTCACCGAGGTCGCGCGCGGTGCCTGGCACATGGAGGAGCTTGCGGAACGGGTCGATCACTTCGTGGCCGGGTTCGCGCCGCTCAAGGGGATCCGCTGCGCGCCGCGCGATGCGCTGGGGCTGCGGCTCCTGCTGGTCCACACGTTCCGCCAGATCGCGCTCGCTGATCCGATGCTGCCGGTGCCGATGCTGCCGCAGGACTGGAAGGGGCCGGAAGCGCGCGGCCTGTTCGCGCAGCTCTATCTGGAGCTGTCGCCGGCGGCCGATGCCGCGATCGCGGAGACCTTCGTCGACCGCGATGGGCCGCTGACCGCCGACCCGACGCGCATCGCCCGCCGGATCGCGGATCTTTCGTACAGCTAGGGACTTGCCGCAACCGCGAACGGAAAAGGGAGGAATGATCTGACCATAAATATGTCACACTTTTTTGGATTTACTCCTTGAAATGTGATGTAAAGAGTGTCAAATCAGCGCATGGGAGAAAGGCGGCCGTCGCGAAGGAGGCGTGACGGCGCGCAAACGGAACCGGGCCGATGCCGTCCTTTGCGATGGAGCGGCGTTCCGGCCGTTGTTCTCCGACCGAATTCCTCCAGACCGAACCGACACAGCCGCCTCGTGCGGGCAGTCGACACACCGATCTCGGTCAAGGCATTCAGGCGAGGAGTTGAGGCCATGTACGCGCAGCTTGTGGAAACCGAGAAGGCCGGCGGGACGCCGGAAGAACAAGCGTTCCAGAAGCGGATAGACGACGGGATCAAGATCGAGCCCAAGGACTGGATGCCCGAGGGCTACCGCAAGACGCTCGTCCGCCAGATCGGCCAGCATGCCCACTCCGAGGTCGTCGGCCAGCTGCCCGAGGGCAACTGGATCACCCGCGCACCGACGCTGGAGCGCAAGGCGATCCTGCTCGCCAAGGTGCAGGACGAGGCGGGCCACGGGCTCTATCTCTATTGCGCGGCCGAGACGCTCGGCGTCTCGCGCGACGAGATGACCGAGCAGCTGCTCGCCGGCAAGTCGAAATACTCCTCGATCTTCAACTATCCGACGCTGAGCTGGGCCGATATCGGCGCCATTGGCTGGCTGGTGGATGGCGCCGCGATCATGAACCAGGTTCAGCTGCAGCGCTGCTCCTACGGGCCCTATTCGCGCGCCATGATCCGCATCTGCAAGGAAGAATCCTTCCACCAGCGTCAGGGCTTCGACATTCTGCGCGTGCTCTGCCAGGGCAGCGACGAGCAGAAGGAGATGGCCCAGGACGCGATGAACCGCTGGTGGTGGCCGTCGCTGATGATGTTCGGGCCGTCGGACAAGGATTCCGTCCACACCGCGCAGTCGATGCGTTGGGGCATCAAGCAGGCGACCAACGACGACCTGCGCCAGAAATTCGTCGACCAGACCGTGCCGCAGGCCGACTGGCTGGGCCTGAAGGTTCCCGACCCCGAGCTGAAGTGGAACGAGGACAAGGGCGGCTACGACTTCGGCGAGCCCGACTGGAACGAATTCTTCAACGTCGTCAAGGGCAACGGCCCCTGCAACAAGGAACGTCTGGAGGCCCGCCGCAAGGCCTGGGACGACGGCGCTTGGTTCCGCGACGGGCTGATGGCCCATGCGGAAAAGAAGCGCGCAGCCAAGGTCGCCGCGGAATAGGCCGGACAACGGCGCCGGATATCTGGGAGAGTATCGATGAGCACTGAATGGCCCCTGTGGGAAGTCTTCATTCGCGGCCAGCACGGCCTGTCGCATCGCCATGTCGGCAGCCTGCATGCGCCCGACGCCGAAATGGCGATCCGCAATGCCCGCGACGTCTACACGCGCCGCAATGAGGGGCTCAGCATCTGGGTGGTGCCCTCAGTCGAGATCACCGCCTCCTCGCCGGAAGAGGCCGGGCAGCTGTTCGAGCCGTCGGAAAGCAAGATCTACCGTCACCCGACCTTCTTCGAGATCCCCAAGGAAGTGGGGGCGATGTGATGATGGATCCGTTCGTCACCTTTTGCCTCAGGATGGGCGACAACGCGCTCATTCTCGCCCAGCGCACGGGCGAATGGTGCGGCCATGCGCCGGCGCTGGAAGAGGACATCGCGTTTGCCAACATGGGCCTCGACCTGATCGGCCAGACCCAGCTCTGGCTGAAGCTTGGCGGTGAGGCGGAAGGCAAGGGCCGCTCCGCCGACGATTTGGCGTTCCTGCGCACCGAACGGCAGTTCACCAACTGCCAGCTGGTCGAACAGCCCAATGTCGATTTCGCGCACGCACTGATGCGGCAGTATCTGTTCGACGCCTGGCACCTGCCGATGCTCGACGGGTTGACGCAATCCTCCGACGAGCGCGTGCGGGCGGTTTCGGCCAAGGTCATCAAGGAAGTGCGCTACCACATCGATCGCTCGCGCGATCTCGTCATCGGACTTGGCGACGGCACCGACGAAAGCCGGGCCCGGATGCAAGGCGCGCTCGACGAGCTTTGGCCGTTCACGGCCGATCTGCTGGCGAGTGACGAGATCGACGACGACCTGACCGCCAGGGGTGTCATTCCCGATCCCGCCCCCGTCATCGAGGCGTTCAATGCCGAGACGGCCGCAACTTTCGCCGCTGCCACGCTCACCGTCCCGCACACCGGTCTCACCCGCACCGGCGGGCGCAACGGCATTCACACGGAGCACATGGGGTTCATCCTCGCGGAGATGCAGTATCTCCAGCGGACCTACCCCGGTGTGAGCTGGTAGGCCCATGCAAGCCTCCCTCGACACCGTGTGGACCTGGCTCGGCGAAATCCCGGACCCCGAAATCCCGGTGATCTCGCTCGCCGACCTCGGCATCATCCGCGCCGTCGGCTACGACGACGACAAGCTGGTGGTGACGGTGACGCCGACCTATTCCGGCTGTCCCGCGACCTCGATCATCGCGCTCGACATCGAGACCGAGCTTTTGAAGCGCGGTGCGCAGAAGGTGGAAATCCGGCAGCAGCTTTCCCCCGCCTGGACCACCGACTGGATCAGCCGGGAGGGCAGGGAGAAGCTGCGCGCCTTCGGCATCGCGCCGCCGGCGATGGCGGCCGCCAATTGCGCGGGAATGCTGAAGGCCCAGAACGTCACGTGCCCGCATTGCGGTTCCGAGGACACCGAAAACATCAGCCCGCGCGGTTCCACGCCCTGCAAGGCGCAGTTCCGCTGCCGCTCCTGCATGGAGCCCTTCGATTACTTCAAGGCGATCTGAGATGAGCGATTTCTATCCCCTGACCGTCACCGACATCGCCCACGACACCCGTGACGCGGTCGTCCTCACGCTGGCGCCGCGCGCGGCCGATGCCGAGCGCTTCGCCTTCACGCCCGGCCAGTACCTGACCTTCAAGAAGGATTTCGAGGGCGAGGAGCTGCGCCGCAGCTATTCGATCTGCGCCGGCACCGGCGAGGGCGTCCTCAAGGTGGGCATCAAGCGGGTGGGCGGCGGCGCGTTCTCGTCGTTTGCCAAGTCCGAGCTTCATGTCGGCGACACGCTGGAGGCGATGCCGCCGCAAGGCCGCTTCGGGGTTCCCGCCGGCACGAAGGCGCACCGGTATCTGGGCTTTGCCGCAGGCTCCGGCATCACGCCGATCCTTTCCATCGTCAAGTCGGTGCTGGAAGGCGACGCGAATGCCGAGTTCACGCTGGTCTACGGCAATCGCTCGGTGGCCCAGATCATGTTCCGCCGCGAACTAGCCGACCTCAAGGATCGCTACCTCAACCGGCTCAACGTCATCCATGTCTTTTCCGGCGAGGCGCAGGAGATCGAGCTTTTCTCCGGCCGCATCGACAAGGACAAGTGCAAGGCGCTGTTCGGCCCCTGGGTGCAGCCCGAAAATGCCGATCTCGCCTTCATCTGCGGCCCGCAAGGCATGCGGGAGGAGGTCTCCGCCGCGCTTGAGGAAGCGGGGATGGCGAAGGAGCGGATCAAGTTCGAGCTCTTCGGCGCCGCCCAGCCGGGCCGGGCGAAGATGAAGGCGGATGCTGCGGCCGCGCGCGCGGCCGGCGACATGGTCAAGGCGACCATCATCATCGACGGCAACCCGCACACGTTCCAGATGCCGCGCAAGGGCCAGTCGGTGCTGGAAGCCGCGCGCGAGCACGATATCGACGCGCCGCATTCGTGCTGCAACGGCGTCTGCTCCACCTGCATGGCGCGGGTGAAGTCGGGCGAGGTGGAAATGGCGCAGAACTTCGCACTGGAGGACTACGAGGTGGAGCGCGGCGTCGTGCTGACCTGCCAGTCCTATCCGGTGAGCGACGAAATCACGATCGAATACGAAGGACACTGACATGCTCGAACGCAGCGAGCCGGTACGGCTTGGGAGTTATCTCGCAGGCCGCTGGCAGGAGGGCGCTGGCGAAGGGAGCCTTGTTCACGATGCGGCGACCGGCAGGCCCGTCGCCCGCCTTGGCACCAGTGGCATCGACATGCAGGCCGCGCTTCGATACGGCCGGGAGGTGGGCTCGCCCGCCCTGCGCGCCCTGCGCATTCATCAGCGCGCGCTGATGATGAAGGAAATCGGCCTGAAGCTTCTGGAGCTGAAGGAGGAGTTCTACGAGCTTTCCTATGCCACGGGCGCCACGCGGTCCGACGGTTGGGTCGATATCGAGGGTGGCATCGGCACGTTGCTGTCCTACGCCTCGCTCGGTCGCCGCGAATTGCCCAACGGCCACGTCATTCCCGACGGCAAGCCGGAGATCCTGTCGAAGGACGGCAGCTTCATCGGCCAGCACGTCTTCACGGCGATGCAAGGCGTGGCGATCCACATCAACGCGTTCAACTTCCCCGTCTGGGGCATGCTGGAAAAGCTTGCGCCCACGTGGCTTGCGGGCATGCCGGCGATCGTCAAGCCGGCGAGCCAGACGGCCTATCTCACCGAACGCGTCGTGCGCCGCATTCTGGAGATGGGCGTTCTGCCCGAAGGCGCGCTGCAGCTCATCTGCGGCTCCACCGGCGACCTGCTCGACCATGTCACGTGTCAGGACGTGGTCACCTTCACCGGTTCGGCCGCGACCGCCAGGAAGCTGCGCCGCACGCCCGCGATCATCGAGAATTCGGTGCGCTTCACGGCGGAGGCCGACAGCCTCAATGCCTCCATCCTCGCGCCCGACGCGGTGCCCGGAACGGAGGAATTTGATCTCTACATCAAGGAAGTCCATCGCGAGATGACCGCGAAGGCGGGGCAGAAGTGTACCGCTATCCGCCGCGCCATCTTGCCGGCCGAGCATCTGGATGCCGTCATCGAAGGGCTGGGCGCGCGCATCGAAAAGACCACGATCGGCGACCCGTCGGACAAGGAGACCCGGATGGGGCCGCTCGCCTCGATGGATCAGCTTGCCGATGTGCGCGCCGCCGTGCGTACGCTTTCCGGCGAGGCCGATATCGTGATCGGCGATCCTGAGACGTGCCCTGTCGAAGGCGGAGCCTTCATGGCGCCGTGCGTGCTGGTCTGCAAGGACCCGCTGACCGCCTCCGTTCCGCACGAGGTGGAGGCCTTCGGCCCCGTCTGCACGCTGATGCCGTATGAAAGCCTGGAGGACGCGATTGCGATCGCCAACCGCGGTTCGGGCTCGCTGGTCGCTTCGATCTTCACCAATGATGCGGAAAACGCGCGCACGCTCGGTCTCGGCATTGCCCGGCTGCACGGCCGCGTGATGCTCGGCAACCGGGCATCTGCGAAAACCTCGACCGGCCACGGCTCCCCGCTGCCGCAACTCGTCCATGGCGGCCCGGGCCGGGCGGGCGGCGGCGAGGAACTGGGCGGCGTTCGCTCCGTCTTCCATTTCATGCAGCGCACCGCCCTTCAGGGCACGCCGGACCTGATCACCGCGATTGCGGGGAAATGGATGCCGGGAGCCGCGCGAAACACCGATGGCCCGCACCCCTTCCGCAAGTCGCTTGCCGAGCTTGAGATCGGCGATACCATCGTGACCGGCAGCCGCGTCGTGACGCTGGAGGATATCGAGCATTTCGCGAAGTTCACCGGCGATACGTTCTACGCCCACATGGACGAGGAGGCGGCGAAGCGGAACCCGTTCTTCGACGGCCGCGTGGCGCATGGCTATCTGATCGTGTCGTTTGCGGCGGGTCTGTTCGTCCAGCCGGACGAGGGGCCGGTGCTTGCCAACTACGGCGTCGACAACCTGCGCTTCATGGCCCCGGTCTATCCCGGCAACGCCCTTCAGGTGCAGCTGACGGCGAAGCAGATCGTCGAGCGCGAGAGCGAGGATTACGGCGAGGTCCGCTGGGACTGCACCGTGACCCGCGATGGCGGCGAGGTGGTCGCGCAATATGACGTGCTGACCATGGTCGCAAAGACCTGGCCGCGGGCTTAAGCCGCACAGGCAAAGGTGGGCAGAGGGGCTTGTGGCCCATCCTTCGAGACGCGGTCTTGCGACCGCTCCTCAGGATGACGTTATCGTGTTGTTATTTCTGTGAAACCAACAACAAACACAACGTCATCCTGAGGAAGCGCGAAGCGCTGTCTCGAAGGATGGGCCGCCAGTTTCTCTCCGCCGCAACCCGGAACCCGCTATTTCCCCGGAAACAGCTCGCTCCAGCGCGCTTCCACGCGCTTGGCGACGTCCTTGTCCATCGTCAGCAATTCGCCCCATTCGCGGTTCGTCTCGCTGCCGATCTTCTTCGTCGCGTCGATGCCGAGCTTGCCGCCGAGGCCCTCCAGCACGGAGGCGAAATCGAGGTGGTCGATCGGCGTGCGGTCGATGGTCATGAGATCGCGCGATGGATCCATCCGCGTCGCCACCGCCCACATCACATCGTCCCAGGAGCGGATGTCGATGTCCTCGTCCACGACGATCAGGAGCTTGGTCATGGTGAACTGCGGCAGCAGGGACCAGAGCCCCATCATCACGCGGCGCGCCTGGCCCGGATAGCGCTTGTCGATGGCGAGAACGGCGATCCGGTAGGAACAGGCCTCCGGCGGCAGCCAGAGGTTCTTGATCTCCGGGATCTGCTGTTTCAGCAGCGGCAGGAAGATGTCGGCCATGGTGTCGCCCATCACCGCAGGCTCGTCCGGCGCCCGGCCGGTGAAGGTGGTGAGATACATGGCGTCCTCACGCATCTTCATGTGGCGGGCGGTGAAGACCGGGTAGGTCTCCGGCGCGTTGTAATAGCCGGTGTGATCGCCGAACGGACCTTCGAGCGCGCTTTCGCGGTGCGAGACCGTGCCTTCGATCACGATCTCGGCGCCGGCCGGCACGTGCAGCGGGATGGTCTTGCAGGGAACGAGCTGTTGCCTCTGGCCGCCCAGAATACCCGCAAGAGCCAGCTCGCTGATGCCTTCCGGCGCCGGCATGACGGCGGCGAGGATCGTCGCGGGCGCCGCGCCGATGACGATGGCGGCCGGTGTGTCCTCGCCGGTCTTCGCCCATTGCGCGTGGTGACCGGCACCGCCGCGCATGGAGAGCCAGCGCATGATCGCGCGCTTCTCATCAAGCACCTGCATCCGGTAGATGCCGAGATTGTAGCCGGCGGGGTCGTCCGGTCCCGGCGGACGGGTGACGACGATGGCCCAGGTGATCAGTGGACCGGCATCGCCGGGCCAGCAGGTCTGCACCGGCAGCAGGCTCAAATCGGGGGGTAAGTCCGCATGCGGCACCGTGTCGCGCACGATCCGCGGACGCGATTTCAGCCCCGCCCGGGCGGCCGGAAGAAGCTTGCGCGCCTCGGCCAGCGAGGTCGGCGGCTTGGGCGAGCGCATCCACGCCATCATCTCGCCGAGCGCGGTCAGCCCGGCTTCGTCCGTACCCATGCCTGCAGCTACACGGGTGCGTGTTCCGAACAGGTTTGCGACGGCTGGGACGTTCGAGAACCGGCCGGAAATCACCGGTTTGGCAAAGCGCAGCACAGGGCCGCCCTCGGCGATCACGCGCCGATGGATCTCGGTCGCCTCGAGCGCCATATCGACCGGCACATCGATGGTGGCGACGTCTCCACGATCGGAAAGGTACCTGATAAAACTACGTAGATCAGGAAAGGGCGGAAGAGTACGTCGATACATTCGGGGAGGTTCCAGTTCCAGCGAACCTTGCCTTATCGGATTTGGTTTCGCTTTGCGATGGCGCATTTACACCCGCCCCGCTCGCGCCTTATCGCAAGGGGGACAGGAGAGTCGCATGCTCGAACATCAATCACCTGAGTTGCCCCGGCCAGCCCGCCTGCTCGCCGCAGCATTGCCTTCATGGCCGCTGGAGATGGTTTTGACGCGGGCGCTGCGCGCGCTCGCCGACCGGCGTCCGGAACTGTTCGAACGCCTCGGGGTTCATTCCCGCTGTGTCTTCGTCGTACGCCCCACCGATCTTGATTTCGCATTTTCCGTTGTGCCGCATCGCTGGCAGGGAAGGGTGAGCGTGGTGCGGCCGGAAACCCGTGGCGACGTCCATATCGAAGGGCCGCTTCTGCGCCTTCTGGGCTTGCTTGATGGGTCGCTCGACGGCGATGCGCTGTTCTTCAACCGGGTGATCTCGGTGAGCGGCCGCACCGATGCACTGCTGGCGCTCAGAAACGCCATTGAGGAAGCGGAACTCGCGCCTTCCGATCTGCTGGGCGTGAGCGGTCGTGTCGGCCGCTTCGCCGACGCCGCCATCCTGCGCGCGATCCAGGCCCTGCAGGGCATGGCCGAACCTGCGGCAAACGCGACCCCCGGAGCACTCTGAATGGCAATTGAACTCGTCTGCCCCGCCGGCACACCGTCCGCCCTGCGCTCGGCCGTCGATGCCGGCGCGCATGCTGTCTATTGCGGCTTTGCCGATGAGACCAACGCGCGCAACTTCCCGGGCCTCAACTTTTCGCCGGCCGAAATGACCAAGGGCGTCCGCTACGCCCACGACCATGGCGCCAAGGTGTTGGTTGCGATCAATACCTTCCCCAAGGCCGGCACGTTCGAACCTTGGCGCAAGGCTCTGGCCGCAGCCGAAGAGGCGCAGGCCGATGCCGTGATCCTGGCGGACATGGCTGTGCTCGATCACGCCGCCACCCATCATCCGGGCCTTCGGCTCCATCTTTCCGTGCAGGCGGCGGCGAACACTCCGGAAGCGATCGGGTTCTACGCCGACACCTTCAACGTGAAACGCGTCGTGCTGCCGCGCGTGCTGTCGGTGGAAGAGATCGCCAAGCTCAACAAGGAAATCGACGTCGAGACGGAAGCCTTCGTCTTCGGTGGCCTGTGCCCGATGACGGAAGGCCGTTGCTCGCTTTCCTCCTATGCGACCGGTCGCTCGCCGAACCTGTCGGGCGTCTGTTCGCCGCCCGAGCACGTTGAATATGTCGAGGAGGCCGACGGAACTGCCGTGAGGCTGGCCGGCTTCACCATCGACCGCTTCGGCAAGGACGAGGCGGCCGGCTATCCGACACTGTGCAAGGGCTGTTTCGTCGCGGGCGGCAAGTCCACCCATCTTTTTGAAGATCCGGTGAGCCTCAACGCCGCCGGTCTGGTCGGGCGACTCGCGGATGCGGGTGTCACCGCCCTCAAGATCGAGGGGCGCCAGCGCGGCAAGGGCTATGTCGCGGAGGTCGTGAAGACCTTCCGTGCCGTTGTCGATGCGATCGAGGCCGGGGGAGACCCGGTGAAGGCCGAGCAGCTTCTTGCCGGGCTTGTCGAAGGCGGGCGCCAGACATCCGGTGCATACCGGAAACAGTGGAGATGACCGCGATGGATCGTCCTGAGAACCATATCGGCCTGACGTTGGGACCGGTGCTCTTCAACTGGAGCGCGGAGCGCCTGCGCGACTTTTACGCGACGATCGCGGATCGCTCCGCCTTCGACCGCGTGCATGTCGGCGAAGTCGTTTGCGGCAAGCGCATGCCGTTTTCCGATCCTGTCTGGCCGGATATCATCGCCATGCTGGAGGATGCGGGAAAAGAAGTCGTTGTCTCCGCACTGGCGTTGCCCGCCACGGTGCGCGAACGCAAGACGATCGCCGCTCTTTGCGAGGATGACGACCGTCTGGTGGAGATCAACGATGTTACGGCGCTGTCGCAACGGGGCGGGAAGCCCTTCGTCGTCGGTCCCTTCGTTAATGTCTATAATGAGGGGACTGTGCGGCTGATGGCGTCGCGCGGCGCGCGCACGGTCTGCGTGCCTGTCGAACTGCCGCTGGCCTCGCTCACGAGCATGGCGCAGAGCTGCCCGGATATCGAATTCGAGGTCTTCGCATTCGGCCGTCTGCCGCTGGCGCTCTCCGGCCGCTGCTACCATGCCCGCCTGCATGGCCTGCACAAGGATTCGTGCCGTTTCATCTGCGATCAGGATCCCGACGGACTTGATGTGGAGACGATGGACGGCCAGCCGTTCCTGGCGGCGAACGGTATCCAGACGCTGTCCCACGGTGTTCAGGCCTTCTGCCCGGCGCCCGAGGAGGCCGCGCGGGCTGGTGTCCGCCGTCTCCGTCTGTCGCCGCATACGGTGAACATGGTCGCGGCAGGGGACACGTATCGATCTCTGCTCGACGGCAGGATCGAACCGGCCGAGGCGCTCAACCGGCTGCGTGGGCTCAATCTGCCAGGCGAACTGGTCGATGGGTATGAGCGCGGTCTTGCTGGTTGCCTGGCCGCCGGTCAGGCCTGACGCGCGCCAATCCGCGCGTCTTTTCTGCCATTCTGCCGCTCGCCTGCGACCGCGCATGGCACTTTGCGAGAGATGGCCAGCTCGCGCCGGCCAACCCGCGAGGGCTGGCGCGCGGCAGTGCGCGCCGCACCTGAGCTGACTTCGTGACCTGAGCTGACTTCGTGAAACGACCAATGGCAGCCGCAGATCCGGGGCGCGTCGCGCTGGTGTAGCGCTCAAAGCAGCAAGCGCTCAGCGGCGCTCAAGGCGGCAAGCCCACAGCGGCGGCGCATGGCGCAGGCCATCCAGGACAGATCTTCGACAAATCGGGGGGAGAGTGGTACGCCCAAGGGGAATCGAACCCCTGTTTCCGCCGTGAAAGGGCGGCGTCCTAACCGCTAGACGATGGGCGCACGCGGCCGCTGCATCAGCGGCTTGTGGGTCGGCTTATAGTGGCGTTTGTCCGCCACCGCAAGAGGGTCAGCGACAATCCCCATGATGTTTTCCAAATGAGAATTGACGTCGCTTTTCGAGAGCGTTCGCGACCGGTTTCTGCGCCCCGAAACCCGCGGTCCGGGGCGCATTGCGGATATCGAAAGCGGCGGCGCCCCTCCGGCTCACCACTCTCCGGTATTGCCCATCGACGCCCAGGGCTCCTGTGGCGGCAGGGAATCGCCCTTCTGCAGCAGTTCGATCGAGATGTTGTCGGAGGAGCGGATGAACGCCATGCGCCCGTCGCGCGGGGGACGGTTGATGGTTACGCCGTTGCTGCGCAGCCTCTCGCATGTCTCGTAGATGTTATCGACCTCGTAGGCGAGGTGGCCGAAATTGCGTCCGCCGGTATAGCTTTCAGGATCCCAGTTGTAGGTGAGTTCCAGCAGCGGAGCCGCTTTCTCCTTGCCGCTCGCCTCGTCGCCCGGTGCCGCCAGGAAGATGAGAGTGAAGCGTCCGGCCTCGCTTTCGGTGCGCCGGACTTCCGTCAGGCCGAATTTGTTGCAATAGAAATTCAGGGCCTCGTCAATGTCGGAAATGCGGACCATCGTGTGAAGATATCGCATGGTGTTTTCTCTTGATTTCGAGGAGTTTAGGGCGAATGACTGGTCTCACGGGGCCGGGCGGGGCATGATGAATGCGCCAACCCTCGAGAAGCGGAAAATCGAAACACAACATATGACCCTCGTCTCCGATATCAATGCCGGCCGGGAAACCTTGTCCCGGTTGATCCACCAAAGCCGACACTGTGTTGTTTTCACCGGTGCGGGCATGTCGACCGAATCCGGCATCCCCGATTTTCGCAGTCCGGGCGGAATCTGGTCGCGCATGGATCCCATCGAGTTCGATGAATTCGTCTCCGACGAATCAACGCGTTTGGAAGACTGGCGCCGGCGTTTCGAGATGAACGAGCAGTTCTCGGCCGCAGACCCCAACTCAGGCCATCATGCAATCGCGACCCTTGTTGGCCGGGGCAAGGTCGCGGCTGTCATCACGCAAAATATCGACGGGTTGCACCAGCGTGCCGGTTGTCCGAGCGAAATCGTGATCGAACTGCATGGCAATGCCACCTTCGGTGCCTGCCTGAATTGCGGGGCCCGGCACGAACTTGATGAGGTCCGCGCAATCATTGCGCGGTCGGGATTGTCTCCACGCTGCGATTCCTGTGGCGGACTGGTCAAGTCGGCCGTGATCAATTTCGGACAGGCTATGCCTGTAGAGGCGATGGAACGGGCGCTGGATCTGGCCGAGACATGCGACCTCTTCGTTGTCGCGGGCTCTTCCCTCGCTGTGCAGCCGGCGGCCTCCCTGCCGCTGATCGCCAGCCGTCAGGGCGCTCACCTTGTGATAATCAATCGCGACCCGACACCTCTCGATGACGCAGCGGAATATGTCTTGCGGGGGAATATAGGGGAATTTCTCGAGGATATTGCGTAAATTGCCGTATTAGCAAACGGAAATTTGCGTTTTTTTCACGATTTGCGCTGGCGGTTAGAAGCTTGAATGCTATCCTTTGAACTGGGAATCGGTGCGCCGACCTTGTTGTTGATCGTGGTTTGAGACGAGGCAGAGACCAAATGGGGGCCAAGCTAGCTTCGGACTTGCGTCCATTTGAGGATGGATCGGAGATTGAAGACTCTTCGGTCGATGTCCTTGAGGTTGCCGGGAGCATCAAGTGGTTCGATGTCGCCAAGGGATATGGCTTCATCATTCCCGATGACGGCGGCGAGGACGTCCTCCTGCATGTGACCTGCCTCAGGCGCGATGGTTTCCAGACCGCCTATGAGGGCTCGCGGGTTGTTTGTGAGGTTCTGAGCCGTCCGAAAGGACTGCAGGCCTTCCGTGTTCTTTCCATGGACGAGTCGACGGCCGTTCACCCGTCGCAGCTTCCCCCTTCGCGCACCCATGTGCAGGTCACACCGTCTGGCGGTTTCGAGCGGGCCACGGTGAAGTGGTTCAACCGGGTCAAGGGCTACGGCTTCCTGACGCGGGGAGACGGGACTCCCGACATTTTCGTTCACATGGAAACCTTGCGCCGTTTCGGCATTGCAGAACTGCGCCCCGGGCAGACCGTCATGGTCCGCTTCGGCGAGGGCCCCAAGGGGCTGATGGTCGCCGAAATTCGCCCGGAAGGCTCGAGCCACATTCCCCAGTCGCACTGAACGGTATTTCTGCCGCCTTCCGCCTGCCGTCTGTCTCCTGCGCCAAATTGCGTGTGGTTTTCGGGCGGCGGATGGATGTCGCGCATTTTGCCGGGGCTTCGTCATCTGCGTGGCTGGGGCGAGTGCCGCGGCGCCGCCGTCAACGCTTATCCGCGATAAAGCTACGCAAAGAGATGGCAGTCACGCAAAGATACGGCGGCATGCCGGGGAACATGCCGCCGCTGGGGTCAGGAAATCCGCAGCTGCTTGCGGCGGATCACTGCTCAATCCGGTGCTTGACCAGAATGGTCGTGTTCGCACCGTCTTGAAGGGCCGTGGTCTCGTAAGACTCACCGGGTTTCGTCCACGGGGTGCGGTTGGCTATGGTCTCGCATCCGCCTCCGGCGTCGGAGATGACGTCGGTTCCGCAGGCAACCGTGATTTCCATTCTCAGGCGGTCGCTCTTCTTGACGACGCCGTTATCGGATCCTGAAAAGCTTCCGATCGCGGCGAAAGTCAGAGCCGAGCCACCGATGGCGACGGCAAATGCCAGACGCCCTGCCTTGCTCTTCATTTTCGCCTCCCTGGCATTAGAACAACACCATAGCATATTCCGCTTCGGAAGGTGACAAAAAGTTTGCATGTTGTAGAACGGCAACTCTGTTGAGGATGAATAAGTCCTTTGCGTGAACCCGACGTCTGCGGCATCCGCCAAATTGCCGATATCCCCCATTGTCTCGCCGCGGAGAGGCCGGTAGAGAAGGATCCATGACACGTACCGCGCTCTATCCGGGGTCCTTCGACCCGATCACAAATGGCCATATCGACATTCTCGGTCACGCGCTCGGCCTCGCGGACCGGATCGTTGTCGCGATTGGCATTCATCCGGGCAAAAAGCCGATGTTCACGCTTGAAGAGCGTCGCGCGATGATCCGCGAGGTGGCTGCGGAACGGTTCGGCGAGAATGCGGGACGCATAGACGTCGTGGCCTTCGACAATCTGGTCGTTGAGGCCGCGCGGGAGCAGGGTGCCTCCATCCTCATCCGCGGCCTGCGCGATGGCACCGATCTCGATTACGAAATGCAGATGGCGGGAACCAACGGTGCGATCGCGCCGGACATCCTGACCGTTTTTTTGCCCGCCTCGCCGGGTGTCCGCCATATCGCCGCCACGCTTGTGCGCCAGATCGCCAGCATGGGCGGCGACGTATCGCCCTTCGTGCCGGAAAGCGTTGCCCGGGAACTCGGCCGCAAGGGCGCAACGGGATGATGCGCTCGTCCGCCGGAGCTTGAAACGCGGCCGCATTTTCAATTCGAGGAGACTTATTCGTGCTGCGCACTCTTTTCTTCGCTGCCGCATTTGCGATGGCGTTCACCGGCGTCGTCCGCGCCCAGGATACCGACCCCGAGAATACGCTGATCCTGCAGCTGAAGTCCGGGCCGGTGGTCATCAAGATGCTGCCTGACGTCGCGCCCAAGCATGTCGCCCAGATCAAGAAACTGGTGCGCGACAAGTTTTATGACGGCATCATCTTCCACCGCGTGATCGACGGCTTCATGGCCCAGACGGGAGATCCCACCGGCACTGGTGCCGGCGGTTCGGATCTGCCCGACATCCCGGCGGAATTCTCCAAGGTGCCGTTCGAGCGCGGAACCGTGGGAATGGCGCGCACGAACGACCCCAACAGCGCGAACTCGCAGTTCTTCATCATGTTCGCACCGGGCCATTTTCTGGATGGCAAGTACACTGTGTGGGGGCAGGTCGTCTCGGGCATGAAAAATGTCGACAAGATCGCGCACGGCGAGCCGCCGGCCAATCCTGACAAGATCATCAGCTTGCGCGTTGCCGCCGACGTGAAGTAAGGCCGGCGCGGCAACCCAGTAAACCGCATATCTGAAATACGAGAGGAAATGGCTTTGGCCGACATCAAGGATCCCGAAAACACGCTGCTCATGGAAACCTCCAAGGGCCCCGTCGTTATCGAAATGCGTCCCGACCTGGCGCCCGAGCACGTCAAGCGCATCAAGGAGCTGGTGCGCGATGGCTTTTACGACGGCATCGTCTTCCACCGCGTGATCGATGGTTTCATGGCCCAGACGGGTTGCCCGAACGGCACCGGCACCGGTGGCTCGGGCAAGAAGCTGAAAGCGGAATTCTCCAAGGAACCGCATGTGCGCGGCACCGTCTCCATGGCGCGCGCGGCAGACCCCAATTCCGGCGACAGCCAGTTCTTCATCTGCTTTGCCGACTCGGTCTGGCTGAACGGCCAGTACACGGTCTGGGGCAAGGTCATCGAGGGCATGGAGATCGTCGATCAGATCAAGCGCGGCGAGCCCGTGCGTGATCCCGACAACATCGTCTCGGTCAAGGTTGCTGCCGACGCGGCCTGAGCCGCGCCGATGCATCTGGACAGGCTTCTGGCGGCGGCGCAGGGCATCCCTGCGCCGCCGCCTTCATGTTGCCTGCATGTTGACCGGTCTGCGCCCCCGGCCTAAGACAGCGCCCCTGATCCGGTGCTTTGCCATGGTGCGAGCCCGCAATTTCCAACCCAGGCGCAAACATGCGTGTCGATGATTTCGATTTCGAGCTCCCCGAAGACCGCATCGCACTGAGGCCGGCGCGTCCGCGCGACAGCGCGCGCCAGCTGATCGTCCATCCTGGGGGCGAGGGGGAGCTTTCCGACGACATCGTCGCCAACCTGGTCAATCACCTGCGGCCGGGTGATGCGCTTGTCTTCAACGATACCAAGGTTATTCCGGCCCAGCTGGAAGGCACGCGCGAGCGCGACGGCGCCATCGCCCGTGTCGGCGTGACGTTGCACATGCGCGTGGCCGCCGACCGTTGGCGCGCGTTTGTCCGTCCAGCCAAGAAGCTGCTGGTCGGCGAACGGGTGCGCTTTGGCAGCCATGAGGGCACGATGTGCTCGGCGGGTCTGCTCGACGCCACCGTGGCGGAGAAGGGGGAGGGCGGCGAGATCGAGTTCGCCTTCGATCTCTCCGGTCCCGATCTCGATATCGCGATCGCGACGGCCGGGCATGTACCGCTGCCACCCTACATCGCCTCAAAACGCGGCGAGGATGAGCAGGACCGCAGGGACTATCAGACAGTCTATGCGCGACATGAGGGGGCGGTGGCAGCGCCCACAGGCGGCCTGCATTTCACCGACGATCTATTGCAGCGCCTGCGCGCGCATGGCGTTGAGGAACATTTCGTGACGCTTCACGTGGGCGCCGGCACGTTCCTGCCCGTGAAGGTCGACGACATCGCCGACCACCGTATGCACTCCGAGCTTTGCGAGGTCAGTGCGGAAACGGCGGATACGCTGAACGCGGTGCGCGCGCGCGGCGGTCGCATCGTGGCGGTCGGCACCACCAGCCTGCGGCTTCTGGAAAGTGCGGCCGACGAGACGGGGATCATCCATCCCTTCCACGCCCCCACCGATATCTTCATCACGCCGGGCTATCGGTTCCGCGCGGTCGACATCCTGATGACCAACTTCCACCTGCCGCGCTCCACGTTGTTCATGCTGGTCTCGGCTTTCTCCGGCTTCGAGACGATGCATCGCGCCTATGCGCACGCGATCGCGAACGGCTACCGCTTCTACTCCTACGGCGACTCCTCGCTGCTTTTTCCCCAGGATACGCAATGACCACCGAGGCCTTTTCCTTCTCCCTGCTTGCCACCGATGGCATGGCGCGTCGCGGTGAGGTTAAGACCCCGCACGGACTGGTGCGCACACCCGCCTTCATGCCGGTGGGCACGCAGGCGACCGTCAAGGCGATGTACCCGGAGCAGGTGAGGGAGCTCGGCGCCGATGTGGTGCTCGGCAACACCTATCATCTGATGCTGCGCCCGACCGCCGAGCGCGTCGCCCGGCTCGGTGGGCTGCACACCTTCATGAACTGGCAGCACACGATCCTCACGGACAGCGGTGGGTTTCAGGTCATGTCGCTTGCCCAGATACGCAAGCTCAGCGAAAAGGGCGTGACGTTCCAGAGCCATATCGACGGTTCCCGGCACGAAATGACGCCGGAGCGCTCCATCGAGATCCAGGGGTTGCTGGGCTCCGACATCCAGATGCAGCTCGATGAATGTCTCCGATTGCCGGCCGAGCGCAAAGAAGTAGAGCGCGCCATGCAGCTGTCGCTGCGCTGGGCGGAGCGCTCGCGCGCGCAGTTCGAGAAGATGGGGGGCCCGGGCAAGGGACGGGGACTTTACGGTATCGTTCAGGGCGGCGACGTGGCCGACCTGCGCGTCGCCTCGGCCCAGGCGCTCTCGCAGATGCCGTTCGAAGGCTATTCGATCGGCGGACTGGCCGTCGGTGAGCCGCAGGACGTGATGCTGCGGATGCTCGAAATCACGACGCCGGTGCTGCCGACGACGAAGCCGCGCTACCTGATGGGGGTTGGAACGCCCGATGACATCGTCGAATCCGTGGCGCGCGGGGTGGACATGTTCGACTGCGTGATGCCGACGCGCGCCGGCCGACACGGCCTCGCCTACACGCGGTTCGGCAAGATCAACCTGAAGAATGCCCGCCACGCCGACGATCCGCGTCCGCTTGATGAGGAATCGTCGTGTCCGGGGGCCCGCACCTATTCGCGGGCCTACCTGCATCACCTGATACGTGCCGGCGAGGGGCTGGGCGGTATGCTGCTCACCTGGAACAACCTCGCCTACTACCAGAGCATGATGCAGGGCATCCGCGATGCGATCGAGGCGGGCCGCTTCGCCGACTTCAAGGCCGAGGTCAAGGAAGGCTGGGCGAAGGGCGACCTGCCGGCGCTAGGATAGGCGGCGGCTCTAAAGGCGCCACAGGGTCACATTCTCGGGTTTGCTCTCGCGCGGCAGAATGGCTGGCACGTCCGCCACGACCCCGGCGCCATCCTTCAGGAACGATGCAACGAGCGCCCAGTCAGGGGCGCGTCCGGAGAACGCGTCGTGCGGTACCGCGAGGATAACCGCGTCCGCCGGTTTCACCGTATCCATGGGCAGCAGTTTCAGACCATATTCCGCATGCGTCTGTGCCGGATCTGCGAGCGGGTCGATCACCTGCACGTGCACGGAGAATTTCTCCAGTTCACGCACCAGATTGACGACCTTGGAATTGCGCGTATCGGGCACGTTCGCCTTGTAGGTCACGCCCAGCACGGTGACCGTGAGTGGCCCACAGCGTCCCCGCGCTGCCGCCTCCTGAACGACGCTGGTCGCGACGAAGCGGGCCATGTCCTCGTTGATGCCGCGTCCGGCGAGGACGACCTGCGGTGTGTGACCGATCGCCAATGCCTTGTGGGTGAGGTAGTAGGGATCGACGCCGATGCAGTGACCGCCGACAAGGCCGGGCTGGAAATTGAGGAAATTCCATTTGGTGCCGGCGGCTTCCAGCACGTCGCGCGTATCGATGTCGAGCGTGTGAAAGACGACGGAAAGCTCGTTCATGAGAGCGATATTGAGGTCGCGCTGGGTGTTTTCGATCACCTTGGCGGCCTCTGCGACGCGGATCGACGGTGCGATATGGATCGGTGCCGTGACCACGGAGCCGTAAAGAGCCGCAAGCCGTGCCGCAACCTCCGGGGTGCTGCCAGACACCACCTTGGCGATGGTGGAGAATTCACGGGCCGGATCGCCGGGATTGATGCGCTCGGGCGAGTATCCGACCTCGAAATCCTTGCCGAAGACAAACCCGGAGCCGGCTTCCAGGACAGGGACGATCACTTCCTCGGTAGCACCCGGGTAGACGGTCGATTCGAAGACCAGAAGCGCCCCGCGCTTCATATGTTGCGCAATCGTGCGCGCGGCGGCAACGAGCGGGCGGAGGTCCGGCTGCTTGGCGCCGTCGATCGGCGTCGGCACCGCGACGATGTGGATATCGACATCGGCAAGGCTTTCCGGATCGGCCGACAGATGCAGGTTCGGGGTGGCCAGCGTCTTGCAATCGATTGATCCCGTCCGGTCTCTCCCTGATCTGAGTTCCTCGATCCGGGATTGATCGATATCGAACCCCGTTACCGAAAAGCCGGCTTTCGCAAAGGCTGCGGCAACGGGCAGGCCGACATAGCCGAGACCAATGACCGAAAGGCGCCAGGCGCGTGGGTCAGACTTCATAATAGCTCCGATACCAGTCAACGAACGCCTTGACGCCGTCGTCCACGGGCGTGGCGGGCTTGAAGCCGGTTTCCACCTGAAGATCGCTCGTGTCGGCCCAGGTTGCAGCGACATCTCCCGGCTGCATCGGCATGAAGTTGCGGATGGCCGGCGTGCCCAGGGCTTTCTCGATGGCTTCCAGGTAGACCATGAGCTGGATCGGCTGGGAATTGCCGATGTTGAAGATGCGGTAGGGGGCGGAGCTGACGGCCGGATCCAGGGCTTCCGCATCCCAGTTTTCCGAAGGCGCGGCCGGCTTTTGCGAAATGCGGACGATGCCCTCGACGATGTCGTCGACGAAGGTGAAGTCCCGCACCATGTCGCCGTTGTTGTAGAGGTCGACCGGCTCGCCAGCGAGTATCGCCTTGGTGAACTTGAAAAGCGCCATGTCCGGCCGGCCCCATGGGCCATAGACGGTGAAGAAGCGCAATCCGGTCACCGGAATCCGGAAGAGGTGGGCGTAGGAATGCGCCATCGCCTCGTTGGCCTTCTTAGTCGCCGCGTAAAAGGAAACCGGATGGTTCCCGCCCCGATGCTCCGACAGCGGCATGGCGCCATCGAGCCCGTAGACCGAAGAGGTGGAGGCGAAGACGACATGCTCCGGCTTGAAGGCGCGGGCCGCCTCGAGGATCGAAAGAAAGCCGGTTATGTTTGAATCGACATATGCCTGGGGCGCTTCCAACGAATAGCGCACGCCAGCCTGTGCTGCGAGATGGATGACGCGGTCCGGCTTGTGGCGTTCGAAGATCGAGAACACCTTGTCGCGTTCTTCCAGCGAGATCCGTTCCTCGATGAACCTGTCGCTGGCCTTGAGCCGCGCCAGCCGGGCTTCCTTCAGCGCCGGATCGTAGTAGCCGTTGAGATTGTCGAGGCCGATAACGCTATCGCCCATCGAAAGCAGTCTCTCTGCCACGTGAAAGCCAATGAAACCGGCCGAACCGGTTACCAGTACGCTCGCCATTCGTTTGAAGCTCCCGTCGCACGAGGCAGAGAAATCGGAGTAACCTGCATTCGCGCATGAACGCGCTCGGGCAAGCCCTACTCCTGTTGGCTCCGACCTATCCCGAGACTCGTTGAAAAATCAACGTCCGATGGAGGCGTCGTGGTTCACTATTCGAGGATCTTGTTGCGGAAGACCCGCTCCAGCACGAGAGCCAGGAACAGACCGCCGAAGGTGAATGACAGGACATATCCGACATCCACCACCGTGCTGTGAAATTCGGGAAAGAAGCCGCTGCGCAGCCATTCGATGCAATGCATCATCGGGTTCCAGGAGAGGACGTATCGCGCTTCAGGAGGCAGCGTATCTGCGACGAAAAAAATCCCTGACAAGATGAACAGCGGTCGTGAAATGATGCCCCAGATCTGCTCCCAGGCATGAAAATGCGCCGTGATAACGCAGTTCAGGATGCCCACATTGAAACCCATGATCGCCAATAGCGCGAACGGGATGATCACGTTGATCCAGTCCGCACGCGGTATCGACCCGTATACGAAGCTGTGGGTACCAACGATGATCGCAAAAACCGTGATCTGCGTCAGTGTTTCCAGAACGGCGCGCGAGACGAAGGCGTCGATCGGCTTGATGATCGGGAAGAACAGCAGCGGCTTGTTCTGCTTGACCGCATTGCGCACGACATTGCCCGTGTCCTTGAAAGCCGAGAAGGGTACAAGGCCCGTCGAAAAGAACATGACGAAGCTGTCGCCCACCGGCGGCACATGGGACCCCATCGCCAGGAAGATGGTGGACATCATCAAGATCCAGCCGAGCGGTTCGACGAGCGCCCAGACGTAACTGAGCTTCTGTTCGCCAAACTTTGAGCGCATTTCGCGCAAGACCATTGAGGAGGTGTTGCGAATGAAGATCTGAAGGGGGGAGCCCAGATTGTTCATCGGTTCCGTGCGTTCGATCGATTTTGCAAAGCCGGTCTGGTCCATGCTGGCGGACCTCAGTCTACACCATGCCGCGCGGCGAAATGGAAACCCTTTTCGTCAAGCCGCATTAGCCACGCCATTGCGTCGTCGCTGGTCGCGCGGTATCAGTCCGGGCGTCGCGACGCGCGCGCACGATACGCAGTCATGAAAGGCAGACTTGTGACGCACTGCAATGCCACTGTCGAGATCGGATCGACCCGTTTTTCGAACACTCTTCCGCTCTCGCTGATCTGCGGCCCGTGTCAGATGGAAAGCCGCGAACACGCTCTGGAAATGGCATCCGCGATCAAGGAAATCGCCGACAGCCTCAACATGGGTGTGGTCTTCAAAACGTCCTTCGACAAGGCCAACCGTACAAGCCTGACGAGTGCCCGCGGCCTGGGCATGGAAAAAGCCCTCCCGGTTTTCGCCGAGATCAAGGAAACGCTCGGTATGCCGGTTCTGACGGATGTCCACGAGCCTGACCAGTGCGCGGCGATCGCGGAAGTCGTCGACGTGCTTCAGATCCCCGCATTTCTGTGCCGTCAGACCGACCTTCTTGTCGCCGCGGCGAAGACCGGCCGGGTGGTCAACGTCAAGAAGGGGCAGTTCCTTGCGCCGTGGGACATGCGCAACGTGGTGGCGAAGCTTGTCAATTCCGGCAATGCGAACGTGCTGCAAACCGAGCGGGGGGCGAGTTTCGGCTACAATACCCTCGTGTCGGACATGCGCGCACTTCCGATCATGGCGCAGAACGGCGCGCCGGTGATTTTTGACGCGACGCATTCCGTACAGCAGCCAGGTGGGCAGGGGACGTCGTCGGGGGGGCAGCGTGAATTCGTTCCCGTGCTCGCGCGTGCCGCAGCGGCCGTGGGCGTCGCCGGTGTCTTCATCGAAACCCATCAGGATCCCGACAAGGCGCCGTCCGACGGCCCCAACATGGTGCCGCTTCACGCGCTGAAGGATCTGCTCAAGACGTTGCAGGCGCTCGACGGGATCGCCAAGGCGGCGGTCTAGCAATTCGCGAAAGCCCGCCAAAACAGGCCGGCGAGTAACGCTGTCCCTTTCCCGCCTCCGTTGAGAGGCACTGTAATCGACCCAATCCCCTGGGGGTTCTTATGCGCGTGACAATGATTGGAACCGGCTATGTGGGTCTGGTTTCCGGCGTGTGCTTCTCCGAATTCGGTTTCGATGTGACCTGCGTCGATATTGACGAAGCGAAGATCGCAACGCTCAACGAGCTCAAGTCGCCGATCTACGAGCCCGGCCTCGATGAACTGATCGAACGCAACCACACAGCCGGCCGGCTGACTTTCACGACCGATTTCGAGAATGCGGTCGCCGAGGCGGATGTGGTCTTCGTCGCTGTCGGGACGCCTTCGCGCCGTGGAGACGGTGAGGCCGATCTCAGCTACGTCTTCGAGGCGGCCAAGCGCATCGCTCATGCCATGCGGCCCGAAACGGTCATCGTCATCAAGTCGACGGTCGTCGTGGGAACGTGCCGCAAGGTGCATGACATTATCGCCGCCGAGCGTCCCGGCGTTGCCTTCTCCATCGCCTCGAACCCGGAATTCCTGCGTGAAGGGTCCGCGATCGAGGATTTCATGCGCCCCGACCGGGTCATCGTCGGTGTCGAGGATGAGCGTGGCGAGAAGGCTCTGCGCCATCTCTACCGGCCGCTCTATCTGCGCGAGACGCCGATCCTGATAACGACGCTGGAAAACGCCGAGATCACCAAGTACGCGGCGAACGCCTTTCTGGCGATGAAGATCACCTTCATCAACGAGATCGCCGACCTGTGTGAAAAGGTGGGCGGCGATGTGCAGCAGATCGCAACGGGAATCGGTCTCGACAAGCGTATCGGTTCCAAGTTTCTTCACGCTGGTCCTGGCTATGGTGGATCCTGCTTCCCAAAGGACACCAATGCCTTTGCCGCCACCGGCCGCAAGTCGGGCGCACCGCAACTGCTCGTGGAGACGACGATCGCGGTCAACGAAGCGCGCAAGCGCGCCATGGCCGATCGTATTCTGGAGGCTCTCGGTCCCAATCCGGCAGGCAAGACTGTCGGCGTTCTCGGCATCGCCTTCAAACCCAACACCGATGACGTGCGCGATGCGCCGTCGCTGGTCATCGTGCCGCGGCTTGTCGGGGCCGGCGTCAAGGTCCGCGCGCATGATCCTGAAGCGCGCGAACAGGCCGCGCCGCTGCTGCCAGGAATGGAATGGTGCGAGCAACCCTATGATGTTGCCAAGGATGCGGACGTCATCGCGGTTCTGACCGAATGGAACGTGTATCGCGGCCTCGACCTCAAGCGTATCGGCGAGGCGATGGCGGGCAAGACGATTGTCGATCTGCGCAACATATATCGGCCCCAGGATGTTGAAGATGCTGGGCTCGGCTACGTGAGTGTCGGTAAGAAAGGAATGTTCTGACCTGCTTTGAGCGGGTCAGCTGATCAGCGATCATCCAGTGTGCGGCCGGGTATCGTCCGGCTGTCGCAATCGAATGAAATGCCGGCGACGCCACCGCGTCGAGGCTTTTGGAACGGGAGTGCTCCATGACCGCCATCATCGATATCATCGGCCGCGAAATCCTCGATAGCCGGGGCAACCCGACGGTCGAGGTCGACGTCACGTTGGAAGACGGCAGCAAAGGCCGCGCGGCGGTTCCTTCGGGCGCTTCCACCGGCGTACACGAGGCCGTGGAACTGCGTGACGGCGAGGCGCGCTATGGCGGCAAGGGTGTGCGCAATGCGGTCGATGCCGTGGATGGCGAGCTTTTCGAGGCGCTGGTCGGCATGGACGCCGAATTTCAGATCGGTATCGACGAGACCATGCTGGAACTTGACGGCACACCCAACAAGAGCCGCCTCGGCGCGAACGCCATCCTGGGCGTTTCCCTGGCGGTCGCCAAGGCCGCGGCCGAGGCGAGCGGCCTGTCCCTCTATCGCTACGTTGGCGGCACAGGTGCCCGGATCCTGCCCGTGCCGATGATGAACATCATCAATGGCGGCGTGCATGCCGACAATCCGATCGACTTTCAGGAATTCATGATCATGCCGATCGGCGCCGACAATATCGCGGAAGCCGTGCGCATGGGGTCGGAGGTCTTTCACACGCTGAAGAAGGCGCTGAAGGATGCCGGCCACAACACCAATGTGGGCGATGAAGGCGGCTTCGCACCGGGGCTCGGCTCGGCAGACGAGGCGATCGGCTTCATTCTGAAGGCAATCGAGACTGCTGGCTACACACCCGGCGATGACATCTGCCTGGCGCTCGATCCCGCTTCCAGCGAGTTCTTCAAGGACGGCAAGTATCATCTCGACGGCGAGGGCAAGGTTCTGGCGCCCGAGGAGATGGCCCAGTATTATGCCGATCTCGTCAAGCGGTATCCGATCATCTCGATCGAGGACGGCATGGCCGAGGACGACTGGACGGGCTGGAAGGCCGTCACCGATCTCATCGGCGACAAGGTCCAGCTGGTTGGCGACGATCTCTTCGTCACGAATTCCGAGCGTCTGCGGAAGGGGATCGAGATGGGGGTGGCCAACTCCATCCTGATCAAGGTCAACCAGATCGGCACGCTGACCGAGACGCTCGACGCGGTTCATACGGCTCACACGGCCGGCTATACCGCCGTGATGTCGCATCGTTCCGGCGAGACGGAGGATTCCACCATCGCCGATCTCGCGGTCGCCACCAATTGCGGGCAGATCAAGACCGGTTCGCTGGCCCGTTCCGACCGGTTGGCGAAATACAACCAGCTTATCCGCATCGAGGAAGACCTCGGTCCCCAGGCGCGCTTTGCCGGTCGTTCGGTGCGCAAGGCCTGACAGACGGGCCTTGCGGCGCATCGTTGCGCGGATGCCGGCCCTCACATCGCGTGTGCGGCCGGCTCCCTCGCGGCGCCTGCCTCTGCCGCGGCCTTGCGGATAGCGGCAGCAAGGTTTTCGGGTGTTTGTGCGCCCATCAGCGCGTATTTTCCGTCGATGATGAAGCAGGGCACGCCGGTCACGCCGATGCGCTGCGCGGTTTCGATCTCGGCCTGTGTCTCGGCCACGTCCGCGTCGCTGTCCAGCAGTTCGGCCACGAGCCTTGCATCCATCCCGACATCGCCGGCGAGCGCGATCAGGTTGTCGCGCAGGGTCAGGTCGACCCCTTCAAGGAAATAGGCCGCGAACAGCCGTTCCACCAGCGCATCCTGGGCTCCGTCATGTTGCGCCCAGCGCACCAGCCTGTGACAGTCGAGCGTGTTCGGCGAGCGGGTGATGCTGTCGAACGCGAACTCAATGCCGCTTTCCCTGCCGACGGACGAGATGCGGGCGCATATCGCTTTCGCGCGTTCCGCTCCGCCGAACTTTTCGTGGAGATAGAGGGTCCGATCCTTGCCGTCGGCCGGCAGGTTCGCGTCGAGTTGGAAAGGACGCCAGCGGATGTCCACAGGCACGCCGGTCAGCGCACATGCCTCCTCCAGTCGTCGTTTCCCGATAAAGCACCAGGGACACATGATGTCCGAGATGACGTCGATCGTAAGCGCATGTCCGTGCACGCCGGGTCTCCCTTGGCATGGCTCTGGGCCGTTGCTTGCAGTCTCCTCCCGGCGTCACGTCTCGTTCTTTGCGTGCGAGAACATCTGTCCTTACCGAACAATCTAGTGACTCACGGCAATCTGCCAATCCGGTTTAACGCAGTGTCGCAGCACGAATGTTTGATGGGACTGAGTCCTATCGCCGCGCACGATCGGCAATTGACCGGTCACGTGCTCCGAAAAGCGGCGCAATCGACCTCTAACTCACTCATCTTCAAGAAATTTCAGGCGGCGGTATGGACTTCTGCGATTTTGGCAGAGGCATCAAGTCGCAGTGGCGAGGCGCCGATTTCGAGCGTCACCTGCGTGTTGCGCAAAACGCCGCGAATACGCGCGAGCGAAAGCTCCGCGCTTGCCTTATCCGTGTCGGGGAAGACGGTAACGATCCCGGTTCCCTCGACGATCACGGCCAGATCTTCCATACGAACGAGCCGCCGGATCAGCCTGAGCGCGGGCCTGTCGACCTGAAGTGCCTGCGTTTCGGTCAGTGGCTCGCAAACCGGTTCGATCGACAACCGCATGACCGTAAGCGGCTTGTTCTGATGATGAGCGGCATTCTTGGCATTGTGGAGATAGAACCGGAATGACTTGGCGGAGATCGCTCCGTTCGCACCTTCAAGCGCGTCCTGGCTGCGCAGCAGCATTTCCTGTGTCTGGCGATCGAGACGACGGGCTCGAATGCTCGTGGTGAGACGCAGGAACAGGTCCGCTTGTGTGGAGCGAAGCGTGAGCACATCGTTGGCTTGGGACCGGTACGCCTCTTCCGCTGTCTCCTTGTCGAGACCTTCCGTTAACAGGATCACGGGCAGGTCATGATGAACAGGGTTATTCCGCAACAACATAAGCGTGTCGATCGCGTCGGCGTTTTCCTGGTCGAGGACCACAGCGTCGAAGAATTTCCAACTCAGGTAGAGGTTCGCCATATCGGCGCTAAGTGCGGCAACAAGCTGGATCTTCACACCCAACACGGATTCGATTTGCGCGAAATTGCCGCGCGTTCCGACGACGAGCAGGGATGGGCGATTGTCCGCCTGGCCACCCGAGACAGACATCGAGGGGCGTGGAACGTCATTTCCCAGCTGCTTCAACGTGTCGATGCGAACGCCGGCTTCGCGCTTCCTGGTATTGAGGCGGATGAGCGAATGGATCTGGCTTGCGACCGCTACGGGAGGAATTGGGTGCGTGAGTATAGCGTCGGGCCTGAGCGTCTCGGCCCCATGGAACGGACCCGCCGCCAGGCAGACGAGCGGAATGTCTTTATCTCCAAGGACGCGTTCTGTCGCATGAGCGAGCCGAACGAAATCCTCGATCGGCATGCCGAGGCCATCGACCACCACTGCCTCGACGGCTCCGTCGCTCTGAAGGAGTTCGTTCAATTGCTCAGGGCGCGTGAAACGATGAAGTCGGCCGATCATATGGCCGAGATCGTCCCAAAATTCATCATTGCCGCGGCCCGGCTCACACAAGGCGGCAACTGTGCCAGTCAGCGGCATTTTGCGATCAACCTTCAAGGAGCATCCTGACAACACGATGTCACGAGGCACTTAAGGGGAGGCTAACGCAGAAGTAAAAACACGAAGGCAAGATAGGGAGTTAAGTCGTCTCGCATATTGTATTGGTCGATTGCTTATTTTGGCGTGCGCTCAGCTGGTTCGGCACGAGCATCGCCCATTCGCCGCCGCACCGTTCGCACTTCCTCAGTAGAGAATTTCGGCTCAGTGGAGACGGCCGGAGAGGGATCCCCGGCCTCGGGCCACAGGTGGCAATTGCAAGTGAAGGAAAGCCCGTCGGTGGGGGGCCGAATGCGCTCCGGGGCCGCGGGTCTCAAACGGCTTTTCGAACGTCTTGCAGCAAGGCTTCCAGAGCTTTTCTGTTGACGAAACCGCTCTCGGAACGCGGGATCGCATCAACCATGACGAAATCCGCCGGCCGTCCCTGAAGCCCGATCTTGCGTCCATCGAGAAAGGCGTCGAAGGCGACGCGGTCGAAGGGTTTTCCAGATCCGCGCACCAGCGCTGCGTAGAGGCGCGTGCCAAGGATGGGATCGCGGCCGAGAAATGCCGCGGCATCCAGAACCCCGTCGAATTCCTTGTAGAGCGTATCGAGGGAAACGAGATCCAGGCTGATGCCACCGATCAGACCGGAATTGCCGAGGAACGGATTGACGTCGAGATGCGTGACGTGGTCACTGTCGCCAAGACCCATCAATCGGGTGCGCAGGTAACCGTCCGCGGCATCGGGCCAATCCACGCTCGGAGCGCCGGGCCATGCGCATTCGGGCACCATGGCCCCGCGCACGAGAAGGCTGGCTGCGCCGCCGCCCCTGGTGGCTCCGCCATCAGCCGTGTCGAGCTTCAATTCGACAACCGAGATCCCGTTACTTCCTTCACGCACCCTCAAGGGGAGTGCCTGGGAATAGGTGCCGTCTTCCCGTCGCTGGGTTATCGCAGCGAATTCCTGGATAAGCGTGACGTCGACGACCGTGTGGCCGGAAATCGGGTCGCCCTCGCGCTCCGTTCCCGATTGCCAGATTGCTGCCAGCGTCGTTGCCTCTTTCAGGTGTCGGGCGGTGCGCGAGGCCAGTTGCCCGGGCACCACAACCAGATCTGCCTCCACCGCCTTTGCGTGACGCGCGATGCCCGACAGATCTTCTGGATGGTGCAAGTGCAGCGTGCCCCCCGAAAGAAGCCACGGTACGATGCCGCAGCCCAGCCCCGCGAGGCCTGTCATCGAGTAGGGCAGGACGATTTTCGCCCCGTCCGCGATCCGGCTTTCCAGTATGGTGGCCAGCCCGGCGGCGACCCAGTGATTGTGTGTGCGCGGAACGGGAAGGGGGCGGCCGGATGCCCCGACCGTCCAGGTGAGGGTCGCGAGATGATCCGCCGCCCTGTCGCCACGGATGATGTCGGCCGGCGGAATCTCGTCGCCGACTTCGGCGAGGACCGTCGAGAGCGAGATCAGGCCATCGGGAAGGTTGTCGCCCAGGCCCAGAACGTAGCGCAGTCCGAACACCTCCACCGCCGCATCGCGCATCCAGTCCGCCGCCGCCGCACCTTCCAGCCGGTCGGTGGTGATGACGGCCTTCGCACTGGCCATCGAGAGCGCATCCGCGATTTCCCGGCCGCGCCAGACCAGCGGGATGGGCGTGACGATGAGGCCAGCGCGCAGCGCCGCGAGTATGATCACGGCGGCATCGGTCGTATTGGGAAGCTGCAGGCCGATCACGCTGTCGGGCGTCAGTCCAAGCGCCTTGAAGAGCCCGGCGAGGCGGGAGATTTCCCGATCCGCCTCCTCGTAGGTGAGGCTGCGGGCATCACCGCTCGTCCAAGAGGCGCGGTTTGGCTCGTCCACGAGCGCGAGGCGCTCGGGATGCTTCTTCGCGGTCTTGCGAAACAATGCGTCGAGTGCCACCCGGCCCCAGACGCCGGATGCATAGTTGCGCTCGATTGTGGACGCGGGCGAAAGGATCATGCGCCCCTCCTCGACAATGGGGTTGGGCTCATTGAACCGTGTCATCATACCACCAGGTGTCCAAGCGATAGCCCGTGAGCGGGGTGGTTTCGGTCGGCACGACGTGGCGCCATCTGGCAATCCAGTCTGCGGGCAGGTGAAAGAGCGGCACGACATAGAAGCCGGAAATCAGGACCCGGTCGAAAGCGCGCACGGCCGTGACGAAGTCCTTCCGGCTGCGAGCCTTCAGCATGGCTTCGATCATTGCATCGAGAGCGGGTTCGCGCGCGCCCGCGAAATTGAACGAGCCTTCCTGATCGGCGCTTGCCACCGACCAGCGCAACGTCTGCTCGTTTCCCGGCGAAAGCGATGCCGTCCAGGTCGCGACCGTCATATCGTAGTCAAAGGCGATGCGCCTTCGCTCGTACTGAGCGGAATCGACCGTGCGCACGGAAACCTCGATACCGATCCGCTTCAGCGTTCGGGCATAGGCGAGGGCCAGCCGCTCCTCGTCGGACGAACGTGTCAGGATCTCGAAGGCCAGCGGTTCTCCGGTCTTCGCGTCGACCATCTTGCTGTTTCTGATCGTCCACCCTGCCTCGCGCAGCATGGCGACGGCGTTGGCGAGGGGCGCGCGGTCCGTTCCGCTTCCGTCCGTGTGAGGAGGGCGCCAGGTGCCGGACATGACTTGTGGGTCGACGGCCTTCGGGAACGGGGCAAGCAGAACCTTTTCTGCGTCCGATGCTGGCCGGTCGATCGAGGAAAGGTCCGATCCGTCGAAATAGCCTCGGGTGCGCTCGTAGAGACCGTAGTAGAGATTCTTGTTCACCCATTCGAAATCGAACAGCTGAACGAGCGCCCGGCGGACGCGTATATCGGAAAAGATCGGCCGGCGCACGTTGAACACGAAACCGGTCATTCCGGCGGGCTGGTTGTTCTCGAAGCTCTGCTTGATCACGTCGCCCTTTTTCACGGCCGGAAAATTGTAGCTTTGTGCCCAACGCTTCGGGTCGGTCTCGATCAGAAGGTCGATGATGCCCTTCTTGAAGGCCTCGAAGAGCGAGTTACGGTCGCGGAAGTATTCAATTCGGATTTCATCGAAATTGTCGTGTCCCACCTTTACCGGCGCGTTGGCGCCCCAGTAGTCGGGGTTGCGCTTCAGTACGATGGAATTGCCGGGATCGACCTTGTCGACCGTATACGGTCCGGACCCGATCGGAAGGGCGAGCGAGGACTTGTCGAAATCGGCAGGGTCAAGCGCATGTTCGGGCAAGATCGGCGCGAGGCCGATCAGGAGTGGCAACTCGCGATCCTTGCCGTCTTCGAAAATCAGCCGCACGGTGCGTGCATCGCGACTTTCCATGCGCACGATCTTCTTGAACCAGGTACGGTAGTGCGGACGGCCGGACTTGCGCAGGAGCGCAAGGGAAAAGATCACGTCTTCCGCCGTGACCGGCGTGCCGTCTGAGAATTTGGCCTCCTTGCGCAGACGAAACTCGACCCAGTCGCGCTCCGGCGGCGTCTCGACGCTTTCGGCAAGCAGGCCGTAGAGAGAGAACGGTTCGTCCCGATTACGTACAAGCAGGCTCTCGTAGACGTTGTTGCCGAATTGATAGTCCCACAAGCCCCGCGCCGCCACGCCCTTGATGATAAAAGGATTGAGGCTGTCGAACGTGCCCTGGACGCCTAAGGTTATGGTGCCCCCTTTGGGCGCGTCCGGATTGACGTAGGGGAGGTACTTGAAGCCTGCGGGCAGGGTCGGGTCGCCATGCATCGCAATGCCGGCAGCGGGGTCTGCCCGGCTGGGCGTTGCGGCGAGGCCGAAGGCCATCGCGCCTGCGATCACAAGGGTGGCAAGTGAAGCCAGGAGAGGGGCCTGTCGCAGTCCTCGCATCGACGCACCCAGCAACGCCTGGCCCGGACGTGACTGCCGCACCCTGCACACGAAAGCATTTACCATAAACAGCGTCGCCGTCATGTCTAACGCCCGGCCACGTGCCCGGTTTACCCTGCATGTGACCGGCGAACTGCGAAAAAACCGTTGATTCTGATGCGCATCCTATCACACAAGAGGGCCGCTCGGTCCTTCGTAGTAGTCGGAATGACTGGCATTTGAGGAATTGAGCCGTTATTCATGCGGCGCAACACGAAGGCAGTCACCGTCTCGCCGCAATTGGCGGCGATGGAGGACCCGAGATATCGGGGCGGTAACGCAAGGCGGGGCCTGAACGGGGCCAGCTGCCGGGAAACAGGGAAGCAAGGACGAATTCGTATGGCCAATAGGTACTCCGGAGTTCGAGCCGTGGCGCAGGGAGCGCTCGCCGCGCTGGCCGTGCTCGGCTACACCAGCATAGCATCCGCGCAGTCCTCGGACGCGCCCGCCGCTCAACCCGGGGCCGAGTCCGCTTGGACCAAGGTTTGCAACACCGATCCCAAGAGCAAGAAAAAGATCTGCATGACCTTGCAGAACAAGGCGACCGATACGGGGCAGCTTCTGGCCCAGGTCGCCATTCGCGAGATCGAGGGAGAGGACCGCAAGTCCATGGCGGTTATCGTGCCGCCGGGAATGCTCATCCAGCCGGGTCTGCGCGTCCAGATCGACGGCGGCCAGCAGAAGGCAGGCAAGTACAACATCTGCTTCTCCAACGGCTGCGTTGGCGAATTTCTGATCGACGATGCCTTCATCGCAGCTCTGAAGAAGGGCAGCAACCTCGTGCTGACCACGCTGAACCAGCAGAACAAACCGGTACAGCTTGAGCTGACGCTGATCGGCTTCACCAAGGTCTTCGAGGGTGAGGGGCTGAGCCCGCAGGATCTGCAGGCCAAGCAGCAGAAGCTCCAGCAGGAGCTGCAAAAGCGTGCCGAGGATGCCCGCGAAAAGCTGATCGAGCAGCAGAAGAAGGCGACGCAGTCCGAGTGATTGCCGCCGAGCGTCACCGCTAGAGCAAATTTCGACCGGATCGAATCGGTCCGGTCGATGAGAAACCGCTCCAAGATCTGCGCGGGCGACTTCTGTAGCGAGAATGCGGGTCTCAACGGCTCGTACGGAACAAGAAAACGGCGGCGCCTCGATGAGACGCCGCCTTTTTGTCTGCTGCCGGGGGCGCTGCCTGCCGCTCGCGCCGTGATCAGGTACGTGCCGCATTGAAGGCGGCGAACCCGCCTTCCAGATCGGCGATCAGATCGGCGGGATCTTCAAGGCCGATATGAAGCCGCAGCAGCGGGCCTGCGGCATCCCAGGAGGTGGCCGTGCGGATGGCCTTCGGCCGCGGCCAGGTGAGCAGGCTTTCGAAGCCACCCCAGGAATAGCCAAGGCCAAATATCTCGAGGGCGTTGATAAACGCCTTCACAGCATCGTCCGATGCGGGCGCGAGTTCCACGGAGAAGAGGCCGCTGGCGCCAGCGAAGTCGCGCTTCCAGATCTCGTGACCGGGCGCACCGGGCAGTGCCGGGTAGAATACCTGTGCAACCTCTTCTCGTCCGGAAAGCCAGCCGGCGACTTCCAGCGCGTTTTTCATGTGCCGTTCCAGCCGTACGCCCATCGTGCGCAGGCCGCGCAAAGCCAGGTAGATGTCGTCCGGTCCCGCGCACATGCCCATGTCGCCATGCGTCTTTTCAAGCGCTTTCCACGCCCGCTCGCTCGCAGCAACCGTTCCGAGCATCACGTCGGAATGTCCGACGATGTATTTCGTACCTGCCTGGATCGAAAGGTCCACGCCATGTTCGATCGGCTTGAAGTAGAGCGGTGACGCCCAGGTGTTGTCGTTGAGCACGATCGCATCGCGCTTGTGCGCCATCTCCGCGATCGCGGGAATGTCCTGCATTTCGAAGGTGAGAGAGCCCGGCGCCTCGGTGAAAACGGCCCGCGTCTCCGGTCGGAAGGCGGCTTCGAGGGCGTCGAGATCAAGCGGATCGTAGTAGCTGACGGAGACGCCGAAGCGGTTCAGCACGGAATTGCAGAAGTTGCGGCACGGGCCGTAGACGGAATCCGCCACCAGCAAATGGTCGCCCGCCGACAGGCACGATTGCAGGGCGACCGCGATGGCGGCGAGGCCGGAAGGAGCGAGCCGCGTTCCCGCCGCGCCTTCCAGTGCGCTGACCGCCTCTTCAAGCGCATCGGAAGTTGGGGTGCCGCGCCGGGCGTAAGTGTAGCGCTGTCCGCCTTCGATCATCGTCTCGATGTCGGGAAACAAAACCGTAGAGGCATGTATGACAGGCGGATTGACGAAACCGTGATTATCTTGCGGGTGTCGCCCGATATGGGCGAGCAGGGTATCGGGGTGAGTTGTAGTGTCTGGCTTTTTCTTGGTCATGTTCACGATCTGTGCAATTGCAAATGGGTGATGTTTGAGCAGATGTAACGCATCTGGGTCGCAGGCTAGAGGATGCTCTTGACCCGACTTTCCAAATGTCCTCGAATAAGTCCATGGGGCGACCATGGATAGCCGCGCCGGTTGGGCGGAGAAAAACGTACTGGCAGGCGGTCTCTTTCTCATTATACGAGTTTGTACTTAGTCGCCCCCAATACGCTAATGCATCAACCGGGCAACAGAAAAGGCTTCAATCGATGACAATTAAATTATTGCCGCTCGCATTGGGAGCAGCGCTTGGAATGGCCGTTACGGCTGCAAGCGGCGCGACGTTGGACGATGTCAAGGCAAAGGGGTTTGTTCAGTGCGGCGTGAGCCAGGGGCTGCCGGGATTTTCTAACCCGGATTCCGCCGGCAATTGGTCCGGCCTTGACGTGGACTTCTGCAAGGCGATGGCAGCCGCCATTTTCGGCGACCCTTCAGCCGCGAAGTACACGCCGCTTTCCGCCAAGGAGCGATTTACGGCGCTGCAGTCCGGCGAAATCGATGTGTTGCCGCGCAATACCACCTGGACGATGACGCGTGACACCACACTCGGGCTCAATTTCGTTGGCGTGAACTATTATGACGGCCAGGGCTTCATGGTCCGCAAGGCGCTTGGTGTTTCCTCCGCGCTGGAACTCTCGGGAGCCTCCATATGCACCAATACCGGCACGACAACGGAACTCAACGTGGCCGACTATTTCCGCGCCAACAACATGCCCTACGAAATCGTCGCCTTCGAGAAGTCCGATGAGGTCGTTCAGGCCTACGATTCCGGGCGTTGCGATGTCTACACGACCGATGCGTCCGGTCTTTATGCCCAGCGCCTCAAGCTCACCAATCCGGACGACCACATGGTTCTGCCCGAGATCATCTCCAAGGAGCCGCTCGGACCGGTCGTGCGCCAGGGCGACGACCAGTGGTTCAATGTCGCGAAGTGGACCCTTTTCGCGATGATCAATGCCGAAGAGCTTGGCGTGACCAAGGCCAATGTCGAGGACATGAAGTCGTCCGACAATCCCGCGGTCAAGCGGCTTCTCGGCCTTGAAGGATCGTACGGGGAGGCCATCGGTCTTTCGAACGACTGGGCACTGAACCTTATCAAGGCTGTCGGCAATTATGGCGAGGTCTTCGACAATAATGTCGGTCCGGATACCCCGCTCGGCATCTCCCGCGGCCTCAACGCCCTGTGGTCGAAGGGCGGCATCATGTACGCCCCGCCGATCCGGTAAGGATCTGCTTCGCCCGGCCGGATGTGATCCGGCCGGGCGTTTCATATGCGGACCGGGCTGACTGATACGAAGTTGATTGCAGGGGCCTCCTGCCGCGAAGGCGGTCGGGAGCGAGCTTCAGGCATCTGCGTTCCGAAATTTCAATTGGAACGCGGCCTTTGGCGACTGTCCCGCGCTCGGGATCCGGCAATGAAGACCCGGCAATGAAGACATGGTGCGGGCCGGTCGGGCGGTGCCCGACGGAGCTTTGTGCACTCAAGACATCCGAGGGGCGGCTGTCGCAGGAAATGGGCGAGAACAATGGCTGTTCAGGAGCATTCTTCGGCGGATGAACCGCCGCGCGGATCGATTTTGAATGATCCCCGGGTCCGCAGCGTATTCTACCAGTTGGTTGTGGTGGCGATCATCGTCATCCTGGGATGGGAGATCGTCTCCAACACCATGGCCAATCTGAAGAGGCAGGAAATCGCCTCGGGATTTGGCTTTCTCGAGAATACTGCCGGTTTCGGCATCATTCAGACGCTGGTCCACTACACCGAGACATCCAACTACGGCAGGGCCCTGCTTGTCGGCCTGCTGAACACGATGCTCGTTGCGGTCATCGGTGTGGCGATGGCGACGATCATCGGCTTCATTGTCGGCGTGGGGCGGCTTTCAAGTAACTGGATCATTGCCAAGCTCGCCTATCTCTATGTCGAGATCCTGCGCAACATCCCGCTGCTGCTGCAGATCTTCTTCTGGTATTTCGCGGTTCTGAGGGCAGTGCCGAGTCCGCGCAACAGCGTTACCTTTCTCGATAGCATCTTCATAAACAATCGAGGCATCTACGGCCCCAAGGCGCTCTTCGGTGAGGGGTCTGTCGCCATCGGCATCGCGCTTCTGCTGGCAGTTGCTGGATCCATCGTCCTGCACGTGTGGGCGCGCAAGCGCCAGGAGGCGACGGGACAGCGATTTCGCTCGGGTCTTTCCGCGCTTGGCATGATCATCGGCTTGCCGGTTGTCGCGTACTTCGCAAGCGGAATGCCTGTATCGGTCGAATATCCGGTGCTGCGCGGCTTCAATTTCGTCGGCGGCTTGCAACTCACGCCGGAATTCGTGGCGCTTGTTCTCGCGCTGTCGATTTACACCGCCTCGTTCATCGCGGAGATCGTGCGCGCCGGCATTCTGGCGGTGAGCCATGGCCAGACCGAAGCGGCCGGCGCGCTTGGGCTGCGGCCCGGGCCGACGCTGCGGCTCGTCGTCATCCCTCAGGCGATGCGTGTGATCATTCCGCCCCTGACCAGCCAGTACCTGAACCTCACCAAGAACTCGTCTCTGGCGGTCGCTATCGCCTATCCCGACCTCGTCTCCGTCGGAGGAACGGTGCTCAACCAGACGGGACAGGCAATCGAGATCATCGGGATCTGGATGTTCGTCTACCTGTCCTTGAGCCTCATCACGTCGGCATTCATGAATTGGTACAACCAGCGCATGGCGCTGGTGGAGAGGTAGGAGGACGCAATGGCTGCAACCGACGTTCATTACGTCCGAGATGAAATGGCCCCGGTTCTGCCGCCGCCGGCGGCGAGCGGCGGACTGCTCGGCTGGATGCGGGCAAATCTGTTCTCCTCCCTTGGCAATACGGCGCTGACTCTGGTCGGCGTCCTGATCCTCTGGCTGCTGTTTGAGCCGCTGATCCGCTTCGCTCTGATCGATGCGGTCTGGACGGGAGCCAACCGGGAGGCGTGCCTCGGTCATCACGGTGCCTGCTGGCCTTATGTTGCAGACTACTTCTCGCAATTCATCTATGGCCGCTATCCCCTCGGAGAGCGCTGGCGGGTCGATATCGTCTTTGCCGCATTTGCCTTCGGCCTCGTGCCGCTGCTGGTCCCCTCCGCGCCTCTCAAGCGGGCGAATGTCATCTTCATGCTGGTCGTGTTTCCCGTCGCCGCCTACTTCCTGCTTACCGGCGGTTTCGGGATGGAGATCGTGGAGACGGCAAACTGGGGCGGGCTTCTGGTCACGCTCGTCATTGCGGTGACGGGCATTGTTGCCTCCTTGCCGCTCGGCATCGTCCTGGCGCTCGGGCGGCGGTCGCAGATGCCGGTGGTCCGGTTGGCCTCGGTCGTCTTCATCGAGTTCTGGCGGGGTGTTCCGCTGATCACCGTGCTGTTCATGTCTTCGGTGATGCTGCCCCTGTTTCTTCCTGAGGGCGTGACGTTCGACAAGTTGCTTCGGGCGCTCATCGGTGTCGCGCTTTTCGCCTCCGCCTATATGGCGGAAGTGGTGCGCGGCGGCCTTCAGGCGATCCCGAAGGGACAATATGAAGGAGCTATGGCACTGGGCCTGCGCTACTGGCAGATGATGGGCCTGATCATTATGCCGCAGGCGCTGAAAATGGTCATCCCGGGTATTGTCAATACTTTCATCGGGCTGTTCAAGGACACCACGCTGGTGCTAATCATTGGACTGTTCGATCTTCTGGGCCAGATTCAGTCGTCTTATACGGATCCGACGTGGGCGACGCCGACGCAAAGCCATACCGGATACCTTTTTGCGGCGGCGATCTACTGGACCTTCTGTTTCTCGATGTCGCGCTATTCCATTTTCATGGAGAAGCGGCTGCACACCGGGCACAAGCGATAATGGCCGGCGGGCCAGGAACAACCTTTGAGGGTGAAAACATGAGTGAAACGGCAGCCATGACCGCCGAAGCCAAGCCGAAGATGGCCGTGTCCGAGACCGATGTCGCTATCGAGATCGTCGGTATGAACAAGTGGTACGGTGATTTCCACGTCCTGAAGGATATCAACCTGAAGGTGATGCGCGGTGAGCGGATCGTCGTTTGCGGGCCGTCCGGATCGGGCAAATCCACCATGATCCGGTGCATCAACCGTCTGGAGGAGCACCAGAAGGGCGATATCATCGTCGACGGCATCACATTGACGAACGACCTCAAGCGCATCGACGAGATCCGCCGGGAGGTCGGGATGGTGTTCCAGCACTTCAATCTCTTCCCGCACCTGACGATCCTGGAAAACTGCACGCTTGCGCCGATCTGGGTGCGCAAGATGCCGAAGAAGCAGGCGGAAGAGGTCGCCATGCATTATCTGGAGCGGGTCAAGATCCCCGAGCAGGCGCTCAAATATCCGGGCCAGCTTTCAGGTGGCCAGCAACAGCGTGTGGCCATCGCCCGTTCGTTGTGCATGAACCCGCGCATCATGCTCTTCGATGAGCCGACTTCGGCGCTCGATCCGGAAATGATCAAGGAGGTGCTGGACGTGATGGTGGGCCTGGCGGAAGAGGGCATGACCATGCTCTGCGTGACCCATGAAATGGGCTTCGCGCGTCAGGTCGCGAACCGGGTCATCTTCATGGATGCGGGCCAGATCGTGGAAGAGAACGCCCCCGAGCCCTTCTTCACGAACCCGCAGCATGAGCGTACTCAGCTGTTCCTGAGCCAGATCCTGCACTGATCTGTCGCTGAACAGTTCGGTCTATTGCGAAAGGCACGCCAAAAAGCAGGGGTGCCTTTTCCTTGACCGGTGTTCTCCGCCATGCCACGCGCCCCGTCGGTAGATTTGTTCCTGCCTGTTCTCCTGCTTTGGTTCTGGGGGCTTTCATGCGGATGGAATTTGGTTTCAACGGTGTTCCTGCCGCCTGTGCGGTTTTGCTCTTCGGTATCGCACTCGGCGGGTGCAGTTCCGCAGCCTTCAAGGAATCGACCACGACCCAGCGGGCAAAGGTCTATGGCGCTTGCGTCAGAGAGCATAATGGTGGCGAAGGCATCCGCTTTTCCGCTCACGTCAGCACTGAAAAGAAGTTCACCTTCGACGACTTCACGCCGCTTGAACCGCTGACGGATGAGCAGACCGTGCTGATCCGCACCTGCTACGAGGCCCGCGCGGCGGGTATCGAATAGAGGCTGGCAGGCCGACGGCGCTTCCCGGGCGACGCCGCAGCTTTTGGCGACCGCAAGACGGAGATCGACCTTTGTCGCTGCACTCTCTGAAATCGGCGCAATTTCCGCAGTGTCCCGTACATATCCCATGCGAACGTGCCTCAGGGGATCCGCTCTTTTTCGTCGCAAGGATGAAGCGGGAGCGATCGTCTTCGAGCCTCTTTGAGGCAGGGAGCCCGCTGTTGCGGACTTGAACTGTACGCGTTCGCGGGCTCCATCGGGCTTCGGCCTCACCTGACGAAAGGCCATAAGAGGAGACTATGGGTCTCAAAGGAAATTCGGATTAACAGCGACGAACGTCTCTGCACGACACTTCCCCTACGTTCGAACAGCAGGAAAACGCGGCGAACGATCTCGGGGAGGGGAAAATATGCGGTTTCCGAAGCGTCTTGGCTCATTGAGCCAGGAGCAGATCGTATTTCTGATCACGATCTGCATGTTTCTTGTCTTCTCGCTGACGCTCGACAATTTTCTCGCGACCAGCAACATATTGTCTCTCCTGCGCTCCGTCGCGGTTCTAGGTATTCTTGGTCTGGGAATGCTGATCGTGGTGCTGGGGCGCGGGATCGACCTCTCGATGGTCGCCAACATGGCGATTTCCGTCGCCTGGACGATCCAGCTCGTGCGCGTCGGCATGCCGCTTGGCTGGGCCCTGACGACCGGGCTCGGCTTTTCGCTGCTGATGAGCGCCATTACCGGTGTGCTCATCGCCTATGCCGAAATCCCGGCGATCTTCGCAACGCTCGCCATGGGAACGTTCATCTACGGTTTCGGCCGGGCGCATCTGATCACGGGGACCGACGTCGTCTACCTTCCCGCCGAATTCGGCTGGGCGAGCGCGATCGGGCAGGGAAAGCTCGCCGGTATCCCGGTCCCCATCCTTCTGGCGATTGCGATGGCCATCATCGCCTACCTGTTCCTGCGGTATTCGAAGCTCGGCTGGAACATCTTCAACATCGGCGACAATCAGTCCGCCGCGCGTATCAGCGGCATACCCGTGCGTCCGGTCATCGTCCTGAAATACGTGCTGAGCGGCGGGGCGGCTTATGTCGCCGGACTGATCACGGCGACCGCTGTGCAGTCGATGAACACGCGCATCGTCAATTCCAACATGATCTACGACGTGATCCTGATCGTCGTGCTCGGCGGCGTCAGTCTGTCGGGTGGTCGCGGCAGCGTGCGCAATGTCATCGTCGGCACGCTGCTCATCGGCGTGCTCGTCAACGGCATGACGATCATGGACATCCAGTACACCATCCAGAACGTCATCAAGAGCCTGATCCTGCTGCTGGCGATCGTCGCCGACAGCCTGATCAATCCGCGCGACGAACAGACCGGACAGCAGGGAGATATCTGACGCGCGAGGCACGTCTGACCGCCTTGGGAGGGGCGGGACGTGCTTCGTCAAGCTAGCGGCCCGGCTGCACCGGGCCGCATTGGGAGGAAATAACCATGAAATCGAATCGATTGAAGAAGCTGGCGTGTGCCGCCGTGGCCGCGCTGCCGTTGACCGTGGCCGCCGTCCACGCCCAGGAACCGAACGATCCGTTCCGCGGTCCCGCGCTTGAAGCGCTCAAGGGCAAATGGGTCGCCTATCTGCCGATTTCCGCCGGCTTCGATCTCGCCCAGGCCTGGGGCGGCGTGGTGAAGACGGAGGCCGAGCGCTACGGCATGAAGTTCACCATCCAGGATCCGAACTGGTCGACCGACGCGATGTCCCAGGGCATGACGTCGCTGATCGCGGAAAAGCCGGATGTCATCGTCACTCAGAACCCGGACACCCAGTCGCTCGCCCGCCTCATGATGCAGGCCCAGCGCCAGGGCATCGCAGTTATCCAGCTCAACATGCAGGGTGCCGTCCAGACCGATGCGTTCGTCGGTCCGGACTTCATCGCGCTTGGCCGGCAGGTGGCCAACATGATGGTCTCGAAATGCGGAGCGGACAGCAACACCTCGCACAAGATCTCCATCGTGCAGGGCGTTCTGACCGGTGGCGTCTCCTACTTCCAGATCCAGGGCATCATGGAGGTGCTGAAAGAGCATTCCGAAATCAAGATCGTCTCCAGCCAGGCGGCCGACTGGGATGCCTCCAAGGCGCGTGCGGTGACGGAAACGGTGCTTCAGCAGAACCCCGATCTGTGCGGCATCATCGATGTCTGGGACGGCCAGGCGATCGGCACGGGCTCTGCGGTCAAGCAGGCCGGCATGTCGGACAAGGTCTATGTCGTGACCTCCGGCGGCGGCGCCAAGAGCACCTGCGATCTTCTGCGCGACGGCACTTTCTCGGCGGTCGTCAACTATGACGCCCCCGGCATGGGACGCGATGCCTGGACCGCGATCATGGTCGCCATGCAGAACGGCGGCGGGGCTAAGATGAAGACGCAGATCTACTCGCCCAGCTTCGTGATGACGAAGAACAACGTGGACGAGGCCTCCTGCTGGAACCCGGAAAACTACGCCAAGCTGCTTCGCTAGCTTCGCAATTTCACGAGCATCGCCGCGGGCTGGGAGGGAACAGCCCGCGGCAACGTGCGCCCCATCAGGCCATCCGGCCCATCAAAACAACAAGCACTACCACTCGGGGAGGGACGGCGCGTGTCGCTGGCAACGAACCTCAAGAAGATGCGCTATCGCTATTTTCCGGACCACGTGGTCGGGGAAATGCTGTCCAAGAACTGGATCGACAATGCGATCCCGTTCGCGATCATGGTTGTCGTCGTGCTGGTCTTCGGCGCGCTTCTTCCCAACTTCTATTCGGCCAGCAATCTGGGCATTCTCGGGCGCCAGTACGGCGAGCTGGGTCTCGTCGTGCTGGCGATGACCACCGTCATTCTCGTCGGTGGCATCGACCTGTCGGTGGGCTCCAACTTCGCCCTCGGCAACTTTCTTATGCTCTACTGCCTGAATCTGGCGCATCTGCCGGTCGGCGTCTCCGCGCTGATCGTCGTCGCTGTGTGCGGTGGCGTCGGCCTCATCAACGGCCTGCTTGTCGGCTACCTGCGATTGCGCGCCTTCCTGACGACGCTGGTCACGCTGATCATCGTGCGCGCCGTGGTCGATCTCCTGCTGCTGGAATACGCGCAGGACATGTCGATGAGCTTCTATTCCTCGACATTGTGGGACCTGATGGGCCTTGGCGGGCTGGGCCAGATCCCGTTCAGCTTTCTCGTCCTCGCGGTCATCGCCGTTATCGGCCACATCGTGCTGAGCCGGTCCGGTCCCGGCTGGCGGCTTCTCGCCATCGGCGGCTCGCGCCGTTCCGCCTACAACATGGGCCTGCCGGTGCGCCGCATCGTGTGTTCCGCCTATGTGGTCTCGGGAATGCTGGTCGGTCTGGCCGGCATTCTCTATGCCGCCCGGCTTTCCGGCGCCGGGTCCGATACGGGCATGGGGTTGGAAATCTCCGCGCTCACCGCCGCGATCCTCGGCGGCAACAGTCTCGGCGGCGGCCGCGGGTCGGTCGCCAAGGCTTTGATGGGTGCACTGACGGTTCTCGTGCTGACCAACGGTGTCCTGCGCCTTGGGCTGAACAGCGGTTCCGGTCCCATGGTGCTCGGTCTTGCTCTTCTGTTCGCCGTTTTCATCGACGTGCGCTGGCTGAAGAACCGGCACAAGCTTCTGAACAAGGTCTACGTCTCGCCGACGCTCATGGAGATGCCCGAACCCCGAACGACGGCTGAGGGCCCGCTCACCGTCAATGACCGGCTGAGCGATGTCGAGGTGATCGCGCTTGGCGAGGTGGAAAGCCCGGAAGACGTCATTCTTGATGAGGACGACTACCTCTATTCCGGCTCGCGCCACGGCGACATCATCCGCTACGCCCCGCCGGACTACAAAACGCACGAGGTCTACGCCCATATCGGCGGTTCGCCGCTCGGCATGAGCTTCGACAAAGATGGAAACCTGCTCGTCTGCGTTGGCGGCATGGGCCTCTATATGGTGCGCAAGGAGGATCGCAGCGTCCATCTTGTCACCGACGAGACCAACCGGTCGCTGTTCTCGGTGGTCGATGACAGCCGGCTGCGGCTGGCCGACGATCTCGACATCGCACCCGATGGCAAGATCTATTTCTCGGAAGCCACCATCCGCTACGAGATGCACGACTGGCCGGTCGATGCGCTGGAGAGCCGGGGCAACGGCCGCATTATCTGCTACGACCCGAAGACCAGGCGCACCCGCACGCTGATCCGCAATCTGGTCTTCCCGAACGGGGTCTGCACTTCGCACGATGGCAAGTCGGTCTTGTTCGCCGAAAGCTGGGGCTGCCGGATCAACCGCTACTGGCTCGAGGGCCCGAAGAAGGGCCAGCTCGAAGTCTTGCTCGACCGTCTGCCCGGCTATCCCGACAATATCAACCGCGCCTCTGACGGCACCTATTGGGTGGCGATCATGGGCATGCGTTCGCCGGCGCTGGATCTGGCGCTGCGCATGCCCGCCTTCCGCCGACGCATGGCGCGGCGCACGGCGGCGGACCAATGGCTCTATCCCAACCTCAACATCGGCTGCGTTGTCCGTTTCGACGACAACGGCGAGATCCTTGAATCGCTCTGGGATCGCAAGGCCGCGAACCACCCGATGATCACCTCCATGCGCGAGCACAAGGGCTGGCTCTATCTGGGCGGCATCACCAACAACCGCATCGGCCGCATCCGGCTGGAGGGCCGCGACGAAAACTGGAGCGGCTGGTCGAGTTACTGGGGCCCGAACAGGGGCCCGAACAAGGGCAAGGGGAGGCCGGCGGCATGACGAACGCACTCACCCGGTTCACCGACCGGCTCATGGGCCGCGCGTCGGCGGCGGTTACGGTGCCGGCGCTCGACGGTGCGCTGAAGCCCAACAACGTCCTGGAAGAGCTGCCTCCCGGTATCGCGGGCGAGGCGCCGGACAACATCGTCATCTGGCAGGGCGCGCCGTTGTGGTCGCAGGGGAAAACCCTCCTCACGCCGGATGGGCCGTGCGCCGATCTCGGCTCGCCGGTCACCGCGATTGTCGCAAACGGCACCCGCGTTGCTGTCGCGAGCGGCGAACACGGCTTGCGTCTTCTGGACCGGGATTTGCGCGATGTTTCTCCGCAGTGGACGCAATCGGTGCGCAACGTCACCGCGCTCGCTTTCGCTCCCGATGGTGCCCTCTGGTTTTGCTCTGGCTCCAGCAGTAACGCGCCGGATGAATGGCGTCGCGATCTTATGGAAAAGAACCGCTCAGGCCTTGTTGGGCGCGCCGACCCGGAAAGCGGCGATATTCTGATCCGCGCCGAACGCCTCGGCTATCCCAACGGCCTCGTCATCGATCCCGACGGCGATATCGTCGTCTCTGAGGCATGGTCGTCGCACCTTTTGAAAATCCCTGCCAGGGGCGGGGCGGGCGAGATCGTGCTTGACGAGATCCCGGGCTATCCCGGCCGCATCGTGGCGCGCGAAGAGGGCGGATACTGGCTCTCGATCTTCGCGCCGCGCGGCCAGCTCATCGAATTCGTTCTGCGCGAGCCGGGTTATCGCAAGGCCATGTTGCGAGAGGTGGCCCCGGAATACTGGGTCGCTCCCGCCTACAGGAGCGGCGACAGCTTCATGGAGCCCCTGCAGGGCGGCGCGCTGAAGCAGATGGGCATTCTGAAGCCCTGGGCGCCGACCCGTTCCTATGGGCTCGTGGCCGAGCTTGGTCCTGATTTCGTTCCCGTTCGAAGCTTCCACAGCCGCGCTGGCGGGCGGCGCCATGGCATCACATCGGCTGCCGAGGTGAGCGACAAGCTCTGGCTGACCAGTCGCGGGGCCGGTGAGGTTCTGACCATCGATCTGGGCTCGAAGGGGGAAAGCGCATGAAGACGACGCCGCTTGTCGAGCTTCGCGATGTGACGAAGGAATTCCACGGCAATCCCGCCATCAAGAATGTCAACTTCGAGCTCTACCCGGCTGAAATCCATTCGCTTTTGGGAGAGAATGGGGCGGGCAAGTCGACGCTGACCAAGATCATCGCCGGTGTTCATGAGCCGACGGCAGGCGAGGTTCTGTTCAACGGTGAAAAGGTCAATTTCGCCAATCCGCAGGAGGCCATGGAAAACGGCATCGCAATGGTGTTCCAGGAAACGAGCCTCGTGCCGTCGCTCACCGTCGCGCAGAACCTCGAACTTGGTAACGAAAAGCTGCTCAGCCGCTTGAGGGGACTCTACATTTCCGCCCAGCAGTTCCTGCAGTCGCTGAACTTCGAGGTCGATCCGACCATGCAGGTCTCGCAACTCGGCGCCGCCCAGAAGCAGATGGTCGAGATCGCCCGCGCCGTACGCCATCAGGCAAAAGTCATCATATTCGACGAACCGACGGCGACACTGACGCCGGAGGAAAAACATCACTTTTTCGCGCTGGTGAACCGGTTGAAGAAGGACGGCGTCTCGATCATCTTCATCAGCCACGCGCTGGAGGAGGCGCTTGCCGTCTCCGATCGCATCACCATCCTGCGCGACGGCGAGCACGTGGTGACGGATGTTGTTTCCGCCTTCGACCGCGACAGCATCATCCGCCACATGGTCGGCAGAACCCTGTCGCACGAGATCTACGGGGAGGCGGGCGACAAGCGCCAAGCGCGCCCGATGGGGCGGCGGGTCCTGTCGGTCCAGAATCTCTCGATGGGCGGCATCGTGCGCAACACCTCGTTCTCGGTGTTCGAAGGCCAGATCACCGGCGTCTTCGGGCTGATCGGCTCGGGACGTACGGAAACCTTCAAGATCATCTCCGGCGTGCTGAAGCGCGATTTCTTCCACGGCGGCGAGGTTCGGCTCAACGGCAAGCCGGTGCGCTACCGCGTGCCCCGGCCGGCGATCCATGACGGCATCGTCTACGTCACGGAGGACCGCAAGCTGGAGGGCTTCTTCGAGACAAAGTCGATCGCCCAGAACATCTATTCGGGTCTTCTGGGGGCGGACCTGAACAGGGCTCCGGTCATCAGCTACAAGGAAATGGCTGACCTCGCCGAGGTCTGGACCAAGAGGCTCAACGTCAAGGCGATCGACAACAATTCGCGGGTGATCGAGCTTTCGGGCGGCAACCAGCAGAAGGTCGTCGTGGCCAAAGCTCTGGTACAGAAGCCGAAGCTGATCATCCTCGACGAGCCGACGCGCGGCGTGGATGTCGGGGCGATTTCCGAGATCCACCACGTCATCAACGAGCTGGCTGACAGCGGCATGTCGGTTGTCGTCATTTCGTCCTATCTGCCGGAAATTCTGAAGCTCTCCGACCGCGTCCTGGTCTATCGTCTGGGTCGTGTGGTGGAGGAGTTCTCGGTCGAGGAAGCCACTGAGGAAAAGATCATGTACGCGGCGGTTCACTGAGCCGGACCGCGAGGGGAGGAAAGCGCATGAAGATCAAGGCTGCGGTTCTGGAGGAGATCGGGCGTCCGGGCCCCTACGCCGAGACCCGCCCACTGACGATCGGCGAGATCGATCTGGAGGGGCCGCGCGAAGGCGAGGTGCTGATCAGGATCGCGGCGGCCGGCCTCTGCCATTCCGATCTTTCCGCCATCAACGGCGACCGCCCGCGGCAACTGCCGATGGTGCTCGGCCACGAGAGTGCAGGGGTGGTGCAGGCGGTCGGCCCGGGTGTGGACCGGTTCGAGCCGGGCGATCATGTCATCACGGTCTTCGTGCCGAGTTGTGGCCACTGCGGGCCGTGCCAGGCGGGGCGGCCGGCGCTGTGCGAGCCGGGCGCGGCGGCCAACGGCAAGGGTGAGCTGATCGGTGGCGGCACGCGGCTCGCCCGCGACGGCAAGCCCGTCTATCACATGACAGGCGTGGCCTGCTTTGCCGAATATGCCACCGTTTCGCAGAACTCCATCGTCAAGATCGCCTCCGATATTCCCCTCGACATCGCCGCGCTGATGGGCTGCGCCGTGCTGACCGGGGCGGGCGCGGTCTTCAACACCGGCGATGTGAAGCCCGGTTGCTGCACGGCCGTGGTCGGCCTCGGCGGCGTCGGGCTTGCCGCCGTCATGGCGGCGCGCGCGGCGGGCGCCGACAAGATCATCGCCGTCGATCGCCTGCCGGACAAGCTGAAGATCGCCAAGGAACTCGGCGCGACCCATGTCGTCAATTCCGCTGAAGACGGCGCGCTCGAAGAGGTGCGTGAGCTGACGTCCGGCGGTGTCGATACGGCGATGGATTTCACCGGCAACGTCCACGCGCTGCGCTTTGCCTATGACGCCACGCGCCGCGGCGGGGCGACGGTTACGGCCGGGTTGCCGAACCCCAAGGCGATGCTGGAAATCCCGGCGGTGAGCCTGACGGCGGAGGAGCGCACGCTGAAGGGCAGTTACCTCGGCTCCGGCGTGCCGAGCCGCGATATTCCGCGCTTCCTCGCGCTCTATTCGCAAGGGCGCCTGCCGGTCGATCGCCTGATGACCCACAAGATCGGGCTGGAAGAGATCAACGAGGGCTTCGACCGTCTGCATGCGGGCGAGGCGATCCGACAGGTCATTCAGTTCGACTGAGCCGCAACAAGCAACAAGAGGGAGGACGATATGGAGCGTATCCGGCAGCGCCAGAGCTACAAGTGTTTCATCGGTGGTGAATGGGTGCCCGCCGCATCGGGCCGGACCTTCGAGACCGACGATCCGTTCACCGGAGAGGTATGGGCGGAAATTCCCCGGTGCGATGCCGAGGATGTCGACCGGGCGGTCGCCGCTGCGAACCATGCGCTGGAGAAGGGCGAATGGGCGACGATGCACCCGTCCGCCCGCGCCCGGCTGCTGCACCGGCTTGCCGATCTCCTTGAGCGCGATGCCGATCATCTGGCCCGCATCGAGGTTCAGGACAACGGCAAGCTCTATGCCGAGATGCGCGGTCAGACCGGCTATATCCCGAACTGGTTCCGCTATTTCGCGGGGCTCGCCGACAAGATCGAGGGTGCGGTCATCCCGATCGACAAGCCCGACATGTTCACCTACACGAGCCACGTTCCCGTCGGCGTCGTCGCCGCGATCACGCCGTGGAACTCGCCGTTGCTGCTCACCACATGGAAGCTGGCGCCAGCACTTGCCGCCGGCTGCACGGTGGTGCTGAAGCCGTCCGAATTCACCTCAGCCTCGACGCTTGAATTCTGCCGGCTGATCGAGGAAGCGGGCTTTCCGGCCGGCGTCGTCAATGCGGTGACGGGCTATGGCGTGGAAGTCGGCGCGCCGCTGACCGAGCACAAGCATGTTCACAAGGTGGCCTTCACCGGCGGCGATGCCAGCGGCCGCCACATTGCGCGCGCGGCGATGGGCACCTTCAAGCGGCTGACGCTGGAACTCGGCGGCAAGTCGGCCCAGCTCGTCTTTCCCGATGTGGACGTGAAGGCCGCCGTGCGCGGGGTCGTCTCCGGCATTTTCGCCGCGACCGGGCAGACCTGTATCGCCGGTTCGCGCGTGCTGGTGCATGAGAGCATCCACGACGCCTTCGTGGAGGAATTCGTCGCACTGGCGAAAACCGCGAGGATCGGCGATCCGATGGACGCCGCGACCCAGGTCGGCCCTGTCACCACGAAGCCGCAGTTCGAGCGGATTCTCTCGTGCATCGACATGGCGAAGAAGGAAGGCGCGGAATGCGTGCTCGGCGGCGCTCCCTCGACGCGAGCCGAATGCGGCGCCGGGCGCTTCATCGAGCCGACGGTCTTCACCGGGGTCGTCAATTCCATGCAGATCGCCCAGCAGGAGGTCTTCGGTCCCGTCCTGTCGGTCATCCGCTTCTCCGATGACGAGGAAGCCTACGACATGGCCAACGATACCGACTACGGCCTGGCGGCAGGCGTGTGGACGAAGGACCAGCGTCGCATGTTCCGGGCGGCGAAGCGGCTGAGAGCCGGCAACATCTGGACCAACTGCTACCGCGCGGTGTCCTACATGGTGCCCTTCGGCGGCTTCAAATCGTCCGGCATCGGCCGTGAGAGCGGGCAGGAGGCGATCAACGAATACCTGGAAACCAAGTCGATCTGGATGGACTACGGCGATGGCCCCGCCAATCCGTTTGTCATGCGGTAGGTGAGGGCGCGCGCATCTCCCCGTTTCCCCAGCCTCACCGTCGTCATCACCCGGCGCAGTCCGGGTGATCCACCTTTCTTGACCGACACGCCGTGTCGCTTGATGGATTGCCAACACGAAGCCGGGCAGTGACGGTGGAGACATCGGTTTGGCAGGCTTGGCGCAATGACGCACCGCGAACACGGTGGCGCGCCGCCCGCACCCGCGAGTGTCCTGCCCGCACCCGCGAGTGTCCTGCAAGAAAACACCCCTTTGGAAAATCCTGCGTGTATTGTCATTCGCCGGAACGATTCAAATGGACCGTCATCGACCGGCAGCCGTCCGGTCACGAAACGGTTCCGCAGGAGCGAATGCAGACGTCTTGAATATCCGCCAACTCCGCTATTTCATCGCCATCGCAGAGGCGCGTTCGCTCTCGGCCGCCGCGCAAAAGATCGGCGTCGCCCAGCCTTCGCTCTCACAGCACCTCGTCAACATGGAAGAGGAACTGGGCGTTCGGCTCGTTGATCGCTCGCCACGGGGCTCGACGCTCACGCCTGAGGGCAGGGTGCTGTTGCGCCACGCCTACGACATCTGCAACAGCCTTGAACGCTGCATCAGCGAAATCCGGGATCTGGGGCAGGTGGTTCAGGGTACGGTCCGGTTCGGCATGCCGCCGTCCGTCTCCATGGTCATGTCCGTGCCGCTGGCGGAGACGGTGCGGATCGAACTGCCGCTTGTTCGCCTGCGCGTCAGCGAGGCGATGAGCGGCTTCATCAAGACATGGATCGATGACGAGACCGTCGAGATCGGCTTTCTCTACGATCTTCAGGGCGTTGAGCACTTCCATGCGACCCATGTGCTGAACGAGCACCTTTATTTCTTCTCCGCGCCGGACGCCTGGCCGCTTTCCACGCCACCGGGCGCGCCGGTGCGCATGCACGATCTGGAAGGGCTGGAAATGGTGCTGCCGGGCGAGCCGCACGGGCTCCGGCGCATCGTGGAGGTCTATGCCGCCAAGTCCGGCGTTTCGCTCAACGTCGTCACCGAGCTCGACGCGATGACCCAGATCAAGGAGCTTGTCGCGCGCGGTTCCGGCTACACCATCTTCGCGCCGGCGGCAGCTCATGACTTCGTCATGGCGCGCAGGCTGGTCAAGGCGCCGGTCATCGATCCGGTCATTTCGCGCCCGGTCTATCTGGTACGCAATCCGGCAACCGCCATGACGCGCGCCTGCGCAGAAGTCGAGAAGATCACCATCAGCGTCGCACGCGACATGGTTCAGCGCGGCGTATGGGAAGGCGAACTGGTCATCGCTGACCCGTGAGGGAGCGCTCAGGTGGCGCTCGCCTGCATGGTGACCACGTTCGTTTCGCCGTTGCGCACGCGAAGCTCCAGTCCCGTTTCCGCCTCGCGCGCTTCCACGATCGCGGGGGCTCCGCAGATCAGCGGTGACAGCCCGCGATAGGCGAAGGTGCGCAGCGTCCCGCCGACGAGATCGCTCGCCATGTTCAGCATCCAGGTCGCCTGCAGCGGGCCATGCACGACGAGCCCCGCGTAGCCCTCCACTCCGGTCGCATAGGGGTGGTCGTAGTGGATGCGGTGGCCGTTGAACGTGAGAGCGGAATAGCGGAACAGGAGCGTCGTGTTGGTCTCGATGTCTGCGTGGCAGAGCGTTCTCCAGGGAGCCGCATGTGGCGGCACCGGCTGGGGGAACGCGGGATCGGGATCATCCCGGTAAACGATCATCTGTTTTTCGTGCAGACGGGTTGCGCCGTCCACGGCATGGTCGTGTTCCACCGTCACGAAACCGAGGTCGCCCGTCCGTCCCTTCTTGAAGCGGACGTCCGTTATGGTCGAGGTGCGGGTGACCGTGTCGCCGGCATTCAGGCTTCCCGCAATCTCCATCTCGCCGCTCGCCCACATGCGGCGCGGCAGCGGCAGTCTGGGCAGGAAAAGACCCGTTTTCGGATGGCCGTCACGGCCGAGATCGGCCGGCGGATAGGCATCGGGTGCCAGGCACCAGTGAATGCCGGGCAGATCGCCGGTGCCGGCCAGCATCCTATCCAGCGTCAGGCGGTAGTGGTCCGCCAGTCGCTCGCTTACCGTATCCGTGGCGGTGCGCTCAAAGCCGATCCAGGTGTCGTAATCACTCATGCCGCATCTCTGATCATTTTTCCGATCGCGCGCGCGTCCATGTCTTCAAGATCCCATATCACGGCCTGTAATGCGGCAGCTTCGGTTCCAAGCAGGGCTTGCGCCTTCGCAATGAGCTTTTTTTCCAGCATATCAACCGGCAGAGCTCGCGCGAGGTCATGGGAGAAGGAAAGTGTCTCTCCGCTCGACAGCACGATCTCACCTTCCGCCTGCATGTCGTCCACGTTTTCGTCGCCGATGATTTCGACGTGTTTGGCAAAGGCTATGAGCGCGGGGTCGGCGGCAAGCGCATCGGTATAGACGGTGTCTATGCCGGTCGGGCGGTCATCGATGACCATGCCGGCGAGCCAGCGGTAGCTGAACTTGACCTCCAGCCCGGTCGCGGGAGCGGGAATGTCGCAGACCCGCAGCCAGCGTGGATTGGTTCGCAGCGTGATCCGCGTGACGGTCTCGAGCGATACAGGGCGTTGTCCGAGCGCCTCGATGAGCCCTTCAATCATGGCATGCGTGCCGTGGCAGCAGGCATGGAATTTGTATTTCACGTCATCGAAGAGGAACGCGGGGAGCGGGGCGACCTCCGCCACGGCCGTATCGCCGTGGCCCGAGCTGTGGCCGGGGCTGTGCGTGGGAATGAAGCCCTGGGGGCCGTCTAGTCCGTCGGCACAGGAGGTGAAGCCCATCCGCGCCAGGCTTGCGCTTTCGATCCCGTTGGACGCGGCGATGCCGGCATTGTACGGCTTGCCCATTGTTCCGAACTGCGACTTGAGGCCCGAAGCGCGCGTGGCGCAGAGCCCGATCGCGGCGCGGGTTTGAGCACGATCGAGGCCGTAAAGCCGGGCTGCCGCGATCGTCGCCCCGAAAGCGCCCGCTGTGGCCGTCTGGTGAAAGCCGAGATTGTAGTGGGCCGCGCCAAGCGACACGCCGATCCGGATAGCGGCCTCCGCCCCCGCCAGGAACGCCTCGGCGACATCCGGCCCGTTCGCGCCGGTTTCCTCCGCAACCGCGATCGCAGCCGGATAGATGCCGACGGACAGATGCCCGACATGGGCGAAATGCGTGTCGTCATAATCGAGCGCATGACTGGTTGCGCCATTGACCAGTGCCGCCATGCGGGCTGGATATCTTCCGCCGCCAAAAGTGGAAGCGGTCGGGTGGCCTCCTTCATGCGTGGCAAGCTCTCTGAGCTTCTGCGACAACGGCTCGCCTGTCCCGGCCCTTCCGCAGACCAGCCAGTCGAAAAGGGAAAATCGGGCAAGCTTGAGCGAATGTTGCGGCATGGCCGTGCGCTCAAGGGTGCAAATATCGAGCACGGTTTCAATGAGGCTCATGGCCGCTTTTCTCCCCTCCGCCGTCATGCGTTTCCGTTGGCGATCGGACCGGTTTCCGAGGATCGGCAAAGCGGTGATCTCGCAGCGGCGCACCCTTGATTTTTCAAGCCGACATTAGAGGAAAAGGCCAAGCCCCGGGACATAGCAAAATTCTATGACCGATCACATGCGCACCTATCGAAGTTCGTTTCGGCCAGTGCTTCCGTCCTGCTTTTCACGGAAGCCTCCGGTCCATCCAGAGCATGAATGAGTTTGCGAGGTTCGCGCAGTGTCGGACTGGTGAGACGGGCCCAGGCCGTCCTGGCGCTGCCGTGAAGAAATTGGCCCACAGCGCTACCCTCCCGTGGTGGCGTCAACCTACACCAGCCCACCGTGGGACTGAACGCCTAATACTCTTTCTCGAAGTAAATCCCGGCCTTGGACCCCCCATCTTCTCCAACCTCGCCCCGGGCGCGCAAGGTCTTGTTGATATCAAGGTCGATTGTCACACGGCTGGAAGAGGATGCCGTGCCCTGTTGCACGCCGAGACGCAGCTTGTCGCCGATGTTCTTGCCGAGATTGACCGACGTGTTGTTGTCCTCGTCGGTCGTCAGGTTGATGCTGTCGACACCGAGTGTCTGGCGCAGGCGGTCAAGCGGATCGTTGCCGCCGAGTGTCGCGAGTGCGCTCGCCAGCTGCGCGATCTGGGCGGCGGACAGGTTCGAAAGGCTCTGTCCGAACAGGAGCTGGGCAAGAACCTCGTCCTGCGGCATCTCTGGCGAGGATGAGAACGTGATCTTGGGATCCGACGCGTTGCCGGTGACGGAAACCGTAACCTCCGCATCCGAGGTGGAGGTGGTCGCGGCGAAGTCGAGCCGGGGATCGAAGCTGCCGAGGAAACTTATCGTGCCCTTGGTGAAGGTGAGCTGGCGGGACAGGACGCCGAGCGTTCCGCGGCGAAGGGTGAAGCCGCCGGCCGTCGTCGGCGCCGCGGTTGTCCCCGTGATCTGCACCGTGCCGGCAAGTTCCGCCTGAAGCCCTCGTCCGCGAACGAATATCTGCCCAGGCGCATGCACACTCAGATTGAGCCGGATCGCACCGCCGCCGCTGTTTCCGCTCCCGTCACCCTCGTCGAGCGCCTTCGTCTGGTTGCGGACACTCTGCGGCGCATTGATATGCTTGACCGAAAGCGGAGAGATCTTTCCCGAAAGTGTTTCGGGAATGGTGATGTCGGTGCGTTTCAGAAGGACATTGCCGGATAATTCCGGCGAGCCGGCGAGGGGACCGACAAACGTCATGTCCGCATCGAATCGGGCCTTGACGATCGCTCCGTCCTGATAGGTCGCGTCGCTGATCTTCACGGCAAAATTGGCCGGCATGCCCTGGCCCAGCCCGAGTGTGCCCTTACCCGACAGCTTGCCGCCGCCGAGTTCTCCCGTGAGAGATGTGACTTCAAGCTGCTGCGGCGAGAACCGTGCCGTCACATTCAAGGATTTGAGGGTCACGCCCGTATCAAGCCCGATCGCCGTCAGGTTCGAGCCGGAGATCGTGCCGCCGTAATCTGGTTTCGCAGTCGTTCCGCCGATGCTCATGTCGAGATTGGCGGTTCCTTCCATGCGCAGGCCGGCATCCAGGAGGCGGCGTTGGGCTATGGAGAGCGGCAGCGTGCCATTGACCTTGATATCGAGAACGGCAGGCTGTGCGGAAAGATTGACGTCACCCTTAGCCGTCAGCTGTCCGTCACCGATCGAGGCGACTGAGGTCTGCGTGACAGTCTTGTCTTTGAGGTGGCCCTGGCTTTTCACCGTCATGGCCGGCAGTCCGTAGGTGGTGGCCTGCGCTGCTCCGGCATCGGACCAGGTGAGGTCCCAGCTCGCCTGCGGATCAGATGCCGCGCCAGAGGCGTGACCGGTCCCGGAAAGACTGCCCTGCAGGCCGAGGCCCGGGGCAACCGCGTTTGCAAGGCTCATCGGAACGGATTCCAGGCGCAGATCGATATCGAGATCTGATCCGGCGGAACCGGAAACCGTTGCCGTGCCGTTTCCGAGTGCGAGAACCACATCGTGCAGTGTCGCGGTGCTGTTGGTCACGACAATCTTCGCCGGGGCCTTCAAACGGGTCTGCAGCCCCTTCCATGTGCCGCCGGCATTGGCGAGGGTGACGGCGAAGCCGTCACCTTCAGGCTCAAGCTTTCCATCGAGCGCAAGAGCTCCGTCTTCGAGATCTGCCTTTGCGGTGAATTCGGTTACGTCGCCGTTATGGTTTGCGTTGCCGGTAAGTGTCGTGACCGTGACGCCACCTTGATGGATACCGCGCGCCGCGATCGTTCCCTCAATGCCCGGCGTCGCTAGCGGATTGGTGATGGTGGCGTCGAGGTCCGCTGAGGCAATCGTCAGATCCGCCCGCTTGAGGTTCTTTGTGCGAACCGAAATCCGGGCCGTGTCCTGACCGTTCGATGGCCCGACATCCACGCGCGCAGTCAGCGAGCCGGCGAGGTCCTGCAGAAGCAGCGGCGCGATCTCGGCAAGGTCGGGCGCATTCAGATTGATTGTCCCGTTGGGCCGGCCGTCCGCGCCAAGCGCCATGTGCCCCTCGAGCCGGCTGTTGGCGGCTTCCACGGCGATGTCGTTGAAGTGGCGGGTGCCGTCCGCATCGCTCTTGAGTGTCACGGTTGCCGAAAGCGGCTGACCGCGGAACGTGGCGTCGAGTTCGGCACGGCCTTGCGCGCGACCGTCCGGTGCGCTGCCCTTGACGGTCGCCTCGAGGCCTTCCACCGGCTCGCCCTGCATGACGAGCCGTTCGCTGGACAGGCGGGCATCGATATCGGGAGAGGACAGGGTTCCGGACACGGTTGCCTGAAGGCTCAATGCGCCTGAAATGCGTGCGTCGAGCGACTTGAGTTCTACGATCCGCACCGAGGCTTTGGCGTTCACCGTGGCGAGATCGGTCTTGCCCGACACTTTTGCCTCGACGCCGGAGCCGGAAAGCACCGCGTCGGATATCTCTATTCCACCCGCAGTGTCGCGAGCGAGAGTCGCGGTGAGCCTCGTCTTTCCGCCCAGCAGGGCGTTCAACCGGTCATCGCCCGTCTCAAGACCCTGAGCCGTGGCGTTGAGCTTCAGCGTGCCGGCCTCGCTTGAAGGATCGCCTTCGATATTGACATGGGCTGTCACATCGCCGCGAAGGGGCCGTCGCGCCACACCGGAGAGCGCGCTCAGGTCCGTGAACGCGATGTCGCCCGCAAACGCCGCGTCTTTCCGCGAATAGGTGCCGGAAAGCGTCGCTTGAGCAACGGCGGTCCGAATGTCGAGCGTATCAAGGTCGAACGCGTTCCCCGCTCTCAGCCGCCCCTTGGCATTGATGCTCAGCGGGCCGGCGAGAGGTTGCAGATCCGGGCGGGAGAACGCCGCCAGCGTTGCGTTGCCGTCGAAGGAGATCGGTACATTCAGGCTCTCGGCGCGCAAGTCCGCGCTGTCGCCGCCGGCCTTGAGCGAAAGGCTCTCGATGTGGCCCTGGGGCGCGGAGATGCCAGCTCCGTTGACGGTCGCGCGCCAATCCGCATCGGAAAGACTGCCGGAAGCATGGGCCTGGACCTCCAGGTCGTCCGCCGCGATCCTTGAATTATCCTCGCCCCAGCTTGCGGGACGTGAGAGTTTCGCATCAAGATCGGCCGCGAGCCGGTTGCTCTCGCGATCGTAATCGCCTTTGGCGGAGAGGGTGATGGCATCGGACGTCATGTCCAGATGCCCGCCGAGAGGCGTGTAGTCCTCGTCCAGATCGGCAGTGCCCTTTACGTGAAGAGCGCCGGCAAAGACGTCGCGCATGGCGGGCGGGAGGATCTCCGCAAGGGCTCCATCAAGCGACAAGGCGAGCTGTCGTTTGTCGGCACTGCGTGTCAGATCGAGGCGCCCGGTCACAGTCTCGCGCCGGTTGAGCGCCACCGACAGACGGCCATGCCAGGAATCGAGCCGGCCTTCTCCCGAAAGCGTCGTGTCGACGGCGGGAAGAGCCTCGATGCGGAGCAGCCGGGCCATCAGCCCGCCCCTCGGTTCGCTCGCGCGCAGGTCGATGCGCAGGAACGGATTGTCCTGGACGTAGCCGACGGCCGCATCGAAACGGCCGGACACGTCGTCGTCGCGCTCCACATGGACAGCGGCTTCGATGATGGCAGGGTCGGCCCGCAGGCGCACGCTGGCGCGTGCGGTCAGGCGAATGGGCGTGCCCGCAACCGCGTTTGCAAGCCGGATATCACCAATGATGATCTGAGGAATATCGACATCAATCGGCAAGCCGCCATCTTGCGCGGGCTTTGCCGATGCCTGGACTTCGCTCTCTCCAAGACCGTTCGGTCGACGTGCAACCTCGATCTCCTCGATCCGCACCGAGCCGATGGAAAGTCGCCCTTCCAGCAGTGCGAGCGGTGACCAGGTGGCACGGATGCCACGAGCCTTGAACCAGGTTCCGTTGTCATCTGCGACCTCAAGCGAGGCCGCGTGTATGGTGCCGTCCCAATCGATGCGCAATGCACCGAGATCAACATTGCGCCCCTTGATGGTCAGAGCTTCCGCCACTTTGCGTTCGGTGAAAGTGCGGGCCGCTTCTGTCTGCAAGGCGGCCAGCAAGGCGAGCGGCGCCAACACAACGAGACAGAGGAGCGCTGAGATGATGAACAGGATACGGCGCATGGTTCCCTTCAGCCAATGAGTCGCCCGCGCATCTTAGCAGGCCGCAGGAGCTTCATGGCTTTTTGTCGGACGGTGTATGTGTTGTTGTCTCCAGACGGTTACGCAGCCGGATTGCTTTGAGATCACCTGCGTCTCTCAAAGAGATGGCAACGTGACATAGCGGCACAACAAGGACGAAAAGGGGCGCGCCTCGTAATTCGTATAGGGCAGTACCCATCAGCCGGGAGGGGAAAGCGTGCTTTCGGTGAATGGATCAGAATGCCTGGCTCAACCCCAGATAGAGAGCAAAGCTCGGATCATCCGGACCCGGATCGAGCGGGACGGCGACGTCGAGGCGCAGGGGGCCGATTGGCGTGTAGTAACGCAGTCCGACCCCCGCGCCGACTTTCAACGGTTCGGAAAAGTCCGGAATCTCGTTGGAATAGGCCGCGCCGACATCGACAAAGGGCACGACGCCGATCGTATCGGTTACCTTGATGCGGGCTTCGGCGGATGCTTCGAGAAAGCTCAGCCCGCCAACCGTTTCGGTGCCCGATGAGGTGTTTACGCGCGGCCCTACGTTGCGGTAAGCGTAACCGCGCACCGATCCGCCGCCTCCAACATAAAAGCGTCTGCTTGGCTGGATATCCGTCAAGGAGGCGCCGATGACGCTGCCTGCCGCAACGCGTCCGGCTAGAACAAAGCGTTTGGCATCGTCGACTGCGCGGTAGGCGGATGCCGATCCCTTGACAAAGGTCATCAGGCCGCCTGTTTCAACATCGTAGGCAGGTTCCAGCGTGCCGGAGACGCGGAAACCTTCTGTCGGGTCCAGGATATTGTCGCGCGTATCCCAGGTTATCTCGCCAAAGACGCCAAAAAGCGCATAGTTTGCCGCGCCGAGAGCGTCCTCTTCGCGAGCGTAGGAAATTTCCGATCCCAAGCCTGCGGTGAGGGACTCGCTCAGGTCCCTCGTCGCGCGCACCTTGCCGTAGACCGAACGGGACTCGTAGGTTTCCGGCTTTTCCTGCCGGGCCCCGACGGTGGAACTGAAACTGGTCGCCGGACCAAAGGCGCCGGGCTTGGTGAATGTGACGTGGGCATCGTATTCGAGATCGTCCGCGCCGCCGTTTGTGAGCCGGCCGACGGACCCTTCCACGGCGAGTTGTTCGGCTCGGCCGAAAAGATTGCGGTGACGCCAATAGGCCTCCAGCCCGACGCCCTCCGTGCTGGACCACGACGCCCCCCCGCCGATAATCGAACGCTTGCGTTCGCTCACCTCGATGGTTAGCGGCAGATGCCCATCGCCATCCAGTTCTTTAGCCTCAACCACGCGCGCACTGGAGAATATGCCTAGATCCCGCAGGTTCTTTTCCGCCTTGCGCAGCGTGTCAGGCGTATAGGGAGCCCCTTCGGGAATGGCGGCCTGCTGCAGAATGAAATCGGTGTCTGTCCGCTTCGCCCCTTCCACGGTCGCGCTTCCGAAAACCGTCCTGGGACCGGGAGCGGCGTGGAGGGTGACGTCAACCGTTCGCGTCGCGTGATCAGCCACGATCTCACGATCGAGAACCTTGGCAAACGGATAGCCGCGCTTCTTTAATGTCGCCACGATCGCGGATTCTGCATCCAGAATTGTCCCCGAGCGTGCGGGAGTTCCCTTGAGAAGCCCGAAGGTCACCGGATCGAGCGGAGGCGTCTCTACTCCTGCGGCCACACGGATGCTGGTCTGACCGAAGGAGAAGAGAGGGCCAGCGGCGATACTCACGACAACCTTGACAGGCTTTCCGGCGGAATGGGGGAAAGTGCCGGCATTCACGACTTGCGTCAGAGGCTGTCCGGCAACGGTGATCTTCACAGTGCCGCCGTAACGCGCTGCTCCGTACAGTCTCGCGATGAGCTGTTCCTGATCAGCCAGGGCGCGAGCGATCAGCCCGGGTTCGCCCGAGGGCGGGGTGTCCTGTTTTGCCACGAGCGTCGAGTTGTTTTGGAGGGTCTCCTCAAGGTCGTCGTCTCCGCCCTTCAGGTCGAGTGTCGCTTCGTAGGGAAGCGGATCTGGAACGGGAGTGACCTCTTCCTCTTCCGACTCGAAGAATTTGTGGCCGAAAATTTCGAAGGCTGAGGCAGTCTGAATGCCGAACGCGACAACGAACAGGGAGAGGAACGCGACAAAGACCGGGTGGCGGACATGGGCCGGCCCGGTACTCTCACACTCTCGGATGCACGGGTCGCGTCGCCCAAGCGTCATGCCGTTACGCTCTACCTACTCGTCGGCGCGCCAAAAAGCTCGTGCGCGCAAAGCATTATCAGCCGGAATGCTGCTTCTGGCCACAACGCGGGCGGAACCGCCCGACTGTTCGCAGCCCAGCCGACTATGATGAACGAAAAGTCTCTATCAGGTCTTACCCGCACTGCAAAGGCGAGGGGTGATCCTATGCCGCGCCGGAGCAGGGGCTCAACCATTGAAACTTCGGCCGCGATCGCCTATTCCAAAGGGGAGAGAGACCGAACAAGGTAGTGTGAACCGGGGGCCGGTTCGTGAGGGAGCCACCATGCGATTGACGCTTCAGGCAAATTACGCTGTCCGCACCTTGCTCTACTGCGCGGCGAACCCTGACAAGCCGAGCAAGGTTCCGGAAATTGCTGCCACCTACGGCATTTCGGAAACGCACCTGTTCAAGGTGATGAAGATTCTCGTCGATAACGGTTTCATCAAGACCTTGCGCGGTCGCAATGGCGGTATCTTGCTGGCGCAGCCGGCAGACGAGATGTCGCTCGGCGCGGTGATCCGCGCGGCGGAAGAGAATTTCTATCTCTCAGACTGCTTCGATCCCGGCAAACGCGATTGTCCGCTCATCACGTCGTGCGAATTCAACCGTGTGCTCTACGAAGCGCTCGCGGCGTTCTTCGATGTCCTGGACAGCTACACGATCGCGGATATCGCCCGCAACCGTCAGAACCTGAGGTCGCTGTTGAGCCTTGAGGTGCCGGCTCATCCGATGCTTGAGGCGGCGGATCTCTCCTGAATCCTGGCGGTCCTCAGCACATACCGAAAGACTGTTTTTCGAGCCGGCGCCTTGCGTCGGCTTTTTCTTTCGTTCGCGTGGCGCGCGGCGCGCGAACGAAGCTATGAGCCGCCCAAATTAAAACTTGACTGTAAAACTCAACTAAAATAGATCTTGGTCCGGGCGCTGTCGCTGGCTGTCCTGTTCGGTCTTTCTCCCATTTCTCCGATCCAAGCCAGCGGCGGCGCCTTCTTTTTGGCGCTCCCTTCCTCCCGCGCGCGGCCGTCTCTGGTCCGCTCGTTTTTGGTTTCCGGTGGCTTTCGCCGCGCTCACGCTGCATTCTCTCCTTCAAAGCAGGCTTGGGAGGCTGTAATTTGCCGCGATGTCCGATAGGACAGACCGCTGCTGGTCGGGGGGGAGGAAACCGTGACCGAGATTCGCAGTGAGACTTTCGCAAAGGCGCAAAATGCGACTGCGCCCAGGCGCCTGCCATTGTGGCTGCGCGGCTGGTCGGTAGAGGCGACGATGCCTGAGAAAGCGCAAATCGCCGCTCTTGAGGGGGTTTTGGAGCCGGGCTGCGAAATCTATCTGAGCTCGTTGCCACGCATTCAGCTTGAAGACCAACTCGCCGCAGCGGTCGCTGTCCACGAGGCCGGCTTTGTTCCCGTGCTCCACCTGGCCGCCCGCAAGTTCGTCAGCGAACAACAACTCGCTGACCACCTGGGAGCGGCTGGCGAACGCGCGGGCGTGCGCAAGTGTCTCGTCATTGCCGGAGATCTCGATGTTGCGCGGGGGCCGTTTGGCTCAAGCCTGGACCTTATCGACAGTTCTGCCTTTGCCCGATCCTCGGTCGTGGAAGTTGGAGTGGGCGGATATCCGGAAGGCCATCCATTCGTGGGTGAGGAGAGCCTCGCACAATCGTTGGCGACCAAGGTCGAGACCGCGCGCGCGGCGGGAATGGTCCCTTATGTGGTGAGCCAGTTCTGCTTCGATTCCGTTCGCATCCTGCACTGGCTTGGCTGGCTTCGCACATTCGAGCCGACATTGCCGGTCAAGCTCGGCGTTGCCGGGCCGATCGGCGCAGCGACATTGATGAAAATCGCTCTGCGCTGCTGGGTCGATGTTCCGTCGTCAGGGGTGAGGGCGGTGCCGCAACTCGTGCAGAAAGGTGCTCCGGACCGGATCGTGGGGGAACTGGATGCCGGTTTGAAGGCATTGCATGAACAAGGTGCCTTGCAACTTCATCTCTACACGTTCGGCGCGATCGAGCGCACGGCCCGTTGGGCCCGCGCCGCGCAAACGACGGTCGAACTCGCCTACGAAATGTGAGAAGGCGAGGGGGAAGACGGGACCGATTGCCGGTCTTCCTGTGCGCTGGTCTGCCTGTGCGTTGTCGGCGGTGAACCCGCTCATCAGGCAATTGGGCTCTCGCTTGCGCCGCGTTCGAGCGACCTTGTGGTTCCGTCCGCGAAGGAGAGAGTGATGGCAGTGTCGGGCGCCGGTCGCTGGACAGTGATCGTTTCCTCGGAGCCCGCAAAACCGATCGTGGCTGTTGAGCCTTCGTAGCTCACCTGAACTGAATCTGCCGCGACGCTGTCATCGAACCTTATCGCGAGTGTTCCCCGTGCCGTGATGGTGTCGCTGCCGTCTCCAAGCGCGTAGTTGACCGTTCCCGATCCACTTACCGTGATCTTGTCGTCACCCGTGCCGCCCGTGACTTCGCTGTCGTCTCGCACGGAAATGATATCGTCGCCGCTGCCGCCGTCGATAACGCTGCCCGACCAGCCGGAGATGATATCGTCACCCGCGCCGCCAGCGGCGTAGCTGTCGCTCCACACGGCAATATTGTCGTTGCCGTCACCGCCGTCGACCCAGCTCTGCGACCACGCATCTATCCTGTCATCGCCGTTGCCGCCTTCGATCCGGCTTTGCGACCACCCGGAAAGTCTGTCGTTGCCGTCACCGCCCGAAATGCGGCTCTGGGACCATGCGGAAACGAAGTCGTCGCCATTTCCGCCTTCGATCGCCGAGTTGGACCAGGCATAGATCGTATCGTCGCCATCTCCGCCATTCACCGAAGCGGCCGACCCGACGGCAATGTGGTCGTCTCCATCGCTCCCGTTCACGCCGGCGCCAGGAATGAGATTGAGATGATCTTCACCGCTGCCGCTGAAGAAGCCGCGTTCCTGGAGCTGTGTGAGGAAGTTGAGGAATGTCTGCGCGACTTCTGGACTGGCGGTTGTGAGCCGAGATGTGTTTTCCCTGTCCTGCGAGCCATTCGCAGCACCCGACGTGGTGGAGGAGGGCGTTTCCGTATCGCTGGGCGATGGATCCTGCAGGTCGTTGCCCGGCTCTTTGGGTGCCTCAAAGTGAAACTGCGGCCGCTGTTGCGAAATGGCAATCGGCACGAGCGGCAGGCGGTGGAGGTCGGTGATGTTCATGGAAAAGTCCCTTACGCAAAAACGACATGCGTGACTGGCAAAAGCACGAGCCGCGCCAGAGTGGCGATCTCGGAAACGTTTGGAAATACGAGGAAATTTGGCGCGTATTTTGTGGAGGGGGAGGTAATATGTGCCGTATGAAGAAAAATGTGCCGGCAAGCCGGCGCTATTTGCCGGGTTTCAGCTGCCGGACGCGATGTCCCTATCGCGACCGGTTCAATACAGTCGACGACATGCCGGCTGGTGGTCGTCTCAACGCACCAGGCGGTTGAGCTTGTGCTGCAGATCATTCCCCGGCTTCCCGCCCAGCGCACGCAGGCCTCCGAGCTGACGGCGGAATTCGTCCGTCACGTCATTGGCCTCCTGGAAGTCGCGCACGACATGTGGCGTGATCAGGATCAGCAGTTCGGTGCGCTTCTGGGTGTCGTCCTTGTGGCGGAAGAGATTGCCGACCAGGGGCACATCCCCCAGCACCGGAACCTGTGATTTGGTCACCTCCGCACGCTGCTGGATAAGGCCGCCGAGCGCCAGGCTGTCGCCGTCCTTCACCACCACTGTCGTGTTGACCTTTCGCTGGCGGATGGTGGGGCTGTCGATGCCCGATGTCGTTGTTTTGACGACGTCCGAGACTTCCTGTTCGATATCGAGGATGACGCGACCACTGTCATTCACCCTTGGCACCACGGTCAGAATGATGCCCGTATCCTTCAGTTCGATGGTGTTGACGACGGTATTGATGCTCGTCGTGTCGATCGCCTGTTGCGTGGCGATCGGCACCTGATCGCCGATCCTCAAGACGGCTTTTCGATTGTCGAGCACCATCAGGTTCGGCGAGGAAATGATGTTGACGTCGGTGATGGAGGAAAGGGCGTTGAGCGCCACCGCTGCCTGGCCGCCGGAGAACAGGAACGAAAGGCCGGGAAAGGTCGAGCCCACGGCACCATCGGCCGCATCGGTGAAGGACAGGCTGTAATTGCCGTTTTCGAAGAACCAGCGCAGACCGAATTTCAGCTCGTCGCTCAGCGTCACCTCGGCGATGGTCGCTTCGATCAGCACCTGGTTTGGAAGCGAGTCCAGTCGCTTCAGCATCGCCAGGATGGCGTTGTACTCGTCGGGCGTGGCGTAGATCAGGATGGCATTGTTGGATTCGTCGGCCACCACACGAATGCCTTCGCTCGTTTCCGCCGGATTGTTTGCCAGCCCCGTCGCCGTGAAGCTCGCGGGCGTCGCTGCGGCTGTGTTGGTGAGCCCTGCCCCTATCGCAGTCCCTGCGCCTGTCGATTGGCCGATACTCGTGGTCGTTCCGCCGGTCGAGGTGAGGGCGTTTGTTCGTGCGCTGGCGGCTGCCTGAAAGGCGGCATTGACGCGCCCGCTGCCGGTACCGCCGCCATTCGCCTCGTTCCCTTCCGCTGTTCGGGTCTTCGCGTTCGGGTCGGTAAGAATATTACCAAGCAGCTCCGCGAGTTCGCTCGCCTCACGGTTCTGGATCGAATAGACGAACAGCTGCCGCTTGGTGCCGCCGGCGATGCGGTCCAGTCGTTCCACCCATTTTTGCGCTTCGCGCAGGTAGCGCGGACGGGACGAGATCACGAGGATTGAGTTTAGCCGCTGGTTTGGCACGAACCGGACCACGCCCTTCAATGCGCCACCGTCCTCGGTGGAAAATATCGTGTCGAGTTCGGTGACAATCGCTTCCGGGTCTGCGTTCTTCACGGGAAGCAGAGCGAAGGACATGCCTTTCATCTGGTCTATATCGAACAGATTGATGGCGTCGAGCGCGGTGGCGATCTCGCGCGGATTGCCCCCGATGATCAGGATGTTCCGTCTTTCGTCCACGTGCAGGATCTTGTCCGCGCCGATGATGGGTTGGAGCAGTCGCTGCATTTCGCGCGCTGAAACGTACTCGAGCGGGACGACCTTCGCAGACAGGCCTATCCCGCGCGCCGATGCGTGCCCTGGCGCCGGATTGTTGAGAGCCAGCACGCCGGGCGAGGACGCGGGGACGATACGCACCAGATCGTCGCCAACGACAATGGCCGCATTGGAGAACCGCAGGAGTGCGTCGAACGTGTCGAGCAGGGCGCTCTTCGCGATGGCGTTCGTGGTCTGGATTGTCACCGTGCCCTTGACGCGCGGGTCGATGATGTAGTTGCGGCCCAGGATGTCTGAGACGATAACCTTCGTCGCCGACGCGATGCTGGCATTGGCGAGGTTCAGATGGACGCGGTCATCATCGGCGATCGAAAAGGGCGCGCTTTCGGTGGTGCCCACGAACTGCGCCGTGCCGGGATAAAGTTGCGCACCGGGTGAAAAGGCGCGCGCCGCGCTGCGGGCGGCTACGTTCGCGGGGAGGTGAGAGCGGCTGAACCCGCTGGGCGTCACGTCCCGCGTCCTCGGTCCTTCCGCCATATCCGACAGATCGCCGGCGCAGCCGGCCAGTACCAGGGGCGCCAGCAGCCCGGTAAACAGCAAGAGAAGCCGGTATACCGTTCCAATGCCAAAGCCCAAACGCCAAAACTCCCCGTACGCGTCCTCATCCGAAACCGGACCACCGCAAGGCATAGGCGTTTCGTAGCGTCGTGTGATATCAATTCGTTCTTATCCACACGGCATCAACAGGAAATATCCGGAAAACGTTAGGGTAACAGGCGATATCCGGATTTATACGCAGGAAAACCATTTCGGGACCGGCGGATCTTTGCGGCAAGCTTGCAGGCGCCGTAGGTTCAAGTGCTGGTGCACGGGGATTGGTCCCGTGTGCGCCGTGGTTCCGATAGCCATTCCGCATAGGGCGAGGTCGCATTGTCAGCACGGACGATGTGTCCGTTCCACGACAGCGCTCGGTAGACGGGCATCCGCCCCGGTCTTATCTCAATAGTCGTCTCAATGAGATAGCCGCGTCCCGGTCCTGTCCGTGCCAAAACGCTGACAGCGAATTTTCTGCCGTCGGGCGATGAGGCATAGGCGATATCATCCGCGATTCCGGCCCGGGCGAGCTGCCCGCGAAGGTCTGGTGGGGTGGAGCGCTTGTCGAGGGCAGCGCGTCCGCTGTGGACGGTGAGGCCCGAACGCAGTCTTTCATAGAGCGCGCGATCAACCCCGGGCAATTGCGCCAGTTCCTCCACAGTGCGGAACTGATCGTCGTTGCGGCGGCTCATGATCGCGGCAATGAGCCTCGACGCCGCGTCGGGCTTCATCGCCCCGTCGAGAACCGCGAGGAGCAACTCTCGCGATGCCGTGTTGAGATCGAGCCGGCCCGCGACATCCTGCATGGTGATGACAAGCATGATCCCTTCGGCGAAGCGACACGAGAACGGGGTGCCATCCTGGGCATTGCGGCCGGGGGTGTCCTCGGCCTCGGCCGCACCCGCCAGAAGGGCTGCGACAGCGATGCCGATGCCGCCGTCGGCCGCCCGCGCGCCCGCAGCCGCGTGAACCTCGCGGGCGATACGTGCCGTACGGTTCTGGACCACGCTGGCAAATCCCGCCAGAATGCTGGCAAGCAAGGTCAGACTCAGCAGGACGGTGAGTATCGAAAAACCGCGTGAGCTCGACCTGCATCGGCGTGCCGAGGCTGAAAACAGGCTTCGCAACAAGGGGGCAAGGCGTTTCATCTGGTCCGGCAGGTCGCGCATCCATCATGACAATCGATCAACGACGATTCATAGCAGAGCCGGACGTCAGGGAACATGTCCACGGCCCGATGCGGCACGGCCACAGACGTCGCTGGATGGTGACGGCTCTTGTCTTTTTCGCTCTTGCCGTTGCTATCGGTGCGCTGGGGTGGGTGATGTTCGGTGCGATGCCCGCACAGGTGGTCCTGGCCAGTATGGTGCTGGCGATACCCCTCGCCTGGGGGGCGGCGGTCGATTGGCACGACTTCATCGTCCCTGACAGGGTCAGCCTTGGGCTCATACCGCTGGGACTTGGAATGACATGGCTTGTCAACCCGGCCGTGCTGTCGGCTCATATTGTTGCTGCTCTGGCGGGCGGCCTCTTGCTGTGGGTGGTCGCGCAAGGGTACAGACGTTTTCGAGGTGTCGCGGGGCTCGGGCTCGGCGACGTAAAGCTTCTTGCGGCGGCCGGGGCATGGCTCGGGCCGGAGGGGCTGCCGGGTGTGCTTCTGATCGGTTCACTTGCAGCAATTGCCGCGTTGCTGGTGCGCAGGGGATTGACCGGGCCGCGCGCCTTGCGCGGCCGCATTGCCTTCGCACCGTATCTCGCGCTCGGAATATGGGTGACCTGGATATTCGGCTCCATTACGTGGGGCGCATGAAAGAAACGACGGCAGCGGTCATTGGCCGGCCCTTGGAGGATGAATGGTGGATGTGGAGCCTGCGATGAAGGACGAGAAGAGACGCGTTTCTCGCTCCCGACGGCGGCGCGCGTCCAGAAGGGGATTTTCACTTCTGGAGGTGCTCGTGGTTCTCGCCATCATCGCTCTGGTGGCAAGTGTCGTCGGTCCGCGCGCCATTTCCTACTTCTCACGCGCGAAAACCAAGACGGCCGCCCTGCAGATCAAGGAGATCGAGAGCGCGCTTGAACTGTATTTCCTCGATACCGGACGCTATCCGGGCGAAGATACCGGGCTCTCTGCCCTGGTGACGCCGCCGCCGGCGGAAACCCGCTGGAACGGCCCGTATCTCAAGCAGGCTTCCGCCCTGACCGACCCCTGGAACCGTCCCTATCGCTACCGCTACCCCGGTCAGCACGTGGAATTCGACGTCTACACGCTTGGCCGGGACGGCCTGGAAGGTGGCACGGGAGAGGATGCGGATGTCGGCAACTGGTAAGCGGTGGCGGTCGGCTCTTTGGTAGTCGTGTTCAGTGAACTTTCGGATGGACGAGCAACATGCGGTCCGTCTGGTGGCCGTCGTCCTCGAATCTGAGCGATATCTCGATCAGGTCCGGCAGATGAGGCTGGTCTTCCCAGCTTTCCTGCCAACGGATCCGATCCTGATCGAGTAGCCGGCCGTAGTAGCGCACGGAAAAGCCCTTCAGATGATCCAGGATAACGCGTTCCTGCGGCTGCACGCGGCCGGTGAACGGGGGAGAGAAGCCGACTGTCAGGTGGTCCGTTCCCGCAATGCGAGAAAACGAGATATGCCACGGCTGTTCAGCGGCCAGCCCTTCGGCAGGGCGTAGCATCACGATACTGATGGAATTCGCCTGCCCTTGGAACGTGGTCTCGTTGTTGCCTGTCTTGGGGAAGACAAGCGCCTGGGAGAGGCTGTCGCGAAGGAACCCGATTTCGCTGAGACGGCGCCCGTTATCCGATATCCGGTTCGTTCGCTCCCAGACCCGGTTTCCGAAGGCAAGCGAACCCGCAATGAAGCTTGCGATAACGCCCAGAAGCGCCATGGCGATGAGCATTTCCATCATCGCAAAGCCGGCGCGGGACTGTGAACGTGCATTCACGATCCAGACCTCCCGCGTTCGACGCGCAATGTTTCCAGATGGAGAACGGGACGGGCGAGGTTGATGTCGTCCTTGCGGTAGATGGCGATGTTGATGCGATAGAGGATTGTCTGTCCACCGCCCTGCCGGGCCGCGCGAACCTGGCGGATCGTGCGCACGCGCGTGAATTCGCCGGCAAAGGCGGTCGTTTCCGTTCCTGGCGTGAGGGGAGGGCCGGCCAGCAATTCATCGAGTTCCGATTGCGCCTGATCCAGCACGAGTGCGGCTGCTTCGGCTCTGGCAAGTGTTGCCGCACCCGATCCGGTGATCCGATAGGCGGCTGCGAGCATCACTGCGAGGATCGCGAAGGCGATCAGTGTCTCCAGCAGGATGAAGCCGCGTGTGGCATGAAGCCTTCGGCCTTTCGGGAACGCGCGCCGCATCATGGTCAAAACGCCAGATCGTTGACGCTCAGCACTGCGTCCATGATGACGAGGATGAAGCTTCCCACGCCAAGGCCTATGGCGAGCGTCATGACCGGTGGAACGAGCTGGAAGACGAGCTGGATCTGTCGGCCTGCCTCCGCTTCCAGCACCTTCCCGATGTGATCGAGCATGTCGGGCAGGGTGCCGGTTTCTTCGCCGATACGCACCATTCTGCGCGCGATCATGGGGACATGCGGTGCTTCTTCCAATTCCGAGGCGAAGCTCTCGCCGTTCCGGATCCCGGATATCGCTTTGGCAATCGTGGCGCGGTAGCTGCGGCTTGAAAGCGTGCCTTTCGTTGTCTCCAGTGCCTGTTCGAGCGAGACGCCGTTGCGCAGCATGGTGCCCAGCGTCCGGCAAAACCGTGCGATCTCGATGTTCGCCTTGAGACCGGAGACGACAGGCGTAGCGAAGACAAGTCGTTCAAGGCGTGCCCGCACGGCGTCCATCCGGCTGAGCTGCAGGATGACGAGCGCAAATATCGCGACGCCGATCGAAACCGCCAGCCAGTGCTGGCCAATCGTCGCCTTGGTTGCGGTGATGAAGGCGATGATTGCGGGTGTTTTCCGGCCCGCGTTCTCGAAGAGCGGGGCGACCGCCGGCACGAGAATGGTCGCGATGACGAGCACGACCGCAACGGAGGTCGCAAAGAGGATCGACGGGTACAGCAAACCTGCGCGGATACGCGAACGGGTTTCCTGCTCGCGTTCCAGATGTCCGGCGAGTTCGCTCAGCACTGCGGCGAGTGCGCCGGAGCGTTCGCCTGCCAGAATGAGGCTGCGATAGGCTGGAGGCGCGAGGCCGGGAACGCGCTCCAGAGCCTCGGACAGGTCCGCGCCGTTCAGGATGGCGTCGTACACCCTGGTCAGCGCGGCACGCGCCGGAGCTCGCCTTTCCCCATCTCGTGCGATGGCGACTGCGTCGAGGAGCGGCACATGCGAGGATGTCAGGCTCGCCATCATGCGGGTGAAGCGGACCAGCAGCTTCGGATCACGAGCTCCCGTGCTCTCCCTTGCGGCCTTTCGTGGTGCTGCCTGGCCTTGTGCGATCTCCACCGGCACCAGCCCGCGGTCGCGCAAGGTGGCGAAAGCGGCCGTCTCCGTGTCGGCTTCGATCTCGCCGGTAACCACCGATCCGGCCGACGAATAAGCCTTGTAGGCGAATTCGGTCATATGCCTGAAAGCTCCTAGATGCTGCGCCCGGCGACGCTCAGAACCTCTTCCAGTGAGGTCATCCCCTGACGAGCCAACCGCAATCCGTCATCGATGAGACGATCATGCCCCGCCGCGTGGGCTGCGCCCGCGATTTCCGCCTCGCCGTGCCCGGCAAGAACGTGATCGCGCACAACCGCGTCGACAGGCACGAGTTCGCAAATGACCTTCCGTCCGGCATAACCTGTTCCTCGGCAGGCAGGACAGCCAACGGGCATGCGATAGGCGCCTTCCTGCCCCATAGCCTCATCCGCAGCCCTGATGGCCGCAGGTAATTTCGCCGCGTCTTGCGGCATGGCGCAGGTGGGGCAGAGAATGCGGACAAGGCGCTGCGACAGCACCGCTCGCACACAGGCGGCTACCAGATAGGACGCCATGCCCATTTCGATCAGCCGCGTGATCGCGGCGGCTGCATTGTTCGTGTGCAGTGTGGAAAGAACGAGATGACCGGTCAGCGAAGCGCGAATGGCGATCTCCGCCGTTTCCAGATCTCGGATTTCGCCGATCATCACGATATCGGGATCCTGCCGCAGGATGGAGCGCAGCGCGGAGGCGAAATCGAGCCCTATTTCCGATTGAACCTGTACCTGGTTGATCCCGGGCAGCCGGATTTCGACCGGGTCCTCCACCGAGATGAGCTTCTTCTCGCGCGCGTTGATCTGGCGAAGCGCGGTATAGAGCGTCGTGGTCTTGCCCGATCCGGTGGGGCCAGTGACGAGGAAGATGCCGTTCGGGTTTGACAGGACGTCGGAAAGGCGCGCTTGAAGCGCCGGCGTGAAGCCGAGCGTATTCCAGTCGAGGCCGGTTTCGTCACGGCGCAGAAGCCGGATGACCGTGCTCTCCCCATGCATCGTGGGAAGCGTCGAGATGCGCAGGTCCGTGTCACGGCCCCGGATCGTTACCGTCACGCGTCCGTCCTGCGGCAGGCGGCGCTCGGTGATGTCCATGCGCGCCATGATCTTCACCCGCGACACGATGGCGGCCCGGGCTTCGCCGTCAATGCTCTCGAGATCCTGCAGATGACCGTCGATCCTCAGCCGCACAAGCAGCCCGTGCCGGTCGGGCTCCAGATGAACGTCTGAGGCGCCGCGTTCCAGCGCCGTCGACAGGATCGTGTTGACCCGCTGGATGATGGGGCCATCGTTGGCGAGCGCCTTGAGATGCTCCACATCCGACCGGCTGACGGCGGCGCCGGAGGGAGTGCGGGTATCCGTTTCCACGGCGACGGGCTCGTAAAGCGATTTCAGAAGATCCGTGATCTCCTTGCGGCTCGCAGAGACGGGGCGGATTTCTTCGTCGAGCAGATAGCCGATCGCCGAGAGGGCTTTGCGGTCGAGTGGATCGGCCATCGCGACGTGAAGGTTGCCGTCCTTGTGGACAAGCGGCACGACGGCATTGGTGTCTAGGAACTCGCGGGATAGGAGATCTTCCAGGATCGGTCCGTCGGGCCTCATCGCGGAGCCGAAGCGCGGAATATCGAGCCAGCGGGCCCAGAAGTCCGCGAGTTCGTCTTCGCTGAGAAGGCCAAGCTCGGTGAGGATCGTATCGAAGCGGGCAGATGTCTGGATCTGAGCGCGGCGCGCGCGTTCCACCGCGGCACTGTCGAGTATCCCCATTTCCAGCAGCGCGGCCGACATGGTATCAACGAGATTCCCGTGGCTCGATACGACCTTGTTCAACGTTAACGCGCTCCGCATTCTATTCCTGTAATCGAAACGTCCCGCAGAATCCCAGGGTAAGGTGGAAACCTGCCGATGGAGATTCGATATCGAACCTGCATCCTGCCAGTAGATCATAACGTGCATGGCCAGACTAACGGACAATTCCTCACTGCCCGCTCTGCAGAATGCGGTGCTGCGGTTTTGTACGTGGTGGCGCAGTGAACTGACGAGCGCGTTCCATCCGTTGACCCGGCTTTTCAAACCACGGCGTGCCGCGGGGATCACGGTTCTCCTGAGCCGGGGCGGGGACGGCGAGGAGGCTTCGCGAAAGGCGCTGGCGGCGACGATGGAGCCGGATACCTGGGAGGTGCTCGCGCGCAATCTCACGGCGTCTGGCCGGCGCGGCCCGCCATTGGTCATTGATCTGGCGCAGGACCTGGTGTTGAGGCGAAAGGCGAGCTATCCCGGCAGCGCCTTTGCCAAGCTTGACGACATCGTCGCGCTCGACATCGAGAAATCGACGCCGTTTTCGCGCCAGAGCGCAGTATGGAAATGGCATGTCACCAGCCGCGCTGACGGGCAGATCGAGGTCGAAACGGTCGTTCTGCGCCGCGATCTCGTGCTGACCATTCTTTCATTTGCGGCGCGCTACGGCCTCATTGTGGGGGAGGTCGTTTTCACCGGAACGAACGCGCGCCATCCGCTGCGGTTGATGAAACTGGAAACGCCGGCGGATCTCTCGCGTGCGAGATGGCGGCGGCTCAATGCCGCGTTGGCGGGCGTTGCCTTGCTGCTCGCCTTGGCGACTGCGGGCACCGCCTATTGGCAACGCGAGACAGCGCTTGGTATCGCAACGGCGCGGCTTGCGGACGCAAAGTCACGGGCGATACGGCTGCGGCGGTCACAGGCGGAGGCTGTCGCGCAATACGATGCCAGTGTGGCCTTGATGCGCGAGAAGATCCGGACACCGTCGGTCAATGCGGTGTGGAGCGCGCTTTCCGAGACCCTTCCCGACAGTGTTTTTCTCAGTGCTCTGGAATTGTCGGGGGAAACGGGCCGCATCAGCGGCTTTGCGCGTTCCGCGGCACCGCTGATCGAAAAGCTGGAGGGGCTCGATGAGCTGTCGGGGGTCACGTTCGCATCCCCTGTGATGATCAATCCGGATGATCGGCTGGAACGGTTCGACGTGACGTTTACGATCGCGCCGACGGGTAAGGCGGGGCAGGCTGCGGCCCCTGCGGGGACAAACTCCGGACAAGAGGACGCGCAGCATGAATGACCTGGTGCTCGGCATGCGGTCTTTTGGAAGCCGCGTTGCCGCCGTTGGGCTTCTGGGGCTCTGTCTGTGGGGGGCCGGTGCAATGGTTGCCTGGCCCGTCCTTGAGCGGTATCGGCAATTGGGCAGCGAACTCATCGATGTCCGGGCTCAGATGGGGCGTATCGATGCGATCCTGTCGTCATCGAACGAAACGCCGACGGCGAGCGACAGTTCGGGGCAGAGCTGGCGTGGGCAAAGCCGCTCGATCGTCGCGGCCAAGGTTCAGGAATTCCTGCAAGGTCAGGCGCGCCGGCACGCGGTCAGCGTCATAAGCATATCGCCACTGGAAAGGCGTCCCTTCGAGCACTTCGAAGTGCTCGGTCTGCGGATCGAATGCGAAGGCGAGATCGGTGCCGTTCGCGACCTGATCGGCGCCATGGAGAACGCCAAACCGTTTCTCTTCATCACCGGAGTGGATTTGCGCCGCCAGCAGATTTTTGGTACGCGGCGTCCCGATCAGAAGCTTCCGCTCGCAGCCCGCATGGATGTCTATGCGCCGTTCGTGCAGGAGGCGGGGCGATGACGGCGCGCCTTCTACCGGCCCTGACCGCTTTGGTCCTCCTGGTCGCGATCGCTCTTCTGGGATTGGGACTGGTGCGCAGGCTCACGCATGAAACGGATATCTCGCCGATAGCGGAAAACAATGCTGGAGGGCGCGGTGGAGAGGTGACGGCGGGTCCCCTGCCGGACTGGGAAGGACTGGATCCCGCGCGCTATACCGCGATCGTCGAAGCTCCTCTCTTCATAGAAGGCCGGCGTATGCCCGATGATATTCGCGAGGCCGCTTCCAATGCGGCCGAGAGCGAGCCGGAGCCGGAAGCTCCGCCCGCCGCCCCGGTTGCCGAACCCGATGCCAGCCTCCTCGGTATCCTGATTGCGCCCGAAGGCAGCAAGGCACTGGTTGCCTCAGGCGCGCAAGGCGCCGAAACCTGGGTCGTGGAGAACGACCGGTTGGGGGACTGGAGCGTGGACACCATCGCTCAGGATCACATAATCCTGCGGCATGAGAGCGAGTTGCGCCGGTTGAACATGCGCCGTTGAACGTGCGGTTTTCACGGGGATCCTCGAAGCGGCGTCGCCGAGCAGGGGGCAAATCACTTCAGATCGATAATTTGGGCGTGGCATTGTCGATCAGGTTCAACCGATCTGGTCGGATTGCTCGGGCGGGAACCTTCTGACCTGTCCTTGTGATGGCCAGCACGGCCCTTATCACCCGCCAATAGCGCGGATGACAGCCACCGTGCCCCGTTCACACCAACATGGCGGCCGTCTATGGTGCGCCGTTCCTCTCGGCTTTTGGGTCCTCCATGCGTATCCATTCCAGCGCCTTGCAGTATTTCGACGCCGTCCGCCGGGCGGGGTCCATCCGTGAGGCGGCACGGCGTCTCAACGTGGCTTCGTCTGCGGTCAATCGCCAGATCCTCAAGCTTGAGGCGGAGATCGGAACGCCGCTTTTCGACCGGAATCCGTCCGGTGTCACGCTGACCTCGGCGGGAGAGATCCTGGCTCACCATGTCATCGTGGTCTTGCAGGATCTCGACCGCACGAGTGCGGAAATCGAGGCACTGAAAGGCGCGCGCGTGGGCCACGTGGCAATCGCCGCGGTCGAAAGCGTCTGTCCTGCCCTGCTGCCTTCCGTACTCGGCAATCTGAGAGAGCGCGCGCCGCGCATCACCGTGAATGCGAAGATGATGGGCTCTGCCCTGATCCCGGAAGCGCTGGAATCGGGGTTGGCTGATGTCGGCATCGCCTTCAACCTGCCGCGCTATCCCGACCTCAGGCAGGTTTATGTCGCGAGCTTCAAGCTTGGCGCGATCATGGCGCCTGACCACCTCTTGGCGAAACGCGAAGAGGTGAGCTTCGCTTCGTGCAGCGATCATCCGCTGGTGTTTGCCGCAAGCGATCTCTCGATCCACCAGCTTCTGGCTCCCGTCATGCGTCAGGCCAATCGGTCGGTGGAACCAATCATGCGAACGAACTCCATAGAGCTGATGCATCAATTGGCCTTGAAGAAACCCGTTATTGCTTTCCAGACGCCTATCGGATTGGAAAAGCTGATTGCTGCGGGCGACCTTGTGCACGTGCCGCTGGTGGGACCGGTGTGGAGTGATCTGGGCGTCTATGTCCGGGCCGGCCGGTCGCTGCCGGCACCTGTGGATCTGTTTCTCCAGATCCTCACCGGAGAATTACAGGAACGCGAAAGGTTCGAGCACGATCGGCACTGAAAGGTTGTCGACCGGAATGCCGGCGATCCGGTTTTCCTTGCCGTGATGTGCGCGAAAAGGCCGCCGTATGAGCGCCTTGCGCATATCGAGCGATGCTCTCCTCTACAGAAATAATAAATATGTCAGATAGATAGGCCTTTCCTTGAATGCGCCCGGAATGCCCGCCGGATATCCCGGGAAGCTCCCTCGGCGGGGCTTCGGTCAAGGGCGCATTTGCGACTTTAGGTGCCCGACAAATTGGCAGCTCATGGCGCGTGTTTGAGCGATGCTGAAGTGGCATCGCCCTGAACGAATAACGGTGCTTTTTCGCGCACCTGCGTCATAATAGCGTTTCCCGGTCACCGCTTTTCCGGGAACCCGCCATGTCCGCACAAGCACCTCTCGCCGCCCGCCAGATCGATACAGCCGCGCTTCCGGTCGTAAACGTCTCAGACCTTTCATCTTCCGATCCGGCTCGTCGCCAGGCGGTGGGTGAAACGCTGCGGCGGGCCTGTCTCGACAAGGGGTTCTTCTATTGCGCCGGGCATGGGGTTCCACAGGGCCTGATCGACACCGTGTTTGCGGAAACAAAGGCGCTTTTCGCTCAGCCCACCGAGAAGAAGATGGCGATCGAGAAGTCGCTGTCGCGCTGCAATCGCGGGTACGAGGTGCTTGGCGGACAGACGCTCGAAGCCGGGGCCCCGCCGGACCGCAAGGAAGGCTTCTATATCGGCGTCGAACTGCCGGAGGATGATCCGCGCGTCGAGGCTGGGCGGTTCAACCGCGGCCCCAATCAGTGGCCCGATGATCTGCCTGGGTTCCGTCCCGCAATGGTCGCCTATTTTGCGGCACTTCAGGAACTGGGAAGCCGGCTGATGCGGGGACTTGCTCTCTCGCTGGATCTTGATGAGAGCTTCTTCACTCCCTATTGCCGCGACCCGCTGACGACGCTTCGCCTGCTGCATTATCCGCCCCAGCGTGCGGATGCGGAGGAGGGCGAAAAGGGGGCTGGCGCCCATACGGATTTCGGCGGTTTGACCATCCTGCTTCAGGATCAGGTCGGCGGCCTGCAGGTCTATGACGAAGAGGGGGAATTCTGGATCCATGCCGATCCGATCCCCGGCACTTTCGTTTGCAATCTGGGAGATCTGATCCAGCGCTGGACCAACCGGCGGTACCGCTCGAACCTGCACCGGGTGGTGAATGCCTCGGGGCGCGAGCGCTATTCGGTCCCGTTCTTCCATGTTGGAAATCCGGATTACGAGGTCCGCTGCATCCCGACCTGTTTGAAGGAAGGTGATGTGCCCCTCTATGCCCCGATCACGGTGGAGGAACACCTCCAGGCCATGTACCGCAAGACCTACGCATGAGCACGACCAAAATGTTCCGCGACCCGGTCATTCTGATCCACGGCGCATGGCAGGGAAGCTGGGCGTGGAATTCATTCGCGCCCTTGCTGGAAGCAGACGGGTTTGACGTCTTCGCCGCCGATCTGCCAGGCAACGGCAGTGACAGCACGGATCCGGCCGACGTGACGCTGGATGTCTACCTCGACTATTTCGGACGGCTGCTGACCGAAATCGCCCGGCCTGTTTCGCTGATCGCCCATTCCGGTGGAGGGGCCATCGCGACGGCGGTCGCCGAACGGCACGCAGAGCAGGTTGCCCGCATTGTCTACGTGGCGGGGATGATGCTGCCCTCGGGTGCCTCTTTCGCAGATGTGCAGGCGGAAATCGATGGATCTAGCGCCGTGCCATCTGGCGTGACCGGCGAGCTAACCTGGTCGGCTGACCGTCGCGTGACGACCGTGCCACGCGCCGCTGCGACCGCGATCCTTTTCAGCGATTGCGCGCCCGATCTGGCGGCGGCCGCGGCTGCGAAACTGACGCCACAGGGCGAGGGCGGACGCGCCATCCGCGTGATGACGACGCCAGAGCGTTACGGCCGGATTCCGAGGCTCTATGTCGAGGCTACCGAGGATCGGTCTCTGCTTCTGGACGTCCAGCGTCGCATGCAGCAACTCGTGCCCGGTGCGACCGTGATCTCCCTGCCTACGGGGCACGCCCCACACGTAAGCGCGCCGTACCTGCTCGCCGAAGCCATCTTGCCCTTCCTTCAGGGAGGAGAGGCGGAGATGGCTGAACACAACGCCCCCAAAAGCCAAGCAACACCTCTCGCAGACGGAGCTTCCAGATGAAATCGCGCTTTCTGAAATCGGTCCTGGCCACGGCGGCCATCCTGGCCGCTACTGCCGGCGTGGCAAGCGCCGCCGATCCGGTCACCTTCATGATCGACTGGCTGCCCGCCGGCGACAAGGCCCCCATCTACTACGGCGTCCAGAAAGGGATCTTCTCGGATGCCGGTCTTGATGTGACCATCGCGGTCGGGCGTGGGTCGTCCGACGTTGTCACCAAGCTTTCGACGGGGGCTGCGGATGTCGGCAGCGGCGGCCTCTCCGCGCTGCTGCAGGCGGTTGCCACGGAAAAGGCACCCGCCAAGGCCGTCATGACGCTTTACACGAAACAGCCGGATGCGATCTTCACCACCACCGACAGCGGGATCGAGAAGCTTGCCGACGTCGCCGGCAAGAAAGTCGCGACGGCGACCTTCTCCTCCTCCAACGTGGTCTGGCCGCTGGTGCTTGAGGCCAACGGCGTCGATCCGAGTTCCGTTCAGCTCATCAAGGTCGATCCGGGCGCCCTGGCGCCAATGCTGGCGACTGGGCAGGTCGATGCGACCATCAACTGGATGACGGTCGCTCCCGCCTTTGCCGGTCCGATGAAGGAAGCGAACAAGACCTTCAAGGCGCTGCCATGGTCGGAGTACGGCTTTGACGGCTACGGCCTGTCGATCTTCACGTCCGACAATATGATTTCCGAACGTCCCGAAGTCCTGAAGCGCTTTCTCGTCGCGTACAAGACGGCTACCGAAATGGCGATCAAGGATCCGGAAGGTGCTGCCGCCGCGGTCAAGGTCATGGTTCCGGAGATCGACGAGGCGACCGCCGCCGAGCAGTGGAAGGCCTCCATTCCGCTCATGGTCAACGACGTTTCCAAAAAGGATGGCATTGGAGCCTTCGAGCCTGAGCTTCTAAAGGCGACCTGGAGCTGGGTTGCCAAGTCGCAGGGACTGGCGGCGGATGCGCTCGACCCGGAGAGCGCCGTCAATCGCAGCTTCCTCAAGTGAGATAATTCCAGGGGGCGCCGGCGGGCGGCTTGATCCGCCCGCCGGCATTTCATTTTTTCGTCAGGGGATACGTATGGCGGCCAATCCACCGGTCATCCGGTTTCGCGATGTCGAGCAGATCTTCACCGGAAACGACGGACGTCCGATCCACGCGCTGACCGGGCTCGACTTCGAGATTTCGCGGCATGAGTTCGTCTCGGTTCTGGGCCCCTCTGGGTGCGGGAAGTCCACGCTGCTGCGGCTTGTCTCCGGCCTCATTCATCCCAGCGCGGGTGCTGTCGAGATCTACGGCATGGAGGTGACCGAGCCGCGCGACGAGATCGGCATCGTCTTCCAGAAGCCGACGCTGCTTCCCTGGTTCAACGTCCAGAACAACGTCACCTTCCCGATGCGCCACAAGTACGGCCGCGTCCACAAGGAAGACAATGAGCGCGCGCTTGAACTGCTGGACCTTGTCGGCCTCGCCGATTTCGCTCAGAAGCGGATTGATGAGCTTTCCGGCGGCATGCAGCAACGTGTCGCCATCGCGCGGGCGCTGCTGCTCGACCCCGATATCCTCCTGATGGATGAACCGTTCTCCGCGCTCGATGCGCTGACGCGCGACGAAATGAGTTTCGAATTGCTGCGCATCTGGTCGGAAAGACCCAAGACTGTGCTTTTCATTACCCATTCCATCCCCGAGGCGCTGCTTCTCTCCGACCGGATCATCGTGATGTCGGAACGCCCGGGGACGGTACGCGAGATCATCGACGTGCCTTTCGCCCGTCCGCGCACCATGCAGACCCTGTCGGATCCCGCCTTCACCGAACTCGCCAATCACATTCGCGGAGAACTCTTCTCCAAGCCGGCTGCGGCCTGAGGGGAAAGCGCCGTGAAGAACATCATTCGTCTCCTGGATCGCTTCGCACCCGTCATGGCGGTCGTCTGTGTCCTCGGTATCTGGCAGGCGGCCACTTGGCTCTTCGCCATTCCGTCGTTCCTGCTGCCATCTCCCACGAGTATCGTCGCGGCGGGCTTCGGCGTCGATCCGTCCGTGTGGATCGGCCACATATGGGCCACCTTGCGTGTGGCCGTGATGGGCTATGCGCTGGCCATCGCCATTGCCATTCCGCTTGCCATCAGCCTTTCCATGTCGCGGCTCTTGTCGCGCACCCTCTATCCGATGTTGGTCGTGATCCAGTCGACGCCGATCGTGGCCGTCGCCCCCATCATCGTCGTGACGCTGGGGGCCGGCGACATGCCGAAAGTGGTGATCACCTTCCTGATCACGTTCTTTCCCATCGTCGTCTCCACGACGACCGGTCTGCTGGCGACGCCGGAAGAGCTGATCGAGCTGTCACGGTCCCTGCGTGCCGGCCGGACACGGGAAATCTTCCACATCCGTCTGCCTTACGCGCTGCCGTTCCTGTTCTCGGCACTCAAGATCTCGACCACGCTCGCCGTGATCGGCACCGTGGTTGCGGAATTCGTCGCAGCTGAAAAGGGTCTCGGCTTTTTCATCGCGTTCTCCACCTCCTTCTTCAAGATCCCCCAGGCCTTTTCGGGGCTCGTCATTCTGGTGCTGCTGTCGCTGACGCTCTTCCGCCTTGTCGGCTTCGTCCAGAAGCGCTTTGCCCCCTGGTCGCTGCCGAAATCAGAAAGGTGAGTTGATGCCCAAGTTCGACGAAACCCGCGACGAGGAACACCTTCGCCGCGCCATCGCGGTTGCCGAGGAGGCCCGCAAGGGCGGGGACCATCCCTTCGGGTGCATTCTCGTGGGTCCCGACGGCGACGTGCTCATGGAACAGGGCAACGCCTATTCGGCCGAAGGCGGCGACCTGACGGCGCATGCGGAAAAGGTGCTCGCGAGCCGGGCGGCCAAAAAGTGGAAACCCGACTTCCTGGCCGGCTGCACGATGTTCACCTCCGCGGAGCCGTGCGCCATGTGTTCCGGCGCCGTCTACTGGGCCGGCATAGGACGCGTGGTCTACGGCCAGAGCGAGCGGTCGCTGAAGGAGATGACGGGTGATCACCCGGAAAATCCGACGCTCGACCTGCCTTGCCGCATGGTCTTTGCCGCCGGCCAGCGCGATGTCATCGTCAAGGGGCCGTTCCTGGCCGAGGAGGCGGCGAAGGTTCAGGCCGACTTCTGGAAAGACCGCGAGGACTGATATGGTCTTCGTCATCGCCGAAACCGCAGACGAGGCGCTGCACTTGAAGGCGACGTTCGGGGAGAGGGCTATCTTTGGCGGCGGCCTCACTGCCTTGCAGCTTGGTTGGGCGAGCGGCATGCCCGGTGCGCCTGTGATCGATGTCTCGCGGATCGATTTCGGCCCGATTGTTTCGGCGTTGCCGACAGGCGGGCTGCGCCTTGCGGCCAATGCCAGACTTGAAGCGTTGCGGCGCGATCGGATGGTGGCGGAACGCCTCCCGGCGCTTTGCGACCTGCTGGCACAGGTCGGCGCCTCGGGCGTGCGTAACCTCGCCACTATCGCCGGAAATCTTGCCTGGGGCACCGGTGACACGGAAGTCCTGCTGGCAGCGCTTGAAGCCGACTATCTTCTGGCTGGGGGCGCCCGTTTTCCGGTCGGGAAACGCCTGCCGACCGGCGGCCTCGTGGAGGCGGTAGAGGTTCGAGATGTCGGCGCAGGCGACGTCTTCGCCGAGAAGGTCGGGCACAGGGCATCCTTTTCGTCATCGAAACTCGTCGTTGCGGGCGCGCGGTGCGAAGGCGGCTGGAATATCGCAGTCCGATTGGGGGCGATACCGATCATCATTTGCAAGCTCAGTGGGGACGTGCCAGCCACGTCATCGGTATTCGCCGGGTCTGATCGGCGGCTGGCGCGTGTCGCCGCGAACCTCATCGCCGGTCATGTCCGGCGGCTTGGAGCCGTCGCATGAGCCTGCGTGTTGCCGAGAAGCTATCCGGACGCTTCCGCTATCTTGCAGACGATGCGCCGAAAGGTGCGCTCGTCGGGCTTGTCCTGCGCAGCGCGCACCCCCATGCGCGGATCTCGAGGCTCGATACGCGTGCGGCCGAGGCCGTGCCCGGGGTACATGCGGTGGTAACAACGGCGGATGTGCCCGCCGGTTTCCGCTTCGGCTTGCGCCTCAAGGATCAGCCAGTGCTGGCGGACGGCGTCGTGCGCCACCTGGGCGAGGCTGTCGCCGCCGTGGCGGCCGAAACCATGGAAATCGCAGCGGCGGCTCTGGCTGCCATTGATGTCGACTACGAAATCCTGCCACCTGTGACCGATCCTCATGTGGCGCTCGGGAAGGAGGCGGTCGCGCTTCACGACGGCGGCAACCTCTGCCATGCCTTCGATTATCTAAAGGGCGACGTTGCGGTTGCGCTTGAGGCATCCGCTCATACCGTCGATCTGTCGCTGGACACCCCGCGACAGATGCACGTGGCGCTGGAACTTGAAGGCGGCGTCGCCATTCCAGGCGAGGGAGACCTGGTGCTGCGCGCGCCCGCCCATGACCCTCACCATGTTCGTCATGTGCTGAGCGAACTGACCGGACTGGAGGAGGAGAATATCCATGTCGTCGGCTCTCCCATCGGAGGAAGCTACGGCGGCAAGGAAGATCTCCATGTACAGCCGGTCCTCGCGCTTCTTGGGTTGAAGGCAAGGCGACCTGTCCGTCTCGTCCTCAGCCGGCCGGAAGCGGTTGCGGCCGGCATCAAGCGCCATCCGTTCTCCATCCGGCTGAGGGCGGGATGCAATGCGGACGGACGCCTGACGGCCCTCGATTTTGATGCTGTGGCCGATACCGGCGCCTATGCCAGTCATGGGCCGGAGGTGCTGGAAACGGCCATGGAATGCGCCCCCGGCGCCTATGACTGGCCGTCCGTCCGTCTCGCGGGACGTCTTGCCTATACCAATAATGGCATATCCGGTGCCTTTCGCGGGTTCGGAGCAGTCCAGACCCAGAGCGCCCTGGAACTGGCCATCGATGCGCTGGCGGACAAGGCGGGTGTCGACCGGATCGCATTCCGCCGCCTGAACCTGGCGGCCGCCGAGGGGCCGGGTCCCCTTGGACAAACCATGGTGCCGATGCTGGAACTTGAGCCTCTTGGCGAGGCGCTCGCTGCTCTGCCGGCAGTGCCTGTGGGTCGGCCGGATGAGCGATTTGTTGCCGGAACGGGCGTTGCCCTCATTCGCAAGGGCGAGGGCTTTGGCGGCGGCGGACCGAACGGAGCACTTGGCCGGCTTGCGCTCGGTTTCGATGGCCGGATCCGTCTGGAGACCTCGCTGACCGAGATGGGGCAGGGGCTTGAAGCCGCTGCTCTGGCAGCGCTTCGGCAAGCCTTCGGCGTGGATGGCAGGGATGTGGGCTTGCGGATCGGGGAAACGGCCGTGGGCAATAGCGGGCCCACGTCGGCCTCGCGCGGAACGCAGATCGCGGTCCGTCTGGTGCGCAAGGGAGCCGAGACCATGCGCCAGGCACTTGGGGCGGCGGCCGCGCGCAAGCTGGGGGGCGCCGCCGAGGACTATATCAGCGGTCCCGGCGGGATGTTCCGGGCTGATGATCGTCGCAACCGGCCGGATATCGGCTTTGCCGCATTGGCGGAAGGGGAGGACATCGCGGTCGATGTGGAGATCGAGCCGATTGAAACCCATCTCGACGGCCTTGCCTGCCACACACTGTTCACGGCTTGCGCGGCGCGGGCTTTCATATTGGTCGACCGCTGGACGGGCCGGATTACCTGCACCGGTATCGATGTCCTGCCGGCTTGCGGCATGCCGCTGGTGCCTGCCGCCTTCGACGGACAAATGGCGGGCGGCGCGGCTCAGGCGTTGGGTTTCTGCCTTACCGAGGATCTTCTCGCGACAGACGGCTCGTTCGCCGCGCGCAATCTGGACGGATATTTCGTTCCGACCATTGCCGACATGCCGCCGGTCCGCATCCATCCGCTTGTCGAACTAGATGCGCGCGACCCCGTCGGCTTGCGCGGTGCCGGCGAAATCGGATTGAACGCCGTGGCGCCGGCCATCGCTTGCGCGGTGCGCGACGTGCTTGGCATCCCGCCGCTCCGATTGCCGGTGGACCCGGATTGGGTGCTGGATGTGCTGGAAGCCCGGCGATGAGGATCTCTTTTACCCTGAATGGGCGCCCGGCCGCACTCGAGGCGGAGCCTTTCGAGCGGCTCGCCCCGCTTCTATCGTCGAACTTCGACCTGAAAAGCGTTCGTACAGCGTGCGGTATCGGCAGGTGCGGGGCCTGCATGGTGCTGGTTGACGGCAAGGCCGTTAACGCATGCCTGCTGATTGCGGGCAAGGTCGAGGGCGCGGAGATCTTTACCGCCGAGGGGCTGGAAGCGGTCGCCGCGCCGCTGATCGCCGCTCTGGAAGCGCACGGCGCGATCCAGTGTGGCTATTGCGCGCCGGGCTTGCTCGTTTCGCTTGCTGCATCCTTGCTGGCCGGCGATCGGGTTCGGGCTGAGGACGTCGAGGCGACACTCACGGGCAACCTGTGCCGATGCACCGGCTATGCGGGCATTCGCGCGGCGATTGCAGATGTCTTCGGCTGAAGCTTTTCGCGAACGGGTGGTTATTCCTTCGGTTTCAGCGCATTCGGCTTGAAGGCCCCACCGAACGGGGAGGGGTTGGCGGGTGCCGTCTCTTCCTTCGGGGCGAGCATGCCGGGTTTGAAAGCGCCGCCGAACGGCGAGGGATTGTTGGTCGCAGGCGCATCGGTCGTCGCCGGGCCGGCCTTTTCGCGAAGCTTGCGAATACGCGCGCGCTGTTCCTCAAGGAGCTGTTCTTGAACCGCGCGCTTCTGTTGGAGGATACCCGCCTTGCAGGCGGATGCGTCGTGACGGCTGCCGAGATAGACGAGCAGGCCCGCGAGTGCGATCAGCATGATCGCAATGCCCGCCGGATGGGTCATCACCCGCGTGACCGGATTGGCATAAAGCGGGGAGAGCTGCGGTTTGCCCGAGCGCAGCAACGCCTGCCGGCGCGTACGCGCCTCGTGCACCATGGCGCCGATCAGGGTAAGCCCGATGATGATCACCGCCAGGGCGGAAAGTGAGGGATCGGTGCCGAGCCGGACTTTCGAGGCGAGAGCGGTCGTGAACGTGCTGTCCGACAGGATTGTGAAGACGGTGGTGTTGTAGTTCTCGAAGGAGGCGAGCAGCGTCAGGAAGGCGGCCGAGCCGATGGCGGGCTTGAGGAACGGCAGCAGGATCTTGCGGAAGCACTGACCGGGCGTCGCGCCGAGGTCGAGGGCCGCTTCCGTCAGTGTCGGATCGAAGCGCTGAAGCCGGGCGGAAAAGACAAGCATCGCATAGGCCGAGATGAAGGTGATCTGGCCGATAAGGGTGAGAAAGATGCCATTGTAGAAGGTGGAGGCGTACTCCTCGCCGAACGCGCGCCCGACAATGCCCCAGAAGACGATCGTGGAGATGCCGAGGACGACGCCGGGAATGAGGATCGGGGTGATCAGCACCGTGTAGAGTGCCGCGCGAAGGCGGGGCGGAAGCTCCGATAACGCCATAGCCCCGGCAAGTCCGATCGGGACGGCGCAGACAACCACGCCCGCACCGATGATGACGCTCGTTCCCAGCCCGCCCATCAGCCGCGCGTTGTTCACCAGAACGGAGAACCAGTCGGTGGTGAAGCATTCCCAGGGCGTGATGCGCGGAAACGACGAGGAGTTGAAGGCCGTCACCACCATGATGATGAGCGGTCCGAACAGGAACGCGAAGAAGAACAGCGAATAGAGGGTCGTGCCTGCGCCCGCGCCGGTGGCCTTGCTCATCGCCCGATCGCTCCGATGTTCACCTTGAAGACGCGCATCAGCAACATGACGAAGCAGATGCAGACGACCAGCAGGAGGACGGCGTAGGCCGATCCCCGCTGCCAGTTGGCGGACTGGTTGAACCACTGGTAGATGAGCTGCGTGAACCACAGGCTGGAGGGGCCGCCGAGGATCTGCGGAGCGGCGAGCGCGCCGGCCGTCAGCATGAAGACCATCGTCGCGCCCGAAGCGATGCCGGGCTTCGCGATCGGCAGCACCACGCGCCAGTGGACCCGCCACCAGCTTGCCCCCATATCGCGCGCGGCCTCGATCTGGTTGCGATCGAGCGCCTCCACGGCGTTGTAGATCGGGAATATCATCAACAGGATGTAGGCGTAAGTTAATCCGGAATAGAGCGCGACATCGGCGCGTATGAAGTCGATCGGAGCGTCCCAAAGGCCCATCGACTGGCCGATCCCGTTGATGACGCCCGTTGCTCCGAACAACACGCGGAAGGCGAAAGCGCGCAGGATCTCGTTGACCCAGAAGGGAACGATCAGGCCGATCACCATCAGCCGCGCGGCGACCCCTGTCGCCGAATGCGCCAGGATGAACGCGATCGGATAACACAGTGCGATATCGATCAGTGTGACGAAGATCGCTGCCAACATGGTGTTGCCGAGAACTCCGATATCGAGCGTGTTTATCGATCCGTTGGCGCTGAAGAAGAAATATGCGTAATTCGTGAGAGTATAGACGTCCTTCGGTCCGCCGACGTCCGCCACCGGCAGGTTGTTGCGGAACGAATAGTCGAGCATAGCCATCTGCGGCAGGACGATCAGGAAGATGACCCAGAAGAACACCGCGACGCCGATGAAGACCGCGGCCCCCATGCCGTGGCGCCCGACGAAACCGTGCATGGCCTTTGAAAGGGCGGACATGGCGCTCAGCCTCCGCTCTGGTCTGCGGGAAGGACGGTCGCGCTTGTCGGCGCGAAGCCGAACGTGGCGACTTCGTCGGTGGACAGCCGGCGGCTTCCCTCTCCCGAGTTGACGAGGGCCGCACGCAGATCGACCCCGCCGGCCTCCAGGAAGATCTGGCGTGCGCTCCCTTCGAATTCCTCCTTCACGCACCGTGCGACAATGGCATTGTCGCTGGTCCCGGCCTTGGCCCCGTCCCCTGCAAGGCCGAATTTCTCGGGGCGGATGAAAAGCAGGCAGTCGTCACCTGGCTTGTAGGTGCGCCCGCCGGCGGCCTTCCCCTTCAGGCGTCCAAGCGCGGTATCGATCGTCGCTATCTGGCCGCTCTGCCCGATGATCTTCCCCGCAATCCGATTGGTCTCGCCGACGAAGGATGCGACGAATGGCGTCTTGGGCCGATCGTAGACACTTTCCGGATCGCCGATCTGCTCGATGACGCCGGCATTCATCACGGCAACGCGGTCGGACATGGTCAGAGCTTCGCCCTGGTCATGGGTGATGTAGATGAAGGTCAGCCCGACGCGCTGCTGGATGGCGCGCAGCTCGGAACGCATGTGGTGGCGCAGTTTCAGATCAAGCGCGGACAGCGGTTCGTCGAGGAGCAGGATGTCGGGTTCCACGGCGAGTGCGCGGGCAATCGCGACGCGCTGCCGCTGGCCACCGGAAAGCTCGTGCACCTTCTTGTCGCCCACACCCGGCAACGCGATCATGTCCAGAAGCTCGTCCGCTCGCCTGCGCCGCTCGCGCTTAGAGATGCCGCGCACCTCCAACGGGAAGGCGATGTTGTCGGCAACCGACATAAGCGGGAAGAGCGCGAGGTTCTGGAAAATGAGCGCGGTCGGCCGCTTGTTGGGGCCGACATTCGCCATGTCCTTGCCTCCGATCAGCACGCGCCCTTCGGTGGGGTCCACGAAACCCGAAACACAGCGCAGAAGTGTGGTCTTGCCGCACCCGGACGGTCCGAGGAAGGAGAAGAATTCACCGCCCTTGATGGTGAGATACGCATTGTCGACGGCCGTATAGCTGCCGAAGCGGACCGATACGTGATCGAGGACGACGTCTTTGGTCATCTGAACTCCCGCACAAGGTGAGCAACTCGTTTCCCGAAGCCGGCATTTCCGGAAAGCCGGCTGGCTGATCTCCGCATGACAACCCAGGAAGCCGCGACGATCGCGTGGCAACGACACAGAGCGCGAATTGACGGGGAGGAGATCCGACGTGTCTTGCAGAAGCGGGAAGGCGCGGCCGTCAGCCCCCCGGCAGGCCGCGCCTCTACTGTCTGCCTCAGGCGCTCAGGAACTTGTTCGCGTATTCGGTCCGCTTTTCCGAATACCAGGGCGCCTCGGCCGGCCACGGATTGAGTTTGGCCAGTGCATCGCCGGGATAGGCGTCGGCAAAGTTCTTGGCATAGACTTCGCCGCCATAAGCGTCCGCGCCGATGACCGGCGAATTGTAGCCGTGGGTCTTGATCGCCTCGCCGGCAAGCTTGGCGTCGTAGGCTGCCCCGATGAAGGCATAGATCTGGTCGATATTCTTGGCGCCCGTGGGCATCGCGATGCCGTCGACCCAGGCCATAGCGCCTTCCTTCGGGGCCCGGTACATCACCGGCTCGCCGGCGGTTTTCAGCGCGATCGGCGGGCCGTCCCATGTCTGTCCGACGATGACGCCCTCGTTCAGAAGACCGTTCTTCTGGGTATCCGCATCGTTCCAGATGAGCTTGATGTTTTTCTTCTTCGCGATCGCCGTTTCGGTGAGCTTGGACCAGACCGCGTCCATCTTTTCCGGGCTTTCGTAGGCCGACCACATCGTGCCGGGCTCGATCTCGCCGCGGCCTTCCAGGCCGAGGCCGAGGCCAAGCATCATCGAATGGGCACGGCCCATGGTCTTGCCGGCATTCGCTTCGTCCCAAATGTCATAATAGCTCGGGAACTCGCCGGCCGGGGTGAACGCGTCGGTGCGCCATGCGACGCCCTCGGTTCCCCAGATGTGCGGCAACCAGAAGCAGCCCTTGCCGTCGAAGCTCCAGTACTCGTCGCCCAGCGCCATCGCCGGGTTCACCTTCTCCAGCGGCACCTTCGACATGTCGAACGGCTGAAGCAGGCCGAGGTCCTTCCACAGCAGGTTGCGGTTGACCGTCGGCGAGACGATGTCGAAGCCCTCGCCGTTGGTGGCCTTGAGCTTGTTGATGATCTCCTCGTTGGAGCCGATGCCGGTGAAATTGATGGTGATGCCGGTCTTTTCCTTGAAGCCGGAAACGAAGCTCTCCGGCAGATAGTCCGACCACATCATGATGTTGATCTCGCCGGAGGAGGCGAGGGTCCGGTTGGAGATGATCGCCGGCATGGCGAGGCCGGCGCCGAGCGCGCTGGCGTTCTTCAGGAAGGATCGGCGATCGATGCCGCCGCGTTTGCCAACTTTCTGCATCACATTCCCCTGGGTTGCCCGGTTTCCGGATCGATATCGCATCTCATTTTTCCGCTGCGCAAAGACCAGTCGTCCGTGTGTGTCTTTGCCGCTTTATTGCGCGGTTACTCCTGCACTGCGAAAACAGTATTGCGGTGCAGCACGGTGCCTTAGAGCCAGGGTTTGAAAACTATGGGGCCAGTGCGCGAAGGCCTGCCGGGGAACGGCGCGATCCTTGCTAGGAAGAGGGCCGGAGCCCGTGGGGGAGACAGCCTGCAATGATGATCGAGCACTATTTCGACGCGCCGTTTTCGCCGGACAAGCGTCTGCAGCAGCAGATCCAGGAACGGCTGGTCGAGGCCATTCTGGCTGGCGGCGTTTCCGCCCATGAGCCGCTGCCCTCCACGCGCTCGATGGCCGAACGCATCAAGGTCTCCCGCAACACGGTCAGCCTCGTCTACGAGCGACTGGCGGAAGATGGCTACCTGAAGCCCGTCAGCCGGCGTGGCTACTTCGTCGACGAGCGGTATGTCCGCGAGCAGCTCTCCATTCGCGTGGACGACCATGCCCACAATGCGCTGGGCGGACAGAGACGGGCAGTGGACTTCGCCCGCCGGATGAAAGTCAGGCTTTGCGACCAGCCCAACATCACCAAGCCGGCCAACTGGCACGAGTTCGAATATCCTTTCGTTTACGGGCAGATCCGTCCCGACCGGATTTCCATCAACCGGTGGCGCGATGCGGTGCGCGTGGCAGGCACCGCGGAACACGCTCCTTTCTGGATGAGCGATCTCGTCGACAATGACGATCCGATGCTGGTGGAGCAGATTATCCGCCGCACCCTACCGCAACGCGGCTTCCGGGCCGGGCCGGAGAACATCCTTGTGACGATCGGGGCGCAGAATGCGCTTTACCTCATCGCCAGCCTCCTTTCAGACAAGGGGACGCGGGTGGGCGTGGAAGAACCCGGTTATGTCGATGCCCGCAACATCTTTCTTGCCCGTGGCTGCACGCTGGCGCCTCAACCCGTCGATGCCAACGGAATGCGGGTGACGGAGGCGCTGGCGGGAACCGATCTCGTTTATGTCACGCCCGGTCATCATTCTCCGACCAATGTGACCATGGGCTTGCAGCGCCGTCTGGCATTACTGGAGGCGGCGGACAGGCACGACTTTCTGGTGATCGAGGACGATTACGAACACGAGCTGAATTTCGTCGGCGCAGCCCGCCCGGCGCTGAAGAGTTTCGATCAGTCCGGCCGGGTGATCCATGTCGGCTCGCTTTCTAAGCCGGTCTTTCCCGGTCTGAGGCTCGGCTTCATTGCTGCGGCGGAACCGCTCTTGCGGGAATTGCGGGCCTTGCGACGCCTGATGTGCCGTCATGTTTCCGCGCTGGACCAACGTGCCATGGCGATCTTTCTCGCCGACGGTCATTACGATGCGCATATCCGCCGCCAGCGCGAGAGCCTTGCCGCGAAGTGGAAGTGCATGTTGCGCGAGATCGGGCGTCAGCTGCCGGAATGCGATGTCACCATGACGACGGGAGGATCGGCGCTCTGGTTGTCTCTTCCTCGCGGCGTCGATGCCCGGCAGGTCGCCGAACGGGCGGCGCAACGTGGCGTGCTGGTGGAGCCCGGCGACGTGCACTATGCGAGCTCAAATGCTCCGCTCAATCGCCTCCGACTGGGATTTGCGGCGATTGCCCAAGAGAAGATCGCCCCCGGCTTGCAGGCATTGGGGGAGGTGATGCGCGACGTTCAGGGATAGGCGCGACCGGTCTGAAAGCCGGATTGCATCGCCGTCCGGCGTTCCGACCATTTCCGCGCGATGTCCTCAATGATCCGCCCGTCCCAGAACTTTCTGCAGGACCTCAAGCATCCGGCCGATGTCTTTCTCGCTGGAGACGAACGCGGGCGCGAAGATCAGCGCATCGCCTGTCGCCTTCAGATGAAGCCCCTCCTTGAAGAGGAGGCGCTGGATGATCGATCCCTTCTCGCCAGGGACGCTCCCGGGCTTCAGCTGAATGCCCGACATCATGCCGTATCCGCGCAAGTCGGCGACCTGCGGCAGGTTGCGCAGACCGAATACGCCATCGAGGAAAGTCTGCGACAGGGCTTTTGAGCGAGCGAAGAGACCGTCCTTCTCGTAGATGTCGAGCGTGGCCAGCGCGGCGGCGCAGGCGACAGGATGCGCGGAATATGTGTAGCCGTGCATCAGTTCCGGCCGGTCGGCCGTTATAGCATCGAGAACGGCCTGCTGGATTTCGGTCTTTACCGCCACGGCGCTCATGGGTACCGAGCCGTTGGTGAGTGCCTTGGCCATCGTGATGATATCCGGCGTGACGGCGAATTCCTGGGAGGCGAAAGCCGATCCTGTACGTCCGAACCCGGTAATGACCTCATCGAAAATGAGCAGGATGCCGTTTTCATCGGCAATCTCGCGAAGGCGCTTGAGATAGCCGACCGGCGGCACGATGGTGCCGATTGAACCTGCTATCGGCTCCACGAACACGGCCGCGATCGTCTCCCCGCCGTAGGTTCTGCACAGATCCGCCAGATCCTCGGCGAGTTCGGCGCCGGTTTCCGGCTGGCCGCGGGTAAAGCGCTGGTCTTCGTTCCAGGTGTGGCGCATGTGGACCACATCGCAGGTGATGCCGGAATATTCCCGCCGGTTGCCGACCATGCCGGCGAGCGACGTGCCGCCCAGGTTGACGCCGTGATAGGCCCACGAGCGCGATACGAAACGGGTGCGCTGCGCGTCTCCCTTCGCCCGATGATAGGCAATCGCGATCTTCATCGCGCTGTCCACGGCCTCCGACCCGGACGAGCCGAAAAAGACGCGGTCGATCCCGTCGGGCAGGATCGCCGCAAGGCGCTCCGCAAGCGCGAAGGAAACGGGCGCGGCGCGCTGGAAATGGGGCGAATAGTCAAGCTCCAGCAACTGGGCGTGGACAGCATCGGCGATCTCCCGCCGACCATGCCCGGCGGGACAACAGAACAGCCCGGAGGCGCCGTCGAGGATCTCGTTGCCCTCCGGCGTCCAGTAGCGGACCCCCTCGGCCCTGGCGAAGATCTGCGGCTCCTTGTGAAAGAGTTTGTTGTTGGTGAAGGGAAGCCAATGGTGATCCATGTTGATGGAATTGTGCATCATGGGGCCGGGTCCTCGCTGAAAGGCTGTCTGTTCACCCTCTACGCCGGAGCCTTGGCCTTGATTAGAGCCACAGCGCACAATCGTGAGGGCCAGCGGAAAATTCGGGGCGGGAAGTCTTGTCTTGCCGAATGGTGGGCGTAAGCATGCGGTCCGATTTTCAAAACAAGACAAGGGATCAGCCACATGAGTGGAACCGTCCTCATCACCGGAACGACGTCCGGTTTCGGTGCAGCCGCGGCGCGGCGCTTCGCCGGCGCGGGCTGGAAGGTCGTCGGAACCGGTCGTCGCCAGGAGCGTCTCGATGAGATGCGCAAGGAACTGGGAGACTGCTTTCACGGGGCCGCCTTCGATGTCACCGATGAGGCGGCCACAATCGCAGCCATCGAGGCGTTGCCGGCCGGGTTCGGCGAAATCGACGTTCTGGTGAACAATGCAGGCTTGGCACTTGGCACGAAGCCGGTGCCGGCGACGAAGCTCTCCGACTGGAAGACCATGATCGAGACCAACGTCACCGGTCTCGTGACAATCACCCACCATCTCATACCGAAGCTGATCGAGAGGCGGGGCGTGATCGTCAACCTGTCTTCGGTCGCTTCGACGTGGCCTTATCCGGGGGGCAATGTCTATGGCGGCACAAAGGCCTTCGTCCGTCAGTTCTCGCTCGGCCTGCGCTCCGATCTGCACGGAAAGGGCGTCCGGGTGACGTCCATCGAGCCGGGATTGTGCGAGAGCGAATTCACGCTGGTGCGGACCGGTGGCGACAAAGAGGCTTACGACAAGCTCTACGGTGGCGCCCACGCGCTTCAGCCGGAGGATATCGCGGAAACGGTCTTCTGGGTTGCGACGCAGCCACCGCATGTCAACGTCAATGCGCTTGAGATCATGCCTGTCACGCAGTCCTGGGCGCCGTTCCAGGTTGCGCGGGACGTCTGATCGGCGTCTCCCGGCGGCGGGCGGAGAGGTGCCGGTATGGCGCTTTCGCCCGCCGCCGGCATTTTGTCGCGGCCGCTTTTGCGCATGGAGTATTTGGAAAAGTTGATTTTTGCATTCAAGATTAGTAACTCTCGGCTTGACCCCCGGCGAATGCCGATGCGATTGCCTGCGAATTTGACGAGACATGTGCAAGGCGTGACCGTGACGGGCTGCTTGAGCAAGCCGTTCCTGGCCGGGGTTTTCACATCATATGGCTCCACTCCCGGAGCCATGATGCGCGAATTCCGCAAAGGAGAGGCACATGGCACAGTCAGCAGGGACGGGACAGTTTGCCGCCCGCGCCAGGATCGAGGTGTCGCAACCGGCCGTTCTGCTTGGCCGGCTGGCGGACCACTTCACCGAGCACGGCGAGGTGACGAGGGGCGAACGCGCTGCGCGTTTCGCGTTCCATTTCGGAACCGCTGAACTCGCTGTCGATGGCCGTCATCTCGATATCTCCGCGTTGGCATCAGACGCGAGCGGAATTGCCTTCGTGAAGGTGGCGCTTGCCGAACACATTTTCGAATTGTCGGAACCGGAAAGGCCGGAAATTCACTGGACGGGCGATTGTGCCGCCGGCTCCCCGGTGCCTTACCTGCGTCGCATGAAGGTCGAGCGTGTCGAACTGGTCACGTCACGGATGCGCCGGGTGCGGCTTTCGGGTGAGGATCTGGAACGCTTCTCACGAAAGGGCATGCATATCCGCCTGCTGTTTCCCCCGGAACCGGGTGGCGAATACGGCTGGCCCGTCATGGGAGAGGATGGCAGGCCGGCCTGGCCGGAAGGCTTGCCGAAGCCGATAGCCCGCGTTTACACGATCCGGCGGATCGATGTGGAGGCGGGTTGGCTCGATGTCGACATGGTCCTGCACGAAGGGGATGGATTTCCCGGTGCCGGGTTCGCCATGAGTGCAAAGCCGGGCGATGAGATCGGCATCACCGGCCCGGGCGGCGGGACCTACGGCCAGGCAAGGCGCTACCTGATCGCCGGCGATGAAACGGCGCTCCCCGCCATTGCCCGCATTCTGGAGGAATTGCCCGAGAACGCGACGGTAACGGCCGTCATCGAAATCCCCGACGCCGCAGAAGAACAAGAGCTTGCCTCTAAGGCCGATGTCGAATTGACGTGGGTTCACCGCAACGGCGTGGCGGCCGGTTCCTCGGACCTGCTTGAACAGGCGGTGAAGGCCGTCGACTGGCCGACAAACGCGCCCGACAGCTTTGTGTGGGTCGGTTGCGAACATGCGACTTTCCGCAAGCTGCGTGCCTATTTCCGAAAGGAAAAGCAAATGCCGCGCGAAAACCACATGATCGTGGCCTATTGGCGGCGCGGTCAGGCCGGTGAACATGCCGGCGGCAAGGAAGACTGACCAGCCTGGCACCAAGGTTCGTGCGAGGGGAACCGGGAGGAGCCGGCAGCCAGGTTAATCCGGCCGCCGGCGCTTGTCGTCGCGGCTCGCCAGCTCACCGGTGGCGAGTTCGATGATCTCTGCGGTAATCGCTTCCTGACGGATGTGGCGTTCGCGCGCGGTGAGCTCCGCAAGTTGGCTCTCTATCTGGCCGCGCGCCTGCGCCATGGCCGCTATGCGAGCCTCGTTTTCGGCGACGAAGGAATGCAGGGCCGCGTTGCACAGGAGCGCATGGACGTAATCGGCGCCGAGCGTCTCGAGCAGGAGAGGGGCGGGCAGGTTCGTGACCGGCGGCTGTGCGTCCCCCATGGGGGTAATCTGCGAATGATCGATCGGGAAGAGCCGACGCCGCACGACCCGGGCTCCGCTTGTCTCCCAGGTGCTGAACACCACTTCCAAGCGGTCGAGAACGCCGGCGTTGATACGTTCATAAAGCGTATTGCAGATGGTGTTGGCGAGTTTGGGGATCGCTGGAGAATGGGCTGGCAACGCGCTCGTCCAGGCGGGGGTGATGGCGCGCTCCGAGGCGACGGAGTGCCCCCGGGTGCCGATGAGAAAGAGCTCCGCCTTTTCGAGATCAGCAGAAATCGCATCGAAAATGTGCTCGGAAAAGGCGCCCGCGAACCCCTGCTCGGCACAGAAGACGACGAGGGCGAGCTTGCCACCCGTCAATCTCGATCCGTCCGGCCCGGGCGGCACTCCGGCGACGATGCGGCCCATCGCGGCGGTGATCGTTGTCGTGTAGCTGTCGACGGCGACGATCTGCCGGCGCGCCTGCTGGACGCGCACCGCTGCAATACCGCGCATGGCGTTTACCACGGCGTCGAGCTGATGGACGCCCGATATGCGGGCACCGATATCTGCAAGTCTCTCCGTCATGGCGAGAAGCGCACCGCCAGGCGCGTGAGGGCCTGAAGGAGCCGGGTTCGCCCCGTATCATCCAGTCCCCCCGTTGTCTCGATACCTACGACCGCGTCATGCGCTGTCTCGTCGAGGGCCTTCGGCAGAGCCTCGCAAAAGGCAGCGATATGGTCGATCTCGACTGCGTCGAGCAGTCCTTCCTGCACGGCTGCGACGAGTGCGACCTCGTCCGCAAGCCGCAAAGGCGCATGCGGCGGTTGCCTGAGAATGGCCCGGATACGTTCGCCCCTTGTAAGCTGGTCGCGCACGCGTTTTTCCGGCACCCCACCGAAACGGGTGAACATCTCCATCTCGAGGAACTGGGCATAATCGAGCCGGAGCGTCTTGGCTTCGTTGCGCAGCGCCTTGGCCTGGGTCTTGCCGCCCACCCGGCTTACAGACAAACTCACGTCAACGGCCGGCTTTTGCCCTTCCTGGAAGAGCTTGGCATCGACTACGATCTGGCCGTCCGTAATCGAGATCAGGTTAGTCGGGATATAGGCGGAAAGATTGCCCGCATCCGTCTCGGCTATCGGAAGCGCCGTCAGAGAGCCGCCGCCCTGCTCCTCGCTGAGCTTGGCCGCGCGCTCCAGCATCCGCGCATGTACATGGAAGATATCGCCCGGATAGGCTTCGCGCCCCGGCGACTGACGGGTGAGCAGCGCGATCTCGCGGTGGGTGGCGGCGTGCTTTGTCAGATCGTCGATCACGATCAGCGCGTGCTGGCCGCGATCGCGGAAATACTCCGCCATCGTGAACCCGGCGAAAGGCGCGAGCCATTGCAGGCCGGGAGGGCTGGCGGCCCCCGCGACGACGGTGATGCACCGTTCCGGCGCGGCGAACTCCTGTATGGCGTCGATCACCCGGCGCACGCTGGAGGTCTTCTGCCCGACCGCGACGTAGACACATATGATGTCGCTCGACTTCTGGGAGATGATCGTATCTATCGCGATCGTCGTCTTGCCGATCGCCCTGTCGCCGACGATCAATTCACGCTGCCCGCGCCCAAGCGCAAACAGCGTGTCGATCGACAGGAGCCCCGTCTGTACCGGCGCGGTGACGAGATCGCGGTCGATGATCGCTGGCGCCGGGCGCTCGGCGGGATGGTACTCGTCTGCGGCGATGGCGGGTTTCCCGTCAAGCGGGCGTCCCAGCGGATCGACCACGCGCCCGAGCAGGGCGGGGCCGACCGGCACGCGTATCACCTCGCCGGTTCCGCGCACGATATCGCCGGCCTCGATCGTGGCCACCTCGTCGAGCAGGACGCAACCAATCAGATCCCGGTCGAGCGTCTGGGCGAAGCCGAAGGCCCCCTTGTCGAAGCGCAGCAGTTCATCGAGGCGCGCATCGGGCAGGCCGGAGATGAGAGCGACGCCATCGCCGACCTCTTCGACCCGTCCGATCTGTTCCGCCTTCGGGCCGAGTTCGGTAGCTGCCAGACGAGAACGGGCATGATCGAGCCAGGTGTCGGCGGCCCTTTCGTCAGTCATGGGAAAGGCTCTCCTCGATCCGGGCGAGATCCGCGCGCCAGCTGTTGAGGATGGAGAAGTGTTCGCCGTGGAGTTCCAGTCCCTCGATCAAGGCCGGATCAGTGACGATAGCAAGATCGGGCTCGAACCCGAAGGCATCGGCGATCCTGCGGCGGCAGTCCGCTTCTTCGTTCTCCTGGAGCACGGTCGCACTGGTGAGACGCAGTGTGGCGTTGCGCATGGCGACCGACTGGCGGGTGTTCGCGGGAAGTGCCGTGATTTCGGCGACAAGGGATTCCAGAAAGACCGCGCGCACGACAGAGCCCTCAAGCCGCGCCGCGAGCTTCGCCGCAATACCGATCGCCAATGTGCCCGCTTCGTCCATTGCCGCTTTTCTCGCGGCCACGTACGCCGCTTTGATGTCCGCTTTTGCCTTGTCCTGCAGATGCTCCGCTTGCTTTGCTGCATCGTCGAGCAGGGACTGGCTGAGCTTTTCCGCCTCCTTTCGGGCTGTCTCCAGCATAGCGTCGTGTTCGCGCGAGATCCCGGCGCGCGCCGCTTCCACGTCAGAACGTGCCTGTTCGGCCGCTTGCGTTTGCACCCGCGCGTTCTCAAGCGCGGCCTCAGTCGCGGATCGGCGCTCCATGATGACGCGCGAGATCGGCTTCCAGAAAAAGCGGTGCAGGATCCAGATGAGGATAAGGACGTTGATCGCCTGAATGGCGAACGTCCACCAATCGAAGGTCATGGCGTCAGGGGATGAGAGGATTGGCGAAGAGCAACAGCAGCGCGATGACGAGGCAATAGATGGCCATCGTCTCGATCATCGCCAGGCCGACGAAGAGTGTCCGCGAAATCGTGTTCGCGGCCTCCGGTTGGCGGGCGATGGCGTCCATGGCGGCTGCAACCGCGCGCCCTTCCGCAAGCGCCGGTCCGATCGCCCCGAATGAAACGGCAACCGCCGCACCGATGATGGAAATGAAGGCCAGCCAGTTCATGAAAAGGCTCCTTTGTTACGAACGCTTGGGTTCATCGCCCGTTTCAGCCGACGCGGCCGAGATGAAGACGAGGGCGAGAACGGCGAAAATGTAGGCTTGCACGGCGCCGGTCAGCAGGTCGAGCGCCATGAGCGGAATAGGCACGAGCAGCCCGGCCAGCGACGCGACGATGCCGACCACGAAGACGCCGCTCATGATGTTGCCGAAAAGACGCACGAACATCGAAAAGACCCGCGTGAGGCTTTCCAGAATGTTGAGGGGGATCATGACGGGATTGGGCAAGGCGAAGGTCTTTAGGTATCCGCCGAAGCCGTTGGAGCGAACGCCGAACCGGATGACGGAGACGAACACAAGGACAGCCAGCGCAGCGTCGGTTTCCAGGTGCGCGGTTGGCGGTTCAATCCCGGGAATGAGCGCCGTCCAGTTTGCTATGAGAATGTAGATGAACAGCGTGCCGACGAAGGCCCGGTAGGCTTGCGGCGGCTCTCCGGTTGCCTCCCGAATTTGCAGATCCAGGGTTTCGACCACCAGTTCCAGCGTGCTCTGCAACGTGGACGGTATGAGCGTGAGCGAGCGTGTCGCCAGCCTGCACCCGATGCCGAGAAAGGCCATGATTGCCCAGGTGATGAGCACCGCCTCCGTTATCGGAACCGGCCCCAGATGGAACAGTGCGGAGGTCGCAAGCGGAGAGTTCATGGTGTGCTCCGCGAAAAACGCCGCATGACAAGCTGGCGTGCAACCAGAAGCCCCAGTGCGGCGATGAGCAACGGCAGCGCCCCGGCCCGGCTGACGAAATAGAGGCATGCCGCAAGAACCGCCATGCGGACGACGGTCAATGCAGCAGCCGCAAGGATGGCCTTGTGCGCAAACAGTGTCGCGCTTGTCTTCAGTACGAAGAAATAGCCGGCCCCGAGCGCCATTCCGAAGATAAAGAATGCTGCAAGCGCGGCAAGTGTCGCGGGATCGAACGACGTTTCAGCGAAGGTCGGGCTCATGCGCTATTCATCCATTTCCACGCAAACCAGCATCCAAGCGCCAGACCGATCATCAGCAGCGGCGCAGTCCAGAACAATCCCGTCTCAAGGGTGCGATCGAGCCAGCGGCCGGCGAAGATGCCGACCAGCATCGGCGTGACGACAATCCAGCCAAGCACGCCGATCTGCGCCAGCCGGCGCGAGATGGGCACATCCGCGTCTTCGCGTCGTTGGCGTTCCTGGCGCAACCGTATCTGCTTGACGAGCTTGTCTTCTTCATCCCTGCGCGCCATCACATTGCGTCCGCCCCCGAAGCAACCCCGGCTCGCGCGACAAGCCGGCGGATCATGTCGAGATGTAGTCGGGTTGCCTCCACGTTTTGCGTGCGCTCTTCATCGAGTTCGCCGTGGAAGCGTTCAAGAACGACCTCGTCCAGTGTCGCCAGATCCGTCCCCACGACCGCTTCGCGCGTGGCAATCGAGATTTCCGAGCCGCTCGCCACGGTCATGACGCCGCCGCGCACGGCGCAAAGGCCGGATGAGGCGTCTCGCCGTTGCCAGCGCACAATGGAGATTGCCAGGCTCGTGAGGAAATCCGCATGGCCCGGCAATATCCCGAAGCTGCCGCTGTTGTCCTCCGCGCGCACGGAGAGAACGTCCGGTTCGTCGACCGCAACCTGAAGAGGGGTGACGATAGAAAGCCTCATGACGCGGCCTCCGCTGTTGTCGCTGCGTCTTCCTTGTGCCGGGCATCGTCAAGTGTCCCAACCATGTAGAGCGAGCTTTCCGCCCATTCGTCGGCTTCGCCGTCCAGAATCGCGCGACAGCCGTCAAGTGTGTCCTGTCGGGAAACGCTGACACCCGGCGTGCCGGTGAAGGCCTGGGTGACGAAGAAGGGCTGGGCGAAAAAGCGCTGCAGGCGTCGCGCCCGCCGGACGATCAGCCTGTCGGCTGCGCCCAGTTCCTCTACGCCAAGAAGCGCGATGACGTCCTGCAGTTCGCGGAAGCGGGCGAGTGTTTCGCGAACACGCCCCGCGATTTCGTAGTGCTCTTTGCCGACAACCAGAGGGTCGAGCAGAATGGAAGAGGAGGCGAGGGGATCGACGGCGGGATAAAAGCCCTGGGAGGCCTGTGCCCGGGACAGCATGATCATGCAGTCCATGTGGCTGGAGATTGTCGTCACGGCCGGATCGGTGAAGTCGTCGGCGGGCACATAAACGGCCTGGATCGCCGTTACGGCGGCTTGCGCGACCGAGGCGATCCGCTCCTCCAGGGCGGCGACTTCGCTCGCAAGCGTTGGCTGGTAGCCCACGCGCGACGGCAGCCTGCCGAGAAGGCTGGAAACCTCCGCTCCGGCCTGGACGAACCGGAAGACATTGTCCATCAGCAGCAGCACGTTACGGTGTTGCACATCGCGGAAGTATTCAGCGATGGTGAGCGCTGTGAGCGGCGCACGCCAGCGCGCGCCCGGCGGTTCGGCCATCTGGCCATAGACCAGTACCGTCCTTTTCAGGACATCCGAACTGCGCATTTCCGTCAGGAGCTCGTGGCCCTCTCGCGCGCGCTCGCCAACGCCGGCAAAGACAGAAATGCCCTGATATTTTTCCACCATCGCGTGGATCAGTTCCATCACCAGCACGGTCTTGCCGACACCGGCGCCGCCGAACATCGCGGCCTTGCCGCCCTGTGTCAGCGGGGTGAGCAGATCGATCACCTTGATGCCGGTCTCAAAGACCTCGGTTGTCGATCGTTCGTCCTTGAGCAGCGGCGGCGGATTGTGGATGGGGCGGCGAGCGATATCGTCCGGCAACGGGGTCCCGCGATCGCCGATATTGCCCACCACATCGAGAAGCCGGCCGAGGATCGCGTCGCCAACGGGAACGGACACGGGCGCTCCGGTCGAGACAACGCGCGTTCCCCGGGCAAGACCCGCAGTCGCCTGAAGCGCGACACAGCGCGCCGTCGTCTGGTCGAGATGGGCATGAACCTCGAGAAGAAGCGGCTCCGGATGGTCCCATTTGACGATAAGAGCCGTGTCGACCGCAGGCAATGCACGGCCGGAAAACTCGACATCGATGACCGCGCCTCTGATCGAGACGACTGTGCCGTGAAGTGCTGCCACGTCCATACGGCTTTCGGTTGCCGGCGGGCTCTGTCGGATTGTCGCGCGAGGGTGCCAGAACCGCAGGCCGCGCCGGGAGCCGCCGGATGAGAGAAAATCTGGAACGGTCGCAGCTATGCATTCTCACGTTTCCCCTAGGGGAGCGCCTGGAGAAACCAATGTCAATGTATTTGGTGCGGTGCGGGAAAAATTGGCAAAAACAACAATAAAAATGACAGGGCCGGAGGGGGCTCCGGCCCTGTATGAGTCGGCGGTCCGGCCGGAAACGGTCTGCCGACTCGGGTGGCTCTTCAGAACGTCGAGGCGCTGCCGGGCCGGGTGACCGACGATACCGGCCCGGCAGGCCTGGTCGCTTTGCTACTCGGCGGCAGCGGGTGCGACGAAGGCAGTCACTTCCGGCACTTCGCCGGTGTATTTCTCGAACTGCACCATGCAGGTGTGAGCCGAGGTCGCCTGAGCGAGCCGCGAGGTGCCGATGTCGAGCGTGAGCACGTTCGGATCGCCGTATTTGCACAGCGTGTTCGGATCGCTGACATCGTCGGGATCGTACCAGGCGCCTTCCTGCACCTGGATCACGCTGCGGCGGATATCATCGGAGACCTTGGCACCGGCCAGGATCTGGCCGCGGCCGTTGAAGACCCGCACGATGTCGCCATCCTTGATGCCGCGTTCGGCGGCGTCCTCGGTGTTGATCAGGCAGGGTTCGCGGCCGGCGATGGCGTAAATCTCACGCACCTTGGTGGAGCAGAGCTGCGAATGCATGCGCCAGTCCGGGTGATTGGAGCTGAGATGGACGGGATAGGTCTTGTCCTTCTGTCCCAGCCATTCTGCCGGTTCGATCCACGAGGGATGCGGGGGGCAGTCGTCGTAGCTCATCTTCTCGATGGTCTTCGAGTAGATCTCGATCTTGCCGGTCGCCGTCGGCATCATGTTCATCAGCGGATCTTCGCGGAAGTCCGCATATTTCACGCGCCTCAGGTTTTCTTCCGGAACCTCGAATTCGACGATGCCCTTGTCCCAGAAATCATCGAAATCGGGCATTTCGACATTCTTGCGGGCCGCCATTTCCTTGGCCTGCTCGTAGATGCCCTTGATCATGTCCTGTTCGGACTTGCCTTCGGTGAACTGGTCCTTGACGCCCAACCGGTCTGCGAGTTCGGTGAAGATGTCGTAGTCGTTGCGGGCTTCGAACACCGGGTCGATGATCTTGGCCATCCGCAGAATGGCCTTGTTCGCGACCGAACCGATGCGATCGATATCGTTGCGTTCCGACGTCGTGGTGGCCGGCAGGACGATATCGGCGAAGCGGGCGGTTGCCGTCCACTGGTAGTCCTGAATGACGACGGTATCGAACTTCTTCCAGGCCTTCCGCATGCGGTTGCGGTCCTGGTGGTGATGGAACGGGTTGCCACCCGTCCAGTAGGTCATCTTCACATCCGGGTAGATGTGCGTCTCACCATTGTGCTCGAATTCCTTGCCGGGGTTCTCCAGCATGTCGACGATGCGTGCGCACGGAATGGTCTTGGCGCCGTTTTCGTCCGGCCATTCCTTGTTCTCAGTGCGCTTTCCAGGGTTGACCGCGCTGCCCAGCGCCGGGCCGTTCGATTGGGGCGCGCCCGGATTGTCGAGATGGTAGCGCTGGCAGAAGCCGCCGCCGGGCAGACCGATCTGGCCGACCATGCAGGCAAGCGTAATGAACATCCACGGCCACTGTTCGCCGTGCTGCTGGCGCTGCGGTGTCCAGCCGGAAACCAGCATCGTACGTCCGGCAACGAAGCTGCGAGCCAGTTCGCGGATCTTGTCGGCAGGCACTTCACACTGCTCGGCAGCCCATTCCGGCGTCTTCTCGATCTTGTCCCAGCCCTTGCCCATCAGGTAGTCGGCGAAGGTTTCGAAACCGTAGGTGTAGTTCTCGATGAAGTCCTTGTCGTAAAGGTCTTCGGTGAGAAGCGCGTGACAGATGCCGAGTGCCAACGGAATGTCCGCATGCGGGCGCGAGGCGAGCCATTCGCCGTCGGTCGCCTTGCACAACTCACCACGGATCGGGTTGATGAAGAGCTTCTTCATCTCGTTCTTCTTCTTCAGTTCGTCGAAGAAGAGATGCTCGCCATGGTCCGGCGGAGAATAGGCGATACGGTTGTTCTTCCAGGGATCACACGCCCAGAACACGATCTGGTCGGTGTTCTCCAGGATCGAGAGATAACTCGTCTGGGGACCCTCGGCATCGATCTGGCCCATAATGTAAGGCATGATGCCGGCCAGTGCGCCCTTGGAGTAGTCGCCCGTTGAGAAGACGGCGCCGCCCGTCAGGTTCATCAACTTCTTCAGCATTGCCTGAGAGTTGTTGGCGCGCCCCGAGCTCTGCCAGCCATAAGTGCCGGTGTAGATCGCCCAGGGGCCTTCCTCATCCTGAAGGCGCTTGACTTCCTTAGCGACCAGATCAAGCGCCTGGTCCCAGGAAACCTTGACAAAATCGCCTGAGCCGCGACTGTCGCGCTCTGCCTTCGGGCCGTTCTCCAGATACGCGCGGCGCACCATCGGATACTTGATGCGGGCCGCGTTGTAGACAACGTCCTGCACGCCATGGACCGCCTGGTTCGGGAACGGATCCTTGTCCCAGGGACGCAGGCTTACGAAGCGGCCGTCCTCGACCTTGCCGTAAAAGGCGCCCCAGTGCGACGCGGAGAGAACCTCCTTGGAATTATCGGCTGCAAAGGCGCGCGTCACGCCGCCCGGCAACACCGAGCCCGCTGCACCGAGTGCGGCGAGCGAGGCTGAGGATACGAGGAATCGTCTGCGTGATAGGGACGGGGACCATGAGCTTTTGGTCGACATCGACAGCTTCTCCAGTTTTTTGCGAAGTCCGGAACCGAGGGCTTCCGTCGGTTTATGTTCCGCCAATGGAGAGCCTAGCGACTGGGTGGTCGTTCGCCCTTGGGCGCGATACCGGACCTCGATAGTCGACCGGCATTATCGCCGGCCGGGTCCGGGCCGGCTGTGTGCCGACCCGGTATTCGTCGTCTGCGCTATTCGGCCGCCGCGGGGGCGGTGAAAACGTTGACCGCAGGAGGTGTTCCTGTGAACTTTTCCACGTCCGCCGCAGCCGAGTGACCGCAATTGCCTTGGGCGAGTTTCGAGGTGCCGACATCGAAGGTCAGAACGTTCACGTCGCCATAGGCATCGAGTGAGCCTTCCTTGAGCGGATCCGCAGGGTCGTACCAGCCGCCTTCAGAGACACGCAGGACGCCGGGAGCCGTGTCATCGGATACCCGTGCCCCGGTCAGGATCTGACCGCGGTCGTTGAAGACGCGCACGAGATCCCCATCGGAGATGCCGCGCTTGGCTGCATCGTCCGGATGGATCACGCAAGGCTCCCGTCCGTCAATCGCGTAGGTCTTGCGTAACTCGGTACCGCAAAGCTGCGAGTGAAGCCGGGCGTCGGGGTGGGAGGCGTTCACATGCAGCGGGTATTTGGTGCTTTCCACGCCGGTCAGTTCCCTGGCGGGCATCCAGGTCGGATGCGGCGGGCAATCGTCGTAGCTCATCCGCTCGATGGCCTTGGAATAGATCTCGATGAGGCCTGTCGGCGTTCCCAGCGGATTCAGCAGCGGATCGTCTCGGAATTCGGCGAAACGGACGAATTCCTTGTTGGCCTGTGGCACCTCGTAGAGGACGGAGCCTGCCTCCCAGAAGTCATCGAAGCTGGGGAAATCGATTCCCTTGGTTCCGGCCGTCGACGATGCGGTCTCGTAGAGGCTCTTCAGCCAATCCATTTCCGACTTGTTTTCGGTGAATTCGGCTTCCTTGCCGAGCTTCGCGCAGATAGCGGAGAATATGTCGAAATCACTCCGCGCTTCGCCGATCGGATCGACGATCTTCTTCATCGCCACGATGCCCTGGTTCGAATAGGAACCGATCTGCTCCATGTCGTTGCGCTCGTAGGACGTCGTTGCCGGAAGTACGATGTCGGCTTGACGGGCGGTCGCGGTCCACTGGGCTTCGTGAACGATGAACGTCTCGACCTTTTTCCAGGCCTTGACCATGCGGTTGCGGTCCTGATGGTGCGCGAATGGGTTGCCGCCCACCCAGTAAACCAGCTTGATATCGGGATAGGTCGCTCTCGTGCCGTTGAAGTCGAACTCGCCTCGCGGATTTTCCAGCATGTCGACGACGCGGGCGACCGGAATGCTGGACGCACCGCTTGAGGCGAGCCACTCCGGCTTGTTTTCGCTGGATTGCTTGCCGTCACCGATACCTGGCAGGGAGACACCATTGGCCGTCGGCGTTCCGCCGCTGCAATAGTGATAGGAGAGACCGAAACCGCCGCCCGGCGTGCCGATCTGGCCGAGCATCGCGGCCAGTGTCACCAGCATCCAGTGGGCCTGCTCGCCATATTGCATGCGCTGGATGGACCAACCGCTCGCAAGCATGGTGGTGCCACCGGCAAACAGCTTCGCGAGTTCCTTGATCTTGTCGGCCGGAATGCCGCAGATCTTCGAGGCCCATTCCGCATCCTTGGGGGTTCCATCGGCATCGCCCGTCAGATACGGCAGGAACTTGTCGAAGCCGTAGGTGTAGGTCGACAGGAAATCCTCGTCATGCAGCCCTTCGCTGTAGAGCGTGTGGGCGATGCCCAGCATCATGGCGACATCTGTCTGAGGTTTGGGGGCCAACCACTCTGCGTCCATCGTCTTGGCCGTTTCGGTGTGGAACGGATCGATGCAGATGACCTTTTTCCCTGTGGCCTTGTATGCCTTCAGGTAGTCATAGACGCCGTGATCGGGGATCAGCCAGTCGATCTGACAGGTCTTCATCGGGTCTGCGGCCCAGAAGACGAGGGTGTCGGTGTTGTCGATCAGCACCGGCCAGGAGGTCTGCTGCGAATAGACTTCCAGCCCGCCGACGACGTGCGGCATGATCACCTGGGCCGCTCCGGTCGAATAGTCGCCGGTGCCGCTGACGTAACCGCCCAGCACGTTCATCGTCCGCGCGACGAGCGTGCGGCAATTGTGAAACTTGCCCGGGCTCTTCCAGCCATAGGAACCGGCGAAGACGGCAGAGGGGCCGGATTCGTCCTGAACCCGCTTGATCTCGTTGGCAACGAGGTCGAGGGCCTTGTCCCAGGACACGCGGACGAAGTCACTGGCGCCGCGGCTGTCACGCTCCGCTTTCGGGCCGTTTTCAAGGTAGGAACGGCGCACCATCGGGTACTTGATGCGGCTCGCGGAGTACATGGAATCAAGCACGCCGGGCAACTGGTGGGTGGGGTGGGGATCCTTTTCCCAAGGTTCGATCTTGACAGCCAGACCGTCCTTGACGGTCATGTTGAAGACCCCCCAGTGGCTGCCGCTCTGAATTTTCTGTTCGCCTGCCGCGAAGGCCCTGGTGGCTCCCATCGGCATCATGGAACCGGCCATTCCAACGGCCGCCAGGGATGTGGAGGCGGTAAGGAAGCGTCGGCGCGTAAGCGAACACGATGCTAGGTGCTTGTCGGTCATTACTACTTCTCCTCTTCAGTAGCAGGACGTCTTTCGGGCGTCTTCGAAACGAGGCGTTCCGAACAAGGGAGCAAGGTCTGCTGGTCCTCGCCCCCCCCCTTTTTCGTTCTGATTGCCAGTCTGTTTCGTATGGAAGTTGTTCCGCGAGCCGGCCGGGCCGGCTCGCGAAGGTAGGCATGAGATTTTATTCGGCGGCGGCGGGCGCGGTGAACACGTCCACTTCGGGCACGTCACCTTCAAATTTCTCCACGTCCACCATGCACGTGTGAGCCGAGGTCGCCTGCGCGAGACGCGAGGTGCCGATGTCGATCGTCAGCACATTCACGTCGCCGTACTTGCACAAGGTGTTGGGATCGGCGTTGTCGAGCGGGTCGTACCAGCCGCCTTCCTGGACCTGAAGCACGCCGGGGCGGATATCGTCCGAGATAACCGCACCTGCCAGGATCTGGCCGCGGCCGTTGAAGACCCGCACCACGTCGCCGTCCGATATGCCGCGCTTGGCTGCGTCCTGCGTGTTGATAACGCAGGGTTCGCGATCGGCCACCGCGTAGAGTTCACGCACCACGGTCGCATTGAGCTGAGAGTGCATGCGGTAGTCGGGGTGGTTGGAATTCAGTTGGAGCGGATAGGTCTTGTCCTTCATTCCCAGCCATTCCACCGGCTCAATCCAGGAGGCATGCGGCGGGCAATCGTCGTAACCGAACTTCTCGATGGTCTTTGAGAAGATCTCGATCTTGCCCGTCGGCGTCGGCAGCATGTTCATCAGCGGATCCTCACGGAACTCCGCATACTTGACACGACGCAGGTTCTTCTCCGGGATCTCGAACTCGACAATGCCCTTCTCCCAGAAGGTGTCGAAGTCGGGCATGGAGACCTTGCCCTGGGAATCAGCCGTCGACTTGGCCTGCTCGTAGGTCTCGCGGACCATATCGAGCTCGCTCTTTCCTTCGGTGAAGGCCTGCCCAAATCCAAGACGACCCGCGAGGTCGGAGAAGATCGCGTAGTCGGTACGGGACTCAAACACCGGGTCGACGAGTTTTTTCATCGCAACGTAGGCGCGCTTGGACACCGTTCCCACCTGCTCGATCTCATCGCGCTCGGAAGTGGTCGTCGCCGGCAAGACGATGTCGGCGAAGCGAGCTGACGAGGTCCACTGGAAGTCCTGAACGACGACTGTCTCGAACTTCTTCCAGGCCTTGCGCATACGGTTGCGGTCCTGGTGGTGGTGGAACGGATTGCCACCGACCCAGTAGGTCATCTTCACATCGGGGTAGACGTGCGCTTCGCCGTTGTGCTCATACGGCTTTCCCGGGCCTTCCAGCATGTCGACGATGCGTGCGACGGGGATGACCTTTGCGCCTTTTTCAGCGGGCCACTCCTTTTTCTCCTGCCGCGTTCCGGTGGAAAGTCCCGGTGCAAGGTTCGGCGCGTCGGAGGAGGGAGAGCCCTGGCTGTAGAGATGGTAGTTCTGGCAGAAGCCGCCGCCGGGCAGTCCGACCTGACCGACCATCGCGGCAAGCGTCACGAACACCCAAGGCCACTGTTCGCCATATTGCATGCGCTGGGTCGACCAGCCGGAAACCAGCATGGTGCGACCGTTGACGAGCCTGCGTGCCAGAGCGCGGATATCATCGGCAGAGACCTCGGTCAGTTCGGCCGCCCATTCCGGCGTCTTTTCCACCTTGTCCCAACCTTCGCCCTTCAGATATGCGGCGAATTCGTCGAAGCCGTAGGTGTAGTCGTTGATGAAGTCCTTGTCGTAGAGGTCTTCGGTGAGCAACACGTGGCAGAGGCCGAGCGCGAGGGCAACGTCGCTGTGCGGGCGCACTGGTACCCATTCGCCGCCGAGCGACTTGCAGGACTCGATCTGGACGGGGTTGATGAAGACGGACTTGATGTCGGCCTTCTTCATGTCCTCGAACCACTTGTATTCCTCATGGTCCGGCAGGGCGAAGGCGATCTGGTTGGTCTTGTAGGGATCGGAGGCCCAGAAGACGATCAGTTCGGTGTTTTCCACGACCGACTGATAGCTGGTCTGCGGCCCGGCTGCGTCGATGGAGCCGAGCACGTAGGGCATGATGCCTTCAAGCGCGGCCTTGGAGTAGTTGGACGAACTCGTCACCGCTCCGCCAGCCATGTTCATCATGCGCTTCAGCATGACCTGCGGATTGCCGATCTTGCCGGAACTGCGCCAGCCATAGCTGCCGGCGTAGAGCGCCCAGGGACCTTCCTCATCCTCGAGCCGCTTGATTTCGCCGGCTACGAGATCAAGCGCCTGATCCCAGGTGACGCGAACGAAATCACCGTCGCCGCGGCTGTCGCGCTCTGCCTTCGGGCCGTTCTCCAGATAGGCGCGGCGCACCATTGGATACTTGATGCGGGCTGCGTTGTAGATGACGTCTTGAACGCCCGGGAGCTGTTCCGAGGGGTGATAGTCACCCTCCCAGGGGCGGATCTTGGTGAACCGTCCGTCCTCCACGGTCGCCCAGAAGGCGCCCCAATGGGAACCGCCGAGAACTTCCTTGGTGCCGTCCGCGGCGAAGGCGGAACCAACCGCACCCGGCAACAACGAGCCGGCGGCGCCGAGCGCCAGGAGCGAGGAGGTCGCGGTCAGAAAGCTCCTGCGCGACAGGGAGATGGTTGTGACGTCAGCAACGCTCATAACGTAATTCCTCCAACATTGGGTTGGCGATTGTTGTCTGTACGGTGGATTTCAGGCGGCCGCGGGCTCGGGACATGGCAGCGGAAGGTTCAGGAGGCTTTCGAGAAGGCGAGCCGCGTCAGCGTAAAACCCGGTGCGGTCAAACGCTGCGCACGCGGCTGCGAAGTCGGGAACCCAGCCATTCAGGCGTGCGTGCAGGTTGTGGATCACGTCGATATCGGCCTGCTCTTCGGTCAGCCCGGCAAGGCGCAGCGTTTCCTGAAGCAGTGAGAGCTCCAGCACCAGATGATCCGGCGCTTCGGGGAAGTCCGCGGAAGGCGCCAGACCCTGCTGGCGCAACAATTTGGCCATGATCCCGGCCGGCTCCTGGAAAAGCCGGCCATTGCCGACATAGGCGGATTCATAAGGAGGGGCAGACTTCGGTCCGCCCGCTCCCAGGAAGAGCAGGCAGAAGGCCTTGTTGAGTTCGACTTCGGCTTTCGTCGTTTCGCCGAAGCTGCGAACCCGTTCACGCAGGCCCTCCGCCGTGCCATTGAGTTGGGAAATCACGGCGAGCGCCGCCAACGGGCCCTGATCGAGTGGCAGGTAGAAATTCTCGACATCGCCCTTGTCCAGCGGGGCTCCGAATATTCCACTCAAAGTGGCGAGAGCCTCTGCGTAAAGCGGACCGGGAATGGTATCGGTGTGGTTCATGAGGACACTCGTTCCTGAAAGGCGGGAAGGAAGGGGATCTCGCCGGCGTTGACTGGCGAGATCCGCAAGAAGGTCAGCTCTGCTTGGGCATGTCCTTGGCGTGGAGCTGCAGGTAGTTCTGCAGGTAGCGGACTTCTTCCTTGCTGAGCGCGGTGTTGCCTTTCATGTCCTTGACGATGCCCATCCATTGGTTCGCCAGGAAATGATCGGGGGCGGGGGCGCTGTGGCAGGCACCGCAAGCGGCGCTATACATTTCCTCGCCATAGCCGGCCAGGGCGGTTTTTTCGGATGTGAAGTCGTCGATCCTGGTCCAGACGGTTATCTCGCCTTCCTTCCAGTTCAGGTCGGTGTCCGGATCGGTCTTCGTTTCAAGAACCTTGGCTTTCTCTGCCATTTCCTGGGTCACTGTGGCCAGGAACAGCCGGCGGCCCATTTCCTTGACGAGAACGCGCTCCATGCCTTCCTGCATCCAGCCGTCGATCCGCACCTTCATCCAGTCGCCGTTGCGCTCGACGACATGCACTTCCGTCAGCGGCAGGATGTTGCCGGCGGCCCGTCCGCCGTCGCCCTCAGGCTTTTCGGCGAACAGCTTAGTGGTGCTCATGGCGTAAAGCGTGTCGGCGCTGCGATTGTCGGGTGCCGCTGCGGCGATGTTCTTGAACAGTGACTTGTAGCCGCTTGCCATATCGGGCAGGTGGTGAGCGATGCCCTTGTGGCAGTCGATGCAGGTGTCTCCGTCCTTCATTGCCTTCTGCATCATTTTCGCCGCATTCGGCTTTTGATGCTCGAAATCCATGGCTTCGAAGGAATGGCAGCTACGGCATTGGGCGGAATCGTTGGCCTTCATATCGGCCCAGACGATCTTGGCCAGGCGCAAGCGCTCCTGTTCGAATTTCTCGCGCGTGTCGATCGAGCCGGTGAGCTCGCCCCAAACGTCGCGCGCCGCGAGGATCTTGGCCTTGTAAAGTGGCCAGCCGGCCTTGGGGACGTGGCAGTCCGGGCAACCGGCGCGAACACCCACGGGGTTTGTGTAGTGGATGGTCGTCTTGTACTCTTCGAAGTTGTTGTCCCGCATGGTGTGACAGCTGATGCAGAACTCTGTGGACGTCGTCATTTCCAACGCTGTGTGGAAGCCGATATAACCGACAACTCCAACGGCTATGCCGACAATGGCAAAAATGCCCGCGCCGCCTATAGCGACGGGGCGTTTCATGAAGCGGCCAATCGCTTTCAGGATTTTTTTCATTTGGTTCCCGACAGTCCGTAAGCAGATCACAATTAGGTGTAGGGGGAGGGTGTCGGGATGATGTAAAGGGAGGTGGCGATGACCTTTAACGAAGGTCGTGAAGTTGTAAACGAAATGAGACAGCCCCATGAGACCAGAACCCGCGAACAATCCCTTGGGGGTTCGGATTGCAGTCATCGATGACGAGCCGACTATTCAGGAAACCCTGAGGACCTACTTCGAAACCGCAGGATTCCACGTCTTTACGGCCGACAGCGCGGAAGCGTTCCGTCGTGTCATGGACCGCGAGCGCATCGATCTCTTCCTTCTCGACATCAAGTTGCCGGACTGCGACGGACTGACGCTGATGCGGGAGATCCGGGATCGTACAGATGCACCGGTGATCCTCGTGACATCTCGCTCCGACGAGATCGACAGAGTGATAGGACTGGAGCTGGGAGCGGATGACTACGTAACCAAACCGTTTTCCACACGAGAGCTGCTTGCCCGGGTGAACAGTGTTTTGCGGCGCACGCGCTCGGATGCAAGGGAAGAGCGAGTGGGGACTCGCCGGTTCGCGGGTTGGACACTTGATCTGGAATCACATCGGCTCACGTCACCCAACGGTGAGTCGAGCAGGTTGACGCATGGCGAGTTTGATCTGCTGGCCTCTTTGACGCGGCATCCGGGGAAGATCATGAGCCGGGATGAACTCATCGCATCTGTGACAGATCGTGAATGGAATCCGAACGATCGCACGATCGACGTTCTCATCAGCCGGCTTCGACGCAAGATCGAGCCGGAACCGGGCAAGCCTCGCCTGATCGCCACGGAATACGGTATCGGATACGTGTTCACCGAGCCGGTTACCTGAAGCGACCCTTCATGCCACCCGCATCACGCGGGGCGGGCTGTTCCCTTCGTTCCCTCAAGTTCACTGTCTGCCTGAGTTGCGAACCTCTTCAGTTCATCATCGAGAACACGAAGAAGAGTGGCTGCTGCGCGTAAGGCGACCTCGGCATCCCCGGAATCTGCCGCACGCTCGGCGTCGCGCGCATGCTTGGCAATCGTGCGGGCGCCCACATGCTCGGCACCTCCCGCCATCCTGTGAGCGATGTCCGCGATGGCCTGCAGATCGCCTTTGCGCAACGCCAGGTTAAGTCCTTCTGCGACATGTGGCGTCTCGGTTATGTATAGTTCGACGATCTTGTGGGCCCAGTCGACGCCCAGATCCCGAGCATGCTGGAGAAGGATGTTCTCTTCTTCCTCTGATGCCGCAGTGGTTTCCTCGTGGGCCAAAAGGCCGATGGCGCGGGCTATTGCGACATTCAGCTCCTGACGCAGATATGGCTTGCCCAGGAAGCCGTCGAAAAGATCGATTTCGTTGCCAAGTCTTTGTTCAGCTGTCAAATCCGCTGTCAGGGCGATTACGGGCACCATGCGGCGCGTTTCGTGGTCAAGAGCGCGGATCCTGCGGGTCGCTTCGATGCCGTCGATCCGGGGCATGGACAGGTCCATCAAGACAACATCGAAGTCTTCTCGCGCAGCGGCTTCGACCGCCGAAATACCATCTCCGACGACGGTCACTCCATGACCCGATCTGCGAAGGAATTCCTCCGCGATCATGGCATTCACGCGGTTGTCTTCGGCGACAAGTACCGAGAGCCGGGACACGGCCCTGATCTGTTTCCGCTCTTTCTCATCCTCTCCATGCGACCCCGCGATTTCGAACGGAATCCGGACGACGAAAGTCGTGCCACCCGTCTCCGGGCATTCAAACTCGATGCGACCGGCCATCATCTGCAGGAGCCCCTTGCAGATCGCCAATCCGAGCCCTGAACCGCCGAAGCGTCGCGATATGCTGCCATCCGCTTGCGTGAAAGGATCGAAAAGGATGTCGCGTCGTTCAGTCGGGATGCCAATGCCGGTATCCGCGACGACGAACCGGATCCAGGTGACGTGGGAATCGCGATGAGCCGGATCGAGATCCACGGTAAGGCTGACGGATCCGCTTTCGGTGAACTTCACAGCATTCCCGACGAGGTTGAGCAGGATTTGCCCGATTTTCGCGGGATCGCCAATCAGGTGATCGGGTACATCGGGCGCAATCCGCGAGGTGTATGAGAGCCCTTTCTGCTGAGCGGAGGTGGTGATGGCCGCCTCGACCACCGCCACTTGATCCCGCAGGTTGAACGGCATGCGTGCCAGAACGAATTTGCCGGCCTCGATACGCGAATAATCCAGGACATCGGTCACGAGATTTCGCAACAGGTCGCCCGACATTTCAAGGGCCTCGATCCAACGTCGCTGATCGGAGTTGAGCGGGCTGCCTCCCAGCAACTGCACGGTACCCAGAATGCCGTTGAGCGGGGTGCGTATCTCGTGGCTGATGGTTGCCAGGAACAGGGACTTTGCCTTGTTTGATTCTCTCGCATGGTCGACGAGATCATCGCGCAACTGGTCCAGATGCCGGCGCAGACGCTCCGCTTTCTGCACTTTCGCTCGCAGGCTTTCCAGCGTCGCGCCGATTGCGCCGGGCTCGTCTTCGTAACGGGAAACCGGGATCGGCGTCTGGTAGTCTCCACCTTCCAGTCTCTTGATGGAGGATGTGATCGTTGCCATCGGTTGGGAAAAACGTCTGCGGAGAAAGCGCGAGGTCAGATAGCTGAAGACGATCGAGAGGATCAGGGCCAGGGTCCAGAGGCTGCCATACGCGAGAACGCGGGTCTGCTCCGCTTCGGCATCCTTGCGCGCCAGATCAAGCGCGATATGGCCAATACCGATGATGGAGCCATAGACGTCGAAGCAATGACTGGCCCAGATCGCGGGATCCGCACCGCGCTTGCCCGTGCCGGAGAGACCGTTCAGAACAGAGCTCATCATGCGCTGGGTTTCGGCCGTCTTGGTTTGTCCCAGGCGCACAGCCTCTTGGAGTTGAGGATATTCGGGGAGATGAGAGGCGGTGACTTCCATCCGTCTCCACAATTCGCGATAGGCGCCGATATCCTGCTGCCAGGCGTCACGTTCTGCGGTTCGCAACCGGATGTCGCGTTCCACCGAACGCCGGAAGGCGGAGCATTGCCGTGAATAGCGGTCCCGGACAGCAAAGGACATTTCCCGGATCGCGACGAGCTGTCCCAACCGCGGATTGAGCGCGATGAGATCTGTTCCCACATGTACGGAAGTCATCACATAGGCCCGCGACATGCCGTAGATCGCCTGACGCCAACTTTCGATCTTGCCGACGTCGCGTTGACTGTGTGGCAATGTCGCCTGGTCGCGCGGAATATCTGCTAATGCCGCCTGCTGTGCGTAACTGCGCGAAAGTCGCGCAAGATCATCGGCCTTGCCGCCGAAATCGCGCTTCTCGATGCCCTGGTAGACGAGCCGGTAGATGTTGTCGACGCGGTGAAGCGCGTCATCGACTTTGCTGCCGGCATCCTCGTCGGTGAGGAGGGCGACGCCGATATTTCCGATTTCGCCCCGCGTCTCGGTGGATGCCACAAAAAGCGTGCGGTCGAGCGCGACCAAGTCGACGATACGCTTGGCATCCAGAAAATGGCCCCACGAAATCGCGACGCCGACAAGCGTAGCGCCGATGATGATCGCGATGGTCGTGCCATAGAGAAGCTTGATCCCCTTGGCGACGGATATCCGGTCGAACGGGCTCTCCCGGCGGCGCCCTCCCTGCGGCCGGTCTTTTGCCATCAGATCGGTCAGCCCCCCGGTCGGAAGCTGACCACCACGGCAGGATCCGTCTCGATCCGCCCGGCGCCAATAAGGTCGAGGCAATAGGGAATGGCCGGAAAGACGGCATCGAGCGACATCTCGATCGCAGCCGGCTTGCCGGGGAGGTTCAGATAGAACGTTTTACCGCGTGTGCCCGCTGTCTGGCGCGACAGAATGGAGGTCGGCGTCTGGGCCAGGCCGACCTTGCGCAGCAGTTCTCCGAACCCTGGCAGCTCCTTCTCCAGAACCGCCTTCATCGCCTCCGGCGTCTGGTCGCGCGGGGAGGGGCCGGTGCCGCCCGTGGTCAGCACCATGTCGGCATGTTCCTCATCGGCGATGCGGATGAGTTCGTCGCGAACGACTTCCTCGCCGTCCGGGATGATCACCCTCACGATCTCGCAAGGGCTGGTGATGGCCTTCTCCAGCCAGTCGACGATGGCGGGGCCCGAGATATCTTCGTATACGCCCCGACTCGCGCGGTCGGAAATGGTGACGACGACGATCTTCATTTTCGGATTCAGCCTCCGAGCACGGACATGTGACGGCCGATGCCGCTGACGGCCTCGGCTGCGACGGAAAGATTGTGGCATTCGGGTTTGTGTGCCACCGCGTCGAATATCTGGGTTTCGACCTGTTCATCACCCGAGGACCCGCGAAGCGCCTCACGCAGGCTGACTGAGCTATCCTTGCCAAGGCAGGTGAAGAGTTCTCCCGTGCAGCTTACGCGGAGTCTGTTGCAACTTGCACAGAAATCGCAGGAAAGCGGGGTTATGAGCCCGAGCCGGCCACCCGTCTCCTCGATCCGGACGTAGCGGGCGGGACCTCCGGTCTTGTCCTCGATTGGGACCAGGGTCCAGCGACTCTCCAGATCTTTCCTGACCTTGTCGAGTGGCAGGAAGCTCTTCGCGCGGTCGTGATGGACGTCGCCGAGCGGCATTTCTTCGATCAGTGTCAGGTCCATGCCGCGACCGTGAGCGAAGTCGATCAGATGGTCAACCTCGCGTTCGAACTCGCCGCGCATGGCGACCGAATTGAGTTTGATCTTCAGGCCGGCCTCCTGGGCGGCGTCGAGGCCGGCGAGCGCCTTCCTGACATCGCCGCCGCGCGTCAACGTGCGATAGCGCTCCGGATCAAGGCTGTCGAGCGAGACGTTGATGCGACGAAGGCCCAGTTCATGCAGCTTTCCGGCAAAACGTGGCAACTGGGTGCCATTGGTCGTCAGGACGAGTTCGTCGAGCTCGCCCGATTTGATGTGTCTGGAGAGCATCTCGAACAGGCACATGATGTTCTTGCGCACCAGCGGCTCGCCGCCGGTAATGCGGATCTTGCGCACCCCGTGGCGCATGAAGACGGCCGATAACCGGTACAGCTCTTCAAGCGTCAGCAGATCACGGTGCGAAACGAAACACATGTGCTCGGCCATGCAGTAGACGCAACGCAAATCGCAGCGATCGGTCACCGAGAGCCGCAGATAGGACATGGTGCGACCGAAGCTGTCGGTGAGGAGGGGGCCCTGGGGAACGGCCGGGAGAACGGAAGCTGGGTCTTGAGACATGCTGTTAACGTGCTCGGGAATGTTCAAGGGTGTCACGGCACCAGGCGAGCACAGCGACAGGGCTGGCCGGGAGGAGGACGGGAGAGAGAGCGCCGACATAGGCGGTCCAGGCGGAGCGATAGTCTTCATTGACAGCAGTGAGGACCGGGACGTCGAGTTCCAGTGCCGTTTCGAAAACGGCACGCATCCCGCCACCATCCGCCTCCGCACGCCCGAAGCGGTTGACCACTGCAATATCGGGCAGTGCCGGCAGGCGTGACAGTACCGACGCGGTCACTCTGGCGAGCTTGTCGGGATCGAGCTGGCAGCTTTGGGAGGACGGACCCAGCGACTGCATGATTGGTATGCGCTCGCCGGTTTCGACGTCTTCCATCACCGTCGTTTCGGGACATCCGGGATCGTTGCAGGCGCCGCGCTGAATAAAGCCGACGACCGTCCGCCCCTCGTCACGCAGGGAGGCGAGGATGATATCGAAAAGCGGTTCGATCGAGCCCTTTTCATCGGCGGCGATTGCCGCGAGGCGATAGTCGCTCGTCACGGTCGTATCCCGGCTTTTGTGTTGGGCGGCAGGCAGGGCTTTCGGTTCGCGCGATCGCCTGCGGCAGGAGACCTTGTGTAGCCTTGGTGTCGTCGTCCGCAAACATGCGCATCATCTGTTCATGCTGGCGAAACGTCGCGACAGACGCAACTATCGGTTGGGACCAGGCGGTACGTCGGTTCCCTTCCAATCTCCCTTTTGCGAGCGATGGCGGGATGGAGCCTTGATTTGCCTCAAGAGACGAAGTGATGGTGTGCGAATTCTGCGGGCACAAGCGCGCAGGAAGCGCAGCAACCCGCGATTGTGGCGCCGTGCGCGACAAATCGCCATAAGCATGGTCGCTCACCGGGGAGGCGGCCGATAGATGCGCTGTCAGCGGTGTCTTGATGGGGCCCGGCGAATTCGCGATGATCGCTGCGCATCCATTTGCTTCGCCGACTTTTGCATTCCGCGGCGAACGTTCCCTTTCCTTGGAGTTGTTTCATGACGCTTTACCGCCTGGACGATCATGCACCGCAGAGCGATGGAGATGCCTTCTGGGTTGCCCCCGATGCGCATGTGATCGGTCAGGTGGTCATCGGCCGAGATGTCGGAATATGGTTCGGCTGTGTTCTGCGTGGGGACAACGAGCCGGTCCGCATCGGCGCGCGCAGCAATATTCAGGAAATGACGATGATCCACACCGACCCCCGCTTTCCGGTGACGATCGGCGAGGGCTGTACCATCGGACATCGGGCGATCATCCATGGCTGCATGATCGGCGACAATTCGCTGATCGGTATGGGTGCAACCGTTCTGAATGGCGCGAAGGTCGGAAAGAACTGTCTGATCGGTGCCGGAGCGCTCGTCACTGAAGGAAAGGAAATCCCGGACGGCAGCCTCGTCATGGGAATGCCGGGCAAGGTGGTTCGCGCACTCGGGGAAGAGGCAATCGCCGACCTGCGCCTGTCAGCCGACAGATATGTCGCCAACTGGAAACGTTACGCGGCGGGGCTTGCTGAGGTTTGACGGCGGGCAATCGCCGATGAGATCTCGCGCCTTGGGGAAATACGGCCGAAAGCCACGCTCGGCGTGGCGGAGGCGAGGCACCTGACTACGAAATTCCGACGCATGCAGGAAGGGCCGCAGCTTTTGCCGCGGCCCTCTGTATCCCCGCCAATGATCCTCACAAAATGAGGGTCAACGCGAGCCTTCCAAAAGGGGAGTGATCCTGCGGATCGTCACCCGCCTGTTTCTGCGCTCCCGCTCAAGCGTATCGATCTTCAGATATTCCTCGCCGTAGCCCTGGGTAACGAGGTTCTCGGGCGGAATGGCGAAGTAGTCCGACAAGGCGATAGCAACCGATTCAGCCCGGGCATCGGAAAGCCGGAGGTTGTAGTCGTAGGATCCTGGCGCATCCGTATGGCCTTCGACGAGAAAGACCTCTGCAGGATCTCGGGCCAATTCGTCCTGGATCGAGACGCCGATCGCCTCGAGCTGGTCATACTGGTCGCCGGGAATTGCGGCCGAGTCGAAGGCAAACGTCAGGCTCAGGTCAACGCGGCGCATTTTGGCACGCAAGCGCTCGTTACGCCTGATTTCGTAGAGGGAATACGGCCTCTCTACCCGCTCGACCGGCCCTGCACGCAGGGCTTCCTCGATCATTGGCCTGCGCCCGGCTTCACCTTCCACGATGTAGCGATCTCTTGGAATGTCCACGCGAAGTGGCGGTAACCGCAGGGGGCGCTCGTCGCGACGCACGCGATCATTGTCAATCAGGACGATCTCGCGGCCATCCCGTGTCCTGCGAACGCGGCGGACGATATCTCCATCACGATCACGAACGGTAATGACGGCGCTGCCATTGGGACGGCGGATTACGGTCTGCGTCCGTCCACCCGACAGCTTTCGCACGTCGCGCTCGCCCCTGCGTCCGTCGAAGCGGTCTTCGTCGTTGGAACGAACGGTGACATTGCCGTCGTTCCGGATGATCACGCGTCCGTTCACACCGGGGATCGGAACGGAATATTCAAGCGCTCGGTCCTTGTCGGGTTTCCTGCGGTTCCTGTCGCGATCCTGGCTTTTGTCCGCAGCCCCGTTCCTGTCGTTCGCACGCTCGTCGCGTTGTTTGCGTCCGTCTGCATCGCGCTTTCGATCCGGCGGACGACGGTCTTCCGCTTGCGGACGGCGATCCATATTGTCTCGGCGTTCGTCAGGGCGCTTGCGCCCATCGAACTCTCTCGACCTCGGCTTCGCGCCAGGTTGTGCTTCCTGTCGCGGCCTCTGGCGTTGCTCGGGGCGCTTCCGCTCACGCTCGGCGGCACCGGAAGCGGGAGGCGCCTCGCGCGCTTTCTCCGGCCGTGCGGGCGCGGGTTGCTCGGGGCGGGGCTGTCTCGCCTCGTCCTTCGGTTTGTGTTCGCGCGAGGCCTTCTCTTTCTTCAACTCCTGATGCAGCCGTTGCTGGGTCTGCGAGTTGCGATTTCCGTCTTGCGAAGGCGACTTCTTCTCGAGAGGGCGCAATGCCGGTCCTTCGCCTTTCGCTTTCTGAGACGGTGCCTTCTTTCCATTGTCACGGCATCCGGGTGAATCCGGGTTCTTCTGACATTTGAAGATCGGTGGCAATGCAGACTGAGCAAGCTTGAGTTCAGCAGCATCGGCGCGGGGCGTTCCCATGACAGAGAGCCCAAGCAAGCCGACGGAAATTGCAGCGCCCAGAAGCCTCGCCATGTTGATTTGACCGGGCATGGTAATCGGAAAACCTCGCATTTGAACGGGCCTATTCAGGTGTGGGGTCGAACACTGCCGACGTTGCGGAAACAATGTGATGCACTTTGCGGTGAAAACCGGGCGTACAGGGAAAATGTTCCCCACATCGTTCCAAATTTTCAAAAAAACACCCCCGGGGCGATGTGCTCCGGGGGCTTCTTCTGCCTTGATGAGGCATAGGGAACTGTATCTGCGAACGATTAGTAAGACTTGGCCAGTCCAACCGGTTGCGAATGAGCGATGACACCCTCATACGGCCGCGTGGAACTGTTCAAGGTCTGGTCGCGCGTGGCTTCCCCGCGGGAGAAGGCGACGCCCGACTTCAACGTCGGAGCCGCGATCACGTGTTCTACGGGCCGGGTCGTCCTGGTGCCGTAACCGGTATCCATACGCGTGGCGCCGTAATTGGAAGTGACGCCGACAGGCTGCGGTGAACTGATCACGCCCTCGATGGGACGGGTATTGTTGTTCGCGGCGAGAGCGATACTCGGAGCGGCAATCGCGAGTGCCGCAATCCCGGCAACAAGCGTCTTGTTCTTGATAAACATTGTTGCGCCTTTCCTTGTTCAATGCTTGTCGTGGCGATCGGCCGACCCCGAAGGGCCCGTCGACCGCGCTTTCAGGAAATAAACGCGCGCTTCAAGAGTTGGTTTCATTCGGCGTGAAAAAAATTTACGCCCCTGAAAAAAATTACAATCCAAAACCGGGCTTCAACGAATGGCGATAGCCGTGAGAGATTGTCGTTCAGGCGTGAGGAGAAAACCCGCGGACGTTTGTCGCGCGATAACGCCCGGAACCCTGCTTCATACGGTGGGCGATAAAACAGAGCGGCTGAATCGACATATCGGGACGTGGTGAGAGAACGTCAATCGTTCGGAGTTGTGATGTTGGGTTGGACTGGCCTGTGGGCCTGATCGTCCACACGTCTTGGCGTCTTCCGCTCACTGCTTTCCTTCGGCCCTGCCTTTTTCTGCGTCGTAGGAGGTTGGCCCGTTGCATCGGGTGTTTTGGTGATTGTTTTGGGGGGTGGCGTCTGTTTGACCGTCTCGTCATGCGGGTGCGGCGTATTCTGAGCGCCCGCCGCATCCGCTCCGATCACAGGAGCGAAGATCGCCGCAGCAGCCAGGGCCGCGATGAGTTTTCCCGGTGTGCGTATCATTTGCGTTCTTTCCTCGCGTTGATCGAGCGAAACGAACCGGAGCCTCCAAGCATGGGAACCGCGCGTTTCGCTCGGCATGAGCCCAACAACCGAGAAAAGGTTTGACCAAATCGTCGTGTTTTTTGCGTGCCGATGAAATGACGAAAAGAAGGCGGCGTTGCATTGCCGTGCGGTTGGAAAGGCAGCCTTCTTTCCGATGTTTCGCGCCGATGGTACGGCGGTATCAGGGTTCTATCGGGGTATCCGGATCTCCGCCCCATTCTGTCCAGGATCCGTCGTAGACTGCCACGTGGCGGGCCCCGATTTCATCCAGCGCAAGCGCGAGAATCGCGGCGGTGACGCCGGAACCGCAGGTGGTGATGACCTGTTGCGCCGGATCCACGCCCGCTTCGCGAAACACCGCGGCGAGGCCTTCGGTCGGCTTGAGCCGGTTCTCGCTCTCGAGAAGACCCTTGTAATGGACGTTGATACTGCCTGGAATGTGTCCGCCGCGCAGGCCCGGACGCGGTTCGGGCTCCTGGGCATCGAAACGTGCCCGGGAACGTGCGTCCACGATCTGGGTCCCATTGGCGGACGCGATGCGCATGTCATCGATATCGCGCAGCACTGCGTGGTTGAGCCTGGCCGTGAAATGGCGCTCCGGCCTGGAAACCTCGCCGGTTTCAAGCGGTCGGTCTTCCGCCTGCCATTTTGGCAGTCCTCCGTCGAGCACATAGACGTGCTCGGCCCCCATCGCCTTGAACATCCACCACACGCGCGCGGAGATAAGCCCCAGACTGTCATACGCCACGATTGTCTGGCCGTCGCCGATCCCCATCTTGCGCATCATCGAGGAAAAGGCCGCAGCAGAAGGCAGCATGTGCGGCAGATCGCTGGATGTATCCGCAATGGCATCGATATCGAAAAAGAGGGCACCAGGGATATGGGCGTCCAGATATTCGCGCTTTGGGTCGCGATTTTCGGCGGGCATGTGCCACGATCCGTCGAGCACCACCACGTCCGGCGCATGGAGATGGTCCTGAAGCCAGTCCGTTGATACGAGATTGCGGCGGTCCATATGACCTCCCTTGAATGTTCTTCGTGATTGATTGGGGGTGGAGCTCAGTCGTCCAGTCGGATGCGGATGCGCCGGTTGAGGCGGCCTTTCTTTTCAATCTTGGTGATTGTGACCTGTCCGATTTCGGAGGTCGTCCTGACGTGCGTGCCGCCGCACGGCTGGAGATCGAAGTTCGCGCCGATCCTGACCAGTCGCACTAGGCCGGAACCACGCGGCGGCGAGACGCTCATCGATTTTATCAAATCGGGATTGGCGTCGAGTTGCGCGTCGGTGATCCATTCGGTCGTGACCGGATGATCCGCATTGACCGCCTCCATGATCGCGGCGAGCACGGCGTCGCGGTCGGGCGGATCCTGCATGTTGAGATCGATCCGGCTCTCTTCCTCGCCGATCTGCGCCCCGGTGATCTTCGTGCGCATCGCGGCGCAGATGATGTGAAGAGCAGTGTGCATGCGCATGTGGCGATAGCGCCGATGCCAGTCGATCGTGGCGACGATCGTTTCGCCCACGTCCGGCAAGGGGCCTTCGGCGGCCGGCACGTGGACGATCTGCTCCTTGCTCTCACCAAATACGGTTGCGCCGATGGCGATGCTGCTTCCATCCGGGCGCTCGATCATGCCGGTATCGCCGGGCTGACCTCCGCCGGTGGCGAAGAAGATGCTCCGGTCAAGCAGAATGCCGCCCCGCTCGTTGACGCCGGTCACGCGCGCCTGGCAGGTCTGAAGATAGGAGTCGTCGCGGAAAAGAGCCTCGGTCATGGAGTTGCCCAAGGTTGGAAGGGAACGGGAGTTTCGGACCTTAGAGCAAGGGCGGGGGCAAAGGAAATAGCCCTTGGCCAGCGACCGCTCTCAAAGCAGCGGCGCAAAGAGGCGCGCAAACCTGCTCGCAAGCCGGCGCCACCGGGGTCTTGTCTGGAAGTCGGCCGGCTGAAGATTGACGCTGTGGGAGAAGTCGTTTTCGAGCATCCGCTGGATGAAGGCAATCGAACCGGGGGCCGTAAGCCACAAGGTGATCTCGAAATTGATGTGGAAGGAGCGGTTGTCGAAGTTCACCGTGCCGATGCTCGCCAGCCGATCGTCCACAAGAACGACCTTCTGGTGCAGAAACCCGGCCTTGTAGAAGTATGCCTGCACGCCTTGTGCGGCCATTGTCTCGGCGAAGCAGTCGCTGGCAAGGCCTACGAACCAGTTGTCCGGGCGATAGGGGACGAGGAGCCGGACATCGACGCCGCGCAGCACGGCAGCGGCCAGTGCCGTCTGGATATCGTCTCCGGGCACGAAGTAGGGGCTGACGATCCATAGCCGTTTGCGCGCTTGTCCGATGGCCTCGGTGAAGGCGATGGCGCTTGTCTCTATGGTATCTGCCGGTCCCGATGGCATGATCAGCACTGGCTCGCCGTCAGCATGCGGTATGGGATCGGGCCAGGTGACGGGAAGCGTTTCACCTGTCGCCCAACGCCAGTCCTCGGCGTAGGATATCTGGGCTGCCAGCGCTGCCGGACCGGACACGCGCACATGTGTGTCCCGCCAGTGTTTGAACGCGGGCGTGTCGCCAAGATACTCGTTGCCGATGTTGAGACCTCCGATCCATGCCTGTCGCCCATCGGCAATGACGACCTTGCGATGGTTGCGGAAGTTGATGCGGAACGGTCTCAACAAAGAGAACATCGGACGGCTGCGGTTGAAGCCGCAGACAAGGACGCCGGCCTCTTCCAGCTTGCTCAGGTAGCGGCGCGGCAGTCCGGCTGAACCGATATCATCGTAGACAAGCAGCACGGTGAGCCCCGCGCGCGCCTTCTCCATCAGCAACCGGGCAAGCTCGCGGCCGACACGGTCGTCGCGGATGATGTAGAACTGAAGCAGCACGTAGGTTTCGGCCGCGCGGATTCCTTCGAAGATCGAATCGTAGGTTGCCTGTCCATCGATCAGGACCTCGACCTCGTTGCCATCCAGAAACGGTAGATGGGAGATGTTGGCCAGAAGTGTCCAGGTGTCCGATGCGCGATCCGCACGGTGGATGATGCGCAAATCGCTCCCCGGCTCATCGCTGCCCGACTTTGGAAGCCTGCCACCTGTACGCCTGCGCACGCGCACATAGTCGTCAAACCGTTTCCATCCGAAAGCGAGATAGAGAAACACGGTCAGGTAGGGAAAGAAGAAAAGCGACAGGAGCCAGGCGATCGAGCCCTGCGAGCTGCGTCCGTAGAGAAGCTCGCGCACCGCGCACACGGCCGCCAGAGTATAAAAGAAAAGAACGATTACGACAGGGATGGCGATGCCGACCTTCTCTATCAAAGCCGTCATGGTCGCCATCCACCCATCATGTTTCCGCTCGCCTCGGGTCTCTGCCGTGTTGTTCCTGGTGTCGCGAGCGTTATGAGGCCGCTCTGTGACACCAGGGAGGCGAGCCGCTCCCGAGACTATTCATGCTGATCAGCCAATATCAATGCGATCGCAAGAGGTTTCCTCATGTCGGTTCGTAGGGAACGGCGATCTCCGTCTTGCGTTCCATCCACGCCGGCACGGGCAGCCCCTTGGAGCGGAGAAAGTCGGGGTTGAAGAGCTTCGACTGATACCGGTTGCCGAAATCGCAAAGCACGGTGATGATCGTGTGGCCGGGCCCCAGCTCGCGCGCGAGCCGGATTGCGCCGGCGACGTTTACACCCGACGATCCGCCGAGGCACAGGCCTTCGTGTTCCAGAAGATGAAAGACCTCGGGCAGCGCCTCTTCGTCGGCGATCTGAAAGGGGAAGTCGAGAGGTAGCCCCTCCAGGTTCGCGGTGATCCGTCCTTGGCCGATGCCTTCGGTGATCGAGCTGCCTTCCGACTTGAACTCGCCGCTTGTGTAGTAGCTGTAGAGCGCGGCTCCCATCGGATCGGCGAGGCCGATCTTGATATCCTTGTTGCGCTCCTTGAGCGCCATGGCGACGCCTGCAAGCGTTCCGCCCGAACCAACGGCGCAGATGAACCCGTCGATCTTGCCGTCCGTCTGGTTCCAGATTTCAGGACCCGTCGTTTCGATATGCGCGCGACGGTTGGCAACGTTGTCGAACTGGTTCGCCCAGATCGCACCGGCCGGTTCGCTTTGCGCCATCTGCGCAGCGAGACGACCGGACACTTTCACGTAGTTGTTGGGGTTCTTGTAGGGCACCGCCGGCACTTCAACGAGCGTCGCACCGGCCAGCCGCAACATGTCCTTCTTTTCCTGGCTCTGCGTCTCGGGGATGACGATCACCGAACGAAAGCCCAGAGCATTTCCCACGAGCGCCAGCCCGATGCCGGTATTGCCCGCCGTGCCTTCCACGACGACCCCACCCGGTCCCAGGGCGCCGCGCTCTATCGCATCGCGGATGATGAAGAGTGCCGCGCGATCCTTTACCGATTGACCGGGGTTGAGAAATTCGGCCTTGCCGAGGATTTCGCAACCGGTCAGTTCGGAAGCCCGGTTCAGACGGATAAGCGGCGTGTTGCCGATCGCATCCACGACAGAGGGGCAAATGGACATGTTTCCTCGGAGATTTATGGTTCAAGGAAGGCCAAGCTAATGCTCGCTTTCCCCTCCATCAAGCGAACCGGTTTTTACCTCACGCCGATGCGAGGAAAAATAACGGGCGCAAGGTGGCGATTTGCGGAAACCGGTTTGCCCGCGATGGCGCGGGAGAGCCTTACGAACGCGCGCGCTTCATTTCCTCATAGGACGCCAACGCACGCTTGCGGGCTTTCGAATGGTCGACGAGGGGGGACGGATACGTCTGCCCCAGCGTGATCTTGGCCGACTTCAGAGCCGCTTCGGGAGCATCCCAGGGGTGATGGAGCCAGCGCTTGTCGAGAAGTGCCAGTTCGGGCACCCAATGTCGCGTGTAGGCGCCGTCGGGATCGAATTTCTCTCCCTGGAGCACCGGATTGAAGATCCGAAAATATGGGGCGGCATCCGCGCCGCAACCGGCGACCCATTGCCAGCCGGCCGGATTGTTGGCCGGATCCGCATCAACGAGCGTGTCCCAGAACCATTTCTCGCCAGCGCGCCAGTCGATCAGCAGGTGTTTGGTCAGGAACGAAGCGGTGATCATCCGCACGCGATTGTGCATCCACCCGGTGGCCCACAGTTCACGCATGCCCGCATCCACAACCGGATAACCCGTCCGGCCCTCCTGCCAGCGCGCCAGCGCCACCTCATTCTCGGCCCAGGGGAAATGGTCGAAGTCGGAATTGAAATTTCGAACGGCGAGGGCAGGATGCGCTGCGAGCAGCTGATGGCAGAATTCGCGCCAGCCGAGCTCGGCCAGGAACTTCTCGCCTGCACGGTCGGGAATGTCACCCGAGCTCTGGGCGGCCTTGACGCTGTGCCAGATCTGGCGCGGCGATATTTCTCCGAACCGCAAGGAGGGGGAGAGCCGGGAGGTAACCGCCTCTGCGGGAAAATCGCGCCCCTCGGCATAATCAAGAACCGGATGTCCGAGAAAGACCTGTAGACGCCGTTGCGCATCTTCTTCGCCCGGCGTCCATGCCTCGGCGATGCCGCCGGCCCAGTCAGGTGCTGTCGGTCGGAGGCACCATGCGTCCAGTATGTCTCCCGATATCTCACCTTCCCATCCGCTCATTGCCTTAGGAATGGGAAGGGGCCTTTCGGGCGACAGGCGGCAGGCAGCGCGCCAGAACGGGGTGAATACCCGGTAGGCCGCGCCAGAGTTCGTTCTCAGGTCATTTGTTGAGAACAGAACGTTCGCCTGAAAATGTGCTGAATCGATTCCTCGGTTTTTCAGGGCTCCGACAAGGGACTTATCCTCGTCGGCCTCACTATCCGCCCCCGCGCGCCGGTTCCAGAAGACCGCCTGCGCCTTTAGCGAGGTGGCCAGGTCGACAAGGTGTTCCATGGCCGGCCCGCGTCGCAAGACCAGCGGAATGCCACGTTTGCGCAAATCCTTTTCCAGAGCCCGCAGCGAACCAGCGAGCCACCATCGCGCCGCGCCACCGAGGGGGCGCCGCGTCTCTTCATCGAGCAGGTACAAGGCGACGATCGGTGCTTCCGAACTGGCGGCTCTGGTCAGCGCCGGATTGTCGGATAGCCGAAGGTCGTCACGAAACCACACTATGTGCGGACGGGAGGGGGACATTTCTTGCTCGTCAGCTTTGCCGGGGGAGAGGGAAAAGGGAACGTTCGGGGCTATAGAGTGCCGGCGCGGGATATGGCAATGGTGGCCGGGTCTCTAGCGGGTCGGTAAAGAGAAAGACCGGCCGGCATTGATTGCCGGTCGGCCGGGTACTTCCGGGCTACGACCGCCCTTCGATCACGCGGCAACGACGTCCATGACCCATCTGAACGCATAGCGGATGTTGTCGGCCGTGCCACTGACGAAAGCGGTAACGGCTTCCCAGACGCGCTCACCGAAGCGGGCCAGCGCAACAAGTGCGGTATCCGCGTTCTCGTGATGGGTATTGTCCTGCGTCTTTTCCTCGAAGAACTCGACGGATGTCGGCGTATCATTTTCATCGACCACGCGCCGCGTCACGACGAGATTGGCATCAGAGGCGACACGGCGGCTGTCCACCTTGGCGATCTGCGTGCCGTCCGGAAGGGCGCGAACGACGATCGCGCGACCATCAGGCAGAAGATGTGTCTCGTTCTTCTTGACCTCCGCGTCGTAGACCACCTCGCCATAGTCGTCGATCAGCTCGACCCAGACGGCCTTGCGACCCTTCAACGACACTTCGCCGACCCAGATATCCATGTTGCGCGTTGCGTCGGCCGCATCCTCGTGTCCGGCAACGCGGGCCACGGTTACGGCCAGACGATCTCCCCGGCCGTTGGCATTCGTGATGCCGTCGACGATTGACGAGGTTTCCATCCCTCCGTCCTTACCGGCGAACGCGTCGGACAGTTTTGTTTCGGCGAGAGCAGGCGCCGAGATTGCAACTGTCATGAGGCTTGTCGCCAGGACCGTGACGGCCATCCCTGCAACCGCAAGGAGACGGCTGGTCAGCAGTTGAAACGATCGATCGCTATTCAGTTTTCCATTCATGACTGCCTCCCGGGCAATGCGCAGTATCGCCGCGCGAGCGGGTCGTAACCTCTATCGGGTCATCGACCGGGCCAGATTGCATGGATCAGGCGCAACGCTTTCACTCCGTAATAATTCCATGCGGCTGACAGCCAACATGATCTACTTGCGCATTCCATTGTGTGACCTACGTCATAATAACCGCGTTAGACGCCACTTGGTTCCCATAATTCGCTACGAAAGCTGAGTGCGCTGCCATTTTGAAGGGCCGTGACAACACGCGCTCCGACTGCTGTGTGGGACTATCTTGCATCGGATGCGTGTGGTTTGCCTGAAGGATCCAAAGTCATTTTGTATCAAAATCTCCGCTGAGCATGCATTCGCATAAAGTGCGCTGTAAACAAAACGTGAGAGTTCGCGGTTCCGCGTGAATCGGCAGCCGCGGGTGGGGGATGGGTGCCAGGTAAGGGACAAGACGTTCTGTCATAAATACTGGTCCTTCGTACGATAGTAGTGAACGCCCTGGCCGCGCTACCCTGAAGGTTACCGGTCCGGAGGAGGCCGGTGTCATCCCGCTTCCGCGCGGGCCGGGTCGAGTGGCCGCGTGATCGAACCGTGTATCGATCGTCCGAACCACGACCGTCCGTCGATCTTTCCGGTCGACGGAACCCGCAAGGAGCGGGAACAATGGGGAGGATCCTGAATGGGTATTCTGAGTTCGCTGTTCGGCAATGGCGCAGAAGCGGAAACGAAGGCGCCCCGCTACGCCCATGTCAAAATACATCCTGCCGTCGATGGTGGGGTGAAGCCGGGATCTGCAAACTTCAACGGCGGAGTTCTGACCTGCCACTGCAAGAGCAATCCGGTGAAGGTGCGGGTGAGCGCCCAGACCGCACATAATCATGTCTGTGGGTGCAGCAAGTGCTGGAAGCCGCGTGGTGCGCTGTTTGCCCAGATCGCGGTCGTGTCCCGTGACAAGGTCGAGGTGATTGCAAACGGCGACAAGCTACAGATCGTCGATCCTGCCGCCGCAATCCAGCGTCATGCCTGTCGGGAATGCGGCGTGCACATGTTCGGCCGCATCGAGAATTCCGAGCATCCATTCTACGGTCTGGATTTCGTCCACACCGAACTGTCAGACGAAAGCGGCTGGTCGCCCCCGCAATTCGCCGCCTTCGTGTCATCCATCATCGAAACGGGAACACCGGCGGAGCGCATGGGCGAGATTCGCGGGCGTCTGCACGAGCTCGGCCTGGAGCCCTATGACTGCCTGTCTCCACCGCTTATGGATGCCATCGCCGCCCATGCCGCCAAAAGCAAAGCCGCCTGAACGCAAATGGCAGTTTGGGATGGCGCAGCGCGCCGCAAGGGGCGGCCAACCTGAGCTTCAGCGAGATCGTATCGATGATGCAGTGTCAGTGAACGAGCGGTCGGGTTTTCCATGTCTGAAGTTAAAAATGAAAAGACCGCCGCGAGAGGCTCGCGGCGGTCAGGGGCGTTACGTATGGCCGGTCTTTCAATCGGCCCTTTATGACACGATCTCGTTCAGGTGGTGGCAACGCGGCTGAGGAAGTGATTGATGCGCTTGCTCAGATCCGCGGTACTTGAAGACATCTGCCCGGAGGCGTCGAGTACGAACTCGGCCGTGCGTGTGGTGTCGGTCGCAGTGTTGGTCAGCTGAATCATGTTGTCGCTGGCCTTGCGCGTGCCGGACGCGGCCGCCTGGACGTTTTCCGAGATCTCCGCGGTCGCAAGTCCCTGTTGCTCAACGGCATCGGCGATAGCTGTCGTGTAGCCGTTCACTTCCTCCATGATCGCGGCGATCTGCTCGATCACTTCCACTGTTTCCTTAGTGGAGCCTTGAATGGCGCCGACGTGGGCGGAGATTTCTTCTGTCGCCTTGGAGGTCTGGTTGGCCAGTTCCTTGACTTCCGCAGCAACGACAGCGAAACCCTTGCCGGCTTCGCCTGCACGCGCGGCTTCGATCGTGGCGTTGAGGGCGAGCAGGTTCGTCTGTTCGGCGATGGCCTGAATGAGACTGACGACCTCACCGATCTTTTGCGCCGCCTCGTCGAGGCTTGCCACCTTGGCGTTCGACTGCTTGGCGCTTGAGGTCGCCTTGGAAACCACCTCGTTGCTCTGAGAGACCTGACGTGTGATCTCGCCGATCGACGCGGCCAGTTCCTCGGCGGCAGATGCCACGGTCTGCACGTTCTGGCTGGCCCTTTCGGAAGCCTGCGAGGCATCCGCGGCGCTGCTTTCCGTATGAGCCGCATTGGCCTTCAGCGATTTCGCCGCATCATCGAGCCGACCGGAGTTCTGGTTGACCACGTCGAGCGCGTTTTCAACGTCCACCTTGAAGTCCGTGATCATGGCCTCGATCTGGTTCTGACGTTGCTCGCGCGCGGCGCGCGCTTCCGCGCTCAGTCCCTCCAGGCGATGGCGTTCCAGCGCGTTCGTTCGGAAGACTGCCACGGCGCGGCTCATCTCTCCGATTTCGTCTGTGCGCTCTACGCCTTCAACCTCATGTTCCAGGACGTCGTTGGCGATCGCTTCCATCTGCTGGTTAAGCCGGCGAATGGGTTTCGCGAGCGAACGGGCGAGCAGGAAGGCGAGGGCGAGCGAGATGCCCATGAAGACAAGCGTCAGGCCCGCGCTCTTGACGGCTTCGCTCCAGAAGATTGTTTCCATGTCGACCATCAGGACGCCTGAGCCGAACACCCAGTCCCACGGCTTGTAGTAGGCGATGTAGCTGGTTTTCTGGAACGTCTTCTTCTTCGGCGATTCCCAGCCATAGTTCACATATCCGCCGCCGGAAACGGTCGCCGCGTTGATGAAATCGCGCACATAGTGGCGACCGGCGGGATCCTTGACGTCAAATCGGCTGGTGCCTTCCTGCTCGGGCCGCGTGGGGCGCAGGACGGTGTTGCCGTCGGACTGGTAGATGAAAACGTAGTTTTTTCCGTTGTAGCGGATTGCGCGAATGGCTGCGAGCGCGCGGGCACGGGCTTCTTCGTCAGACATCTCGCCGGATTCGGCGCGCTGTCCGTAAGCGACCGCAATACTCTTCGCGGATTCGACGACGCTTCGGATCTCTGTACGCTTGAACGCTTCCAGATTAGTGTACAATGCGTACATCTGGTAGGCCAGCATCACGACAAAACAGAGAGTGAAGAATACGACGAGGCCGTAGAGTTTTCCCGAGAGAGAGCGGGGGGTTCGGATGGGCATTTATAGCTCCAGAGAAGGCGCCAATATTAGGTGATCGATGAGCGTTTGATCATAAGGGAGAGTAAATTAAGGAAAGATTGCGGGCTAAGCGCAAATGCAATGGGTAGCAATACGTGTGTGGCTCGGTATTGGGAAAAGATGCCTAGATTGCGATGAGTGGCAATTATCCACAGGTGTAAGATCCCGGAATTGCGAGGAAAAACGTCGCTTCTCGGGCTCGGGACGAAAAGTTTTTGTCAAAATGACGCGGCCGGATTTTCCGGGCGCTTGACTTCCGATGCACCGCGCCGTACATCGAGCCCACTTCGCAGCGGCCAGCCGCTTCGAAACGCGGGTGTAGCTCAGATGGTTAGAGTGCCGGCCTGTCACGCCGGAGGTCGCGGGTTCGAGCCCCGTCACTCGCGCCACTTCCCACTGGAACCCTTGAGGGTCCAATCAAGTAAGGGAAGTGGCGCGGCGCCGTGTAGAACGGCCGGACATCCCCCCTTTCATGTTCTCCTTCGATACTTCAATCGCTTGAATGTCGTCGCGCGCATACTGTGCTGTCGGTCCATATCGCAGGTCTGAAGCGTGCGATCCGCTCTCTGGTTCGGACCTGGATCGGGGAAGGGGCGGCATCCTTGTGTGGAGCCCGGTGGCTTTAAACTTGAGTAATTTACTCAAGTAATTGAACAGGCGATGGATTCTTTTCTGAGTCGTCTCCTGAGGAAGGTGTTTCATGCCCCGGCGCCAGCCACGGTGGCGACACTTATGGAAATTTCGCAAATTCTGTATCGACCGCGTAATTCTGCGGCTGGTGGTGGTGCGCTGCGGCAAGATACAGTCAACTCGCGGATATCAACGTCCGCAGGGGACTTGCCACGTTAGAACCAGTGGGATAAGCGTGCGGTCGCGCCTCGGCCGCGCTGCCCATTCTGGGAGGCGGTTCGGAATGCCGGCCGGGTCGCGCTGCGGGTTCTCCGCCCGCACCTCTCCCAATCCGGCTCCGCGCGGTTAGACCGAACCAACGCGCAAGGATGTTCGACCATGGAAGATCTTCTGAAAGACTACGTGCCAATCGTCGTCTTCATCGGGATTTCGCTCGTCATTGGTCTGGCCCTTCTCGTTTCGCCATTCCTGCTTGCCTTCAAGAGCCCCGATGCAGAAAAGAACTCGGCGTATGAGTGTGGCTTCAATGCGTTCGACGATGCGCGCATGAAGTTCGACATCCGGTTCTATCTGGTTGCCATTCTTTTCATCATCTTCGATCTTGAGGTTGCCTTTCTGTTTCCGTGGGCCATTACTTTCGGCAAGCTCGGCTGGTACGGCTTCACGTCGATGATGGTGTTCCTTGCCGTGTTGACGATCGGCTTCATATACGAATGGAAGAAGGGAGCGCTGGAATGGGATTGAGCGCATCCGAAGCCCTGGTGGCGCAAAAGCCCAAGGGGATAATCGATCCGAACACCGGCAAGCCGGTTGGTTCCGACGATCCGTTTTTCCTCGACATGAATGACGAGCTCGCTGACAAGGGCTTTCTCGTCACGTCGACCGACAATCTGATCCAGTGGGCGCGAACGGGCTCGCTGATGTGGATGACCTTCGGTCTTGCGTGCTGCGCGGTCGAGATGATGCAGCTTTCAATGCCGCGCTATGATGTGGAGCGCTTCGGCTTCGCGCCGCGCGCCAGCCCCCGCCAGTCCGACGTGATGATTGTGGCAGGCACGCTTACCAACAAGATGGCGCCGGCGCTGCGCAAGGTCTACGACCAGATGCCCGAGCCGCGTTACGTCATATCGATGGGCTCGTGCGCCAATGGCGGCGGCTACTATCACTATTCCTATTCGGTGGTGCGCGGCTGTGATCGCGTGGTACCGGTCGACATCTACGTTCCCGGCTGCCCTCCGACAGCCGAGGCGCTTCTTTACGGCGTGCTGCTTCTGCAGAAGAAAATTCGCCGTACCGGCACGATCGAACGGTAGTTTCTCACTCGACGACGCACAGGTTCCAGACACGATGGACGAGACGCTTCAGGAGCTAGGCGAATACATCTCGCAAGTCCGCGGCGAAGATGTGCTTGGATTTGATGTTGCCTACGGGGAGCTTACGGTTCGCGTAGCAGTGGAATCGATCGTTGAGACGATCCGCTTTCTGCGCGATGACGTTCGCTGCCAGTTCGTCAATCTCACGGACATTTGCGGTGTCGACTGGCCGACGCGGCCGCAGCGTTTCGACGTCGTCTACCATTTCCTGAGCCCGCGCCAGAACCTGCGGATCCGGGTGAAGGTCATGACGGATGAAGCCCGTCCAGTGCCTTCGGTCACATCGATTTTCCCCAGCGCCGACTGGTTCGAGCGTGAGGTTTACGACATGTATGGGGTGCTGTTCACGGGCCATCCCGATCTGCGCCGCATCCTCACCGATTACGGTTTCGACGGTCACCCGCTGAGGAAGGACTTTCCGCTCACGGGTTTCGTCGAGGTTCGTTACGACGACGAGCAGAAGCGGGTTGTCTACGAGCCTGTCCGGCTCAATCAGGAATTCCGCAATTTCGACTTTCTCTCGCCCTGGGAAGGCACTGACTACGTGCTTCCCGGCGATGAGAAAGCCAAGACCAACTGAGGCGATCCGATGGCCGAGGCGCAGGTCCGTAACTTCAATATCAATTTCGGTCCGCAGCATCCGGCGGCGCATGGCGTTTTGCGTCTCGTGCTGGAGCTTGACGGCGAACTCGTCACCCGGGTTGATCCTCACATCGGCCTGCTGCACCGCGGCACCGAGAAGCTGATCGAATACAAGACCTATCTTCAGTCCGTGCCCTATTTTGATCGGCTCGACTACGTCGCGCCGATGAATCAGGAACATGCCTTTGCGCTGGCTGTCGAAAAGCTTCTGGGTATAGAGGTGCCCAGGCGCGGCCAGCTTATCCGTGTCCTTTATTCCGAGATCGGGCGCATTCTCAATCACCTGCTGAACGTCACCACGCAGGCGATGGATGTCGGCGCGCTCACTCCGCCGCTTTGGGGGTTCGAACAGCGCGAAAAGCTCATGGTCTTCTACGAGCGGGCCTGCGGCGCGCGCCTCCATGCGGCCTATTTCCGCCCGGGCGGCGTCCATCAGGATCTGCCTCCGGCACTGCTCGATGATATCTGGGATTTCTGCGATCCGTTCCTTGATGCGCTCGCCGATATCGACGGACTGATCACCCAAAACCGCATCTTCAAGCAGCGCAATGTCGATATCGGCGTCGTCACCCTTGAGGATTGCTGGAAGTGGGGTTTTTCCGGCGTGATGGTGCGTGGCTCGGGCGCGACCTGGGATCTGCGCAAGAGCCAGCCTTACGAGTGCTATCCCGAACTCGAGTTCGACATTCCCGTCGGCAAGAACGGCGACTGTTACGACCGTTATCTCATCCGTATGGAAGAGATGCGTCAGTCCATCCGGATCATGAAGCAGTGCCTGGAGAAGCTGACCGTGGAGCGTGGCCCCGTTTCCTCGCGCGATGGCAAGGTGGTGCCGCCCAAGCGCGGTGAGATGAAGCGTTCCATGGAAGGGCTCATCCACCACTTCAAGCTATACACCGAGGGCTACCACGTGCCGGAAGGCGAGACCTATTCCTGCGTCGAGGCGCCGAAGGGCGAATTTGGCGTCTATCTGGTTTCCGATGGCACCAACAAGCCGTATCGCTGCAAGATCAAGGCGCCTGGCTACGCGCATCTTCAGGCGATGGATTTCATTTGTCAGGGCCACCAGCTCGCCGACGTCTCGGCAATTCTCGGCTCGCTCGATATCGTGTTTGGAGAGGTTGACCGGTAAAATGACAGTTCGTCGCCTCCACCCCGAACAGCCTGCCGATTTCGCGCTGACGCCCGAGAATCTGGAGTGGGCGAACGCGCAGATCGCGAAGTATCCGGAAGGCCGTCAGGCCTCGGCCGTGATCCCGATCCTGTGGCGCGCTCAGGAACAGCACGACGGCTGGCTGCCTGAACCGGCGATCCGCTGCGTCGCCGATCTCCTCGGGATGCCCTATATCCGCGTGCTCGAGGTCGCCACCTTTTACACCATGTTCCAGCTCTCGCCCGTGGGCAAGAAGGCGCATGTGCAGGTCTGCGGGACGACACCGTGCATGCTGCGCGGATCGGACGGTCTGATCGCGGTCTGCAAGAAGAAGATCGCGGCTCATGCGCATGATTTGTCCCAAGACGGCAATTTCTCGTGGGAAGAGGTCGAGTGTCTCGGTGCGTGCTCCAACGCGCCGATGGTGCAGATCTGGAAGGACACCTACGAGGATCTGACGCCGGAAGATTTCGAGAAGCTGCTCGATGATATCGCGGCGGGCAAGGACGTGGTGCCGGGTCCCGCCAATGGCAGACGCTTCGCGGCGCCTCTGGAAGGGGCGACGACGCTCGGTGAGATCAAGGACGATACCAAGGGCGCTGATCCGCTTCCCCATGTGGTGAACGGCGCCGAGGCGGCCTCTCGGGTTTTCGCCGGGGCTTCGATCAATGGCGGGCCGGGCGGCGCGCCGATGAATGGCGGCGTCGGCTCCAGGCCGGCAAAGGCGGTTTCGTCCGGCAAGGCGGAGCCGGTCAGCAAGCCTGCCGCCAAAGCAGCTTCCGCCAAGACACCGTCAAAGGCTGCCGCAAAGGCTGCCGCCGAGACGGAGGAGGGGCAGCCTGAGCTTCTCAAGGCGCCGCGCGGCGGAAAAGCCGACGATCTCAAGAAGATCAAAGGCTTGGGCTCAAAAATTGAAGGTATGCTGAACGATCTCGGTGTTTTTCATTTCGACCAGATCGCCTCTTGGGGCGATGTGGAGAAGAACTGGATCGACGGCAAGTTGACATTCCGCGGCCGGATCGAGCGCGAGAACTGGGTGGAACAGGCCAAGGCCCTGGCGGCCGGCGAGGAAACCGAGTTCTCAAAGCGTGTCGAAGCCGGCGACGTGCCGACGAGCAAGGGGTGAGGCGATGCTGAAGGATCAAGACCGCATCTTCACCAATGTCTACGGCCTTCACGATTGGGGGCTGAAGGGCGCTATGCAGCGCGGCCAGTGGGATGGCACCAAGGCCATTCTGGAAAAGGGCCGCGACTGGATCATCGAACAGATGAAGGCGTCGGGCCTGCGCGGGCGCGGCGGTGCCGGCTTTCCGACAGGACTGAAATGGTCTTTCATGCCCAAGGAAGTTGGTGAACGGCCGCATTATCTTGTGGTCAATGCCGACGAATCCGAGCCCGGTACCTGCAAGGACCGCGAGATCCTGCGTCACGACCCTCACCATCTGGTGGAAGGGTGCCTGATCGCCGGTTTCGCGATGAGAGCGCATACGGCCTTCATCTACGTGCGCGGCGAGTTCATCCGTGAACGCGAGCGTCTGCAGGCTGCGATCGATCAGGCCTATGAGGCGAAGCTGATCGGTAAGAACAACAAGAATGGCTGGGACTTCGACATCATCGTCCATCACGGCGCAGGTGCCTATATCTGCGGCGAGGAGACGGCGTTGCTGGAAAGCCTGGAAGGCAAGAAGGGCCAGCCACGGCTGAAGCCGCCTTTCCCGGCCAATGTCGGTCTTTATGGCTGCCCCTCCACGGTGAACAACGTGGAATCGATAGCTGTCGCTCCCACGATCCTGCGCCGGGGCGCGTCATGGTTCTCCGGGCTCGGCAAGCCGAACAATACCGGTACCAAGCTTTTCGCGATCTCCGGCCACGTGGAGCGTCCCTGCGTGGTGGAAGAGGAGATGGGCATTCCCTTCCGCGAGCTTGTCGAGAGGCATTGCGGTGGCATTCGGGGCGGCTGGGACAACCTGAAGGCCATCATTCCGGGTGGTTCGTCGGTGCCTCTTCTGCCGGCTTCCGAATGCGACGAACTCGACATGGATTTCGATACGTTGCGCGGCAAGCAGTCGGGCCTTGGCACGGCGGCGGTGATCGTGATGGACAAGTCCACGGACGTCATCAAGGCGATCGCGCGGATCGCGTATTTCTACAAGCACGAGAGTTGCGGTCAGTGCACGCCCTGCCGGGAAGGAACCGGCTGGATGTGGCGCGTGATGGAACGCATGGCCCGCGGTGAGGCGCAGAAGAGCGAGATCGACACGCTGTTCAACGTCACCAAGCAGGTCGAGGGCCACACCATCTGTGCGCTCGGCGATGCGGCGGCCTGGCCGATCCAGGGTCTGATCCGCCACTTCCGCCCCGAGATCGAGCAGCGCATTGACGAATTCACGCGCAATGCCAAGCCGGCGGAAGCGCCGTTGGCGGCGGCGGAGTAGCGTCATGAAGATCCACGATGAAAAACACCGCATCAGCGTGACACACAGCGATCTTTCCGGATCGGTCTTCGATGATGTGAACCTGTCCGGCAGTCGCTACGAGAACGTGAACATGTCGGGCAGCAAGTTCCACAACATCAATCTGTCAGGCTGTACGTTCGAGGACATGAACATGTCCGGATGGACGGTGAACGACGCGAACCTGTCGGGCATGAGCGTTAGCAAGGCCAATCTGGCGGGGGCGGCCGTCGTCGGTTGCCGCCTTGAGGGCATGACGATCGACGGGATCGAAGTATCCGCGCTGCTGGCAGCGTGGAAGGAAACCAACACGACAGGCGGGGCCGAGAAGTGATGGCCAAACTCATCGTCGACGGAAAAGAAATCGAGGTCCCGGCCGAATACACGCTGCTTCAGGCGTGTGAGGAGGCTGGCGCCGAAGTACCGCGTTTCTGCTTCCATGATCGCCTGTCGATCGCCGGCAACTGCCGCATGTGCCTTGTGGAAGTGAAGGGCGGGCCGCCGAAGCCGACTGCTTCCTGCGCCATGTCCGTCCGCGACTTGCGGCCCGGCCCCAACGGCGAGCCGCCGGTCGTGGAGACCAAGTCGCCGATGGTCAAGAAGGCGCGCGAAGGCGTGATGGAGTTCCTGCTGATCAACCATCCGCTCGACTGCCCGATCTGCGATCAGGGCGGCGAGTGCGATCTGCAGGACCAGGCGATGGCCTACGGCATCGACGCATCGCGCTTCCACGAGAACAAGCGTGCCGTTGAGGACAAGTACATCGGTCCGCTGGTGAAGACGATCATGACGCGGTGCATCCACTGCACCCGCTGCGTTCGCTTCACGACGGAAGTCGCCGGTATTTCCGAGCTTGGCCTGATCGGCCGTGGTGAGGATGCCGAGATCACGACCTATCTGGAAGCGGCTCTCACGTCCGAGTTGCAGGGGAATGTCATCGATCTCTGCCCTGTCGGAGCGCTGACCTCCAAGCCTTACGCGTTCAAGGCGCGGCCGTGGGAACTGACCAAGACCGAGTCCGTAGATGTCATGGACGCGGTAGGTTCCGCCATTCGCGTGGATACCCGTGGTCGCGAAGTGATGCGTGTTCTGCCGCGTCTCAATGAGGCGGTGAACGAGGAGTGGATCTCCGACAAGACACGCTTCATCTTTGACGGCCTGAAGACCCAGCGTCTCGACCGGCCCTACGTGAAGGTCGAGGGAAAGTTCAAGGCTGCCGACTGGAACACGGCGTTCGATGCCATTGCGGCGAAGCTCAAGGGTGTCGACGGCAAGCGCATCGGCGCGATCGCCGGCGATATGGCGAGTGTGGAAGAAATGTTCGCGCTCAAGCAGCTGTTGGAAAGCCTCGGCTCGCCGAACATGGACTGCCGTCAGGATGGAGCCGCACTCTCTCCCGCTTTTGGTCGGTCGTCCTATCTCTTCAATTCGACGATCGATGGCATCGAGGACGCGGATGCGATCCTGATCATCGGTTCCAATCCGCGCAAGGAAGCCTCTGTTCTGAATGCGCGTATCCGCAAGCGCTGGCGGCGCGGCGACCTCAAGATCGGCGTTATCGGTGAGCAGGCGGATCTGACCTACGACTACGATTTCCTCGGAGCCGGACCTCAATCGCTGGCGGATCTTGTTGCTGGCAAGCTCGCTTTTGCCGAAGTGCTCAAGACTGCGGAACGTCCGCTGATTATCGTCGGGCAGGGCGCTCTGGCACGCAAGGACGGCGCGGCCGTGCTCTCCAACGCCGCGAAGCTTGCAAAGGCCGTCGGTGCGCTTTCCGATGACTGGAACGGCTTCAACGTGCTGCACACGGCGGCTGCAAGGGTCGGTGGCCTCGATATTGGCTTTGTGCCGGGCGAGGGCGGTCTCGGGACGGCCGACATCATGCAGGCGGCCGGCAAGGGCGATCTCGACGTGGTGTTCCTGCTGGGCGCCGATGAAATCGACATGACGCAGTTTGGCGATGCCCTCGTCGTCTATATCGGTACCCACGGCGATGCCGGTGCGCACCGCGCCGATATCATTCTGCCGGGCGCGGCCTATACGGAAAAGAGCGGGCTGTTCGTCAACACCGAGGGGCGGGTTCAGGCGACCTCGCGCGCGGCCTTCCCTCCGGGAGATGCTCGCGAGGATTGGGCTATCCTGCGTGCCCTGTCGGCCAAGCTCGGCAAGACACTTGGGTATGACTCGCTGGCGGCTCTTCGTACGGTGCTCTTTGCCGAATTCCCGCACATGGCGGAACTCGATGAAATCGCGCCTGGCAACGCTGCGGATGTGGGCAAGATCACGGCCGGCGGAGCCCGTCTGGGATCCGATCCGTTCATGTCGCCGGTGAGGGACTTCTATCTCACCAATCCGATCGCACGCGCCTCGGCCATCATGGCCCAGTGCTCGGCGTTGGCAGCTGAACGCGCGCTCGACGCGGCCGAATGAGGGACGGACACCGGGTATGATCGACTTCTGGAACACATACGGTTTTCCCTTCATTCTCATGGTGGCCGAGAGCCTTTTGCTGCTCGTCGTGCTGCTGGTGATCATCGCCTACGTGCTCTATGCCGACCGCAAGATCTGGGCGGCCGTGCAGATCCGGCGCGGCCCGAACGTGGTGGGGCCGTGGGGCCTTTTCCAGAGCTTCGCGGACCTGATCAAGTTCGTGCTCAAGGAGCCGGTTATCCCGGCCGGTGCGAACAAGGGCGTGTTCCTGCTGGCACCGCTGCTGAGCGTGACACTGGCGCTGGCAACCTGGGCGGTCGTGCCGGTCGCCCACAACTGGGTGATCGCGGACATCAACGTCGGCATCCTCTACATCTTCGCCATTTCCTCGCTGGAGGTTTACGGCGTGGTTATGGGCGGATGGGCGTCGAACTCGAAATACGCCTTCCTCGGCGCGCTTCGGTCCGCGGCGCAGATGGTTTCCTACGAGGTGTCCATCGGCTTCGTCATCGTAACGGTGCTGATGTGCGCCGGAACGCTGAACCTTTCCGAGATCGTAGAGGCGCAGCGCACCCATGGGCTGGCGACGCTTCTGGGCGTTCCCTGGCTGGCATTCCTGAACTGGTACTGGCTGCCGCTGTTCCCGATGTTCGTGGTCTTCTTCATCTCCGCGCTTGCGGAGACGAACCGGCCGCCGTTCGACCTGCCGGAGGCGGAATCCGAACTCGTCGCCGGCTTCATGGTCGAATACGGATCCGCACCGTACATGATGTTCATGTTGGGCGAATATGCGGCGATCTCGCTGATGTGCGCGATGACGACCATCCTGTTCATGGGTGGTTGGCTGCCGCCGCTCGATTTCGCTCCGTTCACCTGGGTGCCGGGGATCGTCTGGTTCCTGATCAAGGCGCTTCTCGTGTTCTTCATGTTCGCGATGGTGAAGGCCATGGTGCCGCGCTATCGCTACGACCAGCTGATGCGGCTGGGCTGGAAGGTCTTCCTGCCGCTCTCGCTCGCGATGGTGTTCATCGTTGCTCTCGTCCTGATGGTGATGGGCTGGGCGCCGAACTAGGAGTTGCCGATGGCACTTTCGCTTGCGGGGATCGTCGGCGCGGCCATCGGGCTCTATCTGGGTTGGATCGACTACAAGCTCATGGCCGGCTATGTCCGGGCGGAGCAGAGAAAACGAAAACCGGGTCAGGCGGCCCCATTCGCCGACTGGCTCGAACGCAACACGGATCTTGTGCTCAAGATCCTGTTTGTGATCGCGATGCTGGGCTTCCCGGTCATCGGCTACCTGGCGGGCGCATCGCTCGCTGGTTGAGAAGCTGAACCGATGCTGCCGGCAACGCGGCACAAAGAGTGAGGAAAGGCGCGGACATGAGACTGGACCAGGCCGCGAAATCGCTGTTCTTGAAGGAGTTCGTATCGGCGTTTTTTCTGTCGATGCGGTATTTCTTCAAGCCGAAGCCGACGATCAATTATCCCTTCGAGAAGGGACCGGTGAGCCCGCGCTTCCGGGGCGAACATGCGTTGCGCCGCTATCCGAGCGGCGAGGAACGCTGCATCGCCTGCAAGCTGTGCGAAGCGATCTGCCCGGCCCAGGCGATCACCATCGAGGCGGGCCCCAAGCGCAATGACGGTACGCGACGCACGACGCGCTACGACATCGACATGGTCAAGTGCATCTACTGTGGCTTTTGTCAGGAAGCCTGCCCGGTCGATGCGATCGTGGAAGGGCCGAACTTCGAATTCGCGACGGAAACGCGCGAGGAGCTCTACTACTCCAAGGAGCGGCTGCTGGAAAACGGCGACCGCTGGGAGCGCGAGATCGCTCGCAATATCGAAATGGACGCGCCCTACCGATAAGGGCGGGGCGGGCGGTCTGATGGCCGCGGAGGGACGGGCGAGAGGAGCCGAGAGTGGCTCTGAAGTCCGCAGACGAGACAAGGCCTACAGGGGCACACCGAGATGATCCTTCACGCATTCTTCTTCTACCTGTTCGCCGCGGTAACGGTAGCCTCGGCCTTCATGGTCATCTCCGCGCGCAATCCGGTGCATTCGGTGCTGTTTCTGATCCTGGCGTTCTTCAATTCCGCCGGGTTGTTCCTGATGCTGGGGGCGGAGTTCCTCGCACTCATTCTGATCGTCGTCTATGTCGGCGCGGTGGCGGTGCTGTTCCTGTTCGTCGTGATGATGCTGGACGTCGATTTCGTCGAGCTCCGCCAAGGGTTTCTGCAGTACCTGCCCATTGGCGCGCTGGTGGGGATCATCCTGCTGATCGAGCTGCTGGTCGTGCTGGGAGGCTGGACGATTTCTCCCGATATCATCGCGGCGCCCACGACCCCCATCCCGGCGCTGGCCGAGATGTCGAATACCGAAGCGATCGGTGCGGTTCTCTATACGCGTTACATCTTCTTCTTCCAGATCGCCGGACTGGTGCTTCTGGTGGCGATGATCGGTGCGATCGTGCTCACGCTCAGGCACAAGGCTTACGCGAAGCGCCAGAACATCTCCGAGCAGGTGGGTCGCGATCCCAATACCGCCATTGAGGTTCGCAAGGTCGAATCCGGCAAGGGCATTTGAGACAAGACATGCGGCGATCAAGGTCGCCGGACCCGAAGAAATCAAAGAGGGACGGATCACCGTCAGGGCGAAGACAATGGAAATCGGACTGTCACACTATCTTTCCGTTGCAGCGATCCTGTTCACGCTCGGCGTGTTCGGCATCTTTCTGAACCGCAAGAACGTCATCATCATCCTGATGTCCGTGGAATTGCTGCTGCTGGCCGTCAACATCAATCTGGTCGCCTTCTCCCACTATCTGGGTGACCTGGTCGGCCAGATCTTCGCGCTGCTGGTTCTCACCGTCGCAGCCGCCGAGGCCGCCATCGGCCTCGCCATCCTCGTCGTCTACTTCCGAAACCGCGGTTCGATCGCGGTGGAAGACATCAATCTGATGAAAGGCTAACGCGGCATGTACACGGCAATCGTCCTGCTGCCGCTCCTGGGCTTCCTGGTTGCGGGCATTTTCGGTCGGGTGATCGGCGCCAAGGCGTCGGAATATATCACCAGCGGCTTCCTGATCATTGCGGCGATCTTGTCATGGGTCGCGTTCATCTCCGTCGGTCTGGGCGACGGGGAAACGCAGATCATCCCGATCGCGACCTGGATCGTCTCTGGTGCGCTTGATGTGCAATGGGCCATCCGCGTCGATACGCTGACCGCTGTCATGCTGGTGGTGGTCAACACGGTGTCCGCGCTCGTTCACGTCTACTCGATCGGGTACATGCACCACGATCCGCACAAGTCGCGTTTCTTCGCCTACCTGTCGCTTTTCACCTTCGCGATGCTGACGCTGGTGACCTCGGACAACCTGGTGCAGATGTTCTTCGGCTGGGAAGGGGTGGGCCTTGCCTCCTACCTGCTGATCGGCTTCTGGTATCAGCGGCCTTCGGCCAACGCGGCCGCCATGAAGGCGTTCGTGGTCAACCGCATCGGTGACTTCGGTTTCGCGCTGGGCATCTTCGGTGTTTACTATCTCTTCGACAGCGTCAATCTCGCCACGATCTTCGCCAATGCGCAGGGCTTCGTCGAAAGTGGCGCCGAAGGGGGCGGGGCGGTGCTGACGTTCCTCGGCACGCCCTACGAGCCGGCCACGGCAATGACAGTCGTCTGCCTGCTGCTATTCATGGGCGCCATGGGCAAGTCGGCGCAGTTCCTGCTACACACCTGGCTGCCGGATGCGATGGAAGGCCCGACGCCCGTTTCCGCGCTGATCCACGCAGCCACCATGGTGACCGCCGGCGTCTTCATGGTCGCGCGCCTGTCGCCGCTCTTCGAGCTGTCGCACACGGCGCTGACCTTCGTGACGTTCATCGGCGCGACCACGGCCTTCTTCGCGGCCACGATCGGCCTCGTACAGACCGACATCAAGCGCGTCATCGCCTATTCGACCTGTTCGCAGCTCGGCTACATGTTCGTGGCGCTGGGTGTCGGCGCCTACGGGGTCGGTGTTTTCCATCTCTTCACGCACGCCTTCTTCAAGGCGCTGCTGTTCCTCGGTGCCGGTTCGGTTATCCACGCTGTCTCCGACGAGCAGGACATGCGCAAGATGGGGGGCTTGAGAAAGCACATTCCGCTTACCTACTGGATGATGATCGTCGGCACCCTTGCGCTGACCGGCTTCCCCCTGACCGCCGGCTACTTTTCCAAGGACGCGATCATCGAGGCGGCATTCGTTGGCGACAACGCCTTCGCCCAGTACGGTTTCTGGATGACGGTGATCGCCGCGCTGATGACGTCCTTCTACTCCTGGCGGCTCATCTTCCTCACCTTCCACGGCAAGCCGCGCGCCTCCGTCGATGTGATGAAGCATGTCCATGAATCCCCGCCGGTGATGACGGTTCCGCTGATGGTTCTGGCGCTCGGCGCGCTTGTTGCCGGCTTCGTCTTCTCCGGCTCCTTCATTGGTCATCATCAGGGCGAATTCTGGAAGACGGCGCTCTTCATGTCGGCGGACAACCATGTGCTCGAAGAGATGCACCATGTCCCGCAGTGGGTGAAATGGTCTCCCTTCGTGATGATGGTGATCGGCCTCGTGGTCGCCTGGTACTTCTATATCAAGGCTCCGGACGCGCCGAAGCGGCTGGCCGCACGCCACGACGGGCTCTACAAGTTCCTGCTCAACAAGTGGTACTTCGACGAGCTCTATGACTTCCTGTTCGTGCGCCCGGCCATGAAACTCGGACGCTTCCTGTGGAAGCGCGGTGACGGCACTGTCATCGACGGCTTCGGTCCCGACGGGATCTCGACCCTTGTGCAGGATGTCACCGCCCGCGTGGTGCGGCTGCAGACCGGCTACATCTACCACTATGCCTTCGCCATGCTGATCGGCGTCGCGCTACTTGTTACCTGGACCATGTTTGCGGGCGGGGGAGCTCACTGATGAACGACTGGCCTCTGCTCACAATCGTCACGGTACTGCCGCTGGTTGGCGCGCTGTTCGTGCTTGTCGTCCAGGGAGACGACGACAGCGCCAAGAACAACATGCGCATGGTGGCGCTGCTGACGACGGGCTTCACTTTCCTCGTCTCGCTGTTCATCTGGGCCGGCTTCGATCCGTCGAACCCCGGTTTCCAGATGGTCGACAGCGTCGACTGGCTCGACGGCAAGATCGGTTACAAGATGGGTGTCGACGGCATTTCCATGCTGTTCGTCATCCTCACCACCTTCCTCATGCCTTTCTGCATCCTGGCGAGCTGGAACGCCGTGCAGATCCGCGTGAAGGAATACATGATCGCCTTCCTCGTGCTGGAAGCGTTGATGATCGGCGTGTTCTGTGCGCTCGATCTGCTGGTCTTCTACGTCTTCTTCGAAGGCGGGCTGATCCCGATGTTCCTGATCATCGGCGTGTGGGGCGGTAAGCGGCGTGTCTATGCCAGCTTCAAGTTCTTCCTCTATACGCTGACAGGCTCGCTCCTGATGCTGGTCGCTATCCTGGCGATGTACTGGGACGCCGGCACAACGGACATCCAGACACTGCTCCAGCATTCGTTTTCGCCGGAAATGCAGTTCTGGTTATGGATCGCCTTCTTCGCCTCGTTTGCGGTGAAGATGCCGATGTGGCCGGTACACACCTGGTTGCCCGATGCTCACGTCGAGGCGCCGACGGCAGGTTCCGTCATTCTGGCGGGTATCCTGTTGAAGATGGGCGGGTACGGCTTCCTGCGGTTCTCGCTGCCGATGTTCCCGGTTGCCTCGGATTATTTCGCGCCCTTTATCTTCACCTTGTCGGTCGTCGCCATCGTCTACACCTCGTTCGTGGCGCTGGCGCAGGAGGACATGAAGAAGCTGATCGCCTATTCCTCCGTCGCCCACATGGGCTATGTGACCATGGGCATCTTCACCATGACCACGCAGGGCGTGCAGGGCGGCATCTTCCAGATGCTTTCGCACGGCATCGTTTCGGCCGCGCTGTTCCTGTGCGTGGGGGTCATCTACGACCGCATGCATACCCGTGAGATTTCGGCCTATGGCGGCCTCGTCAACCGGATGCCCTGGTATGCGATGGCCTTCATGGTGTTCACAATGGCCAATGTCGGCCTGCCGGGCACCTCCGGCTTCATTGGCGAATTCCTGACCCTGATGGGGGCATTCGAGACCAACACCTGGGTCGCGACCTTCGCAACGACCGGCATCATTCTGTCGGCGGCCTACGCGCTCTTTCTCTATCGCCGGGTGGTCTTCGGATCGCTGGAAAAGGAGAGCCTGAAGTCGATCCTCGACCTCTCGTTGCGCGAAAAGGTCATTCTGGTGCCGCTGATCGCGCTGACGATCCTGTTCGGTTTCTATCCGGCACCGGTCCTCAACGTGACGGCCGCTTCGGTCGACCATCTGATCACCAATTACCACGCAGCGCTCGAGACGGCCCAAAAGACCGCCGCGCTGGTCGTGGTCCAGTAGAGCAGACCCGCGATGCAGCCTGAGCTCACTCTCATGCCCGATCTGATGCCGGCGCTGCCGGAATTGTTCCTGGCCGTCGGTGCCCTTGTCCTGTTGATGATCGGCGCCTTCGGTGGCGAACGGGCAACGCCCGCCGTAACCGGAATGTCGGCGGCGCTGATCGCGCTCGCCGCTTTAATCCTGCTGTTCATGCCGGCGGAGGGCGCCACGTTCGGCGGCGCTTTCGTTCAGGACGCGTTCGCGCGTTACCTGAAGATCCTGACGCTGATCGGTTCAGGCCTGGCGATCGCCATGTCGGTCGCCTACGGGCGAGCAGAGAAGTTCGAGCGTTTCGAGTATCCTGTTCTGATCGTGCTCGGCACGCTGGGGATGATGCTGATCATCTCGGCGAATGACCTGATCGCGGCGTATCTCGGCTTGGAACTGATGAGCCTGTCACTTTACGTGGTGGCCTCGATCAACCGGGATTCCGTTCGCTCCACCGAGGCGGGCCTGAAGTACTTCGTTCTCGGCGCGCTGTCTTCGGGCATGCTGCTTTATGGCATGTCGCTGGTCTACGGGTTCACCGGTCAGACGGACTTTGCCGCGATTGCCCAGACGTTGGCACAGCATGGCGGCTCGCTCGGTCTGACATTCGGTCTCGTCTTCGTCCTGGCTGGCATGGTCTTCAAGATTTCCGCCGTGCCGTTCCACATGTGGACGCCGGATGTCTACGAAGGCGCGCCGACCCCGGTCACCGCCTATTTCGCGGCGGCTCCGAAAATCGCGGCCATGGCGATGATCACCCGCATCGTCATCACCGCCTTCGAGCCGGTGGCGATGGAATGGCAGCAGGTTGTCGTCTTCGTCTCCATCGCATCCATGGTGCTCGGCGCGTTTGCCGCGATCGGCCAGAAGAACATCAAGCGGCTGATGGCCTATTCCTCCATCGGCCACATGGGCTATGCGCTCGTCGGGCTCGTTGCAGGCAGCCAGGCAGGCGTGCGCGGTGTGATCATCTACATGTCGATCTACCTCGCGATGACGCTCGGAACCTTCGCCTGCATCCTGGCGATGCGGCGCAAGGAAGGCATGGTCGAGGACATTTCTGACCTCTCCGGCCTGTCGCGCACCAATCCGATGATGGCGTTTCTTCTTGCGATGCTGATGTTCTCGCTCGCCGGCATTCCGCCGCTGGCCGGCTTCTTCGGCAAGTTCTACGTCTTCCTCGCGGCCGTCGAGGCCGGCTTCTATGTTCTCGCCGTTATCGGTGTGCTGACCAGCGTGGTGAGCGCGTTCTACTATCTGCGCATCGTCAAGGTGATGTACTTCGACGAGCCGGCGGCGGGCTTTGTGCCGATGCCGAGCGAGTTGAAGATCGTACTCGGCCTTGCCGGCGTCTTCGTCATCTTCTTCGTCGCCATTGCCGGCCCGCTTGTCGGCGCCGCCGGCACTGCCGCCAAGACGTTCTTCTGAGGCGGGATTGGCAGAAGAAGCGAAGGCTGTTGCCGCAGCGCCGGGATATCGGCGCAGACACCGGGAGACAGTCGGTTCGACCAGTGTCGAGGCACTTCAGGCTGCGCGGGCAGGAGATCCTGGTCGCCTTTGGCTGACGGCCGCCTGTCAGACGGCAGGTCGGGGGCGGAGGGGGAGAACATGGGTTTCGGAGCGGGGAAACCTCTACGCCTCGCTCTTGTTGACGGACCCTTGTCCTGCCGAAAGGCTCGGCGATCTTCCGATGGTGTGCTGTGTGGCGCTTGCCGATGCGGTTGAGGCCGCAACCGGAAGTCTTGGCCTGGTGAAGCTCAAGTGGCCGAACGACCTGCTTGTAAACGGCGCCAAGATTTCTGGAATCCTGCTTGAATCCGAATATATGGCTGATGGGCGTCTCGTCGTTGTGGCCGGTATCGGTGTCAATTGTGGCCATCACCCGGGCGACGCGCTTTACGCGACCATTGATCTCGCCTCCCTGGGATATCGGGTCACGCCCGACGACATGTTTAGCCGGCTTGCCGCAGCGATGGCCTCGCGTTTGGAAGAATGGCAAGCGGGAAAAGGGTTTGACGCTATCAGAGCAGCTTGGTTGCGGCGTTGCGTTGGGATCGGCGCTCCGGTAACAGTGCGCCTGCCGGACCGCGAGATCGAGGGCATCTTCAGCGCACTCGACGAAGACGGACGGCTTCTTCTGGAGACGAACTCCGGTACGATGACGATTTCCGCAGGCGATGTTTTTTTCAGTCGCACCGCCGAGCGAAACAAGGAGAACACATGACCGATACTGCCGAACTGGTGTTCTGTCCGCTGGGCGGCGTCGGCGAGATCGGCATGAACATGGGGCTCTACGGCTTCGGTCCGGCCAAGTCGCGCATCTGGTTGATGGTCGATTGCGGCGTCAGTTTCGCCGGCCCGGATCTTCCCGGCATCGACCTCATCTTTCCCGACATCCGTTTCATCGAGGGTGAGCGCAAGAATCTTGCCGGCATCGTCATCACGCATGCGCACGAGGATCACTACGGAGCGCTGATGGATCTCTGGCCGCGCCTTCAGGCGCCGCTATACGTGACGCCGTTCACCGCGGGCCTGCTCAAGGCCAAGGTCTATGGGCACGGCGGGCTCGACATTCCGGTCAATGTGGTCGAGCAGGGCGCGCGGTTCGATGTCGGTCCGTTCGATATCGAACTCGTGGCCATGTCGCACTCGATCCCCGAGCCGACGGCGCTTGCGATACGCACCAAGCTGGGCACTGTCCTGCATTCCGGCGACTGGAAGATTGATCCTCAGCCCGGCATCGGCAAACCGATCGATCTGAAGCGTCTGGGCGAAATCGGCGGGGAAGGGGTCTTGGCCCTGGTGAGCGATTCCACCAACGCCGTGCGCGAGGGCGTCAGCCCCAGCGAAGCGGACGTTGCCAAGTCGCTTACGGAAATCATCCGGGGTGCCAAGCATCGCGTCGCGGTGACGACGTTCGCCTCCAACGTCGCCAGGCTCAAGTCGGTGGCGCTGGCGGCCGAGGAATGCGACCGCGATGTGGTCGTGATCGGCCGTGCGATGAAGCGCACGGTCGATGTGGCGACCGAGCTTGGCTACATGGAAGGCGTCAAGCCGTTCCTCGATGAAGAGGCCTATGGCTACCTGCCGCGCGACAAGGTGCTGGCGCTGTGCACCGGCAGTCAGGGCGAGGCGCGCGCCGCGCTGGCGCGCATTGCCGGCGACGATCATCGTTCCATCACCCTGAATTCCGGTGACATGGTGATCTTTTCCTCGCGGACCATCCCCGGCAACGAGCGGGCGGTGAATTCCATCATCAACAGCCTCGTCGCCGACGGCATCAATGTCGTTACCGACCGTGACGGGCTGGTTCACGTCTCGGGCCATCCTCGGCTTGGCGAGATGCAGGAGCTCTACGGTTTGATCCGGCCACAGATAGCGGTGCCGGTGCATGGCGAGGCTTTGCATCTGGCGGCGCACGCGCGTTTTGCCCGCAAGCAGGGGGTGAAGACGGTTCTGTCCGGTTACAACGGAACCGTGCTGCGTCTGGCTCCCGGCAAGCCGGAAGCGATCGCCGAGGTGCCCGTCGGGCGCCTTGTCATGGACGGGACGATGCTGGTTGCGCCGGAAGTCTCCGGCGTTGCGGAGCGCCGCCGCCTGAGTTTCGCAGGGGTCGTGATCGCCAGTGTCGTGCTCGACAAGGCGGGCAATTTCGTCGCTGATACCGAAGTCGCCGTTCTCGGTCTGCCCGATGTGGATGCGGAGGGCGACGACTTCGAGGATGTCATCGTCGATGCCATCGAGGGGGCAGTGGAGAGCATCCCGCGCAAACGCCGCAAGGATCCTGAACTCGTTCGCGAAGCCGCGCGGCGCGCGGCGCGTGCGGCGGTCGTCCAGCGCTGGGGCAAAAAGCCCGTGTGCAAGATCCTCGTGAGTGTGATCGACTGAGCCACGTGGCCCGCGAAGCCCTCGCGGGCGCTGTTCTTGAGCGGATGGCGGTCGGATTGAAACGATCCGACCGATCGGCCTATGTTCAAGCGATTGATCTGAATCGTTTTCCTGCTGTTCGGGCGTTTCCGTCTGCAGGAGGGTGCTTCAGGCTCGCGTTTGAGCCGGGCTCGGGAGTGGCCGGGCAGTACGTGTTTGGAATATCGGGGAGAATATTCGCAAATGATCGGACGTCTCAATCACGTGGCTATCGCGGTTCCCGATATCGAGGCGGCAACGGCCGTTTATCGCGATACGCTGGGAGCACACGTTTCGCAGGCAACGCCGCAGCCGGACCACGGCGTCACCACGGTTTTCATCGAGTTGCCGAACACCAAGATCGAGCTGCTGGAGCCGCTGGGTGAAAACTCGCCGATTGCAAAGTTCCTTGAAAAAAATCCGAGCGGCGGCATCCACCACGTCTGCTACGAGGTCGATGATATCCTCTCCGCGCGAGATCGCCTCGTGAGCCAAGGGGCGCGGGTGCTGGGCGATGGCGAGCCCAAGATCGGTGCTCACGGCAAACCGGTCCTCTTCCTGCATCCCAAGGACTTTCTTGGTACGCTGACCGAACTGGAACAGGCCTAGAGGACGTTGGGGGACGGGGGAACGGTTATCCGTCCGGGCCCGCGTGATAACAACGATCTGGGGGCGGGGTTCGTTTTGTCCGCAGACGGATCTGTTCTGGCCGCCAAATTCCGATCGGGGGAGGGAGATCGATGGGCTTTGTCAGTTGGCTTGCGATTTATTTCATTGTCTGGTGGGCCACGCTTTTCGCGGTGCTTCCCTTTGGCGTCAGGAGCCAGGAGGAAACCGGCGAGTGGATTGAGCCCGGCTCTATGCCGGGTGCGCCGAGCCGCCCGCTCATGCTGCGCAAGGTCCTTGCGACGACGGTCGTTGCCGCCCTCGTCACCGGCTTCGTCTACTGGATCATCACCTACTCGGGGCTGACGCTGGACGACATACCCATGCCCGTCGGCTTCACGAGTGAAAGCTACAGCTGAACACGCCGTCTGCCTGAAGACAGGGAGAACATGCAGCGGCGCGATGCTGACGGCTCATTTGCCCTCGGGTTATAGCCGTGCCGGCTTGCGCGGGGCCCTCGGGCCGGCTCTTTGATGCTGGCGGCTGTTTTTCCCCGGTCCTCTTTTTTGCGGCCATGCGTGGCCACTGCCGTCGTTCCTCCGGCGCCTGATCATTTCATGGTCCCGTTTCTGCTTCCCTGGACGATTCTGCCGGAACTTCCGCCACGGCTTACCGCAGCCGGCCTGCACTTCGCCGCGCTGCGGCATGCGCATGCACGCGCGTGAGGCGTGAAAAGTCCATTTTCGGCAGTGAGTTCGCGCAAGGAATTGAATCTGCCTCTGATATAGGCAGCGTGTCCGGAATGATCATATCCGGAGCTGGGCCGCGGCATTTCTCAATCAATGTGAGCAAATATTCGGTGCAAAAAATAAGCAAGGCCGAAGCCTTGCTTATTTAAGTTCCGCGTCCAAAAACTCTCTTGCCTCGGAATTCCGTGTTTTTCGGTTCCGGGCGGCTGCAACCTTGGGATCTTTGGGATCCTTTTAGTGCGCCTGAGAGATCTTCCTCCCAAGACTCAGACCGCGATGCCTCGTATGGATCTTTCCCTTGAGGGGAGATCCTTATTATTCAGTCAACATAACGGAACGTCGCATGGCTGTCACCTATTTGTGCGTGTGCTGCATAAAATTAAAGCAATAAGCTTCTTGAACAATTATCAGGCGGCAAACGGGCGCGGCTGTGGCGTCTGGAAGCGCCTGGAAAATCCGGAGCGGAATATCCTCGGCGGGGCTTGTGTTTTGGCCGGTCATGCGGTTTGACTGCCCGCCAGACTGCCGCGCGCAGCAACCCAGAACGAAGAGCTCCACGATGCGCCTTTCCAACTACTTCCTCCCCATCTTGAAGGAGGCCCCCCGCGAGGCGGAGATCGTCTCGCACCGCTTGATGTTGCGCGCGGGAATGATCCGCCAGCAGGCTGCGGGTATCTATTCGTGGCTGCCGCTCGGCTACCGGGTTCTGCGCAAGATTGAGCAGATCGTGCGCGAGGAGCAGGAGCGCGCCGGTGCTGTCGAAGTGCTGATGCCGACGATCCAGTCCGCCGATCTTTGGCGCGAGAGCGGGCGCTATGACGCCTATGGCGCGGAAATGCTGCGCATTCAGGATCGCCATGAGCGCGAGATGCTCTATGGGCCGACGAACGAGGAGATGATCACCGACATCTTCCGCACCTACGTTCGGTCCTACAAGGATCTGCCGCTCAACCTCTATCATATCCAGTGGAAGTTCCGTGACGAGCGCCGCCCGCGCTTCGGCGTCATGCGCGGCCGTGAGTTCATGATGAAGGACGCCTATTCCTTCGACACGGACAAGGAATCGGCTCGCCATGCCTATAACCGCATGTTCGTGGCCTATCTGCGTACCTACGCGCGTCTCGGGTTGCAGGCGATCCCGATGCGGGCCGACACCGGCCCCATTGGCGGCGACATGAGCCACGAATTCATCATTCTGGCCTCCACCGGTGAAAGCCAGGTGTTCTGCCACAAGGATGTGCTGGAACTGAAGGTGCCCGGCGAAGACACCGATTTCTCCTCGGACCTGACCCCCATCGTCGACGAGTGGACGCGCGCCTACGCCGCGACCGATGAAATGCACGATGAGGCAGCGTTCGCCGAAATCCCGGCAGACAAGCAGGTTTCCGCTCGCGGCATCGAAGTCGGCCACATTTTCTATTTCGGCACGAAGTATTCCGAACCGATGGGGGCCAAGGTCGCGCAGGCAGACGGCAGCGAGCAGGCCGTTCACATGGGCTCCTACGGCATCGGTGTTTCGCGTCTTGTCGGCGGTATCATCGAAGCCTGCCACGACGATAACGGCATCATCTGGCCGGAGGCGGTTGCGCCATTCCAGGTTGGCCTGATCAATCTGAAATCCGGCGATGCGGCGACCGATGCCGCCTGTGCCGACCTCTACGAAAAATTGAACAAGGCCGGTGTCGATGTGCTTTACGACGACACGGACGGGCGCGCGGGCGCCAAGTTCGCGACGATGGACCTGATAGGGGTGCCGTGGCAGCTCATCGTCGGTCCGCGTGGGCTGGCGAGTGGCGAAGTCGAGCTCAAGCGCCGCGCGACCGGCGAACGCGAGACCATGACGATCGAGGCGGCGCTGTCGCGGCTGACGGATGCGCAGGACTGACGCGTCTTTGCCGGGGCCATTGCGGCCGTGGTCCTAAACCGGTCAACTTGATGCGGCACAAGGTGATTCCCTTGAGGCGATCGCCCCAGGTGGTGTTGTCAGACGGGAGCAGGGTATGAACGCGGCGACCGAGCCGAGCGCGACGCGGCCATTCGCGGCCTTCGAATGGATGCTGGCCGGGCGCTACTTGCGCGCCCGCCGGCGCGAGACCTTCATTTCGATCATCGCGGGCTTTTCCTTCATCGGCATAATGCTCGGCGTTGCGACGCTCATCATCGTGATGGCGGTGATGAACGGCTTCCGCGGCGAGCTGATATCCAAGATACTTGGCATCAATGGCCATCTTCTGGTTCAGCCGATGGACAGTCCGCTCGACGACTATGATGCGGTCGCGTCCCGGCTGGAAAGTGTGCCCGGCGTGCGCTTCGCCATGCCCTTCGTGGAAGGGCAGGGGCTCGTTTCCGGACCTGCCGGCGCGTTTGGGGCGCTAGTGCGTGGTGTGACGCAACACGATCTCGACCGTCTTCCGCTCGTCTCGCGCAAACTTGTCGCCGGCAGTCTGGACAATTTCGACAAGGCCGGCGGTATCGCCATCGGCTCGCGCATGGCCCGCTCCCTGGGGGTCGTGGTCGGCGATACGGTCACGTTGATAACGCCGCGCGGCAGCGTGACCCCAATGGGGGTGACGCCGCGTATCAAAGGCTACAAGGTGGTGGCGATCTTCGAGATCGGCATGTCGGAATACGACAGCACGATCGCCTTCCTGCCTTTTCCCGAAGCCCAGCTCTATTTCAACAAGGATGGGCAGGCGACGGCCATCGACGTCTTCCTCGACGATCCCGACGCGATTTCCGGCATGCGGGAGACGATCGAGGAGGCTGCCGGCCGTCCATGCTTCGTCACCGACTGGCGCCAGCGCAACACGACGTTCTTTTCCGCGCTCGAGGTGGAGCGAAACGTCATGTTCCTGATCCTGACGCTCATCGTGATCGTGGCGGCCCTGAATATCATTTCCGGCCTCACCATGCTGGTGAAGGACAAGAGCCACGACATCGCCATCCTTCGTACGATGGGGGCAACGCGGGGGGCGGTCCTGCGGATCTTCATGATCACGGGAGCCAGTATCGGCACCTTCGGCACGTTCGCCGGACTGTTGCTCGGCTACATCGTCTGCCTGAACATCGAGAGTATCCGGCAGTTCATATCGTGGGTGACACGAACGGAACTGTTTTCGCCCGAACTCTATTTCCTCTCCAAGATGCCGGCCGACATGAATGCGGGGGAGACCTTTTCCGTCGTGCTGATGGCGCTGGTCCTTTCCTTCCTTGCCACGCTCTATCCCGCGTGGCGGGCCGCTCGTCTCGATCCGGTGGAGGCTTTGCGTTACGAATGAGTGTATCCGCCCCTACCCAGTCCGCCGGGGAAAACGCAGCCGGGAACGGTGCCCCCAACGCTGCTCTTGCTCTTGTCGGCATCGGACGTCGCTATAAGGAAGGCGACCGGACGCTGGAAATCCTCTCCGACGTCAATCTCATCCTGCGTCCGGGAGAAACCGTCGCGCTCGTGGCCCCGTCCGGGGCGGGCAAATCCACGCTCCTTCATATTGCGGGGCTTCTCGATCGGCCGGATGATGGCGAAGTCTACCTCGGCGGGCGCGCGTGTTCGAAGCTCTCGGAAGATGCGCGCACCCGCATCCGTCGGCTCGACATCGGATTCGTCTACCAGTTTCACCATCTGTTGCCGGAATTCACCGCGCTCGAGAATATCGCCATGCCGCAGCTGATACGCGGGCTATCGAAGGCGGAAGCGAACAGCCGGGCGATGCAGTTGCTGAAATACATGAAGCTGGAAGCGCGCGCCGAGCACCGCCCTTCGGAGCTTTCCGGCGGCGAGCAGCAGCGGGTCGCCATCGCCCGGGCGGTGGCCAATGCACCGCGTGTGCTGCTTGCTGACGAGCCGACCGGCAATCTGGATCCCAGTACCGCTTCGTATGTTTTCGAGGCGCTGGCTAGTCTGGTGCGGGCAAGCGGACTGGCGGCGCTGTTTGCGACCCACAACATGGAACTCGCCAACCAGATGGATCGCCGCATCACCTTGTCGAATGGCCAGGTTGTCGAGATCTAGAGCGCTTTGCCATCAAACGGACCCGTTTGATAAGAATATGCTCCAGGGTGTTTATCCCTGAAAGGAGCCGACTCTGATGCCGTGTTCCGCCGGACGGAACTGGGCGGGTGGACGCTCTCGAGCGTTCCCTTTCGCGTGATTTCAGGCGTTTCCGCGGTGGTCTTCGTCGAGAACCACTGGACGCCGCCATACCGAAACCCCATTTTGCAATGCAGCATTGCCGTTGAGAGGGCGATCTCGTGTTGCAGAAGGGACGTGTGATGGCGGACGATCAAAGAGCGGAACTGGTCGGCCTGGTTCTTCAGGGCGGGGGAGCGCTGGGCGCCTATCAGGCCGGTGCGTACGAGGCACTGATGAAGGCGGGATGGGCCCCGGACTGGGTCGCGGGGATCTCCATCGGGGCGATAAACGCCGCGATCATCGCGGGCAATCCGCCTGAGCGGCGCGTTGAACGGCTGGCCTGTTTCTGGAATCGATTGTCCGGCAACCTTATGGCGATGCCGCCCGAGGGGACGGATTATCGCTCCTGGTTCAACGAAGCCAGCGCGGCGATGACGACGGCTTTCGGTCTTCCTGGTTTTTTTCGTCCCCGCACCCTGTCGCCACTCTTCAGTGCGAGAGGCTCATGCGGCGCGATTTCCTTCTACGACACCGCGCCGCTGCGCGAGACGCTGCTCGAACTCGTTGATTTCGATCTTCTGAATTCCGGTGCGGTGCGCCTCAGCGTCGGCGCGGTCAATGTGACAAGCGGCAATTTCGCCTATTTCGACACCGAGAACATGACCGTCACGGTTGATCATGTCATGGCGAGCGGTGCGCTGCCGCCCAGTTTCCCGCCCATGGAGATCGACGGCCAGATGTACTGGGATGGCGGGCTCGTTTCCAACACGCCGCTGCAATACGTTCTGGAGGACGCCGGTCCGCATGAGGACATGCTGCTGTTCCAGATCGATCTGTTTGACGCACGCGGAGAGGTTCCGCAAACGATCTGGGACGTTGAGCACCGTATCAAGGACATTCGCTTTTCGTCCCGCACACGGCTGAACACAGACCGTTTCCGGCAATTGCAGCGGTTGCGGAGGGCGGCCCGGCGTCTTTACGGCAAATTGCCGGAAAACCTGAAGCAGGATGCGGATGCGCTGTTGCTGGAGGAGGCTGGATGCGATGCGGACGTCACCGTGGTGCATCTGATCCATCGTCTGGCCCCTTACACCAAGCAGTCCAAGGATTACGAGTTCTCGCGAGCTTCCGTCAACGAGCATTGGACTGCCGGCACCAACGATGTCGTGCGCACCTTGCGTCACCCCAAGTGGCTCTCCCGCGGCAAACCGAAGGAAGGTGTCGCTGTCTTCGATCTGGCGCGAGAAGGGTAGGCGGTCTCGTCTTCCGGCAATACGGCACATGTTATGCCCCGCCTTGCGATTGCCTGATAACCCGCTGAACCAAGCCGCCATACTCGCCCCCTTGGCGCCTCACCACTGTTTGTGGCTTGGATCGTGCCGTTAATGCCTAGTTTACCTACTTGTTTATCCGGAATTGCGGCCGCCAATAAAATCTTGCAGGACGAACAAAAATAGAACAAAGTGTGATCAAACAGTGGTTATCCTGTGGAGAGACAGATGCTTCAGATCGCTCGCGATATGCTCGCCTTTGGTGTTCTTGTCCTGTTTGGGCTCTCTCTGACTGTCTGGGTCGATGTGCTGGCGCAGGTTGGTTGAACTGGGACGGTCATATTTTTCTGTTACGCCCCTGCCTGTGCATAGCGGGAAGAGGTTGGTGCGGCACGCTCGACACGGCGAGCGGGAAGCGAAACACTGGACGCGGATTCGTGATCGCCGCGCGGCGCAAGGGTTCAGCCCGTACCGTTCGTTTGCCGGGGCCGTCTTTGCGCCGCTACGCTTTGTATTGCGGGGGAGGGCGTGACGAAAGGTCTGCCTTCGTTGGCTCGCGTGACGCCGTGTCGGGCCGGTGCGAGGCGCGGGCAGAACGGTGCACACGCGCAAGTCGCGGGCAAGCGCTGGCCATGACGTTTCCATGCCCGGTGGGATGCCGGGCACCAGGGTCTTGAACAAGTCGCGATTGGATTGTCTTGATCCTGTCGCTGTCACCCTGTTCAAGGCAGTGATTCTGGAGCGTCTTCTTGTCGTTCGGACGATGTGTCCGGGGTGGGGCGCTCCGTCCGATTTGCGGGAAATCGCCTCATGGCCGATGTCGGCTTCGTTCACCTGCGCGTTCATTCAGCCTTTTCGCTTCTGGAAGGCGCCTTGCCGGTCGCCAAGCTGATCAAGCTGGCCCAGGCGGATGCCCAGCCCGCGCTAGCGATTACCGATACCGGCAATCTCTTTGGCGCGCTTGAATTCTCCGAAAAGGCGGTGGGGGCCGGTATTCAGCCGATCATCGGGTGCCAGCTTGCCGTCGACTGGGGAGGCGAGGCGTCCGCGCGCAAGTCTGCGGACGCCTATCCCGAATGCGTTCTGCTGGCCGCGGACGATGAGGGCTTTGCCCGCCTCGTCGAACTCGTCAGCCATTCCTTCATCGATACCGAACCTGGTCTGCGCCCGCATGTGCCGGCTGATCTGCTCGCATCGCATTCCGGTGGTCTCGTTGCCCTCACCGGCGGCGTCAATGGACCGATCGGCCGCGCCATCCTGGCGGGGCAGGAAGATGTCGCGCGCGCCCGCCTGCAACGCATGAAGGCGATGTTCGGCGATCGACTCTATGTCGAATTGCAACGCCATGGAATGACCGAGGAGCGTCAGTGCGAGGGACTTCTCGTCGATTACGCTTACGAGGAATCCTTGCCGCTGGTGGCGACCAACGAGCCGTTCTTCCCCACAGCCGATGATTATGAAGCCCATGACGCGCTGATCTGCATTTCGGAAGGTCGCGTGATCATCGAGGATGACCGCCGTCATCTTTCGCCGGAGCATTATTTCAAGTCGCGCGCGGATATGCTGGAGCTGTTCGCGGATCTGCCCGAGGCGACGGAGAATACCGTTGAAATCGCGCGACGGTGTCATGTGCGCGTTCCCAAGCGCCCGCCGTTGCTGCCCCGCTTCGCGGGCGCGGATGCCGATCCGGAGGAAGCGGAAAAGGCGGAGGCCGAGGAACTGGCCCGTCAGGCGCGCGAGGGGCTGGAGCGTCGGCTTGCCGCACATGGGCTAGCACCCGGCCACGAGCACAAGGACTACGAGGACCGTCTCGACTTCGAGCTCAACATCATCACCTCGATGAAGTTCCCGGGCTACTTTCTCATCGTTGCGGACTTCATCAAGTGGGCCAAGGGGCATGGCATCCCTGTCGGACCGGGCCGTGGTTCGGGCGCGGGTTCGCTTGTCGCCTGGTCGCTCACGATCACCGATCTTGATCCGATCCGCTTCAATCTGCTTTTCGAGCGCTTCCTCAATCCCGAACGCGTGTCGATGCCCGACTTCGACATCGATTTCTGCCAGGATCGCCGCGAAGAGGTGATCCGCTATGTGCAGGGCAAGTATGGACGCGGGCAGGTCGCCCAGATCATCACTTTCGGTACGCTTCAGGCGCGCGTGGTCCTGCGTGACGTGGGCCGTGTTTTGCAAATGCCCTATGGCCAGGTCGACCGGCTGTGCAAGCTGGTGCCCCAGAACCCGGCCAACCCGGTCACACTGAAGCAGGCGATCGAGGAGGAGCCGCGCCTGCAGCAGGCGGCTCAGGAAGAGGAGATCGTCAACAAGCTCCTCACCATCGGCCAGAAGCTGGAAGGCCTTTATCGCCACGCATCGACTCATGCCGCCGGCGTGGTGATCGGCGATCGGCCGCTGGAACAGCTCGTCCCGCTCTATCGCGATCCGCGTTCCGACATGCCGGTCACCCAGTTCAACATGAAGTGGGTCGAGAAGACCGGCCTCATCAAGTTCGACTTCCTGGGCCTGAAGACGCTTACGGTGCTGTCCACCGGTGTAAAGCTCGTCGCGCGCCGGGGTGTCGACGTGGACCTCTCCACCATCCCGCTGGACGATCCGCCCACCTACAAGCTTCTGACGAACGGCGAAACCGTTGGCGTTTTCCAGCTGGAAAGTGCGGGCATGCGCCGCGCCATCGCCGGCATGAAGCCGGACCGCTTCGAGGACATCATCGCGCTTGTGGCTCTTTATCGACCCGGCCCGATGGACAACATCCCGACCTACAACCGCCGCAAGCACGGCGAGGAAGAGCCCGACTTCCTTCACCCCAAGCTGGAGCCGATCCTCAAGGAAACCCACGGCATCATCATCTACCAGGAGCAGGTGATGCAGCTGGCGCAGATCCTGGCCGGCTATTCGCTTGGCGACGCCGACCTGCTGCGCCGAGCGATGGGCAAGAAGATCGCCGCCGAAATGGAGGTCCAGCGCTCCCGCTTCGTCGAGGGCGCGGCAAAGAACAGTGTCCCGGCGGCCCAGGCCAAGACGATCTTCGATCTCGTCGCCAAATTCGCCAATTACGGCTTCAACAAGTCTCACGCCGCAGCTTACGCACTCGTCGCTTATCAGACTGCCTGGATGAAGGCGAACCATCCGGTCGAGTTCCTGGCCGCGCTGATGACGCTCGACATAGGCAATACCGACAAGCTCAACGATTTCCGTCGCGAGGCGCAGCGCATGGACATTGAGGTCGTCTCGCCCGACATCAATCGTTCGTGCCATTATTTCGACGTGCAGGACGGAGCGATCATCTATTCCCTGGCTGCGATCAAGGGGGTCGGCAGCCATGTGGTGGAGCATATCGAGGACGTCCGGACCGCTGGTGGTCCTTTCCGCGACATCGGCGATTTCGCCCGCCGTATCAGCCCCAAGCAGATGAACAAACGCACGCTGGAGAGCCTGATCGCGGCTGGTACCTTCGATTGCCTCGACCCGGACCGTGCGAAGCTCATGGCGGGTATCGATCGCATCGTGGGCGAGGCGCAGCGCGCGGAGGAAAACGCGACCTCGGGGCAGGGCGACATCTTCGGCATGGGCGCACCGGAACCGTTGCGCCTGTCTCGGGTGGAGGCGTGGCTTCCTGAGGAAAAGCTTGCCCGCGAGCATGCCGCTGTCGGTTTTTATCTCTCCGCTCATCCTCTCGATGAATATCGCGGCGTGCTCGACCGCATGCGGGTGCAGATGTGGGCGTCTTTCGAGGCGTCTGTAAAGCGCGGCGCTGCGGCCGGTCGGCTTGCTGGCACGATCACAGCGAAGCAGGAACGCAAGACCAAGACCGGCAACAAGATGGGGATCGTGCGTGTGTCCGATCCCACCGGCCAGTACGAGGCTGTGCTTTTTTCCGAAGGTCTGGCGCAATTCCGCGATCTTCTGGAAGTGGGGCGTTCCGTTGTGCTCATCGTTGCCGCGGAGGTGAAGGAGGAGGGGATCGGTGTGCGCATCCAGTCGGTGGAGCCGCTGGAAGTGGTCGCTAACCGGATTCACAAGAGCCTGAAGATCTTCCTGCGCGACGGCACGCCGGTTGCCAACCTCAAGCGCTATCTCAGCCATCGTGGCGACAGCGATATTTCCATCGTCTGTCTGCTGGAGGGTGGAGCGCGGGAGGTGGAGGTGCAGTTGCCCGGCCGCTATCAGATCTCGCCCCAGGTGGCGAGCGCACTGAAGGCCGTGAAGGGCGTGGTGCAGGTGGAAATGGCCTGAAGGTCGGCTTGTTGGGAGCGGAACAATACCGTCTGTGTCCGGCTTCGCGCCAATGATGCCTTGAAACGCTTCTCCGTGCGCACTATAAGGCGCGCATTCCACACGTGGAGCAGGGCGGCGCAAATGCGCCTCAGTCCATCCGGTGATCGGGTCTTCCCGTTACCGCTCCGCGGAGGCTAACCGGAAAAACGGAGTTACCAAGGCATGGCTTTGCCTGATTTCAACATGCGCCAGCTGCTCGAAGCCGGCGTTCACTTCGGACATCAGAAGCACCGCTGGAATCCGAAGATGGGCAACTATCTCTTCGGCGTTCGCAACAACGTCCACATCATCGACCTGTCGCAGACGGTTCCGCTTCTGCACCAGGCGCTGAAGGCGGTTTCCGACACTGTCGCAGCCGGTGGTCGCGTGCTGATCGTCGGCACCAAGCGCCAGGCCCAGGAGCCGGTGGCTGATGCCGCCCGCAAGTCCGCGCAGTACTTCGTCAACGCCCGCTGGCTCGGCGGCATGCTGACCAACTGGAAGACGATCTCGGGCGCCATCCAGCGCCTGCGCAAGCTTGAGGAAATGCTCGCCAGCGAGCAGGTCACCGCTCAGCTCACCAAGAAAGAGCGGCTCTTCATGGACCGCGAGCGGGACAAGCTGGAGCGCAACCTCGGCGGTATCAAGGATATGGGCGGCATCCCCGACCTTATCTTCGTGATCGATACCAACCGTGAGGGCATCGCCATTCAGGAAGCTCGTCGACTGGGCATTCCGGTCGCCGCGATCCTCGACTCCAACTGCGATCCGGCAGGTATCACCTATCCGGTTCCCGGCAATGATGACGCCGGCCGCGCCATTCAGCTTTACTGCGACCTGATCTCGCGCGCCGCCATCGACGGCATCGCCCGCGCCCAGGGTGGCATGGGCATGGATCTCGGTGCAGCCGAAGAGGTGCTCGACGAGCCGGCTCTGGAAGCCGAGGCGGTTGAGGAAGTCGCCGCTCCTGAGACGGAAGTCGCCGCGAGCGAGAATACGGCCGCCGGCGAAGCCTGAGCGTTCGACGCCGCGCCTCGCGCGGCACGTTGCAAGACAGAACGAGGGGCCGCCGGCGGGGTGAACCGCTGTGCGGCCGTCGTTTCACGTATCATCCCCGACGCGGCCCTGCCGGTCGGGGATACTCAGCATCACGAGAGGCACCGATGACCATTACCGCTGCGATGGTGAAAGAGCTCCGCGAAAAGACCGGAGCCGGGATGATGGACTGCAAGCACGCGCTCAGCGAAAACGGCGGCGACATGGAAGCCGCGATCGACTGGCTGCGCACCAAGGGTCTTGCCAAGGCTGCGAAGAAGGCCGGCCGCGTCGCCGCGGAAGGTCTCGTCGGCGTCGTCGAGGCTGACGGCAAGGCGGCAGTCGTGGAGGTGAATTCCGAGACCGACTTCGTTGCCCGCAACGAGGGCTTCCAGGCATTCGTGTCCGACGTCTCCAAGGCCGCGCTCAATGCCGAGGGTGATGTCGAGAAGCTGGCCGCTGCGGATTATCCCGGCAAGTCCGGCACCATCGACGCCGCGCTCAAGGAACTGATCGCCACCATCGGCGAGAACATGACACTGCGCCGCACGGCGATGATATCGGTTTCCTCCGGTGTCGTCTCCACCTATGTGCATAACGCGGTTGGCGATGGAATCGGCAAGATCGGCGTGCTGGTCGGCCTGGAGTCCACTGGCGACACCGCCAAGCTCGCGGCCCTCGGCCGTCAGATTGCCATGCACATCGCCGCGACCAACCCGCTGGCTCTCTCTGCCGAGGAAGTCGATGCGGATGTGGCCGAGCGAGAGCGTCAGGTCTATTCCGAGCAGGCGCGCGAATCCGGCAAGCCGGAGAACATCATCGAAAAGATGGTGGAAGGCCGCATGCGCAAGTTCTACGAAGAGTCCACGCTGCTGAAGCAGGCCTTCGTGATCGATCCCGACAAGACCGTGGAAGGCGCCGTTGCCGCGCTCGCCACCGAACTTGGTACTGCCGTGAAGGTTACCGGCTTTGTCCGTTTCGCCCTCGGCGAGGGTATCGAGAAGGAAGAGACGGATTTCGCAGCCGAGGTCGCGGCGGCGACCTCCGGAAGCTAAGCCTTTTGGGCGTCGGAGTGATCCGGCGCCCTTTTTCTGTCTGCAATCGGTCCCGCTCCACCCCCGCTGAAGGAAAACAACAATGACCGAAGATCTGCGCTGGCGGCGTGTCTTGCTCAAACTCTCCGGCGAAGCCCTTATGGGGAGCCAGGGCTTCGGGATAGACCCTGACGTGGTCTCGCGCATCGTCGGCGATATTGCCGATGCGGTGCGGCTGGGGGTGCGGATCGGCCTGGTCGTCGGTGGCGGCAACATCTTTCGCGGCGTTCAGGTGGCTGCCAAGGGCGCTTCGCGGGCGACCGGCGATCACATGGGAATGCTTGCCACGGTCATGAACGGCCTTGCGCTCGCCGATGCGCTGCGCGGGCAGGGGATCCCGGCGCGCGTCTTTTCCGCGGTTCAGATGCCGAGTATCTGCGAGACCTTCACACAGAGAGCCGCCGACGATCGTTTCGCGGCCGGCGAGGTGCTGGTCTTCGTTGGCGGGACGGGAAACCCTTTCTTCACGACCGATTCGGGGGCGGCGTTGCGCGCGGCCGAGATGGAATGCGATGCGCTCCTCAAGGCGACGAATGTGGATGGTATCTATTCGGCCGACCCCAAGAAGGACCCGAATGCGGTGCGCTTTGACAAGCTCACGCATCAGGAAGTTCTCTCCAAGGGACTGAACATCATGGACGCGGCGGCAATAGCGCTTGCCCGCGACAACGCTATTCCGGTAATCGTGTTCTCGATTCACACCCCCGGTGCGCTTGTCGACGTCCTGCGCGGCAAGGGACGCGCGACCGTCGTCAGCGACTAGCGGGAATCGTCTGGCCGAAGGTGGCGAGGCGGCGCAGGTGCGGCAATAGGCGTGAGCCAGGGACAAGGAGCGGTGCCATGATCCGTCTCTATTGCCTGGCAGGAACGCAGGTCGACGAAAGCGCTTTCCGCGCGGGCGAAGCCGCCTGAGCGACAAATGTTAATCGCGCTAGGGTTGATATGCTCTAGGGACCGCCGGGGAGCTGAAAGCGCTCTGTTCCGGCAAGGGACGTACGAGAGGACACGATGGCAGACGTTCAACTCGACATTAAGGATCTGAAGCGCCGTATGGAAGGCGCCATTTCGGTTCTGAAGACGGAGCTTTCCGGCTTGCGCACGGGGCGTGCGTCTTCCAGCATGCTTGAATCGATCACCGTGGATGCCTACGGCCAGCAGATGCCGATCAATCAGGTCGGCACGATTTCGGTTCCCGAACCGCGCATGGTCGCGATCCAGATCTGGGACAAGAGCATGGTCAGCGCGGTGGAAAAGGCGATCCGCAATTCCAGTCTCGGCCTCAATCCGGTCGTCGATGGCACCAACCTGCGCCTGCCGATCCCGGAACTGAACGAGGAACGGCGCCAGGAACTGGCCAAGGTTGCGCACAAGTATGGTGAGCAGGCCCGCGTTTCCGTCCGCCACGTTCGTCGCGACGGCATGGAACTTCTCAAGAAACTCGAGAAGGACGGCGACATCAGCCAGGACGAGCAGCGCGGCTTGTCCGATGACGTACAGAAGCTTACCGACGACATGATCAGCGAGATTGATACTGTGGTCGAGCGCAAGGAAAAGGAAATCTCGCAAGTCTGACGCCGCACACCGTGGACAAACGGCTGGACCGATATGACCTTTACCGCAGATGCGAGTGATCTGACCGCGAGGCGGCCGTCCATTGACGGCTGCGTGCCTCGTCATGTCGCCATCATCATGGACGGTAACGGCCGCTGGGCCAAGGCGCGCGGCCTGCCGCGCACCGAGGGACACCGGCGCGGCGCCGAGGTCATCCGGCGCATCGTTCGCCGGAGCATCGAAACCGGCGTCGAAATCCTGACGCTGTTCAGCTTTTCCTCCGAAAACTGGTCGCGGCCGGCGACCGAAGTTTCCTATCTGCTGGGGCTTCTGCGCCGCTTCGTGCGTACCGACCTTGCCAACCTGCACGAGAACGGTGTTCGCGTCCGCGTCATTGGCGAGCGAGACGGGCTGGCAAGCGACATTCGCGCGCTTCTGGAAGAAGCCGAACGCCTGACATGCGACAACACGGCCCTGACGCTGGTTGTCGCGTTCAATTATGGCAGCCGGCAGGAACTGGTGGATGCCGCACGCAAGCTTGCCGAAGATGTTGCCGCTGGGCGGCTCGATTCCCGAGAGATCGACAGCGACGCAATAGCCGAGCGGCTCTACACCCGCGATATTCCCGATCCGGACCTGATTATCCGTACGAGCGGCGAGCAGCGCCTCTCCAATTTCCTGCTGTGGCAGGCGGCCTATTCGGAGTTCTACTTCGAGCCGGCTTTGTGGCCCGACTACGACAAGGACGCTTTCGACCGGGCACTGGCGTCTTATGCCAAGCGGGACCGGCGTTTCGGACGCGTATCCTCGCAGGCGGCTACATGACAAACAGGGGAGCGCCCGCTTCGCGATCAGGAAAATCAGCCGGGCATTCGAACCTCTTCGTGCGTGTCGTCTCCGCCGTCATCCTTGCACCTCTGTTTCTGGGGGTCGTGTGGTACGGCGGGCCTCTTTTCCTGGTCGTTCTCGCGGTCGCTGCACTGCTCATTCTCAACGAATGGAGCCGCATCTCGCGCTCCGCTGATTTCGTTGCGCTGTTCGCCGGTTTCGGTCTTGTCGTGACGGTCGCGACCGTATGGTGGTCGAGCAATTTCTACGCGCTTATGATACTCCTCGACACGATGATCATCGTGGGATTTCTGTCTCTGCTGTCGGGGCGCCCGCCCTGGAGCGCGCTCGGTGTTCTCTACGCCGGGTTGCCGGTGGTCGCTCTTGCGGAACTGCGTCTTGGAGAAAACGGCTTGTGGGCCGTTGCCGTCATACTGGCGCTCACCTGGGCAACGGATATCGCGGCCTATTTCGTGGGGCGTACGCTTGGCGGGCCGAAACTGTGGCCCAGGGTGTCCCCGAAGAAGACCTGGTCCGGTGCTATCGGCGGGCTTGTCGGCGCAGCCGCCGCCGCTTGTGCGGTATCATTGATCAGTGGAATAGGATCCCCGATGGCGATCGCACTTGTCGCCATCCCGCTCTCCATCGCCTCGCAATTGGGTGATCTCGCGGAATCGGCATTCAAGCGGCATTTTGGAGTGAAGGATTCCGGCGCCCTCATCCCGGGCCACGGTGGTATCATGGACCGGGTCGACGGTCTCGTCGCCGCGGCGGTCGTTGCTTATGTGGTGGGATTGGTGGCCAGTGGCGGCGGTGATCCGTCGCTCGGTCTGGCGACGCTTTAGGAAGGCCGCAGCGGTCGCGCGCACCGTTAAGTGTGCCCGGCGACGAAGCTGATACGGGAACAGGAAATTGTCGGAAACCTTGAATGCTTCACTTGAGCGGCGCGAAAACCCGCTCCGACTTGTCGTGCTCGGCTCGACGGGGTCGATCGGACGTAGCACCGTCGATCTGATTTCGAGACATCGCGAGAGTTTTGAGGTTGTCGCTCTGGTGGCGAACCGCAATGTCGCACGGCTTGCGGAACAGGCCCGAATGCTTCGAGCGCGTCTCGCTGTTGTCGCTGATCCCTCTTGTCTTGCCGCTTTGCGCGATGCGCTTGCGGGAAGCGGCATTGAGGCTGCGGCCGGACCGGCGGCCGTTGTGGAAGCTGCCGCGATGCCGGCCGACATGGTCGTCGCCGCGATTGTCGGGGCGGCAGGTCTGGCGCCGACGCTCGCTGCCGTACGCGCGGGACGAGCGGTTGCGCTTGCCAACAAGGAATCGCTCGTTTGCGCCGGAAAGCTGGTGATGAGCGAAGCGGAGCGTTGTGGCGCGACAATCCTGCCCGTCGATTCCGAGCACAACGCGTTGTTCCAGGTTTTCGAGACCGCGAACGCCGCTCAGGTGGAGAAGGTGATCCTGACGGCTTCGGGCGGCCCTTTTCGGACGTGGAGCAAGGCGGATATCGCGGACGCAACGCCTGAGGCGGCGCTGCGTCATCCCAACTGGGAGATGGGCGCGCGCATAACAATCGATTCCGCGTCCATGATGAACAAGGGCTTTGAACTGATCGAGGCCTTCCATCTGTTTCCGCTCGAGGCAGATCAGCTCGAGGTTCTCGTCCACCCGCAATCGACCGTGCATGGTCTTGTGCAATATTGCGACGGATCGTTGCTGGCCCAGCTCGGGGCGCCGGACATGCGAACGCCGATCGCCCATTGCATGGCGTGGCCGCGGCGCATTGAGGTTGCGACCCGCAGGCTGGATCTTGCCGATCTCGGTACGCTGACCTTCGAGCGTCCCGACCCCGACCGTTTTCCCGCTCTCACTTTGGCGCGAAGTGCCTTGCAGACGGGGCGGGGGGCACCCGTGCTTCTGAATGCCGGGGATGAGATCGCTGTTGCCGCCTTTCTGGAACGTCGGATCCGGTTTGCGGACATTGTCACTGTCGTTGAGCGTACGATCGAGGTCGCCGAACGCGCCGGAGAGCTTGCCGAGCCCGACAGTCTGGATGCGACGCTGGCGCTCGATGCGCTCGGGCGCAGATATGCGCGCGAAGCGGTCGCGGCGGTTGGTGGTGAAAACCGGGCAATGGCGGGCGGCAGACGCTGATTCTGCCTCATTCGCGCCGTTGTGCGGGAAGAATGTGCTTTAGTTTCGCAACTGGTCCCTTCGCCGGCATCGAATTCGGTAACTCTCCTGTGTTACGGTGCTGGACGTTAAGCAGAATGGTTTGGGTGGATGGCTATACTGACAGATATCGGCACGTTGGTTTGGGGATATCTTGTTCCGTTCCTTTTTGTGCTGACCATCGTCGTGTTCTTCCATGAACTCGGCCATTTTCTGGTCGCGCGTTGGTGCGGTGTGAAGGTGGCGGCCTTCTCGGTTGGATTCGGCCGGGAACTGGTCGGATTTGACGACAGGCAGGGCACGCGCTGGAAGATTTCCATGATTCCGCTTGGCGGCTACGTCAAGTTTGCCGGGGACGACAACGCCGCTTCTGTGCCTGACCGCGAAACGATTGCTCAAATGAGCGAGGAAGAACGCGCCGGCAGCTTCTACGCCAAGTCCGTATGGCGGCGAGCGGCTGTCGTCGCGGCGGGGCCGATTGCCAATTTCATCCTTGCCATCGTGATCTTCGCCGCGCTCTTTGGTCTTTACGGTCGCACCTACACTGTGCCGCGTGTGGACTCCGTCCAGGCGGAAAGCGCAGCGGCGGAAGCCGGTTTCATGCCCGGTGACGTGGTCGTTTCCGTTGACGGCGAGGCCATCAGGAGCTTCGCCGATATTCAACGCGTCGTGACAGTGAGCGCGGGGGTCCCGCTCAACATTTCGGTCGAACGCGACGGTAAGCGCGTTGATCTGGTCGCGACGCCGAAGTTGCGGGAGATGACGGACCAGTTCGGCAATGCCCAAAAGGTCGGCCTGCTCGGTTTGCGGCAGAATACGCGGCCCGACGATGTCTACACCGTGGCCTACAATCCGCTCGAGGCGGTTGGCGAAGGTGTGAAGGAGACGTGGTATGTCGTCGCCCGCACCGGGTCCTATATCGGCGGCATCTTCGCGGGGCGCGAATCCGCCGATCAGCTCGGCGGGCCGATTCGTGTCGCGCAGTTTTCGGGTCAGGTCGCGACGCTCGGTCTTGCGGCGCTTCTTAATCTGGCGGCGGTGTTGTCGGTCAGCATCGGGCTCATCAATCTGATGCCGATTCCGATGCTTGATGGCGGCCATCTCCTGTTTTACGCATACGAAGCGGCCTTCGGCCGGCCCTTGCCGGAGAAAGTCCAGGATTTCGGCTTTAGAATCGGGCTCGCGCTGGTCTTCATGTTGATGATCTTCGCGACATTCAATGATGTGAAACATCTCGTGGGGGGCTGACGTCAGAGGGGGAATGGCGGCTTGCCGGCCTTTCCGGCGTGGCGCGGAGGCAACGCTCGCCGCGAATTTCGGTGGAAACTCGCTAAGTGGTTGCGTCCCTTTCCAAAGCCTGTAAAACGACTAGCGTCGATCGGCGTAGCACTCTCGATGCGTGTGCGTTCGCTCCGGGGAATTCCAAGAAAAAGGGCATAGCGTCTCTATGCGCATTCTCAACAAACTGTTCCGGGTATCGGTTCTCACTCTGGCTCTGCTAGGCGTCGTTGCGCTGTTGCCGGGGGGCGTTGGTAACCTGGTTGGATCCGCGGAGGCTGCGGTCGCTCGCGCGATCGTCGTGCGTGGCAACACTCGTGTCGAGGACGAGACGGTTCGGTCATATGTGACCGTGAAGCCGGGGCGTCCCTTTGGACCTGCCGATATCGATGAGTCGATCAAGGCGCTGTTTGCGACCGGGCTCTTCGCCAATGTCGATATCGCTCAGTCCGGCGGCAATCTGGTCGTGACAGTGACGGAAAATCCGATCATCAACCGGATCTCCTTCGAGGGTAACAAGAAGCTCAGCGACGAGGCCTTGACGGGGGTTGTCCAGTCGAAGTCACGCGCTGTTCTGACCCGCGCCCGCATCCAGTCCGACGTCCAGCGTATTCTGGAAGCCTATCGCCGCTCCGGTCGCTTCCGGGCGACCGTCGAGCCGAAGATTATCGATCGCAGCAACAATCGCGCCGATCTGGTCTTCGAGATCAACGAGGGTACCAAGACCGGCGTCGAACGGATCACTTTCATCGGCAACAAGAATTTCTCGGACGGTCGTCTGCGCGATGAAATCCGCACCCGTCAGAGCGGCTTCCTGAGCTGGCTGCGCACGACCGACATCTATGACCCCGATCGTCTCAATGCCGACCAGGAACTGCTGCGCCGTTTCTACTACAAGCACGGCTATGCCGATTTCCGGATTGTCTCGGCCGTCGCCGATCTCGATCGTGAGCAGAACGTCTTCTATGTGACGTTCACCGTGGACGAGGGCGACAAGTACACGTTTGGCGATGTCGATGTGGTCTCCTCGCTGCAGGGCGTCAACAACGATACGCTGAGCTCCTATGTCCGGACTCATTCGGGTGACACCTACAACTCGGAAGAGGTGGAGAAGACTCTTGAGGACCTGACCATCGAGGCCGCCAACCGTGGTTACGCCTTCGCCCAGGTTCGTCCTCGCGCCGATCGCAATTATGAAAATCACACCATCTCGATCTCCTATTATATCGAGGAGGGGCCGAGGGTTTATGTGGAGCGGATCAATATTCGCGGAAACGATCGGACGCGTGAATATGTGATCCGTCGCGAGTTCGATATCGCCGAGGGTGATGCCTACAATCGCGTTTTGCTCGACAAGGCCGAGCGTCGTCTGAAGAACCTCAAGTACTTCAAGGACGTGAAGATCACGTCGGAGCGCGGAAGCTCGCCTGACCGGGTGATCGTGAATGTCGATGTCGAAGAGCAGTCTACAGGTGAGGTCTCGTTCGGTATCGGCTACTCGACGTCGGACGGTGTGATCGGTGACGTATCGCTCACCGAGAAGAACTTCCTCGGTCGTGGTCAGTATGTCCGTGTCGCGGTTGGTGGTGGCACCGACAAGCGCACCTATGACTTCAACTTCACCGAGCCGTTCTTCCTCGGTCGCCGGATCTCTCTGTCTCTGGAAGCCTATCAGCACGTTTACGAAGATAACTCGGTGCGTGACTACACCCAGCGTCAGACCGGTGGTGGCTTTGGGTTCGGTCTTCCGCTTCGCGATGACGAGCTGAAGCTGAACCTCTTCTACAAGATCTACCAGACGAAGATCACGGATCTTTCCAGCGATGCCTCGAAGGTCCTCCAGGATGCTGAGGGTGATTACCTTACGTCGCTTGTCGGATACTCGCTGGTCTATAACACGCTGGATGACAACTCCAATCCGCGTGAGGGCATCTACGCGAAGTTCCAGCAGGAATTCGCCGGTGTCGGTGGCGACTCTCGTTATCTGAAGACAACCGTCGAGGGGCGGTACTATCAGGAGCTTATCCCGGACTGGGGCGTGGTCGGCATGCTCAAGGGCACCGCTGGTCAGATCCAGGGTATCGGCAAGCGCCTGAAGTTTACCGATCAGTTCTTCATTGGTGGCGAGACGATCCGCGGTTTCGAGACCAACGGCATTGGTCCGCGTGATATGGGCAATAGCGATAAAGAGGCGCTTGGCGGGACCTACTACTTCGCCGCGACCGCGGAAGCGACCTTCCCCTTCCCGGGCGTGCCGGAGGAGTTCGGGCTTGCCGGTGCTGTCTTTGCCGATGCGGGCTCCCTGTGGGGTATTGATGACAACCTCAAGTCGAAGGCTGACAAGCTGGTATCGGATGACTTCGATCTGCGTGCCTCTGTTGGCTTCGGCATCTTGTGGAAGTCGCCGTTTGGTCCGCTTCGTGCCGACTTCGCGGTTCCGGTCATGAAGAATGATTCGGACGAGACGCAGATCTTCCGTATCGGTGGTGGCACGCGCTTCTGATCCGCCGCGACGCAACATTCGATCGGCCGTCGCTCAGCAGGGTGGCGGCCGTTCAAGTTTTTGGACAACCCTTATGAATGATCCGGTCTTCTTTCCGGTTCCGGCTCCGGTCTCGGTCAGCCAGATCGCGGCCTGGGCGGAGGCGGAAGTCGTCCGCGGCGATCCCGCAACATTGATTACGGGCGTGGCCCCGCTCGATGCCGCGGATCACGGCACTCTCGTTTTCCTCGACAATCCGCGTTATGCCTCGCAGCTTGAGGAAACCAGGGCTGCGGCCTGCCTCGTGGCGAAGAAATATCTTTCCCGCGTTCCCGATGGTGTCATCCCGCTTCTCGCGCGCGATCCCTACCGTTCGCTGGCAAAGGTCATGGGGCACCTCTACGCCGCCGCCATGCGCCCGCAAGGGGCCTTCGATGGTGGTGAGGCGGTCGTCGATCCCAGGGCCCATGTGGATCCGACCGCGGAGATCGAGGCTGGTGTGCGTATCGAGGCCGGTGCCGTTGTCGGCCCGGGTGTGCAGGTCGGCTCGGGCACGATAATCGGCGCTAATGCGGTCGTGGCCGCCGGCAGCCGGATCGGGCGCGACTGCTCCATTGGTCCGAATGTGACGATCCAGCACGCCTTGATCGGAAATCGCGTCATCCTCCATCCTGGCGTCTGTATTGGGCAGGATGGTTTCGGTTTTGCCATGGGGCTGGAAGGGCACTTGAAGGTGCCGCAGATCGGTCGTGTCGTAATTCAAGACGACGTGGAGATCGGAGCGAACACGACTGTTGATCGCGGCGCCAATCGCGACACCATCGTGGGCGAGGGGACGAAGATCGACAATCAGGTGCAGATCGGCCACAACGTCGTTATCGGTCGCCACTGCGTGCTGGTTTCTCAGGTTGGCATTTCCGGAAGTGCGACGTTGAACGATTATGTGGCGATTGGCGGTCAGACGGGCGTCAATGGACATGTGACGATCGGCATGGGTGCGCAGATTGCGGCGGTCAGTGTCGTGCGGGATGACATTCCTGCCGGCGGGCGCTATGGCGGCGTGCCTGCCAAGCCGGTAAGGCAGTGGTTCCGCGAGATGGCCGCATTGCAGCGCCTTGCCGAAAAGGGCGGCGCGGGAAAAAGCTGATAGGGAGCCGGAAACGGCAAGACTACGCCTGACGCGTGTGGCAGGCGCAAGACGGGACCGACGAGCAAGATCATGAGCGAAGAACAGCAGACGGAGTTGGGCAGCGCCGACATCCTGCGCATCATGCGGATGCTGCCGCATCGCTATCCTTTCCTGATGGTCGACAAGATCATCGAAATGGATGGCGATGAATCCTGCATCGGCATCAAGAACGTTACGATCAACGAGCCGCATTTCCAGGGGCATTTCCCCGGTCATCCGGTCATGCCGGGCGTTCTGCTGATCGAAGCAATGGCTCAGACAGCTGGTGCACTATGCGTCCACGCGCGCGGTACGGAAGGTTCTCCGCAGCTCGTCTATTTCATGACGATCGACGGCGCGAAGTTCCGCAAGCCCGTCGTTCCTGGTGATCGGGTCGAATTCCACGTCAAGAAGATCAAGAGCCGTGGCAGCATCTGGAAGTTCGCCTGTGTTGCCACGGTTGACGGCGTGAAAGTCGCCGAGGCCGAAGTTGCTGCAATGCTGGTTGATGAGTGAGCCTGAAATGACCAAGATCCATTCTTCCGCGATTGTCGAAGACGGTGCGGAGGTCGGGGAGGGCGTTACCATCGGCCCGTTCTGCCATGTCGGGCCTCAGGCGGTTCTTCAAGAAGGGGTGGAGCTGAAGTCGCACGTCGCCGTGGCGGGTACGACGCGCATAGGTGCGCGTACCGTGGTGTTTCCCTTCGCCTCCATCGGCCATCAGGCGCAGGATTTGAAATATCGGGGCGAACAGGCGACGCTGGAGGTCGGCGCCGACTGCATCATCCGCGAAGGCGTCACGATGAACGCCGGTACCGAGGGCGGCGGTGGCCGCACCATCGTCGGCGAGCGCTGCGCGTTCCTCGCCAATTCCCACGTCGGCCACGACTGCGTGCTTGGCAATAACATCGTTCTGTCGAACAACGTGATGATCGCGGGCCACGTTTCTGTCGGTGACAATGTCATCATGGGGGGCGGGGCTGCTGTCATCCAGTTTACCCGCGTTGGCGCACATTCCTTCGTCGGCGGTCTCGCTGGCCTCGAAAACGATCTTATTCCCTTCGGCATGGTCATGGGCAACCGGGCCCGTCTTTCCGGCCTCAATCTTGTCGGCCTGAAGCGGCGGAATTTTCCGCGAGAGCAGATTCATGCTCTGCGCGCGGCTTACAGGGAACTTTTCGACAGCGAGCAGGGCACGCTTCAGGAGCGCGCTGAAAGCGTGAAGTCGGCCAATACGGATGAGCCGCTGGTGCAGCAGGTCGCCGATTTCATTCTGGAGGCCGGCGACAGGCGGATCTGCACGCCGCGTGTCGGCGGCGCGTAGGCCGCTATGCGGGGCGGGGGCAAGCCTGGCTATGGCGGATGAAACCGGGGCGAGTGAAGGTACTCGGACTGCCGTCATTTGCGGCAACGGCGTCTTGCCGGCCGAAGTCATCGCAGCTGCTCATCTGGCCGGGCGCAATCCGCTCGCTGTCGGCATCAAGGGTGAGGCTTCCAGCGCCATAGAGACGGATGCTCCGGCGCTCTGGTTCGACTGGGGAGAGATCGGCCGGCTCGTCAATGCCTTGAAGCGCAATGGCGTACATGACCTCGTCCTCATCGGTGGCGTCACGCAGCGTCCTGATTTCCGCTCCATTCTCGGCGACTTCGGCACCATGCGGCGCTTGCCGCGCATCCTCAAGGCCTTGCGCAAGGGGGATGACGGCCTGCTGAAAGCGGTCATCATGTTGTTCGAGGAGGAAGGGTTCCGCGTCGTTGGCGCGCACGAAATCGCGCCCTCGCTCCTTGCGACGGCCGGTTCGGTTGGGCGTCACTCGCCCGGCGACGATACCTTGCGCGATATCGAACTTGCCAGAGCCGCTGCCAGGGCACTCGGAAGGCTGGATATTGGCCAGGCGGCGGTGGCGGTCAATGGCAGGGTAATCGCAACGGAGGCGGCCGAGGGCACGGACGGAATGCTGCGCCGCTGTATCGATCTGAAGCGCGAAAGACGCGTGCGCTGGAAGGGCCGGGCAGGTGCTCTCGTCAAATGCGTGAAGCCGACGCAGGATCTGCGCGTGGATCTGCCCTCCATCGGGCCCGATACCGTTGAATACGCGACAGAGTTGGGCTTGGCCGGCATCGCTGTCGATGCCGGCCATGTGTTGATTGCGAGCCGGCAGGAAACCGTGACGCGGGCCGATGCGGCGGGCCTGTTTCTCTTCGGCTTTGATGAAACGGCGCAGGAAAGCAGTGACAGTCATGGGGCGGCAGATGTCTGAAGAAGAGGACGTCCGTCCGTTTCGTGTTTTCATTGTCGTCGGCGAGGATTCCGGAGATCAGCTCGGCGCGCGCCTAATGCATGCGCTCAAGCAGCGCTACCCGCGGGTGGAATTCGCCGGCACCGGGGGATTCCGCATGGCCGAGGAGGGGCTGGAAACCATCTTTCCTCTCTCCGACATCGCCGTGATGGGCCTTACCGCCGTGCTGGGGCGACTGCCGACCATCGTGCGCCGGGTTCATCAGACGGTCGATGCGGCGGTGGCGGCCGGGCCGGACGTTCTGGTGATCATCGACAGCCCCGACTTCACACACGCGGTCGCAAAGCGGGTACGCAAGAAAGCGCCGCATATTCCGATCGTCGATTACGTCTCGCCCTCTGTCTGGGCCTGGCGGCCGGGGCGCGCACGCAAGATGGCGGTCTATGTCGATCACCTTCTCGGCATCCTGCCCTTCGAGCCGGCGGTTCATGAGCGTCTTGGCGGGCCTCCCTGCAGCTATGTCGGCCATCCGCTGATCGAGCGTATCGAGGAACTGCGCCCGGCTCCACACGAACGCAGGGAGCCTGGGAAGGGGCGTCCGGTCCTTCTGGTGCTGCCCGGCAGCCGGTCGAGCGAAGTTGGCCGCCTTCTCCAGCCGTTCCGTCAGACGGTCGAGCGTCTCGCTGTCGATATCCCCGATCTCGAGGTCCTGTTGCCGACGGTGCCGCACATGCTTGAACGTGTCCGCACGGAAGTGGCTGGCTGGGCCGTCGATGCGAAGGTCGTGAGCGGGGAGCGGGAGAAATTCACCGCTTTCCGCCGGGCACATGCGGCGCTTGCCGCCTCGGGCACGGTGACCCTGGAGCTGGCGATCGCGGGGGTTCCCATCGCCGTTTGCTACAAGCTCGACTGGTTCTATCGCCGCTTGAAGCAGATCAACCGGTTCGTTCCGATCGTCAAGACGAGTTCCATGGTCCTGCCGAACATCATCCTGGGGCGCAACGTCGTCCCCGAATTTCTGGATGACGAAGTGGATCCGGAAATGCTGGCTCCGTTGCTCGGCGATTTTCTGGGCGATACGGACGTACGGGCAGCGCAGATCAAGGCGTTTGAAGAGATCGAGGAGCGGATGGTGCTTGATAATGGCGAGACGCCGAGTGAACGGGCAGCACGCATCGTTGGCGAAGTGGCTGGCCGATAGGCGCTATCTGTCTTTCCAGAGGTGCCCGGCTATCCGGCAGACGCTCTCTTGCGGCAGAAGCCGTGATCGAGATGCACGGCCGCGATGGCGGGCCACTTTTCCTTCGCAAAACAAAAAGGGCGCCGGAGGCGCCCCTTTCCATATTCCGGTGGTCGCGACCGCTTTAGCGGCGCTGACCGATCGGGGTGTAGTCGCGCTGAGCGGCGCCCGTGTAGAGCTGGCGCGGACGGCCGATCTTCTGGGAGGGATCTTCCACCATTTCCTTCCACTGTGCGATCCAGCCGACGGTACGCGCCAGCGAGAACAGCACGGTGAACATCGTGGTCGGGAAGCCCAGCGCGCGAAGCGTGATGCCGGAATAGAAGTCGATGTTCGGGTAGAGCTTCTTCTCCACGAAGTAGTCGTCCGACAATGCGATCTTCTCGAGCTCCATGGCCACGTCGAGCAGCGGATCGTCCTTGATGCCGAGCTCGGCCAGAACCTCGTGGCAGGTCTTCTGCATGATCCGCGCGCGCGGATCGTAGTTCTTGTAGACCCGGTGTCCAAAGCCCATCAGGCGGAACGGATCGTTCTTGTCCTTGGCGCGGGCGATGTATTCGGGAATGTTGTCGACCGAGCCGATTTCCGCGAGCATGGTCAGCGCGGCTTCGTTGGCGCCGCCATGAGCGGGCCCCCACAGGCAGGCGATGCCGGCCGCGATGCATGCGAAGGGATTGGCACCCGACGAACCCGCCAGCCGCACCGTGGAGGTCGAGGCGTTCTGCTCGTGATCCGCGTGGAGGATGAAGATACGGTCCATGGCGCGGGCCAGAACCGGGTTCACCTTGTATTCCTCGCAAGGCACCGAGAAGCACATGTGCAGGAAGTTCGCCGCGTAATCGAGATCGTTGCGCGGAAAAACGAACGGCTGACCAATATGGTACTTGTAGGCCATGGCCGCGATTGTCGGCATCTTCGCGATCATGCGAAGCGAGGCAATCATGCGCTGGTGCGGATCGGAGATGTCGGTTGAGTCATGGTAGAAGGCGGAAAGCGCACCGACCATGCCGCACATGACCGCCATCGGATGCGCATCGCGGCGGAAGCCGGCGAAGAAGCGCGTCATCTGCTCGTGGATCATCGTGTGGTATGTCACGCGATGCACGAAATCTTCCTTCTGGGCCTGCGTCGGCAATTCGCCGTAGAGCAGAAGGTAGCAGGTCTCGAGGAAGTCGCCGTTTTCGGCAACCTGTTCGATCGGGTAGCCGCGGTAGAGCAGGGTGCCTTCGTTGCCGTCGATATAGGTAATTTTCGACTCACAGGAAGCCGTGGACGTGAAACCCGGATCGTAGGTGAACATGCCGGTTTGCGCATAAAGCGACGAGATGTTCAAAACGTCCGGCCCGATCGACCCTGAACGGACATCAAAGTCCCAGCTGTTATTGCCGAAATTCAAGGTCGCTTTGCTATCGCTCATGAAGAACCCCCTTCTGGAAGAGACCAACGTCCGCGTTTCGTTCAAAAGCGTCATGCTTCGGGACGCGGCGGACAAGCCGAGAGACGGCGGGAGGAAAATTGTCGCGGTCTGCGTACCCCATTTGATGCGGTGCCGCAAGCAGCACTGAAAATTGACAGTGGTGCCCCTGAGGAAGGCTCTCTCAGGGGCATGTTCGAGGTAGGACGGAAAAGGAGAGGTTTCGTGTCACCCTTACGAAGGGGTAGAAATCTGATCCTTGATGCGTCCCAAGGCTTCGTCGCGGCCGAGCACGACAAGCACATCGAAGATGCCGGGCGAGGTTGTGCGCCCCGTTAGGGCCGCTCGGAGCGGCTGTGCGACCTTGCCGAGCTTGACTTCTGCGTCTTGAGCGAAGGCACGCACGGCTGAGTCGGTCGCCTCCACGCTCCATTCGGAAACCGTCTCCAGTTTCGCCAGGACACCCTTCAGAACGGCGCGGCCAGCCTCATCGAGCAGCTTCGCGGCCTTTTCGTCGGGAGCGATCGGACGTTCGGCCCACAAATACCCGGCGCTGTCGGCGAGTTCGGCAAGGGTCTTGGCGCGGTCCTTCAGGCCCGGCATGGCCGCAAGCAGCTTGCCGTCCAGTTCAACGTCTTCATCCAGCCGCTTCAAGATCGCGGTGCCGCCCTCCGCATAAGGCAGGAAGGCTTTCAGCGCCGCATGCAGATCGGCATCATCGGTTGAACGCATGTACTGGCCATTGAGGGCTTCCAGTTTCACGAAGTCGAAACGCGCGGCCGATTTGCCGATGCCGGTGACGTCGAACCATTCCAGCATCTGGGCATCGCTCATGATCTCGTCGTCGCCGTGGGCCCAGCCGAGACGGACCAGATAGTTGCGCATGGCCTGCGGCAGGTATCCCATGGCACGGTAGGCATCGACGCCCAGCGCCCCGTGGCGCTTGGAGAGTTTCGCACCGTCCGGGCCGTGGATGAGTGGAATATGCGACATGACCGGGATGTCCCAGCCCATCGCCTTGTAGATCAACGCCTGGCGGGCGGCGTTGGTCAGATGATCGTCACCGCGGATGATGTGGGTCACGCCCATGTCGTGATCATCCACGACCACGGCAAGCATGTAGGTCGGGTTGCCGTCGGAGCGCAGTAGAATGAAGTCGTCGAGGTCCTTGTTCGGGAAACTGACCCGCCCCTGGACCTCGTCATCAATGACGGTCTCGCCATCGTGCGGCGCCTTGATGCGAACGACCGGGGAGACGCCCTCTGGTGCTTCGGAGGCATCGCGGTCGCGCCAGCGTCCGTCATAGCGCGGCGGCCGGCCTTCCGCACGGGCCTTCTCGCGCATCTCGGTCAGCTCTTCCTGCGTCGCATAGCAATAGTAGGCCTTGCCAGCGGCAACGAGCTCGCGGGCGACCTCGCGGTGGCGCTCGGCGCGCTCATACTGCGAAATCCAGTCGCTATCCCAGTCGAGCCCGAGCCATTTCAAGCCGTCCAGGATTGCGGTGATCGCCGCGTCGGTTGAGCGTTCGCGATCGGTATCTTCGATGCGCAACAGCATCCGGCCACCGCGGCCTCGCGCATAGAGCCAGTTGAACAGCGCGGTGCGGGCACCGCCAATATGCAGGAACCCGGTGGGTGAGGGAGCAAAGCGGGTGACGATCTCGGACATGGGGATGTGTCGGTATCTTTCTGGCGATCTGCAGGTGGCTCGTATGAGTGGGCCCAAAAGCGTCTGCAGACGATTGAACTTGAACGCAAAGTGCCGCCGATAGCGGCCGGCGTTGCCGACGTTTCCGTTGAGGGAAGAAGCGGGTCGGCATCACGGTGCGCGTTGGTGTAGCATAGCGACGCCGCAGGCAGAAGAGCCGCGAGCGACAGGCTGTCACCGCGTCGCTCTCGTGCGAGGTCGGCAGGCAAGCCACGGGCTCGGGCGACCGCAAACGGCCCGAGGTTGGTGAGTTACAAAACCTGGTCAGGCATGGGAGACGATCGCACGCGCCTGATGATCGGTCTGAAACGCCGTATCGGGCAGCGCAGGCGTCCCGGGTCCTTCGACTTCGAGCCAAACGGAATATTCCGGGGAGGGCGCATCCGCCGTCTGTTGGCGCGCCTTGAGCTGGCCCGTCTCTCCTTCGTGGCGGCGATGGCGCACGATCTTGAATACGGGCGCGGTTTCCCCTGGCTCGTTGTCTGTTTCGCCATCGGTGTCTGGGGGTATTTCGAGCTTCCGCGTGAGCCGCAGCCGTGGGCGACCGTGCCGCTCGCCGCATTTCTCGCCATTTTCGCCTTCCGGCGACGCCGGCGCGGTCATGCGGCGATCATTTCGCTGATACTGGCGAGCCTTGCCACCGGAGTGTGCGCCGGGAATGTCAGGACATGGAGCGTCAACGCCCCAAGACTTGTGAAGGATGGTACCCGCTCGGTAACCGGCTGGGTGGAAGAGGTCGAGCCCCGTGAAAGAGGGTATCGACTGACGATCCGTCCTGTGCGGATCGGCATAGACGAAGGAGATGCTCTGCCGCGGCTTGTACGCGTGACCGGACGTGCACAGCCGCCGCCGCGACCCGGCGATGCGATCACCTTCCGCGCGAGGCTTTCCCCGCCGCAAGGGCCGGTTCTTCCAGGCGGCTATGCCTTCGATCGCGCGGCCTATTTCGAACAGATCGGAGCATATGGGTTCATATATGGACGTCCCGAGCCCGCCTTGCTTGGCCGAAGTCCCGGGTGGCGGCTTGAAGTGGTCGCGGCGATTTCGAGGTTGCGCACGCAGATCGGCTCGCGAATTCGCGAGGCTCTTCCCGGCGATTCCGGTGCCATTGCCGCCGCACTCATTGTCGGGGATCGTGGCGCGGTTTCCGAGTTTGCGCAGGAAAATCTGCGCATTGCCGGTCTCGCGCATGTTCTGGCAATTTCCGGGATGCACATGGCGCTGGTTGCCGGGGCAATCTTTTTTGTGGTGCGCGGTGGTCTCGCGCTGAGCCCCGGCCTTGCACTGAACTGCCCGATCCGAAGCTGGGCGGCTGCCGCCGCGCTCGTCGCCGCGACCGCATATCTGGTGATTTCCGGCGCCTCCATCGCGACCCAGCGCGCCTACGTCATGGCGGCGGTGATCTTCGTGTCGATGATTGTCGGCCGACCTGCCGTTACCATGCGGTCCGTGGCGCTCGCAGCGGCCATCGTACTCGCATTGTCGCCTGAGGCCCTGCTCCAGCCGGGCTTCCAGATGTCGTTTCTGGCTGTCATCGCGCTCGTTGCCGCCTATCGCGGTTGGTTCGAATGGCGAAAGGGCTCCCCCCGTATCGATGCGTCCGAGCTTGTGGGCCGTTCCCGGTTGCTTTCCGCCATACGGTTCGTCGGATTTTGGGTTGGTGGGCTTGCCATGACGTCTGTCATCGCCGGGGTGGCCACGGGACCCGTGGCGCTCGCCCACTTCTATCGCGCGAGCCCGCTTGGTCTTGTCGCCAACATGGCGGCGATGCCGTTCGTAAGCCTCCTCATCATGCCGTTCGCTGTCGTGAGCGTCCTCGCAATGCCCTTCGGCCTCGATCCATTGACGCTCCAACCGATGGGCATCGGCATCGATGCGATGCTCGCGATCGCGGGGAAGGTGGCAGGGTGGACCCCCTCTGGGGGTGTCGTCGGTGCCCTGGGCGATTGGCCGGCCGTTCTGTCGGCCGCAGGACTCTTGTGGCTGGCACTGTGGACGTCGCGATGGCGGCTGCTGGGCATCATTCCCGTCGTCGCGGCGCTCGGCGTTGCTGGACTTCACGAGCGGCCGGATATCCTCATCAGTGAAGACGGGCGCACGATCGCCGTTCGCACTCCGCAAGGGCCGCTCGCCGTCTCGACAGGTCCGGGTGGTCGGTTCGCCGCGGAAATCTGGCTCAAGGCCGACGGCGATCCTGCGTCCTTGAGCCAACGCAAGGCCAACGCGCAGGTGATGCGTTGCGACGACCGCGCCTGCGTATTCCAGGTCGCCGGCGCCGGCGACCATCATGGCAGCGAAGGGCAGATTCCGCACGCGGCAGCCCCGGGAACGCCATCTGGAGCATCCATTCCGCTGCCCGGACCCTTGCAGCAACCAGATAGATCGGGAGTGGGACTGACACCGATCGCAAGGAGCCGCGAAATGCGGGATCGTGAAGAGCGCGCGCCCGCCGTCACAGACACAGCTCCTGTCGGCTCGGTACTCGTTCTCTCGCGCGTCGAACGCCCGGAAGCCTTTGACGAGGATTGCAGGCGCGCCGATATAATCGTCACCCATCTTGAAGCGCCGAAAGACTGCGCGCTGCATGCGCTTGTCATAGACACGCGGTTTCTCGAAATGCATGGCGCCGCAGCCCTCTTCTTGAAACGACCCCCTCCAGGCCAACGGGTCCTGAGCCAGCCCAACGGTCCCGTGATCGACGGAAACGACGGCGGAAACGATGACGGCAATCTCGATCGCAATACCCCAGCCGCCGCCATGCGCAGTCTCACGGGTGTACGACGTCTGGACGTCGGGTTCGCGCATTTCGAGAGCGCACGCTCAGGCATTAATCGTCCCTGGCAGCCGTCCGGGAAGCGTTGATCCAGGCAGCTAACAACCGTCCGGATTGCGCCGCACAATTGGGAAAAATGGTGCCGTCGAACCGCGATATCTAACTGCCGGCATGCAGCATCGGAGGTACGCACGAACGCCGCGAAAACAGTAAGATCGGTCCTGAACGGAACGGATGATCATCGCGATGTCGGCAATGTCGTGAGCCGCTTTCCCATGAAAAACACGGGAAACGAAACAACAGTGTTACCCCTTGCTTGGGGCTTGCCGGGCAGATGGGGCCAATGTGCATCAACGCGATGCTACCACGCGGAAAAACCGACTCTTCACTCGAAATAGCGTCTTCACTCGAAATAGCGTTTTACAAAACGTGCCTGGCCATCAAGGTTCCAGCATCGCAAACAGCGCCCGCTCCCGCCGCATTGCCATCTCCCGCCCCGTTATTCTCAGGCGATGCGATCAGAAAAAAGCGGTGACAAGCCTAGTAACGACGGAACAGGGCAGCGAGCTTGCCCTGAATGCGCACCCTGTCGGGGCCGAATATGCGTGTCTCGTAGGCGGGGTTGGCCGCCTCCAGGGCGATCGAGGCGCCCTTGCGGCGCAACCGCTTCAAGGTCGCTTCCTCATCGTCGATGAGGGCGACGACAATGTCACCGCTTTCGGCGGTGTCGCCTCGGCGGATCAAGACGGTGTCGCCGTCGAGAATGCCGGCTTCGATCATGGAATCGCCGCGCACTTCAAGCGCGAAATGATCGCCGTGGCCGAGCATGTCGAGCGGAACGGCAATGGAATGGCTATGCGTCTCGATGGCTGAAATCGGAACGCCCGCCGCGATCCTGCCCATGACGGGAATTGTCGCGACGTCGGAAGATGTGTCGTCCTGCGCCGGGGCCGGTCGCGCCGTTCCTTTTGGCGCCCGGCCGAGCGAGCCTTCAATGACACTTGGGGAAAAACCGCGCCCCCGCTGGGCGGCCAATCCGGGGGAGACGGAATCCGGCAGGCGAACGACTTCAAGCGCCCGCGCCCGGTTCGGCAATCTGCGGATGAAGCCCCGTTCCTCCAGCGCCGTGATGAGGCGGTGGATCCCCGACTTTGATCGCAAATCGAGCGCATCCTTCATTTCGTCGAAGGAGGGCGGCACACCCGTCTCCTTCAGACGCTCGTGGATGAACATGAGAAGTTCGAATTGCTTGCGGGTCAGCATGTATCTTTCGCCTGCGGTCGTCTTGGTACAAAACGCGAACGGCACGTTACACGTTCTATATGTGTTCCGCAAGAGTTAAGGCCGGGTTAACCATCGCTGCGCGCGGTAAGAGGAGCGGAAGGGCCAGGCGAGCCGAACGGACCCTCTGAATGAAGCCGTATAGGCAAGTTACTGGAATAATAAATGAAAAGAATGCGACTGCCTTGGCCCTTTGGGCAGAGAAAGCGGAGGGACATGCCGTTTTATGCCTGCGATGGAGAAGGGAGCGACACGAAAAAGGCCGAAGCATCGCTGCTCCGGCCTGTCCGTATTTCGCAACGTTCGATTCTCTATTCCGCGAAGGCGCGCTCGATAACGAATTCGGCGGGGCGATTGTTCGCGCCCTCGGTGAGGCCGGCCTTTTCAAGGAGTGCCTTGGTATCCTTCAGCATCGCCATCGACCCGCAGATCATGCCGCGATCGGTCGCCGGGTCGAGCGGGGGGATGCCGAGATCGCTGAAGAGCTTGCCGCTCTCGATGAGATCCGTAATACGGCCCTGGAAGGGGTAATTCTCGCGTGTCACCGACGTGTAATGGCGCAGCTTGGAGGGGGCGAGCACTTCGCAGAGCATCTCGTCGTTACGGATCTCCTCAACGAGATCCACACCGTACTTGAGCTCCGCCACCTCGCGGCACGTATGCGTCAGGATCAATTCGTCGAATTTCTCGTAGGTTTCCGGCTCGCGGATGAGGCTCGCGAAGGGAGCGATGCCGGTGCCGGTCGAGAACATGTAGAGTCGCTTGCCCGGAATGAGCGCATCGTTGACCAGCGTGCCAGTCGGCTTCTTCTTCATCAGGATGGCGTCGCCGACCTTGATATTCTGCAGATGCGAGGTCAACGGCCCGTCGGGCACCTTGATGGAGAAGAACTCCAGCTCTTCGCCCCAGGCTGGGCTCGCGATCGAATAGGCGCGATAGAGCGGCTTGCCGTCGATCATCAGGCCGATCATCACGAATTCACCCGAACGGAAGCGGAATTCGGCCGGTCGGGTCATGCGGAACCGGAAGAGGCGCTCGGTATAATGGGTGACCTCGGTTACCGTCTGCACATAGGTGTTTGCCGGCGCGTGCGCGATGAGGTCCTCGGGGCGCGTCATAACGTTCATGTCGAAATCCTGGGCGTCATTGGTCAGCCAGAGCTGCGATCGATCTTCGCGGCCCCTCTGGCGTAGCCGGGGCGGTGAGAAGAAGCGTTCCCGCTCGCGAAAACATGCAATCGATGCCGTTATCCGGTTTCGTGGCCACCACGGCACCCATGGCGGCCATGCCCGCCGATCTTGCTCATACCTTATACAGCAAAGACCGCGTCGGGAAACGCGTCGGATAAACCCATATCTCCGGCCGCGATGAAAGAGCTTTGCGTCCTCCGGGAGGATGGCGAAAAGCGATACCCCGATGCCCGTTTGCCTCGTTTTCGCAAGGGCCGATCTAGAACCTGATCACCGCAACCGTATCGCCGGCCTTCAGCGCGGGCGCATGAGGCGCACGTACGATGAGCCCGTCTGCCGCCGCAAGACAGGAGAGAACGGAGGAATCCTGTTGAACGAAGGGGGTTGCGACCAGAACACCGGCCTCGTCGTGGTGAAGCCGGGCGCGCAGGTAATCCTGCCTCCTGTCGTTCTCCGCAAGCGGCGCGGCGAGAATCGCCTGTTCCTGTCGCTCGGCTTTCTCCAGGCGTCCCAGGAGGGCCGCAAGGAGAGGGCGCAGGAACAGATGGCCGCAAACGAGGCTTGAAACCGGATTTCCGGGAAGACCAAGTACCCGCATCGGCCCCAGATGGCCGGCCATCAACGGTTTGCCGGGCCGCATGGCGATGCGCCAGAAGGAAAGCTCCATGCCTTCGTTTCCAAGCGTCGCCTGGACCAGATCATGATCGCCCACGGAGGCGCCGCCAAGCGTTACCAGAACGTCGGCGTTCCAGGACAGCGCCTCGCGCACATGGCCGGCGATTTCCGTTTGGCTATCGCGGGAAATGCCGAGCCGGCGAGCTTCGCCGCCACAGGCTTCCACAAGTGCCGCGATCCCGTACTGGTTGGAAGCGACAATCTGGTCGGGTCCCGGCTCCTCTCCCGGTTCCACCAGTTCGTCGCCTGTCGCAAGGACCGCCACGCGAGGGCGGCGGCGCAGGGAAACCTGCGCATGGTTCATGGCTGCCGCCAGCGCCAGCGCCCGGTAGTCGAGTATGGCGCCCGCTTTCAGCAGAACGTCGCCCTTGTCGAAATCGAGACCGGCTGGGCGCACATAAGTACCCAACGCCGCGCCCTGTTTTGCGGTCATCACATCGCCGGCACGCTCGGCGTTTTCCTGGATGAGAATGGTGTCGGCGCCTTGCGGAAGCGGGGCGCCGGTGAAGATCCGCACGGCCTCGCCCGAATTGACCGTTCCGGAAAAACCATGTCCGGCAGGCGCTTCGCCGATGACCTTCAGGTCACACGGAATATTCGCCAGGTCCCCCGCGCGCACCGCATAGCCGTCCATGGCGGAAGCGGAGAAGGGGGGCTGGGTGCGGGTGGCGGCGAGATCGCTCGCCAGCGTGCGCCCGCCTGCTTCGGCGAGCGGAACGCGTTCGGCCCGCGTCGGTCCGACGCCCTCGAGCAGACGTTGCAGCGCTTCGGCAACAGGAATGAGGTCCATTTCTTCGCTCCGCTCAGGCGGCTCCGTTCCAGTCCGGGGCCTTCCAGTCGCCGGACTGCCCGCCGCTCTTCTCCACCACCTGAATGCCGGAAAGCACCATGAACCGGTCCACGGCCTTGGCCATGTCGTAAATTGTGAGACATGCAACGGAAGCCGCAGTCAGGGCTTCCATCTCGACGCCCGTCTTGCCGGTTACCTTGGTGGTCGCCTTGACGCGCAACCCGGGAAGGGTCTCGTCCGGATCGATCTCGACGGTGACCTTGGAAAGCGCCAGCGGGTGGCACAGAGGGATGAGTTCGTGGGTGCGCTTTGCGGCCATGATGCCGGCGATGCGCGCGGTGGCGAGCACGTCGCCCTTCTTGGCGTTGCCGGAAAGGATCATCGCCAGCGTTTCAGGCTTCATGCTGACGGAACCGATCGCGGTCGCGGTGCGGGACGTGTCGGCCTTTTCCGCCACGTCGACCATGTTGGCGGCGCCAGAGGCGTCGATGTGGGTGAGGCGATCGCCTTCGGCCATTGTACTATTCCGCAGCTTGAGAATTGTCGCGGGCCAGCAGCTTGCGCGTCGCGGCCGCAACGTCGTCCTGGCGCATCAGGCTTTCGCCGATGAGGAAGGTGTGAATGCCGACCGAGGCGAGGCGCGTGCAGTCGGCGGGTGTGAAAACGCCTGATTCTCCCACGATCAGCCTGTCTGCCGGCACCATGGGGGCGAGGCGTTCGGACGTGGCGAGGCTTGTCTCAAAGGTCTTCAGATTTCGGTTGTTGATGCCGAGAAGGGGCGATCGCAGCTTCAGGGCGCGTTCCAGCTCCTCTTCGTTGTGGACCTCCAGAAGCACCGACATGGAAAGCGCGAGCGCAGCGTCCTCAAGAGCCGCAGCCTCGTCATCGTTCACCGCCGCCAGGATGATCAGGATGCAGTCTGCCCCCCAGGAACGCGCCTCGTAGACCTGATAGGGCTCATAGAGGAAATCCTTGCGGAGAGCTGGCAACGAGCAGGCGTCGCGCGCTGCCTTCAGATAGTCCGGCCTTCCCTGGAAGGAGGGGGTATCGGTGAGAACCGAAAGACAGGTGGCGCCACCCGCCTCATAAGCGCGTGCGAGCGCTGGCGGGTCGAAATCCGGCCGGATCAATCCCTTCGACGGGCTCGCCTTCTTGATTTCGGCAATCAGCCCGTAGCGGCCGGCCGCGACCGCTGCCCGCAGGGCTCCCTCGAAATCGCGCGGCGGTGCGGCAGCCTCGGCGGCTGCACGGATCTCCGCTTCCCCGACGCGCTCCTTCGCCGCCGCGATTTCCTCGCGTTTGTAGGCCTCGATCTTCTTCAGGATATCGCTCATGTGGAAACCCGCGCCGCGCCTCGTCGATTTTCAGGCATGCGCCTTTCAGGAATTGGAGATTGCGACGAGCTTGTCCAGCCGCTTCAGGGCTGCCCCGCTGTCAATGGACTTCCGGGCGAGTTCGATGCCTTGGGCGAGGTCGGAAGCCTTGCCCGCCACGATAAGTGTCGCGGCGGCGTTCATCAGAACTGCGTCGCGATAGGCGTTCCTTTCTCCCGACAGCACGCCGCGCAGCGCGGCCGCGTTTTCGGCGGGTTCGCCGCCCTTCAGTGCCTCCGGCGCGGCCGTCTCAAGCCCGACATCGCCCGGTGCGATTTCGAAGGTCGTGACCTTTCCTTCCTTCAGTTCCGCCACGCTGGTCGGCCCGCAAACGGTGATCTCGTCGAGCCCGTCCGAACCGTGGACGATCCAGGCATGTTCCGCCCCCAGATTGTTGAGCACATGCGCCAGCGGCTCCACCCATTCGCCGGAGAAGACGCCGATCATCTGTCGTGTCACGCCTGCGGGGTTCGATAGGGGGCCCAGCAGGTTGAAGATCGTGCGGGTGCCAAGCTCCGCGCGTGCCGGCCCCACGTGCTTCATCGCGCCATGATGGGCCGGGGCGAACATGAAGCCGAGCCCCGCTCCGGTGATGCACTGCGTGATCTTTTCTGGTGCGATGTCGATGTTGACGCCGAGCGCCATGAGGGCATCCGCGGCCCCGGACTTCGACGACATCGAGCGATTGCCATGCTTGGCGACCGGGACGCCGCAACCTGCCACGACAAAGGCGGTGCAGGTGGAGATGTTGTAGCTGCCCGACGAATCTCCCCCGGTGCCGACGACGTCGACAGCCCCCTCCGGCGCGGTCACCGGCACCATGCGAGAGCGCATCGAGGCGACGGCGCCGGTGATCTCGTCCACCGTTTCGCCGCGCACCCTGAGTGCCATCAGGATGCCGCCGATCTGCGAGGGGGTGGCATTGCCGCTCATCAGGATGTCGAAAGCGGCAGTGGCTTCGTCGCGGGTCAAAGGGGTGCCTGCGGCGGCTTTGGCAATCAGGGCCTTCAGATCAGACATGCATCCCCCAAACGCGACGCGAACCGACTATTCATTGCTGGTGCCGATGGCATTCGACAACGCAGCCTGATTGATGTTGACGCCGATGGTATCCTGGACACCGGTGACGAACTGCGAAATGAGCGAGGTCTGCAACATGTCCGACAGCTCGTTGTCGAGCTTGGTCATGATGTCGGACTCCGCGAAGAAGGCCGGCGTGGTGACGGAAGCGACCTGCAACACGATCCGTCCGCCGTCGGCCCCATCCGCGGTTGCGACGGTGCCCTCCGGGCCGGTAAACGCTTCGGTCACCGCCTGCGCGGACAACGCATTGTTGTTGCGATCGCGCGAGAACGGCTGCGAGGTCTCCAGCTTCATCTCGGAGGCTTCGGCAAGGCTGGAGAAATCAGCTCCATCCTTCAGCTTCTTCGCCATTTCCTCCGCGCTTGCGGCAAGGCGCTGCTGAACCTGCTCGTCCTTCCAGTCGGCCGCGACCTTTTCGCGCACCTCGTCGAGCGTGCGATCGCGCGACGGCGTGATATCGGCCACATCGAACCAAAGATAGCCTCGGCCGCCGACCGGCACCGGCGGCGCCTCGTCGTCGGGTTCCGTCTGAAACGCCTCGGTCAGGAGATCCGGAGCATCGGGCAGGGTGACCTTTTCGCCCTTCGGATTGGTACCATCGCGGGCGATGGCATCAATGGTGTCGAGCTTCAGGCTGAAGCGCTTGGCGATCTCGGCGAGCGTCGCGCCGCCGGCACGCGCATCCTCGATCTCGTCATGCATTGACAGGACCTCGTCCTCCGCCCGCTTGGTGGCGATCTCGCTCTTGAGGGTGTCCTTGACCTCTTCGAAGGGCTTGGTCGCGGCCGGCTTGATTTCCGTCACCTTGATGATGCGCGGGCCGAACTGGCCGTCGATCACATCGCTGACGCCATTCACCTCGAGTGAGAACGCGGTATCGGCGATGGAAGGGTCGATGATCTTGTCCTTCGTCATCAGCCCCAGATCGACGTCGGCAAGCGAGAGATCGTGTTCCTTCACGAGGTCTTCGAAACCGGTGCCGGCCTTCAGCTTGGCTTCATCGGCCTTGGCCTTTTCCGGATCCGTGTACGTGAGCTGGAACACGTGTCGCTGCTCGGTGGTTCCAAAACGGTCGGGATCCGCATCGTAACGGGCATGAGCATCCGCGTCGCTCACGTCTTCCGGTTTGGCGATATCGGACGGCAGAACCGTCAGGATTTCCAGCTTGCGGTATTCCGGAGCCCGATAATTGGCGGTGTGATCCTTGAAGAAGGTTTCGAGTTCATCCGCTGAGGGATCGGCGATGGGGGGAAGCGAATCCTTCGTCAGCGTCACGTAATTGATCGTGCGCTCCTCGAAACGGAAACGGTGTGCGGCCTCCAGCAGCGTCTCGGGTGGATTGATCGCGCCGGTCAGCGCTTCGGCAACCTGACGACGCTCGGCGAGCTTGCGCGCCTGCTCGACATACTGGTCCTCTCCCAACTGGTTGGCATAGAGCACCTGCACCAGCCTGTTCCGGTCGAAGCGTCCATCGGGGCCACGGAATGCCGGATTGGCGTGGATCTGCTTCACCAGCTCCTTGTCCGAGATGCCGACCTTGAGCGACTGGGCGATGTGGTCGAAAGCCGCCTCGGCGACGAGACGGCCCAGAACCTGGCCCGGAAGCCCCATGTTGACGGCCTGTTGGCGCGACAGGGGCTGACCGATGCGCTGGCTGAAGTTCTGCACCTCGCGCTGATAGGCGGTCTGGAACGCCCTGATCGTGACCTCCGCATCGCCCACCTTGGCGATCGTGTCTTGCCGGAAACCACGGAAGATGTCGGCGATACCCCAAATACCGAAGCTCAGCACGAGCAGCGCGATGAAGATCTTTGCGACAAAGCCGCCGGCGCTCTTGCGCAGGGCGTTCAGCATGGAGAATTCCTGTTGTCTGGGCGGCTTTCCGCCGTTCGGTCTGCGATTTGGCCGGGATAATAGTGAGGCGAAACGCGACGGGCAAGCGAAGCGGATTTGTAATGTCCGAGATATCTGCTAGCCAATATGCCGAATGATATTCGCAAGTTCGTCGTTGGAAAGGACGTGAGCGGCATGAGTGCGTCGATCAAACCCTTGGTTGCCGGCAATTGGAAGATGAATGGCCTGCGTGCGTCGCTGGGCGAGATCGCGGCGGTTGGCGGCGATTTTGGGCCGACGCTTTCGGCCAGGGTTGACGTCATGATCTGCCCGCCGGCGCCGCTCCTTTATACCGCGGCCGTCGCCTCTGTCGGTACTCCGGTGACGATCGGTGCGCAGGATTGCCACGTTGCGGCATCGGGCGCCCACACGGGAGACATTTCGCCCGAGATGCTGCGCGATGCCGGGGCAAGTGCGGTGATCGTCGGTCATTCCGAGCGGCGGGCCGACCACGGCGAGAGCGATGAGGATGTGCGCGCCAAGGCACAGGCCGCATGGCGCGCTGGCCTCGTCGCGATCATCTGCCTGGGTGAAAGCGAAGGTGAGCGCAAGGCCGGCACGACGCTTGACGTCATCGCAAGGCAGCTTTCAGGGTCCGTTCCCGATGGCGCAACCGCCGCCAACACCGTTATCGCCTACGAGCCGATCTGGGCGATCGGCACCGGCCTCACGCCGACGGCGAGCGATGTGGCGGAGGTTCATGCGGCCCTTCGCAAGGATCTTGAAAGCAGATTCGGCGTGGAAGGGGCCGCGATGCGCCTCCTCTACGGTGGTTCGGTAAAGCCCGGCAATGCGGCGGAACTGATGGCCATTGCCAATGTAAATGGCGCGCTAGTCGGCGGTGCCAGCCTCAAGGCGCAGGACTTCCTCGGCATCCTGGCAGCCTACGGCGACGATTGATCAGGGGGCCACTTTACCCCTCATAACGGCGACTGCGGGCACACGGCGTTGCAGACGGCTTGAAACTCCCTATCTGGCAAGGGTGGAAAGCCGGTGCGTGATCGTGTAGAAGGCGCGCAACGTGTAATCAGGTATCCGATACAAGATGCAAACCGTCATCATCGTTATCCATCTCATGGTCGTGCTCGCCCTCGTGGCGGTCGTGCTTCTTCAGCGCTCCGAAGGCGGAGCCTTGGGCATTGGCGGCGGCGGCGGCTTCATGAGCAGCCGGGGCACGGCGAACGTGCTGACCCGCGCCACGGCCATCCTGGCGGCGATCTTCTTCGTTACGTCCATCGTGCTGACGATTCTCGCCCAGAACGGTGAGCGGCCTTCGTCGATTCTCGATCAGATCAATACACAGGTTCCGGCAACCGCGCCGTCGTCCGCTCCCGGCGAAGACGGAAACCCCTCGCTTCTCGATTCGCTGAAGCAGGCCAGCCCGCCGCAGCAGGGTGACGCGCCCGCAGGCGCCGCGCCGGCCGGGAGCACGCCGTCTGGAACCGATGCCCCGGCCAACGGCGCCGCCGCAGGCGACACGCCGGCAGCCCCTGCCGCGCCGAGTGGTCCGCAGGTTCCCGTCTCCCAGTAGGGTTCGGCGTTCATTGTGAAACTGATGGCCGCGGATGAAAGCTCGTCCGCGGCCCCTTCGTTCGTGCAGACAGCGGTTCGCCGTTTCCTGGTCATGCGTGTTTCATCGCATGGTCCTGCGGCGTCTTTCCTGTTTGAAACGCAGTAATACGGGTGGCCGAATCGTCGCCCGCAAGCATATGGTTTATGTCCATGGCGCGGTACATATTCATCACCGGCGGCGTGGTGTCGTCTCTCGGAAAAGGGCTTGCGTCGGCGGCCCTTGGAGCGAGTCTTCAGGCTCGGGGTTACAAGGTTCGGCTGAGGAAGCTGGACCCTTATCTCAACGTCGATCCGGGCACGATGAGCCCGACGCAGCACGGCGAGTGCTTCGTAACCGACGACGGCGCGGAGACCGATCTCGATCTCGGTCACTATGAGCGTTTCACCGGGCGTCCCGCCAACCAGCAGGACAACATCACCTCCGGCCGCATCTACCGCGACATCATCGCCAACGAGCGACGCGGTGAATATCTGGGCGGTACCGTTCAGGTGATTCCCCACGTGACCGACGCCATCAAGGCCTTCGTCCTCGATGGTAACGAGGATTTCGATTTCGTCCTGTGCGAGATCGGCGGCACGGTTGGCGATATCGAGGGACTGCCGTTCTTCGAGGCGATCCGTCAGCTCGGCAATGAACTGCCGCGCGGCGATGCGATCTACATCCATCTCACGCTGATGCCCTACATCCCGAGCGCGGGCGAGTTGAAGACCAAGCCGACTCAGCACTCGGTCAAGGAGCTGCGCTCCATCGGCATCCAGCCCGATATCCTGATGGTGCGTTGCGACCGGCCTATTCCCGAAGCCGAACGCCGCAAGCTCTCGCTCTTTTGCAACGTGCGCGAGAGCGCCGTCATTCCCGCGCTCGATGTCGCCTCCATCTATGACGTTCCGATCGCGTATCACGAAAGCGGGCTCGACGATGAGGTGCTGACCGCCTTCGGCCTCACCGGAGCGCCTCAGCCGGATTTGTCGCGCTGGGAAAAGATCTCCAAGGCGATCGCCAATCCTGAAGGCGAAGTGACGATCGCCATCGTCGGCAAGTACACGGGCCTCAAGGACGCCTACAAATCGCTGATCGAGGCGCTCGTTCACGGCGGTATCGCCAACAACGTCAAGGTCAATCTGGAATGGATCGAATCGGAGGTCTTCGAAAAGGAAGACCCCGCGCCGTGGCTTGAGGAGGTCAACGGCATCCTGGTTCCCGGCGGTTTCGGAGAGCGCGGATCGGAAGGCAAGATCGCGGCCGTCACTTTCGCGCGGGAGCACAAGGTTCCCTATTTCGGCATCTGTTTCGGCATGCAGATGGCCGTGGTGGAGGCTGCGCGCAATCTCGCCGGGATCGCGGATGCGAATTCGACGGAATTCGGGCCGACGCGCGAACCGGTGGTCGGCCTGATGACCGAATGGTTGCGCGGCAATGCCCTGGAAAAGCGCGTTGCCCACGGAGACATGGGCGGCACGATGCGGCTCGGCGCGTATCCTGCCGCCTTCGCGCCAGACAGCCATATCGCCAAAATCTACGGGTCGACGGAGATTTCCGAACGTCACCGGCACCGCTACGAGGTCAACATGGACTATCGCCGGCGGCTGGAGGCTTGCGGACTGCGGTTCGCCGGCACCTCGCCGGATGGCATCCTGCCGGAGACGGTGGAACTGGAAGATCATCCGTGGTTCATCGGTGTCCAGTATCACCCCGAGCTGAAGTCCCGTCCGTTCGAGCCGCATCCTTTGTTTGCCTCGTTCATTGCGGCCGCGGTGGAGCAAAGCCGCCTGGTGTGATCCGGCGGATACGGTCATGACGGCGGACGCGGGTCGCGCGGATTGATCTCGCCCGACCGTCAGGTCTATGCTCAAGATCTTGATCTTGGCGCGGTTTCTTGTCGTTCGAACAGCATCGTCCCGACCGGAGCCGCGCCGGTCGCAGGGGCCATCAGCGAACCGGGGACTGTCGATGAGCGACGAAACCACTGATCTGACCTTCACCGACGGCGCCTCCGCGTTCGAGTATTCCTGCCAGTGCCTCGATTGCACGGTGGAGCTGAAGAAGCCGCTGCCGGCGCTCGTGCTCGATGCGCGCGAGCATTTTGGCCAGGCGACACCCACCAAGATCAACGACGACGGCACACAAACCGTCGTCCTGAGAATCCCCAACCCCGAAGGCGGTTTTGTCGTGCTGGCGCGTACGGCGGGAAAAGACGGGCCGGAGCTGGCTGGCGGCGAACTGGTCGCCTGGATGCCGCTTCTCTACAACGAGGCGCTTGCGGAGGAGACCGACGAGGCGGGCTTCGGCTGGGTCGGCGTCGTCATCGGTACGTTGCAGCCGGTCCTTCGCGAGGGCGGCTGGCTCGGAGATGTCCGTTACGGCGAATAAGAGGGCACGATGCGCGCACGCGGAATAGATCATATCGTTCATGCGGTGGAGGATCTTGAAGCCGCGCGCGAAGCCTATTCGCGGCTTGGCTTCACCCTGACGCCCTATGCCGAACATCCCTGGGGAACCCGCAATTTTCTCGTTCAGCTCGACAGTGCCTTCCTGGAGGTGCTTGAAGTTGTCGATCCGAGCAAGATGGAGGAGGCCGATATCGATGCCTTTTCCTTTGGCGCCTTCAACCGCGATTTTCTCGCGCGCGGGGAGGGGATGTCGATGCTTGTTCTCGACAGCGACGATCCAGACGCGGATCGAGCCGGCTTCCGCCTGGCCGGGCTTGCGACCTATGCGCCGTTCTCCTTCGAGCGTATTGCCGGCCAGCCTGACGGCAGCGAGGCCAGGGTCGCGTTCGACCTGACCTTCACGACCGATCCCGCCCTGCCGGATGCGGGTTTCTTCACCTGCCGCAACCGATATCCGGAGAATTTCTGGAAAGCCGCTTACCAGCGTCATGCGAATGGGGCCTGTGGTATCGGCGGCGCCATTCTGGTCATGCCGCGCCCGGCTGATCTTCAGGAGTTCGTCGAGGGCTTCACCGGTATCCGCGAACTGAAGGTCACGAGCTTCGGCATCGGCTGCCACACCGCACGCGGCACCTTCGACGTGATTACCCCGGAAGGCTTCACGGCTCTCTATGGGGAGGCCTATCCGCTGCACGAGATGGTGACACCGCGTTTCGCCGCCGTCCGGTTAACGGTCGATGATCCGGCTGCATTCGCAGATGCGGCGCGAGTCAGCGGAAGCGCGGTCTCTTTCGGCGGGGAACGCGCAATCATACCCGCCTCGGAGCTGCACGGCATGGCGCTCATTGCGGAGAGGCGGGCCTGAGGCAGGAATTCCTTGGGCATGTTTGCCGCCGGAAGTCCGTCAAGGCTTGCACCGGTGTCTGAATCTGCTATGAAACCGGCACATCGGGAGCCCGTAGCTCAGCTGGTAGAGCAACTGACTTTTAATCAGATTTTCTTTCAATAAAATCAAATATTTGGCTGTAAATTTTGAATTTGCCTG
>NZ_QAYG01000004.1 GCF_003053845.1 Breoghania corrubedonensis
TGACCACGCCAATGGTTCAAGCATGGAGGTCTCTCACCTATATTGTAGAACTCGTCCAGTCCTCCACCGTAGGTGGAGGTTTATCTAGGATGTAATGAAAACGCCGCCCAGCCGGGCGGCGCTTGGAATGCTCAATCGGCAGAGGGTTCAGCGGCCACGGGTCACGCGTTCGATTTCCTGACGTACCATCCGCTCAACCATGGTGGGAAGATTATCGTCCAGCCACCCCTTGATCATCGGCCGCAACATCTCGCGCACCAGCTCATCAAGGGTCCGCGAATTGGCCGCGAGAACGGTATTGGAAAGACTGGCGAAGGCGGAATGCACCGTCGTATCGGTGTTGTCCGACATCAGCCGATCTTCAGGAGAGAGAGACCCTATATCGTCGCGAACCGGTTTGTAGTCGTAAGAGGGTTTTGCCGCCGCTTCGGCCTTGCGTGCGGGAGGTTCCTCTTCCACGCCGGCATCGTCAGCGCCATCACTCTCGGAAACAAAGGCGAGATCCCCCGACTCCGTATCTTCCGGCAAACCCTCCACCATGTCCGGAGCCTCGTCGGTCTCCTCCATGGCAAGATCTTCGGTCAGCTCCAGAACGTTGTCGCCGCCGTTTTCCTCTTCATCGGCTTCATCTTCGACAGCGTCCTCGGCCATCGCCGCCGCCATGTCGAAATCGTCTTCGGACGCGTCCTCTTCCTCAGAGGCCGGCTCGTCCATATCCGGCTCATCGACATCGAAGCCACCGCCATCGCTGTCGAAAAGCTTGTCCAAGTCATCCTGCGACAAATCAGCCGACATATCCGGCTCTTCCACTTCGGCGTTGGCCTCAGAATTGTCCTGTGGCGCGTCATCATCGGAGATAATCCGGCGAATCGACGCCAGGATTTCCTCCATCGAGGGTTCCTGCGCCTGCCCCGCTTTCGCCATTTCACCCCTCACAAACCGGTTCTAGCAGGATCGCACGCCTGGACATGGCCGTCCGGCTCTACGCAATCATACTGCGTTAACTGACCAAGCCGAACCGCAACGCTTAACTCAAGCCACGATTCGCATTGGTTCGACTATAACGCTTCTTTAACCAGTTCGGAAATTCCGGTCTTTGCTATTGGGATTTTCCCCCGGTTAAGCAAGAAACCGCGGCCATAGCCTGCACACGATCATCGTTATTCTTGCCCCGTTTCAGGAGCATTGAACCGGACAAGGCAGGCCTTGGCGCCCGCGTTGACTTGCTAGCGTCCATCCGGAGTGCGCAGACCGAACCACTTGTCGCGAACGGCTTCATAATGCTCGCGCGGCCTGTACGCGACGACCCTGAGGTTCAGGTCATCCGCCGTCAGCCGTCCGACGGCAGCAACCAGAGAGAAGGCGGCAACCACACTGTCGCGCTGCGCGGTGACAAGTGTCGACTTGGCATCGATGAGTTCGTTCTGGGCGTTCAGCACATCAAGTGTCGTCTGCTGCCCAACGCGCTGTTCCTCGATGACGCCATTCAGCGCGAGCTGAGCAGCATCGACCTGTGCGCGACCCGCGTTCACAGAAGCCTCCGCGGCCTGGTAGCTTCCCCAGGCTGCGACGATCGAGGCACGAACGCTGTCACGGGCGGAATCAAGCAGGATTCGCGCACTGCCCAGCTCTTCCTTCGCCTGACGTACCTGCGAGGAAACAAGCCCGCCCTGATAAAGGGGCACTGAAACCCGTCCGACCACGGAGGCGCTGTCGGTATAGTCGAGATTGCTCGTGGAGGAAGGATTCCAGGAACGACCGACATTGCCCTCAACGGTGACCGTGGGCAGCATGTTGCCTTCCAGAACCTTCACGTTGTACTGCGCGGCATCGATATTGAACTGCGAGGCGATGATGTCGGGATGATGCCCGGCCCCTTGGGAGAGCGCCGACTTCAAATCATGCGGCAGCATTGCACGGATGTTGGTACGCGGCACGATCCGGCCAGGCTCCACGCCGACGACCTGCCGGAAAACGGCACGATCGGCATTCAGGTTGGCACGGGCGAGATTGAGCTGCGACTGGGCAGCCGCCAACCGAGCGTCGGCCTGGGCAATATCGGTGCGCGTACCCTCACCTACCTCGAACCGGTCCTTTGCCGCACGAACCTGTTCGCCCAGGAACTTGATGTTCGACCGGTTGAGCGAAACGATCGCCGTATCGCGAATGACATTCATATAGGACTGCGCGGCCGAAAGCAGGACGTTCTGCTCCGTCGATCGCAGCGATGCGCGCTGGGCCTTGACCAGAGACTCTGCCTGACGGGTGCTGTTGACCGTTCGAAAACCGCGGAAGATCGATTGCTGGATCTGCAGCCCGACGGTGGCCGTATTGTAGTAGAGCTCACCGCCCGGCCTGGAGCTGAATGTCGTATGCTGTGCGCTGAGATTGGCGAAGATCTGCGGCCGCCAGCCCGAAAGCGCTTGAGACACACTTTCATCGGTGGCGCGCAACTGCGCTCGCGCCGCATTCAACGACGGATTGTTCGAGTAGGCCATCGCCAGCGCATCGCTGATCGATTGAGCCTGCACATTCGCCGCCATGAACAGCACGGTGGACGCCGTCGCCAGGGCAACGACCGAAGAACGAATAGTCACTAAGCCACGCCTCATTGTCGCACGCCCCACTTCGTCCCACCTCACTGTCGCAAGGAATGGCACAGAAAACATGACACTGTCATTATCCGGAGAGGTTACCGCGCTCCTGTTACGCTACGGTAATCACTCCGCCGCAGGGCGCGACTTTTTTCCCTATTGGTAAAACAGATTAGGCTGCGGGCCGGCCGAGTTGAACCCTTGCTTGGAACGGATATTACGAAAAAGGAAGGATGCGGCGAAAGAGCAACAGCAACATGCGCAGCCAAAGGGGATTTCACACCGAGTGTAGGACCGCGGCATGAGAGCCGCGGCCATTCCCACAAAGTCAGAATGCGAACTCGGGAGCCTTGGCGAATTCCTGAAGCGTCGGAACACAAGCGTTGAAGGCAGGTCGCACGCTCACCTTGCCATCGGAACTCGTTGCCAGGATCGCCTCTGCGGACCCTCCCCGGCCCTTGACGCAGACAAGCCGGCCGCCGTCCTTCATCTGGCTCGTGAGAGCTTCGGGAATTTCGTCGACAGCCCCTTCGATCAGGATGACATCGAAGGGACCTTCCGAGGCCAGCCCCTTGGTCGGATCGCCTGCGACGATCGCGGCGTTGTCGATGCCTTGCTCGACCAGCGTCTCGCTCGCGGCGTGCGCAAGCGCCTCGTCCCCTTCAACACCGACGACGGAATTGGCGATCCGCGCCAGAACCGCTGTCGCATAGGCGGAAGCGCATCCAACCACCAGCACGATGTCCGTATCGTCGATATCCGCGAGCTGAACCAGCTTGCCGAATACCTGAGCGGCGATGAGATAACGTGCCGGCCCCGTTTCGTTCGCAGCCTTAACCTCGATATCGCGGTCGCTGTAAGCGAAAGGCCGCTTGGCCTTGGGCACGAACAGTTCTCGCGGAACCGTACCCATGGCATCAAGGATGCGATAATCGGTGATATCGCGGGTGCGAAGCTGGTTGTCCACCATACGGCGGCGCATATCCTTGAATTCGCCCATGCCGACCTGTCCTGTCCGCTACGTTTTCCGTGCCGCTTCCTTAGCTCTCCTCGCAGCCCGTGACAAGCGTTGCCCTGCCACGACGTCGCACCAAAGGTTTATCGAAGGTGCATTCCACGTCTTGAAAGCGCGCCCGTAGGAGGAATGAACGGCCGCGGTTCGGCGGGTCGGACATGGGGATCACCGCTACCCCCAATTTAGTTGCGCGCCCCCATTGTCGCCGATCAATAGCTCTGCTAATCAACCGATCGCTGCTGCCATCTCGCTTTTTGGCGATGACTTTGGCAGGCGGCATTGAGGCCACGTGGCGGAGTGGTGACGCAACGGATTGCAAATCCGTGTACCCCGGTTCGATTCCGGGCGTGGCCTCCAACTTCTCATTTTTCAACCCACCTGTTCCAACCGCCTGAAACCACCTGTCAGGCGGTCGAGGACCCTTGCGGCACAAAGGGACCAACGTGACGATGGCTGACGCGGTTCGTTGCCCGACAGCCCTCGTCGCCTTCGGGTGCTTACCGGATCGCCCTAGCACCCGAAGGCGACGAGGCAAGTCAGGCGCAACCGCCAACCTGAGCGGCGATCTTGCGGCAGCAGTGCGGACAGTCTTTTCGTAAACGAATCATTACCACATTCGGAAACCAGAAGTTCTTGGGCGACAACCACCCTTGCCGGGTTCCCATTTTGCAATTCTCGCAGGTGTTCACTACACTCTCCATCGTACTGGCAACGTTCGCGATTTTGCTGCTTGCGAGACGTCCGGGCCGTATCGGACCCGAATCGATCCGGTTCCGTTAATCTCTTTTCAAGCTAATCCTTGCGGCCATTCCGGTCTGTTCGGTCGATCCCGCTCCGAAGATTTCGTTATGGTCGCGCGGCACCGGTGCCACTGCCCTTTGCCCGATTCTGAAACGACCGCAAAAGCGGTCGGAAAGCACATGGACCAACCTCATGAAACATGGTGGGAATCTCGCGTTGGCCGTGGCTCGTTACGGTGGCGTAACAAATGACTGGCTTGACTTGTCGACTGGCATAAATCCGCATGCCTGGGGCGATGGAAGCTACGCGAATTTGCTTGTGGAAAACGACTGGATGCGGTTACCCGATACCACTTCCGGTGAAGCGCTGATCGCGGCCGCACGTACGGCATATGCGGCCTGCGAAACGTTAACGTTTGCGGCGACGCCAGGGACACAGGCCGCGCTGTCGATGCTTGCTCGTCTGGCACCGGCAGGCGACGCCGCAATCGTTTCGCCCACCTATACCGGCCACCGCGAGGCATGGCACGCCGCCGGACGATCCTTGCGTGAGGTCGAAAACCTTGATGAGGCCGGGGATGCGACAACTGTCATCCTCGTGAACCCGAACAATCCGGACGGGCGGGTCCTGTCCGCCGAGACCCTGCTCGCTTTCGCGCGCAAGCTCGCCGCGCGCGGCGGCCTCCTGATCGTCGATGAGGCCTTCGCCGACGTCGCGCCGCAGACAAGCCTCTTGCCGTATCTGCGCGACGAACCGGTCGCGGTGCTTCGCTCCTTCGGGAAGTTTTTCGGCCTAGCGGGCCTTCGCCTCGGTTTCGTTGTCGCCCAATCCCCGCTGGTTCGCGCTGTTGAAGCCAACTTCGGATCGTGGGCAGTCTCTGGCCCCGCGCTCGCCATAGGTCGCGCCGCGCTTTCCGATCAAGACTGGCAGCAGCGGATGCGTGAGCGGCTGGGCAAGGAAGCGGCCGCACTTGACGCGGTTCTGGGAAAGGTCGGTCTTCCCGTCTCCGGCGGAACCGCGCTCTTCCGCCTGCTGGTGCACGCCGATGCCATAACACTTCACGAATCGCTTGCGCGACGGCACATCCTGACCAGACATTTCGACGAGCATCCGACATGGCTCAGAGTGGGCCTGCCCGGCTCGAAGGAAGCACTTGAACGCCTTGCCGAGGCTCTCGCTGCGGCGAGCCCCGTCACAGCAGACTGAGATTAGTCGGCGCACGCATGCTCCTCCCTCCCGATACCCTTGCCGTTCTGGCACTCGCCCTTGCCATTGACGCCATCATCGGCGATCCGCGGCGGATATGGCGCATCCTTCCCCATCCGGTCGTGCTCATCGGCCGGGCGATAGCGTTCATGGAGGCGCGCGCGAACAGGATCGAATACGGCGAGAGGACGCGAAGCGTATCGGGCGCGCTCTGCATTCTCGCGCTGCTTCTTGTGTGCATTGGAACCGGGTTCGCGCTGGAATGGGGGCTTGCGCGGCTTTCCGCGGGTCCGGTTGTGCTGGCCGTTCTCGCGTCGATACTGCTTGCGCAGAACAGTCTCGTCAGCCACGTCGCCGCCGTCGCGCGCGGGCTTGGAGAGAGCCTGGCAAGCGGGCGCGCCGCCGTTTCCATGATCGTCGGCCGAGATCCTTCGGTGCTGGACGAGGCAGCAGTTGCAAGAGCGGCTATCGAATCTGATGCGGAGAATTTCTCAGACGGGCTCGTTGCCCCTGCCTTCTGGTTCGCAGTGGCTGGCTTGCCCGGAATTCTCGCCTACAAGGCGCTCAACACGGCCGACTCCATGATCGGCCACAAGTCCGAACGCTACCGGGCCTTCGGGCAAGCGGCGGCGCGGCTGGATGACCTCGCGAACTACGTGCCGGCCCGGATCGCCGGCTTGCTGATCGTGATTGCCGCTTCCGCGGGCGGGGGCTCGCCCGGACGCGCCTTGCGCGTCATGATACGCGATGCCCGCCGCCTCGCCTCGCCCAATGCGGGCTTTCCGGAAGCCGCCATGGCCGGCGCATTGAACCGCGCCCTGGCCGGCCCACGCCACTATGCGGACGGCATCGTAGAGGGCGAGTGGCTGAACGAAGGAGCACCGGCCGATGCGAAGGCGACAGACATCCATCGGGCGGTGAAGATCACATGGGGGGCGTGGACCGTTCTTTTCGCCATGACCGCTACGGCGGCAGCCATCATAACGTTCTGAGGCATCACGTTCTGAGGGGAGAAACATGCCGCAAAATACCGACCGCGTCCCGGGCACGGGCAACCTGCCCCCGTTCTCGCAGGCGGCGGAGAACAACAAGGGGCCTATCGGCGACGTACTGCGGGACGTCTTTGCCAATGCATGCTCCGTTCTCGAGATCGCAAGCGGCACGGGCCAGCACGCGAACCACATGGCTCGTATGATGCCGCATCTCACCTGGCAACCGAGCGATCTGAGCGAAAACATGCCGGGGCTTGCAGCACGTCACGCGCTGGACGCGCCGCCCAACCTGCTGCCACCGATCGAGCTGGATATCTCCCGCCATCCATGGCCCGTAGCCCGGGTTGACGCGATCTTTGCGGCAAACTGCCTCCACATCGTGTCCTGGCCGCTGGTGAAGGCCTTCTTCGCCGGCGCCGGTCAGACGCTGGCCACCGGCGGGACACTCGCCGTCTATGGCCCCTTCAAATATGGCGGAGCCTTCACGACTGAAAGCAACCGCGACTTCGACACCTTCCTGCGCGCCCGCGATCCTCAGGCGGGCATTCGTGACATCGAGGCCGTAGACGAACTTGCCAGGGAACGGGGGCTCACGCTTGAGCGCGATTGCGCGCTGCCGGCAAACAATCAGCTGGTCGTTTGGCGGCGATCCTGACCACCATCACGGCGTCATCGCGCCCGGGCGAGGGCGAGCAGGGCATCGAGATCCACTGCTTTTTCGAGATGATCGGCGAGCGCCTCCAGTGCGCTCTCCACCCGGTTCTCGTAACCCAGCCCGGACATTCCCCCGAGAGCTTCCAGAAACGAGGAGCGGAAATCGTCTGAGCCGAAGAGGCCATGCAGATACGTGCCCATCACCAGGGCATCGGACGACATGGCGCCATCCATCCGTCCGCCGATCTCAACAAATGGCCGCTCGCAGTCGGCGCCTTGCGTCTGGCCGAGGTGGATCTCGTAACCTGACACGGCCGCCCCCGTGGGCATGTGCCGACCTTCGGCAAGGGTGAGCGTCTTGTCGCCGCCAAGCCTTGTCTCGACATCGAGAAGCCCAAGCCCCTCGACAGTCCCCGGCCCGCCTTCCAGACCGAGCGGATCGGCAATCGTGCGGCCGAGCATCTGATATCCGCCGCACAAACCGAGCACCGCCCCGCCGCGCCGCCGGTGGGCCGCAAGGTCGATATCCCAGCCTTGCGCACGCAGAAAGGCTAGGTCGGCGATCGTCGATTTGGAGCCGGGCAACAGGACAAGGTCGGCATCGCCGGGGAGCGGCTCTCCTGCCCTGACCAGCCGCAGATCCACGCCCGGCTCCATCCGCAAGGGATCGAGATCATCGAAATTCGCGATCCTGCCCATGATCGGAACAGCGATCTTCACCGCGCGCACGGCCTCGTCCGGTGCCGGTCCCTCGGCCAGCCCCAGGACGTCTTCGGCGGGCAGGTCTGCGGCTTGGTCGAACCAAGGAACGGTGCCCAGCGCGCGCCATCCGGTGCGTCGCGCGATTTCCGCCTCTCCCTCACAAAATAATGAAACATCTCCACGGAACCGATTGATCATGAAGCCTTTAACGCGGCTACACTCTGCCTCATCAAGCACACAATGCGTTCCGACCAGCGAGGCGATCACCCCGCCGCGATCGATATCGCCGACAAGGATGACAGGAACATCGGCGGCTTCGGCAAAGCCCATGTTGGCGATGTCGCCCGCGCGCAGATTGGTCTCCGCCGGGCTTCCCGCACCTTCCACCAGCACGATATCGGCATCCGCCTCGATCACGGCGAAGCTTTCGAGCACCTTCGCCAGCAGCTCGCTTTTCTGCCGTCCGTAATCGCGGGCCCTGAGCGTTGCAACCCGCACGCCCTGCACGATCACCTGTGCCCCCGTGTCGGTTTCAGGCTTCAGCAGAACGGGATTCATGTGGACCGTAGCCGGAACCCGTGCCGCCTTGGCCTGCAATGCCTGCGCCCGCCCGATCTCCCCTCCATCCGCCGTCACGGCGGCATTATTGGACATGTTCTGCGGCTTGAACGGCATCACCTTCAGACCGCGCCGCGTGAGCGCACGCGCCAGGCCCGCCACGATCAGGCTCTTGCCAACATTCGATCCCGTACCCTGGATCATGAGAGCGGGGGTTCGGGTCATTCCTTGGTGCCATCTCCGCAGGGCAAGGTGACCAGATGGATTTCCATCGCCAGCCGCACCGCCGGCCGCACGGCAAAGAGCACCGAGCCCACGACGAACAGCCACGTGCCCAGGTATTTGAGCGAATTGTAGAAAAAGAACACGCTGCCGACGATGAAAGCGAGCGCGGCAGCAAACTCCACGGCCGTTCTGGCAATTTCATAGCGTGTTGTCGTTCGTGCATGAGCACGTGTACGCGTTCTGTTTTCATGGTTGAAAAGGGTTGCCACGCATCCTCCGTAAACTCGACGCGGTCCATTTCTCAGGACTGGAAATTTCTAATACAGGACAGCAAGGCCAAATCTGCCTCAAGGGTCTCGCAGACCCAACGAATTCGGCTCGGCATCTTTGACAAGGCGATCCGGTTCATCCCCGATTTTTTCCATAAGTGTCCAACTCGTCCACTCCTTCGGCCTTGATCCACCTGAATCAAAAAGCTAGAGGCCTGCCTTCAGGTTCGCACCAGCAACGAAAACGAATGTCCGCTTCGTAATCCCTCCCACGGGAAAACAGCCCCTCCGGCTGACTGGCTGCGAAATCGATCCAACGGAGAAAAACCTTGTTCATCATCTGGTCCGGCTGGGGCATCTGTACCCTGGCCATCGGCTTTCTCGGCGCCTTCATCGCCGCCCTCCTGGGCCGGGCGCTCGGCTTCCCCGCGGCCATCGCCATCGGTTTCGGTATCGCCGCTCTTGGCAACTACTTCCTTGCCCGCTGGCGCAACGATCCCTCCCGCCAACGCGAACTCGTCGATCCGCAAAGCGGCGAAACCGTTGTGCTGAAAGACCGTTCCACGTTGTTCTTCATCCCCATCGCCGCATGGACCTACATAGTCCTGGCCCTGCTGGTCGTCATGGAAGTGATGATGCTTCTGGGAAGCTGAGAACACATCGTTCGTCGCCATCACCCGTACCGGAGGATGGCGGCGACGACGCACTGTCTCTGCATATTCCCGCTTCAATACTCGATCCCGATCTGCGGCTTCACGCCGGAGCGGAACGGATGCTTGATCTGCGTCATCTCGGTGACGAGGTCGGCGATCTCGATCAGTTCGTCCTTGGCGTTGCGCCCGGTGATGACGACATGGACATCATCCGGTTTCTCGTCGCGCAGGAAGTCGACCACCTCCCCGATCGGCACGTAGTCGTAGCGCAGCACGATGTTGAGCTCGTCAAGCAGCACGATGCTGTGCTCACGCGAAGAGATCAGTTCCTTCGCCGTCTCCCATGCCTGACGCGCGGCGGCGATGTCGCGCTGCCTGTTCTGGGTCTCCCAGGTAAATCCCTCGCCCATGCGCCTGATCGTTACCTGATCGGAGAACTTCTCCAGCGCCATCCGCTCGCCGGTCTCGATGCGCCCCTTCACGAACTGGACCACAGCCACCTTCATGCCGTGACCGAGCGCACGGAAGATCATGCCGAAACCGGCAGTCGACTTGCCCTTGCCCTTGCCGGTGTGGACGATCAGAAGCCCCTTCTCGATCGTCTTGGTCGCCATGATCTTGTCGCGGGCGGCCTTCTTTTTTTTCATCTTCTCGGCGTGACGGGCATCGAGTTCCGCCTCGCTCATGTCCTGCTTCGCCATGGCCGTCTCCTCAGGCGTTTTCCTCTGCCGGCTGTGCAAGCCGGCTCAAATGATCATAGGCGCTGTTGAGCCGCGGCCGCCACAGACCGCGTTCGATCGCATCGCGCAGACGCTCCGCAATCTCCGAAAGCGCCGCCGGATTTTTCTCGGCAATGAAGTCACGCACCACATCGTCTTCCAGATAGGCCGTGTAGAGCTGATCGAAATGATGGTCCTTCACTGCGTGCGTGGTCGCCGCGAAGGCGTAGAGATAATCGACGGTGGCGGCGATCTCGAACGCCCCCTTGTAGCCGTGCCGCATGACACCGGTGATCCACTTCGGGTTCGCCGCACGCCCACGTACGACGCGCGCGATTTCCTCTTCCAGCGTGCGGACGACCGGGCGTTCGGGCCTCGAATGGTCATTGTGGAAGACGCGAGGCGCTTCGCCCTTCAACGTTTCCACCGTTGCCGCAAGCCCGCCCTCGAATTGGTAGTAATCATCTGAATCGAGAAGATCGTGCTCGCGGTTGTCCTGATTGTGCACCACCGCATCGGTCGCCCGTAGCCGGGTCTCGAGTTCCGCCCGCGCACAAGCACCTTCGGCCCCGCCACCATAGGCATAGGCGCCCCAGGTCAGATAGGCGTCGGCGAAATCGCCACGCTCATCCCAGATCCCCTCGTCGACAAGCGCCTGCAGTCCGGCGCCGTAGGCCCCCGGCATCGATCCAAACACCCGGAAGGAAGCACGCCGGCGCGCCGCATCGCGTGCGATCCCCTCGCCTTCCAGCCGCCGCGCCTCCGCACCCACCCGGGCCGCTAGCGGATTTGCATCTTCCGGCTCGCTCAGTTCGGACACCGCGCGCACGGCACTGTCGAAGAGGTCGATCTGATGCGGGAAGGCATCGCGGAAGAAACCGGAGATGCGGAGCGTCACGTCGATACGCGGGCGGCCAAGCTGCGAGAGCGGAACGACCTCGAACCCAGTGACCCGGCCCGAGCCCGGCTCCCAAACCGGCGACACCCCGATCAGTGCCAGAGCCTGCGCGATGTCATCGCCGCCAGTGCGCATGTTCGACGTGCCCCACGCGGTAAGCGCGATGGCGGAGGGCCATTCGCCCTCCTCTTCGAAATAGCGCTCCGCCAGCCGCTCGGCCGAAAGCCGGCCAAGCCGCCAGGCCAGTTCGCTCGGCACGGCGCGCACATCGACAGAGAAGAAATTGCGGCCCGTCGGCAGCACATCCGGTCGCCCGCGCGTCGGTGCGCCCGAAGGTCCCGGCGCGACGAACCTGCCATCGAGCCCGCAAAGCAAGGCAGCTAACTCCGCGTCTCCAGAGACTTCGACGGATTTCTTGAGGCGGCTCACAATCGACGTCAAAACGGATGTTGTAAGACACCCGTAACTTTTTGACTTGTCAGGATTTTCGATAAGATCGGCCGCCGCCATCTCGATCCGCTCCACGGTATCGCCGGCCGTGCGCCATGGATTGTCGCAGCATTGCGCGAGCAATTCCGGTTTGGGGCCGTCCCACGGCGCGGCCATATCGCAGTCCAGTGGATCGAAGCGCCTCTTGCAGACCTTGGCCCTGCCATCCACCGCTCCCGCTCGGGGCGAGGATGAAATGTGGCGATCGCCCGCAGGCCCGTTCATCAGCCCGAGGTCCGCCGCTATCGCGCGGTGCAGGCTGCCCTCGTCTTCGGCTGATCCGCGTGGGACACGAGCAAGCGCGACGAGCAGATCGCGCAGCTGGACGCCTTGCGGCGCAAAACCCAGTACATGCAGACCGTCACGGATTTGCAGTTCCTTCAGATCGCACAAGTGCGCATCGATCCGGGTCAGCCGGTCGGCGCGCTCCATGTCGCGTGTGATCCCGACATCGACATCAAGGCCATTGCGGGCGGCAAGATCGAAGATCGCCTCTTCCAGCGCCTCCATTCGACGCGGATCGATACCGGAAGCGAGGTAATATTCGTCAAGCAGGCTTTCCATCTCCACGGCCACGCCGTGGCTTTCCGCTCGCGTCATCGGCGGCGTCAGATGATCGATAATGACGGAGGAAAGCCGGCGCTTGGCCTGAGAGCCCTCGCCAGGATCATTGACGATGAAGGGATAAAGGTTCGGAACAGGCCCGAGCACGGCTTCCGGATAACAGTCTTGCGAAAGTGCGAGTGCCTTGCCCGGAAGCCATTCCAGATTGCCGTGCTTGCCGACATGCACCACAGCATCGATACCGAATTCCTCGCGCAGCCACAGGTAGGTCGCGAAATAGAAGTGCGGCGGTACCAGGTCCGGCGCGTGATAGGTTTCTTTGGGATCGATATTGTATCCACGTGCCGGCTGGATGGCGACAACGGCTGCTCCGTAACGATGAACCGCAAGCCGGAAGGCTCCGTCGACCACGAAGGGGTCGGCCTCCGGCACGCCCCATCGCTCGATGACGGCTTTGCGCACGGTCTCCGGCAATCGTGCGAACAGCTCCGCGTATCGCCCGAGCTCGAGGAGTTCTCCCCCGGCGCGGCCGGGCTTCGGCGCATTGGTCGGCCCCGCAGCGATCTCCGCCATAAGCGCATCCGAATCCGTCGGAACCGATCGGACCGCGTATCCCGCACCTTCCATCGCCTTCAGGATCGCGACCGTGGAGGCAGGCGTGTCGAGCCCGACCCCGTTGGCAATGCGCCCGTCCTTGTTGGGATAGTTGGCGAGAAGCAGAGCGACCTTTCGTTGCGCAGGCGATTTGCGCCCCAGTTTCGCCCAGTTCCCCGCCAGTTCCGCGACGAAACGGACACGGTCCGTTTTGGGAGCGAAACGAACGGGTGTGCTTTGTGTCCGCGCGTCCTGTTCACCCGCCTCCTTGAAAGAGACGGCGCGTGTGAAGAGCCGCCCGTCGAGTTCGGGCAGCACCACATGCATGGCGAGATCGCGGATGGAAAGGCCGCGCTCGCTCTCGCGCCAGCCGTCCTCGCTGGACGAGGAAAAGACCACCTGAAGCACCGGCCGCCCTGGGGCATCGAGCACTGTCGATCGGAATCCGCCTGCCGCCGATGAGAGCGCGAAGGCGGTCGCATTCAGGACAATATCGGGCGGCGTCTGCGAAAACAGCCCGGCCAGCACGGCCGCTGACGAAGCTTCCTTCAGGCTGGCGACGAATACGGGCATGGCGTTGACGCCCGCCGTGTTCAGTTCCTCGATGAGGCTGGCCACGGGCGCAGTCGCCGCGCCTTGCACCAGTGCGCGATAGAAGACGATCGCCGCCGCCGGGCGTGCCGCATCGCTCCAGCGCGCTTTCACATCATCGAGTGTCGGAGACGGCATGTCCGGCCACCAGAGGCCCGCACGCGGAAGCGGGCGCGGAAGGGGAGGCTCTCCTCCCTCCCCGATCAGATGGCCGGCATAGCGAAGCGCATGGCGAAGGTTCTCCGCCCCGCCTTCCACGCAGTAGCGCCAGAGCCTTTCGGCAATCTCGGGGGAGACGGTCGAATGGGCCGCAAGCGTTTCGTCCCATTTGTCATCGCCGGCGACCACGATGAGTTTGAAACCGTTCGCGCGCGCCGCCTCCCCCAACCGCTCCAGCCCATAGGGCCAGTACCCCTTGCCACCCAGAAGCCGCACGAAGACGAGCCGCGCGTGCGAAATCGTCTTCTCCACGTAAAGATCAACCGAATAGGGGTGGCCAAGCGCCATCAGGCTGGCGAGCCGCACCGATGCTTCCAGCCCGCCCCGGGACACTGCCCCAAGAGCCTCCACAGCCCCCGCAAAGCCCGCAAGCTCCGTATCGGCGGCGGAAAGCACAACGATATCGCCCGGTGACTGACCGAGATCCACCGCGCTTTCACCATCATCGATGCGTCGCGCCTGGCTGACCGGAATGTGCATGGTTTGGAAAGCTCGCCTTTCGTGAAAGGGCCCGGAGGCCGGTTAGACGACCGCTTCCTGTGCAAGCATCGCCTCGATCCGTGCCTTGTCGACCCCCTTGAGGCCGATCACCACGAGCCCGGGCCTCTTGTCGGCGGCGGCAGCGAACCAAGCCTCCACACGCGGCCCCACAGCCTGGACGACGGCGGGGGAAGGCTTGCCCGCGACCCACACGTGCCCCTTGACCCGCAACACCCCCGGCAGGGCAACGACGGCCGCAACCCGTTCCCTGGCATCGGCAAGCGAGATCGCCGGAGCGGCACGCACCACGAAACTCTCGAAGTCGTCATGATGATGGTGGTCGTGATGCTCATCATCATCGTGATCATCGTCGTCATTGTGATGATCGTGGTGGGCCCTGCGGCTTTCCATGTCGTCTTCGGCGCCGCTGTCGAGCCCCAGCAGGACGTCGGCCGGAAGCCGTCCCATATCTGCCTTCAGCATTGCCACGTCGGCACGCGCGTCTTCTGCCACGCGAACCTGGACCCTTGCGATCTCCGCCTCATCGCACAGGTCCGACTTGGAGAGAACGATGAGATCGGCGCAGCGAAGCTGATCCTCGAAGAGTTCCTCGATCGGACTGTCATGGTCGAGCGCCTCATCCGCCGCGCGTTGAGCGGCGACTGCATCCTCGTCCATCGCGACATGCCCGTCGGCCACGGCGCGCGCATCGACGACGGTGATGACGCCATCCACCGTCACCCGTTCGCGCACATCCGGCCACTGGAATGCGCGAACCAGCGGTTGCGGCAGGGCGAGACCCGATGTTTCGATCACGATGTGTTCGGGCGCCGGATCCCGCTTCATCAACGCCTGCATTGCGGGCAGGAAGTCGTCGGCGACGGTGCAACAGATACAGCCGTTGGTGAGCTCGATCACCTCATCCGCCCCGCATCCGGGCACGCCGCAATCCGACAGCATGCCGCCGTCGAACCCCATGTCGCCGAATTCATTGACGATGAGCGCAATGCGCTTGCCACCCGCGGTCTCGATCAAATGGCGCACCAGCGTCGTTTTTCCGGCGCCGAGAAATCCGGTGATGATCGTTGCGGGGATCTTTGCGGGTCTCATTCCGCGCCTCCTGTGTTCTGATTGTCCTTGAGCGTCAGCGGCAATCCGGCCGCGACGAAAATCACATGCGGCACGACAGCCGCCACCGCCTGGTTGAGAAGGCCCTGGCAATCACGAAACTCACGCCCCAGCGGCGTTTCTGGCACCAGCCCGAGTCCGATCTCGTTTGAAACGAACAGAACGGGCCCGGCACGCGCATCGATCGCAGCCACGAGCGCAGCCGTTTCGGCCTCCACATCACGTCCGTCGAGCATCACGTTGGAGAGCCACAACGTCAGACAATCGATCAGCAACACCCGGCTACTCAGCCCCTCGCCGGCCAGGATACCGGTGAGATCGAGCGGCTCCTCAATCGTCTTCCAGTCAGAGCCCCGCCGCGCCTGATGCCGGACAATGCGCTCGGCCATCTCGGCATCCCCCCCCTGCCCGGTTGCCACATAAACCTTCTCGAGCCCCGAGGCCTCGGCCAGCGCCTCCGCGTGCCGGCTCTTGCCCGACCGCGCGCCTCCCAGAATCAGCGTCGTCTCTATCATCATCGAAATCTCCGCAGGCGGATCGGGGGTTCAAGCCCCGTGGGTGGTCGTGGGGAATGGGGCCGGGCAATCGCGAACAATCGCGAGAATCGGATCGAAGCCGGGCCTGTTGCTCGGGCGCACCTGTCGCCGCTTCGGCCGACATGTCCGCAGCGCCGTCGCGCGCCTCTGCCTGCGTTACCGCAATGAAGCGGATCGCGTGCAACGAAGTCGGCCGGCGGCGGATTCAGCAACGAACGAATCCAGGTGTTGTCACGAGCAAGGCGCGCGCAGGCGCAAGTGTCGTATCGGGATGCGGATACGAATTGTCGGGAAAACCGAATTGAACCATCGAACATCTCCTCACCGTCCACCCGACGGCACATAATGGAATTTCATCGTGTGTCGGCTGGTTTCCTGGCTTGCGGGTCACCGCATCGCCCGCGCCTTCCCGGATAAGGACCCTGCCGAGACATGCCCGGTCGACTCGTTCCAGTGGCATTGTGCGGGGATGCTCGCCGCTTACAGTTGCGGGGGCAGCTGCGGCCTCAAACGCCCTGATTGGGTCCGTTCTCACCGCATTCCCATTTGATCCCCCAGGGCTTTGCCCGGCGGGGAACCGACCGCAACGTTGTAGCCGCTTGCGCTCCGCCCCTCAAGGCGCGTGAAAGAAAGGAATACACGAGGGCATTGAGAAGCCGGCAAAACGGCGGGAACCCGGGAACCATCCGCACCATTACGACATTGGCGCCATCCGGATGATTTACATTCATCCACATTTTTTGCCCGTCGGGACTTGGCAAGCGCATTAGGCGTTGATATAGCCTCATCCGTCGCCGCACCGCTGGTGTGGCCGACCTGCTCCCCGGTAGCTCAGTGGTAGAGCAAGCGACTGTTAATCGCTTGGTCGCTGGTTCGAATCCGGCCCGGGGAGCCATTTCTCCTTTTTCTTCTCCTGAAATTTTCGAAGGCGACTGTCTGACGGTCAGAGCTTCTTCGATAGCAGCAGGCTTGTGATCCAGGCTTGAATCTCCCGTTCCAGGCCCGAGCCAAACGCGCTTTCATGTCCGCACACGCACTTTCATGAATGTCTTGCGTGTACCGCTCGTAGCCCTGCCCGGATTTCCTGTCTTCCTCCCGAGTTCTCCCACTTGACTCGACTGCGCGGCTTTGAGCTTAATAGAACAAAACAGGAACATAGAGTGCGCCCGGCATGGTCGGGCGAAGCGGACAAACGTCATGTCAAGTCAGCGCAGGATTGCCGATCTGAGCGGAATCGTGAGGGCGCATGCGCCTGTTTCCGACCGGGCGCCGCTGGGAGCGGAGGTGGTCGACCGCCTGCTTGGCGGCGGGCTTGTTCGTGGCGCCTTGCATGAGGTGCGCTGCGAACACGTACGCGAGATAGCCGCAGCCTCGGGTTTCCTGATTGGACTGATCGAACGGCTGCACGCTTCTTCCGGTCGGGTCGTCTGGGTGGCGGATCCGGCCACCTCGCTCGACGCAGGTACGCTGTTCCCGCAGGGGCTCGCCCAGATCGGATTTGATCCCGCCCGCCTGGTTCACGTCCTGCCCCATGACCTTGCAACCGCCCTGTGGGCCGCGGACGAAGCCGTGAAATGCCGAGGGCTGGCGGCCGTCGTTCTGCAAATCAGGGGCAATCCGGCCCGGCTCGACCTGACCGCGACGCGGCGGCTGATGCTGCGCGCCCAGGAGAATGGCGGCTTTGCCTGCATGCTGCGCCAAAGCGCAGAAGCGCAGGCCAGTGCGGCCGCCACCCGGTGGCACGTGCGGGCGGAATCATCTGCGCCACCGGGGACACTCTCGACACCATCCGCGCCACGCTGGCGCGTCACGCTTGAAAAGAACCGCGAGGGCCGCACGGGGGAATGGTCGCTCGCATGGAACAGTGAGTGCAAGGTCTTTGAACATGCCCCGGAAACCCGTTCGGAAACCTGTAGCGCAGAGAATTCTGGCCCTCGCCTTCACGCACCTGCCGAGCGACCAGGTGGCGCGGCGCAAATGGGGCAAGTCGTGGCGTTTGAAGCCGCGTCCTGAGGCGCCGCCCATCGCGGTGGTCGATACGGTGAAGAATACGGTCCGCATCGTGGCATGCGACAGCCACGCGACGTCCTTCGGCATCAAGATCGACCAGACGCTGAGCGATGCCCGCGCTCTTGTTCCCGATCTGGAATGCAGCCAGAACCGGCCGGAGGAGCTGAAGGCCCTGCTGGCCTCGATCTGCGAATGGTGCGGACGCTACACCCCCCTCGTGGCTTGGAGCGGCACGGACGGCCTGTTTCTCGATATCAGCGGCTGCACGCACCTGTTCGGCGGAGAGGCGGCCTTGGTTGCGGATCTGGAACACCGCCTGAAGGCGCAGGGTTTTTCCGCACGCGCGGCCATTGCCGATACGCCGGGAGCCGCCTGGGCCATGGCGCGGTACGGCCGCCTCGCGATCGTTGCTCCGGGCCGTCAGCGCGAGGCCCTGCGCGATCTGCCGCTTGCCGCGCTGCGCCTCGACGAAACGCTGGTGATCGAGATGGCTCAGCTCGGCTTCAAGGCTGTCGGCTGCCTCATCGACGTGCCGCGCGCGCCGCTTGCCCGACGTTTCGGCCGCGATCTCCTGCGCCAGTTCGATCGCGCCATGGGAGACGAGGACGAGGTCCTTTCGCCGCTGATGCCCGTGGCCGAACTGACCTCGGAAAAGCGTTTTTCAGAGCCGATCGTCCATGAGGACGACATTCTGGGCACGATCGACCGGCTGGCCACCAGCATGCAGCCCCTCCTGCAGCGGCGTGGACTTGGCGTACGCCGATGCGAGATCAAGCTGTTTCGCGTCGATGGTCAGGTCTGCCGGCTCGCCGTCAACGCCTCCGCTCCCGTGCGCGCCCCGAAGAGGATTTCCGCCCTCTTCCGCGAACGCCTCGCCGCGCTCCATGACGATCTGGACGCCGGGTTCGGGTTCGACGTCCTGCGTCTCGACATCCTGCACGCGGAGGCTTTCGACGAGGCTCAGGCGAGTTTCGACGCGCCGCGCAACCACGAGGACGAACAGCGCGCCCTGATCGACCGGCTCGGCGCCCGGCTCGGCACGGATCGCGTCCGGCAGTTCGGCTTCGCCGACACGCACATCCCCGAACGCAGTTTCGATCTGCTGCCCGTGCTTTCAGCTTCCAATCGCGCAGGCGGCTCCCTGCCCGGCACGGTGACCAAAAGCGCATGGATGAGCGAGGGGACGACGTACGGACTGACGCGCCCTCTGCTACTGCTTCGGCAACCGGAACCGGTGGAAGCCATCGCGCCCGTGCCGGACGGCCCGCCCATCCGTTTCCGCTGGCGCAAGGCACTCTATGAAACGCGCCGCTCGGAAGGTCCCGAACGTATTGCCTGTGAATGGTGGCGGGATGGGCGCGGTGCCTACAGCCGGGACTATTTCCAGGTCGAGGACATGGCCGGGCACCGCTTCTGGCTGTTTCGCCACGGGCTTTACCAGCGCGAGACAGACGCCCCGCGCTGGTACATGCACGGGCTCTTTCCATGAGCCCGGACACGCCCCCGCGGACACAATCGCGGCACCCGGAGCCCGGCTATTGCGAGCTTGCGGTCAGCAGCAATTTTTCCTTCCTGCGCGGCGCCTCGCATCCGGAGGAACTGGTCAACGAGGCCGCCCGCCTCGGCCTTGCCGGCATTGCCCTGACCGACCGCAATTCGCTTGCCGGAGTGGTGCGCGCGCACATGGCCGCCAAGGAGGTGGGCATCGCCTATGCCCCGGGTTGCCGGCTGGCCTTTTCCGACGGCACACCGGATATCCTCGTGTGGCCGCAAGACCGCCGCGCCTACGGGCACTTGTGTGAATTGCTGACACTGGGCAAACGTCGCGCGCCCAAGGGCGAATGCCACCTGATGCTGGATGATCTCCTGGCGCTCGGGGAAGGACTTCTGATGGCCGTCATACCGGGGCCTCGGCTCGACAAGACGCTGACAGCCTGCCTGCTATCGTTGAGAGCGGCGTTTCCCGATCATCTGCACCTTGCCCTGGCGCGTCAGCACGGGCCCAATGATCGGCGCAGGATGGCACGGATTTCGGAAGTTTCTGACGAGACGGGCGTACCGCTCGTTGCCATTGGCGACGTGCTCTACCATCATCCGGACAGACGCCCCTTGCAGGATGTCGTGACCTGCATCCGCGAGCATGCCAGGCTCACCGATATCGGCCGGCGGCTGCTGCCGAACGCCGAGCGCCACCTGCACACGCCGGCGGAAAGGCTCCGCCTGTTTGCCGGATACGAAAAGGCGGTCCTGCGAACGGGATCACTCTTCGGCCGCATCCGCTTCTCGCTCGATGAACTGCGTCACCAATATCCCGAAGACCCCGTTTTCGAGGAACTCGGCGGCAAGCCCCTGCCCTCCCAGGAAGCTCTGGAGCGACTGGTCGCCATAGGCCTTGAACAGCGTTACCCGGAAGGCGCACCGCAGAAGGTGCTTGCCGCCATTGCGCACGAAACGCAGCTCATAGCCAGGCTCTCCTATGCTCCCTACTTCCTGACCGTCTACGACATCGTCCGCTTCGCGCGTTCGCAAGGCATTCTGTGTCAGGGACGCGGTTCGGCCGCCAACTCCGCCGTGTGCTATTGCCTCGGCATCACCGAGGTGAACCCGGAAAAGGTCGACCTGTTGTTCGAGCGCTTCATCTCCGAGGAGCGCAAGGAGCCGCCCGATATCGACGTCGATTTCGAGCATGAGCGGCGCGAAGAGGTGATCCAGTACATATACCGCAAATATGGCCGCGAGCGCGCCGGGCTGGCGGCGACGGTCATCTCCTATCGGGCCCGTTCCGCCATTCGCGACGTCGGCAAGGTCTTCGGGCTGTCAGAGGATGCCATCACGGCGCTGTCCGGCACACGCTGGGGCAGCAGTTCGCGCGAGATCGGGCTTGCCGACATCCAGCGCGCCGGATTTGACCCGAAAGACAAGCACTTGCGGCAAATGCTTGATCTGGCGCAGCAGATTGTCGGCTTTCCGCGCCACCTGTCACAACACGTGGGCGGTTTTCTCATCACCCGCGATCGGCTATCTTCTCTCATCCCCATCGAGAACGCGGCGATGGACGATCGCACCATCGTGGAATGGGACAAGGACGACCTCAACGCGCTGAACATGCTGAAGATCGACGTGCTGGCGCTCGGCATGCTGACCTGCCTGCGCCGGACCTTCGACCTGCTGGAGGCGCATTATGGTCGGCGGGAGACGCTCGCCTCGCTGTCGGAGGGCGATGAGCCCACCTACGACATGATCTGCCGTGCGGACACGATCGGCGTCTTCCAGATCGAGAGCCGGGCGCAGATGACCATGCTGCCCCGCCTGCGGCCACGCTGCTATTACGATCTCGTGATCGAGGTCGCCATCGTCCGGCCCGGCCCCATCCAGGGCAATATGGTCCACCCTTACCTGCGCCGGCGACAGGGGCTGGAACCGGTGAGCTATCCCAAGGAGGAGTTGCGCCGGGTGCTGGGCAAGACGCTCGGCGTGCCGCTGTTCCAGGAGCAGGCGATGAACATCGCCATTGTCGCCGCCCATTTCGAACCGGGCGAGGCCGACCGGCTGCGTCGCGCCATGGCGACGTTCCGGCGGGTCGGCACGATCGGGTCCTTCCGACGCAAGATGGTGGAAGGCATGGTCGCCAACGGCTACGAGCGGGAATTCGCCGAACATTGCTTCCAGCAGATCGAGGGATTCGGCGAATACGGCTTTCCCGAAAGCCACGCAGCGAGTTTCGCCCTGCTGGTCTATGTCTCCTGCTGGATGAAATGCCATTACCCGGATGTCTTCTGCGCCGCCCTGCTCAATTCCCAGCCGATGGGCTTCTATGCCCCGGCCCAGATCGTGCGCGATGCCCGCGAACACGGGGTCGAGGTTCGGCCTGTCGACATCAATCACTCTCGGTGGGAAACCACGCTGGAGCCGAACGGAAAGACGGAAAACGTCGCGCCGCAGCACCGGCCGATGATCGGCATCATGAAGAACACTCATGCGGTGCGCCTCGGCCTGAACCGCGTCAAGGGGCTCGGCAAAACGGATGCGGAGACCCTCCTGCACCATCGTGCGCGCGGCTATGACAGCGTACGCGATCTCTGGTTGCGTTCGGGCCTTTCGCGAAGCGCAGTGGAACGGCTGGCGGAAGCCGATTGCTTCCGCTCGCTCGGGCTGGACCGGCGTGCCGCTCTGTGGGCGGCCAAGGCGCTCGATCCGCTGAGCGGCACGGACCGGTTGCCGCTCTTTGCCGCCACAGACGCACACGGTCTGCATCACGAGCCCGACGTGAAGCTGCCTCCCATGCCGCTCGGCGAGCATGTCATCATCGATTATCGTTCGCTGTCACTGTCACTCAAGGCCCACCCCGTTTCCTTCATCCGCGATCGCCTTGCCCGCGCCCGTTACCGGCGTTGCGTCGATTTGCAGACAATCGGATCGGGCCGGAACGTGCAAGTCGGTGGGCTGGTGCTGGTGCGGCAAAGGCCGGGCTCGGCCAGGGGCGTCATTTTCGCCACCATCGAGGATGAAAGCGGCGTCGCCAACCTCATCGTCTGGCCGAAGGTCTTCGAGAAATACAGGACCGTGGTGCTGGGCAGCCGTTGCATCGGCGTTCGCGGCAAGCTCCAGAACGAACAAGGCGTCATCCATGTGGTCGCCACGCATCTGGAGGACCTGACCCCCTGGCTCGCCACGCTCTCCCGCGACGCCAACGACCTGGTGGCCCTCGTCAATGCCGATGAAGTCCGCCGGCCCGTGGTTGAAAGAAGACCGGCCCCCAACCCCATATCCGGTCTCACCCAACTCCTGAAAGACGCACCGGAAATCCGCCAGGACCTGGAACGGCTGACAATCTCCGACACGACACGTCGCGCCCTTCCCAAAGGCCGCAACTTCCATTGAAAGCGGGGAAACCATGGCACGGCAGACTGGTTGCATCCCTCGTTGCATATAACCCGCCCAACCGTCGCATGCAGCACCCACGCGACTTATCAAAAAGAGAAGTCGCCAACATCCTGAAACCGCACGGCTTGAAGCAATGAACGAAACGTATTTCCGGAGACGCTTCCGCTAGGTAATTAGTAAATATGAATTGCCATTGCAAAAATACTTATATTATTGAATTCAAATGGATATTGACACTTGATCGAGTTCAAAATAGAAGCTTTTTTAAAGAATCGAGACCACATTCAACTCAATGTCGGCAGTATGACCCCATCCCCAGACACCTCTCAGACCGATGAAGCGGATACCTCCGTTGCAACCGTGTTCCGCATCGCGGCCAGCGATGCCCTGGTCGTCGTCCTCACCTTTCTGGTGATGTTCATGGGCGTCGGCCAGATCAGTGCCGAGGCCGGCCTGTCTGCTTTGCAGACAGCGTTGATGACGAGCCTCACCGTCGCTGCGCCCGCTCAGGCCGCGGCCATGCAGATCATGACCAGCGACGGCGCCGTTGCCGGTGCATGGGTGGCGGCAGTCGTCGCCGTCGTCATCATCAACCTGCGTTTCATCGTCATGGTCGCCTCCGTTCTCGGTCGCCTGCCCGAGACGAGCTTCGTCCGCGGGCTTGGCGGCGTCGGCCTGATATCCGCCAGTTCCTTCGCCGTCATCCTGCCGCGACTGATGGACAAGAAGCCGCCACGCCCGGTCCTCTATTGCGGCTTCGTCGGCGGACTGTGCTCCGGTTCTGCAATCATTGGCGCCGTCGCCGGACATCAGCTGGCCGCCTCGGTGCCCGTTATCGTCGGGGCGACCCTTGGCGCGATGATCCCTATCTATTTCGCCACGCTCATCGCCAGGCAGAAGAAGATGCGCAACCTGATGGTCAACGCCCTGTTCGGCGCCATCCTGGTGCCCCTGGCCGTCCCCACGATGGGTTCGCTCGCGCTTCTCATCCTCCCGCTGATCGTCGCCGCGCTCAGCATGCTCGTTGATCAAAGGAAGAAGTCCGATGCATGACGTTGCCTTCGCACAATGGCAGCTCTGGGCCGTGGCAGCCGGTGCCGGGCTTGGCACGCTCCTGCTTCGGATCATTCCGCTTGTGGCGCGGGAAAAGATCGGCGGCGAAAGGATCAGGGAATTCTTCGACCGCGCCGGCTACGGCATTCTCGGTGGAATCGTCGCGACATCCGCTCTTCGTTCCGGTCACAACCTGTTCACGAGCGAGCCAACCATCGGCGCCGTCGTCGCGATTGCCTGCGTGATCGCAGCCTTCGTGATCGCAGTGTGGCGCGGCGGCACGATCCTGCCGACAATCATCGGCCTTGCAGGCTTCGTCGCGGCCGGCCTGATCTATCTGCGATAGTCAACCGGCCGCCGACGTTTCACGAGAACGCGGTCAGGCGACCGCCGTCTTCTGAATGATTGGATAGGAGCGTTTGACCGAAACCGCGATAGCGGCCGCGACCCCCGCCTTGATCACATCGCCGATCACGAACAGCGACGAAGCCATGGCCGTCTTCAGCAACGACAGGTCCACGACGAAGGACGTCCAAGTGATGCCGATCGCATAGAGCACGATGATCGCACCGATAACGCAATAGATGAACGACGAAACCACGTTCAGACGACGCCAGCCCCATTCGTGCAGCAGGCCGATGACATAGGCCGCAACCACCCAGCCGATGATGTAGCCACCGGACGGACCGAAGAACACGCCAAGTCCGCCACGGCCACCTGAGAGCAATGGCAGGCCGACAGCGACAAGCCCCACGAACAAGAGAAGCGCAAGTCCACCGCGGCGCGCGCCGAGTATCGAGCCCGCCAGCATGGGGCCGAGCGACTGCGCGCTGATCGGCACCCCGATTGCCGGAATCGTGATCGGAGGGAAAAGCGAAAGTGCAGCGGTCAGACCGGCAAAAAGGGCTATGTAGACGATGTCTCGAGTGGAGCTTTGTTGTCCTTGCATGTCGTCCTCGATTGAGTTGATTTCGCCTTCTCTACGAAACGTGGAGGCAATTCATCGTCATCGTAGGGGGAACGCGCTTCGATTGCGTCGGCCACATCGCTCGCCATCCTGAGTGTCCGCAGGACAAGTGGCAGCGCCAGAGCGATCGGGTTGGCGCCAAGGCCCCTCGCTCGCTGCGCATCCCGGATTTCCTGTGCCTGCGCGCCGATGACCGGAATGAAGCGCAGCGCCAGCGAAAAGGCCAGGCCGACCTTGGCGGGATTGACGCCGAACCGGCGCAAAGGCCCGAGCGCCCTTTCGACCGCAGCGATCAGGGCGTCAGTACGCGTCGTCAGCGTTACAAGCATCGCCAGCAACACCAGCGCGGCAACCCTCAGCACGATTGCCGCGGCCATCCCCCACGAAAGCATGAACCCCTGCGCCACGAAGAGCAGAGCCAGAATCCATTGCATCGGCTTCAGCTGAAGATAGGCCTGACGCATGGACAGGCCCGCAAACCTGTAAAGAGCGAGCGTGACAACCATGGCCAATGCAATCAAACGCCAGTCGTCCAGATAGAGGACACCGGTACCCGCAACCGCCAGCACACCAAGCTTGAGGCCCGCAGGCAATCGATGGATGAGCGTCGATGCGAAGGGGTCGCGCGGCCGCGTCATTGCATTCGCTCCACATAATGTGAAAGTGCTCGGCTCGGCTCGTCATCCGCGATCACCTTGCCCTGATCGAAGACGATAACGCGTTCGAAATTCTCCAACAGCTTCAGGTCGTGGGTGACAATGATCACCGTCTCTTCCAGCTCGCTGATGACCCGGGAAACCTTGCGCGCGTTGCGCAGATCGAGAAGCGTTGTGGGCTCGTCGAAGACGATGCAGTCGGGGCGGGTGACGAGAACGCCCGCAAGCGCCAGCAACTGCTTCTGACCACCGGAGAGAGCGTGCGAGGGATGGTAGCGGAAAGCGCCGAGACCGTAGCGGTCCAGAACCTCTTCCACGAGCGCGTCGCGTTGTGCCGCGGGCAGCTTCAATCCCTTCAACCCGAAGGCCACGTCCTCTTCAACGATGGGAAAAACGATCTGGTTGTCCGGGTTCTGGAAAACGAATCCAACCTTGCGGCGAACGGCCTTGCCGTTCTTTGCCGTATCCAGTCCGTCAACAAGGACCTCCCCCCTGGTCGGGACGAGAAGTCCGTTTAGCAGCCGGGCAAACGTGCTCTTGCCAGAGCCGTTCGAGCCGACGATTCCAATCCGCTTCTCGTTCAGAGTAAGATCAATGCCCTTCAGCGCCTCGAAAGTCTCGAACTGCTGATGGACGTCGCGGACTTCAATCGTCGTCATAATTTGCCCTTGGCGCATTTGAAGTCGCCGATCAGCTTCCGTAACGAAACCGATCGGCGACTGCAAGACAAGCTTTGCGCAATTTTGAGTTGCCTACCCCACACGGGGATCAAAACTTGCCTCTTTTTCGGCACTATCTCTTGAAACGCTAGCTCATGCGCCTCAAACTTATAGCGGTTCCAAGGTCCGTTCTCTGATTGGCCCTCGCCAAAGGATTATCCAACCAGAGCAACGAGCGCCATGTAACCGACCGACGGAACCAGCAGGCAGCCAAGGCCTGTGTAGAAGGTCGCCGTCAGGGCTCCATAAGGGACCAGCCGTGCATCGGTCGCAGCCAGACCCGCGGCGACGCCACTTGTGGAGCCCATCAACCCACCGTAGACCGCAGCCGCGGACGGATTGTCGAGACCGGCGGTCTTCGCCAGGAACGGGGTCAGGATCATCACGGAGATCGACTTCACGACGCCGGCGGCGACGGAAAGTGCGATGACATCCGAAGAGGCACCCAACGCATTGCCGGTAACCGGGCCAACGATGAACGTGACGGCACCGCCGCCGATCGTGGCCATGTCAACCGCACTGGTATAGCCGAAGGCATACGCAGTCGCGGCACCGATGACCGTCGACAGAACGATCGAGACCAGAAGTGCGACGACGCCGGGAAGGCCCGCCTTCTTCAGTTCCTCAAGCTTCACGCCGAAGGCGGTCGCCACGATGGCGAAGTCCCGGAACACGCTACCGCCCATGAGGCCGATACCGGAGAACAGGCTCACATCGGCCAGGCCGTGCTTGCCACCGGTATGTGTGCCACCGATATAGGCCAGGATAAGGCCGATCACGATGGCGATAGCCGAGGGATGGATCCGGCCGGCGAAGATCTTACCAATCAGGGTGGCGACATACATGATGATGCCGACGACCACGAAGGCAGTAACCAGAGGATACTTGGTAACTGCGTGAATCAGAATATCCATGATCACTTACCTTCCTTGGCAACGGCCACGGCCGGGTCTTCGTTCAGAGGCGGAAGAGGTTCACTCTTCGGGCTGAGAGCCGAGATCGGACGGATCAGCAGGAAGCCGATAAACACTGCGCCAAGGCCAGCGATGAACGCCAGAGCGCCAGCGCCGAAAGCCGCCACGACATTCTGACGGGCGCACATGGCAACCACGATCGGAATGTACATCGCGCTCCAGAACTGGATACCGCTCTGCGCCAGCTTGGAAAGCTGGTCGCGGTCCATCAGGTGCCTGGCGAGAACGACGAGCAGAAGCATCGCGATACCGACGCCGCCGATATTGGCGTCGATTCCGACCAAGTGGCCGATGAGGTAGCCGAGACCGGTACCTACGACCATGCAACCGCCCATCAGGGCTAGTCCATAAATCACCATATCACTTACTCCGGGAGACTAGGAGTTCGAGGTATCGGGGCGGCGGGACCGCCGCCCCGGTTTCACTTAATCACTCAATGATCATCAGAACGGCGCCGGGCTTCATGCGGTCGCCGGCGGAAGCCGCGATGGACTTCACTTCGCCGTCGACCGGAGCCGGCGTGTTGTTCTTCATCTTCATCGCCTCGACGACGGCGAGGTTCTGACCCTTGGTGACCTTGTCACCGACAGCCACTTCGATCGAAACGACCGTCGAAGGCATCTTTACTTTGATATCCATCATACACTCCATTGGTTAGATGGTTGACATAGCGGGGAAAATCGTTCTCTCCCCAGATACGCCGTTGGATCGATCCTTTTCCAGCATCGATACAGCGGAGAAAACACTTAATTTATCCCTATCCACAAGATCTACACCGTCAATTTTCTTGACCAGCACTGTTTTTGATCGGGATAAATACTCAGAAAGCTTCACACCGGTCGAAATGTCGACTTCCAACTCGGCGTCGACGGAAATGCCGAGTTCTCCGCAAAGAGACGTTACGGCACGGTAGAATGCCTCGATATCGCCGCCATGCTCGGCGTCGACGAGGATGTCGAGGTCCGAAGCAGGCCGCACATAGGCGAGGCCAGTAACCGCCGCGAGTGCGGCGGATCCGATCAGGCCAAGGCGCACGCCGAAACGCTCGCCATGACCGGAAATGAAACGAAGGGCCGGATGGACGGGAGGAAACTCGCTCACCGCACGATCCATCACTTCATAAGGAGAAACGAAGCCACTCACCTGATCGCCACTTACGATCAGCGACGAGCGCACACGCTGTTCCTCGATGCGTATCGGGAACGAGAAGCCGAGCTGCCCCTGCCCTTCCCTGCAAACCCGCGTCGGCCGGCAGACGATGCCGGGAATGCGCTCCTCAAGAAACGCTTTCAGCACGGCGTTCTCGGTCGCCTCGTCCCGCATTGTGTGCGGCAGACCTTCCAGCAGCGCGGGCACGAGGGCCTCACGCGCGCTCGGTTCAAGTTCTGCCAGATAGTGGCGCCGGTTCAGCATCTTCAGCGCCTCTTGATCCAGGCAGGATCCGTCTTCGCGGATTTCTGCAAATCGGCCTGCGCTTCGACGAGAACATCGAACAAACGCGTATTCTGCGGACCGACGATCTCGATCGGCTGGTAAACGCCCACCTCGTCCGCCGGAACGCCCGGTACGAGTTTGAGCCGCGTCGCGGCAGCGTTCGTCTCAAGATCACGGGCGACCTTCACCACCCTTCCCTTGATGCGCAGCATGGTGCGCGCGGCCTTCTCGACGGTCGAAGCCGCATGCGCGGTGGTCGCGGTAACGACGACTTCGTATTCCGGATAGGTGCGCTCACGCTGATACGTGATGATCTCGCCGGCCCGGTTGCAGACATGGCCGGATTTGGAGACCACAAAACTGTCTCCCATCGGCAGCCCGCCGACGACGAGTTCGCGGTAGCTGTCCCCTCGCGGCGAGGCGACGAGTGTGATGTCGTCCCTGAGGGGCACACCATCTAGCGTCAACCAGCCGAACTCCTGGCAACCGTACAGGTCATGCACGGAGTAGCCGAAGCTCTCGGCCACCGGCAGAAGTTCCTGATCGAGCGGGGTGCCCGCGCAAAGCAGGGCGACATCCTTCGGCATGTGAGCCTTGAGGCCAAGCTTGACGACTTGTTCCAGCGTGGCTCTGAGGAATGACGACTCGCCAAGCAGGATCGATGGCTGTTCGCGGCAGCACGCCACGATCAGCGCATCCCGGCTGGAGCGTTTCAGGAAGCTCCATTCCACGCCGCAGTCGCGCAAGGCTTCTGCGGCGAAGACGTTTACAAGCGGAGGATAGGTCACGACCATCTTCGCTTGTGGCCCGGACCCAAGTCTGTCGAAAAGGGTCCGGGCCACCGCGCAGCGGCCGGAAATCTCGCCATGAGTCACGCCGACGATATTCTGGAACGCAGAAGAGCCTGTCGTGAAGGTGAGATACGCCAGATTGAGCGGCGTATGCACCTCCTCGATGACATGGGCGGCCGTAGGGCCGTCGATCCCCTTGTCCGCCAGTGTCCGCCTCGGCATCTCCTGGAGGGTGGGAGCACCACCGAAGGCATTCAGAGCGTCTTCAAGTACCGTCAGATCGTCGGACATGATTCATCGTCCCTTAAGGGTCGTCAGCGAGATGGAGCGTATTTCTCGGCGACTGCAGCGAACTCCTGGTTCATCAGATTGATGACCTTGGGTCGCACGACACGGCCATTACGCTCCGCACCCAGAGTGCCGCGTCCCCACGGGCCGAGCTTGTCATCTTCGCCGGCGGCAACGGCCGCACGGATCTGCTTGACGTGCTCGATGATCGCGGGACGCATCCCCTCCACCTTGTCGATCTGCTCCTCGACACCGCCGAGCGCATAGAAGAACTGCGGGCCGGCCGCGAAGACCGGGTTGCCCTTGGACAGTTCCTGAAGGGTCTCGAGATCCTTCTTGATGATGCGCGAGATCGAGGTCAGCGGCATCACGTGGATCATGGTGCCGAAGCTGCTGTCGAGCGACAGGATGTTGGAACCCTGCAGACCGTGGCACAGGAAGGCGCCCGAAATCGCACGGCCGATGACCATGGACACGATCGGGTGACCCGCCAGGCGAGCCTCCGCCAGCGCCAGCTGATAGGCGCCCGTGGCCTTGTTCATGCCGAAGATCTCTTCGACCTTGCCGGGGCCGTTGCCCGGGGTGTCGACGATGAGCACGAGCGTACGCTTCTGCTCCTTCGGCTTGTCGGCGTCGGCGGCGAGGGAGGCGTAGACGGCCTGAGCCATCTTGTAACCTTCCTCCATGCCGATGATACCGGCATAGACGACCGGGAACTTCTCGTTGAACGCCTGAGCGTCAGAGACGATGAGCGTCACGTCCTGACCATCAAGCTTCGCCGTGCCGACAACCGCGCCCGGACCGAATTCCGGATCATCGAAAGTCTTGGCGCCAACGGTGCCTTCCTTGAAGCTGTCGGTATCGACGATCATGTCGATCGCGTCCCGACCTCTTCCCATCATGGTTTCAACGTTTTCCATGATTGTCTCCTGATTTGGATCTTCTGATCGGGTTCAGACTTCGAGCCGCTTGACCGATGCGACGAATTCGTCGAACGGCTTGCTGTCGAGGGTTGCGGCATCGGCATTGCCGGCCTTGGCCCAGACGTCACGGGCGTCCTTCGGCTGCATCTCGGCGGCAAGGGCGACAAGCTTCAGCTGCTTCTCGACCAGTTCCGGCGAACCGATGCGGCGCATCTTCTCGAACTCGGAAACCGGCAGTCCAGCCAGCTTGCCGAGAGCCTCACGGAAGTCCGCGACCTTACCGTGCACCAGGACGTTGCAGTCGCCCATGATGTACTTGTGGCGGCCACCGGTTGTGCGGAACACGAGTGCGCGATCGGAGGAGTCGAACTCTTCCTTGCCCATCTCCTGTTCGATCACTTCCGGACCCGTCAGACCCAGACGGCCGTACTCGCTCATGATGATCGCGTCGGTCGCCGCGGCAACGAAGCCCATGCCACCGAAGCAGCCGACCTTCGAACCGATAAGCGTGATCACCGGGACCTTGTGGCGAGCCTTCTGGAGCTGGTCCATAACCTCGGCGTGGGCCAGCAGACCGGCGTTGGATTCGTGCAGACGGACACCGCCCGTCTCGAACGAGATCACGACGACCGGCTTTTCCTCATCCGTGAGGTCCGAATGCTCGGCGACCAGCTTGTCATAGAACTCGACGGCCAGGCGGATGGTGTTGACCATCTTCGCGCCACCGACCTCACCGACCGAACCGCCAATGAAGCGGCCTTCCTGCGAAATCACGAAGACCGGGGTCTTGCCGATCTTGCCGACGCCGGTGACGATACCGTCATCGAATTCGACAGCTTCGCCAAGGGTTTCCAGGTGCGGGCTGTAGAAGCGGTCGAACGGACCGGCCAGCTCCGTGAACGTGCCCTCGTCGACCAGGCCGACGGCACGGGCGCGAGCGTCCGATTCCAGGAAGCTCTGCTCCTGAATGTCATTCCATTTCGGCATGGGGTATCTCCTTACTCTCCGGTCGCTTCCGCAAAAGCCTGGCGCAGGCGCAGCAGGACGACCGCAGGAGTGGCATTGTTGTCGTTGATCTCGAGATGAACGTCGCCCAGCAGAGTCTCGGAGACGAAGGTCTCCACGACCCGCTTCCAGAGCTCGTCGAAGCCTGCAACAGGGGTAACGAGTTTTATCGAAACCGCCCCTTTGAGGTCCTTCGGCTCCATGAGGACTTCCATGTCACCCGAGCCGACGACGCCCAGATGGACGGGCTTGTCGATGCTCTTGGTGCCCTCGTCGATCTTGACGTGGAATTCCAGTGTGTTCAAAGCCATGGTTCAATGATCCTTCGTCACCAGTTGCGGAAGCGAGCCGGCGGGTTGTAGAGGCCGCCAGACCACGTCACGAGGTCCTGGATGCTACGGGCGGCCAACATCGAGCGGTCCGCACGCTTGCGGTCGACGCCAAGGTCTTCCGGCGTCATAACGATACGCTGCTCGCGAAGGCGCTTTGTCTCGGCCGGATCGGCCTTGAGCCCGATTTCCGTGTAACCGGCGACCGCACGAATAGCTGCCATGCGGGCTTCGATATCCGGAGCGCGGTTGAGGTAGGCAATGCCTTCCTCGGTCACGATGTGGGTCAGGTCGTCGGCATAGATCATGACCGGGGGCAGCGGAAGGTTGGCGTTCTTCGCGAGCTTCCAGGCATCCAGCTCCTCGACGAAGACCGGAGCACGGCCCTCACCGAAGGTCTCGACGCCCTGCACGACCAGCTTCTTGCCGCGCGGCATGTTGCCCAGCGTGCGATCCAGGGTCGGCTGCTCGGCACCGCACTTCAGCCATGCGTCAGTGGAGTGACGACGACCGTGGGCATCACTGCCCATGTTCGGTGCGCCACCGAAACCGGCAACGCGGTTAGCGGTCGCCGTGGAGGAGTTACCGTATTTGTCGATCTGCAGCGTACCGCCGATGAACATGTCGCAGGCGTACTGACCGGCTGCCTGAGAATAGGCACGGTTGGAACGCAAGCTGCCATCGGGACCGACGAAGAACACGTCCGGACGCGCCGCGACGAACTTCTCCATGCCGAGCTCACCGCCGAAGCAGTGGATCTGCTGAACCCATCCGTCTTCGATCGCGGGGATCATCGTCGGATGCGGGTTGAGGGCCATGTGCGTGCAGATCTTGCCCTTCAGGCCCAGCTCAGCGCCATAGGTCGGCAGCATGAGTTCGATGGCGGAGGTCAGGAAACCGATGCCGTGGTTGAGCCGCTTCACTTCGTATTCGCCGTAGATCCCCTTGAGGCACAGCATCGCCAGAAGGATCTGGCTGTCCGTGATAAGGGCCGGGTCGCGAGTGAACAGCGGTTCGATGAAGAACGGCTTCGGCGACTGCACGACGGCATCAATCCAGTCGGCAGGGATATCAACGCGCGGCAGTTCGTCGACGATCTCGTTGACCTGGGCGATAACGATGCCCTGGCTGAACTTGGTCGCCTCGACGATCGTCGGCGTATCCTCGGTGTTGAACCCGGTATACAGGTTGCCCTTCTTGTCCGCCTTGTAGGCGCAGATCAGGGAGACCTTCGGGGTCAGGTCGAGGAAATAGCGGGAAAAGAGCTCCAGGTACGTGTGGATCGCACCCAGCTCCATCTTGCCGTCACGGATGAACTCCGCAACACGGCCAGCCTGCGGGCCACCGAAAGCGAAATCAAGCTTCTTGGCAATGCCGCTTTCGAACAGATCAAGGTGAACCGGAAGCGGAACCGCCGACTGCACCATGTGCAGGTCGTGGATCTTGGACTTGTCGACCTTGTTCAGGCTCTCGGCCAGAAAGTCGGCCTGCTTCTGGTTATTACCTTCAATATTGACGCGGTCGCCGGGGCGGATCACCGCCTCAAGCAGGGCCACCGTATCTTCCGGCTTGAACTGCTTGCCCGGGCCGATGAACCGAGCGGCAGCCGCCATTCTCTCCGCAGTATCTGCAGAGCGACGGTCCCACTTTTTCTCAGTACCGTTAGTGGACATGGAACAACCTCTGTTTAGTTGTTTTAGCGACCCAACGCCGAAATGTTCGGCGATTGGAACGCCTCTCCGTAGTAGAAGCGGTGGGTTGTGCCGCTTCTATCGCGAACGCTTAAGGATCCATCGAAACCCAGATCCGTAGCGGTGCCTTCCAGGCGCCCATCGCCTGCATCGAACAGTATTTCCCGTCCGATCGTGCAAGAGCGCGCGATCCAGGCGTCGCGGATAGGACCGAACCCTTCCGCTTCCCAACGCGCCGTCCAGATTTCGATTTGATTGAAGAGGGCTTCGAGAAGGTCGCGCTCGTTCGTGGCGCGCCCGCTCTCAATGGCGAGAGAGGTCGCAATCCCCTCAAGCTCAGGCGGAATGTCGTCCGCCAACATGTTCACGTTGATACCGATTCCGGCGATGACGTTTGCCATCTCGCCTTCGTCGGTCAAGACAAGCTCGCACAGGATCCCGCACAGTTTGCGGCCATCGACGAGAATGTCGTTCGGCCATTTCACTGTGGCCGGCACGCCCGTCGTCTGCCTGATGGCCTCTGCCACGGCGACGCCGAGAACGAGCGTGAATTGAGAAATTTCTTCCAGCGGCCTGTCGGGGCGGAGAAGCAGCGAACAGCCGATCCCCTTTCCAGGCTTGGAAAACCAGAACCGCTTCGCCTTGCCCTTACCGGCGGTTTGATGGGCTGCCACCACGGCAAGTCCCGTCCCCGCACCGTTCGATTGGAGATCCGACATCAAGCGGTTGGTCGAGTCGACCTGGGTCAGGAAATAGACCGGATCGATCAGACCGGTGCGCCGCTCCACGCCACAGCAATTGGCAAGATCGTAGGAGATCGAAGCTTGGGCGGATTGGCTCGACATGATCTTAGCGCTTCCAGGGTTGCATTTGCGCAGTCAGGTAGAAGTCCGGCGCCCGCCGGTGTTGAGAAGCGGGCGCCGGACGGAGGGTCAACCGACCAGGCCGATCGTCGAGGCGAACACGCCCACGGCGATAGCGGAGACGATGACACCGCAGATCGATGCGCCCATGGCGAGCGGCATGATCATGGCGTAGGGGCTGGCCTCAAAGGCGCAGCGCTGTGCGATCTTCGCGGTCGAGGGCATGCAGGACACGCCGGCGATACCGGTTGCCGGGTTGTACTTGCCCTTGCTCACGAACCAGATCAGCCAGCCGCCACCAATGCCGCCCAGGGCCGACACCGCCAGCGCGGTGATGCCGAGGACCAGCAGGATCGCGACGCGGGGATCGAGCAGGGTCGAGGCTTCGCAGAGCACGCCCAGAACCAGGCCCAGGAACAGGGTCGAGCCGTAGGTGATCGTGTTCTCGAGAAGCTTCTGGTAGGGCTCGATTTCCGCTTCCTTGATCGCAACGCCCATGAAGAACGAAAGGATCAGCGGGGAAGCCACCGGCAGCAGCAGGCAAAGCAGACCCGCGGCAACGATGGTGAAGACGAACTTGGCCTGCTGAGACACTTCCGGGAATTCGATCTCGACTTCCAGGCCGCGGTACTTTTCAGGCACCAACCAACGCACCAGGTAGGGATAGCCGGCGTAGCACAGCGACAGGTAGAGGTACGCGATGATGGAAATCGGGACGAAGAGGTCCTTTGCCATGATCAGCGAAGCGAACAGCACCATCGGGCCGTCGGCACCACCGATCGAGCCGACCGCAGCAGCCTGACCAGGGGTCAGACCGAAGTAGTAGCCGATCACCAGCGTCACGAACGTGCCGAGCTCGGCGCAGATCGCCACCGTGATCGAAGCCCAGGGCCGCGCCAGGATGAACGAAATGTCGGCCATCGTGCCGATGCCCATGAAGAGCAGGCAGGCAACCAGCGAGTTCACAAAAGTAAAGTTGTAAACAGGCTGCAGGAAGTTGATCTGCATGATGTCGATGAGCGCATTCGGCTCCGACACCATCGGCGCGATGATCAGAGTGCCGATCTTGCCGGCCTCCAGGAACATGACGCCGGCGTTAACCGCCATCATGCCAAGGCCCATCGGAACCATGATGAGCGGCTCGAGCGTCCGCTTGAAGCCAAGATAGGCAAGCACGAAGCCGAGCACGATGAACCCGATCCGCGCGAAGGCGATCACCGGATCCTGGACGAAGAGCGTCCCGATGCCGGGAAAGATCGAAAGAAGTTGGTGTAACATCGGTTGATCTTCTGTCTATTCGGAGGGTTGAGAGAGGAAGCTGGAGATACCGACGATCACACCGATCACCGCGAAGGCGATGACGGCTGTGATGAGGTATGCCATCCCGGCGTATACAATGATGTTCATGAGATCCTCGGGGGTTGAGGGGATTGACCGGCCTTGCAGGGCTGGCCAGCGAAAGCGGTCCCCGCTCCAGGGGCGCCGCTAACGAGCACATCGACGCCATAGGTCACGGCCAAGAGATCGGCCGACCCGCCTGGACTCAGGTTGCGTGTGATGCACTCAGCGTCGAGCTGATGGATGGCGGACATGCCAGCCGGCGTCAGTGCGCCACCGGCTTGAAGGGCCTCGCGCGCCTTGCTGCGTACGAAGTCCAGCGCCTCGAAGCCGCCACGCCACAAAAGCGTGGTGTCTTCACAAACCGCCATCAAGGAAATCAGGGTGTGGACAAGCGCATCTTCCAAAGACGCGCCCTTACTCCTCGCACTGCGCAAAGCCGGCAACCCCGCCTCGACGACGGTCGGGAAGCCAGCCTCTACCTCGCCACGAATGCCAAGCACTCCATAGCGTTGATAGAGCCATTCGCCCGCCGTCACCGCTTCGCGGTCGCCGCCATTGCCAAGCTCCCGGGCGCAAAGACCGTCGGTCATCGCAGCCGCCGTGGAGAAAAGCCTGTCGACGTCGCAGGACATGCGATCGCGTGCCAGCCTACCGGCCGCCGCGCTCAAAACACCTGCGGAGAACAAAAAGCCACGTTGTGTGTTTACGCCGCCGGTAGCCGCAAGAAGCAGACCTTCGTACCGACAGCCGATTTCACGCACCGGACGCAGCAATTCGCGGGCAGATCCCTGGTGGCGGGTCCCGACCTCGGCGCATTGATAAAAGCACGGAGCAATCGCCGCGGACGCAACCATAAAGGTCTTGATGTCCATGTCGCTGTGCGATCCGTTGGAACGTGCTGTTACAAGGCCGGGCTTCGGGTGGCTCGCCACTTCCAACAAGGTTCCCGCAAGGAACGCGGATCCGATTTGCCATGACACGGCGCCGAGATCGACGCCTGAGCTGGCGCCCAGATCACACCGTTGCGATTTAACCTGCTGGGAAAACTGCATAATCTCGTACTCGTTCTGCTTGGTCGGAGCGCTACAGCATCTAGTGGCAACCCGACAAGCTCGCATAAGCTCGTACTCGATCTGTATTTCCGGACGACACACGGCTTCGTTGATGCCGTATTGCCCGAAAAATCCAGACGCCCGCCATCACGCGGAACACTGAGTCACTGGCGAAGGAAGAGTTTGAGCAGATGTCCAAGGGATGCCCTGCAAGGGCATACCAACACCGCTCTGATCACGAGATCACACACCCCAGGGAGGGGCAGACGAGATAGGTAACTTCCCAAGTACGCCGCATAACCGCGTGCCTGCGTTACCCCTGATCACTAAGTCACACACTCCCGAAGGAGCAGTACAAACGTCCGCCTACAGATAGCGAGACATCACACGACCCGAAGGCCTCATTGAGCGCTTTTGGGGCGAAGCCCTCTCAAGCCGTCTCAACTTAAGTCGTATATCTCACCAAGCGGCTGCAAAGTCCAGAGGCACGTTCAGAGATTGATTGCGGCAAAGTGGCATAATTGTGATTATTGCCACGAAAAGCCATTTTCTAATTTAAATTCAATTATTTAATATCAACGACCGAGGCATTTACCGCTGAAAAGTGGACGTTTTTGCGACCAATTCACCCCTTACGGCAGGTTCGCCCATCGTTACGACATGCGCAAAATGCAGGCAAAGCACATAATACACCCGTAAATATGACTAGGGCGGCCATCCGAGTTCTCCTCGGATGGCCGCCCGCGATCTTCTTTTATGATGAATGAAAGCACCTCATTTTAGAGGTGCATCACACCGAATCCCATCCGCTCATGGTTAGTCTCGGGGTGAAAGGCGGATTCGCCATGAGCCGCGATAACAAGCCAGCGTCCGTCCGAAACGATTGCAACCTTCAGTTTAAGGCTCGATTCGGCGGCAACATCGGAACTCACCCCCTTGAGACACTCCAGGCCCGCGTGAATGACCGCGTGAATCTCATTGTGATGGTGGTGAATGATGTGGCTCTGCAAGGCGCAGGCTACCAGCGACTTGACGAACGTCTTCGTCACGTCGGTGCGCACGCCGCTGACAAATGTTATGCCCAGTTTCAGACGGGTATTGGCAGCCACGTACTGCTTGAAAGTCTCTTCTTCCTCGCGCGAACTGATCGCCGCGATGATCGCCACTTTACCCAAGCGGTCGGGATTGATGTCCATTCGAGGCGCCTTTTGTCCACGACAGATGAATTCCTCCCGCAGCGGCCCCACACCTCCGCGCGAGATGCCCGGTCAAACATCCCATCTCCAAGGCGCGCGACAGGGCTGCGGCCAAGCGATCACTCGATAGCGTCTTCAAATCGACCAGTAAACCCCAAAGTACCGATACGCTGGCCATACCGGCCTGCCACCGCCGCCGTGATCGTGCCCTTGACACTCACAGCCGGGACCATCAATCGCCACGGCCTATTGTGAAATCGTTTTGCGGCCCCGGCGTGGCTGATTGAAAGTCCGCTCTTTGTAATCAGCCCTCGCCGGCCGCACACCGTTCGGCGCGGAGCCAAATGCAAGCCCGGCGCGCTCGCCCGAGCAGCCAGCGCACCCTTGCGAGGGAACGGCGCGCTATCCTTCAGCTGTTTGCCGCTTCGTCAAACGCTTCATCTTCAGCACCGCCCTCGCCTTCCATGGCAATATCGAGCTCGCGCTCAGCGTCGGTTTCGAAGGCCTCACCGGAGGTCAGTGCTTCGGCCAGCTGAACATAAAGGTGCCCCGGCAAGGGAGGCGCGAAGATATACCCCTGGGCAGAAGTGACCCCGAGTTCACGCAGACGGCCGATCTGTTCCATCGTCTCCACCCCTTCCGCGATGATGCCCATGCCCAGGTTTCCTGCCAGTTCCACAAGCATGTCGACAATTGGGGCGGAACTGGCGTCAGATCCGAGCGCATCAACGAACATCTTGTCGATCTTGATGATATCGATGCCGAGTTTCTGCAGGTAGGCGAGACCGCCATGACCGGTGCCGGCGTCGTCCAGCGCGACACGAATTCCGAGCGACTGCATTTCGGCGATGATCTTGCGCGCCACGTTCATGTCGCGAAGCGGCTGCCGTTCAGTCACCTCCAGAACGATCTGGCTGTAGGCGATAGGGGAGTTCCCGTAGATCTCGATCAAATCCTCGATGATCCTGCGATCCTCGAAATGACCGGCAAACAGATTGACGGAGAGCTTCAGGTCAGGATTCGCCTGATAAAGAGCCCCGACCTCCAAAATCGTCGTGCGCATGATCTGACGGGTCATCTCGAAGATGTGCCCCGAAGTTTCCGCGTACTGCATGAACTGTCCGGGTGACACGATCGTCCCGTCGGCACGCCTCCAGCGGATCAGCACCTCGCAGCCTCGCAAGCCCCCCGTCTCGATGTCCATCACCGGCTGATAGTAAGGAATGAACTCACCCTTGCGAATCGCCGCGACAAATTCATCGTCCGCGTCCTGATCGGGCCGCCACGACAACCAGAATGCGATCATGATGAACAAGATGGCGAAGGCGCCGGTCGCGACCGCAGTCAGAACCTTAAGATCAGACACCAGCGCATAGGCTGCGGCCCGGGGTGCGACGATGGTCGCTTGCAACGGATAACGCTTGGAACGCACATACTCGACGATCATCGCATCCGCGTTCGCGCCTTGCGACGCCTCGGAACGGCTGTCCTCGCCGACCGTCAGCCAACGGATATCCTGCGCGAGACGCACTTCCACCCGGCGAGAAGACCGCAGATATTCCGGCCCAGCATCAAGCGAAACGGCGGGAGCGGAAATCTCGGCGACGAGACGAACGCCATTACCGACATGCCAGCTCACCACGGCCAGATGCACGCCCTCGTAGGACTTGTCGAGCAGCCCCAGCCCCACCATCGCGGAATCCTCGCGATAAGCGGGCATTATCGCTTCGCCGGAGCGCTCACGAACGGGCGTCGAGCACATCGGAACACCCTTGGCATCCACAACATCGATCGCCTGTACAAAGGCATGTTCCCGCATCACCTCGCCAAAGGCCAGGCGGTCTCGCGGCAGACAGGTCACATGGCCAGCACCGGCGAGCGTCTGAAGCGCCGTGACACCATCCGAGAGTGCGGCTTCTGCGCGGTTGACATAACGCTCCGCTGCAGCGCGCAATTCCGTATGCGCGCGCGAAACCGCATAGTGGTCGAGACTGAACTTCGCCACCGCCAAAGGTGCAACCGCCAGCAAGACCGCCAGAAAGAGAGCCCTGAAAAAGGTTTTGTATCGTCGAGACAAGCGTGCTGATCCGGAACGCATAGGGTGAGCGATCCGTTAATAATGCCCAAGGAGTGTAAACGCCGACTAAATCGCGAGATTTTTACGGGTACGGGTTGCATCGCGAAGCGAAGATGCGAAAAATCTCGCTCCCTCCATACAAGCCCCGCCCTTGCCTGACAGAGAGGATGCATGGAAGCCCTGTTTATCGGCCAAGCCTATATCGATATCACCTTCATTACCGACCAGCTGCCGACGGGTGATGAGAAGACGATTGCCGACGACTATGCGGTTAGTTTCGGCGGAAACGCGGTGACCGCAGCCTTCTGTTGCGCCAAGTTGGGGTACAAGCCGGACCTGATCTGTTCGCAGGCGAACGATTGGCTTGCCCATATGTTCAACGACATGGCAGGCAAGTACGGTATCGAGATCCACGGCCGCAAGGTGCGTGAGTCGTCCCTCTCCTTCATCATGCCGAAGGGATCCAAACGCGCTATCGTGCGCTGCCGCGACGACAATTTCCTGCACCCCTACCCCCAACTGAACCTCGGCGGCTGCCGCGCCCTGCATCTCGACGGGCACCTTGGCGATGCGGCTCTGCACTACGCCCGGACCTGCCGCGAATCCGGCATCCTCACCTCTCTGGACGGCGGCGCGGTGCGCGAGAATACCGACGAACTTCTGCGCTATGTCGATGTCGCGATCGTGTCTGAGCGATTCTGCGACCAGATGAGCCTCGATGTTCGCCAGACGCTCGCCTACCTTAAAGAACGCGGCTGCCGTATTGGCGGCATTACGATGGGCGAACGCGGGCTCGTTTGGTACGATGAGACAGGGACGATGCAGGAAATGCCGTCGCTGGCCGTGCCGGCGGAGAAGATCATCGACACGAACGGGGCCGGCGATGTTTTCCACGGCTCCTACATCTATTCTTATCTGAGCAAGCCTGGCGCAAGCTGGGCCGACCATTTCCGCTTCTCGCGCGCGGCTTCGGCTCATGCGATTCAACACCTGGGCAATGAGGCCAGTCTCCCCAACCTCGAGGACGTACACGTCGCCATGGAAACCTTCCCGGAAGCGGCTCCCGCGGAAGTTGTGTAAAAGGAAATGTGGCGCATTCGTGCCTCACCTTTGCCGCCCTTTGACAGCAAAGAGCCGACTTTCGCGTTTTCGTGCTCGACAGAAGGTCGCCACGCCAACGCCCTAAACAGCAGCTTGGAGACCAGAATGGGTACCCGATTCCTCCCCCGCGCCGGATATGCCGTAATCATCGGTGCGGCACTTGCCATGCCGCAGGCCGCGTTCGCGTATGATCCCACGAACAATCCGGTGGCCGACGCCGTTCTTGCATCGCTGGAAGCAGGCGGAGCGGAAAACGCGGCCGTCGAGGATGTGGCGGTTTCGGGCGACCAGATCGTTCTGCGCGGCTTGACAGCCGACTTGAAGAAGGACGGCGAAGAGGGCTCGCTGTCGGCCGCAAGCCTCGCCTTTTCCAATGCTTTCGTAGCGCCTGACGGCAGCGTCAGCGCGGCGGCACTGGCGGCGACCGACGTGAAGATCGTTCAGGACGAAGACACGATCGAGTTTGCAGCGCTGGCGTTGACCGACATGCGCATGCCCGGCCCTGCGGAGGTTAAGAACCCGGTCGAAGCGCTCGATAAGAAGCCTGCTTACAAGATGCTGGAAATCACAGGCATCAGCTTGCAATCGGCAGGCGAAGCTGCCGTGCCCGTGGAACGGATCACCAGCACCTTCGATCCGATCGGCACCGACGGCTCGGTTAAGGCAACATTCTCCGTCGAGAAGATTACCCTCAATCCCGAGGCGGTCAAGGATGACGACTTCCGTCAAAAAATGAAGACGCTCGGATATGATTCCGTGCAGATCGACATGAAGGCTGAAGGCGAATGGTCCGCCGCTGAAGGACGGGCACAGTTGCACGACTTCGAGATTTCGGGTCAGGACATGGGGACCTTTCAACTCTCCGCCACCATCCTGGGCGTGACGCCGGAAGTCATCGAAAAGCTTAAGGCTGCGCAGGAGGATTTCGGCAAAACGATGGAACTTCTGCAGCAGCTGTCGATCTCCGATCTGCGCGTGCACTTCAAGAATGATTCAGTGGTGGAACGTGTGCTCGACCAGCAGGCCAAGGACGCCAACACCGACCGCGCCGGCCTCGTGGATCAGCTCTCCTCGTCGCTGCCCGGCATCCTGAGTCTCATGCGCAATCCCGCCTTCCAGGAGAAGGTGGCGACCGCCGTGACAACGTTCCTGGAGGAACCCGGCACGCTCACCGCGTCCGCCCACCCGGCGCAGCCCGTCCCCGTCGCGCAGATCGTCGGTGTCGCGATGATCGCCCCTCAGACGATTCCAGATGTCTTGTCCGTGGACGTTACCGCCAATCAGTAACGCCCCTTTCCGGGCTTTGAGTCGGACGGAAATACTCTTTTCCGACAGGAGTTTATTGATGCACCTTAATATAAGTCGCCTGCAGGCACTCGGGCTTGCGGGATTGCTCATCACCACGAGCCCCGCATTCGCCGCCCGCCAGGGTCCAGAGATCGTCTCCGGCTGGTTCGAGGAACTGGTCTCTGCCGGCGCCAGCGAAGCCAAGTACGCCAACATCAGCCAGATCGGCGACACGACAACCGTCGACAATGTCGAGATCCGCTTTCCGTTCGACTTCAATTTCGGCAAGGACGGCGCGTTTTCCGGTGCAGTCACCCTCACCTCGTCCAAGCTCTCTTTCGAGGGGCTGAGCGAGACGGATGACACATACTCCGCCGACGCCATCCGTGCCGCCGACGGAACGACAATCGTCTTCGACACGACAGTGCCCGATCCCGAGAGCGCCGTTTCGGGGAATACCGGTGCTCCCACAGAGGCAGAAAAGCCCGGTTCTGAGGACAAGGCACAATCGGATGCCGAGCCCAAGTCCAGCCCTGACACCAAGGGCGATATCACGATCACGAAGACAGTCCCCGTCCATAACACGAGTATCTATGACGGCCTGGAAATCAGCAACGCCACATGGCAGCGTTACAAGGCCCCCGAAATCACGCGCGAGCACAGTTTCAGCGACACGGTGAAATATCTTGCGCATGTCCTTGAAGGTACCAGCGCGGAATCGATTGCGATTGATCGGACCGAAAACGACCAGGCTTTGTCTGATGGCTCCGGGAACAAGATCGTCCAGACCGGCACACACTTTTCCGACATGGAAGGCTGGCGCCTCGGTCGTGAGACGATAGCCAGCTATACGGCGGAACAGCGGCTTCGTCCTCGCGGCGGCAAGGATCAGATCGTCAAGATAGCAATGAACGACATCGACGTCGTTGGCATCGATTTCCGCCCCATCCTCCGTGCATTTGATCCGTCACTGTTCGCTACGGCGCAAAGCGATACCGTCATGGAAAAGATGGCAGCGAAGGATGTCTCTTTCGCAATGCCGTCCGAGGAGGTGTCCGTCACCATCGACGGCATTTCGGCAAAGGGCTTTGGCATTACGCCGAAGAGTGCGGATTTCCTGCCATTGGCCGACCGCTTGTTCGCGGGAAAAGAGGACGACCCGGAAACGATCGTCCGCGCCATGTTCAAGCTCTTTAGCGGCTACCGGCTGGCGGGAGCTGCCTTCGACGGCCTGCAGGTGACGTCGAAGGGCACGCGGGTCGGCCAAATCGACCATTTCGAGGTGAGCGATATTGACGATACAGGCCTCGGCAAGGTGCTTGTGGAAGGCGCTGGCGCGATCAACCCGACAAATGCCGCGCAATTCGGCATGTCACGGCTGATGCTCGCCAACCTCACCTTTCCAACCCGCGATGCTCTCTTCGCGCTCAAGGATGCCGCTGCGACCGGGAACGCACCGGCGATCATGAAGGCGATTCCGACGATCGGCCGCGTCGAACTCGATGATCTTGTCGTATCCAGCGCCACCCAGGCCGGCTCTTTCTCGCTGGACAAGTACCGCTTGCTGCTCGACCGATTTATCGGACCGATCCCCACAGACATCACCAACACGGTAGAGAACCTCGACATCCCCACCTCCTTCGTGCGCAATCCAATGTCACGCGCGATCGTCGAATCCCTTGGTTTCGATGTCTTGAAGTTGAACCAGAACCTGCGCATTCACTGGAATGCGGAAACGCAGGATCTGGACCTGGAGCAGGCGCATATCTCGCTTGAAAACGGCGGTTCCGCGACCGTGAAGCTGACGCTTGGCGGCGTGCCGCGCTTCATTTTCGAAAACCCCAAGCGTGCCCAGGAGGCGATCGCCACGCTGTCGGTGAAGGGCGGCTCGATCCTCATCGAAAATGCCCCGGCGATCACCCGTCTGATCGAAATGCAGGCAACTCAGGCCAACGTATCGAAAGAGGAGATTCGCGCCGCGACAATCGCGCAGATCCGCGATGTGATGGGACCGCTTGCCGACACTGCCTTCGCTTCGGACCTGACCAGCGCAGCCGATCGCTTCATGCAGAACCCGAAGCGGCTCGAGATCAACCTGCGGCCTGAAAACCCGGTGCCCGTCGCGCAGCTTCTCGGCATGGCGGCAACGGCGCCCCAGGCAATCCCCGACCTTCTGAAAGCCGGCGCCAGCGCAGACTGAAAACGCGCCTCACCAGGCGGAGCCCCGTCGCGTCGCGCGGCCGCGCCCCATCGCGAAAAACGAAAGCCCGCCCCCCTGCAAAGGGGGCGGGCTTTTTCATCTTTTCGCTGCCGAGATCCGGTTCAAGGGCGGCGGGACCGTTTTCTAAGCGCCGGCAACCATCTCCACAGTATCAGCGCCTTCGCCGTCCCCAACGTCCTCAGGCAGATCGATCAGGACAGTCTTGCCATGCGCGAATGCGAGCGCGAGCCGGCCATGCTTCAGCTTGAGAGCCGCCTGGCCGAACAGTTCACCGCGCCAGCCCTTCATGGCCGCCACATCCGCGTCGTCGTCGGATGCGATCTGCTCCAGCTCATCAACGGTCGCAACCACTTTGGCGGCAACGCCATTCGCCTCGCAGACGAGCTTCAGCAGAACCTTCAGAAGTTCGACCGCGGCCGCGGAACCTTCCGCCTGCGGTCGCCCCCGCGGAACAGGCGGAAGCTCCTTTTTGGGGATTGCCAGAGCCCGCTCGACCGCACCTATGATGTCATCGGCCACCCGCGAACGCTCGAATCCACGCGGGATCGTTCTGAGCGACCCGAGCGCGGTCGCATCGCGTGGTTGCTGCGCGGCAATCTCGTAGATGGCCTCGTCCTTCAACACGCGGCTGCGCGGCACGTCACGGCGTTGGGCCTCTTCCTCTCGCCAGGCGGCGACTTCCATCAACACCGCAAGCTCAAGCGGTTTGCGCACGCGCATCTTGAGCCGCTTCCAGGCGTTTTCAGGCGCCATGCGATAGGTTTCGGGCGAGGTCAGGACCTCCATTTCCTCCGAAACCCAATGAGCCCGGTTCTGCTCTTCAAGATTGGCCTTCAGGAACAGATAGACATCCCGCAGATGCGTCACGTCCGCCAAAGCGTAGACGAGTTGCTTGTCCGTCAGCGGCCTGCGCGCCCAATCGGTGAAACGATGGGTCTTGTCGATCCGGTGCCCCGTGATCTTGCCGACCAGCTGATCGTAGGAAACCGAGTCGCCGAAGCCGCAAACCATCGCGGCGACCTGCGTATCAAAGACAGGTTGCGGCACGAACCCACCAAGGTGGAACACGATTTCAATGTCCTGGCGGGCCGCGTGAAACACTTTCACGACCCTTTTGTCACGCATCAGTTCAAAAAACGGTGCAAGATCGAGGCCGTCGGCCATGGGGTCGACGGTTACAGCATCTTCTGGTCCCGCGAGCTGGATCAGACACAGCTTCGGCCAGAACGTGCTTTCGCGCATGAATTCGGTATCAACGGTAACGAATTCAAACTCGGCGAAGCGAGAACAGGCGGCTTCAAGATCGGAGGTTTTTGTAATCGGCATCATGATCTTGGAGCTATAGCGCAGCTTTTTGGACTTGTCGCCCCTCCGCCTCAAATAAGCCCCATTTGACACGCTGGAAAGACGCACAATGTGCGCATACACTCGACGGAAATCAACGGCTCTAGGGGGAAGACAATGCGCACGATCCTGGTCGCGAACCGCAAGGGCGGTTGTGGCAAAACCACAGTTGCAACCAACATTGCCGCCGCACTCGCAGCCCGAGGTCACGCGGTTGCCCTGGCCGATGCGGACCGTCAGAAGTCGGCGCTGAAGTGGTTATCTCTGAGGCCGAAGGCCGCAGCACGGATCGTCGGGCTCAATTGGTGCAAGGACAAGAATCTCGGTGACACCCCCACGGAGATCGACACGGTCGTCATCGATGGTCCGGGTGCCTTGTCGACCAGTCACGCCGAAACCCTGATCGGAGAAGCCAACGAGATCGTCGTTCCTCTCCTTCCCTCCCTTTTCGATACCGATTCCACGGATCGCTTCCTTGCCAAGATTGAAAAACTGAAGAAGGTGAGAAAGGGAAAGGCCGATATCCTCATGGTCGCCAACCGCGTCCGGCTGAGGAGCCAGGCGCTCGCCCGGCTGGAAGCCCACCAGGCCGAAGCGGGGCGCCCGCTGATGGCCCGGATTTCAGACCGCGCCGCCTATTCGCACCTGGCCTCGGAAGGACTGACGATCTTCGATAGCGCCGGCCGCGAGTTCACGCCGTTGCGCAACCAATGGCAACCGTTGCTGCTGGCCCTGGAGGTCTGAAGGCGCAAACGGGCTTGCCTGTCACCACGGGCGAGCGTACCCCGGGCGCATCCGCGTGGTTGCCACCGCTTCACTTCGTCCACACCATGCTCTTGCATTGACAACCTGCCTCGGGCATGTCTTTTGCCCCGGTTGCAAGTCGCGCGGCCGGTCTAGGCCGCCAGATACGGCCTGTTGAGCGCAACTCAAGCGCAGTCTGACGTCAAAAGCCCAAATACCGAGGAATCCATGCATCTCTATCGGAGCCACACTTGCGGAGAATTGCGCGAGGCCCATGTCGAGGAGACCGTGCGTCTGTCCGGCTGGGTGCATCGCGTGCGCGATCATGGGGGGCTTTTGTTCATCGATCTGCGCGATCATTACGGTCTGACGCAATGCGTTGTCGATCCGGACTCCGAAGCCTTCAAGACGGCTGAGACGGTTCGTTCAGAATGGGTCATTCGCGTCGAAGGCAAGATCAAGAAGCGCACCGACGAAACCATCAACGAAACGTTGCCGACCGGTCAGATCGAAGTCTATATCGACAAGCTCGATGTCCTGAGCGCCGCCAAGGAACTGCCGCTGCCGGTTTTCGGCGAGCTGGAGTACCCCGAAGAAACGCGCCTCAAGTACCGTTTCATCGATCTGCGCCGTGAGAGCCTCCACAACACCATCGTCAAGCGCTCGGCCATCATCTCGGCAATGCGCCGCCGGATGGGCGATGCCGGCTTCACCGAATACCAGACGCCGATCCTGACCGCTTCGAGCCCCGAGGGCGCGCGTGACTTCCTGGTGCCCTCGCGCATCCACCCGGGCAAGTTCTACGCCCTGCCCCAGGCGCCGCAGCAGTTCAAGCAGCTGCTGATGGTCGCCGGTTTCGACCGCTATTTCCAGATCGCGCCGTGCTTCCGCGACGAGGATCCGCGCGCCGATCGCCTGCCGGGCGAGTTTTACCAGCTCGACCTGGAAATGAGCTTCGTGGAACAGGAAGACGTGCTCACCACCATGGAGCCTGTGATCCGTGGCGTCTTCGAGGAATTCGCAGACGGCAAGTCCGTCACCCAGGAATTTCCGCGCATCGCCTATGACGATGCCATCCGCAAGTATGGCTCCGACAAGCCGGACCTGCGCAACCCGATCGAGATGCAGGCGGTAACCGAGCATTTCGCGGGTTCCGGGTTCAAGGTTTTCGCGCGCATGATCGAGTCCGATCCGAAGACGGAGGTCTGGGCGATCCCGGCCAGGACCGGCGGCAGCCGTGCCTTCTGCGACCGCATGAACTCCTGGGCACAGGGCACCGGCCAGCCGGGCCTCGGCTATATATTCTGGCGCAAGGAAGGCGACGGGATCGAAGGTGCCGGACCGCTGGCGAAAAACATCGGTCCGGAGCGGACCGATGAGATCCGGGTCCAGCTCGGACTTGAGGAAGGCGACGCGGCCTTCTTCGTGGCCGGTGATCCGAAGAAGTTCGCGGACTTCGCCGGTGCGGCGCGCACACGGGTCGGTACCGAGCTGAAGCTGGTCGATGAGGATCGCTTCGCGCTGTGCTGGATCGTCGACTTCCCCATGTATGAGTGGGATGAGGAAGAGAAGAAGATCGACTTCTCCCACAACCCGTTCTCAATGCCCAAGGGCGGACTCGACGGACTGACCAACACCGATCCCCTGGAGCTGAAAGCCTACCAGTATGACGTGGTCTGTAACGGCTACGAGATCGGTTCCGGCGCCATTCGCAACCACTTGCCCGAAGTGATGGTGAAAGCATTCGGCATCGCGGGTTACGAGGAGGCCGTGCTTCAGGAACGCTTTGGCGGCATGTATCGTGCCTTCCAGTACGGCGCTCCCCCGCACGGCGGCATGGCGGCCGGCGTTGACCGCATCGTGATGCTGCTCGCGGGCAAGCAGAACCTGCGCGAGGTTTCGCTTTTCCCGATGAACCAGCAGGCGCAGGACCTGCTGATGGGCGCGCCGTCCGAAGCGACGCCCAAGCAGCTTCGCGAACTGAGCCTTCGCCTGAACGTTCAGGAATAAGTGGGCTGGGCCGGACCATTGCACCAATAGCGTGGTCCGGCCCACGCCCCATCCCCTTCGGAGCTCGACATGCGCGTCGCCATATGCCTTCCGCGCAAAATGCATTTCGGACCGGCCCGCGCGACCGCGATAGACCTGTGCGTACGCGACACGGTTGCCCACTCCCGTTTCCGCGATAACACCATCGTCTTCGGCGAACCGGTCGACGAACCTTTCGCCGATATCGACTACCGCGCGATGCCCCGCTCCGCGGCCACCTCGCAACGCGCCTATGCCTCAGCTCTTGGCGATGCCATGGCCGCCGTCTCGCCAGACATCATCGTCATCCATCAGCACCTTCCCTCTGCCAGCGCCATACGCGCCAAGGTCCGCGACGTGCCCGTTCTGCTCTATCGGCACAACTCGCTGACCATCCCGAAGTCCGCGATCAAACGGTGGTTGAAGGGTCGTCAGCTCGCCGCTTTTGACGGGATCGTTCTCGTCTCCGACTTCATCCGAGACCAGCTCGTCGCCGCCTACCCAAAGCTCGGCAGGAAAGCCTGGCGAGTTCACAACGGCCTGGACTTCGATGCGTGGCATCCCGGCGAGATCCGCGAGAACACCATCCTCTTTGTCGGCCGTGCGGTTGCGGAAAAAGGCGGTTTGGAAGCCGCAAGGGCACTCGCCGAAGTGCTAGCGGAAAGGCCGGGCTGGACCGCACGCTTCATCCTTTCCCGGCTGGATGCGGACGCAGCCTATTTCCACCACATAGAGGACGTTCTGAAGCCTCTGGGCGCGCGCGCGACAATCGAGACCGACCGTCGTCATGAGGATGTCAAGGCGGCATTCGAGAGCGCAGCACTCGCTCTGGTGCCGTCCATCTTCGAAGAACCATTCGGCCGGACCGCAATTGAGGCCTATGCGGGCGGAGCAGCGCTCATCACCTCCGGACGCGGCGGTCTTGGCGAAATCGCGCAAGGCGCGGCGAAGATCGTCGACCCTCAATCGCCCTCAGCCCTTGCAGGCGCTATTCGCGCGCTCATAGACGCCCCCGAACGCCGGGCTACTCTTTCCAGGCAAGGTCGTGAGCGTGGACGTGCGGAGTTCGACATCACCGGACTTGCGCATAAGTTAGACCACTTATACGCGTCCAATATCTGATTTATTTCAAATGCGCCTGATGAGGCTGCACTTGACTGACACCATTCGTTCGATTGGCATCCTGATCTGCCCCCTTAACCGTCCGACCATGTCAGATCGCTGCCTAGAATCCGTTCTTGCGTTAAGAATACCGGATGGCCGGCGTATCGAAGTCTGCGCTGTCGAGAACGACTTGGAAGGAAAGTCTCGCATCAGGCTCGCCCGCAGCACCGCGATACTGCGCGCGCTAACGCTATCCACGACGAAGTGTTACAACACAATCGACGGACACTGATCATACCCCCAAACGTTTACGTCAAAATCGAAGAGATCAACGTAAACGGCGCGAATGCTACCGCAGTGCGAATACGCCGTATCACGCGATAAAAACGGGCCATGTCGTGGTGGTTTAAGTCCATGAGGCGGAAACGCTTGGGCGGGGTAGTTCTTACTCGAGCGTATTCCTCCTTTCACAGCTTCGTCATTGCCGTCTCATTTGTTGGTCCATACCTGCCCCCACTTACAACGGACTTCGTGTCCAGCGCAGTCGGACATATGTCATTCCTGCACGGGACACCCTGAAGCGGCAACGATCAGACGCGCGGGCCTCTTCACGCTGGCATATAGCCTTGATTCGCTGTACGAGCGCAGTGTGACAACGAAACGAGCAGGCTAATGACTTCCCCCCAGACGATCGGCGTCATGATCTGTACTGCGCACCGGCCCAACATGTTGCGCCGGTGCATTGATTCCATTCTTGCGCAGCAGGTTCCCGAGGGCTGGCGGTTCGAGATTTGCGTCGTGGAAAACGACGCTGAGCCGCACTCGCGCCACGTCGTAGAGGTTGCAGCCGATCTTGGCACCGCGCCCATCCACTATTATCAAGAACCCCGACGCGGCATTCCGATCGCCCGGAACCGGACGCTTGAGGTGGCGCTCGCGCGTGGTTACGACTGGATCGCGCTCATAGATGACGATGAACTCGCCCATCCTGACTGGCTCGCAAGGCACATCGAGGCGGCTTTGCGATACAAGGCGGATGTCGTCTGTGGCCCGGTCCAGCGCAAATACGAGCAACTCCCGCCGGAATGGTGGAAAGCCCTCAAGCCGGCGGCAACGCTCGCAGGCGCTGTCCTTGAGGAGGCGCCGACCAACAATACCTTCCTGTCATCCGCGCTCATCCGTCCCGACGGTTCAGATCTAAGTTTCGACGAACGCCTGACCTTTGGATACGAGGATATCGATTTCTTCCGCCGCGCCCATGCCAAGGGTCACCGCATCGTCTGGATGCCGGATGCGATTGTCGAGGAGGAGATCCCGGCCAGCCGCGTCGAGCCGGAGCGGCTGTTGTCGCGTGTGGAGATGCAGGCAACCAGCCTCACTTACACGACCATCCTGAGGCATGGATTTTGGACGGCGTTCGCCCGCTTCGCTCCCAAGGCGGCGCGGCGCATCGTTTCCGGCTTCGTGATGATCATCATTGGCCGCATGCTCGGGCTCATCGACAAACGGCAGGGTCGCAACACCTACTATCGCGCCCGCACCAAAGTTGCCCGTGGCATCGGCAACGCGCGCGGGCTCATGCGCTCCTTCGGCGACTATTACGGTCGCATCGACGGCAACTGACAACGCCGGAAACGAGGAAAAGATCTTGCGACTGATTCACATCCATCTCGGCATCAAGGGTGGAGCGGAACGCTTCTTCGTGGCGTTGGTCAACGCGCTTGCGGAGCGCGGCGTCGAGCAGCACGCCTTTGTCTTCCCGGACCGCATCTGGCGCGCCGACATCGAGCCTGTCTGCACTGTGCACGAAGGCAATTACAGCCGCTCGCACATATCGCGCTACTTCACCAATCGCTCGATTTCCCGGATAGCCCGGGATTTCGAAGCCGACGCCTTCATATCCTGGATGCCGCAGGCGAGCCGCTGGATCCCAGCCAAAGGCGACATGCTGCGCGCCGCGCGACTTGGCGACTACCCGGAAAAGCTCGATTATTTCGAGAACTGCGACCTGCTGATCTGCAACACGCCGGACATTGCGCGTCATTGCGCGGACATTGGATGGAAACGAGACCTAGAGGTCATTTCGAACTTTACCGAGACGCAACCCGTCCCCGCACTGGATCGCAAGGTACTGGATACGCCCGATGATGCCTTCGTCGTACTCGGCATGGGCCGGTTCGTCGACCGCAAGGGCTTCGACACGCTCATCCGTGCAGTTTCGAGGCTCGATGGCGCCTATCTGTGGCTTCTCGGCGAGGGCGAGGAAGAGGAGAATCTGCGCCGGATTGCGGCCGAAACGGGCCTTGAACCGCGCCTGCGCTTTGGCGGATGGGTAAAGGACCCCGGCGCCCATCTCGCCGCCTGCGATACCTTCTGCATCCCCTCGTCCCATGAACCGCTCGGCAACGTCGTGCTCGAAGCATGGGCTGCGCGCCGTCCGGTCGTTTCCACGACCAGCGAGGGACCCGGCTGGCTCATAGAGGATGGCGTCCACGGCCTGCTCGCCCCCATCGGCGACGACGCAAAACTTGCCGAGGCGCTGGCACGTGTCCGCATTGAACCGGGCCTTGCCGACGCGATGATCGCCGCCGGCGCGGAGAAGCTTGCTGCCGAATTCTCCAAGGATGTAATCGCCCAGCGCTATATCAAGACGCTGTTTGGATAGGGCTGTCTCCGTTCATGCGGCACCGTCTGATCGAGATGCCCTCTAACCGCGAGCGAAGTAATAGCTACGACGGATCTGACCTCGAGTCTCGAGGCCCTCGGCATGGAAGTACGCGATAAGCGCGTCGATCTTGTCCTGCCCGACGATGTGCGGATGAAGTTCGATAATGATCTTGTCGACTCCACCAAGGTCCACTGCCGGAATGAGGTCCACCTCCGCCCCTTCGACGTCGATGACCATTGCCGTCGGGTTGAAGGCGGTGATGACGTCGGCAAAGGCGTCGCATTGCACAACGGCTTCACCACCGAAATCGCGATCGTAAAGACTCGACGAGAAGATATTGTCGTTGAAATAGAATTTGGTCTCCCCTGCCTGGACGGAAACAGCCCTGGTCCGCAATTCCGGATAGAGGCCGTTGAGCGCGTGGTTCTTCCGGATGACCGCCTCCAGCGACGGGTTGGCTTCATAGGAGAGAAGGTTTTCCGCACCGCAGCGTTTTGCGCAGGCCATACTGATAAGGCCTATTCCGGCGCCGATCTCGAGAACCCGATCCCCCTGGCCGATCGCCTCGGCAACGAGCGAGAGTTCCTCGTCCTCGTAACGCTCCTTGTAGAGCGCGTTCCGAATCTCCTTCGTCACAAACGCGGTATCCGAAACCACGCGAATGCCATCGATGGTGACCGTCTTGACCTTCAGCCCCTTTCGGAGCCGTTCCTTGATGGTTTGCAACATCGACGCCATTTAACTCTCACTTGTCCTCGCTGTGTCGCAGGATTAAGGGCACGTGGCCTGCTTGAAAGTCAGAGCCAAAAAAGAAGCCTCGGCCATCGACCGCGTGAGGATTTTGTCGCGGTGTATAGCCAGATTTTCAAGCGCGCTGAGGCGCGTATCGTAAGAAACCCCAGCTTTCTTACGTTCCGAATGGGAAACCTGCGGCTTGTGACGATTGCGCATATCCCAAAAGAACTCGCGCGTCACCCAATTTCCGAAATGATGGACCTCCACGTCCGAAATGCCCGGCAAATCGACAAGGTTGCGCACCGCGCGGGCTCCGTAACGGCGATAGCCATGATAACGGTGTTCAAAAAAGCTCGGAATTCCCGGGATCATATGCAGGTGCGTCAGCGTCCTTTCTCCGTCGGGACGCAGCAGGGCGATGGCGCTCCGGTCGAACTCTATGTGTTCCAGGACGGATTGCGAAAAGACCGCGTTGGCAGGACCTACGTCGAGAGGTTCATATCCAAGCCGTGCCTTGGCGAAGGTCACAGACGGGGCTGCGTACTCCGCCCAGGTGGATCGCGGCTCGATATCATAGCCCTGATAGGAACAATATCGTGTCACCTTCTTCAGGTGGTGCGAATAGGTTCCAGCGCCACAGCCCAGATCAACGAGATCCGGTGCTTCGCCAAAAATTCCCGACGCGCGATTGAGAAGGAAGTCGTAGCAGAGAATCCTTGTCGGGCTGTAGGTGTGGACTGTCGGTCCGAATGCCCCGACCAGCCTTTCCACATCAAGCTCCGGTTCATAGGGCTCGCAGGCCCCCCGTTCTTGCGAAAGGTTGCCAACGACCCGTTCCAGCCGCTGACAGGCATTGTAGAGAGCTTTGTCGAAGAACCCCAGCGGGCCATCTCCGCAAACCCAGTGGAACGAACTCTTCTTATTGAATTGAACGATGTCCAATTGCAGCCCCCCCTTCAGGCAATACAGTTTCCAGCCTCCAAACGTCGTAATCGCATCCCTGCAAGTCAGCTTAGCGTCGTCAACGCGTTTTCCAACCCAATCATTTTCGCAAGCCGACCGAGCCGCTTGCGCACCCGTTCTCCGTCCAGATCGGCAAGATCATTCGGGAGCCTCAGTTCCAAGTCTTCGCCTCGCACCGACAATGATGTGCGCAGTATGATCCCCGGCATCGCCGCCGAGATCAAATACCCGACCCGCAACACGCAGCCAAGGATACGCGCACGCTCCTTGAGGCGCGAGGGAGCCAGTTCGCGGATCCGGGGGCTCAGCGCTTCTTCAACCAGCCCCGCGTAGCGATAATACACCGCCAAGGCCAGATAGGCCCGGCCAGGATGATCGATGCCGATGAAGGCCGCGTTGGAAATGATCGACAGGCTCTGCGTACCCCGATAATCGGGATGTGCGCGCCAACCGATGTCGGTGAGAAGGCACGCGGCGCGGCGCAGCCGGCGCTCCTCCTCCGTCTCATCGACACCAAGCGCCTCGAAGGCCTTTTCTGTCCATACGATCAGTTCCTCACAGTGTTGAGGCGATCGCGATCTCAGTTGCGCCAGTTCCCTGCAGGCGACCTTCAACGGGTCCTTTCCCCGCTCTTCCGGCGTCAGCATTTCGTAGAGTAGTCCCTCGCGCACGCCGAGGGCGGACATCACAACCCGCTTAGGACGTACCTTGCGGATCACCTGTTCCAACACGACAGCGCCATAGGGCAGCAACGGCCGACGCTGCTTTGAGACGACGTCAATGCTATCGACAGCGTCGATTTCCGAATGCGCTATGACCCGGCAGAATTCGAGCGCCTCATCGGCAGGGATCGCATAGTGGTCTATGACGTGCAGCGGGTACCCCGTTTGCGCCATGTGCAGGCGCGCCAGCGACCGCCATGTGCCGCCCACCGCATAGAAGTCACGCCCCAGGCCTTGCGAAAGCCAGTCCGCGCCTGACAATGAATCGGCGGCAAGCGTCTGAGCAATCTTCGGCACCCCCCCGGAGGATTCCTCAAGCCGGATGCCGCCCAATGGGAAGGTGGCCCCGTTCCCGACGCCGCCATCCTTGACATCGACCAGCTCGAGGCTGCCGCCGCCGAGATCGCCAACGAAGCCGTCGGGCTTCCAGAAGCCGGCGATCACCCCGTGAGCCGACCGTCTGGCTTCGTCCTTGCCCGACAGCATTTCGATGGGAGCGCCTAACATCTCCTCAGCCCGTGTCAGGAAATCCGGCCCATTCTCCGCATCTCGCACGGCCGCGGTCGCAAGCACGCGCAAACTCTCGACCTCGATCTGGTCGCAAAGCCGGCGAAAGCGCTTCAGCGCACCAAGCGCTGTGGCGACGGACCCGCTCGACAGCCGATGAGTCGTTCCGACGCCGCGGCCAAGGCCGGCCAGCACCTTTTCGTTAAAAAGTGCAGTGGGGGCCCGGGAGAGCTGCTCGTAGACGACGAGCCGTATCGAATTCGAGCCGATGTCGACGACGGCAACCGGGCGTGCGCCCTTGAGTCGGCCGGGAGCATATTCGCGAAGATTTGAAGACAGGGGTCAGGTCCGCTTCGTGTGAGTGACGAACAGCCTCGGGAAGTTCTTCTGCAGCGCCTTGCCGCGCCCCGACAGCGACGGATTCGTCATGAAATACTGGTGCGCGTTGAACGGCTCCTCGCCGGTCGCCGGCACTATGCGCTCGTGGCTTCCGTCGGGCAATACGCGCCAACTCTGTTGGTTGTCTTTCATGTTGGCAACCATGATCTGGTCGAGAACCTGTTCGTGAACGGTCGGATTTTCGATCGGCACGATCGCCTCCACCCGCCGGTCCAGATTGCGCGGCATCAGGTCGGCGGAGCCGATATAGACGATGGCTTCCGGCGAAGGCAGCCCCTTGCCGTTGCCGAAACAGTAGATCCGGCTGTGTTCGAGGAAGCGACCGACAATCGACTTCACCCGGATGTTCTCCGAAAAGCCCGGAATTCCCGGCCTTAGGCAACAGATACCGCGAACGACGAGATCGATCTGCACGCCCGCCTGGCTCGCCTTGTAGAGGAGATCGATGATCCCCGCATCGACCAGCGAATTTGTCTTCAGCCACACCTGCGCCGGCCGCCCGGCCCGCGCGTGCTCGATTTCCGCCTCGATCAGATCCTGTATCCGCGAGCGCATGGTAACCGGAGAGATCGCCAGTTTCTCCAATTCCGCCGGCTGGGCATAACCGGTTATGAAATTGAAGACTTTGGCTACGTCCTGGGCAATTACCGGATCCGCCGTGAAGAAGGAAAGGTCGGTGTAGATGCGCGCCGTTATCGGATGATAGTTGCCTGTTCCGATATGACAGTAGGACGCCAGCCTCCCCTGCTCGCGCCGCACCACCATCGAGAGCTTGGCGTGCGTCTTGAACTCGATGAACCCGTAGACGACCTGTACTCCGGCGCGTTCAAGATCCCGCGCCCAACGAATATTGGCCTCCTCGTCGAATCGCGCCTTCAGCTCTACCAGCGCTGTCACCGATTTGCCGGCTTCCGCCGCTTCCGACAGCGCCTTGACAATCGGGCTGTCGTTGGACGTGCGGTATAGCGTTTGCTTGATCGCCATCACGTCCGGGTCCTGAGCCGCCTGGCGCAGGAACTGGACCACAACATCAAACGACTCGTAGGGGTGATGGACGAGGAAGTCCTTCTCGCGGATCGCCGCCAGACAATCCCCTCCGTGCTCGCGCACGCGCTCGGGAAAGCGCGCCGTGTAGGGGCTGAACTTCAGGTCCGACCTGTCGATGCTGACAAGTTCCGACAGGTTCGTGAGCGCCATCAATCCTTCCACCAGGAAGGTGTCGCTCTCCTCCACCTGCATGGCCTCGGACACGAATGCGCGAAGCGAGGGAGGTGTCGCGGCCTCGATCTCGAGACGGATCGCCGACCCCCGCCGGCGCCGTTTCAACGCGCTTTCGAACACGCGCACAAGGTCTTCCGCTTCTTCCTCAAGTTCAATATCGCTGTCACGTAGAATACGGAAGACCCCCTTCCCGCGAACCTCGTAGCCGGGAAAGAGCTGCTTGATGAAGAGGCTGATGATCGTCTCCACCGCGATGAAGCGGGTCGAGCGGCCAAGTCCGTCCTTGTCCTGCCCCGGCAGCGCAACGAAACGCTGCACCTGACCGGGGATGCGCAGAAGGGCCGTCATGCCGGAGCCCCCTCCGATCTTCATTAGATCCAGTACCAGCGAGAAACCGAGATTCGGAATAAACGGGAACGGATGCGCGGGGTCGATCGCAAGCGGCGTCAGGACGGGAAAGATATGGGTCAGGAAGAAGGTCTCAAGCCATGTGCGCTCAGTCGCCTCGAGATCGTCGGCATCGACCAGAACGATACCGCTTTGGGCCAGCTCCCGACGCAAAACGGCCCAGTTGCCCTGCTGCTCCGACTGCAACTCCATCACGCGGTCGCTGATCCGGGCAAGCTGCTCCCACGGTGACAGGCCGTCATCAGAGACCGTGCGCACATTGGCGCGTTCCTGCCCCTTGAGACCGGCGAAACGTACCATGAAGAATTCATCGAGGTTGTTGGCCGAGATCGACAAAAACCGCAACCGCTCCAGCAGCGGGTGCTGCGGGTTCATCGATTCTTCCAGGACCCGGTGATTGAATTGCAGCCACGAGAGTTCGCGGTTTATGAAGCGCGACGAGCTCACCATCAGCCGGGCGGCGTCTCCAACCGCATCGGCCGTGCCTGCGCAGGCGTCCTGTTCTCGTCCAGCCTTCGTCTCGTCGCCGGGCGATGTAACCTTTGCCGTCTCGTCCATAGTCCGCCTCCGGATTCGAAAAGAACTCCTCTTATAGAGGAAATGTGACAGCCAGACTGCGTCGGGAGAAGCCAGACACGATGAAGAGCGCGACGAGCCGCGGCGAGACTGTGTGCCCCCATGGCCCGCATTCCTTGCACCACCGCACAAGGCACAAGGCTTGGCCGCGCGATTGAACGGCTTCAGGGAGCTGCCGGCAATCGCTTGCGGTACTGAATACGAGCATGCGGAATGATACGTCCGTCCGGGCGCTCGACATCATAGTAGAGGCTGCTCTCTTCCTCCAATTCCAGCGTCGCAAAACGGGACAACTCCGCCGGCATCAGCGGCCAAGGTGGCCCATTTGCGGCTGCGCTGTCCGGCAGCACCCGCGTAACGACAAGCAACCTGCCGCCTGGCTTTACGAGACTGGCCACGGCCGTGAAGGCGGCCTCACGCAATGCGCCATCCAGAGCCTGGAGCGTATAGCATTCATGTACGAGATCGAATTCCTGCCTCCATGCCTCGGGCAAATCGAACAGATCGGCAACGCAATACGCCACGTCTGACCCGACGAAGCGCTTTTTCGCCCAGGCGATTGCATCTTCTGCGAAATCGAACGCCGTTGTCCGCCAGCCGGCCGCAGAAAGCGCCTCCGCGTTATCGCCCAGACCACAGGCAATATCGATCGCGGCCCTCCCGTCTCCAGGATGCCCCTCAAGCCAGTCGAGCAGCACCCTCTTCGGCGCGAGGTCCGCCCACGGAACCGCCGCAGGATCATCATCCGCAGATCTGTACACCTGTTCGAACCACGCCTTGCGGTCTGCCGGATCGTCTCCCTTGGCGCCAACCTGTTCATCCAGCCGGGCGCAGGCGGCCACGCGGCGTTTCATGAAACCCTCGTCGTCGTGAATATCGCTGGCCATTGAATATGTCCGTTTGTCCTGCGGCGCCCGTCCTGGCGACAATGAGTCCTGCGGGAACGCCCGTTCAACTGCTCTTCGCCGGATGCCATGGGCAGCCGCGCAGGCCGGGATCGCTCACGCCTTCTTTGAGAAACCCCCGCTTTCGTTTTCCTGCCAATAGGTCACAGCGTGCCCCGCCGACCGCGCCTCTTTCCAGCGAAGCCGGGCATCGACGACGGACTGTTCATCGTTTCCATCGAAGATATAGACCCCGCGTTCATAAGGGCTCAGATCCGGCGGAACGGCGCGATCGACCAGAAACCGAACATTCGCCTGATTGGGGTTTTCGAGCCCATCCGTCAGATAGACGGGTTGATCGGCCTCCCGTCCATCCGATGCCGTGCCATGAGGCAGAAAGGCATCCTCTCGGTAGGTCCACAGGTAACCATCCAGCGCGTCACGACGCTCCGTGCTGCCGCTTTGCACGACAACCCGCCACCCCCGATCCAGCGACTTCTCCAACAAGTCGCCAATCACACTCTCCAGTGTGCGCCGCTGAAGATGGTAGAACAGCACTTCGCTCAAACCTTCCCCCAAAATTCTTCAGAAAATGAAGCCACTTCGCCTCAAATCGGTTATAGAGGCGGCGCTGGGTCCGACCGGGTGTACCGCCCACCGTCCGTGATCGCACGAGTGCGACACTCGGGCAACAGGCGACGACGATCTTCACGACCAATCCGTGCGAATGAGAATTCGCCGTTGCGCGAGATCATCATTAACGCAATAGACACCGTCCGGCCTCAGCATCTGCCCGGCGGCGCGAGGGTGATTCAGGTCACATGCGTGCGGCGCCAGGCTCGCTAGGATGCCATTTGTAATCGCTTTCAGGGTTCGATCATGTTCGTTCGTCTTTGCCTGTTCGTCGCTCTTGTCGCAGGGCTTACCGGTGCCGTTGCCGGAATTGGTGCCGTCGTGACGGATGAGGCGAGCGCCTGCCAGGCATACAAGGCCTGCTGATTTAGGCCTCACAGCCAACAGGCTCCTTCATCAAAAAGCCCGCCTCGCGAACCGCGAAGCGGGCTTTTCTTTTTTCACATGGCAAAGGCCCGGTCAGGCCTCGTAGTGATCACGCACCAGGCGGTCCAGCAAGCGCACGCCGAAGCCCGACGCCCACGACTTGCTGATCTCCGTCTCCGGCGACCCCATCGCGGTGCCCGCAACATCAAGATGGGCCCAGGGGACATCGTTGACGAAGTGCTGCAGAAACTGCGCTGCGGTGATCGAGCCGGCAGGACGGCCACCCGTGTTCTTGATATCGGCGAACTTCGCCTCGATCAGCTTCTCGTATTCGGGACCGATCGGCATGCGCCACACCTTCTCACCAGTCGCCAGGCCGGCGGCGGTCAGTCGGCCCGAAAGCTCGTCGTTGTTGGAGAAGAGGCCCGCATGGTGATTGCCCAGTGCGATGATGATCGCACCGGTCAGCGTCGCCAGATTGATCATGAAGGCGGGCTTGAAACGATCCTGCGTGTACCAGAGCGCATCAGCCAGAACGAGCCGGCCTTCGGCGTCTGTATTGATCACCTCGATTGTCGTACCCGACATGGCGGTGACGATATCGCCGGGGCGCTGCGCATCCGCATCCGGCATGTTCTCCACCAGACCGATCACGCCGATCGCGTTGACCTTGGCCTTGCGTGACGCGAGCGCATGCATGAGACCGGTCACGGCGGCCGCACCGCCCATGTCGCCCTTCATGTCCTCCATGCCGGCGCCCGGCTTGATCGAGATGCCGCCCGAATCGAATACGACCCCCTTTCCGACGAAGGCCACCGGTTGCTGCTGCGACTTGCCACCCTTCCACTGCATGATGGCAAGCTTCGGGGGACGGACAGAGCCACGCGCCACGCCGAGCAGCGCATGCATGCCCAGCTTGGACATCTCTTTCTCGCCCAGAATCTCGACCTCGACGCCGAGCTTTTCCAGAGACTTTGCCTTCTTGGCGAATTCCTCAGTGCCGAGCACGTTCGCCGGCTCGTTGACGAGATCGCGGGCAAGAATCGCGCCATCGGCAACGCCTTCCGCTGTTTCCCAGAGCTTCGCAGCGCCCGCGTGATCGCTCACGCAAATCGTCACTTTCGCACCCTTGGGCTTGTCCTCGCCGTTCTTCGCCGTCTTGTATTTGTCGAACGAATAGCCCCTGAGCTTGGCACCGATGGCAATGTCGGACGCCTGCTCCGCGGTGATTTCCTTGCCGTCGGGAAGCTCAAGATGAATCGATGCGTGCGTCGTCTTGGCCGCCGCAATTGCCCCCATCGCCGCCCCACCGAGACGAAGCCAGTCGAATTCGGAAAGATCGCCCGCCTTGCCAAGGCCGACCACGGCGATACGCTCCAGCTTCACCCCGGCCGGGGCGACGATATCGAGGCCCGCCATCGCAGCGCCTTTATAGCCTGCGACCTTCATCGCCCGCGTGATGGCGCCGTCGCTGGCTGCGTCGATCTCACTCGCCGCGGCTCCCAGCGACAGCGATTCATCGGTAAACACGACCGCCACCCCCTTCTTCGGGACTGCGGGTTTCGAAAAGCCAATGCTCGGAAGCTCTGCCATGTCGGATATCCAGACCTTGCTCGTTCAAGAAACGTGTCGACAGACATAGGCCACGTCGTGCCGTTTAGCAAAGGTCCGCCGGGCACCAGATCCGGGCTAGCGATCTGAGCCGATTGAGCAACAGTGGCCGGAACGAAATTGTTAACCCTGTTTCTTGAGAGCGTCTTCATCCGAAATCGTGTTAAATGGAACGGGAGGCGGAAACCGTATCCATAGACGGGTCTTTCCGAAGTTTCGCGCGTGGTTTTCCGTCGGGGGATGGCGGCTTTTCGCGAAACGTGTCGTCCGTGCCGGTTCATGACGCCGATTGACCGCACGCTGCATTTGACTACAAGACGATGCCCAAATGGGGAAAGCGGCATCGCATGTGCATGCAGGATCTGCGTGCATCACCAACTCTCCAGGCCGAGACAGGGACGGTCTTCGGACGCACTATGAAGACAATCGAGCGCTACATCCTGAGACGAATCTCGGGCGCCTTCCTGCTTGCATTCGGCGCCATGATCGGCGTCGTGTGGGCAACGCAGGCGCTGCGGCAGCTGGATCTCGTCACGGCCAAGGGCCAGACCATCGTCCAGTTCCTGAAGATGACCATGCTCGCCCTGCCCTTTCTTGGCGTTATCGTTGCGCCTTTCGCGCTCGCCATTGCACTCATCATCGTGCTGAACGCCTTGAACAGCGACAACGAACTGGTGGTCATCAACGCGACCGGCGCCGCGAAGACAAAGGTGCTCAAGCCGGTGATGGCCTTCGCCTTCCTGCTGAGCGTACTGACGCTGATCGCCTCACTCTGGGTTTCGCCGGCCGGCCTCGCACAGCTTCGCCAGGAACTGACCCAGGTTCGCGTTGATCTCGTCGCCAACATTGTGCGCCCCGGGCGCTTCATCGAAGTCGATGACGGCCTGACCTTCCACATCCGCAACCGATCGGGTGACGGCACTCTGGAAAGCCTGATGATGGACGACAGGCGAGACCCCGAGACCACCTTCACCTATCTTGCACAGAAGGGGCAGGTCGCCGAGATCGCGGGCCGCATGCTGCTTGTCATGCATGACGGCACCATTCAGCGGCGAACCAATGAAACCGGCGCGATCTCGATCGTGAAGTTCGAATCCTATGCCTTCGACCTGACGAGCCTGATGCCTCAGGCTTCGGCACCGACCTTCAAGCCATCCGAACGTACCATTGGCGAGTTGCTCAACCCGCCTGCCGACGACAACTACTACAAGAGGTATACGGAGCGCTTTCACGCCGAAATTCACGACCGCTTCGCCGTCGCGCTCTACCCGCTGGCGTTCGGGATGATCATTTTCGTGTTCCTCGGTGAAGCCCGCACGACCCGACAAAGCCGGCATACCGGCGTTCTGGGCGCGCTGTTTGGCTGCGTTCTCGTTCGCGTCGCCGGATTCGGCGCCACAAACCTGGCTGTTTCCGATCCAGACATGGTGCTCGCGATCTATCTCGTTCCGCTCTCCGTCATGGGGCTTTCCGCCCGGCTGGCGCTTTCGGATGCCCGCCCCGTGTGGGTGCGGTTCATCGGACGTGCGGTTCACGGCGTCGTTGGCACCATCGAATCCACCGCTGAACGCATTACATCGCGCTTCGCGAACGGACGGACGTGACGCATGACGGTTGGTTTGACCCTTTGGCGCTACTTCGCGATCAGATTTCTCATCGCGATCCTGGGATTGTTCCTGTTCGCAGCGGTGCTGATCTTCATCTTCGATTTCCTTGAACTCGTTCGCCGCGGTGGCGACCGGGAAGGCTTCACCGTGCTCCGCGTCGCGCTGATATCGCTGCTGCGCATACCGGTCCTCCTGGAACAGGTCCTGCCTTTCGCAACGCTGTTCGGCGCGATCCTCGCTTTCGTGACCTTGAGCCGCAGCCTCGAACTCGTCATCGCGCGCGCGTCCGGCATGTCGGTCTGGCAATTCATCGCCCCCGCCCTGATCGTTGCCATCTTTCTGGGTGCGCTCGCGATCGTGGCCTACAATCCCCTGGCGGTCGCCTTGAAGGACAAGTCCGACCAGCTCAGCGTGGATCTTTTCGGCAATCAGGAGAAGGTGTTGCTACAAGCCTCCAACAATGCCTGGCTGCGCCAGGACGGACTGGACGGCGAAACCATCCTCCATGCCAGCCAGTCGACCGATCAGGGCCTGCATCTTTATGGCGTCACCATCTTCGCCTTTGATAAAAAAGGCATTTTCCGCGAACGCGTGGAGGCAAAAGAAGCGACGCTCGGCGATGGCGCGTGGCATCTCAAGGATGCAATCGTCTATACGGCCGACGATGACCCAAAGACCTACGCGTCCTATCTGGTCTCCACCTATCTCGGTCCCCTGGAGGTGCGCCAGAGCATCGCATCTCCCGAATCGGTTTCGTTCTGGGACCTTCCCAGCCTGATCGAACTCGCGCGCAGAGCAGGATTGCCAGCCTACCGCTACACCCTTCAATACGAGACATTGTTCGCACGTCCGCTACTGCTTGCCGCAATGGTGCTGATCGCGGCAGCAGTTTCCCTCAGGGTATCGCGTTTTGGCGGTTTAGGACGAATGATTCTGGGTGGAATATCAGCGGGGTTCGTGCTTTATGTGCTCACTGAACTTGCGAAGGATCTTGGTGGTGCCGGAATCGTGTCTCCGGTGGTCGCCGCGTGGTCTCCGGGGATAGTAGCGACTTTGATGGGTTTCACGATCCTATTGCATCAGGAGGACGGCTAGTGTCGGGTTCGTCCGTTCTCCCGCCCAACAGGGTCGGCGTCCGACACCCTGGCCGTGCCTTCGGGTGCGGGCTTAAGGGCGCGTTGCGCGGCTCCATTTCGCTTGTCGCGGTGCTGGCCGTTCTGGCCTCGGCGCCGGGTGCTGTTCTTGCGCAGGCCCAGGACGACAGCACCATCGAGAAGATGCTGACGCGCAATGCGGATCCGAAATCCCAGATGCTGCTGGAGGCAACAGAACTCGAGTACAATTTCGACAAGGACATCGTTTCCGCGATAGGCGACGTCCAGATCTATTACGAAGGCAACACGCTGGAAGCGGACCGGGTCACACTGGATCGCAAGAAGGCGCGCCTCTACGCGACTGGCAATGTCCGCCTCACGGAGCCGGAAGGCAACGTGATCGAGAGCGACAGTCTGGAACTCAGCGACGATTTCCGAAATGGCTTCGTTCGCCAGCTCCGCGTCGAGACGATCCAGCGCACCCGTTTCACCGCCGAGAGCGCCGAGCGCAAGAACGGTGAGACGACAACGTTCAAGAACGGCATCTACACGGTCTACACCAAGCCGACCAATCCTCCGGACAAGCCGCCGCTTTGGCGCATCAAGGCGACCAAGATCGTCCACAAGGAGAAAGAGCGGACGGTCTATTACGAGGGCGCGCGTCTGGAATTCTGGGGCGTGCCGATTGCCTATCTGCCCTTCATGTCGCATCCCGATCCCACGCTGAAACGCAAGTCGGGCTTTCTGACGCCCACGACCGTCTATGACGAAAAGGTCGGCGTCGGCGTCTCCGTGCCCTATTACTGGGTACTGGGACCGGACAAGGATCTGACATTTACCGCGACGCCATTGTCCAAACAGGGGCCTCTACTGGAGGCCATGTGGCGCCAGCGGCTTGAAAACGGCAAGTATTCCATCTCGCTCGCCGGCATCCACCAGGCAAAACCTGAGAATTTCTCCGGTTCTTCGGGGGATCGCGAGTGGCGCGGATATGCGAACACCAAGGGCGAATTCACGATCAACGAGCGCTGGAAATGGGGCTGGGACCTTTCCCGCATGTCCGATCGCGCGTTCGTCAAGGATTATGAGATCGACAGCAACAGCGACGCGTTGACATCCAGCGTCTATCTGACGGGATTGAGCGAGCGCAACTACTTCGATGTCCACGCCTACGCCTTCCAGATCACGCAGGAAGACGATCCGGACTCCGGTGACGCCAACGCAGGTGCGCCGTTCTCCGATGTTGGAGCAAACCTGCAGGACAAGCAGCCCATTGTTCATCCGGTCATCGACTACAGCTACATCTGGGACAACCCCGTGGTCGGCGGTGAGCTGTCGTTTGCGGGCAACCTGACAAGTCTCACCCGGAACGAGACAGATGCCTTCGCCTATAACGGCATTCGTCGCTTCCGTGGTGTCGAAGGCACGTTCACACGCACTTCGGTGAAAGCGCAGTGGAGGCGGACCCTGATCGATCCGATCGGTCAGATGTTCACGCCGTTTGCCTACGTGAAGGCGGATCTCTACTTCCTGCAGTCGGCGGACAAGAATGTTTCCACGCTGACCGACGAGGCGTTCGTTGCCCGCGCAATGCCCGCCGTGGGACTGGAATACCGCTATCCCTTCCTGATCACCACGGGCGGTTCCAGCCATGTGATCGAGCCCATCGCTCAGATCATCGTGCGCCCGTCGGAGCAGCGGATAGGCGAATTGCCGAACGATGACGCACAAAGCCTCGTGTTCGATGACACCAATCTTTTCCAGTGGGACAAGTTCTCCGGCAACGACCGCTCCGAGGGTGGTACGCGCGCCAATGTGGGCTTCCAGTACAAGGGCCAGTTCCATGGCCTGGGCTCGGTCAACGCCCTGTTCGGCCGCTCGTTCCATATCGCGGGTACGAATTCCTACGCGACGGACGATGTGCTGGCGACGGGAACGAATTCGGGTCTGGAGTCGGATGACTCCGATTACGTCTCGCGCGTCTACTTCGACACCAACCTCGGCCTGCGCTTCGGCGCACGGGCGCGCTTTGACAACGACAATTTCGCAGTCCGTCGGGCTGAGGTTCAGGCGAGCGGCACACGCGGCCCATTCAGTGCGTCTCTTGGCTACGCCTTCCTCGGTGCCAAACCCGCACAAGGGATCGATGACGATCGCGAGGAGATCCTCGGCGCGGGTTCTTTGCGACTGCTGACGAACTGGCGCGTTTTCGGCTCCGTACGCTACGATCTTCGCAACTCCACGACGGTGCGTGATGCTGTCGGGCTTGGTTACGACGATGAAGGCTTCTCTGCCTCGCTTGCCTACGCCGAAGACCGCAGCCGCAACGACGGAGATCCCGTGGACAAGACGATCTACCTGCGCATCGGTCTGCGCACGTTGGGCGACACCCAGCTATCGACCAACGCCGATCGATAGTCCGCAGTTCTCGCAGGGTGTTTTCGGGATGCGGCCGACTGCGTTATATTTCCGGGAGATCGTGCGCGCAGGCGCCTAGCTTTCGCCACACCAAGCGGGCAACGAAGTCCGCAAGAAACGCCGGGAACCGGCGTCCTCAGCAAAATCGGGCCGCGACGGCCATCTGACAGATAAAGACGACCGGCGCGACAAGGGAGACGTGAAGATGATGCCGACGACAGCAGACCTTGCGGGACGCAAGCGGGCGAGATCCGCCGTTTCGCATTGGCTTGCCGCGCTCTTTGCAGTCGCGCTCGCCGGTGGGATTCTGGGTGGCATACCGCTCGTCGCGAATGCGGCGACGAGCATCAAGGTCATCGTGAACGACCAACCGATCACCAACTACGATATCTCCCAGCGCGCCCGTCTCATCCAGCTCACAGCGCGCAAATCCGCCGGGGTTTCCCAGCGTATGGCGCAGGATGAGTTGATCGAAGAGCGCCTGAAGATGCAGGAAGCAAAGCGTCGCGGCGTATCGGTTTCGGATGCGGAGGTCGAGCAGGCCTTCGCCCGTATCGCGAGCCGGACGAAAATGTCCCCCAAGCAACTCGGCGCCGCGCTCTCGCGTTCCGGTGTGAACCCCTCGACGCTGAAGGACCGGATCCGGACCGAAATCATGTGGCACAATGTTGTGTTGCGCCGCTTCCGCGCGCAGGTGAACGTCTCCGAGCAGGATGTCGTTGCCGCGATGTTGAAGCAGGACAAGGATAAGGTCGACGTCAGCAAGACCACCGAGTACACGCTTTCGCAGGTCATCTTCGTCATTCCCAAGAACGCATCCGCTTCGTTGAAAGCCCAGCGCAAGAAGGAAGCGAACAGCCTTCGCCACCGCTTTACGGACTGCGATAGCGGTCTCAAGTTCGCGGAAAGCCTCAAGGAAGTTGTGGTCAAACCTGTCGGTGTGCGCCTCGCACCGGAACTGCCGGACGAGGTAATCCAACTGCTCAAGGATGTTCCGTCGGGCCATCTGAGCACGCCTGTGGAGACGGGCAGCGGAATTTCGGCTTATGCTGTGTGCAAGAAGCGCGAAATCGATAGCGATGCCGGACTGCGCACTCAGATCAAGGACGAGTTGCGCAACAAGGAGGGGCAGATGATGGCCCGTCGTTATCTGCGCGACCTGCGCCGGGATGCCGTCATCGAATACCGCTGAGGCAGGAAATGCCACTCGTCGTCACCATGGGCGATCCCGCAGGGATCGGTCCTGAATTGCTGCTGGCCGCCTGGCGTAACCGCGCCGAATTCGGCCTGCCACCATTCTATGTCCTCGCCGACCCCGACGTCATGCGAACCCGGGCGCGAGATCTCGCCATCCACGTTGGCGTGGCCACTTGCACGCCGGAGGAAGTCGAGCAGTGTTTCGCCAGCGCCCTCCCCGTCGTCACCCTTGAAAACCGGGCGGATACACGTTCGGGCGCGGATGCGCCAGCTTCGCCGGACGCCGTGGTGGAAGCGATCGCAACCGCCGTCGCGCACGTCAAGGCCGGGCTCGCGACAGGCATGGTGACGTCACCGATCACCAAGAAGTCTCTCTATGCGGCCGGTTTCAAATATCCTGGCCATACCGAGTATCTCGGCGCGCTCGCCGCCACCCATTGGCCGGACGAGCCGGCAGCCCCGGTCATGATGCTGGCGGGTCCCGATCTCAGAACGGTTCCCATCACCGTCCACATCCCGATCCATGCCATTCCCCAAGCCTGGTTGAAAGAACGCATCATCGAGGTTGCGCGGATCACGGCTAGGGACCTTGAAACCCGCTTTGGCATCGCCACCCCCCGCCTGGTACTCGCCGGTCTCAACCCCCATGCGGGAGAAGGCGGAACCATCGGTCACGAGGACGAGACGGTCTCGCGTCCGGCGGTGGAGCAACTCCGCGCGGAAGGCATCGATATCGCAGGTCCCCTGCCCGCAGACACCCTGTTTCACGCCCGCGCTCGCAAAGGCTATGATGCGGCGCTTTGCGCCTATCACGATCAGGCGTTGATACCGGTCAAGACCCTGGCGTTCGACGAGACCGTGAACGTGACGCTCGGACTTCCGTTTGTTCGAACCTCGCCAGATCACGGCACAGCGTTTGATATCGCGGGAAAAGGCATCGCAAGACCGGACAGCCTCGTCGCGGCCATCCGGCTCGCGGATCAACTCTCCAGGGACCACACCCGCTGATGGCGCAGATAGACGGCCTTCCTCCGCTCCGCGACGTCATCCGCCGTCACGGGCTGGACGCCAGGAAATCGCTTGGTCAGAACTTTCTGCTCGATCTGAATCTGACGGCCCGTATCGCACGCTCCTCCGGACGTCTTGACGACATCACCGTCATCGAGGTCGGGCCGGGGCCCGGCGGGCTTACGCGAGGGCTCCTCGCGGAAGGTGCGGCGAAGGTCATCGCAATCGAGAAGGATCGCCGCTGCCTGCCCGCCCTGGAAGAGATCGCCGCCGCTTATCCCGGCCGGCTGGAAATCATCGAGGATGACGCTCTCGCTGTCGACATGGCGGGGCTTGCCGAGGGGAAGACCCGCATCGTCGCGAACCTCCCCTACAATGTGGCAACACCGCTTTTGACCGGCTGGCTGGAGGCTTCCTGGCCGCCGTTCTGGGACTCCCTCACCCTGATGTTCCAGAAGGAAGTCGCAGAACGCATCGTTGCCCATGCGGGCGACAAGGCTTACGGCCGGCTCGCCGTGCTGGCAGGTTGGCGTACTCACGCGGAAATCGTCCTGAACCTGCCGCCGCAGGCTTTCACGCCGCCGCCGAAGGTCTCCTCCGCCGTCGTTCAGCTTGTGCCCCGGGCCGTACCGCTGGCATGCGATATCAAGGTGCTCGCACGGGTCACCGCAGCCGCCTTCGGGCAACGGCGCAAAATGCTTCGCGCCGCGCTGAAGTCACTGGGTGGTGACACGCCCGGTCTGATCGAAAAGGCTGGCTTGAACCCGACCGCCCGCGCGGAGGAAATACCCGTCGAAGGGTTTGTGGCGCTTGCCAACGTCTTCCAGCAACAAACGCCCTGAACGGCAACACCTGGCAGACAAAAGACCGCCAGAGGCCAGAGCGCGTCTCAGGCTTCCTGTTGAAGCTGGTCCACGAAATATTCCATGCCGAGATTGCGCTCGCGACGGCGGCGCTCGGCGCAGAGAATTTTCTGAACATCCTGAAAAGTCTGGTCAAGATCGTCATTGATCAGAACGTAGTCGTACTCGTTCCAATGCGAGATCTCCGTCCGTGCGTTCTGAAGCCGGCGCTCGATCACTTCGGCGGAATCTTCAGCTCGTCTCTCCAGCCTGGACCTCAGTTCTTTCATAGAGGGCGGCAGGATGAAGACGGAAGCCACGTCAGGCCGTGCGGCATCAAACAGCTGGAGCGTCCCCTGCCAATCGATGTCGAACAGGATGTCGTTCCCGTTGGACAGCGCGGTCTCAACCGGCGCCCTCGGCGTGCCGTAGAAGTTGCCATGCACTTCCGCGGACTCCAGCAAATCGCCATCCTCGCGCATGGAAAGAAACCGCTTCTTGGAGATGAAGTGGTAGTGCACGCCGTCGATTTCGCTCGGCCGCCGCTCACGCGTGGTGACTGAGACCGATAGCATCAGTTCCCGATCGGATTCGAGCAGGCTGCGTGCGATCGTCGACTTGCCCGCTCCCGAAGGCGACGACAGGACAAACATCAGGCCTCGGCGATGGGTTTCACCGGCCTTGCGGGCTTCCGGAGTGGCGGACATGGCTTCTATTCCAGGTTCTGGATCTGCTCGCGCAGCTGATCGATCGTGGTCTTGAGATCAAGACCGATCGCCGTAAGCGAGGTATCGTTGGCTTTCGAGCACAAGGTGTTGGCCTCCCGGTTGAACTCCTGCGCCAGGAAATCCAGCTTACGGCCAATCGGCCCGCCACTGGCGATCAGATCGCACACGGCCGCCACATGGGCCTTGAGACGGTCGAGTTCCTCGCGGATATCCGCCTTCGTCGCCAGCAGAACAGCCTCCTGATGGAGCCGTCCCTCGTCGAACTCACCATGCTCCATGAGTTGACGAACCTGCTGGGCGAGCCGCGCGCGGATCCCGTCCACCGAGCGTGCGGGACAGTTCTCGGCGTCCTCTGTCAGGCTCGCGATCCTGGTTACATGGCCTTCGATCATACGCTGGACCGCATCGCCTTCGGACTGCCGCATGGAAACGAGATCTGCGAGCGCCGTTTCGAAGGAGGCCAGAACCGCGGCGTGTTGCCTGGCGCGCTCTTCCTCTCCGATTTCGCTTTCCTGAACCTCGAAGACGCCCCGGAATGACAGGATCCCTTCCGCCGTAGCAGGCGCCGCCCCTGTCCTCCGGCGGATCGCCTCCAGCGCCTCGATAACCGCCTCGAGCGCGCTGTCATTGATCCGCGGCACGATCTCGCCGGCCTCTCGGTGTACCGACAGCGTGATATTGACGTTTCCGCGCGCAAGCGCCGCGCCAACATTCTTGCGCAGTGCCGGCTCGAGACTGTCGAAGCCATTCCCGAGCCTGAAGCGAACGTCGAGCCCCTTGCCGTTGACCGAACGCAATTCCCACGTCCAACGGATCGCTCCATGCGTACCTTCGGCACGGGCGAATCCGGTCATGCTCGCTAGGGTCATCGTGTCTTTTCTTCTCTTTTGTCAGCGGATATGCCGGATCGCCGAGATCATTGAAACTTCGTTCTGATTTGGACGTGTCCGGGCCATGCAACAACCCACAAGAGAGGAGCCCTCCCGGTACAGGTTCAGTTCGATCCACTCTCTGGCTTCGCCTCGGGCTGAATCACGCCCGGTGTATCCGTTTCGGTTTCCGCGTCCGCTTTTTCCGCCGGCTCTGTGGCAGCCGCATCGCGTCTGGCCTTTTCCGCCTCGCGCCACCGCCGAACGTTGCGTTGATGCTCCTGAAGCGTTTCCGCGAAGAGATGCCCGCCTGTCCCGTCAGCCACAAAGAACATTTCCTTGGTCCGGGATGGATTGGCCACAGCTTCCATCGCCTTGCGTCCGGGATTGGCGATCGGCCCGGGCGGCAGTCCGCGGATCTGGTAGGTGTTGTAGCGGTTGGGAGCGTCTTTTTCGCTCTTCAGGATCGTGCGCGAACGCTGCCACGCCTCGCCGCCATGTAGGCCGTAGAGGATCGTGGGGTCGGAATCCAGTCTCCAGCCCTGCTTGAGCCGGTTTACGAAAACGCCGGCAACCCGTGGCCGTTCGTCCGCACGCCCGGTCTCCTTCTCAACGATAGAGGCCAGAATGACCAGCTCACGCGGGCTCTTGATCGGCAGGCCTTCCGAGCGCCGTTCCCAGATTTCCGCCAGCGCCTTTTCCTGCGCCCGGCGCATGCGCTCTATGATTTCCTGCCGCGTCGTTCCGCGGGTGAACTTGTAGGTTTCCGGCAGCAGAGATCCCTCTTCGGGCACTTCCGACAGCTCACCCGTCAGAACCGGATCGTCCTTGACGCGTTCCACAATCTGCGCGCTGGTCCAGCCTTCCGGAATGGTGATGGAATGCAGGATCGCCTTGCCAGCCACCAGCATGTCCATGACGTTGCGCATGCTGACACCAGCGGGGAAAAGATACTCCCCCGCCTTCAGCTTGCCGGCATTCTTGTAAAGCTGCACCCCGCCCATGAAGATCCAGGCCTGACCGATCACGCCGCTGCGATCCAGCGTATGTGCGATCGACTCAAGCCCGGATCCCGGAGCCACGATGATCGTCGTTTCCTGGGTCAGCGGTCCCTTGGCATCGAACTCACCCTTCCCCCAATAGAGCGTCCCGCCGATGGCGAGGACCACCAGAACCGCGAACGTCAGCGCGAAATTGAGGAAAACGACGAAAGGATTGCGCGCGCGCCGCGAACGGGCCGGCGGCTCGGGCAGCCGCTCTGGCTGGATCGCCTCACGCGGGCTCTTGGGTGCAGGCCGCATCGGGCTCGCGCTCTCCGCGGAAGACTGTGCCGACGCCTGGCTGTCCGGCGGGCCGGAAGACTGGGCGGTGTCGTTGGTAGACGTCTCTGTTTCTGACGAGGCCGGGGTTTGACCGTCCGAGGTTTCTGGCGTGTCTTGCATATGCGCGCTCTACCTGTTCGACGACGACACCCATGAGCCCCCGCGTTATCCGGGAAACCGGAAAGACACGACATTTCCGAGCCGAAGCGGTCGGAAATGTCGTGTCCGCCAAGGATACATCCCGTTGCCGGAATAGAGGCGGTTCGTGTCAATTTGCGGGTGGTGCGGACGCATTGCCCGCATCCTTGGACCGCATCCTTGGACGGACGAGAGGCGGATCCGGCGCGACGCGCATCGGCGACATCTCAGGTCCTGCCTGTCGATATCCAACGAGAACGGCTCCGCAGGAGCCCATTTCGCAGATGCACCGCACCGACATGGCCGGCGCGGCACCTGTTCAGTTTCGCCCGCGGGTCTAGTCGGCCACGCGGCGGAAAACCAGCGACGCATTCGTGCCGCCGAAGCCGAACGAATTGGACAGCACCGTATCAATCTGCATCTGCTTGGGCTTGTGCGCAACGAGATCGATGTCCGTCTCAATCGACGGATTGTCGAGATTGATCGTCGGTGGCGCGACATTGTCGCGAATGGCCAGGACGGAGAAGATGGCCTCCACCGCACCGGCCGCACCCAGAAGATGCCCGACCGAAGACTTTGTCGAAGACATCGTCAGCTTGCCGGCGGCATCGCCCATGAGACGGCTCACCGCGCCGAGCTCGATTTCGTCGCCGAGTGGCGTGGACGTACCATGCGCGTTGACGTAGTCGATATCGGAAGGGCCGATACCGGCGCGCTTCAAGGCCGCCTGCATGCATCTGTACGCGCCGTCACCGTCCTCGGCAGGCGCCGTGATGTGATAGGCATCGCCCGACATGCCGTAGCCAATGACTTCGGCATAGATCTTGGCACCGCGGGCCTTGGCGTGCTCGTATTCCTCAAGCACAACGCAACCGGCACCCTCGCCCATGACAAAACCGTCGCGGTCCTTGTCATAAGGGCGCGATGCGCGCTGCGGATCATCGTTAAACCCGGTCGAAAGCGCACGACAAGCGGCGAAACCGGCGAGAGCCAACCGCCCGATGGGCGATTCCGCCCCGCCAGCCACCATGACATCGGCATCGCCGAGCGCGATGAGGCGCGCCGCATCACCGACCGCATGGGCCCCCGTGGAACACGCGGTCACGACAGCGTGGTTCGGCCCCTTGAGGCCATGCTTGATCGAGACATGCCCCGAGCACAGATTGATCAAACGCCCCGGAATAAAGAACGGGCTGAGCCTGCGCGGCCCTTTCTCCTTGAGAAGAAGAGCATTCTGCTCGATCCCGAGCAGACCGCCGATACCCGAACCGATCAGCACGCCCGTGCTGATCTGATCCTCGTAGGTTTCCGGCTTCCACCCAGCATCCGCGAGGGCCTGATCGGCGGCGGCAACCGAATAGACGATGAAATCGTCCACCTTGCGCTGCTCCTTGGGCTCCATCCAGTCATCTGGATTGAAGGTACCATCGGAACCGTCGCCCCGGGGAATTTCGCACGCGACCTGACAGGCGAGGTCGGAGACCTCAAACGTGTCTGGCCGCCCGGCCCCGCTGCGTCCTTCCAGAATCCGCGACCAAGTGACATCGACGCCGCACCCAAGCGGCGTCACCATCCCCAGGCCAGTGACGACTACACGCCTCATCATCTTCCTTCCAAAGCGAAGATTGTCCGTTCCAGGCGACGCCCAAAGCCGCCGCCCGCACCGGTTCCGACTTAGGCGGAGTTCTTCTCGAGGAAGCTGACCGCGTCACCGACGGTCTGGATGGTCTCGGCCGCATCGTCCGGAATCTCGACGCCGAACTCCTCTTCGAAGGCCATGACGAGTTCAACGTTGTCCAGGCTGTCAGCGCCCAGATCATCAATGAAGCTCGCATTGTCCGTCACCTTTTCGGCGTCGACGCCAAGGTGCTCGATCACGATCTTCTTCACGCGCTCAGCAATGTCACTCATTTTCGATTTCCCTGATGGTCTTCAAGACACTCGGAACTGGCCACCTTATGAGCAAAGGACGCCCAGTCTGTTTGTTAAAAGCCCCGTTCGCATAATCCGGACGACAGGACAACTTAGCATCCCGCGTGCCCCGGTCGAGCCGAATAAAGGCCCGACCTTGCCGGCGGCGTATCGATCGGCCGGCGGCTAGGTAACACACTTTGTTTGCCTTGACCAGCCGCACACGGGGGCTGTTGGCAAGCCCCCGGAAGGCTCACCAAGCGGAGTTTTTTCTCCTGTTAAATCATAGCCATGCCGCCATTCACATGGATTGTCTGACCCGTCACGTAGGCGCCTTCGGTGCTGGCGAGGTAAACGGCCGCCGCCGCGATCTCGTCTCCGCTGCCCAGCCGGCCGGCAGGGATCGTCTCGAGAATCGATGTCCGCTGCTTTTCATTCAGCGCGTCCGTCATCGCGGTTTCGATGAAGCCTGGCGCAATCGTGTTAACGGTAATGTTGCGGCTCGCCACTTCACGGGCAAGCGATTTCGACATGCCGATAAGCCCCGCCTTCGCCGCCGCATAGTTGACCTGGCCGGGATTGCCGGTGACGCCGACGATCGAGGTGATGCCGATGATGCGACCATACCGGCGCTTCATCATGCCCTTGATCGCAGCCCGCGTCAGCCGGAACGCGGCCGTCAGGTTCACTTCGAGCACCTGATCCCACTCTTCATCCTTCATTCGCATGAAGATGTTGTCACGCGTGATGCCGGCATTGTTCACCAGAATGTCGAGGCCGCCCATGGCCGCCTCGGCGGCCGGCACGAGCCCGTCGACATCCTCGCGCGAAGAGAGATTGGCCGCAGCGACGTGCGCCCGCTCGCCCAGGTCGGAGGCGAGAGCGGCGAGCCGTTCCTCGCGCGTCCCGGACAGCGTTACGGTCGCGCCCCGGGCATGCAGCGCCCGCGCGATTGCCTCGCCGATGCCTCCCGTCGCTCCGGTAACGAGCGCGGTTTTTCCGGTCAGATCGAACATACGAACCTCTCTCGGTTTCTATTCCGTGGCGATGCGCTCAAGCAGCGCATCGATGTCTTCCGCGCCACCAACCGCGATCGCTTCAAGCGACTTGTCGATTCTCTTGGCCATGCCGGTCAGCGCCTTTCCAGAACCGATCTCAACGATGGTGGTCACGCCATTTTCAGCAAGCCAGGAAACCGACTCGCGCCAGCGAACCCGCCCGGTCACTTGTTCGATGAGCCGGTTGCGGATCTCCACGGGATCCGTGATCGGCCGAGCCAGAACATTTGACACCAACGGCACCACCGGTGCCACGATTTCGGTTTCCCCGAGCGCCTCGGCCATGACGTCTGCGGCCGGCTGCATGAGACTACAATGGAAGGGCGCGCTCACCGGCAGCAGCAAAGCCCTGCGCGCACCCTTTTGCTTGGCGAGATCGAGCGCGCGTTCGACAGCCGCGCGGTGGCCGGAAACGACCACCTGGCCGGGAGCATTGTCGTTGGCCGCCTCGCAAGCCTCGCCTTGGGCAGCGGCGGCGGCCACTTCGCTCGCCGCGTCGAAGTCGAGCCCGAGCAGTGCCGCCATGGCGCCCTCGCCCACAGGCACTGCCTCTTGCATCGCCTTGCCGCGCGTGCGCAGCAGCCGCGCCGTGTCCGCAAGACCGATGCTGCCCGCAGCAGCCAGCGCGGAGTATTCACCAAGCGAATGGCCCGCCACGTAGGCGACTGAGGACTTGAGGTCCAGCCCGCGCGCTTCCAGCACCCGCATGGCGGCGAGGCTCACGGCCATCAGGGCCGGCTGCGCATTGGTCGTCAGGGTGAGTTCGTCCTCGCGACCTTCCCACATCACCCGGCTCAACGCCTGGCCCAGCGCATCGTCCACTTCCTCAAAGACCGCGCGCGCTTCCGGGAAAGCCTCGGCAAGTGCCTTGCCCATACCAACCGACTGCGAACCCTGACCGGGAAAGGTGAATGCGATGCTCATGTGAACCGACGATCCCGTTTCTGTTGACCTCTGGACGACCCATGTTCGAAGGTCGCACATGTCTCCCGCCCCAAAAGCGTGCTCCGTCAACCGACAGACGAGCGGGCCACGAGGTTGGGCTTATGAGCGGTCACAAGGGGCACCTGTCAAGTCCGCAACGCCTTTTGCCACGGATTTTCGAGCTTTTTTTACGTTGAATTTCTGAGCGAAACGCGTATAGACACCGCTTCGAACGAAACCCCGGCTGGGGGCTGTACGGAAGGTCGCGGTACGACACCCTCCATTCTCAGGGTGCTGGCCGGACAGGATCCGAAAGGGATCCGACTTCCCGTGTCTCCGCTCTCAAAGACGTCCTGCAAGGCCTTTCCCAGGCTTTGAAGAGGCTTCGCGCCGGGTTTGGTTGCAACTTGAGGAAAGGCATTCATGGCCCTTTATGAACACGTGTTCCTGGCACGCCAGGACGTTTCCGCGCAACAGGTCGAGCAGCTCGTAGAGCAGTTCAAGGAGATCATCACCAATGGCGGCGGCACCGTCGGCAAGGTGGAGAACTGGGGCCTGCGCACCCTCGCCTACCGCGTGAACAAGAACCGCAAGGCGCATTACACGCTGATGAACATCGATGCGCCGCACCCCGCGGTCGCCGAAATGGAACGTCAGATGCGCCTCAATGAAGACGTGCTGCGCTTCCTGACCCTGAAGGTCGACGAGCACGAAGAAGAACAGTCCGCGATGATGCAGAAGCGCGACCGTGACGACCGCCGTCGCGGCGGCCGCGGTGATCGCTTCGAGCGTGATGGAGGCGGCCGCGGTGGTGACCGTGATCGCGGCCCGCGCCGTTCGGACCGTGACAGCGAGGAGAAGAACTGATGATCGATATCGCACAGCTGCCGACCCGCCGGCCCTTCTTCCGCCGTCGCAAGACCTGCCCGTTCTCCGGCGCCAACGCCCCGAAGATCGACTACAAGGACATCAAGCTGCTGCAGCGCTACGTGTCCGAGCGCGGCAAGATCGTGCCGAGCCGGATCACGGCGGTTTCCGCCAAGAAGCAGCGTGAACTGGCCCGCGCCATCAAGCGCGCCCGTTTCCTGTCCCTGCTGCCCTACGTGATCAGCTAAGCCACGGGAGAGCCGGACCTTTGTCCGGCTCTCCCGCATCGGCCCGGGCGTCGTGTGCCGCCGGGCCCCTCTGGGACAGAGCCGGAATTCTTCCGCGACCTGCCCCTAACCGACCAGCCAGCCGGCATGGCGGGACAGACGGATAGGAGTATCCAAAATGCAAGTCATTCTTCTCGAGCGCGTCGCGCGCCTCGGCCAGATGGGCGACACCGTGCGCGTGCGCGACGGTTACGCACGCAACTACCTGCTGCCCCAGGGCAAGGCGCTTCGCGCGACCAAGGCCAACGAGAAGCGCTTCGAAGGCGAGCGCGCCCAGCTCGAGGCCCGCAACCTGGAGCGTCGTCAGGAAGCCGAACAGGTCGCAGTCAAGCTTGATGGCGCGAGCTTCGTTGTCATCCGCTCCGCGGGTGCGACCGGTCACCTCTACGGCTCGGTTTCGACGCGCGACATCGCCAACGAACTGACCGAGGGTGGCTTCTCGCTGTTGCGCAGCCAGGTTCGCCTCGACACGCCGATCAAGACCATCGGCCTGCACAGCGTCGTCATCGTGCTGCACCCCGAAGTGGAGGTGAGCGTTCAGGTCAACGTCGCCCGCTCGGATGACGAAGCCGAGCGTCAGGCACGCGGTGAGGATCTCACACAGCGCGAAAACGACGCTTTCGAGTTTGAGGAAGACGAAGAAGCGGAAGGTGAAGAGGGCGATGAAGACGCGGTTGAAGGCGAGGCCGAAGATGCCGTTGCCGACACCGAGGAAGCCGACGAAGCCTGATCTAACCACTTGAATGGTAAGTTCTCTTACCTAGAAATTGAACGGCGCCCTTCCGGGGCGCCGTTTTTTTTTGCGCCACACGCTGCCGGATCCATTTTTCAAATCCTTGATTTAATCTTGAAATGGAGCGACGCTCGTCTAGTTACCAATCATATCTCACAACCCGCGACGTGCCAGGCGAGGAGGGTCTGGCTGTCGTCATCAATAGACGAGGGATAGGCAATGGGGCGATTGCTTGCCACCTATTTGAGCAAATTTATCAAGAACGGCTCCCTGACGGTCCATTACCCGGATGGGAAAAGCGAAAGCTACGGCGACGGAACCGGATCTCATGTCGCCATGGAACTCACTGACAAAGCGGCAGAAAGGGCATTGGTTCTCGACCCAGCCCTCAAGGCCGGCGAGCTCTTCATGGACGGACGACTGCGGATCACGGATGGAAGCATCTACGACTTCCTCGCCTTGATCAGCAGCAACACCCAGGGTCTGCCGATTACGTGGTCGTGGCACGTGCTGAACAAGTTGCGTATCCTGACCCGGCGCATCCACCAGCACAACACGCTCAGGCGTTCGAAAAGCAACGTCGCGCGTCACTACGATCTCGATGGAACCCTTTATCGGCTTTTCCTCGACTCGGATCGCCAGTACTCGTGCGGCTATTTCGAGCATCCCGACGACAATCTGGAAAACGCACAGCTTGCCAAAAAGCGGCATATCGCTGCCAAGATGTGTATCGAGGACGGCATGGATGTTCTCGACATAGGCTGTGGATGGGGCGGCATGGGCCTCTACCTGGCAGACCTGTGTGGTGCGAACGTCACCGGTCTGACGCTTTCGGAAGAGCAGCACGGAATAGCCAATGGCCGCGCTGTCGATTCCGGGCTCACCGACAGGGCGCGGTTCAGGTTGCAAGACTATCGTGACTGCCGGGGACAGTTCGACCGGATTGTTTCGGTTGGAATGTTCGAGCATGTCGGTGTCGGCAACTACCCGACATTCTTCGATGCCGCGCACCGCCTGCTGAAGCCGGACGGGGTAATGCTCCTGCACTCCATCGGCCGGTTCGATGGCCCCGGCGCGACCAACCCCTGGGTTGACAAATACATCTTCCCCGGTGGCTATATCCCTTCCTTGTCGGAGGTCCTCCCGAAAATCGAGAAGGCCGGGCTCAAGGTCACCGATATCGAGATCCTGCGGCTGCATTATGCGGAAACACTGAAAGCGTGGCGGGACCGTTTCCTGGCACGCAGGGACGAAGCCAAGGCACTCTATGACGAGCGCTTCTGCCTGATGTGGGAATTCTACCTGGCCGCGTCCGAAACGGCCTTCCGCTACCAGGACATGATGGTGTTCCAGATCCAGATCACCCGTGATCAGGAAGCCGTGCCGCTGACGCGTGACTATATTCTCGAAGCCGAACAACGCTTGCGCGAACGCGAGCGCAAGGTGCCTCACCTGCGACTTGCCGGCGAGTAAAACGAAGACCGGGCCGTCGCGACATATACGCGACGGTCTTTTCTCCCTTCATGATTCCACCTCCGGTCCCCCGCGTTCGCGTCTCCTTTTCCACCGCTCGCCGCTATCTGGCTCATCGCGAACGCCTATTTTGCCAGCTCATTTTCAAAAGCCCCATCACAGATGCCCCGCGACACCACAAGCAGCACGATTCCGCGCGGTCGGAACTCACTTTCGGCGCGCCGAGTCAACGCCCCCATGCGTCATTCGTTACAGTTACCCAAGTCCATCAACTGAATTAACAGGCCGCGCCACATGAAGGCCCCGCGAAGACGCTTTCCGTCGTTTTTCGTGACGGAAGGACTTTCGAAGCCGTGTGCTAGAGTCTAACCAGAAGGGGGCGGCGGCACGGCGTTTCCGGCGGGCAACGTACGCGGGAACAAGCTTCTGTGTTTTTCCGACGCTTCCAGGATTTGAAGATCGTGCGAACGACGTGACGATTCCGGCTGGCCGCGCGCCTGCCGAGGGGACCTTTGAAATGAACAACGCCGCACCCAAACTGGAGCCAGTGAACACGCTTTCGCGCACGGCACCGCACAACGCGGAAGCCGAACGTCAGCTCCTGGGTGCCATCCTCGTCAACAACGAAACGTTCTATCGTGTTTCGGACTTCCTTGATGCGGCACATTTCTATCTGACGCCGCACCAGGAAATCTATGAAATGACTGGGAAGCTGATCCGGGCGGGCAAGATCGCCTCCCCGATCACGTTGAAGACCTATTTCCCCGCCGACGCCCAGATTGCCGACCTCACGGCGACGCAGTACCTCCTGCGACTGGCCGCCGATGCCACCTCGATCATAAATTCGGAGGATTACGGCCGCACGATCTACGATCTGGCCATGCGCCGCGATCTCATTCGCATCGGCGAAGACATGGTCAACATCGCCTTCGATGCGCCGATCGACATGCCGCCCTCCGCGCAGATCGACGACGCTGAGCGCCGTCTCTTCGCGCTTGCGGAGACCGGAGGTGCGAATGCCGGATTTGTCGCCTTTGGCGATGCGATCACCTCGACCATCGACATGGCCGCCGCCGCTTTCCAGCGCGAAGGCGCCTTGTCCGGCCTTTCCTCCGGACTTCGCGACCTCGACGCCCGGATGGGCGGCCTGCAGTCGTCGGATCTAATTGTGCTTGCCGGTCGTCCGGGCATGGGCAAGACCTCGCTTGCCACCAACATCGCCTACAATGTCGCCTCCGCCTACCGCGCCGAAGAACTTGCCGACGGTACGATGAAGACGATCGACGGCGGCGTGGTCGGGTTCTTCTCACTGGAAATGTCCGCCGAACAGCTCGCAACCCGTATCATTTCCGAGCAGACCGAGATTTCGTCCTCGAAGATCCGGCGCGGCGACATTTCCGAAGCCGACTTCGAGATGCTGGTCGCCGCCTCCCAGCACATGCAGACGGTGCCGCTTTATATCGACCAGACCGGTGGCATCTCGATTTCCAACCTTGTGGCGCGCGCGCGCCGACTCAAGCGCCAGCGCGGCCTCGACCTTCTGGTAATCGACTATATCCAGCTGCTGTCGGGGTCGGGAAAGCGCTCCGACAACCGCGTTCAGGAAATCACCGAGATCACGACGGGCCTCAAGGCGCTTGCCAAGGAACTCAATGTTCCCATTATCGCGCTTTCTCAGCTTTCGCGTCAGGTCGAATCGCGCGACGACAAGCGTCCCCAGCTTTCGGACCTTCGCGAATCGGGCTCCATCGAGCAGGATGCGGACGTGGTCATGTTCGTGTTCCGCGAGGAGTACTATCTCGGCAAGACCATGCCCCAGGAGGGCTCGGAAGATTTCTTCAAATGGCAGGCGGACATGGACCGCGTCGCCGGACGTGCCGAGGTGATCATCGGCAAGCAGCGCCACGGGCCCACGGGCACCGTCGACCTGCAATTCGCCGGCGAGTACACACGCTTCTCCGATCTGGCCCAGGACGACCACCTGCCCGAACGCACGGAATGACCTGATGGCGGATACGCGGAAGGACAGTCTGGCCTGTGGCCGGCTGACCATCGATCTGGCGGCTTTGGCCGATAACTGGCGAAGCCTGGCGCAACGGACCGGAAAGACGGAATGTGGCGCCGCCATCAAGGGAGATGGGTACGGTACCGGTCTTGAAAAGGCGGCCGTCGCCCTGAGTCAGGCCGGGTGCCGCACCTTTTTTACTGCCGTTCCGCAAGAAGGACTGCGCGCCCGCGCTGCGGCTCCGGATGCGCGTGTTTTCGTGTTGGCCGGTCTTTTGCCCGGCGCGGCCGAGTCCTATCGCGATGGCGGCTTGATTCCGGTTCTCAACTGTCCGGCAGAAGTCCTTGAGTGGTCTGAATTTTGCGCTTCCACAGGACAAAAACTGCCCGCAGCCTTACATCTCGATACCGGCATGAATCGCATGGGTCTCGACATCGATGAGGCCAGGACCATTGCGCAAGCACCGGATGTGCTGACACGGTTTGATCTCGCGCTCGTCATGAGCCACCTTGTGTGCGGCGGAGACCCTGAAAATCCACTCAACGCCCTCCAGCTCGAGCGCTTCCACGAAATGACAGCGCTCTTTCCCTGCGTCCCGCGTTCCCTCGCCAATTCTCCCGGCATTTTCCTGGGCCCGGATTTCCATTTCGACGTCGCCCGCCCGGGAATATCGCTCTATGGCGGCCGCGCAATGGATGAGGGGGAAAACCCCATGCGCCCTGTCGTGACAGCCGAGGCGCGGGTACTGATCACCCATTCGGCTCGCAACGGAGAAACCGTCGGATACGGCGCGGTGGAAACGCTACGCCGCAACTCGCGCATCGCTATTGTCGGCATCGGATATGCCGATGGTTATCATCGGCTCGCAGGGGCCGGCGGTGGCAGCGATACCGCGAAGGTCTGGATCAACGGCCACAAGGTTCCGCTGGTGGGTCGAGTCTCGATGGATCTGATCGCGGTCGACGTGACCGATGTTCCGGAGCGCGAATGCCTGCGTGGCGACTGGGTGGAAATGTTCGGGCCTCACATTCCGGTGGATGAAGCCGCGGCCGCGGCCGACACGATCGGCTACGAATTCCTCACCGGACTTGGCAGCCGTTACGCCCGCACCTATATCGGCGCTTCAGACGATCGGGCCTGAGACCGTCGCAACGCGTCGGCGCGCATCGCTCCAACTCACCGTGGACCCCTCATGGCCAAGCGCACTCTTCAATACGTCTGCCAGAACTGTGGTGCGGTTACAGCGCGATGGGCTGGCAAATGCGACGCCTGCGGTGAGTGGAACACCATCGTGGAGGAAAACCTCGGCGGCATCGGCGCAAGCCCGAAACTCCGTGCCAAATCGCGCGGCCGCGTCGTCCCTCTGGTCGGGCTTACGGGCGAGACGCGGGAGGCGCCTCGCATCCAGACGGGCTTGAACGAACTCGACCGTGTGACCGGCGGCGGATTCGTGCGCGGTTCGGCCCTGCTGGTGGGTGGGGATCCGGGTATCGGCAAATCCACCTTGTTGATCCAGGCCTCCGCGGCTCTCGCCCGCGCAGGGCACCGTTCCATCTACATTTCCGGCGAGGAGGCGATCGACCAGGTGCGCCTGCGCGCCGAACGCCTCGGTCTTTCCGATGCACCGGTGGCCCTTGCGGCGGAAACCAGCGTGGAAGACATCATCGCCACACTGGAGGCGGGGCAGCCTCCTGCCCTCGTCATCGTCGATTCCGTGCAGACGTTGTGGAGCGACCAGGTGGAATCGGCGCCTGGAACCGTCACCCAGGTACGCGCGGGCGCGCAGGCCATGGTGCGCTACGCCAAGAATTCCGGCGCGGCCGTCGTCATCGTCGGCCACGTCACCAAGGACGGCCAGATTGCCGGTCCGCGCGTCGTGGAACACATGGTCGATGCCGTTCTCTATTTCGAGGGCGACGGCATGCACCAGTACCGGGTGCTGAGGGCAGTGAAGAACCGGTTCGGACCTACCGACGAGATCGGCGTCTTCGAGATGGGCGGTGCGGGTCTCGCTGAAGTCGCAAACCCTTCCGCGCTTTTTCTGGGCGAGCGAAATGCGGCCAGCCCGGGGGCTGCCGTCTTTGCGGGTCTGGAAGGCTCCCGACCTCTGCTCATCGAGATCCAGGCACTCGTAGCCCCCTCTCCGCTCGGCACCCCGCGCCGCGCAGTCGTGGGCTGGGAATCAAGCCGTCTTTCGATGATCCTGGCCGTGCTGGAAGCGCGTTGCGGCGTCCGGTTCGGGCAATCCGACGTTTACCTGAATGTCGCCGGGGGCCTGCGTATCAACGAGCCGGGAGCGGACATGGCGGTCGCCGCCGCGCTCGTCTCCTCGCTCAGCGGGGTTGCCCTTCCGACGGAGAGCGTCTATTTCGGCGAAGTCAGCCTGTCCGGAGCGATCCGGCCGGTGGCCCAGGCATCCGTCCGGCTGAAGGAAGCTGGCAAACTGGGTTTCACCCGAGCCTACGTACCGCGTGCGAACACCAAGGACGAACCGGGGCGCGAGATAGAAGTCCATGGTTTGGCGGAACTGGGTGACCTCGTCGCCGAGGTTGCGGCTGGCACACTGGACGATGCCTGAAGCCGGCAAATCTATGCCTCCGCTTGCATCAGGTCGAGGAAAACGCCGACTCGACCTCGTCGCGGCGGAGCGAACGTGATATCGAGTTCTGCGACAAACCGCTGAGGAAGCGCGGGAGCCTGGCACGCCATGCCGATTACCCTTCTGGACGGAATTTTGATCGTCATCATGCTGATTTCGGCCGTGCTGGCGATGATCAGGGGCTTCGTGCGCGAGGTTCTGTCAATCGTCTCGTGGCTTGCCGCCGCGGTCGCCGCCTACATGTTCTACGATGACCTGCTGCCATTCCTGAAGCAGTACATCTCGCACGAGCAGATCGCCCTTGGCGCCTCAGTCGCCGTTATCTTCCTTGTGACGTTGATCATCGTCTCCTACATCACGATGCGGATTTCGGATTTCGTGCTCGACAGCCGCATAGGCGCGCTGGACCGTTCACTCGGCTTTGTGTTCGGCGCCGCCCGGGGGCTTCTTCTCGTCGTTGTGGCGATGTTGTTTTTCAACTGGTTCGTGCAGGAGCCTAAGCAGCCCGGCTGGGTTGCCAACGCAAAATCGCGACCGCTGCTCAATTCGATCGGCCAGCGGCTGATCGCGGCGCTTCCGGAGGATCCGGAGTCCGAGATCATCAACCAGTTGCGCAACCGAGGGACGAAGCGGAACGACGATGCCGCGACGCCGGCTGCCGAAAATGATGACAATGCCGGGTATTCCGAGCGCGAGCGCAGCGGAATCAACCAGCAGATCGAAGCCACACAACCAGCAAATTAGGCGAGTATTCAGACGCATGGGCCAGACCTCCCCTTCCGGCCGTAGCGACCGCCGGGTGAAATTCCCGGCTCAGGAGTAGCCATGAGCGACAAAACGCTTCCTTCCGTGTCCCCGGCCACAATCGGGCCTGACGATGGAGAAGCTGACGACCACTTTCACGATGAATGTGGCGTCTTCGGCGTCTATGAGCACCCGGATGCGGGCGCGCTGACGGCCCTCGGGCTACACGCGCTTCAGCACCGTGGACAGGAAGCGGCCGGTATCGTCTCCTTCGACGGCCGCCAGTTCTACAACGAACGCCATATCGGCCTCGTTGGAGACAACTTCACCAAACAGAGCGTGATTGACCGGCTGAAAGGCACTCGTGCCATCGGTCACACGCGCTATTCCACGACCGGCGCCCCCGTGCTGCGCAACGTGCAGCCGCTTTATGCCGAGCTTGCCGGCGGCGGGTTCGCTGTCGCCCACAACGGCAACCTCACCAACGCCCAGACCCTGCAGCGCGCCCTTCAGGAACGCGGCTCGATCTTCCAGTCCACCTCGGACACGGAGACGATCATCCATCTGGTCGCCATGAGTGCCAAACAGGCTTTCGTCGACCGGCTGATCGACGCGCTGAGCCAGCTCGAAGGCGCTTACGCTGTCGTGGCCCTGTCGGAGAAGAAGCTGATCGGCGCGCGCGACCCGCTCGGCGTGCGTCCGCTCGTTCTCGGCGATCTGGGCGGCACCTATGTGCTGGCTTCGGAGACCTGCGCACTGGATATCATTGGCGCCCACTATGTGCGCGACGTGGAACCTGGCGAGGTCGTCGTCATTACCGAAAACGGCCTTCAGAGCATGAAGCCGTTCGCGCAGACGTCGAACCATTCGCGCTTCTGCATCTTCGAGTACGTCTATTTCGCCCGGCCCGATTCCTCGGTGAACGGAACCAACGTCTACTCGGTCAGGAAGCGCATTGGCGAAGAACTGGCGCGCGAGTCCGGTGTCGAGGCCGATATCGTGGTTCCGGTTCCCGATTCCGGCACCCCCGCGGCTATCGGCTACGCGCAGGAAGCCGGATTGCCGTTCGAGCTCGGCATCATCCGAAATCACTATGTCGGCCGCACCTTCATTCAGCCGACCGATTCCATCCGCCACATGGGCGTGAAACTGAAGCACAATGCCAACCGCACCATGCTGGCCGGCAAGCGCGTGGTGCTGGTGGACGATTCCATCGTACGCGGCACCACATCACTGAAGATCGTGCAGATGGTGCGCGAGGCGGGCGCGAAGGAAGTGCACATGCGCATAGCGTCCCCGCCGACCCGGGACAGCTGCTTCTATGGCGTCGACACACCGGAGAAATCGAAGCTTCTCGCCTCCCGCATGACGATTGCGGAAATGGCCGACTACATCAAGGTCGACAGCCTCGCCTTTCTTTCGATAGACGGGCTCTACCGTGCCGTGGGAGAAGCCGGCCGCAATTCGGACGCGCCGCAATATTGCGACGCCTGCTTCACCAGCGACTATCCGACCCCCCTCACCGACAAGTCCGGCACCGCCGAAATGCGTCAGCTCAATCGTCTGGTAGAAGTGAGTTGAGGCCGGCTTCGCGCGGATTCCCTCCCCCTGTTGCAAAGACGTTCGATCATGACCAAACGGTTTGAAGGAAAGCTCGCGGTCGTCACCGGTGCATCGCGCGGTATCGGCTATCAGGTGGCGAAGGGACTTGCGGCGGAAGGCGCGCATATCATCGCGATCGCGCGCACAGTCGGCGGGCTGGAGGATCTCGATGACGAGATCCAGGCCGCGGGCGGCAGCACGACGCTCGTGCCGCTCGACCTCATGGACTTCGAGGCAATCGACCGGCTCGGTGCCTCGATCTACGAGCGCTGGGGCAAGCTCGACATGCTGGTCGGCAATGCTGGCCTCCTTGGTATTCTCTCGCCGGTCGGCCATATCGATCCGAAGGATTTCGAAGAGGTGATGGCGGTGAACGTCACCGCCAATTACCGGCTTATCCGCTCGCTCGATCCGCTCCTGCGCGCCGCCAACGCCGGTCGCGCAGCGTTCATCTCGTCCGGCGCCGCGCACAAATGCAAACCGTACTGGGGCATCTATTCCGTTTCAAAGGCCGCTCTCGAAGCGCTGGTACGCACCTATGCCGGCGAGACCGAAACGACGAGCAACGTGCGCGCCAATCTCGTCAACCCCGGCCCCATGCGCACCGCGATGCGCGCCAAGGCGATGCCGGGCGAAGATCCAGAAACGCTCCCCCATCCGGGCGAACTTGTCGGACCGATCATGGATCTGCTGTCTGCGGACTTCGACGAAACCGGCAAGCTCTACGATTTTCCCACGCACGCCCTGAAGGACTTCGCCGCCGGGTGATTGGTACGGTATCGCGAGAAACAATCTCGGGACACACCTCGAAGATCCGGCCGCATGTCTGCGCCCTTGATGGCCAGCGCCCATCTTTCATGGGCCATCGTTTTGTCGAGTCGGCCGTTCTCTGAACGACAAAGCCCCCGCATAGGGCGAGGGCTTTGAATTTTCTTGATCCAGTTCTTCGATTTGCCTCGCCCGCCTCAGGCGGCGGCGAAATCTCGCACGAAGGTCTCCACCACCTGGTTCAGCTCTGCCGCCTGGCCGGAGAGGCCGGACGAGAGGTCCATGAGCTGCTGCGAGGCGGCGCCGGTCATCTCTGCGGCTTGGCTTACGCCCGAGATATTCTCAGTTACTTCCTGCGTGCCCGTTGCCGCCTGCTGGCAGTTGCGGGCGATCTCGCCGGTCGCCGCGCCCTGCTCCTCCACCGCACCGGCAATGGCCGAAGCAATTTCCTTGATGTCGGCGACGACACGGACGATCTCCGACATGGAAGTCACCGTGCCGTCGGCCGCCTGCTGGATCTCGCCGATCTTCTGGGCGATCTCTTCCGTCGCCCGGCCGGTCTGGGAAGCGAGCTCCTTCACTTCAGCCGCGACAACCGCAAAGCCCTTGCCGGCCTCACCGGCGCGGGCCGCTTCGATGGTTGCGTTGAGCGCCAGCAGATTGGTCTGGTCGGCGATGCCATTGATTAGATCGACAACCGCACCGATGGCGCTCGCCGTCTCCGCCAGCACCTCGATACGGGCGTTGGAGGCTTCCGCCTCGGTAAAGGCTAGATCGGCCACTTTGGCCGAATGCGTGACCTGACCGTTGATCTCCCGAACGGAGGCGGCCATTTCCTCGGACGCGGTCGCGACCGTCTGTACATTGGCGGACGCTTGCTCGGCAGCCGCTGCCACCGATTGGGCCTGTCGTGAGGTCTCCTCGGCCGTCGCGGAAAGATTGTGCGCCGCATCGGCCACGGAACCGGATGACGTACCAAAGCTGGCGGAAAGCGCCTGCATCCGTCCGACGAAGTCCTTCGCCAACGTTTCGCGGCGAGCAAGGCCCTCACGCTCGGCGGCCTCGCGCAATACCGATTGCGATCGCATTTCCTCGGCCTTGACCAATCCCTGCAACGCCACGTTGAGCGCGCTGGACATCTGGCCGAACTCGTCCTTGCGGTCGATGCCACCAATAACGATGTCGAGCTTGCCGTCGGCGATACCGTTCATGGCTGTGAGCAGTTCAGACATGCCACGGCTGATACCACGGTTGATCTTGAAGCTGATGGCGAATGTGACCGCCAGCGATGCAACCATGACACCCAGTATCCAGAGGAGCGCAGAAGAGGTGGCATCATCGAACTGCGTGTCTGCGTGGAGTGCTTCCGCCATGGCCAACGCCTCAAGCCCACGAAAGGATGTCTTGATCTCCGACACGACGTCATCGATTTCTGAATCAAGTTCGCGAATAGCCGTCGTCATGCCTTCGGCCTTCTCGAGTTCCGGCATCATTGTCGTCTCGAAGAGATCCACAAGCTTGTTGATGGCAGCTTCACCAGCCTTGAACGCCGCAGCATCGGCTGGCGCTGTGGCCCATTCCCCGATCGACTGAATTTGCGTGCGCTCCTTGGCGAGTGCCTCCGTCCAATCCTTGCGGGTGGTGACGAGATCACGGTTGATCTCCGCGTCAGCGATAACACGGTAGAGCCGGGCGCCAACGCTGCCCATATCAGCTGCTTGCTCGGCACGTTCGGAAAGCTCTGCTCCCCTGTCCTGGAAAACCCGCACCCAGTCCATACCTATCCAGGCACCGACTGTCAGTGCCAGTAAAAGTATAGAGAAAAATATAGCGAGACTATTCAACTGGCCCTTGATTGAGATTTGCATTCTTACCCCCAGCTCCCCTGCGATTTAGATCGTCCTCCTTCTAAGTAAATTATTCATGGTTAATCTCTCTTGAATTCCATATCAGACAAATTCGATCCCGATATTCAAATCACGACAGGTGCCGGGACCATCGATAGTCCGAGTTTCCCGGCAGAAAATTCGAAAAAAGGGAGAACTAAAAAATTTCCGAACCAAATGCCCACGCGGATTCTATGGGGTTACGCGGAAATAGGTAATATTTCGGAGATAGTCATCGACCGCTTTTTGGCTGATCCTCTGCGACCCACGTCGTATGGTTAACAAATCAAGCCATCCCCCCCGTCCAATTCTCGAGCCGGAAATAAGTCATGTTTCTCAGATCCTTCCCGGCCATTGAAGCGGACAGCGTCGACCAACTTGCGGACCTTATTGCTGCAATTGGGGGGGGCACGGTCCAATGCGCGCATGTGCACACGCAGGGCGTAAAATTTGTCTGTCGAAGCGTTTCCGCAAAAAACATCTCGATCTTTTACTTGAATAGCGGCTTTTGCACTGAGTTTTCATTTCCGCCGGCTGATTATATCCGCATCGTGCTGCAAATCGATCGACCGTGTAACGTGCGGATTGGAGCGATACAGCTGGAGGCGAGCCCGCGCACCAGTGGCTATGTGGTTCCCGAGAACGTGCCGCTAAGCGAGAGACACCCAGAAGGCTACAAGAGTGTCGCGGTACGCGTCAGCGCCTCTGCGCTCCGCCAGCGGCTGGAAATGCTGCTCGGTCATGAGATCCACGACACGGTTGCATTCGAGCAACCGACGCGCGGCGACAGGCGGTTCGCCGACTACTTTCGCCAGCCGTTGCTGACCGCCTGCCATGAACTGGACCAAATCGACCCGCGTTTCCAGGGCACGTTCATGTGCGAGCTGGAAGCGCTGACGCTGACGCGTCTTCTGCTGCACACCCGGCACAACTATTCCGACGCCCTGGACCGCAAGAAGGCCGATACGAACGTCACACGCCTTCGACGGGTCGAGGACCACATTCACGCAAACTGGAACAAGACGCTTACGCTGGAAGACCTCGCCGCCGTGGCTGAGCTTAGCGGGCGGACGCTTCACCGCAGTTTCATTGCCCGTCATGGCGAGACGCCGCACGAGTACATCAAGTACTTACGCCTATCCAAGGCCCGCGCCATGTTGATCGACGGCTGCCACGCTTCGGTGATAGCGGTGGCCTTGCATTGCGGCTTCAGCAGTCTGGGTCACTTCGCCCGGGCGTATCGAGAGCGCTTCGGCGAGCTGCCATCCGATAGCATCCGGTTTCGCAAATAAGACCCGGTTCCGCTGGCGGACGACGCGGGAACCGCGCCACGCTCCGCCTCCGGAGCTACCGCTTCTTTTTCGCCTTGTTGGCGTAAGGGTTCTCACCTTTGCGGAACGACAGGCGTATGGGTGTTCCCGGGAGCTTGAAGGTCTCGCGGACACCATTGACCAGATAACGCAAATACGCCTCCGGCAACTGTTCGGGCCGCGAGCAGAACACGATGAAATGCGGCGGCCGCGTCTTCGCCTGGGTCAGATAACGCAGCTTGATGCGCCGGCCGGCGACCGCCGGAGGCGGGTGATGCGCGACCACGCCTTCAAGCCACTTGTTGAGCCGCGCAGTCGAGACCCGCGCGTTCCACATCTTGTAGGCGTCAAAGACCGCTTCCATCAGCTTGTCGAGGCCTTGCCCCGTGGTCGCGGAGATCGGCACCATGGCGACGCCGCGCACCTGATTCAGATAGCGCTCGGCCTGGTACTTGATCTCCGTCCAGACTTCGGTGCGATCCTCAATCGTGTCCCACTTGTTGAAGGCGATGACCAGCGCCCGCCCCTCGCGCTGGACGAGATCAATGATCTGCAGGTCCTGTTTTTCGAACGGGATGTTCGCATCGAGCGTGACAACCACGACCTCGGCGAACTTGATGGCCCGCAACGCGTCGGCAACGGAGAGCTTTTCCAGCTTTTCCTGCACGCGCGCCTTGCGGCGCATACCGGCGGTATCAAACAGCTTCACATGCCGCTCGCGCCAGACCCAATCGACGGAAATAGAGTCACGCGTGATGCCCGCCTCCGGTCCCGTCAGCAACCGCTCCTCACCAAGCAGCTTGTTGATCAGTGTCGACTTGCCCGCATTCGGCCGCCCCGCGATTGCGACGCGCAGAGGCCGATCGACGGTTCCCGCAGGCTCGTCGTCTTCCTCGCCGTCGGCATCCGGATCGATGACGATATCGGTTTCGGCTTCTTCGCTCGGCCCCTCGGCGGCCTCGAGTTTTTCGAACTCCTCGCGCAACGCGTCATAGAGATCGGAAAGTCCCTCGCCATGCTCGGCCGAAATCGGCACCGGCTCGCCAAGCCCGAGTGAATAGGCCTCATAGATCCCCGGCTCCCCGGCGCGGCCTTCCGCCTTGTTGGCGAGCAGGATCACAGGACGCGCGATCTTGCGCGCCACTTCCGCGAAATGAGCGTCAAGCGGCGTGACACCGGCGCGCGCATCAATGACGAACAGCACGACATCGGCGTCCTGGATCGCTTCTTCGGTCTGCTTGCGCATGCGGCCTGCGAGGGTGGCCTTGTCGGCATCCTCCAGCCCCGCCGTATCGACGATGGTGAAGCGCAGATCACCCAGACGCGCGTCCCCCGGCCGGCGGTCGCGCGTGACACCGGGCGTGTCATCGACCAGCGCCAGGCGCTTGCCGACAAGACGGTTGAAAAGGGTCGACTTGCCCACGTTGGGGCGGCCGATAATGGCGACGGTCGCGTTCACGCCCTTCGCTCCTTACTCATGACGACTGGCCGCGGAACGCGGCTGGCACGCGTGCGGAATACACGAAAACGGCCGGCGCGCGAAGGGCACGCCGGCCTTTTATTTTTGCGCTCGCACGCAGATCAGTTGTAGGCGACGATATCGCCCTTGCCTTCGACCACAATCATGCGACCGCTAGCGACAATCGGCGACATGTAGGTCGGCTCCGACGTCTCTCGGTTCGAAATGATGGTCCCGTTCGTGGGATTGACCAGCGCCATATGACCATCGCTGGAGAACATCCAGAGCTTGTTGCCCGCAAGAACCGGACCGGCCCAGTTCGACTGCTTCTTCTTCGTACGTACCACCGGAAGCTGGGTCACCCACATCGGTTGACCGCTTTTGAGGTCAAGCGCAACCAGACGGTCGTTCAGATCGATCAGGAACACCGCATTGCCTGCGACGGCCGGCGTGTGAACGCTTCCGATATCCTGTTCCCACAGCCGCTCGCCTGTCTTCAGGCTAACGCCTATCGTGCGGCCGGCGACACCGGTGGCGATCACCGTGCCACCAGCAATAACCGGGCTTGCGGAAACGTCGGCCAGTCCGGAAATCGCCTGGGTCCGGTAGGAGCGGCTGACGGCATCCGACCACTTGGGCGTACCGTCCTTGGCGTCAATCGCCGTGACCTCTCCCGAGGAGAACGGCACCACCACGGTGTTACCGGATATGGCCGGATTGGCTGAGGAGAGCAGGCCTGCCGTCTCCGAAATGCCAGCATAGGTCCAGATCTGGGACCCATCTTCCTGATTAATCGCGACGACTTCGTTGGTCTGCGTCACGACGTAGACCTTGCCGCCCGCAGCTGTCGGAGCGCCGCGTGCGGGTGCATCGAGCGGCACTGTCCAGAGCCTTGCGCCGTTGGCCGGGTTGAGCGCCACAAGAGAGCCGTAACCGGTTGCAGCGAAGATCCGGCCGCTGTCGGCGGCAACACCGCCACCGAGCGCTGAGTCGCTTTCGCCCTCCGGACGAAGCTCGACCTTCCACTGACGCCCGCCATTTGCGGAGAGCGCAGTCACAGTGCCGTTCTGCTCGTAGATATAGATCCGGCCCTGATAGGAGATCGGACGCGCCGACACGCGCGGCGCCGAACTACCGAAGGTGGAGAGCTTGTACGAGTCGCCGCCCAGCGACGCCTTCCAGGCGCGCGCGCCGTTTCCGGCCATTGCGACGTGCCCGGGATTGTTCATTGCGTTGCCGCCCGCCTGGCTCCAATCGCCGACATTTTGCGGCGCCGGGATGGAAACGGTCTTCCTTTCCACCCCCTCGTTTTCAAGCGCGTTCGCGCCCTTGAACAACGGCTGCCGATCACCGGGAAGAATATCCTCTTTCTCCGCGAAGGGATTGAGCGAAGAAATCGAGGAGCAGCCCCCCAGAAGCACTGCGGCCAGGAGCACGGTCGTAACCGCGCGGATACGCCTGCCATACCGGGCGCCGTTGGAAGGGTTACGCTTGCTGATCACTGGGTCTTTTCCTCGTCGGTGGCGGCGCCGTTCGCGTTCGAAGCGACTTCCGGTGTCTTGGCCGCCTGAATGAGCGACTGCATCATTCGCGCCCGGGTGGAAACGTCTGCGGGCGCTTCCCTGTCCTCAAGGATCATGGCGAACCATTTGTCGGCCCCGTCCATGTCTCCGGCCTTCCACGCGGCAAGTCCAAGGATCTCCCACGCGGCAGCCCGAAGTGAATTCGCCGCGTCGGCGAGCGGCTCGACCCGCGCCTTCACCTTGTCGCGGTCTTCCAGATCAACAGCGAGATAGCCGGCGCGAATAGCGGCCATATCACGATACAGTTTGTCGATAGACGTATCGTCCGCGATCTTTGAAAACGCTTTCAGCGCCCCGTCCTTGTCACCGGCGGCAGCAAGTTCGCTCGCGGCGCGCATGCTACCCAGCATCGCATAGCCACCGGTGGCGTCGGAAAGGCCGGCAAGCTCCTCACGCGCCTTGTCGTGATCGCCGGCATTGCCTTCATCGATCGCGGTAAGGAGCATATCGCCGGCCTTTGCCGATTGCTGCGCTTGCCGGTACTCAAAGAACCGGTAGCCGCCGGTCCCAGCCACGATCAGCACCGCAACGCCGATGATGTAAGGCGCGAGCCGCTTCCACAGCTTGCCATAACGATCGCGCCGTAGGTCCTCATCGACCTCGCGAAAAATGTCGGACATCGAACCTCGCTCGAAACTTCCATCAGATCCCACACCGCCGACGGTGTGTCGAACCAAATACGATTGCGGGATCCGTACCTTGCATTGGCCTTCTCACACGCGTGAGAGGTTCCCGAATGCCGCCGGACCATACATGCTCGCCCTTGCGGACGCAATCAGACCGGCCCCAAGTCCGCCAATCCATTCCCACCTGCGCCCTCATGCGTCGGGGTCATGGCGAATTTGCGGCCGGCGACGCGCATTTGCCGCTCCTATTCGCCCGAAGCGACCTTTTTCGGCATTCCGTAGACGTATTCGGGTGCGGGGAATGTGCGCGCACGCACTTCCTGCGCATAGTCGCCCACAGCGGAATCGATCGCGTCGGCAAGCCGCCCGTAAGTCTTGACGAATTTCGGCACCCGCGGCGACAGGCCGAGCATGTCTTCCAGAACGAGTATCTGCCCGTCGCAGGCGCTGGATGCACCGATTCCGATCGTCGGGATCGCAACCTGGCGCGTGATGCGGGCAGCCAGAGGCTCGACAAGGCCTTCGAGAACGACGCCGAACGACCCGGCCTCTGCCACCGCGGCGGCATCGGCTTCGAGCTCCGGCCATTTCGCCTCGTCACGTCCCTGTACCTTGAACCCTCCCATGGTGTTCACCGACTGCGGCGTCAGGCCGATGTGGGAGAGAACGGGAACGCCACGCTCGGTCAGATAGCGCACGGTCGGGGCAATGTGGCGCCCGCCTTCAAGCTTGATCGCACCGCAACCCGTCTCCTTCATGACACGCGCGGCTGTTCGAAACGCCTGCTCGGGACTTTCCTCATAAGATCCAAACGGCAGGTCCACCACGACGAGCGCCCGTTCAGAACCGCGAACAACCGACTGACCGTGAAGAATCATCATCTCGACGGTAACAGGAACGGTCGATTCCAGGCCGTGCATCACCATGCCGAGTGAGTCGCCTACCAACATGAAATCGGCATGCCGATCGACAAGCCGCGCCGTGTGGGCATGGTAGGCGGTCAACGACACGATCGGCTCGCCTCCCTTGCGGTTGGCGATGTCCACCGCCGTCAGACGGCGGCTCTGTGCGTGTGCCGACATGGCAAATCCTCCAGGTGCAGATTAAGTCAATTCATCGCAGACAGGTGCCTTCACACGCTGTCAGGTGAGAATAGGTACACCGATTAGCCACAGATGAAGCTTCCAGACGAATGCGGCATAAAGAACGACGCCTATGACAACGGCAAGGATGTCGTTTCGCATCGATCCGCGAACCGACTCTGGCGCGGGGCGGCGCTTGAGCGATATGCGGTCGTAAACGCCCCAGGCAAGGAAGGTCAGAAAAAGGACAAGCGAGGCGGCGTCACCGTTGACCAGCAAATGCGCCAGCGCCCAGGTCTTCACCGCCGTGATCATCGGATGCTTGACTGTCGCCTTTATCCGGCCCGGCAGGTAAGCCGCAGGAATCAGAATGAAGGCAAACAGCATGAGCAGCATCGCGATATGACGCGTCCAGGGCGGCGGATCGTAGAGGACCGGCACGCCCTGCGCCCGCGCCATTCCGAACCCGTAAACGATCAGAACGAAACCAGCGAGCGAGACAAGACCGAAAACCGCTCGATAGCCTACCGGTCCCAGCCGCTCCACAAGTCCCGCTCGCAGGGCCGGACGAGCCGGCACCAGATGCGCGGCGACAAAAAGCGCCAGGCCGATTATCAGGATTTCCATTGTCGTCTCCCTCCTGGGCAGCACTCGCACAATCGCCGGGCCACCAGTCCCTGCCCGCTCTATAGCAAAATGCGCGCAGTTGCGGGAGGGAAGATGGACACACCTCCGCACGGATTGCCGGCTCTCGCGCTGAATGTCCGCGCCAGATCCGCCAGATGCAGCGCTCCCCGCGTCCCGCCATCCCCAACCGGGACCACAGGAAGAGAGTTTCGACACAAGACGGCAGCGGATACGGGACGGCCTGTAATCATCTATTCACTTCCCGTTCGTATTCTCACTCGTGAAATGTACGTGGAAGAGTTGGAAGATGGACTACTCGGACCGGCGCAAGTCGCACCGCAGACGGATGTTACAGGGCGGCAAGATCGTCTACGGTCGCAGCGCCCTGCTGATCGACTGCATGATCCGCGATCTTTCGGAAGAAGGCGCGCGCCTGAAGGTGGCCAGCGCCAGGGATGTCCCCGACAATATCAGGCTGTTCAACAGCGGCGACAACACCGTTATCGACGCAGAAGTCGTCTGGCGCTCACCCCGCGAAGTCGGCATCCGGTTCAATGGCAAGGTCAGCCCGATCAGCGAAAGCGACGATCCCAAGATTCGCAACCTGCGTTTCCACGATTGATGGCACGATCTCTGCCGCAGCATATCCGCGCTTGAGATTGATCTCCTTCGTGCCGTTATAGCGACCGTCCGTAAGTGCCTCAATGCAGGAGGTGCGTGCCCGAGCGGATAGCGTGTGACTCGTCACACTTTTATTTACTGTCGGCAGGTATACTTCCCCAACGTTATGTACTTTTGCGTGGGGGCATTCATGTTTCGCAAGCTAATCCTGTCGATGTGGCTGTTCATCGGCTTCACTGCAACTGCCGATGCGACAGCAAATGCCGGACTGGCCTACGATGGACCGAGCATCGTCGCGGTCGTAGATTTGTCTGACCAGCAGCTCAGCATCTACAACGCAGGCGTTCTCCTGCACCAGTGGAAGGTTTCAACCGCTCGGCGCGGCTACATCACACCGGTGGGGCGATACCGCCCGTACCGCATCCACAAGATGTGGCGTTCTCGCAAGTATGACAACGCACCGATGCCCTATTCGGTTTTCTTCCATAAGGGCTGGGCCGTCCACGGCACCAATGCGATCCGCCGCCTTGGCCGACCTGCGTCGCACGGGTGCGTACGTCTCGATCCCAAGAACGCAAAGATGCTCTACGGACTGGTTCGCCAATACGGTATGGAAGACGTGGAAATCGTCATCCGGAAGTGAACGGGCGGATCCGGCCCGACGCGGTCATTCCAATCTCATTTATGGGGCCACCCCATAGAGCGCTTGCTGGAGCATATTCTTGTCGATCAGATTGGGTAAATCTGATCGGAATATGCCCTAGATACGGCGTTCGAAGTATCGCACACGCTTGTCGCGGCCAGAAAGAAATGCCGAGCCGACCTCTTCAAACCCGAGCGCAGCGTGAAACGCGTCGGAGACTGGATTGGGCGGCTCAGCATTGATCTCGCAAACGACCCTACCAGCGCCCGCGGCCCGCGCGCGCTCAAAGACGTGGGTGTAGAGCCGGCGCGCGATCCCCTGCCCCCGTCGGGCAGGATCGACGCAAATCCGGTCGATGTAAACAAATCGCTCGAAGCGGTTGCGGAACCAAAGAAAATTGGGACTGTCATAGTCCGCCGTTTCGTCAAACGCGATGATAAAGGCATCTGCCGCCGCCATCCGCGCCGCTACGAAGGCACCAGCGACAAGCGCCCGCATTTCTTCCAGATTCAGATAGCTCAACTCCGTTGCATGCGCGTTGTTGAGGCGCAGCAGCGCTTCATCCGCCGTCAGAGCGTCGTCGTCAAGCGCAACGATCGCGGCAGGTGTCTCAAGGGGCACCATTTGTTTCACCTGATTTCGTGACCATGGTTTTGGTGCGCCGAACTGAACTTCGGCACAGTTGAATGGAAGAAGGCCGGGCGACAAGCCGCCCGGCCTTCTTCCTGCGCGTCGGGCAACAGAGACAATCGCCCGACGGTTCGGTTTGGGGATCGAGCCGCCTGGTTGGCGGTTCAACCACGACAAGATCAGGCCTCGGCCCCTTCGCCTTCGGCAGCTTCCTTACCCTCGCTGTCGCCGGCATCGCCCTTGTGCTTTCCCGGGAAGATCTTGCGTACAAGCACGAACAGTAGCGGGGCGAAGAACACGCCAATCACTGTGGAGGCGATCATCCCGCCCATCACGGCGATACCGATGGCATTCTGGCTGCCTGACCCGGCGCCACTGGCGATCGCCAACGGCGTAACGCCGAGGATGAAGGCGAGCGAGGTCATGATGATCGGCCGCAACCGTTGACGTGCGGCTTCAAGTGTCGCCGAGAAGAGATCCTTGCCGCGCTTTTGCCAATCGATGGCGAATTCGACGATCAGGATCGCATTCTTTGCCGCCAGTCCGATGGTGGTGAGCATGCCGACCTTGAAGTAAACGTCATTCGACTGATCGAACAACAAGGCCGCAACAAGGGCACCAAGAATGCCGATCGGCACGGTCAGCATGACCGCAAACGGAATACTCCAGCTTTCATAGAGCGCGGCAAGAGCCAGGAACACGACCAACGTGGAGATCAGATAGAGGTAGACTGCCTGATTGCCCGCGATCTGTTCCTGCGCTGACAGGCCCACCCATTCAAAGCTGTAGCCTTGCGGCAGGGTTTTGATAAGTCGCTCTATTTCGTTCATTGCAAGACCGGACGTGGCACCGGCGCCCGGGCTGCCCTGGATCTCGACAGCCGATAGCCCGTTGAAGCGTTCGAGCCGTGGCGACCCGAAAGTCCAACGCCCCTTCGCAAAGGCCGAGAACGGAACCATGTCATTGTCCGAGTTGCGGACATACCACTTGTCGATGTCCTCGGGCTGCATGCGATACTTCGCATCGCCCTGCACGTATACCGACTTGATGCGGGTCTCGTAGATGAAGTCGTTGACATAGGTCCCCCCCCAGGCCGACGACAACGTATTGTAGATATCAGACAGCGAGAGCGAATAGGAACTCGCCTTTTCCTCGTCGATATCGACGTGATATTGCGCCGAATCCTCCATGCCATTGGGCCGGGTATTGGCCAGAAGCGGGCTCTGCGCCGCCTTTCCCAGAAGCTCGTTCCGGGCCGCGACCAGCTTTTCATGGCCCTGCCCGTTGGCGTCCTGAAGATAGAGGTCAAAGCCACCCGTGACACCAAAACCCGGAATGGCGGGAGGCGACAACGCGAAGACCTGCGAATCCTTGAATTGCGAAAACACCCCCATCGCCCGCCCTGCAATAGCGCTGGCAGATGATTGAGGGGTATTTCGCTCGGCGAAATCCTTCAACCGAATGAACATCAGGCCGACATTCTGACCCTGGCCGCCGAAACCGAACCCGGCCACGCTCATCACGCCCTTGACGTATTCGCTCTCGTCTTCAAGGAAGTGCTTGCGGACGCGCGCGATGACGGCATCCGTCTGTGGCGAGGTGGCGCCCTGCGGCAGCTGGATGCTGGCGATCAGGATGCCCTGGTCTTCCTGCGGGATGAAGGCGCTCGGCACCTTGCCGAACAGCATTCCAGCCGCACCAACCATGGCGACAAAGAGCACGATGAACGGGATCGGCCGCAGCAGCATGCCGCGAACGCCATTACGGTACCCGCGCGTCGTTCGATCGAAATTGCGATTGAAGAAACCAAAGATTCCGCGTTCCTTGGAGCCCTCCTTGGGGCGTTTGAGGAGCGTCGCACAAAGCGCCGGGGTCAGAATCAACGCGACCAGCACAGACAGCAACATCGCGGTGACGATGGTCACGGAGAACTGCCGGTAGATCACACCGACGGACCCGCCGAAGAAGGCCATCGGAATAAACACCGCCGAGAGCACCGTCGCGATACCGACCAGCGCACCGGTAATCTCCTTCATCGACATGATCGTCGCCTGCTTCGGCGAGACGTCGTCATCCTCCATCACGCGTTCAACGTTCTCGACAACGACGATGGCGTCATCGACCAGAAGGCCGATTGCAAGCACCATGGCGAACATTGTGAGCGTGTTGATCGAATAGCCGAAGACAGCCAGCATCCCAAATGTGCCGAGCAGAACCACCGGCACGGCAAGCGTCGGAATCAGCGTTGCCCGGAAGTTCTGAAGGAAGACGAACATCACCACGAACACGAGGATGATGGCCTCGAAGAGCGTACGGACGACTTCCTCAATCGAGAGCTCGACAAACGGTGTCGTATCGTAGGGATAGACGACTTCGACCCCCGCCGGCAGCGTCGGCGAAACATCCGCGATGACGTTTTTGACCGCCGTCGCCGTGCTGATCGCATTGGCGCCAGTCGCTAGATAGACACCAAGGCCGGCGGCGGGCTTGCCATTGTACTTGGAAGAGGTGTTGTAGCTGCTCGCACCGACTTCGACGCGGGCCACATCGTTCAGACGGACCATCGAACCGTCCGTCGACGATTTCAAAATGATGTTCTCGAACTGGGAGATGGTCTGGAGGCGGCTCTTCGCCGTAACGGTCACATTGAGGAGCTGTCCGTTGAGCTGGGGACGAGCTCCCAGTTGCCCGGCAGAAACCTGTGTGTTCTGCGCCGTGATCGCAGAGGTCACGTCGCTGGGCATAAGCGCATATTTTTGCAGCTTCGACGGATCGAGCCATATGCGCATGGCGTATTCCGCGCCAAACAGGCGTGTCGAGCCGACACCTTCGAGCCGGCTGATACGGTCCTGGAGATTGCTGTCGACCCAGTCGGACAGATCCGTATTGTTCAACGAACCGTCGTTCGAGACGAAGCCGATCACCATCAGAAAGCTGTCGGATGACTTCGTCACGGTGACGCCCGTACTGGTGACAGCCGTCGGAAGCTGGCTCTCCACCAATTGCAGTTTGTTCTGCACCTGCATCTGGGCGACGTCGGGGTCGGCCTCGTTCGTGAACGTCAGCGTGATCGAGGAGCTACCGGTCTGCGACGAGGTCGACGTCATGTAGTCGAGATAATCGATACCGGTCATGCCCTGTTCGATCACCTTGGTGACCGTATTCTCGACCGTCTGCGCATCCGCGCCGGTGTAGGTCGCGGATATGCTGACCGTTGTCGGGGAGATTTGCGGGTACTGCGAGATTGGCAGCGAGTAGACCGCCAAAAGGCCGCCGAGCATCACGACGATCGCGAGCACAGCGGCGAAGATCGGCCGCTCGATGAAGAAGCGCGACATAAAGCGGCCCTCAGTTTTTATTCGCGGCAGCAGCGCTGCCGTCGTCGGTCGCGGCGGCGCCGCTCGAACCCAACGAATTGATCTCGGCGGCGTCCACCATTCGCGTCTTCACCTCCTGCCCTGCGGCGACCTTGGATGTCCCCTCCACGATGAGCAGGTCGCCTGCGGAGATACCTCCATCGACAAGCCAGTTGTTGCCAACCGAGCGCTGGACCGAAAGCGTGCGAACATCGACCTTCCCATCCTTGTTGACGAACTTCGCTGTCGCGGCGCCTTCCGGCGTGTGCTCGACCAGGCTTTGCGGCACCAGGAAACTGCCTTCCGCGACACCTTCCTCGATGATCCCGCGCACATACATGCCCGGCAGCAAGAGGTGGTCCGGATTGGGGAACTGCAGACGCACCGTGAAAGTGCCGGTGGTCTCATCGATCACACTTTCGCGGAACTCGAGGGAACCGTTCATGTCGTAAATGGACCCGTCTTCCAGCCGGAGCTTGACTGCAACATTGTCGCCAGAGGTCTTGACGCGACCTTCCTTCACCGCGCGTTCCAGCCGCAGGAGATTGGTGCTCGACTGAATGACGTCGACGTTGATTGGATCGAGCGTGCGGATGGTCGTCAAGGCGGAGGTCTGGTCGGCCGTCACGAGGGCCCCCACGGTCACGGTCGAGGCGTCCACGCGTCCCGAGATAGCAGCCTTCACCTTGGTATAATCGAGATTGATCCGGGCGGTCTCGACATTGGCCTTCTGCGCAGCGACTTCAGCTTTCGCCTGCAGCAGGCTCGACAGTGCGTCGTCGTAATCCTGCTTGGCGACGGCGTCCTGCTTGACCAGATTCTCATACCGATCGTACTTGGACTGGGCACTCGGTACCGCGGCTTCTGCATTCTGCAGGGCTGCCTTGGCGGAATCGAAGGTTGCCTGATAACTCGCCGGGTCGATCTGATAGAGCACGTCCCCTTCTTGGACCTCGCTCCCCTCCTTGAACAGGCGCTTCAGGATAATGCCGCCAACCTGCGGCCGCACCTCGGCGACGAGCGACGCCGCCGTGCGGCCCGGCAGCTCAGCGGTTATCGCAACCGTCTGTGGCTCCAGCTTGATGACGCCGACTTCGTATTTCCCCTTCGGCGCACCATTTTCGGCCTGTTGCTTCTGCTCGTCGCAGGCCGCAAGGCCGAGGCACGCAAGTCCCACGAGCGCGGCGCCGATCAAGGGTCGACGACGCATTTTCGAACCGATTGTAGAAGAGATCACGACCCGATCCTTGTTAAGGGCGCGGCAAAGGCGAGGAAGACAGAGACTTGCTTTTTGACGCAAGCCGCACCTATTTACAAAACTGAAGTTTCCCATTAGCCACTCCACCAACCCATGTCAACGACTGGCATTTAGTGACAATGCCGAACCAGTAGGGTGGGAAAGCCGTGTCGAAAATCACTGCCTTAACGTCAGAACGTCCGCCCTCTGAGCCTCTTCGTTCTCGGGGGCGCCCAAAGGTGAAATCCGACTGCCTGCAAAGACGCGAGATTCTTGCTGCGGCGAGAGATCTTTTTTTAACCCGCGGTTACGGCAAAACGACGACAGACGACATCGCCGCCCGGTGCGGCATATCCAAACGGACGCTTTACCGGCTCTACCAGAGCAAGATCGACCTGTTCGCGGGGATCATCGAGACGTCTCGCGCGCAGATGTTCACGCTGCCTGATCCTGGCCAGATTCTCTCCGCCACCGCCGCTCTAGAGCGCATGTTCCGGATCGACCTCTCGCCCGAACAGGAGACGGAAACGGAGGAAATCCTGAAAATCGTGTGTACGGAAGCGGAAAGGTGCCCGGAACTGCGCGAAGTCGTCAGACAGCACGGGGCGGAGGTCGCGCTGGCGGAATTGTCCGGATGGCTGGCGGATCGTCACCAGGCGCGCGAGATCGTCATAGACGACCCGCAGGCCTGTGCGCAAATTCTGATGGACATGGTCTTTGGCACTCTCGTAAAGACGATGCCGGAACACGCGTCCATACCCAGAGGCCACGCACGCGCCCTTCATATACGTCGCTGCGTCGCGATTTTTCTCAAGGGTGTATCGACAAAACGAGCGTGATTGTGAATGCGGATAGCGTTCGGCGACAACATTGGAAATGCCGTTCGCCGGCGGGCTGTATTGGAGAAGCGCTTGCGGGGGTATCCAGCAATCCCGCTCAGGCCATTTCGGCCAGTTTCGGCGCGAGCTTGCGCGCCTCTTCGATCAACGCCGCGGTCAGCGGCGGTTGCGGATCGCGCTGCGCGACGACCAGGCCGATCAAACGTGTAACTTCCGGTGCCACCAAAGGAATGGCGCGGATTGAAGACGGCAGATCGAGCGCTTCAACCATTATATGCGGCATGATCGTAGACCAGACGCCCGAGGCGAGGTGCGTCTCGATAACGACGATCGAGTTCGACTCCAGTTTCGGGTGGATGTCGATTCCCGCCTCGCTGAAGACCTGATCGATGATGCGACGGTTCTGCATGTCGCGGGAAAGCAGGCACAGCGGCAGGCTAGCAGCCTCATCCCATGTCACCGATTTCCGGTCACGGAACGGCCCGTCTGCGGACGTCACCAGGTGATAGCGCTCCCGGTAGAGCGGGACCTCGTAGACACGCCCCAGCGGCTCGTTGTCGAGATAGGTAATCCCGGCATCGAGTTGCAGATTGTCGATCCGCCCGAGAATGTCCGTCGACGTATGGGACGAGATGGTCAGTTCGATTCCGGGATGAACGGCCCATAGAGCAGACGTGTGCTTGACCATGACAGGCAGCGCCGTCGGTATCGCCCCAATTCGAAGATGGCCGACATCCCCCTGCTTCATCGTCTCCACATCGGAGCGCATGGCGTTCATGTCACCGACAATGCGGCGGGCCCATTCCAGAACCCGCTGTCCTTCCGCAGTAAAGCCGAAAAAGCGAGATCCCCGGTCGACCAGCGGAATTCCGAGTGTGTTTTCGAGTTGCTTGATGGCCGCGGAAAGGTTGGGTTGGGATACCCCACATGCCTGCGCGGCCCGACCGAAGTGCTTTTCCCGGGCCAAAGCCAGCAGGAATTCAAGTTTCTCTTCCATACGGAACCATTTCAGATTGGGGGAGGACCACAGCGACTAAATCACTTATTCGAGTATGGCCCATTGATGGAGAAGGCCCTTTGAGGGAGGTCAAGGGACTTCAGCGGTTGCGACTCACTCCGTTGTAACTCACTTGGTGATCGGCGACCTCGGCCCGAGGGTTGCCGGAAAGTGCCGGCCTATGCGACTTCCAGTTCCACGAGTTGCATCTCGTCGCCGCCGACCGGATCAAGATTGTACCCGCCACATTGCGGGCAGGCGGAAAGGCGGGACTCGACCTCGACCTGAGCACCGCAATCAAGGCATTTCGACAATCCGGGAGGTTGCTCGATTTCCAGCAGTGCCCCTTCCGCGAAAGTCTGTCTGCTCGTGACATCAAAAGCGTAACGCAACGATTCGGGATCCAGGCAACTGAAACGTCCGATCACGAGCTTCAACCTGTGAACCCGGTCGAAGCCCCTCGCCTTGCGTTCGCGCGCCAGGATACGAAAAAGGGATTCGCAAATCGTGAGTTCGTGCATGGCCGACCTGTGACGTCTGTCTCGAAGCATCTTATCACCCTTCAGCGGAGACGGCTGAAGGCGGAAAAAAGGCTCTGCGGCTTCTAGAATTTCATGATGTGACCATTCTGCAAGACCGAATCCTTTCGCAAATTCAAAACTTGCCGGTCATCTGCGACGTAACGCAAGCCTTCTGACGAACGACCGCCCACGTCGGCGAAGCGACGGGGCGGTCGACCATTTCGTCAGATCAGACAGGCCTCAGACCTTAGGCCGGCTCCTGCTCCGCCAGAACGGAGGCGTTTTCTACCGCCCCGCTCAGGTTGCCCTTCAGCGTCGCATAGAGTTCCTGGACGTGATTCTCGGCCCAGATCTGATCATCGATCGATTCCAGCTTGACGGCGGAATACTTGTATTCCGGGGTCTTGGAAGTCGGGTCGAAGCTCTCGCCGGTAAGCTCGTTACAGGCACCGATCCACCACTGGTAGGTCATGTAGACCGCACCCTTGTTGGTGCGCTCCGTGAGCTTCGCCCGGGTGATGATCTTTCCGCGACGCGAGGAGACGTAGACGAGTTCCTTGTCCTTGATGCCGAGACGCTTGGCATCTTCGGGGTTGATCGTCACGAAGCCCGGCTCGTCCGCCAGCGTCTGCAACGCCGAGCAGTTGCCGGTCATCGAACGACAGGAATAGTGCCCCACCTCGCGAACCGTGCACAGAACCAACGGGAAATCGTCGTCCGTCTGGTCCATCGGCGGATGCCATTCGCAGGCATAGAGCAGGCCCTTGCCATTCGGCCGCTGGAACTTGTTACCTTCGTAGAGGTACTTGGTTCCGTGGGCGTCATCAAGGTCCGTGCACGGCCACTGAACGTAGCCGAGGCCTTCCATTTTCTCGTAAGTGGCACCGTAGAAGATCGGGGTCAGCTCACGCAGCTCGTCCCAGATCTCCTTGGTGTTCTCGTAGTGCATCGGATAGCCCATCGCCGTGGAGATTTCGGAGATGATCTCCCAGTCGTGCTTGCACTCGCCCTTCGGCGGCACCGCCGCTTCAAAGCGCTGGAACGTACGGTCGGCGGCCGTAAAGACGCCTTCATGTTCGCCCCAGGACGTCGCAGGCAGAACCAGGTCGGCGAACATCGCCGTCTTGGTCATGAAGATGTCCTGAACGATGACAAACTCCATGCCTTCCAGCGACTCGCGGACCGAGGTCAGATCCGGATCGGTCTGAGCCGGGTCTTCGCCCATGATGTAGTAGCCCTTGAGCTTGCCATCCTTCACCAGATGCGGCACGTCGGTGACCATGGCACCGATCTTGTCGGGCAGCTCCTTCACGCCCCAGCGCTTGGCGAACTTGGCGCGGATCTTGGCGTCCGTGACGGGCTGATAGCCCGGGAAGACGTTCGGAAGCACACCCAGATCGCACGAACCCTGCACGTTGTTCTGGCCACGGACCGGGCCGACGCCCACATTCGGACGGCCGAGGTTGCCGGTCAGCAGCGCCAGGCCCGAAAGGCCCTTCACCACATCGACGCCCATCGTCCACTGCGTGACGCCCATGCCCCACAGAATCGTGGCGGAAGGAGCCGCAGCGTAGATACGCATCGCCTCGCGAATATCATCGGGATCAAGGCCGGTGATTTCCGAAACGTATTCCGGCGTGTATTTGGAGACGATCTTCTTGTATTCGTCGAATCCTTCCGTGTGCTTGGCAACGAAGTCCTTGTCGTAGAGGCCTTCATTGATCAGCACATTGGCAAAGGCGTTGACCAGAGCCATGTTCGAGCCGTTCTTGAGCGGCAGGTACAGATCGGCAAGGCGCGCCGTCTCGATCTTGCGGGGATCGCAGACGATGACCTTGGCGCCCTTTTCCTTGGCTTCGATGACGCGCCGGGCAATGACCGGGTGGCTGTCGGCGACGTTGTAACCGAAGACCAACAGGCATTCTGTGTCACCGATCTCCTGAATGGAGTTCGACATGGCACCGTTGCCGAGCGTCACGGCAAGGCCGGCGACGGACGGCGCATGGCAGACGCGAGCGCAGTTGTCGACATTGTTGGTGCCGATGGCGGCGCGGGTGAACTTCTGCATGACGAAGTTCGTCTCGTTGCCGCAACCGCGCGATGAACCGGTCGTCATGATCGCATCCGGGCCATACTTCTCCTTGATTTCGGAGAACTTCGTGGCCGCGATCTTGATCGCTTCGTCCCAGGTAATCCGCTCGAAATCCTTGTCGCGCGAACGGCGATACATCGGGTACATCAGCCGCGGCGTAAGGATTTTCGTATCGTTGACGAAGTCGAAGCCGTAGTGCCCCTTCAGGCAAAGCCGACCTTCGTTGGTGATACCGTCGAGCGGTTCCACACCAACGATCTTTTCGCCCTCGACCAGCAGATTGAACTTACATCCCGTCCCGCAATACGGGCAGACGGACATGTGCTTTTCCATAATTTCACCTTTTAATCTGGTTTGCCCTTAGACCGCGATCGAGGAAACCGCGGTGCGCGCGCGCAGATCAGCAAGAGATTTCTCGACACTCTCCTCGTCGACGACATGCAGCGCATTCGTCGGGCACGATGCGACGCAGGCAGGACCGGCTTCGCGGTCGGTGCACAGATCGCACTTGTGCGCCTGAGCCTTGACGCCGGTCGTCATCTTCACGCCGGCGAATTCCTTGACCGCCGGCACCGTGATCACATCCATCACGCCGAACGGACACGCCATCATGCAATTCTTGCATCCGACGCAGCGTTCCTGATCGATCTGAACCGAATTGTTGCGATAAACGATCGCACCTTCCGGGCAGGAATTCAGGCAAGGAGCGTCCTCGCAGTGGTGACACATCACGGCGGTCGTGACGGTCGCCGTCTTGATGACACGAATGCGAGGCTTGAAGTTTTCATCGGACAGGGGCGCGGGCGTCCCGTCTCCATTGTGCGCCATTGAGCACGCGATCTCACAAGTGCGGCAGCCGATGCACTTGCTCGGATCTGCAGCGACGAACCTATTCATCAGCTTTCATTCCTTCCGAATGCGTCTGTCCCCGAAGGACGCGCACAGGCCACGGCCCGACCGGCGTCCTTCCATAATCGTCCTGGGGGCCCGAGGAGGCGCAACGCGCCCGGACATAGGCCGCAAGTTCAAGGGCTTGCTCACCCGGCTCCACCTCCGTCGCGCCGCGCGTCTACCGCGAAAACGCAACGATCAGAGGGCCGCGCACCCCGTGCCGGCAAAGGGATGATTTGTTCTCCTTATCGACCGATCCAAAATATATATTCGTCTATTACTCATGTTCAGATCGGTCGATAACAAGTATCTATCACCCGTATTCCAGCGAACAATTCATATACCCCAATTTATTTTGGACAATTGATCGATATCAAATTACGAAAACGGGATGCTGCTAGGTTGCAACTGCTGAACAGGACTGAACCGCCCCTCTCCACTAAACTAATACTTATTTTTTATTGGGCGATCAGTTTTTGCTATCGAGTAAACCAGAGCCACCCGGCTCGACAGGCGGCGCCTTGGTAAAGGACGTCGCTGGCGCATCCGGAGGTGCGAAGACAACAATGAACCGCTTCGTAGTCGCGGAGCCCAGCAAGTGCATCGGCTGCAACACCTGCATGGCCGCCTGCACGGAGGCGCACAAGCGCGAGGGCCTGCAATCCCATCCACGCCTACAGGTGACCAAGACATGGGAGCAAACCGCCCCCATCCTGTGTCACCATTGTGAGGACGCCCCTTGCGCCCGGGTCTGCCCGGTCGACGCAATCCAACATGTCGATGGTGCGATCCAGCTCGACGAAAAGATCTGCGTCGGCTGCAAGATGTGTGCCTTGGCCTGCCCCTTCGGGGCGATCACCCCGAGCGGCACCAGCCTCGCTGGTGTGGCAGGCATCATGACAAAGGCTCCGCAATATTCAGAGGCGCTCGATCCCTTGCTCGTCTGGGATCTCGGCGTCCATACCGTCGCGGTCAAATGCGACCTCTGTTCGTTCTCCGACGACGGTCCCGCTTGCGTCAAATCCTGCCCCACCGCCGCTCTCTACATAGCTGGCGACGACGGTCTGCATGACGCCAATTCAACCAAACGCGAAACGACTGCCACACAGGTGGTCAAGCCGCGGCTTCAGCCCGTTATGGAGGGACCTGGGGCATGACACCGCTCAGTTTCTTCTGGATTTCGATCCTCGTGTCGGTCGTCGGTGCTCTTGCCAGCATTCTGGTCAGAAACTCCGACAGCACCGCCATTCGTGCGGCCAGTGGCGCAGGCATCGTGGCTTCGGCCGCGGGTCTCGTCTCCGGCCTTTCCGCGCTATCCGGCCCGGCTGCCGTCATCGACCTCGCCGGCCCCTACCCCTTCGCCCATTTCGTTCTCAGGGTCGATCCGCTGGCGGGGTTGATGATCTCGGTCATCTCCCTCCTCTCGCTCGTCGCCTGGATCTACGGCCTCGCCTACATGCGCGAGTACGAAGGACGCGGCGTTGGCGGCATGGGCTTCTTCATGCACATCTTCATCGCCTCGATGATGCTGGTGGTTGCGGCCGATAACGCCTTCTGGTTCCTCATCTTCTTCGAGATGATGTCGCTTGCCTCCTACTTTCTGGTCATCTTCGACCAGAACGACGAGGCGGTGAGTGCCGGCTTCCTCTACTTCTTCGTCGCCCATGCGGGCTCAGTGCTGATCATGGCCGCCTTCTTCCTGATGGCCAATGCAGCGGGAAGCTTTGACTTCGCTGCCTTCCGCGAAACATCGCTTTCGCCGACGACCGCCTCCATCGTCTTCCTGCTCGGCTTCCTCGGCTTCGGCGCCAAGGCGGGCATGATCCCACTGCATATCTGGTTGCCGCGTGCCCACCCGGCCGCGCCGTCTCATGCTTCGGCCCTGATGTCCGGCGTCATGATCAAGATCGGCGTCTTCGGTATCATCAAGGTTGGCCTCGACCTGCTCGGCGGACAGGAACTGCTGTGGTGGGGCGTTGTCGTCCTGGCCTTCGGCGCCGTCTCCTCGGTTCTGGGCGTGATCTACGCGCTGGCCGAGCACGACATCAAGAAGCTGCTCGCCTACCACTCGGTGGAGAATATCGGCATCATCCTGCTCGGCGTCGGCGTCGGCATGATCGGCATCGCGATGAACAATCCGACGCTGGCGGTTCTCGGCCTGATGGCCGGCCTCTACCACCTTCTCAACCACGCCGTCTTCAAGGGGCTCCTGTTCCTCGGCGCGGGCTCGGTGATCTACCGCACCCACACCAAGGACATGGAAGCCATGGGCGGTCTGGCGAAGGCCATGCCGTGGACAGCGCTTTCCTTCCTGATCGGCGCGCTGGCCATCTCCGCGATCCCGCCGCTGAACGGCTTCGTGTCGGAGTGGTACACCTATCAGGCCCTGTTCGCAGGCGCGCTTGAAGGCTCGTTCCTGGTTCGTTTCGCAACCCCGATCGCCGCCGTCATGCTGGCACTCACCGGCGCCCTTGCCGTGATGTGCTTCGTCAAGGCCTACGGCGTGATCTTCTCCGGTCCGGCACGCTCCGAGAATGCCCGCAACGCCACCGAGGCTCCGCACTCGATGGTGGCCGGCATGGCGATCCTTGCCGCGGCCTGCGTGCTTCTCGGTCTGCTCGCCCCGCTCGTCGCTCCTGTCATGGGCAACATCGCCTCCGCCACCCTTGGCGTTCCGGCGGTCATGTTCGCTGACGGCGCCACATTGATGCCGGGCGAAGGAGCACGCACCGTGCTCTCCACTCCGCTCATCGCGGTCCTGCTGATCGCGCTGGCAATGCTGCCGCTCGTCATCCACGGCATCAATGCGCGGATGCGGGCCACCCGGCGGCATACGGAAGCGGCCTGGGCAACCGGCTACCTGCCCGACGTGCACATGGCGCTGACCGCCAAGAGCTTCGCGCAGCCGATCCGGATGTTCTTCGCTCCCCTCTATGCAGTCCGCAAGACCGTCTCGACGGTGTGGGCGTGCCTGACCCGCGGCTACGAACGCTTCGTGTGCTTTGCACGGCGCAACGAGCCCTGGGCCGACAACCGCTTCGTCAACCCCATCGCCAGTGGCGTCGGTGTTGCCGGGCGTCGGTTCCAGGTCATCCAGGGCGGGGATTTCCGGATCTACTGCCTCTACATCGTTGGCGCGCTCGTCGCGCTGCTCATCGTGGCTGCAAGTTAGGAGGCTCGTCGTGCCGACACTTTCTCACTTCTTGCTCGCCGTGGTTCAAGCCCTTGCGCTGTTCGCAGTCGCCCCGCTGATTTCGGGACTGTCACGCTTCGAACGGGCAAAGATGCATACCCGCCGCGGACCGAGCATCTTTCAGGACTACCGCGACATCTACAAACTCTTGCGGCGCCAGGATCTGGCGCCGGGCGAGGCCGGGCGCATCTTCCAGTTCATGCCCGTCGTCATGCTGGCGACCCTGATGGTCATCGCGACCGGCCTGCCGATGTTGACCCGCTTCACGCCGATCTCGGCCGTGGGCGACCTGATCACCGTCGTCTATCTGTTCGCCCTCATCCGCTTCTTCTTCTCGCTTTCAGGCCTCGATAGCGGCAGTTCCTTTGCCGGTATCGGCGCCAGCCGCGAGTTGACCATGGGCGTTCTGGTCGAGCCGATCATGATGTTGGCGCTCTTCGTGGCGGCCCTCCTCGCAGGGTCCACCAATCTCGGCGAGATCGGCATCGCGATTTCGTCAGGAACGGTGCACTCTGCAGCCGCGACACTGCTCGCCGCCGGCGCCTTCGCCTTCGCTCTCTACATCGAGCTTGGCAAGCTGCCCTACGACATGGCGGAAGCCGAACAGGAGCTGCAGGAAGGGCCTCTTACCGAGTATTCCGGCCCCTCTCTGGCTCTCGTGAAGTGGGGACTGGCCCTCAAGCAGACCCTGGTGGTCGGCTGGTTCATCGGAGTGTTCCTGCCCTTCGGCAGCGCCACCGAGATGTCCTTCTTCGGCCTCATCGGCGGCCTGATCGCCTTCGTCATCAAGCTCTTCGTGATTTTCGGCGTCATCGCCGTCATCGAAAACAGCGTGGCTCGCGCCCGCTTCCGCCTGACACCGCAACACAGTTGGCTGGGGGTCGGCGCAGCGTCGCTTGCCTTCGTCTTCTACCTCGTCGGGCTATGAGAGACGTGTAGGGGCATTCCCGTGATTACTCTTCCAACCACATTCCTGACGTTCCTGGCCCTGGCTGCCACGCTCGTGCCGTTCATCGGCGCCGTCGTGATCGCCTCGCTGCCGCGGGAACATGCCAAATGGATCTGTCACGGCTTCGCCGCCGTGACGGTCGTGATCGCCCTGGTGATCGCCTTCGCATTCGGCAACGACAGTCATGTCGTTCTTATCGGCTTCGGAGATACCGAGGTCCTCGGCCTGACGCTTGATCGCGTCAGCGTCCTCGTCGCACTCGCCGTCATCTCCATCGGTTACCTCGTCGCCCTCTATTCGATCGGCTATCTGAATGAAGGCAACCGCGAGCATCCCGATATCGGCCGGCGGCGCTTCTACGCCTTCCTGCTGGTCTTCATCGGCGCGATGGCGGGTCTCGTCTTCACCTCCACCGTCATCGGTCAGCTCGTCTTCTTCGAGATCACCGGTGCCTGCTCCTGGGCTCTCATCGGCTACTACGAGACGCCCAAGGCGCTGCGCTCGGCGGCGAAGGCCCTGCTGGTCACTCACATCGCCTCCATCGGGCTCTATGTGGCGGCAGCCCTGCTCTTCATCTTCACCGGCACCTTCGCGGTGACCGCGATCGCGACCCTCACCGCTTCGCAGAAGGCCATCGTCCTGCTGGCCATCCTCGTCGCGGCCTGGGGCAAGTCGGCACAGCTGCCCTTCCATATGTGGCTGCCCGACGCCATGGAGGCGCCGACCCCGGTCTCCGCCTACCTGCACGCGGCATCGATGGTGAAGGTCGGCGTCTACATCTTCGCCCGCGGCCTGCTTTCGTCGGGCGGCGCACCGGAGATCGTCGGCTGGGTCGGCTGCACCATGGCGATCATCACACTGGTCTACGGCTTTGTCATGTACCTGCCGCAGATCGACATGAAGCGGCTGCTCGCCTACTCCACCATCACCCAGCTCGCGACCATCATGTTCGGCCTGTCGATCTCGGTCTTCGGTTCGGATCTGGCCTTCAAGGGTGCCATCGCGCACATCTTCAACCACGCTTTCGGCAAGACCCTGTTCTTCCTGGTTGCCGGCGCTCTCAGCTACACCGCCGGTACGCGCATGCTGCCGCAGCTTCGTGGCATCCTCTCCAAGAAGCCGCTGCTCGGCATCGGCTTTGCGTGCGCCGCCATGGCGATCGCGGGTGTCCCGCCCTTCTCCGGCTTCTTTTCGAAGTTCGCGATCTTCGCCGGCGGCTTCGAGGTCGGCAAGGACCACTGGCTGCTGATGGTGTTCGTGGCAATCGCTCTGCTGGAATCGGTGGCGACCTTCGCGTGGTTCCTGAAGTGGCTGGGCCAGTGCATCCCCGGCAAGCCGTCGGAAGCCATCGCCAACGCCGCGCCCACCCCCTTCACCATCCAGGTGGTCATCACCGTGCTGATCGTGATGTCGGTGTGCTCCAGCTTCATCGCAGCCTGGTGGCTTGGTTGAGGAGATAGGTCATGCACGAATTCCTGTTCATAAACGGCCTGTCCGGCCTCCTGATCATCACCGCACTGATGGTGATCCTGTCCAAGAAGGCGATCAACTCCGCGATCTACTACGCGGCTCAGTCCTTCGTCATCGTTGTGCTCTTCATCTTCCTGGGAGCACAGACCGGATCGGGCGAGCTCTATCTGTGGTCCTTCACGGCCTTCATCACCAAGGTCCTGCTGGTACCCTTCATCATGTACACGATGTTTCGCCGGCTCGATGACGGTGAACTCGGATCCGGCCAGGTGATGCCGGCGGCCTTCTCCGCCATCGGCGCCGCGCTGATCGTGATCCTGTGTTACGCGGTTGTGTCCGGCGTCACGCTGCCGTCGGCCGAAAACCTCAAGCCGGCGCTGGCGATCTCGCTCGCCCACTTCTTCCTCGGGCTCTTCTGCATCGTCGCCCAGCGCAACATCCTCAAGCAGGTCTTCGGATACTGCCTGATGGAAAACGGCTCTCACCTCACCCTCGCCATCCTGGCCCCCAACGCACCCGAACTGGTGGAGATCGGTATCGCCACCGACGCCGTGTTCGCGGTCGCCATCATGGCTGTGCTCGGGACCCGCATCTTCGGGAAGTTCAACTCCCTTGATGCCGGCAAGCTCACGACCTTGAAGGGCTGACAAAAATGACACCCTCACTCTTGCCAATCCTGATCCTGATCGTTCCTCTGGTGGCTGCCCTCGGGCTTCTGCTCACCCCGACACGGAACCTGACGACCAGGACCTGCGAAGGGGTCCATATCGGCTCCATCGTGCTCATCGTGTTGCTGTCGCTGGGGCTGGCCGCTTCGGTCCTGGCAGGCAACCATCCCTCAAGCCTCGGCGGTTGGCTCTATGTCGACGCGCTGGGCGTGATCTTCCTGCTGATCATCGGCGTCGTCGGTCTCATGACCGGCCTCTACTCGATCGGCTACATCCGGCACGACCTTGAAGAAGGCCTACTCGACGCGCATCGCGTGAAGATCTACTACGGCTTCTTCTCCCTGTTCCTCTTCACCATGCTGCTGTCGGCAACCGCCAACAACATCGTGATGATGTGGGTCGCGGTAGAAGCCACCACGCTCGGTTCCGCCTTCCTGGTCGGCATCTATGGCCAGAAGTCGTCGCTGGAAGCGGCCTGGAAATACGTGATCATCTGCACCGTCGGCGTCGCCTTCGGTCTCTATGGCACGGTCCTGGTCTTCGCCAACGGTGCAGAAGTGCTGTCCGATCCCCATCAGGCGGTTCTGTGGACGTCGCTTGCCGAAAACGCCAAGCTGCTCGACCCCTCGCTGATGAAGATCGCCTTCGTCTTCGTTCTCGTCGGCTTCGGCACCAAGGCCGGCCTCTTCCCGATGTACGCCTGGTTGCCCGACGCCCACTCAGAGGCGCCGAGCCCGGTTTCCGGCCTCCTCTCGGGCGTCCTGTTGAAATGCGCGCTGTTCGTCATCATCCGCTACTACGCCCTGATGATCCGCTCGATCGGCCCGGAATTCCCGCAGACGCTGATCCTGGTGCTTGGAACCCTGTCGGTGATCGTCGCCGCCATGCTGTTCTACGTGCAGAAGGACCTGAAGCGGAAGCTCGCCTACTCCTCCGTCGAACATGTCGGCTTCATCGCCGTCGGTCTCGGCCTTGGTGGCCCGCTGGGCGTCGCCGCAGCGCTGCTGCACTCCATCAACCACTCCCTCGCCAAGGCACTTCTGTTCTGTGGCTCGGGCAACGTGGTGATGAAGTACGGCACCCGTGATCTCGGCAAGGTCAAGGGCATGCTCCGCCTCGCCCCGGCAAGCGGCGTGCTGCTGATGGTCGGCGCACTGGCGCTGTCGGGCTTCCCGCCCTTCAACGTCTTCGTCAGCGAATTCATGATCTTCACCGCCGGAATCAAGGCTGGCTACTGGATCTTGATGCTGGTGCTGCTGGGCTTCTTCACGGTTACCATCGCCGGCTTCGTGCAGATCATCTCCGGCTCCGTCCTCGGCAAGCCCGAGGAGAACGCCAAGGTCGGCGACGTCGGCAAGCAGACCCTCATCCCTCTCGGCATCCTCGCCGCCATGGTGCTGATCATGGGCTTCGCCGTTCCCACCCCGATCGCGCGACTGGTTTCACAGGCCAGCGCCATCGTCCTGGACAGCGGTGATCCCATCGTCGTCAAGGCGCCCTGGTCGCTCTTCGGCAACGAGGAGGCCACCGTCGCGGAAAAGGCCGGCAACCTTATCGTCACTCCCGCGGCGGCGGCTGAAACCGCACAGAATACGGAGACCAAGTGATGGACATGTTCGTTCAAGACCGTGTCGGCGGCGAATACCTGACCGCGCTGCGTACCGTTCTGCCCAATGCCATCGTCAACGAGGAATGGCAGACCCCGCGGCAGGTCACGATCACAGTCACCGCCGACGCCCTCGCCGATGTCATGAAGACGCTCTACTACGAGCACTACGGGTGGGTTTCGGTCGTGGTTGGCAACGACGAACGTCCCCTCAACGGACACTTCGCCGTCTACTACGTCCTCTCGATGGAGGGGCCGCAAAAGTGCCACATCGTGGTGCGCGTCGAGGTGTCCGCCATTACCCAGGAATGGCCGTCGGTAACCCCCGTCGTGCCGGCCTGCGTATGGGGAGAACGCGAGGTGCGCGACATGTTCGGTCTGACCCCCGTGGGTCTGCCGGACGCCCGCCGCCTCGTCCTGCCGGACGACTGGCCTGATGATCTGCATCCGCTGCGCAAGGACGCGATGGACTACAGGACCCGGCCGGCCCCCACCCAGGACGACGAGACCTACGAGTTCATCAACGATGCAAAGCAGGAAACGACGATCGTCCCGATCGGCCCCCTGCACATCACCTCCGACGAACCGGGCCACTTCCGCCTCTTCGTCGACGGTGAGGACATCATCGATGCGGACTACCGGATGTTCTACGTCCACCGCGGAATGGAAAAGGCGGCCGAAGCCCGCATGGGCTACAACGAGGTCACCTTCCTCGCCGACCGTGTCTGCGGCATCTGCGGCTACGCCCACTCGGTCGCCTACACCACCTCGGTGGAGAACGCGCTGGGCGTGGTGGTTCCCGAGCGTGGCCAGGCGATCCGCGCGATCCTGCTGGAGACCGAGCGGCTGCACAGCCATCTGCTGAACCTCGGCCTCGTCTGCCACTACACAGGCTTCGATTCAGGCTTCCAGCAGTTCTTCCGCGTCCGCGAAAAGGCGATGGTCCTGGCCGAAGTGCTGACCGGTTCGCGCAAGACATACGGCATGAACCTGATCGGCGGCGTGCGTCGCGACATTCTCGGCGATCAGGCGATCGAAACCCGCCGGGTGGTCGCGGAGCTGCGCGAGGACGTCAACCGTCTGGTCGACATCCTGCTGGAGACAGCCAACATCACCGGCCGCGTTGTGGGTGTGGGCAAACTCGACAAGCAGGTCGCCCGCGACTTCAGCCCCGTCGGCCCGATGGTGCGCGGATCCGGCTTCGCCCGCGACACGCGGTCCGATCACACGTTCGCCGGCTACGCGTCCGTACCGTTCACCCCCCGCTCGCATGACGGCTGCGACGTGCTCTCGCGCACCTTGGTGCGCATCGAGGAGGTCCATGACAGCCTCAACCTGATCGAGGCGCTGCTCGACGTCGCGCCCGGCGGCCGGATCCTCACCGAGGACTTCGAGTACAAGCCGCACAAGTTCGCTCTCGGCTTCACCGAAGCGCCGCGCGGCGAGGACATCCACTGGTCAATGACCGGCGACAACCAGAAGCTCTACCGCTGGCGCTGCCGGGCCTCGACCTACAACAACTGGCCCGTGCTCCGCTACATGCTTCGCGGCAACACGGTGTCGGATGCGGCCGTCATCGTTGGCTCTCTCGACCCCTGCTACTCCTGCACCGACCGCGTGACCGTCGTCGACGTTCGCAAGCATAGCGCCCAGACCGTCCCCTACAAGGAGATGGAACGCTACGGCCGCGAGCGCAAGGATTCACCGCTCAAGTAAGGCACACCGAGCCATGTTCAAACTTTTGAAGGAAATCCTCCGCACCGGCGACGCGACCGTGCAGTACCCCTTCGCTCCCTACGAAGCGAGCAAGGACTTTCGCGGCAAGCCGGAACACGACGCGGAGAAGTGCATCGCCTGTGCGGCCTGCACCATCGCCTGTCCGCCCAACGCCATCCACATGGAAACAGACCTGGATGCGGGAACACGGACATGGTCCATCGATTACGGCCGCTGCATCTTCTGCGGCCGTTGCGAGGAATCCTGTCCCACCGGCGCCATCGGACTGACGCCGGAATTCGAACTCGCCGTGATGAGCAAGGAAGACCTCACCGTGAAGGCGGTCTTCCAGCTGGATCACTGCCGCTCCTGTGGCAAGCCGTTCGCACCCCTCAAGGAAGTCGAATACGTCGGCAAGCTTCTCGCCCAGACCGGCGGTGAAACGGAACGCAGCGCGCGCGAGGAGCAGATCCTCCACACCTGCCCCGAATGCAAGCGCAAGAACGACCTTGAGCAAGTGAGCCGGATGAAGATTGCGGCTCAGATGGAGACCTCCAAATGAATTCTCCGTTCAACGCCCCCTTCACAACCGACGGGCTGCAGGCAAAGCCGCCCGTCGTCTCGATCCCCGATCAGGTGGCCAAAATGAAGGCCGCCCTGCTCAAGGACATCCAGCGCTCCGCCTACGTCTACCGTGTGGACTGCGGCGGCTGTAACGGCTGCGAGATCGAGATCTTCGGAACCATCACACCGGTGTTCGATGCCGAGCGTTTCGGCATCAAGGTCGTCCCCTCGCCGCGCCACGCCGACATTCTGCTCTATACGGGCGCGGTCACGCGCTCCATGCGGATGCCGGCGCTCAGAAGCTGGGAAGCTGCGCCCGATCCGAAGATCGTGATCTCCTACGGCGCGTGCGGCTGCACCGGCGGCATCTTCCACGACATGTATTGCGTGTGGGGCGGCACCGACAAGATCGTGCCCGTCGACGTCTTCATCCCAGGCTGCCCGCCGACGCCGGCGGCCACCATCTACGGCTTCGCGGTTGCGCTCGGCCTTCTGGGCCAGAAGCTCAAGACCCACACGCATATCGAGCAGGAAGGCGAGAGCGTTCCCGTCTCCCATCCAGATATTCCCTACAAGCTGCGCGTGGCGCTCGAGCGCGAGGCACGGCGGATGGCGGGCTATCGTCAGGGCCGCGATCTGGTGGAGGAATTCCTCGACCAGCTCGACGCCAAGGCGGCAGCGCCCCTGCCTGAACGCATGAAGCGCTTCGTCGCGAACCAGGAAGATCCCCGCCGCGCCGAGATTTTCGGATGCCTCGAAGGGATCGTCACCCAGGCAATCGGAGGCTGAGAAATGACCATGGTCGGCACCAAACGCGTCATCTTCTATCAGCTCAGCGCGAAATACATGGAGCGTGAAGAAGACATCCCGCCCGAGTCGAAGGAGGTCATGTACTACTCCCTCGCCATCGGGCACCACATCGGCGTGTTCGACTGTTTCAAGCCACAGCTGAAATGCTCCGGGGAGCTCTACGACCGGATCATCGAGGCTTTGCCGGAGGCAAGCGAGGCCCGCCGGAAGTTCGCAGGACTGCACAAGTTCGGCGAGATCATTGTCGACGCCACCCACACCAAGATGCTGTTGGCGGCGATCGAAACCCTCCTGCCCGATGCCGATCACGACATGGGCGAATGGCTCAAAGGCCTGCGCGCCTCGCTCGAAGCGATCCGCGCAGAGCCCGCGATCTATCTGATGGGGAGGATCATGGGATGAAACGCGTGGTGTTCACCGTCGGAAACCCGATGCGCGGCGACGATGCGGCGGGCCCTCTGCTGGCGGAAATGCTGGAAAACGAACCAGCGCCGGGCTGGGACGTCATCGACGGCGCCGATGTCCCGGAAAACCACACGCACGCCGTGCGCAGGCTGGAGCCGGATCAGGTGCTCGTCGTCGACGCCGCAGCGATGGGGCTGAAACCGGGAGAAATCCGCATAATCGATGAAGGTGACGTCGCGGACAACTTTCTCATCACGACGCACGCCATCCCACTGAATTTTCTCATTCAAAGTCTGAAGGAGACAGTCTCAGACATCCAGTTTCTCGGGATACAGCCCGAGGATACGAGCTTCTATGGCCCCGTTACCCCCGTCGTCCGCGAAGCCGTCGCAACGCTTCACAGGCATCTCGTGTCGGGAGGAGCCCCGGAAGACTATCAACCGGTCGCATGACTACTTCTCCGGCCTCTCCCGCAGAACGTCAGGCGAACCGTTCACCGAACCCGATACCGAAGGGAGATTTCGATGGTAACGGGACAAAAGCAAGACGCACAGATCAAGTTAGACGCACTAACTCCGATTGAAATGGAAGAGAAGGCCGAACTGGCCGGCATCAGCAAAGCCAAGATGCCCGCCATGCCGATGTTCCTCCTGGCGATAGCCGCCGGCGCGTTCATCGCTCTCGGCGGCATGTACTACTGCATCATCGCTGCCGACCCCAACCTCGGTTTTGCCGCCAAGAAAATGGTCGGTGGCATCGCCTTCTGTCTCGGACTGGCCCTAGTTCTCGTGGCTGGCGCCGAGCTGTTTACCGGCAACTCGCTGATGGTCATGGCCCGCCTCAGCGGCCGGATCACCACGCCGCAAATCCTGCGGAACTGGATCATCGTTTGGGTTGGCAACCTTGTCGGCTCTGTCGTGATCGTCTTCATCGCCTTCATGGCGCATGAATACACGCTCAACGGCAACGGCGTCGAAACGGTGATGCTGAAAATCGGTATCGCGAAGGTATCGCTGGATTCCACGACGATCTTCTTCAAGGCCATCATGTGCAACCTGATGGTGTGCCTGGCCGTGTGGCTCGCCTATTCCTGCCGCACTGTCGCCGACAAGATCATCGCGATCATCCTGCCGATCTCCGGCTTCGTTGCCGCCGGCTTCGAACACTGCGTTGCCAACATGTACTTCCTGCCCTTCGCCTATCTCCTGAAGGAGACAGGCAATGTCCCGGACGGCATGGACGTTTCGGCGCTGACCATTGCCAGCATCGCCCACAACATCCTGTTCGCTACAGCTGGCAATATCGTCGGCGGCGGTCTCTTCGTCGGCGCCCTGTACTGGGCCATCTATCGCAAGGGCATGGGCGGAACCGCACCGGCTCCCTCGAAGCAGGAAACGACAAGTGCCTCGAGCGGCCAGGTGGCGGCTCAGCAATAATACAAGGAACGCGGTCCGGGGTTCCCTCCTGCCGACCAGGGAATTTCGGGCCTCGTCCCCCGCAAATACGATCGATCCGGACCATGGAAACGCATTCGCCGCGGCCCAGGTCGTCGTGATGCGGGGGACAAGTGGAGCGCGGTAAGGACAGAGGTCTCGCTGTCCTGCCGCGCTCCATGCGTTGTGACCCTCGTGCCCAGCAGGCTGCCGCGTTCCCGCGATACTTCGCAGGAAAAGCAGGCGCCGCGGCGCAAAAAATCCCTCGAGACGCCCGTCAGGTGTCTCGAGGGATTGGCAAAAGGACAGACTTGCTTGAGACGGCCCAGGCCGTCGGAAATGTCAGCAAATGCGAGGAAGCTGCTCGCCGTTCAGCCATTCCACGACACGTTCGGAGCCGAAGCTGGTCTCAAGCCGCACAAGCTTCAAGGGATCCGCTACCACGTGGCCGATTATTGCCGCATCGCTTCCGAAAGGGGCGGCCTGCATGACCGCCAGCAGCGCTTCGGCCTTGTCCTTTGGACAGAAGGCGAGAAGCTTGCCTTCGTTGGCGACACCCAGCGGATCGATGCCCAGAAGCTCGCAGGCTCCGCGAACCGCCGGCTTGATCGGCAGCGCCTCCTCCTCCAGCACCAGACCGACGCCGGACTGATTGGCGAGTTCGTTCAAGGTGGCAGCAAGTCCTCCGCGCGTGGGGTCGCGCAGGCAGTGGATCTCGGGCTCCGCCTCAACCATTGCCCGGATCATACGGTGAAGCGGGGCGCTGTCGCTTTCGATTGCGGTTTCGAAATCGAGGTTCTCGCGCTTCGACAGGATGGCGATGCCATGGTCGCCGATGGATCCCGAAACCAGAATGGCATCGCCTTCCTGAATCCTGTCACCACCGATCTCCAGGCCATCTGCCAGCACACCGACGCCGGCCGTCGATATGAAGACACCATCCGCCTTGCCGCGTTCGACGACCTTGGTATCACCGGTGACGATCGGCACCCCGGCCGCGCGCGACGCGTCGGCCATGCTCAGGACGATGCGCCTGAGATCGGCAAGCGGCAGCCCTTCCTCGATGATAAAGCTCGCCGACAGATAGAGCGGTGTCGCTCCGCTCATGGCAACGTCATTGATGGTGCCATGCACGGCGAGCGAGCCGATATCGCCACCGGGAAAGAACAGTGGCGAGATGACATAACCGTCCGTCGACATGACAAGACGACCATCGGCCGGCGGCATGACCGCCATGTCATTCCCCTGGGACAAAAACTCGTTGTCGAATGCCTGCCCGAAGATCTCGGATACAAGCTGCGCCATGGCCCGGCCGCCGCCACCGTGGGTCATGTCGACCCGGCCATTGGCAATATCGAGCGGACGCGGGAACAGACGGGTGTCCCGTCTTCTGGGTTGTTCGTTCATTATCCCCTCCTTCATGGCCGCGCTACGCCGCCGCCTTGTTCCGATGTCGGCCATAGAGCCAATGAGCCGCACAGCCGCCCTCGCTCGATACCATGCACGAGCCGATCGGTTCGTCGGGCGTGCAGGTCCGACCAAAGAGCGGGCATTGTTCCGGCCGCTTGAGCCCGCGAACCACGTCCGCGCAGGCGCACGACTTGGGATCGGGAACGGCACGATAGGGAAGCTGGAATTTCAGCTCCGCATCGAAGTCTGCATAGTCATCAGCCACCCTCAGCGCGCTGTCGGGCAAACGCCCAAGTCCACGCCATTCGAAGGCACCGCGAAGCTGAAGCGTCTCCGCGATCACTTCACGCGCCTTCGGGTTGCCAACTGCTGGAAGTGCGCGCACATAAGCATTTTCCACGCGCGGCCGGCCTTCATTGACCTGCCGAGTCAGCATCAGGATCGCCTGCAGCAGGTCGAGCGGCTCGAAGCCCGCCACAACGATCGCCTGCCCTCTGTCGGCGAATTCCTGATAGGGCTCGATACCGATGACGGCAGAGACGTGGCCCGGCCCGATGATACCCTGCAAAGGCAGGCTCTCCCCGTCCAGGATCGCTCGCATGGCGGCCGGGGTCAGCACATGATTGCAGAAGATGGAGAAATTCGTCAGCCGCTCCGCTTTGGCGATCTTCAGCGCCATGGCGGTCGGCGGCGTCGTCGTCTCGAAGCCGATGGCGAGGAATGCGACTTCACGATCGGGATTCTCACGCGCGATTTTCAACGCATCGAGCGTCGACCAGACCATGCGGATATCGGCCCCGGCCGCCTTGGCTCTCAGAAGGCTCATACGGTGGGAGCCGGGAACCCGCATCATGTCGCCATAGGAGCACAGGATCACCCCATGATCGCGCGCAAGTTCGATTGCGCTGTCGACGCGCCCCACCGGGAGCACACAGACCGGGCATCCCGGGCCGTGAACAAGGCGGATGCTTTTTGGAAGCATCTCCTCAAGGCCATAGCGCGCGATGGTATGAGTATGTCCGCCACAGAATTCCATGAACGTGTAGGAACGATCCGGCGTGCACTCGGCGTCAATCGCAGCGGCGATCTTGCGGGCGAGCTTGCCATCCCTGAATTCGGTAGCGTACTTCATCCTGCCAGCTCCGCCAGCTTGAGTTCGCCCGCCAGTTCCCCCATTTCCCTGAGCGCATCCAGCGTTTCCTTCGCCTCCTCCGGCGAAATGCGGCTGAGAGCGAAACCCACGTGAATGAGAACGTAGTCGCCGACGACGATATTACTGAGCAACGCCAGGCTCACAGCCTTCTCGACGCCATCGATATTGACCTTGCCCATCCCGTCGGGCAGGAGTTCGACCACTTCGGCCGGAATAGCCAGACACATCGTTCTTTCCCTTCGTACTAGAACGCCTCTTCGAGGCGTTGCGCTGCCGCAAACGCCTGCCCGAGACTGACCGCCGGATCGCCCGGACCGAGCCGATCGGGTTTCAGGATCTGCACCCCCTGGGCACCGAGCCTGTAGGAAAGATCCCTCGTGAGGACCTTGTTGAAGAAGCAGCCGCCGGAATAGACGATCCCCGTGACTGGCAGCGGCAACCGGTGCATGGAGACGACCACCCACTCCGCAACCGCCGCAGCCAGCGTTCCGTGAAAGAGATTGGCGCCTTCCACCGGATCGCTCACGTCGGCCAGGGCCGAAAGCAACGGCCGCAGGTCGAGTTCCCCCTCACCGGAGATACGCCAGCCGGTCGGAAGTTCCTTCGGTTCGCTCACCAGCGCCTCCAGTGCCATCGGCGCCTGCCCCTCGTGTTCGGCGACCTCGCAAACGCCCAGAAGCCCGGCAGCGGCATCGAATAGCCGGCCCATCGATGTGGTTCGCGGGCAGTTGAGGCCCTTGTCCATCACGAGAGCGAGATGCCGCGCGCCCTCGATGTCAGGCCAGCGGGCGGAAATATCCGCCCCCCGCCCGATCGCGTGAAGCGCCGCGGCCCCCATGCGCCAGACCTCGCGGGCAGCCACGTCGCCCCCCGGCTGAAGAATGGGATGAAGATGCCCCGCCCGGAAATACGTGCCGCCGTCGACGAACAGCAGTTCGCCACCCCAGGCCTCGTTTTCGGGTCCGAGACCGAATCCGTCGAAGGACAATCCGAGCACGGGAGCATCGTGAGCGTTTTCAGCCACCACCGCCGCCACATGGGCATGATGGTGCTGCACCGGGATCAGTTCGGCACCGAGCTCTTCCGCCAGCACGGCCGCGAAACGGGTGGAGGGGAAATCCGGGTGAAGATCGTGAGCGACCGCCGCCGGCACCACGCCGAGCCGCTCTATCAGCGCCCACGCCATCTCTTCCATGGCCATGATCGCACCCGGCGTGTCGGTGTGGCCGACATCGCGCGATACATGGGCCTTGTCCCCGTCGATCACCGTGATCGTGTCTTTCAGGAAGGCACCGAGGCCGATGACCGGCGGCAACCGGCGTGGGAGATCGACGACGATGTGAACAGGATCGTCCGCCCCCCTCGCCTGCTTCGCCATTCTGCGTTCGGCCGCGCTTGCCATGATCAGGCCGCCCTTGTGGCAAGCAGCCCGGCACGACGTTCGCGCACCCAGTCGAGCCAGGCTTCAAGCCCCTCGCCGGTCGTGGCGGATAGCTGAAGGATCTGCAGCGACGGGTTCACACGACGCGCCATTCCCATGCAACGAGCAATATCGAACTGAACGTAGGGCGCAAGATCGATCTTGTTCAGGATCATCAGGTCCGCAACGGCGAACATGTCGGGATACTTGATCGGTTTGTCCTCGCCTTCGGTGACGGACAGGATCACCACCTTTGCCGCCTCACCAAGATCGAAAGCGGCTGGACAGACGAGATTGCCGACATTCTCGATGAAGAGCACCGAGCCCTCCTCCGCGGAGAGCCCGTTCGCGGCATCCTCGATCATCGCCGCATCCAGGTGGCACCCCTTGCCCGTGTTGACCTGGATGGCCGGCGCACCAGTTGCGCGAATCCGGTCGGCGTCGTTGGAGGTCTGCTGATCACCCTCGATGACAGCGACGGGGAGTTCCGATTGAAGGGCCTTGACCGTCTCGCACAAAAGCGTCGTCTTGCCCGAACCCGGGCTCGACAGCAGATTGAGGGCGAGCACGCCATCCGTTTCGAACCTTGCGCGGTTTCGCGAAGCCCGACGGTCATTTTCGCCAAGCACCGCTTCCTCCATCCGGATCACATGGGTCTGATCGAGACCGGGCACCGAGACACCGGCTTCTCCCTCTCCATAGTGGATGTGGGACGCACCGCGCTCGAGCTCGTGCCCATGCCCGTGCCCATGTTCGTGACCATGCGCGACACCAGCCGCGTGGAGCGCGGCGTGTTCGGCCTCGCTCATTCCCTCATGATCATGATGGTGGTGATGGCCGTGATCGTGGCCATGGCCTTGACCTTCGACGGTGGCCTGACCGCAACCGCAAACGCTACACATGGCGCCTAACTCCGATACCCGCTGCGTCACCTTCGCACGCGAGCCGCGTCAGAAGCGGGTATCGGCCCGACGCTTGCGTGCTGTTTCGAATTCGTCAAATCAGTGAAGGCACAGGCGTGCCAGCAACTCCATGACGCATGTCAAATTCCGTTATTTCCCAATTACCTATCGATATTTCTGACAAGGCACGCCCCATCATCATACCGATCGCTCAAAACGTGATCCTCTCCGTTCGCGTGAAGGCTTCGAAGCCGTCGCGCCGGGCGACACCGACGAGCGTCAACCCTGCCGCTTCGGCGGTACGGATAGCAAGCATGGTGGGAGCGGATACGGCCACCAGAACCGGCACCCCCAACACCGCGGCCTTTTGCACGATCTCGACCGAGACCCTGCTGGTGATCGTCGCGATACCCTTTGTCTGATCAACCCCGTTGCGCTTCAGCGCGCCGACGAGCTTGTCCATCGCGTTATGCCGGCCAAGGTCTTCACGGGCGGCAACCAATCCATCATCGGGCGTCCAGAAACCTGCGGCGTGAACCGCATGGGTCTCGCGAAAGAGCGGCTGCCCAGCGGACAGCGCATCGATCGCTTCCATGATCTGCTCCGGCCGGAACCGGACATCATCCGCCCCGACGACCGCCGGTTCAGGCAGGGCTTCATCCAGGCTCTCCACCCCGCAAAGCCCGCAACCGGTCGGCCCAGCCATCGCGCGCCGGCGCGCAGACAGCCGACCGGCACATTCCTCATCGACCCACAGGCGTGCCTCGACACCCAACGGGAAGGCAGCAATCTCCACCGACCGGATCTGGCCGACATCACTGATAATTCGTTCGGTGAGGCTGAAACCAACAGCGAAATCTTCAAGTTCGGTAGGCGTCGCCATCATGACGGCGTGCGTGGCGCCGTTATAGGTCACCGCGATAGCAGCCTCTTCCGGCACTTCGCGCATATCCTGCGGCGCGGCTGTTCCACGCCAGGCAATGCGTCGCGTCGGACTGTGAGTGGAAAGAGACGTCGGATCAAGCTCGGTCAGATCGCAGCTCGTCATACTAGCAACTCCAGATCCGGCACCGGACGAACTTGGACACGGCGCCGTGGCGGGTCTGCGACTTGGAAGGCAGCACGAACGCCCCGCCTGCGTTCGATCACGGTCGGACTTCCGTTTGGAAGCCACATCTCGCATATAGCGCGACCAGCCGCCTTCTACTCCACCAAGAGATAGTATCTGGGGTGCAGAATTTGCATGGATTACTTGTCAGATCGAACCATATTTTCTCGCCATGTGACAATCATGATCCGATAAAAATGACTTATCGAAAGTAGAACTGCGAAACTGAACAGTGTCCGTTTGTCGCACCCCAACTTTCCAATACGACAGCCGACGCCCCGCTGTCCGGCTCCGCTTGCGCCAGAATAGCGGCTTTACGCGTTACATTTTGGCCATATCCAGACTGAAAGCAGGCTTTGTATCCTGCTTCGCCTCCAGCGGAAACCAGTGCGTTTCCAGTACGGCGTCTCCAGAAATGGGCGCGCCCGAGAGCCCGCCGCATATAACACGGCAACCAACACATCATGCCTCCCCTACTCCGCAGCCATCGCCGCTCGCGGCTTACGCTCATCTTGCGAAAGCTCATGGGCTTCATCCGCAGTTGGCTTGATCCGGAACCACACAGCGTAGAGTGCCGGCAGAAAAAGCAGGATCATGACGGTACCCGCCGCCGTTCCGCCGATCAGCGTATAAGCCATCGATCCCCAGAACACCGAATGGGTCAAAGGAATGAAGGCCAGAACCGCCGCAAGTGCCGTGAGGATGACAGGGCGTGTCCGCTGCACGGTCGCTTCAATCACGGCGTGATAGTCATCGAGGCCGCCCGCCTGGTTTTCCTTGATTTGCTCCGTCAGGATCAGCGTGTTGCGCATGAGGATACCTGCCAATCCGATCAAGCCGAGAATGGCGTTGAAACCGAAGGGCTGATTGAAGACAAGCAGCATCGGCACGACGCCGATCAAGCCAAGCGGTGCGGTCAGCAGAACCATGGTCATCGTCGAGAAAGATCGAACCTGCAACATGATGATGATCAGCGTCGCGGCGATCATGAGCGGAAAGATCTTGGCCAGCGCGGTGTTGGCCTTGGAGGCCTCCTCGATCGATCCGCCCATTTCAACGCGGTAGCCGACCGGAAGCGATGAGATCAGCGGCTGAAGAGCCTTCATGACGGCCAACGAGACCTCGGGCGGCTGCGTCGTCTCGTTGATTTCGGAGCGTACCGTGATGACGGGCGTGCGGTCTCTGCGTTTCATGATCGGCTCTTCCGGTCGGATTTCCGCATGACCAATCTGGCTGAGCGGAATCTGCCTGCCGTTACGGCTCATCAGCGAGAAGTCCGCCAAACGCGCAGGATCCAGCCGCTCGTCGCCCGCGCTGCGCGCGACGACTGGAACGTTGCGGATGTCTTCGCGGACCTGGGTGACGGGGATGCCAGTGAGCAGAAACTGAAGCTGCTGGCCCACCTCCGCTGTCGAAAGACCGATGAGGTTGAGACGATCCTGATCCGGAACGAAGCGGAGCACCGGATTACGGTCGCCCCAGTCGCGGTTAGCCTCCCGCACGTCGGGTACACTCCGCATGATGTCGAGCGCCTTTTCGGAAATGGCGCTGAGTTGTACAGGATCTGGTCCCATGATCCGGAACTCAACAGGGAAGACGGAGGGCGGACCGAAGACGAACTGCGTGGCGCGGATGTACGCCTCGGGTGCTAGCCCCTGGGCTACCGCCTCTCGAAGCCGTTGCTTCAAGTGCTCGCGCGCCTCGGCATCCGGTGTAAGCACGACGATCTTGGCGAACGCAGGATCAGGCAGCTCGGGCGACAGAGCGAGGAAAAATCTGGGCGCTCCCTGGCCAATATAGCTCGTGACGATATCGGCTTCCGGCTGTTTTTGCAGCCACTTTTCCAGTTTCTTGACTGTGGCGGCCGTCGTCTCGATGCTGGTGCCTTCCGGCAGGCGAACCTCGACCAGCACTTCGGGGCGGTCGGAGGTCGGGAAGAATTGCTGCTTGAGACCGCCCATGCCGACAAAGGATAGTGCCAAGACGACGCCAACGATACCGCAGGTCGCGAACTTGTGGCGCACGGCAAAGGTGATGAGTCGCCGCAGCCGCCGATAGCTCGGCGTGTCGTAGATGGCATGATGGCCACCTTCAACCCGCTTGATTTCAGGCAGTAACTTGACGCCAAGATAGGGCGTGAAAGCAACCGCAACGATCCACGAGACGATGAGGGCGAAGCCCACGACCCAGAAGATGTTGCCAGCGTATTCGCCGGCCGTCGAGGAGGCGAAGCCCACAGGCAGAAAGCCGGCAATCGTCACCAGCGTTCCCGATAGCATTGGCGCCGCAGTGTGGCTCCACGCATAGGCCGCAGCGGTGATGCGGTCCATGCCCTCTTCCATCTTCACCACCATCACCTCGATCGCGATGATGGCGTCATCAACAAGAAGCCCAAGTGCGAGGATGAGCGCGCCGAGAGTGATGCGGTCGAAGAACCGGCCGGTCTCCAGCATGATGAGGAACACTGCGGCAAGCGTCAGCGGAACCGCGGCGGCCACCACGATACCGACGCGCCAGCCCATGCTCAGCAGGCTGATCAGCAGCACCACACTGAGCGCCATGGCGAACTTCAGCATGAATTCATCGACCGCCGATCGGATGTTGACAGCCTGATCAGTCACCTTGTCGAGCGTCATCCCGAGTGGCAGCGTCTGCGCGATGGCCGCCGTCTTCGCCTCCAGTGCCTGGCCGAGCAAGAGGCCGTTCCAGCCCTCCTGCATGATTGCCGACAACAGGATAGTGGGCTCCCCCTGATTTCGGATAAGGAAGGTCGCGGGATCCTGATAACCACGGCGAACGTCGGCGATATCGGAGAGCCTCAGCACCCGCCCCCCAGCGGCAATCGGCGTATCGGCAATCGCCTGGACGCTGTCATATGCCCCGTCGACGCGGATGAACACCTGCGGGCCCCGGGTGTCGACCGACCCCGCCGGCGTGACGGTGTTCTGCCGCTGCAAAGCGGCGATGATATCCTGCGCCGACACACCGAGGGTTGCCAGTTTGGCATAGGAAAACTCGACGTAGATCTGTTCGGGACGTTCACCGACGATGTTGATCTTCTTGACGCCGGCCACGTGCAGCAGGTCCTGGCGGATCACTTCTGCCTGTCTGGCCAGTTCACGCATCGGCATGCCCTTGGCCTTGAGCGCATAAAGCGCGAAGCTGACGTCCGCATATTCGTCGTTGACGAAGGGGCCGAGGACGCCTGCGGGCAGGTTGCGGGCCTCGTCCCCGAGCTTCTTGCGGGCTTGGTAGAACTCTTCCTGTACTGCGGACGGCGGCGTGCTGTCCTTCAGTGTCATCGTCGTGAACGCATAGCCCGGCCGTGTCGTCGTCTCGACCCGGTCGTACCAGGTCAGCTCCTGAAGCCGCTTCTCCAACGGTTCGGCGACGAGATCCTGCATTTCACGAGCAGTTGCGCCAGGCCAGACAGCCGTGACCGTCAGTGTCTTGATGGTGAAGGTGGGATCCTCGGCTCGTCCCAGATTGAGGAAGGCGTAGACGCCCGCTGCGGCCAGGAGAAAGATAAAGAACAATGTAACGGAGCGTTCGCGAACCGCCAGGGCGGAGAGGTTGAAGCTCATTATCTCCTCGCCTCTCGCTGCCCGGCAATCCTGACGATCTCACCGTTCTCCAGGAGATGGGCGCCCAGAGCGACAACCTGCTGACCGATACCAATTCCGGTGACGAATACAGTCTCCTTACCGAGGCTCTTGATCTTGACCGGCGCGAAGGCCACCATGGACGTTGCACTGTCGAAAATCCACACGCCTGTCTGAAGACCATCGTCCCGGATGGCACCGATCGGAACACCGACCTCTGACTGCCTTTCCTCGTCATGGATCTTGATAGTCACCGTCGCACCGAGCGGCGCAGATGCGGCTGCGCCGTCGAGAACGTAGCGCGCTTCGTAAGTGCGGGTCTGCGGATCGGCAGCATCGGAGATCTGCCGCAGGCGGGCGCTTCCCGTCAGACCGTCGCCTCCATAGACAATGGCTTTCGCTTCGGATCCGATCTCGGGGCGCCTAGTCTCCGGCAGCCATACAACAGCCTCACGCGGTCCGGCCTGCGCGAGTTGAACGACGGTTTGGCCCGCCGTCACGACCTGTCCGGGTTCCCCGTGAACATCGACGACCGTTCCATCTGAGTCCGCAACCAGAACACTGTAGGTGGCAGCATTTTCCGCGACCTTTGCATCGGCTTCAGCCGCGGCAAGCTGGGCGGCAGCAGTATCGCGGGCCGCTTTCGCCTGTTCATAACGCTGTTGGGTGGTGGCCAATCCGTGCTTCACCAGTTCGGCATAACGTTTCTCATCCGCTTCCGTCTGGATCATGACGGCACGTGCTGCGATGACCGTATTACGCTTCGCTGTGAGCGCGAGTTGGAGATCGGTTTCATCAATGCGCATAAGGATCTGGCCCTTCTTCACCTGCTGCCCCACATCCACCAGCCGCTGAACAATCTTGCCAGGCACCCGAAAGCCGAGGTCGCTCTGTATCCGAGACGCGACCGTGCCGGTAAACGACCGCTCCGCCGCTTCAGGTTTCTCGGCCGCCACCACCATTACCAATGGCGGAACCGTTCTGGGATCCGTGGCCTTGGCTTCATGCTCAGGCGTTTCGGAAACAAGGACAAACGCGGCGCCAGCTGCAACGGCTACGACACCAACCAGACCGATGACAGTTTTGCGCTTCATGTGAATTTTCTTTCCTCGCGAGCGATCCGCACATATTAGATTGCGACCTAACGCTATTTGGCTTATTGATGTCAACTGAAATCTAATAGGAGATTGCTATGAGAGTGACCCGCGCACAGGCCGACGAGAATCGGGAAGCCGTGATCAACGTCGCAAGCCGTCTGTTTCGAAAGCACGGCTTCGACGGGATCGGCCTGAAAGATCTGATGAAAGGTGCGGGCCTGACGCAGGGCGCGTTCTACAAGCAGTTTACGTCCAAGAGAGACCTTTCCGCCCAAGCATCCAGGCGCGCGATGGAAAGCGCCTTCCGCCGGTGGTCCGACGCCGCCGCTGCCAATCCGCAGGATCCACTCGGCGCGGTAGCCGCGTTCTATCTCAGCACGGAGCATAGCGCAGAGAAGATGGACGGCTGCCCGATCGTTGCATTAGGCGCGGATGCAGCCCGGCAAGGGCCCGACGTGAAGGCATCGTTCGAAGCCGGGATCACGGACTATCTTGAGATGCTCGGCCGTTGGGTGAACGACGCCGACGGCGATGAGCCCGGCAGCAAGGCCATGGTCGCTCTCTCGACCATGGTCGGCGCAGTCCTCCTATCGCGCGTCGTCAACGATGAACTTCTGTCGAAGCGGTTTCTGCAGGCAGCAGCCGGGAGCGTGTCGACGGCGGCGTCCGCAGGCGAGCCTCGGCAGGGATCGCACCAATAACCTCAGGCGTAGCGCGCCGTCGCTCGCGGTATCTTTTTTCGGGCTGCGAGGCCGGATGAGCGAGCTGTCCGGCATAAACGCCGACGGCGCTCATGGTTGCCGTCCTTCGATCTTATCTTCCAAGCATTTGCTCACGCCAATCCAACACGACGAAAGAAGTGGCTTCCAAGAAAAAGACCAATCCCGGCGTCGCCCTGGTGACAGGGGCATCCTCCGGTATCGGATACGCAACCGCCAAGGCCTTGCAGAAGGCCGGCTATCATGTGTTCGGCACCAGTCGGGGCGCGGCCGCCGAAAGATCCGACGGCGTAACCATGCTGACCTGCGACGGGACCGATGACGTGTCCGTGGCGAAGCTGGTCGAGAACGTTCTGGCCGAGACCGGGCACATTGAGCTCCTGGTCAACAATGCTGGCGTTGGCCTGTTCGGTGGCGCCGAGGAATCCTCGCTGGCGCAGGCCAAAGCGCTGTTCGATGTAAACGTGTTCGGCGTTATCCGCATGGTCGACCGGCATCTACAATCCCCGCGTCGATATCAGCAGGGACACGACGACGCTCTACGCCTCGGATCGCGACGTCTTCCTCTTTCTCGTCGACGATCTCAATCCCATTGAGGCCGGCTGGCTGCCGGATGGGTCGCCTGATCTGTTCTTCCGCGGCTTCTACTGCTGGAACAGCGAGGTCGGGGCGAAGACACTCGGCATGGCGAACTTCTATCTGCGTGCCGTTTGCCAAAACAGGAATCTGTGGGGCGTGGAGGATTTCGAGGAAATCAGCATTCGCCACTCCAAATATGCCGCCAACCGCTTCGCCCATGAGGCGGCGCTGCTGAACTTCGCGAACTCCTCGCCGATGCCCTTCGTCAACGGCATCAAGGCGGCGCGCGAGCGGATCGTGGCAAGAACCGACGAGGAAGGCCGCCCGCCGGAAAGCATCTTCGATTTCGTCCAGGGCATCACCGCCGTCGCGCGTGACAAGCCGCATCAGGATGCCCGCCTCGACACGGAGGGCAAGGCGAAGAAGCTGCTCGATCGGGCCGCCTGATTTCCGCAAAGCCGGAGATGCGGATGTCCGTGTCTCCGGCTTTGCGCCTCTACGTGTCTCAATTTCCGGACCGTGGCGCTGCCCCCTTTAGAGGAAGAGGGCGGCGCTTCGCTTCGTGACGGGTTGGAGGTCGAGAGAGAGGCTCCCGACCGCCCGTCGCTGAGTATATCCCGATGGCTACTGCCGTTCAGAAGATCACCCTGTCGTCCTCGCGCGACATTCCCTTCAACAAGCTGGTGCTCAGCCAGTCCAACGTCCGGCGCGTCAAGGCCGGCGTGTCGATCGGGGATTTGGCAGCCTCAAAGCCGCGTGCTGTTGGTATGGAACAGGCTGATCTTCCCCGACGGGCGGTCGATCGTTCTCAAGCGTCAGCCCAGCGCGGATCCCGAGGGCTTTGCCGGCCTGCGGGATGGTGTCGGGTATCATTGGTGGGGTCTGGCAAAGGCTGCAGGGTTGTCAACTCTGCTCAGCGTCGGCACCGAACTCGCCGTCAACAATGATGACTGGCTGATCCAGGCAATCCGCAATAGCGGCCAGGACACCATCAACGACGCGGGCCAGCAGATCGTCCATCGCCAGCTCAACATCTCACCGACACTCGCGATCCGGCCTGGATTCCCCCTCCGCGCGATCGTGACGCGAGATATCGTGCTCGAACCCTATGGAGACTGAGATGGCCAAGCTGAAGCTAGGCGCGATCGCCGACGACAAGCCAATCAAGGTGACGGTCGAGTTGCCGGGGCCGCTCCTCCGAGATCTGGTAGCCTATGCCGAGGTGCTCGCGCGTGAAACGGGCCAATCAGCAACAGATCCTGCCAAACTCATCGCTCCAATGATCCAGCGGTTCATCGCGACAGATCGGGGCTTTGCCCGCCTGCGGAGGTCTTCTCAGCAATAGGTGTAGGCGACGCGATCCGCTCACATCTCGCGAACGCAGCATGGCCGAGGCGTAGTTCATGAGAACGGCGCTGTCGCTCGTTATCAGGACGAACATCGTCACCCCGGCATTCGGTGGCAACTATATCGGTGAAAGTTCAAACGCCATTTTCGGAGGCATCGCCATGGAGGTGCCGAACTACGGCAATCTCTCTTGAAGAGTGATGTTTTCCGGCCAAGTCAATGCACAGGCCCAACAGTTTTCTAAGCGCCGGATTTTTGTTATACTTTGACCATATCATGCTGAAAACAACAATTTCCACAGGATCGCCAACAGGGACGAACGAGACTCCTGAATACATGCCGCCGAGAGCGGAATCACTTGTAAGCGTCACGCCAAACCCTCCCGCGACCATATTTAGCAGGTTCTCACGACTTACGTTTTGGGTAACGATCCGGGGCCGAAATGCCTGATCCGACATTTGCCGGATTAGAAAATCTTGTATCTCAGGCCCTGGGCCGCTGGGGCGGACAATAAACGTCTCGTCGCGCAAATCTTTCAAAAACACGTTTTCTTGCGCCGCTTGCGCGTGTTGTGACGGCAAGGCAAGCAAGATACGCTCGTTCCAAAGCCCGGGCGTACGGCACCCTGGCAGTTCCGGGACGCCAACGATAAAGGCGGCATCCAGACGACCGTTGAGGATCGCAGCAGCATTCGATCGAGAGCAAGTCTCCTCCACCGTCACATCGATATTGGGAAACCGGCTTCGGTAGCTGCAAAATAAGGTGGAAAGAAACCCGGCAGCAATAGACCCCACAATGCCCAGACGGAGTTCGCCGACATATCCGCGCTGTACCGAACGTAGATCGTTCACTGCGTGGCGAAGGTGCTCCGCACCAAACGTTGCCTGGCGGATAACTTCCGCCCCCGAATGTGTCAGACGAGCATCGGCTCTGCTTCGTTCAAGAAGTGAAATACCGAGGCGCAGCTTAAGTGATTGAACCCGCCTGCTGATCGTTGATTGAGACAGGTCCAGAACATCAGCGGCTCGACGAAAGCTCCTATGCTCGGCGACCAGCTTCGCGTACTGGAGATAGCAAAGATCAAATGCAAGGTCTAGCACAAAAAAACTCCGCTTTCTCATCGGAATAAAGAGATCAAGATCACTAATCTGCGTTCAGGGTATCCTGGCATACTTGCGAAAACTCGTGCCTCTGGTTTTTCAGACAGCTCTTGATTGTGAATGGGTTCAACCCGCCGCATACCTCTCTCATTTCTGACTGACACATGCTGGCGGTGACCCAAAAAGCCTGACAAACGGGAGACAGCTTCGAGCTGTTCTCCTCGACGCACGCCGATATGGCATCAGGCGTAAACCGCCATGGCCGTAGGCAGACCGACCGGATTTCCGCTCCGCACGTTTCTTTGACCGCAGCCGAGGACGCTGCGGCCATGGCGGCCTGTAGCGAGATGAACAGGCTCAACGCAGATATGAACGCCGGGCGTAATCGCTTTCTGGCAATGCCAAAGATTTCACGGCTCCAGATAAAACGAAGACCTGCATGTGGCGCCGTTTTGACATTCTGGTGGAAGCTGGGGTTTCGTTGGAACCGCCCTTCGGGTTGGCGCATGGGGGGCAATCTCCTGGTTGTCCTGATTGCATCGGTCGGGGATTCAAGCAGACCGAAAGGATGCCGCCGTATTGCACGTCGTAGAATCGGAAGAGCCAGTTCGGCTTGGGCAACTGGCTCGAACGGGGAAGTGCCTGAGGATACGAGGTCCCGAAACGCTCTGTTCGCGCGGCGACTGGAATGTGTCAGTGCGTTACGACCGGTTTGGGCTTCTTTTCTGTCCACTCTGGTGGCAGCCCGTAATTGGCCGCAATGGCGCCCAGCACCCCAGGCGCCCGACCGAAGGATTCACACGCGGAGTATTTGGGTTTTCCGCCGAGCCAGGATTGCACGCCGTGCCTCGTTGGAAGGGAAATGTCCCACATCTTTGGCTCCTTGCCAGCGATGAGCATTCCGGAAAAGTCACTCGCGAACTTCGATGCGAGGCCATAGGCGTCGCCCACCTGCGAAACGCGAGGGTTGTTCTGGATTGCGTTTGCTCCGCGAGCCCAGACGATCGCCGCGCGCTGGACGCCGCCGCTGTCAACCGCCTCCGATTCAACCGCCAGCCCACCCAGGCCGATGGGCAGGCGTGGCACGCCGACGAAGGGAACCTTGCTGGGTATGGCAAATCCGCCGCCCACGGTCACAACGGTTGCAATTCCCGCCGCCATCTTGTTCGTCGGAACAACGTTGGTGATGACGGACCGAACCGTGATATCCGCCGGCTGGCCGGCTGGAACCATCTGATATTTATCGCTCAGCGCGACGCAGAGTGCCCTATCCAGCGCATTGGAGACCATTGAACGGTCAGCTCGGGATTTGACGCGGGATGCGGCGGCAAAGGTGTAGGTGGTCGGCACGATGCTGGCCGTCTTCACTGCGGCCAGACCTTGGCCGTCGACGTAGATTCGCTTCTTTGACAACTTTCCCTTGGAAGCACCGAGATTGCTGTAGGAGGTGAGTGTTCCAGCATCCTCCAGAGGCACCGAGGCACATCCGGATATCGCAACAATCACCGATAGGGCCAGACTGAGATCTCTTAACGGGAACGGCCGGGGAGAGCCGGCAAATCCTCGGATTGAGAAGATTGATGGATCGTTGCGCACGCTTCATAGCCTCCGTCACAAATGTTGGCGGAAGGTTGCGGGCGCAGGATTGCCGCAGCATTACAGACTGGTCTAACGGCGGCCGATTCTGCCGTTGGTACGGATGGATGGAGGTTCAAGCGCACTGTCTTGGGGGATACCGCCCCCCGAACGGCATGCGTCACGGCCGGTCAGGCATCGCGCAAGACGAATTCCACGATGCCCCTTCACCACCAAATTATTGCCGTGTCGCTTAGTAAGCCGATGCGTTCGAATGCCTACTGCGTTTGCCTCGTCAAAGCGCTGTTTTGAAAGACGCATGCGCGCGCCCGCAAGAGGAAGACTTGCAATCGATTGGATCTCTTGCCTGATTGCGCGCAGGAGCGACTGACATTGACTGATGGTGCTCGTTTCCGGCTATCCCAGGGCATAGACGTAGGCATACGCATAGACGCCGCATTCGGGATTGATCTGCTCCGTCACCGGTCGCGCGCCACCTCCAAGAGCTTTCGAGACCTGGGCGGCGGCAAGTGTTGCCAGTGAGGCCGCGAACAGTGTCCGGCGGCTCAACAGGAATTGTCCGCGCTTTTGTGTGTTTTGCTGGGCGATGGGATCTTCGTGATTGTCAATCATGCTCACTCCGGAAAAAGGTGTCCCCTGCCGAGCAGACAAAGCGTGCAGCCTTGAGGGCTGCCGTTGAACCCGGCAGGACAACCTGATGTGTGATCAGAAGGGATTGCGAGGATCGCTCAGCAGCGCCGGATCCGGCACGACCGATTTGCTCGCCACGTTCGCCAGCATTTGATGCGCCATATGATATCCGAAGTCTTCGGCGATCGCCTTCTTCCAATGCCTTGACAGGATGTTGTGGGTCGCCCAACGTGTGTAGCGCGGTCTTTTCATCATGTAGTGGGCCAGATCCCAGGCCCTTTGGAGAAGCTCTTCACGGGGAAAAATCTCGTTGATGAGACCGAATTCAAGGGCCTTTGGCGCCGGAATGGATTTCGCCGCGTAGATATGGTAGGCGGCGCGCTTTTGACCCATCAGAGCCTGCAGCGCCATTCCCTGCCCATCGCCCGGAGGGCTTCCCAACCAGAAGTGAGGGTCCATGAAATCCGCGTCCGGTGCTGAAAAGGTGACGTCGGACAGCACCGCGAACTCGGTATGGACGCCGGGACCGTTGACGGCTGCGATGGTGGGAATGTCGATGCTGCGGATGAAGTTTTCGACGTGCTTCCAGCCGTCCATCATCCGCTGGAAGATGTGGTCCGGGTCCAGCTCCGCCGCCGGTTTCGGATTGAGCCCTTTCGGATCGCCCATCATCCATTTTTCCCCTGTGCCTGTCAGGATCAGCACCTGGTTCTCGGGATCGTTGCCGACGTCCTGCCATACGCGCGCCCATGCGTTGTGGGCGGCATGGGTGTGTTTGTAGGGACCGTCGTCGGTGTGCATGCGAAGCTCGATGATGCCGCCCTGGCGCCGCATCTTGAAAAAGCGCTCGTAGCGCTTCGCATAGTCTTCGAACGATGTTGGGGCGACGTAGCCCTTCCATTCTTTGCGCGGATCCCAGGTCATGAGCGCTGCCTCCGGGAATGACTGATGAAGGCTGCGATTGAGATGTAGTCGAGGATCTCGGCTGTCAGCGAAGTCGACCGGCCTCTTGCCGATGATGTGTGAATGTCGTTTTTCATAGAGGTTGCTCTCGTTTCAACGCCGCCGCAGACGGCAGCGGCGGTTCGCGAGAACGATGAAACGCAAGCGTTGCGTGGACATTACAGGCCGAGACATGAATGCTGGCGGGTGCCCGTTGCTGGCCAAATTTTCTCTTTTCAAGGCTCAGGACTGCTCTTCGTGCTCAAAGCCGCATTGTGACTTTGGCGCCGTTGGAGCCGCTTTCAATGCTGACATGCCCGCCGTGTTTTTCGGTGATTTGCTTTACCAGGCTCAATCCAAGGCCCGCCCCAAGGCTGTTCGGGACCACGCGATAGAAGGGCTCGAACACCAGTTCCTGATGATCTGCCGGTATGCCGGGCCCTTCGTCGCTGACGCTGACTTCGCCGTTCGCCACCGCTGAAACCGTGATTGTCCCATGGCCGTCGCCGTGATCGATGGCGTTGCGGATGAGATTGTCGATCGCCCGGCGCAATGCGGAGCTGTCGCCTTTGCGCTCGACGCGCATTGCGTCGCCATGAAACGACATTTCGTACCCCGCCGCGATTGCGAGCGGCGCGAGATCCGCCACCGCCGCGCGCGCAATGTCGATGAGATCCACCGTTTCGTCGAGATCGGCCGTTTGGCTGCCGCGCTCAAAGTCGAGAAGCTGTTCCGCCATCCTCGCCAGGCGCGCAACATCCTCCAGCAACCGCCTTCGCTCTTGTCCTTCGCACATGCCCTCAATCCGCGTCTGCACGATGGCGATCGGCGTCCTGAGTTCATGCGCCGCGTCGATCAAAAAGCGCCGGCGTTTCCTGAACTCATTCTCAATACGGTCGAGCGCGCCGTTGAACGCGATGACCAGGGGCGCAACCTCCTTGGGGATGCCAGCCACGGGAAGACGGTCCCCACGCCACTCAGGTTCGATCTGCGATGCCATGTCAGCGACATCGCTTACGCGCGCGATTGCACGCCCGACAATTTGGGGAACCGCGAGAAAGATTGCCGGCAGCGCAATTGCAAGCAGCGAGAGGTAGATCGGATAGGCCTCTTTGAAGATCGTTAGAACAGGCCATCCTTTGCCGGCGATACCGCCAAAGAGAATCCTGACTTCCCCGATCGGCGTCGCGACGTCCTCGACCGAAGCGATTTCACTCACGCCGCTCGCGCCGCGAATATCGGCCGAATGAAACAGATGCACGAGCGGAACAATGGCGGCATAGGTTGCGGGGACAGTTCCATGGGAGAGAGAAGCCCCGTCGGTTGTGGCGGCCACGAACCAGAGCCCCTCGTTCCGCTCGATCAACGATCGAAGCGCCGGCGTTTGCTTGAGTGCGAGCTGGCCCTGGCGATTGCGCTCGATCGCCCCCGCCACAGCGGATTTGACCTCCTGCTCCATGGCGATGTTCGGCGAAAGAACCATCGTGGCATAGACGGAAAGCCCGAGGATGACCGCGGCAATGACGACCGTGATGACGAGACTGAGTTTCCAACTCAGTCTCCATTGGAGCGAAGGATTGGATCGGCGTCCTGCGCTCATCATTCTTCCCTCAAAAGATATCCGACACCTCGGATATTGTGGATCGTCACCCCCGCATCGGCCTCCGCCAACCGCTTTCGCAGCCTCGAAATATGGGCATCAAGAGCGTTGGATTGTATTTCCTCCTCGTAGTTGTAGACCGCATCCTCGAGCGTCGAGCGAAGAACGGTCTTTCCCTTCCGCTTGGCGAGCGCCTGAAGGACCAGAAGTTCACGCTTGGGAAGATCGAGCGGCACGGAGCCCGACAGGACATCAAGATGCAGCGGGTCGATGTGCAATCGCCCCACCCGGATACACTGTTCCTCCAGGGTTGGCGGCCGCCGTAGCAGGGCTCGCACCCGCGCCATCAGTTCCTCAACGAGAAACGGCTTTCCCAGGTAATCGTCCGCGCCAAGGTCCAGCCCCTCGACGCGCTCCATCGGTTCGTTTCTGGCCGTCAGCACAAGGACGGGTGTATCAACCCCGGCCCGCCTCAACTTCGGAATAAACGTCAGGCCCTCGCCATCCGGCAATCGCCGGTCCAGAAGAATGGCGTCGTATTTGTTTTGAAGTGTAAGCTCAAATGCATCCGCGAGATATAAGGTATGGTCCGTGACAATGCCTTGCTTGCTCAGCGCCGCCGACAGCGCATTCGCCAACTCCCGTTCATCTTCAATCAGCAGGAGTCTCATCGCTTCTCCGGATTTTATGCAGCAGCAGTCTTTCCTGCCAAGATTGCAACAGCATTACGGGGATACGAAGACAGTGAGGGCGTGTCGGTGAAAACGCCCTGCCCCATGGGTCGATATTCCTTCCGCCATCAGCCAGCCCGTCGCCACGCTGGAAGCGGCCCAGGGGGTTACGCTCTTCGACCGGAGCGGTCACCGCCCGCAGCTCACGGACACGGGCCGGATCCTGGTGCAGCAAGCGCGCATGGTGCTGGCGAGCGCTGCCCGTTTCGAGGCCGTGGCCGCAGGATCACGTCAGGGGATGGAGGCGGAACTGGCGCCTGCCATCGACCCGCTGGTCCCCACCGCGCCCCTGATCGGAAGCCTTCGCGCGCTGCACGAGCCCCATCGGCAATTGCAGATCAGCTTCTCGACCGAGGGGCTTGGAGGCGCGCTCCGTCGTTTGCGCGCGGGCGATGTATCGCTTGCTCTTTGCCTGCTTCTGCCCGACGCGCCTGAGGATGTGATGGCGACGCCGCTCATCCGGATCAATCTCTTGCCCGTGGCGGCAGGTAATCCCCTGGGGACGCTTGGCCGTCCGGCGAGCCGCGTCGATCTGGAGGCCCATGTCCAGCTGGTTCTTTCCGACCCGGCGAGCCGGGATGGACCGAACTACGGCCTGACCGGCTCGGCTCCATGGCGGTTCGTCGATCTCGGGCGGCGCATGGATTTCCTGCTCGCGGGTTTCGGCTGGTGCCGGATGCCTGAGCATCTTGTGCAGGAGCACCTGGATGCAGGCAGGCTGGTCAGGCTCAAGCTTGATGACGATACCAGAGGGAATGCAGATCCGTTGACGATTTACGCCGCACATCTGGCCGATCGTGTGCCTGGACCTACGGGCCGCTGGCTTTTGAGCGACCTGGCGGCGCGATTGGCAGACTGAGCCGCGCCGTATCAGCCTGTTCGCCAATTCAGTCGTGCCGGTCACGCGGCCTGCTTATTTGCTCTCGATCCGCCCCTGAGAGCCATTTTCGGTTTCGCTCTTTATCGTGCTCCAGGCCGGATCATCGGGATAGAGGGCGGTCCTGAGATAGGCCCAGGTGATACGCTGGACTTCAGCAACGCGTTCAGGGCTTTCGTCCGACGTTTCCGCCGCATCATAGCCCGATATGCCGCCGAAGATGTGCCCGGCATCGTTCAGGGACAGGAGCGACTTGGGGCCGGGCGCAATTCGGAAGGCATCCGCTCGCCAGTCCGCGCGCTCGGAGAACATCGGGTTGATGTCCTTGTCGCCTGTAACAACCAGACAAGGCGTCGTCATGCCGCTGAAGTCGCTGTTGACCAGCGCTGGATAAAGCTCGGCGATCTTTGCTGACGCGCCGCTGCCACTGCCAGGCGGCGAAAACAGAACAGCCGCCGATATGCGAGGCTCTGAGACATCGACGTCGTCGCCACTTGCGGGATCCTTCACACGCATGCCGGCCAGCATGGCAACGGTGTGCCCGCCCAGGGAATGACCTACGGCAGCGATGCGGCTCCTGTCGATGCGTCCCGCAAGGCCGGGAACGGTGGTTTCGATCTCGTCGAGATGATCGATGATGAAACTCATGTCCCGAGGGCGCGATTTCCAGAACAGCGGTCCTTCGGGACCGCTCGTATCGAGACCGAGGGTCTTCGAGTTCTCGTGCGTTGGAATGATCACCACGAAGCCATGGGAGGCATAAAAGTCGACCAGCGGGCCATAGCCTCGCATTGAGGCGATGAAATTCGAGGAGCCGTGACCGTGGGACAGCAGGATCACCGGCAGTCTGTCGCCCGTCGCCGGGACGACGACCCGCATTTCAAGGAGCGCCTGACGTCCCGGGACCTCGAACGTCACCGGACTGAAGGAAAGGATCGGCGTCGCCATCGGCACCGGCGGTCTGTCCGGCTTTACGGTTGGTTCAGGCATGGTTTTGCTCTCCATTCGCGAGGTGATGTCTTGGGCGGAGGTCTTCGTTCAGACCGTGCCCAGAATGTCCTGAATGAGGCCGGCCTTCTGCGTGGGGTGCCATTCCAGGCTTTGCCTTGTCAGGACACTGGACGCGGGAACGTCCATTCGCGCGATCAGGTCGAGCCAGCCGAAGTGGGAAGCCGCGTCTTCGTTCGAAAGCGACGTCACCGGCACATTCAGTCGTTTGCCGATCGCCTCGGCGACGTCGCGGAGCAGGCTTGTCTCTGCGAGCAGTCGTCAGTCCTGCGCGGTTCACCAGGCCACCGGTCCATCCTCGTCCGAGAAGCTGCCCGTGGGACCATCCTCGCCGATCAGGGCAAGCCGCACCGGCTCCCGCGCGCCCTCCTCCACGCTGCGCGTGCCGTTGAAGTTGTTGAGAGCGGTTGAGGTGAACCCGGGGCAAGCGGAGTTGACCTTGATGTTGGTGCCTTCGAGCGCCAGCGCGAATGCCAGCATCACGGCGTGTGCCGCTGCCTTTGACGCGGAATAATTGCCGAACATTTTTCGGTGTGGATTGGTGGGATCGGAGTTGAGCGTCAGCGATGCGCCCGAGCTTCCGGTGATGACGATGCGGCCTGCAGGCGACTCGCGCAAAAGCGGAAGCATCGCCTGTGTCACGGCAATCACGCCGAACACATTGGTCTCGAACACTGTCCGGATGTCGGCAAGCGGCGCGTCTGTGAGCAGGTTTGTCCTGACAGCCTCCGCAAAGTCCTGGTTCGGCTTCGCCCTTGAGATTCCGGCATTATTCATCAGGATATCAAGTCGGCCGAACCGGGTACGAATGAGAGCGGCCGCCCGAGCGATCGATGCTTCATCCGTGACGTCGAGCAGGATTGCATGCGCGCCCGCTCCGATGTCCTGCACCGCCTTCTCGCCCTTTTCAAGGTCGCGCGCTCCGACAAGCACCGTCAAACCTTTTGCCACCAGATCTTTTGCGATCTGGAGGCCAATACCTTGAGTGGCTCCCGTTACGAGAGCGATGCGGTCGTCCGACATGATAGAATCCCCTATTTTCTCTGCTGGCTTTTTGAAGCCCGACAGCATATTAAACGGAACAGCCTTCCGCCTATATACGGAACGATGTTCCGTTTAACAAGCGCGTATTGGAGAATTTTTGGAATCCATGGCTGGCAGATCGTCCGGACGGAATGTGCGCGCAGATGCGCAGCGCAATATCGAGACACTGGTGCGCACGGCACGGGACGTGTTCGCCACATCGGGGGTCGAAGCTCCGATGCGCGAGATCGCGGAAAAGGCGGGTGTCGGCGTCGGGACCATCTACCGCAACTTTCCGCAGCGCTCCGATCTGATAGCAGCGGTGTTTCGCAGTGAGGTCGACGCCTGCGCCGATGCAGCGACAAGTCTCGCGGAAGCCTATCCTCCGGGAGAAGCGCTCGACCGATGGATGCAGCGCTATGTCGACTTCATCGTTGCCAAGCGCGGACTGGCGGCCGCCCTGCATTCGGGCGACCCGGCATTCGAGGCCTTGCCGGCCTATTTCGACAGCCGGTTCGAGCCCGCATTGCAAAGGTTGCTCGATGCCGCCGTCACCGCCGGAGAAATACGCCCCGACGCAAATCCCTATGATCTTCTGCGAGCAGTGGCGAGCCTGTGCATGCCGTCAAGTGATGGAAATCCAGCAGCCGCTCGCCGGCTGGTCGCCCTGCTGGTTGACGGGCTGCGTTATCGCGCGGCCGGTCCGAAGGGCGATGCTAGTCCTGCACACAAGCCCGACTAAATGTCGGGCAGGCTTTCTTTCGCAGCTCAGGCGCGCTCGTTCTCTGACACTACACCGGCCCGCCTCAAGAGAATGGCGTCCGATATGATGTCGAAGAGGTGATCCGCCCGCGGAACGAGCGGAGGCTGGTCGGCGAGCCACGCCAGGGCGCTGATCAGCGCGAAGAGATCGTCGCCATCCATATCATCCCGTGCCAGCCCCCTCGCCTGCGCCCGCCTGAGGAGCTCCGCTCCTGCCTGCCGCAGATCGACGCATGAGGAATGCAGGGCGGAATTTTCGTCGGCGATCGCGGCCACCATCGGCGCGATCACACCCTTGTAGCTGTGCGTCACCACAATTGCCTCGCGCAGCCAGCTCAACAGCGCCTCGTCGGCTTGTTCGCATTTCGCCAGTTCGCCGGCCCTCGCGCTCAACGCGTCGAAGCTTGTGCGGAGCAAGGCCTCCAGCAAGGCTTCTCGAGTGGAAAAATGGCGATGCAGCGTACCATCGCCAACGCCCGCCTTGCGCGCAATGTCCCGCAGCGACGCGTCGGCGCCCTCCCCGGAAAGAAGGTCGCGGGCGACAGCGAGGATGTGGTCATAGTTCTTTCGGGCGTCTGATCTCATGATATCACTTGACAAATGGAGCGGCGCACCATTTAAACGGGGCGTCGCTCCGTATAATGCGGGGCAGTGCTCCAGCTGTAGCACGCTTGCCTCGACAGGACAAAGCCATGCTGACGCCGGATAGAGTCCCGGTTCGCGTTCAGGCAATCGGGATCAATCCTCCCGGCTGGCACCTGCACGATGGCTATGAAGCGCTTCCACCGGAATAACGGCTGTTCACCAGTCCTGCTCCATGGGAGCAATTACCAGCTTTCCTTTGGGGTTGCCCGTCTTTTCGAGCTCAACGATGGCCGGGATCGCTTCTGACAGCGGTACGACGCGACCAATCACCGGGGCGAGTTTGCCTTGCTCGGCCGCTTCGGCGATGCCGGCGAAGCTATCCGGAGTGGGATTGGCGAATACGAGATGATGTCGCGGGGAAAGCAGGCAGCCGATCATCTTGGCGGGCGTGGGGACGATGTGCAGTGACATACCGCCCTTCTTGAGCATCGCGCCACACTGGCGCAGCGATAGCGCGCCTGCGGTATCGAAGATGACATCGAACCGGCGTCGATAGGACCCAATATCGAAGGCGTTGTAGTCGATAACCTCGCTCACGCCCAGCGCCTGAGCGTCCTCGCGTCCGGATGCACGACAGTTGCCGGTGACGATTGCACCGTGCATGCGTGCGATCTGCACCGCCGAACGCCCCACCCCTCCCAGGCACCCGGTGACAAGGACGGACTGACCGGCTCTCAGTTTCGCCTTTGCGACAAGTCCGATCCAGGCTGTTGAACCGACAACCGTCATGGTCGCCGCCTGCTCGAAAGTGATATTGGACGGCTTCAGTGCAACAGTCTTTGTGTCCGCTACGACATATTCCGCGAAAGCGCCGGCTTGCCGGATTGTGGTGGCGCCGAAGACTTCGTCACCCACCTTGAATTGCTTTACGTCGGGCCCAACGGCATCGACCACACCGGAAAAGTCATGGCCCAGGCCGCGCGGAAAACGCGAACCGGACAGTATTTTCATTTCGCCGCGCCGAATCTTCCAGTCCATAGGGTTGACCGATGCGGCCTTGACTTGAACCAGAATCTGACCGCGTCCAGGTTTCGGCCGGTCCACATCGGCGAGTGAAAGCTCTTCCGGGTCGCCATACTTGAAATACTGGATGCGCTTCATGACCGGTTCTCGTCCGTTTGCTCAGCTCTAAAATAAGTTCGCAGCGTGAAACTCATCGTGCTCATCAACCCGCCCACCAAACCCAGATAAAGGCTGCCCCAAGCACCGCCTCCGCGAAGACAGAACGAAAGATGCCCGCACTGACACGCCGAGCCGAAAATTCGAATAATCCCAGACCCGCAAGCAGCATAGCTGTTCCGCCCATGAGCAGGCAGACCGCTGAGCGGACTTCCGAAGGGGCGGCCGTTCTGCCGAGGTAGAACATCAGAGCGAGGCCGAGATACATCAGGCCCATCCGGCGAAACAGGATGAGCGCTCCAGCCGTGCTTTCGAGCCTCCACTCGTTGAGCACGCTCCCGCCGAAGAAGATGAAGCGGACGCCGAGAACGCAACAGGCGACCGTCATGACGAGCGCCAATATCTCGAATGTCAAAGTCAATCTCCTTGCGCAAATGTTCGCTGTACCGTGAGAGCATCCAGCTATAGGCGGTCGACTTCAGACGATCTATGCGCCAAAATCCTGTTTTTATTGGAGGTCATCCAGGATGGACCCGTTATCCGATATCATCTCGTTCCTGCGACTGCGAAGCTATCTCGTGGGTGGCTTCGAGGCCGGTGGAAGCTGGTCGATCGGCTTTGACGCCCATGAAGCCATCAAATGCTACGCCGTAACCGCCGGCGCGTGCTGGATCGCGGTGGAAGGCGCGGGCGAGCCTGTGTTTCTGCAGAAGGATGATTGCTTCATGCTGCCGCAAGGCCGGCCGTTTCAAATCGCCAGTGACCTGAGCCTGCCCCCAGACAATTGGCAGCGCCACTTTCTCGGCGCCGAAGAAGGCGCGCTGGTGAAGCTCAACGACGGCTCTGGCGTGACCGTGCTTGGCGGACATTTTGCGCTCGCGGGGCCGCAGGCGGAGATTTTGCTCGGCATGCTGCCGCCAATCGTTCATTTGCGCGGCGGGACGGAGGCTGAGACGCTGCGCTGGGCCTTCGAGCGGATGCGGCAGGAACTGACCGATCTCAAGCCGGGTGCCATCCTCATCGCACAGCAACTCGCGTGCATGATCTTCATCCAGGCGCTCCGTCTCTATCTCGATAAGAACAAGGGTATCGGCTGGCTGTTCGCGCTCTCCGATCAACGGATCGGTGCGGCTATCAAGGCGATCCATCGGGAGCCGTCGCGGCGTTGGACGGTGGAAACGCTCGCCACTGAAGCCGACATGTCGCGCGCCAGCTTTGCGGCGCGGTTTCGGCGGTTGGTTGGCGAAAGTCCGATCGAGTATCTCACGCGCTGGCGAATGCTGCTCGCCGGACGCAGTCTGGAGCACGGCCAACCCATCGGCGCGATTGCCCATTCCCTCGGCTATGAATCGGAAAGTGCGTTCAGAACGGCCTTCAAACGCGTCACGGGCACGACGCCCCGCCATCACGCGCGCTCGCCTGGACATAGTGGTGCCGTGCGTTTCCTCGTGCAGAGCGGAACGTAGTTGCGGCGTATGTTTTGGGCGACGTCGAACAGGAGGAAAGAAGGTCGCGGGCGACAGCGAGGATGTGATCGTCGCTCTTTCGGGCGCCTGATCTCATGTTGTCACTTGACAAATGGAGCGGTGCGCCGTTTATACGGGGCATCGCTCCACATAATGCGGGGCACTGCTCCAGCTGTAGCACGCTTGCCTCGAAAGGACAAAGCCATGTCGAATGAAACAATGAAAGCCGTCCGGATTCATGCCTTCGGCGGCCCGGAGGTTCTGCAATACGAAGATGCGCCGAAACCCGCGCTTCAGCCGGGCGAGGTCCTGGTTCGCGTCCATGCCATCGGCATCAATCCTCCCGACTGGTACCTGCGCGATGGTTACAGGACGCTTCCCCCGGAATGGCGGCCGCAGGTCGAGTTCCCCCTTATTCTGGGCACCGATATTTCAGGGGTTGTCGAGGCGGTCGCCGAGGATGTTCAAGGCTTTTCCGTCGGCGACGAAGTCTATTCCATGGTCCGCTTTTTCAGTGTCGGGGAAAGCAAGGCCTATGCGGACTATGTCGCCGTGCCGGCGTCGGAGCTGGCACTGAAGCCCGCGGGCATAGATCACATCCATGCCGCCGCCACCCCCATGTCGCTGCTCACCGCCTGGCAGTTCATGGTGGAACTCGGGCACAGCGAACCCAATCCGCTGCAACCAGGCCTGCATCAGCCGGCCCCGCTTCAGGGCAAGACCGTGCTGGTCAACGGAGCCGCGGGCGGCGTCGGGCATTTCGCGGTGCAGGTGGCGAAGCTGAAAGGTGCCCGGGTCATTGCCGTTGCCTCAAGCAAACATGAGGCGACCTTGCGCGACCTCGGCGCCGACGAATTCATCGACTACACCAGGACCCCACCCGAGACCGTGGCTCATGACCTCGATCTTGTTGTTGATGCGCTGGGTGGTCCGACAACGGGTCGTTTTCTGCGAACCCTGAAGCCGGGAGGAGCCTTGTTCCCCGTCTACCCACTGGGCTTTGCGGATGCCGAGGAAGCCGGGAAGCGGGGCATCACGGTCTCCACGACGCAGGTCCGTTCCAGCGGAGCGCACCTGACAGCGCTTGCCCGCTATCTGAATGACGGGACGATCCGCGCGATCATCGACAGCACCTATCCGCTTGCCGAGGCGCGCCAGGCGCATGAACGGGCCGCCAAGGGTCATATCCAGGGAAAGATCGTGCTGACCGTTGGCGATTGAATAAGGGGATACCGACATGCTCATACTCATGGGGTACATTCACATCGATCCGCAAGACGTCCACGCATTCGTCCGCGACGTTCAGGCGATCAGTCTCAGTACGAAGACCGAGGATGGATGCCTGTTCTACGGCTTCACACTGGATGACGGGCCAACGGGACGCTTCCTGGTTGCCGAGCGCTGGCGGGATCAGGACGCGCTGACGGCCCATCTTGCAAGAGCGGAGACGCTGGCGTTCCTGAAGACCTGGGGTGACCGGATGAAAGGTGACCTCCAAACCTACGAGGTGATGGAGGATCTGCCCAGATCAAGTTGAACCGCCGGCTCCTGGCCAAGGCCCGCGCATCGTCTTATGACCCCTCGGGCGCCGCGACCGACCTCAGGTCGCGCGCCAGCTCTATGTCCGGTGTGCGTGCCAGCTCTTCGATGAAGCGATCCATGAACAGGCTGACACGGCGACTGGCAGCCAGACCGGGCGCGCGGATCAGGTAGAGCAGCTTGGGGACCAGAGGGCGCTCGGGCAGAATGATTTCGGCATCGCCGCGAGCCAGAAGGTCGGCCATGAGATATCGGGGCGCCTTCGCGAAGCCCAGATGGTTCTGCACGGCGTGCAGAATGAGATTGGGCATCTGTGCAGCAAAGGAAACGGTGACAGGAGCAGTCCCACCATCGGCAAAGACGATCGTATTTTCGGCAGGATCGTCCCGGTACTGGATGTAGTCGAGGGGAAGCAGGTCCGCCGGTACTTTCGGTCTTCCCACCCGGTCGAGATAGCTGCGCGATGCGACAAGGCAAAGCTCGATCTCGGCCAGTTTGCGCACAGTGCCGTTGCGGGCGCCATCAGTGCTTGCCTGGATCGCCAGATCAAGTCCGGCTTCGACAAGATCGACCAGATCGTCGGTGGCACGGAACTCGATCTTCAGCTTCGGATGGGTGCGGCGCAAATCGGCAAGCACGGGCACGAGCAGGCTTTGCGCCACCAGAAACGCGCAGGCGAGACCCAGGCGACCGTCGGGTGAGGACCGCAGTGCGGCGAGCGCATCCTGCATCTGTGACAGCCGGGCGAGCACCTCGACGCCATGGCTGACGGCCAGGCTGCCCGCTTCGGTCGGGCGCACGCCGTTACGGCCGCGCACGACAAGCGTGAGCCCCAATGACTGCTCCAGGGCGGCAATCTGCTGGCTGACGGCCGGCTGGGTGATGCCGAGACGTCGGGCGGCGGCCGAAAGGGAGCCGGTTTCGCAGGCGGCCACAAGCGATCGCAGGGCGGCAATGTTTTCCATAAGCATGCCTTATGTCTTCTATAAGAGTATCAGTGATACCATAGGCTTATCATTATCTTTACTTATGGATCCGGACAAAACACTCAATGGAAGGATCGATGATGACAGTTTCCAGACGGATTTTCATGCGGGGCGCGGTACTGGCGCCAGCAGCACTTGCAGCGCCGGCGTTGTTGCGTCTTGCACACGCGGCAGAGGCGGAGAGTGTTCGCGCGCCGACGACACCGCAGTTTCAGCGCCGAATGGTGGGCAAAATCGAGGTGATCGCCCTGATGGATGGGATGATCCAACGCCCGAAGGAAATGATTCCCGGCTACGACGAGGCAAAGGCGAGCGCTGCGGCCAAACTGGCGCACAAGCCGCATGATCCGGCAGCCATAGCCATCGGCATCAACGGCTATGTGATCCGCGCCGGGGGTCGGGTGATTGCCGTGGACACCGGCTCCCCCGCAGGCCTGGCGCCGACGCTTGGCGGATGGCACGCGGCGCTGGCGGCGGCAGGCATCGCGACAGATGAGGTCGATACGGTGTTTCTCACCCATCTGCACCCCGATCACGTCGGCGGCATGACGGACCCAAACAGCGGCGCGGCGCGACTGCCCAAGGCACGGATGATCGCATCCGAGGCGGATTGGGCCTTTACCTTCGATGCGGGGGTCTACGCGTCGATGCCGAAAGAGGTTCAGCAGGGACTTGATATGTCACGCGCAATGGTCGCGCCTTATGAAGCAGAAAAGACATTGATCACGCCGGGGGACGAGATCGCGCCGGGTCTGACGAGTGTTGCGATGCCGGGCCATACGCCGGGGCATATGGGGCTGCGGTTGGATAGTGGCCGCGAAAGCCTCCTGATCTGGGGCGATCTGCTGATTGCGCCTGCCTACCAGTTCGCCAATCCGGACTGGGGGTTCGCGCTGGATACAGACAAGGCGGCCGCTGCAGCCACACGGGCCAGGGTCCTGGATATTACGGCGACGGACGGGATGATGGTCGCAGGCATGCATCTGGATTTTCCGGGCTTTGGCTATGTCGAGCGCGCCAAACAGGGCTATGGCTTTTTCGCGGCGCCTTGGGACTACCGGACCTGAAGACATGCCTGCGCTCCCGACGGGATGCAGGCTTTGGGCGCGGGCTGGATGCTGAAGGGAGTTGTGTCTGCCTCGGGCTCCCGTCTAGTCCCGGGCCTCTCACCATCCCGGCTCGTCCATCAGCGCCTATTCGTCGTATGCGGCAACTAGCAGCCGAGAGAAACCCGCCGATGTGTACGCTACGGCCCGAAAATGCCGCACGGCATTTCGGAGGGGCTTCCAGTATCAACATCTATCGTTCTCAATCGCCTTAGCAACGATGGAGATTGAGCATGTCCCAGACCGAAAACATGAAAATTCGGAGAACAATCCGGCGGCACCAATTGCGTGAGATGGTGCCGATGGCTGACAGCACGATTTATGAAATGGAACAACGTGGCGAGTTCCCCCGTCGGTTCGCGCTCTCACCCCGATGCATCGTCTGGGACCTCGCCGAGGTGGAGGCTTGGCTGATGGCACGGCGGGCTGCGCCGATCCGGCGGGCACAACACCCTGATGTCACCAAGCGGAAAACCCGCCCCGTCAAAGGGCGGGATCAAGCTCCATCAAGGGCATAGCTTGCGGCAGAAGCGTTGGGGCGTGCTTCCGACCGTCGATCCAGGCGTCGACGGTATCCGCCCACTGCTGCATCATATGCCGGCGCTGCACCTCATATTCGGCCTTGTTGTAGACGCCGCGCGATGAACGCCCGTCCTCGTGCGCCAGGCACTTTTCGATCCAGTCGCTGTTAAAGCCCAGCTCATTTAGCAGCGTCGAGCCCGTTCGCCGCAGATCATGGACCGTGAAAGGCTCGAGCGGCAGCCCCTCCTTTTTGGCCTGTTCGACGACGGCGTAGGTGATGCGGTTGAAGGTCGCACGCGACATCGGCGCGTCCGCGTCGTACCGGGACGGCAACAGATATCGGGAATTGCCGGAACAGGTCTTGAGCGCGATCATGATGTCCAACGTCTGTCGGCACAGGTAGACGTTGTGCGGCTTCGACCGCTTCATGCGCTCCTTCGGGATCGTCCAGACGGCGTTGTCGAAATCGATCTCGTCCCACACCGCATCCTGCAACTCACTTTTCCGGACCATTGTGAGGAGGAAAAGTTTCATGCCGAGGCGGATTGTCGGTAGCGTCGCGACATGCTCGAGCTGTTTGAACATGATGCGGATCTCGGCGGGCGAAAGCGCGCGGTCCTTTGGCGTAAAAGTGGCGATCGAGGCCGGGCCTACGTCATCGGCCGGGTTGGCGACCTTCTCACCGTGGAGAATGGCGAAGCCGTAGATTTGCTTCAGGATATCCCTCACGTGAATGGCGGTGGCAGGCGCTCCCCGTTCGACGATCTTGCCGCAGTGAGCGCGCAGATCATCGGGAGTGATCTCTGTCAGGAGACGATTCCGCCAGACGGGCATGAGTTCGCGCTCAAAGATAGAGCGACGCATCGCACGCGTGCTGTCGGCCATGGTCGCATTGGTCAGCCATTTCTCGCCGAACTGGCCGAAGCTCTTTGCTTCCTTGATCCGGCGCTTCTCCCGCTGCTTCTCGATGGCGGGAGACCGCCCCTCGGCGATCGCCCGGCGCGCATCGATGCATAACTCGCGAGCCCTGGCGAGCGATATCCCGTCACGGGCATACCTACCGAGATAGACGGTCTCCCGCCTGCCGTTCAGCCGATAGTCGAGCCTGAACGAGATGGCGCCCGACGGTGCGACGCGCACATACATGCCGTCACGATCGGATACCTTGTACATTTTGGCTTTTGGTTTCAGGCACTTAAGTGCTGCATCGGTCAACATTTCGGGTCTCCTCGCGGAAAAGTACCGTCACGCGGTTTTTGGAGGCCGATGGCGCATAAAACGCTTATACTTCAGCGCCTTAAATCGAAAAAAGTACCGTCATGAGCCTCATTGCTCCTGACGGTACTTTCGTTTTTCCGGTTGATCAATGGGGGCGAGGCCCGTCAGCGAGGCCGCCGAATACGATCTATGCCCACCGATAGATATCGATAGACACAGGAGTAATTTATTTTTATTTTCAGTGTGTTAGATCGTATTTCAGCGTAAAATCGGCGGCGTTTGGAGGGGCCTGAATCATTCCCACTCAATGGTTCCCGGGGGCTTGGAGGTGATGTCGTAGGTGCAGCGGTTGATGCCCTTCACCTCGTTGATGATCCGGGTCGCCGTTTCGCCCAGGAACTCATGGCCGAACGGATAGTAATCCGCCGTCATGCCGTCGACCGAGGTCACGGCGCGCAGGGCGCAGGCGTAGTCGTAGGTGCGACCATCGCCCATCACACCGACCGTACGCACCGGCAGGATCGCCACGAAAGCCTGCCAGATGGCATCGTAAAGACCGTGCTTGCGGATCTGGTCGATGAAAACGGCATCCGCCTGGCGCAGGATCTCCAGCTTCTCCCGAGTGATCTCACCCGGGCAGCGGATGGCAAGCCCCGGCCCCGGGAACGGGTGCCGGCCGATAAAGTGATCCGGAAGACCAAGCTCACGGCCAAGCTCACGAACTTCGTCCTTGAAGAGTTCGCGCAGCGGCTCGACAAGCTTCAGCCCCATCTTCTCCGGCAGGCCGCCCACATTGTGATGCGACTTGATCGTCACCGATGGACCGCCGGAGAACGACACGCTTTCGATCACGTCCGGATAGAGCGTGCCTTGCGCCAGGAATTCCGCACCGTCGATCTCGCTCGCGTGCTTCTGGAACACGTCGATGAACAGCTTGCCGATCGTCTTGCGCTTGACCTCGGGATCAGAAACGCCTTCCAGCGCATTGAGGAACAGGTCCTGCTCCTCGGCATGGATGAGCCGCATGTTGTAGTGGTCGCGGAACATGGTCACGACCTCTTCGGCCTCGTTCAGCCGCAGCAGTCCATGGTCGACAAAGACACAGGTCAACTGCTCGCCGATCGCCTCGTGGATGAGGACCGCCGCCACGGAGCTGTCGACTCCGCCCGACAGGCCGCAGATAACCTTCTTGTCGCCCACCTGCTCACGGATACGGGCGATCGCTTCCGCCCGGTAGTGCCCCATCGTCCAGTCGCGCTTGCAGCCGGCGACCTCGACGAAGTTCTCGTAAAGCGTCTTGCCGTTCGGAGTGTGGTGTACCTCAGGGTGAAACTGCACCGCGTAGAAGTGACGCGCCACATCAGCCGTTATGGCAAAGGGCGCGTTGGGCGATGTGCCATAAACCTCGAAGCCCGGGGCGATCTCGCTGACGTGATCGCCGTGGCTCATCCAGACCTGCTCGCGCTCCCCTTCGAACCAGCCCTTCAGCAGGTCGAGCTTGCCGTTCTTGGGAACAACATAGGCGCGACCGAACTCTGCCGTCTTGTGACCGCGCTCAACGGTTCCGCCGAGCATGTACATCATAGCCTGCTGGCCGTAGCAGATCCCCAGCACGGGAACGCCGATCTCGAATACTGCCGGCGGCGGCAAGGGCGCCCCTTCGGCGAAGACCGAAGCCGGCCCGCCGGACAGGACGATCGCCTTCGGGTTGAAATCGGCGAGAAAGGCGTCGTCGACCTTTTGGAACGGATGGATCTCGCAATAGACATTGAGCTCTCTCAGGCGCCGGGCGATGAGCTGTGTAACCTGGGAACCGAAGTCGATGATGAGAATGCGATCGGTCATTGAGCGGCCTGTTCGTGGCGAGAGGGAGCGTAAATCGGCAGAACGTTCATGCGTTCTTGGTCATCACGGCGACAAAGAAGCCGTCCGTGCCGGTGGAAGCGGGCGTCATGGTGATGGTCTTCATGTCCGCGGACCAGGGATGCGGCTTGTCGAAACCGAACGTGTCTTGCCACACCTCCCCGACCGAGACGATCTCGAAGTCCTCGTTCGCTTCGGTAAAGCGGTAGACCTGTTCCTCATTTTCCTCCGCCAAAACCGAACAGGTGGCGTAGATGAGAAAACCACCCGGCTTGACGAAGGCGGACGCGATGCCGAGCGCCTGCTCCTGTTCGGCGATGCGGTCTTCGAGCGCGGGTTCGGTAAGCCGCCACTTGGCGTCCGGCCTCCGCCGCCACACGCCGGTGCCGGTGCAAGGCGCATCGACCAGAACCCGGTCCATGCGGCCCACCAGATCGTCCAGCGCGCCTTCGGATGGCTGGCGCACCTGAATGTTGCGCGCACCGGCGCGCGCGATGCGTTCATGGATCGGCGCCAACCTCAGCTTGTCGCTGTCGTAGGCATAGATCTGGCCCCGGTTTTCCATCGCGGCCGCCAGCGCCAGCGTCTTGCCACCACCGCCCGCGCAGAAATCCAGCACCTGTTCTCCGGCCTGTGCGAACACAAGCAACGCAGCAATCTGGCTCGCTTCGTCCTGAAGCTCGAACCACCCCTTGCGGTAGCCCTCTTCCGCCTGGACATGCGGCATGCGCGCAGCCCCTGGGCGCGGCTTCAGACGTACGCCGGTCGACGCGATCAAGGTCGGCTCGGCTCCCAAGGATCCCAGCCGTTTCAATACCTTCTCGCGGGTCGCCTTCAACGTATTGACGCGCAGATCGATGGGAGCCCTCTCCGAAAGCGCAGCGCCTTCGGCAACGGCCTCGTCATCGAAATTGTCCGAAAACGATGGCCAGAGCCATTCCGGGATATCAGCTCTCACCCAATCCGGTGCGCCTTCAAGGGAGTTGGCGGCAATCGCCGCCTTTTCCTTGTCGCTCAAGAGATCAGGCGCATGCCGATCGTCCGCGAGGGCTCTCTCCACCGCCGCGACGTCGTTGCCCCACTCGAGCGCGTAGACCCCCAAAACCAGGTCGCGCGCACTCTCCGAGCCCATGCGCCAGGCAAGCGAGGATCGTTTGCGCAGGACGTCGAAGACCAGGTTGCCGATGACCGTACGATCGCCGGATCCGGCGAAACGGTGGCTCGTGCCCCAATCCTTCAACGCTTCCTGCACCGGGCGGCGCCGGTTTTCGATATCCTCGATGACCTCGATTGCCGCCGCAAGGCGACCGCCGTCCTTCATACCATGATCCCTTTGCGCACGCGGCGCGTTAGACGTGTCCGCAGCCCCTCGCCGTCAGATATGCGAGGGGTAGTTCGGGCTTTCGCGCGTGATCGTGACATCGTGCGCATGGCTCTCGCGCAACGAAGCAGACGTGATGCGCACGAAGCGGGCTTTCTCCTGAAAGTCCGTGAGCGTTTTCGCGCCCGTATACCCCATTGCAGCCCGCAGTCCACCCGCAAGTTGGTGCAACACACTGGAAAGAGCGCCCTTGTAGGGCACCTGCCCTTCGATGCCTTCCGGCACAAGCTTCAGTGTGTCGCGCACCTCCGCCTGGAAGTACCGGTCGGCAGACCCGCGTGCCATGGCACCCACCGAGCCCATTCCGCGATAGGCCTTATAGGAGCGCCCCTGGTGCAGATAAACCTCACCGGGGCTTTCGTCCGTCCCGGCCAACAGCGAACCGATCATCGCACAAGAGGCGCCTGCGGCCAGGGCCTTCGCCAGATCGCCGGAGTACTTGATGCCGCCATCGGCTATGATAGGAACGCCTTCCTTGTTCGCAACCGCAACCGCTTCAAGAATGGCGGAAAGCTGGGGCATACCCACGCCCGCGACGATACGCGTCGTGCAGATCGACCCCGGGCCGATGCCGACCTTGACCGCATCCGCCCCCGCATCGATCAGCGCCTTTGTCGCATCGGCGGTCGCCACGTTGCCGGCCAGCACCTGCACCGCGTTGGAGAGCTTCTTGACCTGCGTTACCGTTTCCAGAACGCGCTGCGAATGACCGTGCGCGGTATCGACGACGAGCAAATCGACGCCCGCTTCGATCAGCCGTTCCGCCCGCGAAAATCCTTCGTCACCGACACTGGTCGCCGCAGCAACGAGCAACCGGCCCTGAGCGTCCTTGGACGCGTTCGGATTGAGATGCGCCTTCTCGATGTCCTTCACGGTCACGAGACCGATGCAGTCGTAATCCGCGTTGACCACGAGCAGCTTCTCGATCCGGTGCTGGTGAAGAAGCCGTTTTGCTTCTTCCTGGCAAACCGTTTCCCGGACCGTGACCAGCCCTTCCCGCGTCATGAGCTCATAAATGCGCTGCTCGGGATTTGAGGCGAAGCGGACATCACGATTGGTGAGGATACCGACGAGCCGGCCCACATGCTGGCCGCCTGCGCCGCCATTCTCGACGACGGGAATGCCGGAAATCTTGTGCCGTTCCATCAGGTCCAGCGCGTCCTTCAAGGTCGCGTCTGGCCCGATCACCACCGGGTTCACAACCATGCCCGACTCGAACTTCTTGACCTGGCGGACTTCCTCCGACTGCTGGTCATGGGTCATGTTCTTGTGAATGACACCGATGCCGCCGGCCTGGGCCATGGCAATGGCCAGCTTCGATTCGGTCACCGTATCCATCGCGGACGAGAGAATAGGCAGGTTGAGTTCAATGGCGCGGGTAACGCGCGAGCGCAAATCCGTCTCGCCGGGAAGCACTTCGGAGTGCCCCGGCAAAAGCAGCACATCATCGAATGTGAGTGCTTCGCGGCTTTGGGAAGGTTCGTAGAAGGCAGGCATCGCCAAGTCCCCTTAAATAAAACGGCTCGCGCCGCTCGCCTTGGGAGGAAGACGGGCGGGCGCCGAATCTCTGCGGTCCCGGAGGAGTTGGCGCGGGTCAATACCATGCACGCCCAATGATGGAAAGCGTAATCGACGCGGCAGCGGCCTTGCCCCCGCGTCGCGAGAGCGGATAAGACGTCGCTTGCCGGATGCGACAGAGCGCCTAAATTCTGTCATAAGCTGGAGATGGAACGCCAGCCCCCCGCCATCGCTTCCCATCACCACGAACAAGAAAGCCGGCTGGCCGTGACGGCATCCGCAATGGAAGTGCGGTCCCTGTCGTCACACGATCGCTTGGAATCAGGACCCTTCCGTTGACTCCCCGACAACGCATCGTCGCCCTCACCGTAGCTTGCGCGCTGTTCATGCAGACGCTGGATTCCAGCGTTCTGGGTACAGCCCTGCCGGCGATCGGACGCGACTTCGATCTCGATCCCGTGCGTTTGCATCTGGCGATGACGTCCTACCTGATCGCACTCGCCATCTTCATGCCCATGAGCGGCTGGATCGCGGATCGATACGGGACGCGCAACGTGTTGCGGGTGGCCATCGTTGTTTTCGTCGGCGCATCCGTTGGCTGCGGCTATTCCACATCGATCCTGGAGCTGGTTCTCATGCGCATCGTCCAGGGACTGGGCGGAGCGATGATGGTCCCGGTGGCACGTCTCGCGTTGTTGCGCGCCGTTCCCAAATCCTCGCTGGTACAGGCGATGACATGGGTTTCGGTGCCCGCCCTGCTCGGCCCGGTGGTCGGCCCGCCATTGGGCGGGTTCCTGGTTACATACGCAAGCTGGCCCTGGATTTTCTGGATCAACGTGCCCATCGGACTCATCGGCATATTGCTGGCCACCATCTTTTTCGAAAACCTGCGGGCGCCCGACATCGCGAAATTCGATCGCATCGGCTTCGTCCTGTCCGCCACGGCCGTTGGCGGTATCCTGTTCGGACTTGAACTCGCGCCTCGCTCGGGCACAGCGACGCTGCCCGGATACGGGCTGCTGGCGATCGGCATCATCTCAGCACTCCTCTACGCCAGGCACGCCCGGCGGCATCAGGCGCCGATCATCGACCTGTCGCTCCTCAAGATATCGACGTTTCGTGTCTCGATCTTCGCGGGCTCGCTTTTCCGCATTGGCATCGGCGCGATCCCGTTCTTGTTGCCGCTGATGCTTCAGCAAGCCTACGGCCGCTCCGCGCTCTCCTCTGGTCTCATCACCTTTTCCGCCGCGGCCGGCGCCATCGCCATGAAGTTCGTCGCCCCGCGCGCCCTCGCCACGGCAGGATTTCGCAAGACCCTGACCTGGAACGCGGCGATAGCAGGTGTCTCGATCGCGATCGTGGCGGCGTTCAGTGACACCACACCGGCCTTCGTCATGCTGTTGGTGCTGTTCGTTGGCGGGTTCTTCCGTTCGCTGCAGTTCACGGCGCTCAACGCCATCGGCTTCGCCGACCTCGACGACGCGCAGATGAGCCGGGCAACCGGGTTTTCGGCAATGGTGCAGCAACTGTCGCTCTCGATCGGCGTCAGTATCGGCGCGCTTATATTGCAGGTTCTGCCCTATCTGCGGAGCGAGCAGACAGCAGCTGAAAGCGACTACTCGATCGCGTTTCTTTGCGTCGGGGCGTTGGTGGCGACGTCCGCCCTCGCCTTCGCACGGCTGGAGGCCGATGCGGGGCAGGCTGTCTCAGGCCATGCCGCGACCGTTGGAGGCGTGAACAGACCACCCTCGGATCCGCGAACCTGAGAGCACCACATGAGGGCCTTTGTGCCCGCGCCTCCCATGACAGCCCGCGTCAGTCTTCCGCCTTACCGCGAAACCCCTTGGCGAGAACGAAAAGCTCCGGACTTTCCTTGCGGCTGGACGGCGGCTTGAGATGGTGCACGGAGACATATTCCTTCTTCAGTTCCGCCAGCAGCGCGTTCTCCGTGCCGCCACGAAAGACCTTGGAAAGAAAAACCCCGCCGGGCACCAGCACCTCGCGGGCAAAATCTGCGGCCACCTCGAACAGATGCGTCGTGCGCAAATGGTCCGTCTGCTTGTGGCCCGTGGTCGGCGCGGCCATGTCGGACAGCACGAGATCTGCCTTGTGGCCACCCAGCGCATTTTTCAGCGCGTCGGGGGCATCATCGTCCAGAAAGTCCTTTTTCAGGAAGATGACACCGGGGATCTCGTCCATGTCGAGGAAATCGATCGCGACCACATGAGGATCCTCATCCGTGGACCCGACGCGATCGGCGACGATCTGGCTCCAGCCGCCGGGCGCGGCGCCAAGGTCCACCACCCGCATGCCGGGTTTGATGAAATCGTGCTTTTCGTTGATTTCCAGAAGTTTGAAGACGGCGCGCGAGCGATAGCCTTCCTGCTTCGCACGCCGCACATAGGGGTCATTCAGCTGGCGCTGCAGCCACCTCGTGGACGAAGACCGGCGCCCGCGTGCGGTCTTCACCCGCACATGCATTCCCCGGTCGCCACTTCCGCGTTTGTCGTCGCCGCTCATTTCCGCTCCAAAATCAGATTCGTATCGGTCACACTTCGGCCCGGTCAGTGGCGCGAGCGACCCGACGTGCGACCCTTGCGGTCCGCCGCCATCAGTTCCATCAGGATGCCCTCGCGCAAGCCGCGATCCGCAACGCGAAGCCTCTTGCATGGCCAGCGCCGCCTGATGGCTTCAAGTATCGCGCAACCTGCAAGCACGAGATCGGCGCGATCCGCACCGATGCAGGGATTGTCCACGCGCTCCTCATAAGGCATCGCGAGCAGCCTGGCGATCATCGCGGAAACATCAGCATCCGCGAGCCATGCCCCATCCACCCGTCGCCGGTCGTAGCGTTCCAGTCCGAGATGGACGCCGGCAAGCGTCGTCACAGTGCCGGAGGTCCCCAGCATATGAACATCGCCTGAACTGATCGCCTCGCTCAGCATCGAGCCCATCGTGAAGGAAGTCAGGTGTTGCGACACGTCCTCCACCATCGCCTCGAAGCATTCAGGCCCGACCTGGGTGCCGCCGTGACGCTCCGCGAGCGTCACCACGCCGAGCGGCAGCGAAGTCCAATGACGGATGAACCGCGTTAGCGCAAGGCCGCGAGCGCCACACCGGTTGCGAAGGTCGAGCCAGACGAGTTCCGACGACCCGCCTCCGATATCGAAAAGCACCACGCCATCTGCATCCGGAGCCACGAGAGACGTACACCCAGCGACGGCGAGCCGTGCTTCCGTCTCTCTCGTGACGATCTCGAGCGAAAGCCCCGTCTCCTTTCGGACCCGTTCGATGAACAGTGGCCCGTTTTCCGCCGCGCGGCATGCTTCGGTCGCGATCAGCCGCATGCGCACGGGACTGCCGCACTGAACCAGCTTGTCCCGGCAAACCGCCAACGCCTCGACAGCACGCTCCATCGCGGCATCGGAAAGCCGGTGAGAGGCGCCGATCCCCTCACCGAGCCGCACGATGCGCGAGTAGGCGTCGACCACACGAAACGCGCGACCTTCCGGTTTGGCGACGAGAAGGCGGCAATTGTTGGTTCCAAGGTCGAGCGCCGCATAGAGAATGCCGCGATAGCCACCCGCACGCGGATTTCGCTCTGCCCTCGCCAGCCGCACCTCGCCTGCAGCCGGTCGCACGGAGGCTTCAGCGCCCCCCACATTCGAGTGCCATTCCTTTTGAAGGCCGGACCTGTGCGGCGATTCCCGACGTCGTGCATCAGCGGCAACGACCGGCCGATCGCGGCGAGGTCCGCAATCCCCGGCCCGTGTCGATTGACCATTCGTGGAACCGCCCGCAGCAACGCGCGTCACGATCCCGGCGGCAGCGCCCCCCCCGGCAACGGTGCCCGCGGCTTCTTTGCCCGCGACCGACAACGGACGGGCCCCGGATGCACCGACGCCGCCATGCCGCCGATTCCGGCGACGTTTGGTTTTCTGCTTGCGCTCTCCACCCGGCGAACACCCATCGGAATCAGCCTGAGCCTGCGTCTTCGGGCCGGCTTGAAGCCCGCCTTTCGACACAGACGCATCGGTTCCGACACGTTTGCCCGACTTGCGGGCCCGGGCGCGCTTGCGGCGTTTCGCTCGCTTGTGCGCGCTTTTCGTGTTCGCGTTGGCGGAAGGCTGGCGGGCGGGCCCGCCGTCTTCCGAATCGCTCAAGGTCTCGAACCTCTTGATCGCGCGGCGCTTCCTGCAACGGAGCGGCTTCGGCGACCTACAGTTGCTTAGTTGTGCACAAGTCTATCACCTCTTCCCTCGGCCGCAACCGGCAAGCCGACCATCATGAGAACTGACGAAATCGGATGCCATACAACCCGATCGTCGGATGCCGATTCCGGGCACGGATTGTTCCCCTCCCGCCACCAAATCACTTGTTTCGGGAACCCGTCCGGAAATGTGTCCGGGTTGAAATCTGGCGACGTTCTCCCACGTTTGCTGGTGGAGTGTTGGGCACATCGTTCCGTCCGGGAACACATCCTTGTCGAAAACAGTGAATGGAGTGGTTGATTGTCTCTCACCTCCACGCTATAAGGCGCCCCGTTCACTGGCGACGACGTCGGAGGGCAGCGAAATTGGAATTGAAGCCGTTTCGCAAAGTGTTGAAAGAACAGCGTGTTGAATGACTTGAGCATGTTTCTTTCAGCGATCACTGGGGAATAGGTTAACGGTAGACCCGCAGACTCTGACTCTGTTAGTCCTGGTTCGAATCCAGGTTCCCCAGCCAACTCTTTCCAACGCATTGATATCATTGATGAAATTCGGACAAGCACTCCGGATTATCGGCTGAATCGACCGACTGATGCCCATAACTGATGCCCAGGACTGGTCCCCATCGGGGGCCGTCCGAGCTTTCGGAAACATTGGGCAACGGCTCGATATCACGCAGTCCCAAACCTCCAGCGCCGCGGTAACATCTGGTATTGGCGCCCTCGCCTGCCTCGGCATATTTCTCAAGCCGACCTTAACCAGAAGCTGTCATTCAGTCTGAGGCAGTCCGACCATGACCACGCGCGCTACATGGCGCTGCGGCTCAACACGCTGCTTGCCGAACTGAAACTCCGACAGCCATGCGCATCGATGACCAAAGACAAGCTGAAGCGGCTCTTTCAGGCCGAGCTTACCCGCATGAACGCGATGATGGACGACATCGTCACCGCGGCTCAGGCCACGGGCACGCCCCCGGCAATGTCGCAGATACATCGCTCGCCATTCCGCTTCTGGAAGGGTTCGCTCCGCCGCGCCGGTTACTGGCTGACAAGGCCTACGATGCCGATAGCCTGCGCAACTGGCTCAAGCAGAAGAACATCAAGGCCATCATTCCCTCAAGCGCCGCACGGCGAACGCCCTATCCTTTGGATCAGAAGGCTTACAGGCGCAGAAACGTCATCGAACGCCTGTTCGGCAGGCTCAAGAACTGGCGCCGCGTCGCAACTCGATACGACAGGCTCGCCAGAAACTATTTGGCTGCTCTCGCCCTCGTTTCCATCATCATCGCTTGGATTTGAATGAGTCCTCAACCTAGGTCGCCGTCTCCTCACCCTTCAGGGCTTCCAGCGCGACCGTGGCCTTGAACTCCGGCGCGTGCTGCTTGCGTTTCGACATCGCTGATCGCCTTCTCGTCGAAGACCAGAAGCCTGCAAATCATAGCTTATGTCGGCGTCCGAATTTCGGGGAGGTAGCTCAGCCTCAGCGCTGTCTGTCGGCTCGTAGAAAATGCCATTGCCTCTGTGGTCAACGAGCTACCTGCTTGCCTGATATGCCAGAAAGAGCTTGTATTAGGGCGATCGCCGCACCCTTCTATAATATCATCGACAAAATATTCCAAGAAACACAAATATATTCTGAATTATTACATCTTCTTATTCACTTAAAAATTATTTTTCATTATGTTATTTACATGTTTTACAATTATATTTTTGTGAATATAATATTATTCTGCAGTTCAGCAGCATACGCGAGATTCTTATATTTGTTTCCAGGGAGGCGAGAACATGGATTTGAAGATTGGAAATACCCCGGTAGTCGGTATCAAGAACAGGCGCGGCGCCCGTATTATGGCGAAACTCGAACAGCTCAATCCCGGTGGCAGCATCAAGGACAGAATTGCGCTCACCATGATCGAGGAAGCGGAAGCGCGTGGGCAGCTGCACCCTGGAATGTCGATTATTGAAAGTTCCTCGGGAAACACCGCGGTTGGCCTGGCGATGATTGCGCGCAGCAAGGGCTACACCGTCTATGCGGTCTGCGACCAAAACGTACCTGCGGGAAAGCTGACCCGCATCGCGGCTTTGGGTGCCCATATTATCTATCTGCCACCGACGCCTCCGGGCTTTGATTCCGTGGAATTGAGGATCGCTATTGCCGACACCCTGGCGGCGGAGCTGCCCGATGCGATTTCGACCTCGCAATTCTCCAATCCCGACAATCCCCTGGCGCACGAACTGGGAACCGGCCCGGAAATATGGGAGCAAACGGGCGGCGAGGTGACACGCATTGTTGCAGCGGTCGGCACCTGTGGCACGATAACGGGTGTGGGTCATTTCCTGAAAGCTCGAAAACCAGGTATCGAGATCCGCGCCGTGGAACCCCGGGGATCGGTGATTTTCGGCGGGGAGCGCGGCAACTTTCTGATACAGGGCGGCGGACTGTCCTTCATTCCGGCCAATCTCGATATCTCGATCGTCGACACGAGTACCCATGTCACCGATGCGGAGGCGATTTCGGCGATCTATCGGTTCGCCGACGAGACGGGCGTGCTGGTGGGAGGGACGGCTGGTTGGGTTCTGCACGATCTCTACCGCCTGTGTGAGGAAGCGTCAGCGAATGATGTCATCGTCGGCATCCTTCCCGATGGCGCAGATCGTTACCTGGACACCATCTATTCACCCGATTGGCTGAAACGGAACGGCTTTGCCCTTCCCGCTCGCTCGTCCGCGCCTTCAGTCATGAACCGGATCGCTGGCGATCTCGGATGCACCGTTAACACCGTCGAAGGCGGCGGGCGGACCAGTGTCGACGCCTTGTACATGATGATGGGCCTGCCCCTGCCGGAAACCTTGCTCGACGCGTAAAGCTATCGCCAGAACTCGGCCAACACCGCTTCCCAGGCGGCACGACAAGCGCCTGCGGAACCCGAAAGGGAAAGGACCGGATACCGGTTTCCCGGCATCCGGTCGCCCAATGATCAAATTTCTCACCCAATTCGCGAATGGCGATTGCCCAATGCCGTTCACGGTTTTGCCCGTATGAGCTGGCACGAATGCTGTCGGCCACATGTTGTTCCGCGGTCTGCAGGAAGGGGCAAGGCCTCCATTCGAGCGCCGCGAGGAACACAAGCGTCACCGCCCAGTTCGTGGGATGTCGGTGTCAACCGGCTTCACGTGAGGGATTACTTTTTCCCCTGCTAAGCCTGAAGTGCCTAAACGGCCTAAGCGCGTTCCATCTAGACCTTCTAGACATCGACCTAAGCGCCCTAGGCCTGCTTCTACATATGAAGGGCCTGGGTTGCCTATGCCGCCTAGACCAGCTAGACGCCGACGAGCTACGTCGTGCGGGCCTACTCCAGCTAGGTGGCAACGGTGCGCGCCATCTAAACCATCTAAAGAGCCATTAAATCACCTCCTTTCCGCAGCTGCCTGCGACATCGCCGCTGCACGTTACGATGTTCCTGAAAATTGGCGCCGAAGACGGGGATCGAACCCGCAAATTCAGGGCCTTTCGTTGACCAAGGTGCAAATATGCGAGGGGTCAGACGTCCTGCGGCTTCTCGATGGAAACGCCAGCGCCGGTCGAGTCTCCGGCCGCACGCCCCAACCACTTTTCGTCTTACCGGCCTGACAAAGAACCATTGGGCCAGCTCGCATGCTCGGCAGTTTCCGCGCATATACCTCAAGTCAAAGGCTACCCCGAACAACAGGATTTAGAGTCCTGCGCGTTTACCAGTTTCGCCACTTCGGCTTATCTCTTGTCTCCTGAATTCTTGCCTCTTGCTCACCGTATGAGCAAAACGCGACCTAACTGTCGTTGAGCGAACCAAAAGCCATGCATTTTCCTTGCTTGCTCTTGGGAAAGGCCATGACATCACGGATATGAGGGCAATCAGTCAGCCCGGCCACGAGCCTGTCAAAGCCAAGCCCGAAGCCGCCGATCGGCGGCGCGCCCGTCTGCAACGCGTCAACCATCGCGCCAAAATGTTGCCGTATCTCGGCCTTCGACTGGCCGAGGACATTGAAGAGACGGGTCTGGATCGCCTTGTCGCTAATCAGCATGGATCCCGACCCCAACTCCTCTCCGTTCAACACGAGATCGAGGGCTTGACCACGCAACGCGAGATATTCCGCATTGCGTGTGGCAGCGAGAAAGGCGGCCTCATCTTCGGGCTGCAGGAACGGATGGCAGGCGCACCGAAGGCGCCCCTTTTGCTCCGTATCCGGTTCGAACATGGGAAAACCCGTGACCCAGACCAGGCTGTCCATCGCACTGGTGGTCGTGGTCTCTTCCTTGAACAGTTTGTAAAGAGCCCTCGAAATCCTCAGGTGCTGCCGCCAATCGCCGGCAAAGACCAGCACATCATTGCCGTCGACAACCTCGCCGTTACCCGTCTGCAGCCGCGCGCGTAGTGTGTCCAGATCGCACTGAAGCGGCAAACTGGCACCATTCAGCGCATCAAATCGGCAACTCGTGACAAACCGGACCTTGCGCTTTTGCGCCAGTGCAGCCGCTTTCTCCTCAAGACCCCGCGATAAGGTCAACCCTGCGGGCAGAGCCGCAATGAACAGACCCTCCCCGCCCTCATCAAGACGAACTGGAAGTTGTCGGAAATCACAAGCAAACCGCATGTCCGGCTTGTCGGACCCGAATTGTGCCATCGCCTGATCAAAGGTCATGTGGAGGGGCGTGGCACAGGTCCGGCCCGCCAGCTCAAAAGCGCAGGCCACGATCTCCTCGATAACGCCCTTGAGGGTGTCTCGGTCCACAAAGGCCATTTCCAGATGAAGCTGGGTGAATTCCGGTTGCCGGTTGGATCTGAGATCCTCGTCGCGGAAGCAGCGCGCCCACTGGAAATAACGCCGAACCCCGCCGATAGCGAGCAGATGACCATAAACCTGCGGCGACTGCGGCAAAGCATAGGATTGGCCCGTCTTGCGCGAGGTCGTCAAGAATTCCTGTGCCCCGCTCGTGGACGGATGCGACAGGATCGGGGTTTCAATATGTAGAAACCCGCGCTGCGAGAGGAGATTGGACAGGGCCAGCCACACCTGGTGGCGAAACATCAAACGGTCGTGGAATGCTTGATCGCGAAATTCCAGAAACCGGCGGTCCGCCGCCCTGTCGTTCGCCGACGGCGTCGCCGCGCCGAGTACCCGTACTCCACGCGCGCAGGGAACCGCCTCGCCCATCTCCGTAAACCGGACTTCCACGGCGGAACCGGGGCACAGACGTTGGTCGGCTGGCGCCGCGACCTCATCCATCGTGAAACGCCGCGACCGCTCACCGTCGAAGAGCTCGATCTCCCGATCCTCGAGCGAAACCGCCGAGAGCCACCCGCAGACTCTCTCTTCCACGCGCACCCTGCTATCGGGCGCGTCCTCTTGAGTAGAGGCTGGACTGTCGGTCACAACGGTCACGACGTCGCTCATCACACGACCTCTACCATAGCGGAGCGCCGGATCAGGTTGGTACCAAGCACCAGCGCGTCGATCGACGTTTTGCGGAACGTGTTCAGCGCATCCTCGGGGCTGCACACGATGGGCTCGTTGTCGTTGAAAGAAGTATTGAGGAGCATGGGCACACCGGTGCGACGGGCGAAGGCCTCGATCAATCGACAGAATTCCGGGTTCTGCTCTCTGGAGACCAACTGTACCCGCGCCGTCCCGTCGGCATGAAGAACAGCCGGGATCCGCTCCCCTTGCCCTTCGCGAACCTTCACCGCAAACAGCATGTAGCCGTAGCTCATGCTGTCCTTGCCAAGTTCAAACCAGTCACCGGCCTGATCCTTGAGAACACTCGGCGCGAATGGGCGGAAGATCTCCCGATGCTTGACCTTGCGGTTCAGGATGTCGCGCATGTCGGCCCGCCGCGGATCGGCGAGCAGCGACCGATTTCCGAGGGCCCTCGGCCCGAATTCCATCGCCCCCTGAAACCAGCCGACGACTTTTCCCTCACAAAGAAGATCCACGACGTCCGCACAAAGCTCATCGAAGGAACAACCGGCTGGCGGGGCGTCGGCCGCGATTTGCGACGGAACGGGAATATCGCCATAGCTTGGACCGAGATAGGCGCGCGCCGATAGCAACGGCTTCGCCTGTCGCTCAGGAGCGAACCGGGCAGCCAGGTGCAAGGCGGCTCCCATCGCCGTCCCCGCGTCGTTCGGAGCCGTGGGAATGAAGATTTCCAAATCCGGAAACGCTTCTCGGATCGCTGTATTGGAAACGCAGTTGAGCGCGACGCCACCGGCAAGACACAGGCGGCTTCGACCGGTCAGATCAAGCGTTCGCCTGACGAGCGCGATCATGGCCTCGTCGGTTTTTTCCTGAAGGCTGGCCGCAATGTCGTAATGGGCCTGCCGGAACTCTTCCCCCTTGCGCCGCCGGGGCCCGAAATGCGTCTCCATGGGCGCGAACTCGGGAAGACGAAACCGCAGGATCTCGTCATCGACGCGGTAGCGCCCATCACTCTCGACGGTCAGGATCGCTCCAACCGCCTCGCGAAACCGGGTCGGATCGCCATAGGCAGCAAGCCCCATGCTCTTGCAGGCATCATATTCGGTGAACCCGAAATACTCGCTGAATTTCTCCCACAGGAAGCCAAGCGAATGCGGATAGTCGACCGTGTCGACCTCCCTGAGCCCGTCCGCGTCCGCATCGAAGATCGCGGCGCAGGCATTCTCAGCGATCCCGTCGACCACGAGCACGCCCGCATCGTCATAATCGGAGGGATAGAATGCGGATGCCGCATGACACAGATGGTGCGGAATGGGAACGATGTCCCCTTGAAAGCGCGGCCCCAGCGCGGCACGCACAGCCGCCGGCGTGGCTTCAAGACTGGCCATGAACGCCTGCTCACCCGAAAGACTCCCCCAACTGCCCTCCCGCCCGAGCGGATCCTCGTGAAACGCGGCACGCCGCAGCGCGGGGGAAAAGGAAAGACCAACGGCGTCAATCGTTGCCACGTCAACACCATGATGCGAAAGAGACCATTTGATCGCGCGAACGGGAAGCTCATCGGCGTTGTCCACGCGTGCAGGCTTGGCGTGCTTTACCCGGTTGAACCGCTCCTCTTCCACCGCCGACACCAGCCGACCGTCCACCACCAGAGCGACGGAGCTTTCGTGATAGACCGCGTTGATACCGAGAACCGTCGTCATTGCGATGCGCCTCCCGTATCCACGAACGAGAGGACAAGACACCTCAACGAGCCGCCGCTCTTCTTGAATTCGGACATCGGACAGACAACGCACTCGAAACCATGCTCGGCGAGCTTCGCACGAAGACCCTCACTCGCGTTGTCGATGAGAACCTTCCGGCCGATGACGAGATTGTTGCAGGCGAAGTACTCGCAAGCGTCTTCCGTGCTGGCAGCAATGGCGTTGGGGACGGACGCTTTCAGACGTTCGACACTCTCCGCATCGAAGGCATCGGGATAATAGAGGACGGTGTCGTCATCGAGAAAGGCGAGCGCCATCGCCAGATGAAAGAAGCGATCATCGACAATTCGCATCTCGCAAAGGATCTCGAGATCCGGCACAAACCGCTTCAGGATCTCCAGGCATCGAATATCGGAGCGTATCCCATGGCCAAGCACCGCGCGCTTGCCATGAAAGACGACATCGCCAAGCCCCTCGAAAAAAACAGTCTCGTCATACTCGGCGATCTCATAGCCCTTTTCCGAGAACCACTTCACATAGTGCATGGCCTCGAGCCGGCGCTCGGGAACCCGAAAGTTGCTTGGAACGAAATGATTGTCGACGACCAGCCCGCCATCACCGGCAAACGTCATATCCGGGCAACGCGGGTCGGGCTCGATGAAATCCACCTCGTCGCCAAGCCTTTTCAACGCAGCGACGAAGTCGTCCCACTGGGTTTTTGCCAGCTCCGGGTCGACCTTGTTGGCGGTATTCATCCAGGGGTTGATTTCGTATTCGATGTCGAAATAGGTCGGCGGACACATCAGACGTCGCATTTCACTGCCTCCTTACGGCGCATGTTCATCTGTCCGTTTAGAACCACCTGGTCACGCAGACCGCGGATCAGGTCGGAGCCGAAATCCTGCCCGGCCCGGTAGATCGCAAATGTCTCGTCGTAGAGGGACTGGAAGCTTGTTCTGGCGACGACGCGAATTTGCCCGCAGTGAAGGGCGATGGTTACCGTGCCCGTTGCCCACCTGTCGGCCGCCTCGAAATAGGCGTCGAGATTTTCGCGCAACGGATCGAACCACCCCGCGTCGTAGACAAGGCGCGACCACTCTGCTTCGGCGATCTTGCGAAACATGTTGTCCGCGCGCGAACCGGTGAAGCGTGTAAGATCTGAATGAGCCGCGAGGATGATGTCCGCCGCAGGACTGAAATAGAGGGCCCGGGACTTCAGTCCGACATAGCCATCCTCCACCAGATCATGCCAACCGATACCGCCTTCCCGCCCGATCCGGTTGAGGCTCTCTATGATTTCAGTGAGAGGCAGACGACGATTGTCGAGCGCAACCGGCAGCCCGGCTTCGAACTGCAACTCGATCATCGTCGAGCGTTCTTGCGCCAGCACCGCTGTGGGAAAAACCAGTTCCCTGCTGCTATGACCGGGATCTGCCAGAACGCCGGCTTCCAGCGTCTCGCCCCAGATATTGCCGCTGCGGGTAAATCCGTTTTCATTTGCCCGGGTCTGACTTCCGAGAATGTCAACGACCGACGAGATCTTCAGGTCGGGACACAGAGACAGAACCGCGGCTTCGAACCGCAATTGATCGTTACCTGCAAAGCCATGGATCAGGAGGTCTGTGCCGCGTTCGCGGATAACGCCGGCGACAACGCTGGCCAGCGCGGGCCGGGACAAGGCCGCGGAGAGGTTGTAACCATCCTGGTATCGCGCATTTGCACGAATGGCCCGCGTCAGGACTTCGGCGACGAACAGGTCGGTCCTGTCCCAGACAGCGTGGTCGCAATCGGCCTCGCGCCGCCCCTCGGAACCATCGAACAGGATCTCCAAAGGAAATATATTCTTGTAAAGGCGTCCGATCGGCGCGACCGGGGTATGATAGTCGTCATAATACAATAAGACGGAATTTGTAATGCCAGAACATGACATAATAAGTTTCCACCCAACAAACCCTCGTCGCCAAAGCGACGGGTTTGCAATTATTTTTTAAATATTAATTTATTAAGCTTATTCGTTGCCAAAATATAAAATCATATGCGGCAACACCGCTCATATTACATTAGTAATTATTTATTGCAACAGTAAGATACATCCGTCAAAAACACATACACTGCGGAGCCCCGCCAAGAGTGATGGAACAAGCCTGTAGCATCACGCTTCTGCGTGCGCGGGCCTCACCGACGAGCGCCAGACGAATGTCGGTTCCAAAAGGCTCTCCCTGCTGACATCGAGAGAACCGTTCGGCATGACCACGAGATCCACCACCTGGCGAACCATCTCGTCCAGCGGTGGCCGGAACGTCGTCAGGCGATACGCCTCCCACTCTGCCTGGTCGATATCGTCAAAGCCGATGACGCAAATTTCCTGAGGAACCCGCAAGCCGAAGCTCTGACGCGCGCCGTCCATGAAGCCGCAGGCAAGCAGATCGGTGACACAGAACACCGCGTCCGGCCGGTCCCGGCCCGCGAGAAGCGCCTTCGCCCCGGCAAGACCGCTCGCATAACCGGTCGGCCCCTGCGCCCACACGCGCACGTCCAGCCCCTCGCCATCGGCGGCGGCGCGGAAAGCCTCTTCGCGAGCAACCAGGCTCGGCGTGCGTGCCTGCGAAGTGACCACGGCCAGCCGTCGGCAGCCGGCACGCAGAAAGGCGTGCAACGCGGTACGGGCCGCCATCTCGTTGTCCGTGCGCAGATTGTATGTCCCCTCCATCCGGTCGTCGCGATTGATGAGGAGAAGGCGCTGGCCGCTTTCGACGCAGGTGCGCACGATGGACTGCGACGGGCTGCCCGACAGCACGACCGTCGCTTCGGCGCGATAGTTCAGCGCCCGCGTCAGCGCGGCCTGCAGGCTGGACGCGGCGACCGAGGCCGCCAGCACGACCGCTATGCGGCCCTCCGCCTGCAGTTGCTCCACCAAACGGCGCACCAAACGGGATTGATAGGGCGTGTCGAGTTCAGAAACGACGATGCACACGATTCCGCTCGGCACCCCCATGAGCCCGCGCGCGAGATGGTTGACGTGGTAGCCGAGTTGCTCGGCGGCCATAACGATACGGCGCCGCTTCTCCTCGGAGATGCTCGCCCCCGGCGTGAAGGCTCGCGACACGGCCGATCGTGAAACCCCCGCGAGTTCCGCCACTTGCTTCGCGTTGACAAAGCTCTTGCCGCCACTTTGGTCCATCATGATGCCCACCGCATTGAACACGCGTGCAGATCCTAGGTGTGTTTTTGGCAAGGTTCAATCAGTTGTCACAGAAGGCGGATACTGTCCCTCCTGACGGTTGCAACACGGAAGTAGCCGAAAGAAGTCGGCGCTGGATTGAAACAGAATTTGCACACGCGTGCATTACGCAGTCCAGGCCGGCGCCGCCTTGCAGGAGCGACGATGAACATGATGCCGAGCGCAATCGCGCAAGCCCGGTCCCTTCGCAAAGGCGGGGAGGAGGACGCCGGACACGATGCGGGTCAAACCGATTTCCTGACCATTCGCGGACTTGAGGCCGGTTATGCCGGCACGCGGGTTTTAAAAGGCATCGACCTTTCCGTTTTCAAAGGCGAGTTCATCGCGCTGCTCGGCTCGTCTGGCTGCGGCAAGAGCACCCTTTTGCGAACGCTTGCCGGTTTCGCCAAACCCGATGCCGGCGAAATCCGTGTGGCAGGCCGCGACGTTACCCGGCTCGGCCCGGACAAGCGGGGCATGGCGCTGGTCTTTCAGTCCTATGCCCTTTGGCCACACATGAGCGTTGCCCAGAATATCGGCTACGGCCTCAAACTCGCCGGCCGCGCGAAGGCGGATATCGCCAGCCGGGTCGGCGAATTGCAGATGCAACTCGGACTTGGCGGTCTGGAGCAGCGCAAACCGGCCGAGCTTTCCGGCGGTCAGCGACAGCGCGTGGCGTTGGCCAGGGCGCTCGCTGTCCAGCCGGATATCCTGCTGCTGGACGAACCTCTCTCCAATCTCGACGCACGCATCCGGCTCACCGTGCGCCACGAAATCATCGCCCTTCAACGCCGGCTGGGCACAACGGCCATCCACGTCACCCACGACCGCGAGGAAGCGATGGTCATGGCCGACAGGATCGTCATCCTGAACGAGGGCGCCATAGCCCAGGTCGGCACGCCGCAAGACGTCTACAAACGGCCCGCTTCGGCATTCGTCGCTGCGTTCATGGGCGCGGAGAACTGTCTTCCGCTGAGCATCGAGAAATCGGGCGCGGGGCTACATGTCCACGCGAACGACCTCTGCGAGGGGGCATCCTTGCCGATCCCCTCCAACCCGCTGGTTTCCGGCCCCGTCGAAGCCCGCTTTCGCCCGCAGGCCGTGGAACTGACCCCCCACCAGCCGCAAACCGGAACCGAACCCGGCGGCGATGGCGCCGTCATTTTCAAGGGCCGTGTCGAACAGACGAGCTACCCCGGCGGCGCATGGCGCCATGTCGTCTCGCTTGGAAGCCATTCTGTCGTCGCCGATGCCCAGCGATCCTTCGCGCCCGGCGAAGCTGTGAACCTGCGCGTCGCCGCAGAAGACCTTTTTCTCTTTTCGCCTGCCTGACGGGCTCGCCTGAGAGGCAGGCGAACGATCAGGGAGTGCGCCCGCCTCCCGAGCCGGCGGACCTCGCGGGCCGCGGCCCGCCGGAACATGAACGTCGCACGCAAATCTGACCTCCCAACCGCAACAGTGAGGATACAATGCGCAACTGGATCTTGGGGACCGCGGCAGCCGCCCTGGTCATCTCCGCCGCACCGGCCGTGGCCGAAGACCTGACGGTCATCACCGCCGGCGACCAGAACATGGTCGATTACGTGAACAATTACCTGGCGCCGATCTTCGAGGAATCGCATCCCGGCGTTCACGTTCGTGCCGTCGGCACCGGGCCTGGCGATGCCGGCTCGCAAAAGATCATCGAGCGCCTGGAAGCGCAGAAAAAGGCCGGCAAGGAGACATGGGACAGCGATGTCATCGTCGTCCACCAGAAGGCCGCCGGCGGACTGGTCGAGGGCGACCTTATCGCCCGTTACCGCGATGACATCGACACCGGCAAGCTGGTGACCCGCGCCAATGCCGACAAGGCGCTTGGTGCGGACGTGAAGGGCTATGTCATGCCCATGTTCAACAGCCAGACGGCGCTGGCCTACAATCCCGATCTGGTGAAGACCCCGCCGCAGAGCTACGCGGAACTCGCCGCGTGGGCCAAGACCCATCCCAAGCAGTTCGGATACAATGGCATCAAGGGCGGCATGTCCGGCGTGTCGTTCGTCGTCGGCTGGGTCTATGCTTTCGGCCAGGATGCCGCGATGCTTGAGAACGGGCCCTTCGAGAAGTCCGAAATGGACAAGCAGGCCGACGCCTTCAAGAAGCTCAAGGACTTCAACCAGTACGTCTCGTTCACGCCCGGGAATGCCGGCACGCTCGACATGCTGAGCCGCGGCGAGATCGCCATGGGCCCGGTTTGGGTGGACATGTTCTATTCCTGGCAGGCCAACGGCCAGCTGCCGCCGAACCTGAAGCTGCTGCTGCCCAAGCCCGGCATGCCCGGCCAGCCGATGTATTACGCCATTCCCGCGAAGGCGCCGCATGCAGACCTCGCCAGGGCGTTCATCGAACTGGCGACGAGCCCGAAGATACAGGCCGAAGGCATCGTGAAGAAGTTCAACTGGTATCCGGGCATCGATGCCGACAACGTCAAGCCGGAGCTTGATGACGCCACCTGGCAGAAGCTTTTTACCGACATCACGCCGGAAGAGCTTGCGTCGCGCGGCAACGCCTTTCCGATCAAGGCCTATTTCGACGGCATCCTGGAAACCTACGAGCGCACCGTGAACAACTGATCTCCACGGTACAGATCCCGAAGCCCGGCCGTCCGGCTGCGGAGCACAAAGCTCCGGCCGGGCGGTCTTCCCTTACTACTTGAGCCGCCCATGCCCCCCAAAGCGCCCCGAAACTTCCTCGGCCTCGTCCTGATCGCGCCTGCCCTGGCGGTCGTTGTCCTGCTCTTCCTCATCCCTCTTTGCGAGGCTGTCCTCGGCGCCTTTCGCACGGATGCAGGCTTTGGTCTGGAGAACGTCTCGAAGACCTACGCACTCTACAGCCGCGACATAGCCTTCACATTCGTGATCATCGCCTTGTCGGCGCTTCTCATCGCTCTGATTTCCGTCCTTTTTTCCGGATATCTGACACTTGGGACGAACGCCCGCGCGGTCGCGCTGCTGCGCTGGCTCTATCGCTGGCCGCTCTTCGTGCCCTTCATCGTCGTCGGCCAGATCCTGCGCACCTTCCTCGCCAAGAACGGGCTGATGAACAATCTCATCGTATCCACCGGCGCCGTCTCGCCAATGGATACGATCGGCTTCCTCGACTGGCGCGGCGTTGTCATCGCCTTTGTCTGGAAACAGGTGCCGTTCGTCACGCTGCTGCTCGCCGGCGCCATGGCCTCGCTCGACAGAGGCACCATCGAGGCGGCCCGCAACCTGGGCGCATCCCGCATCCGCCTCCTGTTGGAAATCGTTCTGCCGCAGGTCGCCTCCACCCTCATGGTCGCGCTCACATTGTCGGTCGTCACCATGATGTCGGTGCTCTCCGTGCCGCTGATGCTCAATCCCCATTCACCAACCATGATCACCGTCAACATGGCCTTTCGCATCAACGCCTATGGCGATTACGGCGTCGCCAACGTTCTCGGTCTTGTCTCTTTCGCGATTACGGGTCTCGTCGCCTGGATCTATCTGCGCGCAACCTTGAAGGAGAACATACGATGACGGTTTCGCACGAAGTCCTCGCCGCCCCCGCCCCGCGCATGGCCCGCCACATCGACTGGAGCTGGGCACCGCGAGGTATCCTTCTCGGGCTGCTCGCCTTCGCCATATTCGGGCCACTGGCGAACCTGCTGCTCTGGGCGGTGGCGGAAAGCTGGTATTTCCCCCACACTTTCCCCATCAGCTATGGTTTCTCCTACTGGGCCAAGGTCTTCGCACCACGCGGCGGAGCTGTCGATGCCTTGCTGACCAGCGTCGGCGTGGCGGCGCTCACCGTGGCCCTGTCGCTGGCACTCGCCATTCCCGCCGGCTACGCGTTGGCACGGCTCAAGCTGCCGTTTCGCGCCCTGATCCTGCTCGCGCTGCTGATCCCGAACGCCTTTCCCAACCTGCCGATATACGTCAATCTCGCCCGCATATTCTATGAGCTTGACCTCAATGGAACGGTGCTTGGCGTGGTCCTCGTCCACACCAGTCACGGTCTCGTCTACGCCGTGTGGATCGGCACGGCCGCCTTCGCAGCCGTCGACAACGAACTGAGTGAAGCGGCGCGCACCGTGGGCGCCGGTGCTTTCCGGGCGTTTCTCGACGTCGACCTGCCGCTTGCCGCCCCGGGGCTTCTCGCAAGCGCAATCTTCGTCTTTCTGGAAAGCCTCGACGAATTCACCGGGACGTACTTTGTGGGCGCGCCGGACGTGAACACCTTGCCGCTGCTGCTCTACACCGCCGGCGCGGGCGGCAACTACCAGATCGCATCGATCACGGCGCTTGTCTTGCTGGCGCCCTCAATCGCTTTCATGTTTGTCGTCGAACGCTTCCTGCGCGCCGACGTCCTTGCGAAGATCGGCCGTTAGCCAAGGCGCGCCAAGCAGTGCATCACGATACAACAACGAAAACAGGACAATACAATGAACGAACGCCCTGCCCTTTCGCCCGAACTGAACCGGGACGAGATCGAAGCGCGCGCGCAATTCTGCCGCGGCCTCCTGGCGTCAGCCGGCTCGATCGCGATGGAGGGGTTCCGCCAGATGGAAGCGGGTGCGCCGATCGAAATAAAGGGGCCGCAGGATTTCATCACGGAATACGATGCCCGCGTCGAGACGCACATACGCGAGCACCTTGCGGAGGCTTTTCCCGGCGACGGGTTTCTGGGTGAGGAAACCGGTGCTCAATTCGCCCCCCGACTATGGGTTGTCGACCCGATCGACGGCACGGCGAATTTCGCGCGCGCCATTCCGCATTTCGCCGTGAGTATCGCGTTTGTCGAAAACAACCGCATCCTGTTTGGCGGCCTGCACAATCCCGCCCTCGACGAGACCTATTTCGCGCAAGTCGGCAAAGGCGCCTGCCGGAACGGCCGCCCCATCCGCGCCGCGGCAACGAAACAGCTCGACCGTGCGAGCGTCGAGCTCGGCTGGTCGTCCCGGATCGACAACACGGTCTATCTGGACCGACTGGCACGGCTTCTGGATCTGGGAACCAATGTGCGGCGGGCCTCTTCCGGGGCGTTGGCCATCGCCTATGTGGCGGACGGGCGCTCAGACGCCTATGCCGAACTCCACATCAACGCCTGGGATTGCCTGGCGGGGCTGTTGCTCGCACGCGAGGCAGGCGCGATCGCGAATGACTATCTGGCCGGCGAAGGTCTGTACACGGGAAACCCGATCCTCGTTGCAGCGCCCGGCATCGCCGACGCCGTATCCAGGGCGACGTCAATTCCGCTTGCTTCTCCACTTCGCTGAAGGGATCAGAGACCGACGCGGGTCGGCATGCCGACGCCGGCCCGCTCGCACCAGTTGACGATATTCTGTTCGGGTCGAACCGCAATCGTCATGGCGCACGCGAAAGCTCGTAAAGCGGCGTTACGATCACCGGCAAAACGATATCCGCCCAATTTCATGGGAAAATGAAAATACACATTCTACTACAAATACTTACCATAATATCGACCTGGAATTCCGCTTTGGAATTCACGTCATGGCATCCTAACCGTCCACTTTTCACTTTTTGATGATTGAACTTTGTGGAAATTTTCTGCCCCCGGCACTTCCCGTCCAAATTGTCGCACCTAAATAGCGCTGAATACCACAGTGAAGGCACCGGCGTGTCACGCCAGTGCCATCAAGCGCGTCGTCATCCGGGCGCTTGTCACCGTCATTTGTTTTTTTGAGCCACGGGCAGCCTGAAATCTGGTGCTTTGCGTCGTTCGGTCCGCACGTTTGTGGAAAGTCGGCCCGCACCGATGATCGTTCAGGATGCCAAAGGCTCCCGGCACGCCACCACCACGTCCCGTCCGGACTTCCAGATCATTGCCAAGACCTTAGACCAAGCCAAACACGAAGAGTTAGCCATGGAACTGACGATCAACGACACGTCCTATGAGGTCCAGTCGGACGGCGAAACGCCGCTGCTTTGGGTCATCCGGGACGAACTCGGATTAACGGGAACGAAATTCGGTTGCGGCCTTGCCCAGTGCGGTGCGTGCTCCGTCCTTGTCGACGGCGTGGTCACACGCTCCTGCGTGACGCCTCTCGCCAGCGTCGTCGGTGGCCGGATTACCACGATCGAAGCAATCGAGGAGGACGAAATCGGCAAGCGCGTCGTTGAGGCCTGGGTCGACCATCAGGTTCCGCAATGCGGCTACTGCCAGTCCGGCCAGGTCATGGCAGCGACGTCATTGCTGAAGGAAAACGCCAATCCGAACGATGACGAGATCGCCGCGGCGATGACCAACCTGTGCCGCTGCGGCACCTACAACGCCATCAGCGCGGCAATTCGCGATCTTGCCGGCGAGACGAAGGAAGGGTGAACGCAATGCTCGACACAAAAAACCTTGAACGCGGGGATCTCGCGTCGCCGACGCCGACCAACATTTCCCGCCGCGGGTTCCTTCTCGCCACTGCCGGCGTTACGGCGGGCGCCCTTGTCTTGAGTGTCGGCCTGCCGGCCGCCCCCGCCCGTGCGCAACAAGCCGGCATGGCGCCGGGCACGCGCGTGCCGGCCTTCCTGGAAATCCGCCCCGACAACACGATACGTTTCCTGAGCCCGTTCAACGAGGGCGGCCAGGGCATATTCACCGCGATGGCACAGATCGTGGGTGAGGAACTCGATGCCGATCCCGCCGCTTTCTTGGTCGAAAACGCACCCGCCGGTGAAGACTACAAGGTCATGGGAGCGCCGTTCGGCCGGGTCACGGGCGGCAGCATGTCGGTGCGCTCCAGTTTCGACGTGATGCGTCGCCTGGGCGCGCTCGCACGGCAGATGCTGCTTCAGGCGGCTGCGAGCCGACTGGAAGTTCCGCTTGGCGAGCTTGCGACCGAGCCGGGCCAGGTGGTTCACGCGGCGTCCGGCCGAAAAGTGAGCTACGGCGACCTGTCCGAGACCGCGATGGATCTTCCCGTGCCCGATCCCGACAGCGTCACGCTGAAGAAGCAAGAAGACTTCTCCTGGATCGGCAAGCCGGTCGCACGGCTCGACGTACGAGACAAATCGACCGGACGCGCCGTCTATGCAATCGATGTCAAGGTCGACGGCATGTTGCACGCCGCAGTCCAGCACGCCCCGCGGCTCGGCCTGACCGCCGGGCATATCCGCAACGAGGATACGGTGCGCGGCATGACGGGCGTCCATTCGGTGCACACGCTCGACGGCGCGGTCGCCGTGGTCGCGGAACGCTGGTGGAATGCCAAACGTGCTGTAGAGGCGCTTCAGGTGGAGTGGAGCGATCCGGGAGCACAAGGCACCGACAAGCGCTACATGCCTGCGGATTTCTCCACGGCCGCATTCCGCGAACGTCTCGCGAATGAGCCCGGAGAAGGCAAGGTCGCAGAAGAGGAAGGCGATGCCGCCAGTGTCCTTCAGAAGGCGGAAAATGTCGTCGAGGCGACCTATTTCAGCCAATTCCTCCATCACGCCCAACTCGAGCCGCCGTCCACCGTCGCACGATTCAACGACGACGGCACACTCGATATCTGGCTACCAAACCAGGCTCCCGAACAGTTTCAGGCCAATATCGCCAAGGTCGCCGGGATTGAGGCTGCGAAGGTCAATGTCCATTCACCGATCCTTGGCGGCTTCTTTGGACGCCATTTCCTCTACCCCGAGGCCAATCCGTATCCCCAGGCAATCAAACTCGCCCGGGACGTCGGCCGGCCCGTCAAGGTGATCTGGAGCCGCGAGGAGGAGTTCCTGCGCGACCCGATGCGCCCGATGGCAGCGGTCCGCATGCGGGCGAGCCTCGACGAACAGGGAATGCCTCAGGCGTTGGATATCGTCAGCGCCTGCGAGGGACCGACCGAGGCGGTTTTCGGGCATAACCCCGACAAGGTCGACCCCACCGCCGTTGAAGGATTGACCGGCAAGGCCTATGCGATCCCCAACCGCAGGATTTCCCAGATCTACGTGAAAAATCACACCACGATCGCCTACTGGCGCTCGGTCGGCAATTCCATGAACGACTTCCTGTACGAGGCGTTCCTGGACGAGCTGGCGGACAAGGGAAACATCGACCCGCTGGAGTTGCGCATGCGCCTTTTGAAAGGCAACCAGCGCCTGAGCACCTTGCTACAGCACGTGGTCGATCTTTCGGGGGGCTGGAAGCGCGGACCATTCGACGCCGAGGACGGAACGAAACGCGCCCGCGGCATCGCCATGGCATCGCCCTTCGGCAGCCACACTGCGGCGATCGCGGAAGTGTCTATCCGCGAAGGCCAAGTCGTCGTGCATGATATCTGGGAATCCATCGATCCGGGCAGCATCGTGAATCCGGCGATCATCGGGGCCCAGATCAATTCGGCGGCAGCGCTCGGCACGTCTCAGGCACTGCTCGAGGATACGGTCTACGAAAAGGGCGAGCCGCAGGCCCGCAACTACGACCTCTACCCGATCCTGCGCCCGGATCAGATGCCGCGTGTGCATGTGGGCATTGTCGAAAGCGGAGAGAAGATGGGCGGCATCGGCGAGCCGGGCCTTCCCGCGGTTCCCCCCGCGATCACGAATGCGGTGTCGCACCTGACGGGCAAACGCGTCCGCAGCATGCCGCTCTCCAAGCTCACATTCGATGCCTAGGCCGGCACTCCGCACCCGATGGGGGCCGGCTTCGTGACGCACGGAGCCGGTTCTTGTCGCGGGTGCGGTCTGTCCTGTTCCCAATTCCTGCAGCGTTGCGGCGGAGCACCACTGCGCAAACGATGCAAGTTCAAAGAACGGAAAGCAGCTTGAAGAAAGCACTCGCAATTCTCCTCGTCGTGCTCGTCATCGCCGCGGCGATCGTGGCGTGGTTCGTGACCCGCCTCCCCTCATCCCCGTTCGATGGCCAACCTCGCGCCGAGATCTCAAACGACCTTGTCGCGCGGGGGGAATATGTCGCCCGCCTCGCCGACTGCGTGGCCTGTCACAGCACGCCCGACAGTGCCCCCTTCGCCGGGGGGTTGGAAATGGCGACGCCGCTTGGCTCGATTTTCACGACCAACATCACCCCCGACCCGCAGACCGGCATCGGAAACTATACGCTTGCCGATTTCGACCGGGCCGTTCGCCAAGGTGTCACGCCCGACGGCGCGCGTCTCTATCCGGCGATGCCCTATCCATCTTACGTCAAGCTTTCCGACGAGGACGTTCGCGCGCTCTATGCCTTCTTCATGAAGGGGGTGGAACCGGTTCGTATGGCCAACAGGGCGAACACCATCGAGTGGCCCCTGAACACGCGCTGGCCGCTGGCTTTTTGGAATGTCGCCTTCGTCGAGAGTGGTCGCTATGAACCCGAATCCGACAAGGACGACCTGTGGAACCGAGGCGCCTACCTCGTTCAGGCCGCAGGCCATTGCGGCAGTTGCCACACGCCGCGCGGCCCCGTGATGCAGGAAAAAGCACTCGACGAGACGAACGGAAACTATCTGTCGGGTGCGCTCCTGGACGGTTGGTACGCTCCCAGCCTGCGCAATGACCATAACACTGGCCTAGGGCGATGGAGCGAGGATGAAGTCGTCCAGTTCCTGAAGAAAGGCCGCAATGCGCATGGGGTCGTCTTCGGTTCGATGACCGATGCCTTCAACAACTCCACCCAGTTCATGAATGACGACGATCTGGCAGCGATCGCGCACTATCTGAAGTCGCTGCCCGGCGATCGCGAACGAGATGGAACGCCCTGGCAATACGATGCGGCTTCCAACGAGAAGCTTGCACTCTCCAACCGCACGGACAATCCGGGCGCCCGGATCTTCATGGCGAAATGCGGCGCCTGCCACGCCGCCGACGGGCGCGGCAAGACACCATGGATCCCGCCTCTGGCTGGCACGACTTCGTCGCTCGCTCCGCAAAACGCATCTTCGGTCAATGTGACGCTCAACGGATCGGGCCGGGTCGTCACCGACGGCGTGCCGGACTCCTATCGCATGCCGCCCTTCCGCGAGCAGCTTTCGGACAAGGAAATCGCTGCGGTCCTTACCTTCGTGCGCACCTCGTGGGGCAACACCGGCGGTCCGGTGACATCCCAGGAGGTCCGAGACCTGCGTGAACGGACAGATCCGGCAAGCAGCAACCCGATCGTCCTGCAGATGCGCTGAACACCATCAAGCCTTGGCCCGAGCGCCTCCCGCATTTCGGGGTGACGTTCGGGCTGTAGCGCCCCAGGCATCGCCGCCTTTCCCAAACCGGCTCTTTGATATCGTGATCCAGGCACCTTGAGGCATTGCCGCGACCCGGCAAACCGGGCGTTTGCCGGCGTGGGCGCCCCGTCTCGTTGAAAATGGGCGCATTCAGATCGCGCCGGCGCGATACATTCTTCCACATAGATAAAGCACTCATCCCCGCCACCGCTCGCCCGCGGGCTGGAGGGGCATGTGTACTTGTCAGTTTGAATTAACGCAGACGACTGATGGGCGTGAAGCACCCATACCCAGCGCCAAGAGCAGAGTTAACCGCAGGATTGCCTCAATATACACATTCTCACGTATGAATATCTAAATAAAAATTGGTGTGTTCAATACTCTCTTGACCAAAGTCAAGGAATAGACACAACGACATAATAAATATACTCTACGATAATGAAAAATCGATGCCCGGAGATCGCCGTGCTTTTCTCAATATTTCGGTACCTCCTAGCCGTTTCATCCATGGTTTTTTCCCTCTTCGCGATTGGGGTTTCTCCGGGATACACGGCGCCTCTCATCGGTTCCTATACGGACAAGGTTCCGGTTGGAGACATTGTGCCGGGGGCCGATTCCTATGGCCAGATCCGGACAGATATACCGGTCGTTCCGGCGCTGAAGGGTGGCACGGTCGTCGGTTGGGTCTTTCTCACCTCCGACTTCGTGTCCACGACCGGCTACTCCGGCAAACCCATCCATACCCTCGTTGGTATCGATCAGGATGCGGTCTTGACGGGCGTGCGGCTCGTCAAGCACTCCGAACCGATCGTGCTGATTGGCATTCCGGACAGCAAGATCAAGGCCGTGACCGCGAAATACGCGGGTCTCGACCTCAAGGCGGAGGCCGCTGCGGGCGGGTCTGCTCACGACCTCGACATTATCTCCGGTGCGACCGTCACGATCATGGTGATCGACGATTCCATCGTACGCTCGGGGCTCAAGGTCGCGCGTGCGCTCGGGTTGGGCGGACTGAAGGAAAAGACAATCGCCGCCGGACCGGTGAAGATCGTGGATCCAGACAAGCGCGAGATTTCCGACTGGCAGACGCTCACCGGCGACGGATCCGTACGACGCCTTTCAGTTGATGTCGCCCAGATCAACGAGGCCTTCCGAGCGCAAGGCGATCCCAAAGCGATCGCGCGGCCCGAACCCGGCCCCGATACCGATACGTATATCGACATGTATCTCGCACTTGTCGACGTGCCATCCATCGGGTTGTCCCTGCTGGGCGAGGCCGACTACCGGAATCTCATGTCACGCCTGAAGGAAGGAGACCACGCCATCGCGGTGATGGGACGTGGGCGCTATTCGTTCAAGGGTTCCGGTTATGTACGTGGCGGTATCTTTGACCGAATCCACCTCATTCAGGACGACGTCGCGGTTCGCTTTCATGACCGTCAGCACGCCCGTATCAGCCAGATCGTGGCGGATGGCGCTCCCGCGTTCACCGAGATGGACCTGTTCGTCATTCCGGCCGACTCCGGGTTCAGTCCCGTCAAGGACTTCCGCCTGCAGCTTCTCGTTCAACGTGCGATCGGCGCAATCGACAAGGCCTTCCTGACGTTCGACCTCGGCTATCAGCTCCCGCAAGGCTATCTCAAGACGATCGCTCCCGCCGCCCAGGCAGGTGATACAGGGCAACCCGCCTCTTCATTCGCGGCCACGTCCGACGAAGACAAGGCCGCCGCTCAGGCGCTGTGGATGCGGATCTGGAAAGACCGCAAGGTCGACGTGGCCATCCTGGCCAGCGCGATCGGCCTGCTGACGCTCGTGTTCTTCTTCCAGATGCAGGTCACCCGACACGAACGCTTCACCTTCTGGTTCCGCATTGCGTTCCTGGTTTTCACGCTCGTCTGGCTTGGCTGGATGCAGAACGCCCAGCTTTCCGTGGTGAACGTGCTGGCCTTCTTTTCCTCTGTCACCACGCATTTCAGCTGGGACGCGTTCCTGATGGACCCGTTGGTGTTCCTGCTGTGGTTCTCGGTCGCCGCCGCGCTGCTCTTCTGGGGCCGTGGCGCCTATTGCGGGTGGCTCTGCCCCTTCGGTGCCCTGCAGGAGCTCACCAACCGCCTCGCCAAGCTTTGCCGCATCCCGCAATGGGAACTTCCGTGGGGCCTTCACGAGCGACTATGGCCGCTGAAATACATGATCTTCCTGGCGCTGTTCGGATTGTCGCTCTACTCGCTCGACGTCGCCGAGCACTATGCGGAGGTCGAGCCCTTCAAGACGGCGATCATCCTGAAATTCCAGCGCGCCTGGCCGTTCGTCACCTTCGTCGTCGTCCTGCTCGCAGCGGGCCTGTTCGTGGAGCGGTTCTACTGCCGCTATCTCTGCCCCCTGGGCGCTGCGCTCGCCATTCCCGCCCGCCTTCGCATGTTCGATTGGCTCAAGCGCTACCGCGAATGCGGCAATCCCTGCCAGCGCTGCGCCAAGGAATGCATGGTTCAGGCCATTCACCCGGAAGGCAACATCAATGCCAACGAGTGCCTGAATTGCCTGCACTGCCAGGTGCTCTACCAGCACGATCAGAAATGTCCCGTTTGCATAAAGAAGGCCGCCAAGAGAAGGCGGTTCGAGGTGCAGACCGGACTTGTGAAACCGGATGCCGCCAGCAATGCGCCGGCCCCGGCCGAATGACCTGCAAAAGCCAAGGAGAGAGGCAATGCAAGACAAGTCAGAGAAGTCCGGCGTTTCACGCCGAGACCTGTTCAGCGGAACGGCCGGAGCGGCGCTCGTCGGCGGCATGGGCGCGTTGGCGCTGGGAGGCGCGACGGGTGTCGGCACCGCCAATGCCGCGGAAGGCGCAAAGTTCGAACTCGCCCCCGGCGAACTCGACGAATATTACGGCTTCTGGTCGTCCGGCCAGACCGGCGAGATGCGCATCCTCGGCATTCCGTCGATGCGCGAACTTGTGCGCGTCCCGGTTTTCAACCGCTGCTCGGCAACGGGCTGGGGGCAGACCAACGAGTCCCTGAAGATCCTGACCGAAGGACTGACGGAGGAAACCAAGAAGTTCCTCGCGGCCCGCAACAAGGTGACCTACGACAACGGCGACCTGCACCATCCGCACATGTCATTCACCGATGGCACCTATGACGGGCGCTATCTCTTCATGAACGACAAGGCCAACACGCGCGTGGCGCGCGTGCGCTGCGACGTGATGAAGTGCGACAAGATCCTCGAGATCCCGAACGCGCACGACATCCACGGCATGCGCCCGCAGAAATATCCGCGCACCGGCTACGTCTTCGCCAATTCCGAGCACGAGGCCCCGCTCGTCAACGACGGCAAGATCCTCGATGAGCCGTCGAAATACGTCAACATCTTCACCGCCATCGACGGTGACGAGATGAAGGTCGCGTGGCAGGTGATCGTGTCGGGCAACCTCGACAATACCGATTGCGACTATCAGGGCAAGTATGCCTTCTCCACCAGCTACAACTCCGAAATGGGCATGAACCTTGCGGAGATGACGGCGAACGAGATGGACCACGTCGTGGTCTTCAATCTGAAGGAGATCGAAAAGGGCATCGAGGCGGGCGACTTTCAGGAACTGAACGGCGTCAAGATTATCGACGGCCGCAAGGGCCAGAACAAGAAGTACACCCGCTACATTCCGATCCCCAACAGCCCACACGGCATCAATACGGCGCCGGACCAGAAGCACGTCGTGGTCAACGGCAAGCTGTCGCCGACTTGCTCGGTGATCGATGTCGAGAAACTCGACGCGCTGTTTGAGACCGATGCCGATCCGCGCTCGGCCGTGGTCGCCGAACCGCAGCTCGGCCTCGGCCCGCTCCACACCGCCTTCGACGGCAAGGGCATGGCCTACACCACGCTGTTCCTCGACAGCCAGATCGTCAAGTGGGACATCGACAAGGCCGTGCGCGCCTATGCCGGCGAGAAAATCGACCCGATCATATCGAAGGTCGATGTGCACTATCAGCCGGGCCACAACCACACGACCATGGGCGAAACCAAGGAAGCTGACGGCAAGTGGCTTATCACGCTCAACAAGTTCTCAAAGGACCGGTTCCTCAATGTCGGTCCTCTGAAACCTGAAAACGAGCAGCTGATCGACATCTCGTCCGATGCGATGAAGATCGTGCACGACGGGCCGGCCTTCGCCGAGCCGCATGACGTCATCCTGGTCAAGTCCTCGGTCGTCAATCCGGTCAGCATCTGGAAGCGCGACGATCCGATGTTCGCCGACGCGGTCGAGCAGGCCAAGGCCGACGGCATCGAACTTGAGGACGCAGCCGATGTGATCCGCGACGGCAACAAGGTGCGGGTGTACATGTACTCCACCGCGCCGACCTTCAGTCTGGAAAAGTTCACCGTCAAGGAAGGCGACGAGGTCACCGTTTACATCACCAACATCGATGACATCGACGACCTCACCCACGGCTTCACCATTTCGAACTACGGTGTCGCCATGGAAGTTGCCCCTCAGGCAACGGCCTCGGTGACGTTCACCGCCGACAGGCCGGGCGTCCATTGGTTCTACTGCCAGTGGTTCTGTCACGCGCTGCACATGGAAATGCGCGGCCGGATGCTCGTCGAACCGAAGTCGGCCTGACCATGATGCGCGCGCCCGTCCTAGCCGCAATCGCGCTTGTTCTGACGTCCTTCGCCGGCCCCGGTCCGGCGGATGCGGCCGAACGCGTCGTGCAGGCCCGGGCGGGCGCGCTCATTTCGGCAATCGAAAAGGCTGAAGCCGGAGATGTCCTCCGGCTTCAGCCAGGCCTCCATCAGGGACCTATCGTCCTCGACAAGCCTCTGACGCTCGCGGGAGTGGACGGCGCACGGATCGACGGCGGTGGCAGCGGCAGTGTCGTGACCATCGATGCACCGGATTCAGCGATCATCGGGCTGACGCTGACCGGATCCGGCCTATCGCTGGAAACGCTCGACGCCGGTGTCAAGCTCACGCAAAAGGCGACCCGGGCGGAGGTTCGCGACAATCGCATACTGAACAACCTCGTCGGCGTCGATGTGCATGGAGCGCACGATGCTCACGTGGCGCGCAACCTCATCGAGGGGCGACAGGATCTGCGGGTCAACGAGCGTGGCAACGGTCTTTATGTCTGGAATGCACCCGGACTCGTGGCCGAATACAACACGATCCGCCACGGCCGAGACGGTGTCTTCGTGAACACCAGCCACAAGGACACCTTCAGGGGCAACCGGTTCGAGAACCTGCGTTTCGCCGTCCACTACATGTACGGCAACGACGGCGAGATCATAGGCAATCTCTCCACGGGCAATGACATCGGCTACGCGCTGATGTTCTCCGACGGACTGGTTGTGCGCGACAACGCCTCCATCGGCGATCGCAATCACGGCCTGATGCTGAACTTCGCGAACAACGCCGTCATCACCGGGAACCTGGTGCGCAATGGCGGGGAAAAGTGCCTCTTCATGTATAATTCCAACAAGAACCAGGTGTCAGGCAACCGTTTCGAACATTGCATCATCGGCATCCATTTTACCGCGGGTTCCGAGCGCAACACCTTTTCCGACAACGCTTTCATCGCCAACCAGACCCAGGTGAAATACGTCGGCAGTCGCAATCTCGACTGGAGCAAGGCCGGTCGCGGCAACTACTGGAGCGACCACGCCGCCTTCGACACCAATGGCGACGGCATAGCCGACACCGCCTTCCGGCCCAATGACATGATCGACCAGATTCTATGGACACAGCCGGCAGCCAAGCTGCTTGTCGGCAGCCCCGCGGTGCAACTCCTGCGCTGGACGCAGTCGCAGTTCCCCGCCCTTCTGCCCGGCGGTGTCGTGGATACCGCCCCGCTTATGCGCCCTCCCGAGGTGACACCTCCGAACGCGGGAGTGAACGGATGAACGAGAAACCTCTTTCCCTCCAGGCCGTCGTGAAGACTTTCGCGGATCTGCGCGCCGTCGATGAAGTCGGCTTCGATCTGGAGCCGGGGGAACGTGTCGCGCTGGCCGGCCACAATGGCGCGGGCAAGACCACGCTGCTGAAGATGATCCTCGGCCTGCTGAGGCCTGATGGAGGCTCAATTTCGGTGCTGGGAGCGCCCCCGGGCTCGGCTGCGGCGCGCGCCGCAACAGCCTATCTTCCCGAGGCGGTGGCATTTCACAAGGCCCTGACCGGCGAAGAGGTCATGCGCTTTTTCGCAAGGCTCAAGGGCGAGGATCCGACAAAGGCCCTCGCTCTGCTCGAGCGGGTCGGCCTCGCGGAGGCTCGCCGCCGCCGGGTGGGCGCCTATTCCAAGGGCATGCGTCAACGCTTGGGGCTCGCACAGGCGCTGATCGGCCGTCCCCGCCTTGTTCTGCTCGACGAGCCGACAAGCGGCCTCGACCCTATCTCCCGGCAACAGTTTTACGAAATCATCGAGGAGATCGCGGCGACGGGGTCAACGATCCTGCTCTCCTCGCACGCCTTGACCGAGATCGAGGCGCGAACCGACCGGATCGTGATCCTGTCCAGGGGGCGGCTGGTCGCCAACGGCACACTCGCGGAGCTGCGCCAGAATGCAAGGCTGCCGATCCGCCTCAAGGTGCAAGGCAGCACGGAAACCGCTGAAGAGATCGCCACGCGGCTCGGCGGATGCCGGATCAACGGCCGGTCCGTCGAACTGTTCTGCGAACCGAATGACAAGGTCGCGCGACTCGCCGATATCGCCGCGCTTGGCTCCCTGGTGCGCGATGTCGATGTCACCCCGCCAAGCTTGGACGACATCTATCGCCACTTCTCCGGCGCCGACAAAACGAGGGCGTCGTCATGCTGAGCCGTGTTTTCGCCGTCACCGGTCAGGAGATCCGCATCGGCCTGCGCAATCGCTGGATCCTGTTGTCCGCGTTGATCCTCGCCGCCTTTTCCCTGGCACTCGCGCTTCTCGGCTCCGCCCCCGCCGGCACGCTCGGCGTCGACCGCATGACCATAACCGTCGCATCCCTGGCGACGCTGTCGGTCTATCTCGTACCGTTGATCGCTCTTCTTCTGGCCTTCGATGCGGTCTCGGGCGAGATCGACCGGGGCACCTTGCTGCTGATCTTTTCATGCCCCATCAGTCGGGGGGAATTTCTCGCGGGAAAGGCGCTCGGCCACCTCTTCGTGCTGAGCCTGGCGCTCGTCGTGGGCTACGGGGCAACCGCCGCGCTTCTCTTTGCCTTGGGATCCGGTTCGGCGCAAAGCCTGATGGACTTCGCGCGTCTCGTTGCCACCTCCGCTTTGCTGGGCTTTGCATTCCTGACACTCGGCTATCTCCTGAGTGCCCTGTCGCGGCAAACGAGCACGGCGGCCGCGCTGGCGATCGGCGTCTGGCTTGTCATGGTCGTACTCTACGATCTCGCCCTGCTCGGGATCCTCGTCGCCGACACAAGCAACACCTTCGCGGGCATGGTCCTGCCCTGGGCGATCCTCGCCAATCCCGCCGACGCGTTCCGCCTCTTCAATCTGGCCGCGCTGGGGGCAAGCGATCTCGTGGGCGGCATGGCCGGAATATCCGACACCCTTCCCTTCCCTCCGGAGGCGGCGCTTCTGTCCCTCCTCGTCTTTGCCGCAGTGATGCTGACGCTCGCCACGGCGATCGTACGGAGGCTGACGCCATGATCCGAAAACCAAACGCAGTGGCCGCGGCCGTGCTGCTCGCCCTGCTGGCGCTGACCGGTTGCAAACAGGAGAGCAGCGCGGAAAAACCTGCTCCGGTGGAGCTCACCCTCGATGCCGCTGGCCACTATTGCCAGATGACGGTTCTCGAACACGATGGCCCGAAGGCTCAGATACACCTTGCGGGCAATCCGCATCCGATCTGGTTCACCCAAGTGCGCGACGCCGTCGCGTTCACGCGACTGCCGGAGGAGCCCAAGGACTATGTCGCGATCTACGTGAACGACATGGAGAATGCGGAGAGTTGGGCCGAGCCGGGAAAGACGAACTGGATCGACGCCGACAACGCGTGGTTCGTGATCGGCAGCGGCAAGACCGGGGGTATGGGTGCCCCGGAAGCCATTCCCTTCGGTACGCGCGATGGCGCGGATGATTTTGCCGACAAGAATGGCGGCTCCGTGCTGAGGTTTTCGGAAATTCCGACCAACTATGTGCTTGACGTAGCGCCAGAGAGCACGAGCAGTCGGGCTACATCACACAAAAAGGTTGCCGAGGCGTCGAAATGACCCATTCGCCGATCCTGCCCCACGTGACCCGCCGCCGAATGCTGACCATCTCCGCAGCCGCGGCGGGCGCGTCCCTGCTTCCGTCCGCCAGCGTGGCCCGAAACGATTTTCATCGGTGGAAAGGCATTGCGCTCGGAGCGAACGCCGAGGTCATCCTCAACCATTCTGATCGCCAGGAGGCGGAGGAAACACTCTCCCGCGTCGTTGACGACGTTCGCCGGCTCGAACGCATTTTCAGCCTCTACGACACGCAAAGCGAGTTGGCGTGCTTGAACCGGGACGGACACGTCCTTAATCCCGCACCGGAATTCCTGGAGCTTCTGGCATCCGTACGCGCGCTGCACGAGATGACCGACGGCGCTTTCGATCCGACCGTTCAGCCGCTTTGGGGCCTCTATGCCCGCTCCTTTTCGGAGACCGGTCGCTTTCCGCGCGAAAGAGACATTGCCACGGCCCTGGAGTGTGTCGGTTTTGAAGGCGTTTTCTTCGATGCGGAGAATATAAAGGTCGCGCGTCCGGGAATGGCTTTGACGCTGAACGGCGTCGCTCAAGGCTTCATCACCGACCGCGTTTCCGCCCTTTTGAAGGCCCGCGGCTATTCGGATGTCCTGGTCAATCTCGGCGAAATCGCGGCACTGGGGGCAGGGAATGCCGGTCAGGACGGCTGGCGCGTCACATTGCAGCCCGACCGGACCAGGCGGGGGCGGCCGACCGTCCTCAAGAACCGCTCGGTGGCCACATCGAGCCTTGCCGGCATGACGTTCGACGAAGCGGGAAAGGCCTTTCATATCCTCGATCCGCGCACCGGACGACCGGCCGGCACCGATCTGTCGGGCGTCAGCGTGATCACCGATAGGGCCGCCTTCGCGGACGGTCTTTCAACCGCTGCGCTCATCATGGGCGAACGGAACTTCCGTCTGGCTGTGAAAGACAGACGCGATATCGAGGCCTTCGCCCTCCGCACGGACGGTACGCCGACCGAATTCTCCGCCTGAAGCTTCTGGCGTTCTCCCTCCCGCCCAACTGGAGCCGGTGAAAGCAGGGAACTGCGTTCACCTGCCCTGCCATTGCCCATGCGCGTGAAGCCCCCGGGCGATGATGTGACCTCTTGCGAGCCTCCCTCATCCTCACTAATGCTGTCGTGACGCATTTCACGCCAACGCTGATCACGACAAGTCGCCCTTGCGGACTGCGGATGCCGCATTTCGTGTCAGGTGTCGGCGGCCAGCCGCCTGTACTCTCCTTGGGGATAGCATTCCGAACAGGCAGGGAGCCAAGGCGGAAATTTGCTGCTCTGTGAACGGATTGCGCACGGAATTCGAGAGGGAAACGCCATGCAGCACGAGCACAACATGATAGCACGCAAGTCACTGTTGCTCGCGTCCGCACCCGAAGATGTCTGCGACACTATCCTCAAGGAATCGCGAACACGAGAATTCGAGCGCGGAGCGACGGTCTTCCTGCAAGGCGAACGTGCGGCCGCGATATACATCGTGGTTGAAGGCTGGGTGAAACTGTTCCGCATCGCGCCAAGCGGCGCCGAGGTCGTCGTCGGCGTCTTCACGAAGGGACGCAGCTTCGGCGAAGCCGTCGCGTTCAGAAACGACGTCTATCCCGTCAGCGCGGAAGCCGCCACCGACTGCACGCTCATCCGCATCGAGGCGGACGTCTTCCTCCGGATGATCACCGCCCAGCCCGAGATTGCGGTTTCGATCCTTTCCGCGACATTCGCCCACCTCCACAACCTTGTGTTTCAGGTCGAGCAGCTCAAGGCGCAGACCGGAGCACAGCGGGTCGCCGAGTTCCTGCTGGACCTGTGCGATCGCACAGAAGGCTCGTGCAGCGTCATCCTGCCATACGACAAGGCGCTTATCGCCGGCCGGCTAGGCCTGAAGCCGGAAAGTCTTTCGCGTGCATTCGTCAGATTGCGAGAGCACGGCGTGTCGATCCAGGGCAACCAGGCACAGATCAAGGATGTTGCCAGCCTGAGCGAATACGTCAGGGAAGACACTGCCTTGTCATGGAGCCGCAACGCCTGACGATGGGGCGCGAGCCATGGGCCGGCTTTCAATTCATCCGGCGGCCCGCTCACTAACGAAAGCGAGGCAACGGGAATGATCACTGGGCCCGATCCGGCATCGACATTCCCCGCGGCCCCTCGCCCCATTGCGCGTCCCCAGGCCCGTCGAAACCGCCCTTGTCAGGCTCCCCCGCTTCTAAGTTTCTCGCTCCAGAACGCCGGCCAAAGGGCCGCGACGAAGAGCGCGAAAGCCGCTATCCACAAGGCCCCGGAGACGAAGATACCCGGGTAGTACCACTGGAAGTCGAGGGACGAAGCGGTCCAGCGCAAAAGCGCGGCGAGCGGCAACAGCGCATAGGCGAACGCCACCGCATGGGGAGCGACGAGCGGCCGTCCGGTGTGACCGAGAGCCGCCCGGCTCATGACGGCCAGTGTCATACCGCCGACCGCGCCAATGCCAAGCACGTGCAGCGCCGCGATCTCGCTGCCAATGCCGAGATCGGCGAGCCCGAAGAGAATATAGCCCGTGCCGAGAAGAGCAAAGCCGGCGTGCAGTGCCCAGACGATCGGCTCACCGAGCGTGTGGACGCTACGCCAGCCGGAAAGACGCACGATCTGGGCGGCGCCGGTCATGAGAGCGATACCTCCGGTCACGGTCTCCGGCATCCCCACGATCAACGCCAGAGGCAGCAGGATCGCGCCACCGACCCCAGTCATCTCCGCCCACCGGCGTGAGACCGGCAGCGCCGTCTCCTGTCCCTTGCGCATCAGCGCGTTCCGCGTGAAGGCCGGCGTAACACGCCCCCCGAGAACCGCAATCATGGCACATATACCGAAGAGACCGACCCGAAAGCCCGCCCAGGCCGTATCGTCGGTGACACCGATCCATTCCAGATGGATCATCCAGTCACCCACCCAGATGATCGCAAGAAGTCCCAGGAACATCATGTTCTGGGGCTTTGGGCGCTTCACCAGTTGCGTCGCAATCTTCATCCCCAGGAAAGGCAGGAACGAGAGATCGACCACCGCGACGAAGACGGGGGAGAGATCCGCGGAGAACCAGATCGCGATCCGCCCGGCGAGCCATAATGCGGCGGCGGCACCGATGTAAAGATGACGTGCCGCCTTGGCGCCGGTCCAGTTCGGAACCGCCGTCAGAAAGAAGCCCCCGAGCGCGGCTGTGGGGAAGCCGAAAATCATTTCATGCGCATGCCAGAGGTGTGGCGGCATGGCGAACGGATCATCGGCGAACGAGCCACCGGCGGCGTGGATACCGAGCCAGCCTGTCCAAACAAGAATGGCGAAGACACCGTAGAGCCCGGCAGCGAGGAAGAAGACGCGAAACCCCTCTCCCAGGAGACGCTTCAGAGGAACAATCATGACTAGGCTCCGGATAGCGCGGCCCGATCCGTCATTTTCAGCCGCGATTTCGCAACTCTGCGGGTTTCTCGATCGAGGCGGCATGGCCTTGCAGAACGGGTCGGGCGCGTACTTGTTCGGCGAACATGGGTCTGATTGTCCCGCCCCCCGCGCAAAGCCCGGGAACCGCCATCGTCCCGACGGCGTATTCGGCAATAAGGAAGAACCGGCCCAAGGGCTCATGACGCGTTTCGACGCGAGATGAGCCGGCACGATACGATCAAAGCGGGACGTTTATCCTTAACCAAAGTCAAGGTCTCTGCAAGTCAACCTTCTCAGGCGCTACACGCCGCTACGGCAATACCACCCGGCAAGCGGACCCAATGTGGATTTTTCCCATTGAACGGTCTCGAATAGATCATATGATCGACGTATGAGCGCAAAAATCGACAAAATTGACCAACGGATCCTCGGGGAGCTGCAGAAGAATTCAGCGCGGTCCCAGCGCGAGCTGGCGGAGGCTGTCGGGCTATCGCAAAATGCCTTGTGGCGGCGACTGAAAGCGCTGGAATCCGACGGGATCATTGAAGGCTATGGCGCGCGCGTTCGCCCGGACGCGGTCGGAATGCAGCTCCTGGTCTTCGTCATGGTGCGCACGCGCAACCACTCCTCCGACTGGCTCAAGACGTTCCGCGCCCACATTGAATCGATATCGGAGATTGTCGGATTCTACCGGATCAGCGGCAATTACGACTACCTGCTCAAGATCGCCACGTCCGATATGAACAGCTACGATCAGGTCTACCAGAAGATCATCGAGAAGATGGAACTGGAGGCTGTCACATCCTATTTCACGATGGAAACGATCTTCGACAACCGGCCACCCCGGTTCTAGTGGACCGCCACAGGACCTGTCCGGCATACAGCCGACGGCTCAACATGTGCCGCCGGCTGCGCTGCGTCAGAAGGAGAACCCGTTTCCGCCCAACGGCTTCTCGAACCTGCCCTCGTCGAGGAAGGTTTCCAGCGCCACCTCGTAGGGCTCGATCTCCAGGCCCCGGGCCTTCAGCCAGTCGTCGCTGTAGTACGTGTCGGTGTAGCGCTCGCCGCGATCGCAGATGAGCGTGACGAGAGAGCCTTCCTCTCCCGCCTCCATCATCAGCGATGCAATCCAGCACAGCCCAAGGAAATTAGCCCCGGTCGACGCGCCGACGGGAAAGAACCGGCGCGCCAGCACGCGCATGGCGGCGATCGACGCGGCATCGGGAACCCGAAGCATGTGGTCGATCACCTCCGGCACGAAGGAAGGCTCGACACGCGGTCTGCCAATCCCCTCGATACGGGAACTCTGCGTCCCGACCAGTTTCCTGTCGCCGGATTTGTAGCTGTCGTAGAAGACCGAGTTTTCGACATCGACGACACAAAGCCGTGTGCTGAAATTCCGATAGCGAATGTAACGGCCGATCGTGGCGGAGGTCCCGCCCGTTCCGGCGCTCATCACCACCCATTGCGGCACTGGATCCGGCTCGTGCCGCATCTGGGAGAAGATGCTTTCGGCGATATTGTTGCCACGCCAGTCGGTCGCCCGTTCCGCGAACGTGAACTGGTCGAGATAGTGACCGCCAGTCTCCGCCGCGATGCGCCGGGCCGCGTCATAGACGTCGCCAGCATTCTCGACGAGATGGCACTTTCCGCCGAAGCCCTCGATCGCCTCGATCTTCTTGCACGATGTCGAGCGCGTCATGACCGCGATAAAGGGCAGCTTCAAGAGCCGGGCAAAATAGGCTTCGGAAACGGCGGTGGACCCCGACGACGCCTCCACCAGCGTGGTGTTGCGCCCGATCAGCCCGTTGCAGATCCCGTAGAGGATCAGCGAGCGGGCCAGCCGGTGCTTCAGGCTGCCGGTCGGGTGCGTGCTTTCGTCCTTCAGATAGACGGAGATCCCGCGCAAGCCCGTGAAGCCGGCGGTGATCATGTGTGTGTCGGCGGACCGGCTCGCATCGGCCTCGACCAGCGCGATGGCCTGCCGTGCCCAGTCGCGCCCCGCGCATTGGGGAAGATGCAGGCACGCACCATCATGAGGCGGCAAGGAAGGAGCTGCGAGGTCGATCGCGTCGGCCGGAATGAACTGGCGCATGATCAGACCTCGAACACCGCTTCGATCTCGACCAGAGCGCCCTTTGGAAGCGCCGCGACCTCGTAGCACGCGCGTGCGGGAAACGGCGCTTGAAAGAACGTCGCGTATTCCTCGTTCACCGCACCGAAGACGCCGAGATCGGTCAACAGGACCGTGGTCTTGACGCAGCGCGCCATGTCCGTGCCGGCGGCCTGCGCGATGGCAGCGATGTTCTTCAGGCTCTGCCGCGCCTGTTCCACGGCCCCGCCAGGCGCAAACGCGCCCGTTGCGGGATCGATCGGCAACTGCCCGGAAACGAACAGCAGATTGCCGGTGCGGATTGCCTGGCTGTAGGGCCCGACCGCGCCGGGCGCATTGGAGGTGTCGACAGGAAGCATGAGTGTCCCCTTTTGTTGTCTGGAAGTCCGCTCGCAAGGCCGCTCTTCTCTGTCTTGCAGGGAGCGCTCCGGGAGCGAGTGAAGCGGGACTCAATATACCCAGCCGATAGCGCCAAAATGCCACCAATCTGCCCGTCCAATACAGATTTCATGTGTCAAGTGAACGGCTTTTTTGGCCACCTGAGGTCAAATTGCCCTTTCACGGAAAGCCATGCGATCAGTCACCCGATCAAGCCCCAGAGGCGCGCCTCCCTGCCTGACACGAAAAGGCGCTCACAAGAGCGCCTTCAACGGCAGATCGTTACGCAGCGACACAGACGTTTCGCGACTTGCACTCCCGATCATTTCCGGTAGCGGTCGGCCAATACGACGATGCGTTCCACCGCGGCTTTCGCAGCCGCATGATCCTGCGAGAAATTGAGCCGGACGCTGTCGAGCGCATGGGGGCTGAACTCGCTCCCCGGCGTGACGATGACGTCCGCCTGATGACGCAGGATGCGGACGAAATCGAGGGGGGAAACAGTCAGCTCCGGCATTTTCGCAAAGAGATAGCTGCCGGCCTGCGGCGTGCGGACCCGGATCCCGCCTCCCTCCCGCAATGTCGCCAGGAGATCGTCGCGGATATTCTGATGCAGGCGTATCCGCTCCTCGAGCCAGCCTTCCGGCTCGGCCAGCCATGTCCGCAGCACCGACTGGTTGTAGCCGGCCGCGCGCAGCGAGACGATCGCCTGCAGCCGTTCCATCCGCTCGATGATCCCTGCCGGCCCGAATGCGGCGCCGAGACGGTAGCCGCTCAGCGACTCCGTCTTCGACGGCCCCATGATGGTCACGACATTTTCAGCACTCGCCACCGCCCGCAGATGCGTGTACGGGCCACCATCGGAATAATGAAGGCGGGAATAGAGCTGGTCGGCGATAACGGTGACGCCGTATCTGTCCGCAAGCTCCGCGATGGTGCGGATCTCGTGCGGTGAATAGATCGCACCGGTCGGGTTGCTGGGGTTGGAGAAGATGAAGACCCTAACCCCGGCCCTGAACGCGTCTTCGAGCTCGTTGAGATCGAGCCCCGCCCTCTCGTTGCCGCTGAGATAATCGAGCTGCACGGGGCATATCTCGCCGTCGAAGAACTGCACGAGCTTGCGATTGGCGAAATAGTCCGGCTGCACGATGGCGACCTTGTCGCCCGTGCCAACCGTCGAGGCGATCGCCAGGAACAGGGCACCCTGCGTCCCCGGCGTGAGTATCAGTTCCTGCGCGCCCGAGAGCGGAGCGCCGGTGAAGGTCGCCAGCCGGCCAGCGAGTGCCTCGCGGATCTCCTCCTTGCCACGATATTCGGTATAGGCCTGCCGGCCGCCCGCGCGCACGCCTTCGCAGAAGGTCTCGAAGGCCCCCGGCGTTGGCTCGAACGCATCGACATCGCCGTGCGAGAAATCGACCGGGCGCCCGCAAAGCGCTTCCCCCTTCATGACCCGATCCAGGCTTTCCGCCTGCTGGCGCGCTTCCTGGCCGGGCGCGTTGTCGGTCCTGAGCGTTTCGAATTTCTGCGCGATGGAAGACATGGAGACTTGCTCTCAAATGGAGGAGGTAAGCGTCAGCGAAGCAAGGAGGCCACGGGCAGACTGCCGAAACGGTGCCGAGGCTCAGGCGGGTGCAACCGACCAGTTCAGCGCAATATCGGGGCGAAAGACGACAACCTGTCCATCGGCGCCCGCGTCGATATTCCGGAATATCGTCTCGTCGGGAGCCGAGCGGGTGAGGACGATACGATCCTCGTTGGCGGGAAGCCGGTAGAACGCCGGTCCGTTCAGTGATGTGAAGGCTTCCAGTCGGTCGAGCGCACCTTCCTCTTCAAAGACCTGCGCGAGGTAGGGAAGCGTGACGGGCGCATTGAAGATGCCGGCGCAGCCGCAGGCGCACTCCTTGTTGCCAACCGGATGCGGAGCGGAATCCGTGCCGAGAAAGAACTTGGCACTCCCCGACGTGGCGGCCTTGCGAAGGGCCTGCCTGTGGTTCTCGCGCTTGGCGATGGGCAGACAGTAGAAGTGCGGCCGGATCCCGCCCCGGAAGATGTCGTTGCGGTTGATCAGCAGATGCTGCGGGGTGATCGTTGCTGCGAGCTTGTCGTCCGCTTCCCCAACGAAAGACGCCCCCTCTTGCGTCGTGATGTGTTCCATGACGATGCGCAGATCCGGAAAGTCGCGGCGCAAGGGCGTCAGAACCCGCTCGATGAAGACAGCTTCCCGATCAAAGATATCGACATCGGGATCATTGACCTCGCCGTGCACCAAAAGCGGAACGTCGGCTTCCTGCATCGCCTCGAGCACGGGACGGACCCGGGCGATATCCTTGACGCCGGCATCGGAATTGGTCGTCGCGCCGGCCGGGTAGAGCTTCACCGCCGTCAGGTCTCCGCTCGCCGCTCCTTGTGTGATGTGCGCGGGATCCGTCGTCTCCGTGAGATAGAGCGTCATCAGAGCCCGGAACCGGCTGCCTGCCGGAAGCGCTGCCTCGATGCGCCCGCGATAAGCGCGCAGGTCATCGAGATCGCGCACGGGCGGCACGAGGTTCGGCATGATGATGGCCCTGCCGAAAAGTCCCGCACTGACAGGCAATACCGCCTTCAGCATGTCGCCGTCACGCAAGTGGAGATGCCAGTCATCGGGGCGGACGATTTCGATGCGTTTGGTCATTCCGGTTTTCCTTTGCGCCTGCGTGCCTCACACCGCCGCGGATCTCGGTTGGGCGACATCGCAACGCTTTGAGCAAACCGGAAGGGTCCTGTCCAGCCCCACGAGACGATCGGAAACGGATTGGATGCCAAACCCTGGAGTGCGCCCGTGACGCAACGACCACGGGCGCGCCGCTTTGCGAGAGCCCTCAGCGCGACACAGTTGACGTCATCGGGTGGCTGCGTCAGGGTGCGCGGCGCAAGGGAGCTGGAGCGGGCGCAAGGCCCCTCACCCTTTCCACTTGCCCCTCATCCCTTCCACTTGATCGAGCAGCCTATCGAGGGAACCTGCTCTGCGGGGCCTTCGCCTGTCGTCGCGACCAGCCGCATCGCCTCCAGCAACTCGCGCGGCGCGTCCGGGCTCGGCTCCCCCGTTCGCCCGTCATCGAGCCTCCCGCGATATCGAAGGGACCTGTCGCCTGAAAAGCCGAAATAGTCCGGCGTGCAGACGGCGCCATAGGCCCTCGCCACCAGTTGATCCTCGTCATGGAGATAAGGAAACGGAAAGCCATGCTCCGCCGCGAATGCCGCCATGTTGGCGAAGCTATCCGCAGGATAGGCCTCGGCATCATTGGAACAAATCGCGGCAAAGCCAATACCGTCCGCCTCCAGCTTCCGCGCGTCTTCCACGACGCGATCGATCACCGCCTTGACATAAGGACAATGGTTGCAGATGAAGATGACGACAGTCCCCTTTGCGCCGGCGATATCGGTAAAGGTGTAGGTCCTGCCGTCTGTCGCCGGCAGGCGGAAGTCGACTGCATGCCAGTTCGTGTCGATAAGGGTCGGCGGTTGGGTGGCCATCATGTCCTCCGCATGGTCATTGCGTGCGACGAGGACGGAAGTTTGCCTGTGGCAGATGTCGCGAACAAGACCTCTGTCGGGTTAGGGCGCCCGAAAGGGCGTGCAAGTCAGCAGTGATCGCACTGGTGTTGAAGGCACCGAATTGCCAGAATCCGTGGTGATTCGGAGAAGCGGCGTTGTGCCGCCTTTCATACGAAACAAATCGGGTACGAAGAAACGAATGGCAGGCAAGGACGATCTGTTCGCGCAGCTGGAGGGTGAGGTCGCGGCCACGAGGGCGCGCCGCAGGCAGGCTGCCGCCACGGGCAAGGCAACGGCACCGGCGAGCGGCCCGGCGACGGCCCCAACCCCTGCCCGGCCGCCCGAACCGGCGGCCAGGCAAACCGCGCCCGCGCGCGCCGTGTCCGGCGATGACGGCTATACCGCTGCCGACATCGAGGTGCTGGAGGGGCTGGAACCGGTTCGCCGACGTCCCGGCATGTATATCGGCGGCACCGACGAGCGCGCTCTTCATCATCTGTTTGCGGAAGTCATCGACAATTCCATGGACGAGGCCGTGGCCGGCCACGCCACCTGGATCGATGTCCGCTACGAAGAGAACGGCATGCTGACCGTGACCGACAACGGCCGCGGCATTCCCGTCGATCCGCATCCCAAATTCAAGGACAAGTCGGCGCTGGAGGTCATCATGACCACGCTGCATGCCGGCGGCAAGTTCGACAGCAAGGTCTATGAGACCTCCGGCGGCCTGCACGGCGTCGGCATCTCGGTCGTAAACGCGCTTTCCGAGGAACTGGAAGTTGAAGTCGCCCGCTCGCGCAAGCTCTACCGCCAGCGCTTTGCCCGCGGCCTCGCGCAAGGCCCGCTGGAGCACCTTGGAGACATCCAGAACCGGCGCGGCACGACCGTGCGCTTTCGCCCCGACCCGCAGATCTTCGGCGCCAACGCACGGTTCAAGCCATCCACGCTGTTCACGATGGCCCGCTCCAAGGCCTACCTCTTCGGCGGTGTGGAAATCCGCTGGCGCTGCGCGGAAAGCCTGCTGAGCGAGAAGAACGCTCCGCCGGCCGAGGCGACGTTCCATTTCCCCGGGGGGCTGAAAGACTTCCTCGATGAACGGCTGACCGGCGAAAAGCGCGTCGTGGACGACATCTTTGCCGGCAAGACATCCAAGGCCGGCAGCCATGGCTCGGTTGAATGGGCGGTTGTCTGGTTTGCGGGCGACGGCTTCCTGCATTCCTACTGCAACACGGTGCCCACCCCGGAAGGCGGCACGCACGAAGCCGGGCTGCGTCTGGCGCTGTTGCGCGGCCTCAAGGCCTATGGCGAGCTTGTCGGCAACAAGCGCGCGGCGCAGATCACGGGCGACGATGTGCTGACGTCTGCGGGTGGGATGCTGTCCGTCTTCATCCGCGAGCCGGAATTCGTCGGCCAGACAAAGGACAAGCTCTCCACCGGCGAGGCCAGCCGCATTGTCGAAAACGCCGTGCGCGATGCCTTCGACCATTGGCTCACCGCCTCTCCGCATCAGGCCGACAAGCTGCTGGAATGGGTGATCGACCGGGCAGAAGAACGCCTGCGCCGGCGCCAGGAAAAGGACGTCGCGCGCAAGACCGCCGTGCGCAAGCTGCGTCTGCCGGGCAAGCTCGCAGACTGTTCGACCTCGTCGGCCGCGGGCACGGAGATCTTCATCGTGGAGGGCGACTCGGCCGGCGGCTCGGCCAAGCAGGCGCGCAACCGCAAGACCCAGGCGATCCTCCCCCTGCGTGGCAAGATCCTCAACGTCGCCAATGCCGGACGCGAGAAACTGGCTGCCAACCAGCAACTTTCCGATCTCATGCAGGCGCTGGGCGTGAGCACGCGCGGCCATTATCGCGACGAGGAACTGCGCTACGATCGCGTGATCGTGATGACGGATGCCGACGTGGACGGCGCCCACATCGCGTCCCTGCTGATCACCTTCTTCTACCGCGAGATGCCGAAACTGATCGAGAACGGCCACCTCTATCTCGCCGTCCCGCCGCTCTACCGCATCGCCCAGGGCGACAAGATCCGTTACGCCCGCGACGATACGCACAAGGACGAGCTCATCAAGAGCGAGTTCAACAGCAAGGGCAAGATCGAGATCGGTCGATTCAAGGGACTTGGCGAGATGCTGCCCGCGCAGCTCAAGGAGACCACCATGGATCCTTCCAAACGCATGCTCCTGCAGGTACGCGTGGCGACAAACGAGGAAGAGGTGACGGAAAAGACAGTCGATCGCCTGATGGGCACCAAGCCGGAAGCCCGCTTCATTTTCATCAAGGAAAACGCGGAGTTCGCAACCGATCTCGACATCTGAGCAAAACGGCGTCCGGTGCGCGCCGGCCGGTTTGCGCAACACGATCGGAATACGGGCGGGCAGCAACGTGAATGCGGGACGAGAATAACACGCGCATGAGTCGCACAGACCGTCCGCAAAGCCTTCGCCCTATCCGGTTCTTAGCGGAGGTCTGTCTTATTCTGAAGGACAGGCGTCTTCAGAAGCAAGGGCGACAAAAACGCGCGCGTAAAACTGCGCCACAGAATTGCGCCCCACGGCCTGCGATGGTTTCTTTCTCTTCCATATCGGGCGCGACGATAACATTCCGGGAAGTATTACGGCCGATTTTTTCATGCGGCGATTGACATGTACCGTCTCCGCCGTATTGTGCGCGCAATATCCCTCCGATCATGAGCGGTCCTCGCTATCCCGCTGTGGTGAAAGCGTCCGCAAGATATCCTGGTGAATACAAAAGGCATGAGTTTTTCCAATCTCGGACTGAGCAAAAAGGTGCTGGAAGCGGTTACCGCGGCTGGCTACACCGAGCCCACGGCCATTCAGGAGCAAGCGATCCCGCACGCCCTGGAGCGACGTGATGTGCTTGGCATCGCGCAGACCGGCACGGGAAAGACCGCTTCGTTCACCCTGCCGATGCTGACCCTTCTCGAGAAGGGCCGCGCCAGGGCACGGATGCCGCGCACCCTCATCCTTGAGCCGACGCGCGAGCTTGCCGCCCAGGTCGAGGACGAATTCAATCGTCTCGGTGTCAATCACAAGCTTACCGTCGCCCTCCTCATCGGCGGCGTGTCGTTTGCCGATCAGGACCGCAAGATCGACCGTGGCGCGGATGTGCTCATTGCCACGCCAGGCCGCCTTCTTGATCACGTCGAGCGCGGCAAGCTGATGCTGCAAGGCGTCGAAATCCTCGTCATCGACGAAGCCGACCGTATGCTCGACATGGGCTTCATTCCCGACATCGAGCGGATCTGCAAGCTCATTCCGTTCACGCGCCAGACGCTGTTCTTCTCCGCCACCATGCCTCCGGAAATCCAGCGCCTGACCGAGGCCTTCCTGCAGAACCCGGTTCGCATCGAAGTCGCCCGCGCAGCCTCCACCGTTGATGCCGTGGCGCAGTCGCTCGTCTCCTCCGGCTCCGCACCGCACGACAAGCGCGAGACGCTGCGCGAGCTCATCCGTGCCGCAGAAGACCTGAAGAACGCCATCATCTTCTGCAATCGCAAGCGCGATGTGGCGACGCTCCATCGCTCATTGCTGAAGCACGGCTTCGACGTTGGCGCGCTGCACGGCGATATGGATCAGCGCTCGCGCACGCAGACGCTGGAAGGCTTCAGAAACAACCAGATCAAGCTTCTCGTCGCCAGCGATGTCGCCGCGCGTGGTCTCGACATTCCCGACGTCGGCCACGTCTTCAATTTTGACGTTCCGGTGCATGCCGAGGACTATGTCCACCGCATCGGACGTACTGGCCGCGCCGGCCGCAAGGGTGTCGCCATGACCATCGTCACGCCCGAGTGTGGCCGTCATGTCGAAGCGATCGAGAAGCTCATCGGCAAGCAGATCGATTGGCACAACGAGCCGATCGATTTCAACGCCGCCGATGCCGAGCGCAAATCGCGCCGTCGCGGCGGTGGACGCAAGCGTCCTGCGGATACGCCCGAGCCGGCAGCCGAGAAGACGGAAGCCGAAGCTCCCAAGAGGCGCAGCCGCACACGCAAGGACGACAACAAGGCAACGGCGCCGGAAACAGCCGTGACCGCCGAGGCTCCTGTGACGCCTTCTTCCGAAAAACCGGCACGCGAAGCGGGCGTCCGCGACCAGGAACAGCAGCCCCGGCGCGGGCGGCGCGGCGGCGGCGACAAGGCACAGAGCCAGTCTTCACCGAACAAGCCACAGGACCAGGGCAGGTCCCCCAACAAGTCCGGACAGAGCAACGTCTCAGGCCAGGACAACAGGGATCAGCGCAGGGATCGTGGCGAACGCGGGGGCAAGGACAAGCCTGTCATCGGGCTTGGCGATCACACCCCGGCATTCCTGCTGCGCGAAATCCGCCCCAAGAAAACCACGGGCTGACGCGTCGCTGTACCTGTTGAAACGCAAGAGTTGACAGAAATGCACCGTTCGAGCGTCGCGTTACCGCACTTAACCCATGGTTAATTTATTTCGTGTCAATATAAGGAAATCCAACTATACCCTTTCGATGAAGAGCTAATTTCCGCCGTTTGGACAGCAAAATGAGCCAACGTGACGATTTCAAGCGTACGATCGTTTACGGCGACACGGCGTTAGCTTATCTGAAGAAAAACGAATTGCCGGCTTATCCGCGCAATTATGAACTTTGGTATACTTATTCCGCCGGGTTCAATTATTCGCTCAACAAGGCCGTAAACGACATCCTGGGCAAGAAGGGCGGCATTACGCCCGATGAGGTTCAGAACGTTTACAACAGATTTCTATGCCCCAACCGGCTGAGCGACCGCATCGATTCCGTCGGCTCCAGGCTGTCGGAGGAAATCGGGGAGGTTCTCGAGATCTTCTCCGCCGGCCTGTCTGCCAATTCAAAATACGCGGAAGCACTTGGCGGCGTGACGAAGGCTCTCGAACACGCGACCACTCGCGAGCAGTTCTCGGAGATCATTTCAACGATCGTCGCCGCGACCAACGAAACGGTTTCTCATAACCGAAAGCTGGAAGAACAGCTCTACGAATCCAATCAGCAGATATCGGGACTTCAGGAGAGTCTTGAAGCGATCCGCTTCGAATCACTGACCGATGAGTTGACCACGCTCGCCAACCGCCGCCATTTCGACGAAGCGATCACCCGCGCCGTTCGACAGGCTGGAGACGTCAACGAACCTCTCTCCCTGCTCCTCACCGACATCGACCATTTCAAGCAGTTCAATGACAATTACGGCCACCAGACCGGAGATCAGGTCCTGCGGCTGGTCGGACTTTCGGTGAAACAGAACGTCAAGGCGCAAGACATTGCCTGCCGTTACGGTGGCGAGGAATTTGCCGTCATTCTACCCCGCTCGAGCATGGAACAGGCCTATAGCGTTGCCGAACACATCCGCAAATCCGTGATCTGCAAGGAGTTGGTCAAGCGCTCTACCGGCGAGAACCTCGGCCGGATCACGATTTCGATCGGGGTTGCAAGTTTCCGCCCGGGCGATACGCCGAACGGGATCATCGGCCGCGCCGATGCGGCTCTTTACAGTGCCAAGCGCGCCGGCAGGAACCTCGTGAAATGCGAGAGGGACCTGGATATCGAGGCTGCGGTCGCCTGAAAGGCGTCTTCGCAACGCCTGATGCCTCAATCGGCAAGATCGAGGCCCATCTGCCAGAAATCGACTTCCAGCTTCGTCGCCTGTCGGAATATGCGGACCAGATCGGCGAAACGCGACTCGCTGAGATTTCCCCCCGCAAGCCTGTCCAGCCGGGCGCTGGCCTCCTCGGCGACCTCCCGGTACGCTTCAGTCGAATATTCCCCGATCCATTCATGATAGGGGTTGATCTCTTCGAGCGCTCCGGGCCAGGCAGCGAGCGCCTTGCCGATTTCCCAATAACCGATGACACAGGGGACGAGAGCGACGTGCAGGTCGAGCAGATCGCCGCGCATCCCCTCCTCCAGAACGTAGCGCGTATAGGCCATGGTTGCGGACGCTTCGGGTGTCGCCTCAAGATCCGCTTCGCTCAGTCCCCAGCCCGCGCACAGCCTCACGTGCAGCCCCATCTCCATGTCGAGCAGCGCGGACATGGTCTTGCCCGCCGAACGCATGTCAGCGAGATTGCGCGACTTGTAGACCGCCAGCGCATAGGCGCGCGCGAAGTGGATGAGGAAGAGATAGTCCTGCGCCAGATAGTGGCGGAAGCACGCTTGCGGCAACGAACCGTCGCCGAGCCCACGCACGAAGGCGTGGTCGGTATAGGCGGACCATTCGTCCGACGCCGCCGCCTTGAGCCGTTCGAATAGCGACGAGGACGGAGCCATCAATGCGCCAGCGCCTCCGGGCTTGCAGGCGTGATCTCCACCGACTCGCCGCAGCCGCACGCCGATGTCTGGTTCGGATTGTTGAAGACAAAGCCATTGCGCAGCTTCGTCTCCTCGTAGTCCATTTCCGTGCCGAGCAGGAAGAGCACCGCGGATGGATCGACGTAAACACGTACCCCCTTGGTCTCGACCATGTCGTCGGCCGGATCGGCTTCGCTCACATAGTCGAGCGTATATTCCATCCCCGCACAGCCGCCCTTCTTGATGCCAACCTTGAGGCCGAGGGCGTCCTTGCCGGAATTTGCCATGATATCCCGAACGCGCTCTGCTGCCGCGTCCGTCAGCGTGATGACCTGAAACTTGCCCATCTGTGTCCAAGTCCTTCTTGTTACTGGTGCATTTGGTTCAAGGCGGAACCCTTGCCCACCTCTAGAACCAGTTAAGCGCCACGCGTGCCTCGTCCGACATGCGGCTGGGATCCCACGGCGGATCGAACACCATGCTGATGTCGACCGTTCCAACGCCCGGTACGGAGGAAACGGCGTCCTGCACCCAGCCGGGCATTTCGCCGGCGACCGGACAGCCCGGCGCGGTCAGCGTCATGTCGATGTTGACGGAACGGTCGTCCTCGATATCCACCTTGTAGACCAGCCCCAGCTCAAAGATGTCGACCGGAATTTCCGGGTCATAGACCGTCTTCAGTGCCGCAACGATATCGTCGGTGAGCCGCGCGATCTCCTCGGCCGGCAGTGCCGAACCGCTTTCGGCCGGTGCCGCGGCATCGCCCGCGCCAGACTGCACAGGCGCGGCCGTTTCGGGTGTCCCCATCTCCATCGTTTCGGTGGAGCCTTCCGGGATGCTCGTGTCTTCGGTCATCGCGTCTGTCCTTAAGAGAAGAATCTCTGTGCCTTTTTCAGCGCTTCGGCGAGGCGGTCGACTTCTTCCAGGGTGTTATAGAGCCCGAAGGAAGCGCGGCACGTGGACGTCACCCCAAAGCGTGCGAGCAAGGGTTGGGCGCAATGCGTCCCGGCCCTGACCGCGACACCCTCACGATCGATGATGGTCGAGATATCGTGCGCATGAACCCCTTCCATCTCGAACGAAACGATGGCGCCCTTGCCGGGCGCATTGCCGAAGATCCTCAGCGAATTGATCTTCGAGAGCTCCGAATGCGCATAGTCGCGAAGGGCGTTCTCGTGCGCGGCGATGTTCTCGCGCCCCAGCCCCTGCATATAGTCGAGCGCGGCGCCAAGTCCAATCGCCTGCACGATCGCCGGCGTCCCCGCCTCGAAGCGGTGCGGCGGATCGTTGTAGGTCACCATGTCCTCGGTCACGTCGAGGATCATCTCGCCGCCGCCGTTGAAGGGCCGCATCGCGGCAAGCCGCTCCTTCTTGGCGTAAAGCACGCCGATGCCCGTCGGGCCGTAGACCTTGTGCCCCGTCAGAACGAAGAAATCGCAGTCGAGATCCTGCACGTCGACCGGCATGTGAACGGCAGACTGGCTTCCGTCGACCAGCACCGGCACGCCATGCTCGTGGGCAATCCGGCAGATCTCCTTCACCGGCACGACTGTGCCCGTGACGTTCGACATCTGCGTGATCGCCACCAGCTTGGTGCGCGCGGTGATGAGTTTCTCGAACTCCTCCACGAGGAAGGAGCCATCATCCGCGATCGGCGACCATTTCAGCACCGCACCTTGCCGCTCGCGCAGAAAATGCCAGGGCACGATGTTGGAATGGTGCTCCAGAATGGAGACGATGATCTCGTCGTCCTCGCCGATGCGCGGCATGGCGTGGGAATAGGCGACCAGATTGATCGCCTCCGTCGTGTTGCGCGTGAAGACGATCTCGTCCGTCGTCGGGGCATTGAGGAACCGGCGCACGCTCTCACGCGCCGCCTCGTAAGCTTCCGTCGCCGTGTTGGAAAGATAGTGCAGACCGCGATGGACGTTGGCGTATTCCTCAGAATAGGCCTTCATCATGCGATCGAGCACGGCTTTCGGCTTTTGAGCGGACGCGCCGTTGTCGAGATAGACCAGAGGCTTGCCGTAGATCTCGCGGGCGAGGATGGGAAAGTCCGCCCTCACCTTCTCGACATCGTAACCGGCCGTGTCCTGGATGGGGGCTGCGTCGTTCATCGCATCCGTCCTCAATAGCCGAGCCAGGTGCGGGTGCGTTCTTCCAACGCCTCCACGGCCTGCTCGTCGCCGATTTCCTCGATCACCTGCGACAGGAAGGCGAGGATCAGCAGCGTTTTGGCTTCCGCTTCCGGGATACCGCGGGCCTGCAGGTAGAACATCAGCTCCGCGTCGATTTGGCCGGACGTCGCACCATGCGCGCATTGAACGTCGTCGGCGAAGATCTCCAGTTCCGGCTTGTAGGCCATCTCTGCTTCATCCGACAGCAGCAGCGCCTGGCACATCATCTGGCCGTCCGTCTTCTGCGCATGCTGGAAGACGTTGATCCTGCCCTGGAACACACCCTTGGCCTTGCCGTCGATGGCGGACTTGTAGAACTCGCGGCTTACGCAATTGGGCACGGCGTGATCGACCACCAGCGTCACGTCGGAATGCTGGTCCTCGGTGATGAGCATCGTGCCGCGAAGACCCGCACGCGCATTTTCGCCGTTGAAGCGCAGGAAAACCTGCGTGCGGGCAAGATGGCCGCCGGAATTGAAGACGAAGTGGTCAAAGCCGACCTCGGCCTCGAGCGCCGAGACGAAGGTGGACAGGTGTTGTGCCTGGTGCCCCTCGTTCTGGAGCTTGATCCAGGAGACGTCCGCCCCCTTGTCGGCCGAAAACTCGATCGCCGTGTTGGTCTGGTAGCGGCCCTTGCCGGAATAGACCTCGTTGAAGCGAACTTTCGCGCCCGTGCCCACATGGACCACATGGCGCGTGTACGTCGCCGCCGGCTCTCCGGTCGCCACGTGCAGGATCTCGACAGGCCTGTCTATCGTGGCTCCGGCCGCAACCTCGATCAGCGCACCGTCACGCATGAAGGCGGTATTGAGATCAAGCGCACTGTCGGTCACGGTCCCGGCCAGATCGCCCAGTCCCTGCGGCCGCGCCTCACCGAGGGCTGTGGCAAGCGAAGTGATGGTCAGCCCCTCGATGCCGGCTATGTCGGAAAGCTCCGGCACATACAGCCCGTTGACGAAGACGATGCGGGCGCCTGCCATGTCGCCGAAACCGGCCACCGCATCAACGGCGGCCCTCGCCTCGCCGGCCTCAGGCGCCTCAGCGATCGGCAGGGCCTCGCTCATGCCGCGGCGCAGATCGGTGTATTTCCACTCCTCCACGCGCCGGTTGGGCAGGCCGCGCGAGCGAAAGCCCGCGATCGCCTTTTCACGCAGCAGCTTGACCGCATCGGCGGTGGGCGCTGCTTCGTATTGTTCGATCAGCGCACGCTCGGCAGCCGTGCGCAGCGTCTCGTTGTCCGCTGTCATGTCGCTTGCCTCCGTGCCCGATTAAGCCGCTTCGCCGATGTAGTCCGCGTAGCCGTTCTTCTCCAGCTCCAGCGCCAGCTCCGGCCCGCCCGTCTTGACGATCCGGCCAGCGGACAGCACGTGGACGATATCCGGCACGATGTGATCGAGCAGACGCTGGTAGTGGGTGATGACAACCATCGCGCGCTCCGGCGAGCGCAGACGGTTGACGCCGTCCGAAACCACTTTCAAGGCGTCGATGTCGAGGCCGCTGTCCGTCTCGTCGAGCACGCAGAGCGTCGGCTCCAGCAGTTCCATCTGCAGGATTTCGGAGCGCTTCTTCTCGCCACCGGAGAAACCGACATTGAGCGGACGCTTCAGCATGTCCGGTGTGATGTTCATCTTGTTCGCCTTCTCGCGAACAAGCTTCATGAAGTCCGGTGTCGGCAATTCACCAAGCCCGCGCGCCTTGCGCTGGGCATTGAGCGCGGCCTTCAGGAAGGTCATGGTCGCCACGCCCGGAATCTCGATCGGGTACTGGAAGGCCAGGAACATGCCGGCCACCGCCCGCTCGTCCGGCCCCATCTCCAGGATGTTCTCGCCGTTGAACAGAACTTCGCCTTCGGTGACCTCGTAGTCCTCCTTGCCGGCGAGCACATAGGAGAGCGTCGACTTGCCGGAGCCATTCGGCCCCATGATGGCATGGACCTCACCGGCATTCACGGTGAGATCGACCCCGCGCAGGATTTCCGTGCCGTCCTCGGCGATGCGGGCATGCAGGTTCTTGATTTCGAGCAGTGCCATTTTCAGATTTCCTATCCATCAGCCTGTTGCGCGTAGCCCAGTGGGATCGCTGCACGGCTGGCCTTGTTCTATTCGGTGCTCTCGCTGCCGGTCTCATCATCCGCATCCGGGATATCGATGAAACCATGTTCGACGATTTGCTCGACCAGGTAAGAGGTCCCGCTTCTGTCGAGTTCAGGGAAAAGCACCATAAGAGGTGTCGACAAAAGACCTTCGTCGTCGGGAAGTGGCGTGTAGACCGCGTCCATCGCCTCGTAGTCGAAGACCGTCACTTCCAGGGACCGTCCCGAGGGGTGGTCGATCGAAACAACATTCTCCTCAACCGAGATCTTGACCTCGATCGACGCATCTTCGGCGACTTTCGCGACGTATCCGGACAAGGATTGCGCGCCCAACGCGCATTCCGCCTGATCAATGTTTTCCCGATAGCCGTCAACGACCTCGTCGGCATACCTGTTAAGGTACAACACCCGAATATTCGGGCCTTCGGTGTCTAGCGCATCGATGTCAGCCATCACCCAACGCTGCCTTCCAGCGAGATCGAGATCAGCTTCTGCGCTTCCACCGCGAACTCCATCGGGAGTTGCTGGATGACGTCGCGCACGAAGCCGTTGACAATGAGCGCCACCGCCTCCTCCGCACCCAGGCCCCGCTGCAGGCAGTAGAACAACTGGTCGTCGGAGATCTTCGACGTCGTCGCCTCATGCTCGAAGACGGCGCTGGCGTTCTTGCTCTCGATGTAGGGCACCGTGTGCGCACCACAGTCCTGCCCGATCAGCAGACTGTCGCATTGCGTGAAGTTGCGCGCGTTCGACGCCTTGCGGTGGGCAGAGACAAGGCCGCGATAGGTGTTCTGCGACTTGCCCGCCGAAATGCCCTTGGAAATGATCCGGCTCGACGTGTTCTTGCCGAGGTGGATCATCTTGGTGCCCGAGTCGATCTGCTGATGGCCGTTGGAAATGGCGATCGAATAGAACTCGCCGCGGCTGTCGTCACCGCGCAGGATGCAGGAGGGGTATTTCCAGGTGATGGCCGACCCGGTCTCGACCTGCGTCCACGAGATCTTGGAGCGCGCGCCGCGGCAGTCGCCGCGCTTGGTGACGAAGTTGTAGATACCGCCACGCCCGTCCGCGTCGCCCGGATACCAGTTCTGGACGGTGGAGTACTTGATCTCCGCATCTTCCATGGCGACGAGTTCGACCACGGCCGCATGAAGCTGGTTCTCGTCACGCTGGGGCGCCGTGCAGCCTTCGAGATAGGAAACGTAGGCCCCCTTCTCCGCGATGATCAGCGTGCGCTCGAACTGGCCGGTATTCTGCTCGTTGATACGGAAGTAGGTCGACAGCTCCATCGGGCAGCGCACGCCTTCGGGCACGTAGACGAACGAGCCGTCGGAGAAGACCGCCGAATTGAGGGTCGCATAGAAATTGTCGGAGATCGGCACGACCGAGCCCAGATACTTCTTCACCAGGTCCGGATGCTCGCGCAGCGCCTCGGAGATGGAGCAGAAGATGACGCCGGCCTTGGCCAGTTCCTTCTTGAAGGTGGTGACCACCGACACGCTGTCGAACACCGCATCGACCGCGACGCGGTTCTTAGGTTCTACGCCGGCCAGGATTTCCTGCTCGCGAAGCGGGATACCGAGCTTCTCGTAGGTCGCCAGCAGCTCCGGATCGACCTCGTCGAGGCTCTTAGGCCCGTCGCCGGACTTCTTGGGCGCGGAATAATAATAGAGATCGTTGAAATCGATCTTGGGATAGCTCACCCGCGCCCAGGTCGGCTCTTCCATGGTGAGCCAGCGGCGATAGGCATCGAGCCGTATGTCCAGCATCCACTCCGGCTCGCCCTTCTTGGCGGAAATGAAGCGGATGACGTCTTCGTTGAGCCCTTTGGGGGCCTTGTCGGATTCGATATCGGTCACGAACCCGTATTTGTATTGCTCAACCTCGATCTCCCGAACGCGGTCGACCGTTTCTTGTACTGCAGGCATTGGCCTCTCCATCCAGCGCGGGTCAAGAACCGCGTGTTGTCGAAGTCTCACGTATTTGAACCGACGATACGCAAGCACCGCCCGCCCGGCCGAACCGGACGTCTTCGCAAGTGGCGACCGTCAGGCCGCCTTCCCGGCTTTCGCCGGTTTCATCCTGTTCACGAGCCCGCGCCAGATTTCGGCGAAGCGCTCGACATCTTCCCGTGTGCTCGTCCAGCCGAGGCTCAGCCTCAGCGCACCGCGCGCAAGATCCACCGGCACGCCCATGGCCTCGAGCACATGAGAAGAAGAAACCTTTCCCGACGAACACGCCGAACCCGACGAGACCGCCGCTCCGGCCAGATCGCAAGCGATCAGCGCGGTTTCCGCGACCATACCCGCCACAGCGAAACTGATCGTGTTGGGCAGGCGCGGCACATCGCGTCCGAAAACGACCGTGTCCCCGTATATATGGCGCAATTCCGCTTCCAGCCAATCCCGGAGCGCGGTTATTCGCGCAGCTTCTTCCGCAACGGCCAACTCTTCCAGGGCGGCACCGAAACCGGCGATCGCGGCGACATTCTCGGTGCCGGCCCGGTGCCGGCCTTCCTGGCCTCCGCCGGTGATCAGCGGTGCGGCGCGAAGGTCGTCGCGCCCGTAGACAATCGCGCCCACGCCCTGCGGCCCGCCGATCTTGTGCGAGGAGACCGACATAATGTCGCAATCCCACGCGCCGATCGACACTGGGATACGGCCCAACGCCTGAACGGCATCCACATGCAAGTAACCACCGGCATCGCGAACGATTCGCGAGATCCCGGCCAAGGGCTGAACGACCCCGGTCTCATTGTTGGCCGCCATCACCGAAACAAGCGGCACGCCGCCGGCCTCCGCCTCCCCGCGCACGAGCCTTTCTGCCTGCGACTTGTCAATGACACCGTCACCGGTAACCGGCAGTATCGTCACGCGGCGTGGGTCGAAGCGGCCTGCGGAGAGTACGGAAGCATGCTCCGTGGCGCCGACAAAGAGGCGGGTGGCCGGCCGCAACTGCCCGGATACGCTGATATTCGGCGTCAGGACCGTAACGTTCGCTTCGGTCGCGCCGCTGGTGAACACGATATTCTTGACCTTCGCGCCGGTGGCCGCCGCCAGCGACCTGCGCGCGGATTCGACAAGCCCACGCGCCGCCCGCCCCTCGCCATGGACCGAGGACGCGTTGGCAGGCCCGCCAAGGGCCACGACCATCGCATCGCGCGCAGCCGGCCGGAGCGGCGTCGTCGCATTGTGGTCCAGATAGATGCGGGAGCCCGCGTTCATTCCCTCGATTCCGCTCGTTCCTGCAACCGCAGCATGACAGCCCGATCGTGCCCTAGCCTATGGTTGTTACCGTTTCCGATTCGCGTCGTAGCCCCATTGTGGCGTTAAGGCCATACGGAAATCCTTGAAATTCACCGCCGTCGTGACGATAACAGCACAGAGCTTCAAGGGACGCACCCCAAATGCTGCCACGGTGGCGGTTGGTCGCGCATCTTTCGAATTATTCTAAACAAGGTTTTAGGAAGACAGCCGCTCCAAGTCAAGAAATGGCGCCCTAGAAAAGAATCTTCAAACCCCGCATCCGCCAGAAGGCGAGAAGGACGATCCGTATCTATGCCTGAAGTCATCTTCAACGGTCCGGCCGGCCGAATCGAGGGCAGGTTCCACCCCGCCAAGGAGCGCACGGCCCCGATAGCGCTGATCCTGCATCTGCATCCGCAGTTTGGCGGCACGATGAACAATCAGATCGTGTACCAGATGTATTACATGTTCGCGAAGCGCGGCTTTGCCGTGCTGCGCTTCAATTTCCGTGGTGTCGGCCGCAGCCAGGGCTCGTTCGATCACGGCCAGGGAGAACTGTCCGACGCGGCATCGGCACTCGACTGGGTGCAGAGCGTGCATCCGGATGCGCGCGCCTGCTGGATCGCGGGCGTCTCCTTTGGCGCCTGGATCGGCATGCAGCTGCTGATGCGCCGGCCCGAGGTCGAAGGCTTCATTTCGGTCGCCCCGCCCGCGAACCTCAACGACTTCTCGTTCCTGGCCCCCTGCCCCTCCTCCGGCCTCATCATCCACGGCGATTCCGACAAGGTGGTGCCGACCAAGGACGTTCAGACGCTGGTGGACAAGCTCAAGACCCAGAAGGGCATCGTCATCGATCATCAGACGATCACGGGTGCCAACCACTTCTTCGAAGGCCATATCGACGAGCTTATCGGGAACTGCGGCAGCTATGTCGATCGCCGGCTCGCCGCCATCGACACCGCTGCCTGAACCAGCGCGCCCGGCTGAGCAAGAAATAGAAAACGCCCCTTCCTTCGCGCACGGCAAGGAAGGGGCGTTTTCGTTTCGATATACCCACGGGGGAAATGGTCAGCAGGTTCGAGATCGCCCCCCTTGTCAGCGGATCAACTCTACTCCGCCACCCATTCGTAGACGACGGCACTCGGACAGTTCTTCGCGCAGCAGCAGGAGCCCCCGCCGCCGCAGTCCGTCGGCCCGTGCCGCACGACCCGCCCCTTGCGTTCCCACTGCACCAGCATCGCCTCGACAGCGGACGTGGAAGAGCCACTGCGAAGGGCGAGTGTCTGCAGCGACAGCTTCCGCTCCGCGCGCAACGCGTCCCGCAATTCCCTCAAGCCAGCCATGATTCATCTCTCCAACGCCGCCCCGTCGCATCAAGGCGGCTGACATCCAAGCTCGTCACTCCGCCGCCTGTGCCACAACAGCACTTTGGCGGCGGCTTCCCTTCTGACGCATCGCCGCGATCGCGGTCGCGAACACCGCGAGCACGACGGCAATCCACGTGAGCGCCCTTACCGGCGCCTGCCCGGCCTGGGAAACCTGAAAGGCGATAACCGACGCGCCGTAGGCGACCCACAGCGTCCAGCCGACGGCGAACAGCGTCCAGCGCCCGCCGACCTCGCGATAGATCGCGCCCACGGCTGCGGTGCAAGGCATGTAGAGCAGGGTGAACAGCAGATAGGCGAAGGCGCCAGCGACACCGGCAAAACGCGCCTGCATCTCGCCGAAGGTTCCGGTTGCGACGTCCTGCTCCTCCGCCGCCTTGTCGATGGAATCCACGTCGCCTACGCTGATCCCCAACGGGTCGGTGAGCGTATCGGTCAGCGCCGCCAGATTTGCCGGGATTGTCGCGAAAGCCTCGGCAAGACCATCGCCGACGATCTGCAAGGTGGTGCGGCCATCGTCATCCGCATCCGCCGACCCGTCGTCGGCAAGCGCGCCATAGAGCTGGTCGAGCGTGCCGACGACAGCCTCCTTGGCCAGCACACCGCTGACGATGCCGACCACGGCCGGCCAGTTGTTCTCCTCAAGCCCCATCGGCTTGAAGACGGGCACGACGGCCTTGCTGACAGTCGCAAGCACCGAGTTTTCAGGCTTCACCTTGTTGAAAGAACCGTCCGTTCCCACCAGGTTGAGCACAGAGAGCACGGCGACCATCAGCACGATGACACGCCCGGCCCCGAGGATGAATGTCCGCAGACGATCCCAGCTGTGCATCAGCATGTTGCGCAGCGTGGGCATGTGATAGGGCGGCAGTTCCATGACGAGCGGCGACGTTTCCCCGCGCAGCAGCGTGGAGCGCAGCATATATCCCGTCAAGACTGCGGCCGCGATGCCGACAAGATAGAGCCCGAAGACGATATTCTGCCCGTTGGTGGGGAAGAACGCGGCGGCGAACAGCGCATAGACGGGCAACCGCGCGCCGCACGACATGAACGGTGCCATCATCACCGCCGCCTTGCGGTCGTTCTCGTTCTCCAGCGTCCGCGTCGCCATGATCGCCGGAACGTTGCAGCCAAAGCCGACGATCAGGGGCACGAAAGCCTTGCCGGGCAGTCCGAAGGACCGCATGAAACGGTCCATGACGAAGGCGGCACGTGCCATGTAGCCGGAATCTTCCAGCAGAGACAGGAAGATATAGAGACATCCTATCACGGGGATGAAGGTCGCGATGGTCTGGATACCGCCGCCGATACCGTTTGCGAGGACCACGACCAGCCAGTCGGGCGCACCAAGCGTGCGCATCAGATGGCCAAGCCCGTCAACCATCACGGCACCCACGCCGATATCGAAGAAATCGATGAAGGCGCTGCCCACGTTAATGGTCCACATGAACATCAGATACATCATCACCAGAAAGATCGGGATGCCGAGCGCCCTGTGAAGCACGATCCGGTCGATGCGGTCGGTCAGCGTCGTGGACGCCTGGCGCGGCCGCGTCACCGCCGCCTGCACCGCCTCTGCCGCGAACCGGTAGCGTCGATCCGCCAGCATGATATCGAGATCCTCGCCCGCCTCCTCTTCCACCGAAACCATGGTTTCGCGGACCGTATTGGCAAGGTCCGAAGGAAGCGCGGCGATCCGACGTTCGTCGCCATCCAGCATCTGCAGCGCCTGCCAGCGCGTATCGTAGGAAGAGGCTGGCAGCTGGCCAGCAATCTCCGCGAGCGCGCGTTCCACCGCACCGTCGTAGCGCGGCGCCTGGCAAGGAAGTGCCTTCGTTTCCGCCGCCTCGATCATGGCCTGCTTGAGCCCGTCCACGCCCTGCCCCCGGCTCGCCACCACGGTGAGAACACGACAGCCGAGCCGGCGTTCCAGTTCGGCCACATCGACCGCGACACCGTTCTGCTGAGCGATGTCCATCATGTTCAGCACGACGATCATCGGCACCCGCATCTCCAGGAGCTGCGTCGTCAGATAGAGATGGCGTTCGAGGTTGGAGGCATCGACAATATTGACGAGAACGTCAGCCTCACCGGAAACCGCGTATTCGAGAGCTATGCGTTCATCGAGCGACGTCTCGCACGGTCCGAGCGAATAGGTGCCCGGCAGGTCGACCACGCTCACCAAGGTCTCGGGAAGCCGGAATTGCCCCGTCTTTCGCTCCACCGTCACGCCCGGCCAGTTTCCGACCTTCTGGCGGGTACCGGTGAGCACGTTGAAAAGTGTTGTCTTGCCGCAATTTGGATTGCCGACAACAGCGACGGTGATATTTTTCATTGCTTCGGCCTTCCTTGCCGCACGCGGCGACTGGGTATGCTCGTCAATCGATCTCGATGGAGACGATCCGCGCCTCGTCCTTGCGAACGCTCAGCGACGTGCCCCGAAGGTCGATTTCGATCGGATCGCCGAGCGGTGCCTTGCGCACCACCTTGACCACGGAGCCCGGCGTCAGCCCCATCGACAGGAGCCTGCGGCGATAGGAACTGGTGCGATCGGAATATCCCGTTACCCGGGCGACATCGCCCACGCGGAGTTCATCGAGGCGGGTCATAGGTTTGTCTCCAGTGGCGCAACCATCACCTTGTGTGCGAGCCCCTTGCCAAGCCCAATCCGCACACCTCGCACGCCGACGATCATCGGCCCGCACGCGTCGTTGCTGACGACCGATATGGAGACCCCGACGGTCAGCCCCTGATCAGCCAGCCGGCGCTGCGCATTGCGCCCGCATCCGTAGGACACCAGCCGCAGGTTGCTGCCGGGCGTCGCCATCGCCAGCGGAAAGCCGCGTTCGCTCGCGACGGCGCGAGACGGCGGCGACGTTGGGGAAACGAAGACGGCCGGTCCCGCCGTCTCATCCAGTGTGGAACCGAGAGCGGGGAGAATGCCCATATCCATGGCAGCCAACCTGTGAAGAAAGATGAAGAGTGATCCTGGTGCCAACGCTATATTCTTGAAATTAAACATCAACTTTGCAAAATGCCGCAGTGGAAAAGGCTACTTAAATGACTGTATTCAAACAGGCTTCCCCTACATTTTATTCACTCTAAGGTGCAACTGCACCCCAAATACGCTCGTTTTCCCGGTCAGGTTCGAAGGCTCGCCTACTTCCGCAACCGTATGCAGGAGCCATGATCGGGACCACCGACGGAAAGTGCGCGCCACATTCCGAACGGAGCAAGCAAGCGGGCGGAATCAAAAAGCCCCCGGTAATACCGAGGGCTCTCACACCAGCCACATCTGTGACTGTCATCGATTTTCCGGCTAACGGCCACCAGGCGAGTTCAGCGGCAAGAGGCGACCGCTTTTCGAGGCTCAGGCCTCCGGCGTCCAGGCGTCGTAGTCGGCGCTGACTTGCGGTCGCGATTCCGGTGTCAGGATCGAGCCGTGCGGACGGTAGGCACGCGCGGTCCCGGTAAGGTTCGCCTTGTGCCCCTTCTGCCAGGGCTTGGGGTGGTAGTCGCCTTCGCTCGGCGGCGTATCCACGCGATGGTGCATCCAGCCATGCCAGCCCGCGGGAATGGTACTCGCCTCGGCGGGACCGTTATAGATCACCCAGCGTCGGGCATTGTCACGCGTGCGAAAATAGCGATTTCCGAATTCGTCCTCGCCGACGAATTCGCCCTTTCGCCATGTGAAGAAGCGCGTTCCGAGCGTCTGCCCGTTCCACCAGGTGAAAATCTGAAGCAGGAAGGTCTTCATCGTCGCATCCGACTTGTCTTGGAATTTGCGCGGACTATGACGCCCACGACCGCCCCTGTCCAGCCCGATGAGGCCCCACGGCGCGACAGGCTGGCCGGCACGCGGCGTCAATCGCGACGAACGTGCGGATTACCGCATGAACGTTCGCCCGACAAAAATGCGCTCGTGGGCGCTCTGCATGAGCGAAATGGATAAGCGCGTTCACAGACCAGGTGAACGCCGGTGCCGGTTGCCTTGCTTGTCGCCCTTGTCGGGCACGGAACCGGGTCGCTCCTGCCCGCTCGTGGCGACCGGTTTGGCTGCAGGCCTGATTCCCGCGGGCCCACTCGCGGTCGAGCCTTTTCCTGCCGGTGCCGACGTCTGGGGTTTGGCGGCGGGTTTCGCTCCCGCCTTCGCAGGCGGCATTCCAGGCGCGACGCCGCTGCGCTTTGCTTGACCTTCTCCCGCCCCCGAGGCCGCGCGAACCTTCACCACCTCCTCCGTGACCGGAGAAGCCGCCTTGCCTCCCCCTGCCCTGGGCGTGATGAGGTCCCCCATCCCGCGGGACCGCTTTGGCTCGACCAGTTCCAGCGGCTCGTCCTGTTCCTTGGGCTTGGGTCTTTTGCCCAGACCTGCCGCGCCATTGGAGCGCGCATGGTGCAGTCGCGCCTGATCGAGCGCCTGACGCCGCTCGCTCTGAACGGCAAGCGCCTGTGCGACGCCTTCGATGACAAAGAAGTCCTGCCCCGGCTCCAGAACGAGCTTGCGCGCATCACGGATGATCCATTCCATACGCTGGTGCAGGGCCGTGGGCGCCAGAGGCTTCACGAGCACGTGGTGGGCGCCGGCCCTCAGCGCCTTTTCAACAAGCGAGCGCGTACCGTGTGCCGTCACCATCAGAACCGGGACGAAACACAGCGGCGCCATTCGTCGATGACGAATCGATCGCAGCAGCTGGTAGCCGGTGATCGGCTCCATCCGCCAATCGGTGATAATCAGGTGCGGCGGCTCGCTCAGCATGGCCTGCAGGGCCTTTTCCGCCGAATCGAAAGTGCGCACACGCTGGACCCGCATCGCGCCCAAAACAGAGCGGATGATCGTCTGCATCTGCTTGGAATCCTCGACGACAACCACGTCGAGCGATTCGAGCGGCACGTTGTAGGCCAGACTGTGCCGCATGATCTTCTTCATCGAGAAATCGCCAGTCCTTCGAAGCGGCTTCCAAAAGGCGGGCCGGATGGTCCGCCGGACAAACCACCTTCCAATACGCGCGGATTATGAAAGGCGAGCGTTAAGCCTTGCTCAAGAACCACATTAAATTTACATCGCAACACCGGTTTGCCCATGGCGTCCGGTCGTTTGTATCATCGTCATTCGTGACGGTTCCATCGGGGACTTTCGTCTCCGCCCCCTGCGGATGGGTTAACCACAGGGCCGAATACGGACTAACCACAAGATGTGGGGATCGCCGGTGCGACGAATTCGCTGAAGCGGATCCTCAATGTCGAGCGCCCGGTGACTGATATCGCGGGACTTTTCGAACTCTCCCCGACATTCACAGCCTGTACACAACATTTAGACGGCTCGATTTACCCAACCACAACAGCTTGACGGTTTACGACGAGTCGGACTAGCTTCCGGACATGTCGCTGAACGGCGACGGGGATGGCTCTCACGGCCAGCGTACTCCTCCTTCAACGGATCATCGTATTTGCCTTCTGCGCACATGCTGCGGGTGGGTTTTTCGTGTCCGTAATTGGGGATCTATGCGTGACTGGGAGCGGCTGCTGACCTATATTTGGTAGCGGACCCATCTCCCACAACAAGATGCCCTGGCAATGACCGGGACGTCATCAGCAGGCCAGGTGTCTATTAGAGCCCGGGGATGGTGCGGCCAAACCCGGGATGCGGCGATATATTGCTTTTGTCGGCTCGAAGTCGACGAGGGGGTCAGAGAATGCGCATCGAACGGCGATACACGAGCGAGGGCCAGTCGCCCTACGCGACAATCGAGTTTCGCACCACAACGAGCGAGATCCGGAATCCGGACGGCTCCATCGTGTTCCGCCTGGAAGACATCGCCGTGCCGGCGCAGTTCTCCCAGGTCGCGAGCGACATCCTCGCACAGAAGTACTTCCGCAAGGCGGGCGTCCCGGCGCGCCTGAAGCGGATCGAGGAAAATTCCGTCCCCTCCTGGCTGTGGCGATCCGTCCCGGACGTGGATGCGCTTGGCGAACTCGACGAGGATGCCCGCTACGGGTCTGAAATGGATGCCCGCCAGGTCTTCGACCGTTTGGCCGGCACCTGGACCTATTGGGGCTGGAAGGGCGGCTATTTCGATGGCGAGGCCGACGCCCAGTCCTTCTTCGACGAGCTGCGCTTCATGCTGGCGACACAGAAGGTGGCGCCCAACTCCCCGCAGTGGTTCAACACCGGTCTGTTCTGGGCCTACGGCATCGACGGCCCGGGCCAGGGCCACTACTACGTTGACCCCGAAACCGGCAAGCTGACCAAATCCAAGTCGTCCTACGAGCACCCCCAGCCGCATGCCTGCTTCATCCAGTCCGTCGATGACGATCTCGTCAACGAAAACGGTATCATGGACCTGTGGGTGCGCGAGGCGCGCCTGTTCAAGTACGGTTCGGGCACCGGCTCCAACTTTTCCCGCCTTCGCGGCGAAGGCGAGCGCCTCTCGGGCGGCGGCAAGTCGTCCGGCCTGATGTCCTTCCTCAAGATCGGCGATCGCGCGGCCGGCGCCATCAAGTCCGGCGGCACCACGCGCCGCGCGGCCAAGATGGTCGTAGTCGACATCGACCATCCCGATATCGAGGCCTACATCAACTGGAAGGTGCACGAGGAAGAGAAGGTCGCGGCGCTGGTCACCGGCTCCAAGACTGTTGCCAAGCACCTCAAGCAGATCATGAAGGCCTGCGTGAACTGCCAGGGCCCGGACGGCGACTGCTTCGATCCGAACAAGAACCCGGCGCTGAAGCGCGAAGTGCGCGCCGCCAAGAAGGCTCAGGTTCCCGAGAACTATATCAAGCGCGTCATCCAGTTCGCCCGCCAAGGCTATCACGACATCGAATTCAAGACCTACGACACGGACTGGGATTCGGAGGCCTACCTCACCGTTTCGGGCCAGAACTCCAACAATTCCGTCTCCATCCAAGATGAATTCCTGCGTGCGGTCGAAGCCGACGGCGACTGGAACCTGATCCGTCGCATCGACGGCAAGGTGCACAAGACGCTGAAGGCCCGCGAGCTGTGGGACCAGATCGGCTACGCCGCCTGGGCGTCGGCCGACCCCGGCCTGCACTTCAACACCACCATGAACGACTGGCACACGTGCCCGGCCGGCGGTCGCATCAACGCGTCCAACCCGTGCTCGGAATACATGTTCCTTGACGACACTGCCTGCAACCTCGCCTCGCTGAACCTGCTCCAGTTCATGGACAAGGACACCAAGCGGATCGAGACCGAGAACTACGAGCACGCCGTTCGGCTGTGGACCATCGTTCTCGAGATCTCCGTCATGATGGCGCAGTTCCCGTCCAAGCAGATCGCCAAGCAGTCCTACGAGTACCGCACGCTGGGTCTCGGCTACGCCAATATCGGCGGCCTGCTGATGACCAAGGGCATTCCCTACGACAGCGAAGAAGGCCGTGCGATCGGTGGCGCCCTGACCGCCATCATGACCGGCGTGTGCTACGCGACCTCGGCCGAGATGGCGAAGGAACTCGGTCCCTTCCCGCAGTTTGCCCCCAACCGGGAGAGCATGCTGCGCGTCATCCGCAACCACCGCCGCGCCGCGCGCGGCGAAGCGGGCGGCTACGAGGAACTGGCGGTCAATCCGGTGCCGCTCGACCATGCCTCCTGCTCCGACACCGCTCTGGTCGAGCGGGCGGTACTCGCCTGGGACCGGGCACTCGAGCTTGGAGAGGCGCACGGCTACCGCAATGCGCAAGTCTCCGTCATCGCGCCCACCGGCACGATCGGCCTCGTGATGGACTGCGACACCACCGGCATCGAACCCGACTTCGCGCTGGTGAAGTTCAAGAAGCTGGCCGGCGGCGGCTACTTCAAGATCATCAACCGCGCGGTGCCGGAAGCGTTGCGCACCCTCGGCTACTCCGAGGCCCAGATCGCCGAGATCGAGGCCTATGCGGTTGGCCACGGCTCGATCGACCAGGCGCCGGCGATCAACACCGCCACGCTGAAGGCGAAGGGTTTCTCCGATGCCACGATCGCGACGATCAAGGGCGCGCTGAAGCAGGCCTTCGACATCAAGTTCGTCTTCAACCGCTGGACGATCGGCGACGAGCAGATGGCCGCGCTGGAGGTGCCTCAGGAGAAATTCGACGACGCGGAGTTTGACCTCCTCACCCATCTTGGCTTCTCCAGGAAGGAAATCGAGGCGGCCAACATCCACGCCTGCGGTGCGATGACGCTGGAAGGTGCCCCGCATCTGAAGGACGAACACCTCGCGGTCTTCGATTGCGCCAATCCGTGCGGCAAGGTCGGCAAGCGCTATCTCTCGGTGGAAAGCCACATCCGCATGATGGCGGCGGCCCAGCCGTTCATCTCCGGCGCGATCTCCAAGACGATCAACATGCCGAACGATGCGACGGTCGAGGATTGCAAGGAAGCCTACACGCTGTCCTGGCGGCTCGCGCTGAAGGCCAACGCGCTCTATCGCGACGGCTCCAAGCTCTCCCAGCCGCTCAACGCCTCGCTCATCGCCGATGAGGACGACGAGGAGGATGCGATCGAGGAACTCGCCGCCCTGCCCGTCTCCGCCCAGGCCGCCAAGGTCGCGGAGAAGATCGTCGAGCGCGTCATCTACGAGCGCGAGCGCGAACGCGAAAAGCTGCCCGGTCGTCGCAAGGGCTACACCCAGAAGGCGGTCGTCGGCGGTCACAAGGTGTACCTGCGCACGGGCGAGTACAATGACGGCCGGCTCGGCGAGATCTTCATCGACATGCACAAGGAAGGCGCCGCCTTCCGCGCGATGATGAACAACTTCGCCATCGCCATCTCGCTGGGTCTGCAGTATGGCGTGCCGCTCGAGGAATATGTGGAGGCGTTCACCTTCACCCGGTTCGAACCGGCCGGCATGGTGCAGGGCAACGAGGCGATCAAGAACGCCACGTCGATCCTCGACTACGTCTTCCGCGAACTGGCTGTTTCCTATCTCGGCCGCAACGATCTTGCCCATGTCAATCCGGACACGATCGGCAACACCGTGATGGGCGACGGCGAGAAGGAAGGCCAGGCGAGCCAGATGATCGTGTCCAAGGGGCTGGTGCGCGGCCATACGGATCGCTTCCGGCTGATCGGCGGCTCCGGAGAGCCGGCGGGAGCGGCCAAGCAGTCGACCCCGAAGGCGACCTCCACGCCGGTCACCTCGATCGCCCGCGGCAGTGCGGCGACCGCCTTCAAGCGCGATCTCGATGTCGAGGAAGCGCCGGAGATGTCGCCGGCTCCCGAAGCCGAGGCGACCCCGCCGACGGCCATTCATGCGGCACAGGCCTCCGTCGCCCAGCGCGTCGCTCAGGCCCGCATGAAGGGTTACGAGGGCGAGGCCTGTTCGGAATGCGGCAACTTCACGATGGTGCGCAACGGCACCTGCCTGAAATGCGACACCTGCGGCGGCACCAGCGGCTGCAGCTGATCGCCGACACGGCCGTTGGTGTCTGAGATAGCAAAGGATGGCCTGAGAGAAGCAAAGTCCGCCTCAATGAGCGCAACAGATTGCCTCTGTGAGGAAATCTGAGAAATCAGGCACATTCTTCCAGCCAAATGAAAACCCGCCGATCGGATCCGATCGGCGGGTTTTCATGTTTTTGACCAGGCTTTAGTGCTGGTTTTCCTTCGTGGGGTTGCGAGCCATGAAGGGCAAAAATGGGGCCGTCAGCGGATAGTCTGCTTTTCGATGGCGAAATCAGAAGGCAGACGTTGATGCGTCGAAGGCGCACAGTCGCTTTCGCCCATAAAGCAGACCGTGACACCGGGAGCAGCTTGCTCGGTGCCGAACAGAACGCGAATAGAAAAATTGTGAGAGACGGCGCTATGTTGACGGTACCGGAACTTCGTATCTTCAACACGACTTGGCATGAATGCGGGTTGGACAGTAGACAACGAGGCTCTAAAGTCGCGAGGCATTTGCCAACCTAAGTCACGATGTCAAATCTTGAAGGCTATGAAACTTGTCAGCACCCGACCCCAGACGGCAGAAGATATCCAGGCAAATCATTGAATGTCTCTTTAATGACGCAGCGAATGTCTGGGTGACGCATTACTCATGTGAGAGCTTCTATGATCGGACGGACGGACGCTCTCCCAGGATCACATCGATTGCAGTTCGCAAGCTTGACTCAGGTCAAACTGTCTCTTTCTCCATCCATCAAGTCGCAGAGCTGGACGGCATAGATCTTGCTGGGATCAACGCACATTACGATGCCTTAGAGCGGAAGATGCTGGACGCCTTCTTCGCGCATGTAGGTGGGCACCGAGGTATGAAGTATCTCCACTGGAACATGAGGGACATCAACTATGGCTTCGCCGCAATCGAGCACAGATACCGTGTTTTAGGTGGCAACCCTACGTTCACTATCTCGGACGAGAACAAATTCGACCTCGCTCGCCTGCTGATCGACATTTACGGCGTGGGATACACGGGACACCCAAGACTGACGACACTTCTCGAGAAGAACAAGATTCAGCCAAGAGACTTCCTGAACGGCGCGTCTGAGGCAGAGGCTTTCGAACAGGGAAACTTTGTCGGCCTTCACCAGTCTACGTTGCGTAAGGTGGACATGATAGCCAATCTTGCGGGCCGCGCCCGGGACCGTTCTCTGAAGACCAACACAACGTGGTGGGAGATGCACGGCGGAAGGCTTCGGACTTTCGTCAACTTCGCCGCAGAGAGCCGGACGTTTCAGCTTGTCGCCGGAACTGCGAGCATTATCGGCTTGGCAATCGCGTTTCAACCTACCCTACCGGGGTCCGTGTGGGCAGCCGTAAGCGGTTTATTCGTCTCCGGCCCATAGAAGTCCAAACTGAACCGCTCCGGGTTTTCCGAACGCTGGTTTACTCAGCTAAGTCGGTTTAGAGAATGGCGGCGGTGCTGCTGCTTTCAGCCTGAATCAAATCTAAAGCGACCGCTATAACTTGCCTGAATGGCCAACGTAACGCGCCGCCAAGTCCACTACCTGATCCTTGCTGATATTTATGCGCTGCGCAGCGAAAGACCGTTCCCCGCCCTGTCCGGACCTTGGAACAGAGCGCAGCGAATGGCTGCTTACGGGAGCTTGCGCCACAATCGCGAACGACCAGTATGAGGGCGCGTTGCGGTCCGTCTGCCTTGGGGCCGGAAGCCGACCGGCTGCTTGTGGCAATGAAAGGATGATTGCTGCTGTCTGGCGGCACGGGGACCGGGCGCAGGCGACATACCGCATTCTCCGAACCTCGACCCGAAACCTTCGGGTATGCGGAAGAGCGACGCCTGTTCTACGTCCCCCTGTCGCGCGCAAGCCGCGGCGTGTTTCTGCTGAGCAACTGTCGTGAACCATCTCGGTACATCCGAGAACTTTCCGAGATCGCTGGCGACAACCTCCGCTTCGAGAGCGTAGACGGCGCCCCCAAGCAGCAATATCCCACGTGTCGCGCGGGTCATCTGGTGGAACGGACCGGGCCGGCCAATCGCCGCTTTCTAGGTTGTAGCCAGTTCCCGAACTGCAATCACGCGGCACAACTTAAATGAGCGACAGGTTGCCACACCGTCAGCCGAGCTCGGCGTCGAACCTCTCAAGCAACGCCGTCGCCAAGTTGGGTCCCTCGAGATAAAGGCCAATTTCGTCCAGCGGATTGTCCTCGAGCCCGGACTGTGATCCCCAATTCAGACTGCTGACGACGACATGGTCCGCGTCCCAAGCCAGAAACTTCGCGTGCAGTTGCGGCTCGGGCACGCCCGTGAGGTCCACGATGCCGTGGAGACGCTCGCGATGCTTCGTTACATGGCCGCGCTTCACCGGTCCCGTACGGCGCGAATAGTAGATGCGCACGTCGCCCAGGCGCCGGCCTGCGACCTCGGCAGGATCGAACAGGGCCGGCACCATGTTCGCACCGACCTTGTTGGTACAGCAGATGAAGCGCTGTCGCGCCTCGTGGGCCGCGGCGCGCAGCAGCCGCTCGTGGTCAGCGGCATGAAGGATTGTCAGCGTTGCGGTCGGCGCTTGTGCCTCCTCGGGGGTCGAGAGCATATTTCGTTGTCGCCGCAGCTCGGACGCCATGAATTGCAGTGCTTCGACCGACCGACTAGCGCTTGATAGCTTGGAGATAATCTCGCGGAGTCGATCTAGCCCTTCTGCAACGGCGTTGGGGTTTCTGAGCTCGGCCGAGACTTCCACGGCCGAAAATGGAGAGTGGAGCCAATTGCAGGAGCCCATGAGAACCACTGCGCCGTCGTGGCCATCGTCGGCAACCAGGAACTTCGCGTGGCTCTCGACTGGATCCCTCTGGACCAGGAGATATCCTCTGGTCTGTCGGGCAGCGGAGAGCCGCAGATACAGTTCCTGCATGGCCGCGGCGTGCTTGGCGCGATCAAGCGAGGTCCCGAAGAAGAGGTGGCATCTCACGCCGCGCTTGCACGCATCCTCAAGTGCTCGCACGATGCGTTCGCGGCGTTCCCTGCCCTTTTCGTCGGATTGCGATGCAACGAATGTAGACAGGACGAATATGTTGGACTTGGCGGCGCCGACAATCTGCTCGAAACGCTCCAGATGCTGCTCGGCCCCGACGACGAGGTGAGCGGCATCAAAGCGCGTTTCGATGGTCAGGGGACGCTCCGGCGTGGGTGCCATGGTCTTCGGTAGAACCCCCGTCTTGATTGTCGCCTTGAGAGCGTCGACGAGTTGGTCGCTCGCGCCCTGCGGAAACACGCCTGCCTCGACCTCATCGAGATCGAGTACGAGGAATTTTGGCTCGAGGAATGAGCTGTTTGCCTGTACTCCGCGCAGCCATTCGCCGGGCCTCAACATGCCGACCATGAACTCGTTGACGCGCTGCATCATCGAATAGTGCGTCTCTGGTGGTTCTCCTTCCGGAAACCTGATGATCGAGCCCTGCGCGGGAAGTTTAGTGACAGGGATCGTATCAACGTCCCTGGTCCTGAACACCGACAACCCGACCTTCTCATAGACGACGCTGATGCCAATTTCGCGATCGGATGAGCGCTCGGGAAGCGCACGGCCCGTGCGTATGCAGTCATGGCCGATGCTGCTGGTCACCAGATCAGGCTGTGGCGATAGCCGGACTTCGACAAGTCCGAATTGCATCAGCCGAGCAACCGTCGAACCAACCACCTGACGGGGAATCTTGAGCATCTGGGAGACGTGATTGATCGTTCCGGGGTTGCGGTCAAGGGACAGTAGGATCATCTCCTCGACCGGGCTCCAGCCCCAGGTGCGCTGGACGATGCCCGGCGCCCGGTAATGCCAGGCCGGAATGTAGATCTTGCCCATCAGCAGAGTCTCCCCTGCTCATCGACAGCGACTACGCTGGCTCCTTTGCCGACGGACGGAAAATCGGTTTCTGACAAGCGGGTGACCTCGTCGAGCATGGTCCGCAGAAAGCCGAGTTCGTCCTTGACCCCATCTGGGTCGGTTCCCTCCACGGCGTTGAGGATGAACTGCCGGCTGGTTGCGAGAACGAGCTTGTGCTTGGCGCGACTGAGCAAGACGTTCAGGCGCTGCGGGTTCTTCATGAAGCCAAGAGCCCGCGTGCCAACGAGAACGTTGTTGCGCACCAGGCTGGCGGCTACCACGTCGGCCTCGCCGCCTTGGAAGCTGTCGCTCGTATAAATGAACTTCCCATCGCCTCGCGGGCTGGCGAAGCCGAACAGCGTGCCCGCGGCCATGTCGATGTCCGGCCTGAGCAGTCGTTCGAGGTGATGGACTTGCGCCAGATATGGAGACAGCACCACGAGCGATGGCACGGGTTTGCCCTCGTGGATGATGGGGCGCAGTTTCTTGATGGCTGCCACGAGCGCGGTCGCCTCGACCTCGTTTCGAATTGACCGCTTCACGGTGTGCTCGAATGCCCGTCGCTTGACGACGCTGAGTGAGGGCACGTCCAGAACTACGACCGGAGAAGTTGGAAATCCCTCGATGGCCTCGACGACCGCCTTGCGAGCCTTCACGCGTTCCGAAGATTCGAGTTGCCGTTTGTAGAAGGTATTGGAAACAAGTTCGCAGATCGCGGGATGCATGCGGCTCTGCTCGCGCAGCGTGTTGGCGATCGAACTCGGGCGCCCGTTATCCGCGGCCCTTGTCTCCTCTCGCGTGGCAATAGATTTGAAGGGCTCTTCGAGACGAGAAGCGATCGCGAGAACGTCGCTGAGCAGGAACGTATCCGCCTTCAACGCCTCGAGGGCAAACTCGACCTCGCTCGGCAGGTCGGAGATCGCAGCGAGCTTCTCCTTGGCGTCGCGCAGCAGCTCGCCGGCCCGGCTGGGATCGTAGAATTTCTGCCGATCCGCCGCATCGAAGGGGGACAGCTGATTGTGATCGCCGATCATCACCCTGCGGTTTCCCAAGAGCAACGCTCCGATCAGCTCGGCGCCGTTGGCCCGCGCGGCCTCTTCGATGAAGACCCAGTCGAACTGCTCGCCGTCAGCAATCATCTCCTCAAGAATATGCGACGAGGTGGTTGCCAGCGTTACGTCAGACGAGCGCAGCATCAAATTGTCGGTGTCTCGCAGGGCACGGTCGGCGAGCGACTGCTCCGAGGTATCCACTGGCCTCAGCGCTTGAACGATTTGATTGAGCTGGTTCGTCATGATCGCGGCGCTGGCCGGGTCCGGCTTTGAGACGGAGCGCAACAGAGACTGCGAACTCCGTCTGAGCGTGCTTTCTTTCTCGCCGGACCGCGATCGCTCGACGCGAACGATGATGGTGGTGGTCGCAGGGAGAAACTTGCGAAGCTCGTCCTCCATATGAACGAGCGTCTCATGATTCTGAGACGACACCAAAATTCGGGCATCGGGCGTTTGATGCAGGACGCTGTTGACGAGGTGTGAGATCAGGAAGGTCTTGCCGACGCCCGGCGGCCCGACAACCACGTTGATGGATCTGCCGTCGGCGATTGCCTCCCAGGCCTCGATCTTCGACTGTTCCATGTCGGCATCGGCAGGTGGCGGGCCAGGTGCGGCGATGTCCCGCAATACCTCATCCATGGCAACTTGCGCCGGATCGTCCAAAGCCCTCAACAGCTCTACGTTGGACCGGGCGGCCACGATGTTCTGCAGCCGGCGCCGAATGGCTCGCTCGGCGCCCGTGTCCTTGCGAGGTCGCAGGAAAAGCCGTTGCCCTGTCTGAACCGAGAGGTTGGTTCCGAACGCGAACGCAGTTTTCCCGTTGATCAGGCCGGTGCCCTCGTAGCTGAGTTCAGGGGCACGCTCCCGGCCCATCGCGAGGCGCGCCGTTTGTGACAGCATCCAGTTCGCCTTCCCGTCGTCATCCTTCAACTCGCGTCTAAGGGCCTCGGCTGCCGGACGCAGCCCCATGGTTTCGCGCTGCGCGTCGCGCTCGGGGTCATCGCCGGGCGCCAGCCAGACAACATTTGCCTCGGCGTTCGTGGGCGCGAGCACATTGACGGGATAGAGGCGGAACTGCTCCCTCAGCACGGTAAAGGCCTCAAGGAGGATGAGGGCAAACCATATCGGAACGTCGGCGATCGCGCCGGCAGACTGGACGGGCTCTAGGAGATCGCGCCAGCGCTTGGCGCCCGGTCCGAGATTTTGGACGCGCTCTTCAGCGCTCGCCCGATTTCTGGAGAGATGCAGTCGATGGACGATGTCGACAGCGCCATGCATCCATTCGTTCGGGCGACGCTGGTGCGCCCCCTCGATCATCCCGACGGTGTCGCTCATGATGCGAACGTGGTAGATCGCCAGGTCCGTCATAACCCGTGCGGTGTCCTGGCCGGCAGGGACGAGGCGAACGCCGACCGAGAGCAGGTCGTCGGAAACGAACTGCACGATGGCTCCCGTATCTGTCGCGGGAATCGTGCCGGAAGACAGGGCGGGCAAATCACTCTGGACCACGCTCCGTGAGGGATAGAGAACGAGTTCGCCCTCTGAGCTTGAGCCGACCCTGTCGAGTTCGTTGACGACGTTCCTCAACTCGTCGAGCACGACCTCACCATCGAACAGTTGGAACTGCGGCGGACTCGCCAACCTCTCCAGCATGCGGCGCTCGATGGCGAGCAGCGCCGGCGGGTTCTCGCCGTCAAGGCCGAGAAGCGCGCTCGCAACCGCAGCCACGTCGATCCAGTCTTGCCGGAACGAGATCGCGGCGGAGGGGCGAAGCAGATGCCCGGACTGTTTGAGATCGCCATCCGAAATGTGGACGCATGCCTCGAAGCCACCGAGCCGATAGTCGGCACTGTCGGCGCGATGTGAGAATATCGAGTGCAGGCTGACGCCGCCGTGCACGATGCCAGCGTCATGACACAGCGCGAGCGCCTCTGCGACGCGGAGCATATTGCGCCAGAACACGCCACGGCTTGCACTCGTGAGGTAACGGCCCGTTTTCCGTCGTTGCGAAGCTCCCGAAATCGGATCGCCGGGGGCAACCATTACGATGGCGAGCTCATGCTGGTCTTCGGCAGCCTCGAGGACCTCGACCAGAACGTCCCGAGCGCGGCGTGAGGACAGAACCCGTCGTATTCGGCGAAGTCCGCGGGTGACAATCGCCCGCAGATCATCGTCGAGCGCAGTGCCCGTCTTTTTGAACAAGCGGAGGAGATACGCCTCGCCGTCTGCAACACCAACAGCGGGTCGCAGGTGCGAGTCCCACCCGCCAGCTAACCGCCCAAACGAATCTTCTGCGAATGTGAAACGTGAATCTAGCGGTGGGTTAGTCTTGTTTTTGACGACAGCCATATAGTTCGATCCCGTAAATACTTCCCGCTTAGCAGATTCTAGGTTGCCTTGCACTTTTAGGAGGCAGCAGGCTGTGGAATCATCGCAAGATACGATCTTTGAGCCCCGCGTAAGGCGGCAAGGCTTCGTTATCGCGTCGCGTTCGCTTGGACGGTCCCAGATGATGGCTTCGGAGGCAGCATCGATGCGTTAGTGCTTGGCTGCAAAGATCGCTTCGGTCTGCTCGTTGAGTTGGGTGGGCATCGAAGGGTCGATACGTGGCGGCAAGCACCAGCGACGGTGCGACTCTTAATTTCATCCTCCGCAATGGCAGCTATTGGGACAGCGACGTCCAGCGCCGAATGACTGAAATGGGGGCGCGTTGCGGTCCGTCTGCCTTGGCGCCGGTTGCGGACTGTCGGTTACTGGAAAAATCGCACACCTAAGCCGACATTCGTAGGACAATTTTCGCGGTAGTTTTCGGCCCTTACCCGCCATTCACCAGACGGGGCGTCGCTGGGGCGCGGTTCACCCACAGCGGATCTTGGTGACAAGCGCCAGACCCTGGCGGCTCCGAGGCCACATTGATGCTTTGCGCTGTCTATTAATGGCAAGCCATCCGTAGACAATAAGACGTGGTGGGATAAGCTTGAACAAAAATTGTCAATTAAGGGATGATTACCATTGGCCAAAAATTTACTGAGCCTCACGCTGAAGGCCATGAAGGCTGCGGAGAAAGATCGTGTTCGTCGCGCAAAAGCTGCGGAACGTCGTGACCTCGCCGAGCGGAGAGAGGCAGTACGACAGGCGAAGGCTTATGAAGCCAAGGTCCGGAAAGCAGAGATCGCGGATGAGCGCGATCGGAAAGCATACGAGAAGGCAGTAAAGGCCGCGCATGCCGCAGCCCAGCAAGCCGAGGTCCACCGAATGAATTCGGAAATCGATGCGGTTTTCGACGATCTGGAAGGGCTACTGGGTGCCACGATCGACGTCGACGACCATATAGATCTTGAGACACTTCGAAAGCCGTTTGATACGACGCCATTCGACATGCCTGATTTGGAGATTCCCTTAGTCGCGCCAAAACGACCAACGTATTCACCCGAACCGACATACGTCGAACCAGCCAAGCCTAAGGGTTTCTTCGGTAAGAAGCGGAAGCTTGAGGAAGCGCGTGCGATAGCGCGGCAAACTCACGAAACGCAAATGGCGAAATGGGCCAGTGAGATCTCGGCCTTAGAAGATAGGTATGCAATCGAATTGGCTGCCTATGAACAGGCAGAGGCCGAAAGGGTTGAAACCCTGGCCACAGAGAAGGATCGGTTCCGCCAGGAACTGGACGACCACAACCAGTCCATCGACCAATTCATTACCAACCTATCTTATGGAGACGCTGAAGCAGTTCAGGAGTACATCTCGCTCGTCGTGGAGAATTCCACCTATCCCGATCACTTCGAAGTCACGCATGAATTCTCGTTCGCACCTGAGTCAGCCGAGCTTCGGATGCGCGTGACGGTCCCGAGCCCAGATAACTTTCCGGCGATTAAGGCGTACAAATACGTAAAGACGTCCGATGAGATACGCGAGGTCCCACTGTCCCAGGTGGAGATCAAGCAACGGTATGCCAGCGTCCTGCATCAGGTCGCAATCAGGTCGCTCCACGAGGTGTTCGAGGCGGACAGGCGCGGCCTGATCCGAACGATCTCGCTCGAGGTCGGCACGAAGGCACAGCACCCTGCCACTGGACGGCTCGATTTCCTTGCCTTTGTGGGTGTCAGCGCTGAGCGTAACAGTTTCATGGAGTTTGATCTCTCCGGCCTTGTCCCGCTGGCAACGTTGAAGCATCTCGGCGCCGCGATCTCCAAGGACCCCCTCGCCCTGGTCGCCGTCAACGTGACAGGAGTGCGCAAGTCGTGACGAAAGGACGGACGTTTAATCCGCCGCCTGGGTGGCCCAAGCCACCTAAAGGGTGGACGCCACCAAAGGACTGGAAGCCCGACCCGAACTGGCCTGCCAAGCCCGAGGGATGGGAGCTCTGGATATCGGACGCCGGCGACACGCCTCAGGCAGCGCCAGCGGTCGAGGTGGATAGTGATCCGACTGACCCGGAAGCGCCGCCCAACGAGCTTTTCGCGTTGAAGGCCGAAGTGGCGATGCTGCGGGCACAACTGGCAGACAGTTCAACGGCTGCGGCGGAAACCATCTCCCTCAACGACCAGAAGATCCTGCAGGACATCGGGATTTACCGTTACCATCATCCCCTCGAGAATGCCGCAGGATACAGAGCCGAACTCGAGCGGATCGAGGTTGAGATCACCAAGGTCGTGCGGGAGCAAAAGGCCATCGAGGTCTCCTCGATATTCACGTTCGAGAACTCCTTGGCGGCAGGCCGAAAGCTGTCGAACGACCTTGGAAAGCTGATGCTTCGTGCCTACAACGCTGAATGCGATAGCTGCATCCGTTCACTTCGTACCGGAAATCCCGGTGTGGCCAAGAAGCGGCTCGAAGCGTCACGCAAGGCGATCGCGAAGCTGGGAAAGATCATGGAGATGCAGATCAGCGCGCGGTACCACGACCTCCGGATCCAAGAGATCGAGCTGACGGCCGACTGGCTAATGAAGAAGCAGGAAGAAAAGGAAGCGGAGAAGGAGAACCGGGCGAGAATTCGCGAAGAGAAGCGCATCGAGAAGGAGTTCGCCGAGGAGCGCGAGCGGCTGGCCAAGGAGAAGCACCACCTCGAGAACGCAATAGAGGCCCTTCGGGAAAAAGGAGAAAGAAACCCCGACCTGGAGGCAAACCTTTTGGCGTTGGAGGACGCCATCAAGCAGAACGAATTCCGGCTGGCAAATATTCGGTCCGGCTATGTTTACGTTATTTCGAACCAGGGAGCGTTCGGCGCGAACGTCGTCAAGATTGGATTGACGAGACGGCTTGAGCCGAACGATCGTATCTCGGAGCTCAGTGGCGCATCTGTTCCCTTTCGGTTCGATGTTCATGCCCTTTTCTTTTCTGAAGACGCCGTGTCATTGGAGAATGAGCTTCACACCCATTTTCGGGAGAGAGCTCTGAATGCGGTGAACGCCCGCAAGGAGTTCTTCTTTGCGACACCTGCCGAGGTTCGCGACGTCCTCATGGACAAGGTCGGGAGCCTTCTCGAGTTCTCAGAGGTAGGAGAATCTCTTGAGTACCATCAGTCTAGAAAATACTGGCCGCACCGATCGGGGGAACTGAACTAGGTAATGGCTCCGGGCCGACGGTCTTGGGTAGTCTGATGTTACATCTTCGGGCCGCCCGCGCCCTCTTCGAAAGTTTGCATGTATGTAAACTCGGAAAAGTGACGCTTTCGAATGGCTGTTTCCGCAGTCGGCACATCTCAAGCGCCGGACGCAGCGAAGGTCAGCTCCCCGCCCATTCAAGACCGTGGTGCGGAGTGCCGCGAATGGCTGCTTCCTGGAATTGGGTCCAAGATCGTGTACGGCAGACATGGCGGGAGCACGTCAATCCCTATACTCGCGTCAATCCACGCCAGGCCCACGAGTTCGCCCGCACCACCGGCGTGCTCGCCAAGTCAGATCGCGTCGATGCTCGCGTCCTGGCTCGGATGGGCGCAGTACTCGACTCGCCTGTCACCATCCCGCTGAGCCCGGCACGCACGCGTCTGTCCGATTTCCTCAGACGGCGCAGGCAATTGGTCGAGATGCGCGAGGCGGAGAAACTGCATCGTCACAACGCACTTCCAAGCTAGACGGAACTCATAGGCACTTTCTTGCCTCGGGAGCTATCGACGTCGTACACTTCGCCATCGACAATCAAGATTGTTTTAGCGGTAGGCCAATCGTGAAATGAAATTTATCATTGCTGATGAGGATGAGTTAATTTGACTAAACAAAAATCGACATCGCCAAACATTTTTTCGATTCCGGTTCCAACCGAATTGGAATCATACGCAGCGTCTGCAATTACCAGACTGGGATATATATTTCCGGCCACTTATTTTTCTTTAAATCAGGCCACAATCGATGTCGAAACTAGCGATGACCCCATTCTAATCCGGCGGGATGTACTGCATGCGATTTATCGCGAACGCATCCGTAGCGAAACCGAGGATATCCGTTCAAGCCTAATTCGCGCCCTCGTTTCAAAATGAAAGTTTGGCCTCTCAAATTTCGTCCAACTGCCGACGGAAGCTCGTTGCTTTTCGCAGATGAAGCAGGTGGATTTTTCCGTTCTGATTCCGCATTCTTGGAACGTTACGCGTACGGGCGATTGTCGCCCTACGACGCAAAGTTTCTTTTTGCCAATGGCCATGCATTCGAACAAGCAGGTGATTTGGCACACACCGCATTCGCATACCGCTGGGCCGCGCGCCAGGCCGTTCCTGGCGACCTAGGATACGTGGTTCTGGTTCCAACCCTTAGATGCAATTTGGCCTGCTCCTATTGCCAGGTGTCACGAGCCGATGAGAAATCCAGCGGACACGACTGGACAGACCAGACGCTAGAAGCCGTGTTCACCTTTTTATCTGGCATCAGCGCCGACACTCTCAAAGTCGAATTTCAAGGCGGAGAGCCTCTCCTCCGGGTCGATCTTCTCGACCGCGTTCGGACATTTTGCCGTCAACGCTTCCAGAAAGTCGAGTTCGTCGTATGCACAAACCTGCAACACCTCGGTCCGGCTGAGTGGGAATTCATCAATGCTTCCGACACGTTCGTTAGCACGTCCATTGACGGAAATGCGGTGACACACCGGATGCAAAGAACGGAAACCGAAGAGAAGAATGACGAATTTTTCTCGAACCTAGACGAGGCCGTCAGACGGCTGGCACCCGGCCGCATTTCCGCCCTCCCCACGATCGACGTTGAAAACCCACCGTCACCTGCATCTGTGCTCGATACATATGCGCGCTATGGCATCCACTCGATCTATCTCAGGCCAATCAACTACCAAGGCTTTGCCCGGAAACGACATGCCGCGAAAAACGTCGTCGACCGATGGAACGCGCTCTATCGCGAATTCATCGACCTGATGATCGAGCAAAATGGGAGGGGCGAAGTGTTCTTTGAGGAATTCTATCTCGTTCATTGTCTACGCCGCATCCTCCGATCCGGCATTGATAACCACGTCGATCTAAGGAATCCCAACTTTCTCGGCAAAGACTACATCGTCATCGACTATGACGGCCGCTTCTATCCGACGGACGAAGCCCGGATGATGACCCGGGTTGGACAAATCGATCTTTCTGTAGGCGACGTCTTTTCGGGGTTAGATAATGCAAAGCTAGACGTTCTGAACCAACACGCATCCAACACCTTCGACCCGGACTGCATACATTGTCCGTATCAGGCATTCTGCGGTGTCGACCTCATTGACGACATTTCTCGGGAGGGGCGCATTGACGGCCCCCGGATCCATTCGGACTTCTGCCGGAGGCATACCTTCCTTTTCGATCTCGTATTCGAGCTTCTTTACTCAGAAGATCCTAAAGTTCGGCGTTCGTTGGCGGCGTGGGCAGGCGTGCCCGACCTCCCGCGTTCGATCACTCCGGTGCACCAATGATCCCCTTGCGCCTGAAGGTCGATCCGCTACCCGCCGATGCCCCGATCGTCACACGGCTCCGCAGCTCCGCACCAGCCGATGTCGATCCGCTTGACGCAGTCTTCCTCGGAATGGACGGGACGGTCGCGGAGTTCGACTTGGCGGGCTTTCCGCTCCGGCTTCATAACGCGCCCATCGAGAGCGTCGAGAACGATGTTCTTCTTATACTCCCGAGGCAAGGAACCGCCCATCGCTTGATCCGCGCCTCCTCTCCGCACAATACCCTTCTGGTTACAGAACGATGCGATCAATTGTGCCTGATGTGCTCTCAGCCACCAAAGCGGCATCATTCCGACATGTTTCCCTATTTTCGGGAGGCGGTCAGACTTGCACCAAAGAACGCGTATGTTGGGTTGTCCGGCGGTGAGCCGACGCTTTTCAAGGAGGAACTGTTTTTGTTCCTTCGCGACATGGTCGACGCCAGACCTGATATCCGCTTCCACGTTTTGACGAATGGCCAACATTTCGAGGATGCCGACATCGAAGAATTGGCATCGATCCCTCATGATCGGGTTCTTTGGGGAATACCTTTGTACTCGCATGAGCCTGCCCGACACGATGAGATCGTCGTCAAGGCGGGAGCATTTTCGCGGCTCATGCAATCTTTTGCCATTCTCGCGCGGGCAGGTTCGGCCGTGGAACTGCGAACTGTGGTCATGAAGCCAAATGCCCCCGACCTTGCGCCTCTGGCAAGGCTCGTCACTTTACAACTGCCCTTCATTACGGTCTGGGCTTTAATGCAATTGGAGAATATTGGCTTCGGAAGAAAGAACTGGAACGAGCTCTTTTTCGACAACTCCTTGCCCCACGCTTTCGACCCGATTGCCGATGCCCTCAACTTTGTGCGCGCTAAAGGCGTCGACGCACTGCTCTACAATTTCCCGCACTGCACTGTTCCCGAGGATTTTCGGTGTCTGGCACCGCGGACCATCTCGGACTGGAAACAGCGCTACCTGGATACGTGCGGGAATTGCAATGCACGCGAAGCTTGTTGCGGCTTCTTTGAATGGTATCCTGATGAACGTGGTTTTACGGGGGTCAGACCGCTATGAAGAAACGACTTTTCATTATTCCATCACTCATCGCTGCGGGATTGCTTCCCAGCAAGTCTCTGGCAAGCATGCCCGGGCCATTGATCAGCAATGCTGACACCAAGCCGACTCTTCTTGAGCGCTTCCGGCTAAAACACCTCTATACACTCGCTGGCCATCGCTCCCATTCGAGCCATTCATCGCATGCATCTCACTCCAGTCATCGTTCCTCGTCCGGAGGCGGCTACAGCTCGCGGAGTTACTCCCGCCCCGCTCCCGTATATCGGGCACCGTCTTTTTCTCCCCCCAAAGCTACGATCGGTGTGACACCATCCACTCCACCGAGGAGCCCTGCCCCATCACGGACTATGAGAAGCCTTGCACCGACTTACAATGATCCATCGAATTGGGAAGTGGTGGGCGCCACGTTGGCGGCGGCGTGGCTCAGGAAGAAGACCGCGTCGACTGTTGACTTAACACAGGCGACAGTCGGCCAAGAGGTATACGGTCTTGGTACTATTCTGAGCATCGAACAGATTCACGGTCGCTGGGCCGTTAAAACTGATGCTGGCACGATCCGCGAAGCGGAGAGGTCAACGGCCTCACGCAACACCGACAGTGTGCCAAACTCCTCAATTCTGCCGAGTTCACAATCAGTAGCTCCGAAAACGCTTCCGGGGAACTCTGGCAAATTTCAAAAAATCGTTGTCCAAGTACAGACTGCGCTCTTCACGTACGGGTATTACACAGCTGCGATTGATGGCATAGTAGGGCCTCAGACGCGGGTCGCACTGTCGAAGATGCAGTCAGATTACGGCTTGAAGGTTACGGGCACGGTTACACCGGAGCTACTCGATGCGCTTGGTATTGCTGCGCAATAGCAGTTTTCTAGCTGCCACATTCGCGCTCGGCTTTGCGGTCGCAACGATCGGCGCCCCTGTTTGGAAGTCTATCCTGATGGAATGGAACCAGGATGCCTTCGGGGAACTGACGTACCGCTGTGATCACGCAATGCGGGCACATATGATTGCGAAGCAGAAGCTCGTAGCCAATCCTTCCGAAGAGTCCGTGAGAGAAGTCGAAGCGATGGAAATCGGCCTGCTGGATTGTCAGAACTACGACCTAATGCGCAAGCGACTCATTCGTTGGGGCCTCAGCGACAACGAACTCAGCGAGATGAGCCTGCGCGCCATTGAGGACGGGGCCGGAAGCCTCCAGGAGGTCGTACGCGTTCATGAGATACGCTACTAGGCTGGCGGTGATCGCGTTTCTGCTCAGCACCCTGCCTTCCTCAGCTGGACAGGAACTACGTGAAGTAGTTCTCCGCAAAAGCGCTTTGAAGTCTGGTCTCATTCCCGCGGTAGAAACACGCGTGGCGGTCGACGCTCAGATGGTGACCGCAGGTAGGCTACTCTTCCAATCGCGGTCCCTGTCGCTAGATAAGCAAATTGCTTGCGCTTCTTGCCACGTTGATCGCTTTGGATCGGCCGACGGTTTGCCCAACGCCTTCGGAACAGAGGCATCCGGACAAGGCCTCGCACGCATGATCGGCGGTGGGGACATTATCCCCCGAAACACGCTGGCATTCTGGGGGCGCGGCGGAAAACAGTTCAATATCTTCTTCTGGGATGGGAAAGTAGATGCCTCATCCGGTACCCTCCACAGCCAATTTGCAGGAAAGGAACCATCGGACGACGCGCTCGTAGTCGCGGTCCACCTGCCCCCGGTCGAAATCGGTGAGATGGTAATGGATAGCCCCGCGAACAACGCGTTGGAGACAGAGAGTGTTTCGACTGCCAAGCAGGTGTACGCCATACTGATCGAGCGGATCAGAGCTATGCCAGAGCTGTCAGGACCGCTCGCACAAGCCGCAGGGAAGCCGGTCCGCGCTCTTACCTTTAGCGACATTGCTGAAGCAATAGCATCATTCATCCGGGAGAATTTTGCCGTCCGGAGCACGCGGTTTCATGATTTCGTTTTCAACGACGGCGAACTGAGCGCACAGGAGCTCGCCGGAGGCCTTCTATTCTACGGCAAAGCAGGATGTTCAGGTTGCCACAACGGCCCGTACTTCAGCGATATGGACTTTCATGCAATTCCCTTCCCACAGGTGGGTTTTGGAAAGAATGGCTTCGGAGTCGACTACGGCCGTTTCAATGTGACGATGGATCCTGATGATCGCTACAAGTTCCGAACGCCGCCTCTCTACAACGTAACAAAAACAGCGCCTTACTCCCACTCCGGTTCACTCTACAAATTGGGCGATGCAATTCGAGCGCATGTAGACCCACTAGCCTTATATGATCCAGGTTCGATGACCGATATTGAACGCACTGAATTCTATGCGCGCCTCAAAACGTGGTCGGGTGAACCTATCAACGCCTTGCACCTCGCGGAGGATGAAGTCGCTGCATTAGAAGCATTCCTCGCGACCCTTGAGTATGACAGCCTTCTATCTACCATAGAAACCGACTAATTACAGAATATTTGTTTTGTTTTACAAATATAAATATAAAAAAAGACGAGATATTCACCCGGACATTTAATTAAAATTCGACCCCAGATCTCAACCCACACACAGCTATAGAGAGCCGACGATTGTGGCTGTTATCGAGGATGTGACTTCCTGCCCCCCGCGGGGGAAGACTATCATACCAGCAATAGCGAGCAAGATAACGCCCGAGGCGAGGTTGAGCACGATCTCGAAGCGCGTCTGTTGGACGCGACGCGCAAAATATGACGCCAGGAGCGCATAGCCTGCCAAAATCGGGAGCTCAACCAGAACAGAGATCAAGCAAAGCGCAGCAAACTGAACCACTACGGCTCCTGAAGGATCGATGAATTGTGGAATAATCGCCAGAAAAATAACTAGATTTTTGATGCTTGAGGCCTGAACCGTGATTCCGGCAAGCAAGCTGTTTCCGAGCTTTGTTTTATCTACGCTTGTGGTTAGAGGCCTGCCGCTTACAACATCGATCCCATTGTGCATCGCCTGAAAGGCCGCATGCAATGCTTCCCAAGCGCTCCAGGCGAGATAAGCCGCGCCTATAAATTTGATCATCAGATACAGGCTCTGCGAACCAGCGATCGCCACGCCTAGTCCGGCAGCTGAGAGAATAAAAAAGACAACGTTGACACCAAGTATCCCGGCACTCGCCACCAATCCAGCCCGAGCGCCGTGTCGCAACGATTTCGAGAGCACGAGAAAAACCGCGGGGCCTGGCGAGGCGCTCATGACAATCTCTGTGAGTGCGAAAAGGGCAAACAGTTCGATCATAGGACTCTCCCCAAAACAAGTTCGGGGCGCCGCAGTCGAAAGCGGCGCCCCCAGCAATTTGCCTAAGCGGCGGCCTCCACCTCGGGCGCGTAGATCGCCTCCATAGTCTCGTGCGAGATGTTGGGATCACAGAGATCCGCTTCTGAAGCATAGGTGAAGACGATAACCGTGCGTCTCGTGCCGCAATTGATTGGCGCAACCCGGTGGAGGGTAGTGTTCGCCCTCATGAGGTAGCAGGTTCCCGCCTCAAAATAGCGGCTGCGTACTTCGCGGGTTTTGAGCGTGCGTTCTAGACAGCCCTTAGGGTCGGCCTTATCCCAAGACGTGTCTGGAACGTATTCGACACGTCCCCCTTCCCACGGCGTCGGCGCTTCCACCATCCAAATCAGAGCGAAGGTGTAATCATCCCAATGCCAGCCGTGTGTATCGCCGGGCCGCTGCTGAGAATTGATAATATATTCTTCGGGCGCATAGGGGACTTTAAAAAGCTTCTCTCCTGCGATCCGGGATAGATACGCGCGCAACGCATCGGACTCGAAAAAATCCGTTACGGGACCGCGCTGCGCGGCGATCGTGTCTCGACCTACGCTATGATAAGCCCGCGGCGTGCCGCCAGTTACAGCAAGTTCCATCTCACGCCTCGCTGCCGAGGCCGCTAGAACGCGCAAAGCCTGTTCATGCAGTATATTCGCTATGCCCATAGGCACGAGATGCTTCATCGCGACGATAGATTCCGCGCGAAAGCGCTCTGCGAGTAGCTCCGTGAGCTGAGCCGGGATAAGTGCAATGTGTTCGTTCAATGCCGTCTCAAAATTTTTCATATTAAGCTCCCCATGAGTTAAGCCCGCTCTCTGCGCGGGTGCGACCTTCTCTAGGAGAGCCAAAATCACTTTTCTTGGACGCGATTATCCGCGCATAAAACGTGCTGGGCTAATCCCATAAGCGCGCCCAAACCATCGCGTAAGATGCGACTGATCGTAAAACCCAGTCCTATATGCAGTATCCGACGCTGAAATTCCGGTTTTCAATAATCTTCTCGCTTCCTCTATCCTTTTTACGCGCTGCCATGTAATTGGCGGAATACCTTCTGCCTTCACGAACATCCGCAACAACCCGAGTTTATCAAGTCCAAGCTCGCCAGAAATTTCATCAAGGGAAACCTGATCGGCAAGGCGCGAAAGCAAAAGTTCTTTCACACGTTTTATTCGCTTATCGCATGTATTTCTTGTAGGCAGAAACGAGTTATACGTATAGCGCGACATCGACAAATCTAAAATCTGGTATAATTTTTCCTCAGCGATTTCATTGTTATCTCTGTCAAATACGATACTGACTAATGATACGAATTTTCTCCAAAGATCATCATCGCCAACAATCGGTTTTTCGTAAATAACAGAATTAGATGAAAGTTCTTCTTTTATAAAGAAGTCCGGTTCTAGATATATACTCAAAATACATTCTGTTCCATCACCAGATTGTATCTGCCCTGGATTATAAAGAGTTGTGAATTTCTCCGGAGCCTCCAACCGCTTTCCATCAAGAATGAGCTTTTCGTTGCCGGAAATATTACAACTTAGCACATATTCATCATGAGCATGCGCGGTGAATTTCAGACGGTCCGCCCAAATAACGGCAATTTCGAAATTACGACCTACAATTCTACGCGTTTTCATCCCTCCTCTTGCCTGCCCCCCTGCTTTTGCTATTGCTCGCTAGATGGTTAAGCCATCACATGTCGCGTGCATGAAATTGCGTCCAAGACCGGAGCCAGCGTCGCGCATATTATCACAAAGCCTCGAAAACCCCCTACGGAAGGACCGATAGGATGACGGACGAGGAGCTTAGTTTATTGCGCGACCCGCAAGCAGAAGCGGACGCCATTCTGGATCATTTAAGCGCATGTTTGATTTTGCTTCAGGCTCACCCTCGCGGCGAATTGTATGAAGCCGTCGAACGAGCATGGCGGATCGCTGATGCCAATACTACCGGATCAGTTGCGGGTCGCCATCATTAGCTGCCTAAAGCCGACCAATTTTCAATAGGTGCAATAATGTCAGAGCTGGATAGCCACGTTGCGGAACGTTATAGTGAGTTTGTCGCTCATATGACGCGCGAGTTCGAGCGTGACGGCAAGGATTTCTTGGCCTATTTGTTATCTCTTGCTCAACTAGAGATCGAGAATGCTTATGAGCTCGGTCGCAGCCACAAAGGAATGGAGAGCAGAAAGAGGGCGTCTGGTAGCGTGAGCATGCCGCACAGTGACAAAAAGTAGCCGTCCGATTATACTGAACTCCGTATTTATCGGAGTTAGAGAGATGAACGGATCAATTTTAGAAGTTGATTTTTGTATCAGATATTTTGAACGGACGAATACCCCGACCCCGAAAGTCGGATTGAAAGCTAGACGCGAGATCTTTGCTTTAGCGCAAGAGGCTGCTACGCAAGCGGATGCTCATCTGCTCCTGAACCAGATGGACGAATATGATCGCGCGCTGATTGAGCGGAAAGGTGCCGAGAGCCTTGTGCTGATTCGTCGGACTGCGCGCGCGATACTCGCGCGTTTGTATGCTGGGCAGTGAAAAGATATCCCCGGGAGCGCTCCCGGGGATACGCTATTCGGGAGGAAGATAATCTGCGAGAATAGTGGAGAGGGCAGAATATGAAGGGCACCCGATGCAATTTCGACGCAGAGATCAATGCTGCGCTAGAGCGCTTTCGAGCTGAAGATCCTGCTATCGCCGGATTGCTAGAACTGGTTGCTGCCGACAGAGCGAATGTCGCCGTGGTTCTGGAACAATTGGGCTATCTGAGTAGCCCACCTGACAGCCCAGCACCCAAAGATGCCCCTTTTCTTTCAGCATGGGAAAATCTCACCGATGCCGTTGGGGCTTTGGTTAACTATTGCGTTCGAAGTGAGATTTCGCCGCCCCCTCAGACCCTAGAGAATAGGGATTACGAGTAAAAACCTCGAGCGCCTTGCCGCGTAAATTTTCTTTATCTCAATTATATAGAGCATTAAGTCTACTCAAAACTACGAAAAATCACTGAATATAGTATTATATGCAGCTTCCATGAAGCTGAGTGCAGAAGGTGCGACAGCGTTTTACTGGACGGTGTTGATCGAACCGATCCAATAGCCATCTCTCTCAATTCACCGGACAGGTAAGTGATGGTGGCAGGTCACCCAAACTATGCGGTCCGGTGGCAATGACCTGGTCGCGCCCGTGCTGATGACGAGGTTCTCATTGTGGATGAGCATGATGACCTGCCGGTTAGGTGTCCCCCTCAACGATCGGCCCACCACGGAGCAGATGCTCGGTTCCGGGCTCTGGCTTCACCGCCTCAGTGGCCCAGACAATATAGCTCCGGCATCCTGGACGACTCTTTGTGGTCCGCATCTATCGACCGCATCAAGGATTCGAGCCGCATCAATGGTTGCGTCATCGGGAACCCAAAACTGCTGATCATCTGAAAGATCGCCGGCTCCGCTTATTTTGATCCCCTCATCGCCCGAATAAGTGAGGCGTATGCTCTCAATTCACGATCGCGTCGTTAAAATTTTCCAGCGTTAATAGTTCGCCGGTGATTTTGCCCGAGAACGGCGTTACCGCAATTTTCGAGCAGAACAGATGACCGCCCGCCAAACTCTCTTTGTCCTTGATACAGATATCATCAACGCGTTCGCCAAGGACTCAGCCAGCCAGCCTGCCCAGCTTCGCACCAGGATTCGGCAGATCCCTTCTTGCACGTTGGCACTCCATGCTGGGGCGATCATCGAAGCCGAGCGAGGGAGCGCCAAGGTTCATGGAACCAATTCAAAGAAAGCTGAACGACTAAAAATCCGGCTTGAGCAACTGTTGGCGAGCGACATCCGTTTCCTCCCTCTGACCGCTCATGCCTCGCGAGACTACGCTGAAATGACGACCGTGCCGGCCCTGTCACATTTTTGGGTGACGCCACTCGGAACAAGGCGCCCTCATCCATGCCAGGATCTTTCAATCGCGGCCACGGCGATTGCGCATGCGACTACAGTCGTGACGCGAAACACCGCTGATTTCGCATCGATAGATCAGTACTTTTCCTTACCCGGGCTTCTCAACCCCATTGATGATGCCCCTACGTTGGCACTGCCTGCCGCGCCGCCGATATCGCGACCGATTTCGGTCTGGATGCACTGAGCCACCACAACTGAACAATGCGCGACAGTTCACACAACTGCACCTTGAGTGCGGCTGCGAGCTCATGCGCGCGTTCGAACACATCCACTTCTAACGCTGGAGACCCTCCAATGGACGACTGCGCCCATTTCAACTCGCCTCTCCCCCACAGCATGTAGCTCCGGGCTCGAATAGGTGCGGACCGCTCTTCCCGGCCCCGCATCCAGTTTTCTCACGCTGCATCGGCATCGCTGCCGACCCAAGGAGCACAACATGCCAACCATGACGCTCAACTCCGACCTCACGTATGCGATTGAAGCCAAACACTTCAGGCGGCTTGCCGCCGACCTGTCGCACCTGAATGAACACCGCCAGCCCCCTTCCCTTTTGAGACTGGCACCAACCATCGAAGCGTGGTCGACCACGCTGGTACCGCAAGCGGCGCTCATCGGCAGCATCTCAGACGTCGCGATCCTCGAGCCCCTTTTCGCGCTCTCTCTTAATGATGGTTGGGCTCGCCTGGCATCAGGCTGGGCGAACCTCGGCTCGCATGTGGACGATCTGGCAGGCGCCGAAGGTGACGGAGGGAACCACAGATGATCCCCTTCGACATGAACGGCCAATTCGACCGAGAAAAGCTGTCACGAGAAATCGACAACCTCAAACGCCTCGTCTCCGATCTGGAACGTATCCGCGACGGCATCTATCCGGACGCAAGAACGCTCAGGTCGTCCCCTGCGCTTAATGACTGGCGCTTGACGTTTCGGCACACCCCCGCCCTTTCTGGATCCGTCAGGGACCACCCTCGCCTCCCCGACGCTGACGAGATCATCACGTCCGAGGTCCACATCATTGCCCCCGCTCTCGGTCTCGCACGGACGCGGAGCCGCTGGTACCGCCTGGAACAACGGGCAGCCAAGCGCATCTGATGTCCGATGCTACGCATCTGTCTTCATCAATGGCCGCGGAGCCCCCTACTCCTAGTAACAGTCGCCTCGCGTTTCCTGGCGACCACGGAAACATTCCGTCGGTCCCTGCAACCTGAAATCTTGACGGTCGGCTAAAGCCCGTAACCGAGCCCAGTCTAGCGAGATCCATTCTCGAGCTTGCGCGCCTCTTGGCGTCGCAGAACGAAGAGTCATGTCATGAGCAACGATAAAACCAAACGAATTCTGGAAATCCTCAACGGGTACGACTGTTCAAAACAGCAAATCGCCAATATTCCCGCCGCCAAATCGCCCGACAAAGTCAGGAGGAAGGAGGTGCTGGGCGGCGTTGATAGACGGAGTGAGTATATATCGGGCTTCCCGGCACATCGAAGCAGTGTGGCGGGCCTTTGGATTCCACCATCGAAATCTCGTGCGAGCCGATTACCAGCCGCTCGCTCCAGGAGTTCTTGTCGAGGGTACATCGTCAACCCTCGAACCAACAGGGAACTGGTTTACGAGAGCTCTCTTGAAGCTGACTTGCTCTACATCCTCCTGGTTCACCGAGACGTCGATGACATCCACGATCAGCCTCCGGCGGTCTCATATGTCGATGATGAGGCCAAGCGTCGCAAACACACGTTCGATTTCCGGGTTCATCTACATGATGGCCGGAAAATCGCGATTGCGGTTAAGCCCGAACGTCGGGTCCGCAGCAGTGGCATCGAGCGCACACTGGAGTTGATCAGGCAACAGGTGACGGACTTTGCCGACCAGTATCAGCTCCGCACCGAGAGATCCATCACAGTAGATCGAAGCTACAACGCGAAGCTGACTTTCCGTGCTCGAAAGATGCGGGACACAACAGCCGACGAGAAAATCTTGCGGATGATCAACAAGTGTCAAGGCGCTCTGACCATCCGTGCGCTGCTCGAACACGCGTCACTGAACAGTCACGACTTCAATGCCGTCGTCAATCTCATCGGCGACGGCGCTCTCAAACACGTTTCATCCGGCCGCATCACAAGAGATAGCTTCGTTCGGAAAGGGCTCTGACATGCATTCCGTGAATACTCGCATTCGCTTCGCAGCGAACACAAAAGTCATTGTCAACGACGTTGCCTATATGCCGATTGAAGAAGACGACCTCGGCTACGTGCTTCGTAGGATCGACATGCCCGAGGTGGTCGAGAATTTCACTCACAGTGAAATCAAGGACCTTCACAGAAGTGGAAATCTAATCGAAAAACTCGACAGCTTTTCTTCCGCGAGCGCAAAGATCCGACTAGGCCAGTCAAATGTGCGCATTACGGATTTGAAACCTGAGACGCAACGCCTGGTCCTGTTTCGAAAGTTCATCTGCGACGAAATCATCCAAAGAGAAGAATCAAGAGAGACCACAAGGACTGACAAGAGCCTCGCCCAAGCGCTGTGCGATCTTTACGCTCGCTATTGTTCAGAAGAACGCGCGAGACAAACAGCCGACGGTCGTTTCGGTCAGAAGGGTGTCAATATACTCTGTTGTCCCTCTCCCACCACGGTTCGGCGCTGGCTCGTTCGGTATGAACGAGGTCATTTCAACGCGCTTTCCCTGGTCCCGGGTTACGGGAGAAGCGGCAACAAGAAGTCGAGACTCGACCCCGCCGTCAACAGACTCATGTGGGAAGCGATCCTTGGCTATTCGAGCAGGCGGAAGCCGTCGACGAAGGCAATCCACGACAATCTTAAGATCCTCATTCAGGCAGAGAACCAATCGCGACGTTCAGCGGAGGTCCCGTCTCTGACATGCCCAAGCAGAGCTACCGTTTCCAGAGCTGTTGGCCAGCTTCCGCAGTTCAAAGTCAATGCTGGCCGCGAGGGAGCCGACTATGCCCTCAAAAAATTCCGCATTGTACATAATGGCTTGGAGGTCGAATGGCCGTTGGAGCGCGTTGAATTTGATGGCTGGATGATCTCACTCATCAGCTTCTATCAAAAGGCAGGCCTTTGGTCCCGCCTGACTGAGGCAGAACAAGCCGAGGTCGAGAAAGGCCGCTATTGGGCCTCGGCTGCCATCGATGCGCGGACCAGATGTGTTCTGGCACTTGTAATCGCGCCCAGCCAATCGGCGATCAGCGCAATCGACACACTTCGCATGGCGGTCAGCGACAAAGCACAAATCGCGAAAGCCGCCGGATGTCGGACACCCTGGGACATGTGCGGGCGGATCGAAAAAGTCGTCGCCGACAATGGCTCCGAATACGTGGCGGCGGAGTTCAAAGCTGCCGTCCTAGACCTTCACAGCCACTACGAGATTGTGCCCGCAGGCCAGCCACAACTGCGCGGTCGAATTGAGAGATTCTTTCGGACAGTCGAACTCGGCCTCATGCAACACCTGTCCGGGCGAACGTTCGAAAACGTCGGCAGCAAGGGTGATTATGACGCCAACGCCAACGCTGTGTTCTCTGTGGAGGAGTTTGGCCAGCTTTTCGTCCGCTACGTCGTGGATGTCTATCACAACACGCCTCATTCCGGGCTCGGAGGTGAAACCCCGCGCAACTGCTGGCAGCGGCTGACCAGTCAATTCGGAACCCAGCTACCTCCCGATCAACATGAGATGCTGCATGCCCTTGGAACATCGATCGAACGCAAGATCTCCAAGAGTGGCATCGAATTGCTCGGCCTCTACTACCAGTCCCTCGAGCTCCAAAAACTTCGGCGTAGTTCGCCAGCGAATGACTGGCTCGTTCGAATGGACCCAAGAGACATGGGATTTGTGTCCGTCCGCATCCCCAACGAGGGCTGGCTCACTGTCAAGTGTGGTCACGTAGGCTTGGATGGTGTCTCGGTATTTCACTGGAAGAAAGCCAACGAACTGCTGCGTACGCGCATGGCAGCCGAAGCAAAGATGAGCGAAGAGATTGTTCTGCAGGCCATCCAAGACGTCAAAGCCACAGCTACGGAGGCTGAACTCCGCGCTGGAATCGCAGCCCCAATCCTCGACCAGGCCCTTCTTTTAAAGCTCGAGCAAGAGATCGAGCGAGACTTCAGTAGATGTTCCGGCGATCCAACTGAAGTCGTGGACGGCGAATTCGACTTCGAAATCGAAAACACACGATCCGCACCAATATCCATGACGGAAGATGCCGCGCCTGAGATGGAGCCGAATGTCGAAAAGGTTCCTGACGACGAAGACGATGAATGGCGCTGGGAGGACTGACCATGCAAGAGGCAGATTGCGTCGTCTCCATTGATGACGACAACGAGCACGCCGCTGAGCAGCAACGGCGCTTGCAGTCGCTCAAGAAAGAACTGCGGCGAACGTTTCTCTCGCTACGCCGGGATAGAGCACTCGCAGATGAACTGAACGAATTGATCTCAGATGAGCAACTCGTTTCCGAAGCGATGGACAAGGATCTGGGAGGGCGCCTCGTAGAGGGCCGCGCGCTCGTAATTCTGGGTGAATCCGGCGCCGGAAAGTCTCGTTCCATCCACCGCGCCTTGTCCGATCGTTTCGGGAACTACCAGGCGGCCAACGCCCCTACCCGCCTCATCTCGATCACCGCTCCGTCTCCCTGCACTCTGAAACAGCTCGGTACAAGTGTTCTGCGGGCTACAGGTTATGAGACAAGACGAGATCTCAAGGAGAATGTCGTTTGGGCGATGGTGCGCCGTCGATTGAAGGACCTGAACATCAGGTTCCTGCATATCGATGAGCTTCAGCACGCCGTTCAGATGAAGAGTGATGGAGAAATCCAGAAAGTCCGGGATACGCTCAAAGGTCTCATGCAGACGCCTGAGTGGTCTGTCTCCCTCATTCTCTCCGGGCTCCCCGAACTGGCGGTCTTCATTCAAGGCGACACGCAGGTCCGTCGACGCTGTCGATTCATCCGGTTTGAGCCGCTCGTGCCCGGTCGCGATGCAAAGAAGGTTGGCACCATGATCCGTAACCTTGCCCGGCGGGCAGATGTATCGGCGGACCACGTACTGGCAAGCACTTCACTCGCCTTGAGGTTGATCCACGCCGCGTCCGCACAATTCGGGATCGCGATCGAGCTTGCCCAGGATGCGATCCTCGCCGCTGTTCGCGAAGGACACAAGCAACTCACGCTCGGCCATTTCGCTACGACTTACCACGCCCGAACCGGGTGCGCTCCAAGCGAGAACATCTTCTCGATATCAGCAGATTTCCTGCTGATCGATCCTCAGCGCGCACTGGAAGACGCGCCAAAGACCACGATTTCCGCGGATGGCGCTCCCAAACGACCGAAAGACAAGAGAAACGCCTGATGCCTTTGCACCCAAAACTCACGCCTGAGCTCCACCCCGATGAATCGCCGATGAGCTTCTGCTCTCGCGCAGCATTTCTGAACGGACGCAGCGCGCGCGATTTCTGTCTGGATATGGGCTTCACGTTCCAGGAAATCATCGATGGCGTTCAGAGCGCACAGGACTCCCTTGCACGTCTTTGCAACATTCCCGAAGGCACCGATTTAGGAACACCAATTCGTCGAGACGGTAGGACTTATTGGATTGGAGCCAACAAATTCACGCGCGCCACTCTCAGCCGACAAACCCTTTTCGTGTGTCCGCATTGCTTGGCTGATGATATCTCACGCAGTCCCAATGTTCCGGCCGCAATCTATGGGCGAACGCGCTGGCTTGTATCATCCCTTAGAACCTGCGCCGTCCACGAAGCCAGTCTCGTGCCCGCCTGCAATGACGAGCGCCCAAGTCGCATTCACGACTTCACGATGCTCGTGGCTCCGACAGGTGCAAACCTGGCTCAAATCACTCGCGCAAGCTCACACAGGAACTGCTCGCCACTGGAAGAATACCTTATGGCCCGGCTGGAAAACCGACCTGGCGAAGGAAATTGGCTAGACCGTTTTCCGGCGTACGCGGCGGCACGGATCTGCGAAATTGTGGGAGCGGTTTCAGAGTTCGGGGTGCGCTTCCACTCCGCAGAACTTACGCCCAACGCCTGGTGGCACGCAGGGGGTCTAGGCTACGAAATCGTTCGGGCTGGCCCGGAAGGCATCGGCCCCTTCCTTTGTGGACTTCAAAGTCAGTCAAGCGGATCCCCAAAAGCCTGGGCGCCCAGAATGATGTACGGGCGTCTCTATGAGTGGCTGGCCCACGAATCCGAGGACTCTTCCTATGATCCCCTTCGACATCTCATCCGCGAGCACGCAATTGACACCCTGCCATTGGGTCCGGGAGAAGAGATCTTCGGCATTCCAGTCGAAACGCGAAAGCTGCATTCTCTTCGCTCTGCTTCTGAAGAATACGCCGTCCATCCCAAGCGGCTGAGAAAAATCCTCCACGAGGTAGGCGTCATTGCCGACGATGCAATGTCCCTGACTGATGAACGAATTATGTTCCCGGCCAGCGAAGGTGGCCAGTACATTGCGCGCGCCAGTCAAAGCATGTCGATGGCTGCCGTGCGCGATTACCTGAACTTTCCCCGCCCAATTGATCGTAGCCTTTTCGAGGCGGGTATCCTCGTGCCCTGGGTGCGCGGCGGCAATGAGACACTGCACCATCACGCCTTCGCCAAGACGGATCTCGACGACCTAATGCAGCGGCTGATGAAGGACGCTTTGCCTAACGACCAACCTGCCCTTCAAGATATTCCTGCGGCGGCCAGGAGAGCAAATTGCTCACAAGTCGAGATCGTCCAGCTTATTCTGGATCGCAAACTCAAAACGGTGCGCCTGCTCCCCGAAGAGCGTGGATATCTCTCGCTTCTGGTCAACGTCGAAGAGGTCAAGCCTCATGTGCGGCTTGAGGGTCATGGGGGCTTGTCGCTTCGACAGGTGGAAAGGGAAATGCACTTATCGTCTGCGGTCGTGAAAGGCTTGCTCGTACACGGTCACCTGCCTTCGCAAACAGCCGTGAATCCCATCAATCGTTGTCCGCAAACCATTGTGAAACGGACCGATCTTGAACAGTTTATAGGCGACTTCTCATCGCTCCACACTCTCTCAAGAGAAACCGGAATCCACCATGTGCGACTGAACAGGCTGCTCCGTGAGTATAAGATCCGCCCGGCTTTCCCCGCCCAAGATGTGCCCGCCACCTTTTTCCGACGAAAGGATCTTCAGCGGATCAGCGAAGCCTTGGGGCTGGGATAGTTCGCGCCCCCAATAATCAATACTGAAACCGACCAGCCCCGGGACCAAGCTCGGGGCTTTTTTTGTCTCTTACGTTTTCGCATTCATGATTGCAGTTAAGCCGAGATTTTGAGGCAATTGATTGCGACTATTGAGGCAGTTTAATGCGCGCAATTCAGTACCCATGAAGCAATTCACATATTTTTCTATATTATTTTCAATTAGTTACAAAATATATGAGGCATCCTATTGGTGTCATGACAGTTGGTGTCTGAGATAGCAAAGGATGGCCTGAGAGAAGCAAAGTCCGCCTCAATGAGCGCAACAGATTGCCTCGGTGGGGAAACTTGAGAAATCAGGCCAGTGATTTCAGCAATAGGAAAACCCGCCGATCGGATGCGATTGGCGGTTTTTTTCTTGCGCGCGATCCGCGCATGGCGCGCTTGCCGTCCCGGACCGGCGGCAACAATCTGTTGCCCCCTCCACCTCCCTATTCTTGCAAGCCTCACGTGCCCCGCAGGCCTGCCTGGCAGGTCCATGCGACGAAGCCTTCAGCGGATGGAACGCTACCGCCGCAGCCCCCAAAAGGCACGGCCGCAGGCGAACCAATAGCCTCCGGGAGATGCGCCGCAGCCTAATGGTTCCGTACAATAGGGACCTGCGATCATCGGCATGGGCCACTGCTTAAATCATAACCATATATGTCTATTTTTTTTGCATTTATTTTATTCCCGGCACCCGTCCGGCAACATTCCACACAAGCATCGTAACTCCCGGAAATCTCATCTGTGCTCGTGTTATAGAAATACGATAATTTATTCATATACTTAAATAATGCTATTGCGACAATTCGCATCGACATCCCCAAGCTCGCCCCGATTGCCTAAAACTGAGCCTTGCACCGCGGCGAGCGCGCCTCGCACAATGAAACCAATCGAAATTGGTTTCCCAAAGGCCTCCTTCTCATGCCGGACGACAGACCGACCCGACGGAATTCCAGCCTCGCGCTGGAGCGGCTCAGGATCCTGGTCGACCAACTGCATCGTCAGGGACGCGACCAGCTTCCCACCGAGCGTGATCTGGCCGACGAGATCGGCGTCGGGCGCCGCGCCGTGCGACGGGCGCTGGAAGTCCTGGAGACCGAGGGCCGCATCTGGCGGCGCCAGGGCGCCGGTACCTTCATCGGTGAGGAGCCGGCGCGACCCGAGGAAGACCTGCGCAGCCTGCCTGACGCCACCAACATGCTGGAGGTGATGGAAGTACGCTTGCGCATCGAGCCGGCGCTGGCACAGCTCGCCGCGCTCAGGGCGACCCCGGACGACATCGTCGGCATGCGCCAACTGGCGGAAAAGGTCGCTGCCGCCGACGACATGGACGGGCGCGAACTCTGGGATGGCGCCCTGCACAGGGCCGTCGCCGCCGCTGCGGGCAATACCTTGTTCCTCGCGCTGTTCGATGTGGTCGACCGCGTGCGCCAGGATGACTCCTGGCGCCACGTGCGCGAAGCGCTGCGCACCCAACAGACCATCGAACGCTACAAGATGCAGCACGTCCAGATCCTCGATGCCATTGAGCGGCGCGATCCCGTCGCCGCCGAAACCCTCATGCGTCAGCACCTGCTGGCCCTGCAGGAACGCCTGCTGTTTCGCACCCGGGAGGATGCGGTCGATGCACTCTGACGCGGACTCGAACCCGTCCCCCCTTCTTGCCGTGGACAACCTGACACTGCGCTTTTCGAGTGCATCGGGAAACGTCGTCGACGGCGTGTCCTTTTCCGTCTCGCCTGGCGAAACGCTCTGCATCGTCGGCGAAAGCGGCTGCGGCAAATCGGTGACGGCGCTGTCCCTGATGGGCCTCCTGCCGATGCCACCTGCGCAGATCACCGCTGGTTCGGCAATGTTCGACGGCAAGGATCTCCTGCGCATGCCGCGCCGCGAAATGGCGGCGATCCGCGGCAACCGCATGGCGATGATCTTCCAGGAGCCGATGACCTCGCTCAACCCGGCCTACCGGATCGGCGACCAGATCGCGGAAGTCGTCCTCAGGCACCGCCCCGTCACCCGCAAGCAGGCCCGTGCCCGCGCGCTTGAAATGCTGGACCGGGTCAAGATCCCGGCCGCAGTCAAGCGGCTCGACGACTACCCGCACCAGCTTTCAGGCGGCATGCGCCAGCGCGTGATGATCGCCATGGCGCTCGCCAATGACCCGGCGCTGCTCATTGCCGACGAGCCGACCACGGCGCTCGACGTCACCATCCAGGCGCAGATCCTCCAGTTGATCCGCACCCTGCAGGAAGAAACGGGAACCGCCCTCATCATGATCACCCACGATCTCGGGGTGGTCGCGGAAGTCGGCGACCGCGTGGCGGTGATGTATGCGGGCCGGATCGTCGAGCAGGGATCGGTGGACGATGTCTTCATCGACCCGCAGCACCCCTACACGCTCGGCCTCATGAGCTCGATCCCGTCGCTGAGCAAGCGCGAAGGCCGGCTGACCACAATTCCCGGCATGGTCCCCACCGTCGACACCATGCCGCCGGGATGCCGCTTCGCACCCCGGTGCCCCTTCGCCGGGGCCGAGTGCAAGGCTGCCGTTCCGCCCCTCACAGACCTTTCGCCCGGCCATGCGGCGGCCTGCATCCGCGCGCCGCTTGAGGCTGAGGCCCATTTTGACGGGGCAGTCGCATGAGCGCCGTGACCACATCCGAAAAGACGGTGGACCGCCCGCTTCCGCCGCGCGCGCCATATATTCTGGAGACGCGCGACCTCGTTCGCCATTTCGCCGCCGATGGCTCGCTCTTCGGCGACAAGGCCGTGGTTAGGGCGGTCGACGGCGTGACGCTTGGCGTCCGTCGCGGCGAGACGTTGTCGATCGTGGGCGAAAGCGGTTGCGGCAAGTCGACCCTTGCGCGGCTGTTGGTGCGCCTGATTAAGCCAACTTCTGGCGGTATCCTCTACCAGGGCCGGGACATCAGCGCGCTTTCGGAACGCGAGATGCGCGCCCTGCGCCGTGATCTGCAATTCGTCTTCCAGGACCCGTTCTCCTCGCTCAACCCGCGCATGACCGTGGGCGCGATCATCGAGGAGCCGATGCGCGTGCACCGGATCGGCACGCGAGCCGAGCGTCGCCGCCGCGTCCGCGAGCTTCTGGCCCGTGTCGGTCTGCGCCCGGAATTCGCCGACCGCTATCCGCACGAGTTCTCCGGCGGACAGCGCCAGCGGATCGGCATCGCCCGCGCGCTCGCGAGCGGGCCGACGGTTCTCATCGGCGACGAACCCGTCTCCGCCCTCGATGTCTCCATCCAGGCGCAGGTCATCAACCTGTTGGAAGACCTCAAGGAAGAGTTCGACCTCACCCTCATCCTGATCGCCCACGATCTGGCCGTCATCCGTCACATGAGCGACCGCGTTGCGGTGATGTATCTGGGCGAGATCGTCGAGCTGGCCGATACCGACGCGCTCTACGACCGGCCGCACCATCCCTACACGCAAGCGCTGATGCGGGCGATCCCGGTCCCCTCTCCCCACGCGCGGGACATGGTCGCGGAGCTCACGGGCGATGTCCCATCCCCGCTGGCGCCGCCCTCCGGCTGCCGCTTTCACACCCGCTGCCCGCACGCGACGGAGCTTTGCGCGCAGAAAAAGCCGCATCTCGAAGCTTCCGGCGACAACCGCTTCGTCGCCTGCCACCACTGGCGCAGCGTCGCGGACAGCGCGGCGGGGTTGAGCGAGGAGCCGGCCCGCCCGGCCAATGCCGCGCACCGGCTCGCCCTTTACCGGGCCTGGACCAAGAAGCAGGGCCAAAACCCGGCAACTCAGAGCCCTACAGACCAGGCCCCCACCGTTCCTTCAGAGGAGTAGACGGAATGAACAGGAAGTTTCTGGCAACGCTCTTGTTGAGCGTCGCCGCCATGACGGGTCAGGCTTTCGCCCATGACCTCAGGATCGCGCTGCAGTCCGATGCCGACGTGCTCGATCCCGATCAGTCGCGCACCTTCGTCGGACGCATTGTCTACACCTCGCTGTGCGACAAGCTTGTGGACATCACGCCCGGCCTCAAGATCATCCCGCAGCTTGCGACCGAATGGTCGTGGGGCGACGACGGCAAGACGCTGACCATGAAGCTGCGCGAGGGCGTCACGTTCCACGACGGCGAGCCGTTCAATGCCAAGGCCGTCGCCTACAACATCAATCGCTCCAAGACGCTGCCCGAGTCGCGCCGCAAATCCGAACTGGCTTCGGTGGACTCGACCGAAGTCGTCGGCGATTACGAGATCAGGTTCCACCTGAAGCAGCCTGACGCCACCCTCATGGCGCAGCTCGCCGACCGCGCCGGCATGATGATCGCACCGCAGGCAGCGGAAAAGGAAGGCGCAGACTTCGGCGCGAACCCGGTCTGCTCCGGCCCGTTCAAGTTCAAGGAGCGTGTCGCCCAGGATCGTATCGTTCTGACGAAGTACGACAATTACTGGAACGCCGACAAGTTCCACTTCGACAGCGTCACCTTCCTGCCGATCCCCGACACCACCGTGCGGCTCGCGAACCTGCGCTCCGGCGACATCGACATGCTGGAGCGGCTGGCGGCAACGGACCTTGCCGCCGCCAAGGCAGATCCCAACCTGAAGGTGGAAGCGGCGACCTCGCTCGGCTACCAGGGCATCACCATCAACACCGGTAACGGCGAGCATTCCAAGACCCCGCTTGGCGAAGACAAGCGCCTGCGTCAGGCCCTGTCGCTCTCCATCGACCGCGACGCGCTGAACCAGGTCGTTTTCGAGGGCGCTTTCCAGGCGGGCAACCAGTCGATCTCGCCGTCGAGCCCCTGGTACGACAACAGCAACCCCGTGCCTGCCCGCGACGTGGAAAAGGCCAAGGCGTTGCTGAAGGAAGCCGGCTATGACCGACTTGAGATCGAGATGTCGGTCCCGAACAACCCGGTTCAGACCCAGGTCGTTCAGGTGCTTCAGGCCATGGCGGCGGAAGCCAACATCGATATCAAGATCGTGTCCAAGGAATTCGCCAAGCTGCTTTCCGACGACAGCTCCGGTGATTTCATGGCTTCGCAGATCGGCTGGTCCGGCCGCGTCGATCCCGATGGCAACATCCACGCTTTCGTCACCTGCAAGGCCGGCCTCAATGACAGCGGCTACTGCAATCCGGAAGTCGACAAGCTCCTGAATGCCGCACGAGCCACCTCCGACGACGAGGCGCGCAAGAAGGACTACGACGCCGCGAACGCCATCTTGCTGGACGAACTGCCGATCATCTACCTCTATCACGAGAAGTGGATCTGGGCGATGAACAAGAAGCTGGAGGGCTTTACCGCCTATCCCGACGGGATGATCCGGCTGGAGAACGTCACCTACGCGGATTAGGCCGCCCACCCGCGCGCCGCAAGCGCGCCGGCACCGCGACCTGGACGCCATTTGTCCGCCAACTGTTCCGGGGTGCCCTTCGTGGTGCCCCGGGACCTCCCCAACGGCCCGTAAGGCGCATCGGATACAGCCATGCTGTCCTACATTCTACGCCGGCTCGCAATCGCGATCCCGACCCTGATCCTCGTCTCGATGTTCATCTTCACGCTGCAGAAAATCCTGCCCGGCGATCCGGCGCTTGCGCTGGCCGGCGAGGAACGCGACGCCGCGGCTCTGGAGTTCATCCGCGAGAAGTACAAGCTCAACGATCCGATCTACGAGCAATATCTCGCCTGGGCCGGCGGGGCGCTGAAGGGCGATCTGGGCATTTCGCTGCGCACCAACCAGCCCGTGACGGAACTGATCGGCCAGAAGCTGCCGGTGACCATTCAGCTCGCCGTCATGGCCATCATCATCGCGTTCATCATCGGCATTCCGATGGGCGTGTTGTCCGCTGTCAAAAAGGGAACGGTGTTCGACTACATCGCCAATATCGTCGCGTTGTCAGGGCTTTCCATTCCAAACTTCTGGCTCGGCATCATGCTGATCCTGCTGGTGTCGGTGAACCTCGGCTGGCTGCCGGCTTCCGGCTACGTGTCGCCGTTCATCGATCCGCTGCGCTCGCTCGAAACCATGATCATGCCTGCCTTCGTCCTCGGCACGGCACTTGCCGCAACATTGATGCGCCACACGCGCTCCGCCATGCTGGGTGTCCTGCGGGCCGACTACGTGCGCACCGCCCGTTCCAAGGGGCTGGGCGAAACCGTGGTCGTCATCAAGCACGCCTTCCGCAATGCACTACTGCCGATCGTCACCATGACCGCCCTGCTGTTCGGCGAGCTGCTCGCAGGTGCGGTGCTGACGGAGCAGATCTTCACCATTCCCGGTTTCGGCAAGCTTATCGTCGATGCCGTCTTCACCCGTGATTATGCCGTCGTTCAGGGCGTGGTGCTGTGCACCGCCGTCGGCTACCTCCTCATCAACCTCGTCGCCGACATCGTCTACTTCCTGCTTAACCCGCGCATGAGGAGCGTGCTGTGACCGACGTGCTCGATAATGAGGCAAACGATCTCCTGCCCGCACGCTCCGGCAATCGCGCCTGGAAAAAGCTGAAGCACAACCGCAGCGCCCTTCTGGGCCTGATCCTGGTCAGCTTCTTCATCGTCGCCGCGCTTGCCGCGCCGATCCTGCCGATCGCAGATCCTGCGGCGACGAGCTGGAGCGCCATCCGCAAGGCGCCGTCCGCCGCCCACTGGCTAGGGACCGACGAGATCGGCCGCGATATCCTCTCGCGCATGATCTGGGGGGCGCGGGCGTCCCTCATGGCCGGTGTCGTCTCCGTCATCGTCGCAACGATCATCGGCGTGCCGCTAGGTCTCCTGTCAGGCTATTTCGGCGGCTGGATCGACCAGGTGATCTCGCGCATCACCGATGCGCTGCTGGCCACCCCCTTCCTCATCCTCGCCATCGCTCTCGCCGCCTTCCTCGGGCCCAACCTCACCAACGCGATGATCGCCATCGGATTGTCGGCCATGCCGAAGTTCGTGCGCCTGACCCGCGGACAGGTGCTGAGCGTCAAGACAGAGGACTATGTGGAGGGCGCGCGCGCCGTGGGGCTCGCCGACTTCTCGATCATCTCACGCTACATCCTGCCGAATGTCTTCGCGCCCGTGCTGGTTCAGGCGACGCTGACGGTTGCCACCGCCATCATTGCGGAAGCGAGCCTCTCGTTCCTCGGCCTCGGCCAGCAGCCGCCGGACCCGAGTTGGGGATCGATGCTGAACGTCGCCAAGAACTTCCTGACCCAGGCACCATGGATGGCCTGGTGGCCGGGAGCCGCGATCTTTCTCGTCGTGCTCGGGTTCAACCTTCTCGGCGACGGTCTGCGCGACGCGCTCGACCCGCGCGAAGGCTGATCTTTCCGATACCCGCATTCCATTCAGAGGGAATCCATGTCCAGTTTCACCACCCGGCCCGAGATAAGGGGCACTTTCGGCGTCGTCGCCTCGACGCACTGGATCGCATCGGCGGTCGGCATGAGCATCCTGGAAAAGGGGGGAAATGCCTTTGACGCCGCGGTCGCGACCGGCCTGGTGCTCAATGTCGTCGAGCCGCATCTGAACGGTCCCGGTGGCGATCTCCCCGTCGTCTTCTACAGCGCCAGCACCGACAAGGTGGAGGTTCTGTGTGCCCAGGGGCCCGCCCCTGCGGGTGCAACGATCGAGCATTATCGCGGCGTGGGACTGGACGTCATCCCCGGCGACGGGCTGCTCGCCACGGTCATCCCCGGCGCGTTCGACGGCTGGATGCTGATGGCCCGCGACCACGGTTCGCTGCCGCTGCGCGACCTCCTGGAACCGGCGATCTACTATGCTGAACAAGGCCATCCGACGCTCGCCCGCGTCAGTGCCACGATCAAGGGACTGGACGATTTCTTCCGTACCGAATGGCCGACCTCGCACGCGACCTGGCTGCCGGGCGGCTCCGCGCCTGAAGCCGACGAGCTCTTCCGCAATCCCGTGCTCGCGCAGACATGGACCCGTCTCCTCGACGAAGCGGAGACCAGAACCGGACGCGAGGCGCAGATCGAGGCCGCCCGGGACATCTTCTACCGCGGTTTCGTCGCCGAGGAGATCGACACCTTCGTGCGCTCAACCGAAGTCATGGACGGCAGCGGCAGCCGCCACAAGGGCGTCCTGACTGCCGACGACATGGCCAACTGGCAGGCGAGCTACGAGGCGCCGCTTACCTACGACTATCACGGCTGGACGGTCGCCAAGACCGGCCCGTGGGGACAGGGCCCGGTGCTCTTGCAGTCGCTGGCGCTCCTCAAGGGGTTCGATCTCGCAAGCCTCGATCCCGCCGGCGCCGAGTTCGTCCACTTCGTGACCGAAGCCATGAAGCTCGCCTATGCCGACCGCGAGGTCTATTACGGCGACCCGGCCTTCACCGAGGTCCCGATGGATCAGCTTCTGTCAGATGCCTACAACGACGAACGCCGCAAGCTGATCACCGACACGGCGTCGTTCGATCTGCGACCGGGAATCCTGCCGGGCTACGAGGCGCAGGCCAGGACGACCATGGCCGTCATCGACAGCGCTGGCATCACCACGACCGGCATCTACGAGCCGACCATGGCGCATCTGTCGGAAAAGCGCGGCGACACGGTGCATATCGACATCATCGACCGCTGGGGCAACATGGTCTCGGCAACGCCGTCGGGCGGCTGGCTGCAGTCCTCGCCGACGATCCCGAGCCTCGGCTTCTGCCTCAACTCGCGCGCCCAGATGTTCTGGCTGACGCCCGGCCTGCCGACATCGCTTGCGCCCGGCAAGCGGCCACGCACGACGCTCACCCCCAGCATTGCGTCCTTCGAGGGCCGGCCGACGCTCGCCTTCGGCACGCCCGGCGGCGACCAGCAGGACCAGTGGCAGCTCTCGCTCTTCCTGCGTCTCGTCAATCACGGGCTGAACCTTCAGCAGTCGATCGACATGCCGCTCTTCCACACGACCCACTTCCCCGGGTCCTTCCACCCGCGCCAGCGCCAGCCGGGCCACATCATGGTCGAAAACAACTTCGGCGACGACGTCATCGCCGCCCTGCGTGCAAAGGGACATTCGGTGGAAGAGGCCGGCACCTGGACAGTCGGCCGCCTGACCGCCGCCAAGCGCGAGCCCAACGGCCTTCTCAAGGCCGGAGCGACGCCGCGCCTGATGCAGGCCTACGCGATCGGCCGCTGAAGGCTCGCAGATGAGCCCTGCGGGAACGGTTGTTTCCGCAGGGAGCTCGCGCAGGGACATTCGCCGTCTGCGGCCCATGCTGTCGTCTTGCCAAGACTTGCTCCGCTCAGGCGGAGGCGCGCAGGATCAGGTCGCCGCGCAGGAGCGTTCGCTGCGGCGTCTCGGGGGTGGTGTCGTCCAGAAGCGCAATGAGCTTCTGCATGGCGATGCGCGCGATGCCCTCGTAGTTCTGCGCCACGGTGGTCAGCGGCGGACAGGTGTAGCGCGCAAGCGGATGATCGTCGTGACCGGCGATGCGGATGTCCGCGGCACCCGTATGCCCGACGCGCAAGCCCGCCTCCCACGCCGCCAGCAACGCCCCGAACGCCAGTCGGTCATTGGCGCAAAGGACGGTGCCGGGCACATTGCCCGATGCGATCGTTTTCGCCATCACCGCATGGCCGAAACGCTCGAAGTCCCATGTCTTTTCGTCCGGTACCGCGAGAAGGACCGGCTCGGCCCCCACCTTCTGCATGCCTGCCGCATAGGCCCGGCGCCGCGCGGCTGCGTTGCGGTTGATTTCCGGCATGCCGAGAAACGCCGGCGGCGGGCCGGACCGGCTCAGGTACTCGACGATCAGATTGAAGCTCTGCGCATTGTCGGTGCCGACAAAGGGCGCTTCGTGATCGGGGCGGCTGTCCACGTAGACGAGCGGAATGCGCGATTCCAGCCGCGTCAGCTCTGCGTTCGTCTCGTCCGCGCCAAGCGGGACGACGATGGCCCCGGCGACGTTCAGCGACTGCAGGCGGCCGATCGCCTCGGTCTCGATTTCCCGCTGGCCGTTGGACGACAGCACGAAGGCAAAATACCCCGCATGCGCCGCGATGCTCTCGATGCAGCGCGTCAGCTCCATGTAGAACGGATCGGTCGTGTTGGGGATGATGACGCCGAGAACGCGGGTCCGGCTGCGCTTGAGGTTGGAGGCGAGCAGGTTCGGACGAAAGCCCGACTGCTCCACCGCAGCCTCGATCCGTGCGCGCGTCTTGGCGCGCACGGAAACGGGATCGTTGAAGAATTTCGAGACAGTGGGACGGGACAGGCCGACGAAGGCGGCAAAGTCCTCCATCGTTCGGATTTCGGCAGGCTTTTCCTCGCGATCATCGATCGCGTCGTCGCTGTCCAATCGTCCCAAGATCACTCAATCCCTGCTGGCAAAAATATAGTCCTGCATCAGATCCTCGACCGCAGCCAGAGCGAGATCCTCCGCCTTGGGCGCCAGTCGTCCCGCACGCACATCTTCATAGCGCGCGCCGAGATAGGCGCCGATGAGCGGCTCGGGGATTTCGACGCCCGCGAGAAGATCGAAAAGCGCCTTCTCCCCCGCCCGCGCCTCGGCGACCGGCCAGTAATAGCGGATGCGGTCGGAATAGGAGAAATGCCGCATCATGGCGCGCTCTGTGTCGTCGCCCTCATAATAGCGGTCCCAGTTCGCGGGTGCGGCAAGCATCACCTCTTCCATGGTTTCGCGCAGGGTCTTGTCGCGCTTGCCCGGAAAGAGTTCCTCGGCGATGAGATCCAGACCATAGAGGGACTCACGCCAGCGGAAGGTCAGCCCCGGACCGACCTTCAGGATCGCAAACCCGTCGCGCACCAGCGCGCGCAGGTTGTCGCGGGTCTGGTAGTCGGTGGAATGCGCCTCGAAGACGATGCCCGGCATGTCGGAAAGCGCCGCGCTCAGGTCCTGCGCCTTGGCGCTGACATAGTCGACCACATTGTGGTTGCCGTACTCGACGCCCGGCTGCACCACCAGACCGACCACCCGCGAAAACGCATCGCCGAGCCCGCGCTCGAGGAAGGCGGCCTTCGTGACCGCATGGGTCGTCTTCGCCGCGGCGGGCGTGGTGAGTTCCAGCTCGCCGATCTCCTCCATCGCACCGCCAGGGATCGGAACCTCCGTGCCGATGATGTAGACGGGTGCGGGAAAGTCACCGCCCGGCAGATTGGCTTCCGCGACCTCGGCAAGACGCGCGGCTCGTACGGCCGTCTCCTTGTCGTCAAGCGCCACAGGTTCTCCCTTGCAGCCCATGGAGCAGTCGAGGTGCAGCTTGGTGAAACCGGCCGCCGCGAAAGCCGCGATCATCACCTCGGCCTTGGCCATGGCCTCTTGCGCCGGCAGAGCTTTCCACGGGTTCGGCCCGAGATGGTCGCCGCCGAGGATCAGGCGTTCGCGGGGAAAGCCTTCCTTGTCTGCGAGGGCAAACGCGAAATCGCGGTAGTCGGCCGGCGTCATGCCGGTATAGCCGCCATCCTGGTTGACCTGGTTGCAGGTCGCCTCGATCAGCAGCGGCAGACCGGTCGGCGCGGTCGCGCGCATGGCGGCAACCAGCACCTGCGGATGCGCGGTACAGATCGACGGGATGCCCGACGCGCCGGCGCGTCCGCGCCAGTCGGAAATGTCGTGGAGAATGTTCGTCGGCATCATCTACCTCGTACGGTCTTTCATGAATTGATCGAGTTCGGCGCGGGTCGCGGTCCCCTCCATCGGCCCGACCCTCGTCACCGCGTGCGCCCCTGCGGCATTGGCATAGGCGAGCGCCTCCTCTACCGGATGTCCCATGAGCCACATCCCGACAAAGGCACCACCGAAACAGTCGCCCGCCCCCGTCGGGTCGATCTCCTCCACCGCGAGCGGCGCCACATCGGTGCGTCCGGCGGCGCAAAAATGCGAGGCTCCCTTCGCCCCGCGCTTCAGGACGATTTCGGGAATGCCCCGCGCCAGCAGGTCCTTCACGGCCCCGGCCTCGTCCTGCGCCTCGGTGAACAGGAAGATCTCGTCGCCCGAGGGCAGAAACACGTCCGTCTGCGCCAGAATCTCTCCAAGAGCGGAGCGCAGGCCCGGTGTGTCCAGAATCTCCGGCCGCAGGTTCGGGTCGAAGGAGAGCGTGCCCCCCTGCCCCTTGATCCGGACGATCGCGGCCTTGATGAGGTGCGACAGGCCCGGCGCGCTCAAGGCCGTGCCCATCACATGAATATGCGAGCAGCGCTCGATCACCGCTTCGGCCTCGCGCGTCAGCTCAAGCTGGCCGCAGGCGCTGTGCGCGATGTTGAAGACGAAGGCGCGCGACCCGTCCCCGCGGTAGCGCACGAAGGCGGATCCGGTCGGAGCCCCGTCATCCGCGACCGCGATGCCGGAAATGTCCACCCCGTCGGCCGCAAGCCGATCGAGGTTGACCTTGCCGAAATCGTCGGCGCCGACGCGCGAGATGATCGCCGCCTCCGCCCCGATACGCGCGGCCTGATCGACAAAGATCGCGGGCGCGCCGGAGGGGAAAGGCCCGATCAGCGGTTGCGCCGCGCGAAACCCGTCCCCCTTCGTCGTCGCGACGATCTCGACGAGGACTTCGCCGATGGTGAGAAGCCGCTTGTCTGTCATCGTTCAGACCTTCCGCCGCTTCGAGCGCACGTCGAGCCAGACGGCCAGGAGGATGACGAGCCCCTTGACAATCAGCTGATAGAAATAGGGAACGGAAAGCATGTTCATGCCGTTGTTGAGCGCGCCGATGATCAGCGCGCCGATCAGCGTTCCGATCATCGAGCCGGTGCCGCCGGAAAGCGACGTGCCGCCCAGAACGGCGGCGGCGATGGCGTCGAGCTCATAGCTCATGCCGGCGTTCGTCTGCGCCGAATAGAGGCGCGAGGACAGCAGGATGCCGGAGATCGAGGCCATCAGGCCGGAGATCATGAAGATCAGGATCTTCATCCGGTCGACCTTGATGCCGGAATAGAGCGCCGCCTCGCGGTTGCCGCCGGTCAGATAGGTCTTGCGGCCGAAGGTGGTCTTGGACAGCAGGATGTGGTTGGCGATGAACAGCCCGATCACGATCCAGATGATGATCGGCACGCCGATGAAGCTCTTCGCGCCGATGGCGGTCCAGGTCGGATCCATGATCATCGCCGGGGCGCCGTTGGTCGGCAGGCTCACCATGCCACGGAAGATGCTCATGGTGGCCACGGTGACGATGAACGACGGTAACAACAGCTTGGCCGTCAGCACCCCGTTCAGCGCTCCCATCAGGATGCCGGAGACGAGCGTGAGCATGAGCGCTGGAACGAAGCCCCAGCCCAGACCGATGACCTGCGCGCCGACCATGCCGGCGACCGCGATGATGGAGCCGACGGACAGATCGATCTCCCCCAGCAGGATCACCCAGGTCATGCCGAAGGCGGCGATGGCGATCACCGCGACCTGCTGCAGGATGTTCATCAGGTTCGCCACCGACATGAAGCGCGGATTGGCGAGCGAGAAGATGACGCACAGCACGACGAGCGCGAGGAAGATGCCGCCATACTGGCGCATCATGGTCTTGAGGGTGGCCATGGGATCGGCCTTGTAGACGGTTGTCTCGGTCATTTGTTCTGTCCCGTAGCAAAGCTCATGACGCGTTCCGGCGTCAGGTCGGCGCGCGGCGCGATTGCCTGCAGGTGCTTTCTGGACATGATCGCCACACGGCTCGACATTCCCAGCACCTCGGGCAGTTCCGAGGAAACCATGATGATCGCCGTGCCTTCTGCCGCCAGTTGCCGGATGATGCGATAGATCTCGAACTTGGCTCCGACATCGACGCCGCGCGTCGGCTCATCGAGGATCAGGACCCGCGGACGGGTCATCAGCCATTTGGCCAGCACGACCTTCTGCTGGTTACCGCCCGACAAGGTGCCGGCGATCGTCTCGATGGATGCGGTGCGCACGCCAAGCCGCGTGCTTTCTTCCTCCGCGCGCTGCCTCTCGCGATGCCGGCTCAGGAAGCCGCCGGAGGAAACGCCGCCGAGGGCAGCCATCGTGATGTTGTTGCGCAACGAATGAGCCAGCACGAGGCCCTCTTCCTTGCGATTCTCGGTCACGAAGCCGATGCCATGGCGGATGGCTTCGGATGGATCTTTCAGGTCCACCTCCTTGCCGTCGAGCCGGATCGTGCCTTCGTACCAGCGCATGCCGAACAGCGCCTTCATGACATCGGAGCGCCCTGCGCCGACCAGACCGAAGAATCCGAGGATTTCACCGGGCCTGACCGAAAAGCTCACATCAACGAAGGCGCGCCCGCTGGAAAGGTGCTCCACTTCCAGCACCGGCGCCACGTCGTCTCCCGGCTCCTCGCCGATGCGTGGCGGGTAGATCTCGTTCATCTGGCGACCGACCATCAGGGCGATCAGCGCGTCGATTGAGGTCTCGTTCTTTTCCAGCGTCGCGACATACGCGCCGTCGCGCATCACCGTGATGTCGTCAGACAACCGCATGATCTCTTCCATGCGGTGGGAGATGTAGATCACCGCCTTGCCCGCCTCGGTCAGCCGGCCGATGATCTTGAACAGGATCTCGGCTTCCGCGTCCGACAGCGACGATGTGGGCTCATCGAGGATCACGATCTGGGCATCGTGGCTGAGCCCCTTGGCGATCTCCACGAGCTGGCGCTGGGCGATGGAGAGATCGCCGACACGGGCGCGCACATCGATGGGCAGGCCGAGCTCGCGCACCAGCGTCTCCGCCCGCTCGATCAGCTTGCGATCCGATATGAAGCCGAACCGGTTCGGCTCGCGGTTCGCAAGAATGTTCTCGGCAACGGTGAGCGTGTTCACGAGGCTCAGCTCCTGAAACACGATCGCCAGACCATGTTTTGCGGCCTCTTGCGGCGACTTCGGCGCAAAGGGTGTGCCATCGAGAAGGATCGTGCCTTCGGTGGCGGGTTGCACGCCGGCGAGAATCTTCATCAGCGTGGACTTGCCCGCGCCATTCTCGCCAAGCAGCGTGTGAACCCGCCCCCGTCGCACATCAAGTTGCATTTGCTTGATGGCCACGATCGGTCCGAATGTCTTCTTCACATCGCGCAGCGACAGAACGATGTCGTCCGGGGTCTCGGTCACTCCGGGCACCCTCACATTGATCTGATATGAAAAGCCCTCCGCCACCGGATACGCTAACCCGGCGCGGAGGGCAGAATTTGGAGCAGCGGACTTACTTGCCGGTATAGACACCCGGCTCGATCGGCTGCTCGGCGGGGACATCCTCGCCGTTCATCACCTTGATCGCGGTGTCGACGGCCTGCTTGCCCATCTGGTCGGGAAACTGCTGGATGACGCCGACCATGACGGGGTCATTGTCCACGGCGTTGCGCGCCTCTTCCATGCCGTCGAACCCGATGACCTTCACCTGATCCTGAAGCCCCTGCGACTTCACCGCAACGGCTGCGGCCAGCGCGGCGTCGTCGCCGAAGCCGAAGATGCCGGTGATGTCGGGGTGTGCCTGAAGCATGTTCTGGGCAACCGCCAGCGCCTCGGCGCGGGTGATACCGGTCTGCTGGGCGACGATCTCGATATCCGGGTACGCTTCGAGCGCCTTCTTGAAGCCTTCCACACGGGCGACCACGGACTGAACCGTCGGATAGTCGATGATAGCGACCTTGCCCTTGCCGTCCAGAACCTCGGCCATGAGCTTGCCGGCCTTGACGCCGCCGGCATAGTTGTCCGTGCCGATGTAGGAGGTCACGTCGACGCCCTTGGCCGGCACATCGACGGTGAGAACCTTGATGCCGGCATTCTTCGCCTTCATGATCGCCGGCAGCACGCCCTGGCTGTCGACGGGCGAGATGACGATGACGTCCACGCCCTTCACGATGAAGTCTTCAACGTCGGCAAGCTGCTTGCTCAGATCCTGATTGGCGATCGAGATTTCCAGCGGGACGTTCTTTTCCGAAGCTTCCGCCTTCATTGCGTTGGCAAGCTCGATATAGAACGGATGCTGCTGGGTGAGAAGCGACGCGCCGATGCCGTCGGCCCAGACGGATGTGGCAGCAAACAGGGCCGCGCCGGAGATCAGCGCACATTTCAGAACTCGTGGAATGAACATCGTTCCTCCCTTCGTTATACTTTGGAGGACGGCCAGCTTGTCACTCAACATCCTCCCCGAGGTAGCCTGCGCCTGATAGCATCGGATTTTACTCGTGTAAAATTTTTTCGCCCGATTGTGACAAGATCACGCGGAGATTTCCCCCGCCGCGAAACACGAAAGCCCGGACGATGGCCGCAAGACCTTGCGCATGAAGCGGCGAGACATCGATTGGCGCATTCACGGCGGAACGGGGAGTTCTCGCCGCGGCATCCGGTGCGCGGGGTGCGCCCGCGCCGCATCTGGCAAGGAAAGGGTTGCCCCGCACGGCCGGACATGTCTTTTCTGCGTATATATGGCCGGGAACCGGCACCACGGGCCATGCCCGGATGCGCTGGCCCGTCATTCGCCTTGGGGCGGAACCAATGGAGGATTCATGAAAAAAGTATACGATTCAGCGGCGCAAGCCCTGGATGGCGTGCTGTTCGACGGCATGATGATCGCAGCGGGAGGATTCGGACTGTGCGGCATTCCGGAATTGTTGCTGCAGGCGATCAGGGATGCCGGCACCAAGGACCTGACCTTCGCCTCCAACAATGCCGGCGTCGATGATTTCGGGATCGGCATCCTTCTCCAGACCAAACAGGTCAAGAAGATGATCTCCTCCTATGTCGGGGAGAACAAGGAATTCATGCGCCAGTATCTCGGTGGCGAACTGGAGCTGGAATTCAACCCCCAGGGCACCCTTGCCGAGCGCATGCGCGCCGGCGGCGCGGGCATTCCCGGCTTCTACACCAAGACCGGCGTCGGCACGCAGATCGCCGAGGGCAAGGAAGTGAAGGTCTTCGACGGCGAGGAATACATCCTCGAACGCGGCATCGTCGCCGATCTCGCCATCGTCAAGGCCTGGAAGGCCGACACCACCGGCAACGCGATCTTCCGCAAGACCGCCCGCAACTTCAACCCGCCCGCCGCCATGTGCGGCAAGATCTGCGTGATGGAGGTGGAGGAGATCGTCGAGCCCGGCGCGCTCGATCCCGATCACATCCACCTGCCCGGCATCTACGTGCATCGCATCGTTCAGGGCACGCACGAGAAACGCATCGAACAGCACACCGTGCGCCAGCGGGAGGAAGCCTGATGCCCTGGGATCGCAATCAGATGGCCGCACGCGCGGCGCAGGAACTCGAAGACGGCATGTATGTCAATCTCGGCATCGGCATCCCGACGCTGGTCGCCAACTATGTCGGCGACAAGGACATCACGCTGCAGTCGGAAAACGGCATGCTCGGCATGGGCCCCTTTCCCTATGAGGGCGAGGAAGACCCCGATCTGATCAATGCCGGCAAGCAGACCATCACCGAACTCTCGCGCACGGCCTATTTCGACAGCGCCATGTCGTTCGGCATGATCCGTGGCGGCAAGATTGCCGCCGCGATCCTCGGTGCGATGGAAGTCGCCGAGAATGGCGACCTTGCGAACTGGATGATCCCCGGCAAGCTGGTCAAGGGCATGGGCGGCGCCATGGATCTTGTGGCCGGCGTCGGCAAGGTCATCGTGGTGATGGACCACACCAACAAGGCCGGCGAGAGCAAGGTGCTGAAGGCCTGCACCCTGCCGCTCACCGGCACGGGCGTGATCGATCGCATCATCACCAATCTCGGCGTTCTCGATGTGGTCGAGGGCGGACTGAAGATTGTGGAACTGGCCGATGGCGTTTCCGAAGAGGAACTGCGCGCGGCCACCGAGGCGACGATCGTGTGATCCGGCGCTCCGGTCGAACGGGACCGGAGCGCGATTGCCTTCGGACTACCGGCAGCGAAATCGTTGCGCTGCCGGTAGGCTCTTGCAGGTCTCTTTTGCGGCGGGAGCGGCCCCGATATTCGAGGCCCCTACCCGGTCAGGCTCGCCAGCACGGGCTTTACCGAGTTCAGCACCAGCCCGGCGCCCGCGACGGCGAAAAGTACGGCGATGACGAGGTTGATCGGCACCGTGGCCCGCAGGTAGCCCCGCATCATGGCCGGAGCGGAAAAGACCAGCGCGTAGGTGCAGAAGATGATCACACCCAGCGTCGCGCACCCCGCCACGATCACCACCGGCAACAGCAGATCATCCGCGCCGGCCGGCAACCCGATGGCGATGATCGACATCCAGACCAGCATCGCCTTGGGATTGGTCAGGTGCAGGCCGAGCCCGTACAGATAAAGGTTGCGGTGTCCCGGACCTGTCTTTCCCGCCGCATCGGACGCAGCCCCCAGTTCCGCCGGGCGGCCCGCCATCGCCGTCTTCAGGGCTTTCCAGCCCAGGAAGATCAGATAGCAGCCCCCGACGACGCCGAGCGCGTTCAGAAGTTGCGGCATCCGCGCCAGTGCCGCGCCCAGTCCCACAGCACACGCGATGCCCCAGATCAGCGATCCGGAAATCACGCCGAAGGCCGTCGCCAGTCCCCCCGCACGCCCGTGCGAAAGGGCGTTTCGCATGATCGCCATGTTGGCGGGACCCGGACTCGACGTACCCACGACATAGGTCCCGAACGCCATCGCCAGATTGGGCAGGAAAGCGGCAAGTCCCTCGCCCATCATACGACACTCCGGTGATCGGGCATGTCGGCCTTCGTCTTGGCGAGCCACGCGTCGATCTCGCGCTGGCGGTACAGCCGTTCGCCCCAGCGCTCCGGCGAGCGCGGCAGCGGCCGGCCCGGCAGGATGTAGTCGGAAAGCAGCCTGACGAACTGCGAAAGACAATGCACTCCCACCTGATAGCGCAGCGAGGAGGCCGTCTCGCCGGGCGAGATGGTGAAGTGCTCCACGTCGACGATGTCGCCAGTGTCGACCGATGACGCCAGATGATGGCAGGTCGAGCCGTAGGTCTCGTCGCCCTGGTAGATCGCGTAATGCTGGCTGCCAAGGCCGCGGTATTTCGGCGGGGCCGGGTGGAAGTTGATCGCCCCCTTGCGCGCGCGCTGAAAGACATCTTGAGGAAAGATGTAGTCGCCGCGATAGGAGATGATCCAGTCGCCCTCCCAGTCCTTGATGTGCTCGGGCTCAGGATCGCCGGTATCCCAGCACAGCACCTCCAGATTGGTGAACATCTCGCGCGCGTAGGCAACGCCCAGATCGCACCAGTCCATGTCGACGACGGAAAGCAGAACCTTGTCGGTGTTCTTTTGCGGCGTGGGAGCAGGATGGGAATTCGGTATCGTCATGAATATTACCCTCGATAGTCAATCACTCACGGTTAAATCGAAACGCCCTAGGCCACAGGCTCCGCGACGGTCTGCGAGACGGCGGCAACACGCCGCATATCCGCAAGAACGGTGTCCAGAACCTTGCCAAATCGGGCGAGCAGTACGTCGATCTCATCATCGCTGGCGATGAAGGGCGGGCCGAACAGGATGTGACACCCCTCCCGTCCGTCCGCCGTGCCGGAGCCTGGATAGAGCAGCAGCCCGTTGTCGAAACCCGTCCGCTTGAGCAGCGCGGCTATTGCGGCGCCCTCAGCCAGCGGCACGCGGGTTTTCTTGTCGGCGACGAATTCGATCCCCAGGAAAAGCCCGCGCCCGCGCACATCGCCGATGAAGGGATGGTTGCGCGCGATCGCCTCCAGCCCGGCGCGAAGCCGCGCGCCCTGCCGGCGCACCGCCGCGATCAGTCCGTCGTCGCGGATGGTCTTTTGAACTTCCAGCGCCACCGCGCAGGCGAAAGGATGGTTCACATGGGTCTGGCCGTTCTGCAGAATGCCGGAACCAGCGCGCAGCGCCTCGTGAATGTGCGGCGCAACGAGATACCCCGAGATCGGCTGGTAGCCTGCCGCCAGCCCCTTGCCGATGGCGACAATGTCGGGAACGACGCCGTCCTCGAAATGCGAATAGAGATGACCGGTGCGGCCCATGCCCGACATCACGTCATCGAGGATGAGCAGCACGCCGTGACGGTTGCAAACCTCGCGGATCGCCTTGAAATAGCCGGGCACCGCCGGCACCGCCCCGTTGGTCGAACCGACGACCGGTTCGGCGACGAAGGCGGCGACCGTGTCGGACCCGAGCGAGGTGATGCGATCGTCGAGTTCGCGCGCCAGCCGCGCGACATAGGCAGCATCGTTCTCGCCTGCCTTCTGGCCGCGATAGGCATTGCACGCGGAAACGAACGAGGTCTTGGCGAGAAGCGGCTCGAACACGCCACGCCGGGCGGGATTGTGCGACAGCGCCAGCGTGCCCAGCGTGCTGCCGTGATAGCTCTGGCGCCGCGAGATGAAGCGCTTGCGCGACGGCTCGCCCCGCTCGCAGTGATACTGGTAGGCGACCTTCACCGCCAGCTCCATCGCCTCCGATCCACCGGAGAGGAACTGGACATGGGAAAGCCCCGGCCCGGCCTCGCCGATCAACAGTTCCGCCAGCTCCTCCGCCGCGTCGCAGGTGAAACTGCCCGCATGTGCCCACGCGACGTTCTCCGCTTCCCGCGCCATCGCGGCACGGATGCGCGGATGGCGATGGCCCAGACTGGAGACCACCACCCCGCCGCATGTATCGAGGATCGGCGCGCGCCCGTCCGCGTGCAGCCAGACACGGTCTCCGCCCGTCAGGCGCAGCGGCGTATCGTTCAGCTTCTTGTAGATAGTTGCCGACATCGCTTTACGTCATCCAAATTGCTTGTTGCCAAATCACGTGTCGAAACGGACCGGGGAATCCCAGGTGCTCTTGCGCGCATGGAACCGGCGTTCAAACCGGCTCACGCCAAAAACCCGGCGAAAGGCCCAAACGGGCAAAAAGAGAAGAATGTAAAAAATCGAACTAACGAGAGAGAGCATAATACGCTCCTTTTCTGCAGCACAATATCAATCGAGCGCGATTTCGTTGCGCCAGTCGACGTCGTTTTCAAGTGGCGGCTGATCGTTCTTAACGAGAACGCAATTGCCGAGAACCAGAACGTCCATGTTCGTCCGCATGAAACAGGTGTAGGCCTCCTCCGGCGTGCAGACGATCGGCTCACCGCGCACGTTAAACGAGGTGTTCACCAGCACCGGACACCCCGTCTTGTCCTCAAAACGCCGCAACAGCCTGTGGAACTGCGGGTTTGTTTCCTCATGGACGGTCTGGACGCGCGCGGAGTTGTCGACATGGGTTATCGCCGGCAACTGGGAACGCACCTCATTGATGGAGCCAAGCCCGCGCTCGCTCGTCTCCCGGCACCATTTCTCCAGAACGGGAGAGACAACGAGCATGTACGGGCTGTCCTGGCGCATGTCGAAATAGTCGTCCGCCTTCTCCGCCAGCACGGCGGGTGCAAAGGGGCGGAAGGATTCGCGGAACTTGATCTTGAGGTTCATCGTCTTCTGCATCTCGACATTGCGCGGATCGCCGATGATCGAGCGAGCGCCGAGCGACCGGGGCCCGAATTCCATCCGCCCCTGGAACCACCCAACAACCCCGCCCTTGGCCAGATGCTCGGCCGTGGTCTCCAGCATTCGGTCCTCGCCGAAACGCCGATACGGTGCGCCACGTCCTTCCAGGAAGCTGGCGATGTCGTCATCGTCATAGGAGGGTCCGAGCAGAGCCCCGCGCATCGCATCGTGCTGACCCGGAACGATCTGCAGACGCCGGCCGGACCGTTGCACGTCCTGATCGAGCGCCACGCCGAGCGCGCAACCGGCATCGCCGGCCGCCGGCTGGATCCAGATTTCATCGAACAGCCCCGCGCGCGACAGCTCGCCGTTGGCGACACAGTTGAGCGCCACACCGCCGGCAAGGCACAGCCTGTTCTCGCCGGTCATCGCCTTCGCCGCGCGCGCAAGCCCGATGACGGCCTCCGTCGTGACCTTCTGGACAGAGGCCGCCAGATCGCATTCGCCCTGGGTGAGTTCGCTCTCCGGCTCCCGACGTGGCCGTCCGAACAGCCGAGCGAACCGCTCGCCCACCATGCGCTGCCCCTGGAGGAACCCGAAATACGCCATGTTGAGCGAAAACGAACCGTCGTCGCGCAGCTCGATCAGGTTGTCTCGGATCTTGTCGGCATGGATCGGCCGGCCATAGGGGGCCAGCCCCATCAACTTGTATTCGCCGGAATCGACCTTGAACCCGCAAAAATAGGTGAAGGCCGAATAGAGCAGCCCCAGCGAGTGGGGATAGGAAATCGCGTTGGCGAGCGTCAGATCGCGGCCCTTGCCGTGCCAGATGGTCGTCGTGTGCCATTCGCCCACCCCGTCGACGCACAGCACCGCGGCACGCTCGAACGGCGAGGGATAGAAGGCGGAGGCCGCATGCGAGCGGTGATGCGCGCCCTTGAGGACCTTTACCGCAACGCCGTCGTTCATCGCCTTGAGACGCTGCGCCACCACGTCCGTCGCCCGTCCTTTCCAGCGGATCCATTCCGGCAGGATGTGGCGGAAGGCCGGAAGGCCGGCCGGGCCGGCGCTTGCGAACGAGGAAAGCGTGCGGCCAAGCTTCAGCTTCGGGTCCTCGTAGTAATTGATCGTGGACAGGTCGCCCAGCCGGATGCCGGCGGTCGCCAGGCAATAGCGGATCGCATCTTCTGGAAAACCGCTGTCGTGACGGATGCGGCTGAACCGCTCTTGCTGAGCGGCCGCAACGATCCGCCCATCCCCCACAAGGGCGGCCGCGCTGTCGTGATAGAAGGCCGAGATGCCAAGATGATACTGCGTCATGAGGCGGTCTCCGTCTCGCGTAACGGGTGATGGTGGAAGGTGTCGATGGTGCCCGGCGGCGCGGCGCCCCTGCCCGGCTTTCCGGCCGATGTGCGGGCGAAGAAATCGAGTTCGCGGGGATCGTCCACAAGCGGCGCGAGCGACTCGTATCCGGCCCGGATCCGCGCCCAGCTTTCAGCCACCGGCACCACGTCGCGGCTCGACTGCACATAAGCGTCGATCGCATCTGCCGCCCATGCGGAATGACCGCTGGAGACGTTGTCGATCGTGTTGTGCAGATCGACGAAGATCGTCGGAAAGCCGTGGTGTTTCAGGAATTCGCGCGCGTTGCGGTAGCTGCCGCCGACGCCGGAAAGCTCCATCGCCAGATTGAGCCCCAAAATCTCCGGCCGGAAAGTGACCGGAAACTTGCCGATGGCGAGCCAGTAGACCGGCAACCGGTACGAGCCATCATCGATCCGCCGATCCTCGGCAAAGGCCCGCGACCCCGTCGGTGGCAGCGTCACGGCCATCGCGGCGAGCACGTCGCGGTAGATCTTGGGGTGGTTGATCTGCCAGTCGCCGTTGCCAAGTTCGTCCCAGTAGGTTTCGAAAAGCGGTGCGCCGAACCGGCTCGACGCCATTGAGACGTCGGTGAAGCCCTGAAGCCAGGCCCCGTCGATGAGTGTCAGCGGTGCCAGCTGCACCGTCTGTTCGATCACAGACTCGCGGCTCGGAAATTCCTGATCCCGCGCCTCCTCGAATGCCCGGCCATGGGCGTCGTGGGAGGTCTGAAGCCATTCGCGCAATTCGCCCGGTCGCCAGTCGCCCGGCAACGACCGGTCCGAACGATCGACCGAGCGGCGGGCGAGATCGAGCCAGAAGGCGCAATAGTCCAGGGCGAACTGGCGCGTACGCGGCGCGAGCGCGCGGCCCTGAAGCAGGAAATAGGCGGTGCGGATATCCCCCGGCCGCGCGCCGATCTCAAGATCGCCGGCGGCGACCGGCTGTCGGCCCGGGCTGAGGCGAACCGCCTTCGGCAAGACGGTCTCCGCCGCGCGCTCCCTCTCGCCCTCTTGCGCCAGCGACGTGATCCAGCGTGCGATGATGGCAATATCAGCCTGGGAGAAGATGCGGAACATCGCCCCGTCAGGACGCAGCAGACCGTTGATCAGCTGACTTCGTTCCGGCTGGCCGGGCCGGATCAGCCGGCTACGTCCAAGCGCATCGACGAGCGGCATCGGGTCGTCCTGACTTTGCGCGAACCAGTCGCTGAGCGGACGGCCTTCCAGCTTGAACGCGCTATGATAGACGCGCGCCTCGCGCGCCCTGTCCTGCACCAGAATGGCCATGGCGAGCCGGGGGTCGGAGATCGAGCGCACGATCGCCCGGGCAAGGGCGTCCATCTCCTCCATCAGAACGGCGAAGATCGAAATACCATGGCACAAACGTGCGCGCCTGACGCGATCCCCGGCGATCTCCTCGCCGATTTCCAGCGCGAGAGCATTCGCCGTCTGCCCCTGCACCAGATCGATACTGGTGGCGAGCGAGACATCCAGCGCCCGACGGCGCTTGCCATCAAGGCGGAGATCACCCCAGACCGGCAGAAGCCCGACATGGCGCCAGGCGAGGTCGAGCCCGATCAGCTCGCAATCGAACACATCGGAACGCCGGCTCATCGCGAAGATCGTTGCCGGTAGTCGAAACATGCCGTCGCGGATCTCGCGCGTATCTGAAAGCTGCGCGATGCTTCCCGCAACAGACGTCACCTCATAGGCCCGACAGATGTCGCGGAAGCGGTCAAAACGACTGCGCTCGGGCGCGCCGACACCGATATCATCGGCAAGAAGAGCCATCAGACGGAGATTGACCGGATCCTCGAAAACGCAAGGCGCGCTCAGCCCTTGCAAGGCGGCGCCGAAGGCGGAGGCCAGCGGCGCGGTCTGCTCAAGGATGGCGGCTTCCGCTTCCCGCTCGCGCTCCGCATCCAAGGTGTCGAACAGGTCGCGCCACCGGGCAGCCAGGTCCTCCGCACGTATCCGCAACGCGCCAAGCCTTTCGCCAAGCGGCAGATCGCAGGACACCTCTTCCGGCAAGTCTTTCGGCAAAAGGGATCGGATATTGTCCGCGTCGAGATAAACCTCGGGGTTCATCGCGTACGCGAAAACATGACGCCACATGAAAAGCCTCAATAAAAAGCAATAATTTGCGCAAGTCCTCCCTCGACGGAGCGCATTATCTGACCGCGCCGCGGGAGATCGGCCATAAATGGCCGGAGCCCGGAAGTTGAAGGACCGGAATTCAAGTCAGCGCCACTGATCGGACGAGGTCCCTCCTCTCGCCGGACGCTCGGCCGGAAACGCTCAGAACATCGGATAGATGGTGGCGTCCTTTTTCTTGGCCTTCCTTGCGGACTTGAAGCCAAACAACGACTTAATGAAATGGATGAAACGCAGCATGGAGATTATCCCTTCTCTTGCAAAAGTGCTTTCAGCAATAAATTCGCCATCCAGTCGTGCCCCTGATCGGTAAAATGGATCCGGTCGACGAACAGCCAGAAATCTTCCGGCAGGCTTTGTCGAATTTGAGGCACGATATCGATGAACCGCACGCCGAGGTCTTGTGTCCCGCTGCGAAGCCGGTCTCGATATGCGCGATAGGCGTCCTCCTCCAGAATGTCGCCGTAATTCTCGGCGAACCGCCCCTTCCTCTCCAGTTCCGCGAAGAGGGCCTCTTCTTCCGCTGTCCCGGTCTTGCGGACCCAGTTGGCGAGCGGTTGCAGAACGAAGGTCAGTTCCGCTCCCATGTCGTTCGCCATGGCCCGCCAATTCGCGAGATTGCGAAGCACCAGCCGCGCGGCATAATCGATCTGTTCGTCATGCGTCGGGGTTTTGCCCTCTTCCTCCGCCGCCTTGCGGCCTCCCCCGAACCAGGACGAGAACCGCGACTGCTTGCGCCCACCCATGGCATCGAAGAAATCGTTGCACATGAAGAACGCGCCGTGTTCCTGGCGCAACCTCGCGGGCAAACGCGCAAGGCCCAGATCGTTAAAGCCGGAAAAGAGCACAATCTCCTTCACCTTCGGCAGATGCTGCCGGTTGAGGGAGAACAGGATCATCTCCTGCGTGGAATTGAAGCTGCGTCCGCCGAAATTGATCCACGGCACGGCGCGCGGATCGTTTTCGGAGAGCCGCGAGGCCAGCGTATGCCGGTCCGCGCTTGCTCCGATCCCGAACACCGTCGAACTTCCCGCGATCACCCGCACTTCGTCGATCCCGTCACGATCGCCGAGCGAATAACGCGAACCGCGTGCGTGTGAATAGCGAAAGCCGGTCGCATCCGTATTCACGACGTCCGATTCATAGTTATACGGGTGGAAATACATGGTGTACGGCAACCAGTTGATGTTACCGCTATCGGCGAATTCCTCGGAATACGCGCGCATGTATGGCGTCAATTGCCTGACAGAATCCAATATCATTTAAAAGAACCACTTAAAAGAATATAAAATAGATCTGAAATGTATATACACTCATTGTACGCGTCAATGGTGTCTGAATGACGACACTTACCATACGGTATTCCAGGCGCGCGAACCATACGACAGGCGGACGAATGCCCTTCCGGCTTGCCTTTCGTCTCCACGACACATGACTTCGAAGACCACGGAGATGCTCACCGCGAGGTCACCGCAGCCGGGCAGGCACGTCCTCCACGAGGTCCAGCGGCTGGATCACCATCCCCCCTTCCGCCTCGCCGAAATGCGCGCGGATGCCGTAAACCTCGGCCAGTCTGTCGGCGGTGAGCACGTCTCTCGGCGCACCGTCCGCGACGATGCGCCCCCGCGCCATCAGAATGATCCGCGTGCACCAGCGTGCCGCCAGACCGAGATCGTGCAGGCAGGCCAGAACGCTCGATCCATTCGCAGCCAGATCCGCGAAGACGCGCATGCAGGCGATCTGATGCGCGGGATCGAGCCCGGCCGTCGGCTCATCCGCCATCAGCAACGGCGCGCACTGGGCAAGCGCGCGGGCGATCAGAACGCGGGCCCGTTCACCGCCGGACAGGTCCGTGGCACGCCGCTTTTCCAGATGCGCCACATCCGCCGCCTCCATCGCCTGACGCACGACCGTACGGTCCGCCACGGTGAGATCCCCGGGACCGGGCCGGCGATGCGGCATGCGGCCAAGGGCGACGACGCGCTCCACGGCGACCGGCCAGGCGATCTCGCGGTCCTGTGGCAGATAGGCGATCCGGCGGGCACGCTCGCCGACGGACAGATCCGCCGCCCGCCGCCCATCCATCGAAATCTCTCCCTCGCACCGTATCGACCCGAGCACGGCGCGAAGCAGTGTCGACTTGCCGGCCCCGTTCGGCCCGATCAGCCCGACGAATTCGCCAGCGGCGATTTCGAGCGCGAGATCCTTCACGACCTCGGCTCCACCCAGGGAAACGGAGAGCCCCGAAAGGTTCAGCAGGCTCATGCCTGTTCCCTCCGCGCGCGCCAGACCAGCCACAGGAAGAACGGCGCTCCGACAATGGAGGTGAGCACACCGAGCTTGAGATCGCGATCCGGCGCGATGAGGCGGACGGCGACGTCAGCGGCCAGCACCATGACCGCCCCACCGAGCGCACTTGCCGGCAGCAACCGCGAGGGCACCGCGCCGACCAGCGGTCTCAGCAGATGCGGCACCACAAGCCCGACGAACCCGATCGCTCCGGCCACAGCCGTCGCCCCGCCCACGGCCGATGCCGTGCCGAGGATTGCGAACAAGCGCACCCGCGCGACATTGACACCGAGGCTGCGAGCCCCATCATTGCCGATCGTCAGCGCATCAAGAGCCGGCCCGAGCCGGAACAGAACCACACACCCGACCACGATGAAGGGCCCGGCGAGCCACACATGGGTCATCGAGCGGTCGCTGAGCGAGCCGAGCATCCAGAACACGATCTCCAGCGCCGCAAACGGATTGGGCGAGAGATTGAGCGTCAGCGACGTCATCGCCGCGGCGAAGCTGGAAACCGCGACGCCGGCGAGAATGATGGCGAGCGTGCCGCCGCCGCCCGCCATCGCCTGGACCACGAGCACGGCGATCACCGCACCCGCGAGCGCCGCAAGCGGCAGGCCCAGCGGCACGGCGGCCGAAAGCCCCGTATAGATCGCCAGAACCGCGCCCAGCGAGGCCGACGCGCTGACACCGAGGAGCCCCGGCTCGGCCAGAGGATTGCGCAACAATCCCTGCAAGACGGCGCCGCTCAAGCCCAGCGAGGCACCAATACCCAGGCCAAGGAGCGCGCGCGGCAACCGGATCTCGCGCATCACCAGCGCCATCGCCTCGCGCGTTTCGTCTCCGCCGCCGCCCAAAACCAGCGCACGCAGGCTGTCGGAAAACGCAATTCCCGCCGGCCCCACCATCAGCGACAGCGCGAAGAGGATGCCCGTCGCCAACGCAAGCGACGCCAGCAGCAGCCGATAGGCGGCGATCTCACTCATTCCCCGTGCCTTGCAAGTGATGGCGAAGCGGTGGCGGCCTCACGAAGGATGCGCACCGCCTGCAGCGTGAACGGGCCGCCGCACACCCAGTACTTGGTCGCAACCGCCACGAAGGTCTTGCGCCGGGCAAGCGCACGATAGGCGGGATGACGGAAATTCTCACCCGCAAGCGCGGGCGCACCATAATCGCGCTCGCCGGAAACGATCAGATCGGGATCGGCCATGATGAGCGTTTCAAGCGGCAACCGCTCCGTCCCCTCGATGCCGAGTTCGCCGGCGATGTTGTCGAGCCCCGCCGCATCGAGCACGGCCTGGGAAAGCGTGCCGACGCCGGACGTGTAGCTGTTGGAAAAGCTCAAGGCCACCCGACGGCCCGACCGTGTGGCCCGCGCCTGATCGAGCCCGGCGTCGAGATCGGCCACCAGCGCCTCGGCCCTCTCCGGCCGCGCGAGCAGTGTCCCCATACGCCTCAGATTGGCGCGAACGTCGTCAAACGAGGTGGCCGGCGGAAACTGCTCCACCTGAAAGCCGAGCCGTTTGAGCAGAGCGACCGTCGCCCGCCGAGTGTAGGTGCCGGCAAGAACCAGATCCGGCCGCATCAGAAACACCTCTTCCGCCTGCCCGTGATTGAGCGGATAGGCGGCCGCCTCTTCCGACATGGCCGAGTTCTGCGGCTCGCGTGACAGATAGGAGACGGAATGAAGTTGGTCCGTCTCCGCAACCAGCATCGCGAGCTGGTCGGTACACACGTTGATGGAGACGACGCGCGCCGGTGCGCCGGCCGCATGCACCCCCGCGCTGCCAATCAGGGCCAGGCCGGAAAGGGCCAGGGCAACCATGGCCGCCCCGGCTTCAAGATATCTCAAGGCTCTCAAAAGCGTCCCTTCACGCCGACATAGGCGACCCGGCCCTGCGTGTTGTAGCCGTAGACCTCCTCGTAGTCGGCATCGAACATGTTGTCGATCCGGCCATAGACCTCGAAGCGATCGTTGATCCGGTACTTCGCCCCCGCATTGACGAGCGTATATCCGGCGAGATCGGCGCGGGAGGATGGCGAGGTCGTGTAGTTGTTGTCCACCGTCGTGCCGTTGAAGATCGCCTCGCCGAAGACCCGCGCCCGGTTGTCCAGAAACGCATAGGCGAGATTGAGCGAGCCCATATGCCGTGGCCGCCGCACCTCGACAAGCCGGGCACCGCCCGCCTCCGTCTGCTCCGTCGCATCCGTGTAGGTGTAGGTCGCCTTGAGGGTCAGCCGATCGAGAAGCCGCGCGGTCGCGGTCACCTCCACACCCTGGCGCAAACTCTCGCCTTCCCGGTTGACCGGCGTCGAGACGTAGCTCCCGCCGACAAGCTCGTAGACCGTCGTGATCTCGTTGGTCAGGTTCTGGTTGAAATAGGTCACGTCGACAACGAAGCGCCTGTCGAAAAAGGCCTGCTCCACGCCGGCATCCCAGCCCAGGCTCTCCTCCGGCTTCAGGTCCGCATTGCCGACAAAGGTGGAAGGCGTGTAGCCGTACTGTTCGTAGAAGGTCGGATTGGTGATGCCCGAGCCGAGCGAGGCGTGAAGCCGCGTGCCCGTTTCGACGAACTTCCATGCCCCCGCCACGGAAAAGGTGGTCGCGTCCTTGAACCGGTCGTTGAAGTCGTGCCGCACCGCGCCGTTCACATAGAAACGATCGAGGAACTCCCCCCGATACTCCGCCACCAGCGAATGGGCATCCCGGCTGAAACCATGGTCGAGGTGGGAGGGCCGGAACGTCTCGCGCTCCCATTCGTACCCGCCGGTGAGCGAGTGGTGCCCATCAAGCAAGGAGAGCGCATCGAACGCATAGGTCGACTGGTAGCGTGCGTTGATCCGGCTTCCCCTCGTGGAGGAGGTCACCACGCCGTCTTCCTCGTTTTCACGGGTCGCATCGCTGCCGGAGAACCGTGCCTTCTGCGTCCAGGCCCCATTGAGCGACGTGTGGGTCAGTCCGAGCGAGCCCGAAAACTCCTCCATCGCGGTCACGTCGTCGGTGTCCAGCACTTCGCCGTAGGTCGGGCTGCCAAAGGTGAAATCCTGACCATCGGTCTCGCCGCGCCGGTTGACGTATCGAAGCGTTCCATCAAGCTTCAGCCAGTCGGTCAGATCGACGTTGAGCTTGCCGTTCAAGGTGGCGTTGCGGTCTCCGTCGTCCTCCGAGCCGTAGTCGGAGACGTTGTAGCCGCCGGTATTGCGCAGCGCGGCCGACAGCGCGAGATCGTAGCGCTCGCCGCCGCCACGCATCAGCAGACTTGCCAGCGACGAACCATCCGAGCCCGCTTCCGTGCGCGCCGTTCCCTCAAAACCGTCGCGAATACCGCCCTTGGTGATGATGTTGACGACCCCGGCCGTCGCGTTGGAGCCCCAGAACGCGCTTTGCGGACCGCGCAGCACCTCGATACGCTCGATATCGTCAACGATGAGCCCACTGAAATCGTATTCGCCGGTGGACGTTTCGCCGACATCCACCCCGTCGATCATGACGAGCAGGTGATTGGATTCCGCACCGCGCACCCGCACCTGTGTCTGCCCGCCATACGAACCGGTGCGCGAAACCGAAAAGCCCGGCACGGTGCGCAGGGCATCGGCGACATAGCGCACGTTCTGCTCTTCAAGCTCTTTGGCGGTGATGACCGTGTAGGCCCGGCCCGACTTGTCCTTGTCGACCGGCGTGCGCCCGGCGGTGACGAGGATCGTGCCGAGCTCGACAGGCACATCTTCGGTATAGCTCTGGGCACCACTTGTGGATTGAAGAACGAGCGTGAGAACGCCCGCGGTTGCGATGATCTTGTACATGACCGCCCTGAATCATCGGCACGACGAACCGTCGTCCCGTTGGGTTTTCGACAAACCGCAGGCAGTCTCGATCTCGGTGAGAAACACGCGCTTTCACGCGCGGGGAACCCCGGCCGGTTCCGCATGCGGCGACACTTTTCAGATGTCACCGCCACGGACGACCGCGCCTGGACACACCCCGTATCCAAGCTTGGGTGACCGGAAAAGGCAGGTCTCCTGACTTCCGGGTCAACGCCTGCCTTTCACCTTCCCGACCGCTTGCGCGGCCAGTGGCCAATCGAAAGGAAGCTCACCGGTTACAGTTGCGGGGGCAGTCGCGGATTAGATCGAACCCGATCGCACCGCGTTCCCTTTTCATCCGCCGGCAAGGCGGAACCAGTTCCGTCCCTAGCCATATTCTCCCATGGGCAGGTTGGTCAATCGCCCGGCGCAAAGCGTTGTGGATGACGACCCGCGTTCAACGCGAGCCGGCAGTCTCCTCAAGGACGGTGACAACGAGAAGATCGAGGCCATCCGGCCCCGTCGCGACCATCGTCTCTTCCCAGCGCTCCGCCATGACCACGTCGAGCCGGGCCAGCGCGAAGGTCTCCCCACCGCCCGCCACCATGCACGAGGCAAGCGCCAGTATCACGCATGCCGCACCTTCCGGCACGATTTCAGCCCTCTCACTCCCCCCGACCCGATCGATTCGGCCGCGAAACTGTCCCCGCCGGGTCATCAGGTTCAGATCGGTTACCGGTCCGCCAAGGAGATCCGACGCAACCACCGCATCGCCCGCGAAAGCGGCCGCCGTACCCTTCGGCGTCACGTTCACGCTATCGCCGTCGATGCTCAAACGGAGCCCATCGCCGTCGACGATCGCCAGCACCCGGTCGATGTCCGCAAAACTCGAGAACGGTCCCGGCTCGGTGACCGTTGCCATTGAAAGCCGCCAGCCGAATTCCTCAAGCCCGGCGTCTTCGGGAAAGACGGTGATTTCCGCTGTTTCGCCTTTGCCGTTCTTCCAGGCCATGCGGCGATGATCCGCCGCTTTCAGGTATCGCATCACAATTCCTCAAACCGCAGGGCCGCCGTGTCCCCCGCTCCTGCGCGCGAGCCCGGAACCCTTCGTCGCCGGCATCCAGCGGACACATGACGGCGACGTCAAAACGGCCCCGTTCGCGAGATCGAAGGCGTTCATGTCGCGCGCGCCACCGCCCCTTGCCGGCCACACGTCATCAGGCAGCGGCAACCGTCGTCGTTGACATAGCCCCGGCGGCCCCTGTGCGGCAAGCGGGTGGAAGTGTACGGGGAGATGACCTGACGACATGGCGCCATGACAGTCGCGAGCACGCAATTGAGGATGAGGAACACTCGTGAGAAGAGCGCGCGGAGCCGGCGGGTTCCTGCGGTGTGGCCCTTCCCGATTTACGGAACTTCCACGCATGGTGCTGTCCGCGAGCGAAGAAAACCTCGTCGTTTGAGCACGACAAGCCCCCTCTGAACGGCCCCCATCGCCGCCGTGCGGGACCGCAGCACCTCAAGGAGCGCAAGAAACAACGGCGGCGACACCACGGAGCGCGCCGTCGGATAGAGGCTCACTGGAAGGACCTCCCGAACCGGCACCTGCCCACGTTCCGGTTTCTCCATTCAATTCGTTCAGATTCGGACCAGGTTCTTCGAGCCAAGGTCGACTTTCCGCCCCGGACCAGGTTCGTCAGGCCAAGGACGGTTTTGCGCCCCGGGCATGGCTCCAATCCCGGCTCTGCGCCCAGCCCGGGTTTCCTGCCCGGTTCCGGTCCGCGTTTCACCCGTATGGTTTCACCGGTCGCCACCCGTATGCACTGTCGATGGACAGACGGTTGACGCACCTGTCCCGTCCCTCGGGGGGCGATCCGTTTCGCCTGCTCCCGATTCCGCAAATGGCGCACCCGACGGGACTCGAACCCGTATCCTCCGGCCCCCAATGCCGGTGCTTTTGGGCAACCTGGGCTCCAATTCTCCGCTCCAGCGATCCGTCAACAGCGATGCCCTGAGAACCATCGATTTTTCTGCCGGAGTTTCTGAATCTTCTGCCGGGGTCACCTCCTCCCGATTAAGCCACAGGTGCGAACTGTGGATGGTCCCCACATCCCGGCGACCATCGTTGAAATTCAATATCCAAGAATATCACATCACGTAACGTAAATCTCGTTCTTTCGCATGAATCAGAGCACCAACTTCAAACTGCAGACAATTGTTCTGAAACGACTTTTTTATTCACATCCGGTTTGCCGACCAAATTCACGCAAGGCCCGCTCCCGCCGGTTCGCGAACCCGCTGTTGCAGGATTTCGGCAAGCGCCTTGCGGTCCGCCTTTCCCGACGAAAGCAGCGGAAATTCGGCAAATCCCACCACGTGGCGCGGCACCATGTAGGCGGGCAATTCATCCGTCAGACGGCGACGGATCACCTCGATATGGCTGTCGCAACGGGGGTATTCGCCGCGCTCGAACAGCACCCCGGCGGCAAGCAGCTTCTCGCCGAAGCCTGTCTCCAGCACCACCACCTCCGCGCTGTGGACATGCGGCACCGAACAGATGACGCGCTGGATCTCGTTGAGATGCACGCGGTAGCCGCCGATATTCACCTCGTTGTCGCGCCGCCCGTGATAGTAGATCGCACCGTCGGCGAGATAGGAACAGACATCCCCCGTCCGGTAATAGCGAATGCCGTCGATGGTCACGACGCGCTTCGCCGTCTCCTCCTCCCGGTTCCAGTAGGCCTGCATCACCTGGACGCCGCCGACGAGCAGTTCCCCCATCACGCCCGGCTCGGTGACGACGCCTCCCGCCTCATCGACGAGCCGCGCCGTGACGTGCTTCAACGGCTTGCCGATCGGATAGAGATCGGTCCGCTGCGGCTCGATCTCGTCGATCACATGCGCGGTGGAGGCGCAGGTCACTTCCGTCGGCCCGTAGGCGTTGATGACCCGAACGCCGACATTCTTGCCCATCCAGCGCTGCACGGTTTTCACATCGGGAACATCCGTGCCGGTAAGAATTGTCTGCAGATGCGGCAGACGGGCTGTTTCGAAATCCTCCGCCTGCGCGATCAGGCCCAGCATCATCCCCCAGGCGGAGAAATGCGTGACCTTGTTGTCCCGGATCGTCGCAAACAGGAAGTCCGGCACAACCAGATCGTCATGCACATGCAGTTCCGCCCCTTGAGCCAGGGGAAACAGCATGTCCATCAGATAGACGTCGAAATTGAGCGGCGAAAAACTCGCGCAGACGGATGACGCGGTGACGTCATAAACCTCCGCCGTCCCCTCGAAGAACGGCGCAAGGCTGCTATGGGCGATGACGACGCCCTTGGGATGCCCGGTCGAGCCGGATGTGTAGATGCAATAGGCCGGACGATCCGCATCGAAGCGCGGCAGAAGTTCTGCGGAAAGCGGACAGCTCGGGCAGGCAAGCTCCTCGCTCAGCAACCCCTCCAGTTGGCCAACCATCATCACGCCGCAAGCGGCGTCGATCTCCTCCAGGATTTCGTCCACCGTCGCGCGATGCTCCTCGTCGGTGATGACGAATGCGGGCTCGATCTCCTTCAGGATGTACTCGACCCGGCCGGCCGGCATCTTCGCATCGAGCGGAACGTGGACGCAGCCCGCCTTGAAGGTTCCCACGATGGCGGCGACGAGAATGGCCTGGCGCGGCGCCAGCATGACGACACGGTCCCCGGGCCGGCAGCCGCGCTGGCAAAGCCACAGGGCAAAGCGCGTGGAGAAGCGGTCGAGCGTGCGATAGTCGAGGCTCAGGCGGCTGTCGGCCAGCGCGGTTTTCTTCGGCGTGATCCGTGCGTTATGCGCGATCGCTTCAGCAAGGTGCCGGTTCGTGCAATCGGTCTCTTTGTGAAAATGGCTTTTTGTGCTCATGGCTCAAATCCGTCCAGTGGGCCGCCTGCGCCAGCATCTCGCCCTGGCCGAAACGGGACCAGAGCTCTTCGGTGAGATGCGGAGCAATCGGGTTCAACATGACTAAAAAATCGAGGACGGCGCGCCGGATCAGGGCCCGGTTGGCAGGGGTCGGGCGGCTTTTCGCCCGCTCCCAGAATTTCCGGGTCTTGTCCCATAGCAACATCAAATTGTTGCAGGCCGCCTGCAGTTCCAAGGTGTCGTAGGCTTTTTCGATCTTCGAAATTCCGAAATTCAGATTGCTCTCGAACTTCTTTTCGAAATTTGTCATCGCGGAGGCATCGAAATCGTCCGCCGCTTCCTCGCCAAGAGCATCGATGATCTCCAGCGAGGTATGCCACACACCGCCCAGAAAATGCCGGGAGGCGGAGGCCTTGTCGTCCGACCAGTTGTAATCGTTCATCGGCCGCGCCGCCCACATGCTCTGGAAGCGGACAGCATCGACGCCGTAGCGCTCGATGAGTTCGGCGGGCTGGACGACATTGCCCAGCGACTTCGACATCTTCTGCCCGTCCTTCAGCACCATGCCGTGAAAGATCGAGCTCTTGAACGGCTCGGATTCCGCCGAGAGGCCGAGCCGGTGAAGCCAGTTCAGGATGATCCGGAAATAGAGGTTGGCAACGAGAATGTTCTCCGTACCGCCGATATCGAAATCGCACGGCACCCATCGCGCGACCGCTTCCCCATCGCACATCGCTCCCTCGAAATCAGGGTTGCAGTAGCGCATGTAGGACCAGGCGCTGTTGAAGAACGTGTCAAGCGTGCTCGCCTCGCGCCGCGCCGCAACCCCGCAGGCAGGGCAACTTACCGCCATGAACGGCTCGTGCCGGGCAAGCGGATTACCGCTCACGCTCATGTCGACACCTTCAGTCGGCAGCACCACCGGCAGATCGGTCTCCGCCACAGGCACCGCGCCGCAGGCCTCGCAATGAATGATCGGAATAGGCGCCGACCAGTAGCGCTGGCGCGAAACGCACCAATCGCGGGCCCGGAAGGTCTCACCCGCGCGCGCCGCGCCGCGTCGCACCAGTTCCGTAGTGATCGCCTTTTCGCCATCGGCGGTGGAAAGACCGTCGAAGGCGCCGCTGCGCACCAGCCGTCCCTCCCCGAGATAGGGCTCACCTTCGATCCACTCGCCCCCCTCCTCCGGTTCCACGACAGAGATGGCGGCCAGTCCCATCGTGTTGGCGAAGCGATGGGCGTTCTTGTCGTGGGCGGGACAGCCGAGCGCCGCGCCCGTTCCCAGTTCGATTTGCACGTATGGAGCGACGACGACCGGCAATCGCTCAGCCGTCAGCGGATGGATCGCATGGCGATCAAGGAAGAGGCCTGCGCGTTCCGGCGCCTTCATCCGCTCCACACGCGGCAAGGTGCACATCTCGCGCACCCGTTCCTGCATCGCCTGCGCGTCCGGCCGCTCGCGAACCAGCGTTTCCACCAGCGGATGCTCCGGCGCCAGCGCGATGAACGTGGCGGCGTGGATGAGCCCGACACGCGTCGTGAAAACCTCCACCGGCGCCTCTCGCCCCTCGATCGCCATCGACACGAAAAGTCCCGGCTTGCGGCCGATCCAGTTGCGCTGAAGCACCTTTGCCTTTGCGGGAAAATCGTACTTCTCCAGCCCGGCGAGCAGATCTCCCGCGATCGCCTGCACATCGACGAACCAGTGCGCCTGCTGCTCCTTCGTGGCTTCAGCCCCGCAGCGCCAGCAGCAGCCGTCGATCACCTGCTCGAACGCCAGCGCGGTGCGGCAATGCGGGCACCAGTCGGTCCAACTCTTCGCCTGATAGATCGCGCCGGCCGCGTGCAGCTTCAGGAAGATCCACTGCGTCCAGCGATAGTAGGAGGGCTCGTGATAGGAAAAGAACCGCGTGGGATCGTAGCTGAGGCCGAGCCGCAGCAGTTCGCGTGTCATGTCGGCGATGCAGGCGTCCAGCCAGGCAGCCGGCGTCTTGCCGGAGGCGATCGCGGCGTCTTCGACGGGCAGGCCGAGGGAGTCGAAGGCCTGCACGTAAAGCGCGTTGAAGCCGCGCAGACGCTTGTAGCGGGTCAGCGTGTCGCCGATCGTGTAGTTGCGCACATGGCCCATATGCAGAGAACCGCTGGGAAACGGCGGATAGTCGTAGGCGTAGAAGTGCGGTGCGTCGCTCTCCATCCGGGTGACGAACACACCCTCGTCGAGCCAGCGTTTCTGCCAGCGTTCGGCCATCTCGCCCGGAGCGTAGGCCTCCCCCGTAGAATAATTTTCTGTTTTCAATTCAAAAACCCCTGCACCAGAAAATGAAATTGTCTGACTTCAGGTTTTGCAGCGCTCCGCGCGCTCCGTGCCGTCTTTCGCGCTTCCCTCAATATCGAGCATTCATGTCGAGCATTCCTTCGCAGCCGCGCCCGGCATCGCCGCGTGCTTCCTTTCAGCGAAGGCGGATGACGGCACTCACCGCGTCAGGCGAGTACCGTCGTTTCGCATCAGGGCATCTTGTCAGGGCATCTATCCAGGGCATCATGGTCAGGGCATCCATCCAAAGGAGCTGCTGGAGAACGAATCTCAGCCGTCAGGCGGCTGGATTTTCGAGCGCAGTAGCTGGTTTTGGAGTCGAGCTTGCGATTGGACCCGCGACGTCAGCTGGAATTTTCGCTGGGTCGGGGTCGCTTTTCGAAAGCTTCGCGGCCTGTTCAGCTGGTTTGTTCGCGGCTTCGGACATGTCCTGAGCCGCCAGCGCAACCGCCGCGCGACGATCTTTCACTTCTGCCATCATATTCACCTCCTTTCTATCTGCGTTGGAGTGGTAGGGACTCCTCCCCGGGAGCCATTCTTGCGACCCGGGCGCATTCGCCTGAACCCAGGACGCTCCGGGGAAGCCGGAACGACAGCCGCGCCGAGGCGACTGTCTGGACACGAACCACGCTCCCAGGAAACCGGCACCGAAGCCAAAGCTGCCCCCGCGCGCACGACGCGCCGAGGACGACAAGGAGATGGAGAGCATCACGAAATCCAATCAATCAATTGAATATATCGACTTTCTTATTCCATTCGGGCCGCACGCCCGGATTTCGAATCCCGCAGATCTCATGCGAAAACTGTTCGCACGTAATGCCTGTCAGCAGATCGCCGGAACACAAAGACATTCCGATTGTCCGAACCTGCGGCGCGAGACACTCACTCCCAATGAGCCGCATGAGCCCGGGGAAAAAGAGCCCCGGGAAAACGACCGCGCCCGTTGTGAATATGCCTGGCCGCGCCCGCTGCAAACCTGGCCGCGCCCGCTGCAAACCTGGCCGCGCCCGCTGCAAACCTGGCCGCGCCCGCTGCAAAGATGCGTTGAAAGCGCAAAAATCCCGCGACGCGGACCTCAGAAAACCTCAGGTCGCCTGCCGTCAAAAAGAAAAGTAATAACCAGATAACAATGGACTACACTAGCACTCACGGCAAGCCCGGTAAATAGCTGCAAGTGATGTGGAACAAACCATTGTTCATATCAATATTCCCCACATATGAAACCTCTATTTTATCCGCCTGCTCGACAGTCTTTTCATCCCGAAGCGCCTTCGCGCGGCGTCTCAACTTCTAGCCCCGGCCTTCATCTTCAGGCCCCACTCTCGTCGCCCCTCATCCACACGCCCCGGCACGGTTGTCTCGGCGCACGCACCGCAGCAAGCATCGGTAATATAAGCCGATTTTTGATTTGATCTATCAAGTTGATTCAAGGTTTGACATCAACAGAATTTTCGATGAGAATGTTTTCTCGTTTGAAATTCCGAATATTTATTACATGTTTTTAGATTACTATAGAAATAATCGATTTAAATGATTTTTAGAAGGCGCACTCAGCGTCTCAGAAAGAATGCCGGCTCTCCAGAACAGACGAATTACATCTGACAAACCGTTATATGCTCGACTCTCGCGAGGTTCCATCTTCGCGCACTGCGAGAAAGGACGGAATGAGCTGGAAGCACGGCATGCAACAATCAACCGCCTGGTCGTTTGAAGCGTCATGACCACTCGTGAACAAACACCTGCAGACCACGGGGGCAGACCACGGGGGCACCCGAGTGTCTCAGGACAAGGCGACACAAACCGTGTGGCCGGAAAGCGGATGGCCGTGTGGCCGGAAAGCGGATGGCCAAAGCACGACGAGACAGGGAAGATCCCGAGAGCCCGATGACGGGCGCGTTTATGGAGCCTCGCATTTCTCAAGGAGCCACGCATTTCTCAAGCCCGGCAGAATTCAAATCGCGGTCCTCACCGGCTTTTCTGTTCTCCGCGATTTTCACAACGGCAGAACGCCGTTCATTTTGATATTAAGACCATTTTCAACTCTGATTTTTCGTGAAATCGCATCACAAAAAAGACAAAATCTGACTTAATTATTTTCAAATTGAAATTATACTGTTTATATCATTTATTAATATAATAAATATTACATGAGAATACTTAAATCCGAATATAACAAAAGCATTTTAATTGCACTTACGTATCTCTATGACTTTTATTGTAGATAACTGGGTAAGTGCGGATTTATTTTTCAAAGACCAAGCACCTGAAAACGCTAGACTGGAGGACACTGCCATTACTACGCAAGAAACCGTGATCCGAGTCCTGGAAGACGTTGTCGGCACCAAGAATCTGAATGCGGATTCTCGGTTCCTGGATATCGGAGGAAACTCGTTGAACCTGGTCGAGGTCCTGAAGCAGCTGCGTGCGAAGACGGGCGCTGCCCCGTCCCCGCGCATCTTCTTCGACAAGCAGGCCTCCTCCGTGGCGGCCATTTCCGCCGCGATCGACGCCCAGCTTCACACCAGCGAGCTCGCCGAGACCGCGGGGTAACCGCGTTCGGTTATAACAAGTTCATTTTCATGGGAGATTTTCATTATGGCTAAGCACTTCTACCTTTCCGATGACGAGAAGAAGTCCTTTTACGAAAACGGGTTCGCCGGCCCCTTCACGCTCTTCGAGCCGGAGGAAATGACCGAGATCTGGAACGAGGTGCGCCTCGACCTGCTCGACACCAGCAACGCCCCCTTCCCCGACAGCCGGCTCAACTACGACCGCCACCTCGATATTCCCAACCTCAACCGGATCATCAGCGACCCGCGTCTTGTCGACAAGATTTCCTCGATCCTCGGCCCGGACGTGCTGAGCTGGCGCACCGAGTGGTTCCCGAAGTACCCCGGCGACGAGGGCACCGACTGGCATCAGGCGGAAAGCTTCGTGGAATTCGAGGGCACCGAGAAGCTGGAGCCGACGGCCGCCGTCGAAGGCCAGCCGTGGGAGCTGACGGCCTGGATCGCCATGACGAAGACGAACAAGGCCAACGGCTGCCTGAAGCTGATGCCGGGTTCCCACCGGACCTGGTACTTCGACGAGAAGCGCAACGTGGTGTTCGATCCCGACAACATCAACAAGCTCAACGAGCGCGGCGAGAAGTCCGGTTTCTACGGCTACGACTACGACGATCTGAAGCTCGACCGCAATTGGGTGCCGGACGAGTCCAAGGCCGTGCATATGGAGATCGAACCCGGCCAGTTCTTCATCTTCACCTCGCGCTGCATGCACGGGTCGAACCCGAACTCGACAACCGACGACACCCGCTTCGCCTGGGCGACCCGCTTCGTGCCCACGCATGTGAAGGTCTATGACGGCCAGGATTCCTTCCACCACTTCGGCGAGGTCCTGCCGCTCGACCGCTACTCGACCGTTCTGGTCGCCGGCGAAGACCGCTACGGCCACAACCGGGTCCGCATGCCGATGCGCGAGGCCGCGCCTGCCGAGTAAGGCGCGCCGATCAGCAGGCCTTCGTTCGCCCCGTTCGAAGGCCCGCCAACCCACGCCGCATCGCACGGCCGGAGCCTCCCCTGTCCCACCAGACCCCAGGTGGAGGTTCCGGCCGTGGTGCCCCGGCAAGGCAGCAGAGGTCGCCATGACATCCCCCTGGTTCGAATTCCCCGAAGACGCGGATCGCCAAAGGGCCCGCTTCCGGCTTTTCTGCTTTCCCTATGCCGGCGGCGGAGCCTCGATCTTCCGCTCCTGGGCCGACTGGCTGCCACGCGAGGTCGAACCCGTCGCCGTGCAGCTGCCCGGCCGCGAGACCCGGCTCGCAGAACCTCTGATGCTTTCCATGGGACCGCTGACCGATGAGCTCGCCGAGGCCATGGCCCCGTTGCTGGACAGGCCCTTCGCCTTTTATGGCCACAGCACTGGCGCCCTGATCTCGTTCGAACTCGCCCGTGTGCTGCGCAAGCGCCACCTGCCGCAGCCGGAGCTTCTGTTCCTGTCGGGACAGGACGGACCGCGCGAAAAGCCGCCGGTCATCCGTCACACCCTGCCGGACCCCGAGTTCATCGAGATCCTGCGCAACTGCAAGGGCACGCCGGACGCCGTGCTGCAGAACCCGGATCTCCTGGAAATCCTGCTGCCCCGCATCCGTTCCGACGGGGCGATCTACGAGACCTACGACTACGAACCGCAACCGCCGCTCGATGCCCGCATCGTGGTCTTTGAGGGCACCGACGACCGGTTCGTCACGGCACAAGGGCTGGAGGCATGGGGCCGGGAAACCCGCGCTGGCTTCCACCACTACGCGCCACTTTCCGGCGGGCATTTCTTCCTGCACGCGGAGGAGAAAGCGCTCGCCCGTCACATCAACGAAGAACTCGGGAGGCTTCTCTATGAACCAGCTTGTTCAGCCCAAGGATAGCACGGCGGTGGAATGGAACACCGATGAGGAACTCTTCGCGCTCGTTCGCGCGGAACTGACCACCTGCCCGATTTCCGACGTGATGGAGCTGATGGGCTTCGCCTATCCCATGCTGCCGCACGAGATCGCCCCGCTCGGCGCGCCCAAGGTGATGATCGGTCGCGCCATGCCCGTGCGCGACGAGGCGCCAATCCCGCATGGCGGCCTGAAGCGCTACGATTCCAAGCCCTTCGGCCTGCTTTTTGAATCGATAGAGGATCTGAAACCCGGAGAGATCTACATCGCCTCCGGCGGTCCCACCTATGCCGCGCGGCTCGGCGACATGCTGATCACCCGGGCCCATGCGTTGGGTGCGGCCGGCCTCGTCATCAACGGCAACGTGCGCGACGTGCAGGGCATCGGCGCCGTCGATGTCCCGGTCTTCTGCCGCGGCACCTACGCCTACGGCCTGCAAGGGCGCCACAACGTGGTCGACTACCGCTGTACCATCAAGGTCGGCCACGTGCTCGTCAGGCCCGGCGACCTCGTCTTCGGCGATGCCGACGGCGTCATCGTCGTGCCGAAGGAGTGCGAGCGCGACATCATCCCCAAGGCGCTCGCCAAGGCACGGCTGGAGGCCAAAGTCCGCTCGGCCATCGAGGCCGGCGAAAGCGTCGTCGACGCCTTCGAGAAATACGCCGTCATGTAACCCGGGCATGTGAGACCAGCACCCAGCGAGAAGGCATCAACACCATGTGGGCACCCTATATCTGGAAGAACGGCGAACTTTGCGAATGGGAAAAGGCGCAGGTGCATGTCCTCTCCCACGCGCTTCACTACGGCACGAGCATCTTCGAGGGCCTCAGGGCCTACGAGATCGGCGAGAATGCCTGCGTCCTGCGCCCGCGCGAGCATTTCGAACGCATGCTCTTCAGTTGCCGGGTCGCCCGCGCGCCCTCGCCGCTCGACGTGGACCAGTGGATCGAGGCCACCGCGGCGACGCTGCGCGCAAACGAGCATCGCGCCGCCTATATCCGCCCCCTCGTCTACCGCGGTCTCGGCGAGACGCTGGGGCTTGACGGACGCAGCGGACCGATCGAGACCATCGTCGCGACCGTGCCGTGGGCGACCTATTTCGGCGCGGACGCGCTGGAGCGCGGCATCGATGCCCAGGTCTCCAGCTGGCGCCGGCCCGGCGCAGGCGCCGTCAGCGCCCTCGCCAAGATCGGCGGACATTACGCAGAGGCGCAGATGGTTCTGGCCGAAGCCAAGGACAACGGCTTCGCCGAAGGCATCATGCTCGACCAGATGGGCCACGTCACCGAAGGCAGCGGCCAGAACATCTTCCTCGTCATCGGCGACGAACTGATCACGCCGGGACTTGGCGACAGCATCCTGGAGGGCGTCACCCGCAACTGCATCCGCACCATCGCCGCCGACCTCGGCATCACCGTGCGCGAGGCGACCACCCCGCGCGACCTGCTCTACAAGGCCGACGAGATCTTTTTCACCGGCACGGCGGTGGAGGTCTGCCCGGTGCGTTCCGTCGACCGCATCATCGTCGGCGAAGGCCGCATGGGACCGGTCACCCGGGCGATCCAGCAGATGTTCTTCGGCATCGTCACCGGCGCGCTGCCGGACAAGTGGGGCTGGCTGGAACCGGTCTGCATCGAACCGCTCATGCAGGAAAGACGCGCGGTATGAACGTTCTCAGCCCCGAACGAACGGCGGCAGCGGCCCAGGAGGAGACGCCGTGGCTTGTCTTCCCCGGCAAGCCCGAACCGGGGGCAACCCCCGAGACTGTGCGGCTGCGGCTTTTCTGCTTTCACCACGCGGGCGCAGCCGCCTCGATGTTCCACTCCTGGCCCGACCAGCTGCCGGCCGGGGTTGAGGTCATCGCCATCCAGCTGCCGGGCCGCGAATACCGGTTTTCCGAACCGCTGGCGACCAACGTGCGGCAGCTGGAGAAGCCGATCGCGGATGCGCTGGAGCCCCACCTCGACCGGCCGTACGTCTTCTTCGGTCATTCCATGGGCATTCTGGTGGGCTTCAACGTGGCCCGCACCTTGCGCGAGCGGGGGCGGCGCCAGCCATCGATGATCATCGCCTCAGGCCGTTCATCGCCACAGTTCATGTGGACCGACAAGGGCATGGAGACGCTACCCGACGAGGATTTCGTCACCGCCGTGCGCGACTACAACGGCACGCCGGAGGAACTGCTGCGCGAGGAGGCGCTGCGCGAACTCTGGCTGCCGCGGCTCAGAGCCGACCTCACCATTTCCGCCACGTATGAATATGTCGACAAACCACCCTTCACCTGCCCGATCCTCGTTCTTCACGGCGACGACGACAGGCTCGTCTCAAACGAGGGGCTCGCCGGCTGGCAGGTGCATTCGAGCGAGCCGGTCCACTATGTCCGTTTTCCGGGCAATCACTTCTTCTTACTGAAGAGCGAGCAGGAGGTGCTCGCGGAGCTGCATATTATTTTAAAAAATCACCTTATTCATTTGGAGAAGAACAATGACAATGGGAAAGGATTTTTGGGAGATCCGCTCGAAAGAACCTGATCGGGTCACGATACTTGACACAACCCTTCGCGACGGCGAGCAGAGCCCCGGTGTGAGCCTGACCGGCGCGGAGAAGCTGGAGATCGCCCAGCAACTCGCGCGCCTCGGCGTCGACGTCATCGAGGCCGGCTTTCCCGCCTCCAGTGCGGGCGAGTTGGCGGCCGTCCAGCGCATCGCGGAAACCGTCGGCCGCGGCCAGGGCCATGCGCAGCGCGGCGGACGTCTTGAGCCCCCCGGCATCGCCGGTCTTTCCCGCGCCAACCGCCACGACATCGACAAGACCTGGGAGGGCGTGCGCGCGGCCAAGTGTCCGCGCATCCACATCGTGCTGCCGACCAGTGACATTCACCTGAAATACAAGCTGGAAAAGACGCGCGCCCAGGTTCTGCAGATCGCCCGGGACATGGTCTCCTATGCCCGCTCGCTTTGCGACGACGTGGAATTCTCCGCCGAGGATTCCACCCGCACCGACCGCGATTACCTGTTCGAAGTGCTGGATGCGGTGGTGGACGCGGGCGCGCGGACGCTGAACATCCCCGACACGGTCGGCTACGCCATGCCGGCCGAATACGGCGACCTGATCCGTGTTCTGTGCGAACGCTATGCCGCGCGCGGCGATGTGGTCATCTCCGGCCATTGCCACGACGACCTCGGCGTCGCCACCGCCAACACGCTGGCGGCCATCGCCAACGGCGCGCGCCAGGTGGAGGTGACAATCAACGGCATCGGCGAGCGGGCGGGCAATGCCTGCCTTCTGGAAACCGTGATGGCGTTGCACACGCGCAAGCCCTTCTACGGCCTGGAAACCGGCATCGACCGGCACGAGATCGGCCCGACCAGCCGGCTTGTCTCCACCCTCACCGGCATGGCGCTTCAGGCCAACAAGGCGATCACCGGGGCCAACGCGTTCGCGCATGAATCCGGCATCCACCAGGACGGCATCCTGAAAAACCGCTCCACCTACGAGATCATGGAGGCGAGCGAGCTCGGTCTCGACCAGACGGGCCTCGTGCTCGGCAAGCACAGCGGCCGCAATGCGTTCCGTGCCAAGCTGAGGGAGCTGGGCTTCGCGATGGAGGATGGCGAACTCAACCGCGCCTTCGTCCGCTTCAAGGACATGGCCGACAGCCAGAAGTCCGTGAGCGAGGCGGAGATCCGTGCGATTTGCGAAATGATGGAAAGCGAGAGGGAGGGCGCGCCGTTATGAGCAGCAAGCGTATCCATTTCGGCGTCATGCTTCAGGGCGCCGGCGTCAACATGAACGCGTGGCGGCACCCAAGTGTGCCGCCCAACGCCAGCATCAACTTCGATTTCTACGTCGAACGCGCCCGCAAGGCGGAAGCCGCGGGGCTCGATTTCGTCTTCATCGCGGACGGGCTCTACATCCACGAAAAGTCCTTCCCGCACTTTCTGAACCGCTTCGAGCCGGTGGCGATCCTGTCGGCGCTTGCGGCGATGACCTCGAGGATCGGGCTGGTCGGCACCATGTCGACCTCCTACTCCGATCCCTACACGCTCGCCCGCCAGTTCGGCTCGATCGACATGATCTCCGGCGGCCGGGCGGCGTGGAACGCGGTCACCTCGCCGCTGGAGGGATCGGGCCGCAACTACTCGCGCGCCCACCCCGATCACGCGCTGCGCTACAAGATCGCCGACGAATACCTGGAGGTGGTGACGAAGCTGTGGGACAGCTGGGACGACGACGCCTTCATCCGCGACGTGAAGAGCGGACGGTTCATGGACCCGTCGAAGATGCACCGGCTCGACCATCACGGGCCGTTCTTCGACGTGGAGGGCCCGCTCAACATCGCCCGCTCGCCCCAGGGCCAGCCGCTGATCTTCCAGGCCGGCGCCTCGGATGCGGGTATCGAGCTTGCCGCCAAGTACGCCGACTGCGTCTTCACCAACGGCGGCACGCTGGAAAAGGCGCAGACCTTCTACCGCAAGGTGAAGGATGCGGCCCGCGCGCACGGGCGCAACCCGGACCACATCAAGATCTTCCCCGGCACCGGCCCGGTCATCGGCGCCACCGAGGAAGCCGCCCAGGAACGCCTTCGCGAATACGGCAAGCTGCTGACCATTGAGGACGCACTGAACTATCTCAGCCACTTCTTCCAGCAGCACGATTTCTCCGTCTATCCGCTGGACGAACCCTTCCCCGATCTCGGCGACCTCGGCAAGGACGGTTTCCGCTCGACCTCGGAAGAGATTTCCCGCATCGCCCGCGAACGCGGCCTCACGTTGCGCGAGGTGGCGGTGGAGACGGCGACGCTCCGGGCCCATATCGGCACGTCGGAAACCTTCACCGGGTCGGCGGAGAGGATCGCCGGCGAGATGATCCGCTGGATCGACGAAGGCGCCGCCGACGGCTTCATGCTGGGCTTCCCGGTGCTCGGCTGCGGGCTCGACGATTTCGTCGACCTCGTGCTGCCGATCCTGGCCGAACGCGGCTATCACGACATGCAGACGCAAGGCACCACCTTGCGCGATCACTTCGGCCTGCCCTACCGCGAAAGCGTCTATGCGCACCCGGCCGACGCGGCGGCGGAGGAACAGGTGCCGGCCATGGCCGGCCGCTAAAGCGACTGCCGGATCGGTTCGCTCTGGCAGAAATAGCCATTGACACGCGACACGTCCCGGATCGGCGCAATCCGGTCCGGGTTCGGGGAAATTCGGGAGCAACCCGTATCCGTGTCACTTGCTCCCCTCTCCCCCTTGTGGGGGAGAGGTCAAGCTTCCGCGTGACGGAGGGGTAAACGCCGCTTGCCCCCGAACCTGCCGCAAGCCGCTCCTGCCCTCCTGCTCCCTCCCGATCGGCATTTCCCCCCGGCGCCGGCATGTTCTAGTCTTGCGCGAACAACACAACCCAGCGATTCCCGGGGAGGAATGGCCCGTGGCAGACACGCACGCGACGGACCGCCGGCATGATGATACGGCGCACACGCCCTTCGGCAAGGACGTGATCCTGCGCGTGCGCGCCGAAATCGACACCATGCCCGATGCCCTGTCGCGCATCGGCAAGTACATCGTCGACAATCCGGAAAAGGCGGTGCGCTCCTCCGTCGCCGAACTCGCGCTGCATTCGACCAGCGGCGAGGCGAGCGTTGTGCGGTTCTGCCGGCATCTGGGCTATGACGGGTTTCGCGACCTGAAACTGGCGCTCGCTGCCGATATCGCCTACCGGGACCACGCGCGCGCCGCCCACGGCGCCGACCCGCAGAGCGAACTCGGTATTCTGGAGGCGCGCCTGTCGGATTCAATCGTCGCCACGCGCAAGCTGCTCGATCCCCTCAGCCTGCGGCACGCCGCCGAACGGCTTCTGGCAAGCCGGCGGATCGACATCTTCGGCGCCGGCGTCTCCGGCATCGTCGCGCAGATGCTGGCCTATCGTCTGCTGCGGCTCGGCCTTGTCGCCCAGGCCTTCCAGGATCCCACTCTCGCGCACGAGATCACCAATGGCGTGGATGCCACCTCCACCGCCATCGGCGTCAGCGAGATGGGCCTGACCAGCGACACGGTGAACTTCCTCGCCGGCCATCGTGCGGCCGGCGCCTTCACGATCCTGCTGACCGCACGCCCCAACAGCCCCGCCGCCAACAAGGCCGACATCCTGCTCCATGCCGCAGCTCTCTCCCCGCCGCCCACCGGCGGCGAGGTCGGCGCCTCGATCGCCAAGATCTTCCTCGTCGAAGCGCTGGCCGAAGCGATTCAGGAGCTCCGCGCCAGTTGATCGGCCGCCGCCCCCAGGCCCCGCCCGCTCTGCTCAAACGGGCAGATCCCCCCTTGCGGCATTGCTTCGACCAAGACTGCCCCTACGACACCTTCTCACGATAGTCTTATAACTTATCACTTTAGTTAAAGACAAAACTTATGGTCACTTGTTCTTTTAAACTTTTAAATCAAGAATTATTCTGCCTCGAAGTTTCGTAGCTCGAACAATTCGAAACAGACATTCCTTTAATTCATGCCAGAAGAATACGATTTTTCCTATCCATTGATAATTTTTTTGACTTGGATCATTTGAATTTCCGATTCCAATTCTACCATGGTGCCTGACCGACAAGACAAAACTGTGCATCGAGAAAGGTCGAGCCATGCTGAACAGAAGACAGTTCGTGAACCTGATGGCCTCCGGAGCGATCAGCGCGACGATGCTGCCGCATCTCGCCCGCGCCGCGTCCGGCGCCGGCGGGGTCACCGACGGCCGTGTCATCGCCAACACCTGCCTGGGCCCGCTGTGGCTGGTCAAGAAGGACGGCAAGGTCGTTGGCGTCGAAATGCTGAAGCAGCTCGGCCAGCCAGATCCGTTGCTCGAGGCCATGCCCGACCGGCTGTATTCGCGCAGCCGCGTCAAGGCGCCGATGGTTCGCGCGGACTTTTTGAAGAACCGCGAGAAGAGTGACCGCACCCTGCGCGGCACCGGCGATTTCGTCGAGGTCTCGTGGGACGATGCGATCAAGCTGGTCGTCGACGAGATCACCCGCGTGAAGGATACCTACGGCAATGTCGCGCTTCATCGCGGCAAGAGCTCCTGGGCCTCCAACCATGCCCACGTGCACAAGACCGAAGCGATGAACCAGCGCTTCTTCAACCTGGTCGGCGGCTGCACCGCCTTCTTCGGCAACTATTCCAACCAGGCCGTCAACGAGATCATCACGGGCATCGCCTGGGGCGGCACGATGACTGCCAGCGACTGGCCCGGCATCCACAAGAATGCCGAGATGGTCGTCGCCTGGGGCGCCAATCCGCTGGTAACCACGCGCATCCTGTCGGCCCGCAAGAGCACCAAGGGCTGGCTCGACCTGAAGGGCACCGATATCGAGACCGTCGTCATCGATCCGCTACACAACGACACCGCGAAGTATCTCGGTTCGCAGTGGGTTCCGATCGCGCCGAACACCGACGTCGCGCTCGCGCTGGGCATCATGCACACGCTGCTCACCGAGGACCTCTACGACAAGGAATTCGTCCAGAGCCACGCCTTCGGCTTCGATGATTTCGCGGCCTACCTGAAGGGCACGGAAGACGGCACCGAGAAGACGGCAGCCTGGGCCGCCGACATCACCGGCATTCCGGCCGAGACCATCCAGGATCTCGCCCGCAAGATGGCCTCCAAGCGCACCTTCATCGCCAGCGGCTGGTCGACCCAGCGCCAGCACCATGGCGAGCAGACCCCCTGGGCACTCATCGCGCTTGGCTGCATGCTCGGCCAGATCGGCCTTCCCGGCGGCGGCGTCTCTTTCGGCATGCACTATGCCGATGGCGGTTACCCGAAGCCCGACATGCCGGTCATCGGCGGCATGTCGCCGGGCAAGAACCCGGTCGACGTGACCTTCCCGATCGCCGCCTTCGCGGACGTGTTCCTCAATCCGGGCAAGGAGCTGCCCTACAAGGACCGCACCTTCAAGTACCCCGAACTGCGGCTCTCCTACACCTCCGGCGGCAACCAGTACACACACCACCAGGACACGAACCGGCTGATCGAGGCCTACCGTAAGCTGGAGACGGTCATCGTCCAGGAGCCGTGGTGGACGCCGACGGCCCGCTTCGCCGACATCGTCCTGCCGGCGGCCAGCGATCTTGAGCGCAACGATGTCGGCCAGGTGGCGAACCTTGTCCTCGCCTGCCGTCAGGTCGTCGCGCCGCAGCACAAGTCGCGGCCCGACTACGAGATCTTCACCGAGCTCGCCAGCCACTTCGGCGTCGAGGACCAGTACACCGACGGCGGCAAGACCGACACCGACTGGGCCAAGGAGCTCTACGAGGACGCCCGTGGCCGCTCCAAGACGGTCGAGATGCCGGAATTCGACGAATTCTGGAACGGCGAAGGCATCATCGAGTTCCCCGAAGGCAAGGGCGACTTCACCATGCTCGCCGACTACCGCGAGGATCCGTTGCTGAACCCGATGGGCACGGCCACCGGTCTCATCGAGATCACCTCTCCTTACCTGAAGAAGATGAACATCCCGGACTGCCCCGCCCATCCTACCTGGATGGAGCCGGTGGAATGGCGCCGGAGCAAGGAGGCGGCCGACTATCCGCTGCAGCTCGTCTCCGCGCACCCACCGCACCGCCTGCACTCGCAGATGGACAACGCCCACGACACCACGAACTACAAGATCAACGATCGCGAGCCGATGATGATCAACTCCACGGACGCCGCCGATCGCGGCATCGCGGATGGGGATGTGGTGCGCGTGTTCAACGGTCGCGGCCAGACGCTCGCCGCCGCCGTCATCTCCGACGACATCTCGGTGGGCTCGGTCGTCCTTCACGAAGGTGCCTGGTATGACCCGGCAGAACCCGGCAAGACCGGCTCGCTCGACAAGGAAGGCTCGCCCAACATCCTGACGCGCGACCTGCCGCTCTCCTCCGGCTACGGCCAGGCGACGATTGCCGAAACCGCGATCGTCCAGGTGGAGAAGTACTCGGGCGAAGTCCCGAAGGTCACCGCCTACGACGGCGTGTGATCACGACCGGAAGGCGCCTGCCGCCTCCCGATCAAGGCTGAAAAGTCGAGGCCCCGGGCAATCCCCGGGGCCTTTTCTTTTGCGCGCACCGCCTTTCCGGTCTCTCCGGCGCATTCCCCTTTGCCCGTTCATCACCCTGCCATGCAACGGCGCCATTCTGCCCCCGTCCCCCGCACGCTCCGTCTCCGGTGCAAAACTCCATTTCCTGTCACACGTGTGAAATATTGCTCCATTACCAGCAGGGACGGTCCTTCCGCTCCGCCTGTCGATGCACTCGACGCGGCTTCGCGGGAGGGATGCCTCACGGATTTTTCCGCTCCCGGCCCTCTGTCGGGACCGATCGTCGCCAAGCCCCGCGCCCGTCCGTTCCGCAGACGGCGCGCGATCTCACGTCGAGCCGGTTGCTCGAACCGCTCAAGAGGAGCTGCTGCACCATGATTCTCACCCGCCGCAATCTGTTGAAGAGCGGAGCCGCGATGGGCGGCGCGCTCGCCCTGCCCCGTTTCGCCATTGGCCAGACGAAGCGCCCCTCCATCACCATCGCCGTCCAGCAGGTCTCCAACTCCGCCTCGCTGGAGCCCTTGCGCGAGCAGTCGAACGTCGGCACGCGCATCTTCGCCACAATCTACGACCGGCTGATCAACCAGGACCTGCCGCGCTCGCTCGACACGGTGCCGGGACTTGCGGAAAGCTGGGAGCGGATCGACCACCGCACGGTGGAGCTGAACCTTCGCCAGGGCGTGAAGTTCCACAACGGCGATGAGCTGACCGCCGACGACGTGGTCTTCTCCTTCGGCGCGGAACGCATGTTCGGCGAGGGCTATGTCGCCGACTCCAACGCCACGCTGTTCACCAACGTGCTGGTGCGCGACAACGTGAAGGGCAAGGAGCTGCCGGCCGAAGTCGTCGCGGTCGCCAAGCGCAACTGGCCCTCCATCGAGCGCGTCGAATCCGTTTCTAAATACAAGGTCCGCTTCGTCAACAAGACGCCGGACGTCACCATGGAAGGCCGCATGGCCCGCATGGGTTCGGAGATCGTTTCCCAGCGCGGCTTCTCGGAAGCCGAGAGTTGGCTGGAATGGTCGCGCAAGCCCGTCGGCACCGGCCCCTACATGGTGGAGGAGTTCATCCCCGACCAGAAGCTGGTACTGCGCGCCCATGACGAGTACTGGGGTGGCCGCCCGCCGGTCGAGAAAATCACCATGCTGGTGGTGCCGGAAGTCGCCTCGCGTGTGAACGGCCTCTATTCCGGCGAGTTCGATTTCATCTGCGACATGCCGCCCGACCAGATCGACGGCATCGAATCCCATGCCGCCTTCGAGGTGCAGGGCGGGCTGATCCCGAACCACCGCCTGACCGTCTTCGACAAGCACCATCCCCAGCTCGTCGATCCGCGCATCCGCCGGGCCATGACGCATGCCATCGACCGCCAGCTGATCGTCGACAGCATCTGGTCCGGCCGCACCCGCGTTCCCGCCGGCCTGCAGTGGGAGTTCTACGGCCCGATGTTCATCGAGGGCTGGACGGTTCCCGAATACGACGTCGAAAAGGCCCGCCAGCTCGTCAAGGACGCCGGCTACAAGGGCGATCCGATCCCCTACCGCCTGCTCAACAACTACTACACCAACCAGGTCGCGACCGGTCAGATCCTGGTCGAGATGTGGCGCCAGGCGGGTCTCAACGTCGAGATCCAGATGAAGGAAAACTGGCAGCAGATCTTCGACCAGTCCACCCAGCGCGGCGTGCGCGACTGGTCGAACTCCGCCCCCTTCAACGACCCCATCTCCTCCATCGTCAACCAGCACGGCCCCAACGGCCAGCAGCAGCAGGCCGGCGAATGGAGCAACGAGGAGATGAACAAGCTGTCGGGCATGATGGAAGTCGAAACCGACATGGCCAGGCGCAAGGCCCAGTTCAAGCGCATGCTGGAGATCTGCGAGCGTGAGGACCCGGCCTACACCGTGCTGCACCAGAACGCGACGTTCACGGGCAAGCGCAAGGACATCCAGTGGAAGGCGGCCCCGTCATTCGCCATGGATTTCCGGCAGGGCAACTTCGCGATCTGAGCGCGACCAACCGGGACCGGCATAAAGCCGGCCCCTTCACCTCTCCCATAGTAGGGAGAGGTCGACGCGCAGCATCGGATGAGGGGTATCGGGTCTTCCGTATCCCGAGAACTCAACTCCCCTCACCCCCACCCTCTCCCCACGGGAGAGGGGGCGGATACGGTCAATTCCGCGACCACGGCACACGACCATCGCACAACCGACGAGCCGACCATTCCGCCGGCCCCACCTCTCTTCACCATAGACAAGGACGCCGCCATGGAACCCCTGGTCTCGATCCGCAATCTCACCGTCGATTTCGATCTCGGCCGCCGCGTCTCGCGCGCGCTGCGCGGCGTCGATCTCACCATCGGGCGCGGCGAGGCTGTCGGTCTCGTGGGGGAGTCCGGCTGCGGCAAGTCCATCACCTGGCTCGGCATTCTCGGGCTTCTGGGCGGCCGGGCGAAGGTCCATGGCGAAGCGTGGCTCGATGGCCGCAACCTCGTCGGCGCGCCTGTCAGCGAGCTTGAACGTGTGCGCGGCAAGCGCATCGCGCTGATCTTTCAGGACCCCTCCTCCAGCCTGAACCCGGTCCACCGCATCGGCCGGCAACTTACCGAGGCCCTGAAGCTTCATCGCGGGCTCTCCGGCGCAGAAGCAAAGGCGGAGGCCCTGCGGCTTCTCGACCGCGTCGGCATTCCCGCCGCCCGCCAGCGCATGAACGACTACCCCCACCAGCTTTCCGGCGGAATGAACCAGCGCGTGATGATCGCCATGGCGCTCGCCGGCGAGCCGGACCTTCTCGTCGCCGACGAGCCGACGACGGCGCTCGACGCCACCATCCAGGCCCAGATCCTCGACCTGCTGCGCGAGATCCGCGAAGACAGCAACATGGCCATGGTGCTGATCTCGCACGACCTCGGCGTCGTCGCGGAAAACACCGACCGGGTCGCCGTCATGTATGCAGGTCGCATCGTCGAGCAGGCTCCCAACAATCTCCTCTTTGAACGCCCGCGCCATCCCTACACACGTGGCCTGCTCAACGCGCTGCCCGATCTGGAAGGCCCGCGCGAGCCGCTCACCGCAATTCCCGGCTCCGTGCCCGAACCGTGGAACCACCCCGCCGGCTGCGCCTTCGCGCCACGCTGCGACCATGCCCACGGCGCCTGCCATTCCGAAATTCCCTCCCTTGCGCGGCGAGACGGGCACCACCTGTCGGCCTGCCTGCGCACAGAAGAGATGCTCGGCCACATGCTCGATGACGTGTCGGACCGCGAACCGGCCCGGAGCTACGCATGAACGATCTTCTGCAAGTCGATGATCTAGCCTGCCATTTCTCCGTGCGCCGCGACCACGGTTTTCCTGCCAGACGTGTCCCGTTGAAGGCGGTCGACGGCGTTTCCTTCTCGCTTGCCGCCGGACGCACGCTCGCGCTTGTCGGGGAAAGCGGCTGCGGCAAATCCACCACCGCCAAGGCGGTTCTCGGCCTCACCCACAAGACCGGCGGCGATGTCCTGTTCAAGGGCGCGCCGCTGCCAAAGGCCGGCACGCGCGAATGGCGCCGGCAGCGCCAGGACATGCAGCTCGTCTTCCAGGATCCGCTGGCAGCCCTTGACCGGCGCCTTCCCATCGGCCGGCAGATCGAGGAACCGCTCCATATCCATGGTGTCGACGACAAGGCGCAGCGCCGCGAGACCGTCACCCGCATCATGACGGCGATCGGCCTCAAGCCGCATCAGGCGGCGAGCTTCCCGCACGAACTGTCCGGCGGCCAGCGCCAGCGCGCCGTGCTTGCCCGCGCGCTTGTGCTGGAACCGTCGCTTCTGGTGCTGGACGAGCCGATTTCCGCGCTCGACGTCTCCATTCAGGCACAGGTGATCAACCTGCTGGTGGAGCTGCAGGAGCGCCTCGGCGTCGCCTATCTGTTCATCAGCCACGACCTGAAGGTGGTGCGCCAGATCAGCCACGAGGTGGCGGTGATGTATCTCGGCCGCATCGTCGAGCACGGCGATCCGGAAACGATCTTCACCGCGCCCGCCCATCCCTATACCCGCGCGCTCGTCTCCGCGATCCCGACGGTCAGGACGACGAAGCGCGAGCGCATCATCCTGTCAGGCGATCCGCCCAACCCGATCGACACCCCGCCGGGCTGCCCCTTCCACACCCGCTGCGCCCAGGCTTTCGAGCGCTGCCGCATCGAACGCCCCGAGCTTGCCTCAACCGGCGACGGCCGCACCGTCGCCTGCCACCTGGCGCACGCACCCGACGTGAGGGCCGTGGCATGAGCGGATCATATGGATTGGTGACAAGCGACAAGAACCGAACGCCGGCCCGATTACCCCACGCCCTGACCCAAAACTCCCGTCCAGCAACGGAACACGCCCGATGATCCGTTTCATTCTCTCGCGCGGCCTGCGGGCCGTGGTGACGATCTTTCTGGTCGTGACCTTCGCCTTCATCGTCCTCAGGCTTTCCGGCGATCCGGCCATGCAGATCCTGTCGGTCGACGCGCCGCCGGAGGCGATCGCGGCGTTTCGCAACGAATGGGGCCTCAACCAGCCGATCTGGCAGCAGTTCCTCGATTATCTCCTCAACGTCCTCCATGGCAATTTCGGCGACAGCATGCGTGAGGGCCGTCCCGCCATGGATATCGTGCTGGAGCATGTCGGCGCGACGCTGATGATCACCCTGCCCGCTCTTGCCCTGAAGATCGTGATCGGCATCCCCGCCGGCATCTACGCCGCCCTTCACCGCAATTCTTTGGCCGACCGCATGACCATGATGATCTCGGTCGCGGGCTTCACGGTGCCGAGCTTCGTGCTGGCGCTGGTGCTGGTGCTGATCTTCTCCGTTCACCTCGGCTGGCTGCCCTCCACCGGCAACGCCACCTGGAAGCACGCGATCCTGCCCATCGTCACGCTGGGCACGGCGGGTGCTGCGATCCTCGCCCGCTTCACCCGCTCCGCCATGCTGGAGGTGCTGGGCCAGTCCTACATCCGCGCGGCCTCCGCCAAGGGGCTGATCTGGCGTCAGGTCGTCACCGGCCACGCGCTGCCCAACGCCGCCATCCCGACCGTCACCATCGTCGGCTTCATGATCGGCTCACTGATCGCCGGTGCGGTGGTGGTGGAAAGCGTCTTTTCGTGGCCCGGAATCGGCTACCTGCTGATTTCGGCGGTCGCCAACCGCGACCTCGCCATCGTGCAGTCGATCCTGCTGCTGATCGCCCTTTGCATGGTCTGCGCCAATCTCGTGGTCGATCTTCTCTACGGCTGGATCGACCCGCGCGTGCGCCTCAGGAGCGCCCATTGAGGATCCACCGATGACCGACACCACAGCCGAAACCGGCGCCCCGGCACCGCGCACCGACCTTCAAGCGGACCCCGTTGCCCGCGGCCCGCTCGCCCGCTTCTTCGAGAACTGGCCACTGAGCGTCCTGCTGGCGCTCGGCTGGGTCTTTGTCGTGCTCGTCGTCGCCATCGGCGCCGATGTCATCGCCCCCTATTCCTATACCGGGCTCGACCTTTCTTCCCGCCTGTCGCCGCCGGTCTTCATGGGCGGATCCTGGGCGCATCTGCTGGGCACCGACGAACTCGGCCGCGACGTCTTCTCCCGCCTCGTGCAGTCGATCCGCATGAGCCTGCTGATCGCCTTCTTCGGCACGATCATAGCGACCACGCTCGGCACCTCGCTCGGCTTCCTCGCCGCCCATTTTCGCGGCAAGGTCGAGGCGCTGGTGCTGATGCTGATCGACTTCCAGGCCTCCATGCCGTTCCTCATCATCGCGCTGGCGGTGCTCGCCTTCTTCGGCAACTCGCTGCCGCTGTTCATCATGCTGATGGGGTTCAACGCCTGGGAGCGCTATGCCCGCATCGCCCGCGGCCTGACGATCTCCGCGCACGAGCAGGGCTACGCGGCGGCCGTGCGCCAGCTCGGCGCCTCGCCGTGGCGGACCTACGGCCACCACATCCTGCCCAACATCGCCTCCACGCTGATCGTCTCCATGACGCTGTCATTCCCCGAAACGATACTGATGGAAAGCGGGCTTTCCTTCCTGGGGTTGGGCGTCCAGCCGCCGATGACCTCGCTCGGCAACATGGTCGGCTACGGGCGCGAATACATCACCCGCGCCAGCTGGATCATGCTCTCGCCGGCCCTTGTCATCGTGCTCACGACGCTCTCGATCTCGATGATCGGCGACTGGCTGCGCGACCGCCTCGACCCGACGCTGCAATAGGCCCGACGCTGCAACAGGGAGGACGCGGAGTGCCCCCCCATAGCCCCTTCCTCAACCTGAATCCCAACCCGAACTCTCCCCGCTAAAGGCAAGAAACAAATGACGGAAATCGTCTCCCATCGCGGCGGCGCCTGGCTCTGGCCGGAAAACAGCCTGATCGCCTTCGAAAACACCACCAAGCTCGCTGTCGAGCAGGTGGAATTCGACGTCCATCCAAGCCGCGACGGCCGGCTCGTCGTCATCCATGACGCCACCCTTGAGCGCACCACCAGCGGCGCGGGGCGCGTCTTCGACCACGACTGGGCCGATCTCAGCCAGCTTGTCCTCAAGGGCGCGAACGGCGGCCGCATGCTGCTGCTCGACGAGGTCATCGAGATCTTCGCGCCGACCGCCATCAACCTGCGTCTGGAACTCAAGGCAGATGCCGACGGCACCCCCTATCCCGGCCTGCCGCAGAAGGTGGCTGAGACCCTGCAGCGCACCGGCATGACGGAGCGCACGGTGGCCACCTCTTTCCAGCTAGGCACCGTCCTCGAGCTCGGCCGGGCGGGCCTCGGCGACAACCGCCTGTGGATCCTCGCGCCGAAGGTCATGACCGATATCGGCGGCATCGCCGGCGTCCTCGATCTGGCGCAAGCGCGCGGCATCACCCGGCTCGGCATCCGTCAGGACATGCTCACCGAGGCAAACCTCGCCGAAGGCCGTGCGCGCGGCTTCCATATCGGCTGCTGGGCCTGCAACGATCCGGCCATCATGCGGCGCATGTTCGATCTCGACGTCGCCGTCTTCACCACCGACCGGCCCGACCTCGCCCTCGCCATCCGCGCCGAGATGAACGACGAAGGAGCTGCTGCATGAGCATGATCATCGGCCATCGCGGCGCGCGTAACCTGTGGCCCGAAAACAGCCTCACGGGCTTCCGAAACCTGCTGGATTTCCCCGTCGAGGGCGTAGAGTTCGACGTTCACCTGACGAAGGCCGGCGAGGTTCTGGTCATCCACGATCCGACATTGGAGCGGACCACCGACGGCACCGGCCGCGTCGCCGATCTCAGCCCCGGTGCCCATCACTCGGTGGTATTGAAGGGCTCCGACGGTGACACCATCCCCACCCTCGACGAGGTTCTGGAAATCTTCGCCGCGACCGATCACGAGATCCACCTGGAACTGAAGACCGACGCCGACAACCTGCCCTATGCCGGCGGGCTGGAGGAACGCGTCCTGGAAGCCATCGACCGCCATGGCGTCGCCGCGCGCACGGTGGTGACGAGCTTTTCCCATGACGTGCTCGCCCGGTTGAAGGAACTGCGCCCCGATCAGCGCCGCCTTGCCTCCATGCACCTGCCGGAGGCAGAGCGGCTGGGGCTGGAACCGGGATTGAGGATGCTTCTGGACCTTGCCGACATCATCGCCATCGAGAAGACGCTTCTTTCCGACAACTGGGCGACGATCATGGCACTGGTGCCCGCCGACCGTCTCGGCGTGTGGACGCCCAACGACGAGGACGAACTCGCCGGCTGGCTGTCCCGCCCGTTGCGCCAGGTGACGACGGACCGCCCGGATCTGGCGCTGAAACGGCGGTAGGACGACGCCTGCTTGCCCGCGAACCGACGCGGTTTCTCTCTCGTCAAGAGACAAGTGGCGCGTTTGCCGGAAAACGCGCCCCGTATCCCGTGCGGATCGATCACGGCATGGATCCCGGCTCGCAGGCCGGGATGACGCTGGAGGGAGTGGTGCAAAAAGACTGGCGTCGTAAGAATGGCGTTAGGCTTTCGCAGCAGGCTCCTTGCCTTTACTCACGCTTCTCGCTCAAGCCCCTCCGCGTCATTGCCCGGCGAAGTCCGGGCAATCCATTGCGGGCACGGTATGCATGGCGAGCGCTGGATCACCCGGACTTCGCCGGGTGATGACGACGGAGAGTTCGCAGGGAAATCTCCGGGGATCATCTGCGGACCGCCCCGCCCTTACCCCTTCAGCCGATACGGCTCGTCAGCCTCCAGATACGCCTCTTCTTCCGGCGAAAGGTCCACCTTCTCCACGCCCGTCACCATCGGCCGCAAGTGCTCGAAGAAGTGGCCGACGGTGAGCAGGTACACGTGCAGCACCACAAAGGACGCGATCAGGTAGCCGGAAATCAGGTGTGCGTTGGCGATCAGCTCCAGCTTCCATGAGGCATCGGCCGTGCCCGGCTGCCAGAAATTGTAGGTGAGATAGGCGATGCCGCTCACCCACATGAGCGGGAACAGCACCAGCTTCAGCGAAAGATAGGCCAGCACCTGCAACGGATTGTGCTTGCGCCAGTAGCCCTTGTGATAGGGCGCCGGCTCGCACTTGAAGACGCCGTAGCCGTAGAACCGTACCATCTTCCACAGGCCTTCGAGCCGAGGGACATAGTGCTTCCACGTCCCCGTCGTCAGGTGCCAGAAGATCGCGAAGACCCACAGCACCATCAGCGCCACCGCGGCGATGGTGTGCAGCGTCACCGCCTGCCCGAAATACAGAAGATGATGCATCCCGTGCAGCCCCAGCCCCGTGAACATCAGCACGAAAATCAGCAGCGCCTGCGCCCAGTGCCAGAACCGCTCGAAGCGCGTGTAGATGTTGACCAGCCGCTCAGCCATGGTTCGTCCTCCTCCCGCAGCGGATCATCCTGACGCCCATGTGTCCCAGAACCCCGGCGATCGAGAACAGCAGGATCGCAAGCCCGATCCTGTTGGCCATCGACATCGGATCGCTGCCGGGAATGTAGATACCGGCGACACCCGCAAGCCGGCCGCCCGGCGAATGGCACTCGCCGCACTTCACCGCGTCCTTCGCGGGCGCCACCATGTGCGTGATCGGCCAGTACATGTGCGTGTCGACGAAGCCGAACTCGCCCGAATAGGGCGCGCCCACATAATCCATCGCCGCCTTGATCGACTTCGCCCAGTCGAAATTTGTCCAGAAGGCGCTCGCCGTCTCCGGCCCGTAGACGTGGTTGTAGACGAGGTGGTTGAGCTTGGCGTCATAGGCCTGCCGCCCCTCCATCCGCTTGAAAGGCCAGATGCGGGCATTCGGGTCGTTGGCCGAACCGGCGATGGAGTTGATCTCCACCACCTTCGTCGGATCGATCACGTCGGAGGCCAGCGTGTAGCTGACCTCGCCGTTGAACCAGGCGTAATAGGGCACGACGTTCTCGCCCCATTTGAAGTCGCCCTTGGTGGAGAGATACGTGTGCAGCCGCTTGCCGTCAGACTGGACGAACTCTTCCTCGTGATAGGGCTTGCCGTCTTTCAGCTTGCCCGCGCTCGACCAGTCCCAGAAGGTCTTGGTGGCGACCCCACCGCGCGCGAATTCCGGAATGTGACAGGTCTGGCAGGCCACGCGGTCGGTGTGGTCGTTGAGCTTCGCCGCGATCAGCGATGAGCCCTTATGCGGCGTCGTGCCATGACAGGATTCGCAGGTCGCCGCATCGCGCGGCGCGCCGGGTCGCCCGCCCGTGCCCTTGGTGTCCTTGGCCGCGACGTCGTAGCGGCTGCCCGCCGTCTTGTGGCCGTGGGTGACGTGGCAGGTGGAGCAGGTGAAATCGCCCCCCTCCTTCGACATGTGAACGTCGACGGAGTGATCCGGATCGATCAGCACGGAGGAGAGATCGCCGTGCTTCACGTTGTCCCCGCCGCCGCCGTAGAAATGGCACTGGCCGCAATTCTCCCGACCCGGCAGCCTCACGCTCTGCGCCGCCGTGGCGAGGTCGATCGGCACGGCCGTCTCGCCCGTGATCGTCTTGGCGCCCTCCTTCAAGGGAGCGACCGCCGGGTCGCCCGCCTGATTGTCGAGCTTGGCGTAGGTGCCCTTGTCGGCATGACAGGCGAGACAATCGACCGCCGTCTCGTCGTTGGGCGGCGGCTCCTTCATGTTGTCCCAGCCGTAGCCCGCATGGCAACTCGTGCAGCGCGGCTCGTTGGCGGCGACATTGCCGCAAAAGGCGTTGATGACGTTGCGCTTGCCGAGTTGCTGACCGGTGCCGGGATGCGCGGTGTCCCACGTCCAGTGGAGCGAATCCATCACATGGCGCGAGGCTTCCGTATGGCATTTCAGGCAGGCCCTTGTGACCTCCCGCCCGCTTGCGAACGGCTGCTTCAGGATCTGGAAGGTCGAATGATCCGCGGTGCTGTCGGAAGCCTTGACGGGCGCCTTGCTGCCCACCGGTTCCTGCGCACCGGCCGCCGCGCTCAACACGATCGCGAGACAGAACACCAGAGCCGTCGCCAACGGCAGGAATGTAAGGCCTTGCGGATACCGCGCGACCTTGTCCCGGGCCTGCGTCGACGGGCGTGGGGGAAACAACGGGGGCTTTTCATATTTCATCTGCGATACACCGTCCTGTCGGCCAATCGGACGACGCCGCCCCACGCGCGGTTCCTCACCGGCGGTGCGCGTCCGTCTCGACGGGCTTTGTGAAATCGGCCTGGCGCGGCGCCCCTGCGCATTCGGCAAGGGCCGAGGTTCGCCGGCGCTCAGTCGGGCACGTCACCCGGCGCGGGCTCCACAACGGAAACCGGATCACTGGCAGGAAAGGTCTCCCGCAGCGCCTCGTCGAGATTTGCCTGGGCCTGCGCACATCGAGCGACGCGCGCCTTCGTTTCGGCACAGGCCAGGTTTTCGACGCGCACGAGCCCCATTGACCGGCGCTCCCGTACATCGCGCGGCGCAGTTCCGGTATGACCCGGATTGCCCGTCCCGTGCTCCACTGTGGTGTTCATGATGCTTCCTCCCCGGAATTGCGCATACGACAGGTGCTCCTCCCGGGAAAAGACTTCCCGCCACCTTTTTGTGAGAAGACCACATGCGTCAGCGCAGCGCATTGAACATTATCAATGCTACCGGAGAGATAAGAACATTGCGCCACAAAAAGAATGTATTCGCGCGGCGGACGCACGGGAAACGCACATCCGTTACATGCCGACAAGCCGCCGCAGGTTGGGCGTATCGCAGAGAAACTGGTTGGGCCTCGGCTCGGAAATGAAGCCCTTGCGCTTCAGTTCCGCCATGGTGCGGCTCGCGGTCTCCGTCGTCAGCCCCAGCAGCGCGCCAAGATCCTCGCGGCTGAAGAGCTCACAGCGCTCGTCGTCTTCCTTTTCGGAAAGCCACAGCAGCAGCCGCACCACCCGGTCACGGGCCGAGCCGGTGGAGAATTCGGTAATCCAGCGATCCGCGGTCCCCACCGCGTGGTGCCAGCGCGTCATCAGTTCGTTGAAGAGCCGGCTGTTGGCATGCGAGAGCGTACGCACCACATCGACCGGCAGCCGGCAGACTTCGGTATCGCGCAAGGCGGTCGCGGTGTGGGGGTATTCCTCGTCGATCATCGCCTCCAGGCCGAACAGGTCGGTCTTGCGCAGGAGGCGGACGATGCGGGCGGTGCCGTCCGGCAGATATTGCGTCAGCTTGACGAGCCCGCTGCGGATTGTGAACAGCGTCGCGGCCTGATCGCCCGTGTCGTAGATGCGCGCGCCGGCCCGATAGGTGATCTGATCGATCGGCCGGTGAAGGTGCGAAAAGTCCTCCTCCGTCAATCCGGAAAACAACACCGCATCGCGGATGACGCAATGCCGGCAATCCGCCACCCCTGTCCAGGCTTCCCCGACCTCTACCCGCTTCACCGTCTGTCCCCCTCCGGCGGCTCACCCGCATGCCGCCACCTACGTTCGCCGAAAGACCTCGCCCGGAGCACCCCGCTCAACGATCCGCCCCGCTTCCAGCACGATGACCTCGTCCATCAGCTCAAGACAGGCGTGACTGTGGGTGATGAGAAGCACCCCGCGCTCGCGCGTCGCCTCCAGCACACCCTCAAGTACTCTTTCCTCGGTCTCCGGGTCCAGTCCTTCCGTCGGTTCGTCGAGAATGAGGAAGGGCGCATCCTTCAGCAAAGCGCGCGCAAGCCCGAGCCGCCGCCCCTGACCGCCGGACACCTTGGCCCCGTGCGCGCCCACATAGGTATCGAAACCGTCGGGCTGTTCCTTGATAAAATCGAGAATACCCGCAAGGGCGCAGGCCTGATCTATCCGGCCCCGGGAAACGGCAGGGTCCGCCAGACGAAGATTGTCATCGATGGTCGTCGAAAACAAGTGATCCGACTGCGCCAGAACCGCGAACCGCCGCCGCAGCGCCTCTGGTTCGAAGCGTTCCACCGGTTGCCCGGCGAACCCGATTTTCCCTTCGCTTGCGGCACGATAACGCAGGGCGAGCGAGACGAGGCTGGACTTGCCCGATCCACTCGGTCCGACGATCGCGATCCGCTTGCCCGGTCGAAGCGTGAAGCTGACATCGCTGAGCGCCGCAGCCCCCGCCCCCGGATAGGTGAAGCCGACATTTTCGAAGGTCAGAGCCCCGGTTTCCGGCACGCTTTCGGGCATGGCGACAGCCGGCACCGGGGGGGCCCGGTCGGCAAGCGAGAAGATCCGCCGGGCCGAGGCGAGGAACCCGGGAAGCGTCTGCATAGCGACGGGCAGCGGTCCCACCACTTCGAACAACGCCAGCCCCATCAGCGCCAGCATGACAAGATCGGGCCCGCCAAGCGTGCCCGCGGCAATCTGCGGTCCGCCGATGGCGATCACCGCAACCAGCGCCAGGTTCGCGCAAAGCCCGACGCCTGCCGACGCGAGACCCGCAAGGCTCGCGACCTTGCGTTCGTCATCGATCAGCGCGTCGCTCGTCTCCAGCACGGCGGCGCGGTGGCGATGACCGGGATCGTAGATGTCGAGTTCGGCGCGCGCCTCCAGATGCTCCACCAGCAGCGCGTTGAGATCGGAGGAATTGGCGGTCACCCGGCGCGCGGATGGCGCGCTCAGCCGGCCGACGAGAAGCGGCAGAACAAGGCCGGCGGCAAAGGCCAGCACCGCAAGGGCCATGGCGATGGCCGCGTCGTGAAAGGCGGCATAGGCGATGCCGATGCCGATCACGATGACCGCGACCACCATGGGCTGGAGAATGCGCAGGAAGGCGAATTCCAGCCGGTCGATATCGCCGCGCAGCCGTGTCATCAGATCGCCGCTGCGTTCGTCCTCCAGCGCGGCGGGCGCCAGCGGTTCCAGCCGGCCGAAGAGCCAGGGCCTGAGGCTCGCGACAAACTTCAGCGTCGCCTCGTGCCCCACCAGTCGCTCCACATAGCGCCCGCCTGTGCGCACGATGGCGAAGGCGCGGATCATCGCGGCCGGCGTGAAGTAGTTCATGGAGACGCCTGCAAGGCCCGCCGCCGCCATCGCGGTGATGAACCAGCCCGATGTCGCCATCAGCGCCACGTGGGCGAGTGTCGCCAGCGCGGCAAGCGCGATGGAAAGCGCCATCCAGCCGGCCTGCGGCCGCATCAGCCGGAGAACCCGAAGAAAGTCCTTCACGGGGCGACCTCCTCTTCCGCGATCCCGGCAGGGTCCGCGAGCCGGCCGGCACGAAGCCCGACCACCCGGCCCGCCTGCTCGATCGTTGCCCGTCGGTGCGCGACCATCAGCGCCGTGCGCCCCGGCAGCAAACGCGCGATCGCAGCCTGTACCCGCGCCTCGCTGTCGCGATCCAGATGGGCCGTCGGCTCGTCCAGCACGATCACCGGCGCATCGCGGTAGAAGGCGCGCGCCAGCGCCAGCCGGTGCGCCTCGCCGCCAGAAAGCCCCGCGCCGCCTTCGCCGATACGTGTGTCAAATCCATCGGGCAAACGCGCGATGACATCGAAAAGATCGGCCTGCCGCGCGGCTTTCTCCAGCCGCTCCATGTCCGGCGTATCGTCCTGTGGCGCGATATTGGCGGCGAGCGTCCCCGACAGGATCCGCGGGGCCTGTGGCACATAGCCGATCATGCTCCGCCATTCGGCCATGTCGAGCGCACCAAGCGCGACACCGTTGACGCGCACGCGCCCGGATGTCGGTTGAACGAAGCCCAGCAGCAGATTGAGGAGACTCGATTTTCCACCGCCCGAAGGACCGACGAGCGCAACCGCCTCGCCGGCCGCCACCTGAAAAGAGACCCCGTCAAGCGCGCGGCGTCCGCCCGCGAAGGTCAGTTCCACATCCTCGAACGAAATCGCGATCCGCTCGGGCCGGAACACCGCCTGCGCCCCGCCCGGCTCCGCGAGCGCCGGCACATCCTCAAGCGCCACGATCCCCTCCGCCGCGCCGATCGCCTCCATGCGGGCGTGATAGGCCGTGCCCATCGAGCGCAGCGGCAGATAGAACTCCGGCGCCAGCAGCAGGATGAAAAGCCCCTCGAAATAGCCGATCTCGCCCCACAACAGCCTAAAGCCGACCAGCACCGCGACGATGGCGATGGAAACTGTGGCGAAAAACTCCAGCACCAGGGAGGAGAGGAACGCGATCCTGAGCACCGCCATCGTGTCGCGGCGATAGGCGTCGGCGACCTTCGCCACCTGCTCCGTCATCCGGCGTGCGGCGTTGAAGGCCTTCAGCGTCGCCAGTCCCTGCACCGCATCGAGCAGGTGGCCCGACATACGTTGCAGCCGGCCCCATTGCCGCTGGTTGAGTTTTTCCGCCCCCTCCCCGATCAGGATCATGAAGACGGGAATGAGCGGCGCCGTCACCACAAAAACGAGTGCCGACAGCCAGTCGAACGGCAGCACGACGCAGAATATCGCCAGCGGCAGCAGCGTCGCCATGACGGAAGCGGGGATATAGCGCGAATAATAGGGCTCGATGGCACGTACGCCATCGGCGATCGCGGCGACGGTTTCGCCGGTCTTGCGCTCGGCCAGCCCCACCGGGCCGATCCGTTCCACCCGCGAGATGAGGTGAGCCCTGAGGCTCCGCATGACAACGGCGGCAGCGGAAAAGGCGAAACGATCCGTCGCCCAAACCGCGCCGGCCCGGGCGAGGATCACCGCCGCGAGCAGGACCAGTTCCCGCGTCACATCGGAGAAGGTGCGGCCCCGGAAGATCAGCTCGTCCAGAATGCGCGCAACCAGAAAGCCCTGTGCGATGACGGCGAGCCCCGTCGCCACCGCGAAAGTCAGCGTCAGACGAAGATCGCGCTTCGCGGTCTTCTTGAAGCCTTTCAGGAAGGCGCCCAGCCGTTTGCGATCGGTAGTGATATCGATACCTCCCGACCGTCACTCCGCATCGGGAGCGGGCCGCCTGTCGTAAAGCGACCGCTGGCTCCTCTTGCCCTCAAGGGTTGAGAGGAGCCAGCGGCTCAGCCACGGTCAGTCTGCGCATCCCGCGAAGCGGACGCGCAGATGAGTTTCAAACGCCTACTCCGACCCGTTGCCATTGCGCTGTTCGAAATCATCCTGGAATTCGAACCACATGACATTGATCACGGAGATGCACAAGGCGGCGGTCACGCCCAGGACCCAGGCAAAGTACCACATGATAGCTGTCTACCTCTTCTTGCCCGATCAATAGGCGTTATAGGTGTTGTCTTCGATCTGCTTGACGGTGGTCTTGCCCCACATCTGGTAGTAGCACCAGATCGTGTACAGCAGCACGATCGGCAGGAAGATCACCACCGCCCAGAACATCACCGTCAGCGTCAGGTGAGAGGAAGCGGCGTCCCAGACCGTCAGGCTGGAGTTCGGGTTCGTGCTCGACGGCATGACGAACGGGAACAGCGAAAGCCCCGCCGTGCCGATGACGCCCGTCAGTGCCAGACCGCTGGCGAAGCACCCAAGACCCGGCCGGCGCACGCGCGACAGCATCCACACCAGCAACGGCGCCAGCAGCCCCAGCGCCGGCACCACCATGGTGATCGGCATGGTGCGGTAGATGTCGAACCAGGCGCCCGGCGCCCTGACGACTTCCTTGGCGAGCGGGTTGGGCATTGCGTTCAGGTCCGGCTGCGACACGATCCGGAAACCGTCGATGCCAAGATAGACCCACACGCCGCCAACGAGAAAGAGCACTGTCACGATCGGGGCCAGCAGGCCGACGGCCGCTCTGGCCCGCTCCGCGATCACGCCCTCGGTGCGCAGCTGAAGCCACAACCCGCCGTGCATCGCCACCATGCAGACACTGAGGATGCCGGCGAGCAATGCGAACGGGTTGAGCAGCGGCAGCAGCGCCCAGATGAAGGTGTGGTCGTAGTGCGGCTTGAGGAAGGTATCGAGGTGGAAAGGTATACCCTGCAGCAGGTTGCCAAAGGCGACCCCGAAAATCAGCGCCGGCACCAGCCCTCCGACGAACAGGCCCCAGTCCCAGGTGGAGCGCCAGCGCGGGTCCTGCACCTTGGAACGATAGTCGAAGCCCACGGGACGCAGGAACAGCCCGGCCAGTACCAGGAACATCGCCAGGTAGAAGCCGGAAAACGCCGCCGCGTAGACGGCCGGCCAGGCGGCGAAGATGGCGCCGCCGGCCGTGATCAGCCACACCTGGTTACCGTCCCAGTGCGGCGCCACAACATTGATGACGACACGGCGTTCGGTGTCCGACTTGCCGAGAAACGGCAACAGGATGCCCACGCCCATATCCATGCCATCGGTGACGGCAAAGCCGATCAGGAGCGCGCCGATCAGTACCCACCAGACCAGCTTTAAGGTTTCATAGTCGAGCAGCATAGCTCGGTCCTTTCGTGTATCCGGTTCACTCGGCGGGATTGAGGCTGAGCGAGGCTCCGCCGGCCTCGTGGTGGTAACGGCCCGTATGCAGCGAGCTCGGTCCCAGCCGCGCGAAGCGGAACATCAGGTACATTTCGATAGCCAGCAGCACTGAATAGAAAATCAGATACCCGGCGATGGAGGTGATGAGGTCGGCCACGGTCAGCGAGGATGTGGCCAGGAAGGTCGGCAACACTTCACCGATCGCCCAGGGCTGGCGGCCGAATTCCGCGACGAACCAGCCGAGTTCGCAGGCAAGCCATGGCAGCGGGATACACAGCACGAGGATCCGCAGCAGCGTACGGTTCTGCTCGATCTTGCCCTTCGCAAGCTTGTAGAACGAGAGCCCGAACAGGATCAGCATGATGAAGCCGAACGCCACCATGATCCGGAAACTCCAGAACAGGTAGGAGACGTGCGGGATGCTGTCCTTCGCCGCCTGCGCGATCTGCGCGTCGGTGGCGTCAGCCGGGTTCTCCACATAGGCCTTCAGCAGCAGGCCGTAGCCGAGATCCGCCTTGTGCTCCTCGAACACCGCCTTGGTCTCGTCGGAGGTGTCGCCGTTGCGCAGCGCGTTGAGCTTCTCGTAGGCGATGATGCCGGAGCGGATGCGCTCGGCATGGTCCTCGATGAGCTCCTTGATGCCCTGCACCTGACCATCGAGCGACCGGGTGGTGATCAGTCCCATCACCCAGGGGATGGTGATCGCATTGTCGGTCTTCATCGTCTCCTGGTTCGGCATGCCGAACAGCGTGAAGGCGGCGGGCGCCGGGGCTGTGTCCCACTCGGCCTCGATGGCCGCGAGCTTCACCTTCTGCACGTCGCCGAGTTCGTATCCGCTCTCGTCGCCGAGCACGATCACCGCAAGCGAGGCTGCCAGACCGAAGCCGGCGGCAACGGCGAAGGACCGCTTGGCGAAGGCGAGATCACGCCCTTTCAGGATGTACCAGGCCGAGATGCCGATGACGAACATCGATGCCGTGACGTAGCCGGCCGCGACCGTGTGGATGAACTTCACCTGGGCGACGGGGTTGAACACCACCTCCCAGAAGCTCGTCATCTCCATGCGCATGGTTTCGGCGGAGAATTCGGAGCCGACCGGGTTCTGCATCCAGGCATTGGCAACGAGGATCCAGAGGGCCGAGAGATTGGTACCCACGGCGACCAGCACCACGACCGCCAGATATTTCACCTTGGAGAGCCGGTCGCGGCCCAGAAGCATCAGGCCGACGAAGGTCGATTCCAGGAAGAAGGCCATCAGGCCCTCGATCGCCAGCGGAGCGCCGAACACGTCGCCCACATAGTGCGAGTAGTAGGCCCAGTTCGTGCCGAACTGGAATTCCATTGTCAGGCCGGTCGTGACACCGAGCGCGAAGTTGATGGCAAACAGCTTGGTCCAGAACCGCGACATGTCGCGGTAGATTTCCTTGCCGGTCATCACGTAGACCGCTTCCATGATGACCAGGATCCAGGTCATCCCGAGCGTCAGCGGTACGAAGAGGAAGTGGTAGAGCGCCACGGCGGCGAACTGCCATCGGGACAACTCCACAAAGGTGGGATCGATCATATTACGGCTCCCTTCCGGACGCGCGTCACCGATCGTAAGCGCGCGCGCCATACGTGCAAACAAGGCAAGTGCGAGTTACGTTAAGTCATTGATTGGGATTGACATTATTCTAATTCGACGGAGGTGGGCTCACCATAGACCCCGTTTTTGGGCTGTCGTGTGAAAAATTCCGCGTCATAAGGCCGCGCGTCCACATCTCCATTGTCGTGTTCGCGACCGGCATCGGAGTCTCGAGAAAACTTACCACAAACCGGTCCCCCACATCGGCAATCCCGATGGAGCGCGGCCTGAGCGCCAGTATCTCCGGCTGGGGAATTGCCATTCCGAAACAGACGACGACGTTCACCGCGCCGACGATCTCCGGCGCGATCTCTCCGTCGGCGAGCCCCTTTGTATGGGCATAGTGATCGAAGACGCCGATGAGGCGCGCGACCGGGTGCTCCTCGACCAGCTTCACGAAGTAGGCGACGACATCATCGAGGCTCGGAAAACCGCAATCGGACTTCTCGACCTTCGCGATGAAAACGGGAAATCTCTCGTGGATGATGATCTGGTGCATCGGGCATCCGTGGGCCGGATCGGACAGGGCGGGACGCAGCCCGCCCGCGCCGTCACGATGACCCTTTGGAGAGATTTCGGGCCTCATGCTCACTCCCGGTGGCGCAGGCGGAGCGTGCCCTTCTTGTCCCGCCAAACTGACGTTGTGTCATTGCGCATCCGCAATGGCGGGCAATGCCATCGCTCGCCCGGATGAGTTTCGCTACCTTGAACGCCACCGCGAGAGACCGGGCCAGCAGGTCAATGCCAGTGCATCTGCCTATTGGGAGCCACTACCGCAAGCGTATCGTCACAACGTACCCTGCCTTCGCTTCAATGCATTGACGCCATCCTTGATAGCCGTCATCAATATATCCGAATATATTCCGTATTTTTCTACATATTCTTTGCCATCAAAACTGATCTTACTTCGAATAGAATCAAATCTTCAATGAAAAAATAATATTTGGATGGCCTGAAAGTACTTAATCTGAAATTATTATGATTAAATTCTCTTCGAATTCCACTTCTCAGGTCAGTTCCTCATAGTCGTCCGGTGAAATGAACGAAATCGTATAATTCTCCCGCTCCATCGGGATCCTCCTTCACGTCGGCTCGGAAAGCAGAATCAGGATCGCTTGCCACCCGTACCCGACCTCATTGCTGACTGCGGCCGCAGCTTTCCAGTTAAGACTCCCGCGCGCTCCCTCTTCAGCACCATCAATTCGGTTTTTCCGAAAACGCGAAAGGTGCCCGCTATCCGTACAACTGCGCCCCACATTCGATGTCCTCCCCGCGAAAGCGGGGACCCGGTAACCATTGCTGTTCTAAGCTCTGGGGCTGAAGGCAACCATGGCGTGGTCGATCATCCAGCCCAACATCCGGCATTCCGATTACTGGTTCCCGGCTCTCCGCTTCGCTGCGGCCGGGATGACATCGTGAGGTGCGCGGAGAGAGGCACGGGGAGCCGAGAATCGCGGCTGTTTTCCGTTCGCACCAATCCTGCAATTCCGGTGATATCCGCCGACGAGGCAGATTCCTCCTACCGGAACAGCAGCACCGGCACCTTGCAGGAGCGCATCATCTCCGTCGTGGTGGAGCCGATGATCAGCGTGCGGATGCGCGAGTGGCCGTAGGCGCCCATGACGAGAAGATCGAAGCCCTCGCGCTCGCCCTTCTCCGCAATCACCGTCTCCGGCTGGCCGGGACGGATCTCGGCGTCGGCCGTGAGCCCGCCGGCCTTCAGCATCGCGCGCGCATCCTCGATCTTGCGCCGCGTCTCCGCCGTCTCGGTGCCGACCATCAGCAGGCTGATGCGGAGCCCCTGAAACAGCGGATCACGCGCCACATGGTCCACCGCCTTCATCGCCGAGGCGCCGCCGTCATAAGCGATGAGAACGCTCTCGATCGGCTTGAAGGCACGCGCGGCCACCAGCAGCGGGCGATGAACCGAGCGGGCGATACGCTCCAGGTTCGACCCCAGATGCGGCTTGGCGAAATCGGCAGCCTCCCCGCGCTTGCCCACCGCCACCATCGAGGCCGCGCCTTCCATCTCGTTCACGGTCTCCACGATGTCGCCGTGGCGCAGCAGCGTGGTGACGTTCTCGGCCCCCGCCGCCTGCACGATGGCCTTCGCGTCCTCCAGGATCGCCCGGCCGCGCTGGCGGGCGAGCTTTGCGCGTTTCTCGTCAAGCTCGCTCAGTTCCTTCAGCAATGCCGTGCGTGCGCCCAGCACCAGATTGCCGCTCAAATCGATCCCCTCCGGCGCCTCGCGCCGGCCCAGCACATGCAGCAGCGTGACCGGCGCGCCCGTTCGCGCCGCCGCCCATGCCGCGTGTTCGCACACGCTCCTGGAATAGATGGACCCGTCGACCAGAACGATGATCCCGTCAGCCATGGCGTTTCCCGTTCCCTTTTCTCATTTTTTCGCAGGCGGACCGGCGGGCGCTCAGTGCCCCATCAGGTTTTCCAGCGCGCCCGGCTTGTCGTGGATCGCCAGCTTGTCGACGATGGTCTCGCTCGCCGCATTGAGGCCGCGGATCTCGACCTCCGCGCCCTCGCGGCGGAACTTGAGCACAACCATGTCGAGTGCCGCAACCGACGAGATGTCCCAGATATGCGCGTGACTGACATCGATCACCACGCGTTCCAGCACCTCCTTGAAATCAAAGGCGGCTGTGAAATCCTCCACTGAGGCGAAGAACAGCTGGCCCTGCACCTTGTAGACGCGCTCCTGCCCGTCGCCGGAGACCTCCGACGTCACACGGAAGATCTGCGCGATCTTGGCGGCAAAGAAGATGCCCGACAAAAGCACGCCCGCCAGCACCCCGATGGCGAGATTGTGCGTCGTCACCACGCAAGCCACCGTCACCAGCATGACGGCGGAGGACGAGCGCGGATGGTCCTTCAGGTTCTTGATCGAGGACCACGAGAACGTGCCGACGGACACCATGATCATGATCGCCACCAGCGCCGCCATCGGGATCTGGCGCACCCAGTCGCCCAGGATCACGATCATGAACAAGAGGAAGATGCCGGCGCAGAAGGTCGAAAGCCGCCCGCGCCCGCCCGACTTCACGTTGATCATCGACTGGCCGATCATCGCGCAGCCCGCCATGCCGCCGATGAAGCCGGTGGCGATGTTGCCGCAGCCCTGGCCGATGCATTCGCGGTTCTTGTCCGACGGCGTGTCGGTCAGATCGTCAATGATGGAGGCCGTCATCAGCGATTCCAGCAGGCCGACAGCCGCCACACCCGCCGAATAGGGCAGGATGATCTGCAGTGTTTCCAGATTGAACGGAATGTCCGGGATCAGGAAGACGGGAAAGGTGGAGGGCAGCTCGCCCATGTCGCCCACCGTCCTGAGGTCGAGGCCCATCGTGATCGAGATCGTGGTCAGCACGAGGATGCAGATGAGCGGCGACGGCACGGCTTTCGTGACATAGGGAAAGAGATAGATGATCGCGAGCCCGGCCGCGACGAAGACATAGGTGAGCGACGGCACATCGATGAGTTCGGGCAATTGCGCCATGAAGATGAGGATGGCGAGCGCGTTGACGAAGCCGGTCATCACCGAGCGCGAGACGAAGCGCATAGCCCGGCCGAGCTTCAGCACCCCCGCCCCCACCTGCAGCACACCGGCAAGGATAGAGGCCGCCATCAGGTATTGCAGCCCATGCTCGCGCACCAGCGTCACCATCAGCACGGCGGTCGCGGCGGTGGCGGCGGAAATCATTCCCGGCCGGCCGCCGGTGATCGCCACCACCACCGCGATGCAGAAGGAGGCATAGAGCCCGACCTTGGGATCGACGCCTGCGATGATGGAAAAGGCGATGGCCTCGGGGATCAGCGCCAGCGCGACGACGAGCCCCGCGAGCACATCGCCGCGGACGTTGCCGAACCATTGCTGGCGGTAGAGCGTAAGGGCGTTCATGAGCGTTCCGACGGACTTCTGCTGGAATTTCGATGGGCGGGCCTGGGGCAGAAAGGCAGGCACGAGAGGGCCGCGCCCTCACCCGATGAAAAACGGCCCGCGCCGATACGCGAGCCGTTGATGAGCCCCAAGTCGCAGGATTCAGGCCAAAGATCAATTGGAAAGAGCGACAAACAGCCGCGCCGTGCGACAGAAGGCGCGCTTCCCGCATCGCAAAGGCCCTTCCGAAACGCTAGGTCTGCTGAGAGACGGGCCCGGAAATGGTAGTCGGTTCTTCGCCTCGAATTCTGAGCACCTTCATACCCCTCCGTCGTCATCACCCGGCGAAGTCCGGATGATCCAGCGCATGCCCGGAATGCTGCGGCTGTCGCCACTCAGAAGGCTCCTGCCCAAGTACAAAGCACCTAAGCGCGCAGATCCTCATATGAGACCATGACATGCTCCCGATAGGCGGGACGTTCCGTCAGACGGGCATAATAGCTCGCCAGGTTCGCCATCGGCTTGCGCTCGATGTCGATATCGAAATAGCGGTAGAGCACATGGCCGAACTGGATGTCGGCGAGCGTGAAATCGTCTCCGGCAAGAAAGCCGTGGAGCCCGAGCCGGGCCTCCGCGATATCGAGCTTGCGTTCCAGAGCGTCAAGACCGGCGCGGATCCTGGCCGGATCGCGGTGCTGCGCCGGAGTGCGCACGACCTGCCAGAAAACCGGAGCGGTAAAACCGAGCGCGATGTTGATCTTCGACCATTCCGCCCAGCGATCCACTTCGGCGCGCGCCAAGAGCTCCTCGGGCCAGAAGGACGCCGGGCCATACCTGCTCGCCAGATATCGCAGGATACATCCGCTTTCCCAAAGCGGCGGATTTGTGCCGTCCTGGAGCACCGGCACCGTCCGGTTCGGATTGAGAGCGAAAAACGCGTCCGTGTCGGTACCGCCGAATTTATGCCCGACATCGTGGCGGACATGGTCGAGCCCGAGTTCCGCGATACACCACATCACCGCCTGAACATTGGAGGAGGTCTTGCGGCCCCAGACTGTCAACATCGCCTACTCTTTCGAAAATTGCATCTCCGCACCGCGTCTACCACCCGCGCGCTGGCCGAACAATCGCACTTCACAGAAACCTCTCGAACCCGCTCCCGCCTCAACGTTCATGCAAGTGACATGACAAGCGCCTAGCTGTGTCCGCGTCTCGAAATCTCATGGTGTGATCGATGCTCAAAACTGCAATTCTCTCCGCCACCGGCCTTCTCGTCGTGATCGGAGCGGCCTCGGCCGCAGACGTCACGGCGCTCAAGGCCCCCGCTCTCCCGCTCGGATCCGTCTCCTTCCCGAATGGCAAGTCGATCGATCTCTCGGTCGGCTTCGGTTCGGGCGCCTACCACCGTCCCGGCGATCCGGAAAACGTCTTCTACACGATCACCGACCGCGGTCCGAACATCGACTGCAAGGGCGATGCGAAGAAGCTCATCGGCCTTGACGAAAAAGCCATGTGCGACGGCAATCTCGACGGCAAGGTCTTCCCGCAGCCCGGCTTCACGCCGACCATCTATCAGATGACGATCGGCGATGACGGAACGGTCAGCGTCACCGACACGACGCCGCTACGCGGTCAGGACGGCAAGCTGCTGAGCGGCCTGCCCAATCCGCTGACCGGAACGACGACCGAAGCCGGCTATTCTCCGGAAGGCAAGAGGATCACGTCCACGCCCAACGGCTTCGATTCCGAGGCGATTGCGCGTCTGGCCGACGACAGCTACTGGATCAGCGACGAATACGGTGTGTCCATCGCCCATGTGGCCGCCGACGGCAAGGTGCTGGAACGCCTCGTGCCCGCCGGGCTGGAAAGCGACTACGCCGATGCCGACTATCCGGTGAAAGGGACGCTGCCGGCCATCTTGATGAAGCGCAAGCTCAACCGGGGTATCGAGGGCCTGTCGGTCTCGCCGGACGGCGCGACGCTGTACTTCTCGATCCAGAGCCCGCTCGCCAATCCCGACAATGCTGCTTACAAGTCATCGCGGACAGTGCGTATCTTCAAGTTCGATCCCAAGAGCGAGAAGGTGCTCGGCGAGTACGCCTATCCGCTCGACGAGCCTGCGACATTCAAGGCGGACAGCGCCAAGAAGACGCCCAAGCAGAGTTCGGTGAAGGTCTCGGAACTGACGGCCCTTGGCCACGATCAGCTGCTGGTGCTCGAACGCATCTCCAAGACCACGAAGCTCTACAAGATCGACCTTGCTGCGGCCAAGACCGTGCCGTCCGGGTTCGACGACGCGGCGCAGAGCCCCAGTCTCGAGCAGCTGGCGCCGAAGGATCTTGCCGCCGATGGCATTGCCGTTCTCCACAAGACGTTGGTGCTCGACAGCGACGATCTCCCCGGGATGCCGGAAAAGATCGAGGGTATCGCCGTCCTTGATCCGACCACGCTTATCCTGACCACCGACAACGATTTCGGCATTGCCGGCGCCGACAGCGCCATCGTCAAGGTGCATCTCGACAAGCCGCTCGTCGCAGTCAACTAAGGCCGAGGTCGACGTTGCGAAGAAAAGGTCGGCATTTTAGGCTGGCCTTTTCGTTTCAGCCTGATCGATTGTCCTTCAGTGTTGTTTCTATGGGAACCGCCGCATGGTGGAAGCTGTCGGACCAGATCGGGTCATATAGCCGAGCGCCTTCATCCCCCTACTTCACCGCCCCCTTGAACCCCGCCCACACAGCCGCGATAACCGCCGTCATCGCGGCGGTCAGAAACACCGTGATCATCCTGCCCTTCATGGCTTCCGCGCCTTTTCGGGCCTGCCGCAGGAACAGCATGTCGGCCTGACTGGCGCGCAGGTCGTCAACGTCGACACCCGCGCGCCGCAGCGCTTCGCCCGTCCCTTCCCGGCTCGCCTCTTTCACCAGTTGCCGCATGGCTGCTAAATCGGCCTCATTCATTTCGCGCATCCCCACACAGGCTTTCGATCGCCGTGTTCAGTCCAACGATCTGGCGCCGGATCTCTCTCGTGTCGTTTCGCGAATAGCGGATCGGCTGCAACGCACCGCCGCAGGCCTCAGAGACATCAGTCTCGAAGGTTCGGGTCGCTGTCGTCTGGCACCCCGCCAGAAGCATCAAACCGAGCAATGGCGGCAGCAGACGCAGCCTCGGCCTTGTTCGCGGCATCCCTCGACGCCTCCAGTTGGGCCGCAATCGCCTCCGCCGCTCCGGCCTCGAGGAGTTGCCTGTCGCTAAGGAACCCGACGAACTTCCGGAGCAGCGAGAGCGCGGCCAGGATGATCTTGAGCCACGTCATGAGCGGTTACGCGGCCGGGGACGAACCGGCATCCTCGCCGTCACGCCCGGCAACGATCGCGGCGTTCGAGGCATAGGCGTTGCCGATCGTCGCCACCGCGTCGGCATTGGTGTTCTTGCCGAAGTTGAGGGCCAGGAAATTCAGCACGGCCAGCACATAGCCCCACCACCTGTTATCGCTCTTGCTGGCGGTCGCCGCCGTGATGGCGTTGGCGATGAGCACGAGCGAGGCGATCACGCTCCAGATCGTCGCCGCGTTGTCGGACCAGAAGCCCGTCACGGTCGAGATCCAGTTGGCATCTGCAGCGAACGCGGAACCGGAGGTGAGCGCCAGACCGGCAAGGCCCAGACGTATTGCCGAAACTCGACCGATCGGCGGAGGTGAGCACGAAACGCCCGATCACACACAGCGTGCCTGCGTTGGCTTCTTTTGATCTGGCGTAGTAGGCGGAGCCCTCGCAATGCGTGACGTCAGCCGGCGGCGGTCACCGCCAGATGGACCGTGTAGGTAGGGCTCAGAGCACAGGCATAGACAATCTCGCCAGCGCCGGGAGCGCGAGAGGCTAACCACCGATGACCGCCTGATGTCCGCGCGTGCCTGCATCCGGCACCGTGGCGCCCTGGAAGATCTCGTAGAACACAGGCGCCTTCGAACTCGACGGGAAGAGCGGCGACCAATAGACCCCCTGCCCGGCTTTCGTCAGCGCCTGCCATTGAGGCGTCAGCGTCACGATCCTGGTATCGGCCATTGGGAAGTTGCCTTTTGAACCCGGTCAGCCACCGGCACATCGCACCGGCGCAATGCCGGGCTGAGAGCGGCAGTCGTTCAAAACCGGAAAGCTGAAGGGGGAAGATATCTCAGGGCGCATTCCCCCTCGCGGCTGGCTCCGCATTCACTGCGTCAATCGGCTATCGCCTGCCAGCGCGACCGGGGCACGAACGCATCAGCCCTGCAAATCACGAGAACAAAATAGGAACTTTTGAGGGTGACGTCAAGCACTTCGGTTTTTGGAGTTGGGCCTTTCATTTTCCCGATCTACAGCGGCATACCTAGTTTTCGGCAAACGATCATGACTACTGATTTGGAGCGCCCCAACTTCGGCAAATATGTAAGCTACCAGTTGACACTTGTCAGCCGTTCGCTTACATTCCATTTCATGATCAGGACGTTCGCAAACAAGCAGCTTCGCGCATTATGGGAAGCCGGAAAATCGCGTATCGATTCAAGGATGCAGAAGCGCATCTTGCGTCGTTTGGATGCCCTGGATGCCGCATCTGTGGCGGAAGACATGAACTTGCCGGGGTTCGATTTCCATATCCTGCAGGGCTTCGCCCCCCAACGCTACACCGTCCATGTGAACGGGCCCTGGTGCATCACTTTCGAATTCAGAGACGGTGATGCTTACGTCCTCGACTTTGAACAATATCACTAGGAGGCCACTATGGCTCGCAATCCTAATCGTTGCCCGACCCATCCGGGGGAAATTCTCCGGGAGGATGTGATCCCGGCCACGGGTCGGAGCAAGGCGGAACTGGCTCGCATGCTCGGGATTTCGCGCCAGCATCTCTATGACATCTTGTCTGAGCGCAAGCCGGTAAGCCCCGAAGTGGCAGTCCGGCTCGGGAAGCTGTTCGGGAACGAACCGCTCTTCTGGATCCGGCTGCAAGGTTCCTACGATGCATGGAACGCCGAACAGAACGTTGACGTCTCCAATGTCCCGGTGTTGGCGCAGGCCTGTTAGGGCAGAAGACCGAGTGAAAGACAATGCAGCTCTATTTCGCTCTTGTCCATCAGGACGAAGGAAGCGCCTTCGGCATTCAGTTTCCGGATCTCCCAGGATGCTTTGCCGCAGCCGATTCCGAGGAAGACCTGATCACGAATGCGCAAGAGGCTCTGGCACTGTACCTTGAGGACGAGGCAGCGCCTCAGGCTCGGTCCGTCATCGAGATCAATAATGATCCAGAGGTCAAAGCCGAGCTGGCAAAGGGCGCGTTCCTGATCGCCGTGCCGTGGCTCACACTCTCAGGCCGGACAAAAAAGGCAAACATCACCTTGGATGGGGGCCTTCTCGATGCCATCGACGAAGCCGCAAAAGCAAGGAAGCTGACGCGCTCAGCCTATCTTGCAGACCTTGCGCGGCGAGACCTGAACGCAGCGTGATCCCGAGAATACCACCGAGAGGCCCCTATGGCTCGCAATCCTAATCGTTGCCCGACGCATCCGGGCGAAATCCTGCGGGAAGATGTGATCCCGGCCACGGGGCGGAGCAAGGCGGAACTGGCTCGCATCCGTTCACGTTCGGCTTTGTATGCGTCGCCCGCGAATTTTCCCGAGTGACAGCGAGCCCGCAGTCAGCCCGCAGACACTCCTAATCAACGGGCAGGCCGCTGGGCACCGTGTCGGGGCGACCCATCGGGCGTTGTAGTGCGGTTTCTCCGGTCAACGCATTCAGGAATGCAACGATATCTGCAATCTCGGCGTCGGTGACGGACGGCAGATCGATATCGACCCTGGACCGGACCCGATCATTCTCTGCCACGTTGTCACACAGAGCGAAATCGCTGGAGGCGAGCCACGGAACAGGCGGCAGGATCGCCATCTCGGCGCGCCACTCGACATTGCTTTCCCGCGGTTTGAGGTGATGGCGCACCATCGCTTCAAGCGTCGGCATGGCGCCATCATGGCCATACGGCGCTGTCAGCGCGACATTTCGCAGGAATGGCACGCGGAAGCGGTAAGCATCCTCAGGCACATCGGAAACGGCCATGCGGCCCACATCGCGGGCAATCGGGTCGTTCAGCAAAGTGCGCCCCGGACCGAACGGCGGCAGCGCCAGCGCCTGAAAGCTCTGGTTCGACAGCATCGGTCCCGCATGGCAATTCGAGCAGCCGACCTTGCCGTAAAACAGTTCCATCCCGCGCTTTTGCGCATCATTCAGGGCCGTTTCGTCACCCTCGAGGTATTTGTCGAAGGGGCTATCGAAATTGCGATACTCCGTACCCTCGAAAGCGGCGATGGCGTTGGCGATTTCGACGATCGTGATGTCGGAAGCCTCATTCACATTGTCGAAGGCGTCTATGAACATCGGGACATAGGCATCGACATTGCGAACACGTTCCGCGATCAGCGGCCAGACGTAATGCGCGCCTTCATACGCTGCCCCCGCGATCAGGTTCTCGCCGGGCTGCCCGGCCATTTCCGTTTCCGAAGCCATCGGGAACAGAACCTGCGCCGCAAGGGCCGAATTCAGCCCCTTTGGCAGAAATATCCAGGCCGGGGTCCTGAAACCGTTGCCGAAATCGTCGGAAACCTCGACCCGCCCATCAAGAAACATGAACCTGACATCCCGATGCCCCAGATTCCAAAGGGCCGGCGCATTGCGCGGCACGCGTTCGAGGATTCGATCGGCCCCGGTTCCGCCAGAACGATGCATGCCAAGCCCGACGCCACCCTCACCGATACCAAGGCTTACACCGTCGGCGCCGTTGAAGTCGTGATGATGGCAGGTGGCACAGGCGATATTCTGGTTGCCAGAGAGAATCTTGTCGTAAAATAGCAACTGGCCAAGTTGCACCTGGGCCGGTTCAAACCGGATAAAATCATCAAGCGTCAACGGGTCGGGCAAATCGAGCGCCATGGCAGGCGCAACCATGGTCACGGATAACAGACAAGCGTACAATTTTGCTCGAACGGATATCACACGGCATTCCTCGCCTGAGCTTGCTTTCCCTAAGGTTACATTCATCGAAAGTGCCGTTCCAAGCGTTTTTTGTTCCGCTCCTCTTGGGTGGCGGCACAGGAGATGCGGAGCCGCCCCCCGAGGTGCCGTGCATCAGTCGCGGGTGATGCGATAGCTGGCACCAGCGGCAAGGGGACTGGTGATTTCGGTCACCCCACCGTCGGCCCAGTGGACCGTGAGACGAGCGATTTCGCCAGCATCGCCAAGTCCGAAATGCGCCGCCGGGGCATCGAACGACATGAAGCCGCCGCCCGATTGCAGCTCGCGCATCATCCGGGTGCCATCGGGCAATTCGGCGACCAACCGCGCCCCCAGCCCGTGGCTGTTGCCTTTGGCATCGCGCAGTTCCACCTCGATGGCATTGCCCGTCTGAGAACCGTTGAGAAACAGCGCCACCGGGCCGTTGACCGGTTGGGTGATGATATCGAGGTCCCCGTCATGGTCCATGTCGAAAGCCACCGCACTGGCGGTCATCAGGTAATCCTCCAGCCCGAAGGGGCCGGAAGCCTCGGTGAAGGTTCCATCGCCCCTATTGCGGAAGAACAGATTTGACGGACTGACCTCGTTCGGGACCCAAGTACCGTTGACGATATAGACGTCCTGCCAGCCATCATTGTCGAAATCTGCGATTTTGGTGTCCCAGGACCAGCCGCCGATCTCGAGCCCCTCGGCCGAGGCGGTGTCGGTATAGGCGCCGCCCTGCCAGGTCAGCAGGACGTTCGTGCGCAGGATCTGGCGGATCGTGGTATCGAAATCCGCTTGCTGCGGCCTCTCCCATGGCTTGAAATGGATGTCGCAAAAGGCGCGCGTGGTTCTCTGGTCGGCAGGGATCAGGGCACAGATCGTCGGATCCTGTTTCTGGATCGCCAGATCCTTGACCAGCATCGCCTTGCACTCGGCCTGCAGTGCGCCCTTGAGCTCCTGGCATTTGGCCGCATAGACCGGATCGAACCGGTTGCCGGATTTGTACCAGGACTTGATGGCCATGTTACGGAGGCAGAGCGCCTTGGCCGCAGTGTCTTCGATGGCATCGCAGTATTTCGACAGAGCCTGCATTTTCAGTCGCTCGGACACAAGCGACGACCGCCCGGCGATCTGCGCGAAAAAAATCTCCGGCATCCCGTCGTTGTGAAGATCCGCCGTCTTTATTGCCATAGTGGTAGTGGTGGTGTGCGGGATCAGGTTGTCAGCCCGGGTGACGGCGCTGAAGCCGCCCTGTCCGTCACCGAGATAGATATAATCCGGCAGTTCGAAATCGTTGCCGACCAACAGATCGGCGGTGCCGTTCAAGTCTATATCGCTGAACAGCATGACGAGCGTTTCGCCGGGCAGACCCGGCAGCTCGGCGAAGTGACTGCCATCCAGCGTGCCGTTTTCGTTGAATATCAACCGGTTGCGCGATTCCTCGCCGGGGATGCGCCGATACCAGCCGGCGGCCCAGTTACCCAGGGCGACGTCGAGGTCGCCGTCGCGGTCGAAATCGGCGAAGCTCAGCGAAATTGACAGTATCGCGTCGTCGCGGTTGGCCACCCTTTGCAGCTTCTCGGTGACGAAGGTGCCCTGCCGGTTGAGAACGACGAAATTGCCGTCCAGGTATGTGGCGAGAAACAGGTCGAGCCAGCCGTCGTTGTCGATATCGACCAGTGCGGCGTTGAAGACGTCCAGATCGGCCAGCGGACCAGACTTGTACGGCAGCCGACTGAACCTGCCGGCGCCGTCATTTTTGTAGATATAGACGCCGCGTTCGGTGGAGGCGATCACTAGATCGAGATCGCCGTCATGGTCGATATCGCCGGTCGACAGGCTGCGCCCTTCCCAGAACGGCGGCCACATGTCTTTCATCGACAATTCCAGTGGCTTATCGATGCCGCGGGTTGACGCCTCAACGCGCTGGAAGACCGTCTCATAGCCGGGCGAACGCGGGGCGAAAAGGCGCGATGTAATGCGGATCGGGCGATCGGACGATATTTCCGCCGCCTCAGCCGCCGCCGGCAGGATCAGCTGTTCCAGCCCCCAAAGGATGTCAAGCGCCCGCGGGCTCTGCGAGGAACGGTCGCTGTTCACCGCCACACCGCCAACGCTGCCGAGAACGACGATCGTTGCCCCCAATAACGAAACGGCGCGGGCCGATATTATGTTGGCGAGAACCGGGTTAGAGCCCCCGTCAGCTGACCTACGCCTTTGCCGGCAGCCCAACTGCATCAGGAAGGCGGTCACGATCAGCATTCCGAATGCCATGCCCGTCTTGTTGGCGTCCATCCGGTTTGCTGTGGTCGTGGCTATGCGCTGATAGACCGGTATGACAGGGATGACCGGGGAGAACGGGCTCTGAAGCTGGATGGCGTCCGATATCATCGCCTTTTCATCGAGTTGTGACAAGCGCGACAGGGTCCCGAACAACGTCGCAAGGACCGCAACCAAGATCAAGGCAAAGACCACGCGCCGTTTGGCGTGCCGCGCGTCTGGTCCGGTCATCAATCCCCCTTACGGCCCGCGCCAAGTCCGAAAAGGCCGCGCCGCTTGCTGCTCGCAATACCCCGATCATTCGCTAATCAGGCATGCATTTCAACTGGACTTCCCAATTTAGATGACCCTACGTGATTCCAAGGCCGTCGAAAGCGCGTCTCCAGATATATTTGGCCTCTATCCCTTGTGAAGGGTCACGCGGCAACCGCAAGTCTTGTGCACGCAGATGACAGCGCCCTCCAGAGTATCGACGCGCGTTTTCGGGCACACCACAACGCCAATCATGTGGCCCCCCCCCCTCAACATCCACCACGACCCGCAAGCCCGTCGCCAGCGACACGCCAACCGTCTTGCTGTTCACGACCTCCACGGTAGCCTCCTGCCCGTCCAGCCATCCCGAGCGGATGACGACCCGTTCCCCAATTTCGAACCGAACCCGCTGCCGGGCCTTGCGGAAATCGAACATGCCCATGTCCTGGACGTCCAGACCGCCACGATCCGCGAGAGCAAGGGGTGGATCGGCGAGCGCGACGATCCAGAGGTGGGGCTGACGTATCTCAACGCCCGCTACTACGACCCGGTCCTCGCCCGGTTCATCCAGCCGGACTGGTGGGACCCGACGGACCCGGCCGTGGGCACGAACAGGTATGCGTATGGGCTGAACAATCCGATCCTGCAGAAGGATCCGAGCGGGCATTGCGTAGCAGGATGCGTGGGCGATGCAGGGCTAGCGGTGTATGCCGCAGTGGTCGGAGCGGTAGCCATTGCCGCTATTGTTGCTTCATATTATGATGATACCGCGATTTTAAATCAGAATACAAATCCTGATTATGAAGATGCGCACCCTTTAGGGGTTGAGGTTACGTCCAGCGGGAAAATACACGGCGACGTACCCTCAGCTGATGATATTACCGGGGCGTCTGATGAAGAATTGGCTGATTATAATGAAACGGTCAAAAAGAGCATTCGACAGCGAGAAGAGGAATATGCGGAAAATAAATACGGACTTACCCCAGCTGAACGAGCCGGTTATAGAGCACGAATCGAGAAGGAAAAGAAATCGCTTGAAATAGCTGAAAGAGAGCGTGCTTTTAGAGACGCCCTAGAGGCAGCGCGAAATAGAGATAAAGAAAAAAACGACGGTGACGGTGGCAATGGAGAAGACGGTAGTGAAGGAGGCAAAGGGGAAAAAGACGGTAATCGAGGTGGAGGAAGAGACGACGCTGACCAAGATACGAGGCGTTAAACCTCTCAAAACACTGTCTGCGTAAACAGTGGTTATGCAGGTTTACGACTTAACGGGCCAAGGATAGATGCGATGAAATCGAAAAACTCGTCGGTTTCGGATTTAGTAAAAAACATAATTAATTCTAAAAATGTTGAATATTCTGTCGAGCAAGAAGAAAAAATATATGGTTTAATCGACGAAAATAATATTATTGAAATAGACAAATTACTTATTTCTGAAAAAAAATACAATGTCATTGCAGGCATACGAATTTTGGATACAGCATCTAACGTTAAATTGAATAGAATATATCGTAGTGTTGATGCGATATTTGATCGTGGCGATTTAATTCTTAATCGGCTATGTATTAATTTGATTTATAGCCACGGCTTTTTTGATGCGGCAGCGAACAAAAGAATGGCTCAGTTCATCGATTGCCCTGATGAGCCCACGAAGCGCTATATTAGGGCTTGGCTCTTGCTGCTAACGAAGGAACAACTGAAAGAATTCTTGGATAATTATCAGCCCTTTAGCAATAATGTAGAAAAACTAATATATTCCATAATTTCTTTTAGATCGAACACGATTACACTTACAAATTTTATGGAACAAGTATCTTCAATAGATGATGTCGCCTATCGAGAATATGCGCGTTTGTTAGAATATGAAGGATTAAGAAAACTTTTTAAACTCAATTAATTATAGATTTTTTTAATAAAATATTATAATTCATGAAGTTATATTCATTATTCTAGATGCGGGTCCGCGTTTATAAAATCTCGGCTTTCAAGCCACGCCCGGAGTCCATTCCCCGGCCGCCTTAAACAGCATCGGATAACGTAAACTGTCACGTGTCGCTTGACGCTGTCGCTCGACCGCCTCTACCTTCGCATCAATGAGGATTGAGAGCATCAGGCACAAGGCGCTGCGACGTTTCTTTGAAACGGGCAATCCCAAGGGCATTGTCGGCGATACGATGCAAGTACGAAAGATGCTCGCTTTCATCGATGCGGCCGAGAGTTTGGCGGAGCTATCGACGCCGCCAAACTATGGATTTCACGAGTTGACCGGCGATCGCAACGGAACCTGGTCAATGACCGTGACGCGAAACTGACGGCTGACATTTCGTCTCGACGCAGACAATGCCCTGATCGATATGGATCTGGAGGATTATCATGGCTCTTAGGATGCATCCTTCGATCGCAGTTCATGTCGGAGACTGGCTGAAGACGGAAATCGTCGAGCCGGTTGGGATAAGCGTGACCGCCCTTGCGGAGCATCTCGGCGTGTCGCGACAGGCATTGAGCGCGCTGTTGAACGGCAAGGCAAATCTGTCTGCCGAAATGGCGCTCCGTTTCGAAAGAGCATTCGGCGTGAGAGCGGATACGCTTTTGAAGATGCAGACGGCATATGACCTTGCGAAGGCCCGCGAGAATGAGGCGAAGATCAAGGTGGAACGCCTGGAGACAGCCGCTTGAGCCCTTTCGCTGGTGGCGCGAAGCCGGACGCCGCGGGGAGCTAAGCCGCCCTCTCCACTCCTTCGGCATCCACCACCACCCGCAAGCCTGTCCCCAGCGACACACCGACCGTCTTGCTGTTGATGACCTCCACCGTCGCCTCCTGCCCGTCCAGCCATCCCGACCGGATGACGACCTGTTCCCCGATCTCGAATTGAACACGCTGCCGGGCCTTTCGGAAATCGAACATGCCCATGTCCTGGGCGACCTGAAGCGCTTCGACGCGGTCCGCGCGGATCTCGACCGGGCGGCCGTGCGCCGCGATGAACTGCGCAACGCCATCGCATTTCCTAGCCGCGCCGAACGCCAGATCATCCGCCGGGAACGCCACGAACACGTATCCGCTGAACAGCGACATTTCCACGTCCTTCGTCCGCCGCTTGCCGCAGATCACCCGCTTGCGGCGAACCTGCTGCATCGGGCAGAAGGCTTCAATTCCGGCCTCAGCGAGTGAGACAATCGCCCGGCGCTCGCAGCGCGGATTGGCCCGGATGACGTACCAGCGCTTTTCCATGCTTCCCCCGCCCTTATGCAGCCCACTCGATGCGTCGACCAAGCGCCGCCCGCCTGTCCGAATACCGTCCCGCCTCCTGCCTCACCTGAAACGCTGGAAGGCGCTGGACGGAATCGGGACGCGCGTCATCCACCGGGACGGGAAGCCAATGCTCTCTGTCCGCAAGGCGTGGGCCAACAGCCGGGAGGACGCAGGCCTTGGCCCTGACGTTGTTCCTCACACCTTGAGGCACACGACAGCGACATGGGGCATGCAGAACAAAGCGGACCTCTACCAGTTCGCCGGATTTCTGGGGATGTCGGTGAAGATGCTGAATGACGTCTACGGGCACCACCACCCGGGACCATCAGCGCAGCGCGGCGGATGCGGTCTCAAGACGCCCCGGGCGGCAGCTTTGACACCGTTTCAGAGCGGTTTCTGAGCGGGGCGAAAGAAATACACACCGCTACACAGGCCAAGTCATTGAAAATATGGTGGGCGGTGAGAGACTCGAACTCCCGACATCCTCGGTGTAAACGAGGCGCTCTACCAACTGAGCTAACCGCCCGATCATGTTGAAGGCGCGCCTGGCGCGCCGTGCATGTGCCATCCACCCCTCATCGGGCGCGACAGCGTGCGTCCGTTTATAAGCAAAGCGCGCGGATTGCAAGACAATCGACGCCCTTTGGCGCGCACATTCCTGCGCAAAGGCGGCTTGCGAAAAAGCCCCGTCGGCGCAGCGCGCCGCGGGGCTTTTCCCAAGATCAGTCAGAGCTTATCAGCTGTTGACCGCATCCTTCAGGCCCTTGCCGGCCTTGAACTTCGGTGTCTTCGACGCCGGGATCTGGATCGGGTCGCCGGTGCGCGGGTTACGACCTTCCGTGGCCGCGCGCTCGGAAACCATGAAATTGCCGAACCCGATGATACGGACTTCGCCGCCGCTCTTCAGCGTCTCGGTGATCGCGGCGAAAGCGGCGTCAACGGCGTCGCCAGCCTGCGCCTTGGACAGGCCACTCTTCTCGGCAACGGCGGCCACGAGATCATTCTTGTTCATAGCAGTTCCTTTCATGCAAATGGCGGATCGCCGTCGATTCGCGCTAGGATCCGCGCGAGCGACACTCACGGGAAACGCAACCCAACGCAAGAGAAAATCGCAGAATTCCGCCACTCCTGCGGGTTTTTCGATACGAATTTGGGGATATTCACGAAGATTGCACCGCACAAATGCCGATTACGGCGAAACTCGAGCGGTTCCACGGCGAGAAACGTACGCGTGAACAACCCGCGAAACGGCACGACTCAGGCGTTTTGACGCGATTGGAAGGGCGCATTCGACGCCCGCCCCCGGCCCACCGACGGCCCACTCCTGGACCGCCCCCGACCCGGCGCCAGGATACGGCGCCAGGATCCCAGAACCGCTCGCCATTCTCCCGACCGCAACCCCCGTCGAACGGAGGTCTCCGCGACACCGGGTAAGCACCAAAAGGGGCGGCGAAAACAAAAGGCCCCGGTCGGATGCGACCGGGGCCTTTTTCATTTTCGTTGCGGACAGATGGACGGATCAGTGCGCCGTCGTCAACGCGGACGCGTCATCCTCGGCCACCACCTGGGCGGCCGCGGCCTTCTTGTCCTGCGCCTCGACATCCCATTCGATCGGCTCCGGCATCCGCACCAGCGCATGCTGGAGCACCTCGCCCACCCGCGAGACCGGAATGATCTCCATTCCGCTCTTCACATTGTCGGGAATGTCGGCCAGATCCTTGGCGTTCTCTTCCGGGATAAGCACCTTCTTGATGCCGCCGCGAAGAGCCGCGAGCAGCTTCTCCTTCAGCCCGCCGATCGGCAGAACCCGGCCACGAAGCGTGATCTCGCCGGTCATGGCGACATCCTTGTGCACGGCGATGCCGGTCATGATCGAGACAACGGCCGTCGCCATGGCGATACCGGCGGACGGACCGTCCTTCGGCGTCGCCCCCTCCGGCACGTGGACGTGAATGTCCCGCTTGTCGAAGAGCGGCGGCTCGATGCCGAAATCGACCGCCCGCGAGCGCACGTAGGATGCGGCCGCCGAAATCGATTCCTTCATCACGTCGCGCAGGTTGCCCGTCACCGTCATCTTGCCCTTGCCAGGCATCATGACGCCTTCGATGGTCAGCAACTCGCCGCCGACCTCGGTCCAGGCAAGACCCGTCACCACACCGACCTGGTCCTCGCGCTCCGCTTCGCCGTGGCGGAAGCGGGGCACACCCAGGAAATCCTCCAGGTTGTCGGCCGTCACGCGGATCTCGGTCTTCTTGTCCATGATCAGCGACTTGACAGCCTTGCGCGCCACCGTGGAGAGCTCGCGTTCCAGATTACGAACGCCCGCCTCCCGGGTGTAGCGCTGGATCATCAGCCTGAGCGCCGCATCGTCGATCTCGAACTCGCCCTTCTTCAGGCCGTGGTTCCGCTCCGACTTGGGCAGCAGGTGACGACGCGCGATCTCGACCTTCTCATCCTCGGTGTAACCGGCGATGCGAATGATCTCCATGCGGTCCATCAGCGGGCCCGGAATGTTCAGCGTGTTGGCCGTGGTCACGAACATCACGTTGGACAGATCGTACTCGACCTCCAGGTAGTGATCCATGAAGGTGGAGTTCTGCTCCGGATCCAGCACCTCAAGCAGGGCCGAGGACGGGTCGCCGCGGAAATCCATGCCCATCTTGTCGATCTCGTCGAGCAGGAAGAGCGGGTTGGACTTCTTGGCCTTGCGCATCGACTGGATGACCTTGCCGGGCATCGAGCCGATATAGGTGCGCCGGTGGCCGCGGATTTCCGCCTCGTCACGCACGCCGCCGAGCGACACGCGCACGAATTCGCGGCCCGTGGCCTTGGCGATCGACTGGCCGAGCGAGGTCTTGCCGACGCCCGGAGGGCCGACCAGGCACAGGATCGGGCCCTTCAGCTTGTTCGCGCGCTGCTGAACGGCGAGATACTCGACGATCCGCTCCTTGACCTTCTCCAGCCCGTAGTGCTCGGAATCGAGCAGCTTCTCGGCATAGGAGAGATCGTTCTTCACGCGAGACTTCTTGCCCCACGGAATGGAGAGAATCCAGTCGAGATAGTTGCGCACAACGGTGGCTTCCGCCGACATCGGGCTCATCTGGCGCAGCTTCTTCATCTCGGCCTGCGCCTTTTCGCGGGCCTCCTTGGAGAGCTTCGTCTTCTCGATCTTCTCTTCCAGCTCGGCCAGCTCGTCACGGCCATCCTCGCCGTCGCCCAGCTCCTTCTGGATCGCCTTCATCTGCTCGTTGAGGTAGTACTCGCGCTGGGTCTTTTCCATCTGGCGCTTGACGCGCGAGCGGATGCGCTTTTCCACCTGCAGCACGGAGATTTCGCTTTCCATCAGCGAAAGCACGCGCTCCAGCCTCTCCGGCACGGAGGTGATCGCGAGGATCGCCTGCTTTTCCGGAATCTTGATCGCCAGATGCGAGGCGATCGTGTCGGAAAGCTTGGCGTAGTCCTCGATCTGCGTCGCCGCACCGATGACGTCCGGCGAAACCTTCTTGTTGAGCTTGACGTAATTCTCGAACTCGCTGACCACGGAGCGGGCCAACGCCTCAACTTCCACCGGCTCCCCGGCTTCCTCGTCAAGCGAGGCGGCTTCCGCCTCGTAGAGGTCGGAGCGGTCGGTAAAGGAGGTGATCTCCGCGCGCCCGCCGCCTTCCACCAGCACCTTCACGGTGCCGTCGGGCAGCTTCAGCAGTTGCAGCACGGTGGCAAGCGTGCCGATCTCGTAGATCTGCGAGGGTTCGGGATCGTCGTCGCTGGCGTTCTTCTGGGTGGCGAGCAGGATCTGCTTGTCCGCCCGCATCACTTCCTCAAGCGCGCGAATGGACTTCTCCCGCCCGACGAAGAGCGGCACGATCATGTGCGGAAAGACGACGATGTCACGGAGCGGCAGAACAGGGTAGACGTTCGTGCCGGCCGCTCCCGCCCGCGTTTCGAGGTCGCTCATTTCTTGTCCTCTCTCACAGTGTCCCGGCACAGGGAGGAATGCGTGGGGACACATCTTGCGGCACCGGACCCGGCGAAACAGTCCCACGGGCGCGGAACTGACACATCGAAAGGTTGACGCCCCGAGGCAGACAACCTTGCCGAGATGCGCGGGAACGGTTCAATCAAGCCAACCGCGGAAGCCCCTCTTGGAGGCGGCACCCGCGATCCCTAGCCGCTGGCTCATCCATTAGGTGGCGAGCCGGGGGTGAGGTGTCAAGGCTGGCCGACACCCCTCCCCTGCATTCTGCGGTCCGCACCCTGGCCGGCGCGGTAACGGATGCCTCAACGGGCCGCCGGTCAGGCCGACGTCGCAGACGTTTCCGCTCTGTCTTCATAGATATAGAGCGGCTGGGCCTTGCCCTCGACGACTTCCGCCGAGATCGCAACCTGCTTGACGTCCTTGAGGCCGGGAAGCTCGAACATGGTGTCGAGCAGGATGGCCTCGAGAATCGACCTGAGGCCGCGAGCGCCGGTCTTGCGATCGATCGCCTTGCGGGCGATGGAGCGCAGCGCCTCCTCCTGGAAGGTCAGTTCGACGTCTTCCATTTCGAACAGGCGCTGGTACTGCTTGACCAGCGCGTTCTTCGGCGCGGTCAGGATCTGGATCAGCGCTTCCTCGTCGAGGTCTTCCAGCGTCGCGATGACCGGCAGACGCCCGACGAATTCGGGAATGAGGCCGAACTTCAGCAGGTCTTCCGGCTCCAGCAGGCGGAACAGCTCGCCCGCCTTTTCCTCGCCCGGCGCCTTCACCTTGGCCTTGAAGCCGATGGAGGTCTTGGTGCCGCGATCGGAAATGATCTTGTCGAGGCCGGCAAACGCGCCGCCGCAGATGAACAGGATGTTGGTCGTGTCCACCTGCAGGAACTCCTGCTGGGGATGCTTGCGCCCGCCCTGAGGCGGAACGGCGGCGACCGTGCCTTCCATGATCTTCAGCAGGGCCTGCTGCACGCCCTCGCCCGACACGTCGCGCGTGATCGACGGGTTGTCGGACTTGCGCGAGATCTTGTCGACCTCATCGATGTAGACGATGCCGCGCTGGGCGCGCTCGACGTTGTAGTCGGCCGACTGCAGCAGCTTCAGGATGATGTTTTCCACATCCTCGCCCACGTAACCGGCTTCCGTCAGCGTGGTCGCGTCGGCCATGGTGAACGGCACGTCGAGAATGCGCGCCAGCGTCTGGGCAAGCAGCGTCTTGCCGCAGCCGGTCGGCCCGACGAGCAGAATGTTCGACTTGGCGAGTTCGACGTCGTTGTTCTTCGCCGCGTGGCTCAACCGCTTGTAGTGGTTGTGCACGGCCACGGAGAGGACCTTCTTGGCCTCGAACTGGCCGATGACGTAATCGTCGAGAACCTGGCGGATTTCCTGCGGTGTCGGAATGCCCTCACGCGACTTCACCAGCGAGGATTTGTTCTCCTCGCGAATGATGTCCATGCACAGTTCCACACACTCGTCGCAGATGAAGACCGTCGGGCCGGCGATAAGCTTGCGCACCTCATGCTGGCTCTTTCCGCAGAAGGAGCAGTAGAGGGTGTTCTTGGTGTCGCTGCCGCTGGTCTTGCTCATTCGATCAACCCCGCATCGTTCGGAAGCCTTGTCGCCCCCGCTTGTATCAGCACGGCATTAAGGCACCTTTGTGCCTTGTGCCCCAGGCCGATTGACTTACCTCGTGCGAACCCGCCAAAACACCGCATTTTTACGCAGCACATCAACGAATCCAACCATGCTTCCATCCGAAAAATCAAGATTCGCTTAAACCCGTGTCGCAGGAGCCAACTTTCCCCAGCGACGAACGCGAACCGGTTTCTCGGACCCGGCTCGCGCCACGGCGTACGCAGCGCCGCAAAACTCAGGAGTCTTCTTCATCGGCCAGCGACGAACGGTCCTGAATGACCTTGTCGATGATACCGAAGTCCTTCGCCATGTCGGCCGTCATGAAATTGTCGCGCTCCAGCGCGGCTTCAATGTCTTCCAGCTTGCGGCCGGTGTGCTTGACATAGATGTCGTTCAGACGGCGTTTGATGTTGATGATCTCCTGCGCGTGCAGGATGATATCCGACGTCTGGCCGCGGAAACCGCCCGAGGGCTGATGCACCATCACCCGCGCGTTCGGCAGCGCGAAGCGCGAACCGGGCGCGCCGGCGGCCAGCAGAAGCGAACCCATCGAGGCGGCCTGGCCAATGCACAGCGTGGAGATTTCCGGCCGCACGAACTGCATCGTATCGTAGATCGCCAGCCCCGCCGTCACCAGTCCGCCGGGCGAATTGATGTAGAGGGCGATCTCCTTGGTCGGGTTTTCCGCTTCCAGGAACAGCAGCTGCGCACAGACCAGCGTCGCCATCTGGTCCTCGACGCCGCCGGTGATGAAGATGATGCGTTCCTTCAACAGGCGGGAAAAAATGTCATACGAGCGTTCGCCGCGATTGGTCTGTTCCACGACCATCGGAACCAGCGTGCTCATGTAGAAATCGACAGGATCTTTCATGTGTGGTCCATCACTCGGCGCTTTGCGAGAGCGCTCGTAAACTTGGTCCGCCGGGCCGTCCCGGCCGCCTCAGGCAATCCCCGGTCATCCCGCGATCGCACGAAGACGGCTCACGAGTCGCCGCGGTGCCCTCAATACATAGGGGATGATCGCCCGCCCTGAAAGGTCCGATCATTTCCGCCGGCATCAACGTCCCGCCAACCGTCCCTTATCCTTAACAGAGCCCGCCGCCCGTTCAAGCGCCGCGCGCGCGGCGGGTCCGGGCGGAAGAACGGCCCGGGTGGGCAAACGGCCCCTTTCAACAGACGAATGCCCCGCCGGTCTGCGAGCGACGGGCGGGGCATGTCTGTTTCCGGCGGACGAACGCTAAGGTTCGCCCCCTCGATCAAATGTGGATCAGGCCTTTTCGGCCGCGTCCTCGTCCTCTTCGTCGGCCTTCAGAAGGTCTTCCTTGGTGACGACCTTGTCGGTCACCTTGGCAAGCTCCAGAAGATAATCGACGACCTTGTCCTCGTAGATCGGGGCACGCAGGCCGGCGAGCGCGGCGGGGGTCTTCTTGAAGTAGTCGAAGACCTGCTGCTCCTGGCCCGGGTACTGGCGCACCTGTTCGTACATGGCGCGCTGCAGTTCCTCGTCGGTGACCTGGATCTCGTTCTTCTCGCCGATTTCGGAGAGAACCAGTCCCAGGCGCACGCGGCGTTCCGCGATCTTGCGGTAGTCGGCCTTGGTGGCCTCCTCGTTCGTGTCCTCGTCCGCGAAGGACTTGCCCGAGCGGGCCATGTCGTTCTCGACCTGACGCCAGATGTTCTCGAACTCGTTCTCCACGAGCTTTTCCGGCAGCGCGAAGTCGAAGCGCTCGTCGAGCTTGTCGAGAAGCTGACGCTTGACCTTCTGGCGCGTCGCCTGACCGAACTGGCCCTCGATCTGGCCGCGAACGATTTCTTTCAGCTTGTCGAGCGATTCAAGGCCGAGGCCCTTGGCGAACTCGTCATCCACCTTCAGCTCGCCCGGAGCCTCGATCTCCTTCACGGTGACGTCGAAGGTGGCTTCCTTGCCGGCCAGGTGCTCTGCCTGATAATCCTCGGGGAAGGAAACGGTGACGACCTTTTCCTCACCCTTCTTCACGCCCACGAGCTGTTCCTCGAAGCCGGGAATGAAGCGGCCCGAACCCAGCACGAGCTGGCCGTTCTCGTCGGCACCACCGTCGAAGGGCACGCCGTCGATCTTGCCGACATAGGACATCGTGACCCGGTCGCCATCCTCGGCCTTCGGCGTCTTGCCGGTCTTGGCCTCGAACGGACGATTGCTCTCCGCGATCTGCTCGACCTGCTCCATCACGCCTTCGTCGGAAATCTCGACGATGGGGCGCTCGATCTCGATGTCGTCGAACTTGCCGATCTCGATCTCGGGAAGAACCTCGTAGGTCATCGTGTAGGTGAGATCGATTTCGCCCTCGAGCACCTTCTGCGCGTCGTCGTCCGACAGGTCGACTTCCGGCTGCAGCGCGGGGCGCTCGCTACGATCCTCGACCGCCTTGGTCGTGGTCTCGTTGAGCATGTTGGAAACGATCTCGGCCATCGCCTGACGCCCGTAGAGCCGCTTGAGATGCGCGGCCGGGACCTTGCCGGGGCGGAAACCTTTGATGCGGACCTTCGACTTGAGGTCTTCGAGATAGGTATCGAGCCGGCCGGCGAGCTCGTCGGCCGGGATGACGACCTTGAGCTCCCGCTTCAGCCCGTCCGACAGGGTTTCGGTTACCTGCATGGTTGTATTCTTCGTCCTCGATCTGGAACGCCGTTGTTTCCGGCGTTCGAAGAGATGACCGTTCGATAAACGGGCAAAGGGCCTCAACTGGATGCGATCCATGCGCCGAAAGCCCCTGCTCTCCGGCAGCACGTTCCCCTCGTCAAAGGGGTCCCCGATCATGTGATCATCACCGGGACGTGTGCCGGGCGGGGCCCAGGCGCATGACGGATCGTCCGACACGGGACCATGGTGCGGCTGGAGGGACTCGAACCCCCACGTCAGGGACACTTGGACCTAAACCAAGCGCGTCTACCAATTCCGCCACAGCCGCATCGGCGGCGTCGTACTCCCATACTGAAGCGTTGAAGTCAATTGTCCTTCGGCGCGCTGTCACAATCGGCTGCGAGCCGCTCGATCACGGGCTTCAGCGATGGCGCCAGATCTTCCGCGATCAGGCCCGCCCCCGCAATGCATCCCGCTTCGCCGTGACACCATGCTCCCATGGCCGCCGCATCGAAACCGGACAGCCCCTGCGCGCCCAGTCCGGCGATGATTCCGGCCAGTACGTCGCCAGCCCCCGCGGTCGCAAGCCAGGCGGTGGCGTTGACGTTGATCGCCGCCCGTCCGTCCGGCGCCGCGATGACCGTATCCGGCCCCTTCAAAAGCACCGTCGCCCCGCTGCGGCGGGCCCCCGCCCGCGCCCGTTCCAGCCGTGACGCCCCGCCGGCGAAATCGGGGGCGAGATCGGGAAAGATCCGCGCGAACTCGCCATCATGCGGCGTCAGCACCACGTCCCGGCACGAAGAGCCCGCGATCGCCTCAAAGAGGGCGTCCGGCGCCTCGGCGAAGCTCGTCAGCGCGTCGGCGTCGAGCACCAGGATGCGGGCCGCCTCGCGTGGCGCATCAAGGGCCGCGAACACGAAATCGCGCGCCTTTTCGCCAACTCCAAATCCCGGCCCCACCACAACCGCGTTGAGCCGTCGATCCTCCAGCATCGCGGAAAAGCCCCCGGCCCCGTCAACGGGCCGGATCATCACCGCGCTCAGATGCGCGGCATTGACGGCAACCGCCTCACCCGGCGAGGCGAGCGTGACGAGCCCGGCCCCGACGCGCAGGGCCGCCCCGGCAGCGAGCCTCGCGGCTCCCGTCGCATGGACGGGACCACAGGCGACGACCGCATGGCCGCGCGCATATTTGTGCCCCTCCACCTGCGGCGGCCGCCAGGCCCCGCGCCACAGGTCCGGCTCATTGACGAAAACCGTCGGCGCGATCCCGGTCACCACCTTGTCGGGAATGCCGATATCGGCCACCCGTACCGGCCCGCACAATCCGCGCCCCGGATAGAGCAGATGGCCCGGCTTCTTGCGGCAAAAGGTGACCGAGACATCGGCACGCACCGCAACACCCATCACCGCACCGGTATCGCCCGAAACCCCGCTCGGCAGATCGACGGCGACCACGAAGACCTCTCTGCCATCCTGCGCGCCCGAGGCATGCGCGTTGACCGCCTCCACCAGCGCGGCGGCGGCTCCTTCCAGCGGCCGGTCGAGCCCGGCGCCGAACAGCGCATCGATCACCACATCGGCGGCCTTCACCAGACCGGGTTCGGCGGCGGCGACGTCCGGTCTGACACCGGTCCCGCCTTCGGGGCACATCGCCTCGAAGGCGAGCCGCGCGTCTCCCTTCAGCCTGGCGGCATCGCCAAGAAGCGCGACGGTGACCGGGTAGCCGCGCCGCCGCAGGATCCGCGCCGCCACGAAGCCGTCGCCGCCATTGTTGCCGGGTCCGGCCAGCACGAGCACCCGCTTGCCCAGCGGCTGGCGCGCCGCCACCGCGTCCGCGACGGCCCGCCCCGCCGCCTCCATCAAGTCGATTCCCGCGCGCCCGCCGGCGATCGTTCGCCGGTCGGCTTCGCCCATCTCCGCGACGCTCAGCACCTGTTGCATGAAGAGTATTCCGTAATGCCCATTCTTTGATCGGTTGCCCGCCGGACCATCCTACCGGTGGCGCACGGCGCAAATCCACTGCCAACCATCGGCCCGGGATCAATTGCGGCGTCGCACCCGTCAAAGACGAATTTGACCGAAATTGTCGACGCGGCGCTGGGGAAAATGTCCGACTCCGATTAATCAATGTGCAGATTGATTATATTTTCATCACTATATCGCCCTCGTGGACAGATATAGCTTGTGGCGGCTGCTCGAAAATCAGGCGAAACCGGCGACTATGCGTGTTTCGACAGCGTCGGACGTCTATTGGCATGAACCCTGCTTTCTGCCTGGGCGAAGGGATGGGCCGGACTTTCTCCGTGCCCGCCACCATGACCCGGAGAAAGGGAGGCGATGAAGAAGATCGAAGCGATCATCAAACCCTTTAAGCTAGACGAAGTGAAGGAGGCGTTGCAGGAAGTCGGCCTGCAGGGCATCACCGTCACCGAGGCCAAGGGCTTCGGTCGGCAGAAGGGCCACACGGAACTCTACAGGGGCGCCGAGTATGTGGTCGATTTCCTGCCGAAGGTTAAGGTCGAGATCGTCCTGACCGACGATCTGGTCGAGAAGGCGGTGGAGGCGATCCGTACCTCCGCGCAGACCGGCCGGATCGGCGATGGCAAGATTTTTGTCCTCAACATCGAAGATGCCGTCCGCATCCGTACGGGCGAGACCGGCAACGACGCGATCTGATCCGACGACCGGCGGACCCTTTGCGGCACCCCCGCGGGCCGCGCTCCGCCACCACGAATTTCCCGTTTTGCGTCTGCCGAAAGGCTGGCCCCGAACACGACGATTGAACACGAAGACCGGGCCGGGACGCCTGACCATCACCACAGCTCGATTCTTGAGAATTCCAGGAAGGTACAAATGAGCACTGCCACCGACGTCCTTAAGACGATCAAAGACAAGGACGTGAAGTTCCTTGACCTGCGCTTCACCGATCCGCGCGGCAAGATGCAGCACGTCACCATGGACTGCTCGCTCGTCGACGAGGACATGTTCGCCGAGGGCGTCATGTTCGACGGCTCCTCCATCGCCGGCTGGAAGGCGATCAACGAGTCCGACATGACGCTGATGCTGGATCCGGAATCGGCTCACATCGACCCGTTCTTTGCCCAGTCCACGATGGCGATCTTCTGCGACATCCTGGAGCCGGCGTCCGGCGAGGGCTACAACCGCGACCCGCGCATGACGGCGAAGAAGGCCGAGGCCTACGTCAAGACGCTCGGCGTAGGCGATACCGTCTTCATCGGCCCGGAAGCCGAATTCTTCGTCTTTGACGACGTGCGTTTCTCCACCGAGCCCTACAAGACCGGCTTCGAGCTGGACTCCATGGAACTGCCGACCAACCTCAGCTCCGAGTACGAGGCCGGCAACATGGGTCACCGTCCGCGCACGAAGGGCGGCTACTTCCCCGTGCCCCCGATCGACCAGGGCCAGGACTACCGTTCCGAGATGCTGACCGTGATGGCCGAGATGGGCATCGAGGTCGAAAAGCACCACCACGAAGTGGCGGCCGCGCAGCACGAGCTCGGCATGAAGTTCGATACCCTGACCCGTCAGGCCGACAAGATGCAGATCTACAAGTACGCGGTGCACCAGGTTGCCGCGGCTTATGGCAAGTCGGCCACGTTCATGCCGAAGCCGGTCTTCGGCGACAACGGCACGGGCATGCACGTCCATCAGTCGATCTGGAAGGACGGCAAGCCGGCGTTTGCCGGCAATCTCTATGCCGACCTGTCGGAGACCTGCCTGTACTACATCGGCGGCATCCTGAAGCACGCCAAGGCGCTGAACGCCTTCACCAACCCCTCGACCAACTCCTACAAGCGTCTGGTCCCGGGCTACGAGGCGCCGGTTCTTCTGGCCTACTCCTCGCGCAACCGTTCGGCTTCCTGCCGTATCCCGATGGCCTCCTCTCCCAAGGCCAAGCGCGTCGAGGTCCGCTTCCCCGATCCCACCGCGAACCCGTACCTGGCTTTCTCCGCCATGCTGATGGCCGGCCTCGACGGCATCAAGAACAAGATCCATCCCGGCGACGCGATGGACAAGAACCTCTACGACCTGCCGCCGGAAGAGCTGAAGGACATCCCGACGGTTTGCGGCTCGCTGCGTGAGGCTCTGGAGAGCCTCGATGCCGACCGCGATTTCCTGAAGGCCGGCGGCGTGTTCGACGACGATCAGCTCGATGCCTACATCGAGCTGAAGATGGAAGAGAACATGCGCTACGAGATGACCCCGCACCCGGTCGAGTTCGACCTCTACTACTCCTGCTGATTTCCGCAGGACGCGAACATCTCGAAAAGCATCGAAGGGGCGCCGCGAGGCGCCCCTTTTTTCGTGTGCGGCCATGTCTCAATGCCACGCTCAATCATTCCTCCGCCATCAACTCAGTTTCCGAAAATGGGGAAACCCGGAGACCAATCCCTCCACCGTCATCACCCGGCGCAGTCCGGGTGATCCAGAGAGCGCCGCGCATGCCGCAAGCCGCAATGGGTTGCCCGGACTTCGCCGCGCAATGACGATGGAGGGGCCTGAGCGGGAGGCATGAGCGGGGGGCATGAACAAAAAGCCTAGAGAGCCGGAAGCGAGGGCCCGACGCCGCCCCTCTACCCACCGCATTGTTCACAAGACGCCGCACCGTCATCCGCCTGTCACCCGCCGGTTGTAGCGGTTTGGAGTTGTCTGTCGGGCACCGGTCCGGCCGGCGATCCATGCATTACATTCGGGGAAAATTCGACATGAAGCTCTTCATCGCCGCGCTCGTCGCCGGCGCCACGGCGGCTTCCGCCTGTGCGCAGGCGCAGGACGCCCTGCCGCAGGCCGGCAGCGAATGGTTCAAGCTCGGCCAGGACACGCTCGCCGCCAACCTCGCCAAGAAGCCCAACACCCGTCGCGCCAGGAACATCATCCTGTTCACCGCCGATGGTCAGGGCGTGGGCACCAACTACGCCGTGCGCCTGTTCTCGGGCCAGCAGAAGGGCCTGCTGGGCTCCGAATACGTCCAGCCGCAGGAAGCCTTCCCGCATCTGGCGCTGGTCAAGACCTACACCACCAACGGCCAGACGCCCGACAGCGCGCCGACCGCCGGCGCCATGAACACCGGCGTGAAGCAGAAGAACGGCATGATCAACATCGACCCCTCGGTCGATCACGGCGATTGCGCGGGCGTCACGGGTCATGAGCTGAAGACCTTCGCCGAAATCGTGTCGGGTGAAGGCCGCTCCGTCGGCGTCATCTCCACCGCGCGCCTCACCCATGCGACGCCGGCCGGCGTCTACGCCAAGACCGCCAACCGCAACTGGGAGGACGATTCCAAGCTGCCCGAGGGTTGCACCGCGCAGAAGGACATCGCCGCCCAGCTCTTCGATCAGGTCAAGGCCGGCGTGATCGACATCGCGCTCGGCGGCGGCCGCCGCCACTTCATCCCCAAGGATGCCAAGGGCGAGGAAGGCAAGTCCGGCAAGCGCACCGATGGCCGCAACATCATCAAGGAAATCCAGGATCTCGGCGGCCAGTACGCCTGGAACGAAGACACCTTCAAGGCACTTGATCTCGACAGCGACAAGCCGGTCATCGGCCTGTTCGAAGCCTCGCACATGAAGTACGAGACCGACCGCACCGGCGAGCCCTCGCTGGCCGAGATGACGGCCGCCGCCATCAAGAAGCTGTCGAAGAACGGCAACGGCTTCTTCCTCGACATCGAGGCCGGCCGCGTCGACCACGCCAACCATGACGGCAACGGCTATCGCATGATGACCGACGGCAAGGCCTTCGCCGACGCCATCGCGCTCGCCGACGAGCTGACCGACGACGCCGACACGCTGATCATCGTCACCGCCGACCACGAGCACTCGATCGCCTTCAACGGCTATTGCGGCCGCGGTTCGCCGGTCAACGGCCTGTGCTACGACGTCGACGGCAAGGGCGTGAAGCATGCGGCCGAGCCGCTGAAGGGCGATGACGGCAAGCCCTACACCGTGGTGGGCTATCTCAACGGTGTCGGCTCGGTGCTGAAGAAGCAGGACGACGGCACCTATTCCGGTTCGCGCCCTGACGTCACCGAAGCGCAGGCCGAGGACAAGGACTACGTCCAGCAGGCGCTGATCCCGCTCTCCTCCGAGACCCACTCGGGCGAAGACGTGGCGATCTACGCCAAGGGCCCCTGGTCGCAGCTCTTCGACGGCACCGTGGAACAGAACTACATCTTCCACGTGATGAACTACGCCGCCCACAACGGCGAGTGACCTGCCCCGCATAAGCGGTTCGGGGCCAGCATCGGCCCCCGGGAAGGGCCCGCCGTTGCGGGCTCTTCCAATCGGCCTTCCCAGCGTCATCCCGGACGCGATGCGGTGCGCAGTACCGCTTCGCGGATCCGGGATCTGACCCCGGTGTCTGTTGCTCGAAATCCCGGGCGCGCCGGAAAGATCTGACACTGAAGCCGGCACTGACACACAACAGACCGGTTTCCGAAGCGATCGAGAAGCGAACACCATGCACCGCCGCCAATTCCTCGCAGCCGCATCCCTTCCCCTCCTTCTCGCCGCCTTGCCGGCGCGTGCGGCAAGCGACCTCCTGCGTATCCGCGATCTCTACAACAAGGATCTGAGCTTCTCGCCTTACGCCAAGGCGCATGAGGGGCGCACCGTTGCGGTGCGCGGCTACATGGCGCCGCCGCTGAAGGCGCAGGCGAAGTTCTTCGTCCTCACCTCCCGTCCCATGGCCGTCTGCCCCTTCTGCGAAAGCGAGGCGGAATGGCCGGATGACATTCTCGTCGTCTACACCGACGACATCATCGACGTTGTTCCCTTCAACGTCCCCATCGAGGTGGAGGGCGGACTGGAACTCGGCACCTACACCGACACTCAGATCGGCTTCGTCAGTCGCGTGCGCATCACCTCCGGCTCGTTCGAGAAGATGTAGCGCCGCCGCTCTTCCCGCGCTCCCGTCAGGCCACCGCCCGGTCAAGAAACGAAGCCCCCGCTCCTTCCACCGCCAGCAGGCTTCCGCCCATGTTCACGATAGAAAACCTCGTCCTCAGCTACCGCGACGACGGCGGAAAGCCCTTCACGGTGCTGGAACTCCCCGCGCTTCAACTCGGCCGCGAAAGCCTCGTCGTCGTCACCGGGCCGTCGGGTTCCGGCAAGTCGAGCCTCCTCTACGCGCTGTGCGGCCTGCTGAAACCGACGGCGGGCGCGGTGCGCCATGAAGGACAGGATATCTACGCGCTGTCGGAGGCCCGCCGCGATCGCTGGCGGCGCGAGACCGTTGGCCTGATCTTTCAGGATTTCCACCTGATCCCGGAGCTCTCTCCGCTCGCCAACGTGACGCTCGCCACCCATTTCGGCGGCACCGCCGACCGCCGCGCCCTCGCCCTGCGCGGCCGCGCCCTGCTCGACGTTCTGGGCGTGCCGACCGATCGCCGCCACGCCTCGGCTCTGTCGCGCGGCGAGCAACAGCGCACCGCGATCGCCCGCGCCCTGCTGTTCGATCCCCCCGCCATCCTCGCCGACGAACCGACCGCCAGCCTCGATGCGGAGGCCTCGACGCTGGTCGCCGACCGGCTCCTCAGCCTGTCGCGCGACGAAGGCCGACTGGTGCTGGCGGTCAGCCACGACCCGATCCTGATATCGCGCGCCGACCGGCTGCTGCACCTGGAACGCGGCCACCTGAAGGAGACGGAACCGACGATGCGCAAGGAGATCCCGGCATGATGAACCCGCTCCCCCTGGTCATCGCCACCTTGCGGCGCAACCCGGTCACCACCATCACCTTCATCGCGCTGGTGGCCGTTGCCGTCGGCCTCGGCGTCGCCATCACCTCGCAGGAACGCGCGCTCAAGCGCGGCAGCGCCCACGCCGCCGACCGTTTCGACCTCGTCATCGCCGCCCCCGGCAGCCAGACCGACGCCATGCTCAAGGCGGTGTTCCTGCGCACCGGCTCGGTCGAGTTGCTGAAGCCCGAGGTCGTCGCCCGCGTCTTTGCCGAGCCGCACGCCGAGATCGTCGCCCCCATCGCCTTCGGCGACAGCCATGACGGCGCGCCCATTGTCGGCTCCGTGCCCGGTTTCGTGACCTATCTCTCGGGCGGCAAGCTTGCCGAGGGCCGGCCCTTCGCCGACCACGAGGAAGCCGTCGTGGGCGCCGCTTCGCCCCTGAAGATCGGCGACACCTTCCACCCCACCCACGGCGACGGCCACGCGGAGCTGGAAGGCGACGGCGAGGAGCATGGCCACGATCACGAGCACGGCGTCGACATCACCGTCGTCGGCCGCATGGCGCCCACGGGCTCGCCCTGGGACATGGCCATCGTCGTGCCGGTGGAACTCACCTGGGAGCTGCACAACCTGCCCACCGGCCACCCGCAGGGCTCCGAGCAGGTCGGTCCGCCCTATGTCTCGGACCGGCTTCCCGGCGTCCCGGCGCTGGTGGTGAAGCCGGATTCGGTCGCCGCCGCCTATGGTCTGCGAAATATTTACCGCGCGCAGGACAGCACCGCTTTCTTCCCCGCCGAGGTGCTGGTGGAGCTGTACGCGCTGCTCGGCGACATGCGGCAGTTGATGAACGTCATGGCGCTCGCCACCCAGACGCTGGTCATCGTCGCCATCCTCGTCGGCATCATGGTGCTGCTCAGGCTTTACCGGGTGCAGTTTTCCGTGTTGCGGGCGCTTGGCGCACCGCGCTCGTTCATCTTCCTCACCATCTGGAGCTATGTGGCTCTCATCGTCGCCGTCGGCGCCGTGGCGGGCCTTGGCCTCGGCATGGGGCTCGCGGGCACGATCTCGGCCGCGTTCACGGCGCAAACGGGCATAGCGCTCGACGCCACCATCGGCGCGTCGGAGATCTGGCTCGTGATGGCGATCATCGCCATCGGTATGGCGGTCGCCACCGTCCCGGCCGCCCTGCTCTACCGAAAACCGGTCATCGACGCCTTGCGCTGAGCCGCGCGCCGGAGCCCCAAGGCCTCAAGCCCCGGCTCCCGGCCCTTTAACCCCTGTCATTCCCCCGTCACGCGCCTGGGGCAAAGTCGGCGCGTTTCGATTCATTGCGGATCGTGACCATACCCGCATCACTTCAGGGCGGCCCTCGGGCCGCCTCTTTTTTTGCCGCCGGCCGGCCTGCGCGCACTCTCCGTATTTATAACTATTATTGGTCACAAAGTGTCGCAGGAGCCCTATCGCCACTTCCTGCATGATTGACAAACGCCACGATCGGTACCAGATTAAAACCATAGAGAGAAAGCGCGAGGTCTAGAACAATGACACCGCCGGCTAGTACAAGCAAATGATCCAGAGGCCACTCAAACGCCTTTGAGATCATACGATCCAAACAAATTCTTGAATAGTCTCGGCAGCAAGGACTATTTGCTTTTCGGATGCTTGCATACACGGGAACGCGCTTCCACTGAGCGCCGCAAACAGTTGCGGACAAGGCCCGTAGGCTTCTTCGACGGAAGGACCGCCCGCGACAAGCGCACGAAAGCGGAAAATCCGAGCCGCAATATCTCAAACCGATGAGAATGTCCGTCACCGACCGCGCCCTGGAGCGTTGAACGCCGGCGCAGATATCGAAAAAGACAGGACATAGGGAAAAGGCCCTGCGACATCGCCCGTCGCAGGGCTTTTTTGTGTCGCCCACCAACTCATGTCGCAGACAGCGGCCGTCGCCAGCCGGCGCTTGCGCAGTCATTCAGGCGGGCCGTTTCCGGGGGCTACCGTTTCCGGGGTGTGATCGTTTTTCAGGCAGCCATGTCGCGCGGGCCTGCGGCCGCGGGGTCGCGACGCTGTGGCGCGAGGATGGAGAGGCTCGACCCCGTCCGCGACTCCAGCATGCGACGGGTGCGGTCGAGCGAGGGACCGCCGGAATGATCGCCCGCCACCAGAACGACATGATCGGCATGGGCCAGGAACTTCGCCGTGGCGATCGACGATGTCAGTCGGCCAAGATCGATGACGATGTGATCGTAGGTATGTTCCAGCGCCTCAAGCACCGTGTCGAAGATCGGCGACGCCGCTTCCCTGTCGCTCAAGGGGCGTCCGGCCCCCTCGATCAGATGGGCGCGCGAACGCGGATCGCGCATGATCACCTGCGAGAACGACGCCTCGCCGCTCAACAGGTCGGCAAGGCCGCGCCGAGGCTTGCCGTTGGCCCCCTCGACGTCCCCGAACTGCGGTTCGGCGGATGTTTCGATGAGGATCGGACAGGAATTGTCGCTGACGGCCGCGCGCAGCAGCGCCACGGCCGCGCGGTTGGCCAGTTCGTCGTCGTCGGTTGAAACGACCACAAGGCAGCGCGGCGGCGTCTCCGCCTCCATCAACCTTGCCCACAGGGCGGCGGGGCTGGTCTCGACGTCCGAAATCGGCGCCACGGGAACCTGCGGCGCCTCGAATTCGGCCGCGTTGACGGCCTCCTCGCCCGCGTCCTCCGGCTCCGCCCCGGTGCTTTCGCCGCGCACCAGCACGCCGCCGACCATAAATTCGCGCATCAGCACGAAGGCGAGCGACAGCACCGTCACGGCCAGCGTCACGAGAACGGTGATCGGCACCACGCGGGGCGAATAGGGCTTGTGCGGAACGCTGGCACGCGAGATCAGCCGCGCATCGGCCGGCAGCCCGGTAGCGTTGACGCGCACCTCCTGCTCGCGATAGCGCTGCAGCAACGCTTCCAGTTGCGCGCCCTTGACCTTGGCGTCGCGCTCCAGATCGCGCAGGCGGATGCGCGCATCGTTGTTGTGCGCGACCTGCGACTTGAGCTGGTTCAAACTGGCCTTGAGCGACGTTTCCCGGCTTTCGGCGATCTGCACGTCGTTTTCAAGCGCGCCCAGGATCTTGCGCCCTTCGGCGACGATCTGCCCCTTGAGGTCCGAGAGCTGACGCCGGGCCGCGCGATATTCGGGATGGTTCGGCAAAAGCGAGGTCGACAGTTCCGCGATGCGCGCCTGCAGCGCCACCTGGCGTTCGCGCAACCGCTGGATCAACGGAGAATTCAGCACATCGGACGCCGAATCCAGGGTGCCGCGCCCCAGCATGGCGCGCAACTGCTCGGCCTTGGCCTGCACTTCCGCCTTTTGCGCCCGCGCCGCGGCGAGTTGAGTATTGAGATCGGCAAGCTGCTGCTGAACCAGCGTCACGTTGTTGGACCCGGCCATCAGGTCGTTTGCGGCACGGTAGTTCTCCACCGCGCGCTCCGCCTTCTCCACATCGGCGCGAACCCGGGTCACCTCCGGCTCCAGGCTGCCCGCGGCCTCTTGCGTGTTGTCGCGCTTGGCGGCGGCCTGCAGGTCCATGTATTCCTGCACGATCATGTTGGCGCCTTCGGCGGCCAGCTTGGGATCGCGCGAGGAGAACTCGACCGTGATCACCCGGGTGTTTTCCACCTGATAGATGACGACATGTTCGAAATAGGCATCCAGCACCCGCTCCTCCACCGAGGAATGGCGGCTGGAGCGATCGAATCCCAGCACCTTCAGCACGTCGCGCAAGAGATTGTCTCCGTCCTCGGCGGAGGGATTGAATTCGCTGCGCTTGGCAAGCTCCAGCTTGGCGGCGACACGGCGCGCGAGATCGTAGGAATTGAGCAGCTGAACCTGGCTGGCGACACCTTCCTGATCGAGCATAGCCCGCTCGCCTTCGGTGTTGCGCGCAATGCCGGGATAGATCGAATCCTGGCTCTCGATGAGGATCTTCGCCTGCCCGCGATATTTCGGAGTGACCATCTGCATGGCCCCGAACGTCGCGACCGCTGTCAGGAGGACGAGCGGCACCAGCCACCGCTTGGACCGCCACAAGGCCCGGCCCAACGCCGTGATGTCGATCGAGACTTCGTCGTCCGCCCCGCGATACTCCTTGACCATCGGCCCGATACTCCTGACTGTCCCCTCGAATTTCTAGTCTGTTAAGGTAAGCGGAGTGTTAAAGTCGGACGTTTGCGCAAGATTGCAAATTGATACTCTGTAAAGAACCACGAATACCGCATACGGAATTCGCCAGATTCATCGCGGGCCTTTACTCGACATTAACCCTGTTCCGGGAAATTTGCAGGCAATGGGAATAGGGAAAATTCAGCACATGCGTGCCCTGGTCATAGCTCTTGTCGGCCTGTCCGTCCTCATGGCCGGATGCAGCAGCTACCGTCGCCCGCCGGCGGCATTTCACGACGTTCTGACCCAGCCCTATCGGCTTGATTCAGGCGACCGCGTGCGCATCGCCGTATACGGCCAGCAGGAACTCTCCACCACCTACACGATCGACCAGGGCGGCACGCTTTCCATGCCGCTGATCGGTGACGTTTCCGCTCGCGGCAAGACCACGCTACAGCTCGAAAAGATACTGGAAGCAAGGCTGTCGCGCGGTTTCCTGCGCGATCCCGACGTCTCCGTCGAAGTCGACCAGTACCGTCCGTTCTTCATCATGGGCGAGGTCCAGAACGCCGGCCAGTACCCCTATGTGGCCGGCCTGACGGCGCAGACCGCCGTCGCCATCGCGGGCGGTTTCACCCCCCGTGCCCAGCAGGCCGACATCGACGTCACCCGCCAGATCGAGGGCAAGATCATGACCGGTCGCGTGCCCCTGTCCGACCCCTTGCGTCCCGGCGACACCGTCTACGTGCGCGAACGGCTGTTCTGACCCCCCTTGTCGCTTGTGACAGGGACAAATTGTCCCGTTAACTGCGGACTCATCTTCCAGCACTAGTCTTCTTCCTGACAGGTATGCGTCCATCGGTACGCGGGCGCCAACCGGGCCGCGCCGATGACCTGATCAGGAGTCGAGTCATGTCCGCGCCCTCCCTGCGAGTCGTGCATTGCCTGCGTGCGCCTGTCGGCGGCGCCTTCCGGCACGTCCGCGATCTGATTTCCGCCCAACGCGCCGAGGGCCATGCCGTTGGCCTGATCTGCGACTCCACGACCGGCGGCGATTTCGCCGAGATGCAGCTCGATCTGCTGGCCGGCGATCTGGAGCTGGGCCTTGTACGCATCCCGATGCGGCGTACGCCTTCCCCAGCGGACCTTCTCGCCATGCGCCGCGCCTATCGCGACCTGAAGGCGATGGCGCCCGACGTGCTGCACGGCCACGGCGCCAAGGGCGGCACCTATGCCCGGCTGCTCGGCACGTTCCTGCGCATGTCGGGCCTGAAGACCCGGCGCTTCTATTCTCCGCACGGCGGATCGCTGCACTACCCCGCCACCTCGCTCGCCGGACGCACCTACTTCACGGTCGAACGGACCCTGGAGCGGTTTTGCGACGGCCTGTGCTTCGTCTCCCAATACGAGGCGGACCAGTATGCCTCCAAGGTCCATCCCCCGCGCATAGCCCACCGCACCGTCCACAACGGGCTGCGGCCGGAGGAATTCGCCCCCGTCGTCCCCGCCCCGGATGCGCGCGACTTCCTCTTCATCGGCGAATTCCGCGATCTCAAGGGCCCGGATCTGTTCCTTCTGGCGCTGACGGCGATCGGTGAGGCCAGCGGGCTCACGCCCACGGCCCACATGGTCGGCCCCGGCGACGACCGCTCCCGCTACAAGGAGATGGCCGAGGACCTCGGCATTGGCGGCACGGTGACGATCCATGCCCCCCGTCCCGCCCGCGAGGCGTTCGCCATGGCCCGCGCGGTGGTAATTCCGTCACGAGCGGAATCGCTACCCTATATAGTGCTTGAGGCCATCGCCGCCGGACTGCCCGTGATCACCACACGCGTCGGCGGCATTCCCGAAATCTTTGCCGGAAGCGATCACGACCTCGTCGCGCCCGGCGACGCGACCGCGCTGGCAACGGCCATGCAGCGCGTGCTCCACGATCCGATTACCGCTCGCAACAAGGCGCAGGCCGACCGGGCCCGCATCGCCGATGCCTTTTCGCTCGCCCGCATGTCGCAAGGCGTGCTCGGGCTCTATGGCGAGGGTGGCGTCCGGGTGGAGCAGCCGGTCGAGCACGCACCGCCGGAGCGAACCGACAATCCGCGGCTGACGGCCGACGGAACCCGAGGCTGAAAAAAGAAAGAGGCCGGCGGCGCCCAGGGGAAGCGGGCGGCAACCGGCATGGGGGACAGCAGGAATGAACGTCGCGAATGATTTTCAGGACCGGTTTCGCCAGGCGATCCAGTCACATGCCGGCGAACTTCAGGAGGAAGACGGCGAACCCGCGAAGGTCGAGCTGAGCCCTCGCGCGCGCGAAGTTGCGAGCCTTTTGTCGGGCCGGCAGATCTCAATCTCCGTTCTGTGTTCGATCGTGCGCATCGTGGAGGCGTTCGCGCTCGTCGCCATCGGGCTCGGCTGTTTCTTCGGTTATGTCTATCCCGGGCATTCAGTCAACATCTACTACGCCGCACCGCTCATCATCGGTTCTCTGCTGGCTGTGATGCTGATCCAGGCGGCCGACGGCTATCAGATTTCCGCCTTCCGCTCCTACATCGCCCAGCTTGCCCGCATCTTCGCGGCCTGGACGATGGTCTTCGCCGGCTTCGCCCTGGTGCTGTTCTTCGCCAAGCTCGGCGACGTCTATTCCCGCGTCTGGTTCGCCGCCTGGTATGCCGGGGGCCTGATGTTCTTCGTCGCCTCGCGTGCGGTCCTCGCCACCCTCGTGCGGCGCTGGGCCGACGCAGGCCGGCTGGAACGCCGCGCCATCATAGTCGGCGGCGGCCAGCCTGCGGCGGAACTGATCCAGGATCTCGAAGCCCAGTCCAACAACGACATCCGTATCTGCGGCATCTTCGATGACCGTTCCGACGACCGCTCGCCCCCCGTCGTCGCTGGTTACCCCAAGCTCGGCACCATCGCCGAGCTTGTCGAATTCGCACGGCTGACGAGCATCGACCTGCTCATCGTGTCAATCCCGCTTCGCGCCGAGGAACGCCTGCTGCAGCTCCTGAAGAAGCTCTGGATCCTGCCGCTCGACATCCGTCTCTCGGCCCATTCCGACAAGATGCGCTTCCGCCCGCGCTCCTACAGCTATATCGGCCGCGTGCCCCTGCTGGACATGTTCTCCAAGCCGATCACCGACTGGGACGCCATCTGCAAGCGCGCCTTCGACCTCCTCTTCGCAAGCATCGCGATCGTGCTGCTGTCGCCCGTCATGGCGGCCACGGCGCTTGCGGTGAAGATGACCAGCCGCGGCCCGGTGCTGTTCAAGCAGAAGCGCTACGGCTTCAACAACGAGGTGATCGAGGTCCTCAAGTTCCGCTCCATGTACGTGGATCAGGAGGACCTGATGGCCCGCAAGGCGGTCACCCGCGACGACCCGCGCGTGACCCGCGTCGGCCGCTTCATCCGCAAGACCTCGATCGACGAACTGCCGCAGCTTTTCAACGTCATGCGTGGAGATCTCTCCCTCGTCGGCCCGCGCCCGCATGCGCTGGGCGCCAATACCAACGACAAGTTGTGGGATCAGGTCATCGACGGCTACTTTGCCCGCCACAAGGTCAAGCCCGGCGTTACCGGCTGGGCGCAGATCAACGGCTGGCGCGGGGAATGCGACACCCCCGACAAGATCCGCCGCCGTATCGAGAGCGATCTCTACTACATCGAGAACTGGTCGCTGGGGCTCGACCTCTACATCCTGTTCCTCACGCCCTTCCGCCTGTTCAACACGGAGAACGCCTTTTGAGCGACATCGCCGGCCGTATCGGCCCGCGCGATCGGCGCGCGACCACGCGGCGCCATGAGACGAAACACCCGTTGAACGGCGTGCTGCCGCTGTCCCTGATCGGGGCGGCGGCGTTGTGGCTTTGCGCATTCTCCGGCTTCTTCGTGATCGACGAGCCGGCCCCTTACGATCTGCTCGTCGTCGGCATCGCCGGCATCGCCTTTCTGTGCGGCCTGCCGCTGCCACGCGCCATCGCGCCGCTGGTGATCCTGCTGCTGGTCTACATTGCCGGCGGCATCCTCGCCTCCACCCAGGTGCCGGGCTTCGCCACCGCACCCATGTACATGGCGACGACGGGCTACCTGGTCATCTCCGCGATCTTCTACGCCGCCGTCACCGCGCGCAGCGAGCGGATGCTCAACGCCATCGTCCACGGTTACGTGGGGGGCGCGGTGCTGGCGGCGCTTGCCGGCATCGTGGGCTATTTCAACCTCGTGCCGGGATCCGAGGTTTTCACCCTCTACGGCCGCGCCAAGGGCACCTTTCAGGACCCCAACGTCTTCGGTCCCTTCCTGATCTTTCCCGCCACCTGGCTCACCTGCACGATCCTGATGCGCCCGCTGCGGCAGGGTCTCTTCGCAAGCCTGCTCCTCTTCGTGCTGATGGCGGGCCTGTTCCTGGCCTTTTCGCGCGCCACCTGGGGCATGACCGCCTTCACCGTGACCGGCGTCGGGCTGCTGCTCTTCATCAACGAGCGCAACCCGCTCTTTCGCATGCGCATCGTGGCGCTCGCCCTCACCGGCGCGGTGCTGGTGGCGCTGGGCATCATCGCGGCGCTCAACACCGCATCGGTGGCCACGCTTTTCGCCGAACGCGCGGAGCTGGTGCAGTCCTACGACGCCTCCCATCTCGGCCGCTTCGCCCGCCACATCCTGGGCTTCCTTCTGGCCGGCGAGAAGCCGCTGGGCATCGGTCCGCTGCAGTTCTACAAGACCTTCACCGAAGACCCGCACAACATGTACCTGAAGTCCTTCATGGCCTATGGCTGGATCGGCGGCATCGCCTGGCCGGTTCTGATGGCCCTGACGCTCGCGCGGCTCTTTCCGCTGATCTTCCAGCCGCGCACGACGCGCACCATCGCCATCGCGGTGTTCCTGACGCTTGTCGGCCACGCGCTCAACGCGCTCGTCATCGACATGGACCACTGGCGCCACAACTTCCTGCTCCTCGGCCTCGCCTGGGGACTGATCGCGCAGGAAAGCGCCCACCGCGCGCATACCCGCATCCGCGGCCTCAAGGAGCGTGGCGAAACCGCTCCGCATTCAACCGGCAGTGACTTTCGCACAGACAATGCGTGATCGGTCTTGCGCACGCGGGGCGAAGCGGTTAGGAGAGATCGCGTCGGAGCGTAGCGCAGCCTGGTAGCGCACTTGACTGGGGGTCAAGGGGTCGTGGGTTCGAATCCCGCCGCTCCGACCATTTTTTCAAAAGACACATCCACCCTTGCCCCGCGGTCCGCCTGCGGCCGGCCGTGATGTTTCGTCTTTGAAACCCGCTCCGTTTGCCGGTTCGTTCCGGCCGCGACCTGACAGCACTCTCCAGATCTGACCGGATACGCGCATGGCCATCTGCGGCATTGACTTCGGCACGTCCAACTCTTCCGTCGGCATCCTGCGCCAGGGCCAGGTCTTTGTCGTGCCGCTCGACAATGGCTCCACCTCCTCGCCAAGCGCCATGTTCTTCCGCCCCGACGGAGCAACCCTGTTCGGCACCGCCGCCGTGGACGCCTACACCCAGGGCGAGGCGGGCCGCTTCATGCGCGCGCTCAAGAGCATGCTCGGCCACAAGGCGCTGGCGACGTCCACGCTCATCAACCGCAAGCGCGTGCGCTTTTCCGATATCATCGGCCACTACCTGCGCTACCTGAAGCAGGCCGCCGAAGAGGCCGCCGGCGAGGCCGTCACCTCCGTCGTGCTCGGCCGCCCGGTCTTCTATGTCGACAATGACGCGGAAGCGGACCGTCTGGCCGAGGACACCATGGCGACCATCGCCCGCCAGGCCGGCTTCACGGATGTCACCTTCGCCTATGAGCCCGTCGCCGCCGCCCACGCGCATGCCGATAGCGGTGACAGCGACGTGAAAGACGCCGATCTCATCCTGGTGGTGGACCTGGGCGGCGGCACGGCCGACTTCTCGCTGCTGCGCAAGGGCGCCGGGGGCGACATGCGTCAACCGGAGATCCTCGGCAGCGACGGCGTGCACATTGGCGGCACCGATCTCGACTACCGCGTCAACGTCGATTTCTTCATGCCGCTGATGGGGTACGGCGGATCGATGAACGACACGTTCCGCACCAAGGTGCTACCGATCCCGCAATGGTATTTTCAGGATCTCGCCACCTGGCAGCGCATCCCCTTCATGTACGAGCCGAAGATCCGCACCGAATTGCGCGAGATTCGCACGCTCGCGCAGGAGCCGGACAAGATCGACCGGATAATCGAGATCCTCGACGAGCGCCTCGGCCACCGGCTTGCCGGCGACGCGGAAGCCGCCAAGATCGCGCTGTCGCACGCGCAGTCCACGCGCACCGTGTTCGATTACGTGGAAGACGGCCTCGCCGTCGACGTCGCCCGTGCCGATTACGAGGCGACCATCGACCCGCAGATCACCCGCATCGTCGCCGCCTCGCAGCGCCTGCTCGCCACCATCGGCGAGAAGGCCGAGCGCGTCGACGCGATCCTGATGACGGGCGGCACCTCGCAGGTGCCCCAGATCCAGCGCCAGTTCGCGAAGGCCTATCCGAACGCCGATCTGCTCATGGAAGACCTGTTCGCCACCGTCTGCACCGGCCTGACCCGCCTGGCGGCAACCCGCTTCGCCTGAACACTCCGTTTCGCCTGAACGCCCCGCTTCGCCTGAACGCCCCCGGCCCTTCGCATCCGCCCCGCGAAACCCGCCACGCGGGAGGGTTCACGGGGCCGGATGGATACGGGCCAGTCGACGCGCGGGGCGGCCGCCATGCCCCGCTTCAGCCCGAGTGGCGACCATCGCTCGATAGTAAGTATTTATTTAAAATTAAACTTCTTCTCTCTTCGCATTATGCTTTCCTTCTTTTGGGGGAGCTTCGGGATGCATATTTCAACCATCTTCCTGTCTTCATTGGGATTATTTGTAACGGTCCGTTTTTTCTTCCGCCCGATGACCGGCGGATCCAAGGCTGTGGCGCTTCACCGGAGACCCGCCCGCGCCGCCCTCACGGCCGCAACCGAAACGCTGGCGAACCTGCTTTTCTGGTTCACCCTCTCCGCCGGGCTGACATGGTTGGCGCTCACGGTGCTGGAGAGCTGGAAGCCGACCGACCTCGTCCACACCGAAGCCGCGCTGCAGGCGGTGCGCACATGGTCTGACCGACTGGAACGGGTGACGGGCCATCTGGGGCTGTTCGCCGCCGCCGCGGCAGCGCTCGGATTGTTGTGGTGGAGCTTCAGACGTACGAAGCGGCGGACCCGGGAGGAGGTCGAGGCTCGGCTCGACGCCGCGATGACCGCATTGCAGCAACGCGCCGGGCAGGAGGAATTGCCGACCCTGCCGCCCGATGAGCGCATGCAACTCGTTGCCAACGAGATCGATACGACGCGAAAGCGGCTCGACGCGCTCATGGAGGAGAAGGCGGAGCAGGACAAGATCATCGAAGCGGGCCTCCACCTTGGCAAGCTGGAACAGTTGCACACACAACTGGATCTGTTGCGCCGGGCCGAACGGCAGGTGGAAGAGGATTTGAAGGCGGAACAGGCAGAAGAGCCTGCCCCAACCGGGCGCCTGCGCACATTCTTCGTCTCGAAAGGCTTTCACGACACGCTTGGTCATGCCGGAAAGGTGCTCGCAATCTGCTGCCTGATGGCCGTCATTCCCGCTTCGCTTGTTCTGACCGGTCCTGTCGCGCTCGGCGTTCTCGCCCAGAAACGTATTGCGCTTCAGGCAGATGCGCGAGACTTCGAATTCGCGATCGCACAGGGGGAAATCAACCAGGCCTGGGAAGACGCGATGAGCGGCCCCGGCGCGACAACGGACAATGACGCGTCGTCGCTTGACGAGGAAGACGAACAGACGGCCTCCGATCTGGCGCAGGCCTTCGAAACCCAGTTCCTTCCCGATACGATGGTCAGGAGCGCGGCGCGGGCCGGCGCGAGAAGCGCCGCGATCCGTTCCTACGCCAGAGAGCGGGTCCGGCGCACGGTGCTGTCCCACGCAACAACGCGCACGCCGGCGATCTCCGTGGCGCACCTGCCGGACGTTCCGGTGGGCGCGCTCGATCAGCAAACCGATGCACTCCTCGAACGCGCCGCGACGGCGAAGCCGGGGCCACAGACGCCGCTCGGCCGCAAGGTCCGCGCGGAAGCTCTGGATCTGGCACGGCACAACCCCGGTTTGTGGAACTCCGTGAAGGCGCGGTTTCGCACCTACCGCGCCTCCTTCGGCGCGGTCGCCCCGCCGCAGCGCCTGCAGGCGATCATCGTCAATCAGGCGATCGGCGATGTTCTTGGCAGCGCGGGCACGCCACACGGCTTCTGGAGCGAACAGGCCCGGCGTTTCGGAGCAAACATGTCGGCCGATGCCGCGAGCGCCTATTCCGAGGCCAGCGCGCGGGGTTTCCTGACGGACTTTGCCAGAACCGGCGACCTGCCCGGCGCGAGCGAACGCACGGCCGCACGCACGATCAAGGCCATTCCGGCAGCAAGTGCCGCCGGTTTGCGCCGATTGTCCGACATTGTCCCCGACGGGAGCGACATAACCAACCGCATCAACGCCCGCCGCGCGACCTTGAGCGCGCACACGTTGCCGGTCTCCAATGCCGCCGCCGTGAGAACGACCGAGCGGGCGGCGCGATTGATGGGAAAGAACTTCGACGCATCGAGCACTCTCGTTGAGTTCTCCGATTATTTTCCCGGCTACGAGGGGCAGGAGCTCGAAACCCGGCGCGCGCGAACCTCGCGTTCGCTGAACCTCGCCGGAGCCCCGCCGGCACGTGCGACGGCCAAGCGCGCGGTGCTGCGCCAATCGCGCGCCGCCGTGCGTCGGGCCACATCCTTCGTGCGCCTTCGCGGTTTCTCGCGAATTGGCGGCGTCCTGATCGGGCGCGAGGCGGAAGAAGGCCCGCAGCTGCGCGTGGATCGCTTCGACTGGACCATCGGGAAGCGGGCATTCCGCTTCGAATTGGCCGTCGCCGGCAAGCCCGCCATGAGCTTCGGCCCGTTCGACCCCGCAATCGTGCATCTGGCGCTGCTCTACGCCGCCGACCAGAGACCCACGGCGGTGACGATGGTGACCGCACCGCCCCTGCCGGAATTGCGCATTCTGCATCATCCCGCCCTGGTGGATACGGGACTGGGCTGCCGGGCGCGGCGGCTGGATCAGTTTGCCGACGAGGTCACAGGGCGTGTGAGCGCCCTTCAGGAGCTACGGGAGATTGAAACCCTGCATGCGGAAGGAGAAATCGCCCTCCACAATCTGGTCCGCAACATCCAGATCGTCGCGATTTCGCAAACCCCCGACGGAAAGAAGGCGATCGCCGGCTACGGGGCGCAATCATTCGTCGATGCGGCAAGCAACGCCAGTCCGGACGAACGCGAGCTTCTGGCGGCCGAAATTCGGCTTTCAGACAGGGCGACACCGCTGACCATCGCGTCCAGGCCGGCCTATTTCGAGGCGCATACGAGCGCTCTGGTCGACCGCTGCCGCAAGAGCGGCGATCTGGCCTCGTTCAGCGCCTGCGCGATAAAGGCGGCCACGGACGATGCCTCCGCCACATTGAAGCGCGGGGCGCAGTGGCTCGCCCCGCCCGTGGAGTTCCAGACCTGGAGCGGCGTACGCGAGAAAGCCTATCGGGTTGAGGAACAACTGGATTTCCTGACGGGACGCGGCGAGGATTCACTCGGTCCGCTCCGTTTCATGGTGCAGGTGGCCATTTCAAGCCCCGCCTATTTCGCGGACCCTGGCAAAGGCTGGTACGACCCCGAAAATCTCGCGCCCCAGGAATATACCGACCCACACCCGTGGGAGTTTGCGCAAACCGCCCGCGTGCTGCAGCAGGCGCTCGTCACGCTGATCTCAGAGTCCGCCGAGCACAAGGAGGTCTATGCCGACATGGTCGCTTTCACCCGGTTGCAGAGGTTCTTTCGCAACGCTCTGGATGGAGCGCTGTCGGAGAGCTTCCCTCTGGAGGAGCTTGCCAAAATCGCCGAGGCGACGCGTGCCTCCGTCAACACCAACGCACCGACACTGAGGTGGAACCCGAACCCCGGGCAGATCGAGCGTTCGCTGACCAAGCTGCTCGATGACGCGCCGGACAAGGGCGGGGCGGCCACGGCGTGCAGGCGTCTGGCGAACCGTCCGGATGCAGCCGGCATTCCTCCCGAACAATGGCACACGGCTTGCGGCACGACGACGTTGAGCGAAGAGCTGCCCAACAAGGACGCGGTCACCCGGGTCTCCTATCTCAATGAGCTGAGGGATCTGCGCTTCGAACTCGGCCTTTCGCGCGATGAGGAGCTGATGCAGCGCTATTACGCGTCCGGCTGCCCGAGGCCGTGACATCCTAGGCCCTAGCGTCCGAGGGGCTGACCGCCGCGGCCGGCCGGACCGGCGATGACATCGGGGACTGCCAGTTCGCGGCCCCCGTTCAGCAGCCGGCCACGCATGAGCCGCCGGCGTCGAATTCCATCGTCTTGCCGGAAAGCGGCACATGTGCGGGCACCTTCACTGCCATCAGGAAGGCCTCGGTCTTCGTGCCCTTGACGACCTCGCCGTTCTGCGTCGCCGCTTCATTGGCGTGCGAGGGGATGACGGCGGCCGGATGCACCAGTTCGTTGACCACCCAGGCGGCTTCCTTCGGCCCGGTCGTATAGGTGTCGCCGATATTGATGACAACGAGCTTGGCGTCATAGAAGCCGCGCACCACGCTCTCCTGCTCCGCCGTCATGCCCGTGTCGCCGGAAAGATAGGCCACAAGCCCGTTGGAAAAACGCAGGATGTAGCCCGTGGGCGGGCCCGCATAGCCGGAAATGCCGGCCGCCTTCATCGCCTCGCCAAGCTCCCCGCCGATGAGATCGGGCGAAACCCCGTTGGAATGAACCGCCGGAACGGTCGCGATCGTCACGCCGCCGACCTTCACCGAGCCGCCGAAGCGCGCCAGCACCGAGTTTTCCGGGTTCCCACCCAATGCCCTCAGCTTGGCGGCGAAAAATGCCGGCATCTCCGAACCTGTGACGATCTTGGCGCCCTTGGCCACCGCGATCTCCGCGACATTGGTATTGGGGCGGGTATCGACGGAAAGATCGGGTTCGGCGCAGGTGCCCGCGTCCACCGCCTGGGTGCGGCGCGGGCCAACGTGGTCGCCGTGCAGATGGCTGACCAGCAATGCGTCGATATCGCCCAGACGCGGATCGTCGGGTCCGGCGACCGTCATCCCGGCATCGTAGAGAAGCCGCGTCCCGTCGGGATCCTCGAATACGAACGCCCGGTCGAGGCGGCAGAACTCTCCCGTCTGACCGCCAAGCGGCGTAACCTTGACGGTCTTGATCTCCGCCGCGCTCTGGGCCTGGGCGAAGCCGGCACCGAAAAGGCAGAGCGCGGCGCCGGCGGACACGCACGAGGCGAGGATGATGCGTTTCATGAAGACCCCCAATGGTTCCAGCAACGACCGGAATCAGATCATGCGGTGAATGGTTGCTCAGTACTGTGCAGAGAAAAAGGCATACCGCAACAACGCCCCGGCCTGCGAAACGCCCAGCGCTGCCGCTGGCGAGCCCGCGCGCGCGATCGCACGGAACGCGTGCGGCAGGAACTGGCGGTCATGATCTGCCCGCGGCCGCAGCCGATCCCCAGTCAGGGGACATGCCGGGGCGGCCCGCCGACGAGCGATGTTTCACCGCGCCTGATCCAGGATCCGTTTGCATTCCAGAAGTTCGAACAGCGTCGCCTGCAGGCGGCGAATGTCGTCCTTGGCAAGCGACCCGTCGCCATCGCCGCGCGGCTCGCCGCGCAAACGCTCGATCAGGCGAAAGGGGGAACGCTGCGGCTCCGGCCCGACCTCATCCGCCAGCACGTCGCGCGGCAGCGGTTCGTCGGCGGGCGCAAGGCCGGCACCGCGCAGCACCGCCGGCATTTCCGTTGCCATACTGGGCGTTGCGGCATTGGGACCGGAGGACGCCGCGGGCGGGCGAACGGCGGTCTGGGTGGCGCGCGGTCGCGGTTGCGGCTGCGGCGGCGCCACCGGCGCCTCGGCCCGGCTTTCCTGCCCGTTGTCTCTGGATGGCGCGCGCGGCGCGACCGCTTCGTCTTCCCGGTCCTCGGGCAGCGGACCGCCCGGCGCGCCACTCTCGATGCCGCGCCCGACATCCATCACCCAGTGCACGCCATTCTCCTTCAGGAGACGCTGCACGCCCTTGATGGTGTAGCCTTCGCCATAGAGAAGCTTGCGGATGCCGGCGAGAAGATCGACGTCGTCGGGCCGGTAATAGCGCCGGCCGCCACCGCGCTTCAGCGGCTTGATCTGGGTGAAGCGGGTTTCCCAGAAGCGCAGCACGTGCTGGGGCAGGTCGAGTTCCGCCGCGACTTCACTGATCGTTCGAAACGCGTCCGGACTCTTATCCACTGGCTTCAATCACGTCTGCTGTCGGGAGATGTCCTCAGGGAGCGACCCGCAAACGGCCCCGTGCGAGAACGAGTCCCCGTTGAACTTGTTGTGCCGGGAACCCTGGCTTTCCACGCTTCGCGCCCGCGAGCGCAACGCCCTTGCCCGGCAGCCCTTTTTCGAAACCGTCGCAAGGCTCCCTCCGGCTGGCGCGTGCCGCGCCCCGGAACGTCGGATACCTTCAAGACGAGCCCCATGCGGAAAGGTCATGACAACCATCTCTGCGCGAGGCTTTCCCTGACGGGGTCGGCTACGAGATCACTCGCCGACGAGCGACTCGTTGATCTTCTGCTTCAGCACGTTCGACGGCCGGAAGACCATCACGCGCCGCGGCGAAATCGGCACTTCTTCACCGGTCTTCGGGTTGCGGCCGATACGCTCGCCCTTGGAACGCACGAGAAACGATCCGAACGAGGACAGCTTCACGGCTTCGCCGGAAACGAGACAGTCGGAAATCTCCGACAGGACCTGCTCAACAAGATCGGCGGATTCGGTTCGCGACAGACCGACTTTCTGATAGACGGCCTCGCAAAGATCCGCGCGTGTAACGGTTTTGCCGCTCATGGCCCCTCCTTCGGGCGAAACGTCCACAAGACTGAATTCTCTAGGAAACTGTTACGAGGCGACACGGTATGCGTTCCGCGTGTGAGGGTCAACTGCCCACACGCTGGCGAGCGGGCGAACCGTTACCGCATCCCTCCTCGCGTGTCGAATGCACAACACCGCGCTATCCGTGGCATGACGCCTGTTTCCGCGAGCGGCTGGACGGTTTACCAGCGCACCAGCACCGACCCCCAGGTGAAGCCGCCGCCCATCGCCTCCAGCATGATGAGATCGCCGGCCTTGACGCGCCCGTCCCGGATCGCCGCATCGAGCGCCAGCGGGATCGAGGCGGCCGAGGTATTGCCGTGCCGGTCGACGGTGACCACACACTTTTCCGGCGCGATGCCGAGCTTCTTCGCGCTGGCGTCGATGATCCGCCGGTTGGCCTGGTGCGGCACGAACCAGTCGAGGTCATCCGCCGTCGTCCCCGTCGCCGCGAAGGCGTCGTGGATCACGTCGGTCACCATGCCCACAGCATGCTTGAAGACCTCGCGGCCCTCCATGCGCAGATGGCCGGTGGTCTGGGTAGAGGACGGACCGCCGTCGACGTAGAGCTTTTCCTTGTGGCGACCGTCGGAGCGCAGATGGCAGGTCAGCACGCCACGGTCGCTCTTCACGTCGCCCGGCATCTCCTGGGCTTCCAGCACCACCGCGCCGGCGCCATCGCCGAACAGCACGCAGGTGCCACGGTCGTTCCAGTCGAGAATGCGCGAGAACGTCTCCGCCCCGATCACCAGCGCCCGTTTGGCGAGCCCGGTGCGCAGATAGGCATCCGCCGTCGTCATCGCGAAGACGAAGCCCGAACACACCGCCTGCAGGTCGAAGGCGACGCCGGTGGTGATGCCGAGGCCCGCCTGCACGGTAACAGCGGTGGCGGGAAAGGTGTTGTCTGGGGTCGATGTCGCCAGCACGATCAGGTCGATCGTCTCGGCCGCGACATTCGCATGGGCGAGCGCGGCCCTGGCCGCGGCGATCGCCAGATCGGACGTCACCTCGCCTTCGGCTGCGACATGACGCTCCTTGATGCCGGTGCGCTGGACGATCCAGTCGTCCGAGGTATCGACGATCTTCGCCAGATCGTCATTGGTCAGCACTTTCTCGGGAAGATAGCTGCCGCATCCCAGTACGACGGATCGCGTCAAGCTCACTGATCACCTGCCTTTTGGCTTTCCGCCTTTTCATTGTCGATCCGGTCCTGGAAACCGCCGCGCTGATAGGACACCATGTCCTGCGAGATCTTTTCCAGAAGTTCGTTGCGCACCATGTCGTAGGCGAGCTCGACCGCGCTGGCGAAGCCCTCCGCGTCGGTGCCGCCATGGCTCTTGATGACGATGCCGTTGAGGCCCAGGAACACGCCGCCATTGACCTTGGACGGGTCCATCTTCTCGCGCAGCATGTCGAACGCGCTCTTGGCCAGGATATAGCCGAGCCTCGTGCGCCAGGTGCGGCGCATGGCCGAGCGCAGATACTGCCCGATCTGCTTGGCCGTGCCTTCCGCCGCCTTCAGCGCGATGTTGCCGGAAAAGCCCTCGGTGACGACGACATCGACCGTGCCCTTGCCCAGATCGTCGCCCTCGACGAAGCCGGCATAGGTGAGCGAGGCCAGATCCGCCTCGCGCAGCAGCCGCGCGGCGGTGCGCACCTCTTCCAGGCCCTTGACCTCTTCCACGCCGATATTCAGCAGCCCCACGCTCGGCTTCTTGATACCGAACAGCGCACGCGCCATGGCGCCGCCGAGGATCGCGTAGTCGATGAGCTGCTGGGCATCGGCGCCGATGGTCGCGCCCATGTCGAGCACGATGGATTCGCCCTTCAGCGTCGGCCAGATGCCGGCGATCGCCGGGCGCTCGATATTGGCCATCGTGCGCAGGCAGAATCGCGACATCGCCATCAGCGCACCGGTATTGCCGGCGGAAACGGCGACGTCCGCCTCCCCCGTCTTCACCGCCTCGATGGCGCGCCACATGGACGAATGATAGCGCCCGTTCCTGAGCGCCTGGCTCGGCTTCTCGTCCATCTTCACCGAAATGGTGCAATGGTGGACGCTGGAAGCCGCCTTCAGGCGCGGATAATTTTCCAAAAGGCGGTTGATCGTCTCTTCGTCGCCATAGAGCGCGAAGCGGATATCCGGCCGACGCTCCAGCGCGAGCTCGGCGCCGGGCAACACCACTTCCGGCCCGTGATCGCCGCCCATCGCGTCAAGGGAAATGCGAACTTGATTTGCCATTAAACGTACTTGCCGGATCCCGAATGAGGAAAATGAACCGAGCCTGGCGCACCGGTCGCGATGCTTGGCGGAGGTCGTCGGAACATAGCGATTTCACCGCTAGTGACAACAGCTTTGTCGGAAGGAGGAACGGCACGAAGCACCGAAGGACGGCGCGCCCGCACCGCGCGAGTCACGCCGCCGGTCGCACCTTGCAATGTTCCATGTCGCGCCGCCGCACTCAAGCTTTCCCTCGCGCGGCCGCCGCGCAACGAAATCGCGCGCAACCGCCAATCGCCCGGACCCTACGTCACTCGCCGCCCTTGTCCTTCGCCTCCAGCATGTCCTTCAATCCGGCGAACGGTTTTTGCCGCTCCTCCTCCACGTCGCGCTCGGGTGTCTCCGCCGCGCCTTCGAAGGACACGCCGGGCGCACGCGGATAGGGGTCGAGCCCAAGCGCGAAATATTCCGCCGCCAGCGCGCCCAGATCGAGCGCGTTGCCCTCGAAGAAATCGGGCGGATCCTCGGCATCCGGATCGATGACGATCTCGCCCTCCTCGTCCGGCGCCACACGCCACTTCTCCGCCTCGCGCGCCGGCACGAACCGGACGTCGACCTCCTCGTCCACCCTCTGGGCCACCGGCTCCAGGCTGACGACGCAGGCCTGCACCACGTCCGCGCTCACCCGGCCCTTCACCGAAAAGCCGGTCTTGCGCCACGGCTTCACCGTAAAATGCGCTTCCATGCGCGGCACGGAGACCAGATCGCACACCTCGCGCAAGCGCTCGCGCTCGCTCTCCTCGGCCGTGCGATCGTATTCAAGCCCCTCGGGCGCCACGGCATCGACCGGCTGGCGCCAATTCAGCACCTCCGGCTGAAACTCGTCCCGGTCCAAGCGATCGCGATCCGCCATCGTCTGTCTTCCTTCATTCCGCTTTCTGTTCTCGCGGCACGAACGGCGCGGGATCCACCCACGCAATCCGGCCCGCGACGATTTGCGAAGCCTGCTGCGCGGCCAGATGTCCGACCGCCGCGCGCACGTAGCGCGCCAGAGCTTCCGCTTCACCCTTCGCGTTCCCGTCACCGCCATAGACGTTGCGCCCCAACGCCGCAACGAGCGCGTCGTCCCCGGCCCCGGCCGTATCGGCGCCGAGCGCGCTCATATAGGCATCGGCGGCGCCATAGAAAAGTTCCGCCATCCGCGTCACCTTGCGCGGCACGGATGTGTCGCTCGCCCCCAGTTCGCGCAAGGCGTGGTCCATGTCGCGAAAAAAGGTGTCGAACACGTCCTGCGCGCGCGCCTTCGCCGCCTCGCCCTCGCCCTTCAGCCGGGCGAACATCAGTGTCGCGTGCAGCGCGATCATGTCGAAGCGCCCGTCGATCGTGTCGGGCACGCAAAGCCTTGCGAAAAAGTGCGGCTGCCGCGCCTGCGCCACGATCGCGGCATAGAGATCGCGGGTCGCCTCGTCCTCACGGCGGCGGAAAAGGGAAAAGACCATGGCAAATCGCTTCCTGTCGTGGATCGGCTCCGGGGTCCGGTCCGCAGGGCCTGCGCCTTTGCGACCTTGCCAAGTGGCCTAACGCAGGTTAGGGACTTTGCCAAGTTCTGTTGAAAGCGAAGCGGGTCTTTGAGAAGGGTATCTGCAGCATGCGCCTGAACGTCGCCGGAAATGGCTCCAAAACCGCCCGCAGTGGCATCGCCCCGGCATTGAGAAACATCGCGCTCGTTGCGGCCGTGTCGCTGGCGCTTGGTGGCTGCTTCACCAAGACGCTCAATCGCGGCAACGTGATCACGCCGGATGCCATGCAGCAGGTACAGGTCGGCGCCAGCCGCGAAGAGGTGCAGCTTGTTCTCGGCACCCCGTCGACAACCTCCGTCGTCGACGGCGAGACCTACTACTACATTTCCCAAAAGGAAAAGCAGACCGCCTTCCTCGCGCCCGACGTGGTCGAGCAGCGCGTCGTCGCGGTCTACTTCGACAAGGACGGCCGCGTCGCCAACATCGCCGATTACGGTCTGAAGGACGGCAAGGTCTTCGACTTCATCTCCCGCACGACCCGCACCGGCGGCTCCGATTACGGGCTGATCAGCCAGATCGTCCGCGGCGCCACCAAGCCGAGCCTGGGGCTCTAGGTTGTGTGGACTCTAATGGGATTCACATTTGGATCGATGCGTGATTCAAGACTGTCTTTTGGAGGCAGTCATGGGTGTTTTGGATCGTTTGG
>NZ_QAYG01000005.1 GCF_003053845.1 Breoghania corrubedonensis
GGACGTGACCGGTTGCGCTAACCCCGCGATTAGATTACACACCTCGCCACTGGGAGCCCGTAGCTCAGCTGGTAGAGCAACTGACTTTTAATCAGTAGGTCCAGGGTTCGAGCCCCTGCGGGCTCACCAAGTCTTTTCAATGGCTTGGGTGAGTTTTCACCCGGAAACACAATGCGCATTCCGTCCGGCATTCGCGGCCCGATGAAGTCACGCATTGGCCGGGCGTTCCATTCCATCCCGCTTTCGTCTCGCCTTCGAATAATGCTGTCATCGTGTCGGTCGTGTTGTCGGCCATTGTTCGTGCCGGAACTCGGATATGGGGCAGCGTGGACGTCCTGCACAGTGCCGCAGTTCTTGACCGGTTTGCCGTCATTCCTTTCTCGGGTCTTCCGGGGCATCACTGAAACGCACGGTGCGGCACGGTGACGCGCGCTGGTGGCGCGTGACAATTCCGTACATGGAAGCGGCGAGCTTGAATTGCCTGCTTCCCAGCTTGAATTGAGTAAGAATGTCCAAAAGAGCCCATTTCTGCGAGCGCCTATATGTAATAAATCTACATGAGATAAATACTTATCCGGCAGAACAGGTGAGTTAATTGGAGATTTGTTTGTATAATGGATTTGCCAAAAAATTCCGCAAAAGTTCGCTAAACGAACATTAGCTTCACTATACGGTAAGGTTGCCTAACTCATTTTACTTACACGTAGATTTCCGATCTGTCGGCCCGTTTGATGCCGAAGGCGCGTTGGCCTCGGCAAGTCTACGAGTTGCAATTCGTGGTCTTATGTGTCGCAATTTGCATTCGTGAGGGGTCATAGAGATAAAAATTCGCTCCGGACGAGATGTACCTCAACGGCAGGATGGGCTGGGGGTGCGTAGCGGAAGGTGCTCAGCAGGGCGCACGTAGACAATGAACATAAACGAGCCGGACCAAGGCGAAGCCGTGCAGTTCGAATTCGTCAAGGGGCACATTGCAGCGACCATGGCATTGGTAAATGGTCTTGTGCTTCAAAATGTGATCGATCGTGACGCTCTGGATGGTTATTTCACCAGTTTTCTTGGTCAGTTACCGCATACGCGAGACACGCTGGCCTTGCGCCTTATCATCGATCAGTGGCGCCAGGGGCTGTATACGGCAAAGCCGGAAGCCAACCGTCTGAATGCGCATCTGTTCGAAGTGATCGAAGGCGGACGCGGCGCTGCGGAATAAGGCGAACTGCTGAAAGTCCGGCTTGCCCGGCGGCTACCGAATCCGACTAAATTCCCGCGCCGGTGCGTACGCATCGGTCTGGTCCTGAGGTGTCCGGCGCGCGAGAGGCGCGGCGCTCGCCAAGGGGAAAATGCGGGAGCCGTCGTGTCCGAACCCCTTACCCTGATGGTCGCGCCCAATGGCGCGCGGCGTACCAAATCCGATCATCCGGCTATTCCCGTCACGATCGATGAGACGGCACGGGTGGTGGCCGCCTGCGCCGAGGCCGGCGCCAGCGCCGCGCATCTTCACGTTCGCGATGCGGCCGGCCGGCATCTGTTGGATGCGGATGCCTATATTGCGCTGATCGATGCGGTTTCGCGCGAAGCGCCTGCCGATTTCATTTGCCAGGTCACCACGGAAGCGGTCGGTCGCTATGCACCTGCCGAGCAGATGGCCGTGGTGCGCGCGGTGCGCCCTGCCGCCGTCTCCGTTGCGGTCAAGGAACTTGCGCCGGGAGAACCAGACGAGGCGCAAGCGGCGGATTTCTATGCCTGGTGCCGGCGTGAGTCCGTTGCCGTACAACATATTGTCTACGATGCGGGCGAGCTGGACCGCCTGCTCGATCTGTCGCGTCGGGGCATCATTCCGGGCGACCGCTTGTCCGTGCTTTTTGTCCTTGGCCGCTACAGCTCCGGCCAGCAGAGCGATGCGCACATGCTCCGCCCGTTTTTGCAGGGGCTCGATGGCGCCGCTGATTGTCCGGCGATCGACTGGATGCTCTGCGCATTCGGAAGTGGCGAGACGGCCTGTGCGGCCGCCGCCATGGCGTTTGGCGGCCATGCGCGTGTCGGCTTCGAAAATTCGTTGTGGGGGCCGGATGGCGAGATCGTCCGGGACAATGTCGCGACAATCGCCCGTGCGCGACGGCTTGCTACCGATCTCGGCCGGAGCCCGACGCGGGGCGCACAGACACTCGCTGTGCTCGGCGCCGGATGACGGTCCGCTCGCCTGCGCACTGCAAAGGAAGGGCTCACGCCCCGCAGAACATGTCGTAGATCGTCGCGAGGATCCGGCGGACGTTTTCGTCGCCGAGGCTATAGTAGATCGTCTTCCCGTCCCGGCGCGTGGAGACGAGGTTCTCCGCCCGCAGTCTGGCCAGTTGCTGGGATACCGTCGGCTGGCGCAGCGAGAGCATGCTCTCCAGCTCTGTGACCGACTTTTCCCCCTCACTGAGAATGCACAGAATCAGAAGCCGATTTTCGTGGGCCAGCGCCTTCAGATAGTCGCTGGCCTGCTTGGCCTTGTCGTGCATCTGGTTCATGTCGAGCGAACCGACCGGTTCCTCTATGGCTGTTGCCGGCACTCTTCGTTTTCCTTTTTTCGCAAATTCCGCAAGTGCGGGTTGCGCCCCTCAGGCGTCCATCTAAACCCACGGTTTCGAAAAATCGACCCCGGAGAACCGATTAGAGCCGCTTTTGCGGCGATTGCCGGGGGCAAGCGAGATGCCAACGTACATTCGAACGCGTGTGTCGCGGGTCGGTATGAGCGCGCGGGTGGCATGCATAGGGTTATGCGTGGACATGAAGCCGCTCAAGCCAATATGAACGCCGGGGCTGGCTTTGGCGCATTCTGCGGGGTGTCATTGCCGCTCGCGTCGTCTACAACGCGTTGACGGTCGCCCGCGGGCGTTTGTCGCCCGGGACGGCGAGGGGAGCAGATGAGAGGAATCCGATGCACGATGTAACGATACTGGGCGCGTTTTTTGCCGGGCTCCTGTCCTTCGTGTCACCTTGTGTGCTGCCGCTCGTGCCGCCCTATCTTGCCTTTCTCGCCGGTGTGTCGCTCGACCAGTTGACGGGCGAGGGGCAGGAAGCGGCCGCACGAGCCACCGACGGACGCAAGGTCATGATGACAGCGTTCTCCTTTGTTCTCGGCTTTTCGACCGTCTTCGTCCTGCTGGGCGCGAGCGCGTCCTTCCTTGGCCAGTTCGTGGCCAGCAACATCCAGATCCTCGGTTATGTCGGCGGTGTCCTCATCATCATCATGGGGCTGCACTTCCTGGGCGTTTTCCGTATCGGACTACTGTATCGCGAGGCCCGCGTTCACGTGGATCGAAAGCCCGCGGGACCGCTTGGCGCCTATGTGATCGGTCTCGCCTTCGCCTTTGGCTGGACGCCTTGCGTTGGTCCGATTCTGGCGACGATCCTGTTCGTCGCGGGCGCTGAGGATACGGTTGCCCGCGGTGCGCTGCTTCTGTCGGCCTATGCGTTGGGGATCGGGGTACCGTTCATGGTGGCGGCGGCCTTCGCCGGTCCGTTCATGCGCTTCATGGTCGGGTTCCGGCGCCATCTCGGAATTGTCGAAAAGGTGATGGGGCTCTTCCTGGTGGTCACCGGCGTCGCCTTCCTGACCGGGCAGATGGCGACTTTCTCGTTCTGGCTTCTGGAAACGTTTCCCGTATTGCAGAGCGTGGGCTGAGTCTGGTCTGGCCAATGTCGCCGTCGGCTCAGCGCGCGGGAAGTCTCTGACCGGCGAACAATGTCGGCTTGCACTCGATCAGCCGTTTTTCCAGCCGCGCACAGGCGGCTGCGGCGTCGGCCGCATTGTCGAACGGACCGGCGACGAGATGGGCGACCATCTTGTTGTTGGCGTCCTCGGCGATCGATGCCAGCGGCAGAAGGGAGCCGATGATTCGGGTTTCCGTCGCCTGCATGGCGTGCCATGCCGTGGCAACTTCTTCCAGCGAACCGTAGGCGCCGAGATCCACCGCGAATTTCGTGCGCGGTGCGCTTGCGGTCCCTCGGCTCTTTTTCGCCTTGCCGATGCTGCCCGTAATCATCGGGTCCACGGCCTGCTGTCGATTGTTCGTGGCGTAGCGCGCCGAGGTATCGTAACTCGTCGATGGTGTCGCGTAGCCGGAGGGCGGTTGTACCGATGGCGTCCTTCCACCCTCGATCTGCGCCAGCCTGTCGGACATGATGTCGTTCTGTCGTCTCAGCGCGTCGGCAGAGCGACGTAGCGCGATGATCTCGTGCCGCAATGTATCGATCTGCGCTTCGAACTGTCCGGGGCGAGGAGATTCGACAGGGCTGGGGGCGGAGAAAACGCCGAATTCGGTAGGGCGCTTGTTGGCGTTGCCGATCGAGGCGGTGGTTCTCACGTCTCCCGCGCTCGGCAGGACCAGAGCCGCATAGCGCGCTCCGAACGGATCGGGCGCGCGGTTCTGATAGGCGCTGACGGCAACCAGAAGGGACATGGTAGCCGCAAAACCCCAGCCGAGCAGCACGACGCCCGTACGCATGCGGGCGCCGCCCTTCAAGATCTCCTGCAGGATGGGCGGTTTCTTCAGCACAAATCTATTCCGCTCGCGAGGACCGAATCTCCGGCACGCAACAGTTTCCATCTAAGAAGGTTTCATTAACGCTAACAAGCCGGGAAGACACTGTAGACACAAGAGGTCGGGCGGCGGCTCGACTATTTCCCTTGTGTGGGCAATCTGCTACGTCGTCGCGCGACGGTCGCATGCTGCGGCCGGGTAGCTTTTCGAGGGACAGATGACCGATCGATCCTGCCTCGCCATCATCCTTGCCGCGGGTCTTGGCACACGCATGAAATCCGCCATGCCGAAAGTCATGCATGCCATTGGCGGCCACCCGATGCTCGGTCATGTGCTGGAGACCGCGACGCGGGCCGGTTCCGACCGGATCGCCGTGGTGATTGGTCCGGATATGTCCCCGGTGGAGAGCCTTGTCGCCGCAACTGCATCGTCCGCCGTGTGCTTCGTGCAGCATGAGCGCAAAGGTACCGCGCATGCCGTGCTGGCCGCTCGCCCGGCGCTCGAAGCTCCCGTCGATGACGTGATCGTTCTTTACGGCGATACCCCGCTGATCACGGCGGAAGCGGTAGAAACCGTCCGCAGAGCGCTGGCGCGTGGCGCCGATATCGCGGTCCTTGGTTTCGAAGCTGCCGATCCGAGCGGCTACGGTCGGTTGCTGGTCGAGGGAGGGCGCCTTGTTGCGATCCGCGAGGAAAAGGACGCAACGGATTCAGAACGCGAGGTCTCCTTCTGCAACTCGGGCATCATGGGCTTTCGAGGCGCTCTCTTGCCGGAACTGCTCGACGCGATCGGTTCGGACAATGCGAAGGGCGAGTTCTACCTTACCGATGCTGTCGAAATAGCCACGGGGCGTGGCCTGACCGTCGTTGCCGAGACCGGTCCCGTCGAGGATGTTCTGGGTGTCAATAACCGTGTTCAACTGGCTGAATGCGAAGAGATATTTCAAGCTCGCATGCGGCGTTCGGCGATGCTGTCTGGTGTGACGCTCGTGGCTCCCGAAACCGTCTTTTTCTCGTATGACACGAAGCTGGGGGCCGATGTGGTTGTCGAGCCCAATGTCGTCTTCGGGCCGGGCGTGTCGGTTTCCTCCGGAGCGGTCATTCATGCGTTCTCGCATCTGGAAGGTGCGTTCGTCGACGAGGGGGCGAGCATCGGTCCGTATGCGCGGCTGAGACCTGGCGCCGAAATCGGGCAAGGTGCGAAAATCGGGAACTTCGTGGAGGTGAAGAAGGCGAGTGTCGAGGCCGGCGCCAAGGTCAATCACCTCAGCTATATCGGCGATGCGCGGGTGGGGGCGAAGGCCAACATCGGCGCGGGAACGATCACCTGCAATTACGATGGATACAACAAGTTCTTCACCGATATCGGCGCTGGTGCCTTCATCGGTTCCAACACGGCGCTGGTTGCTCCGGTTTCGATCGGTGACGGCGCGCTGGTGGCTGCGGGAAGCGTCATCGTGAAGGACGTGCCGGATGATGCGCTGGCGGTGGCGCGCGGCCAGCAAGTGGTGAAGGAAGGTCGCGCCGTCTCCATCCGCGCAATCAAGGAGAGAATGAGCGCGGAACGGAAAAAGTGACGGGGAACGACGCACGGCGAGCCCGGTAAAGGGGCGCGGCGACAGGAGCTGCGGATTGTTGTGATCTGGCGTTCATTGGCTTTCGAAAGCCTGCGCAAGCAGCCTGAGCAGCCCATTCGTCAGGGTGAGTGCGTTCTTGACGAGACTTGTGGTATGAGGCACTCGCGATTTCTGGAAACGCGACGGTCTTTTGCGCCGGCGATACCCATATGGGCAGAGGTTAAGTTTGACTGCGTTGAAACTGCATGTCGGCTACGCCAAGACCGGAACGAGCGCAATGCAACGCGCTCTGATGGCCGAGGCGGATGAATTGGCAAAGCGGGGCATCTACGTGCCCGCGGCGACGGGGATCCGTCACCGTCATCTCCAGCTTTTCGACGCCCACAGCCAGGCCCCGGGACTGACGCGGATATTCGACGGTGTTGAGCGCCATGAGCGACTGCCTCTCGCGACGCGGTGGGTCGAGGAGGTGGCCGAGGCCGCCCAAAACTTCGGCACGGTGATCATGACCGAGGAGACGCTGGTGCGTCTCTTGCCGGAAGAGGTCGAAACCATGGCGTGCCATCTCAAGGCGGCCTTCGATCCGGTTGATGTCTTTGTTTGTTTCCGGCCGCACGAAGACCTCGTGCGCTCCAACTACCGCCAGCTGATCACCGCTACCTACCGCGACATCAAGTTCAAGCGCTACGCGGCGCAATGGATGGGCAGCGACCTGAGCCGCTATTGCGACGTTCTGGATACCTACCTGCGGGCTTTTGGCGAGACGCGGGTTCATGGGTATTTCTACCGCTTCTCGAAAGGTTCTTCGTCCAACACGGATATCCTGGGTGCAATGGGTGCCGGCAGTGCAGCCGAAATCGCGACGTCGACGGTCGACAACCGATCGCGCCCGGCGGAGGTCGTGGAACTGAAGCGCCGGCTCAATCCGCAGATAGAAGGGATGATCCAGGAACTGGGAGGGCACGACGTCCCGCGGTTCCATTCGATTCTCAGTGACGCGCTGAGCGAACTGGCCGCTCTGGCGGACTTCAATCCGGTCGATGAAACCGAGCTTCAGGGGGCGTTGCCGCGCCGCGCGGCGCGTCGATGTTCTCTTGACTGGGAGCAGCTGTGCTCGCAGCGCTATGCCCACGTCTTTGCGCGCGCGGCGGCGGTAGCGGCGGAATAGTGCAACGGAAAACGCGCACACCCGGAATGTGCCGTTGGCGGGCTTCATCCGGGTGGTTTGGAGCCTCTTTCTGTCAATTCAACTTTCAGGCTTGTCTGAAATAGCATTTGATTTCTATTGCAGTGCGCTCATCCGCTACACGGATGGCCGGGTGGGCGTTGACGCGTGAGGATGGTCTATGTGTGGCATTATCGGAATTCTGGGGCGTGAGCCGGTGGCTCCGCTGCTGGTCGATGGACTGAAGCGCCTCGAATACCGTGGCTATGATTCTGCCGGCGTGGCCACGCTGGAGGAGGGCGTCCTCACCCGTCGTCGAGCGGAAGGTAAGCTGCGTAACCTGGAAGGACGGCTTGAAGCAGAGCCGCTTGCCGGCCATTCCGGCATCGGCCACACGCGCTGGGCGACGCATGGCGCGCCAACCGAGGCCAATGCGCACCCCCATATCGGGCCGGGCGTCGCTGTCGTCCACAACGGCATCATCGAGAATTTTCGCGAATTGCGTGCCGAATTGACCGGCGAGGGCGTCACCTTCGCGACCGACACCGACACCGAGGTCGTCTGTCAGATGATCGGCGCCTATCTCGGCAAGGGGGGCACGCCCACCGATGCCGTGGTCAAGACGCTCGCACGGCTGGAGGGCGCGTTCGCGCTTGCGATCCTGTTCGACGGCGAGGATGACCTGCTGATCGGCGCGAGGCGCGGCAGTCCGCTCGCCGTCGGATACGGCGAAGGCGAAATGTACCTCGGTTCCGACGCCATCGCGCTGGCCCCCTTTACCAGTCGTATCGCCTACCTGGATGACGGCGACTGGGTGGTGCTGACGCGCGAAGGTGCGACGATCCGCGACGAGGCGGGCATGGTGGCCGAGCGCGCGATCCAGACTTCGTCCGCGTCCGCCGCCATGGTCGACAAGGGCAACTACCGCCACTTCATGGCGAAGGAGATTCACGAACAGCCGGACGTCGTGGCGCGCACGCTCGCCCATTATCTCGATCTCAACGCCATGACGACGAAAGTGCCCGAAGGGCTGCCCTTCGACTTCGCCAATCTGCAGCGCGTTGTCATAACCGCCTGCGGGACGGCGTTTTATGCTGGGCTGGTCGCCAAGTACTGGTTCGAGCGGCTTGCCCGCCTGCCGGTCGACATCGATGTCGCCTCGGAGTTTCGCTATCGCGAGACGCCACTCGATCCTGGCGGGCTGGCGCTCTTCATCTCGCAATCCGGCGAGACGGCCGACACACTCGCTTCGCTTCGGTATTGCAAGGCGGAGAAGCAGCATATCGGCGCGGTGGTCAATGTGAAGGAATCGACCATTGCGCGCGAATCCGACGTGATATTCCCGACGATCGCGGGTCCGGAAATCGGCGTTGCCTCGACCAAGGCGTTCACCTGCCAGCTCTCGGTGCTGGCCAGCATGGCGGTGATGGCTGGTCGGCAGCGCGGCGTCCTTTCCGCCGACGACGAGGGCCGTCTCGTGCGCGCGCTCACCGAAACGCCGCGCTACATGGTGGACGCGCTGAAGCTCGAACCGCAAATCGAGCGGCTGGCCCGTAATCTCGCCAAGGCGAGCGACATCCTCTATCTCGGTCGCGGCTCTTCCTATCCGCTGGCGATGGAAGGCGCGCTGAAACTCAAGGAAATCTCCTACATCCACGCGGAAGGCTACGCGGCGGGCGAGCTCAAGCACGGACCGATCGCCCTGATCGACGAGACCATGCCCGTCATTGTCATCGCGCCCTACGACAAGGTCTTCGAGAAGACCGCCTCGAACATGCAGGAAGTGGCGGCGCGCGGCGGGCGCATCATCCTGATCACCGATCAGAAAGGGGCGGCAGCGGCGGGAGTGGAGACGATGGAAACCCTCGTCATGCCGGACGTTCCCGCCACCATCGCCCCGATGGTCTATTCGATCCCGATCCAGTTGCTCGCCTATCACACGGCCGTCTTCATGGGTACGGATGTCGATCAGCCACGCAATCTGGCGAAGTCCGTCACCGTGGAATAGGCCCTTCGGGGCGGTTCGTTCCCGCGGCAATTGCCGCTGGGGCGGCCGCACCTCGAATTCGGGCTCGACAAGGCGATGAGACTCCCCCTTGTTAAGGGGTTATTCTCCTGTATCGGCGCGGTGAAACCGGTATTATCGCGTTCAAACGGCCTCGCATCGCGACCTCGGACCTCCAACCGGGCTGCGATGGAGCCAAGGCAGGACAGACAACTTTCATGTCAGGCAATCCGGATCCGAACACCTCGGGTGGGATCCAACCGAAGGCGACGCGCCCCATGGCCAGGTTGCGCACTTACTTTCTCACCGGTCTCGTCATCGCGGGGCCGATCGGGATCACGCTCTATCTGAGCTGGTCGCTGATCCAGTGGATCGACGGCTGGGTCAAGCCGCTTCTGCCCATCCACTACAACCCCGATACCTATCTGCCGTTTCCGGTTCCCGGCGTGGGCCTCATCGTCTCGGTTTCGATGTTGATCATTGTTGGATTCCTGACCGCCAACATCGCCGGCAGGACGCTCGTCTCCTATGGTGAGCAGATCCTTGGCCGCATGCCGCTGGTGCGCAATCTCTACAGCGGCCTGAAGCAGATCTTCGAAACCGTGCTGTCGGAAAGCGGGTCGAGCTTTAAGCGGGCGGGGATGATCGAATATCCGCGCAAAGGCTTGTGGGCGATCGTCTTTCTGGCAACGGACACGAAGGGGGAGGTGGCGGTCAAGCTCGATCATGCCGATCCCGACATGATCTCGGTCTTCCTGCCGACGACACCGAATCCGACGTCCGGCTTCCTGCTCTTCGTGCCCCGGCACGAGGTGATCCTGCTGGACATGTCCGTGGAGGAGGCTGCCAAGCTCGTTATCTCCGCGGGCCTCGTGACGCCCCCGTATCCGCCGGAACAGCGCAAAGCGCTGCCGGAGCGCGCGGCGAAAAAGGGCGCGATGCCGAAGGAGCCGGCTGAAATCGAGGGGTAGGCGTCCGCGCTTGTTCCCGCCGTCACTGCGATGCGGGAATCTCGAAATCACATCGTTCAGCCTGCCCGAAGCAAGCGGATGGCCTCGTCGCGGCCGAAGATGTAGAGCAGGAGCCGCAGCGCTTGGCCGCGCGGCCCCTCCAGATCCGGATCGTTGGCAAGGATCAGCCGCGCATCGGCGCGCGCCGTTTCCATCAGCTCGCCATGCGTCTCGATCTGGGCGATGCGGAATCCCGGCATGCCGCTCTGGCGTGTGCCCAGGATTTCGCCTTCGCCACGCAGCCGCAGGTCTTCCTCCGCGATCACGAAGCCGTCATTCGTCTCGCGCATGATGGCGAGCCGGGCCTTGGCCGTCTCGCCGAGAGGTCCCTTGTAGAGCAGCAGGCAGGTCGACTGTTTGTCGCCGCGCCCCACGCGTCCACGCAATTGATGGAGCTGGGCGAGCCCGAACCGCTCCGCATGTTCGATGACGATGATCGTCGCGTCAGAGACGTCGACGCCGACCTCGATGACCGTTGTCGCGACCAGGATGCGCGTCCGCCCATCCTTGAAATCCTGCATGGCGGCGTCCTTTTCCGCCGCGCTCATGCGTCCGTGCACAAGGCTCACCTGATCGCCGAAGACCTGCTGAAGCGTTCCATAACGCTCCTCGGCGGCCGTCACGTCGAGAACCTCCGATTCCTCCACCAGCGGACAGACCCAGTAGACCTTCTGTCCATCCGCCAGCGCGCGCTTCAGTCCGTCGACGACGTCGAAGAGGCGATCGAGCGACACCGAGCGCGTCTCGATCGGCTTTCGCCCGGCCGGCTTGTCGGGAAGCTGCGAGACTTCCATATCGCCGAAATAGGTGAGCACGAGCGTGCGCGGGATCGGCGTCGCGGTCATGACGAGCACATCGACGCCCCGGCCCTTGCCTTGCAGGGCAAGCCGCTGGTGGACGCCGAAACGGTGCTGCTCGTCGACGACCGCAAGGCCCAGGTCCTTGAACGCGATTGTGGCCTGGAAAAGCGCATGCGTGCCCACGAGAATGTCGATTTCGCCGGATTCCAGCCCTGCCAGGATCGCGCGTCGCTCCGCCGGCTTGGCCTTGCCGGTAAGAAGCGCCGCCTTGATGCCGGCAGCCTCGCACAATGGTCCTATCGCGCGCAGGTGCTGGTGGGCCAGCAGTTCGGTCGGCGCCATCATCGCCGCCTGTCCGCCTGCCTCAACCACGTCCGCCATGGCAATGAGCGCGACGACGGTCTTGCCTGCACCCACGTCGCCCTGCACCAGTCGCAGCATGCGTGTGGAGGCGGCGAGGTCGCCCTCGATCTCCGAAATGGCCTGAGCCTGGCCCGGGGTGAGGTGGAACGGCAGGGCGGCGAGGATTTTTTCCTTCAGCAAGCCTGCCGAAGTCCTGCCCACGCCGGCGGTCTTGCGCATGTGGGACCGCACCATGGCAAGCGCCAGTTGGCTCGCGAGATATTCATCATAGGCAAGCCGCATCACGGCCGGGCTCTTGGGATCGATATCGGCGGGGTCTTCCGGCCGGTGGACGGTCTCGAGCGCGGTGTTGAAATCCGGCCAGTGATCGCGGGCAAGATGTGCCTCGTCCAGCCATTCCGGCATCGGCGGCAGGAGATCGAGCGCAGCCGTGATCGCCTTTTGCAGCGTCTTGGGCGAAAGCCCCGCGGTCATCGGATAGACGGGCTCGATCAGCGGCATTTCGGCGAAGGACGTCTCGTCCACCATATGGTCGGGATGCACCATCTGGGGACGGCCGTTGAACCACTCCACCTTGCCGCTTACGTATCGCGTTTCGCCTTCGGGAAGCGTCTTTTCCAGCCAGTCGCGACGGGCGTGGAAGAAGACGAGTTGTATCTCGCCGGTCTCGTCATGAGCGAAGACCTTGTAGGGCGCGCGCGAAGCGGCGGGAGCCGCCTGATGCCGGTCGATGCGCACCTTCAAGGTAACGATCGCCCCTTCGGGAGAGTGCGCGATTCCCGGCTGGCGCCGCCGGTCGATGACCGAATGCGGCAGATGGAACAGCAGATCGCCGATGCGCGTATCTCGTTCGGAAACGCCCAGAAGCCCCCTGAGGAGCTTTTCCACCTTCGGGCCTATGCCGGGAAGGTCGGTTGCGGCGGCAAACAGGGGATCGAGCAGGGGCGGACGCATGGCTTTCCGGTCGTGTGGCGCAGACTGCGTTCATTTCGCACGGCGAAGCGGTCTTCGGCAATGCCGGTCGGGCGCATTGTTACCCGGTTGCGCGCAGGACGCTGACAGCGGCCATCGGGATCGCTATACAGGCCCCCGGACATGCGCCGTCACGCAAATCCATATGGGCCGCATCTTGCCCCGCCATCATGGCGATGGTGCCGGGCCCGCGAGGAAGAGGTAATTCCATGACCGGATTGAACCGCACGAGCGACGGGTTGGATTCGCGCCGCAAACGCATCCTGTTTCGCAGTTGGCATCGCGGTACGAAGGAAATGGATCTTCTGCTGGGCGGCTATGTCGAGGCCCGGATTGGCGATCTGGAAGATGCCGAACTGGACCGGTTGGAGCATCTGATGGACGCTGCCGATGCCGATCTGCTGGACTGGCTGACCGGCCGCAAGCCCGTGCCGACCGAATACGATACGGACATCTTCCACGCCGTTTCCGACTTCCATAACCGTGATCAGACAACGAACTGATTGAACAGAAAAGACGTTTCGAGGATTTGAGGCTCCATGTTAAAGGCGTTGAAGCGGCTCTTCGCCACTCATGATGCGGTGACGCTTGCGGCGACGCCTGATGGCGCCGAGGCGATGGTGCTGGCCGATCTGGTGCGCGATAGTCAGGCCGGACAGCTTCCGGCGTTGGTTTACGTCGCGCGCGACGGCCAGCGCATGCAGTTGGCTGCGGACGGGCTCGGCTTCTTCGCGCCCGACGTGGAGGTGCTCCAGCTTCCCGCATGGGACTGTTTGCCCTATGACCGCGTCTCGCCAAATGCGGGCGTCGTGGCGCGCCGGCTCAACGTTCTGGCGAAGCTCGCCCGGGCGAGCCAGCAGGAAAAGCCGGTCATCCTGATGACGACCGTCAACGCCGCCATTCAGCGTGTGCCCTCACGCGAGTGGATGGCGGCGCACGCCTGGTCGGCCGCTCCCGGCAACCGGCTCGACATGAGCCAGCTCGCTCATTCGCTGGAACTCAACGGCTACATGCGCACGCCCACGGTGCGCGATACTGGCGAATATGCCGTGCGCGGCGGCATTCTCGATCTTTTCGCACCCGGCACGGAGCTTCCCGTTCGCCTCGATTTCTTCGGCGACACGCTGGAATCGATCCGCACCTTCGATCCAGAGACCCAGCGCACCGTCGCCCAGATGAAGCGCCTGGAAATGGTGCCGATGAGCGAGATCGTGCTTTCCGAAGACACGATCTCCCGCTTTCGTCGCAACTACGTGGCCGAATTCGGTGCCGCTCCGCGCGACGATGCGCTCTATCAATCGGTTTCCGAAGGCCGCCGCTATGCCGGCATGGAACACTGGCTTCCGCTCTTCCACGAGACCACCGAGACGCTGTTCGACTATGTCGGCACCGCGCCCGTGATCTTCGATCCGCTGGTGGAAGACGCCGTATCCGAACGCCTCGATCAGATTCGCGATCATTTCGAGGCCCGCCGCGACGCGATGAACCGCGACGGGGGATCCGGCGCCGTTCCCTACAAGCCGGTCGCGCCGCGTGCGCTCTATCTGATGCAGAACGGCTGGAAGGAAGTCGTTTCGGCCCACACCACGGCCCGGTTCAATCCCTTCGCCGTGCCGGAAGGCCAGGGCGAGACCGTCGATCTCTGCGGCCGGCAGGGCCGCACCTTCGCCGCGGAACGCGCCGCCGGCGACGTCAACGTGTTCGATGCGCTGATCCAGCACGTCTCGGCCCTTCGCAAGGACAGCAAGCGGGTCGTCATCGCCTGCTGGAGCGAGGGATCGCGCGACCGGCTCGGCCAGGTGCTTTCCGACCACGGTCTTGAGCGCGCCGTGCCGATCGAGTCGCTTGGCGGTGCCACGGTGCTGCCGCAGGGCATGGTCGGCCTCGCCGTTCTGGGGCTTGAGACCGGCTTCGAGATCGACAAGTTCGCCTTCATCGGCGAACAGGACATTCTGGGCGACCGGTTGGTGCGCCAGCGCAAGCGCTCGAAGAAGGCGTCGGATTTCCTCACCGAGCTTTCGAGCCTTTCCGAGGGCGATCTGGTCGTCCACGTCGATCACGGTATCGGCCGTTTCATTGGTCTGAAGACCATCGACGCAGCCGGCGCGCCGCACGATTGTCTGGAGCTTCAATATCACGGCGGCGACAAGCTCTACCTGCCGGTGGAGAACCTCGAACTTCTGACGCGCTACGGCTCGGAAGACATGGATGCCCAGCTCGACCGGCTGGGCGGCGGTGCCTGGCAGGCGCGCAAGGCGCGCATGAAGCAGCGCATTCGCGAGATCGCCGACGGCCTGATCAAGACGGCCGCAGCTCGTGCGTTGCGCACGGCGCCCGCAATCGAGATCCCCGACGGCCTCTACGACGAATTCGCCGCCCGCTTCCCCTATGAGGAGACCGAGGACCAGCTCAACTCGATCGAGGCGGTGTTCGAGGATCTGGGGTCGGGCCGGCCGATGGATCGGCTGGTGTGCGGCGATGTCGGCTTCGGCAAGACCGAAGTGGCGCTCCGAGCGGCCTTCCTTGTCGCCATGTCAGGCCGTCAGGTGGCGGTGGTCGTGCCCACCACGCTTCTTGCCCGCCAGCATTACAAGACCTTTGCCGAGCGTTTTCACGGCCTGCCGGTGCGCGTCGCGCAGGCCTCCCGCATGGTCGGTCCCAAGGCTCTGGCGCAGACCAAGAAGGACGTCGCCGACGGCACCGTCGATATCGTCATCGGCACCCACGCGCTCCTCGGCAAGGGGATCTCGTTCAAGGATCTCGGCCTGCTGATCATCGACGAGGAGCAGCATTTCGGCGTCAAGCACAAGGAGCGTCTGAAGGAACTGAAGTCGGACGTCCACGTGCTGACGCTCTCGGCGACGCCCATTCCGCGCACCATGCAGATGGCGCTGACGGGTGTGCGCGGCCTGTCGCTGATCGCCACGCCGCCGGTGGACAGGCTGGCAGTGCGCACCTTCATCTCGCCGTTCGATCCGCTAATCGTGCGCGAGACGCTGCTGCGCGAGCATTATCGAGGCGGTCAGTCCTTCTACGTCGTGCCGCGCGTCTCCGATCTTGCCGAGCGGCGCGAGTTTCTGGCGGAAATGGTGCCGGAGGTAAAGGTCGCCACCGCCCATGGCCAGATGGCGCCGGGCGAGCTCGATGACGTCATGAACGCCTTCTACGACGGCAAGTACGACGTGCTCTTGTCCACAACGATCGTGGAATCCGGCCTCGACATTCCGACCGCGAACACGCTGATCGTCCATCGCGCGGACATGTTCGGCCTGGCCCAGCTCTACCAGATCCGCGGCCGGGTCGGTCGCTCGAAGACACGCGCCTATGCCCTCTTCACGGTGCCGGCCAACAAGAAGCTCACCGGCCAGGCGGAACGCCGGTTGAAGGTGCTTCAGTCGCTTGAATCGCTCGGCGCCGGCTTCCAGCTCGCCAGCCACGACCTCGATATCCGGGGTGCGGGCAATCTCCTGGGTGAGGAGCAGTCCGGCCACATCAAGGAAGTCGGCTTCGAGCTTTACCAGCAGATGCTGGAGGAGGCTGTCGCCCAGCTTCGCGATGGCGATGACGCAGCGGGTGACGAGCACTGGTCGCCGCAGATCAATGTCGGTACGCCGGTGATGATTCCCGAAGGTTATGTGGCCGATTTGCAGCTGCGACTCGATCTCTATCGCCGCCTTGCCGATCTCACCGATCCGCAGGAAATCGACTCCTTCGGTGCGGAGATGATCGACCGCTTCGGCCCGTTGCCCGAGGAGGTGGAGCATCTCCTGAAGATCGTCTTCATCAAGGGCCTTTGCCGCCAGGCCAATGTGGAGAAGATCGACGCCGGCCCGAAGGGCGTCGTCATCAGCTTCCGCAACAACGAATTCGTCAATCCGGCCGGGCTCGTCGGCTACATCACCGAACAGGGCGTGCTGGCCAAGATCCGGCCCGACCAGAAGATCGTGCTGGTGCGGGACTGGCGGGATGCACAGGAACGCCTGAAGGGTGTCGCGGTGATCCTGACGAAGCTGGTGCGGTTGGCCGAAGCCGGGCAGGCCGCCGCCTGAGCGGGGAGAGAACCGTGGGGACGGCCCGTAGCGTGTCTCTCCCGGCATCGGCGTGCGCCTGGCTTCCGTCGGGTCCTCTCATTGGTCATTGCCCGGCGAAGTCCGGGCAATCCATTGCCGGCAGTGGCGTATGGGCGAGCGCTGGATCACCCGGACTTCGCCGGGCGATGACGGTGGAGAGATTGGGCTATTGCCCTCTTTACGCCGAAGCGGCCTCGTACTCGCCCGAGAGCTCCAGCCACGCTTCCTCGGCCTTCTGCAGCGCCTTTTCCGTATCGGAGCGCTTCTTGGCAAGCTGGGTCGCCTTGGCCGGATCCTTCACGTAGAGATCGGGATCGGCCAACAGGCCGTCGACGCGCTTCAGATCGCCCTGAAGCTTCTCCATCTTGCGCTCGGCTTCCTGGATCCTCTTGCGCAAGGGGGCGAGCTGCGCGCGCATTTCGGCCGACTCACGGCGGCGATCCTGCGCCGAAACCTGCTTTTCAGCATCCTTGGCCGCAGCCCGCTCTTCCTTTCCGGCCTGCAGGATCAGCCGACGGTAGTCGTCCATGTCGCCGTCATAGGGCGAAACCGTGCCATCGGCGACGAGCCACAACCGGTCGACACAGGCCTCCACGAGATGGCGGTCATGCGAGATCAGCACCACCGCCCCTGCAAAGTCGTTGAGCGCGTGTACCAGCGCCTCGCGGCTGTCGATGTCGAGGTGGTTGGTCGGTTCGTCGAGGATCAGCAAGTTCGGACCGTTGAAGGTGACGAGCCCCAGCAGGAGGCGCGCCTTCTCGCCGCCGGAGAGATCCTTGGCGGGCGTGTCCATGCGGTCGGTCGGCAGGCCAAAGCGGGCGACGCGGGCGCGCACTTTGGATTCGGCCTCACCCACCATAAGAGCGCGCACATGGGCAACGGCCGAATTCGCCGGCACCAGCTCATCGAGCTGATGCTGGGCGAAATAGGCGACATTCATCCTGTTCGCCCGCACCACATGGCCCGAAAGCGGCGTCAGCCGGTCGGCGATGAGCTTGGCGAAGGTGGACTTGCCGTTGCCGTTGGCCCCCAGCAGCGCGACGCGGTCATCCGGGTCGAGCCGCAGGTTCAGGTTGCGCAGCACCGCCTTGCCGTCATAGCCCACCGAGCCGCTTTCGATGGAAAGAAGCGGCGGGGCGGCCCGGGACTTGGGGGCAGGGAAGGAAAGCGGCAGGCTCGAATCCTCGATGATCGCCGCGATCGGCTGCATCCGCTCCAGCATCTTCAGCCGCGACTGTGCCTGGCGCGCCTTGGTCGCCTTGGCGCGGAAGCGGTCGACGAAGTCCTGCATGTGCTTGCGTTGGACTTCCTGCTTCTCGCGCTGCTTTTCCTGCAGAATGATCTGCTCGCGGCGCTGACGCTCGAAGCTGTCATAGCCACCGCGATAGGTGGTGAGTTTCGTCGCTTCCAGGTGCACGATGGTATCGACCGCCTTGTTCAGGAGATCGCGGTCGTGCGAGATCAGCACAACCGTGTGCGGATAGCGCGAGACGTAGTTCTCGAGCCACAGCGTGCCTTCCAGATCGAGATAGTTGGTCGGTTCGTCGAGCAGCAGCAGGTCGGGCTGGGAAAACAGCACGGCCGCGAGCGCCACGCGCATCCGCCAGCCGCCGGAAAACGCGGAGCAGGGGCGCTGCTGGGCATCCGCGCTGAAACCGAGCCCGTAAAGGATCGCGCCGGCGCGGGCCTCGGCGGAGTGCGCGTCGATATCGGCGAGCCGGGTGTGGATTTCGGCGATGCGATGCGGATCGGTCGCGGTTTCGGCCTCCGCCATCAGCGCGGCGCGTTCGGTGTCGCCGGCGAGCACCACGTCCATGAGGCTCGTCTCGGATCCGGGCGCTTCCTGCGCGACCTGACCGATGCGGGCCTGACGGCGGATCTTGATGGATCCGGACTCTGGCGCGAGATCGCCGGTGATCAGCTTGAACAGCGTGGTCTTGCCCGAGCCGTTACGGCCGACGAGCCCGACCTTCGCCCCATCGGGGATGACGGCGGTGGCGTGATCGAGCAACGTGCGCCCGGCGATGCGATAGGTGAGGTCGTTGACATGTAGCATGGTGGGGGAACGTTTGGCGAAGGTCGCCGCCGGATGCAAGAGGGAAGGTTGCAAGGGCGAACGGAAGTGGTCGCCGAGCATGCCCCGGATAAGCCGCAGGCAACGACGAAAGCCGGCTTTTCGCCAATGTCACTGCGTCGGATATCGCGCCGTGCAATAGGCTTGCGCACGCGAGCGAAACAAGCCGTACTGTTGCTCATTGATCACGCCGTCCCGCCGCATGGCGTCGACGGCGCCCACGCGTTCGTCAAGGCAGGCGGCAAGGTCCGGGTTGCTGGTCGCAACCGATGTTGTGGACGGTGCGGAGCTAAATGCATCCCGATTGATCCAGGCAAGGGCGCCTGCCGCCGCCAGCGCAATGCCAATCGCAACCAAACGCGCCGCGGGCCGGTCGAGAAACGGGCGCTCAGCCGTCGATGCCATCGGCGCGAACCTTTCCCGCTGCCGGCTCAGCCGCCCGTCACGCTCATATGACGCGAGACGGCGGGGGCCTTGCGGTCGCGGTCGATGATGAAATCGTGCCCCTTGGGCTTGCGTCCGATCGCCTCGTCGATGGCGCGGTTCAACAATTCGTCGCCCTCCGATGCCCTCAGCGCGGCGCGCAGGTCGGCGCTGTCGTCCTGGCCGAGGCACATGTAGAGCATGCCCGTGCAGGTGATGCGCACCCGGTTGCAGCTTTCGCAGAAATTGTGGGTCATCGGCGTGATCAAGCCGAGCCTGCCGCCGGTTTCCTCCACCTTCATGTAGCGCGCCGGCCCGCCCGTCTTGTAGGGGATGTCCGTGAGCGTGAAGCGGTCCATCAAGGAGGCGCGGACCTGCGATAGCGGCAGGTACTGGTCGGTCCGGTCGCCCTCGATATCGCCCAGCGGCATGGTTTCGATGAGCGTCAGGTCGTGGCCCTCGCCATGCGCCCATTCGATCATTGCCGGGATCTCGTGTTCGTTGACGCCCTTCAGCGCGACGGCGTTGATCTTGACCTGTAGCCCGGCGCGTCTGGCGGCCTCAAGCCCGGCCATGACCTTGTCCAGATCGCCCCATCGGGTGATCGTCTTGAACTTGTCGGTATCGAGCGTGTCGATGGAAACGTTGATGCGGCGCACGCCCGCGCCATACAGCTCGTCGGCGAAGCGGGCGAGCTGGGAACCGTTCGTCGTGACGGTGACCTCGTCGAGCGCGCCGCTGTCGAGATGGCGCGACAGCGAGCGGAAGAGGCTCATGATGTTCTTGCGCACCAGCGGTTCTCCGCCGGTCAGCCGCAACTTGCGCACGCCCTTGGCGACGAAGGCGGAGCACAGCCGGTCGAGTTCCTCAAGGCTGAGCACGTCCTTCTTTGGCAGGAAGGTCATGTCCTCGGCCATGCAGTAGACACATCGGAAGTCGCAGCGATCGGTGACCGATACGCGCAGATAGGTCACGTCCCGTCCGAAGGGGTCCGTCAGCGCAGGCGGTCGGCGTTGATCCAGGCCTGTCGCATCGTTCATGGGATTGGGTCCTTGTGGGAGTGTCGCGTTTCGTCGCGCCGTCGATCGTCTCGTGCCGCCCCCGTCCTGTCGGGGGATCGTGCGCGATCATTATTCTTCCTCAAAGGTAGACGATTGGGATCGAAGGTCAATGCGGGGTGGATGCGGACGCGCGGACATTCGCACTCTTGCCAAGCGCAGGCGCAGGCCTAATGTCGACCGGGAGTGGCAAGCAACAGGAGACGGATCTTGAACGCGAAAGCATGGCCCAGCGAGTTGCGGGTTTCCAAGGACAGGAAGACCCTGACCGTGAGTTTCACTTCCGGCGAGCGGTTCGAACTTCCCGCGGAATACCTGCGCGTTCTCTCGCCCTCGGCCGAGGTTCGGGGCCATTCGCCCGACCAGAAGAAGACGATGCACGGCAAGCGTCGCGTCGAGATCATGCAAGTCGAGCCGCAAGGCAACTATGCGGTCAAGATTGTCTTCGACGACATGCACGACAGCGGCATCTACTCGTGGGGCTACCTGATGCAGCTCGGGCGCGAGGAGGAGACCTTGTGGGCCGATTATCTTGCCGAACTTGAGGCAAAGGGTCTGACGCGGGACAAATGACAGCGATGGAACTCTGGTATTCGACGACCTCTCCCTTCGCCCGCAAGGTGCGGGTTGCGGCGGAGGAACTGGGCCTTTCGAGCCGCATCCGCCTTCACGATACCAACCCGTGGAAGGATGACGGACTGCGCGCAGTCAATCCGCTCTCGAAAGTTCCAACGCTCGTTGCTGCGGACGGGACGGTCTTCTACGAATCCGGAGTGATCTGCGACTATCTCGATAGCCTGGGGCCGCAGCGCCTGTTGTTTCCCGCCGACGGCGCGGCGCGCTGGGGCGCCCTGGTGCTTCAGGGGCTTTGCGATGGCGCGCTGACAGCCGCCGGACGGCTCTATGCCGATGAACAGAAGCCGGAGAATGCGCGCAACCACGAGATGATGACCCGTTTCGTCAAGGCGGTTGACGCCACGCTTGATGAGCTGGAAAAGCGCGAGCTTGCGTTTGTGGAACCCACGATCGGCGATATCTCGGTCGGCGTCTTGTGCGGTTATCTCGATTTTCGCTGGCCCCAGCGCGATTGGCGCGTCGGCCGGCCGCACCTTGCGGGTTGGTTCGATGTCTTCGACATGGGCGTCTCCATGCAGAAGACACGGCACCGGCCGATGCGGGCGTAGGCGCCGTAGCCCCTGCGGTTCTCGCGCTCCGTCAGTTCATCCCCAGGCCGCTGCCGCGCTGGTAGAGGATCAGGTCGAAGCTCGGTGCATCGCCGGTGATTTCCGTCAAGAGGCAATGGGCCTGGCCCCGGTGATGCGTCTGGTGGTTGAAGACGTGCATCAGCGCAGGTGCAAGCGGCTGGGTGATGTCCTGCGGGGCCGTCATCGTGCGATAGGTGAAGCGGGCGGCAAGGGACTCCTCGGTGAGCCCGTCCACATAGTCGATGATCCGCGTGTCCTCAGCCTGGCGGGCGCGGGTGAGATCGGCAAGTTCATCGAAGAGGATCTCGTCGAGCGAGCGCGGCTGCGGGCCTTCACCGGTAAATCGTCGCATCCACACCCTGTCCGCGACGAGCAGATGGTTCAGCGTACCGTGCATGGAGCCGAAGAAAGCGCCGCGGTTTGTGCGATACTGCTCGCGCGTCAGGGCGCAGGCAGTCTTGTAAAGGCGTGCATTGGCCCATTGATTGTAGCCCGCCATCATTGCAAAGATCTCTTTCATGACTGCTCCTGCTCCATAATCTCGCCGGCGGCTGTTCCGGAGAACTGCCGATCGGCTTCGGCCGCCATGCAAGGGAGACCTCATGCCTGTCATTCTATACGATCTTTGCGGCGCCGATGAATTTCAGCGGTTTTCACCCTATTGCTGGCGTGTGAAGATGGCGCTGGCTCACAAGGGGCTCGGCTGGGAGGAGCGTCCGACGCCGTTCACGAAGGTCCGAGAGGTTGCGGGCGGCATCTCCGCTACCGTTCCCGTGATCGAGGATGCACAACACACGATCTCCGACAGCTGGGACATCGCCACCTATCTGGAAGACACCTATCCGGATCGGCCGACACTTTTCGGCGGCGAAGCGGGCCGCGCGCTTTCCAGGTTCGTGGAAAGCTGGGTGAACACGAGCGTGAACACCAAGCTCGTGCATCTCGTCGTCAAGGACATCCACGACATTCTCTCGCCGCCCGATCAGGCCTATTTCCGCGAGACCCGCGAGAAACGGCTCGGGCACACGCTGGAGGAGCTTCACGAAAACCGGCACGAGCGGCTGGAAGCCTTCCGCCTCTCTCTCCAACCCATGCGCCAGATGCTCAAGTCGCAAGCCTTTATCGGAGGAATGAGCCCGCTTTTTGCCGACTACATTCTCTTCGGCACACTCCAGTGGCCGCGCGTGGCGAGCAATTTCCGATTGCTGGAGGCCGGCGACCCGGTCGCCGACTGGTTCGAGCGCTGTCTCGACCTGCACAACCACCTCGGCCGCAACCAGCCGGCCGCCGCTTGAATTTTCCTTCGCACGCCGTCGAACAGAGGGGCGACGGTGTATCCACATAAAATCCGATGAAACTGGATGGAATGATGATCGTTCGACGCAAGCGCGCAATGACCTGCGCACTTTTGCTTATGTTTATTCCGGTTTTCCTCGCGTCCTGTGGCGAGGGCGTCAAGCCGTATGACATTGCACAGTCGGAATACCTTTCGCTAAACCCTGCGCAAATGACGGTATTTCAAGCGGGAGTCCGGGATTCCATCAAGGCTGCGGCAGAGATACGCTTTCGTGAAATCCGCGCCGTGGTGCATCCGACAAACGGGTATTTGATTGCGTGCGGTCTGGTGGACGGAACGACCAAGTCGGGCCATGCTGTGACAGGTCACCTCGTTTATGTTTCTTTCCAAAAGGATCCCAGCCCGTGGGGTGCCACCCCCAAGGTGAAGACCGTCGACAACAATTTTATCGCCGAAATCGAGTGTCCTCGGCTGGGACTGTTTGCCAAGCCGCAGTGACGGTATCAAGCTGTCGCAAGGCTTTCACTTGCGGCCCCGTCTGGCCCCCTGTATACGGACCGCGACAGTTTCGGCGCCCCTTGAACCGGGCGCCGCTTTCGCATCCGAACACTGGAAATCACGGGGAAACGAAAAATGGCCATCGAACGCACCTTTTCGATGATCAAGCCGGACGCCACCAAGCGCAACGTCACCGGCAAGATCATTGACCGTCTGGAAAGCGCCGGTCTGCGCGTCGTCGCGCAGAAGCGCGTGTGGATGTCTCTGCGCGAGGCGGAAGGCTTCTACGCCGAGCACAAGGCCCGTCCGTTCTTCGGCGAACTGACTGAGTTCATGTCGTCGGGCCCGACTATCGTGCAGGTTCTGGAAGGCGAGAATGCGGTTGCCAAGAACCGCGAGATCATGGGCGCCACCAACCCGGCCGACGCCGACGAGGGTACCATCCGCAAGGATTTCGCCCTGTCGATCGGCGAAAACTCCGTGCACGGTTCCGACGCTCTGGAGACCGCCAAGCGCGAGATCGCCTACTGGTTCTCCGAGACCGAGGTCGTCGGCTGAAGCTGGCGGATCCTGCGATCTGGAACTTCGGGAAAGCCGGCCATCAGGCCGGCTTTTTCGTTTTCGCGGCGGAGTTGTGCGCGATCAGGTTCCGGATACGGTCCCGGTCGGTGGTTGCCGGCCGGCCTGTGGCGTCGAAGAGCATCTTGAGGGTGAAGGCGCGCGGCGTCGGGCCGTGATCGGCCAGGTGTTCGTGCCGCGCGACGGCTTCGGCCCAGTCGGGCGAATGATCAGCCGCCACCCACCACAGCACCAGCGGCGGCCATGCCGGCTTGTCGAACCACTCGCGCGCATGACGCATCGCCTCGCTGTGGAGGCCCGAATAGACGTATGCCGTCACGCTCTCCGCGTCGCGCCAAAGCGACAACGTGGCGGGCGCCCAGCCATCCCCCCTGTCACGATAAAAACGCGGATACACCTGCTCGCCCCAGCACGCGGGCCCGGGTTCGTCCTCATAGCCGGAGCGCGCGATGAAGCCTTCCGCCGCCTCGGCCGCTGCGAAAGTGGGATCGTTGAGGGCATGAAAGCCGTCATTGGCGGGATGCTCGGAAGGAAGACGGAACTGTCCGAATGTGTAAAGGGCGAGGCGTTGGTGCATGCGGCGGCGGTCTCCGGAAGGGTGCTTCGCGCATTTTGAAAAAAAGTTAGAGAGATCGCGAAAATTACTTGAGGGGACATCATGCTGATCCGATCCGCAAGCCGGTTTGTGGTCCGCACCGAAGGTTCATCGCTCACTGTCCCTTGACATGGCAACCCCACCCGCGAACATGGGCCCGCAAGGAGAGCCGCAGCCATGAACAAACCCGTCGATATCCTCACCCGCGCGTCCGCGTGCCCGCATGACTGCCCGTCGACCTGCGCGCTGGAGGTCGAGGTGCTGGGCCCGGATCGCATCGGTCGCATTCGCGGGGCGTCGGACAATGACTACACGGACGGTGTGATCTGCGCGAAGGTCGCGCGCTATGCCGAGCGTGTGCACCATCCCGACCGATTGCTCAAACCGCTGCGCCGCACCGGTGCCAAAGGGACGGGCCAGTTCGAGGAAATCTCCTGGGACGACGCTCTCGACGAGGTGGCGGAGGCGTTCCTCAAGGCCGAGCAGCGGCTCGGCGCACAGACCGTGTGGCCCTACCACTATGCCGGCACGATGGGGCAGGTTCAGCGTGACAGCATCCACCGCCTGCGTCACGCGAAGGGCTATTCCCGCCAGTTCGATACCATCTGCACCAATGCCGCCTGGACCGGCTACATCGCCGGTACCGGTCATCTGCGGGGCTCGGATCCGCGCGAGATCGAGAAATCCGATTGCATCGTCATCTGGGGCACCAACGCGGTGGCGACGCAGGTCAACGTGATGACTCATGCGGTGAAGGCGCGAAAAGAACGCGGCGCCAAGATCGTCGCCATCGACGTCTATCGCAACGAAACGGTTCGTCAGGCCGACCTGGGACTTGTGCTGCGCCCCGGAACGGATGCGGCGCTTGCCTGCGCCGTCATGCACGTCGCCTTCCGCGATGGCCATGCCGACCGCGCCTACATGGCGAAATACACCGATTGCCCGGCCGAGCTGGAAGCACATCTTTCGACCCGCACGCCGCAATGGGCCTCCGATATCACGGGGCTCGACGTGGATGAGATCGAGGCCTTCGCCCGACTGGTGGGCGAGACGCAACGAACCTACTTTCGCATCGGCTACGGTTTCGCGCGCAGCCGCAACGGCACCGTGTCCACGCACGCCGTCACCTCAATTCCGGCCGTGACGGGCGCATGGCAATACGAAGGCGGCGGAGCGCTGCTGTCGAACAGCGGCATCTATGCGTTCGACAAGACCATGATCGAAGGCCGCGACGTGGTGGATCCGGCAACGCGCCGGCTTGACCAGTCGCGCATCGGGGCGGCGCTGACGGGTGAAACGAATGCGCTGCTCGGCGGTCCGCAGGTGACCGCGATGCTCATCCAGAACACCAATCCGGTATCCGTGTGCCCCGAACAGGACAAGGTGAGGGCGGGTTTCGCGCGCGAGGATCTGTTCACCTGCGTCCACGAGCAGTTCATGACCGAGACGGCCGCGATGGCCGATATCGTGTTGCCCGCGACGACGTTCCTGGAGCATGACGACGTCTACAAGGGCGGCGGCCACCAGTACATCGTCCTGGGCCCGAAGCTCATCGAAGCCCCCGGCGAGGCGCGCGAGAACCTCTTCGTTCTCAACGAGCTGATGAAGCGGCTTGGCGTCGATCACCCCGGCAACCACATGAGCGCACGCGAGCATATCGACTGGATGCTGAAGTCCTCCGGCTTCGGCGATCTGGAGACGCTGGAACGCGACCGGTGGATCGACATTCAGCCCGCATTCGAGACCGCGCACTTCCTTACCGGCTTCGCTCACGCCGACGGCAAGTACCACTTCAAGCCGGACTGGACCGCGACGCCCGCCGACAATGACGGTGCCATGGGGCCCTGGACGTCAATGCCGGCACTCCCCGATTACTGGGCCGTGGTCGAGACGGCGAACGACGAACATCCCTTCCGCCTGGTGACCGCCCCGGCGCGGTCCTTCCTCAATTCCAGCTTCAACGAGACGCCGGGATCGAGAAAGAAGGAAGGCCGGCCGGAGGTGATGCTGCATCCCGAAGATGCCTCCGGGCTCGGGATCGAGGAGGGGGCGCTCGTCGCCATGGGCAACCTGCGCGGCGAGGTCCGCCTGCATGTTCGCCTCTTCGATGGTGTGAAGCGCGGGACAGTGATCTCGGAAGGGATCTGGCCGAACGATGCCTTCGTCGACGGCAGGGGCATCAACACCCTGACCGGGGCCGACCCGATCGCGCCCTATGGCGGTGCTGCGTTCCACGACAACCGGGTGTGGCTGCGCCGAGGCTGATGGCGGGCCAGTCTCTCGGGACTGGCACTCGCGGGGCGAACATGCTTCGGTATGGTCCGGGTTGGTGGCAACGGATCGGCACGGGGGCATCCGCTTTTGCGCATTCTTCTCATGAGCCTTGGAACGCGCGGCGACGTGCAGCCCTTCGTGGCGCTGGGTTCGGTGCTGGCGGGGCGTGGCGCTCAGGTGACCGTTTCCACCGGCGCGGGCTTCGAAGCGATGATCGAGGGGGCCGGACTGAAGGCCGCTCCCTTTTCCATTGATTATCAGAGCCTCTTGCAGCAGCCCGATATCCAGGCCGCGATGCACTCTGTGTCGGGCAAGTTCCGTGTGTTGAGGCAGTCCCGCGACTGGTTGCGGCAGGAGCTGGAAGAGCAATGGGATCTGGCCAGGACAATCCGGCCGGATCTCATCGTCTACAATCCCAAGGCGCCGATGGCACCTCATGTCGCTCATGAATTGCGGGCGGCGGCGGTGCCTGCGTTGTTGCAGCCTGTGCTGGCGCCAACCGGTGAATTCCCGTTCATGATGATGTCGTCGCGAAGTCTGGGCACGGTCGGAAACAGGCTGTCGCATCGCCTGGCAGCAGGCCTGGCGCATCTGCTGAACCGGCGCAATTTCAAGGCGCTGTCGGCAAGCCGGCCGGATGTGAGCCTGTCGGCGGGCCTTGACGAACTGGCCGGCTACGCGCCTGGTGGGCGAACCGTTCCGCGCCTTCACGCCTACAGCCGCCACCTAGTGCCGCGACCCGACGATTGGCCGGATGGCGAGACAATCACCGGTTACTGGTTTCGCGACAATGGCGAGCCGGACTGGACGCCGCCGGCCGATCTCGCGCGCTTTCTCCAGTCTGGTCCCCCGCCAGTCTATGTCGGTTTCGGGTCGATGCCATCGATCGATGCGCGCAAGACGGCGCACGCCGCTGTCGAGGGACTGCGGCTCGCGGGCCGACGCGGCGTGCTGGCCACGGGCTGGGGCGGGCTGGATGCGGAGGTTGCCGGCGACGACATGCATGTGATCTCCGGTGCCCCACACGCCTGGCTTTTTCCGCGTTGCGCGGCGATCGTGCATCATGGTGGAACGGGCACCACCCACCAGGCCCTGCGCTGGGGGCGCCCGGCGGTCGTTTGTCCGATTTTCGGCGATCAACCCTTCTGGGCGCGACGTGTGGCGGATGCGGGTGCGGGATCCGCGCCCTTGCCGATGAAGCGGTTCAGCGCGGAAAAGCTCGCCGAAAGGCTTCAGGAGGCGCTTTCACAAGAGGTTCGCACGCAAGCCGAGGAGCTCGGCCGTCTGGTGCGTGCCGAATCCGGCGCCGAACGCGCCGCCGACGTGCTGGAACTGTTCATGAAGGGGTAGGGCGCGCGTCGGACCCGCACGTGCCACCGCACACGCTACGCCACTCCACTCTCGCGGTCCTGTCCGGAAACGGTGTTGGGCTATGTGCCGCTGTTTCTCCCCGTCATCCCGGCCTCCGAGCCGGGATCCATGCCGTGAAACATCCGCGCGTGAGAAGATTGATATGGCGAGAAAACCAGCCGGCGTGTCCAGGGCAGCCTCTCACGCCGGCCACACCAGCGGAGCGGGTGCCTCTGCGGCCTCGCTCACAACCACGCGACCGTCCTCGATGCGGGTGCGGCCGGATGCGATCAGTGCCAGCGCCTGGGGGTAGAGCTGATGCTCCACGCCAAGGACGCGCGCCGCCAGTGCTTTCTCGTCATCGGTGGAGAGAACCGGTACCGCGCCCTGCATGATGATCGGTCCCGCATCCATGTCGCTGGTGACATAATGCACGGTGGCCCCGTGCAGCTTGACCCCCGCCTCGATTGCCCGGGCATGGGTGTCTAGCCCCCTGAAGGAAGGCAGCAGGGCAGGGTGGACGTTGATCATCCGGCCTGCCCAGGTATCGACAAACCAGGGCGTCAGCAGTCGCATGAAGCCGGCAAGACACACGATTTCGATATCGTGCTCACGCAAGCTGGCATCGAGCGCGCGTTCGAAGGCTTCGCGATCCCCGGCGAAAGACTTGTGGTCGACGACGGCGGTGGCGATCCCGGCCTCGCCGGCGTGGGTAAGGCCCGCCGCGTCCGGCCGGTTTGAAAGAACCAGCGCGATTTCAGCGGGATAGTCGTTGTTCTTCGCAGCCTCTATGAGCGCGGCCAAATTGGAGCCGCGCCCGGAAATCAGCACGCCGACCCGTTTGCGCGGCGCGCTCATACTGAAAGCGTGCCGTCGAAAACGACGTAGTCTGCCAGCCGGTGCTCGATGAAACCGAGCCGTGCGACAGTCTCCCCCTGGCGGGTGAGGACCTCAGTGACGCTGTCGGCATCCTCCGGGGAGACCACGACAACCATGCCGATCCCGCAGTTGAAGGTCCGCAGCATTTCCGCCTGCTCGACGCCGCCGGTCGTGGCGAGCCAGTCGAAGACGGGCAGGGCGGGCACGGCGGACAAATCGATATGCGCCGCACAGGTGTCCGGCAGCACACGCGGCAGGTTTTCCGGCAGTCCACCGCCGGTGATGTGCGCGAGCGCCTTTATGCCCGTCGTTTCCTTCAGGGCGGCAAGCAGCGGCTTCACGTAGATCCGCGTTGGCGCCAGCAGCGCACGGCCGAGCGTGAGGTTCGTGCCGAACGGGGCTGGTGCATCCCAGGCGAGGCCGGAACGCTCCACGATACGGCGCACAAGCGAGAAGCCGTTGGAATGGACGCCGGCGGAGGCGAGCCCCAGCACCACGTCGCCCGGCTGCACGTCGGGTCGCGGCAGGATCGCATCGCGTTCGGCAGCGCCCACGGCAAAGCCCGCGAGATCGTAGTCGCCCTTGGCGTACATGCCCGGCATTTCCGCCGTCTCGCCGCCGATCAGCGCGGCCCCGGCGATGCGGCAGCCTTCCGCTATGCCGCCGATAACGGTTGCCGCCGCTTCCACGTCGAGCGCGCCGGTCGCGAAATAGTCGAGGAAGAACAGCGGCTCTGCGCCCTGAACGACCAGGTCGTTGACGCACATGGCGACGAGATCGATGCCGACGGTGTCGTGGATGCCGGTGTCGATGGCGATCTTCAGCTTGGTGCCGACGCCGTCATTGGCGGCGACCAGCACCGGGTCGGTGAACCCGGCCGCCTTCAGGTCGAACAGGCCACCGAAACCGCCGATATCGCTGTCGGCGCCCGAGCGCGCCGTCGCCTTGACCATCGGCTTGATGCGTTTCACCAGCGCGTTGCCTGCGTCGATATCGACGCCCGCGCCGGCATAGGTCAGCCCGCCGCCGGCGGACGATGTGTCGCTCATGGATACCGCTTCCGGATTTGGAACTTTCGACGGTCTTCAAACCAGTTGGCAGCGGCGAAGTCAAACGCGAAGAGCGGCATGGGGCCCCGGTTTGCGTGGGAAAGGTGGAAAGTTTGCCGTTCGTCGCTCCGCTTTCACGCCGCGAATACGCGAAAATGCTTGCCAGTGCCGTGTGGTGATCCTAACTGCGAGGTCCACGTGCCGTTTGGAGCAAGACGACATGACCCTGCCGAACCTGATCTCGGTCCTGCGCCTGCTGCTGGTGCCGGCCATCGTCACGCTGATCATTTCCGGCGACGATCTGGCCGCCTTCTGGGTGTTCGTTCTGGCCGGCCTGAGTGACGCGGCCGACGGCATCATCGCGCGGCGGTTCGGGCTCTTTTCCGAACTCGGCGCCTACCTCGATCCGCTTGCCGACAAGGCGCTGCTGGTTTCCATCTACCTGAGCCTGGGGCTCATCGCGGCACTGCCCGCGTGGCTGGTCATATTGGTGATCAGTCGTGATATTCTCATCGTCGGCGCAGTCATCCTGTCCTGGGTGATGGGCCGACCGGTGGAGATGAAGCCGCTGATGGTTTCCAAGGTCAACACCACGGCCCAGATCACGCTGGCCGCCATTGTGCTCGCCGAAGCCGGATTGGAACTGTCCACGGGGGGCTTGCGTCTTCTCCTGGTATACGCAGTCGCTGCGCTCACGACGATCTCCACCGCCGCTTATCTGGTCGAGTGGCTGAGGTTCATGGCGGGCAATGAGAGCGGGGCCGGAAAAAAGATGCCAAAAGGAACCGACGAATGACGCTGCAGCGACGGATCACCTTCTGGATGATCGCCCTTGCCGGAACGATCCTGTTCCTGTGGGTCTTTTCGCCGATCCTGTTGCCGTTTGTCGCGGGCATGGCGCTCGCCTATCTGCTCGATCCCGTCGCCGACCGGCTTGAATCCATCGGCATGAACCGGCTGTGGGCGACGATCACCATCCTGATCCTTTTCCTGCTCATATTCGTACTCGTGCTTGTCCTGTTGCTGCCGGTTCTCGGCAACCAGCTTGCGAGCCTGATCGCGGCACTCCCCGACTACGTGTCGCAGCTCCAGACGCTGATCGTGGACAATTTCGGCGACAAGCTGCGCCGGATCTCCGGCTTCGGTTCCAGCGACGTGAAGAGCTCGCTCGGTAACCTGATGACCCAGGGCGCGGGGTGGCTGGCCAATCTGCTGAAGTCGATCTGGAGCGGCGGGCAGGCGCTGATGTCGATCGTCGCGCTGTTCGTGGTCACGCCCGTCGTTGCCTTCTATCTGCTGCTTGATTGGGACCGAATGACCGCGAAGGTCGACAGCTGGCTGCCGCGCGAACACCGCGATCTCGTCCACAAGCTCGTCCACGAGATCGATGTCGCCGTGGCAGGGTTCGTGCGCGGTCAGGTGAGCGTTTGCCTGATACTGGGCACCTTCTATGCGGTGGGGCTCGCGGTTCTCGGCCTCAAGTTCGGTCTGCTCATAGGCATCGGCGCGGGGCTCATCAGCTTCATCCCCTATATCGGCGCCACCACCGGCTTCATCCTGTCGCTGGGCGTTGCTCTTGTGCAGTTCTGGCCCGAGTGGCACATGATCGTCGCCGTGCTCGCGGTCTTCGGGACGGGACAGTTCCTTGAAGGCAATATCCTTCAGCCGAAGCTCGTTGGCGAACGCGTCGGACTTCATCCGGTATGGTTGATGTTCGCGCTCTTCGCTTTCGGCTATCTGTTCGGTTTCGTCGGCATGCTGGTGGCCGTGCCGGTCTCGGCGGCAATCGGCGTGCTTGCCCGTTTCGCACTGGCGCAGTATCTCACAAGCCCGCTCTACTACGGTACCAATGCGCCTCACGCGCCGGCCGAGCGTGAGAGCGATGGCTGACGGCGAAGCTCGGGTTCCTGCGCAAGTGCCCGGCGAGAGAAATATTAGAAGGATGTGCGATGAGCGAGGAGACGCCGCGCCAGTTGCCGCTGGAGCTGCCGCACGAAGCCGCACTCGGTCGTGACGATTATCTGGTTGGCGACTGCAACCGTGCGGCGTTCGACCTGATCACCGCCTGGCCGGACTGGCCGTCCAATTTCGTGCTGCTGGCAGGGCCTGTGGGTGCGGGCAAGACCCATCTCGTCTCGATCTGGCAACAGATTTCGGGGGCCGAGGTGATCCGCGCGGACAATCTCGCCAGTCAGGACGTTCTGGCGCTTGCGCGCAAGGGGCCCGTCGCGGTGGAAGATGCCCATGGCGGCATCGACGAGGAGGCGTTGTTTCATCTGCTCAACGCTGCCCGCGATGCCAGCCGCCAGGTTCTGATCACCTCGCGCAGCTGGCCGGCGGCGTGGAACCTGACCTTGCCCGATCTCGCCTCCCGGCTGCGACTTGCGACGCCCGTCGAGGTGGCCGAGCCCGACGACGACCTGCTGCGCCGGGTGCTGGTGAAGCTCTTCGCCGACCGACAGCTTTCCGTCGATCTTCCGGTGATCGAGTATCTTGTCGTGCGCATGGAGCGTTCGCTGGAAGCGGCGAACCGCATCGTGGCGACGCTTGACCGCGAGGCACTGGCGGCGCGCCGTCGCATCACCCGCCCGATGGCCGCCGCCGTGCTGGAACACGACGGGTAGGCCAAGGGCGATGACTGCCACACCCTCCTAGGTGGTCTCGAACGTGCCGCTGCGCCCGGCGCCTTCAGCGAACTGCGTCGCGCCGGTGATCCCTTCGCGCTCCAGTACCTGCCGGCTTTTCCATTCGTATTGCAAGGCGGTGTGGACCGGCTGGCCCCAGCCGAGATAGGCGGCGCGGCGGTCGGCGCGCACGCATTCGGGCGGAAAGCGGGCTATATCGGCGGCCAGCGCCTGCGCCGTCTCCAGCGCGCTGCCCTCGGCCACCACACGTTCGGCAAGGCCGATGGCCGCACATTCCGCCGCCTCCACCTTGCGCCCGGTCAGGATCAGATCCATCGCCCGGCCCATGCCGACGAGACGGGGCAGGCGGACGGTGCCGCCGTCGATCAGCGGGACACCCCAGCGCCGGCAATAGACCCCCATATAGGCGGTTTCTTCCATTACCCGCATGTCGGCCAGAAGCGCCAGTTCCATGCCGCCGGCGACGGCGGGGCCGGCAATCGCGGCGATCAGCGGTTTTTCGAGGAAAAGCCGGCTCGGTCCCATCGGCCCGCGCGGTGTCGTCTCGCTCTTGCCGTTCCAGCCTGGCGGAATGTCGAATTCGCCGAGAGGCCGGCGCTCGTTCGCAAAGCCGCTTGCCGCCTTGAGATCAAAGCCGGAACAGAATGTGCCGTCCGTGCCGGTCAATACGGCGACGCGGGCCTCGGCGTCGTTCTCGAATGCCACAAACGCGTCGTAAAGCGCGTCGGCGGTCGCGGGATCGACCGCGTTGCGCGCCTGCGGCCTGTCAATGGTGATGGTGGTAACCACGTCGCTCTTTTCGATACGAACCGTCATGAATTCCCCCCTCGGAATAATTGGGTCGGTACGAAAGCTTAGCGCGAGGCGATGCGATTGGAACAGGGACCATTGGGCGGGGCGAATGGTCGCTCCTCGCAGATCCCGGCGTTTCAGCGCGCGCTGTCGGGCGCGGACGCCGAAGAGGCCGGGGCATGGGGAGGCGGAGAGTGCGGTACGACAAGCATCGCGGTCGGGCAGCCGTTTGAGAGAACCTTCCAACTCGTGTTGTTGAGGTTCATCTGGCATTGCGCCAGACGGTTGCCGCGCGGCCCGTGGATGCAGGTGATCGCACCGAGTTCGAAGCGCGTTCCGTTCACGCGGCAGGTGCAATCGGTTGCGGCGCTTGCCGGGACGAGGAAAGCCGCAAGGGCGGCAAGCGCGAGGCCGCTGGAAGGAAGGAGCCTGATCATCTCGTCATCACCGGTTATCCCTTGGTCACTCAGGATAGCACGGAATGAGGTATTTGCGAAAACACACAACTGCGGGCGAGGGCAGGAACCTTGCGTGTCGCCGTCTTACGCCTCGACGTCGAGATCGATCCAGATGGGCACGTGGTCGGACGGTTTCTCCCAGCCGCGGACATGGGAGTCGATCTCGCAGGCTCTGAGCCGGTCGGCCGCCTGCGGCGAAAGCAGCAGGTGGTCGATACGGATACCGTTGTTCTTCTGCCAGGCGCCGGCCTGATAGTCCCAGAAGGTATAGCGGTCGGACTCTCCATGGCAGGCGCGCAGGGCGTCCGTCAGGCCGAGGTTCTTGAGCGCGCGAAAGGCACTGCGGCTTTCGGGGCGAAACAGCGCGTCGCCCGCCCAGGCATCGGGATGACGCGCGTCCTCGGGCTCGGGGATGACATTGTAGTCGCCGGCAAGCACGAAGGGCTCTTCCTCCTCCAAAAGCTTGCGGGCGTGTTTTTCCAGCCGCTCCATCCAGGCGAGCTTGTAGCCGAATTTCGGGCTGTCGACGGGATTGCCGTTCGGCAGGTAGAGCGTTGCGATCCGGATCGTGCCGCACGGCGCGCAGATGACGCCTTCCAGATAGCGGGCCTGCTCGTCCTCCGCGTCGCCGGGAAGGCGGGCCGTAACCTCATCGAAGGGATGTTTGGACAAAAGCGCCACTCCGTTGAAGCCCTTCTGGCCGTGGGTTTCGACGTTGTAGCCGAGTTCCCGAAAGGGTTCGGCGGGGAAATTTTCGTCGATCGACTTGATTTCCTGAAAGCAGGCGACATCGGGCTCTGCTTCCTTGAGCCAGGCCAGAGCCGTGTCGATGCGCGCCTTGACGCCGTTGATGTTCCAGGTGGCAATCTTCATGGGTATCCATCCGCTGTTGCTGATGGACTTAGCACGCGCGGACGGATTCGGGGAGAGCGGCGGCCGCCATCTGACGGCTGCCGTGCGCTGGGACGGGCCGTGGAAGCGTGCTCTTCCGCGCTCTGCTTACATCGAGAAGCTGGTTCCGCAGCCGCACGACGCGGTGGCGTTCGGGTTCTCGATCTTGAACGCCTGTCCCATGAGGTCGTCGACGAAATCGATGACCGAGCCTTCCATGTAGGGAAGCGATACCGAATCGATCAGCACCGTGGCGCCATCCTTTTCGAGCACCAGGTCGTCGTCGGCACGGGTGGTCACCAGTTCGTAGGTATACTGGAAGCCGGAGCACCCGCCGCCTTCGACGGATATGCGCAGCATGGCGCCTTCCGTTTCCTTGGACAGGATTTTCGAGATACGCCGGGCGGCGCTGTCGCTCAGGCTTACGGGCGTGGTTTCGGGACGTTCGATATCGGCGGCAACAGTCATGTCATCAATCCGTGCGAGTGTCTTTGCGCCAGGGGCCCTGTGTCTGTCGCCGGGCTTGTCGGGAAGGGATCCTTCCGCGGAAGAAACCCGGCATGCTAGGAAACGTGCTAGGAAACCTGCCGGGTCGCAGACTCGCTGTTCTGCCTCCCGCGCTCCGGCCTCCCTGCACCGATCCGACGGGCGGACAGGGTCCAGTTAGCCGATAATATAGGGCAGGCGCCGCCTTTCACAAAGGCCGGCCTCATGGTGGCGTCAAGCTGCCGCCCTCAATGATGGAGAATTGCGATGACGGCGCGTCTGGCGCATGCGGAACTTGGGTTCGGTTCGCAGGAGCGCGCACCCTATGCCGTCGATCCGACCCACACGCGCGGCAGGCTGAAGCCCGAGCCTGACAGCCCGACACGCACGCCCTATCAGCGCGATCGCGACCGGATCATTCACTCCACCGCCTTCCGCCGCCTCAAGCACAAGACACAGGTCTTCGTCTATCACGAGGGCGACCACTACCGGACCCGGCTTACCCACTCCATCGAGGTTTCGCAGATCGCGCGCTCGATTTCGCGCGCCTTGCGGCTCGACGAGGATCTGGCCGAGGCTCTGGCACTGGCCCACGATCTCGGTCACACGCCGTTCGGCCATGAGGGCGAGGACGTGCTTGATGTCTGCATGGCGGACTATGGCGGTTTCGACCACAATGCCCAAAGCCTCAGGATCGTCACCTCGCTTGAACGCCGCTACGCCGAATTCGACGGCCTCAACCTCGCCTGGGAAACCCTCGAAGGTCTCGTCAAGCACAACGGGCCGCTTACCGATCGCGCCGGCGCCTGCATCGGCAAGCTCGCCGGCCACGCCCTGCCGCAGGCCATTCTCGACTATCCCGCCCATGACGGGCTGATGCTTTGGTCCTGGCCATCGGCCGAGGCGCAGGCCGCCGCGATTGCCGACGACATCGCCTATGACGCGCACGATCTCGATGACGGCCTTCGCGCGGGGCTCTTCCGTCTGGAGCACCTGAAGGATGTGCCGCTGCTGGGCGATTTGCTTGCGGAGGTCGACAGCCGGTATCCGGGACTGGAGACGCCGCGCCGCATTCACGAACTGGTGCGACGCGCGATCACCCGCATGGTGGAGGATGTGATCGGCGAGGCGCAGGGCCGCTTGCAGGCGCTGGGCCCGCTTTCTGCCGATAATATCCGTATGGCCCAAGGTGCGGTGATCGGCTTTTCGCCAGCGATGGCGGCGGCGGAGGCCGGCATCAAGGCGTTCCTCTTCGAACACATGTACCGCCACGAAGATGTTCTTTGCGTGCGCAAGCTGGTGGCCAAGGTCGTGCGCGACCTTTTCGACGGCTTCATCGCCCATCCGCACGAGATGCCGGAAGAGTGGGCCTGCGATCTCGACGATGCTTCGACGACCACGCTCCATCGTCGCGTGTGCGACTACATTGCCGGGATGACGGACCGTTATGCCATAGACGAACACCGCCGACTGTTTGACGATACCCCGGAATTGCGATAGGCGAGCGCGACCGGAACGTTCGGCCCGAATGTCCGAGCCGCGTTCCGCCGCCCACGCCGGTTTGCGTGTGCTCTCACTAGAACAGTTGGTCCGATGAACGTCTTTGCCGAATTCGCCGAACGCGTGCGCGCCATCGTGCGCGGCCTCGATCTTGCCGCTGATCTGACGGACGCCGATCTCGCGCGCGTCGTCGTGGAGCCGCCCCGCGATCCCGATCACGGCGACCTCGCGACCAACGCGGCTCTCGTGCTCGCCAAGCCCGCGCGCATGAAGCCGCGCGATCTGGCCGAGAAGATCGCACAGGGTTTGACCGCCGACGGGGACGTCGAGACGGTCGATGTCGCCGGCCCGGGTTTTGTGAATGTTCGGCTGAAATCAATCTACTGGACGAAGCTTCTCGCGCAGATTCTTGAAAGCGGCAGGGATTATGGCCGCAGTGCTCGCGGCGCCGGTGTCAAGGTCAATGTCGAATATGTCTCGGCCAACCCCACCGGGCCGATGCATGTCGGCCATTGCCGCGGCGCGGTGATGGGCGATGCGCTGGCGAGCCTGCTGGCCTTCGCCGGCTTCGACGTCACCCGCGAATACTACATCAACGACGCCGGGGTTCAGATCGACGTGCTCGCCCGTTCCTCCTTCCTGCGCTACCGCGAGGCGCTGGGCGAGGAGATCGGCGAGATCCCGTCAGGCCTTTACCCCGGCGACTATCTCATCCCCGTCGGCAAGGCGCTGGCGGATGCGCATGGCGATGCGCTGTTGAAGATGGACGAGGCGGAGTGGCTGCCGATCGTGCGCGATGCGGCCATCGACGCGATGATGGCGCTGATCCGCGACGATCTCGCAACGCTCAACGTGCGTCACGATGTCTTCTTCTCCGAGCGCACCCTGCATGCCCGCGAGGGCGGAAAGCCCTCGCAGATCGATGAGATGCTGGAAGAGCTGCGCGGCCGCGATCTCGTCTACGAAGGCCGGTTGCCGCCGCCCAAGGGGCAGCTTCCCGAGGATTGGGAAGACCGCGAGCAGACGCTGTTTCGCGCTACCGACTACGGTGACGACATCGATCGGCCTTTGAAGAAGTCGGACGGCGCCTACACCTACTTTGCGGCGGACGTCGCCTATTTCCGCTCCAAGTACCTGCGCGGCTTCAAGCAGATGATTTACGTTCTGGGCGCCGACCACGGCGGCTACGTCAAGCGCCTGGAGGCGGTGGGGCGTGCCATTTCGGGTGGCGATGCGCAGGTCATCGCGCGGCTTTGCCAGCTTGTGAAGCTCTTTCGCGGCGGCGAACCCGTGCGCATGTCCAAGCGCTCGGGCGATTTCATCACGCTTCGCGATGTCGTGGAGGAGGTCGGCCGCGACCCGGTGCGTTTCATGATGCTCTATCGCAAGAACGACGCGCCGCTCGACTTCGATTTCGCGAAGGTGACGGAGCAGTCGAAGGACAACCCGGTCTTCTACGTGCAGTACGCCCATGCCCGCTGTGCGTCGGTCTTCCGTCAGGCGGCGGAGGAACTGCCGGGGCTCGACCTCTCGCAGGCCGGTTTGATGAAGGCCGACTTCTCGCTGCTCGACGACCGTGGCGAGCTGGATCTCATCGTGAAGATGGCCGAGTGGCCGCGAATCATTGATTCGGCCGCGGAGGCTCACGAACCGCATCGGCTGGCGTTCTATCTGTATGAATTGGCAAGCGCCTTGCATACTCATTGGAACAAAGGCAAGGATTTGCCTAAATTACGCTTTATTAACGCTGAAGATTCACAGTTGTCCCTGTCGCGGTTGGCGCTGGTGCGCTCTATCGCGACGGTATTGGCTTCGGGTCTGTCAGTTCTCGGTGTGGATGCGCCGGAGGAAATGCGCTGATGTTCGACATCGGCCGGCGCCGGATCCAGCGATGGTGAGTCTCTCCCGGCAAGTGTAGAGTGCCTTGCGGGTAACGAAAGTCTAGCGCTCGTCCATGTCCGACAGAAAAACGCCCCCGTTCAACCGCGGCCAAGCGGAAGAGCAATACGCGGATCCGACCCAGGCCGACACTCGGCCTGCTCAGCAGACGGCTGCCCAGTCGCCCTACGCCGAGGATCCGCTTGTTGAACTCGCCCGCATCGTCAGCGAGTCCGCGCACACGGCGCCGGTGACCCCCGGATACGCCACCGGATACGAAGGCGCTCCGCAGCCGCGTCGCGACCCGGTTCCCGAGGCTCCAGCCGAGCCCCGGGACTACAGTCTTCCCGACGACTTCGGTTCGGATCTCGAAGCCGAGTTGATGGCAGAGCTGGCTCCGGTCTATGCGCCCGAGCCTCAGGCCCGGCCGCAACCCCAATTCGAGGCTCCTGGCCAACAGCAGCCGTCAGCGCCTCAGGTGGAGCCGCGGCGGGCGGAACCCGCGCGCGTCGTTCATCCGATGCCGCGCGCCACGCCGCATGTTCCCGCCGGAGATCCCTCGACCCATGCCATTCCGGCGTCGGAAGCGCGCCGTCTTGAGGCTCTGGCGCGCGAGCAGCGTGCGCCGGAACCGCGTGTCGAGCCGCCGGTGGACTACGGCCAATTCGAGGAACCCGCCTACCAGGGCGAACCGTTCTTCGATCCGCTCGCCTATTCGTCCCCGCAGCCCGACCCGGTCGATGATTCGGCCCGCTATGCCGATGCTGCGGCCGAAGCACTTGAAGCCGCCGTTCAGGAGGAACTGCGGCTTGCCGGTTATGCCGGCGATTTCAACGAGGGCTATGCCGAAGAGCCGGCCGCGCCCGAACCCGTTCGCCAGCAGTTCGTTCAGGACGAGCCGGTGCCCGAGGTGGTGAGGGCGGATGTTGCCGCGCCGCAGTCCTATGGCGCGGATTCGCCAGACGCCTTCTATAATCCGTCCCAGGCCGGTGCGTTGCGCGGCTCCTTCGATCAGGACTATGCGCCTTCCTACGCGCAGGAGATCTATCCGGAGCAGCCCGCGGTTTACGCGCAGCAGGAACCCGTCTTCCCGGACGTGCCGTCATCGTCTGAGCCCGAACCCGTCGCTCCCTCTCTCCGTGTTCCTTCGCCCGCCGCGCCCGAACTGGTCGCGCAGGTGGAGCCGCGCTTCGATGTCGATGACATGCAGTGGCCGGCGGCCGAGGGCTCGCTGGACATGCGTGCCGACGAGCGCGGCGCTGTGCCCGGTTATGACGAGCCGCGCTTTGACGACGGTCAGGGCTATGCCCGCCAGCCTCAGGACGACTTCGAGCTCGATGACATATTCGAGGCAGAAGAAACCGCAGCGCCTCAACGCGTGCCACAAGGCGTGCTGCCTGAACACCCCAAGGCCGAAAAGCGGGCTGCTCCGCGTGCCGAGCCGAAACGGCGTGGCATGATGGCTGCCGCCGCCGTTGGCGCCATCGTCGTTCTTGGCGGCGGTGCGTTTCTGGTGAGCGGTCTGTTCGGCAGTGACGGGCCCAGCGGCCCGCCGGTGCGCATAGCCGCTGAAGCCGGACCCTTCAAGGTCTTCCCCGAGGCGACGAAGGCATCCGCCGACCCCTCTCCGAGCAAGGCGATCTACGATCGTGTCGCCGGCGTTCAGTCGCGCGACGAGCAGCTGGTGCCGCGCGAGGAAGAGCCGGTTTCCGCGGTTCCCACCACCGATGGCAATGATCTTCGCACCGTTGGTGCCGACGGTATTGCCGCTGATACGCCGGCACGGCCCAAGCGCGTGCGCACAGTCGTCGTGCGTCCCGATGGCACGATCATCGCGGCGCCCGATCTGCCGGGAACCTCCGCTTCTGCGGACGATCCGCAGACGGCGCAAGCGCCGACCCTCGATGCGACGCCGCAGGCCGCCCCGGGTGCTGATGCCAATATCCGCACGATCAATGCAAGGCCGGTCGATTCCATGGCCGAGGCGACCGGTAATGGCGTCGTGGGGAACATGGCAGATGGCGAGGCCCGCGTGCCGACCACGCCGGAGCGGTCCGCCACGTCTGGCGATGCTGCCGGAGAGACTTTGATGCCGCGGCCCAAGCCCGAAGCGCCGGAAACCCGTGTGGCGGCCGCAACGCCTGTCAGCAACGCGCCGATCCAGCGTTCGGGTCCACTCGATCTGACCGGCGGCAATACCTCTCAGCCGGCCGCTGCCGCGCGTCCCGCCGCAAGCACCGGCTCCGCATCCGTTCCCTCGGGATCCTATGTGGTTCAGGTCTCCTCTCAGCGCACGCTTGAGCAAGCCCAGCAGGCCTATGCCTCGATGCAGCGGCAGTTTCCCTCCATCCTGGGGAACGTGCAGGCCGCTTATCCGAGTGTCGATCTTGGCGATCGCGGGACCTTCTACCGGGTGCGGATCGTGGCCGGCGGGCAGGCGGCGGCAAATGACCTTTGCACGCGTCTGAAGGATGCCGGCGGCGACTGCTTCGTGCGTCGCTCCGAATAGCGCAAGTGCAGACCTTGTCTCGTGGCGCGGGGCTCTTGCCTCGCGTCACACGACGTCTGCGACGTGGCGCCCGCCCTGACTTTTGAGCCGAATGCGGCATGGACGGGGCTCTCCAGGAACGGATGATGACCAAGGCTTTCATTACCGGTTGCGCGGATCTGCGCCTGAACGCCGACGAGGTCGCCTTTTTCGGGGCCGAAAGGCCCTGGGGGCTGATCCTGTTTCGCCGCAATGTCGCGGAGCCCGCCCAGGTGGCGGATTTGATCGCGTCGTTTCGTGATGCTGTCGGGCGTGCGGATGCGCCGGTTCTGATCGATCAGGAAGGCGGTCGGGTCCAACGGCTGAAGCCGCCGCACTGGCCCGACTATCCGCCGGGGCGCCATTATGGCCGGCTTTTTGCTGGCGATCCGGTTGCGGGCGAACGGGCCGCCTGGCTGGGCGCTCGGCTCATCGCACACGATCTGCATGAGCTTGGCATCGATGTCGACTGCCTGCCGGTCCTGGACGTGCCGGTCGCCGGCGGACACGCGGTGATCGGTGACAGGGCCTATGGCGAGGATGTCGAAACGGTGACGACACTTGCCTCTGCCGCAGCCGAGGGGCTGATGTGCGGTGGCGTTCTGCCAGTCGCCAAGCATGTTCCCGGCCATGGTCGGGCCGCTGCCGACAGCCATCTGGAACTCCCTCGCGTTCTGGCAACGGCGGAGGATCTCGAGGCATCCGATTTCGAGCCTTTCCGCCGTCTTGTGAGGCTGCCGCTGGCGATGACGGCGCATGTCGTCTACACCGCCTTTGACGCGGTGTGCCCGGCAACGACATCGCGCAAGGTCATCGAGACCGTCATCCGTGGCGTGATAGGATACGAGGGCTGCCTGATGAGCGACGATCTGTCGATGCGGGCGCTGACGGGCTCGCTGGGCGAGCGGACAGCGGCGGCCTTTGCCGCCGGGTGCGATCTGGCCTTGCATTGCAACGGCGATATGGCCGAGATGGTGGAGATCGCGGCCGCGACACCGCAACTTGCCGGAAAGGCCGCGTTGCGGGCGCAGGCCGCGCTCGATGCCCGGCGCGAGCCTGGCCCGCTGGACGAGATGGCCGCGCGCGAGGAATTCGATGCGTTGCTGGCCCCGGTGGGAGAGGTCTAGTGGATAGACCGAGACGGAAGGTTCCCTTCCGCCTCGATAAGTCTATCCATAGAGTCAATACCTTGAGCAGTTTCTTGTCGCTCGGGCGGAACCGCCTGAGCGGAAAGCGCTCCAAGGTGGGGACCCAAAGGGAATTGCCATGGCCGACGAGGAGCCTTTCGAGCTGCCCTTGCACGATGCCCCCGAACCGCAGGGGCCTGCACTCGTCGTCGATGTCGACGGCTACGAGGGGCCGCTCGATCTGCTGCTGACGCTGGCACGCAGCCAGAAGGTCGATCTCACCCGTATTTCCATTCTCGCACTTGCCGAGCAATATCTCACCTTCGTTCACGAGGCGCGAAAACTCAGGCTTGAGCTGGCGGCCGACTATCTGGTGATGGCGGCCTGGCTCGCCTATCTGAAATCGCGCCTGCTGCTGCCCGAGCAGAAGGACGACGACGAACCCACCGGCGAGGAATTGGCGGCAGCGCTCGCGTTCCGCCTGCGCCGTCTGGAGGCCATGCGTGAGGTCGCCGCGCGGCTGATGAACCGCAACAGGCTCGGTCGCGATGTCTTTCCCCGCGGCGCGCCGGAAACGGTCGCCGTGGTGCGTCGCAGCGAATGGGGCGCCACCATCTACGACCTGCTGATGGCCTACGCCTCGCAGCGTCAGCGCAATTCCGTCACCTCGGTGTCGGTGGGAAAGCGCAGCGTCTGGTCCCTGGCCGATGCCCGCACCATTCTGACCCGGCTCGTTGGCGCCGCCGCCGACTGGGCGCCGATCGACAGCTATCTCGCGACCTACATGGCAAGGCCCGAGGAGCGCGTGAGCGTGCTGGCCAGCGCCTTTTCCGCAAGTCTGGAACTGGTGCGCGAAGGTAAGGTGGAGCTGCGTCAGTCCAATCCTTTCGCTCCGCTCTACATCCGCTGGCGCCCGGGCGCGACGGCAAACGAGACGGCGGCACCGCAAGCGGACGAAGCGGCGCAGGAGGAGGGCGGTCGCGCTCCATTCACGGAAGAAGACGATGAGCGATAACGAAGATCACGACGGCGACGCGCCGGAACAGGCACGGGCAGGCAACGTGACGAGCCTTCCTTCGGCCACGCACCGCTACGAGTTGAGGATGCTTGAAGCCTTGTTGTTCGCCAGCGCCGAGCCGCTGGGCGATGACGAACTCGCCGCCCGCCTGCCGGAGCGCGTCGATATTCCCGCGCTTCTTTCGGAATTGCAGCAGGCCTATGCGGGGCGAGGCGTCAATCTGGTGCATGTGGCGGGCAAGTGGGCCTTCCGCACGGCCGACGATCTTGCCTTCCTTTTGCGCCGGGAAGCGACCGAGCAGAAGAAACTCTCGCGTGCGGCGCTGGAAACGCTCGCCATCATCGCCTATCACCAGCCTGTGACACGCGCGGAGATCGAGGAGGTGAGGGGCGTCTCCACCTCCAAGGGAACGATCGACGTTTTGCTGGAGACGGGCTGGATCCGCATGCGCGGACGCCGCCGCACCCCTGGCAGACCGGTCACCTACGGCACGACCGAGGCCTTTCTGGATCATTTCGCTCTGGACGAGGTGCGTGATCTGCCCGGACTTGAGGAATTGCGCGGCGCGGGACTTCTCGACAGCGCCGTGCCGATCGATTTTCTGGTGCCTTCGCCCGATGACAGCGATGAGCTGAAGGAAGACGAGGATCCGCTGGAAACCGGCGACATGTTTGCCGATCTGGAAGAGGAAGACCGCTCCGGCGGTGCGGGGGACGAGGAAGATACTTCTGAGCGCTGAGAACAAGAATATCGTCGCAACGCACGGCGATGCGGGAAAGGGCGCGCAATCGCGTGCGGGACGCGCGGATCGTTGGGGGGAGTGGGGAACCGCGGGCGCCGCGATCGCCGCGCGCCTGTCCTTCGAGGCGATCTCGCATGCCTATGAGGGTGTGGCCTCCGTGCGCGACGTGTCGCTGACGGTCGAACCGGGCGAGGTGCTGTGTCTGCTCGGGCATTCGGGCTGCGGCAAGACGACTCTTCTGCGCATAGCCGCCGGTGTGGAGCGTCAACGCGCGGGCCGAGTGGTGATCAACGACCGCGAGATCGCCGGGCCCGATGCCTTTCTGCCGCCGGAGAAACGCGGAATCGGCCTGATGTTTCAGGACTACGCGCTCTTCCCGCATCTCTCCATTCTCGACAACGTGCGCTTCGGGCTGACCGCGCTGCCGCCGGCGGAGGCCGAACGGGAGGCGTTGCACGCGCTCGAACGGGTGGGCCTCAAGAACTATGCGCGTGACTATCCGCATGCGCTTTCGGGCGGCGAACAGCAGCGCGTGGCACTGGCGCGCGCCATCGCGCCCCGTCCTTCCGTGCTGCTGATGGACGAACCGTTCTCCGGCCTCGACAGGCGCATGCGCGACAGCGTTCGCGACGAAACCATGGCCGTTTTGCGCGAAACGCGCGCGACCTGCATCGTCGTTACCCATGATCCTGAAGAAGCCCTGCGCATGGGCGACCGCATCGCCCTGATGCGCGCCGGCCGGTTGATCCAGCTGGGAACGGCGGATGCCCTCTACAATCATCCCGCTGATATCTTCGCCGCGCGCTTTTTCTCCGAACTTAACGAACTGGAAGGCACGGTCGTCGGCGGCGCCTTGGAAACGGTTCTCGGCCGTTTTCCGGCCCCCGAACTGGATGACGGCACCTCCGCGATCGCCTGCCTGCGGCCGCATGCGGTGCGGGTCACCTTGTGGGAAGGCCCCGGCGAAGGTGTTGCGGGGCGTATCGTCAATCGCCATTTCCTTGGCGAGGTCGACCAGCTCGATATCGCCGTGGACGGTCTGTCGCGCCCGCTCAAGGCGCGGGTGCGGACCGGTCAGGGATTTCGGTCGGGGCTTGATGTCGCATTGGCGGTCGAGGCACGGGATATTCTGGTCTTCGCCAGCGACAGCGGTAGGCCCGCACCGCAGAGCGCAACTCGTCCTGACGAAACCGCCTGAGCGGAAGGAACCCGCTCGGGATCAACGCGGGCCGGGTGATATGCGGACAATCCGGACACAATGCATGCCGAAGGCCGCATTGAAGCCGTGTCGGACATGGAAATCGGTTGCGGTCTTTCGCTTGACGCCTTAAGTGCTGTCAGAGCACAGGCGGTCCTCGTTCGGGGGAAAGTGTGATCGCCGTACCAGCGGGAGTTGTGAGATGGGTTTGAGTATCTGGCAGATTCTGATCATCGCCGTGGTGGCGATCCTCTTGTTCGGTCGGGGCAGGATTTCCGATCTGATGGGGGACGTGGCGAAGGGAATCAAGAGCTTCAAGAAGGGCATGGCGGAAGACGACGAAGAAGACGAGGCGAAGCCTGCCAACAAAACCATCGACCATCAGGCTTCGGACACTGTCTCGCCCAAGCAGACCGAGGATCAGACCAAGACCACGGGCTGACCTGCGCGTCTTGATGCGATGGCGGGCGGACCGGTCCGCCGTCACGTGCCGCCCGCAATGACCCGGAAGGCGCGGGCCCAGGCTTGGGCATGCGTCTCGGATCTCCCGGAGCCGGAGGTCCTTGCGGGGTTGCGTCCCTATTGTGATCGGATTCCGGCAGGAATGATCGTCTATGTTCGATATCGGCTGGACTGAGCTTCTGGTTGTCGCCTGTATTGCGATCATCGTGGTGGGTCCGAAGGACCTGCCACGCATGTTGCGCACCTTCGGCCAGATGGTCGGCAAGCTCCGCCGCATGGCGAACGAATTCCAGTCCACCTTCAACGACGCGCTGCGCGAGGCCGAGAAGCAGGCTGACATCGACGAGATGCGCAAGCAGGTGGAGGAAGTGGGCAATTTCGATCCGCTCGGGGACATCAAGAAATCCATCGAACCGATAAAGAAGGCGGGCGACGACCTGGCGAAGGACGTCAACAAGCGCATCGATACGGGCGAAGCGCCTCAAAAGGTCGAGGACAAGCCTGTGGAGCCCGCTGTACCGGCTGAAAAGTCCGGCGATGTCGCGGTCGCCTCGAAAGCGCCGGTTGCGGAAACGCCTGTCTCCGAAGATGCTCCCGCCAAGCCGACCTCGGCCACGGGGGCAAAGACCAAGGCCACGCGCGCCAAGGCATCCGCTACCTCCAAGGCACCCACTACCTCCAAGGCGTCCGCGACGAAAAAGCCGGATTCCCGGTCCACGACCACGAAATCCGCCTCGTCAACAAAGGCGGCGACGGCGAAATCCGGAGCGGCGAAGCCCGCGGCCGCCAAATCGACGAAGTCCGCCACGGCAAAGAAGACAGCGGGAACCGCCAAGGCGAAAACGACAGCGGCCAAGGCCGCGACACCGGCCGTTGGCGGTGACAAGTCTGATGCCGGGAGCACGTCATGAACGAGGCAGATATCGACGAGGTCGAGGCATCCAAGGCCCCGCTGATCGAACACCTGATCGAGCTGCGTTCGCGGCTGATCAAGTCGGTCATCGCGATCCTGATCGCCTTCTTCATCTGCATCTATTTCGCGTCCGACATCTTCAACATCCTGATCCGTCCCTACGAGTGGGCGGCGGGGCCGCAGCACCCGCTTGAGCTGATCTACACTGCGCCGCAGGAATATTTCTTCACGCAGCTGAAGCTTGCGCTCTTCGGAGCGCTGTTCCTGGCGTTTCCTGTGATCGCGACGCAGGTCTACATGTTTGTCGCGCCCGGCCTCTACAAGAACGAGCGCGGTGCCTTCCTGCCGTATCTCTTCGCCACGCCCATTCTTTTCGCCATCGGCGCCTGCCTGGTCTATTTTCTGGTCATGCCCATGGCGATGACCTTCTTCCTGTCGATGGAGCAGGCCGGCACGGCGACCCAGGCGGCGATCAAGCACCTGCCCAAGGTCAGCGAATATCTCGGCCTCATCATGGTTCTGATCTTCGCTTTCGGCCTTGTGTTCCAGCTTCCCGTTGTCCTGACGCTGCTGGCGCGCGTCGGTCTCATCAGCTCGCAGACGCTGAAGGAAAAGCGCAAGTGGGCGGTGGTGATCACCTTCATCATGGCCGCGGTGCTGACCCCGCCGGATCCGATCAGCCAGATCGGCCTTGCGATCCCGACCCTGCTCCTCTACGAGTTCTCCATTCTCGCCGTGAAGTTCGTCGAACGCCGGCGCGAGGAGGCCAGGGCAGAACGCGACGCGGACTGACGGGTTCGTCTCTGCGGTTTCGCCTTGCCCTGGGCCCCGCGCATCAAGCGCTCTGGCAGGATTTGCCGGCCCATCCTCAACCGGAACTGACCCCGGAAAAGACCAATGCTCGATATCAAGTGGATCCGCGCCAATCCGGAAGCGCTCGACCGTGCGCTTCAGACCCGGGGCGCCGAGCCCGCCGCCGCCCGTCTGATCGGCCTCGACGACGCCCGCCGCACCCATGTTACCCGCCTGCAGGAAGCCCAGGAGCGCCGCAACGCCGCCTCCAAGGAGATCGGCAAGGCCAAGGCCTCCGGCGACGAGGTGAAGGCCAAGGCGCTCATCGACGAGATCGCCGAGATCAAGACCTTCGTGCAATCGGGCGAAGAAGAAGCGCGCCGGCTCGATGAGGCGCTGGAAAGCGCGCTCGCGGTCATCCCGAACGTGCCGCTGGACGATGTGCCGGTCGGGGCGGATGAGAACGACAACGTGGTCCACCACGTCCACGGCGAAAAGCCCGGCTTCGACTTCGAGCCGAAGGAGCATTTCGAGATCGCCGGGCTCGTCGACGAATTCGATTTCGAACGCGCTGCGAAGCTCTCCGGCGCACGTTTCGCCGTCCTGCGCGGCGAACTGGCGGCCCTTGAGCGGGCGCTTGGCCAGTTCATGATCAACCTGCACACCCGGGAGAACGGCTACGAGGAAGTCTCCCCGCCGCTTCTGGTGCGCGATGATCCGCTCTACGGAACGGCCCAGTTGCCGAAGTTTGAAGAAGACCTGTTCAAGACCACGGAAGGGCGCTGGCTGATCCCCACCGCCGAGGTGCCACTCACCAATCTGGTGCGTGAGGAAATCCTCGACGAGGGTGCGCTGCCGATGCGGGTGACCGCGCTGACCTACTGCTTCCGCTCCGAAGCCGGGGCGGCCGGGCGCGACATGCGCGGCATCCTGCGCCAGCACCAGTTCCAGAAGTGCGAGCTGGTCTCGATCACGAAGCCCGATGAATCGATCGCCGAGCACGAGCGCATGCTCGCCTGCGCCGAGGAGGTGCTGAAGCGGCTGGGCCTGCACTATCGCGTGGTCACGCTGTGCACCGGCGACATGGGCTTCGGTGCACGCAAGACCTACGATATCGAGGTCTGGCTGCCGGGGCAGAACGCCTATCGCGAAATCTCGTCCTGTTCGGTCTGCGGCGACTTCCAGGCCCGGCGCATGAATGCCCGCTTCCGGCCGGCAAACGAGAAGGGCGTGCAGTTCGTCCACACGCTCAACGGCTCGGGCCTTGCCGTTGGCCGGGCTCTGATCGCGGTTGTCGAGAATTACCAGAACGCCGATGGCTCCGTGACCATTCCGGACGTCCTGCGTCCGCTGATGGGCGGCGTCGAGGTGATCGGGAAGAAATCAAGCGCCACGACGTGAACGGTTCGGGAAAGAGATAATGCGAATTCTGGTCACCAATGATGACGGTATCCATGCGCCCGGCCTGAAGGTGGCCGAGAGCATCGCCCGCACGCTGACCGACGAGGTCTGGGTCGTGGCACCGGAGAGCGACCAGAGCGGCGTCGCGCATTCACTTTCGCTCAACGACCCTCTGCGCCTGCGCTCTCTCGGTTTCAACCGCTACGCCGTGCGCGGCACGCCCACCGATTGCGTCATCATGGGCGTCAAGCACATCATGAAAGAAGCGCCGGACCTGGTGATCTCGGGTGTCAACCGTGGTCAGAACCTGGCCGATGACGTGACCTATTCCGGTACCGTGGCCGGCGCCATGGAAGGCACGCTGCTGGGGATCCGCTCGGTTGCGCTCTCCCAGGCCTACGGTATCCAGAACAAGGACAAGCCGCCGTTCGAGACGGCCGAGCACCACGCGCCGGAGCTTTTGCGCCGGCTGCTGGAGCGGCCGCAGCCGGTCGGCAAGTTCTACAATATCAATTTTCCCGATTGCGCGCCCGAGGCGGTGGTCGGCATAGAGGTCGCGGTGCAGGGACGGCGCAACGCCGAGCAGCTCTATGTCGACGAACGTGCCGACGGGCGCGGCAATCCGTATTTCTGGATCGGTTTCCGCCGCATGCGTTCCGAACCGGAGCCGGGAACGGACCTGCACGCCATCTATGCGGGCAAGATTTCCGTGACGCCGCTGGGGCTGGATCTCACCGACCACGCAAGTTTGAGCGATCTGGGCGATTTTCTTGCATAATGGCGCCGTGACGCCGATGCCCGTACGGTGATTCTACGGGGCCGGCGCACGTTTGAAGAGTGGGACCGGCAGCCGCCACGGCCGCCGGCGAAGACAGGCGCCCGCCATGAGCGATGCCGACGACGAAGCCCCGGTGCGCGGCGCGAACGAGCGCGAAGCCTGTCTCGGGCTGATCCTCGACCTGCGCTCGCGCGGCATACGCGATACCCGGCTTCTTGGTGCCATCGAGCGTGTTCCGCGCCGGCTGTTCCTCTCGGCCCGCCAACACATGCTCGCCTATGTCGATACGCAATTGCCCATCGAGTGTGGCCAGACCACGCCGGCGCCCTCCGCCATGGCGCGGATGATCACCGCGCTGGAGCTGAAGCCCGAACATCGGGTTCTGCATATCGGTACGGGATCTGGCTATCAGGCGGCGATCCTCGGTCAGATGGTGGCGCAGGTGGTCACTCTGGAGCGCTACCGCACGCTCGTGGAACTCGCCCGCCAGCGCCTCGTCACCTTGAAACTCGCCAATGTGGAGGTCCGCCATGCGGACGGGCTTGCCGGACTCAAAGGCGAGGAGGAACCGTTTGACCGGATCCTTCTTTCCGGAGCCGTGTCGAGCCTGCCGGGCCCCTTGATGGACAATCTGGCCGAAGGGGGGCTGCTCGTCGCGCCCGTGGGGCTCGTGGGCGAAGAGCAACGGCTTATCCGGTTTTCCCGCGACGGCAAGCAGGCGGATCTCGGGCCCTTGCGGCTCGTGCCCCTTGCGGAAGGTCTGGCCACGCGGTTGTGATCAAAATCCGGTTCCATGCCGGATGCTGAAATTCCGCGCTATGCTTGAGCAATCCTCTTTGCGCTGTGCCGAATTGGGGCGCCCTTAAGTCTTTGTCAACGTTACCGCGCTTAACTCTACTCAACGCGATGTTTCGCCAGAGTTCCTGATCGAGTTGAGCCATGTCCGCAAAGCGATTGCAGTTGACCTCCAGTTTGCTGACCAGAGTAGCCGCCGTTGCGCTTCTTTCCGGTCTTGCGGCCGGCTGCAGCGGGTCCGTGTCCCGCTTCGGTGATCCGATCTATACCGGCGGCACCGCGAATCAGCGCGATATTCTCGGTGGCTCTCCCCAGCAGCCCTCCTATGACGATATCGCCGGCAATGGTCCCGTCAGCCCCGCTTCGCAGAAGCGGCGGCCGATGGTAGCCTCGGTCGCCCTGCCGCCGCTGAGCCAGGGCCGCCAGAACAGCCAGAACAAGCCCCTCTATACCGCCTCCATTCCCAAGGGCGAGCCAGTGGCCCAGCCCGCGCAGCCGCCCATGCCCGCGCCGATCGCCTCCAACGCGCAGACGCGCCAGGGCCGTACCTATGGTGGCTGGACCTCGGCCGGCGGCACGGTCGTGACGCTTGAGCCCGGTGAGACCGTGAGTTCGGCCGCCCGCCGCTATGGCGTGCCGACAGAGGCGATCGTGGCGGTCAACGGCATCAACGATCCGAACGAGGTTCGCGCCGGATCGCAGATCGTCATTCCGACATATGTCTACAACGGGCACAAGGTCATCCGTCCGCAACCGCAGACGCAGACCGCCTCGACAAGGTCAACGACCGCACGCACCGAAACGGTCCGCGTCGCTTCCAGCGCCGATGTCGTTCCGAGCTCCAAGCCGCGCCGGGCGAGCCATGTGGCTTCAACCGCGCCGGCGCGTCCTGAACGCGAGCCTCACTCCGTTTCCGGGCCGCGTTCAGCCTCGCAACAGCATGTCGCATCCGTTTCGACGGATGCGCGCCCGCCGCGCAAGCCCGCCGTCGCGTCGAGTTCCACTCCTCGCGTAGCCGTTGCAACGAGCGAACCCGTCTCTCGGCCCAAGGTCGTCGGCGAAGCCGAGGTGAAGCGCGAGACCGCGCCTGAGCAGCCGATCACCACCGCCTCGATCCAGCGCGACGAGACGCCGGCCCAGGTCGCCGATGACGGCACCAACCGCTTCCGCTGGCCCGTTCGCGGTCGCATCATTTCAAGCTTCGGCTCCAAGCCGGGCGGCACCCGCAACGACGGCATCAATCTCGCTGTGCCCGAAGGCACGGCGGTGCGCGCGGTCGAAAGCGGCACGGTCATCTATGCCGGCAACGAGCTCAAGGGCTATGGCAACCTCGTCCTGATCCGCCACGACGATGGCTGGGTCTCCGCCTATGCCCACAATTCCGAGCTGGACGTTCGTCGTGGCGACACGGTGCGGCGCGGCGAGGTCGTCGCCAAGGCCGGCTCCACCGGTACGGTGAACCAGCCCCAGCTCCACTTCGAGCTGCGCCGCGGCAACAAGCCGGTCGATCCGATGCAGTTCCTGCCGAAGTCTTCCTGACGGGCAGGTATTTTCCTCGAAAATGCGAAAGGCTCCCCTCACAGCTGTGAGAGGAGCCTTTTCCGTTTGGGGCTTCTGCGCTTTTAGAAGATGAGGAATGGACAGGAAACGGGTCGGCATTTCAGTCTGCCCGTGCCCGTGCCCGTGCCGGTCCTCGTGCCCGGGTCCGGCCCGTTCGGTTCACCCGCTTCAGTCCAGCGCAATGCCCAATCGTCCGGCGAGATCCTGGATATATTGCCAGGCGACGCGGCCTGAACGTGCGCCGCGCGTCGTCGCCCATTCGATCGCCTCGGCGCGCATCGTGTCCTGGTCGATGGTCAGGCCGTAATGGTCGACATAGCCCTGAACCATTTCCAGGTAGTCGTCCTGGCTGCATTTGTGAAATCCGATCCACAGGCCGAAGCGATCCGAAAGCGACACCTTCTCTTCCACCGCCTCGCCGGGATTGATGGCGGTGGCGCGTTCATTTTCCATCATGTCGCGCGGCAGCAGGTGGCGCCGGTTGGAGGTCGCATAGAAAAGGACATTCGCCGGGCGTCCCTCGATGCCGCCTTCAAGCACAGCCTTCAGCGACTTGTAGGAGGCGTCGTCGCCGTCGAAGGAGAGATCGTCGCAAAAGATGATGAAGCGGTGCGGGGCAGGGCGCAGAAGGCTCATCAGCGCCGGCAGGGTCTCGATATCCTCACGGTGGATCTCGATAAGCTTCAGCGCCGCTTTTCCTTCGGCCGCGAGTTCAGTGTTCACATGGGCATGGGCGGCCTTGACCAGCGACGACTTGCCCATGCCGCGCGCGCCCCAAAGAAGCGCGTTGTTGGCCGGCAGCCCGCGTGCGAAGCGCTCGGTATTGGTGACCAGCGTCTCGCGCATGCGGGTGACGGCCTGAAGCAGTGTCATGGCGACGCGATTGACGTGCGTCACCGATTCGAGCCGGCGTTCCGCCGCCACCCAGATGAAGGCGTCCGCGGCCTCGAAATCGGGCGGCGCCGCCTGCGCCGGCACGACCCGCGCGATCAGCTCGATCAGCTGGTCGAGCTTGTCGCCGATGCGTGCGATTTCCGAATTGTCTGCCATGGCCTGAACGCGAGCCTCCTGTCGTGTGCCGCCGATTTTCGGGCGATTGCGCGCCCTTGTTCCAGCCTCGCGGTAGATGGGCGGATCGGCCTTTGCGCTCTATCATGGCGGGGCAGGCGGCAAAAGGCCGCCGGGGCTGAATGCGGTACGCCTTGGGCGCCTTGTTCGCGCCGCACCGGGTGATGCCGGCTTCGCTTGCAAAGCTGCCGTTGGCCGTTATAGTCCGCCGCGACTTGCGTTCCCCCGGCCGGCTGACCATCTCGATTGCCGCCACCAGCATGCGCCCGCGGCGCCGGCAGGGGCTTGAAGACAAACATCTAAGGAGAGGCCCATGTTCGTGACCCCGGCATATGCCCAGACCGGTGCGGCCGCCGGCGGCAGCGAGTTGCTGCTGAATATCCTGCCGTTCATTCTGATCTTCGCGATCATGTACTTCCTGATCATCCGGCCGCAGCGCCAGCGGATGAAACAGCATCAGGAGATGGTCAGCTCCCTGCGTCGCGGCGATACGGTCGTGACCACCGGCGGCATCGTCGGCAAGGTGGTGAAGGTTCTCGACGAGACGGAAGCCCAGATCGAGATCGCCGAAGGCGTCAAGGTCAAGGTGGTCCGCTCCATGATTCAGGACGTCCGCTCCAAGGGCGAGCCCGTCAAGGAAAACGGATAACCTTTCGACACGCACCGCCGTCCGGTCCGCCGGACGGTACAGCACGGGCGCCCCATGATGCTTTATTTCGCACGCTGGAAAGTCGTTTCGATCCTGCTGGTGGTTTTCGCCGGCTTCATCTTCACGATTCCGAACTTTTTTACCCGCGACGAGGTTGCGTCGTGGCCGGATTGGGTCCCTGGGCGACAGCTTGTCCTCGGTCTCGATCTGCAGGGCGGTGCCTATCTGCTGTATGAAGTCGACCGCGGATCATACGAGGAGAAGCGCCTTCAGGCGCTTGTCGGTGATATCCGCACGTCGCTGCGCCAGAGCGAGCCGCGCATCGGATACACCGGTCTTGGCGTGAAGAACGACAAGACCGTCCAGTTCCGCCTGCGTGACACCGGCCGCATCGACGAGGCGCGCGCGCGGCTCAAGGATCTGGTCAATCCGCTTGATGCCAGCCTTTTCGCCGGCACCCAGATCAACGAATTTTCTTTCACGATAGCCGATGACGGGCTGGTCCGGTTCTCCTTCACCGATGAGGGGCTCGCCCAGCGCATCCGCTCGGTTGTCGATCAGTCGATCGAGGTGATCCGTCGCCGCGTCGACCAACTCGGCACCACCGAGCCGTCGATCCAGCGCCAGGGCGAGGATCGCATCCTCGTCGAAGCGCCGGGTCTCGACGATCCGGAACGGCTGAAGACACTGATCGGCCAGACCGCCCAGATGACCTTCCATCTGGTCGACAGCAACGCCAATGTCCAGCAGGCGATCCAGACGCGCCCGCCGGCCGGCGACCTGCTGGTCTATTCGACCGACGATCCCCCGGTGCCCTATCTCATCGACGAGACCCCGCTCTTGACGGGTGAGGACCTTCAGGATTCCCAGGCGACCTTCGACCAGCGCTCCAACCAGCCGGTCGTGACGTTCCGCTTCAACACCTCGGGCGCGCGCAAGTTCGCCAAGGTGACCCAGCAGAATGTCGGACGTCCGTTCGCCATCGTCCTCGATAACGAAGTGATCTCGGCGCCGGTCATCCGCGAGCCCATCCTCGGCGGCTCCGGGCAGATCTCCGGCAACTTCACGGTTCAAAGCGCGAACGATCTCGCCATCCTGCTGCGCGCGGGCGCTCTGCCGGCCAAGCTTACCATCGTCGAAGAGCGTACCGTCGGCCCGGGCCTTGGCGCCGACAGTATCGAAGCGGGCAAGATCGCTTCGCTCGTTGGCATCGTCGCGGTCGCCGTTTTCATGATCCTCGCCTACGGCCTGTTCGGCATCATCGCCGACATCGCGTTGTTCGTGAACATGGTCCTGATCTTCGGCGCGCTTTCGTTCCTTGGCGCAACGCTGACGTTGCCCGGTATCGCGGGTATCGTGCTCACCGTCGGCATGGCGGTGGATGCGAACGTGCTGATCTATGAACGCGTTCGCGAGGAGGTCCGCAACGGACGATCTGCCGTCTCGGCACTGGATGCGGGCTTCTCGCGTGCGTTGGGCACCATTCTGGATGCCAACATCACCACGCTGATCGCCGCCGTGATCCTGTTCTATCTCGGCTCCGGCCCGATCCGCGGATTCGCGGTGACGCTTGCCATCGGTATTGTCACCACCGTGTTCTCGGCCTTCACCTTCACCCGGTTCCTGGTTTCGATGTGGCTGCGCAATCGCCGCCCGTCGAAGCTGCCGATCTGAGCGAGCCGGAAGGGGAAAGACATGCGCTTACTGAGGATTGTCCCGGAGAACACACACTTCGGGTTCATGAAGAACCGGTTCATCAGCTTCACGCTGTCCGGCACGCTCGCCGTTCTGTCCATCGTGATGTTCTTCTCGCTGGGCCTGAATTACGGCATCGATTTCGAAGGCGGAACCGTCGTCGAGATCGCCACGAAGAACGGGCCCGCCAATATCGGCGATATCCGCTCCGAACTGCGCGATCTCAACCTGGGCGACGTTCAGGTGCAGGAATTCGGCGCGCCGAATGATGTGCTGATCCGTATCGAACGTCAGCAGGGCGGCGAGCAGGCCCAGCAGAAGGCCATAGGGCTTATCCGCGACACGTTCGGCGACACGGTCGACTTTCGCCGTGTCGAGGTCGTCGGGCCGCGTGTGTCCGGTGAGCTCGCTCAGGCGGGAACCCTCGCGGTCGTCGTGTCGCTGTTTGCGGTGCTGGTCTACATCTGGTTCCGCTTCGAATGGCAGTTCGCCGTTGGCGCGATCATAGCCACGGTGCATGATGTCATTCTGACGATCGGAATGTTCGCGGTGCTGCATCTGGACTTCTCGCTGTCCAGTATCGCCGCGATCCTGACCATCGTCGGCTATTCGCTCAACGATACGGTCGTGGTCTATGACCGGATCCGCGAGGATATGCGCAAGTACAAGAAGATGCCGCTGTTGGATCTGCTCGACCGGGCCATCAACCAGACCCTGTCGCGCACGACGATGACATCCTTCACCACGTTGCTCGCGCTGCTGTCGCTCTACACATTCGGCGGCGAGGTCATCCGCTCGTTCACCTTCGCGATGATCTGGGGCGTTCTGGTGGGTACCTATTCGTCGATCTTCGTGGCCGCGCCGGTGCTCAATTTCCTGAACCTGCGCCGTGGTCCCGACGCCTCCGGAGGCACGGCGGAAAAGGAGCAGGCGGAAACGGCCTGAGATCGATCACGATGTCGCAACGTCCCAAGGGCTTCTGGCCGGGGCAGGCGAAGGGCCTCGTCATTCGCGAGGCCCATTTCCCCGGCCGCGCGCCGATCGATGCATATGGCGACGGCGGGTTCCGCTTCGCCGACATGTCCCATCGTGGTTCCTTGATCGTGCTTCCAAGCGGGATACACGGCTGGGATGTGATCTCTGCGGAGGATTTCGGTCCCGACGTTTTCGCGCCCGTCTTCGAGCAGGCCAAGGATATCGAGATCCTGCTGATTGGTTGTGGTCCGCAATTGGTGCGTCTTGATGAGAGGCTGCGTCAGCGTTTCCGTGATGTCGGCATCATGGCCGACGTCATGTCCACGGGAGCTGCGGTGCGCACGCTCAACGTGCTGCTTGCCGAGAACAGGGCCGTTGCCGCGGCCCTGATTGCCGTTGAATGAGACGGGTGACTGCGGCCGCAGCGCCGAAAATTTCTTTCGTGCGACAAGAGTGCGGTGGCGAGATGGCCGCGCGCCCCTATCTTTGTCAGCAATGACCGAAGCACCAACCTATTGCCAGGACCTGGTCCGCGAACGCGACAGGGACCGGTATCTCGCCACGCTGTTCGCGCCTGCGGACAAGCGTCAGGACGTCTTTGCGCTCTATGCCTTCAATACCGAGGTTGCCGGCATCCGCGACAAGGTCTCGGACGCGCTGCCGGGCGAGGTTCGGCTGCAATGGTGGCGCGATGTCCTCTCCGGCCAGGGGCATGGCGATGTGATCGCCCATCCGGTCGCGGCCCCTCTGCTACGGGCGATTGAAGCGCACGACCTGCCGCGAGATCCGTTTTTCAACCTGCTCGAGGCGCGAATCTTCGATCTTTATGAAGACCCGATGCCCACGCTCGCCGATCTTGAAGGCTATGCTGGCGAGACCGCGTCGGTGCCGATCCAACTCGCCTCGATGATCCTGTCCGGCAATCCCGCCCACGCGGTGTGCGATGCCTCCGGCCATGGCGGCGTTGCTTATGCGCTGACCGGCCTTCTGCGGGCCCTGCCGTGGCATGCGAGACGGCGTCAACTCTATCTGCCCGGCGATCTGCTAGACAGTTTCAACGTCGATCGCGAGGCTATCTTCAGCGGCGAGACGACCCCGGAACTCAAATCCTGCCTGGCGGAGATGCGCGCCATCATACGCGGGCACCTCGGCGAGACCCGCCTGCACATCAAGGGTCTCGGACAGGGATGCGGCCCGGCGCTGCTGCCGGTTGCGCTGGTTGATGGCTATCTCGCCCGCATGGAGCGACCCGACTACGATCCGCTGAACGACGTGATCGAGATCCCCCAGTGGCGCCGCCAGTGGACCCTGTGGCGCGCCAGCCGCCAGGCGACGAAGTCGAAAGCCTGCTGAGGCGCAAGGACCGCCGGGCGCATGGCGGGAGGACCGCAGGCCCGTCTCAAAGAATGGGCCTCAGGCGCTCTCGCGATGCGTGCTCACGTGCGGTGCGCCGCGCTACTCCGCCGCCGCCTTTTCGGTACCGGCAAGCCACGCGTCGAAATCGGCCATGGCACGGGCTGTCAACGCGCGCTTCTTGGCCTTTGCCTTGTCCGGGCCCTTGAGGCGCTCGCCGTCTTCGCTTTTCTTGGAAAACTCCACCGGCGGGAACAGGCCGAAATTGACGTTCATCGGTTGAAACGAACGCTTGCCCGGCTCCTCGTCTTCCAGATGGCCGACGGTGATGTGGTTGAGCAGCGCGCCCATGGCCGTGGTGACCGGAGGCGGTGCGATCTCGCGGCCGAGCCTGTGCGCGGCGGCAAAGCGCCCCGCCATGCAGCCGACGGAGGCGGATTCCACATAGCCCTCGCAACCGGTGATCTGACCGGCGAAGCGCAGCCGAGGTTCAGCCTTGAGGCGAAGGAATCCGTCCAGCAGTTTTGGCGAATTGAGGAAGGTGTTGCGGTGTAATCCGCCAAGCCGCGCGAACTGGGCGTTCTCCAGCCCCGGGATCATGCGGAATATGTCGGTTTGAACGCCGTATTTCAGCTTCGTCTGGAAGCCGACCATGTTGTAGAGCGTGCCAAGCGCATTGTCCTGACGAAGCTGGACGACGGCATAGGCCTTCTCGTCCGGCTTGTGGGAATTGGTCAGCCCCATCGGCTTCATCGGCCCGTGGCGCAGTGTCTCGCGGCCACGTTCCGCCATTACCTCGATGGGCAGGCAGCCGTCGAAATAGGGCGTCTTTTCCCATTCCTTGAACTCGGTCTTCTCGCCCGCGATCAGTGCGTCGACAAAGGCCTCGTACTCATCCCGGTTCATCGGGCAGTTGATGTAGTCGGCCCCCGTGCCGCCGGGGCCCACCTTGTCGTAACGCGACTGGAACCAGGCCTTGTCCATGTCGATGCTGTCGAAATGCACGATCGGCGCGATCGCGTCGAAGAAGGCCAGCGCGTCCTCGTCGGTGATAGAGACGACGGCGGCGCTCAGCGCGGGCGAGGTCAGCGGCCCGGTGGCGATGATCACGCTGTCCCAATCGGCCGGCGGCAAGCCGTCGATTTCTTCGCGCACGATGGTGACGAGCGGATGCTCCTCCAGGGTCCTGGTGACAGCGGCGGAAAATCCGTGCCGGTCGACCGCGAGCGCGCCGCCGGCGGGTACCTGATTGGCATCGCCCGCCGACATGATCAGCGAGCCTGCCCGCCGCAGCTCCGCATGCAGCAACCCGACCGCGTTGAGTTCCGCATCATCGGAGCGGAACGAGTTGGAGCATACGAGTTCGGCAAGCTCCTCGCTAACATGCGCCTCAGTGGCGCGGTGGGGGCGCATCTCGTGCACCACCACGGGAACACCGGCCTGAGCGATCTGCCACGTGGCCTCAGAACCGGCGAGGCCGCCGCCGATGACATGAATCGGGTTCATGGGATTTCGTCCCGTTCTCTTGTAAAACCGGTTGCAGGCACGCGCGGCGTTCCGCTCGAGGCGGTTCGGCGGCACGGCCTCCGACGAAGCATCTTCCCGCATTTTCTGCGTTCGCGCTGGTTCGTGCCGGGTTTGCCGATACGGCGGTCAGCGCATGCTTCTCTTCGCGCTGCTGATAGCCCGTCAGCTTGGCACGCGCAACGTTTCTGCGTAAGTCTGACGCATCAGGGCCGGCCACCACGGCCCGAGATTCGGCGAAAGTTCCGGCCAGAGGAATTTCCGATGCGGCATTACAAGTTGCGCGCTCGCGAGGCGCTCCTGCTTATCGCCCTGGGCGCGGCCGGATCGGGCCTGGCCGGTTGCGCCGGCCAGGCGGCGAATTCGCCTGCAAGCTGGTATGGGCAGCACAAACTTGCCGCCCCCCATCGCGACAAGGTCGTCATATGCCACGGTTTCGGCTGCGCCTTGCGCACCACGGTGCCGTTTTCCGCCAGGGATCTTGCCAAGCTCAAGGGGATTCTCGCCAAAGGTGCCAAGTCGCCGGCGGCCGAGCGCGAGGCGATTGCGCGTGCCGTGCAATGGCAGGAACGGCGCGTCGCCCCGGCTGTAGGCTCCGCGAACGACAAGGGCGGGTTCACATTCGATTCCGGCGTGACCGGGCAGATGGATTGCATCGACGAGGCCACGAACACCACAAGCCTGCTTATCGTCGCCGAGCGGCACGGGATGCTGAAACATCATTTCGTCCGCAGCCCTGTCGCCCGGGGGTTCTTCCTGGACGGGCGCTATCCGCATGCTACCGCCGTCGTCGCGGAAAAGAAGGGCGGGCGAACCTACGCAATCGACTCGTGGACGCATGACAACGGGGAACGCCCCGACGTCATGACGCTGAACAGATGGTTTGCCGAAAATCCGGGCGGCTAAAGCATATTCCGACCGGATAGAATTGATCCGGGCGACAAGAATATGCTCCAGCAAGCGCTCTAGCAGCCACGCATCCGTTTCCGCAGCCGACAGGAACGCCAGGTAAGAAAAAAGAAAACGCCCACCGGGGAGGTTACCGGCGGGCGTTTTTTTCGAGCGGGGAGGAAGGGAACGTCGATCCCGCTCCGTGCCTTGAAAGTGGGAGGAACTTCCTAGGCGCTATCAGCAACTTAGTGGACCGAACGACGGGCGACGTACTCGATGTCGCCACGGCCGATGCCCAGATCGTGCAGTTCGTGGTCGGACAGACGCGACAGCTCCGAGACGGTGCGTTGGTAGTTTTTCCAGGACCGGTACTTGCGAGCGAAGGTATTGAACATGGTCATCTCCATTGGGGCTTCAGACCGGGGCTGCCCGCTTCTTGGGGCGTGGGGCGGAGCCGCGGTAAACTCTATGACCAGTATCTAGGCGATTGAACGATTCAGAGGCAGCTGGTTGACTGCATAGCAGCCCTGCAAGAGGTGAAGACCGGGATTAACGACTGATTACCGGGCGCAGTGGCGCGAAAATGGGCACGCCGCGCGCACGTCTTCCTTTTGGGCAGTTTTGGAGAAAAAGCAAAAAAAACGCCTGCCGGTGGGAGGAGGTACCGGCAGGCGTTTCTTTACCGTGGGGCCTGGGAGGAGGTAGCCCCTGCGGAACGTCCATGAAGCCTGGGAGGAGGTAGCTTCAGGGACGCAAACTTTGCGAATTCCGTACCAGATCCGACTTAGCGACTGGTCTGCGACCATTTTTCGCGCATTGCTCGGCCTGGTAAAAACGCCCGCCGGTGGGAGGAGGTACCGGCGGGCGCTTTTTCTCCGTGGGGCCTGGGAGGAGGTAGCCCCTGCGGAACATCCCTGAAGCCTGGGAGGAGGTAGCTTCAGAGACGCAAACTCTCAATTCCCGTCCCCGGTTCCCTTCCGGAGGTCTCGTCCTGCCGCGTTGGATCTGACGATCCCGCCTTGCGCATTCCGAGGCTGGGAAAAAGCGCTCGCCGGTGGGAGGAGGTACCGGCGAGCGCCTTTTTTCCTTGGGGCCTGGGAGGAGGTGGCCCCGTCGGAACGTCCATGAAGCCTGGGAGGAGGTAGCTTCAGGGACGCAAACCTGTCTTCTCCGCTTTTCCGATGTCGCCCCGGATCGATTGATCCGTCCTGGCGCCTTTCGGCGTGTCGGTAAAACGCCCGCCGGTGGGAGGAGGTACCGGCGGGCGCTTTTTCTCCGTGGGGCCTGGGAGGAGGTAGCCCCTGCGGAACGTCCATGAAGCCTGGGAGGAGGTAGCTTCAGGGACGCAAACCCTATGTCGCGATCTTTTAGCGGGAGGCGCGGCGAGCGATGAACTCGATGTCCGTGCGGCCGATCCCAAGATCGTGCAGTTCTCGGTTGGACAGCTTCGACAGTTCGTCGTAGGTGTCGCGATATTTCCGCCAGCTGCGGAAGCGGTGCGTGATCGTGTCGAGCATTTTTGCGCCTCCAGGTCCAGCTCGCTTTGCGTGACCGCTTTGTTGCGGTGCAGCGCGTCGTTGATGATCTCTACCTAAGACAATCACGATTGTGCCGCGAGGGGGGTGCTCGCATAGCAGCTCTGCACTCAGTGCAAAGCGCGAAGGTAACGTAGCGAAAACAAGCGAATCCCAGTCCCCTGCGCGGATTCGCGCACCCCCGTTTCGGCTGAGTCCGGTTCCCGACAGGGAAAGTACGGATACGGAATAGGAGTGCGGGAAAATGGTGCGATGCAAAAAAGTTATCGACCGATCAGGATACGGAAACGCCGATTCCGTCTCCACGAGGCGAGCCGCGCGGTCTGTTGGCAAAGGTTTCCCGGATTCGGAGCCCGAAAACGCCCGGGCCCCGACGCACGGGCGAGCGTTCGCGCGCGCTGGAACGCGGGCAGCAAGGACGCCCGAAAGCCCTGACGCCTGGGGCGCGCCGATCAGGGCCATTGCGCCGCTTCTCGCGGTCCCGGTGCTTCTATCGCAAGGGCAGCACCAAGGAGGACCCGCGAGGCGAGGTGCCCGGTCTACTCCGCCGCTTCGCGCTTCTTCTTTGGACGGCGGCCGAGGAGTTCCTTCAGGAATCGGCCCGTATAGCTCTCCTCGACTTTGACGAGGTCCTCCGGCCGGCCCTGGCCGACGATCATGCCGCCGCCGTCGCCGCCTTCCGGGCCCAGGTCGATCAGCCAGTCGGCGGTCTTGATGACCTCCAGATTGTGCTCGATCACCACCACGGTGTTGCCCTGGTCGACCAGCGAATGCAGCACCTCCAGCAGCTTGGCCACGTCGTGGAAATGCAGGCCCGTGGTCGGCTCGTCGAGGATGTAGAGCGTGCGGCCCGTCGCCCGCTTCGACAGTTCCTTGGCTAGCTTGACGCGCTGCGCCTCGCCGCCCGAAAGCGTTGTCGCCTGCTGGCCGACCTTGATGTAATCGAGGCCGACCTCGCTGAGCGTCGTCAGCTTGTCGCGCACCGAAGGCACGGCGGAGAAGAACTCCGCGCCTTCCTCCACCGTCATGTCGAGCACGTCGGCGATCGACTTGCCCTTGAACTGCACCTCTAGCGTCTCGCGGTTGTAGCGCTTGCCCTTGCATACGTCGCAGGTGACATAGACGTCGGGCAGGAAGTGCATCTCGATCTTGATGACGCCGTCGCCCTGGCAGGCCTCGCAGCGCCCGCCCTTGACGTTGAACGAGAAGCGCCCAGGCGCATAGCCGCGCGCCTTCGCCTCGGGGAGCCCCGCGAACCATTCGCGGATCGGTGTGAATGCGCCCGTATAGGTTGCCGGATTGGAGCGCGGCGTACGGCCGATCGGCGACTGGTCGATATCGATGACCTTGTCGAGATATTCCAGACCTTCCAGCCGCTCGTGCGGAGCTGGGTTCTCGCGCGCGCCGTTCAGCCTGCGCGCTACCGCCTTGTAGATGGTATCGAGCAACAGCGTCGATTTTCCGCCGCCCGAAACGCCGGTGATGCAGGTGAAGGTGCCGAGCGGTATCTCCGCGCTGACGTTCTTCAGGTTGTTGCCGGTGGCGCCCACCACCTTGAGGCGGCGCGTCTTGGATATCTTGCGCCGTTCGGCTGGTAGCGGCACTTCCAGGTCACCGGTCAGATAGCGCCCTGTCAGAGAATTGGGATTCTCCATGATGTCCTTGGGCGTGCCGGCTGCGATGATCCGCCCGCCATGGACGCCCGCGCCGGGGCCGACATCGATGACATGATCGGCGGTCAGGATCGCATCCTCGTCATGTTCCACCACGATCACTGTGTTGCCAAGGTCGCGAAGCCGCTTCAACGTGTCGAGCAGGCGGGCATTGTCGCGCTGATGCAGGCCGATGGAGGGCTCGTCCAGCACGTAGAGCACGCCGGTGAGGCCCGAGCCGATCTGCGAGGCGAGGCGGATGCGCTGGCTCTCGCCGCCCGAAAGCGTGCCGGAATTGCGCGACAGCGTCAGGTAGTCGAGGCCCACGTCGTTCAGGAAATTAAGCCGCTCTCGGATCTCCTTGAGAATGCGTGGGGCGATTTCGTTCTGCTTGGTGTTGAGCTGCTCCGGCAGCGTCTCGAACCAGTCCGCCGCCTTGCGGATTGAAAGCTGCGTCACCTCGCCGATATGCCTGCCGCCGATCTTGACCGCCAGCGCCTCCGGCTTCAGCCGGTAGCCGTTGCAGACCTCGCAGGGGCTGTCGGATTGGTAGCGTGACAGTTCCTCGCGCACCCAGTTGGAATCGGTCTCGCGCCAGCGCCGCTCGATGTTGCGCACCACGCCCTCGAAGGACTTCTTGCGCTCGTAGCTGCGCGCGCCGTCATCGTAGGTGAAGGTGATTTCCTCATCGCCCGAGCCGTAGAGGATCACGTCGCGCACCTTTTGTGGCAGTTCATCCCACGGATCGTTCATCGAAACCTTGAAGTGCCGGCAGATCGCTTCCAGCGTCTGCGCGTAATAGGGCGAGGATGTGCCGGTCTTCGCCCATGGCATGACGGCGCCGCCGCGCAGTGTCAGCGATCCGTCCGGCACCACCAGAGCCCCCTCGAAGGAGAGCATGGTGCCGAGACCGTCGCAGGACGGGCACGCGCCGAAAGGGTTGTTGAAGGAAAACAGCCGCGGCTCGATTTCAGGAATCGTGAAGCCGGAGACCGGACAGGCGAACTTCTCCGAAAAGACCATTCGCTCGTGCGTCTCGTTCCGGTTCTGCAGCACCGCGCCCGCCTCGGCCGGCTCCTTCGGCCGGTCGGCGAATTCGGCGATGGCGATGCCGTCGGCGAGGGCAAGCGCGGTCTCCAGACTGTCGGCCAGGCGATTGGCGATGTCGGGCCGCACGACGAGCCGGTCGACCACCACGTCGATATCGTGCTTGAGCTTCTTGTCGAGTGCCGGCGCCTCGGCGATCTCGGTGAACTCGCCGTCGATCTTGACCCGCTGGAAGCCCTTTTTCATCAGCTCGGCCAGTTCCTTGCGGTATTCGCCCTTGCGCCCGCGCACGATGGGGGCGAGCAGGTAGAGCCGGGTTCCCTCCTCCAGCTCCAGCACCCGGTCCACCATCTGGCTGACCGTCTGGCTTTCGATCGGAAGGCCCGTCGCCGGCGAGTAGGGTACGCCCACGCGGGCGAACAGCAGGCGCATGTAGTCATAGATCTCGGTAACGGTTCCCACCGTCGAGCGCGGATTGCGCGACGTCGTCTTCTGTTCGATGGAGATGGCCGGCGACAGCCCGTCGATCTGGTCGACGTCAGGCTTCTGCATCATTTCCAGGAACTGGCGCGCATAGGCCGAAAGGCTTTCCACATAGCGCCGCTGCCCCTCCGCATAGACCGTGTCGAAGGCCAGCGAGGATTTGCCGGAACCTGAAAGGCCCGTCATCACCACCAGTTCGTCGCGCGGAATGTCGACGTCCACATTCTTCAGATTGTGTTCGCGCGCGCCGCGAATGGAGATGAACCGGGTGGCCTCGGATCTGTGGTCCGGCATGAAGAAGTCCTTCCGCCCGGCAGGCCAGCCCTGTCGGGAAAATAGCGTGTCTGTGGTTTGCCGGCCCGCCCGGCGCTTGTGCCGTCCTCGGGTCGCATTTGAATAGGGCGCAGCAATGCCCGCTTCGCCCCGTCGCATCAAGTGGGAGATTTCCCGGCGGTTTCAACGCCGATGCCGGAGCATTCTAAACATGGACAAAAAGAGAACAAGCCGAAATTGAAAGCAGTGCCGTCAGCACCGGGGAAGCGAGCGGAAAGGGGCTTTCTTCCTGTGTTTCCCGGTTGTTTCCGTATGGTAAATTTGCAACAAGATCATGCAAAATGCCGTAACGATAGGCGTTGGCGCGGATAGGTGTTGATGCAAGGAAAACACAGCGGATATCGTGCCGTGGATTCCATTTGTTTCGGGATTTTTCGAATATTTCATGATTTTGTCTGCGAGGTCGACGTGGGGCTATCGGTTCATTCGGGGGGCTTGAACTCTCTGCGCGGGCGGCTGATGACGTCATCCTGTGTCGCTGCCGCAGCGTTGGGCCTCGTGCCGGGCGTGACGCAGGCGGCCGATGGCGACAAGTGGCAGGGCCACGCGGAAAGCGTCTTCCGGCCCGGAACGAACCGGATCGGCGGATCGCTCGAAGCTTTCATTCCGCTCGGTCAGGACGAGGATTCGCTGTTCTTTCTGGATGCCCGTCAGGGTATTTCCGATCAGGTCGATATCTTCGGCAACTGGGGCCTCGGCGTCCGCCAGATCTTCAACCCCAACCTGATTCTTGGCGGCTACATCTATTCCGACGCCACCTTGAAGGACGGCAACAGCTTCTTCGCCACGACCGTGGGCGTGGAGGCGATGACGCCGAACTTCGATGCGCGTTTCAACTTTCACGTTCCGATTTCCAGCGCCAAGAAGAGCGGCGGCGTCAATACCACGACGCTCTCGATCATCAGCAATCGCCTTGTCGAGCAGACCGTTGATACGCTGCTGCGCGACAAGCCGATGTGGGGTTTCGACACCGAAGTGGGCGTCAAGCTGCCGGTGTCGCTCACCAGCGGCGACGACCTGCGTCTTTATGCCGGCGGCTATCATTACTGGGCGGATGACGTGCGTACCGTCACCGGCGGCCGTGGCACGCTGGAATACAGCCTGAACGATGTCTTCGGCATCGACGGTTCGACCCTGTCGCTCGGCGGCACGCTCTCCTATGACAATGTCGACCATGCGGCGCTCACAGGCGAAATTCGCCTGCGCGTGCCGTTGCAGACCGTCTTCGGCGGGGAGGGCGAGCGGCCCGGGCTCTCGCCGCTGGAACAGCGGATGACCGCGCGTGTGCGCCGCGACCTCGATATCCGGCTCGGCGAGGAGCGGGTCGGCGGCGGCGGATCCGTGACGCGGTTCGCCCAGGACGGAACCGGCACCGAATACGGCTACATCTATTACGCCGACGGCGACGGCACGATTGGCGCGGGCACTGCGGCCGATCCGACCACGATCGCCGATGCGATCACCAACGCCACCGACGTCGGCGGCACGACGACCGGGGGGATTGTCGTCCTCGACGGTCAGGCCGGCACGATCACCACGGCGGGCGTGACGCTGCAGGACGATCAGACGGTCGTCGGCGCAGGCGGCTCGATCGGCGTTCTTCTGTCGAACGGCTCCGTCGTTTCCTTCGGCTTCGGCGGCACAAACGCCACCGTTCAGGGCACCGGCGGCGGGGCTGTCTTCACGCTCGCCAACAACAACACGCTGCAGGACTTCTCCATTGCCGACGGCGGCACCGGCGTGTCCGGTTCCGGCATCGATGGGGCGACGATCTCGCGCCTTACGGTGAGCGGCTCCACCGGCAACGGTCTCGACTTCTCCGACACCACCGGCGACATCGCGATATCGAACAGCATGATCGGCGGGCTCACGGGGTCGGGCAATGAGGTCGGCACGGACGGCATTTCGGCGTCGAACGTTGAGAGCCTTGCGATATCCGGCTCCACGATCACCGGTGGCGCGGCAGGCTCCGCCATCGACGTGGACACCGGCGCGAACAACACCGCGCTTGCGATAGACACCTCCACGCTCGCCACCACGGGCGGCGTCGCGGTGGTCGATGCGAACGGCTCCACCGGCGCCGGCACGCTCACCATCACCTCGCTTTCCGGCAACACGGTGCTCGGCGGCAACGGCGAGGACGGTGGCATTGTCGTCGATACCGCGACCCTGCAGGCATCGGGCGGCGGCGATGCGGCTGGCGGCGATACCACCATCGGCACCACGACGGACCGCGTCAGCGGCTCCGGCCTCGTCCTCAACAATGTCGATGGCGGCATCGCCTTCGGGAACCTGAACATCGCCAATTCCGGCGTGGCGGGCGATTATGGCCTGTTCATCCAGGATGCGGGGTCCGGCTTCAACTTCTCCACCACCGGCGGCTCGATCGATTCCGTCGGCGGCACGGCGGTCAAGATCGACCCGGTGACGACCAACGTCACGCTGTCGTCCATCACCTCCACCAATGCCGACGGCGACGCCATCATCCTCGATCGCGTCTCCGGCGCCTTCAACGTGGTCGGCCAGACGACGATCACCAACGCCGGCGGCTGGGGTATCCGGATCGAGAACTCAGACGGCGACATCACCTTCGGCGACGTCGATATCGACACGCCGGGCACCGGCGGCATGTATCAGTCCGGCAATTCCGGCGACATTACCTTCGGCGACGTCACCATCAGCACGCCCGGCTCCGTCGGCGTCGATTTCGAGGGCGCCAACACCGGCCAGACCGTATTCGGCAGCCTGACGATTAACGGACTGACGGGCGGCACCACCGGCATCGATCTCACCGACGGCGGAACGACCACGACGGCCAGCGTCATTATCGGTTCGCTCAATATTTCGGGCACCGGCGGCACCGGCATCGACATGACCGGTTCCACCAATTCCGGCAATGTGGGCACCACGGGCACCGGCACGATCGCCGGGCTCGACATCGGCGTGGACATGACCAACGCCGCCATCACCGGCCTTTTCCAGTTCGGCGACGGTTCCAACCTCGACGGCGACGGCGCGGCCTCCACCATCGATTCCACGACGCCGCTGGTCGTTGCCGGTCTCAGCGGCGCCAGCGGCACCTACAATTTCAACGACGTGAACCTCGTCGGCGACACCTCCGGCCTGATCTCCAGCCAGACGGTCTTCTATGCCGACGCGAACGGCACGGGCACGGGCGCCACGATCAGCGATACCGGATCGATCGCGGATGCGGAGGCCTCGGGCGCCGACGTCATCATTCTGGTGAATACCAACGGCACGAGCGCCGACACCATCACGCTGGGCGGCGACGGCACTCTGACCCTCGACAACGACCAGGACCTGATGAGCTTCGCCACCGGCGACACGATCTCGCTTGCGGGTGGCGCGCCGATGAACGTGCTGCTCTACGGCGTGTCGACGGACATCATCAATCCCTACACGGGACTGGCGCCGACACTGACGACGGTGACGGTGGGCGCCGACACGCTGACGCTCGGCGACGGCAACCTTGTCTCCGGCGTGAACCTGTCGAACGGCGGCGGCGCGGGCGCGGCGGCGATTTCGGGCAGCGGCATCGCGGGCGTCACGATCTCCGGAACCACGATCGCGAATTCGACCGGCGACGGCATCGTGCTTACCGGTGCCTCCGGTGCGATCTCGCTGGCGGATGTGAACGTGACGGGCGCGGCCGGAACGGGCCTCCAGCTCACCAATGTTACGGGTACGGTCGCGGCCAGCAATTCCACGGTGAGCGGCAGCGGTGGTTCGGGCGTCGTGGTGGATGGCGGCAGCCAGAACATGACGCTCGACGTCGATGTGTCGGGCACGACGGGCACGGCGGTCTCCATCACCAACCGCACCGGCGGCACGATCACCTATTCCGGCGCGGTCAACGAGACGGATGGAACCGGCGCCGGTATCTCCGTTTCCGCCAACACCGGCGGCAGCGTCACCTTCACGAGCAAGGTCACGACCCATACCGGCAGCTCGGCGGGCGTCTCCCTGACCTCCAGTTCCGGCTTCTCCACCAGTTTCGGCGGCGGCCTGACGATCGACACGACAACCGGGGTCGGCCTCCACGCGAACGACGGCGGCGATTTGAATGTCTCCGCGACCGCTCAGGACGAGTCCATCACCACGGCCGGAGCCGGCAACAGCATCCTGATCGAGAACGGGACGACCACGTCGTCGGGCCTCAGTCTTGACCGCCTGAATTCCGATGGCGCGTCGACGGCGATTACGGTTACCGACTTTTCCGGCGCCGGTTCGTTCACGATCGGCGACGCGACGATCACCAATCTGGGCAATACCGGCCTCGCTCTCAGCAACATCACGACGACCGGCGCCTTCACAGTTGCCGATATCAGCATCACGGGCGGCGCGACCGGTATCGTCAGCGTCGGCGGGCATACCGCGACCCTGAACCTCGGAACGGGGACCAACGGCCTGTCGGTCGATGGCTCCGGACAGGGGGCAACGTTCAGTGGAGCGCACTCGGCCGTCAATCTCGGCACCGGCGCGGGCGGTCTGCAACTGGGCGCGACCACGGCGATCGCGGGCGACGGTGTCTTTTTTGCCACAAACAGCACCGGCACCTTCACTGTCGGCAACGCCGGAGTGACTTCTCAGATCAACGTCACCTCCGGCTCGGCGACGGCGGACGGCATTCACTATTTCCTGTCGGATGCCGACATCACCCTGACCAACGTCGCCATTTCTGGGGGCGGCGGCTACGGCGTTCTGGTCAGCGACAACAACGGCACGGGCCAGGTCACGCTTGCCGGCACCAACACCATCGACGGCACCGGCCTCGGCGGCGTGTCGTCCTCCGGCGCCAACGTCTCGCTGTCCGGCCTTACCGTCGGCGGAACAAGCGCGGTCGGCGGGGCGGGTGTCACGATCGATGACAACGCACAGAACATCGTCGCCGGGCTGAGCGGCGTTGCCGTCATCAATGCGGCCGGCGCGGGCATCGATATCGACGGCACCGGCGGCGGTTCGATCACGATCGAAGCGTTTGGCAACAACTCCGTCACCACGGCGGGCGGGGCGGGCGTCTCCCTCGATACCGTCACCTTCGATGCCGATGGCGGCACGGCCGGCGGCGGCGATGCGGATTTCACCGGCGATACCGTCAACGGCGGCACGCTTCAGGTCGGGCAGGGCGGTACCGTCGCCGGCGCGGGCGTCAGCTTCGCCAACGTCTCGGGCGACGTCTCATTCGGTGCAGTCGACATTTCGTCCGTCGGCAACGCCTTCACGGTCACCGGCACCGGCGCGCTGAATGCTGGCGCTGGCACCGGCTTCCAGTTGGCGACCACCTCCGGAACGATCAGTTCGTCAACCGGATCAGGCGTTTATTTCGATCCGTTCACGGCGAATGTGACCTTGACCTCGATCACCTCGAACGGCGGTCAGGGGCTGGTGCTTGATGCGATCGGCGGCAGCTTCACGGTGACCGGAGACGTGACGGTCAACGGGGCGACCGGCAACGGCATCGACATTTCCAATTCGTCCGCAACCGTCAGCATCCAGGGCACGACCACGGTCACCAGCCCGGGTGGCGATGGCATCGCTCTGACCGACAACACGGGTACGGTCACCTTCAATGAGGTCACGATCAGCGATCCGAACGGTGCGACGGGCGGCGTCGGCATCGATGTCGAGGGCACGAATGCCGCGATCACCTTCGGTAATGTCTCGATCACCGGGCTTGGCGACGACGACACCGGCCTCGATCTGTCGGGCGCGACGCTGACCGGCGCGCTGCTGGTCAATTCCATCGCCATCCAGGGCGTTTCCTCCACCGCGACCGATGTCGAGAATTCCATCGGCGTCAATCTCACCGGAGTCCTCGGCAACCAGATCGTCTATCTGGGCAGCCACGCCACACCCGCTTCGGGACCCTCGGCCTCCATCGTCAACCTGGAAACCGGCGTCCTCATCGACAACACGGCCGCGGTCCAGTTCGCCTTCGGCGACGGTGAGAGCGCGTCGGATGTCGCGAGCGTCATTTCCGTCGTCGCGGGCGGTTATACGATCGACGCCGGCTCCGGCACGCTCGGCGCCTCGACCTTCGATTTTTCCGACGTCACGTTCACCGGCGATCCGAACTTTCCGTCGGCGACCAGCTATATCTTCGTCAGCGCCACGGCGACGAACGGCACCGGCGACGGCAGCTACGCCAATCCCTATTCGGTGTCGGATGCCGACGCGATTCTCACGAGCACGGCGAGCTTCGTGTTCCTTGATGGCGTCTACGATTTCGCGACGCTGAACGGCGGCAACGCCTTCACGCTTTCCGGCGACCAGACCGCGCAGGGCCTCGCCTTCGCAAACGAGGTGACCTACGGCGTCAACCAGCCTGCGAATATCATCGGCGATTTCGGCGGTAGCCTTGGCGGTACGATAACGGGCGGCGGCAGTCAGGAATTCACCAACACCGGCAATGCCTCGGTCTTCGACCTACAGGGCAACAACCGGCTGAGCTACGTCACCGTCGATGCGTCCTCGCTGACGGGCGACGCGATCACTGCGTCCAGCCACGGCGGCGCGGTGACGATCGAGGAGGTCGAGGCGATCAACCTCGCCGCGACCTCGGCCATGTTCTCCTTCTCGGGCCTGACCGGCGGCGTCTTCGTGCAGGACAGCCAGGTCACGATCAGCCAGGGAACCCTGTTCCAGATCTCCGGCGGCACGGCCACCTACACGTTCGATGCCGGCACCATCGCCACGACGAGCGCGGCGGGCTTCCTGTCGGTCACCGGCACGGCGACGCTGCTCGATATCTCCGGCACCACCGGCGGCAGCGTTTCCGCGACGGGGCTTTCCTCGCAAGGCACAGGCTCCGCGCTCGTTGCCGACGACAACGACGCGACCATCGATTTCACCGGCCTTTCGGCGACGAACCACACGGGCGCCAATTCGATCTTCGATATCGATATCGGCACGGGCGGTTCGACCGGCGCGATCACCTTCGACGCGACGTCGGCCTTCTCCACCGGCAACACCGCGACGATCTTCGAGATCGGCGCCGGTGCGCGAAACATCGATGCGGATGCGGTCGATATCACGCTGACGGGTGCGGTTCGCGAGGCCATCTCCATTACCGGCCAGTCCGGCGGCGCGATCAGCTTCGGCGCGCTCACCTATGACGGGACCGGCGCAACCGGGGCTTCGGCCATTGCGGTCAGCGGTCAGAGCGGTGGCACGCTCACCTTCGGCGCGGTCGACATCGGATCGACAACGGCCTTCAACAATTCCGGCAACACCGCCGTCAGCCTCGCCGGCTCGGGCGGAACGGTAACCTTCGCCGATCTCGATATCACCACGGCGGCGGGAAGCGGCCTGAGCGCGGGCGGCATCACGCTCGACATCAACGGCACGTCAACCATATCGACAACGGGCGGCGCGGCGCTCACCCTGTCGGGGACGGCGATCGATGCCGGCGGCATCAGCTTCACCTCGCTTGCCTCCAGCGGCGCCACGGGCGACGGCATTTCGGTCCAGAACACGACCGGCGGCGCGCTGTCGCTGGGCACCATCGATATCGACGGATCGGGCGGGGCCGGGGTGCTGGTTTCCGGCAATGGCACCACCGTCTCGATTGCGGGCGGCACGGTTGACGGAACGACCGGAAACGGCATCACGATCACCAATTCCGCCGCTTCCGTCACGGGCGTCACCTTTGGCGGAACGACCGCCATCGGCGGCAACGCCGTTGCTGTTTCCAATACGGACGCGACGGCGCGCACCGTCACGCTGACCTCTCTTTCGAGCGGCGCGACGACCGCGATTTCCGGGGCGGGCATTTCCGCATCCTCCACCGGCGCGGGCACGCTGACGCTGTCGGTGCAGGGCGCCAATCTGGCATCCACCGGCGCCGCCCTCGTCACGACGGACGGCGGCACGGCCGGCCAGCTCGTGCTCGATCTCGGCTCGTCCTCCGCCAACACCTTCGAGCGCGGCTCTGCCGGGGCGACCGTCTCCATCACCGGCAGTGCGGCCAATTCCACGATTCTCTCCGCGCTTGGTGGACTGACGGTCACCGGCAACGGTACCGGCGGCGGCGTGCTGTTCGACGAGGTGACCTTCGACGCCAGCGGGACGGCACTTTCCGGCACGGCGGTCACCGCCACCGGTGCCGTCCAGATCGGCCAGGACGCCTCGAACCGGGTTGCGGGCGACGGTTTGCGCTTCGATGCGCCGGAGGGCAGGCTCAACCTCGGCGATCTCGACATCTACAACGATGCCGGCACCGGCCTCTATGTCGATACCAAGACCAATGGCACGACCTTCACGCTGACCAATTCGGTCGCCACCAGCACCATCGACACCACCAACGGCACGGCGATGTTCCTCGATCCCCTGTCGGCGGATCTGACGTTCAACACCGTGTCTTCCACCAATTCCGGCACCACCGGCATCACCTTCGACGGAGTGACGGGCGTGGGGACGGGCTCCAACGGGGTGACGATCTCGACGCTTTCGGTCTCCGGGGCGACGGGGGCAAGCGTGCTGGTCAATGCTTCATCGGGCGCGTTCTCGCTCGGCAACGCGACCATTTCCGGTGGCTCCGGCATCGGCGTCAGCATCGTCGGCGGCAGCGCGGATGTCACCTTCGCAGCTGGCTCATCGCTGACCCAGACGGCCAATGCGGCCGCCGTTTCGGTTTCCGGCGGCCACACCGGCAGCCTGACCTATTCCGGCACGATCAATGCCACCAACGGCACCGGCCTGCAGTTCGACAATGCCGACGGCACGTCCTACAGCTTCACTGGCGCGGTGACGCTGAACGGGGGTGATGCGGGCGTCGATATCGTGAACGGTTCGGATGCCTCGTTCACCTTCTCCAACACCAGCATCACGAGCCCGACGGGCACCGCGTTCACCATCGCGGACTCCAATGTCACCAGCCTGACGTTCGGCGGTTCGATCACCCAGAACAACGCAGCCGGCGCCTTCGCGGTTACCAATTCCACGGGCGGCGTCCACAACATCGCCGCTGCCATCACCGCCAACACGACATCTGCCAACGCGGTGTCGATCGCTTCCAGCGGCACGTTCAACTTCTCCGGCGATCTCTCCCTCACGACCTCCAGCGGCAACGGCCTCTCAATGACCGGCGGCACGCTGTCGGTCATGGGCACGAACACGGCGATTTCGACCTCCACCGGCACGATCCTCTCGCTTTCCGGCACGACGATCGCCGCCTCGGGCGTCACCTTCGACACGCTGACCGCGACCGGGGCGGTCACCTCCAGCGCCATTTCGTTGAACAATGTGTCGGGAACCGGCGCGATTTCGGTGACGGGCGCTACCACAATCACCAACCCGACGGCGGCCGGCGTCCTGATCTCCGGCACGCTCGGCGCCGACGTCACCTTCGCCGATCTCAACATCGCGCTTGAGAGCGACAACTCGATCGGCATCGACGTCTCCGGCGCGACGATCAATGCCGACATCACCGCCGGCGATTTCGATCTGACGAGCAGCAGCGCCACGGGCACGACCGGCATCGATCTCGGCGGCACCACCGGCACCGGCACCATCCAGATCGGCGACACGGCCGTGGGCGGCGGGGATGCGACCATCGCAGGCACGGCCGGCAATACCGGCGGCCCGACGACGGGTGTGCTCTTCTCCTCCACGACGAACGTCACCTTCGTCTTCGGCGACGGCGAGAGCGCAACCGATACCGGGTCTTCCATCACGGCGGTAACGCCGGTGGACGACGACGGCTCGGGCTTGCCGGCGAGCGGCAGCTACAACTTCCTCGATGCCACGCTGACGGGCGATACATCCTCGATTTCGGGCGCCAGCTATTATGTGGTCGATACGGCGAATTCGGGCGGCACAGGCACCTTTGCCGATCCGGGCACGGTGACGGGCGCGGAAGCGGCCAACGTCGATGTGATCGTCGTGATCGACACCACGGTGGATGGTTCCTCCACGACGCTCGATCTCGGCTCCGGCGCCTTCGATCTGGATCAGGATCAGATCCTGGTCGGGCTGGTGGCCGGCGAGAGCTTCGATCCGACAGCCTACGGGCTGGCCACGGGCGCGCCGGCGGCGTTCCAGTTTTCCGGCAGCTTTTCCAGCGCCATCGCAGCCCCCAACACCGGTACGATCGACACTGTCGATGCGACGATCACATCGTCCGGTTCGGCCACCGTCAATCTCAACGCCGCCGGCGGCAGCGTGGTCGACGGCATCCGGGCGACCAATACCTCATCCTCGGCCAGCTCTGCCGTGGTGCGCGGCGCCCAGATCAACGGCTCGCTCCAGGTCCGCAACTCCACGCTCACGAATTCTGGTTCCGGTCACGGCGTCTATCTCACGCACACGGCCGGAACGACGTTCACCACCGCCTTCACGATCGACAACAACACGATTTCCACCGGTACGACCTTGAACGATCACGCCGGCGTCACGATCGAAAGCTCCGCAACGTCAACGTCGGGCGTCCTGAGCGGAACGGTTTCGAACAACACGATCAGCGGCGGTCACTACGGCGTCTATATCCACCAGATTGCAGGTTTTGCGAGCCAGACCACGGTCGATATCGATACCAACATTATCTCCAACACGCGCAACGGCGTCTTCGTGAGGCAGGATGGCGTGGGGCGGGCGGATACGACGATCACCAACAACACGGTGAATTCGCCGCTTGACGTGGTCTCCAACGGCATCCTCTTCTTCGTCGGCAATTCCACGGCGCCGACGATCTGCGCCGATGTGACCGGCAATACCCTCGCCAGCGGCTCCAGCGGCAATTCGATCTATTTCGACACCTATCCGTCGACGTCGTTGATCCTGCCGGGCTACGCAGGCGGCTCGACCAGCGAGGCCAACATCCGCACGTTCCTCGACGGCAACAACACGGCGACGGTCAATTCCGCCGATGTGTTCCTCGATAGCGGTGCGACCGCCGTCAGCGGGACCTGCACGCTTCCCTGAGGACGCGTGCACCGGGTCGGTTTCTCGATACTAATTTTGTTGAAGCTGCGAGATTCCCTTGCGGCAATAGGGTGCGTAAGGATAAAAGAAAAGAGGTATTTGGAAGCGTTTTCGCATTGATTTGAGTTTTGTCGTCCTTGGGAGGAGTCATTACTTCATGGCCGAGCCATTTCTTGCCGAAATCAAGATAATCGGTTTCAATTTCGCGCCACGCGGTTGGGCCTTTTGCGACGGTCAGATCCTGCCGATCAACCAGAACCAGTCACTCTATTCGATTCTCGGGACGACCTATGGCGGCGATGGGCGGACGACCTTTGCCCTGCCGGACCTCCGAAGCCGGACCCCCGTTCACAGTGGGGAGGACTACCGGCTTGGTGCAAAGTCGGGCAGCGAGACGGTCACACTGACCGTGGCGCAAATACCGGAGCATTCACATAGTGTGTTCGCGTCTAGTACGATCGCGGACCAGCGATCTGTCGATGGTACCGTGCTGGCGCAATCGCCAATGCTCTACGCCGATCCGCAGGTCGGCAACATGACACAATTGCGCAGCGGCACGGTCGTCAACACGGGCGGTAACCAGGCGCACAACAACATGCAACCTTACCTGACGCTCGGGTTCTGCATCGCCCTTCAAGGGCTCTTTCCGTCGCGCAACTGAGGGGCGATCATGTCGGAACCATATGTTGGCGAGATCCGCATGTTCGCGGGCAATTTCGCACCTCGAGGCTGGGCTTTTTGTGACGGCCAGCTTCTGGCCGTCAGCCAGAACGACGCGCTGTTCTCGTTGTTCGGAACGATTTACGGCGGCGACGGCCGCACGACGTTCGGTCTGCCGGATCTGCGGGGGCGCATTCCGCTTCACCAGGGGCAGGGCCCGGGGCTGAGCGAGCGAAGGCTCGGATCCAAAAGCGGTGCGGAATACGAGACGCTGACGGTCAACCAGATGCCTTCCCATAGCCACCCTTTTTCGGGATCGACGGCGGAGGGTGAAAGTGACGGATCGCCGTTCGACCGTGTTGTAGCCAATACGGAAGGCTTCACATTGTATCTCGCGGACGAGCCCCAACTGGCGTCCATGGCGAACACCGCGATTTCCAATATCGGCGGCTCTCGGCAGCATACGAACCTGATGCCGACCCTTTGCGTCCATTTCATTGTCGCGTTGTTCGGCATTTATCCAAGCCGACACTGAGGGGGCGTGCATGTCTGAACCATTCATCGCTGAAATCCGTATCTTTGCCGGCAACTTCGCACCACGCGGGTGGGCCTTCTGCGACGGTCAGCTGCTGCCGATTTCACAGAACACGGCACTGTTTTCGCTGATCGGCACCACCTATGGCGGCGATGGGCGCACCACGACCGCGCTGCCGGACCTGATGGGCAGGGCTCCCATGCATCCCGGCAGAGGGCCGGGACTGACAAGCCGCCGGTTGGGCCAGAAGGTCGGCGTGGAGACCGTCACGCTGACGGAAGCGCAGTTGCCAAACCACTCGCATACCATGCGGGGTACGACTTCGCGCGCGAGCGGTTCCGAGCCGAGCTCAACCGCTTCCCTGGCGCGCTCCACCAATCCGATCTACCAGTCGCAAGCCTCATCCAATTTGGAGCCCATGAGTTACGAGACGCTTGAGGTGGCGGGCGGAAGCCAGTCGCACAACAACGTGCAGCCGTATCTCACTTTGAACTTCATCATAGCGTTGCAGGGTCTTTATCCCTCGCGCAGCTGAGCGGGCGGGCGTAGACGCGCGCGCCGCGGCGAAAAGGCCTCAGGCTCACAAGTCACAAGTCGCGCCGCGCTAGCAATACGCCGGGGCACGGTTTCCGGCGGATCTGGACCCGACAGGCAGGAGGGACTGACCATGGTCGAAGAAGCAGGCGCCAAGGCTGCGGCCGACGATACCACCGCGTTGCTGGAAGACGATGTGGCGGTTGTGCCGTCCAATGATCGCGATGCCGTCACCGAGCCGGTAGCGGCTGCGAACATGCGTATTCTTGTCGGTGCGCTGGTGGCCGGGGCAGGGGGTGGCTGCACGTTGGTGACGACTGTCCAGCAAAGCCCCGATGGTTCGTTTCCTCCTGCCGGATCCGCTGTTCCCGTCAACGATGTTGCTTATGACCCGGTACTGGCCGGTGCGACCGCCATGGATGGACGCATCGTCTTCGCCGCCGTGCGCGCGGCGGACAAGGGCGTCGATCTGATATTCCAGCACGGGGGCGAATTCGCGTCGGGACCGGCCTTTCCTGATACGCCGGGGGCGGAATGGGATACGCCGCTCGATCTCGGCCGGCCCGCCGAGACAGTCTTCACCGAACTGCTGATCGGGCTTGATGCGTTGGGGCGGACCTCCGTCTTCGGGGTTTCGGACGTCGGTGATGTCTGGTGGCTTTTCAAGAAGCCGCCGAAGGTGGTGGAAAGGGAAATCACCATTACCCCGCCCGGCGCCCGCGAACCAATCACCATCAAGGTGCCGGAACTCGGTCCCGCCGACCCACCGTTCAGCGGCTGGCAGAAACTTGACGGCGCGACCGTCACGAAGCTGGCGCTTGCCAATAATGCCGACGACCGCATCATCCTGTTTGCGATCACGGACGGTGGCGACGTTGTCTTCAACGAGCCGCGCGTCATGAACGCCTCAGATCCCTCTGACTGGTACGGTTGGGAGGTTGTGTCCGGGGACGGGCTCGCCCCCTTCACGGAAATCGGCGCATCGCTCGATGACAGCGAGCGCGTGAACGTGTTCGCTCTGGACGCTCAAAACGAGATTTCTCACGCCCGGCAGGTAAAGGCGGGTTGCCGCGCGTGGACGGGGTACGTCCATCCGGGGCTGACGCTGGCCGGTCTCGGCTGCCTGGCCGTGGGGCTCAATGCTTCCGGCAATGTCGCGCTGGGCGCCGCGAGCCATGATAACGTCGCGTGGACGAACCTGGAACGCGTTGCGGTGCCGGGCGAATGGGGCGGCTGGCAACCCAGTGCCCATGTGCCGGCAACGACGGCGATGGCTTTCGGGTTCAATGCGAACCGCGCCCTGGCCCTCTTCGGGCTGACGCCGGCCGACGAGGGGGGAACCGTCTGGATGGTTGCCCAGGCGGCGCCGGGGTCTTCGGAATGGAGCGCGTTCGGCACGTCCGTTCTCGATGGCGCGGTGACAATGGCTGTTGTGCGCGATCTCAGCATCGCGGCTGGGTAAGTGTGGCGAACGGACAGGGCGTTTGCACGATCGGTGTGATCGCGGGCACGCTTGAACGCCCGAGTTATGCGGCATACTCCCGGAGGAAAGGAAATCGGACGTGAGCGATGATGGAATTGCCTTGCCGCGAGCGACCTCCCGTGGCCTGCGCTTTCGCGAGATCCGGCCTGAGGATCAGGACTTCCTGCGCATCCTCTATTCTTCGACCCGCGCCGATGAGATGGCGCAGGTTCCCTGGGGCGCGGAGCAGCGGGCGCATTTTCTGGCGATGCAGTTCGAAGCCCAGCACGCCCACTACATGCGCCACTTCAGCAAGGCGGATTTCTGGCTGATCGAGCGCGATGCCGATCCGGTTGGCCGCCTCTATCTCGACGAATGGGACGATGAACTGCGTCTGATCGACATCGCGCTGATGCCGGAGCACCGGGGGCAGGGGCTTGGCCGGCTCGTGCTGAGCGACGTGATGGAAGCGGCGGCGCATCGGGGGAAGCCTGTGCGGGCCCATGTCGAGAAGACCAATCCCGCCCAGCGTCTCTATGCCCGGCTCGGCTATCGGGTCATCGAAGACAAGCAGGTCTACGACCTGCTGGAGTGGCATCCCGATTGGGGCGTGCATGCAATCGAGCCTCACCCGGAGGTCTGGGAGTTGGAGAACCGACCGTCGAATTGAGGTGCGCCCAATTCAAGGCCGATGAGGGATCGGTTCCCGCAATGAAGACCGCAATCGCGAAGGGCGATGTCGAAACAGGTGCGCGCGGAAAGATATCGGCTGCGAGATGCCTCGGCGCGGCACTCAGGTGAACACCGCTTCAAAGCCCATGCCCTCGCCGAGCGGGCCGATCGGCACCAGGAACAGGCTGATCTCGCCGATGGCGCGGTGATGGACCGGGCAGAGTTGCTGCGCGATCTCGAGGCCGTCGTCCCCGCGGAACACAAGCGAGAAGGCGCCTCCCTGCCGCACCGCCTTGCCAAGCGCGCTCGCCTCGTGCAGCACCAGCTCGATCTCCCTGTCGGCGGTGCGCACGCGAAAGGTCTCGCCGATCAGCGGTGTAAAGGTACTCACTTCGAGCGTGGCGAGATCTGTCATGGGCGGCCTTGTCGTTGAACGATGCTGCGATGGGTGCAGCCTTGAGCAGTGGCACTGACCTTACGGTATGACGAATGGCCGGCCAAGGCCTTTGCGGGTCAGCTGCCCGCCCCGGATTCCGGGTCGCGCTGCGGCCCTATTTTCGGTTTCGCGCGCCTGATGATCCGCACCGGCGGGAAATCGGCGAGCCGGCGGGCGAGGTCACTCATGCGTGCAGCCTGTTGGGGCTGCGAGGCGTTCGCGGTGGAGCTTTCCTTTGCCGGGACCGGGACCGGGGCCGAGACCGAGGCCGAGATCGGGGCCGGTGTCATTTCGCGAATGGAGGCGAAGGTGCCTTCCACCACCGATTCGAAGCCGCCCTGGTGGAGCGCGGCGAGAAATTGCAAAGTCCGGGCCGCCGCGCCGTCGAACTCCCAGCGGCACGCGTCGAACCGGCAGCCGCGGATCTTCGGCGGTTCGCCGCCACGATAGACGAGCCGGCAATCGCGAAAGCGGCAATTCTCTAGGCTGTATCCGTCGATGACGATGGTTTCGCTGATGAAGTCCCTGCCCGAAATCGTCTTTTGGGTTTCGCTCACCGGCCTGCTCCAATAGACTGCGGCGCGTTCCGCCTGATCGCCCCATGCGCCAACGGATCATATCCGCACGGTCGCGGCAATAGGCAGGAAACATAAGGCATATTCGCTGCCTGAGCCATGCGGGAGGGGGCGGGTGGCGCCGCCGTATCACGCGCGAAAGCCGGAGAATCCGGAGCGCATGCGCGATTCGACGGCGGAGCGGTTTGTTTGACGTGGAATTTCCGGTTCAGGACCTGATCTCATGACGGACGAGACAACGATGGCTGCCACCATGGCGAACGGTGCAAAAAACGGGAACGGATCCCAGCCGGCCGCCGATGCCGGGAGCGGTACGGGGCAGGGCATCCTGCCGCTGTTCTATTCCGCACCGGAAGCGCTGAGCCCGGAACGCCATGGCGGGCTGGGGCTCGACCCCGGACAGGATGTCGGCTTCGCCGCCAGGACACAGGCCGTGCCGATCACGCTGGCGGAATTTCCGGCCGCCTGCCGCACCTATCCGATCGTTTTCGTGGGCAGTGGAACGCCGCAGCCGGTGGCGATCGTCGGCCTGCACCAGAACGAGAATCTGTTCGTGGAAGCGGACGGGCGCTGGGCGGATGCGGCCTATGTGCCCGGCTATGTGCGCCGGTATCCCTATATTCTCGTGCGCGAGAATTCGGGCGAGAACTTCGCGTTGTGTGTCGACAGGGCGAGCCCGCGCCTGCGCGAAGGCGGCGAAATGCCGCTTTTCGTGGATGGGAAACCTTCCGAATGGACGGAAAAGGCGCTTGAATTCTGCGCCGCCTTCCAGCGCCAGGCAAGCACCACGGAGGCCTTCGTCAAGCGCCTGCAGGAGCATGACCTGCTGGTGCCCAACCAGGCCCAGTTCACGCTCAAGAACGGCGATACGGTGCGCATCGCCGATTATATGGTGATCGACGAGCGCAAGCTTCAGGCTCTGCCCGACGAGGTCTTCCTGGCTCTGCGTCACGAAGGCGTGCTGGCCGGCATCTACTGCCAGTTGGTCTCCTCGCAGTCGTGGGGCGACCTTGCCCGCCGCGCCCAGGTGGAAGAATAAGCCAGGTCGCATGGCCGCTGTCTCTCGCGCGCTGGCGGAAGGCGCAGCGGCCCCATTCGGGATGAGCCCCGATGCGGCGATACATCGACGCTGGGGCCGGCCGCCCGTTTCGGCCGGCAGGTCGCCGGCGTTCTTCAGCCATTCGTCATTCTTGAACGATTCTTTCCGGTCGGGCGGTTCCGCCGGATCGGAAAGCGGGCTTTAGCCGCCGAAGCTGGACACCCGCTGATAGGCTTCCGAGAAGCCCGTGAGCGAGACGGGGACGACGAGTTCCTGCCGCTTGCCGCTCTCGAAGCTCACCTTGAGCTGGGTTCCCTTGCGCAGCGCCTCCAGAAGGCCGTCGTCGATCTCGGCGATGGCGTAGGCGCCGTTTGCATCGCTGGTTTCCACCTCGATCTTCTTCTTGCCTGCCTCATCTACGGCAATACCGATTCCCGCGGGGAAGTAGACCCCGTGCGGCAGGCCGACGATCAGGCGCGGATGTTCGGCCTTTTCCTGTTTCTGCACGGCGATGGTGAGAAGACGCTTGCCGGTATTCTTCATGGCGAGCGTTTGAACCATCTGGCACTGGCTGCCGCCACCGGCAGCGGTATCTGCGCATGAAACGGACCAAAGTCGGGCGTTTTCGGTGGTCGCCGCCGCGGCCGGCTGTTCTTGCCTGGTGCCCTGCGCCAGGGCGACGGGCGCGGAAAGACCGGCGGCCAGAAGTGCGGCGGCCGTCATGAGGCGGAACGAGGGACGAAACGACATTCAGGAAACCTCCGAGAGAAAACAGTCGGGCGCTAATAGAGGCGGCACCGTAAAGCAACCTTCGCGGCGATGGAACGTCGCGACACGAAAAAGGGTGGCCAATCCATCGTGGGGCGCGCGCTCGGGGCTGCGGGGCGGTTGACTTGGCGGGTAAAAAGAACAAAAAAGGAACATACCTATCCGGGTCTGTTTCCGTATCGCCCGGGTCCCATGCGGTTGTGGAAAACGGCGCCATTTGCGCGCGGGCAGAGGCGGGAGCGTCTAGAGTGACGGACTTGCTTCGCCCCGCAAGGCGCGCAACCCCGGCCGCGAACGCGGCCAGGATGCGTGATGCGAAACAGGTTTGCCGGCGGATGGCCTGTGGCAAAGCCGTGTGGCGGGTTGCGTTGCCCGCGCGGCTCGCGTACTGCCGGCGCACGAACGCGAGCCGCACCGCGAACAGCGATCGTTCCGGCGAAAGCTGCGGTGAACCCGGCTGCGGGCACGGAGCGACGAATTTTAAGCGACGAATGTCTGCCGTGGGCGCTGCGATGCACGCGTAACCGGGCCGGCATCAGCGAATGGAACGGAGTCAATCATGGCTGGAAGCGTCAACAAGGTCATTCTGGTCGGCAATCTCGGGGCCGATCCGGATATCCGCCGCACACAGGACGGCCGGCCGATCGCCAACCTGAGCGTCGCAACCTCCGAGACATGGCGCGACCGCAACACCGGCGAACGGCGCGAGCGCACCGAATGGCACCGCGTGGTGATCTTCAACGAAGGTCTTTGCAAGATCGCGGAGCAGTACCTGAAAAAGGGTGCGAAGGTTTATCTCGAGGGCCAGCTTCAGACCCGCAAGTGGCAGGACCAGAGCGGCCAGGACAAGTACTCGACCGAGGTCGTGCTGCAGGGCTTCAACTCCGCGCTGACGATGCTGGACGGGCGCGGTGAAGGCGGTGGCCAGAGCGGTGGCTTCAGTGGCGGTCAGGGCGGCGGATCCGATTTCGGTCGCTCGCGCCCGGCTGATCCTGGTTATGGCGGCGGCCAGGGTGGTGGCCAGGGCGGCTATGGCGGTGGTCAGCCCCAGGGCGGTGGCCAGGGGGGCAGCCGGCCGATCGCGGACGACATGGACGATGATATCCCGTTCTGAGCCTGAACGCTCAGCCAGGACGATCCTTTCGAAAGGCCGGTCCCGCCGCATGGGGCCGGCCTTTTGCGTTTGTGCGGGGACGGCATCGCCGTCGCCATGTCTCCTCTTGTTGCAGGCAAAATATGGCCCGGCGACTCTCGGGGCCGGGCCAGGTCTTGCTTGGGGGAGGACGTTATTTCGCGATCATCAGTTCCGGCAGTGGCGTCGTGTCGGTGGAAGCCGGCAACAGCGGATACTCGACCTGCGGCTGTTCACCGGTCAGCGTGTCAAGGAAGGCGACGATGGCGTCGATTTCCTCGTCATTCAGGTCTTCGCCCAGCTGCGCGGTTCCCATCACGGCGACGGCCTGCTTCAGGTGCCACACGTTGCCGGAATGGAAGTAGGGGGCGGTCAGCGCAACGTTTCTGAGCGGCGGAGCGCGGAACACGTACTCGTCGCTCGCCGTGTCGGTCACCGCGAAGCGGCCCTTGTCGGCGCGCGGCAGGATGTCGGCCCCCGGCTGTTCCACGACACCGAAGGGATAGTAATCGTTCCCGCCGATGTTCACGCCGTTGTGGCAGGCGACGCATCCCTTGTCCATGAAGAGCTGCAGGCCCTGCTTCTCGTGGGCGGTCATCACCGTTGTGTTGCCTTCCAGGAACTGGTCGAAACGCGAGGAGGGGGTGATCAGCGTCGTCTCGAAGGCCTCGATCGCCTTGGCGACATTGTCGAAGCTGACGGGATCTTCCTCACCCGGGAAGGCTTCGGTGAAGGCACCGACATAGGCGGGAATGCTCTTCAACACCTCAACCACGCGCTCCGGCTTGGAGTTCATTTCCACGCCGGCCTGAATGGGGCCCTTCGCCTGGGCCTTCAGGTCTTCTGCGCGTCCGTCCCAGAACTGGGCGACGTTGAAGAGCGCGTTCAAAACGGTGGGCGCATTGCGCGGGCCCTTCTGCCAGCCGTGACCGACCGAGGTCGACAGGCCGTCGGCTCCCGCAAGGCCGACATTGTGGCAGGTATTGCAGGACAGCAGGTGGGATGACGACAGGCGCGGATCGAAGAACAGCATCTTGCCGAGCCGCACCTTGTCATGCGTTATCGCGTTATTCTTCGGTGCCGGTACCACGGTGGGGATCGGTTCGAAGTAGGATTTCGCGTCTTCGATGAGTTGATCCTGGGCAACGGCCGGCGCGGCCGAAGTCATCATGACGATCGCTAGTGTTGCAAGTAGGCGTTTCATGGAAAGGCCCCCTTTCTGGAGCGTCCGGACCGGCACTCGGGCCGGTCGGACAAGACGTGCCAAGGGCGGTTCGCTGCGGTTTGATCTGGCGTGGTATCGCAGCAAAACCAGCCGTCGGCACGTTCAGCAGACCATCCCGGCAGGGGCTGTAACTTTGATGTGGGTCAACTAAATTTTTTAATTGAAAAATTCCAAGGTAGAAACCGCATGGGACCATTGTCGGCAGGTGACGACGCCGGGGCAATTTCGAAGCCTGAAATCAGGGTCCAAATGTGTGGTAACTAGTTACCTTTTTTGCAAGTTATTGTTTTTACGCATGTTTTTCGAAACATTCTGCTTGACGTGCCTGCCGCCTCTCTATATTACCTCCACCGATCCTGCGGCGGACGGGTCTTGCCCCCTGAGGCAATTCGCGCCGACGCCCAAACAGCAATTGTCCGGCAATGGAAGGCTTCTCTTGCCTTGCGAAACCGGACACCGTCATCTCGGATGCGAGTCATGAAGACCTTTTCTGCCAAACCGGCGGATATCGAGAAGAAGTGGATTCTGATCGACGCCGAAGGGCTCGTCGTTGGCCGCCTCGCCTCGCTGATCGCCATGCGCCTGCGCGGTAAGCACAAGGCCACGTTCACACCGCATGTCGATTGTGGCGACAATATCGTCGTCATCAATGCCGGCAAGGTGGTGCTTACGGGCAAGAAGTACACCGACAAGAAGTATTACTGGCACACCGGTTTCCCCGGCGGCATCAAGGAGCGCACCGCGCGCGCCATCCTTGAGGGTCGTTTCCCGGAGCGTGTGCTCGAGAAGGCCGTGCAGCGCATGATGCCCGGCGGCCCGCTGACCCGCACTCAGCTCAAGAACCTCCGGATCTACTCCGGTTCCGAACACCCGCATGAAGCTCAGCAGCCGGAAACGATCGACGTTGCTTCCTTCAATGCCAAGAACGCGAAGAGGGGCTGAGCATGGCTGAAGTGCAATCCCTTGAGGAACTGGGCGAAGCCATCGGCACGACCGCTGAGGCCGCTGCTCCGGTCCACGAGAAGAAGGTCGATGCGCAGGGCCGTTCCTACGCAACCGGCAAGCGCAAGGACGCGGTGGCCCGCGTCTGGTTGAAGCCGGGCACCGGCAAGATCGTCATCAACAAGAAGGACTTCACGGCCTATTTCGGTCGTCCTGTCCTGCAGATGATCGTTCGCCAGCCGATCGTCACCGCCGATCGTGACGGCCAGTACGACATCGTCGCCACCGTCTCCGGCGGCGGACTGTCCGGCCAGGCGGGTGCCATCCGCCACGGTATCTCCAAGGCGCTCACCTACTACGAGCCGGAGCTGCGCGGCGTCCTCAAGAAGGGCGGCTTCCTGACCCGCGACAGCCGCGTGGTGGAACGCAAGAAGTACGGCAAGGCCAAGGCCCGTCGGTCCTTCCAGTTCTCCAAGCGCTAAGCTTTCGCGACATTTCGAATTCGACAAAAACGCTGCACTTCGGTGCAGCGTTTTTTTATGCTCGCTCGAAAGAGGAGGGAGCATCCGATGACCGACCTGCACACCCCGCCGCCCGACCTGCACACCCCGCCGCCCGGCCTGCCGCGGCCCGTCGATGACGGCGCAGCCGCCCATCTGCCGGGCCGGCGCCTGCCATGCGTGCCGCTGGCCTCGACTGAGGGCGGCACGGTCGACCTCTCCGCCATCGCGGGCCGAGTCGTCGTTTACTGCTATCCGATGACCGGCCGCCCGGACGTCGCCCTGCCGGAGGGATGGGACACCATTCCCGGTGCGCGGGGCTGCACGCCGCAAAGCTGTTCCTGGCGCGATCATCATGCCGAGCTGAAGGCCCTTGGTGCGGAGGTTTTCGGTCTGTCCACCCAGGCGAGCGACTATCAGCGCGAGATGGTGGAGCGGCTGCACCTGCCTTTCGCCGTTCTGTCGGATGTCGGCGGCGACTTCCGTCGGGCGCTGGAGCTTCCCACCTTCGAGGCGGCCGGCATGACGCTTCTGAAACGGCTGACCTTCATTGTCCGCGATGGCGTGATTGAGGACGTGCTCTATCCGGTGTTCCCGAGCGATGCCGACGTGGCCTGGGTCATGGAGCGGTTGCGCGCCTCGCGGTGATCCGATCCCGCCCGAAGGGCGATTGCGACAACGTGAGGCGGCCTTACTGCCGGCGCAACAGGGCCTGCGTCGTCGGATCCTTCATGCCTTCGCGGGCCTTTGCGGCGAGGGTTGCGATGGAGGGTTTGCGCAACGCCTCGGCAAACAGCGGCAGCCGCTCGAGTTTCTGGCCGTCCCGCCGGTCGAGCGCGGCATGCAACGCGCCGCAGCGCTTCATTTCCGCCAAAAAGACCTTGGCCACGTCCCGCCGCGCCGAGGCGCAGTTCTTGGGCGACTGTCTGCTGGCGCTCCGTTCGTAGCGCCTGGCGCACTCAATGATATAGCTGCGATGCTGCTCCTCATGCCGTTTCACGAAAGCGGTGAACTGCTTCCACGAAGCTTCCGTCTTGCCGGAAAGCCGCCTGCGATCGCGTGCCTGGGGCAGGGTCATCGTGAAGTCGAGGCGGGTCTTGAAGTTGCTCAGCTTGCATCCCCTGGGGGTCTGCTGCGCATTGAACACGACCGAGGGCGCGCGCATGGTCAGCATGCCGAGTACCACGTCTACCCCCTTGCGGCGTATGGCGTATCTGAACATGGACACGACGAGGTCATGTTCGCTCTTGCCGTAGACCGAATGGTTCTTGATCCGTGTCCTGGAGGTGACTTCGGCACCGGCCGTTCCCGCTGAAAGGACAAGGCCGGCGGCGACCGCGATGTTCAGGAAAAAACTGGCACGCCGCATCTGTGATCCCCCGATCCCGGAAAAAGAAGGGCGCACCGTCCTTGCGCCCGCGCGGTCTGTCTACAACAGCCCAAAAGGACTGAACGGTCAATAAACGCAGGTTTGAACCGCGTGCGGCGGGGCACGCGAGGCGATCCGCCAAATGCGGGTGCCGGACGGATGATCGCCCGTTCGCGGCTCCCGGAGGCAAGGCGGCAGCGCAAATGCCGCACCGCGTTGACGGCGATGGCTCACGGCCGTGTCTGGGCCAGGCGGCGCGGGTCGTTTCCGGCGATTTCCGGGCCGCGCCGGGCGGCGACGAAGAGCGGCAGGTTGTCGACCTCCGCGCCGTCATGCCGATCAAGCTGGTCGTTCTGGCGCTGGGCCTTGGCGTATTCCTCTTCCGCGATGCGCGCCAGCGCCTTGTCGACACCGGCGCAGGTTGGCGCCGCCACGCGCTTCGCGCGCGCCTCGTAGCGCGCGGCGTAGTCCAGAAAATAGCGCCGGTGCGTGAGCTCGTGGTGTTTCACCGTGGCGACGAACCGGGTCCACAGTCTCCTGGTGGCCGGATCGAGGCGGCTTTGCGCGCGGGCGTGGGGCAGGGTGATGGTGAACTCGATCCGGGTCTTCAGCGCGCCCACCCGGCAGCCATTGGCGTTCCTGACCGGCACATAGGAAAAGGACGGCTCCATCTCCAGAAGACCCATCACGACTTCCTTTCCCGGCTGGCGGATCGGAAACCTGTTCATCGACATGACGAGCGATGCCGGCGTGCTGCCGTAGACCGTATGCCGCTTGTAGCGCGTCTTGGAAATGACCTCCGCCTTGGCGGCGCTCAGCGGCATCGCGAAACACAGGATCGCGGCCATCGTCAGGATCGAAGTGGCGGCCTTTCGCATGGGTCGAGCTCCTTCGGTTGCCTTCCATTGTTCCGGGCTAACGCCGCCGGGGCAAGCGGAGATGCCGCAAGCGTCACTATGAACCGGCTTCGGGCGCGAAACCGGTTATCCCGATGCGCTTTGGGCTCGCTCCCGACCGGCGGCGAAAATGGCCGGATCTGGCGGAATTCCGCGGAGTGCCGAGGGCACCTTGCTCGTCGTTTGTACGGAATTTGACCGAAGACTCTCTAAACAGAACAGACGCGACGTCAGGTGTTGCGCGCCATTCCATCTTTCGCCGTTTCGGTGCAAGGTCATGCGAAACGTTGTTCAGTCGACCCGCCGGAGGAACCATGTCCGACATCCGTCCCTATCCCACCGACGATGCCGTTTTCGGCGAGAGCCTGACCGGCGGCTCGCATGAACCGGCCTATTCGGGCGTCTCCTCCTTCATGCGCCGCCGCCTGTCGCGCAATCTTGAAGGCGTCGATGCCGTCGTTTGGGGTATTCCCTTCGATGCGTCGGTCTCCAACCGTCCCGGCGCCCGCTTCGGACCGCAGGCCGTGCGCCGGGCCTCCGCCATTCTCTGCGGCGATCCGCAATACCCGTTTCACGCCGATCCCTTTGAAAACATGGTGGTTGTCGACTATGGCGACTGCTCTCTCGACTACGGTCACAACGAGCGCGCGCCTGCGCAGATTGAGGCCCAGGCGGCCGGGATCCTGAAATCGGGGGCCCATCTCTTCTCTATCGGCGGCGACCATTTCGTCACCTATCCGCTGTTGAAGGCGCATGCGGCGGAGTTCGGGCCGCTGGCGCTCGTCATGTTCGATGCTCATCAGGATACCTGGGACGATGCCGGCGACCGGATCGATCACGGCACCTTCGTCGGCCGGGCGGTCAGGGAGGGGCTGATCGATCCCGAGCGCTCCGTGCAGATCGGCATCCGCACGCATGCGCCGGAAACATGCGGCGTTTCAATTATTTACGGTGACGATGTGCATCGGCTCGGCGTGGATGGGGTGATCGGCAAGATCAAGGAACGGGTCGGTGGCGGCCCCGCCTACATGACCTTCGACATCGATTGCCTCGATCCGGCCTTCGCACCGGGAACCGGCACGCCGGTCTCCGGCGGGCTCTCCTCGCGCGAGGCGCTGATGATCCTGCGCGGACTTTCGGGCCTCGCCTTCGTCGGCGGCGATGTGGTTGAGGTGGCCCCCGCCTACGATCACGCCGACATCACCGCGATCGCGGCCTCCAGCGTGGCCCAGTACTATCTCGGCCTGCTCGACGAAAGGCGCAAGGCCGGCGGCTGAAGCGTTCAAACGAACATTTTGCAGCCGATTAACATTTGGGACTGAATTCCTATCGTGTTTCTCGTAAATGCAAAAGATCCGCGAAAGGGCGAGAACGGTCCGGCGGCGGGGATAATTCGGTCGCGGGCAGGTCGGTCCTAGCGCGGGGCCGGGCGGGGATAACTCGGTCCGGCAAGGTGAAGGAGGCGGAGCACCTGCGGTGCGCTGATTTCTGGATTCCGGATCAGCGTTCGGCTTGGCCTCACTTGTCCGGAATGAGGGCGCTTGTGGCGGGCTTGAAGCCAAACCCGACCTTCCTCATTCCGGGCGGTCTGCGCCGCAGGCGCATGGCCGGACCCGGGATCCAGCAAATCAGGGCGGCCAAGCCGCTCCGGCTCCCCTTTCTTTCTCCGAGTCGACTTATCCCCGGCTACGCCTGCATCTTCACGTATGAGCCCGGTGCGTCCTCGATGATCCTCACCCGTCGGGCGCCGGGTTTTCTGGCCTTCACTTCCGTGGCGTCGTGACTGCGGATCCATCCGTCCCAGTGTTCCCACCAGGAGCCGGGCGTCTCGGTGGCGCTGGCGAGCCAGTCCTGGAAGGCGCCGTCGACCTTGCCGCCGGTCCAGTACTGGTACTTTTTCTTCGCCGGCGGATTGACCACGCCGGCGATGTGGCCGGACCCGGTCAGCACGTAATGGACATCGCCGCCGAAATGCTTCGAGCCCTCGAACACGGAGAGCGCGGGGGCGATGTGGTCTTCGCGTGTGGCGAGGTTGAAGACCGGGATCTTGACCTTTGAAAGGTCGAGCTTTTCGTCCGCGATCTCCATTGTCCCCGAAGTCAGCCGGTTTTCCAGATAGCAGTTGCGCAAGTAGAAGGAATGGTTCGCCGCCGGCATGCGGGTGGAGTCCGAATTCCAGTACAGAAGGTCGAAGGGGAAGGGCTCCTTGCCCCTCAGGTAATTGTTGACGACATAGGGCCAGATCAGATCGTTGGAGCGCAGCAGGTTGAAGGCGGCCGCCATCTTGCGCCCGTCCAGATAGCCCTTCTGCCGCATGCGCTCCTCAAGGTTCGAGATTTGCTCCTCATCCACGAACACCTTGAGATCGCCGGCATATTTGAAATCGACCTGTGCGGTGAAGAAGGTCGCGGTCCTGATCCTCTCGTCGCCGTGCGCAGCCATGTAGGCGAGCGTCACGGCCAGCAGCGTGCCGCCGACGCAATAGCCGATGGCGTTGACCTCCTCGACCTGCGTCGCGCGCTTGATCTTGTCGAGGCTCTCGAAAATGCCCTCGCGCATGTAATGCTCGAAGCTCTTCTGCGCCTGGCACTCGTCGGGGTTGACCCAGGAAATGACGAAAACGGTGTGTCCCTGATCCACCGCCCAGCGGATGAACGACTTTTCCGGGTTGAGATCGAGAATGTAGAACTTGTTGATCCACGGCGGAATGATCAGCAGCGGCCGTTTCAGCGCCTTTTCCGTCGTCGGCTCGTACTGGATGAGCTGGCAGACGTCGTTCTGCATGATCACCTTGCCCGGTGTCATCGCCAGGTTGACCCCGACCTCGAACTTGCTGCCGTCCGACTGGCGGATCCGCAGGTCGCCATGCCCTGCCTCGATGTCCTCGGCCAGCATCTGCATGCCGCGCACCAGGTTCTGCGCGTTGCAGCCCATCGTCTCGCGCAGCAGTTCCGGATTGGTCAGCAGGAAGTTCGACGGCGACAGCGCGTTGGTGATCTGGCGCACATAGAAATCGGCCTTGTGGCGGGTGTGATCGTCCAGCTCCGCGGCTTCCGCAACCATCATCTCCGCCCAGCGCGTGGTGATCAGGTAAAGCTGCTTGAGAAAGTCGAAGAACCGGTTTTCCGTCCAGTCGTCGTCCTTGAAACGCTTGTCACGCGGTTCCGGCTCGATCGTCGGCTTCACCTCTTCGCCGGCCATCCGTTTCAGCGTGCCGTTCCACAGGTCGACATAGCCCTCCATCAGCCGGGACTGGGCTTCCACGCTGCGCTGCGGGTCCTTCATCCAGTATTCGCCAACGCGCGACAGCGTCTTGACCACTTCCGTGATCTGATCGGCCATGGCGTCCTGGGCCTCGCCGGTCTCGCGCGGGCGCACATAGGCCGCCAGCGCCTTGCCGCCTTCCTCCACGACGCGCGCCATGTTGTGCGCAAAGGCCTCGGGATTTTCCACGATGAAGCGCAACATCGGGCTGTTGTCGTGGGCTTCGGACATGAACGCGCCTCCCTGACTGCGGGTCCCCGGTTCGCGCAAATGCGCCATCCGGACCTCACTCGTCGCCGGCGGACCCAGCCCCTCCGGCCCCCCGCGACTTTTCTTCGTCCGCTTATTTCATAATAGGCTTCTGCAACCGTATTCTGACAAGGGCCAAAGGTTGCTTTTTGCCATTGCGCTGCAGCAAAAAAATCGCGGCGCAACAAAGACTTGCATAAAAGATATGCGAACGCCTAGGCAATTCGCCTAACCTAGCGGCACATCATCAAGATGGGGATGCGCGGACTCGGGTCAAGCACTTCGCCGGACTTGCGCCGGGGGCGGGAGATCATATCTGTAGCCGCGGACGCCGCGAATCGCGGGCGCCTTCTTTCGTGCCTTCTGTCAGCGCTGGCGAACGCGTGTGCGCCGGCTGCTCTATCCTGCGCCGCGCGGCCATGATATTGCGACGCGGCGGTGTGGTAGCCGGAAGATCTTGTGCGACGCGGCGTATTCGGGGATCATGATAGGGTAAACGGCGATCGGGCCGGTTCCGGTATCTGGTTTTGGTCTATGGTTCTGGTTCCGGTGGGGCTGGCATGCCCGCGACATTGGAAACGGCATCCGGATTGTCCGGTGGCTGTCGAGGGGCCCCGTGAAAACGGGGGACTGCGTGAAGGGTGAAACGGTGCGACGGTCGAACGCGAAGGCCACGGATGCGGCGGGACGACGGATGCCTGTCAGAGGGCTGATGGCCGCCTTGGCCGTGTCGTTGCTGCTTGCCGGTTGCGCGGGCGATCCGGACGCGACTCTTCTGGGGGTGGTCATGGTGCCGCCCAACGGCGTTCCGGGCGGCGTTAGCCCCGGCGTCGCGCGGGCCAAGCCCGCGGTCGCGCCGGTCTCGACGCCAGCCTATCGCGACCCCGCCTCCCGCGACACCCGAAAGCCCGATTACCTTTACGATCCCGACAGCCCCAACAAGGTGGTTTCGCGCGAGACCGCGCCGATCGCCTATGCGGAACCTTCCATCAGCGGCGCGCCGTTGAAGCAGCCCGACGAGGTCAACCGCACGGAGACGGAACTGCGCCATCTCGCCCAGCGTAATTCCTCCGGCAGCGGTCGGGGGCTGTGGAACGCCAAGATCCAGGATCTGCTCCAGAAGCGCGATCACCATATCGACGACGCGATCAGGAAGATCGAAAAAGACGACACCGACTAGACACGCCCGCTCTGGCCGCGCGCGAGGGGCCACACCCCACCGATCCCGACTCGCCCTCAAAATGCCGAACCCTGGCGGTACACGCTGGAAGACGTGCCGGGCGTCGGCGTATGAGAATTGCGCAAAAACGCCCCCGCATCGCGCATCGACTTGCCCCGGAACACGCTCTGAATCTGCGAACTTTCCGCGTATGGGAATGCAATTCAAACGCTGTTAGCCCTGGAAGTTTGGAATAATCTTCGAAAAATGTGCCCATAAGGTTCACATAAGCAAGATTATGCGATTTTCGCCTTGATTGCGATTTAGCTAGAGTCGCGTCCGGCGATGGAGTATCCATCCGCCGCAAATGTCGTGCGCCGGCTGCGGGATCCTTGAAACATCCGCGGGGCGTTGTTCAGGAGAAGGGCCAGAGCCATGGAGTTCCACAAGACACGCCGGCTGCCGCCGTATGTGTTTGAAGAAGTGAACAAGCTGAAGGCAAAGGCCCGGGCCGCAGGCGCAGACATCATCGATCTCGGCATGGGCAATCCCGACCTGCCGACGCCGCAGCACATCGTCGACAAGCTGACCGAGACCGTTCAGGATCCGCGCACCCACCGCTATTCCGCCTCCAAGGGGATCAAGGGCCTGCGCAAGGCCCAGGCCGGATATTACGGCCGCCGCTTCGGCGTGAAGCTCGATCCCGATACCCAGGTCGTCGCGACGCTGGGCTCCAAGGAAGGCTTCGCCAACATGGCCCAGGCGATCACCGCGCCGGGCGATGTGGTGCTGGTGCCGAACCCGAGCTACCCGATCCATGCATTCGGCTTCCTGATGGCCGGCGGCGCGCTGCGCTACGTGCCGGCGGAGCCGAACGCGGAATTCTTCCATGCGCTGGAGCGCGCCGTCATCCATTCGGTGCCCAAGCCCATCGCTGTGATTCTGTGCTATCCGTCGAACCCGACGGCCAATGTCGCGGATCTGGAATTCTACCGGGACGTCGTGGCATTCGCGAAGAAGCACGAGATCTTCGTGCTCTCCGATCTCGCCTATTCGGAGATTTATTTCGATGGCACGCCGCCGCCGTCGGTGCTTCAGGTGCCCGGCGCGATAGACATCGCGGTCGAATTCACCTCGCTTTCCAAGACATTCTCCATGCCCGGCTGGCGCATGGGCTTTGCGGTGGGCAACGAACGGCTGATCAACGCGCTCGCGCGGGTGAAGTCCTATCTCGACTACGGCGCCTTCACCCCGATCCAGGTGGCGGCCACCGCCGCGCTGAACGGTCCGGACGAATGCATCGAGGATGTGCGTCAGGTCTACAGGAAGCGCCGCGACGTGCTGGTGGAGAGCTTCGCCAATGCCGGCTTCCCGGTGCCGTCGCCGAAGGCTTCGATGTTCGCCTGGGCGCCGATTCCGGAAAAATTCCGGGACCTTGGCTCGGTTGAGTTCTCCAAATTGCTGATCGAGAAAGCGGATGTCGCGGTCGCGCCGGGCATCGGTTTTGGCGAATACGGCGACGACTACGTCCGCATCGCCCTTGTGGAGAATGAACAGCGGATTCGTCAGGCCGCGCGAAACATACGTCGCTTCCTTGAAACGGCGGACGAAACATTGCACAACGTGATCCCGATGGGTGCCTGCCGCTAACCTGAAAACTGGATCACGTATTTATGCAAGATGCCTTGAGACTTGGCGTCGCCGGCCTTGGAACGGTCGGCGCGTCCGTCATCCGTCTCGTCCAGGAGCATGGCAAGCATCTGGCCGTCCGCTGTCGCCGGCCGATCGAAATCGTCGCCGTTGCCGCGCGCGACAAGACCCGGGACCGTGGCGTCGATCTTTCCGGCTATGCCTGGTATGACGACGCCCTCACGCTCGCCCATTCCAACAGCATCGACGTTCTGGTGGAACTGATCGGCGGCGAGGACGGCCCGGCGGAAGCGGCGGTGCGCGCCGCGCTCACCTCCGGCAAGCACGTGGTGACGGCCAACAAGGCGCTGCTCGCCAAACACGGCATGGAGTTTGCCAAACTCGCCGAGGCCAATGGCGTCAGCCTCAATTTCGAGGCGGCGATCGCCGGCGGCATTCCGATCGTCAAGACGCTGCGCGAGTCGATGGCGGGCAATTCCGTGACCCGCGTGTCCGGCATCCTCAACGGCACCTGCAACTACATCCTGACCCGGATGGAGCGCGAGGGGCTGTCCTTCGAGGAATGCCTCCGGGAAGCGCAGCGGCTGGGTTATGCCGAGGCTGATCCGACCTTCGATATCGAAGGCAACGACACCGCCCACAAGCTGGCGCTGCTGACGAGCCTCGCCTTCGGCTGCCAGACATCCGTCGATTCCATCTATCTGGAAGGCATCACCGAGATCACCACCGCCGATATCGAGGCGGCGGACGAGCTTGGCTACCGCATCAAGCTGCTGGGCATCGCCCAGCGCACCGACACCGGCATCGAGCAGCGCGTCCACCCGACGATGGTGCCGAAATCGTCGGCCATCGCGCGCATCGACGGCGTCTTGAACGCGGTTGCGGTGGAGGCCGACTATCTGGGCGAGGTGGTCCTCGTCGGCCCCGGCGCCGGCGGCAACGCCACCGCCTCTTCGGTCGTTGCCGACATCGCGGATATTGCCCGCGGCGACCTGATGCCGACCATGGGGCGTCCGGCGACCGAGCTGGAGCCCTATACGCGTGCCCGCATGCGCCGGCATGAAGGCGGCTACTTCATCCGGCTGTCCGTTTTCGACAAGCCGGGAGCCTTTGCGACGATCGCGCGTTGCATGGCGGAGAAGAACATCTCACTTGAATCGATCGTGCAGCGCCGTCGCGCGCCCAGGAGCGAGGCGCCCGACCTGTCGGCCGATGCCCCCCGCCCGACGGCGCCCCAGCCGGTCATCATGATCACCTATGAAACGACCGAAGCGGATATCAAGGCCGCGCTTGAGGCGATCGGACGCGAAAACGTCATCGTCGGCAAGCCGCGCATGATCCGCATCGAACGCAAACCGGACGCTGGCACAGCGCAAGGATGACACTTATGTCTTCTGACGATGATACATCGAAGTACAAGCTTGACCGCCTTCTGACCCTGGAGGTGGCCCGCGTGACGGAGCGCGCGGCCGTTTCCGCAGCCAGGATGCGGGGACGCGGTGACGAGAAGGCCGCCGACCAGGCCGCTGTCGACGCCATGCGGCGCGAACTGAACCGTCTGCCCATCGACGGCACCGTCGTCATCGGCGAGGGTGAGCGCGATGAGGCGCCGATGCTCTATATCGGCGAGAAGGTCGGCACCAAGCACGGGCCGCAGGTCGACATCGCGCTCGATCCGCTGGAATGCACGACCGTGTGCGCCAAGAACCTGCCGAACTCGCTCGCCGTTCTGGCGCTTGCCGAGCATGGCGGGCTGCTGAACGCGCCCGACTGCTACATGAACAAGATCGCCATCGGCCCGGGCTATCCCGATGGTCTGGTCGATCTCGATGCGCCGGTGGTGGAAAACATCGAAGCGCTGGCCAAGGCCAAGGGCGTGAAGCCGGAAGAGATCAACGTCTGCGTTCTCGACCGTCCGCGCCATGCCAAGCTGATCGAAGACATCCGCGAGATCGGCTGCGCGCTGCGCCTGATCGGCGACGGCGACATTGCCGGCGTGATCCACTGCACGACGCCGGACGAGACCGGCATCGACATCTACATGGGTGTCGGTGGCGCGCCTGAGGGCGTGCTGGCGGCGGCCGCGCTTCGCTGCGTCGGCGGTCAGATGCAGGGCCGTCTGGTGATCGCGCGCGACGACCAGTACGAGCGTGCCGAGCGCATGGGTATCTCGGACCTCAACCGCAAGTACAGGATGGAAGAGCTCGCATCGGGCGATGTCTACTTCTCCGCGACCGGCGTTACGGACGGCAATTTCCTGCAGGGCGTGAAGTTCGAGAAGAACCGGATCCTGACGCACACCTGCGTGATGCGCTCCACCACCGGCACGATGCGCTGGATCGAGGGCGAACACACCGATTTCAAGAAGTTCTATCTGGACTGAGGTCCGGACAGACCCTCGCCATGTGAAACGGCGCTGCACTCGTGCGGCGCCGTTTTGCGTTCAGGGAAGGGGGGAGGTAAGTGTGAGGTATGGAGCGGCTTCGCCGCACTTGTTGCGCTGGATTCCGGATCAGCGTTCGGCTGCCGCCTCACTTGTCCGGAATGAGGAAGTTTGGATTTGGTTTCAACTCTCCTCTTGCTCCTCATTCCGGGCGGTCTGCGCCAAAGGCGCATGGCCAGACCCGGAATCCAGCAAATCAGCGCGCGCGCATGCGCGCTCCTTTATCCTTCCTTCCTTCTTCATCCTGCCTTTAAAGCCGCAGCCGTAGACCCATGAAAAACCAGGCCCTCATCTACCGCGCCTTCGGCGATCCGCTCGACGTCCTTCGCCTTGAAACCGCCGAGCTTGCCCCGCGCGCGCCCGGCACGCTCCGCGTGGAAATGGCGCTCGTCCCCGTCAATCCGTCCGACCTGATCCCCGTCACCGGCGCCTATTCGCATCTGATCACCCCACCTATGGTCGCCGGATACGAGGGCGTAGGGCGGATCGTGGAGGCGGATGACACGGCGCTTGTCGGCCGTCGCGTGCTGCCGTTGCGCGGCCCCGGAACCTGGCAGCGCCATGTCGATTGCGATTCCATCCTTGCCGTGCCCGTTCCCGACGATATCGACGATGCGACAGCGGCGCGTGCCTACATTAATCCGATGGCGGCCCTTCGCATGCTGACCCGCTGGCCGGTTCGCGACAAGCGCGTGCTGCTCACCGCCGCGGGGTCGAGCTGCGCGACGTTGCTGGGCCATTGGGCGCTGGGGCAGGGGGCACGCGAGGTGATCGGTCTTTATCGCAGCGAGGCGCGGGTGGAGCGCATGCGCGCGCTCGCCATTACGCCGCTTCACGAAGGCGATGCCGGTGCGGTCACGGAGGCGGCTCGCAAGGCCGACGTGACCTTCGATGCGGTCGGCGGCCGGCTCGGCTCCCTCATCCTGAACGCGATGGGGGACGGCTCGGTCTTTGCCGGTTACGGGCTCATGAGCGGCGCGCCGGTCACCCCCGACGGTTTCCCGCGCGCCGCCTTCGAACGCTTCCATCTGCGCGACGATCTCGCCGTGATGAGCGCCGCCGACTGGCAGGGCGAATTCGACCGGTTGTGGCCGCTGCTGCGGCAGGTGGCGTTCCCGAAGGCAGAGGTCTTCCCGCTGGAACGCTGGCGCGAGGCGGTCGCGGCCTTCCATGTGCCGGGCGCGGCAAAGCCGCTCATCGATTTCCGGGCGGGGTAGGGGGTGTGAAAGGGATTAGGCGCGGCTTCACCGCCCTCCTTGCGCTGGATTCCGGGTCTGGCCATGCGGCTTCGCCGCAGACCGCCCGGAATGAGGGGGTTTGTAGCGGACTTGAAGCCTAACCCAACCTTCCTCATTCCGGACAAGCGAGGCGAAGCCGAGTGCTGATCCGGAATCCAGCGCAAGGAGGGCGGTGAAGCCGCGCCTAATCCCCTTCCTCTTCTCCCGCAGCCGCATCCTCGCCCGACTCGCGCTATAGTCGCGCACGAACTTCAACCCGAACCGACGAGCCTCTCTTGCTTCAAAAGCCCGCCTCCCTCCGCCATGACAGCTTTCGCGAAGACCCCGAGACCCGCGCCTTCCTGGGCGTCTCGCGCTCCGCGACGGGGCGGGCCTGGCGGGAGCGGCTGGATGCGATGAGTGCGATCCAGGCTCAGGCCATCGCCCAGCAGAACGGTATTCCCGACGTGGTTGCCCGGGTGCTCGCCGGGCGCGGTGTCGATGCGCAAGGCGCGGCCGAATTTCTCGATCCCTCCATCCGCGCGCTGATGCCCGATCCCTCGACCCTTGTCGACATGGACGCGGCCGCGGCACGTCTTGCCGATGCGGTTGAGCGAAGCGAGGGGGTCGCGATCTTCGGCGATTACGACGTCGATGGCGCCACCTCGTCCGCCCTGATGGCGCGCGGGCTGCGCAGCCTCGGCCTCGATCCGCGCATCTATATTCCCGACCGTATCATCGAAGGCTACGGCCCCAACCCGGCCGCCATGCGCGAGCTGAAGGCCGGCGGGGCGAGCCTCCTCGTGACACTTGATTGCGGTTCGGTCTCCTTCGAGGCGCTTGAAGAGGCGGAACGGATAGGCCTCGACGTGCTGGTCGCCGACCATCACCAGATGGGCGTCGAACGTCCGCCCTGCGTGGCGCTGGTCAACCCGAACCGGCAGGACGATCTTTCCGGCCAGGGGCATCTGGCCGCCGTCGGCGTCACGTTCCTCGTCCTCGTCGCGCTCATGCGCGAGTTGAAGAGGCGCGGTTACTTTGCGGGCAAAGCACCGGATTTGCTCGCGTGGCTGGATCTTGTGGCTCTTGGCACCGTATGCGATGTGGTGCCGCTTCAGGGGCTCAACCGGGCCTATGTGACCAAGGGGCTGTTCGCCATGCACCGGCGCGGCAATGCCGGGCTGGCGGCGCTTGCCGATGTGGCGCGGGTGAACGGGCCGCTGACGCCCTATCATCTGGGCTTCCTGCTGGGTCCGCGCATCAATGCCGGAGGCCGCATCGGCGATGCGGCGCTGGGCGCGCGGCTTTTATCGTGCGACGACGCGCAGGCGGCAGGCGAAATCGCAGCCCGGCTCGACCGGCTGAACACCGAACGCCAGACCATGGAAGCGGTGATGCTGGAGGAGGGCGAGGCCCAGGCGACCGCCGTGATGCTGGACGGCGAGGGGCCGTCGGTTCTGGTGACGGGATCCGACACCTGGCACCCGGGCGTGGTTGGTCTCATCGCCTCGCGCCTGAAGGAACGCCACCGCCGCCCCGCCTTCGCCATCGCCTTCGATGCGGACGGACGCGGCACTGCCTCGGGGCGTTCTGTGCCCGGCGTCGATCTTGGTGCCGCCGTTCGCGCGGCGGTGGATGCGGGCGTGATCGTCAAGGGCGGCGGACATGCCATGGCCGCCGGCCTCACGGTGGAGCGCAACCGGGTGGAGGACCTGAAGGCCTTCATGGAAGAGCGTCTGTCGGCCGCGGTCGCCGCCTCGCGCGAGGATCACGTCCTGAAGATCGACGGCGCGGTGACGGCATCGGGCGCGACGCTGGAGCTGATGGCGCTACTGGAAAAGGCCGGGCCTTATGGCGCGGGCCACAGCGAGCCGATCTTCGCGCTGCCCTCCCACCGGGTGACCTTCGCCGATACGGTCGGCAACGGTCACGTGCGGCTGGCGCTCGCCGGTTCCGATCGCAGTTCGATCAAGGCGATCGCCTTCCGTTGTGCCGACCAGCCGCTGGGCAAGGCGTTGCTCGGCGCGCGCGGGCACATGCTGCACGTGGCGGGATGCCTGTCGCTCGATCACTGGCAGGGCACACCGAAGGTTCAGTTGCGCGTGCTCGATGCGGCAGAGCCGAAGCTCGGCCGGCGCTGAGACGCGTGCTCGGCTCAGCGACACTGTTCCGAATTGGTCGGTGCCCCCGCGTCGCATTCCATTAACCAAGCCGAAACCCTCGCGCGCCTAGTGTTGCGACCTCCCATGATCAGGAGGTCCAGGATGGACACGCACTCCGAGCTTCATGCGGTGCTGGCCGAGCTACGCACGAGCGCAGAACGCGCCGAGGCAGCGCTCTCGAAAGTCCAGCTTCGCACCGATCCGCGCATCATGCCGCCCCCCGGCATGCTGGCGGCGTTCTCGCTGGCCGCCTTGCCCGCCACTTTCGTTTCCAGGGCGTTGCGCGCGCGGCGCGATCAGGGCGCCTCACCCGGCTCCCGCACGCCGCGCGGCGTGGTGCATCCCGGCGGCAGGGCCTGAGTGGGCGCTTGCGCGAACACGATGCCGCAGGGGCGGGCAGGCGCTGGAAAACGGCGGGATCCTGGCGACTCTCTGGCGCGAATTCGGCGCCCCAACGGCAGCTTTCCGGCAATTGTGCCCGGCGCGCAACACACCTTCGTGAATGTATCGGCTAAGTATCCGACAGGCGGTTCGCGCCCCCTTTCGGCCACGTTTCTGCGGGCATGTACCGGGTCGACAGGGAGCGGTGCCGGATCCCGATCTGCCTTGCGAGCATGTCTTGAAAGGATGATCGTGACCGACAACACCGCCACGGATACGCGACGTTTACCGCTTCAGGGGCACGCTCGCGGAAATGGCGGGAGAAGCCGCCGCACGGAAGACGGGAGACCGACCCCGGAAGCCTGGAAGGCGCACCAGCGGCTCATGGCACATGGTGCTGCCGCCGGATTTTCCGGAACCGGTCGATGACGTCGCCGCAGCGGGCTTTCGCGGAGTAACGAACAGAAAATGATCATGCGGAATACCAACGCGATCCTTTGTCTGGCAGGAGCATTGGGCCTGGGCGGCGTGCTTACGTTGTGTCCGCTCGACGCAAGCTATGCGTTCGATCCGAGCGCGACGTCGGGCAATGCGCAGACGACGCCGGTGGAAGCGTTCCGGATGGGCGCGCAGGCCTATTTTGCGGGCAACAAGCAAAAGGCGGTCGATGCGCTGTCCTTCGCGGCGGAGAACGGCGTTCCCGCGGCACAGTGGAAACTCGGGCGCATGTATGCCGACGGCGACGGCGTGGCCGAGGACGACCTCAAGGCATTCAAGTACTTCTCCCGTATCGCCGACCAGCATGCCGACGATGCGCCGAGCTCGGAGCAGGCGCCCTATGTCGCCAGCGCCTTCGTGGCCATCGGCTCCTATTACCTGACCGGCATACAGAACACGGCCGTGAAGCCGAACGTGCGCCGTGCGCGCGAGATCTTCACCTATGCCGCGTCCTATTTCGGCAATGCCGACGCTCAGTACAATCTCGGCCGGCTCTATCTGGTGGGCGGCGGCAACGAAAAGCCCGACCCGCACATGGCCGCGCGCTGGCTGAAGCTTGCCGCGCTGAAGGGCCACTACGAGGCCCAGGCGACGCTCGGCAAATTGCTGTTCTTCGACGATGCGATGGGGCCGAACCGGGTCCGCGGCCTGATGTGGCTGACGATCGCGCTGCCGCGCGCGCACGGCATGAAGGACGCCTGGATCACGGATACCCAGGAGCGCGCCTTTTCGCTTTCAAGCGAGACCGAGCGCCGCCGTGCGATGAAGCTCGCCCAGCATTGGGAAAAGAAGGACATCGCCTCGCGCTGACGGCGTTCGCGGGGCTGAAGGGGCGAAATGGCGGGGAGCGCGTCCCCGCAGCCCGTCGCCGCCAAGGGGCTTGCGCCGCCAGCGCCGGCGGCCGTGCGGACATGACGCGACAGCGACGCGGGCCGTTTCCAGACCCGAACCCCCGCGTTTCGCCTTGTTTTCCGTGATCCGGTATCGTCTGGCTGGAGCTATTGCGCGCGCGTTGTGGCGCTCACAGGATTCCCGCCAGCTTTTCGCCGGCCGTGAGGAACGTCTCCGGGTCGAGCGGGCCTGAACTCAGCCGCGTTTCGTAATGCAGATGCGCGCCGGTGGAGCGGCCGGTGCTGCCCACCTGGCCGATAACCGCTCCCACCGACACCTTCTGTCCGGCGGAAACGAACACCCGGCTCATGTGGCCATAGCGGGTGACGATGCCGTTTCCGTGATCGATTTCCACCATCAGTCCGTACCCGCCGTTGCGCCCCGCCGACACGACGGTTCCCGCCGCCGTGGCGTGGATCGGCGCGCCGTAGGGCGCGCGCAGGTCGACGCCGGTGTGCATGGCGGGCGTGCCCAGAAACGGATCGACCCGGGCGCCGTACGGGCTGCTGACAGAAAGCGTGCCGTCGAGCGGCATGGCGAGCGGCAACGAGCGGACCCCGTCGCGCAGGGTGGAAAGCCGGTCCACCGCGCGCTCCGCACGCAGCAGACGGTCGTTGAAGCTGTCATCTGTGGTCAGCGGTTCGTACGGTCCGCCGACGGCGTCCTCGTCGCGATTGCCGAGGGGAAGGCCGAGGGAGCGCGTCACCCGTTCGATGCGGGCGATATGATGTTCCGCCGTCACGGCGATCACGTCGAGCGCGGTCGCGGATTGCCGGTCCATCACGTCGAGTGCGTTCTCGATACGGCCCATCACCATCTTGTCGGATTTTGCAACAGCCGGCTCGGGCCCGGAGGGCGTCGAAGTGGGCTGGACGAGGGGGCGCGGCTTGCGGTCGGTCTTGTGCGATGGTCCGGCCATCGTTCCGCGCAGACCGAACCCGTCGAGGGGGGCGGGAGTGGTATCGATCCGCGCCGCTTCGATGCTCTCGGGCAGATCAGAGGCCCGCGCCTGTTCGATCGAAGCTAGAGGCTTGGTCGGCGGAAGCGGCTCGGCCGCGGCGATGGCGAGCCCCGTCCTGGCCGCGCGGGCAAGCACGTCGGCCACCCGCGCGTGGCGTGCGTCGATCTCACCCTGACGCCGCTTGAGGGCGTCGATCTCGCTTTCATAGGTATGGCGCGCGACCATGCTGCGGCTGGTGATGCGATCGATGCGGGCGCGCAGTTGCGCGATGCGGTCCTGGTAGATGCGCAGTTGCGCCCGTTCAGCGGCGACCCGCCCGGAGGGCACGTCATCGCGCAGCATCATGTAGCCGGCCGCCCCCAGGTACCCCGTCATCAGCAGGAGGCATCCGGCGACCGCCGCGATCGCCACGGAGGGGCGGACCGTGAAGCTGCTGGCGCGTTCGCCGCGACACAGAATGATTCGCAGCGGGATCTTCTGGGAAGGCTCGGCCTTTGAGGAAGGCTGCTGCATGGCACGGACCGCACAATGAACTGAAAAAAGCCGTGGCCGGGAATGTGTCGTCTCGCCGTTTGCGCAAGCCGTCGGGAAACGAAAGCTCTCGTATCGGCGTTCGCGGACCTCTCCCGAACCTGAAGCCGATTAAAGCCCCGGTAAGGTTAACAAAGCCTTTTTCATCAGGGGCGGGCTGCGGAAAATGGGGCCGTTGTGCGAGGGCGGAGGCTAGAAAAGACCGCGCGGAGCCGAGGGCAGGGCAATGCTGCTTCCGCAGGTTTGCGCCAGAGCGGGCGGCCACCATGCCGCCGGCTCTGGCGCAAGGCGTTCACGAAAGCGCGCGCGCCTCGGCGAGCACGGCCTCGGCATGGTCCTTCACCTTCACCTTGCGCCAGATCTTAGCGATCCGGCCGTCGCGGTCGATCAGAAAGGTGGAGCGTTCGATGCCCATGTAGGTGCGGCCGTAGTTCTTCTTTTCCACCCAGACCCCGTAGAGATCCGCCACCGCGTGGCCCTCGTCGGAGGCGAGAACCACGTCGAGGTCATGCTTTGCGCGGAACTTCGCATGTTTTGCGCAAGCGTCCGGCGATAGGGCTATGACGATTGCGCCGGCGGCCTCGAACTCGGCCTTGCGGGCGGTGAAATCAAGCGCTTCGGTCGTGCAGCCCGGGGTGTCGGCCTTTGGATAGAAATAGACCACGACCTTGCGGCCCTTGAGGCCGGAAAGATGGACAGTCTCGCCGCTGTCCGTCGGGAGGGTGAAATCGGGAGCGGTGGCTCCCTCGAGCAATTCGCTCATACTGCCTTCCTTTCGTCGGCTTTCGCCGCATAAAGAACAAGAACGCCGGCCTGTGCGCAAGACGCGCGCCGAGGCGGTTTCCAGGTGCGCCCGGCCAAGAACCATGTCAGAAGATTAAGCCTATCGGGGCTTTTAAATGGCTGGAGGAGCCGGTCCGCATCGCGGCCGGAAGTGTGGCCGCAAAGTGATTGGTCTAGCGGGTCGAAGGTACAGGCCCGCACTGCCGGATCAAGGGGAAAGAGCGCCTGTGAGATGGCCACGATTTCGTCGGTACGACCGACCCGCGAACGCGGCTGCGAGCGACGCGACCGGCACGCCGCCGCGACGGCGTTGGTTCTTGCGCGTGCGCACGCTCGTCGCGTTCGTGCTGTTGGCCTTTTTCCTCGTTGTTGGCGCGCGCCTCGCATCCGCCCCCTATGACAGCGTCTGGCTTGGCCGGCTTGCGTCTTCGTATCTGGTCGAACGCAGCCGTGGCGCCGACATCTCGCTCGATGCCGTGCGGATCGACTTTTCGGGCAAGGCGGCAGCGCCGCTGACGCTTCTCGACCTGACCGTTGAAACGAAGGACGGTTCGGTTTCGGCCGAAATTCCGGAAGTCCGTGTTGAAAAGGTGCTTTCCGGGCTGTTGCTCGGCGATTTCGGTGTCGGGCGCGTGAAGCTCGTGCGCCCGGCGGTGGTGATCGATCGCGAAGCGAACGCGACGTCCGCCTTTCCCTCCGCCGCCGATCTCGCCAGGGAGGTCGATGCCACGATCGGCGCGGCGGTGGCCGATTTCGCGACTTTCGGCATCGAAAGCGTCGAGGTGGACGACGCCGAGCTGGAGCTTGCCGGACCGCTCGATCGCCGCTTCCGCACGATCGACATCCGCATCGCGCCCGACAAGAGCGGCGAGCAGATGGATATCGACGCCTCTGTCGCCGGCCGGGCCGGGCGCTGGAACCTGCGCTTCCGGAGCGGAGCCGACAACAAGGATGGCGGCCGCTGGTTTTCCGTGGCCGGCGCCGACGTCACATTGGCTGACCTGCTGCCGGCGGACTATCCCGTGCGCGCCGGGCGCGGGCTCGGGTTGCCGCTGTTTCCCCAGGCGCGGTTCCATCTGGACGCGGACGGCAATCTCACGCGCGGCGAGATGCGCCTTGGCGTCGGTGCGGGCTACATTCGTCTGCAGGACGACGACGCGATCCTGATCGACGAGATGCTGCTGGCGCTGTCCTGGACGCCGGAACGCCAGCAGATCGTGCTGGAGCCCTCCTTCGCCGCCTTTGGCGATACCCGGATCGTGTTCCACGGCGAGATCCGGCCGCCCGATGCGAAACGCGACAACTGGCAGTTCGCCATCGAGGTGCCGCAGGCGCGGCTGAAACCGCGCGATGTCGCCGGGCCGCCGCTGACGCTCGACCGGGGCCTGCTTTTCGGCAGTTTCGATCCCGCGCGCATGTTGTTCGACATCGATACCTTCAACCTGCGCGCCGGCAACCTCAGCGTGACGGCGGCGGGAAGCGTGGAGTTCGGTCCCGATGGCCCGCTCGCGGCACTCGCCATCTCATCGCAGGAACTGACGGTCGCGAGCCTCAAGCGGCTGTGGCCGGCGATGACCGTGCCCGAAGCGCGCGACTGGTTCATCAAGCATGCGGTTTCCGGCAAGTTCAAGGACGCGCGCTTCATCATCGCTTTAGATCCGCTCGGTTTTGATGGCGATCCCGCGACCGTCGGCTGGACGGAGGACGGCCTGCGTCTCGACTTCTCGCTCTCGGGGGGAAAGATCAGGACGATTGGCGACCTGCCGGACCTCACCGACATGAAGGCGACCGGAACCATCCGTGGCGGCGGCTTCGCCCTGAACGTTGAGAAGGCGAAGACCGTCGCTCCCGGCGGTGGTCAGGTGGAAGTCGCCAAGGGCGTGTTCTCGATTCCCGACCTGCGCCCCGACGAAAAGACCGGTCAGCTGGAATTGACCCTGAAAGGGGCCGCGTCCGATATCGCGCGCATTGCCGAACAGGACCCGGTCAATGGTCGGGAGCGGCTCGATATCAGCCCCGACGGCATGTCCGGCCAGGCCGATGTGACGGTCTCGGCCTCGTTCCCGATTCGCCGCAAGGAAGATACTGTCCTGCAACGGGAGGTCTCCTGGACGGTCGCCGCGAAGCTCGATGATTTTTCCAGCGATGAGCCGATCGGCGGTCAGATCATCAAGAACGCCGATCTTCAGGTGACGGCCAATGCCGCCGCCGCCCAGGCCCGGGGACGCGGTCTCCTGAACGGGCTGCCGGTGGAGATCAATCTCAACCAGCCGCTGCAAGGCGCCACGGGCGAGCGCGACCAGGGCGTGGTTCTCGATTTCGACGCCGGCGATCTGAGCGAGCGCGGTGTCGATCTGGGCGGGATCATCGACGGCAAGTTGCGTCTGACCGTACAGACGTCGGAAGACGGCCATCGCACGGTCGTCGCGGATCTGACCCAGAGCCAGTTGCGCCTTGCCGAGATCGGCTGGACCAAGGGCGCCGGCGTGCCGGCCAAGGCCCGCTTCACCGTGCATGAAAGCAATGGCGTCCAGATCGTCGACAACTTCCATCTGACCTCGGACGGGGTGGATGTGCAAGGCAGCTTGCGGATCGGCAAGGACGGGCAGCTGCTGGATGCCGATTTCAACAAGTTCTCGCTGCGCAAGTCGGATTCCGGCACGCTTTCGATCACCCGCGCCAAATCCGGTTATGAGGTCGAACTCAATGCCACGAGCTTTGACGGACGCGGCGTCATCGCCATGATGCGGCGCTCCGGCAGTGGCGGCGATGAGGCGGACGATCCGCAGGGCCGGGCGCTGACCTTCAAGATGAAGGCGGACCGGCTGATCGGTTTCAACGATACGATGATCACCAGCTTCTCGCTCGATCTCTCCGCAGCCGGCGGGACGATCAAGGATCTGGAGGCCAGCGGACTGATCAACGCGCGCAGCGATCTCACCGCTGCGCTTTCCGGCGATGGAGCGCAGCGGCAATTGCGCGTCGATACGGATGATGCGGGTGGATTTTTCCGGTTTGCCGACTTCTACGAAAGGCTGCTGGGCGGCAAGGCGACGATCACCGCGTCGCTGCCCGCGCCGGGACGTGCAACGGGCCGGCTGATGGTTTCGGATCTGGCGATCACCGACGACCCGGCACTGAAGAAGATCGTCAGCGCCGATCCCGGCCTGATCGGCGCCGATTCCAGGCCGATCGCACGCCGGCGCGTGCTGTCGCGTGGCGAGATGTCGTTCCAGAAGCTCGACGTCCGTTTCCACAAGGTCGGCGACCTGCTGACGATCGATTCCGGCGCCCTGCGCGGCTCGGTGCTTGGCGGGGCGATCGACGGCACCATCAATCTCGCCTCGCAGCAGGTGAACCTGAAGGGCACCTTCGTGCCTGCCTACGCGGTCAACAACCTGTTCGGCCAGATTCCGGTTCTGGGCCAGCTTGTGGGCGGTCGCAACGGCGGTCTGCTGGGCGTCAACTTCCGTGTGACCGGAAGCCTGGACACGCCGGTCGTCTCGGTCAATCCGATGTCCGCCATCGCGCCGGGCATCTTCAGGAAGATCTTCGAGTAGAGAAGGGGCGTGCGGGATGCGTGTCCGGACCGCGGACGATGCGATCGACGGTTCCCGCTGACGGCACCCGCTCGCGCCTTCCTCTCCGCCCCCCCGGTCTCTTCGCTGGCAGCACCCCTGTTTTCGAAAATCCGCAAACCGGCGCGGGAGGTGCAGGCAAAGGCCCCTGACGCGGGGGCCACGTATAGGCCACGAGCCCCGGAAGACGCCAATGGGGCGGGCGCGTCAGAGAAGGAGCGCGGGCGATGGATAAGCGGGAAGGCGGCCTTCGAACCCCGCAGGAGGGGCAATTGCCGGGGGTGATCGTCGGCGCATTCAGGAAAAAGCCGCCGGTCACAAGTGCCGGCGGCTTTCGGTTCATTTCGGACGGTCGGCGGATCACGCCGTCTTATCTCGCAGGCATGCGCCTCACACCGGGCGCAGCAGGATGTGCTTCTTCTTGCCGAGCGAGAGCTTGATCACGCCGTCGGAGGTCAGGTCGGCGGCGGTGAGCGTGCGGCGCTCGTCGGTCACCGTCTCGTCGTTGATACGCACCGCACCGCCCTTGACGTTGCGCCGGACATCGCCGTTGGACGCGCACAGTCCCGCCTGCACATAAGCCGCCAGAAGGCCGATGCCGGCCTCCAGATCGGTTTGCGGCACCTCGATCGAGGGAAGCGACTGGGCGAGTGCGCCTTCCTCGAAGGTCTTGCGCGCGGTTTCCGCCGCTTCCGCCGCCGCCTCGTCGCCGTGCATCAGCCGGGTCGCCTCGTTGGCCAGGATCTTCTTGGCCTCGTTGAGTTCCGCGCCCTCAAGCGCCTCCAGCCTGGCGATTTCGTCGAGCGGAAGCTTGGTGAAGAGCTTCAGGAAGCGGCCGACATCTGCATCCTCTGTGTTGCGCCAGAACTGCCAGTAGTCGTAGGGCGAACGCATGTCCGCGTTGAGCCAGACCGCGCCGTCCGCCGTCTTGCCCATCTTCGCGCCCGACGACGTGGTCAGAAGAGGCGTGGTCAGCGCGAACAGCTCGGTCTCCGTCAGCCGGCGGCCGAGGTCGACGCCGGACAGGATGTTGCCCCACTGATCCGAACCGCCCATCTGCAACCGGCAGCCGTAGCGGCGCGTCAGTTCGACGTAGTCGTAGGCCTGCAGCACCATGTAGTTGAATTCCAGCAGCGACAGGTGCTGCTCGCGCTCCAGCCGCAGTTTCACGCTGTCGCGCTGGAGCATCTGGTTGACCGAGACGAAGCGGCCGATCTCACGCAGGAAATCGATGTAGCGGAGCCCCATCAGCCAGTCGGCGTTGTCGGCCATGATAGCGTCCTTCGGGCCATCGCCGAAGGTGAGGAAGCGGTCGAAGACCTTGCGGATGCCGGCCTTGTTCTCCTCGATCTCCTCATCCGTGAGGATCTTGCGCGCCTCGTCCTTGCCGGTCGGGTCGCCGATCCGGGTCGTGCCTCCGCCCATCAGCGCGAGGGGGCGGTGGCCGGTTTCCTGCAGCCAGTGCAGCATCATGATCTGCACCAGCGAGCCGACATGCAGGCTTTTCGCCGTGCAGTCGAAGCCGATATAGGCGGTGACCGTCTCGGACAGGAAAAGCCTGTCCAGCGCATCCGTGTCGGAGCACTGGTAGATGAAGCCCCGCTCGGATAGGGTCCTCATGAAATCCGATTTGTAGACGGTCATAGCGTTTTTCCTTGATTGAAATGGCACCCTCCGGCGGGTGCGCGCTGGGTCATAGCGGAAATCGCGGCCAATTTCACGGCCAAAAAAGGTGGCATCCATGTCTGGAACTTACCGCGCGCTCGGCATGATGAGCGGCACGTCCATGGACGGCATCGATCTGGCCGTCATGGAGACCGATGGAGAGGGCCTCGTGACGGCCGGGAAAACCGCATTCCGCCCCTATCGCGAGGAAGAGCGCGCGCTCATCCGCAAAAGCCTCGAGGAGGCGCGTGTCGTGGGCCACCGTGCGGAGAGAACGCCTGCGATGGCCGCGGCCGAAGCCGCGATTACCCGCGCGCATGAGGATCTGGTTCGCACATTCCTCGACGAGAGCGGCCTTGCGCCGCAGGAGATCGATGTGATCGGCTTCCACGGCCAGACGCTCTTCCATGCGCCCGAGCGACGCCTGACGGTGCAGATCGGCGATGCCAGGGCGCTGGCGCGGGCGCTGGGTATCGATGTGGTTACCGACATGCGGGTGGCGGACGTGGAGGCGGGAGGCGAGGGAGCGCCTCTGGTACCGGTCTATCACCGCGCGCTTGTCGCAAGCGCTGAGCTTTCCCGGCCGGTGGCGATCGTCAATATCGGCGGGGTCGCGAACGCGACGTGGATCGGGGCGGGAGAGAACGATCTGATCGCCTTCGACACCGGACCCGGCAATGCGCTGATGGACGATTTCATCGCACGGCGTACCGGTGCCGCGATGGATTCGGGCGGCGCGCTGGCCGCGAAGGGCCGGGTGGATGAGGCGTTGCTTTCGCGCTGGCTCGACAATCCCTATTTCTCCCGCCGCCCACCGAAATCGCTCGACCGCGACGCCTTCGCCTGCGAGGGCCTCGACCTGCTATCGACCGAAGACGGGCTGGCGACGCTCGCCGCGTTCACGGCGGAAACGATCGCGCGGGGGCTGGCGCTGCTGCCGCGATCGCCGGAGCTGATCGTCGTCGTGGGGGGCGGGGCGCGTAACCCGACACTGCTCGACCATCTGTCCAGGCGAAGCGGCATCGATGTGCGCACCGCCGATGCGGTCGGCTGGGCGGCGGATTTCGTGGAGGCGCAGGCCTTCGCCTATCTCGCCGTACGCAGTCTCAAGGGCCTGCCCCTGACCTTTCCCGGAACGACGGGCGCGCCTTCGCCAATGACCGGCGGAGTGCTGATGGAAGCTTGAAGCGGAAGGCGCGCTTCTAGAAATGCGCGCGGCTGCGCAACTGGCGGGCCTTCTTGACGGCGTTCCACAGCACCGGATTCGCCTTGATCGCACGTTTGACCGACTGGCGAAGCTCGTAGAACCCGGCATGCAGGCGACCGGCCGCCGACATGGCGATGAAACTGTCGAAAAGCGGATCCGGCTCGCACCAGGCGCTCTTGTAGCGGGCCTCGCCGATGCCGAGATCGAGCTGCGTCATGCCGCTCTGGCAACAATATTCCACCACGTCGAGAAGCAGCTGGTCGCCGGGGCTGGTGGCGGTCAGATCGTCCTCGCGGAAGGAGTTGAGGAAGCACGAATACCGTCCGCGATGGACGCCGCCGACATAGGTCGCGCGGATGATGCCGCCAACCTCCAGCGCATGCGCTTCCATGATGGGCCCGGTTGTCGGAGATGAAAGACCGTCGAGAAGGATCTCGCGGGTCATCGCCTGCGCGCCCTTTTCGGCAAAGATGCTGGGAATGCCGGCCTCGGCGGCGCGCGCGTTGCGTTGCTCGACCAGCGCATCGACGATCTTGAGAACCGTCGCCTCGTCGCGGGCGTGAAGGAGGCGGATTTCGCCGGCCTCGGCCATCGTCTCGCGTTTGCGACGCTGGGTGCGGCGGCTGCGGCTGGAGCGCCGGCGCGCGTAGAGGGCGTCGAAATCGGGCTCCAGGTCCATGACGAAGGAATTGCTCGGGCTCTGCTGCTCGCAGATCATCGCGAAGGGGTTGTCGAACCCTTCCCAGGTTTTGGGCTGGTTGGCGAGTTCGAAGCTGTCGATACCGGCCTTGCGCGCGATGTCGCCGAGTGCGCGGCGCATCTCCTCTTCGGTGATCGCGGCGATCTCCGAGGGGCACCACAGGCCGAGATTGTAGTTGTTGAACTTGCCGCCGAGCCAGCGCGCGATCTTCAGCGGTCCGGCGCGCCAGATGCCGAGCGGCCAGATGAAGACAGGTCTGCCGTCGCGCTCGCCGACGACCAGAGCCAGCCGGTCAAGCGTCGCTCCGCCGACATGGCTGTGCCACAGCTCAAGCCAGCGCAGACCCTGATAGACGGACATGACGGCATCGCGTTCAAAAGCCCGCCACAGGGGGCGAATCTCGTCGAAACTGTCATGGATCCGAAGATCGAGCGCGGCCGAGTGACCTGCGTCGGTCATTTTATCAGCTGCGCGCGGCTCCGCCGTTGCCACAGGCATGCGAAAACTCCCTGACCCGCTTCACTCGGTACTCCTAGAGCGCTTTCCGATCAAACGGACGCGTTTGATCGACAAGAAACCGCTCCAGATAGCTTGCTGGAGCATATTCTTATCGACCCGATCGATTCGATCCGGTCGGAATATGCTCTAGCAAGGAGTTCTAAAGAAAGGGTGGTTACGATCAGACATATTTCGGGGCTGTCTGTCGGGATTTTACGGTGACCAATTTCTGGAAGACGCTGGGCTATCGAACGGTAATGGACGCGCTCCATCTGACCGGAGCGCAACGGGTTCTGGCGCCGCTCACGCGCGGGCGGGGGCTTGTCTACATGCTGCACCGGGTGGTGGGCGCGCGCGACGACGAATTCCAGCCCAATGCCTTTCTGGAGGTGACGCCGGAATTTCTCGAAACCGTCATCCTCGACACCCGGGCCGCCGGCATCGAGTTCGTCTCCATCGCCGAGGCGCATCGCCGGCTGGTGGCGGGTGAATTCGCGAACCGGTTCGCGGTCATGACGCTCGATGATGGCTATCAGGATAATCTGGACATCGCACTAGGGGTGTTCCGGCGCCACGCGGTGCCCTTCACGGTCTTCGCATCGAGCGGCATCGCCGACGCGACCTGCGAACTGTGGTGGCTGGCGCTGGAACGCATCATCGCGGAAAACTCGCAAATACGGATCGATTTCGAGGGCATGAGGGAAACCGTGCCGGCCGGCACCACAGCGCAGAAGAACGCGGCCTACGAGCGGCTGTGCGGCTGGATCGGAGCGGGCCTCGACGAACACGCGCAGCGCCGCGCGATCCGGGCGCTGGCCGATTGGGCGGGTCTCGACATGGCCGCGCTTTGCCGTTCGCTCGCCATGGATTGGGACGGTCTGCGCCGTCTCGCCGCCGAACCGCTCGCCACGATCGGCGCGCACACCGTCGGCCATCACGCGGTGGCGCGGATGAGCGAGGCGGAGGCGCGCGACCAGATCGTGCGTGACATGGAGCGTCACGAGGCGGAACTGGGAAAGCGGCCGGAATTCTTCGCCTATCCCTATGGCGGCAAGCTGGCCGCCGGTCCGCGCGATTTCGCGCTCGCCGCCGAACTCGGCTTCAAGCTCGCGGTAACGACCCGCCCCGGCCAGATCTTCCCCGCCCACCGCACACACCTGACGGCGTTGCCGCGTGTCTCGCTGAATGGCCTCTATCAGAAACGGCGCTATGCGGAGTTGTTGCGCGACGGCGTACCGTTGGCGCTCTACAACGGGTTTCGCAGGCTCGACGTGGCTTGAGGCGGAGCGTCTTCCCCGCGTTTTCGTCACGCCGTCCCGGTCTCCGCGTCTCTTTGGGCATCGCGCTCCAGCGCCTCGCGGTGGCGGCGCCGGCTCTGCGCCTCGATGAAGACGCGGCTGACGTCGCGATAATGGCTCTTGATCTCGGCCTCCAGGTCGGAGGTCGCTTCCTCCACTTCCGCCGCGCTCAACGCATCGTTGAAATCGAGTGAAATCGCCATCAGCACGTCATGCGGGCCCAGATGCATGGTGCGCAGCTCGTTGAGGCCTGTGACCGCCTCGTTGCGCGCCACCATCTGCTCCACGGTCGAGATGAGTTCGGGCGCCGCCGCCTCACCGATCAGCAGACCCTTGGTCTCAAAGGCGAGCAGGACCGCCGTTCCCGCCAGCACGACGCCGATGGCGACCGAGGCCGCGCCGTCGAACCATTCGATACCGGTCATCTCCGCCGCGACCAGACCGGCGAAGGCGATGATGAGGCCGAGCATCGCGGCGCTGTCCTCGAACAGCACGGTGAAGACGGTGGGGTCCTTCGACTGGCGCACGGCGGCGATATAGCTGCGTCGTCCCTTGGCGCGGGTGAATTCCCTGAGCGCGATCCACCATGCGGCGGCCTCGAAGACGAAGGCGAGGCCGAGGACGACGAAGTTGACGAGCGGATTGCTGACCGGGTGGGGTTCCAGCAGCTTCTGTATTCCTTCGTAGATGGAGACGCCCGCACCGACCGCGAAAATCAGGATGGCGACGACAAAGGCCCAGAAATAGAGTTCCACGCCATAGCCGAACGGATGCTCGCTGTCGGCCTTTCGCGAGGCGCGCTTCATGCCGTAGAGCAGCAGGCCCTGGTTGCCGGTATCCACCAGCGAGTGGATGCCCTCCGACAGCATGGCGGAGGAACCGGTATAGATCGCGGCCGCGAACTTGGTGATGGAGATCAGCGTGTTGCCGGCGAGCGCCGCATAGATCACCTTTTTCGAGCCATGGGCCATTTGGAAACGCCTTTCGGGGACATCGCGCAGGGGGAGCCGGAACGCCGGTGCGACGTTCGGCGGCAACTATAGCCGGGAACGGCGGGATGGAAACGACGCGTTGACAACGATTGTCCGGCGGGAGCGTTCCATGGGGGATGGGGGCCGGACGCGCGAAGGAACCGCGTGGGTCTCTGGAATGCTGGATTCCCGCCTTCGCGGGAGTGACAAGCGGAAGGATCGGCCGGAGTGGCGTTCTTCCTCGTCCGCTCTCTCCGCGTGTCATCCCGGGTCTGCACGTCAGTGCTGCCGTGCAGACCCGGGATCTCGATCGGCTGGCTCCAAGAGATCCCGGTTCTGCGAAGCGGCACTTCGCGCCGCAACGCGTCCGGGATGACGCTGGAGGGAGTGCAGGGCGAGAAGGAACGACCCTCGGGCGCTTTCACCCTCTCGATGTCATCCCGGGCGAGCATTGCGAGACCCGGGACCCAGTAAACGCGAAGCCTCATATTGGGTCCGGTCGCCATGTGGCGCCTTCGCGGCGGGAGCCTTGAGCGGCAACGGTTACTGGGTCCCGGCTCTCCGCTTCGCTGCGGCCGGGATGACATCGCAGATGTTCGGCCGCCGTCGATTGCCGTCTCCGGAGGTCACGAAACAGAGTTGTTGACACTGAAGGGATTTGGTGAATGAAGCAGAGCGCAGCCACCTTTTCCGCTTCCATCCGCTGCGAATGATCAATTCCGCCGGGGGGCGAATGGAATAAAAAGAAGGGGTATGAATCCGGCTCATTTCCTAATATATTTATATTCGAATATACTAATGTACGGGGTGACAGAATGGTTTCCCATGCCTCTCCAGCGAGGACTGGGCCGGATGGGTCGGCCGAGCAGAAACGCGAAGCCCGCGGCGTGATGCGGGGTCGGCGCCGCGGTGCGTCGGGTCCTTTCCGCACGCTGGCGCTCGCCGCCTGCCTCGCGCTTCTGCCGGCGGCAGCGCTCGCGCAAGCCTTTACCGTGCGATCCAGCGAGGTCGAGGACATCAAGCGTGTCTATGGCACGGTCGAGGCCACCGTCGAGGTGCCGGCCCGCGCCCGGATTTCCGGGACGCTGGAGGCGCTTTCCGTCGATGAGGGCAGCTTTGTGCAAAAGGGCGAGGTCGTCGCCCATGTGATCGACGAGAAGTTGTCGCTTCAGGCCCGGGCGCTGGAAGCCAAGATCGAGGCCGCGCGCTCGCAGGTCACCAAGGCGCAGCTCGACTACCAGCGCGCCGAGGAGCTGTTCAAGCGCGGCACCGTCTCCAAATCGAATATCGACCAGCTTCAGACCGCGCTGACCGTGGCCGAGAACACGCTGAAGGCCAACGAGGCCGACCGTGCCGTCATCGAGCAGCAGAAGGCGGAGGGCGACGTGCTGGCGCCGACGACGGGCCGCGTGCTGGAGGTTCCGGTCACGCAAGGCTCCGTCATCATGGCCGGCGAGGTGGTCGCCAAGGTCGCCGCGGACGGGTTCCTGCTGCGCATCGAGGTACCCGAACGCCACGCCCGCTTCATGAAGGTGGGCGATCCGGTCCGCCTCGGCGCGGATGAGCTGGGCGATGACGGCAACGCGCGGGCGGGCGAGATCGTCAAGATCTATCCCGAGATCACGCAAGGCCGCGTGGTCGCCGATGCCAGGGTGCCGGGGCTCGGCGATTTCTTCGTCGGCGAGCGCACGCAGGTGCTGATCTCGGTCGGCACGCGCCAGGCGATTATCATTCCGCTGAAATACGTCACCACCCGCTTCGGCCTCGATTTCGTGCACCTTGCGCGCGAGGGGAGCGAACCGCTCGACATCGTCGTCCAGCTTGGCGAGCGGCATGAAATCGCCGGGGAGATGGGGCGCGAACCGGGCGTGGAGATCCTGACCGGACTGAAGGCCGGCGACGAACTGGTGATGCCATGAAGCTCGGGCTTTCGGGAAACCTGACCCGCGGCTTCATCGGTTCCCCGCTGACACCACTGCTGCTTTTTGCAGCGCTGGTGCTGGGGTCGATATCGCTCGTCACGCTGCCGCGCGAGGAGGAGCCGCAGATTTCCGTGCCGATGGTCGATATCATCGTGCAGGCGGACGGGCTGAAGGCGCCGGATGCGGTCAAACTCGTCACCGAGCCGCTGGAGACCATCGTCAAGGCCATCGATGGGGTGGAACACGTCTACAGCCAAACCGTGGACGACCATGTCATGGTCACCGCGCGTTTCTATGTGGGGACCAACGCGGATGACGCGATCCTCAGGGTTCACGAGAAGATCCGCGCCAACATGGACCGCATTCCGACCGGAATTCCCGAGCCGCTGGTGGTGGGGCGCGGCATCAACGACGTTGCCATCGTCGTCGCCACGCTGACGCCGAAACCCGAGGCCGCCGACCGCTGGCGCCCCAACGAGCTCTACGATCTTGCCGACGAATTGCGCATCGAGCTGTCCCGGCTCGACAATGTCGGGCTGACTTACGTGGTGGGCGGGGCCGCGAACCAGATCCGCGTGGAGCCGGACCCGGAAAAGCTGTCGCTCTACGGCGTGACGCTGGACCAACTCGTCGGCAAGGTTCAGGCGGCGAACCGCTCCTTCATGGCGGGCTACGTGCGCGAAAACGGCCGCTCGGTGCCGGTCGCCGCCGGACAGACACTCGAGGGCGTGCCCGATATCGGCCTGCTGCTTCTCACCACGCGCGACGGCAGGCCCGTCTATGTCCGCGACGTGGCGCGCGTGATCGTCGGGCCGTCGCAGGACGAATCGCGCGTCTGGAATATCGAGCGCCAGAAAGCGGGAACGGAAAAGGGTGAGGTGACGCGTCTGCCGGCGGTGGAGGTGGCGGTGGCCAAGCGGCCGGGCGCCAATGCCGTCGTCATCGCCGAGGAGATCCTCCACCACATCGAGGATCTGAAGGGTCGGCTGATCCCCGATACCATCGACGTTCGCATCACCCGCGATTACGGCGATACGGCCAACGAGAAGGCCAACGAGCTGTTGTTCCACCTGGGGCTGGCGACGCTTTCCATCGTGCTGCTGGTCGGCATCGCCATTGGCTGGCGCGAGGGGCTGGTGGTGGCGATCGTCATTCCCACGACGATCCTGCTGACGCTGTTTGCCGCCCAGATGATGGGCTACACGATCAACCGGGTGAGCCTGTTCGCGCTGATCTTCTCCATCGGCATTCTGGTGGATGACGCGATCGTGGTGATCGAGAACATCTCGCGCCACTGGGCCATGAAGGACGGGCGCACGCGCATGCAGGCCGCGATCGAGGCGGTGGCGGAGGTCGGCAATCCGACCATCATCGCCACGCTGACGGTCATCGCGGCGCTTCTGCCGATGATGTTCGTCTCCGGCATGATGGGCCCCTACATGAGCCCGATCCCGGCCAATGCCTCGGCCGCGATGCTCTTTTCGTTCTTCGTCGCGGTGGTGGTGACGCCCTGGCTGATGCTGCGCTTTGCCGGAAAGGCTCCGGTGCATCATGCGCCCGAGACGCCGGGCGATGCGTCCCACGCGGGCGGTCTGCTCGGCCGCGTCTATCGCATTGCCGCGCGTCCCGTGCTTGCCTCCAAGAGCCATGCCTGGGTGTTTCTGCTGCTTGTCGGGGCGGCCACGCTCGGCTCCATGGTGCTGTTCTACACCAAGGACGTGACGGTGAAGCTGCTGCCCTTCGACAACAAGTCTGAGGTGCAGGTGATGCTCGATCTGCCGGAGGGCACCTCGCTGGAGGAGACCGACCGCACGCTGGAGCGTGCCGCCTCGCTGCTGATGGATATCCCCGAGATCACGTCCATCCAGAGCCATGCGGGCACGGCCGCACCCTTCAACTTCAACGGGCTGGTGCGCCACTATTTCCTGCGTGAATCGCAGGAGCTGGGCGACCTTCAGGTGAACCTTCTGCCCAAATCCGAACGTAGCCGCGAAAGCCACCCGGTCGCGCTGGAAATCCGCGAAAGGCTGAAGGCGCTGAACGTGCCTGAGGGCACGTCGATCAAGGTCGTCGAGGTGCCGCCGGGACCGCCGGTGCTCTCCACGCTGCTGGCCGAGGTCTATGGCCCCGACCCGAAGACGCGCCGCGCTGTCGCCGACAAGCTGGAGGAGATCTTCAAGTCGGTGCCTTTCATCGTCGATGTCGACAATTCGCACGGCCAACCGACGGAACGTCTGCGCTTCGCCATCGATCAGGAGAACCTTGAATATCACGGCGTTTCGGAAAGCGACGTCTACAACGCCATCCAGTCGCTGCTGGGCTCGACCACGGTCGGCTATTCGCACCGCGGCGAGGGCCGGCGGCCGGTGGAAATCACTATCGCCCTGCCAAAGAGCGAGCGCACATTGTCGGAACGGCTGCTGGCGACGCCGGTGCCGGCCAACGCGCTTCCCGGCGCGCGCGGCGTGGTGGAACTGGGCGACGTGCTGAAGATCGAGAGGGAGAAGGCGTCCTATCTGATCTACCGCCACAACCTGCGGTCGGTGGAGATGGTGCAGGCGGACCTCGCGGGCGAATACGAGGCGCCGATCTACGGCATGCTGGCGGTTCAGAAGAAGATCGACGAGACCGACTGGGGCGATCTGCCCAAGCCGGAGGTGATCCTGCACGGCCAGCCCGTGTCGGATGCCAATGTCGCGATGCTGTGGGACGGCGAATGGGAGGTAACCTGGGTGACCTTCCGCGACATGGGGGCCGCCTTCATGGTGGCGCTTCTGGGGATCTACTTCCTCGTCGTCGGCCAGTTCGGCTCGTTCAAGCTGCCGCTCGTCATCCTGACGCCCGTGCCGCTGACGCTGATCGGCATCATGATCGGTCACTGGCTGTTCCACGCGCCGTTCACGGCCACCTCGATGATCGGCTTTATCGCGCTGGCCGGCATCATCGTGCGCAACTCGATCCTGCTGGTGGATTTCATCCGCCACGCCAAGACGGAAGACCGCGCGCTGAAGGACGTGCTGCTGGAGGCGGGCTCGATCCGCTTCAAGCCGATCCTGCTGACAGCGCTCGCCGCGATGATCGGCGCGGCGGTGATCCTGACGGATCCGATCTTCCAGGGGCTCGCCATCTCGCTGCTGTTCGGCCTTGCGTCCTCCACGCTGCTGACCGTGCTGGTGATCCCGGCGATCTACGTGGTGCTGAGGGACGACGGCAAGCCGATGCGGGAGTAGGGGGCTGGCGAAACGGCAATCTCGCCGGCGTCATCCCGGGCGCATTGCAGCACGCAGTGCTGCTGTGCGGACCCGGGACCTCGCGCAGCACGGATGAGGGCAGATCCCGGATCTGCGAAGCGTCACGGGCGTGCCGCATCGCGTCCGGGATGACACTGGAGAAAATTGAGCGAGAGGCGGGGGCAACCGCACGGCAGGCTACAAGGGCGGGAATGCCAATGGTGCTTTGGGAACTGTCAAAGGCACACGCGTCGCTCCGGCATTCTCGGAAGGTGCTGGATCCCCCGGACTTCGCCGGGGGATGACGACCGACAGGCCGTGGTCTCGCCGCTTGCGCCCCTCTCCCCCCTTGTGGGGGAGATGCCCCGTCAGGGGCAGAGGGGGGTACTAGCGGCAGGCTCGGAGCAAGCGGCGCTACCCCCCCTGTCACGCATTCGCGTGACATCTCCCCCACAAGGGGGGAGAGGGGGGCTCGTTGCGGCTTTTCGGTATCTTAGCGTTTCGCCGGAGCGCCCGAGCAGGCTCTACCCCGCAAAAAACGCCCGCGCGCCATCGGCGACGAACTGTACGCTGAGCGCGGCCAGCAGCACGCCGAGGAGGCGCGTCAGGACAAGCTGAACGGTCGCGCCCATCAGCCGCTCGATGCGGTCGGCGAGCAGGAAGATCACGAAACACGAGCCGACGATGGCAAGCGTGACGATGATCAGCCCCGTCAGCTCGATGCCGTCGCTCGCCTGGGAGGCGAGCAGGATCACCGCGGAGATCGACGCCGGACCGGCGATCAGCGGGATCGCCAGCGGGAACACCGCGACATCGTGCGACTGGTCGCTGTCGTCATCAGGATGCGCGAGCTTGTCGGCGGTGTCGCTCTTGCGCTTCTGGCGGCGGGCGAAGATCATTTCGAAGGCGATGTAGAACAGCAGCAGTCCGCCGGAAACCTGGAAGGCGGGAACCGAGATGCCGAGCACGTGCAGCAACGTCTTGCCGCCGAACAGGAAGATCATCAGCAGCACCGCGGCGATGGAGACAGACCGCACGGCGACTGCCCGCCGGGCCACGCCCGACGTGCCGGTTGTGACCGCCAGGAACATCGGCGCAAGGCCGATCGGGTCCACAGTCACGAACAGCGTGGCGAAGGCATTGATCAGATAGTCGGCAAGCATGAAGGGCCCCTGTTGCGAGCAATTTGATTCCATAGCAGGCGCGCCCGCCGCCGGCCACAGGCGCTTTGCCGCCACAATGTTGTGCGTAGCTTGTCGGACCCTTGATAACAATATGAAAAAAAAGGGAAAATAGCGCCCAATTTGCAGGCTTCGCATTTGGATCGCAAAGCGGAATCGGCTATAAGATAAGAATCCGTTCCAACCGACGAGACTTTTCTTGGCAGACCAGGACACTACGACGTCATCCGGCGGGTTGCCGTCGGATATCCGGCCCATATCGATTACCGAGGAGATGAAGCGCAGCTACCTCGATTACGCGATGAGCGTGATCGTGTCTCGCGCGCTCCCCGACGTTCGAGACGGCCTCAAGCCCGTGCACCGGCGCATCCTCTTCTCGATGTCCGAGAACGGCTACGACTGGAACAAGCCGTACCGCAAGTCGGCCCGCGTGGTCGGTGACGTCATGGGTAAATATCACCCCCATGGCGACAGCGCGATCTACGACGCGCTGGTGCGCATGGCGCAGAACTTCTCCATGCGCCTGCCGCTGATCGAGGGGCAGGGCAATTTCGGTTCCGTCGACGGCGACCCCGCCGCCGCCATGCGTTATACCGAGTGCCGGTTGCAGAAGGTCGCGCACACGCTGCTCGACGACCTCGACAAGGACACGGTCGACTTTCAGGACAACTACGACAATTCCGAAAGCGAACCCACTGTCATTCCGGCGCGCTTTCCCAACCTGCTGGTCAACGGCGCCGGCGGCATCGCCGTCGGCATGGCGACGAACATCCCGCCGCACAATCTGGGCGAGGTGATCGACGCCTCGATCCTGCTGATCGACAAGCCGGAAGCGACGCTGGACGAGGTGATGGAAATCGTCCCCGGTCCGGACTTCCCGACCGCCGGTCTCGTTCTCGGCAAGTCGGGCATCCGCTCGGCTTATGAGACGGGTCGCGGCTCGGTGCTGATGCGCGGCCGGGTGACGACGGAAGAGGTCCGCTCGGGCCGCGACGCGCTGATCATCCACGAGATCCCCTATCAGGTGAACAAGGCGACGATGATCGAGAAGATCGCCGAGCTTGTTCGCGACAAACGGATCGAGGGGATTTCGGACATTCGCGACGAGTCCGACCGCTCGGGCATGCGCGTCGTCATCGAGCTGAAGCGCGACGGGGTGGCCGATGTCATCCTCAACCAGCTCTACCGCTTCTCGCCGCTGCAGCAGAGCTTCGGCTGCAACATGGTGGCGCTGAACGGCGGCCGGCCGCAGCAGCTCGGCCTGATGGACTTCCTGCGCGCCTTCATCGACTTCCGCGAGGAAGTCGTCAGCCGCCGCACCAAGTTCCTGCTCGGCAAGGCCCGCGACCGCGCCCACGTGCTGGTCGGCCTCGCCATCGCCGTCGCGAACATCGACGAGGTCATCAAGCTCATCCGCACCGCCCCCGATCCGGCGACGGCGCGCGAGCAGTTGATGGCGCGCGACTGGCCGGCAAGCGACGTGGCCGCGCTGGTGGAACTGATCGACGATCCGCGTCACAAGGTGTCGGAGACAGGCACCTACAAGCTGTCGGAAGAGCAGGCCCGCGCCATTCTGGACCTGCGCCTGCAGCGGCTCACGGCCCTGGGGCGCGACGAGATCGGCGACGAGCTGACCAAGCTTGGCGAGCAGATCTCCGATTATCTGGAAATCCTGCGTTCGCGCCCGCGCATTCTCTCCATCATCAAGGAAGAGCTTGTCGCCGTGCGCGAGGAATTCGCCACGCCGCGCCGCACCGAGCTTCTGGAAGGCGGCGCCGACCTCGACGACGAGGACCTGATCGCCCGCGAGGAGATGGTCGTCACCGTCTCCCACACCGGCTACATCAAGCGCGTGCCGCTCTCCACCTATCGGGCGCAGCGGCGCGGCGGCAAGGGCCGCTCCGGCATGGCGATGAAGGAGGAGGACTTCGTCACCCGCCTCTTCGTCGTCAACACGCACACGCCGGTGCTGTTCTTCTCATCGCGCGGCATCGTCTACAAGATGAAGGTCTGGCGCCTGCCGCTTGGCGGGCCGACCTCGCGCGGCAAGGCGCTGGTCAACATGCTGCCGTTGCAGCCGGGAGAGTTCATCAACACGATCATGCCTTTGCCCGAGGATGAGGACACCTGGGGCGAACTCGACGTGATGTTCGCCACCACCAAGGGGTCGGTCCGCCGCAACAAGCTCTCCGACTTCACCCAGGTGAACCGCAACGGCAAGATCGCCATGAAGCTGGAGGAAGAGGACGGCTCGATCATCAATGTCGAGACCTGCCGCGAGAGCGACGACGTCCTGCTGACAACGGCGCTCGGCCAGGCGATCCGCTTCCCCGTCACGGCGGTGCGCGTCTTCCAGAGCCGCGCGTCCACCGGTGTGCGCGGCATTTCGCTCAGCCCCGGCGACAGCGTCATCTCCATGTCCATCGTCAACCACTTCGAGGCGACCTCGGACGAGCGTGCCGAGTACCTCAAGCGCCGCCGGCTGATGCGCGGCGAGACGGAGGACGTGACGCTGGAAGGCGAGGGCGAGGAAGGAACCGTCACATCCGGCGGCGAGCTTTCCGAAACCCGCTACGTGGAAATGAGCGCGATCGAACAGCACATCCTCACGATCTCGGAAAACGGCTTCGGCAAGCGCACCTCGTCGTTCGAATACCGGATCACCGGGCGCGGCGGCAAGGGCATCGCGGCGATGACCGTCAACGAGCGCAACGGCAGCCTCATCGCGTCGTTCCCGGTCGAGGATGCCGACCAGATCATGCTGGTAACCGATGGCGGCCAGCTCATCCGCTGCCCCGTCGAGGGTATCCGCGTAGCCGGCCGCTCCACACAGGGCGTGACGGTCTTCCATACCGCCAAGGACGAGCATGTCGTCGCCGTCGAGCGCATCTCGGAGGATGTGAACGGCGAAAACGGCGAGGATGATCTCGACGAGGACGGCGAAGCGCCGGAAGGACCGGATGGCACGGGAGAGCCCGGAACGGATGACGCGCCCGGCGGCACGGAGCCGGAAGCCTGATCGGGTTTGATCTTTTCCCGAGTTGAACAAAAACAGGGCCGCCCGAACAATCGGGTGGCCCTGTTTGTTTCGTCAAGGCGGCAGGGAAGGGCCGTCAGACGGCACGTATCAGGCGCGGATGTCTCGGATCAGCTGTTGGAAGGCTGGCGCTGCAGCACGGAAAGCTGGCGGCCGGTATCGCGGAACTCGACGGTCCGGCTTGGTGCAAGCCGCAGGTCCTGGCGCTTCGACAGGGCCTTCAGGCAGCTCTCGTTCCAGTTGCCCCAGGCCTGACCGGCGCAGGCGTCTTCATAGCCGATCGCGTGCCGGTCACTCTTCATTGGGCTGGCGGAGACGACGTCGCCCGCCCCGGCGGTGCCGAAACTGATGCCGAACAGCGCGAGAAAGAAAACAACCAGCGCGGCGGCGGTGGCGACCGTCAACTCACGCGGGCGGATGCTGAACGGCAAACTCATGTGAAAGGTATCGTGCTCGGTATAGGCCATGACGTCTTTTCCCTGCTGAGTGCGTGGCCGTTTTCCGGCCTCCTTGGAGATCATAATGCCTTAGAGGTAACCGGAGCGCCGTGACGGGGGTCACACAAAAGCGCCAGGTTTCTGCCGAAAGCACGCCTCCTTTGACAAATAAACGCCACAGCGTGCCCAAGCGTTCCCCGACACGGGGCGACGGGCGGTCCGAGCGGGCCCGGAAAACGTGGCGAAATGTCGGAAAGCGTATCTGGATCAATATTCTGGATGGATATGTTGAGCCCGATTTGAGGTGCTGGAGCGAGGCGCGACGGGCCGCAGCGACCTGACAGGATGGGCGACGGGGCCGGGAATTCGTGGCATAAGACGATCCGTTCCGCGCGATAGAGGAGTTTGCCGATGTTCCGTCCTGCTGACCGGTTTTTCGCCCGGCGCACGTCTTGTTCTCTCGGCCTGCTGGTGGCGGGCGTGATGGCGCTCGTTCTCGCCCTGGGCGCGGCACAAGGCGTGCAGGCGGGGCAAACCGAACCGCTGACGCTGGTGACCAGCTCCGGCCGTCACGACTTCCGCGTGGAGGTCGTCGCGACGCCCGCCGATCGCGCGCGCGGCCTGATGTATCGAAAGTCCGTGCCCGATGGCACCGGCATGCTGTTCGATTTCCAGTACCAGCAACCGGTCTCCTTCTGGATGAAGAACACCTACGTGTCGCTCGACATGATATTCATTCGCGAGAACGGCGCCATCGCGCGCATCGCTCAGGACACAACGCCCTTGTCGGAAAAGGTCGTGCCTTCCGGCGTGCCGGTGCGCTACGTGCTGGAAGTGGTTTCCGGCACGGCGAAGCGGCTGGGGATCCAGCCGGGCGACAAGGTCGAGGGCGCCGGCATCGGCGGCTGACAGGGCTGCTAGCTGACTGGGCGGCTGAAAGGGGTGGTGGGTCCCGACGGATCCCTGTTCGACGGCATCCGCTCAGCCCGGCGCGCGGGGCCGTCTCCGTCGCGGGTATCGAAACGTCTGGGAGCGCGGAAACACGCCGCTTCGCCGCCTTACGACGTCGCTTCCTTGAGGGCGGCCTTCTTTTCCAGCAATCTCATGATACGTGCGGTGACGTCACCGATCTGGTGCTTCGACTTGACCATCGTCAGGTCCACCTCGGGATTGTCGACCGTCTCGTCGAGCGCGGTGAGAACGACGATGGCGGTCCGGTCCGGGGCGGGAATGGACTTGATGAGGGCGAGGCCATCCCCCTTGTGAAGCGCGATGTCGATGATCACGAGGTCGAACGAGCGTTCCCGCAGCTGGCGTCTGGCCTCCTCCAGCGTCGCGACATTGACCAGTTCGATATCATCTTCCACGGCGGTCCTGAGGACTTCGGCGAAATCGGCGTCGTCTTCGAGATGCAGTCCGATATGTCGGGGAGGTGCGCCGCGCGTATTTCGCTCGCGCCACTCGATGAGCGGGAACGTGACCCAGAATGTGGTGCCTTCGCCCATGGTGCTGTGGAAGCCGATCGTACCGCCCATGCCCTCCACGAGGCGCTTCGTGATGATCAGGCCAAGCCCGGTGCCTGCGCGTTTCGCCGATGAGCCCGTGTTGGCCTGACTGAAGGGCGTGAAAATCTTGTCATGGAAGTCGCGCGGGATGCCTGCGCCGTGATCGGTGACGAACAGCCGCGCATCCATGCCGACCCGTTCCACGCCCACCTCGACACGTCCATTCTCCCGCGAGAACTTCGCCGCGTTCGAGATCAGGTTCGCCAGGACCTGTTGCAGTCTGTCCTGATCGACGGGACAGACGAGCGGCTCGCTGGCCATGACGGCTTTCAGCGTGACCTTGCGTTCCTGCGCAAACGTCATGTTCATGTCCACCGACTTCCCGATCTCGTCATTCAGATCGCAGCGCGAAAGCTGGAAATTCACCTTCTCGGCCTGCAGCTTCTCGAAGTCGAGGATGTCGTTGACGAGAAGGATCAGGCGCGAGGTGTTCTTCTGCGCCATGCTCAGCATTCTTTCGATCTTCTCGGGCCGGGGCTTGGCCATGATCTGATCCATCAGCACCAGCGCGCCGCGAATGGACGTCAGCGGCGTTCTCAACTCGTGACTGACGGTTGCCACGAATTCCGTCCGCACCCGTTCGATCTCGCGCCGCTCGGAGATATCGCGGATCGCGCCGCTCAGCTTCGGCTTGCCTTCGAGGGTCAGGGCGCTGACGCTGATCTCGACGGGCACGCGGCCCCCCCGGGATGTTTTCACCTCCAGCTCGCGCATCGTTCCCGGGTGGGCGGGATCTCGCAGGATCTCGCTGATGTCGCCGAATATCTGCGTGTATTGCGACATGTGTTCGGGAAGCAATATTTCGACATGCTGGCCGATAACGTCTTGCGCCTCGTAGCCGAACAGCCGTTCACAACTCGGATTGAAGCCCTCGATGATACCGTCCTCGTTGATAAGGATGAGGCCGTCGGGAGCGTTGTTCACGATGACCTTGGCGCGCGCTTCGCTGTCGATCAGCGCCTGCGTGCGCTGCTGGAAGGACCGCGCAAGGTCGCCGATCTCGTCATAGCGCGCCGTCGGCAGTTCGGCGATCAGCTCCTCATCGGAGGATTCGAGAATCATTCTGGTCAGGGAGCCCAGGGGATTTATGAGGCGTCGTGTCACCAGGACCGCGATCACGCCGAACAGAAACGCCGCGATGACACAGATGGTTATCATCCGGTCCCTGACGACGTTCGCGTAGCCGAGAAGAGCCTCCGCCGGCATTTGCGTCGCGAAACCGATCTGCGCCGAGTATTGGGAATATTTCCCTGAATCGCGCACGAAATAGGCGATCATGTCGCCGAATTGTATCAGTCCCTCGCGCTCCTGCGAGGAAAGGACCGCGGAAATGAGCGGCGTCGGGCGATGCGAGGGATCGGAACGCAATTGCAATGTGACGTGTCCGGCGGGCTCGCCGGGCGCGCGCTGGATGTAGTCCTCTTCGCCACCGTTCACCGCGATCATGAAACTGTGGTCCACCGTACCGCCCATGGCCCATCTGAGCATGGCTTCGTAATCGGCGGTGATGACGATGAGGCCGAAACGCCGCCCGCCGGCGTCGTCCACCGGGATCATGCCGCGGACGACCAGCCGCTTCCTGAGTCTGCTGTCGTTGTCCTCGTATTCGTAGGAAACGTCGGAGAAGGAGACCTGGTTGGAGGGCTGGGCGATGCCGAACTTGAAATAGGGTTCTGCGGCCACTTGTGTGAGTGCCGTGTTCGGCCGCACGATGGTGCCGCGCCCGATACGTTCGACACGAACGAGTTCCTGTCCCTGATCGGGATAGCCGACGAAGCGGATCTTGAAGTATTCGGGATTGCTCTGCAGGACGGCGCGGAATGTCGACTCGAGCCGGGCGCGCAACCGGTTCGTCGTCGACCCGTCGGAAGGGTCGGGACCCGCGCTTTGAAGGCTGCGGATGATCCCGTCGACCGCCGGGACGCCCGCGAGGGTTCGCAGATTTCTCGCCATCGCGGAATAGATGAGCTCGAAACGCTGGGTCATCAGCCGCGTTTCAGAGGCGATCGAGTCGACCGCCTGATCCCGTGTAATCTGCCGGATTTCCGAATAGACCAACAGCCCGAGGGTCGCGGTGCTGGCGACAACGCTGAAGCAGACCAGAAACATGATCCGGTAGGTCAGAGAACCGAAGCGGTAACCCAGTAGCCGTCTCATTGTCTCGCCCGGATAAGGAGCTGAAACAGGAACAGCTCCGAATATGCGAAAGAATCGAACCACTAAGACATATATCAAATATACGATCTGAGTTGGTAATTATTCGTGCTGAAATCGCTATGGAAACTACTGAGACAAAGGTGCGTATTCGGTTGGATTGTTCAATTCATCCGTCTGTTTGACTGTCGGGACGCTCGATCGAAGCCGCGACAGCGACGGAAGGAGGGCACTCGCGCCGATCGCTCCTTGTTGGGCGGGGGAGCGGCGCGCGACGCGGGAGGGTCTGGCGAGTGCGGATGGCGCGCGAATGGCACAGGCCTATCGGGAATTCAGCGCTATGAAATTGGATTTTTGGTGACCCCGACAGGATTCGAACCTGTGACCGACGGCTTAGAAGGCCGTTGCTCTATCCAGCTGAGCTACGGGGCCGGTTTGGCGGCGCAGGAACCCTGCGCTTCCGGCAAAGGTGCCACATGTGTGCGGCAAAGTCTTGCGCCTGAGGGGCGCCGGCAGTTGGCGCCACCGGAGACGTCCGGCGGCACGCAGGATCAGTGCGTCCAGGGGGTGGCGCGGTCGAAACGGAAATTGTCGGCGTAGGCCATCGGCCGCGTCTTGCGCTCGTGCGCCTCGCTCACCCGGTAGGGAATGCCCTGCGCCTTGGCATAGGCGACCGCTTCCTCGCAGGTCTCGAAGAAAAGGCGGATCTGGCCCTTCATGTCGACCGACGACGTGTAGCCCATCAGCGGCTCGATCTCGCGGGGGCTCTCCGGCTCGTAGTCGAGCGCCCAGCGCTTTGTCTTCGCCTTGCCGGACTGCATCGCCGTTTTGGCGGGACGATAGATGCGTGCGACCATGACCGTCTCCGATTCTTCGCCAATCATCATATGGTAGCCGCCGTTTCGAACGGCCGCCTCCGCAGTTCTCTTCCGGCAGAGGCCCGCATGATATCAGGCCTCTTTCGAAAGAAAATGGTCGGGGCAGCAGGATTTGAACCTGCGACCCCCTGGTCCCAAACCAGGTGCGCTACCAGACTGCGCCATGCCCCGAGCGGCGGATCGTGCGGCGGATCCGCGAGCGTTGGATACACGACAAAAGCCGGGCCCGGCAAGCGGATATCGAGGAGGCCGGTAATCGCGCACCGCGGACGGTGTCCGTGTCAAACTGCAATGCCGCGCGAAATGCGCCGTGCCATTTACTCCGGCGAAAGCATACCGAACTGTTACAGGCGCGCGAAGCGGCGCAACATGCTAGAATTTCGACCAATTTCGGGATACGGCGGTAACAAGGGGCAACAATATGCCGGTGGCGAAACTGGTGGAACTGGCGCGCGACCGCAGCGCCAAGGGCAGGACCGCGCTGGTCAAGGCGATTTCCGAGGTGTTTTTCCGGGAAACCCATATTCCAGGCGACATCGAGAAACGTCTGTTCGGCGACGTCGTCGCGAAGATTCTCGATCAGGTCGCGGATGAGATTCGCGCCGATATTGCGGACCAGATTGCACGCTCCGAACATGTCGACCGTGATCTCGTGCTGGCTTTGGCCAATGACGACGCCGTCGTGGCGACGCCCATTCTCCAGATGTCGCCGCTGCTGCGTGACGACGACCTTGCCGAAATCGCGCGTGTGCGCGGCGAAAGCCACCGCATTGCGATTGCCGGGCGACCGGCGATCGGCGAGGCGGTGACGGACGTACTGGCGCAGGTCGGCGGCGCCGATGTGCTGCGCAAGATTGCCGGCAATCGCGGTGCGCGGTTCTCCATGGCCGGCCTCGGCCATCTGCTCAACAGGGGCGGCGAGGACCCGCAGGTTCAAAAGGGCCTCGCCGAGCGCGGCCGCGACGAGAAGGAGTTCGGCCACCGTCTGCAATCCTCGCTGACCGACGAGTTGCGCGCGCGGCTTGGCGCCTTCGCCTCGCTTGTGGAAGAGGGACGCTTCGAGGAGGCAGTGCGCCGGGCCTCGGGGATGATCGAGGTGGGGATGAAGGAAAGCGCTCACCGTCAGCTTGAGCGCAACGCCCTTTACGACGCGGTGCGCGACGGCCGGCGGACACTCGATTCGGTCATCAGCGAACTGGCCATGGAAGACCGGCTCAGCGATGGCATCTGGTTGCTCGCGATGCTGCTGCGGCTCGACGAGACGACGCTGAAGCGCTCGTTGTTGCACAGCGACATGTCTTCCGTCGTCGTGCTTTGCCGGGCGACCAGCATGGGCATGCAGGGCTTTTGCGCCTTCTGCCGGCTTATCTGCAAGCGCGTCGGCCGCCCCGAGAGCGAGGCGAACGCCTTGTCCGAGGATTTCGGCCGGACCCGGCAGGAAGATGCCCGACGCACCGTGCTGATGATCCGCGAAGCCCAGCGTTCGCAGATCGCCTCAAAGGCCGCGTCCGCGCAATCCTCCGATACGGTCGCCGCCTGAGCCGCCCGGTTCGCGCGTTTGCCCGAAGTCCGCGCGCCGGCCCCGGGAAAAGGGATGGCCTTTCGGCCGTCCCTCAGTAGCCCGGCCAGCTGACGCCTTCGCCCGCCCAGAACGGATACGGACCATCGGCCTTTTCGATGTAGGCCGTGTGCGTCACCAGACCCGCCTCGGCACTCCAGTGATGGAGGTAATAGGCCGGCGGCTCGAAGTTGAACTGCGCCGGGGCGTCCTCATCGAAGGCCAGGACGACCTGGTGCGCGACGCCCGGGGCGATCGTGACGATCCGCCCCCCGCACGAGGCGACGATGCCGCGATGGTCGTGGCCGCAGATGATTCTCTCTACCTGCGAATGCTTGCGCACGATGTCGGCCAGGGCCGCGCCGTCGCGCAGATTGATCGCGTCCATGTGGCGGATGCCGGTGAGGACGGGGGGATGGTGAACCGCGATGAGCGTGGGAACCTCGGGCTCCGCGCCGAGCGTTTCGTCGAGCCAGGCGCATTGATCCGCACCGAGCGCCCCGTGCCCGGCCCCGGGAATGGAGGAATCCAGGGCGATCAGGCGCACGTCGCCGATGCGGGAGGCATAGCGGATGCGATCCGCCGGCCCCTGGTCGAGGCCCGGGTAGCCGGGAAACGTCGCCTTCAGGTGCGCCGAATCGTCATGGTTGCCGGAAAGCAGATAGACCGGCATCGGCAGGCGCGACAGGATTTCCCGGGCAACGGTGTATTCGCGCGGATCGCCCTGGTCGGCGATGTCGCCGGTCACGATGACGGCGTCGGGGGCGGGATCGAGCGCCATCAATGCCTGCACGGCCCGTTCGGCGAGCTTGTTCGTTTCGCTCACCCGGTAGCAGGCGAGACCACGCGGCTTCAGGTGCAGGTCGGAGATCTGGGCAATCAGGGTCATCTCGGTCTCTATCTTGGTCGAAAGAAGGTCCGGCATGCGCGGCGCGAAAGGCGTGCACAGAGGAGGCTGGGGCGGGAAGGCGGCACGTCATCATCGAGTTTGCATCATTCGCGGCGATGCGCCACCCGGTTAGGCCTCTCGCGTGACGGATGAATGACAGCTCGGCCGGGGAAAAACGGAAGTCGCGCACGGCGCAAGGGGGAGGGCCGGTGAAGCTCGGAATCGACCTTTGCCGCATCATCCTGTAGGAGAAACGCGTTCCGCCGCCATTGGCGGGCGACCTTTCATCCGGAGCCGGATTTTGAGCGATCCCGAAGAGCCCCGCCGCAGCGCGGACACGGCCAGCAGCGAAACGAAGCCTGGGCAGGGCGCACCTGAGGGCGCACCCGGGGGCGCGCATGCGCCCGCACCCGAACCGGGACAGGAAAGCGCGCCCGGATCCGGTCCTGACGCCGAAGCCGTTGCGGTCACGGACGCCGGCGCGGATATCGCGTCCGAATCCGATGCCGAACCTGACCCCGAATCTGGCCGCGAATCTGATCCGGGCGCCGCGCCGATGCCGGCCAACGACGACGCCGATGCGCCCGGCGCACCGCCGCCTTCCGCCGTTCCGCCGCGCTGGTTGCGCATCTTCGGCCATTCCGGCATCGCGCAGATCCTGCTCGTGATTGTCACGCTCGCCGCCTTCGTGCCGGGCTTCTGGAGCGTGCCGCCGCTCGATCGCGACGAACCGCGCTTCGCCCAGGCCTCCAGGCAGATGCTGGAGACGGGCAACTATTCCGACATCCGCTTCCAGGAAGAGACCCGCTACAAGAAGCCGGTCGGCATCTACTGGCTTCAGGTCGCCGCCGCCAAGGTGACCGGCTATGGCGCCGATGCGCCAATCTGGGTCTACCGGCTGCCGTCGATCGCCGGCGCCATTCTGGCGGCGCTCCTGACCTTCTGGGCCGCGCGCGCCTTCACCGGGCCGCCGCAGGCTTTTCTGGCAGCGCTTTTCGTCGCGCTGGCGCTCGTCGTCGGTGTGGAGGCACGTCTTGCCAAGACCGACGCGATGCTGTTTGCGACCATCGTCGCGAGCCAGGGGGCGCTGGCGCGGATGTGGCTGTCGGGCAAGGCGAAGCAGCCGCTGCGCCTCGTTCTCACCTTCTGGATCGCGCTGGGGCTCGGCATCCTGATCAAGGGGCCGGTCGCGCCGATGGTGGTGGGACTGACGATCGCGGCGCTTGTGACGATGAACCGGCGCGGGCGCTGGCTGGCATCGCTGCGCCCGCTTCTCGGGCTTGGTATTCTCGTCGTTCTGGTCGCGCCGTGGTTCATCGCCATCGGCATCGCCACAAAGGGGGCCTTCTTTCAGGAGGCGCTGGGCCGCGACCTGATCGGCAAGCTGGGACAGGGACAGGAGAGCCATGGCGCGCCGCCCCTGACCCATCTCGCCGTCATGTTCGGCACGTTCTGGCCGATGCCGGCCTTTCTGCTGGCGGCGATCGCGTCAGCCATCCGCAATCGCCGTGCCGCGATCGTTCAGTTCTGCGTCGCCTGGGTGGTGCCGAGCTGGATCGTCTTCGAACTGGTCGCCACCAAGCTGCCGCACTACACGATGCCGCTTCTGCCGGGCCTCGCCATCCTGACGGCCTTTGGCCTGGTGACGACGGCGGATGCCGCGCCGCGCAAATGGCTCGTGTGGATCATGGCGCTCGTGCTGGCGATCGTGCCGGTAGTGTTCGCGGTGGCCTCCATCGCCGGGCCGCTCATGCTTTCGGTGAGCCCGTCGCCTCCGGGCGTGGTGCTGTGCGTCTTTGCCGCGGTGGTTGCCATCTACGCCGTCCGCAAGCTGATTGCGGGGCCGGTGATCAATGCGGTGCCGCGCGTCGTCCTGACGGCACTTCTGCTTTATGCGGGCGTGTGGGGCTTCGTCATGCCGTCGCTGAGCCCGATCTGGGTAAGCCCGCGCCTGGCGGAGGCCGCGGATGGGGCATCGGGCTGCGCGAAGGCCGAGATTTTCTCCGTCGGCTTCAATGAGCCGAGCTTCATCTTCCTGACGGCGACCGACACCCGGCTTGGCAGCGCGCAGGAGGCGGCGACATGGATCTCCGGCGCGGGCGCGTTGCCCGATTGCCGGGTCGTTGCGGTGGAAAGCCGGTATGAAGGCGATTTCCTGGCCAAGGCGAAAGCGCTAGGGGTGGCGCTCGCCTTGTCGTCTCGGGTAGAGGGGGTGAACATCAACGGCGGTCGCAAGCTGGATATCGCCGTTTACAAGCGGACGAACCAGTGAACGACAAGAAACAGGACGGCAGTTTTGGCCGGATCACCGACGGCGAGACGATGACAGGGCTGCGGGCACGGCTTTCGCGTGCCGGCCGGCGCATGCGCGCCAACGCGAAACTGCTGAAGGCCAACCTTCGGCGGCGGCATCCGCGTGCGGCCCGTGCGCACGATCCGTTGCCCCCCGGCCACAGGCCGCAGGACCTGCTCGCCATCCTGTTGCTGAGCGTCGGCATCGCCGTGATCGCGCTGGACCGGGCCTCCTATCCCTGGATCCATTCGCTGCCGCGCGATTACACCGAGTTCTTCCGCACCATCACCGATATCGGCAAGTCGCACTGGATGCTTTGGACGACGGGGCTTTTCCTTGTCCTCACCATGGCTCTGGACTGGCGTCACGTCGCCTGGCGCACGCGCGCCTCGCTGACGCTGATCTGGACCTATTGCGCCTTCATCTTCTTCTCGATCGCCGCAAGCGGGGTGATCGCGCTGGTCCTGAAATGGTGCCTCGGCCGGCCTCGGCCAAAGCTGTTCGAGACCGTGGGGCCCCTCGGCTTCGACTTCCTCGCCTTCAACATCTCCTACACGAGCTTCCCGTCAGGCCACGCGACCTCGGTCGCCGCGCTTGCCGCTTCGCTGTGTCTGATCTTCCCCGCCTGGCTCTGGCTGATCGCGGTGTGCGGCTTCTGGCTGATCTTCTCGCGCATCATGGTCGGCGCGCATTATCCTTCGGACGTGATCGCCGGCACGCTGCTTGGTGTGTCCGTCACGCTGTGGACGGCGCGCTACATGGCCGTCCGCCACCTTGGTTTCGCCATCGTGCCGGGCAAGGGAATACGCCCGATCGCCGGCGGCCGAACCCTTGCCCGGGCATTTTCAACCCTTGGCCGCTCCCTCGTTCATGCGCGCCTCTTCGGAGGCGAACGGCTTGAACCCGTCCGGCCGAACGACAACGAGACACAATCCGATGACCGATAAAGCGATGCCCGCATCGGCTCCCGAATTGGCCGGCGAGACGTCCTCGCGGCAAGCTTGCGGCCTTGATGCCCCCGCCGTTACGGTCGTCATCCCGGCAAAGGACGAGATCGGCAACCTGCCGGGCCTGATCCAGGAAATCAGCACCGCTCTTTCGGGCCGCACCTTCGAGGTGATCGCCATTGACGACGGCTCGTCGGACGGCACCGACCGGATGCTGGCCGAGATGCGCGCCACATCGCCGTGGCTGCGCCCGGTGCGCCATGCCTTCGCCTGCGGCCAGAGCTGCGCGGTGCGCACGGGCCTGCTGCATGCGCGCGGCGATATCGTCGTGACCATCGACGGCGACGGCCAGAACGACCCGGCCTACATCCCCGCGCTGGTCGACGCGCTCGATGCCGCCGGGCCGGCCGTGGCGCTTGCCGCCGGCCAGCGGGTGGGGCGCAAGGCCTCCGCCTTCAAGCGGTTCGCCTCGAAGTTCGCCAACAGGCTGCGCGGCGCGATCTTGAAGGACAACACCCGGGATTCGGGGTGCGGGCTGAAGGCGGTTCGCCGCGAGGTGTTCCTGCGGCTTCCCTATTTCGACAGCTGGCACCGCTTTCTGCCGGCGCTGGTGATGCGCGAGGGCTACGGCATCGTTCATGTCGACGTCGTCGACCGCGAACGCCGTCACGGCGCCTCGAAATACGGCGTGTTCGACCGCGCGCTGATCGGCATTCTGGACCTTTTCGGCGTGTGGTGGCTGCGCCGGCGCCGCAAGGCGGTGCCCATCGTTTCGGAGATTGCGCAAGATGGTGAGTGAGGGATGGCTCGACGGCCTGGCGCAGTGGGCGCATCAGGTCTTCGTTCTGCAGTTCGATGTGTGGGTGCTTCTGGGCTTCATCGCCCAGGCGATGTTCATGATGCGCTTCGTGGTGCAGTGGATCGCGTCCGAACGCGTCGGTCGCTCGATCGTGCCGGTGGCCTTCTGGTTCTTCTCGGTGGCCGGCGGCTTCCTGCTGCTGGTCTATTCGCTGATCCGCAAGGACCCGGTCTTCATCGCCGGTCAGGCGCTGGGCCTGATCATCTATTTCCGCAACATCTACTTCATCTTCCGCGAAAAGAAGGAAGCGCTGCCGCCGCAAGAGTGAGCGCCCCGCGTTCGTTGCAGGGGTGCGCAGGACTTGCCGCGTCCGCCCCCTCTGCCATGGGGAGAGGGCCGGGGTGAGGGGTGTTGAATGCGCCGCATCCACGAGACGTCGCGCCCCATGCGATCCATCCGCGCGATCTCCCGTTCAGAGGGAGGTGAACAAAGGCGGATGAGCCCGATGGCCTTGCCGTCGAAGTCTCTCTAGTGGATTTCCACGTCGCGGGCGTGGTAGCTGCCGTCTTCGAGGACGTCGAAGAACTCGTCGATCTGCGGGTGGCGGACCGGTTCGCCGGTGTCGTCGCAGACCAGGTTCTGCTCCGAGACATAGGCGATGTACTCGCTCTCCTCGTTTTCCGCGAGGAGATGGTAGAACGGCTGGTCCTTGCGCGGGCGGATGTCTTCCGGGATCGCATCGTACCAGTCGTCGGTATTGTCGAATGTCGGGTCGACGTCGAAGATCACGCCACGAAACGGGTAGACCCGGTGGCGCACGACCTGGCCGATCCTGTATTTGGCCGATCGGATCCTCTCAATCAAATCGTTGTCTCCGCGCGTGATGAAACGCCCGCCAGCGGCCTCTCCGGAGGCCGCCAGCCGGTCTGGAATGTCTCTGGTCTTCATTGGGCGCCTTACAAGGCACGCTTGCGGTTGAGTGTCAAGTGACAGTCATCGCAAGCGGCCCGGCTCAACGCCTCAAAATCCGTAACGTTCCGCCATTTCAGCGTCCTTGTCGGCGACGCGCCGGGCGAGATCGACGATCACCTTCGCCTGTTTCCAGGTCGCGTCGTCCTGCATCTTGCCGTCGATCATCACCGCGCCGGTGCCGTCGGGCATCGCCTTGAGGATCTTCCTCGCGAAGGCGACCTCGTCGGGGTCGGGCGAAAAGACCCGCTTGGCGATCTCGATCTGCGAGGGGTGCAGCGACCACGCGCCGACACAGCCCATCAGGAAGGCGTTGCGGAACTGCGCCTCGCAGGCCGCGGTATCGGAGAAATCGCCGAAGGGGCCGTAGAAGGCGCGGATACCGGCCGACATGCAGGCATCCACCATCTTGGCGACGGTGTAGTGCCAAAGATCCTGCTGGAACGCCGCGCGCGGCGCATCGCCATGCGGATCGGCAAGCACCGCGTAATCGGGATGGCCGCCGCCGACGCGCGTCGTCTTCATGCCGCGCGAGGCGGCGAGGTCGGCGGGCCCCAGGCTCATGCCGTGCATGCGCGGCGAGGCGGTGGCGATCGCCTCCACGTTCTTCACGCCCTCGGCCGTCTCCAGGATCGCGTGGATGAGGATCGGTTTGGTGATGCCGTTCCTTGCTTCAAGCTGGGCCAGAAGCTGGTCGAGATAGTGGATGTCCCACTGACCCTCGACCTTCGGCAGCATGACGACGTCGAGCTTGTCGCCGGCCGCCGGCACGATCTGCATGATGTCGTCCAGAAACCACGGGCTGTTGAGGCAGTTGACCCGCGTCCACAGACCGGTGGCACCGAAATCGTTCGCCTTCGCCATCTCGATGAAGCCGTCGCGCGCCGCCGTCTTGGCGTCTGCGGGAATGGCGTCCTCCAGATTGCCGAGCACCACATCCACCCTGGAGATGAGATCCGGCACCTTGGCGCGCATCTTCTCCACGTGTGGCGGTACGAAATGGATCATCCGTTCCAGCGTGACGGGCAGCTCGCGATAGGGCGCGGGCGCTCCGATGGCGAGCGGCTGGTAGAAGGCGCGCGGTGTCTTCATACGATTGGTTCCTCCCTCAAATTCCCCGAGTTTGCCGTATCGTATAGCGCTTTTTGTGCAGGGCACAAATGCGGCGAAAGGCGAGGGGAGGAAGATGGTGGCTGGCGGGTGGCCCATTGCGGAAACGGGCACGCTTGCGGCGCTGCGCCGCAGTCGGTCCCTGGTCGGATGTTCCTGCTTGCTCTCGTCATCCAGCCCCCGAGCCGGGGTCCATCCCGTGATCTGTCAACACGATTGAAGAGTGATCCGTATGCCGGCTTGTCCTCCCGCTTGCCGAAACATCACGGCATGGATTGCCGGGGCCGGTGCCGGCAATGATGGGGAGTGTGTGAGGCAACCCGTCACTGGGACGCTGGCTTCCGCTTCTTCTTCGGCATCACCCATTTGCGGTGGATCCACATCCATTGCTCGGGATGCTCGCGGATCCAGCTCTCGAAGACGGCATGGATGCGGGCCGTGCCTTCCTGGATATCGGCCTGCCGATCGCCCTCGCGCGGAAGCTCCAGCACGCGCGCCTCGAAATGGAAATGCGCGCCGTCCCTGCGAATCGTGCGGCAGATGATCAGCGGCACGCCATAGGTGCGCGCGACCATGACGGGGAACGGATTGGCCGTCGCCGGGTGGCCGAAGAAGGGCACCGTCACGCCACGCACGTCGCGAAGATCGGCCAGAAAGGCGATCGCGCCGCCGCTGCGGACATGCTGGATCAGCCGGCGCGCGGTGCTGTGGCTCTTGGCGTGCAGTCCGCCGGGAAAATAGCGCTGCCGCATATCCGTCAGATAGGCATCGGCATAGGGGTTTTTCAGCGCCTGATAGACGCCGGCGGTATCAAGGCCGACATAACGCGCCGGTTCCGCGATGATTTCCCAGTTCCCGGTGTGGAGCGAGACGACGACGGCCGCTCCGCCGTTTTTCTCCACGAAGGCGCGCGCGTCCTCCACGTCGAACGTGTAGCGCGAGGGCTGGGCATGGAGGCGGTCGAGCTGGAAGGTCTCCGCCGCGATCCGGCCGAGATTTTCCCACATAGCGCGTGCCAGCCTTTCGCGCTCGGCCGGCGGCATGTCGGGATAGGCGAGGGCGATATGCTCCAGCGCATGGGCGTGGCGTTTCGTTTTCGGCGCGATCAGCCGCCAGGCCTTGCCCATTGCCCGCGAGGCCATGTCCACGGGCATCAGGCGGATCAGCCCCGCGACCAGCCGCAACACGACGTATTCGCCCGCATAACGCAGTTTCATGAGGGGGGAGAGATTATGCCGGGCCATGTCGTCTTTCATGCGGCCCGTTCTCGTGCGGGCCTGTCGTTCAATTGACCTAACGGAATGAAACCGCTAGAGCATATTACGATCAGATTGAATCAAACTGATCGACACGAATATGCTCAAGGCATTGATCTTGAGCGGTTTCTTGTCGCTCAGGCGGTTCCGCCCGAGCGGAGAGCGCTCTAGGCAATTCTGGATACCCCGAGCCGGCCAGACGACGCAACCGGCACCGCCCCAACCCGGCTCCTGTCCCCGCCGCGCCACCGGACCGATCCACGCATGCAGGACGTCATATCCCTCGCCTTGCCGTTCTTCGGCTTGATCTTTCTCGGCTATTTTTCCGGCAAGATCCGCTCCATTCCCGCCGCCGGTCTCGACTGGATGAACTTCTTCATCCTCTATCTGGCCTTGCCGGCGCTGTTCTTCCAGCTTCTGGCAAAGACGCCGATTCAGGAACTGGCCAATCTGGCCTTTGTCGCCACCACCACCTTTTCCACCTATTGCGCCTTCGCGCTGGCCTTCTGCTTCGGCATCGTCAAGACCGGCCGCATCGGCGAGGCGACCATCCAGGGCATGGCCGGCGCCTATTCCAACATCGGATATATGGGGCCGGGCATCACGCTTGCCACGCTGGGGGCGGCGGCGGCGGTGCCCACGGCGTTGATCTTCTGTTTCGACAACATCCTGCTGTTCACCCTGCTGCCGCTGCTGATGGCGCTGGGCGGCACGGAGAAGGTCGGATTTCGCAAGGCGGCCTTCGGCGTGATGCGCCAGATCGCGACGCATCCCTTCATCGTGGCGACCGTGCTCGGCGTCGCGGCGGCGGCGATCCAGTTCAAGCCGCCGGCGGCGCTGGACACGCTCCTGACCTTCCTGCGCTCGGCCGCCGCGCCCTGCGCCCTGTTCGCGCTCGGCGTCACCGTCGCGATCCGACCGCTGGGGCGCATTCCGGGCGAATTGCCGGTACTGCTCTTCATCAAGCTGATCGCGCACCCGATTCTCGTTCTCGTTCTGCTGAACTGGATCGGCGGGATAAGCCCGCTGTGGAAGGCGACCGCCGTGCTGATGGCCTGCCTGCCGCCGGCCGCCAACGTCTTCGTCATGGCGACGGCCTACCAGACCTACGTGCAGCGCGCCTCCGCCATCGTTTTGCTGGGAACGCTCGCCTCGGTGGTCACCGTGACGGGCTTTCTCTACGCGATCACCAACAACCTGCTGCCGGGCTTGTGAGGAGAATGGCTCTTTCGGTTGTCCATCCCGCGAAGCCGGAGAAGACAAGGGCAGGGCGGAGCGCCCGGCAGGGACCCGACAGGATCGCTATTCCCGTTCAGGCCCCCTTCAGCGGCGATACATCCACCAGATGATCGCGCCGGCCGGGACCGTCCACAGAAGTCCGGCGACAAGATAGTAGGCGATGCGGGTCAGCTCCGAGGCGTTCTGCATCGTCATGTCGCCGATAACGGCGGCGACGAAGGCGTAGACGACCACGAAGACGACCAGCACGATTGTGCCGAAGAGACGTTTGAGCGGCGGCATGAAAGGTCCTTGGCACGGGGCGGCAAACAGCGGGCGGGCTCGACATGAACCGTCCGGGACCCTGTTTAGCTGCCGTCAGGGGCGAAAGTCGAGGGGACGTTGGGCGGAGGCGGCATCTGACCGGGGAATGCGGCCCGTCATCCCCGTCTTGCCCCGCGGCGCGGTTCGGGCTAGGTCGAATTGCCCGGATACGAGGGCCGGGGGGAGAGGGAAAGCAAGAACCGATGAACGCCGAAACCACGTTGAACGGAACCCTGGAGACGTCATCGGCCGTGCGCGGTCGCAAGGGTGTGCGGCTGTGGCTCTATGCCATCGTCTTGCTGGTCTTCGCCATGGTGATGCTGGGCGGGGCGACGCGGCTCACCGATTCCGGCCTCTCCATCACCGAATGGAAGCCCATACACGGCGTCATCCCGCCGCTCAGCCAGTCCGACTGGGACGAGGAATTCGCCAAGTACAAGCTCTCGCCCCAATATGAGCGCGTCAACAAGGGCATGAGCCTCGGCGAATTCAAGAACATCTTCTGGTGGGAATGGGCGCACCGGTTCCTCGGTCGCTTCGTCGGGTTCGTCTTCTTCGTGCCGCTGGTGTTCTTCTGGGCAACCCGTCGTATCGAACCGTGGCTGAAGCCGCGCCTTGTCGTGCTGTTCGCCATGGGCGGTTTTCAGGGCGCGATTGGCTGGTGGATGGTCGCCTCCGGCCTCGTCGACCGCGTCGATGTCAGCCAGTACCGGCTCGCGGTTCACCTGACGTTCGCCTGCGGAATTCTTTCCTATGCGCTCTGGCTCGCGCAGCGCCTGTCGCCGGCCGACGCGGAGGTTGCCGCCCACGCGCCCCCCTCGGGACGCCGCCGGGCGTTCCTGCTGGTCGGGCTCGGATTCCTTCAGATTTTCCTGGGCGGACTGGTGGCGGGACTGCACGCGGGGCTGACCTACAACACCTGGCCGCTGATGGATGGCGACCTCGTGCCCTCCGGTCTGCTGATGATGCACCCGGGCTGGGTGAATTTCTTCGAGAACATCACCACCGTGCAGTTCCAGCACCGCTGCGGCGCCTACCTGCTGCTCGCGGTCGCGCTGTGGCACTGGTGGGCCATGCGCGGCAGCGCCGCCTCGCGACGGCTCAAATGGGGCGCCGCGCATGCGGTCTGGGCGATCCTCATACAGGCCATGCTCGGCATCACGACGCTGCTGCTGGTGGTGCCCTTCTGGTTCGCGCTCGCCCATCAGGCGCTCGCCGTTCTGGTCCTGATGTCGCTCGTTGTCCACGCCGCGCGGTTTTTCCCCGCCAACACGGCCCGCGGGATCTGACGGATCGGCCGCATGCCATATTTCGAATTTGTTCGAGAACCGGACGGCCGCGGCGGATATTCCGTCGCGGCTCCCGGCATTCTTAACAGTATTTTTATCTGAGCCTCCGTAGAAGTCCGGATATTTCAAACGCTGGTTTGGGAGGCCCGCAACGTGCTGAGAACAACAACAACCGATACCCTGGACATCGAGAACCGGTTGTCCTTCGCCTCCTTTTCGGCGCAAGACCGCCTGGCGCTGACGCAGGTCTGGCCGCAGGTCGAGGCGAAGATGCCGGGTGTGCTTGACCGGTTCTACGAGCATCTGGGGCAGTTCGACAAAACCCGCTCCATGGTCGGGCGGGACACGAGCGGGCTGAAGTCGGCGCAGATGCGGCACTGGAAACTGTTGTTCAACGCCCCCTTCGCGCAGGAACACGTCGCCAGTATCGTGCGCATCGGGCGGGCACACTACGGCATCGGCATGGAGCCGCGCTGGTACATTGCCGGCTATCAGCGGATCATGGTGGAACTGCTGTCGATCGTCGGCCGCTCCGGGTTTCTGCGCGCCAACCGTTCGGTGATGGCCAACCGGGCGATCATGCGTGCGATCATGCTCGATCTCGATCTGTCGCTCGCCGTCTACGAGCAGATGAACGCCGAGGCCCGTCAGGACCGCATGCGCCGGCGCGAGGAAGCAATCCATGTATTGGAGGGGGCGACGGAAACCTCGCTGTCGCGCATTGGCGACGTGATGCAGGCGATGCGGGAGATGGCGGGGACGCTCGGCCACGTGGCCACCGAGACCAAGACCATGGCCGACGGCGTGGGCAGCGAACTGGAACGCGCCAGCGAGGGGGTTTCGGCGAGTGCGCAGGCCTCCGACGATCTCACCCGGGCGGTCGCCTCGATCCGCGATCAGTCCGACAAGGCGACGCACCTTGCCGGCGACAGTCACGAGCGGGCGACGGCGACGCGCGCCACGGTGCACGACCTCGCCGATGCCGCCGACCGTATCGGTTCCGTGCTCTCGCTGATCAGCGATATCGCCGGCCAGACCAGCCTGCTGGCATTGAATGCCACCATCGAGGCGGCGCGCGCCGGGGAAGCTGGCCGGGGGTTTGCGGTCGTCGCGGTGGAGGTGAAGAAGCTCGCCGAGCAGACCTCGAGCGCCACGGAAGAAATCGCCGCCCAGATCGAGGCGATCCAGAAGTCGACGGCGCGCACGGTCGACGAGATCGAGGGCATCGTCACGTCCACTACCGAGATTACCGGCATTTCAGGCGAGATCGGCACGTCGATCGCCGGCAACATGCTGGCGATAGGCGATATTTCGGCGAACATGCAGACAACGGCGGCCGCCACCCAACGTGTCGCGGGCAATCTCGGCGAGCTGCGCAACGTCGCGGGCGAGACGCTTGCGGCAAGTGAGGGCGTCGGCGGTTCGGTCGACACGGTCGGCGGTGAGCTTGAGGCGCTGCGCAAGGAAATCGGCGCGTTCTTCGACCGCATCCGGGCGGCGTGAGCGTGGGGGCGGGCTTCCCTGTTCGCGCGTCATTGCACGCTCCGATCGCTCCTGTCCGGTTTGGATCAGCGAGTGGGGTGCGAATGCTTGATCGGTCTTGGAAAACTTGATCCAAAGCCACCGTGGACACGGATGACGCTGGAGAGTTCCGTGAATGAAGCACGATATGAAACCGGACCGCAGCGGCTGCGACCGGGCAAATGACAGGGGGCGAGAGCTGATTGTGGAGCTCTGTCGCCAAACCCCGCCGGCGATGGTCCTGTTCCATGCCGGCATGCGGACGGTGAGCCCGCACGCCGTCTCGTATTTCGCGCAGTGACGGTTCAGGCGGTCAGCGCCTGATCGATATCGGCGATGATGTCGTCCACGTCTTCCAGGCCGATTGACAGGCGCACCACCTCGGGGCCGGCGCCGGCGGCGACCTTCTGCTCGTCGGAGAGCTGGCGGTGGGTGGTGGAGGCGGGGTGGATCACCAGCGAGCGGGTGTCGCCGATATTGGCGAGATGCGACAGCAGCTGGAGGTTGGAGACGAATTTCACGCCCGCGTCATAGCCGTCCTTGATGCCGAAGGTCAGCACCGCGCCGGCGCCCTTGGGCGCGTATTTCTTCATCAGTTCGTGGCTGGGGCTGCTCTCCAGACCCGCATAAGAGACCCACGACACCTGCGGGTGCTTCTCGAGCCAGCTGGCGACGGCCAGCGCGTTGTCGCAATGGCGCTGCATGCGCAGCGGCAGGGTCTCGATACCCGTCAGGATCATGAACGAGTTGAACGGCGAGAGCACCGGGCCAAGATCGCGCAGCGACAGCGCCCGCATGGCGATGGCGAAGGCGAAGTTGCCGAAGGTCTCGTGCAGCACCATGCCGTTGTACTCGGGCCGCGGCTTGGAGAGCATCGGGTAGCGATCATCGGCCGACCAGTCGAACGAGCCGCCGTCAACGATCACGCCACCCATGGAATTGCCGTGGCCGCCCATGAACTTGGTCAGCGAATGGACGACAATGTCGGCGCCGTGCTCGATCGGCCGGCACAGGTAGGGCGAGGCGAGCGTGTTGTCGACGATGAGCGGCACCCGCGCCTTCCTGGCGATAGCCGCGATGGCCGCGATGTCGGTGACGATACCGCCGGGATTGGCGATCGATTCGATGAAGATCGCCTTGGTCTTGGGCGAGAGCGCCTTCTCGAATGACGAGATGTCGTCCGGATCTGCCCATTTCACGTTCCAGCCGAAATTCTCGAAGGAATGGCCAAACTGGTTGATGGAGCCGCCGTAAAGCTTTGTGGACGCGACGAACTCATCGCCCGGCTGCATCAGGCCATGAAAGACCATCAGCTGCGCCGCGTGGCCGGAGGCGACCGCCAAAGCCGCCGTGCCGCCTTCCAGCGCGGCGACGCGCTCTTCCAGCACGGCCGTCGTGGGGTTGGTGATGCGGGTGTAGATGTTGCCAAAGGCCTGCAGGCCGAACAGCGAGGCCGCATGGTCGGCATCGTCGAACACGTAGGACGTCGTCTGGTAGATCGGTGTTGCGCGCGCGCCGGTCGCCGGATCGGGCTGGGCGCCGGCATGGATGGAGAGCGTGGAAAATCCCGGAGTCCTGTCGGTCATGAAAGGTCGTTTTCCTTGTCGTTGTTCCCGCCGCGCCCGGTCTGCCCGGTCGTTCTTGCGGATCGTTGAATGTCAATCGGCGACAAAAATGCCGCTTCCTCGCCCCGAAAGCAAAGCACGCCATTCCCAATGGCCGCGAAAGGCGGCAAAGCGTTACCTCATTGGCTGCCGGATTGGCTTCCAAAGCCGCTACTTGCGCAGGCCCCGATGCTGGAAACCGCCGCGCATCGCCGGCCGCTTGGACGAGATCGTGCGCGAATTGACGCCCGTCCAGCCGATCTCGCCGGAAAGCCGTCCGTATTCGATCTTGGGACAGCGGTTCATGATGACCTGCATGCCGGCTTCCTCCGCCCGCATCGCCGCCGCCTCGTGGACGACGCCGAGCTGCGTCCAGATCACCTTTGGAAGCGGGGCGAGGCCCAATGCCTCCTCGACAATGGCCGGAACAGCCTCCGAGGCGCGGAAGATGTCGACCATGTCCACCGGCCCGGGAACCTCGCCGAGGCTTGCGAAACACGGGCGGCCGAGGATCTCCTTGCCGGCCTGTCCGGGATTGACCGGAAAGACCGTGTAGCCTTTGTCGATCAGGTACTTGAGAACGAAGAAGCTCGGCCGGACCGGATTGGCGCTGGCCCCGACGATGGCGATGGTCTTGACCTCGTCGAGGATGGCGCGGATCGTTGCATCGGAATATTGATCGTGGAACACGTATGGACCTGAAGGTTGCTTAACATGAGCGCCGGCAACGCTATTGGCTTTGGCAAGCCGGAGCAAGCCACGGCTTTGCGGAGAGAGTGTTGGAGAGTTTCCTGGGGCACGCCGTTTCGGTCTTCGCCGCCTTTTTCGCGATCATGAACCCGGTCGCGAACACGCCCGTGTTCCTGTCGCTCACCTCGGGCGACGACGAGGACGTCCGCCATCTCGTCGCCTTCCGCGCTCTGGCGCTGGCATTCGCCATCGTCGTTGTCTTCGCGGTGGCGGGGAACCTGATCTTTCAGGTCTTCGGCATCACCCTGCCGGCCTTCCGCATCACCGGCGGACTGCTGGTGTTTCTCGTCGGCTATCACATGGTGCAGGGCGATGCCTCGCGCGTGCAGCAGCCTTCGAGCGAGGACAAGAAGGCGAGCCGGGAGGCGGAACTCGATGTCGCCATAGCGCCACTCGCGGTGCCGATCCTGGCAGGCCCCGGCACCATCGCGACCGCCGTCAGCTTCGCATCGGGACGCGGTGTCAGCGAACTGATGACGACGATCGCGGCCTTCTTCGTGCTGTGCGTGGTCAGCTACGGCTTTTTCCTGTTCGGCAACCGCTTCGTCACCTATCTGGGCGCGAACGGCATCAAGATCATCACCCGGTTGATGGGGCTGATCCTGGCGGTCATCGGCACACAGATGGTGATTTCCGGCGTCAGCGGCGCTGTGGCACTGATGCAGAGCGGGCAGGCGAGTTAGGCGAGCGGGGTTGTCGGGAGAACGAGAACGGGAAGGCCGCAAGGCCCGCTTGGCCTGCTGGAGCGCAGCCCCGTTACCGCCCCTCCCACTCTGGTGCGCGCTTTTCGAGGAACGCGCCGATGCCTTCCTCCGCGTCGCGGGCGAGCATGTTCTCCACCATCACGTCGGCGCAGTAGCGGTAGGCGTCCTCAAGCGACAGTTCCGCCTGCCGGTAGAACGCCTCCTTGCCGATCTTCAGTGTCAGCGGCGATTTCGACGCGATCATCTCGGCGTATTTCATCACGACCGTATCGAGATATTCCGACGGCACGATGCGGTTGATCAGGCCGAATTCGCGCGCCGTCGAGGCATCGATGCTCTCGCCGGTGAGCAGCATCTCCATCGCCTGCTTGCGGTTGACATTGCGCGCCAGCGCCACCATCGGCGTGGAGCAGAAAAGCCCGATATTGACCCCCGGCGTGCAGAAGGTCGCCCGGTCGGTGGCGATCGCCAGATCGCAGGAGGCGACGAGCTGGCAGCCGGCCGCCGTCGCCACGCCGGCGACCCCCGCAATCACCGGCTTGGGCAGCGTCACGATCTGCTGCATCAGCGCGGAGCAGCGGCCCAGGATGTCCTGGAAATAGGCGCGCCCGCGATCCCTGTCGGCGCGATGGACGGTCATTTCCTTCAGGTCGTGGCCGGCGCAGAAGACCTTTCCGGGCGCAGCGTCGATGACGATGACCCGAACCGCGTCGTCGTCGGTGGCCTTCGACAGCGCGGAGGAGAGCGCGGCCATCATCGCTTCCGACAGCGCGTTCATGCGCTCCGGCTTGTTCAGCGTCAGGCGCAGGATCCCGCTTTCGAGCGAGGATTTGAGCGGGCTGCTCGGCAGCGTGGTCGCGGCATCGGCCATGGGCACCTCCATCGTGTTTCGCGCGTTATAACGCAAATCACGTCCCGTCGTCTCTCAAGGCGCTTGCGAAATCGGTCGAGATTGTCTCCCATGACGCATAGGTAAAGATGCCAATCTCACTGGGAGGAGCGATGGGCACCGTGATGAACCGCGAGGAGGTCTCCGGCTTCCTCGACCGCGAGTTTCCCGAAATCAACCACGACGGACCGGCCTATTCGGTTGAATCGGTGCGTGAAAACGAAGTGGTGATCCGCCTGAACGCGCATGATCGCCACCTCAGGCCCGGGGGCACCGTGTCCGGCCCGGCGATGATGGCGCTGGCGGATCTCGCCGCCTATGTGGTGATTCTCGCCCATATCGGACCGGTGGCGCTGGCGGTGACGACCAACCTCAACATCAACTTCCTGAAGAAGCCGGCGCCCGGCGATCTGCTGGGCACCTGCCGTCTGCTGAAGCTCGGCAAACGGCTGGCCGTGACGGAATGCGCGATCACCAGCGAGGAAAGCGACGAGATCGTGGCTCACGCCACAGCGACCTACTCGATCCCGCCAAGGTGAGGGGGCCGCGTGGCGGCCGAACGGGACCGGCGCAGAAGGGGAGCAAGCGGCCCGTCCTTCGAGACGGACCTTTCGGCCCTCATGCCGATCTGGCGCGTCCCCGAAACGAGGGGGCGACGCCCTCGCGCATCAGGAGCCGGCGCAAGGGGCCGACCCGTCCGGCGAGATAGAGCCCGAGGCCGCGCACCATCTGAATGGGAAGGAAGTCGGCCAGAAGCGTGCGGTTGAGCGTATCGACACCGAAGATGCGGGTGTCGATGTCGCCGCGCCGCGCCGCCGCGTAGGCCGACAGGGCGGCGCCGCCGCCGATATCCTGGCCGTTGGAGCGGGCGCGCTCGCAGGCGTCGCCAAGATCCGCCACATCGCGCAGCGACAGGTTGAGCCCCTGCGCGCCGATCGGCGGAAAGACATGCGCGGTTTCGCCGACGAGCGCGATCCGGTTGGCCGCCACCGTCTTCGCCTTCATGCCCGACAGCGGGAAGACCTGCCGGCCGCTTTCAAGCGTCATCGGCCCCAGGATCGATTTGGCGTGCCGTTCGACCTCGCGCGCGAAGGCCGCATCGTCCAGCGCCTGCATCGCCACGATCTCCTTCGGCTCACCCACCCAGACGAGGCTCGACCGGTTGCCCTTCAGCGGCACCAGCGTGAAGGGGCCGTGAGGGGTATGGAATTCGGTGGATGTGTCGTCGTGCGGGCGCTGGTGCGAAAGATTGGCGACGAGCGCGGATTGGGGATAGCTCCAGCGCTGTACCGCGATGCCGGCCGCGTCGCGGGCCCGCGACGAGCGGCCGTCGCTGGCGACCAGAAGCTGAACGCGAAGCGGTGTCGCGCGGCCTTCGATATCGATTTCCACGCCATCGTCGCCGGGCCGGATCGCGTCTGCGAGCGCCTCGATGCGCGTCACGGAGGAGGCTGCCAGGGCCTTTTCGAGTACTGAATTAAGATCGTTGTTCAACACATTGTAACCGAATGCGTCGAGATCGATTTCCGCACTGTCGAAAAGGGTTTCGGGCGCACGCACGAGGCGGCCCGTGTCGTCGATGAGCCGCATCTGGCGCAAGGGGGCGGCCAGCGGCGCGATATCCTCCCATATGCCGAGATCGCCAAGGATGGCGACGGAGGCATCGAGCAGCGCGGTGGTGCGCGGATCGGCTTTCGCCCGGGGGCCGACGAGAACGGTGGAGAAACCCCGACGGGAGAGCAGGAGCGCGGCGATCATGCCTGATGGGCCGGACCCGACCACGGCGATCTCCGTCCTGTCCGCTGTCGCCTGGTTCATGTTCTCCATCCTTCCTGACGTCGCGGGAGAGGTGCCCGAAGGCGCCCCGCGAGGTCCGTTTCGTTTCGAAGCTTGTGTGTGGGGAAGGCTTAGGCCAGCCGTCGGGTTCCGGCAAGAGCGTGATCATGCGAGGGGTCAGCGCGCGCGACTCACCCGCGGGCCGCCAGACCGTGCGCCCTGCGTCATTCTGCGACACGGTAAACGACTGTTGCGCGGTTTTGCCCAATTTTTCCGGGCGGGCCGGCTGGAATGGGCGGCTTTGCGACAAGTTTTGATCGACGGCGGCGCCCAGCAATGCGAAGACATTATCCGGAGTGCCTTTGCAGGCGAAGCCGATCTGGATCAAACGATCTTTCACGTCAAGAGAGTATGGCTTCGACAGCCTATTGGTTCAAAAAGGCTGGAATGAAAGCCCGGTTGCCGTTAGGAGGCAGTCTGCTGCAACGGCGCAACCAACGCGTATCCCCGGAAAGCAAGTGAAATGGCGACGCAGCCGCGCGAAGAAACCGCTACCGGAGGCAGGTCCACCTGGCTGGCCTTCGCAGTTCATATCCTTACCGCGTCCGGTGCGTTGTGGGCTCTGCTCGCCATGGTCGCCGCGGCCGATGGCGACTGGCCGATGATGTTTGCCTGGCTTGGCGTCGCGCTCGTCGTCGATGGCATCGACGGACCGCTGGCGCGCGCGGCCAACGTCACCGAGAGGCTGCCGACCTGGTCGGGCGCCGCGCTCGATTTCGTCATCGATTATGCGACCTACGTGTTGTTGCCGGCTTTCGCCATCGCCACGGCCGGGCTGATGAGCACGCCGTACAATCTGATCGCCGCCGGTCTGGTGGTCGTCTCCGGCGCGCTCTATTTCGCCTATGACGGTATGAAGCTACCCGACAACTGTTTCCGCGGCTTCCCCGTGACGTGGAACATGCTGGTCTTCGTGATCTTCGCGTTTCCCGTTCTCCAGGCGTATTCTCTGGTGATCGTCCTCGTCTTCGTCGCGCTCACCTTCGCGCCCGTGCGCTTCGTCCATCCCGTCCGGGTCAAGCGGTGGCGGCCGCTGACGCTTCTCGTCGCCGTCGTCTGGCTGGCCTCGGCCTTCGTGGCGGCCAGCAACAATATGCAGGCCAATGGGCTGGCCGGTATTGGACTTGCCGCCTCCAGTATCTATCTGCTGGTGATCGGCGCGCTGTTTCAGCTCAACGACAAGATGCGGGCACGCCATACGGAGTGATGAATGTTCGAGTGGGTGACTGAACCGGCCGGCTGGGCCAGCCTTATCACCCTGACGGTCATGGAGATCGTCCTCGGCATCGACAATATCATCTTCGTTTCGCTGATCGTCGGCCGGCTCGAAGGGGCCTCCGCCGACAGGGCACGCGGCATCGGTCTGATGCTGGCCTTCGTTTTCCGTGTCGTGCTGCTGTCTCTGCTGGCGTGGATCATCACGTTGCAGCGACCGCTTTTCGATCTGTTCGATGTCGCTTTCTCGTGGCGCGACCTGATCCTGCTGGCCGGCGGCCTTTTTCTGATCGTCAAGGCGACGCGGGAGATCCACGACACCATCGAGCAGGGCGAGGACGACGAAGAGGGCGCGCGACAGGCCCGTCCGGCCGCGTCGTTCATGTCCATCATCGTTCAGATCGCGATCATCGACATGGTCTTCTCCATCGACTCGATCATCACCGCGATCGGCATGGCCGAGCATCTGTCGATCATGATCGCCGCCGTCGTCGTTGCCCTGGTCATCATGTATGTGGCGTCCGGCCCGATCGCCGGTTTCATTCGGCGCCACCCCACGACCAAGATGCTGGCGCTGGCCTTCCTGCTGCTCATCGGCGTGGCGCTCGTCGCCGACGGCTTGAGCTTTCACATCCCGCGCGGCTACATCTACTTCTCCATGGCGTTCGCGGCCGCGGTCGAGGTCTTCAATGTCATGGCCGCAAAGCGCCGCCGCGAACGCCGCGAGGCGGTGCGCTGATCCCGTTTGGCGCGGGGCACTCCGACAACGGCGAAACCAAAAGGGAGCTTGAGATGGTTCGAGCCATTCGCGTGCATGAAACCGGCGGACCGGAAGTGATGCGGTTCGAAGAGGTGGAGATCGGCGAGCCGGGAGCCGGGGAGGCCCGCGTGCGGCACGAGGCGATCGGCCTGAACTTCATCGACACCTATTTCCGCTCAGGCCTCTATCCCGCCCCCGCCGGCCTGCCGATGACGCCTGGCAACGAGGGCGCCGGCACGGTCGTCGCCGTGGGGCCGGATGTCACCGAGGTCAAGGTGGGCGACCGCGTCGCCTATGTCGGGCCGCTGGGCTCCTATGCGGAGGAACGGCTCGTGCCGGCCGACCGTCTGGTGAAGCTTCCCGGCGAAATCGACAGTCGAACGGCGGCCGGCATGATGCTGAAGGGCATGACGGCGAGCTATCTGCTGAAGGACACGTTCAAGGTCGGTCCGGGCACCACCCTGCTGTTCCATGCCGCGGCCGGCGGTGTCGGGCTGATCGCCGGACAGTGGGCGAAGCACCTGGGGGCCACCGTCATCGGCACGGTCGGCTCGCCGGAAAAGGCGGAGCTGGCGCGAGCCCACGGCTACGAGCATGTTATCGATTACACGAAGGAGAACTTCGTGGAGCGGGTGGCCGAGATCACCGGCGGCGCGAAGTGCGATGTCGTCTACGATTCGGTCGGCAACGATACCTATCCCGGTTCGCTCGACTGCCTGAAGCCGCTCGGCATGTGGGTGTCCTTCGGCCAGTCGTCGGGCCCGATCAGGGATTTCAACCTGGCGCTGCTGGGCCAGAAGGGCTCACTCTTCGCCACCCGGCCGACGCTCTTCACCTACGTCGCCCAAAGGGCCGACCTGGAGCGCACCGCCAACGATCTGTTCGACGTGGTGGCGAGCGGTGCGGTGAAGATCCAGGTCAACCAGACCTACGCGCTTGCCGATGCCGTGAAGGCCCACCAGGACCTTGAAGGCCGCCGCACGACGGGCACGACGGTGCTGCTGCCCTGAGACATGCCGTGAGGCGTGGACCGATGGGGCGGGCTGCGGCGATATCCGGGGGTTGGCGTTGCGCTTTTGCGGGCGCCGTCAGCCTCTTATCCACAAGACGTTCCTTCCCGACGACGTCCTCGTCCGCGCGCACCATATGCCGCATTTCCTCCGCTGATCCCGGCAGGCGATGATAATGGCGGTTTTGTGCGGTCTTTCGGGACGTGCGTTTGCCGTCGCCGAAAGCCGGGCGAATCCGGCCCTTCGCAGCCTCCGGCGTTTTCCCGATCCGGGCTTGCTCTCGCGCCGGCGATGATTTTCGATCATGGATGAGTCCGCTGTGGCATCGGTACGGTGGAGGGCGATGCCGTTTTGGCATCGCCGGGTGCTGAATTAAGTTCTTTTGTGAGCCTCTATGGTGATGCACACTCGTGGTGCATGCCCAATGAATGGTCGTTATCAAGAGGAGCCGTGATGGGCCGCCTGACCACCCATGTTCTCGACACCGCCGCGGGCAAACCGGCGGCCGGATTGCATATCGAGCTATGGTGCCTGGATGGCGAACCGGTGCGGCTGACGGCTCTTTCGACCAATGCCGACGGACGCGCCGACGCGCCGCTTCTGGAAGGAGCGGACTTTCGCGTCGGAACCTATGAATTGCGTTTCTTTGCCGGCGATTACCTGCGCAAGACGCAGGAGCTGCCCGAGACGGCCTTTCTCGACATGATCCCGATCCGCTTCGGGGTCTCCGATTCCGGCCAGCACTATCATGTGCCATTGTTGCTGTCGGCCTACGGTTATTCGACCTATCGCGGGAGTTGAGTTGCATGCGTGAAGCGATCCGCTTCCTGCGCGGGGATCAGATCATCGAGCTGTTCGACGTGGCGCCCACCGAGACGCTGCTCGACTATCTGCGCCTGCGCGAACGCAAGGTCGGCACCAAGGAGGGCTGCAACGAAGGCGATTGCGGCGCCTGCACGGTGGCGCTCGGCCGGCTTGTCGACGGACGGCTGGTCTATGAGCCGGTCAATGCCTGCATCCAGTTGCTGGGCCAGGTGGATGGCTGCGAGGTCGTCACCATCGAGGATCTGGCCGAAGGCGGCGCGTTGCATCCCGTGCAGGAGGCGCTGGCGCGCCATCACGGTTCGCAATGCGGCTTCTGCACCCCCGGCATCGCCATGAGCCTGTTCACGCTCTACCACCAGCCCGCGGCGGCACCAGACCGCAAGGCGGTGAACGAGGCGCTGGCGGGCAACCTGTGCCGCTGCACGGGGTATCGGCCGATCGCCGACGCCGCGCTGGAGGTCTGCTTCGCCGAGCCCGACGACAAGTTTTCCCGTCAGGCCGACACGATCGTCGAGATCCTGTCGGGCCTGCGGGATGGCGACGAGATCTTCATCGGCGACGAGAGGTCGTTCTTCGCATCGCCCGCAAGCATTGACTCACTGGCCGATCTCTACGCCCGCCACCCGGATGCGACGCTTGTCGCCGGGGCGACCGATGTCGGACTGTGGATCACCAAGCAGCTTCGCGAATTGCCGAAGATCATCTGGCTCGGCCGGGTGGCCTTCCTCGACCGGGTGGAACCGATCGAGGAAGGGCTGATCATTGGCGCGACGGCCTCGCTGTCGCGGGTCGAGCCGGAAATCGCCCGTCTCGATCCCGATCTCGGCGCGGTCTGGTCGCGCATCGGGTCAAAGCAGGTGCGGGCCTCGGGTACGGTCGGCGGCAATATCGCCAATGGTTCGCCGATTGGCGACACGCCGCCGATGCTGATCGCGCTTGGCGCCACGCTGGAGCTGCGCAAGGGCGATACGGCCCGCACGCTGCCACTTGAGGATTACTTCATCGACTACGGCCGGCAGGATCGCGGCGAGGCGGAGTTCGTCACCGGCCTGTTCGTGCCGGCGCCCGGCCCCAACGACGTCTTCCGCGCCTACAAGCTCTCGAAACGCTTCGACCAGGATATCTCGGCCGTCATGGCGGCCTTTCTGTTTACGGTCGAGGACGGCCGGATCATCCATGCGCGCATCGCCTTTGGCGGCATGGCCGCGACGCCCCGGCGCGCACGCCGTGCGGAAGCCGCCCTTGGCGGCGCTGTTCTCGCCGAACCCGGCACCTGGGGGCGCGCGCTGAAGGCCATCGAACGCGACTTCGCGCCGATCTCCGACATGCGGGCCAGCGCGGAATACCGCGCCAAGGCCGCCCGCTCGCTCTTCGCCAAGGCGCTGGTGGAGGCGGCCGGGATGCCGTCTGAGCGCACCCGGGTGCAGGGACACAGGGAGGCGGCGGAAATCCTTGTCTGATATGGCTGAAACGCCGACAACTCCCTACGCCACGGTTCGTCGCGCGCTGAAACATGACAGCGGCGAAAAGCACGTCAGCGGCACAGCCGTATATGTCGATGACGTGCCCGAGCCGGAGGGCACGCTGCACATGGCGCCGGGCTGGTGCCGCGGTGCCGCGCGCGGACGGATCGTTGCACTGGACCTCGATGCCGTCAGGGCGGCGCCCGGCGTCGTCGCGGTGCTGACGGCCGAGGACATTCCCGGCGACAACGACTGTTCGCCCTCCATCGGCGGCGACCCCATCCTGGCGGACGGGGAGATCATGTTCTGGGGGCAGGTGGTCTTCGCCGTCGTCGCGCGCAGCCGCGCCGAGGCGCGCCGCGCCGCCCGGCTCGCCCGCATAAAGGTCGAGGAAGACGCACCCACGATCAGCGTCGATGCTGCGCTGGTGGAAGATGCGACCGTGCTGCCGGACTACCAGTTCCGCAACGGGCAGCCGGAGGCGGCGCTCGATACCTCCAACCGGCGGCTTTCCGGTGTCATGCGCATCGGCGGGCAGGAACATTTCTATCTGGAGGGCCAGATCTCGATGGCCGTGCCGGGTGAGGATGGAGACATGTTCGTCCATTGCTCGACCCAGCACCCGAGCGAGGTACAGCATATCGTCGCCAAGGCGCTGGATGTGATCGAAGCGGGCGTGACGATCGAGGTGCGCCGCATGGGCGGGGCCTTCGGCGGCAAGGAGAGCCAGGCCAACCAGTGGGCGGCGCTCGCAGCCCTTGGCGCGCGCGTGACAGGCAAGGCCTGCAAGCTGCGGCTCGACCGTGACGACGACATGATCATGACCGGCAAACGGCATGATTTCCGCATCGACTATTCGGTGGGCTTCGAGACCGACGGCGCGATCAAGGCGGTCGACATGGCGTTTGCCGCGCGTTGCGGCTGTTCGGCGGACCTGTCGCTGGGCGTTGTCGACCGCACGATGTTCCACGCCGATTCCAGCTATTACTATCCCGACGCGCTGATCACCTCGCGCCGCATGCGCACGCATACCGTCTCCAACACGGCGTTTCGCGGTTTCGGCGGCCCGCAGGGCATGCTGGCGGCCGAACGGCTGATCGACGCCATCGCCATCACGCTCGGGCTCGATCCGCTCGACGTGCGCAAGCGCAATTTCTATGCGCAAGGCGCCGATATCACGCCCTACGGCATGCGCGTGGAGGAATTCGCGACCCAGCACGCTATCGTCACCGAGCTTGAGCAGACCTGCGATTACCGGGCGCGGCGCGAAGAGATCCGCGCCTTCAATGCCGCCAATCACATCCTGAAGAAGGGGCTGGCGCTGACGCCGGTGAAGTTCGGCATCGCCTTCACCCTGCCGCACCTGAACCAGGCCGGCGCGCTGGTTCATCTCTACCAGGACGGCTCGGTTCATCTGAACCACGGCGGCACGGAGATGGGGCAGGGGCTCAACATCAAGGTCGCGCAGGTGGTGGCGGAGGAATTCGCCATTGCGCTGGACAAGGTGAAGATCACCGCGACGCACACCGGCAAGGTGCCCAATACCGGGCCGACGGCGGCCTCCTCCGGTTCCGATCTCAACGCCATGGCGGCGCGTCGGGCGGCGGAGACGATCAAGGAGCGGCTCGTCGGCTTCGCCTCCGACAAGTACGGCGTGCCGATCGACAAGATCGTGTTCCGCGACGGGCATGTGCTGATCGGCAACGAGCCGATCCTGCTCGGCCAGCTTGCCAAGGCGGCCATTTCGAGCCGCGTGCAACTTTCCGCGACCGGCTATTACGCAACGCCGAAGATCACCTGGAACCGCCAGACGGCGACCGGCCGGCCGTTCCTCTATTTCGCCTTTGGCGCGGCGTGTTCGGAAGTCATCATCGACACGATGACCGGCGAAATGCGGGTGACCCGTGTCGACGTGCTGCACGATGTCGGAAAGTCGCTCAATCCGGCCATCGACATCGGCCAGATCGAAGGCGGCTTCGTGCAAGGCATGGGCTGGCTGACAACCGAGGAACTGGTGTGGGACGACAGGGGCCGCCTGACCACCCATGCGCCTTCAACCTACAAGATCCCGACAGCTTCGGACGTTCCTGAAGACTTCCGTGTATCCCTATACAATTCCCTGGGAAATCCCGAGCCGACGATCTACCGTTCCAAGGCGGTTGGCGAGCCTCCGGTGATGCTGGCGAATTCCGTCTTCTGCGCCATCGTCGATGCGGTGGCGAGCTTGAGGCCCGGCGTTATTCCGCCGCTCGATGCGCCCGCGACGCCGGAGGCGATCCTCGCCGCCGTCGATGCGGTGAAAGCCGCGAGGGTGCCATGAGGCGCGGTCAGGGGGGGAACGGGATCTGGGCCGAGGTGGCGCAGGCGCTCGAGAGCGAGGGCGCCGCCGCGCTGGTGACGGTGATCCGTGTCGAGGGATCCGCCCCACGGGAGGCCGGTGCGCGGCTCGTGGCGCGGCCGTCCGGCGCGTTTCGCGGCACAATCGGCGGCGGTGAGCTGGAATTTCAGGCAATCGCGGCGGCGCGCAAGGCGCTTGAGGCGGCGGACGGGGCCCGGCTGCCCCAGACCGTGCGGCGCAATTTCGCGCTTGGCCCCGAACTCGGCCAATGCTGCGGCGGGCGAACAGACCTGCTGATCGAGCGCTTTACCCCCGAACGGGCGGAGACGGTACGTGCGCTGGCCGAACGCGAGGCACTGGGACCGTTCGCGACCCGCGCCATCCTCGGCGAAGGCACGGTTCTGGAGCGTGTCATTCTGGATGAGGCCGATGTCGCGGCGATGCCGGCGGCAGCGCTCGGCGAGGGCGGGGTGCTGGTGGAACGGTTCGGGCAGGCGCGGGTGCCGCTTTATCTTTTCGGTGCGGGCCATGTCGGCCGGGCGATGGTGCTGGCGCTGGCGCCGCTGCCCTTCGACGTCACCTGGATCGACCCGCGCGCCGATGCCTTTCCCGCGGCCGTGCCGGGCAATGTCGTCTGCCGGCATGTCCCGGAGCCCGCGAGCGTGCTCGATCACGCGCCGGACGGGGCCTGCGTGCTGATCATGAGCTATTCGCACGCCATCGATCTGGAAATCACGCAAGCCGCGATCGCGGCGGGGCGTTTTGCCTATGTGGGACTGATCGGCAGCCAGACGAAGCGCGCGCGCTTTGAACGGCACATGCGCAAGGTGGGGATATCGCAGGATCTGATTTCTGAACTTGTGTGCCCCATCGGCATAAGCGGTATCACATCGCGCGAGCCGGCGGCGATTGCGGTCGCCACCGTCGCGGAACTGCTGGTGCTGCGCGACAGCGCCGCCGTTGGCACGAAACCTGCCACGGGCAAGGCGGGCAATTCGGTACGCGCGGTATCGTGACCGATGGAAAAACGGAAGAGGCCGGAGCATCACTGAGCCGGCGTAGCGACAGATAACGGGTTGGACGGGGACGGGCCGGCGAGAGCCGCCCGAATGACGGGTATGAGGCGGGGGTTTCGAGGATGAGCGACGCTGGGCCGACGATGACGCCCTCGGGTGCCGGGGAGAACGCGGGTGCCGCGCTTCTGGTCGCGCGCGGGATCACCAAGCGCTTCGGCGATCTGCTCGCCAACGATCATATCGATTTCGCCATCCGGGCCGGCGAGATCCATGCGCTTCTGGGCGAAAATGGCGCCGGCAAGTCGACGCTGGTGAAGATTCTTTACGGCGCGCTGGAGCCGAACGAGGGCGAGATCGTGTGGGACGGCAAGCCCATTGCGATTTCCAGCCCGGCCGCGGCCCGCGCGCTCGGCATCGGCATGGTATTCCAGCATTTCTCGTTGTTCGAGGCGCTGACGGTGGCGGAGAATATCGCGCTGGCGCTCAACGATGCGCCATCGATGAAGGCGCTGTGCGATCGGATCGAGACCGTCTCGCGCGATTACGGGCTGCCGCTCGATCCCGGTTCCCGCGTCGCCGATCTCTCCGTCGGCCAGCGCCAGCGCATCGAGATCGTGCGCTGTCTCCTCCAGCATCCGCGCCTGATCATCATGGACGAGCCGACCTCGGTTCTGACGCCGCAGGAATCGGACGGGCTTTTCAAGACGCTGGAGCGTCTGGCGCGCGAAGGCTGCGCGATCCTCTACATCTCGCACCGGCTGGAGGAGGTGAAGCGGCTGTGCCGGGCGGCGACGATCCTGCGCCATGGCAAGGTCGTGGGTTCGTGCGATCCGCGAGAGGAAACCGCCGGCTCGCTCGCCTCGATGATGGTGGGGGCCGACGTCAAGCAGGTGAAGGCCGACGGTGCGTCCGCAACCGGGCCTGTGCGTCTTGCCCTCAACGACCTGACCATGCCGGCCGAAAGCCCGTTCTCGGTGCCGCCGCAACATGTGGGGCTGGCGGTGCGCGCCGGCGAGGTGGTGGCGATCGCAGGCATCGCCGGCAACGGCCAGAGCGAGCTTTTCGACGCCATTTCCGGCGAGACGATCGCGCGCCAGGCGGATGCGGTGGAGATCGACGGCAAGCCGTCGGGCCGGATGGGGATCACCCAGCGCCGGCGCGCAGGCGCGGCCTTCGTGCCGGAGGAACGGCTCGGCCACGGCGCTGTGCCGGGGCTGGCGCTCGCCGACAACATCCTGCTCACCCGCCATTCCACCGGCGACGGGCTCGTCAACCTCACCCTGCTGGCACGCGGCGCGGCCCGCGCCATGGAGCGGCGCATCAAGGGCGCCTTCGATGTGCGCATGAGCCGGGAGAACCCCGAGGCCCGCTCGCTTTCGGGCGGCAACCTGCAGAAATTCGTCATGGGCCGCGAACTCGACCGCTCGCCGGGCGTGCTCGTCGTCAACCAGCCGACATGGGGCGTGGATGCGGGCGCCGCGGCGCTGATCCGCCAGTCATTGATCGATCTGGCACGCTCGGGTTCCGCCGTGCTCGTCATCTCGCAGGATCTCGACGAGATCTTCGAGATCGCCGACCGGATCGCGGTCATTTCGCGCGGGCAACTGTCGGAACCCGAACCGGCGGCAGAGATGACGCGCGAGCGCATCGGCCTGCTGATGGGCGGCGCCGGCGAGAAATACGCCGGCGGCGGCACGGACGCGGCAAAGACCGCAGGGGAACAGATCGATGCGGCTTGAGCTGAAGAAGCGTCCCGAACATTCGAAGGCGATGGCCATCGCCTCGCCGCTGATCGCCATCGCGCTGACGGTTGCCTTCGGCGCGATCCTGTTCGCGGTGCTGGGCTACGACCCGCTGAAGGCGCTCTATTCCTATTTCATCGAGCCGCTGACGGAAGCCTGGTCGCTGGAGGAACTCGCCTCCAAGGCCACGCCGCTGGTACTGATCGCGGTCGGCCTTTCGGTGGCGTTCCTGTCCAACACCTGGAACATCGGCGCGGAAGGCCAGTACACGATGGGCGCCATCTTCGGCTCCATCATCCCGGTTTATTTCTGGCAGTGGGACGGCTGGATGGTGCTGCCGGCGATGATGATCATGGGCATGATCGGCGGCGCGCTTTATGGCGCGATCCCGGCCTTTCTGAAGACCCGCTTCGGCACCAACGAGATCCTGACCTCGCTGATGCTGGTCTATGTCGCCGGCTTCTTCCTCGACTGGCTGGTGCGCGGCCCCTGGCGCGATCCCGGCGGCTACAATTTCCCCGAAACCCGCGATTTCTCAGAGGCCGCCATCCTGCCGCCGATGTTCGGCAACGGCGCGATGCACTGGGGAGCGGTCTTCGCGCTCGTCGCCGTCGTCGTCGTCGCCTTCCTGCTCGGCGGCACACTCAAGGGCTTCGAGGTCAAGGTGCTGGGGCAGGCGGAGCGCGCGGGGGCGTTTGCCGGCTTTTCGCGGAAAAAGATGGTCTATTTCGGCTTCCTGCTGTCGGGTGCCTTTTCGGGGCTCGCGGGTATCGCCACGGTGTCGGGCACGGTGCAGCAGCTCCAGCCCTCGATCTCGCCGGGCTACGGCTTCACCGCGATCATCGTCGCGTTTCTGGGAAGGCTCAATCCGGTCGGCATCCTCATCGCCGGGCTGATGCTGGCGCTGACCTATCTCGGCGGCGAGTCCGCGCAGGTGACCATGGGCATCTCCGACAAGGTCGTGCGGGTGTTCCAGGGCATGCTGCTGTTCTTCGTGCTCGCCTGCGACACGCTGATCCTCTACCGGATCAGCCTCGTTTCGGGGCGCAGTTCCGCCGGCAAGGATGACGCGCCGCGCGAAAACCTCGTTCCGGCGGAGGAAGCGGTATGACCATGTTCGAGGCCATCCTGCTGACCGTGATCACCGCCTCCACGCCGCTGCTGCTCGCCGCCATCGGCGAACTGGTGGTGGAGCGCTCCGGCGTCCTCAATCTCGGCGTGGAAGGCATGATGGTGATGGGCGCCGTCATGGGCTTTGCGGGCGCGCAATGGACCGGCAATCCTTACGCGGGCATCGTCTGCGCGGTGCTGGCGGGCATGTTCATGGCGCTGATCTTCGCCTTCGTCACCCAGACACTGGTCGCCAACCAGGTCGCCTCGGGCCTTGCGCTGACGCTGCTGGGGCTGGGGCTTTCCGGCATGCTGGGCGAGGCCTTCGTCGGCCAGCCGGGCATCAAGCTGCCGGCGCTCGACATTCCCGGGATTTCCGACATTCCGTTCATCGGGCCGGTCTTTTTCGGTCAGGACCTGCTGGTCTATCTCTCCTTCGCGCTTGTCGTCGCGGTGACGTGGTTTCTGTTCGTCTCGCGCACGGGGTTGAAGCTGCGCGCCATCGGCGACAACCACGTCTCCGCCCATGCGCTCGGCATTCCCGTTGTCCGCTACCGCTATCTGGCGATCCTGTTCGGCGGTGCGTGCTCGGGGCTGGCGGGCGCCTATCTCAGCCTCGCCTACACGCCGCAATGGGTGGAGAACATGACCGCCGGGCGCGGCTGGATCGCGCTGGCGCTGGTCGTCTTCGGCTCCTGGCGGCCGTGGCGGGTGGTCGTCGGGGCCTATCTCTTCGGCGCGGTCTGGATCTCGCAGCTGCACCTGCAGGCGCTGGGCAGCGGCATCCCCTCGCAGTTTCTCTCGTCGCTGCCCTACATCGCGACGATCGTCGTCCTTGTCCTGATTTCCAGCAACCGCCGGCTGTCGCTGATCAACACGCCGGCGGCGCTCGGAAAGCCCTTCGTGCCGGAGCGTTAGCGAGAAAGTCCCGGCACGGGCGAATGCGCACCCCAAACTCCAAAGGGAACCCAAAGGAACCATTGCCATGAAGACAAAACTCTTTGCCGCAGCCGCACTGGCCCTCGGCCTTGCGACCGGCGCCGCCCAGGCGGAGCCGTTGAAGATCGGCTTCATCTACATCGGCCCGACCGGCGATTTCGGCTGGTCCTACCAGCACGACCAGGGCCGCAAGGCCATCGAGAAGGCGCTGGGCGACCAGGTCGAGACCACCTATCTGGAAAGCGTTCCGGAAGGCCCGGACGCCGAGCGCTCCATCGAGCGTCTGGCGCGCGCCGGCAACAAGCTGATCTTCACGACCTCGTTCGGCTACATGGACCCGACGCTGAAGGTCGCCAAGAAGTTCCCGGATGTGAAATTCGAGCACGCCACCGGCTACAAGCGCGCCGACAACGTCTCCACCTATTCCTCGCGCTTCTATGAAGGGCGCTACGTGATCGGCCAGATCGCGGCGAAGATGTCGAAGACCGGCACCGCCGGCTACATCGCCTCCGTGCCGATCCCGGAAGTGGTGCGCGGCATCAACGCCTTCATGCTGGGTGCGCAGTCGATCAACCCGGACTTCAAGGTCAAGGTGATCTGGGTGAACTCGTGGTTCGATCCGGGCAAGGAAGCCGATGCGGCCAAGGCGCTGATCGACCAGGGCGTCGACATCATCGCCCAGCACACCGATAGCCCGGCCGCCACGCAGGTCGCCGAGGAACGCGGCATCCACAGCTTCGGCCAGGCCTCCGACATGATCAAGTTCGGACCGAAGGCGCAGCTCACCGCGATCGTCGACAACTGGAGCGACTATTACATCTCCCGCGCCAAGGCGGTGATCGACGGGACCTGGAAGTCGGAAGACACCTGGGGCGGCTTCGACAAGGAGATGGTCCATCTGGCGCCCTTCACCAACATGCCGGACGACGTGAAGGCGATGGCGGAAGAAACCGAAGCCAAGATCAAGTCGGGCGAGCTGCATCCCTTCACCGGCCCGATCATGAAGCAGGATGGCTCCGAGTGGCTGAAGGACGGCGAAGTCGCCGACGACGGCACGCTGCTCGGCATGAACTTCTACATCAAGGGAATCGACGACAAGCTGCCGCAGTAAGGCGGGGTCGAACGCCGTTTTCTCCCGCATGACGAGGGATCTGCGGGAGAAGGAACATCCCGGCCGGACCACGGCCCGGCCGGGGCAGAGCGTTTTGTTTTTTCGGGAAAACGGTGGCCTGCGTCCCTCTCCCCCCTTGTGGGGGAGATGTCACCCGAAGGGTGACAGAGGGGGGTAGGCGGCAGGCTCGGAGCAAGCGGCTTCACCCCCCTCTGTCGGCTTTCGCCGACATCTCCCCCGCAAGGGGGGAGAGGGGAACAAGCGGCAACCGCTCGGGATCTGTCGGAGCCGTCCCGACCAGCATCATGCTCTGAGCGACCGCGGCCGTATCGGCCGTGAGACCGAATACCTTGGCCGGACCACGGCCCGGCCGGGGAAGGAGCATTTGGCTTTTCGGGAAAATTCGCCGCTTGCACCTCTCTCCCCCCTTGTGGGGGAGATGTCACCCGCAGGGTGACAGAGGGGGGTAAGGCGGCAGGCTCGGAGCAAGCGGCTTCACCCCCTCTGTCGGCTTTCGCCGACATCTCCCCCGCAAGGGGGGAGAGGGGAACAAGCGGCGACCGCTCGGAGCCGTCCTGACACCCTTGCTCGCAACGGATACGGGAACTGAGATCCGATACGCCGGCAAAAGATCGGCGAGGGATCAGGTCACATCTTCCATGGGGGACTATTCATGTCTGAGGCTCAGCATCTCGGGGCAACGCCCGAGCAATTGCGCGATCCCGACTGGACGCCGTCGATCGAAAAGGCGGTGCCGCTCGGCATCCAGCACGTGCTGGCGATGTTCGTCAGCAATTTCACGCCATCCATTATCGTCTCGCTTGCCGCCGGCTATGCCTTCGGCTCGCCCGACATGGTCTATCTGGTTCAGATGGCGATGGTCTTTTCCGGCGTCGCCACGCTTATCCAGACCGTCAGCATCGGCCCTGTCGGCGCGCGCCTGCCGGTGGTGCAGGGCACCAGCTTCGCCTTCATTCCGGTGATGATCCCGGTGGTGAAGACCGCCGGAATGGCGGCGCTTTTCGGCGGCGTGGTCATCGGCGGCATCTTCCATTTCCTGATCGGCACGGTCATCGGCCGCTTCCGCAACGCGCTGCCGCCGCTCGTCACCGGTATCGTCGTCATCTCAATCGGTCTCGCGCTGATCCCGGTCGGCATCCAGTATGCCGCCGGCGGCGTGCCGCTGATGGGCAAGCCCGAATTCGGCACCCTGCAACACTGGGGGCTCGCCATCGTCGTCATCCTGGTCACCCTGGCCGCGAAGTTCTTCGGCAAGGGAATGGTATCGACCGCCGGCGTGCTGATCGGCCTTCTGGCCGGCTATCTGGTGGCGCTGGCTTTCGGCATGGTGTCGTTTGCCCGTGTCGGCGGGGCCGAATGGTTTGCGCTGCCGCAGCCGTTTTCCTATGGCTTCGAGTTCAACATCGCGGCCGTTATCGGCATGTGCCTGATGGCGATCGTCTCGGCGATCGAGACCGTCGGCGACATTTCCGGCATCACCAAGGGCGGGGCGGGGCGCGAGGCGACAGATCGCGAGATCGGCGGCGGCACCATGGCCGATGGTCTTGGCACCGCGATCGCCGGCGTTTTCGGCGGTCTGCCGAACACCTCGTTCTCGCAGAATGTCGGGCTCGTCTCGATGACGGGCGTGATGAGCCGGCATGTGGTCACCTACGGCGCGATCTTCCTGATCGTCGCCGGTCTCGTGCCGAAAGTGGGCGCGGTGATTTCCACCATGCCCATCGCGGTGCTGGGCGGCGGCGTCATCGTCATGTTCGGCATGGTGGTGTCGGCCGGCATCAACATGCTGTCCGACGTCCACTGGAACCGGCGCAACATGCTGATCCTGGCGATTTCGCTGTCGGTGGGTCTGGGCCTGCAGGCGGTGCCGGAATCGCTTCAGCATCTGCCGGCGACGCTCAAGGTTCTGCTGACCTCCGGTCTGCTGCCTGCAACGACGCTGGCCGTCGTCCTCAACCTCGTCCTTCCCGCCGAAGCGACGGATGCAAAGGCCGCCTGAGGCCACGCGAACCGGCCGGCCCGGCGCGCGATGCCGGGCCGGTCACGCATCAACCGATGAGCCGCCGACCGCGACGGGCGCCCGCGCCCGCTTCCAGATACTGCGGCCTTAAAAAGAAGAATCTTCCCATGAGTGCCTTTATCGCCGATTGGCTCAATCTTCTCCTGCGCTGGGCGCACATGATCGTCGGCATCGGCTGGATCGGCACGTCCTTCTACTTCATCGCGCTCGATCTGGCGTTGAAGAAGCGGGAGGCGATGCCCGAAGGGGTGATGGGAACCGCCTGGGAGGTGCATGGCGGCGGCTTCTATCACGTTGAGAAATACGCGGTCGCGCCCAAGCAGCTGCCCGATGATCTCCTCTGGTACAAGTGGGAGGCGTATCTGACCTGGGTGACCGGCTTCGGCCTCCTGATGGTGCAATACTATTTCAAGGCGTCGAGCTACCTGATCGATCCGGGCGTGCTGGTGATGACGCCCGGCGAGGCGATCCTCATTTCCATCGCATCGCTTGCCGGCGGCTGGCTCGTCTACGATGCGTTGTGCAAGTCGCCGATCGGGCGCAACACGCCGCTTCTGGCGGCTTGCGTCTTCGCGCTGATCCTGGCGGCCGCCTACGGTTACACGCATGTCTTTTCCGGGCGCGGCGCGCTCATCCATGTCGGCGCCTTCATCGGCACGATCATGGCGGTGAACGTCTTCGGCGTGATCATCCCCAACCAGAAGAAGATCGCGGGCGCGCTGATGGCCGGCCGCGATCCCGATCCTGCGCTGGGCGCGAAGGGCAAGCAGCGCTCGGTCCACAACAACTACCTGACGCTGCCCGTTCTGGTGATGATGGTGTCGAACCATTATCCGATGCTCACAAACCATCCCCATTCGTGGCTGCTGGTGGCGCTGATCATCATCATCGGCGCGATGGTGCGCCATTTCCTCAACCGGCACGAGGCGGGTGATCCGCTCGCCAAGATCGTGTGGACGCTGCCGATCGCCGCCATCGGCCTTTTTGCCGCCATCGTCATGACGGCACCTAAAAGCATCGACGCCAGTGGCGCGGCGGTCTCCGATCGGGCGGTGCTGGCGCTGACCCACAAGCACTGCATCGCCTGCCATTCCGCCACGCCGACGAACGAACTGTTTGCAGAACCGCCCAATGGTGTGCAACTGGAGACCATTGATGAGCTGCACCGCTGGTCGGAGCAGATCCTGGCAATGGCCGTGCATTCGGACGCCATGCCGCTTGGCAACGAGACGGGCATGACCGAGGAAGAGCGCAAGGAGCTGGGGGCATGGATCGCCCAGCAGCAATAGACCAGTGCCGAAAGACCAGCACGGACAGCTGGCGCCAACAGGTTCGGACGAAACCAGACGATGTCAGAAAGACCCGTGTTTCCGGTCGAACTCGCCGCGGTCAATGCGATGACCGCGGACGATTTCGTCCGTCATTTCGCCGATGTGGCGGAGCATTCGCCCTGGGTGGCTGAGGCGGCCGCGGAACTTCGCCCCTTCGCCGATGTTCCAAGCATGGTCGCGGGCTTCGAGGCTGCCATGCGCTCCGTCTCGCGCGACCGCAAGCTTGCCCTGATCCGCGCCCACCCCGATCTCGCCGGCAAGGCGGCCAACGCGGGAAAGGTGGCCGACGATTCCCGCCGCGAGCAGGCCGGCGCCGGTCTCGACACGTTGAGCGAGGACGAATTCGCCCGCTTCGAGCGTCTGAACGAGGCCTACAAGGTGCGCTTCGATTTTCCCTTCATCCTGGCGGTGAAGGGGGCGACGAAGTACCAGATCCTCAGCGCGTTCGAGGAACGCATCCGCAACGATCCCGAAACCGAATTCGCAACCGCGCTCACCCAGATCGCGCGCATTCTGCGTTTCCGCATCGAAGACCGCGTAACTGTGCACGGCCTTGGGGAAAAAACCGGGAAAGGACCGGGAGAGACAGCGGGCGGGTCTGTGGAGAAGCTTGGGGACAAGGCTGTGGATGGCCGGTTCGGTGTGCGGGCACAAGAGATGATCGAGGCGCTCGCGCGCCACACCAGTGACGAAGGCAAGCTCACCCGCCTCTATCTCTCGCGCGAACACAGGGCGGCGGCCGATGACGTGGCCGCGTGGATGCGGCAGGCGGGCTTGCAGGTGTCTGAGGACAACCTGGGGACGGTGCGTGGATATCTGTCGCCAAACGTGGCCGGCCGTTGCCGTGTGCTGCTGATAGGCTCGCACATCGACACGGTGCGCGACGGCGGCCGCTACGATGGAAATCTCGGCGTCGTCGCCGGCATCCTGGCAACCCACGGATTGGCCGAGCGCGGTGTGGAACGTCCCTTCGGCATCGAGGTGCTGGCCTTCGGCGACGAGGAGGGCGTGCGGTTTCCCACCACGTTGCTGTCGTCCTCGGCTGCCGCCGGTCAACTCGACTGGCGGGCCCTTCAGGCCGCGGACGCCGACGGCATCACCGTGCGCGAGGCGCTGACACGGTTCGGCTGCGATCCCGACCTCGCGGGTAGTGCCGCCTACGACCCGAAGGAAGTGTTGGGCTATCTCGAGGTTCATATCGAGCAGGGGCCTGTTCTGGAGAAGGAAAACCTTCCCGTCGGCATCGTCACCGCGATCGCGGGCGCGAGCCGGTTCCGAATCACGATTCGCGGGGAGGCTGGCCATGCCGGCACCGTTCCGATGGCGCTGCGCCACGATGCGCTGGCGGCCGCGAGCGAGCTTGTTCTCGCCGTCGAGGACATTGCCCGCGCAGGCGTGCGCGACAATCTGGTCGCGACTGTCGGCGAGATCTATGCGCATCCCGGCGCCGTCAACGTCATCCCCGGCGAGGTGCGCATGCCGCTCGACGTGCGCGCGGCGAACGATGCGGCGCGACAGGCCGCGATCGACACGATCCGGGCGCGGGCGCGGGCGATCGGCGCGCGCCGCGGCTGCGTCATCGGCATCGAACGTTTCCACGATGCCGAGACGGCCCCTTGCGCACCCCACCTTCAAACTGCCATGGAACAGGCCATAACCGACATCGGCGTGAAACCGCTCAGGCTGATGTCGGGAGCAGGCCACGACGGCCAGGCGATGGTGAAACTGACCGATATCGGCATGATTTTCGTGCGCTGCCGGGCCGGGATAAGCCACAATCCGCTGGAACATGCCTCTGTCGAGGACATGGGCACGGCCGTCGAGGTTCTCGTGCGAACGATAGAAAAGCTGGCGCAGCAGGAGAGGAACGTCCGATGAAAGCCGCGATCGAGGCCCGATGGGCCGAGGAAGTGGAATTCTTGAAGGAACTTGTGAAGGTACCGTCGGACAATCCGCCGGGGGATTGCGAGGCCCATGCCGAGCGCACCGCGGAACTTCTTCAGGAACTGGGTTTCAAGGTCGAGCAGCACCCTGTGCCGGAACCCTTCGTGCGTCAGAACGGCATGCGTTCGGTGACCAACCTGATCGTGCGCCAGGTTTTCGGTGCCGGAACGGGCCCGACCATCGCGCTCAACGCGCATGGCGACGTGGTGCCTCCGGGCGACGGCTGGACGACGGATCCTTACGGCGCGGAGGAACACAACGGCGCGGTCTACGGGCGTGGCGTCGCCGTCTCCAAATCGGATTTCGCCACCTATGCCTTCGCCCTGCTGGCGTTGATCGCGGAGCCGGACGGGCTTAACGGCGCTGTGGAGCTGCATTTCACCTATGACGAGGAGGCGGGCGGCTTCGTCGGGCCGAAATGGCTGCTGGGGCAGGAGCTGACAAAGCCCGATTATGCGATTTCCGCCGGCTTTTCGTACGCCATCACCACCGCGCATAACGGTTGCCTGCATGTGGAAGTGCTCGTGCGCGGCCGTCAGGCGCATGCGGGCATGCCGGAAACAGGCGCGGATGCGCTGGAGGCTTCGGTGCCGATCCTCGCCGCGCTCTATGACGAACGCCACCGCCTCGCGGGCGTACACAGCGCGCAGAAGGGCATCGATACGCCGAAGCTCACGATCGGCCTCATCAATGGCGGCATCAACACCAACGTCGTTCCCGATCGCATCACCTTCCGTGTCGATCGCCGCCTGATCCCGGAGGAAAATGGCGCTGCCGTGGAGGAAGGGTTGCGCGAGCTGATCATGGCCGCGGCACCCTCGACGGACGGTATCGAGGTGGAATGCCGGCGGATCATGCTGGCCGAACCGCTGCGCCCGGGCGACGGCACCGACGTGCTGGTCAAGGCGATTGCCATTCCCGCCGAAGCCATTCTGGGTGAACCGATCGGTGTTACGGGTATCCCGCTCTACACCGACGCCCGCCATTATGCCGAGGCCGGAATTCCGACCGTGCTTTACGGAGCGGGGCCGCGCTCCATCCTGAAGGCAAACGCCCACGGCGCCGACGAGCATCTGTATCTCGGCGACCTGAAGGCGGCGACGGAAATCGTCGCACTGGCGCTGAAGGATCTTCTTTCCGAATAGCGGCAACACGTGAGCGTTCTGCGATTGCGGCCGGCCCGCGCGCTAGAGCATATTCCGATCGGATCGAATCGATCCGGTCGATAAGAATATGCTCCAGCAAGCTATCTGGAGCGGCTTCTTGTCGATCAAACGGTTGGTTTGTTCGGAAAGCGCGCTAGGCGTCTGATCGTGGCATGCCCAGGATCGCGGTCGCCTGTTCCAGATAGTCGCCCAGAGCGGGCATGGCGGCCAGATAGGCGGCTGTGGCCCGCGTCCAGGCGCGTTTGGCATCGAGCGCGAAGTCTTCCCACTCCGCCGCAGCCGCTTCCTCGCGGCCGAACCACGCCAGAGCCAGCAGATCTTGCTGAATGCGCTGATCAAAGGCCTCTATGTGGTGGAGCAGGGCATCGTCGCGCGGCGCCGCACCGCGTGTTTCGGTCCTGTTCGCCGAAGATCCGCCGAGCGGGACTTCACTACCCATACTCGTCAACCGGGTAACGGGCTGCGAGCGCCGGGCGAGTGCGATGACGTCGTTCAGCTTTCGGTTGCTGATCGATAGTCGCCGTTGCCTGGTCATCGCGACCGTCCTCATTCGCGGCCCATCTCCTGCCTACGTGAAAAGTATAAATATGTATCCCTATCTTCCGGAAACGGGAGACTGGAAGGGGAAAGCCTGACCAACACGTGGCGACGTGCAGATGCGAGCAAGTAAGCGGTGCGAGAAATCACTAGGATTGATAGATCATTTTGATATGAGAATCAATCTGTCTTCCGTAAAAAATGGGAGTGAAGTGAAATACATATAGGTAGCATTACGTAAATTATGAATAGCTTGTGAATGCTGGCGCGTTGCCTGTGGATATGGGGCGTGGTTTTGCACAGGTGCCGGATCGGCAAAAAAATTTCTCGATGGCAAATTACCTCTTGCAATCGAAAGCAAATGGAGCGATTTCAGTCCCGCCCAAATTCGCACGTGCCCGTGGTCGTCCACACTGAACAAGGGCCGTCGCAGCGGGGAGGGGCTTCCCACCGCCTGCGGCACACCGGACGGCTTAAAGCAACGACGTAAGAGGGCTTTTTTGGTCTCTTCCGGGTTTTCCAACGCCCGGGGTCACTGAAGAGGCACTTATTACCTCCTTGCCGGCCGTGCGGAAGGGTCTTCCCCCTTTCCAAGCCAAGGCATCACACGCGGGACGGCTTTTCGGTTTTGACCGATGGCTCGACCGACCGCGCGATGAACTGCAGCGATTGCCGGCGTCTCCACAGCGCGGGCAAGGCGAAGTCACATCCGCAACCCTGCGACGTGATACGTAAAATGGATTGGGGAACAGCCATGACCCAACGCATCCGCGACTTCCTGCGTACCCGACGAGACGACGGCCCGTGCCTCGTCGTCGACCTCGATGTCATCCGCCAGAACTACGAGACCTTCGCCCGCGCTCTGCCGGACACGAATGTCTATTATGCGGTGAAGGCGAACCCGGCACCGGAAGTGCTGAACCTGCTGGCGCGTGCCGGCTCGTCCTTCGATTGCGCCTCCGTCGGCGAAATCGAGATGGTTCTGGCCACCGGCGCCACCGCGAACCGCATCTCCTACGGCAACACCATCAAGAAGGAACGCGACATCGAGCGCGCCTATCAGCTTGGTGTGCGCCTCTTCGCCGTCGATTGCGAGGCCGAGGTGGAGAAGATCGCCCGCGTTGCGCCGGGCGCCAAGGTTTTCTGCCGCATCCTGTGCGATGGCGCGGGCGCGGACTGGCCGCTGTCGCGCAAGTTCGGCTGCGAGCCGGCGATGGCGCCGAAGGTGCTGGAGCTCGCCCATCGCTCCGGCCTGCGCGCTTATGGCGTGTCCTTCCATGTCGGTTCCCAGCAGTCCAATGTCGATGCCTGGGACGGCGCTCTCGCCTCCGCCGCCGCGATCTTCCGCGAAATGGCGGCGCGCGGCATTCATCTCTCCATGGTCAACATGGGCGGCGGGTTCCCGACCGACTACCTGAAGAAGATGCCGGGCGTCGCCAGCTACGGCGAAGCGATCTTCCAGGCGCTGTCGCGCCACTTCGGCAACCGCTTGCCGGAAACGATCATCGAGCCCGGTCGTGGCATGGTCGGCAATGCCGGCATGATCGAGGCCGAGGTCGTGTTGATCTCGAAGAAGTCCGACGAGGATACCCTTCGCTGGGTCTATCTCGATATCGGCAAGTTCCATGGCCTTGCCGAGACCATGGACGAGGCGATCCGCTATCCGATCCGCACGCCGAAGGACGGCGACGACACCGCGCCGTGTGTGCTCGCAGGCCCCACCTGCGACAGCGTCGACGTGCTCTACGAGAAGGTGCCCTACGAGTTGCCCGTGTCGCTGTCGATCGGCGACAAGGTGCTGATCGAGGCCTGCGGCGCCTATACGACCACCTATTCGTCGGTCGGCTTCAACGGCTTCGCGCCGCTCGCCGCCTACGTCATCTGACCGGTTGAGGGACTGGCGCGATGATCGATGTCGTTGACGAGGCGCCGTGGCATGCCGCGGCGCGCGAAGACCTGCTCGACCGCGTGTTCGGGCCCTCGCGGTTCGAAAAGCCGTCCGAGCGTTTGCGTGAAGGCCGTCTTCCCGAGATCGCGCTGTCCGCGATAGAGGAGGGCGAACTTGTCGGCACCGTGCGCTTGTGGCGTGCGGTGACCGGCGATGGCCGGGCCGTTCTGCTGCTTGGTCCTCTCGCGGTCTCGCCCGTGCTTCAGGGGGCGGGGCTTGGCGGGCGGCTGATGCGGGCCGCGTTGAACAAGGCGGCGGTCGGCGGGCATGAGGCGGTGATCCTGGTCGGCGATCCGGCCTACTATGCCCGCTTCGGCTTCACCGCAGCCCATACCGGCGCTCTGTCGATGCCCGGTGCCTACGATCAGCACCGCCTTCTGGCCCACGAGCTTGCGACCGGCGCCCTGGACGGAGCCTCCGGCACCCTTCGCGCTGCCGCTCCGCTTGCCACGCAGCATTTCGCGGCTGTCGAGGGGGCGAAAGTCGGTGCCATTCTCAAACCCTGGCCGCCGGTGCGCTGAGCACCGGCGTAACGGGTCGCGCGGAGGGACATCGTTTGGGCGATTGTCCCGTCCGCCGGATGTGCGCCATTCGGCGGCAGACCGGGCTTGCCGGTTGACAGCCTCGACAAGGCTTGCCTAAGCCTATTCGGCAACTGCGGGAAACCGCACTCCTTGTCGGCTCGCGAATACCGCGACCTGTGGCCGACCTTCCGATCGCGAGCCGGATGAGGCCCCGCGATTCCTTTTCCGAACGAAACGGAGGACAACGATGGCCGACTGGCCAGTTCACGCCACGATAACCGGCCCGATCGTCATGATCGGCCTCGGCTCCATCGGTTCCGGCACGTTGCCCCTGATCGAGCGACACTTCAATTTCGACAAGACCCGCTTCACCGTCATCTCGCCCGACACCGCGCATCGCGCGCTGGTGGACGAGCGCGGCTACCGCTACGACGAGACGACGCTGACCCCGCAAAACTATCGCGACGTCCTGAAGCCGCTGCTCAGCGAGGGTGAGGGGCAGGCATTCTGCGTCAACCTGTCCTGCGATACCTCCTCGCTCGACATCATGAAGCTGTGCCGCGAGATCGGCGCGCTCTACATCGACACGGTGACGGAGCCGTGGCTGGGTTTCTACTTCAACACCGAGGCCGACAACGCGAAGCGCACGAACTATGCGCTGCGCGAAGCGGTGCGTGGGGAAAAGCGGAACAACCCCGGCGGCACGACGGCGGTTTCGTGCTGCGGCGCCAATCCGGGCATGGTTTCGTGGTTCGTCAAGCAGGGGCTGATCGACATCGCCCGCGACACCGGCCTTGAGACCGAGGTGCCGACAACGCGCGAGGGCTGGGCGGCGCTGATGCGCGATCTGGGGGTCAAGGGCGTCCACATCGCCGAGCGCGACACGCAGCTCGCCGATACGCCCAAGCCGCTCGATGAGTTCTGGAACACATGGTCCGTCGACGGCTTCATCGCGGAAGGGTTCCAGCCTTCGGAGCTCGGCTGGGGAACGCATGAGAAATGGATCCCGAAAAACGCGTCCGGCTTCGACACCGGCTGCCAGGCGGCGATCTTCCTGGAGCAACCCGGCGCCGATACCCGCGTGCGCACCTGGTGCCCGACACCGGGCGCGCAATACGGATTTCTCGTCACGCATAACGAGTCGATCTCGATCGCCGACTATTACACGGTGCGCGAGAACGGGAAGGCGGTCTACCGTCCGACCTGTCACTACGCCTACCATCCGGCCAATTGCGCGGTGCTTTCGCTGCACGAACTGTTTGGGCGCGCCGGCAAGATCCAGGAGACGTTCCATCTTCTGGAAGAGGACGAAATCGTTTCCGGCTGCGATGAGTTGGGCGTGCTGATCTACGGCCACGCGAAGAATGCCTACTGGTATGGCTCCCAGCTTTCCATAGAGGAAACCCGCGAGATCGCGCCCTACCAGAACGCCACCGGCCTGCAGGTGACCTCCGCCGTCATCGCCGGCATGGTCTGGGCGCTGGAAAACCCGCAAGCGGGCATCGTGGAGACCGACGAGATGGACTTCCAGCGGTGTCTGGAGATCCAGAAGCCCTATCTGGGACCAGTAAAGGGTTACTACACCGACTGGACTCCGCTCGATGATCGTCCGGGGCTCTTTCCCGAAGACCTCGACACCAGCGATCCCTGGCAGTTCCGCAACATTCTGGTGCGCTAGGCCGGCTGGTCGCTGATCGCAGAAACGCATGAATGGGCCGCGTCCGACAAGGGCGCGGCCTTTTTCGTTTGGGCGGGATGCGAAAGTGCGCCGGTGAGACAGGGGGACGATGGCTGCCGTGCGGCGCGGGGTCACGGGCCGATCCCGCCCGTCTTCCTCCGCCTTTCCGCATCCGGCCAGCCTCGGACAAGCTTGGGCACCTAAAACCGGGTTCCGACATTGGGAATACCGGAGAGTGTCCGTGGAACCTGTCTATCTCTTTTCTCTCGCCTCGCAGCGCAACGAGTGGCTTTCGGTCCGCCAGGCCGCGATTTCGGAGAATATCGCCAACGCCAACACCCCCGGATACGGGGCGAAGGACGTGACGCCGTTCACCGCCGTCTTCGATGACATGGCGATGCCGATGATCGCGACCCATGACGGCCACATGGGCGGCGCGGCAGCGACCAGTGAAAGCACCGAAGTGAAAAAGGGCGAGACCTGGCAGGTCAGCTATTCGGGCAACTCCGTCTCCCTTGAACAGGAAATGGTCAAGGCGACGGAGGTCGGCGAGATGCACGCGCTGACGACCTCCATCCTGAAGTCGTTCCATCAGATGATCCTCACGTCGGTGAAGGGATAAGGGCCATGGCAGATCCACTCAGCGCATCGATGACGATCGCGGCTTCCGGGCTTCATGCCCAGTCGCAGCGCATGCGCGTTGTTTCCGAAAACATCGCCAACGCGGATTCGACCGGCAAGACCGCCGGCTCCGATCCCTACCGGCGCAAGACCGTGACCTTCGAGAACGAGTTCAACCGCGTGGAGAACGCCGATCTCGTCAGGGTCAAGGACGTGGGCAAGGACGATTCCCCGTTCCGCGTCGAGTACGAGCCCGGCAATCCGGCCGCCGACGTCGACGGCTACGTCAAGAAACCGAACGTCAACATCCTGATCGAGATGGCGGACATGCGCGAAACCAGTCGGTCCTATGAGGCCAACCTGAAGATGGTGACGCAGACCCGCTCCATGCTGATGCGCACAATCGACCTTCTGAGGAATTCGTGATGATCAACGCAATCGACGCCCTGCGCACCGTTTCCGACGGCGCCTCGACGAGCAAGGTTTCCCAAACCGTCTACGGCCAACCGGTCGGCGGCGCGCAGAGCGTGCAGGAAGCTTCGCAAGTCAGCTTCTCCGATGCGCTCGCCAACGTTTCCATGGAAGCTGTGCAGACCCTGAAGGACGGCGAGGCCGCCGCGATCTCCGGTGTATCGGGAAAGGCCTCCGCCCAGCAGGTGGTCGAGGCCGTGATGTCGGCGCAGACGACGCTGCAGACCGCCATCGCCATCCGCGACAAGGTCGTCTCGGCATACCAGGAAGTCTCCCGCATGGCGATCTGACGCGTCGCGTCGAAGCCCTCCGATTTCCCGAATTCAATGCCCGCAAGTCCCTGATGGAACGCGGGCGCCTGCCATCAGGAGTTGAAGCATGAAAGCGCTTGCGATCGCGGCGACGGGCATGAGCGCCCAGCAGACCAACCTCGAGGTCATCGCCAACAATATCGCCAACATGAACACGACCGCCTTCAAGCGGGCGCGTGCCGAATTCACGGACCTGCTCTATCAGGCAGACCGCCTGCAGGGCGTGCCGAACCGGGGTGGCGAGGATGTGGTTCCCGAAGGCGCGAGGCTCGGCCTTGGCGTGCGCACGGCCGCCATTCGCAAGCTGCACGAACAGGGCAGCCTGACCAACACCGACAATCCGCTCGACGTGGCGCTCGATGGCCGCGGCTGGTTCCAGATCACCGGGCCGGATGGCGAGACGCTCTACACCCGGGCAGGCTCCTTCAACAAGAACGACGAAGGCCAGTTGGTGACGCTCGACGGCTACACTGTGGAGCCGGCCATCGTCTTTCCGCCCGAGACGATCGAGGTGACCATCAACGAATCCGGTCAGATCTACGCCAAGGTCGACGGCGAGGTGAAGCCGCGCGAACTGGGCCAGCTTTCGCTCGCGACCTTCGCCAATGATGCCGGACTGGAACCTGTCGGCGGCAATCTCTTTCGCGAGACACCGGCTTCGGGAACGCCGGTCGACGGGGTCGGCGGCGATCCCGGCTTCGGCATCGTGCGCCAGAACTATCTGGAAAGCTCCAACGTCGATCCGGTCAAGGAAATCACCGAGTTGATCACAGCCCAGCGCGGCTACGAAATGAACTCCAAGGTGATCCAGGCCGCCGACGAGATGGCCGGCACCGTCACCAACGGCATCCGCTAGAGCCCGTTTCGATCGGACTGAACCGGTCCGGTCGACAACCAGACGCACCGCGGCGGCGCCTGGGGCCAACGGTCAAGCGTCAAGGGTCAAGCACAGGGGATCGGTAATGTTCGCCACGAAGGCAACGACAACGCGGAACGGCAAGCTCGACGTTCTCTCGCGGGCCCTGGCACTGGCGCTCGCCGCATTCGCGGCGGGTACGGGTGCCGCTTCGGCCGGCATCGATCTGCCGGTCCCGCGCGCCACGATCCACCCGGGCGATGCGATCGAGCCGTCGATGATCGTCGAACGGCGGTTTCCGGATGCGACGATCCAGCGCTTCGCCGTCGTGGTCAACCGCGCCGATCTCGCCGGCATGGAGGCCCGACGCACATTGCTGCCGGGCCAGCCGATCCCGCTCAATGCCGTGGCGGTTCCCGAACTCGTCAAGCGAGGACAACCGACGCGGCTCGTCTTCCACGACGGCGGGCTCATCATCGTGGCGCAGGTCGAAGCGGTGCAGAGCGGCGCTGTGGGGGATGTCATCAAGGTCCGCAACCTCGATAGCGGACTGACCGTCTTCGGCACCGTTCAGTCCGACGGCACCGTCCTGATAGGAAACGAGTGATGCGTCTTCTGCTTTGCCTCCTTCTCGGCCTGACCCTTGCCGGTCCCGCCCACTCCATGGCGCGCATCAAGGATATCGCGAGCCTTCAGGGCGTGCGCGAGAACCAGCTCGTCGGCTACGGTCTCGTCATTGGCCTCAACGGGTCCGGCGACAGCATGCGCAACGCGCCGTTCACCGAGCAGTCGCTGCAATCGATGCTCGACAGCATGGGCGTCAATGTCCGCAACGCGCGGCTGAGGACGCGAAACGTCGCCGCCGTCGTCGTCACGGCGGATCTCCCCGCCTTCATCGGCAAGGGGGGCAGGGTGGATGTCTCCGTCTCCTCGCTGGGCGATGCGACCTCGCTGAAGGGCGGCACGCTGATCGCGACGCCGCTGATGGCGGCGGACGGGGCCGTCTACGCGCTGGCGCAGGGGCCGCTCGCCGTTTCCGGGTTTTCCGCCGCTGGCGATGCCGAAAGCCTGGCCGACGGGACGCCGACGGCCGGCCGCATTCCCAACGGCGCCGTGATCGAGCGGGAAATCGGCGACAGCTTCGCCGACATCCCCGCGCTGGTTCTGGAGCTCAACAACCCCGATTTTCGCACCGCCGTTCGTATGGCCGACGCCATCAACACCTATACCCGCGAGCGTTACGGCGTTCGCGTGGCGCGCGAGCGCGACTACCGCTCGGTTGTCCTGCGCATGCCCAAGCGCGTCGGCGTGACGCGCTTCATCGCCGAGATCGAGGGCCTTCTCGTGCAGCCCGACCAGCCCGCCCGCGTCGTCATCGACGAGCGCACCGGAACGGTCGTCATCGGCCGCAACGTGCAGATCTCGACCGTCGCCGTGACGCACGGCAACCTGACGGTCCGTGTGGTGGAAACGCCCCAGGTGTCCCAGCCCGCACCTTTCGCCAGACGGGGGCAGACGGCCGTCGTGCCGCGCACCTTCATCGATGCCAACGAACAGGGCGGACGAATGGCCATTGTCGGCGGCTCCGACCTGCAGACGCTGGTGCGCGGTCTCAACCGCATCGGGCTGAAGCCCACCGGCATCATCGCGATCCTCCAGGCGATCAAGACCGCGGGCGCCTTGCAGGCGGAACTGGTGATCCAGTAGGGGGAGCGCGGGCGGGTCCCTGCCGCTCTATCGTCATCAACCGGCGAAATCCGGGTGATCGATGCCACGCTCGCCTATGTCGGACACGGCAATGGATTGCCCGGACCGTGCCGGGCAATGACGGTGGAGGGTGCTGCGCACGTGGCAGGCATAGAGTGCTCGTCCGCGTGGAGCATTGCTGGCGCGTGGAGCATTGCCGGCATGCCGCTTCCCGAGCGTTTCTGAAATCCTCCGCTTTTCTCCACCCCAGCCTCGCACAAGCCAGACCCTCCATGCTGCGAACCGTCCGCTGCAATGCGGGCGGTACGGCGCCGGGATGAGCCCGGCTCCGGTTCCTGAAGCGAATGGAGAGACGGTGCGTCGATGACTTTCATTTCCGCGATCCGCCCGGGGCGCAGATGGGCCCCCGTGCTGTTGGCCACGCTGTTTGCGGCGTCCGCCGCCGGCGCCGCCGAACAGTCCCCTCCCGCGCCAGGCGCCGGTGCGGCCGCGCACAGCGATGCGCCCGCTGCCGACACACAAGCCGCAACCCAGGAGAGCGATGTGGCCGCCTATTGCCGCAATACCGCAGATGCGACCGCCGAAGCCCGGATCGCCTGGCAGACCTGGAAGCTTCTGGCCCTGCAGGATTCCCTGCGACAGCAGATAGATGCGCTGGAGAGGAAGCGCGCGCAGTTCCAGGAATGGGTGGAAAAGCGCAACAAGATCCTCGCCGCCGTCGAGGACCATGTTGTCTCTATCTATGGCAAGATGCGACCCGATGCGGCCGCGGAGCAGCTCGCGACCCTCGACGAGGAGATCGCGGTCGCGGTGCTTTCACGGCTGAAGCCGCGCGATGCCAGCGCCATTCTCAACGAGATGGAGCCCGCACGCGCCGCTCAGCTCGCGCAGTCCATGGCAAGCCTCACCAATGCGAAACTGGGTGAGGGCTCGTGATGCGCACCCGCTCCGTTTTTCGCGGCCCAGGCGTTCCGGTCGCGCTTGTGCTTTCCACGCTCCTTCTGGGCGGTTGCGCCGGCCAGCTGAAGGATCTCGGACGCGAACCGCGCATGTCGGCGGTCGGCGAGGGGCTTCGGCCCGTGCGCACGACCATCCCGACCGAGACGTTCGCGCCAATGACGCGCAAGGACTACAATTCCCTGTGGGTTGCGGATCGCAACGATTTCTTCCGCGATCCCCGCGCCCGCAAGGTCGGTGACGTGCTGACCGTCAAGATCGCCATCGACGACAAGGCCGAACTCGACAACACCTCGGACCGGGCCAAGAGCTCGTCCACCGACGTGAAGCTCGGCGGCTCCTACAACACCACCAGCGATTCCGGTTCCGGAGACATTTCCGGCGGTACGACGAGCGGATCGTCTTCCACGGGGCAAGGGTCGATCGACCGCTCCGAGGAAATCGTGCTCAAGGTCGCCGCGGTCGTCACCGAGCGTCTGCCAAACGGCAACATGCTGATTTCCGGCTCCCAGGAGGTGCGCGTCAACTACGAGATGCGGATCCTGCACGTGGCCGGCATCGTGCGCCCGCGCGACATCGCCGGCGACAACACGATCGAATACGACAAGATCGCGGAGGCCCGGATCTCCTACGGCGGACGCGGGCGCATCAGCGAGGTCCAGCAGCCGGGCTGGGGCCAGCAGCTGTTTGACATCGTCAACCCGTTCTAGGAGCCCGGCCCATGTCCGAAACTTTCTTTGAACCCGCGCCCGCCGCGCGCACAAGCGGAGCAGGTCGCGCGGGCACCTTCCTGGGGTTTGTGCTGCTGACGGCGCTGGCGGCGGGAGCCGGCGGCCTGATCGGCTTGCAGATGGTGGAAACGGTGCGCGACTCCGTCGCCCTGAATGCCTCCCAGTCCGCGCGCAAGACGAGCTTCTCGCCCATCTACGTGTCAAACGCACAGCTTCGAACGCTGATGCCGATGGTGACGAACCTCGCCGCCCCGCGCGACACGTGGATCCGTCTCCAGGCCTCGGTGATCCTGAAGGACGAGGCGAACGAGGAGGCGAGCCTTCTGGTCAGCCGGATAGAGCAGGACGTTCTCGCCTATCTGAGAACCATCACCCTGTCGCAGATCGAGGGCGCGGGTGGTCTCCAGCACCTGCGCGAGGATCTGAACGAGCGGGCGAAAATTCGCTCCAAGGGGCTGGTCCGCGAACTCATCCTTGAATCGCTGGTGGTCCAATGAAGCGACTGGTTCTTGCCACAATGATTGTGGCCCTCACCGCGACGGCAGCCGCCGCGCAGGTTCCCGATCTTTCCAGCCTGATCCCCGAAGGCGATGGCAGCGCGGCGGGGCGGATCATCCAGATCGCGGCGCTGCTGACGGTGCTGTCCGTCGCTCCCGGCATCCTGATCATGGTGACGAGCTTCACCCGCTTTGCCGTGGCGCTGTCGTTCCTGCGCTCGGGGCTCGGCCTTCAGACGACGCCGGCAAACCTCATCCTGATCTCGCTGGCGTTGTTCATGACCTTCTACGTCATGGCACCGACCTTCGACAAAGCCTGGAATGACGGCGTCGAGCCCTTGATGCAGAACAAGATCACGGAACAGGAAGCCTACACGAAGATCACGCAGCCGTTCCGCGAGTTCATGCTCACGCAGGTGCGCGAACGCGATCTTGTGCTCTTCGACGATCTTGCGGCCAATCGCGTGACGAAGAAGCCGGCGGCGAGCCCGGAGGAGGTGGAGCTTCGCGTTCTCATTCCCGCCTTCATGATTTCAGAACTCAGACGCGGCTTCGAGATCGGCTTCCTGATCGTGCTGCCGTTCCTGGTGATCGACATGATCGTGGCGACCATCACCATGTCGATGGGCATGATGATGCTGCCGCCGACCGTGATCTCCCTGCCGTTCAAGGCCTTGTTCTTCATCTTGATCGATGGATGGAACCTTCTGGTCGGGAATCTGGTACGATCTTTTTTCTGACACGCAATCGGGCCGCGCAAGGTTCGCGCAAGCTCCGCGTGTCAGTCTCCTAAGCACGGCAGGTTGGATCCACGAACCAACCACAGGTCCGAAGGCATGATGCCGCCCTGCCGTACCGGCGCGAACCCGGTATGTCCCATCCAATCTTTTCTTTGAAAGGGACATGAAATGTCTAGCTTGATGACCAACGCTTCGGCGATGACCGCACTGCAGACCCTGAGCTCCACCAACAAGTCTCTCGATGAAGTTCAGAACCGCATCGCGACCGGCTATCGCGTGTCGACTGCCGAGGACAATGCGGCCTACTGGTCCATCGCGACGACCATGCGCTCCGACAATCTGGCTCTCTCCGCGGTGGAAGACGCTCTCGGCCTCGGCGCCGCGACGATGGACACCATGTACACGGCCATGGAAAGCACGGTCGACATCGTCGATCAGATCAAGTCGAAGCTCGTCGCGGCCAGCGAGCCGGGACTGGATCGTGCGAAGATCCAGAAGGAAATCAGCGCTCTGCAGGACAACCTGCGCTCGATCGCCGACTCCGCGGTCTTCAACAACGAGAACTGGCTGTCGGTCGACTCCGGTGACGCGGCCTACAATGCCACGAAGGAAGTGGTCGCCTCGTTCAGCCGCAACAGCGGCGTGATCACGATCGAGAAGATCAAGGTCGATATCACCGAGACCGAGCTTTACGATGATGCGGACCAGTCCGGCATCCTCGACAAGGCCCAGGCCAACGGTAACGCCGTCGCCACCATTGACATCTCCGCCCTGACCGACTCCGCCGCCGATCTGACGACGCTGGAAGGCATGGTGAAGGACGTCGATGACGCTCTTGCGCAGATCACCGACGCGGCCACCGCGCTCGGCGCCGCCAAGAGCCGTGTCGAAATGCAGCGGGACTTCGTGTCCTCGCTGACGGATGCCCTCGATCGTGGTGTCGGCCAGCTGGTCGATGCCGACATGAACGAAGAGTCCACCCGTCTGCAGGCCCTTCAGGTCCAGCAGCAGCTCGGCATTCAGGCGCTGTCGATCGCCAACTCGTCCAGCCAGAACATCCTCTCGCTGTTCAAGTAAGAACACCGGGACCGTTCTACGGTCGAATACGGGCCGCGCCTCCTCCGGGGGGCGCGGCCTTTTTTGTCCGAGAACCATCCTGGCGCACCACGCGCAATGTCCGCGCAAGCTTGGTCTTCCATAGTCTGGGCAACCGATAATCCGACCGTTGACAGGGGTGCTCGATGCCAGGTCGCGAACACGCTGAAAAGCTCTGGTCCAATCTTCTTGAATTGGGACCGAAACGGCTCATTGCCCTGGCGTTGATAGGGCTTGCGACGATGATGACCGTCGGCTTCGGCGCCTACTATCTGAGCCGACCGGAAATGGTCATGCTCTATACCGGGCTCGAGGGCGAGGACGTCAGCCGCATCGGCGCCGCCCTCCAGGACGCCGGCATTCCCTACGACATCAATGCCGAAGGAACCGCCGTTCTCGTCAATCATTCCGCAACCGCGCGCGCCCGCATGCTGCTCGCCGAACGCGGTCTGCCGCGCGGGGCGGAAGCCGGCTATGAACTCTTCGACCAGATCGGCTCGCTGGGGCTCACCTCCTTCATGCAGGAGGTCACCCGGGTCAGGGCGCTGGAAGGCGAGATCGCCCGCACGATCCAGCTCATGAGCGGGGTCAGGGCGGCGCGGGTTCATATCGTCATGCCGGAGAAGGGATCTTTCCGCCGGGACCAGCAACCGCCATCCGCCTCCGTCGTGATCCGCATGGATTCCGCGGACGAGGTGAAGACGGCGGAGGCCATCCGCCACCTGGTCGCCGCCGCGGTGCCCGGAATGACGGCCGACAAGGTCACGGTTCTTGATACCCACGGCACGATGCTTGCCACCGGCAAGGATCCCGCCAATGCCTCGGCCGGCATGATGGCCTCGCTCGAGGAAGCGGTGAACGCCCGCATCCAGGAGAACATCCGCACCACGCTGACGCCCTATCTCGGCCTCGACAACTTTGAAGTGAGCGTCACGGCGAGCCTCAATACCGACCGCAAGCACACCAACGAAGTGATCTACGATCCGGACTCGCGCACCGAGCGCTCCGTCCGCACCGTGCGCGAGGAGGAAACCTCGCAAAACGCAAGCTCCGAGCCACCCACCACGGTGGAACAGAACCTGCCCAACGAGAATGTCACGGCCAATGCCGGCGACCGCTCGAACGAGGAAAACAACCGGCGCGAGGAAACGGTCAACTACGAGATCTCGTCGAAGACGATCGAGACCGCCCGCGACGGCTATCGTGTCGACCGACTGTCGATCGCTGTGCTGGTCGACAAGGCCCGCATGATGAAGACGCTCGGCGAGGACGCCGGGGAAGAGGCGGTCGATGCGCAGCTGGCCGATATCAAGCAGATCGTGGCCTCGGCCGCCGGCATCGACGCAAAGCGCGGCGACAGCGTCACCGTCTCCATGGTCGACTTCATCGCGAACGGCCGGGATCTGGAGCCGGTGCCGCCGATCTCGCTGGTGGAACTGTTCGTGCGCCAGTCGGGCAATGTCATCAACGCGCTGACGATCCTGATCGTCGCCGGCATGCTGGTCTGGTTCGGGCTGCGTCCCGCGCTGGCCGCCCTGGTGCCGGCCAAGGCCCCGCCGGCCCAGATCAGCGAATTCGAGGCGTTGCCCGGCAGCGCCGAGGCTCAGGCCGCGCTGGAAGGCGGCGAGGGCGAGGCCGCCCTGCGCCTGGCTCCGCCCGATCACAGCCTGCTGATCCAGGATCTGACCCGCAAGATCAACCAGTCCCCGCTCAAGAAACTCGAGCCTCTGCTCGATCTTGATGAGGACCAGGCGGCGGCGATCCTGAAACAGTGGATGTATGAGACGGAGGTCGTGCGATGAGTGATTCCATCGCCGCCCGGTTGCCGGATCTCTCCGCCGCCGCCTTCGCCCAGTTGCGCGCCGATGCCGCCAATCTGGTGCCCGTGGAGCCCGACAGCGCATATCTCGATCCTCAGAGCCTGTCGCGCAAGCTTTCGGCCGAATTTGCCCGCGGCGAGGAAGCGGGGCGCGAGGAGGCTGCCCGAAACTACGAGGAGAAGCTGCTTGCCGAGAAGCAGCGCCTTCGCGAAGAAGCGGATGCGGCACGCATGCGGTTCGAGGAGGACCTCGGCGAACGGCTTGCGTCCTCCATCGTCAAGGGCCTGCAGGATCTGGAAATGCGGGTGACCGACGCGGTCGCTCATCTGATCTCGCCCTTTCTGGAAGAGGCCGCGACCGCCCATGTGGTGGAGGCCTTTGCCGACAACCTGAAGGACCTGCTCGGCTCGCACGACCGCACGAGCCTTGTCGTGCGCGGCCCCGACCGGCTGCTGCGCCGGCTTGAGGCGTGCCTGGGCGATGAGGGCGCGGGGATCCGTCTTGAACCGGTGGACGGCATCGAGATCTTCGTCTCCATCAATGACACCACCATCGAAACACAACTGGGCGCATGGCTGCGCCGCCTGGAAGACGCGCGCGAGGACAAGGCATGACGCAGAGCGCCCCCACGGAGCTGGTGATCGTTCGACGCCGGCCGCCGCTGTTCGCCGAAGCCCCCAAGGGCGGGGTGTGGAAGATCGCCTATGCCGACTTCATGACGGCGATGATGGCGTTCTTTCTTGTCATGTGGCTGATCAACGTCACGGACGACAACGTCAAGAAGGGCGTCGCGCAGTATTTCAATCCGGTCAATCTGGCCGCGACCTCGCCGAACCGGCGTGGCCTCAACGATCCTGACAAGGACGGGGTGACCAACGAGGACGGCAAGGACCAGCCGTTGGGAGACGCCGGCACCGACATGGACTTCGACACGCCCAGCGCGCAGACCTCGCGCGGTGCGGGAACGGGTGAAGTCAAGCCGGGGGGCGAGTTCGCGCAGTCGTTTGCAGAAGAGACGCTGTTCGCGGACCCTTACGCCGTTCTGGAGAAACTCGCCAACGCGGTTCCCGGCACGGTCGTGGCGCAAGGAAGCGCGCCGGAAAAGGCGGGTTTCGGTATCAAGACCGAAAAGGGCGCCAAGGGTGGCGATGCCTATCGCGATCCCTTCGATCCGCTTTACTGGCAATTCACCCCCCAGGGAGAGGGAAGCGCCGCGAAGCCCGGTGTGCGGCAGGTTGCGCTCGCCAATCCGGGCGCTGAACGGAGTCCCACGACGGCCGGGGCGGGGACCGCCGTGCTGACCGAGACAAGCGAGAGCGCGCCGACACCGCCCGCCAAGCCGGCACCCGGCGACGGCCTGCGGTTCGCAGCCAAGGATGTGGCGGTTGCCGGAGCACCCGGCCCCGGTGGTGCCGATACGCTGAAAGGCTCGGGACCGCGTCCCGGAGCGGGTGCCGAAACGGCCGTATCGGCTGGGGGCGTGAAAGCCGCTTCGGGCATGGATGCGGCACGCTCCGCCGGCAACGCCGGCCCGGCTTCGGGAAAGAACGGCGTCGACGAGACCGAGAGGCGTCTGCGCTCGCAGCTCGCGGCCATTGCCTCCGGTCCGATGGGCGACGTCGCGGCCCGCGTGAGCGTGGAACGCAGCGACGACGGGCTGCTGATCAGCCTGACGGATGCGAAGAATTTCGGCATGTTCGCCATCGGCTCGGCCGAACCGCGCCCGCAACTCGTCAAGTTGATGGAAGAGATCGGCAAGACCCTTGCCGCCTCCAAGGGCGACGTCATCATTCGCGGCCATACCGATGCCCGGCCGTTCCACTCCAGGACCTATGATAACTGGCGGCTTTCGACGGCGAGAGCCCATATCGCCTACTACATGCTGATGCGCGGCGGCTTCGATGCCGGGCGCGTGGAGCGCGTGGAAGGTTATGCGGACCGTCATCTGAAGGTGCCGAAAGATCCCTATGCGGCGGCCAACCGGCGCATCGAGATTCTGCTCAAGGAGGGGGGCAAGGCATGAGACGCCTCCACGTCCCGCGCGCGACGCCGGCACGAACACCGCTTGTTGCGCTCATCGCATTCTGGCTGCTGGCGGCGTTCGGCTATTGTGCCGCGTCGGCCTCCGAGGAGGCGGCTCCGGCTCCCTTCGAGATGGTCCGCTCGCTGCAAGCTCTTCAGGGGCAGGTGGCTCATGGCAACAGCCAGGCCCATACCGCGCAGCGGGTTCTCCTGAAATCGATGCGCGCCGCGTTCGAAGCGGCAGATCCCGAGGTCTGGCAGGACCCACGCAACGCGCGCGCCGCCGTCGTCTACCTGCTTTCCGGCGGCCATCCGGCGGTGATGGTCAAACTTCTCGGCTACGATCCGAAACCGGCGGTCGATGAACGTCTGATGCGCGGCGCGCTCGCCTATATCGAGGGACGGGCGGACGAGGCCCGCACGTTGTTTGAGGATTTCGATCCGCTTTCGCTCGAACCGGGGCTCGGCGGCCAGGTCGCGCTGGTGCGCGCGGCATTGCTGGTCCACGACGATCCGGCCGAAGCGATCCGCATGCTTGATGTCGCGCGCCTGCTGATGCCGGGAACGCTGGTGGAAGAGGCGGCATTGCGCCGCGAGGTCTTCCTCGTCGGAAAGCTCGGCGATCTGGAGAAGTTCCAGTCGTTGTCGCTGAACTATCTCCGGCGTTACCGGGGGTCCGTTTATGGCGGGGATTTCCGCCGTCGCTTCGCCGCCGCGCTGGACTCGCTGGGCTTCGCCGACAGCGCCACCCGGTTTGCGCTTCTGGAGAGCCTGCTCGCCGAGTTCGATATCGACAGCCGGCGTACGCTCTACATCGCGCTTGCCCACCATGCGCTCGTCAAGGGACAGCTCGAGATCGTGCGCAAGGCGACCGACATCGCGACCCCGCTTGCCATGGCCGGCACCGACGAGGCTCTGCGGCTGAAGCTCTATCGGGCCGGCGCCCTGATCGGCAAGGACGACGTCAAGGAGGCGCTTTCGCTGTTGTGGTCGATTGACCGCAAGCGTCTCGACCCCGAAGAAACCGAGCTGCTCGACGCGATCTTCGCGCGCATCAATCAGGTGCGATACTGGCCCGATCCCCCAAAGGGAACGAACGGGTCCCTCAGCCCGGTCACAGTGACGGCGACACCGGACGCCCCCTCATGGGAAACGCCGCTGATGAAGCGCGCCGGTTCGGATATCGATGACGCGAAGGCCGACCTCGAAAAAGCTACCCGGAGACCTTGAACATGCAACTTCCCCAGAGCCTCGCGAAGCCGGCCGGTTCGGCAACGGCCGGTGTCGATGCCAAGTCCTCCGGATCACGCACCACCGAGGACACAGCCGACGGCGGCTTCACCGCGATGATGCGCCTCCTGAAGAAGGGCGGTTCGGACGAAGGTGCGAAGAGTGGAGGAGCGACGGACGATGCCGTCTCGCACGACGCGAAGGCCGGTGAGGACACAGCCCGGACCGCAACCACCTCGGCTCTGGCCCGGTTCCTTGGCATGAAGGGCCCGAAAGACGGCGGCGAAGGATCGGCTTCCGGCACCGCTGGCGAGGACCCCGATGCCACGCCGGCGGATGTTTCCGGCGACGGCGCGGACAAGGCCGCAGGCAAGACGGAAAACACGGTGCCTGGGACCATGTCGGGCGCTGTCGACCTTGCGACGCGGCTTGCGGCCGCCATCCAGGGCAAGGACGGCGGGCCCTCGGCGCACGGGGCCGGATCGGCGATTTCCGAGCGACTGGCGCAGGCGCAGTCCTCGCAGGCGAGCGAAGCCGGAAAGACACAGGACGGCGACACACTCTTTTCGCGCTTCGCGGTGAAGCCCGAGGCGGTGGGCGCGGGCGATGCGAAGGCGTCGCTCAAGGCCTCCACACGGATCACCGCCGACAGCATCGAAGTGGTTCGCCAGGAGACCCATTTCGCCCCCTCCATGCGCATCCCGCCGATCCAGCAGGTCGGCGAGGCGATGACGAAGGCGCTCGCGAACACGCAGGCGACGCAGGGAAACCCCTCGACTTTCATCGACACCAACACGGCGCTCGGCCAGTCATCCGGCCCGACGGTGAAGATCCTGGAGATCAAGCTTCAGCCGGAAGAGCTCGGCACGGTGCGCGTCACCATGCGCATGGTCGACGACACCTTGCAGGTGGACGTGCGTTCGGCGAACCCGCAGACCGTCGAACTGCTGCAAAAGGACAAGCACCTGCTTGACCGATTGCTGCATTCGGCGGGCTACAAGGCGGACCACGTCTCCATTCAGGCGATGGACGGTGATCGTTCGCCCTTCCAGATCGGGTCGACGGCCAATGCGCAGAACAACGCGCAGGGCTCGTTGCTGGCAGGCGGGCGCGGTGACGGTCAGCCCGGCGGCGCGGCGTCGAACGGGGAGGGCGGCCGCGGCACCGGGTCTGACGGCGGCGGACGTGGTGACGGGACTGCGGAAAACGGAGAGAATACTCATGGCGGCGAGGATCGCGGTTACGACCGTCGCGCTGACGGCGGCGCTCTCTATCTCTAGCGCGTTCGTTCCCGCTCTCGCCGTGCCCGGTCTCGGCGCGGGGACAGCGGCTGCAATGAACATCTGCGAGCGCGAGATGGTCGCGGCCTCGCGCCGTTACGGCGTTCCGCTGGGCGTGCTCTATTCGGTCGGCCTGACGGAAACGGGCCGCAAGGACTCGCTCCAGCCCTATGCCCTCAACATCGAGGGTGAGGCGAGGTTCGCGAAATCGGCACGCGAGGCGGAGGCGATCTTTCTGCAGGCGCGCGGACAGGGAAAACGGCTGATCGATCTCGGCTGCATGCAGATCAACCACCACTACCACGCCAGCCAGTTTTCCTCGGTTTCGCAGATGCTGGAACCACGCGCCAACGTCCAGTACGCGGCGCGCTTCCTGAAGCAGCTGCGCGCGAGACAGGGCTCGTGGACGATGGCGGTCGCGCGCTATCATGCCGGGCCCGACAACGACGCCGCCCAGAAGCGTTACGTCTGCCGGGTGATCACCAACATGGTGGCCTCCGGTTTCGGCACATGGACGCGCGCCGCGCGCGAGTTCTGTCGATAGACCGCAAGGATGCCGCTTTCCGGCAGCCCTTCGGGAAGTGAGCGCCCGGCGCCCCTTCGCAAGCCTTCATGAAAATCCGGCAAATCCGCAATCCCGGCACCCCTTTGGGGTGTCGGGCTTTCTTTGCCGACTTTAGAAAAGCTACAGAATAGAGCGTGGCACATGCGGGCAGATATCTTCCCGATACGCGAAAACTAAAATTTGAGTAAAAAAATAATCCGCATGGAAACTCCCAATACAAGCCTCGCGCAAGTTTGAACAAGCCAAATGCTCGGGACAAGTCTGGAAAACGGAGTCTTTCCATGAGCCTTTTTGGAGTTATGCGCACGGGCGTGTCCGGCATGAACGCGCAGTCGAGCAAGCTCGGCACCGTCGCCGACAACATCGCCAATTCCAGCACCACCGGTTACAAGCGCGCGGAATCGGAATTCTCCTCCCAGGTCCTGTCGCAGGGCTCCGGCAGCTACAATTCCGGCGGCGTGAAGGCGACGACCGTCTATTCGATCTCGGAAGGCGGTGCGATCAACTACACGACGTCCGGCCTCGATCTGGCGATCGACGGGTCCGGCTTCTTCGTCGTCGCCGATGAGGATGGCACGTCGGCGCTGACGCGGGCGGGGTCCTTCGTGGTCGACAACAAGGGGTATCTCGTCAACACGGCCGGCTACTACCTTCAGGGCTATCCGGTCGATGACAATGGCAACGTCTCCACCGTGGCCAACGGCACCGGCGGGCTCGAGAGGATCAACGTCTCGCAGAACACGCTCGAGGCGACGCCGACCGACGAAGCGCTGCTGTGGGCGAACGTACCGGAAGATGCGACCGTGGTGACCGGCGACACGCCGGCGGCGAACCTCGCCACATCCACCTATTCGGCCAAGACGTCGATCACCGTCTATGACAATCTCGGCAACGAACTGACGCTGGATGTCTACTACACCAAGCTCTCCGAGACGGGCACGGACTCCGACTGGGAGATCACCGTCTACAATGCCGCCGATGCGGCGGCCGGCGGCGGCTTTCCCTACACCTCGCCCGCGCTTTCCACCGATACCTTCACCTTCGACGTCACCACGGGCGATCTGACGGCGACGAGCCCGACGGCGCTCAACATCACCATTCCCAACGGCGGCACCTTCGATATCGACATGTCGAAGATGACCTATCTGAACGCCGATTTCTCCGTCACCGAGGTCAACACCAACGGCAACGCGCCAAGCGCGGTGGAGTCGGTGGAGTTCGACGACGACGGCACGCTTTACGCGGTCTACGCCAACGGCGCGCGCAAGGCGCTTTACAAGGTTCCGGTCGCCGATGTGGCGAGCCCGGACAAGCTGACCCCGGTTTCCGGCAACGTCTATCAGGTCTCCAACGATTCCGGCGACATGATCATCGGCTTTGCGGGCAAGGGCGGCATGGGCTCCATCGAGGTGGGCGCGCTGGAGGCATCCAACGTCGATCTCGCCACCGAGCTCACCTCTATGATCGAGGCGCAGCGCACCTACACCGCGAATTCGAAGGTCTTCCAGGCGGGATCCGACCTGCTGGAAACCCTCGTCAACATGGCTCGCTAGGCGAGCCTCGTCCGTAACAATCGCCCCAGTGATACGAGAGATTTGACAGATGAGCCTATCCGTAGCTCTTCGGGTCGCCCAGTCCGCGCTTGCCGCGCGCCAGTCCGAAACCGCGACGACGTCTCGCAATATCGCCGGGGCCTCGCAGGCCGGTTATTCGCGCAAGAGCGTGCTTTTGAGCACACTTGTGACAGATTCCGGCCAGAGCGGCGGTGTCAAGGTGGCGGGCATTGGCCGAACCACCAATTCCGCCCTCTATTCCACGCTGCTCACCTCGACCTCCGTGGCGAGCGGGCAGGATGCGGTGCTCTCCGGGTTGCAACGCCTGGAAGAGACGATCGGCGACACGAAGCTCGAGACCTCGCCAGCCGCCTATCTCGGCAGTCTCCAGACCGCGTTGCAGAGTTACGCTTCCGATCCGGCGGACCCCATTCTCGCCCAATCGGCGCTGAGCGCCGCCAGGAACATGGCGACCAACCTCAACGAGGCGTCCGATCTCGTTCAGAGCGTCCGCTCGGACGCGGATGCGGACATCTCCACCTCGGTCGACAACATCAACGCGCTGCTCTCCCAGCTGGAGGATCTCAACAGCATCATCGTCAAGGGCACCCAGAACGGGGCGGACATCACCGATGCCCTCGATACCCGGGATCAGGTGCTGCTGTCGCTGTCGGAGGAAATCGGCATCACGACGCTGAACCGGGAAGACGGAGACATCGTCGTCTACACCGACAGCGGTGTGACGCTGTTCGAAACGACCGCGCGCGACGTCTCCTTTGTGCCGACCTCGACCTACCAGGCGGCAACCGTTGGCAACGCCATCTATGTCGACGGCGTGCCGGTTACCGGCGAAGACGCCATCATGCCGATTTCCAGCGGCAAGCTTTTCGGCCTCACGGAACTGCGCGACAAGGACGCCACGACGTACCAGAGCCAGCTCGACGAGATTGCGCGCGGACTGATCGAGGCCTTCGCGGAAAGCGACCAGAGCGGTGGTGGCGGTCCGGATCAGGCGGGGCTCTTCACCTATTCGGGCGGTCCGGGGCTTCCGCCCGCCTCGACGCTGATCACAGGGCTTGCCAGCGACATTCAGATCAACGTGTCGGTCGATCCCGATCAGGGCGGCAACATCGATCTGTTGCGCGACGGTGGCATGGCGGGCGCGGCCTACGACTACAACCCCGGCGATCTCGCTGCCTACTCCGACCGCTTGCAGGAATACCTGAGCGCCTTCGACGAACCGCGTGTCTTCGACGCCGGCGTTCAACTCGATGCCACGGACACGCTGACGGGCTTTGCCGCCTCTTCCGTGAGCTGGCTCGAAGCCGCCCGGAAGTCGGCGGACTCCGACATGGAGGTCCAGACCGTCATCGTCGAGCGAACCGCTCAATCCCTCTCCAACGCCACAGGCGTCAACATCGACGAGGAGATGACCCTCCTCCTCGATATCGAACGCGGGTACTCCGCCGCGGCCAAGCTGATCGCGGCCGTCGACGAGATGCTCGACGATCTCTTCTCAACCATAAGGTAGTTGTCGCGATGAAAACGACCTTCGTTTCCTCATACACCCTGTCGAATTCCTCGCGCAGCGTCCTGATGCAGCAGGCGAGCAACCTCTCGAAGCTGCAAACGGAGCTGTCGACGCGTCGCAAGGCCGATGTCGGGCTCGATCTTGGCAGCGGCACAGGCGAGGCGGTGACCCTGCGTTCCGAATACAACCGCCTGAACGCCATCATGGACACGAACGCACTGGTCGCCTCGCGTCTTGATGTGACGCAGGCCGCTCTCGACGACGTCCTGTCCACGGCGGAGAATTTCCTCTCGACCCTGGTCGGCGTATCCGACACGTCCGGCAGTTCTTCCGTGGCCCAGGGAGAGGGCAAGGCAGGGCTCGATCTCCTCGTCGCCCGGCTCAACACGCAGCTGAACGGCAGCTACATCTTCGCCGGGCTGAACACCGACGTGAGCCCGATCGCGGACTATTTCGGAACGCCGGCGGGATCGAACAAGACGGCCGTCGACACGGCCTTCAACACCTTCTTCGGCTTCAATCAGGACGATCCGGCCGTTGCGAACATCTCCGCCGCCGACATGGAGACGTTCCTCGACGGTGACTTCGCCGCGCTCTTCGACAATCCCGCCTGGGGCAACGACTGGTCCAGTGCGTCCGACCAGAGCATCCGCAGCCGGATTTCGACCAGCGAACTGGCCGAGACATCGGTGAGTGCCAACGAGGACGCGTTCCGTCAGCTGGCCGAGGCCTTCTCGATGGTTGCGGATCTGGGAACATCTGAACTGGGCGAGGGCGCCTACCAGGCGCTCACCGACAAGGCGAGCAAGCTTCTGGGAGAGGCGATCGCCGGGGTCACGGACCTGATGGCGGACATGGGCACCGCGCAGGAGCGGGTCTCCAATGCCAGCGAACGGCTCTCCATCCAGACCAACATTCTGAACGAGCGTATCAACGAACTGGAGAGCGTCGACCCGACGGAGACCGCTGTGCGGCTGCAGAATGCCGTCGACCAGATGGAGACCACCTACGCGGTCACGGCCCGGCTCAGTCAGCTGAGCCTGATCAATTACCTCTAATTTCCCGAAAGGTGCCGGGTGCGGGCCGCGGGCCCGCACCGCGTCCACAGGCAAAGGTGTGTCTATGTACAACTTCTCGTATGCCGAAACGCTTGACGAATTCTGCGTCGATGCGCGCGGAAACGAAAGGCAGGCAATGGGAGTGATCATCGAGCAGCTGCAGGCTGCCAAGGAAAAGGGGCGGCGGTCCAGAGAAGCGATCGAGGCCATCTACAACACCCGCCGGGTCTGGGCCTACCTCATCGATGATCTGTCGAACGAGAGGAACGAGTTGCCGGTGGCCCTGCGCGCCGATCTGATCTCGATCGGGCTGTGGGTGATGAAGGAACTGGAGGCGATCCGCACGGAACAATCGGAGAGCTTCGACGGTCTCATCCAGATAAACACCATGATCCGGGACGGGCTCGCATGACCAAATCGATCAACCTTGTCCTGAAGGCGGGCGAACGGCTGTTCATCAACGGCGCGGTCCTGCGCTTCAATCGCAAGACCACGGTGGAGCTGATGAGCGACGCGGTGTTCCTGCTCGAAGGCCACGTGATCCAGCCGCACGAGACGACGACGCCGCTGCGTCAGATCTATTTCGCGCTCCAGACCATGCTGATGGACCCGAACACGGTCGGGCCGGCGCGCGGCCTCGCCGCCTCGCTGATCGAGGCGGCACAGAGGACGTTCTCCAACCTGGAAATCCTGAACGGGCTCGACCAGGTGGGCCTGTTGCTGGAGACGGGCCGCTATTTCGACGCCATGAAGATCATTCGCGGTCTCTATGCGACCGAGGAGGCGATCATGGCAAATAAGTCCGAAACCGCCTCGATCCGGGCGGCATGAAGGAGCAGGGAAGATGACGACCACATCCACCAGCTACGCGACGACGACACCCAACACGTCGACGCCTGCGACATCCTCCGCGCTTGAGGACCTGACGCTCGATTACGACGCGTTCCTGACGCTGATGATCCAGCAGATGAAGAACCAGGATCCGACCGATCCGATGGATTCCACCGAGCAGCTGTCGCAGCTTGCGACCTTCTCGCAGGTCGAACAGTCGATCCAGACCAACTCCAAGCTGGATTCGCTGCTAACGAACCTGTCGTTCTCCCAGGCCGGCGATCTGATCGGCCGCACGGCGACGGCGGCCAACGGCACCACGGGCGTGATCACCTCCGTTGAAGTCTACAGCGACGGCACCGTGCTGGGGCTGGAAGACGGGTCCGGCATCCTGCTCGGCCCCGGTGTGGCGATTTCCTGACATGAACGAGGCAGACGCACTCGATCTGGTCCGCAACGCCATCTGGGCGATCATCGTCGGAGCGGCACCTGCGATTGTGCCGGCGATGATCGTCGGCGTGACCATCGCGCTCATGCAGGCGCTGACCCAGGTGCAGGAGGTCACCCTGACCTTCATCCCGAAAATCGTCGCCATCCTGGTGATGATCGTGATCGCGGGCCCCTTCATCGGCGCCCAGATCTACGCCTTCACCGCGCTCGCCTATTCGCACATCGAGACCGGGTTCTAGGAAGCGGTTTCGCGGAAGGCGCGGAGGCGGCGGAACCGAGAACGTGGCCCGTCCTGAGAAGCAGGTGCGGGCCGCGTCTCGCAGGATGGGCCGCTCGCACGTGCGCGCCCTGCCTCCTCGCACCGTGTCCCTCTCTCCCCACGCCACCCTCGCGCAAGCTTGAGCGCGCAATAGTTCCTTCCAACGCAAATGCGCTCAAGAGGAGATGGCATGTCCGTAATCGGGGTCAGCGTACCCACCGAAGCCATCAAGGAAAGCCGCAGGGATATCGGTTTCGCCGTCGGTATCGTCATCGTCCTGACGATCCTGTTCCTGCCGGTTCCCTCCTTCCTGATCGATGTCGGGCTGGCGCTTTCGATCGCCTTTTCCGTGCTGATCCTGATGGTTGCGCTGTGGATCCAGAAGCCGCTCGACTTTTCTTCCTTTCCCACCATCCTGCTGCTGGCGACGATGCTGCGCCTCTCGCTCAACATCGCCACGACGCGGGTGATCCTGGCGCACGGGTTCGAAGGCACGACGGCGGCCGGTTACATCATCAACGGCTTTTCGAAATTCGTCATGAGCGGCGATTTCGTTATCGGCCTGATCGTCTTCGCGATCCTCGTGATCGTGAACTTCCTCGTCATCACCAAGGGCGCGTCGCGTATCGCGGAAGTCGGCGCCCGTTTCACGCTGGACGCCATTCCCGGCAAGCAGATGGCGATCGACGCGGATCTCAATGCCGGGTTGATCAACGAGAAGGAGGCCCAGCGCCGGCGCTATGAGCTGGAGGAGGAAAGCTCCTTCTTCGGTGCCATGGACGGTGCCTCCAAGTTCGTGCGCGGCGACGCGATCGCCGGCCTGATCATCACAGGGGTGAACATCCTTGGCGGCATCGTCATCGGCGTCACGCGCTATGACATGGACGTCTCGTCGGCCGCCGATGTCTTCACCAAGCTGTCGGTCGGCGACGGCCTCGTCTCGCAGATCCCGGCGCTGATCGTCTCGCTCGCCGCCGGTCTGCTGGTTTCCAAGGGTGGCACGCGGGGGCGGGCGGAAAGCGCGGTTCTGGGCCAGCTCGGTCACTATCCGCGTGCGCTGTTCGTCGCCTCCGTGCTGATGGCCATTCTCGCTCTGGTGCCGGGCCTGCCGTTCCTTCCCTTCGCGCTGCTAGGCGCGCTGATGTCCTTCGTCGCCTACACGGTGCCCAAGAAGCTGGCGGAAAAGAAGACGCGTGAGGATGAGGCGGTTAAGGCGGCGGAGACGAAGAAGAAGCGAGAAAACCGGGATTCGGTGAAGGAGTCGCTGAAGTCGGTCGAGATCGAGCTTTGCCTGGGCAAGCAGATCGCCGTCCAGCTTCTCGCCAATCACGGCGAACTCGCCCAGCGCGTGGGGCGGATGCGGCGCAAGTTCGCGGAACAGTTCGGCTTCGTCGTTCCCGACATCCGTGTCTCCGACAGCCTGACACTCGATCCCAAGAGCTACCAGATCAAGATCCACGGCACGGTCGTCGCCCAGCACAAGCTGCGCGTGGGCGAATTGCTGGTGATCACGGGCGAGAACGACAAGCTGACCGTGCCCGGCGACGAGACCCGTGAGCCCGCCTTCGGCATGAAGGCCTTCTGGGTGCCGAGCACCTATGGCGAGGAGGCCAAGCGAAGCGGCCACGTGCCGGCCGAAAACGACACCGTCATCCTCACGCATCTGTCGGAAGTCGTGCGCAACAACCTCCCGCAGCTTCTCTCCTACAAGGACATGCGCAATCTGCTCGACAGGCTGGACCCCGAATACAAGCGCCTGATCGAGGATATCTGCCCCTCCCATATCTCGTATTCGGGCCTTCAGGCGGTGCTGAAGCTGCTGCTGGCCGAACGTGTTTCCATTCGCAACCTGCACCTGATCCTGGAAGCGGTGGCTGAGATCGTGCCGCACGTGCGCCGCTCCGAACATGTGGTGGAGCATGTGCGGCTGCGTATCGCCCAGCAGATCTGCGGCGACCTCGCCGCCGGGGAACCGCTGAAGGTGTTGCGGCTGGGCAATCGCTGGGATCTCGCTTTCCATCAGGCGCTGAAGCGCGACAACAAGGGCGAGGTGACCGAGTTCGACATCGATCCGCAGCTCGTCGAGCAGTTCGGCGCGGAACTCTCCAAGGCCGTGCGCACGCAGATGGATCAGGGCAGCAAGTTCGTCGTCGTCGCCGCGCCCGAGGCCCGGCCTTACGTGCGCATGATCGTGGAAAGGATGTTCCCCACGCTGCCGGTGCTGTCGCATCTCGAAATCGCGCGCGGCGTCGAGGTCACGCCTATCGGCAGCGTGTCGTGAGCGGGCTTCTCGTCGCCGCGATCGGGCCGGAAATGGTTCTGGCGACGTTTCTGCTGTTTTGCAGGATCGGCGCGTGCATGCTGGTCATTCCGGGCTTTTCCAGCGACCGCGTGGCGATGCGCATCCGGCTCTTGATGGCGGTTGCCTCGACCTTCGCCATGGCGCCGATGCTGCTGCCGATCATGCGCCAGGCGATGCCCGACCTCGGCCCCGCGACCACCGTGCGGCTGATCGCGGGCGAGCTCTATATCGGATTGCTGATCGGGCTGATGGGGCGGGCCTTCATCGCCGCGCTCGAGATGATCGGCACGTTGATGTCGATGGCGATCGGCATGAACAACATTCCCGGCGTGCCGGTCGGGGGAGGGGAAACCATGCCCCCTCTGGCAAGCCTGCTGTCGGTTACCGCAACGGCGATGATCTTCATCACCGACCAGCACCAGGAAGTGTTTCGCGGTCTCGCGCAATCCTACATGCGGCTGCCGCCGAGCCTCGCCATCCAGCCGCTGGAGGGACTGGAGCAATTCGCCGACCAGCTCTCCGTCGCGTTCTTCCTGGCGCTCAGGATCGGCAGTCCCTTCATCGTCTATTCCGTGGCCGTGAACTTCGCGATCGGCATCACCAACCGCCTGACGCCGCAGATCCCTGTCTACTTCATCTCCATGCCGCTCATCATCATCGGCGGCCTCTATTTCCTCTTCGTCGTCATTTCCGACTTCATGAGGATCTTCCTCGACGGCTACTTCTCATGGCTTCAATACGGGTAGAGCGCGATGTCCGACCGACTTCGACAGATCAACCGCATTCTCAAGCTGCAAAACCAGCTCCACCAGCTTTCGGAGTGGATGCTGGTATCCCTCGACCGCAAGAACCAGACCCTGATGGAAAACCAGGAACGGGTGCTGGTGTCGTTGTCGGGGGGAGACCTGGCGCTGCACGACCGTTTCATCCGCAACGCCTCGCGCAGACTGAAGACGATCGCCGCCGAACAGAGCCAGGTGATCGCCGCGCGCCAGAGCGTCGAGGAGGGGCTCCAGCGTCAGGAACGGATGATGGAGGTGACCAGGCGCCAGCTCGGCCGCGTGGAGAAGGATGCGCGCGCGGCGGAGGAGAAGCAGCAGCTCACCCTCGTCATCGACTCCGTCCTTACCAAACGTGAGGCAAGCCTCGCACAAGCGCCCGCGGCTAAGTTGAAACACAAGTAAGCCCGTCATCTGGAGATAGGACGATGGCGATTTCGCCTCCCAGCGATCTGATACTGGACGTCGCCAAGGCGGCGGATCCGGAAAAGCTCAAACTCGCATCCGCGAAGCTGCAATCCCTCACCAGCGCCTCCGCCACCGCGATGCGCGGTGCCGATGGCCCGGGCTTCGGCGACACCTATGACACCCTGGCCGGCAAGGGAGGGTACGGTTCCTCCATCGACGCCCAGCGCGTGGGCATGCACAGCCGCACTGCGGTCGCCAGTGCCAGCACTGGAGCCTTCACGGCGAACCAGCGGTTCGAGGCCCTGATACTCCAGCAGTTCATCGAGACGATGATGCCGGATGACGCGGAAGAAGTGTTCGGCAAGGGCACGGCCGGCTCGATCTGGAAATCGATGATGGCGGAGCAGATCGGCAAGCAGGTCGTCGCATCCGGCGGTGTCGGTATCGCGGACATGCTTCAGCGCTCCATGGCGCTGCGCAACGGTTGACAAATTCCCGCCGGCCGCCATTCGGCGGAACTCTCCGGCATTTCGACATTACCAGCGGTCGTTCGTTTCTTGATCACGGGCCGCAAACGGTACGCTTACAAAAAGGTCTGGTCTCGATGGAGAACCTTCCGGCAGAATCCTCTCTTCCGCAGCCCCCGCAACATGCTCCTTCGGCAAACAGCCGCCAGGCCTTGTTCGTCGCCATAGAGCGCGCGAACGATGCCGTCGTCGCTGAGACCCGGGCACTGCGCAAGCGGGCGGGGGTCGATCTGCGCGATTTCGAACGGCGCAAGAGCCAGGCGTTGCTGGACCTGACCCGGGCCGGCCGCAATCTCGGCGAAGGCCCGGCGGATGCCGCGCTTGTCGAGCACCTGCGCAAGCTGCGCGCGAGTCTCGATGACAACATGAAACTGCTGTCGACCCACCTGCGGGCGGTGCGCGAGATCTCCGAACTGATTTCGCGTTCGCTGATCGAGGCGGAATCCGACGGCACCTATTCGCGCCAGTTTGGCGCGGGCCAGGCCTGATCATGCTCAAGGTGCTTGCAACCGGGATCTGGATAGCGGCCGTCACGGCGGGCTCGAGCTATGGCGCGGTCTACTGGATGACCCACATGCAGGGGCGCGATCCGGCGGCTGCCGTGCTGGAGGGGCTCGACTACGAAAAGACGCGGCCGATCAACGTGCCGGTAATCGAGGATGGACGGCTTCAGGGGTACGTGGTGGCGCAATTCGTCTTTACCGCCGATGCCGCCGCGCTCGCCCGTCTGCCGGTGCCGCCTCATCCCTTCATCGTCGATGAGGCGTTCCGGCTGATCTACGAAGACCGCTCGCTCGATTTCAAGCATCTGGAACGCTACGACCTCGAGACCCTGAAGACGCAGATCCGCGACCGGGTCAACGCGCGGATGAAGGGACCCTTCATTCATGAGGTTCTGGTGGAGGAGTTCAACTATTTCTCAAAAGACGACGTCGTTTCGCACTGAGCCGGAAGGGAGTTCTCTCTCCTGCGGTGAAGTGCCTTTCCCGGACTGACAGCCCTGCCCGGGCGATCGAGGCCGGCACCGAAGTCCGACGTTCTGCTTCGGTGCGGTTATCGCCTCACCTCGACCGTTGCCCCAACCAGGCGGCGGTCTTTTTTCGTGCGGGGTGGCCCCGTGCGGAGGAACACCGTGCAGCGCCTCGCAACCGCGGACGCTCTCTAATGACGTGCAGGAGGAGGGGCCGAAAACCCGCTTCTCAGGAACCCGCTCCGCCATATCGCCTGTGCGATGTCAAAGGCGCTGCTCCATGTGGGCGGGCCACCGCCTTCCTGCATATGGCCTTCCTGTCCTTCCGCACACCGATGAAACGCGAGCCATCCGGCACGCGGCCATAGGCGCAAGGCGGGGAAAACAAGGCCGCGGGAAACCCAGGGCGCGGGAGCGTCGTCCCGCATGCGCGGCCTGGCGCTGCCGGAACGGGGCCGTACGCCGGCCTGTCCGTTCGTGCCGGCAAAGCGACTACTGGAATTCGCGGCTCTTGGCGCGTGGCGCGGGCAGACGGGCGTCCTTGAGCGCATTGACCAGCTGTTCGGTATTGCGATCGGGATCGGCCGCCGGCTCCAGAAATTCGATGTGGTACATGTCGACGCCCGCGCACAGGGCGGACAGCGACAGGCCGAAATAGACCCACACGCCGTTGTGGCGGAATTCCAGATCGAGATTGACCGTCGGCGTGGATCCCCAATGGAGGTCGACATTCGCCGCCGAGCCGTAGCGCAACGTGTCGTTCTTGAAATAGAGTTCAACCGAAGAGCGCACCAGATCGTTGATGTTCCCATGCTTGCCAGCAAGCACATTGAATATCAGGTCTGTCACGTCGATGAGACGCAGTTCGGCCGCGATATCCTGGATCGCGTGCGCAAGGATCTGCTCGCGCTTGCCGCTGCTATCACTGGTACAGCGTGGCGTGGGACTCACTCCAACATGTTGCATCACACGACCATGTCATTGTCGCGCGAGTAGACATAATAGATCACCTCAGCGACTGCACGATAAAATTGCGGCGGGATCATCCGGTCGATTTCGACGGCGGGGTACAGCGCGCGCGCGAGTTCCTTGTTCTCGATCACGGGGATCTGGTTGTCCTCGGCGATCTGACGGATCTTCAGCGCGATCAGGTCCTGGCCCTTGGCGACAACCATCGGCGCGGCATCCTCGTCGCGCTCGTAGCGAAGCGCCACGGCGAAGTGGGTCGGGTTGGCGATGACGAGCGTCGCCTTGGGGATCGCTGCCATCATCCGGTTGCGGGCACGGTCACGCGCGAGCGAGCGCATGCGCGCCTTGACAAGCGGATCGCCCTCCATCTGCTTGTGTTCGTCCTTGATGTCGCGCCGGCTCATGCGGAGCTTTCGCCGCCAGTTGGTGCGCGCCCACACGAGATCGGCGGCGACCAGAATGATGGTGGCGATGGCGACCCCCGACAACAGCCTCATGGCCAGGCGGAGGATCGTTTCCGGAAGGTCACTGGGGTCGGTGAACATGGCATTCACCAGGATGTTCTGATCGGAACGCAGCAGCACGAGTGCGACCACGGCGATGGTTGTGAACTTGAAGAGCGCCTTGAGGAATTCGACGAGACCTTCCACGCCGAAGATCCGTTTCCAGCCCTTGGAAAGCGAGAGGCGGGAGAGGTCCGGCTTGATCCGTTCGGCGACGACGCGCGGGGCGTTCTGGAACCATGCCGCGGCAAGCCCTCCGACCATGAGAATGGCGACGATGGGGATGAGGAACCGTCCCACTTCAAGCCCGACAACGCGGGTAAGCATGATCGCATCGGCGCCGTTTCCAAGCTGCATTCCCTCCGCGTCGTCGATGAACCTGGCAAGTGCCTGCGACAGTCTTTGCGCGCCCGAAACCGTCGCAAAGCTTCCGATCAGCAGGATAGCCAGAAAGGAGACGAGAACCGATGCCTCCTTTGAAACCGGGACATTTCCCTTCTCGATGGCATCGCTGATCTTCTTTTCTGTCGGCTCCTCGGTTTTTGAATCGTCGTCCTGTGAATCCGACATTGCCGTTCCTGCCTGACGCTGGCACGCCGAAGCGGCCGGAGACGTGCCCTGTTGGAAATCGCAAAGGCCTTGTGAAACCGCCCCATGCGTACCCGCACGAAGCGCACCCTATTGCTTCGCCGCGTCGAACGGGGACCCGTGCGGGCCCACCGCCGGCGCGGGCGATCAACTGAAATAGGTGCTTTCGTCCTGCTTGGGATTGAGCTCGATCTCGCCCCGCCCGGCCATTTCCAGGGCGAGGTCGGTGATCGCGCGGCGCGCTTCCAGCACATCGCGCTGGGAAGCCGGTTCGCCGGAATTGAGCTCGAATTCCACAATGCGCCGCATGCGCGAGGTCAGCGACGACAGGATCACCTCCCGGAACTGCGCCGTGGTGCCCTTGAGCGCCATGACGATGCTGTCGGTGGAGATTTGGTCGAAGATCGCCATGCGGGTGCGGGCGTTCAGGTTGGTGATATCGTCGAAGGTGAAAAGCAGCCCCTTCAGCAGCTCCGCCGACTTCGGGCGTTCCTCGTTGAGGTTTTCCAGCGCTTCCTCCATGTGGTCGCGCTCCATCTTGTTGAGGATGTCCGCCATGCGGGCGAAGCTGTCGGCCTCCATCGATCCCGAAAGGTTCAGCATGAAGTCCTCGTGCAGGGTCTTCTCCACGTCGCGCATGATCTCCTGCACGATCGGCTTGATCGACAGCATGCGGCGCATGAGCTGGTTGCGTAAGGGGCCGGGCATCTGGCCCAGCACCTTGGCCGCGCTCGCCGGCCGGATCTTCGACAGGATCAGCGCCGCGGTCTGCGGGTGCTCCTTGGCGAGATAGTTGGCGAGTACCGTTTCCGACACGGTCGCGATCCGGTCCCAAATCGAGCGATTGGAATTGCCCAGCACGTCGGCCATGATCTCGGAGACCGCATCCTCGGACAGCACGCCGTCGAGCATCTTCTCCACTTCGCCAGCAGTCCCGAAAAGGCTGGCGCCATTGGCGAACTGACTCAGGAACTCATCCGCGATCTCGTCGAGCTCGGCCGAACTGACGGCCCCGAGCTGAGCGGCGTTCAGCGTGATGAGCCGGATCTCCTCCTGGTCGAAGTGTCTGAGGAGACGGCCGGCGTTTGTCTTTCCCATCGCCAGCAGCAGCGCCGCCACCTTCTGGATGCCGCGCAGCGGCTTCGGCCTGCGCTGAGGTTCGATGCTCACATTGGCATTCATCTGCGTTCATCCGTTATTGCTCGGGCGTTATCGCTCGGGTCGCGCAACTCAGGCTTCGAGCGCGCCGGCCTGGTTTCCGATGATTTCGGTCAGCGAAACGCCGAACCGCGAATTGTCGTCTTCCACGACCACGACCTCGCCACGGGCGACGACGCGGCCGTTGACGACGATGTCGACGGGCTCTCCGACACGGTGGTTGAGCGGGATGACCGAGCCACGGCCGAGCTTCAGCAGGTTCGCGACCAGCATGGAGGCGGAACCGAGCACCACCTGCACATCGACGGGGATGCCGAGAATGGTATCCAGGTTGCGCTTCTCCTCATCGTCCGCATCGTCGTGCATCGCGTGCTTGGAGACGTGAGGGGCGTCGGAGGTCCCGAAATCGTGCATTTTCGCTGCCATCGTGTTGTCGTCGCCATCTTCGTGGCCAATGCCGAAATCGTTGATATCACTCATTTCGCAGTATCCTTCTCGCCTACACAAACGGACCGGAACGAGCCCGCATAGGTGCTGTCATCGATGCGCTGGACGCGCATGTCTGTGGAATTGGCGGTCGCGAATGCCTGGGCATCGACCGCAAGCCGGTTGCCCTTGCTCGTGTAAAGGCGCGCCTTGTCGCGACCCGCGCGATCGCGGTCGACCGTTTCCTGGCTCGTCTTTTCGCTTCCGGCCTTGCGCTCTCCCGTCGCATCCTCGGCGTTCTGCTCCTTGCAGTGGCCCTTGCACTGCCTTTCGCGCTCGGCCTGAAGCGCACGCATCTCCGAACGCAGCGCCGCCTGGTGCTTGCGGGCATCGCGCATCAATGTCTCGATGTCGGCGATGATGCCGCGCGCATCGTCCATGCGGGAGCCCAGCGCATTGAGGACCTGGGCGCCGCGCACGTTGATCTCCTGAATCGAGACCTCGATGCCGTCGAGCGCCAGCGTGGTCTGATCGAAGATCCGCTGGTAGTCGGCGTGATAGCCGCCCAGCCGCTTCAACTCGCGATACATCGCGATCATCTTGACGCTGGTGATCACGAGCGCGACCATCAGCGCGGCGTCAACGAGATAGGAGATCATCGAGCAGATCCTCGTTCTGGTAGATCAGGTCTTCCACCTGAAGCGTGTAGGCGCCGTCGAGCCGGCCGAGCCGGCAGGTAAAGATCGGCTGCTTGTTGCATTCCAGCTTGACCGGGCTTCTGGGCGTGGCCTGAAGCTCGATAACCTGGCCGACCTCCAGATCGACGATTTCGCCGAGAGTCATCTGTCGCTCTTCCATGATCGCCTGCAGCTTCACTTCGGTGCGCTGGATCTCGCTCTGGAAGTGGTGGGTCCATTCCTTGTCGCGGTTGGTCATTTCACCGGAGATGACCTGCGACAGGCGCTGGCGCAGCGGGTTCAGCGTGGCGTGCGGCAGGATCACGAAGACCTCGCCGCCGCGCCCGATCGCCTGCACCAGCAGCCGGCCGACGACGGCCGGATTGTTGCGCCGGCCCAGAATGGCGAAATCCATCCGGCTCTCGATGCGCTCCAGCTTCAGCTGGGTTTCCGCGATGGGCTTGAACGAGGCGCGCAGCGCCTTGGCTGCTTCATCGAAAATGGTGCGGGCGATCCGCGTCTCGATGTTGGAGAAGCTGCGCTCGTCATCGACCGGCGGCTCGGTTCCGTCCGCGCCGAAGAGCACGTCGGCCAGCGTGAAGATGAAGTCGCGGTCGAAGCCGATCAGGATGCGGCTGTCCCATTCGGGCGAATAGAACACCGCGATGAGCGCATTCGCCTCCTGTTCGTCGAGCACGTCGCCGATGCGCTCGTTGTCGATGTAGGATACCGAGATGTAGGACGGCGACGTCGACTTCTGACGCATGGCGTCGGCGAAGATGCGGGCCATGCGGTCGAAAACCACAGGCAGCATCGGCAGGCGATCGACTGAGATGCCGGCGGCATCGAGCAGGCGATCGGTGATCTGCGAGCGTTCCGACACGGTGGCGGTAGCTGTATCCATCATGGCGTCAGGCCGCTCCCTTCTGGTTCAGTTCCTGAACGTTGTCTCCGCTTGCCATGACGGCATGGGCCATGGTTTCGTTCTCCACCTCGTCGATCGAGGGGCGATCGTTGGCATTGATGGTCTTGCGGCCGTGCTCGACCGCGATCTGCGGCGCGGCTCCGTTGAGGAAGGCCAGCAGCGACTGCTTGACGATGATGTAGGGACGAAGCCTGCGTTCGCGCACGCCCTTGATGTTGTTGGCGAGCGGTGTGACCAGCGCATAGGACAGGAAGATACCGAGGAAGGTGCCGACGAGGGCCGCTCCGATCAGCCCGCCCAGGATCTGCGGCGACTGGTCGATCGCGCCCATCGCCTTGATGACGCCCAGCACCGCGGCGACGATGCCGATGGCGGGCAGCGCTTCGGCCAGCACCGTCATCGAGTGGTAGGGTTTCATCTTGTCGCGCGCGATGGTTTCCAGTTCCTCGTCCATGAGCGCTTCGATTTCATGCGGGCGCGCATTGCCGACGATGATCAGGCGGAAGTAATCGCAAACGAAGGTTCTGAGGGACTTTTGCTTCTGCAGGGTGGGGAACTTGCGGAAGATATCGGAATTGTCGGGGTCCTCGATATGCGGCTCCACCTCGTTGCGGCCCTTGGCGCGCAATTCCCGCATCAAGGCGTAGAGAACGCCGACCACGTCGAGATAGTCCCGCTTGCCGGGTACGGAATGGAAGAGGGCTTCGCCGATGGCGCGACCGCTGTCGCTGATCACCTTGAGCGGGTTGGCAACCACATAGGTGCCCAGCGCGACCCCGACGATGATCACGAATTCATAGGGCTGCCAGAGCACGAGGACATTGCCGCCGAGCGCTGCAAAGCCGCCGATCAGCGACGCGCCGGCGATGATCAGGCCGATGATGATAGTCAATTGCCGCCTCCTGCTTGAGCTGGCTCGTTTGTATGGACAGGAGGCTAGAGGGCGAGGCTTGCCCGAAGCTGTCGGAGCGGGAAGGGGGCGGTGAGAGGGAAAGGATAGGGGAAGGTAGAAGGGGAAATTGAGCGCCTGCGGCGCGCTGATTTCTGGATTCCGGATCAGCGCTCGGCTTGCGCCTCACTTGTCCGGAATGAGGAAGGGCGAGTTTGGCTACAGCTTGGCCACACGCTCCTCATTCCGGGCGGTCTGCGCCGGAGGCGCATGGCCAGACTCGGAATCCAGCGCAAAAAGCGCGGCGAAGCTGCTTCTTTAAGCCTCTCTCCCGCGCCTTGCCGACCCCCCGGTTCACCACGTCAGCCTGAGGCAAGCCACGACCGCGATCATCCTTGCAAAGCCCTCGTCAGCATCGTGAGGGCGAGAATTGTGAGGGCGCTGTAATGATAAGTACGCTGCTTCAGTACCAGATCGTGACGAAGAACCTGGATCGATCGCTGACGACCGTCGCCACGGATCCCGTCGTGAAGCGCCAGAGCGCCTACTATCTGGAAAACATCGGCAACGTGAAGTCGATCGACGACTTCCTGGAGGACGACCAGCTCTTTGACTACGCCATGAAGGCGTTCGGCCTTGAAGACATGGACTACGCCAAGGCGTTCATGCGCAAGGTGCTGGAGGAGGGGACCGACAAAGACGATTCCTTCGCCAATCAGCTGGCCGACGAAAAGTACGCGACGTTCGCCAAGACCTTCAATTTCGCGCGCTACGGTGAAGCCACCACATCCTTCGACAGGACCCAGCAGGATGTCGTCGACGCCTACATGCGTCAGACGCTGGAAGAAAACGAGGGGTCCTCCAACGAAGGCGTGCGGCTGGCGCTCTATTTCTCGCGCAAGGCTTCCCAGATCGACAGCGGCATGGATCTACTCGCAGACAAGGCCATGGCCCAGGTCGTCTACACCGCGCTCGGTCTGCCCGACGAGTTCGCCTCCGCCGACATCGACAAGCAGGCTGCCTTCATCGCGGACCGCATCGATATCGAGGACTTCCAGGATCCGGAGAAGACGGAGAAATTCCTCGCGCGGTTCACGGCCATGTACGACATGAAAAACAAGACAGCCACGGCGACCTCGCCGGCGCTGCAGGTGATCACTTCGGCGAACAAGACCGTGGCGATGGACGAAAGCCTGCTCGCCAGCATCCAGAACCTGAAGCTCGGGGGTATGTGAGCCATGCAGTCGTCGCTCTATGTCTCGCTTTCGAGCCAGGTCGCCATCGCGCGCCGGCTCGATACGGTCGCGCGCAACGTCGCCAACATGAACACCGCCGGCTACCGCGCCGACGAGATCAAGTTTTCCGAGGTGCTGTCGAAGAAGGGGCCGGATCCGGTCTCCTTCGCCAATGGCGGTGAAACCTACATCTCGCGTCAGCACGGTGGCCTCACCAAGACCGACAATCCGCTGGATATCGCCATCGACGGGGATGGATGGCTCGCCGTGCGCACCACTTCCGGCATCGCCTACACGCGTGACGGCCGGATGCAGATGGGAACGGACGGCATGTTGCGTTCGGTGAACAACTATCCGGTTCTCGATAGCGGCGGTCTTCCGATCATGCTCGATCCCGAAGCCGGTTCGCCGACGATCACCGCGGACGGTGCCGTCTATCAGGGCGAGAACCGCTTGGGCGATGTCGGCTTGTTCACGATCGCCAGCGATGCCCGTCTGACGCGTTACGACAATTCCGCGGTCATCCCGGACAAGCCGGCGACGCCGGTGCTGGAATTTTCCGAAAACGGCTTCGCGCAAGGCTACACGGAAGGCTCAAACGTCAACCCGATCCGTGAAATGACCAAGATGATCGAGCTCACCCGCACCTTCGAGAGCATTTCCAAGATGATCGATTCCGGGGCGGACAACCAGCAACAGGCGATCCGCGAGCTGGGTGAGACCTCATGAGCGAGATCGCCGTCACGCCGCTGGCAAAACCGGTGGAGCGGGCCGAGGTGCAGTTGCCCCGGCCAAACCCCGTGCGTCCGGCAGCGTCCGCCCAGACCGCGAGGATATCCGCCGGTCCGGCCGCATCCGCGCGTGAAGGCGACGCCGAGGGCTTCGGCTTTTCCGATCTGATCGACACGCTGAACCCGCTCCAGCAATTGCCGCTTGTCGGCAGCCTCTACCGCGCTGTCACGGGCGACGAAATCTCTCCCCAGGCTCACTATGCCGGCAGCGCTCTTTATGGCATGGCGCTTGGCGGCCCGGTGGGGATGGGCGCCTTCCTTGGGATGGCCATGGTGGGCGATGCCGTTTCTGATCATTTTCAGACGCGAGATGTGCAGCTTGCCACGTCCGGCGACGCCCCGGGTACGCCCGCGCCCCCGACCGAAAGCGACAGCGTTGCCGAAGCTGTTTCGGGCGCTGAAGCCGCGCCCGGCGCACCGACGGATCTTTTCAAATGGCTGCGCCCGGAAGCCGCGATCGCCCGCTTCCCCGTTGCAGGTTCGAACGACGCGCCCGACGCCCCGCAATGGGGGGCTCGCGAACCCGCCATTCCGGCGAGTGTCGAGGGGCTGGCGGCGGATCCCAATAACCACCTTCCGTTGAGCGTGCTGGAAACGCTGCGCCAGCGGCACATGGGACTGTTGGGCGATGAACAAGCTTGAACGGCTGGAACGAACGGTCGCCTCAACGCTTCAGGAGGTGGCGCCGGTGCGCATTGGCGGCCGGATCAACCAGGTGGCGCCGAATTTCTACCGGGTCGTTGGGCTGTCGTCCTTCGTGTGCCTGGGAGACACGGTCGTTCTTGAGACGAAGGACAAGCCCCAGCATGGCGAGATCATCCGCCTTGATGAGGAAGAGGCCATCGTCAAGCCGTTCGACAGGCAGACAGCCGTCGGTATCGGGACGCGGATCTATCGCGTCGGCGGACTGACGATCCATCCGGACGCAAGCTGGAAGGGCAGGGTGGTCAACGCTCTGGGCCAGCCGGTGGACGACCGGGGCCCCATCCCTCCAGGCACCCGTGCCGTGCCGCTCGACCGGGATCCGCCGCCGCCGCTGAAGCGCGCGCGTGTGACGACGCCCGTTCGCACCGGCGTGCGCGTCGTCGATCTCTTCACGCCTCTTTGTATCGGCCAGCGCGTCGGCATCTTTGCCGGTTCGGGCGTTGGCAAATCGACCCTGCTCGCCATGTTCGCACGCTCCGGCGATTTCGATACGGTCGTCGTGGGGCTTGTCGGCGAGCGGTCGCGAGAGGTGCGCGAGTTTATCGAGGATGCGCTCGGCGAGGCGATCGGGAAGTCCGTCGTCGTCGTTTCCACCGGTGACGAGAGCCCGATGATGCGGCGCCTGGCACCCAAGACGGCCATGACCATCGCCGAGCATTTCCGTGATCGCGGCGACTCCGTTTTGCTGATCATCGATTCCGCGACCCGCTTTGCCCACGCCTCGCGCGATGTGGCGATGGCGGCGGGTGAACCGCCCGTGGCACGCGGCTATACGCCGAGTGTCTTTTCCGAGCTGCCCCGGCTGCTGGAACGCGCCGGGCCCGGGGTCAACGGCGGCGGTGCGATCACCGGCGTCTTTTCCGTTCTCGTGGACGGCGACGACCACAACGATCCCGTCGCTGACAGCATCCGCGGCATTCTCGATGGTCATATCGTGCTGAGCCGCTCGATCGCGGACGCCGGCCGCTACCCGGCCGTTGACGTGCTGGCATCCATTTCCCGCCTCGCACAGCATGCCTGGACGGCCGATCAGCGCGAACTCGTCATGCGCCTGAAGGGGCTGATCGCACGGTACGAGGATACGCGCGACCTGCGGCTCATGGGTGGCTATCAACCCGGAAACGATCCGCAACTTGACTACGCCTGCCAGATCGTGCCCCGCATTTACGAGGCGCTGCGCCAGGGCGGGCGCGACAAGATCGCCAGCGATCCCTTCGACGCGCTGGCCCGTGCGCTGTCAGCCGACGCATCGCCCGCCGAATCGTGACGCGCGGGATACGCGCGCACCTGTTTCTGTCGATTTCTCCCCGCCACGCAAACGCCGATCGCGACACCCGTTCCTCGCCCGGCTTCGTGGCGCCCTGACCGGGGAGCCAGACGCATCCGCAAGCGCCGATTTCACGTTGCGGGGGCTGTCGCCGGTCCTGTTCTTTCCTTGCCAGCTTCACATTCTTGTTGCCGAGTTAACCTCCGCGGCCTGCCGCGTGGGGGGCGTCTTCGCATGCAATGTGCACGGAAACTGGCGGTTATCCGTATATATGCGCGTCTTTGAAAACATGATTTCGGCGTTGAGTGGTTTTAATTCTTTAACCACGTGAAATTTCAAATTTTACGAGAACTTGTCTGGGATGTGAATTGACGCTAGGTTCTTTGCAAAGTGGAATATATTGTTTTTTATTAAGATTTTTCCGCCACCGCTTACGGATTTATAACAATGTAATACAATCAGCGTTTGGATAACATCCGAAATAATTGACGTCCGTTATATTACACCATACGGATGATGCGGGCTGAGTATTCGAGGGCTGATCACCGTGTTCATCATTGTAGACGATAGAGAGATAGTGACCTCAGGTTACGCTTCCGGGTTCGAACGAGAAGGAATCTCTTCGCTCGGTTTGCCGCCTGATGAGTTTAGCGATTGGGTAAATACGACTCCGCAAGATGAATTGACTGCGGTAGACGCGTTTCTCATCGGTGACTGCGAAGAGCGTTCGACCTATCCTCGCATCATTCGCAACCGTGTCAGGCAAGCGCCGGTTCTTGCACTCAACGAGAAGACGTGCCTGGAACAGACACTGGAGCTGTTTGCCGCCGGGGTCGACGATGTCCTGCGCAAGCCGATCCATGTCCGCGAGATCATGGCGCGGGTGGGGGCCATCCGCCGTCGTGCGATCAAGGATGCGGACGACATGCAGGTCGGGGGCATCCGTGTCTACTTCGACGGGCGCGATCCTGTCATCGCCGGCGAGGAATACGCCCTGCCTCGTCGCGAAAGACGGATCCTTGAATTCATGGCTCGCAACCATGGTCGCCGGGTGACCAAAACGCAGATCTACAATGCGGTTTACGGCATTTCCAACGAGGATGTGGACGAGAGCGTCGTGGAAAGTCACATTTCCAAGCTGCGCAAGAAGTTGAAGATGCAGCTGGGTTACGATCCGATCGAATCCGTCCGTTTTCTGGGTTACATGCTGAAGAAGGAAGAGGGCTAGTTCGCGACCGTTTAACGGCGCGGGTGTCCGGGGATAATATTCTCCGCACCGCGGTTATACGCGCCCATCCACACCACGCCGCTTGACAACGCGCTTCCATCCCCTCAAAGGAGGGGCGCATTTCCCGGAGGAGTGGCCGAGTGGTTGAAGGCACCGGTCTTGAAAACCGGCAGGCGGGCAACCGTCTCGTGGGTTCGAATCCCACCTCCTCCGCCACTTATCGCCGATTGCCGCGTGCAATAGCCTATGTATCACCGATCACCGTACGCCACCAAGTTGGCGGACGATCCGGCAATCCAGCTACCTGTAGCGCGCAAAACCAGGTGGCACGGCGCGCAAGATCGGATGGCAACAGTCCCAAGGGCCTGGTTCTCCGACCGCAACACAGTCGCTTGCCGTTGGCAGTAGGTACGATTAGCCTCCGCCGTGGGGGCTCTCACGAACGAATTTCCAATTGATATAGCCTCTGGAGCAGATCTCCGGTGGACATGTGGCCGTGCTGCCGCACCCACAGTCGGCGAACTTGTCGGGGGAAGCCTTTTCGTCAACGACAGCAGGGGCCCCGCCATCGGCCTCGTCCTCCTTGCCGATCGCGGCGGGGGTATGATCGCAACCGCCTGATAAGATGTCGGAACACGAATAAGCCTGGCGCCAAGGGCGAGGCGGGCGGGCTGGGGCGTCCGGGAAGGTCCGTCCATTCTCGGATGCCTGCGTCTCCACGCTGCGGCGGATCGGTGATGACCGGGGACGGGCCTGGATCGGCAGCTCCATCATCGTCCCTTCACAAGGGTGGGACAGGTCTTGTGTGCCTTCGACTGGATCCAGCGGCACTCCGGGCGCGCCGGTCAATGAAAAAAATTTCATTATTCCCCTGAAAATTTCTTCTCGCGCGCAGCGCGTTATTTGGAAATTCGGCGAGAACGCGCGGAATTTTCTTTGTCTTTATTGTGGCACGCCTTTTGCAATTCCTACGTTGCAAAAGGAAACAGTCGAATGACCAACGCCGCAAAAGCCGCATCCCGGGCTCTGGACCGTGCAAGCAGACAGCATCGCGACGACAGACAGCGGGATTTCGAGCCGACGACGATCGAGAGGCCCACGCGATTTCGATTGACCAATTCCTGCCGCAACTCCGGATGGCATGCCGAAGAAGAGCGGCAGTGTCGCCGGGCTGAAACTGGCCGGAATTCGCGGCTTCGGGTGCAGCGCGGACCGCCCGTCATCGCGGGCGGGAACCGCTCCTAACCCTCTCTCACATCGCCGCCAGGTCGTTGCGTTCGCGACCGAGGATCTCTTGCCAGTTCGACCGATAGCGTCGGGGGACAGGGCACCCGCATGCCCGCTCCCATCCGTTGCAACGAACCTGCGCAACCGCCCCTTCGTGACGTCATGCACCAGGACAAGTCCACGATGCGGAGTATCGAGACATGTCAAACACAGAAAATATAAATGCCGTCGCAGATGTCGCCGTTCAAGCAGAAGAAAGCGCTGGCGCCGCCACGTCGTCAAAGAGCGGCAAGCTCACGCTTCTGCCGCTGGTCGCACTGGTCGTCGGATCGGAGCTTGGCGGAGGTGTCTTCAACCTGCCGCACGACGCTTCGGCCGCCGCCAGCCCGGGCGCGATCATTCTGGGATGGGTCATCACCGGTATCGGCGTGCTGGCGCTCGCGCTGGTCTACCAGAACCTCTCCATGCGAAAACCGGAGCTGAACGCCGGCCCCTATGCCTATGCCCGCGCGGGCTTCGGCGATTTCGTCGGCTTCTCCAGCGCCTGGGGCTACTGGATCAGCGCCTTTCTCGGCAACGTGTCCTATGCGGTCGCCATCTTCAGCGCGCTGGCCTTCTTCTTTCCCGTCTTCGGCGCCGGCAACAATCTGGTGTCCGTCATCGGCGCCTCGATCTGCCTGTGGCTGCTGCACACGCTGGTGCTGCGCGGGGTCCGGGAAGCCGCCTTCGTCAACGTCATCACCACGATCGCCAAGCTGGCGCCGCTGCTCTTGTTCATCGTGCTGACGCTGCTGGCCTTCAACTACGACAAGTTCACCTTCAACTTCTGGGGCAACGCCACCGCCGACGGCTTCGAGGGGCTCGGCAGCGTCATGGGGCAGGTCAAGAGCACCATGCTCGTCACCTTGTGGGTGTTTGTCGGCATCGAGGGGGCGAGCGTGTTCTCGGGCCGTGCCGCGCGGCGCTCCGACGTCGGACGGGCGACCGTGATCGGCTTCCTCGCCACGCTCGCGATCTACATCCTGGTCTCGCTGCTCTCCACCGGCGTCCTGTCCCAGCCGGAGCTGGCGGGCCTCAAGGTCCCGGCCATGGCCTACGTGCTGGAGCCGATCGCCGGCAAGTGGGGTTCGGGCCTCATCAATCTCGGCCTCGTCATCTGCGTCGGCGGCGCCTTCCTGAGCTGGACGCTGCTGTGCGCCGAGATCCCTTACGTCTGCGGCAAGGACGGCATCTTCCCGCGCTGGTTCTCGGCTGAAAACGCGGCAGGTGCGCCCGTCAACTCGCTGTGGATGACCAACGGCCTGATCCAGATCTTCCTGATCCTCAGCCTGTTCGCCTCTACCGCCTACCAGTTCTTCTATTCCATCGCCACCGTCGCGATCCTGCCGCCGTACCTGTTCTCCGGCGCCTACGCGCTCAAGATCGCGCTGACCGGCGAGAGCTACGACGAGAACCCCAGGGGCCGCACCAAGGACCTCGTCATCGGGCTGATCGCCACCGTCTACGGCGTCTGGATGCTCTACGCCGCCGGCCCGTCCTTCCTGCTGATGATGACGATCCTCTTCGCCCCCGGAATGGTCGTCTACGTGCTCGCGCGGCGCAATGCCGGCGAACATGCGCGGCTGTTCAACGTCTGGGAAGGCCTGTTCGCGCTGGCGCTGATCGTCGCCGCCTGCGTCGCCGGCTGGCTCATCTACCAGGGAACCATCTCGCCGTTCTGAGACGCGCGAAACGCCTTTCCCGCGTCTCCACCCCCCGACGCGCCCCGCCTGCCCGGGACCGTCGGGCGGGGAGCCGGCCACGCGACCACCAGGTCGGCTCCCCCATCTCGTCCACTTCCACCGTCGGCAATGCCTCTGCCGACAAGCCGAAAGAGGAAAAAATGCAAGATCTTGGCCTTTCCACCAAAGGAGCCCAGCCCTGCGCGCCGGAGATGCTGAATTTCGTCGGCGCCGAAGGAGCGTCGCAATTCGGCGTCCATTCCGAATGCGGCCGGCTCAGGACCGTGATCGTCTGCCGTCCCGGTCTCGCCCAGAAGCGCCTGACGCCGGAAAACTGCAAGGAACTGCTGTTCGACGACGTGCTCTGGGTTTCCGAGGCGCAGAAGGAACACGCCGCATTCGTGCAGATGATGCGCGGCCGCGGCATCGAGGTTCTCGAATTCCACGACCTGCTCGCCGACGTCCTGAACACGGCCCAGGGCCGCGCCTACATCCTCGACCGCCGCGTCACGCCCGGTTTTGTCGGCACCGCCATGTGCAAGGATATCCGCGCCTGGCTCGATGAAATGCCCTCGCGGCTTCTGGCCGAGCATCTGATCGGCGGCATCGCCTGTTCGGAGCTGCCCTTCGAGGCGCACGGCCTCGTCGCCGGCTCCATGGAGCCGGACGATTTCGTCTTCGCGCCGCTGCCCAACTCGCTCTTCATGCGCGACAGCTCCTGCTGGATCTACGAGGGCGTGACCGTCAATCCGATGTACTGGCCGGCCCGCCGGCAGGAATCGCTGCTGCTCGCCGCGGTCTACAAGTTCCATCCGCGCTTCGGGCCGGACGGGGCCCGCATCTGGTGGGGCGATCCCGATCTGAACACCGGCAACGCCACCCTGGAGGGCGGCGACGTCATGCCGATCGGCAATGGCGTGGTGCTCGTCGGCATGGGAGAGCGGACCACGCCTCAGACGGTCGGCGAGCTCGCCCGGACCCTGTTCAGGGCGGAAGCCGCCGAACGGGTCATCGCCTGCCAGATGCCCAAATCCCGCGCGGCGATGCATCTCGACACGGTGTTCACGGTCTGCGACCGCGATGTGGTCGACGCCTACATCCCGGTCTGCGAGCAGATCCATTGCTGGAGCCTGCGTCCCGGCGATCGCGACGACGAGGTGGATTACCAGTCGGAGACCCGGCCTTTCCTCACCGCCGAGGGCACCGGCATCGCGGCCGAAGCCATGGGCCAGCAGAACCTGCGGGTCGTCACTCCCGGCGCTGCCGCCGATGCCTACGAGCTGCAGCGCGAGCAGTGGGATGACGGCGCCAATGTCGTCGCGCTCGAGCCGGGCGTCGTCGTCGCCTACGAGCGCAACGAGATGACCAACGCCGCCCTGCGGGCCGCCGGCGTCGAGGTCATCGCCATCCGCGGAAGCGAACTGGGCCGCGGCCGCGGCGGCGGTCACTGCATGACCTGCCCCGTGCTGCGCGATCCCGTCTCCCTCTGACCAATCTTCATCAGGAGTTCCACTTATGTCTTTCAATCTTCGCGACCGGTCCCTGCTGACCGTCCAGGACTACAGCCAGCGCGAGTTCAGGTATCTGCTCGACCTCGCCCGGGACCTGAAGCGGGCGAAGTACGCCCATACCGAGCAGCAGCATCTCAAGGGCAAGGAAATCGCCCTCATCTTCGAGAAGACCTCGACCAGAACCCGCTGCGCCTTCGAGGTCGCGTGCCACGACCAGGGCGCGCATGTGACCTATCTCGATCCGGCGGGCTCGCAGATGGGGCACAAGGAGTCCGTCAAGGACACGGCCCGCGTTCTGGGGCGGATGTACGACGCCATCGAGTTTCGTGGCTTCTCGCAGGAATCGGTGGAGCAGCTGGCGGCCTTCTCCGGCGTGCCGGTCTACAACGGCCTCACCGACGAATATCACCCGACCCAGATCCTCGCCGATCTGATGACCATGCGCGAGTACACCGACAAGCCGCTCAACCAGATCAAGTTCGCCTATGTCGGCGACACGCGCTCCAACATGGGGCACTCGCTCATGCTGGGCGGCTGCCTGATGGGCATGGACGTGCGTCTTGCGGGCCCCGAAGTGCTGTGGCCGGCCGACACCTACCAGTCGCAGGCGCGCAGTCTGCAGGCAAAGCACGGCGCACGCCTCACCATCACCGAGGATGTCTGCGCGGCGGTGAAGGATGTCGACTTCGTCTACACCGACGTGTGGGTCTCCATGGGCGAGCCCAAGGAGGTGTGGGGCGAGCGGATCGAGCTTCTCAGGCCCTATCAGGTGAACGAGAAGCTGATGGCGGCCACCGCCAACCCGCAGGCCAAGTTCCTGCATTGCCTGCCCGCCTTCCACAATCTGGAAACCAAGATCGGCCAGGAGATCTTCGAGCAGTTCGGGCTGAACGGAATGGAGGTGACGGAGGACGTCTTTGAGTCCGAACAGAACCTGTCGTTCGAACAGGCCGAGAACCGCATGCATGCCATCAAGGCGCTTCTCGTCGCGACATTGGGGGACTGATCTCATGCGTATCCTGGTCGCACTGGGCGGCAACGCCCTGCTTTGCCGCGGCGAGCCGATGACGGCGGAGGCGCAGCGCGCCAATGTCCGCACCGCCTCGCGCTCGCTCGCGACGATCTGCCCCGGCAACGAGGTGATCGTCACCCACGGCAACGGGCCGCAGGTCGGCCTGCTGTCGCTGCAGGGCCATGCCTACGACCCCGGCTCGCTGTTTCCCCTCGATGTTCTGGGGGCGGAGACGGAAGGCCTGATCGGCTACATGATCGAGCAGGAGCTCGGCAACCTGCTGCCGTTCGAGGTGCCGTTCGCAACCGTGCTGACGATGACGGAGGTCGATCGCAACGATCCCGCCTTCGACAATCCGACCAAGTTCATCGGTCCGGTCTATTCGGAGCAGGAGGCGGATGATCTGGAGAAGGAGAAGGGCTGGACTTTCAGGCAGGATGGCAACAAGTGGCGCCGCGTCGTGCCCTCGCCCAAGCCGAAGCGGATCTTCGAGATCCGGCCGATCGAATGGCTCCTGGAGAAGGGGGCGGTCGTCGTCGCGGCCGGTGGCGGCGGCATTCCGACCGCTTACGGAGATGACGGCAAGCTCGCCGGCGTGGAGGCGGTTATCGACAAGGATCTGTGCTCGGATCTGCTGGCACGTGAACTCGATGTCGACATGTTCGTGATGGCGACGGATGCCGATGCCGTGTTCCTCGACTGGGGCACGCCCGAGGCCCGCGCGATCCGGCGGGCCTCCCCCGACGCGATGGCGGCGCACGCCTTCCCGGCGGGCTCGATGGGGCCGAAGGTTGCGGCGGCGTGCAACTTCGCGCGCCTGACCGGCAAGCCGGCGGTCATCGGCGCGCTGAAGGATCTGCCGGCGCTCGTTCGCGGCGAAACTGGGACGACGATCACGAGCGCCGAGGTGGGCGAAACCGTTTACGTGCCCGAAATCGCGTAAAAGGTTGTCCATCTGGGCCGGCCGGTTACCGACATCGCATTCGTCGGGAACCGGCCGGTTCGCGGTCCGTACAGGCCCCATGTCGCAAACGACGGGGGCGAGTTGCGCTACAAATCATCACATACGCCCCAGATCAACGTATCGGCACAGGGTATCTGCTATGGTGCAAGTGCGTTGAAGAATAAGCCGAAAATGAAACGACGCAGAATATGCATGTGCCCTTCGCAATCGTACCCGGCCGCAGGCCGCCGTGCTTGCGGAAACGGCTCGCAACCTCGAACAACCTTCCGAGCGGACTTCGAATCGACAGCGTTTCGCAAGCCTGTCCTCCGCCCATATGCGGCATTTGAGATGTCTGTGCGGAGGTGCCGGGCATGGTCGCGGATCTTGGAGACAGGTGTGCCGGACAGTCTTCCAGCATGTCGTCGCGATGTCACCCGAACGCAACGTCGGAAAGCTGAGGGAAGAAGGAGGCCCCCCTTTCGCGAACCGTTGCCGAACCCGGCCAGTGGATGCCGCTCGTGCGCATCCACCTTCGGGGTTGGCGCTACGAACTGACAGGGCAAGACGCTATGTGGCTTCGCAGGAAACTCCTCGCCTTCCGTCGACTTAGGGGGCGGACCCACCGCGCCGGGACCGGCAGGAGCCGCATGCAGAGGCTGGCCAGAACCGTCGTTGTCATCATCGTTCTGGCCTGTGCGATTTTGCTGATCGCGAACTACCTGGTAGAGAACACCTACGGCCTCAATCTGAGTGATTACGTCAAATATTCGGCCGATTATACCAAGGAAGAAAAAGACTACCTGAAGTCGCACGGCAGGTTGATATATGGAACGGATGCGAGCTCCCCTCCGTTGAGCTACATAGATCCGAGATCCGGCCAGTACAAAGGCATCGTCATCGACTACGTGAACAGTCTGTCGGTGGAGCTGGGGATCGAAATCGAGTTCGTTCCCTCCGTCTGGTCGGATGCCCTGTTGAAACTGAAGGACGGCGAGACCGATCTTTGCGACATATCGGCCAGTCCGGAGCGCGCCCAGACCTATTCCTTCGCCTATCCGATCTACAGGCTCCGCGGCGCCATCCTTTCAAGGCGGGACGCGGGCCGGATCCAGACGCTGGCCGATTTGCAAGGCAAGCGGATTATCCTGACCACCGGCGACTACGCGCAGGACTTCTTGCACGAGAAGGCCGTTGACGCGACGTTCGTCTATGCCAACAGCCAGGCGGAAAGCATCAAGCTTCTTCTGGCGGGGGACGGGGATGCTGTTGTGGGTGACGAGCCCGTACTTCTCTATTACCTGAACCAGGAACAGGCGCACGGGCAGCTCAGCCTGTCGGACCACTACCTCTATGAGCAGGACGTTGTCCTTGCCACCCGCAAGGGCAACGAGAGACTGGTCAGCATCATAAACAAGGGCATTCTTCACCTGAAGAAGGCCGACATCATCAATCGTCTGCAACAAAAGTGGATGGGGGTGACCTCTCCCATCGAGGAAGGCTCCAACCAGCGGCGCGCGCTGATCTGGACGATGGCCTCCATCGTCCTGCTGGCGACTGTCGCCTTTCTCTTCCAGACCGTTCATCAGCGCATGAAGGAAGAAATCGCGAAGAGAACGGAAGAACTTGCCTATCGCAAACTGGAGCTGGAGAAGATCCTGGAGAACATTCCATACATGATCTTCATCCTCGATCACGCGCGCAAGATACTGAATGCGAATTTCAGTCTCGAGAAATATCTGGCCACGGACCGGCTGAAGCTCAAGGAGCGTTCCATCGCGGAGTTCCCCGCGCTCGCCTTTCTCACCGAGAACGACGCCATGGTCGAGGGCGTGTTCCGCAATGGGGAGAGCCGCGAGGAACAGATCCCCTTCAACGACGCTGTCCTGAGGGTGGCGCTCTATCCCGTCGAGGACAAGGGCCAGGTGGTGAACATCATCGTCACGGTGAAGGACGTCACAAAGGAAAAGGAAGACGAGTCGAAGCTGATACTCGAGAACAAGATGGCGGCCATCGGCGAACTCGCAACCGGCATGGCCCACGAGATCCGCAATCCTCTCGGCTTGATCCGCAGCTACAGCTACCTGATCCGCAACGCCCAGCCCCAGGCGGTCACCGCGCAGCCGGAAACCATCGCCAGTTATCTCACCGTCATCGACAATTCGATCGAGCGCGCGAACACCATCATTTCCAACCTGCTGAATTTCTCCCGCCTTTCGGGCGATGAACGCGACACGTTCAATCTGCACGCGCTGGGAACGGAGCTGTTCGCCCTGGGCAAGAAGACATACGAGATTGCAGGAATAGAGACGGCGCTGGATGTGCCCGAAACGCTGCTTCTCCATTCCAATCTCGAAAGCATGAAGCACATCCTGATCAATCTGCTTTCCAACGCGATCGACGCCATGCCGGACGGCGGGACGCTCAAGCTCGCATCCACGACCAAAGGTCGCGACGCTTTCATCACCGTTTCCGACACGGGCGAGGGCATTTCGGACGAGCACATCAAGTCGCTTTTCCTGCCGTTCTTCACGACGAAGGGACCCAACAAGGGGACGGGGCTCGGACTCTACATTGTCTACAACGAAGTTCAGAAACTGGGAGGGGAGATCAGCGTGAAGACGAAGCTGGGCGAGGGGACGGCATTTACAGTCAGACTGAGAGGCGTGGTATGAATCCGGGACTGTCGATACTTGTCGTGGATGACGAAGCGGAGTACCGCCAACTCTTCCACATTCTTCTGCGCGACGCCGGCCACGAGGTGGACGACGCGGCTTCAGCCGCCGATGCGCTGACGAAGCTCGCCGCCAACGCCTACGATCTGGTCCTGAGCGATCTGGTCATGCCGAACATGGATGGCATCGGGTTGCTCCGGGCAATGAAGGCCATGGGGGTGCCGGCGGAAGTCATCATCGTGACCGGCTACGGTTCGATCCGCAACGCCGTCGAGGCGATCCGCTCGGGGGCGTTCAGCTACTTCATCAAGGGGACGGATCCCGGTGAGCTGCTGCACGAGATCGAGAAGATCAACCGGCTGAAGCAGATCGTTCGCACGGAACTGGACCTGAACGAACCCCTGTTGAGCGCGAGCGCCAGCCCCAAGATGCGGCAGGTCGAGCATGTGGTCGAGAAGGTCGCCGCTACGGATTTGTCGGTGCTGCTCAGCGGAGAATCCGGCGTCGGAAAGGAAGTCCTGGCGCGGCATGTTCACGACAACAGCCTGCGCAAGGACGGTCCGTTCGTGGCGATCAACTGCCAGGCGTTTCCCGAAAACCTGCTCGAGGCGGAGCTGTTCGGCTACGAGAAGGGCGCGTTCACCGGGGCCGTCGGCCGACGGATCGGCCGCTTCGAGGAAGCTCAGGGAGGAACGTTCTTTCTTGATGAGGCGCTGGAACTGTCCCCCGCCATTCAGGTGAAGTTGCTGCGCGTGCTCGAAAACCGGTCGATCGAACGGCTTGGCAGCAACAAGAGCATCGATATCGACATCAGGCTCATTTCCGCCACGAACAAGAGTGCCAAAGAGGAAATCGCCGCGAGCCGTTTCCGGCAGGATCTTCTGTTCCGCATCAACGCGGTCAACATCCAGATTCCCCCGCTCAGAGAGCGCCGGGAGGATCTGGACATGTTCATCTCCTATTTCGTCGCGCGCTTCAGCCGGAAGTACAATCGGGCGGTGACGGCCATCAGCGACGAGGCTTCCGAATTCCTGAAGACCTATCCGTTTCCCGGCAACGTGCGCGAACTCAGCAACATTATCGAGAAGCTCGTCGTGTTTTCGCAGGAAGGGCAGATCGAGCTCGATGAATCCGTGGTCCCCACCGACTACGCTCAGCCGTCAACCGGCATCGATTCACGCTCGTTGAGAGAGCTCCGCAAGGAGACCGAAAAGAGCTACATCGAAAAGGTTCTCATTCACTACAACTACGATATCGGCGAGGCGGCCAACCATCTGGGCATCACCAAGCGGCATCTCTTCAACAAGATCAGCGAATTTGGCCTGAAGTACTAGAGCGCTTTCCGATCAAACGAACACGTTTGATCGACAAGAATCCGAGCCGCGCGCGCCAAGACCGGGACGGGCCCCTTTGCGCACTCGGCGCGGCCGCGTTCTTCGGCGTCCGCGCATTTGCCGCCCGCTCAATCGTTGTCGTCGCGCGGCCGGCCCATCTCCGTCAGTGCGGAAACCAGGGACGTGAGAACTTCGGTACGGCCGGAGCTTGGCCGTTGTACGACCCCGAGCCGCCGGCTGATCGGCGGTGCTCCGAAGGGAAACCAGTTCAGGGAGGCGGTTATCCGGTCCTGCAATGTGAGATAGGGGATGACCGCAAAGCCAAGCCCTGCATGCACGCAACCGATAACCGCCGTCATCGTGTTCACCGAGACGAGCTGCTTCGGCGCCACGTTCAGCCGGGCCATTTCCGTATCGATCTGCCGGGCGAGCGGCACCTGTGTACGATAGCGAATATAGGGCGTGTTGCGCACCAGATCTTCCAGACAGAGATCTGTCGTCCCCGGCGGCGTCAGCACCACCAGAGGCTCACGCACGACCTCGGTCCATCGCAGGCTCGAGGGCACGGCAACGTGGTCGGCGACGAGCGCGGCGTCAAGCTGGCCGGAAGCGACCTCGCTCATCAGCTCTTCCGCCATGCCGATGCGCAGGCGAACGGAAAGGTCCGGGTAGAGTTCTCGCATCCGCGCCAGCGTGCGCGGCAGAAGGGAATCCGCTCCGGTGCGCAATGTGCCGAGGGCCAGCGTGCCGCGGACCGGCCCTCCCGGGCCCGAAGCCTTGGTTTCCGTATAGATCTGCAAGATCATGCGCGCGGAGCGCACGACCTCGGCTCCCTTGGCGGTCAATGCGGGAGGGCGACGGGAGCGGTCGAAGAGGTCCGCGCCAAGCTCCCTCTCAAGCGCAGAGATCTGCTGGCTGACGGCCGACGCCGTCAGGTTCACGGCCTGTGCGGCCGCCGCAAATCCTCCATAGCGCTCCACCGCGAGCAGCGTCTCGAGTTGCCGCATATCCATGGTCGCAACATAAGAGAACCTAAACTTAATGACAACAAATATGCGGTTTTCGTGGCTTTTGCTTGAGTTACTATCGTCTCCTCACCACAAGTGCCGGCGCTCGACCCGCCGACAATAAAAAAGGGAACTATCGACATGAAACTCAGGATGAGCCTTGCCGCTCTATTTTCAGCAGCCGCACTCTTCGCCGCGCCCGTCAGCGCGCAGGATTATCCCGATCGGCCGGTCGAGTTCATCGTTCCGTGGTCGCCGGGCGGAGGTTCGGACACGCTGATGCGCATCATCTCGGGGAAGATCAAGCCGTATCTCGGCGTCGACATGCCGATCATCAACATGCCCGGCGTCGGCGGCACCGTGGGCCTGCGCGAAGCCTCGCGCCGCGCCGCGGACGGCTACACGATCAGCCAGGTGCATGAAGGCCTGCTCGTGGCGACCGAAACCGGCATCACCGATCTGGCCTGGGACGACTTCGACCCCATCGCCCTCATGACGGCCTCACCCCAATACCTCGTGGTGCATCCCTCCGAGAACTACAGCAACCTGCAGGAATTCGTCGCATACGCCAAGGCCCACCCCGGCGAGATCACCATGGGCGTGACGCTTGGCGGCGTGCCGCATCTGGACGCCGCGATGATCGAGCAGGCCTATGGCCTGAAGTTCGCCTATGTGGGCTATGAGGGAACCGGGCAGCGTATTCGCGCGCTGGTTGGCGGCAACCTTGATGCGGCCATTGGCGATATCTCTTCTTCGAAGGAATTCGTCGACAATGGCGATCTGCAGTTCCTGGCCGTCGGATCCGCAAAGCGCGTCGCGGAGACCCCGGACGTGCCGACTTTCGCGGAGAACGGGAAAGATCTGGAGCTCAACGTGACCCGCGGCATCGTCATGCCGAAGGGTGCGCCGGAAGAAGCCCGCAACACGCTTGAAGCGGCGCTCAAGAAGCTGTCCGAGGACAAGTCCTACATCGAGCAGACCCACAACGCGGGTGCCTCGGTCGATTTCCGCGGTCAGGAAGCCTATCGGACGTACCTGTCCAACCTCGACAAGACCGTCAAGTCCCTGTCCAAGGTGCTCGCGCCGTGAGCGAGCCCGGTTATGACAAGGAACACGCAAAGGAGGCGGGCGAAATTGCCCGCCTTCTGAGCTATGGCCTGCTCCTGTTTGCGTCAGTCGGCCTGTTCCTCTCCGCCAACGCGATCCCTCCATCGCGTTTCGAACGCCTGGGCGCGGGCGCTTTTCCCAAGATCGTTTTCGCAGGTATCGCGCTGGTCGCCGTGATTGCGATCATCGATGCGCTGCGGAAAATACGGCATGAGGCCTTCGGCCGGTTTCTGGGCGAGACCGTCCGCTGGGCACAGCGGCGTTATCTGGTCTTCATCTGCCTCGCCGCACTGGCGGCATGTCTGGTCGCCATCCCGGTGCTGGGGTTCTCGCTCGCAAGTTTTCTCTTCATCTTCGGGCTCGAACTGGTGCTGATGCCGCGTCGTCCGGTTCCCATCTTCATCGGGCTCCTTGTCGCAATCACCTTCTCGTTCGGGTTGAACTGGCTTTTCGCCGAGGTCTTCAACGTGTACCTGCCACGGGGAGTGTTGTGATATGGACAGTTTCCTTGACGGCCTGTCGCAGATCTTCACGTTCACCACGCTGATCTACATGCTGGCCGGCTCGATCGCCGGTATCGTCGCGGCCGCCATTCCCGGTTTCACCGTGACGATGGCCATCGTCCTGACCCTGCCGCTCACGTTTTCCATGGAGCCGTTGCAGGGCATCGCGGTCATGCTTTCGGTCTATGTGGGAGGCTATACCGGCGGTCTCATTTCGGCTGCGCTGTTGGGTATTCCCGGCACGCCGTCCTCGGTGGCAACCACCTTCGACGCGTTCCCGATGGCGCGCAACGGCGAAGCGGGCAGGGCGTTGTCGCTCGGCGTGTGGGCTTCGTTCTTTGGCACCGTCATCTCCACGATCGTGCTCATCGTCGCCGCGCCGCCGCTGGCCATCATCGCGGTGAAGCTGGGACCGTGGGAGTATTTTTCCCTTATCGTCTTCGCCCTCACGATCGTGGCGAGCCTTGTCGGGTCCTCGGTCATCCGGGGCATGCTTGCCGGTCTCATCGGACTTGCCATCTCGACGGTCGGCACCGATCCGATCATGGGTCGTCCGCGCTTTGATTTCGGCGTGGAGATGCTACAGGCCGGATTGCCGTTCCTGGTCGTGCTGATCGGCATTTTCGCGATTTCACAGCTGACTTCGGAGGTGGAGGACGCAAAGAGTGTGCGTTCGGGAACGTCGCTCGTGGCGGGCTCCATCGACTTTCAGACATGGAAGGTCATGAAGGAGGTGCTGGGGCGACCGGTAAACCTGATCCGGTCCTCCATGGTCGGTGTGCTGATCGGCGCGTTGCCGGGAGCCGGAGGGTCCATCGCCAATCTCGTGGCATACGACCAGGCCAAGCGGGCCTCCAAGACGCCGGAGAAATTCGGGCGTGGCATACCAGATGGCGTCGTCGCCTCGGAAGCCGGCAACTCCGCGACCGCCGGTGGCGGCCTGATCCCGTTGATCGGGCTCGGTATTCCCGGGTCCGCGGTCGACGCTATCCTCATGGCGTCCCTGATGGTTCACGGCATCTCGGTCGGCCCCCGGCTCATGCTGGATCACGCGGATCTCGTCTACGGCATGTTCATCGCCATGGCCGTGGCATCCCTGATGATGCTGTTCGTGTCCCTCGTCTCCATGCGTCTCTTCCTGCGGGTGGCGCAGACGCCGAAATGGGTGATCGTGCCGGTGGTGATGGTTTGCTGCGTGGTGGGCTCTTTCGCCCTCAACAACCGTGTGACCGATCTCTACCTTCTTGGCTTCATCGGTGTCGCGGGCTATGTGCTGCGCGAGCTCGGCTATTCGCTCGCGCCGCTTGTGCTGGGCGTGATCCTGGGGCCAATCGCGGAAACCAATCTGCGCCGGGCGTTGATGACAGATGGCGATCCGATGCTTTTCGTCACCCGGCCCATCAGCCTGCTCTTCCTTGCTGCCGCCTTCGTTTCGATCGTTTGGGCGATCCGCAGCCATCTGAAAAAACAAAAATACTATATCGAGGATACGTCCGATGCTTCTACGTCATGATCCCATTTACCCCTCCCGACGGTCTCCGGTTCTCGCCGATAACGTCGTGGCCACATCGCAACCATTGGCCACTCAGGCCGGCATAACGATCCTGCAGCAGGGCGGAAATGCGGTCGACGCCGCGATCGCGGTCGCCGCCACGTTGACGGTGGTCGAGCCGACGGGCAACGGCCTTGGTTCCGACGGCTTCTGCATCCTGTGGGATGGCAAGCAGCTGCACGGGCTGAATGCCTCCGGGCCGGCTCCGGCCGCATGGGCGCCGGAGCGGTTTCCGAACGGCATTCCGCTGCATGGCTGGGACAGCGTCACGGTGCCCGGCGCGGTCGGCGCCTGGGTCGAGCTTTCGGAGCGCTTCGGCAAGCTGGGGCTTGCCACGGTTCTCGCGCCGGCGATCCGGTATGCGGAAGATGGGTTCACCGTGTCGCCGGTCATCGGTGCGCTGTGGGCCAAGGGGGCGCAGTCATTGAGCGCCCAACCCGGCTTCGCGGAAACCTTCATGCCCGACGGCCGCGCACCGAAGGCGGGCGAGCGCTTTCGCAATCCCGGTGCCGCGCGCACCCTCAGGGCGATCGCGGACACCCGGGGACGCGCCTTCTACGAAGGTGAGATCGCCGAGGCGATCGCGGCTTTCTCGAAGGCGAACGGCGGGGCGATGACCGTGGCAGATCTCGCGGGCTACCGTCCCGAATGGTGCGGCACGATCAGCCAGCGGTTCGATGACGTGGCATTGCACGAGATTCCGCCCAACGGCCAGGGCGTCGCCGCCCTCATGGCGTTGGGAATCCTGCAACACACCTCGATCCGGGATCGCGGGCCGGATGACCTTGCATCGGTTCATCTCCAGATCGAGGCGATCAAGCTCGCCTATCGCGATCTGCATGCCTTTGTCGCCGACCGCAAATACATGACGGGTGTCAGCGAAGAAGCGCTGCTCGATCCGGATTATCTCAAGTCACGCGCCGCGCTGATCGATCCCGACAAGGCACAGGACTTCGGTGCCGGTGCGCCGAAGCGCGGAGGTACCGTTTTGATGAGCGTTGCCGACGCCTCGGGCATGATGGTCAGCTTCATCCAGTCGAATTACATGGGGTTCGGCTCCGGCGTCGTGGTGCCGGGTTACGGCATTTCGATGCAGAACCGGGGTGTCGGCTTCACCACCGAAAAGGGACACCCGAACTGCGTGGCGGGAGGAAAGCGTCCTTTCCACACGATCATCCCCGGCTTTGCCATGAAGGGCGAGGAACCTCTCATGGCCTATGGCATGATGGGCGGGCCGATTCAGGCGCAAGGCCATATGCAGCTTCTGCTGCGCACGCAGCTGTGGAACCAGGACGTGCAGAGTGCCGCCGACGCGCCGCGCTGGCGGGCAATCGAGGGACTGGACGTCGCCTGTGAGCCGACCATGGCGCCGCAAGTGCTGCGCGGTCTTGTCGACCTTGGTCACAAGATCCAGGTTGAGGCCCCGGACAACGCTTTCGGCTTCGGCGGGGCGCAACTGGTTCAACGGCTTCCGGACGGCGGATATGCGGCCGGCTCGGATCCGCGCAAGGACGGACATGCGGCAGGGTTCTGAACTCCGCCGCACAGGGGGGGGGCTTGGCGGTTCGTCTTCCAGGCCGGGATTCTGGCAAACAACGGAAATGGATCCGGTAATGAGCTTGTTAAGGCGCATCGGTGTCGACACATACATGTTGCTGCTGTTCGCAACGGTCGGCCTCGGCCTGCTTCTCCCGGCACAGGGATTGGCCGCCACCTCCTTGAAGCATCTGACCTATTGGGCAGTTTCGCTGCTGTTCTTTCTTTACGGCGCCAAACTCGATCCGAAGGCCGTGCGCGCGGGGATCACGAACTGGCGTATCCAGGGCATGACCTTCGCCGCGACCTATCTGATGTTTCCCTTGCTGGGCTTCGCGCTCGCCTGGATCTTCGGACCGCTGCTCGGGGCGAAGCTGTCGCTGGGGCTTCTGTTCCTGGCCGTCCTGCCCTCGACCGTGCAGTCGTCCATCGCGTTCACCTCTATTGCCGGCGGCAATGTTGCCGCTGCCATTTGCGCGGCTTCCGTGTCGAACCTCGTGGGCGTCGTGCTCACGCCGGCGATGGTCGCCTTTCTGCTGCATCAGGGCGATGGCGGTGTCAGTCTTGATTCCGTTATCAAGATCGGCACGCAGATCCTGCTGCCTTTCGTGATCGGACAGATCGCGCGGCCATGGGTCGGGGCCTTCGTGCAAAAGCACAAGACGCTGACCATGGTTGTCGATCGCGGGTCGATCCTGCTTATCATCTACGCCGCGTTCAGCCGGAGCACGGTCACGGGATTGTGGGGAGCCATCCCAGTCAGCAGCCTGTTGATGCTGATTCTCGTGGTGCTGGTGTTCCTCGCGATCATCATGGGTCTGATCGCGGGAGCGGGCCGGGTCTTCCGGTTGAATGCGCCCGACCGCGCAGCCTTGTTCTATTGCGGTTCGACCAAGAGCCTCGCGTCGGGACTGCCCATCGCCACCGCGCTCTTTGCCGCCGACAAGGTGGGAGCGATCGTCTTGCCTCTGCTCGTCTATCACATGAGCCAGCTTCTGGTTTGCGCCTATATCTCCCAGAAAGCGGCACATGCCCTGCGAGCGCCACAGGAGCGGGCCGTTACGAGCGGGGCTGGATAAGCCCCCCGGCGCGGGGGAGCCGAATTCATCCGGGATGGAGGCGTCCATGTTCGGATACCAGTGCGGGAAAAGGTGAGTGTGGCAACCGTTCCGCACGGCATCCGGATCTCGATGCGGAATGGTCCGCCGTGCGCGGACCCCTCAAATTGCTCAAGCGTCCGGCGCGCGTCGAGCTGCGTCATGTTCCCGTGCGCCGCCTCGCCAGATCCTTGACTCGGCTAACGATTGGGGACATAGCAATATAGCGATAAACATAAAATAGAAGATGCCGACCATGATCTGCCTGCCAGAAGCATCAGAGCACAGACTTCGTCAATTGAAGGCGATCGCAAGCGACGTGCGCCTGACAGTCCTTGAATGGCTCAAGGATCCCAGGACGAATTTCCCCAACCAGAAGACGGAAGACCCCGCGAAGATCGGCGTGTGCGTCACGCTTATCGCGGCCAAAGCTGAAATCAGCCAGCCGACGGCGAGCCGTCACCTCGAAATTCTAAAGAACAGCGATTTCGTGAAGATCAGAAAGATCCATTCCTGGTCGTTTTATAGCCGGAACGAAGACGCGATCAAGGAATTCTCCCGTTGGCTTTCGATTAACGTGTGAAGCGAACCGGCATTTTGATCTGATGGGTTTGAGGGAGCACATATCGACGCCCCGCTGATCATGGATCAACGAGTTGTCGGGTGTGTGGTCTTTCGGATAATGGCATGATAGGCTTCTTCAAGCATGAATATTGCTTGATATATCATTTTTTACTGGAATTCCGATCATCGTTTTATATTGAAAAGTACTTCTGGGTGAATGTACTGTGCTATTCAGTAGGTATGTTAACTATTATATCCAAGGTGCGGCTGAGCTTCAGTATCGTGCCCAGCCGGGATTGGAAAAGAACTTGCGCCGTGGCTGTGGCGCCGGGCTGTTCAACCGCGCACAAGGGCACCTTGCCCTGCGGGTGAAGCCCGCTTGTCGGCGCCTCAGCGCGAACGTCGCCTCCGCCGCCCCCGATCCCGACAATCTGGAAAAACGGCGCCCTGTACGAGTGGAGAAATGGGCGGAGAGAATCTGCGGCGAGCCCGGACACCTGCGCCCCCGTACCGACCAGTTTGCGGGTCCGCATGCAGGGCTCGCGTTTGATGTGGCTCGCACATGAGACGGAGGTTTTGCTGCCTGTCTCGTCAAGAATTCGAGTGAGAGCCCAAAAGCGAGCCTGAAACGGCACCGAGGCGGCGAAGAAATGCGAGGGCGAGATACGCCCGGTCGGAGCATATACTTCGATTGAGCAGAGAGGTTGGGAAATTTCGTAGCGAGCCTATTATGGAAACCGGCAGTTTTCCCGGACGGCTCACCTCTGCAATCGAAACCTCTCAGGCGAACCCCTTCCTATCGCAAATGTCCGGCCGCAAGGGCTGGATGGGGGCGAGACTGAAACGGGGGAGTAGGCGACTGTCCGCAAGTGAAGGCCGGTGTGGCGTCGGGCGCGATCATCGAGTCACGGTCTGGAGGCCCAGACAACGTCCGCCCAGCGGTTGACGGGTGGATCTGGAAATAGCAATATAGCTATATTATAAATTCACGTTATTGCGATCGGGGAGTTGCCTGAATGACAAAGCCCATTCCTCTTGAACCCCTTGCCGTTGACCGCACATCCGATCTGCCCGGAAATCAGTCCGTCGACATCGCCCCGGCCGCGAACCAGATCACTCTCTATTCGGCGATCAGCAGGATAGGCGAACGTGACCCTGATCGCCCCGCCGTCAGGTGGAATGGCGACGTCTACACCTATGCGGCATTGCTTCGTCGCGCTCAGACCATCGCACATGCTCTGGCCGGGGAAATCGCCAGAGGAACGGAGGGCGACCTTGCCGGGGGGCGGCCGGTATTCCCTGGTGTCGTCGGACTGTGCCTCGAGAGATCCTTTGATCTCGTCGCGGGCCTCGTGGCGTGCCAGATACTCGGATGTTCCTACGTCCCGATGGACACGGAATATCCGCTTCAGCGCCTCACCCACATGCTGCGCACCTCGCGCCCGGATGTACTTGTCACCTCCCGGCGCACCGCCGCCGCGTGTGGGCTGGATACCGCGCCGGGCCGCGTGCTTTACGCCGAAGACATAGGTGAGGGGGAGAGTGAAGGGCGCACGTCCAACAGCGCCTTGAAGCGCGCGCGCGGTGGTCACGATGCGACGCCGGTCGGCGGATATCAGATCTACACCTCCGGATCGACAGGGCTTCCCAAGGCCGTGAACATGAAGGGCCGGGCGCTTGCCAACCTGATCGCATGGCAGTTGGAGCTTTCGGGCGGATTGCCGGAAAACGCTGCCACCGGGCAGTTCGCGCCGATCAGCTTCGACGTTTCGTTTCAGGAAATCTTCTCCACCTTGTGCGCAGGCGGATTGCTCGTCCTGTTCTCGCCCGAGCAACGGCGGGATCCGTTCCTGCTCATCGAGGAGATAGAACGTTCCGACATATCGCGGCTCTTTCTGCCGTTTGTGGCCTTGAAGCAGCTTGTCCAGTCCGCCGCGGCGGCGGGGACCTTTCCGAGCTCGCTCAGAGAAATTCATACCGCAGGCGAGCAACTCGTGGTTTCCGAACCCGTGCGAGCGTTTTTCCGCGCGCTACCGAAGTGCAGGCTCTTCAACCAGTATGGTCCGTCGGAAACCCATGTCGTGGCTTGTTACGCGCTCGGCGAAGATCCTGACAGCTGGCAACGTCTGCCACCGGTTGGCAAGGCCATCCACAATGTCGGACTGCATGTTCTGAAGGGCGACAATACCCCGGTTGAACCCGGCGAGATCGGCGAGCTGTGCATCAGCGGCCGCGCGCTGGCGGCCGGCTATGTGCGCAATGACAAGGCAACGGAGGAGAAGTTCCGCTTCGTGTGTCTCGACGGACAATTCCTCAGGATCTATCGAAGCGGCGACCTCGCAAGGGTGGATGAACAGGGGCAGGTCGAGTTTCACGGCCGCGCCGACCAGCAGGTGAAGATCGACGGCTACCGGGTAGAACTGGGCGAGATCGAAAGTGTGCTTTCCGACCATGCGGCCGTCGAGAAGGCTGTTGTGGTTCATGATCGAGACGAGGGGGCGGGAGGCGCGCTGGCGGCCTTCATCATCGTCAAGACCGGCAGGAAGAAGCCCGCCCTGAGCGGAGACATTGCCAGCTTTCTGGCCGCGCAACTGCCCGGATACATGATCCCGTCCGCCATCCGCTTCGTGGATGAGTTTCCCAGGACAGCGAGTGGCAAGATCGATCGAAAGGCGCTCGCTCAAAAGGGGCGGGAGGGCAAGCCGATCACATCAACGCCCCTTAAGACGACAAACCAGCCGGGCGAGCGGATCGACTTGTGCGATTTTCTCGTGCAGACATGGCGCGATATCACCGGCCGCGAAGATCTTGATCGGGAAGACAATGTTTTCGACCATGGCGCGCGTTCGGTGATGGTTCCCGAATTCCAGCGCCGCCTGCTGGAACAACGCGGCCGACGCGTTTCGGCCGCCTCCGTTTTCGAATACCCCTCTTGCGCTAAACTCGCCCTTTATCTTTCCGGAGGGCAACCATCGACATTTCTGGGTCAGGGCGGTTCGAATGTCGGCCTTGCCCGCAAGGCTGCCTCGTTGTTGAGGCGGTCGCGCTAGGTGCGCATTTTTCCTTTTAGCCAAAGCATTACCCCCATTTCTTTTCATGGAGAGTTCGATATGACCACGCCCGAAGCGAATGGTCTGGAAATAGCTATTGTCGGCATGTCCTGCCGCTTTCCGGACGCGGATACACCTGAGAGCTTCTGGCAGAACATTGTGGAGGGCCGCGAGAGCATCCGCCGATTGTCCGACGTCGACCTGGCCTTCGCCGGGGTCGATCGGTCGCTTTGGGATGGCGAGGACTACGTCCGCTATGGCTCAAGGCTCGACAAGGTCGCGTATTTCGACGCCGAATTCTTCGCCATTCCACCGCGTGAAGCCGCGGCAATCGATCCGCAACAGCGCCTGTTTCTGGAAAGCGCGTGGCATGCCCTGGAAGCCTCCGGATACGCGGCGCGCTGCAAGGATGTTGCCGTCGGCGTCTATGGCGGCGTGGGACCCAACACCTACATGGCGGTCAACGTGGGACCCGGGCGGGACTTCGAGAAAGATGGCCTGCTCGACTCCATGGAAGGTTTCCAACTCATGCTGGGAAACGACAAGGACTATCTGGCAACGCGCGTGGCCTACAAGCTTGGCCTGAACGGGCCCGCTCTCGATATCCAGACCGCCTGTTCCACGTCACTCGTCGCCATCCATCTGGCCTGCCGGGGATTGCAGACGGGCGAATGCGACCTCGCTTTGGCTGGAGGCGCTAATATCGTATTTCCCGATGGCGCTGGCTATACGCGCCAGGACGGCATGATCATGTCGGACGACGGGCATTGCCGGCCTTTCGACGCCAAGGCCAGCGGCACAGTGTTCGGAAGCGGTGTCGGGGTCCTCGCGCTGCGGCGGCTTGAAGACGCACTTGCCGACAACGACACCATTCATGCCGTCATCAAGGGGTCGGCCATCAACAATGATGGTGCGGACAAGGCGAGTTTCTCCGCTCCCAGCATCAAGGGCCAGGCCGGGGTGGTCGCGGATGCACTGGCGGCCGCCGAAGTCGACCCGAACTCGATTACCTATCTGGAGACGCACGGAACCGCGACGCGGCTCGGCGATCCGATCGAAATCGAGGCATTGTCGAGCGTGTTCGGCGCGCGCGATGAAGAGGCCGGGCCCATCGCGATCGGCTCGGTGAAGGCCAATATCGGGCATCTGATTGCCGCAGCCGGCGTGGCGGGCGTTATCAAGACGGTCGAGGCGATCAAGGCAAAGACGCTACCGCCCAACATCAATTTCGACGCGCCGAACAGCGAGATCGAGTTCGATCGTCTTCCGTTTGCGCCCATTACGGAGGCGCGGCCCTGGCTTGACGACGGCCCGCGCCGTGCCGGGGTCAGTTCCTTCGGCGTCGGTGGTACGAATGCACACCTGATTTTGGAAGAGGCGCCCATTGTCGAGGAACCGCGTGCCACCGAGGATGAACCGGCCGGAGCGCAAGATTGGTCCCATGTTCTTGCTCTTTCCGCCAGATCGCCGGCCGCGCTGAAGCAATTGGCTAACGAGACTGCGGATCTGGTGGAGCGCACGGGGAACGCGAACCTGGGCGCGATATGTTTCACGGCGGGTACGGCGCGCAGGCCGTTTGAATTCCGCCTGGCGGCGAGCGGTCGCGATGCCGCGGAGATCATTGCCGCGCTGAAAGGCGCCGAGATCGAAAAGGCAAGTTCCGCGCCGCTTCTGGCCGCCATGTTCACCGGGCAGGGCGGTCAGCATGAGGGGATGGGGAGGGGGCTCTACGAAACAGAGCCCGTTTTCCGCGCGGCGATGGAGCGCTGCAGCGCCATTCTCGAACCCGATCTCGAGCACCGGCTGACCGACGTCCTTTATCACGACGAAGCTCTTCGCACGCTGGTGCATGACACGACCTACACCCAGCCGGCGCTGTTTGCGGTCGAATATGCTCTTTACGAACTGTGGCAATCGCGCGGTGTAAGCTCTGAGATCGTGCTGGGTCACAGCGTCGGAGAATATGTCGCCGCCACCGTCGCGGGTGTCTTTTCGCTTGAGGATGGATTGCGGCTGATTGCCAGACGCGGCCGCCTGATGGGGGCCTTGCCGCGAAACGGCGCCATGGCATCCATTACCGCCGGCCCCGACAGGGTGCGCGAGATTTTGACCGAGAGTGGCTGCGAGCTGTCCGTCGCCGCGCAGAACGGTCCGTTGAACACGGTCGTTTCGGGGCTGGAGAGCGAGATCGAGAAGTTGGAACGATACGGTTCCGGGCGGGAAATTCCGGTGACGCGGCTCAAGGTTTCACATGCCTTCCATTCCATGCTGATGGATCCGGTCCTGGCGGAATTCGAGGACTTCGCCCAAGGCGTCGCGTTCCATCCCCCGCGCCTGACAATGATCAGCAACGTCACCGGCGAGATCGCCGGAGATGCCGTCGCCTCGCCCAAATACTGGACCGACCACATTCGTAACGCTGTCCTTTTCCGCCAATGCCTTGAAAGCGCGCGCCGCTGCGGCGCCACGGTGTTTCTGGAAATGGGTGCCCATCCCGTGCTGAGCGGACTGGCCCAGACCGCGATCGAGCAGGATGAGGAAAAGGTCAGCTTCGTGGGAACGTTGAAGCGGGGCATCGACGACCGGGCAGCCTTCGCCGCCGCCAGCGGACGGCTCTTCTGTGCTGGTGTATCGCCGGAGTGGAGAACATACGAGCCTGCGCGCTCTCACCGGGTCGTCGCGTTTCCGCGAACCCCTTATCAGCGCAAGCGGCATTGGATCGAAGCGGGCGGGCGAGAACGTCCGCAATGGCACAACCGTCGGCGCTGGGTGCCGCTTGCCGATCGCGCCGAAGATCCGGGCCGCCGTCTCGGTCGGTGGTTGGTCGTGGGTGATCCCGCAGGACTGGGGGGAAGTCTGGCGCAAGCCATCACCGATGCGGAGGAAGGTTCGGGTGCAAGTGCCGTACTCGATCCGGCCTTCTGTTTCCACGACAAGGTTGCGATTGCGGAGGCGGTTGAGACCTTTCGCCGGGATGGTTCGGACCCGATCGCGGGTGTCATCTTTGCGCCAGGCCAGGGGGCAGAGATTGGCACCGAGGTTGAAGCTGTTGCATCGACCGGCGCACGCAAGCTCATGAACCTCGCGCATCTTCAGCAGGTGTTGTGCGAAAACGAGAATTTGGCCGACACCCGGATATGGATCGTCGGTCGCGGCGGACACGCGTCAGGCGGAGAGAGACAGTCCGCAAAAGCAGCGGCACAAGTCCGCGGCATGGAACTGCAAAGCGCGATGCTGCATGGCATGGGGCTCGTTCTTCAAAACGAATATCCCCAAACGTGGGGGGGAAGCATCGATTTGGCGCGGGAGCCGGAACCGGGGGAGGCGGCGGCCGTCCTCGACATTCTCCGGTCCGCCTCCGCTGAAGCCGCCTACGCCGTTCGTGCGGGCGAGATTTCCGTGCTCCGGGTGGCTCCTGTGCCGGAAAGCGAGATCGCACCGGCAGCTTCGATATCTCCCGATCGCGTCTATCTGGTAACCGGCGCAAGCGGCGCCTTGGCGCGGCAGGTTGCTGATTGGCTGGTTGCGAGCGGTGCCCGGCACCTGTTTCTGATCAGCCGCAGTGCGGAAAAGTTGCGTCAGACGAAGTGGTGCGCGTCGCTTGCGAGCGCCGGTATATCGATCGAGGCGGCATCTGCGAACGTGGCAGACGAAGCCGTCATGCGCGACGTCTTCGCAAAGATCACGGCTCACGGCGTTCCGCTTGGCGGCATCGTGCATACGGCCGGCATTGTCGAAGACCAGCTCGTTTCGGGTATGCGCAACGACAGTGCTTTGCGACGTACCTTGGTTGCAAAGCTGGAAGGCACATTGGTTCTCGACCGTCTGTCGCGCCAGCATTCGCCGGACTTCTTCATCTGCTTCTCGTCTGTCAGCGCGTTGCTGGGGATGAAGGGGCAGGCGGCCTATGTGGCCGCCAATTCGGCCATGAACAGGATCGTGGAAGGCCGAAACCGCGCGGGCTTGCCGGGCCTATCGATCGAATGGGGGCCTTGGGTGCAAGCGGGAATGGCCGCTTCGCTCGACGAAAAATTCCGAAAACGCCTTGGCGACTTCGGCATCCTCGGTATCGAGAATGCCGAAGGGATACGGAAACTCGCGGAGCTCTCCGGCACGAACGGCGTCATCTCGAGTGCTCCGATCATCTGGGGCGACTACGCGAAGAAGCAGTATGGCGAAGTGCCGAAGGTGCTGAGCGAGTTGTCCGCATCAAGACCCGATCGTGCCGCCCCCAACGGCGACGAAGGCGTCGAGGACACCATGCTTGCCCAACTCTCCCGTCTTGCGGCGGATGAGCGGACGCAGGCCATTGGCAACCTGTTGCGCGATCAAATCGCGAAGGTTCTGGGGGCCGATCCCCAGGCGGACCTCGCCCACGACGTACCGTTGAACCGCATGGGGTTCGATTCCCTTGCAACGATCGAGTTCCGCAACGCTCTTTCCAGGAGCGGTCTCAAGATTTCGCTGCAAAAGCTCGTCATGGGCGCATCGGTGAATGATCTCATCGCGGATATAGAAGCCCAGGCGGAGACGGAAGCCGGCCCCGCGTCGCCCGCCATCATGCGTGGCGACGAGAGCGACGACACCTATGACAAAAGCTGCGTCATCATCCCCAAGCCACGCCCGGATGCCAAGGTCCGGCTCATCGGCTTCCCCTATGCGGGCGGCGGGCCTCTCGTTTTCCAGAGCTGGGTCGACAGACTTCCCGACCATATCGAGCTGGGCATCCTGCAACTGCCCGGCAGAAGTGCCCGGTTGAAGGAGGATTTCTACACCCGCATGGAAGACTTCGTCGAAGGCCTCATGCCGGACATCGTTCCCTTCCTGGACAAGCCGTTCGCCTTCTTCGGCCATTGCGTCGGCGGTGTTCAGAGCTTCGAGATTGCACAGCGGGTTCGAAGGGACCTCGGGCTTCAGCCGGTTCACATGTTTGTCGCCGGCGGTCGCTCGCCACAGATCTACAATGACGACCAGTTCGCCATCGACGTCCAGCAGTTCAACCACGAAACCGGCAAGGCAGAGCACGAGCTGGAGGAGGAGGACTTCGTGGAAATGCTCCGCGAGGTCAATTTCGCCAATAACAAGGCGCTGTTCGAGGACAAGGAGATGCGGGAAATGATGCTCCCCATCATCCAGGCGGACTACGAGATCAACAACTACTATCGCTACGGATCCCATCCCCCGCTCGATACGCCGATCACCGTCATTGGCGGGCGGATCGATCCCTATGTCACCGGAGAGCATCTGTACGGCTGGCAGGATCACACGACAGCGGATTTCAAGTCGTACTTCTGTTCTGGCGACCACTATTTCATGGAGCATCAGGCAGATCTGCTCGTGCGCATCGCGTGCGAAGCATTGCCTGCTTCCAAAGACTATTCCGGCGCCGCGCAAAGCGAAAAAATCAACGCGGCCTGATTGAATTTTTGACCAAAAAGAATGGAGAACGAAAATGTATTCAATATCTTGCAATATCCGAAAGGGATTTCTGGCGACCGCACTCGCAACCGTATGCCTCGCGCTCACGCCTTCAGCCCATGCCGCGGACGGGAGCCGGATCTCCATCTATGACGGCGGCTGGGAGAACATCCAGATCAACGACGCGATCGCCGCCTTCGTGATCGAAACCGTCTTCGACCAGCCGACCGAGATCGTGGCGTCCGACGTGCCGGACATGCAGAAGCAGATGATCGCGGGAACCATGCAGATCAACATGGAGATGTGGCGCTCGCTGATGGACCCCTGGGTCACGGCGCAACTAGAGGCGGACAAGATCGTCGATCTCGGGCCGAGCTATGAACGCGCGACGCAGGGCTTCTATGTCCCGACCTACGTGATCAAGGGGGACGCTTCGCGCAATATCGAGCCCCTCGCGCCTGATCTGAAAACCGTCAGCCAGCTTGCGGGTTACGCCAAACAATTCCGGGCCGAAGCCGGGCAACCCGGCGTCTGGATCAACTGCATTGTCGGCTGGGCCTGCCGCGAGCCCAATCGCGTGAAGATGGTGACCTACGGGGTATCCGATGCCCTGGAACCGATGGAGCTGCCCTCCGAAACCGATCTCAACGGTCGGGTGCGCGCGCTCTATGCGCAAGGCAAGCCGTTCGTGACCTATTACTGGGACCCGAGCCCGCTGCTGGGCGAACTCGACATGACACTCCTGGCCGAACCGGCCTACTCGGAGGAATGCAGCGCGGCGATCGACAAGGCGGTGAAGGACTGGAAGCCCGGCAACGCGGCGTCCCAGGCATGTGCCTACAAAACCGTGGCGATCCACAAGTTCGCCACGCGTCAGTTCGTTGACGACCACCCCGACATCGCCGCGACCCTTCGCAAGATGAACGTGGGTACGGACACGGTCCGCGAGCTGGCGGGCTACATGGTCGAAAACGAGGCCACGCCGGAAGCGACCGCCAGACACTTCTTCGAACAGTATCCCCATGTCTGGAAGAGCTGGCTGACGGACGAACAGGTCCAGCGCGTGACACGCAAACTGGCGATGTAACTCCCACATGCAGCCAAGAAATCATCAGCCGGCGGGATCCCCGGATGCCGCCGGCTCAATCCTGTCGTGCGTCCAGTTTCGGCTGAAAAGAGAACGGTTTCATATGGATATAGCGGTGTTTTGCGGCATCACTGCAATGGCGGGGTGGGGGTGCGCCGACTTCATCCAGGGCGTTGCGATCCGCAACATCGGAACGGCGATGGTCATGATGTTGCGAAACATCATCACGCTGGTCATCAGTCTATCGCTCGGGACATACATCTACTTTCAGCACGGTTTCCAGACGTCGCTTCCCGCACTGGCGATCATATCGATCAGTTCGGTCATCTACGTAATCGGATATCTCAGCTACATGCGCGGTTTCGAACACGGCAAGGCCGCCGTCGTCGCACCCATCGCCTCGTCGTTTGCGATCGTCACGGTTCTGCTGTCCGTGGTGTTCAACAACGAGACGGTCAGTTTGCTTCAGGTGATCGCGATCGCGATCATGATCACGGGAGGGTTGCTGATCTCGACCGATTTCCGCGAATTGAAACGCGGGGCACCCGCCGCCGGAGTGAAGGAGGCGTTCACGGCACTCCTCTTTTTTGGCGTAGCCTTCTACCTGGCCGGCTTCGCGTCCCAGCGAATGACGGCGCAAGAGGCCTTCTTCTTTTCCGCCCTGACCCAGTCGATCGCGTTCCTCATATGCGCCCGGATGATAGGGGCGCGCCTCCAACAGACCGTGATCTACAAGACAATGTTCCTGAAGGTGTTTCTGATCCACGCGTTACTGGTCAACGGCGCCTGGGTGGGGTACCTGACAGGTGTTCAAACCGGAATGATCTCGATCGTCGCGCCGATCAGTTCCGTTTTCTCCGGTGTGACCGCTCTCCTGGCGATCGTGATCGCGCGCGAGCGGCTTTACTGGACCCAGAACCTGGGGATCGTCCTGATCATGGCCGGTGTCTACACGATCAGCCTGTAACGCCGCTCCCGCAATGAAAAAGGGCGCGGGGAAATCCCCACGCCCTCTCGTATTCAGCCCTGAAGCGCTGTTCAGTAGACGGTCACGTCGAAGCCGAACCACTTTTCTGCGAGCTTCTTGGCCGTGCCGTCGGCCTTGACCTCATCGAGCGCCTTGTTGAACATCTCGCGCAGCTTCGTGTCCTCCTTGCGCAGGCCGACAGACGACCCGCGGCCGAGAACGCCGCCCTGGAAGCGCGGACCGGCCATGGTCATGCCCTCGTTGCCCTGCTGCTTGGACGCGGTCATCAGATAGGCGGGGGAGGCGACGATGGCGTCGAGCCGTCCGGCGAGCAGGTCGAGATCGTGCTGCTCGGTCGACTTGTATTCGCGAATGGTGACCTCGTCACCAAAGTTCTCTTTCATGAAACGGCCGGCGATTGCGGAGCTCTGCACGCCAATGACCTTGCCTTTCAGCAGCGGACGAAGCTCATCGATGGTTTTCTTCGCGCCGTCAGGGTTGGTGACGAGGTTGATCATCTCACCCTTCATGGGCATGTCGGCGAGCGGGCCGTCCTTGAGGACGCCAAAGCCCTGACCGGTAGAGCCGTAGGGCTGCGAGAAGGCGATGACCTTCTCGCGCTTCTCCGTTGCCGACATGCCGGCCATGATGGCGTCGTATTTGCCCGCGAGCAGTCCGGGGATCATGCCGTCCCAATTCTGGGCGATGAGCGTGCATTCCACGTGCATGCGCTCGCACAAAACCTTGTAGAGATCGACTTCGTAGCCGGTGAGGGTGCCGTCAGCCTCGGTGAAGTTCCACGGGGCGAAGGCGCCTTCCGTGGCGATGGTGACGTGCGACCAGTCCTTTGCCGCAGCCGGGCTGGCGACGGCCGCAGTCACGCAGAGCGCGGCGATCTGGAGGAAGCGTTTCATGTATTCGGTCTCCTGGAGGTGATCGGGTGGGGTCTTGGGGGAGGATCAGGAAGAGGCAAACCGGGCGAAACGCTCGCTGCCACCGCCATTGAACAGGTCCTGGGGCGCGCCTTCACAGTCGATGATGCCCTGGTGCAGAAACACCACACGGCTCGAAACGTCGCGCGCGAATGACATCTCGTGGGTCACGACCAGCATCGTTCGGCCTTCATCGGCCAGCGCCCGCATGACGCGCAGCACTTCACCCACAAGTTCCGGATCGAGGGCCGAGGTCGGCTCGTCGAAAAGGAGAACGTCTGGATGCATCGCGAGCGCACGGGCGATCGCCGCGCGCTGTTGCTGGCCGCCGGAAAGGTGTGCTGGATAGAAATCGCGCTTGTCGGCGATTCCGACCTTGTCGAGAAGCTGGCAAGCCTCCTCGATGACCTCCGCCCGATTGCGCTTCTGGACGTGGATAGGCGCTTCCACGACATTTTCCAGAACGGTCTTGTGGGACCACAGGTTGAACGACTGGAACACCATGCCGACCCGCGATCGGATGGCCTGCACCTTCTTTCGGTCCAGCAGACGCGCATTGCCTGACTTGTCCGTGACGAGATCGATGCGGTCCTTGCCGACCCATACCTCGCCGGCTGTCGGCGTTTCCAGCAGGTTGATGCAGCGCAGCATGGTCGACTTGCCCGACCCCGAAGAGCCGAGGATCGAGACCACCTCGCCCTGGCCGGCGGCTAGGTTTATGCCTTTCAGCACCTCGTGGTCGCCAAAGGACTTGCGCAAGCCGCGCAAGCGCACAGCGTCGTCGGTCATGCTCTGTCTCCTGGAGCGAGGGGGACCACGTCGTCGGGCGCCGCCGCTGTGGCGCGCCCCGTGGCCGGCCGGGCGCGCAAATGGGCGGTAAGCCGGTGTTCGGCAAATGCCACGATGCGCGTCAGCACGAAGTTGATGACGAGGTAATATGCGCCAGCGACGATAAACACCTCAACGACGCGGTAGGTTTCGGAGATGAGCCGGGCGGCGACGCCGGTGATTTCCATCAATGTGATGACGGACGCGAGCGACGTCGCCTTGACCAGCAGGATCAGCTCGTTGCCATAGGCGGGCAGGGCATGGCGCACCGCCTGTGGCAGCAGAATGCGGCGAAAGGCGAGGGAGGTGCTCATTCCGCAGGCCTTGGCGGCCTCGATCTGTCCGAAGGGGACGGCCAGAAAGGCGCCTCGCACGATTTCCGATCCGTAGGCTCCGGTGTTGAGCGATAGCGAGAGGATGGCGCACCAGAACGGCTCACGCAGGACCGGCCACAGGAAACTGTGACGCACCGCTTCGAACTGCCCGAGCCCGTAGTAGATGAGGAACATCTGAACAAGGAGCGGCGTGCCGCGGAAGACGAAGACGTAACCGCGCGCAAGAAGGCTCGACCATCGCGGTCCCCACAGCCGAAGGACGGCCAGACCAATTGCGAGGACGATGCCAAAAGCGGTGGAGAGCAACCCGAGGATCAGGGTCGAGGGAACCCCCGCGGCCAGCGTCTGCGCGGTTTCGAGGAAGAAGGGAAAATCCATCGCCTATCTCCTCACGCCACGGTTGAAATAACGCTCCGCACGGCCCAGCACGAAGCCCGACAGTGAGGTGATCACCAGGAAGAGGACCGCTGCTGCGAAGAAAAAGTAGAAAGGCTCTCGGGTCGAACCTGCGCCGATCTGTGCCTGGCGCACGAGTTCCACCACACCGGTGACCGAGACGAGCGCACTTTCCTTCAGCGTGATCTGCCAGACATTGCCCATGCCCGGCAACGCATGGCGCGCCACCAATGGCAGCAGGATGCGGCGAAACAGGAGAAAACGGTCCATGCCGATCGCCTGTGCGGCCTCGATTTCTCCGGTACTCACGGCGCGATAAGCCCCGCGAAAGACCTCCGTATGCTGGGCCGCGGAGACAATGCCGATGGCAATGGAGCCGGCGGCAAAGCCCGGAAGGTCAACAAAGCCATCGTGGCCGAAGAGCCTCGCAAGCTTGGTGAGCAACAGTGAGCCGCCGAAATAGAACAAATAGATCACGAGCAGGTCCGGTATTCCACGAAGGACCGTTGTGTAGGTCTCCGCCACGACGCGCAGAGACCGCCGGCCGGAAATCTTGGCCCATGCGAGCAGCGTTCCGAGCGTCGCGCCGATGACATAGCCGGTGCCCGCGATGGCCAGCGTCATCAAGGCAGCCTTGAGCAACGCCGGGGCCCATCCGCCCGGTCCGAAACTCATCAACTCGAAGAAACCGAGGGAATTCATGAAAAGTCCTTGCAGCCGGGCAGTCGGTTGCACCCGGGGGCGGAAGGTGTATGTCTGTTAAGCTTGGGAGTATCCCCGACCCGTAAGCGCCATCGCGAACGTCCCGTCGCGTGGGGAAACCGGCACGCGGACGCGGATGCTCATTCGGCCGCCACCGGCAGATCCGGCGCGACGTCGTCGGGCAGCGGGTTGACGAAGGGACGTCCCTCGCGGCGTCGAGCGAAATCGGCTTTTGCCGCAGCGATCTTTGCCGGATCCTCGAAAAGCGCCTTTGCCGTCGCCGCCATCACCTTTGCGGCGTGGGTCATACCCTTGTGCGCGATGCCCGACTTGCCCTGCGCGACGAGTTGCCATGAATGGGCCGGCGTACCGATCGCGCAGGTGGCACCGCGCATCTGGACGGTGGGAACGACCCAGCTCACGGTGCCGACGTCGGTCGAACCGATGGAACTGCCCTGTCCCTGGCACAGCGGCATGATGTCGTCGGCCAGCGGAACGTCCATGCGCGGTTCGACCCCGAAACGGCTGAAAGCCGCGCGGATATCCTGAGCGGAGAGCGTTGCGCGGATGGCTTTCGCAAAGTCGCGGTCTTCGTCATCGAACCGGGGCGGCCCCAGGCGCACCAGTTCGGCGTGCATCAACTCTTCCAGCGCGGTGTTGCCGATCAGATTGGCGTCGCCGGAGACAACTCGCTCGCTCATGCGGGTTTCTGTCATCAGCGCGGCGCCGCGCGCGACATTGCGCACGCGTTCGACAAGCGGCACGAGTTCATCGAGTTCGCGGGCGCGAATGAGGTAGCGCACCGCCGCGTGGGCCTGAACCACATTGGGGGCCGTTCCGCCGGTGTCTGTGACCGCATAGTGGATGCGCGCCGTCGACGGCATATGCTCGCGAAGGTAATTGACGCCGACATTCATCAGTTCAACCGCATCCAGTGCGGACCGGCCAAGCTCTGGCGAGGAGGAGGCATGCGAGGCCTTGCCGTCGAATTCGAAAAGGATCTCGTTGCAGGCGAGGGAGATCGGCGGATTGACGGCGGCAAGCGGGGCGGGGTGCCAGCAAATCGCGATATCGACATCGTCAAAGAGCCCCTCACGCACCATGAAGCCCTTCGCCGACCCGCCTTCCTCGGCGGGGCAGCCGTAGTAGCGCACGCGCCCCGCAGTGCCGGTCTCTTCAAGCCACGCCTTCAGCGCGGCGGCCGCCAGCATGGAACCGGCGCCAAGCAGATTGTGGCCGCAGCCATGACCGTTGCCGCCCTCGACAATCGGCCTGTGCTCCGCAACGCCTGCTTCCTGGCTCAATCCCGGCAGGGCATCGTACTCGCCCAGAATGGCAATGACCGGACCATCCGTTCCCGCTTCGCCCATGACCGCCGTCGGCAGGCCCGCAATCCCGGTTTTCACCTCGAACCCCTCGGCACGGAGCATCGTCGCATGCTCTGCGCAAGCGGCGGCCTCGGCGAAATTGAGCTCGGGCTTTTCCCAGATGCGATCTGCAAGCCCGGCATAGGCCTCCCGACGGTCATCCACCTCTGCCCAGACAGGATCACTGTTCTTGTTCGACATTCTTCCTCGGTCTCCGGCGCGCAGGTGCAGGTGATGTGGTGCGTAAAATTGGTGCCGAAATTGGCACCAAATAAATTGACTGGCAAGAAAACCATGACGAAAAATTCGTCAGACCTGTTGAAGTGTCCATGGATGCGTAAAAAATACGCAGAAGTGGACCGTTCGGTCCGGTAACCGGGCGATCTGGATACGTGTTCTGTCGATCGGCCAAGGGAGGGGCGACGTGATGACGGCTTCAGGGGAAAACGTGATTCACCAACTGTCGGAGGATCTTCGGACCGGCGTCTTTCCACCCGGCGCCTGGCTGAAGCAGGTCGATCTTCAGCAACGTTACGGGGTCAACCGCGCCCAGGTCCGCAAGGCTCTTGAAACGCTGGCCGGCCGCAGGGTCGTCCGCTACGAACAAAACCGCGGTTACTCGGTACACCCGGCCGACAACGAGGAAACCGACCACGTTCTCGCCATTCGCCTTGCCATCGAAACTGGGTTTTGCGAGGCGATCGTCAAGGGCGCGACAAGCGAAGACGTCCACAGGCTGCACCATTTCGCCAGATCGTTCAACGACATGGTACGACGGGGCGCCTACGACCAGCTCTATGAAATGAACCTGAGGTTTCACCGCGCACTGCTTGTGTGCGCGGGCAATGCCGCCATGGTGAACCTCGTTGACGAATTACGGCTGCGCACGTCGCCCGCGCCTGCCTCGCAATGGCGGAACCTGGCGCGAATCGAGCGTTCGGCGGCCGAGCACATCGCAATGGCTGAGGCGCTGGAGCAGCGCGATGCCGAACGCCTGCTCCGATTGATCCGCGTTCATATCGAGCAGAAGCCGGACCCGGCAGTATAGCAGGACGGAGACACAGTTTTAGGCGGGTGCCGGGCCTGTTCCTCGTCCTGCCGCGACTACAGCAGCTTGGGCAGGAAGCTGACGACTTGCGGAAAGACCGCCAGAAAGAACACGAAGCACAGCATGATCAGGAAGAAGGGAAAGGCGGCGCGAACCACGGAGGAGAGCGGTCGGCCTGTCAGGCCCTGCAGCACGAAGAGGTTCATTCCCACCGGCGGCGAGATCTGCGCCAGTTCGACCATCAGGATCAGGAAGACGCCGAACCAGATCTTGTCGTATCCCGCATGCACCACCAGCGGCATGACGATCGGGATCGTCATGACGATGATCGACATGCCCTCCAGAAAGCTGCCGAGCACGATATAGACGAGCATCAGCAGAACGATGAGGCCAAGCGGCGGCAGGTTCATGCCGTTGATGAAGGCGGCCACGGCCTGCGGCATGCCGAGAAATCCGATGGCCGACGCCAGGAAGCTCGCGGCCGCGATGATCAGACCGAGCATGGAAACGGTGCGCGCGGTCCCCACGGCCGCAGCCTTGAGAACGGAAAGGCTGAGTGAGCGCTCAAGCGCCATCAGCACAATCGTGACGATGACCGCGACGGCCGCGGCTTCTGTCGGGCTGGCGATGCCGCCGTACATGGAGCCGAGAATGGAGCCGATCAGGACGACGAAGGGAAGCAGGCTCGGCATGCCCTGCAAGCGTTCGCGCCAGATCCTCGAATTGTCGCTCGTGCCCTGAGGGACGATGCCGGGACGGAGTTTCGAGAGAACGGCGATGAACGTCATGAAGCAGGCGGTGAGCAGGAGACCGGGAACAATGCCCGCGGTGAAAAGCTTGAGGACCGAGGTCTGGGACATGACGCCGTAGACGATCATGACGATCGAGGGTGGAATGAGGAACCCAAGTGTGCCTGCCCCTGCGAGCGTGCCGACGGTCAGTCTCCGGTCGTACCCTCGCCCGTCGAGCTCGGAAATCGTGATGCGCCCGACCGAACTCGTCGTCGCGGCCGATGAGCCGGAGACGAGCGCGAAGAAGGCGCAAGCCAGGATGTTGGTGTGAAGCAGGCCGCCCGGGAGCCGGCGAACCCAAGGCTCGAGCGCGGAAAACAGCCCGTCTATGAAGCGGGATCGAAAGAGCAGCTCCGCCATCAGGATGAAGAGCGGAAGCGCCAGCAGCTCAGGCGAGGAAATGCCGTTCCAGATCGATTGGGCCAGCAGCTTTTCGACAGGAATCGTGCGGAAGACCTCAAGCGAGAAGATGCCAACGCCCATCAGCCCAAGAGCGACCCAGGCACCGGACGCGAGAATGGCGAGAAGCGAGAGAATGGCGACGATGGAGGGAAGGGGCATACAGCAACTCAATCCATGATCGGCGCGTTGGCGCCTTCTTCACGCACGCTATCGAGTTCGACCGGCCGTCCCATGGCCAGATGAACGAGGCGCAGGGCGATCTGAACGGTAAGGAGAAGGGATCCGAAAGCGATGAAGGCGGCGGGGTAGACCAGCGGTACGTCCGTGGTCGAGCCGGAGGTGCGCCCCGTCGCATAATAGCCCCAGGCGAGCAGGGTGAGCGCGTTGGTCACGTAGGCGGAGATCACGAGGCCGATCAGCGTCGCGAACCATTCGAACAGGCGTGGCATGACGGCGCGCAGCAGCGTCACGCGGATGTGCCCGCCGGTGCGCAGCGTCCATGCGGCGCCGAGAAAGATCGCGCACATGTGCAGGTAGACGGAGACTTCCCAGACGAAGGAAAGGCTCACGCCGACGATGTTGCGCAGGAAAATTTCGGATGCGACGAGAAGCGCGATGCCGAAGATCACGGCGCCCGACAGAAACGCCAACGCCCGGGACAACCGGTCCACAAGACTGAGAAAGATCATCTCTCCCGGTTTCCTTATCAATCGTTCGGTGGTGCGGACCGCGGGAAAATCGGCCCGTGCGAGATCGGTCGCACGAGCCGGCCAGCTCGGTTTGGCCAGTTCGGTTCGGCTGGCGTTATTTCGGCTTGAAGCCGTCGACGATTGTCTTGGCATCGCCGCCCATCTTCTCGAGTGCCGCCGCCCGCAGAGGCTCCGCACGCTTGGCAAGTTCCGCGCGCAGTGCATCGGAGATCGGAGCAAGCGCGATGCCGTGCTCCTTGAGGATCGCCGAGTTCTTGGCATCCTCGTCCTGCGCGGCCTGCCAGAATGCCGGCTCAAGCTTCATGGCGAGATCCATGATCGCCTTCTGGTCTTCCTCGCCGAGCGCGTTCCAGCGGTCGAGGTTGACCGTCATCGCATTCATATTCCACGTCTGACGGGTCGGGTATCCGTATTTGATGAATTCCCAGAACGAGCCGTCGACGGCGGAAGGCGAGGAGGTGGCGACCGCATCGATTGCGCCGGCGGCCAGCGACGGGATGACTTCACCCCAAGGCAGCTGGACCGGGGTCATGCCGGCAGACGCGAAGACGTCGGTGGAGGCGCGGTCATAGCTGCGGATCTTGATGCCGGAGAGCGAGGCGATATCGGTGACCTCGGTCTTCGTCCAGATCTGCTGCTGCGGCCAGGGGATCGTGTAGAGGAGTTTCTGGTTATTCTTCTCCATCAGCTTGTCGAGCGTCGGGCGGAAATAGTCGTTGAACTGCTTCAGCTGCTCGAAGGAACTGAGGAAATAGGGCAGGGATGTCATGCCAAGCAGCGGCTCGGTGCCGACCTGCTGGTTGAGGAGCATGTCGCCGATGGGAACGAGGCCGTCGCCAACCGTCGACAGCATCTCCGGTCCCTTGAAGCCAAGCGAGCCACCCGTGTGCAAGGTGATCTCGATGCGGCCGTCAGTCGCCGTCTTGACGTCATCAGCGAATTTTTGCGCGCTGACGCTGATATAGTTTGTGGCGGGCCAGGCGAGAGGAAGATCCCAGTTTTCCGCCTGAGCAGTGCCGGAAATCATGGCTCCGGACAAGACGGCCAAGGCTACAGTCGCAGATTTAAGCATCTCGGGGAGACTCCGATGGGTGAATTATTCTTATTGTTGTTTATGGAAGAAGCGGCATATATGCCGACGGATACAAAAGAGTGTGACATCGCGGCACTGACCGAAATAGCGATATTTTGTTACGTCCAATCATCACAATTTGGAATGTATGGACGGGCTATCACGGGTTTCGGTCATATACGCAAAGACGGAGCGCGGAGTGCCCCTGATGGCGAGCGCCCCGCGTCCGGGCCAGAAGCGGGGTTAATCCGCATAAGGCGCGATCTGGCAACCTGCGTCCGAAATTCCCGCCCGGATGGCATGCGCGAGATCAAGCGCACCGGCGGTATCGCTGTGGACCAGGATTGAATCGACGGGGATGGTCATCTCCTCTCCCGTTACCGAGGCAAGTCGTCCGCTGGAAAGAACGTCGGCCACCCGGCGGCGCACCGCTTCCGGATCGTGAATGACCGCCCCCTCTACTCCGCGTGGCGCAAGCCGGCCGGGTGCCGTATAGCCACGGTCCGCGAGGAACGACCAGATCACGGTCAGCCCCTGCCGCTCGGCCTCGCGGGAGGCTTCGGTATCGGGGAGCCCGATGAACTTCAGGTTCGCGTCGAATGCCTTGATCGCACCAATAAGAACTTTCGCGACGTCCGTGTCGGCGAACGAGAGGTTTCCGAGCGCGCCATGGAAGTTCGCATGGGTCAGCCGCAAGCCGCGGTGAGCCGCCAGTGCCGCGAGGGCGCCGAGCTGGGCAATCACCATCAACTCCAGCTCCTTCGCCGACATATGCAGCTTGCGGCGGCCGAATCCCGCCCGATCGGGATAGCCGATATGGGCACCTACCTTGACACCGTTCTCGCCCGCAAGCGTCAGCGTTTTCTCCATGGTCTGAGGGTCGCCCGCATGGCCGCCGCTCGCGATATTGGCGGAGGTGACCAGCGGCATCAGCGCCGCGTCATCGGCAATGACATAGGGGCCGAAGCCTTCTCCGAGATCGGAATTGACGTCGATTTCTCTCATTCGTTCGGTCTTCTCATGAATGCGCCCGGTGCAGGCGGGATCCCTCGGCGCGCGACGGCCCGGATGCGATGTTCTTCGACGGCATCCGCCGCACGCGCTTCGTCGAGCGTGACCGCCTGGAACCGGACCGTCTCGCCGAGCGGCACCTGGGCGATGCGGTGGAGATCGGCGGCGATCACGGCTCCGAGCTTCGGATATCCGCCGCAGGTGTTGGCCTCCTGAAGCTGCACGACCGGTTGGCCCGAAGGCGGCAACTGGATGGTGCCCGGCAGGATGCCGTGAGAGAGCAGTTCACGCCGATGCATGGGCACCAGTTCCGGGCCCTCCAGCCGGCTGCCGTTACGGTTGCTGTCAAAGGAAACGGTCCAATCGGTTTCCATAAAGAGCCGCTGGTTGGCATCGTCGTAGTCGTCCCACTCTGCTGCCGGCACGAAGCGCAGCACGCGCTCTTGCGCGCCCTTGGCGAAGAGATGCAGATAATGGGCCCGCCCCAGTCCGGTGCCTTCGATTTCCGTGCCGAGCCGCGGGCGGCGGGCATGCAGCCGGTCGCCCGGCCGCAGCATGCGTCCGTCCAGCCCGCCGAAGCCGCCCTTGAGATCGGTTGCACGCGCGCCCATCACCACCGGCACGTCGATGCCGCCGCCGACGGCGAGATAGATCCGCATGCCGCTTTCGGAAAATCCGGCTTTCAGGCGCTGGCCCGCATGCACCGTCTGCGCCCACCAGCGCGGAATGGCTCCGTCATCGATGAACATTTCGACCGCGGCACCGGAAATCGCAATGTCGACGCTCTCGGTGAACAGGATCTCGAAGTCGCCGTAGGTGAATTCGATGCCTGCCGCCGCATCGTCGTTGCCGATCATGCGGTTGGCGATGCGGAGCGCGCGCGCATCCATCGCGCCGGAGGACCCGACGCCGATGCTGCGAAGGCCCGTGCGTCCCAGATCCTGGATCGAGGCGAGCGGCCCCGGATTGACGATCTCGATCAACTCAGAACCTCCACGGAACGGAAACGGATGCGATCGCCCGGCGCGATGAGCGAAGGCTGGGCGGCTGCCGGATCGAAGAAGTCGAGTTCGGTGTGGCCGATGATGTGCCAGCCGGATGGCGAGGTGCGCGACAGCACACCGGCCTGCGCACCACCGATGATGATGCTGCCGGCGACGACGCGGAGCCGAGGCGTCGTTCGGCGCGGCGTGGCGAGACTGGGATCAAGGCCGCCGAGATAGCCGAAGCCGGGCTGGCTGCCCAGCGCATAGACCGTGTATTCGGGAGCGGAGTGGATTTCGACCGCCTCGCGAACCGTCAGGTCACGGCTGGAGGCGATCCAGCCGAGATCCTCGCCCATCTCCCCACCGTAGACGACCGGCACCTCGATCAGCCGGCCGGGTTCGCGCAGCGGCTCGGTCTCGTTCCACAGCGTGCCAAGCCGTGGTGCGAACCGCTCCGTGGCCACCTCGTCGTACAGGATCGCCAGGACACTGTGCACGCCCGGCACCGTCTCCCGCACTTCCTTCAGGTCATTGAGCTCCCGGGCGAAGGCCCAGATGCGGCGTTGAACATCAAGAACCATCGGGCCGGGCACCTCGAAGAGCAGCGCCCGTTCGCCCAGATGGGATATGCGGAAATTCGTGTCGGTCATGGCAGGCTTCATCTTGGTTGGGGCAGGGCGCGAGGCGCGCCATGTCCGGAAAGACCGGGCGGGGTGCCGCGCCGGGGCACGGCGACCGGATCATTTGCCGTAGGCCCCGGCGTAGGTGCCGTTGGCGATGGAGGCGAGAATGTCTGCCTCCTTCTCCTGCTGCCTGAGCGTCGCGGCAAGGAGGTCTTCGGCGATCGAAGGCGGGAAGGCGACGATACCATCGCAATCGCCGACGACGATATCTCCCGGAGAAATGACGAGCCCGCCGATGCTGACGGGAATGTCGAGCTTGCCGGGGCCGTTCTTGTAGGGGCCGAGATGAGAGACCGCGCGCGCGAAGACCGGGAAGTCGTCGGCCGCAAGGGCGTCGGCATCGCGAACGGCGCCGTCGAGCACCATGCCCGCCGCGCCCCTGGACCTGGCGATCGCGGACATGATCTCGCCGATCAGCGCCCGGTCCTCGTATCCGCCGCCATCGACGACCACGATATCGCCCGGCTGGACAAGCTCGAAGGCCTTGTAGATGAAGAGATTGTCACCCGGATTGGTGCGCACGGTACGCGCGCGCCCCGCCATGCGGCTTCCCTTGTGAAACGGGCGGATTCCCCGCGCGCCGACCGCGCGTTCCATATTGTCGCTGATGTTGGGGACAGGGCATTCCCTGAACGCCGCGATCAGGCGATCAACGGTTTCCTTGTCGGGAGTGGAAGACGTCATCTGACTGGTTTTCCTGATAATTAGTCGGAAAGCTTGGCGATGGCAGCGCCGATGGCGGTGCAACCGGAGCGGATGGTGGCCGTGGAGGTCGCAAACGAAAGGCGCAGGAAACCCGGCATCCCGTAGGACGTGCCGTCCATCACCGCGACGCCGGCCTCGTCGAGCAGATAGGTGACAAGCTCGAGATCGGTGTCGATGGCGCCATCCGGTCCCTTGCGGCCCAGAAGCGGGCGGATGTCCGGGAAGACATAGAACGCGCCGCCGGGCGTCGAGCAGGTCACGCCGGGAATGTCGTTCAGCATGGAGACGATGAGATCGCGGCGTTCCCGGTAGATCGCGACCATGTCGGCGATGGGCTTCTGGTCGCCGCGCAGCGCTTCCACCGCCGCCGTCTGTGCAAAGGCCGTGGTGCACGTCGTCGACTGGCCGATCAGCTTGATGATCGCCTTGATCAGGTTCGCCGGACCTGCCGCATAGCCGATACGCCAGCCGGTCATCGCATAGGCCTTGGACATGCCGTTGACGATCAGACAGCGCTCTTTCATGCCGGGGGCCAGGGAGACCGGCGAGCAGTTGCGGATGCCGTCAAAGACGATCTTCTCGTAGATCTCGTCCGTCATGACCGCGACATGGGGATGGCGTTCCAGAACCTCGATGAGCGCCGCCCAATGTTCCCTTTCGAGCACCGCGCCCGAGGGATTCGAAGGGGAATTCACGATCAGCCAGCGCGTCTTCGGCGTGATCGCGGCCTCGAGCGCCTCCGGCGTCAGGCGAAAGCCGGTCTCCGGCGGACATTCGACAATGACCGGGACAGCGCCGTTGAGGCGGACGATATCGGGATAGCTGACCCAATAGGGGGCGGGAATGACAACCTCGTCGCCGCTTTCCAGCGTCGCGGCAAAGGCCTCGTAGATGATCTGCTTGGCCCCGGCGGCAACGACGATTTCATCGGGCGTATAGGTGACGGCATTGTCGCGCGCGAGCTTCTCGCAGATCGCCTTGCGCAGGTCGAGCTTGCCGGCGGAGCCTGTGTAATGGGTGTCCCCGCCGCGCAGGGCCGAAACGCCGGCCTCGATGATCGCCTCCGGGGTGTCCTGGTCCGGCTCGCCCAGCGTGAAATCGAGAATCGTGCGGCCCTGGGCCTGGAGTTCTGTCACACGCTGCTTGGCAGCAATGCTCGCCGACGGCTTGAGAGCCTGGACCTTCTTCGAAAGCGCAATCGCCATAATGGGAGAAACCTTGATACCGCGTAAGGACGAGGCGCAAAGGTAAGACGGGGGAATAATCAATAAAAAGAGATATTAGCGACTATCAATTCATTCCAATACGTCATGCCATGCGACCCCCGGCCGAAGCCGGCACCCGTGGCAATCGCCCGTGACGGCACACTGTCAGCTTTGAAAGCTGCATTCGAAATCCGCACAACTCGCGGCGATCTCGGCCACATGGTGGATCAACGAATGAGGGCGGTCCTCGCGGTACATGGCGACGTAGGGAACGGGCGGAAGGCTTTCCTCGGTGCGGATGATCTCGAGCTGACCACTGTCAACCAGATGCGAGAAGCAGTGTTTTGGTAGGTAGCTGACGCCGAGCCCGGCGACAGCGAGCCCCAACAGCGCGGTCATGCTGTCGGAGGTCAGTGCCTCCTGAACGGCTATGCCCTGCGATTGCAGCCACTTGTTGAGCAGGATGCCGGAACCCGACTGGCTGCCCTGCATCAGCATCGGATATTCCGCCAGATCGCGCACCGAATGGGGACGGCTCGTATCGATGAGCCCCTTCTTCGCCATCCAGACGTTCTCGACCTCCGCCAACGGCAGCGAAAAGAACTCCGGCATCCGGAAGGCGCTGGGAACGATGATGAGATCGAGGTGATCGTCCTCGAGCGCTGAGAAAAGGGTCCGGCTCATGTCGACCGCCGGCGAGATCTTCAGCGCGGGATAATGCTCGCGAAGCACGCCGACAAGACGGGGCAGCCAGGTCATCGCGGTGAGTTCGGTAACGCCCAGGCGCAGCAGCCGCGGCCGACCGGTTTCGCTCGCCCGTACGTCCGCGATCTGATCGTGCAGGACGAGCATCTTCTCGGCAATGGCGAGCAGTTCCTCCCCCTTTGCCGACAGCCGTGCACCGCGCTGGCTGCGATCGAATATCTCGATGGCGGAAGCACGTTCCAGTTCCTGCATGCGTTTTGAGACGGCGGACTGAGAGGTCGCAAGCCGCGATGCGGCACGCTCGAACGTCCCCAGACGGGCGATCCAGTAGAGTGTTTCGAGCTGCTTGAGGGTGATCTGGCTGTTCATGGCACGGCGCTGCTCGGCAGGTGGATATTCGTCGGGCGAACACGCGAAGGCTAGTTCATAGGAGCGAAGGATATGTAAAGAGGGTCAGCGGGCACCCGGCATGATTTCGAGAGCACGACGGCCTGCCACGCCGACCGATCACGGATCTCATCGGGCCGTCGGAGGGGGCAGGGCGGGAACGCAGGCTTGCGGGCGGCAACGCCGCTCAGTTTTTTCGTTCCAGGCGCGCGAAGAACACGACAGTGATCACCAGCACGATCATCAGGAGGATGAAGGCCGCCGCATTGCCCTCGTTGAGGGAGAGGCCCTGAAAGGCGCGCTTGTAGGCGAAGAAGGACAGAAGCTCGGTGGATACGCCCGGCCCGCCCTTCGTAAGCACGTAGATCAGGTCGTAGGTGCGAAACTCGTTGATGAGCTGGATGATGATGGCAATGGCCGAGATCGGGCGCAACAACGGCAGGGTGATGTACCAGAATTGCTGGAAAGCACTCGCGCCATCGACTTCCGCCGCCTCGTAAGGATCCTTCGGCAGCGAGGCAAGGCCGGCGGATAACAACAGCACCACGAACGAGGTTTGCTGCCAGATATCGATCCCGACCATCGTCGACAGCGCGAGATCGGAATTGCCGAGCCAGTCCACCGCAGGCAGGCCCATTCCAATCAGGGTCTGGTTGACGATGCCGAGATTGGGTTGCAGCAACATGCGCCAGATCAGGGCGACGGCCACCGGTGACATCGCCATGGGCAGGGTGAGGATCGCGAAATAGACGGGGCGCAGATGGAACGTGCGCTGAAGCATGAGCGCGATGGCGAGCCCGATGACGAACTCGCCGACCACCGTCGCCACCGAATAGCGGATCGTCAGGAACAGAGAATGCCAGAACAGGCTCTCGCCCATGATCGAAATGAAATTGTCAAAGCCGACAAAGGGCGCGAGGTGCGGCTTGAGCAGCGTCATGGAGGAAAGCGAGATCGCCAGCGCATAGAGGAGCGGAAAGCCCATCGTGATGGCAAGCGCGGAAAGTCCCGGCGCGGCGAAGGCCCAGCCGGTTCGTCTGCGTCTGTCCAGCGAGCTGAAAAGTGACATTCACGCTCTCCTGCGCGGGGAAGTGCTTCCAGGCCCTGTTCGCAAGGGTCTGGAAGCGCCGTAGATATTTCGTGGCGGTTTACTTGGAAAGCAGATCACTCAGACCTTTGGCGGCCGACGAAATCGCATCCGTGGCGGTGGTGTCGCCGCTGGCGGCAAGCGAAACCTGCGTGCCGAGCACATCCTCATACTGCGCGGAGTAGGTGAAGATGGGGAACGACTTGCCGCTCGCCACCACGTCCATGCCATTGGCGTAGAACGGGTACTTCTCCAAAACGGCCTTATCCTGGAAAACGTCGGAGCGCACCGGCGCATGGCCTTCGAGCGCCCGCTTGATGGCGACATCCTTGCCCTGCACCCAGGTGATGAACGTCCACGCCGCATCCTTGGCATCGTCGGGCACGTTGGCCGGGATACCCCAGCCCCAGCCGCCGCTTTCGCCATGGCCGCCGGGCATGACGCCAAGCGACAGCTTGCCGGCGACCGCCGGGCAGGCGTCCTTGTTGTCGAGCTGCGGCAGCATCCACCAGTAGGTGACCATGGAGAACGCCTTGCCCGAGCACATCAGACGCATGGTGTCATCGAGCGTTGCCGAAAGCGCACCCGTCTGGGCTGCGTTCTGGATCGCATCGACATAGAGATCCAGCGCCTTCACGCCCGCGTCGCTGTCAAGCACGACCTTGTCGCCGTCCATGTAGTTCCCGCCCTCCGCAAAGAGGTAATTGGAGAACTCCATGGCATTCGGATCGCCCTTCTGGCCCTGCATGGCAGCACCCGCGACACCGGCCTCGGCCTTCATGAATTTCGCGAGTTCGACATAGTCGGCAAGCGTTGACGGCAGCTCCAGCTTCTTGCCGGTCTTTTCCTCGTAGGTCTTGGCGAGCTTCTCGTCCTTCAGCAGGTCGGTGCGGTAGATCACGCCCATCGAGTAGTTGTACATGGGCAGGATCGGCATCGCCTCATCGGTGGCGCCGAGCAGGTCCAGCGTGGAGGGGATGAAGGGCTTCAGGTCGAAGCCGGACTTTTCGACATAGGGCTTCAGGTCGGTCAACCAGCCGGCGGCGGGAAACTCGCCCGCCCACAGGAAGTCGACGGAGAGCAGGTTGTAATAGCTTTCCCCGGAGACGAGCTGGGCGACGAGCTTGTCGTGCATGTCGCCGTAGCCGACCTTTTCGAACTCGACCTTGATGCCCGTTTCCTTGGTGAACTCAGGCAGCATCTTTTCGATGATGGTCGTCTCAGGCACGTCTTCCATCAGGGCGTGGAGCGTTACGCTTTCCGCGCTGGCGATTGTGGTGGATGCGAGCAGGGCGAGTGCGACGGTACCGGCGTATTTATATGTCTTATGTACGGTCATGTGGGCAAACCTCTCTGGCAAGGAGATGCGGGGTGGCCTTTCAGGCCGGTTCGGCAATCATTTGACACTGCCGAAGGAGAGACCCTGGACGAGATAGCGCTGGATGAAGCGCGACGCGATCATCAAGGGCAGGATAGCTAGTGAGACGCCTGCGGAAACCTTTGCGATTTCAACGCCGTTGGAGGTCTGCAGCGAGGCGAGGGCGACGGGCACGGTCGCCGTGCGCGGGCCGCCGAGAATGAGCGCGAAGAGGAACTCGTTCCACGACAGGATGAAGCCGAGGACGGCCGCCGCCGCGATGCCTGGGGCGGCAACCGGCAGCACGATGCGCCAGAAGGCGCCCCATGCGGTGGCGCCATCCGTCATCGCGGCACCCTCCAGATCGGACGGCACGGATTCAAAGAACCCCATCAGGATCCAGGTGAGGAAGGGGAGGTTCAGCGCCGCGTACACCAGCATCAGGCCGGGCAGCGAGTTCGTGAGGCCGACGGTGCGGTAGAACATGAAGGTGGGAAGGGCGAGTGCTACCGGCGGCAGCATCTGGGTCGCAAGCACCGAGAACCGTCCGGCTCGTCCGCTCGTGCGGAAGCGGGCAAAGGCATATCCGGTGGTGCATGCCAGCGGCATCGCGACAATGACCGAACCGACCGCGACCAGTATCGAGTTCAGATAGTTGTTGCCGAAGTGCTTGGTCGTGAAGAGCGCGACGTAATTGTCGAGCGTGAGTTCGGGCAGGATCTGGGAGCTGTAGGAAAGATGTTCGGGGACGAGGCTCGTTCTAAGAACCCACAGGATCGGCAGCAGCACCACCGCGGAGAAGAAGATCAGTCCGATATGGGAGACGATCCTGCGCAAGAGCCTAGTCCTCCTTGTTCGACACCGGGCCGGATGACGGCCGGGGATAGGCCCGGGTGGTTTCCGCATCGAAGAGGTGCATCTGGCGGGGATCCCCGTAAAGCGGAACCGTGGAGCCGATCGCTGGAATAAAATGCCGGCCCAGGCGCGCGGTGAACTCCTGGCCGGCAACATTGAAGACGACGATGTTTTCCGTTCCCAACGCCTCCACCGCGACGATTTCCGCCTTGAAGGCGACACGCCCGGGCGCGTCTGCCTCATGGATGTCCTCGGGTCGGAGGCCCAGAAGGAGCTTGCGTCCGCGTGCGGCGTCGTAGGCGGAAACCTGATCGGCCGAGAGCGGGAAGTGGCCCAGGGCGGTTGCCACGACCTCTTCGTCCTGGAGACCTTTTTCCAGCCTTGCGTCGAGCAGGTTCATGGCGGGAGAGGCCAGGAACTGGGCGACGAAGGTATCGACCGGGTTGGCGTAGACCTCCAGCGGCTTGCCAACCTGCACAAGATGCCCGTCGCGCATGATGCAGATCCGGTCGCCCATCGTCATGGCTTCCACCTGATCGTGCGTGACGAAGATAGTGGTACGGCCGAGCCTGCGGTGCAGCTTGATCAGCTCCAGCCGCATTTCCGCACGCAGCTTTGCATCGAGATTGGAGAGAGGCTCGTCCATCAGGAAGACGTCGGGCTCACGCACCATCGCCCGGCCCAGCGCCACACGCTGACGCTGGCCGCCGGAAAGGGCGGCCGGCTTGCGGTCGAGATAGGGCCCGAGACCGAGAATCTCGCTGACGGTATCGATCCGATCGTTCCGCTGGGCGAGCGACACACCGCGCATCTTCAGACCGAATTCCATGTTCTGGCGCACGCTCATGTGCGGATAGAGAGCGTAACTCTGGAAGACCACGGCCACATTGCGGTCACGCGGCGCGGCGCGCGTCATGTCCTTGTCACCGATCCAGATCGCGCCGTCGGTAACATCCTCCAGCCCGGCGATCATGCGCAAGGTGGTGGACTTTCCGCATCCAGATGGCCCGAGGAAACAGATGAACTCACCGTCCTCGATCGTCAGGTCAACGTCCTTGACGCCGTAGAGGTCGGATCCGTAGGCCTTGCTGACCGTTTGCAACCGAATGCTTGCCATGCGCTTTTCCGATGGTGTGGCCGAGCCACGTTCTAATCAGCGTAATCGAACACAAACAAACTACACAAGCTCGCATTCGAACAAATATTGATCACGTGGTGTAGATGCCGCCTGTCACATTGAGGGCCTGCCCCGTCATGAAGCGGGCCGCTTCCGAGCACAGGAAGACCGAGACGCCGGCGACGTCCTCGGGTGTCTCGATGCGCCCGAGCGGTGTCTGGCGGATATAGTCCTCGTGGACCTCTTCCGGCGTCATGCCGCGCAAGCCCGCTTCCCACTGAACCTCGCGATCCTGCATGGATGTCTTGACCAGGCCGGGGCAGACCGCGTTGACGCGGATGCCCTTGGGGGCCAGCTCCCGGGCCAGTCCCTGGGTCCAGCCGACGACGGCAAATTTGCTCGCCGAATAGTGGGCAAGGAAGGGGGCCCCGACCTTGGCTGCCAGCGACGCGGTGTTGGTGATCACGCCGTGGCCCTGCTCAAGGAATAGCCGCGCCGCCCACTGGTTGCAAAGAAACACGCCACGCGCGTTGACGTTCATGTTGAAGTCCCAGTCCTCGTCCGTGAGGTCGATACCGGGGCGCATCGTGGAGACGCCGGCATTGGCGATAAGAATGTCGAGACCGCCCATCTTCTCGACGGCGACCTTGAAGGCGGTATCGACCGATTGCCGTTCGCGCACATCGACCGCCACCCAATGGTGCGTGCCGGGAAGGCAGTCGGCGGCTTCTTTCGCGGCGGCTTCGTTCAGGTCGGCGATCGTTACCATGACCTCCTGCGCGGCCAGGGCACGCGCTATGGCAAAGCCAATTCCCGCGGCGCCGCCGGTGACGATGGCTTTCTTGGACTTGAGGTCGGGATAGCTCTGAGCTGGAAGGTCGTTCGGGGACATCGCTTACTCCTTTGCCGCTTTAAGAAAACAAAAACGAACATCAAAAACAACATAAATGTTTGATTTGCACCTGCGCTGTCTGTACCGTGAACATGAAAAGCCCCGACATCGACAGCGCCCACATTGAGGCCGCGCCGTCGCCTGGACAGAGAATTCGCCATGACCTTTGCCGAAAAGGCCAGAACGCCCGCGCAAGTGAGAATGAACGAGATTCTGAAACGTCTTCACGAAGGCGGCTCGGTCACTGTCGCCAAGATCGCGCAGGACTTCGGGATTTCCGACATGACGGTGCGCCGGGATCTCACGGAGCTTGAGCGCGAGGGGCTGCTTGAGCGCGTTCATGGCGGGGCAGTTCCGCCGGCGGGCGGGCCGTTGCAGGTGATCGATGATGTCGAGCCGACCTTCAAGGCCCGGCTGAGCCACAACGCGGACATCAAGGGCCGCATTGCGGCAAGGGCGGTGGAGGTACTCTCGTCCTATCGCACCATCGCCATGGATGTCGGGACGAGCACGCTGATCACGGCGCGGAGAATGGCCGCCACGCCCGGAATGCTGGTGCGCAAGCGGGTTTTCACGAACGGCCTGCGAATAGCGGAAACGCTCGCGGAAACCGAAGCCGAGGTTTACGTGCCCGGCGGCCGCATTCGCGCAGACGAGATGTCGATGACAGGTCCCGTCGCCGTGGAACAGTTCTCTCAGTTCTATTTCGATGTCGTGGTGCTGGGAACGTCCGGGCTCACGAACGAGGGGTTCTTCGACTACTCGCTGGAAGAGATCGAGATGAAGCGCGTCTACATCGAACGATCCGCCAAACGCATCGTTTTGTGCGATTCCTCGAAGTTCCGCCGCATGTCCACCGCCCGCGTCGCAGCCCTTCAGGCCGCCTCCATGATCATCACGGACGCGGCTCCTCCCGTCGACATCGCCTCGACGCTCGCCGCTGCCAGTGTCGACGTGCAGATCACCGGCCTTTGAGCAAGCTCTCGGCCCCAAGCCTACCCATCAGGAGAATTCGATGATTTTCGACTTTTTCGGCTCGAAGAAGAAGGCCGTAATCGCCATGGCGCATATCGGTGCGCTGCCCGGCTCACCGCTCTACAACGTGGAGCGCGGCATGGACGGGCTGATCGAGGACGTTTCCAAGGATATCGAGAAGCTGCAGGCTGGTGGCGTCGATGCCATCATGTTCGGCAACGAAAACGATCGTCCCTACGTGTTCAAAGGAACGCCTGAGAGCATTTCGGCGATGACCGCTGTCGTCATGGCCGTCAAGCCGATGCTGAAAGTTCCCTTCGGCGTCAATTACCTGTGGGATCCGATGAGCTCGATTGCGATCGGCTCGATTACCGGTGCGAGCTTCGTGCGCGAGATCTTCACCGGCGTCTTTGCCTCCGACATGGGCATCTGGGAGCCCGATTGCGCTTCCGCCTCGCGTCTTCGCGCCAATCTCGGCCGCACGAACATGAAGATGTTGTTCAACATCAACGCCGAGTTCGCCCATTCGCTTGACCAGCGCCCGATCGAGCTGCGCGCCAAGTCGGCCGTCTTCTCCTCGCTCGCCGATGCCGTTCTGGTGTCGGGCCCGATCACCGGCCAGCCCGCCAACCAGTCGGACCTGCGCAAGGTCTGCGAGACGGTCACCGATGTGCCGGTCTTCGCCAACACCGGTGTCAACATCGACAATGTCGCCGATGTCATGTCGGTCGCCAGCGGCTGCGTGATCGGCACGCATTTCAAGGTTGACGGCAACACCTGGAACCACGTCGACGCCGATCGCGTCAAGCGGTTCATGGACAAGGTCAACGGCCTGCGCTGAGGAACGCGCAGGGCGTTTGCGATTGCTTCTGCCGCTTCTCACATCTCCGTTCCTACTCCTGCCGGTTTCGACCGGCGGCGAGGGGGAGGTGAGGGCGGCAGGAGAGATCCAGCAGAGCGCTTCACTCTTTGGCGGGAATCTCCGCCGCCACTCTTCCCCTGCCGAGCGCCAAACGAGGCCGGGGAAGGGACGGGCCGTCAAGCAGATATAATGCACCGGCCCGCCACCATCGCCAAAGATCCCCAGTGGAACTCGCGGCAGGTTGGCGGCTAGTCACGTGGTCCCATCCAAGGTTCCCGCCAAAGAGCCAAACGCTCTTCCTCCTTCTCAATCTCCTTCTCAATCCGCGACGATGGCGGATTGTTGTTCATCTGCGCTGCTTTTGACGGAGCATCATATGTCGCTCGTCCTCGGCCTCGATATCGGTACGACCTCGACGATCGGAATCCTGATCGAACTGCCCGGCAAGGTGCTCGCCACCGCGTCGCGACCGGTCACTTTGAACTCGCCGCACGGTGGTTGGGCAGAGGAGGACCCGGAAGAATGGTGGGGGAACGTCCGGGCCATCATTCCCGATCTGCTTGAAGAGAGCGGACGCAAGGCCGAGGAAATCGTCGGCATCGGCGTCTCGGGCATGTTGCCGGCGGTGGTGCTGCTCGATGCCGATGACCGACTGATCCGCCCCTCCATCCAGCAAAGCGACGGACGCTGCGGACGCGAAGTCGCCGAGATGCGCGCGGAGATCGACGAGACCGCGTTCCTCGAGCGCGCCGGGAACGGAGTCAACCAGCAGTTGGTCGGCGCGAAGATGCGCTGGATCGCGCGTCACGAGCCGGAGAACTTTGCGCGTGTCGCAACGGTCTTCGGATCCTACGATTTCATCAACTGGCGGCTGACGGGCGAAAAGGCGATCGAGCAGAACTGGGCCCTGGAGGCCGGCCTCGTCGACGTCAAAAACGATCGCCTTGATCCGGAACTCGCCCGAATGACGGGCGTGCCGGAGGCCGCCGTGCCCCGGAAAATCGGTTCGCACGAGGTTCTCGGCACGGTCACCGCCGAGGCGGCCGCGGTGACCGGGCTTGCCGAGGGGACACCTGTCGTGGGCGGGGCGGCCGATATGATCGCCTCCGCGCTCGGGGCCGGCGTCACGAAAGCCGGCGACGTGCTCTTGAAGTTCGGTGGCGCTGTCGACATCCTGACCGCGACCGACCGCGTCGTGCCGGATGCGCGGCTCTACCTCGATTACCACCTGATCCCGGGCCTCTACATGCCGAATGGCTGTATGTCGACGGGCGGTTCGGTGCTGAACTGGTTCGTGAAGACATTCGCCGTAAACGCCGATACCGGCGGCAAATCGGTTCATGCCTGGCTGGATGATCAGGCCGCCGCGCGCCCGGCCGGGTCAGACGACCTGACGGTGCTGCCCTATTTCCTGGGCGAAAAGACGCCGTTGCACGACCCTTCCGCGCGCGGCGTCATCGAAGGGCTGACGCTGTCGCACGATATCGGCCACTTGTGGCGCGCCGTGCTGGAGGCCTATGCCTATGCGCTGCGCCACCACGTGGAAGTGCTGCGCGACATGGGGCATCCGGCCGACAATTTCATCGTCTCTGACGGCGGCTCGCAGAGCACGGTCTGGATGGGAATCGTCGCCGACGTGATGGGCGCTCCGGTCCAGCGGCTCGGTGGGCACCCCGGCTCGTGCCTGGGCGCGGCATGGACGGCTGCGGTCGGTATCGGGCTGGCAGAATGGGACGGCATCGGCGCCTTCGTCAGCGAAGCGGGGCGGATCGAGCCTGTGGCGGAAAACCGCGCGCCCTATGAGCGCGGATATGCCCGGTTCCGCGAACTCTATGAGAGGCTGAAGGGATTTCACGCGTGATTGCATCGGCACTGAAGGCTGTCGCCTGGGATATCGATGGAACGTTGATCGACAGCGAGCCACTTCATCTGGCCGCGCTGATCGCGGTCAGCAAGCGCTACGGTATCGATCTGACGCGGGAGCCCGCGGAGCGCTTTCTCGGCGTCCATATGGGCGATGTCTGGCGCTCGCTTTGCGAGGAATATCCCGAAGACCTGACCGAGGCGGCCTGGCACGGCGAGATCGTCGACTGGTACATGGCGAATGCGGATCAGTTGGTACCAATGCCCGGTGCGATTGACACGGTTCGAGCGCTTCACGACAAGGGCATCGTCCAGATTTGCGTTTCGAATTCCGCACGCGGTGTTGTCGACACCAACATCGCACGCCTCGGCATCGCGCCATGTCTCGCCGGGTCGATCAGCTTTTCCGATGTCGTGCGCGGCAAGCCCGATCCGGAACCTTATGCGAGAGCCGTCCAGATCCTCGGCGTGCCAGCCGGCAACATTCTCGCAGTGGAGGATTCGCCCACCGGCGCCATGTCCGCGCGACGCGCTCGACTGTGCGTGGCCTTCTACAAGCCGCATCCCGACGCTCCGGAGAGTTTTGACGGTGCCGATATCGAGATATCGGCACTCTCCGAAATCCCCGCATTGCAGGCCTTTACCGGAGCGTGAGCGGCCCTGCCGAGCGGATCAGATCAGCGACAGAACACCTTGCGTCCTGAATAGGCGGTGAAATACCCGGTGCGCGGATCGAAGGAACGATACCGCGCGAAGCAGTAGTCGTACCATTGCGGTGTCCACGGCGCCGGCCGGCCATAATCGTAGGGCTGCGGTGCGATTGGCATGGGATAGGAGTAAGGCGGCGGGTAGGGGCGCGAGCCGACATAGTAGTTGGGCCGGTAGTAACCCGCGTATCCAGGGCCGTATCCCGCGTAGCTTGAGCCGTAATTGCTGTAACGCTGGCTCAGCATCGAGCCGATCACGGCGCCTGCTGCGAATCCGGCGACGCCGGCACCGACGGCGCCATGATGATGGTGATGGCGGCGGCCGGCCTCTGCCGGTGAATAGACCGAGAAGGCGAGGGCGCCGCCCAGGAGGGTGACAAGTCCCGCGCGCTTCAATCGTTCGCACACATTCCATGCACCTGAAATCATCGTAGAAGAACGCGTCATGCCCGAACCTTCCTCGGCATCCCGGATCATCTGACCCTCATGCGCGAATTCGACGCAGCCTTGCCACCCGACGCACGATCTTTCACTCGCTTCCATGCAACAATACTACATCCGCACAACGCACGCGACACCAGCGCAACGCCGGGAAATTCCGGAATTGGTGCAATCCCGGCGATCATCTGGAGGCAACTTTCGAAAGCGCTCCAGACACTTGCCTCTCGGTGTCGTGCCGGGTGGTTTTGTGACAGATCGGACATGTTCGCACCGGCTCGTCACGTTTTCGCCTTGGTTCGCCTTTCTTTTCGCGGCAAGGGTCGTGCGGTGCGCGGTCCGCGAATGGCGCGAGGCGGTTACATCCCGGCTCGCGAGCGGCCAAACAGGGCCGCGTTTGATCGGGGACAAACGGAAAAACTGCATGTGGTCAGGACTTAGCCGTCGGTTAAGACATCGGCGCGATAATACGCGATGGAGTTTGTGGGGACGGCTCCGGACGGATGGCCTTGTCGCGCTCGCGCTGCGGTGCTTGCACCCGTTTGCGCAGACGCAAGGCCATGTGCCTTCCGTTACGTCCCTCAGCCGGCAATTAGTATCGAGTATGACGGCATGACGGATGCGAACGACCCCCTGAACGGGATTGGGAACGGCCGCGCGGCTACGCGTCGCGATGGCCTACGCAAGTTGCTGAACAGCGCGACGATTCTTGCGGCGTGCCTTGCTCTGGCCGCCTGCGCCACAGCGCCGACCGCGAAAAACAAGTTTGACCCCAAGAAGTACGGCGTGAAGGGTAGCCCCCGCGTTGTCTCGCAGGGGAAGGCCGTGCCAAAGGGTGGCGGGCGCTATCTGGTCGGCAAGCCCTACAAGATCGCGGGCAAATGGTATCGACCCGACCTCGATACCGACTACGACAAAGTCGGGCTCGCCTCCTGGTACGGGCCGACCTTTCATGGGCGCATGACGGCCAACGGCGAAATCTTCGACAAGAACGCGCTGACCGCGGCTCACCCGACGATGCCGCTGCCGTCCTATGCGCGGGTCACAAATCTCAAGAACGGCCGCTCGATGATCGTGCGCGTGAACGACCGCGGCCCCTTCCACGGCAATCGCGTGATCGACCTGTCGAGCCGCGTCGCCGATATGCTGGATTTCAAATCGAAGGGAACCGCCAAGGTTCGTGTACAGTATGTCGGGCGCGCGCGGATGGACGGACGTGATCAGCAATATCTGCTGGCCTCCTATCACGGCCCTGGCGGTGTCACGCCGGGTGGCACGATGCCCGGCACGATGCTGGCTATGGCTGAACCGCCGGCCGCCGTTGTCGGGCCGGCTCCGGTCCCGCCGGAGCGTCCGATTCTCACGGCCTCTACGGCCTATGATGTGGCGTTCGATCCCGCACAGTCCTATGAATCCGCCACGACGGGCGTAACGATCGCCTCCAACAGCGGTCCGTATGGCACGGGTGCGGCGTTCCAGCCATCCATCCAGGGTGGCTCGCAGACAATGATGGGCTATCAGTCCACCGTGCAGCCTGCGTCCTACGAAACCCCGATCCTTCCCCCTGTCCCCACCGGGGCCAAGACCTCCTATGCGGCCGAAAGCCGAATCGATGCGGCTTATGGCGTTCTGGAACAGATGGGGGGCGGTGTCGCGCCACGGCAACTGGCTTCAAACGATCAGGACAGGCGCTGAAGCCTGTCGCAAGACAGGTTGCGGGCGCAATGGCGTTGCGCGAACAGCACTTCGCCCTGGGTTTATGAATATATATAGTGAATTTGATCGCCCGGCCGTTTCCAAGCGGCCGGGCGATGCCGTATTTTGGAACCGGGTCGTTGGGGACGGCCCCGTATTCCCGCGTTCTATCTCTTGCCGGACCATTTCGGCACTCTCGGCGACGGATCATCGTCCGTACGCCCCCGCGCGGGATGATCGTTCAGGAGCCTTTTCATGATGATGAGGGCATTCGTCGGCGCCCACTGTTTCCGTGTTGCTGCGCTGGGCATGGTACTTTCAGCTGCGCTGTCGGCACTCTTTTGCGTGCCCGTTGACGCCGCTGTCGAGACCAAGGCGGAGCGAGCTATTCTGACCGATCTGACCAACGGCACGGTCCTGTTCGAAAAGAATGTGGATGTTCCATTCGAGCCCGGCTCCATGGCGAAGCTGATGACTCTGGAAGTGCTGTTTGAAGCACTCGACAAAGGTACGACGACGCTCGAAACGACATATCCCGTTTCCGAACACGCGTGGCGCACGGGCGGGGCGCCGGCGCGTACGACAACCATGTTCGCGGCGCTGAAGTCTGAGGTTCCCGTCGCAGATCTCATCCGCGGCATCATGATCCAGAACGCAAACGATGCCTGCATCATCGTGGCCGAGGGGCTTTCCGGTTCAGAAGCCGCGTTTGCGAAAGCGATGAATGAGCGGGCGCGCGAACTTGGCATGACACATTCGACATTCGGCAATGCCACCGGCCTGCCGGGAGCCGAGACTCTGACCACGGCGCGTGATCTCTCGATCCTTGCCACCCATCTGATCAAGGCGCACCCCCAGCTTTACAGGATCTTCACCGAGGAAGCCTTCACCTGGAACAAGATCTACCAACGCAACCGGATGGCCCTCTTTGGCCATTCCATCGGTATCGACGGGCTCAAGGACGGCTTTGCCGATAGCGCGGGACATGGCGTGGTTTCCTCGTCGCTGCGCGCGGGGCGCCGGCTCGTGGCCGTCGTCTCCGGCCTCAAGGACGAGGATGAACGCGACAACGCGGCGGTGGATCTCTTGCGCGACGGCTACGACCAGTTCGATACGGTTGCGATATTTGGGGCTAACGAGACCGTCGCCGAGGCGCGCGTCTTTGGCGGCAGCGAGGGGTACGTGCCGCTTGTTTCCTACGCGCCGGTGGAAATGACGCTTCCTCACGATGGTCGCGAGGCGTATCGAATGCGTGTCGTCTACGAGGGACCCGTGCCGGCCCCGGTCAAGAAGGGCCAGCGCGTGGGCGAGTTGCGGCTCTATCAGGACAAGAAGCTCGTTCAGACTGCGCCACTCTTCACCGCGGCGGATATTGGCATCGGCCGGCTCGACCAGCGCGCCGTGGATGGAGCGCGGGAACTTCTGTTCGGCTGGTGGTAACGGGCCGGACGAGCCCCTATAAAGGCGGAACGTGCGAGTTGGGCCCTCGTGCTGCCTGAAACCCGAATTCGCGCCAAGACGTGCGATGCCCAACGGCGGCAAGGAAGCGATCTTGCGAGGACAGTTCATTACCTTCGAAGGCGGCGAGGGGGCAGGAAAGTCGACGCAGATCGCGCGGCTGGCCGAGTACCTGCGTGGTTGCGGCGTCGATGTCGTCACCACTCGCGAGCCGGGAGGGTCCGCAGGTGCGGAAGCCGTCCGCCATGTCCTGCTGTCCGGCGCGGCGGAGGCACTGGGGCCGGAGGCCGAAGCGATGCTGTTCGCGGCCGCGCGCGCCGACCATGTGAGTGAAACGATCGAGCCGGCGCTTGCCGCCGGAAAATGGGTTCTTTGCGATCGCTTCATCGACTCCACCCGTGTCTATCAGGGCGAAGGCGGTGTTGAGCCGGCGCTGCTCGCCAAGCTGGAGGAGGTCGCCGTCGGGCGTCTTTCGCCGGATCTTACGCTGATCGTGGACGTACCGCCGCAGCTCGGCCTCAAACGGCTGGCCGGGCGTGACAGCGCATCGGGCGGTTCGGAGAGGGACCGCTTCGAACGCGAGGCGCTGACGACCCACGCCAACCGCCGGGCCCGCTTTCTCGATATCGCCAAGGCGGAGCCCGAACGCTGCGCTGTCATCGATGGTTCGCGCAAGCCGGATGATGTCGCGGCTGCCATTATCGATATCGTGGAGGGGCGACTCGGACCTATCGCTGAAAGCGTCGTACGGCCAAGCGGAAAGGCGGGAAGCTGAACCATGGCTTCTGGCGACACGGACACTTATCCGGAATTCGATCGGATTGAAGGCCTGCCGCTACCGCGCGAGCAGATGCGGCTGATCGGCCATCGAGAGGCCGAAACAATGCTTCTGGAGGCTTACAGAACCGACCGCCTGCACCACGCCTGGCTGATTGGCGGGCCGAAGGGTATCGGTAAGGCCACACTCGCCTTTCGCATGGCGCGGTTCGTGCTGTCCCATCCGGACCGAGACGCGCCGCAATTGGCGCTGGCAGCCGATCTTTCCGTCGACCCGACGGATCAGAGCGTGCGCCGGATCCTCGCGGGCAGCCACGGCGATCTCTTGCATCTGCGCCGTCCGTGGGATGAAAAAGCCAAGCGTTTCAAGTCGTTCCTGACTGTGGATGAGGTGCGTCGAACCGTTTCCTTCTTCGGTTCGACCTCTTCCTACGGTGGCTGGCGGGTTTGCATCGTCGATGCGGCCGATGACATGAACGCAAGTGCAGCCAATGCGTTGCTCAAGATTCTTGAAGAGCCGCCGCAAAAGTGCCTGTTCTTCGTTCTGTCCCATTCTCCGGGCCGGTTGCTGCCAACGATCCGCTCGCGCTGCCGCCGGCTGGACCTCAAACCGCTTTCGCCGCAAGAGATCTCACGCGGCCTCGAGATGTTCGATCGTGCCGGTGGTGACGCCGCACAAGCCGCAGACCTTGCAGACGGATCGCTGCGCCGGGCGATCCAGTTGCTGGACGCGGGCGGCATCGAGGTGGCGAATGGCCTCGATCGGCTGATCGCCGCGCTGCCCGATCCCGACCTCAGGCAGATCCATCGCTTCGCGGACGCAATCAGCGACCGCAAGGCGGAGGAATCCTACCGTATTTTTCTCGATCTGCTACGCGACTGGCTCGACCGCCGGGTGCATGAGGATGCGGCAGCCGGCGTGCCTCCCGCCCGCCTTGTCAGGTGGAGCGAGGTGTGGGAAAAGACGAACCGGGCGGCGACGCTCGCCGATGCGCTCAACCTCGATCGCAAGCAGGTGGTTCTGGGGGCCTTCCAGGCGCTGGGCGAGGCGGCGAGCGGTATCCACGCCGCTTGAGACCGATTTCAGCCGGCCTTTTCGAGACAAAGACCACAAGCCGAACGGCGCCTGGCCGGCAACGTCGTTCGTTTTGCGCCCCGGGCGATGCAAAGGTTCCGCCGCGCATGACAGGATTCTCATGACCGAGACCACGCCGTTCTACATCACGACCGCAATTTCCTATCCCAACGGCGTGCCACATATCGGCCACGCCTACGAGGCGATCGCCACCGATGCCATCGCGCGCTTTCAGCGTCTTGACGGCCGCGACGTCTATTTCCTGACCGGAACCGACGAGCACGGCCAGAAGATGCACCAGACTGCGGCGCGTGAAGGCATGCCCGTGCGCGACCTTGCCGACCGCAACGCGGCGCGCTTCAAGGATATGGTTGCGGCACTGGGCTGTTCCAACAACGATTTCATCCGCACCACCGAAGAGCGCCATTACAAGTCCTGCCAGGAGATCTGGCGGCGCATGGAGGCGAATGGCGACATCTACAAGGACAGCTATTCCGGCTGGTACTCGGTGCGCGACGAGGCCTACTACCAGGAAGGCGAGACGGAGGTGCGCGACGACGGCGTGCGCTATGGCCCTCAGGGAACGCCCGTCGAATGGGTGGAGGAGGAGAGCTATTTCTTCAAACTCTCCGAATATCAGGAGCGGCTGCTCGCCCATTACGAGGCCAATGCGGACTTTATCGGCCCGGCCGAGCGCCGCAACGAGGTGGTGAGCTTCGTCAAGGGCGGTCTCAAGGATCTCTCGATTTCGCGCACGACCTTCGACTGGGGCATTCCGGTGCCGGGCGACCCCAAGCACGTCATGTATGTCTGGGTCGACGCCCTTACCAACTACATCACCGCACTGGGTTTCCCGAACGAAGATGCCCCGGAGTGGAAATACTGGCCGGCGAACCTGCATGTGATCGGCAAGGACATCGTGCGTTTCCACGCCGTCTACTGGCCGGCTTTCCTGATGTCCGCCGGCATCGCCCTGCCGCGGCGCGTCTTTGCCCATGGCTTCCTGTTCAACCGCGGCGAGAAGATGTCCAAGTCGGTCGGTAACGTCATCGACCCCTTCGCGCTGATCGAGCACTACGGCCTAGACCAGCTGCGCTTCTTCCTGCTGCGAGAGGTGCCCTTCGGCCAGGATGGCAACTACAGCCACGATGCCATCGTCAACCGCACCAACGCGGATCTCGCCAACGATCTCGGCAACCTCGCCCAGCGCTCGCTGTCGATGATCGCCAAGAACCTCGGCGGCACCTTGCCCGAGCCGGGCGAGTTCACGGACGACGATAAAGCGATCCTCGCCCATGCCGATGCGCTGCTGGAGACTTGCCGCACGGCAATGGCCAAGCAGGAAATTCACCACGCGCTCGCCGCTATCTGGTCGGTGGTGGCGGAAGCGAACCGCTATTTCGCCTCGCAGGAGCCGTGGGCGCTGAAGAAGACGGATCCTGCCCGCATGGGGACGGTGCTCTATGTGACAGCCGAAGTCGTGCGCCAGGTGACGATCCTCGCGCAGCCTGTCATGCCGGGTTCGTGCGAGAAGCTCCTCGACCTGCTGGCGCTCCGCCCTGACGCTCGGGGCTTCGCAGCCCTTGGTGAAGCCGGGCGGCTGAAGCCGGGCGCAACCTTGCCGCAGCCCAAGGGCGTCTTCCCGCGCTATGTCGAAGAGCAGAAGGAAGAGGGCGCGGCCTGATGCTCGTCGACAGTCATTGCCATCTCGATTTTCCCGATTTCGAAGAGGAACGGGACGCCATCGTCGCGCGCGCCAACGACGCAGGCGTGGAAACGATGGTGACGATTTCCACGCGGGTGAACCAGTTCGGCAAGATCCGTTCGATTGCGGAAAGCTACGACTGCGTCTGGTGCTCCATCGGCACGCACCCGCACAATGCGGATGAGGAGCTCGCCATTTCCGCCGACCAGTTGGTGGAAATGGCGGAGTCACATCCCAAGGTCGTGGCGATCGGCGAGGCGGGGCTCGACTATTTCTACGACAAGGCTCCGCGCGAGGCGCAGGCGGAGAGCTTTCGCCGCCACATCGATGCCGCACGTCGCACCGCTCTGCCGCTCGTCATCCATTCGCGCGACGCCGATGACGACATGATCGCGATCCTGACCGAAGAAATGGGGAAGGGGGCCTTCCCGGCCATCCTTCACTGCTTCTCGTCGGGCCGCGAGCTGGCGCTTGCCGGCATCAAGCTGGGGCTCCATGTCTCGTTCTCAGGGATTCTGACCTTCAAGAAATCGGAAGAGATCCGCGAAATCGCCCGTGAGATCCCGGCTGAGCGGTTGCTGGTGGAAACCGACAGCCCCTATCTCGCTCCCGTGCCCAAGCGCGGCAAGCGGAATGAACCATCCTATGTCGTCAATACGGCGAAAGTGCTCGCGGAGACGCGCGGCGTTTCTTTCGAGGAGATCGCCGCAACGACGACGGAGAACTTCTACCGGCTGTTTTCCAAGGTCGACCGCAAGCGGGCCGCGAGCTGATGGACCAGCGAAACGGCGCGGGAGCGCATTGATGACATCACACTATCGCTTCACCATTCTCGGCTGCGGATCCTCCGGCGGCGTGCCACGCATAGGCAATGTCTGGGGCGACTGCGATCCGGAAGAACCTCGAAACCGGCGCAAACGCTGTTCGCTGCTGGTTGAGCGCATCGCGGATGACGGCGGGCTGACCCAGGTGTTGATCGATACCGGTCCCGACATGCGTCAGCAGCTTCTGGACGCGGATGTGGGCAATCTCGACGCCGTGCTTTATACTCACGCCCATGCCGATCATATCCACGGCATTGACGACCTGCGCCAGATCGCCATCCACAACCGCCGCCGCGTGCCGGTCTTCATGGATGCAATGACGTCGGAACGCGCGCGTGCCGCCTTCGGTTACTGCTTCTCCACGCCGCCGGGCTCCGGCTATCCGCCGATCCTGGCGGAACAGCGCCTGAAACCCGGCGAAGCGGTGACGATCGAGGGGGAAGGGGGGCCGATCACGGCATTGCCGATCGAGGTCAATCACGGAGAAATCGAAGCCCTGGGCTTCCGCATCGCGGACGTCGCCTACATGCCGGACGTGAAGGCTATCCCGGACGAGAGCGTGCCCTTGCTCGAAGGGCTCGACACCTGGATCCTCGATGCGCTGCGTCCGAAAACGCATCCGAGCCACTTCTCTCTGGACGATGCGCTGGGCTGGTTTGCACGTATGAAACCGCGTCGCGCGATCATCACCAACATGCATCTGGATCTGGATTACTGCACCCTTCTCGCCAATCTGCCCGAGGGAGTGGAGCCTGCACATGATGGCATGGCGATTGACGTGATGGCCGCATAAAGAGCGATCTCGGCTCACGTTGAGTCAGCTTTTCTGCGCCCCATAGGCGGCCAGAAACACCTTCACCCCGAGATCCACGGTCTTTTCGATCTCCTCGTCGTTCGGCGTACTGGAGACACCGAACAGCAGGCGCTTCATCAGGCGGGCGACACAGAGTTCGAAGAAATGCGAAGCGGCAAGCATCGTGTCGCAAGGTTTCAAGTCGCCTGACGCGATACGTTTTTCAAGATAGTGTCCGAGTCGCGCGGCGCCGCTAACAGGCCCCGCCTCGTAGAGCATTTGTCCGAATTGCGGGAACCGTTCCGCCGCGCCGATCACCATCCGCAACATCGCCACCTTGTCCGGTGAGGTCATCAGCCTGACATAGGTTCGCCCGAGACGTCGCAGGTCCTCGGCAAAATCCTCGATCCGGTCCGCTTCCACATCCATTAGGGCTTCGGCCTGGCGGTGCCGATCGGCCAGGATCAATGCCTCGAACAGCGCTTCCTTGCTGTCGAAATAGACATAGAGCGTACCCTTGGAGACATTTGCCTTCTTGGCAATCACCTCCATGCTGGCGCCGTCGAAGCCCTTGGCCCTGAACACCGCACGCGCGCCTTCCAGAATTTGGCGACGTTTCGCATTGTCCACGACAGGTGGGACGCCATCCCCGGGCGCCGCCATCGGATCCACGCTTTTTTTCGGCTGTCGAGCAGCGGTCATACGTCCATCCGGATCGGGTCGCAGAAACTCATATCATGGGCCTCTCGAGGTTCTTTCTATCGGTCCCACTCATGGGGACTATCACCTAATATATTCATTTCAAATGATAAATCGCTTCTTGAGTGTCAGGTCGCAAGCAGCGACTATTATTTGCGATATTTATCATTTGCGGTTCCTGCAACCGCCGTCGATTCCTTCGACGTCATACCGCGCTTGTGCAGCGCACATATCGCGTCGCACGACCACTTGCCCTGCGCGAAGGAATGCGACATATAGACACTGACCGAACCGTTCAGTCAATATCCATCCACCGGACATGATGACCAAGGCAAAGGCTTCTGCAGTGGCATATCGCACAGACCGTTCCACGCCCTCCGCTGTGAAGGGCGCCGTCGCGGACAGCCCGCAAGAGGCAGAGCGGCTCGTCCGCGATACGGCCGAAAGCAGGCAGGATGCACCCGTAGCCGGCTCCGAGGCCAAGTCCGGCAAAGCGTCTGGCAAAGCGGAAGCCAAGACAGATCGCGGGTCGTCCGATGGCGAACCTCCCGTCAAGGCCGGAACGTCCCCCGCACGATCCGGCACGGGCGGCCCGCGATCGAGGCGCGGCGGCAAGGCGCGTCTCGTGCTGCTCGTTCTGCTCGCCTGCGGCATCGGCTTTGGGAGCTATGAAGGGTATTCCTGGTGGGCTCACGGGCGTTTCTTCGAAACCACCGATGATGCCTATGTGAGCGCCGACATCACGACCATTCTGTCCAAGGTCTCGGGCCATGTGGCTGCGGTGGAGGTGGATGACAACCAGACCGTGAAGGCTGGCGACGTGCTCGTGCGTCTCGATGACGGCGATTACCGCCTCGCAGTCCGCTCGGCCGAAGACGGCATCGCCTCCGCGAAGGCGACGGTGGAACGCATCGACAGGCAGATCGACGCCGGCCGTGCGAGCGTTGAGCAGGCGAAGGCGTCGGTCGATGCGGCGGCTGCGCGCTTTGACATGGCAAGGACCGATTATGAACGCCAGAAGCGCCTGGTTGCGACCAATACGACCAGCCAGTCGACGCTCGATTCCGCGCAAGCCGATCTGAAGGAAAGCCGTGCGAACGTTGCCTCCGCGAAGGCCGCGGTTACGCTCGCCCAGGCCAATATCGACGTACTGAAGGCGCAACGCGCCGAAGCCGTCCAGGCAGTCCAGACAGCGGAGACGTCTCTCGCCAAGGCGCAGCGCGATCTCGGTTTCACCGTCATCCGTGCGCCGGTCGACGGTGTCGTCGGCAATCGTGCGGCGGAAGTGGGCAGCTACCTTCAGGCGGGCAGCCGCATCGCGGCGATGGTCCCGCTCGAAAAGGTCTACGTCAATGCGAATTTCAAGGAAACACAGCTTGAGGGCATCGAACCCGGGGCGCGTGTCGATATCGATGTCGACGCATTCCCCGGCGAGGCGATCCACGGGACCGTAGAGAGCATCTCGCCGGCGACCGGTGCCGTGTTCTCGTTGCTGCCGCCAGAAAACGCCACCGGCAACTTCACCAAGGTCGTCCAGCGCGTACCCGTGCGCATCGCCGTTTCGCGCGCGGAAGCGGAACGCGGGCACCTGCGTGCAGGCATGTCGGTTGAAGCGAGCGTCGATACGCGCACCGGCTCCGCACCTGGCAGCGCGGCCACGGCTGCACTCCACTAGGCGAAAACACGATGAGCAGCCCGAACGGCGCCGCGCCCGCGGAAGACGAGCATATTGACGGTCGCAAGCTGTTCACCTTCATGTGCATGGTGTTCGGCATGTTCATGGCGATCCTGGATATCCAGATCGTCTCTGCCTCTCTGAGCGAAATCCAGTCCGGCCTCAGCGCATCATCCGACGAAATCCCGTGGGTGCAGACGAGTTACCTGATCGCGGAGGTCGTGATGATCCCGCTGTCGGGCTATCTCTCGCGCATGCTTTCGACGCGCTGGATGTTTGCCATTTCCGCCGGCGGCTTCACAATCATGAGCCTCATGTGTTCCACCGCGACGACGATCAACGAAATGATCGTCTACCGGGCGCTGCAGGGCTTCATCGGCGGCGGAATGATCCCGACGGTGTTCGCTTCGGCTTATCTCATCTTCCCGCGCGCGAAGTTCAACATCGTCTCGCCGCTCATTGGCCTTGTGGCGACGCTCGCTCCGACCATCGGACCGACCCTTGGCGGCTATCTGACTGAGTACTTCTCCTGGCACTGGCTTTTCCTGATCAACGTGGTGCCGGGCCTGTTGGTAACGATCGCCGCCGTTCTGCTTATCGATTTCGATGAACCGGACTTCTCGCTTTTCCAGAAAATGGACTGGACGGGGCTTGCCGGCCTCGCGGTCTTCCTGGGTTCGCTGGAATACGTGCTGGAGGAGGGGGCTTCCGACGACTGGTTCCAGAGCGAGACAATCGTCCTGTTCGCGGTTGCGTCGTCCGTCGGCGCCTTTGTGTTCTTCTGGCGAGCATTCACGGCCGAAGAGCCGATCGTGGATCTGCGCGCGTTTTCCGACACGAATTTCACCATGGGAAGCATCTTCAGTTTCACCATGGGTATCGGGCTCTACGGACTGACCTATCTCTATCCGGTCTATCTGGCCGCAATTCGCGACTACAACGCGTTGCAGATCGGCGAGACCATGTTTGTATCAGGTGCCGCGATGTTCCTCGCGGCGCCGCTCGCCGGCCGACTGATGTCCGTGCTCGATCCACGCGCGATGATGGGGCTCGGCTTTGCAGGCTTTGCAATCGGCACGTGGATGATCACCGGCATCACCAAGGACTGGGACTTCTGGGAGCTGTTCGTGCCGCAGATCCTGCGTGGCGTGTCGCTGATGATCTGCATGGTTCCGATCAACAACATCGCGCTCGGCCTGCTGCCGCCGCACATGATCAAGAATGCGTCCGGTCTTTTCAACCTGACGCGAAACCTGGGTGGCGCGGTTGGGCTCGCGGTCATCAACACCGTGCTGACCAACCGGCAGACCTTTCATTACGATCGCATCGCGGAAAGCCTGAACTGGTCGCGCCACGTGGTCACGGAGACGCTGGCCGGGATGACCCAGGCTTATTCGTCCCTTGGCGCGGACGCGGAAAAGGCGGCGCTCAATTCCATTTCCGGGATCGTGACGCGTGAGGCTTTCGTGATGTCGTTCGCCGACGTCTTCCTCATCCTGACGGGGCTTTTCACCGCACTTCTGGTGGCGCTCGTCTTCGTCCAGAAGCCACAGGCGGCGGGCGGTGGCGGGGGCGGCGGACACTGATCCCGCAGCCTTTGCACCAAAGTCCGGAATCGGCGAAAACATGCCGATGAGCGATCAGGATCATGAACGCGAAAAGCAGCGGCGCAAGATATACAAGCTGCCGGAACCAGAGCGGCTGATGCGCTCTGCCGTCGCCTATCTGGAACGCTATGCCTCATCCTCGGAAAACCTGCGCAGGGTACTGGAACGCAAGGTTGCCCGCGCGGCTTATGCCCATGACCGCGACGCTTCCGAATTCTCGGAGATGATCGCTGCGGCGGTGGAGCGCTGCATCCAGCTGGGACTGGTCGATGATGCGGCTTATGCGGAAACCCGGGCATCCTCATTGCGCCGCCGCGGCGCATCGAAACGCCAGATCGAAGCAAAGCTCGCCGCCAAGGGCGTCGCGAAACGGCTGATCGAGCGCGTGCTCGCGGCCGACGAGACTGACGAAACGGAAGCGGCCCGCCGGTTCGCCAGACGTCGACGGCTTGGCCCGTGGCGCACGCGTGGAAATCGCGACGACTACCGCGAACGCGACATGGCGGCGCTTTGCCGGGCCGGCTTCGGCTTCGATGTGGCCCGCGATGTCGTCGGCGGCGGTCACGAGCCATCCGAGCCCGTATAAGCAGGATATATCTGCAAGGCCAAGCGATCCCGGTTCTTGCAAGGCAGAGGTCCGTCGGTGTGTGCAGCACACGTTCCTTTGCCACGGGACGCTTCAAAACAGCAGCATTTCCCGTCTTGCCGGCCCGCTAATATATTCCATAATATATCTTATGCGAATTATGATTGTGAGGGAGCCGGCACGGTGACGGGATACAGAGTGCGCAACGGATTGACGTGCGGCTGAAGACGCTGGAGCTGATGTGGTGCCGGACAAGACCGTATGATGGAGCGGTTTGCGTGGGACCTGGGGCCTGCGGCCATCCGGCGCCGATCCCCTGTTTCAGCCCGACATTGCGTCGGCGAAGCGGCGCAACAACACCGCGAGCTGGGCGAAATCGGCGTCGCTCCACCCGGAGAAGATCCGACGGGCGATTTCAAGTCGCGCGGTGTCGATGCGGTCGGACAGCGCACGCCCCTTGTCGGTGACGACCACCTCTCGCACACGCCGGTCGCGGACGGCGACCTGCCGCGCGACCAGACCCAGTTCTTCCAGTCGTGAGACCTGACGCGAGACAGTCGTGTGGTCGCGGCCCACGCCGTCTGCAAGTTCGACCACGCCGATAGGTCCGCGCTTGGCGACAGCGATCAGCAACGGAAACAGCGCCCGTTCCAGCGTCAAGCCCGCAGCCGAAAGCAGCTCCTCGTCACGCGCGGGACGGTTCATCACGGCGATGATGTCGATGAGCGCCTCGTGCATGCCGGGCCAGAGATCGGATAAATGTGTATTTTGCACCATTTTCTTGACGGCATCCCAAAATCGTAATATGTGCAAAATACACAGAATAGTCCTCCTCTGTAAAGGAACTCGTGATGAAGGCCGCTGTTGTCCATTCCGCTGGCAATCTTCCCGTCTGGGACGAGTTTGCCGCCCCCGAGGTCGGCGCTGGCGAGATCCGCGTTCGGGTCCGGGCCGCCGCCATCAGCCAGCTGGCCCGTGCGCGCGCCGCCGGCAAGCACTACAGCTCCCGCGATAACCACCCCTTTGTCGCAGGCGTCGACGGGGTCGGCATGTGCGAGGACGGACGGCGGGTCTATTTCGCCAATCCCCGCCCGCCCCAGGGATCGATGGCGGAGGAAGTGGCGGTGGCGGTTGGCCATTGCGTTCCCGTGCCCGACGACCTTGATGACGTAACGGCGGCGGCGCTTGCCAATCCCGGCATGTCGAGCTGGATGGCTCTGCGTGAACGGGCGGATCTCCAGCCGGGCGAGACGGTGCTCATCAACGGTGCGACCGGCAGTTCGGGCGCTCTCGCCGTCCAGATCGCCCGCCACTTCGGCGCGGGTCGTATCATTGCCACCGGTCGCAACCCACAGGCGCTCGATGAGCTGCGCGAAACGGGAGTCGACGAAACGATTTCGCTCAACATGGATGAGGCCGACCAGAAGAGCGCCTTCGAGGCCGCATTCGGCCAAGGTGTCGACGTCGTGCTCGACTATCTGTGGGGCGCCTCGGCCGGGATGATCCTGCACGCCACGGCGAAAATACCCGATCCGGCCAGGTCCTTGCGCTTCGTGCAGATCGGATCGATGACGGGGGACGAGATCGCCCTGCCCGCCGCACTTCTGCGTTCGCGCGACACGGTGCTCATGGGCAGTGGTATCGGCAGCGTCGCATTCGATCGTATGGCCACCTCGGTGCGCGATCTCTTGGCTGCGGCGTCAACGGCGGGCTTTCGCATCGAGACTGAAACTGCGCCGCTTTCGCAGGTTGAAAGTGCGTGGTCGGCGGATACGGGCAACCGGCGGCTCGTGCTGACGCTGTAAACATCAGGTTTGCGGCGGCGGGCGGGACGGGTATTTTTCCCATGGCGACTGATGATCGTCAATGTCACGGGCATTGCGACACGCTACTGACGATGAACATATTCACATGATTAAATGTGAGGATTTCACCGCCCATGACAGCCGCATCCCTTGACCATGCCATTGCCGAGCCGCGGCTGAAGAATTTCCCCGTAAGCTTCTTCTCCATCGTCATGGGACTCGCTGGCCTGACACTCGCCACCCAGCGCCTTCAGCACACGGTTGGCGGCAATCCGCTCGTGCCGCTGACCCTGCTCGGCCTCACCATTCTGGCCTTCATCATTATTGCGGTGCTCTACGCGGTGAAAGCCGCGCGCTATCCGCAAGCCGTGGCTTGGGAATGGAACCATCCGGTGCGTATCAGCTTTTTCCCCGCGATCTCGATCAGTCTGATCCTGATCGGCACCGCCATGGCGAAGGCTGCGCCGGGTTCCATGGCGGTCACCATCTGGGCTGTGGGCACCGGGCTTCATCTCATCGGCACCCTCGCCGTCGTTTCCGCATGGATCGGACATCGCTCCTTCGAGGCGATCCACATCAACCCGGCATGGTTTATCCCGGCCGTCGGCAACATTCTCGTACCCGTCGCAGGCGTCGGTTTCGGGTTCGCCGAGGTCTCATGGTTCTTCTTCTCTGTCGGCCTCCTGTTCTGGCTCGTGCTGCTGACCCTCGTGTTCAACCGACTGATCTTTCACAATCCGCTTCCGGCCAAACTGGTGCCCACGTTGGTCATCCTGATCGCTCCGCCGGCTGTCGGCTTCATTGCCTATTTCCAGTTCCACGGCGTGATCGATCCCTTCTCGCGCGTACTCTACAATGCGTCGATTCTGTTTTTTCTGATCATCGCGGCCCAGCTGCCCAGGCTCGGCCGCCTGCCCTACGCCCTGTCCTGGTGGGCCTATTCCTTCCCTGTCGCAGCCTTCACCATCGCGACGCTTCTCTACGCCGACATGACCCGATCCGCGTTCCACCGCGGCGCGGGCGTGGCCCTGTATGGTCTGCTGATTTGCGTCATCGCACTGCTCGTCGCAAAGACCGTTCAGGCGATGCGGCACGGCGAGATCTGCGTTCACGAAGGCTGATCGACAGCCTCGTCGCTCCCGGGTGGATTTGCTAAGGTCGCGGGGACTCGTTCCCCTCCTCCATCGGACGCCATCCCATGCAGCCTTCCCGCGACATTTCCCGCCTTATCGAGATCATGGCGGCACTGCGCCAGCCGGAAACCGGCTGCCCGTGGGACGTGGAACAGACGTTCGAAACCATCGCGCCCTATACGATCGAGGAGGCCTATGAGGTCGCCGACGCGATACACCGCGGAGATCCGGTGGATCTGTGCGAGGAGCTTGGCGATCTGCTGCTGCAGGTCGTCTATCATGCGCGCATGGCCGAGGAGGAGGACAGCTTCGCGTTCCCGGACGTGGTGGAAGCTGTGACCACGAAGATGATCCGCCGCCACCCCCATGTCTTCGGTGATGCGCAGGCGCGCGATGCCGGCATGGTCAAGGGGTTATGGGAGAAGATCAAGACAGAGGAGAAGCGCGAGCGCGCCGAACGCCGCGCCGCCGCCGGACTTGAGGACAGGGTTCCGGGACTGCTCGACGGAGTCACAAGTGCCCTGCCCGCGCTGATGGAGGCGGAGAAGCTTCAAAAGCAGGCCGCCAAGGTCGGCTTCGACTGGGGCAAACCGGGCCCGGTGATCGCCAAGATCCGAGAAGAACTGGACGAGCTGGAAGCCGAGATCACGGCCGGCGGCGGCGTGGCCACTGCGGAAATGGAAGACGAACTCGGCGACGTCCTCTTTGCGGTTGCCAATCTGGCCCGCCACCTTCAGCTTGAGCCGGAAAAGGCCCTCGCAGGCACGAACCGCAAGTTCCGCCGTCGGTTCGCGGCCATCGAGGCGGCCGCCCGTCAGAGCGGCCGGACACTCGATGACATGAGCCTCGACGAGATGGAAGAAGAATGGCAGAACGCCAAACAGATCGAACGCCCGGCTGAATAGAGATCCATCCCGCAAAGCGCTGCCGGCAGGCACCGAACCGCACGAACGATATCAATTGCTTCACACGGGATCTATCTGACCGGCGAAGCGCTGGCGAAAGGTGTCCAGCGCCTTGTCAGGCACGCGGACGCGCAGGTCCATCATTCCATCGTGCTCCTCGCGCGACAGCACCTCGGTGGAGCGGTAGAGCCATGCGAGCCCTTCACCATCCGTTGCCGGCAGATGCAGAAGCATGATCTCGCGCTCCGACGTCAGCAGATCCTCGATGCGCGTGAGCAGAACGTCGACGCCCTCCCCGCTCAAGGCGGATACGGCTATCGCCTCCTCCCCGGAACGCGTGCGCGCCAGCAGCCCCTCGCGGTTTTCCGGCTCGAGCCTGTCGATCTTGTTCCACACCTCCACGATGCGGGCCCCGTCCTTCGCGGAGACGCCGAGACGCTCCAGAGTGTCCTTGACGTCCTCTGCCTGGGCTGCGCTGTCCTCGTGGCTTATGTCGCGCACATGCAGGATGAGATCGGCCTCCAGAACCTCTTCCAGCGTCGCGCGGAACGCGGCGACAAGATGCGTCGGAAGCTCCGAAATGAACCCCACCGTGTCCGACAGCATCACTTCCAGACCGTGCGGCAGGGGGATACGTCGCAAAGTCGGATCAAGGGTAGCGAAAAGCAGATTTTCCGCCATCACGTCGGCGCTCGTCAGGCGGTTGAACAGCGTCGACTTGCCGGCATTGGTGTAGCCGACGAGCGCGACGATCGGGTGCGGAACCTTGCGGCGCTGCGCGCGGTGCAGCGTGCGGGTGCGACGGACCTGTTCAAGCTCCTTTTCGAGCTTGGTGATGCGTTCCTGAATGATCCGGCGGTCCGCCTCGATCTGGGTTTCACCAGGGCCGCCAATGAAGCCGAGCGAGCCGCGTTGGCGCTCCAGATGCGTCCAGGAACGCACGAGCCGAGACTTCTGCCAGGTAAGATGAGCAAGCTCGACCTGCAGCCTGCCTTCCTTGGTGCGGGCGCGCTCGCCGAAGATCTCCAGGATCAACCCGGTGCGGTCGAGCACCTTCGCGTCCCACGCCTTTTCGAGATTTCGCTGCTGAACGGGAGAAAGGACGTGGTCAACGACGACAAGGTCCACTTCTTCCGCCTTAACGATCGCCCCTAGTTCCTCCACCTTGCCCTTGCCGAACAGCGTCGCCGGGCGCCGCTCGCCGAGCTGCACCACGCCGGAATGCCGGATATCGAGTTCAATGGCAGCGGCGAGACCGACCGCTTCTTCAAGTCGAGCTTCAGGAGAGCGGCGGATGCTCTCGTCCTGCAGAGACTTTCGTCCCCGCACGATTGGTACGATGACAAGGGTCGGCGTGCCGTGCGTCACGCCATCGTCGGAGCCCTCCGTTTCCGGAGAACCCGCCTTGTGCATCGTCCGCCTGTCGACGGGTTTCAACTAGTCTTGAGCCTTTTCCGTCTCTTCGTCACTGGGATCGAACAGCTGAACCGGCTGGTTCGGCATCACCGTTGAGATCGCATGCTTGTAGACGAGTTGTGAATGACCGTCACGCCGCAGCAACACGCAGAAATTGTCGAACCATGTCACGACCCCCTGAAGCTTCACGCCGTTGACGAGAAATATCGTCAGCGGTGTCTTCCCCTTACGAACATGATTGAGGAACGTATCCTGAAGATTTTGAGCGCGGTCTGTCATACTTGTTTTTTTCCTGTTCTGTCCGGACGCGGCCGCGGCGTCCTAGTCTTGCCACACGGATGCTTTTCGGGCCACCGCCGGCCGTGCGCCGGACGCATGTGCCTTTGCGTTCAAAACCGCCGGGCAACCAACCGGTTTGCTCGGACCGGAATTGCCCGCCGTCCTGTCCTTGCCGGAGACTTTCTGTGAGAAGCAGTCCCAACGATGTTCCCGGCAAACGACTCGTCGCCGGGGACACATGCCCCCCGATAATCTCCGTGCCCCTTATGACCGTTTGGCGGCCCTATCATCTTCGGCCGCTCCTGCGGCCATACTGTCGAGATCGCAGTACGGTCCAGACAGTCTTTCCGAAAGCGAAACCCGGCCGACCCCGGCCAAGCCACCCTTTCGTCTCATTCCCTCAATGCTCACCACGGTTTGGCCCGAACGATCGCGGCCGTCACGTGGCTTTGACGACGACCCGAATGCCTGCCCGCATACCGGCCGATCTGGTGAAACGCGAGACGCACAAACTGTCCACCCGCTCCAACTCGCAGGATGAGAACTGAACGCCGGCTTGATCATACCGGAATTGTTTCCGCATGCGAATGCATGAACCGTAGCGATTTCAGCGCGTGGCTGCCTTTGGTTCTATTGGCAATTTGGTGCCCGACAAAAATGACAAGGGTCTCAACCCGCATCCATTCCGCCCAGTATCTCCGGTTAACCCCCTGGAAGGGCAGGTTCGGAGCTCGCTGGCGTGTCTGGACCTGAACTGGGACCGACTAATGTCGAAGACCCGCAAAACGAAATAGTTCCTTCCTTTTCCGTACTTTTAGCAAAAATCGCAGGACCTTTCCAAGGAAAATGGCGCAAAGCGTCACACCTGTCACCTGCCTTTGCGGACCTCTTGCGCAATATCACAAGTTGTCGTTGCTCGAATAACAGTGAGCAAACAACAATGTACGGTATCGTACATAGTGGGAGCGCCATTCAGCCCGGACTCCGAATCAGCGCTCTAAACGGTTCGACGCGAAGCCATGGCTCGCATGGCGGGGACACCAATCCTGTCACTGGTTTCCTGTGCAAAGCTGGAGATCCGAGCCGAAGAGCCTGGCGACGGTGACCCCCTCAACGGCGCAGCCAATACGTACGGTTCAAGGCACCGAAAAGTGCAAGCACCTCTATCCGGCCCAGGATCATCAGGGCGCACAGAATAAGCTTCGTCGGACCGTTGAAATCCGCATAGCCCGGCCAGCGAGGCGCGTCGATCGGGAGCCAGCCACTCGAATATAGCGTTCCTATATTGGAGAAGGACGCAATTGAGGCGATCAACGCGCCTTCGTAGTTCATGTTTTCGAGTGCGAGCGCCAGGGAGCCGAGTGCGACGATGAAGATCGCGGCGACGAAAAAACTCCAGATGGCTTTCATGAGCTGGATGTCGTAGGCCTGCGAGCCGAAATGGGCTGGCCGGATCGCATGTGGATAGACCAGACGCCCCAGTTCGCGATACGCCTGAACCGCCATTCCTCCCACCCGATAGTGCTTCAACCCGCCCGCGGTGGAAAACGTTCCGCCGCCGACCAGCGCAACGAAGAGAATGAGCGTCAACGGCAAGACCGCGAAGCCCGCCTCGCGAACCTCGAACCCGGTCGTGGTGACGAGGGAAATAGCGGTGAACATCCCTTCGCGCAAAGCTTGCAACGGACTGAGAACCGACGCGGAACCGGCTGCGCGGAACAGGACAGCCGCGTAGACGAGACCCATCACGCAGGCCAGAATGATCACCGAATAGCTTTCGCGATGTTGCTTCAGCATCTGCATTCGCCCCAACAGCACCATGCGCTGCCACAAGAGGCTCGTCGCCCCGATCAGCATGAAGGTCATCAGCACCACCTCCGCCATCGGATTGGCATAGCTTGACACCATCCCGGAGACCGGAACAAAGCCCCCCGTGGAAACCGTGGAGAAGGCAAGGCAGACCGCGTCGAGCGTCGGGATTCCCGAAATGAGCAGCAGAACGATGCAGGCAAGCGTGACCGCGACATAGAAACCGGAGATATCGCGGACAGCCGCTGTCAATCGCTGCCGGTCGCGATACCCCTCTATCCCGACCAGACGGATATGGCGGTCCGGCAGGCCACCGATCCCAGCGGGCGCAGAAATCAGGGTCAGCCCCAGCAGCGTCAGCAATCCACCGAGCCATTGCAATTCCGCCCGCCAGACGATGAGCGCGAAGGGCACCTTGTCGAGGTTGATCAGTACCGTACCGCCGGTCGTTGTCAGACCCGAAACGGCTTCGAAGATCGCATTGCCGGGTGACATGGCGCCGATCGTGAGAAACGGGACGGCACCGACTGCCGACAGAACAACCCACGCGGTCACAAGCAGCACATAGCTCTGCACCCGGTCAAACCGCTTCCGCCGGCCCCGCAGCGCCACAAACGTTCCTGCCGCGACGAATGCGACCAGCGCCGCGATCATCAGGAAATCGATGGCCGAATTTCTGTCCCCGGCGGCCGTTGCCACGGCAGCCGGAAGCACCATCGAGCCGGAAAACCCGATGAGCAGCATCGACAGGAAATAGAGGGTGCCGGTCATATCTGTTGCCCGGCCGTATCAGAAGAACTCGAGACTAACTCGGAACATCTGCTCGACCTGGCGCACGCGCTCGGCCGTCGCGAAGATCACCACCCGGTCATTAGCCTCGATCTGGGTTCGCCCACTGGGCGTGATCACGGTATTGTCGCGATAGATGGCCCCGACGCGGATGCCATCGGGCAGGTCGACGGCGGACAGCGGCCGGCCGACCAGCGGCGAGGTCTCCAGTGCCTCCGCCTCGATGACCTCCGCCTGCCCGTTCTGCAACGAATGGACACCGCGGATCCGGCCGCGACGCACGTGCTGGAGGATCTTGGAAATCGTCACCGCGCGCGGATTGATGAAGGCATCGATACCAAGTGCGTGGGCGAACGCCGGATAGCTCGTGTTGTTCAAGAGACTGAGATTGCGTCGGCAGCCGAGTTTCTTCGCCATGACGCAGGAAAGGATATTGACCTCGTCGTCATTGGTGAGCGCGACCATCGTATCGGCTTCCTGGATGTCTGCCTCGCGCAGGATTTCCTGATCAAGTGCCGATCCATGCAGGATCACGGTGCGTTTCAGGTCGTCGGCGATCTGGATCGCGCGGTCGCGCGAGCTCTCCACGATCTTGATTTTCGCCCGCGATTGTCGCTGCTCCATGTTGCGCGCGACATACAGGCCGATATTGCCGCCGCCGGCGATCACCACCCGGTTCGCCTCCGGCTCCTCGTGCCCGAAAATCGCGAGCGTACGACGCACATGGTCGCGCTTGGCGACCACATACACCAGATCGCCTTCCAGCATGGAATCAGCGCTCTTGGGCACGAACAGATGGTTGCCGCGCAGCACACCGACCACGACGGCGCCGAGATCGGAGAAAAGTTCGGTCAGCTGCCTGAGCGGCGTGTCGACGACCGGGCAATCCTCCTCGCACAGGATGCCCACAACGACCACATTGTCATCGGCGAAACGGATCGTTTCCACCGCGCCGGGCAAAGCCATGCGCCGGAGCACCATCTCGCCGACCTCGATCTCAGGCGAGATGATCACGTCGATCGGCATGTTGTCGCGCGAGAAGAGATCCTGCCAATGGGTTTGCAGGTAGCTCTGCGCTCGGATGCGGGCGACCTTGGTCGGCACGTTGAACAGCGAATGGGCCACCTGACAGGCGACCATGTTGACCTCGTCATACAAGGTCACGCCGATCAGCATGTCCGCCTGGTCGGCACCGGCGAGCGCCAGCGTATCGGGATGAGAGCCATGCCCGACGAAGCCACGCACGTCGAGCGTGTCGCGAATGGCGTTGACCAGTTTGGGCGAGGAATCGATGACAGATACGTCGTTCTGTTCCGCCGCCAGTTTCTCGGCGATGCCATAGCCGACCTGACCGGCCCCGCAGATCACCACTTTCATCGCGCGCTCCTCAGTTTGCGCCCACAGCCGTCAGAACGGCCGCAAGCTCCGATCCGGTAGCACGACTGTGACCGATTGCAAGGATAAGGTTTCGGCAGACGTGGCGCCTGCTCGCTACGACACCCCCAGCGACTTCAGCTTCCTGTGGAGAGCGGATCGTTCCATTCCGACGAATTCGGCCGTGCGCGAGATGTTTCCGCCGAACCGCTTGATCTGCGCCTGCAGATAATCGCGCTCGAACATCTCGCGCGCCTCCCTGAGCGGCATCGCCATCAGATGCTCGCCGCCATTGTTGGAGGCCATCGGCGGCAAGGTGGAGCCGACTTCGGCCGGCAGCATGTCGGCGGTGATCTCCGCATCGCTGTCGCCGCGCGTCAGGATCATCAGCCGTTCCACGTTGTTGCGAAGCTGGCGGATATTGCCGGGCCAATCGTGCGTCTGCAGTACCGCCATCGCGTCCGGGGCGATCTGCCGAACCGCAAGACCAGAACTCACCGAGATCTGGTCCATGAAGAAGGAGACGAGTTCGGGAATGTCCTCACGCCGCTCCGCGAGTCCCGGCACCCGCAAAGGCACAACTCCGAGCCGATGAAACAGGTCCTCGCGAAAACGCCCCTCGGCGATTTCCGTTTCCAGATCGCGCGAGGACGAAGAGACGATGCGGATGTCGACATGGACGCGCGTGGCGCCGTTGACGCGGGTGAATGTCTGATCGATGAGAACGCGCAGAATCTTGCTCTGCGTCTCACGCGGCATGTCGGCCACCGCATCGAGATAGAGCGTTCCGCCATGGGCTTCCTCAAGCGCTCCGACCTTGCGCGGGTGCCCTGCCCCGTCCGGCTCCACGCCGAACAGTTCCTCTTCCATCCGATCCGGCGTGATCGCGGCGGCATTGATGACGACAAAGGGACCATTGGCGCGTCCCGACATCGCGTGGATCGTGCGCGCGGCCAGCTCCTTGCCCGAGCCCGATGGGCCGGAGATCAGGATACGGCTGTTGGTCGGCGCGACCCGCTCGATGGTCTGACGCAGATGATGGATTGCGGTGGATGAGCCGATGAGCTGCTCGGCGCCGCCGGAACGCTGCCGCAGTTCTTCCACTTCCTTGCGCAGCTTGGAGGCTTCCAGCGCGCGTTCCGTGATCAGAACGAGCCGGTCTGCCTTGAATGGCTTTTCGATATAGTCGTAGGCACCACGCTTGATGGCGGATACTGCGGTTTCGACATTGCCGTGGCCGGAAATGATCACGACCTGCAGATCTGGATGCTGCTGCTTGATCTGGTCGAGCAGCGCAAGCCCATCAAGGCGGCTTCCCTGCAACCAGATGTCCAGGATGACCAGCGACGGCCGCCGCTCTTCGATGGCGGACAAAGCCGCATCGCTGTCACCCGCAGTGCGGGTCTGGTAGCCTTCGTCATCGAGGATGCCGGCAATCAGTTCGCGGATGTCGGCTTCGTCGTCAACAACTAGTATGTCAGACGCCATTAGAGTGCACCGGTTCGTTATCTTGATTATCTGAATTTTCTTGCTGGCCCTGGCCTGAGCCCTCGCGAGCCCCATCGGGGGCTTCGTCGTGGGTCGCCCCGGCGGCGATCGTCAGCCGCACGAGTGCTCCGTGCCCGCCTTGCGCGACCTGAGGCGCATCCATCAGTTCGATGCCGCCGCCGTGGTCTTCCATGATCTTTCGCACGATCGCGAGGCCAAGCCCGGTCCCCTTCTCGCGGGTCGTCATATAGGGTTCCAACAGCCGCTGCCTGTTTTCCATTGGCAGACCGATGCCATTGTCCTCGATATCGACGATCAGCCGTTCGGGCTCCTCGCGCAGCGAGACAGTGATCCTGCCTTTTTCCTCGCCGCTTTCGACCTCGGGCACGGCGAGCACCGCTTCGGCCGCGTTCTTGATGACGTTTATCAGGGCCTGGCCGATCAGCCGGTGATCGAAATAGGCAACCACCCGATGGTCCGGCAGGTCCGCTTCGATCGTCACATCGGGATGTCCGACCGTTTGCATGAACACCGCCTCGCGCACGGCGCCAACCAGATCCTGATGTTCCTTGGTCGGCTTGGGCATGCGTGCGAAGGAGGAGAATTCATCGACCATCCGCCCGATTTCACCGACCTGACGCACGATGGTATTGACGCACTGGTCGAAAACCTCGCGATCCGTCTCGATGCGCTTTCCATAACGCCGGCGAATGCGCTCCGCAGAGAGCTGGATCGGGGTGAGCGGATTCTTGATCTCATGCGCGATGCGGCGTGCAACGTCCGCCCAGGCGGAGGTGCGCTGTGCGGATACGAGATCCGTAATGTCGTCAAGCGTCACCACATAGCCGTGTTCGCGCCGCGAGGATTGTTCGGTCGTCACGCGCACATTGACGATGCGTTCCTTGCCGCCGCGCATCAGCATCATCTGGCCGGATACCGTACGGCCGTAAGCGTGCGACAGGGCGGGCTCGATGATCTCTCCGATTTCCGGCAGGGCTTCGATCAGGTCGCGCTCAAGCAGGCTCTCGTCCTCCGCGTGAAGCAAGAGCCTCGCGGAGCGGTTGACCAGCGTGATGCGGCGCGCATCGTCGATGCCGATGACGCCCGCCGTCACGCCCGCCAGCACGGCCTCGGTAAAGCGGCGGCGTTGGTCGATCTGATCGTTCGCCGAAAGCAACGCCTCGCGTTGATTTCGAAGCTGGGCGGTCATGTTGTTGAAGGTGGCGCCGAGATTGGCGAGGTCTCCTTCACGCCGATCGATCGGCACCTGAACGTAGAGATTTCCCTCCGAAACCTGACCCGCGGCCGCGATCAGGCGCCGGATCGGCGACACCATTGTGTTGGCGAACCCGAATCCGATCCAGATCGCCGACAGCAACAGCACCAGAGCGACGCCGATATAAACCAGGGCAAACGCGATCTGGACCCCGAAGCGGCTCTTGTCGAGCGCGTTGTACTCCTTGGCGCCCTCCTGCGACATGCGCAGGTAATCGACCACGCGCGGGTCCATCGACCGGGTCACATAGAGGTAGATGTCATTGTAGGCGGTGAGTTTCATCACGCCGCCGACCTGACTGGAGACGCCTGGCGCGATCAGCACCGGCTGACCGGAATCGGCTTGCGCAAACGAGCTCTTCGGCGGCATCAGGATATCCGCCTTGGGATCCACCACTGTGCGTGTGACGACCGTGCCGTCGCTTTTCAGCAGGAACGCCGCCGGTATGCCCCTCAGCGACGCCTGAGCCTCGAAGAAGCTGTCGAAACGCGTCGGCTCGAAATCGTAGACGGATTTCGCCCGATCTATATCGTTCGCCATGGCGATGAGATCGGCCCGCAGAACGCGGGCATGCTCCTGCAGATAGGCGCGCGCCACCGTCAGCGCGTTGTCGATGATCGAGCGTGTTCGCTCCTCGAACCACCGATCCAGTCCCCGATCGAGCGTGATCGTGGCCACCACGGCAACGAGGATCGCGGGAAGAATGGCGATGATGGAAAAAAGCCCGACGATGCGACCCTGCAGCCGCGCGGCCGCCCTGCCCCGTCGCCGCGCCACCCACAGCCCGTAGATCTCCCAGGCGATCGCCGCAACCAGACCGGAGACCAGTACGCCGTTCGTGGCAAGCGCGATCCACACGACTTGTCCGGTTGGACGGATCGGCGTCAGCCCTGTCAGAACGGCGAATGTGACGCCGATGGAGATCAGCGACAACACCATGAAAATGAGTCCGTAGGAACGGATCATCCTGTTGCCGCGCGCAGGCCGGCGCGGAGCCTTGTCGGAGACCGAGTCGTCAGAAGCCGTCATGAAATGCCCGAAACCTGCCATTCCGCATTCGGAAGGCGTCGTAAGACTTGCGTTACGAATATCACACACTGTAGCGAAAATGCGACATAGCAAAGGCGGGCGGAAAAAGCAGCCCGCAAACGGACAAGATGCCGGATTTGTGAGGTCAGACTTTTTGGGAAAATGGGCCCGTGTGCCGAACGCACGGGCTGTGCGATGCAGCCGACCGATGAAAGCCTGACTTCGGCTTACTGTTCGATCGGCTCGCACAATGGTTGTTCAGGCATGCCGGTCGTCGCCCCGCTTGCGCGAGAGCGACGACCTTCAGAAGGTATCCAGACGACGCACTTCAACGAGAATTGCGAATGACCTGAATATCGAGATCCCGGATCTTCTTGCGAAGCGTGTTGCGATTGACACCTAGGAGCTCCGCCGCCTTGATCTGATTGCCTCGCGTCGCCGCCAGTGCGGATGACAAAAGCGGATATTCCACTTCCCTCAACACCCGGTGATAAAGCCCGGGAGGCGGCAGCGCATCGCCGAAATTCGCGAAATAGGCATTGAGGAACCGCTCGACGGAACCCGAAAGATCGGTCTCGGAAGAATCGCCGTCCTGCTCCGCAGGAGCCGCGCTTTGCTGGGAAAGCTCCTGTTCCACCAGGTTGGCGGTGATCACCTCCTGCGGATAGAGCGCGGCAAGCCGACGGATGAGGTTTTCGAGCTCGCGCACGTTTCCCGGCCAGCGATAGCGGCGCAATTGGTCGAGCGCCGCCTGTTCGATCTGTTTGGCAGGGAGCCCCTCCTTTTCGACAAGCGTGAAGAAGTGGCGGACAAGATCGGGAATGTCCTCGCCACGTTCGCGCAAGGGCGGGAGCCTGAGCGGCACGACATTGAGCCGGAAATAGAGGTCTTCGCGGAAAAGCCCCTGGTTGATGAGTTGTCGCAGGTCCTTGTTGGTGGCCGCGACGATACGCACGTCGGTCTTTATCGGGGTACGCCCGCCCACGGCCGTATATTCACCCTGCTGAAGCACGCGCAACAGCCGGGTCTGCGCCTCCATCGGCATGTCGCCGATTTCATCGAGAAACAGCGTGCCCCCGTCGGCCTGCTCGAAACGCCCGGCGGAGCGGGCCTGGGCGCCGGTAAAGGCTCCCTTCTCGTGACCGAAAAGCTCGGCCTCGATCAGGTCGCGCGGGATGGCCGCCATGTTGATCGCCACGAAGGGCCCGTTGCGGCGCTTGCCATAGTCGTGCAGCGCACGCGCGACGAGTTCCTTGCCGGTGCCGGACTCGCCCGAGATCATCACCGTCAGATCGGTCTGCATGAGCCGCGCGAGGACCCGGTAGATCTCTTGCATGGCCGGCGATCGGCCGACCAGCGGAATGTTCTCGCCGCTGTCATCGGCGCCGGTCACCCGCTTCGACTTCGGTTCGGCCAACGCCCGGCCGACGATGGAGATCAGCTCCTTCAGATCAAACGGCTTGGGCAGGTACTCGTAGGCGCCGCGCTCAGACGCGCGGATTGCCGTCATGAAGGTGTTCTGCGCGCTCATGACGATGACCGGCAGGTCCGGCCTCAGCTTCTTGATGCGCGGCAGGAGATCAAAGGCATTTTCGTCCGGCATGACCACGTCAGTGATGACAAGGTCGCCATCGCCGGATGACACCCAGCGCCACAAGGTGGCGGCATTGGACGTCAACTGCACAGTATAGCCCGCCCGCGACAGGGCCTGGTTCAAAACAGTGCGGATTGCAGCATCGTCGTCGGCTACGAGAATAGTGCCGCTGGGCATGGTCAGTCGTTCCTGTCGCTGTCGGACGTTTCACCGCCGGTCTTGTCTTCGTCGCTCGCCTCTTCGTCGTAGCCGGAGGCGTTGACGAATGCGGGCATGAGAATGCGGAAAGTGGTTTTGCGTGGCTGGGAATCACACTCGATGACACCGCCATGATCGCCGATGATCTTGGCGACGAGCGCAAGCCCCAGACCGGTACCGTTGATCTTGGTCGTGACAAAGGGATCGAACAGATAGGACAAAAGGTCCTCCGGAACACCCGGACCATTGTCGCGCACGCAAAATTCAAGCGGCAGAGAAACGCGCTCCGCTCCACCCGGAACAGAAAGGCGGATCCCTGGTCGGAAGGCCGTGGAGAGCACGATTTCGCCTTCGGCGTCGTCGCCGATCGCCTCCGTGGCATTCTTCACCAGGTTGAGGAAGACCTGAATGAGCTGGTCGCGATTGGCATAAACCGGGGGCAACGAGGGGTCGTATTCCTCGACGATGGAGATGTTGCGGGCAAAACCGGACTGGGCAAGCCGCTTCACGTGATCCAGGATCACATGGATGTTGACGGGTTCGCGATCCACAGGCCGTTCGTCCGAAAACACCTCCATGCGATCAACCAGTTTCACGATGCGGTCCGCCTCTTCCATAATGAGGCGGGTCAGTCCGCGGTCGTCGTCATCGGCTGACTGTTCCAGAAGTTGCGCCGCACCACGAATGCCGGAAAGCGGGTTCTTGATCTCGTGTGCCAGCATTGCCGCGAGGCTCGTCACCGTTCGTGCCGCACCACGCGATGTGAGTTGACGGTCGATCTTCTCCGCCATGGTGCGTTCCTGAAGCATCAAGGTCACATGGCCCGGATGCTCGGCGACAGGACTGGCATAGATATCGACCATCTTCTCCGAGCCGATGCGCGGCGAAGAGATGTCGACCTTGTATTCGTTGACGGGAGCGCCCCGCTCCCGAACCTGTTCGATCAGCGTCAGCACCGGGCTGCCGAAAGGCACGAAATAGCTGAGTTTGTGACGCCGCAGAACCGCGCCGCTGGCCCCGAAGAACACCTCCGCAGCCGTGTTTGCCGCTTTCACCTCGTCATCGGGAGCGATGAGCACGATCGGATGCGGCAACGCATCCAGAACCGTCGTCTCACCCTTGGCAGGGAGCAGGTTCGCGCCCTTCGTCTGATTATCGCTCATGCGGCACTCCGAACATCGCCATCGCGGAAGATCTCCTCAACGAGGCGCAGAACGACGGCGGGATCTTCCGCCGTCATGAGAATTCGCCGGTTCGCTCCCGGGCACTCGATGCCGGCCGCATCGAGATACCAGCCCAGATGCTTGCGGGCCGCGCGCAGGCCAATGTGAACACCATAGTGTTCGAGCAGCGCCTCGTAGTGCCCGGTGACAAGATCGGCGAGGGCCACTCCGCGCGGCTGTTCCGGAACATCCTCACCGTTCAGTTCCGCCCCGATCTGGCCCGCAAGCCATGGCCGGCCGTAACTCGCGCGCCCCACCATCACGGCATCGGCACCCGAACGCCTCATCATCTCGCGCGCATCGTCCGCCGATCCGCAGTCGCCATTGGCGACCAGAGGAATCGACACCGCGTCACGCACGGCACGGATGGCGTCCCAGTCGGCCTGGCCTTTGTAAAACTGGCAGCGTGTGCGCCCATGCACGGTCACCAGGGCGATGCCAGCGTCCTCAGCCCGTCTTGCAAGCTCCGCCGCGTTGATCGTTTTCTCGTCCCACCCGAGCCGCATCTTCAATGTCACCGGTACGGAGGCGGCAGATACCGTCGCCTCGACAAGCGTCATGGCGTGGTCGAGATCGCGCATGAGTGCCGATCCGGAATAGCCCGTCGTCACGCGCTTGGCGGGACAGCCCATATTGATATCGATGATGTCGGCACCTGCGGCCTCCGCCATGCGTGCGCCTTCCGCCATCCAGCGCGCCTCTCGTCCGGCGAGCTGGACGACATGGGGAAAGATGCCCTCTCCCACCGAACGCAGAACTGTTTCTCCGTCGCCACCGACCAACGCGTCGCTCGCGACCATCTCCGACACCACCAATCCGGCCCCGTAGCGCGCGGCAATGCGGCGAAATGGCAGATCGCTAACGCCCGACATCGGCGCCAAAAAGCACCTGTTGCGCAAAGACACACCACCGACTACCAAGGGGGCGCCCTCCCCGGTGTGCGCGCGCGGAGCCGAGCACGCCCCGGCCGCTCCTTCGGCACAAGGCGAATCGAGCCTCGTCGCAACCGCAGCGGATTGGTTGTCCGAGATGAAGCTTCCGGCCGGCGAATATCCGAGTTCCATATCTCGCTCGACTATCATGCTTAATTCATGGGCATCGCTATTCATTGCACACATATTAGCCATTGTTCGCGGTTCGGCAAGGGATTGCGCGCAATTTGTATAAGATGATTGTCTCTCCCGCTGAATTGACCGAAAAACGGCTGCCCGCAACGGCGGCAGGTACGCCGGAATGCGGGAAGTTCAAGCAGGAAAACGCAATTATCGTGCCGACACCGCCTCGTATAGCCGCCCTTCTCGTCGCCGCTGGTCGCGGAACCCGCATGGGGGCCGCCCACGGCTCCGCCCCCAAGCAATACCTGCCGCTGGGAGGACACGCGATTCTGGCGAAAAGCCTGCAATCGTTGGCCGCAGCCGCCAGGATTTCGAAGATCCTCACCGTCATACACGCAGACGACGGTGAAGCCTATGAGGAGGCCGTTGACGGATTGTATCTGGGCGAACGGTTGACGGCGCCGGTTTATGGCGGCGCGACGCGTCAGGCCTCCGTGCTCGCCGGTCTTGAAGCCCTCAGCGCCGACACTCCGGACTTCGTTCTCGTTCATGACGGTGTGCGTCCCTTCGTCACCGCGCGCACGATCGACGTGATCATCGACGCTCTCCTCGCGGGCAAGGAGGCCGTACTCGCGGCGACACCCGTCGTCGATACTCTGAAGCGCGTCGATGAGGGAGGCCGGATCACCCATACGGTGCCACGCGACGCACTTTGGGCTGCCCAGACGCCGCAAGGCTTCCGCTTCGACCCCTTGCTTCTGGCCCATCGAAAGGCTGCGGCCGAGGGCGAGACCGCGTTCACCGATGACGCCGCAGTTGCCGAATGGGCGGGGCTCGAAGTTTTCGTTGTCGAGGGCGAGAAGGACAATATGAAGATCACGACGACCGACGATATGACGAGCGCGCAAAACCGCGTCGCACGCGAGGATTGGGCGATGCTCGCCGATATTCGCATGGGTCAGGGCTATGACGTCCATGCCTTCGTCGAGGGTGATCACGTCACGCTTGGCGGTATCGACATTTCCCACGATCGCCGTCTGTCGGGCCATTCTGATGCGGACGTGGCCCTTCACGCGATCACCGACGCGATTTTCGGCGCGCTTTGCGATGGAGACATCGGCTCGCACTTTCCTCCCAGCGATCCACAATGGAAGGGGGCAGCGTCCGATATCTTCCTGCGCGAGGCAGTGAACCGGGTCGCCAAGCGCGGCGGCGTCATTGCGCATCTCGATTTGACGATTGTCTGCGAGGCGCCGAAAATCGGGCCACATCGCGAGTCCATGCGCGCCCGCATCGCGCAGATCTGCGGCATGGAGATTGACCGCGTCGCGGTCAAGGCGACGACGTCCGAGCGGCTCGGCTTCACTGGCCGGCGCGAAGGCATCGCAGCTCTTGCTGCGGCAACGGTCCGTCTGCCGCTGGCATAACGGACGTGATCGCTCGGCCACGAGGCCGGACGACGGACCAGGCGATCGACCGGAGAGCACGCAAGATGACCGAACTCACGCCGCTTCATGCCATCGCGCAAGACATCCTGGAGAACGCCCGCGCCGCGAACATGAAAATCGCCACTGCGGAATCCTGCACCGGAGGACTGGTCGGCGCGGCGCTTACGGAGATCGACGGGGCGTCCGCGGTCTTCGATCGCGGGTTCATCACCTATTCGAACGAGGCGAAGATAGAGATGCTCGGCGTCCCCCAGGACATGCTCAGGGAGCATGGGGCGGTCAGCGCAGTCGTGGCAAAGGCGATGGCGGAGGGGGCGCTTCTGCGCTCGCAGGCCAATATCGCGGTTTCCATCACCGGCATCGCCGGCCCGCAAGGCGGCTCGGTCGACAAGCCTGTCGGCCTTGTGCATTTTGCAATCTCGTCCGAGCAGGCGGGAACGTCACACTTCGTGCGAAGCTTTTCTAATTCCGGACGTTCTTCCATCCGGATGAACGCAGCCGGCTATGCGTTAGAAATTGTATCAAATGCGATCTATTCGATTCGCGGTATTTCAATCGCCTGATAGTAGGTTTCTACTAGGTCGACACGATCTCGATGTCCGGCATGAGGCTGGCGGAGATGGTGACCCGTCCCGGGGAGTGGGGAATGCGCATCTCTGATCTTCTTGTTGCAGCAGCGGCGTTTATGGCAACGTCCGCGACTGCGGGCGAAGTGCATATCATTTCGCGTGACCAGGCAGGGTCGTTCCTGTCCAGTCACCAGATCTTCCTGAAGGACCAACCGCGTCAATCGATGACCCATGTGGATTATTGCGGCCATACCTACTACGTCTTCTGGGACACGATCGACTGGCTGGACAATCAGGCCTACGAAGGCCACCGCCTCGGTGTTGAATATTCCAATGGCAAGAACTGGCGGCTGATCTGCCGCAACCCCGAAAAGCAGCTCGCCCAGGTTCGGGAGGAAGAGCGCCCGCAGGTGCAGGGAGCACCGGATATTCCGGCAAGTAAGAAATATGGATGGATCGAGCTGCTCAACAAGCGCTCGGCCCGTTAAGCGGATTCATCACGCCTGAAACCACCGGGCACAGCCCCACCATACCGCTCAGACGGCGCCGTAAATCTCGTCAGCCCGCTCCTCGAATGCGGAGGCGAATTTGCGGAAAGCCCTGTCGAACATCGCGCCCATCAAGGAGCCGAGCGTGCGCGAGCGGAACTCGTAGGTAATAAAGAACCCCACCTCGCAAGTTCCGTCATCCAGCGGCTTGAAATCCCAATTGTTTTCAAGATGCCGGAATGGGCCTTCCAGATACTCCACCGTGATCCGCCGTGCCTCTCTGTCGAGGGTCACACGGCTGGCGAACGTCTCGCTGAACAGCTTGTAGGCGACCGTCATGTCGGAGATGAGAACCACGCGGCCGTCGTCCATCTCCCGTCGTCCGCGAACCTTCAGAGACTGGCAAAGCGGCACGAAACGGGGATATTTCTCCACATCCGCGACGAGGTCGAACATGTCATCAGCCGAATGCTGGACACGGCGGCTGGTCTGGAAGGTCGGCATGCTGGAGTTTCTCGTGGCTTCCTGGACTCTTGTCGGCGGCTCCGATAGCACCCTGCAAGGGTGCGACCGGGACACATAGTGCGTGAACGGCGCGAAGGACCTGCCGGTTCCGCGCCCTTCCCTCTCCGTTACGCCGTGACTTGTCAAGGCAAGCAGACGAGAACGCATAGTCCCTGATGGCAGGATTATCCCGCCGGGCTTTACTCAGCCTTGCGGCGTATTCCCGTCTCGCGCGAGCCTAGCCGCTTTCAGATCGCGGAAATCCTCGCCCGCATGGTGCGACGAGCGCGTGAGCGGGCTTGCCGATACCTTCAGGAAGCCCTTCGCGTAGGCGATCTGCTCATAGGCCTTGAAGTCCTCCGGCGTGATATAGTCGACCACCGGATGGTGCTTGCGCGTCGGCTGCAGATACTGACCGATGGTCAGGAAATCCACATCCGCTGAGCGCAGGTCGTCCATGAGCTGCAGAACCTCGTTCCTCTCCTCGCCAAGCCCGACCATGATGCCGGACTTGGTGAAGATGGTCGGATCGAGTTCCTTGGCCCGCTGCAGCAGGCGGATCGAATGGAAGTACCGCGCGCCGGGCCGCACCTTCAGATAGTTCGAGGGCACCGTCTCCAGGTTGTGGTTGAAGACGTCGGGTCTGGCCTTGACGACGATCTCCAACGCACCGTCCTTGCGGAGAAAATCGGGCGTCAGCACTTCGACCGTCGTGTCGGGAGCGCGCGTGCGGATCGCGTGGATGACATCCGCGAAATGCCGGGCGCCGCCGTCATCCAGATCGTCGCGGTCAACCGAGGTGATGACCACATGGTCGAGCCCCATGGCCGCAACGGCCTCGCCGATGCCCTTGGGTTCGTCTGGATCGACCGGACCGGGCATGCCTGTGCGAACATTACAGAAGGCGCAGGCGCGCGTGCAGGTGTCGCCGAGGATCATGAAGCTCGCGTGCTTCTTGGACCAGCATTCGCCGATATTGGGGCAGCCCGCCTCCTCGCACACCGTCACCAGCTTGTTGGAACGCACGACGTCCTGCGTCTCGCGGTAAACCGGCGAGCCCGGAGCCTTCACGCGGATCCACGCCGGCTTGCGCTTCATCGGCGTATCCGCGTTCTTCTGCTTCTCCGGATGGCGCGGGCGCGCGGGCTGCGCGTCAGCGCCGGAAACGGTATCGAGGACTGTGACCATGATCGAACATGTCTCGCGGACGAGCCCTGCCGTCAAGAGCAGCAGGCGGCTTCTTGGGGTTTCTAGGTAGGCCTTTTACGCCTTTGCGCAGGTCATTCAACGACGAATGGCCCGAAACAGGAAGATCAACAGGCACGCACCTCCAACCGCCACGGCGAGCTGGCCGATGAAGCCGGCCATGGTGTGGCCGATGAGGCGGAAGAGCAAAGCATTGGCAATCACCGCCCCCAGAATGCCGAGCACGATGTTGAGGAGGAGGCCGTGATTTGCCTTCATGATCTTTTCGGCAATCCACCCGGCGAGCGCACCGATGACGATCGTCAAAAACCAGCCGAAACCGTACATATGCATGATCTCCCTCGTGTCATCCCTTCACCCGTCGAGCATATTGGCGGGCTCGGCTCTTCGAGACCGCCTGCCCCGGCGCCCTAGTAGTTCAGCGCCTTGCCGTAGGCATCGAGCACACTCTCGTGCATCATCTCCGAAAGCGTGGGGTGCGGGAAGACCGAGTGCATCAGTTCCTCCTCGGTCGTCTCCAGGTTCATTGCGACGACGAAGCCCTGAATGAGTTCGGTGACCTCTGCGCCCACCATGTGGGCCCCCAGCAACTGACCGGTCTTGGCGTCGAAGACGGTCTTGACCAGCCCTTCCGGCTCGCCGAGCGCGATCGCCTTGCCATTGGCAATGAAGGGGAAGCGGCCGACCTTGACCTCGTAGCCGGCCTCCTTGGCCTTGGCTTCGCTCAGACCGACAGAGGCGATCTGCGGCTGGCAGTAGGTGCAGCCCGGGATCTTCCGCTTGTCCATCGGATGGACATCCAGGCCCTTGATCTTCTCCACGCAGATAACGCCCTCGTGCTCCGCCTTGTGGGCAAGCATCGGCGGGCCGGCAACGTCGCCGATCGCGTAGATGCCGGGTACATTGGTGCGGCCGAACTCGTCAATCACCACGCAGCCGCGGTCCGTCTTGACGCCCAGCGTCTCAAGCCCGAGATTCTCGATGTTGCCAACAACGCCGACCGCGGAAATCATGCGCTCTGCCGTGATCTCCTGCTTCTTTCCGTCCTTGGTCTCCACCGTGGCCGTGACGCTGTCCTTGCCCTTGACGACCTTGGACACCTTGGCATCCGTGAGGATCTTGATGCCCTGCTTCTCGAAGCGCTTGCGGGCATGGGCCGCGATCTCCGCGTCTTCCACCGGCAGCACCTGAGGCATCATCTCGACGACCGTCACTTCCGCGCCCATGAAGCGATAGAAGGAGGCGAACTCGATGCCGATGGCCCCGGACCCCATGACAATCAGCGACTTTGGCATCGTCTCGGGAACCATGGCCTCGAAATAGGTCCAGATCAGGTTCTTGTCAGGCTCGATACCGGGGATCACGCGCGGACGCGCACCGGTCGCCACAATGATGTGCGTGGCGGAATAGTCGCCACCCTTGAGAGCGCCCTTGGGCGGATTCTCCGCCTCCTTGACCTTGATCTTGCCCGGCGCGGTCAGTTCCGCCCGGCCCCAGATCACGTCGATCTTGTTCTTCTTCATCAGGAAGCCGACACCGGTCGTCAGCTGGTTCGACACCCCACGCGAGCGCTTAACCACGGCGGAAATATCGAAGCCGATCTTGTCCGCAGAGAGCCCGAAATCCTTGGCGTTCTCCATGTTGTGGTAAACTTCGGCCGAGCGCAGCAGCGCCTTGGTGGGAATGCAGCCCCAGTTGAGGCAGATGCCACCCAGGTGCTTGGGCTCCACGATGGCCGTCTTGAAGCCGAGCTGCGCGGCGCGGATCGCGGTGACGTACCCGCCGGGCCCCGATCCGATGACGATGACGTCGTATGAGGTATCGGCCATGCCGTGCCCTTTCCCTGATCCTGCGCGAGGCGCCGCGGGCTATAGCCTCTCGCGCCGTCTGTTCTGTCTCATTGCGCCGCCTGGGTGCCGGCAGCATGGCAAAATTCGATATCTGCGACCGGTCCGCAGTGATGCAAAAGGCCGCCGAAAGGGACCTCCTTCCGCATGCGACCCTGGCCTGCCGGCCGGGACCCGGAAACCACGGGATCGGCGCCCCTGCCCCAATCTTGCACCCCGGGCACTGGGGCCCGGGTCTCCGCCGATGCCAGGCCCGCGATGACATCGAGAATAAAGCGTCCGCACCATTTCGGCGCGGACGCCGGTACCGGTCGTTCAGACCAGCATGCTCATCGGGCTTTCGATGAAACCCTTGAATGCCTTGAGGAGCTGAGCGCCGAGGGCGCCGTCTACCGCGCGGTGGTCGGTGGCCAGCGTCACTGTCATCATCGTGGCGATGGCGACCGCATCGTCCTTGACGATGGCCCGCTTCTCGCCCGCGCCGACCGCCAGGATCGTGGCGTGCGGTGGGTTGATCACAGCGTAGAAGTCACGCACCCCGAACATGCCGAGGTTGGAGACCGCCGTGGAACCGCCCTGGTATTCGGACGGCTGCAGCTTGCGGTCCTTGGCCCGCTTGGCCAGACCCTTCATCTCGTTGGAGATGGTGGACAGCGTCTTTTCCTCCGCGCGGCGGATGATCGGCGTGATCAGACCGCCCGGAATGGAGACCGCGACGCCGACGTCGGCGTGCTTGTGAATGACCATGTTGGCTTCGGTCCACGAGGCATTGGCCTCCGGCACCGCCTTCAGCGCGAGCGCCTGCGCCTTGATGATCATGTCGTTGACCGACAGCTTGTAGGCCGGGTTGCCGTCCTTGTCCTTCGGTGCGCTCGAATTGAGCTGGGCGCGAAGGGCCAGCAGCGCATCGATGTTGCAGTCCGCCGTCAGGTAGAAGTGCGGAACGGTCTGCTTGGATTCGGTCAGTCGGCGCGCGATGGTCTTGCGCATGCCGTCATGCGGCACGAGTTCGTAGGAGCCATCCTCGAAGAGCTTGAGGACAGCATCGTCGGACGGCGGTGTCGCCATGGTTGCGCCTGCGGCCTGAGGTGCCGCCTTCGCGGGGGACGCCTCGGCGGCTGCAGGTTTCGCAGCACCCGATTTCATCGCCGCTTCCACATCGCGCTGAACGATGCGGCCGCGCGGGCCGGAGCCCTTGACGGCGGTGATGTCGAGATCGTTGAGCGCAGCGATGCGACGGGCAAGCGGCGATGCAAAGACGCGCTCCCCATTTGAACGCGGCACCGGGCCTGCCTTGCCGCCTTCAGGCGGGGCCGACGTTTTGGCAGCACCATCCGCCGATGCCGCTTCCGTCTTTTCCGCCTTGGGCGCGTCGGCCTTTTCCGCCTGCGGTGCGGGCTTGGCGCTGCCTGTGGAACCCGCATCGGAGATCGCGCTCGCGTCCTCGCCCTCTTCGAGCAGGATCGCGATACGCGCGTTGACCTTCACGCCTTCGGTGTCGTCGGGCACGAGGATCTTTCCGACCGTACCTTCGTCGACGGCTTCCACTTCCATGGTCGCCTTGTCGGTCTCGATCTCGGCGATGACATCACCGGACGAAACCGTATCGCCTTCCTTGACGAGCCACTTGGCGAGCTTGCCCTCTTCCATCGTGGGAGAGAGCGCCGGCATCAGAATATCGATGGGCATTTGCGTCCCTCCTCAAGCCGTGTAGGTCACGGCCTTGACCGCATCGATCACATCCGCGACCGAGGGCAGAGCCAGCTTTTCCAGATTTGCCGCATAGGGCATCGGCACGTCCTTGCCCGTCACGCGGGCAACCGGCGCATCGAGATAGTCGAAGGCCTTTTCCATGAGCTGGAAACCGATTTCGGAGGAAATCGAGCAGATCGGCCAGCCTTCTTCCACCGTCACGCAGCGCCCGGTCTTCTTCACCGAGGCGAGAACCGTGTCGATGTCGAGCGGGCGAACCGTCCTGAGGTCGATCACCTCGGCATCGATCCCCATCTCCGTCAGTTCCTCCGCCGCCTTCATGGCATAGGTCATGCCGATGCCGAAGGAGACGAGGGTGACATCCGCGCCCGCCTTCACGACCTTGGCCTTGCCGAGCGGCACGGTCCAGTCGTCGATCTTGGGAACCTCGAAGGACTGGCCGTAGAGGATCTCGTTTTCAAGGAAGATGACCGGGTTCGGCGAGCGGATAGCCGACTTCAGAAGTCCCTTGGCGTCGGCGGCCGACCAGGGCTGGACAACCGTCAGTCCCGGCACGTGCGCGTACCAGGAGGAGTAATCCTGGCTGTGCTGGGCGGCGACGCGCGCGGCGGCGCCGTTCGGACCACGGAACACGATCGGGCAGCCCATCTGGCCGCCGGACATGTAGAGCGTCTTGGCGGCGGAGTTGATGATCTGGTCGATCGCCTGCATGGCGAAGTTGAAAGTCATGAACTCCACAATGGGCTTCAGCCCGCCGAGCGCCGCACCGACGCCGAGCCCCGCAAAGCCGTGCTCGGTAATCGGCGTGTCGATCACCCGCTTCGCACCGAACTCGTCGAGCAGGCCTTGCGTGATCTTGTAGGCGCCCTGGTACTCGGCCACTTCCTCGCCCATAACGAAGACGTCGCCATCGAGCCGCATCTCCTCGGCCATGGCATCACGCAGCGCCTCGCGCACGGTGGTCGTGACCATCTCCGTACCTTCCGGGATTTCCGGATCGCTCGCGGGCTCCGGCCCCTTGGGCGCGGCGGCGACGGGCGCGTTCGCGGATTCGGACGGCGCCTTCTCAGTCCCCGGCTCAGGTGTCGCCTGCGGCTTCTCGGAAGTCTCCTCGGATGCTGCCTCAGCGGCGGCGGAGACGTCCTCTCCCTCGCCCGCGAGGACCGCAATCGGCGTATTGACCTTCACGCCCTCGGTTCCCTCGGATACCAGGATCTTCGCTACCGTACCCTCGTCGACGGCTTCCACTTCCATGGTCGCCTTGTCGGTCTCGATCTCGGCAATGACGTCGCCGGAGGTAACTGCGTCCCCCTCCTTGACGAGCCATTTGGCGAGCTTGCCCTCTTCCATCGTCGGCGAGAGGGCCGGCATCAGAATCTCAGTCGGCATGATGTGTATCCCTTCGCCTCAGCGCAGAATGTCGGTCCAGAGCTCCGACGGATCGGGCTCGGGATCGGTCTGGGCGAATTCGGCCGCTTCGCCGACAAGAGCGCGCACGTCCTTGTCGACGCCCTTGAGCTCATCTTCGCTCGCCCACTTCTTGTCCAGAAGCCGCTTGCGCACCTGCTCGATCGGATCGTGTTCGGTGCGCATCTTCTGCACCTCTTCCTTCGAGCGGTACTTGGCGGGATCCGACATGGAGTGACCGCGATAGCGATAGGTCAGCATCTCCAGAATGTAGGGTCCCTTGCCTGCCCGGCAGTGAGCGACGGCCTTGTCGCCGGCAGCCTTGACGGCCCGCACGTCCATACCGTCGACCTGCTCTCCGGGAATGTCGAAGGAGGCGCCGCGTTCGGACAGGTCGACATTGGAGGACGCGCGTTCGACGCTCGTGCCCATGCCGTACTTGTTGTTCTCGATGATGTAGATGACCGGCAACTTCCACAGCTTCGCCATGTTGAAGCTCTCGTAGACCTGTCCCTGGTTGGACGCGCCGTCGCCGAAATAGGCGAGCGTCACGTTGTCGGTCTCGCGGTAGCGGTTGACGAACGCAAGGCCGGTGCCGAGTGACACCTGCGCGCCGACGATGCCGTGACCGCCATAGAAGGCCTTCTCCTTGGAGAACATGTGCATCGAGCCGCCCTTGCCCTTGGAGTAACCTCCACGGCGGCCGGTCAGCTCGGCCATGACGCCCTTGGCTTCCATGCCGGTGGCCAGCATGTGGCCATGATCGCGATAACCGGTGATGACCTGGTCACCCGGCTTCAGCGCCATCTGCATGCCCACCACCACGGCCTCCTGGCCGATATAGAGGTGGCAGAAGCCGCCGATGAGGCCCATGCCATAGAGCTGGCCGGCCTTTTCCTCGAAGCGACGGATGAGCAACATGTCGTGATAAGCGACAAGCTCTTCTTCTTTGGAGAATTCCGCAATAACCGGCGTCTTTGTCGCGGTCCGGCCTGTCGATTGGCGGGAACGCGAGCGCGTACCCCCCTGGCTGCTGGAGGCAGCGGTTTTGGGTTTGGTAGCCATTGGCCCTCGTCTCGGTGACGTTTCCCTAGAACGTGTAGCGGAAGTTACTTGAGGGAGAGTGTCAATCCAAGAACGCAAAACACCTCTTTGAAAGTAGCTTAACTAATTGGACTAGCGTGTAAATTACATAATTAATCAGAATTCGGTTGATTGACCATGATAAACCAAATTTCGGTTTATTTCGTCCCGTCACGGTCATTGCGCAAAATGACGATCTCATCCGGATGAGCCAGGTTGAGACTGTCGCGGGCGCGCTCGTCGATCATGTCCGGGTCCAGACTTTCCGGCCGCAACAGCACGACGCGGCGTTCCAGCTTTTCGCGTTTCGCCTTCAATGCGGCGAGCTTCGTCTCCAGGGCGTGCGCATCGGTCTCCAGCCGGCCACGAGCGATAAGCCCGTAATCGCCGGACAACGCATGCAGCGCGAAATAGAGCAAAAGTGCCGCCAGCACCCCGGGAAGGATGAGCCGACGAAGGAAGGATTTCTTTCGCTGTCGGGTATACATGGGAAACGCGGACACTCTACGCAGGTACTCAATGTCGTCGATCATCGACCAGCAGGCTTAATGGAGCGTTGAGACGGGAAATAAAAGTCTTTCATTGTCTTCAACAATCAACACATCAACGCCGCCGGATACGGTAATGACTTAAGCAGACGATCCGCATCCCCGCTCTCCCGAGCGCGCAGGCAGCCTCGTGCCGTTTTCCAAGTGCCACACAGCCACGTCGTGGCACGCACATGCGAAGCGAACCGGGATCGGAAAGGATCGGGCGTGGGCAACCACATATCAACCGGGTTCAAAGGTGCGCGACAGGCGGCGCCGGCGTACCGGCACATCCCCCGCATTCCTAGGCTGCTACTGTAAAGAAAAGCCGCGCACTCACGGGGAGCGCGCGGCACAATGCGCGATAGCGGCCTTAACCCCGTAAGGCCTCTCAATCGATATCGGTGACTTCAGCCGTTTCGCCGCCGACCCGATGTGCGAGGGCTGCCTCCATGAAATCATCGAGGTCGCCATCGAGAACGTCTCCCGGCGAGGTCTTCTCAACGCCCGTCCTGAGATCCTTGACCATCTGATACGGCTGCAGGACGTAGGAACGGATCTGGTGGCCCCAGCCAATGTCGGTCTTTGAGGCCGCGTCGGCATTGGCCTTTTCTTCACGGATCTGCAGTTCACGCTCGTAAAGACGGGCCTTCAGCATAGACCAGGCCGTGGCCCGGTTCTTGTGCTGGGAGCGCTCGGCCTGACACTGCACGACGATACCGGTCGGATTGTGCGTGATGCGCACGGCTGAGTCGGTCGTGTTCACGTGCTGACCGCCCGCACCCGAGGCGCGATACGTGTCGATCCGGCAATCGCTTTCGTTGATCTCGATGTCGATCGAGTCGTCGATCACCGGGAACACCCAGACCGACGCGAAGCTCGTATGCCGGCGCGCCTGGCTGTCGTACGGCGAAATCCGAACAAGCCGGTGAACGCCAGATTCGGTCTTGACCCAGCCGTAGGCATTGGGACCCTTGATCTGAACCGTGGCGGACTTGATGCCCGCCTCTTCACCCGCGTGAACTTCCAGGACATCGGTCTTGTAGCCATGCTTTTCAGCCCAGCGGATATACATCCTGAGCAGCATGTTGGCCCAGTCCTGGCTCTCCGTACCGCCCGCGCCAGCGTGGATTTCGATGTAGGTGTCGTTTCCGTCGGCTTCGCCGGACAGAAGCGTTTCCACCTGTCGGCGATCACTTTCCAGCTTCAGCGCCCTGAGAGCGGATTCGGCCTCGGTTACCACGGAGGTGTCATCCTCCATCTCGCCGAGCTCGATCAGCTCCAGATTATCGGAGAGCTCGGCCTCCATGCGGCGCACAGCTCCGATGTTCTCTTCCAGATACTGCCGCTCGCGCATCTGCTTGCGCGCGTTCGTCGGGTCGTTCCAGAATTCGGGGTTTTCCGCAGCCGCGTTCAGTTCATCCAGACGTGAGATCGCACGATCCCAGTCAAAGATGCCTCCTCAGCAGGCTGAGTGCCTGCTCGATCTCATCAACGATCGTCTGCGTTTCCGGACGCATCGCACATGCCTCGCAAATTTGGTTTTTTGACAAGGAAAAGGGCCGACCAGACGTCGGCCCATTCCTGAATCCGGCGCGACCATACTGAGCCCGCCGCCTCGTGTAAACCGGCCCGCTTCGGGGGCCTCAATAGAGACCGCCGGTCCCCGTCATGATTGCCCGGTCCGCCTCCGGCGTCACCTGGCTCGGCTGCCCCGAGTCGTCCTGATAGCCGATGATCGAGTAGTTGTCCGGCGGCGCGGTTCCCGGCTTGAAGGCCTCGAGAATCGTCCCTGGAGAGCCCGCCGTGGCGCGCAGCCCGGTACGGCTATCGATCGGTATCAGTTTGATGCCCGGCGGCACGCGGAACTCAACCGGCGGCTTGTCGGCGAGCGCCTGCTTCATGAATTCGGTGAAGATCGGTGCGGCGACATGGCCGCCTGTCATGCCGTGCCCCATAGGCCGGGGGGTGTCGTAGCCAACAAAGACGCCGACAGTAAGGTTGGGCGAAAAACCCATGAACCAAGCATCGCGCTCATCGTTGGTCGTTCCCGTCTTGCCCGCGATCGGGCGTCCGACGGCACGCACGCTCGTCGCCGTGCCACGCTGAACCACCCCTTCCATCATCGACGTGATCTGATAGGCGGTCATCGGGTCGAGCACCTGTTCGCTGTTGTCGATCAGCTTCGGCTCGTCCTGACCATGCCAATCGGTGGCATCACAGCCTTCGCATTCGCGCGCGTCGTGCTTGTAGATCGTGCGCCCATAACGATCCTGGATACGGTCGATCAGCGTCGGCGTTACCTTGCGCCCTCCATTGGCGATCATCGAATAGGCGGTCGTCAGGCGCAGCACCGTCGTTTCGCCCGCACCTAGCGCCATGGAGAGCACCGGCAGCATATTGTCGTAAATACCAAACCGCCGGGCATATTCCGCAACCAGCGGCATGCCCATATCCTGCGCGAGGCGCACGGTCATGACGTTACGCGATTTCTCGATGCCCGTGCGAAGCGTGGAAGGACCATAGTACTTTTTGCCGTAGTTCTGCGGCTGCCAGACCTCTCCGCCGGCCTGCTCGACGGAGATCGGCGCATCCATAACGACGCTCGACGGCGTGTAGCCATTGTCGAGCGCGGCCGAATAGACGAACGGCTTGAACGAGGAACCCGGCTGGCGATAGGCCTGCGTGGCGCGATTGAATTCGCTCTGGTCGTAGCTGAATCCGCCCACCATCGCCTGGACACGCCCGGTGAAGGGGTCCATGGCCACGATCGCGCCCGAGACTTCGGGCACCTGACACAACTTCCAGGCCGTGCTATTGCCGCCGGCAGGATCCGGGATCTGTTCCACATAAACCACGTCGCCGACCTTAAGCACGTCATCCGCACCCTTGATGGAACGCGTACCGTCCTTGACGCGGCGGATCCACTTGATCTCGTCGAAATCGATGTGTCCGCGCTCACGGTCGGTGGAGAGTTTGCCGGACGCAAGCTCGTTCGGCTGGATACCGATGCTTGCCTGCCCGGCATTGACGTCCAGCACCACCGCGAGCTTCCACTCCGGAACGTCCTTCAGCCCCTCGACCTTGCCGACAAGCCCGCCCCATTCGCCCCCATTCAGGTCGACATGATCGACCGGGCCACGCCACGTGCCATGCTCCTTGTCGAACTTGATCAGACCGTCCATCAGCGCCTTGCGGGCTTCTGCCTGCATTTTCGGATCAAGCGTGGAGCGCACGGAAAGACCACCGTTGTAAAGGCGATCGTTGCCGTACATGTCCTTCACTTCGCGGCGCACTTCCTCGGCGAAATATTCGGAGGCAAAGAGCTGCGCGCCGGTTTGGCGCGGCGTGACCTCGAGCGGCTCGGCCTTGGCCTTCTCGCCGTCTTCGGGGGTGACGTAGCCGTTCTCGACCATCCGGTCGATGACCCAGTTCCGCCGGGCTATCGCCGCTTTGGGATGTCGGAAGGGATTGTAGTTGTTCGGCCCTTTCGGCAACGCAGCCAGATAGGCAGCCTCCGCGACCGTAAGTTCGTGAACCGACTTGTCGAAATAGAGAAGTGACGCCCCTGCAACGCCATAGGCTCCCATGCCGAGATAGATCTCGTTCAGGTACAGCTCCAGGATCTTGTCCTTGGAATAGGCATCTTCGATCCGGAGCGCCAGAATGGCTTCCTTGATCTTGCGCTCGTAGGAAACCTCATTCGTCAGCAGAAAATTCTTCGCCACCTGCTGCGTGATCGTCGATGCGCCTACAGGTCGCCGATCCGCGCCTGACAGCATATTGCGCAGATTGATGACAACCGCGCGCGCCACACCGGTAATGTCGATACCGGGATGATGGTAGAAATTCTTGTCTTCCGCCGAGATGAACGCGTTCTTCACCAGATCCGGAATACCCTGGATCGGCAGGAACATACGTCTTTGTTCCGCATATTCGGCGATCAGACTGCCGTCGGCGGCGTGCACACGGGTCATTACGGGCGGTTCATAGTTCTTCAGCGTCGTATAGTCGGGCAGATCGCCCGTGATCGTGGACAGATACCAGGCGCCCCCGGCGGCCACGACCAGGAAACAGACAGCTCCGATCCCGAAGATGTAACCGAAGAACTTGAGCAGAAATTTCATATAACGAGCTCTTCCGTATCAGGCTCTTTTCGTGGACGAAGGACCGTACAGTCCTGATTTTTCTACGTATTCCAACCGCGAAGCCGCCACCGCCGTCACTCGCTTCCAACTTTGAAAGCAAGGCATCGGAGGTTCCGCCGAAACCAGTCCTTGCGACATTCCTTGCGATAAAGAGACACAAGATACTGACCTTGTCGCGCGTTGCCGGCCGGAGCTTCAGATCGGCCGCGCCCACGTAGCACAGCGAAAGCTGATCGTCGCCTGCATCGGTCACTATTGTGGCGATGCTGAGGCGTGCATGTTGCTCTCGCGCCACACGCACACACACCGGCAAACATCATCATTCCGCCGTTTTCGCGCTACTGCCCCTGCGCAAGGCGCGGCTGAAAAAACCGGTCAATGCTCGTAACCATCGCACTTGCCGCCCGCTCCCGCCACTCACCGGAAAGCAGCAAGCTCTCATCGTGCTTGTTCGACAGGTACCCCAGTTCCACCAGAACCGACGGCACGTCATAGGCCTTGAGAACCCGAAAGCCCGCTGAGCGCCAGGGATTCTTGATCAACTTCACCGCACTCTCGAATTCCGAAACGAGCGTTCGCGCGAAAAGTACCGAGAAACTCTTGGTTTCCCGACGTGCCAGATCGATCAGAATATCGGCCACGTCATCCGGCTCATCCTCCAGATCGGCTCCGGCGAGTATGTCGGAACTGTTCTCCCGCTTCGCAAGCGCCGCGGCAATCGCATCCGATGCACGCTCCGACAGCGTATAGACCGTCGCGCCGCGCACATAGCTCTGCGGAGCGGAATCCGCATGAACGGAAACGAAAAGGCTGGCCCCCTGCTGGCGCGCGAATTCAACGCGCTTTCCCAACGGGATGAAGCGATCGTCGTCGCGGGTCATCAGCACCTCGTAGGTGCCTTCCGCATCGAGTTTCGCCTTCAGGAGTTCCGCGAATTCGAGAACGACATTCTTTTCGTAAACACCGTCGACGCCGACCGCTCCGGTGTCGATGCCGCCATGGCCGGGATCAAGAACGATAACCGGACGACTGGACGAAACATCGCCAACGACCTTCCGGTCGCCTTTTTCAGCCGTCTTGCCTGTCGCCTCGGCATCCGGACGCGGATAGTCGGAAAGGAACGCCTCGCCCGTCGTCTTGACGAAATCGATCACCAGTCGCGCCGGCTGATTGTCGACGGAGGGGAGCACAAAAGACTTGTCGATCCGCGCCGGCCCCGAAAGATCCAGTACGATGCGTGACTTTCCCGGTGCGATCAGGCCGTAGCGCCATGCCTTGATAAGGCCGCGTCCCACATCTCCCGACTTGGGCGGCAAATCGAAACGCACCTCGGGCATATCCAGAATCACACGATCGGGAGCAGCGAGCGCGGAAGCCGCAAAGGTCACAGGGCGACTGAGATCCACAATGAAGCGCGTGCGCGCGGAATCGCCGACGACACGGGCCGAACGTGCGACCACCGTCGCCGTTTCGTCCCTCGGCCCGTCGTCCGTATTTGCGTCCGCCGCAAGCGTAGCGGTCGCGTAAACGGCTGCGAACGCGACGGCGAGCGCTGCGATGGTTTGCCTGAGCTTCATTGCGGAATTTGCTTCCCCGACATGCGTCGGGACCCGTTTTCGAACCTGCCCTTCGCGCCCGTTCAAAGACAGGCGCAGCGTCCTTTTCATAGGACATTACGGGCCCATGGTTAACCGGGTCTTTCGCTTATCGCGTGAAGAATTCCCAGCATCGAACGCGGCGGCGCGCACGTCTTCGGATATCGCCTCTGGAACGACACTCGATCCGGCCGCGGAAAGGTCGCGACTACGTGGCGTTAGCTATCGCGACAGCTTATCTTGCCAACAGTGCATTGCATCCTTAAAAGAACAAGTTGGATTTAGGTCACCGCGCGACTCATTCCGCCGTCAGGGGCGCCGCTTCCTGACGGGACCCAGTGCAGGCCGGTCTTCGCGAGCGCGTTTTCGAGGACATATGCCCGCAACTTTGTCTCGCCTGCCTGCTCCCCTCGCGGTTTTCCGTGCGGGACGCCAGGCAGGCATCGGAACTGGCGTGGTTCCAATCCAGGGATTGATACCGTGCAGGATGCGGCAAGACCGGGCACGGACCGCACGGTCGGCGACGAGCCGACCTTACCGAAATTCGACAGTCAACGAGCGTTGCGATGAGCGACCGCGCTGAACCGAAGAGCAGATTGGAGACGTCAGGCGCCTCGTCAAAGGCCGCCTTCCCGTCCGCTCCGGTTAACGCAACGCCCGCAACACGCTTCAAACATAACCGAGACAGACAAAGCGACCATGCGGACGGAACACATATTCGGCAGCGGACAGCGCCGGTTCCACGACGTGGTCGTGGAGACCCCCTTCAATGGCAAACAAGATGCTCATCGACGCGGCGCACCCGGAAGAGACCCGGGTCGTCGTGGTGCGCGGCAATCGCGTAGAAGAGTTTGATTTCGAGGCCGCGAACCGCAAGCAGTTGCGCGGCAACATTTATCTGGCGAAAGTTACTCGCGTAGAACCGTCGCTTCAGGCGGCCTTCGTTGATTACGGCGGCAACCGGCACGGATTTCTGGCCTTCTCGGAAATCCACCCCGATTTCTATCAGATCCCCATGGCGGACCGAAAGGCCCTCATGGAGGAGGAAGAGGAAAACGAGGAAGAGCCGGTCGAGGCAGCGCCTGCGCGTTCCCGGCGTGGATCGCGGGTCCGCAAGAAGGTCGAGCCCGAAGAGGGCGGCGATGAGGCGGACGACACCGACCTGCAGGACGCGACTGCCGATAACGGCGACGAGTCCGAGGATAACGGATCCGAAGAGAGCGACGAGGATCCGCGCGGCTCGTCCAATGGCGATGGCGACGCAGATGACCAGGTCGAGTCCGTCGGCGCAGAAGACGCCATGGAAGAAGTGCCCGTGCGCCGTGCGCGCCCTGCCCGCCGTCACTACAAGATCCAGGAAGTGATCAAGCGCCGCCAGGTGCTGCTCGTCCAGGTCGTGAAGGAAGAACGCGGCAACAAGGGTGCGGCGCTCACCACCTATCTGTCTCTCGCCGGCCGCTATTCGGTGTTGATGCCCAATACCGCCCGTGGTGGCGGCATTTCGCGCAAGATCACCTCCGTCCAGGACCGCAAGCGTCTTAAGGCGATCGCCGGTGAGCTGGATGTGCCCGAAGGCATGGGCGTCATCCTGCGCACGGCAGGTGCCAGCCGCACCAAGGCCGAGGTCAAGCGCGACTTCGAGTATCTGCTTCGGCTGTGGGAGAATGTGCGCGACCTGACGCTCAGGTCCATCGCACCCTGCCTCGTCTACGAGGAAGGCAGCCTGATCAAGCGGTCTATCCGCGATCTCTACAACAAGGACATCGACCAGGTTCTGGTATCCGGTGAAGACGGCTACCGGGAGGCCAAGGACTTCATGCGCATGCTCATGCCGAGCCATGCCAAGAACGTCCAGCCCTACCGCTCGACGACGCCGGTGTTCACCCGCTACGGCATCGAACCGCAACTTGACGCGATGTTCTCGCCCCAGGTGACGCTCAAGTCCGGCGGCTACATCGTCATCAACCAGACCGAGGCGCTGGTCGCCATCGACGTCAACTCCGGCAAGTCGACCCGTGAGCACAACATCGAGGATACCGCCACCCAGACGAACCTGGAGGCGGCTGAGGAAGTCGCACGCCAGTTGCGGTTGCGCGACCTCGCCGGCCTGATCGTCATCGACTTTATCGACATGGAAGAGAACCGGAACAACCGGGCTGTCGAAAAGCGAATGAAGGACTGCCTGAAGTCCGACCGGGCTCGCATCCAGGTTGGTCGCATCTCCCATTTCGGCCTGCTGGAGATGTCGCGTCAGCGTATCCGCACCGGTGTTCTGGAAAGCTCAACCGAGCTTTGCCCGCACTGCCGCGGTTCGGGGATGATTCGTTCGGTGGAATCGGTCGCGTTGCATGTCCTGCGTGCACTCGAAGATCACCTGCTGCGCCATTCCGGCCACCATCTCAACATCAAGACCCAGACACCGGTCGCGCTCTACATCCTCAACCAGAAACGCCATCACCTGATGGAGCTGGAGGAGCGCTTCGGTCTCAACGTTTCGCTGACGGCGGACGAAGATATCGGCACCCAGCACTATGTGCTGGAGCGCGGTGAAGCTGTCGTGCGCGATCCTGATGCGCCCCCTGCTCCCACCATCGTGCAGCCCGACACGATCACGCTGGAAGAGGAAGAGCCGGAACCTGCCGACCTCGACCTCGAAGAGGATGCGGAAGAGGAAGAGGAGGTGGAGAGCGCGCGTTCGGAGGACTCCGGACGTGGCAAGCGCCGCCGCCGCCGCCGCCGTCGCACGACTGGTGACGAACAGGAAAACCGCGAGGCCTCCGACCAGGGTGATGGCGAAGAGGATGACGGTGAAGCCGGCACGAGCGAGCCGGACGCCTCTGCCGAGCAGAACGGAGAAAGTGACGAAGATCGCCGCCGCAAGCGTCGTCGGGGCCGCAGGGGTGGCCGCCGCGGTCGCCGCAATCGCGACGAACAGGGCACGTCACAAGAAGATGGCGACGCCGAAGGACAGAACTCGTCAAACGACGCACAGGATGACGAGCAGAACGGCGCAGTGGTGAGCGAAGCGGCCACGCCCGATGTCCAGGAGGCAAAATCCGAAGCCGGGTCCACGGAAGCCGAGTCTACGGAAGCCACTGAGGCGGAACAGCCTGCTGTCGCCTCTCAGGAGACCGAGACGGCAGCGGCGGTAGAGCCGGAAACGTCCGGTCCGGAGGAGACAGAGCCGGAATCCGATCAGCAGCCCTCTCCAGATGAGCTGACCTCTTCGCAAGCCGAGGTTGTTCAGGCGGAGACGCCCGAACCCGATCAGGCGGAAGAAGCCCCGGTGTCGTCCGAGCCGGAAGCCGAGCCTGAAGCGGCTTCGGACCCGCAGGTGGCCGAAGAAGAGGCTCCGGCAGATGAGCCGACGGAAGCCCCCGAGCCGGCGATGGCCGAGGTTGAGGAGAGCACCTCAGGCGGTGAAGGCAAGGAAAAGCCGCGCAAGCGTTCCGGATGGTGGCAGCGCCGCTCGTTCTTCTGAACGAAATAAAAGTGCGTGAATGCGTGAAAAGGCGGCCTCTTGGCCGCCTTTTCTCATTTATCGGATGAATACGAAAAAGAGCGCCCCTGCAGCGAGTGCGGGGCTACTTGAGCCACGCCGTCAGCCGGTCCATTGCCGCGATCATGTCCTTATGACTGCCTGCAAAGGAAAAACGCAGATAACCGTTGCCCCGGTCGTGATCGAAATCTGCCCCGGGGGTCGTCGCAACCCCTGCTTCCGCCAGCATTCGGCGCGTAAAATCGCTGGAATCGTTCGTGAAAGAGCGCACCCCCGCGTAGACATAGAATGCGCCATCGACCGGCAGCAATTCCTGAAACCCGACCTTTGGCAGACGATCGAGCAACAGCGCGCGGTTGCGCGCATAGCCGGCTTTCACGATTTCCAGCTCCTCCGTCGCATCGAATGCCGCGATGCCCGCACGCTGCGAAATGTCCGGCGCGCAGATGTAAAGGCTCTGGGCGATGCGCTCGATCGGACGGACAAGCGCTTCAGGAACAATCATCCAGCCGACCCGCCAGCCGGTCATGCAGTAGTATTTGGAGAAGGAATTGATGACGATCGCATCGTCGCAATAGCGCAATGCGGTGGCCGTTTCCCCCTCGTAGACGAGACCGTGGTAGATCTCATCGGAAATGAACCTGATTCCAAGTTCCTGCGCGCTTTCGCAAAGGGCCTTCAGCGCATCGGGCCGCATCATGGTGCCGGTCGGATTGCCGGGACTGGCAATCAGCACGCCCGCGAGCGGCTTTTCCGCATGCGAACGCTCGAGCAGATCGGGCGTCAGAGCCCACCGCGTCTCCGGCCCGACGGAGATTTCCACCGGCTCCAGACCCAATGCCTTGAGGATGTTGCGGTAGGCCGGATATCCCGGCGAGGTGAGCGCGATCCTGTCACCGGGATCGAACGCGCCCAGGAATGCGAGATTGAAACCGGCCGAGGAACCCGTCGTGACGATGATGCGGCTTTCCGGCACGTCCACGCCATAGGTCTCGCGGTAGTGACGCGAGACACGGTCGCGCAGAGCCTTGATTCCGCGCGCCTCGGTATAACCGAAATAGCCATTGGCCAGAGCCTCCTGCGCCGCGTTGATCACCGCGGCCGGCGCCCGCGCGCCCGGCTGGCCGATCTCCATATGGATGATCTCTTGTCCCAGGGCCTCCCTTCGGGACGCCTCCTCCATCACGTCCATCGCAAGGAACGGCTCGACTTCAGAACGGCGAGAAGCTCTGAGAACCAATGGAATGTCTCCCTTGAATTGAGGTTGCGCCGCCAGCGTCCGTGCCGCCGCCGATTTGCCGCAATCGGCATATGTCGTCAGCCATGGTTGACCGCACTCCCGCGGCTCACCTACGTTCCCCCGGTCGCCGACCATGGAGGATGCAGCGCGTGAATACACGTCCCCTAGCGCAGAAACGCAAGTCGTTCCAGAACGGATCGCTGGTGAACGCTGCCGCTGGCAGGTCGGTCCGACGCGTCCGAAGCCGCCTTTTTTCGCGGCTATCCTCGATTGCCATCGCCGGCCTTCTGGCTTTCCAGACCGTTGCGCCGATGCCGGCGGAGGCCCAGCAGCGTGGCCGGCGCCTGCCTGTGGTGCGCGATGCGGAGGTGGAAGCGCTGCTGCGCGACTATGCAGAGCCGATCCTGCGCGCGGCAGGTCTGGCCGGCGGTTCGCTGCAGATCATCCTCGTCAACGACCGCAGCTACAACGCCTTTGTCGTCGACAGCCATCGGATGTTCATGAATGTCGGTGTGATCATCGATGCCAAGACGCCGAATGAAGTGATCGGCGTCATTGCGCACGAGGTCGGCCATATCGCCGGCAACCATCTGGTCCGGTTGCGCCAGGCGGCGGCAAACGCCCAGATCATGGCCGTTCTCGGAACGTTGCTCGGCGCCGGTGCGATCGCGGCCGGAGCCGCCTCCGGTGCCGGCGGTATCGGTCAGGGCGGCGGGGCCATGGTCGGGCTTGGCGCAGGTCTCGCCCAGCGCTCGCTCCTTTCCTACCAGCGCTCGGAGGAAGCGACCGCCGACCGTTCCGCCATCAAATATCTGAATGCCACACACCAGTCGCCCAAAGGCATGCTGGATACCTTCAAGAGGTTGGCCGACCAGCAACTTTTCGCCGCCCAACACGCCGACCCCTACGCCCAGAGCCATCCGATGGCGCGCGACCGCGTGTCGATGCTGGAAACGCTGGCCAAGCAAAGCCCCTATTACAACAAGAAGGATCCGCCGGCCCTGCAGGCGCGACACGACCTGGCCCGCGCCAAGCTCATCGCCTTTGCCGGTAGCCAGGGGGCGGTCGCGCGCACCTATGGGAAGGGAAGTAGCCTGCCCGCACGCTATGCCCGCGCCATCTTCACCATGCAGTCGGGCAATCCGCGCGATGCCCAGCGCTTGATCGACGGGTTGGTGAATACACAGCCTAAAAACCCTTACTTCTGGGAACTGAAAGGCCAATCCCTGATCGAATCCGGCCATCCGGCCGCCTCCGTGGCGCCTTTCGAAAAAGCGGTCGCATATGCGCCAAAGGAGGGCCTGATGAAAATCTGGCTCGGCTACGCGCTGGTAGCGACCGGCAAGGACGCCTACCTGAACAGGGCCGTAGGCCTGCTCAAGACCGGACTGCGCGAGGAACCGAACTCGCCCCTCGCCTACAGTCAGCTCGCAATCGCCGAGGCGCGGCGCGGAAATCCGGCCCTCGCCGATGTGGCCACCGCCAAAAGCATGATGCTGTCGGGTCAGTTCCAGATCGCGCGGAAGTTTGCGGCGCGGGCTCAAAAAAGATTGAAACGCGGATCGCCCGGCTGGCTCCAGGCTGATGATATCATCTCCTACAAGCCGCCCGACTTTCAGCGCCGTTGACGCGAGAACCGGGAAGACAACAAATCGCCGTCGCCTTGTGATTGACCCTGACGAGAGAAGGCGGCAAGGCTCGTGCCTGCGACATCCGTCTGCGCGCAAGGCACACCAGCCTGTGCGCGCATCCAGACGGCCAGACGCCAAACAGGACAAGACGTCCACTAGGAAAGAAGCACGCTCATGATCACCACCGGCCGCCTCGTGGCATTTGTCGCAGGCATCGTTTTCGCTGCCGCTCCCTCGCTGCTCGCCATCAACGCCATGCGCGCCCAACCAGCGCCGGCTGAAACGGCGGCGGTTGCAGCCTCCCAGCCGATCGGCGGTGACTTCATCCGTACCTATCTGATGGAGAACCCGGAAGTCATCCGTGACGCCTTCTACGAACTGGAACGGCGCAAGGCGGAAGCCGAGCAGAAGGCCCGCGTCGCCACGATCACCGAGAACAAATCCGTGCTGTTCGATTCGACACGGCAGGCAGTGCTCGGGAATCCGAAGGGTGACGTCACTCTGGTCGAATTCTTCGACTACAATTGCGGCTATTGCAAACGCGCCCTCGGCGACATGAACCGGCTGATTGACGAAGACCCGAACCTGCGCGTCGTGCTGAAGGAATTCCCGGTTCTCGGACAGGGATCGGTGGAAGCCGCACAGGTTGCTGCGGCGGTAAACCTGATGGCACCCGACAGGTATAAGGACTTCCACGAAAAGCTGCTGATGGAAAAGGGCCGCGCCAACGGCGCAAAGGCGATCGAGGTGACCAAGGAAATCGGGCTGGACCAGGATGAACTGGCCAAGGCGCTCAAGGATCCGGAAGTCGGGGCGACGATCGATGAATCCTATTCCCTCGCGAAGACCCTCGGTCTTACCGGCACGCCTTCCTATGTTGTCGGCGACGAAGTCGTTTTCGGTGCGGTTGGCTATGATGAGCTGAAGACGAAGATCAAGGACATGCGGGCCTGCGGTTCAACGTCCTGCTGAACCGGTAATCGCGCGGGTCCGACAAAGGCTCGCGCGATTGCCTCGCGTACCGGTTTCCGGACCCGCGCCCGCGCCGCGTCAAACGATGGCTCTAGCCCCTTCCCCGGGCGCATTTTCCCCGCCTTAGCGCCCACGCGGCCTCATCGGGAGCGCGCAAGGGGTTTTCCTGCTCTTCGTGACCCAATATAAGAAGGCAGTCCGCGATTTCAGCGGGACGAGCGCACGTCCCGAATCGCGCAGCGTCCTTCGGAGCCTTTGGCCCGGAACACGCAGTGTCAGGAAAACGGGACCGGCCCTCACCTCGAAGGAGCCGCCGGACCGGTTGTTGCGGCGGGGAGCGAATGGCATCACCCATTTTTGTCCTGAACGGACCGAATCTGAACCGGTTGGGCACGCGCGAGCCCGAGGTATACGGACGCACATCGCTCGCCGATATCGAACGGCTCTGCCGCGAAACCGCAGAAGATATCGGGTTTGAGCTGGAATTCCGACAGACCAATTTCGAAGGAATGCTGGTCGACTGGATCCAGGAGGCAGGGGATCTCGCGCAGGGGATGATCATCAACCCGGCCGCTTATACCCATACCTCCGTGGCCATACGCGATGCGATCACCACGGCTGACATTCCCACAATCGAAGTGCACCTGACAAACATCTTCGCGCGGGACGCATTTCGCCATCATTCCTTTGTATCGCCTGTAGCCTATGGCGTGATCTGCGGATTCGGCGCCACCGGCTATCGATTGGCGATCGAGGCCCTTTCCGAAGTGATCCGGGCCTGAAAAGGCATCCGGTCTTAAACGAAAAGCAACATGTCAACCAAGAACAAGTCCATAGACCACGACCTGATCCGCCAGCTCGCAACGCTGCTCGACGAGACCAATCTCTCCGAGATCGAGGTGGAACAGGACGACCTTCGTATACGCGTCGCGCGGCAGCTTTCGGTCAGCGCACCCGTTGCCGCGCCGGCACCGGCGGCCCCGACGACCGCAGCGGCACCGGCAGCAGGCGCTGCCGCGGATCCGTCCAAACAGCCTGGCGTCGTCAATTCGCCGATGGTCGGCACCGCCTACCACTCGCCGGAGCCGGGCGCCCGCCCCTTCGTGGATATTGGCGATACGGTTCGCGCCGGTCAGACAATCATGATCGTGGAAGCGATGAAGACCATGAACCAGATTGCGGCGCCAAAGGCCGGCACGGTCAAGGAGATCCTGGTGGAAGACGGCCAGCCGGTCGAGTTTGGCGAGCCGCTGCTGGTCATCGAATAGGCGGTGCCCATGTTCAGCAAGATCCTCATCGCCAATCGCGGCGAAATCGCCCTGCGCATCCTGCGGGCGGCAAAGGAACTTGGCATTGCCACCGTTGCCGTGCACTCCACGGCCGATGCCAATGCCATGCATGTCCGCCTGGCGGACGAGAGTGTGTGCATCGGCCCGCCGGCCGCACGCGACAGTTACCTCAACATTCCGAGCCTGATGGCCGCCTGCGAGATCACCGGCGCCGACGCCGTGCATCCCGGCTACGGCTTTCTGTCGGAAAACGCCCGGTTTGCGGAAATCCTCGAGGCGCACAAGATCGGTTTCATCGGCCCGTCTTCGGAACACATCCGGATCATGGGCGACAAGATCGAGGCCAAGCAGACGGCCAGGCGCCTTGGCATTCCGGTTGTTCCGGGGTCCGATGGCGGCGTCACCGATCCCGTTGACGCAAAGCGGATCGCCGCCGAAATCGGCTATCCGGTCCTGATCAAGGCGGCGGCCGGCGGCGGCGGACGCGGCATGAAGGTGGCGCGCCGCGAGGACGAACTGGAAGAAGCTTTCCAGACGGCCCGAACCGAGGCGCGCAACGCCTTCGGCGATGACGCCGTCTACATGGAAAAGTACCTCGAAAAGCCCCGCCACATCGAGATCCAGATACTGGGCGACGGCAAGGGCAACGCGATCCACCTGGGCGAGCGCGACTGTTCACTGCAACGCCGGCACCAGAAGGTGCTCGAGGAGGCCCCCTCGCCCGCGCTCAACGATGAACAGCGCAACCGCATCGGCTCCGTCTGCGCCAACGCGATGGCGGAACTCAAATATTCCGGCGTCGGAACGATCGAATTCCTCTATGAGAACGGCGAGTTCTATTTCATCGAAATGAACACCCGCCTGCAGGTGGAGCATCCCGTCACCGAGATGATCACCCGCATTGATCTGGTCAACGAACAGATCAGGATCGCCTCTGGCGGAGAACTGTCGATGCGCCAGGAGGATATTCACCTCTCTGGCCATGCCATCGAATGCCGCATCAACGCTGAGCATCCGCGCACCTTCGCGCCTTCGCCCGGCAAGATCACCTACTATCACCCGCCCGGCGGTCTGGGTGTGCGCGTCGATTCCGGCGTCTATGCCGGCTATTCCATCCCGCCACACTATGACAGCCTGATCGGCAAGCTGATCGTGCATGGCCGGAATCGGGTGGAATGCATGATGCGCCTGCGCCGCTGCCTCGACGAGTTCGTCATCGACGGCATCGAAACGACGATTCCGCTGTTCCGCGATCTCGTCGACAATCAGGACATCGCCAACGGGATGTACGACATCCATTGGCTTGAGAAATATCTGGCGGCCGCACCGGCCACGGACTGACCAAATCAGCGGTCCGCCTGCGGGAGAATTCCCGCTTCGCGGACCGCTGCGACGCTCTCCGTCTGGTCATGTTGCCGCAGATGACCTAACTACGGTGAAAGGGCCGACGCTGGCCCACAACCCGACGAAGCCTCCCATGGCAGTGCACGACGAATCCACCCAGCTCACGATCACACCGCAGGTTCTGCTGAAAGCCTACGCGTGCGGCATCTTCCCGATGGCGGAGTCCGCCGAAAATCCGGAGCTGCACTGGATCGAGCCAAGCTGGCGCGGGATCATTCCACTCGATCATTTCCATGTTCCCAGACGACTGAAACGTACGGTTCGCGCGGAGCGCTTCGAGGTGGTGATCGATCACGATTTCGAGGGTGTTCTCGATGGCTGCGCCGCCCCCGCGCCGGGCCGCCGCAAGACGTGGATCAACGAACCGATCCGGCAACTATGTGCCGAGCTTTTCCGCCTCGGCCATTGCCACACGGTGGAATGCCGGCAGGACGGCCATCTCGTCGGTGGTCTTTACGGCATAGAACTCGGCGGCGCGTTCTTCGGCGAAAGCATGTTCTCCTTCGAACGCGATGCCTCCAAGGTGGGGCTCGTGCATCTGGTCGCACGGCTCAAGGCCGGCGGGTTTTCCCTGCTCGACACCCAGTTCGTCACGGATCATCTGACGACATTCGGCGCTTTGGAGATTTCCAAATCCGATTATGCCGTATTGCTGGATCGCGCGATCATGAACGACGATGCGCATTTCCATGCGTTGCCGGACAGCATAAGCGGCGCCGACGCCCTGAAGGCGATCGACGCGTCCGACTCGGACAACGATTGACGCCCACTCTCCCGACACACGCCACACCCGGAGCGAAAAAGGCGCAGCCCCCACGGGGCCGCGCCTGAACGTTTCGCCATCACGGCTGAACTTGCGGCTTATCCCGAGGAATGTTGGGGGGCGGCGCGTTCGGATCCCGCGGTGTATCTCCGAGCGGGTCATTCGGAGCAACCTTCTGAATGACCGGCGGACCATCATAATTGTCTGGCGGCGGTACGTTTGAGGATTGCTTGCAGTCTGTCAGCCACACGTCATAGACAGGATGTTCCACGGCATGCAGGCCGGGACTTGCGGCGAACATCCAGCCGGTGAAGATCCTGCGGACTTCGTTGTTGAGAGTGATCTCGTCCACTTCCACGAAGGCATCGGTCTGCGGCTGCTCGGTCGGCGGGCGCGAATAGCATACCCGCGGCGTGACCTGCAGCGCACCGAACTGCACCTTCTCGCCGATATAGACATCGAAGGAGATGATGCGTCCGGTGATCTTGTCGAGCCCGGCGAACTCGGCAACCGGGTTGTTGATCCGTTCCGCATGCGCGGGGCCCGCGGCGCCGGCAAGCGTGCCTGCGATGAGGGCCGCAGCGAGGCGACCAGTCTTGCCAATCGTCATTCTTTCTCCCGCAAGCCGCTGATTATTGGCGCTCGCAACGCGATTCGGCCAAGGTTTAGCACCCCGTTCAGCCACGAAAAAGGCAAGGCGCATGAGACGCCTCGCCTTCGCGTGTGAACATCAGCCCATCTGCGAAAGTCGGGCCTCTGCCTGTTCCACCTTTGCGCGGAGCTCGATGAATTCCGCTCGCTTCTCCTTTTCGCCCTCGACGACCTCTTCAGGCGCCTTCTCGACGAATTTCGGATTGCCGAGCTTCTTGTCGATGCGAGCGATCTCGCCGTCCAGCCGGCCGCGCTCCTTGGCAAGGCGCGCCTTTTCGGCATCCAGATCGATGACGCCGGCAAGCGGCAGGCAGAGCGTCAGGCTTTCCAGCACAATCTGTGCCGATCCCTTGGGCGCGGTGTCGGCCTGTTCGATCCTGTCGATGCGTGCCAGCCGCTTGATGGCCGCATCGTGCGTGGCGAGCCGTGCGGATGTCGCGGCATCGGCACCGACCACGATCAAGGGCAAGGTTGCTCCGGCCGGCACATTCATCTCCGCACGCACGGAGCGGATCTGCGAAATGAGATCTATCAGCCAGTTGATCTCCTGAGCGCTGTCTCCGTCGAGCGGCGCGATGTCCGGCCAGGCGGTCAGCGCCAGAAGCCCCTCTCGCGCCGGCCCCCCTTCGCCCGTACGTGCCCACAGTTCCTCTGTCAGGAACGGCATGAAGGGATGCAGCAGCTTGAGGATCTGGTCGACCGCCCAGGCCGCCGTCGCCTGCGTCTCGCCCTTGGCGGCGGCATCGTTACCAGTCAGCACCGGCTTTGCGAGTTCGATGTACCAGTCGCAGAAGGTGTTCCAGACGAAACGATAGATGCCGTTGGCGCCATCGTTGAAACGGTACGCCTTGATCGCGTCGGTGACCTCTTCCACACAACGTGCGGTTTCCGTCACGATCCAGCGGTTGAGCGTCCCCTTGACCGTCGTCGGTTCGAAGCCTTCCGCGCGCGCGCATTCGTTCATCTGAAGGAACCGCGTCGCATTCCACAACTTGGTAGCGAAGTTGCGGTAGCCGGCGACACGGTTCGTCGCAAGCTTGATGTCGCGTCCCTGCGCCGCCATGGCCGCAAGCGTGAAGCGCAGAGCATCCGCCCCGTACTCATCGATCAAGCTCAGCGGGTCGATGACGTTGCCCTTCGACTTCGACATCTTGGCGCCCTTCTCGTCGCGAACGAGCGCATGGATGTAGACGTCGGCGAAGGGCTCTTCCTTCATGAAGTGGAGGCCCATCATCATCATCCGGGCCACCCAGAAGAAGATGATATCGAGGCCGGTCACCAGCACGGAGGTCGGATAGTAGCGCTTCAGTTCGGCCGTCTCATCCGGCCAGCCGAGTGTGGAGAACGGCCACAGCGCGGAGGAGAACCAGGTATCGAGAACGTCTTCCTCGCGGGTCAACTCCACGGCCTTGCCATAGTGCTTCTGCCCAAGTCCGGCCGCCTCCGTCTCGTCGTGGGCGACGAAGACCTCGCCATCGGGTCCGAACCAGGCCGGAATCCGATGTCCCCACCACAGCTGACGCGAAATGCACCAGGGCTCGATGTTCTCCATCCACTCGAAGTAGGTCTTTTCCCAGTTTTTCGGCACGAACTTGGTGCGCCCCTCGCGTACCGAGGCGATGGCCGGGGCAGCAAGGGTCTTGGCGTCCGCAAACCACTGGTCCGTCAGCATCGGCTCGATGACCACGTGAGAGCGGTCGCCGAAGGGCTGCATGATTTTCTTGTTCTCGACGAGCGGAACGTCGTTGCCGTCCTCATCCTTGACGGTAACCGACAGCCCGTCAGCGTTGATGGCAGAGACGATCTTCTCACGCGCCTCGTAGCGATCGAGGCCACGGTATTCGTCCGGCACCAGGTTGATGGCGTCTACATCGGCTTCGCCGGGAAGCTCGCCGCTCTCCACGATCGCCTTGGCCATCGCCGCACATTCGGCATAAGGCGCACCGTCCGTGCGCATCGCGGCCTGCTCGTTCATGAGCCGGTAAAGCGGGATCTTGTTGCGCTTGGCGACCTGATAGTCGTTGAAATCGTGCGCACCGGTGATCTTGACCGCGCCCGAGCCGAAATCCGGGTCCGGATATTCGTCCGTGATAATCGGGATCAGACGGCGGTACTCTTTCGGCCCCACCGGGATCTCGCACAGCTTGCCGATGATCGGAGCATAGCGTTCATCGGAAGGGTGAACCGCAACCGCACCGTCGCCGAGCATCGTCTCGGGACGCGTGGTCGCGATGGAGATGTAGTCGCGCGTCTCGCGAAGGGTGACGTTTCCGTCCTCGTCCTTTTCCACGTATTCGTAGGTCTCGCCGCCGGCCAGCGGGTACTTGAAGTGCCACATGTGGCCGTCGACCTCGGTGTTCTCCACCTCAAGGTCGGAAATCGCGGTTTCGAATTTCGGGTCCCAGTTGACCAGTCGCTTGCCACGATAGATCAGGCCTTCGCGGTAAAGCTGCACGAAGACCTTGAGAACAGCCTCGGACAGCCCCTCATCCATGGTGAAGCGCTCACGCGACCAGTCACACGAGGCGCCCAGGCGCTTGAGCTGGTTGAGGATCATGCCGCCCGACTCGGCCTTCCACGTCCACACCTTCTCCACGAAGGCCTCGCGGCCGATCTCGCGGCGTCCCGGCTCCTGGCGCTCAGCCATCTGTCGCTCGACGACCATCTGCGTGGCGATGCCGGCATGATCCATTCCCGGCTGCCAGAGAACATCGTTCCCGCACATGCGGTTGAAGCGCACCAGAATGTCCTGAAGCGTGTTGTTGAGGGCATGCCCCATATGCAACGAGCCGGTTACGTTGGGCGGCGGAATGACGATGCAATACGGGTTTGCTCCAGCCCGGGCGCCAGCGCCTGCACGAAACGCGCCGGCTTGTTCCCAGTCTTGCGAAATCCGCGGCTCGATCGCCGCAGCATCATAGGTCTTGTCGAGCATGGAATCCTGTCTCGTCACTCATGTCGTTGCCGGCGCACGTGGGAGATTTGCGCGCGCAACGCGGCACTCGCTCGTGTAAATCGGATGGTCGCCGCCAAGTCAACCTGCACGCAGCGTCACCGGCGTCAACCGAACCCGAAAAGTCAGTGACCTCCACCCGAGGTGGAGGTTTGAAACGCTGCGCTTGAACCACTGGAAGTGGTTTTGTTAGCGCCTAGTAGCTACGATTGAACAG
>NZ_QAYG01000006.1 GCF_003053845.1 Breoghania corrubedonensis
CTGTTCAATCGTAGCTACTAGGCGCTAACAAAACCACTTCCAGTGGTTCAAGCGCAGCGTTTCAAACCTCCACCTCGGGTGGAGGTCACTGACTTTGCGCAGGTGCTGAGAACGCGGCTTCCCCAAACGCGAAAAAAGCGATCCGGCTATCCGCCAGTCCCTCCCGCCAGATCAACGAGCGTCGCCGCGATCCGGTCGCGTTCTTTCGTCAGACCCTTGTAGTCGAGTTGCGCCGCATCGAGCGCCAGAAGCTGGCGACACAGGCTTGCCGCGAGCCGGGGCCCTTCGGGATGTTTCGCAAAGGCCGTGAACGGATCGACGTGAATGCGGATGGTGAAGAGCACGTCGCCCGATCGCGGCAACCGGCGCAACGTCTGGCGTTCCACGCGGACGAAGAGATCATGCGCGCCCTGGTCGACCTGCGCCTCCAGCGACTTGGCGAAGGGGTGGTGCAGATCGTCGTCGCCGTAGATCGACCAGTTGAGCCGCCACACGGGTGAACCGGGAGAAATGTTGTCGAAGATGCGCGCGACGATGGCGCCCATGCGGCCGTTGTTGAAGCCGGGTACGTTGTCGTGGATCGCCGGCATGCCCTGGCCGAATTTTTCTCTCAGTGACCAGGACGAAGGAAAGCACAGCGCGCCGGCAACCAGCCGGTAGCCGTCGCGCCCCTTGCGCATGATCACCAGATCCTCCTGCACGAGGAGGGCGGCGAGCTTCAGCGGCGCGTCGGCGAAATCAGCCATCCGGTATGTCTCGCCCGTCGCCGCGATATGGATCGCGCCGTTTTCCACCGTGTAGAGATGGGGGAAGTGGCGGGGCAGATGGTCGAGCAGGAGGGCAAGCACTTCCGCCTGCGCGTCCAGCGTTTGGGGTTCGGCGCCAAAGACGGCGGTCTCGTCGGCTGTGAAGAGGCGGGTCTTCTCGGCCAGATAGGCCGGCAGGCGGTCATCGATCTCGATCCAGTCGTCGAGGTCGAGAGGGGCGAGGCCGACGGAGAACGGCTGCTTTGAGCCGTCGTAGGGCATGTGGGGGAAAAGCGTGCGGGCGTGCGTCATGGCCCATTTTAAGGGGGCATTCGCATCGATACGCAAGGACCAGATGACGCCGGGGATGGAGCCAGGGAGGGAGCGGGCAGGCCAGGGAGGGAGCGGGCAGGAGGGAGGCGCCCATCGGGCACCATCCCTCCACCGTCATCACCCGGCAAAGTCCGGGCAATGACGGTGGAGGGATCAGTGCGGTCGGGTGGAGCTGTTCCCGTCTATTCCATGGCGTCCAGTTCGCCGATCATCCGCTCGATCATCGACAGTCCCTTGTTCCAGAAGGCGGGATCGGCGGCGTTGAGGCCGAAGGGGGCGAGAAGTTCGGAGTGGTGCTTGCTGCCACCGGCCTTCAGCAGGTTGAAATACTTTTCCTGGAAGCCCGTCTCCGCCTCCTCGTAGACCGCATAGAGGGAATTCACCAGACAGTCGCCGAAGGCATACGCGTAGACGTAGAAGGGCGAGTGGATGAAGTGCGGGATGTAGGTCCAGAACGTCTCGTAGCCTTGAGCGAAGGTGAAGACCGGTCCCAGGCTCTCGCGCTGGACGTCGAGCCAGATCTCGCCGAGACGGTCGGACGTCAGCTCGCCCTCGCGGCGCTCCAGATGGACGCGGCGCTCGAAGGTGTAGAAGGCGATCTGGCGCACCACGGTGTTGAGCATGTCCTCCACCTTGGAGGCGAGCATGATCTTGCGGTGGTGATCGTCCTTCGCTTTCGCCAGCAGCGAGCGGAAGGTCAGCATCTCGCCGAAGACGGAGGCGGTCTCGGCCAATGTGAGCGGGGTGGGGGCCATGAGCGCGCCGTTCGGACCGGCCAGCACCTGGTGAACGCCATGGCCAAGCTCATGGGCGAGCGTCATCACGTCCCGCGTCTTGCCCTGGTAGTTGACGAGCACGTAGGGGTGGGCGGAGGGAACCGTCGGATGGGCAAAGGCGCCCGGCGCCTTGCCGGGGCGCACGGGGGCGTCGATCCAGCCGTTGTCGAAGAAGCGCTTGGCGATGCCGGCCATGTCGGGCGAGAAACCGGCATAGGCGTCAAGCACCGTCGCCCTGGCCTCGTCCCAGGGGATCTTGCGGTCGTCCGCCCTGGGCAGCGGGGCGTTGCGGTCGTAGTGCATCAGGGTGTCGAGGCCAAGCCACTTCGCTTTCATCGCGTAGTAGCGGTGCGACAGGCGCGGATAGGCCTCGTGCACGGCGGAGACCAGTGCGTCGACCACCTCGCGTTCCACCCGGTTGGCGAGATGGCGGCTGTCTGCGACGTCTTCGAAGCCGCGCCAGCGGTCGGAGATCTCCTTGTCCTTGGCCAGCGTGTTGGTGATCAGCGTGAAGGTGGAGAGGTTTTCGCCGAAGACCTTCGCCAGAGCCTCACCGGCCTCCTTGCGCTTTTCGCGGTCCGGGTCCTGCATGAGGTTGAGCGTGGCCTCTACGCCGAGCGACTGCCCGCCGACCTCGAATTTCAGTGAAGAGATCGTCTCGTCGAAGAGGCGGTTCCAGGCGGCGCGGCCGGTCGCGGACTTCTCGTGGAAGAGCTGCTCGACACGGTCCTCCAGCTGGAAGGGCCGCTCCTTGCGGATGTCGTCGAACCACGGCTTGTAGTGGGCGAGTTCCGCGTTCGCCATGGCGGCGTCGAGAACCGCGTCCTCGATACGGTTCAGCTCCAGTTCGAAGAACAGGAGGCTCGTGCCGGCGGTCGTCAGCTTGTCCTGCACGTCGCCGTAGAATTTCTGCCGTTTGGGATCCGTGGTCTGGCCGGAATAGACAAGGCCGGCAAAGGAGATCAGGCGGCCGAGCAGTTCCTGCAGCGCTTCGTAGTCCTTCACCGCCCTGGCAAGGCCTGCCGCATCCGCGCGCGCCAGCCCCTCCAGCTTGCCCTTGTGCGCCGTCTCGAAGGCGCGTGCATCGTCGATCGCCTTTGAGAGATCAGCCTTGACGCTCGGGTCGTCGATCGCGGGGTAGAGGTCGGTGAGGTTCCATTCCGGCAGAGAGCCGAGACTTGTGCTGTCGGCGCCGGTGGCGGCCGGGGAGAAGGCGGGATCGGTCAGGGACATGATTGCTCCGAAAAGAACGTTGAGCGGAAGCTTCCGCCGGATTTGTGGGAGGCTTCGGAAGGATTGGTCGGCCATGAACATAATGCCATCCGCGCCACTTCCAACAGGGGGAAGCTCCGAATGCCGTTGCGGGCAAGTCTAATGGCCGGTTTGGATATTTGTTAACCGACGACGATCACTATGGTTCGAAATGATACAGCCGAGGGGCGCCGATTCGTGAAACGGCCGGATCGATGCGGACGCGGCACGGGAGATGTCTGATCGCATGAGTGGACGTATTCTGATCGTCGATGACGACCCGGTCCAGCGCCGGCTTCTGGAAGAGGCTGTCACCCGCTTCGGCTATTCCTCCCGGGTGGTGGAAAACGGGGTCGAGGCGCTTCAGGTGCTGCGCGCGCCGGAAGGCGGCGACATCGATCTGGTCATTCTCGATCTCGTGATGCCCGAACTCGACGGCTACGCCGTTTTGGAAAAGATGCGTGGCGACGGCAATTCCACGCCCGTCATCGTGCAGACGGCGCAGGCCGGCATCGACACGGTCGTGGGTGCCATGCGCGCCGGCGCGCAGGACTTCGTGGTCAAGCCGATCGGGCCGGAGCGGCTGGAAGTCTCCATCCGCAACGTGCTGAAGGTCTCCGCGCTGGAGGACGAGATCGTCCGCTTCCGCAAGTCGGCCGCCGGCACGCTCACTTTCTCCGACATCATCACCCGTTCGCCCTCGATGGAACGCGTCATCCGGCTCGGCGAACGCGCGGCCTCATCGCACATCCCGATCCTGATCGAAGGCGAATCCGGTGTCGGCAAGGAACTGATCGCGCGCGCCATCCAGGGCCAGAGCGACCGCGCCGCCAAGCCCTTCGTCACCGTCAATTGCGGGGCGATCCCCGAAAACCTTGTGGAATCGATCCTGTTCGGTCACGAGAAGGGCGCCTTCACGGGCGCCGTCGACAAGCATGTCGGCAAGTTCCAGGAAGCCCATGGCGGCACGCTGTTTCTCGATGAGGTTGGCGAATTGCCGCTCGACGTGCAGGTCAAGCTGCTGCGCGCCCTGCAGGAAGGCGAGATCGATCCCGTCGGCGCGCGCAGGCCGCAGAAGATCGACTTCCGGCTGATCTCGGCCACCAACCGGCGGCTGATGGATCTGGTCAAGGAAGGGCGCTTCCGCGAGGATCTCTATTACAGGCTCAACGTCTTTCCGATCTGGATCCCGCCGCTGCGCGACCGCCTGGAGGACATTCCGGAACTAACGCGTCATTTCCTGGCGCGCTTTGCCGCGGAAGAGCACAAGTCCAAGGTCTCCACCGTGGCGCCGGAAACGGTGGCGCTGCTGCAGTCCTACGACTGGCCGGGAAATATCCGCCAGCTGGAGAACGCGGTTTTCCGTGCCGTCGTGCTTTGCGACGATACCTGCCTGAGGCCGGATGACTTTCCCCAGGTCCAGGCCAATTGCGCCTCGCGCGGAGCGGGAGGGGGGCAGGGGGGAGAACCCCGCATCGACGCGCCACTGATCGCGGGCGAACCGGCCATCAGACCGGACGACGCCGCGGGCGAACGGAGCGGGGAGCACGCGGGCGCGGCCGCCCTGTGGAAGGCGCAAGGGTCCTTTGCCGGTTTCACGGACGGTTCCGTGCCGTTCGGCTTCCTGCGCGCGCTCGACAGGAACGGTCACGTCCAGACGCTTGAATGCGTCGAACGCGACATGATCGTCACCGCGATCGACCACTATGGCGGACGCATGGCGGAAGTCGCGCGCAGACTCGGGATCGGTCGATCGACCCTTTATCGAAAGTTGAAGGATTACGGTCTGGAAGCCTCCAACGGACAGGACGCTGCGGAATAGGCCAGGTGCGACATTGTTGCCCCTGGGTTTCCTGCCGCAAAATCGCCTGTTTGCCATGTTGATTGGGCGCCTGTTGGCTGGGCATGATCGTTTCTGCGTCGTCGGGACCGTTGGTTCGGTCCATTCATCGCATCGGTTTTCTCCGCCTCATCGAATAAGACTCGGCGGGACGAACGCGACCTGCCCGCCTTTCGGCGACGATTTCGTCCAAGTTCCAAATACGGTAAATACTCGTTAACCGAGTCTGTCGTATTTTAATGATACTCGGGGGTGTTGGGGTGCCGGGTCCGAATGGTTGGCGATATGATTTCGCCACCTCGCGGCAGAATGCGAGAAAGACATTGAGCGTGTATCTGCTCCGCTTCCCGCTGAGTGCTGCGGCGCGCGCCATCTTCGTTGGCGTAGTCGTGACTCTCGTCTCCCTTGCCGGGCTCGTCGCCGAGGCGGCAGCCGAGACACGTTCCCTGAAGCTCTACAACAATCACACCGGCGAACGCGCGACGATCGTGTTCAAGCGGAACGGCCGCTTCATTCAGTCCGGCCTGCGCGAACTCAACCAGTTCCTGCGCGACTGGCGGCGCAACGAAGCGACCAAGATGGATCCCCACCTGTTCGATCTGGTGTGGGAGGTCTATCAGAAGTCCGGTTCGAACGATTACATCCATGTCGTTTCCGGTTACCGCTCGCCGGCCACCAACAACATGCTGCGCGGCCGCTCTCGCGGCGTTGCCAAGAAAAGCCAGCACATGCGCGGCAAGGCGATGGATTTCTTCATTCCCGACGCCAATCTCGCAAAGCTGCGCGCCATCGGCTTGCGCATGCAGATCGGCGGCGTGGGCTACTATCCGACGTCGGGCTCGCCTTTCGTCCATATGGATACTGGCAACGTGCGCCACTGGCCGCGCATGACGCGTCAGCAGCTTGCGCGCGTGTTCCCGAACGGCAAGACGATTCACATCCCAACCGATGGCAAGCCGATGCCCGGCTACAGGCAGGCGCTGGCGGACCTCAAGGCGCGCGGCAGCGGCACCCGTCAGGTGGTTCTGGCCTCCAACGACGACGAGGATGATGATACGCCCGAGCGCAGCGCCGGGAACACGCGCGGCCAGTCGCTGACCAACGTCACGGCCAATCCCTCCATCCGGCCCACCCCGGTTGGCGCGAATGTGGGTGGGGGCAATACCAGCGGCAAGTCGCTGATCGCCTCCCTGTTCGGACGCGGCGGTCCCAGGCCGCCGGCGGAGGTGGGGACGACATCGAGCCCCCGGCCTTCGCGCGTTGGCCGACAGGACGACAACGGAAATACGGGACGAGGCGACAGCACGCCTGTCGCCGTCGCTATCGCCGATGTCACGCCGCCGGCCAAGCCGGCCGAGCCGCAGACGCTGACGGCCGTGGCCGATGCAAGTGCCGATATTGGCGCGGATGACCGTGCGGGCACCGCGCCCGCGGAGCGCGCGGCCGAACCGATCGTGGTGGCGGCACTGCCGCATTCCAAGCCGATGATCCAGCGCGCGGCGCCCGTCGATGCGATCGGCGCAATCGATTCCGTGGTCGATCCCGGCCGGTCGACAGGCACGGACAAGGCACCAAACCCCACTCTTGCCGCCTATGCCAGCGGTTCCGAACCCGTGCCGTTGCTGAGGCCACGTCCATCGGTGACGGCCGGCAACAACCAGCTTTCGGCCGCCCCGCGAGAGCGGCCTGCGGGCGAAGGTCGGGCTGAGGCCCGCGCCAAGCTTGCTCGGGCCGCGCCGGGCGACGGCGAAGCCGTTGCCGCCCGGGTGGAAGCCGCGCTAGTCGCCGCGCGCAACAAGGCGGGAAAACCGGCTCCGCGCGCTCCTGTGCTCTCCGGGCGTATTCCCGCCGACGCTGATCCCTTTGCCCATTTCGCATCGCTGCCAACGTCCAACGACGTGCGCATGATTTCCGGCGATCACAGCACCCGTACCGGCGCGTTCGCGGATCTTCGCCATCCCGACCAGCGTAAGCTCGGCGTGTTGTTCGGCCGTCCGACCCGGCTTTTCAATGCCGGGTTCCAACGCCAGATCTACGGCGCGCTGCGCACTGACCGTTTCGACGGCCCGGCGGTGGTCGCCCTTTCGCTTGTGGCGACGGACTGAACCTCCTCGCGCTTGCGGCCGCGATCCGCTCTTCGTGATCGCGCGTTTCGCGCTATCACGCGCATTTCCATTGGTATCGCCTCACCCGTCCCCTATCTAGCAGGCTACCGGCGATGTTCCGGGGCGTTCAAAGAGGCGGGGTCTTCAAACCATGGCATCTGACAAGCGGCTTCCTCCAGACACCGAGGCCAACCGCCTTTCCGCGCGTGTCGGGCGCTATGCGCGTGTCGGTTCGCAGGTCGGTGGCTTCGCCGCGCGCATGGCCGGGGCACGGCTCGTGGGCGGCGGGCGCGATCGTGACCGCAACGCGGCAGAATTGAAGGCGATGCTCGGCGGGTTGAAGGGGCCACTGATGAAGGTGGCGCAGCTTCTCTCCACCATCCCCGATGCCATCCCCCCGGAATACGCGGCCGAACTTGCCACGCTGCAATCGGCGGCGCCGCCCATGGGGCGGGCCTTTGTCAAACGGCGCATGGCTGCGGAACTTGGGCGCGACTGGCGTTCGAAATTCGCCGCGTTCGACGAGACCCCCGCCGCCGCCGCCTCACTCGGCCAGGTTCATGAGGCGCGCTCTCTCGATGGCCGCCGGCTGGCGGTCAAGCTGCAATACCCGGACATGGCCTCGGCCGTGGAGGCGGATCTCAACCAACTCGGCGTGATCCTGTCGATCCATCGGCGGATGCGCCCGGCGATCGACACCCGCGAAATCGCGGTGGAACTGGGCGAGCGCGTCCGGGAGGAACTGGACTACGCGCGCGAGGCCCGCCACATGGCCGCATATCGGCAGATTTTCGCGGACGAGCCCGCCATCCGCGTGCCCGAGGTGATTGATGAGCTCAGCACCGCACGGCTGCTCGCCATGGGCTGGCTCGAAGGCCGGCCGCTTCTGGACTACCGCGACCATCCACTGGAGGCGCGCAATGCCATCGCCGCAGCGATGTTCCGGGCGTGGTGGTATCCCTTTGCCCATGTGGGACTGATCCACGGCGACCCGCATCTCGGCAACTACACGGTTTTTGAGGACGCGGGGGAGCCTTGCGGGATCAACCTGCTCGATTACGGCTGCATTCGCATCTTTCCCAGCAGCTTCGTCGCCGGCGTGGTCGATCTCTATCGCGGGCTTCTGGCGAATGACGAGGCGCGAATCGTTCACGCCTACGAGAGCTGGGGTTTCGTCGGACTGTCACGCGAGCTCATCGATACCCTCAATATCTGGGCGCGCTTCATCTATGGGCCGCTGCTGGAGGATCGTACCCGCGCGATCGCCGACGGGGTGAGCCCGGCGGAGTATGGGCGGCGGGAAGCCTTCCGGGTCCATCAGGCGCTCAAGGAGCATGGGCCTGTCACCGTGCCGCGCGAATTCGTCTTCATGGATCGTGCGGCTATCGGTCTCGGCGGGGTCTTTCTACACCTGCGCGCGGAGATGAATTTTTATCGGCTCTTCAACGAGCAGATAGAACATTTCGATCGCGCCGATGTAGCCGCACGGCAACGCGGGCTGTTGCTCGGCGTCGGATTGCAGCCGGTTGAGTAGTACCAAAAGAGAATTCATATTGACCCTGCGGATGCCTTGCGTTTCTTATCAACGCAGTGTCTATCCTTTACGTTCGATTGATTGGATGCGGTTGCCTCAAGGCATTCGCACTGGGAGGGGAAATGACTGAGAATAACGCGACGTCAATGGACTATGCCGAGCACGAGAAGACTTATGCCGGATTCCTCGCTTTCACCAAGGTCGGCCTGATCGCCTGCATCAATGTGGTGCTGTGTCTATTGATCTTCGGGCTCGGCAGCGGGTATTCCAATCTCGTCGGCACGGTTGTCTTGCTGGCAACGATCATAGCTGCAGTCATCGGTCTGTTCGCCGGAAAAAAGGGGTGGATCGCTTCTGCGGTGGTCTTTGTGATCTCGGGCTTGCTCGCGATCCTGACAGTCGCCTGACCGGCCGCTGCCATCCAACCGGCTGGCTGCCGGGTAATGATCGCTGCAGGTGAATTGCGTGCCGTCTCGCCGTGATCTGGCAGGGCGCGGCGATAGACTCGAAGGCGGGGCCGCCATGTTCTGGACCCGCCTGGACAACGAGCGGCCCGGGTATCGATCTCGATACGGGCCGCTTTCAATATCTGACCGGGCACGGTCGGCGCGCTGCGGTTGCCGTCGCGCGTGGAATACCGTGCTCCCCAAAGGGGGATGCATATGAAAATCGGGGTGCCGCTCGAACGCGACGCCGTTGAAACCCGGGTCGCCGCGACGCCGGATACGGTGAAGAAATACATTGCGCTCGGGTTCGAGGTGCAGGTGGAAAAAGGGGCCGGCAAGGCCTCACGAATTCCGGATGCGGAGTTCAAGGACGCCGGCGCCAAAATCGTGGCCGACGCTGCCGCTGCCTTCAAGGACGCGGACGTGGTGCTGAAAGTGCGCCGCCCGACGTCCGAGGAACTCGCCGCGATGAAACCCGGCGCCCTTGTCGTCGGCACGATGGATCCTTTCGGAAACGAGAAGGACGTGGAGGCGATGGCCAAGGCCAATGTCGCCGCCATCGCCATGGAATTCATGCCGCGCATCACGCGCGCGCAATCGATGGACGTGCTGTCGAGCCAAGCCAATCTCGCCGGCTATCAGGCGGTGATCGACGCGGCCTACGAATATGACCGGGCGCTGCCGATGATGATGACGGCGGCCGGCACAGTCGCCGCCGCGCGCGTCTTCGTGATGGGTGCGGGTGTCGCGGGTCTTCAGGCGATCGCCACGGCGCGCCGGCTGGGTGCCGCCGTCACCGCCACGGACGTGCGTCCCGCCGCCAAGGAACAGGTCGAATCGCTCGGCGCCAAGTTCATCGCGGTCGAGGACGAGGAATTCAAGCAGGCCGAAACCGCCGGCGGCTATGCCAAGCAGATGTCCGAGGAATACCAGAAGAAGCAGGCGGAACTCGTCGCTGCGCACATCGCCAAGCAGGACATCGTCATCACCACGGCGCTGATCCCCGGCCGGCCCGCTCCGCGACTGGTTTCCAAGGACATGGTGCAGTCGATGAAGCCGGGTTCGGTGATCGTCGACCTCGCGGTGGAGCGCGGCGGCAACGTCGAAGGTGCCAAACCGGGCAAGATCGCCACGGTTTCCGACGTGAAGATCGTCGGTCACCTCAACGTGCCCGGCCGCATCGCGGCTTCGGCCTCCGCACTCTATGCCAAGAACCTGCTGACCTTCGTCACGACACTGGTCGACAAGGAAACCTCCACCTTGAAGGTCGACTGGGAAGACGAACTGGTATCGGCGACGGTGCTGACGCGCGACGGTGCGGTGGTACACCCCGCATTCGCGCCGAAAGGGGACGAATAAATGGCGAGCGAAATGGCTCTGGAAAAAGCGCGCGCGGCGGCGGATGCGGCTGAGGCTGCTGCCGAAGCGGCCCGCGCCGCGGCTGATGCCGCGCAGACTTACGCCGATCAGGCGGCATCGGGGGCGGCGGATGCCGCAGGTGCCATCGCCCACGCGGCATCGGGGGGGGCGATCGATCCGTTCGTCTTCCGTCTGGCCGTCTTCGTGCTGGCGATCTTTGTCGGCTACTACGTTGTGTGGTCGGTCACGCCCGCGCTTCACACGCCGCTCATGTCGGTGACCAACGCGATTTCCTCCGTGATCGTGGTCGGCGCGCTGCTCGCCGTCGGCGTCGACGCGGTGGCGGGCCAGGAGGCGAACACCGCCTGGGCTCACGGCTTCGGTTTCGTCGCCCTCATCCTCGCATCGGTGAACATATTCGGCGGTTTCCTCGTAACCAGCCGCATGCTCGCCATGTACAAGAAAAAATCGTGAAGGGACCGCAGACATGACAGCGAATATCGCGGCCTTTCTCTATCTCGTTTCCGGCGTGCTCTTCATTCTGGCGCTGCGCGGTCTCTCCCATCCCACGACCTCGCGTCAGGGCAACTTCTTCGGCATGATCGGCATGGCGATCGCCATCCTGACCACGCTCGGGCTTGCCGTGCCGTCGGGTTCGGGCTGGGTTCTGATCGTGCTCGGGCTGGCCATCGGCGGCGGCATCGGCGCCTATATCGCCCGCTCCATCCCGATGACGGCCATGCCGCAGCTGGTTGCCGCCTTCCACTCGCTCGTGGGTCTGGCGGCCGTGCTGGTGGCCGCCGGCGCGATCTATGCGCCCGAGGCCTTCGGCATCGGCGAGGTGGGCTCGATCCACGCCCAGGCGCTGATAGAGAGCTCGCTTGGTGTCGCCATCGGTGCGATCACCTTCACCGGGTCCGTCATCGCCTTCCTGAAGCTTGACGGGCGCATGTCTGGCAAGCCGATCCTGCTGCCGGGCCGGCACGTCATCAACATCGCGCTTGCCGCGGCGATCGTCATCCTGATCGTCGCGCTCGCGATGACGGAAAGCCACACGGTCTTCTGGCTGATCGTCATCCTGTCGCTGGTCTTCGGCGGTCTGCTGATCGTGCCGATCGGTGGCGCGGACATGCCGGTCGTGATCTCCATGCTCAACTCCTATTCGGGTTGGGCGGCGGCCGGCATCGGCTTCACGCTCGGCAACATGGCGCTGATCATCACCGGCGCGCTGGTCGGCTCCTCGGGTGCGATCCTCTCCTACATCATGTGCAAGGGCATGAACCGCTCGTTCGTCTCCGTCATTCTCGGCGGCTTCGGCGGCGAGACGGCGGCTGCGGCCGGTGGCGGCGTTGAGGAACGTCCGGTCAAGCAGGGCGCGGCGGAAGACGCAGCGTATCTGATGAAGAACGCGTCCAAGGTCATCATCGTGCCGGGCTACGGCATGGCGGTCGCCCAGGCGCAGCATGCGCTTCGCGAAATGGCCGACAAACTGAAGGCCGAGGGCGTGGAGGTGAAGTACGCCATCCACCCCGTCGCCGGCCGCATGCCAGGCCACATGAACGTGCTGCTGGCGGAAGCCAACGTGCCCTATGACGAGGTGTTCGAGCTCGAAGACATCAACTCCGAGTTCGCGCAGGCCGATGTGGCCTATGTCATCGGCGCCAACGACGTCACCAACCCGGCGGCGCGTGACGATCCGACCTCGCCGATCTTCGGCATGCCGATCCTCGACGTCGACAAGGCCAAGACGGTGCTGTTCGTCAAGCGCGGCATGGGTTCGGGCTATGCCGGCATCCAGAACGAGCTGTTCTTCCTCGACCAGACGATGATGCTGTTCGGCGACGCGAAGAAGATGACGGAGCAAATCGTCAAGGCGATGTAAGCCGGGCGATCGATCCTGCTGAAATGATTGAAGGCCGCGTCCGATGGGCGCGGCCTTTTTCGTGTGGGAACGGGCGCGCACAGTCGCCAGCCGCGCCGAGGCTATTTCCCGGCATGGCCCAACTTCCGCATCATCTCCACCCACTTCGCACGGGTCGCCTCGTTCGCGGACATGCTGGGACCCAACAGCGTCTTCCTGACCGGGCGAATGCCGACGAGGTTCAAGGCGTTTTGCTCGAACCATTTCAGGCCGTGCGCGCCGTACCAGTAGCGATACATGAGCGGGGGCGTACTCATCGTCGTCACGAGGCGGGCGGAGCGGCCGGTGAGCAGTCCCGTCGGAAAGCCGGTCCTGCCGCGTGCATCCTCAAAGGCGATCGTGCGGTGGAAGAGCTGCTCGAAGAAGGCCTTCGTCAGGGCCGGCAGGGTGCCGAGCCAGAGGGGGAAGACGATGACGACATGATCGGCAGACAGGACTGCGTCGAACGCGGGCTGAAGGCTTTCGGGAATGGCGGCGGAGTAGTCCGCCTCGTTGCGCAAAATTGGAAAATTGAGAGACGCGATATCGATCTCTTTCACCCGGTGATCCGCTTCGCGGGCTCCATCCGCATAGGCTTTGCCCAGGGCGTGGCAAAGATGGATGCGGGCCGGGTCCGGGTGACCCTGAACGAGAACAATATTGCGCTTCATGATGCGGACCCTTGTCAGGAACCGCATTCATACTAGCACATGGGTGCTCCCGCCGGGGTGGCGCCGGTCACTCGCCGAAGGCGCGAACCCGGAAAAACAGGCAAACGGAAACGGACCGTGCGGCGAACCGTACAGTCCGTTTGAATTCCGGGGCCTGGAAAACGCGCTGGCCGTGGGCCGCCCTGGAGCGGCCGGATGCCTTAGCGACGCGGCGCGGAACGGCCGGTCAGCAGGCCTTCGCGCTGGGCGCGCTTGCGGGCCAGCTTGCGGGCACGGCGGATGGCTTCCGCCTTTTCCCGGGCGCGCTTCTCGGACGGCTTTTCGAAGTGGCCGCGGAGCTTCATCTCCCGGAAGATGCCTTCACGCTGCATCTTTTTCTTGAGCGCCTTGAGCGCCTGATCAACGTTGTTGTCGCGAACGAGAACTTGCACGCGTTATATCCCGTGTTGCCGAACTGGTCAGGTTGTCGGATGTCTGTCCGAAGCGCCGGTCGCAGGTGACCCGAATGGCCGGTTGCGATCGGGCAAATGCCCCGGTTGCGCCGCACGAGGCGTCGCGAAAGTGGGCCGTTCCTTAGCAGATGCGCGGATGCTTGTCCACTGGGAGGCGGCGAAGAAAGCTCGAATCGTACCGCGCGCGGTCGTGTCCGGGTGGACGGAATGGCGCGGGAAGGCTAGTGTCCGCCCGTTGCGCCGGGTTAAAGCGCTTGTGGCCATCCTAACGGCTGCGCGCCCGCATGTCATTCGCCTTCGACCCCGGACCGCGGCGAATCAGATTTCGGAGCAGCCTCATGGCTTCGCTGGCGAGTGATCGCGCCGCGCAGAACGGCGCCGCTGTCTGGATTCGCGAAATACGCGCAACGCTGGTGCTGGGCCTGCCCATCGCAGGAGCCCAGCTCGCCCAGATGGCGATCAACACGACCGATGTCCTGATGATCGGTCACCTGGGAACGGAGCCGCTGGCGGCCTCCGTGCTGGCCTTCAACCTCTATATCCTGATCTGGCTGTTCGGCTCCGGCCTCATCCAGGCGGTGATGCCGATCGCCGCCAGGGCGCGCGGGGAAAAGCGGATGCGCGACGTGCGCCGGTCGGTGCGCATGGGGCTGTGGGTGGTGATCGCCTATTCCGTACCCGCCATGGTCTTGATGTGGCAGACCGAGGCCATCCTGCTTTGGCTCGGCCAGAAACCGGAGATCGCGCACACCGCCGGCTTGTACATGCACTACCTGCAATGGGCGTTGCCGCCGTCGCTGGCGACAATGGGCATCAGGAACTTCGTTTCTGTGATGGAGATGACCCAGGTTCTGTTGTGGACGACGCTTGCCGGGGCGGCGGTCAACGCGTTCTTCGACTACGTGCTGATTTTCGGCGCTTTCGGCGCGCCGCGGCTGGAACTCGCCGGGGCGGGGATCGCGTCAACGGCGACGGCGACGGCGACATTCGCCCTGATACTCGCCTACACGCTCCGGCATCGCCGGCTGCGCCGTTTCGCGATTCTCGGCCGGTTCTGGCGCAGCGACTGGTCGGTGTTCTTCCAGATCGTGAAGCTCGGATGGCCGATCGGGCTGATGATCCTGGCGGAGGTCGGGCTGTTTGCGGGCTCGGCCGCAATGATGGGCTGGATCGGCACCGTGCCGCTCGCGGCCCACGGCATCGCGCTGCAATGCTCCTCGATCACCTTCATGGTGCCGCTCGGCTTCGGCGTCGCGGGAACGATCCGCATCGGACTGGCCCACGGACGCGGCGACCACGACGGCATCGCCCGGGCCGGCTGGACGACGCTGGCATTGTCGGTCGGCTTCATGCTGTGCGCGGCGATCGTCTTCTGGACGATCCCGGAAGTGCTGATCGGTGCCTTTACCAATGACGACAATCCCGACACGCCCGCGGTGATCGCGGCCGGTGTGAGCTTCCTGGCGGTCGCGGCCGTGTTCCAGATCTTCGACGGGGCGCAGGTGGCGGCCGGCAACATTCTGCGCGGGCTTTCGGATACCCGCGTGCCGATGCTCATCGCGGTGGCGGGTTACTGGGGCTGCGGCATGTCGCTCGCCTATATGCTGGCCTTCTGGGCGGGCTGGGGCGGTGTGGGGCTGTGGTGGGGGCTTGCGAGCGGGCTCGCCTTCGTCTCCGTCGCCGCGATCTGGCGCTTTGCCTGGCGGGAGCGGCTGGGGCTGGTGTAGATCAACAGCCCCAGCCGGATCGGGGTCACTTGTAGGCCGAGACAGATGGCTTCAAAGACTCCAGGCCGAGCTTGGCGCTATGCCTATCGGATTCGTCTTCAGGCGGGATGGAGCAGAACCCCATCACCACCTTTTGCGACGGGTTCAGTTGCGTGTAGATTTCTTCTGGAAGATTGCCGGGGATGTTGAAGCCCTGCTTCAACCACCAGCGTATGAATGTGGCGACGAGGAGCCAGCGCGAGCGTCCGCTATCGTTTGGGGCCGATCCGTGCCAGATCCTGCTGTCCAGCACGATCACGTCGCCGGCGTTCGCCGGGACCGGAATTGCCCGCGCGCGGTCTTCCGGCTTCACGTATTGTCCCGATAGGTGGGATCCGGGCACCACAACGGTGCAGCCGTTCTCCAGGTCCTGCCGTTCCAGGCAGACGAGAACGGAAACGGCCGTGGTGAAGGGGCCGATGCAGGGCATCAATGAGTCGATGTGCAACCGTAATGGAGCATGCCCACCGGACCGTGCCATATATGTATGAAGGATATAGTTGGGACCTTCGGCCGGCAGTTCCTTGTACCATTCGTCGTTTAGAAAGGCCTTGAGAACTTCTTCGATCACCGGCGATCCAAACAGGAAATCGCAGAACAGAATATCCTTGTTCTGCAGATTCCAGACGATCTGATCGTTGCCGAGGTCCAGTTGCGAACTTCCGGTATTCGGATTCAGATCTTCCTGCCTGTAGTAACCAGAAAGGTAATCAAGCGCTGGACTGGTCTTTTCGGGCGCGAAGACACCCGGTATCACGCAGTATCCGTTCTTGTCGATTTCGTCGATGTAAAACGCCGCATCCGTTGCCATTCGATAACCGTAACCTCCCGGCGTTGTGTTTTGATATGCCAACTACTAACGTTGGGGTATCGCGGAATCAATCTCGCAACGTCGGCGGTGGTGCGGCGTGCGAGAGGCGCGGCGTGTAGCGTTCGCAGTCACGCGGGTCCGGGGCGAAAAAGGGACGTGAAAGGCCACACGTGTCGGGCCGTTTCCCTGTCATCTGCAGGCATCGCCGGCGCCCGCTACTTCACCCTATTGACGTGTCCCATCTTGCGGCCCGGACGGATATCGCTCTTGCCATAAAGATGCAGGCGGGCCGAAGGCTCGGCGATGATCTCGGCCCAGCTTTCCGCATCCGCGCCGATCAGGTTTTCCATCACCACATCGCAGCGCCGTTCGGTCGTCCCCAGCGGCCAGCCGGCGACCGCGCGGATGTGCTGCTCGAACTGCGAGACAAGGCAGCCGTCCTGCGTCCAGTGGCCCGAATTGTGGACCCGGGGCGCGATCTCGTTTGCGACGAGCCGTTCGGCGCCATCCTCGCGCACGACGAAAAGCTCCACCGCCAGTACGCCGACATAGTCGAGGGCCTCTGCCACCTTCATCCCGAGCGCGCGGGCCTCGGCCTGGGTTTCGCTCGAAAGCGAGGCCGGGACATGAGTCCACTTCAGGATGTGATTGTGGTGTTCGTTCTCGGCGATGTCGTAGGCCGCCGTCATGCCGTTCGCGCCGCGCGCCGCAAGGACGGAGCATTCAAGCGCGAAACCGACGACGCCCTCCAGAACGGCGGGCGCCTTGCCGATGCGCTCCCACGCGGCTGCCGCGTCATCGAGGCTCTCGATGCGGGTCTGGCCCTTGCCGTCATAGCCCATGCGACGGGTCTTGAGGATCGCCGGCAAGCCGGTGACGGCCGCCGCCTTGGGGATGTCCCCGGGCTCGTTCACGGGCGCGAAGGGCGAGAGTGGGATTCCGATGGAACTCAGGAATTCCTTTTCGGACAGCCGGTCCTGGGCGACGGCGAGAGGGCCGGCGCCGGGGCGCAGCAACGTGCGCTCTTCCAGAAAGCGGGCGGTCGCCTCCGGCACGTTCTCGAATTCGTAGGTGACCACGTCGACGGCGTCGGCGAAGGCGGCCAGCGCGGCCTCGTCGTCGTAAGCCGCGAGGGTGAACGCGTCACTCACCTGGAAGGCGGGGCTTGCTTCGTCGGGGCAATAGATGTGGCACTTGAGGCCCAGCGGGGCTGCTGCGAGCGCCAGCATGCGGCCGAGCTGGCCGCCGCCCAGAATGCCGATCGTGGCGCCGGGCGCGAGGGGAGAAGTGGCGCCGGGCGCGAGGGGAGAAACGGTCATCGTTCAGGCCTCGTCGGCGGGGTGTTCGGCGACAGCCTCGCTCTGGCGGGAGCGCCAGTCGTCGAGCCGTTGCGCGAGGGTGTCATCGCCAAGGGCGAGCACGCTTGCCGCCATCAAGGCGGCGTTGACCGCGCCGGAGCGGCCGATGGCGAGCGTTCCGACCGGAACGCCGGCCGGCATCTGGACAATGGAATAGAGGCTGTCGAGGCCCTTCATGGCTTTTGATTCGATCGGCACGCCGAAGACGGGCAGTGGCGTCATGGAGGCGACCATGCCCGGGAGATGGGCCGCGCCGCCCGCTCCCGCGATCACCACCTTGATGCCGGCATCGCGCGCGCCCTTGGCAAAGGCGACCAGCCGATCGGGCGTGCGGTGGGCGGAAACAATGCGCGCTTCATAGGCAATGCCCAGCGCATCAAGTGTGTCTGCCGCATTCTTCATGGTCGGCCAGTCGGATTGACTGCCCATGATGATCGCGACGAGGTGCGTGCTCTTAACCATCTGTCGTCCCTGGGCTGCCGATATGTGCTGCGGATATCGGCTTCTTTTGCGGGAAAGGCGCGGATTATAGAAGTCATGTCCGGGCAGGCAAGCGGTTAACCATGATTGGTGTTGTCCTTGGACAAGGTCAGGTAAAACCCTCACGCCATACCGCCAAATCGAATAGGCTGTAAGCCGCAATGCAGCGGGGTCCAACCATGAGGCTGGCGGGTGCAGAAACGACGGGCGGTGCCCGGAACCAGGATTTCTCCAAGGCTATGTGTCTGGAAGATCCGGGACTATTGTCGGATGCGACGGAACAGGTCGAAGATCTGCGCGACGAGGTCGCCAGACTGACCGATGTGGTGAATGCCCAGCGCATGGAGATCCGCCGACTGAGGCGGGATGCGGTGCGCGATGTTCTGACCGGGCTGTTGAATCGCCGCGGTTTTGAACGGGTCTTGGAGCGTTCCATAGCTTTCGTCTCACGCTATCAATCCGATGTGGCGTTGATTTACGCGGATCTGGACAATTTCAAGTCGATCAACGACACGCTGGGCCATGCGGCGGGCGACGCGGCGCTGAAGCATGTGGCAGAGGTTTTGTTGCAGGCGCTCCGCCGGTCCGATGTCGTGGGCCGGATCGGCGGCGACGAATTCGTCGCGCTTCTGTGGAAATCCGATGAGTGCGCGGCGCGCGCCGTGGCGCGCGAGGTGTCTGACGCGTTGACCCGCGCGCCCTTCGTTCACAAGGGAAGATCGGTGCTGCTGTCGGCTTCGCTCGGCGTGGCCACGCTCGCCTTCGAAGACAGCGCTGCCGGTGTGCTCGACCGGGCCGACAGGGACATGTATCGGGTCAAATCCCGCTAGAGCATATTCCGATCGGATTCACTCAATCTGATCGACAAGAATATGCTCAAGTTATTGATCTTGAGCGGTTTCTTGTCGCTCAGGCGGTTCCGTCTGAGCGGATCGCCCTCTAGCGGGGCCACCCGGCGTTCGTGTGCCCGTATGATCAGGCGATAATGTCGGGAAGAAGCTTGTCCTCGATCGCGGAGATGCGGTCCTTCAGACAGAGCTTCTTCTTTTTCAGCCGCTGCATCTGAATGGCGTCGGCCTTGCCGGTCTCTGTCATCGCGGCGATGGCCGCGTCGAGGTCCCGGTGTTCCTGACGCAATTGCGCGAGTTCGGCGCGCAGCGCCTGTTCCATGTCTTCTGTCATCAATCGGTTCCGCAAGCGCTGCCGTCTTTGCGGCAGGCGCGTCAAGGCCTTGAGCGCCCCGCGATCAGGCCGGACCGGTCTGATCGACAAGAAGAAGTCCCTAAGCCATACCCCACGGCGCAGCATACTGGAAGATGTGTCGTATTCGAAGGGCACATCGCATCTGCTGGAAGCCGATTTACCGGAAAACCGGATCGAAGGTCCGGGAACCGTGGTTTGCCCTACGGAATAGGTTCACGACCTCGTGAATTCATGCAGTCCGGGTTAGTTCGTGCCTCGCGACCTTGCGTCGCGGAAGGTTTTGCCGCGCGCTGGCGTAAAACTGCCGCGCCCGCGCCCGGAATCTTTTGTTTTCAATTGGTTATCACGTCCTTATGCGAATGCGGTAAGCCATGCACGTCACCGAATTATCGAAAATCGGCCCAGAATTGAACCTTTGAAGGTGGTCAATTCGTTCACTCACCGGTCGCGCGGTATTCGACACCGCTGATGGCCTGTGTCACACTTCTGTCGTCCTAGCCGAATTACACAGGAGGCTTTGCCCAATGTCCTTGCAGTCGCATCTCTTGGAGCTCGAACGGCGTCACGCCGACCTCGAACGCGAGATCGAAAAAGCGATGGTAAGTCCGAGCACGGACAACCTCGCAATCGCCAATCTCAAGCGCCGCAAACTGAACATCAAGGACCAGATAACGCGCCTTCGCAAGGAGACCCTTCACTAGTTTTTCGGTTATGGCCTGCGGGAACCGCGGTTCCCTGTGGAGGTTGTACCGCAGCCGCGGTCCCGAACCGGGATCGCGGCATTTTATTGTCGCATTCGCGCGGTAACGTCTTCCCACATCACTCCTTTTGATCCATCCCGCCCGAAGAGGTCCGTCGCGAATGTTCCTGGACGTCTCCCTTGCCCAGGTCCTCCATCAGTTCGCGACTATCTTCGCCGTGGTCGACCCGGTGGGAACGGTGCCGGTCTTCATCGCGGTGACGGCCTTTATCGCCCATGAGCGTCGGCGCGCGGTGGCCTTGCGCGCCGTGCTCTTCGCCGCGCTGGTGCTGATCGGCTTTCTCGTCGCCGGCCAGCCGGTGCTCAATGCCATCGGCGTCAACCTGACCTCTTTCCAGATCGCCGGCGGCATCGTGCTGTTCCTGTTCGCGCTGACGATGATCTTCGGCCCTTCCAAGCCGGACAAGGAGCTGTCGCAGATCTCCATGAACGATGCGGAATGGGCGGTCTATCCGCTGGCCATCCCCTCCATCGCCTCACCGGGCGCGATGCTGGCCGTGGTGGTGCTCACCGACAACGACGTCTATCCGCTCACCGCCCAGCTTGTGACCGCCGCCATCACGATTGGCGTGCTGGCCATCACGCTTGTCCTCATGTTGATGGCGATGCCGGTTCAGCGCCTTATCGGCAAGGCCGGCGCCTCGATCGTTTCCCGGGTGATGGGACTGATCCTGGCCGCCGTCGCGGTCGACAATGTCATCAACGCCATCATCGTCCGCTTCGGACTGTAAGGGGCGTTCCGTCTTGAACGCCCTCAGACCGCCTTTGCCATCTCGCGCAGCTTGAACTTCTGCATCTTGCCGGTCGACGTCTTCGGGATCTCCTCGAAGAGGATGTGGCGCGGGCACTTGAAGTGGGCGAGATGCTCGCGGCACCAGCCGATCAACTCCTCCGCGGTCGCACTTGCACCGGGCTTCAGCTCCACGAAGGCGCAGGGAGTCTCGCCCCATTTCTCGTCCGGCCGCGCAACCACAGCGACGGCGGCCACCGAGGGGTGCTTGTAAAGCGTGTCCTCGACCTCGATCGACGAGATGTTCTCGCCGCCGGAAATGATGATGTCCTTGGAGCGGTCCTTGAGCTGGATGTAGCCGTCGGGATGAAGGACGCCGAGATCGCCGGAATGGAACCATCCGCCGGCGAACGCCTTGTCCGAAGCCTCGCGGTTCTTGAGATACCCCTTCATGACGACGTTGCCGCGGAACATCACCTCGCCGATGGTCTCGCCGTCGGCGGGAACCGGCTCCATCGTGTCGGGATCCCTGACCGAAAGGGCCTCCAGTGCGGCGTAACGCACACCCTGGCGCGCCTTCTTCTCAGCCTGCTCATCCAGTGGCAGCGCGTCCCATTCCGCCTTCCAGTCGTTGACGACAGCGGGACCGTAGCTCTCGGTCAGGCCGTAGAGATGGGTGACGTTAAAGCCCTCCTCCTTCATCGCGGCGAGCACCGTTTCCGGCGGCGGGGCGGCGGCTGTGAAGAACTCCACCTTCTGGTCGAAGGCGCGCTTGTCCTTGTCCGGAGTCGACAGGATCGTCGACATGACGATGGGCGCGCCGCACAGATGGGTCACGCCATGGTCGGCGAGCGCGTCCCAGACCGGCTTCTGGCGTACCCAGCGCAGACACACATGCGTGCCGGCGATAATCGACAGCGTCCAGGGAAAGCACCAGCCGTTGCAGTGGAACATTGGTAGCGTCCACAGATAGACCGCGTGCTTGGCCATGCCGCCGGTGATGACGTTGCCCTGCGCCAGCAGGGCCGCACCGCGATGATGGTAGACGACACCCTTGGGATTGCCGGTCGTGCCGGATGTATAGTTGAGGCTGATCGCGTCCCATTCGTCGGCGGGCAGGGACCATGCAAATTCCGGATCGCCGCTCTGGAGGAAGGACTCGTAGTCGATCGAGCCGAGGCGTTCGCCGTCCTGCGGGAATTCATGGTCGTCATAATCGATGATGATCGGCTTCACGCTGGCGAGCGACAGGGCCTCCTTCATGACCTTGGAGAATTCCCGGTCGGTGATGACGAGTTTCGTCTCCGCATGGTCGAGCTGGAAGGCGATGATGGCGGCATCGAGCCGGGTGTTCATGGAATGCAGCACGGCGCCGATCATCGGCACGCCGTAGTGCGCCTCCAGCATGGCCGGCGCGTTGGGCAGCATCACCGAAACGGTGTCGCCCTTGCCTATACCGGCCTTTTCCAGAGCCGAGGCGAGGCGGCGCGCACGCGCGTAGAAGTCGCGGTAGGTCGTGCGCAGCGTACCGTGGATGATCGCGACGTGGTCTGGAAAGACCGCGGCGGCTCTTTCCAGAAACGAAAGCGGCGAGAGCGGCTGATAGTTGGCGGGGTTCTTGTCGAGATCGACGGAATAGGGACTGGACACGGTTCCTCCCGAGTGTCTGCAAGCCGAATGTCGTTCGGCGACGTCGGGGCATCAAATCCCAAGCCGCGCTCCACGGCAAGCGGACGTAAGGTGAGGTCAGCGCATGTGTGGAACGTTTGCTCCGCGCCTTGAGCATATTCCGATCAGATTTACTCAGTCTGATCGGAATATGCTCAAGGTATTGATCTGGAGCGGTTTCTTGCCGATCAAACGGGTTCGTTTGATCGGCAAGCGCTCTAGAAAAGTCCGGCCAGCCCGTCCCGGATCAGTTTGAGCGAGACCAGGAAAACGCCGACATAGGTGATCTTGTAGAACAAATCCTGCGAGACGACGCGCACAAGGCGGACGCCGACATAGGTCGCGATAGGGGCGAGGGGGAGCAGGCACGCCGAGGTCAGGAGGTTTGCCCGGTCGAACTGGCCGAGCAGCGCGTAAGGCACGAGCTTCACCGCGTTCATCACCGCGAATGTCAGCACCATCGTTCCCGAGAACAGCACCCGATCCATCTTTTGCGGCAGCAGGTACATCTGTGCGGGCGGGCCGCCGGCGTGGGAGACGAAGCTGGTGAAGCCCGCCACCGTGCCCCAGAAGACGCCCTTGGCGGCATTCGGTCTGGTTGCGGGCCGCGCCGCGCCGCCGGTCCAGTAATCGAGCACGAAAAGAAGCGTCACGAGCCCGACGATGAGGCGGACATAGGCTTCATCCACCCAGGCGGCGGTGGCGTAGCCCAGGACGATGCCGACAAGGGCGCCGGGCAGCAGGATCATCAGGCTCCTTCGATGCGCGGTGCCGCGATACGAGACGACAGCCACCACGTCCATCGCGCACAGGATCGGCAGCATGATGCCGGCGGCATGGACGGGCGAGATCACGAGGCTCATCAAGGGCACGCCGAGCATCGCAAGCCCCGCGCCGAACCCGCCCTTGGCAAGCCCGACGATCAGCACTGCGGGCACGGCGACGGCGTAGAACCAGGGATCGGCGATGAGGGGCAAGGGCGGGAAGCTCGTGCTGGGGCGGGGCGGCGGGAATGGCGCAGCCTACAGGCGTTCGTAGCACGAGGAAACCGCTTGGAGCGGAGGAGGGAGCCGTGGTGAGACGAGGGGTACGTGGTCGGGACGAGGTCATTTGCCGCGCCCGAACTTTCATGCCTGCGACAATCTGCGCCCTTTGATCCAGTCCAAAGTCGAAAACGCTCCCGCTTGCTTTACTCTGCTTCTTTGCGACAAAGTCGCCCGCGAGAAATACGCCTGCGATGTGGGAGGAAAACACCATGGCGAGCCGATATCACGATGTCTATCGTGCCTGGCAGGACGATCCGGAGGATTTCTGGGCCAAGGCCGCAGCCGAGATCGATTGGACGAAGCCGTGGGACAAGGTCTTCGATCCTGACCAGGGCGCCTTCGGGTACTGGTTCGTGGGGGCGGAATGCAACACCTGCTACAATTGTCTCGACCGCCACGTTGAGCGCGACAGGCCCGGTCAGCCGGCGATCATCTATGACAGCCCGGTCACCGGCAAGACGCTCTCCTACACCTACGCCCAAACGCTCGACCGGGTGAATGCGCTGGCCGGCGTGCTTGTCGATCAGGGCGTTTCGAAGGGCGACCGGGTCATCATCTACATGCCGATGATCCCGGAAGCGGTGATGGCGATGCTGGCCTGCGCGCGCATCGGCGCGATCCATTCCGTCGTCTTCGGCGGGTTCGCGGCGCACGAACTCGCCACCCGCATTGATGACGCCACGCCCAAGGCGATCATCGCGGCTTCCTGCGGCATCGAGCCCAACCGCACCATCGCCTACATGCCGCTCATCAGTTCGGCCATCGATCAGGCGACCCACAAGCCGGACGCCTGCCTCGTCTTCCAGCGCGAAGAGCTGGCCGCGGATCTGGTGGAGGGCCGCGACATCGATGCGGGTGCCGCGATGCAGAGCGAGATGGAGAAGGGCCGCGAAGTGGCTTGCGTGCCCGTCGCCGCCACGGATCCGCTCTACATCCTCTATACGTCGGGCACGACCGGTCAGCCCAAGGGAGTGGTGCGCGACAATGGCGGCCACATGGTCGCGCTCAAATGGTCCATGTCGAACCTCTACGGGATCGATCCGGGAGAGGTGTTCTGGGCGGCCTCTGACGTCGGCTGGGTGGTGGGCCATTCCTACATCGTCTATGCGCCGCTGCTGCATGGCTGCACGACCGTGCTCTTCGAGGGCAAGCCCGTGGGAACCCCGGATGCGGGAACTTTCTGGCGGGTGATCGCCGACCACGGCATCTCCGCGCTGTTTACCGCGCCCACGGCCTTTCGCGCCATTCGCAAGGAGGATCCGGAGGCCAGGCTTCTTTCCGAGTACGATCTGGCCGGCTTCCGCACGCTCTTCCTGGCGGGCGAGCGTGCCGATCCGGAAACGATCAAGTGGGCGGAGGAAAAGCTCTCCGTTCCCGTCATCGACCACTGGTGGCAGACGGAGACGGGCTGGTGCATCGCAGGCAATCCGGTCGGGCTCGGCCAGCTTCCCGTGAAGTACGGTTCGCCCACAGTTGCCATGCCGGGCTATGACATCCGCATCCTCGATGACGCGGGCCACGAGGTCGAGGACGGCACGCTCGGCAACATCGTCATCAAGCTGCCGTTGCCGCCGGGATGCCTGCCAACGCTGTGGGGCAACGACAAGCGGTTTCGCGATGCCTACCTGGCGGAATTCCCCGGCTACTACAAGACCGCGGACGCGGGCTACCGGGACGAGGGCGGCTATCTCTTCATCATGTCGAGGACGGACGACATCATCAATGTCGCCGGCCACCGGCTCTCCACCGGTGCCATGGAGGAGGTGCTGGCCGGGCACCCGGACGTCGCCGAATGCGCCGTCGTGGGCATCGCCGATGAGCTCAAGGGCCAGCTTCCCTGTGGCTTCGTGGTGCTGAAGGCGGGGGTGGAGCGCGAGCCCCAGGACGTGGAGCGCGAGTTGATCGCACGGGTGCGCGAGGAGATCGGCCCGGTCGCGGCCTTCAAGATCGCGGTTTCCGTCGACCGTCTGCCGAAGACCCGCTCGGGCAAGATCCTGCGCGCGACGATGCGCCAGATCGCGGATGGCGAGGAGTTCCGCATGCCTGCGACGATCGACGATCCCGGTGTTCTCGACGAGATCGCGGATGCCATCCGCGCCCGCGGGATCACCCGCGGCGGGTGAACGGAGCGCGCGGCGCATCCCGGCGTTGCGGCTTCTCGCGGGGAAAACGCCCCTCGCCGGTTGGCGGGGGGCCTGTTCGTCGCGACACGAAGCGTTATAAAGGCGCATCAGCCGTTCGGCGAACAAAGGAGAATTCCCTTGGCCCTCACCAACAAGGTAACGATCGTCACCGGAGCCGCGCGCGGCATCGGGCTGGCCATTGCCCGGCGTTTCGTGGAGGACGGCGCAAAGGTCGTCATGTCCGATGTGAACGACGAGGCGGGCGAAGCCGCGGAAGCCGACCTGAAGGCGCTCGGCGAGGTGACCTATGTCCATTGCGACGTCAGCGAGCGACTGGACGTGCGCAACCTGATCGCGGCGGCAATCGATACCTACGGCGACGTCGATGTCCTGATCAACAATGCGGGTATCGTCAGTCCCGGCGACATCCTCACCATCGACGAGGCCGAGTTCGACCGCGTCCTGAACATCAACCTGAAGGGCTCGTTCCTGTGCGGCCAGGCGGTGGCCCGGCACATGGTGGACCGGGTGAAGAACGGCGGACCGGCGGGCGCGATCGTCAACATGTCGTCAGTCAACGCGGTCTTCGGCCTGCACACCCAGCTGCCCTACACGGTCTCCAAGGGCGGCGTGAACCAGCTCACCAAGGCGATGGCCGTGGCGCTCGCCCCGCATGGCATCCGCGTCAACGCGATCGGGCCTGGCTCGATCATGACCGATATGCTGGCCTCGGTGAACGACGATCCGGCCGCGCGGGCCCGCATCCTGTCGCGCACGCCCATGGCGCGCATCGGCGAGCCGCGCGAAATCGCCTCCATCGCCGCCTTCCTGGCGGATGAAGGCGCGAGCTACGTCACCGGCCAGACCGTCTATGCCGATGGTGGCCGCCTGCCGCTCAACTACACGGTGGACGTGCCGGAGGAATAGGGCGCGCCCTCAAGGCTACGGAATTGAAAAAGGCGGCTCACGACGAGCCGCCTTTTTCGTTTGGGGGAGGATTGGGTGTGTGCGGCCCTTAGCCGTTGTGAACCGGAACCCTACTTCGCCGCTTCCAGACCTTGTGCGCCGCGCTCGAACTGCAACCGGGCGAGGCGGGCATAAAGACCGCTCTGGCCGATAAGCTCATCGTGCGTGCCCTGTTCCACGATCCGGCCCTTGTCCATCACCAGAATACGGTCGGCCTTCAGCACCGTGGCGAGTCGGTGGGCGATGACCAGCGTCGTGCGGTCGGTCATCAGCCGGTCGAGCGCGGTCTGCACCAGTTTCTCGCTCTCGGCATCGAGCGCCGAGGTCGCCTCATCGAGCAACAGCACGGGAGCATCCTTCAGCAGCGCACGCGCGATCGCCAGGCGTTGGCGCTGACCGCCCGAGAGGGTGACCCCGCGCTCGCCGATCATCGTGTCGTAGCCATGCGCCATGGCCTGGATGAAGGTATCGGCGTGGGCCGCGACCGCCGCGGCGCGGATATCCTCTTCACTGGCGTCCGGGCGGCCGTAGAGCAGGTTCTCCTTCACTGTCGCGCCGAAGATGACGCTGTCCTGCGGCACCAGCGCGATGCGGTGGCGTATCTCCTGCGGATCTGCCTCGCGCAGGTCGACGCCGTCCAGAGAGACGGTCCCTGCTTGCGGGTCGTAGAAGCGCATCAGGAGATGGAAGAGGGTGGATTTTCCCGCACCCGAGGGGCCGACCACGGCCACGGTTTCGCCGGGGGGGATATCGATGTCGATACCATCGGCCACGCGCTCGTCGTTCAAGGAGGGATAGGCGAAGCTCACCTGATCGAAGCGCACGGCGCCCTGGGCTGGCACGGGAAGAGCCCTGGGGTTCGCGGGGGCGCGGATCTCCGGCTCGATCTGGAACATTTCGGCAAGCCGTTCTGCAGCGCCCGATGCCTGCGAAAGCTCGCCCCAGACTTCGGAAAGCTGGCCGAGCGCGCCAGCTGCAAAGACAGAATAGAGCACGAACTGGCCGAGTGCGCCGCCGGAGATCCTGCCAGCCAGCACATCCTTGGACCCCATCCACATGACGGCGACGACCGAGGCGAAGACCACGAACATGCCGAAGGCGGTCAGCATCGCGCGGGCGGTGAAGGACGCCTTTGCGGCGTTGAAGGCGCGTTCCACCTGGGCGGCGAAGCGGCTGGAGGCGAAGTGCTCGTTGGTGAAGGCCTGCAACGTGCGGATGGCGCCGATCGCCTCCACGGCGTAGGCCGAGGCATCGGCGAGCGTGTCCTGCGCCAGACGCGAGCGCCGGCGCACCAGCCGGCCAAAGACGATGAGAGGAACGACCACGAAGGGAATGGCGAGCAGCACGAGGCCCGAAAGGCGGGGACTGGTGATCACCATCATCGTCGCCGCGCCGATGAAGAGCGCGAGATTGCGCAGGGCAACCGAGACGGAGGCACCAACGGCGGCCTTGACCTGGGTGGTATCGGCGGTGAGCCGTGAGACGACCTCGCCCGAGCGCGCGGTATCGAAGAAGGAGGCGCTGAGACGGGTGATATGGGCGAAAACGTCGACGCGCAGGTCGGAGACGATGCGCTCGCCGAGCCAGGTGACGAAGTAGTAGCGCGCGGCCGAGGCGCATGCCAGGGCGGCAACCACCACCACCAGCATGGCGAAATATCTGTCGATGAAGCCCGGATCGCCGCCGCCAAAACCGAAATCGATCATTCGCCGGACCGCGAGCGGAACGGCCAGGGTCGCCAGCGTCGCGGCAATCAGCGCAACGAGAGCGGCGGCCACCTGAAGACGGTAGCGTCCCAGATAGGGTGCCAGCATTCCGAGCGGCTTGAGGGACCGCGATTTTCCGGCTGATTGCGTCGCGGAGCCCGTTTCGTTCTTGTTTCGCCGCGCCAAGGGTCAACTCCATACTGGAAAAGCAAATTCATCGTGCACGCCGTGGCATCTTGCAGATATGGGGACAATCCGCAATCGCCCGGCGCGAGACAGGCGATTTCCCGCCATGCGGGGGAGCGGGAATTGGCGTGCACCTCGTACGTTTCACAATGCCCGGGTCGAAGTGACATCTCAAGGTGGGCGAAAACCTTGAAAGCCGCGCCGGAGTGGGTTATAGCCTCGCCCGACTGTTTCCGGCCGCCGCCTGGAGTGTGCGGCCGATCTTGATTGAGCGAAGCGTTGTATCCTGATGGTCGCATCGGCCCGGACAACGTGGCGAGAGGATCCGGCAATGAAAAGCGATACCCATCCCGACTACCACATGATCAAAGTGGTCATGACCAACGGCACCGAGTTCATGACCCGCTCGACCTATGGCGCGGAAGGCGCGGAGCTGCGTCTCGACATCGACCCGACCACGCATCCGGCATGGACCGGCGGCCAGCAGACGCTGCTCGACCGCGGTGGCCGTCTGTCCCGCTTCAAGAACAAGTACCACGGCATCCTCGGCAACTGAGCCGACCCGCCACGGAACACGAAAAAGCCCCGGCATCGACCGGGGCTTTTTTGTTGGCGGATCGAGAATCCGGAGGCGTGCGCGGCAAAAACCAGAGCGCGCACCGCATCCGGTTCGCGCTCTCCGGTCCGCACCTCTCGGGGAGATGCCGCGCGCCGAAAGTCTCAGGCGCCGAAGGCGGCGGCGAGACGATCGAGCTGCTGGTTGACCGGGTTTGTGTTGGCGGGCCGCGGCATGGGTTCGGCCGACATCGCCTTGTCGAGCTGCTGGACGCGCGTCTGCAGGCGGACCGAGCGCGCGATCAGGTCCTTCAACTCGTTGGGGAGCTCTTCCCAGCCCGGCCCGGTGGTGGCGGAGCTGAGCGCGGCGAGGTTGACCTTGTTCTTTTCCTGCCCGGCCTGGGCTGTGGTCATTTCGCCTTCGTTGACGGCGCGCTGCAGCAAAAGCCAGGAGGCGAGCTGCATGAGGCGGGTTGTCAGGCGCATCGATTCGGTCGCGTAGACAAGCGAGCCTGCACGATTGAGCGTACGCGACGCGTCGCGGCCGGGGCCGTCGAGATAGCTCGCGGTCTCTTCCACCAGCGCCATGCCAGTGCGAAACAGTTCGTTGAAGGACTCCGACCCGATGAGCCTGTTCGCGAACGAAATCGGGGCACCGCCGGTGAAGGTTTCAAATTGGTCCGTCATCGCACTCTGTACTCTCTGCCGTTTCGATCGTACCGGCATTTGCGCCAGGAAGGATCTCGCTCCGCCTCACGGCGGTTTGCGTGACGTTTCGCCTGCATTCATGGTCCGGCCGTTCTGCGTGCCCGACCTTCGAAATGAAACAGACGCATCCTTCGCAGGTTTGTCCCAATACGATCCAGGTTGCGTTTTCCAAACCTGTTCAGCGCAAAGGGCGTGCCAGACATGGTCCCGATGTTCGCCTTTCGGGAAAACTGGCTGCTCGCTCAGCGTCTGCCGACCGCCTAGCGATGTGACAGCATAGCGTAAATGGGAGGCAAAAAAAAAGAGCCGCAAGGGTGCGGCTCTTGAGAAGTTAACAGGGAGGCGTCAAACAGAGTGGACAGGAGCCACTCAAGGTCCAGAAATTCTGGATGTTTTTGTTAATAATCCAGAATGCTTAATGCATGGTAAACAAGGCGCCCCAAAACCGGTCAGCGTTGGGTTGTCTGGGCAAGTGTGGTGAGAATCAGTCGGCTGACGTCGAGGTAGGAAAAGGGCGGCAGGGGAAGGTTCGCCGTCCTCCGACCCGGTGGCGGACGCGGGTGCCAATCCGGGACGGAGTGTCTTGCGGCGCTCTATCGGCTGAACAGGGCGTCTGCTGCGGAGCGGGTCGCGGACTTGTGCTCCAGTTCCGTTTCCAGCCGGGTGATTTCGGCGCGCAGCAATGTGATGCGTTCCTGCAGTTCCTCCACCGAAAGCACGTCCAGATCCTGACCGAGCGTATGCAGGGCCGTTGCGATGCGTGGTGTCTCGTCGTCGGCAAGAGCCATTTGGTTTCTCCCGGAACGGTACGAAGCCGACATCCTAACAGAGCGACGAGACGGTTGTCAGTGTCGCGCGTGCGGGCTACATCCCACAGCAACGAGGGTTCGAAAAACCCTGCGTCAATGCAAGGAACAGGACGCCATGAGCAATCTGCCCGAGACGATGACCGCGATCGCCATTCCCGTGCCGGGAGGCCCGGAGGCGCTTGTACCCGAGACGCGGCCATTGCCCCAAATTTCCGGCAGCGAGATCCTGATCCGGGTGAAGGCGGCGGGTGTGAACCGGCCGGACGTCTTCCAGCGCCAGGGCGCCTATCCGCCGCCTCCCGGCGCTTCCGATCTGCCGGGCCTGGAAGTGGCCGGCGAGGTCGCCGCCGTCGGGCCGGCCGCCACGCGCTTCAAGGTCGGCGATGCCGTAGTGGCGCTGACGGCGGGGGGCGGGTATGCCGAATTCTGCAAGGTGGAGGAGACAAACGCGCTCGCAAAACCGGATGTGCTGAGCTTTGAGGAAGGTGCGGCGGTGCCGGAGACCTTCTTCACCGTCTGGTCGAACGTCTTCGACCGGGGCGGACTGAAAGCGGGCGAGAGCCTTCTCGTTCATGGCGGCACGTCCGGTATCGGCACAACCGCGATCCAGCTTGCCAAGGCCTTTGGCGCCACCGTCTACACAACGGCGGGTGGTGCGGAGAAATGCGCCTTTTGCGCGAAACTCGGCGTGGATCTCGCGATCGACTACCGGGCGCAGGATTTCGTGGACGAGATCCGCAAGGTGACCGACAAGCGCGGCGTCGATCTGATTCTCGACATGGTCGGTGGGGATTACGTGCCGCGCAACTGGAAGGCGGCGGCGGTGGAGGGGCGCATCGTCCAGATCGCGACACTGCACGGAGCGACCGATACGGCGGACTTTCGCGTCTTGATGGCCAAACGCCTGACGCATACGGGGTCGACGCTGCGCCCGCGCGATACCGCCTTCAAGGCGGCGATCGCCGCCGCGCTGGAAGAGAAGGTCTGGCCGCTGATCGCCCAGGGCAAGGTCAAGCCGGTGATGGATTCCACCTTCGCGCTCACGGACGCGTCGAAGGCGCATGCGCGGATGGAGAGTTCCGGCCATATCGGCAAGATCGTGCTCACCGTCTGAATGGCCGGCATTTTCAGTCCGGCTATGTAATTGGAGGTTTGCGTCATGGCGGGGGAACGCATATATTCGGCCTAATTTCCCGTCAATTTGACGATTTGCGGCTTTCCCGGGACGCACCCCGGGGGACCGGACGAGAGGAGCTTATCAAAATGGCGAACACGCCGCTGATGCCCAAGGCGACCGCGGTCTGGCTGGTCGACAACACGTCGCTGTCCTTCGACCAGATCGCCGTCTTCTGCAAGCTGCATCCGCTGGAAGTGAAGGCGATTGCGGATGGCGAAGCCGCCCAGGGCATCAAGGGTCTCGATCCGATCCAGACGGGTCAGCTGACCCGTGATGAGATCGAACGCGTGCAGAAGAGCCCGTCGGCGACCCTGAAGCTTTCCACGCCGAAGACCCGCGTTCCCGAGGCCAAGCGCAAGGGGCCGCGCTATACGCCCGTCTCACGGCGCCAGGATCGGCCGAATGCGATCATGTGGCTGGTGCGCAACCATCCGGAACTGAAGGACGCGCAGATCATGCGGCTCGTCGGCACCACCAAGCCGACGATCGAATCGATCCGCGAGCGCACCCACTGGAACGCTGCCAATCTGACGCCGTCCGATCCGGTAACGCTCGGCCTGTGCTCGCAGATGGAACTCGACATGGAAGTCGAGAAGGCCGCGCGTCTGGCCCCGCCGCCGGTGGAGCAGCCGGAAGAGGCCGTCACTCTCCTGCCCGTCGAGGACACCACGTCCGAGGACGCCATGGCCGCAGCCTTCGCCAGGCCCGCGCCCAAGTTGCCTGCCGAGCAGGAATACGATGCGGCGGCAGTGTTCGCGAAGCTCACTTCGCTGAAGAAGGGCCACGACGGGGACGACGAGGAATAGGATTTCCCGTCAGTTACGGATTGGAAAGGGGCGCCTCGGGCGCCCTTTTTTGTTCCGTGCTCGGGGTGGTGGAGGAAGGAAGCGGAGCGCGCTTTCGCGCGCGCTTGTTGCGCTGGATTCCGGCTCAGCGTTCGGCCTTTGCCTCACTTGTCCGGAATGAGGAAATGCTTGGTTAGCTTGAAGTTTCCCACAGACGCCCTCATTCCGGGCGGTCTGCGCCGCAGGCGCCCCAAACCCACTTGGGCCAGACCCGGAATCCAGCGCAATACGTGCGCGCGAAAGCGCGCTCCGCCTTTACCTATCGCGTCGTGAGCTTCAGCTCTATGCGGCGGTTCTTGGCGTAGGCCTCGTCGGTGGTGCCGTCATCCAGCGGCTGGTTGGAGCCGAAACCGGCGGCGACCAGCCGTTTCGGGTCCACGCCCTTGTCGATCAGATAACGCACGACGGAAATCGCGCGCGCCGCCGACAGTTCCCAGTTGGAGCGGAAACGGCTGGTGGGCGAGACGGGGCGGGCATCGGTGTGGCCGTCGACGCGCAGCACCCAGTTGATTTCGTCGGGGATCTCGCCAGCCAGCTGGTTCACCGCCTCCGCCAGTTTGTCGAGTTCTTCCCGGCCGGCCACGTTGATCTCGTCGGAGCCGGACGAGAACAGAACCTCCGACTGGAAGACGAAACGGTCGCCGACGACGCGGATGTCGGAGCGCTGGGACAGGATCTCGCGCAGGCGGCCGAAGAAGTCGGACCGGTAGCGCGACAGCTCCTGCACGCGCTGGGCGAGCGCCACGTTCAGCCGGCGGCCGAGATCGGAGATCTTGGTCTGGCTCTCGCGGTCCCGGCTCTCGGATGCCTCCAGCGCATCCTCAAGGGCGGCGATCTGGCGGCGTAGCGCCGAAATCTGCTGGTTGAGGAGCTCAACCTGCGAGAGCGCGCGGGCCGACAGGCGCTTTTCGTCGGAAAGCTGGTTTTCCAAAGTGGCGATGCGGCCGCCGGCCTGGGAGGCGGCGCCGGTCTTGTTGTCGACGAGGCCCTGAAGACGGTCCTTGTCGCTCTGCGTGCTCGCCAGATTGGCCTGAAGGGAGGCGATCTGGTCCTGCAGGTCGCGGTTGTTGCCGCGCGACAGGGCGAGAAGCTGGGTCAGTTCGCTGATCTGCGAGTTCAGCCGGTTCAAAACCGTGTCGCGGCCGGAGATTTCCTGGGAGAGGAAGAACTGCGAGAGCATGAAGACGACGAGCAGGAAGATGATGACGAGCAGCAGCGTCGCCATGGCATCGACGAAACCCGGCCAGTAGTTGGTGCTTCGGTCACGACCGCGGCCGCGCGAAATCGCCATCTCAGTCCCTCGGGTTCTTGAGCGCGTCGGAAAGGGTTTCCAGAAGCCTCTCGATGCGGACCTGCTGTTCGGACTGGCTGTCGGCCCATTCGCGCATCATGCGCTGTTCGGAGCGCACGTGCTGGACGAGGCCCTGAATGCCTTCCGCGAGGTTCGCCATGGCTTGCGAAGTGGCCCGGCTGCCGCTGGAAGCGCCGTTTTCCTGAACCGTGCGGCGAAGCTGGTCGATCGCGACACGCAGTTCGGAGTAGTTGTTCGCCTGCTCGACCGGATAGGGCGAGCCCTCGTCGTCGATCTCGATCTCGGTGACGGTGGAGAGCCAGTCTTCCAGTTCGTTGTAGAAACGGGTCTGGGCCTGGGTCGCCTGCAGTTCGAGAAAGCCGAGCAGCAGCGAGCCGGTGAGACCGAAGAGCGAGGAGGAAAACGCCGTGCCCATGCCGCCGAGCGGGGCTTCCAGACCGGTCTTCAGGTCCTCGAAGATCACGTTGGCATCGCCGGAGCCGACATTGAGCGACTGGATGACGTCGCCCACCGCGCTGACCGTCTGCAGCAGGCCCCAGAAGGTGCCGAGAAGGCCGAGGAAGACGAGCAGGCCCGTCAGGTAGCGCCCCAGCTCGCGCGCCTCGTCGAGGCGGGTGCCGATCGAATCCATGATCGAGCGCATGACCTGGGGCGTGATCGCCATCTCGCCGATGCGGTTGCCGAGCAGCACAGACATCGGCGCCAGCAGCACGGGCGGGCGGCGGACCTCCAGCCCCGGATCGCCGAGGCGGAAGCCGTTGACCCAGTTCACCTCCCGAAACAGCCGAACCACCTGGATGAAGGAGAGCACGATGCCGAGCACGCCGACCAGGATGATGACGCCGTTCAGGAAGGGATTGGAGGCAAAGGCGGTGGCGATCGGCCGGTAGAGGATGATCGGGATGAAACTCACCAGCGCGAGGAAGATCAGCATCCGCCAGAGATAGATCTGCGGGCTGGAGAGCTTATAGGGATCGAGATCGCGTGCCATCGGGTCCGCCGGCCAAGCTTGTTAACCTGTTGGCAGTGATAGCGTGAATTCCGCGCCCAATGAAACCGGAAATCGGTAAGACGGCCGTACTGTGCCGTCGGCCGCGCCCGCCAGTGCGGTTCGCGGCCCTTGCGGAAACGGCCGAGGCGGAGCGAAATCAGGCGGGCTTGCGCGCCTTTTTGAGCAGATCGAGCAGGCCGTGATGGATGAACTCGTTGCCCGCCACGACCGACCCCGTTTCGAAGATCTTCTCGCCGCCGGTCGCATCGGAGACGTAGCCGCCGGCCTCGCGAATCATCAAAAGGCCGGCTGCCATGTCCCAGGATTTCAGATCGTGCTCCCAGAAACCGTCGAGGCGGCCGGAGGCGACCCAGGCGAGATCTATGGCGGCGGCGCCTGCGCGGCGGATGCCGGAAACCTCGCCCATGACGTGGCGCAGCTCCATCAGCGCGCGGCCGTGATCGCCGCGGCCCAGATGCGGAATGCCGGTGCCGATCACGCAATCGGTCATGGTGGCACGGCCGGCCACGCGCAGGCGACGGTTGTTCAGGAAGGCGCCGTTGCCCTTTTCCGCCGTGTAGAGCTCGTCCATCACCGGATTGTAGATCACGCCGGCGACGATCTGGCCCTGGCGTTCGAGCGCAATCGAAATGCCGAAGATCGGAATGCCGTGCAGGAAATTCGTCGTGCCGTCGAGCGGATCGACGATGAAACGGTGCTGCGCGTCGGTGCCTTCGATGGTGCCCGATTCCTCCATCAGCAGCGAATAGCCGGGCCGCGCACGCTGAAGTTCCTCGCGCAGGATCTTTTCCGCGCGGTGGTCGGCGGCGGTGACGAAGTCGCCGGGGCCCTTTCGGGAGACCTGGAGGTTTTCCACCTCGCCGAAATCACGGGTGAGGGCGCGGCCGGCCTTGGTGGCGGCGGCGACCATGACGTTGAGAATCGCGGAACGGGCCATCTTGCCCCTCCTTGGGGGCTCAGTCTTTTCCAGCCGGCAGTGGTGCCGGCCGGGAGGATCGAATGTTGTGAATTGCCGAAAGGCGGTCTGGCGCTTCGACGGCGGTCTAGTCGGCGCGCTTCACGTAGGCGACTTCACTGGTGTCGACCACGATGCGCTCGCCTGCCGTGATAAACGGGGGAACGAGAACGCGCACGCCGTTTTCAAGAACGGCCGGCTTGTAGGACGAGGACTGCGTCTGTCCCTTCACCACGGCGTCGGCCTCGGTGATCTGGAGCGTGACGAACTGCGGCAGGTTGATGCCGATGGGCTTGCCGTCGTGCATGTCGAGCGTCACCGTCATGCCGTCCTGCAGGAAGGCGGCACGGTCGCCGACGAATTCGCTCTGCAGCTCGATCTGCTCGTAGGTGTCTGAGTCCATGAACACCAGCATGTCGTCCTGGGCATAGAGGAACTGGAAGTCCTTCTGCTCCAGGCGAACGCGCTCGACCTTGTCTTCCGAGCGGAAGCGCTCGTTGAGCTTGCGGCCGTCGATGAGGTTCTTCATCTCGACCTGCGCGAAGGCACCGCCCTTGCCGGGCTTGACGTGCTGGACCTTGACCACGGCCCACAGGGTATCCTGGTGCTGCAAGACGTTGCTGGGCTTGATTTCGTTGCCGTTGATCTTCATGGATCTCGTTCGCGTCGTTAGGGGAAGGCCGGGCCTGAATGCCGCGGGCGCGGCTCATGCCGTTGCGCGGCAGTCTCCACCACATTTCCGTGTCGTTTTCAAGGTAAAATGGCCTGGCGGTCGGGCTAGTCGCCCGCCGGGCCGCCCGTCCGGCCACCCTTTTTCGGGGTGTCAGGCGGTACGGGCGTCTCATCGGCCGGCACATTCTCGGCACCTGCGGCCGGTACGCGCGGCACGTTCGCCGCCCCCGGCACCTGGCCTTGTGTCCAGTTCGCTGCCTCGCGGCGCGCCTCTTCCAGTGTCTTGGCATCGAGCGAGGCCAGAAAGCCGTCAAGCCAGAGGTCGGAAAGCCCCGCCTTGCGCGCGATCAGGTGCCAGGTCGCCGCCTTGAGCGGATCGACCGCCATGCCGCGCCCGGTGGCATAAAGGCGCGCGAGACGATTCATGGCCACCGGATTGCCAGACTGGGCGGCGCGTTCAAACCACATCGCCGCCTCCGCCTCGTTGGGCTCCACGCCTTCGCCGTTGAAACGCAGGATACCGTAGCGCACTTCGGCCGCCACGGACCCGTTGCGCGCCGCCCGTCCCATCCAGAAGGCGCCGTGGCGCAGGTCGCGGTCCGGCGCTTCAGGATCCAGATAGGCATCGGCGAGCGCGTATTGCGCGTCGGTATCGCCGTTTTCCGCGGCCTTCTGAATGAATTTCAGCCCCTTCTGACGGTCCTGCGGAAGGCCGTCGCCTTGCAGGTAGAGAATGCCGAGATTGTAGGAGGCGCTGTCGATGCCGGCCTTGTCGGCCTGCTCGAAAAGCTCCCCGGCTTTCGCCTTGTCGGCCTTCACGCCGGTGCCCAGCAGATAGAACAGGCCAAGGCGGTATGCGGCCTGCGCGTCGCCGGCCTTGGCGGCGATCTCGTACCAGCTCGCGGATATCTTTACGTCCTGGCTGACGCCGTAGCCGCGCTCGTAGAGCACGCCCAGCAACGTCTGGGCGGCATGGTCGCCGTCCTGCGCGCGGCGCGTGGCGACGGCGACTGCGGTCAGGTAGTAGCCGCGCTGAAAGGCGCCATAGGCATAGTCGCGTTCGGGATCGCGCGGTACGGGGCCGGTCGCGACCTGCGGCGGTTCCTCGATGGCAAGTTTCAGCCGCGGAACCGCCTTGCCGGGCAGTTTCGCGGTGCCGATAAGCGGCGGGGCCGGCAGTCTCGGCCGCATGTCGGGCGAAAGCACGGGCGCGGCCATCATTCCCGATGATGCATTGTCAGGCGCCGCCGGGGGAACGGGCGCCGCCGCATGGGCCGTCGCGGTCATGGCGAGCGATGCAGTGAGCGCCAGCGCAGTACCGCGCCGGGGAAAATATCGACGTGAGCAATGCCGGCGGGCCTGCCTCATCCGGCGGCCTCCTCGGCGGCCGCGATCTCGGCCGCCACGGTATCGAGGATGGCGTTGGCTTCTTCAACCGCGGCCTTTGGGCCCTTGGGATGGTCCCAGACCCCGGCGCGCAGGGCGACGAATTCCGCCTTGGTCTCGGCCACCGGGCGCACGGAGGCGATGTCGCGTCCGGCGAGCGCCACACACGGGATCTCGAACACCTCGGCCCACCAGTCGGCGAAATCGATGGTCTTGCGGTGTGCCTCGTCGTGTTCTTCCAGGTCGAGCATGCCGAAGAAGACATAGTCGGTGTCGAGTTCGGCCAGCTCCATCGCGTGGTGGCGTTCCTTGATATGGCCGACGCCGACGATGCGGTTGGGCTGGAAGGTTTCCTGCGCGAGCTTGAGATCCTCAAGCCCGCTGTCGATCTGGACGCCGTCGGCGCGCGCGCGTCCGGCAACGCGCGTGTCGTTGAGGATCAGCGCCGCGACGCCGGCCTCCTGGGCGATCGGCACGATCTTTTCCGCCAAAAGTTGAGCCGCGTCCTCATCGCCCTCGGGAAGGGTGATCAGCAGGCAGGCCACGTCTCCGCCGGAAAGGGCTTCGCCGAGCGGGGCGGCGAAGGCCTCCGCATCGAAGTCTGTCGGCGTGATGAGAAACAGGCGGGAACGGAACACTGTTGGAACTCCTGAAGGCGTTCGGTGGCGATGTGGCATCCAATAACGGCAAAATCGCGCAATCGGCAAATTACTAGGCGTCTGAGGTCAAGAAAATGTTGCAGCGAGAGGCGCGGAGAGGGTGCCGCGTGCCGCCGGATTGGCAATCGCCTCAGTGTAGGTTCCTGACGTGCCGGCTGGCTGCTCAGGCCGGACCGGCCTTTGCGAACGATCTCTCCAGTGTCATCCCAAATCTGCGGAGCGGCACTTCGCGCCGTACTGCGCCGGGGATGACACCGGCGATATTCGCCAAAAGCGCCCAAAGTTCTCACGCCTGCAAAAAAAGAATCGACGGGCGCGATGGCCCGTCGATCCATGTCGTCACTGTCTGAAACGTGCGCCTTACGCCGTTTCCAGATCCTTCGACCAGGTGCCGGTCGCCGCCATGCCGTTCATCCGCGCGCGGTGCTCGAAGGCGGCCTGGGCGGCAGCCCAGTTCTCGTCCTTGCCCGACCAGGCCTTGAGCGCCGCCTGCTGCAGGGCGCGGCCGTAGGAGAAGGTCAGCGTCCAGGGCAGGTTGCCCATCGCGTTCATCGCCGACAGGTTTTGCGTCGCCTGCACGTCGCTCTGGCCACCCGACAGGAAGGCGATGCCGCCGACAGCCGCCGGCACGGTCGATTTCAGGCAGCGCACGGTCATTTCCGCGACCTCTTCGGCCGATGCCTGGTCCGGGCACTTCTGGCCGGCGATCACCATGTTCGGCTTCAGGATCATCCCCTCAAGCAGGATGCCCGCCTGGTAGAGCTCACCGAAGATCGTGTTGAGCGTCCATTCCGTGACCTCGTAGCAAGTTTCGATATCATGGCTGGAGAAGGCGCCATCCATCAGCACTTCCGGCTCCACGATCGGCACGATACCGGCCTCCTGGCACAGCGCCGCGTAGCGCGCCAGCGCATGGGCGTTGGCGGAGATGCAGTTCGACGATGGCATCGCCTCGCCGATGGTGATGACGCCGCGCCACTTGGCGAAGCGCGCGCCGAGATCATAATACTCGGCCAGGCGTTCACGCAGGCCGTCGAGACCCTCGGTCACCTTCTCGTCCTCGAAGCCGGCGAGCGGCTTGGCGCCCTGGTCGACCTTGATGCCCGGAACGGCGCCGGCCGCCTTGATGAGATCGACGAGCGGCGTGCCGTCCTTGGCCTTCTGGCGGATGGTCTCGTCATACAGGATGACCCCGGAGATGCATTCGTTCATCGCGGTCTCGGCGCGAAACAACATCTCGCGATAATCGCGGCGATTGTCCTCGGTGTTTTCCACGCCGATCTGGTCAAAGCGCTTCTTGATGGTGCCTGTGCTCTCGTCGGCCGCCAGGATACCCTGGCCCGGTGCCATCATGGCCTCAGCAATATCTTCCAGATTCTCGCTCATGTGATGACCTTCCACTCCCGGTTCTGATGATCTTGATTAAGGGGGCGTTCTAGTTTTCGCGCTCAAGCGCCGCGACACCCGGCAGGACCTTGCCTTCCAGCCATTCCAGAAAGGCGCCGCCGGCGGTGGAGACATAGCTGAAATCCTGCGCCACGCCCGCATGATTGAGCGCGGCCACCGTGTCGCCGCCGCCGGCGACCGACAGCAGCGCGCCGGACTTCGTGCGCGCCGCCGCATGGCGGGCGGCCGCGACGGTGGCACGATCGAACGGCTCGATCTCGAAAGCGCCGAGCGGGCCGTTCCACACCAGCGTGGCGGCCGCGTCGATCTTCTCCTTCACGGTCTCGATGGACTTCGCGCCCACGTCTAGGATCATCGCGTCGGCGGGAATCGAATCGAGCGCCATAGTCTCGCTTGCCGCGTTGGCCTTGAATTCACGTGCCACAACCGCATCGACAGGCAGCACGATCTCGCAGCCTTCCGCGCCGGCCTTGTCCATGATGCGGCGCGCGGTGTCGGCCAGATCATGCTCGCACAGCGACTTGCCGACATCCGTGCCTTGAGCGGCCAGGAAGGTGTTGGCCATGCCGCCACCGATCACCAGCATGTCGACCCGGGCGACGAGATTTTCCAGAAGGTCGATCTTGGAGGAAACCTTCGCCCCGCCGACGACCGCCAGCACGGGCCGCTTGGGGGAGCCGAGTGCGGCGCCCAGCGCGTCGAGCTCTGCCTGCATGGTGCGCCCCGCGCAGGCCGGCAGCAGGTGGGCGAGGCCTTCGGTGGAGGCATGCGCGCGGTGGGCGGCGGAAAACGCGTCGTTCACGTAGACATCGCCGTTCTCGGCCAAGGCCTTGGCGAAGTCGGGATCGTTCTTTTCCTCGCCCTTGTGATAGCGGGTGTTTTCCAGCAGCAGGATGCCGCCCGGTACCATCTTCTCAACCGCCGCCCTGGCCTCCGGGCCGACGCAATCCTCAGCGAAATCGACGTGGAGACCGAGCAGTTCGGAAAGCGGCCGCACGACGGGCTTCAGCGACATGGAAGCCACGCGCTCGCCCTTGGGGCGGCCGAAATGGGCCAGCAGGATGACCTTGCCGTTCTTCGCCGCGATATCGCGGATGGTCGGCAACACCCGTTCGATGCGGGTCGTGTCGGTGACCTTGCCGTCCTCCATCGGGACGTTCAGATCGACGCGCACCAGAACGCGCTTGTCCGCGAAATCCATGTCGTCGAGAGAGCGGTAACTCATTACCCTGCGAGCCTCCATCTTTTGTTTTGCGCCAGCCTCTTTCAAGCGCGTCCGATCCGGTCGAGTTCCCTGATCATCAGGATCCAACGCTTTGTGGCCGTTTTCCAGCCTTCGTGCACGGCATCGCGTGCGGCACATTCGCGGTAACCGGCGCGTTCGTAAAGCCTGCGCGCGCCATCGTTGTCGTCCGCGACGATGATCGACATGCGCGAAAGGTCTTTGGCGCGCGCGATCTCCCGGGCGGTTTCCAGAAGGCGGGTGCCGTGGCCCTTGCCGCGATGTCGGGGGCAGGCGGCAAGCACGTTCACATACCAGCTGTCGGGGGCGAGGTTCTCAAGCTCCTGCAGCGGCACGAACAGTGCCCGCATGTCATCCGTGGGGACGGGCTCGGACCCGATCGCATACCCCAAGAGCATGGCGATCGCGCCTGCGCCCTCGTCGAGGACGACAATCTGACCGTCCTGCGCCTTTTCCGCCTGCCGGGCCCGGCCGACCTCCCACGGGTCTTGACCGTCCTGCGCCATTTCCGCCCAAAGGTGGAGCGGCAGGCCATCGCCGGCGAAATTGACAAGATCGGCAAGCCTTGCCGCATCCGAGGCCATGGCGATGCGCAAGGGGGGCAGAAGAGGGATCATCGTTCTGGCGCTCCGCACCCGCGGGTCTCGACAGGAAGCACACGACGTTTCTCCCAAACGGCCGGAGGGAGACGATTGGATAGAAAAAGGGCGCGGCCGTTGTCGTCCGCGCCCTTCGTTCGATCAGATGTGCTTGGCCATCGCCACGGCGGTGTCGGCCATGCGGTTGGAGAAGCCCCACTCGTTGTCGTACCAGGACATGACGCGCACGAAGGTGCCGTCCATCACCTTGGTCTGGTCCATGTGGAACGTCGAGGAGTGCGGGTCATGGTTGAAGTCCATGGACACCAGCTTCTCGTCCGTGAAGCCGAGGATGCCCTTGAGCTTGCCGTCGGCGGCCTTGCGGATCGCGTCGTTGATCTCCTCGACCGTCGTCTCGCGCTTGGCGATGAACTTGAAGTCGATGACGGAGACGTTCGGCGTCGGGACGCGGATGGAGACGCCGTCCAGCTTGCCGTTGAGCTCCGGCAGCACCAGGCCGACGGCCTTGGCGGCACCGGTCGTGGTCGGGATCATCGACATGGCGGCTGCGCGGGCGCGGTAGAGATCCTTGTGCATCGTGTCCAGCGTCGGCTGGTCGCCGGTGTAGGAATGGATCGTCGTCATGAAGCCCGTCTCGATGCCAACCGCTTCGTTGAGGACGTAGGCGACGGGCGCCAGGCAGTTGGTGGTGCACGAGGCGTTGGAGACGACAAGGTCGTCCTTCGTCAGCGCATCGGTGTTGACGCCGAAGACGATGGTCTTGTCGGCGCCCGCAGCCGGGGCGGAGACGAGGACGCGCTTGGCACCAGCCTCAAGATGCATCGACGCCTTCTCCTTGGCGGTGAAGATGCCGGTGCATTCCATGGCGATGTCGATGCCGAGTTCGCCCCAGGGCAGTTCCTTCGGGTCGCGGATCGCCGTCACCTTGATCGGCTTGCCGCCGTCGATGACGATGGTCTCGCCGGAGACCTCGACCTTGGCGGGGAAATGGCCGTGCACGGAATCGTGGCGCAGCAGGTGGGCGTTTGTCTCCACCGGGCCGAGATCGTTGATCGCAACCACCTCGATGTCGGTGCGACCCGATTCCACGATTGCGCGCAGCACGTTACGTCCGATGCGACCGAAACCGTTGATTGCGACCTTCACCGCCATTTCCTCATACTCCTGTCTGCGCGCCATCCGGCGCCGTCCATCCGTTTCAGGATCCCAAAGCCCCGGCGAACACGCCGGAACTCATTCCTCCGTGGTCGTTTCCAGGGCCTCGAGACGGGCCTTGGCCTTCGATACGGCCACCTCGGCGGTAATGCCGAAATGCTCGTAGAGTTCCTTGTAGGGGCCGCTGGCGCCGAAACTGTCCATGCCGACGAAAAGCCCGTCGTCGCCGATGAAGCGCGACCAGCCCATCTCGATGCCGGCCTCAATGGCGATCTTCACCGGCGCGGTGCCGATGATCGAGGCGCGGTAGTCGTCCGACTGCTTCTTGAACAGCTCGAACGACGGCACGGAGACGACGCGGGCCGGGATGCCGTCCTCGGTCAGCTGGGCGTGGGCGGCCATCGCGATCTCGACTTCCGAGCCGGTGGCGAACAGCGTCACCTTCGCCTCATCGTCGCAGGAACAGACCTCGTAGGCGCCGTTGCCGCAAAGGTTCTTTTCCTCAAGCTGGGCGCGGAAGGCGGCGAGATTCTGACGCGTCAGCGCCAGCACGCTCGGCCCGTTCCGGTTCTCCAGCGCGATCTGCCAGCATTCCGCCGTCTCCGTCGCGTCCGCCGGACGCAGCACGAGAAGGTTGGGAATGGCGCGCAGCGCCGCCAGATGCTCCACCGGCTGGTGGGTCGGGCCGTCTTCGCCAAGGCCGATGGAATCGTGCGTCATCACGTAGATCACACGAATGCCCATAAGCGCCGAAAGCCGGATGGCCGGGCGGCAATAGTCGGTGAAGACCATGAAGGTGCCGGAATAGGGGATGACACCGCCGTGCAGCGCCATGCCGTTCATCGCGGCGGCCATGCCGTGTTCGCGGATACCCCAGTGGACGAAGCGGCCGGAGAAATCGTCCGGCGTGATCGCCTTCATGTCCTTGGTGCGGGTGTTGTTGGAGCCGGTCAGGTCGGCCGAGCCGCCGATCGTCTCCGGCACCGCCGCGTTGATCGCCTCGAGAGCCACTTCGGACGCCTTGCGGGTGGCGAGCGAGGGCATGTCGGAGACATGCTTTGCCTTCAACGTGCGAATCGCGTCGGTAAGCGCTGACGGCAGGTCGCCACGCTGGCGGCGTTCGAACTCGGCACGCGTCTCGGCGTCCGCGGCCTCGAAGCGCTTGGCCCACTCGGTATTGGCCTGGGCGGCACGCAGACCGGCGATGCGCCATGCGTCGCGGATATCGGCCGGGATCTCGAAGGGTTCATCCGTCCAGCCGAGCGCCTCGCGGGTGATCTTGATTTCGTCGACGCCGAGCGGCGAGCCGTGAGCGGAATTCTTGCCGGCCTTGTTGGGCGAGCCGTAGCCGATCGTGGTCTTGCAGGCGATCAGCGTCGGCCGGTCGGACTTGCGGGCCGCCTCGATCGCGGTGGCGATTTGGGACGGATTATGGCCGTCGACGTTCACCGTCTCCCAGCCGCAGGCCTTGAAGCGGGCGGGCTGGTCGGTCGAATCGGACAGCGAGATCGCCCCGTCGATGGAGATACCGTTGTCGTCCCACAGCACGATCAGCTTGTTGAGCTTCAGGTGCCCGGCGAGCGAGATCGCCTCCTGGGAGATGCCTTCCATCAGGCAGCCGTCGCCAACCAGTGCGTAGGTGTGGTGGTTGACCAGATCTTCGCCGAACTCGGCCTGGAGCATGCGTTCCGTCATCGCCATGCCGACAGCATTGGCGAGGCCCTGGCCGAGCGGACCGGTGGTCGTCTCGATACCGCCGCCATGGCCGTATTCGGGATGACCGGCGGTCCTGGCGCCGAGCTGACGGAAGTTCTTCAGCTCATCCAGCGTGAAGTCCTCGTAGCCGGTCAGATGCAGCAGCGAATAGAGCAGCATCGAGCCGTGACCGGCCGACAGCACGAAGCGGTCGCGGTCGGCCCACTTGGGCTCGGTGGGATCGAAGCGCAGGAAACGCGTGAAGAGGACGGTGGCGATGTCGGCCGCGCCCATCGGCAGGCCGGGATGGCCGGAATTGGCCTTCTGCACGGCATCGATGGAGAGGAAGCGGACCGCGTTGGCCATCCGGTTGTGTTTGTCGAGATCGGTCATCTGATACCTGTGGCCCGAGCGGCCGGAGCGGTTGCCGCGATCGTCCGAGGTTCTGGTTTAAAAGTGAAGGCGTTGCTCGAAAAGCATATCGCTTGAAAAGCAGACGCCGGCACCCCGGCCCTGCGAGGCGGCACGACAAATAGCAGGAACCTTTGTTGAGTCAATGCAAGCGCTTGGGCAAACCCTTATGCGGATTACGCAGGGAAATCGCGCCGCAAGCGCCGCATATGGCTTGCGTTGGCCGTGGTTTATGTACATGTCATTTCGCAAGATCGTCGTGCAAGCGCCCGCGATTGTTGACGGACTGAGGAATGAACGCCTAATCTGCGCAAGCCGGATCCTGAAGGACCAACCGTCAGTGCAGCCGCCAGGGGCGACGTTTCGACCGCTTTTCGTTCTCTGGAAAACATCGGCGCTTTTGTCAGGTTCGGCGCATCAGATCGGGGAACTGCCGTGTCTTTGACCGCAGTCCGGCAGGCAAGGCCGGTATCGAGGTCCGCGAACGGGGACCGGCACCGGGAACGGGGAACCAGTTTGAGGCCGGAGCGTTCCGTGCCAGGCGGTTTTCGCACGGGAAAAATATGAGCCAGGCCAGCAAACTCGATGCGGCTTTTCAGCGTTTATCGGCGTCGATCGGGCAGCTTGAGGCGGCCGTCAACCGGCGTATCGCCAGCGAGAAGACCGTGGGCGCGCTGCAGGACGAGCTGCAGCGGCTGAACGAGGATCGCGCCCGCCTGGCCGAAACGCTGGACGGCGCGGAGTCGCGTTCGGACCGGCTGGAAAAAGCCAACAAGGAAGTCTCGCGTCGGCTCGTTTCGGCAATGGAATCAATTCGTACGGTATTGGAAAGCCACGGAGGCTGAGGCATGGCGCAGGTCAATGTGACGATCAACGGCCGAGCCTATCGCATGGCCTGCGACGACGGCGAGGAAGAGCGGTTGCTCGGTCTTGGCCGCCGTTTTGACGAGACGATCGGAACCCTTCGTTCCAGCTTCGGCGAGATCGGCGATCAGCGGCTGACAGTCATGGCGGGCGTCATGATGACCGATTTGCTGAGCGAGGCGGAGCGGCGCATCAAGAGCCTCGAATCGGAGCTGTCGGGTTTACGCGAATCGCGCGAGGCGGTGCTCAACCACAATGCGCAAAGCGAAGCTCAGCTCGCGGGCCGCGTGGACGAGGCCGCTGGCCGGATCGAGGCGCTGGCGCAGGAACTCAACAAGTCCGTCCGCGAGGAACAGGGCTGAGGCGGTCACTGCCTGTTTCTGGCAGTATGGTCCGCTAGAGAAGTGCCCCGGCCGAGGGCCTTCGAGCTTGAGACCACACCCGCATGTCGCGTTCCGAACGTCTGCTTGATCTTCTCCAGCTCTTGCGCGGTTACCGCAGGCCCGTGAGCGGCGCGACACTTGCCGCCGCGCTGGATGTGAGCCTGCGCACGCTTTATCGCGACATTGTCAGCCTGCAGGCGCAAGGCGCCGAAATCGAAGGGGAGCCGGGCGTCGGCTATGTGTTGAAGCCGGGCTTCCTGCTGCCGCCGCTGATGTTTTCCGAAGACGAGATCGAGGCCCTGGTGCTCGGCATGCGCTATGCGGGCAGGCGCGGCGATGCGCGTCTCGGCGCGGCCGCCTCCAGCGCGCTTGCGAAGGTCGGCGCCGTGCTGCCGGCGGATCTGCGCGAGACCCTGGACGCCTCCACTCTCTTCGCCGTTCTCAACGAGAGCCAGCCGGACGAACCGATCGATCTGGCCGGTCTGCGCGATGCGATCCGGCGCGAGCGGGAGCTGGAAATCGAGTATCGCACCGGCGAGGGCGTCTCCAGCCGCCGCGTGATATGGCCCTTCATGCTGGGCTTTTTCGATCGCGTGCGCGTCACCGTGGCCTGGTGTGCGTTACGTCAGGACTTCCGCGCCTTTCGTACCGACCGGATCCTGTCCATGGTCGAAACCGGGAGGCGTTATCCGCGTCGCCGTCAGGAGATGTTGGCGCGGTGGCGTGAGAAGGAAGGCATTCCCACCTGAGACGGGTGTGCTGCGGGACTGTGGAAAACAATGCTGACAGAAATTGGCAGTATCGCCGTCTAGGGTCTTTCCCGTGACCAACCAACGGGAGATCCTCACCATGTCCACAGGCGACTACACCCTTCTCTATGTCGATGACATTTCCGCGAGCCGGGACTTCTATGCCGGCATGCTCAAGCGTGAGCCAGTCGAGGACGGCCCCACGTTTGTTCTCTTCATCCTCGATTCCGGCGCGAAGTTCGGCCTGTGGAAGCGCGATGAGGTGCAGCCGCCGGCCGGTCCCAGAGGTGGGCATGCGGGCGAATGCTGTTTCTCCGTCGCGGACGAGGCCACACTCGAGCGGATTTTCGGCGACGTGAACAAGCGCGGCCTGCCGATTGCCCAGGCGCCGTCGCGGATGGATTTCGGCTACACCTTCGTCTTGCTCGATCCAGACGGAAACCGGCTTCGTGTCTTTGCGCCGGCGATGGCGCCGGCCTCCTGAACAGGACGGACCTGAGCCGGGAGAACCCGGGGGGCAGACATGAAATGAATCGTGATGCCGGAGGCGGCGGGCTTTTCACCGTCAATATGACATGCGTAACGTCAGCCTCTGGCGTCCGTGCCCATCGCGTCCTATATGTCGATGCGGCGTTGCTGCGCTGCGCGTTAGCAGACTGAATCCCCGGGGCCTTAATGATCCCAAAGGGAGCTGTACCTGACCGGGCCCGTGGGCCCGGACAAACGGCGCCCACCTACGTTGTAGGTTTCCCGGGATCAAACTCTCGACGGCTGCCGTGGCTTCGCCAGTTCTTTTCTCTCCTCCCTGTGCCGTTTTCCCGTGCTTTCGCGAGGTCGTCTCGCGAAGGCCCCGTGGCATTGCGTCTTTCGGCTTCGTTTTGCCCAATTCATCCGGCGTCTTCTGGCCGGCTTGAAAGTGGCAGCGAAAGGACGCGGCATGCCCGAACCGACATTCTCACCAAACCAGGCGACGACGCACACGGCCGACGCTGATGCAGCGCCCGAGGGCGCGGCGCCTGAATTCTTCGGTGCTGCAGGCCTTGAGGACCGGGGCCAGGCGGGAGATCTCGCAAAGGACCAGCCTGCCGGCGAAAGGCCGATCCTCGCCGACGGCCTGATCACGGGCGATCCGGACGATGCGATTCGCAGGGCGGCGGCGACGGCGGTGTGCGATGCCGCAGCCTATCTCCAGAAATCGCAGAAGGTCGCGGAAGCCGCGCTCGCGCTTGCCATGGCGCGTCTCCACGAGGCGGGGGACGCTGCGGGCGCGCGCGACTATGCGGCCGTGGCCCGCGAGGCGGCGGGAACCGCCGTGGAGAACCTTGCAAGCGTCAGCGGTGCGGCGGAGGCGCTCCTGCGCGGTCTTTCGCGTCCTTCGGGCGAAACGAACTTCCTCGATATCGTGAGCGATGCCGAACTCGACATTCAGGCGGACCGCTGAGCCGGATCACGGCAGAGCGTCCCGCCTGCGATGGGCGCTGGCAATCGGAAATATGCCGGACGGGCGCGTTGCGACACGCAAGCGTGCGGGTGCCGACCTCTCTCCTCGTTAGTCCTTTTGCGCGCTGGCCCCTTTTCTTGTCGGGAAAGGAGGGATACGAACGGCGACAGACGCGTTCGGGCGCCGCAAGCTGGCCGTTTTCGTTCTTGTGCGTGCGGCGCGACAGGCTTTTCGTCAGGATTCCATATGAGCGATTATTTGCCTAATGCGACCAAGGACAGCTTGCGCACCGCGGCTCTCGCCCGCCGCGGTGCGCTGGAGCCGGCCGCTCGCATTGAGGCCTCGCTTTGCGTGGCGGAGCGGGTGGAACAGCTCGGCCTTCCCGTCGGCGCGATGGTTGCCGGTTTCTGGCCGATCCGCGACGAGATCGATCCCCGCCCGCTGATGGCCGGCTTGCGCGAACGCGGGCACGGCTTGTGTCTGCCGGTGGTGGCCGAGCCGCATCTGATCTTTCGCGAGCTCCTGCGCGGGGCGGAACTGGTCGCCGCTGGTTTCGGCACCGTCGCGCCTGGTCCCGGGGCTGCCGAGGTCGTCCCGGACGTTCTGCTGGTGCCGCTCGCCGCCTTCGATCGGACCGGTCATCGCATCGGCTACGGCAAGGGACATTACGATCGCGCGATTGCCGCGATCGGTGCAAATCGTCCATTGCGCTTGATTGGTGTCGCCTTTGCGGTGCAGGAAGTCGAAACGGTTCCTTTCGAGGACCATGACAGGCCGCTGGATGCGATCGTGACCGAGACGGAGCTGATCCGTTGCCGGGCCTGACCTACAACACAAAATACGAGGATGCCGCATGAGGCTCTTGTTCCTGGGTGACCTTGTCGGGCGCAGTGGCCGCAACGTGGTGATTGACCGATTGCCGGGGCTGGTGGAGCGCTGGCAACTCGATTTCGTCACGGTCAACGGCGAGAATGCCGCCGGCGGTTTCGGTATCACCGAGGAGATCTGCCAGGACGTGATCGACGCGGGCGCCGATGTGGTGACGCTCGGCAACCATTCCTGGGACCAGCGCGAGGCACTTGTCTTCATCACGCGTCAGGACCGGCTGCTCAGGCCCGTCAACTATCCCAAGGGTACGCCGGGACGTGGCGCCCATCTCTACACGGCGCGAAACGGCGCCAACGTATTCGTCATGAACGTGATGGGCCGGGTCTACATGGATGCGTTGGACGATCCCTTCGCCGCCGTCGGGCGCGAACTCGATGCCTGCCCGCTCGGTCAGGTCGCTGATGCGGTCATCATCGACATGCACGCCGAAGCCACCAGTGAAAAGCAGGCAATGGGCCATTTCGCCGATGGCCGCGCGAGCCTTGTCGTGGGCACCCACACCCATGTGCCGACCGCCGACCACCAGATTCTCGAGGGCGGAACGGCCTACATGTCGGATGCGGGCATGTGCGGCGACTATGACAGCGTGCTCGGCATGGAAAAGGACGAGCCGGTCAACCGCTTCATGACCAAGATCCCCTCCGCCCGCTTCACCGCCTCGCTGGGCGAGGCGACGTTGTGCGGCGTGGCGGTGGAAACCGACGACGCCACGGGGCTCGCCATCAACGTCGCCCCGGTCCGTATCGGCGGCAAGCTCAGCCAGGCTTTGCCGGATTTCTGGTAACAGGTTGCCGAGGGGTGGCTCAAGACGCCTGTCGTTGACTTTCCTCCATCATCCCGCGGCTTTGTCCGGGGGATGATGGTAGAGAGACGGGGCAGAGCGCAGGCAGTGGAAAGCCGCAGGCGGGCGGCCTGAGTCCGTTCTCAGAAGAACAGTCCGTTCTCAGAAGAACCGCACCATCCGCCTCAGAACCCACAGTGGCGTCTTGTAAGGCGGATAGAGCAGGCTGCCTTCCGGCTTCAGCGCACGACGCACGATGGCGCGCTGATGAGAGAACGCGTCGAAACCCACCTTGCCATGATAGGCGCCCATGCCGCTGTCGCCGATACCGCCGAAGGGCAGGCGGGTGTTGATGACCTGCGATAGCGTGTCGTTGATGGCCGCGCCGCCCGACGGGAGATGGCACAGGATGCGCTCCTGTGTCGCGCGGTCGTTCGAAAAGATGTAAAGCGCCAGCGGCTTCGGCCGGTTCTTCAGGATGATCAGTTCTGTATCAAGGTCCTCATAGGCCATGATCGGAAGGAGGGGGCCGAAGATCTCGCCCGCCATCAGCGGGTGCGACCAGTCGAGGCCGCTGATCAGGGTCGGTGCGATGTAGCGTGCGTCCCGGTCGGTCTCTCCGCCCGCCACGATCTGTGCACCTTCCATCAGGCGCGTCAGCCGGTTGAAATGGCGCTCGTTGACGATGCGGCTGTAATCGGGGCTGTCCTTCGGCACATAGCCGTAGAACTTCGCGATCGTCTCGATCAGCTTTTCCTGCAAGGCGTCCTTGATGGAGGCTTCCGCGAGGATGAAATCGGGCGCGACGCAGGTCTGTCCGGCATTGAGAAACTTGCCCCAGGCGATGCGGCGCGCCGCGATGTCGAGATTGGCGTCGGCGGTCACGATGCAGGGGTTCTTGCCACCCAGTTCCAGGATGACGGGGGTGAGATGGCGGGACGCTGCCTGCATGACGGTGCGCCCGACAACCGTGCCGCCTGTGTAGAAGATCAAGTCGAAACGCTGGTCCAGCAGCGTCTGCGAGACGTCCGCCTCGCCTTCGAAGACGGCGACGTGATGCGGCTTGAAGGTTTCGCGGATGATCCGGGCGATAATGGTGGAGCTCTCGGGTGCGGATTCCGATGGCTTCACCACGGCGCAATTGCCCGCCGCGATCGCCGGGATCAGCGGTCCGAGGGCGAGCTGGAAGGGATAGTTCCACGGCGCGATGATCAGCGTGGTGCCGTAAGGCTCGGCCTGGACGCGGCTTGAGGCGCGCAGCGTGACGAGTGGCGAGCGCACGCGGCGGGGCTTCGACCAGCGGCGCAGCCTTGCGAGCGTCGTGTCGATTTCGCGCAGCAGCATCGCGATCTCGCTGGCGTAGGCCTCGGTTCTGGGTCGCCCGAGATCGGCCTGCATCGCGGCGAGAATGTCCTTTTCGGCTTTCGCGACGGACCTGCGCAGCGCCTTGAGGCTTTGCCGGCGGAACGCGATGTCGCGGGTGAAGCCGGTTCGGAATGCGGCGCGCTGGTACTCGGCGATGGAGGCGATGTCAGTCCGTTCGTCGTCGTGCGTGCGGGCGGGCTTGTCAGGTTCTTCAGGTGCGGCGGCCGCGGATGCGGCCGTTTCGTCCTGTTCCAGTGTGTCTGTCATGCCGCTTGTCCTTGCTCATGCAATCGTGTGAAATGCTCAAACCCTGCCTCATGGTCAGAAAGTGGGGCGGCAGCGGCGTCCACTCAATCCCGCAAGATCGGCGTTGATGCCGCACCCCCGCTGGATTTCCGCGGCGTTGCGAATTATAAGCGCCCCTTGAAGCCATTTCCGCGGAGCGTCGTGTGCGCCGGCGGGCCTTTTGCGCAAGGCCCCGTGCGCCCGCTCCGGATGCGAAATCCCGAAACGAGATGCCAGGTACCTCATGGCCGGACATTCACAGTTCAAGAACATCATGCACCGCAAGGGCCGTCAGGACGCGGTGCGCTCGAAACTCTTTTCCAAGCTGTCGAAGGAAATCACGGTCGCCGCGAAGGTCGGCGGACCGGATATCGACGGCAACCCGCGTCTCCGCCTTGCGGTCCAGAACGCCCGCGCCCAGTCGATGCCCAAGGACAACATCCAGCGGGCGATCAACAAGTCGCAGTCGGGTGATGGCGATAACTACGAAGAGATCCGCTACGAGGGCTATGGCCCCGGCGGCGTCGCGGTGATCGTCGAGTTGCTGACCGACAACCGCAACCGCTCGGCGTCCAACGTGCGCTCCTACTTCACCAAATGCGGTGGCGCCATGGGCGAGACGGGCTCGGTCGCCTTCATGTTCGACCGGGTCGGCGAGATCACCTTCAAGCCGGCGGTCGGCGATGCCGACACGGTGCTGGAAAAGGCCATCGAGGCGGGCGCCGAGGATGTGCAGTCCGACGAGGACGGCCACACGATCTATTGCGCCTTCGAGGATCTGGGCGACGTGTCCAAGTCTCTGGAAGGCGACCTTGGCGAAGCCGAATCCATCAAGGCGATCTGGAAGCCGCAGACCAACACGGAAGTCGACGAGGAAAAGGCAGGCACGCTGATGAAGCTGATCGCCATGTTCGACGACGATGACGACGTGCAGAACGTCTACACGAACTTCGAGGTTTCCGACGAGGTCATGGCGAAGCTGACGGCCGCCTGATTTTCGTCCACACTCAAACGGTTTGAGAAGGCGCGCCGCATCCGTGGCGCGCCTTCTCGTTTCCGCGGCGCTTCGTCAAGGCAGGGGGCGTTCGTAGATGGCGGCGGGAATGCCGCTCTTGTTGCCGGTGACGCCGCAGTCGCTCGTCTCGCCGACCTTTTCAAACCCCTTCGCCTCGTAGAAGCTGACGGCCTTTTCGTTGGCGGGCTCCACCTCGATCCTCAGGGTGCTTGCATCGGGAAAGGCCTCGACGATTTCGGCGAGAAGCATCGCGCCGGTTCCCTGGCCCTGGCAGCCGGGCCGGACGTAGAGCTGGTGCAGCATGACCGTCTTCGCCTTCGCGTCCGCCATGGCGGCGAAGGCCACCCCGCCAATGCGCTCGCCGTCGTCGGCGACGATGAATTCCGAGCCCGGCCGCGCCAACTGCGTCTTCAGCGCCTCCACCGAATGCCAGGCGGCGGTGATGTCGGCGACCTTGTCCGGTCCGTAGATCCGGTCATAGGTGTCGTGCCAGGTCTCGGCGAGGAGCGCCGAGATCTTTTCGAGATCCTGCTTGCCGGCGGTGCGGATGAAGAACAAGGGGATGGCTCCGTTGCTTTGCTTGGCGCGCGCGGCTGCACGCTTGTCCAGATGGCCCAGAGAGCTTTCCGACCAAGCGAAATCGCTCCAGAAGAAACCTTTTGAGCATATCCTTGTCGACCGGATCAAATCGACCGGGTCGAAATATGCTCCAGCGACAGGGCTCCGTCGGTCTTGATGGTCCTGAGGGCGAAGTTCGAGCGGATGTCCTCTACCATGTCCAGCGTCAGCAGCCGTTCGGTGAGCAATCGCTCGTAGTCGGCCAGCGTCGGGACGACGACCTCGGCAAGGAAGTCGGCCGCACCCGATACCATGTGGCAAGCGACCACCTCCGGCATGGCCTCGAGCGACCTCTGCAACCCGGCCGCGTTGTCGTGGGTATGCTTGGAGACGCGGATCTCGACGAAGACGGTCAGGTCGAGCCCGATCTTCTTGCGATCGAGGACGGCGCGATAGCCGCGCACGATGCCGTCCGCCTCCAGCCGCTTGACCCGCCTGAGGCACGGCGAGGGCGACAACGCGATGCGCTCCGACAGCTCCACGTTGGTGAGCCGACCGTCTTCCTGTAACTCGGACAGGATGCGCATGTCTGCTGCGTCTATCATATGATTTGGCATGATCTGGCTCTGTATCTGTATCTGATGGCAGAATATTGCTGAATGATCGCACTGACGTCTCGAAATGGCAAGGACATGCCCAGGCCTCCGGCGCCATGATCGCATCAGATTCCGCAAGGAAGTGATGAGAGAGAAGCCATGTTCATTCCTGCTTCGCAGCATGCCCCGGATCGCAACATGACCATCGCAAAGGGGGTCGCCTGCGCGCTCGTCACCGTGACGATCTGGGCGCAGTGGATCGTCTCCACCCGCTACGCCGCCGCGGTCCACCTTCCGCTGGGCTGGCTCGGGCTGATCCGCTACGGCGTGCCGGCGCTCGTGCTGGCGCCGTTCTGGCTGCGCGGCGGCCTGTTGCCGAAGGGCGTCGACCGCCGGCTCCTGATCGTCATGGTGGCCGGCTGCGGCGCCCCGTTCTTCGCCGTCGTCTCCAACGCGCTGCAGAAGGCGCCGGCAGCTTCCGCGGGCGTGCTGCTGATGGGCGTGCTGCCGCTGGCGACCGCCATCCTGTCGCGGCTGATCCTCAAGGAAACCTTCGGTGCGGTCAGGCTTGCCGGCTTTGGCCTGAGCCTTGTCGCGGTCGCACTGATCGGGCTCGCCATCGATCTTTCGGTGGCCGGCGGCGCGCTCCTGCTGCTGCCGCTCGGCGCGATGCTTTGGGCCGGCTACACGCTCGCCTTCCGCCGTAGCGGTCTCACGCCGGTCCATGCGACCGGGCTCATCAGCGTTTGGTCGGCACTCCTCTTCGTCCCGCTCGTGGTCTTCGACGGTTTCGCGCCGCTGACGGCCATCGATCCCGGTGCGCTCGGCTGGCAGATGGTGGCGCAGGGCGTGCTGTCGGGCCTCGTCGCGCTCGTAACCTACGGCATCGCTGTGCGCCGGCTCGGTTCGTCCAACACAGCGGCCTTCGGCGCGCTGGCACCCGCGCTTGCGGCGCTGATGGCAATCCCGGCGCTGGGGGAAATGCCTGACCTCGCCACGTCGGTCGGCGTCGCACTGGCGGTGATGGGGGTGCTGCTGGCGAGCGGCGTCGTCGGGTTCGGATGGATTGGCCGGAAGGTCGCCTGGGCGATCGGTGGCCGCGCTACCTGAGCACGCCGTCCAGTGCCGGCAGCGAGCCGATGGCCGCGATCGCGATGAGCGCGTAGGCCACCCGGCGGAATGTCTTTTCCGAGGCGAAGGCGAAAGCGCGGGTGCCGAGGAAAAGCGCCACGGCGTTCGCCGGCATGATCACCACCAGCAGCCGTGCCACGTCCATCGTGAAGAAGCCGTTCCACCAGAAGGCGGCGAAGGCGCCGAGGCTCGCTATGGCGAAATAGACGATGAGATTGGCGCGGATGACCTGGGCCTGCGAGGGGCCGGACATCCAGAAGGCGATCACCGGCGGTCCGGCGATCTGCGAGGCGCCGGAGAGGAAGCCCGAGGTCATGCCGACGCCGAAGGAAATCGGCATCGTCGGCCGCCCCTTGTAGCGCCAGCCTGAGATGAGCAGGACGAGCAGACACAGCACCAGCAGCGAAATGCCCCAGCGCAGCAGCTGCGGGTCGGAGTGGGCGAGCACGTAGGCGCCGAGTGGCACTGTCAGCATGGCCGCGACGACGGCGGGCAGGATGGTGCGCCAGTCGCAGATCCTCACCGCCTTGAAGGCCATCGGCAGGGCGACGATGTCGTCCATTACCAGAAAGGCGGCGGCCGCGATGCGCGGATCGATCACGGCGCTTGCGACCGGCATGAAGACCATCGCCCCGCCAAAGCCCGCAAAGCCGCGCACCGCCCCGCCGACTGCGGCCGCAAGGCAGACGAGAAGCACGGATGGCTCCGAGAAGGACGGCATGAGATCGTCGAGCATGGGTGACCGTGTGGGCGAGGGGGAACCATTCGGCGAATCGTGTGCAGGCGGGATGGCCCAGCCTAAGCGGTGTCCCCGTCCTGGCGCAAACGGTACGTTTTCCGGGAAACACTCGCCTTCTCCGCACCTCTTTCGCCGTGCCGTCTGGTGCCCGCCGCCATTCGGCGTTACCTGTTTGTTCTATGAACCCGACGATTCGCATCCTTGGTATCGACCCCGGTCTCAGGAACACCGGCTGGGGGGTGATCGACGTGACCGGCACGAACCTGAAGTTCGTGGCCTCCGGCACCGTCCATTCGACCCAGGCGCTGGCGCTGGCCGAACGGCTGGTGGAGCTGCATGACGGGCTGACGCGGGTGATCGAGGATTACGTTCCGGACGAGGCGGCGGTGGAGCAGACCTTTGTCAACAAGGATGCGGGCGCGACGCTGAAGCTCGGCCAGGCGCGCGGCATCGCGCTTCTGGTGCCGGGCCTCAAGCGGCTGCCGATTGGTGAATATCTGCCCAATCTCATCAAGAAGACGGTGGTTGGCGCCGGTCACGGCGACAAGAAACAGATCCGCATGATGGTGAAGGTGTTGATGCCGAAGGCGACATTCAATTCCGACGACGCGGCCGACGCGCTGGCGATCGCGGTGTGTCATGCCCATCACCGCGGGGCGGCGGCAGCCGCTGCCCGGGTGGCGGCGCGGATCGGGCAATGAGGAGACGGCAGGGGTGATCGGCAAGCTCAAGGGTGTGATCGATTCATACGGCGAGGACTACGTGATCCTCGATGTCCACGGCGTCGGTTACCACGTGCAATGCCCCTCGCGCGTGCTGCAGGGGCTGCCGTCGGCCGGCGAGGCGGCGACGCTTTCCATTGAGACCTATGTGCGCGAGGACCAGATCCGGCTCTTCGGCTTCGCCTCCGATCTCGAGCGCGAATGGTTCCGCATGCTGATGACGGTGCAGGGCGTGGGCGCCAAGGTGGCGCTCGGCGTCCTCGGCATCATGAAGCCGACGGAGATCGCCAATGCCATTGCGCTTGGCGACAAGGCGACGATTTCTCGCGCGCCCGGCGTCGGCAAGCGGGTGGCTGAGCGCATCGTCGCGGAGCTGAAATCCAAGGCGCCGGCCTTTTCCGATGCGGATATCGGTACGATCCAGGCGAACGACGCGATCGAGGCGAAGTCCGCCCCGCGCCCCGTCGCCGATGCCGTGTCCGCGCTGGTCAATCTCGGCTACGGCCAGCCGCAGGCCGCTGCGGCAGTCGCGGCCGCGCAGCGCTCGGCCGGTGAGGATGCCGATACGGGCAAGCTCATCCGGCTGGGGCTGAAGGAGCTTTCGCAGTGAGGTCAGCGTTTGTTGCGGTCCGTGAACGCGCCGTCGAGCCCCTCTCTCCCCCCTTGTGGGGGAGATGTCGGCAAAGCCGACAGAGGGCGGTAAACCATACGGTGCGCGGTCTGCCGCCCACCCCCCTCTGTCACGCGATGCGTGACATCTCCCCCACAAGGGGGGAGAGGGGTGCCTCTCGCAAATGCGCCGACGATCGGCTGACGTTTGCGTGCGGCGCATCCTTCGAAACGGTGCCCGTGCGCCGCTCACTGTCCCACCCCGTCGAGGCCCGCCCATGAGCGATGACCGGATTGTCTCCCCTGCCGAGCGCGGCGACGAGGCGGACACCACCATCCGGCCGCTGGCGCTCGACGAGTTCGTCGGACAGCAGCAGGCGCGCTCCAACCTGTCCGTTTTCATCGAGGCGGCGAAGGCGCGTTCCGAGGCGCTCGATCATGTGCTCTTTGTTGGCCCTCCGGGGCTCGGCAAGACCACGCTCGCCCAGATCATGGCGCGCGAACTCGGGGTCAATTTCCGCGCGACGTCGGGTCCCGTTATCGCCAAGGCTGGCGATCTGGCGGCGCTGCTCACCAATCTGGAAGAGCGCGATGTCCTGTTCATCGACGAGATCCATCGTCTGTCGCCGGCGGTGGAGGAAATCCTCTATCCCGCTATGGAGGACTTCCAGCTCGACCTGATCATCGGCGAGGGACCGGCGGCGCGCTCGGTCAAGATCGATCTGTCGAAATTCACGCTGGTGGCCGCCACCACCCGTCTCGGCCTGCTGACAACGCCGTTGCGCGATCGTTTCGGCATACCGGTCCGGCTGAATTTCTACACGGTGGAAGAGCTGGAGCACATCGTGCGCCGAGGCGCCCGCGTCTTCGGCATCGGCATGACGGATGACGGCGCCAACGAGATCGCCCGGCGCTCCCGGGGGACGCCGCGCATAGCAGGCCGGCTGCTGCGGCGCGTGCGCGATTTCGCGGTCGTTGCCGGCATGGATGCGGTCGATGCCGCGATCGCCGACAAGGCGCTGTCGCAGCTGGAGGTCGACAAGGCCGGGCTCGATGGGCTCGACAGGCGCTATCTCTCGATGATCGCGGAGCATTTCGGCGGCGGGCCGGTGGGCATCGAGACCATCGCCGCGGGACTTTCCGAGCCGCGCGACGCCATCGAGGACATCGTCGAACCCTACCTGATCCAGCAGGGTTTCATCCAGCGCACCCCGCGCGGGCGCCTCTTGATGCCCAAGAGCTTCGCCCATCTGGGCCTCGCCGTACCGCAAGGCGCGGGCGCCGCGCAGATGGGGCTTTTTTCGGAAGGGGAATAGGCCCGGATCACAGGGTCGGGGCAAGTCTCGCTGACAATTGTCACGCATACGTATCGGGAACCCGATACCGTCTTGTACGTTTGCCGTGCACTACAAACACCCGGGAGACCCCAATGCTCATCACCACCGCCCATATCGGACCCGTCATCGCGCTGATCGCAGGCATTCTCATCCTGCTCATGCCGCGTCTGCTCGCCTATATCGTCGCGATCTATCTGATCGTCACCGGCCTGATCGGCCTCGGCGTCATCGCCAACGTGCTTGGGGGGTAGCGTCCTCTCGCCGGCGTGTAAGCCCTCTTCGCCGTCGTCCTCCGGCATCGCCCGGGGGATGCCGCGCACATTTCGCGTATGATGGCGGAGGATGTGTTTGTCCCACCTCCTTGTATTTCGGAACGAGCGGTCCATATTGATGTGCCATGGACACGACCGCCCCCGATACGAGCACCCGTCGCTCGCCCGTTCAGCGCCCGCACGGACCGGGCCGTCCGCGTGAATACGACACGCAGGCGGTGCTGGATGCCGCGCTCAGGCTTTTCTGGGAACGGGGCTACGAGGCGACGTCTGTCGATGCGCTGACGGCGGCGATGGGGCTTTCCAAGTCCAGCTTCTATGCCGCCTTCGGCTCCAAGCAGGGTGTGCTTTTGGCCGCACTGCAATGCTATTCCGACGAGGTGAACGCAGGCTGGGCGGCTCTGGTCGCGCAAGCCGACGCAGACGGCGCCATGGCGCTGGTCAATGCGCTGGCGCGGCCCGAATGCGGCTCGCGCGGCTGTCTCTTCGCCAACATGATCTCCGAACGCGGCCCGCACGATGGCGAGGTTGCCGATCTCGGCCGCCAGCACTTCGCGCGGATTGAAACCCTCCTTGCCCGATGTCTCGACGCACAAAACCCGCAAACGGCCCATGACAAGGCCCGCGCACTGATGGCGCTGGCCTTTGGTGCCATGATTCTGCGCAAGTCCGGGGTGGCGGATGATGATGTCCGTCACGCGATCGCGCAGGGCGAACGCTTGATCACGGAGCGATAAGATGGCCAAATCCAGCTCTATTGAGCATAGGAATGGCTATTATTGGACTGATTGGTCCAGAAAACAGAACTGAACCCCTAATCTTTTCTCTTCACGCTTTCAGGAGCATCTCATGACGACCCCGAAGCTTTTCACACCGACAAAGGTGGGCGACATCGACGTGGCCAACCGTGTTGTAATGGCCCCGCTGACGCGCAATCGGGCGCGTCCGCAAGATGACACGCCGTTCGAGCTGCACGCCGAATACTACGCCCAGCGCGCCAGCGCGGGCCTCATCATCTCCGAAGGCACGCAGATCTCGCCGGAAGGCAAGGGTTACGCCTGGACGCCGGGCATCTATTCGGATGCGCAGGTTGCCGGCTGGAAGAAGGTGACGGATGCGGTGCACGCCAGGGGCGGCAAGATCTTCGCCCAGATCTGGCATGTCGGCCGCGTTTCCCACAACACGCTGCAGCTCGACGGCCAGCCGCCGGTGGCTCCCTCCGCGATCGCTGCCGAAACGCGCACCTTCGACGGCAAGGAATTCCTGCCGACCTCGACCCCGCGCGCGCTTGAGCTTTCTGAAATCCCGCGCATCATCGAGGACTACCGCAAGGCGGCGGCGAACGCGGATGCCGCCGGTTTCGACGGCGTGGAAATCCATGCCGCCAACGGCTATCTTCTTGACCAGTTCATGCGCGATGGCTCCAACAAGCGCGACGACGCCTATGGCGGGTCGATCGAGAACCGGGCCCGCCTCGTGGCGGAGGTGACGCAAGCCGTTGTGGACGTTCTTGGTGCCGGCCGCGTCGGCATCCGCCTCAGCCCGTTCGCCGCCGCCAACGGCATCTCCGACAGCAACCCGCAGGCGCTGTTCGAACATGTGATCGATCGGCTGAACGCATTCGGGCTTGCCTACCTGCACATGGTCGAAGGCCAGACCGGCGGCCCGCGCGAGCTGCCGGAAGGCGCCAGCATCGAGGCGCTGCGCAAGCGCTTCGACGGCACCTACATCGCCAACAACGGCTACACCCGCGAAATGGCGATCGATGCGGTGGAGACGGGCCGGGCGAACATGGTCGCCTTCGGCCGGCTCTTCATCGCCAATCCCGATCTGGTCGCGCGGCTGGAAAAGGATGCGCCGCTCAACGAACCGGACAAGACGACCTTCTACGGCGGCGGCGAGTCCGGCTACACGGACTACCCGGTGCTCGAAGAACAGGTCGCCTGATCAGGGGCATGGATGTCGCTTCCAGGCGTGAGCGCCGGAGGCGGCATCCATTGCCATCCTGTCGCGTGGCCTCATGGGTGCCCTGATGTTCGTGAACGCGACTCGGCGCATTGCCGTAAATGACATCCGGAAAATGGAGTGCGGAACGGCTCTCTGAATGTGTATATGTTAAATATGACATGTCCTTTTTTGTGTTCGATCTGCTCCGTATCTCGCGATTAATCTTTTGTTTTCGCAGCAGCGGCTATTTTCCTTCTGGTTGACGGAAGGGTCGCAAATGCTTCGTAAGAATCTATCGACGAAAGTCTCCGCCATATTTCTGGCCGGGGCCTTTGTCCTGTGTGCCGCATTGGTGGGGACTGCCGCCTTGCTGGGCGGAAGCGTGGCGAACGAAGAGGCGGACAAGGCGTTGATGAGCGCCACCGTTGGCAAGCGCAAGGCGCTTGAAATGACCCTGGAACAGGTCCGCGACAGCATGCGCTTCTTCACGTCGCTGCCGACGGCCAAGGACAGCATCATGAAGATGCGTGCGGGCTGGAAGAACCTCAAGAAGGACCAGAGCGCGCAGCTTCGCCGCATCTATGTCGAAGACAATCCGAACCCGGCCGGCGAGCGTCAGCTTCTCATCGAGGCGCCGCAGAAGAATTACTACACGACCTCCCATGCCGTCATTCAGGCGAGTGCGAAGGAAATCGTCGAGCAGCACCTGTTCAGCGACATGGCGTTGAGCGATCCGGACGGAAACATCGTCTTCACCTACCGCAAGGGTGCCGACTTCGCCCGCGCCTACGACGATCCGGCCATCGCGGGAACGGCGGTGCAGTCCGTCCTCGCCTCCATCATGACAGCGGCCAAGGCCAATACGCTGAAGCCTGAGGACATTTTCTTTTCCGGTTTCGATGTCGCCGATGGTGAGGTCTCCGCCGTCATTGCGATGCCGGTTTTTTATCTCGACACGTTTTTCGGCGCCGTTGCCTTTTCCATCGACATGGACCGGATTGCCGCCATCCTGAATGACGCCACCGGTATCGGCGAGAGCGAACGCGCCATGCTCGTGACGCCGGCGGGCGACGTGGTGCACCTGGGCGGGAACGGCAATACCGCCGTGCGGTTCGACGAGATCCGAAAGTCCGACAGCGTCGTTGAAATCGACGGTTCTCCCTGGCGCTACCGCACGGCGCTGGGCACGTTTCTGGACCGCCGGTTCACGGTTCTGGAGGCGGTCAAGCAAAGCGAGCTCAACGCCGCGGCGAACCGCATCACCTATGGTCTGCTTGTTGCGGGGATCGTCTGTCTCGTGCCCTTCGCGTGCATCATCTGGTGGCTGACACGGCGCATGTTCGCGCCGCTCGCCCGTCTGTCGGCCATTTCGCGCCGCATCGCGGAAGGCGAACTCGACACCGAGATCTCGGGGGTCGGGCGGGGCGACGAGATCGGCGAAATGGCGCGCGCCGTCGATGTCTTCAAGAAAAATTCGCTGGAGCGCGAGCGCCTGACGGCGGAAAGCGCAGCCGCCGCGGTGGCCACGCGGAAGCGGGCCGAAGCGATCGAGGGCCTGATTTCCGGCTTCCGGGCGGATGTTACCGGCATGCTGGCGAGTGTCGAAGGGGTGCTCGACAGCGTCGCGGAAACGGCGGCCGACCTCACTCAATCTTCGTCAGACGCGGCGCGGCAAGGGGGCGAGGCGGCCCAGGAATCCGAGCGCGCCTCGGGCAATGTGGAGGCGGTCGCGGCGGCGACGGAGGAGCTCAACGCTTCCATCAGCGAAATCGAGCGGCAGGTCGCCACCACGGCCGATGTCGTGCGGCAGACGACGCGCTCAACGGCCACATCCAACGAGAAGGTGATGGGGCTTGCCCGTTCGGCCGAACGAATTGGCGACGTGGTGTCGCTTATTTCGGAAATTGCCGAACAGACCAACCTGCTGGCGCTCAACGCCACCATCGAGGCGGCGCGGGCGGGAGAGGCGGGGCGCGGCTTTGCCGTGGTTGCGGCGGAAGTGAAGGAGCTTGCCTCGCAAACCGCGAAGGCGACGGAGGAGATCTCCACCCAGATCGCCGAGATCCAGGCGTCGACCAATTCTGCGGTGACCGAGATAGGCGCCGTTACCCAATCGATCGACGAGGTCAACGGCTATACGGAAGCGATCGCCGACGCGGTGCGCCAGCAGGGCGCCGCGACCGGCGAGATCTCGCACAATGTCACGGAGGCGGCGTCGGGAACGCGCATCGTCAACGAATCTGTATCGGCGCTTTCCGTGCGGATTGGCGAAAGCGCCCGCGCGATGGGCGAAATGCAATCGTCCACTCGGGAGATGAAGGCTCAGGCCGATCGCCTGCGCGCTTCCATCGACCGGTTCCTCGACGAAGTCGCGGCCGCCTGAGGCCGATCACAGCTCCAGCGTGTCGACCTGCGCCTTCAGGATCTCCGCACTCTTGCGAAGCGCTTCGTGTTCTTCTGGCGCGAGTTCGGGCACCAGATCGGTGACCACGCCGTCGCTGCCCAGGGCGCGCGGAATGGAGAGCGCCACGTCGCGTACACCTTCCACGTTCTCGGTGACCATCGACACGGAGAAGACCGCGTGCTGGTTGCGCCCGATCGCCTCCACCAGCCGGGCGAGCCCGGCGCCGATGCCGAAATAGGTCGCGCCCTTGCCGTTGATGATGGTGTAGGCGGCGTTGCGCACGCCGTCGTCGATGCGCGCGCGCACCTCGTCGTTCAGCGGAACATTCACCTGGGCTGCGACCTTGTCGATCGTGAGGGCGCCGGCGCGTGCGCTCGACCAGGCGAGGACCTCGCTGTCGCCGTGCTCGCCCAGCACGTAGGCATGTACGGAGAACGGCGAGACCCCGAGGTAGCGGCCGAGCAGGGTGCGAAAGCGGGCCGTGTCCAGGATCGTGCCGGAACCGATGACGCGGGTTGAGGGAAGTCCGCTTACACGGGTCACGATCTGGGTAACGATATCGACCGGATTGGCGGCCGCGATCAGGATGGCGTCGGGGGCCACACGCTGGATCTCGCTCACGATTCCGCCGATGATGCTGGCGTTGCGCGAGAGGAGCTGAAGGCGCGTCTCGCCGGGTTTCTGGCTCGCACCCGCCGCCAGGATGATGATGCGTGCGCCCTTCAGGTCATCATAGCTTCCCGCACTCACCCGTGTCGCCGAGGCAAAGGGGACGGCGTGGGAAATGTCCTCAGCCTGGGCATTGGCGAGCGCCTGGTTGAGATCGACCAGCACGATCGAGCTTGCATGTCCCATGAGTGCGATGGCGTAGGCCGCCGCGCTTCCGACCATGCCTGCTCCGATGATTCCGACTTTCACGATAAATCCCATCTTGATCTGGAGTGGTGCGCTTATCAGGACAGCGTGCGAAGCAGTGGAGGGCAAGCCGGGCGAGCGATGGCCTGCTTCGCAAAAAATGCAGAGCTCGCGATGCCCGGTGAAACGGTGCGGCGTGCCGGATGGCCGGGTCGTGCGGCAGTCTCCCGTATCGATCAGCTGTTTCCCGGCAACGCCGGAGCCCTTCGCGATCACATATTCGCTTTCGCCATACTCGACGAAAGAAACCTGAGCGTCGAGAGCCACGGGTGTTGTTCGAGCCGAAGCGTTTGTGCGCGGGACGCGGTTCGGGCTGTAAAGTCGCGGCAGTTGCGATGCGTTCGCATCTGTCGGCGGGCGTCAAAAGGGTGTAATCCACCCCTCATGTCCGATACAAAGCAGTCTTGGCCCGACCTTTCCGGCCGCATGGAAGCCGACGCGCATATCCTGGCGGTGCGCGTTTATTACGAAGACACCGATTTTTCAGGCATCGTCTATCACGCCTCCTATCTGCGCTTCATGGAGCGCGGACGCTCCGATCTGCTGAGGCATTGCGGCGTCCATCACAGCGAGCTGGATGAGGGCCGCTCCGGAGAGCGGCTCGCCTTCGTCGTGCGGCACATGGACATCAATTTCCTCAAGCCCGCCCGCATCGACGACGTTCTGGAAGTTCGCACCCGCTGTTCGCAGGTCCACGGCGCGCGTCTCATCATGGAACAGGAGATCGTTCGCGCGGGGCAGGTGCTGATCACGGCGAGCGTGACGGCCGCGGTGATCAACCCGCAGGGACGTCCGCGGCGGATGCCGGCGGAACTGGCCTCGCGGCTGGGCCTTGTTCCCGAAGGCAAAGACTGAACGGGAAAAAACGCGAGTTTGAAGGGGCGGGCAGAAAAAACGTCCTGCCTTCGCACCGCCCGTTCAACCGCCCCGAGCGGTCGCCAAACGGTCCTAACCGCCTCCAGCGACACCCGAAAGCCCATCAAATCCGTGTCATCTTGCCTGTCGTTAAGACGACGGTAACCTTGACAATGTCTTGCTAGCGCGAAGTCTGAATGGCGAAAAGCCCCGGTTTCGCCAAATTCCGCCGCCACAGAGGCAGCCGCCATGCGAGGGGTATCGCGGCTCGCGAAAGGGAGGTGGCGCGCAGCGGCTCCTGCGGCCGCGCGCACACATTGAGGTCCATCTGAATGATTTCGGAAGCGTTCGCGCAGACAACAGAGCTTGCCGCGCCGGCGGGCGACATATCGTTTTTCGCGCTGTTTCTCGGCGCACACATCGTCGTGAAGATCGTGATGCTCGGCCTTATCGCCGCCTCCGTGTGGTGCTGGGCGATCATTGTCGACAAGCAGCTGCTCTTCACGCGGACCCGGCGCCAGATGAACCGGTTTGAGAGCGTGTTCTGGTCCGGTCAGTCGCTGGAGGATCTTTACCAGACGCTGGTCAGCCGGGCGAACACCTCCATGGCCGCGCTCTTCGTCGCCGCCATGCGGGAGTGGAAACGGTCGCACGAGGGCAAGAAGCCGGCCATCGCCAGCCTGCAACAGCGCATCGACCGGGTCATGGACGTCACCATCTCACGCGAGATGGAGCGGCTTGAAAACCGGCTTCTGGTGCTGGCGACCGTCGGCTCCGCGGCGCCCTTCGTCGGTCTGTTCGGCACGGTGTGGGGTATCATGACGTCGTTCCAGGCGATCGCGGCCTCGAAGAACACCAACCTGACGGTGGTGGCGCCCGGCATCGCGGAGGCGCTGTTCGCCACCGCGCTCGGCCTCGTGGCGGCCATCCCGGCGGTGATCGCCTACAACAAGTATTCGGCCGAGGCGACACGGCTGTCGTCGCGCATGGAAGGGTTCGCCGACGAGTTCTCGGCCATCCTTTCGCGCCAGATCGACGAACGCACGCAAGGATAAACCGACATGGGTGTCCATACAGGAGCGGGTGCGAGCGGCGGTCGCCGTCGCGGGCGAGGCCGCCAGCGCCATCAGCCGATGAGCGAGATCAACGTGACGCCGATGGTCGACGTCATGCTGGTGCTGCTCATCATCTTCATGGTGGCCGCGCCGCTGCTCACCGTCGGCGTGCCCATAGATCTGCCGGAAACGCGTGCCAAGGCTCTGCAGGACGACGTCGAACCGATCACGATTTCGGTTTCCAAGGACGGCAAGGTGTTCCTGCAGGATACGGAAGTGGACGCGGACGAGATCGTGCCGAAGCTGACCGCTATCGCCAAGAACGGCTATGACGAGCGTATCTACGTGCGCGGCGATCGCGATGCCGATTACGGCACGGTGATGCGCATCATGGCACGGATCAGCGCCTCCGGCTTCCGCCGTATCGGGCTGGTCACAACCGAGGAACAGAGCCAGTAGAGCATGCGTACAGGGCTCGTCGTTTCCCTTATCGGCCACGCGGTCGTTCTGTTTTGGGGGCTTATCGCCTTTCCGAGCGCGCAACCCTTTTCGGTCGAGCCCGTGGATGCGCTGCCGGTAGATCTTGTGCCGATCGAGGAGGTGACCAAGACCCGCGTCGGCGACAAGACCGCCTCCAAGGACAATCCATCGGCGCCCAAGCCGGCCGACAAGCCGGTCGAGGCACCGAAGAAAGCTTCGGATCCCGGCAAGAAGCCGACCGAAAGCGCCAAAGCGGCGCCAGCGAAGAGCGAGCCGAAGAAGGTGGCCGAGGCACCGCCGCCGGAACCGCCGGCCGAGCCGGACCCCGCGCCCGAGCCCGCCAAGGAGCCGGAACCCGCCCCCGAGCCGCAGACGGAGGCCGAGCCGGCGCCGGCGCAGGAAGAGGCGCCCAAGGAAGCGGAAAAGGCACCCGAGCCGCCAAAGCCGGTTAACGTGGTGCCGCAGTCCAAGCCGACGCCGCCCAGACGCACGCAGACGGCGGCGCTGGATCCGGCGAAGACGCAGAACGCCCGGGAGCAAGAGGAGGAGAAGAAGTTCGATCCGAACGAGATCTCCAACCTGCTCAACAAGGTGAAGCCGGAAGGCGGCGAGCGGACGGTATCGGAAGAGCCGGCGGGGCTCGGCGCAACGCGGGCGACCCAGCAGCAGGGACTTTCGGCCAGCCAGCTCGATCTTCTGGTTTCCAAGATCAAGGAGCGCTGGAACTACGTTCCAGACGCCTTCCCGCCCGATCTGGTGGTGGTGGTGCAGTTCGAGCTGACCCGCGACGGCCATCTGGCGGGCACACCGCGGATCATGAACTCCAACCCCTATCCGCGCTTCCGCCAGATCGCGGAAGCCGCGGTCAGGGCGATCATTGCGGTCGACCGTTCGGAAGGGTTCAGTTTCCTGCCGCGCGATCGCTACGACGGGAACGGCGGATGGAATACGGTGTTGGCCAATCTGAAGCCGCAATGACGGCTCATGTGATGGCTGTGAGATCGAAGACATGATGACAGGCGCACGGTGCGGTGTGCGCGAAGTCAGTCTGAAGGGATAGCGATGCACGTCTTGTTCAAACGATGGGCCATGATGGCCGCCGCAGTGCTCGGCTTCGTCGCCGTCAGCATCCAGCCCTCGAGCGCGCTGGTGGAGATCAATGTCGCCGGCGGCAACATCGAGCCGCTACCGATCGCGCTGCCGAATTTCGGCGGCGACGACGCCAAGCTCTCGGCCGATATCGTCTCCGTCATTACCGCGGACCTGAAGCGCTCGGGACTTTTCCGGCCGCTCGATCCGCAGAGTTTCATCCAGAAGGATATGGACGTGAACACCCAGCCCCGCTTTGGCGACTGGCGGGTGATCACTGCCCAGGTTCTGGCCACCGGCTCCGTCTTCCGCCAGTCCGACGGGCGACTTCGCGCGGAATTCCGGCTGTGGGACGTCTTCGCCGGCGAGCAGATGCTCGGCCAGCAGTACTTCACCACGCCGGAGAACTGGCGCCGGCTTGCCCATATCATCGCCGATGCGATCTACCAGCGGCTGACCGGCGAGAAGGGGTATTTCGACACGCGCGTGGTCTTCGTCTCCGAAAGCGGACCGAAGGACAAGCGCGTCAAGCGGCTGGCGATCATGGATCAGGATGGCGCCAATGTGCGTTTCCTGACCCGCGGTGACGACCTGGTGCTGACCCCGCGCTTCTCGCCGTCGAGCCAGGAAGTCACCTACATGTCCTATGCTTCCGGCAATCCGCAGGTCTATCTGCTCAACATCGAGACAGGTCAGCGCGAGGTGGTCGGCAACTTCCCCGGCATGACGTTTGCGCCGAGGTTCTCGCCCGACGGACAGCAGGTGATCATGAGCCTGCAGGAGTCGGGCAACGCCAACATCTTCTCGATGGATCTGCGCTCGAGGCGTACGACTCGGCTCACATCGTCCGCGGCGATCGATACCTCGCCGTGCTACTCGCCGGACGCGCGGCAGATCGTGTTCGAGTCCGATCGCGGCGGCTCGCAACAGATCTACGTGATGAACGGCGACGGGTCGAACCCGCACCGTATCAGCTTCGGTCCTGGCTCCTATTCGACGCCCGTCTGGTCGCCGCGCGGTGATCTCATCGCGTTCACCAAGCAGCACGAAGGCCGCTTCATGATCGGCGTGATGAAGCCGGACGGCAGCCAGGAGCGCATCCTGACCGAGGGCTTCCACAACGAAGGTCCGACCTGGGCGCCGAACGGCCGCGTCATCATGTTCTTCCGCGACACGCCGGGCGCCAATGGCGGGCCGCAGCTGTGGACGGTGGATCTGACCGGCTACAACGAACGCCGCGTGGAAACGCAAGGATTTGCGTCCGATCCGGCCTGGTCTCCGCTGCTGGAGTAGCGGAAATGTTTTTTTTCGTCCGCGCGATCGCGAGCGGGGAACCAAATGGCGGGTGGCGGGTTACCACCCGTCCGGCGTCTCGGCGTCGGCCCCGGCCGTGCCCTTGATCGCGAAGGGCGGGGAGACTAGGTTCGCACACCTCTTGTGCGCGACCAAAGGCATGGCAATCGGGCAGATTAGGGGATTATTAACCATCTCCGCAAACCACGGCTTAACCAACTCGGGCTAGGTTTAGTTTACCCTATCGGGGCTCGGTGGGGACCAAGGAGTAGCGGGACTATGAAGATGAACGGGACATTCATGCGCGGATTGCGGGTCGCTGCGGTGGCGGCGGTCGCGCTGTTCGTTGCAGCCTGCGCCCAGACGCGGCCGGACAACATCGCCAACAGTACGGTGGCGCCGGGTACGGCCCAGGATTTCGTCGTCAATGTGGGCGACAGGGTGTTCTTTACGGTCGATAGCTCCGACCTCACCGCAGAGGCTCGCGGCACCCTGGACAAGCAGGCACAGTGGTTGCAGCAGTATCCGCGATACACTGTGACGGTCGAAGGACACGCCGACGAACGCGGCACGCGTGAATACAACATCGCGCTGGGCGCCAGGCGCGCGACGGCCGCACGCGATTACCTGATCAGCCGTGGCGTTGGTGCCAACCGGCTGCGGACCATTTCCTATGGCAAGGAACGCCCGGTTGCCGTGTGCAACGACGCGTCTTGCTGGACCCAGAACCGCCGCGCGGTGACTGTGGTCAACAACGCGGGAAGCTGACGGCCGGTCGCGAAACCCGCGCCTCGAGCTTTGGACAGAAGAGACCGGCGATCCTCGAAAGGGGGTCGGCGGTCTTTTCGCTTATTGCGGGCCACACCCTTACGGCAGGTCAAAATTTGGCCGAACTCCGCGCGACCTATGTTAGGAAACGCGTACCCCTTCTTCCGGGGCCTTCAGGCCCGTGACAACGGATGGATCATGAAGACATTTCGTATCCGCGAACGTACGTCCGGTCGCATTGCTCTGGCTCTGACGTTCGGGCTGGCGCTTGCGCTCGCCGCGCCTTTGGTCGCGGCCGGCCCGGCCGCCGCCCAGGGCGGTTTCTTCGGCTCGTCCAACAACCGCGAGGACGGCCAGCTTGCCGTGCGGCTCGGACAGCTTGAGGAACAGGTCCGCAATCTCACCGGACAGATCGAGGAGCTGAACCATCAGCTCCGCCAGACCCAGGACCAACTGCGCCGCGCGCAGGAGGACAACGAATTCCGGTTCCAGGAGCTGGAAGGCGGCAAGCCGGGCACGGGCAAGCGCTCGCAGGCGCCGGCCGCCGGCACACCCGCCGATACCGCGCGCAATTCCGCAGGCGGCAATTCGTATGGGCGTGCGCCAGCACCCGGCACCGCGGATCCCAACGATCCCTACGCCGCCAAGCGTGAGGCAACGGTGCACGACCTGGGTTCCTACTCGGTGCCCGAACAGGGCTCCGGCGATCAGGGGGCGGCGCTTGGCCCCTCCGGTCAGCCGCTCGATCTCTCCGCGCTGGCGCGCGGCAATTCCGGGTCCTATGGCGGCGATTCCTACGGCGGCGGCGCTTATGAGGAGCCGGACAATCCGCCGCTCGGCGGCAACGGCGTTTCCGGTGCGACCGGTGGCACCGACGCGATCGGCCAGCTCGCGTCAGCCTCGCCCGACGGGTCCGCCCGTCAGGAATACGATCAGGCCTATTCGATGGTGCTGAACGGCCAGTACGACCAGGCCGCCCAGCTCTTCAAGCAGTTTCTGGCCGCCAATCCGGACGATCCGCTTGCCGCCAACGCGCAGTACTGGCTGGGCGAGAGCTATTTCGGCAAAGGCAAGTACCGCGAGGCGGCAGACGCCTTTCTCAAGACCTATACCGACTACCCGGCCAACGACAAGGCGCCCGACAGCCTGCTGAAACTCGGCCTGTCGCTTGATGGGCTGGGCCAGAAGGATGCGGCGTGCGCGACCTATTCGGAGCTTCTGACAAAGTATCCCGGGGCCTCTGGAGCGGTTCTCGATCAGGCGCGCAAGGAGCAGAAGAGTGCCGGCTGTCGTGGATGACGGAACGCCGCTTTGCGAAAGCGAGGCGGCCCGGCTGTTTGCGCCTCTGGCGCGTCATCGCCTGATCGCGCTCGCCGTTTCCGGCGGTGGCGATTCCATGGCTTTGCTTCATCTCTACGACCGTTGGCGAAAGGCTTGCCCGCAGGCGCCGCGCGCGGTCGTTTTCACCGTCGATCACGGCCTGCGCGCGGAAGCGGCCGATGAGGCGGCGATGGTCGCGCGGCATTGCGAGACCCTTCGAATTCCCCACAAGACGTTGCGCTGGCAGGGGCCGAGGCCCGCAAGTGGCATCCAGGAGGCGGCGCGCGCGGCCCGCTATTCGCTGATGATCGGCGAAATGGCCGTGCTTGGCGCCGATGCGCTCGTCCTTGCCCATACATGCGATGATCAGGCCGAGACCTTTCTTGACCGGCTGGCGCGCGGCAGCGGCGTCTACGGTCTTGCCGCGATGGCACCGGAAACGCGGCGCGAAGGCATCGTTCTGGCCCGTCCTCTCCTCGATGTCTCGCGCGCGCGGTTACGGACGATGCTCGTGGCGGCGGGGATCGCATGGGTGGACGATCCCTCCAACGAGGATAGCCACTACCGCCGCGTGCGCATGCGCCGGTTGCTGCCGGTGCTGGAGCGCGAAGGTCTTGGCCGTGATCGGCTGGTTGCGACTGCGCGCTCCATGGCACGCGCGGCCGCCGCACTTGACGGATGGGTCGATGGCATCATCGCGGGCGACGTCATGCGACACCCGGCCGGCCCGTGTCGTTTCGCGGCTTCGCTGCTGGAATGTCTGCCGGATGAGGTGGCATTGCGGCTTGTCGCCCGGCTGCTGCGCGATACAGGCGGCGCGTCGCATGTTCCGCGGCTTGCCCGGCTGGAGGCGGCTCTGGCCGATCTCGGTTCAAACGAGGGCCGGCGGACGCTGGCCGGCTGCGTGATGGAGCGGCGGGACGGGGAGATTCTGGTTCATCGCGAAATCGGCCGCGCGGGATTGGACGAACTGGAAATCCGGCCCGGCGAAACCGGCATCTGGGATCGGCGTTTTGCCGTCACATTGAGTGCGGATGCGGCCGGACCCGTGCGGATTACAGCGCTGGGGGCGGGCGGGCTTCGGCGCGCGGGGCTTGCTCCGCCGCAAGGCTGGCCGCGCGCGGCCTTCGCGGGCGCGCCTGCGGCACGAAGGGGCGGCGATGTCCTTGCGCTTCCGGGGTTCGATCTCACGCCGGCTGCGCAATGGCGAGGAAGCGTGGTCGCCCGCCGTATTGGCATTTTGCGGTGAGATGGCCCATGCCTCGAATGGCGGCCTCGTACTTTATGCCAAGGGGGGAGCCGAAAGGCGGGAATTAATTGTGCCATCACGTCGGCGATTTAACAAAATGTCGACATCAATCGGTTGATAATGGGCGCGTGTCTTGTTCCGCGGGGGGGCGAGGCCTATCTTTCGGCAAGAAAGCCACAGACGGCGCCGAGCCCGGCGACGTCCAGTCGAACCCCGGTCGGGGGTATGTGCCCAGGGATGGCGTTCCATCCGGGCCGATGTCACGACCGGCGGCCAAGGGACCGTCATGAACTCAAATTTTCGGAATTTCGCGCTCTGGGTGATCATCGCCCTCTTGCTGATCGCCCTATTCCAGCTGTTCCAGAGTTCGAATACGCGAACGCCGACGAGCGAGATCGCCTTCTCCCAGTTCCTCAATCAGGCGGAACAGGGCGACATTCGTGACGTCACGATCCAGCAGCAACAGATTACGGGCCACTACACCAAGGGTGGCGGAACATTCCAGACCTATGCGCCCGACAACGAGCAGTATGTCGATCTTCTTCGCTCCAAGGGCGTGACCGTCGTCGCCAAGCCGCGTGCGGAGAGCTTCTCCCTGATCAACACGCTGATCGGCGCGCTGCCGATGCTGCTCATCCTCGGTATCTGGATCTTCGTGATGCGCCAGATGCAGGGCTCGGGCGGCAAGGCGATGGGCTTCGGCAAGTCGAAGGCGAAGATGCTGACGGAGGCCCACGGCCGCGTCACCTTCGAGGATGTCGCCGGCGTGGACGAAGCCAAGGAAGATCTGGAAGAAATCGTCGAGTTCCTGCGCGACCCGCAGAAGTTCCAGCGCCTCGGCGGTCGCATTCCGCGAGGCGTGCTGCTCGTCGGCCCTCCGGGTACGGGTAAGACGCTTCTGGCGCGCGCGATTGCGGGCGAAGCCAATGTGCCGTTCTTCACGATTTCCGGTTCCGACTTCGTGGAAATGTTCGTCGGCGTGGGCGCGAGCCGCGTGCGCGACATGTTCGAGCAGGCGAAGAAGAACGCGCCGTGCATCATCTTCATCGACGAAATCGACGCCGTCGGCCGCCATCGTGGTGCCGGCCTTGGCGGCGGCAACGATGAACGCGAGCAGACGCTGAACCAGCTGCTCGTGGAGATGGACGGCTTCGAGGCGAACGAGGGCATCATCCTGATCGCCGCGACCAACCGGCCGGACGTTCTCGACCCCGCGCTGCTGCGCCCGGGCCGTTTCGACCGTCAGATCGTCGTGCCGAACCCGGACTTCACCGGCCGCGAGAAGATCCTCAAGGTGCATATGCGGAAAGTCCCGCTGGCGCCCGATGTCAACGTCAAGACGCTGGCGCGCGGCACGCCGGGCTTTTCCGGCGCGGACCTGATGAACCTCGTCAATGAGGCCGCCCTTCTGGCCGCACGTCGCGGCAAGCGCCTTGTCACGATGGCGGAGTTCGAGGATGCCAAGGACAAGGTGATGATGGGCGCGGAGCGCCGTACCCTGGCGCTGACGGAAGAAGAAAAGAAGCTCACCGCCTATCATGAGGCCGGCCATGCGCTGATCGCGCTGCACATGCCGGCGTCCGATCCGATCCACAAGGCGACCATTATCCCGCGCGGTCGTGCGCTGGGCATGGTGATGCGCCTGCCGGAGAAGGATCAGGTGTCTCTGACGCGTGCCAAGTGCCATGCGGACCTTGCGGTCGCCATGGGCGGGCGCGTGGCGGAAGAGATGATCTTCGGCTACGAGAAGGTCACGTCCGGCGCCTCCGGCGATATCCAGATGGCGACCAAGCTCGCAAAGGCGATGGCGACGCAGTACGGCATGTCCGACAAGCTCGGCCCGCTGATGTACGGCGAGAACGAGGACGAGGTCTTCCTCGGCCATTCTGTCGCCCGCACGCAGAACGTCGCCGACGAGACCCAGCGGCTTGTCGACGCGGAGATCAAGGGCTTCGTCAATACCGGCTACGAGACGGCCAAGCGCATCCTCACCGAAAACGAGGACGAGCTGCACATCATCGCCAAGGGCCTGCTGGAATACGAGACGCTGTCGGGCGACGAGATCAAAGGCCTGCTGAACGGCAAGCCTCCGGTGCGCGACCTCGACGACGAGCCGATCATTCGCGGCTCGGCCGTGCCCAAGACGGGCTCGCACAAGAAGGGCGACGGCGGCGAACCGGCCGGTGGCCTGGAGCCGCAGCCTCAGGGTTGAGTCGTGCTTGCGAAACCGAATTGGAAAAGGGCCCGCCTCGGCGGGCCCTTTTTCGTTGGGTGCTTCAAGCCCCCGACACGATCTTCCCGCGATCCGGCTTCATATCCACCGCACACTCTCTCGTCATTGCCCGGCGACGTCCGGGCAATCCACTGCCGCCTGCGGCATGCGTGACGTGCGCTGGATCACCCGGACTGCGCCGGGCGATGAACGATGGGGGGGCATGAGCGGGAGGTCTGCGCGGCAAGCGCAGCGGTCATTGGCCGGCCCTGGCTGGTGACAGGCCCGGCACTGCGTGTCCATGATGAAGCACTGTTCATTTTTTCGTTTCTGCGCGGTCTGTTGTACCCCACTCGCAGATCGGAACAGGACAGCAGTGGTTGGAGCCGGCAATGACGGTGAGAGGGTCTCGGGAACCCCATCCGTAAAGTCCCGGACACCGCCGGCCTTTGTCACAAACGCAAACAATTTTTGAACGCTTCGGTGACCATAATTCTGTATGTAAACGACAGAATAACGGTGTCTGCGGGCGCGGCCTCGTGAACGGCGCGGGACCCGGCACTCAACTTTCTTGCTCCGAGCGACGGCCATACCCGCACGACAGTTGTACGAGCGGGCAAATGGCGCACCCGGCGCATGCACGGAATTGGAAGATCCATGACACGCAGCTATTTCGGCACGGACGGTATTCGTGGACAGGCAAACCGCTGGCCCATCACGCCCGAGGTCGCCATGAAGGTCGGCATGGCCGTCGGCGTCATCTTCCGCAATGGCGGACACCGGCACCGGGTGGTGCTGGGCAAGGACACGCGGCTGTCCGGCTACATGATCGAGACGGCTCTTGTCGCCGGTTTTACCTCCGCCGGCATGGACGTCTTCCAGCTCGGGCCTATCCCGACGCCCGCCGTCGCCATGCTGACGCGCAGCTTGCGCGCCGATATCGGCGTGATGATCTCCGCCTCGCACAACGCCTTCGTCGATAACGGCATCAAGATCTTCGGCCCCGACGGCTTCAAGCTTTCCGACGAAGTGGAAGGCGAGATCGAGCGGCTGATCGAGAGCGATCTTTCCGGCCGGCTCGCGGCTCCCGCCGATCTCGGCCGGGCCAAGCGCGTGGACGGCGTGCGTGATCGCTATGTCGAGTACGCCAAGCGCACCCTGCCGCGCAACATGAGCCTGGAGGGCCTGCGCATCGTCGTTGACTGCGCCAACGGCGCGGCCTATCGCACGGCGCCGGAAGTGCTGTGGGAGCTGGGCGCGGAGGTCTTTTCCATCGGCGTGGAGCCGGACGGCCTCAACATCAACAAGGATTGCGGCTCCACCTCCATCGGCGCCTTGTGCGAGAAGGTGCGTGAGCTCAGGGCCGATATCGGCATCGCGCTCGATGGCGATGCGGACCGGGTGATCCTGGTGGACGAGAAGGGCGAAGCGGTCGACGGCGACCAGCTGATGGCGGTCGTTGCGGAAAGCTGGAAGGAGAGCGGCCAGCTCGCCCAGCCCGGCATCGTCGCCACCGTCATGTCGAACCTCGGGCTGGAACGGCATCTTTCCGACATCGGCCTGACGCTCGCGCGCACCAAGGTCGGCGACCGGCACGTGGTGGAGCACATGCGCCAGCACGGCTTCAATCTCGGCGGCGAGCAGTCCGGCCACATCATCCTGTCCGATTTTTCCACCACCGGCGACGGCCTCGTGGCGGCGCTTCAGGTGCTGGCCGTGGTGCGCCAGCAGAACAAGCCCGTCTCGGAGGTCTGCCGCCGGTTCGAGCCGGTGCCGCAGGTTCTCAAGAATGTTCGCTTTGCCGGTGGCGCGTCGCCGCTCGACAGCGAAAGCGTCGTCACCTCCATCGAGGCGGCCAAAGGGCGGCTGGGAGCTGGTGGACGGCTGGTCATTCGGCCTTCAGGCACCGAGCCGCTGATCCGGGTCATGGCCGAGGGTGACGACGTCGATCTCGTCAATGCGGTGGTCGACGACATCTGCGCTGCGCTGACCAGGGTCGCCGCCTGACGGAGGCTGACGGGCGGGGCGCCATGCGTTTCCAGAGTCATTCCGGTCCGATCATGCGGCCGTAGCGGAAGGAGAAGGCCTCCTCTTGCCTTTTCTTCGTTAAGAACCGGCTTCCCGGCGGCAGGCCTGGTGGTTGCATTGGTTAACGGACGCGTGGCGCGGCAGACATCCTGCGGCCCCATGCCGCTTCGTCATTCCGGATTGGCCCTCCGGAAATATTCGGACTACCAAGTATTTGTGCTGATCTGCGTGGATATCCGGCAGCAGTAGGCTTCCTGTAGGGTTTCGTGCCATTTGCCCCTTGCAAGTCGTCCGTTAAGTAATACTAACAAATAATTAATAAATAAAGTTAATGTAAATGAATGGATAACTCTTTTTGTTATCCATTCTTGTTAGGGTTAATCCCCCTTTAAACTTTGCTCCTGCATCATTCGGCCCATCGCGTATGAGTTTGAATGCCTTTTCACGATCGTGTCGGGCAACATAAAGGATGGGGTGCGAGATGAGCAGCCTGAGGAAACTTTTCATCGTAGCCAGCTTTGCGCTCGCACTTCCGTCGGTCGCAAGCGCTGCAGATCTGCCTGAGTACATTCCCGAACCCTATGTCGCGCCGCAGGGCGGCTGGTACCTGCGCGGCGATATCGGCTTCAAGATCTATGCCGACCCGTCGGCGCGCACGACCTACAACAATATCGGCGACTTCTCCAATGAGGGCATGGACAACACGGCTCTTGTTGGCGGCGGTATCGGCTATTACTTCAACGACTGGTTCCGGGCCGACGTGACCGCGGATTACGAGTTCAAGTCGGGCTTCGACGGCCATGCGCCGTGCGGTGGCTGTGGTGCGATCGGCTATTCGGTCGAGACCGCCGATATCGACGCCTGGACGTTCATGGTCAACGCCTATGCCGATCTGGGCACATGGCAGGGCTTCACGCCCTATGTCGGCGCGGGTATCGGTACGTCCTACGTGTCGGCATCGGGTGTCCGCGGGCACACGGCTACCGGCGTTCCGGTCTCTTACGACAGCCACGGCCGGTGGAACCTGGCCTGGGCGCTGATGGCCGGTGCCTCCTACGAGATCTCGCCGAACATGATGATCGACGCGGGCTATCAGTTCCGTTCGCTCGGCAAGGCCAAGAGCGGGCGCATCTCCGGCACCCAGAGCCGTATCGAATACGACGACATCTACGCTCACGAGCTGCGCCTGGGTCTGCGCTACAACTTCAACTGATTGCCTCGAACGGGGCTTAGGGTCAGACATGGAACGGGCCGGGAAGGTGACTTCCCGGCCCGTTCTCGTTCGGTACGGACCGGCCTTCGCTCAGGCCCGCACCTCCTGACGCTGGAAGGAGACATAGGCCAGCGTGAAGACCAGCACGATGCCCGCCACAAGGCCGGAAAAGTCCGGCCAGATGATCAGGAGGCTCTGGTCGAGCGGCAGGGGTGCGCCCATGAGCGCGCCCTCCATCTGGCTGCGGAACAAGAGGCCCAGCGCCCGGGTGGAAGGGTGCAGGATGCCCGTCAGCATCTCGCCGTAGAGAGTCGTCGGCGAGATCCGCATCAGGTCGTGCTGAAGGTTGTACTGGGTGAGCGCCGTCATCGGGTCGAGTGGATCAACGGGCGCGAGCGCACCGGCCACCAGCGGCGCCAGCATCTGCCAGAACACCGTGAACAGCAGCCACAGCGCAAGGGCGGCGAGTGCCGCCGTTGCGGTGGAGCGGAACCAGGTGGAAAACAGCAGCGCGATGCCGAGCCAGATCGCCGAATAGGCGACGGAGACGACCAGGAAGGCGATGCCGCGCGCCACTTCCTCACCCGATGGCGGCAGGCCCAGCGACAGGATGCCGACGCCGGTCACCAGCAGCCACAGCGTGATCACGCAGATGGTGAGCACAACGAGGCCGCCCAGGAACTTGCCGGCGAGCAGCGCATCGCGGTAGATCGGCTGCGAGAGCACCCGGCTCATGGTGCGACGCTGGTATTCCCCGTTGATCGCGTCGAACGCCAGGGTGATGGCGACAAGCGGCAGCAGAAAGCCCAGAAAGCCGGCGAACGAGGGTAGCGGTTCGCGCGCCGTGGTGAAGAGGCGCAGGAACAGGAACGGATCGGAGCCGACCGTTTCCTTCAGCTGTCCCGCCGAACCGTAGGCCGCGCCGATGGCGGTCAGGATGACGAGGCCCAGCACGATCTTCATTCTGGCGCTGGTGAGATGGTCGGCCGCCTCCTTGGCGGCCACTGCCCACAAGCCCGTCCAGGGCGATCCTTCACGCTGCATGGCTCGCCCCCTTGAAAGCGCGTTGGCCCTCGACAGTGCGTTGGTCCTCGAAATAGCGCTGGTAGACGTCATCGAGGCTCGGCTGGTGCATTGCGATACGCGTCAGCCGGCCGCCGCGCTCCACGATGTGTCGGGCCACGTCCGCGCGGATGTCGGCGGTCGCGCGGATGCGCACGTGACCGGGTGTGAGATCCGCAAACCCTGCGACACCGGGAATGGCGGCCGTTGCCGTCTTGATGTCGACGTTCTCGGCTTCCACCTCGATCGTGTAGGAGCCGCCCAGCACCCTGGAGCGCAGTTCGTCGACGGATCCGGTTAGTCCGATCCGCCCGTGGTTGATCAGCGCCACCCGGTCGCAGATGGACTGGACCAGCGACAACAGGTGCGAGGACAGCAGCACCGTGCGGCCATCGTCGCGAAGCCGGCGAATGAGATCGAGCAGTTCGGTGGTCGATTGCGGGTCGAGCCCGTTGGTCGGCTCATCCAGAATGGCGATGGGGCAATCCTTCACCAGAACCTCCGCCACGCCGAGCCGCTGGCGCATGCCGTGCGAAAAGCCGGCGACGTTCTTTTCCGCGACATCCGACAGCCGGACCCGTTCGAGCGCATTGTCGATGCGCGCATCGGCCTCAGCGGTGTCGAGCCCTGCAAGCCTTGCCGTGTAGCGCAGGTTCTCGCGCGCCGTCATGGTATCGTAGAAGCCGACACTGTCGGGCAGGTAGCCGACGGCGCGCTTGACCGCCAGCGGCTGGCGCAACGGGTCGAGCCCGGTGACGCGCACCTCGCCCTCGCTCGGCTCGGTGAGGCCCAGCAGGATCAGGATCATCGTGGTCTTGCCGGAGCCGTTCGGACCGAGAAGCCCGAACACCTCGCCCTTGTTGACGGTGAGATCAAGCCCCGCGACGGCCTCCACGCCGCCGTAGCGCTTGACGAGATCCCGAACCTCGATCACGGGATCTCCCTTTGCCGCGCCGCTCATCTGCGGCCATACCGGCGCACGCCGACGGCCATGACCAGAAGGGCGGCGGCGATGACGCCGAGCCCGGTCGCGCCCCACAGCGTGGAGGTGGCGACGGTCACGCGGAAATCGGCCGAATTCGACACGCCGGAGCCCGACGCGCGCACGCTCGTCATGTAGTCGCCGGCGACAGCGTTCTTGGCCGGCGTCAGGTGCAGCGAAATCTCCTGCTTGGCGTCGGGTGCCAGCTCGCCGAGCGTCTTGGGCTCCATCTCCGCCTTCCAGCCCGAGGGCGCGCGGGCGGTCAGGGTCACGTCGCGGGCGGTGTCGGATCCGGTATTGGCCACGGTGAAGGTGAAGTCGCGTTCCTCGCCCGCCGTCGCGGTGCCCGACAGAAGTCCACCTGGACCCATCAGCGCGATCTTCGGCTGGCCGGTGATCTGGAGGTGCAGCGGGGCGGCGGCCGTTATGCTGTCGCTTTGCGCGCCGATGGCGACGTCATAGGTGCCGGCGGCGACATTCTGCGGTGCCTTCACCTTCGCCTTGATGGTCTTGGTCTCGTTGGCCTTGACGGGAAGCGAGGTGATCTCCTGGCTGCCGTAGCCTTCGGTGAAGGCCACCTGGAAGCCGTCGGGCGCCTTGGAGGCGAGGTTCACCACCGTGTCCTTCGGGCTGTCGTTCTTGAGCTTCAGCTCGAAATCGAAGGAGGATTTCGCCGTGCCGCGCAAGGAGGGGAGCTTGGGATCAAGCGTCAGTTTGGCGGGCCTGGCTTCAGCCATGGTGAGCTTGATCGGCAGGTCCAGCTTGCTGGGTGCGCCTGGGGTCGCATTTTCCACCGTGCCGCGTACGTTGAAAGCGAAGGTGCCGGCGCTCTTGGGGCTGTCTTTGGGCGGTGTGAGGATCAGATGGAGCGTCTCGGTGTCGTCCGTGCCGACAATGGCGGCGGAAACCTTCGATCCGCTGCCGTCGATCTCGGATGTCCAGCCTTCGGGAAGACCGTCGAGCGCCAGCTCCACGCGCTCGGGCGGCATGGCCTTGTTCTTGAGCGAAATATCGAGCTTGACGGTATCGCCGAAGTCCACCGTTCGTTCGGGGAAGGGCGTGGTGAGCCACAGCCCGCGCACCGGTTGGGCCTGATCCTGGCCCATCATCATGGTTTCGGCGGAAGCTGGAAGAATGGTGATGAGGGATGCTGCGGCGAATGCCGACAGCCATGCGCGTCCAAGCGACATGGTCTGGTCTCCTGCTTTGTCTATCCGTAGAAAGCGGGCCCCTTCGCGTCGCAATGGCGGCGTTGGGGGCAGGTATTGGACGCGTGAAATTTCGTGACGGAAACTGGGCGAAATCGTGTTGAAAAAATTACAATGCGGTAATGTGCGCTATTGCTTTCCGGCGTTGCGTATTCAGGCGGGCGTGGCCGGGGGGGCTGGTGCGACCTGTCCTGACCGGGCCCATCCTTCGTTATGGCTGCTGCGCGAGATGAAAAAAAGCCTGCGCCCGGGGGCATTACCCCGCGCGCAGGCCGTCGTCTCGTTCATCCGATTTCAGCGCGTGCCGCGGAGCCTCACTCCGCTGGCTGGGGCGCGCCGTGGCCGATGGCGTGCTTCGGCGCGCCGACCGGCAGGACCTCGTGGCCGTGGGTCTCGTTGATGACTTCGGCTGCCGCCAGATAGAAGGCGAGGATGGCGGTCACCAGGCCGACATAGCCGCCGGCATGCCTGATCGCTTCCATACCCGTGAAGTCGCCGGCCGCCAGCAGCGCGAAGGTGATCCACAGCGCCAGGAAGACCATCTGCAGGGCGCGGGGCAGTGCGAGGCTGCCGACCCACATGAAGAACGTGAAGACGCCCCACATCAGCAGCCACCAGGCAACGAATTCCCCGGAAACGCCGGCGGAAAAGAAGTGTACGAACAGCGCGAAGGTCCACCAGAAGGCGCCGTAGGAGCAGAAGGCGACGCATCCGAACGTGTTGCCGCGCGGCATTTCCATCAAACCGGCGGCGAATTGCGCCGTGCCGCCGAAGGCGAAGGCGGAGGCCAGCACCAGCGGCACGCTGGAACCGGTGAAGAAGCCGGCATTCACCAAGCTCAGCATCCAGGTCGTCAAGGCAAAGCCCGTCAGTCCGAGCGGCGCCGGATTGGCTAGTTTTCTTTCCATGACTTAAAATCCACTCTGCGCCGTTCGCTTGTCTGGCGCGTATCTGCTTGCATACCGCGTGGAGTGGATTTCCGAGGAGATCACGCCTCGAATGTCCTCCCCACAGGCTCACGTTACTTGCCGACCGTGACCCAGTAGGATAACTCTGTCGGGGATAGACTTAAGGTGCAAGCTATAGAATGTCGCAGGTCCAGAAATGACCCGATAGACATTGTTTATCGATAGAGAAAACGCTTGGTAATTCGAATGAATTTCGCCGCCAGCGGAAATCGGGAAACTGAAAGAACGAGGTGCGAGGTCGGGTGACTTCGGCGGAACCGTGAGGCTGGACGGCCGTGTCAGCCGCCGTTCACCTGTCCCGTCCGTCTGCCTCCATCTCGTCGCGGGGGCGGCAGCAGGTGCGGATGAGGGTGCGCAGCCAGCGGTGGGCGGGGTCGTTGTCGAGGCGCGGATGCCAGATCTGCGAGATCACGACCGGCTCCGTCGGGAACGGCAACTCGAAGAACTGCAGCGCCGGCGCGCCGGGGTCGGTCACGGTCGGGGCGAGCGAATGGGTCACCAGCGCCACCAGATCGCTCTCGGCTGCGACCGCCAGTGCGGTGGTAAAGCTCGGCACCGTCAGCGTGCAACGCCGCACAAGGCCGAGTGCCGCCAGTGCCGTATCGATGGGCCCGACGAGCCCGTTGCGCCGCGACGAAAGCACATGGTCGGCCGCCGCATAGCGCTGCGGTGTCAGTGGGCCTTCCAGCAGCGGGTGGCCCGAGCGCACCGCGCCGACATAGTGATCGCGGAAAAGCGTCTGGACCTTCAGTTCCGGCACGCTTTCCCCCAGTACGCCGATTTCCAGATCGATTACCGCCTCGCGCAAGGGGCGCGGGTTTTTGTCCGGCTTGGGGGCAAAGCGCAGCAGGATGCCCGGCGCCTCGCGGCGCACCGCCGCGTGCAGCTTCGCCGCGTAGGCGATGACGAAGGCATCGTTGGCGCGGATGGTGAAGGTGCGCTCCAGCCTTGCCAGATCCAGCGAGACATCGGCGCGGCCGAGAAGCGCGTCGGCCTCGCCCGCCACATGGGGCACGCGTTCGCGCAGCGCGGCGGCATGCGGCGTCAGCACCATGGAGCGGCCCGCGCGCACCAGCAGCGGATCGCCCGTCGTCTCGCGCAGGCGGGCGAGCGTGCGGCTCATGGCCGATGCGCTGAGCCCCAGCCGGCGCGCGGCCCCCGCCACGCTTGCCTCCGCCAGCAGCGCGTCCAGCGCCCTCAGCAGGTTGAGATCGGGATTGGTCATCGCCTGGGTTTACGCTCCTGACGCCTCGTCGCCGGTCCATGACATGGCGCTCCGTGCAGCTATTCAATGCAATGCACGCGTCTTCTGCAATGGCGGCGAATGGATATTTTATCCGGCACAGTCCGCACGGAGCCGAAATGTCCTCGATTTCCCAATCCGCAGAAATGCCCGCCGAAACGTCTTCCGCCGCCCCCGAAATGGCCGGCTTGCCCATGCCCCGCCGGCTTTTCGCGACGCTTGCCGTCATGGCGACGCTCGTGCTGGTCGTGCTTGACGGTGCGATCGCCAATGTGGCGCTGCCGACCATCCATACCGATCTGCAGGTGTCCGCCGCTGCCACCGTGTGGGTCGTCACGGCCTATCAGCTTGCGCTGGTGATGGGGTTGCTGCCGGGCGCGGCGCTGGGCGAAAGCCTCGGCTACCGGCGGGTTTTCCTGGCCGGCATCGTGGTCTTTACCGGCGCCTCGGTGCTGTGCGCGCTGGCGCCGTCGCTGATGTGGCTCGTCGTTGCCCGCTTCGTGCAGGGGCTGGGTGCGGCTCCGCTGATGGCGCTGGCGGTCGCGCTGCTGCGCCATGTCTTTCCGCGTGAGATGATGGGGCGGGTGATCGGCTGGAACGCGCTGGTCATCGCGCTGGCCGCCGCCATCGGCCCGACCATCGGTGCGGCGATCCTCTCTGTCGCAAGCTGGCCGTGGATTTTTGCCGTCAACGTGCCGATCGGCATTCTGGTGCTGGTGGCGGCCCGTTTTCTGCCCGCACCTTCGGGCAGCGGGCGCGGGCTTGACGGTCTCAGCGTGGTGCTGAACGCGGCGGGCTTCGGCTGTCTGGTGCTGGGCGCGGATGCGGTGATCGGCCGGCCGGAAACCGGAGTGCCGCTGCTTGCGGTCGCGGCCGCGAGCTTCATTGCGCTTGTGCGGCGCGAAGCCCCGCGTCGGGCCCCGCTCATCCCGCTCGATCTCTTGCGCCGGCGCTCGTTCCGTCTCTCGGTGATCGCGTCGGTGTGCTGTTTCTCCGCCCAGATGTCGAGCTACGTGGCGCTGCCCTTCATCTTCCAGCACGGGCTTGGTCTTTCCGCGCTGCTGACCGGCATCTGCATGACGCCCTGGCCGCTGGTGGTGGCGTTCGCCGGGCCGATCTCCGGCCGGCTGTCGGACCGTATACACGGCGGCATCCTGTGCGCGGTGGGCGGCGCGACGCTTGCCGCCGGCCTCGCGCTCTCGGCGCTGTGGCCTCTCGGTGGCAGCCCGCTTCCGCTGGTGGCGATGACAATGCTCTGCGGCCTGGGCTTCGGCCTCTTTCAGGTTCCAAACAACCGCAACATGCTGGTTTCGGTGGAGCCGGAGCGCGCGGGCGCGGCCGGCGGCATGCAGGGCACGGCACGGCTTGTCGGCCAGACGGCGGGCGGGTTGATCATGACGGTGCTGTTCACGCTGACACCGGCCGAAGTCGCGCCGCACATGGGGTTGGGCGTGGGTGCCGTGCTCGCCGCACTCGCGGGCGGTGTGAGTGCGCTGCGGGTGCGGGCGGAGTAGGGGCGGAAGAAGGGTGGAGAGGGAGCGGCGGCAATGCCGACCAGCCGCTTGCTTTGATCTCTCAAGTGTCATCCCGGGCGCACCGCAGCACGCCAGTGCTGCTGTGCAGACCTGGGACCTCGCGCGGCAGGCTCCGCAAGCGGATCCCGGCTCTGCGAAGCGTCACTACGTGCCGCATCGCTCATCCGATGATGCTGTGGGGATTGAGGGGAAGGGTGAATTGAGGCCAGTTGCGTGCTCTGATCCTGCATCCCGAATGCCCAATCCACACACGATGTCATCCCGGCCTGCGAGCCGGGATCCATTCCGTGATGCTTCGGCGAAGAATGCAGGGCGATTGAGGTGCCAGATCAGCCACTTCCCGCATGGCGATATCACGGAATGGATTGCCGGTCGGAGCCGGCAATGACGAGATCCGACGATTCGATAATACGCGCCGCTTCGGTGGCGATGCGATTGTCCTTGATCTCTAAAACGACTGGATATCGGGTTGAATGAGATTAAAGATCAAGGCTCTATTTTCGAAACAACAGAATCAACCGCCTTTAACCCAACTCTAAGCTGACTTTTGTTAACTTTTACATCTGGATCGTTGTGAACAGGATAATAGTCTTGTCTCATTTTAGATAGAGGGGTTCCATGATGTGCTGCAACTACTCCAGCTGTATTGAAATCTCTCAACTCTCCGACGTAAAAAGCGAGAAATTCATCACGACTATTCGCAGAATTTTCCTTAGAAGTGAATTTTCCGGGATCAGCCTTATACTCACCATATAACTGATCAGCAGTCGCATCTGAAAATGCCGCAAAAGCGGCAGCCGCTCCTTTGAATTGAGTAAATCTATTCCCAATCGCCAGATGGACTTTTGGAAGTTCTAATTTACGTTGTTTAGCTTTCGCAGCAAAAGTATAGCCACCAAAAAAAGAATGAGGAGGATTTGTTCCATATAAAAGTGCAAATAGTGCTTTTACTGCGACTCTCGATGAGTCGTCGGCGTTTACGGGCACTAGAAGTCTAGTTGCTCCGCAAATAGCAAGCTCTGTGTATATTGAAAAAGATGGATTTGTATCGAAGAAAACGGTCCATTTATCCTTATCTAAGCTCTTCACTAAGCGCTGAAATATATTGTGAACCCACTCCCAAGGGTCCGTAAGGCCGGGAAAAGGAGTTCGGCTAGCCTCGTCATTAATGGCGGGGGCCATTAATTCTAAATTTCCATCGCCACTTAGGAGAAAAAGATTTTCTGGCATCATTTTATTAAAGTGATTCGCTTGAATGCTGTAATTTTCTAAGTTTGGTGTATTTCTATTTAAAATAGAATCACTTATATATCCTACAACGCTTTTAGGATTTTCTTGAGAACAGAGCTTTAATACATTTTTTTCTCCGTTTATGCCGCCGCCTAGTAGAAGCATTGAACAATTAGCTTGTGGGCACATATCGATTAACAATATGTTCCTATCAGGGTTCTTTTCAGCAAAACGAGATGCTATGTGAAATGCAATGGTGCTCTTTCCCGTCCCGCCTTTATTGTTCCAGACAGCGTAAGAATGCATTATATCCCCCTGCTAAAGTTGTGTGGATTTCAGCATTGAACATATGGAAAGTAAAATCATTATATGCCCATCTCGATATGTGATCTTATCTCACTAGTTGTCTGTGACAAATGATATTGAAAATTACGCCTCCCATTCTTTATATAGTTGTTTTTTCAATGTGTTATCGGAAAATTAGTCACCACATCTGTGGCAAGCATTAGCTTTATTCGGTGGGAGGAATTGAGGCCTTGAATAATTTCAATGATAAAGCGAAGGCAAGAGCCGAACAGATATTTGGGGGCGCCAATTCCCCGCAACAATCTGTCATTTGCCCTTCTCCGCATTTTCGCATATGCGGGTAAGTGGGACACCCTTCCCCAACGAAGGGCGCCTATCTGAAAGGGTAGCATCATGACAGTGACTGAAAAGCCGGCCATTTCGCCGGCCAATCCCGATTTTTCTTCCGGCCCCTGTGCCAAGCGTCCCGGCTGGACGCTTGATGGCCTCAAGGATGCCCCGCTCGGGCGTTCCCATCGTGCCAAGATCGGCAAGGCGAAGCTCGCCCAGGCCATCGACAAGACCCGCGACCTCCTGCAAGTGCCCGCCGATTATCGCATCGGCATCGTTCCCGCCTCAGATACGGGCGCGGTGGAGATGGCGCTGTGGTCGCTGCTGGGCGCGCGCCCCGTCGACATGCTGGCCTGGGAAAGCTTCGGTTCGGGCTGGGTGACGGACGTCATCAAGCAGCTCAAACTCGACAATGCCCGCAAGCTCGAAGCCGGCTACGGCGCGCTGCCGGATCTCTCGGCCGTCGATTTCTCCCACGACGTGGTCTTCACCTGGAACGGCACGACCTCCGGCGTGCGCGTGCCGAACGCGGACTGGATCCCGGATACCCGCGAGGGCCTGACGATCTGCGACGCGACGTCGGCCGCTTTCGCGCAGAAGCTCGACTTCTCCAAGCTGGATGTCGTCACCTTCTCCTGGCAGAAGGTGCTGGGCGGCGAGGCCGCGCACGGCATGCTGATCCTCAGCCCCCGCGCCGTGGAACGCCTTGAAACCTATACGCCTTCCTGGCCGCTGCCGAAGATCTTCCGCATGACCAAGGCGGGCAAGCTCAACGAGGGCATCTTCAAGGGCGAGACCATCAACACCCCCTCCATGCTCTGCGTCGAGGACTATCTCGATGCGCTCGACTGGGGCCTTTCGCTTGGCGGGCTGGAAACGCTGATGGCGCGCGCCGATGCCAACGCCAAGGTCATCGCCGACTGGGTGGAAAAGACCCCGTGGGTCGATTTCCTGGCGGCCGATCCGGCCATCCGCTCAAACACCTCGGTGTGTCTCAAGATCGTCGATCCGGCGGTGACGGCGCTCGACGAGAAAGACCAGGGCGTGTTCGCGAAGGCGATCGTCGCAAGGCTCGATGCGGAAGGTGTCGCCTATGACATCGGCTCCTACCGCGATGCGCCGGCGGGGCTTCGCATCTGGTGCGGGGCAACGGTGGAGGCGTCCGATCTGGAAGCGCTGACGCCCTGGCTCGACTGGGCTTTCGCGGAAGCCGTCGCCTCTCTTCGACAGGCGGCCTGATCCGTGGCGGGCGAACCGATGAGCCGCAAGCTCGCCGGGTTCGTCCGATCGGTCGGGATCCCGGTGCGTTTCGAAGCGCTGCCGGATCCCACCTTCCTGCCTGGTCTCGATATCCGTTTCGGCACGCTTTTCATCGATGAGGCGCGCCTTCTCTATCCCGGCGACATCCTGCACGAAGCCGGCCATATCGCGGTGAGCGATCCGGCCGAGCGGTTGCTGGAGCGCCTGGATCCGAGCCCGGGCGACGAGATGGCGACGATCGCATGGTCCTATGCGGCCGCTTGCCATCTGGGAATTCCGCTGGAGGTCCTCTTCCACCCTGACGGGTACAAGGGCGATGCCGAGGCTTTGGCCGAGAACTTCTCGACCGGCCATTATATCGGCGTTCCCCTGTTGCAGCTCTACGGCCTGACGGTCGAGCCGCATCGTGCCGCGGAGGAGGGCACCGATCCCTATCCCCACATGCTGGGCTGGCTGCGTTCGTGAGCCGGCCGAACGAGGTGGATCATGGCTCCCAAGGTACTGATTTCAGGAGAATATCTGTTCGCCGTTGCGCAATCCCGCTGGCGTGATGATGCCCGCACGCAACTGAAGGCTCAACTCTTCGCGGGAGCCTGACAGTTATGTCGGTCTTTCACAGGAGCTTCCGGTTTGCCGACATCCGCTTGTCGGTCGAACCGGACTGCGGTGTCTCCAACCATACATTAGAGCGCTGCGATCCGGCATTGCCGGAGGGAATGCGGGTTGACTGGTGTTCCCTCGAAACCGTCGCGATTGATTGCGCGCCAGGAGACCGGATCATCATAGCCCTGTCCCTGCAACCGGCCGGCGCGGATGAATGGGAAGTGAGCCGGGAGGCGGGCGAATACCTTGATGCAATAGAGTTTTCGTCCAGACAAGGGACTGTCGCCTGCGTGGCAATGCGCTCGCCCGAATGGATGGAAGACCAATATGGGCTCCGCGTCGTGGAGGCGAACTCGGAGCGCCTTGACCTTCGCGCGACCTACGAGGCCACGGTCCCTGCAAAACCGGTCGTTCAGATTGCAATAGCCGAAACCGGCGACCCGGCCAGCGAGAGCGAAAATCTCTCGCCGTGGTACGCGGTCGATCTTGCTCTCAAGTTCTAAAGGAAGTTCTCGATGGCTCCCAAGGTACTGATTTCAGACAAGCTTTCGCCCGCTGCGGTGCAGATCTTCAAGGATCGCGGGCTTGATGTCGATTTCCTTCCCGATCTCGGCAAGGACAAGGAAAAACTGGCCGAGGTAATCGGTCAGTATGATGGTCTCGCCATCCGTTCCGCGACCAAGGTCACGGAAAAGATCATTGCGCGCGCCGACCGGCTGAAGGTGATCGGGCGGGCCGGCATCGGCGTGGATAACGTCGACATTCCGGCCGCCACCGCCAAGGGCATCATCGTGATGAACACGCCCTTCGGCAACGCCATCACCACGGCCGAACATGCCATCGCGATGATGTTCTCCGTCGCCCGGCAGATCCCGGCGGCCGATGCCTCGACGCAAGGAGGCAAGTGGGAGAAGTCGAAGTTCATGGGCGTGGAGATCACGGCCAAGACGCTGGGGCTGATCGGCTGCGGCAATATCGGCTCCATCGTCGCAGAACGTGCCATCGGGCTCAGGATGAAGGTGGTCGCCTACGATCCGTTTCTGTCGGCGGAACGTGCCCGCGATCTCGGCATCGAGAAGGTGGAACTCGACGAGCTGCTGCGCCGCGCGGACTTCATCACGCTGCACACGCCGCTCACCGACAAGACCCGTAACATATTGTCGGAAGAGGCGATTTCGCGCGCCAGGAAGGGCGTCTACATCATCAACTGCGCGCGCGGCGGGCTGGTCGACGAGGCGGCACTCAGGGCGGCGCTCGACAGCGGTCACGTCGCGGGCGCCGCGTTCGACGTGTTCGTCGACGAGCCGGCGAAGGAGAACGTGCTGTTCGGTGCGCCGAACCTCGTCTGCACGCCGCATCTGGGGGCCGCGACGCAGGAGGCGCAGGAGAATGTGGCGCTGCAGGTGGCGGAGCAGATTTCCGATTACCTGATGAGCGGCGGTGTCACCAACGCCTTGAATATGCCGTCGATTTCGTCGGAGGAAGCACCGAAGCTGACGCCCTTCGTGCGGCTTGCCGAGCAGCTCGGATCGTTCGCAGGCCAGCTCACCGAGACGGCGATTTCGGGCATCCGGATCGAGTACGAGGGCCACGTTGCGGAGATGAACACCAAGGCGCTGACGGCGGCGGTCCTGACCGGTGTTCTGACGCCGCTGCTGCAGTCGGTCAACATGGTCTCCGCGCCCTCGCTCGCGCGCGAACGCGACATCCACGTGGAGGAGGTCCATCGCTCGCAACAGGGGGCCTACGAGACCTATATCCGCCTGACAATATTGACGGAACGCCAGAGCCGATCGGTCGCCGGCACCATTTTCGCCGACGGCACGCCGCGCATCATCCAGGTGAAGGGCATCGACATGGAGGCCGCGCTCGGGCCCCACATGCTCTATATCACCAACGAGGACAAGCCGGGCTTCATCGGCAAGTTCGGATCGATCCTCGGCGATGCCGGGGTCAATATCGCGACCTTCAGTCTGGGCCGCAACGAGCCGGGCGGCGATGCCATCGCGCTGATCGAGGTCGACGGCGAAGTGCCGGCGGAAACGGTCGAACAGCTCGTCGCGCTGCCGCTGGTCAAGCAGGTCAAGCCGCTGAAGTTCTGACGAAAACGAGAAAAGGGCGGCGAGGATAACCTTGCCGCCCTTTTCTCTTTTGGCGTTCATTCATCGATTCATTGAATTTTGTCGAATTTCGTCGAATTCGTCTCGCATTTCTCGAAAATGCAAAAAACGTTCAAATGCGCCCGCGTGCGGCGGCGCGTCGACGCATGAGCCACCTCGGAATCCGTCCGTCGATGGTGACGAGGGCGGTGGCGATGAGGGCCATGCCGGCCCAGTGTCGGGGCTCCAGCACCTCGCCCAGAATCAGAGCGCCGGCCAGGATCGCGCTGACCGGCACCAGGAACGTGACCAGCATGACATTGGCCGGGCCGGCCTGCGCCAGGATGCGGAAGAACAGGATGTAGGCGAGCGCGGTGGACAGAAGCGCCAGCGCCAGCATTGATGTTATCACCGGGGTCGACGGCCAGTTATCCCCGAGGCCGGCGCCGCCGGTCGCGAGCATCATGACGACGAGGATGAGGCTCGACCCGGTGAGCTGGCCCGTCGCCGTCACCAGCGCGGGCGTGTCGCGGAAGCGGCGGCCGTAGAGGGCGGCGAACCCGTAGGAGACGGTGGCGCCCAGACAGGCGAGTTCCGCCACGACGTGGTCGCCGACGCCGGCGACCGCCTCCACCCCGATCATCACCGCAACGCCCGTGAAGCCGAGAACGACGCCCGCGACCTTCAGCGGCGTGGCCCGGTCGCTCGTGGTGAAGAGGTGCAGGATGATGACGGTGGAGATCGGCGTGAAGGCGTTGAGGATCGCCGCGAGGCCGGAGGCGATTTCGGTCTGGCCCCAGGTCAGCAGGCCGAAGGGCACGACGTTGTTGATGAGCCCCATGACGAGGAACGGCGCAAAGCCGGCAATCGTGAGGGGAAAGGCGATGCCCTTGAGCCGCAGCACCGCATGCAGGGCGAGCGCGCCGAGTGCGACGCGCAGGAAGACGATCGCCATCGGCGAAATCTCGGCGACCGCGACCTTGGTGAAGAAGAACGAGCCGCCCCACAGGATCGAGAGCGCGATCAGCATCGCCCAGTTGGCGAGCGACATCTGCGTGGCGGAGGGGATTTCGGGCGGGCGCGTCATCATCGTGATCCGGTGTGGCGTTGGACCCCAGATCTAACGGGTCGCGCGGCGGGGCGACACACGTTTCTTGCGGCGGGGCGGGCATGGCGGCTTGCACCGCGCCCACCCCTCGCATCCCGGGCGCAATCCCGGCCCTAACTCTTCGCCCAGGCATCCAGCGCGGTCTGGACGACGCGGTCGCCGGGCGAGCCCTTTTCGAGCGTCAGGATGGCGCGCTTACCGGTCTCGTACAGGATCGGAATGTCGATCCAGCCCCGGTCGCGCAACAGCGCGATGTTGCGTTCGCGCTCGTCATCGATGGAGGACAGCGCCACCCAGAAGAACCCGTCCGCAACCCGCACCGAGGCCCCGCGCAACGCATCGCCGCGTGCCTCTTCGGTGGTCTTCATGATCAGGCCCGGCACCGAGGAAATCCCCTTGCCGGAGAAATTCGGCGGCAGATTGAACTTCAGCTCGATGAGGTGGCTGGCCGGGAGCGTCTTGTCCTGGTTCGGCCGGATCGTCAGCTCCACGGACACATCGCGCCCGGGAATGGTGATTTCGGCCTTGATGACCGTATCTGCCTTGGTCCCGCCGGCGGGCGTCTCCTCGGCCGTCGACCACAGCACGCGGCCCTGCTCGGCGGAGCCACCGGTGCTTGCATCCGCGCTTTCCTCGTAAAGGATGGCGCGCTGGGCGACGGGTGTCGCCTGGGATGCGGAAGCGGGTTGCTGGGTGGGACCGGGCACAGGGGCCGGCGTGGGAACCGCGGCCGCATCGCTGCTCGAGGCGTCATCCGCCGGCACACCCGTCTCCGGCTCGCCACCCTGCGGAGCGACGGTCACGCCTTCCTCGCTCGGCGGCACGACGCGCGTCGTCGTCACCGCGCGCGCATCGGGCGCGGCCGGCGATCCGTCGTCGTTGAGAAGCCGCGCGGGGTCCTTGCCGTCATCGGAGGAGGCGGGCCCGCTGGCCGGCTGCGGCCCTTCCGCCACCTGCGGGGCATCCGATCCCTCGAACATCGCCAGAATGGAATCGCGCTGGTTGTAGATGAGGCTCGCCAGCCCGATGAAGAACACCGCGACCAGAACGACAAGGCCGATCATCGGCAATCGCGAGGGCCGCAGATCACGCTCGCCGAAGGGCGGCAACGTGGACGCGGTGGGCGTATCGGCACCACGCGTCAGCGCATCGATATCGGAAACGGCAGTGCGGCCTTGCGGCGCCCCGGCAGGTATCGCCGCGGTGTCGCCCCGCCCGGTGTCGGAGCTGGAAAACCCTTTCGGAGCAGCGGTCCGCTCACGCGCGACAGCATCCTTCCGCACGCCGGAAAGCGGCTCGAAGCGGGCCGGTTCCGGCGCCTCTTCGCTCTTCGCATCCTTGTGGTCGGAACCGAGGCGGACGCCGGCGCCCGAAACGGCGTCGTCGTCCGGATCGTCGAAAATGTCTTCGCTCGCGGGCGGCGTCGGTTCGATGCGCTCGCCCGGACCCGCACTTGTGCCAGAAGCTGCCTTGGCGCCCGCTTTCGAACCGTCATCCGTGGCGGCGGGCTTTTCCTGCGCCGCAACCGGCGCGGCGTGACCCGACGGACGCTGCGGCTCGCCCTGATGCCTTGCATCCTGCGTCTGCGCCGCCCCGGGGCCGGTAGCGGGCGCCGCTTCCGGTTCTGATTCGGGTTGCGCCGCAGGCGGCTGGGCGGCGGGCTGGCGCGGTGTTGGGAACGGTGCCTGGGTGTGCGCGGCGCGCGGTGCAGGTCCGAGCCCCAGAGAGGCCCGCGCCGCATCCGCCTCCACCTTGCGGATCGCTTCCTCGAGGTGGAGTTGTTCGGTCGTTATGGCGGAAGGCGCCAGTGGCGGATCGTAGCTCTTGAGCTGATTGACGATGGCCTGGCGCGCGCGCTGATAGACCGCCCGACGCGCCGCTCCCGTGTTTTCGGGAAGTGCATCGATCGCCCGCTTCAAGACAGCGTGATAGTCCGCCATTGGCAACTCTTATAAGGACTGAACAATTCTTCGACGTTTAGGGTTAATCCTGAAACGGATTTTGGACAAGGATTGTGTCATCCCGTTCAGGTGAGGTCGACAACAACGCCACCGGAGCGCCGATCAGTTCTTCGACGTGACGGACATACTTGACCGCCTGCGCCGGCAGTTCGGCCCAGCTGCGTGCGCCCGCCGTGGTTTCTTCCCATCCGTCGAGCGTCTCGTAGATCGGTTCGACGCGGGCCTGCGCGCCCTGGCTTGCCGGAAGATAGTCGATCTCCTTGCCGTCGAGCTTGTAGCCGACGCAGATCTTGATCTCCTTCAGCCCGTCCAGCACGTCAAGCTTGGTCAGCGCGATGCCGTTGATGCCGCAGGTCCTGACGGTCTGCTTCACCAGCACCGCATCGAACCAGCCGCAACGCCGCTTGCGCCCGGTCACAACGCCGAACTCGCGGCCCTTCTCGCCCAGGAACTGGCCGATCTCGTCGTTGAGTTCCGTCGGGAACGGTCCCTCGCCCACGCGCGTCGTGTAGGCCTTGGTGATGCCCAGCACATAGTCGAGCCCGCCCGGCCCAATGCCCGAACCGGCCGAGGCCGCCCCTGCGACCGTGTTGGAGGAGGTCACAAACGGATAGGTGCCGTGATCGATATCGAGCAGCGCGCCCTGCGCGCCCTCGAACAGGATCCGCTTGCCTTCCTTGCGCTTCTCGTCGAGCAGCCGCCAGACGATGTCCATGAACGGCAGCACCTTGTCGGCGACGCTGGTGAGTTCCTCGTACAGCGCCTCCGGCTTGATCTCGTCCTTGCCGAAGCCGCGCAGCAGCGCGTTGTGGTGGGTCAAGAGGCGGGCGATCTTGTCGCGCAGCGTCTCGGTGTTGGCCAGATCCATCAGCCGGATGGCGCGCCGGCCCACCTTGTCCTCGTAGGCCGGGCCGATGCCGCGCTTGGTGGTGCCGATGCGGGTGCCTTCGTTCGATGATTCGCGCAAGGCGTCGAGTTCGCGATGCAGCGACAGGATCAGCGGAACGTTCTCGGCGATGCGCAGATTGTCGGGGGTGATGGTCACGCCCTGCTCGGCCAGCCGGCCGATCTCGGCGACCAGCGCATGCGGGTCAAGCACCACGCCATTGCCGATGACGCCGAGCTTGCCTTCGCGCACGCAGCCCGACGGCAGCAGCGACAGCTTGTAGCTCACCCCGTCGATGACGAGCGTATGACCGGCATTGTGTCCGCCCTGGAAGCGGACGACGACGTCCGCCTGCTCGGACAGCCAGTCCACGATCTTGCCCTTGCCTTCGTCTCCCCACTGCGATCCGACAACAACGACGTTGGCCATTGGCTTATTGTTCCTTGAGATTGGTTCGCCGGGTGTCGCCCCTGATGTGTCGAGGCGGTCGGCATTGTAATGTGCGCGGGCCCGGCGCGAGGTCCCGGTAGCGCGGGCACGGCCGGAATCGGCGCGCCGTCTCCGGCACGCACGAAGCGGCCGGACTATAGACACATCGTCGGGCCGTGACGAGTCCCGTAAAGGGAGCCGCCCCGCCTTTGCGCTCTGCATCGTCCTCACCCGGCGCGATCCCGGCGATGACGCTGGAAAGATCGAACGGCGAAACAGGACTTCGAACCACACAGCGGCAGCCAAGTCTTGCGCCAAGCTCTGCGGTCAGCCCCTGCATTGTCGTTACGGCACCGCGAACCGTACCGATCCCGCCCGCGCGCGGCTTTACACGACCAGCATGAACCGATACTCGGCAATGAAGTGCCGATTTGAGTGAGGGCGTTTCCCACACGCATGAATCCGGCGCGCGAGGGAGGGTTCCAGTTCCATGACGACATCCGCCGCACGCCTCGGCTCCTGGCTCTATTCCCAGCCCTACATCCTGCTGTCCACCACGGCGACCGCCTGGGGCGGCAACATCGTCATCGGCCGCGTCGCGGCGGGCCACATTCCCCCTCTGGCGCTCGCCCAGACCCGCTGGATCGGCGCTTTCGTCATCCTGGCGCTGATCTTCTGGCCGAAGGTCCGGCAGGATTTGCCGGTCATCCGGCGGCACTTGCCGATTTTGCTGCTGCTCTCCTTCTTCGGCATCACGCTCTACAATTCGCTGGCCTATGTGGGCCTTCAATACACGCAGGCCATCAACGGCGCGCTGATGCAGTCGACCGCCCCGTTCTGGATCGCGTTGTGGTCGCTCCTCCTCTTTGGCGACCGCCTGACCTGGGGCCAGATCGGCGGCATCCTGCTCTCGAGCATCGGCGTTCTCGCCATCATCACCGACGGCGACCCGTCGCGGCTGAGGGAACTGACCGTCAATCCGGGCGATCTGTTCCTGATCGCGGCCATGGCCTGCTACGCGCTCTATGCCTCGGTGCTGCGCAAGCGGCCGCCGATCCACCCGATGTCGTTCCTGGTCATCACCATCGGCCTTGGCGGGCTGATGCTGATGCCGGCGACCGCGATGGAATTCGCTTCCGGCTTCGTCATGCAGGCCGACACGCAGACGATCCTGTCGCTGATCTACGTGATCCTGATCGCGACCATCCTCGCCTATATCTGCTTCAACCGCGGTGTGGAGCTGATCGGCCCCAACCGGGCCGGGCCGTTCTTCCACCTGATCCCGGTCGTCGCCTCGCTGCTGGCGATCGTCTTCCTGGGCGAGGCGTTCCGGGCCTACCACGCCATCGGTTACGCGCTGATTCTCTCCGGGATTGTTCTGGCGCAGCGCTTCAGCCGCTAGAGCGGTAGGGATGGGCCGCTTGCACCGCGCTCATCGCATCGCATCGCCCCAGCGATGATCGCATCTGGCTCGCGACGCCCCCCCTTGCATTGCCGTTCGAACCGCCCCACACTGGCACCACTTCCGAGGGGTGTTCGCGAACGCGAACTGAGATGGCCAGTCCCGGTCCGCCGCATGGGCGACGGGGCAGGGGCCGAACCCTTCGAACCTGATCCGGGTCATGCCGGCGAAGGGACGGAAACCTGAGCCCTATTTTCCCGGGTCTCCATGGTCTTTGGTGTCAAGGACGGGGAGATCCCATGTTTCATCTGCAAGGCCCGCACGAGCGCGGCAACCGATTTTCACGAATACCGCACGCCGGTATTGCCCTTGACGCGAAGATGCCGCCCGGCGGCGGTCGTGCGCAGGGGGGCCGTGGGCGGGGCGGCTGCGGCCGAGTGCGGCGCCCAGTGATGCGCATGGGCGCCTTTCCGATTTCCTGATTAATCGCAGAGCGTCGATCCGCAACGGGCCACCCGTGCGGCGTGCGCACCGGTTTGCCATTGTCCCGGCCCGGTCATTTCCCGCGCGGGGCGCATCCCAACCGCTTGAGGCCCTCCGGCCCAAGGAAGATCATGTCTGAATTCCAACGGCGTATCGTGCGCGGGCTGGTGACCGCTATCCTGCTGCTGGGGGCGTGGGAGCTGGCCGTACGCGGCCTGAAGCTGCCCTCCTACATGCTGCCGCCGCCCTCCAGGGTGGCGCAGGTGCTGGTTGCACGTGCGGACTTCCTGCTCACCCAGGCGGGCATCACGGCGTATGAGACCGTGCTGGGGCTCGTCTTCGGGGTGGTTTCGGGGGTCGTGCTGGCACTGACGCTTTCCGTGCTGCCGCTGGCACGGCGCTACCTGCTGCCGGTCGTGGTGGTCAGCCAGGCGCTGCCGGTCTTCGCCATCGCGCCGCTTTTGGTGCTGTGGTTCGGCTTCGGGCTTTCCTCCAAGATCGTGATGGCGAGCCTGATCATCTTCTTTCCCGTCACTTCCGCCTTTTACGACGGGCTGCGCCGCACCGATCCCGACCTTCTCGACTACGCAAAGCTCGTGCGCGCCACGCCCTGGCAGACCTTGATGCTGATCCGCGTGCCCGCCGCATTGCCGGCACTCGGCTCGGGCTTGCGCGTCGCCGCCGTCTTCGCCCCCATCGGGGCGATCGTGGGGGAGTGGGTCGGCTCATCGCAAGGGTTAGGCTTCGTCATGCTGCAGGCGAACGCGCGCGCGCAGGCCGACGTGGTGTTCGCCGCACTCGTGCTGCTCGCCGCCATGGCGCTTCTGCTTCGCGCAACCGTCGACAAGGCCACCCGCGCGATGACGCCCTGGCAATCCGAACAGGCCTGAGAGGCCCGATACAGAGACACCAAGAGAGAGGAGACTTCCCCCATGCTGCAATCGATGAAAGCGATTTTCGCCGCGCTGGCCTTCGCCGTCGCCATTGGTTTTGCCTCAGGCCCGGCACAGGCCGCCGACAAGCTGACCGTGCTGCTCGACTGGTACGTCAATGCCGACCATGGCCCGCTGGTGGTGGCCAAGGAGGGCGGATATTTCGAGGCCGAGGGGCTGGACGTGGAACTGGTGACGCCGGCCGACCCGTCGGCTCCGCCGCGGCTGGTGGCCGCCGGCCAGGGCGACATCGCCGTTTCCTACCAGCCGACGCTCTACGAGCAGGCGCAGGCGGGGTTGCCGGTCGTGCGCATCGGCACGCTGATCTCCACCCCGCTCAACACGGTGATCGCGCTCAAAAGCGGGTCGATCAAGTCACTCGCGGACCTGAAGGGAAAGAAGGTCGGCTTCTCGATCTCCGGCTTCGAGGACGCCATCCTGTCGACCATGCTCGGCACCGTGGGCCTGTCGGAAAAGGACGTGGAGATGATCAACGTCAACTTCGCGCTGACCCCGGCGCTGCTTTCCGGTCAGGTGGATGCGGTCGTCGGCGCCTATCGCAACATCGAGCTCAATCAGCTGGAGGCGGAAGGCAACCCGGGCTTCGCGATCTACCCGGAAGAGCACGGCGTGCCGGCCTATGACGAGCTGATCTACATCGCCAACAAGGACAAGCTCGACGACGACCGCCTGCCGCGTTTCCTGCGCGCGGTGGAGGCGGCGACGGTGTTCCTGACCAACCACCCGGAAGAGGGGCTGAAGCTCTTCGTGAAGAACCATTCCGACATCGACGACGATCTGACGAAGAAGTCCTGGTACGATTCCGTGCCGCGCTTCGCCAAGCGCCCGGCCGCGCTCGATGCCGGCCGCTATGAACGGTTCGGCGCCTTCATGGAAAAGGCCGGGCTGATCGAAAAGGCCCCGAAGGTCGAGGATATCGCGGTGGAGCTCAGGTAGGGGCCGATTGGCGGCGCGCTTCGAAGGCGTCAGGCCGCCCTCTCTCCACCGTCATTGCCCGGCGTAAGTCCGGGCAATCCAGCGGCCTCGGCGTATGGGGAAAGCGCTGGATCACCCGGACTTCGCCGGGTGATGACGGGTGAGGGATCGGGGCCCGCTTCCGCAATTGCGGAGACAGGCTCGATGAGGGATGAGGGAGCGGGGCCCGCTTCCGCATTCGGGACAACCGGCTTGATGACGGAGGAGCCCCCACAGGTTCCCGCGCTCGCGTTCTGTTCCGGACGCAGCGCTACGTCTTTCCGCCCCGTATCGTTGCCACGCGGTCGGCGAAGCGGTCGTAGAAGGTGGCGAGATGATCCGGGGCGGCCTTTCGGCAGGCGGTCAGCGCCATGTCGGCCTTCCATCCGTCGCCCGCGTGCCAGGCGGCGATCAGTCTCTCGTGCTGCGTCTTCAAAGCCGCGAATTCCGGTGTCGCGGCCAGCGCCTGGTCGCCGGCGAGCGCGAAAAGGGCGACGGGCTGGGACTTGCCCTTGAGCGGGATCTCGCCGGCCTCCAGATACGCGAAACCCGGAGCTGCCCTGACCGTATCTTCGGATACCAGAAGCTCCGAGCCCACGGCCTTGCAGCTCGATTCGATGCGCGCCGCCACGTTCACCGCATCTCCGACGACCGAATAGTTGAAGCGCCTGTCCGATCCCATGTTGCCGACGCAAGCCGGCCCGGTGTTGATGCCGACGCCGATCTGAACCTCCTGAATCGGCTTGTGGCCGGCCTTGAAGCCGAAGGCATCGGCCGCGTTCAGTTCCACCACGATCTCGCGCATCCTCAGGGCGGCGCGGCAGGCGAGCGCGGCGTGATCCGGGGTTTCCAGCGGCGCGTTCCAGAACGCCATGATGCTGTCGCCGATATACTTGTCGATGGTGCCGGCCTGAAGCTGGATGGCGTCGGAGAGCGGCGACAGGAGCGTGTTGAGGAAGTGGACGAGATCCTGCGGCGCGAGCATCTCCGAGATCGGCGTGAAACCGCGCACGTCCATGAACATGATGGAGAGCGCCCTCATCTCGCCGCCGAGCTTCATCGCATCGGGCTGTTCCTCCAGCTTGGACAGCAGTTCCGGCGCCAGGTATTGCGCGAAGGCGCGGCGCACGAAGCGTTTTTCGCGGTCGGAGACGATGTATTGCTGAAGTGCCGCGCCGCCATAGACGACAAGCGCGGAGAGCGACGGGTAGATCGGATCGATCAGCAGCGACGCCTCGCGGAAGGCGAAGACGGCGACCGCCACACCCGATAGAGCCAGCACGGCGCCAATGACGGCAGACGGCACCGGACCCGTCGCCACCAGCGCGGCGATGACGAGCAGCCCGAGCGCAACCGTGATCAGGTTTTCCAGCCCGTCGGCCCAGTCGGGACGGCTGAGATAGGTGCCGGCGATGATCTGTTCGGCCGCCTGGGCATGGACCGAGACGCCGGGAACCAGACCGCCCAGCGGCGTGGCGCGGATATCGTTGAGGCCGACGGCGGAGGTGCCGACGAAGACGATGTTGCCTTCCAGCCGGTCGCGGACCGCCGCTTGCCTTTGTGGATCGAACAGGTCGCGCAGGGAGACGTAGCGCTCGGCCCGCGCGGGCGTGTAGTAGACCCATAATTCCCCGTCGGCGGTGGTGGGAATGGTGAAGGCGCCGACGCGCACGGCCGCGATTGCCGGGCGTCCGGTATCGGCCTCTCCGCTGGCCCCCGTGGAGCGCACCAGGAAGCCGCTCGCCCCCTGCGCGAGCCTCAGCGCCTCGATCGCGAGGCTCGGGTAGAGGGCCTTGCCGCTTGAGAAGAGCAGCGGAATGCGGCGCACCACACCGCCGGTATCGGCATGCGAAAGCGAGATGCCGCCGGCGCCGGATGCTCCCTCCTGCAATTTCGGCAAGCTGGTGAGGGCGGAGGCGAAGGGGGAAAGGATTTGCGTGGGGTCGGTGCCGGCGAAGGCCACGCCGGCTTTTGGCTGAGGGAGGCCGCCGCTCTTGTTGGTCAGTGCGGCGAAGCCGAGGATGACGGGCTTGTCCACCAGCGTTTCGGCGAGGGTGGTGTCGTTGTCAGGCAGGCGCGAGAGAAGCGCGCGTACGCGCGCGGCATCCGGGGTGCCGCCGAGATCGATACTTTCGGCGAAACGGGCGGGCGAGGTGCGGTCGGCCTCCGAAAAGACCATGTCGAAGGCGATGGAAGCCGCGCCCAGCTCGGTGAGCCTGTCCACGAGCTTCGCGATCCGCGTGCGTGGCCAGGGCCACTGCCCGAATTCCTTCAGGGAGGCATCGTCGATATCGACGATGCGCACCGGCAGCGCCTGGTATTCGCGCGGCCACAGGCGCTGGTAATAGTCGAAGGTGAGCTCGCGCACCGCCGCCACAAAGGGCGGATCGGCAAGCCGCAGGCCAACCGTGATGGCGAGCATCACGACGCCGGCGATGACGACGAGGACGGTCTTGTTGCGGTTCGGACGTCGGGCGGCCATGCGAGCGATCCGGATGAACGGCGGGCCGGTGCGCGGGATACGCCGGCGATCCGGTCACGGTAGGCGAGGGGGGAGACGCGGGCAAGTTCGTCGCAGGGGTGGGGGCAGGCGTTGCGCGGGCGGGCGGGGATGCCTATCTTGCTCGCGTGCCCGAAGCGGCACCTTTATGGAGACTGGATGTCAGAGCTTGTGTGATCAGGCTCTCCGCGTGACGGAGAGCCTCGTAAACCGATAGACCCGCTGGTCAGCGTTGCGGCCGGCGCGGGTATGTTTGCGTCCATCACACGAGACTTCCATGAATATCTCCCGTTACGAGCAACGTGCGTTGCACGTGCTGGCCCTGGGCGGCCGTATCCACCACAAGCGAGACATGGGCGAAGGCGGGGGCCGAAAGGTCAACGAGGTCATCTGCGTGACCCGCGAGGGTCAGGTTCTGTCCGATTGCACCTTGCAGGTGTTCCAGTCGCTGCGTCGCAAGCGGTTGATCCGCTCTGAAGGCGGCAAGCCTTACATCATCACCTATCGCGGCCGCCGGGCGGTGCGCGCGCAATTCGACAACAAGGGAGCCTGACATGGGCAGGGGAACTGACATGCAGATCCGCAAGGAAACCGCGCGGGATTGTCCCGCCATATCGCGCCTCATCGCTGAGGCCTTCCTCAGCGCCCAGCATTCCACCGGGCGGGAGGCCGATATCGTCATCGGCATGCGCGCCGCCGGTGCGCTGGCGCTGTCGCTGGTGGCGGAGGAGGAGGGCCGGATCGTCGGCCACATCGCCATTTCCGAGGCCCGCGTGGGGGAGGAGGCCGGGTGGTTCCTGGTCGGCCCGCTCGCGGTCCTGCCCGCGTGGCAGGGCCGGGGCATCGGCTCCGCGCTGATGAAGGCGGCGATCGAAGAGCTGAAAACCGGGGAGGCCGGTGGGCAAAGCCTGGGCTTCGTGCTGGTCGGCTATCCCGACTATTACGGCCGCTTCGGCTTTCGCAGCTTCGCCGGGCTGACGGTTGCCGGCGTGCCGGCGGAAAACGTCATGGGCCTGCCGTTCGGCACACGCGAGCCGATGGGTGAGCTCATCCACCATCCGGCCTTCGGGCTCGATCAGAAGGAGTAGCGCCGGCGGGCTCAGGCCTCAGGCGGCGAGGACGCTGGCGGTATCGACGACCTCGGCGAACTCGCCGTCCAGCTGGGCGATGGTCACATCGAAGATGGTGCGGGCTGAAAGCCCGGCCTTCGGCAGGTCGAAGCCGATAACGGCATCGCGAACGATGCTAGCCCGGAAACCGAGGTCGGCCGCGGCGCGGATCGTGGAGTTGACGCAAAAGCCCGCGACCGCGCCGGTGACGAAGAGGTGCGTGATGCCGTGCGTGCGCAGATACGCCTCGAGATCGGTGGAGGCGAAGCCGGAGGACGTCGTCTTGACGAAGACCGGCTCGCCCGCGTCCGCCTGAGCGCAGGGCATCGCGGGGTAGCCCCGTGCCTCCGGGTGGAGCGGCGAGGCCGGATCGTCGTCGCGGTGCCGGATGTGGACGACCGGTCTTGCGGCCGCGCGGAAGGCGGCGGCAAGTGCCGCGATATTCGCCGGGGCGTGCGAACCGACATGGTCACGCCCGGCGTCGAGACGCGCCTGCATCTCCATCTGCATGTCAATGATGACAAGGGCCGATGTCATGGTCGCGAATGCCTCATTCTTGGGGCCATGTCCCGGCCCGGGAGACGCGCCGCGAAACTGACCCGTCGGCCCCTTCTTACTCGCGGCGGGAGAGGGAGAGCAAGACTGCCCGCTTGGGGCGCCCTGTGTCTTTCCCCGGGTCCTTTCCGCGTCTCAACCCTTGAGCCAGCCCTCGAGCTTGCCCGCATCCGGCAGACCGCCTGCGTGGACGAGCTTGCCGTCGACCGCGATACCCGGCGTCGACATGACACCGGCCATGGCGATCGATTTCGGATCGCTTACCTTTTCCACCTCGATTTCCATGCCGAGCTTTTCGGCCGCATCGCGGACCATCTTCTCGGTGGTTTCGCAGCGCTTGCAGCCGGGGCCGTAGACCTTGACGGTTTTCATGGCAGTTCCTTTCATCAGAAGATCAGGTTGAACAAAAAGCCGACGGCGAGGATGCCGGTGCCCACGACGGCGATGAAGACGCCGATCAGGCGTAGCGTCAGGACCTGGCGGAGGATGATCATTTCCGGCAAGCTCAGCGCGATCACGCTCATCATGAAGGCGAGCACTGTGCCGAGTGCCGCGCCCTTGCCCAGAAGCGCCTCGACGATGGGGATGACGCCGGCGGCGTTGGTGTACATGGGAATGCCGAGGACGACGGCGGCGGGCACCGACCACCAGGCATCCGCGCCCATGATGGAGGCCATCAGATCCTCAGGCACATAGCCGTGGATCAGCGCGCCGACGCCGATGCCGAGGATGATCCAGATCCACACCCGGGCGAAGATCTCGCGCACGGCCTCTAGGCCCAGCCGGTAGCGCTCCACCATGGTCAGGCTCTCGCCCTCCATCTCCTGGGGGGCGGTGGCGCCGGAATGGATGTCGCGCACCCAGTCCTGCAGCCAGCCTTCCAGATGGAGCTTGCCGATGATGAAACCGGCGACGATGGCGATGGCGAGGCCGAAGGCGAGATAGGTCACCGCGACCTTCCAGCCGACGAGGCCGAAGAGCAGCACCAGCGCCACCTCGTTGACCATCGGCGCGGCGATCAGGAAGGAGAAGGTGACGCCGAGAGGGATGCCGGCGGAGACGAAGCCGATGAACAGCGGTACGGCCGAGCACGAGCAGAACGGTGTCAGCACGCCGAGGCAGGCCGCCATCGCGTTGCCCACGCCCTCGGCCCGGCCGGAAAGCAGCGCGCGGGTCTTTTCCGGGCTGAAGAAGGACCTTACCACGCCCATGGCGAAGACGATGAGCGTCAGCAGCATCATGACCTTGGGCACGTCGTAGAAGAAGAAGGCGAAGGCCTCGCCGGTGTGGCTGTGCCGCTCGACCGGCAACAGCGCCGTCAGCCATTCGGCGACGGGTATCAGCTGGCTGTAGACCAGCCACCAGACGACGAGCGCGCCGACGACACCCGCGTGCCAGTACCAGTCCGGACGGGGGCCCCTGACGGGGCTGGTGGTCTCCGTACTCATGCCGCCTTCCTTTCCTGTGCTTGCGCGGCGTCGAACACCGCATCCAGGATCGCCCTGATTTCGGGTTGAAGGTCCGGGTTCAGCCGGTAGCGGACCCATTGCGCATCGCGTCGGTCGCAGACGAGCCCCGCCCGCTTGAGAACCTGCATGTGACGGGACATGCGGCTCTGCGTGGCGTCGAGCTTCTGCATCAGCTCGCACACGCAATGCTCCGTGCCATCCTTGAGAAGACGTATCGCTTCAAGGCGTGTGGGTTCGGCAAGGGCGGACAGAACGGAGAGGACCATGGCTTGTGCTCGCTTGAATCAGCATATGCGTATTAGCGCATGAAAGAGGCTCGCTGTCACTGACAATGATCAATGGGGCCGGCGGCGCGGGCGATAGCGGGCAGAGAGGGAGGGGAGGGGCGGCGGGAGCGGGCAGGTTGCGAGGGAGCTGGCGGGAACCGGGTTCGGGCAGAGGGAGCGGTGGTGCATACGGATCGGGGGCGGAACCTTCCGCTTGCACCAATAACCTCTCCCATGGGGAGAGGTCGCCGCGACGCGGCGGGTGAGGGGTATGGGGTTTTCATGGGTACGCAGAGCCCTACACCCCTCACCCCAGCCCTCTCCCCATGGGAGAGGGGGCCAATTCGCCGGGCGGGTCCTCGCCCGTGCGCAGGCCGGGCCGGCGCTGCCCGCGCGAGCTTGCCCGTGCCCTCTACAGCAGTTCCTGTTCCAGTCCGGGGATGGGGCCGGTGATGTCGTAGATCTCCAGCCGGTCGTCGCGGCTGATGGCCCCGGGGTTCGATCCCGGCGCGCCTTCCGGTACGTCCATTCCGAAACAGGCGTAATACTCGATCCAGGTGGGATGCGGTTTTCCGGTCTCGATATCGCGGAAGCTCATCGGCTCCTCGATGAAAAAGGGCGCGCCGCCATTGGCGTGGCGAAACATGTTGACCACCAGCTCGGAGCAATAGAGCGCGCCGTTGCCGGTCAGGTAGAGCTCGTCATAGGGCATCTCGCACAGCGCCAGGCCATAGTTCAGGGCAGGCTCTATGAGGGCGGTGTGGCTCTCGTCAAGGCGCCCGACCATCAGCCTTTCGCGGCCCGCGTCATCGCGAGAGCGACGCGCGAAGTTCTCGAACGGCGTGAGCTTGACCTCCGGATAGAAGGCCTCCAGCACGAAATCGCCGAACGAGGCGATGGCGACGACACCCATGTGATTGAGCCGGGCGCCGCGATAGCCCACGGTGACGGCCGAGATGGCGTTGTCCTCGTGTCCGATCGCGGAGAAGATCAGGTCGCCTGTACGCATCGATTCGGGGCCTTTCCTCGTACGCGATTGCCTTCAATGGCCGCTATCATGGACGTACGAAGACGTTCAACGGGCAATAGCGCGCAGGGGGCAATGCCCGCACAAGGTGTGGCGCCCGCACCAGGTGAGACGATGGAAAACCGGGACGCGGATATCCTCACGATCGGCCACTCGACGCATACGCTGGAGACGTTCATCGCCCTTTTGCGCGGGGCGGGCGTGACGGCGCTGGCCGACGTGCGCTCCATCCCCTATTCGCGCCACATGGCCCGCTTCAACCGCGAGGCGCTGGCGGAGGCGCTCAGCCCCCACGCCATCGCCTATGTGCATCTGGGCGCCGAGCTCGGCGGACGGCCGTCCGATCCCGCGCTCCACCGGCAGGGGCGGGCCGATTACGAGAAGGTCGCGCGAACCGCGGAGTTCGCCGCCGGGCTCGACCGGGTGATGGCGGGGGCGAAGCGCTATCGCATCGCGTTGATGTGCGCCGAACGCGATCCGCTCGATTGTCATCGCTGCCTGCTGGTTTCGCGCGCGCTGAAGGAACGGGGTGTCAGGATCGGCCATATCCTGGCGGACGGGCGCATCCGCACGCATGAGGAGATCGAGGCGGATCTTCTGGAAATGGCGGGGGACGATCCCGGCCAGAGTGATTTCCTGGCGAGCGGCCCGGAGCGGCTGGCACGGGCCTACCGGCACCGCCTCGCCGGCGGTCGGCACGCCCGCACGCGCTGAGCCGGGGAGGGATATTCAAAACGAAAAGGGACGGCACCATGTGCCGTCCCTTTTCGCGCGGCTCCCGCTCTCACGGGGCCGGATGTCGTCATGTCTTTACGCGCCCCGGCCCTCAGGCCGGGACGGCCTCGGTCGTCACGAGGGATTGCGCGTCCAGCGCGACGAGCTTCTTCATCTCGCTCTGCACTTTCTCGAAGGCGCGAACCTCGATCTGGCGCACGCGCTCGCGCGAGACGCCGAATTCGCCGGAAAGGTCTTCCAGAGTGATCGGGTCTTCCGACAGGCGGCGCGCTTCGAAGATGCGGCGTTCGCGGTCGTTCAGCACATCGAGCGAGCGCTTCAGCATGGAGCGGCGATGGTCGAACTCTTCCTGTTCGGCGAGCACCGTTTCCTGGCTGTCGCTGTTGTCCACCAGCCAGTCCTGCCACTCGCCGCCGCCATCACCGTCATTGCGGATCTGGGCGTTGAGCGAGGTGTCGCCGGACAGCCGGCGGTTCATCGAGATCACCTCGGCCTCGGACACGCCGAGCCGGGTGGCGATGGTGGTGACGTCCTCCGGCTTCAGGTCGCCTTCGTCCAGTGCCTGAATCTGTCCCTTCACCTTGCGCAGGTTGAAGAACAGCCGCTTCTGGTTCGCGGTCGTGCCCATTTTCACGAGCGACCACGAGCGAAGGATATATTCCTGAATGGAGGCCTTGATCCACCACATGGCATAGGTGGCCAGCCGGAAGCCCTTGTCCGGCTCGAAGCGCTTGACGGCCTGCATCAGGCCGACATTGCCCTCCGAAATCACCTCGCCGATGGGCAGGCCATAGCCGCGATAGCCCATTGCGATCTTGGCGACGAGCCTCAGGTGGGATGTGACGAGCCTGTGCGCGGCCTCGGGATCCTCGTAATCCTGATAGCGCTTGGCCAGCATGTATTCTTCCTGCGGTTCCAGCATGGGAAACCGCCGGATTTCGGTAAGGTAACGAGAAAGTCCATTCTCGCCGGCTGAAATCGCCGGTACCGTTGCCTGGGCCATTAAATGCACCCTCCTTCATCGTGACACGGATCTCCCCAATTTCGGGCAAGATCTCTTGTTCGGACGCCCACAAGGGCGCGTCCGCCCTATGTAATATAGGGACTATTGCGACGAAAACACGGCTCAGTCAGCTTAAAGTTTCGTAACTCTCAACGAGTTCCGCCAAATCGGGCGGAAGCGGGCTTTCAAAGCGCATGACCTCACCGGTAACCGGATGTTCGAAGGCCAGAAGTCCCGCATGCAGCGCCTGGCGGCCGAAGCCCGCCACCTGTTCGCGCAATCCTTCCGGCAGCCGGTTCACCTTGGTGCGGAAATGGGCGCCGTAATCGGCATCTCCCACCAGCGGATGGCCGATATGGGCCATGTGGACGCGGATCTGGTGGGTGCGGCCGGTCTCCAGACGGCACTCGATCAGCGAGGCGAGGGAATCCCCGTCCCTGGAGCCGTAGCGCTTCTTCAGCTGCCAGTGCGTGACGGCGTGGCGCGCGCCGTGGGATTCAGGCCGCACGACCGCGATCTTCAGCCGGTTGTTGGTGGAGCGGGCGAGCGGCGCGTCGACGGTGCCCTTCAGGCCTGGAGGCGCGCCCCACACCAGCGCGCTGTAGGCACGCTCCAGCGCGCTGGTGCGGCCATGATCGGCGAACTGTGCGGAAAGCCCCTGGTGGGCCACGTCGGATTTCGCCACCACCAGCAGACCGGAGGTGTCCTTGTCGATGCGGTGGACGATGCCCGGCCGGCGCACGCCGCCGATGCCGGACAGGCTGTCGCCGCAATGAAACAGCAGCGCGTTGACAAGCGTTCCCGTCCAGTTGCCGGCGCCGGGATGCACCACGAGGCCGGCCGGCTTGTCGATGACGATCAGGTCGTCGTCCTCGTAGACGACGGAGAGCGGAATGTCTTCGGGCTGCGGCGTCGCGTCTTCGGGTTCCGGCTCGCTGAGGCGCACGGTTTCGCCTTCGTTGACCCGGTACTTGGGCTCGACTATGGTCCGCCCGCCGACCGTGACCTGGCCCTGCTTGATCAGGTCCTTGTAGCGGTTGCGGGAAAAGGTGCCGGCGCTTTTCGCAAGCCAGGCATCCAGCCGCTCGCCGGCATCGCCTGCTTCGACCGTCAGTTCCATATTCACCCGTTCTTCGCTGGGCCCGTCCGCCATGTCCGATCCTGCCTTTGACGACGAAAAAGAAAAGCCGCTCGACCCGGCCGCCGAACGGCTGCAGGCCAAGTTGAAGCGACTCGTCTTATTCTCCTCCCTTATCATGGTGGCGGGGCTTGTCGCGGTGTTTTCCGCGATCATCTACAAGGTGAACGCGCGCAGCGACAGCGCGAGCGCCGTTTCCGGCGCCCAGATGGCGGCGACGATTTCCGTTGGTCCGGATGCGCGCGTGCTTTCCACCCAGGTCGACGGCGCGCGCCTGTTCATGCTGGTGGAAGAGGGCACCGCCCGCGCCTTGCTGCAATTCGATGCCACGACGGGCAAGCTGCTGGGCCGCACGGATTTCGTTCCGCGCTAGGGTGCATTCTCCGTCTCCACGAGGGGGCGATACCCCTCACCCAGGTCCTCTCCCCATGGGAGAGAGGGACCCGTTCGCGCCGTGTCACGTCAGTGGCGATCTTGTCCGGGACGGAGCGGCGATGGATCCCCCGAACTTCGCCGGGGAATGATGACGGAGAAAGCAGGGTTTCCGGCCCCTTCTTCAACCAGCCTGGGGATAGCGACAAAGAAAGCGATTGAACCGGTTTCCCCCTCTTGCAATGCTGATCCCCACAGGTTATATCCGCCTCCCATCGCGCAAGGAAATCGCGCGACACCGCTGCTCCCATCGTCTAGCGGTCTAGGACGCTGCCCTCTCACGGCAGAAACAGGGGTTCGATTCCCCTTGGGAGTACCACTTCTTCTTCCCCCCGTATGATGGTTGTTGCCCGGTCGACGCCATTGGTGCTTTCGCGGCACTGGTGCGTTCACGCCGCTTCAACCGCGCGCCTGCTCCAGCCGCACCGCCAGTCCGCCCTCGCCGCGCCGGCGCAGCGTGACGGCGATGCCGTTGGCCTCGCAGATCTCCTCCACGATGGCCAGACCGAAGCCGTGGCCCGGGCGGTGCTCGTCGAGCCGCACGCCACGTCGGAAGGCATGGGTCAGGTCCTCCTCGCTCATGCCCGGTCCGTCATCGGCGATCTCCAGAACGTTCAGTCCGTCCGCCTCCGGCATGCTGATCTCAATCCGGTGGGTGGCCCATTTCACCGCGTTGTCGAGAAGATTGCCGAGAAGCTCCAGAAGATCGGCCACGTCGATGGCGAGCGTCGCGCCGGGCTTCACTGCGATCTGCCAGTCGAGCGCTTCGCCGTCCGGCGTCTGCTTCAGCGTGCGCACCAGCCGGTCGATCTGGGGTCTGAGTTCGGTGCGCGCGGCGGAGCGGCCGTGCGCGCGGGTGCGGATGCGGGCGAGGACGAGCTGATGCTCGATCTGGCGGCGCATGTCCGAGGCCACCGTCTCGATATCGCCGGCGGCTGCCTCCGCTCCCTCGCGCCGGAGCCGCGCGGCGAGGGAGGCGAGAACGGTGAGCGGCGTCTTCAGGCCGTGGGCGAGATCGGCGGCGCGGGCGCGGGCGTGGGAAATGGCCTTTTCCTGATCGCCCAAAAGGTCGTTGACGGCATCGATCAGCGGCATCACCTCGTCGGGCTGGTTGCCGGGCAGCGTCTGCGCGCGGCCGTCGCGGATTTTCGCGACGTCGCGTTCCAGCCGGCGTAGCGGGCGCAGGCCGACATAGGTCTGGATCGCGGCCGCCGCGATCAGCGCCAATGCCAGCAGGGCGAGCGAGGGCAGGATGGCGAGCGTGTAGTCGCGCCGCGCCTCGGCGATCTCGCCGGCATCGATGGCGACCGCGACACGCAGCCCGATCGCGCCCGAAGGCGCGGGATGGGTCACCAGCCGTTCGCGCACGATCAGCTTTTCGCGTCCCGGCCCGACGATCTCGTGACGATGCGGGGCACCGGTGGAGAGTTCGTCGCTCGGCAGGGGAAGTGTCGCGTCCCAAAGCGAGCGCGAGCGCAGGACCTGGCCGCTTCCCGTCGCGGTTATGCTCCAGTAAAGGCCTGAAAGCGGTTGGGAAAATCGCGGGTCGGCGAGATCGCGGTCAAGCTCGACGGTGCCTTGCGCATCGATCGACACGGCGGCGACGAGCTGGGTGATGAAGGTGTCGAGCTCGGCGTCGATGCGCGTTTCGTACTGGCGGGTGAAAATGGCGATGAGGCCAAAGGCGGACAGCGCCAGGGCGGCGACGACGATGACGGCGGAAAAGACGAGAAGCCGCGCGCGCAGCGACGAAGGCCCCGGCAGCGCCCGCATCAGTGTGTCTGCCTTGCCGGGGTCTCGGCAATGTAGCCGAAGCCGCGCCGGGTGCGGATGCGGTCGGCGCCGATCTTGCGTCGCAGCCGGCCGATCATCACCGCGATGGTGTTCTCGTCGCAGTCGGCGTCGGGCCCGTAAAGATGCTCGATCAGCTCGGTATGGGTTACGACCCGGTCCTGGTGGTGCATGAAATAGGCAAGCAGGCGGTATTCCTGCGGCGGCAGGTTCAGCGCGCGGCCCTTCAGCGACACCTGCTTGTGCTTGGGGTCAAGCACGAGATCGCCAAGGTACAGGTTTGCGGTGGCGTGCCCGGCGGCACGGCGGATGATGGCGCGCAGCCGGGCCAGCAGCTCCTCCATCTGGAAGGGTTTGGCGAGATAGTCGTCGGCCCCGGCCTCGATGCCTTCCACCCGCTCCATCCAGGCGCCGCGCGCGGTGAGAACAAGGATGGGAAAGCTGCGCCCGTTGGCCCGCCAGCGCTTCAGGATGGTAAGCCCGTCGAGTCCGGGAAGGCCGAGGTCGAGCACCACGCCGGCATACTCCTCCGTATCCCCAAGGAACCAGGCTTCGTTGCCGTCGGCCGCGTGTTCGACCGTGAAGCCTGCTTCCTTGAGGATATCCTCGATATCTGTCGCGATGCGGCGGTCGTCTTCCACCAGCAGGATGCGCATCGTCAGTCTACCTCCAGAATGCGCCCGTTCGACGGGTCGATGTGGTATTCGCGCACGCGGCCTTCCTCGGTCAGCACCTTGAGCTCGTAGACCGGGTGGCCGTCTTCTGTCTCCAGTTCCACACCGATGACCTTGCCGGCGCGTTCCACGCCGGAGAGCCGGATGATGTCGACAAGCGGCAGGATCGCCCCGCTTTCGCGCAGGCGGATGGCCCGGTCCTGCGAGGTGAGCTCGTGCTCCGTGCGATTCTTGTGTCCGCTGCCGTCATGGTCGGTGTCCGCATGGGCGGCGGCGAGCGTCAGCGCGGTTGTAACCGCGAGCGCCGCCGCGACGACCGCAAGTCGGCGCCGGGGTAAGGACAGCAAGAGGGGAATCGCGCGTGTGTACATGGCCTGTTGTCGCTCCTGGCGCATGACAAATACCTGACAATGCCTGTCAGACAGCGGTCAGCCGACAGTCTCTAGGGTCGCTCCTGTCATCGGGCGGGGTGCCGGGGTAGCCGGATCCACCCGCTGATTGTGAAACCGGACAAGGATAAAGACCATGGGTAAGATTTCGACATTCGCATGTGCCGCCCTTCTGGCGGCGGGCGCCGGTGCGCTGGCTGTCGGCGCGGCTCAGGCTTCCGAGGGCGAGGGCGGCTGCGGCAATGCGCCGAAGGCTCAGTGGATGAGCCAGGATGCGGCCAAGGCCAAGGGCGAGACGATGGGTTACGAAGTGCGCCGCGTGAAGGTGGAGAAGGGCTGCTACGAGCTCTACACGAAGGACAAGGCCGGCAAGCGCGCCGAACTCCTGATGAACCCGGTCTCCGGCAAGATCGTCGGTGCCGACGGGGACGACTGATGGATGCCGCCACCGAGGCGACCCGTTCCGGCCGCGATCAGCGGCCGGACGAGGTCCGGGTGTGGGACCCGCTCGTGCGCCTCTTCCACTGGAGCCTCGTCGCCTGTTTCGCCTTCGCCTATCTGACGGGCGACGAATGGAAAAGCGCTCATGAAACGGCGGGTTACGTGATCGTCGGCCTCGTCGCGTTCCGCATCCTGTGGGGGCTCGTGGGGCCCCATCACGCCCGTTTCACCAATTTCGTGCGCGGTCCTGCCACCGTCATCGGCTTCCTGCGCGACAGCGTCCGGATGAAGGCGCCGCGCCATATCGGCCACAATCCGGCCGGTGGAGCGATGGTGATCGCGCTGCTGGTCATGCTGGCCATCATCACCGGCACCGGCATCATGATGACCACCGACCGCTTCTGGGGCATCGAGTGGGTGGAAGAGGCTCATGAACTCGCCGTCAACCTGACCCTCGGCCTCGTCCTCCTCCATGTGGCGGGCGTCGTGCTGGCGAGCTTCGAACACGGCGAGAACCTCGTTCGCGCCATGGTCACCGGCCGCAAGCGCCGGTAGCGGGCTCAGGGGGCGTCGTCAACCTTGCGACGACCGCCCCTGTCCGTTTGCAAAATGTGCTTCCCGCCCATACCCCTCATCCGTCATTGCCCGGCTTCGTCCGGGCAATCCATCGCCGGCTGCGGCAGACGCGGCGCGTGCAGGATCACCCGGACTTCGCCGGGCGATGACGATGGAAGGCGCGCGGCGCGGGGCCGGCTTTCCGCGTTTTCGGCAACCGAGTTGATGACGCTGGAGAGAGCGAGACCAAGGAAACAGGGTTTCAAGCCGGCGCCAGCGCCCTGCCGTTCCGGCAAATGTTCAAGCCTTTCCGGCTTTCCTTCATCGTCGCGCGTCATTGTGCTCCCTAGTTTCCTGTCGGACTGCGGGTCTTGCTGACCGCAGGGGAGGAGATCTCGGCTCAACTGCGCACACATGCGTCGGCAGGCCGACAGGGGAGGAAAATTCATGCGTACCCAGGTCGCCATCATCGGCGCGGGCCCGTCCGGCCTGCTGTTGTCGCAGATCCTGCACAATGCCGGCATCGACAGCGTCGTTCTCGAGCGCAAGTCGCTCGACTATGTTCTCGGCCGCATTCGCGCCGGCGTTCTCGAGCAGGGGCTCGTCGACATGCTGGACGCCGCGGGTGTGGGCGAGCGCATGCATGGCGAAGGCTTCGTTCACGACGGCACAGAACTGTGCTTCGACGGCACCCGCCACCGCATCGATTTCAAGGCGCTGACCGGCAAGACCGTGATGGTCTACGGCCAGACCGAGGTCACCCGCGATCTGGTCGATGCGCGCCGTGCCGCCGACGCGCAGCTCGTCTACGAGGCCGAGGGCGTCGAACTGCACGATTTCGATACGACGAAGCCCTGGGTCACCTATCGCAAGGACGGCGTGGAGCACCGCATCGACTGCGATTTCATCGCCGGCTGCGACGGCTATCACGGCGTGTCGCGGGCAAGCGCGCCGCAGGATTCGCTGAAGACCTTCGAGCGCGTCTATCCCTTCGGCTGGCTCGGCATTCTTTCCGAGACGCCGCCGGTTTCCGATGAACTCATCTATGCCCGCCACGAACGAGGTTTCGCGCTGTGCTCCATGCGCTCGGCGATGTTGTCGCGCTACTACGTGCAGGTGCCGCTCGACGACAAGGTGGAGGCATGGTCCGACGCGCGTTTCTGGGACGAATTGCGCCGCCGCATCGACGACAAGGCCGCCGATACCATCGTCACGGGTCCCTCGATCGAGAAGACCATCGCGCCACTCAGAAGCTTCGTCGCAGAGCCGATGAAGTTCGGCCGGATGTTCCTGGTGGGCGATGCCGCTCACATCGTGCCGCCGACGGGCGCCAAGGGGCTCAATCTGGCGGCATCCGACGTTCACTATCTGTCGAGCGCGCTGATCGCTCACTACGGCAGCGGCGAGGGCGAACTGATCGAGCGGTATTCGGAAAACGCGCTGAGGCGGATCTGGAAGGCGGAGCGATTCTCCTGGTGGATGACCAATCTCATGCACACCTTCCCTGAAGCATCCTGCTTCGACGCCAGGATGCAGGTGGCCGAACTCGACTATGTCACCTCGTCGCGGGCCGGCGCCGCCGCGCTGGCGGAGAACTATGTCGGACTTCCATACTGACAAACCGGCGCATCCGCCGACCCGCGATGCGATCTGTCGGCTATGTCATTGGTGTATAATGACTATCCGAAACAGAATTTCCGCAATCGACGTTTGTCACGTAGGAGCGTTTCCTGAAACCAAGCACAGGAGACGTCACACATGGCTCGTCTGGAAGGAAAGATCGCCCTCGTCACCGGCGCCAGTTCGGGGATCGGAGAAACGACTGCCCGGGTCTTTGCGCGCGAAGGGGCTACCGTCGTGCTCGTGGCGCGCCGTGAAGCGCGGCTTGTGAAGGTGCGCGACGAGATCGCCGCGGCGGGCGGCAAGGCCGATTACGTGGTCGCGGACCTCACCGGGCCATGCGCCTGCGACAGGGTCATCGATACGGTCATAGAGCGCTTCGGCCGCATCGACGTGCTGGTCAACAATGCCGGTATTCCCGACAAGCACATGCCGACGACGCGGACCACGGACGAGTTGTGGAACCAGGTGGTCGCGGTGGACTTGACCAGCGTGTTCCGGCTTTGCCGGGCGGCGCTGAAGCACATGGAGGCGCAATCGTCGGGCAGCATCATCAATATCTCGTCGATCGGTGCACGCGGTCTCGCCGGGGCGGCCTATTCCTCGGCCAAGGCCGGAGTGATCGCGCTGACGCGCAACATCGCCATCCAGTTCGCGGGAAAGGGGATCCGCTGCAACGCCACGCTGCCGGGGCCGACGCCGACGGAACTCAACACGCCGGAGGCGCTGGCGACGTTCGATCCGCAGATGCCGGGGATCACCGCGCGCCACTTCGATCTGAGTGTCCCGGAGGCAACGACGGGCGATCAGGCGGCCGCGATCCTCTTCTTCGCCAGCGACGAGTCGAAGGCGATCACCGGCCAGTGCCTGACGGTCGACCACGGCGCAACGCTTTAACGGCGGCAGTGCCGACGGCGGGGACAGCGGATCGACCGCCCCAATCCCTCAACCGTCATTGCCCGGCGCAGTCCGGTCAATCCACGCAGGTGTCTGGTCAATCCAAGCAGCCGTCCGGGCGAGGGCGGAGTGGGGATGATGGACGGAACAGGGGGCAGGCGGGCGTGCTGGCGGTCGATCCGCTGTCATGCCCTTGCCTTTTCACGAGGTTCCGATCATGAGGCTGTGGTCACGAGACTGCGGTCAGGACGCTCCGGCGCGGGCCTTGGCGGGGCCCTTCTGGTCGCCCGCCCGGGCGCGCAGGGCGCGGATGCGGTCGGCGAGGCTGTTGCCGCCGGGCGTGCCGCCGCCGTTCAGGATGCGGTCGGTCTGCGATCCCTCGCCCTCCATCGCCGCCGTCAGGGCGACGATCTCGGCTGCGAGACCGGTGATCTGGTCGCGCAGCAGATGGTTCTCGCGTTCCTCGCCGGCGTTGAGCCTGTCGAAACGGCCGCGAAGCTGATCGTGCTCGACCGACAACCGGTTGAGCTCCTCGGCAAGCGCGTTGTTTTCCGCTTCCAGCGAGGCCAGCACGCCTTCGACGTTGTCGCCGGAGACGCCGCGCAACGCTTCCAGCTGCAGCGACAGCCGCGTGATCTCGGCCTGCGACTCGACCTTCTGGCTTTCCAGATCGAAGATCATCGATTCCATCTTCTGCAAGGCGGTGTCGGCGGAGGTGCGGGGCCTTGGCCCTTCGTGCGGCCGGGCCTTCTCCAGGTCCTCCAGCTGCCGGCGCAAGCCGTCGAGCTCACCTTCCAGGCGCATGATCCTGCTGGCGTCCGCCGTGTGGCGCGCCTTGTGGCCGGCGATTTCCTCTTCGAGCTCGACGACCGTCATGTTGATGCCGGCGGAATGCACGGCCGCGACATCCTCGGAACGCGCGAGTTCGGCGGCACGGGTCAGTTCGGCGATCTGCTTGCCGCGCTGCACCAGGGTGCGCTCGGCTTCGCGCAGGCGCGCGGACAGACGCGCGACCTCTTCCTGCCTGGTCACGATCTCGGCGCGCAGGGCCGCCTCTCGATCCTCGAGCTCGCGCACGTTGCGGGCCTTTTCGTCGCGTTCCAGAACCGCGGTCTTGAGTGCCTCGCGGGCCTCGGTGACGTCGAGTTCCTGCCGGATCATGCGTTCCTTCAGGCCCTCCGCGCCGAGTTCCAGCCGGCGGGTCTTGACCGCGTATTCGGCGCGCAGCTGATCGCGCGCGGCGCGCGCTTCGGACAGTGTCATGGGGGAGGTGGCTTCGACGGAACGCCGCGTCAGCCGCACCGCGCGGCGCCACAAGGCGGGCCCGAGAACCAGCATGAGGAGCCCTGCGGTCAAGAAACCGAGGGCAAAATACATCGCCGCGTTGATCACGATCCGGTCCCGTCTGCGCCGTTTCTGCCGGCCGTTGACAAGTCCCGGCCGTTGACAAGTCTAAGACCCAATACCGGAAGTTGTCCGGCCCGCCAAGTCCCGCGCCCTGTCATTCATATGCCCTTGTCGGGGCTTTCCTACCACAGGCAACGCGGTGTGGGGACGCCGAACAAGCGTCATCCGGTGCAAAAAAATCCGGCGACGCTCCGTCTCGCCGTCACGGCGCAACCGGCAGCGACCGCTCGCACAGTTGCTTCCCAGGCGATATCCCGTTCCCCGGCAATATCCCGTCCCTAAGCGTGCCGATTTTTGTCGCCGATGCAATGGCGAGGAATGCGGATCGGGCCAAAGCGAAAAAAAGCGACCGCCGGGCAAGGGCAGCGCGGCCGATCGCGAAGGGAAAATTGCAGGTCTTGGGCGCTCTGTGCCGGCTTCGCCGCCGGCCAGTGCCGGGCCGGTGGCGGGTTACAGCGCTGTCAGAACGGGTTCCAGGTCGGTTTGTTGGTGAATTTCAGGTAGCCGACATTGATGCCGAGCCGGGCGCCGACGCCGGCGCGGATGGGCACCACATAGATCTCGTTGTTGGACAGGACCGTCATGCCGAAGCCGCCGACCAGATAGGCGGAGCCGTTGACGCCGACATAGCGGCGGAAGATCGCGTCGACCGAGGGCAGGTTGTAGACCAGCATCATCACGCGGGCGCCGTCGCCGCCGAAATCCCAGCCGATCGAGGGGCCCTGCCAGAACACCTTGTGGTTGCCGGCGTTGCGGGTATAGAGCTCGCCCTCGCCGTAGCGCGCACCGGCGACGATGGCGCCGGAGCCTTCCTCGCCCAGAATATAGCCGTTGGGCTGGCCATACTTGGAAACGGCGTTTTCCACGACCGAGGCAAGCCCGCCGGCGGCCTTGCCGAAGAAGCGGTGGCCGGCGTCGACGACCTCATCCTGGGAATAGGACTCGCTGCCGGGAGGGGCGTTGTCGCCGTAGGTGGCCTGAGCCTGGCTTGTGGCGGGCGCAAGCGCCGCGGCGAGGATGGCGGCCGCGAACAGCGCCGGCGCGGAAAGACGCGTCACCATTTTCCTGATCGGCAGAAACATTCACGAAACTCCTTTGTGCCCAGTTCGGGAACTCGGTGCTGGGTGGCTGCAGCACGCGGATCTTACCACGGCGTGCCGGCGGGGCCGGATCAATGGTATATGGTCCGCACGAACGCGATTGCCGGGGGTCTTGCGAAGGACCCGTCGGCGGGGCACGGGTGCGAATCGATGACAAAGTCTAGTCGAAATCCGGCAACGTTTGGGCCACAGGCCAAATTGCCCGTCGTAATCGCGATCTGCGGCTTCTGGCTCGCGGCCGGCGGGCTCGTCACGGTGAGTGCCGCGCCCGGGGTTCGGGCGGCGGAGGCCGCGATCGGCGCGGTGGCACAGGTGACGACGACACCCGCGCAGGAGGCGGACGGAAAGAGCGACGGCGAGACGGCCCGCAAGCCCGCCAACACGGGCGATACCGATACGGGCGATGCCGAAGGGAAGGGCGCAGGCCATACGATCCCGCAGCGCTACGTTCTCGTCGATCCGGCGACGGGGCTCGCGATCGGCGGCTACGATCCCGTCGCCTATTTCGTCGACCGGCGCCCGCGGCTGGGCAAGCCGCGTTTCGAATTCGTCTGGTCGCGGACGATCTGGCGCTTCGTCAACGAGGGCAACCTGGCCGCCTTCAAGGACGCACCGCAGGTCTATGCCCCGCAATTCGGCGGCCATGATGCGAGCGCGCTCGCCGAGGATCGGCTTTCGCCCGGCGACCCGAGGGTCTGGGCGATCTACCACCAGCGGCTCTATCTGTTCTATTCGCCGGCCCGCCGATTCTCCTGGCTGGTGGCGCCCGACAGCTATTTGCGCCGGGCCAACGAAAGCTGGGACAAGCGGATCAACTTCAAGATCCGGATCGACATGCGTCCGTAAGCCGGTTTGGTGCGGGGCACGCGGCGCGGGAGCCGGGAATTCCCCCGGCTTGGCGGTGTGGCGACTTGGCAGGGCGGAAGTGTCGGTGTAACCCTCGTGAAGCCTGCGCCGAATCAGGTGAAACACGACAATCCACGGACCCGAGGTTTTCATGGCCAAGCCGATTGACCTGTCATCGCTCGATCTCGCAGCGCTGATCGCCAGCCGCGTGTGCCATGACATCATTTCGCCCGTGGGCGCGATCACCAACGGTCTGGAAGTGCTCGACGAGGAAAACAGCGAGGACATGCGCGAATTCGCCATGGACCTCATCCGCAAGAGCGCCAAGCAGGCCTCCGCCAAGCTGCAGTTCGCCCGTCTCGCCTTCGGTGCGGCAGGTTCCGCCGGCGCGGAGATCGATCTGGGCGATGCCCATTCGGTTTCCGCCGGCTACATGGAGAACGAGAAGGCGAATCTCGTCTGGAACGTTCCGCGTCTGCTGATGGGCAAGAACAAGGTGAAGCTCTTGCTGAACCTGCTGCTCATCGCCAATCAGTGCATCCCGCGCGGCGGCACGATCAACGTGGAAATGACCAACACGGACGCCGCCAAGCCGATCTTCCGGCTGACGGCGGAAGGACTCAACGCCCGCATCCCCACGATGATCGCCGATCTGATCAAGAACGAGGATGTGGAACGGATCGATGCGCACGCGATCCAGCCCGCTTACGCCGGCCTTCTTGCAGACGACAGCAACATGTCGATTTCGATGGAAAAGATGGACGATTCGGTAATTATAACAGCCGAGTAAATCCTTATTCCAGAAGCACGATTACCCACCCCTGCTTCAACCTATCTTAACTTATTACGCCGACACTTGGCGACGCGGACAACCAGTCCGTGAGCCAAGCTGTGGGCTCTTTTGCCGTATAGTATGTGGGTGGGCACCAGACATGGACGATCTGCTTCGTGAGTTCCTGACAGAGACCAACGAGAGTCTGGACGTCGTAGACGTGGAGCTCGTGAAGTTCGAGCAGGAACCCAACAACGCGACGATCCTCGATAACATCTTCCGTCTCGTTCATACGATCAAGGGGACCTGCGGGTTCCTTGGTCTGCCGCGTCTGGAAGCGCTGGCACATGCCGCTGAGACACTGATGGGCAAGTTCCGCGACGGAGCGCCTGTCACGCAGGCGGCCGTGTCGCTGATCTTGTCTTCGATCGACCGCATCAAGGGTATTCTCGCCGAACTCGAGGAAGCCGAGGGCGAAGAGCCCACGGGCTCCGACGACGACCTTATCAAACAACTCGAATACATGTCGGAGCACGCCTTCGACGATGCCCAGGGCGGCGGAGCTGCAGCGGCGGAAGCCGAAGATGCGCCCGCGACCGGGGCCACGGCATCCCATGATGCCGATGCCGCGGCGATCAAGCCGCTCGACCAGTCTCTCGAACGCGAGCTGCGTCCGGGCGAGGTTTCGCTCGACGAACTGGAGCGCGCCTTTCAGGAAACCGCGATCGAGATCGAGCTTCCCGAACCCAAGCCCGAGCCGGAACCGAAGGCGACCGACGTCGCCTCCATCTCGGAAGGCGGCAAGAGCGAGGACGCCCATCACGAAAAGGCGCCCGGCGACAAGAAGTCGTCGGTGTCCAACCAGTCGATCCGCGTCAATGTCGAGACGCTGGAACACCTGATGACGATGGTTTCGGAACTGGTGCTGACGCGCAACCAGCTTCTGGAAATTGTCCGTCGTCACGAGGACAGCGAATTCAAGGTTCCGCTGCAGCGGCTCTCCAATGTCACGGCCGAGTTGCAGGAAGGCGTCATGAAGACGCGGATGCAGCCGATCGGACATGCCTGGCAGAAGCTGCCGCGCGTGGTGCGCGACCTTTCCCAGGAACTGGACAAGCCGATCGAGCTGGAGATGATCGGCGCCGATACCGAGCTTGACCGCCAGGTGCTGGAGCTGATCAAGGATCCGCTCACCCACATGGTGCGCAACTCCGCCGACCACGGCCTGGAAGGCCCGGAGGCCCGCAAGGCCGCCGGCAAGCCGGAACAGGGCACGATCACGCTCGCCGCCTATCACGAGGGCGGGCACATCATCATCGAGGTCAAGGACGACGGCAAGGGTCTCGACGTCGACGCCATCAAGGCGAAGGCGATCAAGAGCGGACTTCACACCGAGGCCGATCTGGAGAAGATGACCGACGCGCAGATCCACAGGATGATCTTCGCGGCCGGCTTCTCCACCGCCGCCAAGGTGACCAGCGTGTCCGGCCGCGGCGTCGGCATGGACGTGGTGCGCAACAACATCGAGCTGATCGGCGGATCGGTGGATCTGAAGTCGGTGCCGGGCAAGGGCACGAGCTTCATCATCAAGATCCCGCTGACGCTCGCCATCGTCTCCACGCTGATCGTGGAAAGCTCCGGCGACCGCTTCGCCATCCCGCAGCTTTCGGTGGTGGAACTGGTACGGGTGCAGAACAATTCCGAGCACCGCATCGAGCGCATCAAGGACACGCCCGTCCTGCGCCTGCGCAACAAGCTGCTGCCGCTGCTGCATCTCTCCTCGCTGCTTGGCATGGAGACGGTCGCGAACGCGGACGAGGCTCTCGACCAGGACAACGGCTTCATCGTCGTCATGCAGGTCGGCAGCCAGACGTTCGGTGTCGTCGTCGACGGCGTCTTCCACACGGAGGAAATCGTCGTCAAGCCGATGTCGACCATGCTGCGCAACATCGCGATGTTCTCCGGCAACACCATTCTTGGCGACGGTTCGGTGATCATGATCATCGATCCCAACGGCATCGCCAGCGCCATGGCGAGCCATGCCTCCTCCGCGCTTGCGGAACAGGACGAGGAAGAACACGACGAGCGGAAGAAGTTCGTCGATCATCACGCGACCACGTCGATGCTGCTGTTCCGCGCCGGTTCGGCCGAGCCCAAGGCGGTGCCGCTGTCGCTGGTCACGCGCCTGGAGGAATTCCAGGTCTCCGAGATCGAGCGCTCCAACGGCCGCGATCTGGTGCAGTATCGTGGCGCGCTGATGCCGCTCGTCTATATCGAGCCGTCGCATGCGCACCGCACCGAAGGCACGCAGCCGATGCTGGTCTTCTCCGATAGCGGCCGCTCCATGGGGCTGGTGGTCGACGAGATCGTCGACATCGTCGAGGACAAGCTCAATATCGAGGTCGGGTCCGACCAGCCGGGTATCCTCGGCTCCGCGGTCATCAAGGAGAAGGCGACGGAGATCATCGATCTCGGTCACTACCTGCCGATGGCCTTCGAGGACTGGTTCGTGCGCAAGGAAATGGCGAGCGAGGCGCTGACGAAGTCACTGCTCTTCGTCGATGACTCGGCCTTTTTCCGCAACATGCTGACGCCCGTGCTGAAGGCGGCGGGCTACGACGTCACGGTATGCGACAGTGCGCGGGCCGCGGTGCAGGTCCTGCAATCGGGTCGGAAGTTCGACGTCGTCGTTTCCGATATCGAGATGCCGGAAGTCAACGGCTTCGAGTTCTGCGAGGCGCTGAGGCGCGATCCGCGCTTCCGCTCCATTCCCGTCCTGGCGCTTTCGTCGCTGGTCACCCCGGCGTCCATCGAACGCGGCCGTCAGGCGGGCTTTGACGACTATGTCGCCAAGTTTGACCGGCCCGGCCTCATCGCCGCGCTCAAGGATGTGCTGACGAACGAGACGAGGGCTGCAGCATGAGAGACGACCGAAACCAGAAAGCTGCCGCGGGAACCGCATCCGGCTCGGGCAACGAGGCCATCCAGTACGTCACCGTCGTCATTGGCGGTCAGCTGTTCGGTCTGAAGATCAGTCAGGTGCATGACGTCTTCGTGCCCGAAAGCGTGACCCGGGTGCCGCTGGCGCAGCCGGAAGTGCAGGGTGTGCTGAACCTGCGTGGCCGTATCGTCACGGCGATCAACATGCGCCGCCGGTTGTCGCTGCCGCCGCTTGAAGGCGGCCAGACGATGATGGCGGTGGGGATCGAGTACAAGAGCGAGTCCTATGGGCTCGTCATCGATACGGTCGGCGAGGTTCTCACGCTGGCGGCCAACTCTCGTGAGCCGAATCCGACCAATCTCGATCAGCGCTGGGCGGAGATTTCCGCCGGCGTGCATCGTCTCGACGGCCAGCTGATGGTCATTCTCGATGTGGAGCGCCTTCTCGGCGCCATGATGAGCGAGCCCATTGCCGCTTAACGGAGCCGTAACCCGGCGCGCCCCGTGATCAGGAGTTCTGGTGATGAAAACATGCCTCGTGGTCGATGATTCCAGCGTTATCCGAAAGGTGGCGCGGCGGATCCTGGAAGACCTCGACTTCTCCATCGCCGAGGCCGAAGACGGCAAGGCGGCTCTGGAGAGCTGTCGCAAGGATATGCCCGACGCGATCCTTCTCGACTGGAATATGCCCGTCATGGACGGGCTGGAATTCCTGACCGCGCTGCGGCAGGAAGAAGGCGGAGATCGTCCGACCGTGGTTTTCTGCACCACGGAGAACGATGTGGGCCACATCGCCAAGGCGATCCGGGCAGGCGCCAACGAATATATCATGAAGCCTTTCGACCGCGAGATCGTCGAGGCGAAGTTCCAGGAAGTCGGCCTTCTCTAGGGGCTTCCCAGCAGGAATCTGACATGGCTACAGCGACCCAAGCTGCCGCTCCGCCTGCCGGGACGGTAACGGACCCTATTCGCGTAATGGTTGTCGACGACAGCGTCGTCATTCGCGGCCTTATCAGTCGCTGGGTGGACGCCGATCCGGCGCTTGCCGTCGTGGCCTCCCACCGCAACGGCAAGCTCGCGGTGGACGATATCGAGCGGTCCAACCCGGACGTGGTCGTCCTCGATATCGAAATGCCTGAGATGGACGGGCTGACGGCCTTGCCGCTGATGCTCGCCAAGAAGAAGAACCTCGTGGTCGTGATGGCCTCGACGCTGACCCGCCGCAATGCGGAGATCAGCCTCAAGGCCCTTTCGCTGGGCGCGCAGGACTACGTGCCGAAACCCGAATCCTCCTCCTCGATCTCCACGTCCGTCGATTTTCGGCGCGAGCTGATCGAGAAGCTGAAGAGCCTCGGGCCGAGGGCACGCAGGGGCGCCGGCTTCGCGCGCCGGCCGATGCGGGCGGAGACGGCTGCCGGCCAGCAGGTCGGCAATGCGGCGGTGGCGGCACGGCCGGGCGCGATCGTGCGCCCCGCCTTCACGTTGCGCAACTATTCGTCCGCAAGGCCGCGTATCCTGGCGATCGGGTCGTCCACGGGCGGACCGCAGGCCCTTCAGCAGCTTTTCCGCGACATCGGCAGCACGATCAACGACATCCCGGTCGTGGTCACCCAGCACATGCCGCCGACCTTCACCGCGATTCTGGCCGAGCATCTGGCCAAGGCCGCTCTGCGTCCGGCCGCGGAAGCGCAGGACGGAGAAGTGCTCAAGCCGGGCCAGATCTACGTCGCTCCGGGCGGCAAGCATCTGGTGCTGGAAAAGGATGCCGGTGCCGCCAAGGCCCGGTTGACCGACGATCCGCCGGTCAATTTCTGCAAGCCCGCCGTCGATCCGCTCTTCGACAGTGTGGCGAAAATCTACGGCTCGGCGACGCTCGCCATCGTGCTGACCGGTATGGGGCATGACGGTGCGGCTGGCGTCAAGACGATCGCGGCGGCTGGTGGCAGCATCATCGCGCAGGATGAGAAGACCAGTGTTGTGTGGGGAATGCCCGGCGCCGCCGCCCAGACGGGGCAGTGCTCCGAAGTTCTGCCACTTGAAGAGATCGGTCCGAAAGTGATCCGAATCCTGGGAGGCCGGCGGTGACACCGACTGAATTTGAATTCCTCAAGACGTTCCTGAAAACCCGCTCCGGGCTCGTGTTGTCCAACGAGAAGCAGTACCTGGTGGAAAGCCGCCTGCTTCCGCTGGCGCGCAAGGGCGGGATCGCTTCGCTTTCCGATCTGGTCATCCGTCTCCAGAAGGGGATCGACCGGAAGCTGGAAACGGACGTCGTGGAGGCGATGACGACCAACGAGTCGTTCTTCTTCCGCGACAAGACACCCTTCGACAATTTCACCAACACGATGCTGCCGGCGCTTTTGAAAGCGCGTGGCGATCGCAAGCGCATCCGCATCTGGTGTGCGGCCGCCTCCACCGGCCAGGAGCCCTATTCGCTGGCGATGCTGCTGAAGGAAGCCGCCGCCAAGCTGGCCGGGTGGCGCATCGAGATCATCGGCACCGACATCTCCAACGAGGTGCTCGACAAGGCCAAGTCCGGCATCTACAGCCAGTTCGAGGTCCAGCGCGGCCTGCCGATCCAGATGCTGCTGAAATACTTCACGCAGAACGGCGACATGTGGCAGATCAATCCCGAGATCCGCGGGATGGTGCAATGGCGCATGCTGAACCTGCTGGAGAATTTCTCCTCCCTGGGCGAATTCGACGTGATCTTCTGCCGCAACGTGCTGATCTATTTCGACCAGCCGACGAAATCGGACATCCTGAACCGGCTTGCCAAGCTGATGTCGAGCGACGGGTATCTGGTGCTGGGCGCGGCCGAGACGGTGGTGGGCCTTTCCACGGCGTTCCAGCCGGTTCCGGGTCTGCGCGGCCTTTACCATCGCGGCGGCGTTTCCTCTCCCGGCGCGGCGCGCGCAGGTGTGCAGACGGGGTCGCGTCTCTTTGCGAGCTGAGCCCTGGTGGTACGGTTCAGATGGATGGTTCCCATCCGGCTCGGTCTATCCACGAGAGCATATTCCGTTCGGATTGAAGTGATCTGATCGACAAGAATATGCTCAAGGTATTGATCTTGAGCGGTTTCTTGTCGCTCAGGTGGTTCCGCCTGAGCGGATGGCGCTCCGGCCGCCTTGCTGCGAACTTGTGCGAAATACCGAAAACCCCGGCCTTCGCGGCCGGGGTTTTTCGTTGAGCGCCGCCACATCGTGTCCTCCGTCTCGTCGACACGATGGTGTGTGGCGCACGAGGATGCACGGGACACGAGGATGCACGGGGCGCACGCATGAGCGCCGACCTCCAGAGACCTCAAATGCCGCCTCCGCTTCGCCGTCTCCGCCGATTTTGTGATCGCGCGCGCGCGCCTTCGTGGCAAGTGCTGTTCCACCATCATCAGGAATATTTTCGGTGGATATGAGCATAGCAGAAATAACAATACGCATGATCATTGTTATCCATCCCATGGAAACATGAAGCAGGACGAAGAGGTATAGAATATAAAACTTGATAATACTGCATATTTTATGTTTATAGAAATAATTGTACAGTGAAAATTGCAAAATGAGAAGCAGATAGAATCCATTTTCTAAATATACATAAAATTAATGTTCTTATAAAACCAATAATTAAAACTTTTTTAATAATTATATATTTGAATTGCCTCGCGGAATAATTATTGCAGCGCGGGATTTCCGATCTTATTCAGTCTGATTTGGTCGTTTTCCTGTGCCACGGGATAGCGAAATGCTCAACAATATATCTATCAAGGTAAAGCTGTTCGGGGGGATCGGCTTTCTGGTTCTGGCGCTTGTCGTCATGGTCATGTTCAACTTGTTTGGTCTGGATCGGGTCTCCGAACATTTCGGAGAGTACAGAAATCAGACCAATGAAAGCCTCAATCTTTCCAGCGCGACGCGCGCGATGGTCGAAACCCGGATGTGGGTGTTGAAGTTTGGCGATCTGGGGACGGACGAGATGGCCAATGAAGCAGACAAAACGCTTCAGCAGGTCATCGATGCCACTCAAGAGGCGAAGTCCCACTTTACCGAACAGCGCTGGATCCTGCGCACCGACAAGATGCTCGACGATCTCGCGACCTACAGAAACGATTTCAAGGAATTTGTGGGCGTTTACCGGGAGATTGACGCGCACAAGGCCCACTATGTCAAAAGTGTCGAGACGCTGCGTGCTGCCCTGAAGGAATTGTCGGAAGGGGCGAGGAAGCAGGGCAATGGCGAAGCCGTGTTCGCGACCGGTCAGGCGCTCGATGCGCTTCTGGAAAGCCACATGCTGGGCGTGCAACTGATCGAAACACCGAAGCAGGCCTATCTTCAGGACGCGCTGGAAAAGGTGAGCGAGGTTTCCTCGCGTATCGCCGGTCTGGCGGCGACGATGGCGGACCCCGGCCTTCGTGCCATGGCCTCTTCCATGGACGGCGAGATCAAGGCGATCGGCACCGATCTCAACGGGCTCTACGCTCAATCCAAGGAGCGCGACGCGATCTGGGATGGCCGTCTTTCGGTCGTTGGACTGCGCCTGATGACGACCTTCAATACCATGCTCGCGGAGTACAAGGTCAGCCAGGATGCGGTGAGCGAAAAGACCGAACAGCGCATCGCCTCCATCACCTCCTCGGTCACGAGTGTCGGGATCGTGTTCTCGCTGATCGGTGCGGCGCTCGCCCTCTACCTGGGGTTGACCCTTTCGCGTGCCATCATCCGCATCACGCGGACGATGATGGAACTTGCGGCGGGCAACAACCACGTCGACGTTCCGGGTCTCGGCCGGAAGGACGAGATCGGCAAGATGGCGGACGCCGTCGGTGTGTTTAAAGCCAACGCGATCGAGAAGATCCGTCTGGAGCAGGAGCAGGCGCACCGCGAGGCCAGTGCCGACGCCGAGCGCAAGGCGCTCATGGCGAAGATGGCGGACGAGTTCGAGCATGCGGTGGGCGGTATCGTCAACACCGTGGCCGGTGCGGCGACGGAGCTGCAGGCCGCCGCCGAAACCATGAATACCGCCGCCGCCGACACCAACGACAAGGCGACCACCGTCGCGGCCGCCTCGGAAGAGACGACGAGCAACGTGCAGGCGGTCGCCACGGCGTCGGAGGAGATGGCGGCGTCGGTCGAGGAGATCGGCCGACAGGCGAGCGAAACCGCGAACCGGGCGAAGGTGGCCTCGACCGAAGCCCAGACCATGGTGGAGAAAGTCAATCTCCAGCAGGCCGCCGCGCAGCATATCGGCGATATTGTCGGGCTCATCAAGGACATCGCCGAGCAGACCAACCTGTTGGCGCTCAACGCCACCATCGAGGCGGCACGTGCCGGGGAGGCCGGCAAGGGCTTCGCCGTGGTCGCCTCCGAGGTGAAGGAACTGGCGACGCAGACCTCCAAGGCCACCCAGGAAATCGCCGATCAGATCGGCGATATCCAGAACGCCACGCAGAGCTCGTCCGCGGCGATCGGTGCGGTTTCCCAGGCAATCGAGGAACTGAACTCCATCAGCTCGGCCATCGCCGCGGCTGTCGAGGAGCAGGCCACCTCCACCCAGGAAATCGCCCGCAACGTCCAGATGGCGGCGCTCGGCACGCAGGACGTGTCCACCAACATCGCTCTGGTTTCCGAAGCCGCGGCCACGACGGGCTCGGCGTCCGCCCAGGTGGAATCGGCGGCGGGCGAGCTGTCGAAGATGTCGGAGAACCTGCGCGAGGAAGTGAGCCGCTTCCTGGAGACGGTGCGCGCCGCCTGAGGCGACGCCCGACCCGATCGCGAAGGAACGAAAGGCCCGGCCACATCAACCGGGCCTTTCCGCGTTCAAGGACGGTTCGTCACGCTGATCAGGCGGGCGAGACGCGCGAGGTGGACGAGACGGGAGAGACGGTGGAAAAGCCCGGCCGACGCGCACAATGTCCGGCCCTCAGGGCTGGCAATGGCCGCGAACCGGGAACCGGTTCCCCAGCCAAGGCCCGGGCGGCGGGAAAGCGGATGCTGTTTCAGCCACGCCGGAGAGCGGACGCAAAAAAGCCCGGACGATGCCGGGCTCTTTGGTCGATATTTGGTTCGCGCGGTCCGCTAATCAGGACGCGACGCGCTCCTCGTCGGGTTCGCGCAGCACGTAGCCACGGCCCCACACCGTCTCGATGTAGTTGCGCCCAGCGGTTGCCGCCGCAAGCTTCTTGCGCAGCTTGCAGATGAAGACGTCGATGATCTTCAGTTCCGGCTCGTCCATCCCGCCATAGAGATGGTTCAGGAACATCTCCTTGGTGAGCGTCGTGCCCTTGCGCAGGGAGAGCAACTCGAGCATCTGGTATTCCTTGCCCGTCAGGTGCACGCGCTGGCTGCTAACCTCGACCGTCTTGGTGTCGAGATTGACCGTCAGGTCGCCGGTCGTGATGACCGACTGCGCATGGCCCTTGGAACGGCGGACAATGGCATGGATGCGAGCGACGAGCTCGTCCTTGTGGAAGGGCTTGGTCATGTAGTCGTCGGCGCCGAAGCCGAGACCACGAACCTTGTCCTCGATGCCGGCCAGACCCGAAAGGATCAGGATCGGCGTCTTGACCTTGGAGACGCGCAGGGTTCGAAGGACTTCGTAACCCGACATATCCGGCAGGTTCAGGTCAAGCAGAATGATGTCGTAATCATAGAGCTTGCCCAGATCGATGCCTTCTTCGCCAAGATCCGTAGTATAGACGTTGAAGTTTTCGGACTTGAGCATCAGCTCGATGCTCTGGGCCGTAGCGCCATCGTCTTCTATGAGCAGTACTCGCATGCCAATTTCCTCGTCTTGCCTATTCTGGGCAAACCGCACCAACCTAGGTAGGCGATCGCGGCGAATGACTGCTGCTAACCGCGTCTCGAAACCTCGAGGCCCTAGTTAACAAATTCCGATTCGCAGCGGAAGCGTTTTGATACGTAAGCTATGAAACTGACGAGAATTTCTTGAAATTCCCGGCGAATTCCCGCCCGTTGCTATCGACAATCCACATGAGGAATTGCCTCTAACCGATTCAACGGACTCACAGCTTCGACGCTTCGGCCTATAAAGGTTCCCAATCTGTGAACATCCTCTTCAATATGATTAACCAGAACCGTAAACGATCGGTTACCATTTCCATTAACCGGCATATTCGGTCCCTGGAGCGGCGCTTGTGCAATCTTTGATCAACGAAATCGAATCACTGGACGCGGTCGAAGTCTATGGACGGGTCGTCGGCGTGCAGGGACTGCTCGTCGAGATAGCGGGCCCCGTGCATGAGATGAGCGTCGGCACGCGGCTGGCGATCGAGGGGGGCGCCGCCGACACGGTTCTCGCCGAGGTCGTCGGTTTCCGGGACGAACGCGCGCTTTGCCTGCCTTTTTCGGGATTGCAGGGCGTGCGCATGGGCTGCAGGGCGGTGCTCGTGGAGCGCGAAAGCGTGGTGCGCATGTCCGACCAGTGGCTCGGCCGGGTGGTCAACGCCATGGGCGAGGCGATCGACGGCAAGGGCGAACTCGCACGCGGCGGCGAGGCGCGGCATCTGCGCTCCAGCCCGCCGCCGGCCGCCGACCGGGCGCGTGTGGGCGGGCCGATCGACCTGGGCGTCAGGGCTCTTAATACCTTTGTGACATGCTGTCGCGGCCAGCGCATGGGCATCTTCGCCGGCTCCGGCGTCGGCAAGTCGGTGCTTCTTTCCATGCTGGCCAAGAACACGGCCGCCGACGTGGCGGTCATCGGACTGATCGGCGAACGCGGACGCGAGGTGCAGGAATTCGTCCAGGACGATCTGGGCGAGGAGGGATTGAAGCATGCCGTCGTCATCGTCGCGACGTCGGACGAGAGCGCGCTTATGCGCCGGCAGGCGGCCTATCTGACGCTGGCGACGGCGGAATATTTCCGCGACGAGGGAAAGTCCGTCCTGTGCATGATGGATTCGGTCACCCGTTTCGCCATGGCCCAGCGTGAGATCGGACTGGCCGCCGGCGAGCCGCCAACCTCGAAAGGCTACACGCCCACGGTCTTTACCGAATTGCCGCGGCTTCTGGAGCGCGCCGGTCCGGGGCTCAACGGATCCGGTTCGATCACCGGTCTGTTCACCGTGCTGGTGGAGGGCGACAATCATAATGAGCCGGTGGCGGATGCGGTGCGTGGCATTCTCGACGGTCATATCGTGATGGAGCGCGCGATCGCCGAGCGCGGGCGCTATCCGGCGATCAACATCCTCAAATCGGTTTCGCGCACGATGCCGGGCTGCGTGAAGCCTGCCGCCCTGCCGGTCATTCGCGAGGCCAAGCGGCTGATGTCGACCTATGCCGACATGGAGGAACTGATAAGGCTCGGCGCCTATCGCCGGGGTTCGGATGCCACCGTGGATCTCGCGATCGAACGCCACGATGCGCTGGAAACCTTCCTCGGCCAGGGCAAGGGCGAGGCATCCACACTGGATGAGGGTTATGGTGAACTCGCCAACCTTTTGGAAATGAGTTTGGGGTAGGGTCTCATTTCATTAGGGGGAGTAGTGCCCGATGAAGTCCAGAGAGAGCATCATTCGGTTGAAGCGATTCCAGGTCGACGACAAGCGTCGGCAGGTGTCGCAGATCGAGGCGATGATCGCCGATTTCGACCGTATGGCGAAGGAACTTGACGACCAGATCCTGTCCGAGCAGGAGCGCGTCGGCATCACCGACGTGGCGCATTTCGCCTATCCGACCTTCGCCAAGGCGGCGATGCAGCGCCGCGACAACCTGAAGGCTTCGGCCGAGGAACTGCACGGACAGCTCGAACGCGCCCAGGACGAACTGGCCGAGGCGGTTGAGGAGCTGAAGAAGATCGAGCTGATGGAAGAGCGCGATCAGGAGCGTGAACGCGAAGCCGCCGACGAGGCCGAACAGGCCGAACTCGACGAAATCGCCGGCCGCAATCACGCCTTCGGCAACTGAGCAGGCGTACGTCCGCAATTTCTTGTGCTCTGCGGCGAGCAAGGGTCGGCATGTCCGGCCCTTTCGGCGTTGGGCGGTGCTAACGGTTTCGGCACAGCAGAGCGGCAATCGCCGTCGACACGGTGGCGAAGGCGTAGAACCATAGCCCGGGCTGGGTCATGGCGGTGGCGAGCCCGCTCGATTTCGCGGCAAACACCACCAGCGCCACCACCATCACGTCCATCATCGACCATTTGGAGACTGCGCCGAGCAGGGTGAGGAAATGCCCGCGCCCGCCGAGCGCGACCATGTGCAGAAGCACGAGCTTGATCGCGGGAAAGAGAATCGAGAAGCAGCCCACGAGGATGGCGAGCGCCCGGTCGCCCTCGCGGTCGAGCCCGCTCACCACCTGGATGAGCGACGGCGTTTCCTGAAAGAAATAGAGTTTCTCGAAGGAAATCAGCGGCAACGTCAGGCCGAGCGCGAAGGAGAAGGTGGCGAGCGGCAGGATCAGAGCGAGGATCAGGCGCATGGGGTTTGCCGCTCGCGGGATCGGGAAAATCGTTCCTTTTCGTGTGGCACAGGCCGGTCACGGCGGCAAGTGCGCGCGCCAAGGCGCGTCACGAATACCGCTTCACGGCCCGGTAGCCGCCATTGTCGCCGTCGCCGCCATTTTCGCTATTCTCGCCGACAACCGCGTAACTGCCCGGAGCCTTGCGCTTGGCCGTGTACATCGCCTTGTCGGCGGCACGCAGCAGCTCGCTCGTGGTGCAACCGTCGCGCGGGGCTTCGGCAATGCCGATGCTGGCGGAAATGAGAATCGGTTCATCCTCAAGATCGTAGGGTTGCGAAATCTCCCGCCCCAGGATTTTGGCAAGCCGCTTCGCGTCCGACGTTTTCGAGCCGGCCGGCAGGATGACGGCGAATTCGTCGCCGCCAAGCCTGGCAACCATTGCTTCTGCGGGCAGGTGCTTGCGGAACCGTTCGGCAACGCGTGCCAGCAGGACATCCCCGGCATCGTGGCCACGCGTGTCGTTCACGCTCTTGAAACCGTCGAGATCGATGAACATCAGCACGCATTGCGTTCCCTCATCGCGCGCGCGCATCAATTCGCCGTTGAGCCGGGTGTTGAACAGCGCGCGGTTCGGCAGATCCGTCAGGGTATCGAAATGAGCCTGGCGCCAGACGGCCTCCTCGGCCTCGACGCGGGCACTGACATCGCGCGTCACGATGATGTAGCGTTCGGAGAAGTCGCTGTCTTCGAAACGGCTGCCGCCGACATCGAGCCAGTAGGTACTGCCATCGGGTCGCGCCATCTGGCAGCGCACGGTCTTGTGACCTGCGAGAAATTCCGGATCATCCAGCGACACCCCGGCCAGGAACTCGCCTATATTCGCACCGATGACCTTCGATTTCGGGTGGCCGCTGCGTCTGTTGACGGTCGAATTGCAATCGAGGATCTGGCCGTCCGCATCCAGCACGATGAGCCCGTCGTTGGAGGCCTCGATCAGGCTGCGCAGATACGCCTTGTCGCGCAGATTGTTCGCGTGCATGCGGTCGAGCGCCGAACCGACCATCGCCAGGCGTTGCACCGTGTAGCGCCCGAACGCGTAGAGGATCAATCCGACCACGGCCACCAGCAGGGTCAGTTCCAGGAGATGGAAGGCGCCGCCGAGATGGGTGTTCCAGACGATGGAGCCGACGCGGTGGCCGTCGCCATCGCGGATCACCACCTCGTTATTGCGGGATGAGGCCTCGTGTTCGATGGCGGCGATATCGTCCAGACCGAGTTCGCGGGCTATTGCCGCCAGACGGGCCGTGTCGAAGCGTACGGCCACGATGAGGACAGGCGCCGGATCGCCCGCCTCAACCGGCCGGCCTTCCAACTTCGGCGCGATGGGGCTGGCGGCGGTGAAGTAGGGGGCACCTCCATGCCAGAGCCATCCGGTGCGGATGTTTGAAAGCGAACCCGATGAGGCGCGGTGGTCATCGTCGCGCCAGACGATCCCCGTCATCCCGGGAAAGATCTCGGCCGGATCGAAAATGTCGCCGGCGCCGTCGTCGGCATGGGCGAGGATCTTCGTCCCGAGCACGATCGTCATTGCCGCGTAGCCTTCCAGTTCCAAGAGCGGAGGCAGGGGATTGACCTCGCTTCGAATGCCGCCTTGCGTCGCCGCGCTGGGGATATCGATCCCGCTCCAGGGAAGGTCGAGCAGGATGCGGGCCTTGCTCGTCACGTGGTTCAGATACGAGGCGACCAGATCGCGCTGCTGCTCCTGGGTCTCGCGATACTGGTTGAAGACCTCGTAGGCGAACAGCACGGCGATGAGGATGAACTCGACGAGGAAGATCGTCCGCTTCAGGCGCGCCAGATCGCGCAGCAGCCCCGCCGCGCTTGGCCGGTCCTTGGTCTTCAACCCAGGTGAACGGGCCGCAGGTCGCAACTGTCTCCTCAAGACCATGATCTGGTACCCGGTCAGCGTGTTCCGTAATGTGTTCCCTAACCGCAAGTCTCTCGCCGGCATGCTTTGAGGAACAATGTGGCGGAACGACAAAGTTCGTGAAGCGCCTATTGTCGAGGCAACTCCTGAAAAAATTCACTAAAATGGATGTTTGATATTTGTTCTACTTATTGAAAACAAAAGAATATTGTCATTTTTAACCAGGTTGATTGCTCCGGGAATCGAATTCAACCACGCGCGCGCGAAGACTATCGAGGGTCTTGTCAGGGGAGACGTCTTTGTGGGAACACTGAGGGCGGACCAGGCAGAAAGCTGCATCCTCCCTCCAGATGATCCACCCCGGCGAGAGCATCAAACGCAGCTGTTACCGGGGCCCCGCTTTGTCCGGGGGATTCGCCTTCTTCTCATCGCGTGCCGCGGCCGGCAATGGATTGCCCGGACTGCGCCGGGCAATGACGGGGGAGGGGGCGCGGCGGCGGGGCGCGGGCGCGTTTGGTCCTGGCCTGCGCGGGGATGTTATCGAGGGTGGCGTGGGTGCTTTGGCCTTGCCCTTACCGCACCGGCACAGTCACCCGTTACTGCGCCGGCACCGCCACCCGGTTCGGGTTGTTGGGGTGCGTCGTCCAGTTGGCGTATGTCGGTTCCACCGTGCGGCCGGTGCGCGGATCGACCATGCCGGGCGTCATCGCCTCCATGGTGATGCAGCCCTCCACCGGGCAGACGTTGACGCACAGGTTGCAGCCGACACATTCCGCGTCGATCACCTCGAACCCCCGGTCGCCGTTGATCGTCGTGGCGATCGCCTGGTGGGAGGTGTCCTCGCAGGCGATGTGGCAGCGCCCGCACTTGATGCAAGTCTCCTGATCGATCTTCGCCTTGGCGATGTAGTTGAGGTTGAGGTACTGCCAGTCGGTGACGTTGGGCACGGCGCGGCCGACGAACTGATCGATGGAGGCATAGCCCTTCTCGTCCATCCAGTCGGAAAGCCCGGAGATCATCTCCTCGACGATCTTGAAGCCGTAGGTCATCGCCGCCGTGCAGACCTGCACGTTGCCGGCCCCCAGCGCCATGAATTCGGCTGCATCGCGCCACGTCGTCACCCCGCCGATGCCGGAGATCGGCAGGCCGCGGGTTTCCGCATCGCGGGCGATTTCCGCCACCATGTTGAGCGCCATCGGCTTCACCGCCGGCCCGCAATAGCCGCCATGCGTGCCCTTGCCGTCGACGGCGGGTTCCGGCGCCATCGCATCGAGATCGACGGAGGTGATCGAGTTCACCGTGTTGATCAGCGACACCGCGTCCGCCCCGCCCTTGTGGGCCGCGCGCGCGGGCTGACGGATATCGGTGATGTTCGGTGTCAGCTTGACGATGACCGGCATGCGCGTGTGTTTCTTGCACCAGCGCGTCACCATCTCGATGTATTCGGGCACCTGACCGACGGCCGCGCCCATGCCGCGCTCCGACATGCCGTGCGGACAGCCGAAATTCAACTCCACGCCGTCGGCTTCCGTCTCCTCCACGAGCTTGAGGATACTGGCCCAGTTCTCCTCCTCGCAAGGAACCATCAGCGAGACCACCAGCGCCCGGTCGGGCCAGTTCTTCTTGACCCGCTTGATCTCCTGCAGGTTGAGCTGCAAGGGGCGGTCGGTGATCAGCTCGATGTTGTTGAAGCCGGTAAGCTGGCGGTCCTTGCCATGGGTCGCGCCATAGCGCGGACCGTTGACGTTGACGACCGGATCGCCGTCGCCGAGCGTCTTCCACACGACACCGCCCCAGCCCGCCTGAAAGGCGCGCACGACGTTGTATTCCTTGTCGGTGGGCGGCGCGGAGGCCAGCCAGAACGGGTTCGGCGACTTGATACCGACGAATGAATTGGAAAGATCGGCCATGGTCCTTTTCTCCCCTAAAGACCAAACGAACGGTGGATGGCGTCGGCGGCCCGTTTGCCGTCGGCAACGGCTGCGACCGTCAGGTCCTCGCCGCCGGCCACGCAATCGCCACCCGCCCACACGCCATCAACCGACGTGCGGCCGTCCTCGTCCACTTCGATGCGTCCACCTTCAAGCTTGGGCACGGCCCCCAGAAGCGGCGCATCGAGGAAGGTCTGGCCGATCGCCTTGAAGACCTGATCGACCTCGAGGCGCAATGTTTCGCCGGTGCCTTCGAGCCGCCCATCGTCGCCAGGCCGGGTGCCTTCCAGCACGATGGAGCTCACCCGTCCATGCGCGCCGATGAGGGCGGCCGGGCGCATCCAGTGGCGGATGACGACGCCGTTCGTCAGCGCCAGTTCCTGCTCGTAGGGGCTCGCCTTCATCTCGCCCGCGCCGCGACGATAGGCGATGGTCACGTCCTCCGCGCCCAGCCGCTTCATCTGCACGGCGATATCGATCGCGGTCATGCCGCCGCCGATGACGACGACGCGCCGGCCCACGGGCAGCGTGGCGAGATCATCGGCCTGGCGCAGCCGCGCGATGTAGTCGACCGCGTCGAGCACGCCCTCCATCTCCTCGCCTTCGAGCCTCAGCGCATTGACGCCGGCAAGCCCCATGGCAAGGAACACCGCATCGTGTTTCACCTTCAGGTCGGCCAGCGTGAAATCGCGACCCAGGGCCTTGCCCGCCTCAACCGTGATACCGCCGACCGACAGAATGAAATCGACCTCGGCCTGCGCGAAGCCGTCCACCGTCTTGTAGGCGGCGATACCGTATTCGTTGAGCCCGCCGAGTTTCTCCTTCGCGTCGTAGATGGTGACCGCATGGCCAAGCTCGGCCAGCCGGTGGGCACACGAAAGCCCCGCCGGGCCGCCGCCGACGATGGCGACGGTCTTGCCCGTCTCGGGCGCGCGGGTGGCGAAGCTCTTCGGTCGGGTCTCCAGGAAATGATCGGTCGCGTGGCGCTGCAGGAGGCCGATCTTCACCGGCTTGCCCTCGGCCTCCATGCGCACGCAGGCCTCCTCGCACAAGGTCTCCGTCGGGCAGACGCGGGCGCACATGCCGCCCAGAATGTTGCTCGCAAAGATCGTCTTGGCGGAGCCCGTGTCGTTGCCGGTCGAGATCTGGCGGATGAACAGCGGAATGTCGATCGAGGTCGGGCACGCCTGCGTACACGGCGCGTCGAAACAGAAATAGCAGCGGTCCGCCTCCACCACCGCCTCGTGCGCGTCGAGCGGGGGATGCAGATCGGTGAAATTGTCCAGATACGCTTCGGCGGGCAGGCGGCCGCACGCAATGTCCGGACCGGACGCAACGTCGGTCATGGAACCTCCTCGTCGCGCGGCCCCGTCGCACCGGACAGGGGGCGGAGCGCCGCGCGTTTCCCATTTTCATCGAACACGCGCAGGAAAAGGCCCCATCTCGCTCGGGGCGCTCCGCACCATGTTCCCGTCATTCAGGTGGTCGTTTCGACCCTTCTCGTGTGGCGGAAGGGTTCGTAACGTCAGTTTCGATGTTTTTTGACCAAATAGTCAAATCCATTTTGACGTCGCGAGCGCCGCAATTTCGGGCAGGGACGGGGGAAACTGCACGTTTGGCGTGCGTTTGTCTCGCGAAGGGAACGGATGGCTCCCCCGGGGGAGGTTGATGCCTTGCGGGGCCGGGCGGCGAATTCCATTCTCGCCCGCAAAGGAGAGAGAAGGGCGCAAGACGTTGGTGCTCGGGGAAAACAAAGAACGGCGTGGCCGGGCGGCACGCTCAGGGGATGAGCGCTTGCAGGAACAAGGCCTTCAGCGCGGCCTCGGCGTCCTTGTGGAAGCCGGGTTCGGCGATGGAACGTCCGGTGATCGCGCTGATCTGGGTTTCGAAGTCGGCATAGTGCTGCGTCGTCGCCCAGATCATGAAGACGAGGTGATAGGGATCGACCGGCTTCAACCGGCCTTCATCGATCCAGATGCGGATGACGCCGGCCTTGGCGTCGACCAGGTCCTTCAGGGGGCCTTTCAGCACGTCCATCATCGCCGGGGCGCCTTCCAGCACCTCGTTGGCGAAGAGGCGCGAGGCCTTGGGGTTCTTCGCGGAATGATCCAGCTTTCGGGCGATGTAGTCGCCAAGTTCGGCGGCCGGGTCGCCGGCGACGTCGAGCGCGCGCAGGGGTTTGAGCCATTCGTCCAGAATCTCTTCCAGAACGGCCTTATAGATCTGCGCCTTGGAGGGGTAATAGTAGAGCAGGTTCGACTTCGACATGCCCGCTTCGCGGGCGATCTCGTCGAGCGTGGTGCCGCGAAAACCGAAGCGGGAAAAGATCTCCAGCGCGGCGGCGAGGATACGGTCGCGGTTGACCGTCTGGATACGGGTCGCCTTGCGCGGCCTTTTCCGGGCGGGCTCATCGAGGCTCATCGGTATCCACCATCGACATTCATCATCATCGGGTCGCGACCTCCTCTCCTCTGTCCCGCGGCAAGCCCTGTCGGTCCTCTGCTATAGCGCGTTTTTGTGCGCGGTTTCACCCAATTGCCGCAACGCGCTGCCGCGATGGTGCCCTCGCGGCTCGAAAAAACGCCCATTTTTCGCGCGCTTGCGTCGCCACAACAAGGAAAACCCGGACTTTGGCCGTGATTGCTTTTGCATCGGGCTGGATAGAAAATGACCTTGACCGCGCTTGCGCGGCACTCCTATCGTTATCTTGACCAATTGGTCAGAAATCGCAACGTGAGACATCGGCCAAGTCTTGAAACTCGCGCAGGGTTTCAATGAAGATTGCGGGTATCGGAGCGTTCATTGCGGGATGTGCGCCTTCGAAATACGCGCAAGGCGGACAAGGCAATGCGAGGCGGGGTCTGACCCATCACGCGTGACCGCCTGGAAAGGCGGCGCGTTCGCTCGGAGGAATCATGTCGCAGGCCGTCACCAACAATCTCGAAGCCTTCTGGATGCCGTTCACGGCGAACCGGCAGTTCAAGAAGAACCCGCGCATGCTGGTGGGCGCGAAGGACATGCACTACACCGCCGCCGACGGCCGCCAGATCCTCGACGGAACGGCGGGCCTGTGGTGCTGCAACGCCGGCCACGGGCGGCCGAAAGTGGTGGAAGCCATCCAGAAACAGGCCGCCGAGCTCGACTACGCGCCGGCCTTCCAGATGGGCCACCCGAAGGCGTTCGAGCTGGCCGCGCGGCTTTCCGCCATGATGCCGAAGCCGCTCGACCATGTGTTCTTCACCAATTCCGGTTCGGAATCGGTTGAAACCGCGCTGAAGACGGCGATCGCCTATCACCGCGCCAAGGGCAATGCCGCCAAGACCCGTCTCATCGGCCGTCAGCGCGGCTATCACGGGGTGAATTTCGGCGGCATTTCGGTCGGCGGCATTTCCGGCAACCGCAAGATGTTCGGCTCGCTTCTCACTGGCGTCGACCACATCCGCGACACGCATGACATCGAGCGAAATGCCTTTACCCGCGGCCAGCCGGAGCATGGCGCGGAATTCGCCGATGACCTGCTGAATGTCATCAAGCTGCATGACGCATCCACCATCGCCGCCGTGATCGTGGAGCCGATGGCGGGCTCCACCGGCGTGCTGATCCCGCCCAAGGGCTACCTGGAGCGGCTTCGCAAGATTTGCGACGACAACGACATCCTGCTGATCTTCGACGAGGTCATCACCGGCTTCGGGCGACTGGGCTCGGCGTTCGCGGTCGATCATTTCGGCGTGGTGCCGGACATGGTGACGACGGCCAAGGGCCTCACCTCGGGCACTGTGCCGATGGGCGCGGTGTTCGTTTCCTCCTCGATCTACGAGGCCTTCATGCAAGGGCCCGAACACATGATCGAGTTCTTCCACGGCTACACCTATTCCGGCCATCCGCTGGCCTGCGCCGCAGCACTCGGCACGCTCGACACCTATGAGGACGAGGGACTGATGACGCGCGGGGCGGAGCTTGCCGACCACTGGGCCGATGCGCTGCATTCGTTGAAAGATCATCCGCACGTCATCGACATCCGCAACATGGGGCTGATCGGCGCGGTGGAGCTGGAGCCGATCGCCGGCGAGCCGACCAAGCGGGCCTTCTCCGCCTTCCTGAAGGCCTTCGAGGAAGGCCTGATGATCCGCACCACCGGCGACATCATCGCGCTGTCGCCGCCGCTGATCATCTCCAGGGCGCAGATCGACGAGGTGTTCGGGATCTTGGGCAAGGTGCTGAAGGCGATCGATTAGAGGGGGCGGCATTCCCCCTCGGTGTCATCCCCGCGAAGGCGGGGATCCAGTAACCACAGGGTGTGGTTGTCTGGCACGGCAATAACGAGTGACGCGGCCTCGGAGAGAACCGGCCGGCCGCGCCGTTTACTGGATCCCGGGTCAAGCCCGGGATGACAATTGCGGGTGGGGCGGTGATCGGGGGCAATTGGGTCCCCGACCGCGGTTGCTTCCCGGCAGGCTTCAAAGCGCCCCGCCATGAGGGCGCGCGACAACGCGACGACTGGCCTTTCGGGCGAAACCCGCGGCAAAAGCGGGAGCCGATCGGCTGGACCAGAACTGAAGAGAGCGGAACAGAGTGCGGCGCGCCAGCGCCGGGGATGACATCGGCGATCAGGGGGACTGACGTATGGCCGCAACTACCGGAGCACCGGGCGAGAACCTGCGGATCAACGCCGACAGGCTGCGGGACAGCCTGATGGAAATGGCGAAGATCGGGCCGGGCGTCGCCGGCGGCAACAACCGCCAGACGCTGACCGACGCCGACAGCGAGGGCCGCAGGCTCTTCCAGAAATGGTGCGAGGATGCTGGCATGACCATGGGCGTCGATACCATGGGCAACATGTTCATGACGCGGCCCGGCACCGAGCCGGATCTGCCGGCGGTCTATGTCGGCTCCCATCTCGATACCCAGCCCACGGGGGGCAAGTATGACGGCGTTCTCGGCGTTCTCGGCGCGCTGGAGATCTGCCGCACGCTCAACGATCTGGGCATCAAGACCAGACATCCCATCGTCGTCACCAACTGGACGAACGAGGAAGGCACGCGGTTCGCGCCCGCCATGCTGGCCTCGGGCGTCTTCGCCGGCCAGCACGAGGAGGCCTGGGCCAAGGCGCGCGAGGACGCCAAGGGCCTGAAATTCGGCGATGAACTCAAGCGCATCGGCTGGCAGGGCGAGGAGCCGGTGGGCGCGCGCAAGGACAAGATCAAGGCGTTCTTCGAACTCCACATCGAGCAGGGGCCGATCCTGGAGGCCGAGGGCAAGGATATCGGCGTCGTCACCCACGGCCAGGGGCTGTGGTGGCTGCAGGTGACCGTGACCGGCAAGGACAGTCACACCGGCTCCACCCCGATGCCGCTGCGCAAGAATGCCGGTCTCGGCATGGCGCGGATGACGGAGCTCGTTCACGAAATCGCCATGGGCCACCAGCCCAACGCGGTGGGCGCCATCGGCCATTGCGACGTTTATCCCAATTCCAGAAACGTCATTCCGGGCAAGGTGGTCTTCACCGTCGATTTCCGCTCGCCCGACCAGACCATCCTCGACGGCATGAAGGCACGCTTCGAGGTGGAAGCGCCGAAAATCGCTCAAGACCTGGGTCTTGGTATTGAGATCGAGGTTTCCGGGCATTTCGATCCGGTGACCTTCGATCCGGGATGCGTCAAGGCCGTGCGCGATGCGGCGGAGCGGCTGGGCTATTCGCACCGCGACATCGTGTCGGGCGCCGGGCACGACGCCTGCTGGATCAACCGCGTGGCCCCGACCTCGATGGTCATGTGCCCCTGCGTCGACGGGCTCTCGCACAACGAGGCGGAAGAGATTTCCAAGGACTGGGCGAAAGCGGGCGCCGACGTGCTGTTTCACGCGGTGGTGGAGACGGCGGAGATCGTGGGGTGAAGACTGGCTGGATCCGGCGCGAGCTGAAGATCTTCTGGTGGCGGATCTTGTTGCCGACCACGATTTTTCTTGGAGGAACAGCCTATCTCATCAGTTTGCTGTTTTGGGATGGGCCGGACCGATTGCGGCCGTTGATACCGGCGGGAATTCAGACGGGACAAGCCGTCTATTATAACAGTGAATGGTTCCATCCAAGGTACGGAAGTTGTGTGGTTGCGGTGTTCGCTCTGGAGGCAGAATTTGCGGAACGTTTGCGCAGGGAAGGGGCGGGCGCTCTCGTTAATCCGGAATCTTTGAGACCCGATCTCGATGAGCGAGGTAGTGAAACCAGGGGGTATTCTGCCTGGCAAGGAGGACCTGTAGCGATGAGCGATACCGATATGACAGAGCGAAATATCTCCCTTGCGGCAGGATGCATGAGAAGCAGTGTCGAGTATTCCCGCATCTACGCAAAATATGCACACGGTGAGCGCGGTTTTTACTCCAAGCACACCAGTGGGACGATTGCGATTATTGCTCCGGTTGAGGGACTTCTCTTTTTGGCGCCCGAACCGTGATCCAAGGCCGGCCGCAAAGCAGATCCATGACCTTTCCCCTCCTTCATCGCCATGGCGTCCCGATCAGGTCGGGGATGATGAAGGAGGGTTTGGCGGCAGGTGCCGTCGGTCCGGTGGTTGCTGGATCCCCGTCTTCGCGGGGATGGTAGGGGGGGATGGGACGTGACGACGGTGTGCCGGGCGTCCGTTTACTCCTCGATGTCATCCCGGCCGCAGCGAAGCGGAGAGCCGGGACCCAGTAACCGTTGGGTTCGGATGTCTGGCGCAGGAATGGCGAATAACGCGGCGCTGGAGAGAACCGGTCGGCTGCAACGGTTACTGGGTCCCGGGTCAAGCCCGGGATGACAAGTGAGGTTGAGGTCGGGTTCCGTGCCATGCCGCACGGACGCCAGAGGACAACGGGAGGTACCTTGTGACGACTAATCTCGCTATCGCAATCGAGCCGGTGAACCAGCCCAAAATCGTCGAGCTGATCGCGTTGTCGGACGCCTATTCGCTGGCGCGGTATCCGGCTGAGGGGCATTTCGGCACGGATATCGAAGGGCTTTCCGGCGACGATGTTTCGTTCGCCGTGGTGCGCGACGGAACGCGGGCGATCGGCTGCGCGGCGCTGAAATGGAACGGCGACGGGACGGCTGAGCTGAAGCGGCTGTTCGTGCGCGACGAGGGGCGCGGCCGGGGCGCCGCGCGCAAGGTGATGGCGTATCTGGAGGATATGGCGCAGGCGCGGGGCGTCACGCGGATCGATCTGGAAACCGGGCCGCTCAACACCGAGGCCGTCGGGCTTTACGGGGCGCTCGGATACGCCGAGTGCGGGCCTTTCGCTCCTTACGAGGCGAACCCGTACAGCCTGTTCATGACGAAGACGCTGGAAGAGGGCACATCATGATGGACGAAGGGAGGCAGGCTAGTGTTCCTTGCGTCGTCTCGACGAAAGACGGCAGGTCGGTCCGTCTACCGCGCGGATGTTCCCTCTGGTTCAACGGCTATTCGGCGCCACGAAAATCAGCCGAAGACGGTCTTCCGCGCTTTCATATTCGGCGCCTTGATCCGCCCCCGACACCTGAGCCGCGCCAGATTCAGGTCGACTACATTGACGATGATGTCGTCGTGCGCGGTCCGTTTGGAGTTTGCCCGGTTCAAGCGGATGGTCTGGTTGATGGCGACGATTTCTATTTTCGCGCACGCGGAAACTACTGGTCGCTCTCAATCGGAGGCAACGTTCTGAAGGCTCCCGATTGGTACTACGAGGAAGATTATGGCGTCAGGTTTGAGGCGGGCGGGATGTCGATGGACGAAGCGCTCCAGTGCATTCTAAAGGCCGCTCGTCTGTTTCGCAGCGGTGCCGCAACGATGGAAATGAAGTGACATTCAACAAAGTCACTCGACAGCACAATCACCAGAGGAACAGACATGGCATCGAAAGTCATCAAGGGCGGCACGGTCGTCACCGCGGATCTGACCTACAGAGCGGACGTGAAAATCGAGGGCGACGTGATCGTCGAGATCGGCCCGAACCTGTCCGGCGACGAGGTGCTGGATGCGACCGGCTGCTACGTCATGCCGGGCGGGATCGATCCGCACACGCATCTGGAAATGCCCTTCATGGGCACCTATTCGACGGATGATTTCGAAAGCGGCACGCGGGCGGGGCTTGCCGGCGGCACGACCATGGTGGTCGATTTCGCGCTGCCCAACCCCGAACAATCGCTGCTGGAAGCGATCCAGCGCTGGGACAACAAGTCGACGCGCGCCAATTGCGACTATTCCTTCCACATGGCGATCACCTGGTGGGGCGAGCAGGTCTTCAACGAGATGGAGACCGTGGTGCGCGAGAAGGGCATCAACACCTTCAAGCACTTCATGGCGTACAAGGGCGCGCTGATGGTGGATGACGACGAGATGTTCGCCTCGTTCTCGCGCTGCGCCGAGCTTGGCGCGCTGCCGCTGGTGCATGCGGAAAACGGCGACGTGGTCGCCCAGCTTCAGGCCAAGCTGATGGCCGAGGGCAATAACGGCCCCGAGGCGCATGCCTATTCGCGCCCGGCGGAAGTGGAGGGCGAGGCCACCAACCGCGCCATCATGATCGCCGATATGGCGGGCGTGCCGGTCTATATCGTGCACACCTCCTGCGAGCAGTCGCATGAGGCGATCCGGCGCGCCAAGCAGAACGGCATCCGGTGTTATGGCGAGCCGCTCATCCAGCACCTGACGCTGGATGAGAGCGAGTATCAAAGCGGCGACTGGGACCATTCCGCCCGCCGGGTGATGTCGCCGCCCTTCCGCAACAAGAAGCATCAGGACAGCCTGTGGGCGGGGCTTCAGGCCGGCACGCTGCAGGTGGTGGCGACCGACCATTGCGCTTTCACTACCGATCAGAAGCGCTACGGCGTGGGCGACTTCACCAAGATCCCGAACGGCACCGGCGGACTGGAAGACCGGATGCCGATGTTGTGGACCTACGGGGTTGGCACGGGGCGTCTGACCATGAACGAGTTCGTCGCCGTGACATCGACCAACATCGCCAAGATCCTCAATATCTACCCCAAAAAGGGCGCCGTGCTGGTGGGCGCGGATGCCGATCTCGTCGTGTGGGACCCGGCGAAGGAAAAGACGATCTCGGCCACCTCGCAGCAATCGGCCATCGACTACAACGTCTTCGAGGGCAAGCCGGTGAAGGGCCTGCCGCGCTACACGCTGACACGCGGACATGTGGCGATCATGGACGGCGAAATCCGCACGCAGGAAGGCCACGGCAAGTTCGTGGCGCGCGAGCCGTTCACTGCGGTCAACCGGGCGCTGTCGCAGTGGAAGGAAGTGATGGCACCGCGGAAAGTCCAGCGGGCGGGCATTCCGGCAAGCGGCGTCTAGCGGCGGGCGGATGGCAGGCGGGGAGGCTGCTGCGGAACTTGACGCGCGCTGCGCCGTCCTGCGGCACGTTCTGGCCTATCTGGCGGCGGTGTTCGTGGTCGCCGTCGCGCTGTCGGTGGTCATCCACACGATGCTCACCTTCGAGCGTTTCGGCCCGCCGCCGCCCTTTTCCGCGCTGGGGCTTCGCCAGTTCCTGGAGCTTGCCAGCGCGATTGCGGGGCTTGGCTGGATCGGGGTTGCGCCGGTCACGTGGGTTCTGCTCGCCAGGGGGTGGCGGGGCTGGCCGGCCTTCGCGCTGGCGGGGCTCGGTTACGCCGTCGCGCTCGCGGGTATCGCGTTGTTTTCGGCGGGGAGGGGAATGGCGGTTCGCGATGCCCTCTATCTTCTGGCGGTCCTGTCGGGCGGGCTTTCAGTGATCCTGGTGCCGGCCAATTTCGTCTACTGGGCGCTGGCGATCCATTCCGCGACGCTCGGGCTCTGGCCGCGAATTTGCAGGAAGCGGAGGTGAGGTGAGCCCCTTGGAAATGAAGCGGCAGGCCCCTTTCGAGAACAAGGCGGCGTTGGTCCGCGCAACCGGTGAAATGGGAACGACAACGTGACGACGAGTGCAGCACAAAGCCGGACACCGGCGGGCGCGGGAGAGGCTCGCGGCCTGGCGGCGCGTGCCAGCGTGATCGAGGCGAGGGATCTCTCGCTCACCTTCGAGACCTCCGACGGCCCGGTTCACGCCCTGTCGAACATCGCGCTTGATGTGGCGCGCGGCGAGTTCGTGTCGTTCATCGGGCCGTCGGGCTGCGGCAAGACCACGCTTTTGCGCGTCATCGCGGATCTGGAACAGCCGACATCCGGGCGTATCACGGTCAATGGCGGCACGCCGGAGCAGGCGCGGCTCGACCGCTCTTACGGCTATGTCTTTCAGGCGGCAGGGCTCTATCCCTGGCGCACGATCGCCGGCAACATCGCCCTGCCGCTGGAGATCATGGGGTTTTCGAAGGCCGAGCGGCAAAAGCGCATCGCAAAGAACCTGGAGCTGGTGAACCTCTCAGGGTTTGAACGCAAGTTCCCCTGGCAGCTTTCCGGCGGCATGCAGCAGCGCGCCTCCATCGCCCGCGCGCTGTCGTTCGATCCCGATCTGCTGCTGATGGACGAGCCCTTCGGCGCGCTCGACGAGATCGTGCGCGATCACCTGAACGAGCAGTTGCTGAAGCTCTGGGCGAAGACGGAGAAGACGGTGGTCTTCGTCACCCACTCGATCCCCGAAGCGGTGTTCCTGTCGACCAAGATCGTGGTGATGAGCCCGCGTCCGGGGCGGATCCACGACATCATCGAGAGCGACCTGCCGAGGGAGAGGGATCTGGATATCCGCGAAACGCCGGAATTCCTGGAGATCGCGCATCGGGTGCGCGAAGGCTTGCGTGCGGGGCACAGTTATGAGGATTGAGGGCGTGCTTTGGGTTGCGCAAGGGGCGGTTCGTCCTCGCTGTCTGCCTCCACTCGATGTCATCCCGGCCCCATTTATTAAGTTTGGGCCGGAATTCAGCATCCCGCGGCGGGGGCCGATGCGTTCGATCAACGATGCCCGGCGCAGTCCGGGTGATCCAATCGGGCGTGCGACGCATCGGGGCGGCGCTGGATTGCCCGGACTGCGCCGGGCAATGACGGTGGAGAGAGCGGGCCGGGATGACATCGAATGTGTGGCTGGCTTTGTTCGTTTGCGGCTGGCGCCAATCACCTCTCCCATGGGGAGAGGTCGACGCAAAGCGTCGGGTGATGGGATGGGATGTTTCGTGGATACGGATGACCCGACACCCCTCACCCCAGCCCTCTCCCCAAGGGAGAGGGGGCTAGTTCGGGATTTGCTGGAGCGGAGGGCCGCCGCATGACCCGCCTCTTTTCCGGCCGCACCGGCCCCGTGTTCGTCGTCGTCCTCGCGATCATCGCGATCTGGTATGCGGCGGCCGTGTATCTCAACGCGCCGTTCCAGCGCGATACCTATGCACGCGCCAAGCAGGCGGATGTACCGGTGACGCAGCTGGTCACCGATACGCTCAATCAGGACCGGCCCGTTCTGCCCGCGCCCCATCAGGTGGCGGAGGAGATCTGGCAGACGACCGTGATGAAGTCCGTCACGTCGAAGCGCTCGCTCGTCTATCACGCGGGCGTCACGCTTTCCTCCACGCTTCTGGGCTTCGTCATCGGCACGGTGCTGGGCGTTCTGCTCGCCGTCGGCATCGTGCACAGCCGCGTGCTCGACAAGTCGCTGATGCCGTGGGTGATCTCCTCGCAGACGATCCCGATCCTGGCGATCGCGCCGATGATCATCGTGGTCTTGAACGCCATCGGCATATCGGGGCTCCTGCCCAAGGCGTTCATCTCCACCTATCTGTCGTTCTTTCCCGTCACCGTGGGCATGGTGAAGGGGCTGAGATCGCCGGAAATCCTGCATCTCGACCTCATGCGCACCTACAACGCCTCGAAGACCCAGGTGTTCTGGAAACTCCGGTTTCCCTACGCGGTGCCCTACCTCTTCACCTCGATGAAGGTGGCGGTGGCGGCCTCGCTGGTCGGTGCCATCGTCGGCGAATTGCCGACAGGCGCGGTCGCCGGGCTCGGCGCGCGGCTGCTTTCGGGCTCCTATTACGGGCAGACGGTGCAGATCTGGTCGGCGCTGATCGCGGCCTCCGTCATGGCCGCCGTGCTGGTGGCGCTGGTCGGGATCGCCAACGGAATCGTGCTCAAGCGGATGGGGATGGCGCGATGAGGGGGACCATGGAACGGGCCCTGCCGATGGCGGCCGGCGCGGCTGCGGTGTTCGGGCTGGTGCTGCCGCTGTTTGCCGGCGAGGCCGGGACGGTTTCGACGTGGAGCGAAACCGGCGTGCTGGTCTTCGCGCTCGCGGTACTGGTGATGGCGGGGGAGAATTTGCTCGGGGTCGTGGCGCAAGGGAAGGGGGTGTCGGGTGCCTCCTGGTTCCAGGGTCCCTCCGGCGACATGATCATCGCTGTCATTGCCCATTTCGGCGCCTGGGTTCTGCTCTCCGCGCTGGGCGGTCATTCTGGCGAGGCCGCAGGCGGGTTCTGGGCGCTGTTCATCGCCGCCTGGCTGACGGGCTGGCTGTTTGTCCAGCGGCTGGCGAACAGGAAGTTCGCGTCGAAGGCGGTCCAGCGGCTCGCGGGCATCGCGATCCCGCTGCTCTTCGGCGTGTGGGTGCTGATCGCCTGGCAGGCGCTCGTCACCGGCTTCGGCGTGCCGAAGGTGCTGCTGCCGGCGCCAAGCGAAATCTGGGTGCGGCTCATCCATGGTTTCCCGACGCCGCTGTGGCCGGATTTCCGCCAGACCTTCCTGAAGGCCGTGCTGATCGGCTACGGCTTGGGCTGCGGGTCGGGCTTTCTTGTCGCGCTGCTGGTCGTCCGGGTGGATTTCCTCAGGCGCGGGCTGCTGCCCGTCGGAAACCTCGTTTCCGCGCTTCCCATCGTCGGTGTCGCGCCGATCATGGTGATGTGGTTCGGCTTCGACTGGCAATCGAAGGCCGCCGTCGTCATCATCATGACCTTCTTTCCGATGCTGGTGAACACGGTCGCGGGGTTGGCTGCCTCCGATCACATGCAGCGCGATCTGATGCGCACCTATGCCGCCTCGCACTGGCAGACGCTCGTGAAGCTCAGGCTTCCGCAGGCGCTGCCTTTCATTTTCAATGCCCTGAAGATCAATTCAACATTGGCTCTGATCGGGGCTATCGTTGCGGAATTTTTCGGGACGCCGACGGTGGGCATGGGCTTTCGCATCTCGACCGAAGTCGGCCGCATGAATGTCGACATGGTCTGGGCCGAGATCGCCGTCGCGGCGCTCGCCGGCTCGCTGTTCTACGGGTTGATGACGCTGTTGGAGAGGGTTTTCACGTTCTGGCATCCATCGTTCCGCACATAAAACAAAAGGGACGGGTTTGCCGAAACCAGAGGGAGAATGAGGACATGAGGAAAGTATTGTGGGGTGCCGTGGCACTGGCGGCCGGGTTCGGCATGGCGAATGCGGGTGTATCCGGGGCGCAGGCCGCGGACGCGGTGACGCTGCAGCTCAAATGGGTCACCCAGGCGCAGTTCGGCGGCTATTACGTCGCCAAGGACAAGGGGTTTTATGAGGACGAGGGCCTCGACGTCACGATCAAGCCGGGCGGCCCGGACATCGCGCCGCCGCAGGTGATCGCGGGCGGCGGGGCCGATGTTGTTGTCGACTGGATGCCCTCGGCGCTGGCGTCGCGCGAAAAGGGCGTGCCGCTGGTCAACATCGCCCAGCCGTTCAAGAAATCCGGCATGATGCTGACATGTCTCAAGGAGAGCGGCGTCAAGACCCCCGACGACTTCAAGGGCAAGACGCTGGGCGTGTGGTTCTACGGCAATGAATATCCGTTCCTGTCGTGGATGGCACATCTGAAGATCCCGACCGACGGCGGTCCGGACGGCGTCAAGGTGCTGAAGCAGGGCTTCAACGTCGATCCGCTTTTGCAGAAGCAGGCGGCCTGCATCTCCACCATGACCTACAACGAATATTGGCAGGTGATCGACGCCGGCATTTCCGAGGACGATCTCGTCGTCTTCAAGTACGAGGACCAGGGCGTCGCGACGCTGGAAGACGGGCTCTACGTGCTGGAGAAGAACCTCGACGATCCCGCCTTCGTCGACAAGATGGCGCGTTTCGTGAAGGCGTCGATGAAGGGCTGGGAATATGCCCGCGAGCACCCGGACGAGGCGGCGGACATCGTTTTGGAAAACGACGCCACCGGCGCGCAGACCGAAAAGCACCAGCGCCGGATGATGCGCGAGATCAACAAGCTGACCGAGGGCTCCGACGGCGCGCTGGATGAGGCCGATTACAAGCGCACGGTCGAGACGCTGCTGTCGGGCGGTTCCGATCCGGTCATCACCAAGGAGCCGGAAGGCGCCTGGTCGCAGGTCGTCACGGACAAGGCGCTGTGAAGGCAGCTTGATGTGAAATGCCTGAATGGCGGGCGCTGTGTGGAAAACAGCGCCCGTCGTATTCTTCCTGATCCTGTATGTCGTTGCGGCAGCGGGAGATATTGCGTAATCCATTCGTGCTTTCGGTTGAAAGCGCCATTCATTTTCGAATCCGCCAAGGACGCCATGGATCTTGTACGGTTGATTTACACCAGCGTTGCCGTGCGTGAAATGCGGTCCGAAGACCTTGATGACATTCTCGCGGTTTCGCTGTCACGCAATGCTGCGATGAACATTACCGGGCTGCTTGTCCACTACACCGAGACGAGCGAGTTCATGCAGCTTCTGGAAGGCGCGCGGGATGACGTTCTCGCGCTCTTTCATGGTTCCATAGCGAAAGATCCGCGCCATCGTTCGGTCGAGATCTTTCACTTGGAAGACGGCGCTGAGCGGCTTTGCCCGGATTGGCGGATGTCGTTCTGCCTCGAACGCCACGGCGGACTGAAGGAGCGGACCGGACTATCCGGGTTCGTTCGTCACGGCGAGCTTTCCGACATGCGTGCCGGGTTCGCCCGCCGCCTGATGATCGCCTACCGCGAAGAGATCATGCGCCGCGACACCGTGTGATGCCACCCGCTGCCGCGCCCCACAGCGCGGCGTCCGTGAGAACTGGCGCTGCTGTCGCTAGGTCATATTGTATCTTTGAAATGTATCAGGGCGCGGATAGCATGACGGCATGAATCCGTTCCTTCTCATCGCCTTGTATGTAGCCGTGACACTTGCGCCTCTGGGTCTTTCCCTCTGGTCGGGGAATGGCCCGCGCAGCTTCGGTGATGAGCTGGCGTCGGGGGCGGGAATGACTGCGCTGGTCATTATCCTGGTGGAGTTCGTCCTGTCCGGCCGTTTCCGGCTGATCTCGCGGCGTATCGGATCGGACGTGACGATGCGGATGCACCAGTTGTTCGCCCGCACGGCGCTCGTCCTCGCGCTGCTGCATCCCTTCCTCTATCAGGCACCCTTCGCGCCGGCCCGTCCCTGGGATACCGCGCGCGCCGAAACGCTTTTCTACCGGATCGACTTCCTGACGACAGGGACCATCGCCTGGGTGCTTCTCATTCCTTTCGTGCTGCTCGCGGTCGCGCGCGACGGCCTGCCGTTTCGATATGAAGTCTGGCGGGCGCTGCATGGCGGCGGCGCGGCGGCGATCGCGGCCGCGGCCGGTTATCACGCCCTTGTCGGCGGTCGCTATTCAGCCGATCCCGTGCTGGGTGCCTTCTGGCTGGTGCTGATCGCGGCGGCTTTCGTCTCGCTGGCCGTCGTCTATGTCGTGAAGCCGCTGGCGCAGCTTCGCCATCGCTACCGCGTGGTGGCGGTGACGCCGGTCGCGGAGCGGACGTGGGAGGTCGATATCGTGCCCGAGGCGCAGGGGGCGGGCATGGATTTCAAGGCCGGGCAGTTCGCCTGGCTCAACATCGGCCACAGTCCGTTCTCGCTTCGCGAAAATCCGTTCTCCATTTCCTCCGCTCCGGCCAATCGGCGGCGCATCTCCTTTCTGATCAAGGAGGTGGGGGACTTTACCCGCACGCTCGGTGCCGTGCGGCCCGGCACGATTGCCTATCTCGACGGACCGCACGGGCACCTGACCATCGCGGCGCGCAAGGAGCCGGGTGTGGTGCTGATCGCCGGCGGCGTCGGGCTGGCACCGCTCATGGCGATCGCTCGTCAGGCACGCGCGTCGGGCGATCCGCGACCGTTCGTGCTCCTCTATGGCAACCGGAGCGAGCGCCAGATCGCCTGTCGTGGGGAGCTGGACGCCATGGCGCGCGATATGGCGTCCTTCACGGTGGTGCATGTCCTGAGCGAGCCGCCACCCGGCTGGCAGGGCGCGCGCGGCCTTGTCACGCGGGAGGTGATCGCAGATGCCTGCGGCGGGACGATCCGGCCGGACTGGCTGCATGTCCTGTGCGGCCCGGCGGCGATGATTACCGGCGTGGAACGAACGCTGCGGGCCGGCGGCGTGCCCGCCCGAGCCGTCCTGTGCGAACGTTTCACCTATGACTGAGGAGCCTCGTGCGTGACATCGGATCAACGCCATCTGGCCGTTTATGCCGGGTTCACGGCCATTCTGGTCGCCGCTCTGGTGCTTTTCGCGATGCGATAGAAAATGCCTCGCGTATTGGTCTGTAAATTAACTTCGAAACCCGTTAGATACCGCTTGCGGCGGGCTTGTTCCGAGTCCGCTCTTCTCCATGCGCAAGGCGGCGGGATCGCAAGGCTTACCCATGAGCTTCACACTGGATCTGGCGAATTGGGTGATCGCTTATCTCGGCCAGAATCCGCACCTTTCCATCGCCGTCGTGTTTCTTATCTCGATGGGCGAGGCGCTGCTCATCATCGGGCTGTTCGTCCCCTCCACCGTGGTGCTGGTGGGGGCGGGAACGCTGGTGGGGGGCGGCAAACTCGATTTCTGGCCGATCTTCGTCGCCACGACCTCCGGCGCCATTCTCGGCGATGCCGTGTCGTACTGGGCCGGGCGGTTCTACGGCGCGCGGCTCAAGCGCATGTGGCCGCTGTCGAAATACCCCGGGCTGGTTGAAAAGAGCGAGCTGTTCTTCTCCGATCACGGCGGCAAGTCCATCGCCATCGGCCGCTTCGTTCCGGGCGTGAAGGCCGTCATTCCCGGCATCGCCGGCATGATGGGCATGAGCCACACCCGCTTCGTCACCATCAATGTGCTGTCGGCCTTCGTCTGGTCGCTGACCCATCTCCTGCCCGGTGTCTTCATCGGCAAGGGGCTGGCGGTGGCGAGCCAGGTTTCGGGCCGCTTCGCGATCGTTCTGTTCGCCCTGATCGGCGTTGTGTTCATCGCCGCGTGGCTCATCCGCGTCGTCGTCATGAGCGTGATCCCGCTGCTCATCCGCCTTCAGACGCGCCTCGTCGACCATGCGGCGTCCCGGCCCGGCCGTATCTGGCAATGGCTGGCAGAGACCTTCGCCCCCGACAATCCGCGCGCGCTGCGCGTCGTGGCGCTGAGCGCCGTGCTGGCCGCCGGCGGTATCGGCTTCGCCTCGCTGCTGGAGGATCTGGTCGCGCGCGATACGATGATCTACGCCGACCTTTCCATCGCCAATCTGGTGCAGTCGGTGCGCAACACGCCGGCCGACCGGGTGATGGTGGCGATCACCATGATGGGCGACGGCACGGTGCTGATCGCGCTGGGGGCGGTGATCGTGGTCTGGCTGCTGGCGCGCAAGGCCTGGACGATCGCCGGCGCGGCGGCTGTGACCATGGCGTCGGCAGCGCTGTTCGTCCCTTTCATGAAGCTGCTGCTGCAGCGCGCCCGGCCGACCGAGATCTTCAGTGGTGCCGACATCTATACCTTCCCCTCCGGCCACGCGACGCTCGCGACCGTGGTCTTCGGCATCCTGGCGGTGCTGATCGGGCTTGGTGTCGGGCGCTGGGGCAAGGCGGTGATCTTCGCCTGTGCGGGCGCCATCATCGTGGCGATCGCCTGTTCGCGCATCTATCTGGGGGCGCACTGGCCTTCAGATGTCGCCGGCGGGTTCCTGTTCGGCGTGTCGATGACGGCGGCCTTCGCGCTTGCCGTGGAGGCGACTCGGCCGGAAAAGATCGCGCCGGTGGTGCTCGGGGCGGTTTCGCTGGTCGTCTATGCGATCGTCTCGCTGGTCTACGTCGCCAACGGCCATGCCTCCGCGATGCTGTTCTACAGCGCGCCGGTGCATGCGACCGTCGTCACCGATGCGCATTGGCGCGAGGTCGGCTGGAAGACGTTGCCCGCGCGGCGGATCGAGCTCACGGGCGAGACCGGCGAGCCGTTCATCGCCCAGTGGGCGGGCCCGGTGGAGACCCTGAAGACGCTGTTGCATGACAGTGGCTGGGAGATCGTTCCCACCTGGTCCTGGGTCGACGTGCTCGCCTATTCCGACGGGCGCAACCGGATCGACGCGCTGCTGCCGCGCCCCTCGCTGCATGAAGGCCGGCTGGCCAACCTGAGCGCGACCAAGTCGGCGCCGAAGGATCACGGCCGCCTGGTTCTGAGAGCCTGGCAGACGGATACGATCGTGACCGGAGAAAACGGAGAACGGCGACCGCTGGTGCTCATCAGCCTGACGCTGGAGCGCAAGAAGGAACTTCCGATCATCGCGCTGCCGCACGACGTGCCCGCGCCAACGCGCGACGTGGTGGGCGTGCTCTCGCTGCTGGCGAAAGCGGGCAAGGCGGAAACGGCCCCCAACGATCAGGGGTCCAGGCGCCGCCCGCCGCTTCTCGTGCATGTCGCCCTCTGAAGCGATTTCTTGCGTATCGTCCCACGCGGCGATCGCGCGATCCCCACGCGGTCAGCCGGGGCAGGCCGTCGCAAGGGGGAGAGCCAGGCGGTTGCCACGGCGCGGCACGCGTTTCCTCGTGCCGTGAAGCACACTAGCGGCCGCGCGAGATCGAAAGTCGCCGGCATCGCGGGCAGTCACTCCGCCAGGCTTTCCTTGGGCGCACGGCGTTTTGTTCTGAGCGCCTCGATCATGCGCTCGAGCACATCGTAGGCCTCGTCCAGCAGATCGTAGCCGATGTCGGAAGCGATGGAGCTGTAGAGGCGTTCAGATTCGGGGGCGAGCTGGTTGAAAAGAGTTCGCCCCTTCTGCGCGATGGTGACGATGACGCGACGCTGATCCGCCTTGTTCGTCCGCCGGTTGATGATACCGGCCGCATCCAGCTTCGGCAGGATGCGCGACAGGCTGGCGGGATGAATGCCGCACACGTCGCTCAAATCGAGGATCTCGCGCGATTCGACTTCCATGAGCGCCCGGATGATGCGCCATTGCTGGTCGGTCAGCCCGTGCGCATGCAGATGCGGCCGGAACCGCAGCATGACCTCCTCCCGGGCCGCCATGAGTTGCATGGGCAACGACTGATGAAACGGGCGCAGAAAGAGATCCTTGCCGCTTTCACCGGTTTCCTGACTGGACTTCAATTCACTTGCCGTCAATTGGATCGCCTTGTGTCTTGTTCAATCCTACAAAGCTGCGGCGATGGGAAGTCGTGCCAGTTTCGGTCAATTTTTTCCGGGCGGTGCAAACTGCCCTTGCTTATTAGCTTAACTAATTAAATGAAATGATCCTGTAGATTCATCTCGTACTACACCTGATAGAATAGGACGGATGTCGCCCATGTCAAAAACGATTTTGAACGGTGCAGACGTTCTTGTCGCCTTCCGCAGCGACTCCGGTGCGTGGCATGTGGAAAATCCTTGCCGCGCCGTGGCGAAGTGCGCGCGCGTGCCGGCTGTTGTTCGCCGCGTTCGTCGCCGGGGGGAGGGGCGGGCTTGCGGTGCGCGGCGGGTCGTGGCAGTCAACGAAGCGGTCTGAGGGGGCCTGCTTCGCAATATCGGTAACAGCCTCGCCGGTCTCAGGGCCGGCAAGATCCGCGACATACATCACCACGGAGTGCGCAATGCGGCGACTTGCAAAGACGATTACGGGCCTTGCCGTCCTGGCAGCCGGGACGCTGGCCGCGGCCGGCGGGACAATGGGCGGAGCCCAGGCAGCCGGATGCCGCAATACCGGCGATTTCGGCCGTTGGCTTGAGGATTTCAAGACCGAGGCCCGGACGCAGGGGATTTCCGCGCGCGTTATTTCCTCCTCGCTCGATGGTCTTCGATACGACCCCTCGATCGTGCGCAAGGACCGCGCCCAGAGCGTGTTTTCCCAGAGCTTTCTGGAATTCTCCAACCGCATGGTTTCCGGCTATCGGATGAAGCAGGGAACTCGGCTTCTGAAGCAGAACGCCTCCGAGTTCCGCGAACTGGAACGCAAATACGGAGTGCCGGGACCGGTCATCGTCGGTTTCTGGGGGCTGGAAACGGATTTCGGCGCGAATATCGGCAATCTGCCGGTGATGAATTCCCTGGCGACGCTCGCCTTCGACTGTCGGCGCCCGGACCTCTTTCGCGAGCAGCTCATGTACGCGCTGAAGATCGCGCAGCGCGGTGACCTGAGGCCCGACCAGATGATCGGCGCATGGGCGGGCGAGCTCGGCCAGCTTCAATTCCAGCCCAAGGACTATTTCGAGCTCGGTGTCGACTACAACGGCAATGGCCGGGTCGATTTGCTCAAGGAAGTTCCCGACGTTCTGGCCTCGGGCGCGCGACTGATCCAGAGCCACGGCTGGCGGGCGGGCGAACCGTGGCTTGTGGAGGTGCGGGTACCGCGCTCCATGCCGTGGGTCGAGGCGGGACTGGAAACCCACCATGGGGAAGCGAAGTGGTCGGGGTGGGGCGTGACCGCGCGAGACGGTTCGCCGCTGAAGTCGACCGGTCTGGAAGCGTCGCTGCTGCTGCCCATGGGCCGCAACGGGCCGGCCTTCCTCGCCTATCCCAATTTCGACGTCTATCTGCAGTGGAACCAGTCGCTCGTCTACGCCACCACGGCGGCCTATTTCGCAACACGGCTCGCCGGCGCCCCGCCGCGTTTCGCGGGCAATGGCGATGTCGATGCGCTGAGCTTCAACGAGATCAAGACGCTTCAGCATATCCTGCAGAACCGGGGCTACGACGTGGGCGGCGTGGACGGAATGATCGGCGCCAATACGCGTTCGTCGGTGCGCGACGTGCAGGCAAAGCTCGGCCTGCCGGTCGACGGCTACCCCACGAAGGACCTGTTGCGGCGCCTCGCCGGCCAATAGGCCCGGCAGGGCAAGGAGACGAACGAGCCGGCAAGAACGCCCGTTTGCGAATGAGGTTGATCGGCTGGCGGCATTCGCCGCCTGCCAATGAGGTTGGTCGGCTGGCGGCATTCGCCGCCTGCCAATGAGGTTGGCCGGCTGGCGGCATTCGCCGCCTGCCAATGAGGTTGGTCGGCTGGCGGCATTCGCCGCCTGCCGGTGACGTTTCCGACGTGTGTTGCCATCGCCACGGGGCGCGGTTGTGCGCCGCGAATACGCATATGTAACGATATCTGACGCCGCGTGCGGGTGTTATCGTTAACCTCGTGAGTTGTCATTAGGATCGGGGCATGCGCAGGCACGATCCGTCGCGGTTGTCGTGAGCCGGATCGGTGGTCTTCAGGCTGATTCCGCATCCCCAGATCATCGCGCGGCGTGCCCTTGAGTATCCGGCTATCCCCCGCAGCGAGCGGACGACCGGCATGCTTGGCAGGTATAAAGGCAGCGTCGCCAACAGGATCATCCTCTGGATCGTTGTCTTTTCGATCGTCGCCTGCGCGATGGTGACGGCCGTGCAGGTCTACTTCGAGCAAAAGAACCACATCGCCCGCATCGAGGCCGAAATCGCCGGTATCGAGCGTTCCTATACAAGCAGCGTGCGCCGGGCGCTGTGGATACAGGACATGGCCCAGCTGCAGATGCTGGCGGAGGGAATCGCGGCAGCGCGGGAAATCGCCTTCGTCAGCATCAATGAGAACGGCAATCCGGTGGCGACGGTGGGCAGACGGCCGGCCGATGGCGGCGTCGTCTGGGAAACGCCCATCACCTTCGAGCATCGCAACGCCATCATCGAGATCGGCCGGCTGGTGATCGTCGGCGATCTGGCGCGCGCGCGCGAGCAGATATTGTGGCTGGCGTTGCGGATGCTGGCGACGAATGTCGCGATCACGCTGTCGATCGCGGTCTTCGTCTATTTCATTTTCTCACATCTTGTGACGCGGCACCTGAGCGCCATGGCCGAGCAGTTGAGCCGGATGTCGGGCGACGATCTGGAAACCGTGCTGCGGCTTGATCGCGCGCGGGCGAGCGGGGCGGGGGATGACGAATTCGACCTGCTCGTTTCCGCTTTCAACGGCCTGCGGGACCGCTTGCGCGAAACCCGGGGCAAGTTCAAGAAGGGGCAGGAGGAACTGAGGTCGAGCGAGCGGCGCTACCGCGCCATTCTCGACGAGATGCTGGATACCTATTACCGCACCGACAATGCCGGTGTGGTGACGATGGTCACGCCCTCGATGTATGATTTGGTCGGCTGGCGACCGCAGGACGCGATCGGGCGCAAGGCGGTCGATTTCTACGTCGATCCAGACTGCCACGCCCGGTTCATCGAGTCGTTCAAGATGCACGGCGGTTCGGTCCGCGCCTTCGAGGCGGCGATGCGGCACCGCGACGGGCGCATCGTGTGGATTTCCACCACGGCGCGGATCTATCGCGACGATGATGGCAACATCGCCGGGATCGAAGGGATCGCCCGCGATATCACCGAGCAGCGCGCCGCGGCGGAGGCGGTCAGGCGCAGTCACAACCAGCTCCGGCTCGTCTCGGACTCCGTGCCCGCGCTGATCCTCTATGTCGATGACGTGCTCAAGATCCGCTTCGCCAACCGGGAGGCCGCGAAGTGGCTTGCCCGCGACGTCGAGGAGATCGTGGGCAGCGATATCGATACCGTCATGGACAAGACGTGGGTGGACCGGATCCGCCCGCATTGGGAAGCCGCTCTGATCGGCGAGTTGCAGGTGGTATCCGATACCTTCGTGGCGCCCGATGGCAAGGAGCGGCGGCTGGAACTCAGGCTGGTGCCGCACGCGCAGGCTGATGGCACGGTGGAGGGGTTCTTCGCCCTCGGGCTCGACATGACCGAACGCCTGATGCTGGAGGAGCGGCTGCGGCAGTCGCAGAAGATGGAATCGGTGGGCCAGCTCACCGGCGGCGTCGCACACGATTTCAACAACCTGCTCGGCGTGATCCTCGGCAACGTGGAGTTCCTGATCGAGGAGCCGGAGATGGATGCCGGCGAGCGCGCGCCGCTTCTGGCCGCCATTCAGCGCTCGGGCGAGAGAGGCGCGCGGCTGACGCGGCAGTTGCTGGCCTTTTCGCGCATGCAGCCGCTGGAACCGAGCACGCTCAATCTGGATCGCGACCTGAAGGAGTTCGTCTCGATGCTGCGTCCCACGATCGGCGACGCGGTGACGGTGACGATGCATGCCCAGCCCGGCCTGTGGCCGTGCATGGCCGATCGCGGATTGCTGGAACTTGCCATCTTGAACCTGATGCTGAATGCGCGCGATGCGATGCCGGAAGGCGGCGAGGTGATGCTCACGCTCGCCAATGCGGATGTGAACGACAAGGGACAGGCAGCCGAGATCGGGCTGGAGCCCGGCGACTACGTGATGATCGCCGTTTCCGACTCCGGAAAGGGTATCCCCGCGGAAATGCAGCCTCATGTCTTCGAACCGTTCTTCACGACCAAGGATGTCGGGCGCGGGACAGGGCTCGGCCTTTCGATGGTCTACGGGTTCGTTTCCCAGTCCGGTGGGCAGGTGACGCTGGAAAGCGAGATCGGTGCGGGCACGACGATTCGTCTCTACCTGCCGGTCGCGCATCTGGTGACCCTGACGGCGGAAGCGGATGCGAATGCGGCGGGCGCGAAGCGCGGCATCTGCGGGCGCAGCGAACGTATTCTCGTGGTGGAGGATGACGCGGATCTGCGCGCCCTCACCGCGACGATGCTCGATCGTCTCGGCTACAAGGTCATGCTTGCCCATGACGGGCCGAGCGCGCTGGATCTTCTGGAAAGCGGACTGCTGCCCGATATCGTCTTGACCGATGTGCGCCTGCCCAACGGCATGCTGGGACCGCAGGTCGTCAGCGCGGCGCGCGAAATCGAGCCGGGTATCCGGGCGATCTACATGACGGGCTTCGCCGACCGCACCCAGGTGGCCAGTGCGGATCTCGACGGCAACGACATCCTGATCAAGAAGCCGTTTCGTTCCGACGATCTGGCCCTCGTGCTGGAGCGGGTCCGCACAAGTGACTGAGGTCTGCGTGGGGCGGGTTGACAGAAAGGGCCGGGCAGGTATCGCGGTGCCCTTGCGCGCCGCTGTCATCTTCTGGCACTGATGGTGCCCGGCAAGGCTCGTTCCGCCTCGCCGGCACATGCCCCGCCTCGTGGCTTCCGCCGTTCAGCCCGCCCTCTTCAGCCAGAGTTGAGATCGCCCATGACCGAGACCGGTTTCGTCATTCTTCCGCCCGTTGTGCCCATGCTGCCGGTCAAGGGGAGGGACGAGACGTTTCCCGTGCGCCGTATCTACTGCATCGGCCGCAACTATGCCGCCCATGCCATCGAGATGGGGCATGACCCGAACCGCGAGCCGCCGTTCTTCTTTCAGAAGAACCCCGACAACATCGATACCTCCGGCCGCTTTCCCTACCCGGTGAAGAGCGCCGACGTTCACCACGAGATCGAGATGGTGGTGGCGCTGAAATCGGGCGGCACGAACATTCCCGTCGACACCGCGCTCGACCATGTCTTCGGCTATGGCGTCGGGCTCGACATGACACGGCGCGACCTGCAGGGCGAGGCCAAGAAGCTCGGCCGGCCATGGGAGATCGGCAAGGCGTTCGAGCATTCCGCGCCGATGGGGCCGCTGGTGCGGGCCGAAGAGATCGGCCACCCGGGCGCGGGCAGGGTGGACCTGAAGGTCAACGGCCAGCTGCGCCAGGAGGGCGATCTCGACCAGCTCATCTGGAAGGTGCCGGAGATGATCGCCTATCTGTCGGAGTATTTCGAACTGGCGGCGGGCGATCTCATCATGTCCGGCACGCCGTCCGGCGTCGGCGCGGTCGTGAAGGGCGACGTCATGGAAGGCGCGATTGAAGGCGTCGGTGGGATCCGGGTGGAGGTGGTGTGAGGAACCGGGTGCCGCCGAGGCCGTGATGCCGCGATCTTTCTTCCGTCATTGCCGGGCGAAGTCCGGGCAATGACGCGCATACCGGGGCCCCGGACTTCGCGGCGGGATGGCCGCGGAGAGACGGGGTGCGGTTGAGAAATGCGCCCCGCCTCTCGTGATCCTCAAGTCCGCCAGCGCAGGAAGTACTTCTCCGCCAGCCCGATCAGCCAGGCGATGATCAGGCCCAGCACCGACAGTATGGCGACGCCGGCGATGAGCTGGTCGGTGGCCATCAGCGAGCCCGCCATCAGGATGTAGGCGCCAACGCCGTATTCCGCGCCGATCATTTCCGCCGCCACCAGCAGCACGATGGCGATGGAGATCGAGATGCGGAAACCCGACAGGATCGCCGGCATGGCGCCGGGGATGACGATCTTCCTGACGATCGATGTCCATGACAGCCCGAACGACTGCCCCATGCGGATGAGTGTGCGGTCGACGTTGTCGACGCCGGAATAGGTGGAGATCACGGTCGGAAAGAAGGTGCCGAACAGGATGGTGGCGACCTTCGAGCCCTCGTCGATGCCAAACCAGATGATGAAGAGCGGCAACAGCGCGATCTTGGGAACGGGGAACAGCGCGGAGACGAGCGGTTGCAGACCGGAACGCGCGACCGAGAAGAGCCCAATCGCAAGCCCGGCGACGATGCCGAGCGCGGTGCCGGCCGTCCAGCCGATGACGAGCCGCTGCAGCGAGGCGCCGAGATGTTTCCACAAAAGGCCGGAATGGACGAGGTTCATGAACGCGGTCCAGGCCTCCGATGGCGCGGGCAGCACCAGCGGGCTGATCCACCCCGTGTCCGAGCCGAACTCCCAGATGGCGATCAGCACGATGAAGACGAGCGGCCCGGCGATGCGCACCGGCTTGTAGACGAAACCGCCGCCGCGAAAGGGAACCGGCCGCGCGATGGGGGCCGCGTTCTGCTCCGCCTCGCGGATATCGGCGTTTGTCATGGTGGTCTCAGACATCGGCAAGCTCCCGGTCTGCGGCGCGGGCTTCCTCGCGCATGAGGTCCCACAGGTGGTGCTGTTTCACCTCAAGCTCGTGGACGCGGTCCTTGCGTTCGGCGAGCGGCATGTCGATCTCGACGATCTCGCGGATACGCCCCGGGCGACGTGACAGAACGACGATGCGGTGGCCGAGGCGCACCGCTTCGGCCAGATTGTGGGTGACGTAGACGGCGGTGAACGATTCCCGGGTCCACAGGTCGACGAGATCGTCCATCAGCAGTTCGCGGGTCTGGCTGTCGAGCGCCGACAGCGGCTCGTCCATCAGCATGACGGCGGGCCGCACGGAAAGCGCGCGGGCGATCGCCACGCGCTGCTTCATGCCGCCGGAAAGCTGGCGGGGCAGCGCCTTGGCAAAGTCGGAAAGGTTGGTGCGGCGAAGAACGTCCTCGACGATCGCGCGCTGCTCCGCCTTGGGAAGCTTGTGGTCTTCAAGCGCCAGCGAGACGTTGCCCTCCACCGTGCGCCAGGGCAGCAGGGCGAAATCCTGGAAGATGTAGGTGAGCGGATTGAGCGAGGCGGCCGGCGGCTCCCCGATCTGCAGGATCTGGCCGGAACTCGGCCGCTCCAGCCCGCCGATGAAGCGCAGAAGGGTGGACTTGCCGCAGCCCGATGGCCCGATGAGGCAGACGATCTCGTCCTTCTTCACGGTGAGCGAAATATCGTCCAGCACATTGGTGGCGCCATAGTGATGGCTGACCTGGTCGAGCTTGAGGTCCATCGACCCTATCTCCTTGCGAGGCGCTGCGGCTTTCGGCTTGCGATCGCGGAATTCGATATGCCCGGCCCTGGCCCCCGGCGGTTGTCATTCCCGCGAAGGCGGGCCACGGCAACCGCCGGATCGGCGGCGGGGCAATGAAAGACGGCTTCAGGAATGCAGGATCCCCGCCTTCGCGGGGACGACACCCATGCGGATGCGCCGATGTGCCCGTTTTGCGGACGGGGGACGCCGGGCGATCCGACGTCCCGAACAAGTGCGCGTTCTAGTTCGTCATGGGGCTTTGAACCGATGCCGTCCGCGGTTCAGTAGGTTTCCACGAAGCTCGGGTCGACGAGCTTGTCCAGCGTGATGCTCTCGGGTGCGAGGTTCTCGGCCTTGAACCAGGCGAGCTGGTCCTTGACGCTGGTCAGGTCGAGCCGGGCGTCGGGGTTGAGACGCATCGCACCGTTGATGATCGATTTGGACGCCTTCTCGAAGGGCTGGTCGGCGTAGACGTATTTGTGGATCAGCTCCGCCATCGCCTTCTCGCCGTCGGCACCTTGCGTCTTGTCGACGAGGGCCGCGTTGAAGTCGGCCGCGCCCTTGGAATAGGCGGCGAGGAAACGCTTGACGAGGTCGCGGTTCTCGGTGGCGATCTTGGTGGAGGTAAAGACGGTGGTGACCTGATAGTCGGGGATGAAGTCCGCGACCATGCCGATCTTCTTCACCGCGCCTGCCGCGATCAGCGCCTTGGCGATATGGGGCTGGATCGACCAGGCATCGATCTGGCCGGACTTCAGGGCTCCGATGACGGCGCCCACCTTCTGCATCGGCTTCACCTTCATGTCCTGGAGCGTGAAGCCTTCCGCGTCGGCGATCTTGGCGGCCATGTAGTGGAAGGAGGAACCGGACTGGGTGATGCCGAAGGTGCGGCCCTTGAGCTTGGAGGGATCGGTGACGCCTTCATCATACGCCTTGTTGGAGACGATGATGATCTGGCCGTCGATGCCCTTTTCCTCGTGCAGCGCGCCGCCGATGACCTTGACGACGCCCTTGTCGGCAAGCCCGATCAGGCCGCCGGTGATGGCGGTGACGCCGAAATCGACGTCACCGGAGGCAATGGCGACGGCCATGGGCTGCGCGGCCTGGAAGAACTTGAACTCGACGTCGAGCCCCTGTTCCTTGAAGTAGCCGCGCTCATAGGCGACGAAGCTCGCGGCATGGGAGGTAAAGCGCAGGGCACCGAGCGTGACCTTGTCGGCGGCCGAGGCCGGTACCGACGAAAGGGCGGCAAGCGCGAGGCCCGCGGCTGCGGCGCGCATCAGGGTCTTGCGGATACTGAATGTCATGCTGGCATTTCCTTCCCATGGAGCATCGTCTGTTGTCGCGCAAACGGGGCCCGGTGATCGGGAAGCACACATGCGATGGAGGGAGCCGTTTTCCGGTTTTCCCATAGCCCGCACGCGCGCGGGCCAAGGGCATCCGCAGCGCTGATGCCTTGGGCTATAGCGCGCGCAGGCGTACGCGGTAAACCTGAATCATCCCGCAAAACGCGGTTCTGCGCCCCGCGCGCCGAGGTGACGCAGCGCGAGGTGCCTATCCGAGAGGTCTGGCCGGTGAAAAGCCGGCGTCAGGGGGCAGGGGTCAGGCGTCAGGGGATCAGGGCGGGACGCGGCGGATAGATCGCGTAGCGAATGATGAGCGGGCGCGAGCCGGCGCCGGGGATTTCCACATCGCCGATGGAGCGGGGCTCCATGCCGGGCTGCGAGGGCGGCGGATCCTTCGGGAAGCCCACGATAAGCAGACCGTCGCGGGCGATGTCCTCGCGCGTCACCCAGGGTGAATAGGTGAGATCGCGGTCGGCGACCAGGGTCGGGCGATCGGCGCTGCCGGCCGCCACGAGCCCGGCGAGCCAGGTGTCGCCGCCGACATAGCGCAGCGGGCGCTTGGTCGCCGCGCGCCAGGCGGCGGTGACGGAGCCGGCGATCGCCGGCATCGGAGCGCCGTTGCGCGGCGGCTTCTTGCCGAGCGCCCGCGCCACGGGAACCTGTGCCGAGAAGGCGACCGGCAGCAGGATCAGCAGCACCGTGCAGCCGGCCAGCAGTCTTTTCACCACGCCGTCGACAAGGTGGCGGGAGAGAAGTGCTGCGACGAAAAGGCCGGAGGTGGTGAACATCGGTGCGCCCCACATGTCCTTCAGCCCCGCACCGGTGAGTGCGGCGCCGGCCGCCGTCAGCAGCACCGGCGCCAGCGTGGCGATGGCGAGAAAGCGGATGGCGGCGGACGGTGCCCGCGTGTGCGGTTGTTCCGGCTCCCGCTCGCGACGCAGCAGCGGCAGAAAGGCGAAGGCGAGCGGCACCAGCATCGGGGCGTGGTCGACGAGTTGCGCGAGCAGGAAGCGGAGCGGGCGCCACGCGCTGTCGGCGGCCCGCGCACTGCGCGCCTCGGCATAGGCGATGGGCATGAAATCGGTCTGGACGAGCCACACCAGATGCGGCAGGGCAACGAGAACGGCCAGCGCCGCGCCTGCCCAGGGGCCCCGCGTCAAAAGTGCCCGCCGCAACCCCGCCTCGGCAAGGATCCAGACGGCCAGCACCACGTAGAGCACGACGACTGAGTATTTCGCGTAGACGCCGACCCCGATTGCGAGCCCGAGGCCGAGCCAGGGAAGCAGGCGGCGCGGATTGTCCAGAACAACGGCAAAGAGCCAGAAGCACGCCGCCCAGATCGGCATCTGCACCACGTTGTGGTTCAGTTCCGGGGTGGGCCAGGAGAAATAGTAGACGCCGGTGGAAAGCGCCGTGCCGATGAGGGCGTCACGCGCGCCCAGCAACCGATTGCCCAGCAGGAAGACGAAGACGAAGGTCAGCGCGACGAGAAGCTGGCTCGCCACCATCGGGCCAAGGATCGGTTCTCCCGACATCATCCGCGCGGCCTCGGCGATCCAGGCGGGCAGGGGCGGATGCTTGTAGTAGCCGAGTTGCCAATGCTCGCCCCATGCCAGCATTTCGACCACGTCGAGCGTGGGAGCGCGGCTGGTCATCGCCGGCAGGACGCTCCAGAAGGCGACCTGCATCAGGCAGAGAAGGAAGAGCCCCTTTGCGGGACGCTCAAGAACGCGCTGAGCGAGGGAGGAGAGCAAGGGGGCGAGGCCTCCATGGGACCAATAATCTTTGCCGGGGCACACGGATGGCGCGAAACCGGTCGCGCTGCGCTCAGACGATCGACCCGCGTTATCGGGCTCGCAAGATGAGAAAGCAAGCCGCAGAACGATTGCGCGCGGCGGGCGAACGCGCTACCCGAGGGGCTGCGGCTGATTTGATGGGAAGTGTTGAGAGGTTCTGGGCGCGTGGACGGGAACGGGCAGGTGCAGCAGGTGGACGCGACAGACGCGACAGACGCACCGGGGCGATTCCGCGGACCGCTCGATGTTCTGCACGATATCTTCGGCTATCAGGCCTTCCGGCCGGGCCAGAGCGAGATCATCGACCTGTTGTGCGGGGGCACCTCGACGCTCGCCGTGATGCCGACGGGCGCGGGCAAGTCGCTGTGCTACCAGATCCCGGCGATCCTGTCGGAGCGCGCGACCGTCGTCATCTCGCCGCTGGTGGCGCTGATCGATGATCAGGCCGCCGCGCTGAGAGCCAACGGGGTGAATGTCGCCGCCATCCATTCCGGCCTTTCGCGCGAGCGCAATGTCGAGGAATGGCGCGATTTCGCCGCAGGACGCTCCAAGCTGCTCTATCTCTCGCCCGAACGGCTGATGACGCCGCGCATGCTGGCGGCGATGGGGCGAATCGGCCCCGGCCTCTTTGTCATCGACGAGGCGCACTGCATTTCCAAATGGGGGCCGAGCTTCCGCCCCGAATACGAGCAGCTCGCGGCACTCGGCCAGCATTTCCCCAATGCCACGATCGCCGCCTTCACCGCGACCGCCGACAGCGCCACGCGGGTCGATATCGCCGACAAGCTTTTCCACGGCCACGGGCGGACCATCGTGCATGGGTTCGACCGGCCGAACCTCCAGCTCGGCGTTCAGCCCAAGACCAACTGGCGCCGCCAGCTGATGGAATTCCTCAATGGCAAGGAGGGGCTTTCCGGCATCGTCTACTGCCTGTCGCGGCGGCTGACGGAGGAAGTCGCGGACTATCTGTGCGAAGAGGGCGTGAAGGCGATCGCCTATCACGCCGGCCAGCCGTCCGACCAGCGCCGCGAAAGCCAGGACCGCTTCATGAGCGAGGACGGGGTCGTGATGGTGGCGACCATCGCCTTCGGCATGGGCATCGACAAGCCGGATATCCGCTTCGTCTGCCACCTCAACCTGCCGGGCTCGATGGAGGCCTATTACCAGGAGATCGGCCGCGCGGGGCGCGATGGCCAGCCGGCCGAAACGCTGATGCTCTACGGTCTCGACGATATCCGCATGCAGCGCCAGTTCATCGAGAACGACGGCGAGGACGGCGAGCACAAGCTGCGCGAGCACAAGCGGCTCGACGCGCTGCTGGCCTATTGCGAGGCGTCGGGCTGTCGGCGGCAATCGTTGCTCGCCTATTTCGACGATACCACCGGGCCTTGCGGCAATTGCGACAATTGCCTGCATCCGCCGAAGGTCGTCGACGGCACCGGCGAGGCCCGCGCACTGTTTCAGGCGATCGCGGCCACGGGGCAGTTCTTCGGGGCCTCGCACATCATCGACATCCTGCGTGGCGGCGAGACGCAGAAGATTTCGGAGCGCGGACACGACAAGCTGGACGTGTTCGGCATCGGCAAGGCGCGGCCCAAGGATTTCTGGCAGGGCTTCATCCGCCAGGCGGTTTCCGGCGGATATCTGGTCATCAACATCCAGAAATACGGCTGCCTTGAGCTGACACCGCGTGCCGATGCCGTGATGGCGGGGCAGGAGATCTTCGCGATCCGCGAGGAAGCCCTGATGCCGCGCGCGAAGTCGAAGCGCGGCGGGGAGCGCGCGGCGCGCGTACAGGCGGCGGCGGGCGATCTGTCGGAGCGCGACCAGCGGCTTCTCGCCGATCTCAAGGCGCTCAGGCTGGAGCTTGCGCGCGATCGCGGCGTTCCGGCCTATGTGGTGTTTCCCGATGCGACCCTGATCGAACTCGCCAAGGCGCGGCCGATGTCGGAAGCGCAGATGGGCGAGATCAACGGCGTCGGCCCGAAGAAGCTCGCCGAATATGCCGCGCCGTTTCTGAAGGTGATCGCCGCGGCGTGAGTGGAGGGCTGCGTTCCGCTTCGCCGCCGACGGGCAGATGAACGGCATCCGCTCCCGGTGACTTGCGGAAAGTTTGCGGCCCCTGCACGTGCCGCGGTACCCCCACCCCTGACCCCTCCCCTCAAGGGGGAGGGGGACGCCAGGCGCCAGCTCCCGGCAAACCGTTTTCCAAGCGAGAACGGAACACATGACGCCTGCGCCCCGGCCCACCTCCCCCTTGAGGGGAGGTCGAACGACCGTTTGGTCGTTCGGATGGGAGTAACGAACTCTCCGCCTGCCGTGGCCGTTCGCGGGGGACCCATCGCGCTTGCGGCGTTCAGGCAATGACGGTGGAGAGGGACGTGGCGCTTGCCCGTCTCAGCCTAGGATGTCGTTGACCGCTTCCACGGCCCGGGCCACGACGATATCGGCTTCTTCCCTCGTCAGGCACAGCGGCGGGGCAAATCCCAGGATGTCGCCCTGGGGCATGCCGCGCCCCAGCACGCCGCGCGCGGCCAGTGCCGCCGCCACGCGCGGGCCGACCTTTTCGGACACGTCGAAGAACACCCGGTCGTCCTTGTCCCTCACGAACTCGACCGCCGCCATCATGCCATCGCCGCGCACCTCGCCGACATTGGCGTGGCCTTCCAGCGCCGAGGCCAGTTCGGCGCGGAAATAGGCGCCGACCGTGCCGGCGTTCTCCACCAGCCCCATCTCGTCGATGAGCTTGAGGTTGGCGACGCCGGCGGCAGCGCAGATCGGGTGGGCGGAATAGGTCCAGCCGTGGCCGATCGGCCCCATCGCGTCAGAGCCCTGCACCAGCACGTTCCACATCTTCTCGCCGACGATGGAGCCCGACAGCGGCGCGTAGGCCGAGGTCAGCCCCTTGGCGATGGTGATGAGGTCGGGCCTCAATCCGTAATGGTCGGAGCCGAACATGGTACCGAGACGCCCGAAGCCGGTGACCACCTCGTCGACGACCAGCAGGATGTCATATTTCGCCAGCACCGCCTGGATCTTTTCCCAGTAGGTGGCCGGCGGCGGCACGATGCCGCCCGTGCCGAGGATCGGCTCGCCGATGAAGGCGGCGACGGTGTCCGGGCCTTCCGCCAGGATCAGCTCTTCCAGCTTCTCGGCGCAATGGGTCGCGAACTGCTCCTCGCTCATGGAGCGGTCCTCGCGGCGGAAATAGTACGGCGCCTCGGTGTGCAGGATGGGCGCGCGCGGCAGGTCGAAGGCGTTGTGGAAGGTGGCGAGCCCGGTGAGCGAGCCGGTCATCACGCCAGAACCGTGATAGCCGCGATGACGGGAGATGATCTTCTTCTTCTCCGGCCGGCCGAGAACGTTGTTGTAGTACCAGATCAGCTTGATGTTGGTCTCGTTGGCATCCGAGCCGGACATGCCGAAATAGACCCGGCTCATGCCGGCGGGCGCGCGGTCGATGATCATCTTTGCGAGCGTGATCGAGGCTTCCGTGCCGTGGCCGACATAGGCGTGGTAATAGGCGAGGTTCTTCGCCTGCTCCGCGATGGCTTCCGCGATCTCCTGGCGCCCGTAACCGACATTCACGCAGTAAAGCCCGGCAAACGCATCGAGGCTCGAACGGCCCTCGCTATCGGTGATGGTGACGCCCTCAGCATCGGTAATGATCCGCGTCGGCGTCTCGCCGCGCGCGTGCTGGCCCATGTGGGTGGAGGGGTGGAAGAAGTGATCGCGGTCCCACGCGGTCAGTTCGTTGGAACGGTCGAGCATGATGTCGTGTCCTCTTGGTTGGTGATGACGGGTATCGGATGGCTCGGTGTTGTTTCTGAAGGGGACTCCCACTTCTTTTTTGCGGGTTCCCCCTGCAAAAAAGACGCTCGGGCCGGTTCACGCGGCATCGCAGCACACGTATTTGAGCTCGGTGAAGGCCTCCAGCCCGTGGCGCGAACCTTCGCGGCCCATGCCGGATTGCTTGATGCCGCCGAAGGGCACCGGCGCGCCGGTGATCTTCACGCGGTTGATCGCGACCATGCCGAACTCCAGCGCCCGGGCCATGCGGCGCTGGCGGGCGCCGTTTTCGGTCACGACATAGGCGACGAGGCCGTAGTCGGTGGCGTTGGCCAGAGCAATCACCTCGTCTTCGCTCGCAAACCGCGTCACGGCGGCGACAGGGCCGAAGGTCTCCTCGCGCATGATCGCGGCATCGCCCGGCACGTCGGCCAGAAGCGTCGGCTCCACGAAAAGCGGCCCCGCGGGATGGATCCCGCCGCCGGCCAGAAGCCGCGCGCCCTTTTTCACCGCATCGGTGATGTGATCCCGGGCCTTCTTGACCGCGCGCGCATGCATCAGCGGGCCGATCTCGGAACCCTCCTCAAGGCCGTTGCCGACCTTGAGCGCAGAGACGGCTTCGGCAAAACGGGCGCAGAAACGATCGTAGATCGCCTCTTGCACATAGATGCGGTTGGCGGCGAGGCAGTCCTGGCCGGATGTCGCGAACTTGGCGTCGAGCGCGATCTTCACCGCGCGGTCTATATCGGCGTCGTCGAACACGATGAGCGGGGCGTGGCCGCCAAGCTCCATCACGAGACGTTTCATGGTCGGCGCGCAGCGGGCGGCGATCAGCCGGCCGATCTCGGTGGAGCCGGTGAACGACAGCGCGCGCACGCGTGCCGCCTCGCACAGGCGGCCGACGATCTGCGAAGCCTCGCCCGTGACCACGTTGAAGACGCCGGCGGGAAGGCCGGCGCGCTCGCCGAGTTCGGCCAGCGCCAGCGCGGAAAGCGGGGTCTGCGAGGAGGGATGGGCGACGACGGTGCAGCCGGCGGCAAGCGCTGCCGCCGCCTTGCGGGTCAGCATGGCTGAGGGAAAGTTCCACGGCGTGACGAGGCCGACGACGCCGAGCGGCATGCGTTCCACCGACATGTGCGCCCCGGGCAGGTGCGAGGTCACGCCCTCCACATTCACGCGTTTCGCCTCTTCGGCGAACCATTCGACGAAGCCCGCCGCATAGTCGATCTCGCCGCGCGCCTCCGTAACCGGCTTGCCCTGTTCCAGCGTCATGATCAGGGCGAGGTCTTCGCGGTGCGCGAGGATAAGGTCGTACCAGGTGCGCAAGGTTCGGGCACGCTCGCCCGGCAACAGGGCGGACCAGGAGGGAAAGGCGGCAGCGGCGGCGTCGATTGCGGCGTCGGTCTGGGCCGGGCCAAGGGCTGCGACCCAGGCGAGTTGCGCGCCGGTGGCCGGGTCCGTGACCTCGAAGCCGAGGCCGGTATCGCCGGCGGTCCAGGCGCCGTTGACATAGGCCAGTTCGCGCAGGAGGCGGCGGTCGGCGAGGCGATGAAGCGCGTCGTGACGGTCGCGGCGGGCATGGATCGCGGTCATGGGGTCTCTCCTCCCGAAGGACGGCCGGATGTGGCCGGGGTCCGGTTCAAGAGCAAGTGTGCGTGCCGGGGAGAGGAGAGAGAGGCCGTTCGAGAGGGACGGGGGAGAGAGATGGGCTGTTTTTGCCGGCGAAGAGGAGAGAAAGTCTCCGGGGCGTGACGGGACGGAGGAAGAATGAAGGGAAACGGAGCGCCTGCGGCGCGCTGATATGCCGGATTTCGGATCGGCGCCCGGCTTCGCCTCACAAAATTCTTTCCGTCAGTCTCCGTCTCGCTCGCGCAGCAGGTCCGCCACCGGCAATGCCATTTCGTCCTTCACCGTCTTCGTCACGATGTAGGTGAAATAGCGATCGATGCCGATTTCGCGTTCCAGTAGCTGGTCGACAAGGCGCTGATAGGCATCGATATCGCGCGCGGTGACTTTCACCATGTAATCGATGCCGCCGCCCACCGACCAGCAGGCGACGATCTGCGGCACGTCGCGGATGACCCGTTCGAAGCGGTCGAAATCGGCCTGGCGGTGGTTGGCGAGCGTCACTTCCATCAAGACCGTGGCGAAGGGGGCGACGGACTTGAGATTGAGACGGGCATGGTAGCCGGCCACGATGCCGGATTTCTCCAGCCGGGCGAGCCGTGTCCAGGCGGGGGTCGGCGACAGACCGACCTTCTCGGCCAGCTTCAGCTTGGTGATGCGGCCGTCGCGCTGGATCTCGGCCAGGATCTTCAGATCGATGGCGTCCAGTTTCACCTGAGCGTCTTTTCGGGAAGGGCTGGCCATGTGGGTGTCCGTCGAAGAATGTTGATCATCAAATGACAATGCCAGAAAAATATTGTCAATTGACCTGATTTCACTCTCTTATAAGTCATGACAAATTGGCGACCAGATCCAACGCTTCTCCGCCGTCCCGCCTATCTCTCGCTGGCGGATCAGATAGCCCGGGCGATCCAGGAAGGCGCGTTGATCAACGGCACGCAGCTGCCGCCGCAACGCAGGATGGCGGATGAGCTGAAGCTTTCGGTGCAGACCGTCTCGCGCGCCTATGAGGAACTCGGCCGACGCGGGCTGATCGCGGGCGAGATCGGGCGGGGAAGCTTTGTTCGGATGCCCAGGCGCGAGATGCGCCCGCCCTACCTGCCGGACCGCCTCGGCGAGGTGATCGACCTGTCCATCCTGAAGCCCGTCTGCGAGCCGATGCACGTGGAAAAGCTGAAGGAGGCGCTCGGCTGGCTGTCGCAGAACCTGCCGGCGCGATCCGCCCTTTCGTTCCGCCCGAACGTGGTCTTTCCCGTTCATGCCGCCGCGGCGGTGGAGTGGCTGAGGATCTGCGGGGTCGATACCTCGGTCCAGAACGTCACCGTCACCAACGGCGCCACCGGCGCGATGACCGTGGCGCTGATGAGCGTGGCGCCGCCGGGCTCGACGGTCGCGTGCGAGGCGATCACCCACCACACGCTGGCGCCGCTGGCCGCCTATCACGGCTTTACGCTCGCCGGGCTCGCCGTTGACGAGGAGGGGCTGGTGCCGGAAGCGCTGGAGGACGCGTGCCGGCAGGGCGGTATCCGCGCGGTGTTCATCCAGCCGACGGTCGTCAACCCGGTCGCCGCGCTGATGGGCAAGACGCGGCGCGAGGCGATCGTGGAGATCGCGCGCCGATACGACATCGCGATCGTGGAAAGCGACGTGCTGGGTCCGCTCGTCACGCATCGTCCCAGGCCCTTCGCGGCGCTGGCGCCGGAGCGCACGCTCTACATCACCAGTTTCACCAAGGTGACGGTGCCGGGCCTCAGGATCGGTTATCTCGTCGCGCCCGACCGCTACGTGGCCGCCGTCTCCAACCGGCATCTCGTTTCCAACTGGATGGCGACGCCGATGGTGGCCGAGATCGCCACAAAGTGGGTGAATGACGGAACGGCGCTGGAACTGGTGCGCTGGCAGCGTGCGGCGCTCGCCAAGCGCCATGCCATCGCCGCGCAGATGCTGGCGGGCATTCCCTATACGAGCCATCCACAGGCCCTGCACCTGTGGATGGAGCTGAAGGAGGCGCGCACCGAGGAGGGCTTCGTGGCTCAGGCCCGGTTGTTGGGGGTGGCGATCGCGCCCGGGTCCGCCTTCTGTGTCAGTCGCGAGGCCTGGGCGCCGTCGGTGCGGATCTCCATCGGTTCGACCACCGAAGCGGAATTGCGCATCGGTTTGGGGGCAGTTGCCAAGTTATTGCACGGCGAACAGGAGGTGGTTCTGCCTGCAATCTGAACGAATTGCCTTGTATTGTCGCAATTGCCGAATGATTGTAATGATATTATTTTATTGATTGACATGATTTGAATGTGCTTTCATCGTCAGGTCAATCACTGACCCCGACCGCATGTCTTGCGAAAGGCCCAGATGAACGCGCCAGCACCCGAGCCCATCATCGAGATTGATTCCATCTCCAAGAGCTTCGGAGATTTCCAGGTGCTGGACGGGCTCTCCATGAACGTCATGCCCGGCGAGAAGCTGGCGCTGATCGGTCCGTCGGGTTCGGGCAAGACCACCATCCTGCGCATTCTGATGACGCTGGAAAGCATCGACAGCGGCCATATCCGCATCGACGGCGAAGAACTCTACCACATGCCGAAGAACGGCGGCGCGAAGGACGGGGGGCTCGTGCCGGCGAGCGAGGCGCACCTGCACCGCATGCGCCAGAAGATCGGCATGGTGTTCCAGCTCTTCAACCTGTTTCCGCACAAGTCGGTCATCGACAACATCACGCTGGCGCCGATGCTCACCAAGGGGGCATCCCGCGCCGAAGCGGAGACGCGCGCGATGGAACTGCTCGATATGGTGGGCATGGCCGACAAGGCCAGGGCGATGCCGGCGCAGCTTTCCGGCGGCCAGAAGCAGCGCATCGCGATCGCCCGCGCGCTGGCGCTTTCGCCAAAGATCATGCTGTTCGACGAAGTGACCTCCGCGCTCGATCCCGAGCTTGTGGAGGAAGTGCTGAACGTCATGCGCAAGCTGGCGCAAGAGACCGACACGACCATGCTGCTGGTCACCCACGAAATGGGCTTCGCGCACGACTTCGCCGACCGGGTGCTGTTTTTCGACGCGGGCAAGATCGTGGAAGAGGGGGCGCCGGAGGACATCTTCTCCAACCCCAGGGAAGAACGCACGCAGGGATTCCTGAAGAAGATCATCGCCGCGGGCCATCGCGTCTGAGCGCCTTGCGCCGGATGCGCCGTTCGCGGCCACCGCTTCACCAAAAGCAAGCCGCTTCACCAAGAGCAACAAGACACCGCATCACGAGAGGAGAAACGAGATGAAGACCATCGGATGGATCGCCGCAGCCGGTCTCGCGGCCGCCGCCCTCGTCCAGTCCGCCAATGCGGCGGATCTGGAACAGCTGAAGGAACAGGGCTTCGCCCGCGTGGCGATCGCCAACGAACCCCCCTACACGGCGGTGGGTGCCGACGGCAAGGTCTCGGGCGCCGCGCCCGATATCGCGCGCGAGGTCTTCAAGCGCCTCGGCGTGCCGGAAATCGTGGCCTCGGTTTCCGAATACGGGGCGATGATCCCGGGCCTGCAGGCACGCCGCTTCGATGCGGTCACGGCCGGCCTGTTCATGAAGCCGGAACGCTGCGCGGCGGTCTCCTATTCGGAGCCGATCCTGTGCGACGCGGAAGCCTTTCTCGTGAAGAAGGGCAATCCGATGGGCTTCAAGAGCTTCAAGGATATCGCCGACAACGCGGACGCCAAGATCGGCGCGCCGGGCGGCGGCACGGAAGAGAAGCTGGCGCTGGAAGCCGGCGTGCCACGCAACCGCGTCATCGTCGTGCCGGACGGTCAGTCGGGCCTGAAGATGCTGCAGGACGGGCGCATTGACGTCTATTCGCTTCCCGTGCTGTCGCTGAACGATCTGAAGAAGAAGTCGGGCGACGACGGCATCGAGGTGATGGCTCCGGTCGAGGGCGCGCCGGTCTATTGCGATGGAACGGCCTTCCGCAAGCAGGACACGGCGCTGCGTGACGCCTACGACAAGGTGCTGGCGGAGATGAAGGAATCGGGCGAGTTCGCCAAGATCATCGAGCCCTACGGCTTCTCGGCCGCCGCTGCGATGTCGACCTCGCGCGAAAAGCTCTGCAAAGGCTGAGGATGATTGGCGGGGCGGCCGCGCGGTCGCCTCGCCTGAGGTTTCGCGAGAGGGCGACCGGTGTGGCTTGCGCGTGTGGCCCATCCTTGGAGACGCCGTCTGACGACGGCTCCTCAGGATGACGTTGTCGTGGTGTTGGTCATCTCAAATCCATTGACGAACACAACGTCATCCTGAGGAGGTCCAAAGGGCCGTCTCGAAGGATGGATTCCCGCCGCGCTTCCGCACCCGTTCCCCCTTTCCGACGACTGCCGTCCCTAATTCCTGAACCGCCTAACGAGTGAACCGTCATGATCGACTGGTCCGGATATCTAGGCCTGATCCTCAAGGGCGCGCTGGTTACCGTGGAACTCACGCTGATGGGCTGCGCGCTGGCACTCGTGATGGCGTTCATCGCCGGGCTCGGGCGGCTGTCGCGCCACTTCGCGCTGCGTGCGCTGGCCACCGCCTATATCGAATTCTTCCGCGGTACCTCGATCTTCGTGCAGCTGTTCTGGGCCTATTTCGTGCTGCCGCTGTTCGGCTTCACGCTGACCCCGCTGCAGGCGGGCGTGCTGGCGCTGGGGCTCAATGTGGGGGCCTACGGGGCGGAGGTGGTGCGCGGGGCGGTGCTCTCCATCGGCAAGGCGCAGTACGAAGCCTGCGTGGCGCTGAACCTGACGCGCTACCAGCGCATGCGCCACATCATCCTGCCGCAGGCCTTCCTCATCATGCTGCCGACCTTCTGCAACAACGCCATCGAATTGCTGAAGGCGACCGCTGTCGTTTCGCTGATTTCGCTCTCCGACATGACGTTCGAGGCTCAGGTGGTGCGCGCCCAGACGGGCTCGACCCTCGTGCCCTTCGGCACCATTCTCATTCTCTATTTCCTGATGGCTTTGGCGATTTCCCGGTTCGTGCGCACGCTTGAAAAGCGGCTGGCGCGCGGCCTCGACGGGGTGAGGGTCTAGGCCATGGAGTGGGACTGGGATTTCGTCTGGAAGATCATGCCGACCCTCATCGAGGGCGTGAAGATCACCATCATCGCGACGCTGCTGGGCTCGGTGCTGTCCACCGTGGTCGGGCTCGCCATCGCGCTGCTGCGCCGTTCGCCGACGCGGCTGATCTCGATGCCGGTGAGCTTTGCGGCGGAATTCATCCGTGGAACGCCGCTTCTCGTGCAGCTCTATTTCATCTTCTACGTGCTGCCGGATTTCGGCATCCTGTTGCCGCCGCTGGTGGCCGGTGTCATCGGGCTGGGGCTGCACTACGGCACCTATACGGCCGAAGTCTACCGCGCGGGCATCGACAACGTGCCGCGCGGCCAGTGGGAGGCGGCCAAGGCCTGCAATCTCACCGGCGGCCAGACCTGGACCCACGTGATCCTGCCGCAGGCGATCCCGCCGATGATCCCGGCGCTCGCCAACTACTTCATCGCCATGTTCAAGGAGACGCCGCTTCTGTCGGTGATCACCGTTCTTGAACTGATGAACCAGGCAAAGAGCGTGGCCAATTCCTACTACCGCTATGTCGAGCCGATGACGCTCGTCGGCGCATTCTTCCTGACGATCAGCCTGTTGTCGGTCTTCGGGCTGCGCTGGCTGGAGAAGCGCTACGGACGCATCGAGAGATGACGACAATCACCAGGGGGCCGGAGATCGTGCGCGGCAAGACCATGCCGCACCTTGAAATGCGCGCGATCGAGAAGCGGGTCGGGCTCGTCGTGCTGGCGACAGATCACACCAGCGAAGCCGATTTCGCGCGCATGGTGGCGAGCGAACATGTCGGCGTCTTCGCCAGCCGCGTGCCCTACGCCAATCCGGTGACGGCGGAAAACCTGCGCGCCATGCAGCCGGACCTGACGGCGGCGGCGGGCCTCATCCTGCCGGAAGAGGATCTCGACGTCGTTTGCTATTCCTGCACGTCGGCCTCCGTGGCGATCGGCGATCCGGCGGTGATCGACGCGATCCGCGCCGCCAAGCCGGGCGTGCCCGTGGTCACCCCGCCGATGGCGGCGGTCGCCGGGCTGACGGTGCTGGGCGCGACCCGCATCGCCATGCTCACGCCCTACACGATCGCGACCAGCCGGTCGATGGCCGACTATTTCTCCGCCGCCGGTTTCGACGTGGCGAAGCTCACCTATCTCGATCTCGATGATGATCGTGAGATGGCGCGGATCTCGACGGCGTCGCTGATCGAGGCGGCCCGCGAGGCGATGGCGGAAGGGGCAGACGCGCTGTTCATTTCCTGCACGGCCTTGCGGACGGCCTCTGTGGCCGCCGAAATCGAGGCGGAAATCGGCTGTCCGGTCGTCACCTCCAACCAGGCGACGGCGTGGATGTGTCTCAGGCTTATCGGTGAGGACGCGGCGCGGCCGGAATTCGGCCGACTGATGACCCTGCCGCTCGATACAGGCAGCGGGAGCTGAGCAGGTGAGCCATGAGCACGGACCGCATACCGCTTGTCTCCATCCTTGAAGCACGCCGCCGCGTGGCGGGGCTGGTGGAGCGCACCGCCTGCGTGGTCTCGCCGACCTTGAGCGAACGTGCGCAGGCACCGGTTCATCTGAAAATGGAACACCGCCAGACGACCGGCAGCTTCAAGCTGCGTGGCGCGTCGAACGCGATCGCCTCGCTTTGCGGGGAGGAGCGCGCGCTGGGTGTCGTCACCGCCTCCACCGGCAACCATGGACGGGCGCTCGCCTTTGCGGCCGCGCGCGAGGGAATTCCCGCGATCATCTGCATGTCGGAGCTGGTGCCCGAGAACAAGGTGTCGGAGATTGGCCGGCTGGGCGCGGATATCCGTATTGTCGGGAAGAGCCAGGACGATGCGCAGAGGGAGGTTGACCGGCTGGTCGCGGACAAGGGCCTGACGATGGTGCCGCCCTTCGACGCCGAGGCCGTGATCGCGGGGCAGGGCACGCTCGGGCTGGAAATCATCGAGGATGTGCCGGACGCCGCCTGTGTGGTCGTGCCGCTGTCGGGCGGCGGGCTGATCGCGGGTATCGCCAGCGCGGTGAAGACCGTCAATCCGGACGTGCGTATCGTCGGCGTGTCGATGGAGCGCGGTCCGGCGATGAGGGCGAGCCTCGATGCGGGCCAACCGGTTCAGGTGGAGGAACAGTCCTCGCTGGCGGATTCTCTGGGTGGTGGTATCGGGCTCGACAACCGTTTCACATTCTCCATCTGCCGCGCGCTGGTCGACGAGGTGATCCTGCTCACCGAAGACGAAATAGCGGCGGGCATTCGGCATGCCTATGCCATTGAGCGCGAGGTTCTGGAGGGCGCGGGCGCGGTCGGCATTGGTGCGCTTCTTGCCGGAAAGCTGAGCGTCACCGGGCCGACGGTGCTGGTGCTGTCGGGCCGCAACATCGACATGGCTGCCCACCGCGCGATCATCTCCGCCGGGGAGGGCGAGGCATGAGCGCGATGTCGATCCTGACCGAGGCGGAGCTCAGAGCACTCGTCCCGCTCGATCACGATGCGGTCGCCTGCGTGGAGGAGGCTTTCCGCGCTCTTGCGACAAAGGCCGTCGCGATGCCGCCGATCCTGAGGCTCGATATCCCTCAATATCGCGGCGAGGTCGACGTGAAGACCGCCTATGTGCCGGGCATCGACAGTTTCGCGATCAAGATCTCTCCGGGCTTCTTCGATAATCCCGCACTTGGGCTGCCAAGCGTCAACGGGCTGATGGTGCTGCTGTCGTCGAAGACCGGTCTTGTCGAGGCGCTGCTTCTCGACAACGGATATCTGACGGACGTGCGAACGGCGGCGGCCGGAGCGGTCGCCGCGAAGCATCTGGCGCGCGCGGATGCGCGGGTCGCGGCGGTTTTCGGCGCGGGCGTTCAGGCGGGATTGCAGCTTGAGGCGCTGATGCTGGTCAGGCCCATTGAGGAAGCGCGGATATGGGCACGCGATTTCGCGCGTGCGGGCGCGAAGGCGGAGGAATTGAGCGCGCGGCTCGCCATTCCGGTGCGGGCTGTGGAAGCGCCGCGCGCGGCCATGGCCGGGGCCGACGTGGTCGTCACCACCACGCCGTCGGAGACGCCGCTGGTGATGGCCGACTGGCTGGAGCCGGGCCAGCACGTCACCGCCATGGGCTCGGACGCGGAGCACAAGAACGAGATCGAGCCGGCCGCGATCGCGCGCGCCGACATTTATGTGGCCGATGCGCTCTCGCAGACACGGCGGCTCGGCGAACTGCATCACGCGATCGCTGCCGGCCTTGTCGGCGCCGATCGGCACTTCCCGGAGCTGGGCGCGATCGTTGCGGGCACGGCTGCGGGCAGAGGGACGTCGTCGGCGATCACCATTGCGGATCTGACCGGCACGGGCGTTCAGGATACGGCCATTGCGACACTGGCCCGGAAGCGGGCGACCGCCGCCGGGGCGGGAACGGTATTTGAAACCTGACTTTGACTGTCGAGTTTGCGGCCGTTGGACCGCGCTTACCGAGGATCAGCCCATGACGGGTCCCAATCTGAAATTCACGCGCGCGGAGTATGCCGAGCGGCTCGCCAAGACGCGCCGGGCCATGGAGGCGAAGGGCATCGACACGCTCATCGTGTCTGATCCTTCCAACATGGCCTGGCTCACCGGCTATGACGGCTGGTCCTTCTATGTGCATCAGGCGGTGATCGTGCCTGGCGAGGGCGAGCCGATATGGTTCGGCCGGGGGCAGGATGCCAACGGCGCCCGCCGCACGAGCTATCTCGGCCACGACAACATCATCGGCTATGCCGACCACTACGTGCAATCGACCGAGCGCCACCCCAAGGACAGGCTCGCCGAGATCCTGAAGGAGCGGCGGCTCGACAGGGGTGTGATCGGCGTGGAACTGGACAATTACTGGTTCTCGGCCGCCGCCTATCTGGCGCTTCAGGGCGCTCTGTCGCAAGCGCGCCTTGCCGATGCGACCGCGCTCGTGAACTGGCTGAGGGCGGTCAAGAGCCCGACCGAGATCGAGTACATGCGCAAGGCGGGGCGGATCGTGGAGAAGATCCACGAACGCATTCTGGAAAAGGCCGAGCCGGGCATGCGCAAGTGCGATCTGGCCGCCGAGATCTACGACGCGGGCCTGCGCGGGGTGGACGGGCCGGACGGCTCCTTCGGCGGAGATTATCCGGCGATCGTTCCGCTGATGCCGTCGGGTGCGGATGCGTCCGCGCCGCATCTGACCTGGGACGACAAGCCGATGAAGGCGGGCGAGGGCACCTTCTTCGAGGTGGCGGGCTGTTACAACCGTTACCATTGCCCGCTGTCGCGCACGATCTTTCTCGGCAAGCCGGATGCCGCGTTCATCGAGGCGGAGAAGGCGACGCTGGAGGGCATGGAGGCCGGGCTTGAGGCGGCGAAGCCCGGCAATACCTGCGAGGACATCGCCAACGCCTTCTTCGCGGTGCTGGCGAAGTACGGTATCGTCAAGGATAACCGCACGGGCTATCCGATCGGGCTTTCCTATCCCCCCGACTGGGGCGAGCGGACCATGAGCCTCAGGCCCGGCGACAGGACGGAACTCCAGCCGGGCATGACCTTCCATTTCATGACCGGGCTGTGGCTGGAGACAATGGGGCTGGAGATCACCGAATCCATCCTCATCACCGAAACCGGCGTCGAATGCCTCGCCGATGTCCCCCGCAAGCTTTTCGTGAAGGAGTGAGCCATGTCGGTCAGCTATCAGGCCGCGCTGCTCAGGCCATCGCCGATTTCGCCAAGCGTCGATTTTGAAAGGGACGGCGTGCAGCACGGGCTGTTGCGTCTGCCCTATAGCCGCGACGACAGCGCCTGGGGTTCGGTGATGATCCCCATCTGTGTCGTGAAGAACGGAGAGGGGCCGGTGGCGCTGCTGTCCGGGGGCAATCACGGCGACGAATACGAAGGGCCGCTGGCGCTTTACGATCTCGCCAACAACCTGAAGGCGGAAGAGGTCACGGGCACTGTCATCATCGTGCCGGCGATGAATTTTCCCGCCTTCCAGCACGGCACGCGCACCTCGCCGGTGGATTTCGGCAACATGAACCGGCTTTTTCCCGGCAAGCCGGACGGCACGGTGACGGAGAAGATCGCCGACTATTTCCAGCGTCATCTGCTGCCGATGGCCGATATCGTGCTCGACTTCCATTCCGGCGGAAGGACGCTCGACTTTCTGCCGTTCTGTGCGGCGCATGTGCTCGATGACAAGGATCTGGAAGCGCGCGCGTTTGCCGCGGTGGAGGCGTTCGGTGCGCCCTATTCGGCGCGCATGCTGGAGATCGACGCGGTCGGCATGTATGACACGGCGGCGGAGGAGCTCGGCAAGGTGTTCGTCACGACGGAGCTCGGCGGCGGCGGATCGGCGCGTGCCTCAACGGTCCGGATCGCGCGCGCGGGTGTCGTCAACGTTCTGCGGCATGCGGGGATCCTGTCGAGCGAACTGGTGCGCCGGCCGACCCGCTGGCTCGACATGCCGTCGGTCGACTGCTTTTCGTTCGCCGAGGATGGCGGCCTCTACGAGACGATGGTTGATCTCGGCGAACGGGTGGAAAAGGGCGATGTGATCGCCCGGGTGCATGGCTACAACCGCACGGGCCGGGCACCGCAGGAACTCAGGGCAAAGCTCTCCGGCATCCTGGCGGCGCGGCACTATCCGGGCCTGATCAAGCCCGGCGACTGTGCCTCGGTGGTGGCCGTGCTGACGGATTGATGGGCAGAGGCAAGCATGGCGTAGCTGGTGTCGAACGAACCTCTCCCATGGGGAGAGGCCGGCGCGAAGCGTCGGGTTGGGGGGATGAGATCCATCCGTATCCATGAGAACCCTGATCCCCTCACCCTAACCCTCTCCCCATGGGAGAGGGGACTTGTTTGGTGCGAGCGGCTAGTTCGTGCCCAACATGCCGCGGCCGTGCGCGCCGTTTCCCTCCGAACCTGAATCGTCCTACAGAAGGGCCGGAGAGTTGAACCGGCATCGGATATACGGCGTGGACAGAAATCGGCTTATCATCGGCATTTCGGGCGCATCGGGAGCGATCTACGGCATCCGGGCGCTGGAACTTCTGAAGGGCGTGGGCGATGTGGAGACGCATCTCGTCCTCTCGCCGGCCGCGTCCTCCACGATAGAGGCCGAAACGGATTTTACCGGCGACGAGGTCGCGGCGCTGGCCGATGTCGTTCACGATTTCCGCGATGTCGGCGCCTCGATCGCGTCGGGCTCCTGTCGCGCGCTGGGCATGCTGGTGGCACCGTGCTCGATCAAGACATTGTCAGGCGTCGCCAATTCCTATTGCGACAGCCTGATGGTGCGTGCCGCGGACGTGTGCCTGAAGGAGCGCCGCCGGCTGGTGCTGATGGTGCGCGAGACGCCGCTTCATGCCGGCCATCTGGACCTGATGCAACGTGCCACGGGGGCCGGCGCGGTGATCCTGCCGCCAGTGCCGGCGTTCTACACGAAGCCGCAGAGCCTTGATGACGTGGTGACGCATTCGGTAGCGCGTGCGCTCGATCTCTTCGATATCGAGATCGACGGCGTGAAGCGGTGGAAGGACGGGTAGGGACAGGCGGACGAGAGCCGGGGCCGATCTTTCGCAGCTCGTCCTGGGGAAATCTCTCCAGCGACATCAACGCCGTTTTTCGGAAACGCGCAAAACCGGACACGCGCCCCGCTCCCTTCATCGTTATCACCCGGCGACGTCCGGGTGATCCAGCGCGCGCCGCGTATGCCGCACTCGCCAATGGATTGCCCGGACGTCGCCGGGCAATGACGGGGGAGGGGGATGAGCGGGAGGTACGGGCAAAGGCCCCTACCTCAGGCACTCCAGAAGATCGGACTGGCGGACGATGCCCAGCACCTCGTCTCCCTCGCGCACGATGACCGGCTCGTTGGCCTCAAGGCAAAGGTCGATCAGCTCGCGCACCGGCGTGCGGGCGCCGCAGGTGGGGCCGCCGTTGAGCTTCATGCCGGTGGCATCGGCCATCACGTCGCGGGCGCGCAGAACGTTGAGCGGGTTCATGTGGGCGACGAAATCGGCCACGTAATCGGTCGCGGGCTTTCTGACGATTTCCTGCGGCGTGCCGAGCTGGACGACGCGCGCGCTTTCCATGATGGCGATGCGCGAGCCGATCTTCACCGCTTCGTCCAGATCGTGGCTGACGAAGATGATGGTGCGGTTGAGCTTGGCCTGGAATTCCAGAAGCTCGTCCTGAAGACGCGAGCGGATGAGCGGGTCGAGCGCGGAGAACGGCTCGTCCATCAGGAGGATCGGCGCGTCTGTCGCAAAGGCGCGGGCGAGGCCGACGCGCTGCTGCATGCCGCCCGACAGCTCGTGGACGCGCTTGTCGGCCCATTCGGTGAGGCCGACGAGATCGAGTTGCGCGCGGGCGCGCTCCTCGCGTTCCTTCTTGTCGACGCCGGAAAGCTCCAGCGCGAAGCCGACATTCTCCAGAACGGTGCGCCATGGCAGCAGCGCGAACTGCTGGAAAACCATGGCCACGCGCGAGCGGCGCAGATGGCGCAGGCGTTGCGAGGAACAATCCGCCGGATCGATCTCCTCCTTGCCGTCACGCACCAGAACCCGGCCGCGGATGACGGGGTTGAGGCCGTTGACCGCCCTGAGCAAGGTCGACTTGCCCGAGCCCGAAAGCCCCATCAGCACCAGCACCTCGCCTTCGTACACGTCGAAGGTGGCGCCGGTGACGCCGACGATCTGGTCGGTTTCGGTCTGGATCTCGTCGCGGCTCCTGCCCTGGTCGATGAGCGGAAGCGCGGCTTTGGGATTGTCGCCGAAGACGATATCGACGCCCTCGAAGCTGACGATCGGTTTGTTCGTGGTTGTCATTTTGTGGTCGGGCATGTCCTCGCCGGGCATATCAGCGCCCTGCCTTTTCGTCGTCGATCTTGAGGAAGCGGTCGAGCATGATCGCGATCATGACGATGGCGAGGCCAACCTCGAAGCCCTTGGCGATATTGACCTGGTTCAGCGCGCGCAAGGTGGGGACGCCGAGCCCGTCGGCACCCACCAGGGCGGCGATCACCACCATGGAGAGCGAAAGCATGATGGTCTGGGTGAGGCCGGCCATGATGGAGGGCGTGGCGTAGGGCATCTCGATCTTCCACAGAAGCTGCCAGCGGGTGGCGCCGAAGGCCTGGCCCGCCTCGATCAGCGGCTTCGGCGTCGACGCGATGCCGAGACGGGTGAGCCGGATGGGGGCGGGGATGGCGAAGATCACGGTCGCGATCAGGCCGGGCACCATGCCGAGGCCGAACAGGATCAGCGCCGGGATCAGGTAGACGAAGGTCGGGATCGTCTGCATCAGGTCGAGGATCGGACGCAGGATCGCGTAGAAGGTGTCCGAGCGCGCGGCCAGAATGCCGATGGGAACACCGGCGACCATGCAGATGACGGAAGCGGAAATGACCAGCGACAGGGTCTCCATCGTCTCCTTCCAGTAGCCCTGGTTGATGACGAAGAGCAGGGCGATGGCGACGAAGACCGGGAAGCTCCAGTTGCGGCGCACGAGCCAGGCGAGCGCCACGGTGATCAGCACGACGACGAGCGGGGGTGGGGTCAGCAGAACCCACAGCAGGCTGTCGATAAGCTGGGAGAGAACCCAGGCGATCGTGTCGAAGACGCCGGCTGCGTTGTCCGTCAGCCAATCGACCAGCTGGCTCACCCAGCGTCCGATCTGGATTTTATGCTCGGCTATCCAGTTCATGCTTTCTCGTTCTTCGTCATGGTCTGAAGGTCACAATCGTGAAATGGCGCCCGGACCTTGCGCGCGTACCCGCAATGCGGGTGCAGGCGGAAGGTTCAAAGCCCGATGATGCGCGCAGTTGCGTGCGCGGTCGAGGGCAAGCTTCGCTCGCGCTTAAGGTGACGTGACGGGTGCGCGCGATTGCCGGTGGAAAAAAAACGGCGCCGGCGGAAGGCTGCCGGCGCTCGCCGAGTTCCGGGCCTTCTGCCTCAACGCCCGGGCAAGGGCGCGTTGGATCCCCCGGATGGTGCCGGGGGATGATGAGGAAAGGCGAGCGGCTCAGAGCCCGAGCGAGGCCTTGACCGCCGGAAGCGCGTCCTTGCCGTCGAAGGTCTTGACGCCGTCGAGCCAGCCATCCAGCACATCCGGGTTCTTCTTCAGCCAGGCCTTGGCGGCCGGCTGGGCGTCCATGCCGTCATCCAGGATCGCGCCCATGATCTCGTTTTCCATCGGCAGCGAGAATTCAAGGTTCTGAAGCAGCTTGCCGACGTTGGGGCAGGCGTCCATGTAGCCCTTGCGCACGTTGGTGTAGACCGTCGCGCCGCCATAGTTCGGGCCGAAGACGTCATCGCCGCCCGACAGGTACTCGATGTCGTAGTTGGAATTCATCGGATGCGGCGCCCAGCCGAGGAACACGATGTCCTTGTCGCGCCTGGTGGCCCGGCGGACCTGCGAGAGCATGCCCTGTTCCGAGGATTCCACCAGGTCCATCTTGCCCAGACCGAACTGATCGTTCTTGATCATGTCGAGGATCAGGCGGTTGCCGTCGTTGCCCGGTTCGATGCCGTAGATCTTGCCGTCGAGGTCGTTGGCGAACTTGGCGATATCCTGGAAGGACTTGAGGCCCTTGTCATAGGTGTATTTGGGCACGGCGAGCGTGTACTTGGCGCCTTCGAGATTGGCGCGCACGGTCTCCACCGAACCATCTTCGCGGTAGGGCTTGATGTCGGCTTCCATGGTCGGCATCCAGTTGCCGAGGAAGACGTCTATATCGTCGTTCTTGAGCGACGTGTAGGTGACGGGCACCGACAGCAGCTTCACGTCCGGCTCGTAGCCCATGCCCTTGAGGACGACGGCGGTCGCGGCCGTGGTGGCGGTGATGTCGGTCCAGCCGACGTCGGAGAAGCGGACCGCCTTGCAGGCGTCGTCCGCCGCCGTCGCCGATCCGGCGAGGCCCGCTGCGAACCCGACTGCGGCGGTCAGGGCGACGAACGTCCGTCCGATTGTCCGCCGGGTCGGGCGTTTTGCTGCTTGGCTCGTCTCGTTCGGCATCGATGACTTCTCCTCGTTTGTTTCAACTTCGCGCCGCTCATGCGGCGCCAAAGGAATGGGCGCGGGACGCCCGAAGCGGTGGCACGGCGCAAACGACTGCCATGCAAGGTCCTGCAACATCCCGGAGCATCGCACCGGGCGTGCGGTATGGTCGCACAACCTCCGGCCAGCGCCCGTTGAAATGGTCCGGTTTCAAGGACCTGTCGGGGCTTCGGCCACCGGCTGGCAAAGATTGCGCGCTCGCGCTTCCGCGCACAAGGCGTTGCGGGCTTTTCGCGGCGGGCGATCGGTTTCCCGACCGGGGTATCCACCGGAAATCGGGCGCGGTGCGCCGATCGTGCCGCAGCATGTCGCGTTTCGGGGCGGACAACCGGCGCGGCGGACAGACCGGTGCCACGGATCTGCGCCACTGATCGGCGAGCAAGATTCATGTCGCGGAAAAAGACGCGCCGCTTCCGGCTGATGCGTCTCGCCGTCCATACCCTCTCGCAGACAGAGCCGTCAGCCCCAGTCGCGCTTCCTGTGTCCCGCGAGCCTTTGCAACAAGGCAGCCTTGTCGGGTGCATGGAAGCACGAAGCTGCGACCATATAACCAGCATACGGCGGTAAAATCAAATTTTCATTGATTGAGTGTTCAATCAAAAATAAGTATGGCTGAGCTTCAGGAAATCGGACATGCCACGAATTGGAATGGAAGGCGCGCGCAGGCGCGCATTGATCTCGGCCACGGTGGAGGCAATCCATGAGCGCGGCTTCTGCGATGCGACGGTTGCCGACATCGCCCGGCGCGCGGGTGTCTCGGGCGGGTTGGCGCTGCATTATTTCGGCTCCAAGAAGGCGCTGCTGACGGAGACGATGCGCCATCTGCTGGCCGATCTCGCGCGCGAACTGAAAGAGGAACGCGCGAAGGCGCGCACGCCGCGCGAACGCATCTCGGCGGTGATCGCGGCGAGCTTCGCGCCCTCGCAGTTCCGGTCCTCGATCATTTCCGCCTGGCTGGCCTTCTATCTGCAGGCGGAGACGGATCCGGAGACGCAGCGACTGTTGCAGGTCTATCACCGCCGGCTCGTCTCAAATCTGACCCACGAGTTCCTTGCCGTGCTTGGTCGGCGCGGGCGGGCGCGCAGGGCGGCGGAAGGCACGGCGGCGCTGATCGACGGACTTTGGCTCCAGCGCGCGCTTGCCAAGGGCGAGCCGGATGCCCGTTCCGCCATCCGTCTGGTGGAGGACTACGTGGAACGACAGATCGAAAGCGAAGCGCCGGCCGGGGCATCCGGCGGGCAGGTCAACAGATAAGAGAGTGTCGCGTGAACCAGTACGATTACATCGTTGTGGGGGCGGGCTCCGCCGGGTGTGCGCTGGCCACACGGCTGAGCGAGGATCCGAAGAATGCCGTGCTGCTGCTGGAATATGGCGGGTCCGACTTCGGCCCGTTCATCCAGATGCCGGCGGCCCTTTCCTATCCGATGAGCATGAAGTGCTACGACTGGGGGTTTGAGAGCGAGCCGGAGCCGCATCTGGGCGGGCGGCGGCTGCAGACCCCGCGCGGCAAGGTGATCGGCGGGTCGTCCGCGATCAACGGCATGGTCTATGTGCGCGGTCATGCCGGCGATTTCGACACCTGGGCGGAGATGGGCGCCGCGGGCTGGGACTACGCGTCCGTTCTGCCCTACTTCAAGCGCATGGAGACGAGCCACGGTGCGCAAAGTGCCTGGCGGGGGACGCATGGCCCCGTGCATGTGACCCGCGGCGCGCGCAAGAACCCGCTTCATGACGCCTTCATCGAAGCGGGCGGACAGGCAGGCTATTCCAGAACCGCCGATTACAACGGCGAGCGGCAGGAAGGCTTCGGCGAGATGGAGATGACGGTGTGGCGCGGCAAGCGCTGGTCCGCCGCCGATGCCTATCTGAAGCCCGCCATGAAACGACCGAACCTGACGGTGGTGACCGGCGCGATGACCCGGCGCGTGCTGATGGAAAGTGTCCAGGCTGTCGGCGTCGAATACGAGGTGCGCGGCGCTATCCAGACCGCGCTGGCGGAGAAGGAAATTGTCCTCGCCGCCTCCGCCATCAATTCGCCGAAGCTGCTGATGGCATCAGGCATCGGCAATGCGGAGGAACTGAAGCGCGCGGGCATCGTGCCGCTGGTTCACCGGCCGGGCGTCGGGCTCAACCTGCAGGATCACCTGGAGGTCTATGTCCAGCAGGCCTGCACCCAGCCGATCACGCTCTACAAGTACTGGAACCTTTTCGGCAAGGCGCTGGTCGGCGCGCAGTGGTTCTTCACGCGCACCGGCATCGGTGCCTCCAACCAGTTCGAGAGCTGCGGCTTCATCCGCTCGCGCGCGGGCGTTTCCTATCCCGACATCCAGTTCCATTTCCTGCCGATGGCGGTGCGCTACGACGGGCAGACGGCCGCCGAAGGCCACGGCTATCAGGCCCATGTCGGGCCGATGCGGTCGGCCTCGCGCGGAACGGTGCAGCTTGCCGGGCCGGACCCGGCGCAAAAGCCGGTGATCCGTTTCAACTACATGAGCGAGCCGGAGGACTGGGCCGATTTCCGACAGGCGATCCGGCTGACGCGGGAGATCTTCGCTCAAGGTGCCTTCGCGCCTTTCCGGGGCAAGGAAATCCAGCCGGGAGAGGACGCGGTAAGCGATGCGGCGATCGACGACTTCGTGCGCGAACATGCCGAGAGCGCCTATCATCCGTGCGGCACCTGCCGGATGGGGGCGGCGGACGATCCGTTCGCGGTGGTGGATCCCGAATGCCGGGTGATCGGGGTCAAGGGATTGCGGGTCGCCGACAGCTCGATCTTTCCCCGCATCACCAACGGCAACCTCAACGCGCCGTCGATCATGGTGGGAGAGAAGGCGGCCGATCATATTCTCGGCAAGAGCCTGCCGCCCGCCACGAACGTTCCGGCGTGGTGGCATCCGGACTGGCGGAATTCGCAGAGGTAGAGGGCGAAGAAGAGGCGCTATTTTCCGAGGCGGCGCGGTACGCTCCCCTCTCCCCCGCAAGGGGGAGAGGGGAGCAAGCGGCTGGAAACGGGCGTTTTCCCGGCAACCCTTTCTTGACCTGTCCCGTGCTCCCATCCCGTTTCACCGAAATCCCGGCGCATGGCGGGAATGCGCATGCGACACTCGACATTCGGGGTCTTTCCGGGCTCCAATCGTGAAACTTCAGCTCAATAAGAACAGGAGGTCGCCCATGCGCGCCCAACCCGAAGCATCCCATTACATTCACGGTGCCTATGCGAACGAGGCCGAAGGGCCCGAATTCAACAGCGTCTATCCGGCGACCGGCGAGGTGATCGCCAGGGTCCGCTCGGCGCGTGGCGATACGGTGAATGCGGCGGTGGCCTCGGCGCGCGAGGGCTTTCAGGAATGGTCGGCCACCCCGGCGGTCGAGCGCGGACGGGTGTTGCGCCGGGCGGCCGAGATTCTGCGCGATCGCAACCGGGAACTATCCGAACTGGAAACGCTCGATACCGGCAAGGCGCTGCAGGAAACGCTGGTCTCCGATCCGGCCTCGGCGGCGGAATGCCTGGAGTATTTCGGATCTCTGATCCCGACGCTGACAAGCGAGCACATCGATCTGGGCGGGCCGTTCGCCTATACCCGACGCGAACCGCTGGGCGTGTGCGTCGGCATCGGCGCGTGGAACTATCCCATCCAGATCGCCGGCTGGAAGGCGGCACCGGCCTTGGCCTGCGGCAACGCGATGGTGTTCAAGCCGTCTGAAGTCACGCCGCTTTCCACGCTGAAGCTTGCCGAGATCCTGATCGAGGCTGGCCTGCCGAAGGGCGTCTTCAACGTGGTCCAGGGCGACGGCGAGACGGGGCGGCTGCTGGTTTCTCACCCGGAAGTCGCCAAGGTGTCGCTGACGGGCTCGGTGCCGACGGGCGAGAAGGTGGCCGCGCTGGCGGGTGCCGGGCTGAAGCAGACGACGCTGGAGCTCGGCGGCAAATCGCCGCTGATCGTCTTCGAGGACGCCGATCTCGACGAGGCGGTATCGGGCGCGATGCTGGCGAATTTCTATTCCACCGGACAGATCTGCTCCAACGGCACGCGGGTCTTCGTGCACCGCTCGATCCGCCCGCAGTTCATCGAGAAACTGGTGGAGCGCACGCGCAAGATCGTCATTGGCGATCCGATGGACGAGGCGAGCCAGATGGGGCCGCTCGTCTCCAAGGCGCAGTACGACAAGGTGCTCAACTACATGCGGCTTGGCCAGGCGGAGGGCGCGGAACTCGTCTATGGCGGCGAGGCGGCGGTGGTCGAGGGCTTTGCCGATGGCTGGTGGGTGCAGCCGACGATCTTCGCGGATGTCGCCGACCACATGCACATCGCGCGCGAGGAGATCTTCGGCCCCGTCATGTGCGTGCTCGATTTCGACAGCGAGGACGAGGTGATCGCGCGGGCCAATGCCACGCAGTTCGGCCTTGCCGCCGGTCTCTTCACCCGCGATATAGCCCGCGCCCACCGTGTGGTGGCGCAGCTTCATGCCGGCACCTGCTGGATCAACACCTACAACCTGACGCCGGTTGAAATGCCTTTTGGCGGCATGAAGAAATCCGGCATCGGCCGCGAGAACGGCAAGGCCGCGATCGAGCATTATTCCCAGGTCAAGGGCATCTATGTGGAGACGGGCAAGATCGACTGCCCCTATTGAGGGAGCGGTCGCCCTTCCGATCCGCTCTCTCCCTCGTCATCCCCCGGCTTTGTCCGGGGGATCCACCTTTTGCTCGTCGCACGCGGCGGCCGGCAATGGGTTGCCCGGACTTCGCCGGGCAATGACGGTGGAGAGGTTCGGGGCGGTGGCATGAGCCACGAGCCCGCTCTGGCCCCGAGGCGTCTCTGGCCAAGGCTCAGCCGGCAAGCGGGCCCGGCAGTTCGTGCAGGGTCGCGGTGGGGCATACCTTTTTCGCGATAGCGCACAGGTGCGGGTGGTGGGTGAGGTAGATGACCTGCCCCTTCTCGCCCATTTCCGCCAGAAGCCGGATGGTTTCGGCCGCGCGCTCGTCGTCGAAGGTTTCCAGAATGTCGTCGGCGATGAAGGGCAGGCTCGCGCGGCTTGCGACGAACTCATGGTAGCCGGCGATCCTGAGCGCCAGATAGAGCTGGAAGCAGGTGCCTTTGGACATTTCCCCCGCCCGCTTCGAGGCGTTGCGGTGGTCGATGCCGATCAGCTCTTCCCGTTCGCCGTTCGACTGGGTGACCAGGCCCTGAAAGGCGCCGCATGAGATTTTCCGGAATGCCGCGCTCGCGCGTTCCATCATCGAGGAACGGTGGTTGTCACGATAGGCGCGCAGCGCCTGTTCGGCCGCCAGAATGCCGGCCTTGAGGCGGAGCCAGCCCTTGGCGCTTTCCTCGATCTCCAGAAGCACGGTCTGGCGTTGCTCCTCAAGCCGGGCGACCGTATCGTCGCCGCCAACGGAGGCGACCGCCTCGGCCGCCTTCTCCCGCCCGGCGTAAAGCTCGCGCAGACGCGCGTCCTGATCCTCGATGCGCTGTTCGGTCTCCGCCCTTTCCGTCTCCAGCGCCTCGCGGTCGGCCGCCTCAAGCCGTGCCTCCGCTTGCGCCATGTCGGCAAGGCCGAGGCCCGTCAGGATCTCGCCCTCGAGCTCGGCGGCCTGTGAGCGCAGGCGCGCGCGCTCGCGAAGGGCGGCGAAGGCCTGTTGCACCTCGTCGAAGGTCGCAACCTCGAAATGCGCCGTCATTTCCGCCTTGCGATCGCGAAGCGCGGCGATGGCTTCGGCGGTCTCGCCGGCGCTGTTGCGGGCTTCGTTCAGGTTTTCGCGCAAGGCTTCGCGCCTCTCGTGCGCCTTGCGGGCGGCAGCGGCACGGGCGCTGAGGTCGCGGAAAAGATCCCGCGGATCGGCTGTCGCCGGCAGGCCGAGTTCGTCGCCAAGGCTCTCGCAGGCCTGACGGAAGGCCGTCGCGACAGCTTCCATCGCCTCGATGCGCCGGGCCACGCCGTCGCGGGCTTCGAGCGCGGGCGCGAGGTGGTTCAACTCGTCGACAAGCGCGCGGACGGTCTCGGGCGAGGGTGCCCCGACTTCGCCGAACCAGCAGCGCGAACAGGCGTCGCTCCAGTCCTTCTGCCAGCGTTCGGCTGCCTCTTCGGCCACTTGCAGCGCCGCCTCGCGGCGGCGGGTCTCGGATCGGCACTCCTCGAGCCGTTTGCGCGCGCCGGCCATCCGCGCTTCGCCGTCGACGAGGGTCTGCCCGCGTTCGAGAAGATCGGTCAGCGATGTGTCGCCCCCCACCGTCGCTCCGGCGTCCTCCAGCGCGCGCACGAGACGCTGGCGCACGTCCGCCTGCTCTTCGGCCGCAACCGTCAGATCGCGTTCGCTCTGGCGCAGGTCGGTGCGCAGTTCCAGAGCCTTGTCGCGCTCGCCAAGCCAGGCGCGCAGGGTCGCGGGGGTGAAGTCGGCGAGGGCCGGATCGCATTTGCGCAAGCTGGCGGCGATCTCGTCCTTCAAGGCCTCCGCCTCGGCCCGTGCGTCGTCGCGGATCTTTTGCGCAGCCGCGAGATCAGCGACGACCTCGGCGAGCTCCACGCTCATGCGCTTGTGGTCGGCCCTGTCGGCCGATTGGGCGAGCCGGGCGGCGGTCAGCGCGTCATCCTGCTCGAGAGCCTCGCGGAAGGCGGCGGCCGTCTCCGCATCGAGCCGGGCGGCATGGGCCGCCCATGCGGCTTCGCGCGCGGCGCGGACCCGGGTCGCGGCCGCCTCGTCCAACAGGCCTGCGGCCTGTTCGAGCGCCTCGCGTCCGGCCGTCAATCGGTCGCGCTTCTGGCTGAATTTCCCGATTTGTTCCTTCTGGAAGGACTGCGTGTCGCGCAAGTCCGCGCCCGCGTCTTCCCATGCCTGAAGGGCGGCGGGATCCGGCACCCTGAGACGGGCCAGCGCGTCGGCATCCCCCTGCCAGGGCAGAAGGCGCTCGAAGCACGCGTCGAGCCTTTCGCGAAGGCTCGCGATGGTGCGCTCCGCCTGACGACGTTCGGCCGCGATCCGCGCCGCCTCGGTCTGCAGGCCCGGGAGTTGGGCCTTGAGCGCGGCAAGCGCCGCGTGGTCGCCGGCATCCGCGCCTGCGTCTTCCGCTTCCGCGTCGGCCTTGCGTTCGGCCTCGCGCGCCGCGTCCAGCTCGTTTCGGGCGGCCAGCGTTTCGCGGATGACGGTGGCGTGCGCCTCGATCAGTTCGCGCAGGCGCGCCACGGTCGCCGCCGGCAGGACAAGGGTTTCCGGCGCGTCTTCGCCGTCGCGCTCCAGCTTGCGCAGGATATGCGCGATGCGCGCTTCTGCCTCGTCGTGGCGGGCGCGTTCTTCGGGCAGATCGGCAGCGGCGCTGGTATGGCGCGCCGCCAGGTTGGCGAGGTCGTCGATGCGAGGGGCAAGCGCGAGGGCGGCCTCGTCGATTTCGATTGCCTCGATATCGCGCTCCAGCGCCTCGATGCGCGCCTCACTTGCGCGGGCGCGCTCCTCCAGTTTCGGTTCCTCGCGGATGAGGTCGGGCAGGGCGTCGGCCCAGCCGGCCGGTGCCTCGCGCAGGCCTTGCAGCGGGGCGAGCGTGTCACGCAGACGGCGCAGGCTTGAAAGGCGGGGAAGGGCCTGAAGAAGACCGGCCACCACGCCGAGACGCTGCTTCAGGCGTGCGCTCTCGGAAAGCGCCGTGTCGTAGTCTGCGCCAGCCTGATCGCGATCCTTCACGAGCTTGGCGTAGGCGGAGGCTGCCGTGTCGAGCTCCTTGCGCCGGCCCGCCAGTTCATCGAGCGTGCGCTTCAACTCGCGCAGCTGCGTGGCGGTGCGGGCGCCGGGGCGGTGGATCTCGTCGGCCTGCTTGTGGAGGCCGGACAGCTGCTGCGAGAGCGCGGCAAGGCCGGAACTGGCGGAAAACAGCAACTGGCCGAGATCACCCTTGCTCTCAAGGATCGCCTCGCCGCCGGTTTCAAGCGTCTTGTCGTCGAGCGAGAACATGGTGCGGTAGGCGTCGCGGTCGACACCGGCTAGGGCGGCTTGCAGCAGCCCTTCGGGAAGCGGCAGGTCAGCCTCATCCAGCAGGCTGCCATTGCGCTTCTTGACGCGCGCAAGCGTCAGCGGGCGGTCGCCGAGATACAGCCGCGCACCGATGCGCATCGTGTCGTAGGCATGCAGGAAATTGAACTTGCTCTGGGGCTCAATCCCGAACAGCAGGTCGAGCCAGGCATTGAACAGCGTCGATTTGCCGGCCTCGTTCGGGCCGTAAACGATGTGGAAGTCCGGCGCGCCGGCCGCACCTTCGCCAAAATTCAGCGTGTGGCCGGTGAATTTGCCGTAGCGGATCAGGTCGAGCCGTTCGATGCGCATCAGGCGTCCCCGCTTTCAGGGGCTGCCTGGAGACGGGCGAGGATATCCCGCGCGCCTTCGCGGGCGAGATCGTCGAGGATCTTCGCGCGGCGTTCCGTGTCCTCGCCCAGCACATCGCGGATCTCTCCGGGAAGCTGGCTGGTGATGTCGTCGGCGAGTGCCTCGACCGCCTGCCGGTAACCCGGACTTTGCAGGATCTCGCCGTCGATCAGGGCGCCCAGCTCCTGCAAGGGGGGGCCGTCGCCGGACGCGGGCTCGGCCTCCGCATCGGCGGAAACGGTGGCGTTTGTGATCTTGTCGATCCATGTATCGCCGATGGCGAGCGCGATGGCTTCCGCCTCGCCGGCGAGCTTGTCCGCATCGCGGCGCAGGCGCCAGGAAAGCGGGGTCTGTCCGCTCAGCTCCAGCCGGGCGACGAGATGCCGGCAGTCGAGCGCCGCACGCGCCGTCCTGAGCGCGCTTTCGATCCGCGACACCATTTCCGACCAGTCCTCAACGCCGGCAAGATCGACGGCGACGCGTTCGAACCGGGCAAGCGCCACGGTGCGTTCCTCGATGGTGATGATGCGGTCGTCTGCCACCGTGACGAGGCTCACTGATTTGCCGCCGGCCTCGCCGATGTCGCGCCCCTGCGGAATGCCGGGCATGACGATTTTGGATGCGGCGCCCTGCACGCTGCGCTGATGGATATGGCCGAGCGCCCAGTAGTCGAAGCCCATGGCATCGAGTTCCGCCGGCTGGCAGGGGGCGTAAGGGTCATGGCCCGGCGCGCCGCCGAGGCTCGTGTGCAGCATGGCGATGTTGACGGCGCCGGCCACGGGCGGCTTGAACTTGTCGAGAAGGCTGTCGGGCGCCTGCGGCTGGCGGAAGCTGACGCCGTGGATGGCGACTTCGAAGGGGGCATCGGGGGTGAGCGTCACCGTCTCCGCCCGGGCGGTGAAGGTGGTGACGCTGGCAGGCAGGGTCAGTTCGTTGGTGATGCGCGAGGCGGCGTCGTGGTTGCCGCGAATGAGGAAGGTGCGGATGCCGGCATCATCAAGGCGCTGAAGCTCATGCGCGAGAAAGATCGCCGTCTTCATCGATGTCTGTGCGCCGTCATAGAGGTCGCCGGCGATCAGCACCGCGTCGACGGCTTCCTCGCAGGCAAGATCGACGATCTGCGAGAACGCGGCCCGGGTGGCCCCGCCGATCAGGCGGCCAAGCTCGGCATTGCGCAATGCCAGCGATTTCAGCGGCGAATCCAGATGGATGTCGGCGGTGTGGATGAAGCGGAACGGCAAAGCGGAGCGGGTCCCCCGGGCGAGCGTGCAAGGCATTGACGGAAAACGAAGCGAAGAAACACGGCGCAAGGTGCATTTCTAGCGGGAGTCGGGGATGGGGGAAAGGCGCGTGCGGGGGGCGTCGTTGATCCTTCTCAATTCTCTCCAGCGTCATCCCGGACGCGCCGCGGCACGCCAGTGCTGCGGTGCAGATCCGGGATCTCGACCGGCACACTCTGTGCCTCGGCCCCGGATCTGCGAAGCGGCATTTCATGCCGCATCGCGTGCGGGGTGACGCTGGAGAGGGAAATGTAAGCTGCCGGTGGGCCCGTTCCCTGTTGCACCTCGCCTTGACTGTTCCGCAACGTTTTCCCGACGTAACCGATGACATGTCGAATTTCCCCGGCTACAAATTGCCCTTAGGTAAAAGCGCGCAAAGCGCACCGAGCCGGGGAACAGGGATATGGCATCAAACAGGTTGGGAGGGGCGGCGCTTGCCGCCCTGTTGATGGCGGGCGCGACGGCGGTTTCGCCGGAGGCGGCGGCCGAGCCGGTCAAGGTCGGCATGATCACCACGCTTTCGGGCGGCGGCGCGAGCCTCGGTATCGATGCGCGCGACGGCTTTCTTCTGGCGATCAAGCAATCAGGCAGCAAGGACGTCACGGTCGTCATCGAGGATGACCAGAGGAAGCCCGATGTGGCGGTTCAGCTCGCCGACAAGATGATCCAGTCGGACAAGGTGGATGTGCTGACCGGCATCATCTGGTCGAACCTCGCCATGGCGGTGGTGCCGGCGGCGGTGAACCAGGGCAAGTTCTATCTCTCCGTCAATGCCGCGCCCTCGCAGCTCGCCGGGCGGGGCTGCAATCCGAACTATTTCTCCGTTTCCTACCAGAACGACAACCTGCATGAGGCGGCGGGTGCCTACGCCTCGAGCGCGGGCTACAAGAAGAGCTTCATCCTCGCGCCCAACTACCCGGCCGGCAAGGACTCGCTTACCGGCTACAAGCGCTTCTACAAGGGCGCGCTTGCCGGTGAGGTCTATACCAAGCTCGGCCAGACGGACTATGCCGCCGAGATCGCGCAGATCCGCGCCTCGGGCGCCGACAGCGTGTTCTTCTTCCTGCCGGGCGGCATGGGCATCGCCTTCATGAAGCAATACGCGCAGTCGGGGCTCGACGTGCCGCTGGTAGGCCCGGCCTTCTCGTTCGATCAGGCGATCCTTCAGGCCGTGGGCGATGCGGCGCTGGGCGTCAGGAACACCGCCAACTGGTCCAAGGACATCGACAACGCCGCGAACCGCAAGTTCGTCGACGGCTTCGTGGAGGGCTACGGCAGGCTGCCCTCCATCTATGCCGCCTATGGCTACGACACCGCGAACCTGCTGCTGTCGGCGATGGCCAAGGCCAGCGTCTCTGACACGGATGCCTTCCGCAAGGCGCTGGAGGCCGCCGATTTCGAGAGCGTGCGCGGCAAGTTCTCGTTCGCCGCGAACCACCATCCGATCCAGGACATCTATGTGCGCGAGGTGGTCAAGGAAGGTGACGTCTTCACCAACAAGATCATCGCCACCGCCATGACCGATCGCGACAACGCCTATGTGGCGGACTGCAAGATGTGAGAGGCAAGGGGCGGCTGACGTTTCGGGCCGGACATATTGACCGGACATATCGACCTGACAGGTCGGGCTCGTGGTTGGGGCTCGCGGTTCCGGGTGCCGGGCCGGATACGAATTTCCAGAGTTTGCGAACGGTCCTGCGATGCTATCCACATCCCTCGGTGTCATCCCCGCGAAAGCGGGGATCCAGCATTCCAGAGGCCTTTCGATGATGCGCCGAAACCCGATACGGTGGTCGCTGGATCCCCGCTTTCGCGGGGATGACAATCGCGGGTGGATTAGGCACAGGGGGCAGACCGGTTTTCCGGACTGGCCCCGGAACGGGTCTCTTCACCGGTTATCGCTCAGTTCGATGCGGTCAGCGGCCTATCCGCTTGTTCCCCTCTCCCCCCTTGTGGGGGAGATGTCGCGCCTTGGCGTGACAGAGGGGGGTAGAGCCGCTGGTTCCGAACCTGCCGCATACCCCCCTCTGTCGGCTACGCCGACATCTCCCCCGCAAGGGGGGAGAGAGGAGCGCGTGGCGTGGTCCCGGGATGCGGGTCGATTTCCCGCAACGCACGGGGCACGCCCGTGACCGTTTCGCTTCTCTTCGAACAGACCCTCAACGGGCTGCAGTTCGGCGTCATGCTGTTTCTGATGGCGGCGGGGCTGACGCTCGTCTTCGGGGTGATGGGGCTCATCAACCTGGCGCACGGCTCGCTCTACATGGCGGGCGCCTTCGCCTGCGCGGGCGTAGCGGCGGCGACGGGCTCCTACTGGCTGGGGCTTGTCGCCAGCCTTGTCGCGGCAGCCGCCGCCGGCGCCATCATCGAAGTGGTGGTGATCCGCCGGCTCTACGACCGCGACCATCTCGACCAGGTGCTGGCGACGTTTGCGCTCATCCTGATGTTTTCCGAAGGCACGCGCTGGCTGTTCGGCTCGTTCCCGCTCTATCTCGATCTGCCGGCGGCGCTGAAAGGCGCGGTGCGGCTGCCGGGCGGGATCGACTATCCGCGCTTCCGTCTCGCGCTGATCGCCATCGGGCTGGCGCTGGCGTTGGCGCTGATGTGGCTCATCAACCGCACAAGGCTCGGCATGCGAATCCGCGCGGGAGAGGCTGATCGGGAGATGATCGCAGCCCTCGGCGTCGATATCACGAGGCTCTACACCATCGTCTTCGCTCTGGGGGCGGGGCTTGCCGGGCTCGCCGGTGCGCTGGTCGGCACGGTGCAATCGGTGCAGGTGGGCATGGGCGAGCCGGTGCTGATCCTCGCCTTCGTCGTTGTCGTCATCGGCGGCATCGGCTCGATCAAGGGCGCGCTTCTTGGCGCGGTGCTGGTGGGGCTCACCGACACGCTCGGCCGTTTCCTGCTGCCGCAAGCCTTCGCTCTCTTCATGGACCCCTCGCGCGCGACCTCCATCGGTTCGGCGCTGGCCTCCATGTCGATTTACATCCTGATGGCCATGGTGCTGGTGTGGAAGCCCGGCGGGCTGTACGGCGGAGCGAACGGGTCATGACACGCGAAACCGCGCTCAACGCGCTCCTCGGCCTCGGACTTCTCGCCGTGGCGCTGACAGCCCATGCGGCCGGCTGGACGTTCACCGTGACGCTGGCGACCAAGGTCGCGATCCTGGCGCTTGCAGGCGCGGGCCTCAACATCGCGCTGGGGTTTGGCGGGCTCGTCTCCTTCGGCCATGCGGCGTTCTTCGGTATCGGCGGCTATGCGGCGGGGATCCTGGCGAGCCACGCGATGTTCTACGAGCCGCTGGTCACATGGCCGGTGGAGATCGAGGGCACGCGGGCGATGCCGGTCATCTGGCTAGTGGCGATGGCGGCGAGCGGGCTTGCCGCGCTTGCCATCGGCGCGCTGAGCCTGAGGACGCGCGGCGTGTTCTTCATCATGATCACGCTGGCGTTCGCGCAGATGATCTTCTATTTCGCGATTTCGTGGCCGGCCTATGGAGGCGAAGACGGGTTGTCGCTTGGGGTGCGCAACACCTTCGCGGGGCTCAACACGCTGGATCCGCTGAGTTTCTTCGCGATCTGCTATACGCTGCTGATGATCGTGCTGGGCCTCACGGCGCTGCTGCGGTGCTCCGCCTTCGGGCTGGCGCTCGATGGTGCGCGGCAAAACGCGGAACGGTTGAAGAGCCTCGGCATCGATCCGACCCGCGTGCTGCTGACGGCATTCTGCCTCTCCGGCATGGTGACGGGGCTTTCCGGCGCGCTCTATGCCGATCTCAACCGCTTCGTCTCGCCGGCGATGCTGTCGTGGCAGACATCGGGGGAGATCATGGTGTTCGTGATCCTCGGCGGTGTCGGCCGGCTGTTCGGCCCGCTTGCCGGCGCGGCGCTCTACATCGTTCTGGAGCACAATCTCGGCGGCGTGTCGGAGCACTGGCAGTTCCTGCTGGGGCTGTTGCTGCTGCTGGTCGTGCTTTTCGCGCGCGGCGGGCTGATCGGGCTTGTCGCGGGGGAGCGGCGGCATGGCTGAGCCGGTTCTTCAGATCCGCGGCCTTTGCAAGCACTTCGGTGCGCTGCGGGCGAGCGACAACGTCGATCTCGACCTGATGCCCGGCGAGATCCATGCGCTGATCGGGCCGAACGGGGCGGGCAAGTCGACGCTGATCAAGCAGATCGCCGGCGAGATCGCACCGGACGCGGGCACGATCCGGCTTGCGGGGCGCGATGTCACCGCATCCGGCGCGGTGGCGCGGGCGCGGCTGGGGTTGGCGCGCAGTTTTCAGGTCTCTTCGGTGGCCGGCGAATTCACCGTGTTGCAGAACGTCATGCTGGCCGTCGCGGGGCGGCTTCGCCGGACCTATCGTTTCCTGCGGCCCGCATTGGCGGATACGAAACTCACGGCACCCGCCCGCGAGGCGATCGCCCGGGTCGGGCTTGCCGATCGCGAAGGCATGCGCGCCGCCGACCTTTCCCACGGCGAACGGCGCACGCTGGAGATCGCCATCGCGCTCGCTCTGAAGCCGAAGGCCTTCCTGCTCGATGAACCGATGGCGGGGATGGGGCCGGAGGGCGCGCGCAGCCTCACCCACCTTCTCGACGGGCTGCGCCACGAGGCGCCCATCCTGCTCGTCGAACACGACATGGACGCGGTCTTCGCGCTTGCCGACCGGATTTCGGTGCTTGTCCACGGGCGGATCATCGCCAGTGGCACGGTGGCGGAAATCCAGGCGGACGCGGTGGTGCGCGCGGCCTATCTGGGCGAGGAGGACGCCTGATGACGCCGCTGCTGGAGGTCTCTGGTCTCACCGCCTTCTATGGTCCCTCGCAGGCGCTGTTCGGTGTCGATCTCCGCGTGGGGGCTGGCGAGGTGGTGGCGCTGATGGGGCGCAACGGCATGGGCAAGACGACGACGGTGCGGTGCATCTGCCGGATGATGCCGGCCGGTGGCGGTCGGATCGCGTTCGCGGGCCACGATCTCGGCGCTCTGGCGTCGCACGAGGCGGCCCGGCACGGCATCGGGCTGGTGCCGGAGGGCCGGCGCTGCTTCGGGCCCCTGAGCGTTGAGGAAAACCTCGTCTGTGCGGCCCGTCCGGGGGAATGGGATCTTGGCCGCGTCGGGGACCTGTTCCCGCGTCTGATCGAACGCCGCCCGCAATTGGCGCGCACGCTTTCGGGCGGAGAGCAGCAGATGCTGGCGATCGGCAGGGCCCTGATGACCAACCCGAAGCTTCTCGTTCTGGATGAAGCGACGGAAGGGCTGGCACCCGTGGTGCGTCAGGAAATCTGGCGGGCGATCCGGGCACTCAAGCGGGCCGGGCTTGCCATCCTCATCATCGACAAGTCGCTGAAGGATTTGAAAGCGCTCGCTGATCGCTGCGTGATCCTGGAACGCGGCGCCACCGTGTGGAGCGGCGCGCCCACGGCTTTGACCGACGATCTTTGTGTCCGTTATCTCGGTGTTTGACTCCGGACTTCGTCAATACTGACTAAGTAAAATAATCTTCCGTGTTTCTATAAGGATCTAACCTGTGGACGAATTCAGTTTATTAATTTACGTTAACCATAAATTTCGAACTAGCAGAGCATTTCCGTCTTTTTACTTTGTAAAAAGCAACGAGGGTGCCTCAACAGGCAGGAATACGGGAAATGAAGCGCATTCTCGTTATCGATGACGATGAGCTTATTCGCAGCGCGTTGCAGGCTGCGTTGGGTTTGCGTGGGTTCCGCGTACGGCTTGCCAAGGATGGGGCCGAAGGAATGCGGGAAATTTCTCGCCAGCCGGTCGACCTCATCTTTGTCGATGTCTTCATGCCGGCCATGGACGGCTTCGAATTCATCCGTGCCCTGCGCAAGGCGGATCACCAGACGCCGGTTATCGTCATGTCCGGCATGCGGGTTCAGCCGCCCTGGCTGTTCGGCGGCGTCGAGGTGCCGGATTATCTGCGCATGGCGAAGGCGTTGGGCGCTGTGCGGGCGCTGCAGAAGCCGTTCTCGCCCGAGGAGCTGACCGAGGCGCTGGACGCGAGCCTGGGGGCGTCGGGACGCGGCGATGTGGGGCGGGCCGGTGCGGCGGACCTTGGCGACGTGCCGTTGATGGTGGCCCGGCGTTAGGCAGGTCCGTCCTGACAGCGGATTACTGCCAGGGCTTCATTCAATATTCGACCAGAAAACGGCAGGGCATTTCATGAGGGGCGGCTGCTTCATGGACGAACGCGGGCCAGAGCACGACAGCGGCGGCGGCTGCCGCCAAGGCGACGATGTGGCGGAGCCGTTGGCGCTTCTGGCGCGCGGGCTTGCGCACGATTTCAACAACCTGTTGCTGGTGATGATGCTCTACGCCGATCTGATCGGCCGCAGGCAAGGTCACGGATGCGAGAATGGGGAAGCCTCCGTCGAGGTGCGGGAAGTCCGTCGTGCGGTGGAGCGCGGACGCAAGCTGACACGACAGCTTCAGACCTACGCCGGCAATGATCCGGTTCAGCCGGAACCGCTCGATTGCGGCGAGGTGCTAGGCGATCTGGCGCCTGAGCTGCAACAGGTCATGGGCGACGGCATCGTTCTCGACATACGGATGCCCCGGTCGAAGCTGCGTCCGGTCGTCGCCGACCGGGCCCGCCTTGAGGAGGCGATCCTGGTTCTGGCGGGGGAGGCGCGTTCGCGCATGCGTTCGGGCGGCATCTTCACCATCGAGGCGGAAAACGGCTCGGTGGCGGATGGCGGACCGGTGCCGCCCGGCAACTGCATCCTCTTTCATCTCGCCGACGATGGTGAGAACGTGCCGGATGAGCACCTGACGCGGATCTTCGAACCCTACTACGCGCTCAAGCAGCTCGGCAAAGGTTCCGGGCTCGGGCTGGCCGTGTGCCAATCGATCGCGCACCGCGCCGCTGGACATCTTGAGGCGCAAAGACGGACCGGGGGCGGCATGCGGTTCACGCTTTGCCTGCCGGCCGGGCCGGTTTGCTGAGCGGCGGAGCCGTCACAACGGAGACCGCGTTCGTCAGGCCGCCGTCTCGGCCCTTGCCGCACAGGCCGCCTTGCACCACGCGATGACCGCTTCGCGATCGCGCGGCAGGGTGGTTCCGAGGCCGCCGTGGAATTCGTTCCAGGCATCGCGGTAGTCGGAACGCACCGCAGTCAGTACCGGTACGCCGTCCAGCACCGCGCGTTCGAAAACCCGGCGCAGGCCGTAGCCTTCGGATTCGGAGCGGCCGAAGCGGTTGACGAACAGGATGTCGGCACCGGCCGCAAGCTCGGCCTCGAGACGTCCCGCGACCTCGGTGATCGCATGCGGGCTCAACCGGCAACCGCGCGCCTGTGCGCCGCGTTCCTCGAGAATGCGGATTTCCCAGCCATCGCGCAGACTTTTCAGCGCCATCGCCTTGACCTCGCACCCATCTTCGCGACCGCCGATCTGGACGACGCCGGCGATGTGGCAGCCGGAAAGTGCCGCAGCGGCTTCGCCAAGCAGGGTATCGACGTCCTCTCGCGGATCGAACGCGATGGCGGCAAGGGTGCGGGCGGGATCGGGGGCTTCAAAATCACTGGTCATCGGGGAGGGGCCGTTTTCACGTGTTCACTCAGGCACTCAATGGCTCGGGCGCTCAATGGCTCGGGCATTCTGTCATCCAGACACTCGGGGTCGCGGGCCGGGTTGCAGTCTGTCGTTCGCGCCGGTGCCGCATTCGCGCATCTGGCTGGGGTTACTCCATCACGATCCGTTCGGGGTGGGTATAGACATCGAAGGCGTCGTTGCGCGCGGTGGCGGCGAGTGTGATGCCGGCGCCGGCGGCGACGCGCACGGCAAGCGCTGTGGGCGCGGAAACCGCGACGATCACAGGCGCACCGAGAACGGCGGCCTTCTGTACCATTTCAACGGAAATGCGGCTGGTCAGCAGAAGGATGCCGGATCTGTCCTTCGGGCCGCTGGTGCTGGTGCGGCGGGCGAGCGCTCCGGTAAGCTTGTCGAGGGCGTTGTGCCGGCCGACATCCTCGCGCACGGCGACCAGTCCCTCCTCCGCCGTCCACCACGCTGCGGCATGGACGGCGCTGGTGATCGCGTGCAGCGTCTGGGCGTCGAACATCTGCGCCTGTGCCTTGAGAATTGCGCTTGCGCCAAAGCGTGTCTCATCTGCAACCGCGCGTGGCGCGGGCACGGCTTCCACCAGGCTTTCGATACCGCACAGGCCGCACCCCGTCGGACCAACGATGCGGCGGCGCCTGTCGCGGAAATTGTCGGCGGTCTCGGCATCCAGCCAGATGCGCACGTCGATGCCCGTCGCGAAGGCGGCGATATCGATGGAACGGATCTGCTCGGCCCGCTCGATTTGGCCTTCCGTCAGGCTGAAGCCGACGGCGTAGTCTTCCAGATCGGTGGGCGTCGCCATCATCACGGCGTGGGTGGTGCCGTTGTAGGTCAGTGCGACGGCAGTCTCTTCCGGCACCGCGCGAAGCCCCGAAGGCGTCGGCGGCCGGTTCCAGCTTACGGTATGGAATTCGCTGGCGGGCGCGGGGATCGGCTCCGGCTCCAGCGAACAACTTGTGTCTGCATTGCTCATGGCTCACGACTATAGCGTCATGAGCCCTTCGGCTTCGATCAAAAAATCCGGCTCGGCCAACGCTCTCACTTCATCGGTCCGATAAGGCGGGCATATTCGGCCTCGGGTTTGCCGTAGGCATCCCTTGCGAACTCCTCCAGACCGGCACGATCGCGGATGGTGAGATGGCCGCGCTGCGCGATGATCAGCCGCATGCCTTCCAGCTCATGCAGCGCCGTCGTCACGGACGGTCGACGCACCGCCAGCATCAACGAGAGGAAATCGTGGGTAATGGCCAGATCGTTGGTATCGCAGCGGTCGTGGCACATCAAAAGCCAGCGCGCCAGACGTTCGCTGATCGGGTGAATGGCATTGGTGAGTGCGGCGTAGGCGGTCTGGCTGGCAAGCGTGTGCAGGTAGCGCACCAGCAACAGGCGCAGCGTCGGGCTCGCCTCCACCAGTTCTCCCATCGTGTCGGAATCGATGCGATAACCGTCGCCCGGCTGCTGGATGAAGATGGTGTAGAGGCTTCGGTCGGAACCGGTCAGGTGCGAGGTCGGCGCGAAGCCGTCACGCCCGAAGACGCCGGTTTCCGCATGGCGGCCGGAAGGCGAGACGGCGACGATGGAGCCGATGCCGCTGTTTGGGAAATAGGCATGGGTGACTGGCTCGTCCGCCGTCGCCACGACGTATTTCGTGGGGAGATGAACAGGTTCGAGATAGGGGGCGAGACGTTCGAAGTCTTCATCCGGCATCAGGGCGAGAAGTCGATTGCGTGTGGAACCACGCAAATCAGTAGACATGAAAAATTCTCCTGTGACCCATGTAGCAGGATCTCTTCCCACGCCACGAACAGGGCCTGATTTTACGGTGTTCGAAGATGCGAACAGGTACCGTACGCTATTGGACGAAACCCGGACGGCACCTCCGGGTTTCCCCGGTTTCTGGCTGGTGCGGGTGTGGTCTCGCTTGTTCCCGGCGCAGTATCTGAACCCGGTGCCGGAACGCGGCGTTCCCGTATCCGGGTGGCGCACCGCAGTCGTTCCTTCGGGCGCGGGAGCGATGATCCGGGAGTCTATTCCCGGGGTCAGGTCCGCGTCCGGTTTTCATAACGCGTTACCGCCCGAGGCGTTCCGGGGTAATTTCGTGGCCAAGTCGCGGCGGCGATGTGACGGGGCGCAAGTGGGGTGACAACGAGGGAGGCCATTCATGGCGCACGATGAACGCGATTGGTCTGGCGATGTTACCGCCAGGAGCGATGCACTCGATCTGGAGGAGGGCGTCTTTGAAAAGGACGATCCGAAGGCAATCGCGGCCTCGCTGAAGGCGTCGGCCGAAGCGAGCGAGCGGCGCAAGGGAACGCCATACGGTTCGGCCATGTCGATGCTGACATTCTACATCAACCGGGCGGGCAGACATCTCTCGCGCGAGCGCAAGGCGGTGCTCGAAGACGCCAAGCATGAGCTGCGCAAGGCTTTCGGCCGCGAGGACTGAGCCGAGGCGGTCGCGTTTCTCGTGGCTTGTCGATTGAACCAAAGGGCGGCTCGTCCGTTTCCCTGATGCGGTACGGGGAAGTCATTTCCTTCGCAGCCTGATGCAGGGGGATGCCGATGGATGCGGTTTACGAAATTCGATCCACTGTCGCTTCGCGGTGCGAGGCGATTGCTGAATGGAACGTCTCGTTCGCGGTGCCGGAACGCGGTCTTGCCGGTGCGCCGCTGGATGGACGTGAGGGATGAGCGACGCGGATGGCGGTCTGGAACAGCGCGATGTGGTGATCGCCGGCGGCGGGCCCGTCGGCTTGGCGCTGGCGCTTGGCCTTGCGCGCGCCGGGCTCGACGTGTTGGTGCTCGAAAAGGCCGATGGTCCCTGCGCGCATTCGCGCGCGCCGACGATCTGGCCCGCAACGCAGCAGGTGTTTGCCGAACTGGGCCTTGTCGAGCGGTTGGAGGAACGCGGTGTCACTCTTTCCCACCCGCAGATCTGGGATGCCGATCGGGGTGTGTCCCTGTTGTCGCTTCCTATGGACGAACTCGCCGCCGAGACATCCTTTCCCAGGCTCTTGATCCTGCCGCAGTCCGAGACTGTGGCGATCCTCCACGAGGAGATCCGCAACACGGTGGGGGTAGAGATCCGCTTTTCCTGCAAGGTCAGCGGTTTCATTCAGGATTCCTTCGGCGTGGACGTGATCTGCCGCCGCTTCGGGCTCGAGGAACGTGTCCGGGCGAAATACGTCGCGGGTTGCGACGGGGAGGAAAGCACGGTGCGTGCGCATCTTGGCGGCAAGCTGGAGGGCAAGACCTATGCGACCCGCGCCGCACTTGCCGATATCCGGGTGTCGGGGGGAGAGGATCTCGCCTTTCCCCGGATCTCCACCGACCCGCGTCCCGTCATCGCATTGCGTCTGGGGGCGGACATATGGCGCCTCATCTTTCCCCACTCCCGTCGCCAGCCGGCAGATCCCGAACGCTGGATCTCGGACGCCTCGACACGGCTTTTCGGCAAAGTCCCGGAAGCTCTGATCTGGAGCGATACGTTTTCCCTGCATCGGCGGATTTCAAGCCATTGGGTAAAGGGGCGGATCGTGCTGGCGGGCGATGCGGCGCATCTGAACAGTCCTGTCGGTGGCGAGGGGCTCGATGCCGGCATGCAGGACGCGAAGCTGCTCAGCCGCGCGCTTGAGGCGGCGGTGGCGGTCGATCATCCGCAGCCGCTGGTGAATTACGTGGCGAACCGCCGCCGGGCGATGGAGCGCGGGACGGGTGCTTTCACGGACATCGCGTCGCGAAGCCTGCTGTTTGGAGGCGGGCGCATGATCCGTCCCACCTTCGCGATAGCGCGATTGCTCTTCGCGGTGCCGGGCTGGCGCAGGCGCATCCTTCGCCGGCTGGCGCTGATCGATCAGAAATAGGGGAGGTCGCGTGAACCGGGGCGAAGTGGCGATGACACGGTGAAGAGCCGCCCGAAGCGCCGCACAGAGCGGGCCTCGAGCCTGCCGCAACCGTTTGAAAAATCCGGTTTCCTGCGAGCTTGCGCCGCGTATCCGAACCGCGCAGCGGAAACCTGCCGATCTTATTTTGGGCACACCGCGAAAAACGGCACGTCGCACGCAGGCCCCCTCCTTGCGGGGGGGCGGATGCGGCGGGCCGCCTTGCCGGCCTACAGGTGCTGTTCCTCGTACTCGGCGCAGGAATAGCCGATGAGGGAGAGGCCCTCGCTCAGGTAATCGGCCAGAAGCGGCGTGCCGCACAGGTATTCGGCGGTATGCTCGTTGTGGGCATCGGCGGCTTCCTCGCGCAGGGACGGCCAGTCGGAGGCGGCATAGTCGCCACGGCCGAGCCACATCAGCGTCACCAGATCGATCTGCCCGTCGATCGTCAGCGCTTTGATGATCGAGGTGATTTCTTCCAAAGCGGGATCATCGCCGCCTTCGTCGAGAACCTCCATCTCGTTGTCGTCCGTCGGGTTGGAGCCGTCCTCGTTGTCGTCGGCATCCTCCTTGGCGTCCAGTTCGCGTGCCTTTATGGCGATGTAGCAGGCGGTTTCCAGCGGAACGGAAAGTTCCGGCCGGTCGGCTTCGGTCTGGGGGGAACGCTGGGTCATTGCGGGTAGCCTCCGTGACTGAATGATCTCATGTACCTGTCAACAGAACTGGGCCCTGTCCGGTTTCCTCCTGTCGTTCGCGCGGGCCGTGGCGAGGCTTCATTTCAGGAATGCCCTGAAGCGGTTCAGGGCGATGGAGAAGAATACCGCGCCGATGGCGACGAGCGCCAGCAGTTGCGGCCAGACGACGGCGAGACCTGCGCCGCGAAACAGCACAGACTGCGCCAGAATGACGAAATGCGTGTTGGGCGCGGCCAGCATGATCCACTGGATGATGTCCGGCATGCTCTCGCGCGGGGTCATGCCGCCGGACAGGATCTGCAACGGCAACAGCACCAGCACCATCAGCATGCCGAACTGGGGCATCGAGCCGGCGATGGTCGCAAGGAAGATGCCGAGCGCCGTGGTGGCGAAGACTTCCAGGGCGGTACCGGCGAGAAACAGCGCGAGCGACCCTTGCGTGGGTATGGAGAGCAGCCCTTGCACGACAAAGGTCAGCGACAGGCCCGAAGCCACCAGCACCACGAGGCCCATCGACCATACCTTCGAGACCATGATCTCGAACGGCGTGACGGGCATGACGAGAAGATGCTCCACGGTGCCGTGCTCGCGCTCGCGGATGAGGGCGGCGCCGGTCAGAATGATCGCCAGCATGGTCACGCTGTCGATGATCGATGTGACGGCGCCGAACCAGCCGGGATTGAGTTGCGGGTTGAAGCGGGCGCGCAGGGCAAGCTCCACGGGCATGTCGTTGGCGCCACGGTGGTGGGCGAGGAACGCGCTGACCTCGCTGGAAATGATGCTCTGGATATAGCCGGCGCCGGTGAAGGCCTGCGTCATGCGCGTGGCGTCGACATTGAGCTGGAGGGTGGGGTGTTTTCCCGCCAGGAGGTCGCGCTGGAAGTCGGGTGGAATGTCGAGAGCGAAGGTGTCGAGGCCCGCGTCCATGCGGGTGTCCATCTGCGATGTGGTGATCGTTTCAGGCGCCAGGAAGTAGGGGGGGTAGAACGCTGTGGTGATGCGCAGCGACAGTGGCGAGCGGTCCTCGTCGACGATCCCGATGGCGGCCTTCGACAGGGTTTCCGGCATGGCCTTGGAATGCGTGTAGACCGACAGCGAGAAGGCATAGACGATGAGGATGACAAGCGCCGGTTCCCGCAGGAAGCCGCGCAGTTCCTTGATGCCCAGATGCCCGATGTTGGCGATGCGCATGAGCTACCTCGCCTGTTTGCGCAGGAGGAGTGCGCCGGCGGTCACCAGCACGGGAACCGCGATGAGAAGCGGCCAGAAGGAGCTTGAGAGGCCGGCGAAATCGAGCCCCTTGGAGAAGGTTCCGCGCGAGATCGTCACGAAATAGGTGGTGGGGTAAATCTCGCCGATGAGGCGGCCGGCGCCTTGCAGCGAGGATACCGGATCGGTGATGCCGGCATATTGCGCGGCCGGAATGATCGTCAGCAGCGCGGTTGCGAACAGGGCGGCGATCTGGCTTTTGAAGAAGGACGAGATCACCAGCCCCATCGCGGTGGAGGTGATCACGTACAGCAGTCCTCCGGCGAGGAAGACGATGATGCTGCCGGTGAACGGCACCTGGAAAACGACCGTGGCGAAGATCAGCAGCAGCACGCAGTTCGCCATGCCGAGCACCACATAGGGCAGTTGCTTGCCGAGCAGGAATTCGAGCCGGGTGACAGGGGTCACGTAGAGGTTGACGATGGAGCCGAGCTCCTTTTCGCGCACCACCGAAAGCGCGGTGAGCATGGCCGGTATCAGCAGCAGCAACAGCGGAATGACGGCCGGCACCATGGCGACCAGGCTTTCGACGTTCGGGTTGTAGCGATAGCGCAGCGCGATATTGAAGTCGGAGACCGCCGCGGCCGGGCCGTAGATCTCGCCCGCCTTGCGCTTGAGCCAGGCGGCGAACATGCCCTGGACGTAGCCGCTCGCGGTTTCCGCCCGCATCGGCATGGCACCGTCGAGCCACGCCCCGATCTCCACGTCGCGCCCGCGCATGACGTCGCGCGCGAAGCCCGGCGGGATCTCGATTGCCAGGCTGAGCTCGCCCGAGCGCATGCGCCGGTCGAGATCGTCGTAGCTGGTCAGCGGCGCCTTCTCGATGAAATAGCGCGAGCCGGAAATGTCGAGCAGGAAGTCGCGACTGAGCGTGGTGTCGTCGCGATCTAGCGCGGCGAAGGAGAGGTTCTCGACGTCCATATTGATGCCGTAGCCGATGACGAACATCAAGATGACCGTACCGAGAATGGCGAGCGTCGCGCGGATGGGGTCGCGTCTGAGTTCCTGGCTCTCGCGGCGCGAATAGCTCAGCATGCGGCGCAGGTCGAAGCGGCGGGCGAGCGCCTTTTGCGCGTGATCGGCGGGCCGGGCTTCGACCGGTGCGGCACGGCGTTCGGGTTTCTCCACGATCTCATCGAGATAGGCGATGAACGCTTCTTCCAGATCCTGCGCCCCGCGACCTTCGACAATGGCCTGCGGACTGTCGCTCACCAGCACCTTGCCCGCGTGCATGAGGGAGATGCGGTCGCAGCGTTCGGCCTCGTTCATGAAGTGGGTGGAGATGAAGATGGTCACCCCGTCGCGGCGCGAGAGATCGACAAGGCTCTGCCAGAACGCGTCGCGGGCGATCGGATCGACGCCGGAGGTCGGCTCGTCCAGGATCAGGATATCGGGCGAATGGATCATCGCGACAGCGAGCGACAGGCGCTGGCGGATGCCCAGCGGCAAAGCATCCGGCAGGGCGTCGGCAACGTCCGTCAGGTCGAAGCGGGCCATCATCTGGGTGACGCGGGCCGCGATCTTCTCCGCCGGCATGGCAAAGAGGCGGGCGTGCAGTTCCAGGTTCTGGCGCACCGTCAGTTCGCTGTAGAGCGAGAATGCCTGCGACATGTAGCCGACACGGTGGCGGACCTCCATGTCGTCGGGATCGATCTCGTGGCCAAAAAGGCTGGCCGTTCCCTCGCTCGCCGCCAGAAGACCCGTCAGCATCTTCATGGTCGTGGTCTTGCCGCAGCCGTTGGAGCCGAGGAAACCGAAGATCTCTCCCTTGCGGATACGGAAGCTGACATCCTCGACGGCGGTGAAGGTGCCGAACCGCTTCGTCAGGTGACTGGCCTCGATGGCGATTTCGCCGTCATTGTCGTGCGGGGGAATGACGATTTCCACATGGCCGGCGCGTTCCTCCTCCGGCAGAAGTGCGATGAAGGCGGAATCGAGATCGGTTGTCTGCGTGCCTTGCTGCAGCTCGCGTGGCGTACCTGTCGCCAGCACGCGGCCCGCATTCATCGCGACCAGCCAGTCGAACCGCGCGGCCTCCTCCATGTAGGCGGTCGCGATGATCACGCTCATGCCGGGCCGGCCGGAGCGGATATCGTCGATCAGCTCCCAGAACTGCCGACGCGAGAGAGGATCGACACCCGTGGTCGGTTCGTCGAGGATCAGCAGGTCGGGGTCATGGATCAGCGCGCAGCACAGCCCGAGCTTCTGCTTCATGCCGCCGGAAAGCTTGCCCGCCGGGCGATCGGCAAACGGGGCCAGCCCTGTTGCTTCGAGCAGTTCGCCAATGCGCCGCTCGCGCTCGGCCCGGTCATGGCCGAACAGGCGGCCGAAGAAATCGACGTTCTCGAAGACCGACAGTGTCGCATAGAGGTTGCGGCCAAGCCCCTGAGGCATATAGGCGATGGCCGGGCACGTTGCGCGGCGGTGGCCGGTGTCGGACATGTCGCCGTCCAGCACGAAGACCGACCCCTTTTGCACGGCACGCGCACCGGCGACCAGCGACAGCAAGGTGGACTTGCCCACGCCATCGGGTCCGATCAGGCCGATCATCCGGCCGCGCGGAATGTCGAGATCGATCGCTTTCAGGGCCTGCGTGCCGCCATAGGCGTAATCGACGCCGGACAGGCGTACGACGCGATCCTGCTGCCCGGTCGGCGCGGTCTCGGCACTCTGCTTCCCGCCGTGTTCCGTCATGCTCATTTGACGAGTTTTTCGTCAAGCCAGGCGGGCCATGAAGCCTCTGGATCCGCCTTCACATAGGCCATGCCGGGAAGACCGGTCTTGACGACCCGGATGTAGCGCTTGAGCAGGTCCGGATCGATCCGCGCCTTGACGCGGAACATCAGCTTCTGGCGCTCCTCCGCGGTTTCGACCGATTTGGGCGTGAACTGGGCGACATCCGCCACATAAGTGATCCTGGCCGGGATGACATAGTCCGGCGCCGCATCGAGCACGATGCGCGCCTCGGAGCCGATCGCCAGACGTCCGGCCTCGGCTGTCGGCAGGAAAACGGTCATGTAGACGTCGGCCAGATCGACCAGGTTGAGAACGCGCCCGCCGCCGGAGACGATTTCGCCGGGCTGGGCGACCAGATACTGCACGCGGCCGGTGCGCGGCGCCTCCAGCGTGGAATCGGCGATCTGGGTTTCGATGTAGTCGAGAGCGGCTTTGGCCGCGTCTACGGCGGCACCTGCGTCCACAACCTGCGCCTTTGCGGCGCTGATGCCGGCTTGCGAAGCGGCCTGCGAGGCCTCGGCGGCGGCAAGCGTCGCGCGCGCCTGGCTCTCGCTCGCCTCGTCGTCGTCGAGAACCTGCTGGGAGACCGCGTCGGTGCGCACAAGATGTCTGGTGCGGGCGAGCTTCTTTTCCGCCGCATCCAGTTGGGAATGGCGCTGCGCGACCACGGCTTCGGCCGCGCGCCTTTCGGCCTCGCGCTGGGTCACGAGGCTGTTGGCGGTGTCGATGCCGATCTCGGCGCGGTGCAATTCGGCCTCCGCCTGCCGCTTCTGGGCGAGAAGCTGCTTGGTGTCCATCTTCACCAGCACCTGGCCCTCGTCGACGAATTCACCTTCGGAAACGAGGATCTCGGCGATCCGGCCGGCCGTCTTCGCGGCAATGTCGATTTCGGTCGCCTCTATGCGGCCGTTGCCGGAGGCTATTCCCTCGGGAAGTTTCTGTGCGGTGAGATCCTCCCAGATGGCATACCCCCCGGCGGCGAGGCCGGCGGCTATCAGGATCAAGAGCCATCCCTTTTTCGATATCTGCATCGAGAACGATCTCCGTTACTCAACGGGGCCGCACGGCGAAGCGAATGGGGTGCCGATGCGGGCCGGAGGGGTGGAAAGGGTGCTGCGGAACGAGCGCTGCGCAAGAGGGAGACGTTTATGCGAAATGGCATTCACGCGCTGTCGTTTCGATCTGTTCCCCCTATGGGAGTTAGCGGAATTCATAGCACTATCTCAGACATTTTTACGATATAAAACCTTACGGTAGAAAGCGCCTCAATGTTATGACGCCGGCCGGCGGATGGAATTGGCATCAATCAATGCGCCGTCACCATGCCGCATGCGATCGGGGCAGAATCGTGTGCCGGTCACGCTATCGTTCCGCCTGCGCGGGCGCGCTGTCTCGCAAGGCTGACGAAGGCGGATTTTGTTCGAGCTGAAATCCCCGGCCGTGCGAAACCGGCGATGCGAGCCTTGCCCGCGGTTCCCGTAACCGGCGCGACCGTGGGCGCCGATCGACGGGGCACGCGCGCGCGTGGTCATCTCCAGCGGGATCGATCAGGCATTTGTGCGGCACCTGTTCGCACGGGCGGTGATGTTCCTCAGTGTGCGAGGAACAGCGGGATGTCGCTCGTTTCCAGAATTTCGCGGGTAGTGCCGCCGAGGATGTTCTCGCGCAGGCGCGAATGGCCGTAGGCGCCCATGACGACGAGGTCGGCGTTCACCTCTGCGGCCTTGTCGAGAATGTCACGCGCGACCGACCGGCCGGTGTCTTCGACCGTGGCGACCGAGACACGCAGCCCGTGGCGGGCGAGAAGCAGGGCCACATCGGCCCCCGGTTCCTCGCCATGGGCATCGACCCCGGTTTTGGGGTCCACGAGAAACAGCGTCACGGTTTCCGCAGAGGCAATGAGCGGCATGGCGTCGGCAAGCGCACGCGCCGCCTCGCGCTGCGCGTTCCAGGCGACAAGTACGTGCCGACCGATGGGGCGGGACGACGCGGGATCGGGCATCACCAGAAGGGGGCGGCCGGAATCGAACAGCGCGCCGTCGATTGTCTGCTTCTCGACGGTGCCCAGTTCACCATTGCGCGGACGCAGCATCATCGTGAGATCGGCGTAAATGGCGTGGCGGGCGATGACCTCGTCCTCGCCGGCAACGGAGGTCAGGCGCGGGCGAACATCGAAGGAAATATCGCGGGTGGAGAGCATCGCCTCGATCCTCTCGCCGGCCGCCTTGAGGTTGCGGGCCCGCTGCTCGCTTTCCTCCACCCAGACCTGGGCGCCGCCGGCGCCGTAGCCATAGAACGGCAGGGGCGGCACCTCGCCGACGACAAGTATGGAGAGATGGGCGGAAAACCGCTGAGCGAGTGAGATGGCCGCTTCGAACTCCAGCGATCCGCTCTCACTGAATTCGGTCACGGTCAGAAGTGTCCTGTAGGCCATCGAACGCACCCCCTTTTTAACGGGCTCGGCCGACGCGCTGGCTTGCCCGACGCTTTCGAGTGACGCCGCTAGGCGCCACTGTCAAGCCGTCTTCTCACCGGGCCTGCCCCCGTTCGGCGCCGCAGGAGAGCCTGCCGGGTGGTGTCAGCAGGCTTCCATGCTGCGGCCATGCGGCTCGTGCAGCAATTCGTCCGCCAGCTTGCGCAAGGCGGGCGAGACGGTGATCGGGTAGGCGGGTGTGCCCTCCAGCCGCTTCAGCGGTTCCGGCAAGCGGGCGAGTTCGGCGGCTGCGTGGGTACGGATGGCGGCAAGGTCCGGCAGCGGCTCCACCAGGGCGCCATCGCGCAGGATCGGCTTCAGCAGCGCCTCGCCCGGTGCGGTCTCGTTGGCGCCGGTGATGCGGTCGCCGGCGATCCGGCCTTCCTCATCGAGGCTGCGCCAGACCTGCGTGGCACCCGGCCAGTAGGACTTTCCTTCGGCCAGCTTGCGCCGTGCCATGCCCTCGTAGGCCTTCAGCTTGTAGCCGCAATCGAGCGAGGGCAGGTCGTCGGAGGTGACCAGGCTGGTGCCGACGCCGTAAAGGTCGATCGGCGCCTTGCGGGCGGTGAGGTCGGCCAGTTCGTATTCGTCGAGGCCACCGCTGACGACGATCTGAAGATGGCCGAGGCCGCCGTCGTCGAGGATCTTGCGCACCTTGCGTGAATGGTCGGCGAGATCGCCGCTGTCGATGCGCACGCCCTTCAGCCGGATGCCCAGTTCGTGCAGCTTCGGCGCCAGCTCCACAAGTCGGTGGGCGGCGCGCTCGGTCTCGTAGGTATCGAGCAGGAACACCGTCTGTTCGGGCCGGGCCAGTGCGAAGGCGCGGAAGGCCTCGATCTCGTCGGTGAAGGTCTGAACGAAGGAATGCGCCATGGTGCCGTAGAGCGGGATGTCGAAATGACGCCCGGCGGGAACGCTCGCGGTGCCGTTGAAGCCGGCGAGATAGGCGGCGCGCGCGGCAAGCACGCCGCTTTCGCCCGAATGCGCGCGGCGCAGGCCGAAATCGACGATGCCCTTTCCGGGGGCGGCCAGCATCATGCGCGCGGCCTTGGTGGCCACCAGCGTCTGGAACTGCAGGAAGTTGATGAGCCGCGTCTCGATCAGCTGGGCCTCGGCCACCGGCGCGGTGATGCGCACGATCGGCTCGTCGGCGAAGATGATGGTGCCTTCCGGCACGGCGTCGACATCGCCGGTGAAGCGGAAGTCGGCGAGATAGTCGGCCAACTGGTCGGAGAAGGTGTCGGAGTTGCGGATCCAGTCGATCTCGGCCTGATCGACGCGGGCGCCGAGCAGGAAGCCGATGAGCTGTTCGAGGCCTGCGGCCATCAGGAAGCCGCGGTTCTTCGGCATGCGGCGCACGAAGAACTCGAAGACGGCGGTGCCTTCCATGCCGGCGGAGCGATAGGCCTCCAGCATGTTGAGCTGGTAGAGGTCGGTCACCAGAAGGCTGTGGCCGAAATCGGTCTGGGAAAGAGTGTCTGCCATGGGTCTCATGCCGCGATTGCGTTGGAGACGATGCGGGCAGCACCCGCGTCGTCCATCGCGGCCAGCGCCGCGTTCAGGGAGCCGTTCAGATCGATCGCCCGGCAGGCGTCCTCGATCAGCACGGCGTCGAAGCCCTCTTTCAGGGCGTCCTCCACAGACCAGCGCACGCAGAAGTCGGTGGCAAGGCCGCAGAAGAAAACACGCTTGAAGCCGCGTTCGCGCAGATATCCGGCAAGGCCGGTCGGCGTTGTGCGGTCGTTCTCGGTGAAGGCGGAATAGGAATCGATATCCGCGCGATATCCCTTGCGCAGGATGAGTTCGGCGCGATGGGCCCGGAAGCCGGGGTGGAACTGCGCGCCTTTCGTTCCCTGCACGCAATGGTCGGGCCACACGGTCTGCGGGCCGTAAGCGGCCTCGATCGTGTCATAGGCGGCCGCACCGGCTTGCGCGGAAGCGAAGGAGAAATGGCCGGCCGGGTGCCAGTCCTGCGAGGCAATGACGTGGGCGAACCGGTCGAGCAGCCGGTCGACAACCGGCACGATCGCATCGCCGTCGGGCACGGCCAGCGCGCCGCCCGGTACGAAGTCGTTCTGCAGGTCGATCACCACGAGGCAATCTCTTTCCGTGGGCCGGAATTCGGGCATGCGCTGTCCTTCGTCTTTTGCTCTGCCTGAGAATATAGGCAGGCGTCAGCGTTTTCGAGCCGCCGCACTCATCGCAAGGCAGAAGGCATTGGTCAATGCGGCGTTTGATAAAAGAACGTCGGGGAGGGACCGGGGCGCCGCACAGCGCGTGGGCGGGACGCGGCTTGTGCCGTGACCTGCCTTAGCCGCGTGTCAGAACGCGCTGGGCGGCGTTGCGGGCGTGATCGGCGACGTTCGGATCGCGGGTGATCAGGGCGGAGACGATCGCGCCGTCGATCAGCAGAGCCATTTCGTGGGCGAGACCTTCGGGGTCGTCGGGGCGGGCGGCACGGGCGAGCTCGCGGATCTTCTCCATGACCAGCCCCTTGTGCTTCAGCGCGATGGTGCGCATGCGGTCGTCGTCCTTGTCGCATTCGCCGACCGCGTTGATGAAGGGGCAGCCATAGAAATGCTCCTCCGCGAACCACTTCTTCAGCACGTCGAAAAGATGGACAAGCTTGGCAGACGCATCGCCTGGCAGCGCATCGACCTGTCCGATGAACCAGTCGCGCCAGGCGCGGCCCTCATGTTCCAGCACCGCCTCGATCAGCCCTTCCTTGGAGCCGAAGGCCTTGTAGAGGGTGGTCTTTGCCGTTCCGGCCGCGGCGACGATGGCATCCACCCCGGTGGCGTTGATGCCCTGGCGGCAGAACAGATCGGAGGCGGCAAGCAGAAGGCGTTCACGCGCGGCGCTGGTTTCGGTGGCTATCGCGTGATGCGGGCCCGTGGACGGGGCGGCGGAGCCGTTGAGGGAAGGCATGCGGACCTCCTTACTGTTCCATATGGGTGTACGGAACGATCTGTTTTCCGTGCGTAGCGCAGTTCGTGCGGGCGGGCAATGGGGGAGGGGAGAGAGAAGAAGGGATGTAGAGCGCCTGCGGCGCGCTTGTTGCGCTGGATTTCGGGTCTGGCCATGCGGCTGCGCCGCAGACCGCCCGAAATGAGGGAGGGGGTGGTGGGCTTGAAGCTACCCATAAACTCCCTCATTCCGGACAAGTGAGGCGAAGCCGAGCGCTGATCCGGAATCCAGCGCAACATGTGCGCCGCAGGCGCTCCTGTCCCCTTCATTTTGCCCTTCTGTCGGGAGTCGGGCTCCCGGTGCACTTCAAGTACGCACGTCCACAAAATAGGCGTTTTCCCTAGGCGTCCGGCACTCCTTTGCGCAGCGGCAGTTTCGGGCAAAACAGGCTGGGAAATGCGGCCGTGAAACGAATTCAATGAGATAGGCGCATTTTCCGACTTTGGCACGTCTCCTGCTTTATTGGAAACAGAACGGTTTGTTTCCTGCCTCCTCTTTCGGGGGCGATGTTGCGGGAGGTTGGCGATGAGGGGAGCGCATCTGGCGGTGGAGGGGATCACCCATCGCTATCGCCGGGCCGGCCAGCCGGCGGTCTGCGATATCAGTTTCGAGGTGAACCCTGGCGAGGCGCTGGCGCTGGTGGGGCGCTCGGGCTGCGGCAAGTCCACGCTTCTGCATATCATGGCGGGTCTGGTCCCTCCCACGCAAGGCACGGTCCGCATCGACGGGCTTTCCGTCGTCGAGCCGTCGCCCAGGTGGGTGGTGATGTTCCAGCAGCCCTCGCTCTATCCCTGGATGAGCGTGGCGCAGAACGTGGCACTGGGGCTGAAGTTCACCGGCCGCAAGCGCGAGATCGCGACGCGCGTGCCGGAAATGCTCAGGCTCGTGGAACTCTCCGACTATGCCGATCGCAACGTGCAGGATCTCTCCGGCGGCCAGCAGCAGCGCGTGGCGCTGGCCCGCTCGCTGGCGTCCTCGCCGGAAGTCCTGATGCTGGACGAGCCCTTCTCTGCGCTCGACGCGTTCACCCGTGGCACGCTGCAGCGCGACGTGCGCCGCATAGCCAAGGATCTCGGCATCACGCTGGTGCTGGTCACGCACGATCTGGCCGAAGCCGTGGTGATGGCCGACCGCGCGCTGGTGCTGGCCACCAACCCCGGCCGGATCTCCAAGGTCGTGCCGATCGATCTCGAAAATCGCGATGACCTGAGAACACCCGAATACGCCGAGGCGCGGGCCCGGCTTGCCGCGGCTTACGAAACCGCGGCCGGACGTGAACTGGAGTCCTCGGGGACAGGCGGGCCGTCCGCCACGCCCGATGACGATGGCCTGAACGCCGCGCGCCCGGCGGCGCGCTGATGACTTCCACCTCGACGTAGGACCGAGAAAAGGGAACCGAGATGAGCGATCGCAACAAGGATCAGGACCGGAACGGCGCCTGGGACGACGACTACTTCGCGACCGATTTTACCCGTCGCCAGACCCTCGACATGTTCGCAGCCGGCGGGCTGATGGCCGCTCTCGGGCCGCTGATCGGGGCGATGAGCTCGCCGGCCTTCGCTGCGGCGGACGACGAGGTCGTGCGCATCGGCTACCTGCCGATCACCGATGCTACCGCGCTGCTGGTTGCCCACGGCATGGGCTACTTCAAGGACGAGGGGCTGAAGGTCGAGCGGCCGACGCTGATCCGCGGCTGGTCGCCGCTCGTCGAAGGCTTCGTGGCGGGCAAGTTCAATCTCGTCCACTTCCTCAAGCCCATCCCGGTGTGGATGCGCTACAACAACAAGATCCCCGTCAAGCTGATGGCCTGGGCGCACACCAACGGCTCCGGCCTTGTCGTCGGCGGGAAGACCGGCATCACCAGTTTCAGCCAGCTCGGCGGCAAGCAGGTGGCCGTGCCGTTCTGGTACTCCATGCACAACATCGTGCTGCAGTACGCGCTGAGGCAGTCGGGCATCACGCCCGTGATCAAGTCGGCCTCCGAGCCGCTCGCCGCCAACGAATGCAACCTCCAGATCCTGCCGCCGCCGGAAATGCCGGCCGCGCTCGCGGTCGGAAAGATCGACGCCTACATCGTCGCCGAGCCGTTCAACGCCATGGGCGAGCTGAAGGCCGGCGCGAAGATGCTGCGCTTCACCGGCGACATCTGGAAGAACCATCCCTGCTGCGTGATCTGCATGCATGAGCAGGTGACGACCGAAAAGAAGGAGTGGACCCAGAAGGTCATGAACGCGGTCGTGCGGGCCCAGATCTATTCCTCGAAGAACAAGGCTGAAGTCGCGCGGCTGATGTCGAAGGACGGCGAGGGCTACCTGCCGATGCCGGCCACGGTCGTGGAGCGGGCGATGACGCTCTACACCCAGGACGAGGAATACATCGAGACCGGCGCCATCCAGCACGGTGCGGAATGGGGCAACGGCCGCATCGACTTCCAGCCCTGGCCCTATCCCTCCGCCACCAGGCTCATCGTGGAAGAGATGAACAAGACGGTGGTCGGCGGCGACCGCACCTTCCTCGACGGGCTTGATCCGCAGCATGTCGCGGACGATCTCGTCAACTACGAGTTCGTCAAGAACGCGCTCGACAAGTACCCGGAATGGAAGGACGACCCCTCGGTCAACGCAAGCGATCCGTTTGCCCGTGAGGAGGTGCTTGAGCTGTGAGCACCGACCTCGTGGCTGACGCGTTCATGGAAGGCGAGGTGTCGGCGCAGCGCCGGGCCGGCCAGTGGAAGGCGCTCAGAAGCCTCGGCTACGCGGTCGCCGGCATGGCGCTGCTGCTGGTTGCCTGGTGGATCGGCGGGCTCCTGGTGGAGAACGATCCCGCGCTGGTGGCCTTTGCCGATTTCGCGCCGGAACCGGCTCTGGCGCGGCTTGTCGAGATGATCGCCTCGGGCGAGGCCTGGGCGATGACGGTGCCAAGCCTTGGCCGGGTAATGGAGGGACTGGCGCTTGCGGTTGCCATCGGGGTGCCGGTCGGCATCGCGATCGGCCGGGTGCCGGTGATGCGCGAGATCACCAACATCCCGTTTCAGTTCCTGCGCATGATCTCGCCGCTTTCCTGGATGCCCATCGCGGTGATGGCCTTTGCGACGTGGGACGGTGCAATCGTCTTCCTGATCATGATCGCTGCCGTGTGGCCGGTGCTGTTTTCCACCGCCGCGGGGCTGAAGCGGGTCGATCCTGCCTGGTTCCGGGTGGCGCGCAATCTCGGCGCCCGGCCCTGGCACATGCTCTTCACCATCATCCTGCCGGCGATCTCGCAGGACATCCTCACCGGCATCCGCCTTGCGCTCGGCGTCGCCTGGATCGTGCTCGTGCCGGCCGAATATCTCGGCGTTACCTCCGGCCTTGGCTACGCCATCAACGATGCCCGCGACACGCTGGAATACGACCGTCTCGCCGCCACCGTCGTCATCATCGGCGTGATCGGCTTCGTCCTCGACTTCGCCTGCCAGCAGGCGATTTCCCGATTGAGCTGGCACCGGGACGACTGATCCCGGGCCTGCTTGATGTCCAACGCACTCAATCAAGGAGAGTGAAATGTCCAGCCAACCTGCAACGGCCCTCACGGGTTGCCTTGCCCCGATCGACAAGGGCGGGCTCAATGACCTGATCGAGAAGGGCAAGGCCGATCCCAAGGCCGTCAAGACGCTGAAGTGCAAGACGGTCGCCGAAGGGCGCTTCCGCCACGCCAACTACATCCGCGATCTCGATCCCTACATCGTCGACGAGCCGCCGGGACTGCTCGGCGACGACACCGCGCCGAACCCGTCGGAAGCCTCGCTCGCCGCACTCGGTTCCTGCATCGCGGTCGGCCTGCACGCCAACGCGATCCATCGCGGCATCACCATCAACTCGCTGGAGCTGGAGCTTGAGGGCGACCTCAACATCACGGCCGTGTGGGGAACGGGCGATGTCAGCGAAAAGCCGGTCGGCTTCACCGACGTGCGCATCATCGTCCACATGGACGCGGATGCGCCGCAGGAGACGATCGACGAGCTGATCAAGCATGTCAGCCAGTGGTCGCCGGTGTTCAACACCTTCTCGCGCCCCGTGAACATGGTTGCCCGGTCGGCCTGAGTGGGCCGCCTGATCCGGCTGCCTGATCTACCCTTGCCATCGACCGCGGGAGCGGGGGCGGGCCCCCTCCCGCGGCTCCCCATCACAAGGAAACGAGACCATGACGATAGAGACGAAGACCAGGACGCCGGAAGCGGCGACATTTGCACTCGAAGGTCCCGCCGCCATGCCCAGTGCGATGATCGAGGAAGTGGCGCGGATTTCGCGGACCGATCTGGCGCCGATTGTTCACGACATCGACCTCGACGGCGTGTATCCGGAAGTCGTGATGCGCGACTTCGGCAAGGCCGGTGCCTATGCCCATCACGCCCCGATGAACGGTGACGGATCGTACGACCTTGAGACCGCCATCAGGGCCATGTCGGCGGTGAGCGAGCATTGCCTTTCCACCGGCTTTTGCGTGTGGTGCCAGGACGCGCTCGCCTGGTATGTCGCCAATAGCGGGAACGAGACGCTGAAGACGACGCTGGGCCCCAGGTTGCTGAGCGGCGCGGCGCTGGGCGGCACCGGACTTTCCAACCCGATGAAGACGCTGTTCGGCATCGAGAAGCTTCGCCTGAGGGCTGAGCGGGTCGAGGGCGGCTATGTCGTCACGGGCATCCTGCCGTGGGTCTCAAACCTCGGCGAGGACCACTATTTCGGCGTGATCTTCTCGTTGCCAGACGGGCGCATGGTAATGGCGGTTGCCGATTGTGCGGCCGATGGCGTGAAGATCGTCGCCAGCGATGAGTTCGTCGCGCTCGACGGCACGCGGACTTTCGCGGTGCAGTTCCGCAAGGCCTTCATTCCCGACGAGATGATACTGGCCGACCCCATCGACGAGTACATCCCGCGCATTCGCGCCGGCTTCATCCTGCTGCAGGCGGGCATGGCCTTCGGTCTCATCCGCAACTGCATCGACCTGATGGAGCAGTCCGGCCAGTCGCTTTCGCATGTGAACTGTCACCTGCCGGACCAGCCGGACGACTTCCGCCAGCAGCTCTCCGCCTTCGAAGACGAGGTCTACGCGCTTTGCAAGACGCCGTTTGACACGTCGCAGGACTATTTCATCCGCGTGATCAGGGCGCGGCTTGCCGCCGGCGAGGCGACGGTGGCGGCCGCCCACAACGCCATGCTCCATTGCGGCGCGCGCGGTTACGTCAAGCGCGGCACGGCGCAACGGCGCCTGCGCGAGGCCTATTTCGTGGCGATCGTCACGCCCGCCACCAAGCAGCTCAGAAAGATGCTCGCCGATTTCGGCGCTGCCTGATCCGTTCCGGCGTGGCCTGACCGGGCGCGACGAACGACGCCGGCAGACACCGCCGTTTTGCCAGAGGGACCAGACATGGACCAGACATGGAAAGGACTGCAGCATGACGGACAAGAGCCTGTTGTCGCCTGAAGAGCTTGCCGAACTGATGAAAGGCGAGCCTTGCGTGATTATCGATACGCGCAATCCGGAGTCCTATGCGGCGGGTCATATTCCCGGCGCCGTCGACATGCACGACATCTTCACCTACCTCGCGACCTCGTCCGCCGACGGCATCGCGGAGCTTCGTCACAAGTTCGCCGAGGAATTCGGCGCGGCCGGACTTTCCGGCGAGGAGACCGCAGTCATCTACGAACAGTCGATGGCGACCGGTTTCGGCCAGTCCTGCCGCGGCTACTTCCTGCTGCAGTATCTGGGCTACCCGAAGGTGAAGGTGCTGCATGGCGGCTATCAGGCCTGGGAGGCGGCGGGGCTGCCGATCTCCACCGATGCGGTAACGCCCGTGCCGAAGACCTTTCCGGTATCGGAAGCCGGCGCCGAGTTGATGCTCGACGTTTCCGACATGATGGCGGCGATCGGGACGGACGACATCGTCAAGCTCGACGTGCGCGACATCGACGAGTGGATCGCGGAAAGCTCCTCGCCCTACGGCAAGGATTTCTGCCCGCGCAAGGGCCGGATTCCCGGCGCGAAATGGATCGAGTGGTATCGGATGATGAAGCCGACCGCGTCAGGGCCGATGATCAAGAACAAGAACGAGATCCTGGCCGAATGCGCGACCGTCGGCATCACGCCGGACACGCCGGTCTATCTCTACTGCTTCAAGGGGGCGCGGGCTTCCAACACCTATCTGGCGCTGAAAGAAGCGGGCGTGAAGGACGTGAAGATCTACTTCGGCTCGTGGAATGAATGGTCGCGCGACCCGGCGCTGCCGATCGAGGAAGGGCTGCCGTTCTAGAGCGGCGAACGGTATCCCCATCGACCATCCGGCCGGGACGGTTCCGTCCCGGCCGCCAACGACAAAAGGGCAGGACAATGAGCGATCCGATCATCATCGTGGGCGCCGGGCAGGCCGGGCAGAAGGCGGCGGAAACGTTGCGCCAGAAGGGCTATGAGGGCGGCCTGATCCTGATCGGGGACGAGCCGTTTTTCCCCTACCAGCGCCCGCCGCTTTCCAAGGCCTATCTCAAGGGCGAGATGGAGGAGGAACGGCTCTGCCTGCGCCCGCCTGCCTGGTTCGAGACCGCCGCCGTCGATTTTCGAAAAGGGGTGCACGTTGCATCGATCGATCCGGGGCCCCATGCGGTGCAACTGGAAGACGGCGAGCGGCTTGCCTATTCGAAGCTGCTGATCGCCACCGGGACGCGGGCCCGCGACCTGCCGATCGAAGGGGCTCACCTTCCTGGCGTCTTCACCTTGCGCACGATGGCCGACGTGGCCCCTATCCGAAAGGCGCTTGAGACGGTGGAGGATGTCGCCATCGTCGGTGGCGGCTATATCGGCATGGAGTTTGCCGCCGTCGCGGCGGGCTTCGGCAAGACCGTCACCGTCATCGAGGCGTGCTCCCGCATTCTGGAGCGCTCGGTGGCGCCGGAAATCTCGGGTTATCTTCAGGAGCTTCACCGCGCCCATGGCGTGCGGCTGCAACTCGGGACCGGCGTTGCCCGCATTGCAGGCGATACGGCGGCTGGCGGCGTTGTGCTTGCCTCTGGCGAGACCGTTCCCGCCGGGCTGGTGCTGATCGCGGTGGGGGCGGAGCCCGTCACCGAACTGGTGGAGGCCGCCGGGCTGAAGGTCGCGCGCGGCATCGTCGTCGATGAGGCTTGCCGTACGTCGGCGCCCGATATCCACGCTGTCGGCGACTGCACCGTTTTCCCCTCCGCCCGTTATGGCCGCATGATCCGGCTGGAAAGTGTGCAGAACGCCTGCGACCAGGCGAAAGCCGCGGCTGCCGCGATGCTGGGCGAGGACGTCTGCTACGATCCTGTGCCGTGGTTCTGGTCCGACCAGTACGACGTCAAGCTGCAGATCGTGGGGCTTTCGCAGGGCTACGACCGCACCGAGATCGAGGGATCGCCTGAGGAGGGCAGCTTCGCGCTTTCCTATTTCGCCGGCGACCGGTTGCTGGCCGTCGATACGGTCAACGCGCCGCGCCAGCACATGATGGCCCGGAAGATGCTTGCCGCAAGCGACAGCGAGACCACCCCGAAACCCGCACGCCAGGCCGTTGCCTGACGCGACCGCGAACCTTGAAGAGGAGAATGAACCATGTCGAACGTGACCAGTCTGAATGCCACGGATGCCGGCCCGGCGCCGCTGATGTCGAAGCTGGAAATGACCGAGCTGGTCATGGCCGCGAAGTTCACCAAGGGGCTTTCCTGGAAGGAAATCTCCGAGGCCGCCGGCATGTCCGACGTCTTCGTCGTTTCCGCCTGTCTCGGCCAGAACACGCTGCCGAAGGAAGCCGCGGCCAAGGTCGCGGCCGTTCTCGGGCTCGGCAACCGCACGAAGGACGTGGAGATCGCCCTGCAGCTTCCGCCCAAGAAGGGCCAGGAGGCGGAGACCGTATCCAAGGACCCGCTGATCTACCGCTTCTTCGAGATCACCTATGTCTACGGGGACACGATCAAGGAGCTGATTCACGAGGAATTCGGCGACGGCATCATGAGCGCCATCGACTTCGACCTTAAGGTGGAGCGTGTGGCGAACCCCAAGGGCGACCGCGTTCAGGTCACCATGTCCGGCAAGTTCCTGCCCTATAACCAGTGGTGAAAGCGTCGGGGCGCCTGCCGGTCGGCGGCGCCCCGACTCGTCGTCACCGAAGATCTCGTGCGGCGTAGAACGCGCGCAAAATCGACGATATTTCCACATGGCCCGCGGCGCGTGTCCAGAGCGCCGGCTTCCAGCTTTCCAAAGAGCAAGACCGCGCGATCTCGCCATCCGGCCCAGGCCGGCCGGTCAGGTCGCGGCCTCGGCATTGATTGTCTTCCGTTCCTGCCCCGGTTCTTGAGAACGGGCCTGGATTCGTGCCAGCGTCCATCGATGCGGAACGAGGCGAGATTTTTCGCTCCACCATTTCCGAGCCACACTTTGATGAAAACAAGTCGGACGTGTTGGCGCACGGGACAATATATCTCTGGCCGTCAGCGCGCGCGTCGGGGACAATCACCGTGCGCGCAACGAAAGACCGCAAATCGCTATCGTGCGCGAGCCGGAAAAATGCGCGGGATGAGAAGGTGGCGTTCTGCGAAGAACGACGCCGCCGCAATGCCGGAACCCCGCATGCCGTATCAACGCGCCGGCTGCTCTGCCAGAGGAATGCTCCAAATGTCTGAAATCTGCGAAGATGCCCCCTATACGGCTGGGCGGTCCGCCGATGAATCCGTTCCCGCATCCACTCCCGCCGTTCCCGACTACATGCGGGAGATCTACGACTGGGCCTACATCAATCCGCGTCTTGTTCCGCTGCTTGATCGCCAGATCGTCGTTCAGGCGATCCTGTGGGGCAACGCGAACAGGCTGGTGAAGACGGCGGTGGATGAATTTTCGCCCGGCCAGAGCATCCTGCAGCCGGCCCATGTCTACGGTCGCCTGTGTGCCGAACTCGCCAGCCGTGTGGGGCCGGCGGGCCGGCTCGAAGTTCGCGACGTCACGCCGATCCAGGTTGCCCGCGCCCGCGCGAAGCTCGCCGGTCACACCAATGCGATCGTGATCCACGCCGACTCGGCTCGTCCCTTCGACCGCAAGTATGACGGCGTCTGCTGTTTCTTTCTGCTTCATGAGGTGCCTGACGACTACAAGACAAAGATCGTCAACAACGTTCTCGACGCCACAGGCCCGGGAGGAAAGGCGGTTTTCGTCGATTACCACCAGTGGCGCTGGTTTCACCCGATGGGCCCGATCATGTGGTTCGTCTTCCGCTATCTGGAACCGCTGGCGCCATCGCTCTGCGCCTCCGAAATCAGAGAATTCGCCGGCGATGCGGATGGCTTCACCTGGACCAAGCAGACCTTCTTCGGGGGGCTTTACCAGAAAGTCGTGGCGGTCCGGAAATGAGCACGCGCATGTGCCCGGAAAGGGGCACATGCATCTTGCGCGATGGCCGCGATTGAGGCCGGTCCCGTCTCAGTTGCGGTGCCACACCTCTAGCGACGCTTCTTTTTCCTGAGATCGACCAGCGGCCACATGGCCCAGCCGCGTACGGCGAGCATCGGGTCCTCGGCCGTCGTCAACTCGATCACCGGGCGAATGCCGATCGCGGTTTTCACCCGTTCCGCCAGCCGGCGGGAAAGCGTCTCGTCGGGTTTCCCGTCCGGTGCGATCTTGATGCGCAGCCGGTCGCGGGAGAGCACGTCGCCCTCTTCTTCCTTTTCAACCACCGCCTGGAAGTCGGCGACCGCCGTTTCTCCCGCCAGCGCATCGCTGAGTACCTGCGGATCGATCAGCCGGCCGCGGATCTTGACGAAACCGCCGGTACGGCGCGGTGTTCCGATGATGCGCTCGGTCAAGGCGCCGCAATGGGGGCAGCGCTCGCGCGTCAGCCGCGCCACATCCCCCAGCGCATAGCGCAGCATCACGGTTCCGCGCCGGTCGAGATGCGTGAGAAGGATCAGCCCCTCCTCGCCGTCGGGCACCGGTTTGTGGGTGTCGGGATCGACCGCCTCGAAACAGAACTGGTCGGGGGCGGGGTTGTGGAACCCGGTTCCGGGCGCGCATTCCACCATGCCGCCCTGCATCTCGCTTGCTCCGTAGGATACGCTGATCTTCGGTTCTTTCGCCCCCAGCCGCTTCAACCGGTCGATCAGATCGCTGCGCGCCGCCGCTGCGAAGCCCTCGCCGGAAACGAAGACCAGACGCACATGGGGCAGCATCACGCCCAATTCCTCGGCCCGTGCGACCATCTTGCGGATGTAGGACGGCACACCCCACAGGATCGTTGCGCACGAACGTGCCGCAATCGCCACGACCTCGTCGAGCGGGTTGCCGATATCGGGCTGCCGCGCGTTGGAGGCGCCGGGCATCGCGGCGGTAACGGGAATGTTGTAGGCAGCCGCCGCATTCATCGCCCGGGCAAAGGCTCCGTGCGGGTGGCGCGTCAGCGGGAACAGATTGAGGATGCTGTCGCTCTGAAGCGTTCCGCGCAGCCGCAGCATGTTGCGGTTGAGCGCCAGGATGTTGAGGAAGTCGTAGGTCGTGGAGACGAAGGGCGCGGGAGGGCCGGAGGCCTGCATCGTATGCATCACATCCCACACGATGCTCTCTTCCGCCGAGGCCGCTTCCGGCCAGGCGAGCACGAAGCCGGCGGGATTGGCGAGATAGTCCTTGTGGGTCGTCACCGGCAGCTTGACGAGATCGGCAACGCCGGATATGTCGCGCCGTCTGAGCCGGGCACGGGTGAGAAGGTCCTTGTAGAACGGGTGATAGGCGAAGACGCGGTCGAGGGTTGCCGAGAAACGCGTGTCGCGTTCGCGGGTCAATGCGTCCCAGTCGTCGAGAAACAGCGTATCGGCCATCGGATTCGCCTTCGATGTCACGGTTGCGCCGGCCCCATGCCGGACTTCGCCGTCAGGCTTCGCATTGTGGTGGCGACGCCCTGTACACGCCGCCCTGCCATGATACTCGCAAATGTTGGCGCGGTAGAGCGTCCGTAGATGTCCGCGCGGCCGCACCCCTTTTGTGACCGGAGCACGCGTGACGATTGGATCGCATGTCCATGGCATTCAAGGTGCGAGCACGACCGATACCCAGGAATGAAGCGACGGTTCGGGTTCCGCCGTCACCGATATCCCCGTTGCTGCCGTTACTGGGTTTCCCGGATCGGTCAACTCTCGCCCGCTATTTCAGGGCGACTGTCAGAATGTACAGATTGGAGGATCGCTTCGTGAAAGACAATCGTCCCCTGTAAATAGTCGTAATGTTATAATCCGTTGGGGATCTTCCTTCAATCTTGGGAATCGCACGGATGATGATGCCGATTCGACTTGTTCGCGCGATTGCGAACACTCAGGATGATCCGGTCTGGTCCGTTTCCCAAATTCGCGCGGGAGCGCCGGCCGCCGTTTTGCAGGATCGCGCCTACAGGATGCGCTGGCAGAATTTCGGGTTGCTGACACGTTTCGGCCCGGCGCCGTGCGAAGTCCGGTATCGGACCGTGCGCCCTTGAGGGATCCAAATTGCGTCGTCGGCGTTTGGGAAGGGGGCGAACGCGATTTGGCGCCTCGCCATCATAGTCTTGTCAAACCGGCCTGACGTACTGTCTGACGTACTGGACGTCGATGTGGACCGGATCGCGAAACGACAGGTGCGGTCCGTGGTGTCGAAACCGGCTGGGTGAGGACGCCTTCGGCATCCTGGCATAATGTGGCTCCGGTCCGGCGGAAGGCCGGCGAGGAAGGGGAGGGTTCCATGCTCGAACTGAAGGAAAAACCCGCAGGCGGAAACGTTGCGCGAGACGCCGGAACGGGCGCGGAGGCGGAATGGCGCGGACGGCTCGATACGCTTTACGCCCGCGTGCGGGGCGATACCGAGGCCCTGGCGGCGCCCCTTTCGGCTGAGGACCAGACGGTCCAGTCGATGCCGGATGCCAGTCCCACCAAATGGCACCGTGCGCACACGACCTGGTTCTTCGAGACCTTCATTCTGAAGCCGAATCTCCCCGGCTACCAGGTTTTCGACGAGGATTTCGGCTACGTCTTCAATTCCTACTACGAGGCTGTCGGGCCGCGCCATCCGCGCCCCTCGCGCGGTCTTCTGAGCCGGCCGGGTGTCGCGGCCGTCACCGATTATCGCGCCCACGTGGATCTCGCGATGCACGCGCTCATCAAGGTGCGCGAGCGCGATGTCGCCGATCTCGTCATCATGGGGCTGCATCATGAGCAGCAGCATCAGGAGCTTCTGCTCACCGACATCAAGCACGCCTTTTCGCTCTCGCCGATTGATCCGGTCTATTGCGAGCATGAGCGGGCCCCGGAGACGACCACTCCCGTGGCGCCGGTCAACTGGCAGCCACTGGAGGCCGGGATACACGAAATCGGGTGGCGCGAGGGCGATGAAGCTTTTCCTTTCTGTTTCGACAACGAGCTCCCCCGTCACGAGGCGCTGATCCGCAAGGTCGCCATCGCCGACCGTCCGGTGAGCAACGGCGAGTTCATGGCCTTCATCGAGGATGGCGGCTATCGCCGCCATGAGTTGTGGCTTTCGGAGGGCTGGGCGACCGTCAACCGGCTGGGCTGGGAGGCGCCAGCCTACTGGCGCCGGGACGAGGACGGCTGGTCGGTGTTCACGCTGCATGGCCGCAAGAGGGTCGATCCGAATGAGCCCGTCTGCCACGTGAGCTGGTTCGAGGCGGCCGCCTATGCGCAATGGGCGGGACATCGGTTGCCCAGCGAATTCGAATGGGAGTTCGCCGCCGCGTGCCTTCCCGCCGGGGATGCGCTGCCCGACGGCCCCCGCCCGCATCCCGAGCGCCTGCGGCCCGGCATGCGTCAGGACGTGTGGGAATGGACCATGAGCCCCTATTCCCCCTATCCCGGCTACCGGGCGCAGGACGGCGCGATCGGCGAATACAACGGCAAGTTCATGATCAACCAGATGGTGCTGCGCGGGCGCTCCTGCGCGACGCCCGCCGGCCATGATCGCATCAGCTACCGCAACTTCTTCCCCACCGACGCGCGCTGGCAGTTCTCCGGCATCCGTCTGGCAACGGACCTGTGAGCACCACCATGACGGAAACCTCCGAGCTTGTGATTGAGGAGGGCGTCCTTCCCTCTTCCGACGACTTTCTGCGCGATGCGCTCGCCGGCCTGACGGCACCGCGCAAGACCCTGCCCACCAAGTACCTTTACGATGCGGAAGGGTCGCGGCTGTTCGAGGAAATCTGCGGATTGCCGGAATACTATCCGACCCGTACCGAAACAGCGTTGCTCCAGACCATCGCGCACGATCTTGCCGCGTCGATCTCGCGCCACGCCGTGCTGGTGGAATTCGGGTCCGGCGCAAGCGTGAAGACACGCGCCTTGCTCGACGCCGCCCCGCATCTTGAGGTTTATGTTCCCATCGACATCTCGCAGAGCGCGCTCGACGAGGCTGCGGAGTCGTTGCGCGCGGATTTTCCCGACCTGCAGGTGGTCCCGCTCGTCGCCGACTTCACGGCATCCCACGCCCTGCCGGCGGCGGCCGACGGACGGCCGCATGTGGGCTTCTTTCCCGGTTCCACCATCGGTAACTTCTCGCCGGAGGCCGCGGGGCATTTTCTGAAATCCGCGCTTGCCACGCTCGGTGCGGATTCCCGTTTCATCCTCGGTGTGGATCTCGCCAAGGAACCGGAGGTGATGGTGCCGGCCTACGACGATGCGCAAGGGGTGACGGCCGCCTTCAACCTGAACCTTCTTGCCCGTCTCAACCGGGAACTCGGCGCCGATTTCGTGCTCGACGCCTTCGCTCACCGCGCGGTCTGGAACGAGGCGGAGAGCCGCATGGAAATGCACCTCGTCTCGCGGAAGGAGCAGACGGTTCACCTTGGCGGCCGCGAGATCGTGTTCACCGAGGGTGAGACGATCCACACCGAAAACTCGCACAAGTACACCTACGAGGCGATCGCGGTACTGGCGGCGAAAGCCGGCTGGCGGATCGAGGAGAGTTGGGTGAGCGATCCCTTCCCCTTCGCCATCCTCCTGATGAGCGCCGCGTGATGAACGTCCAATTGCGATGATGCCATGAAAGATCAACCTCTGGCGGACGCCGATTTGGCGGGAGCGATCCGAGCCTGCCTGCCGGCGGGGGCGACCTTCGATTGTGGCGCGTTGGAAGAACGTCAGGGGCCGCTTTTCGCACAGGAGGAAGCGGAAATCACGCGTGCCGTCACCTCTCGCCGCATGGGCTTTCGTGCCGGTCGCACCTGCGCGCGCAATGCGCTCGGCCAGCTCGGTGTCGACGCCGGTCCGGTCCTCGCCGCCCGCGACCGCCGCCCCCTCTGGCCAGAAGGGATGGTCGGTTCGATCACTCACTCCGATGATCTGGCGGCGGCGGTCGCCGGACGCAGTGCGGATTTCATCGGCCTGGGGATCGATCTGGAGCCGGCCGCCGCGCTTGCACCAGATCTTGCTGATGCGATCTGCCGCCCGGAGGAACGGGGATTCCGCGTGCCCGGCGTGGATGCGGCGAAACTGGTCTTCGTGATCAAGGAAGCCTTCTACAAGGCCTACTATCCCGCGACCCTGCAATTTCTCGATTTTCCCGACGCCCTCGTTCGTCTCGGTCCGTTGCCGGGAACCTTCAGCGCTCACCTCATCAATCCGGATCATCCCGGGATCGAAGGCCGGCGCGAGATCGAGGGACTTTGGACACTCGCCGAAGGGCATCTGCTGGCGGTCGCCGCGTTGCCTCGGGAATAATCGCGGGTCGTCCACAAGCAGCGAGCGACAGTGATCCCGATATCCTTGGGCTCGGGACGTGGCAAGCGTAACGCCGTCTGCAGGGACGCGGCGAAAAGGCGGGGCGTCAGGCTGCGGAGATGCGGCCCCGGGCCTCGTTCTCGTCCGGGGGCGCCTCGGCGCGATGGAAGACGCGCTTCAGGATCTCCGCGACATCACCGGCGGGCAGAGGGCGGCTGAAGAGATAGCCCTGCACCTGGGTGCAACCCTCGCTGCGCAGGTGCTCGAGCTGTTCCTCCGTTTCCACGCCTTCGGCGGTCGTCGCTATGGAGAGACTGCGGCCGAGACCGGTGAGCGCACGCACGATGGCGCTCGCTTCGGGCCGTTCCGCCAGCGTGCGTACGAAGGACTGGTCGATCTTGATCTTGTCGAAAGGGAATTTCTGCAGATAGCTCAGGCTGGAATAGCCGGTGCCGAAGTCGTCCATGGCGATCTGGATGCCGAGATCCTTGAGGTCGCGCAAGGCCTCGACGTTGGTTTCGCTGTCCTGAAGGAGGACGGATTCGGTGATTTCCAGTTCCACACGCTCAGGGGCGATGCCAGAACTCGCCAGCGCATGCGCGACGGCGCCCACCACCCTGTTGTTCCGGAACTGGACGGGCGAGAGGTTGATCGCCACCTTGACTTCCTCGGGCCAGTGAACGGCCTCGCGGCAGGCCTCTTCCAGAACCCAGGCGCCGATATCGATGATGAGGCCGATTTCCTCGCACAGCGGGATGAATTCCGCCGGCGAGACGAGGCCGCGAGTGGGGTGGTGCCAGCGCAGAAGCGCTTCGAAGGCGCAAACCTTGCCGCTTTCCAGGTCCACCAGCGGCTGGTAGTGGAGTTCGAATTCCTCCGCCTTCAGCGCGTGGCGCAGGTCCAGCTCCATGGTCCGGCGGGCCTGCAGGCGGGCATCCATATCCGGCTCGAAGAAGCGGAAGACGCTGCGCCCGTCATTCTTGGAACGGTAGAGCGCCATGTCGGCATTCTTCAGGAGGTGGTCGGGTTCGACACCGTCGGCGGGGGCGAGCGCGATGCCGATGCTCGTACCGATGACAACCTGATGGCCGTCGATCTGATAGGGCTGGCCGATATAGTCGATCAGCCGGGCGGCAAGGGCACTCGCCTCTACCGGGCTTTCCATGTCGGTCTGGATGACGGCGAATTCGTCGCCGCCCAGACGCGCGACGAAGTCGGTTTCCCGCAGGGACGTCTTGAAGCGATCCGCGACCGCCTGCAGTAGCTTGTCGCCAACCGGGTGCCCCAGCGTGTCGTTGACTTCCTTGAAATGATCGAGGTCTAGGCATTGCACGGCGACGAGATGGTCGTTGCGTTGCGCACGAGCGAGCGCTTCCTGCAACCGTTCTCGAAACAGGACGCGGTTCGGCAGATCGGTCAGCGCGTCGTGATGGGCCATGTGGGCGACGCGGGCTTCGGCCTTGCGCCGCTCCGTCACATCGACAACGGAGATGACGAAGTTCTGGCGGCCGTCCAGATCCATCCGGCGCACATAGGGATAGACGTCCATCTCACTGCCGTCCGCGCGCACATGGTGCCAGACGTCATGTCCCTGATAGGGACGGTCGAGATCGTGCAGGAAATTGGCGAATTCGGTCCGGCTGTTCGGAGAGAGTGTTTCCAGAACGGTCATCTGGTGAAAGGCTTCGCGGCTGTGTCCGTAATGGCGAACGGCCGCTTCGTTGACGTGCAGGATCCGCAGGGTATCGCTCGCCACCAGCCACGTGGGGATCGGGTTGCCCTCGAACAGCAGTCGAAAGGAGCGTTCGCGTTCCTTGATTTCTGCGATGTCGGTGAGCGTTACCGAAATAAGTTCGCCAATGGGTGCGGCGGAGACCTTGAAATGCCGCATCGCGTGTTCGCCGGGATAGGTCACCTCGAAATTGATACGCCGTTCCTCTTGCACCGCGCGCGCAAGGTTCTCGACGACTTCTGCTTCCTCCAGGTGCAGGCCGAGTTCCGACAGGCGTGACCATTGCAGACGCTCGGCAGGCATGTTGAACAGCCGTGCAGCGCCATCGTTGAAGGCGACGAACTGGAAGTCCACCACCTCGTCGCAGGTGTTCTTGATGGCGGTCAGCGCGATCATGCCCTCGTCGGTGGCGCCGAACATGGTGTCGAGAACATCATACTTGGCGTCGCGCCGGTCGAGCACGATGATGAAGACCGGCGGTCCCCAAAGGCTGGAAAGCGGCAGCGCCCACAAGTCGTAGGTCTCGAACTTGCCGTCTTCAACCTGGTGGGTGGTCACACGGGCCGGTTCATTGGTCTGCAGGCTGAAATCGATCGCATCGCGCAGGCTGTGGGCGCGGTCGGCCCTCAGGCACGAAAACGCGGCACCGTCGCGCGGAATTCCGCCCCATGCGCAGAATGTCGCGCCGACGCGGGCGAGGTTCATCTCGCCGGCCTTGTCCTGCACGACGAGGGCCATGCTGTCGGCAAAATGTCCGAGATTGCCCAGTGCGACATTTTCGTAAGGGGGAAGGTTCGGCGGCGCAGTGCGTTCCGAACGCCAGCGCAGGAGCACGAAATCAATGGCGCGGCGCGGACCGGAGGAACCGGGCGCGCACGGGGATTGGGGCAGGAGCGGTTGAGAACTCAAGGCTTTAGCCCTTGATCGACTATAGGGGAAGAGCGGCCGATCGCGGGCCGTCTTGCCGTACTAATACGCATGAAAGCTCTTACGATAAGATAAATTACAAAGGTAAATCGCCGCTGATGTTCGAGGTGATAACCGATTGTTTCCGGGCTGCTACAACTCATTTGGTTAGCCGGATAACTTCTCGGTAAAGTTGAACTTTTGTTCTTATGCGCGGTGTGATGTACGCCATTTCGGTTTCATTCACACCCTTGCATCCGGGTGTGGACCCCCATGCGGTGCAAGCCGATGAATCCGGTGTTGTGGAGTTTTACTCCATCACTCTGGGTTTTTTCGAAAACAAGCTTCACCCGGGCGCGTTTCGCTGCTATTTCGCAGCGATCCCGTTTCCGGCCGTATCACTCCGCAGGAGGCCGTGCGGTCAACGGCGGCGGCGCCACGTTTTCCGTTTTTCGAATAAGGCAGACACTTCATGCTCAATGCTCCCCTCAAGCCTGTGGATCTCGTCATCTTCGACTGTGACGGCGTGCTCATCGACAGCGAGCCGGTTTCCGCGCGCACGCTTGCGGAAACGCTGAAGGAAGCCGGGCTGGCAATGGAGCCGCTCGATGTGCAGCGCGAATTTACCGGCATGACGGAAAAGCAGATGCTGGCCGATCTGACACGGCGCGGAATAACGGATAGCGCGGCGTTCGTCGGTCGCTGGCGCGAGGCGCTCTATGCGGGCTTCAAGCGTGAGCTTCGCGAGATCGAGGGCATCGGAGCGCTTGTGCGTGGGCTCGACGCGCACAAGTGCGTCGCCTCCAATTCAACCATCGATAGACTTGATAACAGTCTCGGAATTCTCGATCTGTGGGATGCTTTCGCACCGCACGTGTTCAGTGCCGAGATGGTCGCGAACCCCAAGCCGGCGCCGGATTTGGCGGAACATTGTCTGAGGACATTCGACGTTGCGCCGGAGCGAGCCGTCTTCATCGATGACAGTACGCAGGGCGTTCGTTCGGCGAAGGCCGCGGGTGTCTTCGCGATAGGCTTCATCGGGGAGAGCGAGGCACGGGTGGACCAGAAGGCGACGCTGATCGCCGCCGGCGCCGACGCGGTCGTCACCGGGGTCAAGGAGCTGGAGCGGCTTCTGGCCGCGAGCATGGCCGTGGTGGGGTAACGCGCTGCTGCATCCAGATGGTTGCATGGATGGGCCGCAAGCAGAATGCCCGGCGGAATGTATCCACCCCGCCGGGCGTATTTTCTATCGCATCTGGGTGACGAAGCGCGTATCGAGATAGGCGTCGAGCGCCTCTGAGCCGCCCTCGGTGCCGTAGCCCGAATCCTTGATGCCGCCGAACGGCACTTCGGGAAGCGCCAGGCCGAGGTGGTTGATGGTCAGCATGCCGGCCTCCACCTTCGCGCCCAGCATCTGCGCCGTCTCCGAAGAGCTGGTATAGGCGTAGGCCGCAAGGCCGAACGGCAGGCGGTTGGCCTCCGCGATCGCCTCGTCGGCGTCGGAGAAGCGGTTGATGACCGCCACCGGGCCGAACGGCTCCTCGTTCATGATGCGCGCCGAAGTCGGCACGTTGGTGAGCACCGTCGGCTCGAAGAAGTAGCCCTGGTTGCCGATGCGCTTGCCGCCGGTCGCCAGCGTGCCGCCGGCGTCAACCGCATCGTTGATCAGGCCTTCCAGCGCCGGGATGCGACGTTCGTTGGCGAGCGGGCCCATGTCCACGCCGTCTTCCAGGCCATTGCCGACCTTCGTGGCCTTGGAGGCCGCGATGAAGCCCTCCATGAACTGGTCGGCGATCTTGTCCTGGACAAGGAAGCGGGTCGGGGAGACGCAGACCTGGCCGGCGTTGCGGTACTTGTGCACCGAGATCTGCTTGACCGCGGTCTCCACGTCGGCGTCGTCGAAGACGAGGACCGGTGCATGGCCGCCGAGTTCCATCGTGGCGCGTTTCATGTGCTGGCCGGCGAGCGCTGCGAGCTGCTTGCCAACGGGCGTGGAGCCGGTGAAGGAGATCTTGCGGATCACGGGGTGCGGGATCAGGTATTCGGAGATCTCGGCCGGCACGCCGTAGACGAGGTTGACGACGCCCTGCGGAATGCCGGCGTCGATGAAGCAACGGATGAGTTCGGCCGGCGAGGCCGGTGTTTCTTCCGGCGCCTTGACGATGATCGAGCAGCCGGTGGCGATGGCCGCAGACAGCTTGCGCACGATCTGGTTGATCGGGAAGTTCCAGGGTGTGAAGGCGGCGACCGGGCCCACGGGCACCTTGATCGTCATCTGCACGACGCCGGGCGCACGCGCCGGGATGACCTGGCCGTAGGTGCGGCGGCCTTCCTCGGCGAACCAGTCGATCGTGTCGGCGCCGGCCAGAACCTCGCCCTTGGACTGGCCAAGCGGCTTGCCCTGTTCCTTGGTCATCAACCAGGCGATGTCGCTGGCGCGCTGGCGCAGCAGGTCGGCGGCCTTGCGCATCAGTTTGTAGCGGGTGAAGGCAGGCGTCTCGCTCCACACCTTGAACCCGCGCTCCACGGCGGCGAGCGCGCGATCCAGATCGGCCTTGCCGGCATGGGCGAGGCGGCCGATTTCCTGGCCGGTCGCCGGGTCGACGATTTCGAGCGTGCGGCCGTCAGCGGCGTCGCACCAGTCTCCATCGATGAAGAGCTGGATGTCGGAATAGGTCGTCATTGTGATCTCCGATTGGTGATGTCTCCGCCGGCCCGGTTGATGGTCCGCGCGGCGGCTTGTTGTCGGTGCTGGAAATAGGGGGGCTGTCGAAAGGCTCAAGAAGCCCGGGGTCTTTCTCCAGCAGGTCCTCCGGAATTTGGGCGGCAGTGGAAAGGGGGCCGAATGGCCCTTTGCCGCGCACGGGATGGCGACCCGGCGACGCCGGCACCGGTGCAATCAACACGGTGCGGCGCGCTCGGGATGCGGTCTTCGTATCATGCCTTGTGAAAAGTTCGAAGACGATCCTTTCGCGTTCTGTCTCGCCGTTTCGTGATCGGGTCTCGATGAAACGACGGATTGCCCCAAGGTTTCCATGCGCAGATTGTTGATGCGAAGCAGGATTGATAGCGCTAGCGTCGGACAACGGGCAACGCCCTGCGGCCAGAAGCAGGTATTCGCGGATGCCGGGATGGAGGACGTCCAGAACGGGTGACTTTGAACTTCCCGAGGCTCGGGAAGCGGGGAAGGTGTGTGCGGCTCTCGATCCCGGGTCAGACCCCAAGGACGATGGCGGCCGTGCCTTGAGCGTAACCGCGGAAGCACCAATGGCTGGACGTAAACCGGCCGATCGGGATCCGCTTCAGGGGACGGCCTTGGAACCAGGCGCGGAAAATGCGGAAACGATCGGTTTCCTACTCATCCCCCGATTTTCGCTGATCGCCTTCGCGGCGGCGATAGAACCGTTGCGGCTGGCGAATCATCTGACCGGCAAGCGGCTCTACGATTGGGAGCTGCTGTCGCGTGATGGCGGCAGCGAACGGGCGAGCAACGGCATCGCAGTGGGGGTGGGCCATTCCATGGCGGATGCGCCGGCCTTTTCCGCTCTTATCGTGTGCGCTGGCATCGATGGCCATTGGTACGACGACCGTCAGGTTATCGCGTGGCTGAGACGTATGGCGACAAAGAGCGTGCCGCTTGGTGCGATCTGTACGGCAAGCCACATTCTCGCGCGCGCCGGACTGCTTGGCGGCTATCGCTGCACCGTCCATTGGGACAGTCTGGCGAGCTTCAGCGAGAACTATCCCGAGATCGTCGTGACCGGCGACATCTTCACTGTCGACCGCAACCGCTTCACCTGTGCCGGCGGGACGGCGGCGGCCGACATGATGCTGCACCGCATCGCCGCCCGTCATGGCGAGGATCTGGCCGCCAGAGTTTCCGAACAGATGCTGCACGACAAGATCCGTCCCGCCGCCATGCAGCAGAACGCGGTGATCCAGCAGCCGCTGGGGATCGAGCGACAGGACCTGCAGGCGGCGATCAAGCTGATGCTGGCGACGATCGAGCAGCCGCTCGACCTCTTGACGCTCGCCAAGCGGCTTGGCCAGTCGCGGCGCAATGTCGAGCGGCTTTTCCGTACCTACATGAACTGCTCGCCGGGCAAGTACTACCTGGGCTTGCGGCTCATCCGGGCGCGCCAGCTCCTGCACCAGACGTCCAAGACCGTGCAGCAGGTCGCGGTGTGCTGCGGATTTTCCTCTGCCGCCCATTTCAGCCGCTGCTACCGGGACCATTACGGTGTGCCGCCGCGGTCCGACCAGATCTCCAGCCGCTACCGCATGAGCGCGTTCGCCGACAGTGTGGCGGAGCCGCCCATGCCGGAAGCTGTGGTGGCGGCGCAAACGGGAGAGGACGAGGGCGAGGAGCACGAAGGGTGGTAACGCGGGCAAGCGAGGGTCGGGAGCGTCCGGCGGAACGGCCGGCGCTGACGGTCGGCTTCCTTCTGACCAACAATTTCACGCTGACCGCTCTTTCAAGCTTCATCGACGCGCTGCGGCTTGCCGCCGACGAGGGCGACGGCAGCCGGCCGATCCGGTGCCGCTGGCACATCCTCGGTCGCAAGGACGAGCCGCGCATGTCCAGTTGCGGCATCGCGGTCGCACCCGACAGAGACTACGACCTCGCCGGCCTCGACTATCTCGTCGTGGTCGGCGGGCTTCTCCATCGCGGGCCGCAGCTTGGCGCGGATGCGGCCGCCTGCATCCACAGCGCGGCACGACAGCAAATCCCGCTCATCGGCGTGTGCACGGGCAGTTTCGTGCTGGCGCGTGCTGGTCTGATGCAGGATCGCGCGTGCTGCGTGAGTTGGTATCATTTCCGCGATTTCGTTGAAGAGTTTCCCGATCTCGTGCCGGTCGCCGAGCAGCTTTTCATCGAGGACCGCGACCGCATCACCTGTTCCGGAGGAGCCGGGGTGGTTGATCTTGCCGCCTTCCTCATCGAGAGACATCTGGGCCGGGCCGCCGCGCAGAAGGCGATGCACATCCTGCAGGTCGATCCGGGCCGGGCATCCGGCCAGTCGCAGCCGCCGCCGCCCGTCGGCGGGCCGGTGCTGGACGCGCGGGTGCGCCGGGCGATGCTGATGATGGAGCAGCATCTGAGCGATCCGCTCGCCATGGAGGAAATCGCGGCAAAGCTCGCGATCAGCACGCGCCAGTTCGAGCGCGTGTTCCAGGCAACGACCGGCATGAGCCCCAACCGGTTCTACCGGCTCCTGCGGTTGCGCTACGGGCTGTGGATGTTGAAGACCTCGCGCCGCTCGGTCACCGATGTGGCGCTGGAGGCAGGCTTTGCCGATTGCGCGCATTTCTCGCGCCATTTCCGCGATCTCTTCGGCATCAATCCGTCGCAAGTGCGCAAGGAGAGCGAGGCGACGGAGCCGCGCCTGACGCAGGCGAGACACCGGCCGGACATGGGCGAGGGGCCGCAAGAGCGCCGGTTTTACGAATAGGTCCGGCCTGCCGCTTGGCGCTTGTTTGCCGTTGCGGCATAGCGTGTCGACTTTTTCCTCTCCATGTCGGTTTTATTCAAGCGCGGTGGCCCTGCCGTTCTAGCGGTGCCTTGGCGTTCGGGATCATGCTTTCTCCTAACGTCACATGAGGCCTTTCGGGGAGAATGTCGGGCATGGGCTCCTATTCGGTTTTCGCGCTCGTGAAGAATGCGTTTTCCCACCATGCCGGCTGGGAGCGGGCCTGGCGCGATGCCGCGCCCAAGGCGGAATACGACGTCGTCATCATCGGTGCCGGCGGGCACGGACTGGCCACCGCCTATTATCTCGCCAAGGAACACGGGATCACCAATGTCGCGGTGATCGAGAAAGGCTGGCTCGGCGGCGGCAATACGGGCCGCAACACCACCATCATCCGGTCCAACTATCTGTGGGACGAGAGCGCCGCGCTTTATGAAAAGTCGCTGCAGCTCTACGAGGGACTGAGCCAGGACCTCAACTACAACATCATGTTCTCGCAGCGCGGGGTGCTCAATCTCGCGCACAATCTCTCCGACGTGCGGGAAGCCCAGCGGCGCACCAACGCGCTGAGGCTGAACGGCATCGACAGCGAATGGCTCGATGCCGAGGGCGTCAGGGAATTCTGTCCGATCCTCGATATTTCCAGAACCGCACGATATCCGGTCCTTGGCGGCACGTTGCAGCGCCGGGGCGGCACGGCGCGTCATGACGCGGTCGCCTGGGGACTGGCGCGGGCGGCGAGTGCCCGCGGCGTCGACATAATCCAGAATTGCGAGGTGACGGGCATCCGCCGCGCGGGCGGCAAGGTCGTGGGCGTGGAGACGGCCAAGGGCTTCATCGGGGCGAAGAAAGTCGGCATCGTCACGGCCGGGCATTCCTCGGTGCTGGCGCAGATGGCGGGCTTCCGGTTGCCGATCGAAAGTCATCCGCTGCAGGCGCTGGTATCGGAACCGGTCAAGCCGGTGATCGACTGCGTCGTCATGTCGAACGCGGTGCATGTCTATGTCAGCCAGTCGGACAAGGGCGAACTGGTGATCGGCGCCGGCATCGATACGTTTACAGGCTACGGCCAGCGCGGCAGCTTCCACATGATCGAGCATCAGATGGGCGCGCTGCTGGAGCTTTTCCCGGTCTTCTCCCGGCTTCGCATGCTCCGGCAATGGGGCGGCATCGTCGATGTGTGTCCCGACGCGAGCCCGATCATCTCCAAGACACCCGTCGACAACCTCTTCATCAATTGCGGCTGGGGCACGGGTGGCTTCAAGGCGACGCCGGGCTCGGGCTTTGTCTTCGCCCACACCATCGCGACCGGCGAGCCGCATCCGCTCAATGCGCCATTCGCGCTCGACCGGTTCACGACCGGCCACCTGATCGATGAACACGGCGCGGCAGCTGTGGCGCATTGAGGGGGAGGAATGGACGGGCTCGGCTTGGACTTTTTCCCACATCTCTCCAGGGTCATCCCGGACGCGATGCGGTGCGAAGTACCGCTTCGCAGATCCGGGATCGACCCTCGGTACATGCCGGTCGAGATCCCGGTTCTGCGCAGCAACGTTTCACGTTGCGGCGAGCCCGGGATGACGCTGGAGAGGTTCTGTTTCGGAGTTGAATCCCAGGCCGGACGGCAGTGGTTGGCGCCGGTCACGACGGAAAGACAACGGCAAAGACACCCGCGACCTCGTCCGTGGAAGGAATAGTGCCATGCTTCTGATCGAATGTCCCTGGTGCGGGCCGCGTGACGAGATCGAGTTCGCCTATGGCGGCGAGGCGCATATCGCGCGGCCGGCGGACCCGTCGAAACTCAGCGACGCCGAATGGGCGGAGTTCCTGTTTTTCCGCTCCAACCCCAAGGGGGCGCACAGGGAGCGCTGGGTGCATGCGGCCGGCTGCCGGCGCTGGTTCAACGTGGAGCGCGATACGGTGAGCTACCGGATCAGTCGGGTCTACACGGGCGCGTGCGAACCGGTAGGGGAGGGGCAGTGATGGCTGAGTTCCGTAATTCCTCAGGCGGCCGCATCGACCGAGCCCGCCCGCTCACCTTCCGCTTCAACGGCAAGCGCTATCAGGGATTTTCCGGCGATACGCTCGCCTCGGCCCTGCTTGCGAACGGGGTGCATCTCGTCGGGCGCAGCTTCAAGTATCACCGCCCGCGCGGCATCGTCACGGCGGGCGCGGAGGAGCCGAACGCGCTGGTGCAGCTGGAGACGGGCGGCTATTTCGAGCCGAACCTGCGTGCCACCCAGGTGGAGCTTTATGACGGGCTGACCGCGTCGAGCCAGAACGCCTGGCCGAGCGTCGATTTCGATATCGGCGCGATCAACGGGTTCTTTTCCAAGCTCTTCGTCGCGGGCTTCTACTACAAGACCTTCATGCATCCGCGAAGCTTCTGGATGCGGGTCTACGAGCCAATCATCCGCCGGGCGGCGGCCGGTGCGCGGGCGCCTTCTGAAGCCGATCCCGACACCTACGACAAGATGCATGCCCATTGCGACGTGCTGGTCGCCGGTGCCGGGCCGGCCGGGCTGATGGCAGCGCTGGAAGCGGCGAAGGCGGGAGCGCGGGTCATCGTCGCTGACGAGCAGGCCGAATTCGGCGGATCGTTGCTGGGCGAGACGAGCGGGATCGACGGTATTCCGGCGGCGCAGTGGGTTGAAAAGATGCGCGCGGACCTGGCCGCCTTTCCCGAGGTGCGCCTGCTGCCGCGCACCACGGTGACCGGCTATTACGACCACAATTACCTGATCATGGCCGAGCGCAAGACCGATCATCTGGGACGCGGTATGGGCGGCGTGCGCCAGCGGCTGTGGAAGGTCAGGGCGAAGCGCGTGGTGCTGGCGACCGGCGCGCACGAGCGGCCGCTGGTCTTTGCCGACAACGACCGGCCGGGCATCATGCTTGCCGGCGCCGCACGCGCCTATGTGAACCGCTACGGCGTCAAGCCTGGGAACACGGGCGTCGTCTTCACCAACAACGACAGCGCCTATGAAGCCGCGATCGATCTGGCGAAGACCGGATGCCGGATCGAGGCGATCATCGATGTGCGTCCGCAGGCCACGGGCGCCATGGCGCAAAAGGCGCGGGCGGCGGGCCTGCGCATCATCTGCGGCGCGGCCATTGCCGGTGTCGAGGGCGCTAAGCGCGTGAAGGCAGTCGAGATCGCGCCGCTTTCATCCGATGGCGAGACGGTCGGCGGGCCGGTCAAACGGATCGAATGTGATTTCGTGGCCGTCTCGGGCGGCTGGACGCCGGCGGTACACCTTCTCTCGCAGTCGGGTGGCAAGTTGCGGTTTGACGAGGCGAAGGCCTGCTTCGTGCCGAACGTCTCGGTTCAGGCGGAAACTTCGGCCGGTGCATGTAACGGCACCCTTTTTCTGGAAGGCGCGTTGGAGGAAGGCGCGAAGGCGGGGCGTGCGGCGGTCGAAGCCGTGGGGCTGATGCCTGCGCAGGAAAGCGCCCTGCCGAAGGTCGAGACGGTAGAAGCCGCGCCGATCCACGCGCTGTGGATCGTTCCGGGCAAGAAACCGGTTGGACACGGCAAGGCCAAGCATTTTGTCGATGCGCAGAATGACGTGACGGCGGCCGACATAATGCTCGCCTCGCGCGAGGGCTATCGCTCGGTCGAGCACCTGAAGCGCTACACAACCACGGGCATGGGCACGGATCAGGGCAAGACCTCGAACGTCAACGCGCTGGCGATCCTGTCGCGCACGCTCTCAAGCCCGATCCCGTCGGTCGGCACGACGACCTTCCGTCCGCCCTATACGCCGGTGACCTACGGCACGCTTGCCGGGCGCGACGTGGGCGAATTGTCGGATGTGGCCCGCGTCACGCCGATGCACGGCTGGCACGTGGCCAGAGGTGCGGTCTTTGAGGATGTCGGGCAATGGAAGCGGCCCTGGTATTATCCGAAAGACGGCGAGAGCCTGCGCGAGGCGGTCAACCGCGAGTGCCTGGCGGTGAGGAACGGCGTCGGCATTCTCGATGCCTCGACGCTCGGCAAGATCGACATCCAGGGGCCGGATGCGGCGGAGTTCCTGAACCGGGTCTATACCAACGCCTGGTCGAAGCTCGGCATCGGGCGGTGTCGCTACGGGATCATGTGCAAGGAAGACGGCATGGTCTTCGATGACGGCGTGACCACGCGGCTTGGCGAAAACCACTTCCTGATGACGACGACGACCGGCAATGCCGCCGCCGTGCTTGACCGGCTGGAGGACTATCTCCAGACCGAATGGCCAGACCTGAAGGTCTACCTGACCTCCGTCACCGAGCACTGGGCGACGGCCTCCATCGCCGGACCGAAGGCGCGGGAGCTGGTGGGCGAACTTGCGCCCGACCTCGATCTCTCCAATGACGCTTTTCCCTTTATGTCGATGAAGGAGGCGACGGTCGCCGGGCTTGCCGCCCGCATCTACCGCATCAGCTTCACGGGCGAACTTTCCTACGAGATCAACGTACCGGCCTATCAGGGTATGGCGCTGTGGGAGGCGATCTTTGCGGCGGGCGAAACGCATGGCCTGACGCCCTACGGTACGGAAACCATGCACGTTCTGCGCGCCGAAAAGGGCTTCATCATCGTCGGTCAGGAGACCGATGGCACGGTGACGCCGTTCGATCTCGGCATGGACTGGATCGTCTCGACAAAGAAGCCCGATTTTGTCGGCAAGCGCTCGTTCTCGCGCCCCGATACGGCGCGCACCGACCGCAAGCAGCTTGTTGGACTTCTGACCGAGGACCCGGAAGAGGTGCTGCCCGAGGGCGCGCAGATCACGGCGGACGCGGATGGCACACCGCCGATGCCGATGCTTGGCCACGTCACGTCGAGCTACTGGAGCGCCACGCTCGGCCGCTCCATCGCGATGGCGCTGATCGCCGATGGTGGCAACCGGCAGGACACGACGGTTCACGCACCGCTCGGCGTCAAGACGCTGGCCTGCAAGGTGGTGAAGCCGGTGTTTTTCGACAGCGAGGGAGCGCGTCTCAATGGCTGATGCGATGATGACGGCGGACGCGGGCGAACGGGCCGGCGCGCTTTCCCGGCTCTTTCAGGGAGGAGAGGCCTCCACGACCGCGGGGCCGCTGACCTTGAGCGAAATGCCGGTGCCGGGGCAGATCAACCTTCGCGGGAACCCATCGGATGCCGCCTTCGCGGAGGCCGTGGCAAAGGTGCTCGGTTGCAGGCTGCCGGTGGCCGCGAATACGGTCGAGAAGGGCGGGGATTTCTCCCTCCTGTGGCTCGGGCCGGACGAATGGCTGGTCTTGACCGCGCCTGGCGCCGAGGCTGAGCTTTCCGCCGGTCTTGTCGAAGCCCTTGCCGGCCAGCACTTTGCGATAACCGACGTGACCGGCAACCGGGCGCTGTTCCGGCTTTCGGGCACGCCGGCGCGGGAAGTTCTCGCAAAGGGGTGCTCGCTCGACCTGCATCCATCGCGCTTTGCGACCGGGCAGTGCGCGCAGACCCTGCTGGCGCGCTCCGGCATCATTCTTTCCCAGGTCGATGACGCGCCGAGCTACGACATCCTGCCCCGGCGATCCTTTGCCGAATACACCTGGCGCTGGCTGGAGGACGCGATGGCCGAGTACCGGTGAAATCGCGACATCCTGTCGCAATCCGCGCAGGACTTGTCGCAAAGGGATGTGAAGCCGGCTTGCAGCGATTTCAAACTCGGATCGTGAAAGGAAGCTGCCGATGTCCGCTCCGCACGATGCCCTGCTCCGCCCGCTGACGATCAAGGGGCTCACGATCCGCAACCGGATCATGAGCACCAGCCACGCGCCCTCTTATGGCAAGGACGGACGGCCGCAGGAGCGCTACCAGCTCTATCACGAGGAAAAGGCCAAGGGCGGCATCGGGCTCACCATGTTCGGCGGGTCGTCGTCGGTCTCGCCCGACAGCCCGGCTGCGCCGTGGAACCAGATCTCGGTCGCCGATGACGGGGTGATCCCGCATTTCCGCGCTTTTTCCGAACGCATCCATTCCCACGGCGCGGCGCTGATGGTGCAGCTCACGCACATGGGGCGGCGCACGCGCTGGGATACGGAGAACTGGCTCGCGACCGTCTCGCCCTCGCGCGAACGGGAACCGGCAAGCCGGTCCATCCCGAAGGAGATGGAGGACACCGACATCGCCCGGGTGGTGGCCGATTTCGCCGCCGCCGTTCGCCGTTGCAAGGAGGGCGGGCTCGACGGATGCGAACTGTCCGCCGCCCACGGGCATCTGATCGACCAGTTCTGGAGCCCGGCCACCAACAAGCGGACGGACGAGTACGGCGGAAGCCTGGAAAACCGCATGCGCTTTTCTGTTCAAGCGCTGGAGGCGGCGCGGGCGGCGGTGGGCGACGACTACATCATCGGCATCCGCATGTCGGGCGACGAACTGATCGACGACGGGCTCTCGCACGAGGATTGCCTGACGATCGCGCGCACGCTCACCGAGCGGGGGCTGGTGGATTTCGTCAATCTTATCGGCGGGCAGGCGCGCGATCACATCGCGCACGCGATCTCGTTGCCGAACATGTCGTTTCCGGTCGCGCCCTTTCTGGCGCTCGCCAGCGCGATCAAGCGCGAGGTTGGCGTTCCGGTCTTCCATGCCCAGCGCATCACCGATCTGGCGACGGCGGCGCGCGCGGTGGAGGAAGGCCATATCGACATGGTGGCGATGACGCGGGCCCATATCGCCGACCCGCATATCGTGAAGAAGCTGATGGAGGGGCGGGCCGACGATATCCGCCAATGCGTCGGCGCGGGCTATTGCATCGACCGGATCTATGCCGGCAACGACGCCCTGTGCATCCAGAACGCGGCGACGGGACGGGAAGCCTTCATGCCGCACGTGATCGCCAAGGCGGAGAAGGCGCGGCGTGTGGTGGTGGTCGGTGGCGGTCCGGCGGGGCTCGAAGCCGCGCGGGTGTCGGCCGAACGCGGGCATCATGTCGTGCTGTTCGAGAAGGACACCACGCCCGGCGGGCAGGTGAGGATTGCGGCGAAGGCGACATGGCGTGAGGCGTTGACCGGCATTACCCGCTGGCTCTTCCTGCAGGCGGAAAAGAAGGGCGTCGATATCCGTCTCGCCACGGAAGCGACGGCGGACGCGATATCCGCCGAGACGCCGGACGTGGTGCTGATCGCGAGCGGCGGGACGGCGAACCGTGGCTCCATTCCGGGTGCTGAACTGGCGCATACGACGTGGGAGGTGCTGACCGGCGCGGTGGAGCCGGCCGAAAGCATTCTGGTCTATGACGGCACGGGTCAGCATCACGCGCCTTCGTGTGCCGAGGTGTTGGCGAAGAAGGGCGCGCTGGTCGAGATCGCGACGCTCGACCGGATGGTGGGCGAGGAGATCGGCGGTACCAACCAGCCGATCCACCTTCGTGAGCTTTACAAGCTTGGTGTGATCCTGTCGCCGAACCTCCAGCTCATCGAGATCTATCCTGAAGGCAACAAGCGGGTCGCGGTGCTGCGCAACGAATACACGCTGGAGGAAGAGGAACGTCTGGTCGATCAGGTTGTGGTGGAATTCGGCACGCTGCCGGTCGACTGGCTTTATCGCGATCTCAGAGAGACATCCGTCAATCGCGGCGAGACGGATCTGGACGCGCTGCTCTCAGGTCGGCCGCAGCCCTCGGTGGAGGGGCTCAACGGGGCTGGCGGTTTCGCGCTGTTCCGGCTCGGCGATGCGGTCGCGGGTCGCAACATTCACGCCGCGATCTACGACGCGGCCCGGCTCTGCAAGGATCTGTGACGCCATGGCCGGGGCGCTCGCCGGCTGGCTGACGGTTGGGCTGCTCGTTGCGGCCGTCGTGATCGCCGTGCACCATTCGCGGCGCTGGCGTGCCGGGGCGGCGGCCGAGGTCGATCTGGTCGCAGGGCTCAAGGCGTTGCCGAAGCGCTATCTCGTCGATGTGCATGATGTGGTTGGGCGCAAGCCGTTCAACGCGCGCTTTCATGCGCTGACTGCGGGCGGCTTTCTCGCCTCGCTGGTGCTGCTGGTTCTCGCCGTCGTGCCGTGGTTTCGCGGGCCTCTCCTTTGGGGGCTCGCGGCGTTGGCGCTCGCTCTCATGCTTGCCGGGGCGTTGATGGTCGGCTGGCGGCGTCACGTCGTGAAGCCGACGGAGCTTTCCGGTGGCCGCTTCGCGCGCCTGCCGGTCTCGCTGATCGCCTATGCGGCGGGACTGCTGGTCGTGGCGCTTGATCGCGTGGCGGGCGGTGCGTTGCCGCATGGCGTGACGCTGGTGCTCGCGGGTGTCGGACTGTTTGGCGGCGCGGATCTGCTGGTCGGTGTCGGGAGGGGGCCTCTCAAGCACGCGCTTCATGGTGCGCTGTATCTCGTTGCTCATCCTCGGCCCGGGCGATTTTCAGGTCGGGACCGGGGAGGAGAACGGAAGCGTGACAGCGCGCTCGCCCCGCTCAATCTCGACGACGCGAAACTCGGCGTGGAAGTGCCGCTCGACTTCGCCTGGAACCGGCTCCTCGGTTTCGAGGCCTGTGTCCAGTGCGGACGGTGCGAGAGCGTGTGCCCGGCCTACGCTGCCGGGCTGCCGCTCAATCCCAAGGCGCTGATACAGGATCTCGTCGGCGCGATGGAGGGCGGCGCGGCGGATTATGCCGGTCATGGCCACCCGGGGCGTTCTGTGGCGGGAGCGCGCGGGCCGCACCTGCCGGTGGTGGGAGAGGGCGCGGCGATCCATCCAAATACGCTGTGGGCCTGCACCACGTGCCGTGCCTGCGTCGATGCCTGCCCGATGATGATCGAGCATGTGGATGTCATCGTCGATCTGCGCCGGTTCGAGACGCTGGAGAAGGCGTCCGCCCCCGGCAAGGCGCCGGGCGTGCTTGAGGAGCTGCGCATCGCGGACAATCCCGGCGGTTTTCCTGCGGTGCGCCGCATCGACTGGGCGTTCGATCTCGCGCTGCCGCTGGCGCGCGAGCGGGAGAAATTTGACGTTCTGCTCTGGCTCGGCGATGCGGCCTTCGATCTGCGCGGGCAACGCTCGCTGCGCGCATTCATCCGGCTTTTGAAAAAGGCGGGTGTCGATTTCGCGGTTCTTGGCGAGGATGAACTCGATTGCGGCGATCTCGCCCGCCGGCTCGGCGACGAGGCGACGTTTCAGGATTTAGCCCGGCGCAACATCGCGAGGCTGGAAGGCCTGTCCTTCCGCCGCATCGTGACGATGGACCCGCACGCGCTGCACGTCATCAGGAACGAATACCCCGCCTTTGGCGGGGCGTTCGAGGTGGTTCATCACACCGCGTTGCTGCTGGAGCTGGTGGAAGGCGGACGTCTTACGCTGGGATCGCTGTCGGGCACGCTTACCTATCACGACCCCTGTTATCTGGGACGCTACAACGGCGTGACGGAGGCGCCACGCCGGTTGCTCGACATGCTGGGCATGGAGCGCCGCGAAATGGAATTTTCCGGCCTCGCCTCGCGCTGCTGCGGCGGGGGAGGAGGCACGTCTGTTACCGATGTCGCTGGAGACCGCCGCATTCCCGACGTGCGGATGGAGCAGGCGCGCGAAACCGGAGCGGCCTGCATCGCTGTCGCCTGTCCCAATTGCACGGTGATGCTGGAGGGCGTCGTCGGGCCTCGTCCGGAGGTGAAGGAGATCGCGGAATTGGTGCTGGAGGCGACGGAATGAAGATGCGTCGCGATCCAAGATCCGAGCGCGAGGCGCGTCGATCGACGGGCGGCGAGCGGCCGCGCTTTTCGCTCATGGTGCTGAAGCCTGCCGTCGGGCGCCTGCGCCGCAGTCCCAGGATCGTGCGCCAGGCCGCAACGGTCTCGATATCGCCGCGTCTCAGGATCGCGTGGAATGGCAGGGTCGCTCCGCAGGCAAGCGGGGCTGTGCTTGCCGCACGCGCGCCTGTCGAAACCATGCGTGTCGTCGCCGAGCCCGCGTTTCATGTGCTTGTCGTTCCGGACACGGATGGCGAAGGCGGATTGAGCGAGATCGACCGTCAATTGATCGCGGCCGGCCGCTCGTTGGCCGATTCCGGTGGCGGCGCGGTTTGCGCGCTTGCGCTGCAAGGCGGGGACGATCTCGGCGGAGCGGGAGCCGACCGCGTTATCGCTGTCACGGGCATCGAACCGCTCGCCTACGATCCGGAAGGCCGGACTGCGGCCGTCCTGACAGCGATCGCGATCCTGTCGCCGCGCCACGTACTCTTTGCCGAGACACCCGATGGGTCCGATATCGCGCGCCGGGTGGCGGCGCGGCTGGGCGAGCGGTTGTTTGCTGGCGCAGATGCGCTGGAGGCGGGATCGGACGGAGACACGCGGGCGCTCAGGCGGGCGCAGGGCGGCAGTCTGGCGCAATCGGCGAAGCTGCCGCGGCTTGTTTCGATCATGCCGGATGCCTTCCCTCTCCACGCGGGACTGCCACATGAAGGACGTCCGCTCGACGAGGTGCCGATGGGGGCGGCGGACCGACGTATCTCGGCTTCCCGGCCTCTGACGGTCGACCCCGATACGATCGCGCTGGAGGAGGCCGATTTCCTGTTGAGCGGCGGCAATGGCGTCACCGACTGGCAAGGCTTCGCGGACCTTGCGGAAGCGCTCGGCGCGACGCGGGCGGGGAGCCGCGTCGTTTGCGATCAGGGCCATCTGCCGCGTGAACGCCAGGTAGGTGCCTCCGGCACGTTGGTGACGGCGGGCTGCTATTTCGCGCTCGGGATTTCCGGTGCGCCGCAGCATCTGCAGGGGATCACGCGCGTCGGCCATGTGGTGGCGGTCAATACCGATCTCCATGCGGAGATGATCAAGCGGGCCGATCTCGCCATCGTCGCGGATGCGCAGGCAGTGATGCCGGCGCTGATCCGCCTGCTGGCCGAACGCAAGGGAGGGGGCGATGATTAGAGTGGCGGCGCTTCTCTCGATTGGCCGGCACCCCGCAAGCGGGCGGGCGCGGCGCGCCGGGCTCGATGCCCGGGGGCTCGAACTGGCGCTGCGGATGCCAAATGCGGAAGTCCGTGCCTTTCATGCGGGCGATCCGCACGCGGCGAGCTTGCGCGACTATCTCGGCATGGGGCTTGAAACGCTGAATGTCCTCAACGTCGCGCCGGGCTGCGATCCTGTGCCGGCTCTGGTCGAGGCGTTGCGCGGCGTCGGCCCCGATCTGATTATCTGCGGCATGCGCGCGGAGGCGGGGGAGGGGAGCGGGATGGTGCCCTATCTGATCGCCGAGGCGTTGGGCCATGCGGTTGTCTGCGACGCGGCCGCGATCGAATGCGCGTCCGGCACGGCGCGCGTGGTGCAGGGGCTGCCGCGCGGACGCAGGCGGGAGGTCGTGGTTACGCTACCCGCGGTCGTCCTCGTCAATAGTGCGGCGCCGGCCGCCCGCGCTCCCGCCTTTGCCAGGGCACGGCGTGGCCGGATCGTCCCGCATCCGGTGGAGGCCCGCGAGGATGCGTTTCTCGCGGCCTGCGAGATGCGGCCCTGGCGCGCGCGACCGAAACGGATGGCGGTGCCTTCCGGGGGCTCCGCCCAGGAGCGGATGAAGGCGCTGACGGAGGCAAAGGCGGGGGAGGGACGGTTGCTCGTGAACCCCGTGCCCGAGGAGGCCGCGCGCGCGGTCCGCGACTATCTCGTCGAGAAGCGCTTTCTTCGCGGTGCGGGTGATGGCGATGGGCGCGGCTGACCGGTCCGCCAGTGGCGCCGTCCTGCCGCCACCTGCGACGCTGCGAAGGTCACGTATCGGAAGGGGGCTGCCGCAGGTGCGAGGCGGCTGCGGGCAAAACTTGTCGGTTCCAGAAAACACTCTGTCGCAAATGAGTAACCGGCATCGATTGCGCGGGATGACAATCGGTCGCAGTTCTGGTTCCCAAGCATCGGGGAGCGTTTGGCATGACGGTCCATCCAACGGTCGAGGAATTGCTGCAAAGACGCGAGCAGGGCCACAGCCTGGAGGCGCCGCTCTATACGCGTGCCGACGTCTTCGATCTGGACATGGACGTGATCTTCCGCCGCCACTGGATCTTCGTCGGGGTGGAACCGGACGTGCCGGAGCCGGGCGATTGCATGACGGTGGAGGTTGGCGCCAGCTCGGTGCTGATCCTGCGCGGCGAGGACATGCAGATCCACGCCTTCCACAATGTCTGCCGTCATCGCGGGGCACGGCTCGTCACGGCCGAGAAGGCGACCATCGGCAACATCGTGTGCCGCTATCACGGCTGGACCTATGGCGAGACCGGCGCGTTGCTCTTCGCCGAGCATATGGGACCCGAATTCGATACGTCCTGCCACGGGCTGAAGCCCGTCCATCTGCGCACGCTCGCTGGGCTCATTTTCATTTGTCTCGCTGCCGAGGCGCCGGATGATTTCGACCGCATGGCCGAGACGATAGCGCCCTATATCGGCCCGCACGATATCGCCAATTCCAAGGTCGCCTATTCCTACGATCTCATCGAGGAGGGCAACTGGAAGCTGACGATGGAAAACAACCGCGAGTGCTATCACTGCGCGGGCAACCACCCCGAACTGACCATACCGCTGCAGGCCTACGGTTTCGGTTTCGCGCCCGACGAACTCGACGCGTTTCATCGCGCCGATGCCGCAAGCTACGAGGGAGCGCAGGCGTCGGCGAGCGCGCGCTGGACCGAAATGGGGCTGCCCTCGGCAGAGCGCGAGGAACTGCTGAACGCGACGGGCTTTCGGGCAGAACGGCTGGTGCTTTCGGGGGCGGGCGAGTCCCACACCCTCGACACACGCAGGGCATGCGGCAAGCTGATGGCCGATTTCACGCAGGCCGACCTCGGCGCGCTGTCCTTCTGGACCCAGCCCAACTCCTGGCACCACTTCATGGCTGATCACGCTGTGACCTTCATGGTGATGCCGCTGGCCCCGAATCGCACGCTGGTGCGCACGAAGTGGCTGGTTCACAAGGACGCCGCCGAGGGGCGCGACTACGATCTGGAAAATCTCATCCGGGTCTGGACCGCGACCAATCAGCAGGACGCGGACCTTGTCGCATTGACGCATGGCGGCGTATCGGAACCGGCCTATGAGCCGGGGCCCTATTCCCGCTTCACGGAAGGCCTGGTGGAGAAATTCTGCCAGTGGTACGTCGCCCGGATGTCGCGGCATCTGCTCGATGCAGCCCTTCGCATGCCGGCCGGTGCGCCGGTGGCGGCAGAGTGACGATGACAGAGAATGATTGTGTCGGGGATCGTGCCGGTTCGCCGGGCACTTCGAGCAGAAGGACACGTCCGCCATGCTGCTTCAGCCACCACCGCGAGATGTTCGGGAATTCGAGGCCGTGCTGCCCGAGTGGAACCCGGATGTGGATGACATGCTCGTCTGCCGTCAGGTCCGCGAGGAGACGCACGACGTCAAGACGTTCGTCTTTTCCGCGCGCTACCCCTGCCAGTTCCGCTTCCGGCCCGGGCAGTTCCTGACGTTTGACCTGCCGCTTGAGGGCGGAATGATCCAGCGCTGCTACACGATTTCCGCCTCCGCCGCGCGGCCCTTCCGGGCGACGATAACGGTGAAGCGCGTGCCGCGCGGACCGGGCTCCAACTGGCTGCATGACAATCTCAAGCCGGGCTCCGAGATCCGCGCCGTCGGACCAATGGGCGAGTTTGTGCCGGATCTGTTTTCGGAGAAGAAATGGCTGCTGCTTTCGGCCGGAAGCGGCATCACGCCGCTGATGTCGATGGCACGCACGGCAGCGGATCTCGGCGATGACCGCGACATCATCTTCCTCCACGCGGCCCGAAGCCCGCGCGACATCATCTTCCGGCAGGAACTCGACATGATGGCGCGCCAGCAGGAGGGCATGCGGTTGGCGCTTATCTGCGAGAGCCTGTCTGAGGAAAAGAGCTGGCCCGGGCTGACCGGGCGGCTGTCGAACGTGATGCTCCAGCTGATCGCGCCCGATCTCGATGAGCGCGAGGTCTATTGCTGCGGACCGGAGCCGTTCATGGAAGCGGTGAGGGTCATGCTTGTCGAACTCGGCTACGACATGGAGCGCTATCACCAGGAGAGCTTCGACTTCGCCGTCATGGAGGAGGAAGAGCCATTCGAGATGCCGGTCGTCGATGACGGGGTCGAGCATGCGACGTTTCGGGTGGAACTCGCGCGAAGCGGTCAGGTTCTGGAATGTGGGCCGGACATGACCATCCTGAACGCGGCGCGCGCGGCCGGCTTGCGGTTGCCGTCCTCATGTGCGCGGGGGCTTTGTGGAAGCTGCAAGAGCCACATGGTGTCGGGCTCCGTCGACATGAAGCACGGCGGCGGCATCCGCCAGCGCGAGATCGACCAGGGCCAGATCCTGCTGTGCTGTTCCAGGCCGACTTCGGACGTGGTGATCGACCGGTAGGGGGCACGGAGACAGAGATCGGTGCGTGGGGCCCATCCTTCGAGACGGCGCTGTCGGCCCTCCTCAGTGTCTGGCCCGGAATTGGTGTTATGGTACGTGCGTGCTGCAATATCGACGTTTGTCCCTGTAGAGAGCCACAGGCACCATTGTCATCCCCGCGCAGGCGGGGATCCAGTAACCACTGAACTTTCTTATAGAATTGACTGGCAGCTCTCACGGGGTGCTGGATCCCCGGCTGCGCGGGGATGACAGCCAGGGGCAAGCCGCACGCATTTCGGCCCAGACACTCAGGAGCGCTCGCAAGAGCGCGTCTTGAAGGATGGGCGACGTGCTCACGTCAAACCATGAAACGCTCTAGTCATCTCCAGACAGTCCCGGAAACGAAAAAGACCGGGCACGCGGGGCGCCCGGTCCTGTCTTTTCCCGAAAAGGGCTATCGACGCGTGGCTTACTTCGCCGCGGCGCGGGCCGCTTCGAGCCAGCCGTCGACCTTCGACTGGTTCTTTTCGATCCAGGCAGCGGCCTGGGCCTTGATGTCGTCGTCGCCCTTGTTCATCGCAGAATTCTGCGCGTAGATGTCCGGCAGCGGGATGGAGACTTCCTCAAGCAGCTTGCGGACGGCCGGGTTCTTGTCGAGGAACGCGGTGTTGGCGACCGGAACGATGTCGTTGGCCTGGAAGCCCATCGTGCAGGGATCGGCGACACAGGTCTTCAGCCCCTTGGCGGGCTCCGGCATCTTGATGTCCTTGTTGGTGGTCGCTTCGATCCACATGACATCCTTGCCCGGCTTCAGCTCGTTCACGGTCCAGTTCGGCGTCCAGGTGTAGAACAGGACATGCTCGCCGCTCTGGTAGGAGGCGATGGCGTCGGCCATGGACGCCGAGTAACCGGCCTTGATCGGGTTGATGTCGTCACGCAGCTTCAGCTCGTCCAGCGTCTCGGAGATGCGCACTTCGCAGCCCCAGCCCGGGGGGCAGGCGACCAGATCGGCCTTGCCGTCGCCGTTGCGATCGAACGCCTTCTTGACTTCGGGACGCTTGAAGTCTTCCAGCGACTTGATGCCGAACTCGTCGATCGCGGCCTTGTCGACCAGGTAGCCCTGCAGGGCGCCGCCCTTGGCCACGGCGCCGACGATCTCGGCGCCCTGGTCGATGGTGGACTTGTAAGTCTCATGCAGCGGGAACCAGCCGTTGACCCACAGGTCCATGTCGCCCTGCGATACTGACTGATAGAAGGCCGGGGCATCCAGTGTGGTCGGTCCCTTGACCTCGTAGCCGAGTTTCTGCAGGAGCTGACTGTAGATTTCGGAATGGAACCAGCCGGTATCCCAGGTGGCTTGTGCCATTTTCACGGTGACACCTTCGCCGGGCTCTTCGGCCATGGCAGCCATCGGCGAAAGGCCGACCGCGATCACGGCCGCGGCTGTCAGGGAACGCAATAGATGAGGCATATGTCTCTCCGTCTTTGGAACGATATAGGAAGCCGGTGATCCTGGCAGGCCGGCTCCTTTGCGAAGCCGGGCCGCTATCGGCCCGGCACAGACGGCCCGTCAGGCCGTCTTGTCCTGCGATGCGGCAGGCGAGGCATTCGCCGTGTCCTGACCGCGGAAGAAGGTCAGCAGAGCTTCGCGCAGGGACATGCCCGTACGCGGTTCCGCCAGGCCCTGGGTAAGCCGGTCGAGCACGATCGCCAGAATGACGATGCCGACGCCGCCGGCCGTCGCGCCGCCCACGTCAAGCCGGCCGAGGCCGGTGTTGACGACGAGGCCGAGCCCGCCCGCGCCGATCAGCGCGGCGATGACGACCATCGAAAGCGCCAGCATCAGTGTCTGGTTGAGACCGGCCATGATGGTGCGCATGGCGAGCGGGATCTGAACTTCCCACAGCATCTGCCAGGGCGTCGAGCCGAAGGCCTCCGCCGCCTCGATAAGATCGCCGCGAACATTGCGGATGCCGAGGTTCGTCATGCGGATGATCGGCGGCAGCGCGAATATGATAGTGGCGATGATGCCCGGCGCCATTCCGACGCCAAAGAGCATGACGATCGGCACCAGATACACGAAGCTCGGCACCGTCTGCATGATGTCGAGGATCGGCCGGATGATCTTCCAGGCGAGGTCGTTTCTTGCCACGAGGATGCCTGTCGGCACACCGATGACGGTACAGAAGAGCACCGACGTGATGATCATCGAAAGCGTGGTCATGGTTTCAGGCCACAGCTCGATGAAATCGATGAAACAGAAGCCGACGATGGTCAGGACCGCCATGCCGCGGCCGACGATGCGCCACGAAAGCAGCGTGAAGACGGCCGTCGTCACCAGCATCGGGACCCAGGCGAAGAACATGTCGAGCGCGTTCAGAACCTCGTTGACCGGCACCTGAAGGGCGCGAAAGAGCGGGCGGAAGTTCGGCACCAGGAAGCCGCGAACGAACGTGTTCACCCAGTCGTCGAACGGAATGACGAGCAGATCGTGCGGAGCGATCATTGCGGACTCCTCTTTTCTTGCTGTTCTTCTCCGTTGGTGGTGGAGCCGGTTTCGTCGGGTTTTTCGGCCTCGTCTTCGTGATTGGGCGCATTCTCTTCGTCGCCAACCAGATGTTCGAAGATGGTCTCCGCCGAGATCACGCCGACAAGCTTGCCATCGTCGTCGGTGACGGCGACGGACACGCCCGTCTGGGCGGGGCCATAAAGCTCGTTGAGATAGGCTCCCTCGTTGACCGATGGTGGCTCGGGCTTCATGAGCTTGGCGACGGATGTCCCCGGAGGGGCGTCGTTCGCATCCTGGCGGGTGATGTAGCCGGCAGCCGCCCCATCCTTGACGACATGGACGGTGTCGACGTCATTGAGGATCATCACCTTCAACGCGTCCGCCACCGTCGCCTTCGGCGAGATCTTGTGGGCTTCGAGCGCGATGTCGGAGGCGGTGTAGACGCGGCTCCTGTCGATGTCGGCAACGAAGGCGCGGACGTAGTCGTCCGCAGGCTGCGAGACGATGTCCTGCGCCGTGCCCACCTGAACGAAGGAACCGTCCTTCATGATGGCGATCCGGTCGCCCAGAAGCAGCGCTTCGTTGAGATCGTGGGTGATGAAGATGATGGTCTTCTTCAGTTCCTTCTGAAGAACGATCAGTTCGTCCTGCATCTCTCGCCGGATCAATGGGTCGAGTGCTCCGAACGGTTCGTCCATGAGAAGGATCTGCGGGTCGGTGGCAAGTCCGCGGGCAAGACCCACGCGCTGCTGCATGCCGCCGGAAAGCTCGCTGGGCAGACTGTCGGCATGATCCTGAAGCCCGACTTTCGAGAGGGACTCGATCGCGGCCTTGCGCCGTTCCTGCTTGCCGGCCCCCTTCATCTTCAGCCCGTAAGCAACGTTCTCGCCGACGGTCTTGTGCGGGAAAAGGGCGAAATGCTGGAAGACCATTGTGATCTTCTTGCGCCGGACCTCGCGCAGACGCGCCATCCCGCAGGAGGCGATATCGTCCTTGTCGATCCAGATTTCACCGGATGTCGGCGGGATCAGGCCGTTGAGCATTCGCACCAGGGTGGATTTGCCCGAGCCCGACAGGCCCATGATGACGAAGATCTCGCCTTCCTGAACCTCGAAGCTGACATCGTTTACGCCAACAACAACACCTGTTTCGCGAAAGATCTGTTCTTTCGTTTCACCGCGTTTGAGGCGTTCCAACCCCTCGCCCTTGTCATCATTGAAGAGCTTGGAGAGTTTTTTGACGATCAGTTTTGCTGTCATGTCCTCTCAGTAGCGTGCCTGAACTGAAAATGGAACCGCCAAAGCTCATGTCGTGGCGGCAATTAAGCTGGCATATGGACGCGCCTGCATGCCCAAATCGAAGGCAACGGTCAAGAGATTTCGGCTCCGGAAAACGAATACTGGGGGAGCAGTTGTATGCGGCTTTTCCCCGAAATTACCCGGAATGCGACCGAGATATCCCGCCCGTGTCCTGCTTCGTCTACCAGTGCGGCTTGAGGGAGGGACTATCCGAAATAATTCTAACGCAGCGAGAGAATTTCACAACGGCAAACCTATATTGACCGCCGGAATCGCTTCATTCAGATGAACTATTGTTCGAATACTAAGCGACACACGAGCCAGGGTTCTCTCTCAGAGAGAACCCTGGCTCGTGTGTCGCTGATAGAAGCCCCCCAAAAACCGGGCCGCGTGAGCGCGTACTGCATACTCATCGGAAGGTAGAACGCGGTACCACACGTTTTGGTTCCCAAAATACGGAAACCGAAATCGGCAGCAAAGGGGGCGTTTGCCGGTCCGGGCAGTTCGGTTCAGCTGGTTGTCTGAGGGAAATGGATGTCTCCAGCCGCCTCGATGACCAGTGGCTTCAGACCGTTATCATCATGGCGAAGGATATCGGCGAGCTGCCGGCGCATGCGTGGTTCCCAGAACTTGTTGATATGGGCGGCGACGCCCGCCGCCGCCTCATCCGGTGACTGGGACTGAAAGAATGTGGCGATCTGGTTTGCCTTGTAGACGAGCTTTGCGGCCGACATGGACGAGTTCCCCAATTTGATGACCGACGGCCTCAAAGAGGCCGGATGACGGTTCGCGTCCCGCCGCAACCCCTGGGCGCGGCGGGACGATGGCATTGACGCTACTCGGCGGCGTCGACAGACGACGCGATCCTGCGGGCCCGACGTGCCTGATCCTCGTATTCGAGCTGCCAGTCGCTCTGGCCGTTCGACGGCGAGATCTGGACGGCCGTCACCTTGTATTCCGGGCAACTCGTCGCCCAGTCGGAATAGTCGGTGGTGACCACGTTCGCCTGCGTCGAGGGGTGGTGGAAGGTGGTGTAGACAACGCCCGGCACCACCCGGTCGGTGATCAGCGCGCGCAGGCTCGTCTCGCCGGCGCGGCTGGCGATGCGGACCCAGTCGCCATCTTTCACGCCGCGCACTTCGGCATCGATCGGGTTGATCTCCAGCCGGTCTTCCTCGTGCCAGACGGAATTGGCGGTGCGCCGCGTCTGGGCGCCGACATTGTACTGCGACAGGATGCGGCCGGTGGTGAGCAGCAGCGGGAAGCGCGGACCGGTGCGTTCATCCGTCGCCACGTATTCGGTGCGGATGAACTTGCCCTTGCCGCGCACGAAGCCGTCCACATGCATGATCGGCGTACCTTCCGGCGCCTTGTCGTTGCACGGCCACTGGATGGAGCCCTTCTCATCCAGAAGCTCGTAGGTGACACCGGTAAAGCTCGGCGTGGTCAGGGCGATCTCGGCCATGATCTGGCTGGGATGGGTATAGGTCCAGTTCGCGCCCATCGCATTGGCGATCTCTTGCGTCACTTCCCAGTCTGCATACCCTGCCCTCGGCGTCATCACCTTGCGCACGCGATTGATGCGCCGCTCGGCGTTGGTGAAGGTGCCGTCCTTTTCGAGGAAGGTGGAGCCGGGAAGGAAGACGTGGGCGTAGTTCGCTGTCTCGTTGAGGAAGAGATCGTGGACGACGACGCACTCCATCGCCGCGAGCCCGGCCGCGACATGATGCGTGTCGGGATCGGACTGAAGAATGTCCTCGCCCTGGATGTAGATGCCCTTGAAGGAGCCTTCGACGGCCGCGTCCAGCATGTTGTTGATGCGCAGGCCCGGTTCGTCATTGAGGCTCACGCCCCAGATCTTCTCGAAGCTCTCGCGGACCTCGTCGATGGAGACATGCCGGTAGCCCGGGAACTCGTGCGGGAAGGAGCCCATGTCGCAGGAGCCTTGCACGTTGTTCTGGCCGCGCAGCGGGTTCACGCCGACGCCGGGTCGGCCGAGATTGCCAGTCGCCATGGCGAGATTGGCGATTGCCATCACCGTGGTGGAGCCCTGGCTGTGTTCGGTCACGCCGAGGCCGTAGTAGATCGCGCCGTTGCCGCCGGTCGCATAGAGCCGGGCAGCCCCCCTGATTTCTTCCGGATCGACACCGGAAAGCGCACCGACCGTTTCAGGGCTGTTTTCCTCACGGGAGACGAATTCCGCCCAGTCCTGAAACTCGTCCCAGTCGCAGCGCTCGCGGATGAAGGCCTCGTCGTAGAGCGTCTCGGTGACGATCACATGGGCGAGCGACGTCAGCACGGCGACGTTGGTGCCGGGCCTCAGCGGCAGGTGGTGGGCCGCCTCCACATGGGGCGTGCGTACCAGATCGATGCGCCGCGGATCAATGACGATGAGCTTCGCGCCCTGCCGGATGCGCTTCTTAAGCCGGGAGCCGAAGACCGGGTGTCCGTCGGTCGGATTGGCGCCGATCACCAGGATCACGTCGGATTGCTCGACGCTGTCGAAATCCTGCGTGCCGGCCGACGTTCCGAATGTCTGGCCGAGGCCGTAGCCGGTCGGCGAATGGCAGACGCGGGCGCAGGTGTCGGTGTTGTTGTTGCCGAAGACAGCGCGGGCGAGTTTCTGGACGAGGAAGGTCTCCTCGTTGGTGCAGCGCGAGGACGTGATCACGCCGATGCTCTCGCGGCCGTGCTGGTATTGCAACCGGCGGAACTCGCTCGCCACATGGGAAAGCGCTTCTTCCCAGGAAACCTCACGCCAGGGATCGGAGGTCTTTTCACGGATCATCGGGTTGAGGATGCGGTCGCCGTGGTTGGCGTAGCCGTAGGCGAAGCGACCCTTGACGCAGGAATGGCCGTGATTGGCCTTGCCGTCCTTGTAGGCCAGCATCCGCACCAGTTCGTCGCCGCGCATTTCAGCCTTGAAGGAGCAGCCGACGCCGCAATAGGCGCAGGTGGTGACGAGCGAATGCTCCGGCTGGCCGATCTCGATGATCGACTTTTCCTGAAGCGTTCCCGTCGGGCAGGCCTGCACGCAGGCGCCGCAGGACACGCATTCGGAACCGAGGAAGCTCTCGTGGGCACCCGGCGAGACGCGGGATTCAAAGCCTCGGCCCTCGATGGTCAGCGCGAAGGTGCCCTGAACCTCCTCGCAGGCGCGCACGCAGCGCGAGCAGACGATGCACTTGGACGGATCGTAGGTGAAATACGGGTTCGTCTCGTCCTTCGCCATCCAGCGGAAATTGTCGGTGCCGTCGGAGGCCTTTGCCTTGACGTGGTTTTCCCCGTCATAGCCGTAGCGCACGTCGCGCAGGCCCACCGCGCCCGCCATATCCTGTAATTCGCAATCGCCGTTGGCCGCACAGGTCAGGCAATCGAGCGGGTGGTCGGAGATATAGAGCTCCATCACGCCGCGGCGCAGCTTCTTCAGCCTGTCCGTCTGGGTGTGGACGACCAAGCCATCGGCCGCCGGCGTGGTGCAGGATGACGGCGTGCCGCGCCGGCCGTCGATCTCCACGAGGCAGAGCCGGCAGGAGCCGAAGGATTTCACCAGATCGGTGGCGCAGAGCTTCGGGATTGCGATGCCGGCCTCTGCCGCGGCGCGCATGATGGAGGTGCCTTCCGGCACTGTGACCTCAAATCCGTCGACCGTCAGCGTGACGGTCTTTTCGGATGCGACGGCCGGGGTTCCGAAATCGGGCTCTTGGATGAGTTTCATGGGCCTGTTACTCCGCCGCGTCCGCAAGGGTGCGGGGATGGAAGTCCTCCGGGAAATGGGTCAGCGCGCTCACCACGGGAAATGGGGTGAAACCTCCCAGTGCGCAGAGCGATCCGAACTTCATGGTTTCGCAAAGGTCGGTGACCAGTTCGATCTGGGCATCGACATTCTCGCCATCGGCCTTGCCGGCGGCGATGCGGTCGATCACCTCCACGCCGCGCACCGCGCCGATGCGGCAGGGGGTGCACTTGCCGCAGGATTCCAGCGCGCAGAACTCGAAGGCGAAACGGGCCTGCTTCAGCATGTTGACCGTGTCATCGAAGACGACGATGCCCGCATGGCCAATCAGGCCATCCGCGTCGGTGAAGGACTCGTAATCGAAGATCGTGTCGAATTTTTCAGGCGGGAAATAGGCGCCGAGCGGGCCACCCACCTGCACGGCGCGGATAGGACGCCCGGTCAGCGTGCCGCCGCCGATCTCCTCCACGATCTCGCCGAGCGGCAGGCCGAAGGCCGTCTCGAACAGGCCGCCGTGGCGTACGTTGCCGGCGATCTGGATCGGGATGGTTCCGTGCGACTTGCCGACGCCGTAATCGCGGTAGAACTCCGCGCCCTTGTCGAGAATGATCGGCACGCTGGCCAGCGACATGACGTTGTTGACCACCGTCGGGCGGCCAAGGAAGCCTTCCAGCGCGGGAAGCGGCGGCTTGGCGCGCACCACGCCGCGTTTGCCTTCCAGCGAATTCAGCAGCGAGGTTTCCTCGCCGCAGACATAGGCGCCGGCGCCCATGCGCACTTCCATGTCGAAAGCGCGGTCGGAGCCTAGCACGTCCGGCCCGAGCACGCCGGCCTTGCGGGCGATCCCGATCGCCTGTTCGACCGCCGCGATGGCGTCCGGGTATTCGGAACGCGTGTAGAGGTAACCCTTCGTCGCCCCGGTCGCGATGCCGGCGATCGCCATGCCCTCGATGAGGACGAAGGGATCGCCCTCCATGATCATGCGATCTGCGAAGGTGCCGCTGTCGCCTTCATCGGCGTTGCAGACGATGTATTTCTGATCGGCCGCGGCCTGAAGCACCGTGTTCCACTTGATGCCGGTGGGAAAGCCGGCGCCGCCGCGGCCGCGCAGACCCGACCGGGTGACCGTCTCGACGATCTCCTCTGGCGTCATCTTCACCGCGTTGCGCAGGCCGCGCAGGCCGCCGAATTCCTCGTAGCTTGCAAGCGAGTGCGGATCGGTGAGGCCGCAGCGGGCAAAGGTCAGGCGCGTCTGTTTCCTGAGGAAGGGAATTTCCTCCGTCAGTCCCTGCGAAAGGGCGTGGTGCGCGCCGGTTTGGAAACCTGCTTCAAACAGGCCGGCAACGTCGGAAGGGGTGACAGGGCCATAGGTGACGCGGCCTTGAGTCGTCTCCACCTCCAACATCGGCTCCAGCCAGTAGAGGCCGCGCGAACCGTTGCGCACGATCTCTATCTCGAGCCCGCGGCTTGCCGCCTCCGCCGTGATCGCCTCCGTGACTTCATCGGCGCCGAGCGCGATGGACGCGGAATCGAGCGGGACAAATATCCGGGTCGTCATGCGCTCACCTCCCGGATCGCGGCATCGAGACGGTCCTCGTCGAGACGGGCGACGAGCTTTCCGTCGACGGTCGCGGCGGGAGCCGAGGCGCAAAGGCCGAGGCAGAAGACGGGTTCCAGCGTGACCGCGCCGTCGGCGGATGTCTCGTGCCAGTCGAGGCCCAGCTGCTTTCTGGCATGGTCGGCAAGCCTTTCGCCGCCGAGCGACTGGCAGGCTTCCGCGCGGCAGAGCCTGATGACATGCCGGCCGGCGGGTTTTTCGCGGTAGTCATGATAGAAGCTCATCACGCCGTGAACTTCGGCGCGGCTCAGGTTCAGCTTTTCCGCAATGACCTTCACTGCCGCGCCGGGCACATATCCGTACGTTTCCTGGACATCGTGCAGGATCAGCAGCAGGGGACCTTCGCGCCCCGCGTGATCCTCGACTATTTCAGTCACACGTTTTGCAACTTCTTCGGCGGATGCCGGACACGTCATAGAGCGTCTCCCATACGCAGCAAATATAGAATTATTCTCAGGTAGTATGAGGCCGCGACATCAGCGCATTCAATAAAGCCGTACCGTTGTGCGATTGCACAATTCTATCGATGCGCCGGATCGAACGCGGAAATAGCCTTTGCCTGCTGTAGCAACGCCGCGATGACCGGCGTGTAAGGCTCTCGAAAATTCGCAATAATTCCAACGGTATGTGCGACATCTGGGGCGTCGATAGGCAGCGATCGGAGCGAGGGCAGGGGGGCAAAGGCTTCCACCAGCTTCGAAGGCATGATGCCAGACCATCTGCCGGAGCGGATATGGCTAAAAAGTGCAATGATCGAGTCCGACTCAAGCGTCGGTGCCGCGGTCACGCCCGCGTCTTCGAGGTGCTTGTCGATGATGCGCCGGTTCTGCATGTCCTGGGTCAAGAGGCACAGTGGAACGCTTGATGCCTCCTTCCATGTGACGCTTTTGCGCTCGGCGAAGGGCCCGCCTTCCATGGTCACGAAATGATAGTGCTCGCTATAGAGCGGGACCGACGTCATTTTTCCCAAGGGCTCGTTGTCGAGATAGGTGATGCCGACATCGACCTTCAGATCGACCACGAGCGACAGGATCTCGATGGAGCTGCGCGCAAGAATGGTGAAGCGAATGTCCGGGTGACGTTCGCAGAAGGGGGCGGTGAGGTCCTTCACCATTGTGAGAGCCGTCGGAATGACGGCGATACGCACGTCGCCGGTCAGGCCGTGGCGCGCGGCGTGCATTTCCTCCTGCATGGCGCGGGCATCGGAGACAATACGCCTTGCCCAGTCGAGCACCCGCATGCCCTCAGGCGTCAACCCCTGGAAGCGGGAGCCGCGCCGGACGAGCTTCACGCCAAGAAAATCCTCAAGCTGCTTGATCGCGGCCGACAGCGTCGGCTGGGTCACGCGACATTCCTCCGCCGCATGGCCGAAGTGCTTCTGCTTGGCGAGGGCGATGAACATCTCCAGCTTGTCGATCATGATGTTGAACGCTCCGGACTGGCCGATCTTCGCGCAGGATCGGGTGGAAAACCCGGCAGATGCGTCTCGCGACGGCACTGAAGGGGCCTAGCTGGAAACCTAGACCAGCAAGTGCGTTGCCGAAAGGCCGGCGGGCCGGCACGATCCGCACGAGATGTCGCGGGTCAGCGCCAGCTGATTGCGCGGGCTGCTTCCGTGGCGAGCGGGGCGAAGCGCGCGCAGAAGGTTTCCGGGTCCCATTCGGCAAGGGAGCCGGCAACGTGAATGGCGGCTTGCGGGCGGCCATCGGAACCGGAGATGGCGACGCCTATCGCGATTTCGCCGGCCTGTATCTGCTCAAGCGCCAGCGCATAGCCGTTCGCGCGCGCCTTGCGCACCTCGGCGCGGATGTCTTGCGGCGCGGTCAGCGTCTTGGCGGTGTAGGGGCGACAGTCGGAGCGTTCGATTATGTCCTCGACCTCGCCGTCGCTCATGCTGGCCATGATCGCCCGCCCGCCCGAGGTGCAGAAGACCGGTACGCTGTGACCCACAAGGGTTGCATAGAAAGTCTCGCGCTTCGATTGCAGGCGGGAGGCGTAGACGAGCCGCAGGTCGTCCAGCAGGCTGAGATCGACGCGCTCGCGTACGTTGCGGCGCAGCTCCAGCAGAACCGGCGAGGCGCGCTCGATCAAGGGGTTGAGGCGCAGGTAATCAAGTGCGTGATCGAGGATGCGGATGCCGGGTACATAGCCGCGATCTGTGGGATCGCGTTCGATGTACCCCAATTCGCGCAACGTGAAGACGACGCGCTGCACCGCGCTCTTTCCCAAACCGCAGGCGACGCCGATTTCCGCCAGCGTCAGCGGCTTGTCTGTCTGGTGGAAGCTGGAGAGGACCTGAATTGCCCTGGCAATCGACTGAACGAACAAGGGGTCGGAGGAATTGGCCGTGTCGCCCGCGCGCAATCCGCGGTCTGGTTGCACACTATTGGCTCCCACTTCGCCTCCAAAACAGTCACTCGGTCCATTGACCTGCATACGAAAACACCCTTAACGTATTTATCAATACAGTCGTATCGCTATGCGATACATCGCCGCGACACAAGCGCAATCCGAAGGATCACGTATCGATCTGTCTGTCTTTCCGCGCTCCCGTCCGTTCCCCCCGAACGTGGCATCCGGCAGGCCGGCCATCCGCCATCCGTATGGAGGTCCGCATGCCCTCGTGCCCGTCATGTTCAGGTAGTCGCATGGCCAAACGCATCGCCATTGCCGGGTTTCTGCATGAAACCAACACGTTCGCGCCTTCTCCGGCGACGCTTGAGGATTTCGTGCAAGGCGGTGGGCATCTGCCCATGTGCCGCGGGGCCGATATCATCACGCGGGCACGTGGTGTGAATGTGGGAATTGCGGGCGCCATCGAATATGGCGAGAGCAAGGGGTGGGTGATCGAGCCGCTTTTGTGGGCCGGGGCTATCCCATCCGCTCACGTGGAGGTGGCGGCCTTTGAGGGGATCGCGGGCGAGATGCTCGACCGGCTCGCGACAGCCGGACCGGTCGACGGTATCTATCTCGATCTGCACGGCGCGATGGTCTGCGAGCATCTGGACGACGGCGAGGGCGCGCTCATCGAGCGGGTGCGCAAGCTGGTGGGGCCGGACGTTCCGATCACCGTGAGCCTGGATCTGCATGGCAACGTGACGCCGCGCATGATGGAGAACGCCGATGTGCTGGTGGCGTATCGCACCTATCCACATGTGGACATGGCAGAGACCGGGCGGCGGGCTGCGGAGCAGCTCGACGCGCTGATGGCGCGGGCGCGGTCCTTCGCCAAGGCTTTTCGGCAGTTGCCCTACCTGATCCCGATCCCGTGGCAATGTACAGGCCTGGAGCCGGCGACGAGGCTTTATGATGCGGTCCGCAACGCGGAGGACGGCCCGGTCGTCAGCACGTCCTACCTGATGGGGTTTCCGGCGGCAGATTTCGAAGACTGTGCCCAGAGCGTGCTCGCCTATGCGTGGACGCAGGAAGAGGCCGACCGCACGGCCGATGCGCTCCGTGACCTTGTTCTGGCAGCGGAGGGGGAATTCGCCGGGCACGCCTATGGACCGGACGAGGGCGTGCGCGAGGCGATGCGCATTGCGGATGGCGCGAGGCGGCCGGTGGTGATCGCGGATACGCAGGACAATCCCGGTGCCGGCGGCAATTCCGATACCACCGGGATGTTGCGAGCGCTGGTGCGCAACAAGGCGCAGCGCGCGGCGATCGGCCTGATCGTCGATCCGCAGGCCGCCAGGTTCGCGCACGAGGCGGGCGAGGGGGCGATGGTCAGCCTGGCGCTCGGTGGCAAGTCCGGCATTCCCGGCGATGAACCGTTCGAGGCGGGGTTCCGGGTGGAGAGCCTGTCGAACGGCCGCGTCCGGGCGAACGGGCCCTATTATGGCGGGACGTTTCTGGAACTCGGTCTCTCCGCATGCCTGTCGATCGGCGGTGTGCGGGTGGTCGTCGCCAGCCGCAAGGCCCAGCTGGCCGATCAGGCGATGTACAGATTCGTCGGCATCGAGCCGCGCGATCAGGCTATTCTGGTGAACAAGAGCTCGGTGCATTTCAGGGCCGATTTCGAGACGATCGCGGAGACCATCATGGTCTGCACAGCGCCCGGACCGATGGCACTCGATCCCGCCGATCTGCCGTGGAGCCGTCTGAAGCCCGGAATGCGGATGTCACCGAAAGGACCGGCTTTCAAAGCAAGTATGATGAAGGGAGAACCTGCCTGAAATCGCGAAGAAGCAGGCGTTTGAATGAAGAGAGGGGGACAGGACGTCCACATTTTACCGGCAGTGACAAGGCTGGTGATAAATAACAACACCGCGAGATTCACCTTTAACCGGATGAGGGAAGACGATGTTGAGTGAGACGGACAGGATCCAGGGGGATGCCCCGCGCGCGTCTTCGCGCCACTGGAACAGGACCGCGCGCCATGTGGCCGCCGGTCTGATGGCGGGTGTCATGCTGGCGGGAGCGAGCATGGGGACGGCCGCGCAGGCCGCGGAAAAGACCATCACGGCGGTGATGCACTCGGGGCTCCGGGTGCTCGACCCGATCATCACCACCGCGCATATCGTGCGCGACCATGGCTACATGATCTATGACGTTCTCGTCGCGCAGGATCACACCTTCACACCGAAGCCGCAGATGGCCGACTGGACGATCTCCGACGACAAGACCGTCTACACCTTCACGCTGCGCGACGGGCTGAAGTTCCATGATGGTTCCCCGGTCACGGCGGCCGACGCTGTCGCCTCGCTCAAGCGGTGGGGACAGCGCGATTCCGGCGGTCAGCTCATCTTCGACGTGACCGACAGCCTTGCGGCCAGGGACGACAAGACCATTGTCTGGACCCTGAAGGAGCCCTATCCGCCGCTCCTCGATACGATCTCCAAACAGTCGGCCGTTCCGCCCTTCATCATGCCAGCGAGCGTCGCGGCCACGCCGCCGGACCAGGCGATCACCAACCATATCGGCTCCGGCCCGTTCAAGTTCGTGGAGAGCGAGTATCAGCCGGGCGTCTCGGTGACCTACGAGAAGTTCGACGGCTACGTGCCGCGTGACGAGCCCGCCGACTGGATGGCCGGCGGCAAGGTGGTGAACGTGGACAAGGTGACATGGGTGACGATGCCCGACGCCCAGACCACCATCAACGCGCTGCTTTCCGGCGAAGTCGACTACATGGAACAGGTGCCGGTCGATCTGCTGCCGATCCTGCAGTCGAGCGAGGATGTGACGGTCGAGGTGCGCGATCCGCTCGGCTTTCAGTCCATCGGCCGGATGAACTTCCTCTATCCGCCGTTCGACAACGTGAAGGTCCGCAAGGCGGCGATGATGGCGCTGAGCCAGCAGGACGTGATGGGAACGCTGGTCGGCAACCCGGACTACTACAAGATCTGCGGGTCGATGTTCGGCTGTGGCACGCCTCTCGAAGACGAGACGGGCGCCGACACGCTGATCAATGGTGGCGATATCGACGGCGCCAAGAAGCTGCTGGCGGAATCCGGTTATGACGGCACGCCTGTCGTGCTGATGCAGCCGACCGACGTGCCGACGATCTCCGCCCAGCCGATCGTCGCGGCGCAGGCGCTGCGCAATGCCGGCTTCACTGTCGACATGCAGCCGATGGACTGGCAGACGCTGGTCACCCGCCGCGCCAGTCAGGCGAAGCCGTCGGAAGGCGGCTGGAACCTGTTCTTCACCAACTGGGCGGTGCCGGAGATCAATTCTCCGCTGATCAGCCCGATGCTGAACGGGCGCGGCAATGATGCGTGGTTCGGCTGGCCGACCGACGAGAAGCTGGAGGAACTGCGCAAGGAGTTCATCGCAGCCCAAACGTCGGAAGAACGCAAGGCGGTCGCCCACAAGATCCAGGCGCACGCGATGGATGTCGTCAACTACATCCCGCTCGGCCAGTTCCTGTCGCCGCAGGCGCGTTCCAACAAGCTGACCGACATGATCCAGTCGCCGGTGCCGGTGTTCTGGCAGATCAAAAAGGCCGACTGAGCGGAGGCGTTCCGCCGCATTCCGGACTGCGGTGATATATCGTCAGTTCCCCCGAAGAACGCGCGGCAGGCGCAAGCCGTGCCTGTCGCCGTGCAAAGCCCTGCTTTCCACTTCGTTGCCGAGGATCCTGCGGCCGATGATTGGCTATATTTTCAGACGAATCCTGGCGGTCGTTCCGGTCATGTTGATCGTCGCCGTCTTCGTCTTTCTGCTGCTGAGACTGACACCCGGCGATCCGGCCGCGATCCTCGCGGGTGACGCCGCAACGCCGGCGCAACTTGAACGTATCCGCACCTCGCTTGGTCTCAACGAGCCGATCTACGTGCAGTTCACCACCTGGGTGGACCAGCTGATGCACGGCAATCTCGGCATCTCACTCATTTCCAACACGCCAGTCGCGCAGATGATCGGCCAGCGGATCTGGCCGACGATCAACATCGCGATCCTGACCATAATTCTGTCGGTTGCGATCGCCGTGCCGATGGGCGTGGTCGCGGCATGGCGGCATCGCACATGGGTCGACTACGCGGTGATGAGCTTCTCGGTGCTGGGCTTTTCCGTGCCGGTCTTCGTCATCGGCTACGTGCTGATCAAGTTCTTCTCGATCGACCTGCGCTGGCTGCCGGTGCAGGGCTACACGCCGCCGTCGCAGGATTTTGGCAAGTTTCTCTCCCGCGCGATCCTGCCGTGCCTGACGCTCGCCACCATCTACGTTGCGCTGATCGCGCGCATGACCCGGGCGAGCCTGCTGGAAGTGCTGGGTGAAGACTATATCCGCACCGCTCGCGCCAAGGGGGTGAAGGAGAGGGTCGTGCTCTTCCGCCATGCGCTCTCCAACGCGGCGGTTCCGATCCTCACCATCATCGGCACCGGCTTTGCGCTGCTCATCGGCGGTGTGGTGGTGACCGAGAGTGTCTTCAATATCCCCGGTGTCGGACGTCTGACCGTCGATGCAATCCTGGCACGCGACTATCCGGTCATCCAGGGGATCATCCTGCTGATGAGCGGCACCTACGTCTTCATCAATCTGCTGATTGATCTCTCCTACAGCTTCTTCGATCCGAGGATCCGCTACTGATGACAGCCGCTCCTCAACCCGTTTCCGGCATGCAGACCGTTCTTGGCATGCTGTCCATGCCGAAAGGTCTGCGTCTCGGCGTCGGGCCGACGATCGCGGCCATCGTGCTTGCGATCATCGTCATCGCCTCCATCGCGGCGCCGCTTTACATCCCGCACGATCCGCTCGCCATTGATGCGCTTCACCGGCTCAAGGGGTCGAGCGAAGCCTATCTCCTGGGAACCGACGCCTACGGCCGGGACGTGTTCTCTCGCGTGATGATGGGCGGGCGCGTGTCGCTCTTCATTGGTGTGGGGGCGGCCATGGTCAGCGTCGCGCTCGGGCTGTTCATCGGCCTCGTCTCCGGCTTCTTCCGGGCGGCGGATGCCCTCGTCATGCGGATCATGGACAGTCTCATGGCGATCCCGTCGATCCTGCTGGCGATCGCGCTCGTGGCGCTCAACGGGCCGAGCCTGTGGTCGGTGATCAGCGCGATCACGATTCCCGAAATCCCGCGCGTCGTGAGGCTCGTGCGCTCGGTTGTGCTGTCCGTGCGCGAGGAGCCTTACGTCGAGGCGGCGATCGCGCTTGGCTCCTCCATGCCGAAGATCCTGTGGCAGCACCTGATGCCCAACACGCTGGCGCCGCTGATCGTGCAGGGCACTTACATCTGCGCCTCGGCCATTCTGGTGGAGGCGATCCTGTCGTTTCTGGGGGCGGGCGTCAGCACCGAGATCCCGACCTGGGGCAACATCATGGCGGAGGGCCGCCTCTACTTTCAGATCAAGCCGATGCTGATCTTCTGGCCCGGGCTGATGCTCTCGCTGTGCATCCTGTCGATCAATCTTCTGGGCGATACCGCGCGCGACCTTCTCGATCCGCGCCTGAAGAAGCGGGAGGCCTGAGCGATGGAGTTCAAGTCCCGCGATTTTGCCGGCGCGCCGACGCTGCTCTCGATCGAGAACCTGTCGGTCCGGCTCGCCGGAAACAGGGACGCCCGGCCTATTCTCGATGACGTGTCGCTGACGATCCGGTCCGGCGAGACCGCCTGCCTTGTTGGCGAGAGCGGGTCGGGCAAGTCGGTGACGTCGCTCGCGACCATGGGGCTGCTGCCCAAGGGCGTGCTGGAGGTGAGCGGCGGGCGTATCGTCCTTCAGGACAAGAACCTGCTTGATCTGGGGCCGCAGGCCATGCGCGATATGCGCGCGAGCCATCTTTCCATGGTCTTTCAGGAGCCGATGACGGCGCTCAATCCGGTTATCCGGGTCGGCGCGCAGATCGAGGAAGTGCTGGACGCCCATGTCAGGCTACCCAAGCACGAGAAGAGGCGCCGTGTGCTCGATATTCTCGATCAGGTCCATCTGCCGGAGGTGGAGCGGATCTATGCCTCCTATCCCCATCAGCTCTCAGGTGGCCAACGCCAGCGGATCATGATCGCGATGGCGCTGATCCTGGAGCCGCAGCTTCTCATCGCGGACGAGCCGACCACTGCACTCGACGTCACCACCCAGAAACAGATCCTGAGCCTGATCGCGGAATTGCAGGAAAAGCACGGCACGGCGGTGCTGTTCATCACGCACGACATGGGCGTGGTGGCGGAAATCGCCGACACGGTACATGTGATGAAGCACGGCCGGATCGTGGAGCAGGCGTCGTCGGGTGATCTCCTGCGGACGCCGAGGGAGGACTATACCCGCTCCCTGTTGCGCGCCGTGCCGAGCCTCGTGCCTCGACCGCCGCGCGCTGATGCGGGCAGCGAGCCGGTACTTCAGGTCGAGGGGCTGATGAAATACTACGGGCGCGGCGGCTGGTTCGTCAGCCGGGAGCCGACGAAGGCGGCACGCGACGTCTCTTTCGCCATTTCGCGCGGGCGTACACTCGGCATTGTCGGCGAGAGCGGGTCGGGCAAATCCACCGTCGCGCGCTGCATCATGCGGCTGATCGATCCGACGGACGGCTCCATCAAGGTGGGCGATACCGAGATCTCCACCCTGTCGCGGCAGAAGTTGAGGCCGCACCGCCGGCATATCCAGATCGTTTTCCAGGACCCGTTCCGCTCGCTGAACCCGCGCTGGACCATCGGGCAGAGCCTCATGGAAGGCCCGCTCAATTTCGGTCAGGCACGCGGTGAAGCGATGGCGCGGGCGCGGGAACTGCTTGCGCTCGTAGGCTTGCCGGAAGATGCGATCGACCGCTATCCGCACCAGTTTTCCGGCGGCCAGCGCCAGCGCATCGCCATTGCGCGTGCCATCGCGATGGAGCCGGACGTGCTGGTGGCCGATGAAGCCGTTTCCGCGCTCGACGTGTCGGTGCAGGCGCAGGTGCTCGATCTGCTTGACGAACTGCAGAGAAAACTCGGGATCGCGATCCTGTTCATCACCCACGATCTGCGGGTCGCGGCACAGATCTGCGATGAGGTCGTCGTCATGCAGAAGGGGCGGATCGTCGAGCACGATACGGCCGCCAACGTTCTGGGCAACCCGCGTAACGCCTATACCCGCTCGCTCATCGAGGCAGCCCCCGGCCGTGGCTGGGACTTCGCCAATTTCCGGGCGCTGCCATCCGCTTCAGTTGAGAAGACCGACCTTCAAGTCCCTACGGAGTAACCTTCATGACCGTCCTGCCGAAGATCACGACCTATGCGGAAGAACTGACCGCGGTCCGCCGCGATATCCACGCCCACCCCGAGATCGGCTTCGAGGAGCAGCGCACATCCGCCATCGTCGCCGACATGTTGGCATCCTGGGACATCGAGGTTCATCGCGGGATCGGCAAGACCGGCGTCGTCGGCGTGCTTGAGGGAAAGGGCTCGGGCACGCGTACCATCGGGCTGCGCGCCGACATGGATGCGCTGCCGATGGACGAGCAGACGAACCTGCCTTACGCCTCGCAGAATCCCGGCCGCTTCCACGGCTGCGGGCACGATGCGCACACCACCATGCTGCTGGGCGCGGCGCGCTACCTGAGCGAGACGCGCGATTTCGATGGCCGCGTGGTCTTTATCTTCCAGCCGGCTGAAGAGGGGCTCGGCGGCGCGCGGGCGATGATCGAGGACGGGCTTTTCAAAAAGTTCCCGTGTGACGAGATCTACGGCATGCACAACGATCCGGGTGCGGAGGAGAATACCTTCACCATCAAGCCGGGCGTGGCGATGGCAGGCGCCAGTCTCTTCGAGATCACGATCACCGGTGTCGGCAGCCATGCGGCGCATCCGCATCAGTCGCGCGATCCGATCGTCGTCGTGACGCAGCTCGTGCAGGCATTGCAGTCGATCGTCAGCCGGAACGTGGACCCGACCGAGGCGGCGGTGCTTTCGGTCACCCAGATCCATTCGGGTTCCGCCTACAACGTGGTGCCCGAAAAGGCGATGATCACGGGGACCATCCGTTATTTCTCCAACGACGCGCGCGACACCATGCACGCCCGGGTGGAAACGATCTGCGCCGGTCTGGCGCAAAGCTTCGAAGTCGATATCGACGCGAAGGTCTGGCAGATGTTCGCGCCTCTCGATAACGACGCGGATCTCTCGGAAGCCTACCTGAAGGCCGCGCAAGACGTCGTCGGTGAGACGAACGTGCGTTACGAGAGCAAGCTTGTGACGGGGAGCGAGGATTTCGCCGACATGCTGGCGGTCGTGCCGGGCGCCTATTGCCGGATCGGGCACAAGGGCTCGGTTCCGCTCCACAATCCGGGCTTTGTCGTCGATGACGACATGCTGCCGGTCGGCGCCTCGATCATGGCCCGCCTCATCGAGACGCGGTTGCCGCTTTAGTTTTTCCAGCATGTTCTGCGAAGGTGATTGCCATGGACTACAAGGCCCTGCCTTTTGATACCGACGAGATGATCGCCGGCCTGAGACCCTGGATCGAGTGCGAAAGCCCGACCCACGATGCGGCGGCCGTCGACCGGATGATGGATCTGGCGACCTATGACTTCGCCGCAGCCGGCGCCGAGATAGAGCGTATCCCGGGCCGCATGGGCTTTGGCGGGTCACTGCGCGCGAAGTTTCCCCACAAGGACATGGGTAAGCCCGGCATCCTGATCAGCGGGCATCTCGACACCGTCCACCCGATGGGCACGCTCGACGTGCTGCCCTTCAAGGTGGAGGACGGGCGCTGCTACGGGCCGGGCATCCAGGATATGAAGGCCGGCAATTTCGTGAGCCTGGAAGCCCTGCGGCAGCTTGTTAAGGCGGGTATCGAGACGCCGCTTCCCGTTACCGTCCTGCTGACACCCGACGAGGAGGTCGGGACGCCATCGACCCGCAATCTGATCGAGCAAGAGGCGGCAAAGAACAAGTACGTCTTGGTGCCGGAACCCGCGCACCACGACGGTTCCGCGGTGACGGGACGCTATGCGATCGCGCGCTTCAATATCAAGACGACGGGCCGGCCGAGCCATGCCGGCTGGTCGCTCAAGGAGGGGCGCTCGGCGATTGCCGCCATGGCGCGCAAGATCCTCGAGATCGAGGCCATGACGACGGATGACTGCACCTTCTCCGTCGGCGTCATCCATGCCGGGCAGTGGGTCAATTGCGTGTCGTCCTCGTGCGAGGCGCAGGTGCTCTCGATGGCCAAGCGCCAGCACGATCTCGACGAGGGCGTGAAGCGCATGCTGGCCCTCTCCGGCGAGGAAAACGATGTGATCATCGAGGTCACGCGCGGGGTGACGCGGCCGGTGTGGGAGCCGGATGAAGGCACCATGGCGCTTTACGAGGTGACGAAGAAGATCGCATCGGAGATCGGCTTCGACCTTCCCCATTGCAGTGCGGGCGGCGGCTCGGACGGCAATTTCACCGGCGCCATGGGCATTCCGACGATCGATTCCGTCGGCGTGCGCGGCAAGGGGCTGCATACGCTCACCGAGCACATCTATGTCGACAGTCTGGTCGAGCGTGCGCAGTTGATCGCGGGGCTGTTGCTCAGGCTGACGTGAGTGGTGCGTGGCGGAACTTCATCGCATGTTTGCTGTGGTCATGATCACATATTCTCGCTCATACTGAATGGATGCCCGGGACGAGGAAGGCGGATGAATGGGGAGGGTGATGCATGCGCGCATTCTTCAAGGTACTTTCGTGTCCTGTTCCTGCATTCCTTGTGCTGGGGCTGTCGGCCCAGATTTCCCTCGGGGCGACGGCGATCGATGATGCCGATCTTTACAGTGCTACCACCTTCGTCACCGGACAGCGCGAAGAGACGCGGGTGCCGGGCATCAAGGCGACGTTTGCGAGCGTGCTCGTAAAGGTGACCGGCGCGACGAAGATCCTGGAAAGAAAGGCCTTCGCGGCCTATGCCGCGAAGGCGGGCGATTACGTGTCTGGATACGGCTATCGCGACCGGATGGAAGGAATTCCTCATCACGACGAACAGGGCTCGCGCGACCGCCCCTATGATCTGACGGTTCATTTCGTGCCCGCGAAGATCGACGGGATCATCAAGGAACTCGGGTTTCGCAAGTGGGCACTTCCCCGTCCGATCATCACGCCGCTCGTGAAGGTCGAATTTCAGGGCAGCAGCTTCTTCATGACGAGAGACGCCGAGAAAGGCGTCGGCCAGCGGGACGCCCTTCTGGCGGAGGCGGAGAAGCTGGGGATGGCGGTCGCCTTGCCGCACGCCGCCACGCTCGACGGCATGGATGTCGGTCCGCCGAATATCGAGGGCCCTTCGCAGGCAGCCCTCGAGAGCGTCGCAGAACAAACAGGCGGTGACACCGTTTTGAGCTGTGTTCTCGTCTGGGACGCGGAGAAACTCGTCTGGAACTCCAGCTGGCGGATCATGGTCGGCGGTCAGGCGCGGCAATGGCAAGAGGCGACCGAGACCTTCGATGGCGCGTTTCGCGCGGGTCTGGGCGGAGCGGCCGCGTTGCTTTCCAGGGTCCGCTGACCGCTCCGGATCAATACGTTGAGCATATTCAGCTCAACCAGATCGATTCAATCTGGCCCGCAAAGTGCGCTAGCGAATTCCGGCACGCAGGAAGGCCTGAACGAACTGGCGCTGGAAGATCAGGAACGCGACCAGCAGCGGCGCGATGGTGAGCAGGGTCGCGGCGCTGATGACGGAGATATTTACCCCGCTCTCCGGCGCACCGAAGAGCGACAGGCCGACGGTGAGCGGGCGCGTTTCCACGGAATTGGTGATCACCAGCGGCCACAGGAAGTTGTTCCAGTGGGTCGCGACCGAGACCAGCGCATAGGCGAGATAAGTCGGCCGCGCGGCCGGCACGTAGACCTTCCATAGAACGCCCGCCCAGGAACAGCCCTCGATGCGGGCGGCTTCCTCAAGCTCCTTGGGAACGGATTTGAAGGCCTGGCGCAGCAGGAAGATGCCGAAGGCGCTCGCCATGTAGGGCAGGCCGATGCCGAAGACCGTATCGGCGAGGCCAAGCTTCGACACGATGGCGTAGTTCTCGACGATCAGCACTTCCGGCAGGATGAAGAGCTGCAGCAGCACCAGGATGAAGACGACGTCGCGGCCCGGGAATGCGAAGCGGGCGAAGGCGAAGCCCGCGAGCGTGCACAGCACAAGCTGTCCGGCGAGCACGATCGTCACCAGCATCACCGTATTGAAGACATAGCGCAGCCATGGCGCCCGTTCCCAGGCGGTGGCGAAGTTCTCCAGCGTCCAGGGCGCGGTCAGGTCGAAGGAGACCGCGGCGTGCGGTGTGTGGAAGGCGGCCCATGCGGCGAACAGCAGCGGCGCGATCCAGGCCAGTGCCAGAACAAGCGCGCCGGCCGCGTCGAGATCGATCCATCTGGTGCGCGTATGCCTTGGGGCAATTGATGCGGTGCTCATCTGTAATGCGCCCTGCGGTCGATCACGCGGAACTGTATGGCGGCGACGATGCCCAGCACGATCAGCACGAGCACGGTCATAGCGGCGGCGTGGGGGGCGTCGAAATAGGAGAAGGCCATTTCCCAGATCCAGTAGAGGATGAGCTTGGAGGCGTTGTCCGGCCCGCCCTTGGTCAGGATGAAAAGGTGGTCGATCAGCTTGACGGAGTTGATCAGCGCGTTGACCAGAATGAACAGCGTCGTTGGCATCAGCAGCGGCAGCAGGACGCGGCGGGTGTAGGTCCAGCGGCCGGCGCCCTCGATGCGGGCCGCTTCGTGCAGGTCCGGCGGGATGGTCTGGAGTGCCGCCAGATAGAAGATCATGAAGAAGCCGCTCTCCTTCCAGATCGTCACTACGATGATCGCCCACAAAGCGGTGTCGGGCTGGCCGAGCCAGTTGGTCGGGCCGAAGCCGAACAGGCCGGCGATCTTGTCGATGACGCCGATGCCGGGGGTATAGAAGAACAGCCACAGGTTGGCGGCCGCGATCATCGGCAGCATGGTCGGGGTGAAATAGGCCGCACGCACGAAGCCGCGCGCCGGAATGCGGGCATTGGCCCACAACGCCATGCCGAGCGCGATGGCGGTGGAGACCGGTATCGTCACGCCGGCATAAAGAAGGTTGTTGGTGACGACTTTCGCGAATGTGGGATCGGCGAAGAGCTGGGTGTAGTTGTCGAGGCCGGCGAAATGGGCGGGCCGGCGGTTGGTGCCGCGGGAGAACAGGCTCGCCCAGGCGGTGGCGCCGGCAGGGATGAAGGCGAACAGCGACATGAGCGCCACCGCCGGGGTAAGCAGCAGCCAGCCGTAGAGCGCGTAGCGCCTGGTTTCGTGGGATCGGCCTGCGGTCATTCCGTCATGTCTCCATGCCCGCCTTCAGGCGCGGCAGGGGAAGGATCCGGAGGCGGTACGGACCGCCTCCGGCATCGGTGGGCTCAGCGGTATGGCTGAAGGAGACGCTCGGCAGTCGCCTGGGCTTCCGCCAGAGCGTCCTTCGGTGTCTTGGAGCCGGTAAGCGCTGCCTGGATGGCATTGTTCAGCGCTTCACGGACCCGGGCGGTCTCGTAGGTGGAGAACTCCGGAATGGCGACCTTCAGCTGGTCACGGGCGACGACGGCCTGCGGGAACTCGGCGGCGTAATCCTTCAGAGCCGGGGTGTCGTAGGCGGCCGGACTGACGCCGACATAGCCGGTGGCGATCGACCACTGGGCGGCCTGCTCGGGCGCGGTCATGTACTTGATGAGCTTGAGGGATGCTTCCTGCTGCTCGGGCGTCGCGCCCTTGAACAGGTAGAAGTTGCCGCCGCCGGTCGGCGAGCCAGGCTGTTCGTGCTTGGGAAGCATGGCGACGCCGAAGTCGAAGTCGGCACCCTTGCGCACGGCGGTCAGGTTGCCGGTCGTGTGCCACATCATCGCCGTCTGGCCCTGCAGGAAGGCCTGGCGCAGCGTGCCCCATTCGGTCGTGCCTTCCGGCATGACCTTGGCGTCGGTGGCCAGCGACTTCCAGAACTCCAGCGCCTCGACCACTTTCGGATCGTCGAAGTGGGTCTTCGTGCCGTCACGGCTCATCAGTTCCTTGCCGTTCTGGATCGCGAAGCACTGGAACATCCAGTAGGGATAGCCGGTCGAGGGGATCTCGATGCCCCAGCGGCCTTCCTTCGTGAGCGTCTTCGCGTCCGCGACCATCTCTTCCCAGGTCGTCGGCGCCTTCTCCGGATCGAGCCCGGCTTCGCGGAACATGTCCTTGTTGTAGTACATGACGATGGTGGAGCGCTGGAACGGCACGCCCCAGGTCTTGCCATCGATCTGGCCGTTGGCCATCAGCGCCGGGTAGAAGCTCTTCAGCCACTGCTTGTCCGCGTCTGTCTTGGCGACATCGTCGAAGGGGATGATCAGGTTCTGCTCGATGAGGTCGTAGGCATCGATGGAGAACATCACCGAAAGCTGGGCCGGTTCGCCGGAGCGGATCGCCGACAGCGCGCGCACGCGGGTGTCGTCGTAATTGCCGGCATAGATCGCGTTGACGTCGATATCCGGGTTCTTCGCCTCGAAGCCCTCGATCATGTTGTCGACGACCTCGGTCAGCGGACCGCCGACGGAGATCGGGTAGTACATGGTCAGCTCGGTCTTGGCGTAGGCGGTAACGCTCGTTACCGACATCGCCGCTGCGAGCAGGGCCGCTCGCGTGAAATTCCTCGTCATGGTGGGTGTCACTCTTGCTCTGCTGCGCATGAACCGGGGGCCGTAGAGGCCACCTCGCCGCTGGGTGCGCTCTTGTTCCAGGCGGCGGGATCGGAAAGTCCGGGCAGGCGGTTGCCGCTTTCCCGGTCGAAGAGATGAACGTCGGCCCAGTCCCAGGCGAGGCCAACGGAACTGCCGGGCGAGAGATCGACCTCGCCCGCCAGACGGGCGGTCAGCGTGCCTTCGCCGGGCATTTCCAGAACGACGAAGGTCTCCGCGCCAAGGAATTCGCTCTGGCGAACCGACCCGTGAACGATGGCGTCGTGCGTTCCCGCGAGGCGGACGCTTTCGGCGCGCAGGCCGATGGTGACGGCCTCGGGATCGGGAAAGTGCCCCGTCACCGCGGCCACGGCGGTGCCCGGCAGGAGAGACATCGGGGGACTGCCGACGAAATTGGCGGCAAAGGAAGTGGCCGGGCGCTTGTAGAGTGCGGCCGGGCTGCCCGATTGCTCGATACGTCCATTCTTCATCAGCACGACCATGTCGGCCATGGTCATGGCTTCTGTCTGATCGTGGGTGACGTAGATCACCGTCATGGCGAGCCGGCGTTGCAGGGCGCGGATTTCCTGGCGCACCGAATGACGCAACTTGGCATCAAGGTTGGACAGCGGTTCATCCATCAGACACAGCGGATGGTCGGCGACGACCGCACGTGCGAGTGCCACGCGCTGACGCTGGCCACCGGAAAGTTCGCCCGGCTTGCGGTCTTCGTAGCCTTCGAGACCGGTGAGGGCGAGGGCGCGTTTCAGCCGCGCGTCACGGTCGTCGCGAGCGATCTTGCGCACCTTGAGACCAAAGACGATGTTCTCCGCGACGCTCAGATGGGGAAACAGCGCATAGGACTGGAAGACCATCGACAGGGAGCGTTCTGCCGGCGAGGCGTATGTCGCGTCGCGGCCGTCGATCAGGATGCGGCCGCTGTCGGCTTCCTCCAGGCCGGCGATCAGGCGAAGCGTCGTAGACTTGCCGCAGCCGGAGGGGCCGAGCAGGACGACGAAGGCGCCGCGCGGGACCGAGAGGTCGAGATTGTCCACGCCGAGGCTTGCGCCCCAATGCTTCGAAATGCCCTGCAACTGGACGAAGGGAGTGTCGGTCAAAGCGCGTCTCCTCCGGCAATGCCCAGATCGGCGGCGATGCGGACATCGGCCTGCGCTTCATCCAGAAGCCGCACGAGATCAGGCTCCGGCGGACCGTCGAGCACGATGATGTCGGCATCCGACAGGCTGCCGCCGTGGGCGGGCGCGGGACGGCCGAACTTGGAGCGATCCGCGACAAGGATCGCCTGTCGGCAGCTTTGGCGGATCGCTTCGCGGGCCTGAACCTCGGCGCGGTCGAAATCGACAAGCGTGCCATCCGGCTCGATGCCGCCGACGCCGAAGATGCCGAAATCGGCGCGATAGGAGTGGAAGAGGGTTTCGGTTTCCGCACCCAGGAGATCGCGGTCGGGCAGGCGGAGCATGCCGCCGGGAATGAACACCCGGTTGGAGCCGCTCGTGCTGAGCCGCATCGCCGCGTTCAGGTTGTTGGTGACGACGGTCAGGTCCTCGTGCCGGTCGAGTGCCTCGGCGACCATTTCCAGCGTGGTACCGATGCCGATCAGCACCGAGGCCCGGTTCGGGACGAGATTGGCGACCTCTGCCCCGATCCGGCGCTTGGCTTCGGCCCGCGTCACTCGGCGTGCGTCATAGGGAACGTTGAGGGTGGGATCGAGGTTTTCCACCCCGCCATGTCGCCGGCGCAGAAGGTTGGCGTCGCACAGTGCGTTCACATCCCGACGGATCGTCTGCGGGGTCACGGCGAACTGCTCGGCGAGCTGGTCGACCGACACGAAGCCGTTCTGGCGCACCAGGGCGATGATTTCTGTTTGCCGGCCCGTCATGTTCATTCGCGTCTGACTTTGGTTCAATCGAAAGGCGATTGATCCCTAGACCCCGTCGATTGCAGTGGGGTGACGGTTGAATGACGTTCGTATGAAACTCTTCGCACGCTGGGGCAGGAGGCGCGGCAATGAGACCTGCTTGATCAAAAAGCGCTCAAAAGGTCGATCCGGAGCGGTTCCCTGTCGCTCAGGTGGTTCCGCCGGGACGGAAAGCGTTCCGGCGCCTGCGTGCGCGGCGTTCCTCGCGCACAAGATAGAGCCCGGCCGCCAGAGACATCAGCGACAGGGTGAACCAGGTGATCGCGTAGGAAAGATGGTGGTTGTAGAAGCTGACTTTCGTCAATCCGCCCACGGGATAGCCGCCAGGATTGGGAGCAGCGCCGGCATCGATGAAGTAGGGGGCGACGTTCTTCAGGCCTCGGGCCTTCGCGATCGCCGTGACATCGCGGGAGTACCAGCGCCCGCCCGCCGGATCGTTGGAGCGAAGGAAGCCGCCCTTGGGCTCACTGATACGAAGCAGGCCTTCCACGCTGGCGGTGGCGTCGAGCAGTCCTTGCGCTCGGGTGGCCGGGTCTTTTCGCTCGGGCGGAACGAAGCCGCGATTGACGAGCACGGTGAAGCCGCGCGCGCTTTCAAGCGGCGTCAGCACCCAGTAGCCGCTGCCCAGATCGGTTGCGGCGCGCACGAGCGTTTCTTTGTCGTTCAGGAAGTGGCCGGTAACGCGAACGTGGCGGTATTCGTCGCCGTCGCGGGAGATCGTCGGCCAGGTGTCGGGCCCCGGAGCAGGTTTCGCGGGCTGGTGAACGCGGGTTTCGACCCGGTCGATCAGATCGAGTTTCCAGGCGCGGCGCTGGACCTGCCAGACGCCAAGGGCGGAGCCCGCAACTATTCCGATCAGGATAAAGACGCTCACCAGCGCGAGCGCCCCTTTTTTGCGATGATGGCGCGGGGAGGGCGCGTCGCCGCCACCGCTGCCCGCGCCATCATGGGTCTGCTTCACGGCAATTGGCTCATGTCGTGTTGGGGCATCATGTTGACGTTCAGGTGGTACATGACCCACAGCGAGCCGGCCAGCGTGATCGCCACGACGATGATCGTGAAGATCAGCGAGAGAAGGTTCCAGCCGCCTTCCGACCTGGCGTCCATGTGCAGGAAGTAGATCATGTGGACCACGATCTGGATGACCGCCATCGCCATGACGATACCGACGGTGGTGTGCTTGTCTAGCGTCCCCGTCATGACGAGGTAGAAGGGGATCGCCGTCAGGATGACGGAGAGGATGAACCCCTTCATGTAGCCGCCGAGCGTGGCGTGCGCGGGGGCGGTGTCGTGGTGGTCGCCGTGGGTGTCCCCATGGCTGTCCCTGGGGGCGTCCATGACGTGCTCTTCAGCGCTCATCGCAGCATTCCCATCAGATAGACGAAGGTGAAGACGCCGATCCAGACGACGTCAAGGAAGTGCCAGAACATGCTCAGGCACATCAGGCGGCGGCGGTTGGCTTCCACAAGGCCGTGCTTGGCGATCTGGGTCACCAGCGTGAAGATCCAGACGATGCCGAAGGAAACGTGCAGGCCGTGGGTGCCGACCAGCGTGAAGAAGGACGACAGGAAGGCGCTGCGCTGCGGTGTTGCGCCCTCGTGAATCAGTTCCGAGAACTCGAAGAGTTCGATGGAGATGAAGGCGAGGCCGAACAGCGCGGTGATCAACAGCCAGGTCTGGGTGCTGCGTCGGTTGCGGTTCTGCATCGCGATGACGGCAAAGCCGTAGGTGATGGAGGAGAGCAGCAGCATGGAGGTGTTGAGGGCCACCAGCGGCAGTTCGAACAGATCCTTCGGCGCGGGCCCGGCGGCATAGTTGCCGCCGAGAACGCCGTAGGTCGCGAAGAGGACCGCGAAGATCAGGCAGTCGCTCATCAGGTAGATCCAGAACCCCAAGAGGGTGCTGGAGCCTTCCGGATGGGCGTGCTCGGTTTCGTGGTGATAGATGCGCGTTGCGGTGTCCTGCGCGGCGCTTGCAGTTGCTGTCATGTGATCAACCCTGTGCGGCGAGGATGCGCGTGCGTTCGTTTTCCGTCTTCTCCACCTCTTCGGCGGGGATGTGGAAATCACGCTTGTAGTTGAAGGTGTGGCCGATGGCGACGGTGAGGAGGCCGATGAAGCCCAGCGCCGCAAGCCACCAGATGTACCAGATGAGCGCAAAGCCGGTGATCAGGCTGAGGCCGGCCAGGATAATGCCGGCGCCCGTGTTCTTGGGCATGTGGATCGGCTTGTAGCCCGTCAGCGGCCGCTTGTAGCCGTGCTGCTTCATGTCCCACCAGGCGTCGAGGTCATGCACGACGGGTGTGAACGCGAAATTGTAGTCCGGCGGGGGCGAGGAGGTCGCCCATTCCAGCGTACGCGCATCCCAAGGGTCGCCCGTGGTGTCGCGCAGCTGCTCGCGCTTCATGTAGCTGACGACGAGCTGGACGAGGAATGCGCCGATGCCGACGGCGATGAGCCCCGCACCGATCGCCGCAATCACGAACCAGATCTGCAGCGAGGGATCGTCGAAGACCCGCATGCGCCGGGTCACGCCCATCAGGCCGAGCACGTAGAGCGGCATGAAGGCCACATAGAAGCCGATGACCCAGCTCCAGAACGAGATCTTGCCCCAGAACGGATCGAGCTTGTAGCCGAAGGCCTTCGGGTACCAGAAGTTGATGGCCGCGAAGAGCCCGAACAGCACGCCGCCGATGATCACGTTGTGGAAGTGCGCGATCAGGAACAGCGAGTTGTGGAGCGAGAAGTCGGCCGGCGGAACCGCCAGCATCACGCCCGACATGCCGCCGATGACGAAGGTCAGCATGAACGCCACGGTCCACATCATCGGCAGGTCGAAGCGGATGCGGCCCTTGTACATCGTGAACAGCCAGTTGAACATCTTCGCTCCTGTCGGGATCGAGATGATCATCGTGGTGATGCCGAAGAAGGAGTTCACGCTCGCGCCAGAGCCCATCGTGAAGAAGTGATGGAGCCAGACGAGGTAGGACAGGATGGTGATGACGATGGTGGCGTAGACCATCGAGGTGTAGCCGAACAGGCGCTTGCCGCAGAAGGTCGAGGTGACTTCCGAGAAGACGCCGAACATCGGAAGAATGAGGATGTAGACCTCCGGGTGGCCCCAGATCCAGATGAGGTTCACGTACATCATCGGATTGCCGCCGAAATCGTTCGTGAAGAAGTTCATTCCCACGTAGCGGTCGAGCGACAGCAGCACCATGACGGCGGTGAGCACCGGGAAGGCGGCGACGATCAGCACGTTCGTACAAAGCGCCGTCCAGGTGAAGACCGGCATCTGCATCATCTTCATGCCCGGTGCGCGCATCTTGATGATCGTACAGATCAGATTGACGCCGGACAGCAAGGTTCCGACGCCGGCGATCTGCAGCGACCAGATATAGTAATCGACGCCGACGTCCGGGCTGTAGGCGATATTGGACAGCGGCGGGTAGGCGAGCCAGCCTGTGCGGGCGAATTCGCCGATGAACAGCGACATCATCACCAGCACGGCGCCGGCGGTCGTCATCCAGAAGCTGAAGTTGTTGAGGAACGGGAACGATACGTCGCGGGCGCCGATCTGCAGCGGCACGACGTAGTTCATCAGCCCCGTCACGACCGGCATCGCCACGAAGAAGATCATGATCACGCCATGGGCGGTGAAGACCTGATCATAGTGGTGGGCGGGCAGGTAGCCGTCCGATCCGCCGAACGCGATCGCCTGCTGCAGGCGCATCATGACGGCGTCGGCGAAGCCGCGCAGCAGCATGATGATGCCCAGGATCATGTACATGATGCCGATGCGCTTGTGGTCGACGGTGGTGAACCATTCGCGCCAGAGGTAGCCCCACAGGCGGAAATAGGTGATTGCGCCGAGGACGACGATGCCGCCGAGCGCCACCATCGCGAAGGTGGCCACAAGGATCGGTTCATGCAGGGGCAGCGAGTCGAGGCCCAGCCGACCCAGCAAAAAGGATGTCTGTTGGTGGTTCATCATGGTTTTTGACAATCTCAGATGTTGTCAGGCCGGGGGGCGGTGTGGGACGAGGCCGGCGCGGAAATCGGTGTGGGGGCCGGCGTGGAGACGTTGGAGTGTCTGGCCGGCTGCTGCTCCTGCACGGTCTTGCCCGCAGCGCCGGCGCCGCGCGTGCCGAACGGATCGGTATCCGTGCACAGGCTGGCGACATAACTGGGCTGGGGACCGAAGATGGCACCTCGACGCTGGTGCTTGTCGTATTCAAGCTCCTTGGGCAGGACGTTGTGGATGCCCTCAAGGCCGAGGCCGCCCTTGCCGTCGATGGCCATCATCTCGCCCATGCACATCTTCGCCGGGTCCACGCACATGTTCAGGATGCGCTGGTAGAGATCATCCTGATATCCGGCGTAATAGGTGGCCGGGACGTTTTCGCTCGGGCGCTCCAGGGCGAAGTAGGCCTGCCGGTCGAGCTTCTGATCGGCATCACGCACTTTCGCGACCCACTGTTCGAAATCGTCGTTCGACATCCCGTGGAACTTGAAGCGCATGCCGGAGAAGCCGGCGCCGGAGTAGTTGGCGGAGAAACCGTCATAGACACCCGGCTTGTTGATGACCGCGTGAAGCTTCGTCTCCATGCCCGGCATCGCGTAGATCTGGCCGGCGAGCGCGGGGATGAAGAACGAGTTCATCACCGAGGACGCGGTAATTTTGAAGGTGATCGGGCGATCGACGGGGGCTGCCAGCTCGTTGACCGTCGCAACTCCGTATTCGGGGTAGAAGAACAGCCATTTCCAGTCGAGGGCGACGACCTCCACTTCGAGAGGTTTCACGTTCTCTGGAACAGGCTTGCCTTCGGCGATACGGTCGAGCGGCCGATAGGGGTCGAGCATGTGGGTGGTGACCCAGGTGATCGAGCCGAGACAGATGATGATCAGCAGCGGCGCGGCCCAGATGATCAGCTCCAGTTTCAGCGAATGATCCCAGTCCGGCTTGTAGTCCGCGTCATTTCCCTTGCGATATCGCCAGGCGAAAAAGACGGTGAGGGCCATGACAGGCAGCACGACGATGAGCATCAGCAGGGTCGCGACCACAATGAGGTCGCGTTGCTGAATGGCCATGTCGCCCGCTGGGTTCAGGACGACGAGGTTGCACCCCCCCAGGAGGGGCAGGAGGGGGAGGACGAAGAGCGCGCGGATCCGACTCAAGACGTTACCCGTGTTTCAATTGAAGAACGCGACTGGTGTGGCCGCAGGCAGACGCAGCACACCAAAGGTCATTGATAATTCGCAACAGTGACGGTTTGTCGCGCCGTTATAGAGCGCCGAAAGCGGGGAAGAGAAGTCAGGGCTCCTACAGTTGCATGAACTTACCTAACGTCGGATACTCGTTCGGGCCTGAGAGGTGCGGCCAGTCCGTACCGGGAGGAAATAGGGGCCAAGAATGGAAGTTACGTCGGGTTTAGTAGGGGTTAACCCCAATGTCGCTTCGGGTGGAGGACATGCCGTTCGTCCAGGCGATATCGCCACAGGTGTGATCATTGGTCGCACTTCAGAATTTTTCGATTTCTTTGTCTACGCTATCGCGTCGGTTGTGGTGTTTCCGCGACTCGTCTTCCCGTTTGTCGATGCGCTGACAGGGACGCTCTACTCCTTCGCCATCTTCGCGCTCGCCTTTATCGCTCGTCCGATCGGCTCTGCGCTGTTCATGGCGCTTGATCGCGCACACGGGCGCGGGGTCAAGCTGACGGTTGCGCTGCTTCTTCTGGGAACATCCACCGTCTGTCTGGCTTTCCTGCCCGGTTACGGGCAGATCGGAGCCGCGTCGATCATGATCCTGGCGATCCTGCGGATCGGGCAGGGCGTCGCGCTTGGAGGAAGCTGGGACGGGCTCGCGTCGCTGCTGTCGCTGAGCGCGCCTGCCGGCAAGCGTGGCTGGTACGCCATGGTGCCGCAGCTCGGCGCGCCGCTCGGCCTCATGGTGGCAAGCGGGCTCTTCGCCTACCTCGTCAGCCAGCTCTCGGCGGATGATTTCTTCTCCTGGGGCTGGCGCTATCCCTTTTTCGTGGCCTTTGCGCTCAATGTGGTCGCTCTCTTCGCCCGCTTGAGGATCGTGGATACGGATGAATTCCGCCGGCTTTTCCAAAGCCGGGACCTTCAGCCCACGCCGGTCATATCGACCGTGCGGGCGCAGGGCAGGGCTATCGTCATCGGTGCCTTCGCTCCGCTGGCGAGCTTCGCGCTCTTCCACATGGTAACCGTCTATCCGCTGTCGTGGGTGTTCCTGGTCAGCGGACATGAGACGGCGGAATTCCTGATGATCGAGGTCGTCGCGGCCATGGTCGGGCTTGTGACCATCGTGCTGTCTGGATGGATTGCGGACCGGATCGGACGGCGCCGTCTGCTCGCATGGTGCGCGGTTGCGATCGCGCTGTTCAGCGGCCTCGCTCCTGTGCTTCTCGACCAGGTGGGCACGGGCGATGTCGTTTTCATGTTGGTCGGGTTCGCCCTGCTCGGGCTGACCTTCGGGCAGTGCTCCGGCGCTGTGGCGTCGAGCTTTCCCAACGAATACCGCTACACCGGCTCGGCGCTGACGTCCGATCTGGCGTGGATGTTCGGGGCAGGTTTCGCGCCCTTCGCGGCGCTCTATCTTTCGAGCACCTTCGGCATTGCGATGGCGGGTCTCTATCTGCTGTCGGGTGCCGCGTGCACGCTGATCGCGCTCGCGCTGAACCGCAAGCTTGCGGATTCATGATCCGCGTGTGAGGGGTGGCAGTCGAACGCCCTCGCGTGTCGGTGACCGAAGACGATTCCGGCGGCCGTTCATTGCGAACGGCCGCCGGACGGGTTTTCGGGCAATCCGGCTCCGGATCGTGTCATTCCAAGGCTAAAGCGCCTTAGCGGCGGATCTTGCAGAATTTCTCGATCTGCTCGCGGATGGCGACTTCCGTCGGCAGCCGTTCCATGGAACTTGCGCCATAGAAGCCATCAATGCCCGGCACGTTCTTGATGATGTAGGCCGCATCATCAGGCATCGAGATCGGTCCGCCATGGCACAGCACGAGCACGTCCTCGCGCACCGAACGCGCGGCGTCCGCCCACGCGGCGATCTTTTTCACGCAGTCATCAAGGGTGACGGATGTCTCGGCCCCGATCGCGCCGCCGGTCGTCAGGCCCATGTGGCAGACGATGATGTCGGCACCGGCTTGCGTCATCGCCCTGGCATCCTCGGCGGAGAAGACGTAGGGCGTCGTCAGCATGTCCTTTTCGTGGGCGGCGGCGACGATGTCGACTTCCAGCGCGTAGCCCATGCCGGTCTCTTCCAGGTTCGCCCGGAAAGTGCCGTCGATCAGGCCGACAGTCGGGAAATTCTGGATGCCGGTGAAGCCCAGTTCCTTCAGTTCATCGAGGAAATGATCGGTGATCATGAAGGGGTCGGTGCCGTTCACGCCGGCGAGCACCGGGGTGTGCTTGACGACAGGCAGCACCTCGCGCGCCATTTCCTTGACGATGTCGTTGGCGTTGCCGTAGGCGAGCAGACCGGCGAGCGAGCCGCGTCCGGCCATGCGGTAGCGGCCGGAATTGTAGATGACGATCAGATCGATGCCGCCGGCTTCCTCGCATTTCGCGGAAAGCCCCGTGCCGGCGCCGCCGCCGATGATCGGCAAGCCGTCGGCGATCTTCTTGCGCAGCTTGGCGAGAATTGCGGTTCTGGACATTTCTGTCATGGCTTGACCCTATCTGATCAGTTCGAGGAACGTTTCGGCAAGCGCATCCGAGAACGCCTTGTCGTTGATATTGCAGTCGAGTTCGATCAACTCGCGATTGGGCGCAGCTTTCCATTCCGCGCGGATCGTCTCAAAAAGGGCGGCATCGGCTTCGGGGTCGTGGAAGGGCATTCCCGGCGCATCGATAGCCGAGACGCCCTTGAGCGGCAGCAAGAACCGCACCGGTCCTTCCATGCGGTTGATCCGCTCCATGATGAACTTGCCGATCGCCCGGTTTTCCTCCGGCGTCGTTCGCATCAGCGTGACTTGCGCATTGTGGACGTAGAGGTTGCGATCGCGGAATTCCTTCGGCACGGTTTCCATCGCACCGAAATTGACCATGTCGACGGCCCCGACCGAGCCCACATAGGGCAATCTGGTGCGAATGGCGGCGCCAAAGCGGTCGTCTGTGCAGGGGAAGACGCCGCCGATCAGATGATCGGGCACTTCCGTGGTCGTCACGTCGAGCATGCCATGCAGGAAGCCGCTCTCGGCGAGCTTTTCCATCGACTGGCCGCCAATGCCGGTGGCATGGAAGACGGCGACGTCGAAGCGGTCCTCAAGCGTCTTGCGCGCCTGGGTCACGCACTGGGTCGTGACGCCGAACATCGTCATGCCAATGGCCGGCTTGTCGGCATCGTGGCTCGGAATTTCGCCGAGCACCATGCCGGCCGCCGCGTAGGCGGCATTGGCGATGACGCGCCGCGAAATGGCGTTGAGGCCGGCGATGTCGACAACTGAATACATCATCGCGATGTCGTTGGGCCCGACATAAGGCGCGGTGTTGCCCGAGGCGACGGTGGACAGCATCAGCTTGGGGGTGCCGACGGGCAGTGTTCGCATGGCCTGGGTAACCAGCACCGTATTGCCGCTGCCGCCGAGACCGAGGACGCCGCCGACATCATCGCGCGCATTCAACAAGGCGGAAAGCGCATCGGCCATCGCCGAAACGGCAACGCCGCGATCCGTCTGGCCGAGAACGGCGTTGGCGCCTTCGGGATGGAAAGAGGCGACTTCGGCCGGGTCGATATCGGCGCCCCCCGGTGTTTCCTGGGTGCTTACGTCCACAAGAACCACATCAGCTCCGGCGCTTCGTGCGGCTTCGGCCGCGAATAGCAGCTCCGGAGCCTTGGTATCAAAGGTCCCGACGATATAGAGCTTTCCCACGTTTCTACTCCCTAGGTCAGACAGGCGCCGATGGTCGCGACCGTATTGGCGAATGCACACAATGCGTAGAGGGGCATTCGGTCGCATAAGTGGATATTTGAACAGGCGGCTTGAGACAACTTGCCGATTGTCCGCATGGTTTTCGCGGAAGTTGCCGAGAGGGTGCGAGGATTGAAAATGAGAGGACCAGACGAGGTGCGCGACGGGATGGTCAATGTCACGTTCCTTCGGTCCGAACCTTAAGCGAGGCCTTCGTCTGGATGTTCATCTCTCGTCGTTTTCCGTATGATGGCCGTCATGAGAGGCGTGAACGGTTTTCCGACGTTTCGGTGGTCGGGACGATTGGCGGACGCCGTGAAATGAGCCGCGCATCCTGTTTCAGGGCGCGCGCGGAAAGGTCAGGGGGAACGAGCCGTCCTTTCCGCGCGGCAGTTTCTCGAATGAGTACATTTTTGAAAAATTATTTCAATCAGATCGGGGGAGCGCACCGGAAGTGATCTGGAATTTCTCATTGAATTGAACTGATTATGGCATTTCCCGCTGTGGTTGCCGGAAGCCGCTTTCGTCATGGAGGGGCCCGGTTCTTCTGGCGTGTTCCATCTTTCGTGCTTCCTGTCATGGTTTCGCCGGTTGCGGTGGCCCGCTACGCTGGCCATCGTGGGGAAAACGCAGCTGAGAGGCGACACGGAAGCCGGGGATGCGGCGACCGGGGAAATGGACTTCAGGCGCTGTGAGATATGCGTTGTGGTGCGGGCATTGGACACGCGCGGGTGACGAGGTCCTTGCCCGGGATCCGACTTCCAGATTGGTGCGGTGCAGTGCGCGCGCGCATGAAAGAAAAAGACGTGAATCAGAAACAGATCAACGCTTTTCGGATGGTGATGCGGCATGGTTCGATCACAGCTGCCGCCAATGCGCTGAATGTCTCGCAGCCTGCCGTCAGCCGGCTCATAGCCGATCTTGAGAGAGCGGTCGGATTTCCCCTGTTGCTGCGGCTGGGGGGAAAGGCGCAACCGACGCCCGAGGCGCACGAGTTCTTTCAGGAAGTCGAGCGCATGTTCTACGGCTTTGATCGGCTGGCCAAGGTGGCCGGGCAGATCAAGGACATGCGTCGCGCATCGTTCCGGGTGGCCTCGATGCCCATGGTGAGCTTCGAGATCCTGCCGCGTGCGATGAAGCGGCTGGCGGATCTCTCTCCCGGTATCAGCATCACCCACGACGTCCATACATCGCCGCGGATCGTTGATCTTCTGGCCTCCCACCAGATCGATCTCGGCATTGGTCAGTCCTATTCGGCCCCTGCGGCCAATCTGGACGTCCTGGCGGCCTTCCGCACCGATTGCGTTTGCGTCATGCTTCCCGACAATCCGCTTGCATCGCGGGCAGCGCTGAGCCCGCAGGATCTGAAAGACGAGCCGCTGATCGCGCTGACCTATCGAACCGTTACGTGGAGTTTCATGGCGCAGCGTTTTGCGGAGGCCGGCATCGCGCCAAAGGTGGTGGCGGAAACGCAGCCCTCCTATTCCGCTTGCGGCTTGGCTGCTCTCGGTCTCGGGGTGGCCATCGTTGATCCCATTTCGCCCGGGATATTCGGCGATGCCTTACGTGCGGTTCCCTTCGAACCCAAGATTCCCTTCAATTTCCAAGTTCTGAAACCCGCTGATGTCCCGCTCTCACGGGCAGGCACGCGCTTTTTGGAAGAATTCCTGGCAACCATTGAGGAGCGACCTGACTATGGACAGACTATCCATAACATTTCCGCATAAGGCCCTCGGATTTTTATATTTGATTTTATCGGGGCGCCCCGGGACTATCCTTCAAAAAAAAGCACCAGCCAGAGACATCAAAATGAATATCGCTCGTCGCACGTTACTGACCCTGTCGGCCACACTCCTCGGCTTTGCTGCGGCTAACGCTTCGGCATTTGCTGCCGACTACACTTTACGGCTTCACACGCTCGTAAAGTCGCCCCATCCCTATAACGACATGGCTTCGGCCATGAAAAAAGAAATAGAAGACAAGAGCGGCGGAAAAATCGCCGTCAAGATCTTCGATGCCGGCCAGCTTGGCCAGGACCCTGCCGTGATCGGCGAAATGGGTTTCGGCACCATCGACCTGATGATCTCCACGGTGTCGAACGCCGCCCAGCAGATCCCGGAATTCTCCATTTTCACGATGCCTTATCTCTTCAACGGCATGGATGACGCGCTGGCGAAGGTTGGCCCGGGCACGAAGGTTCAGGCTCATTTCGAGAAGGTCTACGAGGAACATGCTGTCGGCATGAAGCTGCTGGCGCTTGGTGCCTCCGGTACGCGCAACATGTCCACCGCCGCCACGGTCGTGAACGGCCCGGACGACCTCAAGGGTCTCAAGATGCGCACGCCGCCCTCGCCGATGGATGCCAAGACGTGGGCCGCCTTCGGCATGCTTCCGGTGACGGTCGCCTGGGGTGAACTCTACGCGGCCATGCAGACCGGCGTCGCGGATGCGATGGAAAGCTCGCTTCCGGGGTATACCGGGTCCAAGCTCTACGAGGTCGCTCCGAACCTCGCCCTGACCGAGCACACCATCCAGATCAATCACATCTCGATCTCGCAGCGCACCTGGGACAAGCTGCCCGCCGACCTGCAGAAGATCGTCCAGCAGGCCGCGATCGACGCGAACGCCTATGGTGTGGAGAAGGCCAAGGAATACGACGCCAAGCTTGTCGAGACGCTGCAGAGCGAACACGGCGTCAAGGTCACGCATCCGGACAAGGCTGCCTTCATCGAAACGGTTGCCCCGCTCCAGATCGAACTGGCCAAGGAACTCGACCTTAGCGACGAGTACGACCTCCTCAAGAACTGATGCCTCCGAGGGCCCGCCCTATACAGGCGGGCCCCCAACGGAAGACGCTCATGTTACACCGTCTTTGTGACCGGGTGGCCGCAATCCTGCGCATCCTGTCCTGGATCGCCTTTGCGGCCCTGATCATTACCGTCGCGCTCCAGGTGCTGGCCCGGGATATCCTCGCAGCGCCGATGATCTGGACCGGCGATGTCGCCCAGCTTCTCTTCACCTGGCTGATCTTTATCGGTGCCGCTGCAGGATTGCGCTTGGGGTCGCACTACACGGTCGACCTGCTGCCCATGCATCGCCGCACGGTCAAGCTTTCCACGGACTGGATCGGTTTCGTCGCTGGGGTGCTGGTTGCGTTGCTGCTGCTGATCTGCGGTTGGGAACTCACGATGATCCGCTCTACTGCCGTCGTCCAGTCATTGGGTATTTCCCGCTTCTGGATGTTCCTCCCGCTGCCCCTTTCGGGAGCGTTCATGATCCTGTTCCTGGCAGAAATGCTGCAGGACCTTCTGACCCGGAGGGTCGCATGAATCCTCTGGTCATCCTGCTTATCGCGTTCTTCGTGCTGATCGCGCTCCGGGTGAATATCGGCTTCTCGCTCATCCTCTCTTCGGCTTTCGTGATCCTCGAGCAGGACCTGCCGCTGATCTCCGTCGTCAACCAGATGTATGCGGGTGTTGACAGTTTCACGCTTCTCGCCGTGCCATTCTTCATGCTGCTTGGCCGCATCCTCAACGCAGGGTCCATCACCACGCGGCTTCTGGAAGTCGCGGATACGACCGTCGGCCATATCCGCGGCGGACTGGGGCACGTGAACGTCTTCGTCTCGATGGTCTTTGCGAGCCTTTCCGGTTCGGCCGCGGCGGATACGGCGAGTGTCGGCTCCATTCTCATCCCGGCCATGAAGGAAGCCGGCTATCCCGCGCCTTTCGCCGTGGCGCTGACGGCGGCCTCCTCGACGCTCGGCGTCATCATCCCGCCGTCGATCATCCTCATCGTCTACGGCGCCTTCGGCAACGTCTCGATCGGAGCGCTCTTCGTCGGTGGCGTGGTGCCCGGCGTGCTCGTCGGCCTGTTCATGATGGCCTATACCTATGTGCTGGCGATCAGATACGGCTTTCCGGCCAATCCGTTTCCCGGCATTCCCGCCGTGGGGCGGGTGCTGGTACGGGGCGCCCCGCCGCTGATGATCCCGGTCATCGTTCTGGGCGGCATCGTCTCTGGCTTCTTCACGCCCACCGAAGGTGCGATCGGGGCGGTGCTCTGGGCGCTGTTCCTGTCGATCGTCGTCTACCGCGACATCAAGCTGCGCGAAGTGCCGAAGCTGCTGTCGGATGCGGTGATCGACTTCTCGATCCCGATGTTCACGGTGGCCGGTGCCGGCATCTTCGGCTGGCTGATCGCCTATCTCGGGGCGTCCGACATCGTCGTGAACTTCATCCTCGGTGTCACCTCGAACGGGTTCCTGATCATCCTGCTGCTGATCGGCTTCCTGCTGCTGGTGGGCATGGTGCTCAATCCGATCTCCGCGACGCTGATCTTCCTGCCGATCATTCAGGCGCTGGGGGACACGGCCGGGATGAACCCCATTCACATGGGCGTCTTGAGCACTATCGTTCTCTCTGTGGGACTGGTGACGCCGCCCTACGGGATCTGTCTTCTTGTCGCCAATCAGATTGGCGGAGCGTCACTGGGAAAATCGATGCTGGCTGCCGCCCCGATCTGCGGCCTGACCATTCTGGTCGCCATCCTGTCGATCTTGTTCCCCGATATCGTTCTGGGCCTGCCAAAGCTCTTGGTGCCCGATCTCATCAAATCCGGAGGCTAACGCAATGGCACATATCAAACCCAAGGGCTCCTTCGTCGCCCTCGTGACGCCGATGAATGCAGACGGAAGCATCGACTTCGAAGGCTTCCGCACCCTGCTCAACTGGCACGCGGAAAACGGCACGGAAGCCGTCCTGATCATGGGCTCGACCGGTGAGGTCTCCATGCTGTCGGCCGACGAGCGCAAGCGGATCATCTCCGAGACCGTGAAGATGAAGCCCGGCAAGATGCTGATGTACTACGGCGTCACCGGCAACAACACGGACACGACGATCGAGTACGCGCGCTATGCCAAGGACGAGGGCGCGGATGGCGCGATCATCGCGGCGCCGGCCTATATCTGCGCCGACAACGACGCGATCACCGACTACGCGAAGGAAGTGCTCGACAGCACCGACCTCGCGATGGGCTTCTACAACAATCCGCCGCGGGTGAAGACCGATCTGCACTGGACCAACCTGCTGGAACTGGCCAGGCACCCGAACATGGTTGTGCTGAAGGAATCCACCACACGCGTCGGTCAGGTGGCGCAGGTCTGTGCGGCGAAGCCCGACATGTCGATCATGTGCTGCTGCTCGCCCAATCTCGGCCTCGTCATTCCAACCATGGCGCTTGGCGGCCACGGCACGGCGAACATGACCGGCAACATCATTCCGCGTGAGATGGCGGTCATCTCCAAGCCCTGGGAGACGGGCGAGGATGCCTTCAGCTGCCGCGAGGCGTGGCTCACCAACCTGCCGATGCTCCACTACGCCTATTCCACGATCAACCCGGTCTCGATGAAGACCCTGATGCAGGCAGTGGGCCTTCCCTCCGGTCCGCTGCGCAAGCCGCTGCAGCCGGCGGCGCCCGCGATCCTCGAAGCCGGGCTCAAGGCCTTCGCCGCCCTGGGACTCGCCGAAAAGTACGGCCTCAAGGTGCGGCCGGAAGCCGTCGCGGCCTGATCGTCATGGGCACAACGGCCCGTACCAGTCTCACCCATTGGGGCGCCTTCTCGGCGACGGTCGTCAACGGCCGTCTCGAGAAGGCCGAACCGCTTGCCGGCAGCGGCGCCGATCCCGACATGATCGGCGCTCTGCCGGCGCTTGTTCATTCCGATCAGCGTATCGATCGTCCTCATGTTCGCCGGAGCTTTCTGGAGCACGGACACCATACGGGAGGCGCCGGGCGGGGCGACGAGGAGATGGTGCCGGTCGACTGGGATAAGGCGCTCGATATTGTTGCCGCGGAATTGATCCGCGTTCATGTCGACCACGGACCGAAGTCCGTGTTCGGCGGTTCCTACGGCTGGTCGAGCGCCGGCCGTTTCCACCATGCGCGCACTCAGGTGCGCCGGTTTCTGGCGGCCGCTGGCGGCTTCACCGACCAGGTGAGCAACTACAGTTGGGGGGCCGCCCATGCGATCCTGCCGCATGTGCTGGGCTCTGCCGACAGCGTTTCGCGCGCGGCAACCGCCTGGGAGACGATAGCCTCCGATGGTGACGTTGTGGTCGCTTTCGGTGGCCTCAATGCCAAGAACTGGCGGGTAACGTCGGGTGGGGCTGGGCACCATCACATTCCCGAGGCGATTGCGAAGGCCGCTGCGAAGGGCGTGAAATTCGTCATCGTCTCCCCGCTTGCCGACGACATTCCGCTGGGGCTGGATGCAACGCTGATCCGTCCGCGTCCCAATTCCGATACCGCGATCATGCTGGCGCTGGCGCACGAGGCCATTGTCACAGGCCGGGCGGATCGCGCATTTCTGGACCGTTACACGAGCGGGTTCGAGATCCTAGCGGACTATCTGACGGGCAAGACGGACGGCACGCCCAAGACGCTCGACTGGGCGTCGGCGATCTCCGGCGTCGAAGTCACGGAGCTGCGCACGCTTTGGGAAACTATCCGCCAGGGGCGGGTGATGCTTTCGGCAGCCTGGGCGCTTCAGCGTGCCGATCACGGCGAACAGCCGTTCTGGGCGCTCGTCGCGCTTGCCTCGGTGCTTGGACAGATCGGTCTGCCGGGCGGGGGCTTCTGTTTCGGCTATGGCTCGATGAATGCGGTCGGTGCTTCCGCGCGCGGCGGTTACGTCCCGGCCATGAAGGGGATCGCCAATTCCCGCGGCATGGGCATTCCGGTCGCTTCCTTTGCCGACGCCTTCCTCAATCCGGGCAAGGAAATTTTCTTCAACGGCAGACGGGTGCGCTATCCCGATGTGCGACTGGTCTACTGGGCCGGCGGCAATCCGTTCCACCATGCGCAGGATCTGCGAAAGGTGGAGGCGGCGTGGCGTCGTCCGGAAACGATCATCGTGCACGAACCCTGGTGGACGCCGACTGCGAAACGCGCTGATATCGTGCTGCCCGCGACGACCACGCTGGAGCGCAACGATATCGGCGGCACCTCGCGTGATCCGCACGTCTTCGCCATGCCGCGGCTGATTGATCCGGTTGGCGAGGCACGTGACGACTTCGCCATCTTCCGCGCCCTCGCCGAACGGCTCGGATGCCGGCAGACCTTCGACGAGGGGCTCGACGAGCAAAAGTGGCTTCGCAGGCTCTGGAAGCAGACGGAGGCACGGGGGGCGGAAGAAGGGATCAACGTTCCCGATTTTGAAACCTTCTGGCAGGAGGGCTTCTGGAACGTGCCCTTGCCCGAAATGCCTGAGGTGCTTCTTTCCGACTTTCGTGCGGATCCGGAAGGGGCTGCTTTGGCAACCCCGTCCGGTCGTATCGAGCTCCATTCCGATACGATCGCCGGCTTCGGCTATGACGATTGCCCGGCCCATCCCAGCTGGATCGCGCCGAACGAATGGCTCGGCAATGCGGAATCTGACGAACTTCACCTCGTGACCAACCAGCCGGCCAAGCAGCTCCACAGCCAGTTGTATCAGGCGCACGAGCATAACGGCCCGGTGGCTGTGCGGATCGCGCCGGTGGACGCGGATGCGCGCGGGGTTCGCGATGGCGACCGCGTGCGGCTGTGGAACGCGCGTGGGGCATGTCTGGCGACCGCGAAGATTGATGAAAGCCTGCGCGCAGGCGTCCTCGTCATGCCGACGGGGGCATGGTTCGAACCGGGCCGTGACGGGACCGAACGAAACGGCAATCCCAATGTACTGACGTCCGACCGGCGCACGTCGCAACTCGCCCAGGGCTGCGCGGCACTCAGCGCGCTGGTGCGGATCGAACGCGCAGGGCGATCGGGCGAAGAGGAACGCTGATGGATCTTGGAATTCGAGGCCGCAAGGCGCTGCTGACCGGCTCCAGCAAGGGAATGGGCCTTGCCTGTGCCTTCGCAGTCGCCCGCGAAGGGGTCGACGTGACACTGGTCGCGCGCACCGAGACGACGCTTGCGGACGCCGCGGAGGCGATCCGGGCGGAGACTGGAGTTGCGGTCACCACCGTTGTCGCGGATATCACGACGGATGCCGGCCGGCAAGCGGCGCTTGATGCGTGTCCCGAGCCGGACATCGTGCTCAACAATGCGGGCGGCAAGCTTCCCGGCGACTTTCGCGACTGGGGCCGCGAGGAATGGATCTCGGCCATCGACCTGATGATGCTGCCGCCGATCATGATCATGCGCGATGTGGTCGACGGCATGATGGCGCGCGGCTTCGGCCGGATCGTCAACATCGTTTCGCGCTCGGTGAAGATCCCGCAGATCGAGCTTGGTCTTTCGAACGGCGCACGGTCCGGGCTCGTCGGTTTCACCGCGGGGCTCGCGCGACAAACGGTCCGCCACAACGTCACCATCAACAACCTGCTTCCCGGTATTGTCGACAGCGATGCCCAACGCGAGCATATCGAGGGGATGCTCAAGGAGGGTGGCCCGTCGTTCGAGGAAATCTGGGCCGCACGAGCTGCTGGAAATCCAGCGGGACGCTACGGAAAGCCAGAGGAAATCGGCGCCTATTTCGCCTTTCTGTGCGGCGCGCAGGCGGGTTTCGTTACAGGGCAGAGCCTGTTGATCGACGGCGGGAGCTATCCCGGGACCTTCTGAGCCAACAAAGCCTTCGAGGAAAGTCATGCGTATCGTCGTCATCGGTGCCGGCGTCATTGGTGTCGCCAGCGCCTGGTATCTGACTGCGGACGGTCATGAGGTGACCGTTGTGGAAGCACGCGAAGGTGCGGGGCTGGAGACGAGCTTCGGCAATGCGGGCGGGGTCTGCCCGGGCTTCGCCGGGCCGTGGGCTGCCCCGGGCATGCCGTTCAAGGGTTTGAAGTGGATGTTCCAGCCGAGTGCGCCGCTGAAGATCCGGCCGCGCTTCGATGCGGCGCAATGGGCATGGCTTCTTCGGTTTGTCGCGAATTGCACAGCCGGGCGCTTTGCCGCCAACAAGACGTCGATGCAGCGTATCGCGCATTTCTCCAAGGCGAGCCTCGTGCAGCTTCGCGAAGAAACCGGCATCGAATACGACCATGGCACGGGCGGCGTGCTGCAGGTGTTTGCGACGGATGAGGAAGCGGAAGGCGGCCGCCGAGCCGCCAGGGTTCTCGACGGTCTCGGCGTTGAGCATCGCCTGCTGTCGCCTGAGGAAGTCCGCAAGATCGAGCCGGCACTGGTTCGTTCATCCGCGCCGCTTTCCGGCGGATTGCAGCTTCCCACCGACGAGGTCGGCGATTGTCATCTCTTCACGCAGGCGCTGGCGCGGCTTGCCGCAGAGCGCGGTTGCCGGTTCGTGTTCAATGCGCCGGTTACGGCCGTTCGCGCCGAATCGCAGCGGGTGGAGGCGGTTGAAACAGCGCAGGAGAGCTTCAAGGCCGACGCGGTGGTGGTGGCCGCCGGACCATGGGCTGGGAAGCTTCTGAAGCCGCTCGGTATCAATCTGCCGATCTATCCGGTGAAGGGGTATTCGCTCACCTGCGATATCGAGGATTTCGATGCGGCTCCGCGCTCTTCCGTGATGGACGAGCATTCCAAGGTGATGATCTGCCGGCTGGGATCGAGGTTGCGCGCGGCCGGCGTCGCCGAGCTTGCGGGCTTTGATCCTGCCATGCCGGACGCGGCTCTCAACGGGCTTCGCGACAGGGTCGCGGAGCTCTTCCCCGGTGCTGCAAACTACGCCAAGGCAAGCTATTGGCATGGTTTTCGGCCGATGACTCCGGGCGGTCCGGCGCATATCGGGCGCTCGCGCTATGCAAATCTCTTCCTGAATGTCGGGCACGGCTCCAATGGCTGGACCCAGGCGTGCGGGGCAGCCCGCATCCTGACCGAGAAGATCGCCGGTCGGCCGGACCCGCTCGGGCGGCGGTCGGCCTGATGCGTGATCGGCCGGCATGCGAATGCATGCCGGCTTCATTACATCCTAGATAAACCTCCACCTACGGTGGAGGACTGGACGAGTTCTACAATATAGGTGAGAGACCTCCATGCTTGAACCATTGGCGTGGTCA
>NZ_QAYG01000007.1 GCF_003053845.1 Breoghania corrubedonensis
CCGGGATGCAAAATTACCGCGGGGTGGAGCAGCCCGGTAGCTCGTCAGGCTCATAACCTGAAGGTCGCAGGTTCAAATCCTGCCCCCGCAACCACTGATAACGACAAACCCGTAGCATCTGCTGCGGGTTTTGTTGTTTTTGCAGCATTTCCAATGGCTTGACGTTCTGTCCAATTGAGGATTGTCAAACGGCATTGAATATTGACCCCTTATCGGCGTCCAATTTTGACCCCCTCTATGACACGGATCAGCACTTGGCCTGCCCGGCGCTGGCCGGGGTTGCAGAGGGTAGGCCAAGTGCGGGTGATGTCGTTCTTCGGCTTTAGCTTTGAGAACGGTTTTTGAACCGCCAGGACTCGTTTCCGGTCTCAACGATCTCGCAGTGATGGGTTAGCCGGTCGAGGAGCGCTGTCGTCATTTTGGCATCTCCGAACACTGTCGGCCATTCACCGAAGGCCAGGTTGGTCGTGACGATGATCGAGGTGCGTTCATAAAGCCTGCTGATCAGATGGAACAGGAGCTGGCCCCCGGCCTGGGCGAACGGCAGGTACCCAAGTTCGTCGAGGACGATGAAGTCAAGACGATTGAGGTAATCCGCCGTGCGGCCCTGCTTGCCATTGCGGGTCTCTGTTTCCAGACGATTGACCAAGTCGACGACATTGAAGAAGCGGCCACGTGTTCCGTTGCGGATGAGAGCCCGGGCAATCGCAATGGCCATGTTCTGCTCCGTGTCGAGAAATTGCGGCTTTCACGACAGGATCATTGGACAAAGAGAGCTAGGAAGGGTAACGGTATATGGACAAAATATAATGCAGAGTGGCCAATGGTGGTATCCGAGGCGTCCATAACGGAAATTGACATCACCGACCGTCTCGATGGCCCCCCTGTGGTAGCGTTGTGGGGCAGTGATGGGCCGTCTCCTGATTTTCAGCTCGGGACCCGCGAATATGATTGGCACAGTCACAAACGGGGACAGGTCTTCTGCGTTGAGAGCGGGCTGATCCATGTCCGCACGTCACACGGTTCGTGGCTGCTTCCGCCCCATCGTGCTGGATGGATGCCGCCTGACGTGCCTCATAAGGTCAGCATCAGCGGAGCGATGAGCGGCTGGAGTGTCTTGACGGCTCCGGCGGTGAGCGGCGATCTCCCCGGCGAGCCATGCGTGATCGCAATAGGCGATCTGATGCTTGCTCTAGTTCGACGCGCAGTATCATGGACGGCGCAGGAGCGGCTCGAACCGGAACAGGAACGGGTCGCGGCAGTATTATTGGATGAAATCCGCCGCGCGCCGCATGAGCCGCTGCACCTTCCCATGCCGACCGATCCGCGGTTGCTGCGTATCGCCAAGGCCATCCTCGATCGGCCGGAAGATGACCGTACAGCAGAGGAGTGGGCTGCTTGGGGGGCTGTCTCGCCGCGGACGCTACGCCGCCTCGTGCTGGCCGAGACAGGATTGAGCTTTGCGCAGTGGCGACAGCAGGCGAAGCTGACGCATGCGCTCGAAATGCTCGCACGCGGCGATCCTGTGGCTGTCGTATCCGACGCTCTCGGCTACGCAACGCCCAGCAACTTCATCGCAATGTTTCGGCGGGCGTTCGGAGATTCTCCGGCACATTATTTCTCCAAAATATAAATATTCGATTTTAATCAGTGGGTTATGCTGCTGCACGAAATAGCAATTTGAGATGGTTGCTGGCCCCCGCAACCACCGATACCAACAAACCCGTCGCATCAGCGGCGGGTTTTGTCGTTTGGACCGAAAGCGTAAGAATTCCAGCGAGATCGCCCCGCACGTAGATCGCGACCTTGCCGTCCACCGGCGTCAGCATGATGTCCTCCACCAGCGTCCTGATGATATCCGCCGCCTCAGTGCGCTTCTCTTCGTCGTGGCCCTGCAACGCTAGACCACTCTATTATACGATCCTCTACGACACGCTATTTCCTTGAATCGATAGATTCAAATCAGGTTTGGAGCGTTTCTGGCTGCCGTCGACCCGACTTTCTGCGCGACCTGGGTGATGGTGGCTCCTCCGAAAACGAGAACGCTTGACCGTCTCCGCGGTTTTCGCCCGGGACAATGGTAGCTTTTCACCAAAATCGGACATCGTAGCTGCATTGTGCAATTCGAAAAGCTGACATTGCTTACGATGCATCCGAATGCCGCCGATTACCGTACAAGGACGGGATAGCCTCTGCGGGAATAATCACCGTAGCCGACAGCCACCACAAGTATCGCCCCGACGTCGTCGAAAATCGCCAGAGACAACAGAAACAAGCACAGAGCCGGTGGGATACGAGAGCCGAGCAGCGCGAGGCCCCCGATCACAAACGCCGTGTCGGTGGCCATGACGCTTCCCCATCCATGCATTCCCGGTTGGCCGCCCATTAATGCCAGGTAGATGGCCACCGGAGCGGGCATACCACCTATGGCGGCTGCGAAAGGAAGTGCCGCTGTTCGTACATTTCGCAATTCACCGAGGACAATCTCTCGTTTGAGTTCCAGGGAAATCACGAAGAAGAAGAACGTCATCAACCCGTCGTTGATCCAGTGCCGCAGTGAACGACTGAAATCCAGCGCACCGAAATGAAGGCCGATCGGCGCCTCCCAAAACGCGAGAAACTGCGCTGACAAAGGTGAGTTTGCCAAGAGCAAGGCGATTGACCGCCAGGAGCAGCAGTCCTCCTGCTGCTGCCTCAATCTTCAGAAATCGCGCGAAGGGCTTCGTCACGCGGTCGGTTATCTCATGCGGTAAGTCCGTGCTGCTCCGATCGGTCATGTCCCGGATATTCATTCCCCGCGGCCTGGCGGAACAATCCAAGGAGGTTGGGTTGCCGCGTGCTGCGGTGGGAGACTGTTGGCCGCAAAGGGTCAAAGGTACCAGCCACCATCAGCGCATTGAAGTCACACTGTCCACGGGAGTCGAAATAGGGCAGACGCAATATCATGTCGCGTTCATTGCTCAAGCTGCCCGTATCTCTCGAAACGACACGAGACGTTTGCCGTTTTCGTCCCACAATACTAGTTTCACGCAGCGTAGGCTCTGCAAAAGGGTGATGCGGCCCACGTCGCGCAGGTCAGGATGATCTCGCAACACCTCCGGCAGGCGATAAAACGGCACCTTGGCCGACAAGTGATGTACATGGTGGATGCCAATGTTTCCAGTAATCCAGCGCAGAGGAAAAGGAAGATCGTAGTGTGAACTGCCGTGCAGCGCGGCGTGGTGGAGGTTCCAATCGTTGCCCTCGGACCAGTGCGTTTCTTCGAATTGATGCTGAACATAGAAAAGCCAGACGCCGGCAGTCGCTGCGATCAGGGTGATTGGTACCTGAACCATGAGAAAGGGACCGATCCCCATAAGCCACATCAGGCCGGTAACGGGCAAGGCGACGGCAAGGTTGGTGGCGATTGTCGACGTCCAGGGCTGTATGCCGGCGCGCATGAGGCCGAATGGCAATCGATACTGACAGACAAACAGCCAAGCGGGGCCGAGACCGAACATCACAAGGGGATGGCGATAGAGCCGATAGCGCAGGCGGCCCCACCAGGACAGCGCGCGATATTCTCTGACTGTGAGCGTACTGACATCGCCGATCCCCCGCTTGTCGAGGTTGCCTGCCGTTGCATGGTGGACGGCATGGGTGCGGCGCCAGTAATCGTAGGGCGTGAGCGTAAAGACACCGATGACGCGACCTGTCCAGTCATTGATGCCGCGCCGCGAGAACAGAGTGCCGTGACCACAATCATGTTGCAAGATGAAAAGGCGGACCAGAAAGCCGGCCGCTGGGATCGTCAGCAAGAGGCCCCACCAGTAGGCGTTCACCGCCGCTACCGCACACAATGTCCATAAGGCGGCAAAGGGCAGCGCCGTTATGGCTATCTCGACCGTGCTGCGGACGGGGTTGGGTTGCCGATACCGCGCCAGGACCTTTGTCCAGGAGCGGTCGCTGGCCTCAAAGGCAGCGCCACTAGAAACATTACTTTCCACTAATTTCCAAGCCTACATCTGCGCCCAAGCGGAACGCGCGTTACAATCAGGCACCGATATTGCGCCTTTGACCTGATGCTCAGCTGCACTATTGGAAACGAATTTCTTCGCTTTCTTCGTGGTGCTCTTGGACGGCGCGGGCACAGGGCTCTGCTCCTCCATCTCCAGGCGGGCCTGGCGCAGCCTTTGAGTCTTGGCTTCGCGACTATCGGCTTCCGCCTTCATGATTGCCCGGGCCGCGCTGTCCGTGAGATCGGCCTTGGTCTGCGGATCCGGCCTAACGGTCCGGAAAAGACTGTCTTTGGTAGTGGTTTCGGCCATGTCATCGGCCTCCTTCCGATTGGGTTGAATGCAAAAAGGCCGGGCTGAAGCCCGGCCTCCTCATATCGACGATCGGTGCCAGTACATCCGTGGTCACAGGTCGAAGATGAAATTCACGCCGCTTGCAGATTGTCCGCGGCGGACTTGCCAGAGCGGTTGTCCTGGACGACGTCGAAGCTGAGCTTCTGGCCTTCCATGATGGTGTGCAGACCGGCGCGCTCAACGGCCGAGATATGGACAAACACATCCGATGCGCCATCCTCGGGCTGGATGAAGCCAAAGCCTTTTGTGGCATTGAAGAACTTTACGGTTCCGATGGTCATGACGATTTCCTTTCAATCGCATGTTACGATTGTGCCAGCCGCGCATGACGCGGCGAGCGGTCACGGTCGAATTTGACAGGGAAAATCGCCAGAGCGCCTTTGGCGCATAACCAAGTTCATCAAACAAGATCGATCTATGTTAATATAGGTATGTCCGCCGCCGGAACAAGGCCGCGGCCAAAAACCTTTATTACCGATATCGCTGGACCCTCATAAGAACAATCTTGTTGAATGAATAGTTTTTGGAACTCCTGTTATTTGACTTCCAAAGAGCCTATATAAAGGTGTGGCCCATACACCCGGCCGCCGAAAGAACAGCCTATGAAAAATCCGGCTCCTTCCTGGTTACGTCGTGATTCGACGCGTCGAAGGCAATGACACATCCATAGGTGTGGGAAGCTCGATCGTCCCAGCCGGCTGATGACACGAATGATTCCGATATAGGCTTATAGAAAGCGGCAATTCGTCGAGGCGGGCGGTTGGGCTACGATGCCAGGCGACACGTCCGCCAGCCGTCGTGCGGCCGAAGGCCGTGCTGAAGCGCTTGCCGCCTGACCGACGCGCCGCGTCCCGCAAAAGGCTGTGCTGCACACATGCTTCACAGCCATGCGGCTAAAGGAGCAGAGCAGATGAAGAGCATGCCCGCCCGCCGTTTCACCATTGGACAAGCCGTCCGCATGAACAACAGGTTCGGCCTTTCGCCCTCAACGGCAGAAACCTACCGCATAACAGCGATCCTGCCAGCGAGAGAGGATAATTCACCTCAGTATCGCATTCGTAACGACGATGAACGTCACGAGCGGGTGACGACGGAAGACAGCCTCGATGAGCTACCAGTGCCGTCCGCCGCGGGCGATGCTGCACCCGAAGAGAAGGAGCCTGACAATGGCTAAAGGGCAGAAACGCAGCAACCGTGAAATAAGAAAACCGAAACAGGAAAAGGCCCCTGCAAAAGTGGAGGTGCCACTCGGCTCTCGGGTCACGCAGGCGGGCAACAGCAGTATGCCGCGCGACAAGACGAAGAGCCGAATGTGAGCGGGTTACAATCCGCAGGCGGGTGCCGAAATGAAGGCGATCATCGAATTCTATAGAGTCCGCGCGGACGATACCGCTCGTGCAAGGGTCGGCCGTGTCAGCCGCAGCGTGGCTGACACGGCCGACGCCATCAAGCTGGCCAGATCGTTGCTGCTCTCGCTCGATCTGCCGCAGGACCCTGATTTCATCGCGATCTTGGACGATCAGGAGAATGCTCTTTATTGCGTACCCGTCATCGTCGGTCGTGCATTCGGTTCAACCCAAAATGCTGGAATCAGCGTCTGGGAGAAAGAGGGCGGTGCTGTCGACCACACGCCCCGTCAGGAGTGCCGCCAACCCGAAAGAGGAATTGGTGTCACGCTCCCAATACATGGAGATATGCATTCATATGACGCTTGCTTTTCCCAATAGAAGCCGCAGCTATGACGAAGCCGGGCAGCGCGTTCGCTTCATCGGCCATGATGGCATGTTCGAGGTGCCGTTCTTTGTCGAGACTGATGCGCTCTCTGCCGCAACCGCAACCGCAACCGCAACCGCAACCGCAGGCGAAGCGGATTATCTTGCCGCATTCGATGCGGCGCGCGCCACGATCCACGATGTCGCGCGCAAAATCTACGGGAGTGCTCGCAGGACCATATATGTGCTGACGGCGGCGGATTTCCGATAAGCCGGGGCTCTCCGGATCACTCCATGGGAAGATGAAAGAAAAACTGGATGCTGCCATGACCGTTCGCACCACCGATACAGAGATCACGTTCGAGCGGTCCTTCATGTTGAGCGCCTTTGACGCTCGGCAGCCCGCGGGGACCTATCGACTGGTGGTCGACGAAGAGGAGATTTCCGGTCTTTCCTTTCTTGCCTACCGGCGTACGGCCACGATGCTGCACATTCCAGCGATTTCCGTTCAAAGCGACCGATATCAGGTCGTCGAAGTGGATCCGGAGGAACTCGCGGCGGCTCTGGACGCGGATGCGCTCGCGAGCCGTCCTCACAAGGAATAGTCATTCATGCAGTATCTTGGTCGAATTCATGGTGCCGGCGTCCTGAAATATGCCGGCAAGACATTTTCCCACATAGACTACGATTTTGACGGTTTCCTGAGAAAGCCGGTGGAAGTGATCGGCAGCGGCGAGATCCGGATGTCTGCCGACACGCTGCGACAGCTATTTGGTCGCGAAGATCTTCATCTCCTGACGGACGACGGGCGGCTTCTGAGCGTTCGCTTCTCAGAAAGACATCTACCGGAGGCCAGCGGCGGCGCACACGTCGACGTTGCCGGGGGCCTGCCGTCACCGTCGGAGTGGCACAGCTGACGGTGCAAATCTCGGCTGTCCTGATCCTCCGCCAACTCACGTAGACGCGGGTTCCGCTCCCCGCCCGAAACCCTGCAGGAGTCGCATCTCCGACAAATCAGCCCATTCGGCGCCACTCACGCTCGGGCTGGAAAGGCACTCTCTTGAAATCGATCCCTTGCCTACACTGGCATCGTTCTCCATTGCCGCCATGGAACGATGGAGCGCCCGTGAGGGAGGAGCTTTTCAGCGCGGAGCGGCTCGATCAGCATGCGGAAAGCCTCGCCGCCGCGCAACCGGTAACCGACCGGCCACCAGCCGTCCTGTCCCTGCACAAGAGGCTCGATAGCAATGCGGCCGTTCTGCTCGCCGCCTATCGGGCGAGTGCGGCTGAACTGGAGAGCGGCAGAAATGTGGTTCCCGCTGCGGAATGGCTTTTGGACAATTATCATCTGGTCGAGGAGCAGATCCGCGAGATCAGGGACGACTTGCCTCCCGGTTATTATCGCCAGCTGCCGAAACTGAGCGGAGGACCGTTTGCAGGCTATCCCCGGGTCCTCGGACTTGCCTGGGCCTTTGTCGCCCACACCGACAGCCTCTTCGACAGGGAGAAGCTGCGCCGGTTCCTCGTGGCGTATCAGCGGGTTCAGCCCCTGACGATCGGCGAGCTCTGGGCCGTGGCAATCACCCTGCGCATCGTCCTTGTCGAGAATTTGCGCCGGTTGGCCGATCAGATGACCGTGGGCCGCGCGGCGCGCGCGGACGCAACGGCGTTCGCCGAGCGGCTTCTCTTGTCAGGCAGCCACAAATCCGCGCTCGAAACCGATATTGCCGCCCGCTCACCGGAGCCGTTGTCGGAAGACTTCGCCGCGCATCTGGCCAAATTGCTGAGGAACCAGGATCCGGCAATGATGCCCGCGCTTGGATGGCTGGAGGAACGTCTTGCGCTGCAAGGCGTGTCGGTCGAAGTCGTGGTTCAGCATGCTCAGCAGAGGCAGGGCGCATCCAATGTCACCGTGCGCAATGTCATCACCAGTATGCGGCTGATTTCCGATATTGACTGGGCCGAGCTTTTCGAGAGCGTGAGCCTGGTCGACGAGCGGCTGCGGGTGCGAAGCGCCTTTGCCGCCATGGATTTCCCGACCCGCGACCTTTACAGGAACGCGATCGAGCAATTGGCCCGCGGCTCAACGTTTTCGGAAATCGAGATCGTGGACCACGCGCTCGATGCTACACGCCAAGCCGCAGCTGAGGCGAACAATGCAGCCAGTGCAGAGCGCGCCTGCGACCCTGGCTACCATCTGATCGCCCAGGGCAGGCCCGCCCTTGAGCAGGCGATCCGTTTTCGGCCGCCGCTGCGGCTGCGGATAAGCCGCCTCAATACACGGCTCGGCATCGGCGGCTATATCGGCTCGATCCTGCTTGTCACCGCGGTGTTGCTGGCGCTTGCGCTCTGGGCTCTTTCGACTTTCGGTCTCGCCGCCTTCTGGCTCGTCCTGTTTGCTCTTGTCGGATTTTTCCCCGCCACTGAAGTGGCGACGGCCATCGTCAACCGCGCGACGACCTGGAGTTTCGGCGCGACGATCCTGCCTGGTCTCTCGCTAAAGCAGGGCGTGCCGGAATCCATGCGGACCCTCGTCGCGGTGCCGACGCTTCTTACCAGTGAAGCCGACCTCCTGGAGCAGGCGGAACGGCTCGAGGTTCACCACCTTTCCGGCGTCGGCGGCGACCTCGTCTTCGCGCTCCTCACCGATGGAGTGGATGCCGATCAGGAGGTCACGGAGGAGGATGCCCGTCTGCTCGGCGTAGCCGCCGAGGCGATCGCCGGACTGAACCGACGTCATGAACCCGCCCCAAGCGGAGACCGGTTCCTCCTCCTGCATCGACGCCGCGTCTTCAACCCGGGCGAAGGCCAATGGATGGGGTGGGAGCGCAAGCGCGGAAAGCTGCACGAACTCAACCGGCTTCTGCGCGGCGCCAATGACACCACCTTCATGCTCATAGGCGGGAAGCCGCCGCAGGTGCCGACCAATGTGCGCTACGTCATCACGTTGGACGCCGACACGCGGCTGCCGCGCGACGCCGCGCACCGGCTGATCGGCAAAATGGCGCATCCGCTCAATCGCCCGCGCTTCAGCGATGCCGAGCAACGCGTTGTAGACGGCTATGGCATTCTCCAGCCGCGCGTTACGCCCTCACTTCCCGTCGGCCGCGAAGGATCTTTCTACCAGCGCGTTTTCTCTGCCCCCGGCGGCATCGATCCCTACGCGGCTGCCGCCTCTGACGTGTACCAAGATCTCTTCGGCGAAGGCACCTATACCGGCAAAGGCATTTACGATGTTGACGCCTTCGATGCTTCGCTGGCTGGCCGTGTGCCAGAGAACACCATGCTCAGCCACGATCTCTTTGAGGGCGTGTTCGCGCGCGCGGGGCTTGCTTCCGATGTCGAGGTGATCGAAGAATTTCCGTCTCGATACGACGTCGCAGCCAAACGCCAGCATCGCTGGACGCGTGGCGACTGGCAGCTTCTTCCCTGGGTGGCGGGACTGCGAAGAGAGCGCCCCAGGCTTCCCTCCGTCGGTCGCGGGAAGATGCTGGACAACCTGAGGCGGTCGCTACTAGCGCCGTTCACGCTCCTGGCGCTCGCACTCACATGGCTGATGCCGCTGCCGGCAGCGATAACGGGGACTGCTCTTCTCATTGCCGCCGTCGCCATCCCGTCATTCCTGCCGATCCTCTTCTCCCTCGTGCCGCGTCGCGCCGGAATTCGGATGCGCAATCATTTCGCGGCACTCGCCGCGGACCTGCGGCTGGCAGCTTTCCAGAGTATTCTTTCCATAGTTTTCCTGCCCGACAATGCGTGGCGAATGGCCGATGCCGTTGTCAGGACACTGGTGCGCCTCACCTGGACCCGCCGGCATCTCTTGGAATGGACAACGGCCGCACAGTCGAAGGGAAGCCCGCGTCTGACCTTCGCCGGTTTCTATCGCCGCATGGCATCCGGCACGCTGCTCGGGCTTGTCTTGGCCTTAGGTGCCATTGCCCTTTCGCCTTCGTTCTGGCCGCTCGTACTGCCCTTCGCCGTGTTGTGGCTGGCCGCTCCGGTGTTCGCCTTGTGGGTGAGCCGGTCGCCCAAGGCCGGACCGCGCCTTGCGGTTTCCGATCCGGATGCGACCGAACTGCGCCTGATCGCGCGCCGCACGTGGCGCTTCTTCGAGACCTTCTTGACGCCCGAGGAGAACATGCTGCCCCCGGACAATTTCCAGGAGGATCCGAAGCCCGTCGTCGCGCACAGAACGTCACCCACCAATATCGGTCTCTATCTCATCTCCGCGGTTGCCGCCCGCGACTTCGGCTGGGCGGGTACGGTCGAAACCGTGGAGCGGCTGGAAGCCACGTTGGAAACCATGCGAAAGCTCGCACGGCACAATGGCCACTTCTTCAATTGGTATTCGACGCAGGACCTGCGTGTCCTCGAACCCGCTTATATCTCGTCGGTCGATAGCGGCAATCTCGCCGGACATCTGATCGTGCTCGCCAATGCGTGCGAGGCGTGGGTGGATGAGAGCGCCGCGCCGAATGCCCGGCTCGGCATGACGGACAATCTCCAACTGGCCCGTCAGGCGCTGGATGCGCTCAGCGGGAACCACCGCGAAGTCCAACTCTCCCCGATGCTTGATGACATCGAAGCCCTATTGAACGGTCCGCAGACGCTCGACGCGATTTCTCCCGTGCTGACGCGCCTAGCCGACAAAGCCGCCGCTACGGCGCGCGACATGGTTCCGACGGATATCGACGACAGCGCCTCCGATCTCGTCTTCTGGATCGAGGCGTTGAAGACGACCGTGGTAGAACATGCACGTGACCGGCCGGCTGACCCTATCCTGAAAAGCCGATTGCAGGCGCTTGCTGCCGCTGCGCGCGAGATGGCGCTGGCGATGGACTTCGCCTTCCTTCTCGATCCCGAGCGTAAGCTGTTGTCGATCGGCTATTCGCTAGCCGAGGACAGCCTCGACCCGAGCTGCTACGATCTGCTTGCCTCCGAGGCTAGGCTTGCGAGCCTCTTCGCCATCGCCAAGGGAGACGTCGAGACACGGCACTGGTTCCGCCTGGGACGGTCGGCAACACCGCTCGGCAATGCATCTGCCCTGATCTCATGGTCAGGTTCCATGTTCGAATATCTGATGCCGTCGCTCGTCATGCGCGCGCCCGCAGGTAGCCTGCTCGAACAGACAAACCGTCTCGTGGTGGAGCGCCAACAGGCTTACGCACGCTCGCTCGGCATCCCCTGGGGAATATCCGAATCCGCCTATAATGCGCGCGATATGGAGCTCACCTATCAGTACTCGAATTTCGGCGTTCCGAATCTCGGGCTGAAGCGCGGTCTCTCGGAAAATGCGGTGATCGCGCCCTACGCGACGGGGCTCGCAACAATGGTCGACCCCCAAGGCGCGTGCGAAAACTACGCCCGCCTCGCGCGAATGGGCGCCAGCGGCCGCTACGGCTTCTTCGAAGCGCTCGACTTCAGCCGCTCCCGGCTCCCCGACAACGAGAATGTCGCAGTCGTCCGCACCTCGATGGCGCATCACCAGGGCATGACCATCGTCGCTATCGCCAACACGCTGCACGACGGCGAGATGCGCGCCCGTTTTCACCGCGAGCCGATGATCCAGGCGTGCGAGCTCCTGCTGCAGGAACGCATGCCCCGCAACGTCGTGACCGACCATCTGAAGGCCGAAGAGGTAAAGGTTTCCCCGGCTACTGCGGATACGGAAATTCCCACCTCGCGCCGCCTTACCGCTACCATGTCAGGCCCTCCAGTCACCCAGTTGCTATCGAACGGCCGCTATGCGGTTATGCTAACGGCCGCCGGAGCGGGATATAGTCGTTGGCGCGACATCGCCGTCACGCGCTGGCGCGAGGACTCCACCCGCGACGACTGGGGCTCCTTCATCTTCCTGCGCGATGTCCAGAGCGGAGATTTCTGGTCCGCGGGCTCCCAGCCTCTCGGCACCGACGCCGAAAATCGCGAAGTCATCTTCGATGAAGATCGCGCCCAGTTCATCCGCCGGGACGGCAACCTGACCACGACCATGGACGTCTTGGTCTCCGGCGAAGACGATTGCGAGGTTCGCCGCCTGTCCTTGAGCAATAGGGGACGGAGGCCGCGTGAGATCGAGGTCACCTCCTATGCCGAAATCGTCCTGGCGCCGCCGGCCGCCGACAGGGCGCATCCGGCGTTTTCAAAAATGTTCGTGCAGACCGAGCATCTCGCCGAGTTCGGCGCGCTCATCGCAACACGCCGCCTGCGCTCGCACGCCGAGCCGCAGGTATGGGCTGCCCATCTTGCCTTCGTCGAAGGCGAGATCGTCTCCGATCCACAGTATGAGACCGATCGCGCCAAGTTCATCGAGCGTGGCCGCTCGATAGGCACCGCGGCCGCAATTGCGGAAGGAGGCTCGCTCTCAAATACTGTTGGGACGGTACTCGACCCCATTTTCTCGCTGCGCCAGCGCGTGAGGATCGCGCCCGGAAAGGTTGCGCGTGTCGCCTACTGGACCATCGTCGCATCGTCGCGCGCCGAGCTCATGGACATGATCGACAAGCACCACGACCGCAGCGCGTTCGAACGCGCCAGGACACTGGCGTGGACCCAAGGACAGGTCCAGCTCCGACACCTCGACGTCGATGCCGGAGAGGCCGCCGACTTTCAGCGCCTGGCTGCCCCCATCCTCTATGCTGACCCCCGCTACCGGGCGTCGTCCGAAAATATTGTCCGCGGCGCCGGTCCGCAATCGAGCCTCTGGCATCTCGCCATCTCCGGCGACTTGCCGATCGTCTTGCTGAGCATAGACGATCCCCAAGACATGGCCCAGGTCCGCCAGTTGCTGCGCGCCCATGAATATTGGCGGATGAAAAGCCTTGCGGTCGACCTGGTGATCATCAATGAGCGGGCATCCTCCTATACGCAGGACCTGCAGATTGCGATCGAGACCGCCGTGCGCAGCAGCCAGTCACGGCCGCGCTTCGGGTTGGAGCTGGCGCAAGGCTCCGTCTTTGCCCTTCGCGCTGATCTGATGAGCGCCGAGGCGCGTGACCGGCTTCGTTCTATTGCCCGTGTCATATGCTCGGCACGCCTTGGATCGATAGCCGAACAACTCGATCGTTTGCCGATCCTATCCGTCAATGACACCTCAGTCACTCTCTTGCAAAAGCCCGTGCGGCAGAACTCCGAGCCGTCTGCGCCGCACACGCCGACGCTCGAGTTCTTTAATGGCCTTGGCGGTTTCGACAAGGATGGACGGGAATATGTGACGATCCTCAGCGGTGGCGCCGTCACGCCCGCGCCATGGATCAACGTGATCGCCAATCCCGGTTTCGGCTTACAGGTTTCAGCGGAAGGAAGTAGCTACACCTGGGCAGTAAACAGCCGCGAGAACCAGCTCACGTCATGGTCGAACGATCCCGTGGTCGATCCGAGCGGCGAGACGATCTACATCCGCGACGAGGAAAGCCTTGATCTATGGAGCCCGACCGCGCAGCCCATCCGCGGCCGCGGCACCTATGTCTCGCGCCACGGTTTCGGCTACAGCCGTTTCGAGCATGAGGCGAACGGCATCGCGCTCGATCTCCTGCAATACGTGCCTCTTTTTGATCCAATCAAGATATCGCGACTGACCCTTCGCAACCTTTCCAGCCGCCGCCGCCACCTGTCTGTCACGAGCTATGCAGAGCTGGTGCTCGGCACCTCACGTGGCGCCACGGCGCCCTTCCTGGTGACGCAGATCGATGAAGGTACCGGCGCGATGCTGGCGCGCAATCCCTGGAGCATCAATTCCTCCGGCCGTGTCGCCTTTGCCGATCTTAGCGGGCGGCAGACCGCGTGGACGGCCGACCGGGCCGAATTCCTTGGCCGCTATGGCTCCCCATCAATGCCTCGCGCGCTCACCGGTCGAATGTCGCTCTCCGGGACTACCGGCGCCGGCCTAGATCCTTGCGCGGCCTTGCAGCAGACTATCGAGATCGGCGCGGGCGAGACGGTTGAAATCGTCTCGTTTTTCGGGCAGTGCGACTCGGAGGATGAGGTCCGGGCGCTCCTTGCGCGTTATCGCGTTGCAGATCTCGATGCGGTTCTGCGAGAGGTCACGGACCACTGGACTGACCTTTTGCAGACGGTCCAGGTCAAGACGCCAGATCGCGCGATGGATATCATGCTCAATGGCTGGCTCCTCTACCAGACGCTCGCCTGCCGCATCTGGGCGCGCTCAGCCTTCTACCAGGCGAGTGGGGCCTACGGCTTCCGCGACCAGCTTCAGGACGGCATGGCCCTGATGCTGGCAAGGCCCGAAGAGGCGCGGACCCATCTCCTGCGTGCTGCCGGCCGGCAGTTCGTCGAAGGCGATGTCCAGCATTGGTGGCTGCCGCAATCTGGACAAGGCGTCCGCACACGGATTTCCGACGACCGCGTCTGGCTGGCATTTGCGGCGGCGACCTACGTGAATACTTCGGGTGATGTCGCTATCCTGGATGAGATCGTCCCGTTCCTCGACGGCCCACCGCTTGGCGCCGGCGAGCACGACGCCTTCTTCCATCCTACGCAGGCGGCCGACTCCGCTTCCATGTTCGAGCACTGTGCCCGCGGCCTCGACCAGTGCCTGGAACTCACCGGTAAGCTCGGCCTGCCGCTCATCGGCACCGGCGACTGGAACGACGGCATGAACCGCGTCGGCGAGGACGGCAAGGGCGAAAGCGTCTGGCTCGGCTGGCTGCTCGTGCGCACCATCGAGCTGTTCGCCCCCCTAGCGGAAGGCCGCAGCCCATCGCGCGCCGAACGCTGGCGTGCTCACGCAGCCTCCGTCCGTGAGGCGCTCGAGAAGCATGCATGGGACGGTGAATGGTATCGCAGAGCGACCTTCGACGATGGAACCTGGCTCGGTTCGAAGGATAGCGAAGAATGCCGGATCGACTCCATCGCCCAGTCCTGGGCCGTCCTGTCGGGCGCCGCCGATCCGGCTCGGGCGGCAACGGCAATGGCATCGCTGGAGAAGCATCTTATCCGCCGTGACGACAGCATGGCGCTTCTGTTCACGCCACCCTTCGACAAGACGCCGCATGACCCCGGCTACATCAAGGGTTATCCGCCGGGCCTGCGCGAGAATGGAGGCCAGTACAGCCATGCGGCGATGTGGGCGATCTTGGCCTTTGCGAAATCGGGTGCGGGCGAGAAGGCGCACGATCTGTTCTCGTTACTCAATCCGATCAACCACGCGCTCACGCCTGCGGATATCGAGCGCTACAAGGTCGAACCCTATGTCGTTGCCGCCGACGTCTATTCCGTTGCGCCACATGTCGGTCGGGGCGGATGGACCTGGTACACCGGCTCCGCCGCCTGGATGTACCGTTCTGGCATAGATGGCATTCTGGGCATCCGGCGCGACGGGAACTTCCTCATCGTCGACCCGTGTATCCCGTCGGCCTGGCCGGGATTTGAAGCCACAGTGCGTGTGGGCACGACTCACTACAACATCCGCATAGACAATTCGATCCGACGTGGTTCAGGTGACTGGTTCGCGGTCATGGACGGGGAACCTCTTCAGTGTACCAGCGCGTGCGTGCGCGTTCCGCTGGACGGATGCAGACATAACTTAACGCTTGGTTCGAGTATGGGTTGATGCACATTACTCGCTGCGTTCCTCGCCGGTTGTGGTGCGTGCGTTGTCAAGTGGCAACGGGAGTGCCGTGTGCAACGATTGACGAGAGTCACTTTCGGCAAGGAGTTGCGATGAAATCGAGTGCTATCTGGCTCATCGCGTTGATCGCATTCGGAAGCTGGCCGGTAACCGCGCCAGGAGGCGACCTGACCGATCTCGAAGTGATGAAGTGGTCCCAGTTTTCCGGACGGATGAGCGGCTGATTTAAGGTGTATCCGGGTTGGTTTTATGTCGCCAATTTCAGGTCTCTGTCAGCCCGGTATGCCTCCCTCGGAGTTTTGTGCTCAAGGGCTGAATGAGGCCGCTGGGTGTTGTAGAAGATCATCCAGTCCCGGATAACGCAATGTGCCTTGAAGCCATCTGTCAGGTCTTCCAGATAAACCGCTTCCTGCTTCAAGGATCGCCACAGCCGTTCGATGAAGATGTTGTCCATGCACCGGCCGCGCCCGTCCATCGAGACGCGTATCCCGGCTTCGGTCAGCGTGGGTGGCCAGGCAGATCCGGTGAACTGTGACCCCTGATCGGTATTCATGATTTCAGGCGGTTCGAACCGGGCGATGGCCTCGTTCAAGGCTTCGACGCAGAAGTCTGCGTGCATCGTATTCGACAGCCGCCAGCTCAGGACTTTCCGTATCGCCCAATCCATAATCGCAACCAGATACAGAAAACCGTGCCTCACGGGGATAAAGGTGATGTCCGAACACCAGACCTGGTTCGGCCGGCTGATCGTCATTCCCCGCAGCAGATAGGGATAAACCTTGTGCTGCGGATGCGGTTGGCTGGTTCTCGGCCGTTTGTAGATCGCTTCCAGTCCCATCTTCGCGATCAGACGGCGAACCTGATGGCGGCCAACCACGATACCGTCGCGGCGCAGATAGGCAGCGATCTGCCGGCTTCCGAAGAACGGATATTTGGTGAAGGCCCGGTCGATGGTCTTCATCAACTCCAGCGTTGCCCTGCTGCCCCCGACCGGCATGTAGTAGAACGCCGACCGGCTCAGCTTCACCAATTTGCATTGCTGACTGATGCTCAGATCCGGATGGTCGCGGCGGATCATCGCCTTCTTCTTTGTCGGGCTCACTTCTTGAGCCCTTGCGCTAAAAAATCGTTCTCGACGGTCAGCCTCCCGATCTTGGCGTGCAATTCCTTGACCTCCGCTTCCGTCGGCCCCTCGGATTTGCCTCCACGGGAAAACACATCCACCATGCCTTCGACAGCCTGACGTTTCCACGTGCTCACCTGGTTCGGATGTACCTGATACTTGGCTGCGATCTCCTGGATCGTCTTGTCACCGTGTAAAGTCTCCAGCGCGACCTTCGCTTTAAACGCGTCCGAAAAATTCCGGCGTTTCGCCATTCTCATATCCCTTCAAATCAATGGGATACACCTTAGCAACCTGCCCGGATTTCCGGGACCACTTCAGTTCGAGGTCGGCCTTTCCTTCGAGACGGAAAATGCTCTCAGGTTCGCGCTCACCTATCACGGCGAACCCGGTACCGCCGCCCAGGACCACACCGCACGAGCGAGCTTCCTCTACCGGTTTTGAGGACGGGAAGAGGAAGCTGGCAGATCCCCGGTTGGGGAAGCTGGAGCAGAGGCCATGCGGTCGGCTCTTGTCACTGTTGCAAGCAATATAGAAGCGCGGACATGCGAGGGAGGTGAGCGTTCCGGGAGCGCGAAAATTGAATCCCGCTGCTCCGCGGTATCTTCGGACTGTTCCACTCTCGGTGCCATCAGGCCCCCGCAACCAAATCAATCAAAAGCCCCCGACGGATATTCCCGCGGGGGCTTTTTGCGTTCCTGCAAGGATAAGACCAAAAAGACAATACCGCTTCGTGGGCCTGGAGGATATTCCGACCGGATCGATTCAATCCGGTCGGAATATGCTCTAACGGGCCAAAAACCCAGCCAAGCAAGCGGTCTTGTATCGCATTGGGGGATCCACAACCCGAAGCGCAAGTCGGCATGGAGCGGGTGCTTTCGCCTGTCTGGCTCGATTGACAGCGACAGCCAGGTCCCGAGCGAGCCCAGGAAACGCGGGGCTCCTCGGTTCATTGTGGAGAACAGCCCAAATGGGCAGAGGCCGGCCGATCGAGAGTGATCGGACGGCCCCCTTGTTTAAGCTGCCTTGAACACGTCCGTATCGCCGTGCTGGACCAGCGGACGATTTCCCGAAAGGCGACGGATCAGGACATAGAAGACCGGGGTCATGAAAATGCCGAACACAGTGACGCCGATCATGCCGGAAAAGACGGCAACGCCCATGGCGACGCGCATCTCGGCACCGGCCCCTGTCGAGAAGACAAGCGGCACAACGCCCATGATGAACGCCAGAGACGTCATCAGGATCGGGCGAAGCCTCAGGCGACTGGCCTCGATCGCAGCCTCTACCGGCTTACGGCCAGCGAATTCGAGCTCGCGCGCAAATTCCACGATCAGGATCGCGTTCTTCGCGGACAGGCCCACCAGCACCACCAGGCCGATCTGGGTGAAGATGTTGTTGTCGCCGGCTGTCAACCAGACGCCGGCCAGCGCAGCAAGCACGCCCATTGGAACAATCATGATGATCGCGATGGGTAACGCCAGGCTCTCGTACTGGGCGGCAAGCACCAGATAGACCAGCAGCAACGCCAGCGGGAAAACGAGAATGCCGGAGCTGCCCGCAAGGATCTGCTGATAGGTCAGGTCGGTCCATTCAAAGCTGATCCCCTTGGGAAGGGTTTCGGCCGCGATATGTTCGACGGCAGCTTGAGCCTGCCCCGAGGAAAAGCCGGGCGCGGGACCGCCGTTGATATCGGCGGCGAGAAATCCGTTGTACCGGGTCGCGCGTTCCGGCCCCGTGGTGTTATCGACCTTCAGAAGGGCGGCAAGAGGGATCATCTGTCCGCTCGCGGAGCGGACCTTCAGGCGCCCGATATCTTCCGGCCGCGCGCGGAACTTCGCATCGGCTTGCACCCGCACGCTGTAGGTGCGGCCAAAGGCGTTGAAGTCGTTTACATAAAGCGAGCCGAGATAGATCTGCAGCGTCTCGAAGACATCTGTTACGGAAACTCCGAGCTGCTCCGCCTTCGTGCGATCAAGATCGGCGAAAAGCTGCGGAACACTGATCTGGAAGCTGGAGAACAGGCCTGCCAGTTCCGGCGTCTGATACGCTTTTGTCAGGAATGCGGTCTTCGCCGCGTCGAGGGCAGGATAGCCGAGACCGGCGCGATCCTCGATTTGCAGCTTGAAGCCGCCGGTGGTCCCCAGACCCTGAACAGGCGGAGGGGAGAACATGGCGATAAAGGCGTCCTGGATGGCGCCGAACTTCTGGTTCAGCTGCATCGCAATCGCATTGCCGGAGAGAGCCGGCGTCCTGCGGTCCTCGAAGTCGGTCAGCGTGGCGAAGACGATGCCGGCATTGGAGGAATTGGTGAACCCGTTGATCGACAATCCGGGGAAGGCGATCGCGTGCTCCACACCCGGCTGCGCCAGAGCTATATCGCTCATGCGCTTGATGACGTCTTCCGTGCGGTCGAGCGTCGCGCCATCCGGCAACTGGGCGAAACCGATCAGATATTGCTTGTCCTGCGCGGGGACGAAGCCGCCCGGCACGGTCGTGAACAGAACATAGGTGCCCCCCGCCAGGGCCAGATACACGGTCATGACGAGGCTCTTGCGAGACAAGAGGCCTCCCACACCGCGGCCATAGGCATCGGACCCGCTGCCGAAGGCGCGGTTGAAGCCGCGAAAGAACCATCCGAACACGCTGTCCATGGCCCGGGTCAGGAAATCCCTGGGCGCGTCGTGTCCCTTCAGAAGCAGGGCGGCGAGGGCAGGAGAGAGCGTAAGGGAATTGACCGCTGAGATGACCGTCGAGATGGCAATGGTCAGGGCGAACTGACGATAGAACTGGCCGGACAATCCGGAGATGAAGGCGAGGGGCACGAATACCGCAACCAGCACCAGTGCGATCGCGATGATCGGCCCCGACACTTCTCTCATTGCCTGATAGGTGGCGTTCCGGGGATTGAGACCGTTCTCGATATTGCGCTCGACGTTCTCCACGACGACGATGGCATCATCGACCACGATGCCGATTGCGAGAACGAGGCCGAACAGGCTGAGGGCGTTGATAGAAAAGCCGAAGACATACATCACGCCGAACGTGCCGATGATCGAAACGGGAACCGCGATGAGCGGGATGATCGACGCCCGCCACGTCTGCAGGAACAGGATGACCACGATGACCACGAGCGCAATGGCCTCGAGCAGCGTGTCCACCACCTTTTCGATCGAGGCGCGAACGAACTTGGTGGTGTCGTAGACGATCTCGTACTTCACGCCTTCCGGCATGACGTCCTGCAGCTCGTCCATTGTTGTCAGAACCGCATCGGAAATGGCGATGGCATTCGATCCCGGCGCCTGGAACACGGGGATGGCGACAGCGGGCTTTCCGTCGAGAAGAGAGCGCAGGGAATAGTCCGCGGCGCCGAGTTCGATCCGGGCTACATCGCGCAGTCGGGTGACCTGGCCGTTTTCTCCGGTCTTCACGATGATGTTTCCGAATTCTTCCGGGGTCCGCAGCCTGCCCTGGGCATTCACGCTGAGCTGCATGTCGACATCCGAGAGGTTCGGTGATGCGCCGATGAGCCCCGCCGCGGCCTGCACATTCTGCTGGCGGATGGCTGTGGTGATGTCGCCGGCGGCCAGGTTGTGCGCTGCCGCCTTTTGCGGGTCGACCCACACGCGCATGGAGTAGTCACCGGATCCGAACACCTGAACCTGTCCGACGCCCTTGATGCGCGCCAGGCGATCCTTGATGTTGAGGACGGCGTAGTTTCGAAGGTAGGTGATGTCGTAGCGGTTATCCGGCGAGGTCAGGTTCACGACCATCATCAGGTCGGGGGAGCTCTTCACCGTGGTGACGCCAAGGCTGCGAACTTCGGCGGGAAGACGCGGTTCGGCTTGCGAAACGCGGTTCTGAACGAGCTGCTGGGCCTGATCCGGATCCGTGCCGAGCTCGAAGGTGACCGTCAGGGTCATGACGCCGTCCGAGGTCGCCTGACTGGACATGTAGAGCATGCCCTCGACGCCGTTGATCTGTTCTTCCAGCGGCGTCGCGACGGTTTGCGCAATGACTGTCGGGTTGGCGCCGGGGTAGGTGGCGCGTACGACGATGGAGGGGGGCACGACCTCCGGATATTCCGAAATCGGCAGGGAGCGCAGGCCTATCAGGCCCGTCACCAGGATGAGGACCGACAGCACCCCGGCAAAGACCGGGCGGTCTACGAAAAATCGTGAGATGTTCATTTCCGGGCGCTTTCTTCCGGGCTGATGTCAGGACACACCTACCCTGTCCGGCGGAAACTCCGCCGGCCGGGTCGTGTCATGGAAATTTGAGTTCGCGGTCGGGCCGCCAGGGATGTCCTGACTACCGAGCGGCTGCGACCTTGCCTTCCGGTTGCGGATCGACGACTGCGCCATCGCGAATGCGCTGCAGCCCGTTCACCACGATCCGCTCGCCGGAGTTGAGACCGCTCTCGACGATCTGCTTGCCTTCCGCGGACCGGCCGAGCTCGACCGGGCGGTAGCTCACCTTGTTTTCACCATCGACGACATAGACGAACTTCTTGTCCTGGTCGGTGCCGACGGCCCGTTCGCTGACGAGGATCTTCTCCAAGGGATTGGGTTCCCCCATGCGGATGCGCACGAATTGTCCCGGGATCAGGCGCCTGTCCGGGTTGTCGAAGACCGCGCGCACGCCGATGGTGCCACTTGCGGCGTCAACCTGGTTGTCGATCAGTTGAAGCTTTCCCTTGATCGGCGTTCCTTCATCCGCGGACGTGCCGATTTCAACCGGGATCTGTTCGATCGGCGGAAGGGCTCCATCGGATGCCGGCAGGTCCCGGAGGGCCTTTGCAACGGCATCCTCGCTGACGTTGAAGCTCGCGTAGATCGGGTCGATGGAAACCAGTGTCGTCAGTGCTGGTGAGGAAGCGCCGGCGGATACCAGGTTCCCGGCGGTGATTTCAATCCTGCCGACACGGCCCCCGACAGGCGCCTTGATGTGAGTATAGTCGAGTTCCAGCTTGGCAGAGGTGAGGGCTGCTTCGGCCGTCTGCAGGTTGGCCAGAGCTTCCGCATATGCATTGCGACGCTGGTCGAGCGTGCTCTGCGAGATTGCCTGTGTGCCGATCAGTTTGTTGCCGCGATCCAGTTCCAGCTTCGCAAGCCTCAGATGGGCCCGAGCCGAGGCAACCTGGCCTTCGCGTTCAGCGACGGCCGCTTCATAGGGGGCGGGGTCGATGGTGAACAGAAGATCGTCGGCCTTCACCAGCGAGCCTTCCCGGAAGTCCACGGACTGGATGACCCCGGCGACGCGGGAACGCACCTGAACGCGGTCGATCGCTTCCAGGCGGCCGGAGAATTCCTGCCAGACCGTGATCGCCCGGCTCCGGACCTCGGCGACCGTGACGGGGATCGCCGGCGTGGCTGTCTGCTCGCCAGCAGCCGAAGCCGGAAGGGTGACCGGCCGTTCCAGAAGAAAAACGGCCGCCGCCGCAGACACGGCAAGCCCGAGGCCTGCGCCCGTGAGGACGCGGCGTGAGTTTCCTGATGTCATTTTATGTCTCCTTGAGGCTCCGCGCAGGCGGGCTCAATCGTCTGATTTCAAAACGAAATTCACTGGATGGCGAGCGACCTTACGAAGCGCGCGAATTGGTCGCCGAGGCCTGATTCCCAGTTCGCTGCCATGGGGCAGCTCGCGCCGTAGATGGAGGGCCAACTCGCGTCGGCCGGGAAGATATGCTCCTGAACGTCGACGCCAGAGTCCCTGAGTTTCTGCGCATAGCTCAGCGTTTCGTCGCGTAGCGGGTCGTCTTGCGATGACACGACGAGTGCTGGTGCGATGCCGGCAAGACGCGAACAGGTGCAGGGCGCCGCGTAGGGATGGCAGACGCCGCCGCTGAGGTAGTGGCTCCATCCGTCGGACCACCGTTCTCGCATGCCGACAGTGGCGGCTTTGCGAATGGAGTTCGATCCCATGAACGGGTCGAGCAACGGCGACAGCAGGATCTGGCCGTCCAATTCGTCGGCCCGATAATCACGCGCCTTGAGCGCAATTGCCGCCGCGAGATTGCCACCCGATTCCGCGCCTGCGACCAGGAGGAGGGACTTGCGATCTCCAAGCCCCGCTCTCTTCTTTGCCAGGTAACTGAAAATCGAAAACCCGACTTCCAGCGGCTTCGGAAAAACGCCCCCCAGCGGGGCGTTGAAATCGGGGATCACGACGATCGCACCCGTTTGGGCAAGAACGGTCGCAACGTCACTGTCCATGCGGTCTTCATCGAGAAAGGCGCCGGAGTGAAAATAGATCAGGACCGGAGGAGCCTTTTCGTAGTCCGCACCTTGAAAAACACGCACGTCGACCGGGCCGATCTCGACCTTGTCGAATGTCATGTCCCGGATCTGGACCGTTGTTGTCATCACACCTTGCTCCTGGGCGCTTCGTGAAACGTCCAGCTATGTTCCGGTCATCGTCATGGCGTAAATATGGCTGTTCAGCCCATGGAATAAGATGCAAATTTTTGGTAACACTGTTCGGAATTTCGAATAATACCGCAATGCGGCATCGAGAGACCCGTCTTCATGGATCAACTTTCGGCAATGCGCGCCTTCCTCCGCGTGGTGGAAACCGGCAATTTTTCGCGCGCCTCGGAAACCTTGGGTATTCCGCGAGCGACCGTTACCAATCTGATCCAGAACCTTGAAGGGCATCTGCAGACGAAGTTGCTCAACCGCACGACCAGGCGTGTGATCGTGACCACCGATGGCGCGCTCTACTATGAACGCGCGGTGCGGATCGTCGCCGAAATTGACGAACTGGACGGCAGTCTTTCTCACGCGCAGGCGAACCCGACGGGGCGTTTGCGGGTCGAAATGTCGGGAGCCTTCGCGGACGGGATCGTTATCCCCGCCCTTTGCGACTTCTACAAAGCCTATCCGGATATTCGCGTCGATCTCGGAGTGGGAGATCGGACAGTCGATTATCTTTTGGAAAACGTCGACTGCGCCTTGCGAGCCGGTACTCCGGGGGATCCGTCGCTGATTGCGCGGCGTGTTGCGGAAATCGAGATGATCACCTGTGCTGCGAAACCGTATCTAGAACGCTACGGGGCTCCATCTCGGCCCGATGAGCTTCAATCAGATCATTATTGCGTCCACTACTTCATGGCGCAGAACGGAAAGATCTCTCCCTTCACATTTCTGGGCGGAAGGGAGACGCTCGAGATAGAGGGGCGCTCGCATTTTTCGGTCAACGATGCGCGCAGCTATGTCACGGCCGCGCTTGTGGGCCATGGGGTCGCGCAAGTTCCCCGTTTCATGGTGCTCGACGAGTTGGCACGCGGGGACCTCGTTCCGGTGCTGAACGACTGGCAAATCGAGCTTCTTCCACTCTACATCGTCTATCCGCCAAATCGGCACCTGAGCAACAAGGTGCGTGTCTTCGTGGACTGGCTGGTCAAGCTTCTGGCAGGTATCCACCAGACGGAGCTTCAGTCCGATTAAGGGTGCCCAAAAGGCGAGTTGCGCCCTAAGCCAGTACCGCGAGGCTCTTGTTGAGTTGCTGTGCGAGCGCGCGGCCGGAATTGAGAAGGTGTCGGCGCCAGATCGCCGCGACAGCGGCGCAGTCGTGGCGGCGAAGCACGGTCATCATCTGTTCGTGCTCGTCCATCGCTTCCTCCCACCGGCTCTGGTCGGCAAGCGCCATGTGGCGGCCAAGGCGTGCGCGCATCATCAACCGCTCATGCGCCTCCGCAAGGATGGGATTGCCGCATTCGCCGATAATGAGTTCGTGGATCGCGTTGTTGACCGCGAAATAGTCGGTGAGCTCCCCGCGTTCGAAATGCTGTCGCATCCGCTCGTGCCGCTCCTCGATCTCCCGCAGCCGGCCGCTTGTCACATGCTCGGCGAAGCCTCGCGCGGCCAGAGCCTCCAGCTCGGCGATGACTTCGAAAAGCTTGAGAGCCATTTCCGCGTTGAAGGTGGTGACCTCGGCGCCGCGGTTGGGCCTCAGCACAACGAGACCTTCGGCCGACAGTATCTTCAAGGCCTCACGTACGGGCGTTCTTGAAATGGCATACCATTTAGCCACATCGCGCTCAACCAATCGCTGGCCCTGCGCAATGACCCCCTGAATGATCCGCTCCCTGAGGTCGTTGGCAATATCCTCGGAGTTCTGGGCTAAACCGTTTTCTTCAAATTCGTTATTCAACTTATTCCCCGTCATCGTCACGTATTTTGATCAATCATGCGCCTTGATTATAAAATATGCATTTTACCTGTCTGCGCGGGCTTCAGACTGCCGAAATGTCTGGCATTTGCTGTAATTTTGGCATGGCCGACATTCTTCAGTGACTCTCATTTCTTGATTGTATACCAAAAAGGACAGCGAAGTCTCGACTGACCTGCAAGGCGAGCGCGCGGTATCCCGGATTTGGGCCTGAAACGGCCGAGTTCATACCGCTGATAGCATGCGCAACTGGTGAGCGTCTTCCCGCAATGCGGGCCCCGGCGAAGGCGGCCGACGGCCCTGTGGGCATCAATCTGGATCTGTAAACGACACGTATTGGGCACATGGCACGCATCGGACTGATCACACCTTCCTCCAATACCATTCTGGAACCGGAAACCTGCCGGATGTTGCGCGACGTTGACGATGTCAGCGCGCATTTCGCGCGGTTCTCGGTCTTGAAGATCGGCACCGACAAGGAGGCGATCGGACAGTTCAACCTGGAATCGCAGCTTGCGGCCGCCGAGCTTCTCGCCGATTGCAAACCCGACGTCATCGCCTGGTGCGGCACTTCCGGCGGCTGGATGGGGCTCGATCAGGACCGCTTGCTCTGCGAGGAAATCACGGCGCACACCGGTCTGCCGGCGACCACCGCCGCACTTGCCCAGATCGAGGCGTTCAAGAGGCTTGGCACGCGCACCTACGCTCTGGTCACCCCTTATCTGTCCGACATCCAGAGCCGCATCCTTGAGACGTTCGCGGCGGAGGGGTTCGAAGGTGTGGCCGAGGAGCACCTGGAAGACCCGGGCAATTTCTCCTTCGCCACCTACGGCGAGGAGCGGATCGCGGGAATGGTGCGGCGGGTCGCCGAGGCTGGTCCCGATGCCATCAGCATCTTCTGCACGAACTTCAACGGCGTTCGCATCGCGCCCGGTCTGGAAGCCGAACTCGGCATTCCCGTGATCGATTCCACCGCCCTCACTCTCTGGCATGCGCTGGTGCTGGCAGGCGCCGATCCGGCGATCGTGCCCGGCCAGGGGGCTCTGTTCCGGACCTCGTAACAAAGACCGCGGCAAGCGGCGTTTCTCCTCACCCATCCCAAGCGGGAGCCAAAAATGAAGCGTCTTCTCACCTCCGCCGTTCTCGCACTTGCCGTGGCTGTGCCGGCAAGCGCGCAGACGACCCAGTTCAAGGTGCTGGGGCAGCCAACCTCGATCGGCAAGATTTTCGACGAGCTGGAAAAGCCCTTCTTCGAGGATTTCGCCAAAAGCACCGGGCTCGACGTGTCCGCCAATTACAATCCGGTCGACACCACCGGCATCAAGGATGCCGAAGGCCTGCGCATGGTGAAATCCGGCCTGTTTGACATCGTTTCCCTGCGCTTCTCGCCGATCTCGCGTGATGCGCCGATCGCGCTCGGCATCGATCTTGTCGGCCAGAACCCTGACTACAAGTCCGCCAAACAGTCGACCGAGCTGTTCCTGCCGGAAGTCAAAAAGGTCTTCGAGGCGAGCTTCAACACCAAGCTTCTCGGTGTCTGGCCGTTCGGACCACAGGTCCTGTTCTGCAAGCCGGAGGTCGCGAGCCTCACCGGCCTGAAGGGTAAGAAGGTCCGCGTCTTCGACCAGTCGATGGCGAACTTCGTCGACTCGCTCGGCGGTACGCCCGTGCCGATGGCCTTCCCCGAAGTGCAGCAGGCGTTGCAGCGCGGTGTCATCGATTGCGCCCTGACCGGCCCGAGTTCGGCAAACGCCGCCGGCTGGCCCGAGGTCGCGACCACCGTCATTCCTGTCGGTTTCAGCATGGCCTTCAACGGCTACGGTATGAACCTGGACCGCTGGAACACGCTCTCGGCCGACCAGCAGGCGGCGATGCAGGCAGCCTTCGACACGCTCGACGCGAAAATCTGGAAGCGCTCGGAAGAACTTTATGACGAGGCCATGCGCTGCAACTCAGGCGGCGAGCCCTGCTCGCTGAAGAGCTACAGCCTGAAGGTGATGAAGCCGGGCAAAGCCGACTTCGATGCGGTCAAAAAGGCACTGGCCGCCAACTCCTTCCCTGCCTGGCAGAAGATCTGCGACGCCTCGACCGAAGGGTGCTCCGCCGCCTGGATGAAGACCGTCGGCAAGGCCAAGGGGCTCTGATCCTCGCACTGTCTTGCGCGCCTCGCGCCAATTCTCCGGCGCGGGGCGCGTTTTCTCGCTTTCTCAGGCGGAGCGCTATCCCGTGAAGCTGATTTCCAATATCGCGGCATGGATCTTCGGTGCCGGGCTGGTGGGCCTGGCGCTGTTCGTGACGGCGGACGTGATCGCGCGCAAGTTTTTCGGGCTCTCGTTCGAGGGGGCGGACGAACTTGGCGGCTACGTGCTCGCCGTCGGGGCTGCGCTCGCCTTCCTTGTCGCGCTCGTCGTGCGCGCGCACATGCGGATCGACGTCATCTACGCCAGATTGCCCGTTGCCCCGCGCGCCGTGCTCGACTGGGTGTCGCTTTTCACGCTGACCTGCATGGCCGGACTGATGGTCTGGCTTGGCTGGAAGATGCTGCGCGATTCCATGGCCTATCACAGCTCGGCGCCGACACCGTGGGCAACCCCTCTGGCGTGGCCGCAGGGCGTGTGGCTGTCGGCTCTGGCGCTTTTCTTCCTGATTACCGCCGGCAGCCTGATCATCGCGACACGGGACCTTGTTCGCGGACGTTGGCGGGAGGTCAACGCACGCTTCGGCAGCTCGGCCGAAAAAGACGAGCTGGACGCCGAACTCGCCGACCTGAAGCGCCGCCGCTGAGCCGGAGACAGATACATGGACATCCAGACCGTCGCGATCGGCTTTGCGGTAATGCTCGCGCTGCTGCTCTTCTCGCTGCCCGTCGCAGCCGTCATGACCATCACGGGGGTCGTCGGCGGTGCCCTGCTTTACGGCCTGCCGCTCGTCGATTCCATGGGCTCGGTCATCTGGGGCGTCTTGAACGACAATGTGATGACCGCCGTGCCGCTCTTCATCCTGCTGGGCGAGATCCTGTTGCGCAGCGGCATTGCCGACCGCATGTACGAGGCGCTGTCGCTCTGGCTCGGCCGCCTGCCCGGTGGTCTGCTGCACTCCAATATCGGTGCAAGCGCGCTCTTCGCGGCCACCTCGGGCTCCTCCGTGGCCGCGGCCGCGACCATCTCCACCGTTTCGCTTCCCGCGCTCACCAACCGGGGCTATCCGGTGCGCCGGTCGCTCGGCTCGCTTGCCGCCGGCGGCACGCTCGGCATCCTGATCCCGCCCTCGGTCAACCTGCTGATCTACGGATCGCTGGCAGGGGAATCCGTCGGCCGGCTCTTCGTCGCCGGCATCGTTCCGGGCATCCTGCTGACCTCTCTTTTCAGTCTCTACATTCTGGTCGAGGCCAAGCTGTTTCCCGGCCATGAGAGAGAAATGTCGCAAATCAGCTGGTCGGATCGTTTTCAATCCCTGCGCTACCTTGTCGGTCCGCTGCTGATCTTCATGATCATCACCGGATCGATCTATACAGGCTTTGCCACGCCAACCGAGTCCGCCGCGCTCGGCGTCGTCGGGGCGCTCATGATCGTCATTGTCAGGGGACGGATGTCGCTGGACTTTCTCGGCCAGTGCTTCGTCAACACCGCACGCACCTCCGGCATGATCCTGCTCATCATCACCGGCGCCTTCATGCTCAATGTCACGCTGTCGCTGGGCGGTGTCGCACAGGCGGCGACCGACTGGGTCGCCTCGCTCGGTCTTTCGGCGGTCGGACTGCTCATCGCGCTGATCGCCTTCTACATCATCCTCGGCATGTTCATGGACGTGCTGTCGATGATGGTGCTGACCATTCCGGTCGCTCTTCCCATCATCAAGGCGGCCGGGATCGATCCGATCTGGTTCGGCATCTTCATCATCCTGATGTGCGAGCTGGGACTGATCACGCCGCCGGTGGGCATGAACCTCTACGTGGTTCATGGCGTGCGCGCCGACAACGGGCCTTTCCGCGATGTGGCCCTGGGCGCGTTGCCTTACGTGGTGCTGATGATCGTCTTCGCTTTGATCCTGATTGTGTTCCCCGGCCTCGTCACGTGGCTGCCGAACCAGATGCACAGCTGAGAGGGCTTCCCGATGACCCGTATCGTTGACCTGACCCTGCCGCTGGAAGACGGGCTGCCGGCTCCCGGTCGGCTGGTTCGCCCGGTGGTCATTCCCCACACGACCCACGAAAGCTCCAGGAAGTTCAAGCAGGGGACGCCCGACGACCTGCTGACCTTCAATACCTGGTATCTGGGCATGCTCGACCATTCGGGCACCCATATCGACGCGCTCTCCCACAATGATCCCGGCGGGTTGCCGGTCGATCAGATGCCGGTCGAGTGGTTCATGGGCAAGGCCGTCTGCCTCGATCTGCGCCATGTGGGCGACAAGGGCGACATCACCGCCAGAGACATGGAAGAAGCCTCCGCCAAGGCGGGCGTGAAGGTCGATGGCCACATCGTGCTGATGTGCACCGGTATCAACGCCCGGCACTGGCCGGATCCGGTCATCTGCACGATGAACCCGCAGGTCACCGCAGAGGCCACGCATTGGCTGCACGACCATGGATCGCGCGTCCACGGCGTCGAGGGTCCCTCGACCGACCGGATGGAAGAGAACCTCTTCGTCAATCACCGGATCTGCCGCGATCTGAAGATGGTTCACTACGAATGGATGTGGAACCTGGAGGAGGTCATCGGAGTGGGTGAATTCCAGTTTCAGGGCATCCCGCTCAGGATAAAGGGGGCGTCCGGCTCGCCGGTGCGGGCCCTGGCCTTCGTCGACGAGTGATGCCCAGTCTGATCCACATGAACATGGATGAACGCCTTGCGGATCTGCGGGGGCGCGGCGAGGCGATACCGCAGGTCCGCTGGCCGCACGGGGCGCGGCTCGCGCTGTCCTTTGTGCTCAATATCGAGGAAGGCGCGGAGCGGCATATTCTCGATGGCGACGAGGCGTCAGAGCACCTCAATGCCGACATGCGGAGCGAGCCCTGGCCGGGGAGGCGTAACCCGGTCATGGAATCCCACTACGAATACGGAAGCCGTGTCGGTGTCTGGCGCATCCTGGAACTATTTCGCCAGCGCGAACTCGGATTGACCGCCTTCGCCACCGGTCTTGCGCTGGAGCGCGTGCCCGCCATCGCGGCACGTCTCGTCGCAGACGGACACGAGGTTGCCGCCCACGGCTGGCGCTGGATCGACTATCGCGACGTGCCGCCCGAGACGGAAGCCGACCACATCCGCAAGACGGTCGAAACCATCGAAAGGCTCACCGGAGCGGCCCCTTCGGGCTGGTACACCGGTCGCATCAGCGCGAACACCCGCCGCCTTGTTCTCGATCACGGCGGATTTCTCTACGATAGCGACGCCTACAACGACGACACGCCCTATTTCGTGGCTCATCCCGGCGGGCGTCATCTGGTTCTGCCTTACGCGTTCGATGCCAACGACATGCGGTTCGCGTCCGCGCCGGGCTTCGATACCGGGCGCGACTGGCTTGATTATCTGGTCGACAGTTTCGATGTGCTGTGGCGCGAGGGCGCCGCGCGGCCACGGATGATGTCGGTGGGGCTTCATTGCCGGCTTGCGGGGCGTCCGGGGCGCCTGCGTGCGCTTGAGCGGTTCCTGGATCATGTCGCAGGCCACGCGGGCGTGTGGGTTGCCCGCCGCGATGCCATCGCCCGGCATTGGCTCAAGGAGGATGTTTCGTGAGCGACCCGTTCGAAAGTGCCGCGTCGCTTGCCGCGCGCATAGCCACCGGCGAGATCAGCGCTGTGGAGGCCACGAAGGAGGCTCTCGACCGTATCTCGGCGCTGGACGACCGGCTGAATGCCTTCATCACGGTCGATGCGGATGGGGCCTGCAAAGCTGCGCGGGAGCGTGACAGGGACCAGGCGGCTGGCAGGCCCTGCGGCCCCCTTCACGGCGTACCTGTCGCGATCAAGGACGTCACGGCGACGGCGGGCCTTCGCACCACACAAGGCTCGACGATCTTTGCAGATCGCGTTCCTGACCGGGATGAGGAATCTGTCGCGCGGCTGCGCCGGGCGGGAGCGGTGATCGTCGGCAAGACGAATACGCCGGAATTCGCCTTTGGCGCAGTCTGCACCAACATGCTCTGCGGGCCGACCCGCAATCCCTGGGACCCGACCCGCACGTCGGGTGGATCGAGCGGCGGTTCGGCTGTCACGGTCGCCACCGGCATGGTGCCGCTTGCGCAAGGCACAGATTTCGGCGGGTCGGTACGCATGCCGGCCTCGTTTTGCGGCATCGTCGGTCTCAGACCGGCCCCTGGCACAATTGCCGAACCGGATCGCGCGCTGGGGTGGGGCGGGCTTGCGACGCAGGGCGTTCTCGCCCGGTGTGTGGCCGACACCGTCTTGATGCTGCGGGCAATGGCGGGGCCGCATCCGCTCGACCCGCTCTCGCGGCGCCCGCTCGATCTGGACCGACAATGGCCGGAGCGGCCCCGCATCGCCGCGAGCCTCGATCTTGGTGGGGCCTTCCCAGTGGATGACGCCGTTGCGCAAGCCTTCGAGGAGGCGATAACGGGCGTGCAAGCCGCGCTCGGACCGGCAAGCCGAGGCGCGCCACCGATGGAAGGGGCGGCGGAAGCCTTCAAGACCATGCGGGCGGCGGAAAGCTTCTACCGCTCGGGTGCATTCGTGGAAACGCACGAGGCCCGTTTGTCACCCTCCTTCGTGTGGAATGTCCGCCAGGGGCGTGGGCTGACCGCGGCCGACTATCTCAAGGCCGATGCGGTGCGCACCCGTGTCTGGCGCGACTTCATACGCTTCTTTGAGGATTTCGACCTGCTGGTCATGCCGACTTGCGCTGTCCTTCCGTTTCCCAACGACCAGGAGGAGGTGCTGGAGGTGGGGGGCAGGAAGCTGATGTCGATCATCGATTATCTGGCCTGCACCTTCCTGATTTCGCTTGTGGGTTTTCCCGCTTTGTCGCTGCCGGCCCCGCGCGCGCCCGGCGCCTTGCCGTTCGGATTGCAGCTCATCGTTCCGCCCGGCCGCGAGGCGGTGCTCTTCGCTCTCGCCCGGCGGCTGGAACAGACCGGTTTTCGCCATGCCGCTCCGCCCGTCATGCGTTGAGGCATGAAGATGCGGCCCGTTGTCCTGATCAATCCGAACACCAACGACGCGACGACGGACATGATGGTGTCCGTTGCCCATAAGCGTGCGCCGGACTTGCGTTTCGTGGGGCTGACGGCGCGCGAAGGGCCAGCGCTGATCGTCAACGAACGACAGCTGGATCAGGCGGCGCTTCAGATCGCGGCGATGGCCGGGGAGGTCGCGGCATTGGATCCGGCCGGTGTCATCGTTTCCGCCTTCGGAGATCCCGGTGCGGATGCGCTTGCAGAACTTGTTTCCTGCCCGGTAACGGGAATTGCCGCGGCGAGTGCTATGGCCGCCTCGGCCTTCGGCCGTTTCGCGGTGGCCACCACCACCCCCGATCTCGTGATCCCGATCGAACGGCGGATTTCGCAACTGGGATTCAACCGGTTGTATTGCGGCACGTATCTCACCGGTTCACGGGATGCGGTGAGCCTGACGAACGATATCGAGCGGCTCGATGTGGAGCTGGCGGATGCGGTCGCGCGCGCAGCGCGGGCCGGGGCACAGGCCGTGTGCATCGGCGGCGGGCCCCTGTCTGGCGCAAGGGATCGGATTGCCGGGCGAACAGCGATCCCGCTGATCGATCCTGTTTGTGCCGCGGTGGATCTGGTCGCGTCCAGGATGGCTTCGGGTTCGCTTTGATCCGAAAGCCCGCGCCCTTGAGTGCGCAAGCCGGCTGAACGCCGGCACGACAAATTCCAACACCCCTGCACGACCCCCGAAACGGTGCTCAGGTCTTTGCTCCGCAACGATTGTTTGCCGGAGGGCGCGCCGGTGCATCCCGGCGAATGAGTGCCCATAAGTTGACGTCGGCGAAAAAATGTTCAATTATCAATTTTAGAGAATTAAATTCTCAAAAAATGGGAATTACAAGTGTCGGCAGCGGAACGCATCCTGGACGCCCTCTTCGTGGTCACCGCATCGGACAAGCCGATGTCGGCAAACGAGATCGCGGCCGCGCTGGATGTGCCCCTGTCCACGGCCTATCGCCACATCGCGGTGCTGAAACACTACGATCTCGTCGTGGATCTCGGCCGCGAGGCGGGCTTCGCACCGGGAATCGGATGCTGGCGGATCGGTCGCGGGTTCGACGACAACCGTTTCCTTGCAACGCTCGCGGAGCCGGAAATGCGCGCGCTCGCCGCACGCACGCAGGAAAGCGTCGGACTGATGCGGGCGGCTGCCGGCGATGTCTATTGCGCGGAGATGATCGAGAGCCCGCTGTCGCTGCGCTGTTCCTTCGTCAAGGGCAGCGCGCAGCCGTTGCGCGCGGGCGCGTCAGCGAAATCGCTGCTGGCCTTCATGTCGCAAGCCAGGCGCAGCGCGGCGCTTAAGAACGGTCCGACGGGGGCGGCCTTGCAGAAGCTGGAAGCCGATCTCGCCGCCATTCGCTCTCAAGGCTACGCGGAGAGCGAGAGCGAGGTGGATTTCGGCGTGTGGGGGGTCAGTGCGCCGGTCTTCTCCGCTCCCGGGCAAATGGAATGCAGTCTCACCGTCATGGTCCCGGTCATCCGCGTCGGAGACCGTCGGGAGGAGTTCATCGCGGCGACCGTCGCGAGTGCGGAAAACATCACCAAACTGCTCGCATCAAGCGAGTATAGCCAGAAAGGAAACGGATAATGAAGAACCTGAAGAAAGCCGCACTCGGCATGGCCATGGCGCTCGCCTTCGCCGGCGCTGCGCACGCGGAAGGCCGCACCATCTCGGTTGCGACCGATGCCACGTTCATGCCGTTCGAGTTTCAGCAGGACGGCAAGATGACCGGTTTCGACGTCGAGCTGGTCGAGGCGCTCGCCAAGAAGATGGGCGATACCGTCAAGTGGACGCAGATCGACTTCAAGGGGCTCATTCCCGGTCTCATCGCCAAGCGTTTCGAGATGGCCGTCTCGGCGATCTACATCACCGATGCGCGCAAGAAGGTCGTGGACTTCACCAACACCTATTACCCCGGTGGCCTCGTCGTCCTGACCAAGAAGGATGACACCTCCATCGCAGGTCCTGCGGATCTTGCCGGCAAGAAGGTCTCCGTCCAGGTCGGCACGAAGTCGGTCGCCTACATGGCCAAGAACTACCCAGACGCCCAACTGGTCGAGGTGGAGAAGAACGACGAGATGTTCAACCTCCTCAAGATCGGCCGCGTCGAGGCGGCGGTGACGGGCAAGCCGGCCGCGATCAACTACGCGAAGCTGAACCCGGAAGTGAAGGTTCTGCCCAAGCAGGTTACGACCGAGGAATACGGTATGGCGGTGCGCAAGGACCTGCCTGAACTGACGGCGGGTCTGAACAAGGCTCTGGAAGAGGTCAAGGCCGACGGCACCTACGACGCGCTCGTCAAGAAGTGGTTCGGCGAGGTCAAGTAAGACCGCGCGAACGCACGAGGAGATCCTCGTCGTTCGGGCAGGGCCGCCTGAACGACGAGGTCGCACCGCAGTTCACTGAACGGAGCCTGTTCGCATCGGATCCGGTGGATCCGGGGGCAGGTTCTCGGGAGTTTTCCGATGAATCTGGATTTCACGCCTGTCTGGCAGGGCATGAGCGGCCTTCTGCACGGCGCTGTGGTCACGGTCGAGGTGACCGTCGCGGCGCTGGCGCTGAGCTGCTGCGTCGGCCTGCTCGTCGGCATCGCGCGGCTCGATCCGAAAAAGCGCATCGTCTACGGGATCGCTTCCACCTATGTCCTGTTCTTCCGGGGCACTCCGCTTCTCGTTCAGCTCTTTCTTCTGTTCTTCGGCCTTCCGCAATTCAACATCATGTTGCCGGCGTTCACGTGCGGCATGATCGGACTGGGCCTCTATTCCGGCTCCTACGTTTCGGAGATCGTGCGCGGCGCCATCCAGTCGATCGACAACGGACAGATGGAAGCGGCCCGTTCCATGGGCATGTCCTACGGTCAGGCGATGCGCATCATCATCCTGCCCCAGGCAGTGCTGCGCATGGTGCCGCCGCTCGGCAACGAGTTCATCGCCCTGATCAAGAATTCCGCGCTGGTTTCCCTGCTCACCATCTCCGACCTGATGCACGAGGGGCAGAAGATCATCGCCATTTCCTATCGTTCGCTCGAGGTCTATCTGGCCGTTGCGCTGATCTATCTCGTGCTGACGACGATCGCCAGCCAGATCCTGCGGCTGATCGAGAAACGTCTGCGTGTGGGAGGTATGGTCCAGTGAGTGCGCCCGAAATGACTCCAAACGCCAAGCCCATCCTTGAAATTTGCGATCTCGGCAAGTCCTTCGGTTCCGTGCGCGTTCTGCACGACATTTCCCTGAAGGTGATGCCCTCCCAGGTGGTCGTCATCATCGGCCCCTCGGGCTCGGGAAAGAGCACGCTGCTGCGCTGCTGCAACTGTCTGGAGATCCCCCAGCAGGGATCGATCACGATCTGTGACAAGGATATCGTTACGGATGGCGTGGTGCTGCCGGAAAAGGAGCTGAACGCGCTGCGCATGCATGTCGGGATGGTGTTCCAGTCGTTCAACCTGTTTCCGCATCTCACCGTGCTCGACAATGTCGCGGTCGGACCGCGCAGGCTGCGCGGCATGAAGAAGGCGGACGCGGAGGATCTCGCACGCGCGCAGCTTGCGAAAGTCGGGTTGGCGGAACGGGCCGATGCCTATCCCGCGCAGCTGTCGGGCGGACAGAAGCAGCGTGTCGCCATCGCCCGCGCGCTGGCGATGGAGCCGCGCGTGATGCTGTTTGACGAGCCGACGTCGGCGCTTGATCCCGAACTGGTCGGGGAGGTGCTGCAGGTGATGAAGGCGCTGGCGAGCGAAGGCATGACGATGATCGTCGTGACGCACGAAATGGGCTTTGCCCGCGATGTCGCCGACGAGGTTCTGGTGATGGACGGCACGGTCATCGAGCACGGCAAGCCGGAGGAGATCTTCTCCAATCCGCAGCATCCGCGCACGCAGAGTTTCCTGCAGTCGATCCTGTCGCCGGGCTGAGGTGGTGCCGCGCGCCGATACGCCTTGCCCGTCGTCCCGGTCTCTCGCCGGATTTTCTCATTCGTTGCATTCTGGAACAGCTTGATGAATACGCAGCCATCCGAGGTCGCCCCCTTTGAAGTCACTCGGGGAACCTCTCCGGTCATTCTCGGATTTCCGCACACGGGGACGCATGTCCCGGACGCCGTTAAGGCGCGTCTGAACGATATGGGTCGCGCGGTCGAGGACACCGACTGGCACGTCCATCGTCTTTATGACGGACTCCTGCGCGAGGCGACATGCGTGCGCGCGACGTTCTCGCGCTATGTGATCGATGCCAACCGGGATCCGGAGGGCGTGAGCCTCTATCCCGGCCAGAACACCACGACGCTGATCCCCCAGACCGATTTTGAGGGACGGCCGATCTGGCGGGAGGGCGAAGAACCTGGCGCGGAGGATATCGCGGAGCGGCTGGCCGCCTTCCATCGTCCCTATCATCAGGCGATCGAGGCGGAGATCGCCCGCGTCAAGGCCATCCACGGGGTCGCAATCCTGTTCGATTGCCATTCCATCCGCTCGCGGCTGCCGTACCTGTTTGAGGGAACGCTGCCGGATCTCAACTTCGGGACGGATGGCGGACGCACCTGCGCGCCCGAGATCGAGGCTGCGGCCACCGCGGTTGTACCGGATGGTTTCAGCCAGGTGCTGAACGGCCGGTTTCGTGGTGGCTGGACGACGCGCCACTACGGCCGGCCCGAGGACGGGGTTCACGCCATTCAGCTGGAGCTCACGCAGGCTGCCTATCTGGTCGCGGAAGAGGTGCCGTACGACTACGCGCCCGAAAAGGCTGAAAAGCTGCGCGCCCGTCTCGGCAAGATTCTGGCTCGCATCGAGGCGGTTGCGTCGCGGCTGGCGCGCTGAAGCGCCAACTGATCGGGCCCGCCTCGAACGGCGATCCGCGCCGTAATTGATTTCAAGAGCGGAATGCTCCGGCCGCGCCGGGGCGAGGAGGTCGGTTGCCGCGCCTCTGGTTCACGACAGATCCCCCAAGTGATTGGACAAAAAGAAGATGTCATCCAATTCCATCCATGCCCGCGCCGCTCTGCTCGACGACGGTTGGGCCGAAAACGTCCGGCTTGTTCTGGATGGTGGCGTGATCTCGGGGGTCGAGGCCGGCGTTGAGGCCCATGCGGAGGATGAACGCGTCGATCATCTCGTGCCGGCCATGGGCAACCATCACAGCCACGCCTTCCAGCGCGCCATGTCGGGGCTGGCGGAGAAACGCGGCCAGGGCACGGACACGTTCTGGACCTGGCGGGACGTGATGTATCGCTTCGCGCTCGCCATGAACCCCGATCAGATGGAGGCCGTGGCCGCCCAGCTCTACGTGGAGATGGTGGAGGCGGGCTTTTGCCGCGTCGGCGAGTTTCACTATCTCCACAATGACCGTGACGGGCTCCCCTACGCCAATCGCGGCGAGATGTCGGAACGCATCGTGGCGGCTGCCGGCGAGGCGGGTATCGGTCTCACCCTGCTGCCGGCGTTCTACGCGCATTCGAATTTCGGCGGGCTGGCGCCGAATGACGGTCAACGCCGGTTCATCAATGATCTAGCGGGCTTTGAGGACCTGCTTGCACGATGCAGGGACATGGCGGCGACCCACCACGGCGTTTCGGTCGGTGTGGCACCGCACAGCCTGCGTGCCGTCACGCCGCAAGAGCTGGATGCGCTGGTCGCGATGGCCGGAGACGATCCGATCCATATCCATGTCGCGGAGCAGGAAAAGGAAGTCGCCGATTGCCTCGAGTGGTGCGGACAGCGGCCGCTCGAGTGGCTTCTTGCCCATGCGCCCGTGAACGAACGCTGGTGTCTCATCCATTCCACGCACCTGACGGGCGACGAGCTTGACGGCATCGTCCACGCTGGTGCCACCGTGGGCCTTTGTCCTGTCACCGAAGGCAATCTCGGAGACGGCGTCTTTCCGGCCGCCGATCTACTGCGAAATGGCGGGCGGTTCGGAATTGGCACCGATTCCAACGTCTCAGTCGGCGTGGCCGGAGAACTTCGCCAACTGGAGTACAGCCAGCGCCTCGCGCAACGACAGCGAAGCGTGGTGGCGCGGCAAGGCTGGTCGAGCGGTCGTGTGCTCTTTTCCGAGGCGCGCCGGGGCGGGCAGGCGGCGCTCAACTTTTCGGTCGATATCGAGCAAGGCGCACCGGCGACATTCGTCACCTTCGACAGCGCCAGCGTTCCCTGGCTTTCGCGCGACAGTCTCCTCGATGCGTGGATTTTCGGCGATGCGTTGCGGCCGGACGGCGTGTGGATCGACGGGCGCCAGATGGTGGCTGAAGGGCGGCACGTCGCGGCCGGTCCTGTCGCGGAGCGTTTCCGCAGGACCATGACCGAGCTGCTGCGCGAAACCGGGCTGCAATAGCGAGCGCACCCGGTCGCCCTGGCCGGCGCGGTCTGGCGGTGGCTGCCGTACCGAATTTCACGAAAGCCATCTTGCCGGCCTCGCGCGGCTTGGGCATTGTCGCGTCATGGCCATTGTCGCACAGCCGGCCCCCGGCTCCGCACGACAAGGCGCAATTCCTGCATGCCGGTGCCTCATCCGGTAACATCCAACAGAGCGCTCGCTTCATGATCGAAACTCCCTATCTGCTGTTCCTGGGCGATGCGCCCGATTCTCTCGCTGCCAAGGTCGCCCAGGGCATCAAGGACTGGCGCCCCGAAAATGCGCGCGGTCAGTTGCGCCTTGAAGGCTGCAAGGCAGATCTCCGCCTGCCGGACATGACGATCGCGCAGGCGGTCGAGGCCGGGGTGAAGACGCTCGTGATCGGCGTCGCGAACCGAGGCGGCGTGATCTCGCCGATGTGGAAATCCGTGCTGCTGGAAGCGCTCGATGCCGGCCTCGACATTGCCTCCGGATTGCACAATCTGCTGCGTGACGAGGCGGATCTCGCGGAAAAGGCCAAGGCCACCGGCCGCACGTTACATGACGTGCGCGTGCCGTCCGTGCGTTATCCGATCGCCAACGGCAAGAAGCGGACGGGCAAACGCGTGCTCGCGGTGGGGACGGATTGCTCGGTCGGCAAGATGTACACCGGGCTTTGCGTGGAAAAGGCGATGCTTGCGCGCGGGCGCAAGGCAACCTTCCGCGCGACCGGCCAGACCGGCATCCTGATCACCGGCGACGGTGTGCCGCTCGATGCGGTGGTGGCCGATTTCATGGCCGGCGCGATTGAATATCTGACGCCCGATAACGAAGCCGATCACTGGGATATCATCGAAGGGCAGGGCAGCCTGTTCCACGCCTCCTATTCGGGCGTGACGATGGCGCTCGTCCACGGCGGTCAACCTGATGCGCTGATCCTGTGTCACGAGCCGAACCGCCCGCACATGCGCGGCCTGCCGGACTATACGTTGCCGAGCCTGGAAGATGTGCGCGACGTCGCGCTGCGGCTCGCCCGGGTCGTCAATCCGGTCTGTCAGGTCGTCGGTGTCTCGCTCAACACGTCCGCGCTGTCCGACGAGGAGGCCCTGGCGCTTTGCAAGGAAACCGAGGACCGGCTCGGGCTTGCCACCATCGATCCGTTCCGCCACGGCGCGGAAAAGCTGGCCGATGCGCTGGATGCACTGTGACGACATGTTCCGATCCGATTGAAACGATCTGATCGAAAGGAATATGCTCAATCAACTGGTTCGGGAGCGGGGTTTGCCGGTTGGACGATGTCGCCGGTCTGAAAGACGCCCCAGGGCGGAAGGGATGACGGCCGAGCGTCCATCCCTTCGCCCCGCCGGCGCATTGCGCTGCGTCTCCCGCGGAATTCTGAGGTCTTGAATGCGTACTGTCTATGTGAATGGCAATTTCCTGCCGGAAGAAGAGGCAACGGTTTCGGTTTTCGACCGCGGGTTTCTGTTCGCCGACGCCATCTATGAAGTGACGTCGGTTCTCGATGGAAAGCTCATCGATTTCTCCGGGCACATGACGCGACTTCATCGCTCGCTTGATGCGCTCGGCATGGCGATGCCGATGAAGGATGCCGATCTTCTCGCGATCCACCGTGAGCTGGTCAGCCGCAATGCACTGAGCGAGGGCCTGGTCTACCTGCAGATCTCGCGTGGCGCGGAAGACCGCGATTTTGCCTTCCCCGGCCCCGACGTTCCGCCGACGGTTGTCTTGTTCACGCAGGAAAAGCAGATCATCGAGAGTGCGCTCGTCAAGCGCGGGCAGAAGGTCATCACGACCGACGATCTTCGCTGGCGGCGATGCGACATCAAGACGGTGCAGCTCCTGTGGGCTTCGATCGTCAAGAACGAGGCGAAGGCCAAGGGTGCGGATGATGCCTGGATGGTGCGTGACGGCTACGTGACCGAGGGCTCCTCCAACAACGCCTACATCGTCACCACCGACGGGACGATCGTGACGCGCGATATCTCCAACGACATCCTGGCGGGGATCACGCGCACCGCGGTGCTGAAATGCGCCGCCGAAATCGGCGTCACGGTAGAGGAACGCGCCTTCACGGTGGCGGAGGCGAAGGCCGCCAGGGAAGCGTTCTCGACGTCTGCGACGGGCTTCGTCACGCCGGTCATCGCGATCGACGGAGAGCCTGTTGGGGACGGCAAGCCGGGGCCGGTCGCGGCGCGTCTGCGCGAGATCTACATCGAGATGAGCCGTGCCGCTGCCATCTGAACGACGCGGCTTGCCGATTTGGAGTGTTGCAGGGGGCCCCGGCAAGGGCGGCCCCCTGAATGCGGGGTCGTCCGTTTCAGGCCATTACAGATAGTCCAGCAGACTGAGGCTGGTGAGTTTGCCAACGGCGGCGTAACTCGCCTCCAGCTGGGTTTCGTATTGCGCGACCTCCACTGCGACGGTGGCGAGGTCGGCTGAGCGGATATCCTCGACCGAGCTTTCGGTGAGCGCGACGAGATCGTCCTGCTCGCTCTGCGCGTTTTCCAGCGAGGCAGCGGAAAGGCTGAGGCCGCTCTGGATGGCGATCACGGCGTCCTGAGCATCCACCAGCATGTCGGAAATCGCTTCCAGATCGTCACTGTTCAGCGAGTCCGCATTGGCGATGTAGGAGAGTGCGCGGATGGTCTTTTCGAAGGCATCGTTGTCGGCCGTGACGCCGTAGGAGACCGTGCGTTCCGATCCGACCTGCACCGAGATGATCGTGTCGTCGCCGGTGTAGTAGCTGGTATCGGCGGTATCGAGATCCGTTCCGCCGGTGTAGCTGTCCAGATCGACCGGGGTCTCCTGGGTGTTGCCCCCGGCAAAGAGATAGCGCCCTTCGTATTGCGTGTTGAGGAGGGATTCCACTTCCTCCAGCATACTCGACGCAAGGTCCTGCAGCGTGTCGATATCCGACGTGTCGACCGACGCCGCGGAGATTTCGGTGCGCGCCTGTGTCAGCGCATCGACGATGCTGCCGGTGGCGGAGTACATCACCTCGACGCGGTTCGTCGCCTGTTCGGCGGCCGAGGAATAGGATTCGGCGCGCGCTTTTGAGACCTCCAGATCAACCAGTTTTCCCGCGTCCGAACCAAGCCCGCCATAATCGGAGGAAATGAGGCCGGAGGCTTCCTGGGTCTGCTTCTCCGCAAGCTTCGCCTGTGTCGTCAGGGCATAGTTCAGGAGGGTGCTCGACAAGGCGAATGTGGCGACACGCATGGCCATTTTTCGGCCTCCTTATGCAACGGCGGCAAGCAGCGACTCGAACATGTCCTGAACGGTGCTGAGCAGCTGCGCGGACGCGGAATAGAGCGTCTCCAGCTCCGACATTCGCGCCGTCTCCTCGTCGATATTGACGCCGTAAAGGGAGGAGATGCTGTCCGATACGGTTTCAAGCGCCGTGGTCGCCGTATCGAGTTTCGAGGTCGCGCTGGTCGCCTTGGAGACCACGTCGGTCAGGATGTCGCTGGCATAGTCGGCGAATGTCGTGGACGTGTCGCCGAAGCTGCCGGCGGCGGCAAAGTCCGTGTCTCCCTGAACGGCTCCGAGCAGCGCCTGCGCGGTTGAAGCCTGACCGCTCGTCCCCAGAATGGCCGTCGGCGTGGCGAGTATGCTGTCGCTGACCGCGATGTCGGAGGCGTCGCTGCCGCTCAGCAAGCCGGGGCTCACCGTATTGAGTTCATCGATCAGGCCGCTTGCCAGTTCATCGAGCGTGTCCTGGACGGCCGGCAGGGTCTCGTCGCGCAATGTCAGAAGCGCGCCGATCGTGCCGCTGTTGATGTCCCCGGTGATGTCGGCGCCATCGACCGTGACACCGGAAAGGCCGGAAGATGTGCCGTCATAGGTCCGGTCCGAGGTGACAATATTGGAGCTGTCGAAATCCAGATAGTGGGTGGAGTTGCCGACCAGAACCTGCCCGGATGTGGTGTAGACCTTCATCGTGCCGTTGTCGGAGATGAAGCTGGTGACGCCGAGCTGTTCGGAAAGTGTCACAAGGGCCTGGTTGCGCTGATCCTCGAGATCGGCGGTGGACTCCCCGCGCGCTGAGGCTGTGAGGATCTGGTCGTTCAGGTCGGAGATCGTGGTGATAGCGTCGTTGGCCGTCGCCACGGAATCTTCGATCGCGCTGTCCGCATCCTCGCGCAGGTCCTGTACGCTGGCTGAGGTGCTGCGCAGCTGCGATGCCAGTTCGTCGAGCTCGGTGACCGCAGTCGCGGCGAGCGTGGTGCTTTCCGGGGTGTTGACCAGATCCGAGAGGGCCGTTTCCAGTGTGGCGATCTGGTTCGCCAGCGATGTGCCGGATTCATCGCTGTTGGAGGTGGACCCCATCGCCGTCTGGAGCTGGTCGAGATAATCGGCTGTTGCGGTCGCGGAGGCTGCAACGGACGTGGCGTCCGCCAGATCGGAAATGAGAAGCTGCGATACCTTCGACGTCAGTCCGGAGACTTCGACGCCGGTGCCCACCCCGGACGTGGTGGTGGAAGAGACCGTCGCTTCCTTGCGCGTATAGCCGTCGGTGTCCGCATTGGCGATGTTGGCCGCGGTCACGGCCAGTTGCGACTGGGTGGCGGAAAGCGAACCGGTGGCGATGCTGCTTGCGACGTTCAGAGACATGATTGTCTCTCCTCAGGCTCGTGGGGAGCGTCTCAGGCCTCGACGCCCGGGCGTAGCGAAACGGGCCGGGCTGCGTAGGAGCGCTGTTCGTAGCGTCCGTTGCCGCCATAGGCCGAGGGACGTGTGGTCTCCTGCCGGATCGCGCGCATGATGGTTTCCACCCGGTGGCGGCTCGCAGCAATCGCCTTTTGCAGGCGGGTGCCGTTCTCGTTGAGCGCGGCGTTCAGGTCGCGGCCGCGTTCGAGCAACGCTGAGGCGAGTTCCGGCGTGGCCGTGGAAACCATCGCCTGTTGCAGCCTGACATCGCTGAAGAGCGCGCGAAACTCGTCGGCGAGCGCGTGCTTGCGCTCGACGATCTCGCCAAGTGGAACGGGCATGCCTTCGGCCAGGTGGCGGTTTTCCTGATCCATCAGTGTCAGCAGCGCATCAGCGAGCGAGATCATGTCCCTGATCGCCGTATCCACGTCGACCTGGGACGGCGCTGCGTCCTGGGGCGAAATGGTCGTGTCGGACGAGGCCTGAGGCCTGAAAGCTGTCATCACCGCCTCCTTCAGCGCGGGGGATTGGTCGTCATGGCCAGAGCGCGGGCATAGGACCCGGTGGCGGCCGTTGCGGCGTGAAGACGTTTGAGATCCTCGCCGACCGCCTCCTGACGGGCGACGAGCGCCGGGCGGAGCTCTGCGAGCGACTGGCGGAGGACCAGCAGGGCAAGCCGGTTTCGTGCCGGACCGTCGATGCGGCGGATGGCGTTTAGTTCCGTCATCCGCTGACGAAGGGCCTCAAGCAAGGGATCGCGGGGAGGCATGATCAGCGCACCGCACTCATCAACGTGTCGAACATGTCTGAGGCGGTCGACAGTATTTGCGAGGAGGCCGAATAGGCCTGCTGTGCCGACAGCATGCGGCTGAATTCCTCACTGGTATCGGTGGTGCTCGATTCCAGATAACCGCCATTGATGGACCCGGCGCTGCCGGAGCCCGCCTCCTGGATGATGCTGGTGCCCGAGGTGTTCGTGCTGGCGTAAACGCCGCCGCTCATCTCCTGCAGACCGTTCTCGTTGCCGAAAGTGGCCACCGGGATCTTGTAAATCGTGCGGCTCTCGCCGTTGGTGTAGCTGGCGACGACGGAGCCATCGTCGGTAATCTCCACGCCCGACAGCGAGCCATAGGCGAGACCGTCCTGGCTGATTGAATCGATCGTGATGCTCGGTTCGCTGGAGTCGGAGGAAAGCTGGGTGAGGCCGTCCGACTTGCCGACGGTGCCGAGGTTCAGCGTGATCGTGCTGTCGGCCGCGCCTGTCGACCAGTCGGAAATGGAGATCGTGGCCGGGTCGGGATTGGTGGAGGCGAGCGAACCGTCTTCGTTGAAGGTGAGTTCGATCGCCGTTGTCGACGTATCGCCGCCATCGACGCCGGTGGAGGAAACCGTGGGGTCGGAGAACGACATCTCCCAGGTATTCTCGTCCGTCTTCTCCCAGGTCACTTCCATCGTGGAGCTGGTACCCAGAGAATCGTAGACCTCGACGGTGGTCGAGAACGTGTCGCCCACCGCCGCATCCGCGGGCAGGTTCGCCTGCATGTCGATCTCGGTCGTGGCGCCGACGGAACTCTGGTAGGCGTCGGTGTCGATCGCGACCAGCGAGCTTTCGCTGGTTCCGCCCATGATGTTGCCGTCTTCGTCGGTCTCCCAACCCATCAGATAATAGTCGCCGTTGACGAGGTAACCTTCGTTGTCGATCTCGAACTCGCCGTTGCGGGTGTAGTAGGAGGAGCCGGTACCATCCGTGGTTGTGGATACAACGAAATAGCCCTCGCCATCGATGGCGAGATCGGTTTCCGACGAGGTGGCGGTGAGAAGTCCCTGCGCGGAGTTGTTTGAACGGGTGGAACTGGTCACGCCGCCCGAGCTGCTCGACCCGGAACTCGCCACCAGGCTTTCGAACGAGGTCGAGTTGGCCTTGTAGGCGGTGGTTCCGGAATTGGAGAGGTTATCGGCGATGTTGGAAAGCGCCTGGCTCTGGGCGTAGAGCGAAGAGACGGCCGAATTCAGTGCACCTGCAATACTCACGGCGTGCTCCTTAGGACTGGATACTGAGAATGTTGTCGACCTGGATTTCCGCGCCACCGATCTGGAGAACCGTCTCGCCGGAGGAGGAATCGATGCCTGTGACGAGGCCGGTCACCGTGGTGGTGCCGTCGATCGCATCGCCGTCCGCGTCGGTCGCGTTGACGGAAATCGTGTAGGAGCCGCCGTCGGCGAGTTGGGTGCCGTCGGTGGTCGTGCCGTCCCAGGTGAAGGTGTGGGAGCCGCTGTCGGTCTCGCCGTCACCGGTCCATACGGTGTTGCCGTCGGAATCGGTGATCGTGATCGTCGTGCTCTCGGCATCCGACTCCAGCGAGTAGCCCCAGGTCGCGGAGCCGTCCTGCAACGAGGTCGTGTTGCCGTAGGCCTCGACGGTGGTGCCGAGATAGCCGAGCCCGGATCCGGAGATCATGCTGTCGACGGAATCGACGAGCGTGCCCAGTTGTTCGCTGATCGAGTTCTGGGTGTCGTAGCTCGCATAGGAGACCATCCGATCGAGGTACGTATCGGTATCGGTCGGATCGAGCGGGTTCTGGCTCTGAAGCTGTTCCAGCATCAGCTCGAGGAAATCTTCACTTGTCAGGCCAAGTGATGAAGAGCTCGATGAGGATGTCGTTGTTGTGGTCGTCGCACTGTAGCTATTGACCGTGGATATGGTCATCTCCGCACCGCCGATATTCGCTGTGACGAACTGGCGAGCGGTCGATCATTCTATATTGAGGATCGGGCCGCTCGTTCTTCATAAGAAACGGGCGACAAGCGGAGATCAGGCGAAGTAATTTAAAGAAATTACAAGGAAAATATTGCCGATAGGACGTTTTTACCTAGGAAAAAAGTGTGACCGATTTTCACCGGGGCGGCGGTGGTGGTCCTGGAGGCCCAAGCGGGCCGCGCTCGATGATGCGTCCGACGGCACGACGGTCATCACGACCAAGCAACTGGAGCGCTTCGGAGGCGTTGTGAATGGTCCACGAGTCGAATTCGTTGCGCGTGCGCATGATCTCGGCAAGAGCTTCGTCGAAGGCCGGCTTGTCGAATTGCGGCGCCTCCAGGGCCTCGATCATCTTTTCGCGGGTAATGCGGGTGCCGCTCTCCATCTCATGGAAATGCGGCCGCACCTGCTCGATCAAGGCGTGAATGCGTTCGTAGCCGTCCTTGGAAAGCCGCTCCTTCATCAGGCGGTCAATGCCGGCCAACGGCCCCGAAGGAGGGGGCGGACGATAAAAGCTCTGGCTGGAGATCCATCCGGCGAGAAACAGATTTGCTGCAACGGAAACGAAAAGCAGATTCGCGAGCAGAACGGCGACGCGCCGGCTTGTCATGAAATGGGTCCGCCTCGGTTCAGGTGCGGTCGAGATAGGTAAAAAGCGATGCCATCACGTTGTAGGATGACGAATCAGTACTTTGCGGATTGAAGATGTATCCGGCGCCAAGGCCGGCTGCAAAACATATGGCGAGCGCCAGTGCCGGTCTCGCCAGATTGCCCGAACCGAAAACGAGCAGAGCCAGCTCGCGATACCATCTCGTCGCTGCTTGCGCGGATTGTCGGGGCGGAATGGCCGTTGCTGGAACCGGACGCGCCATGGCGGCGATCCGGGCTGCGCGCGCGCCCATTTCGGGGGAAAGGCGCGCGGCGGAACCGCCACTGGCGGAAACAAGGGCGGGTTCGGTACCCGATGGCGTGCTCGTTTCGCTCATGGCGCGCGTGACGATACGGTCGGCGAGGCCCGCCGGCGCCTTGATCGCGGGGGTGGCGGCGAAGAGGCGGTCGAGCCCTCTGGCCTCGTCCAGAAGCTGGCGCGCGTCGGCGCTTTCGGCCAGCAGGGTCTCAGCTGCACCGGCCGCATCCTGCGGCCATGCCCCGATTTCAGGACCGAACTGATCGAGCCGATCTTCGAATTCTTCGAGTTTCATGGCTTCCCTTGCTCCCGTGCCGCCCGACGAGACGACGCAGCAGTATCAGTTGGATACAGAACGTACATCTCGGGCGAAAGTGAGTCCATGTCGGGGCAATACTGTCCCCCGGCCACAACGATCGTCGCGAGGCGATGATGAGCGGAACGGTCCCGATCGAGCGATGCGGAGGGGAATGGGCAGACCCGGTCCCGGTCCCGTTATTCCGCCGCTTCCGCTGGCATCCCGCGCGCGGGAAGGGTCGTCATCGTCGCCCAGGCGTCGCGCAGTTCGGTCAGCCCCTCCGCCAGCCGGTGATAACGCTCGACGGCGTCCGGCTTGCCGGCAGTCTGGGTCAACGCCAGGATTACGCTGGAGTAGACACCCATGAGTTGCTTGGCGACGCTACCGCCCGCGTCCATGTCGAGCGCCTGGCGCAGCCCGCGCAGGATGGTCACCGCCCTCAGCATCTGCGTCTGGGCCTCGTCATAGAGTTTTTCGTCCGTCGCTTCCGCCGCCCGTTGCGCGGCATTGATCGCTTCATCGTAGAGGAGCACCACAGCCTTCACGGGTGGCACGGTCGTCGTCGCCTTGCGGTAGGCCGAAATGGCCTGGTTCATCATCACGCTCATGGTCAATCGTTCCCGAGATTAAGAATGGCTTCGATGTAGTCGAGGGAGGATTCGGCCTCCTCGATCGCCGCCTGATAGGCGGCGTAGCGATCGGTCAGCATGTCTTCATAGGTGTCCGCGCGATCGCGGATATCGTCGGCCTTCTCCTCCAGATCCTCGTTGGTATCGTTCAGGCTCTCGATCATGTCGGTGAGGATGCTGTCATCCTCGTCGGCGACATCGTCGGTGGTGACGAACAGCTGCTCGGCGATGCCCGAGGAGAAGGTGAGGTCGACGGTCTGCGATTCGTCGCCGGTAAAGACCAGCGTGATACCCTCATATTCGCTGCCTTCCGCCCCGATGATGCGGCTGCCATCGACGGTGAACAGCGATGTGTCGCCGTCAACGGACACGCCGGTGAGGGTGCCATCCTCGTCGACAGTGATGTCGAGCGAGAGCTCCGAGGGCATGGAGGTGTTGCGGCGCAACAGCATTATGTCGTTGGATGAGCTGTCCATCTTGAAGGTGAGCAGGGACTCGACCGTGTCCAGATCGTCGAGGAGCGCGGCGTTGAGCGTCGACTCGTCGTATTCGAGATAGTTGTTCTCGTCGTAGGAAAGCCCCAGCAGCGCCATCGAGTCGCTGTCGATCATCGTCGACAGATCATCGGAGATGGAGGAATTGGTGGAGCGCAGCGTGCTGTCGGCAAACAGCGTGGCCTCGTCGGAGGCAGTGCCGGAAGTGCTCACTTCCTGCTGTGTGATGGCCCACTCGCGGTAAGCGTTGTAGGCGTCCACCAGTGCGATGATCGCTTCCTTGATGGCGGTCACATCGGAGGAAACCTCCACCGAAATCGAGGCGTCCTCGCCGGTCTCCTGGTAGAGATTGAAGGTCACGCCGTCGAGCACGTCATCGATCGTGTTGCTCGAGCGCGTGATCGTGATGCCGTCCAGGGTGATGATGGCGTCCTGGGCGGCCTGGATCTCGTTGGCGAAGTCGCCATTCTCGTCGGTGATGCCGAGCGCCTGGGCGATATCGGTGCCGTCGCCGGCGCTCATCACGATTTCCTGACCGGTCTCGGTGCCTGACAGGATGAGCTGATAGCTGTCGTCGGAGACCTTGAGCACGGTGGCCTGGACGCCGGTCGTGTCGGACTGTCCGTTGATCGTGGAGGCGATCTCGGCGAGGCTCATGTCCTCGGTAATGTCGAATTCAACCGCCTCGCCATCTTCCAGCGCGATCGTCAGGCTGCCCGCAAGGCCGAGTTCCTCGGAGTTCGATTCGTATTCCGCACTCGACAGCTTCTCCACCGTGGCAAGCTGCAGGATCTGGAGGTCGTAGGTGCCGATATCGGTGTCATCGTCGACGGTCACCACGACGGCGGATTCAGCGTCCACGTCGCCGACGGATGTCAGATAGGCTTCCCGATCGGCGAAGACGTCGTCGTCATCCAGGGTCGAACCGGTGGATCCGCGCAAGGCGGTTGCCGCGTCGTTGATGCCCTGCAGGAGGTCCTGCATTTCCTCGTAGGCGGCGATCTTCGTTTCATTTTCGGTGATCTTGACGTCGATCGCGTCGGCTGGAGCGGTTTTCGCGGCGACCGCGACCTCGATCAAGGCATCCCAGTCGATGTCGGCGGCGTTCGATGAGTAGGTATAGCTTGTGGCCGATGTCGATGATGCCGCTGCGGCGGTTGTGCTGGATACGTCGCTCATGCCGGGCTCTCGCGGGTTGCATGCCCGACCGTGATGCCTTGGCCGGCATTACGGTCGGGACGTCGTCTCGAATGACCGGGTCTTCCAGGGTTGCGACGGTTTCGGGGCTGTCGGGCCCCTTGGAAGACCCGGCCTCTTCTGCTTACTGCAGAAGCGACAGCAGGTTCTGCGGCATCTGGTTGGCCTGGGCAGCGGCAGCGACCGCAGCCTGCACCTTCACGGATGAAGCCGACAGAGACGCCTGCTCGGAGGCGATATCGACATCGCTGATGGCGGATTCCGCAGCCTCCAGATTTTCGATCGAAGTGTCGATCTGGGAGGAGCGGAATTCGAAGCGGGACATGGTGGCGCCCATCTCGGCGCGGGCGTTGGAGACCGTGTCGATCGCTGTGTCGAGGACCGAGAGAGCCTCCTCGGCGCCGGCCTGGGTGGAGACGTTGAGATCGGCGATGCCGAGATCGGTCGACGTCAGCGACTTGATGGTCAGGGTAATCGAGTCCGAGGCGTCCGAACCGACGATGATCTGGGACCCGGTCGTATCGGCGTCCGTCGACGTGCCAGTGGCCGAAGCGGTGGCGGTGGTCAGGCCCAGATCGGACAGCGCGAAGTCGGTCGTTCCGTCAAGGCTGCCGGTGAGGTTGTCGACGGCGACCGTCGCCTTCTCTCCGCTCGTGCGGCTGGTGAAGGTCAGCGCGCCGGTGTCGGCATCGAGGCTCGCCTCAACATCATAGTTGCCGTCCTCGACCAGCGCCGCATTGATCGAGCTGACGAGCTCGGCGGCCGTGTAGCCGACGTCCTCACTGGTATCGTTGGAGAGCGTCACGGTGGTGCCGTTGACGTCGAAAGTGACTTCCTCGCCGTCGGAGACGGTCAGCACGTCGGCAGCGGAGTAGGTCTCGGTGCCGTCGCTGTCGGTATCGGTCAGGCCGAGTGTCGTAAGGTCGGCCGAGCTCAAGGTGGTACCGGTGCCGGTGACATTGTCGATCGTGATGTCGGAACCGTCGGCCGACGTCAGCGTCATGCCGCTGGCGTCGACGCTCGCCGTCACGCCGGTGGTTTCGCTCTGGGCATTGATCGCATCGACGATGTCATCCGCCGTGATGGTCGTACCCGCCGCCGTGAGGGAGACGGATGTGCCGTTGACGTCGAAGCTCAGCGTGTCGCCGGCCGTGGCGGCGATCGTCGAGGACGAGGTCAGGGAGCTGGACGCGGTGGTCGCACCGGAGAGCGACGAGGTTACGGTCGCCGCCGTGGTCGTGGTGTCGTCGGCGAAGTCGGACGTGCCATCGAGCAGGCTCTGACCGTTATAGCGGGTCGATGTCGCGATGCCGTCGATTTCGTCCACGAGCTGGGAAAATTCAGCCTCGATGTAGGTCCGCTCGGTGTCCGTCACCGTGCCGGACGCCGACTGCGAGGCCAGCGTCTTCATACGCTCCAGGATGTCGGAGATGTTGGCGGCGCCGCCATCGGCGGTCTGCAGGATCGAAATGCCGTGCGAGGCGTTGGTGGAGGCCTGCTCGAGGGACGACACGTCGGAGGAGATCTTTGTGGCGATCGCTAGGCCGGCGGCGTCGTCGGAGGCCTTGGTGATGCGCGAACCGGATGCGAGCTTGGCCAGCGATTCCGACTGATCCGTGGAGTTGATGTTGAGGTAACGGACTGCGGTGTTTGCGGCGGTATTCGTCGAAATGACGGGCATGGTAGTCTCCTGACTTCTTCAAGATCAGCGCCCGCTGCCAGGCGCGACACTGACGCGCTTTCCTGCGCGCATGTCTCTCCAACGGTGGCGCTATCCGAAATCAGGCGATTTCTTCTTCTCGGATCTGATTTTTATGGTTATCAAAACGTAAACTTGTAGTTAATCTTTAGTAAACGTCGTCAGCACATCTCTGCCGCTGTTGCGCAGGATATGTTTGAGTTTCTGCCGTCCGCGCTTGAGCAATGACTCGACCGCGAAGACTGTCGTCTCCATGACTTCGGCGATTTCGGCGTTGCTCAAGGCCTCGGTGTAAGAGAGGACCAGCGCGACGCGTTGAGGCTCGGGAAGGCGCTCCATGGCGACGGCGAGCTCTGCGCTGGCCTCGTCGCGCAGCAGGCTCTGCATCTGGTCGTAATGCTCGTCGGCCACCTCCGGCAACACGTCCATGGCTTCGACCTTCGGCTTGCGCAGCATGTCGATGCAACGGTTGGTGACGACACGGTAGAGCCAGGTGGAGAACTTCGCCTTTCCCGGTTGCCATTCGCCACGGCGCGTCCATACCTGAAGAAACGCGTCCTGAACCACGTCTTCCGCATCGGCGGGCGAGCGCAAGATTCGCACGGCGACCGCATAGCCCCGGTCGACATGACGCTCCACGAGCAGCCGGAAGGCCGCCTCGTCCCCAGATCCGATAAGGTGCAGCAGCTCATCGTCGCTTGCTGCCTGCATGTCGCGTTCCGTTTTCTTCGCCCGATCCCGGGCGACCGGCTTGTTCATCTCCATGGCCGTACATTTGGCCAGCTCAGAAGTTGCCGTCGCGAAGGCCATATTCAGGTTCTCCCCGCCCGCCGCAGTCCCCACCGAACATTTCATCGGGGGTTCTCCTCTGGAACGGATGGAGAATAGAAATCAGGCTGTAAAAAAACCGTACAGAGTTGATTTATTTGAATAATAGTTAGGAATAATCTGCCTATTGCCGGGAAAAAATTGCCTACTAATAGTTTATATATTATATCCACAAGTTGATACGATTGTAATATAAGTATTCATCCGCGGCCTTGGCGGGGTGGCGCTGGGCAAAAATCGCCGGACGCTTTTCCTCCTCACGACGAAAATAAGCAAAAAAATATCGTCGCGCGCTGTGAAATATAGTTTCAACCCTCATATCGGGTGGTGAAAAGCCGCCGGTAGCGGTTAGGCGTCAGCCCTGTGCGGCGTTTGAAGGCGCGCTCGAAGGCGGTCTGGTCGGAATAGCCGAGTTCGAAGGCGATCTCTGCCAGCGTGTGTGAGGAGCGGGCCAGCGCCTGGCGCGCGACGCGGAAGCGGCATTCTTCAAGAAGGGCGGAAAAGCGCGTGCCTTCCTCGGTGAGATGCCGGTGGAGGCTGCGCCTCGAAAGGCCGAGCCCGCGCGAGACCGTCTCCTGATCCGCCTTGCCCGCGCCAAGCCCCGCATAGATCGCCATGCGGGTGCGCTCGGTGAGCGGGGTGGTGCGCGTGGTGTCGCCGAGGCGTTGCGTCAGAAACTCGAGGCTGCGCCGGTGAAGGTCGCCGTCGTCGCGTGTCATCGGGGCGTTCAGCACGCTTTCGGGGAAGCTCATCGCGTTGGTTTCGCGTTCGAACACACACAGGCAGCCCGTCGCTTCGCCCCACGCCGTCAGCGCGCGGGCGGTCGTGTGTTCGAAGCAGACGATATCGGGAACCCAGTCGGGGCCTGCGCCGCGGCGGATCAGTTCGGCCAGCACCGAGAGCGTGAATTCCGCATCCTGCCGGCGCGGCCAGATGTCGGGATCGAGAATGCGGTAACTGAGCGTCGCCACGCCGTCATCGATCTCCAGCTGCATGTCGGTTTCCGACTGCACGAAGCGGATGAAGCGCACAAAGGTCCTCAGCGCCGCGCCCACGGTCGGCGCGCTGACGAGCGCCTCGCCGAGGTCGCCGAGGTCGGCGAGATCGAAATGCCGCGCCGATTGCCAGCCAAGACCCGGCTGGGCCAGAACCGCCGCGCCCTCTTCATAGATCGCGACGAAGGAGGAGAGCGGGATTTCCGTCTGCCGGTCCTGCCACGCGGAAGCCGGCACACCGCTGCTGCGGCCGAAGTCGATCGGTTCCAGGCCGCGTTCGCCCAGAAGGCTCTGCAATCCGCTCAACGCGCCGGAGACGATCATCGCTCTCGTCGGCATGGCGTTTTCCCGTCGGGCTGTTCCCGCCTCTGCTGCGGGAAGTGGCATGGTGAAAAACGAAGCAAAGCAAAACTTGCCGCAACGTGCAATCTCTGTCCGCGCGTTTTTGTCCCTGCGTCAAATTGGCCGAAAATGTCGAGAAGCCGCCTACGCATCTGCCCTTAGATGGCAGTCGGAGAAAGAACTCCGGCCCGAAACCGTGAAAACACGGGCGGGATCGGAGGAGGGAACAGGCTTTGACGACTTTCCACGAGGTGGCCGTCGTCGGTGGAGGCCCCGCCGGCGCGTTCGCGGCCTGGCATCTTGCGCGCGCCGGTGTTGGCGTGGCGCTGATCGATCCGCAGAGCACGGATATCGCAGCCGGGCAGCCGGAGCACCGGGCGCAGACCCGGCTGGAGGGGCTTGGCGATCGCGTGGCGCATCTGCTCGCCGCCAAGGGGCTCGCTCGGGCGCTGGAGGCGGCGACGGACCCCGTACGGCGCTCTGTGCGCTGGGCTGGTCTTGCCCAAAGCGCCAATCGCGAAAGGCTCGTTGACCGGCATCTGTTCGACGCCCTGCTGCGGCATGAAGCGGTTGCGGCCGGAGCTGTCTTCCATCGCGACCGGCTGGCGGGCGCATCGGTCCTTGCGCGGCGCGAAGGCGTGCGCCTATCGCTTGCCGGCGGCATAACGCTTCACGCCCGGCTGATGATCGATGCGCGTGGCCGGCAGGCCCGCGCCGGGCGGCGGCTGATGGGACCGCAGACCCTTTCCATCGCCGGCTTCGTGACCGGCGGCCGCGCCGCGAGCGCGCCGGGCGACGCGGCCGGTTCCGACGAGGCGGCCGCTCATGTGGAGGCAACGCCGCAGGGGTGGGTTTGGGACGTCACGCATCCCCGTCTTGGCCGCTGGGTCCAGATTTCCATTGATGCGGGGGATCTCCGCGGCGCCGGGCAGGCCGGTCTTGCGGCGCGTTTCCGGCGCTTTCTTTCTCAGGAACAGTTCGAAGGCCGATGCGAAGCCGGCCAATACGAAGGCTGCGTCATCGACGGGCCGCTGCGGGCGCGAAACTGCGGGCTCGTCCTGTCCGCGGGCAGCCTGACGCCGCCGGTCATCCCGATCGGCGATGCCGCCGTCGCAATCGATCCGCTGTCCGGCCACGGTCAGTTCTGGGCGCTTTCCTCCGCACTTTCCGCGCTGCCGATTGTGGCGCAGTTGCTTGACGACAGGCAGGACGAAAGCGGGCTCGTCCGGCGTTTCTTCGAGGATCGCGTGGTCGGCACCTTCTGGCGGCAGGCGCGTGTCGGGCGCGATTTCTATCGTCTCGAACGGGACCTTGCCGTCCACCCCTACTGGGCCGCACGCGTCGGCTGGCCGGATGCCGCGCCGTCCCATCCACCGGTTGCGGCCTCGCGGTTGGAGCGCCGCGTCGTTGTTGAAGCCGGCCGGCTGTGCGAGCGCGAGGTGCTGGTGACGCCGATGGATCCCGATGGTGTCGCCTTCATCGCCGGCATCGCGGTCGGCGATCTGGTGCGTGCCGGCAGCGCGGGGGAGGGCGTGACCCTTCGCCCCGAGGCCGCGCGCGCGCCGCATCCGGCCATCGGCTGGCTGGAAAGCCGGGGGCTCAGCCCCGCGTCCAACGAGATAACCACAAGCACAAGAAGCACCACCACGAGGGAAACCGCATGATGAAACGACTTCGAGCCGGCCTGCCGGCCGGTGCCGTGGGGTTGATGCTGATGACGCCGGGCGCCGCCCTGGCTCAGGCGGATGCTCCCGATCCCGCAACCCTTCTCGCCGATACCTGCGGTGCCTGCCATGCGGCGGATGCCTCCGGCGCGCTTTCCCGCATCAACGGCCAGCGCAAGACGCCGGAAGGCTGGCTGATGACCATCGTGCGCATGCGCCTCTTCCACGGCATGGTCATCGATCCCGCCACGCAGGCGACGCTGGTGCATTACCTCGCCGATACGCAAGGCCTCGCCCCTTCCGAAGCCGACGACTTCCGCTACATTCTGGAGCGCGAGCCGGCGGTGGTGGAACAGGTCGAGGCGCCGCTTGCCGAGATGTGCGCGCGGTGTCATTCCGCCGCCCGCATCGGCCTGCAACGGCGCACCAGGGAGGAATGGAACCTCCATATCGATTTCCATGTCGGGCAATGGCCGACGTTGGAATACCAGGCGCTGGCGCGCGACCGCGACTGGCTGAAAATCGCGCGCGAAGAGGTCGTGCCGCTGCTGGCGGAAAAGTATCCCTTCAAGACGGATGCCTGGGACGCCTGGAAGCATGCGGCAAAGCCCGAGGCCACGGGCGGCTGGGTCTTCACCACGCGCCTGCCGGAAAAGGGCGAGGCCTATGGCAAGCTGGAGGTTTCCGGTTCCGCGCAGCCCTACGCGGTCTCCGGAACGCTGAAGACGGCCGATGGCGAGGCGCTGCCAATCTCCGGCAAGCTCAACGTCTACACGGGCTACGAATGGCGGGCGAACCTCACCATCGGCGATACGGTCTATCGTCAGGTGCTGGCGATCTCCGAGGATGGCTCGGCGCTTTCCGGCCGGCAGTTCCTGCATGACGAGGACAGCCTCGGCGGCACGTTCAAGGCGGTGAAGGCGGGCGGCGGCGCGCTGATCGCCGGCACGGTTCCCTCCACATTGCCTGCGGGATCGAAGGCGCGCGTCCAGATCGTCGGGGCGGGGCTTGAGAGCGCAACGCTTTCCGGCGCGCTGGAGGCGTCGGGCGGCACGGCCAACGATTACGGCGTGGCGCTCGATGTGGCGCCGGCCGACGATGCGGATGGCGCGGTGAGCGTGGCCGCAGGCGAAGCCGCGCTCCAAGGCGCACTCGCCGTCTACAGCCATATCGACAGCCTGAAGGTGGAGCCTGCCTTTGCCGTCTCCCGCGTCGGCGGGGGTGGCGGATCGGCGCCCGCCGTCAAGGCGCGGTTTGCGGCCATCGGCTTCTGGAAAGGACCGGACGGCAAGGCGGGCACCGACGACGACGTGCGCATTGGCGCGGTGCCGGCGACGTGGTCGGTCGAACCCTTCAACGAGGAGGCCGAGAAGCTTGAGGACGTGAAATACGCCGGCGCCATGAATGCCGATCTCGGCATCTTCACGCCGTCGGTCGCCGGTCCCAATCCGGAGCGTCCCTTCTCCACCAACAACGCGGGCAATCTGAAGGTGCTGGCGACGAGCGGCGAGGTGTCCGGCGAAGGACAGCTCATCGTCACCGTCCAGCGCTGGAACGATCCGCCGATCCACTGAGGGAGCGAGCCATGGGATATCTCCACTACCAGCCGCAGAACGCGCATCGCGTGGCGGTCGACGGGCGCAGCCTGCTGTTCCACGTGCCCACCACCTCGCTCTTCGAGATCGACCGGCTTGATCATGACGTGCTCGATCTCTTCGCCGACCGGGGGCTGGTGAGCGAACAGGACGTGCGCGACCGGTTCGAGGGGCGCGTCGATCCTCAAATCCTGACGGAGCGCATCCGTGCGCTTCTCGATCTCGATATTGTCACCGACGGAGGACCGGCGAAGGCCGAACGACCGCCGATCCATATCGAGAACTTCCCGCTCACCACCGTGGTGCTCAACGTCAACACCGGCTGCAATCTCTCCTGCACCTATTGCTACAAGGAGGATCTCGATACGCCCTCGAAGGGCCGGCGGATGGCATTCGAGACGGCGAAAGCCTCCATCGAGATGCTGCTCAAGGAAAGCCCGGACCGCGACAGCTACAACGTGGTGTTCTTCGGCGGCGAGCCGCTTTCCAATCTCGCGCTTATCCGCGAGGTGGTCGAGTTTGCGGAGCGGCGCTTCGGGGAGCTCGGCAAACGGGTCGATTTCACGCTGACGACCAACGCGACGTTGCTCACCGAGGAGATCGTCGACTGGCTCAACGCCCACCGCTTCGGCCTCACCATCTCCATGGACGGGCCCAAGGCGCTGCATGACCGAAACCGCAAGACGGTCGGCGGCAAGGGCACCTATGACGTGGTGGCGGCCAAGTCCCGCATGCTGCTGGAACGCTATACATCGCGCCCCGTCGGCGGGCGGGTGACGCTCACCCGTGGCGTCACCGCCGTCACCGAGATCTGGGACCACCTGAAGAACGGCATCGGCTTTCACGAGGTCGGCTTCTCGCCGGTCACGTCCGGCCCGGTGACGCCGTTCAACCTGACGGGCGACGAACTCGTCACCGTCTTCGACGAGATGAAGCGGCTCGGCCGGCACTACCGCGACGAGGCGCTCCAGGGCCGCAACCTCGGCTTTTCCAACATGCACCAGCTGATGAGCGATCTCTACGAAGGGCGTTCCAAGGCGCTGCCCTGCGGGGCGGGGCTTGGGCTTCTGGCGGTCGATCACGAGGGCGGGCTCAACCTCTGCCACCGCTTCACCGGCTCCGACATGGAGACCTACGGTACGGTCGAAAGCGGCATCGAGAAGGAAAGGCTCGCCCGTTTCATCGAGGACAGGGCCGACCGCACGGAAAAGGGCTGCGCCACCTGCCGCATCCGCAACATCTGCGCGGGCGGCTGCTACCACGAGAGTTACGCCCACTACGCGGATCCGATGAAGCCGACCTACCACTACTGCGACCTGATGCGCGACTGGGTCGATTTCGGCATCGAGGTTTACGGCGACCTCATCGCGAAGGCGCCTGCCTTCTTCACCGATCACATCATGCCCCGGAGGGCCTACGGCAAATGAGACATCTGAAGCCGCTCAACCAGAAGGCCGAACGCGTCACCCGCGCGGTCACGCAAGACAAGATGGACGAGGTCCGCGCCATGCAGACCATCGTCGCCGGCTGCGCCTCGACGCTCGATCCGGGCTGGGAGGTCGACCCCTTCGGCGGGGTCGCAGCACTTTGCCAGCCGATGGAGGCCGATCTCTACGGCTGCTCCGATCCGTGCTGGTGGCCGGCCCAGGTGCCCGACACCATCAACTCCTACAAGGACTGGAACGGCGATGCCGACAATGCCGCCAAGGACTGGCGCTCGCTCGGCACCGTGTTTCCCTCCGACAGCGAAACCTGAAGCGACGGCTGTCGCCACCTACAGGAGCAAACGCATGCGAAAGCGCATTGTAACCTTCGGGGCAAGGTTCGGGCTGGCCGGCCTTCTCGCCCTCGCCGGGGGGCTTGCCGCGTCCGCCAGGGACATGATCGTCACCATGGCCAAGCCCGATCAGCTTTACGTGATCGACGCGAAGGCCCGCACGGTCGACAAGGCCTGCAAGCTGGACTTCAATATCATCCCGGGCGTCATCGCCATGTCGCCCGACAACGCGATCGCCTACGTGCTCGGCAACCGCTGGGAGGATGTTTTCGGCATCGATCTTTCAACCTGCGAGACCGTGTTCTCCGCCCACCAGTCCGACGAAGAGGTGCGACGCAAATCGATCGCCTCGCTCGCCGTTTCCAAGGACGGCAAGCATCTCTACACCGTGCGCAATCCGGTGAAGCTGCTGGTCGATCGTTATCAGGTCATGGAGCCGGAATTCGCAGTCTACGACACGTCGTCGGGACTCAATGCCGAGCCGGTCAAGACATCGCCCGCCCCTCGCCGCATGACGGTGATGGCCACGGGAGAGGACGGAACCGTCTATGCGGCGGGCCACGAGATCTATGCGATCGACCCGGACACGGGCGAATTCAGGATCAAGATCGCCAACAGGTCGTGGGACCGGCCGACCTATTCCGGACCGGACGTGCTGGCCTTCTGGCCGATCGGCACGCAGGCGAACGAATTTCTGCTGCTCTATTCGGCCGCGAAGTTCACCGACGCCACCAAGTCGGAAATGGCCGATTTCGTCTGGGGTTACGAGAGCGTGGACCTTGCGACGGGCAAGAGCGAGATCGAGGATTTCGCGTCCTTCGAGGTGATCATGTTCTCCGCCGTGCGCGATCCCAACGACAAGTCAAAGCTCTACGGCGTCTACACGCAGCTTTCCAAGTATGACGTCGCGAAAAAGGAGCTGATCAAGCGGGTGGACCTGCCGCATACCTACTATTGCGTGAACATCTCGTCCGACGGCAAGGAGATCTATGTCGGCGGCACCAACGATGACATCGGCGTCTACGACGCGGAAACGCTGGAGCGCATCGGCGAGATCCGCCTGCCGTCCGGCGGCGACATGGCGGCCGGTACGATGCACGTGGTCAGGATGGGCAGTTAAGGGGGAACCGCTCGAGGCAGCGTAGGGGGCGATCGCCGGACCCACTGTTCGCTGACAGATCGCGCCCCCCACCCGAACGACCAAAGCGGTCGTTCGACTTCCCCTCAAGGGGGAGGTGGGCCGTGGCGTGGGGTCTCGGACAACGACAGAAACGCCTTCGCGGCGGTTCGGCACTACGAATACAAGCCGCGCCGCAAAACTGGCGGCAAGCAAGATGCATCCCCCTCCCCCTTGAGGGGAGGGGTTAGGAGTGGGGGGAGGCGGCACGCACGGAACCTGCCATCCTTCAACGGCAAAACGACGAGGCTGAATGACGAACGCCATCCCCGTCACGTCCGAACCCGGTGCGGCCGCAGCCCGAGGGCTGCGGCTTTCGCTTGGGCGCCGTCTGCTTGGTCGCCTTTTCGGGATCCGGGAGGCCGCGTGGCTGGCGCCGCTTCTCGTGCCTTATCGCTTACCGGTCGCCGCCCTGCTCGTCATGTCGTTCGTCTCCGCTGGCGCCGCGCTCGTTCCGCCGTGGTTGACCAAGCTCGTCATCGATGAGGGCCTGATGGCGCGCGACACGTCCGCGCTCGTTTTCTATGTCGGCCTGATGTTCGTCTTCGGTCTCGGCGCGCTGGCGCTGGGCGCCGTCAATTCGCTCGTGCATCTGCGGTTCTCGGCCCGGCTTCTCGCCGATCTGAGGCGGGCGGCGGTGGCCCGCATCCTCGCCCAGTCGCCGCGCTGGCAGGCACGGCAGAAGATCGGCGAACTGATGAGCCGGCTTGATGGAGATGCCGGCGAGGTGCAGCAATTCGCCTTCGCGGCGCTCGTCACAGGTGCCGGAAGCGTGCTGAGGCTTCTGGGCGGGCTCGTCATGCTGTTCGTGCTCGCCCCGAAGCTTGCCATGCTGGCCCTGGCACTGGCGCCCGTCGAGCTCGTCTTCTTCGCCAGGGCCCGGCCGGTCACCCATGCTCGCGCCCGCGCCGTGCGCGCCGCGCGCGGCGTGCTGGCCTCGGGACTGGCCGAAACCATCACCGGGCTCGCCGCACTGCGCGCACTCAACGCGACGCGCTCGGCGGCCGGGATGATCGAGGAACGCCAGCAGGGGCTGGTTCGCGCGCTGATGTCGGCGCAGATGTGGGGGGAGGTGACCCGCGCGGTGCCGATGGTACTGACCGCCATGGTGCGCGGTGCCGTGTTTCTCGTTGGCGGGATGGCGGTCATCGACGGCACGATGCCGCTCGGCTCGCTCATCGCGTTCACCGCCTATCTCGGCTTTCTGATCGGACCGATGCAGTCGCTCATCTCGCTGTGGCATGGCCAGGCGCGGATGAAGGCGGCGCTCGACAGGCTCGACGAGATCATGAGCGCAGCACCCGATGTGAGCGATCCGGCCGATCCGCGACCTTTGCCCGAGGGAGGCGGTGAAGTCGCGATTGAGGGCGTGGCCTACGGCCCGGCCGGGCAACCGCTGTTCACCGGCGTGTACGTGAAAATCGCCGCCGGATCGAAAGTTCGCTTGGACGGGCCGTCGGGTATTGGCAAATCGTCGCTGCTGTCGCTTCTCCAGCGTCAGGATGACCCTTTCAGTGGTAGAATCTGCCTTTGCGGCACTAATCTTCGCGACTTGAGCCTCCATGATCTGCGCTCCGCCGTCGCGCTGGTTCCGCAAAAGGGGCACGTCTTCTCCGGTACGCTTGGGCAGAACCTCCGCCTTGGCCGCCCGGATGCGAGCGAGGAGGCCATGATGGACGCATTGCGGCTGGTGGAAATGGAGGACCGGTTCTTCGATCCGGGAGACCTGTTGTCCGAGGAACGCGCGCCTGCCCCGCATGGCTTCGAGACGCCGCTGGGGGAAGGCGGGCTTGATCTCTCCGGCGGCGAGCGGCAGCGGCTGTGCCTGGCACGCGCCCTGTTGCAGCCCTTCCGCGTCCTCATCCTCGACGAAAGCCTGTCGGAAGTGGACGGCACGCGGGTCGCCCGTATTATGATGCGGCTGGATGATTGTTTCGGCGACGCGACCCGCATTGTCGTCACGCATGGTGAGCCCGCGCGCTATGGCGGCTTCGACCGCGTGATCGAGCTTTCCGCCTTTTCGGCGATGAAAGGAGGGCCACAATGATCCGTGTCGCTCTTCTCGATGGCGCTCTGCCGTCCGCCTATCCCGATCTAGCCGCCCAACGACGGTTCGCAAAGGCCGATGGCGCGATGTCTGCCTGCGTCCACGCGCTCGCCATGGCGACGACTATCCACCGGCACGCGCCGCATGTGAACTTCGTCAACGGCATCGTCTTTCCCGGAAAGCTGGTGACGTCGGTTGCCGTGCTGTGCGATGCGCTGGAATGGTTGGGGGAGGATCCGCCGGAGATCGTCCACTGTTCCTTCGGGCTGGCGCGTGCGTCGCTGGAGCTGGAAATGCGTATCCGCGCGCTGGAAAAGGCAGGGTCATTGATCACCGCCTCGGCGCCGGCGCGCGGGGATCCGGTTTATCCGGCCGCCCTTGAGGGCGTCGTCTCCGTACAAGGTGATGCGCGCTGCAAGCCGGAAGACATCTCCCGGCTTGATCTGCCGGGCGCGATTTTCGGAGCCTGCGTCGTCTCGCCGGAGGCGCCGGATATCCGGGGCGCGAGCATCGCCGCTGCCCATGTCTGTGGCATGCTGGCAGCCGACTGGGCGGGCGGCGGGCTGGAAACCCTTCGCGCGTTCGAGCGGCGAATCCGGTATCACGGGTGTGAGAGGCGGACCGAGCCAACCATGTGAAACGGGTGTCCGGCCGCAAAGCGGGTGGTCGTTCGGATGTTCCGCCGGTATGTTTCTCCTGCGGTTCCTTGCGGTGCCGCGGGTTTCAGGCAGAAAGGCGGGCACTCCCATGACGGACGGAAAACGGGGCACAATCCGGATCGGCATCGGAGGCTGGACCTATGAGCCGTGGCGCGGGGTGTTCTATCCCGAAAAGCTCGCCCAGAAGCGCGAACTCGAATATGCCGCGCAGCACCTCACCTCCATCGAGATCAACGGCACCTATTATGGCAGCCAGAAGCCGGCAAGCTTCATCAAGTGGCGCGAGGAAACGCCGGAAGGCTTCGTCTTCTCCGCCAAGGCGCCGCGTTTCGCGACCAACCGGCGGGTGCTGGCCGAGGCCGGGCCATCGATCGAGAAGTTCTTTTCAAGCGGGCTCATGGAGCTTCGCGACAAGCTCGGCCCCGTCAACTGGCAGTTCATGAAGACCAAGAAATTCGACCCGGACGATTTCGAGGCCTTCCTGAAGCTGCTGCCGAAAACGGTCGAGGGCCGCGATATCCGGCATGTGGTGGAGGTGCGCCACGACAGCTTCTGCGCACCCGATTTCGTGGCGCTGGTGCGTGACTACGGCGTTGGCGTGGTGTTCGCGGCGGATTCGGAGTTTCCGCAGATCGCGGATCTCACCGCCCCGTTCGTCTATGTCCGGCTGATGGGCACGCGCGAGGAGCATGAGGCGGGCTACGCGCCGAGCGCTCTCGATACGTGGGCGCAACGCGCCGGGACATGGGCAAAAGGCGATGTGCCGGAGGGGCTTGCGACGTTCGCGGAGCCCGTGCCGAGCGCGCCGCGCGATGTCTATCTCTATGTGATTTCCGGCCACAAGGTGGCGAACCCGGCGGCCGCAATGGAGCTGATCCGGCGAGTGGGGTGAGGCGGACGCAGGAGAGGCGCCGCAGCGGCAACGGACTGTCCGGGATGAGAGGACACGGTTCGACGGGTACAAGCGGCCCATCCTTCGAGACGGCCGCTTGCGCGGCCTCCTCAGGATGACGCTGTGTTTGTTGATGTTTTAGAGGAACGAGCAACACGATAACGTCATCCTGAGGAGGCCTGATAAGGCCGTCTCGAAGGATGGGCCACAAGCGCCCTCAAGGGGCGGCGTCGCTATCCCTTCGATGCTTCCGCCAGATCGTTCCACACCTGCTGATCGGTCAGCTTGCCGTCCTCCATCGTGAACCGGTCGATGAAGCGGATGCCGGAAAAGGGTGTGCCGTCGGGCCATTCGCCCGCAAGCGTGCCGCGGCAATAGACCGTCACGCCGTTTTCGCCGAAGGCCTCGTCGAAGCCCTCATAGGTCTTGGTCACGAAGCGGTAGCGCGATTTCGCCCAGTCCACCAGATCCTCCAGTCGCGCAAACGTCGCGCCGCCGGGAAAGGTCATGCGGAAGCCGTCGGCCAAATGCGCGCTTGCGCCGGCGAGATCGCGCGCCTCCATCTTCGCCAGGTAATCGCGCACGATATCGACCGGCGCGGGCAGCGGCACGCCGGGCGTGCGTGTCACGCGGCCGCGCATGTAGCTTGAGGGCTTCACCTCATCGATGGCGACGGTGATCGCGTCAAGCGGAGCGGCAATGGTGGCGCGGATCGCATCGGTCAGCCGTGTGGCAAGGCGGAGGCGGGTGTCGTCGTCATAGCCCTCGATCAGTGTCATTCGGATAATCGGCATGCGGTGGGCTCCTTCTTGCGGGGCTGTGGCGGGCTTGCGAGGCTGTGGCGGGTCATTCGTATTTTTACGTCATGTCACGCGGAATCATGTTGACATAATGGTATAAACATAATCCATTAGATCACGGAACGGCAGCGGGGGTCGAGGGTGTCGGACAAGCGGCAATCGGATGACGGGAAGGAGGCCGGCGGCACGGATCGCCAGCCGGAGGGAAAGGGCCGCTCGGTCGGCCTGCTCTCCACCCAGTCGCGCGTGCCGCTCTACCACCAGATCTTCCTCATCCTGCGCAATCGCATCTACGGCGGCGAGATCATGCCCGGCAATCTGGTGCCGGGCGAGCAGGAACTGGCGGCCGAGTTCGACGTCTCGCGGATCACCGCCAAGCGCGCGCTCAATGAACTGGCGGATGCCGGACTGGTGGTGCGCGAACGCGGCCGCGGTACGCGGGTCATCCACCGTCCGCCGGCCCCGGCCGTCGCCTCCTCCATCGAGGGGTGGCTGGAGAACATCACGCTGATGGGCACGGCCACGGAAGCGCGGGTTCTCGAATTCGATCACGTCCATGCCAATGAGGATGTGGCGCACGCGCTGGAGATCGAGGCCGGTTCCGACGTGCAGCGCGCGGTGCGCGTACGCACGCTCGACGGCGAGCCGATGTCCTATCTGATCACCTACGTGCCCGGCGATATCGGCCGGCAGTTCGACCGCGACGATCTCGATCGCTCGCCGCTGCTCAGGCTTCTGGAAATGGCCGGCATCGAGGTGTCCTCCGCCCGCCAGCAGATTTCCGCCATCGTAGCCGATCCGGCGGTCGCCAACGCGCTTTCCATTCAGGCCGGTTCGCCGTTGCTGGAGATCTTGCGCGTGGTGCGCGATACCTCCGGGCGGCCGGTTGAATATCTCCGGGTTCTCTATCGCCCGGACGTCTATCGCTTCGACATGTCCATGCGCCGCGTGCGCGAAAAAGAAGGCATGCGCTGGGCAGCACTGACTTCGTCATCGGTCCCGGCCGGCGACGCATAAAAATAGCAGGGAACACCGGGAGACATCGGGCCTTCAAGGTCGCAATTCGGGAGGTCAGCATGACTGACAACAAGGGTAAGCGTAACGGCGGCCTCGGTCGTCGCGAATTTCTGGCTACAGGTGCTGCCGTCCTCGGGCTCGGCGTCACGGGCTTTCCGGCGGTGCTGCGCGCTCAGCCGGCATCCGTCAAGGTGGGGCTGATCCACCCTGTTTCCGGTTTCATCGCGTTCTCCGGCACCCAGTGCCGCGAGGGTGCGCAAATGGCGATTGCCGATATCAATGCCGCCGGCGGCATCAAGTCGCTTGGCGGCGCGAAGCTCGAGGCCATGCTCGGCGATAGTCAGGGCAAGCCGGAAGTCGGCGCCTCGGAAGTCTCCAAGATGGTCGAGGGCGGGGTTCACGGCATCGTCGCGGGCTATTCGTCGGCGATTTCGCTCGCAACATCGCAGGAGGCCGCCAAGTCGATGACGCCGCATATCGTCGATGTCGGCGTCTCCGACCAGATCGTCGATCGTGGCCTCAAGAACACGTTCCGCTTCGCGCCGGGCTACGGCACCATTGCCAAGTTCGCGGTCGACAATCTCGCCGGCATCAACCAGATGTCCGACGACAAGGCCAAGACGGCCATGATCATCCACGAGGAGTCGCTGTTCGGCACGGGTACCGCCAACCTGCTGCAGAAGAAGCTGCCGGAAATCGGCATCGAGGTGCTCGATGTCATCAAGCACGCCAATCCGACGCGCGACTTCACCAACATCGTGCTGCAGATCAAGTCCAAGAAGCCGGACCTGATCATCCCGGCCAACTACTACAACGAATACGTGCTGCTTGCCCGCACCATGCGCCAGCAGCAGGTCAAGGCGAAGGGCATCTATTCGGTGCTCGGCGGCGCTGCGTCGAACTACAAGTTCGTCAACGAATTCCCCGAAGCCGCCCAGGGCATCATGGATTGCAACCACTGGTTCAATCCGAAGTCCGAGGTCGCGCTTCAGCGCAAGGCGGCGGCGGAAGCCAAGGGCCTCGTCTACACCTACGAGGTGTTCCTCGCCTACAACGCGGTTCTGGCGCTGGCCGACGGATTCGAGCGTGCCGGCTCCACCGAGCATGACGCGGTCAACGCCGCGCTCGCCGCCTCCACGCTGGACATGTCCTACATGCCCTACGGTCCGACCAGGATGATCAACGGTCAGAACGTCGGCGCCCGGCCGGTGAACACCCAGGTTCTCGACGGCAAGATCGAGGTGATCTTCCCGCAACAGTTCGCGTCCGCGAAACCCGTCTTCCCGATGAATTCCTAAGTCCGAACGGACGCACGGGAAGCCGGACCAGAAAAACAAGACGTGGTCCCATCCACCTGAAGCCGGACGGCGCAATGCCGTCGTCTGGCACCTTTCCCAATTCATCGTGAGTGCCATGCCTGACCTGGCGATCATCATTCCTTCGGTCCTCAACGGACTGACCACGGGCGCGCTCTATGCGCTGGTGGCGCTCGGGCTCACCCTGATTTACGGGGTGCTGCACATCATCAATTTCGCCCATGGCGCCCTGCTGATGCTCGGGCTTTACGCGGTCTACTATCTCAACACCCGGTTCGGGCTGGATCCGTATGTGTGCCTGCTGATCGTCCCGCCGGCGATGTTCGCGCTCGGCTACGCCCTGCAGCGCGGCATCATCGGCCGTGCCGGCCATGGCCGCGACGAGAACATCCTGCTGGTGACGCTGGGGCTTTCCATCGTCATCGAGAACCTGGCGCTGTTCTTCTTCAAGTCCGATACCCGCATCATCGACACGCCCTATTCCTTCGAGGTGGTGCAGATCATCGGCGCCTTCGTTCCCGAGCCCAAGGTCTTCGCCTTCATCGGCGCCTTCGTCACCGCGGGCCTCCTGTGGGCGCTGATGAGCTTCACCGATCTCGGCCGCGCCATCCGCGCGCTTGCCAAGGAACGCAAGGGCGCGACGCTCGTTGGCATCAATGCCGATCACGTCTACGCCATGAGCTTCGGCCTCGGCATCGCCTGTCTGGGCGTCGCCGCCTGCCTGTTGCTGCCGAGCTACTACGTCAGCCCGCAGGTCGGGCAGGGCTTCGTGCTGATCGCCTTCACCATCGTGGTGCTCGGCGGTATGGGGTCTTTCGTGGGCGCACTCATCGGCGGGCTCTTCATCGGCGTCGTGGAGGCGCTGAGCGGGTTGTTCCTGGGCGAAAGCCTCGGCCAGATCGGCATCTTCGCGATCTTCATCGTCGTCCTCATCTTCCGCCCCACAGGGCTTCTCGGACACAAGGTTTGATGGCGATGCGAACCCTTATCATCCTCGCCGCCGTCTTTGCCGCGCTCGGTCTGGTGCCGTTCTTCGTCGTCTCCGACGTCTGGCTCAACATCGCGATCATGGTGCTCTATTCCGCGCTGCTCGGTCAGGCCTGGAACATGCTCGGCGGCTATGGCGGCCAGTTCTCCTTCGGCCATGCCGCCTTCTTCGGCACCGGCGCCTACACCGTCGCCGTCCTGCAGGTGCAATACGGCATCAATCCGTGGATCGGGCTCTTCGCCGGCGGGCTGGCCGCCGTCGTTGTCGCGGCGATCATCGGCTATTCCACGTTTCGCTACGGCCTCAAGGGCTCCTACTTCGCGCTGGTGACGCTGGCCTTTGCAGAGGTGCTGCGCATCCTGTCGAATTCGGTGCCGATCACGGGCGCCGGCGTCGGCCTGCTGATCCCGCTTCAGGTCGCGCCGTCCAATCTGCAGTTCGCCGACAAGGGCAGCTATTACTGGCTCGTCTGGGCGATGGCGCTTTGCGCCTTCGCGGCCGCCTGCTGGATCGGCAACTCGCGTTTCGGCGCGCAGCTCATGGCGGTACGCGACAACGAGGACGCGGCCCGTGCACTCGGCGTGCGCGCCTATTCCGTCAAGCTTCGGGCGATCATGCTGTCGGGCTTCTTCTCCGGCCTCGGCGGCGTCTTCTACGCGCAATATTTCCTCTATCTCGATCCGCATATCGCCTATGGCGCGTCGGTCTCCATCGAGAGCCTGCTGGTGCCGATCATCGGCGGTATCGGCACGCTGTTTGGGCCGTTGCTGGGCGCGGTCGTGCTGCACGCGATCTCGGAAGTCTCGCGAGATCTCATCGGCGATGTCCCCGGCATCAGCCTGGTTCTCTATGGCGCGCTGCTTGTCGTGATGGTGCTGTTCCTGCCGCGCGGGCTTGCCGGATTGCTGATCCGCAGGAAAGCCGCGCCGCAAAACCGGAAGAAGCAGGAGGCCGAACATGCCTGAGGCGATGCTCGAGGTCTCCAATATCTGCAAGACCTTCGGCGGCGTGCGCGCCTCGCGCAACGTTTCGTTGAGCGTGCCCGACGGCAAGATCACCTCCCTGATCGGGCCGAACGGTGCCGGCAAGACCACGCTGTTTGCGCAGATCACCGGCTTCCTCAAGCCCGATTCCGGCTCCATCCGGTTCCTGGGCGAGGACATCACCGGAGCATCCCCGGAGGAGATCGCCGAGCGCGGCATGATCCGCACGTTTCAGGTGGTGAAGCCGTTCGCCGGCCAGACCGTGCGCGACAACATCGCGGTCGGCGCGCATCTGCGCATTCGTTCGCGTCGCGGCGCGCTGGCCAAGGCGGAGGAGGTGGCGCGCGAGGTCGGCCTCGGCAACCGGCTCGACCAGGACGCCTCCTCGCTCACCGTCGCCGGCCGCAAGCGGCTGGAGGTTGCCCGCGCGCTCGCCACCGAGCCGAAGCTGATCCTCTTCGACGAGGTGCTGGCCGGTCTCAACCCATCCGAAATCCGCGATGTCATTCCGGTCATCCGGGCGGTGAAGGATCGCGGCATCACCATTCTCCTGATCGAACACGTCATGCAGGCCGTGATGAGCCTTTCCGAATACACCTGGGTGCTCAACCAGGGCGGACTGATCGCGGAGGGAGTGCCGAAGGACGTTGTCTCCGACCCCCACGTGATCGAGGCCTATCTCGGCAAGGGCATGGCGGAGCGCATCGCAGCCCGGGAGAAGGCCGATGTCTGATACGCTTCTCGAGATATCCGGCCTTCGTGGCGGCTACGGCGCGGTGGAGGTCTTGCGCGGTGTCGATCTCGATATCGCCAGCGGCGAGATCGTCGCGCTGCTTGGCTCCAACGGCGTCGGCAAGACCACGCTTTCCTCCATCCTCACGGGCCTCGTGTCCTGCTGGGGCGGCGCGATCCGCTTCAAGGGGCGCGAAATCCAGAAACTGTCGCCCCGCGCGATCATCGACATGGGGCTGATCCACGTGCCGGAGGGCCGGCACATTTTCCCCAACCTGAGCGTTCGCGAAAACCTGGAACTCGGGTCCTACCGGCGCGGCCGGGCCAACCGGGCGAAGAACATGGAGCATGTCGTCTCCGTATTCCCGCGTCTGTCGGAACGCTTCGACCAGAAGGCCGGCACGCTGTCGGGCGGCGAGCAGCAGATGCTGGCGATCGGTCGCGGAATGATGGCGGAGCCGGAGCTTCTCATTCTGGACGAACCGTCCATCGGCCTCTCGCCGCTGCTGGTGGAGGAGATGTTCGAGCTGATCACCACGCTCAACGGGGAGGGGCTGACCATTCTTCTCGTCGAACAGAACGTGCTGCAATCGATGGAGATCGCCAACCGCGCCTTCGTCATGGAAAACGGCGCCATCACACTGTCGGGAACATCGGCGGAGCTGATGGACGACCCCGAGCTGCAGCGCTCCTATCTGGGGCTTGTCTGATGGCCTCCACGCTCGCCCAGAAGATCATCGCGCGCGCGGCCGGACGGGAGATCGTCACGCCCGGCGAGGTGGTCACCGTCAATGTCGATCTGGCGATGATCCACGATTCCGGCGGACCGCGCCGGGTGGAGCCGATCTTGCAGGATCTCGGCGTTGGCCTGTGGGATGCCGATAAGGTCGTGCTGATCTCCGATCATTTCGTGCCCGGAGACACCGACGAGGGCGCCCGCATCCTCGAGCTTACCCGCCAGTGGGCGCAGAAGCGCAAGGTCGCCTTCCATGACGGCCTCGGCATTTGCCATGTGGTGCTGCCGGAAAGCGGTCGGCTGAAGCCCGGCATGCTGGTGGTGGGCGGCGACAGCCATTCGCCGACCGGCGGGGCCTTCGGCGCCTACATGTTCGGCATCGGCGCGACCGAAATGGCCGGCGTTCTGGCGACCGGCGAGATCTGGCTGAAGGTGCCGGAAACGATCCTCGTGGAATGGCGCAACCGACTGCAGCCCGGCGTTCTCGCCAAGGACATCATGCTGGCTCTGTGCGGCAGGCTCGGCATGGACGGCGGGCAGTACCAGGCCGTGCAATATGCGGGCGAGGCGATAACGGCGCTGTCGATGCAGGAGCGCATGACGCTGTCGAACATGGCCGCTGAACTCGGCGGTCAGGCGGGCCTTATCGAACCCGACGAGACGACTGCGGCCTTCCTCCGCTCCGTCGGCGGGGATGTGGGTTCGTGGCAGGGCCTGAAGACCGATCCCGGCGCGGCGCTTCTCGCCCATCACGTTTTTGATGCGGCAACGCTCGAACCACAGGCGGCAGCCCCCCATTCCCCGGCCAACGCCGCGCCCGTCACGGAGATTTCCGAAACGCTCATCGAGGTCGCCTATATCGGCGCCTGCACGGGCGCGAAATACGAGGATCTGAGAGGGGCTGCCGCGATCCTGAAGGGCCGCAAGCTGGCGCCCGGCGTCGCTCTCTCCGTCGCGCCCGCCTCGCGCATGGATCAGGACCGGGCGGAAGCGGAAGGCATCATGGCCGTTTTCGAGGCGGCGGGCGCGAAGATCCTGCCCAACGCCTGCGGCATCTGCGCGGGCTACGGCACCGAACGGCTCGGCGAGGACGTCGTCGCGATTTCCTCCACGGCGCGCAATTTCAAGGGCCGCATGGGGGCTGCATCCTCCAAGGTGTGGCTCGGTTCGCCGCTGACGGTTGCAGCATCCGCCATCGTCGGCCGCATCTCCGATCCGCGTCCTTTCCTCGATGAAGGAGCGGAAGCATGAGCGGCCGCGTCTTTCTCTTCGGCAACGACGTCGACACCGACCAGCTGGCGCCCGGCGAATACATGAAGGGCGGCATCGAGGCGATCGCCGCCCATTGCCTGGAAGGCATCCGGCCGGATTTTGCGAAGACAGTGAAGCCCGGCGACGTGGTCGTGGCGGGCACGAATTTCGGCATGGGCTCGTCGCGCGAGCAGGCGGCGGAGGCGCTGAAGCGGCTTGGCGTCGCCGGTGTCGTCGCCCGTTCCTTTGCCGGCATCTTCTATCGCAACGCCATCAATCTCGGTCTGCCCGTCATGATCGCAAACGATCTGGCGGGTGTGGAGGACGGGGCGGCGGCCGATCTCGACATCGCGGCCGGGGAACTCCGGCTTCCCGGGAAAACGGTTCCGCTGGAGCCCTTGCCCGACAATCTGAAGGCCATGCTCGCCGATGGCGGGCTCGTGCCGCACCTCAAGAAGCGCTTCGCGGCCCAAGGCTGACCGGAGCGCTGATCCGGGCCGGATCAACCGGCTCTAATAGTGGAAGACGATCGGCCGTTCCCATCGCGGACCGATCCAACAGGAGGCAGGCTCATGAGCCTCAAACGTCGGCTGAGCGAGGAGAAAATCCTGCTCGCCCCCGGTGTCTACGACGCCCTTACCGGCCTGATCGCCGAGCAGGCGGGTGCCGAGGCGGTCTACCTTTCCGGCGCGTCGATCGCCTATACCCGCTTCGGCCGCTCCGATATCGGGCTCGTCTCGATGGCGGAAGTCGCGGACACGATTGCGGCCGTGCGCGACCGCATTTCCGTGCCGCTGATCGTTGATGCGGACAATGGCTTCGGCAACGCGCTCAACGTCCAGCGCACGGTGCGCGTCTTCGAGCGCATGGGCGCCAATGCCCTGCAGCTTGAGGACCAGACCTTGCCCAAGCGTTGCGGGCATCTGGACGGCAAGTCGGTGATCCCGACGGCCGAGATGGCCGGCAAGATCCGCGCCGCCGTTGATGCGCGCGCCTCGCAGGAAACGCTGATCATCGCCCGCACCGATGCCATCGCCGTGGAGGGCTTCGAGGCGGCTCTCGCCCGGGCCGAGGCCTATGTCGAGGCTGGCGCCGACATGCTGTTCATCGAGGCGCCGCAGTCGATGGGCGAGATCGAGGAGATTCTGAAGCGCTTCAGGGGCCGCGTGCCGCTGATGGCCAACATGGTGGAGGGCGGCAAGACGCCGATCGTCAACGCCGCCGGCCTCGAAGCCCTCGGCTTCTCCTTCGTGATCTTTCCCGGCGGAATCGTACGCGCACTGGCCGTCACCGCGCGCGACTACTACGCCAATCTGGTCGCCAACGGCTCCAACCAGAAATTTCGCGACCGCATGTTCGATTTTGCCGGACTGAACGAGGTCCTCGGCACGGACGACCTGCTCGTCACCGGCAAGCGCTACGACGGAGAGGGCGCGCAATGAGTATCGATCCCGTAACGCTGGCCATCCTGAAAGGCCGGCTGGAGCAGATCGCCGACGAGATGGACGCGACGCTGTTCCGCTCCGCCTTCAACCCGATCATCGCCGAAGCGCACGATGCCTCGCACGGCATCTATGACGCGACGACCGGAGAGACGCTGGTGCAGGGCAAGTCCGGCCTGCCGATCTTCGTCGGCGTCATGGCCTTCGCCGTCAAGGCCGTCATCGACAAGGCGGCCCGCCAGGGCGGCGTCCACGAGGGCGACGTCTGGATCTTCAACGATCCTTACGAGGGCGGCACGCATCTGTCCGACTTCCGGTTGGTGAAGCCGGTATTCCGCGATGGCAAGCTCTTCTGCTTCCTCGCCTCCGTCGGCCACTGGCACGATGTCGGCGGCAACGTTCCGGGCAACTACAACCCGGCCGCCACCGAGTGCTTCCAGGAAGGCATGCTGATCCCGCCGGTCAAGCTCTATGACCGGGGCGAATTCCGGCAGGACGTGGTCGATATCCTGTCGGCCAATTCCCGCCTGCCGCTGTCGCTCTACGGCGATCTCAACGGCCAGATCAACGCGCTGAGCCTCGGCGAGAAGCGCATGGCCGATCTTCTCGACGAGTATATGGATGCGACCGTCGCCGAGTGCCTTGTGGAGCTGAAGGCCCGCGCCGCGCAGATGATGCGGGCGCAGATCGCGAGCCTTCCCGCCGGCACCGTATCGGCCGAGGATTACCTCGACAATGACGGCAATTCCGACGCGCCGTTGAAGATCGCGCTCGACCTCACCATCGACGGCGAGCGCATGGTGATGGACTTCTCTCGCTCTTCGCCGGCCTGCATGGGACCGGTGAACATTTCCCGCGCCACCACGATCGCGGCCTGCTACGTCGCGCTGAAGCACGTCTTCGGTGATGTTCCGGCCAATGCCGGCGTTCTGGAGCCGGTCGATTTCGTCATCGACGAGGCGTCGCTTCTCAGCGTCAAGGCACCCAAGCCGGTGGGCGGCTACACCGAGACGATCATGCGGCTCATCGACGTGATCTTCGAGGCGATCGCGCAGCTCGCGCCGCAAGACGCGATGGCGCCGGCCTACGGCACCATCAACGCGCTGTCGCTCGCCGGCCACCGTGAGGACGGCCGGCGCTGGGTGATGTTCTCGTTCTTCGGCGGCGGTCATGGCGCGCACGGGGCCGGCGACGGTCTCAACCACGGCAATGCGCCGATTTCGACCGCCACCATTCCGCCGCTGGAAATTCTGGAAGCCGCTTATCCGGTGCGCTTCACGCAATGGTCGCTGAGGCCGGATTCCGGCGGCGCCGGGCAGTATCGCGGCGGACTGGGGGCCACCTACGAGATCGAGCTTCTGGAAAAGCACGCCGACGTGTTCCTGTTCGGCGAGCGCGGCAAGTTCGCGCCTCCGGGCATCCTCGGCGGCGGACCGGGCGCGCGCAACGTCTTCCACTACCAGCAGAACGATGGCGAACACGTCCCGCCGATGGTCTCGAAAATCGTCGGGATTGGCATCGATCGCGGCCAACGGGTGCGCCTCGACAGCCCCGGCGGCGGCGGCTACGGCGATGCCCATGATAGGGACCCGCAAGCCGTGGCCCGCGATGTCCGTCTCGGCTTCGTCTCGCGCGACCGGGCTGAAGCCGACTATGCCGTCGTGCTGAAGGCCGACGGCTCGGTCGATCAGACCGCAACCCAATCCCTGCGTACCCAGGAGGCTGCCCAATGAGCGGTCCCTCATATGTGATCGGCGTCGATGTCGGCGGCACCTTCACCGATGTTTTCATTCTGGACGAGACCACCGGCGAGGTCGTGATCACCAAGATCCCGTCGACGCGCGGCGACCAGTCCAAGGGCTTCGTGGAAGGCATCGGCCGAAAGGTCGACGATTTCTCCGCGATCTCCACCGTCGTGCACGGCACCACGGTCGGCACCAACGCGCTTCTTGAGCGCAAAGGGGCCCGCACCGGCATCATCACCACGGAAGGCTTCCGCGACGTTCTGGAAATGCGCCGTCGCGACCGGCCGACGACGTGGGGCCTCAAGGGCGCGTTCACGCCGGTGGTGGAACGCCCCGACCGGGTCGAGGTGTCGGAACGCGTCCTCGCCGACGGCTCGGTGCTGCAGGTCGTGGACGAGGAGCAGGTGAAGGCGCAGGCGAAGGCGCTGGCCGACGCAGGCTGCGAGGCGGTCTGCGTGTTCTTCATCAACGGCTACGCCAACAACGACAACGAGCGCCGCGCGGTCGAGGCTGTGCGCTCGGTCTGGCCGAATGCCTACGTCACCGCCGCAACCGAGATCCTGCCGGAGATCCGCGAGTTCGAGCGGCTGTCGACGGCGACGCTCAACGCCTATCTGCAACCGGTCGTCTCCTCCTATCTCGACCGGCTGGAAAAGGGTCTCGCGGCTGAGGGCTTTGCCGGCGACATCCTGATCGTGCAGTCGAACGGCGGCGTCATGTCGGTGGAGACGGCGAAGGAATATCCGGTGCGCACCGCGCTTTCGGGCCCGGCCGCTGGCGTCATCGCCGCGACCGCCATCGCCAAGGCGGCGGGTTTTGACAATATCATCACGTGCGACATGGGCGGCACGTCCTTCGACGTCTCGCTGATCGCGGCCGGCGAGGCGGCGCTTGCCGCCCAGACCTCGATCGAGTTCGGCATGGTCGTGCGCACGCCGATGATCGAGATCACCACGATCGGCGCGGGTGGCGGGTCCATCGCCTCGGTCGACAAGTCGGGGCTGTTGCAGGTGGGGCCGGAATCGGCCGGTTCCGATCCCGGACCGGTGTGTTACGGGCTCGGCAACGACCGCCCGACGGTGACGGACGCCAATGTCGTGCTCGGCCGCATCAACCCCGACCGGCCCATCGGCGGCAAGCTTGCGCGGCTCGATATCGATGCCTCCCGCAAGGCCATCGAGACGCACATCGCCCGTCCGCTCGGCCTCGGCATCGAGGAGGCGGCGGAAGCGATCCTGAAGCTCGCCAACGCCAAGATGGCCGGCGCCATCCGCCTTGTCTCCATCGAGAAGGGGCATGATCCGGCGAAATTCTCCGCCATGCCGTTTGGCGGCGGCGGGTCGCTCCATACCGGTGCGCTCATCAAGGAAGTGGGGCTCTCCTCCGCACTCGTGCCGCGGTTCCCGGGTGTCACCTCGGCGCTTGGCTGTGTCGTCGCCGACATGCGCCACGACAAGGTGCAGACGGTCAACCGTACGCTGGATGAGATCGACGCAGAAGCGCTCGGCCGCGAGATGAAGGCGGTGGCGGACGAAACCGAGACGCTGCTTCGGAGCGCCGGCATCGCGTTTTCGGCCATCGACCGGGTCTACGAGTTCGACATGCTCTATGTCGGCCAGACGCACACCGTTTCGGTCGCTCTGGACATGCCGGCCGGGGGGCTTACCCGTGAGGCGATCCGTGACGCCTTCGAGGCGGCCTACCGCGAGGCCTACGGCCGGCTTCTCGACGGCATCCCGATGCGGGTGATGAACTACCGCATCGCCGTCATCGGGCGCCGCCCGCAACTCGACATGGGCGTCTTCGCGCCTGTCGACGGCAAACCGGCGCAAGCTTGCCGGATCGGCACGCGGCAGGTCTATGTCGACGGCGCTTTCCATGAGGCCGGCGTCTACGAGCGGCTTCAGCTGGAAGTCGGCGCGACCATCGAGGGTCCGGCGCTCTTGGAACAGGCGGATACCACGATCTTTGTCGATCCCGGGCTTGTCGCGACGGTGGACCCGTTCGGCAACCTGGTGATCAAGGCGGAGTGACACCGTGAATGTTGATCTTGCACCCTTCTCCCCCCTTGTGGGGGAGATGTCGGCGTCAGCCGACAGAGGGGGGTAAGGCGGCAGGTTCGGAACAAGCGGCTTTACCCCCCTCTGTCACGCGATGCGTGACATCTCCCCCGCAAGGGGGGAGAGGGGAGCGAGCCCGCGTCCACGGAAACAAGGCACGCTTTTCATGTCCCTCGAAAATCTCGATCCTTCCCGCACCGGCCTCGTCATCGTCGATCTGCAGAACGACTTCGTCCATCCCGACGGCGCCTATGCGCGCGGCGGGGCGACGTCGGACATGATCGCGGCGCTGCCGGCGCGCGTGAAACCGGTGGCGGACGCCCTTCGCGCAAAAGGCGGATGGGTCATCTCCACCCAGTTCACGTTGGTGCCGGGCAAGGCCGGCGAGCCCTTCATCTCCCCGCACCTGAAGGAACTGCGACCCTTCCTCAGGAAAAACGACTTCTGCCCCGGTCAATGGGGGCACCAGCTTCTCGATGACCTCCAGCCGGCCGACCTCACCGTAGAGAAGGTCGCCTATTCCGCCTTCTACATGTCGCGGCTGGAATGGGTCTTGAAGAAGGCCGGCATCGACACGCTCATCTTCTCAGGCATCGTCACCAATGGCGGCGTCGCCTCCACGCTGCGCGATGCGCATGTGCGTGACTTTGCAACAGCGATCCTCACCGATGGCTGCGGCGCCTTCAAGCAGGCGACGCACGACGCGGCAATCGCCGATCTTTCCACCATCGCCACGCCGATGACCTGCGCCGAGGCAGTGGCGTTCATCGAGGCGCTCTGACATGAGCCCGCGCGTTTCCCGCGAAGCGCCGCCGCGGCTCGATGTCGAAACCGACGTTCTGGTCATCGGGGCGGGCGCCTGCGGTCTCGTCGCGGCGCTTAAGGCGCGTGATGCGGGCGCGGAGGCGATCGTCGTCGAGCGCGATGCCTCGCCCACCGGGTCCACCTCCATGTCGTCCGGCTTCGTGCCTGCGCCCGCCACCCGCTTTCAGCGCGCCATCGGTGTTGCCGACGACACGCCGGAGCGCTTTGCCGCCGATATCATGGCGAAATCCAAGGGCAAGTCGGAGCCGGCGCTCGCAAGGCTTGCGGCGAAAACCATCGGCCCCGCGCTCGAATGGCTCAGCCGTGCGCACGGGCTCGAATGGCTCGTGCTCGATGACTTCCTCTATCCCGGTCACAGCCGCCATCGCATGCACGCGGTGCCGGAAAAGACCGGGGAGGCGCTGCTCGCCCGCCTGATCGCCGCAGCGGAGGCCGCCGATATTCCCATCGTGACGGAGGCCCGCGCCACCACGCTCTTTGCCAATGAGGGAAACCGCATCGAGGCGGTTGAGGTCACGCGGCCGGACGGGGCGAGCGAAATCATCGGCTGCGGTGCGCTGGTGCTCGCCTGCAACGGCTTCGGCGGCAACCGGGAGCTTGTCGCCAAGTTCATCCCGGAAATCGCCGACGGCCTTTACTACGGCCACGAAGGCAACGAGGGCGATGCGGTGCTGTGGGGCGAGCAGATCGGCGCGGAGCTTCGGCATCTGTCAGGCTATCAGGGCCACGGGTCGCTCGCCCATCCGCACGGAATTCTCATCTCCTGGGCGCTGATGATGGAGGGCGGCTTTCAGGTGAATACGCAAGGCCAGCGCTTTTCCAACGAGCACGGCGGCTATTCGGAACAGGCGGTCAACGTGCTGGCCCAGCCCGGCGGCATCGCCTGGAACGTCTACGACGACCGCCTGCATCGGTTCGCGCAAGGGTTCCCCGACTACTGCGATGCGCTCGATGTCGGCGCCATCCGGGAAGGCGAAAGCGTGGCGGGCCTTGCCGCCGTCATAGGCCTGCCGGCGGATGCGCTTGCCGAGACCTTCGCAGAGGTCGCGCGTTGCCAGCGTGGCGAGACGGCGGATCCGTTCGGCCGCGATTTCACCGGCAAGCCGGCGCTTGCCGCGCCCTTTTATGCGGTCAAGGTCACCGGCGCACTGTTTCACACCCAGGGCGGTCTGATGATCAATGATGATGCCCGCGTGCTCGACACCGAAGGCCACGCATTCGCGAACCTCCATGCGGGCGGCGGGGCCGCCTGCGGCGTGTCGGGGCCCGAGGTTTCGGGCTATCTGTCGGGCAACGGTCTTCTGACGGCGATCGCCTTCGGCTATCTCGCCGGCAGTTCGGCGGCGGCGAGGAAGGCGCCGTAGATCGCTTCCATGCTTGCGCGCGTCAGGTCATGGAGTGCGAGGCCGGCCGCTGGGTCGCAACGCTGGCTGGAGCCGGTTAGCGCGTTGAACAGGTTGACGGCCACCGCGGCGTCATTCGGATCTTCGTCGATGAGGATCGAGGCATCCGCGACAACCGCGCCGTTGACTGACCCGGCCTGCGACAGCCCGGCGATCTTCTGATCGCCCACGGCGACATCGAAGCGGCCGGGGCAGAAGGCGCGTCCCACCTCGCGGATCTCGCTCGGCACACCGAGGTTCACCAGCGCCAGCTGGATGAGATTCGCCAGTCGCCAATGGAGGGCATCGAAGGAGAGGCCCGGCGTATCGCGCGGTGTCAGCAGCGAGATCTGCAAGGTCCCCGGCTCGACGGGGAAGGCGCCGCCACCGCTTTTCCTGACCACGATTGGCCAGCCGTCGTGCCCCAACCGCTTGCGGGCCGCGGCAAAGCCGGGCAGACGGGTTTGCGCGTCCGTGACTGTCAGCGCCCTGGCAGCACGCCAGAAAACGACTGATGGCGGTCTTCGGCCCGCCGCCACTTCGCCTGCCAGATGTTCGATATCGCCAAACCGACCGGCGGCTTCGCCGGGTTCGAACAGGGTGAGAACCGCACCATGTGTTGCGGGAGCGGGTTCGGCGATCAGATGGTCCATTGTTCGATGCCGGCAGGGCCGGTCTCTTCGCTATTGATGAAATCGCGTCCGGCCGCAGGCAAGGGCCAGCGGGCCGCGTCGCAAGGGGCGGTTGCCATATTCAGGGGATACCAGATTCGTCCGCCGGGAGACGGCGTGCGGCAATTGGGATGTGGATTGCGGGCGCGGAGGAGGCTGCACGCGAGCACTCCCGCCGGTTCTTCGTGGTGGATAAATTATCGGCGATGGCCCGACCCTTCCGGGTCGCATCATGATGCGAGAGAAACGCCCGGTGGCGGTCTCGCTTTGAAAAAGTGGGCCTCCACGGCCAGCGGGACAGTATTTCTTCGGTTACATCTGGAAATATTCTGATAGCTGTTAACGCGTTCGGTGCGATCATGGTCATCGCGCCTGCGGGACGGGGCATTCGTCGGTCTGCTCACGTTCGGTCCGCAGGTTTTCCGGGGCTGGCGCATGCCGCGTTGATGGAATTACGGTCTGTCGGGATGAATGAACACAACAATCCCTTGCGGGAGGCGATCTCGGCGCTGCGCGGTGCCTTCGTCAGCGTCGGCGTCTTTTCGCTGGCCATCAATCTCCTGATGCTGACGGGCCCGCTGTTCATGCTGCAGGTCTACGACCGGGTGCTGACCAGCCGTTCTGTACCCACGCTCGTCGCGCTCGCCGGTCTCGTTGGGGGATTGTTCCTGTTTCTCGGCCTGTTCGAGGCGATCCGCACCCGCGTGCTGTCGCGCGCCGGCTACTGGCTTGACGACCGGCTCGGGCCGCTGAATTTCCGCACCTATGTCGCTCGCGGGATTTCCGGAAGTGGACAGGGGAACACGGGGCCGGTTGGCAGGCCGGTCCAGGACATGGCGGTGCTGCGCTCCTTTCTCGGCAGTCCCGGTCTTACCGGTCTTTTCGACCTGCCGTGGATGCCGCTCTATCTGGCGATCGTCTTCCTCATTCACACCTATCTCGGCCTGCTGGCGCTTGCCGGGGCGCTGTTCGTCGCTGCACTGGCGCTTGCCACGGAATTCCTGACGCGAAAGCCGCTCGGCCAGGCGATGGCGTCGGAGCTGGCCGAAGGCCGGTTCGCCGACCAGAGCCACCGCAATGCGGAAACGATCGTGCCCATGGGCATGCTCGGCCATATCGCCGGCCAGTGGCAGGCGATCCATGCCGAGGGCGCACAGCGTGCGCAGACCGGCGGCGAACGGGCGGAAGTGCTTTCCGCCCTCTCCAAATCGGCCCGGTTGCTGCTGCAATCCGCCATCCTCGGGCTGGGCGCGTGGCTGGCGATCCATCAGGAAATCACGCCCGGCATGATCGTCGCCACCTCGATCATTTCCGGACGCGCGCTCGCGCCTGTCGATCAGGTCATCGGCCAGTGGCGCTCGATCGTGCGGGCGCGGCAAAGCTATCGCCGGCTGAAAGGGCATCTGGCGGGGACGGGCGCCGGCGAGGCGCCGTTGCAGCTGCCGCAGCCCGAAGGTCATCTGCAGGTGCGCATCGCGACCCAGTTCGTGCCCCAAACCGCGTCGGCCTCTTCCGTTGATGAGGGGGGCCGGCGGCGGGCCATCCTGTCGCATGTGAATTTCGATCTTGAGCCGGGCGACGGGCTCGGGGTGATCGGACCTTCGGCCTGTGGCAAGTCGAGCCTGGCGCGGCTTCTCGTCGGCGCCTGGAAGCCGGATGTGGGGAGCGTGCGCCTCGACGGTGCCTCGCTGGAGCATTGGGAGCGCGAAGCGCTTGGCCGCCATATCGGCTATCTGCCGCAAACGGTCGAATTGTTGCCGGGCTCGATCCGGCAGAACATCGCGCGGTTCGATCCGCAGGCCGAGGATGGCGAGATCGTGCGCGCCGCGAAGATCGCCGGCGTCCACGACATGATCCTGCGGCTTCCCGAGGGCTACGCCACGCTGGTCGGCGAGCGCGTCGGACCGCTTTCCGGCGGCCAGATCCAGCGCATAGGGCTCGCCCGCGCGCTCTATGGCGGGCCCAGGCTGGTGGTGCTTGACGAGCCGAACTCCAATCTCGATGCCGATGGCGATGCCGCGTTGACGGCGGCGATCGAGGCGATGCGCGGGGCCGGGTCCGTGGTCATCGTCATGGCGCACCGGCCTTCCGCGATCGCGGCGGTCAACAAGGTGGCGATGCTGGCCGGCGGCACGATGAAGGAATTCGGCGACAAGGCCGACGTGTTGCGCAAGGTCACGCGCATGGCTGCGGGGTAGCGGTATGGGCAGGACAGAACCCGCGCGCGCTGCGCGCACCGGCTATCGCACGGCGGTGATCGTCGGGCTCGTGGCCTTCGTGCTGCTGTTTGCCGGCGGCTTCGGCTGGATGGCCTTCGCCTCGCTGTCGGGGGCGGTGGTGGCGGAAGGGTCCGTCATCGTGCGCGGCAAGGCGAAATCCGTGCAGCATCTGGACGGCGGCATCGTGGAAGCGATCGAGGTGGAGAACGGCGACCTGGTGAAGGCCGGGGACGTTCTCGTGCGGCTCGATGAAACGCTGCTGCGGGCAACGCTCGAAATCGCGCGCAACCGCCTGCGCGAGGCAGCAGCGCGGCGAGACCGGTTACAGGCCGAGCGCGACGGGCTCGATGTGATCGTGTTCGATGACGCGCTTGTGCGCACCTACGGGCTGGGCGGCGAAGATGAGATCCATCGCGAGGGGCAGCGCAAGATCTTCGAGGCCCGCCGGGCGACGCGGGAAGGCGAGATTGCGCAGCAGCGCGAGAAGATCGCGCGCTTTGCCAATCAGATCGCGGGCGTCAAGGGCCAGATCGCGGCCAAGCAGGAACAGCTCTCGCTCATCGAGGAGGAGCTGGCGGGTCTGCGCACGCTTGAGGAAAAGGGGCTCACGTCGAGGACGCGGGTGATGGCGCAGGCGCGTGCGCGCGCCAATCTTGTCGGCCAGATCTCGGAGCATCGGGCCGATCTGGCGCGCATCGAGAATTCCATCCGCGAGACGGAAATCTCAATCCTTCAGGTCGAGCGCCAGTTCCGCGAACAGGTGCTCTCCGAGCTGCGCGAGGCGTCAACCACGGTGGATGATCTCGTGCAGCAGATCGTGGCGACGGATAAGCAGCTCGAACGTGTCGATATTCGCGCGCCGATCGACGGCATCGTGCATGAGCTGAACGTACACACGATCGGCGGCGTGGTGCCACCCGGCGGCACCTTGATGCAGCTTATTCCCGTTGGCGGCGGGCTGGAGGTGGAGGTCGCCGTCCAGCCGCAATTCATCGACCAGATCTACCGCGAGCAGACGGCGGCCATCCGGTTCCCGGCCTTCAACCAACGCACGACGCCGGAGATCTTCGGCGTGCTCACCAACATCTCGCCGGCAAGCATCGTCAACGAGAAGACGGGACGGCCGTTCTATCGGGTGGAGATCACGATTTCGGAAGCCGAACTGGCGCGGCTGGGGGCGCTTCAGCTGTTGCCGGGCATGCCGGTGGAAGCCTTCATCGAAACGAAGTCCCGAACCGTGCTGAGCTACCTTATCAAGCCGCTGTCCGACCAGTTCAACCGTGCACTTCGGGAAGATTAGAGGGCGGCCAAGAGCTATGCGCGGGCGGCGGCAAGCTCATCGACGGGACGGTTTTCGCGAGGTGCGGACGGTGGCGGCAAGTTCAATGAACGCGTGCTCGCTCGCAATATCGATCCATGGGAGCCACGGACATCCTGAAGACTCGGCCAATGAAGAGTGAAGGATCACTCTAATATAATTCGCGCCCTCATATTATCGGACCATCAGAGAGATCCTGCCGAATACAGTCATTCAAATGAAAAAGTTTACGTTTCATGCCAAATATCCAAAATAAATGCACATTCATTATTGATATAAATCAAACCGCCATTGGTCTTGTCTGGTTCGCGACCTAAAAGTCGCACTTGGCTCGTGTTCAGTTTACGTTGCAAATGTGATTATATCGGCCCGGAATTGGAAAATGCGCAGGTACGGATATCGATAATCTCGGCATCACAGTGTTGGCGAGGGGAGAGCGGCTAAATGGAATTGAAACTGTTCCGCGAGTTCGAGGTTCTGGCCGAACACCTGAATTTCAGCCGGGCAGCCGAGCAGTTGAACATGACGCAGCCGGTGCTCAGTCGTCACATCAAGTATCTGGAGGAGCAGTTTCAGGTCCGGCTGCTGAACAGGAACACCCACAAGGTGGAACTGACACTCGCCGGCAGGCTCATGCTGGAAGAATCCAAGAAAATCATCGCCCAGTTCGAATCCCTGACACTTGCGGTGCGCGCGGCCAAGGGGCTGGGCAACGGCAAGCTCTCCGTTCTCTATCTCGGCGAGGCGACGCGCAGCTTCCTGTCTTCGTTCCTGGGCACCTTCCGCAGGAACCATGGCGATATCACCGTGGAATGCTGTGACAGCGAACTCGATGCGGTTCCCGAGGCAATCAAGAAACACACATGCGATCTGGCCTTCGTTATCCGTCCGCACGGGGTTGCGGAAACCATTGCGTCGGTAAGGCACCTTCATCTGTTCGAGGATCGCATGTGCATCGCGGTCAACAAGAACCACCCGTTGGCGCAGCGTGCGAGCGTTTCCATCCACGAGGCGGCGAAATGGCCGGTGATCGCCACCAGTCGCGAGCTCTCACCGCGTTCCGGGGAATGCAACGCTCATTTTCTCGAGCGCTACGGCTACAAGGACAGAATCGAGATCGAATGCCCCAACCTGAAGACATGTTGCTTCTATCAGGATATCCATGAAGAGGCGGTCGTCATCCTGCCGCGGCATTGTTCCGACCTCATGTCGCCCAACTCCACACTGGTGTGGCTCGATGAGGAAGACTGCAAGTTCGATATCGATCTGATCTGGGAGCGGGAGAACCGGAACCCCTGCATCGACGTGTTCGTCAAGGAATTGAGCGCGTTTTCGCAGGAACACAGTCTCGCGCCGCAAAGTCCGTTCCCCGCCGGACGGGAGGTCGTCCTCCACGAGGCTTTCCAGTCTGGCGGTCTCTCACCCTTGCGCAGTGCGAATGCTCTTGTCGGCCGTGCCTGACGGCACATAGCCAGCCGGAGCGGGACACGCTCCAAGCTGACATCCTGCACACATTCTCGCCGACCGGGCCGATTCAATCAGGCCCGAATCTGCGTGGCCGCTCGCTTTCGTATTCCCGTCAGCGCTTCCGATCCTGTACTTGGCATTGCATTACGTCGTATTCGGTTATGTCTTGCGTGAATATCCATTTTCGGAAAAAGAATTACCGGAAAAATAATCGATATATATAATTAAACATCGGAACTGGTGAGTCCGGAAGTCTGAATACATAGATGAGAAATACGATGTGAAAGTCGTTTTTCAAAGCGTTCGGCTGAAAGTGACAGACTTCTCCCGCAGTGCCGGCCGGTGCTCGGCGTGCGCTCCCAACGACATGGAAGAAGGCAAACCGTCATCGTCGTTTCTGCTGGTCCTCGGCTTGCAGCCTTTGCCGTCACTCATTCCGAGTGCTTTGCCTCGGGTGGGATCATCTCAAGGCGGAACGCCGCACGAGTGCATCCACATGTGCTGCCCGGTAGCAATCGACTTCTTCATGACAATAATAAAAATGGGCCGCAATGATGGAAACGCAAATAAATGTGGCAATGGTCCAGAATTCCGCTTCCACCGGAGTGTCGCCGGTGGACAGGAAGAGCAATTTTGGCGGCCGAGGATGGACGATCATTTTCATCGAGGCGGCGCTGCTATGGATAAGCAGCGGCTCCGTCGTTCATGGCATGAACATCATATTGCCGGCGCTGTCGGGGGCGTTCGGGCTTGACCACACGGTCCTGCTGGCGCTGGCGACGCCGGCCACCTGGGCGTCCATCGTGGCAGGCTACGTGGGCGCGTATGTGTGCGAAAGGCGCGGCGCGAAGTTCCTCATCCTGACGAGCCTGTGCGTCGGCGGCGTGAGTTTCGGTCTGCTCGGCACCTGGACGACGACCACCGGGTTCTTCGTTCTCTTCTCGATCATCTGCTTCTTCGACACGTGCTTTGCCTATATCGGCGGACCGGCGCTGCTCGCCACCTGGTTTCCGCGCAAGAAGGGGCTGGCGCTGGGGTGGGCCACCATGGGACAGACCTTCTCCACCGCCACCTACGTGCCCTACCTGGCCTTCATGTTCGCGACCTTCGGCGTGGCGCGCGGGTTCTGGGGCATTACCGCGCTGATGGCAGTGATGTTCGTCGTCGTCCTGTTCTTCGTAAGGGACAAGCCGGAAGACTTCGGATGCGCGCCGGACAACGTGCAGATGAGCGCGCGGGAGCTGGAGGAGAGCCGGCGCGAACAGGAAACCTACACCGCCGAATTCACCACATGGCAATTGCTCAAGATGAAGGACGTCTGGTTCATGGGCCTTGCCTTCGGCGGCGTCTATGTGGTCGTCGTCGGGCTGCTCAGCCAGTTCGTCCCGCGCATGATGGCGACGGGCATCGATCAGGAAACCGCGATCATCTACATGTCGATCGCGGCGATGGTCGGCGTTCCGGGCGCCTACCTGTGGGGATGGCTGAGCCAGCGGATCGGCGTCAAGTGGTGCTCCATCGCCTATCTCTCGTGGTACGCCATCGCCCTCGTTCTCAACATCGTCGCGATGAACGAGGTCACCCTGTGGATCTCCCTGCTGATGATCGGTGAGGCGCTCGGCGGGGCCACCAATCTCTCGATGTCCATCGTTGCGGAGAAGTTCCCTCGGCAAGCCTTCGTCAAGGCCTGGGGGGTCGTGCAGCCGATCCAGTCGATCATCCGCAGTTGCGCCTTCGCCATCCTGGCCTTCGGGCTGACCTATCTGGGCGGGTTTTCCGGAGCCTACGCCGTCCTGCTGGTCATCGCGATCGTGTCGATCGTCCTGATCTGGCTGGTCGATCTCGAACCGGTGACCTGAACGCCTTTTGTTTCAATCGCTAAGCGGTCTTTCCCCGCGCACGCGAAGTGCGCGGACACCCGGAGTGCGACCTCAATCCGGGCCTCGGAAGGCCACACAGTTCAACACGCAGCACCTCCCGAGGTGCCGATTATTGGAGAACGTCGATGACAGACGAGGCAAGTACACTTTCCGGGGGCGTCCCGGAAAAGCGTGCGATCGACACCAAGAGCAACTTCGGTTTCTGGGGGTGGTCGATCGTCATTATCGAGGCATTCATGCTGTGGGGCAGCGCGGGCGTGCAGGTCCACGGTCTCAACATCATGGTGCCGACATTGTCGGAGCATTTCGGCATCCCGCGCACAACGCTGCTGTTCTGGGCGACGCCTGCTTCCGGGGGCTCGGTCATCGCCGGCTTCGTCTGCGCCATGATCGCAGACAAGTTCGGCGCGAAGATCACCATCGTCATGAGCCTGATCATGTGCGCCCTGTGCTTCGGCATGCTGGGCACCTGGGGCACCGTGCCGGGCTTCGTGATCCTGTTCTTCGGCGTGTGCTTCTTCGGTTCGGGCTATGCCTATGTGGGCGGCTTCGCGCTGATCGCCAACTGGTTCCCGGGCAAGAAGAACCTGGCGCTCGGCTGGGTCACCATGGGGCAGACCTTCTCCACGGTGGTCTTCGTGCCGCTGCTGGCCTATCTGTTTGTCCACATTGGCGTTCAGGCCGGCTTCTGGGCGATCTCGGCGCTGCTGGGCGTGCAGCTCGTCATCGTGCTCGCGATGGTCAAGAACACGCCGGAAGAACGCGGGATGACCCCTGACAACATGCCGGTCGTCGCGCCGGCTCCCGATGGCGGCAATGGGGCTGCGGAAAGCAAGGCCTGCCCCTTCACCATCGGGCAGCTTTTGAAGATGAAGGATGTCTGGTTCATCGCGCTCGGCTCGGGCGGCATCTTCGTGATGCTGGTCGGCGTTCTCAGCCAGTTCGTTCCGCGGCTGATGACGCTTGGCTATTCGCTCGACAAGGCGATCCTTTATCTCTCCGTTTCCGCCCTGATCGGCGTTCCCGGCGCCTACATGTGGGGCTGGATCGGCCAGAAGTTCGGCACCAAGAACGGGCTCCTGTTCTACACCCTGTGGTGGCTGGTGGCCGTCATCCTCAACATGTTCGAACTGAGCCCGGTGGTCCTCTATCTCTCGCTCGGCATGCTGGGGCTCAGCTTCGGCGGGGCGAGCAACCTGACCACGGCGATCGTGGCGGAGAAGTTCCCGCGGGCTGCCTTCGTTCGGGCCTTTGCCCTCATCCAGCCGATCCAGGGCATCATCAGGTGCTGCTCCTTCGCCATTCTGGCCTTCGGGCTCACTTACCTCGGCGGATATATCGGGGCTTACGCCTGCCTGGCGGCCGTCGGCGTCGTCACATTGATCTTGTTCTGGATCATGGATCCGACCCCGGTCGCATGATGCTCGCGGGCCCGGTTCGCGCCGGGCCTTTCCCCATTGTCCCGCGGGCCGATCGGTCCGATCCGACAAAGACCGCTTTTCGGCCGGACCTCGTGTCCGGCCGAATGCGTTTGCAGAGGCGGAGCGCTTCGAATGGGACGATGCACCGCTCGCGGGCGGATGCCCGTTGCGGCCGCCTGCCTTCGTGAGACCGCTGTCGCCGCAGCCCGGACCGCACCGCGGCGCATTTCTGCCGTGTCGTATCGATCCTTTCCTCGCCTCACCTACCGTCGCCCGGCCGCAGTCCGATGGCGGCGAGGCAGGACGGTCGGCGCTCATGGCGCGAGGGATATGCCCGGGCGGAGAGGCTGCAGGGCGGGGGCGTCCTTGCGCGCGACATGGAGGTCAAAGCAAGAAAAAGGCCGGCACGCCTTTGATGCGTGCCGGCCCATCTGTTTGCATGAAAGGATGGAGAGGCGCGTCCTCTCCGTGCCTGTCGTTACTTGATCTCGTCTTCCTCCTGACCGCCGCCTACGCGCGGACGGACGATCTTGCCCTTCTTTTCGGCGGCCTTGACGAGTTCGGCCTCTTCCTTGGCCCAGTCCCAGTAGCCGATCTCATGCGGGGAATGCTCGGTAGCGGTGACGAACATCTCCGTGGAGAAGGCATTGCGCAGCTCGTTGGCGATGTCTTCCTTCCAGGGCTTGCGGATCTGCTGGGTGGTGATGCGGCGCGTGACGCGGGTGCCGAGGCTCATGATGAGTTCGGCGATCTCGTGCGCACGCGTGTAGCAGGCTTCGGTGTCCGTGCAGATCTCGTTGACCATGCCGAGCTGTAGCGCCTTGCGGGCGGTGATGATCTCGCCGGTGAGCTCCGCATAGGCATAGCGCTTGCGGCCCATCAGCTCGCGCCAGGCGATCTGGACGCCGTCGCCGGGGACCATGTTGACGCGGTAGTGCATCTCGGTCGTCCAGGCGTCCTCGGTGCACAGCGTGATGTCGGAGAACAGCACCAGATCGGAGTGGAAGGCGCCGCCGTTCCATACGCCGATGGTCGGAACCTCGATGTCGAAGACCTGGCCTTCGATGTCGTTGGTGCCGTCATAGTACTGGTACTCGTACATCTTCCAGGCTTCTTGCGGGGCCGAGGCGAACTCCGTGGAAGGCAGCCACTCGCCGTTCTTGCCGACGCGGCCGATGCCCTTGAAGAGATCGGGGCCGGTGCCGCCGAGGATGATGACCTCGTTGTCCGGATCCCGGCCGGCCCAATCGAAGAAATAGTGCAGGCCCTGGTGAAGCGGCGCGCCCCACTGGATCGGGCCGCCATTGGTGTGCATGCGGGCTTCCAGGATGCCGTTCGTGCGCTTCATCTGGAAGCAATGCTTCAGGCGCTCGGAATATTCCTCGAAAGGCATGTGCGGAATGGTGCCCAGTTCTTCGTGGGACATTTCCTTCCGCTTGCCGGCGTCGGATTCGAAATTGGCTTTGATCGCCATATTGTACTCCTTTTCAAGCACACCCCGCGAGAGCACCTCGTCGACATGCGCCATCCGCAATTGGCTTCTCTATTCTTGCGATAAGCGATCGTCTTTGCGATAAATATACTTTCGCGTACTGATGCTTATTCGAATAAATAGTTATCACTGTCGATATGTATAAGAGAAATTCTGTTTATATATTTCGATTATGCCATTCGCGCATAAGCTGTAGGGCGAAGTCGGCCAGGTCACGAGTGGCGCTTCATGCGCCTGCCGGGCATTGCCCACGGCGAGGCGAATGCCCGGGCGACTGTCGTCGCGAAACATCGGGGCGCGGTTCGCGCAACGGCTTCGGATCAAGTCCCTGGTTATGTTTCCGAAGCATTAGCAAAATACTGAAATAGTATTAGCCATAATATGTTCCATCGATACGATGTTTTTGCGAGGTGTATCTGAAGGAAATCCATTTCCCGAAGCACGATATATTCTCAAATGGATGATTATATTCGCGATTTGACGAGATTCCGCAGGGAGTCCCGGCCTGATGAATATTGCTCATCTTTCGGGGGGAGAAGGGAGAAAAGCATAACTATTCGACGCGGAAGCGGAGATTTATTTCGGTCGAAAGCGCGCGAATACACCGGAGAACTGCGATGGATACATGCATGTACACGGGCGCGCTCTTTCGTTCGCAAGTTTTTTTCGCAGTAACCCGAGCCAGGGAGGCGCGCGAGAGAACCGATCGCAACGAGAAAGTCCGTGGACCGAGACCCCGTCCATCGGGACATCTCCGGGATTTCGGCGCGTTCGCAGTCCCGAAATTCAAATCTTCATGGGTAACCAACCTCCAGTAGAGAGTGCAAGTAAACATGCAAAATCTCAAGGTGTTCGGCGTGTATGCGTGCCTGGCGGCGGGCGCTGCGCTGCTTCCGATGTCCTCGGCGAATGCTGCGGAACGATTGACCCCGATGCAGCCTGGCGGTTCGACGGGCAATGCGGCGGGTGCATTGCCGCCTGACGGGCTCTATTTCTCCGTCGACACGTTCGTAAACAACGGCTCGCTCAGGGGCGACGACGGCAAGCGGGTGAAACCTGCCGGGCGGTCGATCAACACGATGAATATCGGCGTGACGCCGACCTTGTTGTGGGTTCCCGGCTGGGAGGTCCTCGGCGCGCGCTACGGCATGGCGATCACCCAGCCGTATCAGCATACCGAGACCACGGGCTCCGAAATCACCGACGCGCTGTTCAACCTGATCCTGACGCCGGCCATCCTGTCCTGGGATCTCGGAAACGGTCTCTTCGTCGGGACGGGCATGAACATCTACATGAAGACCGGTGACTTCGACCGCTACGCCAACGAATTCTGGACCTTCGAACCGAACCTGGCCGTCAGCTACCTCGCCAACGGCTGGAACCTCACGCTGAACAACACCTTCGACTTCAACACCAAGAACGAGTCGAACGATTATCAGACTGGCAGCTTCTACTATCTGGACGCGACGGCGACCAAGCGGTTCGGCCGTTGGCAGGTCGGCGCCGTCGCCAACTACACGCAGCAGCTGGAAGAGGACGAGCAGTACGGTGTGAAGCTGGACGATACGCAGGTCATGCACGTCATGGCCGGGCCGTATCTCAGCTACGACTTCGACAAATTCACCGTGTCGGCCCGCTATCTCCAGAACATCCGCACGGAGAATGATATGGGCGTCTCCTTCTTCCATATCGGCGTGGGCGTTCCGCTCTACCGACCAGGCAAGTAACCGCTTTCGGCGCAATACGATATCGGAATACGGCAACCAAAGGTGCGGGCCGCTGCCTTCGAAAGGAGGCAGCGGCCCGCATTTCTGTTTGGGGCCAGGCATATTGCCTGCGCCGCCCGCCGGATGGTAGCCGCCTGCCGCGACAATGACGTCGCCATCCGGCTCCTGAGGAGAATGCTGCCGTCGGACGGCTTGGGCCTTGAGGGTCCGCCCGGTCAAACCGGCGGTCACGACCTTCATTTGGCGCACAAGATAAATCGCCGCCGACCCCGGTTTGAACCGGGATCGGCGGCGACTGCCACGAGGGCAAGGCCAACGGAAGGGGGACCTTTGCGCTGAACCTGTACCCTCTTGGCGCGCGCCCTCAGGCAAGGCGCGATATCTGCGGGGAGGGGCATCCGGCGTCGCCGCCAGAAAGCCTCACCCGATCATGTCACTCGGCCATGACGGCCAGATCGCCGGCCACAACGAGCGTCGGTTCGACCTGCTTCTGGATATCCTCCGGCGCCAGTCCCTCAAGAATCTCGCGCAGCAGCAGGCCTTCGGGAACCACGTCGATCACACACTGGTCCGTCACGATATGGCTGACGCAGGCCTTGCCGGTCAGCGGGAAGGTGCATTCGTTGAGGATCTTCGGCTCGCCGGTCTTGGTCACCAGATCCATGGTGACGATGACCTGACGCGCGCCGTTGACTAGATCCATCGCGCCGCCCATGCCGACGGTTTTGCCCGGCCGGGCCCAGTTGGCGAGATCGCCCTTAACGGAAACCTGCAGCCCGCCGAGCACGGTTGCCGCCAGACGTCCGGAGCGCACGATGGCAAACGACTCAGCGCTGTCGAAGACACTGGAGCCGGGCACCGGCACGAAACGCATGGCGTTGGCATTCGAAAAACTCTCGACGTTCTGCAACCCCGTGGAGGCGGGGCCGACGCCGATGAGGCCGTTTTCGGTGTGCAGCATGACGCCTTTGGGCGCATAGTTGCCGCAAAGGCTCGGAATGCCGATGCCGAGGTTGATAATGTCGCCGGGCTTGAAGTATTCCGCGACGCGCTTGGCCATCCTGTTACGCTTGTCCATCTGACTTCCCCTACCTGGCCAGGATCATGTCGACAAAGACGCCCGGAGTGACGATATGGTCGAGACCGACCTCGTCGAGTTCGACCATCATGTCGGCCTCCACGATCGTCAGATCCGAGCACTTGGCGACGAGCGGATTGAAGTTGCGGCTCGTGCCGCGATAGGTGAGGTTTCCCAGCGGATCGGCGGTTCGCGCCCGCACAAGCGCGATCTCCGCGCGCAACGCCGGTTCCAGCAGGTATGTCTCGCCGGCGACCTCGATAATCTGCTTGCCTTCCGCCGCTATCGTGCCGAGGCCGGTCTTGGTCAGCACGCCGCCAAGGCCCGAGCCGCCGCACCGCAGGCGCTCGGCGAAGCTGCCCTGCGGGATCAGGGTGACGTCGATCTTCCCGGCCTCCTTCAGCGGCACCGTCTCGGTGTTCATTCCGATATGCGAGCAGAACACCTTGTCGATGCGGCCCTCGTGTACGAGGCGGCCGATCGTCAGGTTGGCGTCGCCGGTGTCGTTGGAGACCAGCGTCAGGTGGCGAGCGCCGCTGTCGATGACGCATTCGATGAGTTCGTTCGGCGTGCCATGATTGGCGAAGCCGCCGATCGCGATCGTCTGGCCGTCCTTGAACAGCGCCACGATCTCTTCACGTGCGCGGAGTTTTCCCAGCATGTTCAATCCCTCGTAAGAAGCACGGCCACGCCCTGGCCGCCGCCGACACAGAAGGTGATGACGGCCTTTTCCAGATCGCAGCGGTGCATTTCGTAGACTGTCTTGGCGGTCAGGATGGCGCCGGTGCCGGCCAGCGGATGGCCGAGCGCGATGGCGCCGCCGTTCGGGTTGACCTTGTCGATCGGAAGCCCGAGATCGCGGATGCAGGCGAGCGACTGCGAGGCGAAGGCCTCGTTGAGCTCCCACAGGTCGATGTCGGCGACGGTGAGCTTCTCGCGCGCCAGTAGCTTGCCGACGGCCGCGATCGGTCCGACGCCCATGATGTTGGGATCGACGCCGGCCGCGGCATAGCTGCGGAACACGGCCAGGATCGGCAGCCCTTCCGCCTCCGCCGCCTTGCGTTCCATGATGACCATGGCGCCGCCGCCGTCGCTCATCGGCGAGGAATTGCCCGCCGTGACGATGCCGTCGGCGATGAAGCAGGGCTTCAGAGCGGCCAACGTGTCCGCCGTGCAGTCGGCGCGCACCGGCTCGTCGCGCCTGATCATCGTGCTGCCCTTGCGGCCTTTGACCTCGATCGGCACGATCTGTTCGTCGAAGAGGCCGGCATCCCACGCCTTCGTGGCGCGGGCATGGGACTGCGCCGAGAACTCATCGAGCTGACGGCGGGTGAAGCCGTATTTCTTCGCGACGTTTTCCGCCGTGATGCCCATGGTCACATGGCCGACGCGGTCGGGCGCGGTGTGGATGTCGACGAATTGCGGCGGCGCGACGGAGTAGGGCACCTCGCACTTTTCCAGCGAATAGGTGCGGCGCGAGTCGCTTTCCACGCCGCCGGCGACGATGACGTCGGCAAAGCCCGCCATGATCTGGATGGCGCCGTAGGCAAGGGCGTTCAGAGAGGCCGCGCACTGACGGTCGAGCGTGATGCCCGGCACCGTCACCGGCAGGTCTGCCTCGAGCGCCACCATGCGGCCCATGTTGTTGATTTCGTTGTTCATCAGGTTGGCGTAGATGACGTCGTCGATCCGGGCAGGATCGATTTTCGCGCGGGCGACCGCCTCCCTGACCGCGGCGGCGCCGAGGATATGGGCCGGCACCGGGGCGAACTGGCCGCGGCAGCGGCCGACCGGGGTGCGGACGGTGGATACGATGACGGCTTCTCTCATCGAGAAAACTCCAGCAGGTCTCAGGTAAGGAACGGACGATCAGCGCGCGAGCGGCTTGATGCCCAGGATTTCGCGTGCCTGCGCCGGGCTGGCCGGCTCCTTGCCGAAGAGCCGGATTGCGTCGGCGGCCCGTTCAACCAGCTGCAGGTTGGTGGCCTTCACGCCCTTGGAGAAATAGACGTTGTCCTCCAGGCCGACGCGAATGTTGCCGCCGAGCGCGAGCGCGGCGTACATGATCGGCAGGTGGTCCTTGCCGATGCCGAAGGCCGACCAGGTCGAGCCGGCCGGCAGCTTCGACTTGAGGTAGAGCAGGTTCTCCACGGTGGCCGGCATGCCGCCGAGCACGCCCAGGCAGAACTGGTAGTGGCCGGGAATCGAGAGCTTGCCTTCTTTCATGAAGTAGCCGGCGACGCCGAGCATGCCGGAATCGAAGATCTCGATCTCCGGCTTGATGCCGCGGTTCATCAGTACCTGGCCGAGCTCGCCGAGGAACTTCGGGGAGTTGGTAAAGACGCCGCCCGGCATCCAGTTGAAGGAGCCCGCGTCATAGGAGGCCATCTCGATCCCGTCGAGCGTCGCGACATGTTCCATGCGCTGCGCGTCGGTGGCGCGGTTGTCGCCGGATGTGGTGCAGTTGATGACCACGTCGCAGTCCTCGTGAGCGCGGATCAGGCGGATCGTTTCCTTGAACTTCGCCGGGTCCATCGTGCCGATGCCGTTGTCGTCGCGCATGTGCAGGTGGACGACAGCAGCCCCCGCCTGCCAACAGGCGTAGGCGTCGCTGGCGATTTCTTCCGGTGTCAGGGGAATGTTCTCGTTGATGTCCTTGGGGGTCATGGCGCCGGTCAGGGCGGCGGAGATGATGACCTTGTTTTCGACAGTCATGGCTTCCTCAGTCTTGATTTCCCGGCGGGCATGATCTCCCGGGGGCTTGATTGCTCGTGGGCCTGGCTCCAAAGGGGCGGTATCGGCCCGATCCGTTCGGCGTCGCGGGGGGGGCGGCGCAGGGGCGGCCGGTGGTCGGCGGCTGCTCGCGCGCCGCCGATCCTTCGAACAAGCGGTCCTCGCAGTTGCTCATCGCCGGTGGTGCTCCTGGTGGCCCATGGCTTTCCCGGCTCCAGTCCCGCTGGAGCGAGGTGCGTGCCGATCGGTGGTCGCGGCATGTGGGCGTCGCGACCGAACGGGCCATCCGGTGAGACTGCGCGCGGTTCCGGGTTCCGTCGTGCAGCGGTGCAAGCAGCGCTCCAGAAACGGTCTCCTTTTCTCGACAACCCATCCGGCCTTCCCTGCTCGACTTCATTGCCCACAAGATTTTCACTCTTGAGACAAGTAAAATCTGCTCGTCGTCGGACGTTTTTCGTTATTTTCTTTATATTGTAATTATGCAGTCAGAAGACTATGTGTACTATGTATGATATAGATGTAATATATTTACGGTAATTCTTTTTGGGTAAATGAACATGCTCGCCAAGCATAACCGGTCGCGTTGCGAACCGTCGATCCGCAGGATGGATCATGTTCAACGGCTTGGCCGTCGGACTGAAATTCAGATGCTCGGCCAGAAACTCGAACTCTCGCGGAACAGTCTCAATTCCGTGCGGCCGCTCTCCTCATTTGAGTGAATGCAGAGCATATGGCGCAAGGACACATATCCTCCGGGGAGCGCGAGGTATCGCGGCCGGAAAGGGCCATGGCGCTTTGCCGTTTCTCTCGGATCCCGCCGGCGTGCGCGCCGCCGGCACGGTGATGTCGCCCCGGTGTGAGCGTACTGGCGCCAGGTCCGAGGGGCGGTCACTCCGCCTTGACCGGCTTCAGCGCGAAGCGGAACGCCTTGCTGATGGCCGGCGCCAGAACGGTCGCGTGATCTTCGCCGTCGAATATGGTCAGCGCCACATCAGCGTTCGGATATGTATCGCCGATGACCGGGGCCAGCTCGCTCGGGTTATTGCACATCCGGCGTCGCCGCTTGCGGGTCTTGAAGATCTCGCGGTCGGGGTGGGTGAGGTGCCAGGGGGCGATGTCCTCTTCGAGCCGGCCGGCGAGCACGATGACCCGGAGCCCCGCCTCGGGCAGGGTGGCGGCCGGAGCGGCCTTGCGCGCGGCGTACTTCTCAAGAAGCCGATCCTTGTTCCACCACAGCGAGGGGCTGACCGCGATCCAGCCGTGGAAAAGGTCCGGGCGCTCGGCCAGAAGCTCCAGCGCGAAGCCACCGCCGAGTGAATGGCCGAACAGGATCTGCCGCGTCGTATTGATGGCCCGCATCCGCGCGATCAGCGGCTTCAGGTCGGCCTCGATGAAGGCGAGAAAGGCCTCCGCTCCTCCAAAAGGCGCGTCGGGTCGGACGTCGGGATCGATCGACGGCCCGGACGTGAAATCCAGCATCCGCCGGTTAGGCTCGAAATCGGACGTGCCGGGATAGCCGATGCCGACAATCACCGCCGGGTCGATATTGGTGTAGCTCACCCGCTGGTTCACCCGCCGCATCGTCTCCGACAGCAAGGCGAAATCGGCGTTCGCGTCGAGCAGATAGATGACCGGATAGCCGCCCCGCGGTGCCGGGGCCGCCGGCGTGGAGAGGAAGATGCGGTAAGGCGCGCCGGTGGCGCTCGCCTCGATGTCGAAGGTTTCCGCGCCCGCCACCAGAACGGGGCTCGTTTCCGGCAGGGTCCGGGCTTCGGCGTCGACGGCTTTCATGATCTGTCCGTATCCTTCAAATCCTGATGATGTCCCTGCGGCGCGACGCACCATATCGACCTATCCGATATCACGCCATAAAACTTGACTGTAAATCTCATCTATTGCATCACCGAGGCGACCGGGTGGACCAGTCTTCCCGCCACACGTTTTCGCGAAGGATGCGAGATGACGAGCCGCGTGCCGTCCGCCGGGAGCGGGCAATCGGAAGAGGCAGCAGGCGAGGCGCGCGCGTGGATCTCCGGCTATGACGCGCGCATCCGCCGTCGCCTCGTCATCCTCGTCCTTCTGTCGCTCGCCCTTTGCGCCTCCTTCGTTCTGGACCTCATCACCGGTCCCTCGAGCATGGGTGTGCCGCACGCCCTGAAAGGGCTTTTCGGCCTGGGCGAGCTTTCGCTGCCGCAACGCATCATCATCTTCGACGTTCGCGTACCGGCGGCGATCGTCGCCATTCTCGTGGGCGCGGCGCTGTCGCTGGCGGGCGCGGAAATGCAGACGGTTCTGAACAATCCGCTGGCGAGCCCGTTCACGCTCGGGGTCTCGTCGGCCGCCTCGCTGGGGGCGGCGCTGGCGCTGGTGCTCGGGATCGGCATTCCCGGCGTGCCGCCCGACTGGATCGTCTCCGGCAACGCCTTTCTGTTCGCCTTCGCCTCCGTTTTGCTGCTGCAGGGCATGGCGCGGGCGCGCGGTGCGGGCGTGGAGACGCTCGTCCTCGTCGGCATCGCCATGGTCTTTACGTTCAACGCGCTGGTGGCGCTGGTGCAGTTCGTCGCCAGCCAGGACGCGCTGCAGCAGCTCGTCTTCTGGACCATGGGAAGCCTCGGCCGGGCGAGCTGGAACAAGCTGGCGATCCTGGCGTTCCTGCTCATCATCCTGCTGCCGTTGTCGTTGAAGGATGCGTGGAAGCTGACCGCGCTGAGGCTTGGCGAGGACCGGGCGCGCAGCTTCGGCATCAATGTCGCGCGCCTGCGTTTCGTCTCGCTGGTGCGCGTCAGCCTGCTGGCCGGTACGTCGGTGGCCTTCGTCGGAACGATCGGCTTCATCGGGCTTGTCGGTCCCCATATCGCGCGGCTCATGGTGGGCGAGGATCATCGCTTCTTCCTGCCGACCTCCGTTCTCACCGGCGCGCTCCTGATGTCGCTCGCTTCCGCGCTCTCCAAGGTGCTGGCCACCGGTGTCGTCCTTCCCGTCGGCATCATGACGGCGCTCATCGGCGTGCCGTTCTTCATCTTTCTCATCTTCACGAGCCGCGAGCGGACATGAGTTCCTCCCTCCTGACGATCCGCGACCTTTGCGCCGGCTACGGTCGTCGCCGCATCATCGAGACCTTGAGCGTGCCTGCCATCGAGGGAGGCTCTGTCACGGCACTGCTCGGCCCGAATGCGGCGGGCAAGACCACGCTGCTTCGCGCCCTGGCCGGGCTGCTGCCGATGACGGGCGGGCTCGATCTCTGCGGGGAAGACCTGACGGCGCTCTCGGTTGCCGAGCGCGCCTCGCGCGTGACCTACATGCCGCAAAGCCTGCCGCAGCGCGTGGCGCTCACGGTGTTCGAGGCGGTGCTGGCCGCATTGCGGGCATCGCCGCTTGCCGGGATGTCACCCGAGGGCGCGCGCAACGAGGCGATGCGGGCGCTCGAACGCCTCGGCATCGCCGATCTCGCACTTTCATCGCTCGACGAACTGTCCGGCGGCCAGCGCCAGCTCGCGAGCCTCGCCCAGGCGATCGTGCGTTCGCCGCGGGTGCTGCTGCTCGACGAGCCGACGAGCGCGCTCGATCTCAACCACCAGCACAAGGTCATGGCGCTGGTGGAGGAGGTCGCGCGCGAACGCGGCATCGTCGCCATCATCGTGCTGCACGACATCGCGCTCGCCTGCCGCTGGTGCAAACGGGTGATGGTGTTCTCGAAAGGCGCCGTGGTCGCCGACGGCACACCGGAAAAGGCGGTCACGCCCGAGGTTCTGGCCGCTGTCTACGGTGTTTCGGCACGTGTGGAGCGCTGTTCGCGCGGGTTCCTGCAGGTGAGCGTCGACGGGCCGGCGTAAGGGGTGTGGCAGCGGTTTGCTGTGAGTTCACAGCTTGCTCCCCTCTCCCCCCTTGCGGGGGAGATGTCACGCGAATGCGTGACAGAGGGGGGTAACGCCGCTTGCTCCGAACCTGTCGCTTCACCCCCCTCTGTCGGCTGCTGCCGACATCTCCCCCTCAAGGGGGAGAGGGGAGCAAGCGGTGAGTTCACGGCTTTGCATTGACCTTCTGGCCGCCGCGTCCTGACAGGCGGGTACATTCCCCTCACGCCCTGAGCGTCGCCCCACCGTCCACATAGAGATCCGCCATGGTGATATGGCCGGCGCGCGCCGACAGCAGGAACACCACGGCTTCCGCGATATCCTCCGGCGTCGCGATCTTTCGAAGCGGAATGCCCGTCTTGAAGACCTGCGGCTGGCCCGCGATCACGGCCTCCGAGCCGCTCCCGTCGGCCCACATGCCGGTCTGCATCGGGGTGAGCGTGGAGCCGGGCGCGACCACGTTGCAGCGGATGCCGAATTCGGCCAATTCCAGCCCCAGGCAGCGGGTGAACATGGTGGCCGCCGCCTTGGAGGCCGCATAGGCCGCCATGGAGTGGCGCGGGATGCCGGCCGCGTTGGAACTCACCGTCACGATATCGCCCTTGCGGCGCGGGCTCATCACCCGGGCAAGCGCGCGCGACACATGGAAAACACCGCCCGTATTGACCGCAAAAACCCGCTGCCAGTCCGCATCGTCGGTTTCCATGATGGGCGTTGTGGAGAGAACGCCGGCGATGTTGGCGCCGATGGAGAGGGGCCCGATGTCGCTTTCAATGCGTGCGACCAGCGCATCGACGGCGGCGCTGTCGGTAACGTCCAGATCGACATTGGTGATCCGCGCCCCGTTGCAGTCGATCGCGAAATCCACCGCCGGGGCGGCCTCGATATCGGCGGCGACGACACGCACACCTTCCTCCGCCAGAAGCCGAACCACGGCCGCACCGATGCCGCCGCGCGCGCCCGTCACCAGTGCCACACGCCCCTTCAATCCGCTGTCACGCATGCTGCGCCTCCGTTTCCGCGCGTTCGGCGCGCTCAAGCCGGCTCTTCAGCTCCGGCGCGATGATCGCGGTCGCCTCCGCGCCGGTCAGGTATCCGTGCAGAGACGGCACGTCGATGATTTCGATCCCGTCCGCATAAGGTGCCCAGCTTGCCGGCGTCAGTCCGCTCGTCCCGTGGTCGAGGGCCGCGCGGAAATGGGTGAGATGTCCGGAGAACCGGTCGTGATGATGGCCGCGCACCAGTCGGTTGTTGGTTGCCACCACCCGCATCACGCCGTCGAGCGCCTCGTCCGGGAGTTGCCCGAGCGGGCTTTCGCTTTCCTTGAGGAATGTCATTACCGTCGGCCGTGTCAGGGCGAGGCCGTCCGCCACCAGTTGGTCGGGATCGTGGCCGGCAATCGCCAGCAGCGCCTTCAGTTCCGCGCCGGGGCCCGGGTCGGGTTCGTCGCGCCAGCAATCGCACGGATAGGCATCGAGAAGCGCGACGACGCCGAGCCGCGCGCCGCGTCGTTGCAGGCTTGCCGCCACCGCCTGCGCGAGGATGCCGCCGACCGACCAGCCTGCGATGTGGATCGGCCCGGCGGGCGCGTGTCCGAGGATCTGGTCGCCATAGTCCTCTGCCATCGCGGCAAGGCTCTTGGGCGCCGGGCAATCGGGCGAGAGCGCGCGGGCCTGAAGCGCCAGAACGGGCCTGCCGAGCGTGCGGGCGAGCCCGCCATAGCACCACGAGATACCGCCGGCCGGATGGATGACGAAGACGGGCAACCCGTCGCCTTCGGTGAGCCGGATCAGCGGTTCGAGCCCGCTCACCCGTTCGTCCGCCGCCTCGATCACGGCGGAAAGCCGCTCCACGCTCGCATTGGCGAAAAGCGCGCCGAGCCCCGGATCGCGGCCGAATTCCTCGCGGATGCGGCGCATCAGCTCCACCGCCAGCAGCGAGTGCCCGCCGAGCGCGAAGAAGTCGCCGTCGGCGGCGGGCGGCGTTTTCAGTTTCAGGATTTCGGCGAAGAGGCTTGCTACGCGGATTTCCGTCTCCGTCGCGGCCGCACGGCCCTGGGTTGCCGCGATATCGGGGGCGGGCAGGGCGGCACGGTCGAGCTTGCCGTTTGTCGTCACCGGCAGGGCATCGAGCGCGACGAAGGCCGCGGGCACCATGTAGTCGGGAACAAGTGCCGCGACATGGGCGGCGAGCCGTTCCTCGTCATAGCCTTCGCCCGGCACGACATAGGCGAGGATGCGCGGGCCGAGGCCGTCCCGGTCTGTTGCGATGACGCCCGCCTGGCGCACGAGGCCGGAGCCCGTCACCGCCGCTTCGATCTCGTCGAGTTCGATGCGCAGGCCGCGGATCTTCACCTGATGATCGATGCGGCCGAGAAACATGACCGCGCCGTCGTGCCGCCGCCGCGCCACGTCGCCGGTCCTGTAGAGCCGGTCGCCTGATCGATGCGGATCGTCGATAAAGCGCTCCGCCGTCAGGTCCGGCCTTCCGAGATAGCCGCGCGCAAGCTGGCGTCCGGCGAGGTAAAGATCGCCGACGACGCCCGGCGGCACGGGCCGCATGCGGGCATCGAGCACATGCAGCGCGGTATTCCAGACCGGCCAGCCGATCGGCACCGGGCGCGATGCGTCGTCGCGTGAGGCCGGCCAGTAGCTCACATCGACGGCGGCCTCCGTTGGCCCGTAGAGATTGTGCAGCTCGCCCGCGATCGTCTTGTGGAACCGGTCGCGCAGGTCCGCCGTCAGTTCCTCGCCCGAACAGAAGACACGGGCGATGTCGAGCCCCTTCGCGGACGGCTCGGCGAGGAACGCGCCCAGCATGGAGGGCACGAAATGGCAGGTGGTGATCCGCTCCGTGCGCAGAATTTGAGCGAGTGCAAGCGGGTCCTTGTGCGCGTCCGGCGGGGCGACGACCAGCGTGGCGCCCGACAGGAACGCCAGGAAGAACTCCCAGACCGAGACGTCGAAGGTCATCGGCGTCTTCTGCAGGATGCGGTCGGCGGGGGAAAAGCCGTAATGCGTCCGCATCCATTCCAGCCGGTTGACGATGGCGCGGTGTTCCACCACCACGCCCTTCGGCTCGCCGGTCGAGCCCGACGTGTAGATCACGTAAGCCGGATTGTTGGGCGTCAGATCGGCGCCGCCCGCCGGTACCGTATCCGCCTCTCGCGGCCAGTCATCGGGCGCAAGGATCGCGGCCGTTGCGGGCAGCGCCGCATCGGGCAGTGCCAGCGTCGCCACCGGCCCGGCGGAGTCGAAGATGCGCCTGAGTCGTTCCGCCGGATGGGTCGTGTCGACGGGCATGTAGGCGGCACCGGCGCGCAGGATCGCGATCAGTCCGACGATCAGCTCGACGGAACGCGGCAGCGCCACGGCGACGATCTTCTCCGGTCCCGCGCCGAGCGCGCCAAGCTTTGCGGCAAGGGCCGCGGAGCGCGCATCAAGTTCGCCGTAGCTCACCGTTTCGCCGGCAAAGGAAATGGCAACCGCCTCCGGCGTTGCGGCGAGACGCCGCTCGATGAGCGTCGTGAGCGTCGTCTCCTCGATCGGATGGGCTGTGGTGTTGAGGCGCTCGAGCCAGCGGGCTTCCGCCGTGCTTGCCGTCGCCACGTCGGCGAGCCTTTCCGCATCCGCCGCCCGTATCAGGAAATCCTCAAGGCGCGGGGCATGTGCGGCGATGTCCGCCTCGTCGTAGAGCGCCGGGTTGGCCTCGATCTCCAGCCGCATGCGCCCGGTCGCCGGATCACCGCGCAGCGAGATTGTCAGGTCCTCCACCGGCCCGGTGCCGAGGATGACGAGTTCCGACGAAAGCCCCGCGAACTGCGGCGCCTCGTCGAAGGGCAGGATGTTGACGAGCGGACCGGTGAGGCGCCGGCCGGTGCCGACGAGCCGCAGGTCGCGGGCGATCTGTTCGCCGCGATAGCGCCCGTGCCGCCGCCCTTTCATCATGCGCTTGGCCGCCTCGTTCAGGACATCGGCAAGCGGCGCGTCCTCGTCCACGCGCAAGCGCAGCGGCAGCACGTTCATCACCATGGAGGCGGCGCGCGCGGCTTTCGTGCCGAAGCGTCCCATGTGAGGAACGCCCAGCACCACCTCGTCCGCCGCGATGTGGCGCGCGCAATAGGCGCCGATGAGCGCGGTCGCGGCATCGGGCCACGGCAGTTGCGCACGTTTCGACAGCCGCATCAGGGCATCGGGCAGCGCGCCATCGAGATCGCGCGACAGACGGTGGATGCGCGGCGAGGCGGCGGCATTGGTGCCCGCGAGGCTCGCCGCCTCCGCCCCTGTCATTTCATCCGCCCAATAGGCGCGGTCCTTTGCGTATTTCTCGCTGGCGCGATAGTCGTCGTCCTCCTGCAGCACGGCGGACAGGGGGCTCAGCGGCGCGCCTGGCTCCCGGCCGCTGACACGGGCGCCATAGAGATCGGCGACCCGGTCGCATAGTGTCATCGTGCCGACGCCGTCGATGGCGAGGTGGTGGATGCGCTGGTACCAGAAATGACGTTCCGGCCCGACCTTCGCGAGCACCTGCCGGGCAAGCGGATCGCGGGTCGGGTCCAGCGGGCGGGCCATGTCGGCCCGGGCAAGCGCGAGGGCTGCGGCCTCCGGGGCGGGCTCGCCCGTCATGTCGAGGCGTTCGAGGACGGGCAGGCGGCTCGGGTCTATCTCCAGCGTGTCGTCGCCCCCGTCGTCGGGCCGGATGCGGATCGCCAGTGTTTCGGCCTCACGCTGCGCCTGCGTTATCGCCTGCGCGAAGACGGTCCTGTCCAGCGGACCGTCGAGGATGACTAGATGTCCGGTGTTGAAGGTCGGATTTGCCGCGTCGATGCGCTGGGCAAACCACATGCCCCGTTGCGCCTCGGTGAGCGGAAAGCGCGCGGGCCCTTCGGCGCGCGCCGCCGATGCTGTCGCCGTCATGGTTTCGGGCCTCTCCCTCGTGAGCCTCGATCAGGCATGCGTTGCTCTCCCGTCTGCTGGCCGCTCTGGGTTCCGTGCCTGTCCCGCTTGCGCCCCTCTCCCCCCTTGAGGGGGAGATGTCACCCTATGGGTGACAGAGGGGGGTAGGCCGCGTGTTATGAACCTGCCGCCACCCTCCTCTGTCGGCAAAGCCGACATCTCCCCCTCAAGGGGGGAGAGGGGCGCAAGCGGTGCGGATACAGGACAATCGGCTCCGACAGGGAATGCCTGCCTCAGGCCGCCATCTTCCGCAGGCGCCGCTCCACCACGGCCCACCAGCGGGAAAGCGTCGGGTCCTGTGCGAATTCCGAAAAGTCGAGATCGAGCCCCAGGTCGCGCCAGCCGGTCACCAGCGTCATTGCCCGCATGGAATCGAGACCGAGGTCGACAAGGTTGTCGTCGTCCCCGATCTCGCCGGGGTCCTCGTGGATCGTCGCGGCGATGTCGGCGCGCATCCGCTCCCGCGTCAGCACGTCACTGAGAGCAGGGGCAGCGCCCAGCGCCTGCAGTATCGCATCCGTCGTCATCGCCACGCCGCAGCGCCCCGCGACCCAGCGCACCGCCATGTCGTGTTCGGCGCGGGAGAAATCCGCCATCGCGTCGGCGACCACGAAGGTCTCGAAATCGCGCTGAAAGGCTTCGGATGCGGTCATCAGGCAGCCGATATGGGCGTATATGCCGGTCACGATCAGCTGGTCGCGGCCGCGCACCCGCATCAGCGGTTCGAGGTTCGAGCGCTGGAAGGCGGAATAACGGTGCTTCACCAGCACCCGTTCGCCCGCCTTGGGGGCAAGTTCAGCGACGATTGCCGTCTCGCCGGGATCATTCGACATGCCCGGGCCCCACAGATCGGCCTGAAGGCCCCGGTCGCGGCGGTCCTGGTCGCCGGTCTGGGCGGTGTAGAAAACCGGGATTTCCAGCGCGCGGGCCTGCTCGATCAACCGCGCCATGTTGGCAATGGCGGGTGCGATCGGCGCCATGGTGCGGTCGAAGGCGCGCACGAAGTAGGTCTGCATGTCGTGGACCAGCAGCACGGCGCGGCCTGCCTCAATTTTCCATGGGCCACGGGGCTCGGGAATGTCGCCCGCCACGGGCAGCTGGTAAGGGGCGATCCGGGGAAGTCCCATCGTTTCAAACTCCCTGCTTTTCTCGTTGTGTTTCCAGAAACTGTGCCCTGAGCCGGGCCCGCAGCTCCTTGCGGCTGATCTTGCCGACCGCCGTCGTCTCGAAGCGTTCCACGAAGACGATCTGGTCTGGAACCTTGAAATCGGCGAGGCCGCGCGTGCGCATGAAAGCCTTGATGGCGGCGCTCCGGGGTTTTTCGCCCTTCGGGATGATGAAAGCGCAGCTGCGCTCGCCGAGGTAGTCGTCGGGGATGGAGACGACGGCGGCATCGAAGACGTTGTCGTGCGCCAGCAGATGATCCTCGATCTCCTCGGCCGAGATCTTCTCGCCCGCCCTGTTGATGTGATCGCCGGCGCGGCCCTGCACGACGAGATTGCCGTCGGCGCGGCGCACGACGATGTCGCCGGTGCGGTAGAAGCCGTCGGGCGTGAAGGCGCGCTGGTTGGCGGCGGGCGCGTTGTGATAGCCGCGGATCGTGTAGGGGCCGCGCGTCAACAGATGTCCCGGTGTGCCGTCGGGAGCGGGAACGCCGCGATCGTCCAGCACCAGCACCTCGTCGTCCGGGCTGATGGGGCGGCCTTGCGTTGAGACGATCACCTCTTCCGGGTCGTCGAGCCGCGTGTAGTTGACGAGCCCCTCCGCCATGCCGAAGACCTGTTGCAACGTGCAGCCGAGCACCGGCCTGACGCGCCGCGCGACTTCGGGCATGAGCTTCGCCCCACCCACATGCAGGACTTCGAGCGAGGAGAGGTCGGCAGACGTCGTGTCGGCGGCCTGCAGCCACAAAAGCGCCAGCGGCGGCACGAGACCCGTCGTCGTCACGCGCTCGCGTTCGATCAGCGCAAAGGCGCGGTCGGGGGAGGGTGAAGAGCTCATGACGACCCGCGCGCCGACATAAAGCGCGCCGAAGAAGCCGGGCGAACTCATCGGGAAATTGTGCGCGGCCGGCAGCGCCACCATCAGCACGCTCTTCTCGCTCAGCCCGCAGATCCGGGCACTTTCGCGGAAGGAATAGATGTAGTCGTCATGCGTGCGCGGAATGAGCTTGGAAAGCCCCGTGGTGCCGCCGGAAATCTGCATGAAGGCAACATCGCAGGGCGCGGCGTCCGCTGGCAGCAGGCCCGCATCGGGCGTGAACCCATCGAGCGGGACGAACTCTTCCGCCTCGCCGACCACCACCACGTGGCGCAGCGTCGGCACCTCGGCCTTAACCGCGCGCGCGAGGTGGCGATAGTCGAATTCGTCCCAGCGGTCCTTGACGACATATGCGGAGGCTTCTGCCGTTTGCGCGAAGTGGCGGATCTCCGTCAGCCGTTGGGCCGGCAGGGCGAAGACGGGTATCAGCCGCGCCCGGAACAGGCCGAAGACGACCGACAGGAATTCCGCGATATTGGGAAGCTGCACCACGACGCGCTCGCCCGGCGCAAGGCCCAGCGCCAGGAAGCCGGCCGCGACGGTTTCGGCGCGCGTCTGGAGCTCGGCGTAGCTCCAGCCCACGCCGTCACCAACCACGGCGATGCGGTCAGGGTGCATCGCCGCGCGGCGGTTCAGGAAGGACGTGAATGTCTCCCCGTTCCAGTATCCCTTTTCGCGGTAGCGGCGGGCAACGTCCTGCGGCCAGATTTGCGTGACGGGGATCATCGCGCCGCCTCCCCTTGTCCTTCGCGACGTTCCGGGCCGCGTCCCGGCTCCGCGATGCCGAGCGCCGCCAGCATCGCCTTGAATTTCACCGAGGTCTCGTTGGTCTCCGATGCCGGATCGGAGCCCGGCACGATGCCGGCGCCCGCATAGAGCCGGGCCGTGCGGCCGCAAATCTCCGCACAGCGGATGGAAACCGACCAGCGGCCGTCGCCTGCCGCGTTGCACCAGCCGACGGCGCCGGCATAGAAATCGCGGTCATAGCCCTCCAGCCGGTCGATGGCCGCGGCGGCTTCAGCGCGCGGCTCGCCGCAGACGGCGGGCGTGGGGTGAAGGGCGGCGACGAGATCGGCCGACGAGATCGCCGCGTCCTTCAGCCGCCCCTCGATGCGCGTGCCCAGGTGCCAGAGGCTCGCGGTTGCGCGCAGGCAGGTTCCTTCCGGCGTCGCAAGATCGCGGCAGAAGGGCGCGAGCGTATCGAGGATCGCCTCGACCACCAGCGCATGTTCGCGGTGATCCTTGCCCGACGCCATCAGCGCCTTCGCCGAGGCCTCGTCCGCACCCTTGTCGGTGCGGCGTGGGGCTGAGCCCGCCAATGGGTGGGAGAGGACACGAAGCCCGCGCTTTTCGACCAGCAGTTCCGGCGTCGCGCCGATCAGCGTTCGCGGTGCGCCGTCGCGGGCTGGCAGCGGGGCGGCGAAGGTGGTGATGCTCTCGTCGCCGGCGAGGCGGGCGAACAGCATGCGCAGATCGAAAGGATGTTCGGCCCGGACCACGAGGCTGCGCGACAGAACGATCTTGCGCAAGGCCCCGGCGGAGGAGGCGATCGCCTCCAGTCCGGCATCGACCGAATGGGCGTAGCCGTCGGCGTCAGGCTCTCCGGCAATGCGGCACTGGCCCGATGTTTGGGGCGTGCGATCGCGCACCGATGACAGCTCCAGCACGTCATGCGGATCGAACCGCCCCTGGATCCGCATCACCTGGCGCGGCTGCACCAGATGGGCGCTTTCGTCTCGCGAGAACGGCACGGCCCCGACCAGCACATCGGGGCCCTCCGCCTGGTCCTCGAAGAAGCGGGCGACCCGTTCGCTCAAGGTCTCGAGCGGGCCTTTGTCCAGCGCCGCTCTTTCGCCATGGCCGATCAGCGTTTCGGCGCCGCCTACCAGAGCGAAGGGCAGGGGATGGCCGTGGGCACCAGCAGGTGTGCGTTCGGAAAAACCGTGCCAGAAGGGCTGTGTCGTCATGGTCGTCAATCCCGCATCTTGAAACGACGGCCGCAGGCGGAGCCCCTTGTGGGGCCGCCCATGACCGTCGGGGCCTCAGGGTCGGATGAGCGAAACCGTGTCGCCGTTGGGATCGATCACCGGCGGGGCGTCGCGCGGGCGCGGCGTCGTCTTGTTTGTGACGTAGACCCGGCCAGATTTGCGGTCGACGGCGACGGTGTTGGGCGCGCTGCCGGTCTTCAGGCTGGCGAGAACCTTCAGCGTTTCCGCATCGATGACGCTGACCGTTCCCGCGCCGCGATTGGCGATGTAGACGTGGCCCGCATCGAAATTGACGCCGAGCGCGCCGTCGCCGGTCTTCACGGTGTCGATCAGCTTGCCGTTGTCGGCATCGAGCACCGTCATCGTGCCGGACTTCTGGTTGGTAACGTAGAGCCGGCCGCGGTCCGCGTCGTAGGCGACGTTGGTCGGGAATTCGCCGCCCGACGGATAGCGCGCCGAAACCGCGCCCGTTTCCGTGTCGAGCGCGATCACCTCGTTGGAATAAAGAAGCGTGGTGAAGAGACGGCGGTTCTTCGGATCGAGCGCCAGCCCGGTCGCGCCGAGATCGATGCCGTCGAAGGTCTTTTCCAGCGTGTTGGTGGCGCCGTCGATCACCCAGATCGCGCTCTTGTCCTCCTTGCGGCCGACGACGGTGGCGTAGATCCGGTTCGCCGCCTCATCGACCGTGATCTCGCGCAGATGCGCCTTGTTGCCGGTGGCGATCGGCTTGATCAGCTTTCCGGCCTTAGCGTCGACGGCGGCGACCGCGCCGAGCCGGGTGCCGGTCGCATAGAGCGTGTTCGTCTTCGCGTTCAGCGTGATGCCGAAGGCCGGTACTTCGGCCATGTCGATGGTGTTCTTGATCTCCAGCGTCTCGGGATCGAGCACGAGGATCTTCGAGTTGTGCTTGCCGCGCTCGCCGGCGGTTGCGACGTAGACCGGGCCGTCCGGCGCCACGGCGAGTTCATAGACGTTGGTGCCGGCGGGCACGGTCTTGACCACCGCCGGGGCCGCGTCGGCGGCGGTGGCCAGCAGCGCCAGCGTGCCGACGAGGGCGAGCGGCCGGAGGACGTCCTTCAGGATGCCGAGGCCGGGATTGCCTCCATCCGTTTCGAGTGCGGCTGTTGCCCCGCTCGTCGTCGGCGCCATTGTAGCGAACGGGGTGCTTACGTCGGCGTGGATACGCGTCCGCATGGGATACTCCTGTCAGATGTCACGGGCGGCCGGTGCGGATCGGGAGAAACCCGCGCTACTCGCTCCAGTAGACGCCTTCCAGCGGAACGCTGAGGAGGCGCGCGTTCATCTCGTCGCGGGTCTTCGCGACATCGATGTCGGAAAAGAGATCGGGGTGGATCCACTTCGCCAGCAGCTCGATGGTGAGGACATCGAGGGGCGAGGAGAACAGCTGGTGGGAGAGCGCATGGACGTTGCCAGCCTTCACCGCGGGCAGCTCGGAAAAGCCGGTGCGCGCGAGCACTTTGGCGAGCGTTTCGGCAGTGCGTTCGGGATCATAATAGGGGCCGACCAGCACGCCGGAACGCTTTTCCATGTAGGCGCCGCCGGTGGCGATGTAGATCTCGGGCTTCGCCTCGATCACGTATTCCAGGCTGATCTTGCCGAAGGCGCGGTCGATCACGTCGGCGCCGATGTTGTGCCCTCCGGCGAAATCGATCATCGCGCCGATGCTGCCCGTGCCCGGCGAATTGCAGCAGTCGGTGGAGGTGGAGGCGTGCGCCTCCAGAAAGACCTTCGGCCGCCCCGCGTCCGGGTGGCTGGCGAGCCGCTCGGCGATTACGCGATAGCGCTGCTGCCGGAAGGCGACGGCCGCCTCGGCCCTCGCCTCGTTGCCGGTGAGCGTGCCCAGCATCAGCAGCGTCCTGTCGACGTTTGCGAGCGGGTCCGCGACGTTGTCGGCGATGGCGACGGGAATGCCGGCCGCCTCGATCAACTCGATCTCGCGCGCCGACGGCTTCGACATGAGCGAGAAGACGGCAAGGTCGGGGTCGGCCGCCAGCACCTGTTCCACCGACAGCGTGCGCGACGAACTCGCCGTGTGCTTCAGGGTCTCGATTGCCGGGAAGCGCTGCCTGAAGCGGGCGTAGATTTCCTCGCCCAGCCGGTTGCTGTCATGCGGCCAGGCGACGACGAGGGAGACGGGATCGTCGGCAAGCAGGGCGAGGTTGAGGAAGTAGCGCCCGTCGTCGATGAGGATGCGATGTGCGGGCGCCTCCAGCCGGATCGTGCGGCCGGTCACGTCCTTGGCGACGATCTCGGCCGTGGCAGGGGCGGTTGCGGCGAGCAGCGCCGGGGCGAGCAGGAGCAGTGCCACCAGGCCGGCCGTCCGCCCTTTTTCCGCAAAACGCGGACGTGCAAGGCGCATGCGCATCGTTATTCCTCGTCGCATAAAACTTGACTTTTTAACTCATGAATATGAGCATTCTAATCGCGCTTCCGCATCGAGCTGTCAAGCGTCCAATGCGGTGGTGGAAAGTTTTTCTCCTTAAGAGGTCCGTATGCACGCAGAAATTTCTGATTTTGTTTAGAAAGATTCAAATATATATGGCGCCAATGAAATATGTTTAACGTATTACCGCATTTTTCATGGCAGGAGTTCGCCATTATTGCAGTTGTATTGACCGTCCATCGCGAAAAATTGGCATAATTGAGGCGATAAAGCCAACGAATACACGAAAATGAACGTGCAATATCAGCGGCGGCGAACGAAGGTCATGCCGTCGCCGAAGGGAATGAGCGACATGTCCACACGGGCATCGTCGCGGATCTTGATGTTGAGCTCGCGCAGCGCGACCGTCTCGGGGCGGTTGTCGTCGGCATCGGCCACCGAGCGGCCCCAGAACATGTTGTCGAAGACGATCAGTCCGCCGGGCCGCACCAGTTTCAGGCAGCGTTCGTAATAGGCGTCGTAGTCGTTCTTGTCGGCGTCGATGAAGGCGAGATCGAAGGTATCCGCCTGTCCTTCCTCGATCAGCCGGTCGAGGGTGGCGACCGCCTCGCCGAGCTGGAGATTTATCTTGTCGGAAAGGCCAGCGCGCTCCCAGTAGCGCCGGGCGATCGCGGTATATTCCTCCGACATGTCGCAGGCGACGATCTCGCCGTCCTCGGGCAGGGCGGCGGCGACGGAAAGCGCGCTGTAGCCGGTAAACGTGCCGACCTCCAGCGTCCGCTTCGCGCCGATGAGTTTGGCGAGCAGAGCCAGGAACTCGCCGCAGGCGGGCGAGACCATCATCATGCCGTTCGCCATCGCCATGGTCTCGGCGCGCAGGTCCTTCTGGATGTCGGTCTGCCGCGTGCCGGTGTCGATGACGTAGCGGCGGATCTCCATGTCGGAGACCTTCTTTTCCTTCTGCACGACAGGTCGTTCCTTCTCAAAAGGAGGAAGGCCCCGCCGGGTCATTCCGGCGGGGCAGGCAATCACCACTTGTACTTGAGCGAGGCCAGGAAGGTTCGGCCGGTGCCATAGAAGCAGGCGTTGGAGGCCGAGCAGGAGGAGACGTACTCGGTATCCAGAACGTTCTGCACGTTGAAGCGGAAGGTCGTGCCTTCGAGCTGGTCGTCGAGCTTGCCAAGATCGTAGTCGAGGGCCGCGTCGAACAGGGTGAAGTCCTTCACCTTGAATTCGTTCTCGTCGTTGCCCCAGCTCTCGCCGGTGTAGCGCGCGCCGGCGCCGAGCCCCAGGCCCTCCAGCTTGCCCGACTGGAACGTGTAGTGCGCCCAGATCGAGGCGATGTGCTGCGGGATGGTCGCCGGCGTGTTGCCGACATTCGTCTTGGTGACGAGGTCCTTCCTGATCTCGGCGTCGACGAAAGTGTAGGAGCCCGTCAGGTCCCAGCCATTGTCAAAGCTCGCCTTGCCGGTCACCTCGATGCCGCGGGAATTTACCCGGCCGATCTTCCTGTAGTAACCGCTGTTTGATGTGTCGGAGGTGACCGCATTGTTCTGGGTCAGGTCGAAGGCGGAGATCATGAGGAAGCTGTCGTAGCCCGCAGGCTGATACTTGACGCCGATCTCGTACTGCCTGCCGGTGACCGGGTCGAGCGCGACATTCCCGACGGCAACGCCCGCGGGCACCTCGAACGAGGTGGCGTAGCTGACGTAGGGCGCGAAACCGCTGTCGAAGAGATAGGCCGCACCGGCGCGCCAGGTGAAGGCCGTGTCCTGCTGGTTCTGGGTATTGAGATCGCCGCTGGCGATCGTCAGCGTCTCGGTCTTCTGCGAATACCAGTCGAGACGGCCGCCGAGCGTCAGGGCCAACTTGCCGATGCGCGCCTGCTCCTGCAGATAGGTACCTGCCTGTTGGGTGTGCTGGTCCACATCCGTCCTGAAAGCCGGCGTCGCGATCGTGCCGGAGTAGTCCGGGTCGAGAATGTCGATGCTCGTGGTCCCGGCGGCACCGAACAGGCGGTTCGCTTCCGACCACTGGTAGTCGAAGCCGCCGAGCATCTTGTGCTCGACCATGCCTGTCGTGAAATCCGCCTCAAGCTGGTTGTCGACCGCCAGCGTGTGCAGTTCCTCGTCGACGGCCGAGGCGGTGCGGCCGAGCGTCGTGCCGGAGATCGTGCCCGGCGCGAAGCCTCTGAACTCGGTCTCCATGTAGGAGTAGCGCAGGTTCTGACGGAAGGTGAAGACGTCGTCGAACTGGTGTTCGAATTCGTAGCCGATACGGAAGCTGTCGCGGATGAACTTGTCGAAGTCGGGATCGGCGATGTTGAAGTCGTAGGGGATGTGGGTGGACGCATTTTTCAGGTAGACGGTTCCGTCGGCCGGTAGGCGCGAGGGGTAGTAGCTCTCCGGCTCGTGCGTCACGTTGGCGAGCAGCGTGATCTTCGTGTCGTCGCTCGGAAGCCACGTGAACGACGGCGAGATCGAATAGCGCTGGCTGTTCATGTCGTCCATGTCGGACTGCTTGAAGTAGCCGAAGCCCGAGACCCGGTAGAGGAACGTCTCGGCGTCGTTGACCGGGCCGGACGTGTCGAAGGCGCCGGTGACGCCCCACGGATAGCCGACGGCAAGTTCCAGCTCGTGCTGCGTCTCCTTGGTCGGACGCTTGGAGACGAGATTGACCAGCCCGCCCGGATTGACCGCGCCGTAGAGCACGGAAGCCGGCCCGCGGAAAATCTCGATGCGCTCCAGTTCGCGCACGTCCACGGTCGGCTGGGCGAAGGAGATGCCCTTCAGCATGCGCAGGCCGTCGAGATACTGCACGAAGCTCTGGTAGCCGCCGAAGCCGCGCATCGGCACGATGTCGTAGCGGTCCTGCGCGCGGATATCGGCGGCGACGCCGGCCGAATAGCGCAGCGCTTCCTGCACCGTCTGCGCGCCCTGCTGTTCGACCTGATCCTTCGTCACCACCGAAACGGAGGCCGGCGTCTCCAGGATCGATGCGTTGGTCTTGGTGCCCGACGTGCTGCGCGAGGCGACGAAACCGTCCACCGGACCCTTGGGGTCCTCGCCGCCATCCGCCGTTACGACGATGGTTTCCAGTTCGATGGCCTTGGCGCGCTGCGCGTGGGCAATGCCGGGAGGGGCCGCCAGGGCCGACAGGGCCGCTATGCCAACCAGCCCCGTGGTCGACAGGATGCCCCTGAGCGATTTGTTATTGCAGACCATGGACATGTTACCTCTTTGTCCCGAAGACAGGATCTTCGTCGACAAAAGGCAGTATCATATCCTGAGTCAAAAACTCAAGAATTAAGGGCGGCAATATTCACACTGTGACCTATGCGCAACGGTCCGCGGCCGAGGCGCCGCCTCAGATCTGGATGTTCCAGAGATATGGAGCGCGGACTTTTCCACAGGTCGGCCGGTGGTGTGGGAGGTGAGGAGGAGGGGAAACTCCTTGCCCTACCGCCGGAATCAGTCGTTGTCGCCGCCCGTGTGTCCGCTCTGGGTCACCGATACGGGGTCGCTGGCGGGGAAGGTGTCACGCAGGCCCTCTTCCAGCTCGCCTTCCTTCTCCGCCTGTTCCTCCGCCGCGGCCTTGCCGGCGGCCTGCGCGTCCTCGCGGGTGCCGAAGCTCTGTGAAACACGGCCTTCGACCACATAGGCCCAGCCGTCCTCGCGTTGCACGACTTCGATCTTCTTCATGTTGTCTCTCCGTTGCTGTTTCCGCTGGCCTTCGACGTTCTGTCCGAGGTCAACGTGCGGTGGCCGCTTCGCGTTCCGGCTGGATGCGGCCAGCGTGCGGAGGGGCTACGTGGCAGGGGCGATATCAGAGTGCGCCGACAGGCGGATATCCGCGATGACGGGAAGGTGATCGGAGCAGGCGCGTGCCTGCTCATCGCTCCAGACCCTCAGCAGGTTGTGCGGCGCGCGGCAATAGATGCGGTCGAGCCGCAGCAGCGGCCAGCGCGCGGGAAAGGTCTTCACCATCGTGCGCACCGGCAGCACCTGACGCATGGCACGCCGTACCGCGCCGACGGTGAACCAGTCGTTGAAATCGCCCAGCGCCACGCTCGTCGCCGCGCGCCGGTTGCCGGCCAGCGCCGCCAGCTTTCGCGCCTGCATCCGCCGCTCCGCGAGCTTGAGTCCGAGATGAACGGAAATCAGGTGCAGCGCGCCGCCCGGGCTTTCGATGATTGCCTCGATGGCCGAGCGCGGCTCGCGGCGGGCGATGGAGAGATCGTGCAGCACGCTCTCGCGCATCGGCCAGCGGCTCAGGATGGCGTGTCCATAGAAACGGCCGTCGGGCGCCTCGATGGTGCGCGCCTCCCGCCAGTGGCCGCTATCCTCGTGCAGCGTTTTCAGCGGCGCCAGGCAATCGATATCGCGCCCGCGCGTGTCGACCTCCTGAAGCGCGACGATATCGGGATCGTGCCGACGGATGACGTCGGAGACGCGGGCGAGATCGAACCGCCCGTCCGCGCCGACGCCGCCGTGGATGTTCCACGTCATCAGCCGCACGGGCCTGTCGTCTCCGGGCTCGCTCACGATCGCGCCCTGCGGTAGCGGCGGACCAGGAACTGCAGGGCGAAAATGATCCCGCTCCAGAAGACGATCAGTCCCGCGAAGACGGCGACGCGGCCGAGCGTCGGTTCGTTCACGAGCCGGGTGATCTGCTGGGCGAGCAGCGTCATCGTGAGCAGGCCCGGGGCGAGACCCAGTATGGTTCCGATGCAATAGTCGACAAAGCGCACCCGCATGGCGCCGGCCACCAGATTGATCAGCGTGAACGGAGCGATCGGCACCAGCCGGATGCTGGCGATGGTGACGACGCCATTGTCGGACATGCCATGCCGGATGCGGCTGATGCGCGGTCCGACCATGCGGCGCAGCGCGCGCTGGCCGAGCTTGCGGCCGATCAGGTAGGTGACGATGGCGCTGAGCGTCGCACCCGACGCCGCCAGCAGCATGCCGAGCCAGCCGCCGAAGACCGCCACCGTCGCCAGGATCAGCACGGTGACGGGGAAGGCAACGAGACCGCCCGCGATAAAGCTTGCGATGACGATGCCGGGCGCCCAGGGATGGCGGGAAATGCCCTGAAACAGCTGGCCGAGCCTCTCCGGATCCGCCACCGGGGAATATCTCCATGCCAGGATCGCGAGCCCGATGACGCCGATAGCGATGGCCGCGCGCACGATGGTCGGCCACCAGCGCGGATCGGGCGCGACATCGGCCGCCGGGTTGAGACCGTAAAGCGGTTCCGGCGGATCGCCGATCTGGCGCAGCGATACCGGAACGTTGATTTCCTCGTCCGCAACCGGCACCAGTGTGCGGCGGGTCTTCGGCAACGCGTCGATCGCGTCGAAGAGCGAGCCCTGCGCTGTGTCGATCGCGGCCTGCAATTTTGTCGGCTCGGCCCCGACATGTTCGCCAAGCAGCCGGTTGCGCACCTCGCGCACAGCAAAGCGCTGCGCCTCGTCGCGCGCTTCCAGCGTCAGGTCGCATTCGCTGTCGAAACCGATGGAGCGGTTGCACAGGTTGGCCGATCCGATCCGCAGCCAGCGATCGTCGATCACCATCACCTTGGCATGCACCATGATGGCGACGTTGACGCCATCATCGCTTGCCTGGGGGTAGACGAGGCGGACGCGATCGGCGACGCCCGCATCGCGCAAGACCTGCATGAAGCGCTGCCGGCCATCCAGCATCGAGGCTTTTGCGAGCCATTCGGGATAGGTGTCGGGCACGACGACGACGGCCTCGAGCTTCGGCCGTTGCTTCAGCCTGTCCGCCAGTTTGCGCGCGAGTGTCAGGGCGGTGAGAAACTGGTTCTCGATATAGATGGCCCGTTCCGCCCGGCCGATCATGTCATACCAGAGGTCTTCCACCTCGGTGACCGCCGGCGCGCCCTCGTGCGCGGGGCAGGTGCGCGAGATGCCGATCCGCGCATCCCGAAAAAGAGGCGTGAGATCCTCCGGCCAGGGATCGGTTTCGGGGGAAAGGACGTCGTCGTCGGTTGCGGGGCGTTCCAGCCGCTCGTCGGTGGCGATGCGCCAGCGTTCGCGAACGAGGTCGCCAAGCGCCGTGGCGGCATCGCCATCGACCGCCATCTGCACGTCGTGGAAAGGGCCATAGCTGCTGCCGGTGGGGTCTATCCGGCGCTCGTCCTCAGCCTTGTGGGTCGGATTGTCCCAGCGCCGGCGGGTGAGATCCAGACCGCCGGAGAAGGCGATCGTGTCATCGATCACCACGATCTTTTGATGCTGGGAGGCGCCGAGCGGGATTTCGTCGTCCAGGCACAGCTCGATCTGCGGCGGGGTCGACCAGAACAGCCGGAGCCGCGGCGCCAGTTCGCGCTCCAGCGAGAACAGCATCGAGTAGTCCCACAGCAGCAGACGGACGTGGAGGTTGTCGTTGCGGCGAACCAGTTCGGTGAGAAAGGCGGCGAAGGTTTCGGGCAGGTCGTCGTCCACCGTGCCGTCGGGGCCGACGAGACGCATGCGGCTTTCGATATCCCATCCCACGATGACGATCGACTTGCGCGCCATCAGCATCGCCTTGCGCAGCGCGCCGAAATAGGCACCCGCATCGATCAGCGGCGCCACGCGCGGCGCATGCTCCACACGCCAGACGTTGCGGCCCGGTTCGAACACGGATTCGTCCGCGCCGGCTGTCGGCGCATCGTGCGATGAGGCGCCGTTCCGTGTCGCGTTGGGCGATCGATCGTCGTGCGAGCCGTCCGGCCCGGTCTCCATCAGCATTGCGCCCCCAAAACGCGTGGTCCTGATCCGCCGGCGGGTTGCCATGCTTTTGTGGCGGATCTGATCTGCGATTTGACAACGCCGACAAGTGGGGAGGGTTCCCGAGCCTGTTCTAAATAGCTGAAGAATATAGATAAAGATTGAAGCTCCCGAACCTTCGATGGGTCCCGATATGCGTGGTTGAGGCTGACCGCGGCATCCCCCAGTGGTTGCGGCGTCTTGCATCATGGCGGCCCTCATGATATTTAAATGGTAATTTAAATAGCCTGCTACTCATTCGTGGGCGAACTAATTCGGAAAAGTGACATGTCTGCCCAAAACCCGAGCGCCTCCTCGGAGTTCCTGGAAGCGTTGACCAAGCTCAGCCGCAAGATCCGCACCCTGTTCAACGCCCGGGTGACGGCGCACGGGCTGACCTATCCGCGGGCGAGGGTGTTGATCCGGCTGGCGCGCAAGTCCGGCTGCACGCAGCGCGAACTCGCCTGCGAGCTGGAGCTGGAGCAGCCGACGCTGGTGCGCATTCTCGACCGGATGGAAGCGCTCGACCTGATCACCCGCGAGCCCGATCCGGCCGACCGGCGTGCCAAGCACATCGTGCTCACCGCCCATGGACGCGAGCAGGCCAGCCTTGTCCAGCGTCTGGGCGAAGAGATGCGCTGTGAGGTTTTCAGCAAGGTGGAGGATGCGGAACTGCGCCGCGCGGTCGATCTGTTCGAACGCATCGAGGCCGAAATATGCGTGGTCGCGGCCGCCGCATCCCCCGCGCAAGTTGAAAAGCCGATCGTGGGGAAGATCGATGGCCGATAACGAACCTGAGCTGCGTTCCCCGACGCAGCCCGCAGCGGCGGCGGCTTCCCCGCAGCCGGCCGCCGCTGCGCCTCCTCCTCCGCCGCATTCCACCGGTCTCGTCGTGACCTACATGGCCGTCGGCGTTCTCGTGGCTGTGACGCAGGGGCTCGGCATGAGCCTTGTGTCCGTGAACCTTCGCCAGCTCGCGGGCGAATACGGAGCGACGACCAACGAGGCGATCTGGCTGCTCGCCATCTACATGGCGCCGAATGTCAGCCTGACGCTGCTGCTGTTGAAGCTGCGTTCCCAGTTCGGCCTGCGCCGGTTCGCCGAGATCGCGATCATCATCTTCGTGATCACGAGCCTGGTGCAGCTTTGGGCGACCGATCTGCAGACCGCGCTGGTCGTGCGTTTCTGTTCCGGCGTGGCGGCCTCGCCGATGTCCTCGCTCGCCATTCTCTACATCCTCGACGGCCTGCCACGCGAAAGGAAGCTGACGGTCGGTCTGCCGGTTGCGCTGACCGCCATGGTCGCCGGTACGCCGATCGCGGGCCTGATCTCGCCGACACTGCTCAATCTGGGCGGCGCCGAGGCGTTGTTCATGTTCGAGGCGGGGCTGGCGCTCGTCGCGCTCGGCATGATCATCCGGCTGCCGCTGCTGACACCGACCCTGACCTTCAATCCCCTCAACCTGCTGGATCTCGTCACCTATGCCTTCCTGGCCGTCGGCCTTGGTTCGCTTGCCATCGTCACGGTCACCGGGCGTTACTACTGGTGGTTCGAGGCGCCGTGGATCGGCGCGCTGATCGCACTCGCCATCGTCTGTCTGGCGGTGGCTGCCGTCATCGAGCTCAACCGGAAGGAACCGCTGGTCGACGTGCGGTGGCTGAGCTCCAAGGAGATCGTCCACTTCACCGGCAGCCTGTTGCTGTTCCGCCTTCTCCTGTCGGAACAATCGACGGGAACGCGGCAGTTCTTCAGCCAGCTCGGTCTCCTGAACGAACAGATATCCGGCTTTTACTGGGTCGTGCTGGTGAGCGGCGCGGCGTCCGGGTTCGTCTGTTCGCGGCTGATCCAGCCGGGCAAGGTCGCCGGTATCCACCTGCTGTCGCTGACCCTGCTCGCCATCGGGACCGGGCTCGATTCCCAGGCGACAGCACAGACCCGGCCGGAGCAGATGTATTTCTCGCAAATGCTGGTGGGCTTTGCCAGCGGGCTGTTCCTGCCGCCAGCCATGGCGTTCGGTTTCATCGCCGCGTTGAAGCGAGGGCCGAACTACCTTCTGTCCTTCGTCATCGTGTTCCTGACGACGCAACGCCTCGGCGCGCTGTTTGGCAGTGCCGTCTTCGGAACCTTCGTGACATGGCGCGAGCAGTTTCATTCCGCGCATCTCGTCAGCCGTCTGGTGCCGTCCGATCCCCTGGTCGCCGCCCGCATCGGCCAGCTTGCCGCATCCTACAAGAGCGTCCTCACCGACGCGGTCCAGCTCAAGGCGGAAGGGTCCGTCCTGCTGGCTGCCCAGGTGCAGAAACAGGCCTACGTGCTGGCCTACACGGACGCCTTTTTCGTCACATCGGTGATCGCGACGATCGCCGTCATCGTTCTCGTCCTCTATCTGGCCTGGCGCGCGCTCCTCGACATGGTGCGCCCCGTCCAGGCTGAAAGCTGACCCGTCATGGCCATCAAGTCCCTTCTCCCCTCCGCCGTCACGTCCCTGGCGATCGTTGCCGCCGCCGCCGGAGTATCGCTGGTCCTCTATTCGTGGAACCTGCCGCCCTTTCACGGTTCGATGGAAACGACCAACGACGCCTATATCCAGGGCAAGGTCACCGCCATCGCGCCGCAGCTCGCCGGCTATGTCGTCGATGTGCCCGTGCAGGATTTCCAGCACGTGAAGAAGGGCGATCTGCTGGTCAAGATCGACGACCGCATCTATGCCCAGAAGCTCGCCCAGGCGAAGGCGACCCTTCAATCGAAGGTGGCCGCGCTCACAAAACTCGCCAGACAGCGCGCGTCGGCCAGGGCGACGGTCGAGTCGCGTCAGGCGGCACTTGAGAGCGCGGAAGCCGCGCTGAAGCAGGCCAAGGCCGACTGGAAGCGCAAGAGGGCATTGCAGCAGAAGGGGTTCTCGGCCAATTCGGCGGCCGACGAGAGCCAGGCATCCTACGATCAGGCGCAGGCTTCGGTGCGTCAGGCGCGCGCCGCGCTTGTCGTCGCCCAGCAGGATCTCGAAGCCACGATCGCCGACCGCCAGCAGGCCGAGGCCGACCTGGAGGGCGCGGGAGCCGCCGTGCGGCTTGCCGAGATCGATCTCCAGAACACCCGTATCACCGCGCCGGCCGACGGCACGCTCGGCCAGATCGGCGCGCGGGTGGGGCAATACGTGTCCGCCGGAAGCTCGCTCACCTCGCTCGTCACCGATACGATCTGGATGGTGGCGAATTTCAAGGAAACCCAGCTTCCCGGCATGAAGACCGGCCAGAAGGTCAGCTTTTCCGTCGATGCGCTGGGCGGGCTGGTCTTCCATGGCCGTATCGAGCGGTTCTCGCCGGCCACCGGCTCCGAATTCAGCGTGATCAAGTCGGACAATGCGACCGGCAACTTCACCAAGATCGCCAAGCGTTTGCCGGTGCGCATCGCCATCGATGCGGGGCAGCCCGATACCGGTCGGCTGGTGCCGGGGCTGTCGGTCGTCGCCAGCGTCGATGTGGCGTCCGCCCCGTTGCCGCCCACCTCGGCCCTTGCCGAGGCGGAGCCCCAGAAAAGCCGCGTGGCATTGCCGTAAAAACGGGAAGACGGCGGAGAGATCGCATCGCCGGAATGGGCGCCGGCTTGCCCGTGCCGCACGAAAAACGCCGGACGCCCGGAGGCGCCCGGCGCTAGAGCGCTTGTCGTTCAGACGGAATCGTCTGAACGACAAGAAACCCCTCCAGATCAATACCTTGCGCATATCCTTATCGATCAGATCGGTTCAATCTGATCGGGATATGCTCTAGGTTATCGAGAGCTTTGGGGGAAAGCTTTCCTGCTCAGGCGACCTTGCGCTGTTCGTGGCGGCCCTCGCGGATCTCCTCGATGATCTTCGCCACGAAGGCGTCGAGGTCTGCCGGCTGGCGGCTGGTGACGATGCCGCCATCGGCGACGACCTCGCGGTCCACCCATTTGCCGCCGGCGTTGATGACATCGGTTCGGATGGACTTGTAGGACGTCACCTCGCGCCCGCGCACTGCGTCCGCCTCGACCAGCAGCCACGGGCCGTGGCAGACTGCCGCAACGACCTTGCCGGAGGCGAGGAAGGTCTTCACCTGCGCCATCGCGTCTTCGTCGACGCGCAACAGGTCGGGGTTGATCTGGCCGCCCGGGATGACGAGCGCGTCGTAATCCTCCACGCGGGCATCGGCGATCTTGCGATCCACCGGCACCGTGTCGGCCCAGTCCTTGCCCTTCCAGCCGCGGATCTCGTTGCCGTCGGGGCTCGCCACGTCGACCGTGGCGCCGGCTTCGCGCAGCTTGTCGCGCGGTACTTCCAGCTCGCTCTGCTCGAAACCGTTGGTCGCGATGATCAGGATGCGGGATGCATTGATATCGGTCATGGTCTTGTACTCCGGGTCGGCCCGGCCGCACGCGGCGCGAATGATCCAGCGCGGGGAAAATCCGCCCTGGCGGCGCCGGCAGCCGCAGCACATCTGTTCCGTTGTCTGCGTCCACGCTCACAGGCGGGACGACATGGAGACAACGAACCGGGTACGCGTCGTGTTCCATGCTCAAGGCCGAGAAACGAAACGTCACGGGAAAACGTACGGCGCCGGGCGTTTGCGAGCGGGGCCGTTTGCGCCCGCCTCGCGTGTCGCCATCAGGGGTGGGGCGCGGCGGCGGCCAGGTGGTCGATCAGATCCTGCATCGAGGGGGAGAGGGGGCGGCGCGCCGCCGTCAGCACACGGATCTCGAAGAAGAGATCTTCGGCCGCCACGTCGAGCACGACCAGCTTGCCGGCGGCAACATCCGGAGTGATGCTCGCTTCCGTCGAGCACGCGATGCCGACGCCGGCAACCACCAGTTCGCGCAGGAACTGGTATTCGGTCGCCTGGGCTGCGGTGTTGGGATCGCGGATGCCGATGCTGGCGAGAAGCCGTGCCACCGATTTGCCGAACACCGAACTCGGCGGTGCGCCGACGAAACTGTAGCGCGCCACCGTTTCGGGGCGAATGTGCCGTCGTTTGGCGAGCGGGTGGTCGGGAGAGGCGATCAGTTTGAGTTTCTGCGCGCCGATCACCCGCGAGGAAAGCCCCCGTATGTCCTCGTTTACCTGGACGCAGCCGACATTGGCGATGCTCTCGCGAAGGTCGTGCACAACTTCCTCGTGCTTGCCGACCCGCACCACAAGCTGTTGGTCTGGCCGGGTGAGCGCGAAGCTCGTCAGCGCGTCCTTCAGCGCGAAGTTCGCCAGACCGCGCTGGATGGAGATGACCAGACGGTCGCTGGCCCCGCCGCGCATGTTGATGATGTCGGCGCGCATGTCGTCGACCTCGGCCAGCATTTCGCGGGCATGCTCGCGCACCGCGCGTCCGAGTTCGGTCAGGAGAGGTCGCCCGCCGCGCCGGCGCTCGAAGACGAGGCCGCCGAGCCGCTCCTCCAGCGCGCGAACATGGGCGGAGACGGAGGGCTGCGCGATGTTCAGCAATTCGGCCGCACGGGAAAAGCTTCCGGTGTCGACGATGGCGAGAAACACCTCAAGGCGACGCAAGGAAACATTTATCATACCTATATCCTATAGCCTATAACCTATTAAAGAAAGAGGCGCTGGACCCGTTGCTTGCCAATGTGCCGCAGTGTCAATCTTGCGCAACCGGAATCAAGTGAGTGATCGTCGCCACTGTTTAGATGATCTCGCCCTGCGTGTTTGTGTTTCAGAAGAAATTTTAGCGAGAGGGCCGAAAAGATCTCATGGCCTTCCCCAGGAAAAGGTGAGACGCGCGTGAATATCGTTGGTGTCGATATTGGGGGCACTTTCACGGATCTCGTCGGTTACGTGAACGGCGAGCTTGTGACGTCGAAGACATCGACCACCCCGGCAGATCCCACCCTGGCCATTGCGCGCAGCCTGGATATAGCCCGATGCGCGCCGTCCGAGCTTGACGAGATCCTGCACGGCTCGACCATCGCCATCAACACGGTGCTGGAGCGCAAGGGCGCACGCACCGCGCTGATCACCACCGAGGGCTTCCGGGACGTCTACGCCATCGGGCGATCGAACCGGATCGAGGCGTTCAACCTGTTCTTCGAACGACCCCGGCCGCTGGTCGATCGGGCGCTCACATTCGAGATCCCGGAGCGCATGAAGGCCGATGGTTCGGTGCTGGTGCCGGTCGACGAACGGGCGCTGGAGCGCACGATCGCCGCGATCGACGCCGCCGGCTGCGAGGCGGTTGCCGTCTGTCTCGTCCATGCCTACGCCAATCCGGCGCACGAAAAGCTGATCGGCGCGATCCTGCGCCGGCGCCGGCCCGACCTCTTCGTCACACTGTCGCATGAGATTCTGCGCGAATACCGCGAATACGAACGCACCTCCACCACCGTTCTCAACGCCTTCGTCGGTCCGCGCGTCGACGGCTATCTGGGGCGGCTCGAAGGGTATCTCGGCGGTGCGGACTTCACTGGCCAGGTGCGGATCATGCGTTCCAATGGCGGGGTGATGTCGCTGCGCCATGCGCGCGAACAGCCTGTCACGATGATGGAATCCGGTCCTGTCGCCGGCATGATCGGGGCGGGGCGGCTCGCAAGCCTGCTCGGTCTGCCGCGCGCCGTCGGCTTCGACATGGGCGGTACCACGGCGAAGTCGAGCCTGATCGCCGATGGAGTGCCGGCGATCGAGACCGGCTATGTCATTGGCGACAGGGCGACGGGCCAGCCGATGCAGCTTCCCGTGGTCGATATCGTGGAGATCGGGGCCGGCGGCGGCTCCATCGCATGGATCGACGCCCAGGGCGGGCTTCACGTCGGGCCGCAATCGGTGGGCGCCGATCCGGGGCCTGCGTGTTACGGCAAGGGAGCGGGCCTTGCGGTCGTCACCGACGCGGACCTGCTGCTCGGCCGAATCAATCCGGCCCGGTATCTGGGCGGCGACATCCAGATCGATCCGCCCGCCGCACGCTCCGCCATGCGCCGCGCGATTGCCGAGCCGCTTGGTCTCTCGATGATGGAAGCGGCGCGCGGCATCGTGCGCATCGCCGATGCCGCCATGTCGCTTTCCGTGCGCTCGGTCTCGGTTCACCGGGGCGTCGATCCGCGCGATACCGCGCTGATCGCTTTTGGCGGGGCCGGGCCTCTGCACGCGATGTCGATCGCCCGCGAATTGTCGATCTCGCAGGTGGTGGTGCCGAAGCTGCCCGGTGCGTTTTCCGCCTATGGCATGCTGATGGCGTCGTGGCGCCAGGATTTCGTGCAGACGCTGATCGGTCGTATTGGCGAACTGGACGCGACACAGGTGGAGGCGGTCTTTGCCGAACTCGCCGAGGCCGGACGCGAGCAACTTCGCCGCGACCGGCAGGGAGCGGGTACGGCCGATTTCCGCTTCTACGCGGATCTGCGCTACGCGGGCCAGGAACATGCGATCTCCATCCCTGTGGAGGCGCCGCACCAGCTCGCCGGCGATCACGGAGACCTCAGGATCCGCTTCGATCGCGAGCATGCCCGACGCTATGCCCAGTCCGCGCCCGACGAGACGATGGAGATCGTCTCGCTGCGCCTCGTCGTCACCGCCGCGCGCGACGACACGCTCGCCGAACGCTGGCTGAGCGAGCCGTTTGTCGCTGAAGGCGACGCGAGCGCCGGCTTGCGCGATGTCGTTTTCGACGATCCCGATACCCCGATCCCGACACCCGTCCTGTGGCGTCCGGCGCTCAAGCCCGGAATGTGCATCAGCGGCCCTGCCGTGATCGAGGAAGCAAACTCCACGACATTGATCCACCCGGGAGATGAGGCGGTGGTTACCGACGCCGGTCATCTTGTGGTGAAGGTCGCGGTCTGAACTGCCCAAGGCCCCATGGACCAGAGAGTGAAAGAACACCCGGTCGATCCGATCACCGTCGAGGTGGTCCGCAATGCCATCGTCGCCTATGCCGACGAAATGGCCGACGTTCTATCCAAGTCGGCCTACAACATGATGATCTATGAGGTACGCGACTATTGTTGCGGTCTCCTGGATACGCAAGGCCGCATGATCGCGCAAAATCGCGGCGGCCTGCCGATCTTCCTCGCCGACTTGGGCGTGGCGGTGAAGGACGGCATAAAGCGCTACGGTCTCGATGGCTTCGCCGCAGGCGATGTCGTGGTGATGAACCACGGCACCGTCTGCGGCCAACACCTGAACAACGTCGTCGTCTACGCGCCCTGCTTCCACGCGGGCGAACTGGTGGGCTTCGCCGCCACCCGCGCGCACTGGGTGGATATTGGCGGATCGCGCTGGGGTTTCAGCTACAACGCGACATCGGATGTCTTCGCGGAAGGCCTGCAGATGCGCTCGCTCAAGGTCATGCAGGCGGGTGAGCCGAACGAGACATTGATGCAGATCCTGCGCGACAATATCCGTTCCGCCGATGCGGCACTCGGAGACCTGCGTGCCCAGACCGCCGCCTGTCAGATCGGCGCGCAACGCTTTGGCGAGCTGGTCGCGCGCTACACGCGCAAGGGCGTGGCGGATTGTGTTTCGCTCGTCTGGGAACAGGCCGACAAGGCCGTGCGCCAGGTGGTCGCCGCCATTCCCGACGGGCGCTACGAGGCGGAGAGCTTCATCGACAATGACGGGTTCAATCTCGACCGGCCGTTGCGGGTCAAGGTCGCTGTCGAGATTTCCGGCGCGTGCATGACGATCGACCTGTCGGACATGAATCCGCAGGTGGAATCGTCCGTGAACAGCGGCCGCTCCGGCGGCATCGCCTGCGCCCGCGTCGCCTTCAAGGCGCTCACCTCGCCGGATCTCGATGTCAACGAGGGGTGCTTTCGCGCGCTTGACGTCGTGCTGCCGGAAGGCACGATGCTGTCGGCCCGCCCGCCGGCGGCACTGGGGCAATGGTCGATCATCATGCCGACGGTAATCGACACCATCCTCAAGGCGCTGGCCTGCGCGATACCGGACCGTATTCCCGCCGCGCACAAGGGTGATCTCGGCGGATGCAGCTTCCATGGCGTCGACGACAACGGCGCGCCGTTCCTGTTGATGAACATTTTCGGCGGCGGCTGGGGCGGGCGGCCGCATGGTGATGGCGCATCGGCCTCCATGTCCGTGTGTCAGGGCGATGTGCGCAACACGCCGGTGGAACTGCAGGAGATCAAGTATCCCTTCATCATCGAACGTCACGCGCTGAGACCGGATTCGGGCGGCGCCGGGCGGTTTCGCGGCGGGCTCGGGGTTGAACTGACCTACCGCTGCCTGTGCCGCTGCCGCGGCAATCTCGGCTTCGACCGGACGTTGACGCCGCCCTGGGGGCTGGCCGGCGGTCACGACGGGGTGACCGCGATCGGTATCATCGAGCGGGCAGACGGAACCGTGGAACGCGTTCTGAAGGCGACAGGACTTGCCTTCGAGCCCGGCGACCGCATCACCTTTCTGACCGCCGGCGGCGGCGGTTACGGCGATCCCGCGCTGCGCGACCCCGATCTCGTTCGCGCCGATATCGACAACGGTCTGGTAACGCGGGAGGCGGCCGAACGCGACTACGGCGTGCGCTGCGCGGACGCGGCCTCAGCTTCCACCGATCCGCCGGGCGCGCTGGCGGCGCAATAGGTGCGCGGGCGCGACCCGTCTCGCCGGGCCTCGGCGTCAACAGTCGATTGTCCAGGTCTGTCTGTACAACTTGCGGTCGTCATTTCGCGCCGGCGGGGGACCGCGTTCTGCCCATACGGCATCGTGGGGCTTCATTTTCCCGCGAAAAGATCGTTTTTCGGCAAAGCCCGCCGTTTGGCGGGGGTGCAAGTGCGTGTGAGCTAAGGCACCATGTCGACGCGGGATCCGGATTGATCGGACGATCCGACGGACGGCATTTTCTCGCCAGCCGCAGGGACGAGGGATCTCTCCGGCATTGCCGGGGCCCCGTGATCTTTCCGTAAGGGCACGGTCGGGAGAGCCTTGATGGAGGGCGCGCGAAGCGGTCTGGTTTGGTTGGTTTATTTTGGAGGAATATTGATATGCAGAGATTGATCACCGCCTGTCTCGGGGCGCTGGCGGTTCTCATGGCCGCGACATTCGCCCAGGCGGCACCGGAGAAGCAGAAAATCGTCGTCGGACTGCCGGTGACGTCGGCGACCTTCCTGCCGCTCTTCCTCGCCGACGAGAGGGGCTACTTCAAGAACGAGGGCGTCGACGTCGATATCGTCACCTTTCGCGGCGGCACCAACATGGTGCGCGGGATGATCGCCGGAAACGTCGACATCGGTGTCACCGCGCTTGCCGGCGTCAGCGTCGGCATCAAGGCGGGACAGCCGATCAAGGCCTTCTATGGCGGGTTCAACATGGCGCTGTTCGAGTGGTACGCCGTCAAGGGCATCACCTCGATCGAGGAGACGAAGGGCAAGCGCTTCGGCGTCACCAGCCTTGGTTCGTCGACCGACTTTCTCACCCGCTACGCGCTGAAGCTCAATGGCATCGATCCGGAAAAGGACGTTCAGATCATCGCGGCGGGTGGCTCGGGCGACAGGCTGCCGGCGATGGAGACCAGCCAGCTGGAGGTCAACATCCTCGCCCCGCCATACACCTTCAAGGCGGCGGATCTCGGCTACAACCGCATCGTTTCCCAGAAGGATCTGGCACCCGATTTCCCCTTCCACGTGTTCTTCGCGACGGATGACTTCCGTGAAAAGAATCCGGAAACGATCCGCGCCTTCCTGCGCGGCCTCGTCAGGGGTATCCGTGACGCCAAGGCCGACCGGGCGGGATCGATCCAGGTGCTTGCCGAGCGCACGGGCCTCAACGACAACTATGCCGGGCGGGCCTACGATGCCTTCATCGACAGCATCTACGAGGACGGCCGGATGCCGTCGGAGGCCGGCATGAAGGCGTTTTGGGAAATGGGGATCCTCGGCGGGGCCTACGATGAGGCGTGGCCGGAGGCGAAGTATCTCGACCGCACCTTCATCGACAGCTATGCGCAGTGGAAGCCGGGCACCTGAAGTGCTGTGTCTGACCAGGGTGCCTGACTATTGCGTCTGACCCAGGCACCCTGTTCCAGATCGATGGCCGCGCGGACCTGAGCTTGGGTATCCAAACGTTCTGCGGGGGGCGGCGTACGCGCCGGTCCGCGTTCTTCCGGTTTCTCCTGCCTGAAGGCCTCGTCAGAAGGGCCGGGCAGGGACGCCGGCATCCGCGCGACAGGGGGGGAGCGGCATGAGCCACATTCAGTTTCGCGATCTCTCGGTCTCCTATCGGCGGCCGAAGAGCGACGAGCGCTTTCTCGCCATCGATCGCATCAGCCTCGATATCGAACGCGGGTCCTTCGTTGCCGTTGTCGGGTCTTCGGGCTGCGGCAAGAGCACGCTGCTGCTCGCCGCGGCGGGACTTGTTTCGCTCGCCTCCGGCCGCGTGGTCATCGATGCGGCGCCGGTCACCGGGCCCGGGGGGCACGCGGCCATGGTCTTTCAGGATGCCTCGTTGCTGCCGTGGCGCTCGGTTCTCGGCAACGTCCGCTTCGGGCTGGAAATGCGGCGCTGGAAGCGCGACGACCTGACCGAGCGCGCCTTGCGCCATATCCGCATGGTGGGGCTTGGCGACTTTGCCGATTATCACCCGCACCAGCTTTCGGGCGGCATGCGCCAGCGCGTCAACATCGCCCGCGCGCTGGCGGTCGACCCGGAGGTGCTGCTGATGGACGAGCCCTTCGGCGCGCTGGACGCGCAGACGCGCGAGGTGATGGGAAACGAACTGCTGCGCATCTGGGAGCGCGATCGCAAGACCGCGCTTTTCGTCACGCACGATATCGAAGAGGCCGTCTTCCTCGCCGACAAGGTGGTGGTGATGGGCCGCGATCCGGGCCGCATCAAGGACGTGGTGCAGGTCGACCTGCCGCGCCCGAGATCCCCCGACATGCTGGACAGCGAGACCTTCGTCACCATCCGCCGGCGCCTGCGCGAAAGCCTGGCCGAGGACATGGCCTCCTTGCGGCTGGTCACCGAGGGGGTGTGATGAGCCTGTCGCTTGGCAAGTCGGCTGACGGCACGCGGCGGGCCCCCGGCGTGCGCCTCCTTCGGCGCTGGCCGCTGCGGCGCTCGACGACCATTTCCCTCCTCTCCGTCCTGATCTTCCTCGCGTTGTGGCAGACGGTTCCCGCGCTGGGCCTGATGAATGCCCGCTACACCTCGCAACCCTCCGCCGTCGCGATCGCTTTCGCGCAGATGCTGGGCGAGGCTTCCTTCTATGGCCACGCCTGGGTGTCGTTGCAGGAATTCGTTCTCGGCTTCGTGCTGGCGCTGGCCGTCGCGGTGCCCTTCGGCGCGCTTCTTGGCACGTCGCGCCAGGTGCGGCTGATCCTCGATCCGCCCTTGATGGCGCTCTATATCGCACCGCCGCTGGTGCTGCTGCCGATCCTCACCATCTGGCTCGGCATCGACATGGCATCGAAGGTCGCCGTGGTGTTTCTGGGCGCGTTCTTTCCGATCATCGTCAACACCGGGGCCGGCATGCGGGAGGCGGATCCGCGGCTGGTGCGCGCCGCGCAGAGTTTCGGGGCGGGGCGGCTGGCGATCTTCACCCATGTGCTGGTGCCCGGCGCCCTGCCTTCCATCGCGATGGGCGTGCGGCTCGCCGTCGGTCGCGGCGTTCTGAGCGTCGTGGTCGGCGAACTGTTCGTTTCGCGCGCCGGCATCGGTCATCTGTTGCAGATCTACGGCTCGGCGCTGCGCATGGATCGGCTGCTCGTCTGCGCGCTCGTCGTCTCCGCCTTCGGTTATGCGCTCACCCAACTGGTGCGGCGGCTTGAAGACGGGCTGCGAAGCTGGAGGGCGGAGCCGTGATCGCGTTCTATCGCCGTTTCGAGGCCGTTCTCGTCGGCACCGCCTCGCTCATCGCGATTGCAGTTGCCTGGCAACTGGCGGTGGATAACGGGTTCATCGATCCCTTCTTCATTTCCACGCCGCTGGCGGTGGCACGCGAGGCGATGACGCAGGCCGCCGACGGTACGCTTTTCGTCAACATATCCGCGACGCTGCACGCCTTTTCGCTGGCGCTGGCGCTTGCGGCGGCGGTTGGCATCGGCCTCGGCGTGCTGGCCGGCTGGTTTCGCGACGTGGAGGCCGCGCTCGATCCCTTCATCTGGTTCAAGTATTCCGCGCCGACCATCGCCTTCTACCCGATCTTCATCGCCTATCTCGGCTACGGCCTGCCAACCGTGGTGACCGTCGGCTTCCTCTTCGCGCTGACGCCGATCTACGCCAACACGCTCGCCGGCATCCGCAATGTCGACCGCGATCTGGCGCGCACCGCGCGCGCTTTCGGGGCGCGGCCGCTGGACGTGTTCGTGCGCGTGGCCTTGCCTGGATCCGTGCCGCTTCTCGTCGCGGGGTTCCGGCTTGGTGTCGGGCGGGCGCTTACCGGGGTCGTCGTGGCGGAACTGTTCGGCTCCACCGCCGGGCTCGGCTACTCGATCACCCAGCACGCGCAACTCATGCAGACCGCGCCGATGATGGTCTCCATCGTCGCCATCGTGCTGATCGGCGTGGCGCTGACCCAGGCGCTCGGCTTCGTGGAAAGGAAGACCGACGCGTGGCGGGTTGATGCGGAGTGAGGGAAGCCTGAGGCTTGTCGTCTGGCACCCCTCTCCCCCCTTGCGGGGGAGATGTCACGCCTTCGCGTGACAGAGGGGGGTAATGCCGCTTGCTCCGAACTTGCCGCCTTACCCCCCTCTGTCGACCTGCGGCCGACATCTCCCCCACAAGGGGGGAGAGGGGCGCAAGCTGCCAACTCCCGGCAATGCTCTTCGATAAAGGAAAACGCCGGGGCCCTTGGGGACCCCGGCGCTTTTCTCGTTCTCCGTTCCGGCCTACTGCCAGGACGTGATCAACTCGTCATAGGAGACGGTCTTCGGCTCCTCGTCCTCGTTGTCGAGCTTGGCCTTCGGCGCGCCCGGCGCCTTCAGCCACTCGGCCGGGTCCTTCGGCTCGTTCATGTGCGGGCCGAGATCGCCCTGCACGCCGGCGCGCTCAAGCCGCTCCATCACCTTTTCCTGGGCGGCGCAGAGCGCGTCCAGTGCCTCTTTCGGGGTTTTCGCGCCCGACATGGCGTCGCCGATATTCTGCCACCACAGCTGCGCGAGCTTGGGGTAGTCGGGAACGTTGGTGCCGGTCGGAGACCACTGCACGCGGGCCGGCGAGCGGTAGAACTCGACCAGGCCGCCGAGCTTCGGCGCGCGTTCGGTGAAGGACTTGTCCTGGATGGTGCTCTCGCGGATGAAGGTCAGCCCCACATGCGACTTCTTCACGTCCACCGTCTTGGAGGTGACGAACTGGGCATAGAGCCATGCCGCCTTGGCGCGATCGACCGGGGTCGACTTCATCAGCGTCCAGGAACCGGCGTCCTGATAGCCGATCTTGGTGCCTTCCGACCAGTAGACGCCGTGCGGGGAGGGGGCCATGCGCCACTTCGGCGTGCCGTCATCGTTCATCACCGGCAGGCCCGGCTTCACCATGTCGGCGGTGAACGCGGTGTACCAGAACATCTGCTGGGCGACCTCGCCCTGCGCCGGTACGGGGCCGGCCTCGGAGAAGGTCATGCCGCTTGCTGCCGGCGGGGAGTATTTCTGCAGCCATTCGATGGCCTTGGTCACCGCGTAGACGGCAGCCGGCGAATTGGTCGCCCCGCCGCGCGCCATGCACGAGCCCACGGGCTGCGACTTGTCGTTGACGCGGATGCCCCATTCATCGACGGGCAGGCCGTTCGGCTCGCCCTTGTCGCCCATGCCGGCCATCGACATCCATGCGTCGGTGTAGCGCCAGCCGAGCGAGGGATCCTTCTTGCCGTAGTCCATGTTGCCATAGACCTTGGTCGGCCCGCCGGCATAGGACATGTCGCGGCCGGTGAAGAACTCGGCGATGTCCTGATAGGCAGACCAGTTGACCGGCACGCCCAGGTCGTAGCCGTACTTTTCCTTGAAGTCTGCCCTGGTCTTTTCGTCGTTGAACCAATCGTAGCGGAACCAGTAGAGGTTCGCGAACTGCTGGTCGGGCAGCTGGTAGACCTTGCCGTCCGGCCCGGTGGTGAACTTGATGCCGATGAAATCGTCGAGATCCAGGTTCGGGTTGGTGACGTCCGCGCCCTCGTCGGCCATCCAGTCGGTCAGGTTGCGCGCCTGCTGGTAGCGCCAGTGGGTGCCGATCAGGTCTGAGTCGTTGATGTAGGCATCGTAGATGTTCTGGCCCGACTGCATCTGCGTCTGCAGCTTCTCCACGACATCGCCCTCGCCGATCAGGTCATGCGTGATCTTGATGCCGGTGATGGCGGTGAACGCCGGCGCCAGCACCTTGGATTCGTATTCATGGGTGGTGATCGTTTCCGACACGACCTTGATGTCCATGCCGGCAAAGGGCTTGGCGGCGTCGATGAACCACTGCATCTCCGCTTCCTGGTCGGCGCGCGAGAGCGACGACAGATCGCCGATCTCGGTGTCGAGGAACTGTTTCGCTTCCTCCATGCCGGCCCAGGCGGGGCTCGTCATCAGGCCCGCCAGAAGCGCGAGCGCCGTCGTTCGTCTCAAACTCATTTTCATCGGATCCTCCCAGATCAAGAAGCGTCTCGTATATGCGCGCCCCGGCCTCGCTCCCCTGCCGGATTGCGGTCTTCAGGTCCGGCTAGACCCAGCGGAAAACGGCCACCGCATAGGCCAGACAGACGATCAGCGCGCCCCACTGGGGCATGCCGGAAAGCGCGAGCCACGCGAGATTGATGAAGGCCGCGCCCAGAAGCGTGATGAAAAGGCGGTCGCCGCGCGTCGTCTCGATCCGCAAGACCCCGACGCGCGGGGTTTCGGGAAAGCGGATCGCCAGCGCGGAGAAGACGATCAGCAGGCTGGCGATGACGACGAAGAAGATCGCTGTCGGCGTGGTCCAGGCCATCCAGTCCATGTGTCTTGTCCTCCTTGACGACCTGTTAGACGCGCCCCAGCGCGAAGCCTTTGGCGATGTAGTTGCGCACGAAATAGATCACGAGCGCCCCCGGCACGATGGTCAGCACGCCGGCGGCCGCGAGCACGCCCCAGTCCATGCCGGACGCGGAGACCGTGCGCGTCATGGTGGCCGCGATCGGCTTGGCGTTGACGGATGTCAACGTGCGCGAGAGCAGCAACTCCACCCACGAGAACATGAAGCAGAAGAAGGCGGCGACGCCGATGCCGGAGGCGATCAGCGGCATGAAGATGCGCACGAAGAAGCGCGGGAACGAATAGCCGTCGATATAGGCGGTCTCGTCGATCTCCTTCGGCACGCCGCGCATGAAGCCCTCCAGAATCCACACCGCCAGCGGCACGTTGAACAGGCAATGGGCGAGCGCCACCGCGATGTGCGTGTCGAAGAGCCCGATGGAGGAATAGAGCTGAAAGAAGGGCAGGGCGAAGACGGCGGGCGGCGCCATGCGGTTTGTCAGCAGCCAGAAGAACAGGTGCTTGTCGCCCATGAAGGTATAGCGCGAGAAGGCATAGGCCGCCGGCAGCGCCACGGTGACCGAGATCACCATGTTCATCACCACGTAGATCATCGAGTTGACGTAGCCCATGTACCAGGAGGGATCGGTCAGGATGGTCATGTAGTTCTCGAACGTCACCTCGCGCGGCCACAGCGAGAAGGTCGACAGGATCTCCTGATTGGTCTTCAGGCTCATGTTGAAGAGCCAGTAGATCGGCGTGAGCAGGAACACGAGATAGAGCGTCATCACGATCGCCGAACCGCTGACGCGGGGAAGCGCGAAGCCGCGCGCGGGCGTGGTGCGGGCGGGCGCGGGGGGCATAGTTGTGTCGCTCATCGGTGGCCCTCCCGCCGGTCGAGATTGGTCATGACGGTGTAGAACACCCAGGAGATCAGCAGGATCACCAGGAAATACATGATCGAGAAGGCGGCCGCCGGGCCCAGATCGAACTGGCCGAGCGCCATTTTCACCAGATCGATGGAGAGGAACGTCGTGGCGTTGCCCGGCCCGCCGCCGGTCACCACGAAGGGCTCGGTGTAGATCATGAATGAGTCCATGAATCTCAGCAGGATCGCGATCATCAGCACGCCGCTCATCTTCGGCAGCTCGATGTAGCGGAAGACCGCCCAGCGGCTGGCCTGATCGATCTTGGCCGCCTGATAGTAGGCGTCGGGGATCGATTGCAGGCCGGCATAGGCGAGAAGGGCGACCAGCGACGTCCAGTGCCAGACATCCATGACGATGACCGTCGCCCAGGCGGAAAAGATATCCTGCGTATAATTGTAGTCGATGCCCAGCGCCTCCAGCGTGTAGCCGAGCAGGCCGATGTCGACCCGGCCGAAGATCTGCCAGATGGTGCCCACCACGTTCCACGGGATGAGCAGCGGAAGCGCCATCAGCACGAGGCAGGTGGAGGCCCAGACCCCGCGCTTGGGCATATTGAGCGCGACGAAGATGCCGAGCGGCACCTCGATCGCCAGGATGATCGCGGAGAAGACCAGTTGCCGCCAGAGCGCGTTCCACATGCGCTCTGAGCTCAGCATCTCGCGGAACCATTCCAGCCCCGCCCAGAAGAACTGGTTGTTGCCGAAGGTGTCCTGAACGGAATAGTTGACGACCGTCATCAGCGGGATGACGGCGGAAAAGGCCACAAGTGCCAGAACCGGCAGCACGAGGAACCAGGCCTTCTGGTTGGTCGTCTTCTCCATCACGCAGCCTCCCCTTCAACGCGCCAGTCATCGGCATAGACGTTGATGCGGCTCGCATCGAAGGCGACGCGGGTCATGTCCGCCCCGATCGCCTCGTCCTCGCGCGCGATGATGTTGATGTCGTTTCCGAAGAATTCCGCACGCACGATCTTGTGGCGCCCCACATCCTCCACCCGGGCGATGCGCACCGGCAGGCCCTCGGTTGCGGAAAGGCGCGCATATTCCGGCCTCACCCCGATTGTGACGTCGCCGGCGAGCGGCCCGTAATGGCGGCCAAGCGCAACGCTGGACCCGTTGATCAGGGCGCGGTCGCCCTCGATCTTCGCCGGCAGGATGTTCATGCCGGGCGAGCCGATGAAATAGCCGACGAAGGTGTGCGCGGGCGTCTCGAACAGCTCTTCCGGCGTGCCGATCTGCACGACGCGGCCGTCATACATCACCACCACCTTGTCGGCGAAGGTCAGCGCCTCGGTCTGGTCGTGGGTGACGTAGATCATGGTGTGGCCGAATTCGCGGTGAAGCGATTTCAGCTGCGTCCTCAGCTCCCACTTCATGTGCGGGTCGATGACGGTCAGCGGCTCGTCGAACAGAAGCGCGTTAACGTCCTCGCGCACCATCCCGCGCCCCAGCGAGATCTTCTGCTTGGCGTCCGCCGTCAGCCCGCGCGCCTTGCGGTCGAGTGCGGCCTCCATGCCGATGACGCTGGCGATCGCCTGCACGCGCTTTGCCACATAGGCCGCGTCCGCGCCGCGATTCTTCAGCGGAAAGGCCAGGTTTTCGCGCACCGTCATGGTGTCGTAGACGACGGGAAACTGGAAGACCTGCGCGATGTTGCGCGCCGTCGTCGGCTGGTCGGTCACGTCGCGCCCGTCGAACAGAACGCGGCCGGCGCTCGGGCGCAGGAGGCCCGAAATGATGTTGAGAAGGGTGGTCTTGCCGCAGCCGGACGAGCCCAGCAGCGCATAGGCCTCGCCGTCCCCCCATTCGTGGTTCATTTCCTTCAGCGCGTAATCGTCCTCGCCTTTCGGGCGGGCGAGGTAGGAATGCGCCAGATGATCGAGCGTGATCCGTGCCATGTCCCGTTCTCCCCCTCAGGCGGCCATCGCGTAGGCGGCCGGCACGACGAGCGGGCCATCTTCCGCGAACACGTAGATATGGGCGGGATCGAGAAAGACCTCGATCGGCTGTCCGAGCGTCAGATCGTGCACGCCGTGGACGACGCCCACCCATTTCTCGCCGTGGTGATCGAGATGGAGGAAGGTCTCCGATCCGGTGATCTCGGTGACATCGATTTTCGGCGTGAAGATCATCGCGTCGGGCGTGTGGCGATGCACTTCCAGGTGGTTGGGCCGAAAGCCCGCCATGTAGCGGCCGTCGGAAAGTTCACCGAGCCTGCCGGTCGCGGCGAGGGACTGGCCGCGGCCGAAGAGCAGACGGTTGCCTGTCTTGGAGATCTTGAGGAAATTCATCGGCGGATCGGAGAAGGCGCGCGCGGTCGTGGCGTCCACCGGACGGCGATAGACCTCCGGCGTCGGGCCGAACTGGGTGATGCGGCCTTCCCACAGCGTCGCGGTGTTGCCGCCCAGCAGCAGCGCCTCTTCCGGCTCGGTGGTGGCATAGACGAAGATCGCGCCCGAGGCCTCGAAGATCTTCGGGATCTCGACGCGCAACTCCTCGCGCAGCTTGTAGTCGAGATTGGCGAGCGGCTCGTCGAGCAGCACGAGTTCGGCGCCCTTGACCAGCGCGCGTGCGAGCGCGCAGCGTTGTTGCTGGCCGCCGGACAATTCCAGCGGCTTGCGCTGAAGCATCGGTGTCAGCTTCATCATCTCGGCGCTGGCGCGCACCCGGCGGTCGATCTCGTCCGGCTTGCAGCGCGCCAGCCGCAGCGGGCTTGCGATGTTGTCGTAGACCGACATGGAGGGGTAGTTGATGAACTGCTGGTAGACCATGGCGACGCCACGGTCCTGAACGCGCATGCCGGTGACGTCCTTGCCCTGCCACAGCACCCGGCCGCTCGTGGGCCGGTCAAGGCCCGCCATCAGCCGCATCAGCGACGTCTTGCCCGACAGCGTCGGTCCCAAGAGCACGTTCATCGTGCCGTTGCGCAACTCGATGCTGGTCGGATGGATGTGCGTCACCGCACCCGCCGTCCTGGTGACGGCTTCCAGAGCCAGTGTCATTGATCCTCCCCCAGTCCGTTGCGGTTTCTCTTGCGGACGTTTCCGGAACCTCCTCCCGGAAACGTCCTTTCCGCAGGACTATTCAGCGGCCTTTGGCATGCCGCCCGCGCGGCGCCGCCGCATCCAACCTTCCAGTTTGTTGATTTCCGCCGCGCTCATGCGCAGGCCGAGCTTGCCGCGCCGCCAGACGATATCCTCGGCGGTGCGGGCGAATTCGTGGTCCATCAGCCATGCCGCCTCGCATGCCGTCATCGTGGCGCCGAAGGACTGCCCCAGGTCGTCGTAACTCCTTGCCGCGCCAAGCATGTCGAAAGCATCCGTGCCGTATGCTCGCACAAGCCGCGCGACATGAAAACCGTCGAGAAACGGGTACTCACCGGCAAGTCTCTGCTGCAACGCCTTGACGCCGTCCACCGGGAAATCGCCGCCCGGCAGCGCGACGCCGGCCGTCCAGTCGGGGCCAAGACCCGCAAACCAGGGCGCGAGCTTCGCAAGCGCGCTTTCGGCGAGCCGGCGATAGGTGGTGATCTTGCCGCCAAAGACGTTGAGGATCGGCGCGCCGCCGTTCGCTTCCACCTTCAGCGTGTAGTCGCGGGTGGCTGCTGTAGCCGAGCTGGCGCCGTCATCATAGAGCGGACGAACGCCGGAATAGGTCCACACGATGTCGTCGCGGGTGATCGGTTTCGCGAAATAGGCGGAGGCGAAATCGCACAGATAGTCCTGCTCCTCGACCGTGCATTCCGGCTTCACGGAAGGGTCGGGATGGTCCGCGTCGGTGGTGCCGATAAGGGTGAAATCCGTCTCGTAGGGAATGGCGAAGATGATCCGCCCGTCCGTCCCTTGCAGGAAGTAGCACTTGTCGTGGTCGTAAAGCTTGCGGGTGACGATGTGGCTGCCGCGCACGAGCCGCACATCCTCGCGCGTGTTCAGATGAACCGTGCCGCGCAGGATTTCCCCGACCCACGGGCCGGCGGCATTGATCAGGCAGCGCGCCCGGATCACCTTCAGCTCACCGGTTTCGGTATCTTCGAGCGCGATCCGCCATTCGTCGCCGTCCCGCTCCGTGGCCATGACCCTGGTGCGCACCATGATTTCGGCGCCGCGCTCGGCGGCATCGCGGGCATTCAGCGACACCAGGCGGGAATCCTCCACCCAGCAGTCGGAATATTCGAAGGCCTTGACGAAGCGCTCCTGCAGCGGCGCGCCTTCCGGCGCCGTCGTCAGATCGAGCGTGGAGGTCGCCGGCAGGATCTTTCGTCCGCCCAGGTGGTCGTAGAGCCACAATCCGAAGCGGATCATCCAGGCCGGCCGGCGCCCCTTCAGCCATGGCATCACCGCGTGCAGCAGCCGGGCGGCCGGGGTGTCCGTATCGAAGCGCATGTCCGAGCCGTAGGGCAGCACGAAGCGCATCGGCCAGCTGATATGCGGCATGGCGGAGAGCAGCCGCTCGCGCTCGATCAGCGCTTCGCGCACCAGGCGCAGTTCGAAATATTCGAGATAGCGCAGCCCGCCGTGAAAGAGCTTGGTTGAGGCCGACGAGGTTGCCCAGGCAAGGTCATTCATCTCGGCGAGAGCGACGGAAAGCCCACGGCCGGCGGCGTCGCGCGCGATGCCGCAGCCATTGATGCCACCACCAATGATCATGAGATCGTAAAGAGGGCCGGTTTCGGCACCTTGCGACACGGCGAGCGTTTCCCTGAACTTCGCATGTTGAGGTTCGTTATTGGGGATGACGTTACGAAAAACCAACAGAAATGAAAAGAGATCATTTTCGAAAATGTTGGTTTGAGAGCGGCACTCACTCGGATGTCATCCCGGCCGCAGCGAAGCGGAGAGCCGGGACCCAGTAACCGGGGTGGGTGGTCGGTGGTGGAATAACGGACCTCGTTGGGGGGAGTGATATAAGAAGCGCAGCCTTTTGCGGTTACTGGGTCCCCGCTTTCGCGGGGATGACATCGGAGGATGCGGTCGGTTCATCACTTCTGTCGTCATCGTCCGGCAAATGCACGTCGTCCGCCCAAATACCGTCCCCCGCCCCAGCCTTAACCCCAGCCTCAACCCTCGGGCCGTTCCCTCCTGCGTCATCCCGGACGCGATGCGGCACGTCAGTGACGCTTCGCAGATCCGGGATCTGCCCTCGATGCGCGCCTCTCGAGATCCCGGGTCTGCGAAGCAACGTTTCACGTTGCAGCGCGCCCGGGATGACGCTGGTGAGTTTGGGTGAGGAGGTACGCGCCCCGCTTTCGCGCATTTGCGAAAATTTGCGCTCATGCCGCGATCGGGCTAAGCAGGTCGTCCTGTGCGAGGAGGGCCGCATGTCGATCAGTTTCCGGCAGAACGAGATTCTGGAGATCGCCCGGCGCGAGGGACGCGTCACGGTGGAGGGGCTGGCGGAGCATTTCGCCGTCACCCAGCAGACGATCCGGCGCGATCTCGGAGAGCTTGCCGATACGGGCCGGCTCGATCGCGTCCATGGCGGGGCGATGCTGCCTTCGGGCACAACCAATATCGGCTATGAGGACCGGCGCGGCCTCTTCGAGCGCGAAAAGGCGCGGATCGCGGCGGTGTGTGCGCAGGAGATCCCCGAGGACGTTTCGCTCTTCCTCAATATCGGTACCAGCACGGAGGCCGTGGCGCGCCGTCTGGTGCATCATCGCAATCTGCTGGTCGTGACCAACAACATCAACGTCGCCAACATCCTGGCGGTCAATCCGGAGTGCCAGGTCATCGTCACCGGCGGCACGCTGAGGCGCTCGGATGGCGGGCTGGTCGGCGATCTCGCGACGCAGACGATCATGCAGTTCAAGTTCGATCTCGCCGTGGTCGGCTGCTCGGCGATCGATCTCGACGGCGACATGCTCGATTTCGACATTCAGGAGGTGAACGTCTCCAAATCGATCCTCCGGCAGGCTCGCAAGACCTATCTCGTCGCCGACCATTCCAAGTTTCAGCGAACGGCGCCCGGGCGCATCGCCTCGTTGTCGGAGGTGGACACGTTCTTCACCGATACGCCGATCGCGGACGTTCTGCGCGCGCGCTGCGCCGACTGGGGCACGCGGGTCGTGGTGGCGCAGGCCGAGTGAGACGGGGCAAGGCGACCGTCTTGAAGGATGGGCGATACCGCCCGTCGCCGCTCACGGCAGATGAAACCGGATCGCCTTCGGCTCCACGCTCAGCCGCAAGCTCCGCGCCTCCAGCATTTCGCCGTCGAGGCTGATGGGCACGGGTGCCTGCGTCTCGATCTCGAAGCTTGCGGCGCGGGTGCGCACCACGCTTTCTGGCTCCAGCCCCACGGCCATGGGCAGCGAGGCGATGAGCCCGGCGAGCACGTCGCCGTCGGGCGCCTCGATGATGGTCACGTCGAGCGCGCCGTCATCGAGTTCGGCAAGCGGGCAGAGTTCCACCCCGCCGCCCGCGCGCCGGCCGTTGCCGATGGCGAGAGCGGCGAAACTGCCCCGCCAGGCAAAGTCCGGGCCTGTCACCGTGCCCTCCCACGGTGTGACCTCGCCGATGCGGCCAAGCGCGGAGAGCAGATAGGCCGCGCCGCCGAGCCGCGCCTTCAGGTCGGGATCGGCCTCCGCCGTCACGCGCGGGCCGAAACCGGCGGTTGCCATGTTGACGAAGTGGCGCGGGTCGTCGTCGTCAATGCCGGCGACCGCCACGTCGATGGGCCGGGCGGGGACGTCGAGAGCCACTTCGAGTGCGCTAAGGGGATCGAGCGGAATTCCGGCATTGCGGGCGAAGTCATTGGCCGTGCCCAGCGGCAGGAGCGCGAAGGAGCATGCCGGTTCTCCCTCACCCGAAAGCGCACCGCGCACCACGGCGTTGAGCGTGCCGTCACCGCCGCCGGCGACGAGGATGCCGGCCTCGTCGTCCCGTGCCGCCTCGGCCGCGAAGCGCTCCGCATCGCCGGGTCCTTCGGTCACCTTCACGTCGATCCGGTGGCCGATGTCGCGTATCGCCGCGATCGCGTCGCGCACGCGTTCGTCGCCGGACGCCTTGCCGTTGAGGATGAGGGTGAGGCGTCTGGGGTCTGGCATGTCGGTTCCGATTTCCTTTTCGCGGGGACGGCCACCTTCAAACGCGCATTGCAGAAAGCCGGTTCCCAATCAGACACGGGTTGATCTAGTGTGACCTACGGTCAGCGCGCCGCAAGACGAATATCGATCGTCTCGCGCGGCCCGGTTCGTGGGCGCCTTGGGAGGGGCGGAAGCGGAGCGGGGGCCTTGAGGACGGATCTTGGGAGGATCAATGTCGGACATACTGGAAAGGGGAGCGGAAACGCTCGCCCTCGCGCGGCTCGAGCCGTGGTTGAAGGCCCATGTCGCGGGTTTCGAGGGGCCGCTTTCGGCTTCGAAGTTCGCGGGCGGGCAGTCGAACCCCACCTACCGCCTCGATGCCGCCGGCGGCCCCTATGTTCTGCGCCGCAAGCCGCCGGGAAAGCTGCTGAAATCCGCCCATGCGGTCGACCGCGAGTACCGCGTCATGCAGGCGCTGAAGGAGACGGACGTTCCCGTCGCGGATCCGCTAGCGCTGTGCGAGGACGAGAGCGTCATCGGCTCGATGTTCTATGTCATGGCCTTTCGCGAGGGGCGCGTCTTCTGGGATCCGGCCCTGCCCGATCTTTCCCCGCCAGAACGTGGTGCGGTCTATGACGAGATGAACCGTGTTCTGGCGGCGCTGCATTCGGTCGACCCGCAAACGGTGGGGCTCGGCGATTTCGGCAGGCCCGGCAGCTATTTCGCCCGCCAGGTCTCGCGCTGGTCGCGCCAGTACCGCGACAGCGAGACGGAATCGATCGCCGACATGGACGCGCTGATCGCCTGGGTGGAGGCGAATGTTCCCGCCGATGACGGCCGCGTCGCTCTCGTCCATGGCGATTATCGCATCGACAACCTGATCTTTGCGCCCGATGCCCCGCGCGTCATCGCGGTGGTGGACTGGGAACTGGCCACGCTCGGCCACCCGCATTCCGATCTCGCCTACCAGTGCATGCAGTGGCGTCTGCCGCACGAGGGCGGGCTTCGCGGTCTCGCCGGGCTCGATCGCGCGGCGCTCGGCATTCCGGTCGAGGAAGCCTATGTCGCGCGCTACTGCGAACGGCGCGGGCTTTCCGGCATCGATGACTGGACGTTCTGCCTCGCGTTTTCCTTCTTCCGCATCGCCGCCATCCTTCAGGGTGTCAAGAAGCGGGCGCTCGACGGCACCGGCTCCAATCCCGAACAGGGCCTGAAAATGGGATTGCTGGTTCCGCTCATCGCGCGCACCGCACTCCAGCTTATCGAGGACGACGCGCGCTGATGGAGGGGGAAACGAAAGTTGTGCTGCTGAGCGGCGCCGCCGGCGGCATCGGGCGGGCCGCCGCGCTGAAATTCGCCAGCACGGGCGCGGCGCTGGCCCTTACCGATATCCCGCAAGACGGGCTTCGGGAGACCGCCCGTCTTGCGGGCGAGGCGGGCGCGCAGGTGTGGGCGCACACCTGCGACATCAGTCTGGAAGACGATGTCACAGGTCTCATCGAGGGCGCGGTTACCCGCTTCGGCCGGCTCGACATCGCGGTCAACAATGCCGGCATCGCGCATGAACCCGCGCGGATCGCGGACCTGGATCTCGCAACCTTCCAGCGCATGCTGGCCGTCAACCTGACCGGCACCTTCCTCTGCCTGCGCGCGCAAACCGCCATCATGCGCGAGCAGGGGCATGGCTCCATCCTCAACGTCGCCTCGCTTGCGGGGCTCGTCGGCGCGCCGCTTCTGGGGGCCTATGCGGCGGCCAAGCACGGGGTGGTGGGGCTGACGAAGACGGCGGCCGCGGAGTGCGCTCGCTCGCGCGTAAGGGTCAACGCGCTCTGTCCGTCCTTCGCCGATACGGCTATGGTCGGCGCCATCGCGTCCGGCATGCGCGGCAGCGCGGACGAGGCGGTTTCCCGCCTGCTTGCCGGCATTCCGATGGGCCGGCTCGCAAGCCCGCAAGAGATCGCGGAAGCGATCGTCTGGATAACGGGTGACGCCAACAGCTTCATGACCGGGCAGGCCGTGGCCCTCGATGGCGGCGCCTCGGCCGTGTGAAAAGCGCGCGGAACTGTTTACCGCTTGCGGCGTTGACAAGATCTGTAGGGGCCGGCTCCCCGCCGGGACCCTGGCGCCGCCGATACCCCGCGCGCGGCCGATACCGGTTCCATTTGTGAGGCCAGACCCTAGATTGTCGTCGATGGATGCGGTATTGCGGACCAGTCCTCGCTCCGCCGTGAAAATCCGCAAGTCGGACGTCGCGATCTTTGTGCCCGTTTCCCGCGCCGCATGCGACAAACCTCGCGAATAGCAGCGGATGACGGGCGACACCAGACCGAGCCTCAGGCAGTCTCCATGACACCACCGCCCCCTCTTTCCTGCCGTCATGCGCTGTTTCTCGATTTCGACGGCACCCTTGTCGATATCGCCGAGACGCCGGAGGGCATTCGCGTGCCCGAGGGCCTGGGCGCGCTGCTCACGCGCGTGGCCGACCGGCTGGACGGAGCGCTCGCCGTCGTCTCCGGCCGGCCGTTGAGCGATATCGATGCGCTTCTGAAGCCCTTGCGGCTTCCCGCCGCCGGCCTGCACGGGCTGGAGCATCGCGCCACGATCGGCGCGGCGGTGGAGCGCGTGGCGCCGCCGCCCGAGCTCGACATCCTGCGCCGCCGTATCGATGCTGCGGGTCTCATCGGCGAGGGCGTGCGGCTGGAGGACAAGGGCCTCGCGATCGCCATCCACTACCGTCGCGCGCCCGAGCGCGGGCCCGCGCTCGCAGCGGCCCTGACCAAGGCCTGCGCCGATCTCTCCGGCCTGCACATGCTGCACGGCAAGATGGTGCTGGAGATCAAGTCACAGGGCCATGACAAGGGCGTGGCCGTCACCACCTTCCTGAACGAGCCGGTCTTCGCCGGTCGGGTCCCGGTCTTTGTCGGCGATGATGTCACCGACGAGGATGGTTTCCGCGCCGTGCTCTCCGCCGGCGGTTTCGCCGTCAAGGTGGGCGCCGGCGAAACCGCGGCCGCCCATCGGCTGGCGGATGTCGCGGCCGTCCACGCCTGGCTCGATGCCTTCGCCGCCGCGCGGGCCTGCGCCTGACGCGAAGCCGTCGGCGCTCCCAAACCGGCCTGAAGCTTGCAAGGCGGTGGTGCGGTTCCGGCCCGGGGAACCCCGACCGCCGCCCGACGAAACACAGCACGAGGTGATATTCCGTGAGTTCGCTCGACCTTGCCATGATCGGCAATTGCTCGCTTGCCGCCCTTGTCGACAAGAACGCGCGCATCGTGTGGTGCTGTTTGCCGCGTTTCGACGGGGACCCCGTCTTCCACTCGCTGCTGGGTGCCAGAAGCGGTGATCCCAATGACGGCGCCTTTTCCATCGAGTTGCATGGCCATGTGCGCTCCGAGCAGGAATACGTGCCCAACACCGCGATCGTGCGCACGCGCCTCTATGCCGCCGATGGCGCGGTGGTGGAGATCACCGATTTCGCCCCGCGCTTCTACAAGGCCAATCGCGGGTTCCGTCCCAATGCGATCGCGCGTCGGGTGCGTCCGCTGTCGGGCCGGCCCCGGGTGACCTTCCGTGTGCGTCCGGGCTTTGACTACGGCGAGAGCGCGCCGGAGATCACCGCCGGCTCCAACCACATCCGCTATGTCGGGCCGGATCAGGTGCTGCGCATGACGACCAACGCGCCGATCACCTATGTCCGGCACGAGACGACCTTCATCCTGGAACGCTCGCTGTCGTTCTATTTCGGGCCGGACGAGTCGCTGACCGATCACCCCGATACGCTGTGCCGGGCTTTCGAGGAGCAGACGGAAACCTACTGGAAGCACTGGACGCGCCGGCTCGGCGTGCCGCTGGAATGGCAGGAAGCGGTAATCCGCGCCGCCATCACCCTGAAACTGTGCACCAACGAGGAGACCGGCGCCATTGTCGCCGCCGTCACCACCTCGGTTCCCGAGGCCGCCAACACGGAGCGCAACTGGGACTACCGCTTCTGCTGGCTGCGCGATGCCTTCTTCGTCGTGCGCGCGCTCAACTCTCTGTCGGAAATGGAGACGATGGAGAACTACCTGCGCTATCTCAACAATATCGCGGCGGTGATGAACGGCGATCACCTGCAACCGGTCTTCGGCATCGGGCTGGAGAAGGATCTCGTGGAGCGTATCGTCGATCTGCCGGGCTATCGCGGCATGGGGCCGGTGCGCGTCGGCAACCAGGCCTACGAGCACTTCCAGCATGATGTCTACGGCAACGTGGTGGTGGGCGCGGCGCAGGCGTTTTTCGACGAGCGGCTGCTGCACACGTTCGGCGAGGAGGAATTCCGCTTTTTGGAAGCCGTCGGCGAGCGGGCCTATGCGCTGCACGCAAGCCCCGATGCGGGCATGTGGGAACTGAGAACGCGCGCGCGCGTCCACACCTCGTCGTCGTTGATGTGCTGGGCGGCCTGCGACCGGCTCGCCAAGATCGCCCACAAGCTTGAACTCGACGAACGCGCCGCCTACTGGCGGGGGCGCGCCGACGAGATCCACGCGACGATCTGCTCGCGGGCATGGAACCAGGAGCTCAATTCATTCGTTGAGAGTTTCGAGGGCAAGGACATGGATGCCGGGCTTCTGCTGATGGCGGAGGTCGGGTTCCTGCCTGCCTCGGACCCTCGCTTCGTCGCGACCGTCGATCGCATCGGCGAACGGCTGCGGCGCGGAAATCACCTGTTCCGCTACAATGTGGCCGATGATTTCGGCACGCCGGAGAACGCGTTCAATATCTGCACGTTCTGGTACATCGATGCTCTGGCGCGGATCGGGAGGAAGGACGAGGCACGCGAGATCTATGAAACAATGCTGGCGTGCCGCAATCATGTCGGGCTGCTATCCGAAGATATCGACACGGGGAGCGGCGAATTGTGGGGCAACTTCCCGCAGACATACTCGATGGTGGGAATAATCAACGGCGCGATGCGACTAAGCGCGGGCTGGGAATCGGCGATCTGATCGGTGATACTGCTTGCGTAGCGTTGCGCGAGGCAGCGCCCGAAAGCGAGGACGCAGTCGAAAATCTACCTGAACGGAAAGATCCCGAGCGCGCGTTTTCAACCGGAACCCGGCGACCGCGACTGTCGTCGGCCACTGGAGGATGGGAAAACAGTACGATGGCACGACTTGTCGTTGTTTCGAACCGGGTTGGTCCTCTCAAGGACTCCCGCAAGGCAGGTGGTCTTGCCGTCGGATTGGTCGATGCCCTGAAGAAGGACGGGGGCTTGTGGTTCGGCTGGAGCGGGCGGATTTCCGAGGAAGGCACCTTCGGGCCGCTGCAGACGGAAAGCACCCGCCGGGTGGAGACCGCCACGATCGATCTCAACCAGGCCGACTATGACGGCTACTATGCCGGCTATGCCAACAAGTCGCTCTGGCCCGTCCTGCACTATCGTCTGGACCTCGCCGTTTTCGAGCGCACCTACGAACTCGTCTATCGCCGCGTCAATGATCGCTTCGCCACGCGGCTGAAGTCGCTTCTGCGGCCCGATGACGTGGTCTGGGTGCATGACTATCATTTCATGCCGCTCGGCCGGGCGCTTCGCGCCATGGATGTCGAAAATCCGATCGGCTACTTCCTGCATGTGCCATTTCCCGGCCCCGATTTTCTCACCGCCCTTCCCAATTCCCACCAGCTCGTGCGCGATCTCTTCGCCTATGATGTGATCGGCTTCCAGACCCAGCGCGACGTGGAGAACTTCCGCGCTTTCGCCGAACTGGAGCTGGGCGGGTATGTGGGCGAGGATGGCTCGGTCACGGCCTTCGGGCGCACGATCCTCGCCAAGGCCTATCCGATCGGCATCGACACGGAAGGGTTCGCCCAGTACGCGCTGACGGCGGAGGCCAAGCGCAACCAGCAGCGGCTGATGGCGGCGCTGGGCGGGCACACGCAGATCATCGGCGTCGACCGGCTCGACTATTCCAAGGGTCTGCCGGAACGCCTGCACGCCTTCGAGCGGCTGCTCGAGAACTATCCCGAACATCGCGGCAACGTTTCGCTGATGCAGGTGGCGCCGCTGTCGCGCTCCGATCTCGATGCCTATGACAAGATCCGCCGCGAGCTGGAGTCCGTTTCCGGCCACATCAACGCGCGTTTCGCCGACATGGGCTGGACGCCGATCCACTGCATGTTCCGCTCCTTCACGCGCCGGGCGCTGGCGGGCATCTATCGCGGCAGCGCGATCGGCCTCGTCACGCCCTTGCGTGACGGCATGAACCTGGTCGCCAAGGAATACGTGGCGGCGCAGGATCCAGAGGATCCGGGCGTGCTGGTTCTCTCGCGTTTCGCGGGAGCCGCGCACGAAATGCCCGAAGCGCTGATCGTCAATCCCTACAATCGCGAGCATGTGGCGGAGATGATCCAGACGGCGCTGCGCATGAGCCTGGAAGAGCGCAAGGAACGCTGGAACGCGCTGTTCAAGACGCTCAGCGAGAACGATTCCCATCATTGGGCCCAATCGATCATCGCCGACCTGAGACAGACCCACCGGGCGACGCTGGCGGCGTGAGACACCCAAGGGTGCCTGAAGTCGTGCCTACCCCGATGGCCATCCCTCCGTCCTCATCCCCCGGCGCAGTCCGGGGGATCCAGCCCGCCCCCCTTGCGCCGTTGCCCTATGGATTGCCCGGACTTTGCCGGGCAATGACGAACGAGAGATCGGCGCGCGAGAAACAAGACGCAGCCGACAGATCTCCGCGCAATCGCCCGCTTGCCGTCCACAAATCGCCGCACGGCTTCCCGATCATGCCTGCCAGCGAAATCCGCATTCACCGCAGGTGAGGACAATGAGCCGATGAGCCGCGACTATCAGGCCTTTCTGGCGACCAAGCGCTTCGGCTACGGTGCGCGACCGGGGGAGATCGCCGCCGCCCTGCCGGACCCGGTGGCCAGCGTGCTCGCCCAGCTCGACGGCTATAATCCCGATGCCGGGCCGGACGATGACCTGCCCGGGCAGGTCGAAGCCACGCGACACTTCTTCGCGTTTCGCGATGCGCGCGGCGATTTTCGCAAACAGAGCGAGCTGAAGGGCCCGGCGCGCGATGCGCGCGAGAAGGAACTTTTCGGGATCAATCCCATTTACACCGTCTACAGCGCGGAGGTGCTGGCGCGCGCCCGGCTAGCTGCCTCCAGCGACCGTCCCTTCATTGAGCGGCTTGTCGCCTTCTGGTCCAACCATTTCTGCGTCGCCATCGATTCGGACGCCATCGTGCGGCTTCTCGCCGGCAACTACGAGCGCGAGGCGATCCGGCCGCATGTGCTGGGCCGGTTTGAGGACATGCTTCTCGCCACCCGGCGCCATCCGGCCATGCTCGCCTATCTCGACAATGACAAGTCCGTCGGCCCGAATTCCAGTTTCGGCAAGCGCACGGGCAAAGGGCTCAACGAGAACCTGGCGCGCGAGACGATGGAGCTGCACACGCTCGGTGTCGATGGCGGCTACGACCAGGGCGACGTCATCGAGCTTTCGAGAATTCTCACCGGCTGGAGTTACGAGGGGCCGCGGGGCGATGAGCCCGGCCGCTTCCGCTTCCATCCCAACACGCACGAGCCGGGCATCCGCACGCTTCTGGGCACTTCCTACCCGCCGCAGGGCGAGGAACAGGGCATCGCCGCGCTCGCCGATCTCGCCCGTCATCCCGCCACGGGGCGGTTTCTTGCCACGAAGATGGTCCGTCATTTCCTGGGACGGGTGCCCGATGGTGGCCTGATCGACCGGCTCGCCGCCACCTACGCGGGCTCCGACGGCGACCTCGGGGCGCTGACGCGGGCGCTCGTCGCGGCACCGGAAATGTGGGAGCCGGCGCATGCTGTCTTCATTTCCCCCTTCGAGTTCCTGACCGCGTCGACACGCGCCACCGGTCTCGAGCTTAATGAGACCGAAGTCGCCCGCGTGCTGCGCATCTTCGGTCAGGTCACGTGGCAGCCGCCGTCGCCCGCCGGCTGGCCGGACGCGCCCGACGCCTGGCTTGCCCCCGATGCGCTGATGGAACGGCTCGACTGGGCGCAACGGGTCGCGCATCTGGTGCCCGTGCCCGATGATGTCGATGCCTTCGCGGCCGATATTCTCGGCGCGGCCTATGACGGCGACACGCGGCTTGCGGTCACCCGCGCGGAGACGCGCCAGCAGGCGCTGGCCATGCTCATGATGAGCCCCGGAATGCAGAGGAGATAGGCCGATGAACGTCTGCGATTATTCCCGGCGTCAGTTCATGGTCGGCACGGCGGGGCTCGTCGCCTGGGCCTACCAGACCCGCATCGCGGCGGCTGCGCCCGGGCGCGATCCGCGCCTTCTCGTCGTCAACCTGCGCGGCGGCATGGACGGGCTCGGCGCCGTCGCCCCCGTCGGCGATCCCGACTATCACAGGCTGCGCGGCGAGGCGGTGCTGTCGGCCGACGATCCCGCCCATGGCCTGCCGCTCGACGATCTCTTCGTGCTGCACCCGTCGCTGCCGACGCTTCACGGGCTTTATCGCGACGGTCATGCGCTGATCGCCCATGCGGTGGCCACCCCCTATCGCGACCGCTCCCATTTCGATGCCCAGGATGTGCTGGAATCGGGCGCGGCGGCGGTCGGCCAGTCGCATACCGGCTGGCTCAACCGGGCGCTTGCCGCCCTGCCGCACGGAGAGAGCATCGGCGCTTCGCCGGCGCCGGCGCTTTCCATCGGCGCGCAGGTGCCGCTGTTGCTGCGCGGGCAAGCGGAGGTGATGTCGTGGATGCCGCCGGGCTTTCCCGCCGCCGACGGCGACCTGCGCGCCCGCCTTCTCGATCTCTATCGCCACACCGATCCCGGCCTTCTCGCCACCTTCGAGGCGGCACTCGACCTCGACCGCGCGACCGGCGGCGAGATGGAGGTCGTGAGGGAGATCCGGGCGGTGACGCCGGACCTCAAGGGCCCGGAGATGCTGGCACGGATGACGGCGCGCACGGTCGGCAAGCTGATGGTGGAGCCGGGCGGCCCGCGCATCGGGTCGATGGAAATCCTCGGCTGGGACACCCACGTCGACGGCGAGCCGTTCGATGCGCGCTTCGTGCGTCAGATGGCGCGGCTCGACCGGGTCATCGCCGATTTGCACACCAACCTCGCCCCCGTCTGGGACCAGACGGTGATCTGCCTGATGACGGAGTTCGGTCGCACCGTCCGCTATAACGGGGCCGGCACCGATCACGGCGTCGGCACGGTGGCGATCCTCCTCGGCGGCGCGGTCTCCGGCGGCCGGGTACTGGCCGACTGGCCGGGGCTTTCGGAGGCTGCACTCTTCGAAAACCGCGACCTCAGGCCGACGCTCGACGTGCGCACGCTCTTCAAGGGCGTGCTTGCCGACCACCTGGGCCTGAGCGACCGCGTGCTCGCGCAGACCGTGTTTCCCGACAGCGCCGGTGCGAAGCCGGTTCGGGGATTGTTGCAGGGGTAGGGGCGGAGAGAGTGTCCCACACATCCGATGTCATTCCCGCCTGCGCGGGGATGACAATGGTGTGAGGAGCGGGATTTCAGGGCCTTTCCCCGAAAGTCCTTTACACCCTCTGCCCCAAAAACAGCGAAAGGGACGGCCCCGCGTGGGATCGCCCCTTTCCCTCCTCCCGGGCGGGTCTTTTCGGCCTTCCTCCGGTATCCTATTCGGCGGCGTCCGCCTTGATGACGCCGCGGCGGATCTGGTCTTCCTCGATGCTCTCGAACAGCGCGCGGAAATTGCCCTCGCCGAAGCCGTCGTCGCCTTTTCGCTGGATGAACTCGAAGAAGATAGGCCCGATCACGGTTTTCGAGAAGATCTGCAACAGAATGCGCGTCATTCCGCCGTCGACCACGCCTTCGCCGTCAATCAGGATGCCGTGTTTCTTCATCCGCTCCACCGGCTCCTCGTGGCCGTGGACGCGCTCGACACTCTTCTCGTAGTAGACTTCGGGCGGGCCCGGCATGAACTTCAGGCCGTTGTCGGCGAGCCTGTCGGTCGCGTCATAGATCGCATCGGTGCCGACGGCGATGTGCTGGATGCCCTCGCCACGGTACTTCTTCAGGTATTCGACGATCTGGCTGGTCTCGTCCTTGGACTCGTTCAGCGGAATGCGGATCTTGCCGCATGGCGAGGTGATCGCCCGGCTGACGAGCCCGGTGATGCGGCCGTCGATGTCGAAATAGTGGATCTGCCGGAAGCCGAAGAGATCGCGGTAGAAGTCCCACCACTTGTCCATGTTGCCACGGAAGACATTGTGGGTGAGGTGGTCGAGGTAATAGAAGCCGACGCCCGAGGGCCGAGGGTCGCGCTCGCCGAGCCACGCGAATTCCGCCTCGTAGGCGGAGCCCTTCTCGCCATAGGTCTCGATGAAATAGATCAGCGAGCCGCCAATGCCGACGATGGCCGGCACGTCGAGCGCCTTGTCGTCGCCCTCATAGGGTTTCGCGCCCTTGGAAACGGCATGCTCGAAGGCGTGTTTGGCATCGACTACCCGCCACGCCATGGAGGGCGCGCAGGGGCCGTGCTCGCCGACGAACCGCATGGCGTGGGACCCGGGTTCGGCGTTCAGGAGATAGTTGATGTCGCCCTGCCGGTAGACGGTGATCGCTTTCGTTCGGTGCTTTGCGACCGGCTCGTAACCCATGCGGCGGAAGAGGGCGTCGAGCTTCTCCGGCTCCTCGCTGGCGAACTCCACGAACTCGAAGCCGTCGGTGCCGGCGGGGTTCTCTTTCGAGATCGTGGCCGGCGGTGCGTCGTGCGGAAACGGTCCCATGGTGTCTTCCTCCTGTCCGCCGGCCGTGCCCTTGCGCGAAGGCTCCTCTTCCGGGCCGTGTCGCGAGGCACCGTCCCTGGCCGGCGCCGCTTGCGCGGGAATGTCAATGCGACCATTTTGCGCGCTTTGCGCCGCAATTTGCATGCGTTCGGGGCGTCCGTAACGGAATGTATGCACGAAACGTGCGCCATATGATAAATTTATGCACATGATCACACTCGACGCCTTCGATATCCGTCTTCTGGCGCTCCTGCAGCGCGATGCCGGGCTCACCAATCAGGAGATCGGCGCGCGGATTGCGCTGTCGGCCTCGCAGGTCTCGCGCCGCCGCGCGCGGCTGGAGGCGGACGGCGTCATCCGCCGCGTGCGCGCGGAATTGTCGAAGGATGCGCTGGGGCTGCAGGTCACGGCCTTCGTCGGCGTCACGCTCAACGCGCACAGCCGCGCCAACTCGCGCCGCTTCCGCGATCTGGTCAAGGCGATGGAGAGCGTGCAGGAGGCGCACGCGCTGACCGGCGAGATGGATTACCTGATCAAGATCACGGTTACGGACCTGAAGACGCTGGCGCGCGTCATCAACGACGACCTGCTGGCGCACGACGCGGTGCAGAACGTCCATTCCTCCGTCGTGCTGGAGACGTTGAGGGATGACAACCAGTTGCCGATCGGCGGGTAGGGGAGAAGGAGAGAAGAGAAGAGAGAAGAGAAGAGAGAAGAGAAGAGAGAAGAGAGAAGAGAAGAGTATGGAGCGGCTTTGCCGCGCTTGTTGCGCTGGATTCCGGATCGGCGCTCGGCTTCGCCTCACTTGTCCGGAATGAGGGAGTGTGTGTGAAGCTTCAAACCAGCCACACACGCCCTCATTCCGGGCGGTCTGCGCCGCAGGCGCATGGCCAGACCCGGAATCCAGCGACCAAGCGCGGCGAAGCCGCTTCGCTTTTCTCTCTCTCCTCTCTTCTCCACACCCCACCCCTGCCATTATGTCCCTTGACCCCGTCGCCCCCGCACCCGACCCTGCCGGCCATGACAGACTTTCCCAAATCCCGCATCCGTCTCGTGCTTGCCCCCGGCGTTGCGCTCGGGCCCGGCAAGGCGGACCTTCTGGAAGGCATCCGGGAGACCGGCTCCATCCGGGCCGCCGGCAACCGCCAGTCGATGAGCTACAAGCGCGCCTGGAACCTCGTCGGAGAACTCAACCGCATCTTCCGCACGCCGCTGGTGGAGACGGAAAAGGGCGGCGCGAAGGGCGGCGGTGCGCGGCTGACGGAGGCAGGCGAGGCCGTGCTTTCCCACTTTCGCGGCATGGAAAGGGCGCTGGCGGAAGCCGCCGCGGCCGATATCGCCGCCCTGCAAGCGATGGTGGAACCGGGTGCGGCCACACTTCGCACGCGCGACGACGATTCCACGCTTGAGGATCGTAAAGACGACGTATAGGGTCCGATATGTTCCGTCGAACATATCGCAAGGATTTGCCATGAAACCCGCCCAGTTCTCCTCTGGAGCCTCGTTTTCCTCCAGAGTGCTTCGTCGCGCCGCCGGCGTAGCGGTTGCCGCCGGCCTCGCGGTCGCGGCAACGCTCGGCTCCGCGCAAGCGGCCGAGAAGCTGACCGTCTTCGCCGCCGCCAGCATGAAGGATGCGCTTGAGGCGATCGGCTCCGCCTACACCAAGGACAACGGCACCGAAGTCGTCTTCTCCTTCGCGTCGTCTTCCGCCATCGCGCGTCAGGTCGAGGCCGGCGCCCCGGCGGATGTCTATATCTCGGCCGATGTGAAGTGGATGGACTACCTCAAGAAGGCCGATGCCATCGACCCCGCGACGGTGCGCAACGTCGCCGCCAACACGCTGGTCGTCGTCGCGCCGAAGGCCGATGCCAAGCTGTTGAACCTCACCAAAACGGCGCTTCTCGCGCGTATCGGCGAAGGCCGGCTCGCCATCGGAACGCCGGAATCCGTACCCGCCGGGCGCTACGGCAAGGCCTCGCTCACGTCGCTTGGTCTGTGGGATGCGGTTGAGGGCAAGCTCGCCCCGATGGAGAATGTCCGCGTGACGCTCGCCGCCGTGGCGCGTGGCGAAGCCCCGCTCGGTATCGTCTACGGTTCGGACGCAGCCATCCAGCCCGACGTCGCGGTCGTCGCCACTTTCCCCGATGACAGCCATGCCCCGATCGTCTATCCCGGAGCTGTAACCAAAGTCGCAAAGCCGGGCGCGGTCAAATTCCTCGATTACCTCGCGACACCGAAGGCGCGAGAGATCTTCGCCAAGGTCGGCTTCCAGCCAGTTGACTGATTTTTCGATGCAGCCACTGTCCCCTGCAGAGATCGAGGCCGTCGTCCTGACCTTCAAGGTCGGCGGTCTCGCCCTTCTGGTCGCTCTGCCGCTGGCCATTTTCGCGGCCTATGCGCTCGCGCGCTGGCGGTTTCCGGGCCACGCCTTTTTCGATGCCATGATTCACATGCCGCTGGTGCTGCCGCCGGTGGTCACGGGCTATGTCCTTCTCATCCTGTTCGGCCGCCACGGTCCCATCGGCGGCTTCCTGTACGATTATCTCGGCATCACGCTCGCCTTCCGCTGGACCGGAGCGGCACTCGCCGCAGGCGTCATGGCCTTTCCGCTGATGGTGCGGCCCATCCGGCTCGCCATCGAGGCCGTCGATCCCAAGCTTGAGCAGGCAGCGGAAACGCTCGGCGCGGGCCGCATCGTCACCTTCTTCATCGTGACCCTGCCGCTGGCGCTCCCCGGCATTATCGCGGCCGCGCTGATGGGCTTTGCCAAGGCGATGGGCGAATTCGGCGCCACCATCACGTTCGTGTCGAACATTCCCGGCGAAACCCGCACCCTGTCGCTGGCGCTCTATACCTTCACCCAGTCGCCCGATGGCGATGTCGCCGCGCTTCGCCTCGCCATCACCGCCGCCATCATCGCGTTTGGCGCGGTGTTCGCGTCCGAATTCGTGTCGCGCCGGCTCGCCCGCCGGCTGGGAGGCGGCTGATGCTCAGCGTCGATATCGAGGCCAAACTCGGAACCTTCCATCTCTCCGCGACATTCGAGAGTTCCGCCGGAGTGACCGCTCTGTTCGGCCGTTCGGGGGCGGGCAAGACCTCGGTGGTCCACATGATCGCGGGCCTGTCGCGCCCCATGCGCGGCCGTATCGCGGTCGATGACATGGTGCTTTACGATTCGGACAGGAAGATCGATCTTTCCCCCCGTCAGCGCCGCATCGGTCATGTCTTTCAGGAGGCGCGGCTGTTTCCGCACCTCACCGTGCGCCGCAATCTCACCTTCTCGCACTGGGCGGGCGGGCGCACCGCGTCCATGCCGTTCGACGAGGTGGTGGAACTTCTGGGCATCGGCAAGCTGCTCGACCGGCGGCCGGCCAAGCTGTCGGGCGGTGAGCGCCAGCGCGTCGCCATCGGCCGTGCGCTGCTGTCGGGCCCGCGCATCCTGTTGATGGACGAGCCGCTGGCCTCGCTCGATCAGGCCCGCAAGAGCGAGATCCTGCCCTATCTCGACCGGCTGCGCCGCGAGGCGGCGATCCCGATCGTCTATGTCTCCCATTCGCTGGAGGAGGTGGCGCGGCTGGCGGAAACGCTGGTCATCATCTCCGATGGCAAGGTGGAGGCCGTGGGGCCGGTGGGTGAGGTGATGACCCGGCTCGATCTTGGCCCCGCCACCGGCCGCCAGCAGGCCGGTGCGGTGCTTGACGGCCGCATCTCCTCTTATGACGAGGAATGGGATCTCACCCATATCGACGTCGAAGGCCAGATGATCGAGGTTCCCGCCGTCAGGGCCGAAATCGGCGAGGAGGTCCGTCTGCACCTGCGCGCCCGCGATATCGCGCTGGCGCTGGAAGTTCCCGGCGGGCTCTCCATCCGCAACGCGTTGCCGGTGACGGTGCTGGAGATCACCCACGAACGCGGCCCCTATGCGGAGGTGGTCTGCGCACTGGGCGCCCAGCGCCTGCGTGCCCGCATCACCCGCGCCTCGCTTGTCGCGCTGGGCCTGAAGCCGGGCCAGCCGGTCTTCGCGCTGGTCAAGAGCGTCGCCGTCGACCGCCCGCTCGCCTCCCTCGACGTGGAGCGCGACAATGACGGCTTCATGTCGCGCTAGGGGGGGCAAAACGCGCTCGGGGGCAAGGTTGCCATCGTTCCTGAAGAACCCCCGGCGCCATCCCGGATCCGTGAAGCGGCGCCTCGCACCGCATCGCGTGCGCGATGACGCGGGAAAGGTCGGATATCGGAGACCGTTTGCGGCAACCGATCTCGAATGACGTAACGTCCCGTCGTCGGTCAAACATGGGCGTTGCGTTGCAAAGGGGAGCCTTTCCTCCCCGGCGTCAAGGGCCCCTCCGCCGTCATCCCGGGCACGGCGGAGGGGCACCGACCGCTTCGCCCCAAGACGATCTCTTCCTTTTCGTTCTTTTCCGCTATCATCGCACCCCATGAACAATCCGCTTCGCACGCGCCGCGCCGTGGCCGGGGTCGTGGCCGCCTGCCTTCTCGCCGGTGCGCTTGTGGCATGGGTTACCGCGCGGGTCAGCGAACGGCTGATGCTCGACGAAATCGGCCTGCGCGCCGCCGCCTCGCTCGATCTTCAGGCCGCCACGCTGGAGAGCCTTCTCGACAAGTACCGCATCCTGCCGCCTATCCTTTCGCGGCGGCCGGACGTGGTGGAGCTGTCGCGAACCCGCGACAGGGAAACCGCCCACCGCATCGCGGCAACGGCGGCCGGCATGACGGGGGCGGAGGAAATCCGCTTCCTTGCCGAAGACGGCAGCCTGATCGGATCTTCCGATATCGATGCGGTCGGCAATGCGTTCGACACCGAAATCCGCGAAGCGGTCGAACAGGCGCGCGAAGGCCGGCTTGGCCGGCAGCTTCTGATCACTCATGCGGGCCGGCCGGCGAGCTATATCTTCGCCTCCGCCGTCCGGGCGGACGGGGGAATCGTCGGCGTGGTGGCGGCGCGGGTCGATCTGGCGCGGGTCGAGCAGGCCTGGGCACTGTCGCGCGATCCGGTTCTCGCGCTTGACGAGGCTGGCGGGATCATCGCGACCAACCGGCCGCAATGGCGGGGGCTGGAGCTTTCGCTGGGCGACACCCGCTCGGAACTCGAAGGCCTGCATGCGCGGCCCGAGCGGCGCGGCGGCCATCTGCTCGTCTCGCTGCCATCGGAAACGGGGCGCAGGCTCTATCTCCAGGCGGCCAAGAAATTGCCGGTGCTCGACTGGTCGGTCGCGGTCTTCTTCGATGCCAGTTCCGTGACCCGGCAGGCCGCCACCGCCGCGCTCATCGCCATTCTGGCGACGTTGATCGTTACCGGGCTCGTGTGGATCGTGCTGGAACGCCGGTTGCGCCTGCAGGCGCGCCTGCGCGGCGAACGCGCGGCCGCGCTCAGGCTGGAACGGCGCGTGCGCGATCGAACCCGCGATCTCAGGCGCGCCAACCAGCGTCTGGGCGAGGAGGTGAGGGAGCGCGAGACGGCGGAACGGGAATTGCGCCGCACGCAGGACGAACTGGTCCAGACCGCAAAACTCGCGACGCTTGGCCAGATGTCGGCGGCGCTCAGCCACGAGTTCAACCAGCCGCTCGCGGTTATCCGTTCCCAGGCCGACAATGCCGGTCTGCTCGTTCAGCGCGGGCGTTGCGAGGAGGCGGGCGAGTCCTTGCGCAAGATCACCGCCATGGTGGAGCGCATGGCCACCATTTCGCGCACCCTCAAGGGCTTTGCCAGGAAGTCGGGGACGCAGACGCGGACAGTACCAGTCGGCCCGGTGATCGACGAGACGCTGATGCTGCTCTCGCCGCGCATCAAGGGCGGGCAGACGGCCATTTCGTTCGAACGCCCGCCGCGCGACCTTGCCGTCAGGGCCGATAGCGTGCTGCTGGAACAGGTGATGATGAACCTCATCGTCAACGCGCTCGACGCGGTGGGTGAGGAGGGCGGCACGATCCGGGTGACGACGGTTCGCGAGGAACCGGGAATGGTGGTGATCCGGGTCGCCGATGATGGCCCCGGTATCGATGCCGCCACACGCGGCCGTATCTTCGATCCCTTCTTCACCACCAAGGAGGTGGGCGCCGGCCTCGGCCTCGGGCTCTCCATCGCCGACAAGATCATCCGCGACTTCGGCGGCCAGCTTGCGCTGGAGGACATGCCGGTAGGCGAGCGGGGCACCATCTTCGCCGTCCGCCTGCCGGAGGCGGAACTGGTCGCGGCCGGGTGAGGGAGAGGGAGCGGCGCGCCGCAACGTCTGCTTCAATCCGGGCGCGAACCGCGCTACACCGGCCGTTAGCCTTTCACAGTATCGGGACTTCTTGAATGGACCAGTCAACCGTCCTCTTCGTCGATGACGAGACCGACCTGCGCGAGGCGCTGGCACAGGGGCTGGAATTGGCCGGCCACCGGGTGGAGGCCTACCCCAACGCCGAGGGCGTGCTCGACCGCGTCTCGCGCGACTTCTACGGCGTGCTCGTCACCGATATCCGCATGCCGAAGATGGACGGTCTGGCGCTGATGAAGGCCGCCTTCGACATCGACACCGCGTTTTCCGTCATCCTGATCACCGGCCATGGCGACGTGCCACTGGCGGTGGAGGCGATGCGGGCGGGTGCCTACGACTTCATCGAAAAGCCGTTTCCCGTCGCCCGGCTCGCCAATGTGGTGGAGCGGGCCTTGGAAAAGCGCCGGCTCGTGTTGGAAAACCGCGTGCTGCGCGAACAGCTTGGCGACACCGCCGGGCTTGCCGCGCGCCTCGTCGGCCGTTCGCCGGCGATCGAGCGGCTGAGAACGGCGGTGCAGGCACTCGCCGCCACCGATGCCGACGTGCTGATCCTGGGCGAGACGGGAGCCGGCAAGGAGGTGGTGGCGCGGGCTCTGCACGAGGAGGGCGTGCGCAAGGACGGGCCCTTCGTCGCGCTCAATTGCGGCGCGCTGCCGGCGGATATCATCGAGAGCGAGCTTTTCGGCCACGAGCAGGGCGCGTTCACCGGCGCCTCGCGCCAGCGCATCGGCAAGCTGGAGCATGCCGACGGCGGCACGGTTTTTCTCGACGAGATCGAATCCATGCCGCTGGAGTTGCAGGTCAAGCTGCTGCGCGTCATCGAGAACCGCACCATCGAGCGGCTTGGTTCGAACAAGACCATCGCGCTCGACGTGCGCTTCGTCGCCGCAACCAAGGTCGATCTGGAAAAGGAAAGTACGGCCGGCCGTTTCCGCCGCGATCTCTATTATCGGCTCAATGTGGTGAGCCTCGACATTCCGCCCTTGCGCGACCGGCGCGAGGACATTCCGGTGCTGTTCCATCATCTGGCGCGCGAGGCGCGTGCCCGTTATCGCCGCGAGATCCCCGACCTGACGCCTGAAGTGATGGCGGAGCTGATGGCGCGCGAGTGGCCCGGCAACGTGCGTGAACTCAGGAACGTCGCCGACCGCTTCGTGCTCGGCGTCGACAAGATCACCGGCACGGGCACCGGCGCGGACGCCTCGGAGGAGAGTGCCGGAACGCCGCTTTCGGTGCGCGTGGGCAAGTACGAGAAGGCCCTGATCGCGGCGGAGCTGCGGCGCCAGGGCGGGTCCATCAAGGCCACCTACGAGGCGCTGGGCCTGTCGCGCAAGGCGCTTTACGAGAAGATGAAGAAGTTCGGGCTGGAAAAGGAAGAAGCGCTGGAGATGTGAGCGCGGAGAAGGGGAAAGGAAGGGAGGAAGGAAGGAAAACGGAGCGGCTTCGCCGCGCTTGTTGCGCTGGATTCCGGATCGGCGTTCGGCTTCGCCTCGCTCGTCCGGAATGAGGGAGGTCGTGGTGGACTTCAAGCGTCCCACACACGCCCTCATTCGGGGCGGTCTGCCGCGCAGCTGCATGGCCAGACCCGGAATCCAGCGCAACAAGCGCGCCGCAGGCGCTCCTTTACCCTTTTTCTTCCTTCCGCCTTCCCCTCCCTCTCCCGCCCTGCGTCAATGTGTCGAATCCGACCCATTGACGCGCCACGGGTGTTTCCATTCCTACCCATTTTCCGCCTCCGGGTTTCCGACAGGACTCGCTAAAGTGCCACATTTGCGCCATTCTTGTGGCAGCTCCCGCTGCTGGCACGGCGGTTGCTAAAGATATCGGGCTTCGCCGGATTTCGCCGGCAGCCCAATCATGTCTGGGAGGACATTCATGAAAAAGTTCGTTCTGGCGGCCGCCGCGGCTGTCACCTTCGCCTTTGTTGCCCCGGCGCTTGCGGCCGACGAGTGCGACGACGGCGAGATGGTCATCAAGTTCAGCCACGTCGTCGCCGCCCACGGTCATCCCAAGGGCGATGCCGCGACGCTTTTGGCCGAGCGCGTCAACAAGGAGATGAACGGCGTCGCCTGCATGCAGGTGTTCCCGAACTCTCAGCTCTTCGACGACGACAAGGTGATGGAGGCGCTGCTTCTGGGCGACGTCCAGCTCGCGGCTCCCTCGCTGTCGAAGTTCGAGGCCTATACCAAGAAGTTCCGCCTGTTCGACCTGCCGTTCGTGTTCAACGATCTCGACGCGACCATGCGTTTCGGCAACTCCGACAAGGGCAAGGAACTGCTGACCTCGATCTCCGATGTCGGCTATGTGGGCCTGGGCTACTGGCTGTCGGGCATGAAGCAGTTTTCGGCCAACAAGCCGCTGCTGGTGCCCTCCGACGCCAAGGGCCTGAAGTTCCGCGTGCAGACCTCCGACGTCTCCGTCGCGATGATCGAGGCGATGGGCGCCAACGCCCAGAAGCTCGCCTTCAAGGAAGTCTACGGCGCGCTGCAGACCGGCGTCGTCGACGGGCAGGAGAACTCCTGGTCCAACATCTACACCCAGAAGTTCTTCGAGGTGCAGGACGGCATCACCGAGACCAACCACGCAGCCCTCGCCTATCTGCTGGTGACCTCGGACGAGTGGCTGAACGGGCTTGAGCCGGATGTGCGCGAGAAGTTCCTGAAGATCGTCCAGGACGTGACCGACGAGGCCAACGCCAATGTCGGCAAGCAGGAAGCCGCCAACCGGCAGAACATCATCGACGCCGGCTCGACCATTCGCGAGCTGACCCCCGAGCAGCGCAAGCAGTGGGTCGATACGATGAAGCCCGTGTGGGACAAGTTCAAGGACGACATCGGGCAGGACGTGATCGACGCGGCGCTGGCGTCCAACAACAGCTGACGCTCTCGTTTCGCCAAGACCTGAAACAAGGGGAGTGGCCTGATGGCCTCTCCCCCGGTTGCCTGAAAAAAAACAAGTCGCCCCCGGGGATGACAGGTGCGGGGGTTGCCGGCCGACGGGTTTGCCGTCGGCGCGTGCGGGGGAAGCCGTGACTTCAAAATTCTCAACGATCATCGCCGCCCTGGTGCTGGCGTTCCTGGCGATCTACCTGGCGGCGGAAGCGCGCACGGTGGCTGGCGCCATATCGGATATTCTCGGCTTCAAGTGGAAGCACATGGAACTGGTGCTGCGCATTCTGGCGCTCGCCTCGCTCGTCATGACCATCCACGTCATCGAGCTGCAATGGCCCGAGGTCATCGCCCATTTCGAGGAGATCGTGCTGGCGCTGCTGTTGGCGCTGATGACGCTGGTCTCCTTTACCCAGGTGGTGGCGCGCTACGGCTTCAACACCGGCTGGGGTGGGGCGCTCGAATTCACCCGGCTGCTGTTTGCCTGGATGATCCTGTTCGGCATGAACTACGGCGTGAAAATCGGCTCGCATCTCGGCGTCGATGCCGGCATCCGGCTGTTTCCGCCGAAAATCTTCCGTATCCTAGCGGTCTTCGGCGCGCTGTGCGGCGTGCTCTACGCCTGCATTCTCATTTCGGCCGACTGGCTGCAGATCTTCGGCATCCACACCCGTGGCGGCGCCATCGCCTACTGGACGCTGAATTTCCGCACCGGCATCGGCCTCGACGACCTGCGCTATCCCGATATCATCCAGCACCTGTTCGGCACCAAGGAGCGCGTGCAGCGCTGGATCGTCTATCTGGTGCTGCCCACGGGGCTCGCCTTCTTCGCCTTCCGCTGCCTGCAGGCTGCCATCGCCATCATCAAGGGCGAGCGGGAAATGATGATCGCGGCACATGAGGCCGAAGATCTCGTCGCCGAAAACAAAGACGCGTTGAAGGACTGAGCACCATGGAAGCCGCAACTCTTTTCGTCATGGTGCTGACGCTGCTGTTTCTGGGCGTCCCCATATCCATCTCGCTGGGCCTATCCAGCGTCCTGGCCATCGCGCTGTTCTCCAACGATTCCATGTCGTCGGTGGCGCAACAGCTTTTCACCGCCTCGCAGAACTACACGCTGCTGGCGATCCCCTACTTCATTCTCGCCTCCGCCTTCATGTCGACGGGCGGCGTGGCGCGGCGCATCATCCGCTTCGCGATTGCCGCCGTCGGCCATGTGCGCGGCGGCCTGGCGATCGCGGCGGTGTTCTCCTGCATGCTGTTCGCGGCGCTGTCGGGCTCCTCGCCGGCGACCGTGGTCGCCATCGGCACCATCGCCATCGCCGGCATGCGCGAGGTCGGCTACACCAAGGACTTCGCCGCCGGCGTCATCGCCAATGCCGGTACGCTCGGCATTCTGATCCCGCCCTCCATCGTCATGGTGGTCTATGCGGCGGCGACCGACGTGTCGGTCGGGCGCATGTTCCTGGCCGGTGTCATTCCCGGGATCGTGGCGGGCCTCATGCTGATGGTGGCGATCTACATCAACGCCCGGATCAAGAAAATGCCCAAGCAGCCGTTCGCCGGCGTGCATGAGGTGGTCGCCGCCGGCCGCGATGCCGGCTGGGGGCTGTTCCTGATCATCATCATCCTGGGCGGCATCTATGGCGGCGTCTTCACGCCGACGGAAGCCGCAGCCGTGGCCGCGGTCTATTCCTTCATCATCGCCGTCTTCATCTATCGCGACATGGGCCCCCTGAAGGATGTGCCGTGGGTGAGGGACGAGGACGGACCCAATGCGCGCGTCGGCTTCTCCGCCACGATCTACGCGCTGGCGGTGCTGTTCATCTGGCTGATCCTGTCGTTCTTCTTCCTGCAGGGGCTGGGGCTGGAGACGCGCTTCTGGGCGGGAGTGGTGTTGGCGCTCGCGGTGCTGGCCTACTATCCCGTGCTCAGGGCCGACCGGCGCACCGCCGGCATCGGCACCGCCTATCTGCATTCGCTGGCGATCTGGCGGCGCAACCTGTGGCAGATCCTCTGCGCCTTCATCCCCGCCTTCACCAACGCGGAAACGCGCAAGGTGATGATCGACGCCGCGCGCACGACCATCATGCTGATGTTCATCATCGTCAACGCGCTGCTGTTCGCCCATGTGCTGACATCGGAACGCATCCCGCAGGCGATCACCGACTGGATGGTGGGCGCCGGCTTCAACTGGTTCACCTTCCTGATCGCGATCAACCTGCTGCTGCTGCTCGGCGGTCAGTTCATGGAGCCCTCGGGCCTGCTGCTGATCGTGGCGCCGGTGGTGTTCCCGATCGCGATGAAGCTCGGCGTCGATCCTGTGCATCTGGGCATCATCATGGTGGTGAACATGGAGATCGGCATGATCACGCCGCCGATCGGGCTCAACCTGTTCGTGACATCGGGCATAACGGGAATGTCGCTCGTGCAGGTCGTGCGCGCCTCGGCGCCGTTCGTGGCGATCCTGTTCCTGTTCCTGATCCTGGTGACCTACATCGAGCCGCTCTCGACCTTCCTGCCCTACGCGCTGATGGGGCCGGAGATCGTGATGCAGAGGTAGGGACGGGGAAAAGAGGGAATGGCGATCGGTGCGCCCTTGCGGGCGCGCTTGGTCGCTGGATTCCGGATCGGCACTCGGCTTCGCCTCGCTTGTCCGGAATGAGGGAGTGTGGAGTTGGCTTCAAGCCCGCCACAAACTCCTCATTCCGGGCGGTCTGTCGCGAAGCGGCATGGCCAGACCCGGAAGCCAGCAAATCAGCTGGCGCGTCAGCGCCGTCCGCTTTTCCGTCTCACCGCTCGAACACGATCCGGCTCAGCTCGTTCGTGCCGTCGGTGCTGGTCAGCACCAGTTCGTCCGAGCCCTTTTCCCAGCTCAGATTTCCGGAAACCGGCTTGTGGCCTTCCTTTCCCGGAAACGTGAAACTGATGGCAACGGTCTTGCCGCGCGCGCGGCCCGTCACCGGGGCGACCGCGCTGCTTGTCGGGCTGTACCAGCGCCCGGTGAAGCGCCCGCTCGTCTCGTCGATATAGCCCTTGACCGGAAAATTCGTGCCCGAGGCGGCGCACTTGCCGTCGATCGACAGGCGCGGCGCCTCGAAATCGGATGCGATGCGGCAGCGCACGATCTGCTTTGCCGCATCGCCCGGCTTTTTCACCCAGCCCTTGCCGGCCCAGCGGCCGGTGGCGGTGCCGAGCGCGGGGTCGGCGGCGGCGGGAAGGACCGCTGTCAAAAGGCCAAGCGTTGCGGCAAAGGCGATGGTGAGGCGTCGTTCAATCATGTCTCGGCAAACCATTTGGGACGTCGGAGCCATTTCAGGCGCAGGATGGCGGGCAGCAGCAACAGATCCGCCAGAAGCGCCACGAAGAACGTCAGGATCAGCATGATGCCGAACAGCCTGACGGTGGCGAACGCGCTGGTCAGCGTCACCATGACGCCGGCCGCGATCAGCACCGTGGTGATGATCATCACCCGGCCGGTCTGGCCGATCGCCACCCGTAGCGCTTCGTCAACGTCCAGACCGATGGAGCGTTCCAGCCGGTAGCGGTTGGCGAAGTGGATGGAATCGTCCACCGCGATGCCGAAGGCCACCGTCAGCGCCAGCACGGCGGTGGGATTGACCTGTCCGTTGTTGACCAGATGAAGCGCCGCGGCGGATATGACCAGCGGCAGCACGTTGGGAAACAGCAGGGCGGGCGCCAGCATCGGCCAGCGGAAGGCGCCGGCGACCACGATCACCGCAACGATGCAGGCCCCCATCAGGCCTTCCGCAAGCTGGCGGATCATCGGCAGGGCGTTGTGGCGCAGCACGGCGGGGAAGCCGTAGATGCGCTGCGCACCCGCGCTTTTCGCCGCCGTGGTGATGGCGTCCTGCAGGCGCAGCGTGGTGTGGTCGCGCATCGGCTCGGGCACGAACACGATGACATGCGCGGTCTTGCCGTCGGGCGAGAGAAGCTGCGTGCGCTGGGCGGTATCGAGCTTTGCGAGTTCCTCCTCGCTCGGCGCGCGGTCCGGTTCGCCCAGCCAGCGCGCGGCGGTGACGACGGAGAGCACCGAATAGTCGGGCGCGGCGGCTTCCACCTTTTCCACGAGGTTCTTCATCCGCGCCCAGCCGGCCTTCGTCTCGAGCGCGTTGTCGCCGGAAACGTCGAGATCGATCCACAGCCGGAAATAGCCGCCGAAAGCCTTCTCGATGCGGTCGTTGGCAAGCCTGACGTCGCTCGTTTCCGGCATGTTCTGGAAGAGCGGAAACCACATCTCCGTGCGCGAGATCGACCAGAGTCCGCCGGCCATGACGACAACGGCGACGGCGATGACGAGCCGCGTTCGACCCAGCGCCCAACGCTCGAAAAAGGCTGGCACCGGCGCGCGCATCAGCACCCCGCGCCGTTTCTTCGCCGGCGGCCGGCAATAGGGAGCGATCAGCGTGAAACCGACCAGCACCACCAGATAGGAGGCCATCACGCCGGCGGCTCCCAGAATGGCCAGCTCGCGCAAAGGTGCGTTCGACGTGGCGCCGATCGCGCCGAAGCCGATGGCGGTGGTGAGCGCGGTGAGCGCGCAGGCAGGGCCGACGTCGGAGATGGTCTGCGTCAGCCGTTCGCGCCGGGTGCCTTCGGTTTCCACCAGATAGTGCATGGTCAGATGAATGCTGTCGGCGATGCCGAGCACCAGCACCAGGATCGGCACCACGTTGGAAAGCACCGTGACGGGAAAGCCGAAGGCGACGAACAGCGCCAGCGACACGCCCGCACCGACGAGCGCGGGGGCGGCCACCACCAGCGTCGTGCGCAGCGTGCCGAAGATCAGAAAGGCGAGGACGATGGCGATGACGCAGCCCGCCCCGTTCAACCGGATGAGGTCGGACTTGATCGCCCCCGAGATATCGAAGGCGATGGCATCGACGCCGGTCAGTTCGTAGGTGAGGCCGGTTTTGGTGAAGTCCTTCGAAAGCGTGCGGATATCGCTGAGTTTGGCGCGCAGCTGGCCGCGTTTCAATGTGCCGTCGAGCGCCACGAAAATGAGCGCACTCTTCATGTCCTTCGAAATGAGAGGCCGGATGTCGGGTTCGCTCGCGCGGTAGGCTGCAAGCCGTGCGCCGATATCGGCGTCCTTGATGTCGAAGGGAAAGACGGCCTCGCCCGGATGGTCCCGATCGGCCGTGGGAAAGCGCATCGAGAAGGGCGAGAGCACGAATTCCGCACCGTCGAGAAGTTGCAGCTCAAGCGAGAAGTCGCGCATGGCGGAGAAGTCGTCAGCCGTGAAGGCGCGCTCGCTTTCCACCAGCACCACCACGTTGCGCCCGCTCGTCAGCGATTCCGAGGTTTCCGCGCGCGAGGCGAAGATGCGCTGGAGATTGTCGTCGAAATGCAGCTTCGGGATCGCCAGCGCCGAGGCGACGATCACCAGAACGAGCAGGAGAGCGGCGATCGCGGGGTGTTTGGCCGCGAAATGGCCCGGCAGATCCAGTCCGAAGCCGGAAAACGTGCTTTTCGGTCGCCGTCCGCCCGCGGAACCGCCAACGTCGTCGATATCGGGTTCGTCGTCTCGCTCATGCTCTTTCACCAGCGAGACCCCGGCGTCTCGCTGGTGGGTTCGGGCGCGCAAATGCTTTCAAGGCCGGCGTGGTTCAGCCAGTCGGTCATGTCCGGTTCCGTGTTCTTGCGTTGTCCTCCATCTTGCACGGCAGGGAGGCGGCGAAAAGGCAGATGCCCGATCATTTTTCGCATTTGTTCCATGGCGGTCATTGCGCACGGGTTTCACCGTGCTTGAATTCGGACAGCTCATGCACCATCTTTTAACCACACCGGTCCACCATCCAAGATGAATTGAGACCGAAACGGCTCAGCCTGGGGCGGAATGCCCCGGTGAAAAAAGAAAAAAGAGCCAGCGCGAAAGTCGGGACCGCTTTGTGTCCCCGTTGCGCATGGCCCGGATGGTTCCCTTCCGGCGGATCTTTTTGAAGAACCGCAAGTGTTGCACAAGCTGGCTGCGCAAACATGTGCGCCGGCTTCGATATTTCATGAAATAAGGAAAAACAAAAATGGAAAACGGAAATGTGAAGTGGTTCGACCCGCGCAAGGGCTTCGGGTTCATCGAGCCCGACCATGGCGGAAGCGACGTCTTCGTCCATATGAACGCGGTCAAGGCGGCGGGCCTTAACCTGCTTAAGGAAGGCCAGGTGGTCTTCTACGAGCTGGTCCACGCCGGCGACCGCAACGAGGCGCGCGACCTGGCGGTCGTTTAAGCGTCTGGCGCCCGGCCCGCAGGCAACGCGATTGCCAGCGGAGCCGCGAGGCCCTATGTCCCGCCAACCCCTTGCGGTGAGTTCCGCAAGGGTATCTTGGTCCGCCAGGGTATCCTGGTTCGCAAGGGCAACGTGGGCGGGGCCGTCGAAACATGACCGCAAATGATGTGAAGCCGCGCAAGACGCTGGACGGGCTGGAAGACTGGCTCATCCGCGAGGCGCGGCTTTTCGATTCTCCGGCCGATATCGTTGACGGCGTCTGCCGATGGCTGATCGATGCCGGCCTGCCGCTCATCCGCTGCCGCATCGGCCAACGCCTCGCCGATCCGCTGATGTCCGCGTGGGGCGTGGTGTGGCGGCCGGATCACGTCGAGGATTATGTCGTCGACCGCGAGACCCTGGAGGGCCCCGCCTATTTCGGCAGTCCGTTCCAGGCGGTGGTGCAGACGCGCGCGCCCCGGCGGTACGATCTCACGGCCCTTTCCCCCGACGATCACGAGAGCCTGCACGAACAGGCTGAAATCGGCGGACGCGACTACATCGCCATCCCCTTCATCTACGGCGACGGTTCGGTTCAGGGCGGCGCCTTCGTCTTTTCCGAAAAGCTGGATGAGGCGACGGCGGAGCGGATCATGTCGCTGCGCCATGCCCTGGCAGCGACACTGGAGCCGGTCGCCATGCGCCGTTCGGCCCGCTCGCTGCTCACCACCTATCTTGGTCGCGGGCCGGCGGAACGGGTGATGTCGGGCGCCTTCCGGCGTGGCGACATGGGCCATCTCGACGCGGTCGTGCTCTTCACCGATCTGTGTGGTTCCTCCGCGCTGTCGGAACGCTGCTCCGAGGCGCAGCTGCTTTCCATTCTCGACACCTATTTCGAGGCGGTGGCCGACGGGGTGAAGGCCAATCGGGGGGAGGTGCTGAAGTTCCTCGGCGACGGACTGCTGGCGATCTTTCCCGTTGACGGGTCGGTCAATGCCGCGATTGCCTGCGGCCAGGCGGTGGCGGCGGTGAACGCGGCCGATGCTGTCCTGCGCGACGTGGCGCTCGCTCCCAGCTGCGGCGGGGTGTTCCCCTGCTTTGCGGCCGCGCTCCATCTCGGGCCCGTCGTTTACGGCAATATCGGCTCGCGCGATCGGCTCGACTTCACGGTGGTGGGCCAGACGGTCAATCTGGTTAGCCGGCTGGAGGATATCGCCAAGTCCCAGCCGGGAAGCATCGTCTGCTCGCAGGCCTTCGCGCAAACCTGGGGCGGGCCGAGCGAGGCACTCGGCACCCGCATGCTGAAGGGCTTCTCGCTGCCCCAGTCGCTGCACACGATCGAGCGCCACAACCTCCGCAGATCCTGAAACCACCTTGCGCTCACCCCCGTTCGCGCGTTGCGTGCAGGCGTGCAGGCTTGCCCTACAGCCGGATGCCTTCTTCGGTCGCGTAGGTGCGCACGATGTCGGTAAAGCTCCTGTCGGGGGCGAAGCCGAGGCTGCGGGCGCGGAAGGTGTTGAAGTCGCGCGGCCAGCCCGCGACGATGGCTGTGATCCTCTCGTCCGGCTGATAGCGGATGAGTTTGACGCGTTGCTGGCCGGCAAGCTCGCGAAGCGTGTCGATCTGTTCCTGCACGGTGACCGAGATGCCCGGCATGGTCAGGTTGCGGCGGCCTTCCAGCGGCTGCGTGTCCATGGTTGCGGCGCGTTCGAGAAAGCTCACGGCGGCGCGCGGGCTCGCCATCCAGTGGCGCACGGTGGTGGGCACGGGCAGCGTCGCCACCTCGCCGTTCAGCGGCTCGCGGATGATGGAGGAAAAGAACCCCGAAGCCGCCTTGTTGGGCTTGCCGGGCCTCACCACGATGGTGGGAAGCCTGAGCCCGACCGCATCGACGTATCCCTTTCGCGAATAGTCCGCGATCAGCAGTTCGCAGATCGCCTTCTGCGTGCCGTAGGAGGTGAGCGGGGTCAGGTGGTGCTCGTCGGTAATGCGCTCGGGATAGGGCGCGCCGTAGACGGCGATGGACGAGGCGAAGACAAGCCGGGGGACATGGCGGGCGGCGCGCAACGCCTCCAGAAGCCGCAGGGTGCCTTCCAGATTGACCCGGTATCCCTTGTCGAAATCCTCCTCCGCCTCGCCGGAAACGATCGCGGCCAGATGCACGATGATGTCGGGCTTGAGGCAGACGAGCCGTTCCGCCGTTTCCGGATCGGAGATATCGGCGGCGAATGTCTCAATGGGCAGGGCAGCCGGCGCAGCGGCGATCGCGGGGGCCTCGGGCTCGACGACGTCGGCAAGTGTCAGCCGGTCGACCGGTTGCCCGCCTATGGTGCCGTTTTCCGCGATGCGCATCGCCAGGCGGGCGCCGATCATGCCGGCGGCACCCAATATAAGAACATGCGTCATAGAGCGCCCTCCTCATGGCTCCATGTCCGCCCCGTGATCACCCCAGGGGCGGAACTATGCGGGCGGACGAAGGGCGTGACAAGAGCGGGCCCGTCGTGATCGCGAATTCCCGCAGTGTGCCTTTCCCCGAGGATCGAATCTGGTCTAGGATGCGGTGTTCGGGTTCCATGCGGGCAAAGCCCGCGGGATTAAATGGGAACACGGCAAGGCCGACCCAATCGGGGGCCTGATCCGTGACTGCCCTCGCAACTGTGAACGCGGAGCCGGCTCCTGTTGTCCACCGGGCGATACGCCCGGGAGGCAAAGCCACTGGGCGAAAAGCCCGGGAAGGTGGAGTTTCGGTGTTGAGGCGTGAGTCAGGAGACCTGCCCGGATATCGGCCTCAACCGGCGCTGCCGTCTTGCGGCATGCGCCACGAACCCGCACGAAGGGTGCGGGGAAAGGAACGACATGCATATCGAACCGGGCGTCGTCGACGGCGCCAAGATCGTCCTGAGCTATGCCACGGGCGCGGCCGCCCTCGGGCTTGCCGGCAAGATGGCGCTCGATACCGTGCGCGAAAGCGGCAACGGCCTCGGCCGGATCGGCGGCGCCTCCGCGCTCGCCGCGCGCACGGTGATCACCACCGCGCTGGTCTTCTGCTTCTTCCAGGTGCTGCCGCATCATCCCGTCGGCGTTTCCGAGGTTCACCTGATCCTCGGCTCGACGCTCTTCCTGATCTTCGGCGCGGGTCCGGCGAGCCTCGGTCTGGCGCTGGGCCTGCTTTTTCAGGGGCTGTTCTTCGCGCCCTTCGACCTGCCGCAATATGGCATGAACGTCACGACGATCATCGTGCCGCTCTATGCGATGAGCTTCCTCGCCAAGCGCATCATTCCCGCCGCCACCGCCTACAAGGACGTGAAGTACTCCCAGGCGCTGGCGCTTTCCACGGCCTACCAGGGCGGCATCGTGTGTTGGGTCGGGTTCTGGGCGCTCTACGGCCAGGGCTTCGGTGCCGAGAACATGGCCAACGTCGCCTCTTTCGGCGCGGCCTACATGACGGTGATCATCGTCGAGCCGCTGGTCGATCTCGGCGTTCTCGCCGGCGCCAAGGCGCTCGACAGGCTGTCCGGCTCCGGCCTGGTACAGTCGCGGCTCTACCAGCCGGCGGCGTAACAGGCTCTGTATCTGTTGCGAAATTCGAAGGGCTGTCCGTCACGCGGGCAGCCCTTTTGCGTGGGGCGTCGATGCGCTCCCTTCCGCACCCTCTCTCTCGCACAGTTCAAGCAGACAGGGTGCTGGTGTGCCGTGCGCAATCAGTGGGCCCCCCTTCCCCCTTGTGGGGGAGAGGGGAGCAGGTGGCTGTTTTCATGAGGGCATCCGCCCGCTTCAGTGATTGTCGCGCGGCACGCCGGGGATACCGTGGCTTCCCACGGCCGGCGCGGAGTTGCCGACATCGCGGTAGTTGACCGCCGGCTTCAGCACCATGCCCTTGTCGAACTGGTCGACGAGCGCGCGCTGGATCTCCTGCCAGGGGGTCTGGTTTGGGGCGTAGGCAAAGCCGCCGGCCGCCTCCAGCGCCTTGCGGCGTTCGGCAAGTTCCGCGTCGCCGATCAGGACGTTCGCCATGCCCTTGTTGAGATCGATGCGCACGCGGTCGCCGGTCCGCAGAAGCGCGAGCCCGCCGCCGGCTGCCGCCTCCGGTGCGGCGTTCAATATCGATGGCGAACCGGACGTGCCCGATTGCCGGCCGTCGCCGATGCAGGGCAGCGCCGTGATGCCCCGTTTGATCAGGGCGGCCGGCGGCTGCATGTTCACCACCTCCGCTCCACCGGGATAGCCGATCGGGCCGGTGCCGCGGATGAACAGCATCGAGCTCTCGTCGATGGCGAGCGCCGGGTCCTCGATCCGGTCGTGATAGTCCTCCGGCCCCTCGAAGACGACGGCGCGCCCCTCGAAGGCGTTCGGGTCGTCCGGGTTTTCCAGATAGCGGGCGCGGAACTCGGGCGTGATCACGCTGGTCTTCATGATCGCGCTGTCGAACAGGTTGCCCTTCAGGTTGACGAAGCCCGCGTCCCTCATCAGCGGGTCGGCGACGGGACGGATGACCTTCGTGTCGAGGTTCTCGGCGCCTTCGCAATTCTCGCCGATCGGCTTGCCATTGGCCGTTATCGCATCGGCATGCGGCAGCATCCCCGCCTTCATCAGCTCCGCGATCACCGCCGGCACGCCACCGGCATGGTGGTAGTCCTCGCCAAGATATTCGCCCGCCGGCTGCATGTTGACGAGAAGCGGCACGTGGTGGCCGATCTCCTGCCAGTCGTCATTGTCGAGCGGTACGCCGAGGTGCCGGGCGATGGCGTTGAGGTGAATGGGCGCGTTGGTCGAGCCGCCGATCGCTGAATTGACGACGATCGCGTTCTCGAAGGCCTGGCGCGTCATGATATCGGAGGGCTTCAGGTCCTCGTGCACCATGTCGACGATGCGCTTGCCGGTGAGATAGGACATCTGCCCGCGCTCGCGATAGGGGGCGGGAATGGCGGCCGCGCCCGGCAACTGCATGCCCAGCGCTTCGGCGAGCGAATTCATCGTCGTCGCCGTGCCCATGGTGTTGCAATAGCCGACCGAGGGAGCGGAGGAGGCGACGAGGTCGGCAAAGCCGCCGACGTCGATCTCGCCGGCCGCCAGCATCTCGCGCGCCTTCCACACGATGGTGCCCGAGCCGGTGCGCTGCCCCTTGTACCAGCCGTTCAGCATCGGCCCGACGGAAAGCGCGATGGCCGGGATGTTGACGGTCGCCGCAGCCATCAGGCAGGCGGGCGTGGTCTTGTCGCAGCCGATGGTCAACACCACGCCGTCGATCGGATAGCCGTAGAGCAGTTCGACGAGCCCCAGATAGGCGAGGTTGCGGTCGAGTGTCGCCGTCGGGCGCTTGCCGGTTTCCTGGATCGGGTGGACGGGAAACTCGAACGCAATGCCGCCCGCCTCGCGGATGCCGTCGCGCACGCGCTTGGCGAGTTCCAGGTGATGCCGGTTGCAGGGCGAGAGGTCCGAGCCGGTCTGGGCGATGCCGATGATCGGCTTGCCCGACTGCAGCTCCTCGCGGGTGAGGCCGAAATTCAGGTAGCGCTCCAGGTAGAGCGCGGTCATGGCCGGATTGTCGGGATTGTCGAACCAGGCCCTGGAGCGCAGCATCCGGCGTTTGTTGTCGCTCATTTCCGTCTTTCTCCCTCACCTATTCCGATGCACCGCTTCTTGCGGCGCCGCGCGTCCAACACTAGTGCCTGTTGGCAAAAAGAATAGCCCGGTGCGTTTCTCCTTTCAGGAAGAAGCCCCCGTAACGGGCTCGCGGGGACGGCAACGATGCATGCGAAGCCCCGGCAGGGGGAACTCGTCCCTCCTATTCCGCCCGCCGCATGCGCGCCCGCATCGCCTTTCCGAATGCGGCGAAGATTTTCTTCGAGGTCTCGTCGGAGGCGACCCAGTATTCGGGGTGCCACTGGGTGGCGAGCGCCCAGCCCTTCGCAGCCTGCGGGTGGGCGGCCTCGATCGTGCCGTCCTCAGCGCGTGCGTCGGCGAGAAGGTCTGGCGCCAGCATGTCGACAGCCTGCCGGTGCAGCGAGTTCACGCGCGTCACCCCGCCGTCCGGAGCAGTGCCCAGCACGGCTGCAAGGCAGCTTCCCGCCTCCACCTCGATCTCGTGGGCAAGGCCGTAGCGTTCGTCCTGGACGTCCGATTGCGCCGCGCGATGATCCCTCCGCCCCGGCAGGGACTGGATCTCGGTCGCCAGCGTGCCGCCCAGCGCCACGTTCAGCTCCTGCATTCCGCGGCAGATCGCCAGCAGCGGGATGCCCAGTTCCAGCGCCCGACGCGCCAGCGGCAGAGTGGTTGCGTCACGCTGGGGATCGTAGGGGCCGTTTTCCGCGCTGGCCACGCCGCCATAAAGCGAGGGATGAACGTTGGAGCGCGCGCCGGTCAGCATCACGCCGTCGACGCGGGTCAGCACCGCATCGAGATCGATCGCCGCACCCAGCGATGGCAGAACCAGCGGCACGGCATCCGAACCGGTGATCACCGCCTCCAGATAGGTCGCGGCGGCCGCGTGCCACTCATGGCCGTCGCCGGGGCGGACATCTGCCGAGACAAGAACGATCGGTCGGGTCATGGAATCTATCCTATTCTATACAAACGGCCATATAATACAGGTGTTTACGTACAGATTTCCACATAGAAACGGCAATTTAACTTGTAAACTGCGGGGCTGTGCGTTTTATATCCTGTAGACGGATTCCGCCTTGGCGGGGCCAGGCGCCGCACCCCGGTCGGGACCCGGGGCGGGGCGCCGTCGTGAGCGCGGCAACGCGTGTCGCGCACGTTTTACTCGGGAGGAATACATTATGGATCGTCGTTCGTTCTTGAAGAACGCCAGCATCGGTGCGACCGCCGCCGCGGCCACCACCCTGGCTGCGCCCGCGGTCAGGGCACAGACCACCACCGACATGGTCATCGTCTCCACCTGGCCGCGGGATTTCCCCGGTCTCGGCACCTCCGCCCAGCGCCTTGCCGCGCGCATCGGCGAACTGACGGAAGGTCGCATCAACGTGCAGTACTACGCCGCCGGCGAGCGCGTGGGGGCCTTCGACAGCTTCGATGAAGTGGCGTCCGGCAACGCGCAGGCCTATATCGGCGCCGATTATTACTGGAAGGGCAAGCATCCGGCCTGGGCCTATTTCACTTCGGTTCCCTTTGGTCTCACCTATGCCGAGATGGATGCGTGGATCAAGTTCGGCGGCGGCCAGGAGCTGTGGGACGAACTGGCCGACAGCTACGGCCTGCAGAATTTCGCCGCCGGCAATACCGGCGTGCAGATGGGCGGCTGGTTCAACAAGAAGGTCGAGACGGCCGACGACCTGAAGGGCCTGAAATTCCGCATGCCGGGCCTCGGCGGCGACGTGCTGGCCAAGCTCGGCGTCTCGCCGGTTTCGCTGCCCGGCGGCCAGATCTACGAAAACCTCGTCTCCGGCGCCATCGACGGCACCGAATGGGTCGGCCCCTGGAACGACTACTACCTGAAACTCTACGAGGCGGCGAAATACTACTACTATCCCGGCATGCACGAGCCGGGTTCGCAGCTTGCGCTGGGCACCAACAAGTCGTGGTACACCAGCCTGCCGAAGATCGACCAGCAGATCATCAAGGCCGCCTGCATGGAAGAGAACGCCGTACAGATGGCCGAGACGAACCACAATAACGGCATCTATCTCGACAAGCTGATCAAGGAACACGGCGTGAAGCTGGAGCGGTTCTCCGACGAGATCTACGACGCGTTCGGCGAGGCCTCCGAGGAGGTGTTCGCCGAGACGGTGGAACACTCCGATCTCACCAGGCGCACGCACGAGAGCTTCGTCAAGGCGCGCTCCGAGCTGGGCCGGTGGATGCTTCTGGCCGATACCGGCTACACCGAGCAGCGCAACCGCGTGCTGGGCATCAGCGTGTAGTGCCGTGACCCTACGGCGCTTGCTGTCGGGCGGGACCGCCTGAACGGCGGGAACGGCGACGAAACGAGGGCGATGCGGGAGACCGTATCGCCCTTTTTCATGTCCGCTTTCGCGCCGGTTTGCCTGGGGTGGAGAGACAGGGATGCGCAATTGGCATGTTTAGCGAAATAAATTGCCGTTGCGGCAATTCGGGTGCGGCAGATATTCCGATCGAAGGGCTCTACGTGACTTTTTCTTGTGCGAGGCCGGCACCTGCGCAATATAGCGAATTCCGGGCCCTTCGCGGGGTTCTGGTCGCCTCTTATCGCAGAGGCGCGTGACACAAGCGCTGCGTCATAAGCTTGCGCACCTATTGGGAGGATACGATTATGGATCGTCGCTCATTTTTGAAGAATGCCGGCGTCGGAACCGCGGCCACCGCCACTGCCGTGCTCGCGGCACCGGCGGTCAGGGCTCAGACCACCACCGACATGGTGATCGTCGCCACCTGGCCCCGGGATTTTCCGGGCCCCGGCACCGGTAGTCAGCGGCTCGCCAAGCGTATTTCCGATCTCACCGAAGGCCGTATCAACGTTCAGTATTTCGCCGCGGGCGAGCGCGTGGGCGCCTTCGACGTGTTCGATGAAGTGGCGTCGGGCAATGCCCAGGCCTATTGCTCGGCCGACTACTACTTCAAGGGCAAGAACCCCGGCTTTTCCTATTTCACCTCCGTTCCCTTCGGCCTCACCTATGCCGAGATGGACGCGTGGATGAAGTTCGGCGGCGGCCAGCAGCTGTGGGACGAGCTTGGCGACGAATATGGCCTGCAACCCTTCGCGGCCGGCAACACCGCCACGCAGATGGCGGGCTGGTACAACAAGGAGATCAATTCCGTCGACGATCTGCGCGGCCTCAAGATGCGCATTCCCGGGCTCGGCGGTGACATCATGTCGAAGCTCGGCGTCGCCCCCGTCTCGCTGCCCGCCAGCCAGAGCTACGAGGCGCTGGTCGCCGGCACCATCGATGCCGCGGAATGGATCGGGCCGTGGAACGACTACTTCCTGAAGTACTACGAGGTGGCGAAGTACTACTATTATCCGGGCCTGCACGAGGCCGCCTCGCAGCTTTCCATGGGCGTCAACAAGTCCTGGCTGACCAGCCTGTCGAAGGTCGATCAGGAGATCATCCAGGCCTCCTGCATGGTGGAGAACGCCATGATGACGGCCGAGTTCAACCACAATAGCGGCATTTATCTCGACAAGCTGGTCAACGAGCACGGGGTGAAGCTGCGCCGCTTCCCCGACGAGGTGCTGGACGAGATGGGCGTGGCCGCCGAAGCGGTGTTCCAGACCACCGTCGAGCATTCCGATCTGACGCGGCGCATCCACGAGAGCTTCGTCAAGGCGCGGGCCGATCTGGGGCGCTGGATGCTGCTGGCTGATACCGGCTACACCGAACAGCGCAACCGGGTGCTCGGCATCACCGTGTGACAACGCGGTGACGACGGCTAATAGCGGCGTCGCAACGGACGATCCGATCGGCGGCGGCGGGGCGAACGCAACCCGCCGCCAAGGTCGGACGGACCCATGCGCCCGGTTGCGGACAGGAGCCGGGCCGGGGCCATTCTGGTGTCGTTGATCGTGGCGGCAATTACGTCAGCACTGCTTGCCTTTTTCGAGACTGCTTCGTAAGGATACCTGTCCTTCCGGCGGGAATCGCCGGGCGGAGGCCGGGTTTCCCGCGTTCGGGGATCTCGGTGCAGTGCTGTCCGGACACCGCAAAAGGCGGTGGCGGAAAGCAAAGATGAATTCATCGTGGTCCGGATCTTCGTATTCGTCTGCACAAAAACGCGCCATATAATATCGAATTTATAAGTCGTGGCTGTTTGCGGGACTTTTCCTTGTATACCGCCAGGACATGCGCTTTATATCAGAGCCAGGACCCGTTATACGGGGATTGGCGCGCTTCAAACCGGGAGGGGAGACCGGAGGAGGCGCCGTTGAATGCGCGGCTCGCCGGACGCGCACATTCAGTTTGGGAGGTTTTTCATGAATCGTCGCTCATTTTTGAAGAATGCCGGGCTTGGCGCGGGCGCCGCTGCGGCCACCACGCTCGCCGCACCCGCCGTGCACGCGCAGAATGTCACCGACATGGTCATCGTCTCCACCTGGCCTCGGGATTTCCCGGGCCTGGGCACCTCCGCGCAGCGTCTCGCCGCGCGTATCGGGGAACTCTCCGAGGGGCGTCTGAACGTGGAATATTTCGCCGCCGGCGAGCGCGTGGGGGCCTTCGACAGCTTCGATGAAGTGGCGTCCGGCAATGCCCAGGCCTATATCGGCGCCGAATACTACTGGAAGGGCAAGCATCCCGCCTTTGCCTATTTCGCTTCCGTTCCCTTCGGCCTCACCTATCCCGAGATGGATGCCTGGATGAAGTTCGGCGGCGGCCAGGAGCTGTGGGACGAGCTTTCCGACGGCTTCGGCGTGCAGGCGTTTTCCGCCGGCAACACCGGCGTGCAGATGGGCGGCTGGTTCAACAAGGAAATCGAGACGGCCGACGACCTGAAGGGCCTGAAAATGCGCATTCCCGGGCTTGGCGGCGACGTCATGGCCAAGCTCGGCGCGTCTCCGGTCTCTCTGCCCGGCGGCCAGATCTACGAAAACCTCGTCTCCGGCGCCCTTGATGCGACCGAGTGGGTCGGCCCGTGGAACGACTACTTCCTGAAGCTCTACGAGGCGGCGAAATACTATTACTATCCCGGCATGCACGAGCCGGGGCTGCAACTGGCGCTGGGCACCAACAAGTCCTGGTACTCCGGCCTGTCGAAGGCCGACCAGCAGATCATCAAGGCCGCATGCATGGAGGAAAACGCCATGCAGGCCGCCGAGACGAACCAGAACAACGGCATCTATCTCGACAAGCTGATCAACGAGCATGGCGTGAAGCTGAGGAAGTTCTCCAACGAGATCTACGACGCCTTCGGCGAGGCCTCCGAGGAGGTGTTCGCCCAGACGGTGGAGCATTCCGATCTCGCCAAGCGCACGCATGAGAGCTTCGCCAAGGCGCGCTCCGATCTCGGCCGCTGGATGCTTCTGGCCGATACCGGCTACACCGAGCAGCGCAACCGCGTTCTCGGCATCACCGTGTGATCGTCGGGTCAGGTGCCGGGCGGGCCTTCTGGGCCCGCCCGTTTCCGTATCGTCTTCCTCAATGCATCCGGAATGCGCGTCCTCGCGACGCTGCGTCATCCGGGCTTGGAAACCCGACGGCGGAGGCGATAACATCGCGCCGCAGGGAACATCCGGGACATCGCTCCCGGTGAACCGGGACAACAATCCCGCTCGCACGAGGCAGAGATCACGGCGATGCGGGACAACGATCAATGAGCGGCACGGGGCTTCGGCTGGCCGCAAGGTCGAATGAGAGTGCAATGATATTCCGCCTCTTCGGCTGGTCGGTTCTTGCCGTCCTCGCCGCCTATCTCCTCAACAACTACCTGACCTATTGGCAGGGGATGCCGGGTCCGGAGGCCTATGTCTCCGGGGATCCTCTCGCCGTGTTGCAGGCGGGGCTCTACGTGGTGGCGATCGCGCTGGCGGCGGGCTACGTGCAGACGCATCGCGACACGCCGTTGCGCGTCGATTCCCGGCGGATCTCCGATATCAACGCCTTCATCATCCGCGCCGCCTTCTGGACGGTGCTGACCGTCGGTCTTGCCGACATGGTGATCTCGTTTCTGCGGGTGGAAGGGTTGCTGGAGGGGCTCGTCGGGCATCAGATCGCCGGCGATCTCGGCCGCTCGCAGTGGCGCGGGCCCTATGTCCACATGCCGTTGATCGCGTTTTCCATCGTGCTCGCCATTTTCACCCGCACGCTCGGCTTTCCCTGGCTGGCGCTGCTGGTGGTGGCGGCGGAGCTGATGATCGTGCTCTTCCGCTTCATCTTCTCCTACGAGCAGGCCTTCATGGCCGATCTGGTGCGCTTCTGGTACGCGGCGCTGTTCCTGTTCGCCAGCGCCTACACGCTGAAGGAGGAGGGGCATGTGCGCGTCGATGTCTTCTACACGAACTTCTCGCCGCGCACGAAAGGCTACGTCAACGCCATCGGTTCGGTCGTGTTCGGCATTGCGCTGTGCTGGGTCATCCTGGTGGTGGGCATGGGCGGCAAGTCGAACATCATCAACTCGCCGCTTCTCTCCTTCGAGACGACGCAGGCCGGCTTCGGCCTTTACGTCAAGTACCTCATGGCGGGCTTCCTTGCCGTCTTCGCCGTATCGATGATGATCCAGTTCGTCAGCTATTTCCTTGATGCCGTCGCCGATATCCGCGGCGAGCCCGGGGGGCGGGACCACAACGTCCACGCCATCCAGTAGCCGAGCCAGCGAGATTCTCCAGAGAGACATTCATGGAACTCTTCTTTCTAATCCTTCTCGTCCTGTTGATGGCGACGGCACTCGGCTCGGGATTTCCCGTGGCCTTCGCGCTGCCGGGCTCGGCGATCGTCACCATCGCCATCGCCGCTGCCTCCGGCTGGCTGTTCGCCGGCACGACGGACGCCTATTTCGCCCTTGGCGGCCCAAGCCAGTGGCTCTCGGCCGGCGTCACGAATTTCCGGGGCGTCTACTGGGAGGCGGAGCGCGACACGCTGATCGCCATTCCGCTCTTCGTCTTCATGGGCATCATGCTGCAGCGCTCCAAGATCGCTGAGGACCTGCTGGTCACCATGGCGACGCTGTTCGGCCCGGTGCCGGGGGGGCTTGGCATCTCCGTCGTCTTCGTCGGCGCGTTGTTGGCGGCGACCACGGGCATCGTCGGCGCCACGGTGGTGGCGATGGGGCTGATCTCGCTGCCTGCGATGCTGCGCTCCAACTATTCCGTGCCGCTTGCAACCGGCACCATCGCGGCCTCGGGCACGCTCGGCCAGATCATCCCTCCCTCAATCGTGCTCATCATCCTTGCCGACCAGCTCGCCAGCGCGGTCGATCAGGCCGGCACGCTGCGCCAGCAGCTCTACAAGGCCTCGACCGGCGAGATCTCCATGCCGTCCGATTTCGGCGTGGTCTCCACATCGGCCGGCGAGATGTTCCTCGGCGCCTTCATCCCCGGCCTGCTGCTGGTCGGGCTCTACATGCTGTTCATCCTTGGTTTTGCCATCGCCAAGCCGCATCTGGCGCCGTCGGTCCATACCGGCGAGAAGATCACGGGCGCCTTTCTGGCCAAGGTGGCGATGACGCTGATCCCGCCGCTGGCGCTGATCTTTCTGGTGCTGGGCTCGATCATCGCGGGCGTCGCCACCGTCAACCAGGCCGGCGCCATCGGCGCGGCGGGTGCCATGGTGATGGCCGGCTACCGGCTGCGCGACGGCGAGAAGGGGGCCTACCGGCCGGCGACGATCATGGTCATCGCGCTGATCGCGATCGCGATCGTGGTCGGCTTCCATTCGGTCAACGTCAAGAACATCCAGACCAGCGCGGACATGCTGGCGCTGGTGGTGGCCGGCATCGCGGTGTCGCTGCTGCTGATCTCGCTTTTGTGGAGCGGCTGGCGCACCATCAAGTTCGAAGACACGCTCAGGGGCGTGATGATCGAGACGGCGAAGACCTCGTCGCTGGTCTTCATCATCCTGATCGGCGCGGCCATGCTGACGGCCGCCTTTCGCGCGTTCGGCGGCGAGGAACTGGTTCGCACGTTCCTGCAGGGGCTGCCCGGCGGCTTCTGGATGCAGTTCTTCATCGTCATGCTGGTGATCTTCATCCTCGGCTTCTTTCTCGATTTCATCGAGATCGCCGTGGTCGTCGTCCCCATCGTGGCTCCGATCCTGCTGGCCGATCCCGGTGCAAACGTCACCGCCGTGTGGCTGGGCGTGATGATCGGGCTCAACATCCAGACGTCGTTCCTCACCCCGCCCTTCGGCTTTGCGCTGTTCTACCTGCGCGGCGTCGCCCCGCCCACGGTGCGCACGATCTCCATCTACAAGGGCGTCATCGCCTTCATCGGGTTGCAGATTTTGGCGTTGTGCGTGGTCGGCTTCTACCCGGCGCTGGTGAACTATCTGCCGAACCGCGTTTCGCTGATGTCGGAAACGGCGCCGCCGCCGAAGAACCCGCGCCTGCAATACTGCATGGAGGAGTGGGACCGCACGCAGTTCGCCGACAACGGCGATACCATCCGCGCGGCGATCGCGACGGCGAAGGGGCTTGATCTCTCCGTGTTGCCGGAGGACCTGCGCGGCGACCTTTCGCAGGCGATCGGCAAGGCGGGCGAGGCGATGCCGGCGATGGATGCCATCGTGGCCGCGCAAGCCACCACCAAAACCGCGGCCGTCGACTATCGGCCGTTGCATGACCGGGTGCGCGAGATCGAGCGTGATATCCGCCGTCTCGACAAGAAGATCGACGCTCAGGAACTGATCGTGCGCCGGTCCGGTCCCACGGGTATCTATTCGCAGGCTGCCGGCGAACGCGCCGCGCAAAAGATCGAGGACTTCAAGGCTCAGCGCGCCGAGCTGAATGCGCAGATCCCGGCCGAATGGAAGGACAAGCACACCGCCTTCTCCAAGATCCAGCGCCAGGAGAATATTACCCGGCTGACCTTCCGCCGCACGACCGATCAGGCCTACGAGCCCTTGCAGGAAATCCTGAAGGTGCTGCGCGACACGGACGCCTACGCCGCGCTTGCCGACGATCTCAAGTCGCTGGAACCCAAGCTCGACGAGCTGGAGCCCGCGGCCTATGTCGACTACGTCGAGCAGGTTCGCTCGCACGTTGGTGACGTGGAGGGGGCCTCGGATGTCCGCTCCGATGTCAACGCCGTGCGCAAGGCGATGCGGTCGAGGACGCCGGACAAGGAGGCCGCGCGCGCTGCGATCGCGAAAACGATGCAGACGTTTGAGGCGGGGCTTGCGTGGCGGCGGCAGGCGGAACAGACGCTGCTGCCGAAACTGGAGACCTATGAGGCGGCGATCCGCGATACGATCGGGCTTCGCGGCCAGCCGCGTCTGCCGCGTGATCAGGCACTCTTCGTAGCCGCCTGTTCCTCGGGCCACCGCGACGTGTCGCTGAGCTTCTAGAGCCTATTGCGACCGGATCGAATCGATCCGGTCGACAGGAATAGGATCCAGCAAGCTGTCTGGAGCGATTTCTCGCGGTACGGGCTCGCCCCGTCAGCCACGAGACGGCGCGTTCGTTTCGAGAAATACCCACGGCGTGCCCCCTTTTCTCCAATGGCGGAAAAGGGGGCACGCCGAACCTGGCGCGGACAGCCCTTACCCGCCTCACCGTTTCCGCGATGCCTTCCGGTTTCCATTTCGCCCCGGCGGTGCTATGCGAACGCGACGTTCATCCGGGGTTTTCCTTATGCTCGCCGTTGCCTCCGCCATCGATCGCTTCAACTGCGCCATCGGGCGCGCCATCTCGTGGGCGATGCCGGCGATGGTGGTGATCCAGGTCGCGGTCGTCCTTATGCGCTACGTCTTTGGCATCGGCTCCATCTGGATGCAGGAATCGATTGTATACCTGCATGCCGCGACCTTTCTGCTGGCCGGCGCCTATACGCTTGCGGTCGATGCCCATGTGCGTGTCGACATCTTCTATCGCGAGGCGCGTCCCCGGGTTCGTGCGGCTGTCGACACGTTCGGCACGCTGTTTTTCCTGCTGCCGATGTGCGCGGTCATCCTTTGGGTCTCGACGCCTTACGTCGCGCGATCCTGGTCGATCCTGGAAGGCTCGCGCGAGACCTCCGGCATTCAGGGCATCTACCTGTTGAAGACGCTGATCCTCGTCTTTGCCGGGCTGATGGCGCTGCAGGGTGTCGGCATCATCATCAAGGGCGTGAGCGCGCTTGCCGGCCAGCCGGCCGCGCTTCGCCGCTTCACTCGTGAAGCGGGTGCGGATGGGGAGAGAACCGCATGATGTTCTCGTTCTTCAATCCCGCCGACCTGCTCCATTCGCTCGACATCACCATGTTCGCCGTTGCCTGCGTCCTTTTGATGATGGGCTATCCGGTCGCCTTCACGCTGGCCGGCGTCGCGCTTGTCTTCGCGCTGCTCGGCCATTTCGCCGGCGCCTCGCTGTCGCTGGCGGCCCTTCCCTCGCGCATCTTCGGGCAGATGACCAACGAGGTGCTGGTCGCGGTGCCGCTGTTCATCTTCATGGGCGTGGTGCTGGAGAGATCGCGGGTCGCCGAGGACCTGCTGGAATCGATGGGCCGGCTGTTCGGGCGGATGAACGGCGGGCTGGCGCTCGCCGTCACGCTGGTCGGCGCTCTGCTGGCGGCTTCGACCGGCATCGTCGGGGCGACGGTGGTCACCATGGGGCTGATGTCGCTGCCGACCATGCTGAGGAACGGCTATTCGCCCGCGCTCGCGTGCGGTGGCATCGCGGCGGCCGGCACGCTCGGCCAGATCATCCCGCCCTCCATCGTGCTCGTCATCCTCGGCGACCAGCTTTCCACCGCCTACCAGAAGGCGCAGATGGAGATGGGCAATTTCGCGCCCGACACCGTTTCCGTCGGCGATCTTTTCGCCGGCGCGCTGCTGCCGGGGCTGATGCTGGTCGGCCTCTATATCGGCTGGCAGATGGTGGTGGCGCTCATTCGCCCCAGGGCCGCGCCGGCGATGATGGAAGCGGGCGAGGCGATGCCGAAGGGCGAGATCCTCTCCGCATTGATGCCGCCGGTCATCCTCATCGTCGCCGTGCTGGGCTCGATCCTCGCCGGCATCGCCACGCCGACGGAAGCCGCCGGTGTCGGGGCGGCGGGTGCGCTGCTGCTGGCCGGCAACCGGCTCACCACGGGGGCGAGCCGCGCGGTGCAGATCGCCTTCGTCTCGCTCATCGGCCTGCTGGTTCTGACCGCGTTCATGGATCTCAGGCCCATGCGCGACGAGATCCCGGCCTACGACATGGTCGGCATCGTGCTGGCCATCTGTCTGTCGGCGGCCTTCGCCGCGAGTTTCGCGCTGGTGTTGGTCCGGCTGGTGCGCGCCGGCATATTGGGCGATGTCTCGCGCCAGAGCGCGCGGATCACGTCGATGGTCTTCGCCATCGTCATCGGCGCGAGTTTCTTCTCGCTGGTCTTCCGCGATCTCGGCGGCGAGGAACTCGTCAAGTCGGTGTTGTCCGATCTGCCCGGCGGCACGCTCGGCGCCGTCATCGCGGTGATGGCGGTGATGTTCGTGCTCGGTTTCTTCCTGGATTTCCTGGAGATCGTCTTCGTCGTCGTGCCGTTGGTGGCGCCTGTTCTGCTGAAGATGGAGATGCCCGGCGGCGAGCCGATGAGCCCGGTGTGGCTCGCGGTGATGATGGCGGTCAACCTGCAGACCTCGTTCCTCACCCCGCCCTTCGGCTTCGCGCTGTTCTACCTGCGCGGCGTGGCGCCCGACAGCGTGCGCACCTCCGCCATCTACAAGGGCATCATTCCTTATGTGCTGCTGCAGGTCGCGGCGCTCGCGCTGATCTGGTTCGCACCTGAGGTCGCGACGTGGCTGCCGACGGTCATTTACGGGTAGGGAGGGGGTCGAAGCCTATCCATGCGTCTGCCGTCGGAACTCCGATTTCTCCAGTGTCATCCCGGGCGCGCTGCAACGTGAAACGTTGCTGCGCAGAACCGGGATCTCGCGCGGCATACACCGGGTGCAGATCCCGGATCTGCGAAGCGGTACTTCGCACCGCATCGCGTCCGGGATGACACTGGAAAGATCGCGAAAACCGGACGGGCCGGGAACGCCTCCCCCTAGATCCCCCGCACCCAGCACCCGAGCGCCAGGATCACGTAGCCGATGGTCACTATCCATAGCGGTGCGATGGGCAGCATGAAGATGGTGGTCACAGCGTCAAGCACGCCGATGACCACGAAAATAAGTGAAACGATGAAGATCGTCTGGCTCGGTGCGTGAACGGAGATTCGTCGCATGAAATTGCCCCTTGTTTGTCGCGTGACGACGTAGCGGCTTCCGCTGGCCGGTGGCTGCGAAAACTGTGCGGCTTCTACAGCCTGTCGAGGAAACGCCCGGACGGCCATTTGGTTCGATTTCAAGTTCCGCGATGATGGTGCCCCACAAACCGTTTGACGCGCCGGCGGTCTCTCGGCCAAGTTATCGGCACCTACGTATGGTCGCGCATCCGCGCCGGCCGGTGCGCGGGAGCAGGGCAGGCGGCCTCAACGCCTGCACGCGCAGCCTCAAGGCGCGCATGCCCCGCGACGCGACATGCTTGAAATCGATATGGGAGACGACATGAGCCTGAAGCCGGTTCGCCTCGATGACAAATACGATCTCGGTGTCGACCGGGTCTTCGTCTCCGGAACCCAGGCACTCGTCAGGCTCGCGTTGATGCAGAGAGCGCGGGACGAGGCGGCGGGGCTCACCACCGGGGGCTACATAACCGGCTATCGCGGCTCGCCGCTCGGTGGCCTCGACCAGCAGTTTGCCCGCGCCAAGAAGGTTCTGGCGCCGCGCGACATCCATTTCCAGCCCGCCATCAACGAGGATCTGGCCGCCACCGCCCTGTGGGGCACGCAGCAGGTCGCCATGCGCGGCGAGGGCCGCGTTCAGGGCGTCTTCGGCATCTGGTACGGCAAGGGGCCGGGGGTCGACCGCTCCGGCGATGCCTTCCGACATGCCAACCTTGCGGGCACTTCGCCCCATGGCGGCGTGCTGGCGCTGATGGGCGACGACCACACCTGCGAAAGCTCCACCACCGCGCATCAGTCGGAATACGCTTTCGTCGATGCGATGATCCCGATCCTCAACCCGGCCGGCGTGCAGGAGATGCTGGATTTCGGCCTGCACGGCTTTGCGCTGTCGCGGTTCGCCGGCGTGTGGGCCGGCATGAAATGCGTCAAGGACAACGTGGAATCGACCGCGTCGATCGATGCCTCGCTCGCCCGCCTCGCGCCCAACCTGCCCGATTTCGACTTTCCCCAGGGCGGTCCGCATATCCGCATCGGCGATCCGCCGCTCGACCAGGAGGCGCGGCTGCATGAGGTGAAGCTGCCCGCAAGCCTCGCCTATCTGGCGGCAAACGGGCTCGACCGGATCGTCCATTCCGGCGGCCGCAGCCCCCGCATCGGCATCGTCTCCACCGGCAAGAGCTGGCTCGATGTGCTTCAGGCGCTCGACAGTCTCGGTCTCGACGAGGTGAGATGCGCCGATTTCGGCGTCCGGCTCTACAAGGTCGGCTGTTCGTGGCCGCTGGAGCCCGATGGCATTCGCCGCTTCGCGCAAGGGCTTGAGAATATCGTCGTCGTTGAGGAAAAGCGCGGCCTGATCGAGAGCCAGATGCGCGAGATCCTCTATGGCCGCGTTAATGCGCCCGTCATCGTGGGAAAACGCGACGAGGCGGGCGACTGGCTCTTCCCGGCCAAGGCCGCGCTGGAGGCCAACGACATCGCGGTCGCGCTCGGCGCGCGGATTGCGAAATTCGCGCCGAACGAGGCGCTTGTCGGGCGCACGCGCCGGCTGGCGGACGCGCAGGCCGCGCTGAAACGCACCGAGGACGTCGCCACCCGCACGCCTTATTTCTGCGCCGGTTGTCCGCACAACTCCTCCACCCATGTGCCCGAAGGCGCGCGCGCCTATGCCGGCATCGGTTGCCATTTCATGGTGCAGTGGATGGACCGCAACACGGAAGGCTACACCCAGATGGGCGGCGAGGGCGCCAACTGGGTAGGCGAGGCGCCGTTCTCCACGCGGGGCCATGTCTTCCAGAACCTTGGCGACGGCACCTACAACCATTCCGGCTATCTGGCGATCCGCGCGGCGGCGGCAGCAAAAGTCAACGTCACCTACAAGATCCTCTACAACGACGCCGTCGCCATGACCGGCGGCCAGCCGCACGACGGCGGGCTGAGCGTGCCCCAGATCGCGGCGCAAGTGGCGGCGGAAGGCGCGAGGCGCATCGCCATCGTCACCGACGAGCCCGGCAAGTATCCCCCCGCGACCGGCTGGCCGATGGGCACGACGATCCATCACCGCGACGAGCTTCTCGACGTGGAGCGCGAGCTTTCGGACGTTGCGGGGCTGTCGCTGCTCATCTACGACCAGACATGCGCCGCCGAAAAGCGCCGCCGCCGCAAGCGCGGCACCTTCCCCGATCCAGACCGCCGCGTCGTCATCAACGAGCTTGTCTGCGAGGGCTGCGGCGATTGCGGGGTGAAGTCGAACTGCGTCGCCATCCAGCCGCTTGAAACCGAATTCGGCCGCAAGCGGCAGATCGACCAGTCGAGCTGCAACAAGGATTTCTCGTGCGTGAAGGGCTTCTGCCCGAGCTTCGTCACCGTCGAAGGCGCGGAGCTGCGCAAGAAGCCTGCCCCGGTTCTTGGCGCTCAGGAGGCGGCGGGCGGGCCTGACGTCTCGCAGCTCAAGGCGCCCGAGCTTCCGGAACTCGACGGCGTTTACGGCATCCTGCTCACCGGTGTCGGCGGCACGGGTGTCGTCACCGTCGGCGCGGTTCTCGGCATGGCCGCGCATCTGGAAGGCAAGGGCATCGGCATCATCGACATGGCGGGGCTTGCGCAGAAGGGCGGGGCGGTCACCAGCCACATCCGTATCGCGCCTGGCCCCGCCGATATTCATTCCATCCGCGTGGGCGCGGGCGCCGCCGATCTCGTCATCGGTTGCGACATGGTGGTGGCGGGCTCGGCCAAGGTGCTCACCGCCGCCGATCCCGCGCGCTCCACCATCGTCGTCAACACGCAGCTCACCTATCCCGGCACGTTTACCCACGATGCGGATTTCACGCTGCCCTCGCGCCGGCTCGTTCAGGCGATCGCGGAACGGGCGCGGCCGGGGCGCTCGGGCTTCGTGGAGGCGACGCGCATCGCCACGGCGCTGATGGGCGATGCGATCGCCGCCAACATGTTCATGCTGGGTTACGCCTTCCAGATGGGCGCCGTGCCGCTGTCGCTCGAAGCCATCGAGAAGGCGATCGAGATGAACGGTGTGGCGGTTGCCATGAACCGCGATGCCTTCCGCTGGGGGCGGCTTGCGGCGGACGATCCGGCAAAAATCGAGGCGCTGACCGCCCGCCCGGCCGAGGCCAGGGGGCATCGTCGGTTGTCGGAAAGCCTGGAAGAGATGATCAAACGGCGCACGCGCTTCCTGGTCGACTATCATGACGCGGCCTATGCGCAAGAGTTTGCCGACCGGCTTTCGAGGCTCCGCCAGGCGGAAGAGCGCGCCGTTCCCGGCTCCACCGCGCTTGCCGAAACGGTTGCGCGCAATCTCTTCAAGGTGATGGCGATCAAGGACGAATACGAGGTCGCCCGGCTCTATACGGACGGCAGCTTCCAGCGCCAGATGGAGGCGCAGTTCTCGAATTGGAAGAAGCTCCACTTCCATCTCGCTCCGCCGATCTTCGGTGGCGAGGACCCGAAGACCGGCGAGGCGGCGAAGCACACGTTCGGGCCATGGATGATGCCGGTCTTCCGTCTGCTCGCCCGCATCCGCCGCATTCGCGGCACGGTGGTTGATCCGTTCGCCCGGCTTGCCGACCGCAGACAGGAACGGGCTCTGCGCGACGACTACATGATGGTGATCGACGAGATCACCGGCGCGCTCGAGGCCGGCAATCATGGTGCCGCCATCGAGCTTGCCGCCTGGCCCGACACAATCCGCGGCTACGGCCACATCCGCCGCGAGGCGATCGGGCAGGCTCAGCCCAGGCGCGATGCGCTCGTTCAGGCGTTTAGGGCGAACGAGCCGGTGAAGGTCGCGGCGGAATAGGGCGCAAGGGGACGGGAAACGGAGCGGCTTCGCCGCACGTCTTGCGCTGGATTCCGGATCGGCGCTCGGCTTCGCCTCGCTTGTCCGGAATGAGGGAGGGTGTGGAAAGCTTCAAGCCAACCACATACCCCCTCATTCCGGGCGGTCTGCGGCGAAGCTGCATGGCCAGACCCGGAATCCAGCGCAAAACGCGGGGCGCAGCCGCTCCTTCTCCTGCTCTTTCCCTCGCATCTTGCCTCCCTCCGGTATGCGCGGCATCCGTATATCCGTACTGTGACCAGTATAGATAAAAGGTAAGCCATACTTACCAAAGCATAGTCTGATGTTGCAGTGCATAAATTTATTGCACTGCAACAAGACAATCGATCATGCCCAAACGTTATGCATCTGTATTAATTAACATCTATCTAGGTAAAAGGGCTTGATATTCCGCATCGTCTCCGATTTTATTCCCTCACAAACAAGACAAATAACCCGCACTTGAAAATCACCTTCCGCGGGAAACAATGTGAGGAAACGCATGACGGAAGCGGTCACGGCCGCGGCCGGGAGGACTGGCGTTCCGAAAGACGGGGGTTCGGAACGGCACGTGCCCGGCTCCAGCGTTTCGGGAGACGACACATTCCCGAAGCTGCTGCTGCGCAATGCACGCCTTCGCGGGCTGCGTCCTGCCGTACGCAAGAAAGATCTCGGCATCTGGCAGACCTGGACCTGGGAGGACGTGCGCGACGAAATTCGCGACTTTTCACTCGGGTTGATGGAACTGGGCTTTGCGCCCGGAGACAAGCTCGCCATCGTCGGCGCCAACCGGCCGCGGCTCTACTGGGCCATGGTCGCCGCCCAGTCGCTGGGCGGGGTTCCGGTGCCGGTCTATGCGGACTCGGTGGCGGAGGAAATGGCCTTCGTTCTCGAGCACGCCGAAGTCCGTTTCGCGATGGTGGAGGACCAGGAGCAGGTCGACAAGCTGCTGTCCATAGCGGATCAGGTTCCCCTGCTTGAAGAGATCGTCTACGACGAGGCGCGGGGCTTGCGCGACTACGACCATTCCCGTCTGCATGCCTTCGAGACGGTGTCGGCCGCCGGCCGCGATCACCGCTTCGCCAACGCGAATGCGGAAGCTGACTGGATGGCGCGGCTCGGCAAGGGCCAGGGCTGCGATCTTGCCGTCATCCTCTACACCTCCGGCACGACCGGCCGGCCGAAGGGGGTGATGCTCTCCTACGACAACCTGATCATCTCGTCCGAAAACGCCAATGCCTTCGACCATCTGGACGAGACGGAAGAGACGCTCGCCTACCTGCCGCTGGCATGGATCGGCGACTATGTCTTCTCCATCGCGCAGTCCTATACGGCGGGCTATTGCGTCAACTGTCCCGAAAGCACGGAGACGGTGCTCGATGACCGGCGCGAGATCGGGCCGACCTATTTCTTCGCCCCTCCGCGCGTCTTTGAAGGTCTTCTGACCCTCATCATGGTGCGCATGGAGGATGCCGGGCGGACCAAGAAGAAGATGTTCGACTTCTTCATGGAGGTGGCGCGGCGCTCCGGCGAGGCGATCCTCAACGGCGAACCGGCCTCCTTCAAGGATCGGCTGCTCTACCGGCTCGGCGAATTCCTGATCTACGGGCCGATGAAGAACCGCATGGGCTTTTCCCGTCTCAAGGTCGGCTACACCGCCGGCGAGGCGATCGGACCGGAGATCTTCCGCTTCTACCGTGCGCTCGGGGTCAACCTGAAGCAGCTCTACGGGCAGACGGAGGCGAGCGTCTATATCGCCATGCAGCCCGACGGCGAGATCTACGGCGACACCGTCGGCAAGCCCGCGCCGCAGGTCGAGATCAAGATCGCCGACAGCGGTGAGATCCTCTATCGCGGCCCCGGCACCTTCCTCGGCTACTACAAGGACGAGGCGGCCACGGCGGGCACCAAGACGGAGGACGGCTGGGTTCATGCGGGCGATGCCGGTTTCTTCACTGAGGACGGTCACATCAAGATCATCGACCGTGCCAAGGACGTGGGCCGGCTCTCCGACGGTGCGCTGTTTGCGCCCAAATATCTGGAAAACAAGCTCAAGTTCTTCCCCAACATCAAGGAAGCCGTGGCGTTTGGCGATGGCCGCGACATGGCCTGCGTGTTCATCAACATCGATCTGACGTCGGTGGGCAGCTGGGCGGAGCGCAATAACGTCAACTATGCGAGCTATCAGGAACTGGCCGCTCATCCGCAGGTCTACGAGATGATCGAGTCGCATGTGGACCAGGTGAACCGCGATCTCGCCGGCGAGCCGCTGATGGCGGGCGCCCAGATCCACCGTTTCCTCATCCTGCACAAGGAACTCGATGCCGACGACGGCGAGCTGACGCGTACGCAGAAGGTCCGCCGTTCGTTCATCTCGGAGCGCTACGGACCGCTGATCGAGGCGCTGTATGACGGCTCGACCCGCAAGCATGTGGTGACCGAGGTCACCTTCGAGGACGGCCGCAAGGGAGCGATCGAGGCGGATGTCGAGATCCGCGACATGACGATCTACCCCGCCCGCGGCGAAGGCATCAGGGAGGCGGCGGAATGAACGTTCATGTGGATACGGCCGCCCCCGCACCGACCCGCTCCAAGGGTGAGGTGCTTTTGAAGATCGACAACGTCTCGCTCTATTTCGGCGGCGTGAAGGCGATCACCAATATCTCGTTTGACATCATGAAGGGCGAGATCCGCGCCATCATCGGGCCGAACGGCGCGGGCAAGACGTCGATGCTCAACGTCATCAACGGTTTCTACCATCCGCAGGTCGGCACCATCACCTGGCGCGGCGAGGTGCGGCGCAAGATGAAGCCGTTCGAGGCGGCAAGCCAGGGCATCGCCCGCACTTTCCAGAACGTGGCGCTGTTCAAGGGCATGACGACGCTTGACAACATCATGTCGGGCCGCACGCTGGCCATGCGCAGGAATTTCCTCTGGCAGCTCATTCGCTTCGGCCCGGCGCTGGAGGAAGAGATCGCTCATCGCCGCCGGGTGGAGGAGATCATCGACTTTCTGGAGATAGAGCATATCCGCAAGACGCCCGTCGGCCGGCTGCCCTACGGCCTGCAGAAGCGGGTGGAGCTTGGCCGGGCGCTTGCCATGGAGCCGGAGCTACTGCTGCTCGACGAACCGATGGCCGGCATGAACCTGGAAGAAAAAGAGGACATGAGCCGTTTCATCGTCGACGTGAACGAGCAGTTCGGCACGACGATCGCGCTGATCGAGCACGATATGGGCGTGGTGATGGATCTCTCCGACCGCGTCGTGGTGCTCGATTACGGCAAGAAGATCGCCGACGGCGCGCCGGACGAGGTGAAGTCCAATCAGGACGTTATCGACGCCTATCTGGGTGTGGCGCATTGAGGGGCGGGGAGATGTACGACATCGTTCTGCCGATTGCTCAAGGTGCGGGCGACTTGCTCCTCTCTCCCCCCTTGTGGGGGAGATGCCCCGCAGGGGCAGAGGGGGGTGAGCGGCAGGCTCGGCATTTGCCGCCCGCCCCCCTCTGTCGCGCGGAGCGCGACATCTCCCCCGCCAGGGGGGAGACGGGCGCCCGTGGCAGGCGCTCGCGCACTCGCCGGCCGGCCCAGATCCATCCCACCGTCCGCGCCAATACATCCGCCCGCGCCAAAGAGAACGCACCCCATGCTCTATGACATCTTCGTCGATCCCTTCGTGCAGATGGCCGCGCAGCCTGATTTTCTGCTGCAGGTGCTGTGGGAAGGCTTTGTCGCCGGTATCCTCTATGCGCTTATCGCGCTCGGCTTCGTGCTCATCTTCAAGGCGTCGGGCGTCTTCAACTTCGCGCAAGGCATCATGGTGGTGTTCGCGGCGCTGACGCTGGTCGGCCTGCACGAACACGGCGTCCCCGCCTATCTGGCGCTGATCCTCGCCATCGCCGTCATGGGGCTTCTCGCCTATACGGTGGAGCGCGTCGTCATGCGACCTCTGGTCAATCAGCCGGAGATCATCCTCCTGATGGCGACCATCGGCATGACCTATTTCCTCGTTGGTTTCGGCGAATTCGTCTTCGGTGGAGAACCGAAATCGATGATCACCGAGGAGCTGGGACTGCCGACCGGCTCCACCGCCTTCCAGATCGGCGAGCGTGGCCTGTTGATCCTGCAGCACATCGACATCGCGGCGGCGGTGATCGCGATCATCATGGTGGCGGGGCTTGGCATCTTCTTCAACAAGACCCGTATCGGGCGGGCGCTCCGGGCGGTCGCCGACGATCACCAGGCGGCGCTGTCGGTCGGCATCTCGCTCAACCAGATCTGGGCGATCGTGTGGTTCGCCGCCGGCATCGTGGCGCTGGCAACCGGCATCATGTGGGGCGCGCGCTCGGACGTGTCCTTCGCGCTGGAGATCATCGCCTTCAAGGCGCTCCCCGTTCTCATCCTCGGCGGCTTCACCTCCATCCCCGGCGCCATCGTCGGCGGGCTCGTCATCGGGTTCGGCGAGAAGATCGGCGAAATCTACTGGGGCCCGCTGGTGGGCGGCGGCATCGAGAGCTGGCTCGCCTACATCATCGCGCTCATCTTCCTGCTGTTCCGCCCGCAAGGCATGTTCGGCGAACGCATCATCGAGAGGGTGTAGTCCATGCTTTACCGCGAAGCCGGCCAGTTCAAGACGACCTACGAGGCCGATCAGGCGATCTTCCCGCTCAGGCAAGACCGCATCGGCATCGCCGTCATCGCTGCGCTGGCCTTTGTCGTCGTGCCGCTCACGGCGACCGACTTCTTCCTCACCTCGATCATGACGCCGTTCCTGATCTTCGCGCTGGCCGCCATCGGGCTCAACGTGCTGACGGGCTATGCCGGGCAATTGTCGCTCGGCACCGGCGCCTTCATGGGGGTGGGTGCCTATTCCGCCTACAAGCTCACCTCGATCTTCCCCGATGCCAACATCATCGTGGTGCTGCTGGCTTCCGGGTTCTTTTCCGCCGCGATAGGCGTCGCCTTCGGGCTGCCGTCCCTGCGTATCAAGGGGCTCTATCTGGCGGTGACCACCTTGGCCGCGCAGTTCTTTCTGGAATGGTGTTTCATCCGCATTCCGTGGCTCTACAACTACAACGCCTCGGGCGCGATCGAGATCTCGCAGCGCGAAATGGCCGGCATCGTCGTCACCGGGCCGGCGGCTGCGCCGCTGACGCAATATTTCATCGTGCTCTGCGTCACCGTCGGGCTCACCTGGTTCGTCTCCAACCTCATCCGCGGGCGCATCGGCCGGCAGTGGATGATGATCCGCGACATGGACATCGCCGCCGAGCTGATCGGCGTGCGTCCGCTCACCGCCAAGCTCTCGGCCTTCGCCGTCTCGTCCTATCTGTGCGGCGTGGCAGGCGCGATGATGGTGTTCTTCTGGCTGGGCGCGGCCGAGCCCTCGGCCTTCGCCATCTCGCTGTCGTTCCAGGTGCTGTTCATGACGATCCTGGGGGGGCTGGGCAGCCTGATCGGCTCCTACATGGGGGCGGCCTTCATCTGGATCCTGCCGGTGGCGCTTCGCGTCGTGCTGCCGTCGCTCGGCTTCGACGTGGCGGCGGAGACGGTCCAGCACCTGACCTCCATGATCGTCGGCGCGCTGATCATCTTCTTTCTCATCACCGAGCCGCACGGCCTTGCCCGGCTGTGGCAGCTCACCAAGGAAAAGCTGAAGGTCTGGCCGTTCCCCTATGGCTGAGGGATGGCCCCTATGGCTGAGAGGAGCGGCCGCAAGGCCTGAATTTCGAACATGCAGCCCGGGCGGGGAACCGGCCCGGTGATCAAGCCAGATGGCAACGCTGACAGGTTCCATTTCCGGACCGTTCCGGAGTACAGGGAGGAAACAATGAAAACCACACTATTGGCCACAGGTCTGGCCACGGCGGTCATCGCCGGCAGCTTCGCCGTCGCCCCGGCGCAAGCCGAAGACAGCATCTACGTGCCGCTCTTCACCTACCGAACCGGCCCCTATGCCGGCTCCGGCATTCCGATCGCCAACGGCATGGAAGACTATTTCGCCATGCTGAACGAGCGCGACGGCGGCATCGGCGGCGTGAAGATCGACTACGACGAGTGCGAGACGGGCTACAACACGCAGAAGGGCGTCGAGTGCTACGAAAGCGTGAAAGCCAAGAACCCCGTGGTCATCACGCCGTATTCCACCGGCATCACGCTGCAGGTGATCCCGAAGGCCTCGGTCGACCGCATTCCGGTGCTTTCCATGGCCTACGGCCTTTCGGCCGCCGCCATCGGCAAGACCTTCCCGTGGATCTTCAATGCGCCCGACACCTACTGGGACGGCGCCTCGGCGATCATCAAGGACATCGCCCGGCGCGAGGGTGGCCTGGACGGGCTGAAGGGCAAGAAGATCGGCTACATCTTCCTCGATGCCGGCTACGGCCGCGAACCGATCCCGCTGCTGGAGGATCTCGCCAAGAAATACGGCTTCGAGATGACGCAATATCCCGTCGCCGGCAAGGAGATGCAGAACCAGTCCTCGCAATGGCTGAACGTGCGCCGGGACCGGCCGGACTACATGATCATGTGGGGCTGGGGCGCGATGAACCCGACGGCGGTGAAGGAAGCGACCAAGATCCGCTATTCCATGGACAAGTTCTATGGCGTGTGGTGGTCGGGCGGCAACGACGATGCGGCCGCCGGCGGCATGGCCGCCAAGGGCTTCCGCACCCTCAACTTCAACGGCGTGGGCAAGGACTATCCGGTCATCCAGGACATCAAGAAATATGTCGTCGATGCTGGCAAGAGCCAGGTGGAGCCGGCGAAATTCGCCGACAATCTCTACAACCGCGGCGTCTACAACGCGATGCTGATCGCCGAGGGCATCCGCTCCGCGCAAGAGCATTCCGGCAAGAAGGTCGTCACGGCCGAGGACGTGCGCAACGGGCTCGAGGTCATGAACCTGGACGAGAAGCGCATCGCGGACATGGGCATGAAGGATTTCATGGCCCCGCTGAAGATGAGCTGTGAGGACCACAACGGCCACGGCCCGCTCTACATCGTGGAGTGGGACGGCAAGGACTGGCAGAAGTCGGGCGAATGGTTCGAGCCGATGACGGACGTCGTCCAGCCGTTGCTTGAGGCTGCGGCCGACGAGTACGTCAAGTCCAATGCCCCCTGGCCGGAGCGCGACGTTCCCTGCGCCAAGTAAAGGCGTGGTGGCCGCAGACCTGGCGGCAAACACGATGCGTCCCCCTCCCCCTTGAGGGGAGGGGCTAGGGGCGGTGACACGCACCGCGCCGGCGGCTCACCCGCGACACGAATGGGAAAGGCCTGAAGGCCACGACAGGATCGGCACAGATGACCAGCCAGACGATACAGGCGCACCGCGAAGCCCACGCTGAAGCCCCGGCCGAGACCATCCTCGCGCTCAACAATATCGAGGTGATCTACGACCGGGTGATCCTGGTGCTGAAGGGCGTGTCGCTCACCGTGCCGAAGGGCGGTATCGTGGCGCTGCTTGGCGCCAATGGTGCCGGCAAGACGACGACGCTGAAAGCCATCTCCAATCTTCTGCGCGCCGAGCGCGGCGACGTCACCAAGGGCAATATCCGCTTCCACGGCAAGGAGGTGCAGGCGCTTTCGCCCAACGAACTGGTCCGGCGCGGCTGCATCCAGGTGATGGAGGGGCGGCACTGCTTTGGCCATCTGACAATTGAAGAGAACCTCCTCACCGGCGCCTATACGCGCAAGGACGGGGCGGGTGCCATCCGCACCAATCTCGAGATGGTCTATTCCTATTTTCCGAGATTGCGTGAACGACGCTCCAGCCAGGCGGGCTACACGTCGGGCGGCGAACAGCAGATGTGCGCCATCGGCCGGGCGCTGATGTCTAAGCCCGACATGATCCTGCTGGACGAGCCGTCCATGGGGTTGGCGCCGCAGCTCGTGGAAGAGATCTTCGAGATCGTCAAGGAACTGAATTCGCAGCAGGGCGTGTCGTTCCTGCTGGCCGAACAGAACACCAACGTGGCACTGAAATACGCCACCTACGGCTACATTCTGGAGGCCGGCCGCATCGTGCTGGACGGCGCGGCCTCGGCGCTGCGCGAGAACGAGGACGTGAAGGAATTCTACCTCGGCGTCGCGGGCGAGGGGCGGCGGTCGTTCAAATCGGTCAAGCACTACAAGCGGCGCAAGCGCTGGCTTGCGTGAGGGGCCGGAAGAAAGAGAAACGGAGCGGCTTTGCCGCGCTTGCCTGCGCTGGATCCCGGATCAGCGGTCGGCTTCGCCTCCCTTGTCCGGAATGAGGGAGTATGTGGTACCGGCTTCAACTCAGCCCCTCGCTCCTCATTCCGGGCGGTCTGCAGCGAAGCTGCATGGCCAGACCCGGAATCCAGCGCGAGCGAGCGCGGCAAAGCCGCTCCATTCCTCTTTCTTCCCGACATGCTCCTGCAATGCGGCGTCCCGTAGTATGCTTTTACCGTTCCGGGGGTGGCCGAGGGAGGTTTCATGACGATCCGCATTTTCGCAATCCTTGCGGCCGCGCTGCTGGCCTTGCCGTTTTCCGCCCGCGCCGAGATCCCGCTTGAGGGCAGCTTCATTGCCCGTCAGGTCTGCCCGGCGACGCAGAACATCAAGGCCGGCGACAATCCCGGCAAGGTGATGACCGAGGTCGACCGGGCCTATCCGATCCTTGCCAAGAACCGGGAGAAGGCGACGCATTTCTGGATCGTCACCAAGGGGCCGGAGCCGGTCCGGCGGTGGGTTGCGGTCGCGTGCGGCGATCATGTGATGCCGCCCGACAGCGCCGCCGGCACCGACAGCGCTGCCGGCACCGATAGTGCCGGGACACAGGCCGATACCGGCAATGTCGCGCCTCCGCCTCAGGATCAGCTCGAGAGCCTGCTGGCGGTGAGCTGGGAACCTGCCTTCTGCCAGACGCATCAGAGCAAGCCCGAATGCGAAAGCCAGACGGCGGATCGCTTCGATGCCACCCACCTGTCGCTGCACGGCCTGTGGCCGCAGCCCATCGGCAACTTCTATTGCGGCGTTCCGGCCGACCAGAAGGCGCTCGACGAAGCCAAGCGGTACAAGGAGCTGACCGCGCTCGATCTCTCCGCCGCAACCCGCGCGGCGCTGGCGCGTGCCATGCCCGGCATGCAGTCCCTGTTGCAGCGCCACGAATGGACCAAGCACGGAAGCTGCTTCGCCAATTCGGATCAGGACAGCTATTTCCGGATTTCGCTCGTCCTGGTGGAGGCGCTGAACGCCTCGTCGGTGCGCGACCTGCTGGCCGCCAATATCGGCAAGCGGGTTTCGGCTTCTGCGATCCGCAACGCCTTCGACGATGCCTTCGGCGAAGGGGCCGGCACGCGGGTCGCCCTCCATTGCTCCGGCGCGCTCCTCGGCGAATTGCGGATCGCGCTTCGCGGCGATGCCACGAAAGAGGCGCTTGCCGATCTTATCCACGCCGCGCATCCGCTCCCGGCCTCGGCAAGCGACTGCGATGGCGGGCTGGTCGACCCTGCCGGCTTTTGACGGGGAGCGGTCCCCGGGGATGGGGACAGGTCCCGCAGTGGCGTGGGGATAACCTGCTTCCCGGTCGAACCGGAAGAAGAGTGGCGGGGAGGCCGGAGACTTTTGAACCGGATTTGCATTTTCGGGAAATGCGAAGCGGATTCGAGGGAAATTCGATAAAAATGTTAAAGCATTCAAAATGGTGCCGGAGGACCGATACAACGTCATGACCGACATGTTCGACACGCGCGAGACGCGCGATCCAGACGAACGCGAAGCCGAGCTTTTCCGCCGTCTTCCGGGCCATCTGGCGAAGGCGATCTCCGCCGCGCCGGGTCTTGCGTCCCATCTCGATGGCGTGGATCCGGCCACGGTCACCTCGCGCGCGGGACTGGCGAGACTTCCCGTTCTGAGGAAGTCGCAACTGATGGCGGCGCAGAAGGCCAATCCGCCCTTCGGCGGCTTCGTCGCGATGGGCCGGGCGCCGGAACGCGTCTTCCTGTCACCGGGTCCGGTCTTCGAGCCGCAAAGCGCCGGCGCCGATCCCTGGGGCGCCGCCCGCGCGCTGTTTGCCGCCGGTTTCCGGCCGGGCGACGTGGTCCACAATTCCTTCGCCTATCACATGACGCCCGGCGGCTTCATTCTGGATCTGGGCGCCCGGGCGCTGGGCTGCACGATTTTTCCCGCCGGCACCGGCAACAGCGAGACCCAGGCGGAGGCAATGGCCGTCTTGCGTCCGCGTGGCTGGTGCGGCACGCCGGACTTTCTCAAGGTGATCCTCGACAAGGCGGTCGAGCTCGGGCTCGACTGTTCGTCGGTGAAAGTGGCGCAGGTTTCCGGCGGCGCGCTGTTTCCCTCGTTGCGCGACGAATACACGGCCCGCGGCATCGCCGTCACACAATGCTACGCGACCGCTGATCTCGGTGTCGTCGCCTACGAGACGGAAGCCGGCAAGGGCGTTGTTCTCAATGAAGATTTCATTCTGGAAATCGTCCGTCCGGGAACCGGCGATCCGGTGGCGCCAGGCGAGGTCGGCGAGATCGTGGTCACCAGCTTCAACGCCTCCTATCCGCTGGTGCGCTTTGGCACGGGAGACCTTTCCAAGGTGCTCGACGAGCGCTCTCCATGTGGGCGTACCAATACGCTCATCGCCGGTTGGATGGGCCGCGCGGACCAGCGGACCAAGGTCAAGGGCATGTTCGTCGATCCCGAGCAGGTGGCCGCCATCGTGCGCAGGCATAGCGAGATCGGCCGGGCCCGTCTGATCGTCGCGCGCGCCGGTGAGCAGGATGTGCTGAGCCTGAAAATTGAAGTGGATCAAGGAGGTGGCGCGCCGGCCGGTCTCGCGGATGCCGTCGCCGGCAGCTTGCGCGAGGTGACTAAGCTCGGCGGGCGGGTCGAGCCTGTCGCCCCCGGCAGCCTGCCCAACGACGGCAAGGTGATCGAGGATGCGCGCGACTACGCCTGATCGGGCAGGTGCCGGCGGATGATCTGATGGGCCGGAATGTCGATGATGAAATCCGTGCCCGTGCCCTGTGACGCCGGTTCGGCCCGGATCTCCCATCCGTGTCCCTCGACGATCGATTTGGCGATGGCCAGATTCAGGCTCGTGTCCGGCCCTGCGTGGCGCTGGGGTGCCGCGAAGGCCTCGAAGATCCTTTCCTCCTTGCCTGGCGGCAGGACGATACCGTTGGCAGGGATCGTCAGGCGGGCGCCGCCATCGGCTTTCGCCTCCGCCAGGATGCGGACGGTGGCGGGATGGGCCGCGCTGTGTTCGGGCAACGTCTGCGTCAGCAGATTGATGAAGAGCTTGTTCAGCGCATTCGGATCGCCTGTGACCTGCGGCAGCGGATCGATCGAAACCTGCGCCCCTTCCGACGGGGCGAGCGTTTGAAGAACCTCGTGAAGCAGCTGGTTCAGGTCGATCGGCAGCCGCAGGAAACTGCGCTGGGTCTCGCGCGTGTAGGTTTGCAGGTCGCTGACGAGCTTGGAGAGCCGGCTGGAGGACCGGCGGATGACAGCCAGCGGTTCCTGCACAAGCGGATCGTCGTTGTCGCCCAGGGATTCCTCGAGCACGTCGCTGAAGAGGCGGATCTTGCGCAGCGGTTCCTGCAGATCGTGGGCAGCGATGGCGTTGAAGCGCTTCAGCCCCTCGTTGGTACGCCTCAGGCCTTCGTTGAGGCGAGCGAGCGAACGCTGCGCACGATTGCGGTCCGTCACGTTGTTGAGGACGGTAAGCCCGGCGAACGGTCCGGCCTCCGGCTCGGAAAGAGTGGAGGCTTCGACCTCCACCAAAGTTCCGTCGGCGCGGACCATTGTGCGCGGCGCATTGACCAGCGGCAGCGATGTACGCCCCTCGACGATACCGCGCATCTTCTCGCGATCGGCTTCGGTGAAGAAGGTGAAGAGCTGCTGGCCGATCGCCTCTTCGCGCGTATAGCCAAGCGTCTTCAACCACATCCGGTTGACATCGGTGATCTTCAGGTCGGAATCGATCGTATGCATCATGATCGGTGAGTTCTGGTAGATGAAGCGGTACTTCTCTTCGCTCGCCTTCAGTTCTTCGATCTTGCGCCGGCGCAGCAGCGTGTAAGACAGCCATTGTGCCAGAATGCGGATGAGCTGGATGTCTTCGTTGGTGAACCGGTCCTCGCGTGCCTCCGGCGAGGCGAAGCTCAGCGCACCGTACAGCGATCCGTCCACATAGATCTCGGCGCTCAGAAAGCTCCTTACGGGGATGCGCTTTCGAAACGGCGCATCCGCGTGCGGGGTCTTGTCGAGGTCCTCGATGGCGACGATGTTGCCTCTGGAGTGGGTTATCGAGGTGTAGGCAAGCTTGTGGGGAATCAGGCTGCCTTTTTCGGAAAAATCGTTGTGAACCCGGATCTCGGGGTAGACGCCTTCTTCCGCGTAGCGGCTGATGGTGCCGGTCGACATGGAAAAATAGGCGTAGCCGATCCGCAGGATGTTCTCGATGATCTCGTCCGTGTCGAGCGAACGGTCGTTGGTGACGCGGATCAATTCCTCAAGCGTCTCGTTGTAGCGGTATTCTTCGGTCACATCCCAGAACACCAGCAGAACGGTCTCGAGTTCGCCATCGGCGTTGAAATGTCCCGTGCTCTGCCAGATGCGCCGCCGCTCCCGTCCATGCAGGGTCTGAAGCAGGGCGGGGGAGGTCCAGTGCGCGCAGGAGGGTTTCAACGCTGCGAAACCACGGCGGATGTCCTTCCCCAGTTCCTTGTCGACGCGATCGTAGACGGACGTGCCCATGACCTGGGCGCGGTTGAGTCCGAATGCCTCGCAATAGGGGATGTTCACATCCAGCAGAAGGCCGTCCGCCGCCATCAGCGCAGCCGGAAGGGGCAGGTCCTCAAGCGAATCCAGGTGTGACGCATCGTCGTGCGGGAATGGACCGTTCCTGTCGTGATCCACCACAAGGTCCTCGTTTTCAATGTGCAGGGCCGCCCTGCTTTCCTCTAGTGGTACGATCCAGCCGGATGGGAACCATCCGGCTGGATCGTACCACTAACGCATTGAATCCATGGATAGGATTATCGATGCGGAAGGGAGCCTTCCGCCTCGGTCTATCCACTAGCTACGGTGCTTCCGACGAAGAGAGTGCCGGAGTGCCTTTTTCTTTTCGTCTCCGACGGCCGGCGCGAGGTCGTCTAGGGTGCGTTGCCGTTGATCGGTGTGAAACTGGTGTCGCCGGTGCATATGACGAAATCGGTTCCGGCAGAATCACGCCGTTGCGCGCGGATCGTCCAGCCGTGTCCCGCGGCGATCGACCTGACCAACGCCAGACCGATGCCCGAACCCGATGTCTGAATCGCGTGCAGGCGCACGAAGGGCTCGAAGATCTCTTCCTCCATTCCGGCGGGCAGCCCACTCCCGTTATCGCGCACGACGATCTCGGTCGGTCCATCGTCGGTTCGCCGCGCGAAGATCACGATGTCAGGTGGGACCTCGGGACGGTGGTACTTCAGCGCGTTGAGGACGAGGTTGTAAAAGAGCCTTTGAATGGGAACCGCGTCGCCCTGGAGCCGTGGCAGATCTTCGACGGTCACGGTGGCGCCCGTCTCCTCGATCAATACCGCCAGATCTCCGATCACTTCGGCGATCAGGGGAGCCAGGTCGACAGGGTCGCGGGCGTAGCCGCGTTCGCTTTCGCGCGAGAACGCGAGCAGGTCACGCACAAGCCGTGACAGCCGTTCGGCTGCCTGCGTCACCACCTGCAAGGCATGACGCGTCTCCTCGGTGTCGTTCTCGCCCAGATGCTTGCCGAGTTGGTCGCCGTATAGCCGGATCTTGCGCAGCGGTTCCTGAAGGTCGTGCGCGGCAACGGTGTTGAAGCGCTTCAGATCCTCGTTTGCGCGGCTGATCGCGCGGTTGGTGGCGTTCATCTCCTCGCGCAAACGGTTCCGCTCGCTCATGTCCACCCACACGCACAGGAGCGGCAGATCCTCCGCTGCGACCGCGAGAGAGGAGAGCTGGGTGCTCAGCACAGTGCCGCTCTTGGCAAGAAAGTTCTGGTTGCAGGTGGTGGTCGTCAGCGGCAACCGGTTCTCGTTCTCGACCCCTTCCGCCTTGCGGCATTGCGGGGTGAGAAAGTCCGCAAGATCATGACCGATCACCTCCCAGGCATCGTAGCCGAGCTTTTCGAGCCACGTCCGGTTGACGTCGAGCAGCTTGCCGTCGACATCGACCACCGCCATCATGATCGGCGCATGCTCGTAGAGACGCTGATAGCGGTTGGCGCTTTTCTGCAGGTCTATATAAAAATCGCTCTGTTCCAGCGTATAGCCGAGCCACTGCGCGATGAGGCGGCAGAACTGGATCTGCTTGTCGCTGAAGGGTTCGCTGCGCGGCCTCAGCGTCGCGAAGTTGATGATGCCGTAGAAGCGGCTGCCAAGGTAGATCTCCGAGGCCATGATGCTCTGAAGAGGCATATACTTGTAGAAGGGCGTGTCCGTGAATTCGGTCTTGCGCATGTCATGGATGGCGACGACCGGTCCGCTCCGCAGCACCAGATCAATATACGAGCATTCCCGGGGGAAGGGGACGTTTTCCTGGATATGATCCAGCCGGTAGTTGAGGAATACCGGAACGGTCTGGTCTCCCTCCAGACGCGAGATGCCCGACAGATCGGCATCGAAATATTTCACGCCCACAGACAGGATCATCCGGGCGCGCTCCTCGTAGCTTTTGCCCGAATTGTTGGATATGCGTATCAGGTCTTCCAGCGCATTGCGGTAGCGAAGTTCCTCGGAAATGATTCGCGCGATCGCGGTCAGATGGAGCAGCACGCGGTTCGCGTCGTACCGCGCCTTCAGCGACCATTGCGCCCACCTGTTCCGTCCGCTCGCCGTCGTGATCGGAAATTCGATCGAGGCGGCGGGTGCCTCCGGTGTCATTGCTGCGATGGTATTGAGAATTCTGTTGTGACTTGGCGATGGGACGAATTCGAGTAAATTTCGATCAAAATCAACAGGTTCGCCGTCTCGAAAGGCCGTACAGTATTGGCGGTTGGCGAAGGAGATCCCGGTGTCCGGGCGCAAGCGAAGCGCCGGCGACGACAGCGAATTCAGATCAAAGCTAACAGGCGGCCTGACCATGGACACTTCGTCCCCGGGACGATTTTGCAATGATTAACGCCCTTTTGTCCTCAGCCAGCTTATGGTGATTCTATTGTGGAACCTGACCTGAAGAGACTATAGTATTTCAACGGGAAGTGGAAAACAGTCAATGTGATGTCGGGGGGACCCAGTCTTTCCCATGCATCTCGTGAAAAATAACGTTGGGGTTTGTTTGCCATGGGCACCGCATCGGACAAGAAAGAAAACACCGATCCGATTGTTGATGCCCGGGTATTGCTGGTTGAGGACGATCCCGACGACATTCTGGTTATCAGACGATCGCTTCGGGACGCGCCGATCCGGCTGGAACTGAAGGTCTGCGAGGACGGCCGGGAGGCGTTCGACTTTCTCGAGCAGGGAGCGGCGGACGAAAATGCGCCGCCCGACCTGATCATTCTCGATCTCAACATGCCGGTGGTCGACGGGACCACGTTCCTGCACAAGCTGCGCGCCCATGGCCGGCTGCATTCGGTGCCGGTCTGCGTGTTGACGACGGCGACGGACGAGGAAACCATCCGTCGCGCCTATGAAAGCGGGGCCAACGCGGTGGTCTCCAAGGTCGACACGCTGGAAGGCATGAGCGCGATCTTGAACACGATCGTCGAGTTCTGGTTTTCCACGGCGCGGCGCTATTATCTGGACTGAAACCGGTACCTGGACCGAAACCGGCACGGTCTTGCGTGTGGACAATGCCCTTGCCCGCGCTCCGCAGGTTCGTTTTTTCCCTGTTTTTTCAGCGTGAAGGCAGCGGCGTGGGCCGTGTCGGCGTGATTTCGCGTTCCGGCGCCAGCTTGCCGTAAGCTGCCCGCGGGCGCGGCGGAGATGCGAAATGACGGTGCCAGATGCCGCGCGCCGCACCAATGCGCTCGCCCAGGATCCTGGCGGAGCAGGGCGTGACCACGATTCCGTCCACGCCGATAAGGCCGATGGCATCGACGAAGGCGCGGTCGGCGGCGTCGGTGCTCAAAAGTACCGTGATGTTCTGGAAGCGGGGGTCGGATGCCTGACGCAGGGCCTTGAGCAGGCGGGCGATGGACGACATGCCGAAGCGGCGGTCGACAATCACCAGATCGATATCCGAGGCGACGAGAGAGGCGAGCGCGTCGGCGACGGTATCCGCCGTCATCGCGCTCGGGCAGCCGAGGTCTTCGACCATGACCTTCATCAGCCGGGAGCCGAAATCCTGCGGGTCGATGATCAGGACCTCACCCAGGCCGCCGTCTTCGAACGGGTCGCTCAACGCCATTGCGTCTATCCTGTCACTGCCGCGGTGGGCCCGCGTGTTTGGCTCTGAATAAACGGCTACAAGTCTGAAAATAGGCTGAAGAAAGGGCTATTCACTAATCCTTAAGGCATTGTCCGAATGGCCCTTGGGTGAGGCGAACGCACGGATGTCCCGTACCCCGACAACGCACCAAAGACCCGTTTGATGGCACTTCGAAGGCACTTCGCAGGCCCTTTGGAGGCGCTTTGGAGGCATGTCGCGCTCAGGGGCGTCCGCGCGTGACGAAAGCGGGAAAACCGGCTATTCCATAAGTTTGCGCATGCCCCATATATGCGCAGGCCGCCGCCGTGCCGATGTTCGGGCGCAGTGCGGCTTAAGCCATCGGCCCTGTGCCGTGCGAAAGCATGGCATGCCGGCCCTGCTGCGCACGGGCCTCACCATTCAGGAGCGACTTGCCAGACGATGATCGACGAGAAGACACAGGCCGCCACCCGCCCTTCCAAATCCGTCGCCGCTCCGTCCGCGGCCACCCCCCATCTGCCGGGCGGACACCCGCCGCTCGCCATGGGAAAGATCGGGGTGCTTCTGGTCAATCTCGGCACGCCCGATGGCACCGACTACTGGCCGATGCGGCGCTACCTGCGTGAATTCCTCTCCGACAAGCGTGTCATCGAATGGCCGCGCTGGCTTTGGTATCCGATCCTGCACGGCATCGTGCTGACCCGCCGCCCGAGCAAATCGGGCGCGGCCTATGCCTCGATCTGGAACAGGGAGCGCGATGAAAGCCCGCTGCGCACCGTCACGCGCGCGCAGGGTGAAAAGCTTGCAGCCGCCTTCGCCGGCGAGCCGCAGGTCGTGGTGGACTGGGCGATGCGCTATGGCAATCCGTCGATCGCGGAGCGCCTCGATGCGCTGACGGCGGCCGGGTGCGAACGTATCCTGGCCTTTCCCCTCTATCCGCAATATTCCGCTTCCACCACGGCGACGGTGAACGACAAGGTGTTCGAGGCGCTGCAGAAGATGCGCTGGCAGCCCGCCTTGCGAACCGTGCCACCCTATCACGACGAGCCGGTCTATATCGAGGCGCTGGCGCATTCCATCGAGACGCACCTCGCCTCGCTCGATTTCGAGCCGGAGGTGGTGCTGACCTCGTTTCACGGCATCCCGCAGTCCTATTTCAAGAAGGGCGACCCCTATCATTGTCACTGCCAGAAGACGACCAGGCTTCTGCGCGAGCGGCTGGGATGGGACGAGAAACGGCTCAGGATCACGTTCCAGTCGCGCTTCGGGCCCGAGGAATGGCTGCAGCCCTACACCGACAAGACGGTGGAGGCGCTGGCGAAGGAGGGCGTGAAACGGATCGCCATCATCAATCCCGGCTTCGTCACCGACTGCCTCGAGACGCTGGAGGAGATCGCCGGCGAGAATGCCGAGATCTTCCACGAAAACGGCGGCGAGAAATTTTCCCATATCCCGTGTCTGAACGACAGCGATGACGGGATGCGGGTGATCGAGGCGGTGGTGCGGCGGGAGCTTTCGGGTTGGCTGTAGGCGGGCCGTGCGGTTTCCGCTGCGGGCGATCTGGCGGCGCGGTATATAGTTCTGCATAGTCGCGCCGCTGGGCGGGCTCGATTCGCGGCGTGGGCCATGGGGGCCTGACGCCGCCCTCCAACCGCGGAGACTCTTGATGGAATTCGTTACCGGCTTCGATATTGCCGTCATCGTCTTGTTGCTGCTGGTCGTCCTGGTCTTCGTTGCCGGCGTGAAGACGGTGAGCCAAGGCTACAATTACACCATCGAGCGCTTCGGCAAATACACGCGCACGCTTTCGCCGGGCCTCAACCTGATCGTGCCGTTCATCGACCGCATCGGCGCCAAGATGAACATGATGGAACAGGTGCTTGACGTTCCCTCGCAGGAAGTCATCACCCGTGACAACGCCACGGTGACGGTCGACGGCGTGACCTTCTATCAGGTGCTGAACGCCGCGCGGGCCTCTTACGAGGTGATGGGGCTCGAGAATGCCATTCTCAACCTCACCATGACCAACATCCGCACGGTCATGGGGTCGATGGACCTCGACCAGCTGCTGTCCAACCGCGACGAGATCAATTCCCAGCTCCTGCGCGTCGTCGACGCTGCGGTCGAGCCATGGGGCATCAAGATCACCCGTATCGAGATCAAGGACATCAATCCGCCGCGGGATCTGGTCGATGCGATGGGCCGTCAGATGAAGGCGGAACGCGAAAAGCGCGCCTCGATCCTGGAAGCCGAGGGCAAGCGGCAATCGGAGATCCTGAAAGCGGAAGGTCAGAAGCAGTCGCTGATTCTGGAGGCGGAGGGCCGGCGCGAAGCCGCCTATCGCGATTCCGAGGCGCGCGAGCGTGAGGCGGAAGCGGAGGCCAAGGCAACGACGATGGTGAGCGAGGCCATTGCCGCCGGCGATGTTCAGGCGATCAACTACTTCGTCGCCACCCGGTATGTCGAGGCGCTGGAGGCGATGGCGAAGTCGCCCAACCAGAAGACCTTGCTGCTTCCGATCGAGGCGACGTCGATCCTCGGAGCGCTTGGCGGTATCGGCGAGATCGCGCGGGAAGCCTTCAAGGGTGACGCGCCCGCTGGCCGACGTCCGGGTGGGCGGGTGCCTGCGACCGGCGGCAACGAGGACAGACAGCCGTGAGCCTCTTCGGCACTCTCATTCGCGAACTCGGTCCCTGGAGCTGGCACGTTCTGGGGCTGCTGCTGCTCGGTCTGGAGATCCTGGCGCCAGGCACCTTCTTTCTCTGGTTCGGCATCTCCGCGCTGCTTGTGGGAACCCTTGCGCTATTCGTCGATATCGGCTGGCAGGCCGAGCTGATCATCTTCCTGGTGATCGCCTTTGCCAGCCTGATCGCCGGTCGTCGTCTGATGAACCGCAAGAGCGCCGCAAGCGAAGGGGAGGGCGACCCCACCCTCAACCGTCGCGGCTCGCGCTACGTGGGACGCGAATTCGTGCTGGGCGAACCGATCGCGCAGGGGACGGGCCGGCTGAACGTCGACGACAGCGTGTGGCGGGTGACGGGTCCCGACCTGCCGGCGGGCGCCAAGGTGAGGGTCGTCGAAGTGGACGGCTCTGTGCTGAAGGTGGTGGCCGCCGAAGGCTGACGCTGGTGGCTGTTTCGTGTTGCGGAGCCCCTAGCCCTCTCCCAATGGGAGAGGGGATCTGCTCCGGCCGGGCCTCACCCTTGTGCGGACAGTGCGGGCGGTTCGAGAGAAAGCACGGGCGCTCTCCCCCGCCCGTTCAGATGCCTTTCAGGCCACCGCAGATGAAGCGGATGAGGAATTCGTTCTTCTCTTTTTCGTGCGCCTCGCCCATGTCGCTGTTCGACAGGCGCTGCATGCGGGCGTCGAAGTGGCTCATGACCAGCGCGCTCACCGAGAAGAGATAGCCCCAGGCGAGCCCGTCGACGTCCTTTTCGGGGAGCGCCAGCTTCAGGGCTGCGATGAAGCGGGTGGCCATGGGATCGTAGTAGTCGCGCACGATGCCGCGCGTTTCCTGCTCCGGATCCGACGCCTCGCGCAGGATCAACTGGGAATAGATCCGGCCTTCCTCGGTCTCCCTCGCCTTCTGCACCGGAAGAACGAAGGCCTCGATGATCCGCCTCAAGGCATCCGGCGCGGAGGAGGCCTCGACCCGGTCGAGCAGTTCCAGCCGTTCCTCGAAGATGGTGTGGAAGTGGTCGAAGACGGAGCGGTAGAGGTTTTCCTTGGTGGAGAAGTGATAGACGATCAGGGAAAGCTGGACATCGGCCGCACTGGCGATCTCGCGCATGGAGACGCCGTGATAGCCTTTTTCCGCGAACAGGCGTCCGGCTTCCAGCACGATGCGTTGCCGGCGCGTCGGCGCGCCGTGTTCTTCCGCGTCCGCGCCGGACGATGATGATTTTCTGGATCTGGCCATTCGTCGCCAATGAATAGTGGTTCCTGAATCCGTCCTGGAACCATAAGCGCTTGAGATAGCAGCCGCCTTCTCGCGATGTCAATGAATGCGGCGGGCCGGGGGCTGCATGTGGTCGCCGCGAGCGTCGGTGTTTGGAGCAGGCGCGCGGCGTTGCAAGCGTCAGAGGTCGCGCAACGCGGCCGGCCGCGGGCTGTGGCTCGATAGAGGTTACTCACAAGAATATCGGGTCGGGAGAGGCCCATGAGAGCCTTCGGCAATGGACGACGTGTGTGGGGAATAAAGGCCGGGACGCTATAGCTTGCTGTGGTGTGCGGTATCCTGCGACCCGCATGCCGGCCTCCGTTCGAGGGCAGTGGAGGACGGCATGCGTGGTCGCAGCCCCGACGGGGGGCAGGTCACCTGTGGTGGCCGATGGGGCGGTGCCCGTCAGGGATGGCGCAGACCCAGTATCTCGCGCGCGTCGTCGGGCGTGGCGTTCTCGCGATCGGCTTCGCGTACGAGGCGAACCGCACGTTCGACCATCTCGGCATTCGATTTCGCCAGGCGGCCCTTGGTGTAGTAGACGTTGTCCTCAAGCCCGACCCGCACGTTGCCGCCCAGCGCGATCGTCGCAAACAGGATCGGCAGGTGGCGCGAACCTATGCCCAGCGCCGACCAGTTGGCGTCGGCGGGCAGCAGGCTTTTCAGGAACACCAGGTTTTCCACCGTCGCCGCCATGCCGCCGGCGGCCCCGAGCACGAGCTGGTAGTAGCCCGGCGCCTTGAGCACGCCCTGCTTGATGTAGTGCAACGCGTTGTAGATCATCCCGCCGTCGAAGATCTCGATCTCGGGCAGGATGTCGAGTTCGGTCATCGTGCGGCCGAGCCGTTCGAGAAACTTCGGGTGATTGATGAAAAGCGTCTCGTGCATCCAGTTCATGGTGCCGGCGTCGTAGGAGGCAAGCTCCGGGCGCAGGCGGACGAGATGCTCGATGCGGGTGTCGTCGGTGGCGTTGAGGTCGCCCGACGTCGTCAGGTTCAGCGCGATGTCGCACCGCGCGCGGATCAGCCCGACGGTTTCCTCGAACAGGTCGGCGCTCATCGTGCCCTTGCCTTCGGCGTCGCGCATGTGCAGGTGCGCGATCGCGGCGCCCGCCTGCCAGCATTCGAAGACGTCCTCGGCGATTTCCTTCGGGGTCAGCGGAATGGCCGGGTTGTTTTCCTTTGTCGGCCAGGCGCCGGTGGTGGCAACGGTTATGATCGTTTTTGCCATGTGTCTCGATCCATCTGTCTCAGGCCGTGCCTGCGTTCATGGGCCGGCCGCGGGGAAGCCGCGGCCGGGAAAGGTTGCGAAAGAGGCATCAGGGAAGGATGGCGACAGCGCGGGTCCAGCCGGCGGACCCGCCCTTCACCTTGCAGGGGAAGCACGCGATTTCGAAACCGTCGGACGGCAACTCCTCGAGATTGTGCAGCTTCTCGATGTGGCAGTAGCCGATGTCGCGGCCGGCCTTGTGGCCTTCCCAGATGAGCGAGGCGTCGCCCGTTTCCGCGTAGCGCTTTGCGGTGTGAACGAACGGGGCGTCCCAGCTCCAGGCGTCGGTGCCCGTCACGCGGACGCCGCGCTCCAGCAGGTAGAGCGTCGCCGCGCGTCCCATGCCGCAACCGGCGGCGACATAGCCTTCCTTGCCATAGGCCTCGCCGGCGCGGGTGTTGACGACGACGATCTCCAGCGGCTGCAGCTCGTGGCCGATGCGCTTCAGTTCCGCCTCGACATCGGCGGCGGTCGCGACATAGCCGTCGTCCATATGCCGGAAGTCGAGCTTCACGCCGGGCTGGTAGCACCACTCCAGCGGCACTTCGTCGATGGTCCAGGCCCGCTCGCCGTTGTTCATGGTCGAGTGGAAGTGGTAGGGCGCATCGAGATGGGTGCCGTTGTGGGTGGTGATCTCGACCCACTCGATCGCCCAGGCCTCGCCGTCGGGCAGGTCTTCCTTCTTCAGACCCGGGAAGAACGGCAGCAGCTCGTCGGCGGTTTCCTTGTGGGTGCGGTAGTGGATCTTTGGTTCGTAGGCGGGCGGATCCGCCAGGGTGCCGTTTTCGAAGAAGATCGACAGGTCAACGATCTTGCGCATGTCATGAATCTCCTGATTTGCGGATCAGCGGACGGGAACCGGCTGTTTTTTGGGCCCGGTCTCTTCCCTGCGCAGGTTTTCCGAGGGCGGCAGAAGAAGTGTCAGCAGACCGGCGGCCAGGAAGGGGATCGAGCAGAGCAGGATCAGGGTCTGGAGCGAGAAGGTCGTGGCGAGGCCGCCAAGAACCAGCGGCGCGAAGGCGGAGACGCCTCGACCGACGTTGAAGCAGAAGCCTGAACCGGTGGTGCGCACGCGTACTGGGTAAAGCTCGCCGTAGTACGAGCCCATCAGGCCGACGAAGGCCATGAAGAAGGCATAGGCCGGTCCCATCCACATCAGCATGGTGGGGTTTTCGGTCATGGCGTAGATGGCGAGCATGACGCCCGAGCCGCAGAGCGACAGCGCCAGCGCATTGCGCTTGCCGATGATGTCGGCGAGCCAGCCGAACAGGTTGTAGCCGAAGAACATGCCAACCGAGAGGATGGTCATGAACATGCCCATATCGGCGACCGACAGGCCGCGCTCCTTGACCAGATAGGTCGGCAGCCAGGACGTGGTGCCCCAGTAGGCGAAGAGCGCCAGGGCGGAAATGGCGGTCGCGATGATGGTGTTGCGGGCCATGCCATCCCTGAAGATCTCACCCACAGAGACCTTTTCGGGGGCGGTGTGGGTTCCCGTTCTGCGGGCCTCGCGTTGTTCCTTCCAGACTTCGGATTCCTTCACGAACAGGAAGACATAGGCCGCCACAATGAGGGCGGCGCCGGCGGTCAGGAACAGGGCGCGCCAGCCGAACGCCGGGATGATCTTGCCGGCGAGGAACGAGGCGAGACCGACGCCCACGGGGAATGAACTCATGACGAAGGCGGCCGCGCGGCCGCGCTGCTTGGGCGGGAAGGTCTCCGCGATATAGGCGGCGATGACGCCCCACAGGCCGCCGAGCCCGAGGCCGGCGAGGAAGCGCAGGATGAGGATCTGGGTCCAGGTCTGGGCCACGGCGATCAGCATGGTGAGAAGGCTGAAGGAGATCAGCGACCACAGCATCGCCTTGCGGCGGCCGTAATTGTCGGAATACCAGCCCATCAGAACGCTGGAAAAACCCACACCGACAAGAGTTGCCGTCGCCAGCATGCCGGCTTCGGAGCGGGTCAGGCTCAGGTCGTTCATGATCGGCTGAAACGCCATTGCAAGCAGAAGCAGGTCAAAGGCATCGAAGGTGTAGGCAGCAAAACTGCCCCCCAGTACCCGGTATTTTTGGGAATTCGCCACGTTGTCCTCCATAGCTGTGGCTCTGCCTGTCGAAGCTTCACGTTGCAGGCAGATCGCACTGCACGAACTGATTGTACGTACGTACAGTTTCAGTCCTGACTGTACATACAGTCAATTTTTGCGATTGTCATGATCTATCTCAAATGCCGAAGCGGGAGGGGGCGTTGTCGCGGCCTTCATTGCGGGATGTCTGCGGGAAGGTTGCGTCCCGGGCGCACCGGAGCCCGGGAAGAAAACCGCCGCGACCGTCGATGTCATCGCGGACAAAAGCCACTGCCGTGCGGTTCGCGATCCCGATTCATTTTTGGATCTTTCCACTGTCATTGCCCGGCGCAGTCCGGGCAATCCACTGTCGCGCGCAGCATGGGCGCAGAGCGCTGGATCACCCGGACTTCGCCGGGTGATGACGGACGAGGGATCGGCCCCCGGTTTCCGCATTTTCAAAAAAACACAGTTGATTACGGCCATGGATGGAGATGCTTGAGACCGGCGGCCACTGGGCGCAGGTCGAATGCGGGCCTGCGCGAACCGAACGCGGCACGCGCCACCTCGTCCGATCTCTCCACCGTCATTGCTCGGCGCAGCCCGGGCTATCTGCTGTCGCTTGCAGCACGGGCGCAGAGCGCCGGGTCACCCGGACTTCGCCGGGTGATGATGGACGCGGGATCGGTCCCCGGCTTCCGCATTTTCGGAAAAAAAAGAGTTGATTACGGCCGGTAGTCGACCGGCAGCGGCGGGCTTTCGTCCATCAGGAGGATGGAAATGCGCCGGTTGGCGGCCAGATACGGGTCGTGCGGAAAAAGCGGATCGGTATCGGCCTTTCCGACCACGGCGAAGAAGCGGTCGTCCTTGACACCGTATTCCGACAGGATCTGGCGCGCGGCATTCGCCCGGTCGGCGGAAAGCTCCCAGTTGGTGTAACCCGAGCCCTGGACGCCGCTGCCTGACATGGTGTGTCCGGTGATCTTGATGCGGTTGGGCATCTCCATCAGCACCGGTGCCATCTTGGCCAGCAGCTTGCGGGTCGTCTCATAAGGGTATTTGGAGCCTTCGGGGAACATCGAGCGGCCGTCCTGGTCGACCAGCATGATGTTCAGCCCCTCCTCGTTCTCCTCGATGATCAGGTTCGACTGGAATTCCGTGATTTCCGGCATTTCCTGCCAGGCCTGACGGATGGAGGCGGCGGCAGTGGCGAACTGACGGGGACGCTCGATATTGGCCTTCTCCACATCGTGGGTATTGGCCTCAGGCCCCTGTTTCGATCGCTGCTCGTGCTGCTCGGTGGCGAAGTCGGAATCCTTTTCCGTCGGGCGCTGCGAGACGTCCTTCATGTAGTCGCGGATCGGGATGCCCTTGACCTCGATGACGCCGCTGCGCCGCGAGTTTTCCTTGACGCCGAAGGCGTCCTTCATGGAGCCGGCGACGACCTGGAGCTTTTCCTTGTCCTGGATGGAAAAGGAGATGATGAGCACGAAGAAGCAGACCAGAAGCGACATCAGGTCGGCAAAGGTGACCAGCCACTCCGGTGCGCCGCCGCCTGCTTGCTTTTTCTTCGCCATCGCTCAGATCCCCTGGCTCAAGCCGCGTCCTGGAAGTCGGCCCGGCTCTTTTCGGGCAGGTATGCGATCAACATTTCGCGGATGATGGCGGGGCTCTTGGACTCGCGGATCTGCATCACGCCGTCGATGATCAGCGTCTGGTTGAGTTCCTCGATATCGAACTTGCTGTCCAGCTTGTCGACAAGCGGCAGGCAGGCGGCGTTGGATATCAGCGCGCCGTAGAGCGTCGTGAGCAGGGCGACCGCCATCGAGGGACCGATGGTGGAGGGATCGTCCATGTTGGCGAGCATCTGCACCAGACCGACGAGCGTTCCGATCATGCCGAAGGCGGGCGCGCTGTCGCCCAGGGCCTTGAAGACGCGCTTTCCTTCCGACAGGCGTTCCAGGAACAGGTCGCGTTCGCGCTCCATCGAGCCGCGGATGAAATCCCCGTCATAACCATCGGCGATGTATTGCACGCCGCGCGCCAGCGTCGGCTCGGAGACCTCGACGTTTTCGAGGCCCAGCGGGCCGGACTTGCGCGCGATGTCGGCCAGCTCGGTGATCTTTTCGACCAGCTCGCGCGGCTCCACCTTCTTGTGCGAGAAGGCGACCTTCGAGCCCAGCACCATGGCGCTGCCGATCCCGGCCAGCGGAAAGCGGATCAGCGTTGCGGCAAACCCGCCGCCGATGACGATCAGGATGGAGGGCACGTCGACGAACTGGCTGAAACTGCCACCTACGAAGATCGCCGCCAGGACGACCCCCAAGGCTCCCACGACACCGATGATACTCGCCAGATCCATTGCCGAATGCCGCTCCCCAGGCGTCCGGACGCCACCATTTCGCGGCGACGTGAGACGACCTCGTTTACGTTAGTTGTCCGAGGCATGGAAGGCAGAGGCATGACCTGCCCGTGCTTGCCCCCAGTCCCGTTCGAGCCCCGATTTCGAAGCGTACCCTAGCCGCATTGTCGCTAAGCAATTGCTAATCGCGCGCCAGAACGGGGCTATGCCGCACTTCGCCACGGTTATGGTTTACAAAGGGAAAACGACGAGGACATTTCACGCCCGCCGGCCATTGGAAGGCCGGCAAGACGGATGGCGTAGTCAGTCGGGCGACGTCGGACCGGCACGAAGGCTTGTCGGCGGCGGCAGACTGGAGGCTCGGCCGTGCGCCACCCGCTTGTGGGCAGCGCTGACGCGCGGCGGTCTCAGGCGGCGCCGACGCGCAACAGGTCGTGCAGATGGACGATGCCCAGCGGACGGGCGTCCTCCACCACGAAGAGCGCGGTGATGGAGGAGGTATTGAGCTGCTCCAGCGCGGAGGCGACGAGCAGGTCCGGCGCCACCATCTTGGGGGCATGCGTCATGATGTCCTCGACGTTGCGATCGAGGAAATTGCTGTCGATGTGACGACGCAGGTCGCCGTCGGTGATGATGCCGACGAGCTTGTGAAGTTCGTCGACGACGCCCAGGCAGCCGAAGCCCTTCTGCGTCATCAGGACGATCGCCTTGCGCATCGGGGTGCCGAGCGGGGCAAGCGGCAGCGCTTCGCCGGTATGCATGATCTCGCGCACGAGCCGCAGGCTGGCGCCGAGCCGGCCACCGGGATGGAAGATGGAGAAGTCTCGAGCGGTGAAGCCGCGCGATTCCAGCAGCGCGATGGCCAGCGCATCGCCGATCGCCATCTGGATGATGGTGGACGATGTCGGTGCCAGACCGAGCGGACAGGCCTCGTCCACCCGGGGCAGGGCGAGAACGATGTCGGCGGCACGCCCCAGCGCGCTGTCCTTGCGCGAGGTGATGGCGATGAGCGGCACGTTGAAGCGGCGCGTATAGGCGATGGTGGGGGCCAGTTCCTGCGTTTCACCCGACCAGGAAATCGCGATCACCGCGTCGCGCTCGGTGATCATGCCCAGATCGCCGTGGCTCGCCTCGCTGGAATGAACGAAGAAGGCAGGTGTTCCGGTGGAGGCGAAGGTCGCCGCCATCTTGGTGCCGATATGGCCGCTCTTGCCCACGCCGGTGACGATCAGCCTGCCTTCGGTGAGCTTGCCGATCAGGTCGACGGCCTTGGTAAAGGTCGCCGAAAGCCCGTTGCCGAGCGCGGCGCGCAGCGCCTGTATCGCCGCGATTTCGGTATCGAGCGTGTGCTCGGCCGATGCTATCCACCCAAGAACGCGTTCATCGGGTGCGGACGCGACGTCCGCACCGGGCTCATTTTCCGGATTCAACACTGACTACCCCATGTGCCGTGGCCTATCGAAACACCGCGGCTGACCTTGCGCGCCTGACCATCCCGGCCAGGTTCTGTTTCGCATCCTTTGAACTCAACATCAAATGTTTGCGGCAATACCGAGACGGCGCGGAGAAAGGGGCGCCATCGTGATCGCGAGGCGGCGGAGGCCGCGGCGCGGCTCCGTGTCCTCTTCGGTGCGATTTCGCGCGATCACAAGATAAAATTAACCAAAATTTTTCAGACTTCGGAAAGTATGAGCATGAGCGCGCGACAAACCGGCGCGTCCTTTTGAACCAGGCCGATCAGGCAGATGATACGCACCGCACTTGTTCTTTGCGTGCTGGCCAGCGCAACGGCCGCCGCCGCCCAGACGCGCGACTCGAGGACGAGCGATTCGAACGTGCTGCGCGGTTCGCTGGCCGCGGCGGGCGACGATAGCCGCTCTGCGAGTGCGCGTACGGGGGCAAGCTCGGCGGGCGATGACCTTTCCGACGATCTTTCGCTGGACGACCCCGCCGACGGCGCGCAGGGCACGACATCACAGGTCGCGGTTCCGCGGGGCCGGCCGGTCGCGGCGGTGACGTCCGAGCAACGGATACCCGTCGGGCGGGTTCGTCCGGTCCAGCCGCTGGCTCCGGCCGAACCGCTGACGACTGGCTCCGTCCCGCGCAAGCGAAATGACGGGGCCACTCTTGCCGGCGATACGGAACGTGACGCGCCGCGCGGTATCCGGCTGGGAAATGTTCTGCTCTATCCGGAACTGACGGTGCGTGCCGGGGCGACGACGAATGTGAGCGGTGCGGCGGGAGGCGAGTCCGGCGGGCTCGTGCGTCTGGCCCCCTCGCTCAGGGTCACCAGCGACTGGGACCGGCATGCACTGGAAGTGAACCTGCGCGGCAGTTTCACCGGCTATCCGGACGCCCCCGCCGGCAGCGACGGCAACGACGTGTCGGGTACGGCGTCCGGCCTGTTGCGTCTTGAAGCGGGCGAGGTGACCACGGTGGAGGTCAACGGCGGCTACGCGCTCACGCCCGAGTCGCGCTCGAACGCGGAAAGCACCGGCGGATCCGACCGGACCTACCAGCACGGGTTGACCGGCTCGCTTGGCGTGACGCGCGATGCCGGACTTGTCGCGGTCACGTTGCGCGGCGGCATTGACGGGACGATCTACACGGGCGGCGACGAGGTGGGCAACCGCGACAACATGGTGGCCTCCGGCACCTTGCGCCTTGCCTACAATCTGCGCGCCACGGTTTCGCCTTTCGCGGAAGCGACCGTTCTCGGCCGGTTCTACCAGGACGGAACGGAGCGCAACGCCAAGGGCTATGCCGTGCGCTCGGGTGTCGTCTTCAATGGCGGACCCAAACTCTCCGGTGAGATCGGCGTCGGCTGGCGCAGCGAGGATCTCGACGGAGATCAATACAAGAATCTGCAAGGTGTTCTTGTCGACGGCGATCTGACATGGTCGCCGAGTCGATTGACTTCGGTACGCCTGAGCGCATCGACGGCCTTCGAGGCCTCATCCCTGACCGGCGCCTCCGGATCGCTCATTCACAGCGGCGAGATTTCCGTGGCGCATTCGCTGACCACAGATGTTGCCGTGGCGGTGTCGGGGGGAGCGTCCTACCGCTCCTACCAGGGCATCGATCTCACCGAGCTGACCTACACGGGCGGCGCGACGGCGACCTACGCCATATCCGATACGGCGGCGTTGCAGGCGCAATACAGCTACGAACGGGTCGACAGCTCGCTTTCCGGTCAGGACTACGACAGCCACACGATCGAAGCCGGTGTCCGGTTCCGGCGCTGATGCAAGGTATGTTACCCTGCGTCATGTCCGTGCCGGGATTGCCGGATTCGATCGACATTTGAACCTCAAGATTCGGATACCGGAGCTGAAGATGTCCTTCAACACGATTTCCCTGGTTCGATCCCTCGCGATCCGTCTTGCCGGCATGTTTGCCGGCTGGAGAAGCGGCGGGATCGCCGCGGCCGGCCTGATCGCCTTGATGCTGCTGACGCCGGCCACCGCGCAGGCGAGCTTCGATGGCTGGAAGCGCAGCTTCTGGCGCGAGGCCCACGCCGCCGGCATCTCCCGCACGACCTATGATCGCGCCATGCGCGGCGTGACACTCGACCGCGAGGTGATCGCCAAGACAGATAATCAGGCGGAGTTCGTCCGGCCTGTCTGGGACTATCTGGAGCGCGTGGTTTCCGACAACAGGATCGAGAACGGGCGTGAGAAGCTGCGCGAATACGCTCCGGTCCTGTACCAGATCGAAAAGTCCTTCGGTGTCGACCGACACGTGGTCGTCGCGATATGGGGCATGGAATCGGCCTATGGCGCGGTTCTCGACAATCACAAGATCATGAAGCCGGTGGTGCGTTCGCTCGCCTCGCTCGCCTATGACGGCGGACGTTACAAGCGTTTCGGCCGCAAGCAGCTCATCGCGGCGTTGAAGATCCTGCAAAAGGGCGACGTCGACGCGCGCCACATGATGGGATCGTGGGCCGGAGCGATGGGGCACACCCAGTTCATTCCCACCACCTACAACGCCTACGCGGTGGATTTCGACGGCGACGGCAAGCGCGACATCTGGGGCTCCATTCCCGATGCGCTGGCCTCCACCGCAGCCTATCTCAACTCCTCCGGCTGGGTGCCCGGCAAGACCTGGGGCTACGAGGTGAAGCTGCCCAAGGGGTTCAACTACGCGCTGGGCGATACGCGCAAGAAGCGCACGCTGGAACAATGGGCGAAGCTCGGCGTCAAGCGGACCGAGGGCCGCAGCTTCCCGCGCCCTTCCGACGAGGCCTTCCTGCTGGCACCGGCGGGGGCCAAGGGGCCGGCTTTCCTGATGCTGAAGAACTTCAACGTCATCAAGCGCTACAACAACGCCGACTCCTATGCGCTCGCCGTGGGTCATCTCGCCGACAGACTGCGCGGCGGCGATGAGTTCGTGCGCGAGTGGCCGGATGGCGACCGGCCGTTGAGCGATGCGGAAACGAAGCGAATGCAGGCGCTGTTGAACCGTCGCGGCCACGAGGCGGGCACGGTTGACGGCAAGATCGGCGACCGGACGCGGGCCGCCATCCGCGCCTATCAGCGCAACACCGGCATGGCGCCGGACGGCTTCGCCAGCCTCAGCCTGCTGGAGATGCTGCAAGGCAGCTGAGAAGGCTGCTTGCGTGCGGGACGGGCGCGTATATGGTGCGGGCCCGAAGGGCGTGCGGCGCGCAAATGCGGTGCCGGCCGGCACGCGGCAAGGGATGCGGAACGAGATGCGGCTGACGGGGTTTCGGAGATTCGGTTGCGCTGTGGCGATGCTGGCGGCCTTTTGCCTGGCGCTGCCGGTCGCGGCCGCACCCGACATCACCATGCCGGATACGACCGGAAGCGCGAGATTTGAGACGGCCGGCCGGACAAAGCTCGTCATGCCCGGCCAAGCGATAGCGGGCGGCGCCGGCGCGGTTGCGCGAACGCGGGCGCCTATCGTCCTCGCGCAGGATGGCGGCGGTTGGCATCCGCTTTCGCCGCTGCTCAGGCTGTTTCGTGGCGGGCGCCGCGCCGCGCCGCCACGCAAGTTGCAGGAACCGGAAAAGCCGAAGCGCACCATTCGCCGGGTTGTGCCTCAGCCGCCGAAGGTCGAGGTGGAGCCCAAGAGCGCGGATGCGCGCACTGTTCTCGTTGTCGGCGACGCCATGGCGCAAGGCCTGGCACGCGGGTTGGAAGCGGCCTATGCGCAGACGCCGACCATCAAGGTGGACAGCGAGATCTCGCGTTCTTCGGGTCTCATCCGCGAAGCCGACCCGGACTGGCCGACCCGCATCACGAACCGGCTGAAACGCGGGGACGTGAACCTTGTCGTCGTCATGCTCGGCACCGATGATCGCCGCCGTGTGACGCTGGACGGCCAGCGCGCCGATTTCCGCGATCCCGCCTGGGAAGAGGTCTATCGCGTTCTCGTTCAGCGGTCGGTCTCGGCCGTGCGTGATGCGCGCAAGCCGCTGATCTGGGTCGGCCTGCCGCCGGTCAGCGGTCCCGACCGGCGCTCCGATTTCAGCTATCTGAACGACTTCTACAAGGAGAAGGTGGAGACCGCCGACGGCGTCTTCGTCGATATCTGGGAAGCGTTCATGTCCGAGGAGGGCAAGTACACCTCCTATGGCGCCGACGTCGACGGCAAGCGCCAGCGGCTGAGGACGGAGGACGGCCTCTATTTCACATGGCCGGGATACCGGAAGGTCGCCTTCTTCGTGCAGCAGCGCATCGCCCGGATATTGGGCGAGGGACCGGCGCTGGAACTCGCCTTTCCCGGCGGTGATGCGAACATGATCCTGCTGAGCGGAGGCGCCTCGCACGAGGAAACGCTGGCGGGCGAAGAAATCGCTCCAGCGATTCCTTCCGAAGGATCGCTACAACACCGGCTCATCGTAGAGGGACGCCCGCTACCTCAGGTGGAGGGGCGGGCCGATAATTATCGTATCCCCCGATAAAACGATAATAATTCTTGATCAGGCTACGATATTTTTACCCATGGAGCAGACGATCCCGGAACGAGATGCGTTCGGTTCGGGAGGCCATGTGTCAGTGTTTCGCGCTTCTCCCGCCGCATGGTCATGAACGGCCGAGGTAACAATGTCTGCGGGTTCCCCCTCCTTTTTCCGGCTCACCATTCTGGGCCGCTTCATGCTGCTTGTCGGCAGCGCCGCCGTCATCATGGTCGCCGGCACGGCTTATGCGTTTTATGTTTTCCGAGAGGCTCTGACCTCCACCCTCGGCAATCCGGATCTCGCCCAGGCCTTTGTCGGCCAGAACGTCACGGCCCGTGTGGATGGACTGATCCTGGACCAGATGCTGAAGATCGTGCTTGTCTGCGTGCCGATCGGCGCCCTTTTTCTCGCCATGGCCATTGTTCTCGCGCTCGGTGTGGCGAAGCCGCTGAAACGGTTGCAAAGCGGCCTGGACCATATGTCGCACGGCGACTTCGACGTGCAGATCGACGGTGAGACCCGGACCGACGAGATCGGAGAGATCGCGCGTTCGGTGATCGACTTCCGTGCCAGGCTGTCCGAACGGGCGAGGATGGAGGCGGAACGTCAGGCCGAAGACCAGCGCCGTGCCGACGAGGAGCGCCACCAGTTAATGATGGATGTGGCGGAGGATTTCGAACGCTCGGTGATCAGCGTCGTCGAAGCCCTGACGAGCGCGTCGGGCAGGGTTGGTCTCAACACGGATCACCTGCGCGAGGCGGTGGATGCCTCCAGCGAGGCGGTGACGGACGTCTCCGGCGCCTTTGGCGATGCCAGCGACGCGGTGGACGCGGTCTCGGTGTCGGCGGAAAAGCTGTCGGAAGCCATCAACGGCATCGGCCGCGACATGACCCAGGCGGCCTCCATCGCACAGGAGGCGGTGGACGAGGCGCTCAAGACCGACGCCATCGTCGGTCGGCTGGCGGAGAGCGGCAAGGCTATCGGCGAGGTGGTGGAGCTGATCAACCAGATCGCCGACCAGACCAATCTCCTTGCCCTCAATGCCACCATCGAAGCGGCGCGTGCGGGCGAGGCGGGCCGAGGGTTCGCCGTGGTCGCCAACGAGGTCAAGGCACTCGCCGGGCAGACATCGAAGGCGACGGAGGAAATCTCCGCGCAGGTCGCCTCCGTGCAGTCGGTCGCCGATCAGGCGGTTCACGCGATCCGCACCATTGCCGAGACGATCACCCGGATCAGCGAGATCTCGGGGCAGATCCTCGGGGCGGTCAATGAGCAGACGAGCGCGACGGAGGAGATCACCCGCTCGGTTCGGCATGCCAATGGCAGTGCCGAGCGCGTCGGCTCCAACGTGGAGCGGCTCAGTCAGGCGACGACGACCAGCAAGGAGGCCTCGGCCGAAATGCGCGAGGCGGCGGGCGAACTCAGCGGGCTTTCCGGCAAGCTGCAATCCCAGGTCGCCCAGTTCCTCCAGAGTATCCGCGCGGCGTAGGGCGCTCGCGTCGGGCGCGGGCCCGCCGTATGGCGGGCGGAGGCGGCGTCTACGGCTGGTTGCGAACCTCTCCGGGCAACCTCTTGACACCCGCGTCCGCGCAAGAAAAAGGGCGCGGTCCGAAGACTGCGCCCTGTTCACCGGATCGTTCGACCAGGCCCGACCCGCTTCAGCGCGGCAGTTCGGTCATGCCCATCAGGTCGAGATCGATGGAGCGGGCCGCCTGGCGGCCTTCGCGGATCGCCCAGACCACCAGAGACTGGCCGCGCCGCACGTCGCCGCAGGCGTAGACGCCGGAAACGGTCGTGCGATAATCGTCCGTGTTGGCCTTGATGTTGGTGCGCTGATCAAGCTCCAGCTCGTCGCCCAGTTCCTTGATGTAGGTTCCAAGCTCGGGACCGGAGAACCCGATCGCGGCCAGTACCAGTCCGGCGCGCAGAATGAACTCCGTGCCCTCGATCGGCACGCGGCGCTCGTCCACGCGGACGCATTTGACGCCCGTGACATGGCCGTCCTCGCCGACGATCCCGAGGGTTGCTGCGGAGAACTCGCGCTCCGCGCCCTCGGCCTGCGAGGACGAGGTGCGGAACTTGGTCGGCCAGTAGGGCCAGACCGACAGCTTGTCTTCCTTCAGCGGCGGGATCGGACGGATGTCGAGCTGGGTGACGGACACCGCTCCCTGACGGAACGATGTGCCGACGCAGTCCGATGCCGTGTCGCCGCCGCCGATCACGACGACATGCTTGCCGCCGGCCCACAACGGTTCCTCGTGCGAGACATCCTCGCCATTGATGCGGCGGTTCTGCTGGACGAGGAAGGGCATGGCCCAATGGCAGCCGGCTAGCTCCATGCCCGGGACGCCGGGGTCGCGCGGACGTTCCGCACCCGTGGCGAACAGCAGAGCGTCGTGGCGGCCGCGAAGCTCGGCAACGCTCGTGGTGACGCCGACATTCACGCCATATTCGAAGACCACGCCTTCCGCTTCCATCTGCTGGACGCGGCGCTGGATGTGGTACTTTTCCATCTTGAAGTCGGGAATGCCGTAGCGCAGCAGGCCGCCGGCAAAGGGCTCGCGCTCGTAGACAACCACATCGTGTCCGGCACGCGCGAGCTGCTGCGCGGCGGCGAGACCGGCGGGACCGGAGCCGACGACGCCGACGCTCTTGCCGGTCTTCTTTTCCGGCGGTTCCGGCGTGATCCAGCCGTTCGCCCACGCCTTGTCGGCGATCGACTGTTCGACTGTCTTGATGTTGACCGGGATGTCCTCGAGGTTCAGCGTGCAGGCCTCCTCGCACGGGGCGGGGCAGACGCGGCCGGTGAACTCGGGGAAATTGTTGGTGGAATGGAGGTTGCGGGTCGCTTCCTCCCAATCCTCTTCGTAGACCAGGTTGTTCCAGTCCGGGATCTGGTTGTCCACCGGACAGCCGTTCGGCCCGTGACAGAACGGAATGCCGCAATCCATGCAGCGCGCGGCCTGGCGCACCACTTCCGGCTCGGAGAGCGGAAGCGTGAATTCGCGGAAGTGGCGGATGCGATCGGAGGCAGGCTGATACTTCTGGTCCTGCCGGTCGATCTCGAGAAAGCCGGTTACCTTACCCATTGCTCTTGCGTCTCCTACTCGGCGGCTGCCTGTGCGCCGAGGCGCCGCTCTTCCATTTCGCGCAGGGCGCGTGAGTATTCGACCGGCATTACCTTGACGAACTTCGGTCTGAACTCGTTCCAGTTATCGAGGATCTCCTGAGCCCAGGCCGATCCGGTGTGGTGGATGTGCTTGGCCAGGATCTGGCGCAGGCGTTCGTCGTCGTGGCGGCTCATATCGGCCGTCAGATCGACGCGTCCCTTGTGCTCGATGTCGCCGCCGTGGTGGTGCAGCTTCTCCAGCAGGTCGTCCTCTTCGGCGACCGGCTCGATATCCACCATGGCGAGGTTGCAGCGCTTGCGGAACGAACCGTCCTCGTCGAGCACGTAGGCGACACCGCCGGACATACCGGCCGCGAAGTTGCGGCCCGTCCAGCCGAGCACAACGACGACACCGCCGGTCATGTACTCGCAGCCGTGGTCACCGATGCCCTCGACCACCGCCAGCGCGCCCGAGTTGCGAACGGCGAAGCGCTCGCCGGCGATGCCGCGGATGTAGCACTCGCCCTCGATCGCCCCGTAGAGCACCGTGTTGCCGGCGATGATCGAGTGATCCGGATCGGCGGCGCTTTTCGGATTGGGCCGGATGACGATCTTGCCGCCCGAAAGGCCCTTGCCGACATAGTCGTTCGCATCGCCTTGCAGATCGAAGGTGACGCCGCGAGCCAGGAAGGCGCCGAAGGCCTGGCCGGCGGTGCCCTTCAGCGAAACGGTGATCGTGTCGTGGGCAAGGCCTTTGTGGCCGTAGCGTTTCGCGACCTCGCCCGACAGCATCGCGCCGGCGGAGCGGTCGACATTGTTGATGCGGGTTTCGATGCGGACAGGATCGCGGTTATCGAGCGCGGGGGCTGCCTCGGCGATCAGCTTGCGATCGAGAATGTCGTCGATCGGATGCTGCTGCAGCTCGGTGTGGCGGCAGGCTTCGGCCGGCGCATCGGGCTTGAAGAACAGGCCGGTGAAGTCGAGACCGGCACCCTTCCAGTGTTCGATCATCGGCTGCTTGTCGAGAATGTCGGAGCGGCCGATGATTTCGTCGATCGTGCGGAAGCCGAGCGAAGCCATCAGCTCGCGCAGCTCTTCGGCGACGTAGAAGAAGTAGTTGATGACGTGCTCGGGCGTGCCCTTGAAGCGCTTGCGCAGCACCGGATCCTGCGTGGCGATGCCCACGGGACAGGTGTTCAGATGGCACTTGCGCATCATCAGGCAGCCGGCCGCGATCAGCGGCGCGGTAGAGAAGCCGAACTCGTCGGCACCCAGCAGCGCGCCGATCAGCACGTCACGACCGGTCCTGAGACCGCCATCGACCTGCAACGCGATGCGCGAGCGAAGCTTGTTCAGCACCAGAGTCTGGTGTGTCTCGGCAAGGCCGATTTCCCACGGGCTGCCGGCATGCTTGAGCGAGGTCAGCGGCGAGGCGCCGGTGCCGCCGTCGTAGCCGGAGATGGTGATGTGGTCGGCCCGCGCCTTGGCGACGCCCGCCGCAACCGTTCCCACGCCCACTTCCGAGACGAGCTTGACCGAGATGTCGGCCGCCGGGTTGACGTTCTTCAGGTCGTAGATGAGCTGCGCCAGATCCTCGATCGAGTAGATGTCGTGGTGCGGCGGCGGCGAGATCAGGCCGACGCCCGGCGTCGAGTGCCGGGTCTTGGCGATGACCGCGTCGACCTTGTGACCGGGAAGCTGGCCGCCCTCGCCGGGCTTGGCACCCTGGGCCACCTTGATCTGGATCATGTCGGCATTGACGAGGTATTCCGTCGTCACGCCGAAGCGTCCCGAGGCGACCTGCTTGATCGCTGAGCGCTCGGGATTGGCCGAGCCGTCGGGCAGGGGATGGAAGCGTTCGGGCTCCTCTCCGCCTTCACCGGTGTTCGACTTGCCGCCGATACGGTTCATCGCAACCGCCAGCGTGGTGTGCGCCTCGCGGGAGATCGAGCCGAAAGACATGGCGCCGGTGGAGAACCGCCGGACGATATCGGTGGCCGTTTCCACCTCGTCGAGCGGCACGGGCGTGTTGCCGAATTCCGCCGCGTCCTTGATGCGGAAGTGGCCGCGGATGGTGAAGCGGCCGTTCTCCTGGTTCATCACGCGGGAGAATTCGCGGTACTGCTCGGGCAACTGGCCGCGCACGGCATGCTGCAGGCTGGCGATCGCGTCAGGCGTCCACATGTGGTTCTCGCCGCGCGTGCGGAAGGCGTATTCGCCGCCGACATCGAGCGAGGTGCGCAGCACGGGCATGTCGGAGAAGGCGGCGGCATGACGGCGCACGGTCTCCTCGGCGACCTCGGCCAGACCGATGCCTTCGATCTTGGTCGCCGTGCCGAAGAAGAACTCATCGACGAACGATGAGGCAAGGCCGATCGCATCGAAGATCTGGGCGCCGCAATAGGACTGGTAGGTCGAGATGCCCATCTTGGACATGACCTTGAGGATGCCCTTGTCGATCGACTTGATGTAGCGCTTGACGACCTCGTAGGCGTCGACTTCCTCGGGGAAGTCGAGGCGCTCGTGCATCTGCATCAGGGTCTCGAAGGCGAGATAGGGGTTGATCGCCTCCGCGCCATAGCCGGCCAGCACGCAGAAGTGATGCACTTCGCGCGGCTCGCCGGTTTCCACCACCAGCCCGACGGAGGTGCGAAGTCCCTTGCGGATCAGGTGATGGTGAACGGCCGCGGTCGCCAGAAGCGCGGGGATCGGAATGCGCGAGCGCGAAACCAGCCGATCGGACAGGATGATGATGTTGTAGCCGTTGTGAACGGCCTTTTCCGCCCGTGCGCACAAGGCGTCGAGCGCATCCACCATGCCGTTCGCGCCCTTTTCCACCGCGTAGGTGGTGTCGAGCGTGGTGGTGTGGAACTGGTTGTCGGCGATGTCGCCGATCGCGCGGATCTTCTCCAGGTCTGCGTTGCTCAGGATCGGCTGGCGCACTTCCAGCCGCTTGCTGTCGGACAGGCCTTCAAGGTCGAACAGGTTCGGGCGCGGGCCGATGAAGGAGACCAGGCTCATCACCAGTTCCTCGCGGATCGGATCGATCGGCGGATTGGTGACCTGGGCGAAGTTCTGCTTGAAGTAGGTGTAGAGCAGCTTCGGCTTGTCGGAGAGCGCGGAAATCGGGGTGTCCGTGCCCATTGAGCCGATGGCTTCCTGACCGACTGTCGCCATCGGCGACATCAGCAGCTTGATGTCTTCCTGGGTGTAGCCGAAGGCCTGCTGGAGATCGAGAAGGCTCTCGGAGGAAACCGGCGTGCGGCCGGAAACCGGGGGCATGTCCTCCAGCACGATCTGGCTGCGCTTGAGCCATTCGCCATAGGGGTTGGCGGAGGCGAGCTGATGCTTGACCTCCTCATCGGCGATGATGCGGCCTTCTTCCAGGTCGATCAGCAGCATCAGGCCCGGCTGCAGGCGCCACTTCCTGACGATCTTCTCCTCCGGCACCGGCAGCACGCCGACTTCCGACGACATGATCACGTAATCGTCGTCGGTGACGATGTAGCGGGCTGGCCTGAGGCCGTTGCGGTCCAGCGTCGCGCCGATCTGGCGGCCGTCGGTGAACGCCACGGCGGCGGGGCCGTCCCACGGCTCCATCAGGGCCGCGTGATATTCGTAGAAGGCGGCGCGCTCTTCGCTCATCAGCGGATTGCCGGCCCAGGCTTCCGGGATCAGCATCATCGCGGCGTGCGCCATCGAATACCCGCCCATGACGAGGAATTCGAGCGCGTTGTCGAAGCAGGCCGTGTCGGACTGGCCCTCATAGGAGATCGGCCAGAGCTTGGAGATGTCATCGCCGAACAGCGGCGAGGCGACGGAGGCCTGGCGCGCGGCCATCCAGTTGACGTTGCCGCGCAATGTGTTGATCTCGCCGTTATGCGCCACCATCCGGTAAGGGTGCGCCAGCTTCCACGAGGGGAAGGTGTTTGTCGAGAAGCGCTGGTGAACGAGGGCGAGCGCGGTCTCGAAGTCGGGGTCGACCAGGTCCTTGTAGTAGGCGCCGACCTGTTCGGCCAGGAACATGCCCTTGTAGACGATGGTCCGGCTCGACATGGAGACGATGTAGAAGCCGTTGTCGCGGCCCTCGGTCTGGGCGAAGATTGCGTTGGAGATGATCTTGCGCACCAGATAGAGCTTGCGCTCGTAGGTGTCGTCGTCGAGCCCTTCGGGCCGGGCGAAGAAAACCTGCCGGTGAACGGGCTCGGTGGCCGCGATCTCGGGGTCCTTCGACAGCGACGAATTGTCGGTCGGCACGGTGCGCCAGCCGAGAACGGTGAGACCGTTCTCTTCGGCGGCACTGCGCACCGTGTTCTCGCAATCCTCGCGAACGTCGTCCTCGCGCGGCATGAAGATCTGGCCGATGGCATAATGGCCGGCCTTCGGCAGTTCGAAGCCGAGGGCGGGCGCCTCGCGGCGGAAGAGCTTGTCTGGGATCTGCAGCAGAAGGCCCGCGCCGTCGCCCATCAGGGGATCGGCACCGACGGCGCCGCGATGGGTGAGGTTGACCAGCATGCGCAGGCCGTCCTTGACGGTCTGATGCGACTTGACGCCCTTCATGTGGGCGATGAAGCCGACGCCGCAGGCGTCACGCTCGTTGCGCGGGTCATAAAGACCGCGCGCGTCGGGCAGGCCATAGGCTCGTTTTTTGGCAGACGTTTGTCGCGTCGTGGGACGTTTGGCGGCCGTATTGGCGGCAGCGGTCGTGCGCCCCTCCACCTCGACGGAAAGTTCCTGCCGTTCCCAGTCTGCGATATTCAATCTGCTCATACCGTTCCTTGCCCCATATTCGGCCGCTGCCGCGCGTGCGGAGTGGCCGTTCTCCCTTTCGTGAGACCCGATCCGCCAGGGCGCGTATCGGGCGTCAGGCATTACGCCTTACGCGCGTCGGCCCGACATCGGGTCAGCCTTCCTCTCTCGGGTCATACCACATCGGGGTACGGCTCGAGCGACGAGACCGGCCAATGCCGCGGCTCTGTCGAGTGTGAACGGCCGTCCATGCTCGGGCCGTTCTGTTTTGAGCGGGGTTTGCGCCCCATTGCCAAATGCGACGGCTGAACCGTCCCGGGTCGAACGCGACGGGCGCACCGCCCCGGAGGAAACTGTCGTCTCCGATGATATCACGGAAACAACGACCTCACTTGCCGCGTGACCGGTCCCGAATATCCCATGGGCGGTCGTCGCGCCAGAACGGTTCCGCACCGGGTGGTCATCCGCAGACGCCGGGCGGCCATCCTTCGACATCCCCCTCCAGTCGCCTTCGTCGCGCGCCATGTGGCCCGGATGAAAAGTTACCGGAAGGAGCGAATAATTGGACAGCACTCCTGTCCTATTCGAGGGTGCAACATGCCAGATTTCAGCTGGTTCGGCAAGCAGCTTTACGGACCGGAGCATTATGTTTGTTTCCTCTCGAAGGACGCAATCGTCAGCAAAAAATAACTTTGCCCCTCGCTAAGCAATTTTGTTGCCGAAACAGTGTCCGTCGCCTCTCATCGCCCGGTCGGCTGGCTTCCCTTCGGGGAGAATCGCAAGTCTAGGGCCACACCCCAGGGTTGGAGCGATGCGGCAATTCGCTGCCTCGCGCCAGCGTCACGGTGCTTTGATTTCCCATTGAACGGCTGTCTTCGCACATTTGGGCCGTTACGGCAGGAGGGCAACGGGTCGCAGAAGTCTGCGCAAGGCACCGAACCCGCCGCCGCCGCTTGGTGGATATCGAGGAAAACGGGTCATGAAGAATGAAAACGCAACCGGGGCGGCGCGCGCCGTCTCCACGGCTGCACTCGCGGCCGCAGTCGCCGCGGCAATGGGGACGCTGGTCGTCCCTGCCTCCGCCCAGGAGCAGGAAAAATGCTACGGCATCGCCCCTGCCGGTCAGAACGACTGCAAGGCTGGGCCGGGCACGACCTGTGCGGGAACGTCGAGGGTCGACTATCAGGGCAATGCCTGGAAGCTGGTGCCGAAGGGGACCTGCCGCCAGGTGGAACTGCCCGACGGGCGCGAAGGATCGCTGGTCGCGCTGGAGCGGGACGTGCCCGAGGGCTGATGATCCGCCGTGCCGGTCGCTTGCGCGCCTGATCGTGTGTTGCGGCGTGGATCGTCCGGCCCCCGAAAAAAAACGACGAAGCTGGAGGCAGTGATGCCCGACAAGGTTCATCGCACCGAGGTGTCGCATCCTTTCTCCTGCGCGCCCATGCCGAGGCGCGCAGGAGCGGGGCTGAAAGCTGCCCATGTGGCCGATATCCTGTCGCAGATGCCCGATATCGGCTTCTTCGAGGTTCATGCCGAGAACTACATGGGGGCAGGCGGGCCGCCGCACGCCCAGCTTCATGCGATTCGCGAGCGCTATGCGCTGTCGCTGCATGGAGTGGGGCTTTCCATTGGCGGGGAGGCGCCGCTCGACCGCGCCCATCTGGCGCGGCTGAAGGCACTTGATGAGCGTTACCGGCCGGCGCTCTTTTCCGAACATCTCGCCTGGTCGAGCCATGAGGGGACTTATTTCAACGACCTCCTGCCCGTAGCCTATGATCAGCCGACGCTTGATCGCGTGGTGGCGCATATCGATGAGGTGCAGGAGGTGCTCGGCCGTCAGATGTTCCTGGAAAACCCGTCCACCTACGTCTCGCTGGCGCGCAGCACCATGGACGAACTGGATTTCCTCACCGAGGTTTCGGCGCGTTCCGGCTGCGGGCTGCTGCTCGACATCAACAACGTCTACATATCGGCGATCAATCACGGCTGGTCGGCGCGCGATTATCTGGACCGCTTTCCACTGGAGCGGGCGGGGGAGATCCATCTGGCCGGTCATGTGTGCGACGACGACGGGAAGGGGAACGGAACCGGGCAGACCTTGCTGATCGATGCTCACGACCGCGCGGTGGCCGACGTGGTGTGGGTGCTGTACGCGCAGGTGATCGAACGAGCGGGGCCGCTGCCCACCCTGATCGAGTGGGACAACGAGGTGCCGGAATGGCCGGTCTTGCTGGCAGAGGCGGAAAAGGCCGATGCGATTCTCGCCCGGCATGCGGAGGTTTGCCGTGCCGTGGCCGGTTGACGACGACGCGGAGGCCGCTTTCGCCGCGGCGCTGCTGACGACAGATCCGGAACAGGCGGACAGGGCGCCCGGCGGGCTCTTCACCGCCGACGGCGGCGATGCGACACGGCGCTTTCGCGTTCATCGCAACAATGTCGTCGTTTCGCTTGTCGAGGTGCTCATGGTCGCCTTTCCGGCCATTCTGCGGCTTTTGGGGGAGGCGTATTTCCGCGCGCTGGTCGGCGAATTCGTGCGCGCCCATCCTCCGCGCTCGCCGGTTCTGCTGGACTATGGCGACGGGTTTCCCGACTTTCTCGACGCTTTTCCCCCGCTTGACCATTACCCCTGGCTTGGCGATGTGGCACGGCTGGAACGGGCGTGGTCACAGGCCTATCATGCCGCCGATTCAACCGCGCTGCCGCCCGACGCGCTCGGCCGGGTCGCGCCGGATGCCCTGATGACGCTCCGCTTCGACCCGCATCCGGCGACGCGACTCGTGCGTTCGCGCTATCGTGTCGTCTCGATCTTCCGTGCGAATCGTTCTCCTGAACCGCTGTCAGAGCCGGTGCGCGCGGATGGCGGCGAGGATGCGCTTGTCACACGGCCGGGGCTCACGGTCGCGGTCCGTTTGCTGCCGACGGGCGGGGCGGCCTTTTTCGCAGCACTGCTGGCCGGGGCAAGCCTCGGTGAGGCGGCGCAGGCAGGTCATGGCGACGCCGGGCGCACGGGGGCTGGCGATTTCGATCTGACCGCGACCATCGCTGTCATGCTGGAGGCGGGCGCCTTTCAAGGGCTCGCCGACGAGCTTCAGGAAAACACGAAAAGAACAGGTCCCGCGCCAAGCAAGTGAGAGCGTGGTGGCCTAACGATCAGGGGACGGGGACGTCATGACCTTCGCGATATTCAGGCTGCATGTGCTGTTCTTTGCGCGGCTGCAGGCTCTGCTTGGCAGCTGGCTGCCGGGTCTCGCCGCACGCGCGATTTTCGCCAGCGTGCTGCTTGTCTATTTCCTGAAGTCGGCGATGACGAAGTTGGGGCCGGGGATCGAGGGGCTGATCCACCCCGCCGCCGGTGCCTACGCCCAGATCCTGCCGAACATGATGGAGCAGGTCAGCTACGACCCCTCGCGCATCGACTTCTTTCCCTACGGGCTGATGGTTGTCGCCGGCATGTGGGCGGAGTTTCTGTTGCCGATCCTGATCATCCTCGGGCTGTTCACCCGGCTCGCGAGCCTTGGCATGATCGTGTTCATCGCGGTGATGACCTATGTCGACATCACCGGCCATCATGTGTCGGCGACGACGATCGGCGGCTTCTTCGACCGGGCGCCGGGCGCCGCGATCGCCGATCAGCGGCTTTTGTGGATCTTTCCGCTTCTCTATCTGATGATCTATGGGGCGGGATCTTTCGCGCTCGACCGGGTGCTGGCACGGCGCTACTGGGAGCGCATGCAACCCTGGTAGGGGTGAATCGTGGGCGGGCTCTGCGGTGCAAAAGATCTCCTCTTGCGCTGCGTGCGGCTCCGGCCTAGGGCTTTTTCCATGTTCTTTGCCAGTGACAACTGGGCGGGAGCGTCGGACACGGTGATGGCCGCGCTTTCCTCCGCCAACGATGGATTCGCGCCGGCCTACGGCGAGGACGACATCTCACGCCGGGTAGCTGCCCGGTTCAACGACATCTTCGAGCGCGAGGTGGCGGTGTTCTTCGTCGCCACGGGGTCTGCCGCCAACAGCCTGGCGCTCGCCCATTCCGCGCGGCCCGGCGGAGCGATCTTCTGCCACGACGAGGCCCATGTGGCGGTGGACGAGTGCGGCTGCCCGGAATTCATGACCGGCGGCTCCAAGCTGGTGCGTATCAAGGGCGCGGGCGGCAAGATCGCGCCGGAGGGGCTTGCGAAGGCGCTTTCGGGCTTTCAGGACGGCTTCGTCCATCATGGCCGGCCGCAGGCGGTCACCATCACCCAGTCGAGCGAGATCGGTACGGTCTACACGCTCGACGAGATCGCCGCGATCAAGGCGGTGGCGGACACGCGCGCCCTCCCGCTGCACATGGACGGGGCACGTTTCGCCAATGCGCTGGTCTCGCTCGGCGTCACGCCGGCTGAGATGACGTGGAAGGCGGGGGTCGACCTGCTGTCCTTCGGTGGCACCAAGAACGGTTGCTGGTGCGCGGAAGCCGTCGTGATCTTCGACAAGGACAAGGCGGACGAGCTTGCCTGGCTGCGGAAACGCGCGGGCCAGCTCTTTTCCAAGAGCCGTTTCATCGCGGCGCAGTTCGACGGTTATCTCGCCGATGACCATTGGCTGGATCTCGCACGCCACTCCAACGCCATGGCGCAAAAGCTCGCCGATGCGGTGGAGGCGAGCGACAACGCCCGGCTTCCCGCACGGCCTGAGGCGAACGAAACCTTCATCGTCGTCAAGAAGGTCCGTATCCCCGCCATGCGTGACGCAGGCGCCGCTTTCTACGAATGGCCGGCCGACGGGCTCGCGCCCGATCAGGCGTTGCGGGCGGACGAGGAACTGATCCGGCTGGTGACGAGCTTCCGCACCAGCGAGGCCGATATCGAGAGTTTCGTGGCGCTGCTCTGAGGCGGCGTTTCTGCTTCACCTCCCTCGCGTCATCGCCCGGTCGCAGCCTTCCGTTTTTTGCGGGGCCGCGCCGGGCGTTCTTCTGTCATCCGCTTCTTGAAATGCGACCTTTCGTGGCGGCTGTCGCTTTCCTGCCGCGGCCGGATTGCGCAGACGTGCCGACTATCGATATGTTTCATTATACATATCGATAGTCGGCCCTCCCATGAACTGGAGAATCACGATGACGCCGTCGCGCCTGCTGGCCTCACTCGGGCTGATCGCCTTCACCGTATCGCCTGTATCCGCCGCCGACCTGCATGCCTATGTGGGTGCGGGGCTGCGCCAGCCGGTGACGGCGATCGCCGAAGCCTTCGAAAAGGAAACCGGCAACAAGGTCGAGCTGGAATTCGGCGGCTCGGGCCAGTTGCTCGCCCGCTTCAAGGAGAGCGGGGCCGGCGATCTCTTCATTCCCGGATCGCTCTTCTATGCCGACAAGCTGGAGAAGGAGGGCGCCGTCGCCTCAAGGCGCATCGTCGTGAAACACACACCGGTGCTGGCGGTGGCCAAGGACAAGGCGGCCGACATCAAGAGCTTTGCGGATCTGGCGAAGCCCGGGGTGAAGATCGGTATCGGCGACCCCAAGGCCATGGCGCTCGGGCGTTCGGCGCAGGATATCCTCAAGGCGTCGGGGCTTGGCGACAAGATCGAGCCGAATATTACCGTGCGCGCGGCGACGGTGAAGCAGCTCGAACTCTATCTTTTCGACGGCGACGTCGATGCGGCCATCGTGTCGGCAAGCGGCGTGGCGATGAACATGGACAAGGTGTCGGTGATCTCGATCCCCGACGACTGGTATGAGGCGGAACTTGTGCCGGTCGTGGTGCTGGCGACCTCCCGGGATCGCGACGCCGCGGAAGCGCTGGCCGAGAGGCTGGGTTCGCCGGAAGGGCTGGCGGTCTGGAAGCGCTTCGGCTTCCAGCCTGTCGATTGACGAGGGTTCGGGTTTGGCTCCGGTGACGGGCGGGCGGCGGGCTACGACGCCGCTCGACATCGTGCTCGTGCTGCCGCTGGCGGTGATCGGGCTTGCCATCGTTGCGGTGGTTTTCGGGCTCGTCGCAAGGCTGACGCCGGGCGAACTCATGGCGGCGCTGCAGGAGCGGGAGACCCTGTTCGCGCTGCGCCTGTCGCTGACCACGTCGCTGATCTCCCTTGCGATCGCGGTCACGCTCGGCGTGCCGGCGGCCTACCTTCTGGCCCGCCGGCACGTGCCGGGGATGGCGCTTGTCGACACGCTGCTCGATCTGCCGCTGGTGATGCCGCCGCTTGTGGCCGGGCTCGGGCTTCTTTTCGTCATCGGTCGCCAGTCCCCGGTTCCTCCGCTCGCCCGGCTGGGCGCGGAGCTTCTTTTTTCCCCCGCCGGCATCGTGCTGGCGCAGAGTTTCGTCGCGACCACGATCGTGCTGCGCAGCGCGAAGGCGGCGTTTGTCGCGGTTGATCCGGGTTATCGCGCTGTGGCCGGCACACTCGGGCTGTCGCCGGCGCGGGTGCTGCTGTCCATCGATCTGCCGCTGGCCGCCGGCGGTATCGCGGCGGGTGTGGTTCTGGCATGGGCCCGCGCTCTCGGGGAATTCGGCGCGACGCTGATGGTGGCGGGCGCCACCCGGCTGCACACAGAAACCCTGCCGATGGCGATCTTTCTCAACATCGCCACCGGGGAGACCGGGGTTGCGGTCGCCTGCGCGCTTGTTCTCATGGCGACCGCATTTCTCCTGCTGCTCCTCATGCGCGCGCTTGGCGGCGGCCCGTCGCATCGGAACTGGTCATGAACGGACGGGCGGTCAGGCTTGGCGGGGTCGCGGCGGGCATCCTGAAGGGGGTCGATCTGGATGTGGCGCCCGGCGGTTTCCTCGCCATCATCGGTCCTTCGGGGGCAGGCAAGAGCACGCTGTTGAAGGTGATCGCCGGGTTGATGCCTCATGAGGGCGGTATCGAATGCGGCGGTGCGGGCTTCGAACGGCTGCCGCCGCACAAGCGCAATATCGGCTATGTGCCGCAGGATCTCTGTCTTTTCCCCCATCGCACCATCGCCGGCAATCTGCGTCTGGCGCTCAGGCGCAGCCGGTTCTCGAGGGCGCAATGGCCGGGCCGCATCGCCGCACAGCTCGACATGCTGCGGATCTCGCATCTGGCCGAGCGGCTGCCGACATGTGTCAGCGGCGGGGAGAGACAGCGTGTCGCGCTCGCCCGCGCGCTTGTCGGCGAGCCGTCGCTTATGCTGCTCGACGAACCGTTCTCCAGCCTCGATCCGGAAACGGCGGAGCGGCTGAGAGGTGAGTTGCGGGCAATTCATGACCGGCTTGGGCTCACCACGCTGATGGTCACGCACAATATGGAAGAGGCCTTCGAATTGGGAGACAGGGTGCTGCGGATGGAGGACGGGCGGCTTTGCCCGGCCGTTCGGCCGCGATGCGCTACCCTTCATCGCGAATCGGTTCCAGGTCCCGATATGCCCGATCCGGCGCGGGGCCGTTCGACACTTCAGGAAGAAACGACCATGATTATCCTTTCGGACGCAGAACTTGACGCGCTGGTGGCCCAGGATGTGCCCTGCGGCGACCTGACGACGGACATTCTGGCCATCGGCGCGATGCCGGCCCGCATGACGTTCACCGCCCGCGAGGAGATGGTGCTTTGCGGCTCGGAGGAGGCGGCGCGGATGATCGAGCGGGCCGGCGGCAGGGTCATCAGCTTCGCGGCGAGCGGCACGCGGACGGCGCCGGGGACGGTGTTTCTGGAGGCGGAAGGATCGGCCGCCGCGTTGCACCGGACCTGGAAGGTCTCCATGACGCTCGTCGAATACGCTTCGGGGATCGCAACGCGGGCAGGCCGGCTGGTCGCTGCCGCACGCGGCGCCAATCCCGATATTGGCGTTGCCTGCACGCGCAAGAATTTTCCCGGCACCAAGACGATCAGCGTCAAGGCGGTGACGGCCGGGGGCGCGTCCATGCACCGGCTGGGGCTTTCGGAGACGGTGCTTGTCTTTCCCAACCACATGGCGTTCCTGTCCGGGCCACTGGAGGACTGGGTCTCCCGCGCCAAGGCGCAAGTTGCGGAAAAGAAGCTGATGGTGGAAAGCGACGATGTCGATGACGCCGAAGCCCTGGCGCGCGCCGGCGTCGACGTCGTGCAGCTCGACAAGATGCCGGTGGAAGCGGTGGCCGAAGTCGTCGCTCGGGTAAACCGGCTCGGGCTTTCAACCGTTGTCACCGCGACCGGCGGTATCAACGTGGAGAATGCCGCCGCCTATGCGGCGACGGGATGCGCGCTGCTGGTGACATCGTCGTGTTATTTTGGCCGGCCGGCGGATGTGAAGGTGGTTATCGTGCCGAAGGGATAAGGGGGTGGCGGCGCCATAAGAAAGACGCCCCGGGTGACCGGGGCGTCTGCTGAGGGCCAGCCCGGGGGAACCGGCCCTTGATCGAGGTGGCGCGGTTACGCGGCCGAGGCCTCGATTTGCTTTTCGGCCTCGCCGGCGTTGCGGATGGCGATCTTGCGGGGCTTCATGGCCTCCGGAATCTCGCGCACGAGGTCGATGTGCAGGAGCCCATTCTTCAGGCTGGCGCCGCGCACTTCCACATGATCGGCAAGCTGGAAGCGGCGCTCGAAGGCGCGCGCGGCGATACCGCGATGAAGAACGCGGGACTCTTCGCCATCCTCGTCCGTCTTCTCACCCTTGACGACGAGGATCGATTCCCGCGACTCGATGGAGAGATCCTCCTCCGAGAAGCCCGCCACCGCCATGGTAATACGGTAGGCGTTTTCGCCGGTGAGCTCGATGTTGTAGGGCGGATAACCGGCATTGGCCTCGTTGCCGACATTGTCGAGCAGCGAGAAAAGGCGGTCGAAGCCAACGGTGGAACGATAGAGGGGGGAAAGATCGAAATGACGCATCGGATAGTCCTCCTTTGAGCGACTGATCTGTTGAAACGCCGTTCTTCGCCGCGCCCGGTTCACCGGGCCCAGGTCGTTGAAGAACGAGCCGGTGCTCCTTTTCGTCCGCCGTCATTGGCCGGACGGAAACACCGTTCAGCGGGCCCCTTGGGGCACCCGCTCAACGTAGATGGGAACGGGTTTCGGGGGATTCAAGACCTCGCCGCGCGTACGGCGCGCAAGGCATGAACAGCGTCTGAATGCCCTCTTGAAGCCCGGTTCAGGCGCGGTCTGCAAAGTTCTCTTCATCCAATGAGGAGGCCGGCGAAAAGGCAGGCCCGAAACCGGAAAAGGAGAGCCACCATGACACGAACAATCCGAAAGACCTCCGTTCGCCGGATGGGCGTCGTGCGCGCAATCGTTGCAGCAGGCGCCCTGGCCCTCGCCGCCGGCGTCGCGCAATCGGCCTCGGCCGCAACCGAATATCGCTCGCCAGCCGCCGAACGCCTCGACACCGCTCGCCCCGGCACCGGATTGCAGAAGGTCGCGCACCGGGAACGGTTCGCTGAACAGCGCGCGACGCGTCGTTCGCACAGGGAAATGCGACGTCACGAACGCCGGTTCCGCACACTCGATCGCCGCGATGTGGTGAAGGTTCTGCATCGCCGCGGCTATCACAAGGTTCACCACGTGCGTCGCGTCGGCCGCATCTATCGCGCGGAGGCGGTTTCGCGTCACGGCCGGGCGTTTCGGGTCTTCGTCAATGCCCGTACCGGGCGCATCGTCGATGTCCAGCGGCTCCACTGGCCGCGCCCGGCCTATCGCTGGTAGGCTCTCTGTCCGATCCGCAGACGAGGCCGGGCCGCTCTTCGTGATGAGGCCCGGCCGTCATATCCCATGTCACGCGGTGGGCAAGGTGCAGTGTCGCTGTTGTGGGAGGCTCGCGGCTTCGCTATGACTTTTCCAGCACCCGAATGCGTCTCACGGATCCCGCTGCGGGCAGGGGAGGCGTTGACGCTTGTTACGCCCGTTTTGCGGACCCGTTCATGGACCTCGTCGCACATCCCGACAATCCGCTGCCCGCCGGCACCAAGACCGGCTTTGTCACGACCGAAGACGGCCGGCGTATCCGCTATGCGCGGTTTCCGGCCACCGTTTCTCCGGTCAGGGGAACTGTGACGATCCTGCAGGGGCGCGCGGAGTTCATCGAAAAGTACTTCGAGACGGTGGAGGACCTGCGCAAGCGCGGCTTCGCCGTCGTCGCCTTCGACTGGCGCGGACAGGGCGGATCGGAGCGGCTTCTCGCCAATCACCGGCGCGGCTATGTGGACAGCGTGCATGAATATGTCCGAGACACGGTCGCGGTGGTCGAGCAGGTGAGCATGCCGGACTGCCCGGGTCCGCATTTCGCGCTGTGCCATTCCACCGGCGGGCTGGTCGCCCTTCTGGGGCATGTGCGCCTGCGCACCATGTTCGACCGCATGGTGCTCGTCTCGCCGTTGATCGGGCTCGGCCGGTTCGGCCCGCCGCCGCGCGTCATCGCGCCCTTGGCGGCGATCCTGACGACGATCGGGCTGGCGGAGATGCCGCTCGCGATCACCGATACGCGCGAAGACAACAACCGTTTCGACGACAATCCGCTGAGCCATGACGCGGATCGCTTCGCGCGCACGCTGGAGATTCTCCGGCAGGCGCCCGAACTCGATACGGGGCCGGCGACCATCGGCTGGCTCAATGCCGCCTGCCGCGCGATGCGCAGGGTGCGGTCCTACGATTTCGCGCCCGAGGTCTCGCTGCCGCTGCTGATGATCGCCGCCGGCGGTGACCGGGTCGTCTCCAGTCCGGCCGCGGAAGAGCTCTGTTCGCGCATGCGGGCCGCCGGGTATGTCGAAATTCCCGGCGCCCGGCACGAACTGATGATGGAGGCAGATCGCTTCCGTGAACAGTTCTGGGCCGCCTTCGACGCGTTCATTCCCGGCAGCGACGACTAGCCATTCCCGCAAGCGACGGTGAGGCCCGCAAGCGACGGTGAGGCCCGCAAGCGGCGGTGGGGCCGCATTCGGCATGCGGGCCGCATCGGGCCCGGTGATGCCGGTGGATCATGGGGTTGCGCGCAGGTTCGCGGCTATGCCCGGCAGATCGCCAGTTCGCGCAAGACTGCTTCATGAAGGGCCGGATCGCCGCTCGCTACGATGCGGCCCCCCTCGTCGGCCGGGGCGCCGGTCCAGGTGGTGACGACGCCGCCGGCTCCCTCCACGATCGGCACGAGGGCGACGATATCGTAGGCTTCTAGTCCAGCCTCGATAACCAGATCGGCCTGACCGGCGGCAAGCATGCAGTAGCCGTAGCAGTCGGTGCCGTAGCGTGCAAGGCGGACCTCGCGTTCCACCGCATCGTAGGCCGGGCGCTCGTCGTGATCGAAAAGCGCGGGCGTGGTGGTGAAGAGAATCGCATCGGAAAGATCTGCGCACTTGCGCGTTTTCAAAGCGCCGTCTCCCCGAGGACCGCGATAGCGCGCGCTCTTGCCGTCGCCGTAGAAGCGCTCGCCGATATAGGGCTGCGCCATCATGCCGAGCGCCGGGCGCCCGTTTTCCATCAGGCCGATCAGCGTTCCCCAAAGCGGGATGCCGGCAATGAAGGATCGGGTGCCGTCGATGGGGTCGAGCACCCAGACGTGATCCGCGTCCTGCCGAAGCTTGCCGTATTCCTCGCCGACAATGCCATGGTCGGGGTAGGTCGTTTCGATCAGTTCGCGCATCACCCGTTCCGCACCGCGGTCCGCTTCCGTCACCGGATCGTAGCGGCGCGTATCGTCGGATGCCGCATCCTTCTTTCCCTTGTTGTCGACGTGGATCGCAGCGCGGAAACCCGCCAGCGCCTCGGCGGCCGCGGCATCGGCGAGGCGATGGGCGAAATCGGTATAGGTATGTTTCTGGTGCATATCTGCCATGTCTTGATGCATATCACTAAGGTGCGGCGCAGCGTCGCGGACGGCCACGATGCGGCAATATCGCAGGTTCTTGCCGTCGAAACAGCGCTGTAATGGTTTACGTAGGGTTCTGTTCCCGTTGCTTGGTCAACACGTGCCCGGATTGTTCGAGGAATGATTCCGGGGTTCGTCCGGGTTGACTTTTGTGCGATGCGGGGGCAGATTGTGCAGTGCGATATGGCTTCATATCGCAGCCCTTCTTGGGCGTTTCCTCCCTAGACTTCAGGCCGCCTCGCAAGAGAGCGGCCTTTTTTTTGTCCTGACGCGCGTTCCTGTACGTTGCCGCACGACTGCCTCTTCGTTCGCCCATGGAGGGGGAAGACGCGCGCGCTCCGCCGGCCGGCACATTCGATGACGATGTGCTCATTCGGCTGCGATGGGCTGAGCCGGCAGGTCGTGGTCGGGAATCGCGGTCAGGTGATGGGCGAAGGTGGCCATGTCGGCGGCCACCCGCTCGAAGCCACCATGAGGGCAATGGCGGTGTTCATCCATGTAGAGCGCCCGGTTGATCTCCAGTTGCAGCGCGTGGAGGCCCTTGGCCGGACGGCCGTAGTGTTCGGTGATGAAACCACCGGCATAGGGGCGGTTGTGGGCGACGCGATAGCCCATGCCCTTGAGGATGGCGGTCGCCGCCTCGCTGATATCGGCGGAGCAGCTTGTGCCGTATCGGTCGCCGAGAATGAAGTCCGGCCGCGATTGCGCATCATGGCCGCGCACGGACGACGGCATGGAGTGGCAGTCGATGAGCACGGCGTGTCCGAAGGCGACGTGGGTTTCCGCCAGAACCCGGCGCAGCGCGCGATGGTAGGGCTTGTAGAGGGTTTCGATGCGCGACAACCCTTCGGAGACATCAAGCGGGCCGGAATAGATGTCCTGACGCTCGCCGACTACGCGTGCGATGGTGCCGAGCCCTCCGGCCACCCGCACGGAGCGGATATTGGCGAAAGGCGGCAGCCGTCCGCGGAACATCTTCGGGTCGAGTTCGTAGGGTTCGCGGTTCACATCCAGATAGGCGCGGGGAAACAGGGCACGGATTAACGGCATGCCCTGGGCAACGACGCTGGCGAACAGCTCATCGACGAAGGCGTCCTCGGAGCGGCGGATCTGCAACGTGTCGAGGCGCGAGGATTCCAGAAAACCGCGCGGATAGGTGCGTCCGCTGTGGGGAGAGTTGAAGACGAAAGGCATCCGCTGGCGGGTCGGCTGATGGATCTCCAGGCAGTTTTCTTCCGTGAAGTCGTCAACAAGGTGCAGGCTCGCGTCAGCCGGATATCTGCCCAAACGCTCGTCCACGCGTCACCTCTTGCTTCAATCCCCGCGAGGTCCGTCACCCTCGCGATGCCGGTCCTTTGCCGGCGGTTCCTGCAGGTCCGTCGGGGCCTTCAGGCGTTATCGCGTCAAACAGGTGCCCACAAAGCGCCATTTGAGTCCAGCCGGACGCGCGGGCCGAAACGTACCCTATCGGCAATAAGGCGGCGCCGCATTCCAATTTCACCGGATGTTTACATAAATCCATCGTTATGGGATGAAAATGAGTCGGTTGGCCCCTGTAGGCCGGATTTCCTAAAAACGGTTGTATCAAATGTCGCGGATCCTTCTCGCGGAAGACGATAATGACATGCGGCGGTTCCTTGCCAAGGCATTGGAAAACGCTGGTTACGATGTCGTTTCCTTCGACAACGGCATGAGTGCCTATGAGCGGATCCGCGAGGAACCGTTCACGCTGCTGCTGACCGATATCGTGATGCCCGAGATGGACGGTATCGAGCTCGCCCGCAGGGCGACGCAACTCGATCCCGATCTGAAGGTCATGTTCATCACCGGTTTCGCCGCTGTCGCCCTCAACCCCGATTCGAACGCGCCGAAGGATGCCAAGGTGCTGTCCAAGCCCTTCCATCTGCGCGATCTGGTGAGCGAAGTGGAGCGCATGCTGGCGGCCTGAGGTCGCGAGAGCGGGGGCCCGGCGCACGAAGGGGAAAAAGCCCTTGTTGTTTCCACAAGGGGCGGCAAGGTTTCCACAGGAGAGCGGGGCGGGTGCAACCGTCTTTGAAAAAGGCGATATCCGGCCTTGCACCGCGGATCGGTTCCCGCTATATCGCTCACCACCGCGGCGGTCACGTCGCGAACCCGCCGACCGGCCGCACTCCTTCGGGACGCTGCGGCGCCGGTCGCAACCGAAAAGTTTCGGGCGTGTAGCTCAGCGGGAGAGCACTACGTTGACATCGTAGGGGTCACTGGTTCAATCCCAGTCACGCCCACCATTTCCCCGGCCTTTTCGCTCTCACCGGGAGCGGGGTTATGCCGGTAGGCAGCGGGTTTGCGTTGCCTGGACGACAAGATCAGGTTCCGCTTCGTGCGGAACGGCGAGGACAACCCTTAACGGGCCCGGAACGGGAACCAGAACGATGAAGATCAAGAATTCGCTCAAGGCGCTGATGGGCCGTCACCGTGAGAACCGCATGGTTCGCCGGCGTGGCCGCGTTTACATCATCAACAAGCGGAACCCGCGCTTCAAGGCTCGCCAGGGCTGAGCCGGCGCAGGCGGGCCGGGCTGGTCTGCCTTCCGATTGTTGCAGGTCCGATCGTTCCAAGGCGCGCGATTTTTCGTGCGCCTTTTCGCGTGTGCGCGATCACGCGTGTTTGATGGGGCGTTGGGGACTAAGCAGCCTTGCGGTTTTGACCGGCCCTCGGGCAGGGGTCATACTGCAATGATGCGCGCGACAGCTTTCCTCCTCAATATCCTGTTTGCCGTCGTTCTGGCGGGCCCGCCGGCATGCGCTGCGGGCAGCGTATCGGCGCAGGCGAAAGAGCCCGTCCCCCTGCTCCCGATCTTGCGCGTGCAGGCGGACATGCCGGGTATCGTGCCTCCACAGGCTGCTCCGGATCTTCCCGACGACATGGAGACGGATGAGCCGCCGGTCTTCGAGGACACGCCGCTCGATCCCGGCGAAGTGCCTCTTCCCGATGATACGCCCCAGGCAGATATCCCCGACGCAGGCAAGGGTGACGCCAGAACCGCCAAGCCCGCTGCGCCTCCCGATCTGGATACGCTGTTTTCCATGCTGAAGAGCGAGGACAGCCAGCAGGCACGCGCCACCACCGCGCACCGCATCCAGATGCGGTGGATCCGGTCCGGCTCGGCGACGGTGGATTTGCTGATGGCGCGTTCGGCCGCCGCGATGGAGGCCAAGAAGCCGGAGCTGGCGCTTGACCTGCTCGATGCGGTCGTCCGCTTCCGCCCCGAATTCGCCGCCGGCTGGAACCGGCGCGCGGCCGCGAATTTCATGGCGGGTCATCTCGGCAAGGCTGTGGTCGATATCGAGCGCACGCTTGCGCTGGAACCCCGCCACTGGGGCGCATTGGCCGGCCTTGCCGCCATCCAGAAGGCGACGGACGACGAAACGGCGGCGCTTGCCACCTACGAACGTATCCTCGAGATCTATCCGCACGAGGAAAAGGCGGAGAAGGCGGTTGAGGAACTGCGCAAGTCCACCGGCGGGGTGGAACTCTAGGGACGCTTGGGCTCGAGCTCGCCGAGGCTGGCTTCGTGCCCCTGACAATCGATTCGTCCGCATCTCTTAGTCCGGCTTGACCGGAACCGACGGCTGTCGGCCGGGGAGGCTGCGTCGATGCCCGTGCGTCCCGCCAGACCGGGCGACGCGGCAACCCGACCCCCTCCCCGTCGCTGAGCCGCTGGCTCGCGATCAGATCGCGGATAACGGACGCGCGCCGAGCGCGGGCGCGCGAACCGTTCGCTTCATTGAAGATATTCGTGGATCAGATGCCGCCGAGCCCGTCGGAGCCGACGAAGGCGATGCGCAGCATGTTGGTGGCGCCGGGGGTGCCGAAGGGAACGCCGGCGGTGATGATGATGCGCTGGCCGGGACGCGCGAAGCCGTCCTTGAAGGCAAGGCGGCAGGCGCGGTCGACCATCTCGTTCTCGTCGCGGGCATCCTCGCTGACAACGCAGTGCGTGCCCCACACGAGCGCCAGGCGGCGCGCGGTGGCAACGACGGGCGACAGCGCGATGATCGGCGTGGTGGGCCGCTCGCGCGCCGCGCGCAGGCCTGTCGCGCCCGAAGAGGTGTAGCAGACGATCGCAGCCAGATGCAGCGTCTCGGCGATCTGGCGCGCGGCGGCGGAGATCGTGTCGGCGCCGGTCGCTTCGGGCTCGGTGCGCTGGGCGTGCATGATGTTGGCGTAGTTCGGGTCGCGCTCGACCTCTTCCGCGACCCGGTTCATCGTCTCGACCGCCTCGAGCGGGAAGTCGCCTGCCGCCGATTCAGCCGACAGCATGATGGCGTCCGCGCCCTCGAACACGGCATTGGCAACGTCGGACACCTCCGCGCGGGTGGGAACGGGCGAGGTAATCATCGATTCCAGCATCTGGGTCGCGACGACCACCGGCTTGCCGGCGCGGCGCGCGGCGCGGGTGATGTGCTTCTGGATGCCGGGCACCTTTTCCAGCGGCATCTCCACGCCGAGATCGCCGCGCGCGACCATCAACGCGTCGGAAAGCTCGATGATCTCGTCGATGCGTTCCACCGCCTGCGGCTTTTCGATCTTGGCGAGGATGCCGGCGCGCCCACGCGTGACCTTGCGCGCTTCGGCCAGATCTTCCGGACGCTGGATGAAGGAGAGCGCGACCCAGTCGACATTGGCGTTGAGCGCGGCATCGAGGTCCTTGCGGTCCTTCTCTGTCAGTGCGCCGACGGGAATGGTGGTATCGGGAACGGAAACGCCCTTACGGTCGGAGAGCTTGCCGCCGATCTCCACGCGGGTCGTCGCGCTCGTCTCGTCGCATTCGGTGACGATGAGCTTGATCTTGCCGTCATCGAGCAGAAGCCGGTGGCCGGGTTCCAGCGCGGACAGGATCTCGGGATGGGGCAGGCGCACGCGCTCCTGCGTGCCCGGCGCATCGTTGCCGTCCAGCGTGAAGGTTGCGCCCTCCTTGAGGACGATCGACTTGTTCTCGAAAGTACCCACGCGCAGCTTCGGCCCCTGCAGGTCAGCGAGGATGCCGATCGGTCGTTCGACCGCCGCCTCGACGGCGCGGATGCGCTCGACCAGCGTCTTCAGCAACGCATGGTCGGTGTGGCTCATGTTGATTCGGAAAACGTCTGCGCCGGCCTTGAAGAGCTTCTCGATCATTGCTTGATCGGATGAGGACGGGCCCAGAGTGGCTAGGATTTTGACCCGTCTATTGCGCTTCATCGTCCGCCTGTTCCCTGTTGAACGGGCTCGGTCAGTTGAACCGTCCAGCTTCGCTGTTCGCCCGTGTCGATCTCGAAAAAACCTGTCCGTTCATAACCGCGTGCAATGCAGTCCGCAATGCCGCGGATCGTGAATTCCTTTTCACGCGTACACATGAACGCGCGTCCGCCCCACTCTCCGCCCTGATCGTAATCGATTGCATATACGTAATAATAACGGGAGGAGAGGTGGCCCGGAATCAGCGTCTCGCAGGTCTTCGCCGGCAGGTTCCACCAGCCCTCGGTCGCCCAGTCGGACTTGTCGCGATAGCCGATGGCGACACCCACCTGGCTTTCGGTCTTGTTGCAAAGACGAAGGTCGGCGGAGGCGGGGGTGACGCTGGTGAACGTCAGGAACATACTGGTGGCGATGATCGAAAATGCCCAGGCCAACGCCTTCCGCAAGCGGCGCGGCGGAACCTTATTTGTGAGGCTGGACGGTCTCATCGGTGATTGTTCTATCCGCAGCGAAATGCTTTGTTCTTATTGCGAATGTTCCACCCGCTTGTCAACGACACCAAACCGGAAGCCGATGACAAGCCGCAGGCGCCGCGAGGAACTTTCGCGGGCGCAGACGGTCATGCACAACGTTCTTGTCAAGATTGACTGTTGAGGTTTCGCCCGAGAAATGAGGCGGCATCAAGGCCATACGCAGTCAACCGTGCAATCGCGGGCATCGTCCGCATCTTTCGCCGAGGCTTGCCGCCGCTGCTTTTCACGATTGCGATGCAGGCCCGCTCTCGCTCAGGTTGGCCACATGTCATGTGGTCAAGGAAGCTGTCGGAACAACGCGGGATTTACTCGCGGTTGGCGTCTCTTAATTCTGATGAGGAAGCTGGGAACAGGCACACCACGCGGCGAAGATCTCGCGATTACATTCGCGATTTTACGAGGAGCTAGGGTATTCTTCTTGGCCGGTCGCGCTCATTTTACGGGCGGGTGGCGGGGTCGGCCGCCACCGCGGGGGCTGTCGTGCGGTGACGCGGCCGCGCGACCCAGATGCCGGCGAGGATGGCACCGCCGCCGGCGATCTGCAGCGGGGAGAGGGTTTCGGCGAAGATCAGCCAGCCGAAGAAGGCGGCCGCCACCGCTTCCAGGAAAATGACCAGCGAGGAAAAGGCTGCGGACAGGTGGCCGAGCGCGTAGGCGAGCAAGCCCTGGCCGCCGGTATGGCTGATGACCGCGAGCGCGACGAGAGCGGCGGCGCCGATCCAGGTCGCAGGCAGGAAAGTGTCTTCCATGATGAGCGCGACAACGAGCAATGCGGCAGCCGTCACCAGCGTGGAGCGGTAGAGGATAAGACCCGCCCGGGATTTGCGGCGCGCCACGCGTACGGCCAGAAAATAGGCGCCGAAAAAGATGGACGTGATGATACCGTAAATGTCGCCGGTGAGGCGTTCGGGTTCCATCTGGACGGAGGAGCCGACGAGCGCACCGGCGCCCAGAAGACACAGGCCGAGGCCGGCAATCATCGGCCTGGTCACTTTTTCGCCGATGAACAGGCCTGAGCCGAGCAGCACCCAGACCGGCGCCATGGTGGCGAGGAAGGTGGCGTTCGCCATGGTGGTGTTGACGATGGCCAGATGCCAGAAGACCAGATCGCCGGCGAAGAACAGGCCGGCCAGCAGGGTGGCGCGGTCCCAGCGGGCGGGCGCCTGCCCGCCGGCTTCCAGGTGTGCCCATAAGGCCAGCAGCGGCAGCGAGAGCGTGACGCGGTAGAAGGCGGAGGTGAAAGGGCCAACCTCGGCATAGCGCACGAAAACCGGAGAGACGCCCATCGCCACCGCGCCCAGCAGCAGAGCGGCGAGCGCCACCGCGACGGTGCCGGCTTCCGACGCAGGGGACACCGGGGACAGGGAATTTTCGGACGAGGACGACATCGGCTGCGGCTCCGGCTGACGAGATCAAGGTCGTCCTGCTTGCGAGCCCGAGTGAAGGCAAGGCGCTGCCGGCGAGCGGCGGCCGGCACCTTGCTTCCAGTGGGGCTCTTGCGGGCTGGACGGCACGCCCATTCCTATGGCAAGCGATAGGCAACGTCATCCCAATTCGGACCCGACATGCACAGCCTTTCCGGCGCCGACGCGCCGTCCGCCGTTCCCGCGCGCCCCAACACGACATTCGATCCGGTCGAGACGATCGCCGGGGCCGATGATTGCGGCCTGCTGATCCTGTGCGATCACGCCCGCAACGCGCTGCCGGCGGACTACGGAACGCTGGGCCTGCCGCAGGCGGAGCTGGAGCGGCATATCGGCTACGATATCGGCGCCGCGCCGCTCACCCGACAGCTCGCCGCCCGCCTCGGTGCGCCGGCGGTGCTGACGACCTTCTCGCGCCTGCTGATCGATCCGAACCGGGGCGAGGACGATCCCACTATCGTCATGCGGATATCGGACGGCGCGCTCATTCCCGATAACGCCTATATCGACGAGGAAGAGCGCCAGCGCCGTATCGAGCGTTTCTACCGGCCCTATCACGCGGCGGTGGCGGCGACCCTCGATCGCATGCTGGCCACGGGCCGGGTTCCGATGATCTTCTCCGTCCATTCGTTCACTCCGGTGTGGCGCGGCTGGGCGCGGCCGTGGCATGCAGGTGTGCTGTGGGACCAGGATCCGCGCATGCCGGAACGATTGCTTGCGGCGCTGAAGCGTGATTCCGCGCTTATCGTCGGCGACAACGAGCCCTATGTCGGTGCGCTCAGGAACGATACGATGTACAAGCATGCGACCGCGCGCGGGCTTGCCCACGCGTTGATCGAGGTGCGCCAGGACCTGATTGGCGACGAGACCGGCGTGGCGGACTGGACGGCGCGGCTGGCGCCGATCCTGACAGACCTCAATGCGATCGAGGATCTGCACGTGGTAAGGCATTTCGGCTCGAAGACGGACGATCCGCGTTCGCTGCGGTGATCGAAGAGGAGGGCTTGGGGCATGAGCGACCAGAAACCGGAAATCGACGAGGCGATGCGCACCGAGCTGGAGGCGGCAACCTTTCGCCGACTGCTCGCTCATTTGCGCGGGCGCACCGACGTGCAGAATATCGATCTGATGAATCTCGCCGGCTTCTGCCGCAACTGCCTGTCGAACTGGTACAGGGACGCGGCGGGTGAGAAGGGTGTCGATCTTTCCAGGGAAGATGCGCGCGAGATCGTCTACGGCATGCCTTACGATGAGTGGAAGGCGAAGCACCAGAGCGCGGCGGACGCCGGGCAAAAGGCGGTGTTCGAAGCGAACAAGCCTGCTCACTGAAGGGGAGCCGCGAAGTGCCCGCTTTCCCCACATTGGCGCCTTGACCGGCCACATTGTTTCTGGCACGCAAGCGACCCGTTTTTCCGGCGCAGGACTGTCCGCGCCGATTCCATCAACCTGACAAGGATCTCTCACCATGGCTGATACGGGTGGAGTTGCCGCCGACCAGCTGCGCGCCTTCGTGGAGCGCATCGAACGGCTCGAAGAAGAGAAGAAGGCGATTTCCGACGACATCAAGGATGTCTACGGTGAAGCGAAGGGAACGGGCTTCGACGTGAAGATCCTGCGCCAGGTCGTGCGCTTGAGGAAGCAGGAGCCGCACGAGCGCGAAGAGCAGGAAGCGATCCTCGATCTCTACATGCACGCACTCGGCATGGCAGCGCAGAGCGGCGGCGACGAGGTCTGAGCCGAGGCTTGCGAGTTTCCGAGACGATGAACGGCCCCGCAAGGGGCCGTTTTCGTTACATCCTAGATAAACCTCCACCTACGGTGGAGGACTGGACGAGTTCTACAATATAGGTGAGAGACCTCCATGCTTGAACCATTGGCGTGGTCA
>NZ_QAYG01000008.1 GCF_003053845.1 Breoghania corrubedonensis
CGCGCCCACAGCGCGATGGTGCGCGCGCTCGCAGGCGCCAGGAACGCCGCATCCCCCTCGTACGGCGTGTAGTTCTCCTGGATGAAGCCGCGTACATTCGTCTCATCCCGCCACGAACCGGTGCTGAACCCCTCCCATGGATCAGCAAGGTGGCCGGAAGTCTGGGCATGTACGTTCATGATCGTGTCCTTGTGTTGGGAGAGTGAGGCGGGAGCCTCGCAAGGCCGGGGCGGCCTCGGTGTCCGGCCCCCGGGGGGCGGTCGGACGCCGAGCCCGGCCGCCTTCGGGTTCAGGGGCGCGCCGAAAGGGCACGCCGGGCAATCAGATCAGGATGAAGGCGTCGATCAGCAGGATGATGATGAGGCCCATCACCGAGACGAGCGTGGACATCAACGTCCAGGTCGCGAAGGTTTCCTTCATCGAGAGGCCGAAGAACTCCTTGTACATCCAGAAGCCGGCATCGTTGACGTGCGAGCAGATCGCGCTGCCGGCGCCGGTCGCCAGCGTGACGAGTGCGAGGTCCGCCGGGGTCTGCGCCAGAACGGGAATGACGAGGCCGGCAGTGGAGATCGCCGCGACGGTGGCGGACCCCAACGAAATGCGCAGGATGGCGGCCACGACCCAGGCGAACAGCACCGGCGAGGCATGGCTTCCCTCAAACAGCAGGGCGATGTAGTCGCCCACGCCGCCGACGATCAGCACCTGCTTGAAGGCGCCGCCGCCGCCGATGATCAGCAGCATCATGCCGATGTGGTTCGCGGCCGAGGCGCAGGATCCCATGATCTTCTCGACCGGGATGCCGCGGTTCACGCCCATGGTGAAGAAGGCGAAGATCAGCGAGATGACCATGGCGACGGAAGCATCGCCGATCACGTCGATGATGGTGAAGACCATGCTGTCGTCAGGGGCGCCGTGGGCAATGGTGACAATGGTCGATGCGGCCATGAGAATGACCGGCAGCATGGCGGTCAGCACGGAAATGCCGAAGCCGGGGGTGTCTTCGAGCCTGAAGTCGGTGGAGGCGCTCGCGCCCTCCGGCAGTTCGAGCTTGGCGTAGGCGTCCGGAATCAGGCGCATGGCCAGGCGGTTGAACACGGGGCCGCAGACGATGACGGTCGGGATGGCGATGATGATGCCGTAGAGCAGCACCTTGCCGATGTCGGCGCCGTATTCGCCGGCGATGACGGTGGGGCCTGGGTGCGGCGGCAGGAAGCAGTGGGTGGCAAGCAGGGCCGCGACCATCGGCACGCCGAGACGCAGCAGGGAGATCCGCATCTCCTTGGCCATCGTGTAGACGAGCGGGATCAGCAGCACGAGGCCGACCTCGAAGAAGAGGGCGACGCCGACGATGAAGGAGGCGACGATGACCGCCCATTCGACGCGCTTCTCGCCGAACCTTTCGATGAGCGTCAGGGCGATGCGGTGGGCGCCGCCGGCATCGGCAAGGAGCCGCCCCAGCATGGCTCCGATGCCGAAGATCAGCGCGATATGGCCGAGCGTGCCGCCCAGCCCCTTCTCGATGGCCTTGACCACGCCCTCCAGCGGGACGCCGAGCGCGACGGCGACGCCGAAGGACACCAGCATGAGGGCCACGAAGGTGTTCAGCTTCAGGCGCATGATCAGCAGCAGGAGCACTGCGATGCCGATTGCGACGATAAAGAGTGGCATGAAAACTCTCCTCGATTTCCCCGCCCGTTTTCAGCTGCCGGGCGGGCGCACCTCTCCCGTTGCCGCTCTTGCGAGCAAGCCAATTCCTCAACCAGGGAGACGGTGCATTTGAGTTGCCTGGAGCCGGCGGCCCGTCGTCTGTCGGGTCGCCCGCGATATGCCGTGGGGCGCGGGCGGCGTTGTGCCGCCCGTCCAGATCTACTGCGCTTCCTGCAGGGCTTTCATGCCGGCCTGAAGCGTCTTCACGATGCGGTCCGCGTCATAGACGCAGCCGCGCCAGGTTCCCCCCGAAGCGGCCTGGAGCGCGGCCCACAGACGGGTATCGTCCGGAAGCTTGGGCGCCGGCGCGAGTTCGGGATGGGTTTCGCGGGCGGCGAGGATCCGGGCGCCTTCCTCCGCCGTGACCTCGTTGCCTTCGGTGCCGAGGAAGTTGACCGAGCCTTCCAGCTTGCGGCAGTCGACGACGATCTCGATGATGTCGCCGTCCCTGAGCTTGCCGATCGGGCCGCCGGCGAGCGCCTCCGGTCCGACATGGCCGATGCAGGCGCCGGTGGAGACGCCGGAGAAGCGCGCATCGGTGACCAGGGAGACATGCTTGCCCCAGGAGACGTGCTTGAGCGAGGAGGTCAGCTGGTAGGTTTCCTCCATGCCTGTGCCCGAGGGCCCGCCGCCCATCACCACCATGATGTCTCCGGCCTCGATGCCGCCGGACTTGATGGCCTTGATCGCGGTGGATTCCGCGGCAAAGACCTTGGCCTTGGCCTTATGATGGTAGATGCCGTTTTCATCGATCTTGGAGGCATCGATGGCGGTCGATTTGATGACCGAGCCTTCCGGCGCGATGTTGCCGAGCGGGAAGGTGATGGTGGAGGTGAGACCGCGCTTTGCGGCCAGTTCCGGCGACATGATGACGTCGTCGGGCTCCACGTTGTCGAGCTTGACCAGGAGGTTGCGGAACTTCGCGCGGCGCTCCGAGGTCTCCCACCAGTCGAGATTTTCCTTGAGCGTCGCGCCCGTGACAGTGAGCACGTCTTCGTTGAGCAGGCCGAGCTTGCGCAGGTGAAGCATCACTTCCGGCACGCCGCCGGCCATGAATGCGCGCACGGTCGGATGATAGACCGGGCCGTTGGGAATGACCGACACCAGACGCGGCACCAGCCGGTTCACCCGCGTCCACTCGCTCACGTCCGGCATGGCGCAGCCGGCGGCATGGGCGATGGCGGGCAGGTGAAGGAGGAGATTGGTCGAGCCACCGAAGGCGGCATGAACGACCATGGCGTTCTCGATGGCCTTGTCGGTCAGGATATCCTTTGTGGTGATACCCTTTTCATCAAGCGCGATCGCGGCACGGGTGGAGGCGCGGGCGACCTCGTACCACACCGCCTCGCCGGAGGGAGAGAGCGCGGAGTGGGGCAGGGCGAGGCCCAGTCCCTCGGCCACCACCTGGGAGGTGCCGGCCGTTCCCAGAAACTGGCAGCCGCCCCCGGCCGAGGCGCAGGCCTTGCAGCCGAGCCAGGAGGCCTCTTCCAGCGACAGCTCGCCAGCGGCAAAGCGTGCGCCGATGGTCTGCACCTTGCCCGCATCGTCGCCCTTTGTCGGCGGAAGCGTCGCGCCGCCGGGAACGATGACGGTGGAGCGGTCGTGCATGGATGCAAGGGCCATCATCAGGGCCGGAAGCCCTTTGTCGCAGGTCGCCACGCCGACGATGGCGGTGCAGTTCGGCAGGGAGCGGAGGAGGCGGCGGAAAACGATGGCGGCATCGTTGCGGTAGGGCAGGCTGTCGAACATGCCCGCGGTGCCCTGCGTGCGGCCGTCGCACGGGTCGGAGACGAAGGAGGCATAGGGGAGCCGGTCGCATTCGGCGGCAACCTTGGCGGCCTCGGCCATCAGGGCCTCGATCTCGTAGTGTCCGGTGTGCAAGCCCAGCGCGAGCGGCTTGCCGTCCGGCTGTCGGATACCTCCCGTGGTCCCGATCAGCATGAGTTCCTTGCGCAAGAGCTGGGCCGGGTCCCATCCCATGCCGGCATTCAGCGTCATGCCGAATATGTCGCCGGAGGGGCGGTTGACGAGGATGTCGGGGGTGAGCGGGAGAACCCCCTCGGGCCCCGCGGCGTTGGTCACCACATCGTAGATATCGGCACGCGTATCATCGTAGAGAGTGTCAAGTGACATCTCTAACCTCCTCTCTTCAGGTATTTGTTGAAGCGGCGGGCCTCCCCGCCGGCAGGTCAGATCAGGCCCGCGCTTTCAAGGATCGCTTTGACTTGCTCCTTCTTGGGATCGGAAAGGGGGCTGGTGGGCGGCAGGCACCAGGTGGAGATGTCCTGCCCGGTCTGGCGCATCGCCTCCTTCACGGCATTCACGAAGGGGCTGTCCAGGGTGTAGATGAGCGGCAGCTTGAGCAGCTCGCGGTTGAGCTGGGTCATCGTCGCCAGATCGCCCTCGCGGAAGGCCTTGTAGATGCCGACGGAGAGCTGCGGCGCGAAGTTGACGCTCGCCGTGATCGCGCCGTCGCCGCCCAGCAGAAGGGTGTTCACCAGGTGATCGTCGTAGCCGCAGAAGACGGAGAAGTCCGGGTGGGCGCCCTTGATCACGTGGATCATGCCGCGCAGGTGGCCGACCGAATCGATCGTGTCCTTGACGCCGACGATGTTGGGGTGGACGTCGACGAGCGACTTGATGAACTCAGGCGTCAGGTTCTGCCCGGTGAGGTCGGGAAAGTTGTAGATCAGCACCGGAATGGAAACGGCGTCCGCGATCTGGCCGAAGTAGCCGCGCAGGTTCGCCTCGGTGACCTTCCAGTAATAGGGGTTGATGGCGACCACCGCATCGGCGCCCACTTCCGCCGCATGCCGGCTGAGCGCGATGGCTGCGCGCATGTTGGTGTGGCCGGTGCCGATGAGAACCGGCACCCGGTGATCCACCGCCTCGACGGCGAACGCGGCGAAGTCCCGGCGCTCGGCCTCGGACATTTGGGAGAACTCCCCGCCCGTACCCAGGAAGAACAGCCCGTTGACGCCTTGCCCGATGAGCATGTCGATCAGCGCCTGCATGCCGGCCCGGTCGATTGCTCCATCCGCGGTGAAGAGGGTTGAGACGGGCGGAATGATGCCCGCGAACTTCATGCTGTCTGCCATTTTCTCTCCGACGGTGTCGTCCAGGTGTTGATGCCGCGAGGCGGCAGTGCCTTTTTCGTTGTCGTTCTATATTGTAAAACGACTGACTACATTATAGATCATGATGCGGGCCTTCCGTCGAGCCCTGCGTCACGGGCAGTTTGTCGCGGCGGCAGGACGGGCGATGCGGCAACGGAGCGGTGGCGGGGAAAATTCGAGGTGAGGCGCGGTCTGACCGGCGCGGAAAAAGCCGCAAGGGGCGCAGAATTCGGGGCTCAGGGGCCAAAAGAGTGTCGCGCAATCGATCGTTCGTTCATGCGTCGATTGTGCTAGAGCATATTCCGCTCAGATTGAGGCAATCTGATCGATAAGAAACCGTTCTCGGGGGACATATCCTTGGGCGTGGCAGGGAAAATGAACCGGTCCGAGCGAGCGGGCTATGATCGGCGGGACGTTCCGTTTCCATGCCGGCCTGTCCGGTTAGACGACCCGCATTCGCAAGATCCGTTTTTTCGTGTCGGCCGCACGAGGGCATATGCCGATCGCCCGTGTTGCCGGAAAAGGCCTTGAACACTCGTCAACCCATGCAGATCGCCCGCTCGATATGAAGCCGGCCGGTCTGGAACCCGAAAACAAGCAATGCCGATCATTCAATCTGTGCAGCGGGCGCTGCAAATCCTCGAACTGTTTGACGAACACAAGACCGAGCTGAGGATCTCCGAAATCAGCATCGCGACCGGTCTGCACAAGAGCACGCTGCATTCGCTGCTGAAGACCTTGCAGGCGGCCGGCTATATCGACCAGAACGCGGAGAACGGGCGCTATCGCCTCGGTCTCAAGCTCATCGAGCGGGGATCGCTGGTGGTCAACTCAATCGACATGCGCAAGCGCGCGAACCCGATGCTCGTCGAATTGTCCCGGCAGACCGGCCAGACCGCGCATCTTGGGATCCTGGACGGTTGCAACGGCGTCTATATCGACAAGGTCGAGGGGCCGGGAATGTTGATCGCCTATTCGCGCATCGGCCGCCAGTTGCCCATTCATTGCACTGCTATCGGAAAGTCCCTGCTCTCGAAGACGGATCGCAAGGATGTCGCCGAACTTCTCAAGGACTACGTGTTCGAGAAATATACTCCCCATACGATTGGCAACATGGACGACTTCATCGCCGAGTTGAACCGGGTGGCCGAAGAGGGGGTCGCACGCGACGAAGAGGAACATTCATTTGGCGTCCGTTGCATCGGGGCGCCTGTCTTCGATCACACGGGAACCGTCGTGGCTGCCATCTCGATTTCCACTTTGACCAGCACGACCTCTGTCGAGGACATCGCAACCTACCCGGCTGCGGTCAGGAAAACGGCGGCCACCATATCGCAGGCTCTCGGCTTCAAGGGAGCGGACGTCGCCCTTCATCCCTGAAGCGGGCTCGAACGGGATCTGAACCTCGCTGGCTCGCAGGGGGCCGGCTCTACGGAATCCGGGCCGCGAATGGCCCGCTCTCAATCCGGTTCGGGCACCAGAAGCTTCTCCATCGGGATCAGTGCGCCGTGGTGACCGATGACCTTTCGCGCCATGTTCTGGCCCTTGCGCACGGCATCCGACAGATCGCTGCCCGTTACCAGTGCCGCGAGGCAGGCCCCGTTGAAGCTGTCACCGGCGCCGGTCGTGTCAATCGGCGCGCTCTCGGGGCGAGTGTCGAATTCGCAAGTCGCGATATCGTGCCGGGCGACTACAGCCCCGCCACCGTTCTTGACGATCACGGTTCTCGCACCAAGCTCGGCATAACGCGCGCAGGTATCGTGCGGAGTGCGATCATGGAAACAGGCCGCTTCGTCCTCGAAACTGGGAAGCACGATGTCACAACAGCGTGCCGCGTCGCTCAGTGTCCCGGCCGCTGTTTCCATGTCGCTCCACAGGCGCGGCCGGATATTGGGGTCGAGGACTGTCGTGACCCCTTCGGCTCTCTTGCGTGCCAGCAGTTCGATAAGTCTGGCACGGCCCGGCGGTGGAAGGATCGCAAGTGTGATGCCTGAAATATGGATGACCGAAGCCCCTTGGGTCATCGCGATCATCGCCTCCGCATCGTCGGCCAACGTGCGCGCCGCCGAATTGTCTCGCCAATAGGCAAAACTGCGCTCGCCGTGCTCCAGCGAGATCGCATAAAGCCCGACGGAACGCGTGGGGTGGGTGCGGATCCTGTCCGTCTCGATCCCGTTCTCGGCCATGAAACCGGGAACGCGGGCGGAGAACTCATCCTTTCCGATGCACGTCGCGAAAGAGACAGCCCAGTCATCCGGCAGGCAGGCGCGAGCATACCATGCGGTGTTGAGCGTATCCCCGGCAATCCCCATGCGCCAGAGATCCGCCCCCGCCCCGGAGAGTTCCAGCATGCATTCGCCGATCGCTAGGAACCGCTTCATGCAGCCTCCCTCGCGATCACGTCTCGCATTGGCTGGTGGAGCATGTCGTCGAGTAGCGCGATGACGTCATCCCAGAACGCGCTGTCGTCCCCAAGATCTTGCGGCACGAATTCCGCGTGTCGCAAGGCCTCCACTATCTGGCTTGCCGATCTGCCATATGCCAGCGCCCGGAGCGAGGAGGCCCTCGGGTCGCGCAGCTCATATGGGGGGCAATCATGCGTGGCGCCGGAAATATGCCGGGCCCAGGCCGCCGTGGCGAAGACGAACGGGCGGACGTCCACGTGGCGCGCCCGTGCTTGTGTCACCGCGGCAAAGATCCTCTGCGGCATCTTTTCCGATCCGTCCATGGCGATCTGGAAGGTCTCGTGGGCGATGGACGGGTTCTCGAACCGTCGGACCAATGCGCTGGCATACGCATGCAGGTCTATCCCCGGCACCTCGGGCAGGGTCGCAGCAGCCGCTGTCAGGTGACGATCGACCAGCCGCGCCAATGCGGGATCGGCCATCACGTCGCGCACGCAGGCGGCACCGGCGTGGAAGCCCGCATAGGCAAGCATTGAATGACAGCCATTGAGCATGCGCAGCTTCATCGTTTCGAAGGGGGCGACATTATCGGTGAAGATCGCGCCGACCGCATCCCAGTCGGGGCGCCCCTGGGGAAAATCATCCTCGATGACCCATTGAAAGAAGCTCTCGGTCTCAACGGCGCCAAGGTCCTCGCAGCCCGTCAATCGGGCCGCTGTTTCCCTTGTCTCGGCTGTAGCGGCCGGGGTGATCCGGTCGACCATGGTCGACGGAAAGGAGACCTGCGCGGTGATCCATTCGGCCAGAGCGGCATTCGTGCGGCGCGCGAAGTCGATCACGGCACCGCGCAGAAGCGTTCCGTTTTCGGGAAGATTGTCGCAGCACAACACTGTGAATGGTGGTCGCCCCGCGATACGGCGCCGGTCCAGCGCGGCGCAAAGCAGTCCCAGAACGCCCTGAGGCGCCTCCGGCCGCACCAGATCCGCCGCAACTGCGGGGTGATGGGGATCGCAGCCCCGTGTCTCGCGATTAAGCCCGTAGGCCTTTTCCGTGACCGTCAGCGACACGATCCTCGTGTCCCGTGCCTCCATCGCCGCCAGTGCCGGGCCGGGATCGCCCGCCGCACAAATCGCATCCGCGATGGCACCCACGACCCGTGCCCGTGTGCCTTCGGCGTCTTTCTCGATCAAGGTGTAAAGGCCGTTCTGGGGATGCAGTTGTTCCGCGGCGCGGGGCGAGCGCAGCGAGATGCCCAGAATACGCCAATCGCCGCCGTTCTTCGCCAGCGCGGCGTCTGTCAATGCCGCCTGATGCGCCTTGTGAAACGCCCCGAGGCCAAGGTGGACAATGCCAACCCGATGACACGAGGGATCGTAGCGGGGGCGCAGCGCAAGCGGCACCTGATTCCGATTAACGAGCCGCGTCACTGGATGCTCTCCATCGTATATTGAAACGCGCGATACAGCCCGCGCAGCTCGGCCAGCCCCTTCAGGCGCCCGATTGCCGGATAGCCCGGTTGGCCCGCGCGCCCGATATCATAGAGAATGTCCTGTCCGTGGTCGGGACGGAACGGGATGGACCAGTCGTCGCGGCCAATGGACTTGCGGCGCGCTTCTTCGACAAGGATTGCACGGACCATCGCCACCATGTCGGTGTGGCCGGAGAGATGCTCATCCTCGTAGAAGGAATTCATCTCCGCATCGCCTTCGATGGAAACGTTGCGCAGGTGGAGGAAATGAACCCGGTCGGCCAGCGCCTGAAAAATCGCGACCGGATCGTTGTCCGGGCGTGCGCCGAGCGAGCCGGTGCACAGGGTGACACCGTTCGCGGGCAGATCCACCGCATCGAGGATTTTGCGGTAATGTGCCTGCGAGGACATGATCCGTGGCAAGCCCAGCAGTGGAAACGGCGGATCGTCGGGGTGGCAGCACAGCCGCATCCCGAGTTCTTCGGCAAGAGGGGCGACCTCGGCCAGGAAGTCGATCATGTGGCCTTGAAGCCGTTCTTCCGAGATGGAGGCGTATTCAGCGAGGTGGGCACGCACGTCGTGAAGGGTGAATTGCTCGGCCGCACCTGGCAGGCCGAAAACAACGTTCGCTGAGAGTTGTCGTTTGCGCGCGTCGCTCATCGTTGCGAAGCGCTCGGCGGCGGCGACCGTCACGGCTTCGGAGAACTGTTCGACCGCTCCGGGGCGTTGCAGGATATGAATGTCGAAGGCCGCGAAATCCGTCAGGTCGAACCGCATGCAGCGCGCGCCATTGGGGCGCTCCCAGGAAAGATCCGTGCGCGTCCAGTCCAGGACCGGCATGAAATTGTAACAAATGACATCGATCCCGGCATCGTGCAGGTGTCGCATCGACGTCTTCCAGTTCGCGATATGCGCCTTCCAGTCACCGCGTTGTTTCTTGATGTCTTCCGAAACGGGCAGCGATTCGACGACCTCCCAGCGCAGTGAAGATGGGCGGGCATCCGAGCGCGTCGTAATCTCCGCCTGACGTCTCGCTATATCCTGAGGTTCCCAGACCGCGCCCGTGGGCACGTGATGCAGCGCAGACACCACGCCCTCGACGCCCGCCTGCATCATGTCATCAATGCTCACGTGATCCTTCAGACCAAACCAACGCCAAGTCTGACGCATCCCGAATCTCCCTTGATCGCGTCGCTGACGCAAGCCGCACCTTCCGGTCATGTAGGGATAGCAGATGCAATTTATGTTGACTAGTATGGAAGTCTGGCGCAGTGTGAGCGGAACGGAGGGCCGCATTGACTCCGCTGTGCCTGTGCCTGTGCCTGTGCCCGTGCCGGTACAGGTGTTGGCGAAGCCGGATCTTGGCGGTACGCAGACACTTGCACGGGTACGCGCAATGGCGATCCGTATCGTACGCAGGCGGGCGCACGCATCAAGCGCTCAGGAAGCCAATCCCGGACCGCACATGTGCGGGTTCGCTGGGGTGGGAGGAAACGACGATGACAATTCGCGTGGCGCGGCTCCACGGCCAAAACGATTTGCGTGTGGAGAGGCTCGATGAGCCTGAGCCGGGTGCCGGCGAGGTGATCGTGCAGATCGGCGCGGGCGGGATCTGCGGCTCCGACATCCACTACCACGCCGATGGCGGCATCGGGACTATCCGCGTGCGCGAACCGATCATTCTGGGTCACGAAGCGGCGGGTACTGTGATCTTGCTCGGGGCGGAGGTCGAAGGGCTGGTGCCCGGCGACCGGGTGGCAATCAATCCGTCTCATCCGTGCGGGCAGTGCCGTTTCTGCCGTGCCGGTGCGCACCAGCATTGCCTGAACATGCGCTTCAAGGGTTCGGCGATGTTTCTTCCGCATGAGCAGGGGTTCTTCCGCGATCGATTGGCGATCGGGGCTGGCCAGTGCCATCGCGTCGCCGAGAATGTACCGATGTCCGAGGCGGCATTGGCCGAACCGCTCGCTGTTTGCTGCCGCGCAATGGCGCGGGCGAGGGATCTTGTCGGCAATCTTGCGGATAGACGGGTGTTGATCACGGGGGCGGGGCCGATCGGCGTACTCTGCATCGCGCTGGCCCGCCATTTCGGGGCTGCCGAAATCGTGGTGACGGACCTGCAGGATGCGGTTCTTGCCGTGGCGTGCGAGGTCGGGGCAACACGGGTGGTCAATGTCGCGAGGGATCCTGCCGGGCTGTCGGATTACGAAGCCGACAAGGGCCAGTTCGATCTGGCGTTTGAATGTTCGGCAGCCGCGACCGCCCTGCGTTCCGCAATTGCCTGCACGCGGCCCCTGGGCACCATCGTGCAGGTTGGCGTGATGGGCGACGCTTCGGTGCCCTTCAACATGCTGGTCGCCAAGGAGCTGAACCTGATCGGGTCACACCGTTTCGACGCTGAGTTTGGGCAGGCGGTGGATCTGATAAATGCACGCGAGCTCAACCTGGCGCCGATCGTGACGCACAGCCTGCCAGTGGAAGAGGCGCAGAGCGCGATGGAACTGGCGCGTGATCGCAGTCGCGCGGTGAAGGTTCATCTGACCTTTGACTGATCGTGGTGCCAAAACCGGATCGCTTGATGGAGCAGATTGACACTCTACCATACAAGTGATCGGATCTCGATGTTCTGGGAGGGCCGGGAGGCGGAGTTCTTCCAGACATGGCGGGCCGAACGGCATTTGAAAAATCGTGTCCGCGGGTGCGGGCGAAAGGGAGGAATAGATGCAGATTGGAAAGTCGATTCTGACAGGCGCACTCGCCCTGGCAGGGGGAGCCGTTCTGGCTGGACAGGTGTTTGCCGCGAATGGTCTGGCGACGGGTGACACCAGCACCAAACGCATAGCGTTCAGCAACTCCTATGCCGGCAATTCGTTTCGGCAGATCATGATCAAGGATTTCGAACGCATGGCCCAGAAGGCGGTGGATGAGGGCAAAATCGCCGGTTTCACCACCGTTTCGGCCAACAATAACGTGACCGAGCAGGCAGGACAGATCCAGAACCTCATCCTGCAGGGCTACGATGCGATCATCGTTCTGGCGGGCTCCGATACTGCACTCAACGGGGCGATCAAGGAAGCCTGCGGTGCGGGGATCACGGTGGTGGCCTTTGCCAGCGGGGTAACCGAGCCTTGCGTGCATACGGTCGATTACAACCTCGACAGCTATGCCAAGGCGGAGCTGGACTTCGTGCAATCGAAGCTGGGGTATGGTCCGGCCAATATCCTCGAGATCCGGGGCATGGCGGGCGACGGCTTCGACAAGCGTCTTCATGAAGGCGTGGTCAAGGCGATGGCCGAGCATCCGAATTACAAATCGGTGGGCGAGGTCTATGGCCAGTGGACCGGCACCGTGGCGCAAAAGGAAGTTGCCGGCATTCTGCCTTCGCTCAAGAAGGTTGACGCGGTGCTGACACAGGGCGGTGATGGCTATGGCGCGATGCAGGCCTTCAAGGCTGCCGGGCGCGACATTCCGATCATCATCATGGGTAACCGGCAGGACGAATTGCAGGCCTGGAAGGATCAGCACATCGCGACCGGTTACGAGACCTTCTCGCTTGGTGCGACGCCTAGCGTGTCGCAGGTCGCGTTCTGGACCGCGCAGCAAATCCTGGCCGGCAAGAAGGTTCCCGATTTCGTCGAGGTGCCGCTGCTTGAAGTGCATCAGGCGGATCTCGATGCATGGCTCAAGGTGGTGCCGGAAGGTGGCGTTCTGGATGCCGACTACGATCAGAAGATCGTCGGGCAGATCATTGACGCCAATATCGCGGGTACGGAGTTGCCTAGCGTCGCGGCGCCGAACTGAGCCGGGTCGGTCATGCAACAGGTGGCAAACATGCCCGTCGGGGAGATGGGGGCCAAGGCCCCTCTCTTTCTTGCCGGTCGGGGGTTGAGCAAGAGCTATGGGGCGGTGAAGGCCCTAAGCGATACTGACTTCCATCTGGCAACCGGCGAAGTTGTCGGGCTGATCGGCCACAACGGTGCAGGGAAATCCACCCTGATCAACGTCCTTGCAGGGGTTGTCGCGCGTAGCGGCGGGATTTTCGAGGTGCTTGGTCGGGATGCGGGCGACTGGAGTGCGAACCTTGCCCGCGAAAACGGGCTGCGTTGCGTGTTTCAGGAGCTCTCGCTCTGTCCGAACCTGTCCGCGACCGAAAACACGCGCCTCCTGCACCCGGCTCTCAAGGGGTTCGGTTGGAAGCAGCGGGCGCGCAAGACCATCCAGTCCGCTCTGGATACGGTGTTTCCCGACAGCGGCATCGACGTCGATCGACCGGTTGGCGAACTGTCGCTTGGCGAACGGCAGATGATCGAGATCGCGCGCGGGTTCAGCGTGACCGACAGTCCGGTCCGCGCGATCATTCTGGATGAACCCACCTCGTCTTTGGGAGCAGAGGCGACACGCCAGTTTCTGGAACAAGTCAGCAGAGCTTCGGAAGACGGGATTTCGGTAATCCTCGTTACACATCGGCTTGGAGAGATTCTGGCGGTCGCGCATCGCGTCGTGACGATGAAGGACGGACTGGTCATCTCGGACCAGTTCAATGATGGGCTGAGCCGGTCCGAACTGGTTGCCGTGATGGGGGATCTCGAGCCCGAGACCCGCGAGCGTCGCGACGCGGTCGTGCGTGATGTTCCGGTTTTCTCGCATTCCAGCGGGCTTGGCGATCACGATATCGAACTGCATCAGGGTGAGATCGTGGGGCTTGCCGGCCTGGACGGTCACGGTCAGCGCGAGCGGCTGCGCGCAGTGTTCGATGCGGCGCGCGTCAGTGGACTGCCTGTCGCTTTTGTAGCCGGAGACCGGGTGAGCGAAGGGCTCTTCCCGCTCTGGTCCATTCGCGACAACCTGACGATCCGCTCGCTCTCGGCCTTGTCTCGCGGTGGACTGGTTTCGAACGAGGCAGCCGATCGGCTCACGCAATCCTGGTTCGAGCGCCTGAAAGTGCGCGCACCGGGGATCGCAACGCCCCTGCTCAGCCTGTCGGGTGGCAATCAGCAAAAGGTTCTGTTCGCGCGGGCGCTTGCCTCGGATGCGCGCCTGATCGTTCTGGACGACCCGATGCGCGGCGTTGATGTGGGCACCAAACACGAAGTTTACGCTCTTATCCGCAACGAGGCGGAAACCGGACGCAGTTTCCTTTGGTATTCCACCGAGACCGAGGAATTCGAAAATTGCGACCGGCTTCATGTTTTCCGAGAAGGCCGGTCCGAGACCATTCTGGACGGCGAGCGGATAGAGCCGAACGCAATCCTTGAAGCCTCCTTCGGAGGACTCTATGTCTGACAAACGCTTTCGTCTGTCGCACGGGACACTGCAGCTTTTGTTGTCTGCGGGCGCGTTGCTCATCATGTTGGGCGCGATCTTCCATGTGCAGCCCAACGCGATGAGCTATTTCGGCTTCACGCTGCTTTTCAAACTCTCCATGCCTCTGGTTCTCGCCGCGCTGGCGCAGATGATGCTCATTCTGCTGGGCGATATCGACCTGTCGAACGGTGCTTTCGTCGGCATGGTCACCTGCATCACCGCGGTGTGGCTGGACCCTTCTCCCGGGGTGGCGGTCATTGCCTACCTGGCCGCCATCGCCGCATTCGTGGCGATGGGCTGGTTCACGCATGCACGCGAGTTGCCATCAATCATCGTGACGCTTGGTGCCTCGTTCATCTGGTTGGGGATCGCGATTACGGTGCTGCCGTCTCCCGGAGGTACCGTGCCTGGCTGGCTGACCGGCTTCACCGGATGGCGCCCTCCGCTTCTGCCCATGCCGATCTGGGTCGCGTTGATCGCCGCCGCAGTGTCGCAATGGTTCTTGATGCATACAAGTTTCGGAACTCTGCTGCGTGCGACCGGCGGTAATGCCCGCGCCGTGCAGAAGGCGGGCTGGTCTCTGTCCAGGCTGCGGATCGCGATCTATGCGATGGCCGGGGGACTGATGGTGGCTTCAGGCGTTCTGCTGTCGGGGATCATTACCTCGGGCGATCCCAACGTGGCGCCGTCCTACACGTTGCTGACCATCGGCGCGGTAATCGTGGGAGGGGGCGCCTTCGTCGGCGGGCGGGTTTCGCCGATCGGAACGGTTCTGGGGGCCCTGACCCTGTCGCTCGCGGGGTCGTTTCTCAGTTTCATGCACGTGCCGGCCACGTGGCAGATCGGTGCTCAGGGCGCGATCCTGTTTCTGGTGCTGGCCGGACGTGTCATCGTTGATCGCAGGAAGCTGGCATGAGCGCTCTTACCCGTCTTGCTCCGTGGACCTACGGGTTCATTGCCGCTGTTGCGATTCTCATTATCATGATGGTCGCCAGCGGCGTCGGCAGTCTTGGATCCGTGCTTTCGACGGCGCTGATCTTCGGGGCGATCTCTGTCGTGGTGGCGACCGGCCAGATGTTCGTGATCGCCACCGGGCCCGGCAATATCGATCTGTCGGTCCCCGCCGTCCTGACGCTTTCGGCCTATGCCGCGATGACGGCTGCCGCGGCGAGCGGCGGCTCCGCACTTGTCGGTTTGGTCGTGGCACTCGGGACAGGGATGATCGCGGGCACACTCAATTACGGCGCCATACTCGCGCTGCGTTTGCCTCCGATCATCGCGACGCTCGCCTGGAGTTTCGTATTCCAGAGCGTGGCGTTCAATTTCGGCGGGGAGGCGACCCTGAAGCCGCCAGCGGCACTGGCCGCCTTTACCTCTTTCCGCCTCGCAGGGGTTCAGATCATGCCGATCTGTATCATGGGCCTGACGGCTGTTGCCGCGCTGACCCTGACGCGCGGTGTCTGGGGGCGGCGGGCCCTCGCAGTGGGCCAAAGCGAGGCTGCCGCACATTTCGCCGGTATTCGCGTCAAGCGGGTTCGTCTTGTCTCCTATGTCCTGTGCGGTGGTGCTGCCGGGCTGGCGGGCTATCTGCTGGCCGGGTTCACCGGCGGAGCCGCGCTCAACATGGGTGACACCTATCTGATGGAAGCAATCGCCATCGTCGCCCTTGGCGGAACGTCGATCGCCGGCGGGCAGGCGAATGCTGTCGGGATCTGGGGGGCGGCGCTGTTCTTCAACCTGATGGGCACGATGCTCAACACGTTCCAGTTCCAGGCCGGTATGCGGTTCATCATCATGGGCGCCCTGATCATCGCGATCGTTGCGATCGTGCCAAAACCGAAGGTGAGGTGAGGCGAGATGAGTGTGGAGACACTGATAGACCTGACGCATCCGATGGAAAATGGCATGCCGGTCTGGCCGGGGCATCCCGTTTTTGAACAATGCAGCGTCGCGAGCTTCGAGGCGGGCGATATCGCCTGCAATCATTCGCTGTCGCTTTCCGAACATTCGGGTACGCATCTGGACGCGCCGGCCCATTTCGTGCCAGGCGGGCAGTCGATCGACGAGGTGCCGCTGTGGCGCTTTTTCGGATCGCTCGCGGTGATCCCGGCAACCGACTCCACCCCCGACAGCGTCTTGCCTGCAAGTCGGCTGGAAGCGTTCGAAGCCGCGCACGGTGTCCTGCCCGCAGGCGGCGCAGTGATGGTGCATTTCGGCTGGGATCGCTACTGGGCTCATCCTGAAGAGGGCGCGAAATTCCTGCGCGATTGGCCGGGCTTGTCGGCAGAGGCCGCGCAGCTGCTGAAGGCGCGCAACGTCAGCATCGTCGGTTGCGACTGCATGTCGATAGACCATTTTTCGAGTACGGAGTTTCCCGCGCATCGCATCCTGCTGGGGGCGGGCATCCTGATCGGCGAGAATTTCGCGCGGCTCGGGGAGCTGCCGCCGCTGTGTCGGCTGTCGGCCCTTCCCTTGCCGATCAAGGGCGGCTCGGGAGCACCGCTGCGCGCGGTTGCGCATCTCGATGGCGCGTGTGAGGGAGCATCCTGAGGCGCGCTTTTGGTGGTTGCCGGCGCACCGCCGCGCTAGGGTGTGTTTGCGCGCATCAGGTAGGACGGAATGTATCAAGATACGATCAGGACGGTAGAACTCGACCTCACCATGGCAGTGGGGCCGCAGATCACGGCTGCGCTTCGTCGTTTGATCGTGCACAATTCGATCCTGCCCGGCCAGCGCCTGTCGGAAGCCGAGATCAGTCAGCACTTCGGCGTCTCGCGTCAACCGGTGCGCGAAGCCTTCATCAAGCTTGCAGAAGAGGGATTGCTCGAGATCCGTCCGCAGCGTGGCACCTTCGTGCAAAAGGTATCGCTGGAGGCGGTGCTGGACGCGCGTTTCGTGCGAGAGGCGGTGGAGGCGGATATCGCGAAACTCTGCGCCGCCGTACCCCGCCCGGGGTTGCTGCGCGAATTGCGCGATCAGCTCGATGCGCAGCGTGCCTCGCTTGCAAAGGGCGGAGACGCGTTTGTTCCGCTTGACGACCTGTTCCACCGGACCCTGGCCGAGGCGGCGGGCCACCCCAATGCCTGGATGGTGATAGAGGGCCTCAAGAGCCAGCTCGACAGGGTCCGCCACTTCGCGACCGCGCAGTTTCCGCTCGAGCATTTGGTCGAGCAGCACGCGGCCATCGTGGATGCGATCGAGATGCGCGATCCCGGGGCGGCCGAGGACGCGATGCGCTTCCACCTGAAACGGATCCTCTCGGATCTGCCCGCAATTCGCGAGAAGTTTGGCGATTATTTCGAACTGCGTTGAGCGTCCAGCGCCCGACGAGATGTCCCTGTGCCCAGTGCGGAGATCACAGGCGCGAGCCGCGTCTGCCTTGGCTCTTCACCGCGCGCGTGATGGATACCTTCGGCGTCAGAACGCTTGGATATGCTCAAGCGGTTGGCTCATGATGCGCGTTTTGCGGCGTCGCCCGCGTCCGCAAACTCGCATCCGCACAACCGTTCCCCGTTCGCGAAGCGCTCTAATTCTCTCACCGTGGCTAAAAGCCATGTGGGCCTTCTGCAGCAAATGACGGGGTGCGGACGCAAAAATCCTTCAATCCGGCTTCTGCTCCAGACCGGCTTCCGACGCGGCCAGTTGCAGAAGTATTTCCGCGCCGGCGGCCGCGTGTTCGGGCGCGCACCATTCCTTTTCGCTATGCGAGATGCCATCGCGGCACGGCACGAAGATCAGTGCAGTGGGGCACAGGGCATGCAGGGAAAGCGCGTCGTGGGCCGTGAGTGTGGGCAATTCGCGGGCGCCGTAACCCGACTTTCGGGCAGCCGACAACACCTTCTGCCGCAGGTCGGGTGAGAATTCGAACCCGTCGCGGAAATGCCGGAATTCCAGGCAGAGCGTCAGGCCGGTTTCCGCCGCGATCGTCGCCACGGCTGCCTCTATGCGCTCCATGATACGCCGTCGCCCGGCGTCCTCCATGTGTACCACCGCAAAGGAAAGATCCGTTTGGTGGGGGATGTTCACCCGGTTGTTGGGCCAATTGTCGATGGTCGAGGCGCTCACCATGCCGCCGGGCTCTTCCGCCGCGCCGATCTCGTCAATGGCGAGGATGAGTTTCGCCGCCGCCGTAAGCGCATTGCGCCGCGCAGACATGGGGGTCGTCTGGGTGTGACCGTTCTCGCCTTTCACGGTGACGTAGCCCGAGCACATGAACGAGGTGTGGCTTACCGCGGCTATCTGATCCCCGGCGCGTTCCAGTTCCTGTCCCTGCTCGATGTGGAGCTCGAGATACCGGTGAATTGATCTTCCGCCAACGGCTGTGGAACCTGCCTGGCCGGTCCGAGCGAGTTCGCGCGCCAGAACGGCTCCGGCGGGGTCCGTGCGCGACAGGGCCTCTTCGATGGGAAGGCTTCCGGCAAAGACCGCCGAGCCCATGACGCCAGGTTGAAAGCGGGCGCCTTCTTCGTTCGTCCAGTCGACGATTTCGATCGGGTGACGGGTGGCCACGCCGCCCGCATTGAGAGCGCGCACCACCGCGAGCCCGGCCAGCACGCCGAGTACACCGTCAAATTTGCCGCCGGGCATCTGCGTGTCGAGATGGCTGCCGACAAGGACCGGCGGCAATGCAGGTTCGCTGCCCTCGCGTCTGGCGAATATGTTGCCGATGGCGTCCGTCGTCACTGTTAGTCCCGCCTCTTCGCACCAGAAGCGGAAGAGACCGCGCGCCTCGCGGTCCGCATCTCCCAGCGCCGGACGGTAGGAGCCGCCGCCCGCCGTCGCGCCTATGGCGCCCATTGTCATCAGGTCGGACCACAGGCGCGCGGCATCGATTTTCGGCAGATCGGTCATGAGGGACCTCGGTATTGGCCGGGCCCCCTGGGCAGGCGGCGCGGTTGTGACGGTGAAAAAAGACGGAAGCAGCTGGATGGGAAAAACCCGAAAGACCCGTGCTCAGCCGGACGAAGCCAGCAATCCCTCCAGATCGAGATCATCTTCTTGCAGCAGGGCTTCCGGTGCGCTCGCCCTCACGAAGTCGATGATGTGGGAGATGTCGTCGAGGTGCTTGCGCAAGAGCGCGTGCGCCCGGTTGCCGTCCTTCGCGCGCAGCGCATCATAGAGTGCGCGGTGTTCCACGACGATTTCCTGTGTCATGCCGCTCTTGTCGAAGGCGCGGTAGCGGACCCGGTCCAGTTGTCCCGTGGCGTTGTGAACGATCTGCCAGATATCGGGAAAACCAGCGACCCGACAGAGCAGCCGGTGAAAATCCGTGTCCACTCGCAGGGCCTGGTCGTAGTCGCCGCGCCGGTTGGCTTCCTCCTGCAGATAGAGCAACAGGTCGAAATCCCGGTCATGTTCCGGGTTGTAGGCGCGTGCTGCCAGACGCACGATGCGGAACTCGATGCTGGAACGCACCAGATGGCCCTGCAGCACGCCGCGCAGCGAAATCTTGTTCACATAGGTGCCGCCGCCGGGAACAATCGTGAGCAACCCTTCGTGGGCGAGCCGCAGGACCGCTTCTCTCAACGGGGTGCGAGAGATCCCGAGTTCCGCGCAAAGCTCCTTCTCCGCCAGCGTCGCATCCGGCGGAAGCTTCATCGTTATCACGGCGTCGCGCAGGAAGTCGTAGGCGAGTTCCGCCTTCGGTTTTCCGCGCCCGGCATTCGAGAGCAGTCCCGTCATGCGCTGCTTCAATGGTCTCTTCAGCATGGCGCCCTCACGGTAGATCCGACAAGACCGAACCAAGAACATCCAGAAAATGGCCCGCGTTTTCTGTCGAAAATGGCAGAGGCGGGCGGATCTTCAGGATGTTTCCGGCAGGACCGGCTGCACTGATGAGCACGCCGCGTCGGCGCATATCGTTGATGACGTCGGATGCGAGCGTCCCGTTCGGCTCCCTGGTCGTGCGATCTTTGACGAATTCCACCCCGATGAAGAGCCCGCTGCCGCGTACGTCGCCGATGCGCTCGTCGCATTCCTGCAAGCTTCGCAATCCGGCGAGCATGGCGGCTCCCGAACGCTTGGCATTGTCGACCAGATCCTCATCCCCGATGACGGAGAGCACAGCCGACGCGGCAGCGATCGACACGTGGTTCGCCCCGAAAGTATTAAAATAGCGGATTTTCTGGCCAAATTCCTCCTGCACGGCAGGCTTCATCGCCGCCGCCGCTATGGGCATGCCGTTGCCCATGGGTTTACCCATGACGGCGATGTCCGGAACGATGCCGTGTCGCGCAAAGCCCCACATGCCATCGCCGAGCCGTCCGAAGCCGGGCTGCACCTCGTCTGCGATGTAGAGCGCGCCGGCCGCATGCACGGCATCCAGTGTCTTTTGCAGGAACCCGGCCGGTTCGCTGAAGATGCCGTCGGTGGAAAATATCCCATCCGCGATGAAAGCTGCCGGTTTGATGCCCCGCCTTGTCAGGAATGCGATTGCCGCGCGCACGTCGCGGGCCATGGCTTCGCCGATATCGGCCTCCGCGCGTCGATACGTGTCGGGTGCGGGCACTGTCACCACGTGCTGACCGAGCGGCATGGCCTCGCCCAGCGAGGGAGAAATCTCCGCCGTCGTGCGTGTCGTCCCATGATAGGCGTTCTCGGTGATGATGATGCCGGTTCCGCCGGTGTGGAAACAGGCTATGCGCAGTGCGAGATCGACAGCCTCGCTGCCTGAGCAGGTGTACATGACCCGCGAGAGCTCGGCCGGCAACGTCGCGAGCAGACGTTCCGAGTAGTCCAGCAAGGCGTCGTCGAGATAGCGCGTGTGGGTGTTGAGGGTCGCCGCTTGCCGGGAGACCGCCTCCACGACGCGCGGATGGCAATGGCCGACGCTCGGCACATTGTTATAGGCGTCGAGATAGGGTTTGCCGTTCTGGTCGTAAAGCCAGACGCCTTCGCCGCGCACAAGATGAAGTGGTTCCTTGTAGAAGAGCCGGTAAGAGGGGCCAAGCAGGAACTGGCGCCGTTCTACCAGCGCGCGCTCGTGTGCCGGCAGGCTGGCAACCTTCGCGGCGTCAAAGCCGTTGATCATGGAAGACTGGGGTTTGGTCACTGTGAAACTCGTTGAAAAACGGCCGCGGACTGCTCGGTGAAGGCTTGCTGACGGTAGGCGCGTACACGCGCCAGGGTTCGGCGGACCAGATCATGTTTGCGCAGGAGCCGTTCCGCCTGGTTGGGGAAGAGTGTCGCTCGCCACGAAGGAATGGCGAGCCGCATCACCAGCCGTGCCAACAAACAGGGATAGAGAACCTCGATCTCCGGCCTCGTGAGGCGCGCGAGACTGGCGTATCCCTTGAGAAAATCGAACACGGATTCCACCGGCTCGCTCTCGTCATCGAGAATATAGCTCGCGCCCACCGCAACATCGAAGACGCGCGGTGCACGCACCATATCGCCGAAGTCGATTATGCCGCTTACACGATCCGTGTCCGCTGGATCGACGAGAATGTTCTCGGAATTGAAATCGTTGTGGATCACCTGGCTCGGCAATTGCGTCAAGCGCGGCAGGACCTCATCTTGAAAAAGATCAAGGCATTGCGTGAGCGCTGCGCGCTCCTCTCCTTCGCCGAGGCAATTGCAGACCCCGCGCAAATCCAACGAATAGGTCATGTCCCAGGTGAGCTTGTGGCTCGCGGAGGCGTGTTCGAAGCTGGCCAGGGCTTGCTGCATTCGCGCCATCATGAGACCGATATTGTAGCGTTGGGCGACAGAGTGCGTGGCGCCGCTCAGCGCCTGACCCGGCAAGAATGTCACCACCCGGACGGCTCGTGTGTTGCCTTCAGGGCCGGGGATACGGATATCCGGTGCGCCGTTCGAGGCCGGCACGATCCGTTGAACCGGAATGCCGGGGTCGGCCCGGGCGACGTGCAACAACGCTCGCGAATGCATGTCGGTGGTCGATGGCGGCTCGCCCGGGTTCAGCACCTTCACAAGAACGGTTCGCTTGTCGCCGAGCGTCAGGCGATGGTTGGAGTCCTTTTCGCCCCACAGCCACTCCGCCGTGCCCTCCAGCCCAAAATGCGTGCGGACGAGATCCTCGATCTCGCTATCAGGCAGGACGGGGGATGCCGTTTGCAACGCGGCTCCCAGGCCGGCAATTGGGGAAGGTCTACTGCTTGAATTCATTGAGTTGAGAGCCTCGGCCCCTCGTTTGCGAAAGCACGGTATTGATCCCGGGCGGGCTGAAGCTCCGCCCGGGCTGCGCCCTAACCTTCACGTGGTTCGCAGATCACCTGTTCCGGGTGGGCTGCCTGATACGCTGCGGCCAGGGAGAGCACCGTGGCGTCATGGAAGCTTGGGCCGACGAACTGCAATCCGATGGGAAGGCCATCCTCATCAAAACCGCAAGGCACCGTCGTGGCCGGTTGGCCGGTCAGGTTGAAGGGATAGGTGAAGGGCGACCAGTCGGACCAGTCGCGACCTTCGCCTCCACCGGGGAAGTCGACGCCCGCCTCAAACGCGGTCAGCGGCATGGTCGGCAAGACCAGGGCGTCGTACCGCTGGAAGAACAGTTCCATGTGCACCGTCAGGTCGGCACGAGCCTGGCGCGCCGCCAGATAGTCGAGCGCCGAATAGGACGCGCCTTCGGCACAGATCTTCAGAAGGCCGGGATCCATCTTTGCTTTTTGTTCGTCGCTCGGGTTGAAGGCGGCGATCGCCTTGGCCTGGGCGGCGTACCAGAGTGTCAGCAGCGTTTCCTGCGGACAGGCAAACCCGGGATCGACCTCCTCGATGATGGCGCCCATGTCGGCAAGCCGCTGGACCGCGCGCTCCACACCCGCAGCGACCTGAGGGTCGACCCTGGCGTAGCCAAGCGTGCGGCTGAAGGCGAGCTTCATGCCTTTCGCGCCGGTGCCTTCGCGCACCACCTTGCGCCAATCGGGCACAGACGAGGGGCAATGGCCGTAGAGTGCGCGCGGCGACCATCCGGTCGTCGCATTGAGAAAGAGCGCCGCATCCTCCACCGTCCGCGTCAGCGGCCCGCGATGGGCCAGCTCGAACAGTGCGGACGGTGCATCGGCAGGTATCCAGCCGAATGTCGGCTTGATGCCGAAGACGCCGCAGAAGGAGGCCGGGATGCGGATCGAGCCCGCACCGTCGGATCCTTCGTGCAGCACACCCATGTTGAGCGCAGCGGCGACAGCCGCTCCGCCCGATGAGCCACCCGATGCGCGGCCCGTGTGCCAGGGGTTGAGTGTCTTGCCGGTGGCGGGGCCGTGGGTCAGGCCCTTCCAGCCGAATTCCGGCGATGTGGTGGTGCCGAGGATGGTGGCTCCCGCTGCCCGCAACCGTTCGACGATCTCGATTTCGCGCGTCGAGGGTTCGCTTCCGCCCAGGATGGAGCCGCGCCGCCAGGGAATGCCCTTGACCGCGGTCAGTTCCTTGATGGTGGTGGGCGCGCCATCGATCGGGCTCAGCGGTTCGCCCTTGCGCCAGCGCTCTTCAGAGGCCTTGGCATCCGCCAGGGCCGCCTCCGCCACCACATAGGCGAAGGCATTGACGCTCGGATTGAACCGTTCGATGCGATCGAGTGCGGTTCTGGTCGCCTCCACGGGGGAGGCTTCACCCGTGGCGAACAGGTCCGACAGTTCGGCCGCCGTCATCTCGCCGAGATCGGTCTTGGTTACTGCATTCATGCTTTTTCATCCTGCTCATGCGCGCGCGGCTGCAACCCGCTCAAGGGCACGGGCGACACAATCGAAGAGGTCATCGACCTGCTCGGAGGTGATGATCATCGGCGGGCAGAAGCACAGCGCTTCGCCGATGTTGCGAACGATGAGACCTTCCTCCTCGCAGGCGACCTGAGCCGCGGCCGCCGCATCGCCGGGCTGACCGTCGTCGAACGGCTTGAGTTCCAGCGCGCCCAGCAGGCCGACCCCGCGCGAGGAGACCGCGAGCGGATGGGCTGCAAGATCCTTCAGACGGCCGAGGAATTGCTCCTCCAGCGCCTTGGCGTTGGCGACGAGGTTGCGCTCCATGATGATCTTGACGTTCTCCAGTCCGACGGCGGTGGCGACCGGGTGGCCGGAAGCCGTGTAGCCATGGCCGAAGACGCCGAGGCGGTCGGATTCATCGGCGATCGGCTGATAGAAGTTGTCGTTCATCAGGATCGCGGAGAGCGGCATGTAGGAAGAGGAGATCTGCTTGGAAAGCACCAGGACATCGGGTTCGATGTTGAAGCGCTCGCATGCGAACATTGTTCCCGTGCGCCCAAAGCCGCAGATGACCTCGTCGGCGACGAGCAGGATATCATGCTTCTTCAGGATCTTCTGCACGCCTTCCCAATAGCCGTCAGGCGGCACCATCACGCCACCGGCGCCCATCACCGGTTCGCCCCAGAAGGCTGCGATCGTGTCGGCACCCTCGCGCTCGATCAGGTCTTCCAGGTCCTGCAATATCCGTGCGGTGAACTGCGCCTCGCTCTCGCCTTCCTTTGCAAAATGGTCGTAGGAGGGGCAGGACGTGTGGATCATGCGGTCCAGCGGCAGGTCGAAGCTTTCGTGGTTGCGGGGAAGGCCGGTTATCGACCCGGCTGCGATGGTCACGCCATGATAGCCTTTCACGCGCCCGATGATCTTCTTCTTGTCCTTCTTTCCCAGGGCGTTGGAGCGGTACCACACCATCTTGCAGGCGAGATCGTTGGCTTCGGAACCCGAGGAGGTGAAATGCACCTTCGACATGGGCACCGGTGCCAGCTTGATCAGCAATTCGGCAAGGTCCACCGACGGTCCGTGCGTCTTGTAGCTGAACGTGTGGTAGTAGGGCAGCTTGTCCATCTGCGCCTTGGCGACGTCGCTCAGCCGCTTCTCGCCAAAGCCGAGCGCGACCGACCACAGGCCGGCCAGCCCCTCGATGTAGCGCTTGCCGTTGTTGTCCGTGACATAGATGCCCTCGCCCGATTCGATCACCAGACCGCCGTCGCGCTCGTATTTGCGCAGGTTGACGTTCGGGTGCATCTGATAGGCGATGTCACGCCCCTCGACAGAATTCGGCTTGATGGTCATGTTTTCTCTCCGCTTCTTTGCTCGGCTCAGTGGCCGAGGATCATGTCTGGTTCAGGCGCTCGCCAGGGCGGCGATGCGGGCTTCCTTGGCCCGACCCGGAATGGCCTCAATGAGGTTGCGCGTATAGGTGTGCTGCGGGTTCTCGAAGATGGTTCTGGCGCTGCCCATCTCCACGGCCTCTCCGGTCTGCATGACGAGGACACGATCGCAGATCTTGGCGGCGACCCTGAGGTCATGGGTGATGAAGACGAGGGAGAGATTGAAGGTCCGCTTCAATTCCTCCAGCAAGTCGAGGACTTGCGCCTGGATGGAGACGTCGAGCGCGGAAACGGCCTCGTCCGCGACGATGATCTCCGGTTTCAGCGCCAGGGCGCGGGCGATGCCGATGCGCTGGCGCTGACCGCCCGAGAATTCGTGCGGGTAACGCTCCGCCGCTCTGGCATCGAGACCCACAAGCTCCAGCAGCCGTTCCGCCTCCTTGTAGGCCGCGGCATTGTCTTCGCCAAAGGCGATGGGACCGGAGGCGATGATGCGGCCCACTTTCTCGCGCGGGTTGAGTGAGGAGTAGGGGTCCTGAAACACCATCTGGATGCGCCTGCGCATGGCGCGCAACGCCTCGCCCTTGAGGGTCGCGATATCCTCGCCATCAAGCAGGATGTGCCCGCCACTGGGGTCCTGCAGTCGCACAAGGCAACGCCCCACCGAGGACTTGCCCGACCCGCTTTCACCGACGATGCCCAGCGTCTCGCCGCGCTCCAGCGAGAACGACACCTCCTTCACCGCATGAACCTGTCGCTGCTTGCCGAAAAGGCCACTGCCCATGAAGTAGGTCTTGGAGAGTTTCTCCACATGCAGCAGCGGGCCCGTGGCGTTCTTTTCTTTTGCGGGCCGTTCGTTCGCCATGCCGCTCGGAATGGCGGCAATCAGCTTGCGGGTGTAGGAGTGACCCGGCGATAGCAGCACCTCGTCTGCCGTCCCCTGTTCCACAACCTGTCCGTGCTGCATGACGGTCACCTGGTCGGCGATCTCCGCGACCACGCCGAAGTCGTGGGTGATGAACATGACCGCCATGTTGTGGGTGCGCTGAAGGCGGCGGATCAGATCGAGGATCTGCGCCTGGGTGGTGACGTCGAGCGCCGTGGTCGGTTCGTCGGCGATCAACACTTCCGGTTCCAGCGCCAGAGCCATGGCGATCATGACGCGTTGCCGCTGGCCGCCGGAAAGCTGGAACGGATAGGAGCGTGCCGCCCGTTGCGGATCGGGCAGGCCGACTTCTTCCAGCAGGTCCAGCGCCCGCTGCCTGCGCTCCCTGGTGGTGAGCAGCCCGTGCGCCTCGAAGACCTCCTCGATCTGCGCTGATACCTTCATCAGCGGGTTGAGGGCCGTCATGGGCTCCTGGAAGATCATCGCAACACGACGGCCGCGAATGTCGTACAGGGCGTTCGCGGACAGTTTCAGCAGGTTTTCGCCGCCCAGCAGGATACGCCCCTGGGCGACGGTCACGAGATCCGGAAGCAGGCCCATCAGCGCGTTGGCCGACATGGACTTGCCCGACCCGCTTTCTCCCACGATGCAGACGATCTCGCCGGGGTGGATGTCGATGCTGAGTCGGTCCACGGCAAAGACGCGGTCGGCGCCTTCCGGCAGGGCGATGGAGAGCTTTTCGATGCGCACGATCGGCTCGCCCTCTGGGCGTTTCAGGCTGCCGGGATGGATCACGGGCTTTTCGCCGGTGCCAATGGTGTTCATGCCTGCCTTCCCTTCCGGCTGAGGCGCGGGTTGAGCGCGTCGTTCAGACCTTCGCCGACGAGGTTGAGCGCCAGGACGGTGAGCAGGATCGCGACCCCGGGGAAGAAGCTCACCCACCAGGCCTGACGGATCACCGTGCGCCCGGCGCCGATGATGTAGCCCCACGACATGACGTTGGCATCTCCCAGACCCATGAAGGAAAGCGCGCTTTCCACCAGGATCGCCGCAGCCACCATCATCGAGGCCAGCACGATGATCGGCGACAGCGTATTGGGCAGGATCTGGCGCCAGATGATGGTGAAGGATCGCTGCCCCGACAGGACGGCGGCATCGACGAAGTCGCGCGACTTTAGCGACATGACTTCCCCCCGCAACAGACGCGCCACCGGCGGCCAGGACACGATGGCGATGGCAACCACGATGGAGGTGATGGAGGGTTGGAAGATCGCCACCAGCACGACGGCGAGCGCGAAGCTTGGCACGCTCTGGAAGAGTTCGGTAAAGCGCATCAGGACGTCATCGACGATGCCGCCGAAATAACCCGCCAGCGCTCCGATCGGTATGCCGATGAGAAGCGAGACCACGGTGGAGACGAGACCCACCAGCAGCGACACGTAGGCACCATGCGCCAGTCCCGAAGCAAGGTCGCGCCCCATGGTGTCGGTGCCCAGAAAATAGGTGGCGTTCTCGAATGGCGGCAGAAACGGCCGCTGCACCATCGCCCAGGGCGATTTGGGGAAGAGGAATGGTGCCAAAACCGCGAGCAGCACGATCAGGAACAGGATTACCAGCCCGGCGACGGCGCCGCGATGCTTGGAAAAGCGTTTCCAGAATTCGGTCATGACGCCACCCGAATGCGCGGATCGACGAAGCGGTAGAGAACGTCCGTGATCAGATTGAAGAGGAGAACCATGGCGGCGGAGACGACGAAGACGCCCAGCAGCAGGTTGTAGTCGCGCTGCGAGAGGGCCTCGAACATGAGCCGGCCAATGCCAGGCCAGGCAAAGACTGTCTCGATGAGCACCGCGCCGCCCACCAGTTGTCCGGCTTGCAGGCCGGCCAGCGTGACGACCGGCAGCAGGGCGTTGCGCAGGACGTGCCGACGCTGAATGACCCTCGGCCGCAGGCCCTTGGCCTTGGCTGTCTTGACGAAATCCATCTGCGAGACTTCAAGCATGGAGGCCCGGGTCATGCGCACGTAGACAGCCATGAAGAACAGCCCCAGCGTCATGGCTGGAAGCACCAGATGCTTGGCGATGTCGAGCGCGCGCGCGAACCCCGCATAACCGGCGCCCACGGTCTCGTAACCGAACCCGGGCAGCCAGCCGAGCTCGATGGAAAAGAGCAAGACCGCCATCAGCGCGAGCCAGAAGAGGGGCGTCGCGTAGAAGATCAGGGCGAAGAGCGAAATCAGCGTATCCGACAGACGGCCCTGACGCGCGGCCGCCATGGCGCCGGCCAGAATGCCGAGGCCAAGGGAAACCGCGAAAGCGGACAGCGACAGCAGAAGCGTGGCCGGAAGCCGTTCCAGAATCAGGTCGAGAACGGGAAGCTGCTGGCGATAGGAATAGCCCAGGTCGAGCCGTACCACATGGGAGACATAGATCCCCAACTGGACGTAGAGCGGCTTGTCGAGGCCGAAGCGTTCGCGCAGCTGTTCCAGAAACTGTGGATCAGCATCGCCCGACTCCCCGGCCATGACGGCAGCGGGATCGCCCGGCGCGGCATGGATGAGGAAGAAGTTCGAAACGGTAATGACGAGCAGAATGAAAACGGCACGCACGAGCCTGCCGGCGAGAAAACGGGTCATCTCGATCTCCGGATCACAGAACCTGACGGGGAGTGAAGAGCGGGCGCGTGCCCGCTCTTCGTTGCGTCACTTCTTGATCCAGGCATCACGCAGAGAATTCGGCAGACCGGATGCGGTCGAGATCGGGTTCTCCACGTTGCAGTTGTAGATCGTCGGGAATCCGAGTTCGAGCAACCAGGCCACCGGCACGTCCTCGCGCAGTTTGGCCTGTACCTTGTCATAGAGTTCCTGACGCTTGGCCGCCGGGAAGGCCACCGCCGCCTCGGTAAAGAGCTTGTCCACCTCAGGGTTGGAATAACCCTCGACATTGTTGAAGGGATTGCCCTTGGCGATTTGCGAAGACTTGTAGTTGCGGTCGACGCCGATAGCCGGATCACCGTTCTGGTAGAGGTAGGTGAAGGCGATGTCGTAGTCCCACTGGGACGTCTTCTGGTTCCAGCCCGCGACATCGGTCGATTCAATCTCGACCGGAATGCCCACGTCGGCGAGGTTCTGCTTCACGGCTTCCGCCCAGCGCTGCCAGGTTTCTCCATAGGGCAGCGGCAGAAGCTTCAGCGGCTTGCCGTCATAGCCCATCTCCTTCAGCAGCGCCTTTGCCTTGGCCGGGTCATGCGGATAGCTGGGACCGACGTTGGCATAGAAGGGCACCTTGGACGAGATCGGGCCTGTCGAGACCTTGCCGTAACCGTTCCACAGCACATCCTTGGCGAATTCGCGGTCGAGTGCGAACATCACCGCCTGGCGGAATTTCACGTTGTCCATGGGCGGCTTGCGGTTGTTGAGCCACAGCCAGGAAAGTGGCGCGAAATATTCCCACCCCTTTTCCGTGGTGCATGTGTTGGCCAGCTTGGACAGCCGCGGGATGTCGAAATTCTCGACCGAACCGCCGGGCAGAACGCTCACCTGGCCGGTTTCGTAGGCCACGGCGCGCGAGGCTCCGTCTGGAATGACATGGTAGTAGAGCTCGTCGATATAGGGCTTGCCGGGAAGGTAGTAGTCCTCGTTCTTCACCAGCTTGATGTAGCTGCCGCGCTTCCACTCGGCGAACTTGTAGGGACCTGTGCCGATCAGCTTCTCGTTGGCCGGGTTGGTCTGGTAGTCGGTGCCTTCGTAGATGTGCTTTGGCACGATGGGCATGGTGTAGAAGGCGAAGCCGCGAATGAAGGCCTCAAACGGCTCCTTCAACGTGAAGACGACGGTGTTGTCATCGGGAGCGACGACCTTGGCCACATGGCTCATCAGGTTGCGATGACGCGGCTGCAGCTTCATCAGGAAGTCTTCGACGGAGAACATGACGTCGGCCGAGGTCATCGGCTTGCCGTCATGCCACTTGACGCCCTCCTGAAGGTGGAAGGTGTAGGTCAGGCCGTCTTCCGAAGTCTCCCAGGACTTTGCCAGCGAAGGCATCGGCTTCAGGTTTTCGTCGTAGCGCAGCAGGCTTTCGTAGATGTTGCCGCCCACCAGCAGCGCCGGGCCATTGGTGGTGATGCCGATCATGACGCTGGGCGGTTCGGGCTGGACGATCAGGTCCAGTTTGCCGCCGCTCACGGGGTCCGCCAGGGCTGCGGAAACCGTGAGGGCGAGGGCGAAGGGTATCGTTAGCAGACGTCGCATGCGCTTTCCCTCGTGGCTCGGTAGGTGATTGTCGTTGAAGGCTGTTCTTGCTGACAGCTCGCGATATATCGATATATCGCGTACAGCTTGACGTCGGCGGTTGATATCTGTCAAGCATGAGATGCGCTATGACTGCACATCAAGACGGCTCGCCCAAAAAACAATCAACGTGATCAAAGAAAAACGCACGGTTGCTGAACGAATGACCACAATAATGCCCTTGGCGACACCCCCGTCTTCACAAGGTAAGGCGCCTTCACGTCCCGTTGTCGCCCTGCTCAGCACGTTCCTGGACATGGATTTCATGCGCGCGCCTCTTCAGCGCGAGCTGCCGGACGCCGAAATACGCAAGTGGCCTGATGAGGACGTGAGCGATGCCGACTTCGCCGTGTGCTGGCGGCCGCCGCATGGGGTCATGGCTGGAATGCCGAAACTGCGCCTGGTCCACTGCATCGCGGCCGGCGTCGACAATATCCTTGCCGACCCTGATCTGCCTGATCTGCCGCTCTGTCGCGTGGTCGATGAAAACCACGCCCGTGGCATGGCGGAATATGTGTTGTGGTCAGTGCTCCACTTTCACCGACGTCTGGATTCAGCGCTGCGTCGGCAGGCGGAGGGCGTCTGGGCCCCGTCCCGTCAGCGTGCGGCAGGCGATGTCACGGTCGGTATCATGGGGTGGGGAAATATCGGCCGTTCTGTTGGCTGCACCCTGAATGCCTTCGGCTACAAGGTGCGTGGTTGGGCACGCACGCCGCGCGAGGAGGAAGGGATTGAGCTTTTCACCGGCGCGAAAGAGCGGGAGGACTTTCTGCGCGGCACGGAAATTCTCATCTGCCTGCTGCCGTTGACGGAAGAGACGCGCGGCATACTCGATGCGGATCTCTTTGCCGGTCTGCCGAAGGGAGCGGCAGTGGTGAATATCGGCCGAGGCGAGCAGTTGAATGAACCGGATCTTCTGGCTGCCCTTGATGCGGGGCACTTGCGGGGAGCGGTGCTGGATGTTTTTGAGCAGGAGCCCCTCCCGCCGGAGAACCCTCTCTGGGCGCACCCGCGGGTGATCGTTACGCCGCACATCGCCTCCACCGCCGACCCGCGCACCATTGCCGCCCAGATCGGCGCCAATATCCGCCATGCCCTTGCCGGTGAAGCGCTCGTCAACGAGGTCGACCGCCACCGCGGCTACTGAAGTTCCCTCCCTATGCTCAAGAAAAAGCCCCATATGGCTGCGGCCTCCCGGGGGGAGGTCGCTGTTCAGCAGCGGTGAGCGAAGGTCTCCAAGTGGCATCAGAGAGCGAAACCGCAAGGCCGTCGATTTCCGACCGGCCGAACGGCAGTGCAAACACAATCATGCGGATGCGGATAGAGGTTCTTCCCGTGTTCGCCTGTAACGACGGCGGTATTCGGACGGGGAGAGCCCGACTTCTTTCTTGAAGGCCTTGCAGAAATAGTTCGCATCCTGAAAGGAGAGGTCCAGGGAAACGTTCGTGATCGGCAGATCGCTTTCCTGCAGCAATTCCTTTGCCCGCTCGATCCGCTGGTTCTTGAGATAGGAAATGAACGTCATGTCCATCTCCTTGCGGAAAAGTCGGCTCAGATAACACGGGCTGATGTGGGCGAAGTCGGCCGCCTCCTCGAGTGTCACGCCCTTGTGGACGTTCCGCTCGATGAAATTGAGCACGTCCTGTATGCGGCCGGGTGCGTGCGCTCCGCCAGCCTCGTTCGCTTCAAACAGAACGTCGGTGATCTGGTAGAGCAGTTCCTGGATCTGGAAATGGCTATGCAGATCGAGCCTCTGGGCCATCAACGCTTCGATCTGGTGCTCCAGGGGGGCTGTGAGACTGAGGCCGCGACCTTCGACGATCTGCACCATGGTTCGCACATATTCCAGTATGGCCCGGCGCGGGGCCACGTCCTTGCGGGCGTAGATCTCCTCGAGGTTGCGACGCACCAGCCCCAGACATTCGCGATAGGCGGTCTGATCGACAAGGTTCGCAATTCGATCTGCGATCGTCGATGTCCCGGTAGTCTCGGGGGGCATTTTCGGCGCGCGTTCGGGCGCGGGCGTCGCGGTCTTCATTGCTCGCCCGTTGCCTGGTACGGCAGCGCTTGCCCTGAAAGCCGGAGGTGTCGAGGTCGGGCTGCGCTCCGAATCCTCTATCGAGCGCAGGCACTCCGCCACGGCGCTCACCAGTTCCGCGGTGCGGACGGGCTTCAGCAGGAAGTTATCCGCCTTCAGGTGGATCGCGCTCTGCATGATCTCGAAATAGTCGTAGGCGGTGAGGATGATGACCTTTGTCTTCAGGCCACGGTCCCGTACCATCTGGATGATCTCGATGCCGTTCGGACGCGGAATCTTGATGTCGACCAGCATCAGATCAATGGAGACGGTGTCCAGCAGGTGCACGGCTTCGGTACCGTTGCGCGCCTCGCCAACGATGTTGGCGCCTTCCAGGTTCGTTTCGAGGATCTTGCGCAGCGCGCGCCGCTCCAGTTCCTCATCCTCGATGATCACGATGTCGAACATTTTTCGGAATCCGTATTTTAGGGCTCGGAATGACCGGTTGTTGGTTGGCAACGCTTACGCCATCGCGGGCCCTTGTCAGAACGCCGCGTCGTCGAAGTCGAGCGGCAATCGTATTCGCACGAGCGTTCCGCGGCCTTCCCGGAAAGGACTGACGATTTCAAGCCCGTGATCACTGCCGAAATAGTGCCTGAGGCGACTGTCAACGTTGTAGAGCCCGATGCTCTTGCGGCCGTCCCGGTCGGCCACGCCCGCGAGCACCGCCTGCTTGCGGTCCGACGCGATGCCCTCGCCATTGTCGACAATGTCTATGATCGCATCGCGGTCGTCGCGATACGCGATGATGTCGACCAGTCCGCCGCTCTCGCGCGGCTCGATGGCGTAGTTGATGCAGTTTTCCACGATCGGCTGGAGAACCATGAACGGGCATGCCGTCCCGCCGAGATCTTCGGGAATGTCGATGTGGAAGGTGAAACGATCGCCGAGACGAATGCGAAGCAGGTAGAGGTAGTTCTGGACGTGCTCCAGTTCCGTGGAAAGCGGCACGAACTGGGAACCGCTCTTCTTCAGGACATAACGCATCATGTCGGCGAAAGCGTGCACGGTCGTCTCGGTCTCTTCCGCGCCCTCCATAAGGGCCAGACGTCCGATCGTGTTCAGGACATTGAAGAGGAAATGCGGATTGACCTGATACGACAGCGCCTGAAGCTCCGCCTCTCTCAATGAACGTTCCAGTTCCGCGCGGCGCTTGGACTCCTCCATCAGCCGGAGGTTCTTGGCATAGAGCTCCTCGTTGACGCTGCTCGAATAGCTTTCTTCAACGATATACGAGGCGATGTAATAGAGGGAGTAGGCGGCGGAGCGAAGCCGCTCGTATGTGATCTGGCCGGTTTCGTTGTAAAGCGCGAGGAGTTCCGGGTTCTGTCGCCACGATTCTTCGGTGGGGAAAAGACCGGAGAGATCCTGAAGTTCGGGTTTCACATCGCTTGGCGGCAGCGTCACCTGGCCACAGATCACCGCGCCCAGATATTCACCGCGCATGATGATCGGGGCGGCGAAATCGACAAGGCCGCAATGGCACTTGTAGATGGAGGGGCCGCCGGAAGAGAGCGCGGTGCGCCCGCCCACCGCATCGCAGTGGTAACAGCGATCTCGCCACTTGGGGTGGTTGCGGATGGTGTGGCAGAAGCGGCTGAAGCCGCTCGGGTTGGTGACCGGCTCGCCTTGCGGATCAACAATGACCATTGCGACGCCAACGGCGGCGCTGAAATTGTCCTGCACCTTCTGCAGCATGTCGACGCTGGTCAAACTGGCCAAACGTTTCCGCTCCGCGATCTGGGCCTCGCCGATCTCGAGGCGCGGTTGCGACGTGGCGAGATCGCCAAGACTGGTTCGTTCCAGGAAGTCAGATTTCAATGGTAAGCCTTGATCAGGGCGTCCGTCCGATGCGCCCGCTCCCACAAGAACCCCTCATTTTCCCTTCCAAAATGCCCGTAGGCGGCAGTGCTTTCGAAGATTGGTCTTCTCATGTCCAGTGCTTCGATCATTCCCGAAACCGTTAGCGGGAAAACCAGACGGATCGCCCGCGCCAACGCATCGAGATCAATGTCGTGCTCGTCTTCCGTCCTTACTCCGACCATTTCAGGTTCGCTCTGACCTATCGCAAATGCCAGCGAAATTTCGCAGTGCGACGAAAGGCCAGAGGCGACGACCGTCTTGGCGATGAGGCGTGCCATATAGGCGGCAGTGCGGTCGAGTTTCGTTGCATCCTTGCCGGAAAAGGCACCTCCGCCATGCCGGCCGATACCGCCATAGGTATCGACCATAATCTTGCGCCCGGTCAGCCCCGTATCCGCAGCCGGACCGCCATGAACGAAACGGCCCGTGGGATTGATCAGCACACGCGTCTCGCGCGTAAGCCAATTGCCCATGACGGGCGCGATGACCTGCTCGATCAGGCCACGGAGCATTTCCTCACGCCCTATATCCGCCGCGTGCTGGGCCGACAGCACCAGGCTCGTCAGTTCGACTGGCGACCCGGATGCGTCATTCTTGAAGGTCACCTGGGCCTTGCCGTCCGGCTTTAGCCACGCGAGCCGACCAGACTTGCGCGCATCCGTCAGGCCTTCCGTCAAGCGGTGGGCGTAGTGAATGGCCGCTGGCATCAGTGTCGCCGTCTCGTCGCATGCATAGCCGTAGAAGATGCCCTGGTCGCCGGCTCCCAGCTCGTTCTCGCGCGAGACGCCCTGGGCTATGTCGGGTGACTGCCTGCGCAGATCCGTCAGCACGAAACAGCTGTCCGCGTCGAAGCCGAGCGCAGGATCGGTATATCCGATCCTGCGTACGACACCACGCGCGACCGCCGTCACATCGACCCGGGCAGTGGACGTGACCTCGCCTGCGATGTGAAGGGTGTTGCCCGAGGCAAGCACCTCAACCGCCACGCGGGCCTCGGGATCCTGGGCCAGATAGGCGTCAAGCACGGCATCCGAAATCTGGTCGCAGACCTTGTCCGGATGTCCCTCCGTCACGGACTCGGAACTGGTATAGGTTGAAGCCATAGAACCGTCTCCAGACGTATTTCATCATCCGCCGATCTGGCACCTGAGGCCGAGGTCTTCGATCACCTTGGTCAGGTGCGCGATGTTCTCGGGCTTCAGGTTGGGAAGGTCGCCCATCGGGTAGGGACGGCCGAGCAGGGCATACTTGTTCTCGCCATAGGTGTGGTAGGGCAGCAGATGAACGGTATCCACGCCGGGCATCAGCTTGGCGAAGCGGCCGATGGCGCCGATCGCTTCCTCATTGTCGTTCACGCCCGAGACGACGGGCACCCGCACCACGGCGTGCGTGAGCGAGGCGATGCACAGCGCGTTTTCGAGAATGATCCGGTTATCCACCCCGGTATTTGCCTGGTGCGATTGCGGGTCGACCACCTTGAGATCGATCAACGCATGGTCCACGTGGGGCATTACATCGCGCACGATGTCGCGCGTTGTGTAGCCGGTCGTCTCCATCGCCGTATTCCAACCCTGCTCGTGGCAGGCCTTGAGAAGTTCGCGTGCGAATTCATGCTGGAAGAGCGGTTCGCCGCCCGAAAGCGTGATCCCTCCGCCCGAACGGCGGTACTGGGTAGCGTCCTTGCGCAGTTCAATCATGACCTGGCGGATGGTCATTTTCTTGCCGGAGACCGTCAGCGCGTCGGTTGGGCAGACGCCGGCGCAGGTGCCGCATCTGATGCATTTTTCCCGGTCGACGAAGCCGGGATTGTCACGCGAAAGCGCCTTTACCGGACAGATCGGCACGCATTGACCGCAATGGATGCAGCTTGAGGCGCGGTAGAAGAGTTCCGGTTCCGGGTTCTGCGATTCCGGGTTGGAGCACCAGCGGCAGCGCAGCGGGCACCCCTTCAGGAAAACAATGGTGCGCACCCCCGGGCCGTCGTGGATCGAGAAGCGCTGAATGTCGAAGACAGTGCCCTCCATTTCATAGTCGATGCCGTCCATGGCTTTTCACCTTGTCTTGCCCGCCGGGCGGGGTGTTCAGAAGGAGGTCTGCAGCGCTTCGATGGCATCCATCGCCGTGCGCACAGCCGACAATTCTCCCACGACCGCAAGCGACGTGACGTGCTGCGGGCAGGTTCCGTAGATCTCGACGGTGAAGACGTCGGCCGCCTTCATCGCCACATCGGAGAAGAAGAAGAGGTCGGTGATGTTGGACTGCACGAGCCCGACGGCGCCGATCGAGTGGTCCCGGACATAGGCGCGCCCATGCGGCGGCATGCGCCGCTGGAGCATCTGGAGCACTTCGCTGTGCGGTGCATTGATGATGCGAATGCTCATCATGGTTTGCCTCTCCTCTGACCTCTTCCTGTCTCTTGTCGCGTAAGCGTCAGCGTACGTTGAGCGCCTCGACCATCACGCAACGCCGCTTGCGGGCGAACGAGCGGGCGGAGGTCAGCCCTTCTCCGGTGGGGCCTGCGATTGTGAAGGTCGCGTGTCCCTCGCCGCCGACGCCGATGCCCGCATAGGAGGGGCCGTTCTTGACGAAAATCGTCGTCTGGATGAGCTTCGCCATCTTGGTCAGCTTGCGCACGTTGGTGGAGTGCATCATCGCCGTGTGTCGGTTTCCGTGTTCCAGATCCACCGCGAGGTCGATGGCGTCATCGACGCTCGGCGAGCGCACCAGAGGCAGGATCGGCATCATCAGCTCTTCCTGGACGAAGGGGTGCTCCTTGGGCAGTTCGATCAGGATGACCTTGACCTCATCGCCTACCTTGATGCCGACCTTGTCGAGCAGGTGGACGGCGCTCTTGCCGACGCAAGCCGTCTGCGGGCCGCCCTTTTCGTTGATCACCAGCGCCTGCAGCTTGTCGATGACCGCGGCATCGGTGACGAGATAGGCACCACATTTCTGCATGCAGAGGATGAGGTAATCAGCGATCTGGTCGACCGCGATAACCTCCTTTTCCGCAATGCAGGGCAGGTTGTTGTCGAAGCTGCAACCGTTGACGATATCCTGTGCGGCCTTCTCGATATCCGCGGTCTCGTCGACCACGACCGGCGGGTTCCCCGCGCCTGCGCCGATGGCCTTCTTGCCGGTCGACATGACCGTCTTGACGATGCCCGGTCCGCCGGTGGCCACCAGCATCCGGACCTTGGGATGCGCCATCATCGCGTTGGTGTTCTCTATCGACGGCTTCTGCACCGTGACGACGAGATTGGCGGGCGCGCCGAGGGCCGCGAGCTTGCGGTTGATCAACTTGACGGTAAGCAGCGAGACCTTGGTCGCGCGGGGATGGGGGCTGAACACCGCCGCGTTGCCCGCCGCCAGCATGCCGATCGAATTGCAGATGATCGTTTCGGTCGGATTGGTGGTCGGCGTAATCGCGCCGATAACACCGAAGGGCGAGTATTCGACCAGTGTCAGGCCGCCGTCGCCCGACGCCGCATCCGTGGTCAGATCCTCCACGCCGGGGGATTTTTCTGCCGCCAACCGGTTCTTGATGATCTTGTGCGCGGCATTGCCCATGCCGGTCTGCTCGACCGTCTGCGTCGAGATCCGCTCCAGCGTCGCGGGATCGACAAAGATCTCGCGAATGCCATCGACAAATGCCTTGCGCGCAGCCATGGAGCAGAAGAGATACTGGCGCTGGGCCTGCTCTGCCGCAGCGATGGCCTCGTCCATCGTCGCGAACACGCCGTCGCCCAGGGTGGTCGCTTCCTCGTCGCTCACGACCGGGTTTGTCACTGCTGCCTTGGCCGCCGGTGCGCTTGTCCCTGCCTTCTTCTCACCAAGGCCGCTTGCCAGCGCTTTGGCGAGGATGGCATCCATCGGGTCCTCACCGGAGGCGGCCGGCTGCCAGCAGCAGCGCTTGGAACCCGGCACGAAAGCCGGAGTGCCTTTGGCTGCCGGGACAGATCCGGCGTCTGCCAGGATGTTCGCCACCATATCGGACACGAATTCACTTGCCTGCGCGACGGGGGCGCCCTGTGTGGCTGAAGTTGTCTGGTTCACAGCCTGTTCCGGCGCCGCCCCGGGGGCGGCGCCATAACCGTCGAGAACCTGGGTCACGGCATCGCTGATCTGTTGGTCGTTCATTTTTCCGCTCCTTTGGCGGGGCCGTGCCCCGGCTTGTCTGTGAAATCGTTCAGGGCGTACCGGGCGATGGCTGCGTCCTCGTCTGCCGTCCCGCCGCTGATCCCGATGGCGCCGATCACCGTCCCGTCGCGCCAGCAGGGAATCCCGCCGCCGAAGACCACGACCCGTCCGCCGTGGGTTGCCTCGACGCCGAAAAGCATCTGGCCGGGCTGGGCAAGCCGGCCGAGTTCGTCTGTCGACATGCGAAAGGCCGCCGCCGTCCAGGCCTTGTCGGTGGCAAGCGTCGCACTTGCCGGCAAGCTGCCCTCCATCTTGTGAAAGAGGATCTGCTCGCCTTGCGCGTCTGCGACCGAAATCACCACGGGCAAGCCCATGGCGCGCGCCGTCGTCTCCGCGTTGGCCGCGAGCCTTTGCGCGTCCGCGAGCTTCAACTGCCTCGTGGGGCACGGGCCGTGCCCTGCCCGCAGGAGCTTTTCGATCAACGCTTCGCTTGTCCTGGCGCTCATCGCGGTCATCCTTAATGTGTCTCGACGGTATCCACGATGCCGACGATGCTGGCATCAGTGACCGAATGGACGAGGGTTCCCGCATGACGCGCGGCGCTTCCCGTTGCCACGATGACGATTTCGCCATAGCCCGCGCCCACCGTATCCGTGGCGATTTCGGTTGTTCCGTCGGGTTCCTGCTTTTCGGTAAGGCGGGCCACGATCAGCAACTTGCTGCCGCAAAGCGACGAGTCCTTGCTGGTGGAGACGACCGTTCCGATCACACGTCCGAGATGCATCGTCTTTCTCCTTATTCCCTGACGAGCAGGATCTGCCGGGACTTGAGTTCCTCGGCCGCCATTGGTGTGACCAGCACATCCCGGCCGAGGCGTATTTCCGTCCCCGCCAAGACCTTTGCTTCGCTCCAACCGAAAACCCGTCGTGATGGGGCGCGTGTCGGAACGGCGATCTGATTTCTGTCGGGGTCATGCGCAAGCGTTGTCGTCGGCGTATCGGCGACCGTCGCGGCGAGCCTGGCCGCCCAGGTGAGTTCCACGCCGTAACTTTCCAGGCGGCCGAGGTGTCCCGCCATCATGTCGCGGTACGCGGCGTTGCCTGTCAGGCCTCTGGCAATGCGCTCGCGCGCGGCCGGGCAGCAACCGTCGCGGGCGGCAACGATCCGCTGGCCGCGTTCGAGCGCGCCGGCCACGAGCGAGGAGATGTCGTCATCGGCCAGCCCAAGCGCCACGCGGGCGGCAAGCGGCAAGCTCAAGGTTGGCATCAACACCAGCGCATGCCGGTTGAGGATTGCATCGACGGTCTCGTTCTGGCTCCCGGCATTGCGAATGAAGGGAGACAGGGCGGCACCGCCGAGGGCATCGAGGCGGTCGAGAGAAACGAGTTCGCGAGCCTGTCGGCTGCGGTGGATTTCAAACGACCAGCCCGCATCGACCAGCGTCGCGAGCGAGCGGACGGCCGGTTCCAGTCCCAGCTCCGTATCCGAAAACAGCACCAGCGCAGAACGCGCGCGCGCGTTAAGCGCAGCGACGATCCGGTCTGACAGGAGGTCGAGCAATGCCCGGTTGAGGGCCGCGTCGAGGCGAGCGCGATCCATCACGCACCTCTCTCGGATTGCGGGTACATGGCGATCCCGAGCGGGGTTGCCAGAAGCGGTTCGACGGGCTTGACGATCCGCCGCCCGGTCTGGTTGGCGAAGGCCTTGTCGAATTCGGAAAAGATGCAGGCGCCTCCGACCACGTGGATGACGTCGATCTCGGGATAATCCTCCAGGAATTTCGAGACGATGGTTCCCATCTTGTCGACGACGGGACGCACGATCGCGAAGACGTCGCGTTCATTGTCGGTATTGAGCTTTTCGCTCTCGGCTTCGGCAAAGGAGATGCGGTGGGCGCCGGCCAGCACGAGGGTCATGTGGGTGCCACCGGTCGCCTCGTCGAAGGAGGCGATGACCTCGCCGTTCTTCAGGACGGAAATGCCGGTGGTGCCACCGCCGATATCGACCACGGCGCCATCGGTAATGTCGAGAAGGCGGGCCGCAGCCACCGGTTCGTCAATGATCTCGGCAAGCTCGAAATCGGCGGCCTCGACCACGTTTCCGATAGCCTTGGTGCTGCCGGGGTGAATGCCGGGAGGGATGGCGGCCGCGGCGCGGGTGAGCGGCTGGCCGATGCGCTGCTCGAGTTCCGCCTTCATCGCCCGCACGGCCTGAACCGCGCCTATGTAGTCGACGACGATGCCGTCGCGGACCACGCTGGAGCGATGGGTGATGCCGGCAACAGGGCGATTTGCGGAATCAACCACGGCAAGGACGAGGTTCGCCGTGCCCAGATCGACACCGACCTTCAGGGCCCCCGGTGCCCACTCGTCGCTTGGCAGAACGGAGCGGAAGCGAACCAGTCCGGCAAATTCCAGCAATGTCTTGTCCGTGCTCATGGTCCCCATCCCTCCAGGTACGTGCCGTCGTTCAGGCCTTCCGGATCCGGACGAGATCGTCGTTCCTCAGGCCGAATGCGTTGGCTTCCTCAATGTCGATGTGCATCTCCAGTGAGGAGTTTTCGGCGGCGCGGATAGCAACCCTGTGCATGACGCCGCCCCGCGGCCCGTCGACTTCCACGTCGACCTCGTCGCCGTTGACCAGGCCGAGCTGTGCTGCGGTCTCGGGCAGCATGTGGATGTGGCGCATGGCGACGATGACGCCGTAGTCCTTATGGACGGTGCCCTGCGGGCCGATCACGTCGATCCCCGGCGAATTCTCAAGATGTCCGGAAAGACGCAGCGGCGGCCGCAGGCCGAGAACGAAACCGTCGGCCACCGAAACCTCGATCTGGGTTTCCTTGCGCAGCGGGCCGAGGACGCGGACCTTGCCGATCTCGCCTTTCGGGCCGCGCAGGGTGACGGTTTCTTCGGCCGCGTACTGGCCTGATTGCTTCATCGCTTTCTTGCGCGTCAGTGACGAGCCGGGACCGAAAAGCGTGTCCATGTCGGAGCGGGAAAGATGGATGTGGCGGTTGGAGACGCCGATTGGGACGAGCGCGGGATCCGTAACCGCCCTTGCCTTTGCTGCATCCCTGGCCGCAGTCATTCCCTCTGCAAGGAGTTCCGCGACGATCCGTTCGATTGCTTCTACGGGCTGCATGAGCCGGTCCTGTCTTGTGCTGCTGGTACTGCGCGTGGGCGCAGCCGGGGCCGTTGGCCTGACCGAACGTGCCGGTCAGACCCGGGTCTCTTGATGGGCGCTTCCGAACGGGCGGGCCGTATCGGGGGGCACAGTGTTGTCTAGTTCTTCCGCGACGAACCGTGCCGACGGCGTGTTCGCGATCCCGCTCCGGGACCTTTCGGGTCGGGTTGCGGCTTGTCGTCGGCCACTTTTGCTTCGGCCGGAGTTTCCTTGGCGGCGGGCTCTGGTTCCGCCGGCTCGGGCCTTGTCTCTTCCGCTAGCGCGGGGGTGGTTATCGACTGCTCAGCGTCAGTTGCAGGTGTCTCGTCGTCCGGAACCTGTGGCTCTTCGGCCGGATCATGCGGTGCCACTTCACTTTTCTCCGCCAGGAGAGGTCCAGCCGCCTGAGACTCAGCCTGGATCGAGGCAGGTTCGGGCGCGGGCTTTTCGCTCCTCTTGCCGGCGTCGATTTCTGCCTGGGGCTCGGCCCGCTTTTCCGTTTCTGCCTTCTTGGCCGGCTGAGGCTGGGTAGCGCCCCCAACGGTTTCAGGGCTATCCACCAGCTGTGCGACATCGCGGGCCGGCCGTGCGATCACATTGACCGAAACCACACGGTTCACCCGGCTTGCGGCTGCGGCCCCCGCAGAGACCGCAGCCTGGATGGCGCCGACTTCTCCGAGAAGCTTGACGACCGTCATGCCCTCGCCCTTGGCCAGTTCGTAGCCCACCAGCGTGACGTTGGCCGCTTTCACAGCCGCGTCGGCGGCCTCGACGGCCGCGGTCAGGCCGATGGTTTCGATCAGTCCGAGGCTTTGCTCAGTCATGACTGTCCTCCTTCTCCGCGGTTCAGATGTACGGCGTGGTCGTCGACACCAGCGGGGTAGGATCCATCGCGCCGAGCAGTTGCTTGCCGACATCGCGCGCGGCGTGGATCGCCTGACGCACGGCACCGGAATCGCCGCTGAACGTGAAGATCACCTCGTTGGAGAAGCTCGTGCCGTTAGCCGGTGAAGAGAAGCCGCAGGCATCGATCGTGGCCGCCTTGGCAGCCGTATCGGCAAGCACCACACCGATGGCGGCGGGAGCCCCCACGGTGATGCCGAACGCCTGCCCGATCGGAGCCCCGAACGCCTTGTTGAGCGCATAGCTCGCTCGGGCGGTGTACTGGAACTCCAGATGACCGGCCGGCGAACCGTAGACATCGCCCATGGTGCGATCGAGTTCGCCGAGCATGACTTCCACGGCACGGCGGGCGTCGGAGACGTCCGCTGCCCCGAAGATGATCAACGAACCGTGGCCGGCCCCGCCTTCGGTGTCACGCGGCAGTTCGATCAGGACGACCTCGCTGTTCGTGGCCTTGACCGCTTCGTCGGCCGCGAAGATGTGCGGACCGGCGCCGGTGCGTGCTCCGACGATGCCGATGGACCGGTATTTCTTGTCCAGCTTCATCTGTGCGTGCAGCAACGGATCGACATTGGCGATAACCATGCCAATCGTGTTGCCGATGGCCGTGCCCACGAACTCCGTCAGATTGCAGGCCTTCGGGGCCTTGGCGCGGGGCGCCTCGGCCTTGGGCCCGGGGGTGGCGGACGGAGCGCTTTCGCCGCCGCCCATCTTGCGGATGACTTCCCCCATCAGTTGTTCGACAAGATCGTCTTTCATGACCGATCCTCCTTGTCTCGTTCAGGGGTTATTCGGCGGCTGCTGCGGGATGCGGAAGGATGCGTTCCACTTCCATGTGCGGCCGCGGGATGACGTGGACGGACACCACGGAGCCGACCTTCTCGGCTGCCACGGCACCTGCGTCGGTTGCGGCCTTCACCGCGCCGACGTCCCCACGCACCATCACGGTGACGAGGCCCGAACCGATCTTCTCGTAGCCGATCATCGTCACGTTGGCCGACTTCACCATGGCGTCGGCGGCTTCGATCGCGCCGACCAGACCTTTGGTTTCGACCATTCCCAGTGCTTCCTGTTGCATCGCTGTCTCCTTGGTCACGATGTTCCGTTATTGATACTTTGCCGTCTTCTCTTCGCGCTTCTTGCTCTGCTGCTTTCTCCCTCGGTTCCTATCCGCCGATGCGGGCGAGCAGATTCTCCAGCTCGGGCTGGGACGGTTTGCGGGGATTGCTGGCCGTGCAGGCATCGGCAAGCGCGGCCGCCGCTATCTCCGACCGAATACGGCCGAATTGCTCCATGTCGACGCCAAGATCACGCAGCGTCGAGGGGATCGAAAAGCGAATGTTGAAGGCCTCGATGGCCCTGATCAGAGCGCGTACTCCGGCGCGGGTCGAAGGCACGTCCAACCCGATGCGCCGCGCAATGCGCGCATATCTTTGTGCGGCATCCGGTTCCTCCGCGTTCCAGGCGATCACCATCGGCATCAGCACCGCGTTGACACGGCCATGGACGACGTGAAGCTTGCCGCCGAGCGCATGGGCGAGGCTGTGGTTGATGCCGAGGCCGGCGGAGGAAAAGGCGAGGCCGGCAAGGCACGAGGCCTGATGCATGGCATCGCGCGCCGCGATGTCGTCGCCGTTGTCGTAGGCCCGGGGCAGGCTTTCGAAGGCAAGCTCCAGTGCTTTCTCGGCAAAGGCGTCCGTGAAGTGGGAAGCGCCGGTGGACACTACGGCTTCGATTGCGTGGGTGATGACGTCCATGCCGGTGTCGGCGGTCACCTTGGCGGGCGCGCTGCGAACGAATTCCGGATCGAGCAGCGCCACGTCGGGCACCAGTTCGTTGGAGATCAGCGGGAACTTGCGGCCTTGCGCGGGGTCGGAAATGACCGCGAAGGACGTGACCTCGGACCCGGTGCCGCTGGTGGTTGGTATGGCGACAAACGGGATCTTGCGGCCATGTACCGTCTCGCGGACGATCGCCAGGATCGCCTTGGCCGCGTCGATCGGAGAGCCGCCGCCCAATGCGACCACCACATCGGGGCAAAAATCGGTGAAGAGCCGTGCGCCCTTGGAAACGGTATCGACCGGTGGTTCGGGAATGGCTTCGTCGAAGACGAGAACTTCGCTTTCGCTCAGGTAATCCTTCACGCGGTCAAGCGCGCCCGAACTGGCCATGAAGGCGTCGGTAACGATGCCGACCTTCTGTCCGCGATAGGCGTACAGCCGTTCCAGCAAACCAGGTCCGAAGACGATCTCTGTCCTGGGGGAGAAGCTCTGGTAGCGCGGCATGGGGTCTCAGTCCTTTGCGGATCTCGTCGGAATGGCCGGGCAGGCAGAAGAGGCGGGGTCGGTTCCACCGGGTGCTGCCGCCCGGCCGGTGCGCGGATGAAGAGTCCGCGCACCGTCTGTTTCGGACAGGCTCAGAACACCTGTTCGGTGCGGCTGATGATGTCGTCCTGCACTTCCTTGGCGAGCACGACGAACTGGGCGGAGTAGCCCGCCACACGAACAACCAGGTCCCTGTGGGCCTCCGGGTTCTTCTGCGCTTCGAGCAGGGTGGCGCGGTCGATCACGTTGAACTGCACGTGCATGCCCTTGTGATCGAAGTAGGAGCGCACCAGCGAGGCGAAGTGCTGCAGACCATTGTCACCGGCCAGGGCTGAGGGCAGGAACTTCTGGTTGTAGAGCGTTCCATTGGAGGCGATGAAGTGGTCGAGCTTGGCCACGGAGTTCGCGGCTGCCGTCGGTCCCTTCACGTCCTTGCCCTGGCGGGGCGATACGCCGTCGGCCAACGGAGCATTCGCCGGACGACCGTCGGGCAGGGCCCCGACGTCCTTGCCGAAGAGCACGTTGGCGGAGACCGGATAGATGCCGGCCTGGAACTGACCACCGCGCGGGTTCTTGTACTTCTCCACTTCCTTGCAGTAGATCTGGGCGCACTTGCGGGCGATCATGTCGACTTCGTCGATGTCGTTGCCGAAGCACGGCGCGCTGTCGAGCATCCGGCGGATGCCGTCGTACTTGCCGTTGCCGCCGCCATTGCCGTTTCCGGCTGCAAGCGTGCGGTAGACTTCGTCCTTGAGCGTCGACATGTCGGTGGAGTTGGAATTGACCAGCACCTGGCGAACCGCGGCGTAGACCTGCTCTTCGGTCGGTTCCGTGCTGCCGTTCCCTGCGGCCTTGGCGCCCTGGGCGAGACCGAAGTTGGCGTCGAGAGCCTCCTTCAAATCTGCCATGGTCAGGGCCTTGTCATCGAAGACGAACTTCTTCATCGCATAAACCGAGTCACCACTGTCGGCGACGCCGAAGGCCTGCGGACCCGTGAAGTTGTAGATCGCGCCGCCTTCCTGAACCGACATGCCGCGGCCCATGCAGTCGTCGACCATGGCGGAGAGGAAGGGCAGGGGAGCCCTTTCGGCATGGGCGATATCGACACAGTTATCGGCCTCCGCCAGATGGCGGACGAAGAACGACATCTGTTTGTTGAAGGCCTCGAAGAAATCGTCGACCGATTTCCAGTTGGTCATTTCACCAGTGACAGGCCCGAGCTGGGTGTCGCCAACCTTGCCGTTGTTCAGGGTGATTTCGAGAACCTTGGCCACGTTGAAGAAGGCCGCATCGTGCCAGCCTTCCGTGCGGTGGATCGCTTGCGGTTCCACACAGCCAACGATGCCGTAGTCGCGTGCGTCGGCCAGCGACACACCGCGGTTCTGCAAGGCGGGGATGATCACTTCGTCATTGTAGATCGCCGGTACGCCGAGGCCGAGGCGAACGACTTCCGCCGCACGGAACAGGAACTCGTCGGGCGTATCCTGCCACACGCGGATCGAGAAGGAAGGTGCGGGCAAACGGACATGGGCGACGGCTTCCATGCACATGTAGGAAACGTCATTGGTGGCATCCAGGCCGTCTTCGGTCTGACCGCCGACGCACAGGTTCTGGAACACGGCGTAGCCGGCGAACGCCTGGGCCGAGACCTCGTCGCGGGTCTTGTTGACGTCGTTGAGCTTGATCCAGATGCAGTCGATGAGCTCCTGCGCGAATTCGCGGCCGATGGACTTGTCGGCTTCCAGATAGGGCTGCATGTACTGGTCGAAGCGGCCCGGCGAGATGGAGTGGCCACTGGATTCGATCTGCAGCATGCACTGGACGAACCACATCGTCTGGCAGGCTTCCCAGAACGTCGTGGCGCCGTTTTCCGGCACGCGACGGCAGTTCTGAGCAACCTGCTGCAGCTCCTGCTTGCGGGTCGGGTTGGATTCCGCTTTGGCCAGTTCGTCCGCCTTGTCGGCGTAGCGATGGGCGAAGTTGATCGCGGCGTTGTAGGTGATGATGATCGCGTTATAGAACTGCTGCTTCTTGATGTAGGACGGATCCATCCGGTCCAGCAGTTCCAGTTCCTTGACCGCCTGGGCGATGATACCGCGGAAGCCGATCTTCAAGATCTTGCCGTAGTCCACGCAGACGTGGCCGACGCCGCCGTAGAAATAGTTGCCCACCGTGAAGACGCCGTTAGCCATACAGTCCTTGGTCTTCTTGGACATGTAGGAGGTGGCGAGATCGCTCGTGGTCTTGCCGGGCCAGTATTTGAAGGCCTCGTGCAGTTCTGCCGCCGTCTCCTTGGGAATTTCGAACGGATCGGCGACGCGGTTGGCCATGGTCTCGAATTCGGCTTCGACCCAGTCGAAGGAGAATTCGGGGCAGATCTCGGTCGAACGCGGATTCTTGGTGATGGCGCCGACGATCAGCTCGTCTTCGCGGATCGTGACCGGAAGTTCGTTGAAGATCTTCTCTGCCACTTTCGCGCGACGCAGGATCGGCGGAAGCCCTTCCGTTTCCTTGTAGGCCTCTGTCGCCAGGACGGCTCGCTCGGATTCAACATACGGGCGCGCATTCAGGATCTGGTTCTTCAACCGGATGATACGGTCCGTTGGTTTCGTAAAGCCCTTCTCAATCATAGTCTTCTCCAGGCTGTGATGATCCGGCGAGCCCTCGCGGCCCGTCGGAGCCGGTTTCTTCAGGTCAGGATCTGCGGGTCGACGAGCCGCACAAAGGCGCGCAGCAACGCCGGATGGCCGGGCCAGGCCGGTGCCGTCACGAGGTTTCCATCGATGATCGTTTGTTCCGGTTCGACCGCGACGTAGTCGCCGCCAGCCGCACGGATCTCGGGGGCGACGGCCGGATAGGCCGTCAGTCGGCGGCCTTTGAGCACATCTGCCGCTGCCAGGATCTGCGCTCCGTGGCAGATCGCGGCGACTGGCCGGTTTGCCGCCATGAAGGCATGCACGAAGGCCAGAATTTGGGAGTCCAGGCGTAGATATTCGCAGGCACGGCCTCCCGCCAGGTAGAGACCGGCGTACTGGTCGGCCTCCACGAATGCGAAGTTGGCGTTCAGCCGGAACAGATGGCCGGGCTTTTCGCTGTAGGTCTGGTCGCCTTCGAAGTCATGGATCGCGGTCTTGATGGTGTCGCCGGTACGTTTGCCCGGGCACACGGCGTCTACGGAAAGTCCGGCCATTTCAAGAGCCTGAGACGGCACCATTACTTCATAATCTTCAGAGAAATCTCCGACGATCATGAGAACTCTGTGGGGCGTTCTTCCGGACATAATAAGTAGCCGCCAAGTTTTACCGCTTGTTCGCAGAAAACCTATTCCTCCGGGTGCAATCCGGTCAACGAGAGCGCCTTGACAATGGCGGGTAATTATTTGTCGGTACTCATAATCTTCTAGTATATAGCGGAATTGCGCCGAATTTTTCTGGAGGTTGTATAGTTTTGTCGCGGACAAGAAATTACAGGCAAGGGTAATATCTTGTCACGACCAGTGATTTCTTGTGCTCGACAAGGGGTGCCAGAGGCTTCATCTCTCGGTCCGAGAACGTTGCGAGAGGTGGGCGGAAATATCGCAGCACCTGCGTAAGTCATTGAACGCGCGAAACGAGTGTCGTCGCATTGGAGCCGGCTCCTGCCGAAAAGCCCTCCGTTTGGTATCTGTGACCCACGATAATGGTAATGCGGCAAGAAATTACCAGCTCAGGACAAGTCCATCTCATTGACCCTTCAATTTAAATAGACCTACGATTTCAGTTATCGAAGCACCCCGAGAGCGAGTCACTTTCGATATTCGTGTATCGCAAGGCGCATGACTTCAGCCTGGGAGATGTTCATCGCCGGGAGCGTAGACGTTTGTGCGCGGCTTCGAGCAAACGGGTGAAAGCCTAATAAAAACCGAGCAATCGACATGTATTCGGAACGAGCCGACGTAACAGCGAGCAACCTGCTGGCTTTGTCTCTCATCCGGTGTCGTGACGGTGACATTGCACGGGGGAAAAAATGAGTGCAATCGGTCTACTCGTCGCCTTCGGCGGCGGCATTTTCGGCGCGGCGATCGGGGCTCTTCCCGCCTTCGCATTCGTCGGCATACTGACGATGCTCGGCGTGGCTATTCAGCTCGCCGTTGCACCCGCGGCAACAGACTTCTTCGGCATTCCGTTTGGCGTATTCGGGCCCCATGTGGGTGGTTTCGCCTCCGGTGTCGCCGCCGCCGCTTATGCGGCTGCCAAGGGCAAGCTCGACAGCGGTCGCAACATCGTGACCGCCGGGATGGGCCTGAACAGCCCCGACGTTCTCCTCGTCGGCGGTATTTTCGGCATCATCGGCTACGTGATCGTCTGGCTTCTCGCGATGGTGCCCGACTTCGGTCCCGGCCTCGCCTGGACAGACTATCCGGGCATGGGTGTGGTCATTTCTGCCTTCATCGCCCGGTTTGCGTGGGGAACCTGCGGCCTGTGCGGCAAGACCCCGGAAGGTGAGCGTTTCTTCCATCCAACCGACGCCACCAAGTGGCTGGCGTTTCAAAGCAGTGTCGGCCAGCTCATCGTCATCGGTGTCGGTGTCGGCCTTTTCGGTGGCTGGCTTGGCGTGACTTACGGAACGCCCGGCGCCTTGCTGGCCTTCGGCATCACAGCGGCAAGCCTGCTGTTCCTCACCGTCGGCGTGCTGACACCCGTGACGCATCACATCGCGTTGCCGGCGGCCATTGTCGGTGTGGCATCGGGAAGCATCATCCTGGCCGGTATCGCAGGGTTGATTTGCGCCTTCGTCGGCGAGTTTTACGCCCGTGTCTTCCTCGATCGCGGCGATACCCATATCGACCCGCCGGCCTGCACGATCGCGACGATGACACTTGTCTTCAACTTCCTGACGTCGGTCGGTTTCTGGGCCTTCCTGCCCGTTCCGGTCTGATCCCGCATGCGGGGGCCGCCCCGCATGCGACGGGCGACGCGAGGCCTCCTCTCCCTCATCCACCTCGCGTCGCCCGGTCTTGTCGTCACGGCCGCTGCCCTTGGGCCGCCGCGAAAAGCGCTTGCGTTTGCAAGCCTAGGAAAGAGTAGAAAACCATGATCCTGATCATCAACTGCGGCAGCTCGAGCTTGAAATATCAGCTCTATAATCCCGATCTGACCGAAGTTGTCGCCAAGGGTCTGATTGCTCGGATTGGCGAAAACGGTTCTTATGCAGAGCATTTTGTCGGCCAGGAACGCCTTGTCATGCGCCGCGCCATCCCCGACCACAAGGTCGGGTTCGACGTCATGGTCGACAATCTGTTGCATTCGGAACTAGCGGTCATTGAAGGGCCGCAGGCAATCACTGCCATCGGTCATCGCGCGGTTCATGGGGGTGATATCTTCGTGGAATCGACGCTCGTCGATGAAACGGTGATGGAACAGCTTCATGCCTGCGCGCGGTTCGCGCCGCTTCACAACCCGTGCAATATCGCTGGTATCGAGGAGTGTCTGCGGCGTTTCCCGGGCGTGCCCAACGTGGTCGTTTTCGATACCGCGTTCCATCAAAGCGTACCGCGCGAGGCGCATGTCTATGCGCTGCCCTACGAACTCTATTCCCAATGGGGAATTCGCCGGTATGGCTTCCATGGCACCTCTTGTCGCTATGTCAGCCAGGCGGCTGCCGACATTCTCAACCGGCCTCTCGAGGATCTTTCCATGGTGATCTGTCACCTCGGCAACGGGGTGACGCTCGATGCGGTCAAAGCCGGCCGTTCTGTCGACACCAGCATCGGCTTCGGCACGTTCTGCGGTATTCCGATGGGAACGCGCTCGGGCGACTTCGATCCCGCGATCATCTTCCATCTCGTCAAGGAGAGGGGCATGTCGGTGGAGGAGGTCGAGGCGCTGTGCTATGAAAAGAGCGGGCTTCTGGGAGTTTCCGGCGTCAGCAACGACATGCGCGAAGTGATGGAGCGGGCGGAAGCCGGTGATGATCGCTGCGCGCTGGCCGTCGACATCTTCGTCTATCAGATCAAGAAAACCGTTGGCGCCTATGCCGCCGCGATGGACGGGCTGGATGCCCTGGTCTTCACCGCCGGCATTGGCGAAAACAGCAAGGAAATCCGCTCGCGGGTTTGCGCCGGGCTTGGCGTCCTTGGCGTGCGGATCGACGAGCGCCTCAATTCCATGGTGCGGAATGGCCACCCCAACATCAGCGCGGCCGATATGCGCGTGGCGACGTTGGTGGTGCCGACTGACGAAGAGCGGATGATCGCGCTCGATACCTACCGGCTGGTTTCAGACAGCATTCGGTTCCCCGCGCCGATCACCTCCTTTGCCCCGACATATGCTGAGCGGGTCTGAAACGTTCCGGTATCGCGCCGGGAGACATGGTGCGGGCGATGCGGCGTATGTATCCTGCCGCATCGCCCGTACCACTTCTTGCGCGTGCCAATTGGCTTACCGGGCGGCGGTCACGATGATCTCGACCTTGTAGTCGGGGGTTGCAAGGCGCGATTCACCACAGGCGCGTGCGGGCGGATTGGCAGGGTCGACCCACGCGTCCCACACGGCGTTCATCTCGGCAAAGTCATCCATCGAGGCGAGCCATATGGTGGCCTGCAGCAGCCGCGACTTGTCGCTGCCGGCCTCGGCGAGCAACGCGTCGATACGCTTCACAATGGTCTGGGTCTGGGCGGTGACGCTCTCGCCCGGTGCGCCGACCTGGCCCGAGAGCCAGACGACCCCGCCATGAACGACCGCCTGGCTCATGCGCGGGCCGATTTCCAGTCTCTTGATGTCCGTCATTGTGTTTCCTGTCGTGGTAGGTCGGCGGGCCTTAGAAAAGGCGCGCGGGATCAAGGGCCTTGACGATGTCGGGAGGTAGTTTCGACGGGCGTTTCAGGCACAGGTCTGCTGCGAGCCGGGAAAGGGCCGGCGCCGTCTGAACGCCGTAACCGCCCTGGCCGGCAAGCCAGAAGAAACCATCCGCATCCGGGGCGAACCCGACGGCCGGCGTGCGGTCGGATACGAAGCTGCGCAGCCCCGCCCAGCTCCGCTCCACACGCGTCACAGGCATCGTGACCGCCTGTTCGAAACGGTGGAGACCTTCGGCCAGGACCATGTCGTCGGGCCAGGCGTCATGAGGTTCGACCGGGTCTTCGTCGGCGGGCGAGACCATCAGCTTGCCGGCGTCGGGCTTGGCGTACCAGCCCTCCGAGGCGCTGGCGACGAGCGGCCAGCCACTAACGTCTATACCGGCGGGGGCGGGAAGGATCGCCGCGGAACGACGCATGGGGACGAGGCCGATCCGACGCGCGCCCGCTCTGTCCGCTATAACGTCCGCCCATGCGCCCGCCGCATTGACGACGATGGGCGCCTCGAACGTGCCTTGCGGGGTTTCCACACGCCAGACGCCGCCCCTCCGCGCGAGACGTTCCGCCGGCGCATCGGTGATGAAACGGGCTCCGTTCCTTCGGGCAAGGCGGGCAAATCCCTGAAGCAGGCGGTCAACATCGATATCCTGCGCGTCGCGCTCGATCGCCGCTGCCGCGATCCTCTCGCGCTTGAGGAGCGGAAAGAGCGCGACCGCACCATCCGCATCAAGCCGTTCCATGCCGTCTGCGCCCTTCAGATAGGCGTTGAAGGCATCGAGTTCCTCCTCGCTCGCGATCAGCATTTCGCCGCGCGGGCTGAGCAGCGTTTCCTCCGCGATGCCGTCCGGTTCCTTCAAGACGGGCTCGGACGCGACGTTGAGGGCGCGCAACGTGGCATTGCCATAGTTGCGGATGTAGATCGCGGCGGAGCGGCCGGTGGCGTGGCGGCCGAGGGCGTCCTCCATTTCCAGAACGATGATCCGGGCATCGGGGGAAAGCCGCGCGGCGGCCCCGGCGCCCGCGATGCCACCGCCTATGATCAGAATATCCGCAGTCTCGTTCATGCGCTCTGGTATCCGTTCAGGAAGCTCGTGAGGTTAAGGCCCAGTTCCTGCGAAAGATAGCCGCCTTCCTGGACGAACAGCGTCGGCAGGCTTTGTCTGGCGATTGCCTTGCCGATACGGGCGAAGCCGGGTGTTGTGACCGCAAGTCCCTTGAGTGGATCCTTCTCGAAGGCGTCGAGGCCGAGTGCGACAACGATGACGTCCGCACCGAAGGCCCTGATATGGGCGAACGCCGTCTCAAGCGCCTTCAGATAGCCGTCGTCGCCGGTGCCGCGGGGGAGCGGCAGGTTCACGTTGTAGCCGCGTCCCGCCCCTTCGCCACGTTCATGCGCATGACCCCAGAAAAAGGGGTAAAAGCGGATCGGATCGGCGTGAAGGGAAACAGTCAGCACGTCGGAGCGCTCGTAGAATATGCCTTGTGTGCCGTTGCCGTGGTGGAGGTCGATATCGAGAATGGCGGGGCGATGGCCCGCCATGCGCAGGCGTTCGGCCGCTATGCCTGTGTTGTTGAAGAAGCAGAAGCCGCCAGCGAGATCGGCGAAGGCATGATGTCCGGGCGGACGGCTCAGGACGTAAAGCGCTCGATCGCCCGCATGCAGCAGATCGGCCCCCTCGATCGCGCTTTGAGCGGACCAGTAGGCGGACTCAAAGGTGTGCTCGGCAATCGGGCAGGAGGTATCTGCCTGGTGAAAACCTGCCTGCCCGACGGCGGAGCGCGGGTAGCTTGCCGTGCGCCGGTCGGGATGGATGTTCGGGATCACCTCGTCTGAGGCTCCTTCGATCCGGCTCCAACGGGTATGGATCGTTTCGAGGAAGGCGAGGTATTCCGGTGTATGAAGGGCCGCGATGGGGCCCAGACCGTGATCGTTCGGCGTCTGAAACGCGCAGCCGGCCTTTTCGGCCCCCGATTGCAGAACTTCGATGCGTTGCGGCTGTTCAGGATTGGGATAGAGCGTGCCGTTCGCCATGAAGTGTTTGGGATCGTGCTTCCATTGGCGATCGTCGAAGATGGCCTTCATGGCGTTTTCCTCAAGTTGTCGAGAGCCGGCCCCTTGAGGGTCAGAAAAATCTCGTCCGTAAATTGCGAAAAGCCCAGCCGGTCGTAGAAGGCGCGGGCCTTGGAGTTGTCCCGGTAGACGGCGAGTTCCAGAAACCGGACCGTCCAGTCCGCGGTTCCGGTTTCGAGTGCAGCGGCCAGCAAGCGTTTGCCAAGTCCTGTGCCCCGTTTGGATGCCGCGACCCAGAGGTCGGAGACATAGAGCCCTGCCCCAGCATTGGTCGTTGAAAACAATGGTGAAGCCATGAGCGCGCCAACGACCGCGCCGTCGATCCGCTCTTCGGCCAGCAGGGCGAAGAACGCGGGTTTCTCGCCGAAGCCGTGTCGCAAGAGGTCATCGGCGTCGGCGGCGTGATCGTCATCGATATCTTTTGAGAGCTGCGTGAGGGCCCAATGCAGTTTTTCGACGTCTTCGCGTTCGACCTTTCGAATGACGATGCCGCTCATGGTCAAAACGCGGTCCTGTCAGCGCCCTTGAGGCAGAGCCGTGCGCGGGCATCGGCGGGCGCCGCCACCGTTCGCCCCAGCCGTTCCACGATCTCGCGTATCTTGCGGACCTGATCGGCATTGGAGCGGGCGAGTTCGCCTTTGGCGATGAAAAGGCTGTCCTCCAGCCCGACGCGCACATGCCCGCCCATGGCGGCCGCCATGGTGGCGAACGGGATCTGTTGGCGACCGGCGGCCAGGACGGAGAACATGTAGTCGTCGCCAAAGAGTTTGTCGGCCATGCGCTTCATGTGCAGGAGGTTTTCCGGATCCGCAGCGATGCCGCCGAGCACGCCGAAGACGAACTGGATGAAGAAAGGCGGTTTCACCAGGCCGCGATCGGCGAAATGGCGCAGCATGGTGAGGTGGCTAACGTCATAGCACTCGAATTCGAACCGCGCTCCGCGTTCGTGGCCGAGCCGAGTCAGCACATGAGCGATGTCGCGCGGGGTGTTCTTGAATACGAGGTCGTCGGAGCCTTCCAGAAAAGGCTTCTCCCAGTCGTATTTCCAGTCGGAATAGCGGGAGGCCATCGGATAGAGCGCGAAATTCATCGAGCCCATGTTGAGCGAACACATTTCCGGCTCCGCCGCCAGCGGCGCGGCAAGCCGGTCGTCAAGCGTCATCGTGGCGCTGCCGCCCGTGGTGATGTTCACGACAGCGTCGGATGCCTGCTTGATCACCGGCAGGAAGCCCATGAAGTGTTCCAGCTTGGCGGAAGGGCGTCCGTCGAGGGGATCGCGGGCGTGCAGATGCAGGATCGCGGCTCCGGCTTCGGCGGCTGCCAGCGCCTCGGCCGCAATTTCCGGGCCGGTGACTGGCAGATGTGGCGACATGGTGGGGGTGTGGATCGAACCCGTCACTGCGCAGGTGATGATGATCTGGTCGGTCATGGATGTATCCTGTTACCCGGCCTTCAGACGGCGGTTGACGGTCGTCTCCTGGAATTCGCGAAGCGAAGCATCGAGCGTGTCCAGGATCTCGCCTACGTGGGCGCTGGTCGAGATCATCGGCGGGCAGACGAGGAAATGATCGCCATCATAGCCGCCGCGCGTGCGACGGGAATAGATGATCAGGCCCTTGTCGTAGGCGATGTCGACGAGTGCGTTGTATGCATTGAGTTCGCGGGGCAACGGTTCCAACGTGTCCCGGTCGCAGACGAGTTCGAACGCCAGAAACAGTCCCAAGCCGCGCACGTCGCCGATGATCTCATAGCGCTCCATCAGGGCATTGAGGCCGGCCTTCAGTTCGGCGCCGACCGTCGTCGCGTTTTCCATCAGGTTCTCCCGTTCGATTTCATCGAGAACCGCGACACCGGCCGCGCAGGCCAGAGGATTGCCGGCGTATGTGTAGCCGTGCAGGAAGCCACCCGTGTCGAGCACGTTTTCCACGATCTCGTTTTTCGCGACCATGGCACCCAGCGGCACGTAGCCGGCGGCGAAGCCCTTGGAGATCGCCAGAATGTCGGGCGCAACGTCCCAATGCTCGGCAGCGAAGAACTTCCCCGTGCGCCCGCCGCCCGACATCACTTCGTCGTGGATCAGCAACACGCCGTATTTCGTGCAGATCTCGCGGATACGTCGCATATAACCGGCGGGCGGAACCAGAGCGCCCGTGGATGCGCCGCCGACCGGCTCGACGATGAAGGCGAGAACCGTCTCCGGCCCTTCGTCGCGGATCCGCGCTTCCAGCATGTCGGCATAGTGATGTCCGGTTGCCTCGTCGCTCGCATCGAGATGATCGAGATAGGCGCGCGGGGCCGGGATCTTCGGCATGGGCCGCATCATCGGGTCGAACGCGGCCGAAAGCGGGGCGTAGCCGGTCAGCGCCAGAGCGCCCAGAGTTGAACCGTGGTAGCTCGGCTGACGCGAGATCACCTTCCAGCGCTGCGCCTCGCCCAACGCGATCGCGTTCTGGCGGGCGAGCTTGATGGCGCTTTCCACCGCTTCCGATCCGCCGGAGACGAAGAACACCTTGTCCATGCCGTCAGGTGCCAGTGCGGCAGTCTTTTCGGCGAGCCTCTCGGCCGGCTCTGTCTCGAAGTGCAGGCGGTAGCCGAAGGTTGATTTTTCCATCTGTCGGCGCATCGCCTCCAGAACGTGCTCGTTGGAATGGCCGATATTGCAGACCATGGCGCCCGACGACCCGTCCAGATAGCGTTTGCCGTCGAGGTCCCACATGTAGACCCCGCGGGCTTGGTCGAGCATGGGGCGGCGAAGCCGGCTTTGGTAGAAAAGGTGGGATTTTGGGGGCGTTGTCATGTCACTCGGTACTCGGAAGAGCCGCGCAATCGCGCGGACGGAGACGAAGGCTGACGGCCTGCCCCTCCGCGAAGGGGCTTTGGTCGATCATGTTGATGGCCTGAAGCGGAATCTCGCCAAGGCGCAGGAAATAGCGGGCGGCCTGCCCCTGATAGTCGACGGCTTCCACCGTGCCGGGCAGGGCAATGGCGTCGTCGCCCGGCGCGTCCGCGGGGGCGACGGTCAGCTTTTCGGCGCGCAGCACGAGCTTGGCTGCTCCCTTGCCGGAAATGTGGGGCGCGCGGGCTCGCGGCACCTCGATCCGACCGATTCCGGGCACGTCGAGTACGACGCTCGAGGTGTCAAGGTCGGTGCAACGGGCATCGAGAATGTTCGATGTGCCGAGAAAACGTGCGACGAACTCGCTTGCCGGTGTGGTGTAAACTTCCTCCGGTTCGCCGATCTGCTCCACGACACCGTTCGACATGACGACGAGCTTGTCCGACATGGCGAGCGCCTCGGACTGGTCGTGGGTGACGAAGACCGTGGTGACGCCGATGCGGTGCTGGATGCGCTTCAGCTCAATGCGCATGTCTTCGCGCAGGTTCGCATCGAGCGCGGAAAGCGGCTCGTCGAGAAGCAGCACGTCTGGCTCGATGACGATGGCGCGCGCCAGCGCGATACGCTGTTGCTGGCCACCCGACAGGGCTTTCGGGTAGCGCTCGCCGACCTGCGGAAGCTGCACGAGATCCAGCGCCCGACGCACCTTCTCTTGCGCGTCCGCCTTCGAGACGTTGCGGTATTTGAGGCCGAAGGCGACGTTTTCCGCCACGGTCTTGTGCGGGAAGAGGGCGTAGTTCTGGAAGACGAGGCCGAGATTGCGTTTGTGGATCGGGATGTCGTTGACCCGCCGCCCCTTGATGGTGATGTCGCCTTCACTGGGATCGATCAGCCCGGCGATCATGCGCAACGTCGTGGTCTTGCCGCAGCCCGATGGGCCCAGCAATGTCGTGAAGCCGCCATTGGCGATTTCCATCGACATCCGGTGCACGGCCGTCACCGAACCGAAGCGCTTGACGATATTGGTCAGGGTTACGGCGCTCACATGCGTTCTCCGCCATGAGGAACAGAAATGGACAATCGGCCTCTCCGGAGGGGGCGAGGCGTCAGTCGGAGGAGGATTTTGCCGGTAAGAAGGCGGAACCCGTCGCCGATCCTTCGAGACGCACTCTGACGAGCGCTCCTCACGATGACGTCATCCTGAGAAGCCGTCGCAGACGGTGTCTCGAAGGATGGGCCCCAATCGCCGCCCGTACTCCAGCAACATCGTGCGCGGGAGGGGCGTGCGGCCCTCCCGCGCAGGTCGGCTCAGTAGCCCTTCTGGATCCGGCCGAACTTTTTCGACCACTCCTGCTCGTGGCCATTCCAGTAGGTCGGATCGGCGAAGGTGAGCCCGTCGAGTGTGCCCTTGGGATCGAAGGCCGGCAGGGTCGGGATCTTCTTGCCGAGATCGATCTTGGTCGGGTCGAGTGCCGGCGGGTAGTTCTGGCCTTCCGCCACCGCGATGGAGGTTTCCGGCGCCAGCATGAAGTTCAGCAGCTCCTCGCAGGCCTCCATCGGCGAGCCCTTGATCACGAACAGGCATTCCTGCCAGCCGAAACCGTTGGGCGGATCCATGTAGCCGATGTCGTGGCCCTGTTCCTGCAACGCGTAGATCCGGCCGGACCAGCCCTCGGTGACGTAGATTTCCTCTTCCGCCAGAAGGCTCATCAGCTCCGCGCCCGACGTCCAGTATTTCAGCGCAAGATCGCGGTGGGTGCGGATCGCATCCCAGATGGCGTCCATATTCTTCGCGCCGTTCGGGTCCTGGCCGGTCTGCAGCGAGGCGTACCAGATACGCGTGCGCCAGTCGCTCCAGCCGCCGATCTTGCCCTTGTAGGCGGCATCGATGAGGATCTTGGCGCCCTTTTCCTTCATCTCCTCGTCGGAGATGTGCTTGCGGTTGTAGGCAAGTCCGGTCGTGCCGTAGTCGTAGGGCACGCAGGAGAGCTTGCCGTCGGTCACCTTGCGAAAGACGTCGACCAGCTTGGGGATGACGAACTTCAGGTTCGGGATATTGTCCTCGTTGAGTTCCGAGGCGAGGCCCAGGCCCGCATAGCGGGCATAGTCGAAGACACCGGAGAGATGCGCGATGTTGTATTCGCCGGGCTGACTGGCCTTTACTCGCGAAATGTATTCGTCTGAGCCGCCGAAGGTACCGTCGACGACCTTGATGCCGGTCTTTTCGGTGTAGGGACCAAAGGCGTACTTGCGGAAGGCTTCGGAAACGACGCCGCCCCAGCCGTCGAAGCGGACCTGTTCCGTGGCCGCGAAGGCGTGGCGGGCGAAGGGCGTCTGGACGCCGTAGGCAAGGCCCGCTGCGCCGATCAAGCCTAAGAACTTGCGTCGGTCCAGATCGCCGTTCAGATAACGCTCCCTCAAGCGCTCATAGCGTTTCGTGTTGTCCATTGTCGTTCCCTTGTCTTTCTCGTGTCTGGATGGTGGCGTCTTTTTTGTATTCGGGTGCACGCGGTTCTAGCTGCCGCGTTGCATGGCGAGACGCCGGGCGATGGCCAGCCCCACGAGGGGCAGCCCGACGGTCAGGAAAATCATGACGGTGCCGAGTGCGTTGATCTCCGGCGAGATCGAATTGCGCAGCATGGCGAAGATCTGGGTGGGCACGGTCTCCACGCCGCCGGGTTTCCAGAACAGCGTGCCGGTGATGTCGTCGAAGGAAATGGTGAAGGCGAAGAGCATGCCGGCGAAGACGGCGGGTGCCAGCAGTGGCAGCGTCACCTGAAGAAAGGTCTGGATCGGGCTTGCCCCCAGGCTCAGCGAGGCTTCCTCATAGTCGCGCCGGATGCCGACGAGGCGGGCCTGCACGACGAGGATCACAAAGGGCAGGGTGAAGATCACATGCCCCATCAGCAGGAGCAGGAAGCTCTTGTTGATCGACAGGGCGTTCAGGAACAGCAGCAGCGCGACGGCCAGTACCACTTCCGGCACCAGGATCGGGGCGATCAGCAGTGTCGAGATGAGGTTGCGGCCGGGCACCCAGTAGCGCACCAGCGCCAGGCTCGCCAGAACGCCCAGCGTGGTGGAGACGACCGCCGTCAGCAGGCCGAGCACGATGGAAGTACGGAAGGCCCTGAGGATGGCGTCGTTGTGGGCGAGCTCGACAAACCAGCGAAACGACAGGCCGGTCATGGGGAAGGAACCGAACTGGCTGGCGTTGAAGCTCAACAGCACCACGACCGCCACCGGCAGGAACATGAAAAGATAGACGGCGAGCGCCCAGCCGCGAATGACTTGCCAACCCATCAGCCCAAGCCTTTCATCAGTTGGCCCATGCCGAGGAAGTGGTTGTAGGTCAGCACCAGCGTGCCAAGAACGGCCAACAGCATGAGCGAGAGGGCGGAGCCGAGGGGCCAGTTGAGCTGGGTAATGATCGCCTCGAAGACGAGATTGGCGAACATGGCGTCCGTCGGTCCGCCCAGCACCAGCGGTGTGATGTAGGTCCCGGCACTCAGCACGAAGCAGAGCAGCCCTCCGGCCGCGAGCCCTGGCAATGACAGCGGCAGGGTCACTTCCAGAAAGCTCTGCCAGCGGGTGGAGCCGAGGGAACAGGCGGCATCTTCAAGCGAGATATCGATGCTTTCCAGCGCCACGTACACGTTGAGGATCATGAAGGGCAGCAGGAAATGCACGAGGCCCAGAATGACGGTCGTCTCGTTGTAAAGCATCTGCAACGGTTCGTTGATGAGACCGATCTCGATCAGCGCCCAGTTCACCGCGCCGGAGACGCCGAGGATGTTGATCCACGACATCGTGCGGATGATGTAGCTGATCCAGAACGGAAGCATCAGCATGAGCAGCAGCAGCGCCTTGTTCCCCTTGGAGCGGGCGATGAAATAGGCCGCCGGATAGCCCATCACGGCGCAGACGAGGGTGGTGATGGCCGCGATGCGCAGGGTGGAGATGAGAATGTCGCGATAGAAGGGGTCGGAGAGCGCCTCGTTCCAGTTATCGAGGAAGAAACCCGTCTGATCGGCGCCGGTGGCTGTCCGCAGCCAGAACGAATAGACGACGATGAAGGCAAGCGGCACGAACAACAGCAGCGTTACCGCGACAAGTGCCGGTGACAGCAGGATCCAGGGTTGCCGCTTTTCGCGCGCCTCGACGCTCATGCTTTTGCCTTACGTGGAAATACCTTGACACAGAGTGAGCTCGAGCATTTCATTGATCAAATAGATAATCGAAATTCTAACTATTGATGAAATCAATGATTGGGGATGCACATCCACTCGGCGCCGAGCGTCTGGTAAGGGAACTTGACTGGAACCTTCTGAGAACTTTCGTTGTGCTCTCCCGCTCCCACAGCGTCAGCGATGCGGCGGAGCGATTGAGCCTGAAGCAGCCGACGGTCTCCAGTGCCTTGAAGCGGCTGGAGGACCGGCTCGGCAAGAAGCTCATCAATCGCAAGCCGGGGCATTTCGAGCTGACGGAAGCGGGCGAACTGCTGTTGAAGGAAGCCGTCGAGATTCAGGGCGCCATCCTGCGGCTCGGCACCTTGATGCGCGAGGTGGCCGACGAGGTGCGCGGCCATGTCGAGATCGCGATGGCGAGCCATGTCGTCTGTCCGCTTCTGGACGAAACGCTGTGCCGCTTTCACGAAATGCATCCGGCGGCGACCCTGTCGATCAACATTTCCGCCAGCAAGGACGCGCTCGACGCCGTGATGGCGCGCCGTGCCTCGCTTGCCGTGTGTCTGGTGCGCAATCGCAACGCGAAGCTCGAATATTCAAGGCTCTTTCGCGAGTTCTTCGGCTTCTTCTGCGGCCCCACCCACCCGCTTTTCGGGCGTTCGGGGCTGACAAAGGCCGATCTCGCCGGTCAGTCGGCAGTCAGTTTCGTAACCGATCGGCTGGAGGATGCGTTGCGGCCGGTGACGCTGATGCGCGCCGACGTCGATCTGCTCGACCGTGTCGTTGGCACTTCGGCGAACCTGGAGGAGGTCCGGCGGATGATCATCGCCGGACTTGGCGTCGGTCCGCTGCCCGTTCACGTGGTGGGGCGCGATCTCAAGGACGGTTTGCTCTGGCGCCTGCCGCCTTACGAGAATCTCCCGGCCATCGATGTCCATGTGGTGTGGAACCCGAGCGTCAAGATGAACCGTGCAGAGGCGGCTCTGCTGAAGATGCTGCTCGATCACATAGAGCGAACACCGATCGCGGAGCGGACGTATCTCTGAGGGCTCTGGTTCGGCATCGGCGAAGCCTTGTGCCTATGGCTCATTTCGTCGGTCATATCATATCGCTATGGGCCAAATCGCATTTCCGTATTTGGAAAGTGCCGAACTCGCCGCTTACTGATTGGCCAAAGGCTGGCACCCCCGAGGCGCCGGTACCGCCGTGACGATCAGGCCGGGCAGGAGAGACAATTGCTTCATTCTTCGGACAAGTACCAGGATATCCGCGATGCGGTGCGCGCGCTTTGCGCCGAGTTTCCGGACGAATATCACCGCAGGGTGGACGAGGAGCGCGCCTACCCGGAGGAATTCGTCGATGCCTTGACGAAGGCCGGGTGGATGGCGGCGCTGATCCCGGAGGAATATGGCGGCTCGGGACTGGGGCTCACCGAGGCTTCGGTGATCATGGAGGAGATCAACCGGGCGGGTGGCAATTCCGGTGCCTGCCATGGCCAGATGTACAACATGAACACGCTGGTCCGGCACGGCTCGAAGGAGCAGCGCGACTTCTACCTTCCGAAGATTGCGGCGGGCGAATTGCGTCTTCAGTCCATGGGCGTGACCGAGCCCACGACCGGGACCGACACCACCAAGATCAAGACGACCGCCGTGCGCAAGGGCGACCGCTATGTGATCAACGGCCAGAAGGTGTGGATCAGCCGCGTCCAGCACTCCGACCTGATGATCCTGCTCGCCCGCACCACGCCGCTTGCCGAGGTGAAGAAGAAGTCCGAGGGGCTTTCGATCTTCCTGGTCGACATCAAGCAGGCCGTCAAAAGCGGAATGACGGTCAAGCCGATCCGTAACATGGTCAATCACGAGACCAATGAACTGTTCTTCGACGATCTGGAAATCCCGGTGGAAAACCTGATCGGCGAGGAGGGGATGGGCTTCAAGTACATTTTGACCGGGCTCAACGCCGAGCGGGCGCTGATCGCGGCCGAATGTATCGGCGACGGCTACTGGTTCACCGACCGGGTGACCGCCTATGTGAAGGAGCGCAATGTCTTCGGCCGGCCGATCGGCCAGAACCAGGGCGTCCAGTTCCCGATTGCGGAAGGCTTCATCGAGATCGAGGCTGCGAGCCTGATGCGCTACGAGGCCTGCCGGCTCTATGATGCGGGCGAGCCCTGCGGCGCGCAGGCCAACATGGCGAAATATCTCGCGGCCAAGGCCTCCTGGGAAGCTGCCAACGCCTGCCTGCAGTTCCACGGCGGCTTCGGCTTCGCCGCCGAGTACGACGTGGAGCGCAAGTTCCGCGAGACCCGGCTTTATCAGGTGGCGCCGATCTCCACCAATCTCATCCTGTCCCATGTCGCCGAGCACATTCTCGGCCTGCCGCGGTCGTTCTGATGGTGTTGCCTCTGGAAGGACTGACGGTCGTCGCCATTGAACAGGCGGTGGCGGCGCCGTTCTGCACCGCGCGGCTCGCCGATGCGGGCGCGCATGTCATCAAGATCGAGCGGCCGGAAGGCGATTTCGCACGCGGCTACGACGATGTGGCGGCGGGGCAGTCGAGCTATTTCGTCTGGCTCAATCGCGGCAAGGAATCGCTGACGCTCAACCTCGCCTCGCCGAAGGGCAAGGCGCGGCTGAAGGAACTGCTCGGCGGTGCCGATGTGGTCGTGCAGAACCTGAAGCGTGGGGCGCTCGCCCGGCTCGGTTTCGATCCGGATGATCTCGTCAGGGACAACCCGCGGCTCATCGTGTGTTCGATTTCCGGCTACGGTGAAGGCGGGCCGCTGGCCGACCGCAAGGCCTATGACCTTCTGATTCAGGCCGAATCCGGGCTCTGCTCGATCACCGGCACGGCGGAAGGCCCGTCGCGGGTCGGGCTCTCCATCGTCGATATCGCCACCGGCGCCACGGCGCATGCGGCCATTCTGGAAGCGCTGATCCGGCGGTCGGTGACCGGCACGGGCGCGAACATCTCCGTCTCCATGTTCGACGTGATCGCGGAATGGCTGACCGTGCCGCTGCTCAACCACGAGGGCGGCAATCCGCCCAGGCGCATCGGCCTCGCCCATCCCTCGATCTCGCCCTATGGCGTCTTCGAGACGCGCGACGGGCAGCCGATCCTCATTTCCATCCAGAGCGATCGCGAATGGCGCAAGCTTGCCGAGGTCTTCATCGGGGATGTTGGCCTGGGAACGGATCCCCGGTTCGCGACCAACGTCGCACGTGTCGAAAACCGGTCCGAAACCGATGCCATCGTTGCCGAAGCGTTTGCGAGGCGGGATTGCGAAGATGCTATCGAGGCATTGTTGCAGGCGGATGTGGCCCTCGCCCGGGTCAACGACATGGCGGGGCTTTCCTCCCATCCGCACTTGCGCCGGATCACGGTCGACAGCCCGAACGGGCCCGTGAGCTTTCCCGCTCCTTCGCCGATCTTCGCCGATGAGGCGCGCGATTATGGTGCCGTGCCGGGTCTTGGCCCCGAGGAGAACTGACGATGACCGACAAAGCGAAACGCGATGCGGAGGCGATCGCCGCTATCCGCGCTCCGCTCTTTGTGCCTGCCTCTCGTGCCGATCGCTTCGCCAAGGCGGCCGCGTCGGGTGCGGATGCGGTGATCCTCGATCTGGAGGATGCCGTCGGTCCGGGCGAGAAGGAGGCCGCGCGCGCTCAGCTTGCCTGCGACTTCACCGACCTTCCGGTGCTCGTGCGGGTCAACGCGCATGGAACGCCGTGGCATGCGGCCGATATCGCCGCAGTCCGCGCGCTTCCGGTGTCCGCCGTTGTCTTGCCGAAGTCGGAGGATGCGGGCGAGGTTCGCAGCGTCGTGGATGCGCTCGGCGGGTCCGTGCCGCTTGTTGCGTTGGTCGAAACGGCGCAGGGGCTTGCCTCCGCGCGCGCGATCGCGGCGATTGGCGGTGTCGTACGGCTTGCGTTCGGGTCTGTCGACTATTGCGCGGATCTGGGCTGCGACCACCTGCGCGAGGTGCTGCTTCCCGCGCGCTCGGAACTGGTTCTGGCCTCGCGCTTGGCGCGGATCGCGGCTCCTATCGACGGGGTTACGACGGCCCTCGATGATGCCTCACTGACAGAGGCCGATGCCGCTCATGCCCGCAATCTCGGCATGAGCGGAAAGCTCTGCATCCACCCAAGGCAGATCGAGGCGGTGAAACGCGCTTTCGCGCCGGGGAAAGCGGAAATCGTCTGGGCCGAGAGAGTGCTTGCGGCCGGCGAAGGGGCTGTCGCCGTCGACGGCGCGATGGTGGATGAGCCGGTACGCATCCGGGCGCGGGCAATTCTTTCAGCGGTGCGTTGAAGCGCGCTGCTGCCAATCCTTGCCGATCCGATCCCGATTGCCCGCTTCATCGGCTGGTCTAAATGCCCGCTTTGCTATATGCGCATAAAGTGACCATGCCGGTTGAATGATGAAAGTCACACCAATCGACGGGTGTGGCGCAGGCCGGCTTGTGCCAGAACGAGCGAGGCTCCCGACCTCGCCCTGCCATCCCCTTGACCGGGAGGCATGAAATTTGCTCGGGTTTCCGGTGCGACCGGTCCGCCCGGGCGCGATGTGGAGTTGCCGGAGGGGGCACGACGACCGGGTTTTCATTTTCATTCGATCGGTTGCGGCCGGGTCCAATTTCAAGTGAAGGCAAGATGTCCGAATTCAGCAAGATTCTGATCGCCAATCGCGGCGAGATCGCGATCCGCGTGATGCGCGCGGCCAACGAATTGGGAAAGCGCACCGTCGCGGTCTACGCGGAAGAGGACAAGCTCTCGCTTCACCGCTTCAAGGCGGATGAAGCCTACCGGATCGGCGAAGGGCTCGGGCCGGTTGCCGCCTATCTGTCGATCAAGGAAATCATCCGCGTCGCGAAACACGCGGGAGCGGACGCCATCCACCCGGGATATGGCCTCCTGTCGGAGAACCCAGCCCTGGTCGACGCCTGTCGCGAAGCCGGCATCGCCTTCATCGGACCGTCGGCGGACACGATGCGCAAGCTCGGCGACAAGGCGAGCGCGCGCCGCATCGCGATCGAGGCCGGGGTGCCTGTGATCCCGGCTTCCGAGGTGCTGGACGACGATATGGATGCCGCCCGCAAGGTGGCGTCCGAGATCGGCTATCCGCTGATGCTCAAGGCCTCGTGGGGCGGCGGCGGTCGCGGCATGCGGCCGATCGCGGGACCGGACGAGCTTGAGGAGAAGATCCGCGAAGGGCGTCGCGAGGCGGAGGCCGCCTTCGGCAACGGCGAGGGTTATCTGGAAAAGATGATCACCCGGGCCCGTCATGTGGAAGTGCAGATCCTTGGCGATACCCACGGTAACATCTATCACTTGTGGGAGCGTGACTGTTCGGTCCAACGGCGCAACCAGAAGGTCGTCGAACGTGCGCCTGCACCGTATCTCACCCAGGCCCAGCGGGACGAAGTCTGCCGGCTCGGCAAGACCATCGCAGAGCATGTGGGCTACGAATGCGCGGGAACCGTCGAGTTCCTGATGGATATGGAGACACAGGCCTTCTACTTCATCGAAGTAAACCCGCGCATCCAGGTGGAGCACACGGTGACCGAGGAGGTCACGGGCATCGACATCGTGCGCGCCCAGATCCTGATTTCGGAAGGAAAGACGCTCTCCGAGGCGACCGGAATTGCCAGCCAGGCGGGGGTTGAGCTTTCGGGCAATGCCATCCAGTGCCGGATCACGACCGAGGACCCGACCAACAATTTCATTCCCGACTACGGCCGCATCACCGCCTATCGCGGGGCTACGGGCATGGGCATCCGGCTTGACGGCGGCACGGCCTATTCGGGTGCGGTGATCACCCGCTACTACGATTCCCTTCTGGAAAAGGTCACGGCCTGGGCGCCGACGCCGGAGGCGGCGATAGCCCGCATGGACCGGGCCTTGCGCGAATTCCGCATTCGCGGCGTCTCGACGAACATCGATTTCGTCATCAACCTGTTGCGCCACCCGACCTTCCTGAACGGCCAGTACCATACGAAGTTCATCGACGAGACGCCGGAACTGTTCGACTTCCAGGGTCGGCGCGACCGTGCGACGAAGATCCTGACCTACGTCGCCGACATCACGGTGAACGGTCATCCGGAAACGGCAGGCCGCCCGAAGCCCGCGGCAGATGTCAGGGTGCCGGTGGCGCCGGAGACACGGTGCGACATGCCGCCAGCCGGCACACGGCAAATCCTGGAGGAAAAGGGTCCGCAGGGCGTCGCCGACTGGATGTGTGCGCAGACACGGCTGCTGATCACCGACACGGCCATGCGTGACGGGCATCAGTCGCTGCTTGCGACCCGCATGCGCTCGATCGACATGGTCAATGTGGCGCCCGTCTATGCCGCGAACCTGCCGGAACTCTTTTCGGTGGAGTGCTGGGGCGGGGCGACCTTCGACGTCGCCTATCGCTTTCTGCAGGAATGTCCCTGGCAGCGCCTGCGCGATCTGCGGGCCGCCATGCCGAACCTTCTGACCCAGATGCTGCTGCGCGGATCGAACGGCGTCGGCTACACCAACTATCCCGACAACGTGGTGCGCGGCTTCGTCCATCAGGCCGCGACGTCCGGTGTCGATCTCTTCCGCGTGTTCGACAGCCTCAACTGGGTGGAGAACATGCGCGTCGCCATCGACGCGGTGATCGAGACGAACCGGATCTGCGAAGGCACGATCTGCTACACCGGCGATATCGGCAATCCGGACCGGGCGAAGTACGACCTCAAGTACTACCTCGACATGGCGCGCGAGCTGCGCGACGCGGGCGTTCATGTCCTGGGGCTGAAGGACATGGCCGGGCTTTTGAAGCCTGCCGTCGCCCGCAAGCTCGTCTCCGTCCTCAAGGAAGAGATCGGGTTGCCGATCCACCTGCACACGCACGATACGGCCGGCATCGCCTCGGCCACGATCCTGGCTGCGTCGGAGGCGGGTGTCGATGCGGTCGACTGCGCGATGGATTCGCTGTCGGGCAACACCTCGCAGGCGACGCTTGGCACCGTCGTCGAAGCTCTCGCCCGCAGCGAGCGTGATACCGGGCTCGATATCGACGCCATCCGCGAGACCTCCAACTACTGGGAAGCAGTGCGCGGTCACTACGCGGCCTTCGAGAGTGGTCTCCAAGCGCCCGCATCCGAGGTCTATCTGCACGAGATGCCGGGTGGACAGTTCACGAACCTGAAGGCGCAGGCGCGTTCGCTCGGGCTTGAGGAGCGTTGGCACGACGTCGCCAAGACCTATGCCGATGTCAACAAGATGTTCGGCGACATCGTCAAGGTCACGCCGTCTTCCAAGGTGGTGGGCGACATGGCGCTGATGATGGTCAGTCAGGGCCTCACGCGCGCGGATGTGGAAGATCCGACCCGCGAGATCTCCTTCCCCGACAGCGTTGTCGACATGATGCGCGGCAATCTCGGCCGGCCTTCCGGAGGCTTTCCGGAGGCACTACAGAACAAGATTCTGAAGGGAGAGGCGCCGCTAGAGGGGCGTCCCGGCAAATATCTGCCGCCGGTCGATTTCGAGGCAAAGCGTAAGGAGGCCTCGGAAGCCTCGGGCGGCGTGGAGATCGACGACGAGGATCTCAACGCCTACCTGATGTATCCAAAGGTCTTTGCCGACTACCGCAAACGGTTCGAGGATTACGGTCCCGTCCGGACGCTGCCGACGGCCACCTTTTTCTACGGCATGGAGCCGGGCGAGGAGATCAGCGTCGAGATCGATCCCGGCAAGACGCTGGAGATCCGCTGTCAGGCCATCGGCGAGACGGATGAAAACGGCAGCGCAAAGGTCTTCTTCGAACTGAACGGCCAGCCGCGCGTCGTCCGCGTGGCCGATCGTCTGCATGGCGGCGGCAAGGTCAAGGCGCGGCCCAAGGCGGAAGAGGGCAATCCGAACCACGTCGGCGCACCGATGCCGGGCGTCGTCGCCTCGCTTGCCGTGAAGCCGGGCGTCAAGGTAAGCGCCGGCGATCTGATGCTGACCATCGAGGCGATGAAGATGGAAACCGGTATCCACGCCCAGAGCGAGGCTGTGGTCGCCGCCGTCCACATCGCGCCGGGGGATCAGATCGACGCCAAGGATCTGCTGGTGGAGTTCGAGGCGGGGGAGGCCTGAGCAGGCTTTTCCAGTTCGTCCCGGGCATCGTCCGGGATGGAGGCCTGTGTGTCGTTTGTCGTGCGACCATACTTCGAGACGCCGTCTTGCGACGGCTCCTCAGGATGACGTTGTATGTGTTGATGTTCTCCGCAAGATCAGCCGTCCGGTACCCTCGTCTTGAGGCGCCGCGGGAAGACGGTGTCTCGAAAGATCGGCAACCCGGTCCGAAAACGGGTGCCGTGCCTTACTGAATCTTCTTCAGGATCTTCAGAAGCGAACGTCGCTCGGATTGGGTGAGGGGCGCCAGTGTCTCGTTCGAGACCTCGATGCCAATGAGTGCATTCTCCTCGAAAAGGTGCCAGCCGGCCTCGCTCAGGGAAATCATCTGACGGCGCCGGTCGTTGGGGTCGCGGGCGGTCTCTATCAGGCCGCGTGCGTGAAGTCGGTCAACGACACCCTTGGTGGTGGCGACATCCAGCCCGACGGTGCGGCCGAGCTGGTTTTGCGAAACCGAGCCCAGTTCGGTGAGCCGCGCCATCACGGCGAACTGCGTCGGCGTAAGGCCGCATTGGACCTTTTCTCCGAAAAGCACGGCGTTGCGCTGGTAGGCCTTGCGCAGGAGGTATCCGATCTGCTCGTCGAGCACGTAACCATGCGCGCGCGGATCCGCCGCCGGCGGCGTCTCGGGCTCTTTTTCTGCGTGATCGGACACAGTCCCTCCGCGGGTCTGTTCGCGCTGGTGGCGGATTGCCCTCGCGCGATGACCTCGCTTGTCGGTGGTCTCAAACGATCGCCAGCCTGGAGCGATTTCTTGTCGACCGGATCGATTCGATCCGGTCGGAACATGCTCTAGACCGACAGGTATGCATCGCGGATCTCGGGATGATTCTCAAGCTCCGCAAAAGATCCGTCGAACTTCTTCTCGCCGCCTTCGATAATGACAGCGCGATCGGCAACGATCCGGGCGAAGTGGAGGTTCTGCTCGGAAATGATGACGGTCAAACCTTCCGCCTTGAACTTCAGGATCGTCTCGGCCATCTGCTCCACAATGATCGGCGCGATGCCCTCCGATGGTTCGTCGAGCAGCAGCAGGCTCGGGTTGCCCATCAGGGTTCGCGCGATGGTAAGCATCTGCTGTTCGCCGCCCGACATCGCCTTTCCCTGTGCGTTGCGGCGCTCCCACAGGTTCGGGAACAGCTCGAACATGTCGGCCTCCGTCCAGTAGGGCGTATCCGCGCGTCGCGCCTGCCGGCCGACTTCCAGATTTTCCAGGATCGTCAGGTCTGTAAAGATCCGCCGTTCCTCTGGCACGTACCCAAGGCCAAGCCGGGCCACCTTGTGCGGCGGCATTCCGGTGATCTGCGAACCGTGGAAGCACACCTGACCACGACGCGGGCGCACGAGCTGCATGATCGATTTCATGGTCGTTGTCTTGCCGGCGCCGTTGCGGCCCAGAAGTGCGACGACTTCGCCGCGATCGACCGAGAAACCCAGGCCGTTGAGGATATGGGCCTTGCCGTAGAAGCTGTGGACACCTTCGAGGGTGAGCATGGGTTCAGGCATGAGAGGTCTCCTCCGCCGCGTAGAGAGTGCCGCCGCCGAGATAGACTTCCTGGACATGCGGATTGGATCGCACCTCGGCCGCCGTGCCGTCGGCGATCAGCTCTCCCCGGTTCAACACCATGATGTGATGGGCATGGGCGAAGACCACATCCATGTCGTGCTCGGTGAAGAGTACCGAAATGCCCCGTTCCTTCACGATGTCGGCGGTCAGCTGCATCAGTGCGATGCGCTCGCGCGGTGCCATGCCTGCGGTCGGTTCGTCCATCAGCAGCAGCGTCGGTTTGTGGGCGAGCGCGATGGCCAGTTCCAGACGTTTCAGATCGCCATAGGCGAGGATCGCACAGGCGCGGTCCGCCTGTTGCGCCATCCCGACGACGTCGAGCAGGGCCATCGCTTCCTCGCGGTAGAGCCTGTAGGCGTAGGGCAGCATGGAGAAAAGACGGCGGTGATGGGAAATCAGCGCCATCTGAACGTTCTCCGCCACCGTCATGGACTGGTAGGTGCCGGTGATCTGGAAGGTACGGCCGACGCCGCGCCGCCAGATTTCGCGCGGCGGCAGCCCGGTGATCGGCTCGCCGTTCAGTTCCACCTTGCCGGCGGATGGCGTGATCTGCCCCATCAGCATGTTGAAGCAGGTGGATTTGCCTGCTCCATTCGGCCCGATCAGCGCCTTCAGTTCGCCGGGGGCGACGTCGAAGCTCACCTCGTGAACCGCGCGCAAACCGCCGAAATAGCGGGTCAGATTCTCAACCCTGAGGACCGGCGTCATCGCATGCTCTCCTCTTCACGCACGATTCCGATGCGTTCACCGAGCTTTCGCAGCGATCCGACGATGCCGTCGGGTGCGACGATCACCACCGCGATGATCACGAGGCCAAGGATGAGGCGCCAGTATTCCAGACGGGTCAGCCAGTCCTTCGCGCTTTCCATGAACGCCGCGCCGACAACGCCGCCTGCGAGCGTCTTGACGCCACCAAGGAAGACGACGATCAGCGCATCGAAGCTGGTCGAGATGCTGAGTTCATCGGGGAAGATCGAGCCTTTGGAGAAGACGAAAAGACCGCCGGCGAGCCCTGCGAAGGCACCGGCAAGGGTGAAGGCCATCCACTGGATCTGCTTGACGTTGATGCCTGTCGCCTCCGCCTGGCGGGCGCTGTCGCGGGTGGCCCTCAGCGCGTAGCCGAAGGGCGAATGCATGATGTGGCGCAACACGAGGATGCCACCGATGCCCATGGCGAGGGTGAAATAGTAGTAGGCGGTAGTGCCCGACAGCCATTTCGAGGGCCAGATGCTGACCAGCCCGTCATCGCCGCCGGTCACCTCTCCCCACTGGAAGACGAGCGACCAGACGAGCTGGCTGAAGGCCATGGTCAGCATGGCGAAATAGACGCCGGACAGGCGAATGCAGAACCAGCCGATGCCGATGGCGAGCACGCCGGCGCCGAGCGGCGCGAGCGCGAAGGCCAACTCCATCGGAGTGTTGAAATAGGTCACCAGCAGCGCAGCCACATAGGCACCGCCGCCGAAAAAGACCGCGTGACCGAAACTGACAAGGCCGCCGGTCGACAGGATGAACTGCAACGATGTGGCGAACAGGCAGAAGATCAGGATGTCGATAATCAGCACCTGAGTGAAGGTGGAGCCGAAGACCGGGATTAGCGCCATGAATGCAATGAGGGCCAGCACAAGGCTGCGCCCGATCCATCCGGCGGGACGGATGGGGCGTTGCGGTTCGCCGATCTGGCCGTGTTCACCGGCCTTCTCCTCGCGGCCGAGCAGGCCCCAGGGACGGATCATCAGCACGATCGCCATCACCACGTACATCAGCACGAGCGTGCTCTGGGGGACGTAGGCGACACCGAAGACGTTGAGGACGGAGATCAGCACCGCGGCGATGAAGGCGCCGGGAATGGAGCCCATGCCGCCAACGACGACAACGACGAAGACCTCGGCGATGATCGAGAAGTCCATCAGGAGGTCGGCCCCGCCCTTGGGCAACTGGATGGCGCCGCCAAGGCCCGCGAGCGCGGAACCGAGGAAGAAGACGCCTGTGAAGAGCCAGGACTGGTTGACGCCCAGTGCGCCGACCATCTCGCGGTCCTGGGTCGCGGCGCGCACGAGAATGCCGACGCGCGTCTTGGTGATGAGCCACCATAGGCCCAGGAGGATGAAGGGCGTGATGGCGATCAGGGCCAGATCGTATTGCGGGACGGGTTCACCGAGAATGCGGACCACGGATTTCAGCCCGGGGGCGCGGGGGCCCAGCATGTCCTCGCCGCCCCAGATCATCAGGGTCAGATCCTGAATGACGAGGATGACGCCAAACGTGGCGACGAGCTGAAACAGCTCTGGCGCGCGATAGACGGGTCGCAACACGCAGATCTCGATGACGACACCGATCAGCCCGACGGCGACGCCGGCGAGCACGATGGCGCCCCAGAAGCCGACTGCGCCGGGAAGCACGCCCATCAGTGTGATGCCGACATAGGCGCCCAGCATGTAGAGCGAGCCATGGGCGAAGTTCACGATGCGTGTGACGCCGAAGATCAGGGAGAGACCGGAGGCCACCAGGAAAAGCGCCGCCGCGTTTGCAAGCCCGGTGAGGAGCTGCGCAACTAAAAGGCCCATAGCGTTCGTTCTGTTCTTGCTTGAAGGGGACCCGTCCGCCGGTCGCAGGGCGGCAGCGGACGGGATTTACGGCGCAGGAGGCGCTCCGCTCACTCGGCAGGACGCATCGCCCTGATCTCGTCGTCGCTTGGCATGTAGGGCGCCGGATCCTTGTAGGACCAGTCGACCATCACGCCCTTGTCGTCCTTCACGGTCGTGGTGCCGACATAGGCGCCCATGGTCGACTGGTGGTCGAGCGCACGGTAGGTGATCTCGCCCATCGGCGTTGCGACCTTCAGATCCTTGAAGGCCTCCAGCATGGCGTCCGTGTCCGTGGAGCCGGCCTTGGTGATGAGCGCGGCGATGCTCTTGGCGGTCATGTAACCGACGAGGCTGCCGATCTTCGGCGTCTCGCCCGGATAGGCGGCCTCATAATCGTCAACGAACTGCTTGGCCGGACCGTCGGTGAAGGCGTACCAGGGATAACCGGTGACGAACCAGCCCTCCGGTGCCTCGGCACCGAGCGGCTCGAGATATTCCGGCTCGCCGGTCAGAAGGCCGTAAACCATGCGGCCTTCGAAAAGGCCCCGGGTGGTGCCCTCACGCACGAACTTCTGCAAGTCGGTGCCGAAGGTCACGTTGTAGATGGCATCGGGCTTGGCCCGTTCCAGCGCCTGCACTTCGGCTCCGGCGTCGATCTTGAAGAGTGCCGGCCACTGTTCGGTGACGAACTCCACATCGGGCTTCAACGCCTTCAGGTTCTTCTTGAAGGCCTCGACGGCCGCCTTGCCGTAGGCGTAGTTGGGCGCGATCGTCGCATACTTGACCGCGTCGGTCTTGGCGGCCTGTTCGGCCAGCATCGCGGCCTGAACATAGGTGGAGGCGCGCAGGCGGAAGGTGTACTTGTTGCCCGAACTCCATACGATGTCGTCGGCGAGCGGCTCCGCCGCCAGGTAGATGTAGCCCTTCTGGCCGGCGAAGGAGGAGATGGCGAGGCCGACGTTCGACAGGATCGAGCCGGTCAGCATGACTGCGCCGTCCCGTGTCATCAGCTCTTCGGCGATCTTGACCGCATCGCCGGGCTTGCCGTCATCGTCGCGGTGGATGAATTCCAGCGGCCGGCCGAGGACACCGCCGGCGTCGTTGATCTGCTTGGCAGCCAGTTCGATACCCTGCCGATACGGCTCCGCGAAGGCCGCAAGCCGCTTGAAGTGGTTGATGTCGCCAATCTTGATGCTGTCGGCGGCCGTGGCCGCGCTCCCCGCAACAAGGGCTGTGGCCAATGCGGCCACTGTGGTGATGAGCTTTTTCATTGATCCCTCTTTCTGGTTGTCGCGTGCGCGGCCTTTTCGACCGTTCTGTGTATCCGAAAGGATGCCGGTTATAGCCGGTCTGGTTCTGGCAGGCGTTGTTATCGGTCAGTCGTGATAGACGAAGGCGGGTGTGGGGGCTGTCGCGAGATCCTGGGTCCGCTCGCGCTCGACCATCTCGCTGATGCGTTTGCGGTAGACCATCGGCCCCTTGTCGATGGCGATGCGGATCGGCCGCCGTTTCTGCGGGCGTTCCTCTTCCTGCTGGATCGCCTCCAGCACGTCCTTGTCCTCCTGGAAAGCGCCGCGCAGCAACTCGTCCATCGTCTCCGCTGCCGTATCATCCTCGAGAGCGGTGTTGCGGATGTGCATCCAGCGATCGATCGTGTGATTGGCGGTGACCGGGGTCATGAAGTGCAGGGCGAAGATGCGGTTGCCCTTGTTGCGTTCGTCTTCGGCGATGGCATCGCGCGTGAGTGCGCAGCCGAAGTCGATGACGGCGATCGCGGGCGTGTAGAGATGGTAATAATGCCAGCGGTCGACGTTCTCCGTAAAGCCGCCGAATTTCCTGAAGAAGCCGATCGGTTCGCCATCGCGGATCCAGCGCCAGGCGACGATGGCCTTGCCTTCGGCGGCGACGTGAACCGGCACGTTCTCCGAGGACGAATTGCCGAGCGTCGTGGGGTGGACGAAGCTGACATGCGCCGGATCGACCAGATTTTCCGCAACGTTGAGGTAATTGGCCTTCAGGTGCAGCGCATCGCCCTGGTGGACGGCCCAGTTCGGATCGTCGAATTCGGGCATGTCGAAGATCTCGGCCGGATCCGCCTTCTCCTTGTCCCCCATCCAGATCCAGACGATGTCGTGACGCTCATGGACGGGATAGGCCTCGACGTAGGCTGAGGCCGGCAGATTGGACTGGCCGGGAATGCGCACGCACTTGCCGTCGCAATCGAAGGTCATGCCGTGATAGCCGCACTGGATATCGTCACCGATGCGCTTGCCTTTGGAGAGCGGCAGGAGCCGGTGCGGGCAACGATCCTCCAGGGCTGCGACGGTGCCGTCGGCCTTGCGGTACATGACGATGTTCTCGTCGAGGATCGTGAAGCGGCGTAGCTCCTGGTCGAATTCGCGGGCCCAGCCCGCGACGTACCAGGCGTTGCGGATGAATTCCATGCCGAGTTCTCCCTCCTTCGGCTGGCAGTTGACTATCTCAGGCCGTCTTCTCCCTTGATTTCGGACGCCTTGAGCCCGCCCATGCGGGCATGGACGCGCGGACCTGTCGTCATGACGAGTGCCAGCAGGATCTCGTCAGCGCGCGGGCTGTCGGGAATGCCGACCTCCATCGCGTCGAAATGCGAACGCACGAAGGATGCGTTGGTGTGGGTGATGGGAATATCGATGCGTGCGCCGAGACCGCCGACCTTCTTGGCCGACGGCACGATGGCCTTCGAGGCGGGCAGGATTTCGCGCATCGCGTAACCGCCCGGCACATGCCAAAGCGCGCCGTGTTCCAGCTCGCCGGCGGCGCCGACGATGGCGCCCTTGCCGTAGCCCTCGACTGCATTCACATCACCGCCGAGCGCGTCGACGAGATCCTTCGTCATCTGCAATCCGAGCGGCTTCAGGTCGTCCATGAAGCCGGTGAGGTCTTCGACATATTTGCCGGCAAAGGGGTTCTTGATCACCGCCAGGATGGCGGCGCGGCGACGCGGGGTTTCCGCGACCGGGCCGCCTTCGTGGAAGATTTCTTCGATGATGATGGCGCGTTTGCGCAATTGAGGCTCAGGCACAGACGGGTTCCTCCCGGATATGATCTGCGTTTTGCGTTATTGTTGAAGCCGGCGAAAGCGTGCGGCGATCGCCGGCAAGGCTCAGGTAGGCGGCTTTGAAAAGGCTCCGTTCCAGATAGCCGGTGGCCGCAGTCTCGCCGTTGTCAAGCGCCGTTGCGATTTCGGCTCTGGTCAGATTTTCGACACCGGTGGTCACGAGACGGGTTCCAAGGTCGCTATCTGGGGCAAGCTTGCGGGCCGGCTCGCGTTCGATGCGGAGCGAACCGGGCAGATCGACCTTGTTGGCAATCATGGTCGCCGCAGCGTCGGCTTTTGCCGCATTCGGGGCCAGTACGGTAACCGCATCCGCGATGCCGAGTGAATGCGACCTGCCCCGCCAGCCGCTGGTCGCGACGCCTCCGATTTCATCGTCCGGCCGTACCAGAATCATGCCGCCGGCGGCTCCTGTTACGGGATCGTCGCAGATGCCGACGCGAAAGACGCCTTCGTTGAGGCGCAGCGCGATATCGCCGCCGTTGTTCACATAGGCGCGCGAAAGGACCCGCCCGGCGATGAGGTTGGCCAGGACATGGTCGGCGACGCTTCCGGCAACGGCTGCCATGGGGGTGATGAACTCCGGCCGATAGGGGGTCGTCGCCTCATGCATCCGTCGGGCTACCGTGCCCCGCGGGCGGTTCGCGTTCCCTGAACGAAGCAACGGCAACTCGCGCACAAGGTCATGGAGGATCGTCTCGAACGCTTCGCGAGCCTGACGATAGGCACGGGTCACTTCCGCCGGCGCGCCATCAGCCTCGATGATGAGGTCGATCGGGCCGTGGCTCAGGTGCAGCCGTCGCCCGTCGGCGAGAAGGCGAGCGTTGGGGCGTTCGAAACCTGCCGGTTTCCTCATCATGCGCCCCTTTTCCAGGGATAGTTGTCCGGGCCGGTCGGCCAGGGGTTGGCGCCGGAATGCGTAACCCCGCGCCGTCCTTTCAGGATGTGGTCGGACTGGCGCCCGGTCTTGCCTTCCAGCGCTTCCGACAGCGGCATGACATAGTCCATGTGGCCGCCAAGAGCGCGGTAGTCGTCAGCCCGCATGGTGAATTCGATCGGCGCGACGAGGGCCGGTGTGGGCACGTACCCGAAGGCGTTTCTCGGCAAGCGGGTGACGTCGACCATGAAGGTGATGCCGCCACCCGGCCAGATGAACACCGGCGCGCCCCCTGAGGAAACGTAGGTCAGCGCCTTCTGCACCGAGCGGGTGAGGCCGACGGGGTGCTCGGTTACCCCGGAGCGCAGCGACCCGCCGGCGCCCGCCATGAAGAGAACGGAGGTCAATGCCGGTTCGCAATTCTCCTCGATGCGCTTTACCGAGGGCTGGAGTCGTTCCGGCATTTCCATTTCAACAGGCATCAGGTTTTCGTCGAGTTCGAAATAGGCCGCGTGCTCGCCGGTGGTTGAGACCATCAGCAGCGACAAGCCGGGCCTGGCCGTCCTGGGATCGAACGAACCGATGATCTTCAGCGGATCCGTCAGGTTTGTACCACCCCAGCCGGTGCCGGGCTCCGCGACCTGAAAATAACGTCCCGGGGTGGAGCGGCGGCCGTTGATCTTGATGCCGGTCGGCTGCCAGCCGATCACCTTGCCGGCCTGATGTTCGGACATGACGCCGGTGATGTGATCATCCACGACGACGACCTCGTCCACCAGGCCCTTCCATTGCGCGGCGAACATGCCGACGGTGGCGGAGCCGCAGCCGACCCGCATGCGCTCCTCGATCGCGCCGTTGATGACCGGGGCCTTGCCAGCCTGCACCGTCAGTTCCGTGCCGCCATCGATTGTCAGGTCGGCTGTCTCACCGTTGCACAGCGCCAACATTGTGGAACAGGTGACGCGGCCTTCCTTCTTGGAGCCTCCGGTCAGATGGTGGACACCACCCAGCGACAGCATCTGGCTGCCGTATTCGGAGGTGGTGACATGGCCGATGACCTCGCCGTCGGCGCGTACGGGCGCGCATTCGTCACCCAGATGCCGGTCGGTGTCGATCTTCAGCTTCACGCCGCAATAGCTGAAAATGCCCTCGGTCACGACGGTGACCATGTCCACGCCGGCAGTCTGCGAGGCGACGATGAAGGGGGCGGGCTTGTAATCGGGATAGGTGGTGCCGGCGCCGATGGCGGTGACGAAGGTCTGCGGTCCGGGGACGATTTCACCATCCCACTCGCGCTCAAGGAAGGGGACGACCTCACCGCCGGCCTCGGCAGCGATTTCCAGGATCTTCAGCGGGTCGAGGCGGACGAGCTTGCCGTCCTCGTTGGCGTAGCGGTCGCAGGCGCCGGAGCGACCGTCGGCGATGTAGCACATGACCGGGCAGGCGTCGCAGCGGATCTTTTCCGGTTTGCCGGTGGCGGCTGTCACTCTCACCCCTCCATTTGTTAGTATGCAAACATGTTTCGGAAAATCCCGTCAACGGGATTTACGTTGCGACTTCGCTGATTTGCTGGGCAGGAATGCCGAAAATCGCGTCACGCGATCGGAATTCCGAAGAAAATCAGTCGACAAAGGCGCGCTCGACAACAAACTGAGCGGGCTTGTTGTTCGCCCCTTCTTCCAACCCGTGGGAGAGGCAAAGCTCCTTTGTGTCCTTCAGCATGGCCATCGAACCGCAGATCATCGCGCGGTCGTCCTCGGGCCCCATGCGCGACAGGCCGAGATCCTCGAAAAGCTTGCCGGAGGTGATGAGATCGGTGATCCGGCCCTGGTGCTCGAAGGGTTCGCGGGTGACTGTCGGATAGTGGATGAGCCGGCCTTCCACGAGTTCGCCGATCAGCGGATCCTCTCTGAGCGCAGCAACGAGGTCCTGACCGTATTTCAGTTCGTCGACGAGGCGGCATCCGTGGGTCAGGATGAGCGTGCCGAACTTGTCATAGGTCTCGGGGTCGCGGATGAGGCTGGCGAAAGGGGCGATGCCCGTGCCGGTCGAGAACATCCAAAGCCGTTTGCCGGGTTCAAGTGCATCGTTCACCAGCGTTCCGGTCGGCTTCTTGCGCATCAGGATCGTGTCGCCTTCGCGGATCTTCTGCAGATGCTCGGTAAGCGGGCCGTCGGGCACCTTGATTGAGAAGAATTCCAGTTCCTCGTCCCAGGCAGGGCTTGCGATCGAATAGGCACGGAAGACCGGTTTTTCGGCGTTCGGCAGGCCGATCATGACGAATTCGCCGGAGCGGAACCGGAATTCCCGGGGCCTCGACACCCTGAAGCGGAACAACCGGTCCGTGTAATGCTGCACCTCGCGTACCGACAGGGCAAAACAACCGGCGGGAACGGCGAAGGGGGAGGGCTTTCCTTCGACAATGGGGGGATCGCTCTCAAGCGTATCGGACATCTGTTTCTCCGGGCCTTGGGACGCAGGGAAGTGGAACGTAGGGTAAGGTGATTGCCGTCAGGGACGATTATTGTTAGTATACAAATGAAAAATGCAAGCCATGCAAACCAAAAAGGCGTGCTGAAAATTTACGCATACCTGCCTCCGCCATCGCCTTGACAGGTCTCGGTCGTTGCGGTTCTACTTCGTTAGCATACAAACGAATGCGTTGAGGGAGACAATGCAGTTCCACCGGCCGGAGACGCTTGAGAGTGCCCTAGTCCTGATGGCGGACCGCCCTGTCCGCATTCTGGCGGGCGGAACCGATTTCTTTCCGGCATTGGGCGGAAAGACCTTGTGCGAGCCGGTCATCGACCTGAGCCGTGTCGACGGACTTTCCGGCATCATGAAGCAAGATGATCTGTGGCGTTTCGGTGCAACCACGACGTGGGCCCATATTGCCAAAGCCGATCTGCCTGCGATGTTCGATGGTCTGCGCCAGGCGGCGCGCGAGGTCGGTTCTATCCAGATCCAGAATGCGGGAACCGTTGCCGGCAATCTCTGCAATGCCTCACCTGCTGCGGATGGCGTGCCACCCCTTCTTTCCCTCGATGCGCAGGTTGAAATCTCCGGCGGCGCGGGGGTGCGGGTTCTTCCGCTTTCGAAATTCATCACCGGCGTGCGCAAGACCGAACTGCGGCCCGGTGAACTCGTTACCGCGATCCTTGTTCCGGATCGGCCGAAGACGTGTTCGGCCTTCCTGAAACTCGGCGCGCGGCGCTATCTGGTCATCTCCATCGCGATGGTCGCCGTCGCTCTCGAACTCGATGCGGCCGGTACGATCAGCGGCCTGGGTATCGCGGTCGGGGCCTGCTCTGCGGTCGCCACGCGATTGCCGGGCGCGGAAGCGCGGCTCATTGGGGTCACGCCCGATCCGGTTACCCTCAAGGCACGTCTCGGGGAGGAGGATCTGGAAGGACTGGCGCCGATCGATGATGTCCGCGCACGCGCCTCCTACCGGCGCAATGCGGCGCGCGAATTGATCTGCCGCGCCATCGTGAAGGCCGCAAGGGGAGGGGCTTGAATTGGCACTCGTGGATGTGGAAGCGCCGGCCGGCGTGTCGTTCCTGCTCAATGGAAAGCCCGTTCATCTCGACGCCTCGCCGGCGGCGCGGCTGTCCCTTGCGTTGCGCGAGCGCGGCGAGGCAAAGGATGTCAAGGTTGGGTGCGATGCCGGCGATTGTGGTGCCTGCACGGTGCTGGTTGATGGCCTTCCGGTCTGTTCATGCACTACGGCGCTTGGACAGGTCGATGGCGCGCATGTCGAAACGCAGGCCGGGCTCGTCGCCAATGACCCGCAGGCACGGGCGCTCGCGGATGCCTTTCAGCGGCACCAGGCGGCGCAATGCGGCATCTGTACGCCGGGCATGATGGTTTCGGCCGTTGCCCTGCTGCGCGAAAACAGCGCCCCGCAAGAGGCCGAGGTTCTTGATGCGCTGGGTGGCGTCCTGTGCCGTTGTACCGGATATCGCAAGATCATCGATGCGGTGATGGACGTGAACGGCAAGGCCGAACCCGTCCCCGTTGAGGCAAGGGCTGGCGAGATCACCTCTGGTGTCGGCGCCGCCATCGCCCGCATTGACGGCTGGCCCAAGGTGTCGGGCAGCGAACGCTTCGGCGACGACGTGGCGCCGGCGGGCTCCCTTGTCGTGAAGGTCATCCGTTCCCCCCATCACCATGCCGCTTTCGAGCTGGGCGATCTGGGTGCCTACAGGCGCGTGAGCGGGCTCGATCTGGTGATGAGCGCGGCGGATGTTCCCGGCCAGAATCGCTTCGGCGTCATCCCCGGTTTCGAGGATCAGCCGATGTTCGCCGAAGGCGAGACCCGCTTCAAGGGCGAGGCGGTCGCCGCTGTCGTCGGCCAGGCCGATGTAGTCGCCGCGCTCGATCTGTCGGCCTTCCCGGTCACCTGGACGCCGCTGCCGCATGCGCTGGTGCCGAATGAGGCGGCGAAGGTCGCGAACCTGCACGAGACGCGGGCCAACAACGTCATGTGTCGTGGGTTTGTCAGGCATGGCGATCCGGAAGCTGCCATGCCGGCAGCGTCGGTGGTGGTCGAGGGGACATTTTCCACCGGCTTCATCGAGCACGGTTATATCGAACCGGAGGCGGCCTATGCCGAACGGCGCGGCGAGCGGCTGGAAGTTCATTGCTGCACGCAGGCACCCTACATGAACCGGGCCGGTCTCGCCGGTCTCCTCGGGCTTTCGGAACGTGCGATCAGGGTGGTTCCGACAGCTGTCGGCGGCGGCTTTGGGTCCAAGCTCGACCTTACCGCCCAGCCCTATGCTGCGCTCGCCGCATGGCTGACGGGCCGTCCCGTGCGCATCACCTATTCGCGCGGCGAATCCATCGCCTCTTCCACAAAGCGGCATCCGTCCGAAATCAGCATGAAGATCGGTGCGACGGCCGACGGCACAATTCTCGCCGTCGAGTTCGACGGCACGTTCAATACAGGCGCCTATGCGAGCTGGGGGCCCACGGTCGCCAACCGCGTGCCGATCCATGCGTCGGGCCCCTATCGCACGCCCAACTATGTGGCGCGCAGTGCCGGCATCCATACCAACACGGCTCCGGCCGGGGCCTTCCGTGGTTTTGGCGTGCCGCAATCCGCGCTCGCGCAGGAACCCCTCTACGATGAGATCGCCCGCGCTCTTGGGATCGACCGGCTTGAATTTCGCCGCAGGAATGCGCTTCAAAACGGCGATCCGACTGTCACCGGCCAGGTCTTCACGCAAGGCATGGGCATCATCGACTGCTTTGACGCGCTGGAACCGCACTGGAAGCGGGTGGTCGCCGAGGCGGAAGCGTTCAATGCGTCGGCGGATGGGCAGGTTCGTCGCGGCGTCGGCGTTGCCGGAGGCTGGTACGGGTGCGGGAACACGTCGATGTCCAACCCCTCCACGATCCGTGCCGGGATCACGAAGGAGGGCAAGGTCGTGCTGCATCAGGGCGCGACCGATATCGGCCAGGGCTCCAACACCGTCATCACCCAGATCTTCGCGACGGCGCTGGGGCTTCCGGTGGAGGCGATAACGCTGGTCGGTCCGGACACGGATGTCACGCCGGATGCGGGCAAGACCTCGGCGAGCCGCCAGACCTTCATCACCGGCAATGCGGCCCGGCTTTGCGGCGAGGCATTGAGGGCGCGGATCCTTCGGCTCGGTAACGTGTCGGACGGTGCCGTTCTGAAAATCATCGGGGCGACGATCATTGCTCATGATGCCGCAGGAGAGCGGGTGATCGATATCGCCTCGCTTGAACCCGACAACGGCTCTTACGTGCTGGAGACGATCGAGAGCTACGATCCGCCGACATCGCCGCTCGACGAGAACGGGCAGGGTGAACCTTACGCCGTCTTCGGCACGACCGCGCAGATGGCGGAGGTCGAGGTCGACATGGCGCTCGGTACCGTGAAGCTGCTCCGTATCATCGCCGCCCATGATGTCGGCAAGGCGATCAATCCGCTGCTGGTCGAAGGTCAGGTGCATGGCGGCGTGGCGCAGGGCATCGGTCTGGCGCTGATGGAAGAGTTCCTGCCAGGCCGCACCGAGAACCTGCACGACTATCTCATCCCCACCATCGGTGACGTGCCGCCCATCGACGTGCTGATCCTGGAAACGGGCGACGCACACGGGCCCTATGGCGCCAAGGGCCTCGGGGAACACTGCCTGATCCCGACGGCCCCCGCGATCATCAATGCCATTACCGATGCCTCCGGCGCGAAGGTCCGGCATATGCCGGCGACGCCGGACAAGGTCTTGCAAGCCATCCGCGAATGCTCCGCCGCGCACTGATCCGGGCCGGACCATTCGCGGAAAAGTTCGCCGGGCGTCTGCGCCCGGCCTCCCGACCACATTCATTCAACGAGAAGTCCAATCCATGAGCGTGTCGACCCGGGCCGTCCCGCCCCTGAATGCCGGCGACGAGGCCGGCTCTCCCGATCTGCCCGAGCGCCAGTCGCTGGTGGCCGGTATCGATGTGGGTGGCACCTTCACCGATCTGGTGCTCTTTGATGCGGGCAAACGCGAGGTGCGTCTCGCCAAGACACCGACGACCCTCGATAACCAGGCTTTCGGCGTTCTCAACGCGCTCCACTCCGCGGGAGCGGATCTGGCTGCGCTCGACCTCATCGTCCACGGCACCACGACGACGACGAACGCCGTTCTGGAGCGCAACCTGTGCAAGACCGGTCTTGTCACCACGCAGGGGTTTCGCGATGTACTGGAACTCGGCCGCCGTACGCGGCCCCATGCCTATGGCATGAAAGGCCATTTCGTGCCGGTCATCCCACGCAACCTGCGACTGGAAGTACCGGAACGCTTCGATGCAGACGGTTGCGAGCTGGTGCCACTTGACGAAGAGGCGCTGCGCGCCGCGCTGAAGGCGCTTCTCGATCAGGGCTGCGAGGCGCTGGTCATCCATTTTCTGCATGCTTATGCCAATCCGGCGCACGAGATCCGCGCCGGAGAGATCGCGGCCGAAGTCTGGCCCAACGAGAACATCACGCTTGGCCATGCGCTGCTTTCGGAAAGCCGTGAGTTCGAGCGTGGCGTGACCGCGGCGATCAACGCCTCCGTCCAGCCGCTGCTGCGTCGCTACGTGGAACGGCTGGCGGATCAGCTCGCGCAGGAGGGGTTTCGCCACGACGTTCTGGTGATGAACGGCAATGGCGGCATGGTGTCGGCGCGCCGGGTGGCGATCGAGGCGGCGAAGACGGTGATGTCGGGACCTGCTTCCGGCGTCATGGCGGCGGCGACCACAGGCCGGCGCGCCGGTATCCCCGATCTGCTCACCTACGACATGGGCGGCACCTCCACCGACGTCGCTCTCATCCGCAATGCAGAGCCTGCGGTCTCCAACGAGATCGAGATCGAATATGCCATGCCGATTCATGTGCCCATGGTCGACGTGCGCACGGTGGGGGCCGGTGGCGGCTCGATCGCGCGGGTGACCGAGGCGGGGCTGCTTCAGGTGGGCCCGGAAAGCGCCGGATCGACGCCGGGGCCGATCTGCTACGGGCGTGGCGGTGTCCGTCCGACCATCTCGGACGCGAACCTGTTGCTCGGCAGGATGAACCCGGAAAAGCTCAACTCGGTCTCTGGCGAGGTTTCGCTGGCCGATATCGAGGCGATCTTTGCCGAGAAGCTCGGGGTCCCGCTCGGTGTCGATGCGATCGAGGCGGCGGCCGCCGTTCTCAGGATCGCCAACACCCGCATGGCGGACGCGGTGCGGATGGTGTCGGTCAGCCTTGGTGAGGATCCTCGCGATTTCGCACTCTTTGCCTTTGGCGGCGCCGGGCCGCTGCACGCGACCGCGATCGCGCGTGAACTCGGCGTGCCGCGCGTGCTGGTTCCGGCGCGACCCGGCATCACCAATGCCCTGGGCTGTGTCGTTGCGGATCTCCGGCACGACTTCGTCAACACAGTCAACAAGCCGCTGGAGGTTCTCGATATCGAGACCGTCCACGCGCTTTTCGATCAACAGTCGGCTGAAGGACGGGCGCTGATCGGAAAGGAAAACGTGCGTATCGACGAGCTGAAGGAAATCCGCTCCGTCGACATGCAGTTCATCGGCCAGACGCACCTTCTGCGCGTTCCCTTAGAAACGGCACGGCCGAGCCTGGAGGATCTCCAGCGGCTTTTCGAGGACGCCTATTTCAGCCGCTTCCACGTCGAATTGCCGGAGATCAAGGCAAGCCTCGTCAACGTCAACACCTCCGTTGTCGGGCGTCGCGAGGAGATCGACCTTTCGTTGCTGATCGATCCGCATGGCCGCAAGGCGAGCCTTGAGGAGGCGCGCACGGGAATGCGCCGGGTCTGGTTCGACGGGTTCCGGGAAACGCCCGTCTACTGGCGCGATCATCTGCCGCTTGATGCGGAAATCGAAGGGCCGGCCATCGTCGAGCAAATGGACACCACCATCGTCATCGAGCCTGGAGACCGGGGCGTGCAGGACGGCGACGGCAACATCATCATCACGCTTGCGGCGAACGCCTGGGGAGACGACGCATGAGCCTCGATCCGATCACACTCAGCGTCATCCAGTCGGGTCTGCAACAGGTTTGCGACGAGATGGACCTGAGCTTTTCGCGCGCGGCCTTCTCGCCGGTGATTGCGGAGGCGAACGACCGCTCCGACGGCATCTATTCGGCCGAAGACGGCTCGCTGATCGCGCAAGGTGCCGGTGGCCTGCCGGTCTTCGTCGGCACCATGCAGGCGTCCACGCGGACGCTGATCGCGATGATCGCCGAGGGCCGGGTACCGGCGCCGGTACCCGGCGACATCTATATCGTCAACGACCCCTATCTCGGCGGCACGCACCTGATGGATGTGCGCTTCGCCATGCCGTTCTATCGGGATGGCGAGATCTTCTGCTGGTTGTCGAACACCGGTCACTGGCCGGACACCGGCGGCGCGGTGCCGGGCGGTTTCTCAGCCTCGGCCACGTCCGTCGAGCAGGAAGGTCTGCGTCTGCCGCCGGTCCGCCTGTTCAAGAAGGGGGTTCTCGATCAGGAGATCTATTCGATCATCTGTTCCAACATCCGCGTCTCGGAACAGCGCATCGGCGACGTCAAGGCGCAGGCCGCGGCGCTGCTGGTTGGCGAGAAGCGGCTCGGCCGGATCCTCGATCGCTACGGCGACGACGTGGTGCGCGATGCGATCGCGGAGTTGCGGCGCCGGGCTGCGGAACAGATGCGTGCCAACATCCGCCTCATCCCCGACGGGGTCTATCACTCGCGCGCCTACGTGGACAGCGACGGTGTGGTGGACGAACCGCTCGAGATCCGGCTTGCCATCACGGCGCGGGATGGTGAACTGAGCTTCGATTTCTCAGGGTCCTCGAAGCCCTGCATGGGGCCGATGAACTCGGTTCTGGCGACGACGCTTTCCTCCGTCTATCTCGCCATGCGTCACATTTTCCCTGACGTGCCGATCTCCGCCGGTGCCTTCGAGCCGCTGAAGGTGAAGACACCGCAAGGCACATTCCTCGACGCCCATTATCCGCGTCCCGTTTCAGGCTGCGCGGCCGAGGTCAGCCAGCGTATCGCGGAAGCCGTGTTCGCCGCGCTCGTCGAGGCGTTGCCGGACCGGGTCACGGCGGCGCCGGCGGGAAGCTCGGGCAACTTCGCCCTTGGTGGCCATGATCCCGACCGCAACCGGGATTTCGTGATGTACCAGATCTCGGGAGGAGGCTACGGCGGCAACAGCGATCATGATGGGCTTTCCAACGGCTGCTCGACAATCGGTATCTCCAAGGCGCCGCCGGTGGAGATCATGGAGCAGCAATTCCCCGTTCTCTATCACCGCTATGCCCTGCGCGAAGGCTCCGGCGGCGCGGGGAAGCATCGCGGGGGCTTCGGGCTGGATTACGAGATCGAACTGAGGCGCGGCCACGCCACCGCCAGCTTCGTCATGGATCACGGCCGCTTCGGCCCGCAGGGCGCACTCGGCGGCAAGGACGGCACGCCGAATACGGTCACCGTTTATCAGGACGGCAAGGCGATCGTGCCGGCCCATCTGTCCAAAGCGCAGGATATTCCGTTAAAGCCGGGCGATCGGGTGCGGGTCGGAACTCCGGGAGGCGGTGGCTACGGCGATCCGCTCGAGCGCGATCCGGAAGCGGTCGCCCAGGATGTCCGGCTTGGCCGCTATACGGTGGGGGAAGCCCGCGATCTCTTCGCAGTGGTCCTGTTGCCCGATGGCACGGTATCGGTCGCGCCAACCGCCGGGCTGAGGGAACAGGCGTCCCGCGCCGCCAGCTACGGTGCCACTGCCGTATGAAGCGCGGATCGGGGCGTCGTTTCCCGATCGCGCGTCACCTGCCGGTTGTCGGATCCGACAAAACGTAGCCGCGAAAGCGCTTGATGCGCTCTTCGAAATCGTGGACACGGCGCTCCGCATCCGGTGCGCGCAGGACCATCTCGGCCAGCAGAAGCTCGATGATGGAGAGAGCAGGCGCCAGTGACGGTATGAGATGCGGGCCGGCCATCGGCAAGGGGACGACCTTCCAGGCGCCTCGGGCGACCGGAGAGGCCATGCTGTCCGTCAGGGCAATGACCCGGGCTCCGCATTCGTTCGCGATCGTTACGCCACGGACCACCTCCCAGGAATAGTGGGCATAGGTGATGGCAATGACGATGTCCCGGGGGCCGGCTTGCGACACCATGTCCATGATGCCACCGGGCTCGTTGGGCGTGTGGACAATGTTCGCGAATGCCATCGCACCGACATAGGTGAAGTAGTGGGCGAGCGAGAAGCAGCTCCTGACGCCGATGCAGTAGATCCGCCGCGCGGTCACCAGCTCCTGTGCGCAGGTTGCGAGCAGCGTCCGCATTCCCGGGGAAAATGCCGCTGCCAGATTGGCATTGGTCGCTTTTCGCAAGGATTCCCAGGTGTCGGCGCCACTGCGTCTGGTGAGCGCGTGGGCTCGCTTCGAGTAGGGCACGAAGTTTTCGCGCAACGCGGACTGGATATCGGCGCGAAACGAATCGTAACCGGCATAGCCCAGTGCCTTGGCAAGCCTTACCGCAGAGTTCGGGTTGACCGAGGCTGCTCCCGCTGCTGCGCGCAGCGACCGGAACGCCACTTCCTGGTAATTATCCAGTACCCAGGCTGCAAATGCCGAGACTTGCGGAGAGCCGCCTTCGACGATTTCGCTAATGTCTCTCCGCAATTCCTCGGTGGATCGTATCGCGGCGTTCAAGGCTCGCTCCCCATTGCGTGAAGCAGGCGTCCTGCGTCATTGACAAAAAGAATACGTCTGTTTCTATGGAGCTTTACTGATTTCTGCCCGACAAACAATTCTGGAGGTAACTATGAACCGACGTCAGGCTTTCTTAGCAACCGTGCTTGCATTCGCCCTTGCCGGCGGAGCTCAGGCGGCGGATCAGCGTTTCATCTCGATCGGTACCGGTGGCGTCACGGGCGTCTACTACCCCACCGGCGGTGCCATTTGCCGGCTGGTCAACAAGGAACGCAAGACCCACGGCATTCGGTGTTCGGCGGAGTCGACGGGCGGCTCGGTCTACAACATCAACACCGTGCGCTCAGGCGAGCTGGATTTCGGCGTCGCCCAGTCCGACTGGCAATATCACGCCTACAAGGGCACCTCGAAGTTCGCGGATCAGGGGCCGTTCGAGAAGGAGCGCTCTGTTTTTTCCGTGCACCCCGAGCCGTTCACCCTGATCGTGCGGGCCGATAGCGGTATCGACAGCTTCGAGGGGCTCAAGGGCCACAAGGTGAATGTCGGCAATCCGGGCTCCGGTCAGCGCGCGACCACGGAAGTCGTCATGGATGCCTACGGCATGAAAATGGACGATTTCTCGCTCGCCGCCGAGCTCAAGGGCTCTGAAATGGCCCAGGCTCTGTGCGATGGCAAGATCGACGCCATGATCTACACCATCGGACACCCGGCTGCCGCGATCACCGAAGCGGCCACGACCTGCGACGTGAAGCTGGTTTCGGTCAAGGGCGCGCCGATCGACAAGCTGGTCGCCGACAACCCCTATTACCGCATCGCCACCATTCCCGCCGGCATGTACAAGGGGACCGATGAGGAGGTGACCACCTTCGGCGTTGGCGCCACGTTCATCACCTCCGCCGACGTTCCCGACGACGTTGTCTACACGGTGGTCAAGGCTGTCTTTGACAATTTCGACGACTTCAAGAAGCTGCACCCCGCCTTTGCCCACCTTAAGGAGGAGGAGATGATCAGGACGGTCTGTCCGCTCCGCTCCATCCCGGTGCGATCAGGTATTACAAGGAACGCGGCTGGATGTAGCCGTCCCTTCAGCCTCCCGCGCCGGTACGTCGCGGGAGGCTTTTTCAATGATCTGAAACATGCCGGCCCGGCACACCGGGGCGGTCTTGTGGCTGACCGGGTCTCGTTTCATCCGGGGCGATGAGGGAGCGTCATGAACAACGAAACCGCGGACCGGCAGAACAGTCCCCGCGCGGCACCCGATGTCGATGTGATGGTCGCCGAGGTCGAAACCGGTGCGCGCCATTGCGCGGGGGTGACCGGAAAGATCATTCTGGCACTGGCCTTCGTCTGGTCGTGTTTCCAACTCTACATCGCCTCGAGCACGCCCTTCTTTCTCACGGAACTGACGGGAATCAATCTGGTCTTCAATAACCAGGAAGCCCGTCAGATCCATCTGGCCTTTGCCCTTGTGCTGGCGATGCTCGCCTATCCGTTGCTAAAGTCCAGCCCGCGTGATCGTGTGCCGTTCTACGACTGGGTGCTGGCATTCGCGGGCGCCTCGGCGTGCCTGTATCTGCTGTATTTCAAGGAAGATATCGCGGGGCGCGCGGGGCTGCCGACGACAGCCGACCTGGTCTTCTCTTCGCTTGGCATGGTGACGCTCGCCATCGCTGTCTTCCGCGCGCTGGGCCTGCCGCTCGTCATCGTCGCCTCCGTTTTCGTCTTCTACGTCTTCTTCGGGCACCTGTCCTTCATGCCGGATGCGCTGATGTGGAAGGGGGCCTCCTATTCCAAGGCGCTGTGGCACTACTGGATGCAGACGGAAGGCGTCTTCGGCGTCGCGCTCGGCGTTTCCGCATCGATGATCTTCCTGTTCGTGCTGTTCGGCTCGCTATTGGAAAAGGCCGGCGCCGGCAGCTACTTCATCAAGCTCGCCTTCGCGCTGCTCGGCCATCTGCGCGGCGGGCCGGCAAAGGCCGCTGTCGTCGCCTCCGCGCTGTCGGGCCTCTATTCGGGTTCCTCCATCGCCAATGTGGTGACGACGGGCACCTTCACCATCCCGCTGATGAAGCGCACCGGCTTCACGGCGGAAAAGGCCGGCGCGGTTGAAGTGGCGTCGTCGACCAACGGTCAGCTGACGCCGCCTGTCATGGGCGCGGCCGCGTTCCTGATCTCCGAGTTCACCGGTGTCTCCTATCCCGAACTCATCAAGCACGCCTTCCTGCCCGCCGTCATTTCCTACATCGCGCTCGTCTACATCGTGCACCTTGAGGCGCTGAAGCTGGGCTTGAAGGGGCTGGATCGCCCCAGCCCGATGGGCACGCTGGCAAGCCGGCTCGCCAATGTGCTGTTCGGTTTTCTCTTCGTCGCCGTCATCGCCATCGTCGTCTATTACGGGCTTGGCTGGATCAAGGTTGTCCTTCCGGGAATGGGTTTCTGGGGCGCGACCTTGTTGTTCCTCGCCGGTTATCTGGCGCTGCTTTCGGCTGCCGCGCGCCATCCCGATCTGGAACCGGACGATCCCAACACGCCCATCGACGTGCTGCCGCGTCCGTGGGATGTCGCGATCACCGGTTTTCACTTCATTCTGCCTATCGTCATCCTGATCTGGTGCATCCTCATCGAGCGGTTGTCGCCGACGCTGTCGGCCTACTGGGCGACGATGGCGATGATCTTCATCGTGCTGACGCAACGTCCGTTGAAACAGTTCATGCGCGGTCAGGGGGCGTTTGCCGCGGGCTTCAGGCAAGGCTGGGGCGATTTTGTCGAAGGCATGATCGCGGGTGCGCGCAACATGATCGGCATCGGTGTCGCCACGGGCGCTGCCGGTGTCATCGTCGGAACAGTGTCGCTGACCGGCCTGCACCAGGTTGTGGGGGAGTTCGTCGAGTTCCTGTCCGGCGGCAGCCTGATGGCCATGCTGCTGCTTGTCGCCGTCATGAGCCTGCTGCTTGGCATGGGTCTGCCGACAACCGCGAACTATATCGTCGTCTCCTCGCTGATGGCTCCGGTGATCGTGTCGGTGGGGGAGGGGTCGGGGCTGCTCCTGCCGCTCGTGGCGGTTCATCTCTTCGTCTTCTATTTCGGCATCCTGGCCGATGATACGCCACCGGTTGGGCTGGCGGCCTTCGCGGCCGCTGCGATCTCGGGTGGTGATCCGATCCGCACCGGTATCCAGGGGTTTGCCTACGACATCCGCACCGCGCTGCTGCCGTTCCTGTTCGTGTTCAACACGGAGCTGCTGCTGATCGACGTCACGCCGCTCAAGGCGGTCTTCATCTTCTGCGTTGCGGTCGTAGCGATGCTTCTGTTCGCTGCCGCCACACAGGGCTACTTTCTTGCCCGCAGCCGCATATGGGAATCGCTGGCGCTGCTGCTGGTCGCCTTCACGCTTTTCCGGCCCGGGTTCTGGCTCGACTATCTGGAGCCCCCCTTTGTCGATCATCCCGGAGCGCAGATTCTGCAAATGGCGCGCGATGCGCCCGCGGACGGGGATATCCGGTTCGTCATAGAGGGACCGGATTTCAACACCGGCAAGACGGACACGCTCACGGTGCGGGTCGGTCTTGGGGCGCCGGGCGATGGGGCGGAGCGGCTGAAGCGCGCCGGCCTCGTCGTCAGCGAGGCGGACGGCAAGGCGCTTCTTGAAGAGCCGTTCCCCGGGACACCCTTCTTCCAGAAACTCTCAGGCTACGATTTCTATGGCGATACGCCCGTGGAGGTCGCGAAAATAGAGACGGAAGCGGAAAGGATGCCGAAGGAAATCTTCTATATTCCTGCGCTGGCGCTGCTCGGTTTCGTGGTCATGCTACAACGCAGGCGCCAGACCGTTCCGGCATTCTGAGGAGAAGCCGAATGTACAAGCGGATACTCGTTCCCATCGATCTGCAGGACACCGTTGTCGCCGCGCAGGTGCTGGGGGATGCGGCCTATATCGCGCGGGCCAGCGGGGCGGTACTACATCTGCTCACCGTCGTGCCGACCTATTCGATGTCGATCGTGGGATCGTTCTTCCCCGATGGCTACGAAGCCAAGGCGCTGGACGCGGCGCGGACCGCGCTCGCCGAATTCATGGGCGCGCAGGATACGCCAGATGGGGCGAAGGGCCACGTTGCCCACGGCACGATCTACGACGAGATCATGAAGGCGGCGGACAAGCTCGATTGCGATCTGATCGTCATGGCGTCGCATCGGCCGGAACTCAAGGATTACCTGCTTGGCCCCAATGCCGCCCGGGTCGTGCGGCATGCCAACCAATCCGTCTTTGTGGTTCGTGCCACGAACGCCTGATGGGCGTCGCGACGAACAAGCAACAGAAGAAAAAATGACAGGACACATCTTCGGACGCTCCACGCGTCTGATGCCGCCCGCCGCCGCGAAGGGCGAGGGCTGCTATATCATCGACAAATCGGGCAAGCGCTACCTCGACGGGTCCGGTGGGGCCGCCGTTTCCTGTCTTGGACATAGCGACGCGGATGTCGCGGCGGCGATCCGCGCACAGCTTGACGATATCGCCTTCGCTCACACGAGCTTCTTCACCTGCGATGCGGCGGAAGAACTGGCCGACCTCCTTGTCGAGCATGCCCCTGAGGGTATCGATCGCGTCTATCTCGTTTCCGGAGGATCGGAAGCGGTGGAGGCGGCGATCAAGCTCGCCCGCCAGTATTTCGTGGAAACCGGAGAGCCCGGGCGCCACCGTGTCATTGCACGGCGCCAGAGTTATCACGGCAACACGCTTGGCGCGCTTGCCGCCGGTGGCAATGCCTGGCGGCGCGCGCAATTCGCGCCACTTCTGGTGGAAACATCGCATATCTCGCCTTGTTACGAGTACCGTGGCCGGGCGGAGGGGGAGACGCCGGAGGCATTCGGACGGCGCGTGGCCGAAGAGCTTGCGGCGGAGATCGAGAGGCTGGGTCCGGAAACGGTCATGGCTTTCGTTGCCGAGCCGGTCGTCGGTGCGACGCTCGGCGCGGTGCCGGCGGTAGAAGGCTATTTCAAGCGTATCCGCGAGATTTGCGATCGCTATGGCATATTGCTGATCCTTGATGAGGTGATGTGCGGAATGGGGCGAACAGGCTCGTTCTTCGCCTGCGAGCAGGACGAGATCGCCCCTGATATCATCACCATCGCCAAGGGCCTTGGCGCCGGCTATCAGCCGATTGGTGCCATGCTGTGCTCAGGGCGCATCTATGAGGCGATCGCGGCCGGTTCGGGCTTCTTCCAGCACGGCCATACCTACATGGGGCATCCGTTGGCCGCCGCCGCAGGCCGGGCCGTGGTCAAGGCGCTTGATGAACGCGGACTGGTCGCGCGGGTCCGCGAGCAGGGGCGCAAGCTTGACGCGGCCTTACACTCCGCCTTCGCTCAGCATCCTCATGTCGGGGATATCCGTGGACGTGGACTTTTCCGGGGTGTGGAAATCGTGCGCGATCGCGCGACCAAGGAACCGTTCGAGCCGGAGCGCGGGATCGCGGCCCGGGTCAAGAAGGCGGCTTTCGAGTCGGGGCTGATCTGTTATCCGATGGGAGGCACCATCGACGGTCGGCGTGGCGACCATGTTCTGCTCGCGCCGCCCTTCATCATATCCGATGAGCAGATCGGCGAACTTGTCGGCAAGCTTCAGATGGCATTCGCCGAAGTGCTCTGAGGGCTTGCTTCTCACTGCGCATCACGCTGCCCCAAACGCCACCTGTTTGGGGTGGCCGATGCCTGTTGCGGGCCGAGGACAGGGTGTCGCCCGCTCCGATTTCCGGGCTGTTGTCCACAGTGCGGCGGAAACGTGCGGAGGGAACATTACGTCCGCATCGTATTCACTTAGCGACCATGCGAACAATCGTATACACTGGTGCACATGAAGAGCACGCCCGCCAATCCCGAAAGCCTGTATGATCGTCTGCTGGAGGCGATTGAACAGGGCGAACTCGGCCCCGGTGACGCCTTGCGCGAGTCGCGCCTTGCGGAACGTTTTGGCACATCTCGCACGCCTGTACGCGAGGCGTTGCGCCGGCTTGAGGCGCAAGGTCTGGTAACCCATCACGCACACAAGGGATGCGTGGTCGCCGCGCTTGATTACGACCAGATCGGCGAGCTTTACGCCGCGCGCGAGGTCATGGAAGGATCGGCTGCACGCGGCGCGGCGCTCCATGCGGCACCGCAGGAAATCGCCTTGCTGCGCCAGCTCGTGGAAGACGGGCGGGCCATGGTGGACAAGCCAGTGGAACTGGCTGTCATCAATCGGCGCTTTCACCGTGTCATCCATCGCTCCTCGCACAACCGCTATCTCAACCAGTTGCTCGACACCATGCGCGTGCACATGGCGCTGATCGAGGGCACGACGCTGTCGCTGCCCGAACGCGGTGCCCAGTCGATCGTCGAACACGAAGCCATTGTCGATGCGATCGCCGCGCGCGATCCCGATACGGCTGAGAAGGCGACACGGCGCCATGTGGCCACCGCCTATCAGAACCGGGTCGCGATGCTTTTGAGCTGAGAGATCTTCCGGTCTGGACGTCTGCGCATTTGGAAGAACCTGCGGATCTTCTGCCCGCAATGGACCCTACCGATTTCCGGTTTCCAGCCGTTACGATGTTCTCTATCTGTCGGGTCTCGGCCCCAGACCAGTCGGAGGTTTGCTGAAAAGCATGCGGATTGCGGTTCTCGATGACTACCAGCGCGTCGCCCTGTCCTTTGCGGATTGGAGCAAGGTCAAGGCCAGAGCCGAAGTTACGGTCTATTCGACGCCGTTGGGCAGCGAGGAGGATGTGGTCGCCGAACTGCAGCCCTACGACGCAGTCTGCCTGATGCGCGAACGCACGCCTTTTCCGGCCTCGGTCATCGATACGCTGCCCAACCTAAAGCTGATTGTCACGACCGGCATGCGCAATGCCGCGCTCGATGTGGGCGCGGCCGAGCGGCGCGGCATCGTCGTGTCGGGTACGCATTCGCCGGGCCATGCCACTGCGGAACTCGCTTTCGGACTGATGATCGGGCTGGCGCGGAACATGCTGGCGGAAGTGCGCTCGCTCACCTGTGGCGGGTGGCAGGTTGGTGTTGGTCGCGATCTGCGCGGCGCGACGCTCGGTATCATCGGCCTCGGCAGGCTGGGCTCGCAGATGGCCGGTTTCGGCAAGGCGTTCGGCATGGACGTCATCGCCTGGAGCGAGAACCTGACCGATGAGCGTTGCGCCGAGGTGGGCGTGGGACGTGCGCCAAACCTGGAGGGCCTGCTGCGGCGTTCCGACTTCGTGACCATCCATACGAAATTGTCGGAGCGCACCCGCGGGCTGATCGGTGCGTCCGAATTGGCGCTGATGAAGCATGACGCCATTCTCATCAACACATCACGAGCGCCCATTGTCGACACCATGGCGCTAATCGCGGCTCTCTCCAGCGGGCATATCGGCGGTGCGGGTATCGACGTGTTCGATGAGGAGCCATTGGCGGCGGTTCATCCTCTTCATGCCGCCCCAAATCTCCTGATGACGCCGCATCTGGGGTATGTGACGCGAGAAACCTATGCGGTCTTCTACCGCGAAACAGTCGAGGCGCTGGAAGCGTTTCTCTCGGGAGATCTCGTACGCCCGTTATCGGCCTGAGCGCCGGGTAGATACGGTAGAGGTAAGAACAACCTGTGGTTTTTGGCTCGGCTGGCCTATTGATAAAAACCCCTTAGACAAAAGTCTAAATTCATATACTGACGCCGTGTTCTGCTGTTTTGATGCATTGCGGTATGTCCATACTGGATGCGGATAATTCTTATCCGATGTAAATTCTGAAGCGCAAGAATAGGCTCTTTGTTCGACTTTGGCCGCGCCAAAGGTCGTATTGCGTAAATCGACTTAAATTTCCTATGTATTGTGCCTCTGCGCCGAGGCCTGGAGGGGCCGGCTCGTATCGTTTGGAGGAAACAATACGGCAGCAAGGTGCAGAATCCGGCTTCTATGCCTTTCGGGAGGAATTCATGAAAGACCTTACTACGTCCGTAAACCGCCGTAGCCTGCTCAAGGCGACCGCGGCGTCCGGCCTCGTGCTTGCCACCCCGACCATTTTTTCGCGGGGCGCATGGGCGCAAAATTTCGCGAACGATCCGACCAACAAAAGCTCCGTCACGCTCGGCTTCAACGTACCGCAGACCGGCGCCTATGCCGATGAAGGCGCGGATGAGCTGCGCGCCTACCAGCTTGCCGTGAAGCACCTCAACGGCGAGGGCGACGGCGGCATGTTGCAGACGATGAAGCCGCTTGCGCTGAAGGGCAACGGCGTGCTCGGCAAGAAGGTGGAATACGTCACCGGCGATACCCAGACCAAGTCGGATGCGGCGCGCTCGTCCGCCAAGCGCATGGTGGAGAAGGACGGCGCGATCATGATCACCGGCGGCTCCTCGTCGGGCGTTGCGGTCGCGGTGCAGTCGCTTTGCCAGGAGATGGGCATCATCTTCATGGCTGGCCTGACCCACTCCAACGACACCACCGGCAAGGACAAGCGCAAGTACGGCTTCCGTCACTTCTTCAACGCCTACATGTCTGGCGCCGCTCTTGGTCCGGTACTGAAGGAAGAGATGGGAACGGACCGTCGCGCCTATCATCTGACGGCGGACTACACCTGGGGCTGGACGCAGGAAGAGTCGATCAAGAACACCACCGAAGCCCTGGGCTGGGAAACGGTCGCCACCGTTCGTACGCCGCTGGGTGCCGGTGACTTCTCGCAGTACATCACGCCTGTGCTCAATTCGGGCGCCGACGTGCTGATCCTGAACCACTACGGCAAGGACATGGTCAATTCGCTGACCCAGGCCGTACAGTTCGGGCTCAAGGACAAGATGGTCAACGGCAAGAAGTTCGAGATCATCGTGCCGCTGTTCTCGCGTCTGATGGCTCAGGGCGCGGGCGACGCCATCAAGGGGATCCTCGGTACCACCAACTGGAACTGGTCGCTGCAGGACGCCGCCTCGCAGGCATTCGTCAAGTCGTTCGGCCAGGAATACGGTTTCCCGCCGTCCCAGGCCGCGCACACCTGCTACGTTCAGACGCTGCTTTATGCGGACGCCTGCGAGCGGGCCGGAACGTTTTATCCCTGCGAGGTCATCAAGGCGCTTGAGGACTTCGAGTTCGACGGCATGGGCAACGGCCCGACGCTTTATCGCGGTGCCGATCACCAGTGCTTCAAGAGCGTCCTGGTGGTGCGCGGCAACGAGAACCCGTCGAGCCAGTTCGACCTCCTCAAGGTGGTCAAGGAAGTGCCGGCGGAGGCAGTCACCTACGATCCCACGATCTTCGGTGGTGAATTGGGTACCTGCGGCTGACGACAAGAAAGCCGGCCGGCCGCCCGCTGACGTCTGCCTCCCCTTGTGGGCTGGTGGTTTCGGCGGGGCGGCCGGCCCTCAACGTGTTCCGCTGTTCGAAACGGCATTTCAGGTCATATCCTGACCGGGTTGGATCCCGACCTGGTCGTATCCTGGATGGTCCTGCCGGCGGCGGGCACTCCCCGATATCCCTTAGAAATTCGGCGTAACCCCTATGGATGCGTTCGTACTCCAGCTTCTCAACGGGCTCGACAAGGGCGGAGCCTACGCGCTGATCGCCCTCGGGCTGACCCTGGTTTTCGGCACGCTCGGCGTCGTCAACTTCGCACACGGGGCGCTCTTCATGCTGGGCGCCTTCTGCGCGGTCACGATGCAAAAGCTGCTCACATTGTCCGTCAAGGTGAAGGACCCTGGCGTCACCTTCTTCGATGCCTACAAGGAGATCCCCTATCTGGAGGTCTGGTTCGGCGACACCGGCAAGGCGGTCATCGACTACGCCGTGCCTCTGTCGATCCTGCTGGCGATTCCCGTCATGCTGCTGATCGGGCTGGTGATGGAACGCGGTCTCATCCGCTTCTTCTACAAGCGCAGCCACGCAGAGCAGATCCTCGTCACTTTCGGCCTAGCCATCGTCCTTCAGGAGATCGTGAAGACCGCCTTCGGCGCTAATCCGATCCCGACCGGCGCGCCGGACGCGGTGGCGGGAAGCGCCGCAATCGGCGAATGGCTGGGGCTCGGCGCGGCCGTCGTCTATCCATGGTGGCGGCTGATCTATCTCGCCTTCTCGCTCGCGATCATTGCCGGGGTCTTTTCGTTCCTGCAATTCACCACCTACGGCATGGTCGTTCGCGCCGGTATGCAGGATCGCGAGACGGTCGGCTTGCTCGGCATCAACATCCAGCGGCGCTTCACTGTCGTATTCGGCGTCGCCGCCGTCGTGGCAGGGCTCGCCGGTGTCATGTACACGCCGATCCTTCCGCCCGACTATCACATGGGCATGGAGTTCCTGGTCCTGTCCTTCGTCGTGGTCGTGGTCGGTGGCATGGGCTCCCTGCCGGGCGCAGTCTTCGCCGGCTTCCTTCTCGGCGTCCTGCAATCCTTCGCCTCCATGACGCAAGTGAAGGACATTCTGCCGGGCATCGACCAAATCATCATTTATCTCGTCGCCGTGGTGATCCTGCTTGTCAGGCCGCGCGGCCTGATGGGACGTCGCGGGGTGATGGAAAGCTAAGCCATGAACAGCAACTTCCTGCGTAACGACATGGTCCTGATGGCGGTCTTCACCTTGGTGGTGCTGACCATGCCGATCTGGCTTGCCCCGATCGGGGCCGGCTATCCGGACCTTCTGCAGAAGATCGCCATCTATGGCATCTTCGCCATCGGCTTCAACATCCTGTTCGGCCTGACGGGGTATCTGTCCTTCGGCCATGCCGCCTTCCTCGGTGTCGGGTCCTACGCTGCCGTGTGGACGTTCAAGCTCTTCAGCATGAATGTGGTACCGGCCATCCTTTTCGGCGTGATTGTCGCCGGATTGTTCGCGCTGTTCATCGGCTACGTGTCGCTGCGCCGCTCGGGCATCTATTTCTCGATCCTGACACTGGCGTTCGCGCAGATGTCCTACAACCTCGCCTATTCGGTGCTCACGCCGATCACCAACGGTGAGACGGGCCTCCAGCTGTCGCAAGGCGATGCGCGGGTTCTCGACCACGCGCTGGGCATCGCCCAGTCGGGGTTGCCGACGCCGAGCTTCTTCGGCATGGAGATCCTCGGCTGGAGTGGGTTCTATGTCTGCGCGGTGGCGCTGATCATCGCATTCTTCTTCGCGCTGCGGATTTTCCGCTCGCCGTTCGGGATGGCGTTGAAGGCGATCAAGTCCAACCAGAACCGCATGAACTATACCGGCTTCAACACCCGGCCCTACACGCTTGCCGCCTTCGTCGTGTCGGGCATGTATGCAGGGCTAGCCGGTTCGCTGCTCGCGGTTACCGATCCGCTTGCAGGCGCGGAGCGTATGCAATGGACGGCGTCGGGCGAGGTCGTGCTGATGACCATTCTCGGCGGTGCCGGAACCCTGCTTGGGCCCCTTCTCGGCGCAGGCATCATCAAGTACTTCGAGAACATCTTTTCCGCCTACAACGAGCGGGTGCTGCACGACGTCTTTTCGGGGCTGCCGAACGGCCTGGAGCAAATCGTGGTCTCCTTTACCAGCCTGTTCGTGGGTGAAGGATGGCAGCTGACACTCGGCATGCTGTTCATGCTGGTCGTCATCTTCCTGCCCGGCGGCGTGATGGAAGGATTCAGGCGCCTGACGAAACTATTCCGGCGTGACGGGCCCCAAAGCCCGGCCGGCGCAGCGCAACCGGCGGAGTGAGGTCAGGACATGAACGACATCGTTTTGCATGTGGCCGACGTCGACAAGAGTTTCGGCGGCTTGCGGGCGCTCTCCAACATCGATCTGCAGATCGAGGAGGGCAAGACGCACGCGATCATCGGTCCGAACGGAGCCGGCAAGTCGACATTGCTGAACGTCTGCGTGGGCCGCATCGTGCCGGATTCGGGCGCCGTGATCTTCAATGGCAAGGCGCTCACCGGACGTCAGCCGCACGAGATCAACCAGCTCGGGGTTGCCCGCGTCTTCCAGACGCCGGAAATCTTTCCGGATCTGAGCCTGCTCCACAACGTGATGATTCCGGCTTTCGCCAAGCGCGACGGAGCCTTCACTTTCAACGCGTGGTCTGGGCTTGTCCGCGAAAGCGGAATCCGGGCGGAAGCGGAGAGCGTGCTGGAGGATATCGGCCTCATCGAGAAGAAGGATCTGGAGGCGGCGAGCCTGTCGCGCGGCGACAAGCGGCGGCTTGAACTTGCCATGGGGCTCGTTCAGCATCCGCGCCTTCTGCTGCTCGACGAGCCGACCGCCGGCATGTCGCGGCACGATACCAACCGCACCATCGATCTTTTGAAGAAGATCAAGGAACGCGGGATGACGAAGGTCATCATCGAGCACGACATGCATGTGGTCTTCAGCCTGGCCGACCGGATTTCGGTGCTCGCGCAAGGCCGAATCATTGCGGAAGGAACGCCGGAAGAGGTGCGTAACGATCCCAAGGTCAAGGAAGCCTATCTCGGGGAGGCGCAGTGATGAATGCAATGACAGCAGATGCCGCAGACGTGCGGACGCAGCCGGCGGCCAGGGCCGAACCGTTCTTCTCCGTCAGGGATATCCATTCCTACTACGGTGAAAGCTATATCGTGCAGGGTGTTTCCTTCGAGATCCTCGAAGGAGAGATCGTCGCGCTGCTCGGGCGCAACGGTGCCGGCAAGACGTCGACCTTGCGCACCATCGCGCGCACGGAAGTGCCGGAGCTCAAGCGTGGCGAGATCTGGCTCGCCGGCAATCCCCTCCACTCCATGAAATCGCATGAGGCTGCCTGTTCGGGGGTGCAGCTCGTGCCGGAAGACCGACGGATCATTTCGGGCCTGACGGTGGAGGAAAACCTCATCCTCTCACAGGTTGCGGAACCGAGAGGCTGGGAGCTCGAACGCATCTATGAACATTTCCCCCGCCTTGCCGAACGCCGCAAGCAGGAGGCCGTCACGATGTCGGGTGGGGAGCAGCAAATGCTTGCCGTGGCTCGAGCACTGGCGCGCGACCTGAAGTTGCTGTTGCTGGACGAGCCCTACGAGGGACTGGCTCCCGTCATCGTTCAGGAGATCGAGCGCATCGTGGCCGGTGTGAAGGAACTCGGCATCACCACGATTATCGTCGAGCAAAATGCCGTGGCGGCTCTGAAGCTTGCCGACAAGGCGATCATTCTCGACATGGGGCAGGTTGTTTTCGACGGAACAGCGCGCGAGGTGCTCGACAACGAAGAATTGCGCCACGAGTACCTCGCGATCTGAGCGGGTGTTTGTACCGGGCGTGCGCGACGGCGGGTGGCCGCAATCCTCTGCCGGGCATTTTGCGTATCGCTCCAATAGCGACATGCCGTAGAGGGATGTCAAGGGAGCGGTGTGCATGAGAGTTTTACCATTGCGTATTCATGCGTAGAGGTTCAATCAAGCTAAGATGTTAATGTGCGTAATTGCGATCCGCTACCCTGCACCGGGGACTCCAATTGCCGAGGGACGTTCAATGGTATTTTGAGGCACTCCGGGATTTCCCGGATGCCGTCATGGGTATTGATGCTGCGGGAGGCGTCGTCTTTGCGAATGCGGCGTTCGAGCGGTTGTCCGGTTTTTCCGTATCCGAATTGACCGGCGCTGATGCATCCCGCTTCGTCACGTTGCCCGAGACTCCGTCAGCGCTGGCCGTTGACGGCTGCGATGGCGGCTGGTCGCAGCCGACACGTGCACAGGTGTTGCGCAAGAGCCGCCTCGTGCTCGACGCGACGATCTCGTCTTTCTGTGTTCATGATTCCCACGAACAGGTTGCGGTGCGGCTCGGTCTGGTTCGCCCCCTGCCGGAGGCGACCCGCTTTTCGGAACTGCTCGCCGATATCGGTACGTGCGCGGCGGGGGGCACGGAGCCGGTCGAAGCGTGGGTGGCCGCGGTGCTTGCCCGGACCAGCAACTTTTTCGATACCGATTTTGCGGCTGTGTGTCTGCCGGACGGAAACGGCCGGTACGAGGTCTGCCTGGATGCCCGTCAGGCATCCGGCATGAACGGGGATGCGCGGGCCGGCATGGAAGACCTTGCGCGGGAGGTCGTCGAAATGGCCGGCAGCATCGGCGGGCAGGGCTGCGGCAGCGAATGTTCAACTGTTGCGTATCAGGCAGATCAGCCCGCCCCCCGTTTCCTCTCGGCACCGTTGCGCATTCCGGGTGGGCGGGATGGTCTTGTTCTGTTTGCCAACAGATCGGCGCATGTCGGATCGGTAAGCGAGATGACGAGAGCCGCCTTATCGGCGGTCTCGCAGATCATCGCCGGCCGAATCCCGCCCGGAGGACTCTCTCCTGACCGCGCCAGGCGCCCCGGCGCCGGTTTCCCCAAAGCTCCGACACATGGCGATACCGCTCTCCCGGAGAGGGTACAGCGGGTGGAAGCCTCTGCGGAAGCCCACTACAGGGGCGCTTTCCGGGTCGCGCCTGCGATGTTGCTGATGCTCGACTGGCGCGGTGCCATCATTGATGCGAGCGATCAGTTTCTGCGCTTTTTCGGGTATGGGCGGTCGGAACTGGTTGCTCGCTTCTTTCATGAGATCGTGCCGGAGAACATGCGCAAGGCCGCCGACGCTGCGGCTGACACGGTCAGCGGCACCTTCACCCGAACAGGCGGCATTGCGCTGGCGATCTGGAGTCGGCAGGGCAAGGCGGTCGACGTGGAGGCGGTGATTACGCGCCAACCTTCCGCAGGTGTTGTTCTGTTCGTAACGGACATCAGCGAACTCGATCAGGAGCACTCCCGGATCGAACAGAGAAACGCGGAGTTGGAGCGGCTCAACGAAAACTTGCAGAATTTCGCCTCGATCGCGTCGCACGACCTTCAGGAACCGCTGCGGAAGATCCGGTATTTCACCGAAATGCTCCAGCGCGCCCTGGTGGAAGACAACCATGATGACATCGATTACGCACTTGAGGTGCTGGAAAACGCGTCGCGCCGAGCCTCGCGGCTGGTTTCGGACCTGCTGACCTTCTCCCGCTCCAGCAGTGAAAGCCTCGTGCGCGAGCCGGTGGATCTTGCGCATATGGTGGATGGGCTGGTGGAGGAGATCCGCCACGAGGAGGCAGCGCACGATGCCGATATCCGGATTGATATTCCGCCCGTGTCCGTCTCGGGCGACCCGACCGCGATCACACAGCTTTTCCGCAATCTCATCGGCAACGCCCTGAAATACCGGGCATCCGGGCGCACGCCGTCCGTTCTTATCCGTGCCCGGATCGACGACGCGGGAAGCCGGCATCTCCGGATTTCCATCGAGGACAACGGAATTGGCTTCGAGCCCCAGTACGCGGAGACGATTCTTCAACCGTTTCGCCGTCTGCACCGGCGTCAGGAATTTCCCGGAAGCGGGATAGGTCTAGCCATCTGCGATATGGTGGCCCGCCGCCACGGATGGAAACTCACTGCGGAAGGGAGGCCCGGCGAAGGGGCAACATTCACCGTCGATATACCGGAATTCGAACGCCCATCGGTCTCGTGACAGTCGAGGCGTCGAGCAACCTGATTTGCTCATGCCCTTGCCGCCGCCGCACTTTTTTGCGTTAGGTGGTGACGATGAAATACATCCGCATCACTGTGCGCATTTCGCCTTCAAGTCCAGTGCATGCCTCGACATGTACGGGGGTAGGCGGAATGTGGTGACCCCGGCGCGATTCGAACGCGCGACCCTCAGATTAGGAATCTGATGCTCTATCCTGCTGAGCTACGGGGCCCCTTGACCGTCTGTGCGTGCCGCAATCGGCAACAGCCTGAGGCTAACGGCAGAAATGCCCTTTAGCATGTTTGGATGGGCGTTGCACCTGGTGGGAGGCATTTTGCATAGCTTTCCAGTATGGTGCGCGTAACTCACTTTTCGACGAATGCGGGTTGTTATTTCCGGACAGTCATGTCCGCGAGAGACGCGCCTGCGGAGCGTTTTGTCATGGCGTCGCGATCAAGCCGGTTCTTGCCGGCGATCCTCGCAATATGGTTCGCAACGCTGCCGGCCACTGCGGAGCCGCTGGCTGAAGCTTGCCGTGCAGCTGATACAAGATCGGCGAGCGTCACGGCGGTCAACGAGGATGGCAGTCTTGCCGTAGTCTATGGTGGAGACGCACGAGAGACCGGCGATGTCAGGCTTGCCGATGTCGCGACTGCCGCGGGAGGTCCCGGTCCGCAATTGCTGAAAGCCCTGCGTACGCGAATCGGCCGGTCAGTTGTCGTGCATCCGTTGACGCTGGCGCCGGATCGCTGGCAGCGACTGGTTGCGCATGTGGAAGCCGTCGGGGACCCTGGAGGCGGGCCGGTCGACTGGCTGCAGGCTGCGCTGGTTCAAAACGGCATCGTGCGTGTGGAACCCGAGGGTTCGCCGGCCGGCTGTGCGGCGGCGCTCTACCGCAGCGAAGCGGCGGCGCGAGGGGCGAAGCGCGGGCTTTGGAGCCTCTCCGTCAATCGCGTGCTGTCCTCTCGTGAACGTGATCTCGCGGACCGGGCAGGCAGCTATCGTATTGTCGCCGGAATTGTGGTTTCCGTTGGCGCAACGTCGCGAAGGCACTATCTGAACTTCGGGCGCGACTGGTCTCGCGATTTTACTGTAACTATTCCCGCTGGAAGGGCGAGCGCCTTTCGCGCAGCCGGCCGGGATCCACAGACCATGGCCGGGCGTTATGTCCGTGTGAGGGGCTGGCTTGAGCGTTGGAATGGTGCGGTGATCGATGTCCTTTATCCGGACGCGATCGAAGTGATTGGAAGAGGTGGCTAGTATTTCGGCTCAGACACAAGGCCGGTGGCCGGGCAGAGCGGGACGCTTGCAGGTTTTCGCGATGAAGCAATGTCGTCGCCTGCGCCCGTGCGCGCGCGTGGCTCTCGCCGCTGTATTCGCAGTGGCGTTGGCCGGATGCCAGCTGACCAGTTCCAGCAAGATACCGCTCAACAACAATTCGCGAGTCTTCTTCGGTAAGGATTCGGAAGCCTCTATCGGCGCGCGCGAACATCCGCGCGTGGTGGCGAGCTATGGAGGCGTCTACAAGAATGCAGGCGCCGAGGAAGCCGTGGCGAGAGCGGTCGGCCGTCTGGTCGCGGCGTCTGAAGATCCTTCGCAGACCTACAAGATCACGATCCTGAACTCGCCCGCTGTCAACGCTTTCGCGCTGCCGGGTGGCTATCTTTATGTCACCCGAGGTCTTCTGGCTTTGGCGAACGACACATCGGAAATGGCCGCAGTGCTGGCCCACGAGATGGCGCATGTGACGGCCCATCATGGCGCGGCGCGCCAGCAGCAGGAAGAAGCGGCGGCGCTTGCGAGCAAGGTTGTCACCAATATCGTCGACGACCCGGAAGAGGTGGAGGCGGCCGTGGCCTCTTCCCAGCGTTCGCTTGCGCGCTTCACGCAGGTCCAGGAATTACAGGCCGATGCCATCGGCGTGCGCACTCTGGCACGCGCCGGGTATGACCCCTATGCCGCGGCCCGCTTTCTGGAGAGCATGGGCCGGTTCTCCGATTACAAAACGGCGCGCGCGGAAACGAGGTCGGCTCCCGATTTTCTTTCCACCCATCCCGCGACGCCGAACAGGATTGCCAGGGCGATTCGCGAGGCGCGGCAGATCGGGGCGCCGGGGATCGGGGAACAGGATCGCGACGCCTATCTCGCCAAGCTCGATGGCATGCTTTACGGCGACGATCCGCTGCAAGGTTTCGTGCGCGGACGGTCCTTCCTGCACAAGGCGCTTGGTATCGGCTTTACCGTGCCTGACGGATTTACGCTCGAAAACACGCCGCAGGCGGTGCTCGCCAGCGATGGAAAAGGAACCGCATTGCGTTTCGACGGGGCGGATCTCGTGTCATCCGAAGTCCTTTCGGATTATATCCAGTCCGGCTGGATCAACGGTCTGGTGGAAAATTCCATCCGCCAGACAACCGTTAATGGCCTGCCGGCTGTGACGGCGACGGCGCTTGCCGAAGGGTGGTCGTTCCGCATCGGGCTCGTGCGCAAGGGGGAGACGGTCTACCGCTTCATCCTTGCGACCCGCGATCCTTCGCAGGGGTTCCTGACGGCATTCAATGATACGCTGGAGAGCTTCCGGCAGCTGAGCCTGACGGAACAGGCGCGGTTGAGACCACTGACGATCCGTATCGCTGAGGTCTCAACCGGTCAGACTGTCCACGATCTGGCCCGCCGGATGAGCGGTGTCGATCCGGCCCGCCGCATCGAGCTGTTCAAGCTGCTCAACGGCCTGGCGGATGGGGAGCAGCTGGAAACGGGTCAGTCTGTCAAGCTGATCGTCGATTGAGAAAGAGCGGTAATGCGCGGGAAAAGGTTGAGCCGGCCCCCTTGCAAGGCGGGCCGGCTCCAGACGGCGTTTAACCAGATACTGCTCGCTCAGCTTGCGGTGCTGACGATACCGGGATGATCGGTGACAAGCGCCGCGCGCAGCTTTTCCAGGGCGCGCACTTCTATCTGGCGCACCCGCTCCTTGGAAATGCCGAGCTTCTCGCCGAGCGACTCCAGCGTGGCGCCTTCCTCGGAGAGGCGGCGTTCGCGCACGATCTTCAATTCCCGCTCACTGAGCACGCCAAGCGCCTTCGCAAGCCAGGCGCGCCGCCTTTCCTCATCGATGGCACCGCCGACGACCTCGTCTTGCAGCGGTTCGTTGCTGACGAGAAAATCCTGCCTGTCGCTGCTTGTTCCGCCATCGTCGAGTACCGGAACGTTGAGCGAGGTGTCGGGAGCCGACAGGCGCGAGTCCATCAGGGCGACGTCCTTGGAATTAACGCCCATCGCTTCCGCGATCTCGTCGTAGAGTTGTTGGCCCGTCTTGCCTTGTGCGCCCGTCCCCAGTTTGGCGCGCAGACGGCGCAGATTGAAGAACAGGGCCTTTTGCGTGGACGAGGTTCCGCCACGCACGATCGACCAGTTGCGCAGGATGAAATCCTGCACGGAAGCGCGGATCCACCAGCTGGCATAGGTGGAGAAGCGAACCTCGCGGTCCGGATCGAAACGGGCCGCGGCTTCCAGCAGGCCGACATGTCCCTCCTGGATGAGGTCGCTCATTGAGAGGCCGAAATAGCGGAATTTCGCAGCCAGCGCGATGACGAGCCGCATGTGTGCGGTCGTCAGGCGGTCGAGCGCGTTCGTGTCCTGCTGGTCGCGCCAGCGCAGGGCCAGTTCATGCTCTTCCTCGCGTGTGAGGTAGGGCGCGGCCATGGCCGCGCGTACGAATTGCCGCCGAGGACTGACCGGATGTTGCATCCCAGTTCTCCGTTTGTCCTGACTTGCCCCAAAACAAACCCGCCGCAAGGTCGAACGGACCAGTGAGCGGCGAAGCCCTTGAGCGGGGGGCTGCGCGTCATGAATTTTTCGATTAGGCCGGACGACGGGTCCAAGGCCACGAAAGGGAAACCGGACACGACGTGCGCTCGAACGCGACGGTCCGGATTGATTCTCTAATGAAACTCCCGGGGGCGGGGTTTGGTTTCCTGGGTTGCTGACATTTTTCCGGAACCATCATCGAATGGACTGTTCCGTCGCATTGCCACTTTCGCGGCCCGATCGGAAGTGCCGGATGAAACGTCTGAACAGCACTTGCTTTGCTGTGCGGCTGTTTCGGATGGCCTGTGGTGCGTTGTTGCCCTCCGGTGCAGGCACCAGACCCGCTTGAAGGGTACGACAAAACGTCCGTGACACAAGAGGATGTTGGTACCCGGAAAAGCGCATCTTTGAGGAAAAACCTGGCTTTCGGAAGAGGCTTCGCGAAATTGTGATCCGGGCACCTTACGGAACAGTCTGTGCCCGACAATGCAAAACGGCGAGGACTTGCATCCTCGCCGTTCTTGATTTTTCCAGATTTCGAGAGCGTGAAGCCCGCTCAGCGCCGGGATTTCCTACGGCAGGACAGGACTCACTTCTGCCGCGCGCCTATCGGAAAGACCATCCGTATCAGGCCGCTTCTTCCTGCTCCACATCGGCGCCGTCCTCGGCAGGGGCCTCGGCCTCCGCTTCTGTCGTCTCCTCGTCGCCCTTGCCGCCGCGCTTGGGGGCCTTGGCGAGATTCTGCTCGATCTGGCGGATGGCTTCCGTTTCGGAAGACCGGTTCACGGCCTGAATTTCGCGTGCCATGCGGTCAAGCGCGGCTTCGTAGAGCTGGCGTTCGGAATAGGACTGCTCCGGCTGGGTATCGGAGCGATAGAGATCGCGCACAACCTCGGCAATGGAGATCAGATCGCCGGAATTGATCTTCGCTTCATATTCCTGCGCACGGCGGCTCCACATCGTGCGCTTCACGCGCGCCCGTCCGCGCACCGTTTCCAGCGCCTTCTTGACCGTCGAAGGGTCAGCGAGCTTGCGCATGCCCACCGAGGCGATCTTGGCCACGGGAACGCGCAGAGTCATCTTGTCCTTCTCGAAATTGATGACAAGCAGTTCCAGCGTGAGGCCGGCGACTTCCTGGTCCTCGATGGCCGTGATCTGTCCAACACCGTGAGCCGGATAGACAATAAATTCGCTGGTCTTGAATCCCTGACGCTGCGCGGTCTTTTTTGCGGGGGGTGCCATACGCTTTTATACTCCTGCGCAGAGACGGCCTCGAAGAGGCGCGTCGGGATGCTCCGCCTTGCGGGCATCAATTTCTACGGACAGGCACATGGCGTCGATACCGGGCATAGAGCCCGGGCGGGCGCGCACTGTGTGCCATGGGGTGATCAAATTCGTCTCGTTCCCAGATGAGTTCTTATGACGTCGTTTTCTTTTGACGCGGCCGCTTGGCAAGGGTCGTACGAACATGGTACGGCAGACTCGGAGAGGCTGTCCGTCCTGGATCGGATTCCGACCACAAAAAAACCTCCGCTAGGAGGAACATGATCCGAGGGCGAGGCGACTAGACCCTCTATATAGCACGATTATGGGAAATTACAAAGGATCTGGGCCAAAATCGTTAACGACGGCCCGCTGCCGCGACATGCTGTCGCGGCGAATGCGGCGATCTGCGCGGGGATAACCTGCATTTCGGCGGATATGACGGGCCTTTTGGACCCGGCCTGCCACTTCCCCCGTGAAATCAGTCGCCTTCGCCCGCCTCGGCGGAAAAGTATTTTTCCAGCTTCCCCGTCTCTCCGTCAAACTTCTCGGCTTCCGGCATTGGGTCACGCTTGACCGTAAGATTCGGCCATTTGTCGGCATATTCGGCGTTCACCGTCAGCCATTTCTCAAGGCCCGGCTCGGTATCCGGCTTGATAGCTTCGGCCGGGCATTCCGGCTCGCAGACACCGCAATCGATACACTCGTCGGGATGAATGACGAGCATGTTCTCGCCTTCGTAGAAACAGTCGACAGGGCAAACTTCCACGCAATCCGTGTACTTGCACTTGATGCAATTGTCGGTGACGACGTAGGTCATCGCATCCCTCTCTTCGGCGGGCGGCTAATCACCCGCATGTTTCGGCGAAAACGGCGGCGACCGCCAGAAAGATTTTGCTCGCAGGCACCGTATCCGGAGAGTTTCCTTACTTCGGTGCCGGTTTCGTCTCTGGCTTCGGTCCGGTGCTGGATTGGCGGCAGGGTACCGGGCTCGTTGCTGTCTCGACGCCGCTCTAGCCGTTTTGACGGGCAAGATCAACCTGCAAGACCAGGCAGGAAGATCCTCGCGTCAACTCTCGTCGCTGCCGTCGTCGAAAAAGCGCTCCAACTGTCTGCGTTCGCGTTTGGTGGGACGGCCCGTGCCGGCATCGCGCAACGCGACGGGCGCAGGACGCTCTTCCCGCGGTGCGGGGGGCGGGCTGAGATCCTCATAGAGAAGGCGTGCTTCGGCGGCCGGGCCGCGGCGGTGGCCGAGCGCACGGATGCGCAAGATCAGAACGCGGCGCTCCAGCGCGACGGTCAGCACGTCATCGGCACGCACCTGCTGTGCTGCACCCCTGACGCGCTCCTTGTTGAGGCGGACATGACCGGAGGCAACGAGCTTCTGGGCCAGCGAGCGAGATTTGGTCACGCGCGCGTGCCACAACCACTTGTCGATGCGCAGCCGGCCCTGTTCCTCGACGCCAGGCATCCCTCACCTCCCGACCTTCGGCTTGTCCGTCTCCACGCCGTTGCGGGCCTACTTGCCGTCCTTCGGCTTTTCCATGCTGGCCTTGAGTGCCGCCAGAGCTGCAAAGGGGGAATCCGGATCGATGCGGCGCGGCGCCTTGCGGTCGTCCCTGCCGCCATGCGGTTTGCCGCCGCTCTTGGGGGGACGGCCGCCACGACCTTCGCCGCCGCCTTTTCCCTGCCCGCCCTGACCGGGCCTACCGTGCCCTTGTGAGCCGGCGCCTTCGCCCGAGCGACCTTGTCCGCCACCCTTGCCCTGGCGTTTGCCGTCACCGCCGCGCCGGGCCGGGCGACCTTGCGGGGCCTGTCCGTCCTCGCTCGAGCGCGCACGCTGCTGCGGCCTGCCGCCATGACGCCGGCGATCTCCGCGTCCGGGACGCCAGATTTCCACGGCGATCGTCGCGGGGATCTCTTCTTCGCCCTTGGGCTCGTCCGTGGTGGTCGTGGCAGGCGCAGCGCTTGCGGTCGGCTCATCGGAGCTCTGCACGGGCTGAGGGGCGGCGTCTGTCTCGAGGAGCGAGGCGTCGGCATCTGCGGCGTCAGCGCTTTCCGGTTCAGCTGCGGCCGCGTCCTGCGCCTTGGTGGCGTCTTCGTCCGCCGGTTGAGGGGCCGCCGTCAGTTCACCTGCAGTGTCTGCGGGAACCTCCTGCGGCGCAGCGTTAACGATCGCCGGAGCTTCGCTTTGCGGCGTCTCGTCGGGCCCGTCCTGAGCGGATGCGTGGGCGGAGATCTCCACGTCTGCTTCAGCTTCAGCGTCACCCGGGGCAGGGGCCGCTTGCGTCTCGTCCGCGACCGCAGGGGGCGTCGGCGTTTCGGCCTCGGCCGGCTGCAGGGCCGGGTTCGGAATTTCGCGGCGTTCGAAGCGATAGCCGAGCGACTTCAAAATGGAATTGAAGTCCTCGCCCGAGCAGCCGAGAAGCGATGTCATCGCCACCGTGACGGTGAAACCGCCGCCTTCGTCGATCGCGCCTTCCGGACGGGGTGGCTGGCCTTCGGCCACGCTCTTTTTCCACGAGATCAGCGGGCGGATGAGATCGGCCAGGCGCTCCAGAATGTCGACACGCACAGCTCTCTCTCCGCAAACACGATAGCCAACGGCGCGGTAGAGCTGCTTGGCGAAGGTCGGGTCGACCGGGATCGAGGTGCGCCCGGACGCGGACAGCTGCGGCAGCTCCGCCAGCCCAGGCATGTCGAGATCGCCATTCTTCAGTGCCCAGAGCTTCGCGATCAGCTGGCTCGGCGCGGGCTTCAGCAGGGCGGGAATGTAGATGTGGTAGGCGCCGAAACGGACGCCGAGCCTGCGCAGAACCGCGCGCATCGGCTGGTCGAGCTGGCGCACGTCTTCCGCGATCTCGGGACGCTCCACAATACCGAGCGCCTCAACCATGCGGAATGCGACGCCGCGCGCGATGCCTTCGACCTCGGTCGAATCGCGCAGATCGAAAAGCGGCTTCAGCAGTGTTTCGACATGGGTCTTGAGCCACAGGTCGAGCCTGGCCTGAACCTTTTCGCGGGCGGGGCCGCTCAACAGGTCGTCCGCCAGCAGCAGCAAACCCGGCTTGAGGACGTCGTCGCCTGCCACGAGCTTCGCCACGACCTCGCCCTTCCAGCGGATGACGCCGTCCGAGGCAAGTGCGAAGTCCGTATTGGGGGCTGCGGACACGCGCTCGGCGCGGGTCTCGATCTCACTGACCAGCGCCTTTCCCGCCGCAGCGCGCAGCGCCTTGGCGTCAAGGCTCCCATTGCCTTCCACGCCCGCGTCCGGTGCAAAGCGGAATCCCTGGAGATGGCCGACATGCTGGCCCTCGACGAGCACGTCCCCTGTTGCGGTGATTTCCGCTTCGAGCATTGCGTTCTCTCTCAACCGTCTCATCAATACGCTGGTCCGCCGGTCCACGAAACGCTGGGTCAAGCGTTCATGCAAGGCGTCCGACAGCCTGTTTTCCACGTCTCGTGTGACATCCTGCCAGTGAACCGGATCGCCAAGCCAGTCCGGCCTGTTGGCGACGAAGGTCCAGGTCCGGATATGCGCGATCCGGTTGGCAAGCGTGTCGATGTCTCCGTCCATGTGGTCGGCATGGGCGACCTGGCGGGCAAACCAATCGTCGGGGATCCGTCCCTCGTCGACCAGGAAAGTGAATATCGTCGAGATCAGGTCGGCGTGATTGGCCGGCGCGATCTTGCGATAGTCAGGGACCTGACAGCAATCCCAAAGCAACGAAACCCTGTCACGACGATCCGCCCGCGCGCGGATATCGCTGTCTCGCGTCAGAAACTCAAGCGCAATCTGGTCAACGGCCGGCGGTGCGCGCGTCAGACCGGGCTCTCCGGGCACCTTGTCGAGGCTGTTGCGCAGAGCTTCCAGCGATTCGAAATCGAGCGCGGCATTGCGCCACTGCAGCATCTTCACCGGCTGGAACCGATGGGTTTCCAGATGTTCGACCAGTTCGTCGTCGAAGGGGGCGACGCGGCTGGTGACGCCGAACGTGCCATCGCGCATGTGGCGCCCGGCCCGACCCGCGATCTGGCCGATCTCGGCCGGCGTCAGGTTGCGGTGCTGGTAGCCGTCAAACTTGCGGTCGGCGGCAAAGGCGACGTGGTCGACATCGAGGTTGAGGCCCATGCCGATGGCGTCGGTCGCCACCAGCACATCCACGTCGCCGGACTGGAACAGCTCCACCTGGGCGTTGCGGGTGCGCGGGCTGAGCGATCCCAGCACCACGGCGGCTCCGCCCCGCTGGCGGCGGATCAGCTCGGCGATGGCGTAGACCTCATCGGCGGAAAAGGCGACGACGGCGGAGCGTGGCGGAACGCGCGTGATCTTGCGTGAGCCGGCGTAGCTCAACACCGACATGCGCGGCCGCGTCACCACGTTGAGGCCGGGAAGCAACTTTTCCAGGATCGGCCGCATCGTGGCGGCACCCAGAAGCAGGGTCTCGTGCGCGCCGCGCAGGTTCAGGATGCGATCGGTAAAGACATGGCCGCGATGGAAGTCGCCAGCGAGCTGAACCTCGTCGATGGCCAGAAAGTCGGTTTCGATGTCCAGCGGCATGGCCTCCACGGTGGAGACCCAGAAGCGCGGGTTCTTGGGGACGATCTTTTCTTCGCCGGTGACGAGCGCCACAGCATCTTCGCCCGCCCGCGCCGTCACCCGGCCGTAGACTTCGCGCGCAAGCAGCCGCAGCGGCAGGCCGATCATCCCGGTGGGATGCGCCAGCATGCGCTCGATGGCGAGATGGGTCTTGCCGGTATTGGTCGGGCCCAGTACCGCCGTCACTGTGCGGGCACGCACGGCCGGCGGAAGCGGCATTTGCAGGTTGCGAAGCATGAAACTTGAAGATCTGGTGCTAGCTGGTTCGCCGTTTTCGGCCCGTCACGGCCCAATTACGGTTCGGGGCAACTTTACGTGTTGCGGATCCAATCGCCTTTTCGGGTCAACAATTGCGGTCCGGCGATCTCTTGCCGCCAGGTGGGTTCGCCCTGTCGCTCCACTCGTCCCTCGCGTCGTTCATGTCATCATGAAAGATGAACGTCCGGACCCTCGCAGGCAGGCGGAGCGGTTGCCGGCGCGTTGATCTAGCACAGCTGGCGCGTTCTTGTCGCTTCCTTTTACGCAGAGACCGAAGCGGCTTCGTGTAGCAGGGCGGAGCCATCGCGATCGCGGCGATGGGCTACGAATGCGCGAAAAAGGAACGACTCTTGAACAAAGAAGGACCGAATCGATGACATGGGCGGATTCAGGATTTGTTCTATACGACATGCTGCGGGAGGTCCGCGTTGCGATACCAAATGCTGAATCGCCTCAGACTCTTGGCCCCAATTGACGAGGGCTGTCCGGAAAGTTACGGATTCACGTCAAGCCAAAAGATTCCGTTAAGGCGTGCCGCTGTTTCACCTTCGCTTACGTAAGGAAGCGAAGGGAACGGGAACAGTGAAAGTACGAATCGCTGATTTGAGAATGTTCCGCCTTCGTTCTGGCAAGATGTTGAAAATCCTGCCGGCGGGCCGCTAGATGTAGGGCACTGTGGCAAGGGTGGTATCTGCAGTACATCCGTAGCGTTAACCATTCCGTCCCGTTTCGGGGCATGTGGAGGCGATGTCGATCGGGCACGGTGCCCGACGAGCCTGTTCAGGCAAAGGAAATGCTATCGCGCAACGCGATGGAGAAAAGGCGGGGAGGTGGCCGCTCGGGGGCGGGGCGGACCCTATTCGGCGGCGGCCGCGAGCCGGGCGGGCTTTTCCGCCGTTCCGATCCAGCGGTCAAGAAAATCCTCGAGCCAGGTCTTGATGGCGGCATCGAAGACCGCCCGGCCTGCGAAGTGGTCTCGCCGATCCTGGGCACCGGGAAGCTGCATCCGCGGGGCCCCACGGGTGGTCCAGCGGTAAAGCATCGCGAGTGTCAATTCGGGGTGAAACTGGATGCCGTAGGCGGCGGGGCCGACGCGGAAGGCCTGGTTGCGGTAAACGGTCCCTTCTGCGAGCAACTGCGCGCCTGCGGGCAGATCGAACCCTTCCCGGTGCCATTGATAGACCTTTTCCGGCCATGGCATGAGGGTCTTGCCGGCTTGCGTGGGCGTGATCGGATAATAGCCGATCTCGGCAAAGCCATCGGCATTGGGGCAAACCTCGGCGCCAAGATTGCGCGCCAGCATCTGCGCTCCGAGGCAGATGCCGAGGCAGGGAGCCTCTTCGCGCAGCGGCACGTCGAACCAGTCGATCTCGCGGTGGATGAAGGCGTCAGAATCGTTGGCGCTCATCGGTCCGCCGAAGATGACCGCGCCCGCATGTCCCTCCATTGTGGAGGGGAGCTTGTCGCCGAAGCGTGGACGCCGGATGTCCAGTTCAAACCCGCGCCTGCGCAGGGACTGCCCCACGCGGCCTGGCGTGGACGTCTCCTGGTGAAGGACGATCAGGACTTTTGGCGAGCAATTCTTGTGGGAGTCTTGAAAGGACATAGCCTGCATGTCGAACTTGGTATTTCCAGTTGCCAGGACAAAAGTACGCAGGCACGAAGCCTGCTCCACGTTCCGAACCCGGTATGCCGGTCTGTGTATTTCTTCGCGTCGGGTGCCCGGGCCCATCGATTGAGCAGGCAGTCAGTCTCCGGGGTATCGTACTTATAAATATGCCACTTGCCGCTGCGGTCAATGCGTTGATGCAGGTATGGTGCCGTCTCAGGCGTCCGCGTCTCCATTGATCGTGTCGCTGTCGAGGGGGATGTTCTCGCGCGTGGCCACCCGGCGGCGCAGCGCCAGGCGGTCGGAGGCGGGAAGGCCCAAAAGCTCGGTGACGCGCCAGACGGTGTTGTCCTCGAACTCGTGAACTTCACCATCCGCGAACACCATTTCCCACATCATCTCCACCACCTTGCGGCGGCCGTCGATGTCGAGACGGCGTTTCAGCACGCTGGTGAAACCGTAGAGATCCACCGCTTCCTTGTTTCGCTTGCCGGCTTCCTCGATGAGCTCGGACGTACTCTGTTCGTCCAGATCGTAGCTGCTTTGAAGGACCTGACGGAGCTTCTTGCGCTCGGAATCATCCACCACACCGTCGACGGAGATGATGTGCACCATCAAGGCCGCCGCGCAAAGGCGGTGATCATCGGCGTCGAATGCCTTGTCCTCGTCTTCGCCGACTGTCACGTCGTGAAGAAATTTCTTCAGTTTTTTCAGCATGTCCGCTGCCATCTCGCATGAGCCGATCATTATTGTAGTGAATGGAAGGATTAAGGCAACGCGCCTTTCCGAATGCTGAATGAACGTCTGTGAAAACCGCAGGTTCCACATGCTCTTAATTAATTATAGTAAATGTTTCTATCGAACAGAATAGTTTCCTCTTAAATCGGTGTAATTTATCGGAACCGGAAGAATATTCACATTCGTACCCAGAATTGGCTGTTCTTTTTCAGTTTTTAGTCGTTCTAAATTGAGCTTTGCATTCAAGTTTTTATTGACACCCACGTGACCATAGGCAATGTAGGCAAGGCTGAAGGCCCTTGGGTCAATCGGTATTCGTCCTTTAATGGCGGGGCCTTGAACCCGGTCGATTGGGGGTAGAGATGTTTGACGTGATCCATTTGCATGGCGCAACGCGCCGTGCCTGTTTAACTCGGCTTTACTGTTCGGTTTCGGACGGTGGCGTCACTTTCTTGTGTCCGGTCGATATTCCCGGGCGAGGGTAGCGGCGTGGCAAACGGCATCCATTCGTCCTCCACCGCAAGGAACGGCTATCTCGACCGCCTGCCTGAGCGGCTCGTGGTGGAGGGGTTCCGCCGCTGGATGGCGGGGTATGACACGGGCGATATCCAGTGCTGGGAAATGGCGTGGAACCTCTATGCCAAGGCGCTGGGGCCCAAGCAGGCCCGTTCCGCAATGGCCGAGCTGTCGTGCTGGGTGCGTGCCATCCGTTCGAATTCCGCACGTTCCGTTTGTCTTTTCCCCTACGGCTGCCGAAAGCTGTGTCGGGACGAGTGCATGGCGGTGTCCATGGTTGCCTGTGTACAGCACCGCGATAACGACGCGCTGGAAGCTGCGGCGACGCAACTGATCGGCTGCGAGCATATCGCGGAAGCCGTCGAGACGGCACGAAGCTTCGGCGAGATGCTCGACAGCATCGGCCAGCACCTGATCCCGGTACCCAGGCCGGTGATCGAGGATATCGCGCTGCGGCCGGGGCGGCAGCATTTCCATTGAATTGAAAATCCGGAATTTGTCCGGCGGCGCACTGCGCGCCGAGGGCCATTCGGGAACCCGTCCAGAGCATCAAAAAGGGGAGACATGCTGGTGAAATTCATGAGGACAACGACGGCGGCCGCGGTATTGGCGTTGAGTGCCACAGCCGCGCTCGCGGAGACAAAACCGTCAGAGGTCATCTCGACCTATGCCGATATCGCGCTTGCCGGCTACGAGGATTCTCTGACGACGGCGAAGGAGCTTGATGCCGCGATCGAAAAGCTGGTCGCCGCGCCGAGCGACGCCAGTCTCAAAGCGGCACGCGAAGCCTGGCTCGCCGCCCGCATACCTTATCAGCAGACCGAGGCCTATCGTTTCGGCAACGCCATCGTCGATGATTGGGAGGGGCGGGTGAACGCCTGGCCGCTCGACGAGGGCCTGATTGACTACGTCGATGCGTCTTCCTATGGCGCGGAATCTGATGAAAACGAGCTCTATACGGCCAACGTGATCGCCAACAAGACGATCACGATCAATGGCGAGGAGGTCGATGCCTCCACGATCACGCCGGAATTTCTGGCAGGTACGTTGCAGGAAGCCGGCGATGTCGAAGCCAACGTGGCCACTGGCTATCACGCCATCGAGTTCCTGCTGTGGGGGCAGGATCTGAACGGCACAAATGCCGGTGCCGGCGCGCGTCCGGCAACCGACTTCGATCCTGCCAATTGCACGGGCGGAAATTGCGAGCGCCGCGCCGCATATCTGTCTTCGGCGTCCGATCTGTTGCTGACCGATCTTGAAGAGATGGTCGGCAATTGGAAGGACGGCGGCGCGGCGCGCACGGCGCTGATGGAAAACGGCGAAGCCGGAGCGCTTCGCACGATCCTGACAGGCATGGGCTCGCTGTCCTACGGCGAACTGGCGGGCGAGCGCATGAAGCTCGGTCTGCTGCTCCACGATCCGGAAGAAGAGCACGACTGCTTCTCCGACAACACCTTCAACTCGCACTACTACGACGCGCTTGGCATCAAGAACGTCTATGAGGGCCGCTACCAGCGTGTGGACGGGTCTATCGTGGAGGGGCCGAGTGTCGCCGATCTCGTCGGGGACGCCGATGCCGGGGTTGCCGAAGAGCTGGGCACCAAGCTTGAAGCCACGCATGCGGCCTTCACCGAGATGAAGAAACGCGGTGAAACGGTCGAGGCCTACGACCAGATGATCGGCGAGGGCAATGACGCGGGAAACGCCGTCGTTCAGGCCGCGATCAATGCGCTGATCGATCAGACCCGGTCAATCGAGCGTGCCGTGGCGGTTCTCGATCTGGAAGCGCTGGAAGTTGAGGGCTCCGATAGCCTAGACAACCCGGACGCCGTTTTTCAATAGGACTGAATTAAGGGACGCGGGCGGTGCCGTTGTGCCGCCCGTCTTCCGTCCGTGAACCTTCGTCACGTCCGCCCGTCGCCGGGCAGCGCCACGAGGGGGTGCGGGCTGTTGCGCGTTTTCAGGGGAGGAGACCTTGTCGGCGCGCTTGTGACCACAGGACCAAGACAAGGAAGCCGACCCACATGATCCCGTTCCGGTCATGCCCAGCCGATCGCTTGTTGCGGGTTGCTCCCGTTCTTGCCGCCACGCTGACCGTCATCGCCTGTGCCGCTCTTGCCGTTTCGTGGCAGCCCGTGCGCGCTGACGGCGTTCTTTCCTGGCGCACCGATCTCACGCCGAAAGACCGTGCGCGCGTCGCCAAAGTGGTCAAGACGACCGGCGACTTTTCAAAGCCCGAACGCTTCGAGACGATGCAGGGCGGGGCAGCGACCTCGCGCAAGCTCGTCAACCGGGATGCCTTTTCCCAGTTTTCAGCCAATCTGACCTTCAAGCAGGAGCGCGACTTCAAGCTCGGCAATGCGCTTTTCCGCAAGCTTTGGGTTTCCTCGCCCTCCTCCACCAAGGCGTCCGACGGTCTCGGCCCTCTCTACAATTCAAGGGCCTGCCAGAACTGTCATCTGAAGGATGGACGCGGTCGTCCGCCGGGAGCCGACGAGATCGCCTCGTCCATGTTCCTGCGTCTTTCGGTGCCACCGCGCACCGATGCAGAGCGCGAGGCGATTGCCACCAAGGCGATGATGCGGATCCCGGAACCGACCTATGGCGGTCAGCTTCAGGAATTCGCCGTTGGCGACCTCACCCCGGAAGGTCACATGCGCATTGCCTACGAGCCGGTCGCGGTCGCGCTCAATGGCGGCGAGACGGTGACGCTTCGCAAGCCAAGCTACACAATCACCGATCTTGGTTACGGCCCGATGGACCCGGAGGCGATGATTTCGCCGCGCGTGACGCCGCAGATGATCGGGCTGGGGCTGCTGGAGGCGATCCATCCCGGTGACATCATCGCGGGCGCCGACCTGGATGACGCCGATGGAGACGGCATCTCCGGCAAGGTTTCGTGGAACCGCAACCCGGATACCGGCGAGCCGATGATCGGCCGTTTCGGCTGGAAGGCGACCATGCCGACGGTGCATTCGCAGGCTGCCGACGCTTTCGCCGGCGACATCGGCATCGCGACCCCCTCTCACCCGGATCCGTGGGGCGATTGCACAACGGCACAGGCCGACTGCCGCTCCATGCCCTCGGGCATCCAGGCCAATCTCGGAGACACGGAAGCGCCGGACCCTGTGATGGAGCTTGTCGCGTTCTATTCCCGCAATCTCGCCGTGCCCATGCGCCGTAATGTCGACGACCGCCACGTTCTGGACGGAAAGGAACTCTTCCATGCGGCTGGGTGCGCGTCGTGCCACCGGCCGAAATTCGTCACCAGCCGCGAGGCGGAGCAGAAGCAGTTCCGCTTCCAGCTGATCTGGCCCTACACCGACATGCTGCTGCACGACATGGGGGAGGGGCTTGCGGACGGTCGTCCGGTGGGCGACGCTACGGGACGTGAATGGCGCACCGCGCCGCTTTGGGGCTCCGGCCTGACGGAAACCGTCAACGGTCATACGATGATGCTGCACGACGGGCGGGCTCGCAACGCGCTGGAGGCGATCCTGTGGCACGGCGGCGAAGCGAAAGCCGCCCGCGATGCGGTCGTCGCCATGGAGCCCGACGAGCGGGCCGCGCTTCTGCGTTTTCTGGAGTCGCTTTGATGCCCACCCCCTTGATGCGCACAGGCCTTGCTCTCGCAGCCGCTCTTTGCCTTTGCGGTGCGGCGCGCGCGGACGGGACCGACGACCATCACCGCTTCGTCGAAAACGCGATCGACGGTTACATCCGGCCGGAATTTCGGCGGTTCGCAGACAGCCTGCACGTTCTGGACGAGCGGATCGGCGCCTTCTGCTCGGCACCGGATGTGGCCGGCTATGACAACATGCGGGGCGCCTACAGCGATGCGCTGGCGGGTTTTGCCCGCGTCACCTTCCTGCGCTTTGGCCCGCTTGTCGAAGACCATCGGCTGGAGCGGCTTTTGTTCTGGCCGGATCGCAAATCGATCGGTCGCCGTCAGGCAGAGCAGGCGGTGCGTGAGCGCGACGACAGCGTGCTGACCGTTGAAAGCCTGAAGGGAAAGAGCGTCGCCATGCAGGGTCTGCTGGCTTTGGAACCTGTCCTTTTCGACGATGCGCGCGAAAGTCTTCTTTCCGGCGGCGCGGACGCGGAATTCCGCTGTGGCTATGCGGATGCGATCGGCGACAATCTTGTCTCGATTTCCGATGGGATCGCGACCGAATGGGAAGCTCCTGACGGGTATGCGGCGCTGCTGCTCGCGCCGGGACCCGACAACATCGCCTTTCGTTCGGATCAGGAGGCGGCGAGCCAGGTGCTCGGCGGGCTGACGACCGGCTTGCAGATCGTGCGGGATCAATGGATCGGCCCGATCCTCGGGCAGGGACCCGGGAAGCCGAAGCCACGCATGGCGCTCTTCCGCCGGTCCGGCAATTCGCTGGTGATGATTCGCGCCGGTGTCGAGGGCGTGAAGGACTATCTGGCCGCGCTTGAGGTCGAGCCGATGCTCGACGAGGAATACGCCTGGATGGGATCGTCCCTGCAGTTTGAGCTTTCCAGCGCTCTCAAGACGCTGGGCGAGATGAAAGAGCCGCTGACGAAGACGCTGCGAAAACGCGAAGCCTACGACAAGCTCGCCTTCATTGATGTTGTTTTGGACGGTGTCCGCGATAGCGCAGGCGAGGAACTGGCTGTCGCGTTGAAGATTCAGGTGGGGTTCAATGCGCTCGACGGAGATTGACCGCAGGTTGCTTCTGGCTGGTGCTGGTGCGGCCCTGCTTGCCGGGCTCGCCCCCCGGCAGCTTGCCGCGATGGAAGCGAACGACACGCTGTTCCTGTCAGCCCGGAAGGAGGGTGACAGCGGCTATGCGGTTGTTGTCTTCACGCCGGACGGCAAGGATGTGGTTCGCGTGCCGCTGCCGGGACGCGGGCACGACGTGACCCTGCATGCCGCGAGCGGGCGGGCGGTGGCGTTCGCGCGGCGGCCGGGCACCTTCGCCGCCGCGTTCGACGTTCTTGGCAAGCGTGCGCCGGTGTTCTTTTCCTCGCCGGAGGAACGCCATTTCTATGGCCACGGGGTCTATTCGCCAGACGGCAAGCTGCTTTACGCGACCGAGAACGACTTCGAAAACGGCCAGGGATTCATCGGTGTCTATGACACGAGCGACGGCTATCGGCGGATCGCGGAGTTCGCGTCCGGCGGCGTGGGGCCACATGAGGTGCTGCTGGCTCCCGACGGGCGCACGCTCGTCGTCGCCAATGGCGGCATGGAAACCCATCCCGATTATGGTCGCACCATCCTCAACCTGCCAACGATGAAGCCGACACTCGCGCTCATCGACCGCCTCACCGGCGAGATCATCGCCTGCCATGATCTGGGCGAGAGCGAGCGACTGTCCTCTATCCGTCACATGACGATAGACGGGCATGGCTCGGTCTGGTTCGGTTGCCAGTTCCAGGGCGGCAAGACGGAGCGGCCGCAGCTCGTCGGCCGGCTGAAGCGCGGTGACGAGCCGGAGCTTATGTCCGCGCCGCAGGATATCCTGCGCGGCTTCAACAACTATATCGGCTCGGTCATGACCAGTCGGGACGGGGAAACGATCGCGACCTCCAGCCCACGCGGCGGACAGGTTGTCTACTGGAATGCGGCAAGCGGCGAGATCCTGGGGCGGGATCGTGTTGTGGATGGATGCGGCGTTGCGCCGAGGCCGTCCAACGACTTCCTGATCTCCGACGGGGCGGGCGAGTTGCTGGCCGGTGGGCCGGGCGATGGCGGTAAACCGGCCGTCATCGCGCGCAATTCATCGGTTGCGTGGGACAATCATATGGTGGGCTTTCGGGTTTGAGGTGCCGCAGGGCAGGCCGGCTCTTGATCCTGACCGAGAACCGTAGGACGCTTCGTTTGTCGGGTCGGCGTCAGCGTGCCGCACCGATCGATGAAAACCAACGCCCAAGCGGGGAACCATGTCCGAAAGCAAGAAGATGGAAGTCAAGGAGCGCCTCGCCCTTTTGTCGAAAGCGATCGACGAGAAGGTCAAGCAGCTCGACAAGCGTGGCGAGTTGACGAGCCGGCACGAGGCCTATGCGGGCGATCTGAAGAAACGGCAGTATGAATTGCACGTCAAGCTGGAGAAGTCAGTCCACGACAACAACTTCTGGGAGGCGATGAAGAGCGAACTCGAGCTCGATTCCTCCGCGCTTCTTTCCGAATTCCGCAGCTGGGTGGAAGGACTCGACACCGGGAAGCTCTGAGCGGTTCCTCGCTCAGAGTGCGTCCTGCCGCGTTGTCGCGGCGACCGAGAGCGCAAGCGGTCTATCCTTGGAGACGACCGCTTGCACGTTCTGCCGCGATTTGCGCGAAGCCCAAGCCGATTGCGCCGGGCCTTTCAGTCCTCACAGCTCGTGCAGCACATGCGCGGCGCGCACCGCGGCCGAGGCGCGGTTTTCCACGCCGAGCTTGGCGTAGATCTGTTCCAGATGCTTGTTCACGGTACGTGGCGAAAGTCCCAGGATTTCGCCGATATCCCGGTTCGACTTGCCCTTGGCGATCCACAGCAGCACTTCCGCCTCGCGGCCTGTCAGGGAGAAGTGCTCGCGCAGGGTCCCGGCCTGGTTTGGATGGTCGGCGGTGGTGAGGCGGAAGAGATATTCCTCCACCCCGATCGTGCCCAGGTGATGGAACTGCACCTCTGCCCCATTGCCAAGGCCGATGGTCATCGTCGCCGTCTGACCGGCGGGGCGCTCTGCGCCCGAAGCGATCCACGCCGCCAACTCATGGCCAAGATCGGCGAGCGCCTCCTCGCGGCCCGTCATCGCCTTCAGCACCTGCTGGGCTTGCGGGGTTGACCACACGACCTGACCGGAAGGCGCAACGGCGAGCAGATGACGGCCCGCCGCATCCAGTGCGATGCGGGCATTCTGGACCGAACGCGCATTGGCGAGATGCACCCGGATGCGGGCCTGAAGCTCATCGATATTAATGGGTTTGGTCAGATAGTCCACGCCGCCGGATTCCAACGCGTGAACCACATGCTCGGTTTCCGTTAGCCCGGTCATGAAGATCACCGGCACATGGGCGAGGGCGGCGTCGGTCTTGATGCGGCGGCACGCCTCGAAACCGTCCATGCCGGGCATGACCGCATCCATCAACACGATATCGGGGGTTACCCGGCTGGAGATCGCGAGCGCCGCTTCGCCGCTTGTCGCGACGAGCACGGTAATGCCAGCCTGTTCCAGCGCGCTCGTCAGGAAGCCGAGCGCCTCGGGAGAATCGTCGACGACGAGCACGATGTCGCGCTGGCGGAGCGCATTACTCGGCATGGTCCAGGCTCTCCAGTGTTTGCGTGTAGCGGGCGAAGTCGAAGGCCTGAATGTGCCCGCGCAAGGTTGCGACGATGGCTCCGTTGCCGGGCGTCTCGGCCAGTTCCTCCAGCTTGGCTTCGATCCCGCGCACGTAGCCGATTTCGCCAAGGTTGATAAGCTCGCGTACCGCGCGTGCGCTCAGGGCATGGCCTTCGGTTTCGCGGGGCGCGCCGCCGCGTGTCCCTTCTTGCGAAATGTCGGGGCCGCCGGATCCCGTTTCCGCTGCAAGCTGGTCCGCGTCGAGCCACTCCAGTCCCAGGTGCTTGCCGAGCTTGTCGAGAAGCTGGCGCATGTCGAAAGGCTTGGCGAGCGTGTCGTCGTGGCGTGCATCCTCCTCTATCGCGGAGGCGCCGTCGCCGATATTGGCCGAGAGCATGATGGCGGGAGCCGTGTGGCCGAGGGCGCGCAGGCGGCAGAGCAGGTCCCATCCGCTCATGCCGGGCATGAAGATGTCGAGCAGGAAGGCGTCGGGTCGGATACCGGAGACCAGTTCGAGCGCCCTGGGGCCGTCATCGGCGGTCAGTACAGTGAAACCGAGCGGCTGAAGGATCTCCTGCATCAGGTCGCGGTGATCGGCATTGTCATCGACCACGACAATGGTGCGGCGCGTCCCGGCATAGCCCGCGATCCGCCGATCCGCCGTCTTCGAGGGCGTGGCGATCGAGGAGAGCATCAGCCGTACGCGGAACGTGCTGCCTTCTCCGCGCGCGCTCGTCAGGGAAATCTCACCGCCCAGCGTTTCCGCCAGAAGTTTGGTGATGGTCAGGCCGAGGCCGAGGCCCGGCGTCAGGGACCGGCCGTCTTCTTCGCCGCGGCCGAAGGGTTCGAACACCTTGGCCTGATCGGTGGCGGCGATGCCGCGTCCGGTATCCGAGACGGTGAAGCTTGCGACCTGCGAGCGGTAGTCGACCGCCAGTGCGATCCTGCCCGTTTCCGTGAACTTGATGGCGTTGGAAAGCAGGTTGACCAGGATCTGCCTGAGCCGCTTTTCATCGGTGCGCACGAAGAGGGGAAGGCTGGGGGAGCGCACATAGTCGAAGGCGAGCCTCTTGGCGGCGGCTTGCGGGCGGAACATGTCGACGATCTGATCCAGAAAATCCTGAATGTTGATCTCGTTGGAATAGACCTGCAACCGTCCGGCCTCGATGCGCGAAATATCCAGCAGGCCATCGATCAGCCCGGAAAGATGTTCGGCGGAGCGCCTGATCACCTTGATGCCCGCCTCGGTGGGGGCAGGATTGCCATCGGAGCGCTCCAGCACCTGGGCATAGCCCAGAACCGCGTTGAGCGGCGTTCGCAGCTCGTGGCTGAGGCCGACGACATAGCGGCTTTTGGCGAGGTTCGCGGCCTCCGCCACTTCCTTGGCGCGTTGCAGTTCCGCGTCCGTCCGCTGATGGGCTTCGATTTCCTTCAGCAGCAGGGCGTTCTGGCGCAGCGATTCCTCTTCCGCGACGTGGCGCGTGTCGTGGGCGAGCACCAGAAACCAGGTGGCGATACCGGTGATGATCGCGAAGACGAAGAAGATCAGCGTCACCGTCTCGCCGACGAGCGTCGCCTCGCCCGGCCGTCCCGCCGTCGCCTGCTGGTAGATCACGGCCAGCAGCAGGCCGATGGCGGCGATAGCGAACGTCGAGGTCAGGGCGTAGCGCCCGAGCCGGGTCCCGAGCCGGCTCACCAGCCAGCCGGGCAGCAACCGGTCGGCCGCGGCTCCGATCTGGCGGGCGAGACGCGCATCGGGCTTGCAAAGGTCGTGGCAGCGCGCATCGAGGGAGCAGCACAGCGAGCAGATCGGCCTCTGGTAGGCCGGGCAGTAGGCCATGTCCTCCGGCTCAAACGCGTTCTCGCAGATGGAGCAGGTCAGGGAGGGGAGGGTCTGCCAGTGCGGGCGCGGTTTGCGGGCGAGGTAGTAGCGCCCGCGCGTGGCGAAGGCGATGAGGGGAACCGTGACATAGGCGACGCCCATGGCGATGAAGGTGGAGAGAGCGGCGGCGGCCGCGCCGAAATGACCGGCATGGGCAATCAGCGCGATGGTCGTCGCGAGTGCCACGGCACCGGTGCCCACGGGGTTGATATCGTACAGATGGGCGCGCTTGAACTCGATGCCGGGCGGCGAAAGACCAAGCGGCTTGTTGATGAAGAGATCCGATGAAATGGCGGAAAGCCAGGCCATGGCGATGATGGAGAAGACGCCGAGCGTTTCCTCCAGCACCCGGTAGATGCCGAGCTCCATCAACAAAAGCGCGATGGAAACGTTGAAGACTAGCCAGACCACCCGACCGGGGTGGCTGTGGGTCAGTCGGGAAAAGAAGTTCGACCAGGCGAGCGAGCCCGCATAGGCGTTCATGACGTTTATCTTGAGCTGCGAGACGACGACGAAGCAGGCCATCAGCAGCATCACCGCTGCGGGCCAGGGCAGCATGTAGCCGAAGGCGACCGCATACATGCGCGAGGGCTCTGCGGCATGGTCGGCCGGCACGCCGGCGGAAAGCGCAAGCACGGCGAGGAACGATCCGGCCAGCATCTTCGGTGCGCCAAGGACTACCCAGCCGGCTCCCGCCAGGAAGCGGGCCAGACGGTGTCGGGTCTTGGCGACGTCCTGCGCGGGCAGGAAGCGGAGAAAGTCGACCTGTTCCCCGATCTGCGCCATCAGCGCGAGGATGACGGCGGAGGCGGCGCCGAATTTCAGCAGGTCGAGCCCGGCGAAGATACCGGTGGCCCCGGCTCCTGAAATGGGCGTGGAATGCACGCCCGCGAAATCGAGCCATTGGCCGAACGAACTCCGGTCCGCCCAGGCGATGAACAGGAACGGCGCGATGTTGAGGACGATCCAGAAGGGTTGGGTGATCAGCTGGAAGCGGCTGATCAGCGTGACGCCGTGTGTGACCAGCGGAATGACGGCGACGGCCGAGACGACGTAACCGACCCAAAGCGGCAAGCCGAGCGCATATTCGAGTGCGCTCGACATGATCGACGCCTCGATGGCGAACAGGATGAAGGTGAAACTCGCGTAGATCAGTGAGGTGACCGTCGAGCCGATATAGCCAAAACCGGCGCCGCGGCTGAGCAGATCGATATCGACGCCGTGGCGCGTGGCGTGGCGGGCGATCGGAAGGCCGATGAACAGGATCACCAGGCTGCCGACCAGGATCGCGGCGAAGGCGTTGATCGTGCCGTAGGACAAGGTGATGGCGCCGCCGATCGCCTCCAGCGCGAGGAAGGAAATCGCGCCGATGGCGGTCTGGGAAATGCGCTGGCTGGAAAAGCGCCGAGCCGCCTTGGCGGTGAACCGCAGGGCGTAGTCCTCCAGCGTCTGGTTGGCGACCCACTGATTGTATTTGCGCCGAACCGGCATGATGCGCTGGCGTGCGGTCATCCGCTCGTTTCTGCCTGATATCTGTGCAAATGACGAAAATTACGGCAATCGACTTGCCCCATCGGCTTTCTTTCCTGCGTTCACAGGCCTTTCTGCGGTTTTCGGCTTTGCTCTGCTCTTCACCGTTGCAGGGTTCGTGCCGCCGAATTAATCGCGCCGGAAGACGGCGAGGGGCGGGCTGCGCAAAACACGCAGGGCTCTACGTCAATCGACGTATATGGCGGTGCACAATAACCGCCGACCATTGCGGGTGATGGCAGCCAGGCGTCCCGAGAGGGTGTTCCGGAGGCGGAATTCCGGAGCTGCCGCACACCGACCATGGGGGACTACCAAAATGGCAACAGGCATTGCGACAGGCATGAACAGGCTCCGCCGGACCATCGGCGGTGCGGCGGTCGCCGGCATGATGGCGACATCGATCACGGCGGGCTTCACCACAGGCGCAGCGGCGCAGGAAGAAACGATCAAGGTCGGCATCCTGCATTCGCTTTCCGGCACCATGGCGATTTCGGAGACCACTTTGAAAGACGCCATGCTGATGCTCATCGAGGAGCAGAACAAGAAGGGCGGTCTGCTCGGCAAGAAGCTGGAGCCGGTCGTTGTCGATCCCGCGTCAGACTGGCCGCTTTTCGCCGAAAAGGCGCGTGAGCTGATTTCGGTCGACAAGGTCGCGGCGGTCTTCGGCTGCTGGACATCCGTGTCGCGCAAGTCCGTGCTGCCGGTCTTCGAGGAACTGGATTCGATCCTCTTCTACCCCGTCCAGTACGAGGGTGAGGAGAGCCAGCGTAACGTGTTCTATACGGGTGCCGCGCCGAACCAGCAGGCCATTCCGGCCGTCGACTACCTGATGAACGAGGAAGGCGTGAAGCGCTGGGTTCTGGCCGGCACCGACTACGTCTATCCGCGCACGACCAACAAGATCCTCGAGGCCTACCTGAAGTCCAAGGGCGTCGCGGATGAGGACATCATGATCAACTACACGCCGTTCGGTCATTCCGACTGGCAGACGATCGTGTCCGACATCAAGACCTTCGGTTCCGCCGGCAAGAAGACCGCCGTCGTCTCCACCATCAACGGCGACGCCAACGTGCCCTTCTACAAGGAACTCGCCAACCAGGGCATCAAGGCCGAGGACATCCCGGTCGTGGCCTTCTCCGTGGGTGAGGAAGAACTCGCCGGCCTCGACACCTCGCCGCTCGTCGGCCACCTGGCCGCGTGGAACTACTTCCAGTCCGTCGACACCGATGCCAATGCCGAGTTCATCGACGCCTGGCACGCCTTCACCAAGGACGAGGAGCGCGTGACCAACGACCCGATGGAAGCTCATTACATTGGCTTCAACATGTGGGTGAAGGCGGTCGAGAAAGCCGGCACGACCGATCCCGATGCGGTCATCGACGCGATGGTCGGCGTCTCCGTGCCGAACCTGACCGGCGGCTACTCGACGATGATGCCGAACCACCACATCACCAAGCCCGTTCTGATCGGCGAGATCCAGGACGACGGCCAGTTCCAGACCGTCTACGAGACCTCCGGCCTCGTTCCCGGCGATGCCTGGTCCGACTTTCTGCCCGACTCCAAGGACCTGATCTCCGACTGGCGTGCCCCGATGTCCTGCGGCAACTTCAATGTCGCGACCGGCAAGTGCGGCGGCAAGGGCGAATGATCCCCGCGTGACTTGAATCAGGGTACGGCGGCGCGCTTTCCTGACGTGCGCCGCCGTACCTCCGCTGAACAACGCGCCGCGGTTTGCGTCCGTGCCCGCGTCATCCTCTCATTCGGGGGAGGTGTCCCGGCGGCCGCGACGGCGCCGGGTGAAGGCTTCCGAAAGCGAGGGCGGGCCGCTGCGCCCCGCCAGTTCCAGGAAAAGCCGGGCCGACATGCTCCAGATCAGATCTTTTGTTTTCGCATTGCTCATCGCCGTTTCCGCGCTGGCCGGTCTTTCGGCGCCGGTTCTGGCCCAGAACCAGAGCGATCTGCGCTCGCTCATCAACGAACTCGCCAAGGGCCGCTACGACGATACCGAGCGTCAGATCGAGGCGATCGCCGCGACGGGCGAAGAGGCTGCCGTGCCGGCCCTGCAGGCGCTGGGCTCCAACGATCTGATGGCGCGCAAGTCGGACGGCGCCGTCTTCATCGTGAAGAAGAAGAGCGGCGGCTATCAGCTCATCGATCCGCTCACCGGCGATGTCGCGGGCGAAGCCGGTCGGCGCGACATGGAGCGCATCAAGATCAACAACCGCCTGAGGCGCGCCATCCAGTCCGCGCTCGGTGAACTGACGCTGATGTCGAAGAACCCCGATCGGCGCCGGCAGGCGGCCGAACAGGTCTTCAAGGCGCGCGATACCGAAGCCATCGAAACGATTGACGCGGCACTCGACGCGGAAACCGATCCGGGCATCGCGACGCTGTTGCGCGAGGCGCGTGCCGCCGCTGTCCTCAATTCCGATGCGTCCGAAGCCGACAAGATCGCGGCGGTCGGCGTGATCAAGGCGCGGGGCGACCAGGAAGCCCGTGCGATCCTCGCCGCAACGGCGGATTCCAGCGCGAATTCCGGCCAGACCGCCCTGCACGATGCCGCCACACGCGCGCAAAGCCACGTTGAGCAGATTCTCGCGGCCTGGAATGCGGCGCAGAACGTCTGGTACGGGCTGTCGCTGGGCTCGGTCCTTCTACTCGCTGCCATCGGGCTTGCCATCACTTTCGGCGTGATGGGCGTCATCAACATGGCGCATGGCGAAATGGTGATGATCGGCGCCTACACTACCTTCATGGTGCAGGAGGTCATCCGCAATTCAGCGCCATGGCTATTCGATGCCTCGCTCGCCATCGCTCTGCCGCTGGCCTTCCTGATCGCGGGCGCCGTCGGTGTGGCGCTGGAACGTTTCGTCATCCGCTTTCTCTATGGCCGGCCGCTGGAAACGCTGCTGGCGACCTGGGGTATCTCCCTGATCCTGCAGCAGGCGGTGCGTACGATCTTCGGCGCCAACAACCGCGAGGTCGGCACGCCGTCGTGGATGTCGGGGCTGACCGAGGTCGGCGGGCTCACCATCACCTACAACCGGCTCGCCATCATCATCTTTTCGCTGGTGGTCTTCGGCGTACTCATCACGGTGCTGAAAAGCACGCGCTTCGGGCTCTACACCCGTGCCGTCACCCAGAACCGGCGCATGGCGAGTTCCATGGGCATCCGCACACCCTGGGTCGACGCGATGACCTTCGGTCTCGGTTCCGGCATCGCCGGCATCGCCGGTGTCGCGCTTTCCCAGATCGACAACGTCTCGCCCAATCTCGGCCAGAGCTACATCATCGACAGCTTCATGGTGGTGGTCTTCGGCGGGGTCGGCAATCTGTGGGGCACTCTGGTCGGTGCGATGACGCTCGGCGTCGTCAACAAGTTCCTTGAGCCCTATGCCGGGGCTGTGCTCGCCAAGATCCTGCTCCTCGTCTTCATCATCCTGTTTATCCAGAAGCGTCCCAGGGGCCTCTTCGCCCTCAAGGGCCGGGCGGTCGAAGCATGATCACGGCGTTTCTTCTGCGCGCATTCGACGGCAAGGCTCTCGTCTTCATGGGCGTCCTCGCCGCCTTCGCGATCGCCATCCCGGCGGGCAATCTCCTCTTTCCCCCCGATCACGCCTTGCATGTGCCGGTCTACGTGGTGAGCCTGCTTGGCAAGTACATGTGCTACGCGCTGCTGGCGCTCTCGGTCGATCTGGTGTGGGGCTATTGCGGCATTCTCTCGCTCGGCCACGGCGCGTTCTTTGCGCTCGGCGGTTATGCCATGGGCATGTATCTGATGCGCCAGATCGGCACGCGCGGGGTCTATGGCAATCCCGACCTGCCGGACTTCATGGTCTTCCTCAACTGGAAGGAACTGCCCTGGTACTGGACCGGCTTCGACGTCTTTCCCTTCGCCGCGTTGATGGTGCTGGTGGTGCCGGGGCTGCTCGCCTTCGTCTTCGGCTGGTTCGCCTTCCGCTCAAGGGTCACCGGCGTCTATCTCTCCATCATCACCCAGGCGATGACCTACGCGCTGCTGCTGGCCTTCTTTCGAAACGACATGGGGTTCGGCGGTAACAACGGGCTGACCGACTTCAAGGACATTCTTGGCTATTCTGTGCAGGCGGACGGCACGCGAGCGGCCCTCTTCTTTGCCTCCGTCGCCGCCGTTGCCATCGGTTTCGTCATCGCCCGCGCGGTCACCCGCTCAAAACTCGGCAAGGTGCTGATCGCGGTGCGCGACGCGGAAAGCCGCACGCGGTTCCTCGGCTACCGGGTGGAGCACTACAAGCTTTTCGTCTGGGTGCTGTCGGCGATGATGGCGGGTGTCGCCGGCGCGCTCTACGTGCCGCAGGTCGGTATCATCAATCCCGGCGAGTTCGCGCCGGCCAACTCCATCGAACTCGTCATCTGGGTCGCGGTCGGCGGGCGGGGCACGCTGGTTGGTGCGGTTCTGGGCGCCGTTCTCGTCAACTTCGCGAAGACCTGGTTTACCGGCGTCTTTCCCGAATTCTGGCTGTTCGCGCTGGGCGGTCTGTTCGTTGCGGTAACGCTGTTCCTGCCCAGGGGCATCGTCGGCATGATCGGCCAGCACTGGAGTGCGCTGCGCCAGCGGCGCGTATCGGCGCGCGCCGAGGCCGGGTCGGACGAAGATCCGCGCGAAGGCGAGATCGCGAACGCGATGAACCATCAGGCGGCGGAGTAGGACGATGCTCGAACAGGCTTCCAATTCCGTTCTCTATCTCGACGGAGTCTCCGTCTCCTTCGACGGCTTCAAGGCGCTCAATTCCCTGTCGCTGGTCCTCAAACCGGGGGAGATGCGGGCGATCATCGGGCCGAACGGCGCGGGCAAGACGACGATGATGGACGTCATCACGGGCAAGACCCGGCCCGACGAGGGCGAGATCTACTTCGACGGCGCGGTCGATCTCACCCGGCTCGATGAGGCCGATATCGCGGAACTCGGCATCGGCCGGAAATTCCAGAAGCCGACGGTCTTCGAAAGCCAGACCGTGCTCGACAATCTGGAACTGGCGTTGAAGACCCCGCGCGGCCCCTTCGCCACGCTGTTTCATCGCTCCAGCGCGCAGGAGCGTGCGCGCATCGACACCTTGCTGGAACAGATCCGCCTGACCGGGAGGCGCGATGAGCTCGCCGCCAATCTCAGTCACGGCCAGAAGCAGTGGCTGGAGATCGGCATGCTGCTGGCCCAGGACCCGAAGCTGATGCTGGTGGATGAGCCGGCCGCCGGCATGACCGATGCCGAAACGGCGGAAACGGCGACCATGCTCAAGGAAATCAACAAGACCCGCTCAGTCGTCGTCGTGGAGCACGACATGACTTTCGTGCGCGATCTCGGCGTGAAAGTCACCGTGTTGCACGAAGGCTCTGTGCTGGCCGAAGGCGCGCTCGATCACGTCTCGGCCGATCCGCGCGTGGTCGAAGTCTATCTCGGGCGGTGAAGGAGTACGCAACGTGCTGAGTGTCGAAAACATCGATCTCCACTATGGTGCCGCCCAGGCGCTCAAAGGCGTTTCGCTGACAGCGAAGGCCGGCAAGGTGACGTGCCTGATGGGGCGAAACGGGGTCGGCAAGACCTCCACGCTGCGCGCCATCGTCGGCCAGCATCCCGTCTCCGGCGGCACAATCACGCTCGAAGGCGAGGCGATCACCTCCATGGCGCCGTACCAGCGGGCTCGAAAGGGGATCGCCATCGTGCCCCAGGGGCGCGAGATCTTTCCACTCCTGAGCGTGAAGGAGAACCTGGAGACCGGCTTTGCCGCGACCAGCGAGAGGACCATCCCGGAGAGCGTCTTCGAATTGTTTCCGGTGCTCAAGGACATGCTGAGGCGGCGCGGCGGGGATCTGTCCGGCGGCCAGCAGCAGCAGCTCGCCATCGGCCGGGCGCTGGTGACGCGGCCGAAGCTCCTCGTGCTCGACGAGCCGACCGAGGGTATCCAGCCCTCGATCATCAAGGATATCGGCCGGGCCATCGAATGGCTGCGCGATCAGGGGACAATGGCGATCGTGCTGGTGGAGCAGTATTTCGAATTCGCCCGCGATCTCGCCGATACATTCGCCGTGATGGATCGCGGCGAGGTGGTGATGCAGGGAACGCGCGAAAGCATGGTCGAAAGCGAAATGCGGGCACATTTGACGGTTTGAGGCGGACTTCTCTGGGGCGAGGCGCTCACGTTCGCCCTGGCTGACGGCCTTGATGACGGGCCGTTCGCACAAATATGCCCATTGATAGCGCAACTCTCCCCCGCTGAGGCGAATTCGCCACCATTTCGGCGCGACATTAACGTAAACTCCCGTCAGATTCGTATCCGATGGAGTTTCGTGTGAAACGCATACTCGTCGTTGCTGCTGGTATAGTGGTGCTGGTCGTTGTCGTGGCGTTGGTCGTTCCCTTCTTTCTGCCGAAGGACACGATCAAGCGGCAGATCGTATCCCAGGTCGAAACAGCCACCGGCTGGCGGCTCAGGCTGGATGGTTCTGTCGGGTTGAGCCTGCTGCCGAGCTTTTCGCTGAGCGCGCGCGATGTCGGGCTGTCCGGCGAGGCGGGCGCGGATGGCGTGGAATTCGCCAAGGTCGAGGAGATCGACTTCGGCCTGTCGCTGACCGCGCTTGTCGGCGGCACGGTGCGCATTACCGGCATCACGTTGCACAAGCCGCAGATTCTGCTGGAGACCGACGCGGCGGGACGCACGAGCTGGGCTCCGCGCCGCACGCTGAGCGATCTGATCGAGGAATCGCTCGCCGTGGACGGCGGCGACATGACCTTGCCGCCGGCCCCAGGGCAGCGGACGGACCGACCTGCGGCGCCCGCTTCCTCCGTTGCCGCCGACGAGGCCGGAAGCGATCTGGCCGATCTCATGCGCCGGGTACAGGTCGATGAACTGACCATAGTGGACGGCACCGTGTCCTTCGCCGACAAGCGGTCGGGGAGCGCGGTGTCGCTACAGTCGATCAACACGAGTTTCTTTCTGCCATCGGCAGAGGAGGCGGCGACGCTGGAAGGCTCGCTTGTCTGGCAGGGGACGACCTTCGATCTGGAGGCCGAACTGGGGGCGCCTCTGGCGCTGGCCGAGAACAAGCCGAGCGAAGTCACCGCGCAGATTTCGGGCGATTTCGGAACGGCCACGCTCTCCGGCACGATAGCGGCCGAACCTCTGGGCGGGACTTTGCGTGTCGGCCTCTCGGGGGGGGCACTTGACAAGGCACTTGCCGCGTTTGGCGTGTCGGCGCAAGGCGCGGGCGACATTGGCGCCTACAAGATCGCAGCCACCGCCGATCTCTCGCCGCAACGGATCGCCATCGAGGATCTCTCCGCATCGGCCGCCGGCAGCAAGTTGACGGGTCGTCTTGTCGCCGATACGGGCAAGGCGGAACCGGTCGTCGCGGCCAGCCTTGCGATCGATACGATCGCGCTCGATCGCTTCGGTTTTGGGGGCGGCGATCCCGCGACCGACCGGATCGAGGCGATCGATCTGGACCTGTCGCTGGATGGATTGTCCCGGCCGGCGACCGCGAAGGGTGGGCTCACATGGAACGGGGAACGGTTCGCTCTGGTGGCCTCCGCCGCGCCGGAACCGCTTCTTGCCGGAAAACCGGCGGCGATCAATGCCTCTCTTTCCGGCAGTCATCTCAAGCTCGGTGCGAAGGGCACAGCTTCACTTGGCGGAGCGTTTGACGGGCGGTTGTCGTTTGAAACCGCGAACCTGCGCGATCTCCTCGCCTGGACCGGCAATCCGTTACCGCCGGGCGACGGGCTGAAGCGGTTTGCCGCTTCGGGCCGCATCGAGGCGGGGCCACAGCGCATCGGCTTTTCTGACGCCTCCCTCGCACTCGACGGAACATCGGGTACGGGCAAGGGCGAGATCGTGCTGGATGGCGCCGTACCCAGGATCACCGCCACGCTGGCGCTCGATCAGCTCGTGCTCGATCCATACCTGGGTGGTGAAGGTTCCGCGGGCGGCGGGAACGGCGGCAAAGCCGGGTCGGTCAATGGCGGGGCGAAGAGCGCCGGCGGCTGGAGCCGCGAAGCGATCGATTTCTCCGCTCTCAAGGCGGTGGATGCCGACTTGGCGCTTTCGGCGAAATCGATCCGGTGGGACGACCTGAAGATCGACAAGAGCCGGCTGACCGTTGCGATCACGGGCGGCAAGTTGCGCGCCGGTCTCGATCCTCTCAGCCTCTATCAGGGGGTTGCCAATGGCGTCGTGAATATCGACGGCACGCAATCCGTACCCGCCGTCACCGCCTCTCTCGATCTCAATGGCCTGGAGGCGCATCCCTTCCTGACGGATATCGCCGATTTCCGGGCGCTGCACGGCAAGGCCGCCATTACCTTCGATCTGGCTGCCTCCGGCGCCAGTCAGGCGGCGCTTGCCTCGTCATTGTCGGGCAAGGCGCTCGTGAAGTTCACCAAGGGCTCCATCCGGGGTATCAACATTCCGCAAATGGTGCGCAATCTCTCCGTCGCGACCTTGCTCGGCTGGGGCAAGAACGATGACGCCCAGGCGACCGATTTCAACGAGTTGTCCGCAAACTTCGTCGTGGACAAGGGGGTTGCCACCACTTCCGATCTCAACCTGGTCGGGCCACTGGTGCGGGTGAGCGGCGGCGGCAAGACCGATATCGGCCAGCGCACGCTCGACTGGCGCGTCGAGCCGAAGATCGTCGCCTCGCTGGAAGGAAAGGAGGCATCGGACGACATGGTCGGTCTCGGCGTTCCCGTCGTCATCCGCGGGCCCTGGGACAAGCCGCAGATCTATCCCGATATTGCCGGCATCCTGGAGAACCCCGGCGACGCCTACAAGAAGCTCCAATCTGTGAGCGGCGGGCTGCTCGATCTGGTGAAGAAAAACCCCGGAAAGGCGGTTCAGGAAACCGTCAAGCAGCTCGGCGGCGGTATCGACATTAACAAGGTGATGGATGGCGAAGTGGACGACGAGGCGGTCCTGAAGACCATCGAGCAGGGCTTCAAGGTTGCGCCGAACCTCTTCGGTCTGGGCAAGAAAAAGAAGAAAGACTAGAGCATATCCTTATCGATCAGATTGAAGCAATCTGATCGATAAGAAACCGCCCCAGGGGGCGCACCGCACGAGGCGGACGGCTTCAGTTCTCCGCCTCGATCGCCTCCATATCCTCGTCGGACAGGCCGAAATGGTGGCCTATCTCGTGGATCAGCACGTGCGTGACGATCGCACCGAGGCTGTCATCGTATTCGGCCCAGTAGTCGAGAATCGGGCGGCGGAAGAGCCAGATGCGGTTGGGCTGCTGGCCGGTGAATGCACTGTCGCCGGTCTGGGCGAGGCCAAGTCCCTGGAACAGGCCGAGCAGGTCGAATGGTCCCTCGGCGCCGACGCTTTTGAGCATCTCGTCGCTCGGAAAATCGTCAATGGCGATGACGATGCCCTCGCAACGGTCTCGAAATTCCTGCGGCAGAGCGGCGAAGGCCGCGTGAGCGATGTCGCGGAACGTCGCGAGATCGGGGGCGTTTGCGGATGACCAGTCGGAAACGTTCTTCATGGGGCGGCCCGTCGGTTTCGAAAAGGGAGGCCCCTCACAGGTAGGCGAGCGCCAGGTAGATCACCAGAGCCACGGTGAAGATCAGGCCGGCCGCCCGGCCGATACGACTGCCCCAGACCTCGATGCGATCGCTTTCCCCCTGCTTGTCATGAGCTGCGAAATGATCTCGGGTTTGTCTGGCGACCCGGGCGAAGGAGGACGAGCCGACGGTTTCGCTGTCGCTTTCAACGCGGCCGAGCGCGCTTTGCGCCTCGCGCCTTCGTTCCTCATCCCGTTCCTCGCGCCTGTTCATGGCTACCCCGATGATTGCCGGACTTCCTCAGCCGCGCTTCGCGATGGCTCCCCACAGCGCCACGATGGCAAGACCTGCCGAGGCGACCACGTTCCAGCCGGCGAAGCTCAGGCCGAACATGCGCCAGCTTGCCTCGGTGCAGCTCACCACATGCAGGTTCTGCAACGAGTTGAGCAGGTTTCCGGCATTGTTGGCAAGAGAACCGCCGCCGCCGCAATCGGTCGGCCCGGGCCAGAACGTCCATTCCGCTCCGGCCTGATACACGCCGATACCGCCGCCATAAATCATGAGCAAGGCGAAGACGACGAGGGCGAGCCTGGCTATGCCTGTTCTGGCCGGCGCGAAGCGGGCGATGATGAACGCGAGCAAGGCGATGGGCAGGCCGACATAGTAGGGTACGCGCTGTTCCAGGCACAGCTTGCAGGGCACGTAGCCACCGATGAGCTGGAAGCCCCATGCCCCGCAGACCACCGCAGCGCCTCCGAGAAAAACGAGGCCGGCGGCGAGTGCCGTGCGGTACGTGGTGAGAATGGTGGACAGGGCGGATTGCGACGCCATGAGAGATTCCGTTTTGTTCAGAGCAGCTTGATTGCCGCGAAACCGGCAAGGAGCATGACCACGAAGACGGTGAAAACGAGGCCGAGACGCTTTTCGATGAAGGTGCGGATCGGTGGGCCGAACGCGTAGAGCAGCCCGGCCACGGCGAAGAAGCGTATGCCGCGCGCAACGATGCTGGCGATCACGAACACAACGAGATCGAGCCCTGTCGCTCCGCTGGCGATGGTGATCACCTTGAACGGAAAGGGCGTCACACCGGCGACCAGCACCGCCCAGGCGCCCCAGGCGTTGTATTTCACCTGAAAGGCTTGGAACGCGTCAAGATAGCCGTAAAAAGCTAGGATCGGTTCGGCGATCTGGGTGAACAGAAGCGCGCCGATGGCGTAGCCCGCCAGCCCTCCCATAACCGACATCACCGTACACAGAAGCGCCAGTCCCCAGGCGCGGGCCCTGTCGGCCAGCACCATCGGAATCAGCAGGAGATCGGGCGGGATCGGGAATATCGAGCTTTCGGCAAAGGAAACCGCTCCCAGCGCGAGAGAGGCGCGAGGTCCGGCAGCTAGCGACATGGTCCAGTCGTAGAGGCGGCGCAACATGGTCTGCTCTTTAGCGGGGGTGCGCGGGCGAGTCCATTGTCATCATCGTGAGCGCGATCAACAGTCCTGTTGAGCGAGGTGCGTCTGACCGATTGACGCGCGCGATGCCGCCGTTATAGTCGCGCTCGCTTTCAAGCCGCGCACAAAGCCCCCGTGGCGGAATTGGTAGACGCGACGGATTCAAAATCCGTTGTCTTAACGGACGTGCCCGTTCGAGTCGGGCCGGGGGCACCACAAGCGCGATCGTCGGTTCATCTCCCGACGCATTTCGGTCCGGCGGTTTACCCGTCGCGCCGCTGCCCTAATTCCCTCTCCTGCATTACTGTTCGCCGTGCCCGCAGATGCGGAGCGTCGTGGCCCATCCGGGCGATTCGATTTCAGATCAGGAGACACTCCATGGAAACTCTCTCCACCCGGGGACTTGAGATGCCGCGCCTCGGCCTTGGCACCTACCGCATGGCGGGCGAAGCCTGTGCCCAGGCTGTGGAACACGCGCTTTCGCTCGGCTATCGCCATATCGACACAGCGGAAATGTACGAGAACGAGGAAGGCGTGGGAGCGGGACTGGCGGTCTCGTCGGTGCCGCGCGCGGACATTTTCCTCACGACCAAGGTGTGGCACGACCATCTGACGCGGGACGGTATCCGCCGCGCGCTCGATGGCAGCCTGGAAAAACTCAAGACGGACCATGTCGATCTCTATCTCGTCCACTGGCCCGCGCCCGACATGGACATGGGAGAAATCTTCGAGACGATGGCGGCCTTGAAGGAGGAAGGGCTCATCAAGGCGATGGGCGCCGCCAATTTCACGGTCGATCTCATGAAGAGCGCGGTGGAGGAAATCGGCGCCCCGATCGCCTGCAATCAGGTCGAGTACCATGTGAAACTCGACCAGTCGAAACTGCTGGGTTACCTGCGCGCGAAGGATATTCCGCTCGTCGCCTATGTGCCGCTCGGCCAGGGACGGCTGGCGGATGAGGACGGCCTTGTCGCGGTCGCAGAAAAGCACGGGGCGAGCCCGGCCCAGATCGCGCTCGCCTGGCTCATGGATCAGGACGGCGTCGCCGCGATCCCGAAGGCGGGCCGGCTCGAGAGCCAGCAGGCGAACCTCGATGCCCTGAAGATCACGCTCGATGACGAGGACCGCAAGGTCATCGCGGCGCTGCCGAAGGACCAGCGTTACGTCGACCCATCCTTCGCGCCCGACTGTGACTGAGACAACAGGCCGCGCGCGAAACGGCAGGGCAAGCCCCTGCCGTCTTTTTTGATCGGCTAAAGTTCAGCCGAGCCCTTTTTTCATCACTCGGGCCAGACGACCTGCGAAAGCGGCCGGGTCGTTCGGGTGTTCGCCGTCGAGAATGCGGGCCTGATCATAGAGCAGCCAGGCGGCATCCTTCGTGAAGTCCTTTGCGGCATCGTCACCCAGATGGGAGGCGAGCGATTTCACCAGCGCGTGACGCGGGTTGATCTCCAGTACGGGCTTTGATCCGGCGCCGCCCGGCGCGCCGTCGCGGCGGCTCATCAGCTTTTCGAACTGGCGGTCGGGGCCATGTTCGGGCGCCACCAGACAGACCGGGCTTTCGGCGAGACGCGAGGAGATGCGCACGTCCGTAACGGCGTCGCCGAGTGTCTCCTTGACGTAGGTGACCAGGGTCGCAACGTCCGCCGTGGCGCCCTTGCCCGCTTCGTCTTCCTTTTGTTTTTCGTCGTCAGGCAGCGTGATCGCGTCGAGATCGGCGGCACCCTGCGTCACCGAGCGGAACGGCTTGCCGTCGAAGCCCAGCGCGATCTGCACCCAGAAGGCGTCGACCGGATCGGAGAGAAGCAGAACCTCGACGTCCCGGGCACGGTAGCCTTCGAGCTGCGGGCTTGCTTTCACGGCGTCTGCATTGTCGCCGATGGCGTAGAAGATCTGGGTCTGGTTTTCCTTCAGGTCGGCGACATATTCGGCGAGCGTGCGCCAGCCATCGCCGGACTTCGTTGTCTTGAAGCGCGTAAGCGCCAGCAGCTTGTCGCGGCGCTCGAAGTCCTCGTAGAGGCCTTCCTTGATGACCGGGCCGAAGGTCTCCCAGATCTGGGTGTACTTTTCCGCGTCGTTATCGGCGAGCTTCTGCAACTCCGACAGGACGCGGTTGGTCACGCCCTTGCGGATCGCGTCGAGCACCGGGTTCGACTGCAGCATCTCGCGCGACAGGTTCAGCGGCAGATCCTGCGAATCGATCACGCCGCGCGTAAAACGCAGATAAGCCGGCAGCAGATCCACATCGTCGGCGATGAAGACGCGGCGGACATAGAGCTTCACCCGGCCCTTGCGGTCGGGATCGAACAGGTCGAACGGCGTCATGGAAGGCACGAACAGCAGCACGGAATATTCGTGCCGCCCTTCCGCCCGGTAGTGGAGCGTCAGCGCCGGCTCGTCGAACTGGCGCGAAACGTGACCGTAGAACTCCTTGTATTCTTCTTCCGTGATCTCGGATCTGGAGCGCGTCCAAAGCGCCGAACCGTCGGCGATCTCGCGTTCCTCGATCTTCGCCGCCGTATCCTTGTCTGCCTTCTCCTCGCCGTCGGGCTCGTTTTCTTCGCGCTCGGTCTCGCTCGCGAGCACGATCGGCACAGGCACATGGGCGGAATATTCACGCACGATCCGCTCGATCGTGGAGGCCTGCGCGTAATCCACCGACTCATCGGAAAGGTGCAGCACCACGCGCGTGCCGCGCGCTGGCGCGCTCTCAAGGTCGGCACGCTCGACGGTGAAGCTGCCCTGTCCGTCGGAACGCCAGGTCCAGGCCTCGTTGGAGCCGGCGGCGCGGCTCACCACGTCCACCTCGCCCGCCACCATGAAGGCGGAATAGAAGCCGACACCGAACTGGCCGATCAGCGACTGGCCGTCCTTGGCTTCGCCAAGGCCTTCAAGGAAGGCCCGGGTACCTGAGCGGGCGATGGTGCCGAGATTGTCGATGAGCTCCTCGCGGCTCATGCCGGTGCCGTTGTCGGCAACGCTCAGTGTGCGGGCATTCTTGTCGGTCTCGAGGCGAATGCGGAAGGTCTCATCCCCGGAAATCAGCTCCGGCTCGGTCAGCGCGCGCTGGCGCAGACGCTCGCAGGCGTCGGCGGCGTTCGAAATCAGCTCACGCAGGAAGATGTCCTTGTTGGAATAGACCGAATGCACCATCAGGTGCAGAAGCCGGGCGACTTCCGCCTGAAATTCGTGGGCCTCTTTGGATTCGGAGGTCTGGGGAGACGCATCGGCGGCCTTGTCGGCCGCAGTCCCGGCGGCGGCTTCGTTCGTCTTGCTCGTCATGTTCGCAACCCGTCCTGAGATGAATTCCTGTTCCCGTTCGCGTGAATGCGCATCAGGAGCGGGGCAGATATCGGTGGTTTTGCGGGGAGGTTCAAGCTTTGCGCGGAAGAGGCGCGACAGCGGGAACGAAAAAACCGGGCAAGCGGGCGGGGAAAATGCGGGCAAAGAAAAAGGCCGGCAAAGCCGACCCTGGAATTCAGTCTGGTGGATAATGTTGCCAGGTGGCCCGGTTCTTAGCCAAGTCCCCGGGGGGCTGGGGGGCTGAAAAATCCGAAGTCCCGGCGGAACCGGGCCGTCTGAGGCAACGATTGGAATATGGAAGTCCAAAGTGACGCCGCAAGGGCGGCATTAAGGCGAAAATAAGAATTTTAAGTCTGCGGGGCCCGCGCCGGTGGCACGCCCCGGATTTTCCGAAAAACACCCGGATTTCCGCGCCTGAAGGGCGAGAATGCGCACTGAGCGCATGATCCGGACCCTTCCCGCTTGCCACGTGCCGCCATGGGCGCAATCATGTTGGTGCGACGGCTCAGCTTGAAAGCAGGCTGTAAACGCCGCCGCCTGACACTTTCGCATTGCCTGGAAATGCACGAAACCAGCCAGAGGAGGCGTCATGAGCGAGGCCGAGGAAAGTCTATCGCTGCGCGGCGGAACCCCTTATTCGTCTCTGTCCGCCGCGCCGGTCAAACCCGCCCCGGTTGCCACATCCTTCAACCGGCGCGAACTGGGCCAGATTCTCCGGGTCTACGGACGAATGGTTTCGGAAGGCGAATGGCGCGACTACGCCATGGACTTCCATAAGGACAAGGCGATCTTCTCCATCTTCCGGCGAACCTCGGAAATACCGATTTATCGCATCGAGAAGGAGCCGAAGAACGCCCGCAAGCAAGGCGCCTATGCGGTGGTGGCTGCCGGCGGCATGGTCCTGAAGCGCGGGCATGACCTGGAAAAGGTCCTGCGGGTCTTCGAGAAAAAGCGGCATCTCAGGCTGGTCTGACGCGGTCGCCGGCTTAAGTTGAAGGGCGTTGACCTTTTCTAGAGGGTGCCTGCGGGCGCCGGACCGATCCCGTCTCGAATGCCGGACCAACTTTCCATGTCGCTGCGTCTGCCCCAACGTTTCGCCAAGATTTGTGATCTCGATCCTGTCGAACAGGCGCTGGAATACGAGGTGTTGGCCGAAAAGGCTTCCACGCTCGGCCGGCTGCAGGGAAAGCTGGAACGAGCGCTGGTGCGGCTGGCCGAATTCGAGCAGGCGGGCGGAGGGGCGGCCGAGCGCCGTGAGCGGCTGGTGGAAGAGGCGGGCGAGGCGCTTTGGTATGTCGCCATCCAGCGCGATCTTTGCGGGCTGCGGGTGGATGCGGTCTTCTACCGGACATTCCAGGTGCCGAGGGCGGTAATCAACCGCATGGGACCGGCGCGGCGCGGTGCGCCGTAAGAGGGACGCCGCAAGCCGTCTGTCCGCGCGGTTGCCCTATGTTCGAACCAGCCGTCGCGATCTCAGGCCGCCAGCGGATAGGTTTCCTCGATCACGTATGGTCCGCCGCCGGTGGAGGTCTTCGAGGAAAACAGCACGAAGCGGCCAGCGGTGAAGGCAGGCGCCTGGAAATCTCCGCGCATGGCGAGCCAGTTCGCGACGTCGGCCGGGCTGGTTCCGCCGCGCAGGCGGCAGACGGTCATGTGCGGCGTGAACTTGCGTCGTTCCGCCGGCAGACCCAGTCGCTGGATGATGCGTTCCTGTTCGCCCTGCAATTCGACGAGCGCCGGCGTCGGTTCCACCCGTGCATGGATCGAGTGCGGCTTGTCCTTGCCGAAGGCGCCCAGTCCGTCGAGGTGGATCTCGATGGGATCGCGATGGATACGGCCGAGCGCGTCGACAACCTCGTAGGCCAGCCGGTCATCGATATCGCCGATGAAGCGCAGGGTGATGTGATAATTTTCGGGTTCTATCCAGCGCGCATTACGCAGGCCGCCACGCAGCAATGACAGCCTCATGCCGATTTCGGCCGGGATCTCCAGGCCGGTAAAGAGACGCGGCATGGCTTATCTCCCCCGTTGCTGATTTTTGTTCAGTTTGGAATCGGCAAACCGGATTCGGCAAGGGTGAATAAGAGGCTGACGGGCTCCGGCGCGCGTATTTTTCCGCGACGTGTGCCAACCGGGCCGCGGAAGCGGCCCGGTCGATCATATGCGGTGAGCGGCTTACGGGCAGGTATTGCCGTGGATCTGGTAGGCCGTGTTGATCCGTTCGAGCGCCTCGTGTCCGAGATCGATTTCGGCGGCGTCGATATCCTGGCCGAGCTGATCGAGATTGGTCGCGCCGATGATCATCGAGGTGACGAACGGGCGGGAGTGGACGAAGGCCAATGCCAGTTCGGTCGGCGTCAGGCTCAGCTGTTCCGCCAGATCGAAATAGGCTTCCGCGGCCGCTTCCGCGCCTGGCGTCTGATAGCGCTGTTGACGGTCGAAAAGCGCCCAGCGCGAGCCCGCTGGCCGTGCACCGCCCCGGTATTTCCCCGTCAAGAAGCCCTGCGCCAGCGGCGAATAGGCCAGCAACCCGACCTGCTCGCGCGCATCGATTTCTGCAAGGTTGGTCTCGAAGGTGCGGTTCAGCAGCGAATAGGCGTTCTGGATCGAGGCGACGCGCGGCAGGCCCTTCGTTTCGGATGCCTGCAGATAACGCATCGTGCCCCAGGCGCTTTCGTTGGAAAGGCCGATGTGGCGGAGCTTGCCGGCCTTCACCAGATCGGCGAGGACGGAAAGTGTCTCCTCGATCGGCGTTTCGTCGGGGGCGGGATCCTGCGGCTGCCATATGGTGGGGTTGGTGCCGAACTGCGAGACGACGCGATCGGGCCAGTGGATCTGGTAGAGATCGATGTAGTCGGTCTGGAGTCGCTTGAGGTTCTTGTTGACCGCTTCCTCGATTTGGCTCCGCGTCAGCCGGCCTTCTGATCCATCGTCGCGGAACCAGGTGTTGCCCGTGCGACCGACCACCTTGGAGGCAAGGATCACCTTGTCGCGTGTGCCGCGCGCCTTGAACCAGGTGCCGATGATTTCTTCGGTGCGGCCCTGCGTCTCCGCCTTTGGCGGAATGGGGTAAAGCTCGGCGGTATCGAAGAAGTTGATGCCGCGTTCCAGCGCCAAGTCCATCTGGGCGTGGCCTTCGGCCTCGGTATTCTGCTCGCCCCAGGTCATCGTGCCGAGGCAGACGCTGCTGACCTCGATGTCGGTTCGCCCGAGTTTGCGCATTTCGATCATGTAGGAAGGTCCTGATTTTTTCGGATGGGGTCGGGACTTGCATCCCGTTTGCGTGAAAAGAGGGAGGTCTTTTCGGTCGGAAGAATGAAGAAAGGTTATCAGTCGCCCTTCTTGGCGGTGCTTGCGTCGGCGAGCAGGGCTTCCACGTCCGGGAGGATGCGCTTCACGATGACGGCGACGCCGGCTTCCGTGGGGTGCATGCCGTCGCCGAGATTGAGCGCCGGGTCGCCGGCCACCCCGTCGAGGAAGAAGGGATAGAGGCGAACACCGTATTTTCGGGCGAGATCGGGGTAGATCGTGTTGAAGGCACGACCGTATTCGGGGCCCATGTTGGGTGGAGCCAGCATGCCGGCGAGCAGCACGGGCAGGCCGCGCGCCTTGAGTTTTTCCAGCATGGCGGAAAGGTTCTTGCGGGTCTCTTCGGGTGCGACGCCGCGCAGCGCATCGTTGGCGCCCAGTTCCAGGATCACCGCGTCCGCCTTCTCGCCGACGGACCAGTCGAGCCGCGCCAGACCACCCGAGGTCGTGTCGCCGGAAACGCCCGCGTCGATCACGTTCACGTCATGCCCCTTTGCTTTCAGAGCACGCTGGAGCTGGTCGGGAAAGCCCTCGCCGGGATCGAGGCCATAGCCCGCCGTCAGGCTGTCGCCAAGGGCGACGATGGTGATCTGCCTGGCCCCGGCTTGGGGAATGGCGAGGCCGCAAGTGACAAGCAGGCTGGAAATCATGAGTGCCAGGAAGCGCATGAACCCTCTGGATTGATCGTGCCCCGTCCCCATATTGGGCAGAACGTGTGGTCGATACCAGTAGAGCATGTCCGTTGGAAGACCGCCAACCACGCGGTCTTCCAACGGACACTGTACGCGCGGCCAGTCGCCTGGGCCTGATACCGGTCCTATCATTTGGGTTTGAACAAGCCGAGGACAAGGCCCGTGGATCATACCGTCGACCAGCCGGCTATTTCGCTCCGGAACGTTCATCTCTCGCTGGGAACGGGCGCCGCCCGGGTTCATATCCTCAAGGGCATCGATCTCGACATCGTTCAAGGGCACTCGGTCGGCATCATCGGGCCGTCGGGGTCGGGCAAGTCGACGCTGTTGATGGTCATGGCGGGGCTGGAACGGGCCGACAGCGGAACCGTCCGTGTCGCTGGCACCGATCTTACCGGGCTTTCGGAGGACGATCTCGCCCGCTTTCGCGGCCAGCACGTCGGCATCGTCTTCCAGTCGTTCCACCTTATTCCCAACATGACGGCGCTTGAAAACGTTGCCGTGCCGCTGGAACTGGCCGGCGAGGCACACGCCTTCGAGCGGGCCAAGGATGAACTCGCGGCCGTGGGGCTCGGTGAGCGCGCAACTCATTATCCCGCGCAGCTTTCCGGCGGCGAGCAGCAGCGCGTTGCGATGGCGCGCGCGCTCGTCACGCAGCCGGACATCCTGATCGCCGACGAGCCGACCGGTAATCTCGACGAGAGCACCGGCTCGACGATCATCGATCTGATGTTCGAGGCGCAGGAGCGGCGCGGCACGACGCTTGTGCTCGTCACCCATGATCGCACGCTCGCCGAGCGGTGCACCACCAGCGTGCGTATCCATTCCGGCTTCATCGACGGCGATCCCATCATCCGCGCGCCCCACGCGGCGGCGGGGCACTGACATGGCGGGGTTCGTTGCCGCAAAATCGCCAGGCCGCGCCACCATCGCCACAGCCTTCCGTTTCGCCCTGCGCGAGATGCGCGGTGGCTTGCAGGGGTTCTACGTCTTCATCGCCTGCATCGCGCTGGGCGTGGCCGCGATCGCGGGCGTCGCCTCGCTTTCGCGCGGGCTGACAGAAGGCATTACCGGCGAAGGCCGCGCGATCCTCGGCGGCGACCTCGACTTCTCGCTCGTCCATCGTGAGGTGAGCGGGGCGGAACGCGAGTTCCTCGATGGGCTCGGCAAGGTTTCCGTCATCGCCAACATGCGCGCCATGGCCCGCACGCCATCCGGCGACAAGCAGGCGCTGGTGGAGGTGAAGGCGATCGATGGCGCCTATCCGCTATTCGGCAGTCTGCGGCTTTCCGGCGGCGGCGACGTGCATACGGAGCTCTTGCGCCATGATGATGCCTGGGGCGCGGTCGTCGACCCGGCGCTGCTGGCCAGGCTCGACATTTCGGTCGGCGACGAGATCACGCTTGGCTATGTCCGGCTCAAGGTGGTCGACACCATCGCGGGCGAACCCGACAAACTCAGCGGCGGCATCGATTTCGGCCCCCGGCTGATGATCTCGCGGGCCGCACTTGAGGCTTCGAAACTGCTGCAACCGGGCACGCTCGTGCGCTGGCATCAGCGCGTGGCGCTCGACGGCGCAAGCGCCGGGCCGACCGGGGATGTGGCCGTGAAGGCCGTGCGCGAGGAGGCGGAAACGCGCTTTCCCGATGCCGGCTGGCGTATCCGCAGCCGCGATAACGCAGCGCCCGGCCTGAGCCGCAGCATCGGTCAGTTCACTCAATTCCTGACGCTTGTCGGCCTTACCGCGCTTGTCGTCGGCGGAGTGGGTGTCGCCAACGCCGTGCGTGCCTTCCTCGATTCCAAGCGTCCGGTGATCGCGACCTTCAAGTGCGTCGGCGCGCCGGGCAGCTTCGTCTTCTGGCTCTATCTCATCCAGATCCTGATGCTGGCCGGTTGCGGCATCGCGATCGGGCTTGTTCTTGGCGCCTTGTTGCCGTTCGCGGCCGGGGCGGCGCTCTCGCAGGTGCTACCGGTCCAGGTGATCGCCGGCATCTACCCGGGCGAACTGGCGCTGGGGCTTCTCTACGGCGTGCTCACTGCGCTTGCCTTCGCGCTGTGGCCGCTGGGTCGGGCGCATGATGTGCCGCCGACGGCGCTGTTTCGCGACGAGATCGGCACACGGGCGCGGCTGCCGCGGCGGCGCTACGTGGCGGCGGCTGCGGTCACGGTGCTGGTGTTGGCGGGGCTTGCCGTCGTCCTCGCCTACGAGCCGCGCATCGCGCTCATCTATGTCTGCGCGGCGGCCGCCTCGTTCGTGCTGCTGTTCGCCGTCGGGCGCGGGGTCATGGCGCTGGCGCGACGCATGCCGCGTTTCAACGGTCGCTCGGGCCGGGCCTCCGCGCTTGCAACCGAATGGCGGCTGGCGCTGGGCAACATCCATCGTCCCGGCGCGCTGACGCCCTCGGTCACCCTGTCGCTCGGCCTCGGGTTGACGCTGCTTGTTGCGTTGACGCTGATCGACGGCAATCTGCGCCGCGAACTCACGACGCGGATCGCAGGCGAGGCGCCGAGCTTCTTCTTCCTCGATATCCAGAGCGGACAGATGCCTGCCTTTCGCAAGCTGATCGCGCGCGAGGCGCCGAATGCGGACCTCGTTACCGCGCCCATGCTGCGCGGCCGGCTGGTGAAACTCAACGGCGTGCCAACATCGCAGATCACGCCGGCGCCGGATGCGGCCTGGGTGCTCAGGGGCGATCGCGGCATCACCTATTCCGCCGATCTGCCGAAGAACTCCCAACTCGTCGCCGGAAAATGGTGGCCGAAGGACTATGCGGGCGAACCGCTCGTTTCCTTCGAAGGCAAACTGGCGAAGGGGCTAGGCCTGAAGATCGGCGACCCGGTGACGGTCAACGTTCTGGGGCGCGAGATCACGGCGCGGGTCGCCAACACCCGTGACGTCGAATGGGAAAGCCTGGCGCTGAACTTCGTCATGGTGTTCTCGCCCAACACCTTCGCGGGTGCGCCGCACTCCTATCTCGCCACCGTCACCTGGAAGACGCCGGTCACTGCCGAGCGTGAGATCGCGCTTCTCAAGGCTGTTTCCAACGCCTTGCCGACGGTCACCGGCGTGCGCGTCAAGGATGCGATCCAGCAGGTCAACGATCTCGTCGGCCAGCTTGCCTGGGCGATCCGCGGGGCATCGGCCATCACCCTCATCGCCAGCGTGCTTGTTCTGGCGGGCGCATTGGCTGCCGGTCACCGCAACCGTATTCACGATGCCGTGATCCTGAAAACGCTGGGCGCGACGCGCGCAAGGCTGATCGCGGCTTACGTGATGGAATACGCCATGCTGGGTCTTGCCACCGCCATTTTCGCCGTGTTCGCCGGCACAGTGGCCGCCTGGTATGTGATCGTGAAAATCATGCAGGTGGGCTTCGCCTTCCAGCCGATGACGGCGCTTGTCGCGGCGCTTGTCGCGCTCGCTCTCTCCGTTGGCTTCGGCCTGATCGGGACCTGGCGGGTGCTCGGCGAGCGGCCGGCGCCCGTCCTGCGCAATCTCTAGCTTTTGTGATAGTCTGTCGCCGCTACCGGTTTTTTCGCCGGTGCCGGACCGTAAGCGGCCGTCTCTTCGATTTTCGCTGTTTCTCCAAGTTTTCCGAATTCGTATTCATTTCAAGGCAGTGAGTATGTTTCATGAAGCCGATTTATCTGGAGCAGGTGCTTGATTTCGTTCGCGAAGTCGATCTGAGGTTCGGTGCCCCCGGTTCAGGTGGTGCCCGTGCGAACCTCGAACAGGACGCGGTTTCGCTGCTGTCCTCTCTCAATCAGATCCAGCGCGACCAGCTTGCCGCGGGCATGGCGGAAGTGCGCCGCCTGTTGCGGGCCTCTGCCGTGCGGGTGGACGTCGAGGCACCCGAGAGCGCGGATGCGCGATGGTGCATGCAGGAGTATTTCCAGGAACTCGCCCGCCGCTTTGACGCCGGCTTCGATCCCGCCGTGAGTAATCCGGCCGATGAAGCGACACTGCGTCCGCCAAATGGTGTCTTCGTCATCGCCCGGCTCGACGGGGAGCCGGTTGGCTGCGGCGCGCTCAAGTCGATCCGGCCGGGAATGGGCGAACTCAAGCGCATGTGGGTTGCCGATCGCGCGCGCGGGCTGGGTGTCGGGCGCCGTATCATCGAGGCTCTGGAGGGCAGGGCGCGGGATTTCGCCATTTCCCTCCTCAGGCTCGAGACCAACAGGAACCTCACGGAGGCACTCTCGCTGTACCGTTCGTCGGGCTACCTTGAGGTGCCTGCCTTCAATGACGAACCCTATGCGCACCACTGGTTCGAGAAAGAGATCGGCTGAACAGGCGCTGACGGCCTGCGCCATGTCGTTGCGAGAGAGAAGAGTTTAACCAATTCAAGGGGGAGGGGGATAAAATCACGCAAAATTGCCATCAAGCAGTCTTGTTCGTGGTATTGCATGCCACCATATTCGATACAGCGCCCGGATAGGCGCATTTGTTGTCTTTTCGGGGCGTAATCAAAAGCGAGGATTTCGATGGCGACCTTCGACCGTAATCAGGCGACCCGGTACGCGGGTTCGCGCGCCGAGGCCGGCCTTTATGACGCTGGCCTGCGGGCCTACATGCTGCGCGTGTACAACTACATGGCGCTAGGCCTCGGCATCACCGGGCTTGCCGCTCTTGGCACCTACTCGATGTCAGTGACCGAAAATGCTGCCAATGCCGCCGCGCAGCTTCCCAACGGGATGATGCTGACGAGCCTTGGCGTGGCGCTGTTTGCCAGCCCGCTGAAGTGGGTGGTGATTCTGGCGCCGCTGGCGATGGTGTTCTTCCTCTCCTTCCGCATTCAGAAAATGAGCGTGGGGGCCGCGCAGGGCACTTTCTGGGCCTATGCCGCGCTGGTGGGCATCTCGCTCTCTTCGATCCTCATGGTCTACACGCACGAGTCCGTGGCGCGGGTGTTCTTCATCACCGCAGCCTCCTTCGGCGGTCTGAGCCTCTTCGGCTATACCACCAAGAAGGACCTGTCGGGCTGGGGCTCGTTCCTGTTCATGGGCCTGATCGGCATCGTCATCGCGTCGGTGGTGAACATGTTCATCGGCTCCAGCGCGATGCAGTTCGCCATCTCGGTGATCGGCGTTCTGGTGTTTGCGGGCCTCACCGCCTACGACACGCAGCAGATCAAGGAAATGTACTTCGAGGGCGACAGCGACGTCACCGCCGGCCGCAAGGCCATCATGGGCGCGCTGCGTCTGTATCTCGACTTCATCAACCTGTTCATCATGCTGATGCAGCTCTTCGGCGATCGCCGATAGACGTTCGCTGCGTAACTGAAAACCGAAAACGGGCGCGGAGTGATCCGCGCCCGTTTTGTGTTTTGGAACCGGCCGTTTGCTTCAGGCCGGTTCCTTGTCCTTGAGCTTCGAGATGTTCAGCATCTGCATGACCGCCTTTTCGTAGTAGGGCTCTGTGGAGCCCTTGCGGACCTTGCGCAGGAAGTACTTCTCGAAGGCGACCTTCGCCAGATGCACCCACTTGCCACTCGACGACCAGTTGACGTTGCGCGGCGGGTTCTGCGGCTGGGCGACGAAAACCACGCCGCCATCGCCGAAATCGGCGAGACAGATGGCGTTCCACGAGCCCTGGTGGGTGGGTTCCTTGCCGGCGACGATTTCCTTCAGGTTCTTCGCGATCGCGGTCACCATGCTTTCGATCATGTAGCCGGTCTTGGGCACGCCCACCGGAACCGGGGTCGCCTCCAGCGGGGCGATGGCGATGCACACGCCGGCACCGAAGATGTTTGTGTATTTCGGGTTGCGCTGGTGCTTGTCGACGATGACGAAGCCGCGCGGATTGACCAGACCTTCAAGTCCCGTCAGCGCCGGGATGCCGCGGAAGGCGGGCAGCATCATGGAAAAGTTGAAGGGCAGGTCATGGGTCTTCTTCACCGCGCCGCCATCGTCGTGCTCGGCGACCGTCATCTTGCCCTCTTCCACCTTCTCCACCTTGGCATTGGTGATCCAGCGGATGTGGCGCTCGCGCATTTCCGATTCCAGCAGGCCCTTGGTATCGCCCACGCCGCCAAGGCCGAGATGACCGACATAAGGTTCGGCGGTGACGAAGGTCATCGGCACCTTGTCGCGGATCTTCCGCTTCCTGAGGTCGGTATCCATGATCATGGCGAATTCGTAGGCCGGGCCGTAGCACGAGGCGCCCTGCACCGCACCGACAACGATCGGCCCGGGATTGGCGCAAAACGCCTCCCAGCCGGACTGGGCGCTGGTCGCATGCTCCACGTCGCAGATCGAGTGCGTGAAGCCGTCGGGACCAAGGCCCTCGACCTCGTCGAAGGCGAGTTCCGGGCCCGTCGCGATGACGAGATAGTCGTAGCCCATCGTTTCGCCGTTGGAGAGGCGGACGGCGTTTTCCTCCGGCAGCACCTTTTCCGCCGCCGCATGGACGAATGTCACACCATGGCGCGGCAGGGTCGAGGCGAGGTCCACGGTGATGTCCTCGCGCGTGCGCCATTTCACGGCCACCCAGGGGTTGGAGGGTGTGAACTGGAAGTAGGGCGCCTTGGAGACGACCGTCACCTCGTGTGACTTGCCAAGCGCCTCGCGAATTTCATAGGCCGCCGATACGCCGGCCACACCACCGCCGAGAATGAGAACCCGGGACATTGCATTCCTCCTGTTTCCTCCCGCGGCGTGGGCTTGTTCCTTTTTGATCTTCGATCTGCCGGAGCGGGCTTTCATCGCGACGCAAGGGTAGGTGCATCATGACGAAGGGGCCGCCCGGATCGCATACGTGCGCGGGCGTGTGCTGCATTATATTAATACATTCGTATGTTAGTATATAATAATATTTATGGCAATGACGAAGGCACATGACGCAAGGGCGCTCATCCGCCGGGCCGATGAAATCAATATGCTCCCTGCGTCAAGTCAAGCTCGCGAAACATCCCGGCGGCATTGATAATTTTCCATGCCACCCTCTGGACGAACCGGATAGGCGGGCGCAAAGTCGCCAAGGCTCGCTTTCGAGCCATTTCCACCTCTGCCCCGCCTCATGCGAGACTTTCAGCTTCATGCCCGATCTTACCATCCGTGCCGCTTGCGGGGACGACATTCCCGCGATCACGGCCATCTATGACGAAGCCGTCCGGACCGGAACGGCGTCCTTTGAACTGGTTCCGCCCAATGAGACCGAAATGCACCGGCGGTTCGAGACGCTCGTCGAGGGGGGATATCCCTATCTCGTGTGCCACGGCGAGATCGATGGCGCGGCGCGCCTGCTCGGCTATGCCTATGCCGGAGCCTATCGGCCGCGGCCAGCCTATCGCACAACGGTAGAGAACTCCGTCTACGTGGCGGCCGAGGCGCGGCGGATGGGCGTCGGCAGGCAGCTCCTCACGCGGCTCATCGAGGAAGCGACGGCGCGCGACTTCCGGCAAATGGTGGCGGTGATCGGCGACAGCGCCAATGTCGCCTCCATCGAGCTGCATCGCTCGCTTGGCTTTTCGATGGTGGGCACGCTGAAGAATGTCGGACGCAAGTTCGATCGCTGGCTGGATACCGTGGATATGCAGCGCCCCCTCGGCGAGGGCGCGCAGACGTCGCCGCGCGGATAGAGGCGGTCAATAAATAAGAGAGGCGGTGGCCCCGTCCGCAGGCCGGAGCCATCCGTTCATCCGTGTTGCACGCCCCGTCGAAGGCCAGCGGCAGGTTCACATCCTAGTCGCGGTCTCGCAGCTTGACGATGTTGCCGTCGTCCTTGCCCGTGGTATCACCGGGTGTTCCGCCGCCAGTCTCCTCGGCAGGCGAGAAGATGTCGGCCTCCATGTCCTCATCCGCCGCCAGGACCTTTTCAACCCGCTCCACCGCATCGCCGCCGGTGGCGTGTTCGAAGGAAATGCCGTCCTTTTCCATCGCCATCTGGTAGTTGGCGATGACGGACTTGAGCTGGGCGATCTGATCCACGGCGCTGTCGTACTTGATACGGTAGCGCTGCAGTTTCTTGTTCTCTTCCACCAGCTCTTCGTTGTTGTCGGCGTATTTGAGGTTCTGGCTGCGCTCGTGGTTGAGGTCGGTCAGGATCGCGTTGTAGCGCAGGTTCAGCTCGCGCAGCTTGGCATTGGCGCCGACGAGCTCGTTGCGGTCATGCTCGTGGTTCTTCTGGGCGCCATCGAGCAGGTGTTCGATCTCCTGCATGCGCTTGACCATATCGCGGTTGCGCTCCTTCAGCGAGTTGTTCTCGGTGGCCATTTCCTGCAGAGAATGGGCGCCGATGCGGCGCTGCGAGGAGAGGTTCTCGATCTCTGAATTGAGCGTGTAGATCTCGTTGTCGTGCTTGCGCTTTTCCTCTTCCAGCCGCGACTTGGCGTACTCGATCTCCTGCTCGGAGATATCGAGGCGGGACTTGAGGTCGATCGATTCGTTGCGGAACTGCATGACTTCGCGCTTGGCCGCCTCAAGCTCGGAGGTGAGCTGCTGCGACTTCTTCACCTCCTGCTCCAGCAGGGCGGCGCTTTCGGCGAGGTTCTGCTGCAGTTCCTTCTCGCGCTTGGTGACACCCTCGAGCGCATTCTTCAGGTTCTCGGAATGCTCCTCCTGGGCGGCGAGCTTGGCGCTCGTGTCCTTGAGTTCGCCGGTCAGCTCGGCGATCTGGGCGTTGGCCTCGACGAGCCGGGCGCTCTGGGAGCGATACTCCTCGTTGACCTTCTTGTTGTTGTCGCGGATGGAGACGAGGTCGTTGCGCGCGCCTTCCAGCGCGGTGCGCGTTTCCGTGGCGCGTTTCCGCAGCGAATGGACCTCGGCCTGCGCTTCGTCGAGTTGCGCGGTGAGGGATTTCACCTCGTGGTTGCGGTCTATCAGGTCGGTGGCGAGCTTGGCGTTTTCCGACTTCAGCCGGATCTCGGTCTCGATGTGGGTCCGCGCGGAATCGACGAATTCCGACAGAAGCGAGATGGAATTTGAGCTTTCGGCGGCCAGCGCGTTCATCTGCTCGAAGGTGCGCCCGAGCCCGCCGACGCGGGATTTCAGGTTGTCGAGGCTGCGCAGCTTCTCCTGCATGCGCAAGGCCAGCGGCGAAATTTCCTGAACGTTGGAGTCCTCCATGTCCGCGTTGTCGAGCGCTTCTTCTTCGTCACGCGCGCCATAGGGCGTCGGCCGCGCGCCGCCCTCGCCGGAAGGCGGGTTCTGCCTGCTGGAGAAAATACCCATGTCTGTACTCCTGGATGACGCCATACGGCCCTCTTTCCCGCCGTTGTCCGGTACGCCAAGGGATATAGCGTTAACCGGATGTTAACGATAGTAAGGGCTCTCGCCTACTTATATATGCCGCTAGGGTAGTGGAATGGAAACTTTGGCGCCAACAATAAAAACGGATAATAATTAGATTTGTTAAATATTGACTGTCATAAATCACGTGTAAAGCAATTGATCTGATTGGTTAATATTGATTTTAATACGAAGCGTGCGAAAGCGGTCGTTTCAGAGACTGCTCGCAGCGCACGCACGTTCGGCGCCTGGGCCCGCGGGTCCGGCGTTGGAGGGGAATCGGCAGGGCGCGGCCGGCATTGCCAGGCCTTTATCGGTGTTCAATCGAGTCTTCGGCCATGGCGACGTTACCCTGCCCACGACGTTTTCCCGGAAGTCACGCTCTGGCTCTCGACTTGGCTCACCCACACCACGACTTCGAAGGCATGCCTGCGGCGGTACCCCCTGAGCGATCCGGCGCCTTTCCCGAAGGACTGGTTCCGGTCGTTCCAAAGCCGTGTGCCCTGCATACCCGGGCCCCCAACGACTGTCCGGTCGCGTCAGCCTACTCGGGTCCGTTAGTCCCTTTGAGCCAGACGCCGTCACGATCCCCGGCCAACACGACAGACGGTCTGCCATGGCTTCCCGCTCATGGCCGGGCGATGGGAAAAGGATAAGGGGCGCGAGAAGGGGCGGGGATAAGTTTCTTTGGGCGGGCGTTGGTTTGCCTCGGTGTTGCAGCAAGCACGGTCTGGCTCCCTCTCCCATGGGGAGAGGGCTGGGGTGAGGGGATGGGATGTCACGTGGATACGGATGACCCGACACCCCTCACCCGGAGCTTCGCTCCGACCTCTCCCCGTTGGAGAGGTGATAGGGCCGGCTTCTTTGGGCTGGAAGCTTCGGTCCGGGACATGGAATTTCCTTTTCCGTGGAGACGGGCCCCTACCTCCCCGCACGTCCCGTCTTGCGCGGACGTCCCCTCGGCCCCTTCTTCTCCTCGCTGCCGATGCCGGGTCGGCCGCGCGGGGTGGGGGGCTGGTCGCTTCCCAGCGGGACTTCCGTCCTTCCCACCGTCATCTCGTCCAGCTTGTTCTTGCGCACCTTGGATGAGGCCAGAACGTTCGCGTTGCCGGCGAATTGCCGCTCGCCGCGATAGCCGCCGCTCTTGTCCTCGATCGCGGACTGGCGGGCCAGCGGATCGTCCGAGATCGCCAGTTCCGTCTCACGCAATCTCTTGACCTCGTCGCGCAGGCGGGCCGCTTCCTCGAAATCGAGGTCGGCGGCGGCATCGCGCATGCGTTTTTCCAGCGCCTCGATATGGGCCGAGAGATTGTGGCCGATCATCTCGCCGGCCGCTTCGGCAAAGCCCGAATCCACCGTGACGTGGTCGCGCTCGTAAACGCTGGAGAGAATGTCGCCGATGTTCTTCTTCACCGATTCCGGCGTGATGCCGTGTTCGGCGTTGTAGGCGACCTGCTTGGCACGGCGGCGATCGGTCTCGTCGATGGCGCGCTGCATCGAGCCGGTGATGCGGTCGGCATAAAGCAGCACCCGGCCGTCGACATTGCGCGCCGCGCGGCCGATGGTCTGGATCAGCGAGGTCTCGGAGCGCAGGAACCCCTCCTTGTCCGCATCCAGGATCGCCACCAGGGCGCATTCGGGAATATCGAGGCCCTCGCGCAACAGGTTGATGCCGATCAGCACGTCGAAGGCGCCGAGGCGGAGATCGCGCAGGATCTCGATGCGCTCCAGCGTGTCGATGTCGGAGTGCATGTAGCGCACGCGCACGCCGGACTCGTGCAGGTATTCGGTCAGATCCTCGGCCATGCGCTTGGTCAACACGGTGACGAGCGAGCGGTAGCCCTTCGCCGCCACCTCGCGCACCTCGCCCAGAAGGTCGTCGACCTGGGACTTGGCCGGGCGGATCTCGACGGGGGGATCGATCAGGCCGGTGGGGCGGATGACCTGTTCGGCGAAGACGCCGCCCGCCTGCTCCATCTCCCAATTGCTTGGCGTCGCGGAGACGCAGACGGTCTGCGGCCGCATGGCGTCCCATTCCTCGAAGCGAAGCGGGCGGTTGTCCATGCACGACGGCAGGCGGAAGCCGTATTCGGCCAGCGTCGCCTTGCGGCGGAAGTCGCCCCGGTACATGCCGCCGATCTGCGGAACGGTGACGTGGCTCTCGTCGATGAAGACCAGCGCGTTGTCCGGCAGATATTCGAACAAAGTGGGGGGCGGCTCGCCCGGCGCGCGGCCGGTGAGATAGCGCGAATAGTTCTCGATGCCCGCGCACGAGCCCGTCGCCTCGAGCATTTCCAGGTCGAACAGGGTGCGCTGTTCCAGCCGCTGCGCTTCCAGCAGCCGGCCGTGGTTGTTCAATTCCTCGAGGCGATGGCGCAGCTCCGCCTTGATGGATTTCGCCGCCTGGTTCAGCGTGGGTTTCGGCGTGACGTAGTGCGAATTGGCGTAGACCTTGACCGATTTCATCTCGCCCGACTTCTGGCCGGTCAGAGGGTCGAATTCGGTGATGGAGTCGATCTCGTCGCCGAACAGCGAGATCCGCCAGGCGCGGTCCTCGTAGTGGGCGGGGAAGATCTCGATGGTGTCGCCGCGCACGCGGAAGGCGCCGCGCTGGAAGGCGGCGTCGTTGCGCTTGTACTGAAGCGCGACGAGGTCGGCCAGAAGCTGGCGCTGGTCGATGCGCTCGCCCACTTCCAGAGCGAAGGTCATTGCGGTGTAGGTCTCGACCGATCCGATACCGTAGATGCACGACACCGAGGCGACGATGATGACGTCGTCGCGCTCCAGCAGCGCCCGGGTGGCCGAGTGACGCATCCGGTCGATCTCCTCGTTGATCGAGGATTCCTTCTCGATATAGGTGTCGGTGCGCGGGACGTAGGCCTCCGGCTGGTAGTAGTCGTAGTAGGAGACGAAATATTCCACCGCATTGTTCGGGAAGAAGGATTTGAACTCGCCATAGAGCTGGGCGGCCAGCGTCTTGTTCGGTGCGAGGATAAGGGCGGGGCGCTGGGTGCGGGCGATCACCTGCGCCATGGTGAAGGTCTTGCCCGAGCCGGTGACGCCGAGCAGCACCTGGGTCTGCTCGTTGTCATTGGCGCCGGACACCAGATCGGCGATGGCTGTCGGCTGGTCGCCAGAGGGCTGAAACTCGGTGACAAGCTCGATGGGCACGCCGCCTTCGGACTTTTCGGGCCGCGGCGGGCGGTGCGGCGTCCACAGCTTGCCGTCCTTGTGCAGCGGGTTGCCGCTTTCGATCAGGGCAGATAGCGCGGCGACTGTGGCGGTGGCGCCCTGGTCGCCGGAAAGCTCCGGCAGCGCATTCTTGCCCTTGCGCTTGTTGCGTTTCTTCGTCTCCGCAACCTGTTTGGCGAGCAGCTCCTCGGCGTCTTCCAGCGAAATGTCGAGCCCGGCGATAGGGTTCATGCCGCCGGCCGCCTTGGCCTTGGGGCTGACAGGCTGGCTGGCGGGCGCGTCAGCCCTTTTGGCGCGGGATTTCGCCGGCTTCTTCGCTTCCGACTTCGGGGCCTTGTCCGCCTTCTTCGCGGGCGGCGCCTTCATCGCCTCCTCGGAAATCTCGCGCGCCCAGTTGGAGACGGAACCCGACAGGGGAGCCCCCTCGAACGGAGCTTGCGGGCTTTCGCCGAAGCCGGCGTTGTCGTGTCCGGGCGTCTCGGGAATATCGTCTTCGCGGGGGGAGGATTTCTTCGGTGCCATGCGGCCGAATATGGAGCGACTCCCCGCTCAAGGGAAGAGGCGGGGTTGCGGTTTTGTTCCGGGCAGCCGCACGGCTCAATCCCGGTCGACATGTCCCAGGGCAAGATCGGGATCGATCACGTCGCGCAGCCGTTGCTTGATCACCTTGGGCTGGGGAAAGCCGTTTTCGGCCTTGCGGTCCCACAGCAGGGTCTCATGGCCTTCATGGCGCACGGTGACGTGATAGACGCCACCGGTCGCCGGCACCAGCTTCACCGCTCCCAGTTCTTCCGAAAAGGTCTGCAGAAGCTCCTGTGCCATCCAGCCCGCGCGCAGCAGCCAGTTGCACTGCCGGCAATAGGTGATTGTAACAGTGGGCTTGTCGGGCATGGACGCGTCTTCTTGTGGTGGTGAGAGCGGGCCGCAGATTGGTCTTCCGCCGCGCGTCTGGCAAGGGGCCATGCGTGGCGCGCGCGACCGTGCGCGGTTATTCCTCGGGCTCGGTCGTGAACATGAGCGGGAAACCGAACTTCTTCGCCATGTCGACGGCCCGCGTCGCCTTCGTCTCGGCGATGTCTCTCTGGTAGACGGCGATGACGGCGCTGCCCTTCTGGTGTGCGGTCAGCATCACACGCCCGGCCGTCGCCTCGTTCATGCCGAACTCGGCCTCCAGCACCATCACCACGAATTCGCGCGGCGTGTAGTCGTCATTGATCAGGATGACCTTATGCATCCTCGGCCGTTCGAGCTTCGGCTTCGTTCCGGTTTTCGGCTTGAGGTCGGTATCCGGCATGCGGGTCTCGTGTGTTGGCTATGAGCCTTGGGCGGGGCGGGTTCTCCGTTTCCGGAAATAACCCAGACAATCGCCCCAACCCTCTTCCCGCGGGAGGCGGTGCATTATCCTTGCGGCTTCCGCCTTGCGTCCGAAGGCGCATTGTATCGTCAACTAGTGCGGCCGCTCGATTTCGACAGGGCCGGCCCCGCTTCGCAAACGCGAAAAGGCGCGCCTTGACGGGCGCGCCTTGATACCTGTCCTTGCCGAGTGGCTGCGCGTTCTCAGACGAACCGCACTTCCGTGATCTCGTAGGAATGGGCGCCGCCCGGCGCCGCGACCTCGACGCTGTCGCCGACTTCCTTGCCGATCAGTGCCCGCGAGATCGGCGAGGAGATGGAGACCCGCCCCTCCTTCACGTCGGCCTCTGCGTCGCCGACGATCTGGTAGGTCTTTTCTTCCTCGGTGTCCTCATCGATCAGGGTCACCGTCGCACCGAACTTGATCTTGTCGCCGCTGAGCTTGGAGACGTCGATGATCTCGGCACGCGACAGCTTGTCCTCAAGCTCGTTGATGCGCCCTTCGTTGTGGCTCTGCTGTTCCTTGGCGGCGTGGTATTCGGCGTTTTCGGAAAGGTCGCCATGCGCGCGCGCCTCGGAAATCGCCTGAATGATCCGCGGGCGCTCGACCGAGGTCCGATGCTTCAGCTCCTGTTCGAGCTTGGCGTGGCCGCCAATCGTCATCGGGATCTTTTCCATGCGTTATCGACCTCTCGGTACGGTCGCGCCACCCTTCAGGCGGCGCCGACAGTCAATAAAATACGGCCGGGCGCCGGGGTTTCCCCGAGGCGCCCGCGCCGATCAGTTCAACGAACCGGATAGCCAGGATCCGGTCAACAATCTCTCGCTACGGGCTTTCACACGATCATTCGTGCGGTCCTCCGGGCCGTTCTCCGTCGGTGCCGCGTATGCTGCGCACCCGGATTTCGGACCGTCGAACGCCGTCGCGTCTCTCAGGCAGCCGAGGGGAAGTAATCCTGCAGCGGCCTGACTTCAAGGCTGCCGGTCTTGTATGCCTCAATCGCCAGCACAGCGGCAATCGCACCTGCCAAGGTGGTGTAGTAGGGCACCTTGTGCAGCAGCGCCGCCTGACGGAGGGACCGGCTGTCGGTCAGGGCCTGAGCGCCTTCGGTCGTGTTGAAGACGAGATGGACCTCACCGTTCTTGATAGCATCAACGATGTGCGGCCGCCCTTCAAGCACCTTGTTGATCTTGCGACAGCTAATTCCCTTTTCCTCGAGATATCGCTGTGTTCCGCCGGTGGCGATGATCGAAAAGCCGCAGCGTTCGAGGATGCGTGCGGTCTCCAGGATGCGCGGCTTGTCGGCGTCGCGCAGGGAGATGAAGACGGTCCCTTCGGTCGGCACCTTGACACCCGCGCCAAGCTGCGATTTCGCAAAGGCCACTGGATAGGCGCGGTCGAGACCCATCACCTCGCCGGTGGAGCGCATCTCGGGGCCCAGTACCGTATCGACGCCGGGGAAGCGGGCAAACGGGAACACCGCCTCCTTCACCGCAACATGTCCGAGCTCGCTCCGGCTCAATGCGAAGTCGGCCAGCGCCTCGCCGGCCATGATGCGCGCCGCGATCTTGGCCACCGGAATGCCGATGGTCTTGGCGACGAAGGGCACGGTGCGCGAGGCGCGCGGATTGACCTCGAGCACATAGATCGTGCCGTCCTTGATGGCGTACTGGACGTTCATCAGGCCGCCGACATTGAGGGCCAGCGCCATGGCGCGGGTCTGTTCCTCGAGCTCGTGCAGGATATCGGGCGACAGCGAGTGCGGCGGCAGGGTGCAGGCCGAATCACCGGAATGGATGCCGGCTTCCTCGATGTGCTCCATGATGCCGCAGACGAACACGTCCTTGCCGTCGCACAATGTGTCGACGTCGATCTCGACCGCATCGGAGAGATAGTGGTCGAGCAGAACCGGGCTCTTGCCGGAGACGACGACGGCCTCGTTGATGTAACGCTCGAAGTGCTCGTCGTCGCGCACGATTTCCATGCCGCGGCCGCCGAGCACGTAGGAGGGGCGAATCACCGCCGGGAAGCCGATTTCCTTGATGATCGCGCGGGCTTCATCGACCGAGTGGGCGATGCCGTTGTCCGGCTGCTTGAGGTCGAGCTTGTGCAGGAGCTTCTGGAAGCGGTCGCGGTCCTCGGCCAGATCGATCATGTCGGGCGAGGTGCCGAGGATCGGCACGCCGGCATCCTTCAGCGCCTGGGCGAGCTTCAGCGGCGTCTGGCCACCGAACTGAACGATCACGCCCTTGAGCGTGCCCTTGGACTGCTCGATACGGATGATCTCCATCACGTCCTCGCCCGTCAGCGGCTCGAAGTAGAGCCGGTCGGAGGTGTCGTAGTCGGTGGAGACCGTTTCCGGGTTGCAGTTGACCATGATCGACTCGTAGCCGGCGTCTGCCAGCGCGAAAGCCGCGTGACAGCAGCAGTAGTCGAATTCGATGCCCTGGCCGATGCGGTTCGGTCCGCCGCCGAGGATCATGACCTTGGTCGCCTCCGAGGGCTGGGCTTCGTTGGCGGTCTGGCCGGCGAAGGGGGCTTCGTAGGTGGAATACATGTAGGCGGTCGGCGAGGCGAACTCGGCCGCGCAGGTATCGATGCGCTTGTAGACCGGGTGCACGGCGAGCGCGGTGCGCCGCGCCGTGACGTCCTCTTCCTGGAGCCCGGCGAGCTTCGCCAGCCGGGCATCGGCAAAGCCCATGGCCTTCAGCGTGCGGAAGGCTTGCGCATTTTCCGGCAGACCGTGTTTCGTGACCTTGTTCTCCAGCTCGACGATGTCGCGGAGCTGTTCCAGGAACCAGGGATCGATCTTGCAGGCCTCGTGGATCTGCTCGTTGTCGAGGCCGAGCCGCATGGCCTGGGCAACCTTCAGCAACCGGTCCGGCGTCGGCACGCCGAGGGCGGCGCGGATGGCATTCTTGTCGTCGCCCTGGCCGAGGCCCGGAATGTCGATTTCGTCGAGGCCGGAAAGCCCCGTCTCCAGGCCGCGCAGCGCCTTCTGCAGGCTTTCGGGGAAGGTGCGGCCGATGGCCATGACCTCCCCGACCGACTTCATCGCCGTCGTCAGCACCGGCTGCGCGCCCGGGAACTTCTCGAAGGCGAAGCGCGGGATCTTGGTGACGACGTAGTCGATGGAGGGCTCGAAGGAGGCGGGCGTCGCGCCGCCGGTGATGTCGTTTTCCAGTTCATCCAGCGTGTAGCCGACGGCAAGACGCGCGGCGACCTTGGCGATCGGGAAGCCGGTCGCCTTGGAGGCAAGCGCGGAGGAACGCGACACGCGCGGGTTCATCTCGATGACGATGAGCCGGCCGTCTTCCGGATTGACCGCGAACTGCACGTTGGAGCCGCCGGTTTCCACGCCGATCTCGCGCAGAACCGCCAGCGAGGCGTCGCGCATGATCTGGTATTCCTTGTCGGTCAGCGTCAGCGCCGGGGCGACGGTGATCGAATCACCCGTGTGCACGCCCATCGGGTCGACGTTCTCGATCGAGCAGACGATGATGCAGTTGTCCGCGCGGTCGCGGACCACCTCCATCTCGTATTCCTTCCAGCCGAGCACCGATTCCTCGATCAGCACTTCGCTGGTCGGCGAGGCGTCGAGGCCGCGCTCCAGGATGTCGAGGAACTCTTCCTTGTTGTAGGCGATGCCGCCGCCGGTGCCGCCCATGGTGAAGGAGGGGCGCAGGATCGCCGGCAGCCCGATTTCCTCAAGCGCCGCATAGCCGTCGGCCATGGCGTGGGCGAGCTTGGAGCGCGGCGTATCGAGACCGATCTTGGTCATCGCGTCCTTGAAGCGTTCGCGATCCTCGGCCTTGTCGATGGCGTCGGCGGTCGCGCCGATCATCTCCACGTCCCATTTGTCGAGGACGCCCATCTTGCGCAGGCTGAGCGCGCAGTTGAGCGCGGTCTGGCCGCCCATGGTCGGCAGCAGGACAAGTTTCTCGTCGGGACGCTCCGTGCGTTCCTTCTCGATGATCTTGGCGACGATCTCCGGTGTGATCGGCTCGATATAGGTGGCATCGGCCAATTCCGGATCCGTCATGATCGTGGCGGGGTTCGAGTTGACCAGGATGATCCGGTACCCCTCCGCCTTCAGGGCCTTACAGGCCTGGGTTCCGGAATAGTCGAATTCGCAGGCCTGTCCGATGACGATCGGACCTGCACCGATGATCAGAATGGAGTTGATGTCTGTACGCTTGGGCATTTCGGCTCCCGGGGTCGCGCATCGGGCATGCGTCGCCTGCGACACGCGGCATGTGTCGGTAGGGGAGTCGCATCGCGACAATTGGTGATGTTCGGCTGAGCGGGCCTTATAGGGAAAAAGTAGTGGGGCGGAAACCCCTGTCGACAGCTTCTGGCTCCCGAAAGGCAAAAAAAACGTCGTTGCGAGGGATGGTACGAGACGGGCCGAGAGACTTTTCGAGAGGGCGGTTCAGGCCTCAGTCTCGCGCGGGCGTCGAAGATCCGGGCCCCGATCCGGCCGGCGATATATCCTCGCCGTGCGGCGCGTCTTCGGCGCGTGGGGCCTGCGCGGGCTTGTCCTCCTTGTGGCAGGTCTGCCCGTCGAAATCCGTGATGCCGAGGGAAAGCGCATAGCAGGCGAGGCGCACGGATTTGGGAATGTCGACCTTGCGGCCGTCGCGGTCGCCCTTCTCGTAATACTGGATCATCCGCTTCTTCAGGCCGAGCTTTTCGGCCGCGTCCTTCTGCTTCCAGCCCAGCGACTTGCGCCAGTCGCGGAACTGTTCCGGCGTCATTGCGGAAGAGGTGTTCATGTCAGCGGGTCTCTTTGAAGGGGCGGCGCGGCGGCGAATGTCCGCGTCGGTGCGTTGCAGATCCTGCGCTCGCGCGGTGGCGGGCGGCGCATTCTAGCCGAGTCCCGTTTCGTGCACCAAGTGCGCATTTCTTGACAAGTGTGCACTGTGTGCACATATTCCCGACAGGAGCACTCAGTGCGCTTGCGGCAATGCGCCGACGAAGCCCGGCAGCCATCGTGGAGGGCAGGAGATCTCGTCGCGTGCGGCACGGGCAGGGCATGTGCCTTGTCGGCCGTTTCACTTGAAGGAGTTTTATAAAATGTACTCGGATCTGGTTCTCACCCGGTGTGCGATTGGCCGCGACAGGCTGGACCTGCATCGTCACGCGACGTTTCGCTGTGCCTTGGCGCGGCTGGTGCGCTCGCTGTTTGCGGTCTTCGGATATCGCGACCGGCACTGACGGGGTTGCCACCGGACGGGGCGCGCGCGATTTCTTGCGGCATCCCGGACGGTTACAACCACCGCGGCGTAACGCCGTACTTTCTCGCGGATTGTTACGTTGTCTTAACAAGGAAACGTGTGGAAACAATCGGGGTTAGCCAACGCTGGGGCAGGCGGCAGCGGAGGGCTTTGAATGTGGCGGTTTTGTGCCGTTTTTACACCTTTCGCAGTCGTATTTTCAGCCGACGGGTTCGGCCCCTGAATTGCCACATCGAGCGATTAACTGTATCAACTGATAAACATTAAGCTATTCGGATTTATGCCGAAGTTCGGTGGTTGGCATGCCTTCCAACGTAACGTATCAGATGGATCCATTCAGCGAACTTGTTTACATGCAAAGCGCTGAGTGACGTTATCTCACCGGAGGTGCGGTACGTCACCACCGCGAACAAGTCTGCGGTCTGGCCCATGCGGATCGCTCACTAGGCCTGCTGAAGCTATGCAGCCCCACGTGCACACGGTGTCGCGCGATCCGTTCGCGGGGCGCCTTTTGCTTTCGTGACGTCTATCAAACCCTCCGTCGTCGGCCGCTCGGCCGGGACGGTTTCAAGAAAAGTACAGGAGCGGCCGTCCTCGCCGCTCGAGTTGGTCCGCCGGGTCATGATTCAATCCGAAAATGGTCGCAAGCAGCATGATCTCGCTGCGGAAGACTTGGCGGTGCTGCGTGGCGCAGACATTTCCGCCGATGGCGATACGGGTGATGCCTTTCTCGTGCATTGCCGCAGTCTCAACGGCTTGCCGAATTATCTGTCGATGCGCGGCGTCGACTATTCGAGCCTGGCGAACCAGGTCGGTCTCGGCGATGCCGACACCACGGCCACCGACAGCTACGTTGCGCTTGATGCCTTCGCCCACCTGCTGGAGCTGGCGTGTGAGGCGGCGGACGACGAGTGTCTGGCCCTGCGCTGGACCTCGCAGGATACGGAAGGCAACCACGGCACCCTGCCGCTGTGTTTGCGATACGTGCCGAATCTCAGGGTGGCGCTGGAGACGCTGTCCCGTTTCATGAGCCTTCATATCGACGTTTCGGATGTGTCTGTGCATTTCGACGGCAACGCCACGCTGTCATGGCGTTACTCTCCGCTGATTTCGCGGGTGAACCAGATCACCGATCGCAACGCCTGTCTGTTCGTGTCGTGGCTGACGACGGCTTTGCCGCGCTCCGAATATCCGGTGGAGGTGAAGCTGATGCGCGAACGGCCGAAATCCTCGGCGCTGCATCGCTCGCTGCTCTCCGCCAGTCTGCAATTTTCCTGTGAGCGCAACGAAATCGTCTTTCCCGGCCGGAGCCTCGATCTGCCCAACCCGATGGCCGACGCGCATCTCTTCCAGGCATTGTGCGATCTCAATCTGCGATTGATGCGCGAGCGTCGGCGGCAGGATGACATCGTCCTGAAGGTCCGTGAGGAGATCATGGTCGTCGCGCGGGTGGAGCAGAAGCCGGTCAGCCTGGAATTCGTGGCGCGCCGGCTGGGTCTGAGCGCGCGTGGACTTCAGCGGCGGCTCGCCGCCTGCGGGACGAGTTTCAACGATCTGGCGGACGGTCTGAGACGGGATGCGGCCAAACGATATCTGGAAGAGACGGACCTGATGGTGTCGGAAATCGCATACCGGTTGGGTTTCTCCAGCATCGGAAATTTCACCCGCGCGGCAAAGCGGTGGTTCGGCCGTTCGCCGCGGGACTATCGCAGCACCATGCAATCTGACCGGGAAGGTTCAAAAGGGCTCTCTTGATGGGTTGTGTTGTCGCACGTCCCCTTGAGCTAAAACTTAGGCGCGCCGAGAGAATTACGTAAGGCGAGGCGATGCCATATTCCCACCGTTCCCATGGGACATGTTGTGACTGCCCTGAAGGAACCAAAAGGGGGCAACGATAACAAAAAGAACGCATCGGACGAATACAGTCCCTTCCGCCGTTGCCGGAAGCAAAACGGAGAAGGAAAAACGTCCGGGAATAAAGTGAGTGTCGTTGCGTTCGCGCAGCGGCGAGGCCGATGGGTGGACGGCCAAAACAACCATAATCCACTGGCAAGTAGGCAAAATGAACACAATACCAACAACAATCGCCGCCGTTCCTGACATCGCAGGTCCCATCCCGCACTCGACTGACGACGGCAAACTCCACTCGATCTCGGAAATGGCCGAGATGTTTGACGTAACCCTGCGGACCCTGCGCTTCTATGAAGAGAAGGGCCTGCTCAACCCTGTCCGTCGCGGCTCCCGCCGCTTCTATCGCGAGCAGGAAATCGGTCGCATGCGGGTGATCCTGCAGGCGAAGCGAATCGGTCTGACCCTGGTTGAGATCCGTCAGGTTCTCAAGCTTGTGGAAGGCAAGGGCTCGCGTGCGGATCAGCTCAAGAACCTGCGTTCCATCTGCGCGTCCCAGCTCGACCTGCTCGAAGAGCAGACCGAGACGGTCAAGCAGCAGCTGGCAGAGACCAAGCAGATCGTCAACGATCTCGACACTCTCGTCTCCGCCGAGGTTCTCTAGGGAACCCTCGTTAACCGGACGCCGATGCGCCCGGGTACATGATCAGAATATCTCTGCTGCCTTACGAGGCATGCGCGCCGGGAAGACCCGGGTCGCGCTGTGATCCAGTGAAGTCTCGCGCGGTTGGGTGCCATTTGCGATTGCCTCTGGCAAATCGTTCGGCCCCGACCGTGCGGCAGACTTCCCGCCCGCCGTCTCCCGCGTCGGCGACCGGTCGCCATCTTTCTCCAAACGTCCCGTTCCACTCCCCCTCCGCCGCCGGGTTGCGCATACGCGCGGCGGGCATGAACGCCTGGCGAGCGCCGGTGTCGCCATCATTCCGCCCGGGCAGTCCGAAAGCCGGGAGCATATGAAGTCGACGCCCTGTCTTTCCCCACCGTTCAGGCGCGGAAAGAAAAAAGGCGCCGGAAGGCTGTTCCGGCGCCTGGCAGAAGGGTGTGAGGCGGTGCTCGTCAGGCCGCCGCGCTGCGCTCGGGCAAGGGCTGCTCGCCGTTGCGCTCGCGAATCAGATTGATGAACCGCGTGAAGAGATAGTGGCTGTCGCGCGGGCCGGGCGAGGCTTCGGGATGGTACTGCACGGAGAAGACCGGCTTTTCCTTCAGCCTGAGGCCACAGTTGGAGCCGTCGAAAAGCGAGACGTGGGTTTCCTCGACGCTGTCCGGCAGGCTTTCGGTGTCGACCGCGAAGCCGTGGTTCATCGAGGTGATCTCGACCTTGTCGGTCGTGCGGTCCATGACCGGATGGTTCGCGCCGTGGTGGCCCTGGTGCATCTTCTTCGTCTTGCCGCCCAGCGCCAGGCCGAGCAACTGATGGCCGAGGCAGATGCCGAAGACGGGCACGCCGCTATCGATGGCGGCACGGATCGTCGGCACGGCATATTCACCGGTCGCGGCCGGATCGCCCGGACCGTTGGACAGGAACACGCCATCCGGCTTGAGCGACATCAGGTCCTCGGCGCTCGCGGTCGCGGGCAGAACGGTTACCCGGCAGCCGCCGTCGGCCAGAAGCCGCAGGATGTTGCGCTTGATACCGTAGTCGATGACCACCACATGGTATTTCGGAGTGTCCTGACGTCCGTAGCCTTCGTTCCAGCGCCAGGGCGTCTCGGTCCACTCGAAGCTCTGGCCGGTGGTGACCTCCTTGGCCAGATCCATGCCTTCAAGACCCGGCCAGGCGTTGGCCTGATCCTTCAGGTCGTCGAAGTCGAACCGGCCGTCGGGCGCATGCACGATTACCGCGTTCGGCATACCGCTTTCGCGAATGCGGGCGGTGAGCGCTCGGGTGTCCACCCCGGCGATCGCGATGATGCCGCGCGCCTTCAGCCACGCGTCAAGGGCCCGGGTCGCGCGGTAGTTCGACGGAGTGGTGACATCGGCGCGAAGGACGGCACCGCGCACACCGGAGGCGCCGGCGAGATTGACGGTCTCGACGTCCTCCTCATTGGTTCCGACGTTGCCGATGTGGGGGAAGGTGAAGGTAATGATCTGACCGGCGTAGGAGGGATCGGTAAGGATCTCCTGATAACCGGTGATGGCGGTGTTGAAGCAGACTTCGCCGGGGGCGGAGCCGACCGCACCAAGGCCATGACCCTCGATCACGGTTCCATCGGCAAGGACAAGGGCGGCCGTGGGGGGCGTCGCAGACCAGGCGTCAGCGTTCGTCATGGGTTGCAATCCGGATCGGGTTGGTGACATCATGCGCACAAGCGAGACCGATTTATGGCCGATGATCGATCAGGTGATCAATCGCCGGAAGCCGGTTCGCGACAGGAACCCGATCAGCGTCACGCGTAAGATCGGTCAGGCCGATCGGCGCAGGCTGAAACGGAACACTGCACGAAAACGGCTCGAGCCAGGACGGCTCAAACCAGGCACGGTGCGCGCTCAGCCGCGCAGATTAGGGCAACCAGGACCGCGGGTCAACTCGCCATAGTGCGAAAATACTTGATATAAATCAACACATTAGGATCAGACAGCGAGTCGATGATGCAAATCTGGCTTGAACAGCTTCCCGTCTGCGGGGGCCTGCGCTGACCATGCGCGACCGCCTGAACGCCGCCCTCGCCGATGCGGTGGAAAAGCAGGACAAGCGTCGCGCGGCGACGTTGCGCCTGATATTGGCCGCCATCAACGATCGCGCGGGCGCGGCCCGCACCCAGGGACGCGACGGCGTTGCGCCCGAGGAGATTCTCGACATTCTGCGCAAGATGGTTCAGCAGCGCGAGGTCTCGGCCGTCGAGTACGAGGAGGCCGGCCAGATCGATCTCGCCCAGCAGGAGCGCGACGAAGCCGCCGTCATTCTCGAATTCCTGCCCAAGCAGTTGGACGAGGCCGACACGAAGGCCGCCTGTCTGGCGGTCGTCGATGAACTCGGCTGCAAGGGGCTGCGCGACATGGGCCGCACGATGGCGGTTTTGAAGGAGCGCTATCCCGGCCAGATGGATTTCTCCCGCGCCAGTTGCGTGGTGAAGGCGCTGCTGCATTAGAGCAAAGGTGCTCCCCGTATCCGTCATTCCCGGCTGATCGCGATCCGGTGCCGTTCCGCATCGCGAAACCGCGATTCGCCCGTGCATTCGGTCAAGCGCCGCCGCCTGGCGGCTTCCCGTGTGGTCTGGTCGGGGAAGCCGGCCGGGGGAGATCCGTGCGGGAGAGCAGCCTTGCACGGGAGGCCGCCGTGGCCTTCGGCGAGGCCCGGGGCTCGCGTTCGTGGGCTTCGGTTGCCTTCGTCTTCTCTTTCCCCGCTATCCTTTGTGCTTACATATGTCGGAACGTGCCCACAGGCGCTAAACTGGTTTTTTGCTCCTTCAAGATGAGACTCATGCGCTTTCCGCCTTCGCTCCTGGACGACATTCGCACCCGACTGCCCCTATCGGAGGTGGTGGGCAGGCGCGTGACCTGGGACAGGCGCAAGACGCAGGCCTCGCGGGGGGACTACTGGGCCTGCTGCCCCTTTCATCAGGAAAAGACCCCGAGCTTCCACGTTGACGACAGGCGCGGCCACTACAAGTGTTTCGGTTGCGGCGCCTCCGGCGACCACTTCCGGTTCCTGACCGAGACGGAAGGTCTGAGCTTTCCCGAGGCCGTGGAACAGTTGGCGCAGGCCGCCGGCGTACCGCTGCCCAAGCCCGATCCGCGCGCCGAGGAACGCCAGCAACGTCGCGCCGGGCTGGCGGAAGTCTGCGAGATGGCGGCGCGCTTCTTCGAGCGCGAGCTCTATGGACCCGCCGGGCAGGCCGCACGCACCTATCTGGAGCGGCGCAAGCTTACCAATGACACCTTGCGGGAATTCCGATTCGGCCTGGCGCCCAATGCGCGCGACGGGCTGAAGCGACACCTTCTGGAACGCGGCGTCGACGAGGCGACGATGGTCGAGGCCGGTCTGCTGATCCGGCCCGACAATGGCCGCCCCACTTATGACCGCTTCCGCAACCGCGTCATCATTCCGATCCAGGACGACCGCGGCAACGTGGTCGCTTTCGGCGGGCGGACGCTCGATCCCGATGGCCAGCCGAAATATCTGAACTCGTCCGAGACCCCGCTTTTCCACAAGGGGTCGATGCTGTTCAACCTGCACCGGGCCCGCCAGCCCGCCTTCGAGGCCGGTCAGGCGATCGTCACGGAAGGGTATCTCGACGCCATTGCCGTCTATCAGGCCGGTATCCGCCATGTGGTTGCCTCGCTCGGCACGGCGTTCACCGAAGATCAGATCGCACGCATGTGGCGACTGGCGCCCGAGCCGATCATCTGTTTCGACGGCGATCAGGCGGGCGTTTCGGCCGCCAATCGCGCCGTCGACCGGATTCTGCCGACGTTGAAGAGCGGCTATTCCTTCCAGTTCGCCTTTCTGCCAGATGGCAAGGATCCCGACGACCTGATCCAGAGCGGGGGGCGGGACGCCTTCCTGGCGGAAACGGGCAAGGCGCAGCCGCTTTCGCAAGTGATGTGGCAGCGCGAGGTGACGGACCGCGACATCGCCACGCCGGAACGGAAGGCGGCGCTGGAAAAGAGCCTTTACGACCTGATCGAGACGATTCGCGACGAACGGGTTCGGCGGCGCTATCAACTCGAGATCCGGCTGAAGCTCTCCAATCTGTTCTGGGAGGCGAGCCGTGGACCGCGTGATGGCAAGGGGCGCGAGGGGGCGCGCACCGGTGCGCTGCCGCAGCGAATCGAGACGCCGCACGGCCCGCAATTCTCCACCGAACGCACGGTCTGCGGTCTATGCACGCGCTATCTCGATCTTTTCGAGAAGAACGTGGAGCGAATCGCCCGGCTGCGTTTCAACGACGACCTGCACGAGGGTTTCAAGGCGGAGCTGTGCCGGCTGGCGGTCGATCTGGATGACGAGACGGTAGCCTCCTTCTTCGAGACGCTCGACCCGCGTTTCTACGAAATCCTGAACGAGGTGATGGTCGATCGCGCCCAGGGGGGCGAGGCGGCGCGCTTCCATCCCAACTGGACACGGCTCAGCGAGCGGCTGCAGGTGCTCAATTTCAATCCGTCGAGCGATTTCATCGAGCGCTGTTTCGAGCTTTTCCTCGATGAACTGGAGCTCGGCCAGCTTGAGCGCGAGATGGATCAGGAGCTGGAGGCGTCGCTGGAAGATATCGACGAACAATCCTGGCAGCGGATCCAGGCGCTCAAGCGGGAAGTCATGCGCCGCCGCGAGGAGCTTGGCCGGCGCGATCACGATCTGGCGGAAGAGGCGCGCAGCATCCGCACCGCACACAAGGCGAACGGCATGCGCAAGGCGGGCTGAGAGGGCGGAGCGGTGTCTGTTGTCCGCTCAGGCCATTGTCCGCTCAGGTCATGCAATGGCGGCGCGTAAAAAAGAATCGAGACAGGACTCGCGGTTTCAAGCTGAACGGTCGGGCGCTTTTATGGGGTGGTCTCTTACCTCAAGTCGGCTTTTTCTGCCGTGCAGAACAATCTTTTCGGCTTGACCGTAGAGAATCGCACTTGCGAATCGCGACGGCGAAGTTAAATAACCTCAAGGGACAGCATGAGCGCCGTGACAGGGATCGGCGAAAACACAAGATCTGTCCGATATCCGTGACGATTTTTCCGACGCCGGCAAAGGCAGCCAGCTTCGGTGTTGGCGCGTGTTCGCCATTTGAGAGGTGACGTCGGCGGGATGCACGCGAATGATCACCGGCGGTTACGGTTAAGCGGGGCTTAAGACACCCGGCGTATCACACATATGGGATTGAGCGGGCGGTTTACGGGCGAGCGCGCAGCAGGGACGAGTAGTGCCTTGCGCGAACAACAGCTCCCCGGCGCATGGTCCGGCGGTTTTGGAGTAGGACATGGTAGCCAAAGCGACGCAGGCGGAAGAGCAGACGGAAACGGCGAGCGAGACCTCTGACGGTCCCTTGCTCGACCTTTCTGATGCCGCCGTCAAGAAGATGATCAAGGCCGCCAAGAAGCGTGGCTACGTCACCTATGAGGAACTGAACGCGGTGCTGCCGTCGGAGGAGGTCACTTCCGAGCAGATCGAGGACACCATGTCGATGCTCTCCGACATGGGCATCAATGTGGTCGAATCCGACGAGGAAGCGGAAAGCGACAATTCCGACGACGACGATCACGCCGAGGGCGGCGATCTCGTCGAGGCCTCGACGACGGCAGTCGCCAAGACCACGACCAAGGAGCCGACCGACCGGACCGACGACCCGGTGCGCATGTACCTGCGCGAGATGGGCTCGGTGGAGCTTCTGTCGCGCGAGGGCGAAATCGCCATCGCCAAGCGCATCGAGGCCGGCCGCGAGGCGATGATCGCGGGGCTTTGCGAAAGCCCGCTGACCTTCCAGGCCATCATCATCTGGCGCGACGAACTCAATGACGGCAAGATCCTGCTGCGCGAGATCATCGATCTGGAAGCGACCTATGCCGATCCCGAGGGCAAGGGCGCCAACGCCGAGACGGGCGACGACGAGGACAGCGACGAGGAGGGCGCCGAAGGGGCAGCCGGAACCGTTACGCCCGGCGGCGCACCGCGGCCTGAAGCCAAGTCCGAAGCCAAGGGCGAGGGGGAGGCCGAGGGCGATAGCGAGGGCGACGGGGACGACGACGACGAGTTCGAGTCCAACATGTCGCTCGCCGCGATGGAGGCGGAGCTGAAGCCGAAGGTTCTGGAGACCTTTGACCGCATCGCCGACAGCTACAAGAAGCTGCGCCGCCTGCAGGACCAGCATGTCGAGAACCGTCTGCAGAACAAGACGCTGTCGCCCTCCCAGGAGCGGCGTCACAAGAAGCTGCGCGACGACGTCATCGAGGACGTGAAGAGCCTGTCGCTCAACCAGAACCGAATCGATTCGCTGGTCGAGCAGCTCTACGACATCAACAAGCGACTGATGGGCTATGAGGGCCGGCTGCTGCGGCTCGCCGACAGCTACCACGTCAGCCGCGTCGACTTCCTCAAGCAGTACCAGGGTGCCGAGCTAGATCCGAACTGGATCCGTCGGGTCGCCAACCTGTCCTCGCGCGGCTGGAAGGATTTCGTTGCCAAGGAAAAGGACACGATCCGCGAGCTGCGTCAGGAGATCCAGAACCTCGCCACCGAGACGGGGCTGGAGATCACCGAGTACCGCAAGATCGTGAACATGGTGCAGAAGGGCGAGAAGGAAGCCCGGATCGCCAAGAAGGAGATGGTGGAGGCCAACCTGCGCCTCGTGATCTCCATCGCCAAGAAGTACACGAACCGTGGCCTGCAGTTCCTCGATCTCATTCAGGAAGGCAATATCGGCCTGATGAAGGCGGTCGACAAGTTCGAGTATCGCCGCGGCTACAAGTTCTCCACCTATGCGACGTGGTGGATCCGCCAGGCGATAACGCGGTCCATCGCCGACCAGGCCCGCACGATCCGTATTCCGGTGCACATGATCGAGACGATCAACAAGATCGTCAGGACCTCGCGCCAGATGCTGCACGAGATCGGCCGCGAGCCGACGCCGGAAGAGCTGGCCGAAAAGCTGCAGATGCCGCTCGAGAAGGTGCGCAAGGTCCTCAAGATCGCCAAGGAACCGATTTCTCTGGAGACGCCGATCGGCGACGAGGAGGATTCGCACCTGGGCGATTTCATCGAGGACAAGAACGCGGTGCTGCCGATCGATGCGGCGATCCAGTCGAACCTGCGCGAGACGACGACCCGCGTGCTGGCGTCGCTCACCCCGCGCGAGGAACGCGTGCTGCGCATGCGTTTCGGCATCGGCATGAACACCGACCACACGCTGGAAGAGGTCGGCCAGCAGTTCTCGGTCACCCGCGAGCGTATCCGCCAGATCGAGGCCAAGGCGCTCAGGAAGCTGAAGCACCCGAGCCGCAGCCGGAAGCTGAGGAGCTTCCTGGACAGCTGAGTTCAGACAATATCCGAACCGCATGGAAAGCCGGGGCATTCGCTCCGGCTTTTTTGTCGACTGTCGGTTTGTTCGCCGCGTCGAATTCGCGCAGGACCAGTCTGAGTGAACATGATCGCGCCAAATCCGTCTGTCGTGAACTTGTCTTGAATCGCGATAGCGTTTATCCGCCATTCTTCAAATGGTTCGGGCGGGAGAAAACCTCAGGGGCAAGCGTCGGCTTGTTCATCGCAGGACCACCCAAAGCGAGAGAAGAGACGATGTCGACGCGGTTCGTTATGCTTGCAATCCTGATCTCCACGGGCCTCGCGGCTTGCGTAAGCAACGGGGCAGGCGTCAACGGACGGCTCGCCACGCCGCAGCAGAGTTCTTATCCGGAGATCGTCGCCGCATTCGTCGACCAGTGCGTGAAAGCGGACGGGGCGAGCAATGCTTCAGCCGGTAGCACCCTTTACCGGATCAAGACGTTCGATGAATCCTGTGAGATGACGGTCAACACCGACAGCGATGATGATACGGTCATTGCCGATCTCCTGACGAAAGAGCTGAAACGAGCCGATCCGCGGTTCGCGAGGCTTCCCAACGGTATGCTCGGCGCCGCCTGGACAATCGGCAAGGTCGCGAAGTGGTCGTCGAAGACAGGCACGCCCCTTGTTGCGCTGGGGCGCAGCTCAGCCCGGGATCCGCTCCTCATCCGTCGGTTCGGAAAGAGCCTGTAATTGCGAAGGAGTGTTCGTTCCCGGGGGCGCCAAGTTCTTTCAGTCCGGGGCTTTGCCGTGATCACGATGCCCGAAGGCTCAAAGGCCTTGCAAATGCCGTGGCGTTAATCATTCCCTTGTGGAGATTGGCGATAGTTCAGCCGGGCCGAGAGGGCCGGCTTTTCGCATTCGACTTTCCGTTTCCCGAGGCAGGCAGGGCGATGACGATCGCAAGGACGTTTTTTCGCGCTCTGCCGCCGCTGCTTCTCGGTCTCGCCGCCTTTCTCGCCGTTGTCGGGCCTCGTGTCCTCGATCCGACCAATATCGCCTGGCTTGAGAGTGCGGATACTGCCCAGCATTACCTCGGCTGGCTGTTCTTTCGTCAGGGGAGCTGGACGTTGTCGCCGGTGATGATCTGGCGACTGCACCCCGCTATAGGCCACGATACGCTGGCCGGGCATTTCATCATCCTTGCCGCACTTTACCTGGCCTTGCGGCCCGATGGCGATCACCGAAGAATCGCATGGGGCTTGCTGATCGTTGTCGCTTCGCTGGTGCACGCCTACCTGCTCGCGGTCGTGGTGCTCATTTGGCTGTGCGACATCGATCGGCATGCGGACGTTGTGCCATTTGTCGACTTCGCCGCAATCATCCCCGCGATGCTGGCGGCCTGCTGGGCCGCCGGCTATTTCGAGACTTCGGCCATCGCGGCGCCAGGCTATGGTCTCTACCGCTTCGATCTCGCCGGTTTTCTTGACCCCGGCAAGCCGTCCTATGGCCTGTGGTCACGCTTCATGCCGGATCTTGCCGGAGACGCGGGGCAGCACGAGGGGTTCGCGTATCTCGGCATGGGTGTCCTCGCCCTGCTGGCATTTGCTTTGGCGGCGATCGCGCTGGGGCGTGTCTCTGTCATCGGGCCGATCCGCACGTATCGCCCACTCGCCGTTCTCCTCGTTCTGCTCTTTCTGTTTGCGGCGACCAATCAGGTTCGTATGGCGGGCATGGGCTTCGATTATCCGTTGCCGGACTTCATCCTGCGCATCGCACAGATTTTTCGCGCCTCCGCCCGGATGATCTGGCCCGTCTATTACATGGTTGTCCTGTTGGCCGTCTTCGCCGTGGCGCGTGGTTATGGCCCCAGGTCGGCAAGCCTCATTCTGGTGGCCGTGCTCGCGGTGCAGATCGCCGATACAAGCTCCGGCTGGGTGCCGATCCGCGCACACTACATGCAGCCCACTTCCACCCGGTGGCACACGCCGCTTCAAAGTTCGTTCTGGCAGGAGGCGGCGCAGGTCTACGACAAGGTCCGCGCGATTTCGGACGAGCCGGTGAACCGACGCTGGAGAGCACTCTCCTATTATGCCGGAACCCATGGCATGACCACGGATGCGGTCTATCTCGCGCGCCTCGACGCGCAGAAACGGGATGATCTTCGTCGGCGCAACGAAGCGGTGCTTGAAAGCGGCCGCTACGATGCCGACACGCTTTATATCCTTGCCGCGGACAAGGGCGCGGAGGCGCGGGCATCGCTCGATACGGCCCACGATGCGCTGATGTGGGTCGATGGCATTCTTGTTGTGGCTCCGGGCTGGAGGGCTGCGGGCAGACATTGAATCTCCGGGGTCGGGCACCGTCCGGCCCATTGCATTTTTTCCGGTCGCAGCGGATGGTGTGGCCATGAAAACAGCCCTCATCGCAATCGTCGTCATCATCCTGGCCTGCGTCGCCGTCTTCTTCGGCTTCGGCAGGGAGCGGACCTGGGAAATCCTCTTCGGGCCGGCCGATCTCGGGCCGGTCAACGATTTCGCCGACCTGAAACGGCCGAAGACGCCGAACACGTTTCTCGCCTGTCCACGCGAGGTGTGCGTGCGCGAAGAGCCGGATCTGGTGCCGCCGGTTTTCGCCGCGGATCCGCATGAGTTGCGCCAGGCGTTGCGCCAAATCATCGAGGCGGAACCGCGGGTCGAACATGTGGCGGGCGACGCGGACGGACTGGGCGATCGCTACATCCAGCGCACGCGGTTTATGCGCTTTCCCGATACCATCGTCATCCGTTACCTGCCCGTCGATGTGGGGCGCACGACACTGGTGATCTATTCGCGCTCCAAGATCGGCAGCAGCGATTACGGCGTCAACGAGGAGCGCGTTCGGCGCTGGCTCAGGGCGCTGGAACTGGCCGTGCCCCCCATCGCGGCGGCCTGAACGTGGATTTACGCAAGTAAAATACCGCAACGGTATGCCGTTTCTTGTGCCAAATCGTAGTCAAAAACCGCGATTTGGTCGCATTGTCTCGACGTCTCCCAAGTAGCACGATAGAAGCCAGGTGGCTTGCCACCGCCTTCGTGGCAGGCGAGGGAATGGTCGGGTCTAATGAATTCTCTTCTGATATTCGCAGCTCTCATTACCATAGCGATCGCGATGGTGACCTGGTTCGGTGACGGACGCGAAAGACTCTGGGAGGCGGTCTTCGGGCCGCCGGATGAGGGCCCGGTGGATTTCGCCGCTCTGAAACCGCCAGCCACCTCGCATTTCTTTCTGGCCGCGCCCGATGAGGAGTGTCCGCAGACCAAACCGCAGATGCACGCGCCGGTGTTCGCCGTGGATTGCGCCCGCCTGCGCCAGGAAGTGATCCGCATCGTCCGCACCGAGCCGCTGACCGAACGCGTCGGCATGGATCCGGACTGGCTCGGTGACCGGTTCATCCAGCGCACGAGATGGCTCCGGGTGCCGGATCTCATTCAGGTGCGCTACATTCCGCTCGATACCGGCCACGCGACGCTGGCCATCTATTCGCGCTGTCTCATCCCCGAACACGGGGCCGGTCACAACGAGGAGCGCGTCAAGCGCTGGATCGCGGAACTGGAGCATTCGCTGAGCAACGCACCGCACACTGCCTGAGGTGCGCGGTACTCGACGCAGCGTCCAAAACACGTTTCTATATGCAGCGAATAGAATCGTGCCGGTGGCAAGTGCCTCCGGTGCATGCGGTCGCGACCGGTCAAGGATTTGACCGGCGAAAGCTGGCCGCATGGGCGGAAACATGTGGCTCAACAAGGGCGTGAGAACAGGCAATGGCGGTCGAGTTGGCTCTCAATCCGGATACGGTGCGGATGATCGTGGAAAAGGCGCGGGCCGTCAGCGGCACGATGCAGGACACGTTCGAAGGCGGCCATGAAGGCGAGGTGGAGTTCGATGCGGAAAACCTCGCCGAGGCCCACCGCCACGAAGGCCTCGCGGAAGAGGAAAGCGACGATCTGACCGAGGACGAGCTCGTCTCGCTGCTGAACGACCTGAACGTCGACGAGGCGGCGGAACTGGTCGCCATCACATGGATCGGGCGCGGCGATTACGAGCCTGCCGACCTGGAGGGCGCGATCGAGGATGCGCGCAACCGGGCGCTGGGGCCCACCGCCCGCTATCTCGCGCGCATGTCGTTTCTCGCCGATTACCTGGAAGCCGGGCTCGACGCGCTGGATCTGTAGCAATCGCAAACGTCGATCGCGAAGACGGTGTCCGACGCGACGGCGTTTTCGCACGCAAGACCCGAGATCCCTTTTTGATTTGAACGCGGGATGCTTCGGGAGGCCCCTCCTATCCGCGGAAGATGAAGGCCGCGCCGGCCGCGATGAGGGCGAAACCGATCAGGTGGTTCAGCGTGATCGGCTCCTTCAGGTAGACGACCGAAAAACCCGTGAACACCGTCAGTGTCACCACTTCCTGGATCGTTTTGAGCTGGGCGGCGGAATAGACCGTGTGGCCGATGCGATTGGCAGGAACCGCGAGCCAGTACTCGAAGAAGGCGATTCCCCAGCTTGCCAGCACGATCAGCACCAGCGACGCGCTCTTGACCTTCAGGTGGCCGTACCACGCGATCGTCATGAACAGGTTCGACCCGATCAGCATGATGACGGGCAGGATATGGGCGAGCTTTGGTGAAAGCGGCATTTGGAGGCACCAGTGCGACGGGAGCACGTGTTCTATTGCCAGCCCGGCCGGCGGGCAATCGTCTTTGTGAAAACACCGGCGGCGTGTTTCGGTTGCGAAGGCCCATGGATGGGCGCGTGATGAGCTTCCGCCACTTGCAAGAACCCCTTTCCTGGGATACCGGGGCGACATGAGCCGTCTTACAGCAAACCTTATCCTCCTTCTTACCGCCTTCATCTGGGGTTCGGCCTTCGTGGCCCAGTCCACGGCGATGTCGAGCGTCGGGCCGCTTTCCTTCACCGGGATGCGGTTTCTGATCGCCGCCGCCTGTCTCGCGCCTTTTGCTTTGCGCGAGGCGCGAAGGTATCGCCACGCGCCGGTGTCACGGGCGCACGTGCAGATGTTCATCGTCGTGGGGCTGGTTTTCTTTTTCGCCATCTCCTTGCAGCAATCGGCACTGGTGCTCACCAGCGTGACGAATGCCGGCTTCCTGACCGGGCTTTATGTCGTGATGGTGCCGATGCTGGGGGCGATCGCTTTTCACGACATGCCGCATCCGATCGTCTGGCCGGCGTCCGTCGCCTCTCTGGTCGGGATCTTCCTGCTTGGCGGAGGGGGACTTTCCGGGCTCAACTGGGGCGATGGCCTGGTGATCGTCTGCGCCGTCTTCTGGGCGGTGCATGTGCTGCTGGTGGGGCGCGTGGGCATGGCCAGCGGCCGGCCGCTGGCGCTCTCCTTTGTCCAGTTCGCCGTCGTTGGGGTCTGCGCCTTCGTGCCGGGGGTCCTGCTTGAGGACCTGACCTGGACCGGGGTGAAGGATGTCTCGTTCGAGCTCCTCTACACGGCCGTTCTGTCGGGCGGGCTGGCCTTTACGCTTCAGGTTATCGGCCAGCGCTGGACCAAGGCCGCGGACGCGGCGATCATCCTGTCGTCGGAGGCGCTGTTCGCCGCCATTTGCGGCGCCCTGTTCCTTGGCGAAAGGCTGACGCCGATGGGGCTTGCGGGCTGCGCGCTGATCTTCGCGTCTATCGTGGCGGTACAGGTGCTACCGCTTTTCGGCCGCCGTCGGCTGGTCCCGCCGCCCGGGTTGTGACTGGCCCAGGCGGCGATGTGCGGGATGTCTCGTGCCTTCGTGTAGGCGTGCGGCGTCAGTTCATCCGCCTGATCCTGCCATCTGTCGCCGGCTCGTAGCCGTTCGCCTTGTCGATATGGTCGGCGACCACGTCCTCCAGATTGGGGCCGTAGTCGTAGGCGTCGCGCCCCGCCTTGGCGAAGACCGAATAGCCGTCGCCACCCTGGCGCATGTAGTTGTTCGAGACCACGCCATAGAGCTTTTCGCGATCAAGCGCGACATAGCCGTCGCCGGAGATGACCTCGACCGAAACCACGCGGCTGCCCGCCGGCCTTGCCGCGTCCCACACGACCTTCATGCCGGCCACCTGCGGGAACCGGCCGGCGACATCCTCGACCTGGGAGAAGCCGTTTTCCAGTGCGACAAGCACGTCGGATCCCTTGAGGCGGAAGGTCGCCAGCGTGTTCTGGAAGGGCAGCACAGACAGCACTTCGCCCATAGTGACGTCGCCGGCATCGATGGAGGCGCGCAGGCCGCCGCCATTCTGGATGGCGATATCGATGCCCTGGTCCCTGACGCGGGCAAGCATGGCATCGGCGACGAGATCGCCCATTTCGCATTCCTGCTTGCGGCAGACGTCGCGCGAACCATCGATGGGCGCGCTGGTCCGGCCGACGATCTGGTTGCGGAGCTCGTCAAGGGGGGCGGCCAGTTCCGCGACGCGTTTGCTCGTGCCCTCGTCTTGCGCGATGCCGGCATCCATCAGGACCGGTGCGCCAGCGGCTGAAACCAGCTCGCCTGCATCATTCCACACGACATTCACCTCGCCCAGGAACTTGCCGTAGGCATAGGCCTGGACGATGGCCGTCTTGCCGCCTTCGGGGGTGTCGATGAAGGTCGGGTAGGGTCCCTCGGCCTTGTCGTCGGAATTGGCGAGATAGGTGTGGCTGTGGCCGCCGACGATGACGTCGATGCCCGGAACCAGGGCGGCCAGCTGCTTGTCGCGCTGGTAGCCGGAATGGGACAGCACGACGATCCGGTCGATGCCTGCGGCCTCGAAGGCCTGAACGGCGCCTTTCAGGGTCGCCACCGCGTCAAGGAAACGGACATCTTTGCCGGGCGAGGATAGCTCGCCGGTATCCTCCGCGGTCACGCCGATCAGGCCGATCTTCTCGCCGCCGACGTCAATGACGACGGCTCCCTTGAGTTTGTCCTTCAGGGCCGCCTCTCCTGAAAAATCGGCATTGGCGAGGAGTATCGGGAAGTGGATCGCGTTGATGAAGTCGGAGAGGACCTTCGGGCCGTCATCGAATTCGTGGTTGCCGACGACCATGGCGTCGTAGCCGATGCGGTTCATCAGTTCGGCCGCGACCTTGCCCTTGTATCGGGTGTAGAAAAGCGAGCCCTGGAACTGGTCGCCGCCGTCGAGCAGGATCACGTTGCCGCCGGAGGTGCGGATCGCGTCGCGGCGCTGGGTGATCGCGGTCATGAAGCGGGCGGACCCGCCGAAGCACTTGCCGGCCTGGTCGTCCTTGGCGCTGCAGGTGGAATCGTACTTGTTGATCGGCTCGATGCGCGAATGGAAATCGTTCGTATGCAGGATGGTCAATGCATAGTCGGCACGTGCCGCGCCGCCAACGACAAGGCCCGCGACGATCGCCGCGGAAAAAACAAGTGCAGTCTTCATGTCAGACCTCGTTCCGACCCAGGGTAAGGGGAGGGATACGGTGCCTTGAACCACTGCCGGTCGCAACACAAACCTGTCGCTGCGCAGTGCGACCCTTAGCTGACTTTCCTGCGGGCGAACAAGGCCGGCAGGGCAAGGGCGGCGGTCGTCAGCCAGCCCAGGATGAGCAGGCTTCCGCCGGTGGGGGCGGCATAGTGGAAGAGCGAGAAATCGAAGAAGGCGCGGGCGACCATGTCGCCGCAAAACAGCACGAGCCCGATCGTGACCATCAGCGCGGGCAGCACCGGCCGGCGGATGACCCGCCGTATGCCGGGAACGGCGAGGAGGATCAGAAGCGGCGCGTGACCAAGCGCCATGGCGGCGGCGGAGCGGACGAAATCGGAGGCATCGACATGGGCCGCGGCAGCGGAAAGTGCGACGCCGGCGGCGCCGGCGAGGCCGCCGCCGATGGCGGGCCAGACGAGGGGAGGCGTGTTGTCTGTCATGTGTCCCTTCCGGAGCGCTTTGAACGGGGCCTTTGCGATAGCATTTATCGCGCTCCCGGGGGAGAGACGGGGGAGATGTTTCTCCAAGTGAACGTGGTGGCGCGAAGGGGCTTCCAAGCCTTTCGGCAAACGCCTAGAGTAAAGTCATGAAGATCGAGGCCGTCACCATTCGTCCGGCTCGAGCAGAGGATGCCGACACGCTCGCCGACATCCACGATGCGGCGTGGCAGGGGACCTATCGGGGCATTCTCCCGGGTATAGAGCTGGAACGGCTTCTGTCCCGGCGCGGTGTCTCGTGGTGGCATGCCGCGATCCGTTACAAGACGCGCATTCTGGTTCTGGAAGTCTGCGGCACGCCCGCCGGCTACGCCACGTTCGGCCATAGCCGGCTCAAGCACCTGCCGTTTCCCGGCGAGATCTACGAGTTGTATCTCCAGCCCGATCATCAAGGTCTTGGTTTCGGCAGGCAGCTGTTCCTGGCGACGCGCGGTGCCTTGCGTTCGGCCGGAATGGCCGGCTTTGCGGTGCGGGTGCTCAAGGACAACCTGCCGGCTCGGTCGTTCTACGAGGCGATGGGCGGCGTGCTTTGCGACGAGAATATCGAGCGTATCGGCAGATCAGACCTTTCGGTAAGGATCTACGGCTGGGCGGAGCGCTCCAAACCCGGCTGACGGTGGGGGCGTACCGCCGGACTGGTTGCCGGCGTCCATGAAATCACTGGCGAAATTCGCTGCGGCGTGTTCCGCATCGACCGGTCGGGTCCGGTGCGGGGGTCGCGTGCGACGGACATCCCGCGCGACCTGACGTTGCTGCAACGCACACAAGGGGCTTGCACTTTGTCGCAGTCCCCGGCACAAAGCCGGCGAACAGCGGCGGATGGGACGTGCTTTCTCCCGCTGCCCATGACCTGCATCCCGTGGATGCCGGGTCCAGATCATTTTCACGATCTATCGCAAGCTTGGCCGGTCCGCAGGGCCGTTCAGCCTGCTCAAAATAAAGCGAAGGAACTCGCATAATGCGTATCGATGCCGTGCCGATCGGAAAGAACCCGCCCGAGGATATCAACGTGATCATCGAGGTTCCGGTTGGCGGCGAGCCGGTCAAATACGAGATGGACAAGGCGGCCGGCGCCATGTTCGTGGATCGTTTCCTCTACACCCCGATGCGCTATCCGGGCAATTACGGCTTCGTGCCGCACACCCTGTCCGACGATGGCGATCCGATCGACGTGATCGTGTGCAACCAGCGCCCCGTCGTTCCCGGCGCCATCCTCAACTGCCGTCCGATCGGCGTCCTGATGATGGAAGACGAGTCCGGCATGGACGAGAAGGTGCTTGCGGTTCCCTCCCCCAAGCTCACCCGGCGCTATGACCGCATTCACAGCTACACGGACCTGCCCGATATCACCATCAAGCAGTTCGAGCACTTCTTCGAGCACTACAAGGATCTCGAAGACGGCAAGTGGGTGAAGGTGAAGGGCTGGGAAGGCGTCGATATCGCCAAGCAGCTGATCATGGAATCGATCGAGCGGGCGAAGAACGAAAAGGCCTGACGAATATCGCAACAGGCCCGCTTCCCTGTCTGCCGGTGGACGGCAAGGGGGCGGACCCGTTCGCGTATTTTCAAGCGGGGGCAATGCCTCCGCTTTTTTTGCTTATCGGCCACACCCCAGGTGTTTAGCCCCAGTCTTCCCAGCGCGGGTGAAGATTGGCCAGCATGCGGCGGGCGAAATGGCGCCACATGGCCACGACCACCACGACCATTGCGACAAAGACGAGCCACGCCACACCGAAAGCGAAGCTGGTTTTTGTCGACTGCGTGGCGGCAGAGGCCAACACTGGCGTGAGGGCAACCATGGTGCCGATGCCCGCGGCGGCGGGCCAGTGACGCGTCGCGCCTGCAAGCCTGCCTCGAGAGGTGGGTCGAGCCTGCGATGCGTTCTGTGTTTCGCGCCGGGCCCCCACCCGATGCGTCGTCAAGTCGATGTCGTCTGCCCCGAAGGGCCTTCCACGATGGTACTGCATGGGGACCGTCCCCTTTGGTCCGTTACACTGACACGATCAATTATCGTGGTGAATGGGCCTCGACCGTGCCGGGATTCCGGCTGTCGCGGTGTGTTTTGGGGACGAAATTGTGGCGCCGGTGAACAGTGTGGCGCAAACGGGGCAAGGTTAACAACGGAACGCCAGCGTTCCTGCGGTTTCCGTCCGGCTCGCGCTCATGCCGCCCAGGGCAATCGTTAACCGGCGCCCCGTCAAAGAGAGGCGGTCTCGTTGATCGGAGCAAGGATCGTGCGGCGCGCAGGCTCAAGCAGATCGGGCTCGAAGCGCTCGAACAGGCTGCTGACATAGGCACGCCGGTTATGGGCCTCGTAGGCTTCCATCGTCTCCCAGTCCTGGACCACGAGGATGTCGGTTTCGGAACTGTCGGTGACATAGGAATCATAGCCGAGACACAGATCTTCCTCCCGGCTAAGCCGGGCCACGTCGACAAGAGCGCTCATGAGGTCGTCGCGCCGGTCCCGGCGCACGCGCACGTGAAACAGGATTGTCACGCTCGACATGCGAACCTCCGCGGTTGGACCGCCGCAGGCGGGCTGGCTGGCTTGGTCATGATTTCTGCCTCGCTTTCGGCGTCGCGGTTCACAGCAGGGTCTGTTCCTTTTCGATCGAGTACGTCCGCATGATGCTCGGGCGGGCGACAAAGGGTGCCGTTTCTTTCAAAAAGGTCTTCAGGCTTTGTGAATCGCAATGAGCTTTGAGCGCATGTGCATCCCGCCAAGCGATGGTGATGATGCAATGGCCGGGGTCTGTCGGCGATACATGTATCGCCTGAGCAATAAGCCCCGGATCGGCGCGGTGGGCGTCGATCATGGCGCGAGCCGCCTCGAGATAGACCTCGCGATACTGTGGCTTCAGATCGACTTCGACGATGGAGAACAGCTCTTTCACGACGCCTTCCGTCTGCATTCCTGCGGATGTTTGCCCTGGAGCGCGATTCTGGCGCGGTCCCATACCATCGCTGCGACTGACCGGTACGCCGTTTCATGGATCAACTTTCAGGTTGATATACGTCCGGGCGGGGTCGCATGCACATTTCTACGTATCCTAACGTATCAGTGTATCCTTGCCGGTGAAAATGCGCAGGTGAGGTTAATGCCAGGGCGAACGCGATACCGAGGCGGGCTTTGCATCAAAGGTGAGCCCACAGCCGTTCAGGCGGTTGCGCAAGGGCGCTAGGCGGCATAGGGTCCGTGCGCCGTTTTTCCATCAATGGCGCCACTTCTCACGGAGAACAGAATTATGGCCTTCCTTGCCGACTCGCTTGCCCGGGTGAAACCGTCCGCGACCATCGCGGTCACCAACAAGGCCCGGGAACTGAAAGCGGCCGGACGCGATGTCATCGGCCTGGGGGCCGGTGAACCGGATTTCGACACCCCGGACAACATCAAGCAGGCGGCGATCAAGGCCATCACGGACGGCAAGACGAAATACACGGCCGTCGACGGTCTGCCGGAACTCAAGCAGGCGATCGCCGACAAGTTCTCCCGCGAGAACGGGCTGACCTACAAGACCTCCGAGATCACCGTCGGTACCGGCGGCAAGCAGGTTCTCTACAACGCCTTGATGGCGACCCTGAACCCCGGCGACGAAGTACTGGTGCCCGCACCCTACTGGGTGAGCTACCCGGACATGGTGCTGCTGGGCGGCGGGACACCGGTTCCCGTCGACACGACCATCGAGAGCGGCTTCAAGGTCACCCCGCAGGCGCTGGAAGCCGCGATCACGCCCAAGACGAAATGGCTGATCTTCAACTCGCCCTCCAACCCTTCGGGCGCGGCCTACACGCGCGCGGAGCTGGAGGCGATCGCCAAGGTGCTGATGAAGCACCCCCACGTCTGGGTGATGACCGACGACATGTATGAGCACCTCGTCTATGACGACTTCGCATTCACCACGATCGCTCAGGTCGAACCCGGTCTGAAGGACCGCACGCTGACGGTCAACGGTGTTTCCAAGGCCTATGCGATGACCGGTTGGCGTATCGGCTATGCCGGCGGGCCGACCGATCTGATCAAGGCGATGGCCAAGATCCAGTCGCAGTCGACCTCCAACCCCTGCTCGATCTCGCAGTGGGCGGCAGTCGAGGCGCTGACGGGCCCGCAGGACTTCATCCCGAAGAATGCGGAGATCTTCAAGGGTCGGCGCGATCTGGTCGTCTCCATGCTGAATCAGGCGCAGGGCCTTTCCTGTCCGATGCCGGAGGGCGCCTTCTACGTCTATCCCTCCTGCGCCGGCCTGATTGGCAAGACCGCCGCCTCGGGCAAGAAGCTGGAGACGGACGAGGACTTCGTCACCGCGTTGCTTGAGGATGAGGGCGTCGCCGTGGTGCAGGGGTCAGCCTTTGGTCTTGGCCCCAACTTCCGCATCTCCTACGCGACCTCCACCGAAGCTCTGGAAGAGGCGTGCACGCGCATCCAGCGTTTCTGCGGAAATGTGCGCTGACGCGAACGACGTAAGCGCAATTTACGGAACCCTCTACCGGACCTTGCGTTGATGTGTCGAAACGGACGCAGTTGCGCTGCAGGCTCAAAAGCCTGTGACGCGACTGCGGAAAGTCAGGCTTCGGCCGGGTCCCGACGCAATCGGCGGGACCTCGACACTCAAGAGGGATTTCGATGACCAGATACATCACCACGCTTTTCGCCACGGCCGCCGTCGCCGGTACGCTTGCTGCCATGCCGGCCATGGCCGCGGATGATCCCGGCATCAAGGTCGGCGTGCTGAACTGCACCGTCGCGGGCGGGTCGGGTTTCATCTTCGGTTCTTCCAAGGAAATGACCTGCGTCTACAACCCGGTCAAGGGCACGAAGGAAACCTATGTCGGCCGTATCACCAAATACGGCATTGATGTCGGAGAGACCGGCGTCAGCAAGATTGCCTGGGGCGTGCTCGCACCATCGGCGGACATGAAATCCGGCGCGCTTGAAGGCGATTATGTCGGTCTTTCTGCGGAAGCGACCGTAGGGGGCGGTGTCGGCGCCAACGCGCTGGTCGGCGGCCTCGACAAGTCCATCACGCTCAACCCGGTTTCCGTTCAGGTACAGAACGGCCTCAACGTTGCGGCAGGCATCGCCCAGCTGAAGCTGACCGCAACGAACTGAGCGCATCGACCCGAGCTTCGGCCCGAAACCCGAAGGTCAGTCGTGACCTTTGGCGTGTCCTTCAGGGTATGCGCCGCGTCTGCGTGATGTAAGGTAACCCGCTTCCAGGCCCGCTTTGCGTGGAAGCGGGTGTTCCATGTCCGGCTTTTATCACAAGGGCACGGCCGGAAATGGCGGGACACGGGACGGGAGCGGAGTGCGGTCGGATCGGGTCGAGCTGGTCGATACGCGCTGCGGATATGCAAGAGGTGTCGTGATGTCATCGAAGAGGGCTGCCATCCTGTTTCTCGCGGGCCTGCTGGTCTTTCCCGCCGGAGCGGTCATGGCCGATGAGGACGGAGCCCAGGCGGGAGCCAAGGCCGGAAACGGGGCAGAGAACGGAAAGGTCAAGATCGGGCTGCTCGACTGTGCCATCAAGAGTGGCGATGACGGTGTCCTGCAATCGGCGAAGGACCTTTCCTGCACCTTTCAGCGCGACGGGGACCAGCCGCCGGATGTCTATTTCGGACAGATTCGCCGGGTTGGCCTCGATCTCGGCAAGACGGAGGGCGGCGTGATACGCTGGCTCGTGTTCGCCAAGACCGAGGGACAGTCCGCGACCGGGAGCGGGGCCAGGACGAGCCCGGAACCGGGAGATGCAGAATCAGGTGTGCTTGCGGGCGATTATGTGGGTATCTCTGCCGAGGCGACGCTCGGCGTCGGCATTGGGGCCAATGCGCTCATCGGCGGAGGCGATCACTCCATCGTGCTGCAACCGATGAGCCTGAAGAGCCAGATTGGCCTCAATCTCGCTGCCGGGATCACCGAACTGGAGCTGCGCTCGCTGAATTAAGGGGGGGCATAAAGCGTCTCCCCGCAGGCCTCAATGAGTCCCGTGGCTTGTTTGCAATTTCGCCACGCATTCGTACTTTGCGGTGTTTGAAGTCACATCATCATTTGAATCGACTGTCTCGCGTGACATGGGATCGGGCACATGAAGTGAGAGGCTCGATTTATGTCTGCGTGTCGACGTTTTCTTTTCGCCACAGCCCTTTGTGGTGTCGCAACGTCCGCTTTTGCCGGTTCCGCTGGCGCCGCTGATTTGGGGGCGCCTGGACTTTCCCTGTCCGGGGCGCCTGCCGTCTCCGGCGTGAACGGCAAGATCGCCACCAGCTTCGGCGCCGTCAACGATACCGGGACCGCGACGATCTCCGGTTCCTTCGTGATGCTGCTCGGCCATTCCTTCGGCCTTCAAGCTCGATGGTTCGGTCGGGTCCACCGATGGCGATGCCAGCTACGGCGTCGGCGCCCATGCGTTCTGGCGTGATCCGTCCGCCGGTCTTCTGGGTGTCTATGCTTCCTATTCGGGCTTCGACGGCGATCGCGATGTCAACCTGGGCATCGTGGCGGGCGCCTGTCTCTGGAGGGGCTTGCGGGCGTCGACTACGGCTATGGCGATACCGACCTCTTCGGCGCCGTCACGGCGGCCTTCTATCCGATCGATGATCTGCGCCTTTATGCCGGCTACCTCAATGTCACCGGCGACAATTTCGCCTCAATGGGTGCGGAATGGCAGCCCGACCTTGCCTTCGCGCCGAATTCCAGCCTGTTTGCCGACGGTCTGGTCGGCGAGAACGATGCATGGAGCGTGATGGGCGGCGTACGGTTCTATCTTGGCGGCGAGACCGAATAGCTGATCCGTCGTCACCGCGAGGATGATCCGGGCGATCTGGGGCTGCGGGCCCTCGGCCAGGCGCTCGACCGTCTGCAGGAAAAGAACGAGCCTGAACCGGCTGGGTTTGTCTGCCCTCCCGGCTCGGTTCCGGTTCCTGGAGGGTGCGTCTATTAGGGGGCGGTTCCATCGCGGGACACAATACGATACCGCAACGAGGCCGGGCGGTCATCGCCCTGCCTTTTTTGTCGTCTGGGAGAATGAGCGGCTGCCGGCAGCGCCTATCTCGAAACCACGGCACCGGTGGCCGGGTCGATGGCGGAATAGGGTAGCTTGTCGGCCTTCCAGGCGTTGAAACCGCCTCCCATATGGGCCAGCGGCGCGATTCCGGCCTGCGCGCAACGGTCGGCGATGGCCTTGGAGCGGATGCCGGAGCCGCAGTGGAAGACGATCGGCTTGCCGGTCTGCACCGGCAGCTTGCCCGGATCGAACGACGACATTGGGAACAGCATCGCACCGGCAATGTGCTCGAAGGAGTATTCGGCCGGCGTGCGCACGTCGATCAGAACGATTTCGTCGCGATCGAGGCGCTCCTTCACCTCTTCGGGGGTGAGGACCTGCAGTTCGACGCCGCTGACAGTTTCCGTCTTCATCACGAAATGCTCCGTTGCTTGGTGAAAACCCGAAAGCCGGGCCGAGTGCCGCTGGAACCTGGGGGATGTTTCCTCCCTCGGCCACATTCGGGGTCTGGAATATTTCGATCCAGCGTTAGCACTTTCCCGTAAACGGGAAAAGCCGCGGTTTGGAAAACCCTTGCGCGTATTGCGCCGCGACATCGGATTCCCTTGCGCATCGAATGCGTGCCTGAGACGATGGTTTCGGGCCGGAGCCGAAGGCAGCCGGTTAGCCCTATCGCGGAGGACGGACGCTAACGAACAAATAGGGAGCGATCAATTCGGGACATGAGCTCTCCGCAGCGTCCGTCGCACGTCTCGCACCCGAGAACGAGAAGGAGAGACCACCATGGGAGATGCCAACGGCAGAGTAGCCGGGCCCCGGTGCATTGCGCTGGTCGGTCCGTTCGCAAGCGGCAAGACCTCGCTTCTGGAAGCAATCCTGGCGCGCACGGGGGCCATCCATCGACAGGGAACCGTCTCTCAGGGGAATACGGTCGGTGATGCCTCGCCGGAGGCACGCGCCCACGCGATGAGCGTGGAGGCGAATATCGCCGAGACGAGCTTCATGGGCGACGACTACACATTCATCGACTGCCCCGGATCGGTCGAGTTTCTGTTCGAGACGCAGGGCGTGCTTGCCGGCGTCGATGCCGCCATCGTGGTAGCGGAAGCCGACGAGAAGAAGGTGCCCGCACTCCAGCTCATCCTGAAGCAGCTGGAGGAACGCGGCGTGCCACATCTCGTGTTCCTCAACAAGATCGACAAGGTCGACGGCCGCGTCCACGATATCCTGACGATGCTGCAGCCGGCCTCCGCCGTACCGCTGGTGCTGCGCCAGATCCCGATCCGCAAGGACGGGCGGATTGCCGGGTTCATCGATCTCGCGCTCGAGCGCGCCCACATCTACCAGGAACAGGCGCCTAGCGAGGTGATCGATTTCCCCTCTGCAGAGCGCGAGCGTGAGCTGGAGGCGCGCTTCGAAATGCTGGAGGCCGTCGCCGACTACGACGATGCGCTGATGGAGCAGCTGCTGGAGGATATCCAGCCCGACGCCGACCATGTCTTCACCGACCTCGTCAAGGAAACGCGCGAGGGCCAGATCTGCCCCGTGTTCCTGGGATCGGCCGAGCATGGCAACGGCATCGCGCGGCTGATGAAGGCGCTTCGCCACGAGGCGCCCGCGGTCGGGCGGACCTGCGAACGTCTTGGGCTGGACGAAGGCACAGGCTCGGTGGTGCAGGTTCTCAAGACCTTCCACACGCCGCATGCGGGCAAGCTGTCGGTTGTGCGGGTGCTGGAGGGAACGGTCGCAGACGCATCGGTGCTGATGCGCGCGGACGGTTCGGAAAGCCGGGTGTCGGGCGTGTTGAAGGTCATCGGCACCCAGACGAGCAAGCGCGGGCCGGCCGGGCGCGGAGAGACGGTGGTTCTCGGCAAGCTGGAAACGGCGCAGACCGGTGACACGCTGAGGGTGGATGCGCCGCCTGCAAGCAATCTGGTGACGCTTGAGCCGCCGGAACCGGTGATGGCCTATGCGGTCCGGGCCGGTGACCGCAAGGACGAGGTCAAGCTTTCGGCGGCGCTGACGCGCATCCTGGAGGAGGATCCCTCGCTGATCTTCGAACAGGTGCAGGATACGGCCGAGACGCTGCTTCGCGGGCAGGGCGAGATGCACCTGCGCGTCGCGCTGGAGCGGCTGACGGGCAAATACGGCATCCCGGTTGAGACCGGACATCCGCACGTGCCCTACAAGGAGACGATCCGCACGACCACCAGCGTGCGCGGCCGGCACAAGAAGCAGTCGGGCGGGCATGGCCAGTTCGGCGACGTGGTGCTCACCATAGCGCCTGTGCCACGCGGCGAGGGGATCGTCTTTACCTCAACCATCACCGGCGGCGTGGTGCCCAAGCAGTATATCCCCTCGGTGGAGGCCGGCGTGAAGGACTATCTGCGCGAGGGACCGCTGGGTTTCCCCATCGTCGATATCGCGGTGACACTGACCGACGGCTCCTACCACAGCGTGGACAGCTCCGATCAGGCCTTCAAGGCGGCGGCGCAGGTGGGCATGCGCGAGGGCATGGAGGCCTGCAAGCCGGTGCTGCTGGAGCCGATCATGGATGTGACGCTCTTCTGTCCGAGCGAGGCGACGGCGAAGATCAACGCCATCGTATCCAGTCGGCGCGGGCAGATTCTGGGCTTCGATGCGCGCCCCGACTGGCTCGGCTGGGATCAGGTCAAGGCGACGATGCCAGCCGCCGAGATCCAGGATCTGATCATCGAGATGCGCTCGGCCACGGCCGGCGTTGGCACCTTCATCTCCCGGTTCGACCATCTGTCGGAGCTGACGGGCAAGCTCGCGGATCAGGTTCTCCAGCATCACGGCCGGCAGGCGGCCTGACGGCCTCCAGCGGGCGCGCTCGTCGCCCGCACTCCGGAAATCGCGAAACGGACGGTCCGCCCGCCCGTTTCCGCCATCCTCGCATTTCTTTGAACGGCTGGTGATTTGAACGGCCGGGGCCGCAGGTCTACGGCTTTGGAAGCGAATGCGAGGAGTATCGGGCCATGAACATCATCAAGCGCCGGCGCTGGGAGATTCCCCACGATCAGGCAACGCCGGAGGCCGTCTTTCTCGACCGTCGTCGTTTTCTCGCCGGGGCCGGGCTGATCGCCGGCGCGGCGGTCGGTTTTCTGCCGCACGGCGCGCGCGCGGAAACCGATCCGAGCGCGTCGCTCTATCCGGCAAGGCGCAACGAGGCCTTCAAGCCGGGGCGAGAGATCACGCCCGAGGAGATCAACTCCACCTACAACAATTTCTACGAGTTCGGCTCGCACAAGCGCATCTTTCAGGCGGCGCAGGCGCTGAAGATCAGGCCATGGGAAATCCGCATCGACGGACTCGTCGACAAGGAGATGACGCTCGGCATCGACGATCTTTTCGCAAAGGTTGCGCTGGAGGAGCGGCTTTATCGGCACCGGTGCGTGGAGGCGTGGTCGATGGCCATTCCCTGGACCGGTTTTCCGCTCGCCGATCTCGTTCGCATCGCGCAGCCGAAGGCGGAGGCGACCTATCTGCGAATGGAGACGTTCCTCGATCCCGACGTCGCTTCGGGCCAGCGGCAGACCTGGTATCCCTGGCCCTACACGGAAGGGGTGACGATCGCGGAGGCGACGAACGATTTGGCCTTTCTCGTCACCGGCGCCTATGGCAAGCCGCTGGCGAAGCAGTTCGGCGCGCCGCTCAGGCTGGCGCTTCCGTGGAAATACGGTTTCAAGTCGATCAAGTCGATCCGGCGCTTCACGTTCACGGCCGAACGGCCGACCAGCTTCTGGCAGTCCGTGGGGCCGGATGAATACGGTTTCTGGGCGAATGTGAATCCGCAGGTGCCGCATCCGCGCTGGAGCCAGGCGAGCGAACGGATCCTGGGCACCGACGAGCGCGTCCCGACACAGCTCTTCAACGGGTACGCGCAGGAGGTGGCGGGGCTCTACAAGGGGATGGAGAACGAGCCGCTCTACCGGTAAGAGGCGGCCAAGTCATACGTCCGGTGCATGGCTGGATCCGTCGCATCTGCCTAATTTCTGTACCAAGATCAAATAGTGGCCGTAATGGCGCCAATGCCGCGTTTGCCGACGGTTCGGAGCGCGAAGGGCTTCGGTGCGCCCTCGCCGGGGCGGCAGTCGTTGCGCGCGAGGGGATCTCCCCGAAGGTGCGGCGTGCCTTTGGAAAGGCTTGCTTTTGCCCGGGCCCCGCAATGCGCCTGTGCGGGAAAACCGCCTTGCGGCAATACTTGCAGGCATTTTCCAGGATATGGAAAAAATCCATAATCCGGGCAACGGGTTGTCGGAGCCGCCAACGGCTCCCGTGTTCAGGTTGTCGTGTGTGCTGGAGGGAAGGCGGCCGGACAGGAAATGGCGCCAACGCGGTCTGGAAAGGGGCTTTAAAAAAAAGAAGCCGGGCTCGCGAAGAGCCCGGCAGTTCTGACCACGAGAAACTCGTGGACATTCACCTTCCAGAGGGAACAGATGGCTGAAATCGGCGCGTCGCAGGGAGGAGGTTGCGACGGCCCAGAACCATCAGACACTGCCTATATGCGCGGCACAGGCTGCACAAACAACTATCAACGGTGCAATTCTGATATGCGCAGGCTGCATGGCAATGTCATCACCGTGCCACGTTGGTTGCAGAGCGGCGGGCGCCCCTCAGTAAGTCCAGTGTTCGGCGTTGGAAAGAAGGAAGTCGCGGAACGCGGTAATGCGCGCGGTGTTCTTCAATTCGGATGGATAGACGAAATAGGTGTCGAAGCTCGGCACGTCCGCGCCCGCTATGAGCTGCACCAGACCCGAATCGGTATCGATCAGATAGTCCGGCAGAAGGGCGATGCCGATGCCGCGCTGAACGGCGCGCTTGATCGCCACGACGTTGTTTACCCTGAGTGCCGCGCGCCGCCTCTGGCCTTCGGGCATGCCGGCGGTTTCCAGCCAGTTCATGTCGCGCAGATAAAGCGGCGCCTTCTCCCCGAAACTGATCAGACGGTGGTTTTCCAGGTCGCGCTCGGTGACCGGGCTGCCGAAGCGTTTGAGATAGGTGGGCGAGGCGTAGAGATGGAAATGGACCGTGAAGAGCTTGCGCTGGATCAGGTCCGGCTGTACCGGCTGGCGCAGGCGGATGGCGACGTCGGCCTCGCGCATGGAGAGATCGAGTTCGTCGTCGGTGAGCAGAAGCTCGAGATGCACGTCGGGATAAAGATCGACGAAATCGTTGAGCCGGGAGGTGAGCCAGGTGGAGCCGAGGCCCACCGTCGTCGTGATGCGCAGCAGGCCCGACGGTTTGCCCTTGGTGTCGGTCAGGCGCGACTGGACGGCTTCCAGCTTGCGCAGCACGTCCTGGGCGGTGCGGTAGAGCATCTCGCCCTGTTCGGTCAGCAGCAGGCCGCGGGCGTGGCGGTGGAACAGCGAGACGTGCAGTTCCTGTTCAAGGGCTGAAACCTGGCGGGAGACCGCCGACTGGCTCATGTGCAGCATGTCGCCCGCATGGGTGAAGCTGCCTGCTTGCGCCGCGGCGTGAAAGATCCGCAGTTTGTCCCAGTCCATTTTCAGTTCCTCTTCAGGCGCATTCCGTCCCCCTGCATCGGCAGGGGAGAGCAACGCCCGCCAACGCAGCCTGCCCCGGGGTGTGTGATCCTCGAGGCAGATTGGATCTTCGCAAGGGGGCGCTCGCTCGCTGTGCGCTGCGACGTCCGACTATTCGGCCGCTTCTTCCGCGGTCACTTCCAATTCTGCCAGATATTTTTCCGCTTCGAGTGCGGCCATGCAGCCCATGCCGGCGGCCGTGACCGCCTGGCGGTAGATTTCGTCGGTGACGTCGCCGGCGGCGAAGACGCCGGGAAGGGAGGTCTTGGTGCTGTCGCCTTCCGTCCAGATATAGCCCGTCGGCTTCAGTTTGATCTGGTCCTTGAAGAGGTCGATTGCCGGGGCGTGGCCGATGGCGATGAAGACGCCGTCGGCGGAAAGCTCCATGGTCTCACCGGTCCTGGTGCTCTTCAAGCGCGCGCCCGTGACGGCGGGCGGCGTTCCGCCGCCGATGATCTCGTCGAGCGCGTGATTCCATACGACCGTGATCTTCGGGTGGGCGAAGAGGCGCTGCTGCAGGATCTTTTCCGCGCGGAATTCGTCGCGGCGGTGCACCACGGTCACTTCCTCGGCGATGTTGGCGAGGTAGAGCGCTTCCTCGACGGCCGAATTGCCGCCACCGACCACGATCACCTTGCGGCCGCGGTAGAAGAAGCCGTCGCAGGTGGCGCAGGCCGAGACGCCGGCGCCCATGTAGGTCTGTTCGGAGGGCAGTCCCAGCCATTTCGCCTGGGCGCCGGTGGCGATGATGACCGCGTCAGCCGTGTAGACCGTACCGCTGTCGGCGACGAGACGCTTCGGCGTGGCGGTGAGGTCGGCTTCGACGATCAGATCCCAGACGATCTTGGTGCCGACGTTTTCCGCCTGCTTCTGCATCTGCTCCATCAGCCAGGGGCCCTGGATGGGATCGGCGAAGCCCGGGTAGTTCTCCACTTCGGTGGTGATGGTAAGCTGGCCGCCGGGCTGAAGGCCCGCGATCAGCGTCGGTTCCACCATGGCGCGCGCGGCGTAGATCGCGGCCGTGTAGCCGGCGGGACCGGAACCGATGATGAGAAGCTTGGAGTGTTGAGCGGTCATGGGCATCGTCCGGTCTGTAAGGGTCTCAGCTTTTGCCGGACTTTCCGGCATGTCGGGCCTGCCACAGGGCGCGGATCGCCTCTGCAATGACAGGTGTGGAATCTAGTGGCTCGTACCTATAGGTTTCAAGCCGACCGGCAAAGGGGCGGGTAACCCCTAATGCCGACATATTATCAAGAAACTTGCGGATTTTCTCGTGACCGCCGCTTGGCTCGTAAACAAGGACGGGGCGACCGGTCGCAGCCGCTTCCCCAACCATGTTGGTTGAATCGGCCGTCACCACCACCGCATCGGCGCATGCCAGATAGGCGGCCAGCGGATTTTCGCCCGTTCCGTCCCAAAGAAGGTGAGGCCCGCCGATCTTCACAACACCGGCGATCCTGTCTGCAAGAAGTTCCGGCGTTCGGCGCGACAGGGTAACCATCAGGTGGGATGTCTCCGCCAGATGCTCCAGTCTGTGGCCGAGCGCCTCGACGTCATAGGCGGTGAAGCGGTGATGACGGCTGTCTCCGCCGATCAGAACGGCAACGCGCGGCGAGGCCAGATGCGCGACATCAGCCGGTGGCATGACGCGCAGGCGGCTAAGCTGAACCTTGGAAAACCGGTGCGGCGGGGTGGGGGTGGCAAGAACGTTGTCGCCGCGCAACCTGTCGTGCGCGGGGACCCAGATGAAATCCGCTGTCGTTGCGCCCGTCAGCGGGTCCTTCAGGAAGGCCGTCATGGTCGCGCCGCCGGAGGCGCGCGAGACGTATCTGAGATAGGGGACGGTGCGCCGTCCGGAGGCGATGACGAGATCGGGATAGGGCGGGCGGATCGGGCTTTGCGGGCGTGACGGTCTTTCGCGCGGATCGATAGGTCCCCATGGCATCGCCCAGACGAAGGGCGCGCGGGGGGCGACGTGCCGTTTCTCGAAGGTACAGCCAAGCGCCTCGGCAACCGCGGCGCACTGGTTCTCGTCGCCGGCCTTTCCGTCGCTCAGCACCCAGGCGGACCTGATCTCCAGGTGCGCGCTGCTTTCTGTCACAGGGGCCGGCACGGGGGACAACCTCTCATATTCTTTCCGAATCGTGCGCGATATTGTTATATGGTTACAAATCTGCGCAAAAAAGCATACATCCGTGCACATGCATTGTGACGCATTGGAGTTGGTTCGTCGTGGCACGAGCCGCCCAATGACGCAATCGGGGGTTCAAGCGTGAAAGCTCGACTGGACGCGATCGACTGGAAGATCCTGAAGGAACTTCAGGAGGATGGCCGCATGACCAACGTGGAACTGGCGCGACGCGTCGGCATCTCCGCCCCGCCATGCCTGCGCCGGGTGCGCGCGCTGGAGGAAGCCGGCATTATCCGCGGCTATCGCACGCTCGTCGACGAAAAGCAGCTCGGGCTCGACGTTACCGCCTTCGCGATGGTGGGTTTGCACTCCCAGGCGGAGGGCGATCTCCAGGCCTTCGAGCGTGCCACGCGCAACTGGCCGCTTGTCCGCGAGGCCTACATGCTGTCGGGCGAGGTGGATTTTCTGCTGAAGTGCGTGGCGCCCGACCTCCAGACCTTCCAGAACTTCATCATTTCCGATCTGACGGCGGCGGCGAATGTCGACAGCGTGCGCACCGCGCTGACCATCCGCCGTACCAAGGACGAACCGCTGGTCGCACTGGACTGAGCGGGGGCTGTTTCCAAGGCCCGGTCCCGCACCAGCGTGAGCCGCATACGAAAAAGCCCGCCGGGCGAACCCGGCGGGCTTCGAAACTTGTATGCCGTCGGCTCGATTAGTCGAGCGCGCGCAGTGCGCCGGCCGAGGTGCGGCCGTCACGGCCCGTCTCGAGCTCGAACTCGACCTTCTGGTTTTCGGCAAGGCCATGCAGACCAGCGCGTTCCACCGCGGAAATGTGGACGAAAACGTCCTTGCCGCCAGCGTCCGGCGAAATGAAGCCATAGCCCTTGGTGGTGTTGAAGAATTTCACGGTGCCGGTAGCCATCTACCTGTCTCCATCATCTCATCATCTACCGCAGTGCGATATTGCAGCGGCTTAACGCAGTTATCGATATCGTCCCGAAACTGCGACCTTTGTTCGGACAGGCAGTATCTTAGAAGAGCGAAATAACTGGTCTTGGCGACATAGAACCAGTTTGCGGATAAATCAAGACCCATGCGACGTCGAGTGGCGTTCGTTTTGTAAAAATTCTCGTGAACGGTTTTCCCATTCCGGACGGTCAATCAGAAAAAAATAAGAAATACGATGACCTTGGCGACGGATGGCGCCGTCGCCGGGTCGTTTCGGGGGATGGCGATAAAATTTCCCTAGGGGCAATTATGCCGCGGCCGTCTCCAGCAACCTGCGCGCGATGACCTGCGCCTGAATCTCTGCGGCACCTTCGAAGATGTTGAGAATGCGCGCGTCGCACAGCACGCGGGAGATCGGATATTCCTGCGCAAAGCCGTTACCGCCGTGGATCTGCACCGCGTTGTCGGCCGCCGCCCACGCCACACGGGCCGCCAGCAGCTTGGCCATGCCCGCTTCCAGATCGCAGCGCCGGCCCTGATCCTTCTCGCGCGCTGAGTGGTAGGTGAGCTGGCGCGCCACAAGGATCTCGCTCGCCATCATCGCCAGCTTGTCGGCGACACGCGGAAACTTGATCAGCGGCCGGGCGAACTGGATGCGTTCCTGGGCGTAGCGTAGGCCCAGCTCCAGGGCCGACTGGGCGACACCGATGGCGCGTGCCGCGGTCTGAATGCGGGCGCCCTCGAAGGTCTGCATCAGCTGCTTGAAGCCCTGACCCTCGACCTGACCCAGCAGGTTCTCCGCCTTCACTTCGAAACCGTCGAAGGCGATCTCGTATTCCTTCATGCCGCGATAGCCGATGACCTCGATCTCGCCGCCGGTCATGCCTTCGGCCGGGAACGGATCGGCGTCGTCGCCGCGCGGCTTTTCGGCGAGGAACATGGACAGGCCGCGATAGCCGGGTTCATCCGGATTGGTGCGTGCCAGCAGCGTCATCAGGTCGGCGCGCACCGGATGGGTGATCCAGGTCTTGTTGCCGTGGATCTTCCAGACGTCGCCTTCCTTCACCGCGCGCGTCCTCAGCGAGGCGAGGTCGGAGCCGGTGTTGGGTTCGGTGAAGACGGCGGTCGGCAGAACTTCGCCGGATGCGATCTTCGGCAGCCACCTGGCCTTCTGCTCGTCCGTGCCGCCGCACAGGATCAGTTCGGCCGCGATTTCGGAACGCGTGCCGAGGGAGCCTACGCCGATATAGGCGCGTGACAGCTCCTCGGAGACGACACACATGGATTCCTTGCCGAGGCCCAGTCCGCCGTATTCCTCCGGAATGGTCAGCCCGAAAACGCCGAGTTCTGCCATGTGGGTGATGACGTCGAGCGGGATGTACTCGTTGGCGAGATGCCATTCGTGCGCGTGGGGCACGACTTCGCTCTCGCCGAAGCGGCGCATCTCGTTGCGGATCTGTTCGTAGGTTTCCTCAAGCCCGGCATCGCCCACGGTGGCGGAGCCCTGCTGCTGCACCATCAGTTCGACGAGATGGGCGCGGGTTTCGGCCGTGTTGCCGGTGGCGATCAGGATCTCGACTTCACTCGTTCGTGCCTGTGCGATGGCTTCCGCGCTCACGCCCATGTCGGCAAGGCGAACAATCTCGCCCTGGCTCATCGGGATGCCTCCGAAGACCTGGGCGAGGTATTCGGCGAACGCCATGCGGGCGAGCTGATCCTCGATATGACCATAGCGGCCTTCGGCGCTCATGCGCGCGGCATAGTCGGCCATCTGGCGCAGAGCCTGCGCGTAGGTGGCGAGCCATGCCAGACCGTGGGTGGCGCGCTGTTCCAGATCCATACGCGCGGCGTCGATCCGTCCGTCGACCACGACGCGTTCGCGGATACGAGTGGCGGCTTCCGCCACGAGGCCATCAACGGCTGCGATCGCAGGTCCGGCAAGGGCGGCGAGGTCAGGAGCGGCTGCGGCCGGCGACGGCGCGGCGAGTGTCATGTCGGATCCCCCACGTGTGCTTGTTCGTGTTTTCTGCTTGTTACGCCAGGGTATGTTGCGCTGCAAACTATCCTTTTGTCGAGTCCGTCGCAGGTGGCGCGAGCCCGCGCGGCTGGAGGGAAAACGAGCGACGCGGAGCGGGCCATTTCGCGAACTCGAAAATCGCCGCAGTGGCCCGTGCGGTACAGGGGCTTCTGGCGCGGAAAGGTGCCCGCTCAATAGGCAATTTTGCGGAGGTATGCCCCGCCTTCTGCCCAAGAATGGGGCGCATCGCAAGCGGGATCTGCGACGAAGGGCGTTTATCTTCTTGATCTCAATGCAATATCCAAGATCATATGTGGCTCTGTACCTTTGCTTATGAAATAGATCCTTTGTATCAATGGCTTGATTTGCTCTTTTATCCCTTCGTAAACCACTCGCCCATAACCTGTCCGCGATTTCCGAAATCGGCCGCTGGCCATTTCTTGCAATTGTGGTGTGCCGGAACGCCTGGAGCGCCTTTCGATCAATTCGATCCGAACGGGTGACCTTCCAGCGACGCCGCTTCGGGTTGGGACGTGTGCGATGCGAATTTTCCGTGAGAACAAGTTCGGTTTTCTTTCCGGCCTCTCGCTCAAGGCTCGGGTTTTCAGTCTCGTCGTGATTTCGGTGGTCAGTCTTCTCGGCGTCGCCGGCGTCTACTGGTGGAGCCAGTCGCAGGTGGCGCAAGCGAGTGCGGACCAGGTCGCCTACGCCTCGCTTGCGACGGAAGTTCGGGATATGGCGGCAGCTGCCCAGCGGCTGCACGATGCCGAGCAGGGCTATCTGCGAAAGCCGTCGCAAGAGGCGATGACGGCGATCTTCTCGCTTGAGGACAGTGTCAGGGCGAGCGGAACGACAATCGAGCAAATGGACGTGGCCGGTCCCTATCGCGCGCATCTTGCCGATGTGCTCGACACGCTCGACGGAATTCACGGGACGTTCGAGAGACTGCATGAGGTGCAGACCGGCATCGGTTTTGATCCCGAAACGGGCCTGCTTGGCGAGCTATCGACCCGTTCTGCCAAGGTCGAGCGGCGTCTGGTGAAGGAATCGCGCTTCGGCGGCGGGCCCGACTACGACAAGCTCGCCCGCGCGTTGATCGAAGTGTCGCGTGACGAGAAGGCGTTCCTGCTCAACTCCAGCGATGTCGCGGAAGGCGCATTTGAGGTTTCCTACTCCCGCTTTGGACGGCGGCTGAAGAAGGCGAAGATTCCGCAAGATGTGCATGCGGAGATTTCCGGCGACATGGCGGCCTACCGGAAGGCCTATGATTCCTACAACATGCTTGTGGGCGAACGCACCAAGACCGTCGAACTCATGGAAACGCTCTTCTCGCTGTTGCCGCCGCGCCTCGATGCGCTGAAGGCTGTCGCCGCTCAAGGTCGCTCGCAGGCCGTTGAGCGGTTGAACGAGGTGCGTTCCTCGACGCTGATTCTCGTGACCGTGATGATTGGTGCCGCGATTGTCGTCGCCACACTGCTGGGGCTTGTCATCGCGTCTTCGATCACCGGTCAGCTCGCCGGCTTCAGAAAGGTGATGGAACGGCTGGCGACCGGCGAGAACGACGTGGATATTCCCGATACCGGGGGGCGGGACGAAATGTCGGCGATGGCGCGCACGCTCGTGGTTTTCCGCGATAACGCGCTGGAACGCGAGCGTTTGAGTGCCGAGCAGGCGCAAGACGAGGAGGCGCGCACCATACGCGCAAACCGGATCGCCGGCCTGATCTCGGCCTTCGAAGCCACGGTGGCCGGCGTGCTTGCCGGTCTCAACAGCGCTTCGCAGGACTTGCGCGGCGCCGCCAGGGCGGTGGAGGAGGCATCCGACAATGTTACCGACGAAGCGCGCCGGGCGGGCGAATCGGTCGGTGTCGCCAATGAGAACGTCGGATCGGCGGCGGTTGCGACACGGGAAATGGCGTCCTCCATCGGCGAAATAGCCGAACAGGCCGGCAGATCGCGTGAAATCGCGCGCCGCGCCTTGAGCGGGGCGGAGGAGACGTCCTCCACCATGGCAACGCTTGCCCAGACCGCCGACCGCATCGGCCAGGTGATGCATCTGATCCGGGATATCGCAGACCAGACAAACATGCTGGCGCTCAACGCCACCATCGAGGCGGCGCGCGCGGGGGAGGCGGGCAGAGGTTTCGCGGTGGTCGCGGCGGAGGTGAAGGAACTGGCGACGCAGACGTCGAGGGCGACGGAGGAAATCGCCACTCAGGTCAATTCCATCCAGTCCATTTCCTCCGATGCCACCGGTTCCATCGCCGATATCCGCCAGATCATCGATGACATGTACGCCATCGCGGAGACGGTGGCGGCCTCGGTGGAGGAACAGAGCGCCTCGGTGGACGCCATCTCGCACAATATCGACGGGGCGTCGGCGCGTTCGCAGGAAGGGGCACATGCGATGGGCAGCGTCGGCGAGGCGACGGAGCATGCCCGGCGCACCGGACGCAGTGTCGAGGGACTTTCCGAGCGGCTTGCCGAGCAGGTGGAAACGATCCGCCGCGAAGTGGAAGTGTTCCTCGACGGCGTGCGCGCAGCCTGATCCCGCAGGACATGATCCTGCAGGACCGGGCGTCCGTTCAGGCAGTTTCGGCGCGCGGCCGGGTGGAGGCGCGCGAGACGAGGGCAACGGCGCCGATGGCGATGAGCATGCCGACGATCTGAACGGGGGTCAGCGCTTCATCGAACAGGAAGTAGCCTTCCACCGCGGTGGCGGCCGGCACCAGGTAGAAGAGGCCGGCCACGCCCGAAACCGCCCCCTTGCGGATCAGCAGCATCAGGAGCGAGATCGCGCCGAGCGACAGCACGAAGACGAGCCAGGAGAGCGCGAAGACGAATTCGCCTGTCCATTGCACCTCGCCGTTTTCGGTGAGAAGGGCGGCCACGGCCGTAACGATGAAGGCGCCGGCATATTGGTAGAAGACACCGCCGCGCATTTCCATGTGCTGGGCGAAACGCTTCTGATAGATCGTGCCGAAGGAAATGCCGAGCACGGCAAGGAGGCACGTGCCGACGGTCTCGGGGCGGATGCCCGCGTCCGCCATGCCCGCCTTGGGGCCGAGCACGAGCCCCACCCCGACAAGACCGACGGCCATGCCGATCCAGTAGCGCGCATCGATCCGTTCCCCGAGGATCATCCCGGCGAACAGCGCGGTCACGAGCGGCTGCAGACCGACGATGAGCGCCGCGACGCCGGCGGGCATGCCGTTGTCGATCGACCAGAAGACGCCGCCCAGATAGATGCCGTGAATGAGCACGCCAACCACGACGGCATGACCGCGTTCGCGCATCGTCATTCCCCTGCGGGGGCGCACGATGATCATCGACACGGCGAGGATCGCGAGCACCGCCACGTAGCGCAGGACCAGGAATGTCATCGGCTCGGCGTAAGGCGCGCCCATCCGCGATCCGATAAAGCCGGTCGACCAGAGCAGCACGAAGACCACGGGCACGGCGCGAAGAAGCAGGGACATGAAAGGATCCGAAGAAACCGCGCACGCACGAAAGCGTCCGCAAACGCATGGTTGGGGACAGGAGATGCAAGGAGCCCGCTCGCCGCCGCGCCCGGGGCGCGCGGTCACCTTAACGGAATGCGTGTTTGTCGCAACCGCGACGATTGCCGTCTCGTCAATGCGTCGCGCAGCCGCTGGCCCCTTTGCAGGGATGCGGACCACGGATCCGCGCCTTGCGAAACGAAATTGCAACGTTAATGCGGGACAAACGGAGCTTGTGTCCATCACAGGTCTGTCCGGTCATGGTGTGTGCCGGTCGCCTGCCTCACGCTACGGGAACACATGACCGGAAGGTCCGCTCGATCGACGAACGGCAAGACAAACGGCAGGCAGGCAAGCGGCATGTCCGTTTTTCGCCTCGTCTTGCTTTGTCTCGGGGGCGCCCTGGCCGCGGCCGCATTGTGGATGGCACATGCCGACGAGGCGCGAAGGGCCACGCGTGCCGGCGCGCGCGACGCGCTGCGCATGGACCTCGCCGACACACTGATTTCCCTGCGCGACTTCCGCGACGCCGCGAGCCGCTATCTGAACAATCCATCGCGCGAACGGATCGGTCCGGTGAGCGAGGCGGAGTGGCGGTTGCGCGACCGGCTCAACGCCCTGGGAACGCTCCCGGCACCGGCGGACGGTTCGGGTGAGGGACATGTAAAGGCGTCGGATCTCATTGCCGAGCTCGACGGGTTGCACAATCTTTTGGAAAATGTCCGGTCCAGCCAGAAGGCGATCGGCAGCGACAGGACAAGCGGTCTGCTCGGCCGGCTGAAGGAGGCCGGTGATGCGGCTGCGGCAGCGTTCGGGAAAGAACTTTCGCGTCGTCATGCGCCGGCCGGGCTGAAAGACGTTGCCTCCGCTTTTGACAAGGCCCGCCGGATCGAGACCGTCTTTCTGGTAACGCAGGGCTCCGTCGATCCTTCCGGTTATCGTGGAGAACTGGACGGCCTTGTCGGCAAGCTTCGTGCCGCACGAATTCCAGCCAAGCTGGAGGCACGGCTCGCGGGACAGCTTTCCGGCTACCGCGATGCCTTTGTGGCCTATGTCGAGGCCGTGCTTCGGCGCAGCGCGGCGACGCGTGGTGTGGAAAGCGGGCTCGACCGGCTGGTCGGGGATCTCTCCGCGAAGCTTGAGGCACTGCGCGGGACATCGGCAAACGTGGGGCCGGGGGGCAACAGGCTCCTGCTTCTCGCCCGGCCGGGTGCGCTGCTGACGGCAGGGCTCGGGCTTTGCGTGCTCGCGGCCTTCGGGCTGGGGCGCTCGCTTGCTGAACGCCGCAATACGGCCTTGCCAGTTGACGACGAGACGAGGCGGGGGCTTGGCCTCGCTCACGAACCCGTCGGCACTGTCTGTGTCGCCGAAACAGTGTCCGATGCGGCCGACGCCAAGGCGGAGCGCGCCGAAGCGCTTGCAGAAGTGCAGAAGGCCGGCGCGGCGTGGACGGCGCGCAACGAGCGTATCGAGGACATGGCGCAGCATCTGGAGGAGACGGTGTTCGTGGCGATCGCCAGCCTGAAAACGGCGGCCGGCGCGATGAACGAGGCGGTGGAGGCCGTCGCGGTGACGTCGAAGAACGTGCTGGGGGCGGCCGACATGAGCGGCACCAATCATCAGGCGGTGCTGGAGGCGCTGGAGGCAGTGCGCGCCCAGCGCGACGAACTCGCCGGTTCGCTTGCCTCCTTCGGGACACTTGCGGAGCGGACGGACGCGGTGACGACGGCGGCAAGGGGACGTTCGGGCGGTGGCGACGCGGTCATGACCCGGCTTTCCGGTTCGGCCGAGCGGATCGGAAACATGCTGGAAGCGATCCGCGCCGTGGCGGACCGCACGAACATGCTGGCACTCAACGCGACCATCGAGGCGGCGCGGGCGGGGGCGGCCGGCAAGGGCTTTGCCGTCGTTGCCCAGGAGGTCAAGCAGCTTGCCGGCCAGACGGCGCAGGCGACGCAGGACATTGAGGCCGAGATCGGCGCCATCCGCGCCGCCACCGACGATGCGGTCGCCGCGTTCAGCGAGGTTGCCGGGGTGATCGATACGGTCGACGGGGTCGCCTCGAGCGTGCGCGAGACGCAGGCCTGGCAGGAAGACCGCATCGCGGAACTGACCATGCGGCTCGACGAGGCGTCGGGCCTTGGGGGCGATGGCGAGAAGACGGCGGCTGTCATCCGCAAGGCGCGCGGACAGGCCCAGCAGACCGGGGCGGCCGTCGACAGGCTCGCCGTGATCATGCTGGAGGAAGCCTCGCGCGTGGAAGGCGAGGTGAAGGACTTCATCGCCGGACTGCGGGCTCTTTGACGGTCTGACGCGTCTCCGCAGGACACATTCCGACCTTCGTGGCTCTTCACATGTCGTCGTGTCGCGGTTCGGCGGCTTGTGGTAAAACCGCGCGAAGACACCGATATGGCGGGATCATCGAGGCGGGACGGAGAACGATGAGCAAGACGTGCGTGATCGTTGGGGCGGGGCAGGCGGGTGCGCAAGGCGCGCACAGTCTGCGTCAGGGGGGCTATGAGGGCGATATCGTCATGCTCGGCGCGGAGGCTCATCCGCCCTACCAGCGCCCGCCGCTTTCCAAGAAATATCTCTCCGGCGAGTTCGAGGCCGAACGGCTATGGCTGCGGCCGGTGGAGTTCTACGAGACAAACCGCATCGATCTGAAGGTCGGTTGCGCGGTCTCCTCGATCGATCGCGAAGGCGCGCGCGTCGTGTGCGCCAATGGCAGCGAGATCGGCTACGACACGTTGCTGCTCGCGACCGGCACCCGGCCGCGCGCGCTGTCCCTGCCGGGGTTCGATCTTCCTGGCGTCCTGCCGCTCAGAACGCTTGCCGATGTGGACGCATTGCGTGCCCTGATGGAGGTGCCGCGCCGGATTGTCATCGTCGGCGGCGGCTATATCGGGCTTGAGGTCGCGGCCGTGGCGCGCGGGCTCGGTCACGAGGTGATGGTGCTGGAAAGCCAGGCCCGGGTGCTGAACCGGGTCGTGGCGCCGGAGCTGTCCGACTTTTTCTCAACGCTGCATACCTCACGCGGCGTCGTCCTGCGCTTCGGCGTTTCCGCCGCCGCCGTTGAAGGTGATGGCGAGGCGGAAGCGGTGCGGCTGACCTCGGGCGAGCGGATCGAGTGCGATCTCGTCCTGGTTGCCGTTGGCGCGGTGCCCAATACCGAGCTGGCCCAGGCAGCCGGGCTTGCCGTCGAGGACGGCATTTCCGTGGACGCGTCCTGCCGGACATCCGATCCGGCGATCTACGCGGCGGGCGACTGCACCCGCTTTCCCTCCGCGCGCTACGGCCGTAGCATCCGGCTGGAAAGCGTGCAGAACGCCATCGATCAGGCGAAGGCCGCGGCCAGCGCCATTCTCGGGCAGGAGCCGACCTACGATCCGGTACCGTGGTTCTGGTCGGATCAGTACGAGATCAAGCTGCAGATCGCCGGCCTGTCGCAGATGTACGATGAGACGAAGCGCATTGGCGATCCGGCCGATGGATCGTTCTACATCGCCTATCTGCGCGACGACCGGCTGCTGGCGGTGGATTCCGTTAGCCACCCGCGTTCGCACATGATGGCGCGGCGCTCGCTTGGCGAAGCGTGGCGCGAGGACCTGCTGCCGGCGGGTTGAGACGCGGTCGCCGGAGATATTGTCAGCTTGTTCCGGCGCGCACGTTTTCCAGCACAAGACGCGCGACCTCGCGCGGGATCTCGACCTGCAGCATGTGGCCGACGCGTTCGAAGACGTGGGCGGCGACGGAGCCGGGAAGGCGGTGGGCCTGACGGGTCGGCAGAACGCGGTCCTGCGTGCCCCAGATGACCTTCACCGGGCAAGGGAGCTCGCCCAGCTTGTCGCGCGGCAGGGTCTTCTGGCGTTCGCCGTCGATGATCGCCTCCACGATCGTCTCCAGCGCCTCGATGGCGCCCGGCCTCGACCGTACCTGGGCGATGTGGGCGGCAAGCTTGCGCGGCACGAGGCTTTCCCAGCCGAAGAACTGTTCCAGCAGCATCTGGATCTGTTCCTCGTCGCGCGCGGATGCGTAGCGGCGCAGCAGGCGGTGGTTGATTTCCTCGCCGAAGCCGCCGGGGGCAAGCAGCGTCAGGCTGGCGATGCGTTCGGGCGCGCGCAGGGCGATCAGCGTGGCGATGGCGCCGCCCATCGAATGGCCGACCAGATGGACCTTGTCGAGGGACAGACCGTCGAGGGTTGTGCTCACCGCCTTGGCTGTCATGCCCGCATGACCGATTTCGGGCCAGTCTACCGCCGCTCCGTGGCCGGGGAGGTCGAAGGCCAGCGAGCGCACATGCCGCGACAGCGCGGTCTGGATGTTCGCCCAGCTCACCGCATCGCCGCCGAACCCATGCAGCAGGACAACGGGAGCGCCTGTGTCTCTGGAGCCGGATTCCGGGCCGTATTCCTGAACGGGCAGCAGGCGGACTTGGTCTGTCATTTATGTCTCCGGTTGTCTCTCGCGCGGGATTGTTCGTGGACGAAATGGCGGGTCTGCCGCGCATCAAAGCCTGAAACGCGGCGAGCGGCAACGGCGGCGCGCATCCCTGCGCGAAGCCTTGCCGGATGTGGCCAAAATAGCGGGAAACTGTGTGTTCGCGATCACATACAATCGCAGCATTGCCAATTATGGTTTTGACCCAAGACGATTCGGGCAAGACCGGGAATGGCGGCGTGTCCGCGCCCCATTCGGCACGTGCCGGTTCGCTTCGCGGCGGATCGATGGCATCGGTCTGTCTTTGCCAAAACGCCTTCCGTCCGGGCTGATTTCCGCGGGCGGAAAGAACATCTTCTAGACCTGCGACCGATCGGAGTTGCCTGAATGCGCCGTTTAACGTTTCTGTTCGCCGCCGTCGCGGCGCTCTCCCTTTCCTTCCTGATACCGGTTCAGGCGCAGGAACGGGTCTTCGATCCGGTTTCCCGGACCTGGATAAAGGTCCAGCTTACGCGCGACATGGCGGCCGTGATCGCCAAGCGCAAGTACAAGCGCCGCGAGATTCGCTACTCGGGGCAAGAAGAACCGGGCACGATCATCATCGATACCGAAGAGCGCACGCTGACCTATGTGCTGCCCAAGGACCGTGCGATGCTCTACGGCATCGGTGTCGGGCGTGAGGGGTTCACCTGGCAGGGCCGCGAGAAGATCACCCGCAAGGCCAAGTGGCCGGGCTGGACGCCGCCGGCGGAAATGCGCGTGCGCGAAGCGAAGGCCGGCCGCAAGATCCCTGCCTACATGCCGGGCGGCGAGAAAAATCCGCTGGGCGCCCGCGCGCTCTATCTCGGCCATACGCTCTATCGCATCCACGGCACCAACGAGGACTGGAGCATCGGCTACCAGGTGTCGTCGGGCTGTATCCGCATGTTCAACGAGGACGTGATCGACCTCTACGATCGCGTTGCGATCGGATCTCCGGTCGTCGTCCGCTGATCCTGCCGAAGGTCTCGCGCGGTGGTCAGGCGACCGCCGCGCTGGCCACCGCGTCTTCGTTCCAGCGATAGAGTTCCACCGGGTGCTCCATGCCCTTCAGCCGGTGGGGGCCAATGCTCTGCCAGCTTTGCGGGCAGAATTTCGCCACGGTATCGGTCGCAAGGGCCATGGCGTGCAGGTCCTTGGTCAGCGCCTCGATGCGCGCGGCGGCATTGACCGCCGGACCGACGACCGAGAACGACAGGCGTGACGGCACGCCGATATTTCCGAACATCACCTCGCCGAGCGAAGCGGAAAGCCCAAAGTGGATTTCGTGCAGGCCGTGCTTGCGGCGTTTCGCGTTCACCACGACCCGGCGCTCGATCGCCCCGTTGACCGCATCGCTGGCTGCCCGGATGGCGCGCGCGTTGTCCTCCGCCTCGGCCAGCGGAAAGATCGCGAGCACCGCATCCCCGATGAAATCCAGAACCTCCCCGCCCGCCTCGATGGCACTGCCGGCCGTGCAGTCGAAATAGTCGTTGAGCAGCGCAAGATACTCGTCGCCGGCGAGTGTTTCGGCGAGGGTGGAGGAATCGCGCAGGTCCGAATAGAGGATCACCGCGCGCGTGGTCGCCCCGTCGCCCCGGCGGATATTGCCGGCCAGTACCTCGCGGCCCGCATGCTTGCCGAGATAGGTCTCGGTGATGTTGGTGGTGATGTTCGCCTGTATGGCGGTCCGGCAGGCAACCGCGAAGCCGCGCTGAATGCGCCTCAAGGCGAGGATATCGGAATCGGTGAAACCGCCGGCGCGATCGGACGCCCAGCTGATGATGATGCCGGCCTTCTTCCCCACCGAGGATGAGGCGGCGGAATCGAAGCGGGTGATCATGGCCAGATAATCGGTGTAGCCTTGGCCGGCCATGTCCTGCAGAAGCGGAAAATCGACAACGGCGGTCGGACCGGCGAGCCGGCGGCGCAACACGTCGGACCCGGACTCGACCAGATGTTTGAACGGACTAAGGTTCCATTCTTCGGCTTTGCGCTCGCGGTGCGCGAATTGTTCCAGGACGACGTTCTGTCCCTTTTTCCAGATCGCGGCCTCCACTTCGATCAGCGGGTGGAGCGTCGGCCAGGAGAGCATGGAACGCGCCACGGGCACGCCGATGGAGAACAGCGCTTCGCAGACCTCGCGGTACATCTGCACGATGCTGGGCGTACCGAGGGCCTCATCGACCAGCCAGTCTTCAAGCGATGTGATCAGGGCGTCGTGGGACATGGGAAGGTTCCGGTCGGTGGCTTTGCCCGATGGGGAGGCCGGTGGCGGGTATATAGGGCACGCAAGGGGTCGGCTATGCCTGGCTTCCAGCTTCCATTAGATCGGCACACGGGCCGGACGTGACAAGAGTAGTTACACGCAGTCGTGATCGTTTGCGCCGGCCGGCGCGATCCGCGTATCGGCGAAGGCCCAGAGCCGCGAGCCGAGGAAGGTGACCGCGGGAACGAGCACGATGGCAAGGAGAATACCCACCGATTGCGGCCAGTTGGTGAAGGCGAGCCAGCTCGCGAGCGCGCCGGAATTCGCGGCAAAGCCCATGAGCGCGATGAGGAAGAAGCGCGGCAGGCGGGCCTTCCAGCGCCTTTTCGCCTGCGGGGCTTGTGGAAAGCTCCAAAAATGATGGCCGGCGAAGGATACCGCAAAGGCGGTGAGAAAGGCGATGGTGTTGGCGACGAGTGGCGGCAGGATGCCGGGCATGGCCAGGCCAAGGGCAACTCCGGCATGAACGGCCGTGGCCGCGAGCCCGACGATGCCGAAGCGCGAAGCGGCCAGGATCTCGCCAACCGCCCGGCCGAACCAGGGGGGGCGTTCAGTCATCGTTTTCGCGCCGCCCTTGTGTTCCCGCATCGGTTTCCTTGCCTGAGTGCGATCCGGCGATCACATCGCGCACCAGGTAGATGGGCCGTTGCTTGGTCTCGTTGAACAGCCGGGCGACATATTCCCCGACGACGCCGATGGACAGGAGCTGGATGCCGGAGAAGAACAGGATCGCCGTCATGATGGAGGCGTAGCCCGGCATGTCGATACCGAAGACGAGCGTGCGCAGCACAAGAATGAGCGCGTAGGCGAAGGCGAGAGCGGCGACGCCCGCCCCGCAATAGGTCCACATGCGCAAGGGAACGGTGGAGAAGCCCGTCAGCCCGTCGAGCGCGAAGTTCCAAAGTTTCCAGTAGTTCCATTTGGTCGTGCCGGCGGCGCGTGCGGGGCGCTCGTAGGGAAGGGCCATTGAGGAAAAGCCAACCCAGGCGAACAACCCCTTCATGAAGCGGTTGCGCTCCGGCAGTTCCTTCAATGCCTCGATCACGGTGCGATCGATGAGCCGGAAATCGCCGGCATTGTGCGGCAGGTCGATGTTCGAGAGCTTGTTGAAAAGCTTGTAGAAGGCGGAGGCCGAGCCGCGCTTTACGGCGGTGTCGCTGGTTCTGTCAACGCGCAGGCCATAGACCACATCGTAGCCTGCCCGCCAGCCGTCGACCATTTGCGGCACGAGTTCCGGCGGATCCTGCAGGTCGGCGTCGAGGACGACCGCGACGTCGCCTTTGGCGTGGTCGAGCCCGGCGGTCAACGCCGCTTCCTTGCCGAAATTGCGCGACAGGCCAACGAGCCGTCCCGGCAGCCCGGCGGCGAAACGCTCGCTCAGGATCGCGGCAGTGGTATCGCGGCTGCCGTCGTCGACGAAGACGAATTCGTGCGCAAGGCCAGCCCCGGTCATGACCTCGCTGACGACCTTCAGGAACTGGTTTATCACCTCTTCCTCGTTGAAGACGGGCACGATCAGGCTGACCAGCGGACTTGCCGGACGGGCGGCCTTGCGGCGCGCGATATAGGGCTGGATGGTATCCGACATGATTTCTCTCGGCTTCGCCTTGCGCTCACGATAAGGCCAGGCGGCGGGCCACCTGCATCGGGATCGTTGCTTAGACCGGTTTGCCGCGCTTGTCACATGGCAAGCCCGCCCTATGGTTCACGGACAACAGGGGGAGCGACTGGCTGGGGGCGCGGCCGATCTTACGACCGGTGCTGCGGCAACGGGCGAACCGGACCGAGAGAGCCATGATCCATCTTGATGACACGACGATCATTCCGATCGGGTGCAGCTGTATCAACCAGTTCCAGATCGATTTCTTCTTCGGAAAGGAACGGAGCCGGGGATCCTTGTTCCAGTGGTCCATCACGACGCCGCGCGCCACCGTGGAAGTTCTGGAGCAGGCCAGGGCGGGAACGCTCGCGCCGCTGTTCGCCGCTCGTGAGCGGTTCGAGATGGAGGGCGCGCATCTGCACAACCGCTGCTTCGATGGTTTCTATCACTGGCATGAGGACGGCGAGGCGATCCTCGGCCACGATGCGGAGCGTTTCGCACGCTTTGCGGAGAAAAGCCTGCACCTGATGAGCAACACGTTCGCCGCTACGGGCCCCGTGTGGCTGCTCTGGTCGAACATCCAGCCGAACCTGCGCCAGGAGATCGAGGACAACACCCGGCTCGCTTGGGCCGATTTCCGGCTGACGCGGGCCCGCCGGGACGCCATTCGTACGGCCGCACACAATGTGTTCGCCGATCCGCGCTTTGTCTTCGTCGGCCGCAAGGAGGATGTGGATGCGGAGCTTTGGGGCGATGAGGAGGTCGTGCTGATGGACCTGCCGCGCTCGGACAAGTTCCGCGGCGCGAAGGGGCTTTACGCCGAGGTCTTCGCGCGGATCGAGGCGGCCGCCTGAAGCGGCCTTCTGCTCACGCGTTTGCCGTATCCAGTGCCATTCGCTCAAGCGGCGTCTTTGCGATGAAGAAGAGCCAGGTGTCGAGATCCACGTTTCCCTTCCTGGTCTTGAGAACCTCGATGGAAATCGAATGGCCGAACCACTCGCACATGACGTAGGGAAAGACCGTCGGCCGCACACCGAAGGGATCCATCTGCGATGCTTCGGAGGGGCCATGGGAATTCGTGTGCTCGATAACCATAAGGCCGTCATCCTTCAGTTGCTCAAGCCAAGTCGCGAACGCCTGGCGGGGATTCCAGCTTTGATCGTGCGAATTCGTGTAGACGAAATCGAACGCGCCAACCCACTCCTCGTTGCGGTCGTGGAAGTCCCATTGCACGCTGTGGGGAAACTGGGTCGCGGTATCGGAAATGTCGGTTCCGATAACATCGAACCCGAAAGCTTCGATGAAGCACGCCTGCTCGAAGCCGTTGCGGCTTCCGTGGCACAGTCCCTTCAGTTTCTCTCCCGGCTTGCGGGCGGAGAGTTTCTCCCCGATCAGGCGCAATGTCTTCTCGTCGGCCCACACGTTCTTGATCTTCTGCTTGTTGTAGAAGGTCTGAACGTCCCGGTACTGCTCGTAACTCTCGTATTCGTGGAGGTAGAAATCGACAAGCCGGGTGGAGGGCACCACCTTCAGGTCGTGACGCTCCAGGATCGGGGCGACCGCCTTCTTGAGACGCCGAATGAGAAAGGGCTTCTTTCGGGACATAACTGGCACAACTCCGGGACCAATGGTATTGATGACGTCCAGAGCAAATTCCGATCGGATTGAACCAATCTGATCGACAAGAAATCGCTCGAGCCGATTCCGGCGCTCGGCGGCTTCCCGGGATCGGAGGCGTTTGCACGCGATCCCTCACGCAGGAACCGCAATCCAACCAGAGACCGATCGGTTACACGATCAAGGGAGGTGCCTGGCCGCACTCATCCAATCGCCGGACGAGCAGGCCGGAGCTTGAGATACATTGAGAAATGAAGGCGATACGAAGCCATGTCAAGTCGGCTTCTGGCGTATCGTGGAATGTTGCGGGGGAAGGCCGCGCGCAACTCCTGAAAGCGGGAAGTTTCTGGTTGCAAACTAAATTCGCGCGGCCCGCTTTCCGGGGCCGCGCGCCGGGGTCGCGCGAACGAGGCTCAGTCACATTGAGACAAGAGTCTCGATCTGCCAGCTCAATTGCCCCTAATGACCGGCTTCGATCCGGAGCGTTCTTCCCTCGCGCGGCGTATTGTCCGCCGGTCAGCGACCGGACGCGTTCAGAGCGCGCCGTGGCAGTGCTTGTATTTCTTGCCCGAGCCGCAGGGACACAGTTCGTTGCGGCCAACCTTGCCCCAGGTGGAGGGATCATTCTGGTCGCGCTCGGTAGCCGTTGCGCGGTTCGATCGGGAGGCCAGAGCGACGTTGCCTTCATCGGCATAGCCGTCAATGGGCTCGCCGCCGTGGGTGGCCTGCATCGGGGGCAGGTCATCGTCGCCCGGCAACTCGGGGGCCTCCTGCTGCATCAGTTCGACCCGCATGAGCTGCGCCGTCACGATCTGGCGCAGGCTGGCAAGCATCGCCTCGAACAGCGTGAAGGCCTCGGTCTTGTATTCCTGCAAGGGATCGCGCTGGGCGTAGCCGCGGAAGCCGATGACCGAGCGCAGGTGATCCAGTGTCGCCAGATGCTCGCGCCAGAGCTGGTCGAGCGCCTGTAGCAGCAAAGCCTTTTCGACCTGGCGCATGATGTCGGGGCCGTATTGCCCGACCTTGCGGGCCATGAGTTCCGCTGCCGCACGCCTCAGGCGGTCGCGCACCTCTTCGTCGGCGATGCCTTCCTCTTCCGCCCAGTCCTTGACCGGCAGATCCATGTTGAGGACGCCGCGCACCTCCTCAAGCAGGCCGTCCGTATCCCACTGTTCGGGATAGGCCTTTTCGGGAATGTGGCGGGTGACGATGTCCTCGATGACTTCCTCGCGCATGTCCGCGATCGTGTCGGCAAGGTCCTCGCCGTCCATCAGCTCCAGACGCTGATCGAAGACGACCTTGCGCTGGTCGTTCATCACGTCGTCGTACTTGAGGATGTTCTTGCGGGCGTCGAAGTTGCGCGCCTCGACCTTCTGCTGCGCCTTTTCCAGAGCCTTGTTGATCCAGGGATGAACGATCGCCTCGCCCTCCTTGAGACCCAGGCGCTGCAGCATGGAATCCATCTTCTCGGAGCCGAAGATGCGCATCAGGTCATCTTCGAGCGACAGGAAGAAACGGGTGTGGCCGGGATCGCCCTGACGGCCGGAACGGCCGCGCAGCTGGTTGTCGATGCGCCGGCTTTCGTGACGTTCGGTGGCGACCACATAGAGGCCGCCTGCCTCCAGCGCGATCTGCTTCAGCCGCTCGATATCTGCGTGGATCGCGGCTTCCTTCGCCTCGCGCTCGGGGCCTTCCTCCATGTCGCCCAGCTCGATCTGGATACGCATGTCGGCATTGCCGCCGAGCTGGATGTCGGTGCCGCGGCCCGCCATGTTGGTGGCGATGGTGATGGCACCCGGCACGCCGGCCTGCGAGATGATCGCGGCTTCCTGCTCGTGATAGCGGGCGTTCAGGACGGCGAAAACGCGTTCTTCCTGTGTCTTCTGATCGCCGTCATAGAGCACGCGGAAGGCGAGCGGATCGCTGACGTCCGCCTGGCGGTAGCCGTTCTTCTTCAGGATCTCGGCGATGAGTTCCGACTTCTCGATCGAGGTGGTGCCAACGAGCACGGGCTGCCCGCGATCCTTGCATTCCCCGATCAGCTCGACGATCGCCTTGTACTTCTCGCCCGCCGAACGATAGACCTCGTCGTCGTCGTCGATACGACGGACCGGCAGGTTGGTCGGGATCTCGACCACTTCCAGCTTGTAGATGTCGGCGAACTCGTCCGCTTCCGTCGCAGCCGTACCGGTCATGCCGGCGAGCTTGTCGTACATGCGGAAGTAGTTCTGGAACGTGATGGAGGCGAGCGTCTGGTTTTCCGGCTGGATGGCGACGTGTTCCTTCGCCTCCAGCGCCTGGTGCAGGCCTTCCGAATAGCGCCGTCCCGGCATCATGCGGCCGGTGAACTCATCGATGATGACGACCTCGCCGTTCCTGACGATGTAGTCCTTGTCGCGCTGGAACAGCTTGTGTGCCTTGAGCGCCTGCTGCAGGTGGTGGACGACCGACACGTTTTCCGTGTCATAGAGGCCTTCGCCCTTCAGCAGACCGGCTTCCGACAGCAGCTTCTCGAGCTTCTCGTTGCCCTCTTCGGTGAAGTTCGCCGTGCGCTGCTTCTCATCGATCTCGAAATCCGCGTCGTCGAGATGCGGAACGAAGGTGTCGATCGTGTTGTAGAAGTCGGAGCGGTCCTCGAGCGGGCCGGAGATGATCAGCGGCGTGCGCGCCTCGTCGATGAGGATGCTGTCCACTTCGTCGACGATGGCGAAGTGGTGGCCGCGCTGGCACATCGATCCGCGCTCGTACTTCATGTTGTCGCGCAGATAGTCGAAGCCGAACTCGTTGTTGGTGCCGTAGGTAATGTCGCAGGCGTAAGCCGCGTGGCGCTGGGTGTCATCGAGCCCGTGGACGATCACGCCGACGGTGAGGCCGAGAAAGCGGTAGACGCGTCCCATCCAGCCGGCGTCGCGGCTGGCCAGGTAGTCGTTCACCGTGATGACGTGGACACCCTTGCCCTCGAGCGCGTTGAGATAGGTGGCGAGCGTCGCCACCAGCGTCTTGCCTTCACCGGTCTTCATCTCGGCGATGCCACTGTCGTGGAGCACCATGCCGCCGATGAGCTGGACGTCGAAGTGGCGCTGACCGAGCACGCGCTTGGCGGCTTCGCGAACCGTCGCGAAGGCCGCGGGCAGAAGGTCGTCGAGCTTGGCCCCTTCGGCAAGCTGCTTCTTGAACTCGGCCGTGCGCGCCCTCAATTCCTCATCGGACAGGGCAGCGACTTCAGGCTCGAGCGCATTGATCGCCTCAACCCTGCCGCGATACGTTTTTACCTTTCGGTCGTTCGCGGATCCGAAGAATTTGCGGGCGATAGCACCGAGGCCGACCATGATGGTCCTTCCTTTGGCAAAGCCGTGCCATGTCGCAAGCGTGCGGCTTCAGCTTGACGTCTATGCGGTTTCGATCGAGCGGCGGTCCGCCTCCTGGCGGGGGGCCGGTGTCGTCCGGACGGAAATGCCCGGTGCAGACCGGGCCGACCGACAGATAAGAGGGGCCTGAAAGCTTGTCAACGTCGCCCCAGTCGGCATAACTCCCGCTCAAGTCCTGCGGGCAGCCCGACGGCAAGGGTCCGCAATCAACACCACGCAACAGGATGCTTATATGTTCCATACACTCAGGGCCGGTAAACTCGGTGCCGTCAAACCCGGCACGGCGGTGATGCGCCCGCTCATTGCCGGCTGCATGATCGCTCTTTTCGCCGCTGCGCCGCTCCGTGCGGCTGAAGACGGCGACAAGGTCGTGGCCACGGTCAATGGCGAGACGATCACCGAGGCGGACGTCGCGATCGCCGCGCAGGACTATGCGCAGGATCTTGCCCAGGTGCCGGAGGCGGTACGCCGCAACCTGCTCGTGGGCGTGCTCGTCGACATGCACGTTCTGGCCGATGCCTCGCTCAAGGAAGGCCGGGACGCGGAGCCGGGCGTCAAGCGGGCACTCGAATATGCGCGACTGCGCACGCTCAGGGATTCCTATTTCAACGACAAGAACACCCTGGAGCCGGATGAGGCTGCCCTGAAGAAGCTCTACGATGAGCAGTACGGCGACTTCAAAGGCCCTGAAGAGGTCCATGCCCGTCACATTCTGGTGAAAACGGAAGACGAGGCCAAGGCGATCATCAAGGAACTGGACACCGGCAAGGATTTCGCCGAACTCGCCAAGGAGAAGTCGACCGGCCCCTCCGGCCCCAACGGCGGCGACCTCGGCTACTTCACCAAGGATCGCATGGTCGCGGAATTCGCCGATGCTGCCTTCGACATGAAGCCGGGCACCTATTCCAAGGAGCCGGTGAAGACCCAGTTCGGCTGGCACGTGATCAAGGTCGAGGACAAGCGCCAGCAGCCCGCACCGACATTCGACGCGGTCAAGAACCAGCTGCGCGCCGATGCGATCCGCGCCAAGTACAATGAAGTGATGGAAGACCTCAAGGCCAAGGCCGACATCAAGGTGATGGACGAAGCCGCCAAGGCACCGGCCGATGGCGACGCTGACGCCGACGGCGAAAAGCCGGCTGAAAAGTAAGCCGGTCCATTGCGACGCGGTCGGGAAAATGTCCCGGCATGCGCGTAGCGGGAAACGAGAAAGGGGCGTGCGTCTGGCCAGGACGCGCGCCCCTTGTCCATTTTGACCGCCCCGGTGTGCCCGGGACTTTTCCCGACAGGCCCTCGCTATCCTAGCTTTTTGAAAACGAGCAACTTTCCTGTGCTCAGGCAATTCCACTTGAACGCAGGTTGCTCTAAAACTCGTGTCGAGGGGCTCTGGGCCCTGATCCCAACGAGGTTTCCATGTCGACCGCCGTCTCTCCGCTTGCGCCGAAAACCTATCCCGAGATGCCCGAGATCGAGGGCGTGCGATTTGCCACCGTCGAGGCGGGCATCAAGTACAGGGGGCGTGCCGATGTCCTCCTGATGCAGTTCGATGAGGCGACGGAGGCCGCTGGCATCTTCACCCGCTCGCGCTGCCCGTCCGCGCCGGTCGACTGGTGCCGGGCGAACCTTGCTCATGGCAAGGCGCGCGCGCTCATGGTGAATTCGGGCAATGCCAACGCGTTCACGGGAAAGAAGGGACGTGCGGCGGTGGAGCTTTCTGCCGAGACGGTTGCGAAGGCGCTCGGCTGCGTGCCCGCGGAAATCTACCTGGCGTCGACGGGTGTCATCGGCGAGCCGTTGCCGGCGGAAAAATTCGCACCTGTCATCGACGATCTCGTGGCGAGGGGCGCACCGGGGCCCTGGATCGACGCGGCGAAGGCGATCATGACCACGGATACCTATCCCAAGGTCGCCACCCGCACTGTCGATCTCGGCGGCACGTCCGTTACCATCAACGGCATTGCCAAGGGCGCGGGCATGATCGCGCCCGACATGGCGACCATGCTCTCCTTCATCGTCACTGATGCGCCGGTTGGCGCCCATGTTCTGCAGGCACTGCTCGGCGAGAGTGTCGGCGCGTCGTTCAATTCGATTACCGTCGACAGCGACACCTCGACGTCTGACACCGTGCTGGCCTTCGCCACGAGGACGGCCGCAAGCCATGGCGCGCCGGAAATCGTGGCGATCGAAGATCCGCGCCTTGACGCGTTCCGCGCGGCGTTCGCCGAAATCATGCTCGATCTTTCGCATCAGGTCGTGCGCGACGGCGAGGGCGCGCGCAAGTTCGTGGAAGTGAATGTCACCGGGGCGGAGAGCGCGGCGTCGGCCAAGCGCATCGCGCTTTCCATCGCCAATTCGCCTTTGGTGAAGACGGCGGTCGCGGGCGAGGACGCGAACTGGGGCCGGGTGGTGATGGCCGTCGGCAAGGCCGGCGAGCCGGCGGATCGCGACCGGCTCGCGATCTGGTTCGGCGACGTGCGTGTCGCGGTCGCCGGAGAGCGCGATCCCGATTACGACGAGGAGACGGCCTCGCGCATCATGAAGGAAGACAAGATCGTCATTCACGCCGATATCGGGCTTGGCAAGGGCGAGGCGACGGTGTGGACCTGCGACCTGACCAAGGCCTATGTCGAGATCAATGGCGATTACCGAAGCTGACGATATCGGCCGAGCACGGCCGGCGGACCTGAGCGCGGTCTTTGCGCTGGAACAGGCTAATCTCACCGCCTTTCCCAGTCTGATGCTGCATTTCGACGGCGCGTGGCTGACGCGGCTTTCGCCCGGCAATCCCGCGCGCAGGGTCAACTCGCTCAATATCTACGATCCGGCCGACGACGCTGATATCGAGGCGCGGCTCGCACGCGCTGGCGCGCGCTTCGCCGATACGGGCATCGCGATGCACCTGCGCTGGACGCCGCTTGTTCCGCCCGCGCTCGATGATTTCATCGATGCGCGCGGCTGGGAACGCTATGCACAGACGGAAGTGTGGGCGGCTGCGCTCTCCGAGAGCGGCCTGATGCATGGCATGGCCCGACCGCTCGCAGACGACTACCGGATGCATCGGCTGCCTCTTGCCGACTGGCTCCGGGATTTCGCTTTCGTTGGGGGTACGGGGGTGGAAAAGGTCACGCCGCAAGCGCTGTCTGCGCTGCGAGCGTCGCTTGAAAAGGTGCCGGCGGAATTGCTCGCGCTGTCGCTGCGCGACGGCAACGGCGAGCCGCAGGCGGTGCTGCTGGGCGTGTGCGACGGAACATTGATCGGCATTTTCGATGTCGCCACAAGACAGGACCGCCGGCGGCGCGGGCTCGCCGCGATGCTCGTGACCTATGCGCTGGCCTACGGGCGGGAGACGGGGGCGAAAAAGGCGTGGCTTCAGGTTGTTGCCGACAACGCACCGGCCCGCGACCTCTACCGGCGATTCGGCTTCGAGCCTGTCTACGACTACCATTACTGCCGCATGCCGCAGGCGGTGTAGGCGATATTGGCCGGTGTCGGACGATTATCGTTAATCGCCCGTTCCGATTGCGTCTCACCATGGAACAAGGTCCCTCATGCCGAAACTTCTGCTCGTCGTCGCCTGCGCGCTCATCGATACGGACGGACGTATCCTCATTGCTCAGCGGCCGGAGGGGAAGGCGCTTGCCGGATTGTGGGAATTCCCGGGCGGAAAGGTGGAGCCGGGGGAGCGGCCGGAGGATTCTCTGACCCGCGAACTGGCCGAGGAACTTGCCATCACGGTTAAGAAAGAGTGCCTCGCACCGCTCACCTTCGCCAGTTACGCTTATGACGATTTTCACCTCCTGATGCCACTTTACGTCTGCAGAAGGTGGCAGGGCATCGTTCAGGGCCGGGAAGGTCAGGCACTCAAGTGGGTGCGGCCGAAGGCGTTGAGAGAGTATCCGATGCCACCAGCGGACGAACCGCTCATTCCGCATCTGATCGACCTGCTCTAGGTCGGCGGCGGCTGGGCTGGAAGAAAGTGCATCCCATGTCGCGTGATCCCGACACCATCCGCAAACGCCGGCTCGGCGAAACGTTCAAGGCCTTTTGGGCGGACGAACGGGGATCGACAGCGATCGAGTACAGCCTGATCGCCGGCATCATCGTTCTGGCGATTGTCGGCTCGGTGACGGCGATCGGCGAGCTGCTGACGTCGAAGCTCTATGAGCCGGTCGCGGCCGGCTTTACCGGCGCCACCGGTTCCTGACGGGAAGACCGTGGGTCCGAACTGCGTCCAGATTCTCTCGAAAATTCATAGATTTCAGTCCTGCGCGGGCTTTTCGCCGGCGGAGACTTCGTGCGTTCCAAGCGCCTCGGCGAGGCTCATTCTGGCCGATCCGGGCTTGAGCGGTTGCTGCTGGCTCTCGTGCGGCGCCCATCCCGATACGGACAAGATTTGGAAGGTCGCGCGGATGCGGCCATCGGGATCGGCATGGCGTTCGCTGTAGATCTCGGCCATTCTCATGAACAGACTGCGGCTTGCCGCCTGACCGCGTTCGGCGAGGATGCTTGTCGCCCCCATTGCCCTGAGATCTCGCATCAGGTGGAAGGCGCTGTCATAGCGCACCGTCAGCCGGTCCTGGTCGGCGACGGGAAGGGCGAAGCCGGCGCGCTGCATCAGGCCGCCCATTTCGCGGGTATCGGCGAAGGGCGAAACGCGCGGGCTGGCGCCGCCGGTCAACTCCACTTCCGCGCTCAGCAGCGCGTCGCGCAGTTCCCACAAGGTGTCGCCGCCGGCGAGCGCGCCGAGAAAGAGCCCGTCCGGCTTCAATGCCCGGCGGATCTGGATCAGCGCGCCGGGCAGATCGTTCACCCAATGCAGCGACAGGGCGGAGACCGCGAGATCGAGCGAGGCATCGGCAAGGGGCAGGATCTCGTCGTCGACGACGAGGTCGGGTGTGCCCGTCGCGGTGTCTGCCGCGAAGAGGTCGGCTCGTAACACCGTGCCGACGCGGCTTGAGCGCGACAACGCGTCATGCACCACACCGGTGTGGCCGCCCAGATCGAGCGCCAGGTCGAATGTGCGGGTGGTGACGGCCAGACGATCCTCAATATCCTGCGCGACCAGGCGCATCAGAAAATCGGCGCCCTCGGTTCGTTTCTTGAGCGCGCGTGCCCGGTGGAGGGCGAGGAGACGGCGGTCGAAGGGAGCATTCATCGGCATTGCCCGCGGAACATGGTAGGCTGCTTATCGCGCGGAAAGAGCGGGGCGTCAAAAACTCCGGCCGCTGCTCTTGACCGCTGCCGAAATGGCGGGACTTGCGATGCCGGTCGCGAACGGTGAAACGACGTGGGCGAACGGGATCCGGGAGGATCCGCGACTTGGCGCGGCCGGCGGCTTATACAAGGTCACGCGGCTCCGCTTTCCCCGGTTTCGACCACTCAAGGTTCTGCTCGATCTGGCTCTGCCACCTGTCTGCTTCGTATGCGACCTGCCGCTTGGCGGTGCGGCGGGGCTTTGCATGAGGTGCTGGGCGAAGCTCTCCTGGATCGAGAAACCCTATTGTGCCCGACTGGGGACGCCGCTCGCCTACGATCTCGGCGAAGACGGGTTGTCGGCGCAAGCAATCGCGGATCCGCCACCCTTCGACCGTGCCCGCGCGGCCTGCCTGCATGACGATATTTCGCGCGAACTGGTGCACGGGCTCAAGTATCGCGACCGGCTGGAACTGGGCCCGGCCATGGCCGGCTGGATGGCGCGTGCCGGCGCCGATCTCGTCTCGCAGGCCGACCTCATCGTGCCGGTGCCGTTGCATCGCGCCCGGTTGTGGTCGCGCCGCTTCAATCAGGCGGCGGTGCTGGCAGGGGCGATTGCCGCGCGCGCGGACAAGCAGGCCGCCCTTGCCGCGCTCGTTCGCATCCGCGCGACGCCGCGCCAGGTGGGGCTTGCGCGTGACGACCGGCAGAAAAATGTGCGCGGGGCTTTCGCAGTGGCCGGCGAGGCGCGGTCGGCGATAGAGGGACGGCGCATATTGCTGGTCGATGACGTCTACACGACCGGAGCGACGGTGAAGGCGTGTACGCGAGCATTGCTGCGAGCGCGCGCGGCCAGCGTCGATGTTCTCACTTTTGCCCGGGTTGCCTCTTCGTCGGGCCTCCCAATATAAACCGCATCAGCATTCCGGCTCCGGTACTGGCACGGCCCGTGCTTGCTCGCTTGCATGGGCCAGGTCAGCGTTTTTGCGTCTTTCGCTCCTCGTCAACCCGTGCCGCCGGATCGACCTCTTGTTCTGGATAGATAATCAATGCCCAAGATCGTGATCTATACGCGTCAGTTCTGCGGCTACTGCACCGCCGCCAAGAGCCTTCTCGATGAAAAGGGGGTCGCGTACGAAGAGATCGACGCGACCTATGCCCCTGAAAAGCGGCAGGAAATGATGTCGCGTTCGGGGCGCATGACGTTCCCGCAGATCTTTATCGGCGACACCCATGTCGGTGGTTGCGATGAGCTGCATGCGCTGGAACGCCAGGGCAAGCTCGACGCGTTGATCGCCGCCTGATAGACCGGCGCTCACGAAACGCCTTCTCCCGAAGGGACGTCGCGGACCGGTTTTCCGATAGCGCCGGTTGCGCTCGGCCCCCGGCGGGGGCATACCCGGTCGCGAAAGGCTTAAGACTTGTGCGCCACAATGATGCCGGGCACGTGGGTCTCGAAAGCGGTGAGCGCGGAGAGAAGAGCGATGAGTGCATTCAAGGCTGCCTGCATCCAGACGCGATCCGGCCGCGACGTGGCGGCCAATATCGCCCAGGTCGAGGACCTGATCCGCGCGGCGGCGGCGGAGGGTGCCTCCTATGTCCTGACGCCTGAGATGACGAATCTTCTGGAGCGCGATCGCGCCGCTCTTATGGAAAAGATCTCGAGCGAGGACGAAGATCCCTGCCTCGCCCGGTTGCGTTCTCTTGCCCGCGAACTCGGCCTCTGGGTGCATATCGGATCTCTCGCCATCCGACTTGGCGCGGAAACGGTTGCCAATCGTGGCTTTCTGATCTCGCCGCAGGGCGAGATCCTTGCGCGCTATGACAAGATCCACATGTTCGATGTCGATCTCGACAATGGCGAGAGCTGGCGGGAATCGCGCACCTACAAGCCGGGCGAGGAGAGTATCGTCGCTGAACTGCCGTGGCTGAAGCTCGGCATGGCTGTGTGTTACGATGTGCGCTTCCCGCATCTCTTTCGCGCCCAGGCCAAGGCCGGCGCGCAGGCGCTCACCATTCCCGCCGCCTTCACCCGCCAGACCGGGCAGGCCCACTGGCACATCCTGTTGAGGGCACGGGCGATCGAGAACGGTGCCTTCGTCTTCGCCGCGGCGCAGGGCGGGCGGCACGAGGACGGCCGCGAGACTTTCGGGCATTCGCTGATCATCGCGCCATGGGGCGAGATCCTGGCGGAGGCCGATCACGACGAGCCCGGTTTCGTCCTCGCCGAGATTGACGTAGATGAGGTCGCCAAGGCGCGCGGCCGCGTTCCCGCGCTTGCAAACGAGCGCCCCTTCACGATCGAAACGGTCGCGCTGTCGCAAACGGAGCCGGTTTCATGATTCACTATTCCCTGATCTGTTCGGAGGGACATGAGTTCGAAGGTTGGTTCCGCAATGCCGGCGAATTCGACTGTCAGGCCGGCGACGGGCATCTGACATGTCCCGTTTGCGGCGATGACCGGATCTCCAAGGCGTTGATGGCGCCGGCCGTTTCCGGCACGCGTGATGTCGAGGGATCGGGAGCGGAAGTTTCGCGAGCCGAAGCCGCCCCGCATCCGGTCGCAACCACGCCCGAACACGCCAGCGCGATGCCGATGATGGCGATGCCCAATCCGCAGCAGGCGCAAATCGTCGACATGATGCGCAAGCTCCGCAATCTGATCACCGAGAGTGCCGACAATGTGGGCGCTCGGTTTGCCAGCGAGGCACGGCGCATGCACTACGGCGACGCGGAGCAGCGCGGCATCTATGGCGAGGCGACGCCGGAAGACGCGCGCGACCTCATCGAGGAAGGCATCGAAATCCTTCCCTTGCCGGTCTTGCCGGAAGACAAGAACTAGAACGCGATACTCTGGCCGTACCGGTCAGCGCCTCGCACCGGCTGGCAGCGAGGCGCTTCCGTTCGTTCATGGTCCGGTTCCGCCGGGGGCCAGGCTCGCGCAGCGAGATCAGGCGGCGGTGGACTTCGTCGCCTTGCTGATGGCCTCTTCGACCGAACTGGCCGCTTCGCCGGAGACTTCGGCGATCTCCATGCTGGTCTCGCAGGCCTTGGCGGCGAATTCGCGCATCTTCTCGCCGCTGCTTTCAGCGCAGGCGGAATAGTCGCTCATCATCTTTTCCCAGAATTCCGACATGATGCGGGTCACTTCCATCGGGTCGCGGGCCTTCGACAGCGCCTTGGCGTACTCGAAGTCGGCATGAACCCTGCCGCGCACGAAACTCATGTGATCCTCAATCAGCGTCTCGGTCTTGTCGAGCGTTTCGATGTTGACCTTGGCGAACTGGTCGAAGAAGCGGCTGCCGAACATGTCGGCCTTCTCCATCCAGGAAGGGTCGAGCCAGGGCAGAGGCACGACGCTGGGATCCTTGGTGGGGGTCTTGGTCTGACGCGGCATGGCATAACTCCCTTGTGTGCTTGCTGGGTTCGCAAGAGTACGGCCGATTACCGACCTTTGGCTAAAATGCAGGGAAATAACGTAACGGAACTATGGCAAGGCAGAGGCGAGAGTGCGCTGCGGCAGCGTTTTGTTGTGCGGCGCAATGACGCAGCCGCACATTGCCTCGCTTTCCGATCAAAAAAGATGCCGCAGCGGCATAATCTCGCAAAGAATGGCGACTACTCTTTTCAATGAACAATTGCTTTTGGGAGCAGGTGAACAAGTGAAGCAAAGCGAGAAATCCCCGAACGAGGGCAGCGTTACGCCCCTGCGTGCGGTGGGGGCCGCCAGCAAGACCGTCGGCAAACCGTCCCGTGATCCAGTCAGTCAGGTGCGCCGTGAACCGGCGGCCGTGCCGGAGGGGGATAGGGACAGCTATGCGGCGCGTGCGTTCTCCGAACTCGTCGACCGGGCGACACGCTCGGGACTGGCGCGTTTGACGGGCGGCATCTCGCCGAGTTCGCTAGCGCTTGCCTATGCCGACTGGCTGGCGCATCTGGCCATCTCTCCCGGCCATCAGATGCGTCTTGCCGGCAAGGCCTGGCGAAAGGGCGCACGGCTTGCGCGCTATGCGGGCCATTGCGCCTCCGGGGAGGCGGCGCAGCGTTGCATCGAACCGCTGCCGCAGGATCACCGGTTCGACCACCCGGGATGGAACACCTTTCCATTCAACCTGATGTATCAGGGTTTCCTGCTCAATCAGCAGTTCTGGTACAACGTGACCACGGGCGTGCGCGGCGTTTCCGATCATCACGAACGCGTGGTGGAGTTCATGACGCGGCAGATGCTGGACGTGTTTTCGCCCTCCAACAATCCTTTTACCAATCCGGAAGTGCTGGAGCGTACGCGTCTGGAAGTCGGCATGAACCTGGCGCGCGGGTTTGCGAATTTCGTGGAGGATCTGGAACGGACACTCGGCGACAAGCCGCCGGCCGGCACGGAGGACTTCGTCGTCGGTGGCAACCTGGCGGCGACGCCGGGCAAGGTCGTTTACCGAAACAGGCTGATCGAGCTCATCCAGTACGCGCCGACCACGGACAAGGTGCAACGCGAACCTGTGTTGATCGTGCCGGCCTGGATCATGAAGTACTACATTCTCGATCTCTCCGAGCACAACTCGCTGGTGCGCTATCTGGTCTCCCAAGGGCACACGGTGTTCATGGTTTCCTGGCGCAATCCGGGCCCGGAGGATCGAAGCCTGTCGCTGGACGACTACCGCCGGATGGGCGTGATGGACGCGCTCGACGCGGTCGGCGCGATTGTTCCAGGCGAAAAGATCCACGCGGTGGGCTATTGCCTTGGCGGCACGCTGCTGTCGATCGCGGCCGCGGCGATGGGACGGTTCGGCGATGACCGGCTTGCCTCCGTCAGCCTGTTCGCGGCGCAGATCGATTTCACCGAAGCAGGCGAACTGACGCTCTTCATCGATGAAAGCCAGGTGTCCTATCTGGAAGACATGATGTGGGAGCAAGGCCTTCTCGATACCAAGCAGATGGCCGGCGCCTTCCAGCTCCTGCGCTCAAACGACCTGATCTGGTCGCGCAACGTGCGCGACTACCTGCTGGGCGAGCGCACACCGATGTTCGATCTGATGGCGTGGAACGCGGACGCCACCCGCATGCCCTATCAGATGCACTCGGAATATCTGCGTCAGCTGTTCCTCAACAACGATTTTGCCGAAGCGCGCTATCACGTGGAGGGACAGCCGGTCGCGCCGGAGGAAATCCGCGTGCCGATCTTCGCCGTCGGCACCGAAAGCGACCATGTCGCGCCGTGGCGTTCGGTTCACAAGATCACGCATCTTGCCGACAGCGCCGTGACATTCGTGCTGGCCAACGGCGGGCACAATGCGGGCATCGTCTCCGAGCCCGGCCACCAGCACCGCCATTACCGGATCTACGGGCAGGACGGTCACAACGGTTTCCACGATCCCGACGGCTGGCTCGAAATCGCCGAGAAGCGGGAAGGGTCGTGGTGGATCGCCTGGTCCGACTGGCTCAAGTCCCATTCGAGCGGAGAGGCGGAGCCGCCGGCCATGGGGGCGAAGGAAGCGGGATACGCGCCCTTGATGGATGCACCGGGAAGCTACGTCTTGATGAAGTGAGGAGGCATGCCGAGCGCGCGCCGCCTGCTTCCGGCGCGCTTGCCTCTATCCGTCCATCCAGGTCTTGAGGAGGGCGGTCACCGCATCGGGGCGTTCCAGTGTCGACAGGTGGCCGCACGCCGGCACGATCTCGAAGCGGCTTGCCGGTATCCCTTCGTGGATCTCGCGAACGACGTCGACCGGCATCAGCGGGTCGTCGGCGCCGGCCAACACCAGTGTTGGGCAGGCGATCGCGCCAAGGTTCGGACGCTGGTCGATGCGGGCGATGATCGCCTCTTCCTGGCGGACGAAGGCATCGGGGCCCGTGTCGCGCGCCATCTCGAAAATCGCGTTGCGCAGTTCCTGGTCGTTCTGGCGTGCCGGCGGTACGAGGCTGGTAAAGAGTGCGGGAGCGATACTGTCAAACTTACTGTCTGCGGCCAACCGCATGAGCCGCCGGCGGTTCTCCGTCTGCTCGGGGGCATCCGGTCGGGCGACGGTGTTGAGCAAGGCGAGCCGGCTCACCCGCTCCTGAGCCATGCGGATGACCTCCATGGCGACGTAACCGCCCATCGACAGCCCGGCAATCGCGAAGCGTTCGGGCGCCCGCTCGAGGATCTCTGCGGCCATCGCCGCGATCGAATCATGGTTGCGGTTGTCCGCGACCATCACTGGATGGTCGGAAAAGGCACCGATCTGCGGTGCGAACAGGATCTCCGTGCACAACAGTCCGGGGACGAGAACGAGCGGTTCCATTCCTGCTCCTTGTGCCTTGGCCGGCGGTGTCGCCTTCCCAATCCGGGGAAGCGGGCCGGCGATATCCGCGAAGGATCGGCGAATGCCGGGTTTGGCTGCGCCGCGCGCTATTTCGGCCGCGCCGCCAGCAGCATGTAGTTCATGTCCATGTCGCGCGAGCGGTTCCATCTGTCCAGCAGCGGATTATAGGTGACGCCGCAGCGCTCCACGATCGTCATGCCGGCTTCGCCCAGCGGGCCCTCGATCTCCGCCGGCTTTACCAGCTTCTCGTAGGAGTGAGTGCCGGGCGGCAGCCAGCGCAGCACGCGCTCGGCCGCGACGATCGCCAGCGCATAGGCCTTGAGGGTGCGATTGATGGTCGCGACGAACATCAGCCCGCCCGGCTTCACCAGCTGCGCACAGGCGGCCAGATAGACCGGAACATCGGCCACGTGTTCCACCACTTCCATGTTGAGCACCACGTCGAACCGCTCGCCCGCGGCCGCTAGGTCTTCCGCCGTTGTCGCGCGGTAGTCGATCTGGAGCCCCGAACGTTCCGCGTGAAGCCGTGCGACCTCGATGTTGACGGGGGAGGGATCGACACCGATGACCTCGGCGCCGAGCCGCGTCATCGGTTCGCACAACAGGCCTCCGCCGCAGCCGATATCCAGAAACCTCAACCCCTTGAAGGCAGCAGGGTCTTCAGCATTGCGCGCGAAATGGGCCGAGACGTGTTCCTTGATGTAGCCAAGGCGCACGGGGCTGAACTTGTGAAGCGGGCGGAACTTGCCGGTTGGGTCCCACCATTCGTCGGCCATCGCCGAAAAGCGGGCGACTTCCGCATCGTCCACGGTCGTTTTCGTCGTCATAGCCGGGTCTCTCCTCGTTCGCGCCCATCGAAAGGCCGCCCGTTGGTGGGTCTTCGCCGGAGACTTGTCAAGCGTCCGCTCTGCGCAGGGCGGTATCGGCTCTCTCGCCGGTTGCAGGCGCGGCGACCTCCATGTATGCATACGCGCCGATCAGACATGTCGGGATGCCCGCTTCCCGGGGCTGTTTTCGACATCAACCTCTTGTTCCAGAATTCGATCCGATGGCCCGACTGGTAATGAAGTTCGGCGGTACGTCCGTCGCCAATCTTGACCGTATCCGCAACGTTGCACGGCACGTCAAACGCGAGGTCGATGCGGGTAATCAGGTTGCCGTCGTCGTCTCCGCCATGGCCGGCAAGACGAACGAACTGGTCGACCTCTGCCGCCAGGCCTCCAGGCTGCACGATGCGCGCGAATACGATGCGATCGTCTCGTCCGGCGAGCAGGTGAGCGCCGGCTTGCTGGCGATCGTTCTGCAGGAGATGGGCGTTGACGCGCGTTCCTGGCTCGGCTGGCAGATCGCGCTTCACACGGATTCGTCCCACGGCGCGGCGCGCATCACCGAAATCGACGGCGACCGGCTGATCGAACGGCTGGAAATGAAGCAGGTGGCGGTGGTCGCCGGCTTCCAGGGCATCTCGCCGGATAACCGCATCGCGACGCTCGGACGCGGCGGTTCTGATACCAGCGCGGTGGCGGTCGCGGCCGCGATCAAGGCTGACCGCTGCGATATCTACACCGACGTGGACGGCGTCTACACGACCGACCCGCGCATCGTTCCGAAAGCCCGCCGGCTCGGCCGTATCTCCTTCGAGGAGATGCTGGAGATGGCTTCACTCGGTGCCAAGGTGCTGCAGGTGCGCTCGGTCGAGCTGGCTATGGTTCATGGCGTGCGTACCTTCGTACGCTCCTCCTTCGATGACCCGGACGCGCCGCAGGTGGGCGTCGACAATCTTCCCCCGGGCACCCTTATTTGCGACGAGGACGAGATCGTGGAACAGCAAGTCGTCACCGGCATCGCCTTTTCCAAGGACGAAGCGCAGATTTCCATCCGCAACGTGCCGGACCGGCCGGGCGTGGCGGCCACGGTGTTCGGACCGCTTTCCGACGCCAACATCAATGTCGACATGATCGTCCAGAACATCTCGCCGGACGGTTCCACCACCGACATCACCTTCACCGTGCCGCAGACCGACTACGACCGCGCCATGAAGGTGCTGGAAGACGGCCGGGCGGAACTGAAGTTCGGCGTTCTGGAAGGGGCGACGGATGTGGTAAAGGTATCGGTGATCGGTGTCGGCATGCGCAGCCATGCGGGCGTCGCCGCGCAATGCTTCCGCGGGCTTGCGGAAAAGGGGATCAATATTCGCGCGATCACCACTTCGGAGATCAAGATTTCCGTTCTGATCGATTCCGCCTACACCGAACTTGCGGTACGGACTCTGCATTCGCTATACGGGCTCGACGGATAGTGGACCGTTCCGCCCGCCATCGGGCCGGGCGGAACCCCGGGTGCCGTCTTTGAGACCGGGTCGGGGCATGCGGCAGAGCGCCGATTCGAAACAGGGGGAGTTGGCGGAGGATGAGGGATAGTTCCGCCGGTCCACGCGTGCTGCTGCGCCGCCTTCGAGAGGTCATGGCGGTGCCGAGCGGCGCCCAGGAGCGGCTCGACCAGATCGTGCGGCACATCGCGTCCAATGTGGTCGCGGAAGTGTGCTCGGTGTACATCCTGCGTGCCGACGGTCTTCTGGAACTCTACGCGACCGAGGGACTCAATCCGAGCGCCGTCCACCATACGAGCCTCGCCGTCAACGAAGGTCTCGTCGGCCTCATCGCGGCGGAAGCCCGTCCGCTGAACCTTCCCAACGCCCAGGCTCATCCTTCCTTCGCCTATCGTCCGGAAACGGGCGAAGAGGTCTATCACTCGTTCCTCGGCGTCCCGATTCTCAGGGCAGGCCGTACGCTCGGCGTTCTGGTCGTTCAGAACAAGGCGCACCGCACCTATTCCGAGGATGAGGTCGAGGCCCTGCAGACCACCGCGATGGTGATCGCGGAAATGCTGGCGGCCGGCGAACTGGAGGCAATCTCCAATGTGGGTGCCCGGCTCGACCTGACCCGGCCGCTGCACCTGGAAGGCGTGGCGCTGTGCGACGGCGTCGGCCTTGGCCACGCGATGCTGCACGAGCCGCGCGTCGTCGTCACCAATCTTATCGCCGAGAACACAAACGACGAGCTGGAACGGCTTTCCAAGGCGGTCGAGGACATGCGGCTGTCGCTCGACCACATGCTCGAGCACGGCGACAGCGCCGCCCAGATGGGCGAATACCGCGAGGTGCTGGAAGCCTATCGCATGTTCGCCTACGACCGCGGCTGGATCCGCAGGATCGAGGAGGCGATCCGCAACGGGCTGACGGCCGAAGCCGCGGTCGAGAAGGTGCAGAGCGACAACCGCGCTCGCATGTTGCGTCAGACCGATCCCTACCTGCGTGAACGCCTCCACGATTTCGACGATCTCGCCAACCGGCTGATGCGCGAGCTGATGGGCCGCCCGCACGGACCTGATGCGCAGGAATTGCCCAAGGACGCGATCATCATCGCCCGCAACATGGGGGCGGCGGAACTTCTCGACTACGATCGCGACAGCATTCGCGGTCTCGTTCTGGAGGAAGGCGGGCCGACGAGCCACGTCTCCATCGTCGCCCGCGCGCTCGGCATCGCGACCGTCGGTCTTGTCTCCGACATCGTGTCGCTGGTGGAAGCCGGCGATGCGTTGATCGTCGATGGCGAAACCGGACAGGTTCATCTCAGGCCGCCGTCGGACGTCGAGAACGCCTATGCGGAAAAGGTCCGCTTCCGGGCACGGCGGCAGGCGCAGTATCGTCGGTTGCGCAACAAGCCGGCCGTCACGCGTGACGGCAAGGCGATCACGGTGATGCTCAACGCGGGGCTGCTGGTCGACCTGCCGCACATGGACGAGTCCGGGGCGAGCGGCATCGGTCTCTTCCGCACCGAGCTGCAGTTCATGATCGCCTCGACCTTTCCTCGCATGAAGGAGCAGATGCGGTTCTATTCGACCGTGCTCGACGCGGCGGGTAACCGGCCGGTGACGTTCCGCTCGCTCGATATCGGCGGCGACAAGGTGCTGCCTTATCTGCGCTCCATTCAGGAAGAGAACCCGGCGATGGGCTGGCGGGCGATCCGGCTCGGTCTCGACCGCCCGGGTCTGTTGCGCACGCAGCTGCGCGCGTTGCTGAGCGCCGCCGGCGGGCGGGAACTCCGGCTGATGTTCCCGATGGTTTCCGATGTCTCGGAGTTCCACGAAGCCAAGGCGATGGTCGAGCGCGAGACCAACCATCTGCGCCGGCACGAACGGCCCGTACCCTCCGTCATCAAGCTTGGTGTGATGATCGAGGTGCCGTCGCTGCTGTTCCAGCTCGACGAACTTTTCGAGGCTGTCGATTTCGCCTCCGTCGGCTCAAACGATCTGTTCCAGTTCTTCACCGCCGTCGATCGCGGCAACACCCGCGTTGCCGATCGGTTCGATACGCTCAACGTCGCGTTCCTCCGGGCGCTCAAGCTCATTGCCGACAAGGCCAGGGCAGCCGACGTGCCGGTTGCGCTGTGCGGTGAACTCGCCGGGCGCCCGCTGGAAGCCATGGCCTTGCTGGCGCTGGGGTTCGAAGCCATATCCATGTCGCCCTCGGCGGTGGGGCCTGTGAAGTCGATGCTGCGGGGGCTTGACGTGGGGCACCTGCGCGAGCGACTGCTCGCCCGGATGGATCCCTGCCACGGGAACGCGGGCTCGGTGCGCGCCCTTCTTCGCGATTTCGCCAAGGAATTCGGCGTGCCTTTGTAGCTGGGCCGGCGATGCGCCGTGACGCAAGGTGGGGTCGCCTTCCGGCCTCCGTTGCCTCCCCCTGATCCTATCGATCGCCTCGTGTTTGGAGTTGTTGCGCGATGCTTGCGCAGGAAAGACTGGACGGCCTTCTGGACCGTTTTGCCGAAATCGAAGCCCGGATGTCGTCCAATCCGGACCCGGCGACCTATGTCAGGCTGTCGCGTGACTATGCGGATCTGGAGCCCGTCGTGGCCATGATCCGCGAGGTGCGGCTGGCGATGGCCGATCTTGCCGGAGCGGAGGAGATGCTGGCGGACCCCGGCTCCGACAAGGAGATGCGCGAACTCGCGGAGATGGAGCGCGCGGAGCTGGTGGAGCGGGTCGAGGAACTTTCCCAGAAGCTGCGGATGGCGCTGTTGCCGAAGGATGCGGCGGATGCGGGCAGCGCCATTCTGGAAGTGCGTGCCGGCACCGGCGGCGACGAGGCCGCCCTTTTCGCAGGCGACCTCTTCCGCATGTATCAGCGCTACGCCGAAAGCCGGGGTTGGAAGGTGGAAGTCCTGTCTGCGAGCGAGGGCGAGGCCGGCGGTTACAAGGAAGTGATCGCATCGGTGGAGGGTAACGGCGTCTTCGCGCGCCTCAAGTTCGAATCGGGCGTCCACAGGGTTCAGCGCGTGCCGGCGACCGAGTCAGGCGGGCGCATCCACACCTCGGCCGCCACGGTTGCGGTTCTGCCGGAGGCGCAGGAGGTCGACATCGAGATCCGGCCGGAGGATATCCGGATCGACACGATGCGCGCGTCGGGCGCCGGCGGGCAGCACGTCAACACGACCGATTCCGCCGTGCGTATCACCCACATGCCGTCCGGCATCGTGGTGACGTCGGCGGAGAAATCCCAGCATCAGAACCGTGCCAAGGCGATGACGGTGCTGCGCGCCCGCCTTTACGAGATGGGGCGCGAGAAGGCGGCCAACGAACGCTCCGAGGCGCGGCGCGGGCAGGTAGGCTCGGGCGATCGCTCGGAGCGCATCCGCACCTACAATTTCCCGCAAGGCCGCGTCACGGACCACCGTATCGGCCTGACGCTCTACAAGCTCGATCAGATCATCACCGGCGAGGCGCTGGACGAGGTGATCGGTCCGCTCATCACCGAGCGCCAGGCCGCCTTGCTGTCGGCCGATGCCGACGGGGCGCAGTGACCACGCGGCCGGGACCCATCACCCTAGGGGGCGCCTATCGCCGGGTGCGCGACGCGTTGCGTGCGGCCGGCATGGCAAGTCCCGAAACCGATGCCCGGCTTCTTGTGGCCGATGTCACCGGACTTGAGCCGGCGCGGCTGGTGATCGAGGAGAACCTGCCGATCGGCGAGGATGAAGCCGCGCGCCTCGACGCCCATCTCGCCGCCCGCCTGGCGCGCAAGCCGGTGGGGCGGATCGTCGGCCGTCGCGAATTCTGGGGGCTCGATTTCGAACTGGCACCGGAGACGCTGGAGCCGAGACCCGATACCGAGACGTTGGTGGAAGCAGCGCTTGCCTTTGTCGACGAGACTGGAGGGCGCGAGCGCGCCTTGCGGATCACCGATCTGGGCACAGGGACGGGCGCGATTCTCGTCGCGCTTCTGTCGGAATTGCCGAATGCCTGGGGGCTTGCAAGCGACATCCAGCCCGGCGCATTGCACGTTGCGCGGCGAAATGCCGCAGCGAATGGTGTCGCGAACCGTATGGATTTCGTCTGCACATCGTGGATGGACGCGATTGGGGGCGACTGGGATCTGATCGTCTCCAACCCGCCCTATATCCCAAGCGCGGACATCGCTGCGCTTGAGGTGGAAGTGCGCGCGCATGATCCGCTCACCGCCCTCGACGGCGGAGTGGACGGACTTGTGCCCTATCACGAAATCGCCCGGGTTTCCGCGCAAAGGCTCGGTCCGGGTGACGCCGCGCTGATTATGGAAATCGGCTACGATCAGGGGGCGGATGTCGTGCGGATCTGCCGGGACGCGGGCTTTCACCAACTGGACATCCGCCGCGATCTGGCAGAGCGTGACCGTGTTGTCGTTGCCCGCAGGTAGACACCGGAAACCCTCGATCGACGGCCTTTAAAAATTGCGCTTGGATTTATCGTGCGAAGCGGCTACGGTCGGCACGCCGAGGCGCCAGGACGCCGGTCAATCCGCTTGGCACGATTGCCAGCCGGGCTGGGGAATAGCCGATGACCGGTGGCGCAATGGAATTCGGACCATGGTCCGGTTCCAGATTCGGTTTGCGATGGTGACTTCATCGCCTGTCCGAGACAGCGGAATGTCAGAGACCACCGATACTCGGGATGGACCGATTGCTCGGGCCGTCACGCACGCTGGTTAACGGCAACGGGGACAAATCTCCGATGCCGGGTTTCACCCCCCTTGGGTTCGGTCGAAAAGCCGATGCACTAGCACGGCAAGCCGCTCTGAAGAGATAACGGCAGTATGAGACAAAACAATCAGAACAAGCGTTTGCGCGGACGTGGTCGCAAAGGACCTAATCCGCTGACCCGGTCGTTTGAATCAAACGGTCCGGATGTGAAGATCCGCGGAACCGCTATGCACATCGCGGAAAAGTATCAGCAGCTTGCACGCGATGCGATGGTCTCCGGCGACCGCATCATGGCGGAAAACTACCTCCAGCACGCCGAGCACTATTCGCGCATCGTCGCGGCGGCGCAGCCCCAGACCAATGGTCAGGTGCCGCAGTCGCGCTCTTTCGGCGACAACGACGAAGATGACGACGAGAGCGACGAGCAGTCGGTCGAGACGCCACCCGTCGCGGCCAAGCCACGGATAATGCCCGAGGATGCGCCGCAGCCCTTTGTCGACCGTATGCCCGGCATCGATGCCAAGGCAGGCAATGGCGCCGGTGAACGTCCGGCTCGTGGCGAGGCCAACGGCGAAGACAAGGAAGAGGCGGCGGAAAAGCCCAAGGCCAAGGCGCCCGCCAGAACACCGCGGCGGTCCGCAGCCAAACCGGCTGTCAAGGACAGTGCCAAGGAAAAGGGCGCTCCCGCAGAGAATGCGGAAGCCACCGCGTCTGCTGAAAGTGGCGCGGCTGAAAGCGGTTCGGGCGAAGAGGGTGACGAGCCGGCACGGCCTCGGCGCCGCGCGCGCGGAACGCGCGGTCGCAATGTCCGTCGTTCGGCATCGTCCGGCGACGCGGAAAGCGGAAGCAACGACAGCCCCGCCACCGAGCCAAGCGAAGCCTGATCCTGTCTCGGGCCCCACACCCCCGGCATTGCCGCGCGGGTATTGGACGGCACGAGGGGATGGGGACGCGTTCGCGAACAAGGAAACCCGCGGTTGTTGCCGCGGGTTTTTGCATTTGTGGCGGGCAAACGCGCTGCAAAATCGGCTTGTCGATCGCATCCCCCTTTTTGTTGTCAATCTGCAACACTATATCCGGTTCGCGGCTTGGAGCTGGACCACGCGCATTTCTGTGCAAGGTCGGCTCCCTATGAGGAAACAAGCCGTGCGAGGGCCCGCAGGCCTCGCCCTTTCCGATTTCGCAAGGCCATGCTTCGGGTGGTGCTGCGGCGAGGAGGTTTGACTATGGATATGGAACGTTACACGGAGCGCGTGCGGGGATTTCTCCAGACCGCGCAGACCTATGCCCTGGGACAGGGGCACCAGCAATTCACGCCTGAACACATTCTGAAAGTTCTGCTCGATGACCGCGAAGGCATGGCATCGGGGCTGATCTCGCGCGCCGGTGGGCGGGCGAAGGATGCGTTGACCGCTGTCGAACTGGCACTCGACAAGATGCCGAAGGTTTCCGGCGGCAATGGCCAGCTCTACATGGCGCAGCCGCTCGCCAAGGTCATGGAACAGGCAGAACAACTCGCCGAGAAGTCGGGCGACAGTTATGTCACGGTGGAACGTCTCCTGATGGCGCTGGCCATGGAGAAGAGCGCGGAGACGTCCCGGATTCTTGCCAATGCCGGCGTCACGGCCGCCGGCCTCAACCAGGCGATCAACGAATTGAGAAAAGGCCGCACCGCCGACACCGCGTCGGCTGAAAACCGGTATGACGCGTTGAAGAAATTCACCCGCGACCTGACCCAGGACGCCCGCGACGGCAAGCTCGACCCGGTGATTGGCCGTGACGATGAGATCCGTCGCACCATGCAGGTTCTGGCGCGGCGCACGAAGAACAACCCTGTGCTGATCGGCGAGCCCGGCGTCGGCAAGACCGCGATCGCGGAAGGTTTGGCGCTCAGGATCGTCAACGGCGACGTCCCGGAATCGCTCGCCGACAAGAAGCTGCTGGCGCTCGACATGGGCTCCCTGATCGCCGGTGCGAAGTACCGTGGCGAGTTCGAGGAGCGGCTGAAGGGCATTCTGCAGGAAGTTCAGGCGGCGGAAGGACAGGTCATCCTGTTCATCGACGAGATGCATACGCTGGTTGGCGCGGGCAAGGCGGACGGGGCGATGGATGCCTCCAACCTGCTGAAACCGGCGCTGGCGCGTGGCGAGCTGCATTGCGTTGGCGCGACGACGCTCGACGAATACCGCAAGCACGTGGAGAAGGACGCGGCGCTGGCGCGGCGCTTCCAGCCCGTCTTCATCTCCGAACCGACGGTTGCCGACACGATTTCCATCCTGCGCGGCCTGAAGGAAAAGTATGAGCTGCACCATGGCGTGCGCATCGCCGACAGTGCTCTTGTGGCGGCAGCCACGCTGTCGAACCGCTACATCACCGACCGGTTTTTGCCGGACAAGGCGATCGACCTTGTCGACGAGGCCGGTTCGCGGCTGCGCATGCAGGTGGATTCAAAGCCTGAAGAACTCGACGAACTCGACCGGCGCATCATCCAGCTCAAGATCGAGCGCGAAGCCTTGAAGAAGGAGACCGACCAGGGTTCGCGTGACCGGCTTGAGAAGCTGGAGGGCGAATTGGTGGAACTGGAAGAGGAATCGGCGGCTTTCACCGCGCGTTGGCAAAGCGAGAAGGAGAAGCTGTCTTCCGCCCAGAAGGTCAAGGAGCAGCTCGACCAGGCCCGCAGCGATCTTGAGAAGGCCCAGCGTGCCGGCGATCTCGCCAAGGCGGGTGAACTCGCCTACGGCGTCATCCCGAAGCTTGAAAAGCAGATCGCCGAGGTCGAGGCCGCCGAAAGTGCCGATGGTCCGGACGCAATGGTTCAGGAAGCGGTTACGGCGGACAACATCGCCCAGGTCGTCTCGCGCTGGACTGGCATTCCGGTCGACAAGATGCTGGAAGGCGAGAAGGACAAGCTCCTGCGCATGGAGGATGAGCTGGCACGGCGTGTCGTTGGCCAGGAGGAAGCTGTCCATGCCGTTTCCACCGCGGTTCGGCGTGCTCGTGCGGGCTTGCAGGACCCGAACCGGCCGATGGGTTCGTTCATGTTCCTGGGCCCCACCGGCGTCGGCAAGACCGAGCTGACCAAGGCGCTCGCCGACTTCCTGTTCGACGACGAGACCGCGATGGTTCGTATCGACATGTCGGAGTTCATGGAGAAGCACTCCGTGGCCCGCCTGATCGGCGCACCTCCGGGCTATGTCGGCTACGAGGAGGGCGGGTCGCTGACCGAGGCCGTCAGGCGCCGGCCTTATCAGGTGGTCCTGTTCGACGAGATCGAAAAGGCGCATCCGGACGTCTTCAATGTGTTGCTGCAGGTGCTCGACGATGGCCGGCTGACCGATGGCCAGGGCCGCACCGTCGACTTCCGCAACACGCTCATCGTCATGACCTCGAATCTCGGTTCCGAGTTCCTGGCGAATCAGCCGGAAGGCCAGGAATCGGCGGCCGTGCGAGAACAGGTCATGGGTGTGGTGCGTGGGCATTTCAGGCCCGAATTCCTCAACCGGCTGGACGAGATCATTCTCTTCCACCGGCTGCAGAGGTCGCAGATGGCCGCGATTGTCGACATCCAGCTCGACTATCTGGAAAAGCTGCTTGAGGACCGCAAGATCGTCCTGAACCTCGATCCCTCAGCCCGTACGTGGCTTGCGGAAAAGGGCTACGACCCGGTCTATGGCGCGCGGCCGCTGAAGCGGGTCATTCAGAAGCAGGTGCAGGATCCGCTGGCCGAGCGCATTCTGGCCGGGGACATTCGCGATGGCGACACGGTCGAGGCCACGGCGGGCACGGACCGGCTGCTGTTCTCGCGCTCTGGCGAGGGCGCTCCGCAGCTCGCGGCGCAGGCCTGAAACGTCGCTCGCTTTCGTTCCGAGAATCAGAAAGGCGGCCCGGTGGGCCGCCTTTTTTCGTGTGTTGCAATTTCGCGATCAGCGCGAGGCGATCCGGTTTTGAACCGGGCCGCTGCGTTGCAGCAGCGCGTCGATGCGATCGCGCTCGCGTTCGAAGCTGGCGAGCAATTCACCCTCAAGCACGCGCCCGCGCGGCAACTTGATCCGGTTCGGATCCACGAACTTGTTGTTGATGCGCACTTCGTAATGGACATGGGGGCCGGTAGAGCGACCGCTTGAGCCGACATAGCCGATGACCTCGCCCTGCTTGACGCGCACACCGGGCTCTATGCCCTTGGCTATGGCCTGTTGATGGCCATAGCCCGTCTCGTAGCCGTTCGCGTGGCGAATAAGAGTGAAGCGGCCATAGCCGGAACTCCAGCCTGCTTTTTCAACTACGCCGTCGCCTGTGGCGTGGATCGGCGTACCGCGCGCGATCGCCCAGTCGACGCCGGAGTGGAATTTCACGAAGCCCAGGATCGGATGCCGGCGCTTGCCGAACGGCGAACTCACCCGGCCACCGGTGATCGGCTTGCGCATCAGGAACTTCTTCGCGCTACGCCCGTCCTCGTCGTAGAAATCGACGGCGCCGTCGTCCGGGGTACGGAAGCGGTAGAAGTGGTGCGTCTCGTTGCCGACCGTGAGCGAGGTGTAAAGGACCTCCGGCGGCTGGCCGTTGCTTTCCTGGTCGAGGGAATAAAAAACCTCCAGCTGGTCGCCAAGCTTGACCCGGGAATTGTAGTCCACGTCGTAAGAGAAGATGTGGACCAGGTCTTCGATCAGCGGCTCCGGCAGGTCATTGTCGAGTCCGGTCTGGTAAAGCGCGGTATAGAGCGACGGCGTCGGCCCGGAAAGCGTCATGCGGTCGGCGGCGGCAAAGGCGTCCGGCATGAGCGTCGTCGGAGCCGCAGCCGCCACGTAGTGTCCCTCGTCGGACAGCGCGACCGTACCCTGGTGCACCTGATCGACATAGAGGGAGACGCGCTCGATCCGGATCTCGCCGGTGTCGTCGTCCGTCCCCTTGCCGATGCGCACGCGCTGGCCCGGTTGCACTTCCTCGATGTTGTAGTCTTCCGCGAAACGCGCGGTGATGTCGTCGGCCTCTTCCTCGCTCGCCTCGTTGTCGAGCAACACCGCTTTCAGCGATGTCTTCTCACGTACCGGAACGATCCGTTCTTCCATGTCGGAATAGGCCGGATTGTCGTCGGTCTTGGAGACGAAGGAGACGTTCTCCGCGGCGATGCGCACGGACAGATTCGACAGGGCGCTCTGCTGGGCGAGGTCGAAGTCGAAGCGGCCGGGATCGACGACGGGCAGAGACGCGACTTCGGCCTTGTCGTCCGACAGGAAGCGGCCTGAATCGCGCACGATGCGTTCGATCTCGCCGTCTTCGGTCTCGTCTCCGGTGTCGACCTTGACCTTGTTTACGGGGAAATCGTGGACGGAGATGGTGACCTCGCCCTCGACATGCGCGGCGTAGATGGAATCGCTGGCGCTGCGGTCGGGAAGCACGTCGTTGTTGGAGACAAGCTTCAAGGGATTGAAGGGCGGAATCTTCAACGCCATCTCGTTGGAGCGCCGCGTCTCCAGCGTGGCGTTGACCAGGGCATAGGGCTTGGCCTGGATGTGAACCGCGTCGCCTTCGCGCGTCAGCGTGTTCACCTGGATGACCTGGCGTGTGGCAAACTGTGAATCGGCGCCGGTGACCCGGTCGCCCTTCTGTGCCTTGCCCTCCTGCAGGGCGATCTGCGCTCCACTGGCCGGCGGCGTCGCCGCTTCAACCGTGTAGCGTCCGTCGAGAGCGGCCACCAGAGCGCCACCGATAAGGAATATGGAGGTGAAGCCGGTCAGCACGGTTCCGGTCAGCCAGCGCAACGAAACTTCCCGCCGGGTCGGCGGGCCGTTGCGATCCTCGAAGGCAACAAGAGGAGGTTCGTTGCCGAGGTCGATCGTGGCCGGAGTGGGGTGGAAACCCATTTGCATCGGCAGGCGTCGGCTCCCGAGAACTTGCCGGCCCGCAGGCCGTGCGATTTGGTGTGGTCTCACTGACCACCTGCAGGCGGTCAAGTCAATCGTCTAGAACAGCGCTCGGCGGCGCGAATGCGCACGAGAAGCGCAAGATAGCCGCCATGCAGAAGGAAACCGGCGCCCCGCGTCTTGCACGAAAACTCCAAGCCCGGAACCACGCGGCCCGACTTCTTATACACGGGGGGGGCGTGCGAGAGCCCTCCTTATACAGATGGCGCCGACGGATATGATCCGTATCGCTACGGTCCCGACAAGGCCGCATTATGACAAAGGGGCGACCACGACCTTCGACGCTCCCGCCCGTAGTCGGCGGCACGCACCTGGGCCGCGCCGGCGCAATGCTCTTATCCCGGTGTGGGCGAAGAGGAACGAGCCAGACGGGCAGTCATATCTCTTCTATGGGCGTCCGCGGCAAACATCATAGCCCCGTTTCGGGGCCGGCATCGGCATCTCGCCCTGGCGGCGCATCCGCCAGGTGATTTGTCCGTTTCGGTTGTGGTTCGCCCCCGTTTTCCTGAGCCGACGCAGCATCGCAAAAAACCGCCTGCAGAGGTTGGGGCGGATGGAAACCGCAGAAATCTGCGATTTCCGCCTTGGAATTCAAATGGTTATTCACAGGGCCCTGGGGATAAATCGAGGAAATGCAAGAAGGCGAAGAAATCTGATTTTCGGGGGTTGACGGTCGAGGACCCCCCCGACTATATAAGCACCACACCGGGCGACGGGGACGCGCCACCGCAACGGCGGCGCCCGACACTCGGTGGTTCCAATAAAGACGAGACCTTGGTTCGATCAAATGGTTTCGTGCCTGCGACCTGAGAGGTTCGCCTTGAAGTCGCAACAGGCCGAAGCCACGGTTTTGTGTCTGTTGGAAGGATGAAGTTTTCTTCATCGGTTTTTTGACAATTTGATAAGAAGAAAGAGAAACGTGGGCGGCGGAGCGCTTGCGGGATCTTGGAGCCTTT
>NZ_QAYG01000009.1 GCF_003053845.1 Breoghania corrubedonensis
CCAAACGATCCAAAACACCCATGACTGCCTCCAAAAGACAGTCTTGAATCACGCATCGATCCAAATGTGAATCCCATTAGAGTCCACACAACCTAGGCTATGTCCGCGGCCTTCAGTCCCGGATCACCAACACCGAACACTCCGCATGGCGCACGACCTTGGCCGCGTTTGACCCCAGAAGATAGGTGGCGAAACCGGGGCTGTGCGAGGCGATGACGATGAGGTCGGCGTTGAAGGCCTGCGCCTCCTCCAGAACCTCGTGGTAGACTGCCCCGGAACGCACCGAGACGCTGACGCGCTCTTCCGGCAGATCCAGCTTGGCGGCAATGAGAGCGAGCTGTTCGCGCGCATCCGCCGCGATTCGCGAATCGTAATCCGAATCCAGCGCCTCGGTCACGAATCCCTGAATCGGCGATATGACAGAGACCAGCCGCAACTCGGCATCGTACTGCTTGACGAACTCCACGGCCTTGGCGAGCGCGGCGTCCGCGAAGTCGCTCTCCGCCGGATCGATCGGGACCAAGATTGAATTATACATCGGCTATCGGCACCCCCTTATTTCCCCCACTTGATATATCACGCTCAGACGACCGTGGTGCCATCACATTGACAATCGTCACATTTGGCGAGTGAGTAGGAATACGAACTAATGTGTCGGGCGGTTCTCTCCATCCGGCATCCCTTCCCAATACGATACGGGGCATACGATAGTGAAACCGTTGGCGAGCGCGAGCCCACTTGACGCGAGCGCCGCGGCAGCGCCTCCTCCCCTTTGATCAACCCGATGGAGCATATCCGATGCCTTCCGAAGACCTCGCCACTCACGTTCCCTCGGGTCCCGCCGACGCCGTGCGCTGGCTGCGAGAGGCCCGCATCGACGAGGTGGAGTGCATCGTTCCCGACATGAGCGGAATCATGCGCGGCAAGATCATCCCGCGCGAGGATTTCATCCGTCTTTTCGAGGACGGCGTCCGGCTTCCCGAATTCCTGTTCTTCCAGGCCGTGACCGGTGATACCGCAGATGAAAGCGCCGTGGTCAATCCGCTCGACCGCGACATTCGCGCGGTACCCGATCTCAGTACGATGCGGCTGGTGCCGTGGTACGAGGAACCGACCGCGCAGGTGATCTGTGACTGCGTGTTCATGGACGGCAAGCCGGTGGATTTCGCGCCGCGCCAGGTTTTGCGCCATGTCCTGTCGCTCTACGCCGAAAGAGGGCTGAAGCCGGTCGTCGCGCCCGAGCTTGAATTCTACCTGACGGGCCGCAACGACAATCCGGACCTGCCGCTGACCGTCCCCGAAGGACTTTCCGGCCGCAAGGAGTCCGGCCATCAGGCCTACGGCATCGAGCATGCCAACGACTACGACCACGTCGTCAACCTGATCTACGACTATTGCGAACAGAGCCGCATCGAGATCGCCACCATGGCACACGAGGCGGGCCCGGCGCAGCTTGAGATGAATTTCCGCCACGGCGATCCGATCGAGCTTGCCGACCAGACCTTCCTGTTCAAACGCACCGCCCGGCTCGCCGCGCGCCGGCACAACATGGTCGCGACCTTCATGGCCATGCCGCATCAGGACATGCCGGGTTCGGCCACCCATATCCACCAGTCGATCGTGCGGCAGGAAGACGGCTCCAACATCTTCGTCGACGCGGAAGGAGCCGACTCGCCCGCGCTGCTGCACTATATCGGCGGACTGCAGACCTATGTGCCGGCGGCAATGTCGGTGTTTTGTCCGAACGTGAATTCCTACCGCCGCATCCGCCTTGAATCGGATGCGCCGATCAACGTTCACTGGGGGCGCGACAACCGCACCTGCGGACTGCGCGTGCCCGATTCCTCGCCCGCTTCCCGTCGGGTGGAAAACCGTGTCATCGGCGCCGACAGCAATCCCTATCTCGCCATGGCGGCAACGCTTGCCTGTGGCCTGCTGGGGCTTGAGGAGGAACGCGAACCGGAGCCAATGGTGGATGTCGATGCGCACACGCTTGGCGTCTCGTTGCCATGGCACATCCACCAGGCGCTGTCGGTGCTGCAGGAATCGGAGCCCTTGCGCCGCATCCTGGGCGGCCGCTTCGTCGATGCCTATGTCGACGTCAAGCAGCTCGAATGGCGCCTCTACAACAAGGTCATCTCGTCGTGGGAGCGTGAGTATCTGCTCTTGAACGTGTAACAACACGACGTCGCAACCAGGGATAGGGCTCGCGTTCGGACCACGTGCAAGGTCCCACGGGCTAATCCCGCAAGGCTGAACGATCACGTATTCAGAACGATACAATTGTCATCTGTTATGCGCATGCACCGCCTGATCGTGGTGACATAGCCCCATTTCTTCTTCTTCCGCAAACGGTTGACAAAATCTGCCTCCGCCGGCGTGCCGGGCACAACCTCGCCGCGCGGGCACGCATCCAGTTGTGCTTCCCAAACGTCCATGTTCTGTTTCAGACCTCGAAAAAGCCGGACTTCTTCCATCGAGAAATTCGGGGATCTGACGTCTATAACGTTGCATCCATTGCGATAATTGGCAACGAGCCAGGTGAAGTCCGCCGTGTCAATTTCTTTGTCGAGCCAGTTCTGTCCGTATTTTTCGACCAGAGGCCGCGCCGTCATGTTTATCTTTTGCGCGAAATCCTTTGGCGGACAGATCCGTATTTTGTCCCTGAGATTTCGAAAGCTCAGGAAGGGAACGTGGAAGATCGAATACGATGTATCCTGGGGAAAACGTTTTCTGAGTTTTCCGAGGACACCCCAATTGAGGTTCAAGGGACGGTGATTACCTTCCGTTATCAGGAAATTTCGGAACAGACGCGTGTTATACGCCATCTTGCTCGTTCCCGATGGTTCGCGCTGGAAGGACAGCGCAGCGGCATCGGTCAGATTTGCAACGGTTCCGACAGGAACACCATTGCGCCAATGCAGACTGACGACACTCTTGTCAGCATGCCTCTCCATGAATTCCCTCGTCTCGGACAAGCTCGAGAATGGGAGGAATTCATCGATGTCGAGCACGAAGACCCAATCGAACCCCCGGATCTCGGCGAAATTTGACAAGACGGAGTTGATGTTCACATCCGATGCGAAGATCGCCATGCGGGACCTGAACACCGAAACCCGATCGGTTGCCAAGCCACGATAGTCCTTGTCGGAGTTGTGATCGATCAGGAATATCTTGTCGACGCATCGCAGGTGATAGGCAAGAAACGCCGGGATGTATTGCCTGCTGTTTTTCGTCTGAACGACTATGCACGATTTCTTATTAGAGAACATATTTCTTATTTTTTGTATCACACGTGGCGCGTGACTTCGCGATAGCCCGTCAACGGGGCGTATCATCTGTCGGACACGCCATCAGGCGCATGTGGTTTGCGGGACCGGCTGGCAGGCTGCGGGACCAGCCGGAGGGAGGGCTTGCTTGGAGGGAGGACTTGCTTGGAAGGAGACTGTCTTGAGGGTTCTCTTGGTGGGCGACAGGCCGGTCTGGCGAGGATAGCGGGAGCGTCGACAGGCGCGGAAGATCTCGCCCTCCCGCGTTCAGGGCGCCGGTTCATTTGCGAAAAATGTCCGCAACAGCACGCTGTCCGCCTGTCTACGGAGGAATTCGGGAACGTTCGCGCCAAGCTATCAGAGCGGCATTAGGGGGAATAATCAGTCATCATGCCGCATGTGGGAACGAAGTCTGGAAGGGGGGTGTCCCTGACAAGGCCACGACCATAGCCGTGCCGACTGCCGGGCAGAGCGGCCCGGAACGTTCCCGAACCGGAATCCGGTCGCAGGAAATGCAGGCCAGCAGCCCGTCAGGATTTCGCAGGACGGCTTTCTGGCATGACAGGACGATTGAAAGACACGGGCGGAAAGGCGTGAAGCCTCAGGCCTGGCGTTCGGGGATCTGGACGACGAGGCCGTCGAGCTCTTCTGTCATCTTGATCTGGCAGGACAGCCGTGATGTCGGGCGCACGTCGTAGGCGAAGTCGAGCATGTCCTCTTCCATCGGCTGCGGCGAACCGGTGGCCTCGCTCCACTCCGGATCGACGTAGACATGGCACGTCGCGCAGGCGCAGGCGCCGCCGCATTCGGCCTCGATGCCGGCGACCATGTTCTTGATCGCGTTTTCCATGACGGTGGTGCCGACAGCGGCCTCCACGGTTTTCCGCTCGTTGCCGTCGGCGCTGACATAGGTGATCTTTGGCATGAGGCTTCGCTGACTGGAGTTCTCGGGAGGATGGGAGTTCCTCCCGACATAACCGCTCCGCAGCCACAGTCAAGTCAAGGCAAAGCGCGGGCCGTCAAAAATGCCAATTCGCCGATCGGCAACGGCGTCGTGACCAGCCGGGCCGACGCTCAGGCTCTTTCGTTCAGGCCCGTTCGTTCAGGCCCGTTCGTTCAGGCCCGTTCGTTCAGCAAATGCCGGATGAAGGCGTTCGCCGCGCTGATCGCGTCTTCAAGATCGCCGGAAAGCCCGTCCGTCATGGCCTGCGCATCTGCCTCCAGACGTTCCGCGAGATCGGCCACCTGCCAGGCGCCGATACCGCGCGCCGAGCCCTTGATGGTGTGAACCGCCCTGGCTCGCTGGGCGGCATCGTGCGCCTGCTTCAGTTTTTCCATCCAGATTTCGGACTGACACGAGAAGAGCCGCAACACCTCATGTTCCAGCTCGCGGTTGCCGAAAGTGTGGCGGGCGAGATGCACGAGATCGACGGGTGCCGCCGCCTGACGTGTTTCGCTCGCAAGAGGAAGGCTGGATGACGCCATGTCGGTCTCCACAAGTCGCGCCCGGTCTTCCGCAGTCGGAATGACAGACGGGGTCCGGACACCTCATCAAGATGCCCTCAACCGGCAAAAACGGGGTTAAGGGTGAATAGGGTTTTCCCCGCAGTGATGCCGGCACGCATCAACAAAGTGAATTTTTGGTTAACACCCTGTCTCACGGGGCAATGGGTCCGCCGACGCGGCCGGCACGAGATACCGCGACCACGACGCAACCTGCGCCGCCCTCCGGGAGCGTCCGCCCCGCCCGCGCACAAATGACCACGAGACGCCACAAACGCCGCAGCGAACGATGCGGTTGCTCCGTTTCGTTTAATTTTCTATATATTTAATAGATACTTATACAAATTCCCGAGACATGCCCCCCGCGAAGAGCGATCAAGCGACGAGCCTGGTTCTACGGTATCTCGAAACCACAATCGCTACTGGCGCCTGCGCCTCGCCCCGGTCCCGACGAGCGGGGCACGACACGTTCGCGCATCGACATCCAGGGGAACGGCGAGCCCTGATTCCCGACATGAGGAACCTTGCGCAAGGCCCCTGACAGGGCTTGCGGCCCCCCCCCTGGCCAACTGAGATTTCTTGTCCATTTACCCTGTTTGTGCCAATAACATGGGAGATGTGGCTGAATGCGAAGAACGTGCTGTCGGCACAAGGCGTTATTAAGAGCCGATGTGTTAGCGGCAGGATCGTGTACCGGGACGGGACACGGACGGTCTTCGGCCACAGGGGTCGTGCCTAACATTGACCATGATGACAAGGTTCATGGCGGCCGAGCCAGAAATGGCCGCATTTGCGATGAGTCCAGCGGTGGCGGCCGCCGGGCTCGGTGACGTGTATCTCGAATGCGGCAACGGCGAACGGCAATCTGTCGCCGGCAAGTACAGAGTACCGACAGAGGCGATCTGACATGGCGGGTAAATCGCAAAAGTCCACGGATCCGGCGGAAGCGGCCCTTTCGGCCGTTGAAGAGGCGCTGAAGCTCGAGTTCGAGAGCGACACGCGCAGCGCTTCCGGCACGGGCGTGGACACTGGGGAAAGCGGCACTACGGGGAACGGCGACGCGGTCGATGCGATCGCGGCGGCGGTGAGTGCGCGCGAACAGGAAGAAAAGAGCGCGCCGAGGCGAGGCCGACGCGCCCGCTCGACCAGGCAGAGCGCGGCCAATGACGACCGCCGCTCGATCGGCAACCTGATCTACGCGCTGCAGCGCCAGCCTTCGACGGCGCCGGTGTGGATCGCCTTCCTTCTGTCCATCGCCTGGGTCGGTATCGGCGGCGGGATTATCTGGTCGGCCTTCAATACCGAAATCAATTCCATCACGACGCTGAGCGAGATCGCGCGCTACCCCTCGCTGATCGCCGCCGGTATCGCGCTCGTCCTGCCTGTCGTGTTCTTCCTGGTTCTGGCGATCATGATCCGCCGCGCACAGGAAATGCGGATCGTCGCGCACGGCATGACCGAAGTCGCGTTGCGTCTCGCCGAGCCGGAAGACATCGCAAAGGAATCCGTGCTCAATGTCGGCCAGGCTATCCGCCGCGAAGTCGCCGCCATGGGCGACGGCATCGAACGCGCGATCGCACGGGCCAGCGAACTGGAAGTGCTCGTTCACAACGAGGTCGCCTCGCTTGAACGCTCCTACAACGACAACGAGCTGAAGATCCGCGCGCTGATCGACGATCTGGTCAGCCAGCGCGAAGCCATCACCGCCAACGCCGATCGCGTGCGCACCTCCATTTCCGGCGCACACGAAAGCCTGGCGACGCAACTCTCCACCACCGCCGAGCAGATCGACACCGCTGTCAGCACCGCCAACAGCCGGCTGACCGAAACGTTCGATTCCCGCGCGATGAACTTCACCTCCGCCGTGGACGAGCGACTGGAGAACATGACGGCATCGCTCGACGCGGCCGGCCGCGGACTGGTCGATTCCCTGTCGTCGCGCGGCGAGGACTATGTCGACCGCCTGACCCGCTCCTCTTCCGAGCTTTCGGAAGTGCTGAGCCAGCGCGGCAGCGAGATCAATGTGCGCCTGTCGGAAACCGCCGACAGCCTGGTCACCACGTTGATGGACCGCGGCACGGCCATCAACAAGCTGCTGAGCGAAACCGGCACCAGTGTCACCGAGACGATCGGCCTGCGTTCGGCCGAGGTCAACGACACGCTGACCATGGCGGGAACGACGATCACCGAGGCCTTCGCGCGCCACAGCGAGGACATCACCTCCCGCCTCGACCAGACCGGCCAGAGCCTGATCGGCGAAATCGGCGAAAAGGTTTCCGCGCTCGACGAGCGGATGCGCTCGACCGGCGACGAGGTCATCTCCTCGATGTCCCATCACGGCGGCGAGGTGGCCGACCACATCGCCACCAAGGGTGCGGAGATCATCGACACGATCACCAGCCGCACCAGCGAAGTCGCGGACATCCTGCAGGGCACCGGCGAGTCCATCGTCGTCGACCTGTCGCTGCGCGGCGGCGAGATCGCGGCCAAGCTGGACAGCACGGCCAGCCATCTCACCGAAACCATCACGGTCAAGGGCGGCGACCTGGCCGAACGGCTGGGCAGCATTGGTGAACGCATCCACGAGTCGATCACCGTCGAGGGCGAGCAGTTGGACAAGCGGCTTGCCTCGCGCGGCGAAGCGATGGCCGAACTCATCGCCAGCCACGCGGCCGACTTCGACGCCACCGTCGCCTCCGCCACCACAGAAATCAGTGCGGCTCTGGGCGAACGCTCCTACGAGCTTGGCCAGCGCCTGTCGGAAACCGGCACCGAGCTTGCCCGTCTCATGGGTGCGCGCGGCGATGCGATCGCCAACGAGCTGGGCGCCATCGGCGGCCGCATTTCCGAGACCGTCGACGTACGTGCCCGCGTGCTTCAGGACAGCCTGACAAGCCGGCTCGCCGAACTTGATACGCTCATCAACGAGCGCGGTGGTGAGCTTGTCGGCTCCTTCGGCAATCGCACGACGGAGCTTTCCACGGCTATCGAAGGCCATCTCGGTGCCATGGACAGCACGCTGGAGGAACGCGCCCGCGCCCTCAACGCATCGCTCGAACAGCACCGCGAGCGCATCGACGGAACGCTGGAGGAGCGCACCGGCACGATCAACTCCGCGCTGGAGCGGCGCATCGGCGCCATGGATCGCGCCCTGGAGGAACGCACCGAAGCACTGGACGCCGCGCTGGAAAGCCGGTCCAACACCCTCGACGCCACCTTCGAGAACCGCAGTCTGGCGCTCAACGAGGCGCTGGAAAACCGGACGACCGCACTCGCCTCCTCGCTCGAAACCGGCACCACCCGCATCACGCAAGCCCTGGAAACCAGCGGCGGCCGCATTGGCGAGACGGTGGAGAGCGCTTCCACCCGTATCGCGGAAACGCTGGAGAGCGGCGCGACCCGGATCACCGAGACGCTGGACAGTGGCGGCAGCCGCATCGCGGATACCTTCGATGACAAGACGGCGATCGTCTCCGATGTCCTCAAGGCCCGCGTCGAGGAAGCCGGCGCCGACTTCGACCGTCGCACCGACGAGATCGCCAAGCGGCTTGACGAGCGCTCGCAGGCGATCGGCGAGACGATGGCGGAAAAGCTGGAGTCCTTCGACAAGGCCGTCGGCGACCGCATCGACGGAGCCGCCAGCCATATCAACGAGCGGTCCGACAAGCTCGCGGAGACGATGAGCAGCAACATCACCCGCGTCGACGAGACGCTGGATGCGCGTGCCCGTCAGATCTCCGAGACCCTGATCGCCCGCACCCGCGAGATCGCGGGCGCCTTCGTCGTCGGCCAGAACGAGATGACCGACGCGCTCAACGGCCGCCTGGACGAGGTGAGCAAGGTGCTCTCCCGCCAGACCCAGCAGCTCACCGAGATGCTGTCGGAGCGCATCGCCGAGATCAACGTCTCGCTCGGTTCCAAGGTGTTCGAGGTCGCCGAGACGCTGGACGGACGCGCCGGCGAGATCGAGCGCATCCTGAACGACCGGCTTTCCGCCATCACCGGCTCGCTGGCCGATGAGAGCGAGAAGGCCCGTTCGGTGGTCACCGAGGCCATGAACACGGCTTCGGAAGTCATGAAGGGCGAGAGCGGCAACGTCCGCGACCTGGTTCTCCAGGCCGTGGAACAGGCCGGACGCTCAATGAATGCGGAAAGCGAGAAGGCCCGCACGCTCTACACGGCAACGCTCGCCGAACTGGGCGGAGCGCTTTCGGGCGAGAGCGAGCAGGTCCGCGAGACCATGGCGCGCACCATCGCCGAAGTCTCCGGCAGCCTGAACGCGGAAAGCGAACACGCCCGCATCATCCTGGAGAAGACCTCCGAACAGCTTCATCAGCTTGTTTCCGGCGAGGCCGACGAGCTGCGCGATCGCGTCACGCTGGCCGTGCGCGAAGCCGCCCGGGTGCTTACCGACCGCAGCCGCATCGTCACCGAAGACCTCAAGGAACAGGCGAGCACGTTCAACGAGACGCTGTCCGCCCGCTCGGCCGAACTTTCCACCCTGCTGGGCACGGACGGCAACGAGCTGGTCTCGGCCATCGAGGCACGTTCGCGCGACCTCACCGGCCGCATGGACGAGGTCCACAACGCCATCCTCGAGGCGATCACCGTCAAGGGCCGCGACGTCTCCGAGAACATCGCCCGTCAGGGTCTGGAGACGACACGTTCCATGGCCGCGACCGGCGAGGAGATCGCAGCCGCGATCGATGCCCGCTCGCGCGACGCGGTGGCGCTGCTCGGCTCCACCAACGATCGCCTGCAGTCGGAAATCGCCGGCATTCTCGACCGTCTCAACCAGTCCAACACCGGACTTCGCGAGGTGCTGTCGAGCGCGGGCGAGAACCTCAACGAGATCGAGACCAAACTCACCCAGCGCGCCGGAGAGTTCCGCACCGCGGTGGACCGCGCGGTCACCGATACCAACGAGTCGACCGCGATCATCGGCGATCAGGTGGCGGCACTTCGCACCGTATCCGGTGCCATGCTCACCGACATCACCGATCTCGCCGACCGCTTCGAGCAGCAGAGCCAGCAGATCACCACAGCGGCCCGCCAGCTCGACGACACCCAGCGCACGGTCACGCGCTCGGTGAACGAGCAGGCCTCGACAATCGAGAACGCGGCGGAAAGCCTCGTCACCAAGACCGACGCTGTCGACGAGCTGATGCAGAACTTCGCACAGCTTCTGGCCGGCACGCTGTCGAGTGCCGACGAGAAGGCCCGCGCCGTCGTCAACCTGCTCGGACGCACCGCCGACACCGCGACGCAGACGCTGAACGACCAGCTCACCACGCTGGAAGAGACCGCGTCCGCCCACGGCGACAAGGCCCGCGACGCCGTGCAGGCCGCACAGGCCCAGTTCGTGGAAGAGGTCGGCCGCACCGTCGGCGAGGCTTCCGAGCGCTTCAACGAGGCGACCAAGCGCATGCGCGAAGTCGCCCGTGAAGTGCAGCGTGAACTGGAAGCCACCCGCGCCGAACTGAAGCGCGGCGTGCTCGACCTGCCGGAGGAAACGCAGGAATCCACCGCCGCCATGCGCAAGGTTGTTTCCGAGCAGATCCGGGCCCTGAACGAGCTGTCGGAGATCGTCTCGCGCCAGTCTAACGCGCTCGACGTCGCCCCGCCCCAGGCACAGCAGGCCCATGCCCAGGCTCAGCCGAGCCGCCAGCCGGCCGCGCCTGCGCAGGCACCGGCACAACACACGGTGGCACGCGCCCCGCAGCAGCCCTCCCCGGCTCCGGCCAAGCCGGCGCAAGCCTATCAGCGCCCGGCCGTCGTTCCGGCGGCAGCGCCCGCGGCTGCAAAACCGGCCCCCCAGCAGCCCGCGCCCCGTCGTCCCGTCCAGCCTGCGGCTACCCAGCCGGCGGAACGTGGCGGCCAGCGCGGCACCCCGGCGGGCCAGCCCAAGGGCTGGGTGTCCGACCTGCTGCGCCGTGCCTCCGAGGAAGAGCGGGAGCAGCCCGAAGCCGAGCAGGCTCCGCGCCGCGACCGCCCCGCGCCTGCGGGCAATGGCGGAAACGGAAATGGCGGGCGTTCGCAGCTTCACATGGTCGAGTCGCTGAACTCGCTGTCGATGGACATCGCACGTGCCATCGACCACGAGACATTCATCGACCTGTGGGACCGCTACCGTGCGGGCGAGCGCAACGTCTTCACGCGCCGCCTCTACACGCTGCAGGGTCAGCAGACCTTCGACGAAATCCGCTCCAAGTATCAGCGCGACCCGGAGTTCCGCTCCGCCGTCGATCGCTATATCGAGGATTTCGAGGCACTGCTCACCCAGGTCTCCCAGAACGACCGCGACAACATGCTGAGCGAGACCTACATGTCGTCCGACACGGGCAAGGTCTACACCATGCTCGCCCACGCCAGCGGTCGCCTCGACTGAGGGTTCGGCTTTCGCGAAACAACAAAGGGCGCGTCCTCGGACGCGCCCTTTGTTCGTTTTCACTTCAAAATTCCGGTCGATTTATCCAGCGTCATTCCCCGGCTTCGTCCGGGGGATCCAGCGCTCAGCGCACGCTCCGGCCCCCGCTGGATTGCCCGGACTGCGCCGGGCAGACGGTGACGGGCGTGGTGGTCAAGAGGCAGAAGGGCCGCGAGCCGTCCGGAAGGATCGGCGCCACGCATCGTCCATGCCGCCGCATTATCCCCGCATCAACAGCGCCGAGCCGATGCCGCCGGCGGCGGCGATGGCGCACAGACCTGTCCCGCCCGAGATACCCGGTTCGTGATAGAGCCGGCAGGCGAGGATGGCCCCAGACGCGCCGATCGGGTGACCGCGCGCGAGCGCCCCGCCGCCGAGATTGACACGCTCGTCCGGCAGATCCGCCCCGCGTATGCAGGCCATTGCCTGCGCCGCATAGGCTTCCATCAGTTCCACCACGGCGAGGTCGCCCACACCAAGCCCCTGCCCTTCAAGAACACGGTTCACGGCTCTGACGGGCGCAATGCCAGGCATGGAACTCTCGCCCCCGGCGCTCGCGTATCCGGCGATCTCGACCCCGCGCAGATGAGGCATCGCGCGAAGCACGTCGGCTGAGACCACAAGACAGAAGGCCGCCGCATCCGCCTCCACCGCCGTAGCCGCGACACTGACAGAACCCGACACGGCCGGCGTACGCGCGGCAAGTTTCGGCGAAAGGGCGCGGGTGAACGTGTCCCGTTCCACACCTTCAAGCGGCACGATCTCGCGGACGAGCCGGTCGCGTGCGGCAAGGGCGCGGGCGTGGCTCTCCACCGCATAGGCGTCCTGTTCATCGCGGGTGATGGCGTATTGGCGGGCGAGTTCGTCCGCCGCATCCGCCATATCGGGATCCTGATCGGGAAACGGCGAGAATGGCGGCCGGGTATAGAATTCGGGCTCGCGCCCATCCGCGAATGTGTGCGCGCGCAACGGACGCAGCGAGAAACTCTCCGCTCCTCCCGCAATCACGATCCGCGCCTGCCCGGCGTCGATCATGGCTGAGGCCAGAGCGATCGCATCCAGCCCGCCCGCGCATTGCGCATCGATGCTGAGGCCCGAAACATGGGCAAGCCCCGCCGCAAGGGCGGTGACCCGCGCCGGGTTTCCCCCGCCGCCCAGCGCGTTGGAGAGGATGAGCTGATCGACATCACCGCCCTCGAGCCCCGCTTGCCGCAACAAGGCCGTGACAACGGGGGCGGCAAGCTCGTGCGGACGCAGCGCCTTGAAACCGCCGCCGCGCGGCACAACCGCCGTTCTGAGCGCTGCTGCCAGAAAACTCATGCGACCCTCTTTTCCAGTGCGCCGAGATCGGGCTTGCCGGAGGCGAGAAGCGGGAATGGGTCGAGATAGACAAAGCGGCGCGGCACCATCTCGGGGCCCAGATCATCGCGGATCTGCTGGCGAAGCCGCCGCTCCTCATCATCGTCCTTGTGGCCCTCGACGAAGACGAAGAGAACGTTTCCGCGTAACGGATCCCTGCGGGCGACGACCGCGCACACCCGTTCGCCCAAAGCCTCGGCCAGAACCCGTTCGATCTCTTCGGGGTAAACGTTCTTGTCCGCGATGGTGACCATGCGGCTTGTCCGCCCGGCAAGCCAGAGATATCCCGCGCCGTCCTGCCGGCCGAGCTCTCCCACCGTCAGCAAATCACCGTCGCGCCGCGTCTCCGCGCTCTCGCCTTCCGCGTACCCCTCGAAGAGATAGGGGCTCTTGACCCACACTTCTCCAACACCGTTCGTGGCGTCGCGGATCTCGATCTCGACGCCGGGATAGACACGCCCGACGGACCCTTGAGGCGTGTGTTCGTCACTCAGGGTGATGAAACTCGTTTCCGAAGCGCCGTAGAACTCCCGCAGGGCGGCGTTTGGAAAGACGGCGGAAACCCGGTCCGCCGTTATCCGGTCGAGCGCCCCACCCCCGCACAGGATGAGCCTGACATCGCGAATGATCCGCTCCGCTGGCAGCAGCTTGAGTTGCGTCGGCGTGGCATAGAGGACGCTGACGCCGGCCTGCGCCAACCTGTCGGCCTGATGATCGGGCCGCATGCCGGCCAGGACTTCGACGCAGGCACCCGCGTGAAGAGCTTCCAGAACACCATAAAGCGCCAACGAATGTCCAAGCGTACCGAACACCGCCGCGCGATCCCGCGCAGACAGTGCGAAGAGCTTCCGGTTGACCTCGAAGCTGCCTTCCCACGACGCATAAGTGCGGCGAATGACCTTCGGCCTGCCCCGGCTGCCCGAGGTCATGCATTCGATGTGACCGGTTCCGGGACGCGGCTCGACCCAGGGTGCGCGATGCGAGACCCGCAAGCTCGCCCCTTGCGCCCGCAGCAGGATCAGCAGGGAGAGCGCATCGGCCATGTCGCCTGATGCCTGCGCCAGGGGAAGGCCGCCACAAAAGACGGTTTGCGACACATCCGCCATCTTCAACGCTCCCCGTCGAAACCATGGAAGACGGCATAGTCGGCCAGCGGCGCCCGCTCGGTCCGAAACCCGTTCACCGGAGCCGCACCATCACCGCGCCCAAGCGCGATCCCGCAAACGACGAGTTCCTCATCGACAAGCCCCAGGCGGCGATGGACGAAACGTCCGTAATTCGAGAAGGCGCCGATACCGCAGCTCGCATAGCCGAGAGATTGCGCGGCAAGCATCAAGGCCATGATGGACATGCCGAGATCCATAAAGCATCCCGCCCCCATGTCGCGCCGAATGGAAACGATGATACCGACCGGCGCATCGAAGAACCGGTAGTTCGCGGCGAACTGCGCCTTGCGGGCGGCGATATCGCGCCTCTCGATACCGAGCGCCCGATAAAGGCTGTAACCGGCAGCCCTCTGCCTCTCCTTCAGGTGCGCGGGCATGGGCTCGGGCAAATAGCTGTATTCCAGCGGCTCCGGCGGTTCTGCCTGAACGTGTCCGGCCAGATCCTCGCAAAAGACGCACAGCGGGGCGCCCGTCAGGACATGAAAGCGCCCCGGTTGCAGGTTGGCACTGCTCGGCGCCGCGCGGGCGGTCGTCAGGATGCGTTCCACGACGTCGCCAGGGACAGGCTCTTCCAGAAATGTCCGACACGAATGCCGGCTTTCCATGAGCGAAAACAGCGGATTGTCGGGGCTGGTCATAGGGCGCAATCGCGATCACGGCACAGAGGAAGCGTTGCGCGGCTTATAGCCCCGAAGCCCTCATCCGAACAAGGATGGCAAAGCCACGGATCACAACCGGCAGAGGATCCGTTCACGGGACATCTGTCAGCGACAGCGCCTGAAACACGACGAAGGGCGCGTCCACCGACGTGCCCGTTCTTGCAGGTGAGCCTTCAACTGAAAAGCGATACACGCAGATAGCTTTCAAGATCGGTCTGCCCGCGCACGGGATCGTCCGGCTCTTCGATCCCGCCATCCACGACAACCCCGGTCATGCGGGCGAAGGAGTGCGCCGACGCGGCCGAAAACCCAGCCTGGCGGTAGCGCGCCTCCCAGTCGCGTGGCGGCACCACATCCAGCCGCACCGCGCGCCCCCAGATCGTGGAAAGCGTATGTGCCACGTCGCGCGGCGTATAGCGCCGCGGCCCCTCCACATGCCATGGCGCCACATCACCCGCCGGATCGAGCAGCCGGCGCGCGGCCGCCTGCCCCAGATCGTCGGGCGAAACCATCGCGAGCGGCATGTCGCCGGGAAGGAAGGAAACCAGCCGGCCTCTTTCATGCGCCTGCCGGGCGGGGGCCAGCCAGTTGCTCATGTAGAAGGCGCCGCGATTGATCGCGGCCGGGATCGGCTGAGCGAGCGCGCCCTGTTCCAGCGCGTGCAGCACCGTCAGATCACCGCATTGCGTGCCCGGACGCGCACCATAGGTCGAAATCACGACGACCTTTTCCAAAGGGACGCCTTCGAGTGCCGCAAGGATCGCGGCCACACTGGCGCTTTCATCGGCATCGACATCGCCGGCCGGGTTCGCAGGCGGATTGAGAAGCAGGGCTCGGTTGCCACAGGCCAGGATACGATGCAGAGACCGCGCGTCACCTATATCGGCAACCGCGATTTCGGCTCCGGCCGCCCGCAAACTGTCCCCACGAGACGCATCGCGTGTGACGATGGTCACCGGCTCTCCGCGCGCCAAGAGATACCGCGCCGCCGCCGCGCCCACCTGCCCTGTTCCGCCCAGAATGATATGCACGGTCCAACTCCTTGTTCGTTCGCATGCGAACGCGGAGTAGCACCCGTCCCGGTCAATTCATGTCAGGAACGCGCATCACAGATCGGCCTCCGGCTCCTCCAGCCTGTATTCGGCCAAGAGGATACGCCGGGGTGCGGGCAGGCGATCGACAAGGTTGTGCAAGGACTGGATGCGATCGAGGCGAAAGTGGCGGAACGCCTCGCGGCGCTCGCACCATGCGACCAGGATCCGGGTTTCATCGAAGAAGGCCAGCGCGACGGGCCAGACAATGCGCCGCGTCTCCGTGCCGCCCGCATCGCGATAAAGGATCTCGATCTTGTGCTCGTCGGCAATGGCCCGCCGCACCTGCCCGATCCGTTCGCCGTCTTCCGAGTTCGACGGAGCGACCGCGAGACCGTTCGTGCGCATGGCGCGCGCGCGATCTTCCTCAAGGCCGCCCGCGATCTTGGCAAGGGCACCGGACGCAGCCTCGCACAGATCGCGATCGCCGCGACGTTGCACGAAGCGGAGCCCCAGCAGCACGGCGTCGGCTTCAAGCGGGGTCAGCGCCAATGGCGGAAGAAAGAAGCCGGCCCCCAGCACAAAGCCGAGCCCCGCCACGCCCTCCACGGGTGCGCCAAGCTCGGCCAGAACCTTGAAGTCGCGCAGGATGGTGCGTTCGGACACGTCGAACTTGTCCGCCAATTGCTTCGCTGTGACGGGCCGACGGTGTGCGCGCAGTTCCTCAAGAAGAGCAAGAAGACGTCCGGAACGCCGGGTCATGGCTGGTTCCACATGGCCTGTCGGCAAGACACCGTGTCGCTATGACGGGAAGACCCCGCCCCTTTCAGATCCGCCCGAGCGTCCAGTTCACGAGATCCACGAGACACTTATCGGTGGCGCGGTTGATCGCGGCGACGGCGTCGCCGACCGTGTCGCCCGAGGCGCGTTGGTCTGCCTGAAAGGTGCGACTGGCGAGGACCTTGCCGTTGCGGTCGTTGATGATCTTGGCGGAGAACTCTACCCGTGCCACACGCCCGCCATCGACCGCGAGCTGGAAGGCACGGATATCGGTGGCGATCTGATAGTCGATCAGCAGACCTTCGCCCGGTTGACCGACCGCTCGCACACCGCCTGAATTCTGGAAGGCCTCGATGATCTTGGACTGAAGCAGACGCGGGACACGGTCGCTCCAGGCGGAGCCGCCAAAATAGCTCATCGAGATATCGTCGGAGACAACGGCGATATTGTCTGTATCCAGGGCAGCCAGGGTGCGCGGCGCCGCAATGAGAATCTGAGCGTTGCTGCGATGCGGCTTGGCGCCGAAATCACGCGGGGCGCCGAGCGTGTAGATGTCGCGCGGAGCGGAGCCGCCGCTGATCGCGGCACACCCGCTCACCGCCACCGCGACGAGCGCGACGGCCGCACTCCGGCGGGCCGCACCTGCGATCGTTCTCAGCCAAACCATTCCGCCTGCCGTCCCTTTGCCCACGTATACCTGCCGGGCCAACCGGCATCGCACCACGCCGATCATCTTGTAGACCTTAAGGCGCCCCCGGCGCTTCCAAGGCACGCCCGCACCGTCCGGTCTTTTGCGCTATTCACACAAGCGCGTAAAGCATCATGCGCCACCAGCCCTGGATATCGAACCAACGCTAGCGCCGCTTTCTTTCGCCATCATAGACGGGAACATCGTCGCCGCCATAAAGAACACGGCTCGGATTGCGATCGAAATTGGCGAATACAGTTCGTATTTCTTCCAAGGTCTGCCGCGCCTGTTCGATCAGCGCGTCCACATTACGCAGGCTCCTGTTCGAAAAACGAGCGAACCCGTCGGTGATCGGTCCGATCCGGCTGTTCAGCTTGTCGGCGACTTCGCGGATCGAGCGTGCCGCCGCCGTCGCCTCCACGATCAGCCCCTCGCCATCGCCCGCCACATAGCCATCGACCTTGGTCAGGATGTCGTTGACCTTCGAAGAGGCCACATCGAGCTTTCCGGAAACGTTCCGCGCATCCGAGATCACCCGGTCGATATCGGGCTGGCGATCGCGCACGTCCTTGGTGAAGGCCTGCAGGTCGGCGGAGGCGCCGCGCGCATCCGCGATCGCCCCCTCGATCGCGGTGGTCTGGCCGGCGATGCTCTTGGTGACCTTGTCGACCGAGGCGACGATGTCGGAAACCCGGTTGGGATCGACGGAGCGGATCACCTTGCCCGCATCATCCATGACGCCGTTGACGTTGCCGGCCACCGTCTTCAGCTGATCGGCAACCGATCCGGCATCGTCGATGAACTTGGAGATGCGTTCGGACTTCGCCGCCACCGTATCGCTTGTCTCGCGGATGCTGGCTGCCGCCGCGCGTGCGTCGGTGATGATCTGGTCGATCTCCTCCGCCTTGGCGGAGAGCCGGTTCGTCACCGTCTCCACATTGGCGACGATCATGCGGATCTTGTCGCGGTCCACGGCGCTGACGACGGCATCAACCTTCTCCAGTACCGTATTGAGCCCGACGGAAAACTGCGAAAGCTCATCCGTCACCTTTCTTGCGCCGGCGGCCACCTGATCAACCTGGTCGAGCGCATTGTCGAGCTTGCCGGAGGCATTGGTCATGTTGTCGACGAACTTCGACACCTTGTCCGGATCGACGGCCGTAATAAGCGTGTCCGCCCTGTCGACAAGTCCCTGGAGCTTTCCCGACAGGCTGGTAAACGCCTTCGTCGCATCCGACAGACTTGCCATGAACCCGCCGACACCATCTGAATTGGCGGCCAGCGCGTCGGTGAACTTCGTGATGTTGTCCACCGCCTTGCCGACGGCCGGCCGATTATCCTCGATCAGACCATTGATGGTCGACAGCGATTGATCCGCCTTGGAAAGCACGTCCCGCGCACCCTGCATCAGGTCCTGAAAGCCCGAACGTTCCGCGATCAGTTCCGGGTTCTGTTCCGTTTCCAGAAGCGAGGGCTTGTCTGCGGATCCACCAACGAGTTCCACATAGGCCACGCCCGTCAGACCGGAAAAACCGAGGGATGCCTTCGTATCGGCCCTGAGCGGCGTGTTCGGCCGGATGGCGGTCACCGCGACCACGCGGGTGGGATCGTCCTCGGCGAAGGTGAGATTGGTCACCTCGCCAACACGGATGCCGTTGAAGAACACCTGGCCCCCGACCTCAAGCCCCGTCACCGCGCCGGGAAAGATGACCCGCAGCGTCCTGCGCGAATTGCCTTCGCCCGTTCCCGCCAGCCACCAGACGAAAATGAAGGCGGAGAAGATCGTCAGCATGACGACCGACCCGATCGCGATGTAGTTTGCCCGGGTTTCCATTCCCGTCCGCTCCTTACGATCAGGCCGCCGTGACGACGACCCGGTCCGCATGCTGTTTAACGGCCTTCCATTGCCGTCTCCCGCGCCCCCGCTCCGCTGATGCGGCTCCGAGTCAGGCACGAATTCCACCACCGACCGGCACACGACCGTCTCGGCAGACCATTTCCCGTTCGCGGCCCCGCCCGGCAGGTCCGACGCGTTGCACAGCGCGCCAGCCGCCTCCTTCAGCCCGCAGAGGCCCCTTCCCCGTCACGGCCCCGCAGATCGGCAGCGCGCCCGCCCGGGCTTCCATCGTGGCCCCGCCTGGCACCACGCACGCCGTTGAAATAGGCCTGCACCCAGGGGTGATCGAACGCGAGCATCTCGTCGATCGTGCCCGCCGCCAGAACCCGCTTTTCCGCCAGCACCGCGATCCGGTCGCAGGTGGAATGCAGGCTGTCGAGATCATGGGTCACCATGTAGACCGTAAGACCCAGCGTGTCGCGCAGCTTTGTTGTCAGATCGTCGAAGGCCGCGGCCGCGATCGGATCGAGACCCGAGGTGGGCTCGTCCAGAAAGACGATTTCCGGATCGAGCACCAGTGCCCGCGCGAGGCTTGCGCGCTTGATCATGCCGCCGGAAAGCTCGGCGGGAAATTTCTCCGCGGCGTCGCGCGGCAAACCGACCAGATCGAGCTTGAAAAGCGCCAGTTCGTCCATCAGTCGCTGACTGAGATTGAGATGCTCGCGCATCGGCACCTGGATATTCTGACGCACGTTGAGCGAAGAGAACAGCGCCCCTTGCTGAAACAGCACCCCCCAGTTGCGCTCCACGTGGCTGCGCTCTTCGTCGCTCGCGCTGTCAAGATCGATGCCGAGCACCTCGATCGTTCCCGCGCGCTTGGGCGTGAGGCCCAGGATGGTGCGCATCAACACCGATTTGCCGGTGCCCGACCCGCCGACGAAGCCGAGAATCTCGCCGCGATAGACGTCGAGATCGAGATCCTTGAGGATGATCGCGTCGCCAAAGCCCACCGTCACATTTCGGGCCCGAAGGATGACGTCACGCTCGCCATCCGCGTTTGCCGGCGCGCGGGGCGCCGCGTTCGCATCGACCGGACCTGAAAGTGGGGCGCTTTCGCTCATGACCGCCTCAGATCCCGATGCCGGCGAAGAACATGGCGAAAAGCCCGTCCGTCACGATGACCATGAAGATCGCCTTCACCACCGAAAGCGTGGTGTGAAGACCAAGAGATTCGGACGAACCGCGCACCTTCAACCCTTCCACGCAGGCGACCAGCCCGATGATAAGCGCCATGAACGGCGCCTTGACCAGACCGATCATCAGCGTCTGGAAGTCGATCGCGGCGCGCAGATACTGAAGGAAGTTCTGCGGCTGGATGCCGAGATAGCTCCACGCGACCATGGCGCCGCCGAAAAGCGAGGCTACGTCGGCGAAAAAGGACAGCATCGGCAGCGCGAGCATCAGCGCCAGGATGCGCGGCAGCACCAGAACTTCCCCCACGCGCAGGCCGATGACGTGCAGCGCGTCGATTTCCTCGCGCATCTTCATGGAGCCAAGTTCGGCGGTAAACGCACTGCCGGAACGCCCCGCGACCATGATCGCGGTCAAGAGCACGCCGATCTCGCGCAGCACCAGCACGCCGACCAGATCGACCGAATAGCGGTCGGCCCCGAACTGGCGCAAATAGAAGCCGCCCTGCTGGGTGATGATGGCCCCGATCAGAAAACTCATCAGCATGACGATCGGCACGGCTCCGATACCGACCCGGTCGAACTGATGGGCGATGGAAACGAGCCGGAGCCGGCTGGGGTGGAGGATCGTGTTGGCGATGACCACGCCGAGCGTGCCGAGAATGTGCAGAACGGCGACGGCGTCCTTGCCGACCTCCACCATCTGCCGCCCGGTTGCCTCGACGATCCACAACAGCGAGATACGTCGCCGCCGCGCCGTCCACGGCGGTGGATGGTGGGCCTCGACCTCATCGATCAGCGTGCGGAAGCGCGGCTTCAGGCCGTTGATCTGGACCCGGGCGCCCTTGAACTCGCACCGTCCCCGTAACCGGTGAATGAGCCAGGCCCCGGCCGTATCGAGTTCGCTGACCCCGGTGAGATCGATATCGACAATGGTGGGGCGACCGAGATGCACCGTCTGGACAAGCACTTCCGCCTCGGCGGCGTGAGCCAGCAACCACGGTCCCGACAGCGACAGGAACGCGGTGCTTCCAGCGCGCTCCGATGATATGGCTGGCACCGCGGAGGTCGTCTGACAGGTCATCCGGTTCCGAGAATCCAAAGGGCAAAAGGACCTGCAAAGATTAGCGTGTTTGGCATAACATGTCCGCAGTCAAACATCCGAATCTTCGGTCTTTTCTGAAAGCTATGATCAAAATGACACGCCGCTTGACAGTTTTGCGCGAGGCATGGCCGCTGGCCGAAGCCTTTACGATTTCCCGAGGCACCCGCACCGAGGCGGTTGTCGTCGTCGTCGAGATCGAACAGGACGGCCGCATCGGCCGCGGTGAATGCGTTCCTTATCCGCGCTACGGCGAGACGGTGGAAAATGTCATGGCCGCGATCCGGGGTCTTGAACCCGATCTCGCTCAGGGAATGGATCGCGAGACACTGCGCGCGAAGATGCCGGCGGGCGCGGCCCGAAACGCCATCGACTGCGCGTTGTGGGATCTGGAGGCGAAGCTCTCCGGCATACCGGCCGCCCAGACCGTCGGCCTTGCGCCCCCCACCTCCGTCACAACCGCCTACACGATCAGCCTCGGCACGCCCGAAGCCATGTTCAAGAGCGCGCACAAGGCGCAGTCCCGCCCCCTGCTGAAGGTGAAGCTCGGCGGCGAGGGCGATCTGGAGCGCATTGCGGCCGTGCGCGAGGCCGCTCCGAATTCGGTTCTGATCGTCGATGCCAACGAGGCGTGGAGCGAAGCGGGTCTCGCCGAGTCCGTGACAGCCTGCGCGAAGGCCGGCGTCGCGCTGATCGAGCAGCCCCTGCCCGCCGCAAATGACGAGGCGCTGCGCGGCGGCGATTTTCCCGTACCGATCTGCGCCGACGAAAGCCTGCACGTCGCGGCCGATTTGGAGGGCCTGCGCGGCCGTTACGACGCCGTCAACATCAAGCTCGACAAGACCGGCGGCCTGACGGAAGCGCTGGCGACACTGAAGCTGGCCGAGGATCTCGGCTTCCAGGTGATGATCGGCTGCATGGTCGGCACCTCGCTCGCCATGGCTCCCGCCCTGCTGCTGACCGGCGCCGCCGCCTTTGTCGACCTCGACGCCCCGCTCCTGCTCGCAAAGGACCGCGAACCGGGCCTTGTCTACGAGGGCAGCATCATCCGCGGCTATGATGGCGCGTTGTGGGGCGGCACGGCCTGATCCTCAAGCCACGCGCGATCCACGACCGGCCCCGCGGGCCATTGCCAGCACCAGCAGCAGCACGGAAAACACGCAGGCGATCGCCATCGCCCAGAAGGCATAGGCCGGATCCCTGCCATAAAGCGGCCCGCTGATCAGCGTGCCGACGGCGGTGACAAGCCCGACGAACGTGCCGCCGAGGCCTTGCGCCGTGGCGGCGCGGCTTGCGGGAATGCTGGCGGCGATGAAGGCAACAAGGCCCAGATGGGTCGCGCCGAAGGTGAAGCCGTGCAGCATCTGCATCGTCAGCACCGCCGCCGGCGCCACGAGAAGCGGAAAGAGCGCCCAGCGAACAACTCCCACCACCGCGCCAAGCGCGATCATCGCAAGCGGCGCCATTCGCATGCCAAGCCGGGTGGCGACCAGGAAAAGCGCCACTTCCACCACGACGCCGGTCACCCAGAAAAAGCCGATGGTCGTCCCGCCAATGCCGAGCGCACGCCAGTAGAGCGAGCCGAAGCTGTAATAGGCCGCGTGGCTCCCCTGCACGAGCGCGGCGGCGAAGAGAACCACCAGAAAACGCGGCTCGCGCAGGCCCCGGACCGCAGGAGCGCTCGGCAGGACGGAATCGGGCCGGGTCAGTTCCGGCAACGAGAGCGCCAAAAGACCGCAGCCGATCAATGCGACCGCCATCACCTGCGGAACGAGACCGGACGACATCGCCTCCAACGCCGCGCCGCCCGAAAGCGTCGCGGTCATGAAAGCGACCGATCCCCACAACCTCATCCGTCCGTAATCGCCCTCTCCGGCACGCACCGTATCCATCGCATAGGCGTCACTGAGCGGAATGAGCGCACCGTGAAAGATCGCCATGGCAATCATCACCATGAGGATCTGGGCAAAGCCATCGGCCAGCAGGAAGCCGGCAACCATCACGCCCGAAACAACAGATACTATTGAAATTGCTGACGAACGCCGTCCAAATCTGTCTGCAATCGCGGCGATCACGGGACCGGATACGATGCGGATCGCCAATGGCGTGGCCAGCACAAATCCGATTTCGGCGTCGCTGAGCCCCTTGTCGGACAGAAAGATCGCGAAATAGGGCAAGAAAACCCCCATCGCGAAAAACTGCAAAGCGAAAAGCAAACCGACCCGCCGTTTGAGGGCGAGTGGAACAAGAATTGCGGGGACCATGGCGGCTTTCTAAACTGCCGTTAACGATTAGAATGGATACTGGCGAACACTAGAACCTGAAGCGCGCCACGCATAGAGCGCGCCGTATGCGTCAGGAACTGAAGCCGAGGCGAGAAAGTATGGCCGCAGTCAGCCCCCCTTCCCTCATGCGGGAGGAAGACTACGAAGCAATCGAGAACGCGGTCATGGAGACCTCGCGCGGGCGATGGTTCCTGGCGGAATTCGCCCGCCGCAATCGCACGGCCGACACCGGCGTTCTCCTGGAAGCGATCGGCAAACTCGAAGGCCTGATGCGTCGCGAGCGCAAGATCCCGAAGCTGGATCGCATCCAGCTCGATCTGGCGGACATGCAGGAGGCGATCGCCCGCACCAAGCGTGAGATCAGCCAGATCAAGAGCGAATCCTCCGACGGCGACCGTTTCGCCGAGGCGTCCATCGAACTCGATGCGATCGTCAACCAGACGGAGGGTGCCACCCAGGACATCCTGCACAAGGCCGAACTCATCCAGGAAATGGCCTGGACGCTGCGCGAAAAGGGCGTGGACGAGAAGGTGTGCGACGACATCGACGCCCACACCACGGACATCTTCATGGCCTGCTCGTTCCAGGATCTGACCGGCCAGCGCACGCAGAAGGTCGTGCAGGTTCTGCGTTATCTGGAATCGCGCATCAACGAGATGATGGAGATCTGGGACGTCGAGGCGGGCGAGATGAAGGCCGACCAGGCCCCGCTCAACCCGGACGAAAAGCGCCCCGACGCCCATCTGCTGCACGGCCCGCAGAGCGACGACAAGGCCATCAAGCAGAATACCATCGACGCCCTGATGGGGGGCGAGGCCAATTTCATGGCGGACGACGACATGGGCGACGGCCCTGTCGCACCTGAAGTTGCCGACGACACGAGCGGCATCACCGCGGACAACATGGAGTTTGACGCGATCGACACGTCGTCGGATACGCCCGAGACCGATGCGGACGAAGCGGGAGCCGAAACCGCCGAGGGTGACCACGAGATCGAAGCCGTGGCCGACACCGCAAGCGCCGACGCGGATGACGACGACATGATGTCGGGCGACTTCGACATCAACGACATCTCCTTCGACAAGGTCGAAAGCGACGACGCGGCTCCCGAAGAAGCGGCGGAGCTTGACGCCACAACCGATGACATGGCGGATGATGGGGCCGATGACGAGGCCGATGACGGGGATGCGGCGACGGAGATGGAAGCCGAAGCGGACGCTCAGGAAAGCGAGACCGTGGAGGATCTGATCGGCGCCGAAGACGTGCTTGAAGACATGCTCGATGCCAATACCGACGACGAATTCGCCGCCTTCGGCGCCGGCCTCGAAGACAACTCGGCCGATAGCGAAACGTCCGACGACGAAGGCTCCGCGGACGCGTCTGGCGTGGACGAGACGAAGGACATGGCCGACGCTTCCATGAGCGCCGAGCCCGAGACGGCCGACATCGAAATCGACGGCTTCGAAACCGACGAGGACGAGGAAGACGCCGACCAGGCCTTCATGGATATGGAAGCGACGGCCGACGAGGAAGACGAGGACGAGGAAGCAGATCCTCTTCGTGCCCTGTCGGCGGGCGAACGCCTGGCCTTGTTCAGCTGATCACCCCCGGTTCCGACCGGCGGCGATGCTATCGGCCAGAGGGCCCTTCGCTCAGGCGGATCCGCCTGAGCGAGAATTCCACAACTCCGGCGAGTGAAACCCGGGTCTTTCCGCTCTCCCGCTTGAGCGGGAGCGCATCCGCACGGATCCTGTTGTTCACGGACGTCGAGAAATCCTACCCCAGCGCGCGTGCGAGCATAGCGGTATCGATATTGCCGCCCGACAGAACCACCGCGATCGTGCGTCCCCGCGTCTCCACACGGCCGCAAAGAGCCGCCGCCAGTGCCACCGCGCCCCCCGGCTCCACCACAAGCTTCAGCTCCTGGAATGCGAAGGCGACGGCGTCGAGCGCCTCCTTGTCCGAGACCGTGAGCCCGCGTGCGCCGCGCCTGAGATTGATCGCGAAATTGATCTCGCCGGGCGACGGCGCCATCAACGCATCGCAGACCGAGCCGCCGACGGCCGTGTTGGAGAGCCGTTCTCCCGCCTCCAGAGAGCGCGTGTAGTCGTCGAAGCCTTCCGGCTCGACGGGATGGATCATGGCACGGGGGAGCGTTTCTTCAAGGCCGAGCGCGGTGCCGGCCGTCAGCCCGCCGCCGCTGCAACACACCAGAACGGCCTCTGGCGCGAGCCCCATCGCGGCGGCCTGCTCGGCTATTTCCAGTCCGATCGTCCCCTGCCCCGCGATGACGCCCGGATCGTCATAGGGATGAACGAAGGTCGCCCCCGTGCGCGTCTCGATCTCGCGCGCAATCGCCTCGCGGTCTTCCTTCTCGCGATCATAGCGCACGATGGTCGCCCCGCTGCGCGCGGTGCGCTCCATCTTCAATGCCGGCGCATCGGCCGGCATGACGATGGTTGCCGCCATGCCGAGAAGACGCGCGGCTTCCGCCACGCCCTGCGCATGGTTGCCGGAGGAACAGGCCACCACGCCCCGGCTCCGCTCCCCTTGCGGGATCATGGAAAGCCGGTTGAACGCCCCACGAAACTTGAAGGAGCCGGTCACCTGCAGGCATTCCGGCTTGATCAGGATGCGACCGCCGGTCCTTTCGTTGAGAAAGGGAAATTCGAGCAGCGGCGTGACGATGGCATGACCGCGAATGCGCTCGCGTGCGGCGCGCACGGCAGCAGGATCAGGAGGTGGCAGGGGGCTCATGGGCATGTACTCCGAAAGAGCCGGCACACAACTACCGGCAAAAGCCGGTTAGCAGCCATGAAGCCCCCGGGCAAGCGCCTCGCGAGACCGCAACGTCCGACACGCTCCCGCTATTCGGCCGCCCGGCGCATCGCCACTCCGTTGGCTTCCAGAACATTGTCGAGAAACTGCTGCGCCGCCTTGGCCCAGGTATAGCCGAGCGCCACCTCGCGGCAGCGCGCCCGGTCGACCTCAAGCGCGTCGAGCGCCGCCTTGCGAAGATCGTGATTGAGCGTACCGGCCCCCGTCCCTTCCAGAATGTCCAGCGGCCCGGTGACCGGGAAGGCCGCAACAGGAACCCCGCTGGCCAGCGCCTCAAGCACCACGTTGCCGAACGTGTCGGTAAGGCTTGGAAAGACGAAGACGTCGCCGGCCGCGTAATGGGCGGCAAGATCTTCGCCGAATTTCGGGCCGGTGAAATGTACGTCCGGATAAGCGCGCCTCAGTGCGTCGAGCTGCGGCCCGCCGCCAACCACCACCTTCGATCCCGGCAGGTCGAGCGAGAGGAACGCCTTGATGTTCTTTTCCACCGCTACCCGGCCCACATGCAGGAAGATCGGACGCGGCAAGTCCCGCAGGGCCTCGGGAACGTCCTCGTGCGGACGGAAGAGTTCGTGATCCACCCCGCGCGACCAGCGCGTCAGGTTCTCAAAGCCGCGCGCTCTCAGGTCCTCCTCCAGCGAGCGCGTGGCCACCATGCAGCCCGACCCGGCATTGTGAAAGCCCCTGAGCCAGCGATAGGACCACGACTGCGGCACGGGAAGCCGCGCGGAGAGGTATTCGGGGAAACGGGTGTGATAGCTGGTCGTGTAGTGTCCGCCGTCCTTGAGGATGGCGCGGCGCGCGAGAAGCCCGAGCGGCCCCTCTGTCGCCAGATGAAAGAAATCGGCCCCGCTATCCTTGATACGGCGACGGATGCGCGCGGGCGTGGCCAGCGAGAGCCGGATTTCCGGATAGGTCGGACACGGCAAGGTGGTGAATTCGCCCGGCGTCACGAATTCGACCGCGACCCCGATCCCGGCAAGTTCGCGCTCCGTGATCTCCAGCGTTCTCACCACGCCGTTGACCTGCGGCAGCCACGCATCGGTGACGATCAGGATCTTCGTCATGCAACCGCCTGATGGTGGGCGATCTGCAGCGGCACGCCGGTGCGGCACATGTCCGCCCAGCGGATCAGTTCGAACGTCCCGTCATGGCGCTCGGCGATCGCCGTGCAGCTTTCCACCCAGTCACCGGTATTGATGTAGTGGATGCCGTTGGTTTCCTGGTCCGCCGCGTGGTGGATGTGGCCGCAGATGACCCCCGAGACCCCGCGCCGGCGCGCTTCGTCGGCCAGCGTTTCCTCGAAACGGCCGATGAAGTTGACCGCGTTCTTGACCTTCAGCTTCGCCCAGGCCGACAGCGACCAGTAGGGAAAGCCCAGCTTGCGGCGAATACCGTTGACGACGGTATTGACGTTGAGCGCGGTGACATAGGCCCAGTCGCCGAAATAGGCGAGCCATCTGGCGTGCCGCACCACCACATCGAACTGGTCGCCGTGAATGACGAGGTATTTCTCCCCGCCGGCTGTTTCGTGCAGGCAGCTGTCCATGACCTCGACGCCGCCGAAATGGGTGCCGACATATTCTCGCAGGAATTCGTCGTGATTGCCGGGCACATAGACGACGCGGGCCCCTTTGCGCGCCTTGCGCAACAGTTTCTGGACGACGTCGTTGTGTTCCTGCGGCCAGTGCCAGTTCTTGCGAAGGCGCCAGCCATCGACAATGTCACCGACCAGGTAAACCGTCTCGGCATCATGCAGGCGCAGGAAGTCGAGCAACATTCCTGCCTGACAACCGCGTGTTCCCAGATGGATGTCGGACAGAAACAAGGCCCGGTAATGTCGCGGTTCCGTTGGGGCGTTCATGTTCCGCTCTCCATTGCGAAAGTAACGCCCTTATTCTTGATTCACGTCTCACTATTGTGACAGCCGGCCATTCCCTGACTTTTAGGTCTTGCCGTCCGGCTCATCGCATGCCCTGCTTGCGGGAGAGACAAAGGGGCGCCGCGCGGGTTCGCATTCGACGACGAACACGCCGCTGCGGTCCTTCGCATCTGAATTGACTGGCAATATCGGGAAAACGTGACATGGATCTGGGAATTTCCGGGCGTAAGGCGATCGTCTGCGCATCGAACAGGGGATTGGGGCGAGGCTGTGCCGAGGCGCTGGCCGAGGCCGGCTGCGAAATCGTCATCAACGGCCTCGATCAAGACCGGCTGAGGGAAACGGCGAAGGCCATCTCGGGCGCGACCGGGGCCATGGTCATCCCCGTTACGGGCGATGTCTCCGACGCGGGCGTGCAGCGCGCGCTTCTCGCCGCCTGCCCCGAGCCGGACATCCTCGTCAACAACAACGGCGGCCCGCCGCGCAAGGACTTCCGCGAACTCGACCGCGCAGCCATGGCCGAGGGCGTCGTGCAGAACATGATCACGCCGATCGAACTGATCCAGGCGGTGATCGACGGCATGGCGGCCCGCGGCTTCGGGCGCATCGTCAATATCACGTCGATGTCGGTCCGCATGCCGATCGAGGGACTGGATCTGTCGAGCGGCGCACGCGCGGGGCTGACCGCCTTCCTCGCAGGCGTCTGCCGTCAGGTTGCGGGAAGCGGCGTGACGATCAACAACCTGCTGCCCGGCAAGATGGATACCGACAGGCTGAGGGGCGGGTTCGAACGTGCCGTGAGCCAGAGCGGTCAGTCAATGGACACGGTGCGCGCCGCCCAGGCTGCGGAAGTCCCGGCCGGGCGCTTCGGAACTGCGGAGGAATTCGGCCAGACCTGCGCCTTCCTGTGTTCCGTCCACGCGGGCTACATCACCGGCCAGAACATCCTGCTCGATGGTGGCCTCTATCCGGCGGCCTTCTAGAGGTCATCGAAGCGCGGGGGCTCCTGGCTTGCCACTTCCTCGGTCGTCACCCTCGCGAAGGCGGAGTGGAAAACCGAGGACCTGGCGAGCGCGGAGTGCAAAGGCCCGTACTCCGCGAAGGATAAAACGTCTCCCTCGGTCAGGTCTTGCCGGTCCAGAACGTCTTGCCCGGTCAGAACGCCTTGCCCCGTCAGAACGCCTTGAACGTGAGAATTGTCTTGGTGTCCTGGATATGGGGAATCGAGTGAACCTTCTGGTTCACGAACTGGCCGATATCCGTGCCGTTCTCCACGTAGAACTTGACCAGCAGATCGTAGTCGCCGGCGGTGGAATAGATTTCCGAGGCGATCTCGGCATCGGCGAGTTCGTTCGCGACCTCGTAGGACTTGCCGAGCTCGCACTTGATGAGAACGAAGAAGGGAATCATGGACGTCTCCGAATGAGCGGATAGCGAATTCGCCCCAATCAAACGGATTGCACTGCCTGGGGCAAGCTTGCCGTGCGAGGAGGGCGAACATCTATCGTCGCCCTTGTCATGGCCTGCTGTTCCTACTAGGTGTTAATTCATCCAATGGGGGTGCCCGACAAGGGCTGAGAGGCTTTACGCCAACCCCTCGAACCTGAACCGGATCATGCCGGCGGAGGGAATTGGAATGAAAAGAACGATCAGCACAGCCCGTACAGGGCACCACTTCAAATCATCACACGACCCGAAGTCCTGCCTGGTCCAGGCCATGCCGGCACGCGTGCCGGCCTTGGCAGCAATGGCGACAGGCACGAAGGCGATGGGGACGCGGGCATGAGCTCTTCCGATTGCCTTCCCTCCGATCACCTGCCGCTGTCGGCACGGATTTCCTCCGTGTTGAAGCGCCTGCGGCTTGCCGGGCCGCGCATCCACTGCCTGACCGGCGCGCTCGCTCAGGAGCGCACGGCCGACCTTCTGATGGCGATCGGGGCCGTGCCCACCATGGGCGGCGCGCCGGAGGAAGTCCGTGATTTCGCGGCCAGCGCGGACGCGCTTCTCATCGATCTCGGCGCCATGGAAGCGATGACGGCGAAGACCGTCGGCCGGGCCATCGACGGCGCGGACGTCGCCGATATCCCGTGGGTCCTTGCCCCCGTCGCGATCGATCGCGCCTCGGCGCGCCGCGAACTGGCGGCCCGGCTCCTGAAGCGGCGCCCACGCATCCTGCGCACCAACGTCCCCGAACTTCTGACACTCGTGCCGCCGAGCGACTCGATTGCGGGATTCGCGAAGGCGCGGCACACGACGGTCATCCTGAGCGGGGTCATCGATACGGTCAGCGACGGCGCCCGGCAGTATGCCCTTTCAAACGGTCACGAGATGATGGGCCGCACCCCGGCCATGGGGCGCGCCGTGACGGCGATCGTCACCGCCGCCCTGGCGGTGGAGCCAAATGCGCTCGTTGCGGCCGCCGCCGGTGTTTCCATCGTCAATGTCGCCGGCGAAATCGCCGCGGAACGCGCCTCCGGGCTGGGCAGCTTCGTGAGCACGCTCATCGACGTGCTGCACGACCTCGATGTTGACGATCTCCGCCAGCGGCTCGACATCACGCGGGAAGATATCGATGCGGCGGAACTCATCGCCGAGGACGTGAAATGACAACAGGGAGCGAACGCAAGACATGACGGCAATCGCGGTAACGATAGCCGGATCGGATTCCGGCGGAGGGGCGGGAACGCAGGCCGACCTCAAGACCTTTTCGGCCCTGGGCGTCTATGGCGCGAGTGTCATCGCGGCATTGACCGCTCAGAACACGCGCGGTGTTTCCGGCATCCACGACGTGCCACCCGACTTCGTCACCGCGCAGATCGACGCCGTCTATTCCGATCTCGACGTGAATGCCACCAAGATCGGCATGCTGTCGCGCATCGACACCATGGAGGCGGTGGCCGCGGGACTTGAGCGCTGGGCTGTGAAGAAGGTCGTGCTCGATCCCGTCATGGTGGCGGCGTCCGGCGATCCGCTGATCATCGACGATGCTGTCGATTTCCTGGTGAAGCGGCTGTTTCCGATCGTCGACATGATCACCCCGAACCTGCACGAGGCCGCCCGTGTGCTCGACAGCCAGGTCGCGCAGAGCCGCGCGGACATGCGCGATCAGGCAAAGCGGCTGAAGGCGCTGGGGCCGGCGGCGGTGCTCCTGAAGGGCGGCCACGGCACCACCGGCGAGAGCGCCGACCTGCTGCTTGATGAGACCGGCGAACACTGGTTCGACGCGGTACGGATCGCAACCGACAACACCCACGGCACCGGTTGCACGCTCTCTTCGGCGATCGCCGCGGGCCTCGCGCGCGGGCTGTCGCTCACTGAGTCAGTCCGCCTCGGCAAGGATTATGTCACGGCCGCGATCGCGGCGGCCGACACCCTGCGCATCGGCCACGGACACGGGCCGGTGCATCATTTCCACGCATTCTGGAAGGAAACGACATGAGCGCGAAAGCGATCAGCCGCCGGCGGGCCCTGACACTCGGCGGGGCGGGAAGCGTTGCCGCGGCTGCGGGGCTTGCGACACCGGCCCTGGCGCAATCAGCGATCATCTGGAAGATGGTCACATCCTGGCCCAAAGACCTGCCCGGCCCGGGGGCATCCGCGCGTCGTATCGCGGAAGCGATCTCGAAACTGAGCGACGGCCGGCTCAAGGTGGAACTGTTTGCCGCCGGCGAACTGGTGCCTGCGCTGGAGGTTTTCGACGCGGTTGCCGGCGGCACTGCCCAGATCGGCCATTCTGCCTCGTTCTTCTGGCAGGGCAAGATGGCGGCAGCCCCCTTCTTCACCGCCGTCCCCTTCGGCTTCACCCCGCTTGAACACATGTGCTGGATCGAGCGCGGCGGCGGACAGCAGGTCTGGGACGCGCTTTATGAGCCCTTCGGCGTGTTGCCCCTCATGGGCGGCAACACAGGCTTCCAGATGGGGGGCTGGTACAAGCGCGAAATCAACGGTCTTGAGGATATCAAGGGCCTGAAGATCCGCATGCCGGGGCTCGGCGGCGAGGTGATGCGCCGGCTGGGCGCGACGCCGGTTTCCCTGCCGCCTTCGGAAATCCTCACCGGGCTCCAGTCCGGCGTCATCGACGCGGCGGAATTTCTCGGCCCCTCCTCCGATCTCGCCATGGGCTTTCATCAGGCGACGAAGCTCTATTACGGCCCCGGCTGGCACGAACCGAACGGCACCGGCGAGGCGCTGCTGAACGCCTCAGCCTTCAATGCGCTGCCGGAAGATCTCAAGGGCATCGTCATCCACGCCATCCGCGCGGAGAATGCGCTCGGTCTTGCGGAGGGTGAATGGATGAACGCCGTTCAGCTCGGCACGCTCACCGACAAGTTAGGCGTCAAGCTGATGCAGTTCCCCGACGACGTGCTGGAAGCCGCCCGCCGGACATCCGACGAGGTGCTGGCCGGTTTCGCCGACAAGGGGGGCGCGGATGCGGAGGTCTACCGCAGCTTCGCGAAGGCGCGCGAAACGATGACACCGTGGAGCCGCGCCAACGAGGTGACGTTCCTCAACGCGCGGGTGTAGACCTCAACGCCCGGGTGGAGCGGACAGCAGGAGCCCCGCCGATCTTGAAGCTCGCCCCCGGAGACTGACGCGCGAGCTCCATTCATCGGGACGCGGAGTTGCGGGCGCCCCTCGCGGTGACGTTATACGTATTGCGAGACTTGCTTTTATTTCAATACGATAACGTCCTCCCGAGGAGGCCCGACCAGCTATCTCGACGAATGTGACGCCCGTTCGATGGCGGCTATTCCGCCACCACTTTCTGGCGCTGCTCGCCGAGGCCTTCGATGCCGAGGCGCATCTCGTCGCCCGCTTTCAGGAAGACCTGCGGCTTCTTTCCCATGCCGACGCCCGGGGGCGTGCCGGTGACGACGACATCCCCCGGCTCCAGCACCATCATGGTCGAAAGAAACGACAGACACTGCGCGACCGAAAAGATCATGGTCGCCGTATTGCCTGTCTGCATGCGGGTTCCGTTGAGATCCAGGAACATGTCGAGCGCCTGCGGATCGGCGATCTCGTCTGCCGTCACCAGCCACGGACCAAGCGGGCCGAAAGTCGGGGCGCTCTTGCCCTTGATCCACTGGCCCGTTCCCTCGATCTGCCATTTGCGCTCGGAGACATCGTTGGCGACGGCATAGCCGGAGACATGCGCGAGCGCATCGGCTTGCGATACCTGCCACATGCGCTTGCCGATGACGACGGCAAGCTCCACCTCCCAGTCCGCCTTCTGCGATCCTTTCGGCAGCACGACGTCGTCATCGGGGCCCGACAGACAGCTCGGCGCCTTGGAGAAGATGATCGGCTCGGCCGGAATGGGCATGCCCGCCTCCGCAGCGTGATCGGCATAGTTGAGGCCGATCGCCAGGAAGTGTCCGACGCGCGCCAGCGGTGCGCCCAGCCGCGTGCCGGCGGCGACGGCGGGCAAGCTCTCGGGGTCGATGTCACGAAGCCGAGAGATCGCCTCCAGGCTCACGGTCTCGGCGGCGAAATCGGCCGCGTGTGCGGAAAGATCACGAACGGTGCCGTTGGGCTCGATGAGCCCCGGCTTCTCGGCGCCCGCGGGCCCGAAACGGACAAGCTTCATGAACGATCTCCCATTTTTGGTGTCGCAGAGGAAGGACCGCACGATCTCGGTCACCCGGGCGCACCGGATTCAAGCGCCGAGCCGTCGGCCAGGATCGCACTTCTGGCACGATTCGCCGCATTGTCGCCCATGACGCCCATTCTGACGCAACCGGCCCCCCTCCTCCCAGGGCAGCGAAACCGCCACAAATGTGTCGCATTTGAGCAACATTGGACAAAAATGAGCAATCAAGTGATGTCCGTCATTGTGCCATATTTAACTGCACAAAAAATATGCATACGCAATGAGCGACGCCCCGGGCACCCACTTTTGATAGTGTCTGGCCCTATTTGACGCACCGTTTCCTGACGTGAACGGAAGCGCTTTGCAAAAAAGCCGGTTCATTGTTCTTTTCCCCGGCCCCCGCATTGCCCGGTTTGATGCCCCGCACCCGGTTGTCAGTACTTGTGCGGTGTCGCTACCATCCTCTCAAACAACGGTATTCGGATAGCGAATATCGGGCTGCCGAAGCAGTAGTCGGGGAACGGATGACGCTCATGTTAAAGAAAAAGCACTTATTTCTCACGGTTTCGATGGTGGCGCTCGCCGGTGGTGCGAGCCAGGCGATTGCCGGCGGCTTCGCGCTGCGCGAGCAGAGCGCCTACTACCAGGGCACATCGTTCGCGGGCAACGCGGTTGGCGGAGACTCGATCTCCTCGATGTTCTGGAACCCGGCGACCCTGACCAACACCATCGGCATGATCTCGGAATCGCATCACACGCTGATCGTGCCGAATTCGGAAATCACTCCGGACTCAAGCGTTGCGACGGCAGCTTTCGGGCCCAGCGGCGATCTTGCCAACGATGCGTGGATCCCGTCCTCCTACACCGGCTACCAGATCGACGAGAACTGGTATCTCGGCCTGTCCATCAACACGCCCTTCGGACTTTCGACGAAATCCGGACCGAACTGGTCCGGCCAGGTCTATGCCCGGACCTCGGAAGTGTTTTCCGTCAACGTCACACCGACCATCGCCTACAAGTTCAATGACATGATCTCGGTCGGCCTGGGCATGCAGTTCCAGTATTTCGACGTGCGACTGACGAGCGCCACCAATGCGCTCCCCGGAGCACCGACCGCGGGGCTGACGGGCGACGACATCGGCTACGGCTTCACCGCCGGCATCACACTGACGCCGATGAAGGGGACCGAGATCGGTCTCGGCTATCGTTCGGCCGTCTTCCATGATCTGGACGGCAACTTCAGCACACCGGTCGCCATCGGGGCGCTGCCCGCCGGCACCTACGACATCTCCGCGAAGATGGCGACGCCGGACATGGTCACCCTCTCCGCCAAGCAGCGCATCACCGACAGTTTCCGCGTCATGGGCACGATCGAGTGGACCAACTGGAGCCGCCTGAAGGAGCCGGCAGTCCTTCTCGACAGCGGCACGCAGTTGCGCACGCTTCCGTTCAACTATGACGACAGCTGGTTCTTCTCTGTTGGAGGCGAGTATGACTGGAACGATAAACTGACGCTTCGCGCCGGTGTCGCCTACGAACTGTCGCCGATCGACGAGAACATCCGCTCGCTACGCCTGCCCGACAGCGACCGCGTCTGGCTCTCCACCGGCCTCAGCTACAAGCCGATGGAAAACCTGTCGCTCGATCTCGGCTACACCTACATCTTTTCCGCCGAAGACGCCCGCGTGAACATCGGCCCCTCGCATCAGGACTATGCCGGCCTGACCTATACGGGCGATGTCGATGCCTCGGTGAACATCGTCTCGGCGGCCGTGCGCTACACCTGGTAGGCACACCGGCGGAACCGGCCTTTCGGCTTGCATTGCGCCCGGGACATCGTGTCCCGGGCGTTTTCGTGTCACCCGGTAATACCGGGACAACCGAGCCGCCTCGCCATTTTCCGGACCGGGCCGCGCCCGACAACCGGGCTCAGGTCCTTACACCTTGCCCGGTGTCGATGCCCGACGTGCCCGGGTGCGGTCGATGCCAAGACGATGCTCACGGTAAAGCACGAACAGCCCCGCCGCGATGACCACGACAGCACCGATGACGACCATCGGCCCGGGCACCTCGTCGAACATCACCCAGCCGAGTGCGGTCGCCCAGATGATCGTGGTGTAGTCGAAGGGCGCGATGGTCGAGGCATCGGCGAAACGGTAGCTCGTCGTCATCAGGATCTGCCCGAGCCCGCCGAGGATCCCGATAACGGCCAGCAGCATCAGCTGCCACGCATCGGGCATCACCCAGAATTGGCTCGGCCACAACAGACCGAGCGGGATCGTCGCCAGCGCCAGGATCGAGGATGAGCCGGAAAACCAGACGACAATCGTCGCCGACCGCTCGGAGGTGATCAGCTTGCGCACGATGATCGCCGCCCCCGCCATGAAAAGGGTCGCGGTGAGTGCAAGGCTCGCACCGACGGCGGTGCCATGATCGATATGGCTGTTGCCGAGGTTCGGCGACAGGATGATGATCACGCCGACAAAGCCCACGCCGACCGCACTCCAGCGATAGACGCCAACGACTTCGCTCAGCACGAAGACCGCCAGAACGACGGTCAGGAGCGGCGCCGCATAGCCGATGGCAGTGGCGTCGGGCAGTGGAATGAAAGCAAGCGCGGCGAAATTGAGCCCCATAGCCGACACGCCGACGATGGCCCGCAGAAAGTGCCCGAGCGGCCGCTGCGTCTTGAGCGCCACCGGCAGATGCCCTTGATAGGCCATCATCACGATCACCGGGACCATTCCGACAAAATTGCGCGCAAAGACGATTTCGCCGGTGGGGATCACATCGATGACCAGCTTGATCAGCGCCGACATAATGGTGAAGACGATGGTGGAGAGAATTTTGAGAACGATGCCGACCATCGGCCGACGTTGTGTTTCGTAGACTGGCGTCGGAGACGCTCCGGAAGACATGAAGGACTGCTGCTTTCAGGCCACGGGGCCGTGGCGGTCGGAGAAGCGGCGCCGATAAGGCGTCAGGTAGGAGAACCGCCCTTCCCGCAGGGGGCGGCGGCCCCGGTTATGGAGCCTCCTGCCCCAGGCTCTTGTACCTGATGGCAGGAAGCCGGCATCCGCACAAGTCGCGCGCGGCATTCGCGCGGCGACCTGACGACGCAAGAACAGCGCGCAGGCGCCGCCTCAGGATCGTGCGGCCCGGATCGCATCCCAGACCCGCAGCGGCGTCGCCGGCATGTCGATATGCCCGACGCCCGCCCCGCGCCGCAACGCGTCGGCGACGGCATTCATGACCGCGCCGCACCCGCCGATGGTTCCCGCCTCGCCCGCGCCCTTGATCCCCAGCGCGTTCGTCGTGGACGGTACGTTCCGCGTCTGGAAATCGAAGGCCGGCACATCACCGGCACGCGGCAGCGCGTAGTCGAGCAGCGACGCGCTCACCAACTGCCCCTCGCCGTCATAAACGGTGTCTTCCATCAGCGCCTGACCGATCGCCTGAGCAACTCCGCCATGAATCTGGCCGGCGAGCAACAGCGGGTTCACGGTGACACCGAAATCATCAACAATCGTGTAACGTACGATCTCGGTCGTCCCCGTTTCCGGATCGATTTCCACCTCGCAGATGTGAGTGCCGTTTGGGTAGGTCGCCTCCGACTGCTTGATGCGCGCCTGCGACATCAATCCTTCCGGATCCGACGTGCTCGCCGCGATCTGGGCAAGGCTAACCGCCTTGTCTGTCCCCACGACCCGGACCATGCCGTCGGCAAGTTCCAGATCGCCGGCGCCCGCCTCCAGTTGGTCGGCGGCGATCGCCTTGATCTTTTCGACGAGCGTGCGCGAGGCGGTGTCGACGGAGGGAAGCCCGATGGGAATGGAACGCGACCCGCCGGTTCCGCCCCCTGTGGCGATGCGGTCGCTGTCGCCCTGCACCACGTCAATCCCGTCCAGATCGAGCCCGAGAATCTCGGCCGCAACCTGGCTGTAGGCGGTGGCATGACCCTGACCGTTGGTCTGCGTGCCGATGAGAAGGGTCACCCGGCCGCTCGTCTCCAGCTTCATGTTGACCTCTTCGGAGCCGGCGAAGGCGCAGGCCTCGATATAGGTCGACATGCCGATGCCACGATATTTGCCGCGCCCGCGTGCCTCTTCCGCGCGCGCGTCGAAGTCCGCCCAGCCGGCCTCCTCCATCGCCTTGTCCATGTGGGCGGAGAATTCGCCCGTGTCGTACATGCGGCCGGTGGCGGTGGTGTAGGGGAGCTTTTCGGATGCGATGAAGTTGAGGCGGCGGATCTCCGGCGTGGCGAGCCCCATCTCGATCGCGGCCTTGTCGACCAGCCGGTCGATCAGATAGGCCGCCTCCGGTCGCCCGGCACCGCGATAGGCATCGACCGGCACCGTGTGGGTGAAGACGCCGCGCACCCGCACATGCAGCGCGTCGATATCATAGAGCCCCGTCGACATGGTCGTCCCGACATAGGGAATGTAGGGGCCGAACTGATGCAGGTAGGCCCCCATGTTCGCAACGACGTCGATCTTCAGGCCAAGGAACCGGCCATCGGCGTCCATCGCCAGTTCCGCATGGGTGACGTTGTCACGTCCCTGCGCGCAGGCAACGAAGTGCTCCATGCGCTCGCTGATCCACTTGACCGGCCGGCCGAGCCTCTCCGCAGCCACCAGGCAGAGCGGATATTCGCGATAGACGAACATCTTGGTGCCGAACCCGCCGCCCACATCCGGCGTCATGACATGCAGCCGGGCCGGATCGATCTTCAGGATGTCGCCGGCGACGATATCGCGTACGCCGTGAACGCCCTGGGTGCCGACGGTCAGCGTGTAACGATCGGTCTCGCTGTCGTATTCGCCGATGCAGCCGCGGGTCTCCATGTAGTTGGAGACCAGACGGTTGTTGACGATGTCGATGGACGTGACATGCGCGGCCCGGGCGAAGGCTTCCTCCGTCTTCGCCTTGTCGCCGTGGCCGAGTTCGAAGGCCTGGTTGGTGCCGGTGTCGGGCCACACCAGCGGCGCACCGGGATCCAGCGCCTTGCCCGTTTCCACCACCACTTCGAGCGGATCGTAATCGACCTCGATCAGCTCGGCCGCCGACTTCGCCGCATCGACGCTGTCGGCGACAACGAAGGCGATCGCGTCGCCGACGAAGCGCACCGTGTCGGAGCACAGCACCTCGCGCGGCGGCACGGCATGCTGCGAGCCATCGACCTGCGGCATGACCGCCTTGGTCGGCATCAACCCGAGATCGGCCACATCGGCCGCGGTCAGAACCAGTGATACACCGGGCGCGCTGCGCGCGTCATCGAGCCCCGACAAGGTGAAGCGGGCATGAGGCATGGCCGAGCGCAGCATGTAGCCGTGAAGGGAGCCCTCGGGCGTGCTGTCATCGACATAGTGGCCGTGACCGGTGATGAGGCTGGGATCTTCCTTCCGGCGCACCGCGGCGCCGATGCCGAATTTCACGTTGACCGGCTGGTTCATGCAAAAAGTGCCTTTCGGTTCGCTGTCGCCGTGGAAAAGGGTGGCCTGGCGAGAACAGGATAGTGAGAAGACAGGACAAGGATAGGGCGCCCCCTGAGCTTCGCCAGACCCCGCAAACATCCCCTCCCACCAGAATCATATGGTCACCTCCGCAACGTTATTTGAAAACCGGAGAGCCAGAGAGCGGGACGGAATTGCGGCAAGAACAGATAACCCTTGCGGGGGATTCCATTATGGGGGAGGTTTTGAATGGAGTATACAATCGCATGCAAGAATCTCCCCCAAAGCCCATCCCCGATCCGGTAAACGCGCATACCGAGGCGCTCGGGACCATTGAAAATCCTCCGGGTATGGCGCGGCGCGGACGCCTTCGCTGGCTCGCTTGGTGGGAGACGCTGCCGGGCAATGCCCGCGGCGCCCTGTGGATCCTCGCCGCGGCCTTCTTCTTCACGATCATGACGACGCTGATCAAGCTCGCCGGGGAGCGCATCAACGTCACGGAAATCCTGCTGGTGCGCCAGATCGTGATGACCATCATCGTCGCGCCGACGATCATCAGCTCCTTCCCCTCCTCGCTGCGTACCGCGCGCCCGGAACTCCACCTGATGCGCATCGTGCTCGCCTCCGGCGCGATGCTTTTCGGGTTTACCGCCGTCATCAACCTGCCGCTGGCTGACGCCACCGCGATTTCCTTCGCCAAGAGCTTCTTCGTGACGATCTTCGCGATCGTGATCTTGAAGGAGACGGTCGGCCTGCACCGCTGGGGCGCGGTCATCGTCGGCTTCCTGGGGGTCGTCGTGATGCTGAACCCGACCGGCGAAGGCTCGATGAATGTTTACGGATTGATGGCAGTGGCGGGGGCCGCCTGCGCCGGGATGGTGATGATCCTGATCCGTCAGATGTCGCGTACCGACAGACCCGTGACGATCCTCACCTACCAGGCCTTCGGCGTCGGCCTGATCATGATTGTGCCGACCTGGATCTACTGGGTGACGCCAACATGGAAGGAAGCCGCGATCCTCGTCGCCATCGGCGTCGTCGCGTGGTTTGCCCAGATGTGCAACATCCAGGCCTTCCGCGCCGGCGAGGCCACGGCAATCGCCTCGCTTGATTACACCAGGCTGCTTTATGCGACGATCTTCGGGGTGATGATCTTCGGGCAATGGCCGGGGGCCAGCACGTTCGTCGGCGCTGCCATCATCATCACCGCCTCGCTCTACACCGTCCACCGCGAGGCCCGGCGCAACAAGCGGCTCGTACGCGACGCGGACGGACGCGGATACAACAACTAAAACGCTTACCTTCTCGAACACAGCCCGCGACGACGGGAAACTCCAGCCCCCACTCTTCTAACTTTCTCCGGTTTATTTTTCGAATATAATGGTTTCTCCTTAATGAACCTAACGTTGGTTTTAAATGTATAGCTTCAAAAATCGTGTTTTTGTCGTGTGGGGCGGGAACAAAGACCTCGCCGAGAAAGTATCAAAGAGACTAATGGATAAAGTTACGGAAGCCACGGTAGGCGGCGACCTCACGGATTTGGATTCTAATTACTACATCGGGCCTCGAATTGTCGCGCAGATGAGCGAAGCAAGCGAGTGCATAATATTAGTGAAGGCTGATTTCGATGAGAAAATAGAAAGGTATCGTTTTCGTGAAAATCTGATGTTCGAGTGGGGATTTCTGCTTAGCAGACTAAAAAAAGGTAAATTGTTCGTATTCCTAACTAACTGCGAGAGAACCGCCCTACCCTCTGACTTGCAAGGGGCTTTTACTTTTGTCGTACCACGGGATGCAGAAACATTGGCATCGCAAGCCTCATGGATAGTCAAAAAATACAAAGAGTCAAAAGTAAAAGAGAATTTTCTCGCTTTCGATTTATTTGCAAATTGGCCGCGATGGAGAGTATTTTTTGAGCGACAAGTGAACGGGTCGGACGCCCCTCAGCCGGACCTATTTGGCCCAGCTTTGGTCAGCGCTTTCCCGCCCGCGCTTTACGCTGAAGACTTGGAATTCTACGGCGACCTCCTGAATAAAATTGACCGACTGGAAAACGGGCAAAATCAATACGTGACGATGGCAATTTCGATGTATGAGTACACGAAATTCGCACGATCAAAGAAAGACAGTGATTTTAATTCCGGAGACTTCACAAATATAAAGAGAAAATTTTCATTTATATCCGGAGATAACGATAGCTTTCTAGCATCTGTCGCTCAACAGTTCATGGGCCTTTGCCTACGACATGAGGCCATTCTTGCAAATAGAGAATTAGATTATCAAAACAGTTGTAGATTACTAGATTATTCGATGCAACATTTTTTGAAAGCTAATAATTACTTTGAGACATCAAACATTGATGAGAGAACAAAATTCGTATGGCTATCTTATATTAGTGCGAACATATCGAACTGCTTCGAGCTTATGGGGCAAATTGATCAATCTATGATATATATGGAGAAGTCCCTTCAATTTCGACAGAACGTATTATCAAATTTGCGAGAAGAACAATCCCCTTTCATATATCAATCAATTTTGGCGGAGTATTATATAAACTGTCTGAGATACAGTTTAATTTCCAATAAAAAACATGAAGAATACAATGACATTGTATCTCATATTAAGAGGAAAGAGAAAATACCAGGAGGCTATGTCTGGACGATGTTGTTAATAACATTCCAGAGAACGGAAGAATTCTTTAAAGACAATCTAGCGTGACTATATCTCACGCGCCGTTGAAACGCACCTTGCCCAGGCCAGATACGTCGTAGCCGCCGAACTCCTGCGTCATCTCGGCGAACGCCGTCGTGCGGCAGAACTCGACAAGGGTCTGCAACGGGGGCTCGAACCAGGCACGGCGCCAGACGAGGAGATCATAGCGCTCGCGGCACAGCGGCACGAAATCGAGCTTGAACTGGTGGGCGAGCGCCGACAGCCCGAAGGCGGCATCCGCCTTGCCCTCCAGAACCGCCAGCGCCGCGTCGCGCTCGTCGCGTGCCGGGCTTCCCGGAGAACGCAGATCGGATACCTTGAGGCCCGCACCAAGCAGCATGGTCTCCATCAACCGCTGACTGCCCGCCTTGGCCTGTCGCTGGACCACCCGTACGCCTGCAAGGTCGGTTATCGCGGAAAGTCCCAGGGGATTGCCCTTGGCGACGATCAGCCCGCGCTCCCGCCAGGCCCATTCGATCAACACCACGGGACGATAGCTGAACTGCTCGACGACCGTCGCCTGGTTCCAGTGCAGCCCCTCCCCGCCTTCCGGGTCGGGTTCGGAAACATGAAGCCCGGCCGCGATCCCTCCGCGCTCCGCGAAGCGTTCCAGGCCGTCGAACGAGCCGTCGAAAAACGAAGCGAGGCCGGACCCGGATTCACGCAAGGCCCATTCCAGCAGCGGGTCGTGTGATCCGAGCACGACATTCGGCCGCTCTTCCGATTGCGCCGCCTGCCCTTCGCCGCCGCCCGCGCTCTCGATCCAGGCCAGCACCGCCTCGCGCGGAAACAGCAACTTGCCGGTCGCGCGCGAATGCGGAACAGCCCCCGTGGCGACCAGATCGTAGACCTTGCGTTCCTTGACCCGCAGCAACTCGGCCATTTCCCGGGTGGTCAGGTAACTCGGCAACGGCGACGTCATGGGCAGCCTCGTGAGCGCAGCGTGTCCGCGTCCACACGAACGCGGGATACACCAAGAACCTCCGCCGCCGGCAACCGGGCGATTCCCGCTGATGCCTTTGGTCGGACCTCCTCATCGGTTTTTTCCGAGTATTTCCGATACAGGCCGCGGGCGAACGAAGCAAGCAGGCCGTTACTCTGCGGCGGCCTCGCCCGCCTTGGCCTTTTCCTCTTCCACAAGCTCCTTCTTGGAGAGCTTGCCGACGAGCGTCTTTGGCAGTTCCTCCCGAAACTCTATCTCGCGCGGCATCTCGATGGCCGACAGATGCCCCTTCAGGAAGGCCTTCAGGTCGTCGGCGGTCAACTCGACTCCTTCCTTCAGCTTGACGAAGGCCTTCGGCGCCTGGCCGCGATAACTGTCGGCGATGGCGATGACGATCGCCTCCTCCACCGCCTCGTTCTGGTAGAGCGCCTCCTCGATCACCCGGGGATAGACGTTGTAGCCGGAGCAGATGATCAGGTCCTTGATCCGGTCGACCAGATGGATGTAGCCGTCCTCATCGCGATAGCCGACATCGCCGGTGTGCAGGAAGCCGTTCTCGATTGTGCGGTTGGTGTCGTCCGGCCGCTCCCAGTAGCCGAGCATGACTTGCGGCCCGCGCACGCACAGTTCCCCCTTCTCGCCCTCCGGCATGACCACGTAGGGATCTTCCAGCGAGCGGAATTCGCATTCCGTCCAGGCGACCGGCTTGCCGATGGATCCCGCGCGCGGCTTGCCCTCCAGCGGGTTGCAACTGACGACCGGCGAGGCTTCCGTCAGGCCGTAGCCCTCCACCAGCGTGCAGCCGGTCAATGCCTCGAAGTTCTGCTTCACCTCCACGGGAAGCGGCGCGCCGCCGGAAATGCACATGCGGATGGAGGTGAGATCATAATTCTTCGTCTGCGGCGCATGGTTGATGGCGGTGTAGATCGTCGGCACGCCGGGAAACAGCGTCACCGACTTGCGCTTGATGGTATCGAGCAGGAGCTTCAGCTCGAACCTCGGCATCAGTGCCATTTCCGCGCCGATCAGCACCGACAGGTTCTGCGCCGCCGTCATCGCGAAAACGTGAAAGAACGGCAGCACGCAGAGCATCGTCTCCTCGCCCGGGCGGGCTTCGGAAAAGAACAGCCGCATCTGCTCCATGTTGGCTGAAAGGTTCGCGTGGCTGAGCATCGCACCCTTCGGGACACCGGTCGTGCCGCCGGTATATTGCAGGATGGCCACGTCGGTCAGCGGATCGACCTTCGGCGCGTCCTTGATGGCGGGGCCGTCGACCAGCCTGGAGAAGGGCATGTGCACATCGTCGCGGGGAACCCTGGCCCGATCCTTGGCCTTGAAGAGCGTGAAGAGCAGCTTCTTCGGCTGGGGCAGGATATCGGCCATCGGGCAAACGATCAGCGTGTCGAGCCCGCCGGAAACCCGCACCGCCTCCACCTTGTCGTAGATCACCTTGAGATCGAGGGTCACCATGATTCGAGTGCGGGAATCGCGCGTCTGAAAGGCGATCTCGCGTTCCACGTAGAGCGGATTGTAGTTCACCACCGTGCCGCCGGCCTTCAGCACCGCGAAATAGCAGATGGTGAAATACGGCGTATTGGGCAGGCACAGACCGACCTGAACCCCACGCGTGACACCAAGCTTGCGAAACCCCTCGGCAGCACGATCGACGAGGTCGCCCAGTTGCGCGTAGCTCCATGCCTTGCCAAGGAAATCAAGTGCGGGGCGGTCTGCGAAAACCCGGACCGTCTCATCCAGATAGTCAGCCATGGGGCGCGGCGTGAAGACCGGCTCGGGCGATGTCGTTTCGCCGTTCATTGCGTTTCTCCCTCATCTGCTTCTTCGCGCAACCGAACAGACCATTGCCGCGTTGGAAGCTGTGCGCGCCCTTTTGTTTGCGGCGCGTCTCTGCCGTGACTTTGGGGACGGTTTACGCGCGCGTCAACTCCATGACGTTGCGGAACATGGTATTTTCCGCGCGCGATCGTTCCTGACACGGCGCGCGAAAACGAATAGCCTGCCCCTGCAAGAGAAAGACGGAGCGAACGACGCATGACCGCGATCAATCTCTCGACGCCGGAAGCTTCGACCGACGAAGCCTGGCAGAAACTCCAGGAACACCACCGTTCGCTGACGGTCCACCCCCTGGCCCGCCTGTTCGACGAGGATGCGGACCGCTTCGAGCGTTTCTCGCGCGAAGGCGCCGGCCTTCTGTTCGACTTCTCCAAAGTGCTGATGACCGGCGAAACCATGGAGCGACTTTCACAGCTGGCCCGCGCCGCCGGGGTGGAAGAGCGCCGTGACGCGATGTTCGCCGGCACAGCCATCAACACCACCGAACACCGCGCCGTGCTGCATACCGCACTGCGCAATTGCGGCGGATCGGCGGTGGAGGCGGATGGCGTCGACGTGATGCCCCAGATCGCGGCCGTACTGAAACGCATGAAGGCATTTGCGGAGGCCGTGCGCGGAGCGCAGGTGCGCTCCCACACCGATGCCCGTTTTACCGACGTGGTCAATATCGGCATCGGAGGGTCGGATCTCGGCCCCGCCATGGCGACGACGGCACTCGCCCCCTACCATGACGGCCCCCGCCTGCATTTCGTCTCCAACATCGACGGGGCGCATCTCGCCGACACGTTGAAAGATCTCGACCCGCGCTCGACGCTGTTCCTGATCGCCTCCAAGACGTTCACCACCGCCGAAACCATGACCAACGCGGCATCCGCGCGACGATGGATCGTTGCGAACCTTGGCGAGAAGGCGGTGAAGGCGCAGTTCGCAGCGATCTCGACCGCGCTCGACAAGGTCGATGAATTCGGCATCGCCAGCGACCGCGTCTTCGGCTTCTGGGACTGGGTCGGCGGCCGCTATTCGCTGTGGTCGGCCATCGGACTGCCGCTGATGATCGCCATCGGCCCGGAGGCCTTCGCCGAATTCCTGGCCGGCGGGCACGCCATGGACACCCATTTCCGCGAAGCCCCGATCCCCGACAACCTGCCCATGCTCATGGGCCTCATCGGCGTCCTGCACAGGAACGTCTGCGGCTACCCGACCCGGGCGGTCCTGCCCTACGACCAGCGCATGCGGCTGTTTCCAAACTATATCCAGCAGCTCGACATGGAGAGCAACGGCAAGCGCGTGACGCTGTCGGGAGAACCGGCAGCCGGCGCAACGGGGCCGGTCGTGTGGGGCGGACAGGGCACCAACGGTCAGCACGCCTTTTTCCAGTTGCTCCATCAGGGTACGGACGTCATCCCGGCGGAATTCATGATCGCTGCCAACGGCCACGAGCCGACGCTTCGCGACCATCACGCCATGCTGGTCGCCAATTGCCTCGCGCAGAGCGCGGCGTTGATGCGCGGCCGGACGCTAGAGGAGGCGAAAAAGCAACTGAAAGCCGCCGGCAAGGACGAGGCAACGATCGCCGAACTTGCCCCGCACAAGGTCTTTCCCGGCAACCGACCGTCCACGACGCTGCTCTACGACCGGCTGGACCCGCGCACCCTCGGCGCGATCATCGCGCTCTACGAGCACCGGGTTTTCGTTGAAGGCACGATCTGGGGGATCAACTCCTTCGACCAGTGGGGCGTGGAGCTCGGCAAGGAACTCGCCACGGCGCTGCTGCCGGCGGTCAAGGGCGGCGAGGTGCCGGACGGTTCCGACGGTTCGACGCGCGGATTGCTTGCGGCCCTCGCGCGCCGAGCCGGATAGAGACGCCGGATTTGCGGAGCCCGGGTTGGCGTGCCCCTCCACCCCGGCCAAACGAGAAGCGGCGCTTCTTTCGAAGCGCCGCGAGGTCAGGTCGTTCCAGTTGCAAAGCCGTTCGGCCTATCGGCAGAAGCGCTGCTCGCCGCCATAGGTCGTGTAATAGCCCGTGCGCGGATTGAACGAGCGGTACTTGCGCGAGCAGTAGTCATGCCAGGCCGGTGACCAGGGCTCGAAGCGGCCACCACCTTGGCGCGCCGGCGGCGGTCCGCGGCGGGCACCGCGCATGCAGTCGTCGTAGGCGTAGCGATAGTTGCGATTCCAGTCCGACGAGGATTTGCCGGCACCGGCGATAGCGCCGACACCACTGCCGATCGCAGCACCCTTGCCCCAACTGCCTGTCACCGAGCCGATGACGCCGCCGACAACCGCGCCGCCGACGGCACCACCCACAACGTTGTTGCCGGTACGCGTCGCGCGGTTGGCGTAGTCGCGCGCATAAGCATCGCAGCGGCGATGCGACTGCGCCGACGCATCGGCCGTCATCACCGCAAGCCCTCCAAAACCGATTGCGATCGCGAAAATCGTATTGCGAACCCTGTACGCCATCGCGCACCTCCCTTGCATCATTCCAAGCCAGATCGGAAACCGGCCAAGCCAGATCGGAAACCGGTGGGACGACATCCGCGCCCCTGTCCAAATCGCGGTTTTCTGCGTTGAAGCGAGCCTTCGCGCAAAGACGACTTCCTCAACGTTGCGATGGGAAATACAGTACGCCGCTTTCCGCCTGACGCACAGTGATTCAGATCACCGTCGGGACGGGGCAGACATTATTAGTGCAGGAATTCTCGTTTCAGCATGCGCGGAAAAATCCGCTTGCAGCAATACGCTCACGCAGTTTCAGAGAGCGTCTTATGGAAAATTCAGGAAGAAATGGTGGGTGAGCAGGGACTCGAACCCTGGACCCGCTGATTAAGAGTCAGCTGCTCTACCATCTGAGCTACACACCCGAAGGCCACCCTGGTCCGCCCCGTGTCGGGCGGCGGCGACGAGGGGGTATATATCGGGGCGGCGCCGGGAGTGCAAGCGGGCTGTCAATGATTTTGCATGCTGGGGAAAACCTTTCCTGAGCAAAGGCGCGTGCGATGGGCCGTTCGGCCATTGCATTGCCCCTGCAAAGCCCGGAAAATGGCGGCATCCTCTCTCGTTTTCCCGATCATCCAGAAACACACGGCAGGTCTGACATGTCCCGGGGTCGTCCTCTCGACACCATCGGTTTCGATGCCGACGATACGCTCTGGCACAACGAACAGTATTTTCGCCTGACTGAAAAGCGATTCACCGAGCTGCTGGCCGAGTATGCCGAGGCCGGCCATCTGAGCGAACGGCTGCTGGCGGCCGAAAGGCGCAACATTTCGCGCTACGGATTCGGCGTGAAGGGCTTCACCCTCTCGATGATCGAGACCGCGCTGGAGGTAACGGACAGGTGCGTTCCGGCGAGCGTGATCGGCGAGATCCTGGAGGCGGGCCGCGCGATGCTGAGCCAGCCGGCGGAGCCCCTGCCCCATGCGCGCGAGACCCTCGAGCGGCTTTGCGGCCGCTACCGGCTGATCCTCGTCACCAAGGGCGATCTGTTCGATCAGGAACGCAAGGTCGCGCAATCGGGGCTGGCCGAAATGTTCGATGCGGTGGAAATCGTCTCCGACAAGACCCCCGACACCTACCGGGCCGTGTTCGCGCACCATGGCAGCGGCGCGGAACGGGCCATGATGGTCGGCAACTCCCTGAAATCGGATGTCGTTCCAGCCCTTGAGGCCGGCTCCTGGGGCGTCCACGTCCCGCACGACCTCACCTGGGCACTGGAGCATCACGATACACCCGACGACGCCCGCTTCCGCGAGATCGCGAACCTCGGCGAGCTGGAAACGATCGTCGACGAGATCGGCTAGGGCGGCGCGCCCCGGAGTTGCCCCCAGAATGCGTCTCGCGCCAATGGCTCCCGCCGTCGTTGTCCGAAACACCCACCGGATGGCTCCCGCTACGGAACCGACGCCCGCCGACGTCGTTGGAGTAGCGAACGGCCCGCCGGGACACGCCCCGGGCGGGACCTGCGCCCCAGACAGCGCCGCCCGCAACCGTCCGATAACGGAGCCCGCGAAGGGACGGGCCTGCGCCATTCAAGCGGACCGCCGACAATGGCTCATCTCTACACTGCCCGCCGCCGGGCATTGAACATTTTTGCCGGCAAGACCGATCGGAATGCACAGCACCGGTGGGAACGGATCAATGCCGTCCTCTACAATTTCGGCGGCCTGACCTTCATCGCCGGCAGCGTCTTCTTTGTGCCGGATCTGCACCTCGAAACGACCGTGGGCGCATGGCTCTTCGTGGTCGGCTCGCTGATCTACCTGCTCGTCACCACCCAGGACTTCTTCGAGATCCAGCAGCGGCTGGCGGAAAGGGGCGCGAGCCCCGCGCGCGAACGCCTGGAGGCGGCGGCCGCATGGCTCTATCTCGTCGCCACGGTGTTCGTGCTAATGGGAAGTTTCTGCTTCACCGCGCTCATCGACCGGAAAGCGGCCGGCGGCCTCATCTTTCTCGTCGGCAGCATGGCGTTTTTCATCGGCGGCGCGCTCAACATTTCCCAGATCACGCCCGACGTGCCGATGCGCGCGCGCCAGATGATGAACCTGACCGCCTTCAGCTTCTCGTCAGGCGCCCTGCTCTTCGCCGTCGCCTCGGTGCCCTATCTCTGGATCCGGCCGGGCGGCGTGAACACGGAGGCGATCAAGACCTACCTCGCCTGGCAGTACGTGATAGGCAGCGCCCTGTTCCTGATGGGCGGCGTGACCAACCAGATCCGCCTTCACCTGCGGCATGCGGCGAGCAATGGGCAGTCAGCCTCCCCGCAGGAGGCGAAAGCACCGGCGGAGTGATGGCGGCCCGGCAAAAGGCGCGGCAAGGCCAGAACCACGGCAATTCGCTGAATTGGACGTCGTGCCCGCACTCCAGGCCGGCGCCTGGGCCCTCCACGTCCTGCATGGCCTCACAGGATCCGGGCAGGCTTGAGGCCGTCGTTGCCGGCATCGGCTGGAGGGCATCGTCACTTCGACGGCCATTTCCCCCGGCATCCTCCCCGGTCCTTTTCGTTCGGCTCTCCCGGCAGTCCCTGACGAATTCGGAGTTGTCCGAATGGGGAGTTGATTCTCCCGCCTCTCCATGTGCAGGGTTAATATGACGCAGCGTAAGCGTGCGAAGACGCGCCGCCGCATCGAGGGATTTGACCTGCGAACAGTCATCAGGGAGGACACAACTGATGTTCAGGCAACTCATCGGGGCCGCCATCTTCGGCGCGGCCGCACTCGCCATTCCGCACGCGGCCGGCGCCGCCGACTACAACTGGACCTTCCAGACCTCCGAGACGGCCGGCGAGCCGGGCTTCGTCAACAAGCAGGAATGGGCGGAAAGCGTGAAGGCGCTCTCCGGCGGCCGCATCGAGATCGGGGTCCTGCCGATCGGCGCGGTCGTACCGCACACCGACACGCTGGAGGCGGTCGGCTCGGGCATCCTGCAGGGCCACCTGACCGATCCGAGCTACTTCGCCGGCAAGGACCCGGCTTTCGCCATGATGGGCAATCTCGTCGGCGCGTGGTCGGATCCGTTCGAACTGCTCGGCTTCATGAAGTCCGGTGGCGGCAACGAGCTCTATTCGGAACTGGTCGAGCCCTACGGCGTCCATTTCATCGGCGCGGCGGCGACCGAGCCGGAGGCCTTCGTTTCCGCCAAGCCGATCCGCACCGTCGAAGACCTGAAGGGCATCAAGCTGCGCGCGCCGGAAGGCATGGTCTACGAGATCTTCGCCAAGGCGGGCGCGGCGCCGGTGGCACTCCCGGGATCGGAGGTTTTCACCGCCCTCGACAAGGGCGTGGTCGATGCGGCCGACTACACGGTCTTTGCCACCAACCAGGCCCAGGGCATGAACGACATCGCCCACTACCCGCTCTATCCCGGCTTCCACTCCTTGCCGCTGATCGACATCTCGATGAACAAGGAGATCTGGGACGGGTTGCCGGACGACCTGAAGGCGATCCTCAACGCCTCCGTCGACCAGTTCACCTTCAACCACATCTATTCGGTGAGAAAGCTCGATGCCGAGGCCGTGAAGCAGGCCAAGCAGAACGAGGACATCGAGATCATCAACTGGTCGGGCGAGGAACGCGCCAAGTTCCGCCGCATCGCCCAGCAGGAGTGGCAGGTCTGGGCGAAGAAGAACGACATGACCCAGCGCTACTACGATGCCGTCATCAAGTACCTGGAAGGCCGCAACCTGCTGTGAGCGACCGCGCTCTTAGCCCGGTTGGGTGTCATCCCGAGCGCGCTGCAGCGTGCAACGCTGCGGCGCAGACCCGGGACCTGCCCGCCGAGGGGTCGTCATGAGGGCCCCGGATATGCGAGGCGGCACTTCGCGCCGCGTCGCGTCCGGGGTGACGCCGACGACGGTGTGGCCGTACCCCGCAAGCCCAACCTCATCCACCGCACTTCATCCACCCCACTTCATCCACCAAGGAAGGAACAGGCATGGTCGATGATCCCGACGGTGCGCCGCGCGAGGAAACCGGCGACGCCGCGATCCACACCGCTCTCGACCGGCTTGTCGCCGGCTCGGCCAAGGTCTTTGCCTGGGCGATCTTTCTCGCCTTCGCGATCAGCGTCTACGAGGTCGTCGCCCGCTACGTCTTCAAGGCCCCCACCTTCTGGGCGCACGAGACGACGACCTTCCTGATCGCCGCAATCTTCCTGATCGGCGGACCGATCGCGCTCGCCCGCGACAAGCACATCCGGGTGCGGATGATCTACGACGCCGTCCCGCCCGGCGGCCGACGCCTCCTCGACATCTTCAACGCCATCGTCGCGCTGATTTTCTTCACCGGCCTCGGCTATGCCGGCGCGATCATGACCTGGAAGGCGACGCACACGCCCACGGGCGACATCCACCTGGAAGGCACCGGCACTGCCTGGAACCCGCCGACGCCGGCGCTCTTGAAGATCATCATCCTTGCCTGCGTGGTGCTGATGTTCGTCCAGACGGTCCTGCATCTGGTCAGGGCCATCCGCCGCAATGGATCAAGCTAAGTCCGGAGGGCATCGCACATGGGCCTGAACGCCCTCGGCATCGAGGCCGGCACCTACCTGCTCGTCGGCGCCATCTTCGTCCTGCTGCTGACCGGCCAGCCTCTCGCCTGGGTCACCGGGCTCGTGGCGCTCGTCTTCACCTTCGGCTGGTTCGGCGGCAATGCTCTGCCGCTTGTCACCGCCCGCATCTTCGGCTTCATCACCGAATATTCGCTGGTCGCCATTCCGATGTTCATCCTGATGGCGGCGCTGCTCGACCGCTCCGGCACGGCGAAGGATCTCTTCAACGGCATGCGGGTGCTGGCCGGACGCCTTCCCGGCGGCGTCGCCGTGCAGACGCTGATCGTCGCCATCCTGATGGCCGCGATGTCCGGCGTCATCGGCGGCGAGATCGTGCTCCTCGGCATCCTCGCCCTACCGCAGATGCTCAGGCTCGGCTACGACCGCAACCTTTCCATCGGTGTCGTCTGCGCCGGCGGCTCGCTCGGCACGATGATGCCGCCCTCCATCGTGCTGATCATCTACGGCCTGGTGGCGAGCGTCTCCATCGCCGACCTCTTCGTCGTCGCCGTCACGCCGGCGCTGCTGCTGCTCGCAGCCTACATCGCCTACGTACTGGCGCGATGCCTGAAGAACCCGGATCTCGGCCCGCCGATGTCGGCCAAGGAGCACGCCGAGGAATCGGTTACCAGCGCGCTCGTCTCGCTCATCGCCCCCGCCTTCATCGTCGTGGTGGTGCTGGGCTCGATCTACGGCGGCATCGCCTCGATCACCGAGGCCGCGGCCCTCGGCGTCTCCTCGGTGCTGGTTGTCGCGGCGCTGCGCGGCGAGCTGTCCTTCCGCATGCTGCAGGAAAGCCTCGTCCACACGCTGGAGACCTGCGGCATGATCATATGGATCGGCATCGCGGCGGCCGTGCTCGTCGGCGTCTACAACCTGATGGGCGGCAACAGGTTCGTTTCCGCAGCGATCCTCGGGCTCGATGCCGCGCCGGTCGTCATCGTCCTGGTCATGATGGCGATCCTGCTCGTGCTCGGCATGTTCCTCGACTGGATCGGCATCGCCCTCCTGACCCTGCCGATCTTCGTGCCCATCGTGAAGCAGCTCGGCTACGATCCCGTCTGGTTCGGAGTGCTCTTCGCCGTCAACATGCAGGTGAGCTACCTCACCCCGCCGTTCGGCCCTGCGGCTTTCTATCTGAAGAGCGTCGCGCCGCCCTCGATCACGCTGCAGCACATCTACACCGCGTTGCTGCCCTTCATCGCGCTGCAGCTCGCGGTGCTGGCCCTGCTGCTGTTCTATCCCGCCACCGCGCTATGGGTCCTGTGAGGGCGCGGGAAACATCGCGCGCAACGAAAAAGCCCCACGCATCCGGTCGGATGCGGGGGCCTTCCGGTTTCGTCAGAGATGGCAACTGATCGCAGTCACACCCGGTTCAGGAGCCGGGCGCGGATCGTGCCGGGAATGGCGCGGATCTTTTCCAGGATCTCGACCGAATTCGCCACCTGGCCTTCGATGTCCGCCACCACGTAGCCGATCTCGCCATCGGTCTGCAGGTGCTGGGTGACGATGTTGAGGTCGTTGGAGGCGAAGAGATCGTTGAGCTTCTTCAAGGAGCCCGGCGTGTTGTCGTGCACCTGGATGAAGCGAGTAGCATCCGTGCCCTTGGGCAGCAGCACCTGCGGGAAGTTGACCGCGCCCATGGTGGACCCGACATCGGAATATTCAACGAGCCGGCGCGCCACTTCCTCGCCGATACGCTCCTGCGCCTCTTCCGTCGAACCGCCGATATGCGGCGTCAGGATGACATTGTCGAACTCCCGCAAGGGGCTCAGGAACTCGTCGTTGTTGGACTTCGGCTCGGTGGGGAAGACGTCGATCGCCGCACCGGCCAGATGCTCGCTCCTCAGCGCCGCCACCAGCGCATCGATGTCCACCAGCTTGCCGCGGGCATTGTTGAGGAGGAAGGCGCCCTTCTTCATCCTGGCGATCTCGGCCGCGCCGATCATGCCGCGCGTTTCCGGGGTATCGGGCGTATGCAGCGACACGAAGTCGGAGACCGACAGAAGCTGATCCAGGCTCTCCGCCGGCTTGACGTTGCCGTGCGAGAGCTTGTCCACCTGGTCGTAATAGATCACGTGCAGGCCCATCGCCTCCGCCAGCGTCGCCAGCTGGGTGCCGATATTGCCGTAACCGATGATGCCGAGCGTCTTGCCGCGCACCTCGCGCGAGCCCGTCGCGGACTTCAACCAGCGCCCCTCATGGGCGGCGACCGACTTCGGGAAGATGCCGCGCATCAGCATGACGATCTCCGCGATCGTCAGTTCCGCTACCGAACGGGTGTTGGAAAACGGCGCGTTGAAGACCGGGATGCCCCGCCTCTTGGCGGCGGTGAGGTCCACCTGGTTGGTGCCGACCGAGAAGCAGCCGATGGCAACCAGCGAATTGGTGGAGGCGATCACGTCGTCGGTCAGCTGCGAGCGCGAGCGGATGCCGACGATCTGCGTGCCCTTCAGCGCTTCCTTGAGCGCATCCTTGTCGTAGGCGGTCTGGACCCGCTCGATATTGTGGTAGCCGTTTTCGTTCAGGACAGAGACGGCCGACGGGGAAATACCCTCAAGCAGCAGCCAGCGAATCTGGTTCTTCGGGCGGGAAAGGCCATTGCTCATGACGGCACGTGCTTTCGTTTGGAATGGGCGTTCTGAATGGACTTGGTCACGACGCGGGATGCGACAAGCGGTCCCGGTGCGCGTGCCCAGACTTATACGCCAAGGCCGTGCGAGATCAACGCCCCCCGCGGCGGATCGCCACCTGCCATAGCAACCGACCGGCCGCCTCCCGCCCCGCGGTATCGGCCTATGTGGCTAAAGCCTATATGCCTAAAGGCACTGACGAAAAATACCCAGGGTCGTCGCTCATTCTTCCCGGGTTCTCGACACGTCGCCAAATGCACGCCGCCGGGGGCACTGCCCGAGGACTATCGGGAACCAGCCTCGGGAAGCGCCGTCGTTTCGAACGAACCGGATCAGATGAATGGAAGACCTGCGTCAGCGGCACCGCACCGAGTGACGCCGGCCGTACCGGTCGCGATAGTAGCACCAGCCCGGACGTGTCGCGTCGGCAATGATGGCACCGGCCGCGGCTCCGATCACCCCACCGGCGACAGCGGCTCCGGCCGACTTGCCGGCGACCCCACCGATGACCGCTCCCGTCGCGCCACCCAGGACCGCGCCCGTCGCGACCCGGTCCTGACGCGCTGTCTGGCATCCCGCCATGGCGCAACACAACGCAACAACCACCACGATTTTTTGCATTTCGTCCTCCCGACGTCGAAGCAGATCCAAACCTGCCGACAGCCCTGGCAGTGTCCCCGGCCGCACCGACGAATGACTTCGATGCCAAGGCATGGGGCTCGCCATCGTCAAGAATAACACAAAGCAACCCAGACGGCCCTCCCGCATTCTGACGCGGTGGCACTCCATACATGGAACTCCCGCCCTGCGTCCGGCCGCCACGCGCCGGAAACGCCGCATTGGCATGCCGCCCGATTGCTCAGTCGCTCGGCGCAGCTTCCACCAAAACGTCGACCTCGATCTCGCCCAACGCGGCGAAGTCGAGGGTCATGGTGAAGTGGTCGCCTGCGTTGAGTGGGCGGAAATTGCCCTCCACGAAAAGATGCTCGCGCCATTTCGCAAAGGCCATCGGCCTGGCCGGGGGAAAGGTGAAACTGTCGGTGAAGGTCGCGTTGCCGTCCTTCACGCGGCGGATGCGCACGTCTTTGCCGATCTCCGTGCGCGCGCCATCAAGGACAACGGGGTCCGCGCCCATGTCGAGAATCGCGCCGTAAACGGCGACGCCCTCGCCTGCCGCTGCCGGCGGCGCCCACAGATGCCCTATCCTGAGCGGTCCCAGCTTGTAGCTGTGCGCCCACGCGATCCCGGCCGACATCACGACGGCGGCAACCACTACCGCCGCAACCCGCGATAATCTCCTGAACATGCAGATTTCCCCCTTTTTTGGATTTTCCCGGCCTTGCCCGCTCACCGCACGACAGGATTTCCCGAGCCGACGCGCTTGGCATCGACGCTGAACTGCGCCTTGCCGGAGGAGGAAAGCTCCTCGTCGAGCTCGTCCGACCCCGTTCTCAGCGCCCGTGCGGCCGCCAGGCTGCCCTCCGACTGGTCGGCGCTCTTGAAGAAGGTGTAGGACAACGTGACTTCGCTGGTCTTCGCCGCGTCCTCGTCCTTCTCCAGTTGCTCGTCGATGTAGAAGACGAGCGGCATACGCGCGGTCTCGCCGGGTTCGAGCTTTTCCTGCGTGAAACAGAAGCACTCGATCTTGAAGAAATAGGGCGCGGCGTAATAGGGCGTGACGTTGTAGGTGGCGCGCGCCACGATCGGGTGATCGGAGCGGTTGTGCGCCGTGTAGTAGACCTTTGTCGCCTCACCGATGCGGGTTTCCACCGTGCGCTGTTCGGGCGCGAAGTCCCAGTCGAGATCCGGCGCGACATTGGCATCGAACCGCACCTTGATCGCGCGGCCTTCCGCCTTGCCGGCGATCTCCTTGGTGGTCGTGCGATTGACGGCGCCGCCATATCCGGTCGCAGCGCAGAACATGCGGTAGAGCGTCGGCGAATAGACGACGAGGCCGACCATGACGCTGAGCATGGTGATGGCCACCGTCACCACGCCGCGATGGCTCTTTCGCGGACGCTCGTGCGCCGGGCGATCAGCGTCGGGTGGCTGGTGCGGAGATGTCTCGTTCATGGGCAGCCCTCGACTGTCAGGACAGGCTCAGGCGGGCGGAGCGAAGGGCCCTGCGCCGTCGACTGCCTACGGGCCTAGCATTCCGCTAGGTGAGGAACAAGGTGACGCACGAGGCAGATTGTCGCAGGCCGGATTATAGCTGCGCGTGCGCAGCAAGAGGCCCATGCCCGGAAACGCAAAGCCCCCCGCCCGATTGGGAGCGAGGGGTTGCAAGCATTCGATGTCCGTCGGCGCTCGCGCGCTCAGATCCCCTCCGGCCCACGCTGTACCGCCGCAATTCCCGAACGCGAGACCTCCACCAGGCCCAGCGGCTGCATGATCTGGATGAACTGCTCGATCTTGGAGGTCCGGCCCGTGATCTCGAAGGTGAAATGCTCGGTCGTGGCATCGATCACGTTGGCGCGGAAGGCATCGCCAAGGCGCAGCGCTTCCAGCCGCTTTTCGCCCGCGCCCATCACCTTGACCAGCGCAAGCTCGCGTTCCAGCGGCTTTTCCTGCCCCTTCTCGTGCGCCTGTACGGTCAGATCCACCACGCGGTGAACCGGCACCAGCCGCTCCAGCTGATGACGGATCTGGGTGATGATCATCGGCGTGCCGGTGGTCACGATGGTGATGCGCGACAGATGCTGCTCGTGCTCGATCTCGCACACGGTCAGGCTGTCGATGTTGTATCCGCGCCCGGAGAACAGGCCAATGACCCGGGCAAGAACGCCCGGTTCGTTGTCCACGATCACCGATAGCGTGTGCGTTTCCACGTCGTCGCTGACCTTGGTAAGAAAGTAGGCCGAAGGCGCGTTTAGGTTCTGTGCGTTCATTTCCCTGTCCCCTGATCAGACCAGCATCTTGCCTTCGGCGGAAATGGCGTTGGCCACCGCCTCGTCATTGGCCTCGTCCGGCAGCAGCATCTCATTGTGGGCCTTGCCCGACGGGATCATCGGGAAACAGTTGGTGAGGTTCGCTACCCGGCAGTCGAACACGACCGGTCGCTTGATGGAGATCATCTCCGCGATCGCATCGTCCAGATCCCCCGGTTTGGAGCATTGCATGCCGACCCCGCCATAGGCGTCCGCCAGCTTGACGAAATCGGGCAGGGATTCCGTATAGGAATGCGACAGCCGGTTGCCGTGCAGCAGCTGTTGCCATTGGCGCACCATGCCCATGTACTGGTTGTTCAGGATGAAGATCTTGACCGGCAGCTCGTGCTGCACGGCCGTGGACATCTCCTGGATGTTCATCAGTATGGAGGCATCGCCGGCGATATCGATGACGAGGCTGTCGCGATGCGCCACCTGCACGCCGATGGCCGCCGGCAGGCCGTAGCCCATCGTGCCGAGCCCGCCCGACGTCATGAAGCGGTTGGGCTCCTCGAAGCCGAAGAACTGCGCCGCCCACATCTGGTGCTGGCCGACTTCGGTGGTGATGTAGGTGTCGTGCCCCTTTGTCGCCTCGTAGAGCCGCTGGATCGCGTATTGCGGCATGATGACGTCGCTGTTGGGCTTGTAGGCGAGCGAGTCGCGCGCGCGCCATGCATCGATCTGCTTCCACCAGGCCTTCATCGATTTCTCGTCCACCTTCAGCGCGGACGAGCGCCAGATCCGCACCAGATCTTCCAGCACATGGCCGACATCGCCGATGATCGGCAGATCCACCTGCACGTTCTTGTTGATGGACGAAGGATCGATGTCGATGTGAATCTTGGTCGAATTGGGCGAAAAGGCATCGAGCCGCCCGGTGATGCGGTCGTCGAAGCGCACGCCGATGGCGACCATGACGTCGCAATCGTGCATCGCCATGTTGGCTTCATAGGTGCCGTGCATGCCCAGCATGCCGAGCCAGGCATCGCCGGAGGCCGGATAGGCGCCGAGCCCCATCAGCGTCGAGGTGATGGGAACGCCGGAGAGCTTCACCAGTTCGCGCAGCAACTGGCAGGCTTCGGGCCCGGAATTGATGACGCCGCCGCCGGTGAACAGGATCGGCCGGCGCGCGGACGCCAGCAGCTCCGCCGCATGGCGGATCGATGCCATGTCGCCCTTGATCTGCGGACGATAGGTCTTGTGCTCGACGCGGCTCGGCCCGTGATATTCGCCGGTGGCGAACTGCACGTCCTTGGGAATGTCGACGACGACGGGACCGGGACGTCCGGTGGTCGCGACCTGGAAGGCCTCGTGCAGGATCCGAGGCAGGTCCTCGATGCGACGGACGAGCCAGTTGTGCTTGGTGCAGGGCCGGGTGATGCCGACGGTATCGCATTCCTGGAAGGCATCGGAGCCGATCAGCGCCACGGGAACCTGACCGGTAATGCAGACGAGCGGAATGGAATCCATCATCGCGTCGGTGAGTGCGGTGACCATGTTGGTCGCCCCCGGCCCCGACGTGACCAGCACCACGCCCGGCTTGCCGGTGGAGCGCGCATAGCCTTCCGCGGCGTGTCCGGCGCCCTGTTCGTGGCGCACGAGGACGTGCTTGACCGCGTCCTGCTGGAAGATCTCGTCGTAGATGGGGAGGATCGCTCCGCCGGGATATCCGAACAGATATTCGACGCCGTGGTCCTTCAGCGCCTGCAGAACCATACCGGCGCCTGTCATCTCCCGTGTCATCGTCTCGTCCTCGTCCTTACCGCCGGTTTCGCCCGGCTCACCGGCCCGCGAGAAGGGCCTCGTTGTTCCGTCAAGCTCCGCCCGTTCCGCAACAGCCGATCGGGTAATAAAAAAGGGCCCCGAGGGCCCCTGTTGCGCACGACACCGTTCCGGATGACCTCAGGCCATCCCGGCAGCGTGCGCGTTCCTTACAAGAATGATCGTCGTCATGCGTGTTCCCCTCCGCGATCGGGAGAACCCCCGTTCACGTTGCGCCAGACCCTAAGCGCGCAGACAGGGCCGGTCAAGCGTAAAAGCGCGAATATTTCGTCGCAGCCTCGTCCGCTTGACGAAAATTTCGCGGCATGTGGCGACTGAGGTGAGCCTGAGCCGCCTTCATGCGAATTTTTCGCAGGCTGTGGCCGTTCTCAGACCATCGGCACGTCGATGGTGCAGCACATGCCGTTGGGTGTGAATGTGCGCTCCACTTCACCTTCGACCTGCATTGGCGTCACCTCTTCGATGATGCGGGATCCAAAGCCGATATTGTCGGGTGCCTTCACCCCCTCCAGGCCGCTTTCATTCCACTCGATCCGGAGTTTTCCCGCCTCCAGCACCCAGCGAACATCAAGGCGACCATTGGGATCGGAGAACGCGCCGTACTTGGCCGCGTTGGTCGACAGTTCATGGAAGGCCATGCCCAGCGCCTGGGCCTGAATGCTGGTGAGCATCACCCGCGGTCCGCGCAGCGTGATGGCGCTACGGCCCTCATTGCGGAACGGGGTGAGTTCTCCCTCCAGCAGGTCCGACAGCAACATGCCGTCCCAGCCGCCATTGACCAGCAGCTGGTGGGTGCGGGCCATGGCGTCGATTCGCTGACCGAAGACCGTGGTGAAGTCGTCCATCGTTTGCGCATGGGCGGCGGTGCGCCGCGCGATGACAGTAATCGTCGCCAGCAGGTTCTTGATGCGATGTGCGAATTCGTGAGAAACGGCATCGCGCATCTGCTCGGCGGCAACGTCCTGCGTCACATCCACCGCGTGCTGCACGACCCCGCAGACACGGCCCACCTCGTCGTGGACGGGAACGTGCCGGCAGGTCCACACCACATCGCGCCGGCTTCCGCCGTCAGTCTCGGGAATGGGAAACCTCTGACGCTCCAGCGTCGACGGGCGCCCGTCGAGCGCTTCACGCAAGGCCGTCTCGAAGGGCGCGATTTCTTCCGCGTTGCCGGGAAAGGCATCGAAGACATACGCGCCCAGCAGTTCTGCCCGGGTGCGCTGTGTCGCTTCCAGATAGTGATCGTTCACATCCAGAAAACGCAGATCGGTGTCGAGCACCATGTAAGGTGTCGGCAGGTCCTTGAAGAGCCGCCGATAGTCGATCTCGGTCATCGCCGTACTGGTACCTTCCCCACCCAGCGACATGGGTGGACTACGCTCCGGAACAAATCTCCCGCGAGAAATCAGCGCATAGCGGAAAATCCAGACGTCCCGGAAAGCCCAAATGCGCGCAGCAAACCCCGCAAGCGACTCGCTGCATTACTGCCGCGCTCTCGCAAAACAGGTATCGGATACGACGAGTGATGGGAAGCGGTACTCGCCGACCGTACGAATTCGTACAATGGTCGGCGAGTTAGGCGGGTCTGAGGCAACCCCGGAGGCCGCCTCGCGGGAGGGCCGCGCTCCGAAGAAGCGCGTCAGCCGACCCGATCGATCCACGCCGCGAAGCTGTCGACGAAGCCCTGCAGGAAGGCGGCCGTCTGTTCGTTGACAACATGCCCCTCATCATCGAAGAGCTCGTCCTTATAGGCAAAGTAAACCTCGGGCTGCCCCATAAGGGCCATACCGACAACGACGAGAACCTGCTTGAGCTGCGACTGGCCCACGGCGGCACCGATGGCGCCGGGTGACGTACCGGCGATCGCGGCGGGTTTGCCGGCCCAGGAATTCTTGCCCCAGGGGCGCGTGCCCCAGTGGATGGCGTTGTCGATCGCCGGCGCATAGGTGCGGTTGTATTCCGGCGTGACGAACAGCACGCCGTCGGCGGTCTCGATATCGTTCTTCAGCCGCAACACGGAAGTCGGCGGGTTCTCCCACAGATCCTCGTTGTAGAGCGGAAGATCGCCGATCTCGACGAACTTGAAGGCGAGCTTGCCTTCCGCCAGCTTGGCGAGGCTTTCTGCGAACTTGCGGTTGAGGGAGCCGGCTCTGAGCGAGCCGACGAGCACTGCGACGGTTTTCATTGTGAATTGCCCCGTATACGATGGTAACCGGCTCTACATGAGGAACTGGCCGCTGCGCCGCAAGATGGCACTTTCACCTCCCCTAGTTACCTCGACGAAACCCAAGGGCCTCCCGTTTTCCGGAGATGGATGAATGAGTTACGCAACGGATTTGACGGAAACCAGCGCTTCGCGCGCCGCATCGACCGACACGGCTCCTTCGCAAGTGCACAAGCCGGGCCAATGCACCCGTGCCAACGAGGTGATCTCGCTGGTAGGCGACAAGTGGAGCGTTCAGATCGTCATGTTGCTGGGGACCGGGCGGCACCGGTTCATGGAGATCAAGCGGGCAATCGAGGGCATTTCGCAGAAGATGCTCACCGTGACGCTGCGCGGTCTGGAGCGAGACGGATACGTGACCCGGACCGTCTACCCGACCATTCCGCCGAAGGTGGAATACGAGTTGACCGATCTTGGCCTCGACCTGCTTGAGCCTCTTCGAGCACTTGGCTCCTGGGCACTCGCGAACCACGACCGCGTCGTTGCCGCACGCACAGCTTATGATGCGCGCGCCAAGGCGAAATAGCACACAACGGCGCGATGGCGCGGGTGAGCTATTCCGCCTGCACCCGAGGGGCGGCAGGCGGGCGTTCGCAGGCGCCCTCGTTGGAAAGGCCCGCCAACAACACCCGCCCGATTTCCCCTCAGACCCGCTCGATCTTGCTGGCGGCCTCGTCGATCAATGCGACCGCGGCACGCACCTTTTCCTCGTCGAGCCCTTCGCGGAGACGGTTCTGAAGCACGGCGCGGAGATTTTGCATCGCCCGGCGTACCGGAACGACATCGGTTCGCTCCTGTTCCTGCGACAGCTCATCGAGCCGCTTGAAGAGCATGTCGACCGCTTCGCCCTGCTCTTCCATATGGGCCAGCCCCTGCGGGGTCGCCGCGAAGAGCTTGCGCGCGCCTTCGCTTTCCGTTTCCGCGATGAGGTCCATCTCCGTGAGCAGCGTCAGGGTCGGGTAGATAACGCCGGGGCTCGGCGCATAGCCACCGCCTGTGCGTTCCTCGATCGCGCGGATGAGGTCGTAGCCGTGACGCGGCGTCTCAGCGATAAGCTTGAGCAGAACGAGCCGCAACTCACCGCCGTCGAACATGCGCCTGCGTCCGCGCCCGCCGTGCCGGCGTCCGCCGCCACGCGGGCCCCCTTCGCCCTCAAAGTCGCCAAAACCGCCGCGCATGCCGCGATGCGGCCCTTCATGGCAGCATTCGCCGCCCTCATGATGGCCTTTTCCCGCGCCGCCATGTGCGTGATGACCACCACAGCAACCACCTTCACGGTGGCCGTGCATATGTCCTTGTCCATTCATTAGAAAACTCTCTTTCATTCTTTTCGATAGTTCCAAGATATATCTTAAGCTGCGCGAGTCAAGATATATCTTGGAACTATCTGGGTGGACATTACCGTCGTCCGCGCGTTTCGGACTGGGGTCACGACCGCACGACGCAGGTCCTGTGCGGCGCCCTCTGCGGATGCCCTTACGGAAGGAGCGAGAACGTTCCGATCACCTCGGACGCAGCCATGGGAGCGCATTTTTCGCTTGACCGAACGGGACTGTCGGCCCTACATAACGAACCGTACGGTACGGTTCGCCCGCTTGAAACTGGCGAGCCCCCAAAAGACCTGCCTGCTGCCCGCGAACGGCAGGCAGGCGAGAGACCGACAGGAAACAGCATGCCCCGCGCCGCCGACACGGCCGCACAAGACAGCGATTTCACGCCGCGCCAGGCGGCTGTGCTGACATGCGCCCTGTCGCTGCTGGTGGAAGGCGGGGAAAAGGGGCTGACGACGGCGGGGCTTGCGCGCGCCGCCAATTGCTCCAAGGAATCCCTCTACAAGTGGTTCGGCGACCGCGATGGCCTGCTTGAGGCCGTGGTCACCTTTCAGGCCTCCAAGGTGCGCCCGCTCGGCGCCAGCGAAAGCGCGCTCGATGCGGCCGGCTACCGCCGCCGGCTTGTCACCTTCGCCCACGAACTCCTTTCCGTGCTCGCCGGCGACGTTTCGCTGGCGCTGAACCGGCTCGCCATCGGCCAGGCCTCGCGGCCCGAGTCGCCGCTCGGTCGGCTTCTGGTTGAGCGCGGCAAGCATTCGGTGACGGCGCGCGGCCGGGCCCTGCTTTCCGCCGGCCGCCGCCAGCGCCACCTCGAATTCGACGATGCGACAGCCGCCTACTCCACCTTTTACGGGCTGGTGGTGCGCGACGTTCATCTGCGCCTGCTGCTGGGCGATGCGCTGGAGCCCGGTGAGGATGATTTCGCCGCCCAGGCGGAAGCGGCCGTAAGCCAGTTCTGCCGCCTCTACGGATCGCAACGATCGGTGGAGACGCTTTCGACGTCTTGAGACTACCGCACGCGGCGAGGATGCGCCCTGCCCGCGGCGGCGTGAATAACTGAATAAAACCAACGTTTGGAAGGAGAAGCTATGCGCGTCTATTATGATCAGGATGCCGATCTGGGTCTCATCAAGGACAAGAAGGTCGTCGTCATCGGCTACGGTTCGCAGGGTCGCGCGCACGCGCTCAACCTGAAGGATTCCGGCGTCAAGGACGTCGCCATCGCGCTGCGCGAAGGCTCTTCGTCGGCCAAGAAGGCAGAGGCCGACGGCTTCGTGGTCAAGAGCGTGGCCGACGCCGCCGCCTGGGCCGACCTGATGATGATGGCCACGCCGGACGAGCTTCAGGCCGACATCTACAAGGACCACATCGCCCCCAACATCCGTGACGGCGCCGTCCTCGCCTTCGCCCACGGTCTGAACGTGCATTTCGGCCTGATCGAGCCGAAGTCCACCGTCGACGTGATCATGATCGCGCCGAAGGGCCCGGGTCACACCGTGCGCTCCGAATATGTGCGCGGCGGCGGCGTGCCGAACCTGGTGGCGGTCGCGCAGGATGCGTCGGGTAACGCCCTCGACATCGCGCTTGCCTACGCGGCGGGCCTCGGCGGCGGCCGCGCCGGCATCATCGAGACCACCTTCAAGGAAGAGTGCGAGACCGATCTCTTCGGCGAGCAGGCGGTCCTGTGCGGTGGCCTCGTGGAGCTGATCCGCGCCGGCTTCGAGACGCTGGTGGAAGCCGGTTACGCGCCGGAAATGGCCTATTTCGAATGCCAGCACGAGATGAAGCTGATCGTCGACCTGATCTACGAAGGCGGCATCGCCAACATGAACTACTCCATCTCCAACACGGCGGAGTGGGGCGAGTACAAGTCCGGCCCGCGCGTCGTCGGCTCCGAATCCAAGGCCGCGATGAAGGAGATCCTCAAGGAGATCCAGTCCGGCCAGTTCACCTCGGAGTGGATGCAGGAATGCAAGGCCGGCCAGGCCCGCTTCAAGGCCACCCGCCGCAACAACGACGGCCACCAGATCGAGGAAGTCGGCGAGAAGCTGCGCGGCATGATGCCCTGGATCAAGAAGGGCGCGCTCGTCGACAAGTCCAAGAACTGATCCGGGCTACCGGCTCGCTGCGATCCAGGGTCTTTTCCTCTGCGCCGGCCTTGAAGGCCGGTCGCGGGGGATCAAGAAGGGCGCGCTCGTCGACAAGTCCAAGAACTGATCCGGGCTACCGGCTCGCTGCGATCCAGGGTCTTTTCCTCTGCGCCGGCCTTGAAGGCCGGTCGCGGGGGATCAAGAAGGGCACGCTGGTCGACAAATCCAAGAACTGATCCGGGCTACCGATCCAGTAAATGAGGGCTTGCCGCTCCCCCTCGGGGCACGCAAGGCCATCAAACGAGACGGCCCGCCAGAAACTCTCCGGCGGGCCGTTTTACAACCGAGCACAGGTCACGGGATTTACCGCCTTATTTCGCGGCGGCATCGACTTCCAATAACCCCAGCCGTTTGAGCGCGGCGATTGCTTCCACGCTGTCCAGCCCCGCCGCCTTGCGGTAGTTCGCGACCGCTGCGGCCATATCTTTCGGCAGGACATCTCCCGCCTCCTGGAGCGCGCCGAGATAGTAGAGCCCGTCCGCGTCGTTCTTCTCTGCCGCCTGCCGGATCATGGCCAGTCCGGCCGGGACATTGACGTCAATGCCCATGCCCCCGACCATCATCCAGCCGAGATTGGCTTTGCCGCCGACAAAATTCTGCGCCACGGCCCGCCTGAAGAGACTGACTGCCATTGCATGGTCCTGCGATACGCCGCGCCCGTCGCGATAGAGCTTGCCAAGCGCCACCAGCGCGTAACGGTCCGATTGCTCGATCGCCTTGCGATACCATTTGACCGCGGCTTCAAGGTCCTGCTCGACGCCGAGCCCGATCTCATAGTACCAGCCGACATTGTTCTGCGCCGTCGAATTGCCGGCCTCGGCCGCCTTGAGATAGTGCCGGAAGGCTCCCGCACGATCGGGCTCACCAATCTTTCCAAGGTACAATAAATCGCCGATGAGAAATTCGGCCTTGCCGGGAAGTTCGTAGGCTGCGCGCTGGAACAGCCCCAGCGCCTTGCCGGGATCGGCCTCGACCATATAGCCGTCGCGATAGATCCGCCCCAGTTCGATCTGGGCCCATGCGTCACCCTGCCCGGCGGCTCTTGCGATAAGTGTCAGCCCTTCGCGCTTTTCCTCGTCGCTGCTTCCCTGATAGAGCTTGCGCCGCCCCAGTTCGTGCAAGGTTGCCGGATCGTCGGCTGCCGCACCGCGAACGAGCCATGACATTGCCGCCTCCCTGTCGACGGCGGTCCCGATGCCCTTGGAATAGCAACGAACGACGTCGTAGTAGCCCGTCGTGAGCCCGCCCTCCGCCGCTCGCAGATACAGGGAAAAGGCTTTTTCGGGATCCTTCTCGACGAAGGTCCCTTTCTCGTAAACGACCCCGAGTGCATTGAGCGCAAGCACGTTGCCCCGCCGCACCGCCCGCTCGTACCAGTCGAGCGCCTTGACGCCGTCCGGCGGATCGCGCTCGGCCCAATAGCGCCCGAAGATCTGTTGAGCCCCGTTGTCGCCGCTCTCAGCAGCCTCCTCCATCAGCGCGATACCATCTTCGCCGGCTTCAGGCGCAACCAGCCCCTTCGCCAGAAGTGTTCCGAGATGGGCCCGCGCGGACGCCCGCTCGCGCCCGGCACGCCTCAGCCATTGCGCAGCGGCCGCATAGTCGCGCTCGACGGAATTGCCCTCATAGAACATGAGCCCCAGCGTCTCCTGCGCCGAGATATAGCCGCCCTCCGCCGCCAGTTTCGCCTGCTCGATCGCTTCCGCGACTGCTTTCTCTCGCTCGCCGAAAGCCGTCCGCAACAACATGGACAGGGCGAAATGCGCTTGCGCAGGCGCATCAGGAGCGGTTGCGGCCTGTCGCAGAAACGCCTCCGCGACCACGCGATCATGCGGCACCACGAAGCCATAGGCATAACCGAGGCCTGCGAGCAATTTCCTGCGCGTTTTCCCCCCTTCGGACACCCCCGCCTTTCCGGTCTGTGCCCCGATCGCGATCATCGCACTCATCGAGTCCATCGAAAGCGCACGCCGTATCCCCTGCAGCCCGGCCCAGAAATTGTCTGGCACCCCCCGCCCCTCGATCTGCATGATCGAGAGGTCGACAAGCGCACCGACATCGCCAGCGTCCGAGGCGATACGCCTGAGCGCTGCCAACGTCTTCAGCTCCTCCTGCGAAGGGTCGTCTTCAAGCGCGGCGATGGCGATACGCAGGGACGCCTCGTCGCCCCCCTTGGCGGCGGCCAGGCGCCATTTTCTCGCAAGGTCCGCATCCGCGGGCAGGCCGTTGCCTGTCTCGTAGATCTCCGCAAGCCGGGCTTTCGCATAGTCGTTCCCCGCCTCCGCGGCCCGGGAATACCATCGGGCCGCTTCCTCCGGGTCTTTCGGCCCGTAAAGGCCTGTCGAAGCGTAAAGCCCCAGCCGCGCCATTGCTTCATTGCCACCGCTTTCCGCGGACTTGCGCAGCCAGCGGAAACCTTCCTCCGGATCCGCCTTCACTCCGATGCCATCGAAATAAGCCTGCGCCAGCCGAACCGTCGCATAGGAGTTTTCAGCGTCGACATCGACCGCCTTGCGGAAAGAGGAAAAGGCAGCCTGCGGATCGCGCGCGTCGCCCCCGGCCTCGGCATATACCTCGCCCAGAAGGGCGGCGGCGAAAGAATAGGTATCGGCGGCGTCCGTCAGATAGATGCGTGCCTTGTCGAAGTCCTGCTCGGTGCCCTCACCGATCCTGTAGGAGAACCCCAGATAGAGCGCCGCCTCGGTCATTCCCTGCTCTTCGGCCAGAGAGAACCATCGCACCGCCTCGGCCTTGTCCACACCAACGCCGCGACCTTTCCAGTAGAGCTTGCCCAGGCCCACCTGACAGTCGCCATCGCCCAACTCGGCACCGCGACGGAAATAGGATCGGGCGAGAGCGTAATCACGATCAGGCGCCTCGCTATCCGAATAATGCAGGCCCAATCGATAGAGCGCGAATGTGGAGCCCTTGTCGATTGCCGTTCGGTAGAGTTCCAGTGCCTTTGCGGCATCCTGGGGTTGCCCCAGTCCGCTCTCGATCAGATAGCCAAGGTAGGCGTCGGCATCGCCTTTGGTTTCAAGCTCCTGGGCGCCGCGATAGATTTCAGCCGCGCGCGCGTAGTCTTGCGCAACACCGCTGCCATTCTCGTAGGCCTCGCCCAGGAGCAGCATCGCCTTGCCGTCGCCCTGATCCGCAGCCATGCGATAGTAGTCGGCAGCCTTTGCGGCATCTTTGTCGACACCTTTTCCAGCGTTGTACATCTGACCGAGAAAACGCTGCGCCGTCGCATCCCCGGCGTCGGCGCCCTTTCGGTAATACTCGACTGCCTTGACGGGATCGGCGTCTCCCAGCCACCCCTGTTCGTAGAGAACGCCGAGCATCGCCATTGCTCTGTCGTTCCCGTCTTTGGCCGCTCGTTCGAACCGGGTTCGGGCCTCCTGGTAGTCGATCGCGACTCCCTCGCCACGGGCATACATCAGGCCAAGCGAGTAGCTGGCATAAGCGACCCCGTTGCGCGCCGCCGACTTCATCCAGAACAGAGCCTGATCATCGTCCTGCGGCACGCCTCTGCCATTCAGATACATCAAGGCCAGCCGCATCGCCGCCCAGTCGTTGCCAAGCTCGGCAGCACGCCAGTAGAGCCGCGACGCCTGCTTCTCGTCGACAGCGACCGGCCCGCCCACGTCGTAGTACCAGGCAAGGGAGGCAGCCGCTTCAGGCAGCCCTTGCGCCGCCGCCTTCGCGAACCAATCGACCGCCATTGTCAGGTTCGTGTACCCGGCCGTTTCACTTTCGTAGAGAAGGGCGAGCCTGTATTGCGCGCTCGCATCGCCAAGTTCGGCCGCCGCTTCGAGCATGTCGAAATCGATACCTTCGACGGGAAGGCGCATCTTGCCAAACAGCTCATGATCAAGCGCATTGGGCCGATCAAACTGAAAATTTGCCACCCCGCGCCCGCCGCGATTGACGCGGCTCTCGATGGTCACCGCTTGTACAGAGCCGGAAATCAGCAGAAGGAAGACGACTATAACGACACGCGCGTTCACGGCATCTCCTCAATACGGAGGAAAGACAATTCAAATGAATACTATAGGAACCTAAGCCACACTCGATGACACACGCAAGCTTCCGTGAGCCCCAGGCAAAAGCCCGGCCGGGCTTACCGGCTAGGCAGATCCAAAGACACTCCAACATTGCGATATCACGCGGCCGCGACGTCCTTCAGGAAGCGCGCGATTTCTTCCTGGAAGGATCTTCCTTTCGACGTCGCGTCAGTGCTTGCGGCGAGCATCGACGCCGCGGACTGATTGGTTTGCCCGACCGCCTCGTCCAGCGAACCGATGCTCTTGACTACCGTCTGTGTCTGCGCCGCCGCATTCTGGATGTTTCGGCTGATTTCGACCGTCGCGGCGCCCTGCTGCTCGACCGCGGCCGCGATGGCTGCCGTGTAGCCGTTCACCTCGTCCATCGTGCCGGTGATACCGCCAATTGCCCCCACGGCCTCCTCCGTCGCGATCTGGATTGACGAAATCTGAGAGGCGATCTCCTCCGTCGCCTTCGACGTCTGTGTCGCCAGTTCCTTCACTTCCGCAGCGACAACCGCGAAACCGCGCCCGGCCTCTCCGGCGCGAGCGGCCTCGATCGTCGCGTTCAGCGCCAGCAGGTTGGTCTGCTCGGCGATATCGCGGATGAGGGACACCACGTCGCCGATCCGTTGCGCCGATCGCGCGAGCCCGGCCACCTTTTCGTTGGTGGACTGGGCCGCACCGTTCGCCTGACCGACGATATCGGTCGTGCGGACCACCTGATGCGAGATTTCCGAAATCGACGACGACAGCTCTTCTGCCGCCGATGCCACCGTCTGCACGTTGCCAGCCGCTTCACTGGATGCAGCGGCCGCGCCACGCGCCTGTTCCGCGCTCGCCGCCGCGACCTGCTCAAGTCCCCTGGCCGTCGACTGGAGATCTGCGTTGGTTTCCTCTACGGAGGACAACAACCCTTGCGTTGTGGCGCGGAAGGTTTCGATCAGCTGTTCCACACGCTGCTGCCGTGTTTCGCGCGCCCTCTGATTGCGCCTGTGCTCATCCTCCAGGCGTTCCCGCTCGATGGCATCGACACGGAAGATATCGACCGCACGGGCCATGTCACCAATCTCGTCCGCGCGTTCCGTCCCCGTCACGGCTATGTCGCGGGCGCCGCCCGCAAGAGCCACAATCTCGCCGGCGACGCACTTGAGCGGGCGCAGAACCGTGCGATTGGAGAAATAGAGGATCCCACCGGCGATCGCGAGAAGCAGCACGGAAAGGGCAATGCCGGTGAGCTGGGCCGTGAGCGCGATCGCCTGATAGGCGGAGCGGTCCACGGCGAGAAGCGCGACCGCGATCGGCTGACCGGAGTAGTCGGTCACCGAAACGCGGGTGATGCGATAGTCACCGCTTTCGATACTGCTTCCCTCGCCCGCCAGTTCCCTCATCAGTGCCTGTGGCGCAAAGCCGTCCGGCAGGGTATTGCCGATAATGTCGTAGCCCGCATCGGACGGCCGCAGCACCGCCAGCGGATACCCTGTCTGTGAGGTGAAGGTGGAGACGAAATTCTCATGAAAGCCGAGGCCGAACTCCACCGAGCCAATGTGCTTTCCATCGCTGAAAACCGGTACGACGCCTCGATTTCCGATCCCGGCAACGCCCTTTTCAAGACCCCAGACCGGTTTCAGTGTTTCGTTGGTCTGAACCACGGTCTTTCTGAAGCCCGCGAGATCGTCGCCGAATTTCGCCACCTTGTGAACGCGCAGGAACGAGATCGCCGGCGGAAGGTGGAACTGGAACTGGCGAACGCCGAAGTTCTTCTTGAGGTCCGCGAAGGAGGCTTCGAATTCGCTGGCGAGAGCGTCGCGGTCGCCGGCTGCGAATGTCTCCCGCACCCCTGCGTCACCGGCGACAAGGCTCGCCAGCATCAAGGCCTGCCGGCTTTCCGCTTCGATCGACGCCTTCAGCTGCTGCTGCGCGCCGTTGACCTCCCGGGTAAGAGCCGTCTCGGCCATGTGACTGGAGACCCACTGGGATACACCAAAAATCGCAGCTGACGCAAAGATGGCCAACCCTACAATCACCAGGCACAATTTGGCTCTAATCGTTTTCATGGACGTTTCCTCGCCAGCAGACCGGGCATTCGCCGTATTGATGCTTGTTTCAAGAGCAATTTTGACATGAACTCATGTAATTTCACTTAAGCATCAGCCGCCCCTCGCCACGTGTTGAGACGATCTCGCGACAGACTCCGGCCGACGCGAAGCGCCGCATCGCGTTTGGATCGGATTTACGAAAAATTAAGCATAAGTGGCGGAACAGCCGCGCCCCGGAGGTGGATGCGAAAAGACCGGCCTTGCGGCGTTTTTCGGCGAAAACCGAACCCTGTTGCCTGCGGCTTTGGTGACACACAGAGGAAATGCGACCGGTCTGCGACGAATTCCGGCGGCGCAAGAGTATATTTTGTTGGCCGCGCCGCCCCCCTTTCAGGTATTGGAGAACGCTGAGGGAGTATCTCCCGCGCCGCCGTCCGAACGCCAACCTGAAGCCGGGAACAAGCTTGATGTCGCGACCCTATGCCATCCTCGACGTGTTCACCAATCAGGCGCTTGCGGGCAACCCGCTTGCGGTCGTGCTGAATGCGGACGGCCTTGAAGACGCGGCGATGCAGAAAATCGCGGCGGAGTTCAATCTGTCGGAAACGGTCTTCATCCTCTCTCCCGACAACCCCGCCCATTCCGCGAGGGTGCGCATCTTCACCCCCGCACGCGAGCTTCCCTTTGCCGGCCATCCCACCATCGGAACCGCCATCCTGCTCGCCACTGACCGCTTCGGCGAAATCGATCAGGCGCAGGACGCCATGGTCGTGCTGGAGGAGACGGTCGGCTCCGTACGCTGTGGTGTGAAGTTGCAGCCCAAAGCCGCGGGCTTTGCCGAATTCGACGCACCGCGCATCGCCAAACCCCATGGCATCAGTCTCGGTGACAAGGCAGAAGTCGCGGCGGCCCTCGATCTCACGACCTCCGACATCGGCTTCGAAAATCACCGCCCCTCGGCCTTCGAGGCGGGCGTCCCCTTTGCCTTCGTGCCGGTGGGCGGGCTGGATGCGCTGGGGCGCGCCAGGCCCAACCTGGCCGCCTGGGTGGATGCCTTCGGTGATGGCGACCATAACTCGGCCTTCATCTATTGCCGTGACACCCGCAACCACCGAACCACGTTCCGCGCTCGCATGTTCGCTCCCGACATGGGCATTGTCGAAGATCCGGCCACGGGCTCGGCGGCGGCGGCGTTCGCCGGTGTGGTCCTCTCTTTCGACAAGCCCACCGACGGCACGCATTTCATCCGCCTGGAGCAGGGCTTCGAGATGGGACGCCCCTCGCTGATCGATCTTGAGATCGATATCGAGGCTCACGCGCTGAGCGCTGTGCGCATTGGCGGTCAAGCCGTCATCGTGGCGCGCGGCGAGTTGTTTATCTGAGGCCCTGGATACATTTCGCGGCACTCGCATCGTTGCGGCCCGGCCTTCCATCGCACAAAGTCGCTTGCGCCGGCGCGCCCGATCACCTAAACACCTTCTTAATATTCAGGTGAGCGGCTTAATCTTTCGATAACCCGCTGCGGACACACTGCTTCGCACACGACCTTCGCGACAGCGGATACCTTGATGACAGTGGCTTCGGCGAACCACGCCGAAGCAACGAAACGGCAAAGCGGAGACTGACGGGACCCATGATCGCCCGCCGCAACATTTCGGCACTTGCGATCGACGCGCGACTGCGCGGCGCCCCCTCCCTTATTGCCCTTCTTTCCCTTTCGCTTCTCGGCGCACTCCTCCTTATCTGCCCCTGAGCGTCGACTGCCCCTTATTTGAAGGGCGGGCACTCAGGGGAGTTTCAGATACCGAGCGACAAGCCCGAATGAACGTTGATGCCCCAACGGCCGCAAATTCGCAAAACAGCAGGCCCCGGGCAAGGAAACCGAAGGACGACCCCCGCAATGACCGCAGGAACCCCCGCTGCCACCAGTGCAGGCAATGACGCCGCCAACACCAATTCCTCCGTCTCTTCCGAAGCCGAGCACGTACGGATCTTCGACACCACCCTGCGCGACGGCGAGCAGTCGCCCGGCGCCTCGATGACGTTTGAGGAGAAGTTGCAAGTCGCCGAACTGCTCGACGAAATGGGCGTCGACATCATCGAGGCCGGTTTCCCGATCGCCTCCAACGGCGACTTCGAAAGCGTGCAGGAGATCGCACGGCGCTCGAAGAACTCCGTCATCGCCGGTCTGTCGCGCGCGGCCTTCAAGGACATCGACCGCTGCGGCGAGGCGGTGAAGCCGGCAGGCCAGCCGCGCATTCACACCTTCATCTCCACCTCGCCCATCCACATGAAATTCAAGCTGCAGTTGGAGCCGGACGAGGTCCTGCAGCATGTCTCCGAAAGCGTGGCGCGCGCCCGCAACTGGGTGGACGATGTGGAATGGAGCGCGGAGGACGGCACCCGCACCGAGTTCGAGTTCCTGTGCCGGTGCGTGGAGGCCGCCATCAAGGCCGGCGCCACGACGATCAACATTCCCGATACGGTCGGCTACACCACGCCGCTGGAATATCGCGAGCTGTTCATCAAGGTGCGCGAGACGGTGCCGAACGCCGACAAGGCGGTGTTTTCCGTCCACTGCCACAACGATCTGGGCCTCGCGGTCGCCAACTCGCTGGCCGGTGTCGCCGGCGGCGCGCGGCAGATCGAATGCACCATCAATGGGCTGGGCGAGCGCGCCGGCAATGCGGCACTGGAAGAGATCGTCATGGCGATCCGCACCCGCCACGACGTGCTGCCCTACACCACATCGATCAAGCCGCAGTTCCTGATGCGGGCCTCCAAGCTGGTTGGCGCGGTCACCAACTTCCCCGTGCAGTACAACAAGGCGATCGTTGGCAAGAACGCCTTCGCGCATGAGAGCGGCATCCACCAGGACGGCATGCTGAAGAACGCCGAGACCTACGAGATCATGAAGCCCGAGGATGTCGGGGTGAAGGCGACCTCGCTGGTCATGGGCAAGCATTCCGGCCGCCACGCCTTCCGCGAGAAGCTGTCCGATCTGGGCTTCGAGCTGGGCGACAACGCCTTCGCCGACGCCTTCCGCCGCTTCAAGGATCTGGCCGATCGCAAGAAGAACGTCTACGACGAGGACATCGAGGCGCTGGTGGAGGACGAGATCTCCACGCGTGGCGACGAGATGGCCAAGGTCATCGCGCTGACGGTCATCGCCGGCACCGGCGGACCGCAGAAGGCGATCATCACCATGGAAGTCGACGGCCAGCACATCACCAAGGAAGCCAACGGCGACGGCCCGGTGGACGCGACCTTCAAGGCGATCCGCGCTGTGATGCCGCACGAGGGACATCTGGCGCTCTACCAGGTGAACGCTGTCACCGAAGGCACCGATGCGCAGGCCGAGGTTTCCGTCCGTCTGGAGGCCGGCGGGCGGATCGCCACCGGCAAGGGCGCGGACACCGATACGCTGGTCGCCTCCGCACGCGCCTATGTCTCGGCGATGAACCGTCTGGCGCTGCGCATGAAGTCCTCCAACCCGGCCGGCGGCGCCCTCAAGGCGAGTTGAGCGGGAGCGGACTATGAGCAGGAAGGGGCCGGCCATTGCGCCGGCCCTGTTTTTGTTGGCATTCGCGCGCGGACAAAGGAAAGCGAAAAGGAGCGGCTTTGCCGCGCATGTTGCGCTGGATTCCGGGTCTGGCCATGCAGCTTCGCTGCAGACCGCCCGGAATGAGGAACAAGTGGCGGGCTTGAAGCCAGACCCAACTTCCCTCATTCCGGACAAGCGAGGCGAAGCCGCGCGCTGATCCGGAATCCAGCGTGGGCAAGCGCGGCGCAGCCGCTCCGAATTCTTCTCCCCGTCACCAACCGCTCTTCCCCCTCCCCCCGGCCCCTGCTATTCCCACGCCAGCAAACGATCCACGGACATCCCATGACCACTGGCCTTTACGGCGCACCCTCGCGCGAGCTTGTCGATATCCCGGCGGACGCCCTCCAGCTCTCGCCGCTCGTGCCGGGCGCGCGCGTCGCAGAGACGCTGAACGATACCTCGCTCGACGCGTTGATCATGCTCGCGCCTCCGGGCACGGACGAGCGCGCCTTCGCCATGGCGCATGGCTTGCGCGCACTGAAGCCCGGCGCGCCCTTCACCATCCTCGCGCCGAAGGACAAGGGCGGCAGCCGGCTCGCCAAGGAACTGGCCGCCTTCGGCCTCGATGCCGAACAGACATCAAAGCATCATCACCGCATCTGCACCGGCGAGCGACCGGCCGAACTTCACAACCTCGATGAGGCCATCGCCCGCGGCGCCCCGCGCCTCGACGAGGCCCTGGGCCTGTGGACCCAGCCCGGCATCTTCTCGTGGAACCGGCTCGATCCGGGCAGCGCGGCGCTTGTCGACGTGCTGCCGCAGCTTTCCGGCAAGGGCGCGGATTTCGGGGCCGGACTCGGCATCCTGTCGGCCCGCGTGCTGACCTCGCCATCCGTCACCAGCCTCGATCTCTACGATCTCGACCACCGCGCCGTAGAAGCCGCGCGCCGCAACATCGCCGATCCGCGCGCCCACTTTCACTGGGCAGACGTGCGCACGGCACCGATTGCCGGCGATCTCGATTTCGTGGTGATGAACCCGCCCTTCCACGAGGCGGGATCCGAGAACCGCGCGCTCGGCCAGACCTTCATCCGCCGAGCCGCCGGTGCGCTTCGAAAGGGCGGCGTGCTGTGGCTCACCGCCAACCGCCACCTGCCCTACGAGGCTCCGTTGCGCGAAGTCTTCGCCCGCGTGGAGCCGCGCGGCGAGGTGGCCGGCTTCAAGCTCTTCGAGGCCCGCAAATGACCAAGGCCATCCGGCTCGACAAGCTTCTCGCCAACATGGGCTACGGCTCGCGCCGCGAGATCCAGATCCTCGCGCGCTCCGGCCGCATCGTCTTCGACGGGTCGGAACTGCGCAAGGCGGACGATCGCATCGCGCTCGATGCGGACCTGCCCGAGCGCATGGAGATCGACGGCGAGCCACTCGATCCCTTGCCCGGCCTCTGCCTGATGCTGAACAAGCCCGAGGGCGTGACCTGTTCGCACAAGGAGGCGGGGCCGCTGGTCTATTCGCTGCTGCCCGAACGCTGGCGGCGGCGCGATCCGGCGCTCTCCACCGTCGGCCGCCTCGACAAGGAGACCTCCGGTCTGCTGCTCCTGACCGACGACGGCACGCTGCTGCACCGCATCATCTCGCCGAAGAACCATGTGGCCAAGCGCTACGTGGCGACGCTCGCCCGTCCGTTGCGCGGCGACGAGGCGGATGCGTTCGCCGCCGGCACATTGATGCTGGAAGGCGAGGACAAGCCGCTGGCGCCCGCGGCGCTGGAGGTCGTGTCGGAAACGGAAGCCCGCCTCACCATCACCGAAGGGCGGTACCATCAGGTCCGCCGCATGTTCGCAGCGCTCGGCAACCACGTGGAGACCCTCCACCGCGACCGCATCGGCGGGCTGGACGTGCCGGAGCATCTTGGCCCCGGAGAATGGCGAGTGATGGGAGAGGCCGACATCGACAGGATCTTCGACGCCAAAGCGCAAGCGCCGGGTGACGAGGCCTGAGCGTGTCTCGTCCGGCAGGAACGCGATTGTCTCGCCATGCAGCGTAACCGTTACCATCATCTTGGCTGGCATCACGGCATCGAGGTCTTCGAGGCCTCTTTCAGCACCCAGACCTTCAACCGGCACAGCCACGAGGGCTTCGCCATCGGCGCCATCGCCGACGGGGCCGGCGGCTATGATTGTCGCGGCGAAAGCGTCATCCTGCCGGCCGGCTCGTTATCGCTTCTCAATCCCGAGGAACCCCATACGGGCAGGGCCGTGGCCGACCGCGTGCGCTACAACATGGTCTATGCCACGGAGGACGCCGTGCGCGCCTCGCTCGGCCTGCGCCGGCTCACCGGCTTTCGCGAGGTCGCGCCGCGCGATCGCGACCTGCGGGTGACATACTACCTGCAACTCCTGGCCGACCGGCTGAACGCGGCGCAAGGACCGGGCTGGAGGCTCGCGGTCGAGGAGGCCGTGCACGAGGTACTCGCGCGCACATTCGCCTGCTATGCGGGGGTCCCGTTGCGCCGGCCCGGACACGAGCCCGGCATGATCCGCGCCTTGCGCGAGAGGATCGCGTCCGGCGTGACGGCGGGTGAGAGGCTGAGCCTGCGGGATCTGGCGGCCGAACGCGGGTTCTCGCCCTCCTACCTGATCCGCAGCTTCGCCCGCGCCACCGGCATGACGCCGCACGGCTATGTCGTGCAATGCCGCATCCAGCTTGCCCGCGACCTGATGCTGGACAACGTTCCGGCCGCGGAAGCCGCACTCGCCGCCGGCTTCTGCGACCAGGCCCACATGATCCGGCAGTTCCGGCGCCACTACGGCGTTTCGCCGGGCGTTCTGATCCGGCACTGACAGGTCAATTTCGTCCAATCCCGCCAGCACGCGCTGTGGCATGAGCCCCCTTCCGTCACGAAGGAAGCCAACATGCCGATCAAACCCGTCATCATCCTCTCGCAAGAACTGCCGAAAGGACTGCAGGCCAATTTCGCCGCCGTTCTGGCGATGAGCCTCGGAAAGCTTCAGCCGGACCTCGTGGGCGCCGCGACGCCAACCGCCGACGGGATCACGCTGGAAGGGATAACCACCGTCGCCCTGCCGATCCTCGCCGCACCGGCCGAGGATCTGCCGCAGCTTTTCGAGGATGGAGCCGACCTGCCGCTGCGCCTCGCCTACATGCGCTCCGCCTTCGAGGCCCGCAACTACGACGACTACACGATGCGCATCGCCGAAAAGCCGCTGGCCGATCACGTGCCGCAGGCGCTGCTGTTCGCCGGACCGCGCAAGGCGGTGGACCGCCGCTTTGGACGCCTGCCGCTTCTCAGGTGACAGCACTGCCGACGACCGTCGCCCCCTGCCCCGGCCACCGCAACAGATGCGCCGGGCACACGCGGCAATCGGTGCTGCCGAAGCCGGACACGGGGACCGTGAAACCTGCTTGCATGAGCGTGGCGACAAGATCGCATTCGCCGCGATCCGCAAACGCCGCGGCCCGCACTTCGCCGGCCGCGATCGTCAGCCGGTCGACATGCCAGCGCAGCGTCTTCTCGCGTCGCATGTGGCGCGACACCCGGGCGCGGATGCCGCCCGGCCCATGCGCACTGCCGCAATAGGCATACCAGCCACGGCTGAGCACCGGGTTGCCGAGCCGTGGCATGTCGAGGGGGAGCCGTCGCGGCAGGCGAATCAGCAGGACATAGGAACCCGGTCCGTCCGGCAGGTGCGCGACCGTCCGCTCCGACACCCACCGCGCCCCGCAAATGCAGTCGCGAAGCCCGACCGGAAGGCTCATCCCTCCATCGCCTCCAACTCGCGCACCACCCGCGCGGCAGTCGCATCGATCTCGTCCGGCGAGATCCGGGGCCAGTCGCCCATCTGGTTGCGGAACCACGTTTCCTGCCGCTTGGCGTAGCGGCGGGTGTCCGTCTTGCACCGTTCGATCGCCTCACCAAGATCACGCGTCCCGCACGCGGCTTCGGCGAGCGGACGCACGCCGATCGCCTTCAGCGCCGGCATGGCCGGATCGATATTGCGCGCCACAAGCGCGCGCGCCTCCTCCAGCCCACCCTGTGCGACCATATCCTCGAAACGTTCGTTGATGCGCGCATGCAGCCAGGCGCGGTCGGGCGCGATGACGAGACGGATGGCATCCTGTCCGACAAGCGGCTCGCCCGCCCCGCCCTGCCAAAGGCTCAGCGAGCGCCCCGTCGTTTCGATGACCTCGAGCGCCCGCAGGATTCGTTGCGTGTCGCTCGGCCTGAGCGCCTGCGCCATGACGGGATCGCGCCGTGCGAGTGCCGCATGGATCTCTTGCGCCGGCATACGCTCCGCCGCCGCGCGCCAGTGCGCGCGAATCTCTTCATCGACCAATGGCACCGGCGACAGCCCCTCCGTCAGTGCCTTGAAATAGAGCCCCGTGCCACCCGCCACGACCGCTGGAACGTTACGGCCCGCGAGTTCCGCCAGAACAGCGGCCACCTCGTCGCTCCAACGGCCGACCGAATAGGGCTCGCAAGCATCGACATGGCCATAAAGACGATGTTCGGCTTGCGCTTCCTCCTCCACGCCCGGACGGGCGGAGAGCACGCGCAGATCGCGGTAGATCTGCATGCTGTCGGCATTGACGATGGCCGCGCCGGCCGCCTTCGCGACCTTCAGCGCCAGAGCCGACTTGCCGCTCGCCGTCGGTCCCGCTATCAGGACGACACGCCCGAAGGTCTCATGTTTAACCGGATCATTCATGTCACACGTCGCAACGCTCATTTCCAATCCTGCGGAACCGGCCATCGATGACGCGCTGATGGCACGCCTGTCGCGCCTCATGCCCGGCGTCGGCGAAACGCAGGTGCTGAAGCCCGGCGTCGCGGCGGATCTCCCCTTCGAGGCCGGCTCCATCACCGACCACGGCGGCTTCATCGCCACATTACGTGATGCGTTGGCGAGCCTGCCGGTCGATGTCTTTGTGCAGAAGGCCGAAGGCAGGCGCAAGCGGCTGCTGCTGGCGGACATGGATTCCACCATGATCGGCCAGGAATGCATCGACGAACTGGCGGCCGAAGTGGGTCTCAAGGATCGCATCGCCGCCATCACCGAACGTGCGATGCGCGGAGAGATCGCCTTCGAGCCGGCGTTGCGCGAACGGGTCTCTGCCCTCAAGGGCCTGCCGGTCGCCGCCATCCGGCGCGTTATCGACGAACGCATCACGCTGACGCCCGGCGGCCGAGCGCTCGTGCAGACCATGAAGGCGAACGGCGCGCTCTGCGCGCTGGTCTCCGGCGGCTTCACCCATTTCACCAGAGCCATTGCCGCGATGATCGGCTTCGACGAGAACCACGCCAACACGCTGGAGGCCGCCGGCGACACGCTGACGGGCACCGTGCGCGAGCCGATTCTCGGCAAAGATGCCAAGCTCGCGCACCTCAAGCGCCTGACGGGGAAACTGGGGCTGGATCCTTCGCAGACGATGGCGGTGGGCGACGGCGCCAACGATCTCGCCATGATCAAGGAAGCCGGCGTCGGCGTCGCCTACCACGCCAAGCCGGCGGTGGCTGCGGAGGCCGCGGCCCGCATCGACCACGGCGACCTGACGGCCCTGCTTTATCTCCAAGGATACCGGGAAGAGGATTTCGCGAAGTAGGAACGGGGCCACAAATCGGCAGTTGTTCGAGAATTCGCCCCTTGTTCCCCTCTCCCCCCTTGCGGGGGAGATGTCGGCCCTTGCCGACAGAGGGGGGTTAGAGCGGCAGGTTCAGAGCAAGCGGCGCCCCCCTCTGTCACGCATGCGCGTGACATCTCCCCCACAAGGGGGGAGAGGGGAACAAGCGGAAAACGCACGGACCGAGATCGCCCCCTAACAACGAAAAAGCCCGCGGAACCAACAGTCCCACGGGCCAATCATCGGTTGCAGCGTATCCGTCCTACTTCGAGATCGCGGAAACGATCGCGTCGGTGTTGTACTGCATCAGCTTGAGATAGGTCGGCACCGGACCGTCGGCGGCCGACAGTGATTCCGGATAGAGCTCACCGCCCGGCTCCGCGCCCGTGGCGGCCGCGACCTGTTTCACGAGACGCGAGTCGTTGGAGTTCTCCAGGAAGTAGACCCTGATGCCCTCCGCCTTGATCTGATCGATCAGTTCGGCGAGCTCTGCTGCGGAGGCTTCCGTTTCGGTCGAGATGCCAAGCGGCGAAAGGAACGTCACGCCATAGGCCTCGCCGTAGTAGCCGAACGCATCATGGCTGGTCAGCACCTTGCGCTTGTCCTGCGGGACGGCCGCGACTTTCTTTCGGATCTCGGCGTCCAGCTTCTTCAACTCGGCGCTGTATTTCGCGGCGTTGGCCTTGAAGGCGGCTGCATCTTCCGGGTCGGCCGTGGCAAGCGCCTTTTCGATGTTGCCGACCCAGATCAGTACGTTCGGGATCGAATTCCACACGTGCGGATCGGGAACCGTCTCGCCGTCCTCGTCCATCGAGTGCGTCTTGATGCCCTCGGAGACGACGACCGGAGCCTTTTCCGCGCCCGAGGCCTTGGCAAGACGTTCGAACCATGTCTCAAGGCCCTCGCCGCTGACGAAGGTCACCGCGGCCGCCTTCACCGCCTTGGCATCCTCGGGCGAGGGCTCGAACTCGTGCGGATCTCCTTCCGCCGGCACGAGGCTCGTCACCTCAACGTGGTCGCCGCCGACATTCTTCACCACATCGGCGAGCACGGAAAAGCTCGCCACGACCTTGACGGTTTCGGCCGAGGCCGCACCCATCGAGCCGACGCTCAGCGCCAGCGAACCGGCCAGCGCGAACAGCAGGTTTCTCGTCTTCAAGGATAGTCTCCTTCAGGTTCAGCCCGCCAGATGCGGGCGTTTGATGAGGCGCCGCAGTGCCCCGGACGGACCGGCAAGCAACGAGACGCAATAGATCAGGCTGGCGGTCAGGATGATCGTCGGCCCCGAGGCAAAGCGCAGGTGATAGGAGGCGATCAGCCCGATGAAGCCGGAGAACGCGGCGGTCACGGCCGCCACGACGACCATTCCCGGCAGAGTGCGCGCCCAGAGCTGCGAAACGGCGGCGGGAAGCATCATCATGCCGACAGCCATCAGCGTGCCGAGAGTCTGAAACCCGGCGACCAGATTGATCACGACGAGGAACAGGAACACGAGGTGGTAGAGCGGCCCCCGTCCGCCCACGGCCCTGAGAAAGCCGGGATCGAAGCACTCCGCCACCAGCGGCCGGTAGACGAGCGCCAGCGTGATCAGGGTTACCGACGTGATGATGCCGACCAGCGTCAGGGCTTCGGGATCAATGGCAAGGATCGTGCCGAAAAGCACATGCAGGAGGTCGATGTTCGAGCCGCGCAGCGAGACGATCAGCACACCAAGCGCCAGCGACGTCAGGTAGAACGAGGCAAAGCTGGCGTCTTCCTTGAGGTTGGTGGTGCGGCTGACGAGCCCGGAAAGCAGCGCGACACTCAGACCCGCAATGAGCCCGCCGAGCCCCATGGCGGGAAGCGACAGGCCGCCGGCGATCAGAAACCCGATCGCCGCGCCCGGCAGCACCGCGTGGCTCAGCGCATCGCCGGCAAGGCTCATGCGCCGCAGCATCAGCAGAACACCGACAGGCCCCGCCCCCAGTCCGAGCGCGAGAGAGGCGACCAGCGCGCGGCGCATGAAGCCGTAATTGACGAAAGGCTCCACGAGCCAGACATAGAGGCTCATGCCGCCGCCTCCCTGGCGACGACGCAAGGCGCGGCGTCATCATCCCATTTTTCCGCCATGGCACGCGCACGCAGCAGGTTTTCCGGCGAAAGCGCGGTTTCGGTGTCGCCCCAGGCGATCGCCTCGCGCGCCAGCAGCAGCGCCGAGGGGAAATGGGCCCGCACCTGATCGAAATCGTGCAGGACGGCGATCACGGTTCGCCCCTCGCCATGCCAGCGCCGGATCAGCCGCAGGAGATCGCCGGTGGTGCGTTCGTCGATCGCGGTGAATGGCTCGTCCAGAACGATCACGCGGGCATCCTGCAGCAACAGCCGCGCGAAAAGCACGCGCTGGAACTGCCCGGCGGACAGCGCGCCGATATGCCGGTGCTCGAAGCCTTCAAGGCCGACCGCGGAGAGTGCGCGGCGCGCGGTCCCGGCCAGATCGCGCCCCACGCCGCCGAAAGCACCGGTGCGGTGCCAGCCGCCCAGCAACACCGTGTCGGCAACCGTCAGCGGGAAATGCCGGTCGATATCGGCCGCCTGCGGCAGATACCCGAAGTCGCGACCGCGAAGACCTCCACGGTCGACATGACCTTCGGCTTGCGAAAGCTCGCCCATCAGCGTCTTCAGCAAGGTCGACTTGCCCGCGCCGTTCGGGCCGGCGACAGCCGTCAGGCTGCCGGGCGCGAAGGCGCCGGATACGTGGTGGATCGCCGGGTGCCGGTTATAGGCAACCGTCACGTCGTCAAAGCGGATTGCAGGAAGGCTCATGGCAAGGCCACAGCCCAGGCGACCGCCAGCCATAGGGCGGCGAGAACGGCGAAAACGCCCAAACACCGGCGCCAGGCCGGCTGCGCGATCAAGGACGCACGGAAGGGATCACGATTGGTCACGGGGAAATCCATCTATTTGCCCCGTCGTTGTATATGTAATGTTATAACATTACAACTCTCGTCGACATACGCTTCCGCCCCTGTGGACAGCCACTGCAGCAGCGAGGGACTCCAAACCGGGTTAGACCTGCCCCACGATGCCCGAAATCCCTCCGCCATCGCCGGCGCGCGCAAACGAAAAGAGCCGGACCCGGTTTCCCGGATCCAGCCCTGTCCTATTGCCGTATCGAACGGTCGGCGGCGAAAAGTGCCGCCGAAACGCCCTTTGCCTATTCGGCCTCTGTACGCACCGCGACGAAGCGCAGCTCGCCGTTGGGGTTGGAAAGCAGCAGCAGCGCGGTGCGGCGGCCTTCCTTCTTGAGGTTGGCGATCTGCTTGGCGACGTCTTCGGGCTTTTCAACCGGCTCCTGCGCCACCTCCACGATGACGTCACCGGCGACCACGCGCTTTTCTTCCGCCGCGCTACCGCTCTCCACGCCGTCGACCAGCACGCCCTTCACGTCCTCGCCGATCTTGTATTTCTCGCGGCCCGCGTCATCGAGCGCGGAAAGCTGCATGCCGAGCACGCTCGTCACCGCAGGCTGAACCTCGCCCTTGTCGGTACCGTCATCAGCCGCCGAGGCGTCTTCTTCGCTCTCCTTGAGCAGACCGACCGTCACCTTGAGGTCCTTCTCCTTGCCCTTGCGCAGCAGGACGACGTCGACCTCCTTGCCGATCTGCGTATCGGCGACGATGCGCGGCAGTTCGCGCATTTCCGGCACGTCCTTGCCGTCAAACGACACGATGACGTCGCCGGGCTCGATCCCGGCGACACCTGCGGGCCCCGCATCGTCCACACCGGCCACCAGCGCGCCGCGTGCCCGGTCCATGCCGAGGCTCTCGGCGATTTCGTCAGTCACCTGCTGGATGCGAACGCCGAGCCAGCCCCGCCGCGTCTCGCCGAACTGCTGGAGCTGCGCGATGACGTGCTGGGCGGTATCGGAAGGAATCGCGAAGCCGATGCCGATCGAGCCGCCGGACGGCGAGATGATCGCGGTGTTGATGCCGATCACGTTGCCATGCATGTCGAACAGCGGGCCGCCGGAGTTGCCCCGGTTGATCGCCGCATCCGTCTGGATGAAGTTGTCATAGGGGCCGGAATTGATGTCGCGGTTGCGCGCCGACACGATGCCGACGGTCACCGTGCCGCCAAGGCCGAACGGATTGCCGATGGCCATCACCCAGTCGCCCACGCGCGACTTGTCGGAATCGCCGAAGGAAACCGCCTTCAGCTCCTTTTCCGGCTCCACCTTCAGAACGGCGAGATCGGTTTTCTTGTCGCTGCCGATCAGCTTCGCGGTGAGCTTGGTGCCGTCATTGAAGTTGGCGGTGATCTCGTCGGCACCCTCGATCACATGGTTGTTCGTGATGATGATGCCCTTCTTGCCGTCGATCACGAAGCCGGAGCCCAGCGACTGCACGCGGCGGGGCTGATCCTGATCCTTGTTCTGACGGTTGAAGAACTCGTCGAAGAACTCCTGGAAGGGCGAGCCTTCGGGAAGCTGCGGCATCGGCACCGAGCGTCGGGCCGCCACCGTCTGCGTAGTGGAGATATTGACCACCGCATCGAGCAGATTTTCAGCCAGATCTGCGACGGAGGCCGGCCCGTAGGTGGGCACGCTCGCAGGCGTCTTCGTGGCGTCCTGCGCACAAGCACCGGCTGCCAGGCTCGCCCCCATGGCAAGCGCCATCAGCGCGGCGAGCGAATTGCGGGGCATGAATCCGGTGCGGACGTTCAAGGCCATAGGCCGGTCTCCTATCCACTGGGGTGTTGTGCCGGTGAAGGCATCTGTTTTCGTGGCCGAAGCGGCGTCTCCGGCACCGGCCGCCGGGCAGGCAATCGGGCCAACGGGCCGACCGGTAGCCGACGACAGTATGAAAGTGTGTAACGCAATGAAACCCGAATTGAGGCCGAAAATCGACCTTGGCGAACTTGCCAATCCAACCCCGGGCCACAAACGCCGTCGCCCGGCCCCGCGCCCGGCCTTTCAGCCGCGTACGAGCCAGACGATGAAGACGCCAATGGCCAGCGCGGCAAGGCCGGCAAGCCGCAGGATCTGCTCAGGCGCGCTCTGCGCCTGAGCCATCATTCGCTTCAAGGCACCGGGCAGGAGCGCATAGAGGGTGCCCTCTATGGCGAGCACCAGCCCGATCGCCGTTATGAAGTCGTGCATCCGCCGCCGATCACTGCGTGCCGGCGGGGGACGAAGGTACGGACGGCGCGCGCTTGGAAGCCCCCACGCCGGACGCAACCCCGCCAGGACCCTGCGGGCCGAGGAAGTAGCGGAAGAAGTCCGAGTCCGGTGAGATCACCATCCGCGTGTCCTTCGAGCTCATGCCCGTCAGATAGGCCTGCATGGAACGGTAGAACGCGAAGAACTCTGGATCCTTGGAATAAGCCTCGGCGAAGATACGGTTACGTTCCGCATCGCCGTCACCCCGGATCTTTTCCGCATCACGCCTGGCCTCGGCCACGATAACCGTGGCATCGCGGTCAGCGCGCGACTTGATGCGGCGAGACTGTTCCTCACCCTGGGCGCGGATCTCGGTCGCCTCACGTTGACGTTCGGTCTGCATGCGGCGGAAGACCGCCTGGCTGTTGGCGTCCGGCAGATCGGCGCGCCGGATCTTCACGTCCACCACGGTCACGCCGATCTCGGCCGAGCGGCGGTCGATATCCTTGCGGATCGCCTCCATCAGCTGAGCACGACGGTCACGCACCACATCGGTGAAGGAAGAGCGGCCCAGTTCCGAACGCAACGACGCGTCGAGGAACGTGGAGAGGCGCAGATCCGCCTCGCGCACATTGTTCACCGTCTGGAAGAACAGCACCGGGTTCTCGATCCGGTAGCGCGCGAAGGCATCGACGACGAGACGCTTCTTGTCCGCCGCGATCACTTCCTTGGGCTCCATGTTCAGATCGAGAACACGCTTGTCGAGAAACACCACGTTCTGGATGAACGGGATCTTCACATAAAGGCCGGGGTCCTTGGCCGTGCGACGGATTTCACCGAACTGCAGGACCAGTGCCTGTTGCGTCGGGTTCACCACGAAGAACGACATGTAGGCGAGGACCGCCAGCACCACCAGGACGATGGCGACGAAGCCGAAAAGACCGTTTTTCATCAGTTGCCTCCCGCACCAGAGGCGCTTCCGGTGGTACTGCGGCCCGTCTGCCCCAGCTTGTCAAGCGGCAGATAGGGCACGACGCCGTTGCCGTTCTTGTCGTCGACGATGATCTTGTCGGTATCGCGGAACACCTTCTCGATCGTCTCCAGATAGATGCGTTCGCGCGTCACGTCCGGCGCCTTTTCGTACTGCTCGTACACCTTGAGGAAGCGGTTGGCCTGACCTTCCGCCTCCGCGATCGTCTGATCGCGATAGCCGTTGGCCTTTTCCAGCACCTGCGCCGCCTCGCCTCGCGCCTCGGGCACGATCTTGTTGGCGTAGGCCTGCGCCTCGTTCTGGATGCGCTCCTGGTCTGCGCGCGCGGCCTGAACGTCGCGGAACGCGTCGATCACCTGGGTCGGCGGATCGACCTTCTGCATCTGCACGTTGGTGACGTCGATGCCGGCCTTGTAGCTGTCCAGCGTCGTCTGCATCAGCTTCAGCACCGCCTGCTGGATCGGTGCGCGGTTCTCAGTCAGGATATCGTCGATCTTGCCCGCACCGACGGCCTCGCGCATGGCGCTTTCCGCCACCGCCTTCACCGTGCCTTCCGGATCCTCGATATTGAAGAGATAGGCGACCGCATCCTTGATGCGCCACTGCACCTTGTAGTTCACGTCGACGATGTTCTCGTCGCCCGTGAGCATCATGCTTTCCTGCGGCACGTCGTTGGAGGACACGCCGCGCGAGGTGACGTAGTCCTGCGTCCCCACGTTGGTTTCGCGCAGACGCGTCACCGCGGGCGTGTAGACCGTTCCGATCGGATAGGGCCAATTGTAGTTCAGGCCCGGCTGCGTGCGCGCGGCGACCTGGCCGAAAACGAGTTCCACGCCCAGTTCGTCCTGCTCGACACGATAGAAACCGGTGAGAAGCCACACCGCCACCGCGATGATCACCGCCAGAAGGATGCCCTTGGCGCCGAGATTGCCGCCACCGCCGGGGAGAACCGTGCGCAGGCGATCCTGGCTGCGCTTGAGGAGTTCCTCAAGATCGGGCGGATTTCCGCCGCCACCACCGCCGCCGCGCTGCGGACCGCCGCCCCAAGGGCCACCCTGGTTTCCGCCGCCGCCGTTCCCCCAGGGCCCGCCGCTGCCGCCTTTCCAGCCGCCGCCCCCGCTCTGGTTACTCCAAGGCATCAAGACATCCTTTGTCGCCGGTCCTCACCGCTCCTCACGATGAACGCCGCAAGTGGCCGGAACCGTGGTCCATAGTGTCAAAAACTCCGTTGCGGCGGTTATAGGCGAGATAGCCGCACCTTTCAACGAACGCACGCTTGGAGTTCCCCGCAACCTTTGGCCACAGAATCCTGAGGCCAAAGGCTCCCGTGCAAGTGGGGTCTTGCAGCACGAATTCAACTACCGAAAAACAAGGAAACGCGAAGGTCGCACCCTCGCACGACACCTCGCCCCTTTGCTCGCCGGCAAAGGTCCCGTCACCCGCCCCTGTGATACGTCACGAAGCTGGTCTCGGCGCTGTCACCCTCTGCACGGACGCAAGCCTCCCGCGAGACTTCCCGCCAGCTTGCCGGATCGATTTCGGGAAAGCGCGTATCGCCGGGCGGGCGTGCATGAACCTGTGTGATGTAAAGCCGGTCCGCCGTCGCAATCGCTTCCGCGTAAAGCGCCCCGCCCCCGATCACCATCACCTCCCCCACCCCAAGCTCGGCGGCAAGCTCACGCGCCAGCTCGAGCCCGGCCTCCAGCGACGAAACGACCCGGATGCCCTGCGCGGCGAAGTCCGGGTTGCGCGTGACGACGATGTTCGGCCTGCCGGGCAGCGGCCGGCCGATCGATTCGAAGGTCTTGCGCCCCATCACGATGGGCTTGCCGAGTGTCAGCGCCTTGAACCGCTTGAGGTCCGAGGTGAGCTTCCACGGCATGTCGTTGTCGCGGCCGATGACGCCATTTTCCGCGACGGCCGCGATAAGGGAGATATGAACGCTCATTGCGCCTTTCCGTATCCAAGCAGGTGCGCGACGTGATCGGCGATCGCGAGCGAAGACGTCAGTCCCGGCGATTCGATGCCGAAAAGGCTGACAAGGCCCGCCACGCCATGCGTCTCGGGGCCATGAATGACAAAGTCTCGGGCGGGCTCGCCACGCGTCGTGAGCTTCGGGCGGATGCCCGCATAGTCCGGCGCAAGCGCCCCGTCGGGAAGCCCCGGCCAGTAGCTGCGCACGGCATCGTAAAAGGTCTCGGCGCGCGCCGGATCCACATCCAGAGTTGCGGGTGCGTCCCAGTCCACGTCGGGCCCGAACTTGATCCGGCCGGAAAGATCGAGCGTGGCATGCGTGCCCAGCCCGCCATGCACCGGAACCGGATAGATCAGATGCTCGAACGGCGACTTGCCGCTCAGCGCGAAATAATTGCCCTTGATGCGGTGGATCGGCGGGATCTCATCGGCCGGGTAGCCGTCAAGCCGCGCGGCGGCGTCCTGCGCACCAAGCCCCGCCGCGATCACCACCTCTTCGGCCAGGAGGCTCATCGGCGCATCGCCGCCGACTTCCAACGCGATGCCGTCTTCGCCGACCCGCCCCTCCTGAAGCGGCGCATTGAACGCGACCATCGCGCCGGCTTCCTCCGCATCCCCCTGCAACGCCAGCATCAGTCCGTGCGCATCGACGATACCGGTGGAGGGCGACAGGATCGCCCCGGTGCAGGCCAGATGCGGCTCCATCTCGCACGCCTCTTCGGCCGAAAGAAGCCGCAGATCGTCGACGCCGTTGATCCGCGCACGTTCCATGATGCCCGAAAGCCGCGAGAGCTGCTCCGCATCGCTTGCGACGATCAGCTTGCCGGTCTTCTTGTGGGCGACGCTGTGTCTTTCCAGATAGGGATAGAGCTTCTTGCGGCCGGCGACGCAGAGCCGCGTCTTCAGCCAGTCCGTGTCATAATAGATCCCGGCATGGATCACTTCCGAATTGCGCGAAGAGATCTCCGACCCGATCAGCCCGTGCCGTTCCAGAACGATGACCTCGCGCCCGGCCTGTGCCAGCGCGCGGGCAACCGCCAGCCCGACGACGCCCGCGCCGACGATGACGGTTTGCACACATTCCCCCATGGCAAGCCCCCTCCCTGCTTTTTGAATGTCGCCTAAATCGCGACCGGTGCCTTGATGTGCGGATGCGGATCGTAGCCTTCCAGCTGGAAATCCTCGAAGGAAAAGCCGAACAGATCGCTCACCTGCGGGTTCAGCACCATCTGCGGCAACGGCCGCGGATCGCGCGAAAGCTGAAGTCGGGCCTGCTCCAGATGGTTGGAGTAGAGATGCGCATCGCCGAGCGTGTGGATGAAATCGCCAGGCTCAAGCCCGGTGGCGCGTGCCATAATCAGCGTCAGCAGCGCATAGGAGGCGATGTTGAACGGCACGCCGAGGAAGACGTCGGCGGAGCGCTGGTAGAGCTGGCAGGAAAGCTTGCCGTCGGCGACATAGAACTGGAAGAGGCAGTGGCACGGCGCCAGCGCCATCTTCGGCAGATCGACCGGGTTCCAGGCGGAAACGACAAGCCGCCGGCTGTCCGGGTTGCGGCGGATTTCGGCGAGCACATCGCCGATCTGGTCGACGGCACCACCGTCGGGCGCGGGCCAGGATCGCCACTGCCGGCCATAGACCGGGCCCAGATCGCCGTTCTCGTCCGCCCATTCGTCCCAGATGGAGACGCCGTTTTCCTTCAGATAGGCGATGTTGGTGTCGCCCTTGAGGAACCACAGGAGCTCGTGGATGATCGAGCGCAGATGCAGCTTCTTGGTGGTGACCAGCGGAAACCCGTCCGCCAGGTCGAAACGCATCTGATGCCCGAAGACGGACCGCGTGCCGGTGCCCGTCCGGTCGGTCTTGACGGATCCGTCCTCGAGGATCCGCCGCATCAGGTCCAGATATTGCCGCATGGAGACTGCTTTCCGATTCGTTGGAGGCAAAGAGTCGGAGCCAGCGCGCGCCAAGGCAAGGGAAACCGGAAATCGTCCGCGCTTTCCCCAGATACGGTGACAACCGCACCGCGCAGGTGCGGCTCGTTCGCGCTGCGCGGTGCAAGGTCTCATGCTTCGAGACGGCGCAACGCCATGCGGGAAACGACAACCATCCCCAGTTACGTAAATTCCGTGACCGTCACACTCTTTTCATTCCGCTCGCCCCTCCCTATATTCGGTTTGCCGGGGCAACCCGGCTATGGCGATAAACGGTCAGTGCAATAAGCCTTTCGGACCCGGGGGCGGTACCCGGCGCCTCCACCCGAGCCCATCGACGCAGCAAGGCGATATCGGTGGGTTCCGGCGGGGGCGAAATAGGATCGACGAGGGTGTAAAGACTGCGCTTTCGCTCGGCATGGTTCCGCCGTTATCGGGCCTTATCAATAGTTGCAAACGACAACTATGCTATGGACAACGCTGTCGCCGCGTAATGCGGTGCCGGTAGTCCTTTAAAGCCCTCCCGGGTAGCACCAGGAGGCGGGGTTCGGAGGCACCTGGCAACAGAAGCCTCCACTTCTTTCATGAGGAGGGGGCTTTTTTCGCACGAGAGAACGCTTCGGCCGGCGGCAGAGCCGGAGCGACCGGCGGTCATGCGTGGTGCGGACCGCTTTCCTTTTGCTGCGTGACGGTCCATGTTCGCGCGAGCCATGTTCGCGCGAGTCGGAACGTCTGAATCGAAACGGCATCCCTTTCGGATGCGCCTCCATTGAAACGGTTCGCAGGCCAGCCCTGCGTCCCACTGAATGTCGAACAGCTCATGCCCGAAGACCTGATCCGCTACGACATCATCATCCAGGACGCCCTGCGCGGCGCGGTGAAGAAGATCCTGACCGAGGTGGGCCGCACCGGCCTTCCCGGTGAGCATCACTTCTATATCGCCTTCGACACGACCGCGCCCGGCGTGCGCATTTCCCAGCGCCTCAGAGAGCGTTATCCGCAAGAGATGACGGTCGTGCTGCAACACCAGTTCTGGGATCTCACGATCACCGACCACACTTTCGAGGTGGGCCTGTCCTTCGGCGGTGTGCCGGAGCGGTTGCTGGTGCCGTTTGCGGCAATCAAGGGCTTCTTCGATCCCTCCGTTCAATTCGCACTGGAATTCGATCCCGGCAAGACGGCGGAAGAACTGCCGGCCGAGGTGATCGCTGCCGGTGATGCAGCCCGGACGCTGCGCGATATCGACCAGATGACCGGTGCCGCGACGATCGAGACCTTGCAGACGAACGAGAGTTCGCCCGTCAACCAGGACGAAGCCGCCGCGCGCGAAAGCGAAGCCGGCGAGGACGAAGCCGAGGAAAAACCCGCGGCCGGTGCCGATGTCGTTTCGCTCGACGCGTTTCGCAAGAAGAACTGACGACACAAAGGGCCGCGGCGCGCACTGCGCGCCCGCCTTCTCCGCATGCCGGAGAGGCCTGAAGGCTTGACGTCGAAGAACGGGGCGCCAAATCTCCGGCACCCTCCTTCGATTTCATTTTCCATTCCGGAGCCTTCCCGTGGCCACACGCATCGAAACCGACACATTCGGCGAAATCCCCGTCCCCGCAGATCATTACTGGGGCGCGCAGACGCAGCGCTCCATCCAGAACTTTCCCATTGGCGACGAGCGCATGCCCGAGCCGCTCGTGCGGGCGCTCGGCATCGTCAAGATGGCCGCCGCGAAGGTGAACGCGGATATGGGCTTCCTTGATGCCAGCCTCGCCGATGCCATCATCAAGGCGGCAGACGAGGTTGCCGAGGGCAAGCTCACCGGCGATTTTCCGCTCGTCATCTGGCAGACAGGCTCCGGCACCCAGTCCAACATGAACGCCAACGAGGTCATCTCCAACCGGGCGATCGAGATGCTGGGCGGCGAGATGGGCTCCAAGAGCCCCGTTCATCCCAACGATCACGTCAACAAGGGCCAGTCCTCCAACGACACGTTCCCGACCGCCATGCACATCGCGGCCGCGCGCGAGATCGCCGACAGGCTGGTGCCCGCGCTCGTCCGCCTGCACAGCGCGCTCGACACCAAGGCCGACGCCTTCAAGGACATCATCAAGATCGGCCGCACCCACACCCAGGACGCGACGCCGCTGACCCTGGGCCAGGAATTCTCCGGCTATGCCGCCCAGGTCGCTTCCGCCATCTCGCGCGTCGAGCAATCGGCCGACGGCCTGCTCGATCTCGCCCAGGGCGGCACGGCGGTCGGCACGGGTCTCAATACGGCGAAAGGTTTTGCGGAGGCCTTCGCGGCGGAGGTCGCGCGGCTCACCGGCCTGCCCTTCCGCACCGCGCCCAACAAGTTCGAGGCGCTCGCCGCCCATGACGCGATGGTCTGGGCCCACGGCGCGATCGAAACGGCGGCGGTGGCGCTCTTCAAGATCGCAAACGACATCCGGTTCTTGGGCTCCGGTCCGCGCTCCGGTCTCGGCGAACTGATCCTGCCCGAGAACGAACCCGGTTCGTCGATCATGCCGGGCAAGGTCAACCCGACGCAAGCCGAGGCGCTGACGATGGTGTGCACACGCGTCGTCGGCAATCAGGCGACGATGGCCTTTGCCGGCTCGCAGGGTCATTTCGAACTCAACGTCTACAAGCCCGTCATGGCCGCAACGCTGCTGCAGTCCGTGCGCCTGCTCGCCGATGCGGCGGTGTCGTTTGCGGAGCGCTGCGTCGACGGTATCGAGGCGAACGAGGCCCGCATCACCGAACAGATGGAGCGTTCGCTGATGCTGGTGACCGCGCTGGCACCGACGATCGGTTACGACAAGGCCGCCAAGGTCGCCAAGACGGCGCACGCCAACGGCACGACGCTGCGCGAGGAAGCGCTGCGGCTTGGGCTTGTGACGGCGCAGGAATTCGACGCGATCGTGCGGCCGGAGAACATGCTCGGGCCCGAATAACCGCGTCGCCACATAAAAAGTGCAATTGGCAACGCAACTTTGTCGGCTCACCCGCGTTGCGGTAGTGGGCTGCATCTGGGAAGGACCGCGAGGCACCCTGGTTGCTTGAAAGCGTTGGGGCGGGGGCTTCGCGTCGGAGACAGTCATGACAGCCGACATCATCAATTTGCGGCAGGCGCGCAAGGCCCGGCGTCGTGCCGACAAGGAAACCACGGCGGCCGAGAATCGGATTCGCTTCGGCAAGACCCGGTCCGAGAAGGACAAGGCGAAAGCCGAGACCGAAAAGGCCACCCGTTCGCTTGAGGGACACCGGCTGGAGACCCCCAGCCGCGATGACGACGGCGCATGAGATTGCACAAACGTTCACTCACCCTTCATGGTCACCGCACGAGCCTGGCGCTGGAGCCGGAGTTCTGGGACGCGCTGGAGGAGATCGCCCGCGACCGCGCGCTCTCGCTTGCGGCAACGATCGCCCAGATCGACGACAACCGGGCATCGGATGCGGCGCTCGCCTCCGCTGTCCGCCTGGCGGTGCTCGCCCACTATCGCGGCACCCGCCACTGAACGGTGGTCGTCGCGATCGTGCTCACCAACGAAAAGGGCGGCCCCGCAAGGTGCCGCCCTTTCTCTGTCACGATGTCTGGCAGATCACCAGTTGCAGGTATCCGTCCGCGCCGGGTCCTTCGTCAGGCCGGTCTTCGTGAACCATTCCTTGGTGAAATCGTCGGCCGGCAGCAGTTTATGACCGTCACCGGCAACGATGAAGGTGAATTTGCCGTTGGAAGAGAGCACGACAAACGTCTTTCCGTCCCTCTCTTCGAGCGTATAGGTCCTGTGCCCCATGCCCGCATAGGCCTTGCCGCCATCGCAGAAGATAGCCTCATCCATGAGACTGTCCTTGTCACCGTTGACATAGGTCCCCTGGAGCCAGTCGGCTGCGGACGCCGTACCGGCGGCGAGAAGCGATGCCGCCGCGAACGCGACGTACCCGATATTCCTGAACATATATTCCTCGTGTAAACAGAAGGCACCTCCTGAGCGCCCATGTATATGGAAGAATAAGGATATTCGGTCGCGGTGGAGCGAGGCTGGATACCTTTGCACACTTTTTCTCGCCCGCCACGCGCCAACGCGACGCAAAGGGATGAAGGCGCGCCTGGGGTGCGGCCCCCGGAGTTCCAATCGGATCGGAAAAAGCTCTAGTTGCCCGGATAGTCGGGATTGGGAACCACGCGACTCCCGGTTCCCGGAAGCGTGATGAAACGCGGAACCTTGGGTCTGGCCCGTTCGCGCGTCGGCGGGCTTGTGCGCTGCGGCGCTGGGCTGTTGCCGATCGATCCGGTGTTCTCGTCTGATGGCCCGGAAGCTGTCTCGTCCGCCTGTGCCACCGGATGGGGATCGATCACGATCGGCGCCCCGAGGCCGCCATTCAGCTTCATCGGATCCCCTGTGGAAGGAACCGGGTCAACACTGCTCCTGTCATCACCGGGCGAGGCCGCCTTGTCGCCACCATCGATTGCCGGCCGGATCCGCTTGATGAATTCCTCCATCGTCAACGGCGCGCGGGGCTCTTTGGGCGTCGAGGCGCTCGATCCGGCATCCGTTCCCGGCTCCGGCGCCGGAACGGGCACTGCCTGTTTTGCCCCCTCTTGCGCCTTCTCGCGCGCCGCCTTATCCGCAGCTGCCTTTTCCCGGGCAGCCTTCTCCTGCGCTGCCCTCTCCCGGACAGCTTTCTGCTTCGCCGCCGCAGCCGCTTCCGCCGCCTTGCGCGCGTCCTCGGCCGCAGCCTCGGACTGTTGCTCCTGCACGCGCTGGCGCTTTTCCTCGTTGCGGCGAAGCTGGCGCATCTCGCGCATCAGCCGGTCGCGCTCGTTGATATCGGCCTGAAGATCCTCCACCCGCCGCACCTCCTTCTCGAAAGCGCGAAGCGTCAGGAAGGCGGTGAACGGCTGGATATCGATCTCGCGACGGGGCGCATCCAGCGCCCCCCGGAAGAGCACGCCGACCTGGGCTTCCGCCCCCGTCACCGCGTTCTCGCCCGGATCGACCTTCAGCGACCAGTCGCTCTCAAGCTGCCAGCGATCCAGGTCGATCTGCGCGGACCCAAAGGCCGTGGCGCTCGGACTGTCGACCGTCACGTTGCGCGCCCTGGCCGTTCCCGCCGCGATCACCAGCGTGCCGTCGATGCGCTTGAAGGGCAGCGCCCCCGCATCGAGATGACTTTCGAAGACGCTGGCGATCTTTTCCGGTTTCAGGTCGAGCCCGGCATCGGCCGCATGAATGACCGAGGCGAAGGCCGCCGGGTTGATGGACCGGATCTCGCCATCGCGGATGGTGAAGCTTCCGCCCCCGGCCAGTCCCGCCACAAGCCCGGCAATCGAACGCCCGGTGCCTTCGAAATCGACCTTGGCATCGAGCAGACCGTCAGCCACCGGCCGATCGTTGCGCCGCCAGACCAGATCCTCCAGCGCGGTCCCGCTAAGGCTGAGATTTCCGGAAACGGCCGCCTGCGCTCCGGAGCGCTTGACCAGCAGCGATCCCACGAGCTTGCCGCCGTTGAACGAACCGGAAAGGTCATCGATCGCCAGTTCGTCGCGTCTGAGTTGCAATGCGAACTTCGCCCGCTCCATCGGACGCTCCAGGCCGATATCGACGGCCGCGCTCGTCACGTTGAGCGAAATCGTGCCATCTCCCATCAGCGGCGCCCCGAAGGGCGCGCCCGGCCAATGGGATGCCTTGCCCGCATCCGCCGCGCCGCCGACCGAACTCCACGCATCCGCGCCCAGCAGCAGTTCCGAAAGCCGCGCCAGCGCCACCTGCGAGACACGCACATCGCCGGATATCCTGCGCGCCGGCTCGCCAAGAACGGCATCGAGCTTGCCCGCGAGCGTGACATCGCCCAGCCGCGCGGTGACATCGCCAAGCGACGCCGAGCCCCCCACGCCGGTGACCTTCGCCTTGGCATCGACGGGAATCTCGCCGTCCAGCATCGGCAAGAGCCGCCCGGCCAGCATGCCGATCGGCGCGACATCCTCGCTCTTGAAGGCCAGCGTGCCCTCATAGACCGGCCCGTCCGCCCCTTCCGCGCCCGCTGGCCAGGAAAGCGAACCGTCGAAGGACGCGGACGCGCCAAGGCCGTCGCCGATCAGTGTCACGGCAAGCCCATCCGCCGCGCGGCCCTCGGCCCGTAACGTCAGTGACCCCCGCCCCATGCCGGGAAGCGGCACCACGTCGAGCCCGAGCTGACCGAGCAACTGAACGCCTTCCCCGGCCTTCAGCGATATGTTCGCGCTCACCTGTGCCTGACGCCAGCGATCGACGCTGCCCGTGGCATCCACGGCCGCGTCGAGCTTGCTTGCCCCCACATCGCCGGCAAGCGCCATGCGCACCTTCGAACTGTCGTCACCCTCCGCCCGCGCTGTTATCGAGGCGGCGATATCGAGCGGGGCCAACGCCTCACCGCCGGCCTGAAGCCGGTCGACAAGCGGATTTTGCGGAAAGAGCCCCTTCAGCATGGTCACGAGCCCTTCAACCCGGCTCGCCTTCACGCTCGTTTCGAAGCTGCCGTCGGGCGCACTCGTCAGTTTGGCGATCCGGCCACGCGCGGAAATCTCCGCCCCCGCCAGATCCGCGGCCGAGAACTGTTCAACCTCAAGATCGTCGCCTGCAAGGCTCGCACGAACCTTCACGCCGTTCGCCGCAACGCCAGAATAGACGAGCGTTCCCGCGTCGAGCCGCACGGAGACGTCCGTGTCCAGTCCGCGCCCCGCCTTGCCCGCCCCGGAAGCCTTGTTCCCGCGCAGCACGCCGGCCAGCGCGGAAAGCTGGTCGAGATCGAGCCGGTCCGCTTCCAGATTGGCGGCGACACGGGCTCTGCCCTGGGCGGTTGGCGCGCGCCACGTCACGTCGCCGCGGATACCGGCCTCGCCAAGCTTTCCCTCCAGCCCGTTCAAGGCAACGCCATCGGCGGCGGCTTCGACGTGAGCTGAAACCGAGAACGGCTCGAGCGCGAGCGGTGCGCCGCCCTGCCCGCGCCGCCACCAGGCGGCGAAAGCGGAGGGCTGCGAACAACTGAGGTGAAGGCTGCCGGAAAAGGCCGGTTCATCACTGACCCTCAGCTCGCCTTTGCCCGACACAATGGTCTGACCGGGAAGCCGCGCCTCAAGCGCGGTGACATTCCAGCCGCGCGGCAGGGTTTCGGCTTCCAGATGAATATCCTGCGCAAGACCGCCCGCGGCCACCAGCGCCGGCAGATCGAGCCGGAACGAGCCGGGAATTGGCGGTAACGGCAGGCTCTTGATGCCGGCCATAACGGCACCGGCCCCGTTCTCGATGGAAACGGGGTCCTGTGGCCCGGCGCCGAATAACCGGTCGAGATCGATCTGCTTGGCCGCTAGGCGCGCCGTGAAGCGGGGACGGGCACCGAATGCGACACGCCCCTCCCCCTCGATACGCACCGCGCGATCCTCCGGGCCGTAGCGGAAAGATCCCTTGTCCACTTCAAGCGAGCCGGGATCGAGCGAGAACGTTCCCTCACTGCGCCACAGCTTCGCCTGCGGCTCCAGCGTATCCTGAGCCCCTGCCCCGGCATCGACCTGCACCACGCTCTCCACCGCATAGGAGCCCGCATAGACCGGCTTGCCGGTCTTCTGGGAGAGAACGCCGTCGGTCTGCAACGTGGCCATGATGTCGGTGGGCTGGATGTCGGCCTTGATGCGGATACCGTCCACCCCCTGCCTGCCGGTGGCGATGCGCACCGACTGGCGCAGCCCGGCGATTGTGGCGCTGCCATCGGCCTTGAACGGGCCTTCCAGCGAACGTGCCGATACCTGAAGATTGATGTCGTCGGCGCGGTAGGTCCTGCCCGTGCGCGCATCGACGACGCGCACCGACCCGTCCGTGACCTGGACATCCTCAAGCTGCACGTCGTCGGGATCAAGGGACGAACCGGAGGCCGGCACATGGGCGGTCAACCAGTCAATACGGCCGGATTCGTCGAGCGACACGTTGAGCTGCGGCTTGTCGAGCTCCATGTCGACGACCTGGATCTTGCCGGTCAGAAGCGGCGGCAGCTCCACCCGCACCTTGAAGCGCGAGACGACCATCAGCGGGTCTTCCGCCTCGCCCACCCGAACGTCGGAAAAGATGAGCGTCGGCGTCGGCAGCAGCCGCGCGTCAGCCGAGCCCAGAACCGTTACCCGGTGGCCGAGCGCCTTGCCCGCATACTCCTCAAATGTGGTGCGGTAGGCGCTCCAGTCGATGAACACGGGCGCCACCAGCGCCGCGACCAGCGCCAGGATGAGCGTAATGCCGACGGTGATGTAGATCGAATTCAGCGTTCGTCTCCGTGGCGGTGCTGGTCCGGGCGCGCTTCATCCGGCGGGCCCGGCCGAAGCGCTTCCCGTTCAAGGGACGATCCCGCCCCGCCTGCCCAGGCAAGACGGAGCGAGCGAATCGCGTCCTCTCACATGGGTATGATCTTCCCCGGATTCATGATGTTCAACGGATCGATCGCCCGCTTGATCGCCCGCATCACATCGAGCGCATCACCATGTTCGCGCTGCAGGTACTTCATCTTGCCCTGCCCCACACCGTGCTCGCCCGTGCATGTGCCTTCCATCTCGATCGCACGCCAGTTTAACCGTTCGATGAACGCATGCGCAGCGGCAATTTCGCGCTCGTCGTTCGGATCAACCAGAATGGAGCAATGGAAGTTGCCGTCCCCGACATGGCCGACCAGCGGCGCGACGAGCCCGGTTTCGGCGATATCCGCACGCGTCGCCTCAACGCATTCCGCCAACCGCGAGATCGGCACGCAGACATCCGTCGTCACCGACTTGGCGCCGGGTCGCAGTCCCAGACAGGCCCAATAGGCGTCGTGGCGCGCCTGCCACAGCCGGGAGCGATCCTCCGCCTTGTCGGTCCACTCGAACGGTCCGCCGCCGAAATCCCTGGCGATCTCGCCGAACATGTCCGCCTGCTCGCCAACGCCGGCCTTCGTGCCGTGGAATTCGAGGAAAAGCGTCGGCTTTTCCTCCAGATCGAGCTTGGAATAGGCGTTGCACGCCTTCACCTGCAACGTATCGAGCAACTCGATGCGCGCGACGGGAATGCCCGACTGGATCGTCACGATCACCGCGTTGCAGGCGCTCTCCACGTCCGGGAACGGACAGACGCCGCCGGAGATCGCCTCGGGAATGCCCTGCAGGCGCAGCGTGATCTCGGTGATGATGGCGAGCGTTCCTTCCGAGCCGACGAGAAGCCGCGTGAGATCGTAGCCCGCCGAAGATTTCTTGGCGCGGCTTCCGGTATGGACGATGGAGCCGTCGGGCATCACCGCGGTGAGTGCCAGGACGTTGTCCTTCATCGTGCCATAGCGCACGGCATTCGTGCCCGATGCCCGGGTCGCGGTCATTCCGCCGAGGCTTGCGTCCGCGCCCGGATCGATCGGGAAGAAAAGGCCGGTGTCGCGCAGATATTCGTTGAGCTTCGTGCGCGTGATACCGGGCTGCACGACGCAGTTCAGATCCTCGGGAAAGACGTGGACCACGTCATCCATTTGGCTGAGATCGATGCACACCCCACCTGCCGGCGCATTGACGTGGCCTTCGAGCGAGGTGCCTGTGCCAAAGGGAATGATCGGCGTGCGGTTGGCGGCGCAGATCTTGACGATCTCAGACACTTCTTGCGTTGAATGCGCAAAGACCACCGCATCGGGCAACTGGTTGCCGAGCAGCGTCGTCGTGTGCCCGTGGTGTTCGCGCACCGAACGGGAAATCGAGCAACGCTCGGCGAAACGCGCGCTCAATTGCGCCACGGCGGCCTCGATCCCCCCGGCGTCCCGCATGCCCTCCTGTTCCGCCGTCGCCAGCGCCATATTGCGTCTCCTATCCATTCGAGGGACCAGTTCCATCGTCGGTCCCATTGTTTTTCATGACAAGGTTGCGTTTGATGCCTCAGGCGGCAGATGCCGCCATCTTGACCGTTCGACCGCGCCGGGTGCGGTTCGCGAATGGGCAGGGCCTCCGATGTTCGGCCCCACTGTTAACTGTCGCGCGCCGCTGCGCAAATCTTTTCGCGGCGGGCGCCCTCACATGCACCGTCAAGCCAGGGAGCTTTTCATGCCCAATGCCGATGTCCCCTTCCGCTCGAGCACCATGCGGGTGGAGGAAGACTGGATCGATTACAACGGCCATCTCAACATGGCCTACTACAATGTCCTGTTCGATCGGGCCATCGACGAAGCGTTCATCAATATCGGGCTCGGCCCGGACTACGTGAAGAAGGAGAACGCCTCCTATTTCACCGCCGAAACCCACCTTTGCTACATCCGCGAATTGTCCCCGGGCGACGAGGTCTCGGTGACGACCCAGATCGTCGGCTTCGACGCCAAGCGGATCCACGCGTTTCAGGAACTTCACCACGCGGACGGCTGGCTTTCGGCAACTTCGGAACAGATGTCGCTGCATGTGGACATGAAGGCGCGCAAGGTCGCGCCGTTCCCACCCGCCATCGCGGACAGACTTGCTCATTTCGCAAAACTTCACGAAGCGCTGGGCCGGCCGGAACGAGCCGGCCGGAGTATCGGATTGCCCGCGAAAAGGTAGGGCCTGCCCCCGGCTCAGGCGTAGTGGTTCGCAACCACTGCGCTGGCGATCTCGGACGTGTCGATGACACCGACCACGTCGTCGGGTCGCGGCACGCCCGGGTCGCCTTCGATGATGATCGCGTAGGAGCGATCGCGCTGGTTCATCCGAGCGATGACCGAGTTGAGGATATTGGTCTGCGGCGCGATCACGTAGTCGGTCGACATGATATCGCGCAGCGTCTGCCCGCAGTCGCGATCGGGCGCGTAGGGGATGGTGCCGAAGCGCGCGAAACCGGCGATCCGCGTACCGTCGCTGGCGATGACGTGCCGCGCTCCGCATGCGGAGAGTTTCGCCACCACCTCGGTGAGCGGCGTCTCCACCGGCAGAATCATGAAGTTCTTCGCCATCAGCTCTTTCGCCTGGCGCACCAGATACATGTTGGTGTGGCGCATGGAGGGGATCGGCTTGCCGCGATTGCGCAGCTTGATCGTGTAGATGTTGGCCGAGATCAGCGAACGCCGGACACCGACCGCGATCGCGACCGCCAGCACCAGCGGCACGATCACGTTGTAGTCCCGCGTCATCTCGAAGATCATGACGATGGCCGTCATCGAGGCGCCGGTGGCGCCGCCCACCAGGGCGCCCATGCCGACAAGCGCGAATTCGGCCGGCGAGAAGCCGTGCTCGGGGAAAAGCAACGCGCCGACAACGCCGATCGCACCGCCAAGCGTCGCGCCGATGAACAGCGAGGGCGAGAAGACCCCGCCCGAGGCACCCGATCCCAGACTGATGGACGTCGCCGCGATCTTCGCCAGCAGCAGCACCGCCAGCAGGATGAAGGTGTAGGGGGTGCCGTTCAGAATATCCTGGATCGTGGCATAGCCCACGCCGGCGGTGTGGTAGTGGCCGGTGGTGACGAAGAAGGCGTAGCTCAGGCAGCCGATCATCAGCATGCCGACGACGTTCTGCGTGTATTCGTTGCCCGGCAGCATGGGGAATATATCCTCGCACCAGGCAAGGAACTTCACGAAGGCCCAGGACGCGACGCCGGCACAGCCGCCAAGCACCGCATAGGCGAGAAGTTGCACCGTATCCACCGCCTGATGCGGCTGCAGCGCGGCGATCGGCACGATGAAGGCGGGGTCGAGCCCGAGCGCGATACGCGCGACATAGGTCGCGGTCGCGGTCGCCACGACGACCGGCAGGAAGGTGCGCGAGCTCACTTCCGGCAGCAGCATCTCCACCGCGAAAAGCACGCCGCCCAGCGGCGTGTTGAAGGTCGCCGCGATCCCCGCGCCCGCGCCCGCCGAAAGAAGCGTGATCTTCTGCCAGCGCACCATGTGCAGCGTGCGGGCGAGCGTTGAACCGAAGGACGCGCCGATCTGGATGATCGGCCCCTCGCGCCCCACCGAAGCGCCGGACCCGATGGAAATGGCCGATGCCAGCGACTTGACGATCGCCACGACGCCGCGCACGTTCCCCTTGTTGTGGTAGATCGCGAACATCACTTCCGGCACGCCATGTCCCTTGGCTTCGGGAGCGAAGGTCTTGACCAGGAAGACGACGATCAGCCCGCCGATGACAGGCGCCAGTATGATCAACGCTCCGAACGAACTCGGCGCCTCGAACTGGTTGGCGTCGTAATAGAGCGAGAACGTGCCGTAGTAGAAGATGTTGTGGACGATCGAGATCAGGTAGCGAAAGATCACCGCGCCCGTGGCGGCTACCAGGCCGATCAGAAAGGCGAAAACGCAAAGCGAGGGGATCGAATAGAGACGGGCCTCGGGGGACGCGAGGGGATCGGTCTCGGCAGCTGGTGTACTGGCTATTTCAGAAGCGGACATGACGGCGCAATTTCCATGAACTGGACAACTCTGAATCGGCCGGGAAAAGGTCGATGCGGGGGGTCCGGCCAATGATGGCGCCGTTCAGGAAGCCGGTGTTCCGGAGAAAGACGACGCGTAAGCGGGCGTGGACGGGCCAGTCCTGAACCTAGACGCGCAGAAAATCAAGGGTTGCACGCGGTTTTTCCTGAAACACGTCCGGTTTCGCTCGCCTCCGTATCCAACACCGCTTATGCTTGCATTTCAAATCCTTGAATCGTAACCACCAAAAATAACAAGAACTTTCCCGTCCAACGATGACAGACAAGTCTCCACTGGCGAGAATACTGACACCGCTGAGAAGCGGTTTTACTTTCGTGGCGACCGACATAAGGGTCAACGCACTGGCGTTTACCGCCAGGCGGCAACCGCTTGTCTGGCTGCTTGCGCTCGTGGTCGGAAGTGTGGTGGCCCTGGCGGCGATCCTGTTCCGCGTCGGCATCGGCCTGATACAACTTCCCTGGCTCGGCACCGCATCGGAAAACGTCGTCACGGCGAGCCGGGACATCCCCTTTTACGTGATCCTCGCGGCGCCGGTCGCCGGGGGCCTGATTGTCGGCCTTCTGCTGCGCACCATCCCCAAGCGGCGGACGTTTTCGGTCGCCGATGTGATGGAGGCGCGGGCGCGCGGCGGACATGGCCTTCCTTTCTGGCCGGGGATTTCCTCAGCGCTGCTGACCATGCTTTCGCTTGGTTCGGGCGCAAGCGCGGGACGCGAAGGACCGGTCGTCCATCTGGGCGCGACGCTCGCCACCGCGCTCGGCAACCTGTTCTCGCTCACCGTCACCGCGCGCAGGGTGATACTCGCCTGTGGCGTGGCATCCGCCGTCTCCGCCTCGTTCAACGCTCCGATCGCCGGCGTCCTCTTCGCCCATGAGGTGGTGCTCGGTCACTATGCGCTCTCTGCCATCGTGCCCATCGCGATCTCCTCGGTCGCCGGGACGCTGATCGCACGGCTCTGGTTCGGCGATGTCGCGGCCTTCGTCATCCCCGCGCACCAGATCACCTCCTACTGGGAATTTCCCGCCTTCGCGCTGCTGGGCGTCACCTGCGCCGCTGTCGCCGTCATCTTCCAGTTCGCGCTGACCGGGTCGGAATGGGTCGCGCGCCACATCTCCATGCCGCTCTGGCTGCGCCCGGTGGTTGGAGGAGCCGCCGTCGGCACCATCGCGCTTGCCTGGCCGGAGGTGCTGGGCGTCGGTTACGAGACGACGGATGCGGCGCTGAGGAACAATCTGCCGCTCGTCACCATGCTGGTGCTGCTCATCGCCAAGACCGCCGCCACCTCGATCACGCTGGCCTCGCGCTTTGGCGGCGGCATCTTCTCGCCCTCGCTCTATCTGGGCGCGATGGCGGGCGGCGCCTTCGGACTGGTCGCCGCCCGGGTATTTCCCGACCTTGCCTCCTCCGAGGGGCTCTATTCCATCCTCGGCATGGGCGCTGTGGCCGCCGCCATGCTGGGCGCGCCGTTTTCCACCACCGTCATCGTCTTCGAGCTGACCGGTGGCTACACGCTGTCGATCGCGCTGCTGATCACCGTATGCATCTCCACCGGCCTGACGCTCGCCGTCCATGGCCGCTCGTATTTCCACTGGCAGCTGGAAATGCGCGGGCTGGAACTGCAATCCGGCGCCCACGGCTGGCTCGTGCGTTCCGTCCATGTCCGCGATTTCATGGAGCCGCGCGGCGAAGACGATCCGAGGGAACTCGACGCGGACGGCGATCCGCCATCCCTCGTGCCGGGCGATTCCATGGAAACCGCGCTTCGGCTCTTCGATGCCTCCGGCATGGCCCGCATTCCCGTTGTCGATATACGCGGATCGCGGGAGATCGTCGGCTTTGCCCGACACATCGCGGCCCTCGACAGCTTCAACAAGGCGCTGATCGAAGCGAGCCGCGAAGAGCACCAGTAACCGCACGATTGCGCCAACGACGCGCGGCGCACAGAGCAATTGCATCCAAGACACCGGCAGGCGCAGCCGCTAAAGTCGGCCAATGACGACGATGAACCAACCCGAGGCCTTCGATCTGACGGTGCTGAACGCGGGTGAGCGCGCCCGCTTCTGGCGCGAGCCGCGCCACGACGCGCTCGAGTGCCTGTCGGCGACCTTCCGGACCCACGTCTATACCCCGCATACGCACGAAACCTATGTGGTGGGTGTCATCGTCGCCGGCTGCGAGGGCGTCAACATCGCGGGCTACCGGGGGGCCGCGCGGCCGGGAGACGTCTGCTTCGTCAATCCCGGCACCTTGCACGACGGATGCCCCGTCGACGGCGGCTACGCCTATCGCACCGCCTATCCGGAAACCGACTTCATCGCCGGGATCGCGGAAGACTTGCTGGGCCGCAGGCCGCGCTCACTGCCGCATTTCCGCACGCCCATCATTCGCGATCCGGCACTTGCCGCCACGTTTGCCGAGGCCCACCGCCGTCTCGAGACCGGTCACGGCAGCCTGGAGAGCGACGAACTCTTCCATCGCTTCTTCGCAATGTCGCTCGTTCGCCACGCCGATCTGGAGCCCGCGGCCCATGCGCTCGACCATCATCCCGGACTGGCGAGGGTACGCGACTATATCGACGCGCATCTTGGCGAGAACATCGACCTCACGACGCTCGCCCACATCGCGGGCCTGAGCCGGCATCATCTCCTGCGCGCTTTCCGCAAGACCTATGGGCTGACGCCCCACGCCTTCCTGCTCGACCGGCGGATCCACACGGCCCGGCGCCTGCTGCTCAAAGGGTTTGCACCGTCGGATGTAGCCGCGGCCTGCGGGTTCTGCGACCAGAGCCACCTGAACCGGGTCTTCAAGGGCCGGATGGGAATTACACCAGGCGTCTTCGCCGCCGCCGCCTGAATAGTCACTCCCACTGAAAACCACCATGCAGAAACACATCAATGGCCCCGACGAGCCCCGGGTCGAATTCACTGCCGGCATCATCAAGGCCTTGCCCATCATTCTGGCGACGGCGCCCTTCGGCCTGCTTCTTGGCGCCATTGCGGCGCAAAAGGGCCTGTCGCTGCTGGAAATCGGGTTGATGAGCACGCTGGTTTTCGCCGGCAGCGCGCAATTCGTCGCCATCGACGTGTGGAGCGCGCCCGCCCCGTGGCTGGCGCTCGGCTTTTCCGCGCTGCTGATCAACCTGCGGCACGTGCTGATGGGCGCCTCGATCGCGCCGAAGCTGGGGCTTTTCCCGCGCGCGCTGAAGCCCTTCGCGATGTATTTCCTGGTCGACGAATTGTGGGCGCTGGCCGAGGCGCGCGCGGCACGCGCGCCCCTCACCCCCGCCTTCTATTTCGGCATGGGGCTCGTCTTCATCGTCGGCTGGAACACGTGGTCGCTGCTGGGCGGCGTCATCGGCCCCGTGCTCGGCGATCCCGCCGCCATCGGCTTCGATTTCGCCTTCACCGCCCTCTTCATCGTGCTGATCGTGAGCTTCTGGAAAGGACCGCAGACGGGTGTGGTGCTGATCGCCAGCGCCGGCACGGCCGCCCTCGTCCACGCCCACGTGGAGGGAGCCTGGTACATTCTGGCCGGAGCCTTCGCCGGCATGATCGCAGCCGCGATCACCTGGCGTGCGGATGACGGCGAGGCCACGAACGCCGAACAGCCGGATTGGAGCGCGGACACGCCCGGCCCGCGCCTGGAGGTGGCTCCCGAACACGCCACAGAGCGCCGCTCATGAGCGCCTTCGATCTCGATCCCGCCACCCTTGCAGCCTTCGTGGCGATGGGCGTTGCCACCTACGCCACCCGTCTTGCCGGTCTCCTGCTGGTCCGCCACATCCCGACCACCGGCCGCTTCAAGGCAGCGCTCGAAGCCGTGCCGCCGGCCGTCCTGATGGCCGTCATCGCCCCCATGGCGATCGCCACCGGCTGGGCGGAAACCATCGCCGCCGCCATCACGGCAATCGCGGCGACGAAATTGCCGCTGTTCGTGGTGGTGGTGATTGGTGTCGTCTCGGTGGTGGCGTTGAGGATGGTGCTGGGGTAGGCCTGCTAGTTAGAAGTTTCTGCTGAGATATTCTTTATTACCGTCAACAAGATACACGAAAATCGGATCCAGATCTTATTATCCAGGATCTTATCAAAGGGGATATTCGGCCACCTGTTTTCGGAATCATTTTCTATTTCCACGTCTGGAGACAGCTCGGATTTCAAGAGATTTAGCAATTCAAGCCGTTTTATATCCGAACTATATGCTTTAGTGCGCCCTAAATTCCCAACGGGAAATTCAAATGAAAGATGATCATTTCTGATAAAACCGATATTTATTGGTTCGCCGTCTGGTGTATTAAAAGGAACTTTAAGAGATGACGGATTTTCAATAGCCTTAACCGCCAAGCCTGAAACAAGGAGGAACTCGGCGATCCGCTCTGCCGCCCGCCGCGCGTCTTTCCCGGCCGTCTTTTCCAGGTCCTCCATCCATTTTTCTTCAGGTTCTTGCAAATGCGAGTACATAAACCACTCTCTCCCAAACTAATGATACTGGCGATGTTCTAGAACTCCACCTCCAGCTCGATGATCTCGTCCGGCTCCTCCATGGCGCCTTCGGTCCATTCCTTCATCAAGGGCCAGTCGAGGATCGTGCGGCAATAGGCTGCTAGTTCCGGTTCCAGCTCCACCGCATAGGTGACGAACCGCGTGCAGACCGGGGCATACATGGCGTCGGCGATGGTCGGCATCTTGCCGAAAAGGTATGGTCCGCCATAGGCCTCCAGGCACTCCGCCCAGATCGCCTTGATCCGCTCCACATCGGGCCGCGCGCCGGAAAAGATCTTGAAGCTCTTGTGTTTCGCCTTGAGGTTCATCGGCAAAGCCGAGCGCAGGTTGTAGAAGCCCGAGTGCATTTCCCCCGAAACCGCACGGCAATGGGCGCGCGCGACCTTGTCTGCGGGAAGCAGCCCCGCCTTTGGAAAGGTCTCCACCAGATATTGCCCGATCGCCAGCGTGTCCCACACCGTGACATCTTCATGCACCAGGCGCGGCACCAGCACCGATGGCGACAGCAACAGCAGTTCCTGGCGTGCCTCGTCGTCAAGATCGACAGGCACCTCTTCGAAATCAAGACCGGCCATCCGGCACAGCAGCCACCCGCGCAGCGACCAGGAAGAATAATTTTTCGAGGAAATCGTCAACGTCGCCATGGAACCAAACCTCCCACATCCGCATTTTGCACCGCGCAATATCTTCTCGCATTGCACAATAAAATGCATTAGCGCATTTTGTGCATATGATCGAGGGGCGGGGCAAACAGGACGGATCCATGATGTATCAGGCTTACCAGCTTCAGGATGACCTGATCGAACCGATGCGCTTTTTCGCGAAACAGTTTCGCAATTCAGCCGATACGCTGCTTTGGAGCTGGAGTGACCCGGCCCGCCGCAGGCTGACGGCCGGGCTGGAAATGCTCGAGCGTTTCGAGATCACACACACGAGCCCGGAATTCGGCATCACCGAGGTGATGAGCGGCAACCGCGTCGTGCCGGTGACGACGCAAGTCGCGCTCGACCTCCCCTTCGCAAAGCTTCTTCACTTCACCAAGAACGTCGATACGCCACAGCCGCGCGTTCTTGTCGTCGCCCCGCTTTCCGGCCACTTCGCCACGCTGCTGCGCGGCACGGTGCAGACGCTGCTGCGCGACCACGACGTCTACATCACCGACTGGACCAACGCCCGCGACGTGCCGGTTTCCGCCGGCCGCTTCGGCGTGGAGGACTACATCTCCTACCTCATCCGCTTCCTGGAGGAGATCGGCCCCGGCGCTCATGTGCTGGCCGTCTGCCAGCCCTGCGTGCAGACGCTGGCCGCCGTCGCCGTCATGTCGCAAGGGCACCACCCCGATACCCCGCTCTCCATGACGCTGATGGCCGGCCCGATCGATCCGCGCGAAAGCCCGACGGAAGTGAACGAGTTCGCGGTCGCCAAGTCGCTCGGCTGGTTCAAGCGCTCGGTCATCTCCACGGTGCCCTCGCGCTATCCCGGCGGCGGGCGGCGCGTCTATCCCGGCTTCCTCCAGCTCACCGCCTTCATGGCGATGAACATGGACCGCCACCGCAAGGCGCACGAGAACCTGTACCAGCACCTTGCTCACGGCCGCGCTGAAGAAGCCAAGAAGATCAAGGACTTCTACGACGAGTATTTCGCCGTCCTCGACATGACGGAGGAATTCTACATCGAGACGATCGACCGTGTGTTCCACAAGGCGGAGCTTGCCAAGGGCGAGTTCACCTACGAGGGCCGACTGGTCGATCCGGGTGCGATCACCCGCACCGCGCTGCTTACCGTTGAAGGCGGACGCGACGACATCTGCGCCATCGGCCAGACGTCTGCCGCGCACGAGCTGTGCAAATCGCTGCGCCCCCACCTCAAACGCCACCACCTGCAGGCCAATGTCGGCCACTACGGCGTCTTCAACGGCAAGCGCTGGGAACGCGAGATCTACCCGGTCGTCAGGAACATGATCCTGTCGATGGAGTAGGTTTCGGCGTTGGAGCCAGCCACGCTGGCGTATTGGGCCAATCGGAATAGATTTCGGAATCGGCGTAAAAGCCTTCGAAATACTCTTCCGGTTGAGCCATCCTCCACGCGCGGTCCGTCATCGCGATCTTGATGTCACAGCTGTCGAACTCCCATGTCATGAGCACCCCGGGGTCCGGCAGATGGATGGCATAGGGACGAGTCCCGGTAATCGCTTCCGGCAAATAATATGGCGGCGCGGCCGGAGCGAAGACAGACAGCGGCTCGTTGAAGACGTTATGCCGAAACTCGTCATATATTTCGATTTCAGGTTTCTCGAGCTGCGACAAGAACTTGAATATGACAGGCTCCAGAACGGGTGACATGTTATCGTCCGTCGGGAAATAGAGATCTTTCAATTCGCAGTAATCTGAGATCTTGACTTGCAGTCCACGAACGATCTCGGAACGTTCCGTCGGGCGAACCATCCCGAGGGCCGCGAGTAGCCAGCCCGCCATATAGAACGAATGCATGCAGCATTCCGGCGCTATCGCAACGCGCATGTCTTCCCACGAAATCGGCACTCCGCGCGCCTTCGCCTTTTCTGCATCGTAACCGGTCCGGTCGATCTGCTCCGTTTCCTCATCAAACCTTCGGCTGACCCGGGACCCATCTGTCTCGGATGCGAGCCAGTAGAACGGCTGAAACGCTACAAAGACATGGTCGTAGATACCATCCCACCATTCCAGCAAAGGAATATCGAGGCCGGGATATATGATCTCGCGCGGAATTTTGCCGGCAGACCCCGATTCCGGGTAAAATCCTGTTTTCATGCCTGCTTCTCCCCCCACCTCACCGGCGGATCGAGCGGCTTCACCGCGCCGACCGGCGGCTGGCCGGTCTTGCCCTTCTTCGCCTTCCAGGTGTTGATCATGTCGTGGATCTCCGCCTGCCGCCCCTTGAGCCCCGGCAGCGAGAACGGATCGAGCCCGGTGAACGGGCGGAACGGATTGCGCCTCAGCGAGCCGTAGATGCCGAGCCGCACCGTCGCCCGGCTGCTCACGCCGCGTGCGTGAAACCCGTGCGTATCGGCCACCACCAGCGTGTTTGCCGGCACCGCCACGCGCACAGGCTCGCCATAGCCCAGATCGCGCAATTCCTCATCCGTGACCCGGAATGACCCCAGCGCATGATGCCGGTTCGTGTCCGCGCGCGCGGTGAGCGACTTCTCGTATTCGAAACGCAGCCGCTCGGGCGTCATCCGGTGCGAGCCCGGCACATAGGTGAAGGGGCCGCCGTCCTCCGTCACATCCTCCAGAAACAGCCAGGCCTTGGCGGTTGCGTGAAAGGTGTCGGAATGAAAAATCGTCTGGGGATCGCGGGGGCCCCGGTCGGGCTCGGCAAAGACCGTGTGCAGGAACACGATCGGATCGGCATCGACCGAAGCCACATAGCGCAGCAGCCCCTGAAACAGCGGGCCGTTGACGAAGGCTCCGATTTCGACGTGCTCGGCGCACATGGCGCGCGTCACCGGCGCAAAACGGGTGACCGCGTTGCCCTGCCACATCTCCTGCGCAGGGAATGCGTTGTCCTCCACCGCGCGCCGCAATGCCCGAAAGTCCGCCTCCGGCAAGGCGTTGCGGCGGATGACGAAACCATCGCGCTCATAGGCTTCGACATCGCTCGGCTCGACCAGATGCGTCAGCCGCCGCCGACGCCAGTCGGCCATGCGTTCGGCGAGCTTCACGCGCTGCAGATGGAGCCCGCGCCGGTTGAGCGCGGGCGAACCGATGATCGGGTTGTGACGAAACGACTTCGCGCCGCTCGCCAGTTCAAGCGCCCACAGCGGCGCCCGCAGCACGTCGAGAGCCTTCATCTCTCCTCCCCTGCGTATGGCCTGTCGCGGGCCGGTGGTGCGCGTGGCCCATCCTTCAGCACCGGGAGAGAACGCCCCGCGCCCTCTCCCGAAAGTGCGCGCCTAGAGCATATCCCGATCAGATTGAACCAATCTGATCGATAAGGATATGCTCAAGGTATTGAATCTGGAGCGATTTCTTGTCGTTCAGACGATTCCGTCTGAACGGAAAGCGCTCTAGTCTTCCAGCGGCGCCGTCGCCTTTTCAAGCCAGTCGCGCGTCCCGGCATCGACCAGCGGCCCGATCCCGGCCAGAACCCGGGCGTGATAGGCATCGACCCAGGCGCGTTCCGCCGCGCTCAGCATGGCGGTCACGATCAGCCGGCGATCGATCGGCACTAGCGTCAGCGTCTCGAAGCCCAGCATCGGCCGGTCGCCGCCTTCGATCCTCTCCGCCGGCGTCACCAGCTCCAGGTTCTCGATGCGGATGCCCCACTTGCCGGCATTGTAGACGCCCGGTTCGTTGGAAACGATCATGCCAGGCTGGAACGGCGTCGTGCCGGTCTTGGCAATGCGCTGCGGCCCTTCGTGAACGCTGAGATAGGAGCCGACGCCATGGCCCGTGCCGTGGTCGAAGTCGAGCCCGGCCTTCCACAGCGGAATGCGCGCCAGCGCGTCCAGCTGCGCACCCGACGTACCCACAGGAAAGCGCGCGGTCGAAATACCGATATGCCCCTGAAGCACCAGCGTGAACTGGCGCCGCATCTCCTCGTCGGGCGTTCCCACCACCATGGTGCGGGTGATGTCTGTGGTGCCGTCCTCGTACTGCGCGCCGGAATCGCACAGATAGATGCTGTTCATCTCGATCGGCAGGCTTGTGGCCGTCGTCACCCGATAGTGGCAGATGGCGGCATTCGGCCCGGCACCGGAGATCGTGTCGAAGGAGATGTCCTTCAGCTTGCCGGTGTCGGCCCGGAAGCCCTCCAGCGCCTTTGCGACAGAAACCTCGTCGAGCCCGCCCTTCGGCGCGTTTTCCTCAAACCACACCAGGAAGCGCGCGAAGGCGGCGCCGTCGCGCCGGTGCGCGGCGCGCGCGCCCTCGATCTCCGCATCGTTCTTGATCGCCTTGGGCAACAGCACCGGATCGGTCCCGAAGCTCACCGTGGCGCCGGCGGCCTCAAGACGCCGCGTGATCGCCTCCGCCGACATGTCGGGATCGACCAGCACCGTGCGGCCCGAAAGCCCGTCCAGCGCCGGCAGGAAGCCATCCGGCTCGCCGACTTCGGCCAACTGGCCGAGCGCATCGGCAACCGTGTTGGAGAGCTTGCGGCGGTCGATGAAGAGCTGGGGGGCCGCATCCGCGCGCAGGATCGTGAAGGCGAGCGCCACCGGCAGATGTGGCAGGTCGTGTCCGCGAATGTTGAAGGTCCAGGCGATGGAATCGGGCTGCGCGATCACGGCCGCATCGAGGCCGGCCTCGCGCAGTTCGACCTTCAGCCGCTCGATCTTGTCCGCCGCCGATACGCCCGCGCTGGAAAGCGGATGCAGCACCACCGCCTCAAGCGGCGGCTCCGGCCGGTCAGTCCAGACCGTATCGATCGGGTTGCCTTCGACGGGAACAAGCTCGGCACCGGCCTTTTCGCAGGCGTCCTTCAGGCGCCTGGCACCGTTCACCGTGTGCAGCATCGCATCGTAGCCGATGCGCATGCCCTTCTTCGCGACAAGCCGGATCCAGGTTGCCGGCGGCGTCTCGATCAGGTGCAGCGGCTCAAACAGCGCCGCATCCACCTGGGCGCGCACCTGCAAGGTATAGCGGCCGTCCACGAAGATCGCCGCCTTGTCCATGAAGACCACGGCCGCGCCGGCGGAACCGGTGAAGCCGGTCAGCCACGCGAGGCGCTCTTCGCTGGGCGCGACGTATTCGTTCTGATGGGTATCGGTCCGCGGGACGATGAGGCCATCGAGACCGCGCCGGGTGAGTTCGGCCCGCAGGGCGACCAGCCGGTCGCCGCGCGCACCTGATTCCGAGGGAGGATCATATGTCTGAAACATGCTTCCAAATTAGCGCGTTCGGCACACGGGGCGATACAGAATTCGCAATTTCAAGCACCGCTCAATGACCCGCCGCTGCGTCATCCCCCACCTCCGAAACAAGGCCGCATGAGTTTCGCACCGCGAGACCTGCGACCAACGGGCGCGTGCCCTCAGGTCGGAGCCCGATTCCGGCCAGACATGGTTAACGGATGATGAAGATCTCTGGCTATCGAACACCGGAAAAGAGCAGAAACCCGCCAATTGATGCCCAAGGCCAAGGCAGTTCGCTCAAGAATTATGCTGCACTGCAAACGTACAATTGCGTACATGTCGAAATGTGAGAGCAGCTATGCAGTGGCCGCGCTTACTGAGGGGTATCGTTGTCCATACCTTGCAATCAGTGAGCGGCGGGCAGGACGGTCCCGACCGCAAGTGACGCAAGGAGATTTCATCATGGCGACTGCCACTGTCACCTCGACCGGACTTCACGGCGGCGCCCGCCACGGCCTGTTCCGCCGCGCTCTCGACCGCATGGTCAGCGCCCGCGAACGCCAGGCACGCCGCTATGTCAACGGATACCTGCTGTCGCTCGACGACGCCACGCTCAACGCTTACGGCTACGACCGTAGCGAGCTGGAGCATGAAGGCTCGATGACGTTTCCCTACTGACTTAATGTCTCCCAACTGAGCCCCTCTCGGGTGGGAAGCCAGGTCAGGCAGGTCAGGACACTTCAGGTACGTGAAGCACGGGGCGCAGCCGCAAGGTGCGCCCCGCTTTCTTTTCAGTAAAGATCCGGGCGCAGCCGCAAGGTGCGCCCCGCTTTCTTTTCAGTAAAGATCCGGGCGCAGCCGCAAGGCGCGCCCCGCTTTCTTTTCAGTAGAGATCCGGGCGCAGCCGCAAGGCGCGCCCCGCTTTCGTATGCGGGGCATGTTCTTTTTCGCACGAAGCGGATTTTCGTGCCAGGAGATCGATCTCTCCTGCGTCATCCCGGACGAGATGCGGCGCGGAGTGCCGCTTCGCAGATCCGGGACCTTCTCGGTGCATGCGGCACGCGTTCCCGGGTCTGCGCAGCAACGTTGCACGTTGCAGCGCGCCCGGGATGACGCTGGCGAGATCGATCAAGACGAGAGGGAGCATCAGGACGTCCCGAATAGCCCTTAAAGCTCGACCCGCGTGTTGGCGAAGGTGAGCGTCAGCCAGTCGTCGTGTTCGATACGGTGGGTGAGACGGAAGCGCTGGTCGCGGTAGGCAGCGATCACGCGCGGCCCGTCGGCAACGCGCAAACCCGACAGCACCAGCGTACCGGGCTTCGCCATCAGCTGCGCGATCGGATGGGCAAGCGCCATCAGCGGACGGGCGAGAATGTTCGCGACGACGAGGTCGAACGGTGCACGCGCGCGAATGCGCGGATGATGAACGCCCGCCGCCGTCACGCATTCCACCAGCCCCCGCACCTCGTTGTGCCGCGCGTTCTCCGTAGCCGCCTTGGTCGCGACCGGATCGATGTCGGTGGCCAGAACAGGCAAATGCGCCAGCTTCGCCATGGCGATGGCGAGAACGCCGGAGCCGGTTCCCAGATCGAGGATAGAGGAATACCGGCGGCGTTTCAGCACCCGGCACAGTTCCTCCAGACACCCGGCCGTGGTGCCGTGATGCCCCGTACCGAAGGCCTGCGCGGCCTCTATCTCGATGCCGATCACGTGCGGCGAGATCTTGTCGCGGTCATGGCTGCCATGGACGACAAAGCGCCCGGCAGTGACCGGCGTCAGGCTTTCCAGCCCCTTGGCGACCCAGTCGATCTCTTCCAGCACGTCCGTCTCCACCGGGGCCGCGAAGGCGTCGGTGCCGACCCGGTCGAGGATCTCGGCCTTCACCGCCTCGGGCTCACCATCGAAGAACAGGATTTCCGCAATCCACGGGCCATCCATCACCGGCTCGTAGACGGAAACCGGATAGGCTTCGTCCTCGTAGGCGGCCTCAAGAATGCCGGCTATGCGCCTGGCTTCGAGTTCATCCGCCGTCACGCGGGCGCGGATCATGGGCATGGAGGGTACGTCCTGGGTAGACGGGTGCGATACGGCGCCCGGAAATGTCTGGTGTTGCGCCTTATAGGGCGAAGGGAAAGGACGCGAAAGGGGTGAGGCAAGAGGCGGGCCGTTCGTCAGGTGGCGCGCCCAGGGCCTGCGCCGCCGCCCCTCACACCGCTTCGACGAAGCTGTCCAGCACCTTCTTGCGGCCGGCCTTCTCGAACTCGATCGTCAGCTTGTTGCCATCGATCGACGCCACTCGGCCGTAGCCGAATTTCAGGTGGAAGATCCGCTCGCCCACCGAATAGGCCGACGCCGTCTCCGTAACGCTTTTCGCGACAAGCTCACCCTCGATGGTCTTCGGTCCGCCACGGGATGCCCCCTTGCGCCCGAACGACCCGCCGCCTTCGGAAAAACCGCCACCGCCATTCTCGCGGCTGCGCTGCGCGCGCTGCCAGCCGGGCGTGGAATAGCTGTTGCCGCCGGCAAACGGATCGCGCGTGTCGAACCGGCTCGCACCATAAGGCCCCATGCCGCTCGACCCGTATCCGCCATAGGAGGATGATTGTTCGGCCACCTCCACGTGTTCTTCCGGCAACTCGTCCAGAAAGCGTGAGGGGATCGAGGTCTGCCACATGCCATGCACGCGCCGGTTGGCGGTGAAGCGGATACGGACACGCTTCTTGCCGCGCGTGATGCCGACATAGGCCAGCCGCCGCTCCTCCTCCAGCCCCGCCTTGCCCGATTCATCGAGCGCGCGCTGGTGCGGAAACAGCCCCTCCTCCCAGCCGGGCAGGAAGACGGTATCGAATTCAAGCCCCTTGGCCGAATGCAGCGTCATGATGGAGACGGCATCGTCGCTGCCGTCGCCGGAATCGCGGTCCATGACCAGCGAGATATGCTCCAGGAACCCGGCCATGGACTCGAATTCGTCCATCGAACGGATCAGTTCCTTCAGGTTTTCCAGCCGCCCCGGCGCATCCGCCGACCGGTCGTTGCGCCACATCTCGGTGTAGCCGCTCTCGTCCAGAATGATCTCGGCCAGATCCGTGTGCCGCATCGTCTCGATCTGCGCGCGCCAGCGGGCGAAATCGGCGAGCAGGTTCTTCAGCGTGTTGCGCGGCTTGGCGCGAAGCTCCTCGGTCTCCACCAGCAGCGAGGCTGCCTGCATCAGCGGAATGTTCTGCGCCCGCGCCAGCGCATGCACCTGCTTCAGCGAGGCATCGCCCAGGCCGCGCTTGGGCGTGTTGACGATGCGCTCGAAGGCCAGATCGTCGGATGTCTGGATGGTTGCGCGGAAGTAGGCAAGCGCATCGCGGATTTCCATGCGCTCGTAGAAGCGCGGGCCGCCGATCACCCGGTAGTTGAGCCCGAGCGTTATGAAGCGGTCTTCGAACTCGCGCATCTGGAAGGACGCACGCACCAGAATGGCGATGTCGTTGAGCGCGTGCCCGTGGCGCTGCAAATCCTCGATCTCGTCGCCGATCGTGCGCGCTTCTTCTTCGGAATCCCACACATTCGCGACCGAAACGCGCTCGGCCTCCGGGTCGTCGTGATCGGTGAACAGCGTCTTGCCCAGCCGGCCCTCGTTCTTCGCGATCAGGTGCGAGGCCGCGGCGAGAATATGGGCGGTGGAGCGGTAGTTCCTCTCCAGCCGGATCACCTTGGCGCCGGGAAAATCGTGGTCGAAGCGCAGGATGTTGTCGACCTCCGCCCCGCGCCAGCCGTAGATCGACTGGTCGTCGTCGCCCACACAGCAGATGTTCTTGTTGCCCTGGGCGAGCAGCCGCAGCCACAGATACTGGGCGATGTTGGTGTCCTGATATTCGTCCACCAGCATGAAGCGGAAGCGATCCTGGAACCCCTTGAGAACCTCCGGGTGCTCGCGGAAGAGCCGGATGGTCAGCAGCAGCAGATCGCCGAAATCGGCGGCGTTCAGAACCGTCAGCCGCTCCTGGTAATCCTGATAGAGCTTGCGGCCCTTGCCGTTGCCAAACGACCGCCCCTCGCCTTCCGACACCTGTTCGGGCGTCAGCCCGCGGTTTTTCCAGCCATCCATCAGCGAGGCGAACTGGCGCGCCGGCCAGCGCTTGGCATCAAGCCCTTCCGCCTCGATCAGCTGCTTGATGAGGCGGATCTGGTCATCAGTGTCGAGAATGGAGAAATCGGGGCGCAGGCCCACAAGCTCGGCATGGCGGCGCAGGATCTTCACGCCGATCGAGTGGAACGTGCCGAGCCACGGCATGCCCTCGACGCTCTCGCCCACGAGCGCGGAAATACGCTGCTTCATCTCGCGCGCGGCCTTGTTGGTGAAAGTCACCGCAAGGATCTGGGAGGGGAACGCGCGCCGCGTTGCCAGAATATGCGCGATGCGGGTGGTCAGCACCCGCGTCTTGCCCGTCCCCGCACCTGCCAGCACCAGCACCGGCCCGTCCAGCGTCTCGACCGCCTCGCGCTGCTCCGGGTTCAACCCGGCAAGATAATCGACGGCAACCGGCGCGGGCCGGACGGCCGCCATGGCGCGCTGGGCGATGCCCCCGGTCGCGGGACGCGGCGGCGCCGGCTCATGGGCTTTCGGCCCCTGCGGCGCAGGCAAGTCCCAGCCGTCCAGATCGTCGTCGCCCATTCCGCCGGAAGTGCTCATTTGTCCACGAATCTCTTGTGTCATCGCGGAACAATATAGCAACGATCGTGGCCCGCGCGAGGCCGGCGGGCCGGTTTCTCGCAAACGTGCCACACCGCTTACGGCCGGGCCGAACCTCCGCTACCGGCCGCTCGGCGCGCGATCATCTCCCGATGGGGTGGAACATGCGCGAGAATACGCCGTCCCGATCGATCACCGCATGCTTCAACGCGCCCAGCACATGCACGACGACGAGCGCGACCATAGGCGTGACCGCCGTCGTATGCACCTCTTCCAGAATTTCGCGGAGTTCGTGGTCGGGCTGCGTGAAGGGCGAAGGAATGGCGAAGAGGCCGAACACCTCCACCGGTCGCGCCATGGACATGACCGTCAACATGCCGGAGACGACCAGCAGCACCGGCAACAGCAGCAATGCCCATTGCACGATGCCGGCCAGAAGCCGTAGCGCGAAGGGATCGTCGCTCACCGGCGGGTGACCCTGGATCGACCGCCAGACGAGCCGCAAGAGGATGAACACGGCAGCCGTTGCGCCAAGCGAAAAGTGCAGTGCCATCAGCGGCCGCGCCGCTTCACGCGAGAGATCCTCGAATTGCTCCCCGATCACGAAGACCGCGATGACCAGACCCGCAACGAGCCAGTGAAGGATGATCGAGGTCCAGCCATATCCGTTACGCGTGTCTGAAAATGCCATTGCAATCTCCAACGAGAACTTGCCTCACCTAAAGCAAGCAATGCCGCGAGGCATCTGACAAGTCTGCGATCTTCCTATGCGACAAACCGGCACAGACGCCGCGCTGCACGGCCGAACCCAACCTGATGCCGCCGTCCCCCCAAGCGCAAGACAAGACCATCGCACGCGCCGGAACAGCCGCGGTTCTACTCGCCCACCAGCTCGAACCAGCCATCCTCTGAAATCACTTCCACGCCGTGCTCCTCCGCCTTTTTCAGCTTCGAGCCCGCGCCCGGCCCAGCGACGACCAGATCCGTCTTCTTCGAAACCGAGCCCGCCACCTTGGCGCCCAGCCGTTCCGCCATAGCCTTGGCCTCGTCGCGCGACAGCCGCTCCAGCGATCCGGTGAAGACCACCGTCTTGCCGGCGACCGGCGACCCTTTGGCCAATGGCGCCTCCATGTCGATGGGCGTCACCTCGGCCAGCAACGCTTCAACCGCCTGCCGATTGTGCTCCTCGGCGAAGAACTGCACAACGGCCTCCGCGACGATCTCGCCGACACCGTCGATGTTGTTGAGGTCCGTCCAGGCGCCGCTCGCATGGTCCACCGCCTCGCGCATGCCCTCGGCAAACGCAGCCCACGAGCCATAAGCGCGCGCCAGAAGCTTGGCGTTGCCCTCACCCACATGGCGGATGCCGAGCGCGTAGATGAAACGGTTGAGATCGATCTCGCGCCGTGCGTCGATGGCCGCAAACAGGTTCTTCGCCGAGGTCTCGCCCCAGCCGTCGCGGTTCTTCAGCTTCACCAGCGAACCGGCATCGCGGCGCTGGAGCGTGAAGATGTCGGCCGGCTGGTGAATGCCGCCCTCTTCCACCGGGATCTCGTAGAAGAACTCCACCTGCTTGTCGCCCAGCCCCTCGATATCGAAGGCGTTGCGCGAGACGAAGTGCTTCAGCTTCTCCTTGGCCTGCGCGGCACAGGTGAGCCCGCCCGTGCAGCGGCGGATCGCGTCGAGCCGCCCGGTCTTGGGGTTTTCCTCGCGCACCGCATGGCTGCCGCATACGGGGCACACGGTGGGGAACTCGAACGGCGTCGCATCCGCCGGGCGCTTCGTCAGATCCACATCGATCACCTGCGGGATGACGTCGCCGGCGCGCTGGATCTGCACCGTATCACCCTTGCGGATGTCCTTGCCGCCGCGGATGGGCTCTCCGTCCTGGCCGATGCCCCTGACGTAGTCCTCGTTGTGCAGCGTGGCGTTGGAGACGACCACGCCGCCGACCGTCACCGGTTCAAGCTTGGCGACCGGCGTCAGCGCGCCGGTGCGGCCCACCTGGATCTCGATCTCGCGCACGATCGTGAAGGCCTTTTCGGCCGGAAACTTGTGGGCGATGGCCCAGCGCGGCGAGCGCGAGACGTAGCCAAGCCGCTCCTGCAGATCGAGCCGGTCGACCTTGTAGACCACGCCATCGATATCGTAGCCGAGCGTCGCCCGGTTCTCCTCGATCTCGTGATAGACGTTGATCAGCTCTTCCACGCTCTCGCAGCGTTTCATCAGCGGGTTGGTGACAAAGCCCCAGCCCTCGAAGGCCTCGATCATCCCCATCTGCGTGTCGGCCGGCAGCGACGTCATCTCGCCCCAGGCATAGGCAAAGTAGCGCAACGGCCGCGAGGCCGTAATCTCCGGATTGAGCTGGCGCAGGCTGCCGGCCGCCGCGTTGCGCGGATTGGCGAACGGCTTGCCGCCATTGCCGACCATGCGCTCGTTGAGCGCGGCGAAATCGGCGTGCGCCATGTAGACCTCGCCGCGGATCTCCACGACGTCGGGCACGCCCTTGGGCAGCGTGCGCGGAATGTCGTCGATGGTCTCCGCGTTGCGGGTCACGTTCTCGCCCGTCGTACCGTCGCCGCGCGTCGCCGCCGTCACCAGTTTGCCGTTCTCGTAGCGAAGCGCCAGCGACAGGCCGTCGATCTTCGGCTCGGCGGTCACGGCAAGTGCGCCGTGCAGCGGATCGTAGCGCAGGAACCGGCGCACACGGGCGACGAAATCGGCCACGTCCTCATCGGAAAACGCGTTGTCGAGCGACAGCATGGCGATGGAATGGGTGACCTTGCCGAAGGCCTCCTGCGGCGCGGCGCCGACATGGACGGAGGGCGAATCCGCGCGCACCAGATCCGGAAACGCCTGCTCGATAGCCGCGTTGCGCTGCCTGAGCGCATCATAGTCGGCATCCGGGATTTCCGGATCGTCCTCGCGATAGTAGAGCGCGTCGTGGTGCGCGATCTCCTTCGCCAGCCGCTCAAGCTCCGCGCGGGCCTGATCCTTGGTCAGCTTTTCGACAGGAAGGGACGCGGTCTCGGACATGGGAAGATCTCGGATGAAGGGATTCGGGAGGCCGCATTATGGCGTCTGAGGGGGCTCGGGCGGAAGCGCGAAGGCGATGGAAGGTGGATTGTTTCCGCCCCTCGTTCGTGGCCTTGCCGCTTGCTCCCCTCTCCCCCCTTGCGGGGGAGATGTCGGCGTCAGCCGACAGAGGGGGGTGAAGCCGCTTGCTCCAAACCTGCCGCCTACCCCCCTCTGTCACGCGAACGCGTGACATCTCCCCCACAAGGGGGGAGAAGCGAACAAGCTGAGACATAGCGCCATGCGCCGGTTCCATCACCGTCAAACAAGCCGCAACTCACGCTACCGAGCGCGCGTCCTCTTCCATCGGCAACCGCAGCTTCCCCGCGATCGCGTCGATTTCCTCGTCCGCCAGCGCCAGCCCGAAATCCGACCGCAGCAGCCGGTCGAGATTACCAGCGTCGCGGAGTTCGCGCACGCTCTTCACGCCGTCGCGCACCTCGGTGACCTTCGCATTGAAGACGCCGATGCGCCCCCAGGGCGTCAGCCGGTGCAGCATCAGGTTGCCGGAAAAGGGCGCCTTGTCCCACGTGGCGCACAGATGGTTGGCCGCCTCGATATCGATCGGCGGAATATCGCCACGCTCGAAGCCGTAAAGTGAATACCACCCGTCCTCGGCAAGCCGCTGCAAGACCGTCTCGCCTGTCGCGGGGTCCGTGGCGATCCGGTAGACCTCGTCCGACTGATAGTCGAGCCGGTAGCGCTCCAGCGGCACCGGCCGGCGCGCGCCGCCGCCACCGAAGCCCACATCGACGAGCCAGTCGCGCCCTTCCACGTGAACGACATGAGCCAGATGCGATCGAACGCCGCCCCGCTCGCCCCCGTTGCGCACACGCGCGAGAACGCGCTCGAACTGGAACCCCAATGCGTCGAGCGCCAGCGCCATCAGGCCGTTCTGCTCGAAACAGTAGCCGCCGCGTCGGCCCGCTACGAGCTTGCGCTGGAGCGCCTCCGGCTCGAGCGCCGGCACGCGCCCCATCAGCGGATCGAGGCTTTCGAACGGGATCGCGGAAAGATGCGCCTCCTGCAGCCGCGCGAGCCCTCGGCTTGTCGCGGACGGCGCATCGATACGGATGCGCGCCAGGTAGGCATCAAGATCGAATGTCAAGACAGGTCTCCCGAAATGCTCCCCACCCGGCGCAAACGGCCGGCTGCGGTTGCCCTTGTCTAGCTTGTGGCCAGGCCCCCGCACTGTGACCGCCGCCACACTTTGATCTCTGGCGGAGTGTCCCTGACAGACGAAACAGTCCGAATTTCGGCGGACGGGAAAAACCGCGCAGGCTTACGCGCCGGCCATCAGCTTTTCGGCTGCGGCACGTGCCTCGTCGGTGATGACCGCGCCGGCCAGCATCCGCGCGATTTCCTCGCGGCGCGCGTCGTCCTCAAGCCGGGTCAGCCGCGTCGCGACGCGGTCCTCCTCGACCTTCTGCTTGGAGATCTGCAGATGGCCGACCGCACGCGCCGCCACCTGCGGCGCATGGGTCACTGTGAGCACCTGCACCTGCGAGGCGAGCCGGGCAAGGCGGATGCCGATGGCTTCCGCCACCGCGCCGCCCACGCCCGTGTCGATCTCGTCGAAAACCAGTGTCGGCGCCGAGCCCTTGTCGGCGAGCGACACCTTGAGCGCCAGCAGGAAGCGCGAAAGTTCGCCGCCCGAGGCGACCTTCATCATCGGCCCCGGCCGGGTGCCCGGATTGGTCTGCACCCAGAATTCCACCTGGTCGATGCCGTCGGCGGCGCGCGCCTGCCGGTCGGTGGTGATCTCCACGATGAAGCGGGCGTGCTCCAGCTTCAGTTCCGGCAATTCGCCGGCAACCGCATGTTCGAGTGCTGCCGCCGTCTCGCGCCGCCGCGCGCTCAACGCGACAGCCAGGTCGTCATAGCGCGTCTCGGCCGACTTCAGCGCCGCCTCCAGCTTGCCCAGCTTTTCCTCGCCCGCATCGAGATCGGCAAGATCGGTTTCCATCCGGGTGCGCAGTGCGCCCAGATCGTCAACCGGCACGGAGAACTTCCGCCCCGCCGCCCTGAGCGCGAAAAGCCGTTCCTCGGAGGATTCCAGCTCGCGCGGGTCGAATTCGGTCTTGCGCAGCGCAGCCTCCAGCTCGCCGCGCGCCTCCTCCAGCAGGTCGAGCGCCTGCCCGATGAGGGAGACCGGCTGGTCGATCATGCCGGCTGCAGCCTCCGCCTTGCGCTCCAGCCGGCGCATCAGCGAGGCGAGTTCCGGGATCGGAGAGGCCGTGCCGTTCAGCGTTTCCACCGCGTCGGAAAGATCGCCGGCGATCTTTTCCACCCGCATCATCGCCGCCCGGCGTTCGGCAAGCGTCTCCTCCTCGCCGGCCTGCGGGTTGAGCGCGGCGAGTTCCTCGGTCGCGGCACGCAGGAAATCGGCCTCGCGCCTGGCGGTCTCGATGCGTTCCTCGTGCTCGCGTAGCGCCTTGCCTGCCGAACGCACGGCGCGGTGGGCCTCCGCGACGCCGGCCACCTCCGCCTCCAGCCCGCCATAGGCATCGAGCAGCCGGCGGTGGCTTGCCGGATCAACCAGCGCGCGCTCGTCGTGCTGGCCGTGGATCTCCACCAGCCGCGCGCCGATATCGCGCATCAGCGAGGCGGAGACCGGACGGTCGTTGACGAAGGCGCGCGTGCGCCCGTCCGCATTCTGCACCCGGCGCAGAATGATGTCGCCATCATCGTCGATATCGTTGTCGGAAAGGAGTTTGCGGGCCGGATGGTCCATGGCGACGTCGAAGGCCGCCGTCACCTGCCCCTGATCGGCGCCATGGCGCACCAGACCGGCATCGCCGCGCCCGCCAAGCGCCAGTGTCAACGCGTCCAGCAGGATCGACTTGCCCGCCCCCGTCTCACCGGTCAGCACGGTCATGCCGGCGGTGAAATCGATGTCCAGCCGGTCGATCAGGACGATATCGCGGATCGAGAGCGCTGCCAGCATGATGCGGTCGGTCCGGAAAATCTCGTGAAGTTGGGTCCCGTCATGACAGATAAGGGCCGGCCGCATGAGCGAACGGCCCTTCATTCGCGGCATTCGCGAGGCCGAGAGGAGACCCGTGAATGCTGCCCGGCCCGGCACGAGTCGGTGTCGGGCCGGAAAGGGCTACAGCACCTTGATACTTTCAAACGCCTTGCTGATCCAGCTTCGCGGATTGGCGGAGGGCTCGTAGCCACCCTTCTTCAGCAGCGTGTAGGAATCCTTGTACCACTGGCTTTCGGGGTAGTTGTGCCCGAGCACGGCGGCCGCCGTCTTCGCCTCGTCGATGACGCCGAGCGCATAGTACGCCTCGGTCAGACGCGCCAGCGCTTCCTCGATGTGGCGGGTTTCCTGATAGTTCTCGACCACATAGCGGAACCGGTTGATGGCGGCGACGTAATTGTGGCGCGTCAGGTAGTAGCGCCCAGTCTCCATCTCCTTGCCCGCGAGCTGGTCGGTCGTGATACGAATCTTCTTGCGCGCGTCCGCGGCATACTCGCTGTCGGGATAGACACGCACAAGCTCACGCATGGCGCCGAGCGCCTTCGCCGTCACCTGCTGATCGCGGGTGACGTCGGGCATCTGGCGATAGTAGGAGTTGCCCATGATGTAGAGCGCATAGGCCGCGTCCGGCGAGCCGGGATAGAGCGTCGCGAAACGCCTGGCCGCGGTGATCGCCTCCGCGTACTTGCCGCGCGAATAGTTCGTGTAGGCAAGGTTGATCAGCGACTTGCGCGCATATTCGGAATAAGGATGGAGCCTGTCGACTTCCTCGAACTTCGCCGTCGCCTGCTTCAGATCGCCGGCGGCGCGGAAGGCCAGGCCCTCGTTGTAGAGCTGATCGGCCGGCGTGTCGTCCATCGCCAGATCGTCTGGCTTCTTGGAAGCACAGGCCGTAAGGGCCAGCACCGCGACCAGCGGCAGCACGCGAACAAGCGCCCGGCTCCGGTTCATTACACCCCGCGCCGCAGCACCCAGTTCGGGTCCGCTCGATACGATTACACGTCGCAACACTGATCGCCTCTCCTCAGGAAGCCGCGGCCGTCCCAGTGACGGCCCGACTTTCTCCAGACCCGGTCCTTCTAGCGCGGAAATCCCCTTGATGGAAAGGGGGCGTGGAACATCGGCCCGCCGCCCCTCGCCAACACGCATCCACCCCGCACATCGAACATGCGACTTGGCCCGGCTTTGCAACTTTTTTGTGGCGATTGCGCCGGTCGTTCGCCTCAGGCGACTTCCGGGCAGTAGGCGGGCATGGCGATCTCGCCGGAAAAATCGACGTGAGCGGCTTCACGCTGCGGGCGGCCGACCACCATCTCGTACGCATCCTCGTCGGCGAACAGCGCCACGAGAATGGAGTGATTCATCTTGTGACCGGGCTTGTAGGACCGGTACTCGCCGAGAATCGGATAGCCGGCGAGGCTGAGATCGCCCACCGCATCCAGCGTCTTGTGACGCACGAACTCGTCCGGCCAGCGCGTGCCTTCCGGGTTGAGAACGCGATCATCGGAGATCGCCACCGAGTTCTCCAGCGAGGAGCCCTTGGCAAAGCCCATCGCCCACAGCTTCTCCACGTCGGAAACCTTGCCGAAGGTGCGTGCCCGGGCAAGCTCGTTGCAGAACACTTCCGGCGTCAGGTCGGAGACGAAGCGCTGGCGACCGATGAGGGGCGTGTCGAAATCGATGGTGATGTCGAAGCGCGTGCCGGCATAGGGCCGCAGCTCGCTGACCGCACCGTTCATCTCGATCCGCACCGGCTTCAGGACACGGATATAGCGGCGCGGGGCATTCTGGGTGACGATGCCGGCCTGATCGATGGCATCGACGAAATGGGCCGAGCTGCCGTCCATGACCGGCACCTCGTTGGCATCCACTTCCACCACCACATTGTCGATGCAAAGTCCGCGAAGCGCCGCCATCAGGTGCTCGATCGTGCCGATCGATTCCGCGCCACGGCCGATGACCGTGCAAAGCGCGGTGGCGGAGACCTGCGACCAGTGCGCCTTGATCTCGTTTTCGGTGCCGGGGGCGATAAAGGTGATGCCGTTATCGGCGGGAGCGGGGTGAAGCGTCATCGAAACGGGCTTGCCTGAATGAACCCCCAGGCCATTGAGCGTCACACGCTCGGCGAGAGTTTTCTGCCTGTCGTTTCGAAGTCCCGTCATTCTTCTGTCCTCAAGTGGCCACATCGGCCAAGTGCCCCCGCACGTCACGCCATCCGTTCGGTTCAGCACCGTCAGCAACCGGCTCGTTCGAATGAAGCAGAGCTGATACAGTCTGCCTCAAAACGTGCCAACCCGGCCTTGTCGTCTCCCGAATTCGAACGTCTTGAATTCGAAGGTCTTGAATTCGAACGCGAGAATTCGAACGCGAGCGCCGGATGCGCGACGTCAGCCACGGTTGGACCGCGACTTCGCGAGGGACACTACCCGCACCGGCTGCGAGGCAGAAATAAAGCTTTATTACGCATTGTAACGCTTCCCCAACCTTCCGCAGCGAAGCTCTGCGCAATGCGCTCCACTCCTGATTGACGCGCATTTCCGGATCATCCGCGAATATGCAGGAAAACCGGCGAATTCGGTACGATGGCACGCCGCGCCGCGCTCCGGGAGAACCGATGTCACAATGCGTGATCGCGGTGATAGCGCGTGATGGTAAGACCAGCGGACGGCATGGAAAACCCGACCCGGGGAGCCGTTACGGCATTGATGGGGAGAAGGATCCCGCCCCCACGCACCGCGCATGACGCGATTCGCCCTCCCCGGCTTGCGCAAACGACAAACGGCCCGGCGAATGCCGGGCCGCTGCCACGAGGAAGTCGAGGAAGTATCTGCGTCGTCAGTTGGCCTGACGGCGCAGGAAGGCCGGGATTTCCAGCTGGTCATCCTCGGTCTGCTGGCGGGCCTGCGGAGCGGGCCGGCCATGCGGGTCGAGACGCCCGGCGGCGGCCTGGGTCGGCCGCTTGGCGTACTCATTGTGGACAGGCTGCGGCGCCGGCTGGGGCGCTGCAGGCTGGGGAGCGGCCTGGCGGGGCGCAGCCTGCTGAGGCACGGGCTGCGGCTCGTAGGCCTGCTCTTCGTGAACGTAGTCTTCGTGCTCTTCACGGCGACCGAGACCGGAAGCCAGACGGCGCAGCAGGCTCATCGGCCGACGGTCGTCTTCTTCCTCGTAGCCGTGACCGTGCGCGGGGGCATGGGCGTGCTCATGCTCTTCGGCCGCGACACCCATCGACTGACGGATCTCGGCATGGACGATCGGCGGAAAGTCGTCGATCTCCGGCATGCGACGGCCCGTGACCGCTTCCGCGGTGGGGGGGATGTAAGGCTCGGCCGCCGGCTCTTCGCGGGGCGCCGGCGCGGCCGGAACCTCGTCGAAATCGAGCGGCATGTCGCGCTGGGAAACAACACCCGGGTTCGGCTGGTAGGCCTCGATGGTCACGTCGGGATCGGATGCCACGGAGGTCGGCCGATGGTGGCCGGATAGCTCGGCTTCCAGCGCGTCTTCGGCAACCACTGCGGCAGGAGCCGGCCTGGAGGCGACCGGCTGCTGGATCCGCTCCTGCTTCTTCGGCTCCGGCGCGCTCACCGCCTTCAGCCGCTCGGTCAGCACGGACATGCGGGTTTCGGCGGGAGAGACGTCGTCACGGAATTCGCGGTCGATACCGGTGGCCACCACGGAGACGCGAACGGTGCCTTCCAGGCTCTCGTCGAAGGTCGCGCCCATGATGATGTTGGCGTCTTCGTCGACTTCCTCGCGGATCCGGGTCGCAGCCTCGTCCACCTCGAACAGCGTCATGTCGCGGCCGCCGGTGATCGAGATCAGCAGGCCCTTGGCGCCCTTCATCGAGGTCTCGTCGAGCAGCGGATTGGCGATCGCGGCTTCCGCGGCCAGCATGGCGCGGTTGTCACCGGTGGATTCGCCCGTGCCCATCATCGCCTTGCCCATGCCGCGCATGATCGAGCGCACATCGGCGAAGTCGAGGTTGATAAGGCCTTCCTTCACCATCAGGTCGGTGACGCAGGCCACGCCCGAATAGAGCACCTGGTCGGCCATCGCGAAGGCGTCGGCGAAGGTGGTCTGCTCGTTGGCGATGCGGAACAGGTTCTGGTTCGGAATGACGATCAGCGTGTCGACCGACTGCTGCAGCTCCTGGATGCCGTGCTCGGCAAGGCGCATGCGGCGCTGACCCTCGAAGTGGAACGGCTTGGTGACGACACCAACCGTCAGGATGCCCTGCTCGCGGGCCGCCCGGGCGATGACAGGCGCCGCACCGGTGCCGGTGCCGCCGCCCATGCCGCCGGTGATGAACACCATGTGGGCACCGGCCAGGTGATCGTTGATCTCGTCCAGCACTTCTTCGGCGGCCGCACGGCCGACTTCCGGCTGGGATCCGGCGCCAAGGCCTTCCGTCACCGCCACGCCCATCTGCACGACGCGGTCGGATTGGGAGAGCGTCAGGGCCTGCGCATCGGTGTTGGCGACAACGAAGTCGCACCCCTGCAGGCCGGCCTGAATCATGTTGTTGACGGCGTTTCCGCCTGCGCCGCCAACGCCGAAGACCGTGATTCTCGGCTTCAGCTCCGTGATATCGGGAATCTGGAGATTGATGGTCATGACTTCCTCGTAATCCTTGGCACGCCCGCTTGCGGGCGCTCCGGCTTCCTCGTCCTCGTTACCGGCCATGGCCGGCGTTTTGCTGCAGCACCCGTCGCTTCCTCGACGGCGGGAGCTGCCGCCCCCTGGCCTTGATCTAAAGCGCCTTCCGGCCGCTCTAAAAGCTGTCCCGGATCCAGCGGCCGACCCGGCCGAAATACCCGGTTCCGGTCATCCGCCACTGGCGGCGATCCGGCTCGAACTGTTCGATCTGCGCGACCTGCGGATAGATAAGAAGACCGACCGAGGCCGCGAAGGCCGGTCCCTTGGCTGCTTCCGGCAGGCCGACGATGCCCAGTGGCCTGCCGAGGCGCACGTTGCGCCCCATCACCCGGCGCGCCTGTTCCGCCATGCCGTTCAACTGGCTGGCGCCGCCCGTGAGCACGACGCGCTTGCCGACCTGGCCGGCAAAGCCGGATGCGTTCAGGCGGTCGCGCACCAATTCCAGGATCTCTTCCACCCGGGGCCGGATGATCCGCGTCAGCACCGAGCGCGGCACCTGTTGGGGCATGTCGCTGTCGTCCACCGACGGCACGGAGATGAGATCGAGATCGTCGCCGCCGCCCGGCAGCGTGTTGCCGTAAAGCGTCTTGATGCGTTCGGCATCGCGCAACCGGGTCGAAAGACCGCGCGCGATGTCCATCGTGACGTGGTGACCGCCGACAGCAATGGCATCCACATGCACCGCCTGTCCTTCCACGAAGACCGCAAGCGTCGTCGTGCCGCCGCCCATGTCGATACAGGCGACGCCCAGTTCGGCCTCGTCGTCGACCAGCGTCGCAAGACCGCTCGCATAGGGCGTGGCGACCATCGTCTCCACCTTCAGGTGCCCGCGGTTGATGCAAAGCTCCAGGTTCCTGAGCGGCGGGAATTCGGCCGTGACCACGTGCATGTCGACGCCGAGCTTGCGGCCGATCATGGCGCGCGGATCGCGGATGCCGCGATTGCCGTCGAGCGTGTAGGAAATCGGCAGCGCATGCACGATGGCGCGGTCATCGACCGCGAAATGCTCGCCGCCCGCCGCCAGCACGCGCTGGATGTCGGCCTCGCTCACCGCGTCGCCGGCAAGCGGCACGCTGGCGCAGAAGATCTCCGAAGCCAGGCGGCCGCAGGTGGTGTTGACGATCAGCGATTCAACCGTCACCCCGGCCATCCGCTCCGCGCTGTCGACCGCCTGGCGGACCGCCTGCTCGGCGAGATCCAGATCGACGACCACGCCGGACTTGATGCCCCGGGCGCGCTGATAGCCGTAGCCCAGAACTTCGACCGCGTGCGTGCGGCCGGGCAGCACATCGCTATCCTCGTGCGGGGTGAGCTTTGCGATCAGGCAGCACACCTTGGTCGACCCGATATCGAGCACCGAAACGATGACCGACCGGCGCGCCGGCAGCGGCTTCATGCGCGGCAGATAGGGAGACGCGACAGACATTATGTATCCGCTCCCTTTCGAGAGACCGCGACCCCGGACTGGTCACCGCCACGGTTGAGCTTTGCGTCCTTGGCGAGCCTGACGACGATGCGGTCCTTGAGCCTGAGATCAACGGCGGTGATGTCGCGCGACAGCAGACCCTTTTCCTGGTCGAGCCGCACGAGGTAGCGCAGCGCCTCGTCGACACCGTCTTCCGGCAGCCTGACCGTGATGTTGTTTTCCAACACGAGGTTCCAGCGGCGCTCGGCGATCAGCACGAGGGCGCGAACCCGCGAACGCAGTTCCGGCACGCCGTCGAGTTCGGCCAGGATCTGCGGCGCCTCCTTCTGCGCCCCGTGACCCACCACCAGTGGCAGGTTGGCGTAGCGTTCCTTCACCTCGTCGGTGATCACCGTGCCGTCGCGGTCGATGATCGAAACGATCTTGCCGCGCTGCCACAGCGCATACGGGACCCGTTCCGACAGCGACACCTTGAGCGTGCCGGGATAGAATTTCTGGACCGAGACGTCGCGCACCCACGGGTTGCGCTGAAGGCGCTGGCGCGCGGCAGCCGCATCGAAGGTCAGGAGCGAGGAACCGTTCGGGATTTCAAGCTCTTCCAGGATCTCGAATTCGGTCGTCTCGCGCTGGCCGGAAAGCTGGATCGCCTTGATGGAGAACCCGGCTTCCGCGGTGAGCGCGTCGGTCGCCGCCTGCGTGTACCCGCCCAGCATCATGCCGTAGAGCACGGTGGCACCCAGAAAGCCGAGCGCGCCGGCGGTGCCCGTCCAGACCGGAAGGTGCGCCAGAAAGCCGGCCTCGCGCCACACCGGACGACGATTGAGGCGCGCGACTCCGCGGCCCGGCTTCATGCCGGTCCCCGCCGTCTCGTTCGCCTTGTCGTTCCGTCGCTTTCCTAGCGCGAGCAACTTGCATCCTCCACCATCCAGCTCACCACCTCCCCGAACGAGTGACCCGCGTGGGCCGCCATGTCCGGAACAAGGGAGGTCGGCGTCATGCCGGGCTGCGTGTTCACTTCCAGGCAAATCAGTTCGCCGGTACCGTGAAGCCTGTCATCGAGGCGGAAATCGGCCCGGGAGACGCCCCTGCACCCGAGTGCCTGATGCGCCTTCAATGTCAATTTCTGTACTTCATGGTAAATATTTGGTGAAATTTCCGCCGGCAGGATGTGTTTTGATCCGCCGGGCGCGTACTTTGCGTCGAAGTCGTAGAACTGATGCCGATCGGACACAATGTCGATCACGCCCAGCGCAACATCACCCATTACCGCACAAGTCAATTCGCGGCCCGCTACATAGCGTTCCACCATGATCCGGTCGCCATAGGGCCAATCGGAAGAATAGAGCTGCTGGGGCGGATGTTGCTGGTCCTCGCCGACGATGAGCACGCCGAAACTCGAGCCCTCGTTGACGGGCTTGATCACGTAGGGCGGCTTCATGGGATGTTCGCGCGCCGCCTCCAGCCGGTCCAGGATCCGATGCGGAGCGACTGGCACGCCGGCGGCCTTCATCACCGCCTTGGCGCGGTCCTTGTTCATGGCCAGCGACGACGCCATGACGCCGGAATGGGTGTAGGGAATCTCAAGGATTTCAAGCAGCCCCTGGATACAGCCGTCTTCACCGAAGGGACCGTGCAGGGCATTGAAGGCGACGTCGGGGCGCAAGCTCGTCAGCACCGTGGCAATGTCGCGGCCGACGTCGACGCGGGTCACGCGATAGCCGCGCGCCTCCAGCGCATCGGCGCACTCCTTGCCGGATGTCAGGCTCACCGGTCGTTCCGACGACCACCCACCCATCAGCACTGCGACATGCTTCGTCATGACCGCACTCAAGCTCCCGTGTTACGCGGCCCCTTGTTCGGGCCTTATCGGGACATGATGCGGTTAAAATTCGTTAGAAAGTGTTAACCTAACCAGGATCTGAACGCGTTTCGTCAATTTTTGTGGTCGATTAATTTTTGTCTCGAATTTCCCTCGAATCCCCTTCGAATTCCCTCGCATTTGTCGAAAATTCAAAACCCGACCGAACGTCCCGGGGTGGGGATAAATTACGAAATTCTTTACCCTGTCCGTTAACCCCGGCCGAGAAACGGTTCGACCGATTTGCCCGCCTCGAACAGGCCCAGCCGCTTGATCTCCCATTCCAGCCTGACACCCGAATTCTCCAGAACGCGGGCCCGGACCGTCTCGCCCAGCGTCTCCAGATCGAGCGCGCTCGCCTCGCCCCGGTTGATCATGAAGTTGCAGTGCATCTCGCTCATCTGGGCGTCGCCGACGGCAAGCCCGCGACATCCCGCCGCATCGATCACTTTCCAGGCGGAATTTTCGGCTGGGTTCTTGAAGGTCGAGCCGCCGGTCTTCTCGCGGATCGGCTGCGCCTTCTCGCGGTGCGCGGTCACGGCCTCCATCTCGCTCTGAATGGCCTCAGCCTCCCCCGGCACGCCCTCGAAGACGGCGGAGGTAAAGATCAGGTCGCCCGGCTGGCCGGAGTGACGGTAGGCATAGTCCATGTCGGCATTGGAAAGCCGGATGACGGTGCCGGACCGGTCGACCGCATTGAGCTCCACCATGCGCTCGCGCGTCTCCGCGCCGTGCGCTCCGGCGTTCATCCTGAGCGCGCCGCCGACGCCGCCCGGAATGCCGGCATAGAAGGCGAAACCGGAGAGCTTCGCCTGAAGTGCGGCCTGGGCGAGCCGCTTGTCGGGCACCGCAGCACCGACGCGAAGCCGCGTCTCGCCGACCGGTTCCAGATGGCCGAAGCCCTTGCCGGTCAGCCGGACCACGACGCCCGGCACGCCGCCATCGCGGATCAGCAGGTTGGACCCGAGCCCGACGGGCAGCACCGGCACATCCTCGGGCAGCACCTTCATGAAGGCGGCGAGATCGGCCTCGTCGGCGGGCTGGAACAGAAGCTGCGCCGGGCCGCCGACGCGCAGCCATGTGACAGGGCCCAGCGGCTGGTTCGGCAAAAGCCGACCGCGCACGCAGTCGAACGCTTCACGGCCAAGGCCCTCCAGAAGATCGGGAAAACTCAACGTTCGCCCTCCCCGCCGGACAATGCCTCCAATTGGCCCGGCAGCGCATAGGCCCACTGCGAAATAGAACCGGCACCGAGACAGACGACGAAATCGCCCGGCTCCGCAACCTCCGCAACCAATGCGGCGAGCGCCTCCGGCCCCTCCAGCGCATGCACGTTGCGGTGCCCGCGCGCCCGGATGCCGGCGACCAGCGCATCGCGGTCGACGCCTTCGATGGGCGCTTCGCCGGCCGGATAGACGGGCGCGACGATGACCGTGTCGGCATCGTTGAAGCAGGCACAGAAATCATCGAACAGACTCTGCAACCGCGTGTAGCGGTGCGGCTGGACGACGGCGACGACCTTGCCGCCGCCCGCCGGCCCGGCCGCCCCCTGGGCACCGGCGCTTGCGGCCGCCAGTACGGCGCGGATCTCCACCGGGTGATGCCCGTAATCGTCGAAGATCGAGACACCGTTCCAGGTTCCCGTCGGAGTGAAACGCCGCTTGACGCCGCCAAAGCCGGCCAACCCCTTCGCGATCGCATCGCCCGAGATGCCCAGATGGTCGGCGACCGCGATCGCCGCGGTGGCGTTCGACACGTTGTGCAGACCCGGCATCGGCAGCACGAGATCCGAAAGCTCCACGTGGCGGCCGGAAATGCGATCCTGGATGACCACATCGAAATGGGTCTTGCCGCCTTCCGGGCGCACGTTTTCAAACCGCACGTCGGCCTGGCGGTTGGCGCCGTAGGTGACGATGCGACGATCCTCGATGCGCCCGACCAGCGCCTGCACTTCCGGATGGTCGAGGCACATCACCGCAAAGCCGTAGAACGGCACGTTCTCGACGAACTGCATGAAGGCCGCGCGCACGGCGTCGAAATCGCCGTAGTGATCAAGATGCTCGGGATCGATGTTGGTAACGACTGCGATATCGGCGGGCAGCTTGACGAAGGTGCCGTCGCTCTCGTCCGCTTCCACCACCATCCAGTCGCCCTCGCCGATGCGCGCGTTGGTGCCGTAGGCGTTGATGATGCCGCCATTGATGACGGTCGGATCGAAGCCGCCGGCATCGAGCAGCGCGGACACCATCGAGGTGGTCGTGGTCTTGCCGTGGGTGCCGCCGATGGCGATGGCCTGCTTGAAGCGCATCAGTTCCGCCAGCATTTCGGCGCGACGCACCACGGGAAGCGAGCGCTCGCGCGCCGCCACCAGTTCCGGATTGTCGCGCCTGATGGCGGAGGAGACCACCACCACGCGGGCTTCCTTCAGGTTCTCCGCGCTGTGACCGACATGAACCTCGATGCCCTTGTCGCGCAGCCGCTGGACGTTGGCGCTTTCCGACAGATCGGACCCCTGCACGCGGTAGCCGAGCCGGCACAGCACTTCCGCGATACCGCTCATGCCGATGCCGCCGATACCGACGAAATGCACCGCCCCGATATCCTGCGGCATTTTCATGATGGAACTCCTGATTGTCTCAACTGGCGCGCGCGCCCGAAAGGGGGAGCGTTAGCGCAATTCCGCGTACTTGTCGCCCCCCTCGCGAGGGGCGGTGGATAGTGGGGCGGGAGGAAGACGGCGGGGCAGGTCAGGTTCCGTGACAGTGCCGCTTGCGCCCTTCTCCCCCCCTTGCGGGGGAGATGTCGGCCTTGGCCGACAGAGGGGGGTGAAGCAGCAGGTTCGGAGCAAGCGGCGTTACCCCCCTCTGTCACGCGGATCGCGTGACATCTCCCCCACAAGGGGGGAGAGGGGTGCTTGCCGAACCAACACGGATCTTCTCCGCCGTTTCGGCCCGCTATTCTTCTTTCCATACTCGCCTGCGCGGGAATGACAAACCGAGAGGGCGGGCGGCGGTCTGTCGTGCTCCGTGTCGCCACCACTTGCTCCCCTCTCCCCCCTTGCGGGGGAGAGGAGCGCAAGCGGCACCCGCACAGGTCGCCTGAGAAACCCGGACTCGTCACCGGTACGGATCACCACACCATCGCGGCCCTCAGTACACAGACGCCTTGCCGCCTCCGGCCACGTGTTCCACCAGATCGGCCAGCCGCTTGACCGCGTCGGGGCGGCCTTGCGTGTGGGCGGCATTGGCCGCCGCGATCAGGCGGTCCGGATCGTCCATCAGCTCCGCCAGCTCCTTCGCCATGCGGCGCGCGGTAAGGTCGGCCTGCGGGATGCACCAGGCACCGCCCGCCTCCTCCAGCACTTCCGCATTGGCGCTCTGGTCCTGATCGAGCGCATGGGGCAGCGGCACCAGGATCGACGGCCGGCCGATCACCGACAATTCCGCCACCGACGAGGCGCCGGACCGGCAGATCACCAGATGGCTCAAGGCAATACGCGCCGGCATGTCGACGAAGAACGGCGCAAGGCTCACATCCACGCCCAGCTCGTCGTAGCGCGCGCGGACCCGGTCGATATCCTCCGGCCGGCATTGCTGGACGAGCGCAAGCCGCTGGCGAAGCGTCGGATCGAGTTCCGCCAGCGCATCCGGGATCATCTCGGAAAAGAACCGCGCGCCCTGCGAACCGCCAAAGACCAGAAGCCGGAACGACTTGTCGAGCGATGGCGGATCGTAGGACGTCTTCGCGTCCTCGATCACCGCCGGGCGCACCGGATTGCCTGTATGGCCGGCCTTGGCGGCAAACGGCTCGGCAAGCCGGGTTTCGGCGAAGCTCTGGGCGATGCCGGTGACGAAGCGCGCGAGCATTCGGTTCGCCCGCCCCATCACTGCGTTCTGTTCGTGCAGGATCGTCGGAATGCCGAGAACACGGGCCGCCATCATCGGCGGAAAGGTCGGATAGCCGCCGAAACCGACCACGACCCGGGGCTTCAGCCGGCGCAGGATGACGAGCGATTGAAAGAAGCCGCGCGCAAGCGCGAAGGCGGTCCTGGCCAGTGCCACCGGGCTCTTGCCGCGCACGGTCTCGGACGAGACGATGTGGATCTTGCGGGCCGGAAACGACTGGCCGTAACGGTCGGCGCGCTCATCCGTGGCGAGTTCCACCACGAAGCCGCGCGCGGCAAGCTCGCCGGCCAGCGCCTGGGCGGGAAACAGGTGGCCGCCAGTGCCGCCGGCGGTCAGCAGGATCGTCTTTTCCATGGGATCATTTCATTCGTTGATCGAAACAGGCGTTGATCGGTTGAGGCCGTCCGCGTGCCCGGACTACTCATCCCGCACTCACTTGACGGGCCGAACTCACTTGACGGGATCGATCGGCACACGCGCGACGCGGCGCACGACCACCGGTGCGGTGCGGCTGGGACGCGGACGCTTGCGCGTCAGTGCCAGCACGAAGCCCATGGCAAGCGCCACCGCCAGCATCGACGAGCCGCCATAGGAAATGAAGGGAAGCGTCATGCCCTTGGCCGGCATCATGTTGAGGTTCACGGCCATGTTGATGGCCGACTGGATACCGAACATCACCATCAGTCCGGCGGTGGCCAGCCGCACGAAGGGATCGGGCTCGCGCCGCGCATGGGTGAGGCCGCGAAGCACCACGAAGGCGAAGACCGAAAGCAGGACGATGCACATGATGATGCCGAATTCCTCCGCCGCCACGGCGAAGATGAAGTCGGTGTGGCTGTCGGGCAGGATGCGCTTCACCGTCCCCTCGCCCGGTCCGCGCCCGAGCCACCCGCCCTGCACGATCGCCTCCAGCGCGGTATCGACCTGATAGGTGTCGCCCGAGCCGGGATTGATAAAGCGGTTGATACGGGCGGTGACGTGCGGCAGCAGCATGTAGGCCGAGCCGAGGCTCGCCACGCCGAGCAGCCCCAGCGCGCCAATCCAGACCCACGACAACCCGGCCATGAAGAACAGCGCCGCCCACACCATCAGGAGCAGCATGGTCTGGCCGAAGTCGGGCTGGGCGATGAACAGCGCCGCCACCATGACGAACAGCAGGATGGAGAAGAGCCGGCCCGGCACCTCCGGCCGCTTGCCCGCTTCCGACAGCAGGAAGGCGATGAGAATGACGAAGGCCGGCTTGATGAACTCCGACGGCTGGATGGAGAAGCCGAGGATATCGATCCAGCGCCGCGCGCCCTTCACTTCCACCCCGGTGAACAGAACCAGCACCAGCGCCACCAGGCCGAGCGCGAAGATGACCAACGCCGCACGACGCACCATGCGCGGCGTGAGCATGGAGGCGCCGAGCATCACGGCGAGCGCGGGAAACAGGTACAAGGCCTGACGCTTGACGAAGAAATAGGGCTCCAGCCCCAGGCGTTCGGCCACCGGCGGCGACCCGGCGAACGACAGCACGACGCCGCCGAGCATCAGCGCGACGAAGCCGGCAAGCAACAGGTGGTCGACCGTCCACAGCCATTCCGAAAAGGCGCTGCGGTCCACGCGGCTGGCCATCTGGTTTCCTCGTGTGAAGCAACCCGCCCCGAGGCGATCCGCCGAGGGTGGAAAGGTTGCCGGGTTTCATAGTGCTGGAGCATGCGTTCCGCGCCCGCTCGACCGCGGCATGCTTCAGGGCGATCCGGGCGTCATCCCCGGCGGAAAATTCTGTCGAAGACCGTTTCCCGCGTCACGCGACGACGCTGTCGATCGCGGCGACGGCCGCGCGGAAGGCATCTCCGCGCTCTTCGAAACTGGAATACTGGTCGTAGCTGGCGCAGGCCGGCGACAACAGAACCACCGGCTCGCCATGGGTATCGGCGCTGGCTGCCCGCGTGGCGTCGCCAAGGGCCGCCTCCAGCGTCCGGCTCATCGTCCAGGGTACCGCATCGCCCAGCGTGGCGGCAAACCGTTCGGCCGCCTCGCCGATCAGATAGGCATGGACGATGCGCGGAAACCAGTCGGTGAGATTGTCGATCCCGTCCGTCTTGGCCCGCCCGCCGGCGATCCAGTAGATGCGATCGAAGGAGCCGAGCGCGCGCTGGGCGGCATCCGCGTTGGTCGCCTTGGAATCGTTGACGAAGAGCACCTTGCCGCGCCGTCCCACGATCTCCATGCGGTGCGGCAGGCCCGGGAACGTGGCGAGCCCCGCCGCGATCGTGTCGGCATCGAGCCCAAGGAGACGCAAGGCGGCGAAGGCGGCGGCGGCGTTCTGGGCGTTGTGCGCGCCGCGCAGCGTATCGATGCCGGTGAGATCGGCGACCTCCACCGCCTCGCCCTTCACCACTTCGTAAAGCACGGTGCCATCGGCATAAACGCCACCCTCCACCGCATGCGTCGCGGAAATCCGGCGCACCCGGCCGAGCCCGTCGTCGAGCTGATCGGCGATGCCGGCGGAAATGGCGTCATCGACACCGATGACCGCGTTGCGCCCGGCCGCGACGAGGCGCGTCTTGATGGCGACGTAATTGTCCATCGAGCCGTGCCGGTCGAGGTGGTCGGGCGCGATGTTCATCAGGACGCCGATATCGGGCGCGAGCCCGGGGGCCAGATCGATCTGGAAGGAGGAGCACTCCACCACGTAGGTCCGGCCGGGAACGAAGGGGGCGAGCGCCAGCACGGGCGTGCCGATATTGCCGCCGAGCTGCACGTCGCGCCCGGCATGTTTCAAAAGGTGCGTGATCAGCGAGACGGTGGTCGACTTGCCGTTTGTGCCGGTGACGGCGATGAACGGGCAATCATTCCCGGCGCCCCCGCCGATACCCGGACGCACCCGGCGTTCGCGGGCAAACAGCTCCAGATCGCCGATGATCTCGATATTGGCGTCGTTGGCGGCCCGTACCGTCCAGTGCGGCTCGGGATGGGTCAGCGGCACGCCGGGGGCGAGCACCAGGCAATCGAAAGTCGACCAGTCGGCGGCAGACAGATCGGTGAGCGCGATGCCGGCGGCTTGCGCCTTTTCGCGCGAGGGGGCGGCGTCGTCCCATGCGAAGACGTGCGCGCCGCCGGCCATCAGCGCACGCGCCGTGGCAAGGCCGGAGCCCCCGAGCCCGAACAGTGCGACCGATCTGCCGGCGAATGAAGTGACCTCGATCATCGATCTATCTCAACTTCCCCGATCTCTCTCAGCTTCCCCGGCCTATCGCAGTTTCAAGGTGGCGAGACCAACGAGCGCCAGCACCACGGCGATGATCCAGAAACGGATCACGACCTGCGATTCAGTCCAGCCCAGATGTTCGAAATGATGGTGGATCGGCGCCATCTTGAACACCCGCTTGCCCGTCAGCTTGAACGAAAACACCTGGATGATGACGGAAAGCGCCTCCAGCACGAACAGGCCGCCGATGATGGCGAGTACGATCTCGTGCTTGGTGGCGACCGCAATGGAGCCGAGCATGCCGCCCAGCGCCAGCGAGCCGGTGTCGCCCATGAAGATGGCGGCCGGCGGCGCGTTGAACCACAGAAAGCCCAGCCCCGCCCCCATCACCGCGCCCGCGACGACGGCCAGCTCGCCGGTGCCGATGACGAAGTTGATCTGCAGGTAGTCGGCGAAGACCTTGTTGCCCGACAGGTAGGCGATGAGGCCGAAGGAGCCGCAGGCGATCATGACGGGAACGATGGCGAGGCCGTCGAGCCCGTCGGTCAGGTTCACCGCGTTGCCCGCCCCCACCATGACGAAGGCGGCGAAGACGATGAAGAACAGGCCCAGATCGACGACCATGTCCTTGAAGAACGGGAAGGCCAGCGAGGTGGAGAACGGCTCGGGCTGGAGAAGCGAGATGCAGAAGGCGGCGATCACCGCGATCAGCGCTTCCAGCGACAGGCGGAAGCGGCCGGAAAAGCCCTTGTGGCTCGACTTGGTGACCTTCAGATAGTCGTCGTAGAAGCCGATCCCGCCGAAGCCGATGGTGACGAACAGCACGATCCAGACATACGGATTGGCGAGGTTCGCCCAAAGGAGCGTGGAGACCAGCACCCCCGACAGGATCATCAGCCCGCCCATGGTCGGCGTGCCCTTCTTGGTGAGAAGGTGCGAGGCCGGGCCGTCGGCGCGGATCGGTTGTCCCTTGCCCTGGCGCAGGCGCAGCGCGGCGATAATGGCGGGCCCGAACAGGAACACGAACAACAGCGCCGTCATGATGGCGGCGCCGGTTCGGAAGGTGATGTATCGAAAGACGTTAAAGGCGGAGAACTCGTTGGAAAGGTCCACCAGGAAATAAAGCATTCATTCGCCCCAGTTCGTTACGACGCCGCGCGGGTCCGTTTCGCGCCATAGGCGTCGGTGAGGGCGGAAACCAGCGGTCCCATCTTCGTCCCCAGCGAGCCCTTGATCATGACCGCATCGCCTGCCCGTATCGCGGCGAGGAGGTCCTTTTTCAGTTCATCGGAGGTCTCCACCCACTCTCCGCGCCTCGTTTGCGGCAGGTGCTCCCACAACTCCCGCATCGACCGGCCGACGCAGTAGACAAGGTCGATGCGCGCCGTCTCCAGCGGTCCGGCCAGTTCCCTGTGAAGCTCGCCGGCCCGCTCCCCCAGTTCCAGCATGTCGCCGAGAACGGCGATGCGCCGCCCGCCGCGTTCCACTCCGGCCCGCCCCAGAAGCGCGATGGCCGCGCGCATGGAAGCGGGATTGGCATTGTAGCTTTCATCGATCAGGGTGACCGTCCCGCCGCGAACGGTCAATTGATGCCGCTCGCCGCGCCCTTTCGGCGCCTCCATCTCGCCGAGCGCCAGCGCGCCCAGCGCCAGATCAGCGCCGGCGCTCTTCACCGCGGCAAGCACCGCGAGCGAATTGTCGACGAGATGCCGGCCCGGCGCGCCGATCTTCCAGGTCAGATCCTCACCCAGCACACGGCCCGAGACGCAGCTGCAATCGCTGCGCTCCACGACCTGCGTGACATGGGCATCGAACGCGCGGTCGGCGCCAAAGGTCACGATCTCCTTCACCCCGGCAACGCTGGCCAGGAACCGAAGCAGGTCGAACTGCGGGTTGGAGGCGTTGAGCACCGCCACGCCGCCCGGCTCGAGGCCTGTGAAGATCTCGGCCTTGGCGCGTGCGATGTCCTCCACCGAGACGAACTGGGCGAGATGAACCGGCGCAACGGTCGTGACGATCGCCACATGCGGCCGCACCATGGCGACGAGCGGCGTGATCTCGCCGGCATGGTTCATGCCGATCTCGAACACCCCGTATTCGGTATTGGCCGGCATGCGCGCCAGCGTCAGCGGCACGCCCCAGTGATTGTTGTAGGAGGCGACGGAGGCATGGGTGCGCCCGCTTTTCGCCAGCGCCAGCCGCAGCATCTCCTTGGATGAGGTCTTGCCGACCGAGCCGGTGACCGCGATGATCTTCGCGTTCGTGCGCGCCCGTGCGGCCCGGCCCAGATCCTGCAACGCCTGGAGCACATCGGGAACGGCGACGTAGCGCCCTTCGGGGGGAAGCTCGGACAGCCTGTCCTCCGCCACCACGGCAAGCGCCGCGCCCCGGCTCAGCGCGCCTTCGACGAACTTGTGCCCGTCGCGGATCTCACCCTTGATGGCGAAGAACGCCTCGCCCGGCTGGATGGAGCGGCTGTCGATGGAGATCCCCGTGATCGTCGTCGTCGGGTCGCCTATGATGCGCCCGGACACGGCCTCCACCAGATCGTCGAGCCTCCACAGCACATCGCTCATCCAAGGGTCTCCTTCGGGACTTTCCGCGAAAAATCCGCAAGTGCGGCCAGAACGGCCTCGTGATCGGAAAACGGCAGCACCGTGTCGCCCACGATCTGGCCCGTTTCGTGACCCTTGCCCGCGATGCACAGAACGTCACCGGCCTCGAGCATCTCGACCGCCGCATGGATGGCGATGCCACGGTCTCCGATTTCCATCGCGCCCGGCGCCGCGTTCATCATCGCCATGCGGATCTCGGCCGGGTTTTCGCTGCGCGGATTGTCGTCGGTGATGATCACCACGTCGGCCCGTTTCGTAGCGATCTCACCCATGATCGGGCGCTTGCCCTTGTCGCGGTCGCCACCGCAGCCCACCACCACGATGAGCCGCCCGCTCGCATAGGGACGCAGCGCGCCAAGCGCGTTGTCGAGCGCATCGGGCTTGTGGGCGTAGTCGACGAAGACAAGCGCGCCCTTGTCGCTTGCACCCACCCGCTCCAGGCGACCCGGCGCCCCTTCGAGACGCGAAAGAGCCGGCACGGCGACATCCGCCGCAACGCCGGCGGCAATCGCAAGGCCGGCCGCGATCAGCGCGTTGGAAACCTGGAACCGGCCGACCAGCGGCAGGTCGACATCGAACCGCCTGCCCGCAGCCTCGATCACCAGGCGCTGATGGAAACCCTCGATCGTCACGCTCACCAGCTTCAGGTCTTCGCCCGTCTCGCCGACGGTGAGCGTCTTCAGTCCGCGCCGCTTCGCGATTTCCGCGATCCGGTCGGCATATGTCTCGCCCGGATCGTAGACGGCTGTGCCCCCCTCGCCCAGCAGCGTATCGAAGAGCCGCAGCTTGGCCTGGAGATAATCCTCGACAGTCGGATGATAGTCGAGGTGATCTCGGCCCAGATTGGTGAAGGCGGCCGCCTTGAGCGTCACGCCGTCGAGCCGGCGCTGGTCGAGCCCGTGGCTGGAGGCTTCGAGCGCCGCATGCGTGACGCCGTCGCGGGCCAGATCGCGGAGCGTTGCGTGCAGCGACACCGGGTCCGGTGTGGTCAGCCCGCCATAGTGGGCTCCCCTGGACGTCACGGTGCCGATCGTGCCGATAGAGGCCGCGTGGTGGCCGGCGGCATCGAAGATCTGGCGCACGAAGACGGCGACGGACGTCTTGCCCGCCGTACCGGTGACGGCGACAAGCGTTTCCGGCTGCGCACCGGCGAGGCGCGCGGCGATGAGCGCCAGCGCGCGGCGCGGATCGTCGGCGCGTATGACCGGCACGTCGAGCGGGGGAAGCTCGGCATCCTGGCCCGCGAGCACGGCGACGGCACCGGCGGCCACGGCTGAGGCGGCAAAGGCCGCACCATCCACCTTCACGCCCCTGAGGGCGGCGAACAGGGTGCCGGGCGCCACCTTGCGGCTGTCGGCGGTGATCGAGGCGACCTCCAGGGCGCGCGCCTCATTCGGCACGGTCAGGGAGACAGGCAGGTCGGCGATGATGTTCTCAAGCTGCATTTGATTCCCGCATCGGCTATGGGCCATCCGCATTCTTCGGGCTCGCGCCGGGTTCCCCTCCCCCCAACGGGGAGACGGGCACACGCTGCAAGGCCACGAGAAGACACCACGTTCCCGAAGGATCGCGAATGACGTCCCTTATCCATTCACCGACCATTTCCGAAGACGATCAGGCACCGCGCCATGGTCTCGCGCGCGCGGCCTGAATCGGGCTACTCCGGCAGTTCTTCGTATTTCACCTTTGACCGGCCGGCTCAATAGGAGACGAGGGTCGTATCGCTGTCTTCGCTCATATGCGGCACCACACCGAGCATCGGCGCGATACGGGCAATGATCTTGGAGACAGTCGGCGCGGCGTTCATGCCGGCGGTCGCGTAGTATTTGCCTTCCTCCGGCTTCGGCTCATCCAGCACGACCAGAACGAGGTATTGCGGATCGTCCATCGGGAAGGCCGCCAGGAAGGAATTGCGGCGCCTGTCGTGGGCATAACGGCCGTCGACGACCTTGTCGGCCGTGCCGGTCTTGCCGCCGACCATGTAGCCGGCGACGCGCGCGTTCCTGCCCGAGCCCTCCACGGCGTTGAGCCGGAAAAGATATCGCATCATGTCGCTGACGCGCTTGGAGATCACGCGCTTGGCGCCCTTCGCGGCCTCGGTCGCGGTGCGCGGGAAGAAGGTCGGCTCGATGAGCATGCCGCCGTTGATGAGCGCGACGCCGGCCACGGCGGTCTGCATCGGCGACACGGAAATGCCGTGCCCATAGGAGGCCGTCATCGCGGTGATTTCACTCCACTTGCGCGGCAGCAACGGCGCGGCGACTTCCGGCAATTCGGTATCCACCTTGTCCAGCAGGCCGATGCGCTTGAAGAACTTCTCCTGCTGGTCGATGCCCACATCGAGCGTCATCTTCGCCGTGCCGATGTTGGAGGAATGCACGAAGATCTCCGGCACCGTCAGGACGCGGCGCGTGCCGTGGAAGTCATGGATGGTGAAGCCGCCGATGCGGATGGGCTTGGTGGCGTCGTACTTGCTGTCGAGCGTCACCTTGCCGGAATCAAGCGCCATGGCGATGGAGAAACTCTTGAAGACGGAGCCCATCTCGTAGACGCCGGCCGTCGCCCGGTTGAGGTTTTCCGGCTTCAGCGCCTCGCCCGGATCGTTGGGGTCGTAGTCCGGCAGCGACGACATCGCCATCACCTCGCCGGTGTGAACGTCCAGCACGATGCCGACCGAGGCGATCGCCTTGTAGCGCTCCATCGCCTTGCTGAGTTCGTCGCGCACGACATGCTGGACGCGCAGGTCCATCGACAGCCGGACCGGCTTCAGCGCCTGATCGGTCGCGAACCCGAAATGCTGGAGATCGGCGATGCCCTGTCCGTCCAGATATTTTTCCAGCCCGGCAATACCCTGCTCGTCCACATTGGCGATGCCGACGATGTGTCCCGCCGTCGGCCCGCCGGGATAGAAGCGGCGGTTTTCGGTCAGAAAGCCGATACCGGGAATGCCGAGACGGTGGATCGCCTCGCGCTGGAGCGGCGTGATCTCGCGCTTGAGCCAGATGAAGCCGGCATCGCTTTCCAGCCGCTTGCGCATCGCATCCGAACCGAGTTCGGGAAGCACGGAGGACAGCTTGTCGATCGCCTCGTCCACATCGACGATCTTGCGCGGTTCGGCATAGACCGAGGGCGCCTTGATGTCGGTGGCCAGCAACTCGCCGTTGCGGTCGACCAGATCGGGCCTTGCGGCGAGGATCGCCTGCTGCGCGCCGATATAACCCGATGACGACGTTTCGTCCGACATGCCGAGATCGATGAGCCGCAGCGCGATCAATCCATAAAGCAGCGCGAACACCGCCATGACCACGACCACCCGGCCCGGGGTGCCCGCATCCTCCGCCATGGAGCGGGAGACGACGGCCGAGACGCGCGGAGCCTGGGCGCGAGATCGGGCACTTGCGGCAAGCGGCGAGAAATCGCTGGCAGCGAGGGACATCAGGAGGCTCCTTCGGGATGGACCGCCGCGATCAAGGCGGACCGGTGGCTCGTGAACAGGCTTGTGGCTGCGGCCGTGACCGCTATCGGATGACGGTGCCGCGCGCGGCGTAACCGCCCAGCGGATCGTTGCTGAACGGCGTGAACTGAATGGGTTTTGTCGGCAGATCGTTGATGGAGGCGATCTGCTTCACCTGAAGTGGCTCGAGATGGAGATAGGCGTTGTAGCGTTCCACCAGCCGCTGCAATCGCGCGGGCTGGTTGAGCACGCTCCATTCCGCTTTCAGGAGGTCGATCTTGTCTTCCTCCTGCTCAATGGCGCGCTGCAGATGGGCCACCCGATCAGCGGCGTTCTCCGCGTTGTGCTTCATGTTGTAGACCACGGCCGCACCGACGATGACGGCAAGGATCAGCACGATGTTGAGGATACGAAACACGAGTTCTCAGCCTCCGAGCGTCTGAAACGTGGGCAGGTTGGGCGCACCGAGGTTTTCCCGCGCACCGTCGCGCGGCGGGTTCTCGGTTCGAATGCCGGCGCGAAGGCGCGCGGAACGGGCCCGCGGATTGGCGGCGACTTCCGCTTCCCCCGGCTCGACCGCGCCCTTGAGCGCGAAGGTGAAGGTCGGCGGCAGCACGTCCGCCTCCGGCAGGTGGCGCGAGCCGCCGGAATGGACACGGCAGCGCTCGGCCAGGAAGCGCTTGACGATGCGGTCTTCCAGCGAATGAAAGGTGACGACGGCGAGCCGCCCGCCGGGCTTCAGGCAGCGCTCGGCGGCGGCCAGAGCCTCCACGACCTCGCCAAGCTCGCTGTTGACGTAGATCCTGAGCGCCTGGAACGTCTTGGTGGCGGGATGCGTCGCCTTGCCGGGCTTGCGACCGATGGTGCGCTCTACCAGGTCGGCCAGTTCCAGCGTGCGGGAAAAGGGCTTCGTCTTGCGCGCCTCCTGAATGGCGCGGGAAATCGCGGAGGCGCGTTTTTCCTCGCCCAGGATGCCGATGATGCGGGTGAGCTCGCGCCCGTCGATCTCGTTGACGACGTCGGCGGCGCTGGGGCCTGCCTGCTCCATGCGCATGTCGAGCGGGCCATCCTGGCGAAACGAGAAGCCGCGGTTCGCCTCGTCCACCTGCATGGAGGAGATGCCGAGATCGAGCACGACGCCGTCGACCAACAGTTGCCCGGCGCCCGCCGCATGGGTGTCGAGTTCGGAAAAGCGGCCGGGAACAAGCGTGAGGCGGCCTGAGAATTCGGCGACCATCGCCTGCCCGTCGCGGATGGCGTTGGGATCGCGGTCGACGGCGATGACGTTCGCGCCCGTACCCAGAATGGCACGCGTGTAGCCGCCGGCCCCGAACGTGCCGTCGACGATCGTCTCGCCCGCCTTCGGCTGAAGCGCGGCCAGCACCTCGTCGAGGAGAACGGGAATGTGGCGTGCCGGTCCGCCAGCGACCGGGGGCTTGCCCCCTTCGCGACCCGCCATCATCCCGTACTCCCCGAAGGTGTGGCCGAAAGCGTGGATGCTCCGGCGGGCTGAGCCGCAGACTGGGGCTCGCCGGAAAGAACCTCCAGCGCACGCCTCAGCGCCTCCGCACGATGTTCGGCGAAGCGTTCCGGGTTCCACATCTGAAACTTGTATCCCTGTCCGACGAAGGTCACCTGGTCCGTAATGCCTGCATGCAGCCTGAGCGTTTCCGGCAGAATGACCCGCCCGTCGCTGTCGAGCTTGAGGTTCTCCGACACGCCGAAGAGCGCCATCGAGACGAAATCGTGCTGCGGGGTGAGCGTGGTGAAACTGTCGACGCGCTTCTGGATCTCGCCGAGCAGCGCATTGCCGCCCGCATCCACCGCCGGCAGATGGGCGGAGGGGAAGCAGTAGACACCCTCGTAGTTCTCGCGCGAGAGCGCGGCGCGAAACGGCGCGGGCACGGAAACGCGCCCCTTGGCGTCCAGCCGATTTGTGAAGTTCGACACGAAGTCGGCCATTCATCGCCTCGCCCCTCGCACAAGCCAACCGTGTGCGAATCCATGCCGCAGCCCATACGATCCCGGCCGGCACATCCATTCGTGACCGCCGCTGCGGCCGATCTCGTGACAAGTCCCCGCCTCCGTGCGCAAAACGGACGTGTAACCGCGATACCGAAGCGCTGTAACGCCCCGCCCGGACACGCCTCGCGAGACCTGCGGACACAGACGTCCGCACCCGGTTTCGCGCAGTATTCAGCGGTTTTGCAGGCCCCGTTTCGGCAACGGCTCTTCTCTCAGCCGGGATAATATGGGATATCATGGGCGATCACGGGCGTCAATGGAACGGACATGGATGTTCAGGCTCGATCCCCCCGGACCAAGGCGATTTAAACCTCATTAGGCTTAACGGCGCGTTGCCATCCCGGCCTCGCCGACGGGCCAGGCGGCTTGCGATAAATCATGGTTAACAAATGGTTTTCATCCACCCGGCACAGGGCGCGCGAATGGTTCGGCGCGCGAGCCGCGCGCGCACGGCGCCGGTAACGGCGCGCTTGCGCCTGCGGCGGCGCGTCACAACCGGGTGTGGAAAAGGTGGAAAGGTGCCAGTCGGCCTGTAAGCCGGGTTCTGTTCGGCGGGCGAACCCGCCGCGACGACCATTCATCTGGGACGTCCGTTACCGGACGCCTCGCGCGACCTACCCGGACGGTCAACGTGAAAACACGCCTGGGAGTTGCCTCCCGCGCCGTCCCTATTCGGTCTTGCTCCCGGTGGGGTTTACCATGCCGGCCCCGTTGCCGGGACCGCGGTGGGCTCTTACCCCACCCTTTCACCCTTACCTGCGCGCCCCCTTGCGGGTTTTGAGCAGGCGGTTTGCTTTCTGCGGCACTTTCCCTGAGGTCGCCCTCGCCGGGCGTTACCCGGCACCGTGTTTCCATGGAGCCCGGACTTTCCTCCCCCGCCGCCTTTCAGCGCTTGCGGGAGCGGTCGTCCAGCCGACTGGCACGCCGTGAGTAGGGACCGCGGCAGACAAAATCAAGGCCGGACAGCATCGCGGCCCGGCCTCATACGCTTTTATGTGATCGAGCCCCGGTCCGCACACGCCCCTGCGGGCGGCCGAAACCGGGGCTCTCATGTCGCCTCAAACGACATCGCCCAGCAGGGCGATCACCCGGTGGCAGTATCGCTTGCTCACCGGATTCATGTGCCGCGCATAGTGCCCGGCATTGTAGCGCAGAACGGTGCCGCAGGTATCGCCGGAGGCGAGCTGGTGCGCCTTGGCCAGATACCGCATGCCCCATTCCAGATTTGTCGCCGGATCGTAGAGCGCCTTGACGGACCCGCGATAGCCGATGCCGCGCGCGGTTGCGGGCTTGATCTGCATCAGCCCGATCTCGCCATGCGACCCGCGCGCCCGGGCGTTGAAGTTGCTCTCGATCCTGACGATGGCCTTGGCGAGGCTGACCGGCACGCCATGCTTGCGCGCAGCCGCCGAGATCAGGGCCGAATACCTGCCGTTGCCGCGCTCCTTGACCTCTCCCCCATCATCTTCCTCGACCGAGGTCTTTTCGAAATGCGCCTGATAGGCCCTGAGCGCGGCCAGAGGACCGCTGCCGTTACCCGCCATTGCCGGCATGTTCGTCATGAAAGCCCCCGTCGCCACGACCAGGGCGACCCAAAGTGCACGTCCCTTCATTCGAATTGTTTACCCGTTCTCTTGTTGAAGAAGGGCGGGGGTATGACGATGGGAACCGACCAAAATCGGACCGGCCAAATCACGAATTGTTACGGAAAACCTGCGAAAAACCGGGATTTTTGGGGTTGAAATCGGGGAATTGGGCAGCAAACTGACGAAGGGTGACGAGACCTTGGGCTTGATGTGAAGGAACCGTGACGACAATCGGGCACACCCCATCGCACCGTGACCGCCCACAGCGCCATGAACCGACCGATCGCGCGCGGATACGGCTTCGCCACGCATTGCAGACAACACCGGTTTCGCCGCTTTGGTTCCGCATTTGGGAGGTTTTGTAATTCGGGCGACGGGACACAGGCGTTAGGCAAAGGTTAACGTTAAGCGCAGGTGAACGGCCGATCGGCGGAAATCCGGGCAATGACGGTGGTGAGTTTATCGCTAGGCGGCGAAGAGGCATGGTGACGGGCCGCGTTCGGGTTCTCACGTCCCGGCGTTCATTGTGCGCAGGAGCCCCCGGAGCGCGCGCTACCGTTTCAGCGTCGTCAGCAACCGATGGAGCGTCGTGATGGTGGAGGCGTCGGCCACGCCGTCCACCTTCATCGGGCGGAAATGGCGCTGGAACGCCTCGACCACCGTCATCGTCTCGGCGTCATAGGCCCCCGTGACCGGCACCTTGTAGCCATAGAGCGACAGCATGGTCTGCAACGCCTCCACCGGCTGGCCGATGGCGCCTTGCTGCAGGAAGCGGCCCGAGGCGATCTCTTCCGGCTCGACCCAGTGGCCGACGCCGGCGGACGCAAGCCGCGCCCAGGGGAACTTCTCGCCCGGATCGATCTTGCGCCCCGGCGCCACGTCGGAATGGGCAAGCACCCGCTCTGCCCGGATCGAACGGCGGCGGACGATATCGAGACAAAGCGCCGTTACCGCATCTATCTGCGCGTCGGGGAATGCCTGGTAGCCGTACTGGTGGCCACGGTTGACGATCTCGATGCCGATGGAACGGGAATTGATATCCTCCTCGCCCGCCCAGAATGCCGCGCCCGCATGCCAGGCGCGCTGCTCTTCGGCCACCATCTGGACGATGCGTCCGTCCTCGTGAACGAGGTAGTGGGCAGAGACCTCCGCCGCCGGATCGCAAAGACGGGCCAGCGCATGCTCGGCGCTCTCCATTCCGGTATAGTGGAGGAGCAGCATGTCGAGCGGCCCCTTGCGCGCGCCGTGATTGGGCGAGGCCGCGACTTCGCCTGCCAGCGGCGTATCGGCTTTCATCAAATTCCCCGTTCCAGAGAGACCTGCCGCCATGCCTCGTTGAGCGCGGCCATGCGATCGTTGGCGATGCGCACGAATTCCTCCGGCACACCGCGCGCGATCAGCCGGTCGGGATGGCTTTCGGTGACCTGCCGGCGGTATTGCCGCTTGACCTCCGCATCGCTCGCGGAACGCTCGATGCCGAGCACCTTGTAGGGGTCTGCCCCATCGATGACATGGCGCGCGCGGATCTGCTGAAAGCAGCGCTCCTCGATCGAGAAGATCTCCGCCACGCGTTCCAGATAGGCAAGCTCCGCCTCATGGACGTAACCATCCGCCTTGGCGATGTGGAAGAGCCCGTCGAGGATATCGATCAGCGTTTCCGGCTGCTCGGTGAAGAGAGAAGCGATGCGCCTTGCGTAGGTCTCGAAACCGGCCACGTCCTGCTTGGCGAGATCGAAGACGCGCGCGACGTTGCGCTCCTCACCCGGGGGAATGTCGAACAGGCTGAAGAAGGCGATTTCCTCGTCGCTCGTCACAACACCATCGGCTTTGGCCATCTTCGCCGAAAGCGCGATCATGGCGGCGGAGAACGCGAACGTGTTGCGCGCCTCGCCGCCACCGACGAGGTTCGCGATACGATCGAAAAGCTGGGCACCGCTCGCCTGAATGGCGGAGGCGACGGCGGCAAGGGTGGACCAGAGACTCATGAGGCAAATCTATAGAACAAATCGGCACGGGCCGGAACGGATGTGGTGCCGCGGCGGATTGCGTTCACATGGCCGCGGCCGAGCGCGCCGCCTGGTCGTAATGGCCTGAAACCGAGCGCATGACGGCGGCCAGCCGCGACAACTCCACCTCATCGAGCCCCAGCGTCTTGACCGGACCGACCAGCAGCGCCTCGCGGATGCGGCGGTATTCAAGGCATGACGCCTCCCCCGCCTCGGTGATCGTCGCCGTCTTTTCCTTGCCGCGCTTGCCGGTGACGACAAGGCCCGCCCTTTCCAGCTTGCGCAGCGCATAGGTGACGGTGTGGGTGTCCTCGATATTGAGCACGAGACAGATATCGGCGAGCGACTTCGGCCGTCCGCGATGGTTGACCGAATGCAGCACCTGCACATCCAGCGGCGTCATGCCGGGCTGGCCGGCCGCTGTCATCGCCCTGACCATCCAGCGGTGATAGGCGTTGACCATCATCGTGACCGCGAATTCCACCTCCGACAACGCCGGCATGGCACCTTCCGCCAGATGGGCGGAGGAGACGACGGGGCCGATCCCTGCAAGCGTGTTGTTCGATGGCATGGCGCGGTTCCTCGCTGCGTTCGGTCTTTGTCGTTCACGCCCTCGCGCCAGCCACCGCAGCCTGTCATCCCCGCGCTAGCGGGGATCCGGCACCCGGGGCGGCCTTCGGGGCGGGGTCGATCACCCTGTGGTTAGCGGATTCCCGCCTTCACGGGAATGACACACGGAGCAAAACACGGGGCAGCGCCGCCCTTCCCTAATGCGCCATCATGTTGTGCGGCAGCCACAACGCGATCTGCGGGAAGGCCACCACCAGCACGACGGCGACGACCATCAGCAGGAAGAACGGCAGCGCCATGCGCGCGACCTTGAAGATGTTGTGCCCCGTCATGCCCTGCAGCACAAACAGGTTGAAGCCCACCGGCGGGGTGATCTGGCTCATCTCCACGACGATGACGAGATAGATGCCGAACCAGATGAGGTCGAGACCGGCCTGCTCGATCATCGGCAGGATGACCGAGGTCGTCAGCACCACGACCGAGATGCCATCGAGGAAGCAACCGAGCACGACGAAAAAGATCGTCAGCGCCGCCAGCAGTTCGTAGGGCGTGAGGTTGAGCGAGCCGATCCAGGTGGCGAGCTCGCGCGGGATGCCGGTGAAGCCCATGGCGACCGTCATGAAGGCGGCACCCGCCAGGATGAAGGCGATCATGCAGGAGGTGCGCGTCGCGCCCATCAGCGCCAGGGAAAAGGTGTTCCAGTTGAGCGTGCCCGAGCTCCACGACAACAGCAGCGCCAGCAGCACGCCAACGGCGGCGGCTTCCGTGGGTGCGGCGAGCCCGGCATAGATGGAACCGACGACGCCGACGATCAGCAGCAGCACCGGAAACAGCCGCCGCGTCGCCCTGATGCGATCCCAAAGCGCGATCGGCTCTTCCTTGGGCGGCATCTTGGCGCTGTTGAGCATCGACCACACCGCCACATAGCCCATGAACAGCACACACAGCATGATGCCCGGCACCACGCCGGCGATGAACAGCCGCGCGATCGACTGCTCGGTCGCGGCCCCGTAGACGATGAGGATGATGGAGGGCGGGATCAGCAGGCCCAGCGTGCCGGAGCCCGCCAGCGTGCCGATCGCCATGCGCTCGTCGTAGCCGCGCTTTTTCAGTTCCGGCAGCGACATCTTGCCGATGGTGGCGGTGGTCGCCGCCGACGATCCGGAGACGGCCGCGAAGATCCCGCAGCCCAGGATGTTCACATGCAGCAGCCGGCCCGGCAGATTGCGCATCCACGGGCTCAGCCCCTCGAACATGTCCTCCGACAGGCGCGAGCGGAAAAGGATCTCGCCCATCCAGATGAACATCGGCAACGCGGTGAGATCCCAGGAATTCGAGGCGCCCCACACGGTCGTGGCGAGCACGGTGCCGGCGGGTACGGAAACGAGCAGCACGATGGCGGCGAGCGCGACCCCAAAGAGCGCGACGGCGACCCAGATCCCCGTGGCCAGCGCCGCCAGCATGCCGAGGCCGAGGCCGATGGCGATGATCGTGGTATCCATCTACTCGGTCCCCTCGACGAGATCGTGATCGGGCATCGGTTCCATGTAGCTGGGCTCCCCGCCCAGAAGCGTGACGACGAGATCGTCGATGAGCGAGATCAGGAAGACGGCGAGCCCCGCCGTCATCGCGGCCTGCGGGATCCACAGGGGCACGGGGATGATGCCGAAGGAGACCTCGTTGAACTGATAGCTGTCGAGCGTGAGCAGGGCCGCGTTCCAGGCGAAATAGCCGATGAGCGCGACCGCCACCGCCAGCACCCAGAGTTCCAGAAAGCGCGCGACGGAGCGCGGGACCATCTGCAGAAGGATGATGACGCGGATGTGGTCGGCATTGCGCAGGGTGGAGGCGAGCGCCAGGAACGAGGCGCCCACCAGCAGGAAGCCGGCGATTTCGGCAAGCGAGGGCACCAGCAGGCCGAGCGGCTCGAGGCCGATGAGGGAGCGGGCGCCGTCGAAGATACGGGCGGCGACCTGCGCCACCACCATCACCGCGATGACAACGAGGCACAGCGCCGCCAGGGCGGCCGACAACCGGTAGAGCGCATCAAGTGCTTTGCGCATGGTTTTCTTTCGAATGATGCGGGCGAATGAAGTGGGCCAGTGGCCCGGTGGGCCCGACAACGGCTTGGCATCCGGCAAACGAGCGGACAATACGACGCCGTCGCAAAGTCAACCCGTCCCCGGTCTCTCGTCCGTCATTGCCCGGCGCAGTCCGGGCAATCCACCTCGGCCCGCAGCATTCGCGGACAGGCAATGGCTCCCCCGGACGAAGCCGGGGGATGACGGCGGATGGAGACGTGGCGACGGAGAGAGACGCGGGGCGGCGGAGAGAACGGAGCCCCCGCCGCACGCTTGTCCGGAGGCCTGACGCCTACTTGGAGAAGGCTTCGATGATGGTCTTGCCGTCGTCGCCGGCCTTGGCCTGCCACTCCTTGACCATGGTCGCGCCGATTTCCTTGAAGCCGGCATCAAGCGCTTCCGACGGCGGAGCGACCTCGATGCCGTTGTCGGCGAGCATCTTGGTTTTTTCTTCCGTCTCGGTCTTGGAGGCTTCCCAGCCGCGGGTCTCGGCGGTCGCGGCCGCTTCCTTCACGGCTGTCTGCACATCGGCCGGCAGCGCCTCGAAGGCGGCCTTGTTGACGATGACCATGTTCTTCGGCAGCCAGGCCTGGGCATCGTAATAGTGGTCGAGATAGTCCCACGCCTTGGAATTGGCGCCCGTGGAGGGCGACGTGATCATCGCCTGAACGCGGCCGGTGGAGAACGCGGTCGGCAGATCGGGGACTTCCACCTGGGTCGGCACGGCGCCGGCGAGCTGGGCGATCCGCTCGGTCGCGGCGTTGTAGGCGCGGAAGCGCATGCCCTTCAGGTCGTCCATGGAGGAGATGGCGCCCTTGGAATAAATACCCTGCGGCGGCCACGGCACGGCGAACAGCAGCATCAGTCCCTGGGCATCGAGCTTCTTTTCAAGAACCGGGCGTGAGGCGTCATAGAGCTTCTTGGCGGCATCATACGAGGTGGCCAGGAAGGGCACGGAATCGAGTTCGAAGATCGGGTCCTCGTTCGACAGGCGCGAGATCAGCACTTCGCCGAGCGGCACCACGCCCTTGCGCACCGCGTTCTTGATTTCCGGATGCTTGAGCAGCGAGCCGGCGGAATGGATCTGGATGGTGAGCTTGCCGTTCGTCGCGGCTTCCACGTCCTTCGCGAATTCCGCGATGTTCACCGTGTGGAAGTTGGTATCGCCATACGGCGTCGGCATGTCCCACTTGGTCTGCGCGCTGGCGGCAAACCCGATCACGGAGGCAGCGACGAAGGCCGCGCCCGCCGTGAGAAGACGGTTGGTTTTCAGCATAAGGATTCTCCCTGTCGGGGCGCCGGGCTGTTACCCTTGACGCACCATGAGGCTCTTGAGGACCGAGCGAGCGGATACGAACCTTCAGCTCAGTACACCTGCTCACGGATGTCAAAGCTAGACGTTTGGTCCATATACATCAACAATTTATCGACAAATTATTGATATGTGCCTGCAACTCCGGCAACTGACCAGAAATTGCGCCGCAAACCGCCGGGCCATTGAGCACACACTGTCACCCAACGGCCCCCGGGTTCATCGTGACACGCGCCCGGGCAAGACGCGCGCGCCACGGCAGGCCGCCATGGCGTGCGACGGGATCAATTCAGCGCGATGCGATCAATTCAGCAGATAGATCTGCGTGCCTTCCGCCGCCATGCTCTTGGCGCCGTCATGGATGCGGATCTTTCCGTCCAGGCTGAGCTTGTTCAGCACCAGCGTCAGCCGGTCGCCATCCAGGTTGCCGCTGCCGTTCAGGTGAAGATCGCGGCTCGGCAGATAGATCAGACCTTCGACATCCATCTTGCCATCGAGATTGTACCGGTTGCCGGAGGGCGAAAGGCCGGGCGCCTCATACAGCAGGATATCCTTGAAAACGCCACCCTGCGGGGCCTTGACGTCCAGTTTCGAGGACCCTTGCACTGTCAGGAAGGCAGCATCCTTGTCCGCCAGATAGATGGTGACGTCCGACCCGGTGACGTTCTGGTTGTTGAACGTGATGCGCGCGCCCTTGGACAGCGCATAGAAGCCCGCCCCCATCTCCACGTCCTGAACCGACCCGTTGAACGTGACGCTCGCTCCCTTGAAGGCGTAAAGCCCCTTGCCGAAGCGGACGCGATGCGCATTCAGCGACAAGGGCGCCTTGATCACGTAGTCGCCGGGCTCGAACTCGACCTCCTGAACATTTCCGTTGATCGGAGGCCAGTTGCAGTAGGTGCCCGGTTCGAAGACCATGATGCTCCCGTTGGGATCGGGCATGTCGGTGACGCAGCTCATCTCCTTGCCCAGATCGCGCGGCGGCTCCGGCAGAACGTTGGCGAAGGGATCGGGGATCGGCGTGCAATGCTCCACGAAGCTCTCCGGCATCGGCCTGAGATTGCCGCCGCTCGTGCCCTTGATGCACAACTTGCCGGTATCGATGTGGCGGGAATCGATCCACGTCGCCGGCTCGGCGCGCGACGTCACGTGCATCTCGCAATCGGGCATGTCGATCGAACCGCTGCCGTTTGCCTTGAAGGCATCTCCAGCGCTCTCGTCCAGCAAGAGGATGCAGACGCTGGTTGAGGAAACCGCCGCCGCCGCATGGGCGCGGACCTCGAGATCGTTGATATTGACGAGCCGCAGCAAGGAGGTGGGAACCTGGGCCGTGGCCTCGCCGACCACCTTGCTTTCCTCAAAGGAGAAATCGGACGTCAGCCCGTTGTGCGGCACGGACGACATGTTGGCGGAGAAGCTGCGGCGCGCCGTCTCCACCTCTTCGCCGCGCGCACGCGCACCACTCAATACGGCCGCATCGAGCGCGGCTTGCAGCTGCGACTTCTGCCCCACCGCAATGCCGTAATCGATGGCGCCTCCCACGACGCCGGTGATCACGACACCCGACAAGGCGAAAACGATTGCCACATTGCCCCGCTCCGTGCGCAGAAACCGCCGGCCAAGCGTCTTCAGTTCATGAACCCAATTCAATTCCATCTGCCCCATAATCGCGTCGATATATGGAGACCAGAAATACTCGGATATGTTTCCGATAGATAAAACAGAGCAGGCACTTGTCAAAAATCAGAAACATGAACAGATTATATGTTTAAAAAATCAATAATATAATCCGAGAATTTGAGTATCACTTTAACATAAACATTAACCATCCCCGCCGGCCAGAGCATATTCCGAGCGGATCGAATTCGATGTTGGCTTATCGAGCGATCGCGAGGCAATCTGCGTAACCAGATCAGCCCTGAGCAAGAGCGAGCGGTTTCCGCCATGTCACAAGCACGTTTCGATGTCCTCGTTCCCGGTTCCAGCCTTGCCTTCGAGGGAGGATTCTTCGGCATATCGTCGATCGTGCTGGTGGAAGCCGGCGGCAAGCGGGCGCTTTTCGACGTTGGCCACGGCGTCACGCGACGGATGCTGCTGGAAGCGCTCGCCGAGCGCAGCCTCACCCCGCGCGACATCGATCTGCTGATTTTCTCGCACGGACATTTCGACCATGTGCTGAACATGGACCTTTTCCCGAACGCCCCGATCGTGATGGGGCGCGAGGAATACGATTATATCGGAGCGATCTTCGAGGATGATCAGGTCACTCCGCGCTACCTGCCCGCCCTCCTTGACGCGCGCGCGGTGGAAGCCATCGACGGCGAGGTCGAGATTCTGCCGGGCGTGGTGCTGTTTCCCACCCCCGGCCATTCGCCGGGCCATGTTTCGCTGGAACTGGAGAGCGCCGAGGGACCCGTGGTGCTGGCCGCCGACGCGCTGAAGACCGCACGCGAAGCCTCCACCGGCATTCCCGACATGGAGATCGACCCGAGGAAGCGCGGCCGGGCCTCGATCCAGGAGGTGTTGCGACGCGGGCGGATCATCGTGCCGGGGCACTTTCCCACGATCCACCGCGAGGCGGACGGCCGGATCTGGTGGGACGAGATCCAGAAAATGCCGCTTCTGATCAGATAGGGGCAGCCGCACCGGCCGATGTGGGGGCGGTCGCGGCGACAAGAATGCGCCGGCCGACAAGTGCGAACAGGATCAGCGCCGGCAGCGGACCCGAGCCGAAGGGCGCGACGATACCGAGCCCGCCGCTGAAGAACATCAGCGCGAAACAGGCGGCGAGCGCCGTTTTCTCGAACGGTGCGAAGCCCTCCTCCAGCCCGAGACGGATGAGCAGCCCGGCCGGGATCGCCAGCATCGCCAGGTCGTAATCGAGAATGAAGGGGACGACGAGCGTCGTGCCGGAAACCAGCATCGCCGCCTTGAGCGGCATCGACGGCGAGCGCCACCACGCGGCCACGACCACGACGAAGACGACCACCGAAAACAGGACTTGCGCGGTCATCGCCGTGTCGGCCCCTAACCCGGCCTGCCGCATCCAGGCGAAGAGCGAGATCATCCGCGCCATCGAGATGTGAGCCCCGATGAGGTTGTCACCGGCAAGCGGGATCTGGGCGATGAACGCCTGCCAGGTGGCCGTACCGAAGACGAGCCACGACAACGCGGCGACGGCAAGCGTGGTGATCGCGGCGCAGGCGAAGGCCCGGTATTCGCGCCCCGCCAGCAGGGCGAAGGGCAGCAGCAGCCCGAAATGCGGCTTGTAGGCGAGAAGGCCGATGGCGAGCCCGGCCAGCCAAGGCCGGCGGCGCTCCAGCGCGGCCATGGCGAAACCGAAAAGCGCGACGCTCAGCAGCCCGTTCTGGCCGTGCAGCAGACAGAACAGGAAGCCAGGAAAGGCGAGGCTCAGCCACAGCGCCTCGCCGCGGCGCACGAGCAGGCGCATGGAAACGCAGGCGAGCGCCAGCGTCCCCGCCTCGAACAGGACGTAGCCGAGGCCGAAGGGCACGAGGCCGAAAGGCAGCAGGTAAAGAAGCCAGCTCGGCGGATAGAAGAAGGCGACGCCGGAGATGCCGAAGAGCTCCATCTGCCGCTGGGAAAAGGCGACCAGATCGTAGGGCAGCGTCGGATTGCCGGTAAGCGCGGAGCGCGCCGCCGTCCAGAACGAGACGAAGTCCATTCCGACATCCCTGCCCGGATCACCGGAAGTGAGCGCGACGAAGACGAAATAGCCGTAAAGGCTCGCATAGGCGGTGATGAGGATCACCGCCGCCCGCTCGACATTCTCGCGCCGGATCTCACCGCCCGAGGCAAGCGCACGCAGCAACCCGTTCAACCGACACACCCCCGTCGTCTTCGACGGAGGGAGACTAGGCGGGCGACTTTAAGATTTCGCTACGGGAACGAAGGGCCGCAGGGGCGGGATGCATGGCCCCGCGCTCGGCCCCGCCCGCCTCACCCGCTCATTTCGGCGGCGTCGCCGTAACCTTGATGGCCGAGAAATAGGCGGCGGCGTTGGCGATGTCGTCGTCCGAGAGGCCCTTGGCGATGATCGACATCTGTTCGTGGGTGCGCGCGCCCGAGCGAAACGCCTTGAGCTGCTTCACGATATAGGTCTCGCTCTCGCCGGCGAGATTGGGAACGGTCGGATTGGTGCCGAGGCCGTTCAGTCCGTGACAGACCTGGCAGGTGGTGCGCACCTTCTTGCGCCCGGCCTCCAGATCGCCGGCCGCAGCCGGTGCGGCGATGATCGCCCCGGCGCAAAACGCCGCGACGCAGCACAACGCGGCCCGCAACATGCGGGCTCCCTCCGTATTCCGCATTCAGATCCCTCCCCTGACCGCCCGCCCGGCGGCAGATGCGTGCATGTCAGGCAGCCGGAGCCGGCGGTGTCCACCGCGCGTCACCGTTCCGCTGCCTCCGGCGTTTCCTTTTCCCGGTCTCTCATCCGTCATTGCCCGGCTTCGTCCGGGCAATCCAGCACGGGCAACGAAGGCCGGCGCGCAAGGTGGATCCCCCGGACAAAGCCGGGGGATGACGGCGGAGCGAGCGGCGAACGACGAGCGGCACGAGGATCACCCCGGCCGCCCGTTTCGCGACGTCTCCCGTGCGCCTTGCCGTTACTGCGGCTTGGAATACGAGATCCGGTAGATCGCCCCGGCGAGGTCGTCGGAGACCAGCAGCGACCCGTCGCGAAGCTGGGCGACGTCGACCGGACGGCCGAGATATTCGCCATTCTCGTCGATCCAGCCTTCCGCGAAGGGTTCGGCGCTCGCCTTGCCCTCGGCATCGATCCTGGTGACCATCACCCGCGCGCCGACAGGCGTCGTGCGGTTCCACGAGCCGTGCTGGGCGGAGAAGATCGCCCCCTTGTACTCGGCCGGGAACTGGTTGCCCGTGTAGAACATCATGCCGAGATCGGCGGCATGCGCGGTCATTTCCACCGCCGGAAAGACGACATCCGCGGGCGGTTCGTCATTCTTGTACTCGTTGGTGCGCACCGACCCGCCGCCATACCACGGGAAGCCGAAATTCTGGCCCTGCGCGGTGGCGTGATTGAGCTCGCCCGGCGGGATATCGTCGCCCATGCCGTCGACCTGGTTGTCGGTGAACCACAGGTCGCCGGTGGCGGGATCGAAATCCATGCCGACGGAATTGCGGATACCCGAGGCATAGACTTCCCGGTTCTTGCCGTCGGCATCAACGCGGATGATGCCGCCAAGCCCCCACGTGGTATAGAGCTCGGCCTTCTCCGGCGCCGGCACGTTGAAGGGCTGGCCGAGCGTGATGTAGAGCTTTCCGTCCGGCCCGATATCGCACACGCGCGCGGTGTGGTTGTAGCTTTCCTCCTCCGGCGGGATCAGTTCGCCCTGCTTGATCACCTCGAAGGCCGCCACGTCCGGGCTTTCATAGAAGAATTCCGCCGCCGGAAAGTTCAGAACCCGGTTCTGCTCGGCCAGATAGAGATTGCCATCCCTGGAAAAGCAGGGCCCGTTCGGCACCGAGAAGGCGAGCGAGGGCGCGAAATCCTTCACCTCGTCGGCAACCCTGTCCTTGTTGCGGTCGGTGACCGACCAGACCTTGTTCTTGCGCGTGCCGACGAAGGTGACGACCCCCTGCGGCCCGACCGCCATGTGCCGCGCGTCCGGCACGACGGCGTAGAGATCGATCCGGAAGCCTTCCGGCAGCTTGATCCGCTGAAGGGTCTTTCTGATGCCGTCGGCATAGTCCCCGCCCTGCTCGACATATTCGAAGTCCGTCGTACCCGTCTTCTTGAAGCCGGACAGTTTTTCCAGGTTTCCCTGGCCCTGGGCAAAAGCGATGCCCGGAATACCCGCCACGATCGTACAGCCAAGAAGCGCCCGCGCCATGGAACGTCTCATATCAAGTCTCCTCCCAGTTATGACCACCTTGTTCGCGATCTTACGCTAGGGACGGTAGCACATGAAAATTGGTCAAACGTCCGATCATTAGATATGTCACGGAATAAATCGTTTCCGAAAACGGAAAGAATACGCACCCCGCGACGACAAATCAGCGCTGCGCCCGCAGCCCTGCGCGACCGCCGCCCCGCGGAACAGGGCCGGAATCAGCAAAGCCGCGACAGGAGAAATCCGGCCGCGGCTTTTGTCTTTGAACGTGCGTCACGCGTCGCGATTGCGGCGAGAGAGCTTACCGCGCGCGGCAGAAATGATACTGCCCGTCATAGCCCAGGAAGTAACCGGTGCGCGGATTGAAGCTGCGGTACCGGCTCTCGCAGTAGCGGTACCAGCCATCGCTCCAGGCCGGATAACGCCCACCGTCGTAGGAGCGCGGTGCCGTGGCGTTGCCGATGGCGAGCCCGGCACCGAGCCCGAGGATGCCACCCAGGATCGCCGCGCCGGCATTATTGTTGTTACGATGACGACGACGGTCCCAGTCCCGGCGATGGTCGCGACGGTAGGACCGCGACCTGTCGCGATCACGGTCGACGCGGTGGCGACGTTCGGCGCGGTAGCGGCGTCCATCGCGTCCATCGCGCTGCTGCCAGTTGTAGCGCCCGGACATTTCCGGTGAATTGTCGGAATCGCCGGCAAACGCTGGCGGCACCGTCATCACGGTACTGAGCGAGAGGGCGAGAGCGACCGAAATGGCCCTCCAAACCTTGCTTCCAGTCTTCAGCATGTCGTCCTCCATCTGTTCGTCAGGTGCCGGCCGGGGCCGCGCGGTCCGCGCCACGCCTTCGCCAACGCGTTTACGTTAGGAACGTCTTGGGCGTCTCAATGTTCCACGCGGCGCGCATCTGTGCCAACTATCGGCAGAAATGATAGTCGCCGTCATATCCGAGGAAATAGCCCGTACGCGGATTGAAGCTGCGATAGCGCGATGCGCAATAGGCCTGCCAGTCCGGCGTCCAGGCTGGCGGCGTGCCGTAATAGCCGCCATAGTTGTTGTAGTTGACCGGCGGCGGTGGCGGCGGCGGGGCGGCGTTCGCGGAATTGGCGATCACGCCGCCGAGAAGGAGCCCGGCGCCGAGCCCCAGGATGCCGACGGCCGCGGCATCGCCCCCGCGATCGCGTCGATGGTGACGATAGTCGCGATGATGACGATAATCACGGTGATGATGGCGATAGTCGTCGTGATACCTGCGCGGCCCGTCGCGCCAGTTGTCACGCCACGGCTGAGCGGAAACCGTGGCGGTCGACGTCACCAGCATGCCCGCCACTGCGAGTGCAGAAACCGTTGCGCCTGTAATCTTCTTGAATGCGGACATTGGACACTCCATCCGTTTTCGGCTGCCGAGACATGGTGCCGAGAATTGCAGCGATCCTAGCCACGGGGCTCTGAACCCGTCCTGATGGAACCGTTCATCACGCGTTCAGCTCGTCAGGCCGGTCTGCGCGATACCCGGAATGCCGGCCATGATGCCGGAGGGACTGTTGACAGGAGGGGAACGCGTTCGGCGCCGTAAACCTCAAACGACCAGCCGCGCCAAAGACCCTGGCGTTTCCACTCAGGCGCAAGATTGCGGCGTCTCGAAGGTGCTGGCAGATAAAATGCGCCGCCCGCCCGAACAATCGTTATCCGCGTGCACCCCTCAGCCGCGACAGCGCAAAGGGTGCCGGGTCCACGCAGGGCTCTGCGCCAATGACGACCTCGCCGGCAAGCCGCCCCGCGCCGGGACCGATGCCGAAGCCGTGGCCGGAAAAACCGGTCGCGATGAAGAAGCCCGGCAGCGAGGCGACCGGCGAGATCACCGGCACCGCATCGGGCGTCGTATCGATATAGCCGGCCCAGCGCTCGGCGATCTCCACATTCGCGAAATCGGGCAGCACCGCCACCAGATCGCGCCAGGCGGCTTCCAGCGTCGCGGCCACGGGTCTGGGGTCGAGAACGCGCTGATCCTCGAAGACGGTCGGGGCATCGAGCGCCCATGTGCGCTTCTGCTTCAGGCTTTCGAGGAAGCGACGACCGATGGCGAGGCGCGTGGAGCGCCATTCGTCCTTCAGGATGGGCAGGAAATCGAGGAAATAGCGGAAGCTGTCGGCGGTGATATCGGCGCTCGACAATCCCCCGTGCGCGATGGTGCAGCCGCCGTCGAGCCGCCGGCGCAGGGCGAATTTCGGCGTCCATGCCCCGCCATGCGTGACATCGGGCCCGCCACGGGTACGCATCACCGAGGAGCGCACGGTGAGCTGCGGCAGATCGATGCCAAGCGATCGACAGAACAGCGAGGACCACGCCCCGCCGGCGAGCAAAACCGTCTGCGTGGCGATCGTGCCGCGTTCGGTGACAACGCCCGAGATGCGTCCGGCCGCGCGTTCCAGCCCGCGCACCGCGCAATTGGTGAGGACGGCGGCGCCTGCCCGTTGCGCGGCCCGCGCGATTGCCGGTGCGGCGAGCGCCGGCTCGGCACGTCCGTCCGATGGAGTGACCATGCCGCCGGCCCACACCCGGGCGGCGCCGGGCAGGGCTTCTGCCGCTTCCGTCTTGCTCAAGAGCCGTGTGTCGAGCCCGTGGGTACGCGCATGCGGCATGAAATCCTCAAACCGCTTCATGCCGGCGGCATCGGCGGCGAGATAATGGACGCCGGTGCACCTGTATCCGACATCCTCGCCGAGATCGGTGGCCATGGTTTCCCATTGCCGCATGCTTTCCCTGATGAGCGGCAGTTCGGCCGGATCGCGCCCCTGCTGGCGGCAATAGCCCCAGTTGCGCGAGGACTGTTCTCCGCCGATGACACCCTTCTCGCACAAGGCGACGGATATGCCGCGCCGGGCGAGATGCCAGGCTGCCGACGCCCCGATGATGCCACCACCGATGATCACGACATCGGCCGCTTCGGGAAGGGTTTCACTGGAGATGACGGGGGCGACGTAGGGGGACATGGCGGGGCATCCGGGAGGTGTTTTCTTTCGCCATAGCACGGAGGGTGCGGGCGGAGAAATCGGGATTTTCGGATGAGGTGCGGCGGGGGTGGGCGGAAGGTTCGCGGCGTGTGGCTTACCCCCACCCCTAACCCCTCCCCTCAGGGGGGGACGGATGCGGCTATCACCGGTTGTCACGGCGGGTTTTGCGGGTCGATCCAAGGAGAGAGATTTGCAGCACGGCCCACCTCCCCCTTGAGGGGAGGTCGAACGGCCGAAGGACGTTCGGGTGGGGGTCGCGGTCCCTCGGTGGATGCGGAGGGACCGCGACCGCATGCGGCGCAACCGCAAAGGCGTCTCATTATGGATGCGGTGATTGATCGTCCTTCGCGCAAGGAGCCCACAAACGAACAGGCCCGCGCAAATCCCATGCGCGGGCCCCTGTCGTGAAACGGAACTCCCGTCCCTACTCGGCCTTGCCGTAGCCGCCACCCGTCGGCGAGATCACGATCACCGCCTCGCCGGCCTTCAGGATGGTCTGGTCGCAGCCCTCCAGCTCGTCGATGGTGCCGTCGATGCGGCGGACCAGCGTCTTGCCGCATTCGCCGGGCTCGCCGCCTTCCAGCCCGTGCGGGCGGATGGTGCGGTGGGACGAGAGGATCGCGCAGTCCATTTCCTGAAGGAACCGCAACGTGCGCGAGGTGCCGTTGCCCGCGTGCCACTTGCCCTTGCCGCCCGATTTCGGCCGGATGTGGAAGTCCTCCAGCAGGACGGGAAAGCGGAATTCCAGCACTTCCGGGTCGGTCAGGCGCGAGTTCGTCATGTGGACGTGGACGCCGTCGGTGCCATTGAAGCCGGGACCGGCGGGCGAGCCGGAACAGATCGTCTCGTAGTACTGGTAGGTGTCGTTGCCGAAGGTCAGATTGTTCATCGTGCCTTCGGAGGCTGCCATCGCCCCCAGCGCGCCGAACAGCGTGTTGGTGACGTGCTGCGAGGTTTCCACGTTGCCGGCAACGACGGCGGCCGGGTACTTCGGCTTCAGCATGCAATCGTCGGGGATCACGATGTTGATCGGCCTGAGGCAGCCCGCGTTCATCGGAATGTCGCCGTCCACCATCACGCGGAAGCAGTAGAGCACGGCCGCGCGGGTGACGGGCTCGGGCGCGTTAAAGTTCGAGCCCTGCTGCGGGCTGGTGCCGGTGAAGTCGACGGTGGCCTCGCGCTTTTCCTTGTCGACCGTGATCTTTACGCAGATCTTCGCGCCCTGGTCGGTGGTGGTGGTGAACTCGCTGTCGTGCAGCGCATCGATCACCCGGCGCACGCTTTCCGCCGCATTGTCCTGCACGTGGCCCATGTAGGCCTGCACGACGTCCAGCCCGAAATGGGCGACCATCTTGCGAAGCTCCTGCACGCCCTTCTCGTTGGCCGCGATCTGGGCCTTGAGGTCGGCGACGTTCTGAACCGGATTGCGGCAGGGGTACTTGTGGTCGGTGAGGAGCCTGACGGTCTCCTCCTCGCGGAAGCGGCCCTGATCGACCAGCAGGAAGTTGTCGATCAAGACGCCTTCCTCGTCCACCGTCGTGGCGCGCGGGGTCATGGAGCCCGGCGCCGTGCCGCCGACATCGGCGTGGTGGCCTCGGCTTGCCGCCCAGAACAGGATCTCCTTCTGGTCGTCATCAAACACCGGCGAGACGACCGTAATGTCCGGCAGATGCGTGCCGCCATTATACGGCGCGTTCAGCGCGAAGACGTCGCCGGGGCGGATCTTGCCCTTGTTGAGCCGGATGACGGTTTCCACCGAACGATCCATCGAGCCCAGATGCACCGGCATGTGCGGGGCGTTGGCAACGAGCGTGCCGTTCTGATCGAAGACCGCGCAGGAGAAGTCGAGCCTCTCCTTGATGTTGACGGAATAGGCGGTGTTCTGGAGCGTCACGCCCATCTGCTCGGCGATGTTCATGAAGAGGTTGTTGAACACCTCCAGCATGACCGGATCGGCCTCGGTACCGACCGCACCGGCCCGCCTGGCCGCGACCACTCGCTTCAGGACGATGTGGTCCTTGATCGTGAGTTCGGCCTGCCAGCCCGGCTCCACGACGATGGTGGCGTGCGGCTCCATGATCAGCGCGGGGCCGGCGATCTTCATGCCCGGCTGGATGGCATCGCGGCGGTAGATGCCCGCCTCGTGCCACGCGCCGTCGGAGAAGAACCGCGTTTCGGCCGTGGCTTCGGCCTCGGCATCGGACAGCGCGTGGTCCGGCTCAATGATGCCGGCGCCGCCGCCGATGGTCTCAACCTCCAGCGCCTCAACGACAATCGCCTTCGCCTCGTAGACGAAGCCGAACTGCGCTTTGTGGGCGGCCTCGAACTCCGCCATCATCGCAGGGATCGGGCCAAGCGTCACGGGAAGCGGGGTATCCGTGCCCTCGTAGCGCAGATGCGCGCGCACGAGTGTCTCGCACTCGGCCGCCGGGATGCCCTGGCCGACAAGCTCGCTCTCGGTCTCTTTCGCAAGCGAGGCACGCAGGGCATCGAGATCGCCCAGCATGTCGTCATTGAGCGTCTTCACCACCGCCTGCTGGCGGGTGGCGCGGATATCGGCAAGGCCCATGCCGTAGGCCGACAGAATGCCCGACAGCGGATGGACGATCACCGTCTTCATGCCGAGATTGTCGGCCACCATGCAGGCCGATTGCCCGCCGGCGCCGCCGAAGCAGGTCAGCGCATATTCGGTGACGTCGTAGCCGCGCTGGACGGAGATCTTCTTGATGGCGTTGGCCATGTTGGCGACCGCGATCTTGAGGAAGCCGTCGGCGACCTCCTCCGCGCTGCGGCCGTCGCCGATCTCGTCGGCCATCGCCCTGAACTTCGCGCGAACGACGTCCTCGTCCAGCGCCTCTTGCGCCTCGGGGCCGAAGATCTTCGGGAAGAACTCCGACGACAGCTTGCCGACCATGACGTTGGCGTCGGTGACGGCGAGCGGGCCGCCACGGCGGTAGCAGGCGGGGCCGGGATTGGCGCCGGCACTGTCCGGGCCGACCTGGAAGCGGCCGTCGCGGTAATGCAGGATCGAACCGCCGCCGGCCGCCACCGTATGAATGCGCATCATCGGCGCGCGCATGCGGACACCGGCGACTTCCGTCTCGAAGGCGCGCTCGTATTCGCCGTTGTAATGCGAGACATCGGTGGACGTGCCGCCCATGTCGAAGCCGATGATCTGGTCGAAGCCGGCGATCTTCGAGGTTTCCACCGCGCCGACGACGCCGCCGGCGGGACCAGACAGGATCGCGTCCTTGCCCTGAAAGAGATCGGCCGCCGTGAGGCCGCCCGAGGACTGCATGAACATCAGCCGACAGTCGGTGCCCTCGATCTGGAGTTCGGAGGCCACCTGCTCCACATAACGGCGCAGGATCGGGGAGAGATAGGCATCGACCACAGTCGTGTCGCCGCGCCCGACGAGCTTCATCAGTGGCGAGACCTCGTGGGAGACGGAGACCTGCGGGAAGCCGACCTCGCGGGCGATCTCGGCGACTGCCTTTTCGTGCTCGGGATAGGCGTAGGCGTGCATGAAGACGATCGCGAGCGAGCGGATGCCGTCGTCATAGACGGCCTTCAGCGCGGCCCGAACCTCGTCGAGATCCGGCGCCTGTTCCACCGCGCCGTCGGCGCGCACGCGCTCATTGCACTCCACGACCGTCTCGTAGAGCATTTCCGGCTTGATGATTTCCTTGGCGAATATGTCCGGCCGGTCCTGATAGCCGATCTCCAGCGCATCGCGGAAACCGCGGGTGATCAGCAGCGCGGTGCGGTCCCCTTTTCGCTCCAGCAGCGCGTTGGTGGCGACCGTGGTGCCCATCTTCACGGTGGCGATATTCTCCGCCGGAATGCGCGCGCCCTTTTCCACGCCCATCAGCTCGCGGATGCCCTGGATGGCGGCGTCGCGATAGACCTCCGGGTTTTCTGAAAGCACCTTGTGGGCGCGGATCTCACCGCCCGGCGTGCGCGCCACGATATCGGTGAAGGTGCCGCCGCGATCGATCCAGAAATCCCACTTCGCCGTCATTTGAATAGCCTCTTTGAGGTGTGTTCGTTGGAAGGTGTGCTTGTTGGAAATCGGGAGCAGCATGAAGGAAAGGCTGCGGCCCGTCATCGCAGGAAGCAACATTCACAATTTATCGATAAAATGTCAACGTTGGGAAATGGGGGAAGCGGAAGGGGGGAAGGAAGGCGCGGAGAAGGAGGCAGATACAGCGTGGACAGGACGAAGGAGGAGGCGAAAAGAGAAGAAGATGGAGCGGCTTCGCCGCGCTGATTTCTGGATTCCGGATCAGCGCTCGGCTTCGCCTCACTTGTCCGGAATGAGGGAGGATGGATTGGGCTCCGGGCCAGCCACACACGCCCTCATTCCGGGCGGTCTGCCGCGTAGCGGCATGGCCAGACCCGGAATCCAGCGCAAGAAGTGCGCGCACGGCGCGCTCCAACTTCCTTTCTCTTCCCTTCCCTTCCCTCCCCCTCAGTCCGCCATCGTCTCAATGGAGGCAAAGCTCACCGCCGGCTTGCCAGGCTCGTCGAATGGCCGCTCGACCTCCACGATGGTGTCGGGATAGAACCCGTTGAAATGCGTCCTGAGCGCCAGCGAGTAGGCGCCGATGTGGCCGATCTCGATCCAGTCTCCGGTATCCACCGTCTCCGGCAGCCAGAACGGGCGCGACAGGATGTCGACGGAGTCGCACGTCGCCCCGCACACCTTGAAGGGCACGATCTTGTCCGCATCGCCCGCCCGGCGCTTGCGGGCGGGATCGGGAATATGGCGCGCCGGCAGCGTGATCTTGCCGGTCCAGCTGTCCGACAGCGAGGCCCAGATACCGTCGTTGATGTAGAGCCGGCGGCCCTTTTTCAAAAGCACCCGCACCACCAGCGAGATGGAGCGCGCACAGATCGCCCGTCCCGGCTCGGCGACGATGGGCATGTCGGAAAAGCCCCATTCCTCGAGATCGCTCTTGAGCTGCCCGATCAGTTCCGCGGTCGTGGGCACCTGCGGCGCCTTGCGGCGCGGATCGTGGCCGTAGGTTGCGGGAAAGCCGCCGCCCACATCGAGGCCGACGAGATCGACCCCCGCGCGCGAGCGCACCCAGTCGGCAGACGCCAGCGCGCGCTCGTAGGTTTCCGCCTCCTCGATCTGCGATCCGACATGAAAGCAGAGACCGCACTTGAAGCCGATCCGGTCGATCCTTTGCAGAAGCTCCACCGCATGCCCCGGCGCGGCGCCGAACTTCTTGGAAAGCTCGTAGGCCGCGTGGCCCTTGGTGGCGATGCGCACGAAGAGGGTGATATCGCCGGGATCGAGATCGAGCGCGCGCACGATCCTGAGGATCTTCGCCACCTCGTCCTCGTGATCGAGCGACAGGGTGCGGATGCGATAGGTCTCCAGCGCGAGGCGAATATCGGACTGAGCCTTGACCGGATGCATGTAGAGCATTTCCGCCTTGGGCGCGACGGCCCGCACCGCGGCGAATTCCGCCGGAGAGGCGACGTCGAAACAGTCGATGCCGACACCGGCCAGCGCCTTCAGCACGAAAGGCTCGCCGTTGGTCTTGACCGCATAGGCCGTCTTGCCCGGAAAGGCCTGGATGAAGGCCTTCGCGTCGGCGGCGAGCACTTGCGGGTGAAAACAGTAGACGGGCTGGTCGGGACGGAGCGCGAGAGCCATCTCGCGCGCGCTTTCATATCGTTCCATCAATCGCCTATCGAGCTCCCCTCGTTTTTCGAAACGGCCGCCACAGCATGACAGCCGCCATCCGCCACCACAACCGTGCTCACCACGATGGCGAACACGGCACTCAGTGACAGATCCGGTAGGTGCAGGTCTTGCCGTGGCAACCCTGGTCGAGATGCATGTGATCCTGATGATAGGCATCGCCTTCCGGCGAGAGCACGGTGAGGAAGCGATCGCACGCCTCCTTGCGCACATGCATCAGGAATGCCTTCTCCTTGCCCTTGGTCTTCCAGCCGTCGGCGACGGTGACGATCCGCCCGTCGGCAAGGCGGAAGGCGGAAATATCGACGGCATTGCCCTTGGCGTGCTCGGAAATCTTGCCGGAGGAAAGGTTGTTGCGCCGCCGGCACTGGAAGGAGGAGGCGATGCGCAGGCCTTTCAGATCCGAGCCCAGATAGCTGCGTGCCGCCGGCGCCACCACATCGCGCACCCAACCCGAAAATGACGACGCCAGCGCGCAATCGAGCGTTGCGTCGGGCGTGAGGTCGATGCCCTGTGGCGCCTCCAGCGCCGAAAGCTCCACCGGCACCGGGATATGGCAGGCCGGAACCTCGGGTTCGGGCTGTTCCACCCGCTCGATCGTCGCGCCGTCGAGGCTGCAGGCGACGGGATGTTGCGGCGGCCCGTCCGGCAATTTCGGCGGCACCCTGGCAAAGAGCGTGTCGGCTTCCGGCCTTGCGGGTTTTCCGCCAGGTTTCTCAACGGGCGTTCCGACGGGCCGGGCCGTGCTCCGCGCGCTCCCATCGGTTGCCGTTCCCGCCAGCATGTCGGGCTTGGGCGGTGGCAGGTGATCGGCACCGGGTTTTGGGGCCGGCGCGGGGTTGCCCGCCGCGCGCCCGGCACCCGCGCCGCCGACAGCTTCGGCCGCAATGTCGCTTTCGGCGTCGGCGGCGGTGTCCGCATCCGTCCCGGCGGAGGGCTGAGCGGCAGTTCCGGGCACTTCTGGTTTCGCGGCCTCGGGCTTTGCGGCCTCGGGCTTTGCGGCTTCCGCCTTGCCCTCGGCAGGCTGCCCGGAAGCTTCTTCCATGGCCTGCCCCGCGCCATCGCGCGCCACGGAGCCGCGTTGCTGAGATTGCGGCGCGGCAACACCTGTGGCAGGAAGAATACAGACGGAGAGAATGGCGGCGAGGAGGGCGGCAACTTGTCTTTTCGGCACGTCCCTGCCCTTTCCGGTTGCGCAAGCATCCACGCGCGTGCCTGATACGAGAGCCTGTCGGGGCCGCGCGGGTTTCGTGTTCACAACGCCTGAAGGGCGCAAGTGGTTTCGTCGGACCGTCTTTTCGGCCCATCGCCGAGGTCGAAAGCTCGGGGAACAATCCTTCGGGAGGCTATCATGACGTGGGAACTCTATTCTGCCTATCTGGTGGCAACGGTGATCGTGCTGGCGATACCGGGGCCGACGATCATGCTGGTGGTCTCCTACGCGCTGGCGCAGGGGCGCAGGACGGCGCTCGCCTCCGTTACCGGCGTCGCGCTTGGCGACACGACGGCCGCGACCCTGTCGCTCGCCGGCCTCGGCGCCGTGCTGGCGACCTCCGCCATGCTCTTCACCGTTCTGAAATGGGTGGGCGCCGCCTACCTCATCTGGCTCGGCTGGAAGATGTGGCGCACCTCGCCCGCCCCGCTTGAAACGGTGGCGACCGCGACCCGGGACAGCCGCACCATCCTGGCGCATGCCTGGATCGTGACGGCGCTGAACCCCAAGGGCATCGCCTTCTTCATCGCCTTTCTGCCGCACTTCATCGCCCCCGGCGCGCCGGTTGCCCCGCAGCTCGTGCTGATGGGGGTGACTTTTGTGGTGCTCGCCATCGTCAACGCGCTCGTCTACGCGCTGGCCGCATCCGCCGTGCGCGAGAAGGTCAACCGGCCGGCGACGCTGAAGGCGATCAACCGGCTCGGCGGCAGCGTGTTGATCGCCGCCGGGGTGATGACGGCCGCGATGCGGCGGGTGTCGGCGTAGGAAGAGAAAGAGGGTGGACGCATGCGCAATGCGTACGGCCCACTCAGATCACCAGCACCGCCGCCCCCGACAGCCGGCCTTCGCGCAGATCGGCCAGCGCCTCGTTGGCGCTTTCCAGCGGATATTCCGTCACCTCGGTGCGGATACCCGCCGCAGGCGCCAGCGCCAGGAACTCCACGGCATCGGCCCGCGTGAGATTGGCGACCGAGCGGATGACGCGTTCCTCCCACAGGTCGCGATAGGGAAAGCTCGGGATATCCGACATGTGGATGCCGCCCGAGACCACCACCCCGCCTTTTTTCACCTGTTTCAAAGCCATGGGAATAAGCGCGCCGACAGGAGCGAAGATCAGCGCCGCATCGAGCGGTTCCGGCGCGGGTTCGTCCGACCCGCCGGCCCACGCCGCCCCCATTGAGCGCGCGAAATCCTGCGCGGCCGCATCTCCCGGCCGGGTGAACGCATGGACGGTGCGGCCCTCGTGGCGCGCGAGCTGGGCGACGATATGGGCGGCCGCGCCGAAGCCGTAGATGCCGATGACGTTTGCGGGGCCGGCGAGCTTCAGCGTGCGGTAGCCGATGAGCCCGGCACACAGCAGCGGCGCGGCCTGCGCATCGGTGTAGCCATCGGGCAGCGCGAAACAGTAGTCGGCATCGGCCACGATATGCGTGGCATAGCCGCCGTCGCGCGTGTAGCCGGTGAAGCCGGGATGATCGCACAGGTTTTCGCGCCCGCTCTCGCAATAGGGGCACGCGCCGCAGGTGTGCCCCAGCCACGGCACGCCGACGCGCGCACCCGGCGAAAACGTTTCCACCCCCGCCCCGAGCGCCGCCACCCGGCCGACCACCTCGTGCCCAGGCACAATGGGCACCGGCACATCGGGCAATTCTCCGTCGACAACATGCAGGTCCGTGCGGCAGACGCCGCAGGCGGAGACCGCGACGAGGATCTCGCCGGGCCCGGGCTGCGGTGTCTCGCGCCGCCTTGCGACCAGCGGCGTGCCGACCTTTTCCAGCACCATCGCCTTCATGCCGATATCCTCTTCCCGATACGGTTGCACGGACATCGGAAACCTTCGGGCACCGCAAGGCAAGCGGCATCCGTGCGTCACGGGCGCAACGGACGATCACTGCGCCCGGCAACTGAGCGTGATCACCTGCGGCGCAACGGCGAAGCGCGGGTAGCTGCCGGCCGGGCCCGGCGCGATCGCGGCCGCGCAACCTTTTGCCGGAGCATCCTTCACGATCGCCAGCTTGTCCTGCGCCGGCTCCACATCCATGACGAAATCGGGATCGCGCACCGTGACGGTCAGCGGCGTGCGTGCCGGATCGACCGGCTGCGGTAGGCGCAGGCCGAAGGCGATGATGACGATCGGCCCCGACGCATAGGCACGAAAGCCGAACGGCTTCAGGACGCCCGGCGAGCGCCCCCCCACCCGTATCGCCGTCAGATAGCCGCTGGAGGCGAGATTGCCCATAATATCGGCGCCGGCGGCCATGCTTTCGGCCTTGTCGAACGTGCCGTCGCCATTTCGATCATAGGTCTTGAAGATTTGCGCGCTGGTACCCTCGTCCAGCGTCCAGGCCTCATCCACGGCCTTGACCAGCGTGCCGGAGAACGGGAAGGCGACACGGTAGACGAGCTGGGTCACGCTATGGGCCGCAGCCGGCGCATCCCCCGCCCCAAGGACAGCGATGACAGCGCCAAGCGCCGCGATGTGCCGTTTCACCTTGAACATCCTCCTCAGGGTTGAAGCGCGGGATCGAAACCGCGCGGACGGGCTGGCCCCGGCAGGGCGTCGGCCGTGTCGGGATCCGGGAAGAACGAGCCCGGATCGACGCCCGGCGGCACGGCGGGATCGGGCGGACGGGCTGCGGGCGATACGGGCTGCGTCTGCGGCTCGGGCGGCATCTGTTCCATCCGCACCGCCCGGGCGATCACCGCGCCGCCATGCATGAGGCCGATGGCGACGAGCCAGCTTCCCGCAATCCGCCCCGCCACATCGAACCAGCGCCGCCGCAGCACCCGAAGCGTCAGCATAACGGCGAGCACGATCCAGCAAACCACCGCCGCGCCGGCAATGGGGAAGGCCGGATCGCGCAGGCTCGGATCGCTAAGGCGCAGAAAGAGCCCACACAGCCCGCCCGCGATCAGCGCCGCGACAGGCACCAGTCCCGCGCGAAGAACGCGCGGGCCGAGCAGTCCCAGACCGACGACGATGGACGCCGCCGGGGTGATGAGGCCAGCGGGATCCGGCAGGCCGCCGGCAAAGCCCAGCAGCACCGCCTCGCCCGCAAGGCCGCCGGTGAGCCCGAGCGCGAAGGCCACAAGCCCGCCAACCAGAACGCCCCGCCCGGCAAGGGCGAGCGCAATGGCGAGCCCGATAAGCGGCAACACCTGCTGCGGCGCCAGCACGGTGGTGAGGATCCACCAGTCGAGCAGCGAGCGCGCGGGAAGGGCGAAGACGACAACGAGGATCGCGGCCACGCCGGCGAACGCGAGCGCCGGGCCGATCCATCGGGCCTTTGTGCTGAGCGCGGCGGTCATGTCACCTCATGTCACCAGGAAATAGCAGCCGCCGAGCGCGATCGCCGCGCCCAGCACCCGCGAAAACCGGCCTTCGTGAATGCGCTGGAGCCCGAGCCCGACGCCGATGCCGATCAGATGGATGGTGCCTGTGGCCAGCACGAAGCCGATGGCATAGTCGGCCGGATCGGCGGCGCGCGGCAGTTCCGCGCCGTGGGCGTAGCCGTGGCAGATGGCGAAGATCGCGATGAGCGCCAGCGCGCCCCATTCCGGCGGGTGCCAGGCGAAGGCGATCGCCAGCCCCAGCGCCAGGATCGACAGGGCGATGCCGGTTTCGATGCCGATCATCGGCACGCCGAGAATGCCCATGATGCCGCCAACGACCATGATCAGCGGAAAGGCGACGGGCAGGCTCCACACCGGCCGCCCGCCCATCTGCGCACCCCACAGGCCGACCGCGAACATGGCGAGGAAATGATCGGCCCCGGTGAGCGGATGTTCAAAGCCGCTGGTGAAGCCGCCCGCCCCGCCCTGGATGATATGGGCCGAGGCCGGAGCGCTGAGCCCCAGCACAGCCAGCCCCGACAGGGCGATGATGCTCGCGGGCACGTGCCCGCCCTTCAGCCTGCTTCGACGCATGCGCAGTTCCCTCTCCGGCCCCCGCCCGAAGGCGGAGCGACGACGGCAGGGCCCGGGGCCCTCATGGGGCACATGCGCCGGCAACACAAAGCACAGACCGGCCCCCCGGGACCGGCTGGTCAGCGTTTCCGACAACGATGTGCGCCCGCAAGGCCGAACGGCCTGCCGCGTCTCACGTCGCAACCCCGAAACCGTAATGTTATAACGTTATGTCCGGATTGTGGCGAGGACCACATATGAGCGGCGGCGGCAAGAGGAACGGACCGCGGCGGCATCAGAACCGACAGGCGGCCGCCCCCGTGCCGGGCGACGAGGGCGCATACGCGTCGCGGCCGGTGCGCGCGCCGTTCAGGCCCCACCCTTCGCCCCGACAACCTCGCCGTCTTCCTTGGTGAAGGCGGCCACGGGGCTGTCCAGAAGCTCCAAAACGGCTTCCGAGGGCCGACACAGCTTCACGCCCTTCGGCGTCACGACGATCGGGCGGTTGATGAGGATCGGGTGTTCCATCATGAAGTCGATCAGCTCGTCGTCGCTCCACTTCGGATCATCAAGGCCGAGTTCGTCATAGGGCGTGCCCTTCTGGCGCAGGACGGCGCGCACGGGCACGCCCATGGCCTTGACGAGGCCCACCAGCGTCCCGCGCGAGGGCGGGGTCTTCAGATATTCGACGACCTCCGGCTCCTCGCCGCTTTCCCGGATCATCGCCAGCACATTGCGCGACGTGCCGCATTTGGGGTTGTGGTAGATGGTGACGGACATGGGGAAGGCTCCGGGCATGAAGACAGGTTTTTGCGATCGGCCCTGTCGCCATCCGGGACCGGAGCCTCTCGCGATAAGGAACCTGTGGACTGGCCGGAAGATTGCGTCACCTCGGCGTAAAGAACAAGACCACCTGCAGTACACTGCATCCCGACGGCCCCCTATCGCAACGACGCTCAAGGCTGGCCTGGCCGCCTCGTCGGGAGCCAGACCATTTCTCTCACCCTAAACGGTTACCGTGTGGAGCACGCGGGCAGCGTGGATCGGGGTAGAACGGCTTGTTCCAGCCGTAGCTTTTCAGCACGTCTCGCCAGCAGCGACCACGATTGGCATTGCATTCGGAGAAATACTCGCAATTGGCACAAGGCCCGTCCGGCACATCCGTCTGGATCGGATGCAACAGCCCTTCGGCGAGCGCGCTGTTCCACATTTCCATCACCGACTGCCGGCGCAAATCACCGATAATGAAGGCGGGATGATCGTAGAGTTCTTCGCAGACTGTAACGCGACCGTCCGGCAGCAGCACGAAGCTGTCGCGATCTGCGGTGCAGAAGGCGCGCCGCGTCCATTCCAGTTCTCGTTGCTCCGGATCGCTCGCGGGCGCAAGCGCACCGCCACCAACGGAAATATCCATGTGCGGATAGTCTTCCTGAAGCTCCAGTGCCATTCGTTCCACCTGAGCGATGTCCGCATCGGTGGCGAAAAGCGTATCCTTGTGGCGAAACAGCGATCTCCCGTAAGCGGAAAACTGCAGGCGGAACACGTTACCCATTTCGCCGGCGAAACGGATCAAATCCCGCGCAAGGGTCGCATTGTGAGGCGTCACGACCGTGTTGATGCGGACGCGAAGCCCTGCTTCTCTCAGATGATGCAGTGCCCGGAAGGCGCGGAGGTGGTAGTCCCTGACACCGACCATGTAGTCCATCGTTTCCGGATCGACGCAGTCCAGGCTGAACTGCACGGTTTCCACGCCGATGTCGCGCAACATCCGCGCCTTGCGTGGTCCGAGGCCGATCTTGGTCGGAATGTCTGCCACCATCCCAGCTTCGTAGACAGAACGGATTATGCGAAAGATGCCCGGCCGGGCAAGAGCGTCGCCACCGGAAAACTGAAGCGACTCGACACCCAGCGACGCGAGTTCATGGACAATTTCCTCGACACGCTCCACCGGCAGCAGATTGGCCTCGCGGTCCTTGCGCACTTTAGCATAGCAATAGACACAATCCTGCGGGCAATAGAGCGTGGTCAGATAATAAACGTTGCAGGGAATGCGAAGCCGGCGCTCGGTCAGATTGACGGTGCGCGCATCCATGATGAAATCTGATGGCTCGTAGTCGACCGCATCGTCGATCGGTTCATCACTCAGACGAAAGATATCCTCCGCCTGGCGCTCGCCGGTGGTGTAGAAATCAAGGAGGGCCTGTACCTGTCCTGCCGCGTTGGGGCGGTCCGTGTCCGTGATGACGGCCCAGAGATCAATAACGTCAGCAACACGCCTGCGGCCGTTGAACAGACTGAGCACGATTGCCTCTCCCGGGGGCAGGCGGCGACAGATGTAGGAACGGTTCGTCAACGGTGAGGGTCTGGTGATCAGGACAGAGCGATCAATGTCGTTCTTCAGTCTCAGTCCCGTATGAAGCGCACCGAACCGACTTTCGGGTACCAGTTCCATCGGATTCTCCCATGCGGCAGGAAACGGATACTCCTGCACGTACCGAAGCACGCACAGGAGCATCCCGCATCGTTACTGTGCGAGACGGTTCGCCGTTCCCGACGAGCAGCACGCGGCACAGCCCGACCAGCAGGCCTCGTTACAGGTACGCAGCGCGCCATCGATGAACCGGTCGATGAGCAGTTCATCGATCTTGGCTTCCTTAAGTGCGATCTTTAATGAATCAAGCTGCTTCTTATCCATGACATTATCCTTACCTAGGGTAATATACAGAAAAAATATAATATGAACGCAGCTCAATCGTTATTGATTCAGATCATTGCAAAATAAAAACTACGCCATCTCGGATATATTTACGTTCTGTTGCGTCAGGCGGCTGCGTCCGAGCGGTCATCGTACTGGTTTCGCTACGGCCATTCACGTCGGACAAGCCGCCACCGCCAGGCCCGCCTACCCCAACCTCTCGCCCACCACCAGCATCGAGGCGGCGTCGAAGCCCTTTGTGTCCATCATGTCGGCCACCTGCTTCATCGCGGCCAGCAGAGCCGCGCGCTTTTCCGGCGGCAGGGCGGCGAAGCGCTGGCGGAAGTCGTCGTGCAGCATCGGCGGCGCGGAACCAAGTACCTCGCGGCCGCGTTCCGTTACGCGTGTATGCACGATGCGGCGATCGTCTGAGGAGCGGTAACGCTCCACCAGCCCCTTCGCCTCCAGCTTGTCCAGAATGGTGACCACCGTGGCGGAACTCAGGTCCGAACGCTCCGAAATCGCCCGCGTCGTCACCTCGCCCATGTCGTGCGCCGCCTGCAGCACGACGATCTGCGGGATCGTCAACCCCACCGCCCGCGCAACCTCGCGCGAGCGCAGGTCTATGGAGCGCACGATGCGGCGGATGGACTTGAACACGCCGGCCGCCTCATCGGGAAAATCGGGGCGCATGTCGGCGGGCAATTCTGGGGACAAATCGGTGCGATCCTTCCCGGCCATGCCGGCGCGCGGAGCTTGCGGGTTCGTGTCGCGGAGCGTTGCCAAGAGCGAATTCCACATATTGTTTGAACTCTAATCGATATGCCTCTAACTATATCGCGTCAAATGAAATCGAGAGGTGCCTGACCAGCCATGTGCGGACTTTGCGGCGAGATGAACTTCGACGGTGCCCCGGCATCCGCGTCCCGTGTGGAACGCATGACCGACGCCATGGCCCCACGCGGGCCGAACGGCGCAGGCATCGTGACGCGCGGGCCCGTGGGGCTCGGCCACCGCCGGCTGAAGATCATCGACCTGTCGGAAAAGGCGGCCCAGCCCTTCGTCGATACCGGTCTCGGCCTGACCATCGCCTTCAACGGCTGCATCTACAATTACGAGGAGCTGCGCCGCGACCTGCAGGCCAGGGGCCACGTCTTCGCCTCCACCGGCGACACGGAGGTCATCCTCAAGGCCTGGGCCGAATGGGGCGCGGACGCGATCCGCAAGCTGCACGGCATGTTCGCCTTCGCCATCCACGAGCGCGACAGCGGCCGGGTGATCCTGGTGCGCGACCGCTTCGGCATCAAGCCGCTTTATCTGGCGGAGACGGCCAAGAGCCTGCGGTTTGCCTCCACGCTCCCTGCCCTGCTGGCGGCCGGTGATGTGGAAACTGACATCGATCCCGTCGCGCTGCACCACTACATGACATGGCACGCCGTGGTGCCCGCGCCGCGCACGATCCTGAAGGGCGTGCGCAAGCTGCCAGCGGCCACCATCCGCGTGATCGAGCCGGATGGATCGCACTCGGACACCACCTACTGGAAGCCGGTGTTCGAACGCTCCGAGGAGGACATGCGCCGCTCCGCCGAGGACTGGCGCGACATGGTGCTCGACGCGCTGCGCCTTTCCGTCGACCGCCGCATGGTCGCCGACGTGCCGGTCGGCGTGCTTTTGTCGGGCGGCGTGGACTCATCCATGATCGTCGGCCTGCTGGCGGAGGCCGGTCAGAAGGGGCTCACCACCTTCTCCATCGGCTTTGAGGAGGCGCACGGCGAAAAGGGCGACGAGTTCGTCTATTCCGACCTCATCGCCAAGCACTTCGGCACCAAGCACAACAAGATCTTCATCAAGTCCTCGGAGATGATGGAGAACCTGCCCCATGCCATCGCCGCGATGTCGGAGCCGATGGTGTCTTACGACAATATCGGCTTCTTCCTGCTCTCGCGCGAGGTCTCCAGGCACATCAAGGTGGTGCAGTCGGGCCAGGGCGCGGACGAGGTTTTCGGCGGCTATCACTGGTATCCGCCAATGCAGGGGGCGGCCGATCCGGTCTCGGCCTACCGCGACGCGTTCTTCGACCGCACGCACGAGCAGCTCGCCACCCACCTGCAGCCGCACGCGATGGCCAACCGCGACGAGAGCCTCGCCTTCGTGGAGGCGCATTTCGCACAAGCGGGCGCGGACGATCCGGTCGACAAGGCGCTGAGGCTCGACACCAACGTCATGCTGGTGGACGATCCGGTCAAGCGCGTCGACAACATGACCATGGCCTGGGGGCTGGAGGCGCGCGTGCCCTTCCTCGACCACGAACTGGTGGAGCTTGCCGGCCGCATTCCGGCGCAATTCAAGCTCGACCAGGGCGGCAAGGGGGTGCTGAAGGAAGCCGCGCGCAAGGTGGTACCCGCCGACGTCATCGACCGGCCGAAGGGCTATTTCCCCGTTCCGGCGCTGAAATACATCCAGGGGCCCTATCTCGACATGGTGCGCGACGCGCTCACCAACGACAAGGCGCGCGCGCGAGGACTGTTCCGGCAGAGCTATCTGGACGCGCTCTTCGCCAACCCCACGGAGCACATCACCAGGCTTCGCGGATCGGAATTGTGGCAGGTGGCCATTCTGGAGATGTGGCTGCAATCGCAGGGGGTTTGAGAGCATGAGCGAGCAGGAGAAATCGCGGCGCCGGGCCAAGGCGTCGTACGATCACCGGCTGCGCCGCATGCGCGACCAGGGGCTGAAACCACCGCTGGAGACGACCGAAACGCGCAAGAACGCCTCCATCGATTGCGGCTGGGGGCGGCTGATCTTCGCCGAGACCTTCGAGGACCCGCAGCAGCTTGCCGCCACCTTGCGCGAGGAAGGCCCGGACCGGCGCGACATCGCCTTTTACGTGCGCGATCCGCATGTGCTCTTGTCGTGCGCGCCGCAGGAGCTGTTTCTCGATCCCTCCCACACCTACCGCGTCAACCTCGCCACCTATCGCCCGGCCCGGCGCGGCCACAAGGGCTTCCACGTCCGCCGGCTGGCGACCGAGGCCGACGCCCAGGCCGTCAATGTCATCTACCAGACGCGCGGCATGGTGACCGTGCCGCCGGAGTTCTTCTGGTCGAAGCGTTCGGCCCAGGCCATCACCGTGCTGGTGGCGGAGGATGCGGAAACCGACGAGATCATCGGCACGGTCTATGGCATCGACCACCGCCACGCCTTCGGCGATCCGACCAACGGCTCCTCGCTGTGGTGCCTGGCGGTGGCCCCGCAGGCACGCCACGGCGGCATTGGCGAGGTGCTGGTGCGTCACCTGATCGAGCAGTTCCAGGCCCGCGGCTGCGCGTTCCTCGATCTCTCGGTCATGCACGACAACGAACAGGCCATCGCGCTTTACGAAAAGCTCGGCTTCGAGCGCGTGCCCTTCTTCACCGTCAAGCGCAAGAACCCGATCAACGAGAAGTTCTACGCAGGCCCCGCCACAGACGAGAAACTGAATCCCTACGGTCAGATCATCGTCAACGAGGCGCGCCGGCGCGGCATCCACGTGGAGGTGACCGACGCGGAGGGCGGCTTCTTCCGCCTGACCTATGGAGGCCGCTCGGTCCATTGTCGGGAATCGCTGTCGGAATTCACCTCGGGCGTCGCCGTCTCCATCTGCGATGACAAGGCCGTCACCCGCCGCGTGGTGGAAAGGGCCGGCGTTCAGGTGCCCGCGCAATTCGAGATCGGCGCTGACAACGACGTGAAACCGGCGGGCGACTTCCTGAAGGAGCACGGCTCCGTCGTGGTGAAGCCGGCGCGTGGCGAACAGGGGCGTGGCGTCGCCATCGACCTGACCACCATGGACGAGGTCGCGGCCGCGATCGAGGCGGCGCGCAAGATCTGCGACCGGGTGATCCTGGAGGAATGCGTCGAAGGCAGCGACCTGCGCCTCGTCGTCATCGATTACCGCGTGGTCGCCGCCGCCATGCGCCGGCCGCCGCTGGTCGTCGGCGACGGCCATGCCACCATCGCGGAACTGATCGCCACGCAGAGCCGGCGCCGGCAGTCCGCGACAGGGGGGGAATCCTCCATTCCCGTGGACGAGGAAACCGAACGCTGCCTCGCCGCCGCCGGCCATGCGCTGGACGAGGTGCTGGCGGAAGGCAGGGAAGTGATCGTGCGCCGCTCCGCCAACCTGCACACCGGCGGCACCATCCACGACGTGACCGGCGAGGTACACCCCGTTCTGATCGAAGCGGCCATCAAGGCGGCGCGGGCCATCGAGATCCCGGTAACGGGCATCGATTTGATGGTGAAAAGCCCGCGCCTGCCCGAGTATCGTTTCATCGAGGCGAACGAGCGGCCGGGGCTCGCCAATCACGAGCCGCAGCCCACGGCGGAACGCTTCGTCGACCTCTTGTTCCCGCTGTCGATCCCGCAGGCAAGCCGCGAGGCGCGAAGGAAGTAGAAAGAGGCAAGTTGCCTGTCGAAAGCAGCACCCTCCGGCGTCATCCCGGACGCGATGCAGCATGTAATGCTGCTTCGCAGATCCGGGACCGAGGCATGGTGTCCGCCCTGTGCCAGGCTCCCGGTGCAGGCTCCCGGTGCGGGCTCTAGACAAGCCGAGCGAGATCCCGTGTCTGCACGGCAGCACTGACGTGCCACACCGCGCACGGGATGACGCTCAGAGTATCATTGAAACGACCCAGACGCGGGCGGGCCGGGCGATCCACGACTGCACAGCCCCCCCTGCCCCATCGTGACGCACCAGGAACCAGAGGAAACGCAATCGCCATGACGCTGCTAGCCGTCGATATGGATTATCTCGCCAAGACGTTGCGCGACCTGCTCGCGATCCCGAGCCCGACGGGATACACCGACGCGATCGCCCGCCATGTCTGCGAGGAGCTGGGTCGGCTGGGGCTCGACTATGAGCTGACGCGGCGCGGGGCCGTGCGCGCCGTGCTGCCCGGCAAGAGCCGCCGGCCGGCGCGCGCCTTCGTCTCCCATGTCGACACGCTCGGCGCCCAGGTGAAGTACCTCAAGGACAACGGCCGGCTGGAGCTGGTGCCGATCGGCCACTGGTCCGCGCGCTTTGCGGAAGGCGCGCGCACCACGATCTTCACCGAGCAGGGCACCTATCGCGGCACCATCCTGCCGCCCAAGGCCTCGGGCCACACCTTCAACGACGAAGTGGATACCGCGCCGATCGGCTGGACGCATGTCGAGCTGCGCGTCGATGCGCTGGCCCGCAACAAGGCCGACCTGGAGCATCTGGGCATCGATGTCGGCGATATCGTCGCCATCGATCCGCAACCGGAATTCATGGACAACGGCTTCATCGTCTCCCGCCACCTCGACAACAAGGCCGGCGTCGCCATCATGCTGGCCGCGGTCAAGGCGCTGGTGGAGGCGGGCGAGAAGCCGCCGGTCGACATCTTCTGGATCTTCACCATCGCCGAGGAGGTCGGCCACGGCGCGTCCTCGATCCTTACCCCCGACATCGCCTCGCTGATCGCAATCGACAACGGCACCACCGCGCCGGGGCAGAATTCCGACGAGTTCGGCGCGACCATTTCCATGGCCGACCAGAGCGGCCCGTTCGATTTCCACCTCACCCGCAAGCTGGTGCAGCTGTGCCGGGACAACGACATCCGCTACCAGAAGGACGTGTTCCGCTACTACCGCTCCGACGCGGCCTCCGCGATCGAGGCGGGCGCGGACGTGCGCACGGCGCTGATGACCTTCGGCGTGGATGCCAGCCACGGCTACGAACGCATCCATTTTCACGCGCTGCGCTCGCTGGTTGAGCTGACCTGCTGCTTCGCCGAGAGCCCGATCGCCATCCGCCGCGATGCCAAGGAACACGCGGACCTCAAGGGCTTCACCCGTCAGCCAATGAACAAGGCGGAACAATACCTGACGCCCGAGATCGATGAACCGGAGACGGTGGAAAGCGAATACGAGGCGGAGGAGTAGAGGGGCTCGAACCGCCTGCGGGCGCGCTCGGCGCATTCCACGAGACGACGAGGATGGTACGGGGATGGAATTGCACTATCCCGGCCACACTCTCCCCCCGTCATTGCCGGCCCCGACCGGCAATCCATGCCGTGATCTCCCGGCTCGGGCACAAGCGCGTCTTGCGTGCCATTGCGACCGTCATCTGTGACGATGGAGCACGGCAGGGATGACGACGGAGGGCGCAGAGATGACATAAAGGAGGCGGAATGACGGGAGAGCCTCGCGACGGGGCTGCGGGAAGCCGCGCCTACTCGGCCGCCTTGTGGCCGCCGGAGAGAATGGCACGGGCCTTTTCCGGCGTCATTTCCTCGTAGCGCGCGAGGCTGTGCTGGGCCTGTTGGCCGGTCAGACGCAGGCGGCGCGAGCGCATCTTGACGATCTGCGCAAAGGCCGCCGGCGAAAGCTCCAGCGCCCGGCATAACAGCACCAGCGGCGCGTCGTCACCCTTGAGCATGAGACGCGTCGTCACCGTCTCCGCGACGTTGCCGACCCGCGAGAACAGCAGCGCCAGATCGACCGGCTTGTCGTTCTTGGCGAAAAAGATCGCGACCTCGTCCAGCGTCGCCTCGCCGGAGGTGACGGCGTTGATGGCGCTTTCGGTTTGCGTCTGGGAGGCGCCGAGTTCGCGCAGTTGCGCCTTGACCTCGTCGGCCATGCACTGGGTCAGAAGCTGGATCAGGCGCGGATGGCCGGCGATGCTGTCGAGCCGCTCACGGATCTGGCGCGACAGGAAGGGGATCAGCCGGCGCGCGGGATCGGGCGGCAGATCGTGGCGGCGCACCAGCGATTCCTGCAATTCCTCGTCCTTGCGCGACTTCGCCACGAGCGTATCGAAACTGTCGCTGGACAGCGAGGCGGAGCGGTTGTCGCTCACCGCACGCAGCACGTCGTTCGTACCGCGGCGGACAAGAATATCGGTGACCGGCGCTGTCAGATTGAGCCGCGCGGCCAGTGCCTTCAGGTGATCCTGGGACTTTCGTTCTGCCAGATCCACAAGGTCTTCGGTGTGCAGCACCGGCGAGGCTTCGAGAATGCGCGCGGCGATTTCGATGATCTCGTCTTCGGCCAGCCGCAGTGCCAGTTCGCGCGGCAATAGCTGGTGGTCGCCCAGGCGCTCCGCCAGTTCCAGCCGCGCGGAATCCTCCAGCCGGCTGAAGAAACCCAGCACGACATTGCCGAAGACCTGGGCAAGCTGCTCCGCCTTGGCCCCTTCCACAGCGAGGAAAAGGTCGGTGAGAACATCGATCAGCGCGTTGCGATCGATCTCGTCACCGCTGCTAGCCATCGCGGTCAAACGCTCAAAAGCCTGCATTCCCAATCCGTATCAGCTACATGACTGAACGTAACCTCTCGTCCCGCGCAACGTCGGCGGATACCAGAGACGCAAACGAGGATACATCCCGGAGCATCAGGCTAACGCCTATGGCTTCAGGAAGGATTAACGCCGAAAGGCGAAATGCGGGCCCGTTTCGACCTTTCCCGCAAGAAATCATCCCGGGCTGCGACACTTTTTATAATGCATTGAATCGGGACAGTTATTGACGCCGTTGGAAATTTTTTCCGCCTGAGTTGCTGCACAGCAATATCATTTGTGCTTCTCAACGGCCGTTTCCATACCTACTCTTGAGACTTATCGGCAGTCCGAAAGGGAGGCATTGGAATGACTCTGGACCGCAGTCTCGGCCTTATCATCGTGTGCGCCGCGTTAACGTTCGTCGTCGCGATCGTTGTGGGCGTCCTGTAGTGGCCTGATGAGTTCTTCTCAAGTCGGATGTTAAGTTGAGTTTCGGGGCGCCCCGCCAAGTGGGGCGCCCCGTTTTCGTTTCGTCGTCCGCTCGGGCGGAAACGGTCTGGCGGAAACCGGCCGCCGCGCCCTCAGGCGGCGCGCGAGAAGCTTTCCACGCTGACGGTGATCTGCTTGCGCGCGGCTTCCAGAGCCTCTTCCACCCGGAACATCTGCTCACCGGCGGCGATGACGGTCACGTCGGTGATGCCGACGAATGCCAGCATGTGACGCATGTAACGGGTCGCGAAATCGACCTCGGACTCCACGGGCACGCCGGCCGACGACACGACCAGATAGGCCTTCTTGCCGGTCAGCAGGCCTTCCGGACCGGCTTCGGTGTAGCGGAAGGTTTCGCGCGCGCGGCAGACGAGATCGACCCAGGCCTTCAACGCGGCCGGCACGCCGAAATTGTAGACCGGCACGCCGATGACCACCGCGTCGGCGGCCCGCAATTCGCCAATCAGCGTATCGGAAAGCGCCAGCGCGGCCTTGTGCTCATCAGTGCGCTCGGCCGGATCGGTGAAGTTGGCGGCGATCCAGCCCTGGTTGACGACCGGCAGGCCGACAGCGACGTCACGCGAGATCGTGGTGACATCGTCGTGCTTCGCCTTGAAGGCGTCGACGAGATGATTGGTGAGATCGCGCGAGGTGGAACCTTCGCTGCGGGCGGAGGAGTCGACTTTCAGGATGGTGAGGGACATGTCTCGTTTCCGTTTGACCCGGTTGCAGGCGGGAATTGTTCAAACGGCTGTTTTGCACTTTTTGCGGCGCAACATAAGCCCCTGTTCCTTGAACGCAGCGTTCACACTGAGGTGTCGTGCAAGCCCGAGGGAGCGCGGCCGGGAGCAAGTGGCCTGTCCGTCGAGACGGACGAGCCCGTGCGTTCCGCCTCGAAAGGCGGTGTCCCCTGCTCCGCAGCTTCGCGCGTGCGGCCCCTATTCCGCGGCCTCGCGCGCGTGCGGATTGTAGTTGAGGATCGGCGCGAGCCAGCGCTCCACCACGTCCACGTCCCAGCCCTTGCGCGCGGCATAGTCCTCGACCTGGTCACGCTCGATCTTGCCGATGCCGAAATAATGGGAACCGGGGTGGGCGAAATAGAGCCCCGAGACGGAAGACGCCGGCCACATGGCGTAGCTCTCGGTGAGTCGGATACCGGTTGCGGCCTCCGCATCGAGAAGGTCGAACAGTGTCGCCTTCTCGGTGTGGTCGGGTTGCGCCGGATAGCCCGGTGCGGGCCGGATGCCCTGGTACTTTTCCGCGATCAGATCGGCGTTCGAGAGCTTCTCGTCGCTCGCGTAGCCCCAATATTCGGTCCGGACGCGTTGGTGCAACCGTTCCGCGAAGGCTTCCGCCAGCCGGTCGGAAAGCGCCTGGGAGAGGATCTTGGAATAGTCGTCGTTCTTGTCGGCGAACGACTTCGCCAGTTCCTCCTCGCCGAGCCCGGCGGTCACCGCGAAGCCGCCGATATAGTCGGGGATGCCGGCATCTTCGGGCGCCATGAAGTCGGCGAGCGCCACGTTGTTGCGCCCCCCGCCCGAACGCACCATCTGCTGGCGCAGCGTGTGCAGCGTCGCGCGGCGCTTCGTGCGCGCTTCGTCCTCATAGAGCACGATATCGTCGCCATCCGCCGCCGCCGGCCAGAAACCGATGACCGCATTGGCCCTCAGAAGCCTCTTCCCGACGATCTCCTCCAGCATCCGCTGCGCGTCCTCAAACAGTGCGCGCGCGGCCGGGCCGAAGGTGTTGTCGGTCAGAATGGCCGGATAGCTGCCCTTCATTTCCCACGAGGAGAAGAACGGCGTCCAGTCGATGGCGGAAACGAGATCTTCCAGCGGATAGTTCTCGATCTTCTTCGTGCCGAGGAAGCCCGGCTTTTTCGGCGTGTAGTCGGCGAATTCGGGAACGAACCGGTTGCGGCGCGCCTGCGCAAGGCTGGCACGCTTCTTGTTGTCCTGGCCGCGTGCATGGGCTTCGGCGAGCCTGGCATAATCCTCGCGGATTTCCGCGTAGTAGCTGTCGCGCTCCTTGCCCATCAGCCGCGAGGCAACCCCCACCGCGCGGCTGGCATCGGTGACATAGATCGCCTGCCCGCGCGCGTAGTTCGGATGGATCTTCACCGCCGTATGCACACGGCTGGTCGTCGCCCCGCCGATCATCAGCGGCACGTCGAAGCCCTCGCGCTCCATTTCGGCGGCCACATGGCACATCTCGTCGAGCGACGGCGTGATCAGGCCGGAAAGACCGATGAGATCGACCTTCTCCGCCTTGGCCGTTTCCAGGATCTTCGCCGCCGGCACCATGACGCCGAGGTCGATCACCTCGAAATTGTTGCACTGGAGCACGACGCCGACGATGTTCTTGCCGATGTCGTGGACATCGCCCTTCACTGTCGCCATCAGCACCTTGCCGGCGTTGGAGCGCTCGCCCTCCTGCTTCTCGGCCTCCATGTAGGGCATCAGGTGGGCCACGGCCTGTTTCATGACACGGGCGGATTTCACCACCTGCGGCAGGAACATTTTCCCTGAGCCGAACAGATCGCCGACCACGTTCATGCCCGACATCAGCGGGCCCTCGATGACATGCAGCGGACGCTCGGCCTTCAGTCGAGCCTCCTCCGTGTCTTCCACCACATATTCCGTGATGCCGTTGACCAATGCGTGCTCCAGCCTCTTCTCGACCGGCAGTTCGCGCCAGGCGAGATCGACGACGCGCTGCTTGCCGCCCTCGCCGCGATACCTCTCCGCGATCTCCAGCATGCGGTCGGTGGCGTCCTCGCGGCGGTTGAGCACCACGTCCTCGCCACGCTCCCTCAGTTCCGGATCGAGATCGTCATAGATGGCGAGCTGGCCGGCATTGACGATGCCCATGTCCATGCCGGCCGCGATGGCGTGGTAGAGAAAGATGGAGTGCATCGCCTCGCGCACCGGCTCGTTGCCGCGGAAGGAGAAGGACAGGTTCGACAAGCCGCCCGAAATATGGGCGTGCGGCAGGTTCTCGCGGATCCACTTCGTCGCCTCGATGAAATCGACGGCGTAGTTGTTGTGCTCCTCGATGCCGGTGGCGACCGCGAAGATGTTCGGATCAAAGATGATATCTTCCGGCGGGAAGCCGACCTTGTCGACCAGCACGTCGTAGGAGCGCTTGCAGATCGAGATCTTGCGTTCCTTCGTGTCGGCTTGGCCGTCCTCGTCGAAGGCCATGACGACGACCGCCGCGCCATAGGCACGCGCCAGCTTCGCGTGATGGATGAAGGCCTCTTCGCCTTCCTTCAGCGAAATCGAATTGACGATGCCCTTGCCCTGGATGCACTTCAGCCCCGCCTCAATGACCGTCCATTTCGATGAATCGATCATGATCGGCACGCGGGCGATGTCGGGCTCGGCGGCGACCAGGTTGAGGAAGGTGACCATCGCCTGCTCGCTGTCGAGCAGACCCTCGTCCATGTTGATGTCGATGACCTGGGCGCCGTTCTCCACCTGGTCGCGCGCGACATCGAGCGCGGCGGCGTAGTCGCCTTCGCGGATCAGCTTGCGAAAGCGCGCCGAGCCGGTGACGTTGGTGCGCTCGCCCACATTGACGAAGTTGACCTCCGGCGTCAGCACGAAGGGCTCCAGCCCGGAAAGCCGCATCTGGCGCGGGATTTCCGGCAGGGCGCGCGGCTTGTGCGGGGCGACAGCTTCGGCGATCGCGGCGATGTGGTCGGGCGTCGTGCCACAGCACCCCCCCACCACGTTGACGAGGCCGGCCTGCGCGAATTCGCCGAGCATCTCGGCCATCGCCTCGGGGCTTTCGTCGTATTCGCCGAATTCGTTGGGAAGGCCCGCGTTGGGATAGGCACAGACGAAGGTGTCGGCAGTGCGCGCGAGCTCGCTGATGTGGGCGCGCATTTCCCTTGCGCCGAGCGCGCAGTTGAGACCGATGGTGAAGGGCCCGGCGTGGCGCAGCGAATACCAGAAGGCGGCCGGCGTCTGGCCCGACAGCGTGCGGCCCGACATGTCGGTGATCGTGCCGGAGATCATGATCGGCAGGCGCACACCCTTTTCCCCGAACACCTCCTCGATGGCGAAGAGGGCGGCCTTGGCGTTGAGCGTGTCGAAGATCGTCTCGACGAGAATGATGTCGGCGCCGCCGTCGATCAGCCCGTTCACGGCCTGCGCGTAGGCCTTGGCCAGATCGTCGAACGAAACGGCGCGATAGCCCGGATCGTTGACATCGGGCGAGATGGAGGCGGTACGGTTGGTCGGCCCCAAACCGCCGGCGACAAAACGCGGGCGAGACGGATCGTCCCTCTCCATCCGGTCGCAGGCGGCCCGCGCCACCCGCGCCCCTTCCAGATTGAGCTCGTAGGCAAGCTCCTCCATGCCGTAATCGGCCTGGGCGATGGTGGTGGAGGAGAACGTGTTGGTCGCAACGATATCGGCGCCGGCGGCGAGATACTTGTAGTGGATCTCCTCAATGTCGGCCGGCCGGGTGATGGACAACAGATCGTTGTTGCCCTTCAGGTCGTGCGCCCAGTCGGCGAACCGTTTGCCGCGGAAGTCGGGCTCCTCCAGCCGCAACGCCTGGATCATCGTCCCCATGGCGCCGTCAAGTACCAGAATACGGTCTTTCGCCAGCGCCTTGAGGCGCTCGAGCGTCGGATTGTCTTTGGTCATGATGCCTAACTTGCCGCTCAGGCGGCTTCCTGTTCCGGGGTCTTGGGACGCAGACCGAGAAGATGGCAGATCGCGAAAACAAGATCGGCCTTGTTCATCGTGTAGAAATGGAAATCCGTGACGCCGCGGTCCACCAGATCCATGACCTGTTCCGCCGCGACGGTGGCCGCCACCAGCTTGCGCGTTTCAGGATCCTCGTCGAGGCCTTCGAAACGGTGCGCGAGCCAATCCGGCACACTGGTGCCCGTCTTGGCGGAAAAGCTCGCCACCTGCTTGAAGGAATGGATCGGCACGATGCCGGGAATGATCGGAATGTCGATCCCGGCCGCCCTCACCCGCTCCAGATAGGATTCGAACATGTCGTTGTCGAAAAAGAACTGGGTGATGGCACGCGCCGCGCCTGCATCCACCTTGCGCTTCAGATTGTCGAGCTCCACGCCCCAGTCGGCGCTCTCGGGGTGCCTTTCGGGATAGGCGGAGACCGAAACGTCGAAATCCGCGATACGGCGGATGCCGGCGACAAGATCGGCGGCGTTGACGTAACCGTCGGGATGCGGCTGGTAGGCGGTGCCGATACCGGCCGCCGGATCACCGCGCAGCGCCACGATATTGCGCACGCCCAGCTCCCAATAGGAACGGATGACCTCGTCCACCTCATCGCGCGTGGCGTCGACGCAGGTCAGATGGGCGGCGGGTTTCAGCCCGGTTTCCTTCAGGATGCGCGCCACCGTGTTGTGGGTGCGCTCGCGCGTGGAGCCGCCCGCGCCATAGGTCACCGACACGAACAGCGGCGCGATCGGCGCCAGCTTCGTGATCGATTGCCACAAGCTCTCCTCCATCTTCTCGCTCTTTGGGGGAAAGAACTCGAAGGAGACATGGACGTCGTTTTCACCGGTCTGCCGGGCGTGTCGTTCGTTGGCGTGTTCGATCATGTCAGGCGACTTCCTTGGCGGGCTCGGCGGCGATCTCGGTTTCGGCCCCAAATGAGGGGCGGGATGAAACGTGAGGGTCGCGGGCAAGCCAGAGGGTGACGGTCAGCGGATCTCCCGCATCGGCCGGCCGATCGACCGGCGGCGGAAGATCGCGCACGGAAACGAGCTCCAGACCGGCGGCCTTGAGCCAGCCGGCCATCTGCCCGTGTGAAAAACCAAGCCTTCGATGGGCATGGTCGGTTCTGAGGAATTCAAGCTCGTGCGGCGCGAAATCGACGACGAGCAGCCGTCCACCGGGTTCCAGCGCCCGTGCGGCTTCTGCGATGGCGCCCGGGGCATCCTCAAGATAGTGCAAGACCTGATGAATGGTCACCACGTCGAAGCGCTGGCCGGCAACCGGCAGCGAATAGATATCGCCGTGGCGCACCTGGGCGGAGTGCATGCCGGCGCGCTCGATATTGGCGCGCGCGACGCGCAGCATGTCGTGGCTGGTATCGACGCCGAGCCCGTTCTCGTAAAGATCCGAAAAGATCTCCAGAACGCGCCCCGTGCCGGTGCCAAGGTCGAGCATGCGGCCGAAATGTTCCCTGCCGATCGCCTCGCGCATGGCGTCCTCCACCGCGTCTTCGGCGATGTAGAGGGTGCGAAGGCTGTCCCAGCTTTCCGCATGGGCGCGGAAATAGGCAGCCGCCGCCTCCGCATGGGCGCGCTTGATGGCATCGAGCCGCTCACGGTCGCGCTCGACCACCGGATCGGCCGCATCGAGCCGCGACAGCAGCGCCTCGACGAGACCTCCCTGGGCATTGTCGGCAAGCCGGTAGTAAACCCACGAGCCTTCCGGAAAGCGCTGCACGAGGCCGGCTTCGGTCAGCAGCTTCAGATGACGCGAAATGCGCGGCTGGCTCTGACCGAGAATGGTTGTCGCATCCTTCACGGTCAGTTCGCTCTGCATGAGAAGCGCAAGCAGACGAACCCGCGTCGCCTCACCGGCGGCACGAAGCCCGTTCAGGAGATCGTCAAGCGGCAAGGCGAGATCGCTGAAAACCATCGCTCCGTTCCATAGATGGATATAAAGATATCTTTATACCTGACGCGAGCGACGTTGCAAGGGGGAATGGGCGCGGAAGGGCGACAGGGTTAGCGAACGTCTATGCGGATAGGAGAGGTTGAATGGGTCACGGAGGTTGCGCTCTCGGCCGTACCTGATTGGCTCGTGCCCTATTGCCTTCCTGCGAGATCTCTAGAGCATATTCCGACCAGAACGAGCCTCGCGCGGAAGAGGACTGTTCCCGCGGCGTTTGCCGTGCAGCCCCACCTTCAAAGCTCCGGCAGGTCCACCGTGGGATTTGCGGCCTCGGCGATGACGAAGGCGCTGGTGCCGCCGCAATAGCGGTGCAGCATCTCGCGCAGATCCTCAACGGCGGCTTCCAGATCGCCCGCACCGTTGTACTGCACCGTGACCACGGCGCGCGTGGTCTTGGCAGTAACCAGCGAGCGCGCGTCCTGGCGCCAGTTCCAGCGCCGGCACAGAACCTTCTCGGCATCCGCGTAGACGACCTCGCCCTCCTTGGGCGGATCGTTCACCGGCTCGCCGAGCTTGTCTGTGACGCCCATGTCACGGAAATCGTCGCCGGGACGGGAATGGCGGAAGGCGATGTCGCCGGTGACGCAATCGAGATCATCGGCGCCCAGCGGCATGACATGGGTCAGCGAAATCGCGTTGTAGGCATCGACGAAGGCGTTGATCTCCGGCATCGGCCGCGCGCCTTGCGCGTTCTTGGCAAGCCGCTCCACCGAGCAACGGTAGCTTGTCTTCTTGATGCCGAAGGCACGGTAGGCCGCGCGCCAGACAGCGATGCCCGGGATCTCGGACAATGCCGTCTCGCCCCAACGCTCGCGGAAAGCCTCTTCGCGCTGCGCGATCTCCTCTGCAAGATGATCGTTGCGCGGCGCGATCAGCGCGCCGGTGACCATGACGGCCGCCACACGAAAGTCGGGGAAATCCTGGGTGAGATCTGAGATATCGAGGCGCATGCCCCATCATTAGCCAAACGGCCCGGCAATGGGAAGATTTTCCCGCCGGGCCGTGTTGTCGTTTTCAACCGAAATCGCGGGCTCATGCGCCGCCGGTTCAGCTCGCCATGCGCTGGTCGCGCCACATGGCGACCATGCGCCGTGCCTTGTCGCGGTTGAGCGACTGATAGCGGTTGAAGGTTTCCATGCGCATGTCGGCCGAAAGCCGGTGGCGCCAGGGACCGATCTTGAGGAGCGCCTGCACCGTCATCGGCGTCAGCCCGCAGGCCCGCGCCATCACGACGAAGGGCTGGGTGTCGACGCGCACCATCCAGTGCATGGCCTCGGAAAGACCGATACCCGCAAGACAGGCGAAGGTGACGACGGCCTCGGGAAAGCGGTCCTCCTCGGCGAAGCGGCGCAGCAGCTGTTCCGACAGGCCGTTGCGGCCGAAGCGGCCAAGCACCGCTTCCTGTGCGGTCTCGAAATCGTAGCGCGCCAGCCAGTATTCGTTCGACATGCGCTGAGCGGCGAGACGGGCTGCCTGCGGGATGCGTGAAGCCGCCCCGCCCTCACCCTGCTCCACCAGCCGCTGACGCACCTGCTCCGAGGCGATCGCGATCAGGCGGACAATGTAGTCGTCATGCAGATCGCCGCGCAGACCGAGGCTGAGCTGCAATTCCTGATCGTCTTCCGCCGCGTGCAGCAGCTTGTTGACGCTCTGGTCGGAAAACGCCGCGCCGTGATTGGCGGCGAGCCGGTGTTTGACCGGCTTGTCGCCGTTTTCAACAAGCACGTCGGTGACCATTTCCGAGAGCACGTCGCGCCCCGCTATGGCGTGCATGTGATCCTGGCTCTGCTTCTTGGCGATCTCGATCAGATCCGCGTCGCGCAGGATTGTCGAGGTCTCGAGAAGCGGCCGGGCGACATCGATGATGTCGTTGGCGAGCTTGAGCACCACGGATTCCGGCGCCCGGCGCAGCTTGGCAAGCGTCTCGGCCATGTGGCTGCGGCCATCATCGGAGACAAGATCGGCCAGACGCATCAGCACTGCGTCATAGATATCTATCTGCTCCTTGGAGCAGGTAGCCGATGTCAGCGAATACAGATTGACGACGTTGCGGGTCAGCTCTTCGCGCTGTTCCTGCGTCGCCGCCTCCTCGAGCATCGAGAAGTTTACAAGTTCCGTCTGGATTGACTCGCTCATTGGATACTCTGCCGCCAGGGTTATGTGTCGCTCCGAAGCGATTTGTATTGCATCGCCGATTAAATATTCGCCTTATGACTTGCGTTTTTTTGATTCTGATTTGTATCGTACATGAATAAAACCAAAATAAAATTTGCGGCTGACTTGATTCAAATTTTATCGAATTCACTGACCCTGAAATTGCAACGAATGACAAGGGCGAAAGAACCATCAGGCAAGTTACTGTTGTTGCAGCGTTTCCGCGCGGTTTCATCGACGCATCGGTTGGAGGAGACGACATCAGTCCTGCATTGACGCCCGTGTCGCCAGGGCATCGGACCATTCGCCCTGCGTCGAAGCGAATCCTTGCGGGCCTTCCCCCATACGGTGTTATTTTTCTATTTTGCTAACCTGCCCTGTGGAAACGGACCCTGCTCGCTCCATGAAAAAACGCCCGGGCGAAATCGCCCTCCCCTTCGACCCGGCTGAGACCGCCCGGGATGCCGCGGTCATTTTCATCGGCCGCATCCGCACGCCGTGGAAAACGCGAAGCGATTGCCCGCGCCGTGGCGCCGGCAATCAGGAAGTCTGCCGCATCGAGCTGGACGAGCCCTTCAGGCTGGGGCTGCAATCGGTGGAGGGCTGTTCCAACCTCTATATTCTCTACTGGATGCATGAGGCGCCGCGAAACCTGATCATCCAGTCGCCGGCCTTCGACGACAAGACGCATGGTGTTTTTGCGCTGCGCTCTCCCGCAAGGCCCAATCCGATCGCGCTGTCCGTCGTCGATCTGCTGAAGATCGACGAGACCGGTCTCGACGTGCGCGGCCTCGACTGTCTGGACGGCACACCGCTGATCGACATCAAACCCTATTTCTCGGAAACCGACGCCCGGCCTGAAGCAACCGTCGCATGGCGTGCGCACGCACCCTATCCCGGCCGCCGCTCAAAGGACCTGCCGAAAGGAAACGAGGAAACCGAGGACTGACGAAAAGGACCTGAATGGCCCTCGCCGCCCGTTCCGAGCCATCCCGGGAACGAGCAAAACGGGCAAGGGCAAAAAAAAGCCGGTGCCCGAAGGCACCGGCAAGGTGCACCCACCCGGCTCGTGAGGAAGCCGGGTACCCGGGATCGGGTTCGTGAATGCCGTGGCATGCCGTGGCTCGCAGCTTCTTTCAAAGCGCGGGTAACGATCCGACAATGCGGGACCCGCCGTTTCGTTCCATCGCAACGCGCCATCGTCCCCGGAAGGAAACGCCGGGGCGCGGACCGGCACACGACATTTGCGCCGGTCGGATTTTCACCGGTCGGGCGGGGCGCCCCCGCTCCGACCGGCAATTCGCGCATTGGCCGGCAATTGGCGCCGGCCGTACACGACTGAGCGCCTCAGACGATGTCGAAGCGGTCCGCGTTCATCACCTTCGTCCAGGCGGCGACGAAGTCCTTCAGGAACTTCTCCTGCGCATCGTCCTGGGCATAGACTTCCGAATAGGCCCTGAGGATCGAGTTCGATCCGAACACCAGATCGATGCGCGTGGCCGTCCACTTGAGCGCGCCGGACTTGCGGTCGCGGATCTCGTAGGTGCCATCGCCCACCGGAACCCAGCGGTTGGCCATGTCGGTGAGGTTGACGAAGAAGTCGTTCGTCAGGACGCCCGGTCTGTCGGTGAACACGCCGTGAGCGGTGCCGCCGTGATTGGTGCCGAGCATGCGCATGCCGCCGACGAGCACGGTCATTTCCGGTGCGGTCAGGCCCATGAGCTGGGTGCGATCGAGCATCAGCTCTTCCGGCGACACGATGTAGTCCTGCTTCAGCCAGTTGCGATAACCGTCGTGGATCGGCTCCAGCGGCTCGAAGCTGTCGCCGTCGGTCATCTCGTCCGAAGCGTCGCCGCGACCCGGAGCGAAGGGCACGGAGACATCATGCCCGGCCGCCCTCGCCGCCATCTCGATGCCGACATTGCCGGCCAGTACGATGACGTCGGCGATGCTCGCTCCTGCCTCGGCCGCGATCGGCGCCAGAACGCCGAGCACCTTGGCCAGACGCGCCGGCTCGTTGCCTTCCCAGTCTTTCTGGGGGGCGAGACGGATACGTGCGCCGTTGGCGCCGCCGCGCATGTCGGAGCCACGGAAGGTGCGCGCGCTGTCCCAGGCGGTTGACACCAGCTCGCCGATGGAGAGCCCGCTCGCCGCGATCTTCGCCTTGACGTTGCCGATGTCATACCGGGTGGAACCGGCCGGAACGGGATCCTGCCAGATGAGGTCCTCGGCCGGCACGTCCGGACCGATGTAGCGCGCCTTCGGCCCCATGTCGCGGTGGGTCAGCTTGAACCAGGCGCGGGCGAAGGTGTCCTTGAAGTACTCCGGATCGGCCATGAACTTCTCGCAGATGGCCCGGTAGGTCGGGTCCATCTTCATGGCCATGTCGGCATCCGTCATCATCGGGTTGTGGCGGATGGAGGGATCGGAGGTGTCGACCGGCTTGTCTTCTTCCCTGATGTCCACCGGCTCCCACTGCTGGGCACCCGCAGGGCTCCTGCGCAGCTCCCACTCGTGACCGAACAGCATGTCGAAGAAGCCCATGTCGAAGGTCGTGGGATGGGTCGTCCACGCCCCTTCCAGGCCCGAAGTCACGGCATAGCTCGCCAGTCCCTGCTGGTTGGGGTTTTCCCAGCCCATGCCCTGCGCCTCGACGCCGGCGGCTTCCGGCTCCGGCCCGAGCGCCTTGGCATCGCCGTTGCCATGGGTCTTGCCAACGGTGTGGCCGCCGGCTGTCAGCGCCGCCGTCTCCTCGTCGTTCATCGCCATGCGGGCGAAGGTCTCGCGCACCTGGGCCGCCGTCTTCAACGGATCGGGCGTGCCGTTGACGCCTTCCGGATTGACGTAGATCAGCCCCATCTGCACGGCGGCAAGCGGGTTTTCCATCGTCTTGGGATCGTCGACGTTCTCGTAGCGCTCGTCGGAAGGCGCCAGCCATTCCTTCTCCGCGCCCCAGTAGACATCCTTTTCCGGATGCCAGATGTCCTCGCGGCCGAAGGCGAAGCCAAAGGTCTTGAGGCCCATGGACTCATAGGCGATGTTGCCGGCCAGAATGATCAGGTCGGCCCACGAGACCTTGTTGCCGTACTTCTTCTTGACCGGCCACAACAGGCGCCGCGCCTTGTCGAGGCTGACATTGTCCGGCCACGAATTGAGCGGCGCGAACCGCTGGTTGCCGGTGCCGCCGCCGCCACGCCCGTCGGCGATGCGGTAGGAGCCGGCCGCGTGCCAGGCCATGCGGATCATCAGCCCGCCATAATGCCCCCAATCGGCCGGCCACCATTCCTGGCTGTCGGTCATGAGGTCGGTGAGATCCTTCTTCAGCGCCGCGACGTCGAGCTTCTTCAGCTCCTCGCGATAGTCGAAGTCCTTGCCCATCGGGTTCGGCTTCGTGTCGTGCTGATGCAGGATGTCGAGGTTCAGCGCATTCGGCCACCATTCCATGACGGTGGAGCCGGAAGCCGTGTTGCCACCGTGCATCACCGGGCACTTGCCGGAGCTGTCATTCACCTCTTTGAGTTTAGCGTCCATCGTCCTCTCCTAGTCCTTTTCCAGCAGTCCGCCCTGGCGGATCGTCTCTTCACAAGGATTCAGTTATAGCGAGTGTCGACCAGTCATGACCGCGCATTCCACTCACCCGTTATCTTTTCGCCCAGATGCATAAACATCTACAAAACATCTAAAATACAGACTGAATAACTATAAAATACAGAGTTTACATCTTTCCCGGACATTCGGCCCGGGGGCGAGAGCGACCGCCAGAGAAAACTCCGGATCGCTTTCGAGAGGCAGTATGACCCGTTGATTTGATTAATTCTAATTCGTTTGCATAGGCCTTACGATAAGATTATCTTATCAGGCATGATCACACTGAAACAGTTGCGCTATTTCGAAGCGCTCGCCCGTCACCGCCATTTCGGCAAGGCCGCGCGCGCCTGCGCGGTCACCCAGCCGGCGCTCTCCATGCAGATCCGCGAGCTGGAAACGACCGTCGGCGTCACGCTTGTCGAGCGCCGCCCCAGCGAGATCCGCCTGACCCGCGAAGGGCGCGAAGTCGCCCGACGCGCGGAGATCATCCTGTCGGAGGCACGCGATCTCATGGACTACGGTCGGCACACTGCGAGCGTGCTCAACGGCACGCTCCGCCTCGGCATCATTCCCTCCATCGCGCCCTATCTCCTGCCCCGCGTGCTGCCCGAACTGGAGCACAAATATCCCGGCCTCGACCTGCGCCTGCGCGAAACGCTGACGGAAACGCTGATCGACGAGCTCGTCAATGGCGACCTTGACGTGGTCTTGATGGCGTTGCCGGCGGGACATGCGGACGTGGAGACGCGAGAACTGTTTTCCGACCGCTTTCTGCTGGCGACACAGGCGACCCCGGATCTCGACGAACGCCACCGGGTCGCACCCGGCGAGATCGCGCCCGACAGGCTGATGCTGCTGGAGGAAGGCCATTGCCTGCGCGACCAGGCGCTGACCTACTGCTCGCCGCTCGGCATGGGACGCTTTTCGAATTTCGGCGCCACCAGCCTGACCACGGTGATGCAGATGGTGGCCGCCGGCTACGGCGTGACGCTGCTGCCGGAGATCTGCACCGATGTTGAGGTGCGCGACGAACGCATCGCGCTGCTGCGCTTCATCGAACCGCAGCCCGCGCGCACCATCGGGCTGGCCTGGCGCAAGACCTCGCCGCGCAAGCACGATTTCGAGGCGCTTGCCGCCTTGATCGCCGCCGCCGGCCAAACTCATGCCGGCAGCCGACAGCGGCGCGCCACGCCCGGCGTGGCGGCGTCCGAGGATGCCATCACCGTCGTACCGTAACACGCGTCCCGGCCTGAGCTCCTGTCACTCGACCGTTATCGTCACCTTGTCCGACATGACGGGGGGAGTGTGCGGGATGTGGTTCGCATCCCCCATGATCAGCTGCAACGTGTGCTTGCCCGGCGGCAGATCGATCGTGGCCTCCGTCTGACCGCCGCCGAAATGGCGGTGATGATCGTCAGAGGGGATCGGCTCGTTGAGCGCCTCGCCCGTCATCTCGGTATCGATCAGCAGGTGATGATGGCCGGTCTTGTCCTTGGCGACGCCGGCCGGTGCCACCCCCATGCCTTCCAGACCGAAGAGAACCGTGACAGGGCTCTTTACCGTTGCTCCGTCCTTGGGCTGGATGATGTAGACCTTCGCGCCCTCGGGCGCGGGCGTTTCGCCGGCGAGCGCGGCTGCGGGCAGTAGCCCGAGCGGCAATGCGACCGTCAATGCTGCAAGAATTCGGTACACGGCATCCTCCCTCATGTTCCTGTCACCGTTACGTCCACCCATCGAAGACCAGCAACATGGCAGGATTGGGAGCGTGCCGAGAATTTGCCACCCTCCGAGAAATTGCCACCCCGACATCTTCCGCGTTCGCGAGCAGGCGGATCGCCGCTTTCACGTATCGCCCCGCCCTTGCGAGGCTGCCCTTCCGGCGTCCTCGCAAGGGCGGGGCGAAGCACGAGTGTCTGGACCCTGAACCGCTCCTACGCTTCGTAGATCCACTGTTCGGGGATATTGGCCGTGACCGCCTCACCGGGAGCGACGGTGCCGGGCTTTTCCACCCAGGCGACGAGCCCGCGAAGCCGCGCCGCCACCTTGGGGAATGCGAGGTCAAGGCCTTCACGGTCACGATAGTGGGCCGCGATCGACTTGCCGGCGATGCGGCACGGGCCGTTCTGTCCGTCGACGCGCAGCACTGCACCGTTTTCGAAAACCAGACGCGTGCGCGGCGGGATCATCGATAGTCGCGGCAGGCCGTCCATCACCACGTTGGCGCCGATCCATTCCGGCTCGATCTTCTCGATCTCCATCCGCTTCGCGATCTCGGCGAGTTCATCGACGGCGAGGATGGAGATCTGGCGTTCGTTCCGCATCTCCGTGCCGCGCGGATACCAGGGCTCGCGCCCGCCGGAGCGCCGGGTGGAGCCGGCATGGAAATCGCCGGGAATGCCCTCGAAGGTGAACGTCAGGCTCTCGACAGCGCTGGTGGGAAAGGCATCGCCTTCCGCCGCCAGCAGCCGCGCCACGGTGCCGGAGATCTTGCGGGCGGGATGGATGCGCAACATCTCGTTGCTGAACAGATCGGCCGACATGGAGCGGTTCCTTGCGATGCGGAAAATCGGAGCCGAGGATTAACCGCCGAGCGTGCGCGTGTCGAGCGACGTCGGCTCATTCCCCGTCTTCGACAGCCGCCGGCTACTCCGCCGCCACCCCGGAACGCGCGGCCTCGCGGAGCTTCTTGTCGCGGTGCGATTTGTCGACCGCCGCCTGACCGCCGGCCGTCTGGGTGAACATCTCCAGTTCTTCCATGTCGAGATCGCCGCTGGACAGCGCACGGTCGGTATAGGCACGCCGGTTCGGGTCCGCCTTGACCTTGCGATAGCGCCAGTAGACGCGCGCCAGGTCGCTGCCATAGCCCAGATGCTTCATCACCGTCTCGGCAACGAAGCGGGAATAGAAGGTGAGCGGGTTTTCCAGCGGCAACCCCTTGCGCCTGTCGCGGCGGTGCTTGAGGCGGAAATAGCCGCCTTCCAGCGGATGCACGCCCTCGTATTTCACCATCAGGTAGAACCAGAGCATGAGAAAGAGCTTGTTGCCCGGCCGCCCCCTGGGGTGGGCGGCGGCGCGGCGCAGCACCGTCTCGATGTGATCGGGCGAATAATAGGCGTCCCATGCCTCGCGATAGACCTGCTCCCATTCCGCATCCGACATCTTGCCGTGATGCGCGACGCGGTGGTTGAGATCGTACTTGTTGAGATCCGGGTCCATCCACGCGCCCTTTTTGTAGAGGTTGAGATGGTCCTCGGAGCCGGGCAGCGGGGTGAGGAAAAAGAACTCCAGCAGATCGAGCGGAAGTTCCTTCCGGATGATGGCGATGTCGCGCAGGATCGTTTCGCGCGTGTCGCCGGGAAAGCCGAGAATGTAGCCGGCATAGGTTGTGGCGCCCCGCTCGCGCCAGGCCTGCAGCATGTCGCGGTATTCGGTGATCTTGTTCTGCCGCTTCTTGGCCGCCAGCAGGTTTTCCGGATTGATGTTCTCCAGCCCGATGAACACCCGGTTGACGCCGGCCCGCGTCGCCTTGTCGATGAAACCATCGATCTTGTGACAGAGCGTATCGACCTGGATGATGAACTTGATGTCCAGCCGCTCGTCCTCGCGAAGCCGGATCAGCCGGTCGAAGAACGCCTCCCATTCGCGATTGCGGGCGAAATTGTCGTCGGTGATGAAGAAGCGGTTGATACCCTGGGCGAGATTGTCGCGGATGATGCGTTCCAGATCGTCGGGCGAGCGGAACCGGCTCTTGCGTCCCTGCACGTTGATGATGGTGCAGAACGAGCACTGATAGGGGCAGCCGCGCCCGAGATCGAACGAGGAATGCGATCCGGCCGTGCGCCCGATATGCTGGGAGGGCAGGATCGGCGTCGGCTCATCGACGAGGCCCGGCAGGTCCTTCATGTAATTGTAGAGCGGCTTGAGCGTGCCGGCGTAAGCCTCGCGAAAGACCTCGTCGAGCCGGTGCTCCTCCGCCTCGCCGGCGAAGAACGAGATGCCCTCGCCCTGCGCGGCGACCATCTCCGGCGGCATTTCCGGCAGCATCGAGATGCAGCCGGAGACATGGAAGCCGCCGATCATCACGGCAAGGCCATGGGCGCGGAACGATCGCGCCAGATCGAGCGCGCGCGGGAACTGGTTGGACTGCACCCCGACGAGCCCGATCAGCGCGGTGCCGCCCTCGCGCTCGATCATCCGGGCAATCTTTTCCGGCCGCACCCGGCGGTTTGTCTCGTCGAAGGTGTGCAGGCGGATATCGACGCCCTCGCCCAGCACGCCGCGCGTTCGCGCATCCTCCGCCAGCCCGTTGAGGCAGGCGAGCGTGTTGGAGGGAATGGCCGAACGCAGCCACTGGATCGGATAGCCGTCATCGTCGTAATGGGTCGGCTTGATCATGACGAAATGGAAGACGCCCGATGGCTTTCCCGCGACCTCGCCCCGGCCCGCCGCCTCACGCTCAGGTTCGCGAGATGCCGCTTTGGCATGGATCGTGACGGCAGGCGGCAGGTCTGTGGTAATCGTGTCGGAGCCTGTTACGGCCATGTGGTCTCCATTATCCTCGCGCCGCAGGCCGGAAGCGTCGGCGCGTACGCGCATCCGGATCGACCGCCGGCACCGACGACATCAAGGACGCGATGTCCGGATGCCTTCAGCCGGTATCTTGTTGCCGCTACAGTGTGGAGACTGCGGATAGTTGACGCAAGGAGAGACTGACTTTCAGATAATTCTGCAGCGCGAATGCAACGATCAGAAGATCACCTTGCCACGCAAATCATGACGGGAATACGAGTGGGCGGCGGAACAAAACGACAAAAAGACATTCGAAAGGCCTTGCGCGCTCTTGTTCCGCGCGTACCGATGGACGACGCGGAGGCGATTTTTTCCGCAGCCCAGGCAGGGCACCTGCGTCATCTACCTCCCGCCATCGCGGTGTGGCTCGCCACGACCTCGCGCGTGCGCCACGCCCACACGGAATACGACTCGCTTCTGACCGAAGGCTACGAGCCGGATGCGGCCCGGTTTTTCGTGGTGGACGAGATGAATGCGGTGCTCACCGATTGGGGTTGCGCACGGCGGGTGTCGGCGGAAGAGGAACTGCCCGGGGTCTGAAGGGCGCACCGGGACATCCCTCTCCCGCCTGCGCCGCTATGCGAACAAGAAGTCGGAAAAGTCGACATCGGCCGAGGCGACGCCCGTCAGCCTGATGCTGTCTCCGGCATAGGACACCAGCGTATCGGCGCCCATATCGGTGACGGTGAGCTGCGAGAAGTCTGTCAGCCCGGTGACGGCGGTCATGTCCATGATCTCGACGCCATCCTCGAAATCGAGCAGCAGATCGTTGCCCCAGTTGTCAGCGAAGACGAAGGTATCGGTGCCCGCCTCGCCGCGCAGGATGTCGTTGCCGCCGCCTCCGGCGATGGTGTCGTTGCCACCATAGCCACGCAGGTAATTGCCGCCGCCGTCTCCCGTCAGCGTGTCGTCGTGGCTGGAACCGAGCACGTGTTCGATGGCGATCAGCGTGTCGCCCTCCGCATCGCCGCCCGTCTCCGTCAGGCCGTCGCCCAGATCGACGTTCACACCCGAGGCCGAACCGATATAGCTCACCCAGTCGGTCCCGGCGCCGCCGTCGAGCTGGTCGGCGCCCGTATCGCCGCGAAGAACGTCATTGCCGCCCTCGCCGCGCAGGATATCGTTGCCGCCGAGACCGATGAGCTGGTCATTGCCATCATGGCCCCGGATGAGATTTCCCGCGCCGTTGCCGATGATGGTGTCATCGTGTGCGGATCCCAGCACGAACTCGATATCGACCAGCACGTCGCCCTCTGCATCGCCGCCACGCTCGGCGGCGTTGTCGGCCATGTTCACGACCACGCCCGCAGCGGAGTTGTAGTAGCTCGCCCAGTCGATCCCCGCGCCGCCCTCCAGCCGGTCGGCCCCCGCGTCGCCGCGCAGGACGTCATTGCCGTCCTCGCCGCGCAGGATATCGTTTCCGGCGCCCCCCATCAGGTTGTCGTTGCCACCGTAGCCGCGCAGGACGTTGGTGTTCCCGTCTCCCATGATGACATCGTTGTGGGTGGAGCCCAGAATGTACTCGACATCGATCAATACGTCGCCTTCGGCGTCACCGCCGCTCTCTGCCGCGCCATCGGAGAGGTTGATGACGATGCCGGCGGAGGAATTGTAGTAGCTCGCCCAGTCGTTGCCCGCCCCGCCGTCGAGACGATCGGCCCCCGCATCACCGCGCAGGATGTCGTTGCCATCCTCGCCGCGCAGGTAGTCGTCGCCCGCGCCGCCCATCAGATTGTCATTTCCGCTGTATCCACGCAGCGCGTTGGCCGCGCCATCCCCCATGATCGTGTCCGCGTGCGCGGAACCCAGCACGTATTCGACGCCGATGAGCGTGTCTCCCTCGGCCTCGCCTCCCGTTTCCGCCGCAGTGTTGGCGAGGTTGATGACAACGCCCGCCGCCGACGTGGAGTAGTCGACCCAGTCGATGCCGGCACCGCCGTCGAGCGTGTCCGCGCCCTCGCCGCCGCGCAACACGTCGTTGCCGTTGCCGCCCCTGAGCGTGTCGTCGCCATCGCGCCCTTGCAGGATGTCGTTGCCGTCGCCCGCATCGATGATGTTCGCCCCGGCATCGCCGCGCAGCACGTCGGCGTAGCCCGAGCCAAGCAGGTTCTCGATCGAGGAATAGGTATCGCCCGAGGCAATTCCCGTATTCGTCCCCACCATCTGCAGATCGGCAACCAGCCCGGCCGCTGCATCGTCATAAAGCGCCCAGTCGGAGCCCGCGCCGCCGGCGAGCGCATCCCCGCCCGCGCCGCCACGCAGCATGTCGCCACCCGAAGCCCCCGTCAGCGTATCGCCGCCGCCGCCGCCATCGAGCGCGATGGCGCCGCCGCCCGTGCCCGTGACGGCGATGACATCGGCCGCCGCCGTGCCCAGGATGCGCTCGACGTTGAAGAACGCGCTTCCGCCGAGGTCCGGTGCCGCCAGCAGATCGGTGTTTTCCGCGGAGCCGACGCCGGTATCGGCGTCGTAGCTCACCGTCACGCCCTTGCTGGTGAAATCGGAGAGATCGAGGACGGCATCGCCCGTTCCGTCGCCGTTGTTGAGCGCGGTGAACGAGAGCTGCGTGTCGCCGCCGTTCGTGTGGAGGATGTAGGCGAAGTTGGCGTTCTGGTCGGCAGCCGCGATGCTCGCGAAATCGATATCGAGCGCGCTGGCGGAGGAGATCAGGACATAGGTATCGGTTGCCGAGAAGAGATAGCCGCCGGCCGCCTGTATCACGAAATTGACCGTATCGTCCGCCGTGAAGGAGCCGGAGATATCGAGCCTGCCGGCGCTCGCACCATCCGCCGATACGCCGAAGATAATGGAGGCCCCGCCAAGAACCTGGGTTTCGCCGGTGAGATTGCCGATGCCGCCGGCCTCCACCTGCAGGGTGCCGGCGTTGATGCCGATGATCCCCGTGCCCGCATCCACGCTGCCATTGTCGAGAACAAGCGTTCCGCCCCTGCCGACAATGACCTCGCCCGCCGAAAGCAGCCCGCCCGAAGATATGGTGAGCGCGCCGTTTCCGGCGGGCGTGGCGCTGAAGTAGCTGTTGTAGCCGATGAGCGCGAGATCGGCGCTCTGGATGGCGGAGCCCGTCCCGTCGATCAGCGCCGTGGCCGAGGTCGTCCCCTCGTTCACGCCGACGTTGAAGGCGCTGTCGACAGCCGCGCCGCCCGTGCCCGTCAGCGTGAGCGTGCTGCCCGACAGCACCTGAAGAGTGCCGCTGGTGCCGGCGGAATAGGCCACCGAAAACTGCGCGAAATCGCCGGACAGCGCGAAAGTGCTGGCATTGGCGAGCACCATGGAGCCCGAGCCGCCGGTGGAGACGCCATCGGCGACATGACCGAGGCGGACGATCGCCGTCTGCGAGGTCGACGACACGGTTACCGACGCGCCATCGAAGTTCGCCGCACCCGTGCCGCCGTCACGGCCAAGGTTGAGTGCCGCGTAGCTGTCCGCACCGGTGCCCTTGATCTCGAACGTGCCGCCGGTGACGGTGAGCGTGCCGTTGCCGCCCGCCTGCCGGCCGACATTGTAGTAGGCATCGAGATCGGAAGAGGTGAAACGCAGCAGGCCGCCATTTGTGACATCGATGGTGCCGGTGGCGTTGTCGCGGCCGAGATTGCCGCCCGCCTCGCCCGTGCTCGCCTCGATGATCAGGCTGGCATTGTCGATATCGAGATCGCCGGTCGAACCGTTGCGCCCGACAGTCAGGAGCGCCCCCGGCTCGAAGGACGGATCGACCGCCGTCCCGTTGCCCGCATGCACGGTGACGGTGGAGCCGCTTTCGATCGACATCGTGCCGCTGGTGGCGCCCGTCCCGTTGCGCCCCACATTGAGCGCCGCAATCGCCGTGCCGGTCAGGTCGACCGTGGACCCGTTGGAGACGGTCATGTCGCCGGTGCCGTCCTCGCGCCCGACATGGATGGTTGCGTACCAGCCGGACATGTCGATGGTGCCGTCATCGACGGTCATGGTGCCGGAGCCACCGGCCTGGCGGCCGAGGCTGAAGGTGGAGCCGCTGTTTTCGGTATTCGGCACATCCGTCATGGTCAGCGAACCGCCGTTCACGATATTGACGGTGCCGGAGCCGAAATAACCGACGTGCATGAAGACGTCGTCGTTACCGATGCCGACGAAATCGATCGCCGAACCGGTGCCGGTGATGGTGAGCGTTCCCACCCCCGTTGCCTCGCCGCCGAGCCGGATATGGGTCGCACCCGGATCGGTATTGCCATTGTAGGTGACGACCGACCCGCCATCGACCGTCATTGCCCCCGTTCCGCTCACGCCGATCAGCGTGACGAGACTGCCCGTTGTCTCCAGATCGCCCGATGTTGTAACCGTCATGCCCCAACCCCTCACATGCTGAACGGACAGTTCAGGACATAACGTCGCAGCCGCATCTTGGGCATTCCCCACATGGGGAAGCGAGGTCGGGAAAAGCGCGTTTTCCTTCCCATTGGGCGCTTTTTCGAGAAAGGCGGCAGGAAAAGCCACCGCCTTTCTCGCGGCGCTGATGACCTTCATCGCCTACTCTGGTAGGCGGAACCGCATGGCCGGCGAAAGCGCGGGCGGAACATGGAAGCGGACATGACGCGATACGACGTGGTGGTGATCGGGGCGGGTGCGGCCGGGATGATGTGCGCGGTGGAAGCCGGCAGGCAGGGGCGCAAGGTGCTCGTCATCGAACACGGCGAAAAGCCGGGCGAGAAGATCCGCATTTCCGGCGGCGGGCGCTGCAACTTCACCAACCTTCATGCCAATGACGGCCTCGGCACGCCGCAGGGCGCCTATCTGTCGCAAAACCCGCGCTTTCCGATCTCCGCGCTGAAACGCTACCGGCCGGCCGATTTCATCGCGAAGATCGAGCGCCACGGCATCGCGTGGCATGACAAGGCACAAGGCCAGCTTTTCTGCGACGGCCCGGCGACGCAGATCGTCGACATGCTGGGGCGCGAGATGTTCGAGGCCGGCGTGAAGCTGATGCTGTCAACGACGGCACGCGACATCGAGCGCGACGGCGACGGTTTCCGCTTGGTGGCGCACAATGCCCGCGCAGGCGACGCGATCATCGCCTGTTCATCGCTCGTGGTGGCAACGGGCGGCAAGTCGATCCCGAAAATGGGCGCGAGCGCGTTTGCCTACGATGTGGCGCGAAAGTTCTCCGTTCCCGTCGTCGAGACCCGCCCCGCGCTGGTGCCGCTGACCTTCGAGCCGGGTTTTCTGGAGGAGACGCGGGCGCTTGCGGGCGTCTCGCTCGAGGGGCGGGTATCGTGCGGCAAGAGGAGCTTCACCGAGGCGGTTCTCTTCACCCACCGGGGGCTGTCGGGGCCTGCGATCCTGCAGATCTCGTCCTACTGGCGCGAGGGCGAGGCCATCACGCTGGACATGGCGCCGGGCGTGGACACGTTCGAAATTCTACGCGCCGCACGCGGACAAACGCCGAAGCAGGCGCCGCAGACAATTCTTGCCACCTTCCTGCCCAAGAGCCTGGCGCAGGCGATCACCACTCGCCTGAAGGCCGACGCGGCACTGGGCACGCTTTCCGACAAGCGCCTTCGCGAAATCGCGACGGCCGTGAACGCCTGGACGGTGAAACCCGTCGGCTCGGAAGGCTACCGCACGGCGGAAGTCACGCTCGGCGGGGTGGACACGCGGGCGCTGGACGGCAAGACGATGGAGGTGAAGGCGGTGCCGGGGCTGTATTTCATCGGCGAGGCGGTGGATGTAACGGGTTGGCTCGGCGGGTATAATTTTCAGTGGGCCTGGGCGTCAGGGGTGGCGGCTGGGGTGGGGCAATCAACGACGACTGCTCAGGATTTCAAACCCATTGACGCCTAGGAAATTATACATGATTATAGTCGCTAGTAGATATAATACCGCCTAAAGAGATAAATATGGATCCAGTTCGAAATCCGTTTGCGCCAGGAGCAGGCTCGCAGCCACCGGAGTTGGCTGGTCGAGAGGGAATTATCTCAGCTGCTGATACGGCATTGCAACGAGTTCTGCTCGGGCGCCCCGCTCAGTCGCAAATGCTACTCGGCTTGCGCGGTGTCGGAAAGACAGTTCTTCTCAACAAGATAGAGCAAATTGCTGAACGCCACGGATATCTGACCTCCTTCATAGAAGCACCGGAAGACCGAAAACTCGTCGACCTGCTTTATCCGAAAATCCACCAAGTCCTTCGCAAGCTATCGCTTATTGAGGCAGCAAAGACCGCCACCTACAATGCTTTACGAGCGCTTCGCAGCTTTGCCGGAACATTTAAGATCAAGATGGGAGACTTCGAAGTGTCCGTCGATCCTGAACCAGGAACGGCAGATAGCGGAGACCTGGAATACGATATAACTGAGCTATTCTTGAAGGTTGGAGAAGCGGCGAAAGCTGCTAGTCGAGGATGGACACTTCTTATTGACGAAGTTCAATACCTGTCTTCTGAAGAGCTCGGCGCACTGATTGTTGCGATTCATCGCATCAACCAGAAAGCACTACCTGTTCTCTTATTCGGAGCCGGCCTCCCCGCGATCGCGGCTCTTTCCGGAGATGCAAAGTCCTATGCTGAAAGGCTTTTCATTTTCCCAAAGGTGGACGCCCTTGCCAGCGAAGACGCGGCCAATGCAATCCGCCAACCGATAGAAGAAGAAGGGGAGACGATAGACGCGGACCTGCTGGATGCGATTGTCACCTCCACAAGCGGGTATCCCTATTTTCTACAGGAATGGGGATATCAAGTCTGGAATGTCGCGGTCCAATCACCAATAGAAATAAACTGCATTCAAGCTGCCGAAGCGGAAGCCTTGAGAAGACTCGATGACGGCTTTTTCAAGGTTCGGATCGACCGCCTGACTCCCAAAGAGAGAGAATACGTAATCGCTATGGCGCGCCTAGGATCCGGACCATATCGATCTTCGGACGTAGCCGAAATGCTGGGTGAAAAGCTCACCACGCTCGGCCCTCGGCGAGCTCAGATAATCGCAAAAGGAATGATCTACAGTCCGGCACATGGAGATATTGCGTTCACAGTACCTCTATTTCATGAATACCTTAAACGCCATTGGATAAGATGATATAATACATATTCAAAAGATATATATAATAAATTTAAATTAGAAAATTGTTTTATTATCTATTTTTACTCAAAATGCCAGTTGCAGTTATTAATTAAAAAATTTCCAAGATTGGATAGAGCGCATCGCGCGAAGATGACCACGTCTTTTTTTGTGGAATTCAGCGCTCAAAAATGCAAGCGCCCCCGCCGCGCTCGCGCTGGCATCTCCCTACAGGCGAGGTAAGCTGACCCATAACTCGGCCAGCATCTGCCGCCGCCGGCATTGGATTGCCCGGGCGAAGCCGGGCAATGACGGCGGAGAGATCGGGGCAAACGGGCGCCACCTTTTCCGCGCCAACCGCATTCGGGCGACGTGCCTCTGTTCGCTGCGGATACGATGCCGATATCGGCAAACGACACCTCCACTCGTCATCCCCGACTTGATCGGGGATGACATCGAGAGGGTGGCCGAGGCAGGGACAGACTGACGCTTCCTGTTCGTCAGCCTGCCTCATCGCTTCCATGCGCAGCCAAGCGTGCCAATCGCAGATATCCCCATTTTCTCCGCACAGCCGCTGTGCTCCCTCTCCCATGGGGAGAGGGCTGGGGTGAGGGGTGTCGAGCTCTCAGGGGTACGGAGAATCCGACACCCCTCACCCGGGCCTTTGGCCCGACCTCTCCCCATGGGAGAGCTGATTGCGCGGGCTCTTTGACGGGCGGGCGGCGGCGCACCACGTGGCGCATTTGCACAGACAAGCCCCCCAGAAACAAAAACGGCGGCCCACATCCGTGAACCGCCGTCTCGTATCTCTCGAAATCCCCGCGCCCCGAAGCGCGGGAAAACCAGTCCTTACCGCGTCAGCGGCTTGTACTTGATCCGGGTCGGGTCGGCGGCGTGCGCGCCGAGGCGGCGGACCTTGTCCTTCTCGTAGTCCTCGAAGTTGCCCTCGAACCATTCCACGTGGCTGTCGCCCTCAAAGGCCAGCATGTGGGTGGCGAGGCGGTCGAGGAACATGCGGTCGTGCGAGATGATGACCGCGCAGCCGGCGTAGTTCTCGAGCGCGTCTTCGAGTGCCGCCAGCGTCTCGGTGTCGAGGTCGTTGGTCGGCTCATCAAGCAGCAGCACGTTGGCGCCCTGCTTCAGAACCTTCGCCAGATGCACGCGGTTGCGCTGGCCGCCCGACAGATTGCCGACCTTGGCCTGCTGGGCCGGGCCCTTGAAGTTGAAGGACGAACAATAGGCGCGGCTGTTGATCTCCTTCTTGTCGAGGTAGATCACCTCCGCCCCGCCGGAAATCTCTTCCCACACGGTCTTGTCCGGGTCGAGCGCATCGCGCGACTGGTCGACATAGCCCAGATGCACGCTGTCGCCGATGGTGACGGTGCCGCTGTCGGGCTCTTCCTGCTTGGTCAGCATCTTGAACAGCGTTGTCTTGCCCACGCCGTTGGGGCCGATCACGCCGACGATGCCACCGCGCGGCAGCTTGAACGACAGGTTGTCGATCAGCAGACGGTCCTCGAAGCCCTTGGACACGCCCTCCAGGTCGATGACGTTGGCGCCAAGCCGCTCGCCGACGGGAATGAGGATCTGCTCGATCGAGGGCATGCGCTCTTCCTGCGCGGACAGCAGGTCCTCGTAGGCGCGGATACGCGCCTTGGACTTGGTCTGCCGGCCTTTCGGGCTCATGCCCATCCATTCGCGCTCGCGCGAGATGGCGCGGTTGCGGGCCATGTCCTCGCGGCCCTCCTGCACCATGCGCTTGGCCTTCTTCTCCAGATAGACGGAGTAGTTGCCCTCGTAAGGGATGCCCTGGCCGCGGTCGAGTTCGAGGATCCACCCGGTGACGTTGTCGAGGAAGTAGCGATCGTGGGTGATGATCAGGACGGACCCCTTGAACTCGCGCAGGTGGCGTTCCAGCCAGTGAACGGTCTCGGCGTCGAGATGGTTGGTCGGTTCGTCGAGCAGCAAGAGGTCGGGTTCCGACAGCAACAACTGGCACAGCGCCACGCGGCGGCGCTCACCGCCCGACAGGTTGACGACGTTGGCGTCCGACGGCGGGCAGCGCAGCGCTTCCATCGCCATCTCGACCTTGCTTTCGAGGTTCCACAGGTCCTCGGCGTCGATGATGTCCTGGAGCTTGGCGCCTTCGTCCGCCGTCTCGTCGGAGTAGTTCATCATCAGTTCGTTGTAGCGGTCGAGAATGGCCTGCTTGTGGGCCACGCCCTCCATGACGTTTTCCATCACGGTCTTGTCGGGGTCGAGGTTCGGCTCCTGCGGCAGGTAGCCGACCTTGGCGCCCTCGGCCGCCCACGCCTCGCCGGTAAACTCGGTGTCGAGGCCGGCCATGATTTTCAAAAGCGTCGACTTGCCGGCGCCGTTGGGGCCGAGAATGCCGATCTTGGCGTCGGGGTAGAAGGAGAGATCGATGTTGTCGAGGACCTTCTTGCCCCCGTCATAGGACTTGGACAGTCCGTGCATGTGATAGATGAACTGGCGCGCCATGGGCTGGGCGGTGCTCCGTATCCTGGAAATCAGGGAAAAGGTTTCGGCCGCCTCAATACGCGAAGCCGGGCTCCGGGGCAATGGCCGGAGCCATGCCGGGGCGACGCCGGAGCCATGAAGCGACCGCCGCGGCGATGCCCGCAGCGCGTGCGCCGCTCCCGCCGGCATCGTCCCGCAAGGCGGCGCATCGCGCGTCTTCGCAGGTGTGCCGGCCCCCGATCCGCCGCCGCGCACCGTGGATCGAGGACGCGGAATGTTTCTGCGATTTTACCGATTGTTTAAACCCAAGGTTCACCATGTGGTCCGGCTGGGTGGCGCGCCGGCCAATGTGTTCCCCCTTTTGGAACGATCCGCAAGGGGGGACGCCAGACCGGCAGCGCACAAGAAAAGTTAAGGAGTTCAATCCCATGCGTACGATGGCAAACATCGCCGTGGTTCTCGCCGTCGCCGGTGGCCTTGCCGGATGCGGCTCGTCGCCCATGGAACGCTCCGTATCGGGCGGCGGCGTTGGCGCGGCAGCCGGTGTCGGCATCGCCGCGATCGCCGGAGCCCCGATCCTCGCCGGGGCCGCAGTCGGTGCGGCGGGCGGCGCCGTCATCGGAGCAGTCACCAACGAGTGCCAGATCGACCTCGGCCCGCGCCGTCCGAAGAACTGCTGAGCGGCACAAGAACGATAACCGATCGACGAAAACGGCCGGCGGAGCGATCCGCCGGCCGTTTTTCATGCACGTCTTGTTCGGTACGCCGCCGGATCGCGGCGCCTGAGCATATTCCGATCAGATTGAATCGATCTGATCGACAAGCGCTCTACGCCGAAAGCACCTTGTCGAAGAAGTCCTTGACGTCCTGGCCGATGCGTTCGGCCTGATCGTGCAGCCCGGACGCCATGCTGGCGATCCCCTCGGCGGAGCGCTGGGTGGTGTCGGTCTTCGCCCGCACGTGGCCCATTTCGTCGGAAATGTCGGCCGTGTTCTTCGCGGCGGTCTGGACATTGACCGAAATTTCACTGGTGGCGATCGTCTGCTCCTCGACGGCGGAGGCGATCGCGGTGGCGATCTCCGAAACCTGATCGATCGTCTTGGTGATCATCTCGATATCCTCCACCGATTGCCGGGAAGCGCGCTGAATGGCGGCGATCTGCTCGGTGATCTCTTCGGTCGCGCGCGTCGTCTGGCCGGCGAGTTCCTTCACCTCCGCGGCCACGACCGCAAAGCCCCGCCCAGCCTCGCCCGCGCGCGCCGCCTCGATGGTGGCATTCAGTGCCAGAAGATTGGTCTGCTCGGCCACGTCCGAGATAAGGCCGATGACTGACCCTATCGTCTGCGTCACCTCCGCGAGGCTCTGTATCGAGACGTTGGTCTTGCGCGCTCCGTCCACGGCCGAACGCGCGACGTCGCGCGACCTGGTCGCCTGCCGGCCGATTTCCGAGATGGAGGCCGTCATCTCCTCGGTCGCCGCCGCGCTCGACTGGACGCGATCGGATGTATTGGAAGCACTCGCCTCCATTGCGGAAACGCGGCCGCTCGTCTCCTCCGCGGCTCCCATCAACCTGGTCGCGGTATCCTCGAGTTCCTGAGACGCGTCGCTCAGGGTTGAGGTCGCGTTCTTCATGACATCATCGAGATCGCGCACGGCCGCCTTGATGACCTCCTCGCGGTCATGAGCCTGCTCGATCATGACGTCGTGATACGTGGAGATCGCCAGATCCATATCGAGCATGACGACCTTGTTGACCGCGGCGATCATCTGCGCGGCCGCGACACCGGAAAAGCGCTGTTTCCGGCCGATGATCTCGACAAGGCGGCTCATGACGAAGGCGTATCCGCCGATATACCAGGCGGGCTCGAGGCCGATCTTGACATGCGCGAGGCCGATGCGCCGGCTGCTTTCCAGATAGGTTTCGTCAAAGGAACAGGAGAACAGCCGTCCCCAGTGCTTCTTCTGGGCTTCGGCCAAGCGCCCCGCATCTCCCTTCACCAGCGCATCGAGACGGTCGACAGTGCGGACATGGACGTAGAAACCGCGCATGATCTCGTCCAGATCGCCCTGCACAAGCTTCCATGCCTTTTTGACAACCTCGCCATCTCTTGGCGAGAGCTGCAGAAACGCGATGCGATCTTTCAAGGTTACGCCAGACATTTCACCTCCGTGCCCCACGACGCAATCGATCTGCGACAGGTCCAAATGATCATCAAAAATCAGCCGGAGACCCATCGCCCCGCTGCGTGAGCCCCTCCTGTATCGTGTTAACCTCCTTAATACAGAGTGAATTTGGAAGTAGAATCTCTCCGTTTTCGCGCTTTGAAAGGCACGCGCCAGCACACTTACTTATGTAATGAACAAATATTCGTATTAGCCACTATATACGGGCAATGAACCCGACGGAAAAAATAACTAAGTATCTGAATTCGCCTTTTCGCCGCGAATTGGCCGACGACCGACGCCAGGCGTGGCGCGGTGTCCGAATACAGCACCTTGTGGCGCGTCCGTTCGAGATCCTGCGTCATGAGTTTCCGCCTTTGCGCGAGTCGCCTATGCTCCGCCGCGATGGCAGACAGCGGCCCGCTTCCGGACGCGAAGTGGTCTCCCGGCTATTCGGTTTTGCCGGACCAACGTCCTTCGCGGAGAGAACTCCTGAGCACGCTGACGAAAGATGAAGCGATGACGCATTCCCGCCACCTGCTGATACTCCTGGCGAGCCTGGCGCTTGCGATGCTGGCGACAGGCTCGCCGGCCTTCGCCGCACTTGATCGAACCGGGGTGGAGCGTTCCTTCCATGTCTGGCTGGAACGCCAGCTCTGGCCCAAGGCGCGCGCGCGTGGAGTGTCGCGCGCGACCTTTGTGGATGCGACGGGCAATCTCTCGCTGCAATGGAAGCTTCCCGACCTGCAGCCTCCCGGCGCACCGAAGGCGAGGCCCGGCAAGCAGCGTCAGTCGGAATTCCGCTCTCCCGCGCGCTATTTCTCGCAACGCAACCTCGCCACGCTCGTCGCCCTTGGCCGCGATCGTTTGCGCCAATGGCACGCCCCCTTGCAGCGCATCGAGGCCCGCTACGGCGTTCCGGCGCGCATCATCGTCGCGATCTGGGGCAGGGAAACCGGCTACGGTCGCGCCAGCCTGCCGCACAACGCGCTCGCGGTGTTGGCGACACAGGCCTTCATGGGTCGACGTAAGGAGATCTTCGAAGAAGAGACGCTGGCCGCGCTAACGATCCTGGAGGAAGATCATTTCCCCGGAACAGCATTGAAAAGCTCCTGGGCCGGCGCGCTCGGCGGTCCGCAGTTCCTGCCCTCCAAATTCCTGAAATATGCCGTGGATTTCGACGGTGACGGCAAGCGCGACATCTGGAACTCGGTACCCGACACCCTCGCCTCGATCGCCAACTACCTGAAGCAGCACGACTGGCAGAGCGGCCGCGACTGGGGTTACGAGGCCGAGATCCCGCGAGCGATATCCTGCACGCTCGAGGGCCCCGACCAGGGCCGGCCGATCAGCAGCTGGATCGCGGCCGGCGCGACCCGCATATCGGGCCGCCCGTTTCCCGCGAACGAACGCGCGCATACCGGTTATCTGCTGATGCCGGCCGGCCGGTTCGGCCCGGCCTTCATCGCCACGCCCAACTTCTACGTCCTGAAGACCTACAACGAGTCCGATGCGTACGCGCTCTTCATCGGCCACCTGGCCGACCGCATCGCCTATACCGACACGCCGCTCGTGACACCCTGGCGCGATCCGGGTGATTTCTCGCGCCGGGCGGTTCAACTGATGCAGGAAAGGCTCGTCGCAAGTGGATACGATGTCGGCGGCGCAGACGGACTGGTGGGGTTCAAGACCCGAACCGCCATCGGCCAATGGCAGGAACGGCACGGCATGGCGGCGACCTGCTATCCGGATGAAACGCTGCTGCGGCAGATCAGATAGTTCCGAGGGATGCACGCCGTTGCCGGGATACGGCTAGAGCGTGTTCTTATCGACCGGATCGATTCGATCCGGTCGATAAGAACACGCTCTAGATTGGACCCGCCAGATCGCGCAGATAGCTCTGCGCGGCATCGGGTGTCAGCGGGCGCGACACGAGAAAGCCCTGTCCGACATCGCAAGCCAGCTCCGCCAGAAAGCGCCGTTGCGCCTCCGTCTGCACCCCCTCGGCGACGACCGTCTTGCCCAGAGCGTGGGCAAGGCTGACGACTGTGCGCACAATGACCTCGTCGTCGGTGCGTTCTCCGATGCCGGCGACGAACGACCGGTCGATCTTGAGCCGGTCCACGGGAACGCGTTTCAGGTGCGCCAGCGACGCATGGCCGGTACCGAAATCATCGAGCGCGATCGCCACACCCATGTCTTGCAGACAGCGCAGGCACCGTTCGATCCGCTCTGAGGACCGGCCGAGCAGAACATTCTCCGTTACCTCGATTTCCAGGATCCGTGCCGGCAGGTCGTGCTCCTTCAGCAAGGTCGCGACCGTATCGACAAAACAGAGACTTTTCAGTTGCGCGGCCGCGACATTGACCGCGACGACGCCGGGATCGAGTCCCGCATCCCACATCCGCCTGGCCGCAGCCAGTGACCGGTCGAGCACATGCCGGCCGAGCGGGACGATGAGTCCCGTCTCCTCCGCCACCGGAATGAAATCGACCGGTGAAATTTCGGGATCGCGCCCGCGCCAGCGCGCCAGCGCCTCAAAGCCCGTATGCGTGCCGTCGGCGATGGAGAATTGGGGCTGGAGCGCGATGTCGAGTGCACCGGTTTCCAGCGCTTCGCGAAGCGCCTGCGCGATGGTGCCGCGCCGTTCCATGCCATGGCGGAGCGACGCGTTGAAATAGCAGTGCCCCCCGCGTTCGCGCGCCTTCGCCTGAAAGAGCGCATTGTCGGCGAATTTCAGGAGTTCAACCGCGTCTTCGCCGTGCTCGGGAAACAGGCACACGCCCATGGTGGCCTGCGGACGGATAACGCGCCCGAGCAGCGTGAAGGGTTCGCCAAGATGCTCCTTGAGGCGCGAGACAAACCGCTCCACCGCGTCCTGATTGCCGACACCTGGCAGGATCAGCGCGAATTCGTCGCCGCCGAGCCGGAGCACGCCATCCTCACTGCGCACCGCGCCGACCAGCCGCGTCGCCACCTCCACCAGCAACGCGTCGCCGGCGGTGTGGCCCTGCGTATCGTTCACTTCCTTGAACTTGACGAGATCGAGCACCACCAGCGCGCCGGTGGTGGCCTCCGCCTTGTGCCGGGCGATCTGCGTCTTCAGTTGTGCGATAAGGACCGTTCGGTTAAAAAGACCGGTCAGGGGATCACGCTCGGCCTGCGTGCGGATCCGGCTTTCCGCCTCCTTCAAGGCCGTAATGTCGGTGCGCACCCCCACCACATATCCGGCGCGCGAACGCAACCGGCGAACCTCGTGCCAACGTCCGCCGCTCATTTGCTGGACTGACACCGCGTTCGGTGTGCGATGCTCCTCTAGACGCTGCGTGATCCATGTTTCCCGATCTGCCTCGCGGTTCGTTCCGCCCATATTCGGCAGCACGAACTCTCCTGCCTCCACGCCGCGCCTCAGGATGGTTTCGAATGGCACACCCGCAGCGATCACGTCTCCCAAGCCGGTGAAAGAAGCAAGGTAGGCAGAATTGTAAACCAGCAGCCGCTCGTCCGCGTCAAAAGCGGCAATTCCTTCAGGTAACGTCTCGACGATATCCCACAGCAGATCTTCCGCATTTCGCCGGCGCCGGACTTCCATGTGAAGGGATGCTTGGGCGCTCGCCAGCGCCTCCGCCATTTCCTCGATAGATCCCCCCTCATCGCTCCCCACGCCAGACGCTCTGGCGGAACAACGCTCGCCAGAGGCAGAAGCGCCGGTTGTCTCGGCGTTCGCTTCATGCATGATTATGGATCCGGCAGGTCTTGCGTCGTGCATAGTGGGTCGCCTCTTCAGCCCATCGGCCGGACGTTGGTAAGGCTCTGTTATCGGCGCCGGGCGCAGTCTTTGAGCAGTCGCACCCGATACCGCGCTGCGACTTTGCATGATGACAACATAGTCGAAGGCGCCCCCTAGTTGTTCTTATGTACGAAATCGTACTTATAGGGTGTTAATTGTGAATTAACACGATAACAGCTCGGTGAGGCTGTAAGTTTTGTCCGGACATCAATACGATGAGAATATGTCCGAACAGCTTCCATTGCCGATAACCAACCGCGTTATCTGCTCCACCAGGGCAGAGGCTCGGGCCTTTCTCGCCACCCGCATGACCATGCGCGAGCTTCACGCAGGTGACGTGCTTTACGAGGAGTGCCAACCCTTCGATCATGCGATATTCCCCCATCGAGGCGTCATCTCGCTTCTGGCGAGAATGGAAGATGGTCGCACGGTGGAAAAAGCGTCGATCGGAAACGAGGGCTTTCTGGGCTTCACCTACCTGAGGGGCGGCAGAGGCGCGATCGGCCTGACCGTGGTTCAGATCGACGGCTACGCCTCCTTCCTGCGCATGAGCGATCTCGATGAGGCGATGGAAACCTTCACCTGCGTGCGCTATGCGATGCTGCTCTATTCCAAGGCGCTGATCTCCCAGCTGATGGAGCTGGTCGCTTGCAACGGGCTTCATTCCGCCACCCAGCGCGTTGCCCGCTGGCTGCTTCATGCCGACGACCGCATGAACGGATCCGACTTCCCGCTGACCCAGGAAGCGCTTTCACAGGTGCTCGGTCTGCGCCGCGCGACCGTCTCCGCCTCCTGCTCGCAATTGTCAAAGAATGGCGCGATCCGCTATTCACGGGGCATGATCTCGGTGAGCGACCGAACAAGGCTGAGAAGTTTCTCCTGCGAATGCTATGACCGCATCACGGCTCGAAGCTATCCCATAACACCTGACTTTTCACCGGCAACGCGCAATGACGACGACTGATCACCCGCTCGGCAGATGCTCGTCAAACAAGAAAAACCCTTGCGCACATTGTTAACAAGTTAATATTGTAACGCCGTTTCATCGAAGATGGAATTCGCACGATTTGGGAGGATCGCTGCATGCCTCATTTCTCCATCGAGTATTCCGCAAACCTCGACCGCCGGGTGGACATGGCGGGGCTGTGCGAGGAAATCCGCAAGGCAATGCTGGCCACCGGCGCTTTCGAGGCCGGTGCGGTGCGGGTACGCGCCGTGCGGTGCGAGGCCTACGCGATCGCCGACGGGCTGAGACAGAACGCATTTATCGACATGGCTCTGCGCATGGCGCCACGCCCGCAAGATGTCCAGAAGAACGTCGGCGACAAGGTCTTCTCCGTCGCCGAAACCTATCTGGCTCCGCTGTTCGAAACGCCGCACTTTGCTCTTTCTCTGGAAATTCGCGAGATCGGCCGTCCCCTGAGCTGGAGGCGAAACGCCATGCATGCGCGGCTTCGCGACGAGAGCTGAAGACAGACGAGCCGGGCGCGGCCGTTCCAACTACAGTTGCTGCGGCCGGGGGAGAGGCCGCAACCGGGAGGACCTCATGCCGATACCAAGCCCCAATCTCTACCCGCCGTTCAACATCGTGCGGCTCAGCCACGTGGAGTTCATCGTCTCCGACCTCGCCGCCTCGCGCGCCTTCTACGCAGACACGCTCGGCCTTCAGGTCACCCACGAAGACAATGACGAGATCTACATGCGCGCCATGGAGGAACGCGGCCACCATTGCATCATCCTGAAACAGGGCGACGAGCCGCGCGCCGACCATCTGGGTTTCAAGCTCTACGGCGAGCGCGACCTGGAACTGGCCGAGAACCACTTCAGCTCGCGCGGGCTGCCGGTGACATGGGTGGAGCGGCCGTTCCAGTCGCGCACGCTGAGGACCTGCGATCCGCACGGCATTCCGCTGGAATTCTACGTCCAGATGGACCGCCTGCCGCCGATCCATCAGAAATACGCGCTCTACAAGGGCGTGAAGCCGCTCCGGATCGACCACTTCAACACCTTCTCGCCGAACGTCGACGAGAGCGTCGCCTTCTTCAACGAGATTGGCTTCCGGGTGACGGAATACACCGAGGACGAGGAGAGCGGGAAGCTCTGGGCGGCCTGGACGCACCGCAAGGGCGGCGTGCATGACATCGCCTTCACCAACGGCCGCGGCCCGCGCCTCCACCACACTGCTTTCTGGGTGCCCACCCCGCTCAACATCATCGACCTGTTGGACCTTATGTCGACCACCGGCTACCTCTCCAACATCGAGCGCGGGCCCGGCCGGCACGGCATCTCCAACGCGTTCTTCCTCTACATCCGCGACCCCGACGGCCACCGCATCGAGATCTACTGTTCCGACTACCAGACCGTCGATCCGGACCTGGAGCCGATCAAGTGGGATCTGAAGGACCCGCAGCGCCAGACGCTGTGGGGCGCACCGGCGCCCAGAAGCTGGTTCGAGGAGGGAAGCCTCTTCACCGGCGTGGAGCCCGTTGCCTCCACGCTCGCCGCCCAGCCGATCATCGCACCCTGACGAGGCCCCCGTGACCTACCCGAACCCCTACGATCCCTACAAGCGCACCGACCTTTCGGACAACGAACGGACCCTGCTGACCTTCATGCGCGACTGCATGCACGGCGGCGACCTGAGCCTGATCAACGACATGGTGGCCGAGGACTACATCCAGCACACGCCGGGCATCGGCCAGGGCCGCGCGGGGCTTCACGCCTATATCAGCCAGATCGGCCACCGGCGCCCGGGCTGGCGGGACTGGCGGCCGATCCAGCTCTTTGCGAGCGGCGATTTCGTCATCCTGCACAAGCTGCTGCCGAAGGTGGTCATCGCAGATTTCATGCGCTTCAATGCCGATGGCCTGATGGCCGAGCACTGGGACGTGGTGCAGCCGCTGCCGGAACCCGGCTACGACCCAATGAAGCCGTCGAGCGAGAACCTGGATCGTTTTAGGGCCTTGTTCGCGATTGCGGATTGAGAAAGGCGGCGTCGGGGCCAGCGCCCTGCCCGCCCCGCTCCGTCACCTCCCGGACTTCGCCGGGCAATGACGCACGAGCGCGCGGCGGCCTTGGCCGCCCCCACGGCGCACGGCCGTTAATTGCCATGTGACATCGAAAGAATTGACGAGACCCCGCCAAGCCGGATCAAATCGGCAGATCAAACAGGGCCGCACCAGATCGGACCCGATCAAATAAAGAGCCACCGCAAACCCCAGCCACTGTCGAGGAGAGACATACGTGATACCGAACCACGACGGACGCATCATGACCGGCGGCGAAGCGATCGTCTCCGCACTTCTCGCCAACGGCATCGAGACGGTCTACGGCCTGCCCGGCGCGCAGATGTATCCCTTCTTCGACGCGCTCTACCAGCACGCCGACCGCATCCGCACCGTCGGCGCCCGTCATGAGCAGGCATGCGCCTACATGGCGTTCGGCCACGCCCGCACAACCGGAAAGCCCGGCGTTTTCTCGGTCGTGCCGGGGCCTGGCGTGCTCAACACCATGGCGGCGCTGTGTACGGCGGCGGGATGCAGTGCGCCGGTGCTGCTGGTCACGGGCCAGGTGCCCACGCCCTTCATCGGCCGGGGCCGAGGTCACCTGCACGAATTGCCCGACCAGCTCGGCACCCTGCGCTCCATCGTCAAGTGGGCCGCGCGTATCGAGCGGCCAGCCGATGCCCCGCGCATTCTGAACGAGGCCTTCCGGCAGATGATGTCCGGCCGGCCGGGCCCGGTCGCGGTGGAAATGGCATGGGACACCATGGCGTCTTCCGAGCGCGTCCATCCGCTGGATGCGGCAGAGCCCGATGCCCCGGTGCCGCCGCTTGCCGAGGCGATCACGGAGGCTGCGGAGCGGATCAAGTGGGCCAAGCGGCCGCTGATCATGGTGGGCAGCGGCGCCCAGCATGCGGCAGCCGCCGTGCGCGCGCTTGCGGAAGCGACCGGTGCGCCGGTGACCGCCTTCCGCGGCGGGCGCGGCATCATGCCGGAAACCCACGCGCTCGGCCTTTCCTCCTACGCCGCCTATCGCTACTGGCCAGAGGTGGACGTGGTCATCGGCATCGGCTCACGGCTTGAAATGCCCTACATGCGCTGGACCGGCATGCGCACCATGATCGACGCGCCCGAGGCCCCGCCCCATCTCATCCGCATCGACATCGACCCGGCGGAGATGAACCGGCTGAAGCCGCACACGGCGATCGTCGCCGATGCGGAGGAGGCGACGGAGGCGCTGCTCGCCGCCCTCGACCATGCCGGCCACAAGGCACATCCCGCGCCCGAGGCCGTGGCGTCCGCCAAGCTCAGCGCGGCGACCGAAACCGCGTCCGTGAAGCCGCATGTCGACTATCTGCACGTCATCCGCGAGGAGCTGCCCTACGAGGGCATCTTCGTGGAGGAACTGTGCCAGGCGGGCTTCACCTCGCAGTTCGCCTTCCCCGTCGTGCGCCCGCGCAGCTACCTGTCGGCCGGCTACCAGGGCACGCTCGGCTTCGGCTTCATGTCGGCGCTGGGTGCCAAGGCCGCCAATCCGGACCGGCCGGTCGTCTCCATCACCGGCGACGGCGGTTTCCTGTTCGGCGTGCAGGAGCTGGCGACAGCGAAGCAATACGGGATCGGCGTCGTCACGATTGTCTTCAACAACAACGCCTACGGCAATGTCATGCGCGACCAGCAGACGGGCTTTGGCGGCCGCACGATCGGCTCCAGGCTGGAGAACCCGGACTTCATGGATCTCGCGCGGTCCTTCCACATTTCCGGACACCGGGTGACGACGCCGGAAGAGCTGCGCCCGGTCCTGCGCAAGGCCATCGCGGCCGACGCGCCGGCCCTGATCGAGGTGAAGGTGGACGCCGGCAGCGAAGTGCCGCCCTGGCCGTTCATTCATCCGACCGGGTGAGGCGGCCGGAGGCGTTTTTTTTTGGGGGGGGGGCCACAGGCGCAAGAACCAAACACCCAGGCCCCCTCGCCCCGAAAGTCAGTGACCTCCACCCGAGGTGGAGGTTTGAAACGCTGCGCTTGAACCACTGGAAGTGGTTTTGTTAGCGCCTAGTAGCTACGATTGAACAG
>NZ_QAYG01000010.1 GCF_003053845.1 Breoghania corrubedonensis
GTGACGGCGGAAACCGCGCCGCTGGTTGCCGCGGTGGGGGCCAACGTGCTGGTGGCGGGGTCCGCCGTCTTCAAGGGCGGCTCGCCGGAGCAGCCGCAGTTCTACGAGCGCCACATCAAGGCCATCCGCGCCACGGCCGACGCCGCGCGCGCCTGAGGCCGACGTTTCGTTGCGCACCGTCGGAAAGCTTGCGGCGGAGCCCGGGTTGCATTACTCTTTGTTCATGTTTTGTACGCGCGATACCGAGGCTGAAAGCGGGAAAGGCGGCGCGCCATGCTTGCGGCAGGCGAGACGACGAACTGGTGCGAATTCGACACGCCGATGGGACGCGGACGGCTCGGCTGGAGCGCGAACGGGCTGACCCGGCTGCGGTTGCCCGAAAGAGCCGCCGGGTCTGGCGATGCCGGGTTGGACGGGAGTGCGGACTCAGCGTCGGGCACACAACCGAGCGCGCCCAAAAATGCGCCAATGGCCGCCCCACCTCCTGATGCGCCGGCCTTCGTCATGGACGCCCTGGCGAAGCTGAAACGCTACTTCGCCGGAGAGCGGGAGGATTTTACCGGCGTGCCGCTCGACCTTTCCGGCGTTTCGCAAAGCCGCCGCACGCTTTACGCGGCGCTGTGCCGGATCGGCTGGGGCAAGACGACGACCTATGGCGGGCTTGCCGGGATGCTCGGCGCGCCGGGCGCGGCACAGGCCGTGGGGCGGGCGATGGGCGCCAACCCGATCCCCGTGATCATCCCCTGCCACCGGGTTCTGGCCGCGGGCGGCCGCATGGGCGGGTTTTCGGCGCCCGGCGGCGTGGTCACCAAGCAGCATCTGCTGGCACTGGAAGGCGTCGAGCCGGAAGAAACGCGGCAGATGGGCTTCGGTTTCTAGAACGGTATCTTGTCGGCCGGATTGCTTCAATCTGATCGCAATATGCTCCAGAAAGTCCTGCGCGAGACGGTGCTACGGAAGACGAATGGCACGAGGGCAGCCGCCGGAGACAGGGGCCGAAACGGCGTGCGGCAAGCGCCGGAACCGGGCGCGCCTTGAAAGCGGGCGGCTTTTCTGTTTTCACCTATCCGCATTCCGCCGCGCAGCCTGTTGCGGCCGGGGCCGGCGATCGCCTTCCCGGCGCAAGGCGCCTCCGATGTGGAGCGGTGCGGCGCCATGATTTCGACTTGAGCGAGCGACGAGGAAAACGCCCCATGCGCACGCGATTTCTGCGAAACCGGCTTGCCGTTGTCGTCGTGAGCGGCCTTGCATGCCTTGGCGCCGTCTCCGGTGCGCATGCCGCCGACGCGGCGCAACGGGCGATCATCGGCTTTTCGCCGGATGGCAGCCATTTCGCTTTCGAGCAATACGGCCGGCAGGACGGTTCCGGCTTTCCCTATTCCGATGTCTTCGTGTTGGAGACGGCAACCGACAGCTGGGTGCGCGGCACACCGGCGCGCGAACTGATCCGCAGCGACGGGGCGAGCGTCGATGAGGCGCGCAAGGCGGCGCGCAAGCGGATCGACCCGTATCTGTGGCGTCTCAATATCGGTGTGGAGGGCAAGACGCTCGTCTCCGACAGGGCGGCGGATGCACGCGACGCGGCCCGTTTCCTGCCGTTCACGCTGAAGGACGACGGCGACAGGCTGGGCCTGGGCACGGCGCGGCTCCGGCTGACCGAGATCGCCATGCCCAAGGCCGACTGCGCGACGCTGACCAGCGACACCCATGGCTACGCACTCGTTCTGGAGGGGGCGACGGGAGACCCCTTGCGCATCCTGCACGAGGACACCGAAATTCCCGCCTCGCGCGGCTGCCCGCTCCATTACGGACTGTCGGACATCATCGTCTTTCCGCGCCCGGGCAAGGGACCGGTGATGGTGGTTCTGATCTCCGTCTATCAGTTCGGCTTCGAGGGGTTGGACCGGCGTTTTCTCGCGCTCTCGACGACCTTCGACAAGAACCCGAACGCGCAGTGACGCGACGGAAAAAAGGGGAACGGAGGAAGAAAGCGAGAGAAGTGGAGCGGCTTCGCCGCACTTCTCTCGCTTTCTTCTCTCCCTTCCTTCCATTCCTTTCCCTTTCCTCCCCCCTGCCCCTCCCTTTCCCCCTCGCTAAATCACGCCCCATCATGTAAAGACCCGTCACATGAGCTGGAAGCGAGGCGGACGCGGGTATCATCACGGCAATCTGAGGGAAGCGCTCATTCGCGCGGCCCTCGAACTCATTGCCGAAAAGGGGCCATCCGGCTTCACCGTGGCGGAGGCCGCCCGCTCGGCCGGGGTCAGCCCCGCCGCCCCCTACCGTCATTTTCGCGACCGCGACGAGTTGCTGGTCGACGTGGCGCTGCGCGGGTTCGAACTCTTCGCCGAAGCGCTGGAAGAGGCCTGGAACGAGGGCCGGCCGGATGCGCATGCCGCGTTCGAGCGCGTGGGCAGGGCCTATCTCGCCTTCGCCCGGACACAGCCCGCCTATTACGCCACCATGTTCGAATCGGGCCTGCCGCATGGCGCCACCCCGGAACTTCGCGAGGCGACAGAGCGGGCCTATGCGGTGCTGCGACAGGCCTCCGAAGCGCTGGTGGCAACCCTCCCGGCAAAGGGCCGGCCACCGGCCTCCATGGTGAGCTTCCATGTCTGGGCACTCACACACGGGATCGCATCGCTTTTCGGACGTTCCGACGAAGGCCGGCGCAAGCTGCCTATGTCGCCGGAAGACCTGCTGGAGGCAGGCATGCTGATCTACCTGCAGGGCCTTGAACCCAAGGCGGAGTAGACCGCGCGGATGCACCGCCGATGGCACGGGCGTGCTGGCCGCACGGGTGCGCCGAATTGAAGCGGCACGTCATTTCAACCGTGCGTTTTGAAGGCGAGTTGAAGGCGCGACGTATTATTTTTTGTTAATTTGAAACGCCTCGCGGAGCGCCCGAGAGTGCTGCCTGCGAACGGGGGATCCGTCGGCGGCCACCACTTCAGGCGATCGTGACAGGCCGATCCCGGACCGTTCGTCTGGCGGGCTCGCACCGGGTTCCCGGCGGGCTTTTCATCTCAGGAAACTGAAATCATGCGTCGAGTCATTGTTTCCGCTGCGGCGGTCGCTCTGATTGCGTCGGCCACCACGGCCTTTGCCGCGCAGACCACCACCGGCACGGTGAAGGCGTTCAACCACAAGAGCATGACCCTCACGCTCAAGGACGGCGTCAAGTACCGCCTGCCTGCAGGCTGGAAGAACCCCGGCCTGAAGACCGGCGAGAAAGTGGCCGTTACCTACGACGTCAAGAACGGCAAGCGTACCGCGAGTGCTGTCGAAATCCGGAAATGACCATCCGCCATGGGGGCAACCGCTCCACCCACCCCCATGGCGCCCCCGGTCCTGACCGAGACCCTTGCTCCACGCGGGGTCCGGCCTGACGGGACCAGGAGGAACGGACGGCGGCCGGAATGGCGCTGATCCTCCGCGGCTTGGGCCGCCGTCCGTATCACGCGCGCCTAGACTGATCGATTCCCGGTTCGCGTACCGCTCCCGGACCGGGTCGTGCGCACCGGGCGGGAACGATCATTGTGACCGCCGCGTATTCTCCGGCCCGGCCACCACGCACGGGCCTTCGCGGCTGCGATCGCGCCGCCTCTCCTGCCCGCCGCATTCCCCGCCCGCCCTTGCCACTCTTCCGCGCTTCCTTGCCGTGCTGAATTTGCGGCGCCGCTCTCTTGACAGCGCCGCTGCGTGCAACCATGTTAATGTTATTCACATTCACACGAGGTCAATCATGACGGCAGCAGCCTCTGTCACGAACAAGCTCGATGAAATGGGACGGCCCGCGTGGATCGTCGTCATGATCATCGGCTTCATCGTTTTCTGGCCGCTGGGACTGGCTGTCCTGGCTTACTTGCTCTGGAGTGGACGCATGGGATGTCACGCACGCGGTTCCGACCGCTTTGAACGGAAGATGCAGCGCATGCACGAAAAGATGGACCGCATGCGCGCCCGCATGACCGGCAAGGACTGGTGGGAAGGCTCTCCCTCGTCCGGCAACGCTGCCTTCGACGAGTACAAGGCGGAGACGCTGAAGCGCCTGGAAGAAGAGCAGGACGCCTTCCACGATTTCCTGGAGCAACTGCGCATGTCCAAGGACCGGGCCGAATTCGACCAGTTCATGTCACAACGGCGCGGCAAGGACACCGCCTCCCCGGACGACCGGCCGAGGGAGAGACCGGAAGCCTGAGCCGTCCCGTTTCCCCGCGAGGACGACGAAGCGCCCGCCCCACCCGGCGGGCGTTTTCGTTTGTCGCCATAGCGCGGTTCGCGACGACAGCGCGAGGTCCGGCCGGCGATGGATTGCCCGGACAAAGCCGGGCAATGACGGGAGGACAGTGTTGGGCCGCGTCAATCGGGCGAAAGAGACTGCCAACGCGCAAACACGCTTGCAGCCGAGACGTTTCTTTCCGACAGTTGCGGCGAAGGTACCCAAGGGGCACCGGAGGCACTGCCAGGGAGGCGCGCCACGTGAGCACGGAAATTCTGCACCCGCTTCTTCTGGTCTATGCGGCCTATGTCATTGCCGTCGCGAGCCCCGGCCCCTCCAACATGGCCATCATGGGCACCGCGATGAACGAGGGGCGCGGCCCGGCGGTGGCGCTGGCGCTCGGCATCGTCACCGGCAGCCAGACATGGGCGCTTCTGGCCGCGACGGGGCTTTCGGCCGTGCTGACCACCTTTGCCGGGGCGCTTTTCGTCATCAAGATCGCAGGCGGGCTCTACCTGATCCACCTCGCCTGGAAATCGGCGCGCGCGGCGCTGAGCGCACGCCCGGCCGAGCCGATGGCGCCGGCCAGACAATCGAGCCGCGCCCGTCTCTATCGCCGCGGCCTGCTCTTGCACCTGACCAACCCGAAGGCCGTTCTGGGCTGGATCGCGATCATGTCGCTCGGCCTTCGCCCCGGCGCTCCCGCCTACACGCTGGCTGCGATTCTGGCGGGCTGCGCCCTCCTCTCCGTCACGATCTTCGTGGGCTACGCGCTGGTCTTTTCCACCAAACCGATGGTGACCGCCTACCAGCGGGCGCGGCGCTGGATCGAGGGCACGCTGGCGCTCGTCTTCGGCTATGCCGGAATCCGCCTGCTCGCGTCCAGACCGTGACGCCATCCGCCTTTGCGAGACAAAACGGGCTGCGCGCGCACGCCTTCGTTGGCATAGTGACGCCATGACACTGCTGATCCAGAATCGCGACGCCCGCCGTCTGCTCATCGATACGCAAGGCCTGTCGATCCCCCCGCGCAGCCGGCTTTCGCCTGCAGAACTTTACGCGCTTATCGAGAAGCTCGGTTTCGTGCAGCTCGACAGCATCCAGACCGTGGAGCGCGCGCACCATCACATCCTTTTCGCGCGCACCCAGGGCTACCGGCAGGCCGACCTGAAGCGGCTGCACGAGCGCGACGGGCTCCTCTTCGAGAACTGGACGCACGATGCCTCGGTGATCCCCACGCGGTTCTTTCCCAATTGGAAGCACCGGTTCGAGCACAATCGCCCGCGGCTTCTGGAACGGTTCACCAATTGGCAGCGCGAGGAATTCGCGCACATGATCGACGAGGTGCTGGGCCATATCCGCGACAACGGCCCGACCATGGCGCGCGATCTCGGCAATGACACGGGGCCGAAAAAATCGAACGAAGGCTGGTGGGAGTGGCACCCGACCAAGACGGCGCTGGAATATCTGTGGCGCACGGGGGAGCTCGCCATCGTGCGGCGCGAGGGGTTCCAGAAGGTCTATGATCTGACCGAGCGGGCGATACCGCCAGAGCATTTCGAGCGGGAGGTCTCCCACGCGGACTTCGTGGATTGGGCCTGTTCATCGGCCATGGAACGGCTCGGCTTCGCGACGCCCGCCGAAATCGCCGCCTTCTGGGATCTGGTGACGCTGGAGGATGCGAAGGCCTGGTGCGAAGGCACACGCGCGGCGGGCGCGCTCATCGAGGTGGATGTGGAGAACGCCGACGGCACGACGCGCTCGGCCGTCGCGCGACCGGACATCACGGAGACGATCGCCGCCGCCCCGGAAGCGCCCTCGCGGCTGCGCGTGCTGAGCCCGTTCGACCCGCTGATCCGCGACCGGGCTCGCACCGAACGCCTGTTCGGCTTCCGCTACCGCATCGAGATCTTCGTGCCCGAACCCAAGCGCGAATACGGCTATTATGTCTTCCCGCTGATGGAGGGCGACCGGCTTGTCGGGCGCATCGACATGAAGCACCACCGCAAGGAGGGCGAGCTTCGGGTGGCGGGGCTTTGGTGGGAACCGGGTGTGCGCAAGTCGGCCGGACGAACGGCGAAGCTTGAGGCCGAACTCGACCGCATCCGGGCCTTCACCGGGGCGGAGCGGGTGGCGTTTGCGCGGGAGAGCGGAAACACGTGCGAAACATGAGGAAACGTTGGACGCAAAAAGGCCAGATCCATAAGGTCGAGGCAACGTCATTTCTCGCTAAGTGAGTTGCTATATGCGCGTTCTCGTCCTGCTTGTCGTCTCTCTCGTGCTCGGCTCCTGCGGCTCCACGTCTGTCACCGAATTCGCCGATAGCGGCAACGCCTACCGGCTCAAGCCCGGCAACACGTACCTCGTCAGCTTCTTTGCCGGACAAGGCGGCAAGATGTCCAATTCGAAGCAGATTTTCCGGCATGTCTTCTGTCCGGTCAGCCCCGAGGGAGACTTCGGCAGCTGTGCCAAGGACGAATACGAATTCAACATGGTGCCTACGACGAAAATATCATTCGAGCACACGCTGCCGGTCGCCGGCGTGAACGGCGTTCGCATGACTTTCACAACCAGTCCGATGGAAGGCACCGGCCGCTACGCGCTCACCACGAAGCTTCCGCTGGTCAAGACCCAATATTCGACGATCGTCCGCATCAAGACCTTCACCTGGGTCGCGGAATTCGCACCCGACACGGTCATCGTCCTGCCGCCGGACGGCCAGGGCGAGGTCTGGACGGAGCGCGCCCGCGAGAGCCTCGCCGCCGTCATGGGCGACAAGGTGAAGGGGCTCCGGTTCGTCGCCGCCCGCAAGGTATCGACGAATTGCACAGATGCGAAGAACATCTTCGGCATGAAGACGGAGAAGTACTTCGACTGCAAGCTGGTCGGGGAATAGCGCGGGGCTTGCGAAAGGTCGCGGGCATCGGCCATGGGGGGCTTTGCGCCGTCACACAGGATCTCGTTTCCTCGGACACGGCACACGTATTTACGGTTGCTCGCATCCAGTCCGTCACACTCTCCAGCGTCATCCCGGACGCGACGCGGCGCGAAGTGCCGCTTCGCAGATCCGGGATCTTCCCACACAGCCTGCCGCGCGAGGTCCCGGGTCTGCACGGCAGCACTGACGTGCTGCGGTGCGCCCGGGATGACACCGGAGAGCATTGCGCGGAATGCGCCTCCTCCCCCTGACGCAACGCTTTCCCAATCTTTCCTGTGTTAATTCTGCCGGTATGACCGTCCAACCGGCCTCCCCTGTCGTGGCGCCAATCGAGCGTCGCGGGTCCGACCGGCGCAAGCCGAGCACGCCGCTTGTCCGGCTCCTGACGCGCCTTGCGCTGATGGCGCTCGGCTGGGGCGCGGCCGTGGCGCTTATCGCGTTCTCCCGGCTCGTCGGCGACGATCGGGCGATCGACGGCCGGATGGCGACGATCCTCGCGATCTTCTTTTCCGGCGGGGTCATCGGTGCGGTGACGGCCTTTCCGACCGCGGTCATTCTCGTCATCCGGCGCCCGCAAAAGAGCGCGCGGTTTGCGGCCATGGTGGTGTCGCTGACGCTCGGCACCGTCGGCTTCACGGGCTTTCTGTTCTACCTCCATTTCAACCGCTATTACGCAGCCTGGCATGCGGAACCGTTCACGCACGACTGGCTATGGCAGACGCTTTTTACCGGTGCGCAGGCGGTCTACATCTTCGCCGTCACGGGGCTGCCGCTGCTGTTTCCGGCCGGCATTCCGCTGCTTTTCGTGGCCGGCCTCATGTTCTCGCGCACCGACGGGCGGCGCGGCTGGCGACCGCAGGACGGGCGATTGCCCCGCAAGGATCGCCGTGGCGACGGCAAAGCGCCACGCCGGCAATTGTGATCGCCCCTATTTCCTGCTAGATGGCGCGCACCCCTCCCCTTCATGAAAATGAGGCCTGCGCCGATGATCCCGCGCTATTCCCGTTCCGAGATGACCTCCATCTGGTCGCCGGAAGCAAAATTCCGCATCTGGTTCGAGATCGAGGCGCATGCCGCCGACGCGCTGGCCGAGCTGGGCGTGATCCCGAAGGACGCGGCCAGGACCATCTGGGACAAGGCGAAAACGGTCGAATTCGACGTGGAGCGCATCGACGAGATCGAGCGCGTGACCAAGCACGACGTCATCGCCTTCCTCACGCATCTGGCCGAGATCGTCGGACCCGAGGCGCGCTTCGTCCACCAGGGCATGACCTCTTCGGACGTCCTCGACACATGTCTTGCCGTGCAGCTCGCGCGCGCCGCCGATCTGCTGATCGGCGATATCGACAAGCTGCTGGAGGCGCTGAAGCGCCGGGCGATGGAGCACAAGGACACGGTCACCGTCGGCCGCTCGCACGGCATCCACGCCGAGCCGGTCACTTTCGGTCTGAAGCTCGCAGAGGCCTATGCGGAATTCGCCCGCAACCGCGAGCGCCTCGTTGCCGCCCGCAAGGACATCGCGACCTGCGCGATTTCCGGGGCCGTCGGCACGTTCGCCAACATCGATCCGCGCGTGGAAGAGCACGTGGCGCAGGCGATGGGGCTTTCGGTGGAGCCGGTCTCCACGCAGATCATCCCGCGCGACCGTCATGCGATGTTCTTCGCAACCCTCGGCGTCATCGCCTCGTCGGTCGAACGGGTCGCCATCGAGATCCGTCACCTGCAGCGCACCGAGGTGCTGGAGGCGGAGGAATATTTCTCGCCCGGCCAGAAGGGCTCCTCGGCGATGCCGCACAAGCGCAACCCCGTGCTCACCGAAAACCTCACCGGCCTTGCCCGCATGGTGCGCTCCTACGCCTTCCCCGCGATGGAGAACGTGGCCCTGTGGCACGAGCGCGATATCTCGCACTCCTCCGTGGAACGCATGATCGGCCCCGACGCCACCGTGACCCTCGATTTCGCGCTGGTGCGGCTGACCAGCGTCATCGACAAGCTGCTGGTCTACCCCGAACGCATGAAGGGCAACATGGACCGGCTCGGCGGGCTCGTCCATTCGCAGCGCATCCTGCTGGCGCTGACCCAGGCCGGCTGCTCACGCGAGGACGCCTACCGGCTCGTCCAGCGCAACGCCATGAAGGTGTGGGACAGCTACCACGTCTCGGGCTCCGCCACCGTCGACTTTCTGGAGGAGCTGCTGGCGGACAAGGACGTCCGGTCCTATCTGTCGGAGGAAGAAATCCGCGAGCGCTTCGACATCGCCTATCACACCAAGCATGTGGACACGATCTTCCAGCGGGTGTTCGGCGAGGCGTAAGCCTTTCGCGAAACCAAAACGGCCAAGATAAAACGATCTGCCCCATGAAAGCTGCTGAAGCCGATATCCTCCTCATTCCTGGCCTTGGAAATTCCGGGCCCGATCACTGGCAGACGCGCTGGGAGGCGAAGCTCTCCACTGCCCGGCGCGTCGACATGGGCGACTGGAACAAGCCGCACCGGCCGCAGTGGACGGAACGTCTGGTGCGCGCCGTGAACGCGGCGGAAAAGCCGGTGGTGCTCGTCGCCCATTCGCTGGGCGTCGTCACCGTCGCCCACGCAGCACCGGAGTTCGACAAAGGCAAGGTCGCCGGCGCCTTTCTGGTGGCGATGTCGGACGTGGAGGACGTGAGCCGCATGCCAGCGCCCGTGCCGGGCTTTGCGCCCATTCCGCGCGAACCCCTGCCGTTTGCGAGCGTTCTGGTGGCCAGCCGCACCGATCCTTACGCGCCCTGGACCAAGGCGGAGACGATCGCGCACGCCTGGGGTTCGCAGTTCCAGGATGCCGGCGATGCCGGCCACATCAACGCCGAAAGCGGCCAGGGGCCGTGGCCGGAGGGGCTGCTGTCGTTCGCCAAGTTCATGTCGCGGCTGGGGTAGCGAGGGCCGGAGCCTTCGGGCACCGAATGCGTAGCCCATCCTTCGAGGCGGACGCTACGCGCCCTCCTCAGGATGACGTTATCGTTTTGTTTTTCTTAAAGAAAAATCCATATGCACAACGTCATCCTGAGAAGGCCTGACAAGGCCGTCTCGAAGGACGGCCGGCACGCGCCGCCCTTATGCTTCCGGCGGCAACGGTTGCGGCTCACCTTTCCCAAGCCCCGCCCCTTGAAGCCCGCCGGACGCGGGTCTAGGACATGTACGGACGCGCGCTGCCCTCCTCCCGAATTTTCCCAAGGCAGCGCCTCCGGTTGAAGTCGCAAAGAGAAAGCCATGCACAAGAACAAACTCGTCGTCGTCGGCGCCGGCCATGTCGGCTCCTACGTGCTCGCGGATGCCATGAAGCTCGGGCTCTTTGCGCAGATCGGGGTGATCGACATTCTGGAAAACGTCGCCTATGGCGAGGCGCTTGACCAGGCGCAGGCGACAGCGCTCACCTACATGAACAATGTGGACGTGACGTCGGGCGGATACGAACAGTGCGCCGATGCCGACGTGATCATCGTCGCGGCCGGGCCGAGCGTCATCCCGGACCCGTCAAATCCGAAAGGCGAGCCGGACCGCACGCTGCTGACGAAGACCAATTGCGAGGTCATCCGTCAGGTGATGGCCGGGATCACGAAGCATACCACCGACGCCATCGTCATCCTGATCACCAATCCGCTCGATACGATGGTCTATATCGCGGAGAACGAGTTCGGATACCCGAAGGGCCGTGTCTTCGGCACGGGCACGATGCTCGACTCGGCGCGGCTGAGGAAGCTCATCGCCGATACCTATGACGTCGATCCTAAATCGGTCACCGGCTACATGATGGGCGAACACGGCAGCACGGCGTTTCCCGCACTCAGCCACGTCAACGTCGCCGGCATTCCGTTCGCCGAACTCGGCCAGTATTTCACCGCGCGCGAGGACATCACGGATCCGGAGGTCGTGAAGGCCAAGATCGTCAGCGCGGCCTACGAGGTGTTCAACGGCAAGGGCTGGACCAATGCAGGCGTCGCCCAGGCGGCCGTGACGATGGGAAAGGCGGTGCTGCTGGATGAACACAGCGTCTATCCCGCCTCAACGACGTTGCGCGGGCAGTACGGTCACGACGGCGACGTGGCGCTGAGCATGCCCTGCGTCATCGGCCGCGAAGGCATCGTGAAACAGCTCCCCGTCACGCTGAACGACTGGGAGGCGGAAAAGCTGGAGGCCTCCATCGCGTTCATCAAGTCCGCGATGAAGGATGCCGGCACGGGGCCCGACAAGGCGCGCTGAGCGGCGTTTGCCGCAAGACCACCAATTCATGCAGGCGATCCACAAGGTCCGGCCCCGTCGAGGGGCGGCCCTTGCAGATCGCTTTTTCGTTACGCTGCCTTGCCGATACCATCGAGTTCACGCAACGCGTCTTGCGGCAGCTCAAGCTCCGCCGCCGCGATGTTCTCCTTCAGGTGCGCCACGGATGACGTTCCCGGGATCAGCAGGATATTCGGCGAGCGCCGCAGCAGCCAGGCGAGCGCGACCTGCATCGGCGTCGCATCCAGGCGCCCGGCAATCTCATTCAGCGTCTCCGACTGCAACGGCGTGAAGCCGCCGAGCGGGAAGTACGGCACATAGGGCGTGCCCGCCGCGGCGAGATCATCGATCAGCGCGTCATCGGCGCGATTGGCGATGTTGTACATGTTCTGCACGCAGACGATATCGCAGATCCCGCGTGCCTCGGCCACCTGACCTGCGGTGACGTGGCTGAGGCCGATATTGCGCACCAGCCCCTGACTCTGCAGGTCGGCCAGCACCGAGAGCGGCTTCTCGATCGGACCGTCCGCCGGCTTGTGCGGATCGAACATGAAGCGCAGGTTGACCACGTCGAGCGTCTCGAGGCCGAGGTTGCGCAGGTTGTCGTGGACCGCCCGGGTAAGCTGCTTCTTGGAGAAGGCCGGGTTCCACGAGGCATCCTCGCCGCGCAGGGCACCGATCTTGGTGACGATGACGAGATCGTCCGAATAGGGATGCAGCGCCTCGCGAATGATCTCGTTGGTGACGTGCGGCCCGTAGAAATCGCTGGTGTCGATGTGATCGACGCCCTCTTCCACCGCCGCGCGCAAGACCGCGACCGCCCCGGCGCGATCCTTCGGCGGACCAAAGACGCCGGGGCCCGCGAGCTGCATGGCGCCGTAGCCGATCCGTTTCACCGTGCGATCACCCAGGGCGAAAGTACCGGCCTTGTCGATATTTCTCATGAACGTACTCCTGATGCTTTCCGTCTTATACCTAAGGCGGGCACATCAGGGGAAAATAGACCGATCAGAAACAGGCTGTACGACGAGACGAACAATCGTGCCGCCGGGCGCGGTACACGGACCGTTTCCCCGCTCTCGATCACGCGGACCCCGCCTGGGTCTCAGGCGAGATGACCCTGGTGCGGCTTGATCAGGTCGTTGATGCGCTTGGCGATCCAGATGCTGACCGGCAGCGCGATTACGGCACCGACCGCCATGGCGATCAGCATGGCGTTGGCATCGATCTGGCCGACACCGAAGACGGTCAGCGGCACGAGCATGCCGATACCGGCGAGTGTGGGGGCTGCGATGATGAAGATGATTGCGGCAAGCTTCCACATGATCCGATGCTCCTCAAACCTTGGGAACCGTTCTTCCCAGCAGAAGCATGCCGCATCCGAAATTCCATCGCGGATTTTTTTTCGATCCGACAGCTTCAGCCGACCGGTCGCAGCATTCGCGAGTGCTCGCATTCACTCATTGAAATTTGTCAATATCCAGGCCGGACAACTTGCCGCAGAGGCATCCTACCTGTCTTTGTTGGCCGCGGCTTCCAAGAACGGTGCGAGGGTCGCGGACACGCCGGAGCGGATGATGGCCTTGTCGCTCGTCCAGGAAATGAAGGTGAACCCCATTTCGCGGGCCGCGACGGCGTCATCCAGCGTGTTGCAATAGATGCCCGCGAGCTTGCCTGCGTCCCGCGCCGCTCGGGCGATGCGCCTGGCGGCGTCCTGCACCTCGCGCCCGCCCGGCTCGCACCGCGCGCCATCCGACAGTGCGATGGAGAGATCGGCGGGACCGACGAAAACGCCGTCCAGCCCGTCCACGGCGACGATCTCGTCGACCGCCTCCAGCGCCGGCCGCGTCTCGATCATGCCGAAGCCGATCGTCTCGGCGTCGGCGCTCATCAGATAGGCCTGCGACTCGGCCACACCATGAAGCTCCATTGCGCGCGCCGGTCCCCAGCTGCGCGTACCGGCCGGCGGAAACTTGATGTAGGAGACGAATTCCCGTGCATCGGCGACCGAGCCGATCATCGGTGCGATGATCGCTTCCGCCCCAGCATCCAGAAGACGACTCGCGGTAGCGAAGTCGCCCACGGGAACGCGCGCGACCGGATGGCCGCCGGCCAGCAGGATGGCGGGAATGGCGTCGCGCACCGAAGCGTAGTCGTGGCCGCCATGCTGCATGTCGAGCGTCACCGCCTGATAGCCGGCGCGCACCAGTTCCTGCGGCATCGCGCTGCCCGGCAGCGTCGACCATGCGGTCACGATCGTTTCGCCGGCACGCAGCCGGTTTGCAAGCGTCATCGCAGGCTCAATCATGTTCGTTCCTCTCCAAGACCGTCGTCGCGCTTCGTTCAGTCCAGTCCCGTATCGTATCGTATCGTATCGGCCCGATGTTTCTGCATATCCAGCGAGGCCGCAACCGTTTTGCACGTTGATAGCGCAAATAGGCAAATAGAAAGGCCGCCCCACCATTCGGCGGAACGGCCTTTCAAGATCATTCCGTATCCTGACCGCACACGAAGCCACCCGCACCGTGGCTCCGCCCTTGTGCAAGGCGCATCACCCGTCGGTTCTGACCTGCGCCACCGCCTCGGCCATCAGTTCTTCCATGGTCCGACGGATCTGATGATCCGACTGCTCCACCTTGGCTTCGTCGAAATCGCCGCGGATCTTGCGGAAGACGTCTTCCTCCCCCGGCTCCTCGAAATCGGCACGCACGACCGACTTGGCGTATTCCACCGCTTCGTCACCGCTCAGACCGAGCTTCTCCGCAGCCCATTGCCCCAGGAGCCGGTTACGCCGGGCCATGGCCTTGAACTGCATTTCCTCATCGTGGACGTATCGCTTTTCGAAAGCGTCCTCGCGCTTGTCGAATGTGCTCATGGTCTTCTCCTGCCCTGAGACCGGCCGCGAGCGATTGCCGGCGGATCCCCCCTCATGGAGGCATCCTGTTACGTAAATATGGCCCTTTACGGCCACGGAAACAACGCCTTGCATCGTCGGCCCTTGCATATATTTCCGCAGGCCCCAAATCAATCTCGTAAGGCTTCACCCGTTCGGCTAATAGGGCGGCATCCCCAACCATCGACCGGCACGGAGTCCCCGCTCGCGGACGGTCCTCGCACAGGACGTCGCAGCCGATTGTGCTTTACCCCCAATTCGGGTAGGTTCCAGCCTCGCTCGCGGGAGAAACGTCACGATTCCGCTATCGTGTGCCTTGTTCCAGGCGCGATCGAAGCGGATAACGGAGTATCCATCGCAAATGGATTTCCTCAACAAACCACGGTACGTACCCATGAATCGCCGCCGGCGCATCTATGAAGGCAAGGCAAAGATCCTCTATGAGGGACCGGAGCCCGGCACGCTCATCCAACATTTCAAGGACGATGCGACGGCCTTCAACGCGAAGAAACACGAAGTCATCGATGGCAAGGGTGTGCTCAACAACCGCATCTCCGAATTCGTGTTCACCAATCTGAACGCTATCGGCGTGCCGACCCACTTCATCCGCCGGCTGAACATGCGCGAGCAGCTCATCCGGGAAGTCGAGATCATCCCGCTCGAGATCGTCGTGCGCAACGTCGCCGCCGGCTCGCTCTCCAAGCGTCTCGGCCTCGAAGAGGGCATGCAGCTGCCCCGCTCGATCATCGAGTTCTACTACAAGAACGACGAGCTCGACGATCCGATGGTCTCCGAAGAGCATATCACGGCTTTCGGCTGGGCCACGCCGCAGGAGATCGACGACATCATGGCTCTGGCCATCCGCGTCAACGACTTCCTCTCCGGCCTGTTCCTGGGCGCAGGCATCCGCCTCGTCGACTTCAAGATGGAGTGCGGCCGGATGTGGGAGGGCGAGATGATGCGCATCGTCGTCGCCGACGAGATCTCCCCCGATTCGTGCCGTCTCTGGGACATCAAGACCAACGACAAGATGGACAAGGACCGGTTCCGCCGCGACATGGGTGGACTCGTGGAAGCCTACCAGGAAGTGGCTCGCCGTCTTGGCATCCTGATCGAGAACGAACGCCCGCACGGCTCGGGCCCCGTTCTCGTGAAGTGAGTGCTCGTAAAGTGAATGCTCGTGAAGTAGCGACTTTGCAAGTCGCGCCGCTTTGATGTAATCCCCGAACGCCCGTGCTCGATGAGCGGCACGGGCGTTTTTCTTTTGGCCGACCGACCGCATCAGGACGAACCATGAAGGCACGCGTCACCGTCACGCTGAAAAACGGCGTTCTCGACCCCCAGGGCAAGGCAATCGAAGGCGCGCTCGGCGCGCTCGGCTTCGGCGGCGTCGGGGGCGTGCGTCAGGGCAAGGTGTTCGACATCGAACTGGAAGGTGCCGACAAGGAAAAGGCCAGGGCCGATCTCGAAGCCATGTGCGAAAAGCTGCTCGCCAACACGGTCATCGAGAATTACGCCATCGAGCTTTCCTGAGGCGCACGCGTTCGTTTTCGCCGCGAAGCGGTGTAGAGTGCGCGCAGACCGGAACGAGAGTGCGTCGATGGTCGGGAGCCGGAACGAGAATGGGGCGGACGAGGCGCGGCCAGAGGCCGACGACGCGCGCCGCATCATCCGCTTCCTGATCGGCAAGGCGCTCCTGTTCATGCTGTTTCCGGCCGTTCTTGCGGCCCTTGCCGTCTTCTTCCTGATCTAGAGCTGCCGTTTCAGATCCAGAACCACTGGCCAGAGTGTAAGACCCATGAAATCAGCCGTCGTCGTCTTCCCCGGTTCCAATCGCGACCGCGACATGCTGCACGCGCTGGAACTCGTCACCGGCGAAAAGCCCGCAACCGTCTGGCATCAGGACACCGAACTGCCCGACGTCGACCTGGTGGTGCTGCCGGGCGGCTTCTCCTACGGCGACTACCTGCGCTGCGGCGCCATTGCAGGGCGCTCGCCCGTGATGTCCGAGGTCGCGAAGATGGCGGAGCGCGGCCGGCTGGTGCTGGGCGTTTGCAACGGCTTCCAGATCCTGACCGAGACGGGCCTCCTGCCCGGCGCGCTGATGCGCAACGCGGACCTGAAGTTCGTGTGCCGGGAGGTGAAGCTCCAGACGGTCAACACCCAGACGCCGTTCTCCGGCGCCTTCGAGAATGGCCAGGTCTGGCGCTGCCCCGTCGCTCACCACGACGGCAACTACTTCGCCGACGCCGACACGCTTGCGCAGCTTGAAGACGGCGGCCGGGTGGTTTTCCGCTACGCGGAAGGCACCAATCCGAACGGCTCGATCAACGACATCGCCGGCATCGTCAACGCTGCCGGCAACGTGCTCGGCATGATGCCGCATCCGGAGAACCTGGTCGAACCGATACAGGGCGGCACCGACGGCCGCAGGTTCTTCGAAAGCCTGATACAGGCGCTCGAGACCGCCTGAGCCGATGCTCATCGGCGCAGCGGCGATCGCCGTCACCCTAGCAACAGGCGCTTTCCTGGCCCTGCCCCGGGTGATCGGCAGCGATCGCTGGCGCGCGATTGCGACCCCGCTCGCCTCCATCATCGGTTCCGGCTTTCTGGTCACGGTGCCGATCCTGCGCGATCTATCCGGCGCCTGGGCCATCCTGCCGATGGCAGGGCTTCTGGCCCTCGCCTACCTGATCGGCGGGGCGATCCGCCACAACATCCGTTACGTCGAGCCGATCTTCGAGGATGGCAGCGCGCCGCTCGGCCTTGCCTCGCTGGAGCGACTGTCGCATCTCGTCCTCGCCTTCGCCTATTTCGTCTCCGTCACCTATTACCTCGTCCTCTTCGCCTCCTTCGCGCTGAAGCCCTTTGGCATCGTGGACGAGACGGTGGTGAAGATCGTCGTGTCGATCTGCCTGGCGATCATCGGAACGGTCGGCTTTACACGCGGATTTGCGGCGGTGGAGCGGCTGGAGGTCTACACAGTCTCGCTGAAGCTCGCGATCATCGCCGGGCTCATCGCGGGGCTGACGGTATTCGGGCTCGGCGAATTGGCGAGCGGGACCATCTCCACAATTCCGGGCCACTTCGAGGCGCGCAACGTGCCGGTCTTCCTGGGCCTGCTGATCGTCGTGCAGGGCTTCGAGACCTCGCGCTTCCTCGGCAATGCCTACGGGACGGAGATGCGTGCCACGACCATGAAGCAAGCGCAGATCCTGGCCGGCATCATCTATCTCGCCTTCTTCGTGACGATGATCCCGCTTCTCGGCAACGACGTGACCGGCGGCGGTATCGCGGCGATCGTCGACATGCTGAGGCCGGCTTCGCTGATCCTGCCGATCCTGATCATGGTGGGAGCGCTTGCCAGCCAGTCGAGCGCGGCGATCGCCGATACGCTTGGAGCCGGCGGTCTGGTGCACGACGTCACGGGAGGCCGGGTGCGGATCAACTACGCCTACCCGCTGATCGCGGTCATCGCCGCGATCATTACCTGGGAAACCGATATCTATTCCCTGATCACGCTGGCCTCGCGCTGCTTTGCGCTCTTTTACGCACTCCAGTGCCTGATCGCCTCTCTCAGCGCGATCAGGCGGCACGAGCTTCACGGCGCAGTCCTTTACGGGCTGCTTTGCGTCGTCTGCGCCGCCGTCGTCGCCTTCGGGGCTCCGGTGGAAGGGGGATAACCCGCTCCCCCAGCGCACTCTTGCGTCAGCGCACCGAGTAGTGGCCGCCTTCGCCCGTGCGGACGTTCTGGTGATAGTAGCCCTTGCCGTCCTGGAAGATCTTGAGGCGCAGGTTGATGTCGCCCGTCATCACCAGCAATCCGCCTTTCGTGATGGTGTACCTCCCCTTCTGCCCATGCCTGTTCGTCCAGGTGCCGTTGGCCTTGTAGGTGGTCTGGTGTGAACGCGAAGTCGCCGTGTGTCCGACATATGCCTTGCGCACCTCCGCCTGCGTGAGCTGGCGGCGTTTGCCGGCAACGAGCGTTACCGGCGCGCCGAGCTGAGGTGTGGCGCCGGTGACGGGCGGAAGAGCCGACGCGCCGAGCGCGGAAACGCTGACGAACGCCGCCGCCATGGCGGGCAGTAGAAGTCGTTTCATGCAAACAGGTTCCCGTTGAGTTTACGACAATAGTTTCAGAACACTAATTCCGTTCTCGTTATTTTATACTTCAATGGCCGTTATTGCATCAAGATCGCTTGAAAAGCCGACCGGCCAGCCATACCAACGGGCTCATTTCACTTTGATATGGACGGAATCAGAATAGATCTCGACACGGACCCAGCAATTGTCATTGACAATGCGCCAGCCGGCATCCCCTTCGATATAGCCGTTGAGGATCATTCGTTCCATCCGCGCGCGGTTGGCGGCGGAGGCGAAGAAGCGATCGTCCTCGTCGCCGCGATCGCGAATGCCGAAGCGATGAAAATTCGCCCGATCCTGACGAACCACCTGCCAGGGCTCGGAGAGCCGTGTGCCACGGGAATTGTAATGATCATCGGGCCCGAGATAGGCGACGTAAACCTCCAGAAGCCGCCCCTGCGCCAGCGCCGGCGGATTGAAGGACAGGCCTGCGACAGCGAACGTGGCCAGAGCCAGCAGAATTGAAGACAGTTTCATCGTACCCCCCATTTCACAGAAACAATGTGAAACATAAATAGAAGATCGGGGGAAGACGCGACGTAAACAAGAGGGACGTTTGGTCGCGTGCGCCGCGCATCCCGGGAAAGGCGCGGGCCCAGGAAAGGCGCGGGCAAACCCCTCAAGCGAGGAGATCTCCTTGCCTCAAAGCGCCCGCAATTCGCCGTACCAGGCATAGCCGCGATAAAGCGGTGCCGTTCGCACCGCACCGCCCTCCGCTTCCGCGATATCGCACAGAGCCTGAAACAGATCCGGCCTCGGCGAGACATGAAAGCTCTTCAGCCACAGGAAAAGACCGGTCCGGAACAGGTGCGGGAGACGCTCCTGCTGGCCGAAATCGACCACGTGCAGCCGCCCGCCGGGCGCAAGGGCCAATGCCGCGCATTCCAGCGCCTGACGCCAGGGCGGCACCATGGAAAGCGAATAGGAAAAGAACACCCGATCGAAAGCCGCACGACCGAAAAGGAGTATCGGCTCGAAATCGGCGGCGTCGGCGCGCGCAAGCGTGATGCGCCCGCCAAGGCCGGCACGCTCGATGTTCGCGCGGGCGGTCTCCAGCATTTCGGCGGAAATATCGAGACCGTAAAACCGCGCGCGGGGATAGGCGCGGGCGGCCGCAATGAGATTGCGCCCCGTGCCGCACCCCACCTCCAGCACATGGCCGCGCGCGGGCGGACTGAGCGAGGCGATGAGCTGATCGCGCCCCAGCAGATAGTACTTGCGGGTGAAATCGTAGATGTGGCGCTGATACCGGTAGACCCGGTCCATCAGCTCCCCGTTGTGGGGCGCGGCAATATCGGACATGGCACTGCGGACCGCTTTCCGGCCCTCCCGGTCTGTTGAGACTGTGGACGTCAGTTGAGCGTGTAGAGGTGGAAACCGCCGTAGATCGAGGAGCGGTCGCGGGCGTTGAGCGCGAGGCTTTCGTCCTCGCGATAGGTCCAGCGCGAGAGCGTTTCATCTGCGACACGGCCGGGAAGCAGGCTCGGTTCGGCGGCGGTGCGGAAGACCACCCGGGCGCCGGCGCGCGCGGTGCGGGTTATCTCGCTCCACAAAGCGTTCAACTGGGCATCCGTCATCCAGTCCTGCGCATCGAGCAGCACATAGGCATCAAGGCTCGCATCGCGTTCGCCCGCCAGATGTTCGGTGAAGGAGCGGTTGACGACCCGGACCCGGCCGGCACGCTCGCGGATCTCCTCGAAATGCTCGCGCTTCAGGTAGGGCGGCAGCGGGCCCGCCGGCCCCGTGCTCTCTCCGTGCGTGGCATTTTCCATCGGCGCATAACCGCGGGCGAAGGCTTGCCAGGCGAAGTAGTTTTCCGACATGGGGAAATCGCAGGCGAGCTTTTCGAGCCGCTGACGCAGGACACCGGCCATGTCGCCGCCGCCGGCGGACGCAAGCGCCTCGTACTGGGCGGGCGGAATGCCAAGGCCGTAGAGCGACATCTTCTTCGACGTCGCCCAGCGCACCAGGCGCTTGTCGAAGATGGGGGCGAGTGCGGTATCGAAGAAGGTGCGCTGCTCGTCGAGCGACCGTGCGCGCACCATGTCCTTGGGATCGATGCCGTACAGCCGCGCAACGAGATGCCCCGCACCGATGAAATACCCCAGCAGCCCGTGATAATAGAGATCGCGGGAGAACAGCGTGATGCGGCGGCGGCCCCAGCCCGACAGGCTGCGCCCTTCCCAATAGCCGCGCGTGTCGGCGTCGAGCTTGTCCTTCACGAAGCGCCTGTATGCCGCGATGTTGGCCTTTTCGTCGGCCTCGCCGAAGAAGCGGTAGAAGGTGTCGTGGTTGGGCAAGTGCGTGACAGCGGCGAGCTTCAGCCGGGTCAGCGCGACATGGGCGCGGTTGAGATCGACGGCGACGATCTCGGCCGGATCGGCGGTCAGGTAGCTCATCACGTTGCAGCCGCCCGAGGCGATGGTGACCATGCGGCTGTCGGGGCCGAGCTTGAGCGCCGCCATGTCGACGTCCGGGTCCTCCCAGATCTGAGGGTAGACGAGCCCCTTGAAGGCGAAAGTGAACATCCGCTCCAGGAAACCCTCGCGGGTGCCGGCGGCGGAGCGGTGCACCGCTTCCTTCAGTCGGCGGGTGGAGTCACTCAAAGCTTGATCGGCCATCTGCCTGTCTCTCCGGAAATGGGCGGCCGGGCGGTATCCGGCGCGCGAATTTCCGGCGAGGGTTACGCAGGATCGGCGACAGTTTGGTGACGCCCGGAGTGCCGGAGCCAGGCCCCCGCCACCGGGGACGCAAGAAATTCGACCGGGCGGATGAGGTGGCAACCAGACACTGCGCAAGATATTCCTTAGCCGGATGGCTATGTAATCACACCGATAACATTACAAATTTACTTGTACTTTACATTATCGAGCGACCATTGACGGCATTGAAGGGGAGTTTTCGCCGGACCGCAGAGGGTGCGGGGCGAAAGGGCCAGTCGCGGTTCGCTTACCCACGTCGCGACGGCAGGGAGGAAGCCATGAGCCTCTATCAGATCTGCTACCGGAGCCGAATCAAGCCGGATGTCGTCGCGGGCGATATCGAGGACGAGATCGCGCACACCATCAACCGGCTTCGCCGAATGAACGCGCTGAACGGCGTTACCGGCGCGCTCATCCTGACCGACACTCATGTCTTCCAGCTGATCGAAGGCCAGGCGGAGCAAGTCGACGTTTCCCTGCAATGCGCCGCCAGCGATCCGCGTCACGAGCGTGTGGAAATCCTGTCGCGCAAGGCTGTGGAATACCGGCTCTTTCACGACAGCTGGCTCTATTTCGCGGACCTGCGCATGGACCACGGCCGCGAACTTCCCTCCGAGCTTTCCATGATCATGCCGCGCCCGGAAACGGCGAACGCCGCCGACATTCTGGCGCTGATGGCCCATATAGCGGGCGATCTCGCCGAGGCGCAGCTGACCAACCGGCTGTTGCAGATCTGACATCTGCCAGTGGGTCCTGCGCGGTGCTGCCCGGGGCCGCGCCCTGGTACCGCCGGCCCCATGTGCGCTTGCGGGGCACAGCGCAGACCTTCCCCCGTGACTGTTGCGCTTCTGCGCCTATATGATGGACGAATCCTCAGGAGGCGCCGGCGCGTAAGGAAATGCGCAAGCACGAATTCCCACCCCTTTTCTCCTTTCTGGCGCCGATTGCGGGCACACGGCCGGGAAATGGCCACAGAACGGGTCATCAATACGGTTTCGCCGCGATGCAAATCATCTTATACGCCGCGCCGACCCACCTTGAGCGCGCCCACCCGGCGCGAAGCGCGGGGCGATGGCCGCCTCCCTGGCCCGCCCCGCACACGGACATTTCCGAGGAGTATCTTCATGAGTAACGAGGCACAGGGCGATCCGGCCGTCGTCGGTTGCATCCTGGCCGGCGGGCTGGCGCGGCGCATGGGCGGTTGCGACAAGCCGCTGCTGCCGTTGGGCGGCAAGGTTCTGCTCGCCCACATGATCGAGGCACTGAGCCCCCAGGTCGGCACGCTGATGCTTAACGCCAACGGCGATCCCGGCCGTTTCTCTGGCTTCGGCCTGCCGATCGCGGCAGATCCGGTGGAGGGTTTCGCCGGGCCGCTGGCGGGTGTGCTGGCCGGCATGCGGTGGACCCAGGCCAATGCGCCCAAGGCGACCTACATCGTGAGCGCGGCGGCCGACACGCCGTTCTTTCCGCAAGATCTCGTCGCCCGCCTCAAGGTGCCTCTTGGCGACGAGCCGGGCATTGCAATCGCTGCGTGCGGCGGAAAGCGGCATTCCGTTTTCGGGCTCTGGCCTGTAGCGTTGGCGGACGATCTGGCCGCATGGCTGGCGAATCCGGAAAACCGCAAGGTCCTCGCCTGGGTCGAACGGCACCGCAACCTCACCGTCGAGTTCCCGCCGCACGAGGGGCGCGATCCCTTCTTCAACATCAACACGCCGACAGACCTGGCAGAGGCGGAGCGCATCCTTGCAGACCCCTCTCACCAGCGACGGCCGGCTTGCGAAAAAGACGAAAAGAGCGAGGCCAGCGCATGACGCAAACCGTTTTCGGCATCACCGGATGGAAGAATTCCGGCAAGACGACGCTCGTGGAACGGCTGGTGGCCGAACTGACCGGGCGCGGCTACAGGATCTCCACCATCAAGCATGCCCATCACGCATTCGATATCGACCATCAGGGCACGGACAGCTACCGTCACCGTGAGGCCGGCGCCGTCGAGGTGGCCCTGGTTTCCGGTCACCGGTGGGCATTGATGCACGAACTTCGAGGCGATGACGAGCCGCCGCTGGAAGCGGTACTGAACCGGATCTCGCCGTGCGATCTGGTGCTTGTGGAAGGCTACAAGCGTGAGGCGCATGCCAAGATCGAGGCGCGCCGCACTGGCGCCTCCAAAACGGAACCGCTCACCCCGGGCGACCCCGCCATCGTGGCTATTGCCACAGACCACCCAATCGAAGGCGAAAGCGTACCCGTGCTTGACCTCAATGACGTGAGCGCGATCGCCGACTTCATCATCGATCACTGCCGACTGCCGGAACGCAATGCCGCCGAATAAGCCCCTCCCCCCCGAACTGCGCACGCTCGTGGACGATTGTTTCCAGCACGACAGTGAGCGCCTGCGCCACGACGAAGCCATCGCGATCCTGCGCGAGCGGGTAAAGACAGTGGCGACGCCCGAAACCGTGCCGCTGGAGCAAGCAGCGGGCCGCGTCCTCGCGAAGGCGGTAACCGCGCCGCGCGACGTGCCGCTTACCGACAATTCGGCCATGGACGGCTACGCCTTCGCTCACGGCGCCTACGAGGCGACCGGCGGCTTCTTTCCCGTCGACCAGCGCATTCCCGCCGGGCACCCTGCTGAAGTGCCGCTGCTTCCCGGCCGTGCGGCGCGGATCTTTACCGGCGCGGTGATACCGGAGGGAGCGGATACGGTCGCCATGCAGGAAGACTGCGAGCGACATGATCAGGACAGCAAGCCCTTCGTCATCATTCCGCCGGGCCTGAAGAAAGGCGCCAATGTGCGCCGGGCGGGCGAGGATGTCGCCAGGGGCGCGGAACTGATCCCGGCCGGCAGCCGGCTGCGGCCGCAGGAGATCGCCGCCATCGCCTCCGTCGGGCAGGCGGAGGTTACCGTCACGCGGCGGCTGAAGGTGGCGCTGGTTTCCACCGGCGACGAGATCGTGCGCCCCGGCAATCCGATCCAGCCGGGACAGGTCTACGATTCCAACCACTACCTGCTGCATGCACTGTTGCAATGCGTGGACGCGGAGGCGATCGATCTCGGCGTTCTCAAGGACAAGCCCAATCTGATCCGCACCACGATCAAGGAGGCGGCCGCCACGCACGACGCGATCCTGACGACGGGCGGGGCCAGCAAGGGCGAGGAGGACCACCTCGTCGCGGCCCTCGATGCACTCGGCACGCGGCACATGTGGCAGCTGGCCATCAAGCCGGGCCGGCCGATGAATTTCGGCCAGATCGGCGACTGCATCATGCTGGGCCTGCCAGGAAATCCGGTGGCCGCCATGGTGTGCTTCCTGCTTTACGTGCGGCCCGTACTCGTCGCCATGTCAGGCGCGCCCTGGCCCGAGCCGGTGCGCTTCCAGATCCCCGCCGCCTTCGAGATCAGGAAGAAAAAGCCCGACCGGCGCGAGTTCTCGCGCGGCTGGCTGACCCACGACGAAAACGGCAGGCTTTGCGTCGACAAGTTCGAGCGTGACGGCTCCGGCCTGATCACGGGCCTGCGCGAAGCCGATGGACTGATCGAGATCGCCGAGGAGACCACCAAGGTGGAACGCGGCGAGATTGTCAACTTCATCCCCTTCACGGAACTCGGCCTGCCGGGCAAATAGTCCGGCAGGCGCTGTCTCTGGGGCCGTGCGTCCACGCCGCCACCTGCCTAATTCGTGGCCGACGCCGAAAAAATATGCGAATGCGACACCATCCCATCCGCAAGACGGTTGCGCCGCTGGAATTTTTGATGGGATTATACGCAAAGGCACCGGCTCGCATTTTTAGCGCGCCGACGTTCGACCGCGACGGTTTCGTCGTGGCAAGGCAACAAACCGTACCCAGAGGAAAACCATGCGTTTCATCATCCGCGCCGCCGCAGCAGCAGCGCTGACCTTCGCCGCAATTGCTACGGCCAATGCCGAAACGGTTCGCATCGGCACCGAAGGCGCCTATCCCCCGTTCAACAACCTGACGCCGGACGGCCAGCTGGTGGGCTTCGACATCGACATCGCCAAGGCTCTGTGCGACGAGATGAAGGTCGAGTGCGAGTTCGTGACCCAGGACTGGGACGGGCTGATCCCCGCGCTCGAGGCCAACAAGTTCGACGCCATCATCGCCTCCATGTCGATCACTGACGAGCGCAAAAAGAAGGTCGACTTCACCAACAAGTACTACAACACCCCGCCGGCCATTGCCGTGCCGAAGGATTCAGACATCAAGGGCGTAAGCCCTGAGGCCCTGGCCGGCAAGACCATCGGCGCGCAGTCCGCAACGACGCATGCCAACTTCGCCGAGGAGAAGTACCCGGATGCGGACGTGAAGGTCTATCCGACCGCGGATGAATACAAGCTCGACATTTCCAACGGCCGGCTCGACGCCGTCGTCGACGATGTGGTCGTGCTGAGCGACTGGGTGAAGAGCGAAGACGGCGCCTGCTGCAAGATCCTGGGCACGGTGAAGCCGGATGCGGCCATCTACGGCGAGGGCATCGGAATCGCACTGCGCAAGGGAGACGACGCGCTGCGCGAGAAGTTCAACAAGGCGATCGTGGCGATCCGCGCGAACGGCACCTACAAGAAGATCAACGACAAGTACTTCGAGTTCGACGTCTACGGCGATTGATCACTCTTCAGTTTTGTCACCCGGCGCGGAAGGACATCGATGTCCGCCGCGCCGGGTTCGCCGTTTTTGCCGGCGGGTTCCGCATCCGCCGGTCGAAGCATCCTTGCATGACGCAAGCCCAGGCCGACATATGGACCACGTCCTGACGCTGCTCTCCTTCGGCAAAGAAGGATGGGGCGACGAAATCGCCGCCGGCACACTTCTGACCATCGCCCTGGCGCTGGCGACATTGCCGCTCGGACTGTTGCAGGGATTCCTGCTGGCACTCGCCAAGAATTCCGATGATTCAAACCTCCAGCGCGCCGCCGACATCTACACCACGATCTTTCGGGGCCTGCCGGAACTGATGACGCTGTTTCTCATCTATTACGGCGTGCAGATCGGCCTGCAGGCGTTCATCGGCCTGTTCGTCGAAGGCGTCTATATCGAGATCAACAGCTTCCTGGCGGGCATGGTGGCTCTGGGGGTGGTGTTCTCCTCCTATTCCAGCGAGGTGTTCCTGTCCGCCTTCCGCGGCATTTCCCAGGGCCAGTACGAAGGGGGCTACGCGCTCGGCCTGTCGAGCTACCAGACCATGCGGCTCGTCATCCTGCCGCAACTCATCCGGCTTGCCCTGCCGGGCCTGTCGAACCTGTGGCTGGTGCTTTTGAAGGACACCGCGCTGGTTTCGGTGATCGGTCTTTCCGACCTGCTGCGCATGTCAGGTGTAGCCGCGCGCGTCTCCAAGGAGGCCTTTCTGTTCTTCGGGCTCGCCTGCCTGATCTACCTCGTCTTGTCGATGATCTCTTCCGCGGGACTTGCCCGCATCGACGCCTGGGCGCGCAAGGGGGACACGCGATGAGCCTCGGATCGGCAGCCGCCGAAGCCCCGCCCGCCCCCGTCAAGACAGCGCGCCCCTGGACCTTCACCCGGATCGCCGGCTACGCGTTGATGGGTTTCTGGATCGCGATGGGACTGGGGCTTGTCGCCTTTCTCGTAAGTTCCTTCGATCCGGAATTCATGGCGAAATACGGGGCCAAGTTCATAAAAGGGCTTATCGTCACCATCGAACTGGTGGGGTTATCTGTCGTTCTTGGAGCATTGGTCTCGCTGCCGGTGGCGATGGGGCGCCTGTCCAGCAACAAGATCATCGGCCGCATCGCCTATTCCTACGTCTATTTCTTCCGCGGCACGCCACTTCTGGCGCAGGTGTTCCTGTTCTATTACGGCGCGGGATCGTTCCGTCCGTTCCTGCAGGATATCGGGCTCTGGTGGCTGTTGCGTGACGCCTGGGGCTGCGCGCTGCTGACCTTCACGCTCAACACCTCTGCCTATCAGGCGGAAATCCTCGCCGGCGCGATCCGCAACGTGCCCGCAGGACAGATCGAGGCGGGCAAGACGCTGGGGCTCAAGCGCGGAGTGATCTTCTTCCGCATCGTGCTGCCGCAGGCACTGATCACAGCGCTGAGGCCCTATGGCAACGAGGTCATCCTCATGCTAAAGGGCTCGGCCATCGTCTCCATCGTCACGGTCTTCGATCTGATGGGCGAGACCCGGCGGATCTATTCGCGAACCTACGACTTCCAGGCCTATTTATGGGCGGCGATGCTCTACATCATCCTGGTGGAAGGGTTGCGCAGAGTGTGGGACAAGCTTGAGGCGCGCCTGACCCGGCACCTCAAGCGCTGAGGCCGGCGGTCGCACGTCAGGCGGACGCAGGGTATGGGGCCACACCCTAGAGCATATTCCAATCAGATTTACTCAATCCGATGGACAAGAATATGCTCAGGATTTTGATCTGAAGCGGTTTCTTGTCGACCAAGCGATTTCGCTTGGTCGGAACGCGCTCTAGACGATGTCGGCAAGTGTCTTTCCGTCGAAAACGTCCAGAAACGCGGAAAGCCCCTGATCGAAAAGCCTGGTCAGCTTGCACGTTTTCAAGGGGCATGCGGCGCAATCGAGCAACGTCAGGTTCTCCTGCCGGCGGATCAGTTGCCCGAGATTGATCTGCGTCGGCGAACAGGCCAGCCGCAGCCCTCCCTTCTTGCCCGGCACCGCCTTCACCAGTCCGGCGCCAGACAAGCTCTGCGCCACCTTCTTCAGGTGCTGCGACGAGATGCCGTAGACTTCGGCCACCTCACCTATGGTCACGAGGCGATCGGGCTCCTGCGCCAGATACATCAGCAAACGCAGCGAAAAGTCCGTGAATTGCGTCACTTTCATGGTGCGACAGAGGTCTCCTGTCCTCTAAAACGGGCCTGTTGCGCCCGGTCTTCCTTTTCATATTAGCGCGAATTCGTCGCCGCCGTATGCCGATACGCCCGCTTGACACGTCCATCCACGCGGATCATGGTTCGAGCGACAAATGGGGTATTTAATATACTCCTTTTGGTCATCTCGAAACATCCCGTTATCAACCCACCCGTCAAGGGTAGGAACGGGAAAGGCATGCCCGCTTGCGGGCGCCCGGAGCGTTTCCGTTCTGACTGAACCGTCCGAGCGGCCGGAAACATGCTCAAGATCAAGATGTTGAGCATGGTCCTGTCGATCTGGTCCATTCAACCCGATCGGGATGAGCTCCAGAAATGGGGATCCAGGATGCTTTGTTATCAATGCGAACAAACCACGCCCGGCGGCGGGTGCTCCGACATCGGCGTCTGCGGCAAGGAACCTGACGTCGCAGACCTTCAGGATCTGCTGATAGACGCCGCCCAGCGCCTTGCCCGATCGCTTTCGACGGTTCCGGCCGAACAAAGGCCGCAAGGGGCGTCGGCGCAGCTTGAGAATGCGCTGTTCACCACCGTCACCAACGTCAATTTCGACGCGGAAAGTATCGAGGCGCTGATTGTTGCGGTCGACACCATGACCGATCCTGCCAATCCGGAGGCCAGCGGAGCCTCTCGTGAAGAGCGCCTGACCAACGCCTACAAGGTCGGGATCTCCGCCCGCCGCGCCCGTCAGGGCGAGAACGTGACCGGCCTGCAGGATCTGCTGCTCTTCGGCCTGAAAGGAATGGCGGCCTACGCCCATCATGCGCGCCGCCTTGGCCGGACAGACCCGGTTGTCGACGCGTTCATGATCGAAGCCCTGGCGAAGCTGGCCGAGGGGTTGAGCGATCCCGATGCGCTGATCGCACTCAACCTGAAATGTGGCGAAGTCACTGTCGCTGTCCTCGCCCTGCTCGATGGAGCCAATACCGGCAGCTACGGCCATCCCGTGCCCACGGCTGTGCGCATGGGCCATGTTCCGGGCAAGGCAATTCTGGTTTCCGGCCATGACCTGAAGGACCTGAAGGCACTGCTGGAGCAGACCGAAGGCACCGGGATCAACATTTACACCCACGGCGAAATGCTGCCGGCGCACGGCTATCCCGAGCTCAACAAGTATCCCCATCTCGCAGGGCATTACGGCGGGGCCTGGATGCGCCAGCGTCGCGAGTTCGAGAATTTCCCCGGCCCCATCCTGATGACCACCAATTGCATTCAGCGGCCGGCGCCGACCTACGAGGATAGGATCTACACCTGCGGCCTCGTGGCGTTTCCCTTCGTGAAGCATGTCGAGGGAAGCGACTTCTCCGCGCTGCTCGAGGCGGCCAAGGCCACACCGGGCTTCACCGACGAGACGAACGCCGGCGACCATCTGGTCGGTTTCGGCCATAACGCAGTGTTGTCGGTTGCCGACACCATCATCGATGCGGTCAAGTCGGGAGCGCTGAAGAAATTCGTTCTCATCGGCGGCTGCGACGGCGTGAAATTCGACCGCAGCTATTACACCGACCTGGCGACATCCCTGCCGCAGGACTGGGCGATCCTGACACTGGGTTGCGGAAAGTTCCGCGTCATCGGCCATGACTACGGAAATATCGGCGGCCTGCCCCGTCTGCTCGACATGGGTCAGTGCAATGACGCCTTCTCCGCGGTCAAGGTGGCCATGGCGCTTGCCGATGCATTCGAGTGCTCCATCAATGACCTGCCGTTGCACCTGGTGCTGTCGTGGTACGAACAGAAGGCGATCTGCATCCTGCTCGCCCTGTTGCATCTGGGGGTGAAGAACATCCGGATCGGGCCCAGCCTGCCGGCGTTCATCACGCCGAGCGTGCTTCAGGTGCTGGTCGACACCTTCAACGTCATGCCCATCGACACAGTGGAAAATGACCTGAAGGCGATGCAGGCGGCCTGATCCGCCCCTCATCCGCCGCGAGCGGAACGGCACTCGATAGCGCCGCACTCGTGGAAACAGAAAGGCGCGTGAGGCAGGCCTCCCCACCTCACGCGCTCATTCCGCTCAGATCGCCCCGTCGTCTCAGGGGCTCATTCAATTTGCTCGGCCCCGCCTTGGCGGTCCGGTCCCACCTTCTTGAAACAAGGGGGCTGTCGCTACCCGGACGAAGCCATTAATACGCGTGACGTGGCGGTAACGGGGGCCGGATGCGCAGGCAAACCCGGGTTTTCTCTTTTCTAATCGGTCTCCACCGCCTATTCCTCAGATGAATTCCGCATTTCGGGAGCCACCATGAGCACAGATAAGAACATCGCCACCGTCCTTGCCCATGCGGGTGGAAGTCCCGACCCACGCACGGGTGCCGTCGTCCCCGGCATCGCTCCGGCCACCACCTTTGCGCGCGGCACGGACTATGCGCTGCCCAGCCCCGGCCACCTCTATTCGCGCGACGACAACGATCTCTATCGGCAGGCCGAAGCTTTGATCGCGCGCATGGAAGGGGCCGAAGAGACCCGCCTCTTCGCTTCCGGCATGGCGGCGATCGCAGCGGTTTTTCGCTCCGTCCCGCAAGGCGCGGCCGTCGTCGTCCAGTCGGGCATCTACTGGGGAACGACGGTGTGGGTTCGCAAGTTCTGCAAGCGCAACGCGCTTGCACTCGTGGAATGCGACACAAGCGATCCGGCCAGACTGTCGGAAACGCTCGAACAGGCCGCAGCCGATCTGGTGTTCATCGAAACCCCCTCGAACCCGACATTGAAGGTCACCGACATCGAGGCCGCAGCGAATGCCGCACATGAGGCGGGGGCAGTGCTGGTTGTCGATGCCACCGCGTCGACGCCGCTCGTCTGCCAGCCGATGAAATTCGGCGCGGACTTCGTCGTTCATTCCGCCACCAAGGCGCTGAATGGCCATTCCGATCTGCTCGCCGGCGTCGTCTCCGCCCGCGACGCCTCTTCGGAGCGTTGGCGTCTGATCGCTGAGGAACGGCATGACGCGGGCGCCGTGCTGGGATCCTTCGAGGCGTGGTTGCTGCTGCGTGGCCTGCGCACGCTCTCACTTCGCGTCGAGCGGATGAACGCCAACGCGCTAGCCATCGCGCGCTTCCTGGCCGGCCACGACAAGGTGGAGCGGGTGCTCTATCCGGGACTTGAAACCCATCCGGGCCACGACATCGCCGTACGTCAGATGAGCGGCGGGTTCGGCTCGCTGGTCTCGGTGCTTGTCAAGGGCGGAGCTGAGGACGCGCTGGCCGCCGCCGGACGACTGCAGATCTTCCTGCGCGCGACGTCGCTGGGCGGGGTGGAAAGCCTCGTCGAGCACCGTTATTCGATCGAGGGCGATGCGACGGGCGTTCCAAAGAACCTGCTCAGGCTTTCGATCGGCATCGAGCATGCCGACGACCTGATCGCGGATCTGGACCAGGCACTTTCGCTCTGAAACGACCTTCCGTTCGGGCACCGTCTTCGATTAGGCTTGCGATCGACGCAGGGCGCGCGTCGGCACGCTCATTGCTTTCAACGAAATCCGTGGGGGAAACGTAACATGGCGAATGTCGCATTCATCGGTCTCGGCGTCATGGGATACCCGATGGCCGGCCACCTGAAGACGCGCGGCGGACATGATGTGACCGTCTACAACCGCACCGCGGAAAAGGCAGAGGCCTGGGTGAAGCAGTACGGCGGAGAGCGCGCGGCGACCCCTGCGGCGGCGGCGGCGGGCTGCGATTTCGTGTTCTGCTGCGTCGGCAATGACGACGACCTGCGATCCATCACGTTGGGACCCGACGGCGCTTTCAAGGGCATGAAGGAAGGCGCGATCTTCATCGACAACACGACCGCATCCGCCCATGTGGCGCGCGAACTTTACGACGCCGCGAAGGCCCAGGGATTTACCTTTCTCGACGCCCCCGTTTCCGGCGGTCAGGCAGGGGCGGAGAACGGCCAGCTTACCGTTATGGTAGGGGGCGATGCGGATGCTTTCGAGACGGCGCGGCCGGTCATCGACGCTTACGCCAAGATGGTCGGCCTGATGGGCGAGACGGGCGCCGGCCAGCTCACCAAGATGGTCAACCAGATCTGCATTGCAGGCCTCGTGCAGGGGCTGTCGGAGGCGATCCACTTCGCCGGCAAGGCGGATCTGGATGTGGAGAAAGTGATCGGCGTGATCTCCAAGGGCGCGGCGCAATCCTGGCAGATGGAAAACCGCTGGAAGTCGATGGCGGACGGAACGTTCGATTTCGGCTTCGCGGTGGACTGGATGCGCAAGGACCTCTCCATCTGTCTGGACGAGGCACGCGCCAACGGCGCCCGGCTGCCGGTGACGGCCGTCGTCGATCAGTTCTACGCCGAGGTACAGGCCATGGGCGGAAAGCGCTGGGATACATCCAGCCTGATCGCGCGACTGGAAAAGGGCGAGAAATAGACCGGGAGCACACGACAGGAACGGCCGGCGGGCCGTCTTGCGGGAGCCTTGACGGGGGCGGCCCGTCTCGAGGGATGGGCCGCTTATTCCACCCCCTGGGGCGATTTCTTGTCGATCAAACGGGTCCGTTTGACCGGAAAGCGTTCTAGTCCGCAGAGCCTGCCCGCTCCTTGCCGATGACGATGTAGTTCAGCGGCAACTCGCTGGTGTTCTTGATCTGCTCCATCGCGAAGGTGGTGGAGACGTCGGCAATATCGATCTTCGAGATCAGCTTCTTGTAGAAAACGTCATAGGCATCGATATCCGGCACCACCACGCGCAGCAGGTAATCCACCGAACCGGCCATACGGTAGAATTCGACGACCTCGGGAAACTCGCGGATCACGTCCGCGAACTTCCGCAACCAGTCGTCGGTATGCTGGTTTGTGGTGATGGAGACGAAGGCCGTGACCTTGGCGTTGACCTTGGGCGCGTCGAGAAGCGCGACGCGCTTGCGGATGACGCCGTCCTCCTCCAGCTTCTGGATGCGCCTCCAGCACGGCGTGGTGGACAACCCCACCCGACGGCCGATCTCGGCCACGGGAACGGTCGCATCGCTTTGCAGGATGGAGAGGATACGACGGTCGACCTTGTCTATCATTGTCAGACTTCCCTAGAATATTTTTCTACATATATCAACATTATCGATATCCAGCTTCCATCACGCATCCACATCCGTGGAATATTAGATTTTTCTTCTAAACTTGCGCACTGACACGCTTGTCCTTTTTGGATGCGAATGTCAATTCAATCTGCATCGTTTCACCGAGGAGCCCCCCATGCTGTCCCCCATCAAGAGCTTCGCCACAGCGATCGCGGCGGTTGCGATCTCCGCCACGGTGGCGCTGGCCGCGACACCCGCCCTCTCGCCACTGGTGACCACCGGATGGCTGAAGGATCATCTCGACGAAAAGAACCTTGTCATTCTGGATATCCGGCCGGCGACGGCGAAGGACAAGGCCGCCACCTATGGGGACGGTCACGTTCCCGGGGCGATCTCCGCGCCCTACCCCGGCGCCTGGCGCGCCAAGCGCGACGGTGTGCCAGCGCAGATGCCGAGCGTCGATGCACTCGAGGCCTACCTCTCCGGCATCGGCGTGACGAAGGACAAGACGGTGGTCGTGATCCCCAGCGGAGCATCGAGCTCCGACTTTTCCGCCGGCACTCGCGTCTACTGGACACTGAAGGAGCTGGGCCTCGACAATCTGGCCATACTCGACGGCGGCATCCGCGCCTGGAAAGCGGCGGGTCTTGAGCTTTCCACCGACAAGGTCGAACCCAAGGCGGCCAGTTTCAAGGCGGCTCCCGACCCGGACATCATCATCTCCACCGACGAGGTGGCCGGGGACCTCGGCACCAGGACGGTGCTGGTCGATGCGCGCCCCGAGGCCTTCTTCACCGGCGAGACGAAGCACAAGCTCGCTTCACGCCCTGGCCGCCTGCCCGGCGCCGTCAGCCTCGACCAGAATACCTTCTTCGACGCCGCTACCGGCAAGCTGAAGCCGAAGGCGGAGCTTTCCATGATCGCCTCCGCCAAGGTCGGCGATCCGGACGCCAATATCGTTTCCTACTGCAACACCGGCCATTGGGCATCCGCCGACTGGTTCGTGCTGCACGAGGTGCTCGGCTACGAGAACGTCAAGCTCTACGACGCATCGATGGTGGGCTGGACGATGGATCCGGGCCGCCCGGTGGACCTTGGCGCGCCGAACAAGGACTGACAGCGGTCTCGCACCGCGATCAACACAAGCCCTGGAGGCGGGACGGCGATTTTGTTCCGCAACCGGGGCTTTTCCTTTTGAGGAAGCCCGGATCGCTCGCTGTCTCTTATGCCGTCAGCCGCGCGACTTCCTCCCGCAGGACCGGAAGAAGTTCCGCCTCGAACCACGGATTGCGCCGCAGCCAGATGTTGTTGCGCCAGGAAGGATGCGGCAGCGGTAGCAGACGCGGCTGGCGCGCCTCCGCGAGGATCTGACGCCAGTCGGCCACCGTTTCCGACAAGGTGCGCCTGCGTTCGCGTCCCAGATGATAGGCCTGCGCATATTGCCCTATCGCCAGAACGAGTTCGACCTGCGGCAGGGCGGCGAACAGCCGGTCGTGCCAGTTGGCGGCGCATTCGCGCCGGGGCGGCAGGTCGCCGCCCTTGGCGTCCTGGCCGGGGAAACAGAACCCCATGGGAATGATCGCGAGACGGCTCTCGTCATAGAAGGTGTCGCGGTCGACACCCAGCCAATCGCGCAGCCTTTCGCCTGACGGATCGTCGAAAGGAAGGCCCGAGGCATGGACGCGGGTGCCGGGGGCCTGTCCGCAGATGCAAAGCCTGGCCGAGCGGCTTGCACGCACGACCGGACGCGGTTCGTGCGCAAGCGGGCGCGCCAACGGACGTTCCACGCAGATACGACAGGCGCGGATCTCGCTGAGAAGAGTGCCCAGGTCGGGCGCCGAAGCATCGTCTTTCATGGCCAAGGTCAAATCATGGAACACAGCGTGGCGGAGTGACAAGGCGAGGCCGCTCGTTGCGCGAGAACCACAGATCGCGGAGGCCTCACCTCGCGCGCCACGTCAGGCCTGCGCGCTCGGCCGCGCCTTCACCGCCTCGTACCACCGCGAAAGGTTCGGCAGGTCATCGGGTATCTCGATGCGCGATGGTTTGCAGAAATCGAGGGCGATCATTGCGGTGATATCGGCGATGGTAAAGCGCTCTCCGGCAATGTAGGCGCGGTTGGCCAGCTCCGCGTCCAGAAAACGCATCTGCTCGATGGCCCGGGGCCGGTTCGCCTCCCCCCATTCGGCGACCTGAGGAACTTCCATCTCCTTCATCGCGGGATGCAGATGGCGGAAGACGAAGGCGACCGGCAGCAACAAGGTGAGTTCCATGCGTCGCTGCCACATCTCCACCATCGCCTTGTCGATGGCGTTGATGCCCATCAGCGGCGGCTCGGGATGTGTTTCCTCGATATAGCGACAGATGGCCACGGTTTCGGAAATCAGCGTTCCGTCATCAAGTTCCAGAACCGGCACCCGCTGGTAGGGGTTGATCGCGGTGAAAGCATCGCTCTTTTGCTCAAGCTTGCCGATATCGACCTGCTCCAACGCCAAATCGATGCCCTTCTCGGCCAGGAACACCCGAACACGGCGCGGGTTTGGCGCGCGACCGCTGTCATACAGTTTCATCCTTGAGAACCCTCCCCCAATCGTTGTTTGCAACGCAGTCGAGCATGACGGGCAGGCTGCGGCAAGCCCCCGCCACACCGCCTGCGGGCCCTCACGGATTTACCAAGAATGGCGAATTTGGTTGCCAATTAACCACTCCGTTGAATCTGTTCTTAAGGAATTATGGCGACAATCTGTTAAGTCACAGCCCGCCCTGCCCGGCGCCGCCGCTCCAAGGAAAGCGGCGGCGACAGGGTTTCGGCGCCGCGAAACTCGAGCCCCGCACGCGTGCCCATGCAAGCCGACAGCACCGCATCGACCGCTGAAAAAACCGCGCTGAACAGCCAGCGCGCAGGCCGCCGGCGCGCCGTCTCGCGCACGGTCCGGTCGGTGCGCGAGCAACTTGGCAGTTCGTCCGGCATGCGGGCGGACTTCGACTACGAGCTGACGCTCATCTATGCCAAGACGCGCATCTCCGCGACATTCGCACTGCCGGCCTTCACCCTGATCATTGCCGGCATCTGCTACTACTGGATCGGTGCGGCGACCATCATCTCCTGGGTGAGTTCGGTCATTCTCGCCCACCTGCTGCTTCTGTCGATGTCGCACCGCTTCGAGAAGGCGCCCATAAGCGGCATCGACCTGAAGCGCTGGCGGCGAAATTTCATGATGGGCGATTTCCTGCAAGGATTCGCCTGGGCCGCTATCATGCTGTTGCAGGCGGACCGGACCGTCGAGAATTTCGAGGTCTTCCAGTTCGCCACCGTGCTCGTCATCATCGCGATGATGACGATGCTGTCGTCGAACATTCCCGGCGCGCTTTATGCCGCGACACTGCCGGTGACAATCGCGCTTGCCTACGTGTTCCTTCAACGCCAGGAGCCCGTCTACTACGCCATGGCGGCGATGGGGCTCGGCGCGCAGGTTTTCTTCGCCATCCTCGGCCACCGCATGTTCTCCTCCAACGTGATGATGCTGGAGTACCGCGCGCAGAAGGACGAGCTCATCATCGAGCTGGAACAGGCCAAGGCGGTGAGCGATGACAGCCGACGGCGGGCGGAGGAGGCGAACCTCGCCAAATCACGGTTCCTGGCAACCATGAGTCATGAACTGAGGACCCCGCTGAACGCCATTCTCGGCTTTTCGGAAGTCCTGAAAAATGAGGTTCTTGGGCCGCTGGAAAACAAGACCTACAGGGAATATGCCGGCGACATCCATACCTCCGGCCAGCACCTCTTGAACCTCATCAACGAGATACTGGACCTGTCGCGCATCGAGGCGGGCCGCTACGAGCTGAACGAGGAGGCGATCACGCTCCCGCATCTGGTGGACGACTGCATCCACCTGATGAAGCTCAGGGCCAAGAACAAGGGCCTCACCATCCGCGAACAGTTCCAGGAGGGATTGCCGAAACTCTGGGCGGACGAACGCGCCATCCGGCAGGTGGTGCTGAACCTGATCTCCAACGCGGTGAAGTTCACGCCGTCGGGCGGCGAGGTGTCGGTGAAGGCGGGGTGGACCGCCGGCGGCGGCCAGTATGTGAGCGTGCGCGACAACGGCCCCGGCATTCCCGAAGACGAAATTCCGCTGGTGCTGCAGGCATTCGGCCAGGGTTCGCTGGCGATCAAGAGCGCGGAACAGGGCACGGGCCTCGGCCTGCCGATCGTTCAGGCGCTGATGAACATGCACGGCGGCAAGCTGGAATTGCGCTCGAAGCTGCGCGAGGGCACCGAGGTCATCATCACCTTCCCGCGTTCGCGCGTCATGGAAGAGATGCCGGCGCTTGAACCCACGCACCGGCCTTCGATGAAGAAGGCGTCCTGACGCTTACCCCTTCCAGGGCGCGAACGCCCTCGCGGGCGTCCGGCCAGATTTCGCGGACAACGCGTTTGCGGAAACGCACCCGCGCCTATTCGCTGACGCTTACACCGGCATCGGCGAACGTCGCCATGCCGTCATGGGTCTGGGCGGCCGCCTTGACGATCCCCATGGCCATGGCCGCGCCTGTTCCCTCGCCCAGTCGCATGCCGAGATCGAGCAGCGGGCGCTTGCCCATTATCTCAAGCGCGCGGCGATGGGCCGGTTCGGCGGAAACATGGCCGAACAGGCAATGGTCGAGCGCGCCAGGATCCATCGCGTAGAGGATGGCGGCGGCCGATGTCGCGACATACCCGTCGACAATGACGGGAACGCGCTGCATCCGGCCGGCGAGGATCGCTCCGGCCATGGCCGCGATCTCACGCCCGCCGAGCCGGCGCAGCACTTCCAGCGGATCCTTCAGCGCGCCCTTGTTGCGCGCCACGGCCTTGGCGATGACCTCGGCCTTGCGTGCGACACCTTCCGCATTGAGTCCGGTGCCGGGGCCGACCCAGTCCCTCGCCTCGCCGCCGAACAGGCCGTGCATGATGGCCGCCGCTATGGTGGTGTTGCCAATGCCCATCTCGCCGATCGCCAACAGATCGATGCCGCCGGCAACCGCCTCCATGCCATAGGCGATCGTGGCCGCGCAGGTCTTCTCGTCCATGGCATCTTCGATGGTGATGTCGCCGGTGGGCAGTTCCAGCGCCAGCTCGAAGACCTTTAGGCCTAGATCGTAGGCGATGCAGATCTGGTTGATCGCGGCGCCGCCGGCCGCGAAATTGGCGACCATCTGATGGGTCACCTCACGCGGAAAAGGGGCAATGCCCTGGTCGGTGACGCCGTGGTTGCCGGCAAAGACCGCGACCAGCGGTCGAGTGACCTTCGGCCGTTGTGCCCCCTGCCAGGCGGCCAGCCACTCCACAATCTCCTCCATGCGGCCGAGAGAGCCGGCCGGTTTCGTCAGATGGGCCTCGCGCTCGCGCACGACCTTCACCGCCGCCGTATCGGGGCCGAGCATCTCCGGAATGAGATTGCGAATATCGTCAAAGGGCAGCCCCGTGGGGGTTTGCGGCATGGGAAGTCTCCGGATCAGGTGGAATGTTTGGCGGTAGCGACCGGTGCGATCTATAAACGGCACATAACCAAATACAAGCCGGGTTTCCGGCACCGCAAAAGCGCGACAACGTTCACTGCCGGCCACCAACGGCAAGGCACAACGGGCGCGAACCGTTGCCATCCGCTCGGCCGCGGATGAGGGAAAGGCGTATCATGACAAGCGACGAGCAGCGGCAACACGACGCGGGAGAACGAACGAGGGCGACGTCGTGGCTGGCGGACCTGGGATGCTGCCTCAGGTTTTTCTCGCGGGTGCCAGTCCCCCCTCTTGCCTCCGACGACGATCCGGCAGCCCCGCCGAATCTGAGCCATGCGGTGCGTTGCCTCCCGCTGGCGGGATTCGCTCTGGGTTTACCCGCCGCGACCGTGCTGCTGATTCTCGGTCAAACGGCGCTCCCCTCCCTTCTGCTCGCCGCCTTCGCCTTGACGGCGCTCGCCGCCACGACAGGCGCCCTGCACGAGGACGGTTTTGCCGATGTCGCGGACGGTTTCTTCGGGGGGGCGACACGCGAACGACGGCTGGAGATCATGGCCGACAGCCGTATCGGAACATTTGGCGGACTGGCGCTCATCCTGCTTCAGATCTCTCTCGCAGCCGGCCTTGCCGCGATCATCGTGCGGCAGGGCCTTGATGCCGCGGCGATGGTGATCGTGTGCGGGGCGGCGGTGAGCCGGGCGGCCGCGTTATGGCCGTGGACGCTGCTCGATGCCGCGCGTCCGGGAGGGCTGTCCCACCGCTTCGGCGCGCCGTCGCTTTCCACCGCACGCCTTGCCACGGGAATCGCCGTGCTCATCAACGTGGGGCTGACCTTCAACGGCGGCTTTTCCCACTGGCTGATCACCCTGGCGGGCGCGGGTATCGGCGCCTTCGGTGTCGGAGCTCTCGCCAAAGCCCGCATCGGCGGACATACCGGTGATGTCATTGGCGCCGCGCAACAGGCCGCCTGGCTTGGATATGTGGCAGCCTATCTGATGCTGCCATGAACATTTCATTGGCGGGGTAACCGTTTCACCGCATGAATGTCGCAGGATTTCGGCTATCATGGTCTCAACTGCCCTGCTCGGCGCCGCCATTCGGTGCCAAGTGCCTCCCGGCTGCCCTTCCCCGGGCCGTCTTGTGTGTGAAGAGCGAATGAACACCATCCGACACCTTGCCGAGCCTGCCGGAACGTTGCGGCGCGTTTGCGCCATGATACTCGTTTGCGCGCTCGTTGCCGGCTGCTCCACCCGGCCGGGCCCCGGTAGCCTGGAAACCTCCACGGCAGCGGAGCAGGGCGCGGAGAACCACACGATCCTGATCGCCACCACCCGTGAGCGGTCGGACAAACCCGCCACCTATTTCAACGGCGAACGCGCGACACATCCCAATTATGCGATCGCCACGGTTTCCGTGCCGCCGACGCACAAGCCGGGAAAAATCGAATGGCCAAGCCGGCCGCCAGGCGATCCCGCAACGGATTTCACGTTACGCGGCGCCGCGTACATAAAGGACCGGGCCGCGTTCAAGTCCGCTCTCAATTCGGAACTCGCCAAGCGCAAACCCGCGGACAGGGAGGCGTTCGTTTTCGTCCACGGGTACAACACACGCTTTGCCGAGGCTCTCTATCGCTTTACCCAGGTCGTCCACGATTCCCGGGCACCCGTGGTGCCGGTGCTGTTCACCTGGGCCTCACGCGGCTCGGTAACCGACTATGTCTACGACATGAACAGCGCCCAGATCGCCCGAGACGCACTGGAGCAGACGCTTCGTGACATCGCCGCCACCGGTGTGAAACGGATCAACATCCTGGCTCATTCGATGGGTTCCTATCTGCTGGTAGAGACACTACGCCAGATCTCCATTTCCAAGAACCCGATCAATCAGGACCGTTTCGGCATCATTGCGCTCGCCGCGCCCGATATCGATATCGACCTATTCAAGCAACAGCTCAAGCGCGCCGGAAAGCCGGACAAGCCCTTCCTGATACTCGTCTCGAAGGACGACCGGGCGCTCAAGGCGTCCAGCCTGCTGGCCGGCGGCAAGCAGCGTGTGGGCCGTTACGGGAATACCGAGGAACTGGCCTCGCTCGGCGCCATCGTCATCGACCTCACCAAGCTCAGCGGCGAGAACGCCGCCAATCATGACAAGTTCGCTCAGATCGCCCGGATCGCACCGGAACTCCGCGACACCTTGCTGAATGCCAGGCTAGGGGAGAACGTTGGAGCTCCCTCGCCAACGGGGGGGCGGCTCGGGGATATCATCGGCCGCGGCGCGAACATCGTGCTGACGGTACCGAAGACGATCCTGAACGCACCGATCAGCGTTCTTGCCGGCCAGTGACGCGGGCCGCGTCTTGTCTCGCCATTGGACATCCTTATTTTGAAGTGACGGTATGCGTCGGCTGACGTCGTGCCTCCTGGTCCGAGCGGGCCGCGATATCACAGATATGGATACAGATGAGCCTGCGAGCCGCGATCAAGAGTCCGTGCGTGAACGTCTGCGTGATTGATGAGCCATCCGGGCTTTGCACGGGTTGCGGTCGCACGCTCGACGAAATCGCCGGTTGGAGCCATCTGAGCGACAAGAGCCGCGCGGCCGTGATGGAAGAGTTGGGCGCGCGGCTTCGCAACCTTCAAGGTGACATGCGATGACCAACCGACCGGGACGGTTCCTGCGCGGCCTCGCCCTGATCGTGCTGGCCGTCATCATAGCCGGGGCGGCGATTCACTTCCTGGGCTTGTGGAACGACAGCGCGCCGGCCGAGGTCGATTTCGATCGCACCGGGCCAGCCTTCGTCAAGCTCGCGCTGATCGGTCTCGTGCTGGCTGCCAGCCTCATTTTCGCTCGCCCGCGCGTAGGCGAAGTGCTGAGCGCCATGATCTTCTGGGGTGGGCTCGCGCTCATTCTCGTCGCGGGTTACTCCATGCGCTACGAGCTGGAAACGATGGGGCGCAACATGCTGGCCTCGCTGGTGCCAGGAATGGCCGTGGAACGCGGCGATGGTACCGTGGCGCTGGCGCGCGACCGCTCGGGACACTACGTGCTGGACGCAAGAGTGGACGGAGCTCCCGTGCGTTTCCTGGTCGATACAGGGGCGAGCGTGGTGACCCTGACGGCCGAGGACGCGCGCGCGGCCGGAATCGATCTGGACAAACTGCACTTCGGCGCCGTCGTCTCCACGGCCAACGGGCGCGCGCAGGTGGCCCCCGTTCGGCTTTCGCGTGTGTCGATCGCCGGCGCGACGCTCACGAACCTGCGTGCTTTCGTCGCCCGCGACGGCGCGCTCGACACCAGTCTCTTTGGCATGAACGCGCTCGACCGGTTTTCATCGTGGCGCGTCGAAGGGCGCCGGATGATCCTGACACCGTAAGGGGCTCGGTCCCCCGTTCCGGTGGCGAGGGCTGCTTAGCCCCACAGGCTCCAGGCGAAGCGTGCGGCGACGATCAACAAAAAGATGCCGAAGCTTATTTCCATGGCGCGCTTGGACAGAGCATGGGCAACGCGCACGCCAAACGGCGCGCAGAAGATCGTGACCGGGATGACCAATATGACGCCAAGCATATTGATATAGCCAAGCGAGAACGGCGGAAGATTGGCCTCGCCCCAGCCAGCCCAGATCAGGCCGATGACCGCCGGAACGGAAATGAGGATACCAACGCCCGAAGAGGTGGCGACTGCCTGATGGATGGGCCGGCCGAAGAGCGTCATGAACGTGTTGTTCATGACGCCGCCGCCAACCCCCATCAGGGTGGAGAAGAAGCCGATCACGAACCCGAAGATCGCCCGCGTGGGGTTGGCCGGAATGTCATTGCCGAACCGCCAGCTATCCCGGTTGAACAGCATTCGCAGACCGATGAGGACAGCGACGCCCGCAAAGATCCCCTTCAGTTCGGCACCAGACACATAGGCCGCAACGAACGTGGCAACGATCGCCCCGATTGGTACGGGGATGGCCCAGTCCTTCAGGAACTTCAGATCCACAGCGCCACGCGCCTTGTGCGCCAGGAACGAACGGATGGACGTGGGCACGACGATGCCAAGCGACGTCGCAACCGAAACGTGCATGCAGACGGACGGATCGACGCCGAGAATGGAGAGGAACTGATACAGAATGGGTACCAGCACGGCGCCTCCCCCGATCCCGAAGACGCCAGCAAGAAAGCCGGCGATTGCTCCCGAGGCGAGCAGGGCCAGGACGAGGCTCGCGAGATAGCCCCAATCAGCAGTGAGTTCCATGGGAAATCCTTCGTGGAACGTCGTATAGAAGACGTTGCGCCCCAATCGCGCGAGCGCGCATGACGTAAGGATAATTACGGACGGGCACAGGCGAATGCAACGTCCTGTCTGTCGCGCATCTGTGCGTCCGTGTCCAGTGGCTCGCCGCCCAGTTCCTCCAGCGCCATGCGAATAACCTCGACACCGGCTCCCGGCTTGACGGCTTCGCTCGACAGGATGCGACGCCATTTCCGCGCGCCGGGAACCCCTTGAAACAGCCCGAGAATATGCCGCGTGACATGGGAAAGCCGGGCCCCGCGAGCAAGTTCGCCCTCGATATAGGGCAAGAGAGTTTCAACCGCGGCGAGAAGGTCGCGCGGCTCGCCCTCTTCGCCATAAAGGCGCGTGTCTACCGCTGCGAGAATACCGGGATCGTGATAGGCAGCACGGCCCAGCATCACGCCGTCGACATGGGCCAGATGCGCTTCTGCCTCATCAAGGTTGGCGATACCGCCATTGATGCCGATCCAGACCTGCGGCAGGCGCCGCTTCAGACGATAGACACGCTCGTAGTCGAGCGGCGGAACATCCCGGTTTTCCTTCGGACTAAGGCCCTTCAACCATGCCTTGCGGGCATGCACCCAAAGTGCATCCGTGCCGGCGGCAACGACCGCGTCGGCCACCCGGTCGAGTCCCAGTTCGGGATCCTGATCGTCCACACCGATACGACATTTCACGGTGACCGGAATGGAAACGGTCGCCTTCATCGCGGCCACGCAGTCGGCGACAAGATCCGGCTCCAGCATCAGGCAAGCGCCGATGCGACCCGACTGCACCCGGTCGGAAGGGCAGCCGACATTGAGATTGACCTCGTCATAGCCCCAGTCCTCGACGATGCGCGCGGCGCGGGCGAGATCGTCGGGGTCGGATCCGCCGAGCTGGCAGGCAAGCGGCTTTTCGATCTCGGAGAACCCCAGCAATCGTTCGCGGTCGCCATGCAGGACGGCGCCTGTCGTCACCATCTCCGTGTAGAGCAGCGCGCGCCGGGTCAAAAGACGATGAAAGACCCGGCAATGACGGTCCGTCCAGTCCATCATCGGCGCGACGGCGAAGCGATTACTGTCTTCGTACATTTACGTATACTTCCTGAACAACATCGAGACCGGGCCGATCGACACTGTCTGAATTTGCACTATGTGACTCATTCGTTTCGATTTTTCAAAGTACTACTACAACCGCTTTTCGACACCCCATACCCACGAACTGGAGATGCCGGAAAGCTCGAGCGCCAGGCGGCCGCTTGGGGATCAAGCCGGACATCGACAGCCCGGTGACCGAAAAACAATTGTGAACCACGATTTCTGACGGATCGACAACCTGAAGAAACGCGGCCGCGTGCTTTTTGCCCAACCGGAAGCATTGCCACGACGACATGGGCACGTTCAAACCGTTCGCAATAGGCATCGCCTTGGGCAAGAATCTGGTGCAGCAGCCGGCGCCCTTTCACACCTTGCCGTTGCGGCGCGTTTCGGAGAGCATCTTGTGCCCGATTTCGAGAACGGCCCGCTGGAACCGGCCCGTGCGGACTGGTGGCCAAGCTTTTGAGCCCCGTTCCTGTACCACACCCAAACGTGCCACGACCCGACGCCGTTACGCGCCCTTGCCGATTTCATCAGGCCGCAAGTTGCCCCCCAATTCGGCATGTCTCACTCGCAGGCAGTCCGCAGCCACAAGTTATCGAACGGCGACACATATCGTCGCCTGCTGATAATTATATTTGCATTTGTGTCGTTAAGACTGCCGATATTGCATTATTTGTAAAATCCGATCTTGTGTTTCGCTTTAAAATTGCGTTTAAGAGGCCTCCAACCTCAGCCCCTCCTCCCGACAGGCTGCTTCGATGAGGTTTTCCAAGACCCTCTTCGAAAGAACTGTTTTTTCTCTGATGCGCAAAGGCGGCGTGCTTTTTGCGTTCGGATACTTTCGGACCTGACCGATGACCATCGCCGACACAACCTACGCCCCGCCCGTCAACCGCGCGAGCCAAATACTCGCCGCGAGCATGGTCGGAACCACGATCGAATTCTTCGACTTCTACATCTACGCAACAGCCGCCGTGCTGGTGTTTCCGCATCTTTTCTTCCCCGAGAGCGACCCCACGAGTGCGTTGCTGCAATCCTTCGCAACCTTCTCGATCGCCTTTTTCGCACGCCCGATCGGCGCGGCGATCTTCGGCCATTTCGGTGACCGCATCGGCCGCAAGGCGACACTGGTGGCGGCTCTCATGACGATGGGCATTTCCACGGTCGCGATCGGCGCGCTGCCGACCTATGCCTCCATCGGCGTGTGGGCGCCGCTGCTGTTGGCGCTGTGCAGGCTCGGCCAGGGTCTGGGGCTCGGCGGAGAATGGGGCGGTGCGGTGCTGCTTGCGACAGAGCACGCGCCCAAGGGCAAGAAGTCGTGGTTTGGCATGTTCCCGCAGCTCGGCGCGCCCGTCGGCTTCATTTTCGCCAGCGGCATCTTTCTGGCGCTGACGGAATTCATGACCAACGAACAGTTCTTTGCCTATGGTTGGCGGATTCCGTTCCTGGCGAGCGCCGTGCTCGTCATCTTCGGCCTGTTTGTTCGCCTGAAGATCACCGAGACACCGGAATTCGCCCGCGCAATCGAGCGCGCGGAGCGGGTTGCGGTGCCGGTCGTCGACCTGTTCCGCTCCCACAAGCTGGCGTTGCTGCTGGGCACCATGGCGGCGCTCGCCACCTTCGTGCTGTTCTACCTGATGACGGTCTTCTCGCTGGGCTGGGGCACGCATCATCTGGGCTATTCGCGTGAAGAATTCCTGATCCTTCAGATGATCGGCGTCATCTTCTTCGCCGTGTTCATACCGATCGCCGGCCGGCTGTGCGACCGCTATGGCGTGCGCAAGATCATGTTGATCGTCACCGCGATCATCGCAGCGTTCTCATTCACGATCGCACCGCTGTTTGCCGGTGGCACGGCCGGCGTGGTTACCATGCTTGTGCTGGGCTTCGCCGCCATGGGGCTCACCTACGGCCCGTTGGGCACCGCGCTCTCGCTGCCGTTCCCGACCGCCGTTCGCTATACTGGGTCCTCGTTGACGTTCAATATCGCCGGCATCTTCGGTGCCTCGCTCGCGCCCTATATCGCAACCTGGCTCGCCTCCACCTATGGCTTCCAGGCGGTGGGCTACTATCTCGCGATCAGCGCGGCGATCACCTTTGTCGGTTTCCTGTTCATTCCGGCAGCCGGCGAGAAGTGATCCGCCCGCCTTCGGCGGCGCGAACAGACCATCTCGCAAATCCGGGCGCGCGACGTTATCGTCGCGCGCCCTTTGCGTTTCTTTCCCACGTCATCCGAGTCCCCGCCATGCCGCTCTACTCTCCTCACGCCTATGACCGCACGCGCCCGCTCGGCAGCTATTGGGAGACAACGGTCGAACCGGAGGCGCGCAACGACAGCGCGCTGGAAGGCGACGCACAGGCCGATTTCGCGATCGTCGGAGGCGGGTTCACCGGTCTCAACGCCGCCCTCCGGCTCGCGACCCGGCACAGCGCCGACGTGGCGCTTCTTGAGGCGGGAGACATCGGATGGGGCGCTTCGGGCAGAAACGGCGGCTTTTGCTGCGTCGGCGGCTCGAAGCGGTCGCTGACCGATCTCGTCAGACACTATGGCCACGATGAGACAGCCCGTTTTCTTGATTTCCAGGCGCAGGCGATTGAACATGTCCGCGATCTTCTCGCCACCCATGGCGTCGACGCCGATACGCATTCCGACGGCGAGCTGAGCCTTGCCTACAGGGAAAAGGCGGTGCGCGGGCTTCAGGAGGAAGCAGCGCAATTGCGTAGCACCTTCGGTATAGAGCTGAAGATCCACTCGCGCGCTGAACTGGCGGAGATGGGCGTCGCCGGCCCGGAGTTCTTCGGCGGAGCGACGCTTGATCGCGGCTTTGCGCTCAATCCCCTGAAATACGCCAAGGGTCTTGCAAGGGCCGCCCGCGATGCGGGAGCAAAGCTCTACCGCCGCTCCGCTGTCACCTCCATTTGCCGGGAGAATGGCGGATGGCGACTGGACACTGCCCACGGCCGGCTTTTCGCCCGCCGTCTCGTCATGGCGACCAACGGCTATCTGGAGGAAGGGCGTGCCGGCACGCCGTTCAAGGCGCTCGAGGGCCGCCTCCTGCCCGTACTTTCCTCCGTTTTGGTGACACGACCGCTCACGGCGGACGAACTTGCGGCGCAGGGCTGGACCTCGCACCAGATGGCCTATGACACACGCCGGCTGCTGCACTATTTCCGGCTGATGCCGGACGGCCGCTTTCTCTTCGGCATGCGCGGCGGCACCAACACCACACCTCGCTGCGACGTGAAGACACGGCGGGAGATCCTGGCCGATTTCCACCGCATGTTTCCCGCCTGGCGGGACGTGGAGGTGACGCATGTCTGGTCGGGCTTCGTGTGCATGTCGGCCAACCTCAACCCTTATGTCGGCCCGCTCGACACTGCGCCTGACGCCTTCGCGGCCCTTGCCTATCACGGCAACGGCGTGGCGATGGGCTCGCGGTGCGGGGTGGCAGTGGCGGACATGGCGGCAGGTGCGACAACGCCTGCGGACCTGCCTGCGGTCATACGCGGTCCACTGAAGCGCTTCCCCTTCCCGACCCTGCGCAAGGCCTATCTGAAAGCGGCCTATCGGTGGTATGCACTGTGCGACGAGGTATTTTGAGGGGGCGGAGAGCCGAACGTTGATCCGCGATCGAGCACGCGACACCAGGAGGCAGCCCCACAATGCGAGGCCTCCCAGCCGAGACTGCTGCGCATTGACCCGGCATTCCGCGCTTCCCATTTGACAAGCGCACGCCTTTTGCGCCAAGGACGGCGCGTTGCGTGTTTGGCGCTGCAAAGCATCCTGAAAAGACCATCATGATCGATCCTGTCTCCCGCAGGCGTACATTCGCCATCATTTCGCACCCGGACGCCGGTAAAACGACGCTGACGGAAAAGCTGCTGCTGTTCGGCGGTGCGATCCAGCTCGCCGGCGAGGTGAAGGCCAAGCGCAACCGCCGCGCGACCCGGTCCGACTGGATGAATATCGAGGCCGAACGCGGCATCTCGGTGATGACCTCGGTCATGACGTTCGAGTATGCCGACTGCGTCTTCAACCTCCTGGACACGCCCGGCCACGAGGACTTTTCGGAAGACACCTATCGCACGCTGTCCGCCGTCGACAGTGCGATCATGGTCATCGACGCGGCCAAAGGCATCGAGGCGCGCACGCTGAAGCTGTTCGAGGTCTGCCGGCTGCGCGACATCCCGATCGTCACCTTCATCAACAAGCTGGACCGCGAGAGCCGCGACCCGTTCGAGCTGCTCGACGAAATCGAGAACACGCTCGCGCTCGACCTCGCCCCCGTCACATGGCCGATCGGTCGTGGCCGGTCGTTCGCCGGCACCTATGACCTGAGAGCCAACACCATCCGCGAACTGGACGAACAGACAGAAGGCACGCCGGTTTCAGGCGCGCAGGACGAGAAGGTCGGGGCACTGCTGCCCGATGGCGATCGCGAGCAGATGCTCGAGGAACTGGAACTCGCGCAGGTCGGCTGCAAGCCGTTCGACCTTCAGGGCTTTCGCGAAGGCCACCTGTCGCCGGTGCTGTGGGGATCGGCGCTGCGCAATTTCGGCGTGCGCGACCTGATCAACCTTCTGGCAGAGATCGCCCCCACCCCGCGTGGCCAGCCTTCGGATGCCCGTTTCATCGAGCCGCACGAGCCGAAGATGTCCGGCTTCGTTTTCAAGATCCAGGCGAACATGGACCCCAACCACCGCGACCGCATCGCCTTCATGCGTGTGGTTTCGGGCAAGCTCACGCGCGGCATGAAGGCGCGTCTGTCGCGCACCGGCAAGATGATCCCCCTGCACACGCCGCAGTTCTTCTTCGCCCAGGACCGTTCGCTCGCCGAAGAGGCCTATGCGGGCGACGTGGTCGGCATCCCGAACCACGGCACGCTTCGTATCGGCGACACGCTGACCGAGGGCGAGGCCATCGTCTTCCGCGGCGTGCCGAGCTTCGCCCCGGAAATCCTGCGCCGCGTCTCGCTGAAGGACGCGATGAAGGCGAAGAAGATGAAGGAGGCGCTGCAGCAGCTTGCAGAAGAAGGCGTGGTGCAGGTGTTTACCCCGCATGACGGCTCACCGGCGCTGGTCGGCGTCGTGGGCGCGCTGCAGCTCGACGTGCTGGTGGAACGCATGAAGACCGAATACGGCCTGCCCATCGCCTTCGAGCCGGCCCGCTTCGAGGCGTGTCGCTGGGTCAATTCCGACGACCACGCCACGCTCGACAAGTTCATGGAAAAGAACCGCGGCTCCATGGCCGCAGATCTGGACGGCTCGCCGGTCTTCATGGCGACGAGCGCATTCATGCTGAACTACGAGAAGGACCGCAACCCGGATATCCGCTTCACCGACGTGAAGGACTATCAGAAGGAACTGGCGGCGTAAGGGCAGCTCCTCCAGGCGATCATCCCGCCACCAATGGGGGCACCATCAGATAGGCTCATCACGACCGGGGCAGGAAAGGCGCACCTAATGCGAGTGATAGGCCTTCTCGTCGCGTTTCTCGTTCTCACGGCGCTTACGCAGATCGGCGGCATCGCGCTCGTTGTAACCTGGTTTGCGCTGCGATTGCTCCGATCACGTCACATGTCACCTGTTTGGCGGACGACGATCGCTGGCACTTTGTTCATCGTATTGTACGGGGTTCTGACGGTATTTATCGTCCCGCCCCTTGCAGCGCGGGACGGACGCATTGCGCTTCCCTGCCTTGCCGACAGAGGCCGACACTACACCGCTGCCAACCCGATATTCTGCCTGCTCAATCGCAACTATGTAGTTCCGCAACTTGCCGAACTTCTCAACGCTCTTTCTCGAGACGTCGCAACCACTTTTCCTGGCACAACGACACTGTTTCTCGACGCAAATCTGCCCTTCTGGGACGGCTTTCCGCTTCTCCCCCATTTGTCACACAAGGACGGACGCAAGCTCGATCTGGCGTTCTATTACCAGAACTCGGACGGCGATTATCTGCCCGGAGCGACGAAATCGCCGATCGGATACTGGGCCTTCGAGCAACCGAAGCCCGACGAGCCGCCATCCTGTCCTGCAAAGAATCTGCTGACCCTTCGTTGGGATATGGTCTGGCTGCAGCCGCTATGGCCGGACTTCCGGCTGGATGAAGCACGGACCCAACATGCTCTTGTCTGGCTTTTCCACAATGGCCGTGAGCACGGTCTGCAGCGTGTCTTCGTCGAACCGCATCTTGCGCACCGGCTTGATGTGGAATCGCCGGATCTCGGCTTTCAGGGGTGCCGGGCCGCGCGGCACGACGATCACATCCATATCCAGGTTGTAGGCCGGAACCTCACCACTTCAGCGCATAACTCGCCTTGAAGATTTTCACCGGTTCGGCGTCGTCTTCTTCCAGTTTGTCGGAAAGGGAGGCGCTGATCACCAGATGGTCGGCGAACGTCTTTTCCGCCGAGAACGTCGCGACCGGCGCATCGAGCACGTTCGTGAACGCCGCTGCGACCCTGAAGTCGCCGGCCAGCGTCTGCTGCGCGCGCACGTTCGCGACGACGGCACTGTCGCCACTCAGATGATCGATCCCGCTCTCCACCACCGTGCCGTAACGTTTGGCCTCAAGCCGCAGCGCCGTTCCCGCCCCCCATCGCATCGGATCGTCGTCCAGCGTGTTGACGTTGACCCAGTATCGATCGTCGAGACTGGCGACGAGCCGGCCCCCAACAACCTTCCAATGCCGCGTGTTCGTCCAGTTGACGCTGCCGTAATCGTCCCGCGGCGTCATTGACAGGGCAAGAGTGGAGGTGTCCCAGAGCGGAAGCGTTTCGTCACCGGAGACCTTGACCCGGCCCCACACGACGCTTGCAGGTGCCGCCACGGAGTCGGAGTGGCCGGACGCGGCATAGAGCCTGCCCGCAAAGCCGATATCCATGCCGAATGCCGCTTCGCTGAGCAGCGGAAGTTTTACCCCCATCTGCTTTATGTAGGTGCCGTCGTCATTTTTCCTGGCGGTGGAGATATAGGTCAGTGCAAGGCCGTTGCCGCTGCCGGCAAATGCCTGCTCGCGGGTGGCGGTGAAAGCGGCCAGTGCGAGAATCACCAAAGCCGCACGACAGAGCGCACGCACCACGCACGGACCAGAAACAGGGTATTGTAAGCCAAACAAGAAGCGAAATCCCCGAAATCCCCGGCACCCTTCAGACGATATGCCCCTGAAGCCCTTACCGGCTGACCAAGGCGCAGCCTACCCTTGGCACAATTCCTTGTGCCGGACAGAACCGTGGGCACCGTATCCGACCCCTGTTCTCATTTGACGCCTGTTCTTGTTGGATCGGATATTTACACGATCCGGTGGTTCGATTGAACCGCAATCTTACGAATAACCAATAAAATTATGATATACGGTATTATATACTTCATTATACGGTATTATAGACTGTGCCCGCGTTTGCCGCCCACGGGGGAAACACATCTTTTCCAAGGCGTGCTTTTGAGCGCGGGTCCCATCCCTGCTATGAGAGCGGCTAACGTGCGGGGCGTACGAGCGCCCTGCCTTCCATAACACACAGGACAGCGCCATGATGTCTAGCCGGGTGGAGACCGCCGGTCTCAAAGTCGCCAAGGAACTCCATGACTTCATCGAGACCGAAGCCCTTCCGGGAACCGGAGTGGCATCGGCCGATTTCTGGGCTGGACTTGGCGCCCTGATCAACGAGCTGGGACCGAAGAATCGGGATCTGCTGGAACGCCGGGCGCAGCTGCAAGGCCAGCTCGACGAATGGCACAAGGCGCGCCGTGGCCGGCCGATCGACTTTCAGGACTACAAGGCCTTTCTCGCCGAGATCGGCTACCTGGAGCCGGAAGGCCCTGACTTCTCGCTCGACACGGACAGGATCGACGAGGAATTCACCACCATCGCGGGGCCACAACTCGTCGTCCCGGTCACCAACGCGCGCTATGCGCTGAATGCGGCGAACGCCCGCTGGGGCTCGCTCTACGATGCGCTCTACGGCACGGACGCGATGGGGGACATGCCCTCCGGCACGGCCTACGACCCGGCACGCGGCCAGCGCGTGATCGCCTGGGCCAAGGCGTTTCTGGACGAAGCGGCGCCGCTGGCAGAGGGCTCTCACGCCAATGTCACCGGCTATACGGTAGACGGCGGCAAGCTCGTCGTCACCATGGAAGACGGCTCGACGACTGGGCTCAAGGACAACGAAAAGTTCGCAGGTTACCGAGGCGAGGCAAGCGCGCCGAATGCCGTCCTGCTGGTCAACAACGCACTTCACATCGAGCTTGTCATCGACCGCGCCAACGCAATCGGCGGGGCGGACAAGGCCGGCGTCGCCGACATGGTCATCGAGGCCGCGGTCTCGACCATCATGGATTTTGAAGACTCGGTCGCAGCTGTCGACGCGGAAGACAAGACGCAGGCTTACCGCAACTGGCTGGGCCTTATGAAGGGCGACCTGTCCGAGGAGGTCTCCAAGGGCGGCAAGACGTTCACCCGCAAGCTCAACGCGGACCGCGAATATACCGCTCCAGATGGCGAGGGCACCGTCACGCGGCACGGCCGTTCCATGATGCTGAGCCGCAATGTCGGTCACCTGATGACCAACCCGGCCATTCTCGACGCCAATGGCGAAGAAGCGTTCGAAGGCCTGATGGATGCGGCTTTCACCACCCTCATTGCCATGCACGACCTGAAGGGCGACGGCCCTGGCAATTCGCGCGCCGGTTCCATCTATCTGGTCAAGCCGAAGATGCATGGGCCCGACGAAGTCACCTTCACCGACGAAATCCTGACCCGGGTGGAAGGCTTCCTCGGCCTTGAGCCGAACACGGTCAAGGTCGGCATCATGGACGAGGAGCGCCGCACGACGGTGAACCTGAAGTCCTGCATTCGCGCAGCCCGCTCACGCGTCGCCTTCATCAATACCGGCTTCCTCGACCGCACCGGCGACGAGATCCACACCTCCATGGAAGCCGGCCCGATGGAGCGCAAGGGCGACATGAAGAGCCTGCCCTGGATCAAGGCCTACGAGGACTGGAACGTCGACATCGGCATCGCCTGCGGCCTGCGCGGCAAGGCGCAGATCGGCAAGGGCATGTGGGCCATGCCGGACCTGATGCACGCCATGCTGGATCAGAAGATCGGCCACCCGAAGGCGGGCGCGAACTGCGCCTGGGTTCCCTCACCGACCGCGGCGACGCTACACGCCACCCACTATCACAAGGTGGACGTGAAGGCGCGCCAGGCGGAAATCGCCGGCCGCGAACGCGCCTCGCTCGACGACATCCTGACGATCCCCGTGGCGGCACGGCCGAGCTGGTCGACCGACGACGTGAAGCAGGAAGTGGAGAACAACGCGCAAGGGATCCTCGGCTATGTGGTGCGCTGGGTCGACCAGGGCATCGGCTGCTCCAAGGTGCCCGACATCAACGACGTCGCGCTGATGGAAGACCGCGCCACCTGCCGCATTTCCTCCCAGCACATCGCCAACTGGCTGCATCACGGTGTCGTCACCGAAAAGGAGGTGATGGACATCATGAAGAGGATGGCCGAGGTGGTGGATCGCCAGAACGCGGGCGATCCCAACTACACGCCGATGGCGCCGGACTTCGACACCATCGCCTTCAAGGCGGCGTGCGATCTGGTCCTCAAGGGGCGTGAGCAGCCTTCGGGCTATACCGAACCGGTGCTGCATGCCCGCCGGCTGGAGCTGAAGGCCCAACGCGGCTGAGGCGCGGCGATCCTCTTCCGCCTGCAGGCGGATCCAGAGGCCGGCGTCCCGGACGCCGGCCTTTCTTCATGCGCGTCAAAATGCGGGGGACGGCATATTCACATAATGCAACAGGACGATAGCCAACTCTGCTATCAATTAAACCTGTTTGAATGTGAAAGGACGACACCGATGGGCACCACCCCCTATCCCGAGATCACCGATGCCATCTCCAAGCAGGTCAAGGTTCTCTCCAAGGAGATTCCGGACACCATGGCGGGCTTCCGCAAGATGGTTGATGGTGCAGAGGCCGATGGCGCGATCGACAAGAAGACCAAGGAGCTGATCGCCATGGGCATCGCCATCGCACTTCGCTGCGACGGCTGCATCGGCTTTCACAGCCGCAACCTCGTGAACCTCGGCGCCACCCGCCAGGAATACGAGGAGATGCTGGGCGTGGCGATCTACATGGGCGGCGGTCCGTCGCTGATGTATGCCGCCCAAGCCATGAACGCCTGGGAGCAGTTCGGCGGCGCCAAGAGCTGATCGCCGACAGCATCCGCTCCTGCACGGAGCCCGCTGCGGGCCGGCGACACATTCGCCCGGCCCTCACTGTGAACGGGTTCAGCTGGCGCAAAGGGGAAGGGGATCAGACCCCTTCCCACTCCTTCCAGTCGAAGGCGAGCGGCGCCTCGCGGAAGGCGAAGCGGTCGAGATGGCTCTGCACCACGCCCTTCAGCGCCTCCAGCTGCTCGGGCACACTGGCTTCAAGATCGCACCGCAGATGATCGACGCCTGCTGCAAGGGTGAGCCGCCCCTCGCCGGGCCACTCGCCGCTGCGGCCGCTGGCGGGAAAGACGACCTCTCCCTTTTCGGGTGAGAACCCGACCTGCAGATTATGGCTCCAATGTTTGCAAAGCTGCTGAAGGTAGCGGCTGGCACTCTGGGTCGGGACAATGGCCGTGGAATGAACTGTCATTTTTTCCGCTTTTCTGTTTCGTCATCGCTTCATTGCCAAAACCGTTTCGAACCTGAATGCTCCCCACGTCCTATTGAGCCGGACATGTGAAATCAGAAACGGGGCAGGCTGCTATTGCCTTGCTGGCCGGGGGCTGGCCGGGGGGGCTGGCTGGCCGGAAATCGAACACGCACTACCGCATGTATGGTCCTGGCAGCAAAAGGCCAGCGAAAAACGACCTCGGAGCCGGCCCGACGGCATGGTATCCCACTACCACGTGTTTTCATGTGCTCGACAATCCAGAAATATGCCGACCAGGCCTTTCCGTCCGTGGTGCCCCCTATTCTCGCGTCCACAGAGCCTCGACCGTCACGTCCCCTCGCCCCCTTCGCGCTGCACCACCGTCATTCGTGCGCACAAGACCGTCGTTCGTGCAAAACGGCGGCGTATTCATGGGATTGCCGTCGCGAGGCCATGACGATGCGGCACCATGTCGCCTTCGGGCCGCCGCCCCTTGCGCATCCTGGCAGATACGGCGTGCCCGAGCGGAGGAACCCAGGGGAGGACAACCGTGATACCGGGATCGTTCGACTATCACCGTCCCAAGACGGTCGATGAGGCGGTGGCCCTGCTCGGCCAATATGGCGAAGAGGCCCGCGCCATTGCCGGCGGGCACAGCCTCATTCCAATGATGAAATTGCGGCTCGCCGCACCCGAACACCTTATCGATCTGGGCAAGATCGAAGCGCTGCGCGGAATATCGCGTGACGGCGACACCATCGTCATCGGCGCCACGACGACCCAGGCGGAACTGATCGCCTCACCGGTCATCGCGTCCAACCTCCCCATCCTGATCGAAACGGCGATGCTCATCGCAGATCCGCAGATCCGTTATGTCGGCACCGTCGGCGGAAATGTCGCCAATGGCGATCCCGGCAACGACATGCCGGCGCTGATGCAGTGCCTGGGTGCTGACTATGTGCTGAAGGGAGCCAGTGGCGAGCGCTCGGTCGCCGCCCGCGATTTCTACGAGGCGGCCTATTTCACCGCGCTGGAAGACGGCGAGTTGCTGACCTCCATCCGCATTCCACTGCCGCCCGCCGGCTGCGGCTGGGCCTATGAGAAGCTGAAGCGCAAGGTCGGCGACTACGCGACAGCGGCGGCGGCAGTGATGCTGAAACTGCATGGCGGCGCATGCAGCTTCGCCTCCATCGCGCTGACCAATGTCGGCGATACGCCGCTGCTTGCGGCCGAAGCCGCGGAGGCGCTGGTCGGTTCCTCCCTCGACAAGAGCGCGATCGATGCCGCCGTGGCGGCTGCCGAGGCGATCACCAATCCGGCCTCCGATGGCCGGGGCCCTGCCGAATACCGCACCAGAATGGCCGGCGTCATGCTTCGCCGGGCGATCGCGCGCGCCAAAAACCGCGCTGCCTGAGGCCGGGAGGAGACAGCAAGAATGGCAAAGACCCACGTCAAGATGACGGTGAACGGCAAAGAGATCGAAGCACTCGTCGAGCCGCGGACCCTGCTCATCCATTTCATCCGCGAGGAGCTGGAGCTGACCGGCCCGCATATCGGCTGCGAGACCAGCCATTGCGGCGCCTGCACGCTCGATATCGACGGCAAGTCGGTAAAATCGTGCACGATGTTCGCGGTGCAGGCCAATGGCGCCGACATCCGCACCATCGAGGGCATGGCGGAGGCCGACGGTACGCTTCATCCGCTGCAGGACGCTTTCCGCGAGATGCACGGGCTTCAATGCGGCTTCTGCACGCCGGGGATGATCACCCGGGCCTACCGGCTGCTGCAGGAAAACCCGAACCCGAGCGACGAGGAGATCCGGATGGGTATCTCGGGCAACCTGTGTCGCTGTACGGGCTACCAGAACATCGTCGCCGCGATCCGGCTTGCGGCCGAACGCATGAACGGCACGCAGAACTGGGAGGCCGCAGAATGAACGACATGACCGTTCCGCGCGAGGAGCGCGAGGCCAAACTGGAAGGCATGGGCTGCAAGCGCAAGCGGGTGGAGGACGTCCGCTTCACGCAAGGCAAGGGGAATTACGTCGACGACATCAAGCTGAAGGACATGGTGTTCGGCGATTTCGTCCGCTCGCCCTATCCCCATGCCCGGGTGAAATCCATCGACACGTCTGCGGCCGAGGCGCTGCCCGGCGTGCTGGCGGTGCTCACCGCCGAAACCCTGAAGACCGTCAACCTCGCCTGGATGCCGACGCTTGCCGGCGACGTGCAGATGGTGCTGGCCGACGGCAAGGTGCTGTTCCAGAATCAGGAAGTCGCCTTCGTCATCGCCGAGGACCGCTACATCGCGGCGGATGCGGTGGATCTCGTCGAGGTCGAGTACGAGGAACTTCCCGTTCTCGTCGATCCGTTCAAGGCGATGGAGCCGGATGCGCCGGTGCTGCGCGAGGACCTCGAAGGCAAGACCGAGGGCGCGCACGGGGCGCGCAAGCACCACAACCATATCTTCGAATGGACGGTGGGCGACAGCGAGGCCACCGACCTCGCATTCTCCAAGGCCGAGGTGACCGTGAAGGAGCTGTTCTCCTACCACCGATGCCACCCGTGCCCTCTGGAGACCTGCGCCTGCGTCGCCTCGATGGACAAGATCAAGGGCGAACTGACGCTCTGGGGCACCTTTCAGGCGCCGCACGTCGTGCGCACCGTCGCCTCGTTGCTGTCCACCATTCCCGAGCACAAGATCCGGGTGATCTCACCCGATATCGGCGGCGGCTTCGGCAACAAGGTCGGCGTCTATCCCGGCTATGTCTGCTCGATCGTCGGCTCCATCGTTCTGGGCCGGCCGGTGAAGTGGGTGGAAGACCGGATCGAGAACCTGTCGGCGACGGCGTTTGCCCGCGACTATCACATGACGACGGAACTGGCGGCGACCGCCGAGGGCAAGATCACCGGCCTCAGATGCCATGTGCTTGCCGACCATGGCGGGTTCGATGCCTGCGCCGATCCGTCCAAGTGGCCGGCGGGCTTCTTCAACATCATCACCGGGTCGTACGACATCCCGACGGCGCATGTGGCGGTGGACGGGGTCTACACCAACAAGGCGCCGGGCGGCGTGGCCTATCGCTGCTCGTTCCGCGTGACCGAAGCCGTCTATGCCATGGAGCGTGCCATCGACGTGCTGGCTCGGAAACTGAACATGGATCCGGCGGAACTCAGGCTGAAGAACTTCATCCGGCCGGAGCAGTTCCCCTACCCCTCGGCGCTGGGGTGGGAATACGACAGCGGCGACTACGAAACCGCCATGCGCAAGGCGATGGAGACGGTGGACTATGCCGGGCTCCGGGCCGAGCAGGCAGAAAAGCGCGCCGCCTTCGAACGTGGCGAGACACGCGAGCTGATGGGCATCGGCGTATCGTTCTTCACCGAGATCGTCGGCGCGGGCCCGACCCGCAATTGCGACATTCTCGGCATCGGCATGTTCGACAGCTGCGAGATCCGCATCCACCCCACCGGGGCGGCCATCGCGCGGATGGGCACGATCAGCCAGGGCCAGGGCCATCAGACCACCTACGCCCAGATCCTGGCGACCGAACTCGGCATACCCGCCGACATGATCGACATCGAGGAAGGCGACACCGACACCGCGCCCTACGGTCTCGGCACCTACGGCTCGCGCTCCACGCCTGTTGCCGGTGCCGCCACCGCCATGGCCGCGCGGAAGATCAAGGCGAAGGCCCAGATGATCGCCGCGCACATGCTGGAGGTTCACGAGGACGATCTGGAATGGGACGTCGACGGCTTCCGCGTGAAAGGCCTGCCGGAAAAGACCGCTTCCATGAAGGAGATCTGCTGGGCGGCCTACAACAACGTGCCCCCCAACATGGAGCCGGGGCTGGAGGCCGTGTCCTACTATGACCCGCCCAACATGACCTACCCCTTCGGCGCCTATATCTGCGTGATGGATATCGACGTCGATACCGGGGCTCACAAGGTTCGGCGCTTCTACGCGCTCGATGATTGCGGCACGCGCATCAACCCGATGATCATCGAGGGACAGGTGCATGGCGGGCTGACGGAGGGCTACGCCATCGCCATGGGCCAGGAGATCGCCTACGACGACATGGGCAACGTGACGACCGCTTCGCTGATGGACTTCTTCCTCCCGACCGCGGTGGAAACCCCGTTCTGGGAGACAGACTGGACCGTGACCCCATCACCACATCACCCGATCGGCGCAAAAGGGGTTGGCGAGAGCCCCAACGTCGGCTCGGTGCCCTGCTTCTCCAACGCCGTCAACGATGCCTTCGCGCATCTCGGCGTCACCCACATCCAGATGCCGCACGACAACTGGCGGATCTGGAGGGAGTGCAAGCGGCTGGGGCTGACGGGGTAGGCCGCGAGTTGACGGAGAGAAGGTTACCCCACCCCTACCCCCTCCCCTTTGAGGGCAGGGGGTAGGGGTGGGGGGGGCACGCGGATGTTCACCAGCCGGAAACCATCATGACGCTTGACCGCGCGACCATCGCCACACGCCTCGCCGAGGCCGGATACGTGCCGGATACGGACCTCGCCATGGCGCTTGCGCTGATGGACATGCTGCAAAGGCCGTTGCTGCTGGAGGGCGAGGCCGGCGTCGGCAAGACCGAGGTCGCCAAGGCGCTGGCAGAGATCCACTCCGCTCCCCTCATTCGCCTGCAATGCTACGAAGGGCTCGACGCGTCTTCGGCACTCTATGAATGGAACTATCAGCGGCAATTGCTGGCCATCAAGACGCACGAGCGTGACGGTGCGTCGGCGGAGGCGATCGAGGAGCAGATCTTTTCGCATGACTATCTCCTGGAACGCCCGCTGCTTGCCGCCATCCGGTCCGAAACACAAGCGGTGCTGCTGATCGACGAGATCGACCGGGCGGACGAGGAATTCGAAGCCTTCCTGCTGGAGCTTCTTTCCGACTGGCAGGTAAGCGTGCCGGAACTGGGCACCATCCATGCCGTCACCATCCCGCGCGTGATCCTGACCTCCAACGGCACGCGGGAACTTTCCGATGCGCTGAGGCGGCGCTGCCTCTACCACTCTATCGACTATCCGGATGAGGCGCGCGAGACGCGCATCCTGACCACACGGCTTCCCGGCATAGACCAGCGGCTTGCAGCCGAAATCGCACGGCTGGTCGCCATGGTGCGCAAGGAGGATCTCAGGAAGGTGCCCGGTGTGGCGGAGACGCTCGACTGGGCGGCGGCGCTTATCGGGCTCGATATCAGCCATCTCGCCGACAATCCGGAAACAGTCCACGACACGCTGATCTGCCTGTTGAAGACGCGGGAAGACCAATCGGCGATGAGCAGGGAAGTGATCGACCGGCTTATCGGCAAGGTGGCATGATGGCGGCCACCCGGTCCATTCCAGGCTCCGCGCATTCGGACCCGGCAGCATCGGCTCCCCCCCCGGCCGGCAACGCCCTGCGGACGAGGCTCTCTGCCTTTCTGGCGGCCCTGCGCGCCAACCGCTTCACCGTCGGGCTTTCCGAGGCGAGCGACGCGATGGTGCTGGCCGAGAGCGGGCTCGCGGCCCGTCCCTCCCTGCTCCGCCAGGCGATCAAGGCCCTTGTCTGTGCCCGTCATGACGATCTGGCCCGTTTCGATGCGTTGTTCGACGCGCATTGGCTGGGACGCGGAGTCAAGGCCGCGACGCGTGTGAGCGGAGCGACCGACAAGCCGCCGGCAGGCATGGACAAGATGCGCGGGCAGCCGGCAGGTACGCCTTCAGGTGGTCTGCCCGATCACGTGGATCGCCGGCGTGACGATACGGGTGGCGAGGAGAGCGACGGCGCGATGGACGCGGCGCGGCGCGGCGGTGCCTCGCGCGCGGAAGTCCTTGAGACGACGGATCTTCGTCACATCGGCGATCCGGCAACCCTCGCGGAGGTCAATGCGCTCGCCGAACGGCTGGCGCGACGCTTGCGCGTGCGCCTCACCCGCCGCGAACGCCTGCGCCGCAAGGGACGACGGATCGATCTCAGAGCCACCATTCGGCATTCGATCCCGCGTGGGGGCGATCCGGCCGACCTCAGCTTTCGCAAACGACGCGAAAAACCGCTTCGGATCGTGGCACTGCTCGATGTCTCCGCTTCGATGAACCCCTATTCGGCGTTTTTCCTGCGTTTCCTGCACGGACTTCTCGACCACGCGCGCGAAGCCGACGCCTTCCTGTTCCACACGCGGCTGGTTCACGTCTCGCCGGTTCTCAAGGAACGCGATCCGCAGCGCGCGCTGGACCGGCTTTCGCTGATCGCGCGCGGCTTTTCCGGCGGCACGCGGATCGGCGAGAGCCTTGCCGCCTTCAACCGCCACCACGCGCCCCGCGTCGTGCACGGGCGAACAGCGGTCATCATCGTTTCCGATGGTTACGATACGGGCAAGGCCACGGAACTCGGCCGGGAACTGTCCGCACTTCGCAAGCGCACCCGACATATCGCCTGGCTGAACCCGATGGCCGGATGGCAGGGTTACGAGCCCGTCGCCACAGGCATGCAGGCCGCCCTGCCCCATCTCGATCTCTTCGCCCCGGCCCACAATCTGGAGAGCTTGGCGAAGCTCGAACCCTATCTGGCACGCCTTTGAGGCAAGCACCAATGACAGCGTCCGACACGCCCGCCGACCCGATCATCGACACGATCAACCGCCTGCGGTCGGAGCGCGCCTCCTTTGCGCTCGCGACCGTCGTGCGCACCGTCGCCGCGACCGCCGCCAAGGCCGGGGCCAAGGCGGTGATCCTGGAGGATGGCACGATGCTTGGCTGGATCGGCGGCGGCTGCGCGCAAGGTGCTGTCCTGCGCGCGGTCAAGCGGGCACTCGGCGATGGCGAACCACGGCTGATATCCGTCCAGCCGAACGAAATTCTCAGCCAGGAAGGCGTGAAGGCCGGCGAGACACGCGACGGCGTCGAATACTACCGCAGCCACTGCCCTTCCCGGGGAACAGTCGACATCTTCATCGAACCGATGCGGCCGCAGCCGTTGTTGCTCGTGTGCGGGGTGACGCCAGTCGGATGTGCGGTGGTCGATCTGGGCCCGCGTTTCGGTTTTGATGCCGCACTTGCCGCCTCTCCGCGCGACCTGGACACCTACGAGGGGCTAGCCCGACGCATTGCGGGTTTCGACGATTTGCCATCGGGCAACGTCTACGCCGTCGTCGCAACGCAGGGGCGCGGCGACATGGACGCGCTCAAGGCCGTGCTGTCACGCGAGATCGCCCATGTCGCCTTCGTGGGGAGCCGGGCAAAGGCGGCGAGCCTGCGCGACGAACTTGCCGAAGCCGGGATCGCGCCGGAACGGATCGCCGGACTGTCGGCGCCCGCAGGCATCGACATCGGCGCCATCACGCCGGAGGAAATCGCGCTCTCGATATTGGCGGAGATCGTTCAGGTCCGGCGCGCGGCACGGCGAAAGCATATGGCCCAAACCGGCGTGGCATGAGCCGTGCGCCAGATCCGGCCCCGCCTTATTTCACGATCGCCTTGAAACTTATGACCGAACAGCCCTTGCCCATGAGATTTCGCCCGCAAATCTTCATGGCGTAGTGATCTTCACCCTTGTATCCGCGGCTCGGCGTATAGCGGAACCTGAAGCGGCCGATCTGCTCGAAACGACCATGACCCGCCTTCTTCGTCACGGAGGCGTTCGTGAAGGTCGAACGTCCGCCCGCCATGAAGAAGTACTCACAATTGCCACCCGTTATCGTGCTGATCGGATCTGCGCCCCGGTTGATACCGACACTGAAATAGAATTCCTGGGTCAGGCACCTCGCCTGAGCGGACGCGAAAACGCCTTCCGCAAGGAAAATGCCGAACGCAAAGACGAAAACAAGAATTGCAGTGCGCTTCATTTCAATGCCCCCATATATTTCTCCGGAAACTTTTCGCCAGGGAGCAAGGCAAGTCAATCGCGGATCTTGCGGCCAATTGGTCGGATCAGGAAAATGTTCCCCTCTCGCGCGCCACAATATCCGTTACGAAGTCCGCCACGGCCTGCACGGAGCGCTGGTCGCGCGACGTCTCGTGATATACGAGCCAGTAGGCGCGGTGGATCCGTTTTTCCGGAAGGATCCTGACAAGATCGGGATCGCGGCGGGCGATGAAACTGTGCAGGATGCCTATGCCAGCACCGGAGCGCACAGCCTCCGTCTGGCCGAGCGCGGACGCGATCTCGAAACGGGCCTGCCAGTCGCGCGACACCTCGCCCGCATAGGCCAGGGCCGGCGAGTAGACAAGATCCTCCACATAGCCGACGAGCTGGTGGCCGCAAAGGTCGGCAGGGGCTTGCGGAACCCCATGCTGGTGAAGGTAACGCGCGTGGGCGAAGAGGCCGAGCGTGTAGTCGACAAGCTTCTTCGCGACCAGCCGACCATGCTCGGGGCGTTCGACGGTGACCGCGATATCCGCTTCGCGCCGTGATAGCGAAACGGAGCGCGGCGCGGGCACGAGTTGCACCGTCAATCCGGGGTGGCGGGCTGCAAGCTCCCCGAGCCGAGGCGCCAGAAAGGCAACACCGAACCCGTCAGGGGCGCCGATCCGCACGGTCCCAGAAACCTCCACATCCGCTTCCGTGGCGGCCGCGGCGGCCAGCATTTCCACCTCCATCGCCTCCGCCCCGGCGAGAAAGCGTTCGCCCGCCGGCGTCAGCGTACAGCCGTTGGTCCGCCGATCAAGGAGCTTCGTCTTCAGCGCCGCCTCCAGCGCGGTTACACGCCGCGCCACTGTCGCATGATTGAGCCCGAGCCTGCGGGCCGCCGCCAGCAACTGACCCGCGCGCGCGACCGCAAGAAATATGCGCACGTCATCCCAGTTCATGACGACAACCGCTGTTCTCGCACATCGCATCCTCTCGAAATTTGCACTGCGACATAGCCACGATAGGAAACCGAACTTTAATTTTCGCACAACGGCTACGCTCCGTCGAGCGTTGCGTTTCCTTGCGCAAGGTGCAGACTGTGGGGCAATGAGCGGCGGCAGAATCCGTCCGAGAACCAGTTACAGAAAATCATCCGGGAGGCTCTTCCATGACGCGTGAGATCGGTCACTTCATTGGCGGCAAGCATGTCGCGGGAACGTCGGGGCGTACCGCCGACGTCTTCAATCCGGCCACGGGCGAAGTCCAGGCCACGGTCGCGCTGGCGAGCCCGGCCGAAATGCGCGCGGCGATCGAGAACGCCGCCTCTGCCCAGCCTGCCTGGGGCGCGACCAATCCGCAGCGCCGCGCGCGCGTCTTGATGAAGTTCGTCGACCTGCTGCACCGCGACATGGACAAGCTCGCCGAGGCGCTGTCGAAGGAACACGGCAAGACCATTCCCGACGCCAAGGGCGACGTCATTCGCGGACTGGAAGTGGCCGAATTCTGCATCGGCGCACCGCACATGATGAAAGGCGAGTATTCCGAGGGCGCAGGGCCCGGCATCGACATGTATTCGATGCGCCAGCCGCTTGGCGTCGTCGCCGGCATCACGCCGTTCAACTTCCCGGCCATGATCCCGATGTGGAAGTTCTGCCCGGCGATCGCGGCCGGCAACGCCTTCATCCTGAAGCCGTCGGAGCGTGATCCGTCCGTGCCGATGATGCTGGCCGAGCTGATGCTGGAAGCCGGTGCCCCGGCTGGCATCCTCAATGTCGTCAACGGCGACAAGGAAGCGGTCGATACCATTCTCGATGACGACATCATTCAGGCGGTGGGTTTCGTCGGCTCCACGCCGATTGCCCAGTACGTCTATTCGCGCGGCTGCGCGGCCGGCAAGCGCGTGCAGTGCTTCGGCGGTGCCAAGAACCACATGCTGATCATGCCGGATGCGGACATGGATCAGGCGGTCGACGCGCTGGTGGGTGCCGGCTACGGCGCGGCCGGCGAACGCTGCATGGCGGTGTCTGTCGCCGTTCCCGTTGGTGAGGCGGCTGCGAACCTGCTGATGGAAAAGCTCATTCCGCGGGTCGAAAACCTCAAGATCGGTCCCTACACGGCCGGCGACGACGTGGATTTCGGGCCGCTGGTCACGAAGGAAGCCTATGCCCGGGTCAGGGGCCTCGTTGATCGCGGCGTCGAGGAAGGCGCCATGCTTGCCGTCGACGGACGCGATTTCAAGCTGCAGGGCTACGAGAACGGCAACTTCATCGGCGGCTGCCTGTTCGACAACGTCACCAAGGACATGGATATCTACAAGACCGAGATCTTCGGTCCGGTCCTCTCCGTGGTGCGTGCCAAGACATACGAGGAAGCCATAGACCTGCCGATGAGCCACGAATACGGCAATGGCGTCGCCATCTTCACCCGCGATGGCGACACGGCACGTGACTTCTGCTCGCGCATCAATATCGGCATGGTCGGCGTCAACGTGCCGATCCCTGTGCCGCTCGCCTATCACACGTTCGGCGGCTGGAAGCGCTCCGGCTTCGGCGATCTCAACCAGCATGGGCCCGACGCCTTCAAGTTCTACACCCGCACCAAGACGGTCACCTCGCGCTGGCCGTCGGGCACGAAGGAAGGCGCCGAGTTCTCGATCCCCACCATGGGGTGAGGCGCAAGACTGACAGAACCGGATCCCGGGATCTGCAGGCGTGACAAGGGGGCCAAAGCGGCCCCCTTTTTCCTTTTTGCGGAGCGAACGCTTGGACGCTCAGGCAGCTACCGCCGCCCCACCCGCGACAAGACCGGTTGCCCGCAACAAAATGTGGCCCCCGACATTGAGCGCGAGCACGAGCGTGCCGAAGACCAGAGTCGTTGGCGCAAGCCCAATGGAAGCGGCAAGGAAGCCCGCTCCGATCGCCGGCACGCTCATCGCCAGGTAGGATTCGATATAGTAGACGGCGAGCAATTCAGCCCGCTCGTCGGCTTTCGCCAGGGGCAGCAAGGTCCGCATCACGCCGGAAAAGCAGGCGCCCCATCCCAGCCCCGTCACTACCGATCCGATTGCCAGCAACGCCAGGGCACCCGTGAACACACCGATAACCAGCGTCACGATGCCGACGCTGATGGCTGTCGTGCCGAAGGTCATGAGCACCACGGGCCGCTGCCCGCGCAAGGCCAAGACCGACAGTCCTCCGGAAAACATCAACGATGCGACGACCACACCGCCAAGAAACGGGGACGATATCCCGGTCGCGCGGGCAACGACGGAGGGGATGAGGGACAGGAAGAACCCGCCGAGCATCCAGATCGACAGGTTGGTTGGCGAGAGCAACACGAAGGCGCGGCGAGCGGACGCCGGAACGGTCACGCGCGGATCGAGCGCGGCAAGCGCGCCCGGCTTGCGGCGCACCGTCTCCGGCAAGCGCCAGATCATGCCGGCCTGAAATACGGTCAGCGCCAACAGCAGGACGTAGACGAGATGGCTCGGCGCCGGCGCGAAGGCCACCAGGGCGCCTGAGGCGAGCGCGCCAAGCCCCATGCCGCCAAGCGGAGAGAAGCTGTTGACCACAGGCCCCCGCCTGTAATCCGCATCGACCACGGCCGCTCCGAGCGATGTGGTGGCGAGCCCGGTGGCGACCCCCTGCATCAGCCGGGCTGCGAGCAGCGCGCCGCCGCTATCGGCCAGCAGAAACAGCACCATTGCGACGCTCTGCAAGACGAGACCGGCAAAGATGACGGGCTTGCGTCCGACGTGATCGGAGAGCGAACCGCCGACCAGAAGCGCCGCCAGCAGAGCAAAGGCATAGACGGCGAAAACGAGCGTGATCATCACCGGCGAGATGCTCCACATCTGCTGGTAGAGCCGATAAAGCGGGGTCGACGCCGCCGAAGCGGCCATGAACGTGGCGAAGGTGGTCGCATAGAAGACGAAGGATCCGGTGTCGACCGTCGGGCGTATCGAGCCGTTGGAGAGACTGGACATGATGCTTGGGCTCACTTAAAGCTAATTTGTTGCATTAGATATAGACCCACCGGAACACTAAAGCAAATTTTTTGCGTTAGTGCATTTATACCCCGTCCAACGGGGGAGGAAACCGAGTGAGCGACGGCGGGCGACAGAAGAGAAAACGCACATGACGGCAAAGACACAGACACGCCCGGGCGGGCGAAGTGCCCGGGTTCAGGCGAGCGTTCATGCCGCCGTTGAAAAGCTGCAACACGCCATGCCGCGCGACGCTGTGACGATCCCGGCGATCGCCGAGGAGGCGGGGGTCACGCCGTCCACCATCTACCGTCGGTGGGGAGACCTGCGGGAGCTTTTCGCCGATGTCGCAATCCAGCGCCTGCGTCCGGACAGCCCCCCGGCGGACACCGGCGGCGCGCGCTCCGACCTTGAGGCCTGGACGGATCAATATGCGGAGGAAATGGCCTCGGGGCCCGGCCGCAAGATGATTCAGGACGTGCTGATAAGCCAGGGGGAAGACGGCAAGGCATCGGCCTGCTGCGACATTACCCGCGCGCAACTGGAGCTTCTTGCAGAACGCGCCCGGGGTCGTGGCGAGGCGTTTCCCTGTGTCGACGACGTGCTCGACCAGGTGGTCGCGCCGATCATCTACCGTATTCTCTACGACCAGCCTCTGGACGAAAGCCGCTGGCGGCGCTTTATCGCGCGTCTTTTCGAAGAGATCGCGGACAAGGGATAGCCCCCGCCCCGATACCCGAAGCCTGCCGCATGGACACGCCGGCGCATGGCCCCTATCAGTCGTCCACCTGTTGGAGGAACACGATGAACCTTGTCCGCCTCGCCGCCGCTGTCGTCCTGGGCGTCGGCATCGCCAGTCCTGTGCTTGCCGCTCCGTCGCTACCCGAAGGCTGGCAATCAACGCTCAATCGCGACAATCCGCTCGTCGGCAAGATCTGGGCGGTCGACAGGAAGGCCTTCGTGACGCCTGAGGAAATGGCAGCGGATATCGGTTCCGCCCGCTTCGTGCTGGCCGGCGAGACGCACGACAACCCTGACCATCACCGGCTTCAGGCCTGGATCCTCTCCGCGCTCGCGGAGGGCGGACGCAAACCGGCGGTCGTGTTTGAAATGATCCCCGCCGACAAGGCCGCCGCATTGAAGGACTATCTCGCGAGCGATCCCAGGGACGCTTCCGGCATGGGCACGGCGCTTGCCTGGGAGAAGCGCGGCTGGCCGGCCTGGTCCATGTACCGGCCGATCGCCGAGGCCGCCCTTGCCGCGCACCTGCCGATGGCTGCTGGCGATCTTTCACGCGACACACTGAAGCGCTTCCGGAGCGAAGGCCTTGCCGCCCTTGGGGAGAGAACAGCGAAACACTGGGGGCTGGAAACGCCGCTTTCACCCGCCGGCCTTGAAACGCTGAAGCAGGATCTGCGCGAGGGCCATTGCGACCTGCTGCCCGAGCCCGCGCTGGACGCGATGGTTCCCGTCCAGCGCGCCCGAGACGCCTCACTGGCCGAGGGGCTGCTGAGCAATGCGACGCGCGACGGCGCGGTTCTGATCGCGGGGCGCGGGCATGTCCGCCGCGACATGGCCGCGCCGTGGTATCTGCGGGCGCGCGAACCCGGAGCCTCTATCCGCATCGTTGCGATGGTCGAAGCGGAAGATGGAGAGACAAGCCCCGCCGACTATCTGCCGGCTCCCGAGCTCTACGACTATCTCTGGTTCACGCCAAAGGCGGAGCGTTCCGACAAGTGCGCGGAACTGAAGGAGCAGTTCGGGAAGAAGAAGTAGTCGCGCTCGAAAACGGAGTGATACGGGCTTTCGCCGCTCACACCCCGAGTGCCGTTTTCAGGGTCTTGAGGCGTGTCCGGCTGACTGGCACGCGGTAAGGGGTTTCGCCGTCGAGTTCCAGAACCCCCTGCTCTCCGCGCCGGCTGAGTGCAGCCGCGTGCTCGAGGTTGACCAGGTGGCTGCGATGTACCCTCACGAAGCCCGCACGCCCCATACGGACCTCGATCTGAGAAATCGACAGCGCGCAGAAATAGGTGCGCTCCCCGTCGAAGACGGTCGAGTAGTGCGCATCCGCCCGCACCGCGTAGATGTCATCAGGCGCCAGCAGGACTGTCTTTCCTTCCTTGGTGACGGGTATGCGAAGCGCCGCCGGTGTTTTCCCCGATGTGTCGAACATCCAGGCACGATCCGGCCACGAACCGTCGACGTCCGCGCGCACAACCGCAACCCGATCGGGCAGCAAAGTCAGAAAGAAGATTGCGGAAATCGCGAAAGCGATGATCGCGACAATGATCGCCAGCATGTCGTTGGTCAGCGCCGGTGCCGTGAAGGGCACGACCGTGGTGATAGGCTCGAAGCTCGCCGCCAACATCGCCGTGTAGTGCATGCCCGAGATCGCTCCGCCGAGCGCTAGTGCCGAGGTCAGCAGCGCATACCCCCGCCCGCCCACGAAAAGCAGTCTCAGCCCAAGCATGGATGACCCCATGCCCACAGCGACGGATGCGGCGACCATGACCGGATCGTAAAGACAGGTGACGCCGGCAAGAGCACTCATTCCGATATAGTGCATGGCGGAAATACCCCCGCCCATCATCGCTCCGCCGAGCCCGAGACTGAGCCGGCCCGGGCGAATGACCGTGCAGAAGAAAAGCGCCGCTCCCACGGCCAGCATGGCGATCAGCGCGGAGACGACCGTCAACAGCACGTCATAGTCGACCGGCAGATTGAGGCGGATGGCCAGCATGCCGATAAAGTGCATGGCCCAGATGGAGACCGCGAGCGAAACCGCTGCCGCTCCCAGACGAATCTTCCATTGCAATCCGGTATGGTCCGCAAGCGTGCGGGCGAGAAGCAGCCCGACATAGCTGCCCTGAACGGCGATGACCACCGACAGGATCACGAGCGGAATGTTGTAACTCGTCTGCATCGAGCGGCGGGTCCTCCCAAACCCACCGGCCATATCGAGAACCCGCAATAAGGGTCCCAGTTACGGCCGGTTCAGCGCTCGGCCTTCGACGCGGCCCCCTTCCAAACACCCGCATCGCCTGCCCGGCCACACGATTGTTCCAGAAAGCAGGGTCCGTTTGCAACCCCGCCCTTTACGCAGAGGCAGTCAACAGCAGCCTTTCCGACGCCCTCGTCCTGAGCCACACTAATCAGGTGCAAGGCGCATCGAAGAGTGTAAAGAAAGGTACGACCAAGGAGACAATCATGTCCAGGCGACCCGAAGATCCTCGCCGCGGCGATCGCCGATGTTGTGAAGAGATCGAAACCATCATCGTTCCCCGCACTGCGGATATCGGCGGGCTCGAGGTTCATCGCGCCCTGCCTACTGCCAGGCGCCGAATGGTTGGGCCCTTCATCTTCTTCGATCAGATTGGTCCGGCGGAATTCATAACCGGGCACGGTCTCGACGTGCGCCCCCATCCCCATATTGGGCTCGCCACCGTCACCTATCTTTATGAAGGCGAGATCTTCCATCGCGACAGCCTGGGTTCGTCACAGGCGATACGTCCGGGCGACGTCAACTGGATGACGGCGGGACGCGGTATCGTTCACTCGGAACGAACGGCCCCCGGCATTCGCCTGGCAAGCTCGAAACTATTCGGCATCCAGACCTGGGTCGCACTGCCGAAGGAGCAGGAAGAGACGGCGCCAGCCTTCACCCATATCGACAAGGCGGACCTGCCGGTTCTGTCCGACGGCGGCACGAACGTCCGGGTGATCATCGGTGAACTCTTCGGCGAACGGGCCGCTACCCCCACCTATTCCGACACGTTCTACGCCGATGTCTCGCTTGAGCCCGGCGCGCAGCTTCCGATCGACGCGGGCTACGAGGAGCGCGCGATCTACACGCTTTCCGGAGAAATCGAGATTTCCGGAGAAATGTTCGGCCCCGGGCAACTGCTGGTGTTCAAATCTGGAGACAATGTGCGCGTCAATGCGATGACGCCCGCCCGTTTTCAGCTACTGGGCGGCGAGCCGATGGACGGGCGACGCTACATCTGGTGGAACTTCGTCTCCTCCTCCAAGGAGCGCATCGAGCAGGCCAAGGCGGAGTGGGCGGCGGGCAAGTTCGATATTGTTCCGGGAGACGAAGAAGACCTCATTCCACTGCCAGAATAGGCAGCAAGAGAGCACCTTCGCCCCCTCGCCAATCGACAGGCATGACATGTCCGACCAGTCTCTTCGCAAAGCCATTATTGCCACCTGCCGGGCGATGAATGCCTCCAGGCTCAATACCGGCACTTCAGGCAATGTCTCGGCGCGCACCGAAACAGGCTTCCTCGTCACGCCATCCGGTATTCCCTACGACGACCTCACGCCGGAGCAGATTGTCGGGATGGATCTCGACGGCACCTATGAAGGCGACTGGTTGCCGTCCTCGGAATGGCGCATGCATCTAGATATCTACCGCGCCCGCCCCGAAGCGGGCGCCATCGTCCACGTCCATTCGAGCCACGCAGCGGCACTTTCCTGTCTGCGGCTGGACATCCCGCCGTTCCACTACATGATCGCGGTCGCCGGCGGCCCGACGCTTCGATGCGCCGACTACGCCACCTTCGGGACCGCGGAACTGTCGCGAAACATGATCGCAGGGCTTCAGGGGCGCTCGGCCTGTCTGCTTGCAAATCACGGCCAGATCGCGTTTGGAGCGACGCTGACAAAAGCACTGTGGCTCGCCGGCGAGGTGGAGGAACTGTGCCACCAGTTTTTCCTCGCCACCCAGATGGCGGCAACGATGGGAAAGCCGCTCGTCATTCTCGACGAACCGGAAATGGCGCGGGTGATGGAGAAATTCACGACCTACGGCAAGCAACCGCGAGACTTCGCGCCGGGCGAGCACGCCGCGTTCGACGTGTCGGTGAAGAAGGTCTGACGATGCGGATCGGTCTGGATTGGGGCGGCACGAAAATCGAGGCCATTGCCCTTGGCGCGGATGGTGCGGAACAAATCCGCCGGCGCGTGCCGACGCCGCGCGACGACTACCAAGCCTGCATCGCCACGGCGCGCGATCTTGTTGCCGGCATTGAGGCGGAAACCGGCGAGACAGGCACGGTCGGCGTCGGGATCCCCGGCTCCCTGTCGCCTCACACCGGGCTTGTGCGCAATGCCAACTCGGCCTGGCTCAACGGCAAACCGTTGAAGCGCGACCTCGAGCACGCGCTGTCGCGCCCCGTGGGAATCGAGAATGACGCCAACTGTTTCGCGGTCTCCGAGGCGCGCGATGGGGCCGCTGCCGGGGCACACGTGACGCTGGCGCTGATTCTCGGCACCGGTTGCGGCGCAGGCATCGCCGTAAAAGGCCAGGCACTCTCCGGGCGGCAGGGGATTGCCGGCGAATTCGGTCACACGCCCCTGCCATGGATGAGCGGGCAAGAGTATCCCGGACCCGACTGCTGGTGCGGCCGCAGAGGCTGTATCGAGACCTTCGTCTCCGGTTCCGGGCTTGAGCGGGACTATCTCGCAGTCACTGGCGACAGGCTCACGGCCGCGGAGATCGCGACGTCGTCCGCACCCGAGGCACGCGCGGCGATCATGCGCTACGCAGACCGGCTGGCCCGCGCGCTCGCGGTGCTGATTGACATCCTTGATCCCGACGTCGTCGTGCTCGGCGGAGGCATGTCGAACGTCGAGCATCTCTACGAGCGGCTGCCCGCCCTCGTGGCTCCGCATATCTTCGCCGACGTGTGGTCCACGCCCATCGTCAAGGCTCGGCACGGGGACTCATCGGGGGTACGCGGCGCGGCGTGGCTATGGGATCAGGAAGTTTCGATCAGCCCCTCCCCGGTCAGCGGTGGCAAGACCATTGGTTTCAAAGGCGGCTAACCGGCCGGGTGATGGCAAATGCCGGTGGTCGGCCCCTCCGCGGCTACTCCATCATCGCGACGCGTGCCTCAGCGACGCCTTCGCGCTCCAGCACGTCTGCAATCCTGAGCGCGATATCCTCGCGCCATGGCGCGGTGACGATCTGGACGCCAAGGGGAAGCTTTTCACCCTCCAGCCAGACCGGGACGGAGACAGCCGGCAACCCGATGAAGGAAAACGGCTGGGTGTAGAGGCCGATATTGGGCTCCAGCGGAAGCGTCTCGCCATCGATCGAGATCGTCTCGGTGCCGAATTCGGGGGCGGAGAACGGCGTGGTCGGGGTCAGGACCGCATCGACCTCGTCGAAGATCTTCAGCACCTGCTCGTGATACCAACGCCGCACCCGCTGGGCCTGCATCGCCCAGGCGGAGGGAACGAGACTTCCCGCAATCAGCCGGTTGCGCGTTTCCGCCTCGAAATCCTCCGGCCGCTCGCGAAGACGGCCGAGATGCCGCGCGCCGCCTTCCGAGGCGGTCAGCACATAGGCGGCAAGACGCGCCTTTCGGGTTTCCGGCAGTTCCACATCCCGCTCGACGCCGAGTGTGCGCGCGGCGCGGTCGACGGCGGCGAGTGCCTGCGCGGTCGCATTCTGACGGAACCAGCCGCCAGCCACGGCGATGCGCAACCCGTCTACCCCTTCTTCCAGCGCCGCCTGGCAGGACATCAACGGGTGGCGCACGGAGACGGGATCTGTGGGATCGAAGCCGGCAATTGCGTCGTGGATGACGGCAAGCCCGCGCGCGGAACGGGCAAGCGGCCCGACATGATCGAAACTGGTGACGAACGGAAACGCTCCCACGCGCGAGAACCGGCCGTAGGTCGCCTTCAACCCGAAGGTGCCGCAAAACGATGCCGGAACACGAATCGAACCGTTGGTGTCGGAGCCCAGCGCCATCGGCACCACGCCGGCAGCAACCGCGGCTCCCGCCCCGGCCGACGAGCCGCCGGTCATCCGGCGCGGGTCATGCGGATTGCGGACATCGCCATCGTGCTCGTTTGTGCCGGTGAAGCCGTAGGCATACTCGTCCATGTTGAGCGCACCGATGAGCAGCGCTCCGGCCGCTTTCATCCGAGCCACCAGCGCCGCATCCGCGACCGCGGGCGGATTGTCCCGGTTGATCTTCGATCCCGCCCGGGTCGTTACGCCCTCGATATCGAAGAGGTTCTTGACCGCGTAGGGCAAGCCTGCAAGCGGGCGCACGGGCTCGCCAGCCACTATACGGGTATCGATCGTATCCGCCTCCTTCAACGCCCGTTCGGCGGTGATCTCGGTGAAGGCGTTGATACGCGGATTGACGGCCTCGGCCGCCGCGATGGCGAGCTTGGCCATGTCGAGCGCGGAAACCTCGCGCAGGCGCACGGCCTCGATGATTTCGGCGGTGGTGCCGAGCAGAGGATCGAGATGCATGGATCAGGCCTCGAAATGCCAGGCCGGTTCGGCCGCCTCGTCGAGCGTGAGAGTCGCGGCCTCGGCCGCAGCGCTCGCGATTGCCTCGAAATGCGCTCCCACGCCGTCACGCCACTGCGGCCGCACCGTAATCCCCACCGTTTCGGCAAGTCCCTCAACCAATTGCGACACGTCGTGTTTCTGCTGCATTCCGCACCCCAGGTTCGAACGTGACGTGAGCTTAACGTGTGCGAAAGCCATCTGTCACTGCACCATATGCATGAAGCGACAGAAGATGCCGCGACAATCTTGCGCGTCACCGACAAGGTCACGTCGCGAAGGACTACCCCAAGCCGGGGCACCCCTTCTTGCATGGCCGTTGCATCCCGTTCCGCTTTCGGGTATCCCAATCACCATGATCAACATGTGCGAAATGACGGGTTGGTGGTGGCGCCCCTAGGGTGGCCGCGACGACGCATGTCCGCATGCCGGTGACGACGAGGCCGCCCAGGGATCCCCCCTCGGGCGGCCTCGTCGTTTCCGGCCTTCCGATTTGCGCGATCCATGGCGGCGGAGAAGGAGTGAACGGAAATGAACCTTAAGGCTGATCAGCGCTTTGAAACGGCGGGCGGCATCACTGTCACGCGCGGCATCAGAGAGGCCGACTACCAGGCCGGCACGAGCCAGTGGATGGAGCGGCTCGACACCGAACGCGGTGCGGTGTTTTCTTCTTCGTACGAATACCCGGGCCGCTACACGCGCTGGGACATGGCGCTGGTCAACCCGCCGCTTGTCGTGGAATCAAGTGCCCGCACGGTGACGGTACGCGCCCTCAACGAACGCGGCCACGTGCTCCTGCCCGCGATCGGCCGCGCTCTGGGAAACCATCCCGACATCGCGGAGACAAAGGCCCTCGACGACGGGTTCGCCGCCCTCATCGCCGAACCGACGCGCTTCCTGCCCGAGGAACAGCGTTCACGCCAGCCTTCCACCTTCTCCATCGTGCGCGCCCTGACGGAGCTTTTCGCCTGCGCCGATGATCATCTGGGGCTCTACGGCGCCTTTGGCTACGACCTCTGCTTCCAGTTCGAGCCGATCACGCTCAAGCTGGACCGCCCCGCCGACCAGCGCGACCTCGTGCTCTACCTGCCCGACGAGATCCTCATCGTCGATCACTACGGCCGCAAGGCGCATGTTCTGGAGTACGAGTTCGAGACCGATGGCAAGTCAACCATCGGACTGGAACGCTCCGGCGAAAGTACCCCGTACCAGCCGGCGAACGCGGATCCCGGACGCGGCGATCACGAACCCGGCGAGTATGCGGGACTGGTGCGCGAGGCGATGGCCTACTTCAAGCGCGGCGACCTTTTCGAAACCGTGCCCGGACAGACGTTCTACGAACCCTGCCCCAATCCGCCCTCGGCGGTCGCCCGCCGGCTTCAGGCGATCAATCCCGCCCCCTATGCCTTCTTCATCAACCTCGGACATAGCGAATATCTGGTCGGCGCCTCGCCGGAAATGTATGTCCGCGTGACCGGCGGACGTCGGGTGGAGACGTGTCCGATCTCCGGCACCATCCGCCGGGGACGAAACGCCATCGAGGACGAGGCGCAGATCCGCAAGCTGCTGAATTCGAAGAAGGACGAGGCGGAACTCACGATGTGCTCCGACGTCGACCGCAACGACAAGTCGCGCATCTGCGTGCCAGGATCGGTGCGCATGATAGGGCGGCGGCAGATTGAGTTGTATTCGCGCCTCATCCATACGGTCGATCACATCGAGGGCATGCTGCGCGACGACATGGACGCGCTCGACGCCTTTCTCTCACACACCTGGGCGGTGACGGTGACCGGCGCGCCGAAACGCTGGGCGATGGAGTTCGTGGAAAACCACGAGAAGTCTCCGCGCGCCTGGTACGGCGGCGCCATCGGAGCGGTGCTCTTCAACGGCGACATGAACACCGGCCTCACGCTCAGGACTGTGCGCATCAAGGACGGCGTGGCGCAGATCCGTGCCGGCGCGACGTTGCTCTTCGACAGCGTGCCGGAGGACGAAGAAGCCGAGACGGAGTTGAAAGCCGAAGCCATGCGCGCGGCCGTGCGCGAGGCGGGGCTGGCGCTGCACCCGGCCGCTGCTGCGCAGGCGGCCCCCCAGCCTGGCGAAGGTTTGAAGATCCTGCTGGTCGATCATGAGGACAGCTTCGTCCATACGTTGGCCAACTATTTCCGCCAGACTGGAGCCGAAGTCGTCACCTACCGCTCGCCGGTGGCCGACGCGGTTTTCCACGACGTCAATCCCGATCTGGTTGTGCTGTCGCCCGGTCCCGGCAATCCACGTGATTTCGATTGTGCCGCGACGATCGGCCGGGCGCGGGCTCGTGGCCTGCCGATCTTCGGCGTCTGCCTCGGCCTGCAAGCACTTGCGGAGAGCTTTGGCGGAGAGCTCGGCCAGCTCGACATCCCAATGCATGGCAAGCCGTCTGCTGTCCGGTTTGAACAGGATTCCCTGCTCTTTCACGGGCTCCAGTCGCCGGTCGTCGTTGGCCGTTACCATTCGCTTCACGCCAAGCGGGAGACGCTCCCGGCCGAGTTCCGCGTGGTCTCGGAAAGCGAAGACGGCACGGTCATGGCGATCGAACATACACGCGAGCCCATCGCGGCGGTGCAGTTTCACCCAGAATCGATCATGTCGCTCGGCCAGGAAGCCGGCCACAGGATCATCCTGAACGTGGTGGAAGGGCTGGCGCGAAAGAGAGAACGGGCGGTGGCGTAAGATCGCGTGCGGCGACAGCCTCGGGTCACGCGACCTTACGCGTCACGAGCCCCGAACCGGAGCCGCGCGCTCCGTTGTCTTTGCCCGCAAGAAGACGCCCAACCCGCGCCCGAGAAACACGCCGCTGAATGTCCCGCGCAGCAACGCATGGACAATGGTGGTCGTTGGCGCGGCAGCAAGACCGGGATCCATGGCGTGCATCACACCCATGACGTAGTTGACCAGAAAGATCGCCACGATCAGGACGAAGCCGGTCCAGCTTCCCGGCAGCAGGACAGTTGCCGGAGGACCGGGGTCGACCTCGATCGCCATACGGTTCGCCAGAACCACACCGCCCCCCGCACCCGCGACGAGCGATACGATCCAGACGAGATCGCTTGTGCCGCTTGCCGCGCTCCCGGAACCGCTCAGCGAGATCAAGAGCATGATCACCGGCAAGACCAGCGACGCGGAAATGCCGGTACGTCGCGGACGTGTCGCCTGGAGCCCGCGAAAAAGCAGAAAGGCCAGAAGGGGCCAGACCCAAACTGGCGTTCCCGCAATGATTTCAAGTATGATCATGTCGATTGGTCCTTCACGTTGCTGAACCCGAATGAATGGATGCGTTTCGAGACATCTCGGATATCAGCGGCGCTTTTGCGAGCACCATTGCGCGAGCGGGGAATTCTGTTTCGTGAATGACACGACTGCACAATCCGCGTTTCGCAAATGGTACAGGCTCCTGAGATCATCGCGTTTCTGGGAGATCGTCGCCGTTGCGGCCATCGTCACGCTCGCCGGCAATATCTCCTTCAGCGCCCCGATCGGCGAGACCGCAGCCCTTATGCTTCTGCACTTTGCGATTGCGGTGGTCAGTTCTACGGTCGCATCCTTCGGGATCGTTTTCGTATCCACCATCTTGAGCAGGCGGCTCGCTGTCATCCCCAGATTCGCGCTCGCCGGGCTCGTCGCGTCGCCCGCGGTTTTCGGCGTGGTGTTCGTCCTGATCGCCATCGCTCACCGCACCGTGCCGGACAGATCCGCAACCCTCGACCTTCTCGTCAGCGTCACCATCATCGTGACCGCGATATCTCTGGCAATCGCACTGTTTGAAAGCCGGGGGGAGAGCAAGGCTCCCACGCCCCTCTCGGTCGAACCATCGCAGCCGCAGTTCGTGAAACGCCTGCCTGTCGAACTCGGACAGGACCTCACTCGGCTTTCCGCCTGTGATCACTATGTGGAAGCCTATACGCGGAAAGGACACGCTCTGGTGCTGATCCGCTTTTCCGATGCGCTGAAGGAACTCGCCGAGGAAGACGGCCTTCAAATCCACCGCTCCCACTGGGTGGCGCGCACGGCGGTACACAGGCTCGTCAACGAGGGCCGCAGCCTGCTGGTCGAGATGGAGGATGGCGCACGCCTTCCCGTCAGCCGGTCTCGTCTTGCCGCGGTGCGGGCCGAAGGCTTTCCCGTGGACGGAAAAGACACTCGTCCACCGGCTTAGGATGCGCCCGCCAGAAGGCCGGCAACAGACCCCGGGCGGATACACGGAATACGTTTTCGACCGGATCGGCTTCGATCCGGTCGAAACAGGCTCTCGCACTGCGCATAAGGTTCACGTTCAGATATTATCATTGTGAACGCAGATGGCTAGGGCCCCGCTACCGCGGCGCCATGCGGATGGCACCGTCGAGGCGGATGATCTCGCCGTTCAGCATGTCGTTCTCGCAGATCGACTTCACAAGCCGGGCATATTCCGCCGGCTTGCCGAGACGCGAGGGGAACGGCACCTGCTTGCCGAGGCTATCCTGAACCTCCTGCGGCAAGCCCATCAGCATCGGGGTTTCGAAAATGCCCGGCGCAATCGTCATCACGCGGATGCCGTACTGAGACAGATCTCGCGCCACGGGCAGGGTCATGGCGGCGATACCGCCCTTGGAGGCGGAATAGGCGGCCTGTCCGATCTGGCCGTCGAAGGCAGCGACGGAAGCGGTCGACACCATGACGCCGCGCCCACCGTCTTCCGTCACCGGATCGAGCGTGATCATGCCGGCGGCCGAATGTGTGATGCAGCGATAGCTGCCGACAAGATTGATGGCGATGGTCTTTTCAAAAAGATCCATCGAATGCGGCTGGCCGCGCGAGACGGTCTTTGCCGCCGGGCCGATGCCGGCGCAATTGACCAGGATACGTTCCTGCCCGTGGGATGCGCGGGCCGCGGCAAAGCCTGCAACGACGCTTTCCTCGCTGGAGACGTCCACTTTCACGAATTCCGCGCCGATGTCGGCGGCGGTTTTCCTTCCCTGTTCCTCGTTCAGGTCGAACAGGGTGACCTTGACGCCGGCTTGCGCCAGCATCTTCCCCGTTGCCGCGCCCAGACCAGAAGCCCCGCCGGTTACCACTGCGGCGAGCGAACCATCCAACTGCATCTATATCCTCCCGGAAAGAGAATCCGACCGGCCGGCCGGATTGTGAATCCACCGACAGCTTGCAGGTCAACGACGCAGGGTCAAGCCATGCCGTCGCGCGACATCGTCAATGCGGTGCTGGAAGAGCCGGATGGTTCGACCATGATCGGCGCGCCTTCGCCGCGAACCAGCAACGCGACGTCTATAGGTTTGTCGAGACCGGCAATGGTCACGTTCCGCCGCACCTCCATCGCCTTTATCCGGACCCCCTGATTCAAGGCAAGCTCATAGGTATCAGCGGCGGCGATGGCGCAAGTATCGAACACCTTGTTGGCGTCCTCCAGCTTGGCCGCAAGGTTCACAGGCCGCCCTATCACGGTATATTCCAGTCGGTCGGCAACCCCGACGATGCCGATGGTCAGAGACCCGGACGCAACCGCCACACCAATGCGCAGCTTTCCCGGCCAACCCGCTTCCGCGAAATCGGATTGCGCGGCGTTGACCACTGCGACAACCTCTATTGCGGCGGCCAGCGCATCGGCGGCATAGCTCTGGGAAGGGGCGATCGCGCCGAAGGTTGCGAGAATGCCGTCACCAAGGAACTTGTCGATCCGTCCGCCCCGACGCTGGATGACCGGCACCGCACATGCCTGATAGCACCCCAGAATGCGCATCACCGCTTCGGGGGGCAGTTGAGCCGCGGCCTGGGAAAAGCCGCGGACGTCGACCATGAGCACAGCGGCTTCAACGACCATGCCCTGCCCCACCTCAACCTCGGTATTGCCATTGATGATCGTGCGCGCGACCTCGGGCGCGAAGAAGCGCTTGAGGTCGCTGGCCGCCAGATGATTGCGGATCGCCTCGAAGAAGATGCCTCTAGCGCGCGACAGTCCGAAGGCGAGAAGCAACGTTACGGCGAGAATTATGATCAGCTTGTCGAGCTCGGCACCGATCAGGATCGAATTGGACGTGAGATAGCGCACGTAATTGCGGGTCACCAGCATGTGCTCGGGATCGGCCATGACCGCATAGCCGACAAGTCCAACCCATCCCAGAGCCGCGACAAAACCCGCGGTCAGCACAAAGCGCGGATCGAGCCTGAGCGCGCGCAAGGCAATGAACAGGAACATGTACATCACGGTCGGCGCCTTCAGATAGAAGGTCGGATGCTGGTTGTACTGGATGTGGAAGGAAAAGATGATACCGACGAGCAGTAGCATGTCGGCGACAATGGACACATTGAGCGCCCAGCCGGGCAATTCGCGCCGATAGGACAGGCCGAGCCGCCAGACCGTGAACAGAAAATAGACGCCAAGGGCCCAGGGAACGAAATTGAAACCCGAGGCTCCTTCCGCGCGCGGTGCGATCGAATAGAGAAGCGCGAAAAACAGGACGACACCGAGCTGTACCCAGCCGATCAGACGTTCGGCGGCCGCATCGCGTCGAACAATCTCCTCCGCCATTCGCGTTGGAATCGTCTCGGGAATCGCTTGTTTGCGAAACAGTCTCGGGACCAGCGCCATGATGGCACCCCGTGCTTTGTTCGCGGGCCACGATTTGCGTCCGCTTCCTGTTCAGACCCAGGGTGTTCTCGCTGTTGTTTTAGGATCTTTTACGAGGGCGCCCCTGAAGTCCCGCCCCCGAAAACTGGTTTGTGGCAATGAAAGGCGGGTTTGTACGCCCCGTTAAACCGTATCGCCTAAAGTACGATCGTCTCGCCTTGAACCGCAACACGTCCGCCCGGATGACGGACCGACACCTCTGCCGCGATCCGGTCGAGCGCATCATCGTCGCGTGCCGGATCGTGATGAAAGATCACCGGCCGCTTCACGCCCGCCTTCTCTGCCAGCCGCAACGCCTCCTGCCAGGTGGAATGCCCCCAGCCGCGGAACTTCGGCAGTTCATTGTCGCAATACATGGCGTCATAGACCATGACGTCCACATCGCGCACAAAAGCCGCGACAGCCTGATCGATCGCGGGGTCGCCATGCTCGTGATCGGTGATGATCGCGATGGAACGTCCCTCGAAGGTGAGCCTGTAGCCACAGGCCCCGCCGGGATGGTTCAGCCTCGTGGTCGCGATCTTCACGTCACCCAATGACCATTCGTCGCCTGCGCCAAAGGTTTCGAAGGTCACCGCCTTCAGCGTCTCGGCGGCGACCGGAAAGATCGGCGGCGACATGATGCGTCCGATCACCTCCAGCAGGCAGCATTTGTTGGCGAAATGTCCGGCCCAGCAGCGCACCTGGAAACCCGCGTCATAGGCGGGCTGGAAGAACGGCAGTCCGCAAATGTGATCGAGATGCGTGTGCGTGAACAAAAGATCAATGTCGCGCTGCTGGTGTTCGACAATAGAGCGCCCAAGCTTGCGCGCGCCCGATCCGCAATCAACCAGAATGACCCTGTCACCAGCGCGAATCTCCAGAGAGGTGGTCTCCCCCCCGTAACGCAACGTCTCTGAACCGGGTGTTGGCGTAGAGCCACGCACGCCCCAGAAACGCAAGGAAAATTCACGCGCCAATGCGGCAAACTCCTGCCTGACCGCAGATCTCGAGCGGCTCATGGCCCCTTCGGTATCCACACGCCCCGTCACACGTCCCTATCGGGCAGCGATCTCCGACTGCGAAGTCGCTGCCCCCTGATCTTGTCACAAGAGCCCAAATCGGCTGCTGTGACAAATTCAAGTTTTGCCTTTTGCGCCCCGGTCTCCCCAATGAACTGGGCAAGGGCGCCCCGTTCCGCTCCGAAAGCGCCCGTCGGGCAGGGCACTCCCCTCAGTAACGTCTGGTCCCCGCCTGTGCGCCGGAAACACTTTTCCCGACAGGGTGGGCAACGAACCAACCGTATCATTATCCATTTGAAGCATGCGTATACTAGCATCGCGATGCAACAAGTCTGTGATCGGGATCACACCCCGGGCGTTCCCGCATGAGACATCTGAAGGGAAAGCCGCCATTTGCCGTTTATGTGAGCCAGCGCGCGGAGCCGACGCGTGCTGCACGGTCTACCCGGCGGCCTGATCGGCCAGAATTGCGGTCGCAGTACTGAGGTCGCGCGTCGTCTTCTCCAGTCGCTGCGCCAGCGCACGCATAACCTCCAACGCCATTTCCGGGAATTCCTTCAACAACTTAAGGAAACTCTCCTTGGAAATTGTCAGGACATCCATATCCGAAACGGCGACCAGCGAGGCGGTGCGTGGCACATCGCACAGAATTGCGATTTCGCCGACGATATCGTTGGCACCGACCTGAGCGACGACCTGCTCGCCGCTTTCCGTCGTCACCACGACGTCCGCCTCGCCCTTGAGGATGATGAAGGCGCTATCGCCGCGCTCGCCCTGGCTGCACAAGTGCTCGCCGGAGCGGAAGCAGGTTCGCTCGCTAATGAAAGCGAGCAACCTCAACTTCTTGGCGTCGATTCCCTTGAACAGGGGAACCCTGCACAAGGTGTCTACTTCACTATCTATCGTCATGGGCAGACCTCTTGTCGACCAGTGAGAACCGGTTGCCGACCAGATCGCTTCCGTCCGGAGGCCCCGGGTTCAAGAACGGCCGTTTCGCATTTGAGTGATACCTGATCATCCAGACAACCCAACCAATCGGCTCTCATTGGCGTTGCCTGTCGGGCCGAACCATACATGCGTACCGAGGAGTATCCCCGATTGAGACATCGAACTACAGGCATTCGCGATGCAGTCCGCCGCCTCATTGCAGACTTCCTTGTGTCAGCGGTTCCGCTTCCTCGATGCGCGGCCACTGCGGAGCGTTCAGATCCTCCACGCGCCCGTTGTTCAAGGTCACGCTAAACTCGAACTCCGATCCGACCTGGGGATCATCGCAGCCGAAAAGAAGGGTTCGTCCCTCCATCGCATCGCGGATCGCGTCACGCAGCGTCCGGTCGTGGGTATTGGCGCCACTCGCTGGCCCGTCGACAATGAGAATATAGGGTTTTTTCAGCAAGGCGCGGGCAAGAGCGACTTTCTCTCTCTGACTGCCGGTCAGCCGCGAGCCGGCGACACCAACATTGTAATCCAGACCGGCCTTGAGGATTGGCTCGCGCAATTCCATTTCGTCGACCATCTTGCCGATGAAGAACTCGATCCTCTCGCGCGCATCGCGCCGATCGCCGCGCGGCTTGCCGAAAATGAGGTTGTCCTCAATAGAGAGCGGGGTCACCCAGGCGCCGCGATCGAACAGCACGAACTTTCCGCTCGCGGTGCCGACCCGCTCGTGGAAGGCTTTCCGAGCCTGCACGATCTTCGCCTCGACTTCCTCATCGACCACCCCGAGACGATGCTTGGCGGGCACAATCTTCAAGGCGATGCCGATGAGCAGTCGCGCGTCCGCATCGGGCAGTTCGCCGTCGCCCGAAGCGCCCTTGCGCAGGATGCGCTCGACATCCGGCATCTGGTCGGAACCGATGAAAGAGAAGCTCTCCTGAAGGCTTGATTCCGCAGACAGGCTTCCAAAGAGCTCAACCATGGTTTCAGCCGTCTTGCGGCCTATGGAAACGAGTTCCGGGTGCAGTCCGCTCTGCTTCAGAAACGCTATGAAGCGTTCGTTCTGGGGGATCTGACCGATGGAGACCGAAGGGTCTGCGGGCAGGCCAAAAAGCAGGTTTTCGGCGACCGAAGCGCTTCGATTGAAGCGGTCAATGTCCCACAACTCGACCAGGTCCCCGAGTTTCGGATCGGATTTCACCCGCTCACCGATCGCCGCACGCAGTCCCAGCATGCGGTCTTTCAAGGCCGCATGGCCGTCGAGACGCGCCTGGAGCCCCATCCGATAGACATCGTCATCAAGTCCGACTTTCGACAGAACATCGATGGCGCTCTGCTCCAGGGTCTCCCGATCAACGGCGCCCGCAGCCCGATAGTCCTCCCATTCGGCGGATACGTCGAACGGGGAATTCGACGTTACCTCAGCCTCCGTGCGACGGTAAGCAATGTCGGGGAGCGCGCCTTCCACCGCTTCGGCAACGGTCACGGGGCGATGGCGCAGGCCGTAGTAGAGATTGTCCCGCAATGTACCGGAGAAGATGTGCGCTCCTGAGGCAACATATCCGATGAGCCTGCCCAGAGTGGCCGCGGCCAGAGCGTCAATGTTGCGTCCACCGATCTCCACCCGGCCGCTATCGGGCGTGAGCAATCCCGCGGCGAGCAGCAGAACCTCCGATCGCCCGGACCGATCGTCTCCAACGACCGCACAATGGGCGCCTAGCGGCACTTCCATCGTCACCGCCTGCGCCTCGGGACGGCCACCCCCTTCGGAGAACGAGACGGAGGTCATGGCGAGCGGTCCAGCCAGTTTCACCACTTCGTCGCTCGTCAGCCGCTCCAACGGATAGAGATCAGGCAGATCGAAGTTCTCGATCACGGTCTGGTACTTGACGCTGCAATCGGCCTGGGTCTGGTAGTAGGCAAGGAGTTCCTTCCAGGGGCCGGCCAGATCCTTGTAGGCCGCCAGCACCGCCACCAGGGCACCGAAGCTGATATTGCCCTGGATGACCAGATATCCGCCGATGGAATAGAAAAAGAAGGGAGTGAGCTGGTTGATCAAGTTATTGATGAACTTGATCATATACTTGCGCTTGAAGATCTCGTAGCGGATCGTGAAATTGGTGTGCAACCGGTTTGACAGATCCGCCAGATGCCACGCGGAGGTGTCGTTGGCGTGAATTTCGTTCACGCCGTTGATACCCTCGCCCACCCTGTCGGCAATGGAGCGCACGTTACGTACCCGCTGGCGCGCCAGCACGACCACCCGGCGCTGCAGCTTCGGGATCAGGTATCCCTGAACCGGGTAGAGCGCGACCGCCGCAAGGCCGAGAAGCGGATCCTGCACGAATATGAAGGAGAGATAGACCAGCAGCGTACCGCCCTGAAACGCCGGAACGGCAATCGCATCGCCGATGAACCCGCCAAGGTCCTCAACCTCCGACGTGATCATCGGAATGATCTCGCTCGATGAGACCCGACGGAACTGCGGCAGACGAAACCGCAAGACGCGCTGGAACAGCTCGTAACGCAGCCGCCGCAGCATCCGCTCGCCCGTCAGCCCCTTGTAGACGTTGAGCGTGTACTTTACGCCATTGTTGAGAATAACAAGCCCAAGAAAAGCGAAGCATAAAACAAGCAGATATGGGATCTGATCCAGATCGAATCCGGCCACATTGCGCGGGAAGCTTTTTCCTTGAATGGCATCGTTCACAATGAGCTTTGGCAATTCAAGCATGATATAGAGCAGCGGGAAAGAGAGTGTCGTGATCAACATGATCACGACCTGCTGCCTTTTGCTGTAGTTCCAAATGAAGCGGAACAGACTGCTTTCCATAGGTGCAACCTAGAAATAAATAGTAGTTTTCGCCGGATTTCGGCACGATCGACTGACGGATGACACGACAGCATAACGGGCGGATACCGCCTATCATAGTTCTGGACGCAAAACAGATGGCTGGTCTAGAGTGAAATCGAACCTTGGAACGCAGGTCGCGGTGAAGTGATCCATGCTTCCCGCCACGCACGCAAGACAGTTCGGACTGACGACATCGCACTTCTGGCGATGTGCCCGGGTTCGGTGGTTGCGCTGTTCCTTCGCGATGGCTACAGGTTGACTGGAAATCAAAGAAAACGGCGGCTTGCTGTCACGAACGGACCGGAGTATCCCGACAACGTGCCCCATTTGGGCGAACCTGGTTTATTCGGGAGCAATCGGTTTTATCCAGGGGAACGACGCAGACCGGCTTCATGCGATAATGACGTTTGTTCGGGGCGCAGTTTTGGCGCGGAATGCTTGCGCAGGCGATCTCCCAGCATCCGGCTTACGAGTTTTTCTGACATTACCCCTGCAAATCGTCTGCCCGTCCGGGCTTCTCAACCTTACTAACGGGCATCCGATGCTGACCGAAAAGCCGAAGATTCTCATCTACAGCCACGATTCCTTCGGCCTTGGCCACCTGCGCCGCTGTCGCGCCATTGCGCATTCGCTGGTCGGCCAGATCAGCGAATTGTCGGTTCTGATCCTGTCCGGTTCGCCGATCATCGGCAGTTTCGATTTTCGCGCACGTGTCGATTTCGTTCGCATTCCCGGCGTCATCAAGCTCCGCAACGGGGAATACACCTCACTCAACCTGCACATCGACATCGAGCACACGCTGGCGATCCGCTCCTCAATCATCGAGCACACGGCTCAAGTCTACAATCCGGACATCTTCATCGTCGACAAGGAGCCGACGGGGCTTCGCGGAGAAGTGCTGCCGACGCTTGAAACGCTGAAGGCGGCTGGCACGCGGCTTGTTCTCGGCCTTCGCGATGTGATGGATGATCCCGACACGTTGCGGGAGGAATGGGAGCGCAAGAACGTCACCCCGGCGCTTGTCGATCTCTATGACGAGATCTGGATTTACGGCCAGCCGAACATTCACGACCCGTTGGCAGGCATCGGTATGCCGCAGGCCGTGCACGACAAGACGCTCTACACGGGCTACCTGCGCCGCGACCTGCCGCGCGCGCAGCGACCGATGGAGCATTTCGGCTTTTCCGAGGATCCTTTCATCCTCGTCACGCCGGGCGGCGGCGGGGATGGCGAGGAAATAGTCGACTGGGTGCTGAGGGCCTATGAGGCACACCGGGCATCGCTGCTGCCAGCCCTGATCGTCCTCGGTCCCTTCATGGCGCCGGAGGCGCAGGCGCAATTCATGACCAGGGCCGAAACGCTCGATGACATTCACATCATAGACTTCACACCGCAGATCGAGCCTTACCTCGATCGCGCCACCGCTGTGGTCGCCATGGGTGGGTACAACACCTTCTGCGAGATCCTGTCCTTCGACAAGCCAACCCTGCTGGTACCGCGCATCGAGCCACGGCGCGAACAGGCGATCCGCGCGAGCCGCGCTCAGGCGAACGGTCTGGCAAATGTGTTGCCGATCGATTCCTACCCGAATATCGATCTGATGACGGAAGCGCTTGTCGCCCTGCCCTCAGCCAGTCCGCCTTCGGCCGCAAGCCTGAACGGCCTTCTGGACGGGCTCACCGCGATCAATCTCAGGGTTCGGCAGATTCTCTGCGCCGAGGACGACGAGGAAGAAGAAAAATCAGCGCTCGGCTGACGCAAGATCGCACAGACATCTGGAAAATCTAATTTCACCGGAGCATCCGATGCCGCGCATCGCCGTCGTCGTGAAAGGCTATCCCCGCCTGTCGGAAACCTTCATCGCACAGGAAATCCTCGGGCTGGAACAGCGCGGCGTGAAGCAGCTCATCGTCTCGCTGCGCCACCCCACCGATCCGCACCTGCATGACCTGCACCGCGAGATTTCAGCCGACGTCCTTTATCTTCCCGAATACCTCAAGGACGATCCCGGCCGCGTGGCCAAGGCGCGGCGCTGGGCGGAAACGCAGCCGGGTTTTGCCGCCGCGCGCGCGGCTTTCGAGGCGGATCTCGCTCACGAGCGCAGCGCCAATCGCTACCGCCGCTTCGGGCAGGCCTGTGTCTTTGCGCACGAGTTGCCGGCCGACATTACGTGGCTTCACACCCATTATCTGCACACTCCCGCCTCCGTCACCCGCTACGCGGCACTGATCCTCGGCATGCCGTGGTCGTTTTCCGCCCACGCCAAGGATATCTGGACGTCTGCGGACTGGGAGTTGAAGGCAAAGCTCAAAGACGCCGCCTGGGGGGTGACCTGCACGAAGGTCAACGCCGAGCACCTGAACCGGCTCGCCGGCCGTACCGATGCTGTTGAGCTCGTCTATCACGGGCTCGATTTCTCACGTTTCCCCAAACCGCCGGTAGCGAGAGCGGCGCGCGACGGATCGGGAGAACCGGTCAGGATCCTCTCCGTCGGACGACTGGTGGAGAAGAAGGGCTATGACGACCTCATCGCCGCGCTCGCGCTCTTGCCGAAGGATCTCGCCTGGCGGTTCGACCATATTGGCGGCGGCGCGCTCAAGGACCGTTTGCAAGCAAGCGCGCAGAAGGCCGGCATAGCGGAGCGGATCGTCTGGCACGGCGCGCAAGCGCGCGAAGCCGTCATCAAGGCTTGCGAAGAGGCGGATCTGTTCACATTGCCCTCGCGGATCGCGAAATCCGGGGACCGCGACGGCCTGCCGAACGTGTTGATGGAGGCGCAGTCGCTCGGCTTGTGCTGCCTCTCGACGCGCGTCTCCGCGATCCCCGAGTTGATCGAGGATGAGAGGACCGGAGTTCTCGTTCCCCCGCACGATCCGGTAGCTCTTTCCAGAGCCCTTGACGCGCTCATCCGCGATCCGGCAAGGCGTGCGCGTCTGGGCACGGCGGCGGCCGGCGACGTGCGCAGACGCTTTTCGTCAACGCCCGGCATCGACCGGCTGGCGGAGAAGCTCAAGCCCTCAGCACGCCACGCGGCCGAGTGAAATCGCGATGAAGATCGCCTTTTACGCACCGCTGAAGCCGCTCGACAGCCCCGTGCCATCCGGCGACCGTCAGATGGGCCGTCTGATCGTGCGTGCGCTGGAGGCCGCCGGACACGAGGTGATCCAGCCGAGCCGGTTGCGGCTCTGGCTCAAGGAAGGCAGCGTGGAGGCGCAAAAGGAGAAGGAACGCGCCGCCCGCGACGAAGCACGAGCGCTGGTCGCCCGTTTCGCGAACGAGGGCGCGCCCGAGCTGTGGCTGACCTATCATCTCTATCACAAGGCACCGGACTGGCTGGGAACGAGCGTCGCCGACGCTCTCGACATTCCCTATGTCGCGATGGAAGCGAGCCGGGCGGTGAAGAGGCGCGAGGGTCCATGGTCCTATGGCTTTGCCGCTGCCGATACCATGATCGCGTGCGCAGACACCGTTATCGCCTGCCACAGGCAAGACGCAGCTGGGCTGTGCGCAATCGTGCCACCGGAACGGCTGACGATCCTGCCGCCCTTCATCGATGCCGCACCTTTCGCAGATGTGGAGAATGAGCCCCGCTCCGACGGCCCGGTGAGGCTCGTCACGGTCGCGATGATGCGTTCCGGCGACAAGATGGCCTCCTATCGCGTCCTCGCCGAAGCGCTTGCCGAGATAAGGGATCTCGATTGGCGGTTGCGGCTTGTCGGTGACGGAGAGATGCGCGAGGAGGTTCTCGCCATTCTGCCGTTGGAGCGCGTCGACTGGTTTGGACAGCTTGCCCCCGGACAGATCGCGAGCGCCTATGCAGGCGCCGATCTCTTCGTCTGGCCGGCGGTTCACGAAGCCTACGGCCTCGTCTTCCTTGAAGCCCAGGCGTCGGGCCTTCCCGTTGTGGGGGGCGCGACGGGGGGCGTTCCGGATATCGTGCGCACCGGTGAAACGGGCTGGCTCGCTCCGGTTGGCGATGGCATTGCCCTTGCCGAAACACTGAGGCAGGCGCTTGCTCGACCAGACCAATTGGCGGTAATGGGCACCAGGGCGCGTGCCCATGTGCTTGAAAACCACGACATCGGATCGGCGTCGGTGCGGCTCGATGCCATCGTCAGTCGAACGCGGGCCAGTTTTCGGGGGAGAAACGAGCGATCGTGCAAACAACACCAACCGTCGTGACCCCGAGCGTTCTGATCTACGTCCAGCACCTGCTCGGTACCGGCCATGTCGTACGGGCCGCAGCCATTGGCCGGGCGTTGCGCCGACGCGGTTGCGCCGTGACGATGGTGTGCGGCAACACCCCGCCACCGACACTCGATACTGACGGCCTGACGATCATCGCCCTGCCGCCCGTGCGTGCCAGTGACGCGACGTTCCAGGAACTGATCGACGAGCACGGCGAACCGATCACCGATCAATGGAAGGACCGGCGGCGCGAGCGCCTGCTTGAGGTGTTCGATGCCTGTCAGCCGGACATCCTGCTCACCGAAACCTACCCCTTCGGCCGCCGTCAGCTCGCCTTCGAATTGAAGCCACTGATGGAAAAAGCCCGCGCACGCGCCGGAACGCGTCTCATTGCGGGGTCGGTGCGCGACATCCTCGTGCCCAAGGCAGACCGGCGCAAGGAAGAGGAGATGGCGGAGACGGCGTTGCGCTATTTCGACCTCATTCTCGTTCATTCCGATCCCGGGATGGTGAAACTGGATGACAGCTTCCCCTTCGCGCATCGGGTCGCCCATCTCGTTACCTATACGGGCTACGTCTATCTGGCCAACCGCGCGGAACCGTCTCCGCTTGAGGGAATAGACGAGGTGATCGTTTCCTGTGGCGGCGGGGTCGGCGCCCTTCACCTGCTGCGATGCGCGCTGAACGCCCGGTCCCTTTCGACGCGCGCGGGCGGCGCAACCTGGCGGCTTCTGGTCGGACATCACCTCGATGAGGCGGTTTTCTCATCGCTCGTCTCGGCCAATGGTGACGGTGTCATCGTGGAACGTGCCCGGCCCGATTTTCCCCGCCTTCTTGACCGCGCCCGCCTCTCGATCAGTCAGGCGGGCTACAATACCACGCTCGATGTTCTGGCGTCCGGCGTGCCATCCGTCCTCGTTCCCTTCGCTCAAGAGGGTGAAAGCGAACAGACGATGCGCGCGCTGGCGCTTGCCGGCCGCGAACGGGTGATCTGCGTCAAGGAGACGACGCTGACGCCGGACATCCTGGCGCGCGCCGCCGATGCAGCCCTCGCCCTCCCGCGCGTGGAAAACCCCACCGACATGAACGGGGCCCGGGCTTCCGCCGATACTCTGATCCGCGAATGGGAAAAGCGCCGATGACCAGTCCGCTTTCCGCCGACAGGGCCGACTTCCGCCTCGCCCTTTCCGCCCACCTCGCCCGTTTCGCCGAGCGCGGCATCCGCCTGAGTTTCTGGTGGCGCGACGACGACGCGGTCGAACCGACGGCCGCCCTCGACAGGCTCATCAATCTTGCCAACCGCTTCAACGTGGATATCGGCCTTGCCGTCATTCCGAAGAACGCGAGCGAGGCGCTGGCGGAGCGGCTGGACGAGGAACCGCATGCAATCGTCCTGCAGCACGGCTGGCAGCACAAGAACCATCAGGTGAAGGAAGAAGGCGAAAAGGCCGCCGAACTCGGCACCCGGCGCGACATGGACGCGGTCCTGCGCGAGCTCATCATGGGGCGGGAGAAGCTCGAAGCGCTCTTTGGCGACCGGTTCATTCCCGCGCTTGTGCCGCCCTGGAACCGGATTTCCGACGAGATCGCGGCGGCCGCTGCGGGCATCGGCCTGCCGGGGCTTTCCACATTCACCTCGAATGTCGAAAAGGCGCCGCACCGCCTTCAGACCCATCTCGATCCGATCAAATGGAAGCGGGAACGCCGGTTCATCGGCTGGGACTCGGCCACGCGCCGGTTCGATGAGATCTTCGAGCAGCGGATGACCGACCCGGGCGAACCGATCGGCCTGCTCAGCCATCACCTCGTGATGGACGACGCGCATTTCGCGTTCTTCGAGGACGTGCTGGACATTGCAACCGACCACCCGGGGGCACAGTGGCCATCGCTTCGCGACCTATTCGGGTTGTAGCGCCTATTGCGGCCTTACCAGCCTGAGCTTCCACGTCACGCCCTTGGCGGCACTGGAAAGCGTCAGGTCATCGAGCACCGTCCAGGCGTCGCTTGCCTCCCATACCCGCGCGATGAGCTTGTGCGCGCCGCTTGTCGGGCGCTTCGGCGCGTACATCGATATGGCAATTACCCCGCCCTCCTCCAGCATGGCCGCGTATCGGGCAAGCTGGGCTTCCGGCTCTTGCGAGAAATAGAGCACCTCGTTGAAGACGATCGCGGAGAACCGCTCACCGTCGTCTGGCTCGAAATCGTGCAGGTCGGAAGCGACGAACCGGCAGGTGGCCGGATCGAGGGACGCCTTCTCGAATGAGGCGGGGGAGAGATCGACCCCCACATAGCGTGCCGGCGACTGTGCCAGATGGCGCCACAAGAGCCCCTCGCCGCAGCCAATATCGAGCAGCGCGCGCGTCGTCCGGGTAGAGGCAAGCCAGCCAGCGAGGATGCCGTATCGCGGGCTCTCTTTCACATCGTGCAGAAAATCCCAGCGGCCGGCGCGGTATTCCTCGTCCCATTCGGCGGCATTGGTGGCGTTTGGCATGACGGATCCATTCCTGGTAGCACGCAGACGTCGAGGCGCACATGCCCCCCCAACGACGCCTATAGCGTCCCTACTTGTACGGGTCCGCGGCATCGCGCAAGCCGTCTCCAAGAAAATTGAACGCCAGAACCACGAGGATCACCGGAATGACCGGGGTCATGATCCAAGGATAGACAGTGACGACGGAGATATTCTGCGCCTCGTTCAACAAAACGCCCCAGCTCACAGCCGGACGTCTCAGCCCGAGATTGAGGAAGGAAAGCGCCGTTTCGCCGAGGATCATGGACGGGATCGACAGCGTGGCGGATGCGATCAGGTGGCTGCTGAAGCCGGGTAGCAGGTGCCTTGTGATGATGCGCCGGGGCCTTGCCCCCATCAGCACCGCCGCCTTGGCGTATTCCTCCTCGCGCAGCGCCAGCAGCTTGGAACGCACGGCACGCGCAAGGCCCGGCCAGTCGAGAAGGCCGAGGATCACCGTGATGCCGAGATAGATCCAGACCGGGCTCCAGGTCACCGGCAGGGCCGCCGACAGCGCCATCCACAACGGCAGTTCCGGCAGTGCGCGCAGGATTTCGATCATCCGCTGTATCAGACTGTCGAGAATGCCGCCGAAATAACCGGCAATGCCGCCAAGCGTGACACCGAGCAGCATTGATATGGCAACGCCGATAAGACCCACCGTGAGCGAAAGGCGGGCGCCATAAACGATACCGGAGAACATGTCGCGGCCGAGCCGGTCGGTACCGAAGGGATAGAAGGTGCCGCCGTCCGCCGGACACACAAGATGGAAGCGGCCGGTGATCAGCCCCCAGAATTCATAAGGGGAGCCCAGACAAAAGAAGCGCAAGGGCTGCACATCGGACGTGTCGACCCGGTAATTCCATTTCATCTCTTCCAGATCGACTTCGGCGATCTGGCCATAGACGAATGGGCCGACGAACGAGCCGTCATGGAAAAAGTGAAGCGCCTGCGGAGGGGCGTAGAGGTGTTCGTTGTCGCGCTGGTTTGGCGCATAGGGCGCGATCAGCTCGGCAAAGGGCACGCACATGTAAAGCAGGATGAGGAAGACGCCCGACCAAAGCGCGACCTTGTGGCGACGGAACTTCCACCACATGATCTGCCATTGCGAAGCCTGATAGTAGCGCTCCTGTTTCGGCGTCAGACGCTCCGCCTCGCCGGGATCGAACGGATCCGGATTGACGTAGTGCTGCGCGCCCTCCCCGGCCTTGCTCACGATGCGACCCTCCCGCCCAGACGAATGCGCGGATCCAGCACCGCAAGCAGAATGTCGGAAACCAACATGCCGACAAGCGTCAGAACCGCCACGAACAGCAGGATGAAGCCCGCCAGGAACTGATCCTGGCTCTGCAACGCACCGAGCAACACGGGGCCAACCGTCGGCAGATTCAGTACCACGGAGACGATGACCGAGCCGGAGACAAGCGACGGGATCAGGTTGCCTATATCGGCGATGAAGGGGTTGAGCGCGACGCGTAACGGGTACTTCACCAGAAGCCGGCTCTCCTTCAGGCCCTTGGCCCGCGCGGTCGTCACATATTGCTTGTGCAGCTCGTCGAGCAGGTTGGCGCGCAGGCGGCGGATCATCGCGGCCGTTCCGGATGTGCCGATGACGACAGTGGGCACGATCAGATGCGCGAGAACCGAGCCCACCTTCGCCATGCTCCAGGGCTTGTCGATATATTGCGGATCCATCAGCCCGCCGATGGAGAGCCCGAACCAGCTGTTGGCGAGATAAAGCATGATCAGGCCGAGCAGGAAGTTGGGCGTGGCAAGGCCGATATAGCCGAGGAAGGTGAAACCGTAATCCCCCCATGAATACTGCCGCGTCGCCGAATAAATTCCGATCGGAAAGGATACGACATAGACGAAGAGGATCGTCACGGCATTCAGCAGAATGGTCAACAGCAACGTGGAGCCGACCACCTCGGAGACCGGCTGATCGTATTCGAAGGACCAGCCCCAATTGCCCTGAAGGAGACCATCGAAGCCATGCGGGCCGGGCCAGGCGCCGAGCCAGATGCCGTAGCGTTCGAAAAACGGTTTATCGAGCGCGAATTCGGTGCGCAGGAACTCGACCTTGGCAATGGCGGATTCCTCGCCCTGCATCTTGAGCTGGGCGATCTGATTGGTCAGGAAATCGCCGGGCGGAAGCTCGATGATCAGGAAGGTCAGGAACGAGATGACCAGCAGCGTGGGGATCATCGTCAACGTTCGACGCACGATATAGGCGAGCATCCGGTCAGTTCCCCTCGGCGGTCTGTTGGTTGGGAAGACCGAGCCAGAACTCGTCCATGCGATGGATGCCGAACTGGGCGCCCGGATCCCAACCGTAAATGCCTTCCTTCGGCACGTTGCGCAGCCGTTCGGAAACGACGACCGGCTGCTTGACCGAGGAAATCAAACCGATGCGCAACGTCTCATCGGCGTTGATCTCCAGCATCCGCGTCCAGATCTCGCGGCGTTTCTCCATCGATCCGCTGACAAGCCACGAGAGATAGAGATCGCTGAGCTTCTTGGCAGGCGCATAATCAATAGGTTCGCCGGTCTTGCCGCCGCTTTCCATGTAGTCGCCCCAAAGCGCCCACGAGAGCTGTTCGGAGTTGGTCGGCGCGAGCTCGTTGGGCGGCATGTCGGCAGTGGGAATGCCGTTGTCGAGCCCGCCCCATGCCGACATCACGAGCCCGCCGGAAAGGGCCCGTTCGCGCAGCACTTCGCGCTGGGAGGGTTTGGGGAAGAGCTTCACGCCGATCTCGCGCCAGGTTTCGCCCACGAGCCCGAGCGCATCGATCTCCTCCGCGCTCTCCCCGGTCGTCTCGACGATGATCTCAAGCGGGCGACCGTCCGGCAGCAGGCGGATGCCGTCGCCGCGCTTCCTGGTGAGGCCGATTTCGTCGAGAAGCGCGTTCGCCTTCCTTGGATCGAACCCGGCCCATGCGGTGCGGTAGTGATCCTTGTAAAGCGGGCTCTGGGGCAGGATCGTGTCGTTGCTCTCCAGCGCGAGGCCGAAATAGAGCACGCGGTTGATCATCCGCCGGTCGATGCCAAGCGACAGCGCGTGACGGAACCGCGTGTCGCGCATCAGTTTGCGCCACACCGGATCGCGCGTCGTGAAATTGGGGTAGAGCGTGATGTGCGAACCCTTGGCGATGGGCCAGAGATAGGTCTTGTAGTGACCGCCCTCTTCGCCGCGCTTCAGCACGGTGATGTCGGAAAAAGCGAGCCCGCGCGCCTGCAGCGTGCTCTCGCCGGCCTGCGTCTTGGCCGAGATCAGCCGGCCGTCGGCGACGGTGAGCACGATGCGGTCGATATAGGGAAGCTGCCGGCCGTTTTCATCGATCCGGTGGTAATAGGCGTTACGGATGAAGATCTGGCGCTGCTTGGAACTGCCCTGTGCCACCACCCAGGGCTGGAGCGAGGGTTCGGCCCAGTTGGTCGCGCCGTACATGTCGTCGCGCTCGTTGTGGAGCGAGGCCCAGTAGCGCACTTTCTTCGCCGCTACCATTTCCGCGATTTCTTCGGGATCGCCGTATTTCTCGTGGAACTGCTTGAGATAGTGCGCTGGGCGGTAGATGAAAGGCGGGCGGGCCTGGGCGAGTTCCGGCAGAAACAGCGCGTTGGGCTCATCCCAGGTGTAGCGCACCGTCGTCTCGTCGATGACCTCGAAACGCGGTTTCTTGCCGTCGACAGTCATGAAATGTGGCGGGCCGGCCGGCGAGAGCTTGTCATTGTTGGCAATATCCTCCCACCAGTAACGGAAATCTTCCGTCGTGAAGGGCGCCCCGTCCGACCACTTGTGCCCCTTTCGCAGATGCAGCGTGAAGATGCGGTCGTCCACATTGTCGATGCTTTTGAGGATGTCGGGCTTCAGGTTCAGGTTCTCGTCGTAACCGACCAGGCGGGCATAGCCCCAGGCGTTGACGAGCCGGGCATCCTTGGCCCGGCCTATCAACGTGTCGAGGTCACCACCATGCCGGCCCGATACCCGTCCCTTCGCCTTCAGGTTCACGACCAGTGGCTCCAGCGGGATCCGCTCGCTGATCGGCGGCAGGTTCACGCCCGCATGAGTGTGGCGAAGCGTCGGCGTCTCGATCAGGCGGGGGATCGTCGTCTCCGCCGCATTCGCCTTGGGTTCACCAGCCACCCCAAAGCCCAGGGCAAGGGCGATGAGCAGGCTTTTGGCAATAAGACGGAGCGGCGCGCTCATAGCATGACCTCTGTTTCCGTTCGGGGCTCTGCCGTGAATGCCGGTCCGATGCCGTATCCGGGCGCGCAGACGAAGTGCCTGGGTGCCATTTCCACCAGATTGGGCCGTACGCCTTCGCGGATACGGAAGGGCTGCGGCCAGTCGGCGGGATCGGAGAGGCCGCTTCCTGTCGCGGAGCCGGGAGCGCTGCGGCCCTCGACGGAGGGATCCAGCACCGCCGCCATCAGCGCCTTGGTGTAGGGATGAAGCGGATTGCCGATGATCTCCGCGGTTTCGCCAAGTTCGACAAGCCGACCCCGGCACATGACGGCGATGCGGTCGGCGATGTAGTCGACCACCGCCAGATTGTGGCTGACAAACAGGTAGGTCAGCCCAAGCTGCTGCTGGAGATCCTTGAGAAGATTGAGGATTTGCGCCTGGACGGAGACGTCGAGCGCGGAGACCGGCTCGTCACAGATGATGAATTCCGGATCGAGCGCCAGAGCGCGGGCGATGCCGATGCGCTGGCGCTGGCCGCCGGAAAACGAATGGGGATAGCGGCGCAGAAAACGCGGATCGAGCCCCACCATCTCCATCAATTCGCGCACCCGCTCCTGGTTCCTGGCGCGGCGGCCGCATTTGTGGATGATCAGCGGCTCCATCAGGATCTCGTTCACCGTCATGCGCGGATTGAGCGATGAAAACGGATCCTGGAAAATCATCTGCGCGCGACGGCGGTAGCCGAAAAGCTCGCTCTCGTCGAAACTCCGGATATCGCGCAGATTTCCGTCGATCGCATAATCGATGCGGCCTTCCTCTATGGCGATGGCACGCAGGATCGCCTTGGACGTTGTGGTCTTGCCGCAGCCGGATTCCCCGACAAGCCCCAGACATTCGCCACGTCCGATCGTCAGGTTGACCGCATCCAGCGCCTTCACAGAGCGCACATTCGTGCGCCAGAGCCCGCCCTTGCGCAAGGCGTAGGTCTTGGAGACGTTGTCGAGACGAACCAGAGGTTCGCCAGGGGTACCGCCGGCCCGTGCGATTTCGGAGGGCGCGCGCACCGGAATGGGCCGCACCGGCACCAGCCGCTCGCCCTTCTCCATGCCGAAGCGAGGAACGGCGCGCATCAACGCCTTCAGATAGTCGTGGCGCGGATCGTTGAAGAGGTCAGCCGTGCAGCCCGCTTCCACGATGCGGCCATGGTAGATCACCACCACCTTGTCGGCGACGTTGGCCACGACGCCGAAATCGTGCGTGATCATCAAGACGGACATGCCGAGTTCGCCCTGCACGTCCTTGATGAGCTTCAGGATCTCCGCCTGAATGGTGACGTCGAGGGCCGTGGTGGGCTCGTCGGCGATGAGCAGTGCGGGGCGGCAGACGAGCGCCATGGCGATCATCGCGCGCTGGCGCAGACCGCCGGAAAGCTCGAAGGGATAGGTGGTAAGCGCTCGTGCGGGATCAGGAAAACGCACGAGCCGCAACATGTCTCGGGTCAGTTCGCGCGCCTCCGCTGCCGAGGCTTTCGAATGGAGCTGGACCGCTTCGCCGATCTGGTCGCCGATCGTATGCAGCGGCGAGAGCGAGGTCATCGGTTCCTGGAAGATGATGGCGATGCGGTTGCCCCGCAAACAGCGCATTTGCGCACCTGCGGGATCGAGCCGCGCGATATCGATTGTCGGCTGCCCCGGATCGTGCAAGCGGATCGCGCCGCCGGTAATCCGGGCGGGCTTGGGCAGGATGCCCATGATCGCCTGCGAGATGACGCTCTTTCCAGAGCCGGATTCACCCACCAACGCGACCGTGCGGTTTTGCGGAATAGTAAAGGAGACCTGATCGACCGCCCGGCTCCGCCCCTCTGCGGTCTCGAATTCGATGGTCAGATCCTCGACCTCGACTATGTCCACACGCCCCTCCTCAGATCTTCTGAAGCCGCCATTATAAGAAGCCCGGCAAGAGGAAAAAGCCGGAAATTCAAAAACAACCTTGTTCCCACACTTATACGTGTACCGGCTTCATTGCGTGATGAAGATCACGCCTTATCGCCGGATACATTCGTTGCGTCAGTTTCTGGAAAAAGACGCCAGACATCTACCTCTGCCTCCCGGCCGCGGAGCCGGTGGCGACCGGAATGGAGCCTGGGAACGGAAGGAGCGAGCCGTTCCACGGTGCTGTCGCTGGCGAGGATGACCACCTCGTCATTCTCGCCGACGCTGCGCCCCAGTTCCTGAAGGCGTTGGCAGACATTCACCGCATCCCCGACGATCGTGTAGTCGACCCGGTCGAATGCACCGATATTGCCGACGATGACAGGACCGGTATGGATGCCGATCCTCAGACGGGTGCGATGGGCGCAGTCCTCTTCCTCACGATTGGCCGCCTGCAATGCCGCCTTGATCACCCCCACGGATCGGACTGCGGCCTCGGCGTGATCGGAACGCTCATCGGGCGCGCCCCAAAAGGCCAGCATCCCGTCTCCCATGAACTTGTCGACAGTGCCATTCTCCGCCTCCACCGCCCCGACGAGCATGGCAAAATGCCGGTTCAGGAAGGCGGCGGCCTCGCCCGCGCTCATGCCCTCCGACTGGCGGGTAAAGCCGGCAATGTCGGTGAACAGGATGGTGATCTCCACCTCGCGCGAGCGCGCGGCTTCCTCCAGCCCCAGGCGCATCAACTTGCGAAACAGCGTCTTGGGCACATAGGTATTGAGGGCGCGCAGGCCGGCGGCCATGGAATTGAACGCCTGCATGACCTGATCGATCTCATGCACGGGGCTTTCCGGCAGCAGATCGACCTTGTCGAACTGAAGAGCGGCGACCTTGCGCGACTGGTCAACCAAACTGGAGAGCGGCCGCGTCAACCGGCGCGCGATACGGAACGACAGGTATATGGCAAGAACCGTAGCCGCCACCCCGACAAGGCTTGATCCGATCAGCCGTCTGATCTCACCGGAAACCGTGCTGTTGAGGAAATAGACGCCGACCACCCAGCCGACAGGCCCGTAACCGCTGATCCGGCGCGACATGGCGATGTATTCGCCATCTGCGGTATCGATTTCGCGCACATCGACGCCCGCCTTTCGGGCCGCATCGAACGGCGCCATGGTCGGCGTCTGGAAGAGAACGCGCAGAACCGGGTCGCCGAAATGCCCAAGCGGACGCGGCAGCGACCGCTGCTCGGGCGCTTCGTTCTTCAGCTCATCCAGATCGGAATAGGCGATCACCCGGCCCGTATCGCTCAGGATGAAGGTCGTGCCGAGACTGGTGTCGAGTTCCTCGACCATTTCACTCAGCGCATTGGTGGAAATGGTCGCGATCAGGATCGCCATGATCTTGCCGTCGCGTACGAGCGGCGCGCTGACGTTGGCGTAGACTCCGTGGTCGTTCACGACCATCGGCCCCCATATCGGCCCCGAGCCCGCGTCGAACTGCGGCTCCTGATAGGGGCCTCTGATATGATTGCGCGACGTTTGCAATCGCAACGGACGCAATGTGCCGTCGCTTTGCTTCAACATGCCGAACTCGCCGCGGTCCGGCACATTGATGACCAGACCTTCGGCCGCGGGAACGGAAGCCAGAGAGGCGGCCAGCGCCGTCATCAGCACGCCGCGGTCGCTCAGTTCGACGTCGGACTCGCCATAGAGCTTCTGCAGGGCACCAACAGCCGCAGTGACCGGATCGAGACGGCCGCGCAAACCGCGTTCCAGGGTGTTGGTGGTCAGAACCGCCTTGTCATTGAGCAGGGCCAGGGTGTTCTCATAATTGGCACGACCCGTTAGGGCGAGAACGATCGCCATCGCAATGCCGACGAGCAACGCGTATGAGCCGCCCGCAATTAGGATGATCGAGGGCTTTTTTCTACGCCCGCGCCGCAGGCGCCACCAGTTCATGCCGTTTCAGCCCCTCTCGCCCGAAGGTCGCTCGCCGGTATCTGTCGCACCTTCGCCGCCCATCCCTGCAAGAGGCTTTATAGCATTACCCGCAATGCGGCTTCACGCGAATCCGGTCAGTCGAAAAACGGACTGAAAAGTGGCTCGTCGCAGCGATAGCCGACGACACATTGCGGATTGTCGCGGGTTGGTGCCAGTTCGGGAAAAAGCTGCTGCCAGCGGTCGCAATAGCGCTGATGGGAAACGATGCGCTGAAAGGTGTGCCGGCCGGTGGTCATCACCACCGCACCGTGCCTGCGCACGAAAGTCTGTGCCTGGGCACAGGTCATGGCGCGCGTGTCGGGTCGAGCCGCAACAGCTCCCGACGGCGCCAGCACCCCGGCAAGCAAGAGAAGGACAAGAAGCGGAACAGCAGTCCTGATCATGACGAAAGCCTCCTGGAAGAATGCCGGCGACCCGACATCATACCAGAGCCTTTACGACGGATCTGCGGAAGATCGACACCCCCCTCTTCCCTGCGCTGTCGTTGGCAATCGCGCTCCAGCTTATCCGCCCTTCGTCCCATCCGGCTCGCGGCCGATCTCGGCCAGGATCTCCGCCGTATGCTCGCCGAGCCTCGGCGAAGGCCGGTCCATCGCCATGTCGGAGCGTGAGTAGCGGATCGGGCTGCGGACCGAGGGCACGGTATCCCCCTGCGGCGAGGTCAATTCCAGCTTCATGCCGCGGTGGATCACCTGGCGGTCGGAAAAGACGTCGGCCACGGTGTTGATGGGACCGGCCGGAACCCCAACCGCCTCCAGCCTCGCCAGCAGCTCGTCGCGGGCGAAGGCGCTTGTGGCGGGCGTAAGTTCGCTGACCAATTCCTCGCGGTTCTTCACCCGGCCGGCATTGGTCCGGTAAGCAGCGATCTCCGCCAGATCGGGACGGCCGATGACTTCGCAGAAGCGGACATACTGGCCATCATTGCCGACCGCCACGATGAGGTGCCCGTCGCTTGCCGGGAAAACCTGATACGGCACGATGTTGGGATGCGCGTTGCCAAGCCGGCGCGGAGCGGTACCGGACACAAGGTAGTTCATGGCCTGGTTGGCGAGAATGGCGGCCGAGGCGTCCATCAGCGCCATGTCGATATGCTGACCGAGCCCCGACACCTCGCGTTCGCGCAGCGCTCCCAGAATGCCGATCGTGCCGTAAAGCCCGGTGAAGATATCGCAGACCGCGAGCCCCACCTTCTGCGGCTCACCCTGCGGATCGCCTGTCAGATCCATGATCGAACTCATGCCCTGGATCATGAAGTCGTAACCGGCGCGGTGGGCATAGGGCCCGTCCTGTCCGAAACCCGTAATGGAGCAGTAGACCAGACGCGGGTTCACTTCCTTCAAGACGGCATAGTCGAGACCGTATTTCTTCAGGCCGCCAACCTTGAAGTTCTCCACCAGAACATCGGACCGCCGCACCAGATCGCGCACGATCGCCCGGCCCTCATCGGTGCGGAAGTCGGCCGTGATCGAGCGCTTGCCGCGATTGCAGGAATGGAAATACGCCGCGCCCAGGTCCGCGCCGTCGACGCCTTCCACGAAGGGAGGCCCCCAGCCGCGCGTATCATCCCCGTCCGGCGATTCCACCTTGATCACGTCGGCGCCGAGATCGGCAAGCGTCTGGCCGATCCACGGGCCGGCAAGGATGCGGGCGAGTTCGAGCACACGGACGCCCTTGAGCGGTGCATCCGAGGAAGGAGACTGGGTCACGATAGCAATCCCGGGTTCTGTACGGGTAACGGAATTCGGCGCGAAAGGCAGGAGCTTTCGGCCGATCCTTCGAGACGGCCGTCACCTCTCACAACATCGGGATCATTGCGGAGCGGGGCCCGCTCCGCAATGCCTGTCTCAGGTCTTTCAGAAGAACGCCTGCAGCCCGGTCTGGGCGCGGCCGAGGATCAGCGCATGAACATCGTGCGTACCCTCGTAGGTGTTGACCGTCTCCAGATTCTGGGCGTGGCGCATGACATGGTATTCCTCGGAAATGCCGTTTCCGCCGTGCATGTCGCGCGCCATCCGCGCGATATCCAGCGCCTTGCCGCAATTGTTGCGCTTGATCAGCGAGATCATCTCGGGCGCTGCGCGATGCTCGTCGAAGAGACGGCCAACGCGCAAGGAAGTCTGGAGACCCAGCGCGATCTCGGTCTGCATGTCGGCGAGCTTTTTCTGGAAAAGCTGGGTGTTGGCGAGCGGACGGCCGAACTGCTTGCGCTCCAGACCATAGGCGCGGGCGCGGTGCCAGCAGTCTTCCGCAGCGCCCATAGCGCCCCAGGAGATGCCGTAGCGCGCCCGGTTGAGGCAGCCGAACGGACCCTTGAGGCCGGAGACGTTGGGCAGCAGCGCGTCCTCGCCGACCTCGACATTGTCCATCACGATCTCGCCGGTGATGGATGCGCGAAGCGAGAGCTTGCCGGCGATCTTCGGGGCCGACAGACCCTTCATGCCCTTTTCCAGCACAAAGCCGCGGATCTGGTTGTCGTGCGCCTCCGACTTCGCCCACACGACGAAGACGTCGGCGATCGGCGCGTTGGAGATCCACATCTTGGAGCCCTTGAGCACGTAGCCGCCGTCGGTCTTGATCGCACGGGTGCGCATGGCGCCGGGATCGGAGCCGGCATCGGGTTCGGTCAGGCCGAAACAGCCGACATATTCGCCCGAAGCGAGCTTGGGCAGGTACTTCTTGCGCTGTTCCTCCGAGCCATAGGCATAGATCGGAAACATCACCAGTGAGGTCTGAACCGAGTTCATCGAGCGATAGCCGCTATCGACCCGCTCCACTTCACGCGCCACGAGGCCATAGGCGACATAGGAGGCGTTGGCGCAGCCGTATTCCTCCGGCATGGTCACGCCGAGAAGACCGAGTTCGCCCATCTCGTTGAAGATCTCGCGGTCGGTCTTTTCTTCGCGATAGGCTTCCATGACCCGGGGCAGCAGCTTTTCCTGCGCATAACCGCGCGCCGTCTCCATGATCATCCGCTCATCTTCGGTGAGCTGATCGACCAGCAGGAAGGGGTCGTCCCAGACAAACTTGCCGCCGCCGGTGGGCGAGGGTGCGGATTTCGAGGCGGTCGCAGTCATGTGCAAGGTCTCCCATGGCTTGGCGGAACGTCGCCGGACGGCCATTTCAGTCCGGTTTTCGCCGTTCCCGTAGTTTCCTACCGTCTGGCCGGTAATAAATCGAATTCGAAAAAAGTCAATCGGTGGCGATGCCTTTCAGGACGATGCTGGCATAATCGGCCGCGATTTCCTCCGCTCCCTTGCGCCCGGTCGGATTGTACCAACGCGTCATCCAGTTCAACATGCCGAGAATGCCGCGCGCCACCAGCGGCGCGTCCTCGAATGCGAAGTCGCCTGCGGCCCTGCCCTCTTCCAGGATACGGGTGAGAAAATCGGTATAGGCGCGGCGCGCAGCCATCTGTTCGGGCGTGAAGACGTAAAGATCTCCGCCGCGACCGATAAAGGCCGCGCGATAGTGATCGCGGTTGGCCGCAAAATAGGCGGCATGTCCCGCCATGAAGGCCGCGACCTGATCGGCCGGCCTGGCGGCAACATCTACCCGTGCCCTCGCCCAGTCGAGCATGTCGGACAGCACGGCCAGCACGATCGTGTCGAAGAGATCCTGCTTGGTGGCGAAGTAGTGATAGAGGCCGGCCTTGGTTACCCCAACGGCAGAGGCGACGTCCTGAAGCGACGTGGCGTCATACCCCTTGGCGGCAAAGAGCGCGGCGGCGGCATCGCAGATCGTGCGGCGCGGATCGCGCATTGTCGAGGGGCGGCCGGGGCGGGGCGACGGAGTGTCCTGGGTGCTCATGGGGGTCTTGGCTAGCCGATGCGGGCGGAGCGGGCAAATTCATTATGCACGGGACATCGCCACGGGCCTCGCAAGGTTGCCACAATCGCGCCGGACCTTCGGCATGCAAACTCGGGACTTCGACACCGAAACAATGCGCCCGGCACAAGGTCCGCACCACCCCGACACGGATGAGAGGCCCATGTCCGCACGACCGCTTTCACTCGCCGCCGCCCTCCTCATGGCTCTGTCTGTTCCCGCCGCTGCGGCCACGAAAACCATCTGCACGATTGTCGCCGAGGCGCCGAGCGGCAAGATCGTGAAGAAAGAAGGCATGTGCGACCGGCGCGTCACCCCCGCCTCCACCTTCAAGCTCGCCATTGCGCTGATGGGGTATGATTCCGGCTTTCTGATCGATACGCAGACTCCGGAACTTCCTTTCAAGAAAGGCTATATCGACTGGCGTCCGCAGTGGCGGCATGCGCAGACACCGCAGAGCTGGTTGCGGGAATCCGTCGTCTGGTATTCGCAGCAGATCACCCGACACCTGGGCGCTGAACGCTTCAAGGCCTATGTGGACGCCTTCGATTACGGCAACCGGGACGTTTCCGGTGATCGGGGCAAGGACAACGGCCTGACCAACGCCTGGCTCTCCTCCTTCCTGCGGATATCTCCCAAGGAGCAGATCGCCTTCCTCTTGAAGCTCGCCAACCGGGAATTGCCGGTCAGCGAGAAGGCCTATGAAATGACGGCCGCCATCTCCGACTACGACGTGCAGCCGTCGGGCTGGCACGTCCATGGCAAAACAGGAGCCGGGCTGCCGGTTCGCGCCGACGGCACGAAGGTCCGGGGCAAGGCTTACGGCTGGTTCGTCGGCTGGGCGGACAGGGGCGATCGCACGGTGGTCTTCGCCCGGCTCATACAGGACGGCGCGCCCCGCAAATCTCCCCCGAGTTTCCGGGCGCGGGATGGGCTGCTGAAAGACCTGTTCTCCACGGCGAACCCGCTGAAGTGATGCTTGCCGATCCTCGAATGCTCCCGCCTCCGCGCCTGCCCCGACGAAAAGAACAAAAAAACGCGTCCCGGCGAGACGTTGCCCGCCAGAATCGGAAATGATCGCGTATCCTCAATCAATAACGCGCACATGATGGGCCGTTGCCGCGCCGGGGAAAGCGATGATCGATTACGAAGCTGAATACAACAACCGCGCCATGGTGCCGGAACATCCCGACATCATCGCCGGGTGGGAACGCGATGCCGCCGCCTATCGCGAGAGCAGCCCTTGCGAGCTTGATCGCGCCTACGGCCTCGGCCCCCGCCTGTTCTACGACCTGTTTCATCCGACAGCGGGAACCGAGGCGCGCACGATCGCACTCTTCCTGCATGGCGGCTACTGGCAGTCGCTCGACCGCAAGCACTTCTCGCACATGGCGCGTGGGCTGAACGCGCACGGCTATGCCGTCTGCGTGGCGAGCTACGATTTGTGCCCGGACGTTCGCATCGGCGATATCGTCGGCGAGATCCGGGATCTGGCGACCTATCTTTGGGAAACGTACCGCAAGCCGGTCGTGACCTGCGGCCATTCGGCCGGCGGGCATCTGACCGCCGCGCTGCTGGCGACCGACTGGCGCGCACGGCGCCTGCCACCGGCCATCGCCTCCGCGGGCATGGCGATTTCCGGACTGTTCGACCTGCTGCCGCTGATCGGCACGAGCGTGAACACGGCGCTCAAGATGGATCAGAAGGAAGCGATCGCCAATTCGCCGATCGCGATGGGCATTCCCTATGGAACGAAGCTGATCGCCACGGTGGGGAGCGAGGAATCTGCCGAATACAAGCGCCAGAGCCGCGTCATCGTGGATTTCTGGAGTCGCGGCGGCATCGAGGCGAGCTTGCACGAAGAGGTTGGCGCCAACCATTTCACCGTCATCGCGCCGCTGGCCGATCCCGAAAGTTCCCTCGTTCACGATCTCGCCCAACTCGGCAAGTAGGCGTCGTACTTGACAGATCTCCCGCTGATGCGACGATCCAGCCTGTCAGGGCCGGCAAAACGGCGGGAGCAGATTTTTCAAGGGGCTCCCCTTCCCGCCTGCGACCTTGGCATTCATAGACCCCGGTCTTCCAACATAGACCCCGGTCTTCCAAGGACATGCGTTCCATCTAAATCAGAAGCGCCCGGAAGGCGCCTGAAACCAGCCTGGAGATACTTGCCGATGCGCACCGACGTGGCCCAAACCGTCCGCCTTGAGGACTACCGACCCACAGCCTATGCCATCGGCACGGTCGATCTCGACATCCGTCTCGCCCCCAAGGCGACCCGTGTGAATGCGAAGATCGCGTTTTCACCGCGTGAGGGAACCGCGCCCGGCACCGCGCTGGAACTCGCCGGAGACGAGCTGAAACTCGTCGGTCTGACGCTCAACGGCGCCCCGCTCAGCCCCGAGGACTACGAGGTGGGAGAGGACACCCTCACCATCAAGACGCCCCCCGAAGGTCCCTTCGTTCTGGAGATCGTCACCGAGATCGATCCGGACGCCAATTCCAAGCTGATGGGGCTTTATCGCTCGTCGGGCACCTATTGCACGCAATGCGAGGCCGAGGGCTTTCGCCGCATCACCTATTTCTACGACCGCCCGGACGTGCTCGCGGTCTACACGACCCGGATCGAGGCGCGCAAATCCGATGCGCCGATCCTGCTCGCCAACGGCAACCCGGTCGAGGCCGGCGACATCGAGGGCACCGACCGCCACTATGCCGTGTGGCACGACCCGTTCCCCAAGCCGTCCTACCTGTTTGCCATGGTGGCGGGCGATCTCGCCTGCGTATCCGACACCTACCGCACGCTCCTGAGCGGTCGCGAGGTCGAGCTTCGCATCTATGTGGAGCACGGCAACGAGACGCGTTGCGACTATGCCATGGACGCGCTCAAGCGCTCCATGCGCTGGGACGAGGAGGTCTTCGGCCGCGAATACGACCTTGACATCTTCATGATCGTCGCCGTCTCCGACTTCAACATGGGCGCGATGGAGAACAAGGGCCTCAACGTCTTCAACGACAAGTACGTGCTCGCCAATCCCGAGACCGCGACCGATCAGGACTATGCCGGCATCGAGGGCGTGATCGCGCACGAGTACTTCCACAACTGGACCGGCGACCGCATCACCTGCCGCGACTGGTTTCAGCTTTGCCTGAAGGAAGGACTCACCGTCTTCCGCGACCAGGAATTCTCCTCCGACATGCGCTCGCGCGCGGTCAAGCGCATCGCCGACGTGCGGCTGCTGCAGTCGCACCAGTTCCCCGAGGACGGCGGCCCGCTCGCGCACCCGGTACGCCCGACCCTCTACCGCCAGATCAACAACTTCTACACCGCGACCGTCTACGAGAAGGGCGCGGAGATCGTGCGCATGCTCAAGACGTTGCTGGGTGTGGAGGGCTTCAGGGCCGGCATGGACCTCTATTTCGATCGGCACGACGGCGAGGCCGCGACGATCGAGGACTTCATCAAGTGCTTCGAGGACGCCAACGAGGCGGACCTGAGCCAGTTCGCGCGCTGGTACGCGCAGGCGGGCACGCCGGCGCTCAAGGTTGCCGAGCACTGGGACGAAGCATCCAAGAGCCTCAGGATCGACATCGAGCAGTCATGCCAGCCGACACCCGGCCAGACGACGAAGCTGCCCTTCACCATCCCCGTGCGCTTCGGGCTTATCGGCCCCAACGGCGCCGACATGGAGTGGACCTCGGCTTCTGGCGCGGAGCTGCGCGATGACGTGATCATCCTCACCGACCCCAGGCACTCCATCACCTTCGAGGGACTGAGCTCCCGGCCGGTGACCTCGCTGCTGCGCGGCTTTTCCGCACCCGTTCGGCTCGCCGACGACAAGGACCGCGACGCGCTCGTCTTCCTCGCCCGTCATGACAGCGATCCCTTCAATCGCTGGCACGCGGTGCAGTCGCTCGCCATGCAGCTTCTGAAGCGGGGCGCCAGGACACCCGGCGCCCTCGCGACCGACGAGATCCAGGAACTGGCCTCGCTTATCGGCGAGGCCGCGGGCGACGGGAATTTCGAACCCGCCCTGCGCGCACAACTGCTGCAACTGCCCGCGGAATCCGATATCGCCCGCGAGCTGGGCACCGATGTCGATCCCGATGCCATCGCGGCCGCGCGCAAGGCGGTTCAGGTGGCGATTGCCGGTCATTGCGCGGAGAGCTTCGCGATCCTCTACGAGGCACTGGCCGACACAGGCCCCTATTCCCCCGATGCGGAGGCGGCCGGACGTCGGGCACTGCGGCTGACCGTGCTCGAATATCTGGCATGGATCGACGGCGAGGCGAGCGTGCGTACGCTCGGTCATTACAGGACCGCCAACAACATGAGCGACCGGCTGACGGCACTGCGGCTGCTGGTTCATCGCGCCGACGCGGGCGCACAGGAGGCGCTCGACGATTTCGAGGCGCGCTTTGCCAAGGATGCGCTGGTCATGGACAAGTGGCTGACCGTGCAGGCGACCGCCCCCTTCCCCGAGACGCTCGCGCGTATCCGCACGCTCACCGCCCACCCGACGTTTTCCTACGCCAACCCCAACCGCATACGCGCGCTGATCGGGGCCTTTGCCGCCGGCAACCAGACCCAGTTCAACCGGCCCGATGGCGCCGGCTTCGATTTCGTGGCCGATACGGTGCTGTCCCTCGACAAGCGTAATCCACAGGTTGCCGCACGCCTGCTCTCCGCCTTCCGCTCCTGGCGGGCGCTGGAGCCGGGCCGCCGCGCCCTTGCGGAAGCCGCACTGCGTCGCGTGGCCGAAGCCGGCGGTCTTTCAAGCGATGTTCAGGATATTGCCACGCGCAGCCTTCAATAGGCAGAATTCGCGTTGCCAGCACTTCGCTACTGGTTAACGCGAATGGTTAAGGCCTGTCCGGAGCCGTAGATTATTTTTTGTCTGCGGACTCTGGACAAGATGATTCGCGTGGATTCAAATGAAGCTGATTCGGGCGTGCGGCGTACATCGAATCCACGAGGCTGACAACCACTTTTGAAGGAAGTACGGATGGCGCGGGCCCTCATCGGCAACGCGACAGGGCGACGCTTTGGCTTTTTTTCCAGGCGATGGAAATCAGCAAACGCCCGTTCGTCGAAGACGACGCTCACCGGCCATATCCGGCTGCTGGCGCGCCCTGCCTATGCCCGCCTCGTTTCCACCGAAGGCATCCTTCGCCGCGCCATTCCCATCCTGAGCCTGCTGTTCGTGGCCTCTCTCGCCTGCTACCGGGCGGTCGAGATGACCAGCGAACACGCCGACACCGAAGCGCGGGCCCGCGACCAGCTCACGCTTATCGCCACCGCGCTCGCTGCGCGGCTTTCCTCCCAGGAAGAGAACCTTCCCGAGGTCGGCTATCAGGCCGCGTTGCGCAACGCGCTGGCAGAGGCACTGCCGCCGCGCGCCACCAGCTATGGCCGCCAGATCCTGGTGACCAATCCGGAAGGCACGGTCGTCGCCTCCGCCCCCTCGCGCCCCGACCTTGAGCAGCGCTCTCTGATCTCGCTGATGGGTCCCAACCAGCCGCTCACCACATTCGGTGCGCGTGCCGGTGTGCTGGAGATCACCGAGGCCGACAGCGACGAGGTGCTGGCCACCGTCCATCATCTCGACAGCAAGCTCGGTATGGTCGCCGTGGTCCAGTCGGTCGATGACATTTTCGCCGGCTGGCGCTCGTCGCTCCACGCCACCGTCACGCTGTTCGTGGGCACATCATCGGTGCTCATCGTCCTCATCTATGCCTTCTACAGCCAGGCCGCGCGCGCCGAACAGGCCGACGAGATCTACGATGCGGCGCGAACCCGCATCGACACGGCGCTCAATCGCGGCCGATGCGGCCTGTTCGACTGGGATCTCGGCCGCGGCCGGATGTTCTGGTCGGAAAGCATGTACGAGATTCTCGGCCAGCCGCCCAGCGACGAACTCGTCGGTTTCGCGGACTGGGCATCTCTCATGCACCCGGACGATGGAGACCTCTACGAGATCGCCTCCGAGCTTCTGGAAACGGGCGAGACGACCGTCGACCGCATGTTCCGCATGCGCCACGCGGATGGCTCCTGGATCTGGACCCGGGCGCGCGCCGAAGTCGTGCAGGAGCCGGGCGCAGCCTCGCCGCACCTCATCGGCATCGTGGTGGACGTGACCGAGCAACGCCAGCTTGAAGAATCCTCGCGCACCGCGGACCTCCGCCTTCGCGACGCCATCGAGACCATCTCCGAGGCCTTCGTGCTTTGGGATACCTCGAACGAACTGGTGATGTGCAACACCAACTACATGGAGCTGCACAACCTGCCGGCCGCGCGCATCCACGCCGGCATGCCCTATGCCGAGGTCATGGAAAACGCCCGCCAGCCCGTCATCACCACCCACATCAAACCGGCCGACAGCCTGCCCGCCGGTTCGCGCTTTTATGAGGCGCAACTGGAAGACGGCCGCTGGCTTCAGATTTCCGAGCGCCGCACCAAGGACGGCGGCTACGTTTCGGTCGGCACCGACATCACCGCGCGCAAGCTGCACGAAGAAAAGCTGATGGACAGCGAGCGGCGGCTGATGGCGACCGTCGCCGACCTGCGCCAGTCTCGCCAGAAGCTGGAATATCAGGCCCAACAGCTTGTCGAGCTTGCCGAAAAATACGCCGAGGAAAAGACCCGCGCCGAGGATGCCAACCGCGCCAAGTCCGAATTCCTCGCCAACATGAGCCACGAGCTCCGCACCCCGCTCAACGCCATCATCGGATTTTCCGAGATCATGGTGGGCGGCATGTTCGGCGAACTCGGCTCGGAGAAGTACGGCGACTATTGCCGCGACATTCACAAGTCCGGCACGCACCTGCTCGGCGTCATCAACGACATTCTCGACATGTCGAAGATCGAGGCGGGCCGGCTGGACCTGTCGTTCGACGAACTCAACCTCGCCAGCTTCATCGACGAGACGATGCGGGTGATCACGACGGAAGCGGACGCCAAGGAAATCACTGTCGCCCGCGACGTGGCGCCCGATCTGTCTGTCAACGCCGACAGCAAGGCGGTCCGGCAGATTCTCCTGAATCTGATGTCGAACGCCGTGAAGTTCACGCCCAAGGGCGGAAAGATGACCGTTAAGGCCCGCCCCAGCGGCAAGGCCTATGTCGCGATCTCGATCACCGACAACGGCATCGGCATCGCCCGCAAGGATATCGACCGGCTGGCAAGCCCCTTCGTGCAGGTGGAGAACCAGTTCACCAAGAGCCACCAGGGCTCCGGCCTCGGCCTCGCCATCGCCCGTTCGCTGGTCGATCTCCACGACGGTACCATGGAGATCAAGTCGCGGGTCGGCGTCGGCACCACGGTGACGGTCACCCTGCCGATCAAGCAGGGCGACGGCACGCCGCGCTTGACGGCAGCGGACGAAAGCGACGCGGGAGAGGCCCTGCGGGCCTGAGATCTAAGGCGCGCCGCCCCCTTCCTTCCTCCCCCTTTTCACCACCCCGCTTGCGACTGGGACGAGCACGGTTTGCCTGTGCCGCGGATCACGCTTCAACAAACTCGCGAAAGCACGTCATCTGACGATTTTGCAGCGCTCTCGCACGTCGAGAAACACAGAAGCCCGGGAAATCCCGGGCCTCTGCCTGTCGCGCATCGCATCCTTGCGGCCGATGTCTCGCAAGCGCGAGCACCGCACAAACTGCCTACTTGATGACGGCGGCCCCCGCCTTGGCGACGCTCTCGTCCTCGTCCACGCTGCCGCCGCTGACGCCGATCGCGCCGACGATGACATTGTTCGCATCCACCAGCAGCACACCGCCGGCGAACAGGATCAGACCGTTATTGCTGGCCTCTATGCCATAGAGCGGCTGACCGACCTGGGAAACGGCCCCCAGGGCACGGGTGGTCATGTTGAAATAGCGGGCCGTGACCGCCTTCTTGATCGAGATATCGATGCTGCCGATAAAGGCGTCTTCCTGACGGACAAAGGCCTTGAGGTTGCCGCCCGCATCGACGACGGCGATATTCATCGGCACCTTGATTTCTTCGGCCTTCTTCAGTGCCGCCGCGACGATCTTCTGCGCTTGCGCCAGGGTGATATCGCCCGGCAGGGTCTTGACGACATCGCCCGCGAAGGCAGAAACGCCGCCAAACAACACAAGCGAGAGAGCGACAATCCACGAAAACAGCATTTTCCGCATGGTCGGTTCCTTTAAGCTGTCTATCGGGTCAGTACTTTGTACAAACCCGCGCCACATCGAGCCGCAGATCCCCCTCGACCGACAGCAATCCCGAATAACCGCCCGCCCTCATCAAATAAATTCGAGACCAGATCCCGACTACGCCCGTCATTGCTTGGACGCAACAGTCTCCAGACCACCCATACAATTTGCCACATGCGGAAAGGGACGCTTGTACGGCCCTTTCTTTTTGAATCGGTACAAGAATGACGCAGCTCTGAAAGCCTCTTTGCCGATCAGATCGAGGCAATCCGATTGGCGGATGCGCCGGAGCATACGCTTTCCGATCAAATGGATCCGTTTGATCGGAAAGCGCGCTAGCGCGTTTCATGGTTTGGCGGAACCGGATCGCAGGTCTTCGCGCCGCTGCCCATCCCTATCCGTTGCAAGCCCCATTCATCAGATAGAATGGGCCACGCGCCTCCGTCTAACCGTGAATTGCCCTAACGCCGGCCGGAGGTGTCCGGCTGCCATTCGGCGGTGATGCGGGTGCCGGGCAGCGCCGCGGCGACATCCTCCGCGGTGTGGATTTCGCCTCGGGCAGCGCCTTCCAGAAGCCTGGTGCCGTCGAGGCCGCCATCCGGCCCGAACAATGCCAGACGCAAAAAGCCGCGCGGATGGGGCAAGGTCTCAATGAAGGCGTTCAGCGCCTCGCCGGATGCCTTCGGCAGGAACGCGTCGGGGCTGGCCGCGATCCAGACCGTACCTATCTTGCGAACGCGATCCATGACCGTATCGGGCTCAGCCGCGACCGCGTTTCCGAGCAGACTTCCGAACGTCTGGACGAAAACCTGCTCGAACTGGCCGTGAAAGCCGCTTTCAAAGGTGATCTCGTTGACCCGTACCTTCGACACTTCCTCTATCGTCTTGAGCCTGCGCGTCGGATCCACGTTCGAAAAGGAGGCTGTCATCCTCGTGTCGTTGTCGCCAAGCGAATCCACGGAGAAGTCGGAGATGACGAGTTTGCGGGTTTGCGGATCCCACTCATAGGCCAGATGCAGGTCCCTCTTGCCGGCCTCGGCGCCAACCCGCAGGGTCCATCGGAACCACTCCATGTCGCTTTTGCCATCGAGCGCGGCGGAGGGGTCGGGATAGGCGCCGACCACGGTCAGATCGACGGCAAGCGGAGGCCGTCCTTCGCCAAGCGCGCCAAGGTCGCGCCCCGTCCAGGTGATCGCGTCGGCCCGCAGCAGGGGCGTATACGTCGAGGCCCCCCGGGCCCTGACCACGATCCCTTCCACATGGCAACGCCCGTCCACCACCGTGACCGGGCCGTCCGTCGTCACGTCACCGCCTTCGTTCAGGCCGACGATCGCATCGAAGGTGTTCCGGCAATCGCTTTGCGTCATCGTCTCGTTTGCGCTCGCAGAACCGATGACGGCTCCGCCAGCAAGCAGCATGGCGATCAGTGTCTTCACGCAACAGTCCTTTTTCGTCGCGTCGCTTCAGGGCATCGGGTGGCCAACCCTGTATACGAAAAGGGCCGCAATTGCGGCCCCTCTCTTTTCTCATGTCGCAAGCGTCGGCTGCGTCGGGCTTACTGTGCCGCGTCGCTGTCGTCCGAACGGCCATTGTCGAGATCGGCCGGAGCAGAGGACGGCGTATCGTCGTCCTGCATTCCCCAGCCCGGCATGCCACGGCCCATGCCGCCATAGCCCATGCCATTCGGCATCATGCCGCCGCGTATCCCTGCCTGGCAGGGGCCGCCTTTGCCCCAGCCACGATGATGACCGCCCCAGCCGCCGTGTCCTCGGCCCATCATCGGCATCATGACGCCCACTTCCTCGGCATCGACCTCACCGTCATTGTTTCGGTCGAGCAGAGCAAAGCGCTTGGCCCGGAAAGTGTCGAACTCTTCCTTGGTCACGTTACCGTCGCCGTTGGCGTCGAAGGGCGCGGACATACGCGCGACACGCTCTTCCATCCGCTTGGTCATGGCCTGAACGATTTCATCCCTGGTGACCGTGCCGTCCTTGTTCGTGTCGAAACGCGCGAAGAAGGGGCCGGCTTGGCCGAGAAACTCGTCCTTGGTCACCTTGCCGTCCTTGTTCGTATCCATCATCTGGAACATCCCCATCCTGGGGCCGCCCGGACGACCGTCGGGGCCGCCGGCCGGGCCGTTCGCCCCGGGCTGCATCCGGCCCTGTGCCACCGCAACACCGGCGAAGGCGGACGCCGCCACGGCGATACCGGCGCCGGAGAGAATGAGTGCGCGGGTTAAGGTCTTCTTCGATTTCGCTGTCATAGCTTATGCAACTCCTCTTGCATCGATATCCTGGATGCTTTTCAGGATTGCAACATGACAGCGGCTGGCTGAACCCCGGATGAACCGCGCCTTCATTTTTCCTTTTCTTTTGCTTCCCGTGATTTCACTGCACCGACTATCTTTTCGAATGTTTTCCGGACCGCACTTTGCGTTTCCTTCACATACACTTCGAGCCGTGCAAAATCGGTCTGATGAGCGGAACGGGCGATCAGTTCCAGAACGCCGACCGGCGCGGCGTCGCGGTCGAAGCCCTCGCCGACCGACAGGCGCAGGATCTGGGTCAGCGTGTGGTAGAGCCGGATGGCGGGAACGAGGACCTCCGCATCGCCGACCGGCAGCACGCCTGCCTCCGCCGCGCGCGCAAGCGCCGTCTCCGTCGTCTGCGACAGGATTTGCGGATGTTCGGCCGCGTGCGCGAGCTGCAGGTACTGGGCGATGAACTCAATATCGATGATGCCGCCGGCCACCGTCTTCAGCGCCCAGATGTCGCTGGTGCCCTTTTCCGCCTCGATGCGCGCCCGCATATCGGCGACATCGGCGCGCAACGCCGCGTCGTCGCGCGGCCGGCAGAGAATATCGCGAATGACCGCCCGCACCTTTTCCGCCAGCCCTTCATCGCCCGCGATCACGTCGGCGCGCGTCAGCGCCATGTGTTCCCAGGTCCAGGCGTTTTCCGCCTGATAGACGGAAAAAGACGACAGGCGGGTGGCGAGCGGCCCGGCATTGCCCGAAGGGCGCAGCCTGAAATCGACTTCATACAGCGAGCCTTCCGCCGTCGGCGCGGAAATCGCGGCAACAAGGCGCTGCGTGAGCCGCATGTAATATTGCGAGGAGGAAAGCGCGCGCCTCCCGTCCGAGGCCGTCACCTCGTCAGGAAAGTCGTAAAGCAGGATCATGTCGAGGTCGGAGGTCGGCGTCATCTCCAGACCGCCGAGCTTGCCCATGGCGAGCACGACCACCTCGCCGCCCGGCACCCGGCCGGAGACCTCGGCCAGATGGTCGGCGGCGCGCACCAGAAGTGCACGCACCAGCACACGCGCGAGCCTCGAATAGGCACGGCCCGCCTGACCCGGATTGAGCGTGTCGGACAGAAGCCTCACGCCGATCAGGAACATCTGCTCCTGACCGAAGATGCGGGCGCGGTCGAGCGCGTCCTCGTAGGAACGCGCCTGGGCGAGCGTCGTCTCCAGCCGCTCGGCGAAATCGGCCTCGCGCGGCATATCCTCGTAGAAGCTTGGATCGAGGATAGCGTCGAGCACGCTGGCGCGCTGGGAGACAATCTCCGACATGCGCGGCGCCTCGCCCATGATGGTGGCAAGCAGCGACAGCAGATGCGGATTGGCGTGCAGCAGCGAAAAAAGCGGCACGCCGGCCGGCAGCCGCGACAGGAACCTGTCGAAGGCCATCAGCGCGGCATCGGCGTTGGTGGTGCGGCCGAGCGCATCGATGAGCACGGGGTGAAGCTCGGTCAGCCGCTCGCGCGCCTTGGCGGAGCGCGTCGCGGGATAGCGCCCGAAATGCCAGGACTTGACGATGCGGATCGCATCGAGCGGCCGCTTGAAGCCGATGCGCGACAGCGTCTCCAGCGTGTCGGGATCGTCGTCGTCGCCGGTGAAAACGAGATTGCCCAGCTCCGACGACAGTTCCGGCTCCGCCTCGAAGAGATCGGCATAGTGCTTCTGGACGATCTTCAGCCGGGCACGCAGGGCATCACCGAAGCTCTCCACGTCGGCGAACCCCATCAGGGCCGCGATGCGCATCACGCCCTCGTCCGTCTCCGGCAATGTGTGGGTCTGCTCGTCGTTGACCATCTGGATGCGGTGTTCGACGCAACGCAGAAAGCGGTAGGCCTCGTCGAGTTCGGCGCGCGCCTCGTCGTCCACCCAGCCCTCGGCCCGCAACCGCCCCAGCATCTCAAGCGTACGCCGGCTGCGAAGTCTCGGGTTACGCCCGCCGGCGATGAGCTGCTGGGTCTGGACGAAGAACTCGATCTCGCGGATGCCGCCGCGCCCGAGCTTGACGTTGTGCCCGGCAACCGCGATCGCCCCGTGGCCCTTGTGGGCGTTGATCTGGCGCTTGATGGAGTGAACGTCGGCGATGGCCGCGAAGTCGAGATGCTTGCGCCAGATGAAGGGCGAGATCTCGTGCAAAAAGCTCTGCCCGGCCTTGATGTCGCCAGCACAGGGGCGCGCCTTGATCAGCGCCGCACGCTCCCAGTTCTGCCCCATGCTCTCGTAATAGATCAGCGCGGCGGGAACGCTCATGGCGATGGGCGTGGCGCCCGGGTCGGGGCGCAGGCGCAGGTCGGTACGGAAGACGTATCCGTCGGCGGTGCGCTCCTGCATGATCTTGACGAGCTTCTTGGTGAGCCGCACGAACTCCACCGGCGCCTCCGCACCGGCCGCCATTGGCGCGACATGCGGATCGTAGAGCACGATCAGATCGATATCGGAGGAATAGTTCAGTTCGCCCGCACCGTGCTTGCCCATGGCAAGCACGATCCAGCCGCTGTCCTTCGCCGGGTCTTCCGGATCGACCGGCTCGAACTTGCCCTTTCCGGCAAGCTCGGTGAGCAGGAAGCGGATCGTGGCATCGAGCGCGGCATCGGCGAGCGCGGTCAACGAGGCCGTCACCGGTTCCAGCGGCCAGGTGCCGGAGAGATCGGCGAGCGCGACCGCAAGCGCGGCCTCGGCCTTGGCGCGGCGCAGGTCGTGTTCAAGGGCGGCCTCGCTGTCGGGCCGCAGCGCGCGCACCTCGTCGAGCAGGCGAAGCACGAAGTCGGCAGGATCGCTCTCCAGGATCCGCGTCAGGCGGTCCGGCTCGGCCATCGCGAGATCGCGCAAGTAAGGTGCGTTGGCGAAAACGCCTGCGAGAAACGGCTTGAGCGCATCGTCGCGCGCCAGAACCGCCTCAAGGCGTGCAGCGCCCTCGCCCGCCTTTTCGACGATGTCATTGATCACCTCGCCATTGGGGCCGCCTTCGGGGACATCGGGCACGATATCAATGCGCTCGGCAAGCGGGCCACCCCCGCACAGGGCTTTGATCGCGGCCACCACCGTCCCGTCCTCGTCGCCCGCCGCCCAGTTCATGAGGTTATCTCCACCCTTGTGCTTTGTTGCCATCCCGTTTGCCAGTTTCGAGGGGCGCTGTCATCCCTGACGGAGGGTGGAGCACCGGTCGGTCCGGGAGAGCGCCGTCGTTACCGTCTTGCTGTCCCCTCTCCATCGCGCTTAAATGAGTGTATCGCATACGGTTTCATGCCCCGATCTCCACGGCGTGGTCCCCATTTCCGTCGCCATCCGAGAATGGATCGTTTTCAACGACAAGATGTGTGTTGCGATGCAATTCAGAATTCACTTGATACGGCTCCTGCTTGTCTGCGCCTTCGCCCTCGACATTCTTGCTCCCGCCGCAGCCGACGAAATTTGGCAAGGACTGGAGAGTGGAGATCTCGTCGCTGTGGAAACCACGGGGCCGCTGGCGACCTTCCTGAAGCAGGCGACGGGCAGCCGTCTGACGCATATCGGCATCATGCGAAACACCGGCGGCGGCCCCTATATCATCGATTCCACACCGCAGGAGGGCGTGTTCGAAGCCGATATAGAAGCCTTCATCGCGCGCGGGATTGCAGGTCATTACGCGGTCTATCGTTTCGACGGGCTTGAACACCCCGCCCAAGAAAACCACCCCGCCATTAAGGCGGCATACGACCACCACTATCTGAAACCCTACGACCCGTTCTTCAGGCGGGAAACGTCGACGTTCTACGATGCGGAACTCATCTGGACAGCCTATGCCGAGGCCGGGGCCGAGCTTGGGGAATTTCAGCGCCTACGGGACCTTGGGGCCGATACGCCCGAAGGCCGCGCGATTTTTCTTCACGACTGGCGACACAATCCGGGCTGCAAGAGCACAGCAAGCGCAGGTTTCGAAGCATGCTGGGAGAGGATCCTCGACCACAAGATCATCACCCCGGCAAGCATCCTGCGCGACCCGAGGCTGCGGCGCGTCCATTCCACCTTTCCCGGCGAGCGCTAGATCGTTTCATGGTTCGGCGGAACCGGATCGCGGGCAATTATGCTGGGGCCCATCCTTCAAGACGGACGCTTCGCGTCCTCCTCAGGATGACGTTGTGTGTGTTGCCGCTTCCGCAGAAATAACAACACGATAACGTCATCCTCAGGAGGCCCGCAGGGCCGTCTCGAAAGATGGGCGCAGCCTCCGCCCAACCGCGGCCGCCCTCAGCCCGCCGTCGGCAGCCGCAAGCGGGCTATCAGCCCCGGATCGTTGTCTGCCAGTTCCAGCTTGCCGCGATGAAGATGCGCCACCGCCTGCACCAGCGACAGGCCGAGACCGGAGCCCGGCGCCGTGCGGCTTTCCTCCAGCCGAACAAACCGGCGCAGCACCCGTTCATGGTCCTCTTGCGGGATGCCGGGGCCGTTATCGGCGATCGTCATCACCACCTCGCCACCCGCGCAGGCGACGCTCAGCGTGATGTGCAAGGGCCCCGCGTCGTCGTCCCTCGCGGCCAACGTGCCGTATTTCAGCGCATTGTCGACGAGATTGGCGAGCGCCTGGGCGATCAGTTCGCGCGAGCCTTCCACGGGGGCGGCCTCGCAGATGTCTGCGGTGAACATGACGCCCTCATCCTCGGCCACCGGTTCGTAGAGCTCGGCGACCTCGCGGGCGATCTCGCAGGCGTCCACCCGCTCGCGTCCCTCATCGGGCGAGCCCGCCTCGACGCGTGCGATCTTCAACAGCGCGTTGAAGATGCGGATGAGCTGGTCCGATTCCTCGATCGTCGCGTCCAGCGCCTCGCGATAGCCTTCCACCGAAGGCTCCTGGCGCAGCGCCGCCTCCACCCGGTTGCGCAACCGGGTGAGCGGGGTCTTGAGGTCGTGGGCGATGTTGTCGGAAACGTCCTTCAGCCCCTGCATCAAAAGCTCGATGCGCTCCAGCATGGCATTGACGTTTTCCGCCAGCCGGTCGATCTCGTCGCCCGATCCGGTCACATGCAGGCGGCGGGAAAGATCGCCTTCCATGATGCGCCGTCCCGTGTCGGACACCGCATCGATACGGCGCAGGACGCGGCGGCCGACGAAGAGCCAGCTCAGCACCGCCAGCACGCCGACCACGGCGATCGTGATCCTGAGCGCTGAGCCGATCACCTCGCGAAAGCGCCTGCCCTCGCTCATGTCGCGGCCGATCAGGATGTGGAAGCCATTGGGCAGGACGAAGACACGCACGGCCGCCTCCTGCGGTTGCGCGTCCGTGGCGTTTCTCAGATAGTGCACGATCTGGATCGGCACTTCCGGGTCGCGCGGCATGGCGCCCTTGAGCTTGGCGATGTTACCGGCGATGAAGTCGCCCGAATAGTCGGTGACGAGATAGAGGCTCGCGCCCGGCTGCCGACCGCGCCGTTCCACCACGTCGATCAGCCGGCGGATACCGCCTTGAGCGAACTGCTCGCCGAGCCCCTTGACCTCCGCCTCGATCGTCTCGTTGAGTTGCTCACGCATCATCTGCTGGGTGGTGTGGCCGATATAGACCACCAGCAACACCGAAAAGATCGCAAAGGCCGCCAGGTAGACGACCGAGAGCTTGAAGGCCGTCGTGCGGACGAGCTTACCGAGCGTCGTCACGAATCGTGTACCCCGCGCCACGGATGGTGTGGAGGAGCGGCCGCGCGAACCCCTTGTCGATCTTCGCGCGAAGCCGCGAAATGTGGACATCGATGACGTTGGTCTGCGGGTCGAAGTGATAGTCCCAGACGTTCTCCAGGAGCATGGTGCGGGTGACAACCTGGCCTGCGTGCTTCATCAGGTATTCCAAAAGCCGGAATTCGCGCGGCTGCAAGACGATGGGCTGGTCTGCACGGGTGGCGGAATGGGCGAGGCGGTCGAGTTCGAGATCGCCGACCTTGAAAGTCGTCTCCGCATCCGCCGGCCGTGTTCGCCGCCCCAGCGCCTCCACACGCGCCAGCAGTTCGGAGAAGGAATAGGGCTTGGGCAGATAGTCATCGCCACCGGCCCTCAGCCCCTTCACCCGATCATCGACCTGACCGAGCGCGGACAGGATCAGGATCGGCGTCTGGTCGCCTTCCTGCTTCAGCGCCTCGATCACGGCGAGCCCGTCACGCCTGGGCAACATCCGGTCGACCACCAGCACATCGTAATCGGCGGAGGACGCCATGGCATGGCCCGTCTCGCCGTCGCCGGCGTGATCGGCCACATGGCCGGCTTCCTTCAGGGCCTTGACCAGATAGGCGGCCGCCTCCTGATCGTCTTCGATGATGAGAATCCGCATGGTGGACATCTTATAGCAAGCCGCGTGAAGGTTGTGGCGTATCGTTCGGGCGCTTTCAGGGGCGAGATCGTCGTTTGTTCGGCACATCACCGAAATCTCCGCAGCGTCATCCCGAACGCGATGCGGCGCGAAGTGCCGCTTCGCAGATCCGGGATCTTCCCACGGTTCCGGCCGCTCGAGGTCCCGGGTCTGCGCCGCAACGTTGCACGTTGCAGCGCGCCCGGGATGACGCTGGAGGGCCCCAAATACAGACGGCGGCGGACCGTTGGTCCGCCGCCGCTGCTCCGACTGGACGAATGTCGGGGGCGACATGAAATCATCCGTCCGGCGGAATTGGGAGAAGGGGGCCTCAGCCGTCCTTCTTCAGCGAAAGCGCCACGAAGCGCATGTCGTTGTTGTGCTGGACACGCAACAGCAGTGCCTTGCGGCCGTCCTCGCGCGCGGCTTTTGCCTGCTTGGCGACATCCTGCGGCGTGTCGACCTTGACGCCACCGGCCTCAAGGATGACGTCGCCGGCCTGAAGACCCTTGCTGGCGGCCGGGCCGTCGGGATCGACCGAGCCGATCACGACGCCGTCCGTATCGAGCCCCGCCTCGCGGGCATTGGCGAGTTCAAGGCCGAGGGAGGAGACCGAGCCTTGCGTGTCGCCGCTGTCGGCGGAGGCCACCTGCTGCTTGTCCGGCATCTTGCCGAGCGTGACGCTCAGCGTCTTTTCCTTACCGTCGCGCCAGATCTGGACATCGACCTTCGCGCCCGGCTCATAGCCGGCGATCATCTTGGCGAGTTCGCGCGGCCCTTTCACCGGCTTGCCGTCGACTTCGAGGATGGCGTCGCCGGTCTTAATGCCGGCTTCCGCGGCGGGGCTGGTGTCGGTCGGGTTGGCGACCAGCGCGCCTTCCGCCTTCTTCAGGCCGAGGCTGTCGGCGATGTCCTGGGAGACGGGCTGGATCTGCACGCCAAGCCAGCCGCGCACCACATGTCCGTCATCCTTCAGCTCGTTGATGACCTGCTTGGCTGTCTCCGCAGGAATGGCGAAGGCGATGCCGACATTGCCGCCCGACGGCGAGTAGATCGCGGCGTTGATGCCGATCACCTCACCCCTGGTGTTGAAGGCCGGTCCGCCGGAATTGCCGCGGTTGATGGGGGCGTCGATCTGAATGAAGTCGTCATAGGGGCCCGCGCCGATATCACGGCCGCGCGCCGAGACGATACCGGCCGTCACCGACCCGCCGAGGCCGAACGGATTGCCGACGGCCACCACCCATTCGCCGACCTGCGGCGCGTCGTTGGCGAAGTCGACATAGGTGAACTTGTGACCCTTGCCGTCCACTTTCAGCAGTGCCAGGTCAGTGCGTTCGTCAGCGCCGATGAGCTTGGCATTGTATTCGGTGCCGTCGTCCATCTTCACCGTGAACTTGTCGCCGCCTTCAACCACATGCTGGTTGGTGACGATGTAGCCGTCATCGGAAATGAAGAAGCCCGAGCCTTGCGCCATGCCATAGCGGTGCTTCTTGTGCTGATCGCCGTTATTGTTGCCGCGGCGGTCGTTCCAGAAGCGCTTGAAGGGATGGTTGGGCGGCAGGTTGCGGAAGAAGTCCGGCACGTCGCCACCGAAGCCGAAGCTCCAGCCCTGCATCTCGTTGTCGGCGACCGGGGCGACCTCGGAGCGCACGATCACGGAAACCACGGCGGGCTGCACGGCCTTGACGACGCCGGTGAAGTCGGTGGGGCCGGCATTGTTCACATGGACCGGATCGGCAAGCGCGAACTGGCCCGGGATCATCGTCTGTGCGGTGAAGCCACCGGCCAGGGCCAGAGCAAGCGCGCCGGCCATCAGCTTGGAGCGGCGCGTGCGCAGGATGCCGGAGGGGGCCTTCTTTTCGTTTTCAGCAGTCATCGTTGGCGTACTCCGATAATGAAGATCAGGGGGACGGAAACGAGACGGGGAGGAGGCCCTGTGCGTTTCGCTCCGTGCTTGATGCTCAATATGGGGCAGGCCGGATTACAGACGCCTTTCGGGCGGATTAAACATTGGTAATGTGGCACCGGATGACAGGTTTACCGCCTGTCACAGGCAAGGATCCATCACCGGCAATCGCGGTGTTGCGAGCAACGTCTCCAGCGCCTCAACGTCGAGCAGACCGGGCAGAAAGGTCCGCACGCCGTCAAGGCTTGCAGCATCGCACGCCTTCTGCTTCTTGCGCGCCGCTACGGTCGAAACGATGGCGCCATAGTTCTCGGCTGCGCGTTCAACTGGAACAGGAGGAAACGCATTGCTCGCGTAGTACGAAAGCAGTTTCGCTTTATTCGCTTCAAAACCCGTGGCCTGCTTGTCATCCATAAGGTCGGGACATCTTTTGCCTGCCGCCTCAATCTCGATGAACAACATGGCAACGCATCCAACAGCCCCTTTCGGATCGTGGCCGAAGTAGCCGTCCCCCGTATCAATAATTTCAACACCGTCGGGCAATGTCACGGATTTCGTGCCATCGGCATTTCGAACGATGCGATCGGAATACTTTTCAAACAGCGCCGCGTAGTCGATGAGCCTCAGAGGATCGGCGGACGCAGGAAAGACAAACGCGACAAGGAACAAGAAAACAGGAACTACCCCGGCAGCGACACGCCACCGCAGATCGACATACTTTGCCAGCTCCACGAACATTCCCTCCTCTGCATGGATCGAAAGGAGTGATCGCCTTCGGCCCCTCACCCCTCCCCCATGATCCGCTTCAATTCCGCCTTCTCAGCCTCGTCGAGCGGTGTCGCGCCGGGGGCGTCGTCTGTGTTGTGCTTCCTGCGGCGGTAGCTGACGAACATGATCACAGCGCCCAGTAACAGCGCGCCAAGGGGCGCGAACCACAGGATGAATGTCTTCCTCTCGAAACGCGGTTTCAGGAGAACGAATTCGCCGTAACGGGCCACCAGATAGTCGCGCACCTCTTCGTCCGTATCACCCGCCTTCAGGCGCTCGCGCACCAGAAGACGCAGGTCGCGGGCGAGATCGGCGTTGGATTCGTCGATGGATTCGTTCTGGCAGACCATGCAGCGCAGGCCTTCGGAAATCTCTCTCGCGCGCGCCTCCAGCTTCGGGTCCTTCAGCATCTCGTCCGGCTGAACGGCCCAGGCGGGCGTGGTGGCAATCAATGTGAAACCGCCGACACCGGCCCCGCTCAGGGCAAAAGCGATCAGGAAGGCGAGGCAAAACCGGCGCATCTCGAAATTCCTTGAACTCATAATCACGCCTTCCGAAACAATAGCCTACTCAGCAGGCATCGCCGCTGCGGCATGGTGCGCGCGGCGTGGTGCGCCAACGCGCAACCGCCGGTCGCTCAAAGAGAAAAGCCCGCCAATGACCATGACCACAGCGCCAAGCCAGATCAGCGTCACCAGCGGTTTGTAATAGGCGCGCATGACCACCGCACCTCCATCCTTGGCATCGCCCAGAGAGACGTAAACCTGGTTGAAGCCGAAAGTCTCGATCGCGGATTCCGTCGTCGGCATCTGGCGCGCCATGTAGAAGCGCTTGGCGGGCTCCATGTTCGCGAGCATCACACCGCCCTTGCGCAGGCTGAAATGACCCACGTCCTCGCGGTAGTTGGATCCGGTCGACGGCGTCAGCCCCTCGAAGGTCAGATCGTAACCGCCGATCGACCTGGTTTCGCCGGGCTGCATCACGGTGATCACCTCCTGTTGCCAGGCGGTCACCGCGACGATGCCGAGCATGGTCGCCCCCATGCCGAAATGCCCCAGCATCGCGCCCCAGGAAGAACGCGGCAGGCCGGCGGCGCGCGAAAACGACTGGCCAAGCGGAATACGGCCGAGCTTAACCCGCCAGACGATTTCCGAAACCGCCCCGATCATCACCCATGCCGCGATGCCGATGCCGATCGGCGCCATGACGTTGGCCGCCCCTTCCACCCAAGCGACAACAAGCGCGATGACAATGGCGATGGCGAAAGCCACCATCAGCCGCTGGGCCGCGCCCAGCAGATCGCCGCGCTTCCAGGCCAGGAACGGCCCGAAGGGAATGGCGAGCAGCAGCGGGATCATAAGCGGGCCGAAGGTCATGTTGAAGAACGGCGCGCCAACGGAAATCTTGTCACCCGTCGTCACATCAAGCGCCAGCGGATAGAGCGTGCCGACGAGCACCGCCGCGCAGGCCGCCGTCAGGAACAGGTTGTTGAGGATCAGCGCCCCCTCGCGGCTGATAGGCGCGAAAATGCCACCTTGCTTCAGCATCGGCGCGCGCCAGGCGTAGAGCGACAGCGAACCGCCGATGAAGATCGCCAGGATCGCCAGGATGAACACGCCGCGCGAAGGATCGGTGGCAAAGGCATGCACCGAGGTCAAGACACCGGAGCGCACCAGGAAGGTGCCGAGCAGCGACAGCGAGAACGTGAGGATCGCAAGCAGAACCGTCCACACCTTCAGCGCATCGCGCTTTTCCATCACGAGGGCGGAATGCAGCAGCGCGGTGCCGGCGAGCCACGGCATGAAGGAGGCGTTCTCGACCGGGTCCCAGAACCAGAAGCCGCCCCAGCCAAGCTCGTAATAGGCCCAGTAGGAACCCATGGCGATGCCGAGCGTCAGGAAGATCCAGGCGATCAGGATCCAGGGCCGGACCCAGCGCGCCCAGGCCGCATCAATACGGCCATCGAGAAGCGCGGCGGCAGCAAACGAGAAGGTGACGGAGAAGCCGACATAGCCGAGATAAAGCAGCGGGGGATGGATGGCGAGGCCGACATCCTGCAGGATCGGGTTGAGGTCCTGGCCCTCCATCGGCGGATTGGCGATGCGGATAAACGGATTGGAGGTGAACAGGATGAAGGAGAGAAAGGCGAGCGAAATCCAGCCCTGAACGCCCAGCACGTTGGCCTTCAGCGTGGCCGGCATGGTGCGGCCGAAGGCGGCGACCAGCGCACCGAACAGCGCCAGAATCAGCACCCACAGCAGCATCGAGCCTTCATGGTTCCCCCACACGCCGGAAATCCGGTAGATCAGCGGCTTGTCGGAATGGGAGTTCTGCCAGACGTTGAGAACCGAGAAATCGGAGGTGAGATAGGCGAAGGTCAGCGCGGCGAAGGCAAGCCCCACCATCAGGAACTGCACGCCGGCAACCGGCGCGGCGACCGCCATCAACCGTTCGTCGCGCATCCGCGCGCCCCAGACGGGCACGACCGACTGCACGATCGAAAGCGCCAGAGCCAGCACGAGTGCGAAATGGCCGAGTTCGACGATCATCTGTTCCCTCTCCTGTTCCCGCGTGCCGGGCTTCATGCCCGTTCGTTAGTTCGTCCGGCCCGTCGCCGTCATCCGTCCGCAAACCATCCGGCCCCGAATGGAAGCGATGCGTCGCCTCAATTCGTCCGGCTTGCCGGTGCGCTCGGGGTCTCGGCCTGGCTCGTCTTGTCGGCCGCCGGCGCGCCCTTGGCGGCCGGATTGTCCGCGCCCATCTGCCATTCGCCGCGCGCCTTCAGCGCCTCGACGACCTCCTTGGGCATGTAGTTCTCGTCATGTTTGGCAAGCACGGTATCGGCGTGGAAAATGCCGTCATTGCCCACCGTCCCCTCGGCCACGACGCCCTGCCCCTCGCGGAAAAGATCCGGCAGGATGCCGGTATAGGTGGCGGAAAGATCGGCGGCGCCGTCGGTGACGACGAAACGCACCGTCTCGCCCTGCCGGTCGATGGAGCCGTCCTTCACAAGCCCGCCCAGCCGGATGCGCTGACCGTGCGGCACGGTGTGCTCGGCCACGTCGCTCGGCGACTGGAAGAAGACGATCTCGTCTTTCAGCGCATAAAGGATCAGCCCGGCGGCAACCGCCAGGACCGCCCCCGCGCCGCCGATCATCGACAGCCGCCGCTGCTTGCGCGTCATCGCCATAAGCTTCGTCCTCGTTTCGGCGGCGCGCCCGTCATCGCGCCACTCGTCGTCAAATCGGATCGCGGACCACCCGCAACAGCAACATAGGGGCGCACGGGCACCGCGATAAGGCCGACCTTCGCCCGAAACCTCAGCTCTCGAGCCCCAGCTGCGTCGCCAGGGCGTCGATGGTCGTCAGCCCCTGCTGATCGCCGGCAAGGCCCGCCCGCGCGCGCTTGACCGCATCGATAGCCTGATCGCGCTCGCCCAGCACCGCCAGCGCGCGCACCAGCCGGACCCATTCGTCCACGCTGCCGCCCTCAGCCTTCAGCCGTTCATCGAGCTGGGAAACCATGCCGCGGATCATCGCCTGGCGATCCTGCGCCGACATCTCGCCGGCAGCCCTCACATCGGCGGCACTCGGCCCGGGCATTCCGCTTGCGCCCGCACCATTCCCCGTCCCGGCGGACATACCGGGCGCCGAAGCGACCCCGGGCGCCCTCACGGGAGCGGCATCGGGGGTGGCGACACCCAGCTCGCGCAGTTCAGCCTGCGCCATCGGCACCCAGGCCTCGTTTCCCTGAGCATCCTTCAACAGCGTCTGCCACGCGCTGATCGCCTCGTCCTTCTTGCCCTCCTGGCCAAGCCCCAGCGCCAGATAGAAGCGCGGCTTGACCATGCCGGGGGCCAATTTCACGGCGCGCTCGAAGGCCTCGCGGGCTTCCGCCGTCACCACGCCGTCATTGGCCGCGACGATCGCTTCGCCCTGGTTGGCGCGGCGCGGCGCGTTCTCGCCGAGCAGACGGATCGCGTTGGCATAGGCCTTCGCCGCATCGCCGGCGCGCCCCATGCGCATGTAGGCCGGCGCGATCACATCCCAGCCGCGACCATCGCCGGGGTTCCTGGCGAGACGCTCCTCGACCTTGGCGACCAGATCCTTGAACTGGTGAAAGCCATCGTCGCTCGGCATCAGGCGTGCGGCAAGTGGTGCATCCGGCATGGAAGGCGAGCCGAGCGCCAGATAAAGGGGAACCGAGACGAGCGGCACGCCGACAATGGCGAGAGCAGCGGCGATCCGGGCCCGGCCGCTGCCGCTGCGCGGGCGCGTTGCGGCGTCATCCCGGTCGCTGCGCGCGGCCTTGAGCAGCCGGCGGGAGATCTCCGCGCGGGCCGCCTCTGCATCCTCCGGCTCAATCACGCCGCGATCGAGGTCGCGGTCGATTTCGGTGAGCTGATCCTTGTAGATGGCGACGTCAGGCCCGTTTTCACGGCCTTGCCCCTCCTCTTCCGCCGCATTGGAGCGGCGGGCGAGAGGCGCCAGAATCGCCAGCGCTGCAGCGACGGTCAGGACGGCGAACAGAAACCAGATCATCATGATGCGCGCGAAAGCCTGCGGTTGGCCGGGTCGGATAGGATCGTCCCGAATGGGACCGTCATCGGGATTGGGCTGTCGAATTCGAAGCCAGTCAACTTAGAACAGCTCTACACTATCCCTTGTCGCGTAGCGTGGCGACAATGTGTCGCCCGTTACGTCATCCTGGCTGGATGATGCGGCCTCTTATGCGCCAACGGCCGCGCCACTTCAACAATCGCCTTAATATGGAGCCAACATGCACCGATTACGGTGACATGAAGCTGACATACGGTACGATTGACAATCATTCCATCAGATTGAAGCAGGTCCGCCCGATCCGGATATGAGACACGGCTTCATGGGGGATCTGGGCGAATCATTCGTGCCGCACGCGCGTTTTTGCGCTCCGGCTACCGTTCGCCAATATCCGGTTCATGCGGAGAACCTGACGGCTTTCCGCAGACCGCGCCTCGCATCCGAACCGCTGCTATATCATTTGTGGGTAGACACCCTGGAGCATATTGCGGCCGGATCGAATCGATCCGTTTGTTCGCAAAGCGCTCTAGCTCGCCAGCGGCCGCCTCTCCTCGCCGATCACGGCGGTGCGGCGCTTCTTCAGAACCTCGACATAGTCGTCGCCGAAGACGATCGCGGCATAGGCGATGGCACGATCCAACGCTGCCTTCAACGCCTCGCGACGCGCGCCCACGGCGGCTCGCAGTTCATCGACCAGCGAACGACTGGCGATGTCCAGGACCTGTTCGATGGCACGGCGGGCCTTGGTGACGGTTTCCGAGACGGCCAGCATATCGGGGCTCTTGCACGCGATGTAGAGGACCCGCAACGCGCGGTAGGAGGTGGCGGCGGCCGCCACGTCGGGACCGAACCCGCCCTCCTCGGCTTCCCTGGGCACCTGCAGGGCCTTGTGGATATGACGATGGGCCTCGGAAATCTGGCCGCAAATGACATCGGCCATGTCCCGGTTGATGCGTTCCAACTCCTGGCGCCATTCGGAGACCTCGCGCAGATCGATGCCTGTGCGCATCTCCCGAAATTGATCGTGATAGCGCGACACCGCCACGACGACGGCTTCGCTTTGCCATTCCACCCCGTGTGCGGGTTCCTCCGCCGCCGCATCGGTCACGGCCTCCTGGGCCATCAGCACGTAGCGGCGCAACTCGCTGAGGGCGATTTCCACCATTTCGGCATAGGGACCGGAATGAATGGCCTGCGGCTGGGCGAGCCCCGTCGCGGCACCCGCGATACGAGCCAGAAGCGCCGGATCATCGCAACGCCACAACAGGATCGCAGCCAGCCAGCCGACATGGCCGGGATGGTCGTCCACCACCAGCTTCAGCGCATCGATGACCTGCGCGCGGGTCTTCGAAGCCTCGCGGGTCGCAAACGAGCGGCGGGTGATGACCGGCGGCAGGTTCGTCGCGAACCCTTCCAGAACGGCATCCGCCTTCAAGATTCCGTGAATGTCGCCAAGTTCGCTCAGGACATCCTCGCCACCGACGCGATAGGCGACACGCTGATGGGCCACGCCCGGCCCGCGCGCTTCCTCCAGCACATCGCCGATCGCGGCCACGACCACCTCGCGCAGCTTCTGCGCGGTGCGCCCGACCACGTCCGGGTCATAGTCCGATTGCGCCAAAAGGGTCTGGGCCTCGGCAATGCTGTCGGGCATCACGTCGCGCTCGACCCACGTCCACATCGCATCGAGGCGGGCTCGGCGGATCCGACCCGGCAACTTGCGCGGCAGCTCCTCGGTGATGAGATAGGGTTCGAGCGGCAGGAAGATCGCACGCTTCAGCAGGTTCTTGCGGTGAGCACGGGGCTGGTCGTTGCCGGCGCGCTTGCGCAGGAGCGGCCGCGCAGCGTCCAGGATCAGCTCGACTTGCGGATCCGTATCGCCGCGCTCGCGCGAGGCTTCCAGGTTGCGGATCAGCATGTCGCACGCGTTGCGCGACAGCGCCCCGAGATAGGAGCGCACCTTCAACGTCATGAGGCTCTGGTCGACCATGTGCCTGTCCGAAGCGGGGTCCCTGTTCGACGCGAAAACCGACGGCCGTTTCTTCCCGTGCATCACCTTATTCCACGTCAACCAGCCGAGAACGCCCTTGGAAGGCGCGCTCCCGGCGTGTTGTCTGTCAGATTGCCTCACAGATTTTAACTAAAGCTTTCGCTAACCGTAAAAAAGCGCAGGCGAAGGCCTTCGGCCCCACACGAACCGTGCGGGAAACACAGCCGTGGCCAAACGCAAAAAGGGCGGCCCGACCGGGCCGCCCTTTGCTGTTCGAAATGTTCCGGTCGTGAACCGGGCTCCATTCACCGATATCGGTTCACGGGCTTCCGTTTACCGGCTTCAGTTCACTGGACGCCAGGTGCCATCGGGCTGGCGGCAAGCGGTTCCGCGGGCGACTTCCGGACGACCATCGATGTAGATCGTGTGGGTGTAATCGCGGCAATTGGCGTTGTTGATGGTATATCCTGGGCCCGGAACCACCTCGCCGTAGTGACCGCTATCGGGGTTGCGCCATTCGACCGGCTGGCCGGAGCGCGAATATTCCAGCGCACGGTACTGGGCGTTGTAGGCTTCCTGCTGGTCGCGCTCATCGAGCGAGCGGCCGATTTCCTGACCGATCAATCCGCCGATAACCGCACCGGCCGCCGCCGCGGCAACCTGTCCGGAGCCGGCGCCGAACTGGCTGCCGATGACACCGCCGGCCACGGCGCCCGCCACGGTGCCGATGCCTTCCTTCGGCCCCGTGTTGGTGCAACCAACAAGGCCGAGCCCGGCCAGGACCACGACCGCAACCTTAAAAATCCGCATCTTCGTCCCCATAAAATGCCATATCTGCCGGCAGGCCGCCCGCTGCGGAGCGTTCTGCCCGTGTACCTTCCTTACCAACTGGCCTTACCAGTTGGCCATGCCAGCCAGCCATGCCGGCCGGCGATACCGAACCGCGATACCGAACCGCGATGCGCGACAGGTCGCCCCCGCCATGCGCCAATCTCCGGCCAGGCAGGCATCCGCCGTTCCACCTCGGCAAGCGCACCACCGTGGTATCGCCGCCACCGTTAACGAAACGGAAACCCATCAGCGATCGGCGAGCGAAATCACACAGATTTGTGGCCAAAGTAGGCCGATTGAAAGGGCGTGAAAGCACAACCGCACGTCTTTGCGGCGACGCGCACCCCGCTTGTCAGTCGAGGGTGGCCGCAGGCAGTTCCAGCCGGGCGCCAAGTCCGCCCAGTCGCGACCCCTCCAGCACCAGACGTCCGCCGTAAAGCCCGGCGAGCTCGGCGACAATGGAAAGCCCCAGCCCGGAACCCGGAACCGTCTCGTCGAGGCGCTTGCCCCGCTTGAGCGCCTGTTCGCGCTCCGCCTCGCTCAAGCCGGGACCATCGTCGGCGACGACGAAAACGAGCAGCGGCCGCTCCGCTTTCGCGCTTTCCTTCCGGCACACAGTCAAGGCGACGGTTGAACGGGCCCATTTGCAGGCGTTGTCGAGCAGGTTTCCCAGCATCTCCTCCAGATCCTGCCGCTCGCCGCGAAAACGAAGGCCCGGCGCAATATCGGAGGAGAGATCGAGATGGCGTTCGTCGTGGATTTTTTCCATCGCCCGCATCAGCCGTTCGCTCACGGGAGCGACCTCGGTCGCCACGCCGATCACCCGGCGCTGGGCCGCCATGCTGGCCCGCTCCAGGTGGTGATCGATCTGGGTGCGCATGATCGCCGCCTGCTCTGCCACCTTTTCCGCCAACGGCCCGTGCGCGGCGCGTGCTTCATTGGTGATGACCGAAAGCGGCGTCTTGAGCCCGTGCGCCAGATTGCCGACATGACCGCGGGCGCGCTGTACCGTTTCCTTGTTGGCCGCGATGAGCGCGTTGAGTTCCACCGCGAGCGGTGCCAGTTCGCGCGGAAGATCCTCGTCGATCTCCTCCGCGTCGCCCCGGCGCACTGCGGCGAAAGAGGCGCGCAACCGCTTGAGCGGACGCGTCCCGATCCAGACCTGCAGAAGCACAGCCCCCATGAGGCCAAGGCCGAAGACCGCAAGGGTGATGGCCACCTGCCCCGCGAAGGCCTCTATCTCGTCGCGCAGGCCGGAGGTCTCGGCTGCCACAGCGATGATATAGCGCTTTTCGGGACTGAAGCCGATGACGCGCTGGCTGGCGCGCAGCCCCTCGCCGCCAGGCCCGTGCGCGTAACCGCGCCAAACGCCATCGGCGGAGGTGACGGCAGGCAGGGAGAGAGTATCGCCCAGAAGAGAGGACGAGGCATAGAGAACGCGGCCGCTGGCCGCATCGCGCACCGTCCAGTACCAGCCGGACAGCGGCAGCCGGAACCGCGGCTCTCCGGGAAGCTCGAGAGAGATCGGCGTACCGTCCGGGTCGCTTGTACCGGAACCTTGAGCATCGGGCGTCCGGGTGTCGGACGACAGACTGTCGAAGGATTTCGTGTCGGAGGATGGGGTGTCGGAGGATGGGGTATCGGTCGGGGATACCGCCGCGTCCTCATCCGCCTCCTGCTGGTCGAGCCCGGCAAGCGCGCCGATGACCGTCGTCACGTAGACATCGATACGCTCGTCGAAGGCCCGTTCGCTCGCCAGCCGATAGACGTGCACCAGCACCAGCCCCGCGATCACCAGCGACACGATCGACCAGACGCCGGCGGAGATGAGCATGCGCAGGGAAAGGGATCTGTTGCGCTTTCGTTTCACCGCGCGGACGTCTCCCCATCCGCCTCGCCGGCGCCTTCGCCTGCCGCCCCGTCAGGCGTGTTGAGGCGATAGCCCAGTCCGCGCACGGTCTCGATCATGTCGGTGTCGAGCTTCTTGCGCAGCCGGCCGATGAAGACCTCGATCGTATTGGAATCGCGGTCGAAATCCTGATCATAAAGGTGTTCGGTCAGCTCTGTGCGCGAAACGATGCGGCCCATGTGGTGCATCAGATAGGCGAGCAGGCGGTACTCGTGCGAGGTGAGCTTGACCGGCGCGCCGTCGCACGTCACGCGGCTGGTGCGGGCATCGAGGCGGATCGCCCCGCAGACAAGCTCGTTGCTGGCGTGTCCGGCCGCCCGTCGCAGCAGCGCGCGCAGGCGTGCCAGCACTTCCTCGATGTGGAAGGGCTTGGCGACGTAATCGTCCGCCCCCGCATCGATGCCGGCCACCTTGTCGGACCACCGGTCGCGCGCCGTCAGCAACAGCACGGGCATGGTGCGGCCTCCCGCGCGCCAGTTTTCCAGCACCGTGAGGCCGTCCATCTTCGGCAGGCCGATGTCGAGCACAACCGCGTCATAGGGCTCGGTATCGCCAAGGAAATGGCCTTCCTCGCCATCCTCGGCGGCATCCACCGCGTAGCCGGCCTCCTTGAGAGCCTCGACCAGTTGACGGTTGAGATCGGGATCGTCTTCGACAACGAGCAGTCGCACGCCGCTTCTCCTTGGATTCTCGCTTCGGCCTTGTCGGCCCGTTCGTTATGTGTCGCACGACTGGCTCAGCGGCGGCGAAGGATCTTGCCGGTGCGCGCGTCGATGATCAGTTCGTCCACCCGCGCATCCTTCAGCACCGCGACGCGATAGATCAGACCGCGCGGCGTTTCGCACAGAATGGCCCGCACGATCTGCCCGCCGCCGATGGCGCTCATGATGCTTCCCAGCGGCAGCGCCTGGCCGGCACCGACCGCCTGACGCATTTCCCCCGGGCCCAGGCAGTGATGGCGCCCCATGGACGGCATTCCCGGGCGCCCGCCGCCCGGCGGCGGCGGCTGCGCCACGACCGGGAGGGCCAGCAACGCCGCGCAGAGAAGCGCGCACGTGGCAAGCACAAGCCGTCCGGGAAGCGTGGGGACCGAAATGACACTCATGATCGCCGTTTCTAGCGTCCCACGCGTGAACGGTACATGAATGAGGTTCCCAATCCCCCTCCGCTCACGCCGCGCCTGCCCGCTTTTCCGCCGAGCGCTGCCAGACATAGACCCCGAGCACCGATGCCCCCATGCCGTAGAAGGCGATGAGGAAGCCGGAGATGCCGGCCAGCGCGTTGATCGCCGCGGTGTCGCTCAGCCACAGCGCGCGCACCAGCGCCAGCGCCAGCGCCGCGAAGGCGAGTGCGTAGAAAAGCCCGAAGACAGGCCGCCAGATGCGTTGCAGCACACCGCTCGCCTGCTGTTCGCCGCGCATCGTGGCGTTGACATCGGCCAGCATTTCCGCCCAGTCCTCGCGCCGGTCGATTTCAACCTGCCGGATCGCGGCGGCCGCCGTATCGGGATCGGCGCGATAGGCCGCCGCGACCGCCTCGGGCGTCGCGGTGGTCCTCAGGCGCGCGGCCAGCGCATCGACGACCGCGGACCCGGCCTCGCCCGCCGCCCCCGCCGCATGACGGGCAATCAGCCGCTTCAGCAGCGGCGCGCCGACATCCGCCAGGATCGGCAGCAGAACGGCAATCGGAAAGGCCATGGCAGTCTCCTCGTGATATCGGCGTGGAAGGGTATCGTCACAGGCGCGCGGCCAGCAGCCGCAATTCCTCGCGGTAGCGCCAGACGAGAGCGGCGCCGGCGATCATCAGCACGACAAACCCGACACAGGTTACCACGACCAGCGGATCGCTCCACCCGCCACCGGCGACGGGGGCCGTGTCTGCGAGCGCCGCCGCGCCGCCGGCCGCGACGAGGGCGGCGCCACCGGCATGGCCCGCCTCCTTCAGCGCGTTAACCGCGCGCGTCAGCGCGGCGCGCGTCGCGGGCCCGACGATACCGTCCTCGTTCAGGTGCGGGTGGGCGCGCTGGAAGGTGCGCACGGCGGCGCGTGTCTGCGCTCCCGCCAGCCCGTCGAGCGCGCCGCCATAGAGCCCCAACCGTCTCAGCTGGCGCTGGTAGGCGCACACCTCTTCGCGTTCGCGCGAGCGCGACGGCACGTCCGGGGGCTCCGGCGAACCCGCCTGCTCCCCTCCGCCGGCCTCCCACGCTCCTGTTTGGGAGCCGGCGGCATTGTCCGTGGCAGGGCCATAGCGGCCGCGAAAGATGAGCGCGGCTTCGGCCGTGCGGCGGCGTTTCAGGCCCGGCCAGGTGCGCCCGCCGGCCTTCACCCATCGCATCAACGCGGTTTCTGCGCGGGCGAAGAGGCCGGCCCGGTAATGCGCGACCCAGGAGGCGTTGTGGATGCGTCCGGTGTTGAAGTCGAAGGAGACGGCACCATCGAAGGGGCCTTGCGCCCGGAAGGCACCGGTTCGCGCCACGCGCGCCTCGAACCTGGCGAGGTCCGCCTTCAGCAAGGCCTCTGCCTGCGCCGTGGTGATAGTCATCCCGGCCGCCGGTTTCAGCCCTCCCGCACGCGCGGTGTGTCCGACGCCGATGGTCCAGACGCCGGCCACGTCGCGATAGGCGCGCAGCACGATGCCCTCGTGCGCGGCGATAAACGCCCGCCCGCGATCACTGGTTCGCATGTCGGAGATCTCCGCATAAAAAAAGCCCCGCTAGTGGGCGGGGCTTTGGGTATTCGAAAATTTCGATTAGACGTCTGATTGCTAAAAAGCTTCGATAGGACGGAAGCCTGCGACCCCAGCAACCTGCACACTTAGTGGTGCCTTCCACGGACGTTTTGTGAGCACAGCTATTTGCTGTGTAGTTGTATGTGTACCATCTTCGCTCACGTTCATAAGCGGCCAATTAATATGGTACATATGATTGAACCCACTATTTTTTGCGATGTCTGAGAATTTTCTTGGAGTAAACGCAACACATTCCGGATAATACCATCCATCTTCTTTTACTTCATTTACCGGATTCAATATCCTTCCATAGGTTACAAGACATAAGGTGCCGTCATGTGAAACTTGCGCTAAATTTGTCAGAAGGCGCTTAAGCTCGGCGGGGCCTGTATGGGATGCAATTGATTGCGCAATTGCGAAATCAACTTCAGATTCAGTGAAAGAGAAATCGAAATCCGAATTATGAGAGAACGAGGGTTTTCTATCCTTTATTATTGGAGAGTTCTCCAGTTCCGCACCAAAGTTCCCAACCACACCCTCTCTCATAATCTTTTCGTTTGGCTCAACACCATAATATCGGCCTTCTAGCAAGTAGGTAATGAATAGCCGTCCTGCGCGCAACGAACCACATCCAACTTCTAGCAAACGATGATATTCACGCAAGCCAACGTTCGTAAGCAATTGAAATTGCATTGCGCTTTGAACATCGTAATTCATTGGAGGTCCAACCCAGGTACGCCAGTGGTCATGGCCAGCACCGAAACGGATCGCTAATTTCTCCGCCTCCGCCTCGGTCACCTTCTCCAAATACTCTTCTCTCTGCTTTTTTATGTTCGTAACCATCACAGGATCCCTGAATCATTATTCAGGCCTAGGATAAACAATTTCAGCACAATCAGACAAACTATAATTCCTAGAATATCCTGACGAATTACCCCCTATCCATAGTAACCGTCTTGGACTTGGCTTCCCACCGAATCGCCGGGAAGATACATACCTCCAGCACCATTTACAAATATAAATCCTTTTCCATCCACTCTATAGCGAATACCTATAGCGCTGTTAATGAATATAATTGAGTAAATTGTCTGATAACTCTGCCCCGACGCAATCGTGAAGTAGTTCGTAAACTCAGGTGTACCGGTGAACGTCACCGTTTTTCCTTGCACTTTCAAAATACCGCTATCGCCCGTCCGCCAATGTGCCCCGGCCCCGCCCGAGATCGTGTAATCCCCCTGCGCTTCGACAAGCGCGTGCCCTTCGGCGAAGATGTGATAATAATTCGCCACCGCCCCGATTGCCCCGAAATCCATGTTGCGGAAGCCGATGACGCCTGAGTTGGCGTGGATCGAACGTGAAATGCCCGCGCCCTCGATCTTCACCCCGCGCAAGCTCCAGGTGCCATTGATGCCGTTTGCACCGAACGCGATGCCGGCGGCCGGCGACACCAGCACGTTTCCCGGGGTTGTCTCGTCGCCGACGATGACGCAAGGGCCGCCGACGAGATCCTTCAGCACCACGCTTTCCGCATAAGTTCCCGCCGCGACCGATATGAAAGCCGTCTGGCCCGCCATGTCGATCGCCGCCACCGCGTTCACCGCGCGCTGGATGGTGGCAAACGCCGTGGCAGCCGACAGGCCGTCATTGGCGTCGTCGCCGGCCGTTCCGTTCACGTGGTAGGTCCGCGCCGCGCTCAGCGCCTCGCGCACGCCGGCAAGCCCGGCGGGAAACCGTGCGATGCCCGTCGCGTTGTCGATCGCCAGCGCCGTGGTGAAGGCCGCGCCATCCGCCGAGACCTTCACCTGATAGTCGCCGTCGCCGAAGAGACCGGCCAGCGCGCGGGCCTGCCAGCCGACCTTGTAGGCATGGCCCGCGTCGTTGGCATCCGCCGCCTTGTTGAGGGTGACGACCATGTTGCCGGTGCCGGGCGTCACGTCGTCGTGGGAACAGATCACCTCGTCCGATTTCACGGCGAGCCGCTGGCTGGCCGTCGCCATCGTGCCGATGCCCACGCTGGCGAGGTTCTGAAGCGCCAGAAAGGTCGCGAAATCGGCCCAGACGCCGCCGGCATGAACGATCAGCGCCATCTCGTCCGCCACATAGGCGACAAGCCCGTCGAAGGGCGCATAAAACCGCCAGCCGCCGTCGATCAGATAAGCGATGCGGCCCTCCTCGCCCGTCCACGCGCCCGCCGCCGGGCTTGCCACGAGATAGGCGTCGCCATCCGCCTCGCCGCCGGCGGGCTCGGCGAGATCGCGGTCGAGGAGGCGCAGGTTCACCAGCGCGTCGAGGCCGACAAGCGCCTCGTTGTGGGTGACGTGCTTTTGCGCCTGCGCGGCCTCGATGAGCGGCAGGGACAGTCTCGGGGTGTCAGACATGGATGGTGGTCCTTTGTGGCGTGCCGCGGCCGGTGCGCGCGGAAAGCTGGCTCAATGACAGGTGGATTTCGTCCGGCAGGACGGTGAAATCGGCGCTCTGGTCGGCGGCGGTGTAGGTCGCTCGCGGTTCGGCGAGGCTCAGCGTGCGGATGACCGCTCCGCCGGGCGCGTCGAGAATGTCGAGTTCATAGGCTTCCGCCTCCTCGGCCAGCGGCACCTCGAGCTGCTCCCAGCCATCGCCCGAGACCCGCGTGCGGCGGATCCAGGTGAAGACCACGTCGCCGGATGCCTGCCGCCTGCCGCGCAGATGCACGGGCGACAGGGGCCTGAGCGCCGCGCCCTCGACCGCGAAATCGAGCGCGGTGGCCGTCTCGTCGTCGATCGCCCGGCCCTGCGGCACGACACGCCAGGAAAACGGCAGGGCCAGCCGGTCCCCCCCGACATCAACGAGCGGAAGGGCCGCGTCGATCAGCACGAAGGCGGCACCAATCGCGGCCCCCGCCGCCATCGCCGCATCCGTGCCGGCCTGCGCGCGCAGAAGGCCCGAAAGCCGCCAGGAATTCGCGCCGGTCAGCTCGGCATGGCTGAATTGCAGCACCTCCCATCCGCCGTTCCCGCATTGAATGGCGGCGATGTTGGCGCCGGCCAGCACGTCGCGTTCGTCGCGCGCGGAAAGCGCCCCGCCATAAAGCGTCACATGGATCTCGTTGACCCGGTCCCAGCGCGCCGTCGGGCCGGGAAAGAGCGCACCCGACAAGGTGCCCATGGTCGCCGGTGTCGCGATCCCGGCCACGGCTTCGAAGCCGGCGCCGCTGGCCGAGCGCCACACGCTCATGCCACCGAGCCAGGGCCGCGCGAAGGCGGCGGCGCGGAAGGCAGAGACCGGCTCGTCGCCCTTCAGAAGCGGCAGGTCGAGGAATTTAACGGCGGGCGCTGCGGCAGCACTTGGCAGGGCCGAGCGATGGCTGAGCGATGCGGGCGGGCGCTCGCGCAACAGGTCGGGCGCGGCACTCACCCCCTCGATGCGGCGCATCGCACCGTCCTCGATCTGGGAGACGCGGATGAGCGCGCCTTCCAGCGTGACGAGATCGCCCGGCTCCAGCGCCAACCCCGTGCCCGCCCCGTTTTCCGGCAGCGAGAAGGCGAAACGTTCGCGCCCCGCCCAGGCATCGCGCAGTCGGGCTTCGACGCTCACCTGCATCAGCCCGGCATCGGCGGCGATGTTGAGATCGGCATCGCTGATACGCCGGCTCAGGCCCGCGAGCCGGCGCGAGGCGACGGAAATGCGCGCGAAATCGCGGGTCGGATCGGTGAAGCTCAGCCGGATTTCGGACGGAAGCTCGGATTCCTGCGCGCGGGTGGCGGAAAGCAGCGTGGCGCCCGCTTCCGCTTCGGCGAGATCGCCGCGCGACAGCGCCCGCGGACGGCCCAGCGCGGAGCGGAAGGCGAGCGCGGTTCCGGTATCGGCGGCGATGAAGCCGAAGATCTCTCCCAGCTGTTCCAGCACGGCGCGCGCGCTGGTCGGACCGGGAATGACGAAGCCGTCGATGGCCCCGCCGAACCCGTCCGCATCCGTATCCGCGACATCGATCTCGAAATCGGCGAGGATCGCGCGCACCAGGCCATCGACACCGGCACCGCCCAGCCGCCCGTTCAGCCAGTGGCCGAGCTGCCAGTTCGCGCCGTCGGCCCAGGTGCCGGTGTCGGAGGGAAAGGCCGGCCACGGCCGCGCGTCCCAGGCCCAAAGCTGGATGGCGGACGGGTCGACCATCGCGGCGCCATACAGGGACGAGACCGGATTGCCGCCGGGCTCAAGTTCGGGATGGTCGCTCCCCCACCAGCTCAGACAGGCCTCAAGCGCCCGGCGCTGCTGATAGTCGTCGCGCGCGCCGTTGGAAAAGTAGGGTAGCGCGGATTCGGATGATTTCGGGTCGTAGAAGACGTTCGGCTGGTTGGCACCACGGTCGATGGCGGGAACGCCCAGCTCGGTCAGCCAGATCGGTTTGGATTGCGGCACCCAGGCCGTGGGGCTTGCCGCTTCCACCCCGCCCGGCCGGTCGTGATGCGGGTTCGACCACCAGCCGACGAGGTCCTTGGCCCGGTAGACCCACGGCTTGCCATAGGCGCCATCGGTGATGGGCGTGCGGATATTGGCGGTTCGCTCCGCCTCGCTCGCGTAATACCAGTCGTAATCCTCGCCGCCGGCAAGGCGGGCGCGCAGATAGAAGAGATCGCAAGGGGAGAGCGCCTCGTCGCTGTCGGCGTGCGTTCCGTCGCGCCAGTCGCTGATCGGGGGATAGAAGTCGATGCCGACGAAATCGATATCGCTTGAGGCCCACAGCGGATCGAGATGGAAGGTGACATCGCCCGATCCGTCGGCAGGCCGGTGGCCGGCATATTCCGACCAGTTCGCCGCATAGGAAACGGCCGTATCGCCCCCGAGCACGCCGCGCACATCGCCGGCGAGCGCGACCTGCGCATCGACAAAGGGATAGCCGGCATCAGAACGCACCGTCGTCATCCCCGGCATCTCCGACCCGATCAGGAAGGCGTCGACCCCGCCGGCCGCCGCCGCCAGATGGGCGTAATGGAGAATGAAGCGCCGCCACGACCATTCGGAAGGCCCGGAATAGACCACCGTGCTGGACGTCGCCGTGAAATCGCCGGCAGCCGCCTCTCCGACGAAGCCGGCCACCTGCGCCGCCGCGTCCGAAGTCTTGTCCACGGACCCCGTCCCCCCCGGTGCCGGGTGACAGGTGATGCGCCCGCGCCAGGGATAGGCCGCCTGCTCGCTGGCGCCGTAAGGGTCGGCAAGGTCGTTATCCTGCGGCACGTCCATCAGCACGAAGGGATAGAGCATCACCTTCAGCCCGCGCGCCTTCAGATCGGCGATGGCCGCCATGACGCTCGCATCCGCCGGCGTACCGCCGAAGGCCGGACGGCCGTCCTTTCGCGAAACCTCGGGCGCCGCACTTCGCGAAAGCCCGCCGGCGAGCCAGGTCAGTCCCGAGCTTCTTGTGTTGCGGTCCTCCACCGCCGGGCGGATCCGGCACTCGCCGCATCGCAGATCGTCGCCGAACCAGGAAACCACCAGCGCCACCCGCTCCAGGTTGGGGCAAAGCGCCTGCAACTCATCAAGCGAGGCCTGCCAGTCGCTCGCCGCGTGAGCGATGTGGCGGTTGGCGGGCACGCTGGAGCCCACGCCCGTGACGAGATTGACCTTTTTGTCCGCATAGATGAACTCGCCCGCCCCGGGAATGAGACAGACGGCGCGCACCATCTCCTCCAGCCGGTCGACGGCGCGGATCACTTCCACCGCGATCTGCGGCAGCCGGTTGCCGAAATTGGCCAGCGCCAGCCCTTCGAATACCAGATAGGCCGTACCGCGATAGGCGGGCGCGTATCCCAAGCCCTGCTTGGCCTCGATCAGCGGATCGGGCTCCTGATCGGCAGACCCCAGATAGCGGCGCACGGTGATCGTGGTGGTGTCCAGCAGCTTTCCATCGGCCCAGATGCGACCGATATGGCTCACCGGCCCCTCGCACAGGGCGACGGCGAAATTGCCGTAATAGGAATAGCTGGTGACGGTGGTGGTCGAGCCGCCCCCACCGCCCTTGCCGCCGCCCTCTTCCTCCCTCTTCACCACCTCCTGAAACCGCGTCGCCCAGATCACCTGGCCCGTCAGCCGGGCGCGGCCGTAGACGCGGGGAACGGACGTGCCTTCGGTGGAGGACTGCACATCGAGGTCGGCCAGCCGCGCGCCCTCGACGGCGTTTTTCGTGCCGAACAGCCGCTGGTCGATCGCCTGGCCGGCGAGCGCGCCGGCGGTGCGGCCGATCATGCCGCCGATGGGTCCGCCGATCGCGGTGCCGACCGCCTGGCCGATGGTGGAAAGGACAAGAGTTGCCATCACTCGCTCACATCTGGAAAGCGGAAGACGAAGGCGAGCCGGCGGCGCCACCAGGGCGCCAGCCGGGTCTCCGTCACCGCGGAAAGCTCATAGGCGTGGATGAAAAGCCCCGCATGCGCGGTGCCCGCGCTCAGGATGCCGGCATGTTTTGCGGGCGCATTGGCCGCGAACCGGAAGAGCAGAACATCGCCCGGCAGGGCATCGGCCGGATCGACGGCGACGAGATGGGCGCGCCCGGCCTCGGCCAGTTGTTCGGCACCGCCGGCCTCCGCCCAGTCGGGCGTATAGGCGGGAAGACGCGCCGGCTCGGTTCCGTAAAAGGCCCGCCAGACACCACGCACCAGACCGAGGCAATCGGCGCCGACACCCTTCACGGATGCCTGATGACGATAGGGCGTGGCGAGCCATTGCCGCACCTCGGCGACGAGGGCGGCGCGGGTATAGGTGATCTGTGGCATGGATGAAATCTCGTGAAAGGATGGCGGCTCGCGGTGGATGCCGGACTTGCGCGGCCCGCGCTCTTTGCCATTGGAAACGGTGCCGGCGTCGGCTACATCTTGACGGCGCACTCCGCGCGTCTTTCCCACCAGAGCGCTTATGAAAAGGCCAATCGCTGTGCCACGACCGGTTGCTCCTCGTTCCTCCCTTCTGGGCCACAATGGCGGCCCGCCGCTCGACGGGTCCCGCCCCTGGAACGAAGGCCATTTCGGAAGCTATTTCGGCTGGCGGGCGGCCCATGACGCGGTGTGGAAATCGATCCCGCCGGCGATCGCCCTCAGGCGGGCCCGCAAGGCGGCCGCTCTCGGCCTGACCTATGTCGAATACACGATCGAGATCCTCGACCGCGGCCGTTACCTGCAAGCCGGCGACACCCAGCGCATCGCCGAGATCATCGCGGCCCGGCGGGGCTGAGCGTCCCTTTGCCGTCACGTCGGTATCTTGCCGGCCGCAGTGCGGCGAAGGGAGAGGGGAAATGGAGCGGCTTCGCCGCGCTTGTTGCGCTGGATTCCGGATCAGCGTTCGGCTTTGCCTCACTTGTCCGGAATGAGGGCGAGCGAAGCTCGCCGGGGCTTGAGGCTTCAACTTGCCTCTTGCTCCCTCATTCCGAGCGGTCTGCCGCGAAGCGGCCCCAAACCCTACTGGGCCAGACCCGGAATCCAGCGCAACAAGCGCGGCGAAGCCGCTCCATTTCCCTTCCCTTCCCTTCCTTCCCGTCCCCTTCTCCTATTCCACCAGCGCCCCGCCATCGTTCACACCGGTATTGCGGTCAGGGTAGGACAGCGCGAAATCGTTGCCGGGCATATGCGGAAAACCGCGAAAATTGATGAGGTTGGCGAATTTGGCGCGGCAGGTCGCCGCCCGCTTGTCGCAGCCCGCACTCACCGTGAAGCCGTCGCCCGCCGTGATCGCGGCCGAAGGCGCAAGCCACAGCGTGAGCACCGCGCCATCCGCGCCAATGGCATGGCCCGTCACTTCCATCGCCCGGCCCATATTGGCACCCGATGTCCAGCGCAGCAGCCCGCGGGCGAAGAAATCCTCCGCAAAGCCGTCAAGCCCGGCCACGACGATGCGGCGCTCATCCCAAACCATGCTCACGATGCCCGTTCCGCGATAGGCTCCCGTCTCGACATCGACGCCGCAGCGCGCATCGCCCAGATCCGCGTCGCAGACATGGGAAAAGACGCGACCGCGCACCTCCTCCAGGCCTTGCGCCAGCGAGCGCAGTTCGGCCTTGAAGGCACCGTCTGCGCGCGTCACCTCGCCGATCTCGGCGATCCGCATCAGCATGCGTTCGGCCGGATCGGCCCAGTTGACCCGCCACACCTCGATGCGCGCCCTGTCCCACAGCCCGGCGGCGAGATCTGCCTCCGACAGCGGTTCGCCCGACAGCACCAGATCGTTGAGCGCCCCGGCGATTTCCGATCCGCCAACGGCGAGACCCGGGCCTGTCGTCGCCTCGCTGGCCTCGGGCCCGCTATCGGCGAGATACGTCACGCCATCGAAGACGATATCGGCGTCGTGATCGGTAAAGCCCAGCACCGTGCCGTCGCCGCGCGCGGCCTTCCAGCAGGTGGCGAGCGTCGTCGCGCCGGCGGCCAGATGCGCGGCGAAGGCGGGATCAAGCGTCTTCACGGGAGGATCTCCACGATGGGGACCTGGGGAATGGCGCCGGCCTCGAAATGGCTCATGGAGATTTCCAGCCGGTCGGTGTCGAAGCGCGCGGGCACGTCGAAGGCGAAGCCGGCCGTGATCGCGGCGCCCTCGGCGGGCACCGATCCGGCATCGAAGGTGACGCTGCCGCTCAGCGCGTCGAGCGTGAAGCCGGACGCGACCTCCACCCCGTCGATGGCGATGCGCAGCGTGCCCGCCACCGGCTTGGTGATGGGGCGCACATAGGCGGTCGCACCGGATCCGTAGATCTTGACGAGCCGGAACCGGTCGGTCTCGCCGTCGCCGGTGCCGATGTTGCAGTCGGTGGCGGCGGGTTCGGCCGAAGGCAGGCCCGATTTCCAGTCGAAGGGATCACGAAAACGGAAGCCGTAGAGCCGGCCGCGCCGTTCCTCGAAGAAGGCGACGACCGCCGCCAGATCATCGAAACTGCGGATGCCGTAGCCGGCGTCATACCGACGGCGAGAGCGGGACCAGCGGGCATTGCGCGCTTCGCCGCCCGACCCCAGCGCCACGATATCGGTGCGCCGTTCCGGCCCGCCCGACGAGCCGAAGCCCACTGCGACCGGAAACCGCACCTCGTGGAAGGCCGTTATCGTCGCCATGCGTCACCTTTGCGTTTGGGATTTGATTTGCGTCATGTCGAAATGCGGACGGGTGGGCAAGAGTCACCGCATAGCGGAGGAGAAGAGCCCATGACGCATGTGCCCCATGAGCTGCAGGAGGAATTCCCCGAAGCCGCGCAGGTTCTGCACCAGCTGAAGATGTCCGATCCGAGGCTGGAGTCGCTTTGCGAACGCTACGGGACGGTCAACCACGATATTCATCTCATTGAATCGGAAATCACGCCCGCCAGCGACGCCGCGACCGAGGATCTCAAGAAAGAGCGGCTGGCGCTGAAGGACGATATCGCCGAGGTACTGCGAAAGGCCGGCGCCATCGGCTGAACGCCTTGCGTCAACATCTTGCGATCGGCGGCGCACGGTTGACGGATTTCAATGAACTCATGCGCCGTCTCTTCGTAAAGTGAGAAACGGTTCACGTGAGTAACCGCAAAGGCCTCCGACACGGAATTCCCCTCCCCTCCCCGTGTCGAAGACCCGAAGCACCGCTGCCGCAGCCCCTCCTCGCGGCGACGGTGTTACAGCCCGCGTTGCCCCCGTCCGGCAACGCGGGCAACCATTCTGGAAAGCTGCAATTCCGAACGGGCGAAGCTCTCGGCATCCGGCGTCGACACGTTGAAGGTGATGGCGACGCCGCCCGACCCGCTGGCCGACCCACTGGCCCCGCGCACGCCAAGCCGCCCGTCCGCGCCGCGCGCCAGCGGCAGGATCGCCTCCGCCCCGGCCTCCCCGGCAAGCCCTGTTCCGCCGTCCGACATCGGAAAGTACGTGGGCGCCGCGACCACGCCGCCTTGCGCGAAAGCGCGCACCGTTCCCCCCTTGGCGAAGGCCGTGGTGGAGCCGCCGCCGGAAAGGGCGTTGGTCAAGGTGGAGGTGAGCGTCGAGGTCAGCGACGACAGCGAGCGCGAGACGAGGCTTGAGGAAAAACTCAAGGCCGCCTGCCGCAGCACATCGTCAAGCCGCTTGCCATCGGACACCGCCCCCTTCAGCGCACCGGAAAGCACCCGGGAGAAATCGCCCGCGGAGGAATTCAGAAGCCGCATCTCGGAGCGGAACCGGGTGAGATCGTCAAACGGCAGATCGAAGCCGGTATCGTCGGTGGCGGGCATGGGATGACCTTTCGGGTTCGGGGCTCGGGACTCGGGGGTTTGAGTGTTCTGGAGAATGAACGAAGGAGGAGCCCGGCCCACCTCTCCGCTTGTCATCCGTGCCAGCCCTCTCCGCGTATCGTCCGCCTCCCGCAACGCTTGTCATCCCGGCCGCAGCGAAGCGGAGAGCCGGGACCGAGTAATCGGGATGCTTGTTAGCTGGCACGATGGCAAACCACGGAACCGCGCCTTCACGGCAAGAGCCTCAAACCGCAATGGCTACTGGGTCCCCGCTTTCGCGGGGATGACATCGAGGGTGGCGCGCGTCTTCCGGTTTTCCGGCGCGCGCCCCTCCCCCTCACCGGAACGACAAGAGAGAGCCGGGCCGCATCCGCCTGGATGCCGCGTCCTCAATCGGGATACCGTCTGAGCAATGCCGCCAGTCTCGCGCGCTCCGGCGCACCTGTCCTTGCGGGCGGCGCAAGGGCGGCGGCGAGTTCGCGTGGGGTGGCCTGCCACATGGTTTGCGGGCTCCAGTGCAGATGCGCCAGGCAGAACCGCATCACGTCGCGCCACGGAAACGGCGCTACGGAACGAAAGGGCCGCCGCTCTCCCCCGCCTCCCGCGCTTGAGGCGTCTGCGAGACCCCGGCGAAGTCCTGCCACTCGGCCTCGCTGCCCTCGCTGTCGGCGCCGCCGAAGGTGGCCCTGAGAAGATCGCCGACGATCGCGGCGAAGCCCGGCGCGCCGCCAGCGGCGGTCATCGCCGCGACCTGCTCGTCCTCCACCATGTTGCCCGCGCCTCTCAGGCCGGCAGCGATGATGCGCACCGCATCGCGCGCGCAAAGCCGGCCTTCAGCGAAACGCTCGGCAAGCGCGCCCATGTCGGCGACGGAGAACGCGTCCTCCAGCTCCGCGAGCGCGCCCAGCGTCAGGCACAGCGTCCAGCGCCGGCCATCGAGCATCGCCTCTATCTCGCCCCTGTGCCTGTTGACCATCCGCCCATTCCCCCTCATTCGGCCGTGAACGTGAGAGCGCCGGCCGATTCCAGCGCCATTTCGTAAGAGACCTCGCCGGCATGTTCGCCCGCATATTCCAGCGCGGTGAGCTGGAAGGGCCCGGCGACGGTGCCGAAATCCGGGATCACCACCTGCCAGACGCGGATCGCACCGGCGAAGAAGATCTCGCGCACCGCGGCATCCGACGCCCCGTCGCGAAAGATGCCGCCGCCGGAAAGCCCCGCCCGGCGCACGCCCGCGCCTTCCAGCAATTCGCGCCAGCGCCCCACGCTGTCGCTGTCGGTGACGTCGACGCTCTCGGCATTGAAGGCGATGCGGCGGGCGCGGAGCCCGGCCACCGTGACGAAGCTGCCCGATCCGTCGGAATCGAGTTTCAGCAAGAGGTCCTTGCCCCTTTGCGCACCCATGGTGTTCTCCCTGGACGTGGTGGATGAGTGATCCGGTTGATGGCCGCGACGGCGGAGAGCGATTGTTGATGGCGGTTGGCGGGGAACAGGACGAACCCCTCACGCGATCCCTTCCGGCTCCGTTACCGCGCGATAGACGAGCGTGCCGCGCCAGGTGCGCCCGTCGCGGGTGCGCGTCACGGTCTGGGACGTGCGGGCAAGCGTCACCAGCCGGTGACCGGCGAGCGTGATCGCGGCGCCGTCGATCAGGTCGGCAAGCCGCGCCAGCAGCGCCAGCGTCTCCTTGCGACCGCCGGCGCGCGAGAACACCAGAAATTCCAGCCTGTGCTCCTCGCCGGGCCAGTCGTCGCCGGCAATCGCGCGCGCCGACCAGTCGCCGATCGCCACGTTGGGATAGGCAGCCGCGCGCCTTGCACCGTCCTCCACCCGCCCCTCGCCGAGAAGCCCGCTCAAGCCGGCATCGGCGCGAAGCTGCGCAACCAGCGCCGCCTGCATCTCTTCCGCCGCATGGGTCATAGGCCCTCCTCCTCCGCCAGGAGGTCGAGCCAGCGCCCCCGATCGTCGGGATCGCTTGCGGCCAGCACCCGGAAGACCCGCGCGCCCTTGATGAGCCGCCAGCCGCCAGCAACCTGACTTGGCGCGCGCAGGCGAATGCGGTGGGTGACGACGCCGTCGAGCCGTTCGTCGGAAAAGCGCTCGGCCATGCCGCGTACCATCACGGCGCCCCAGATCGCGCCGGCGGGCTCGAAGCTCGTCACGGCGCCGCCCGCGCCATCGTCCGTGATGACCGGGCGCTGCACCGTCAGCCGCGTCGCGAGATCGGAAATCCGGGTCATCAGCGCCCCCCCAGGCTCACCAGCCGGTACGGCGCCAGCAGCGCCGCGACGGGACCCGGGACATCGCCGCCGGGATTGCTCTCGCGATTTTCGTACCAATGCGCGACGAGACGCCGGATCGCGAGGGTAAGCGGCTCGGGAACGTCGGCGGCCGTGCCGTAGCCGGCCGTAAAATCGATCTCGATGCCGTTGACGGCGGTCCCCGGCGCCGGCGCGGACGCGGAAACCACCAGCCGCGACGGCCGGCCGGCCGTATCGAGGCGGAGGTCATCGGGATCGAGGACGCTCGCCACGCCATCGGCGTCATAGACCGTCACCGCGTCGATCGCCGCCACGGGACTACGGGTGATGCGCACCACGCGGTGGGCGGGCCAGGCGTCCAGAACGGTCCGCCAGCCCTGGCTCATCAGCGCCCGGCCGGTGGCGTTTTCCACCTGTAGCCTGGCAGCGGTGACGAGCGCCTCTATGAGCGCGTCCTCGTCGTTGTGATCGACCCGCAGGAAGGCCTTCGCCTGCGCCAGCGAAACGGGCTCGCCCGCCGGGGGCGAGATCAGGATGGTGGGCATGGGCACCTCTTTGTGGAAGGGGCAGAAGGGATGCGGACGGGCCTGGCCGCTATCTTTCCGGCATCCCTGTTCGATTTCTCCAGGGTCATCCCGGACGCGAAGCGGCACTTCGCAGATCCGGGATGACGCTGGAGAGATCGCGGTCAGCGCGGAACGCTGTCAGCGGAGAATGCGGTTCCCAAGCGGCCCCGCCCTCAAAGAGAACGGGGCCGCTTGGGGGGGACGGCCGGCGGGAGGGGGCCGGCCGCAAGCGCTGCTCAAGGCGGTTCATCCGGGCGACAGGCGCCCGGAGGGATCAGGCCGAGAAGGCCAGCAGCTTGATGGCGTCGAAATCCTGCACCCCGCCGCCGACGCGCTTGGTCGTGTAGAACAGCACGTAGGGCTTGGCGGAATAGGGATCGCGCAGCACCCTGAGCCCCATGCGGTCCACCACCAGGTAGCCGCGGGCGAAATCGCCGAAGGCGACCGGCGTCGCGTCCGGGGCGATGTCGGGCATGTCCTCGGCCTCGGTGATGGGGAAGTTCATCAAGGAGGCATTGGCGCCGACACCGGCCGGCGGCTGCCAGAGATAGTTGCCGTCGGCATCCTTCAGCTTGCGGATCTCTGCCTGGGTAGAGCGGTTCATCACCCAGTTGGCGTTCTGGCGATGACCGGCCTTGAGCGAATAAATCAGATCGATCAGCACGTCGGAGGCGTCGGACGCGGGAAGCGTGCCGGCGACGCCGGTCGAGATCGTGCCGATCTTGCCCCATGCCCACCCGCTTTCGTCCACGGTGGGATAATCGAGGAAGCCGCGCGGCTTGTTCGCGCCGTCGCCGTTGATGAAGGCCGCGCCCTCCTGCTCGGCGAACGCCGTCTCCACCTCCTGGGCGATCCACTCGTCGACATTGACGGCCGCATCCTCCAGCAGCGAGGCGGTGGCCGCCGGCATGGCGTAAAGCTCCATCGTGGGGAAGGAGAGTTCGGCCAGCGTCGGCGTGGCGGTCTGGGCGCGGGCATCGGTCTCGCCCACCCAGCCGGTGGCCGCTCCGGTGGTGGCGAAGGGCTTCTTGAAGACGGAGGCCGAGACCTGCCGGTTGCCGGCGATCGCGCGGATCGGCGAGATGTTGGCAAGCCGCGAGAGCACCTGGCTTTCCGTCTCCTGCGGCACCAGATAGCCGCCATCGGGATCGGAGGCGACGGAAAGCGCCTTTTCCTCCAGCCCACGCAGCCGGTCCTCGCGGCCGGTGCGGATATAGGCCTCGAAGGCGGAGCGATGCTCTATCGCCTGCGAGGGGGCGAAGCGGCTGCCGTGCGTCGCCCCCGCACCGCCCAGCCCCGAACCACCGAGCCCCGAACCTCCAAGACCCGGCCGGCGGGACTTCAGCATCAGCTCGTCGAGAGCGCAGTTGATGCGGTCGAGCTTCTCGTCGTGGAGCACGTCGCCGCGCGTCTCCAGCGCCTTCAGCCTTGAATCATTTGCGGCCTTGAACTCCTCGAAAGCATTGAGGAATTCATCGAGACCGGCATCCGTATCGCCACCGCGATCACTGGCCGGCATCGCCGCCACCTTGGTCTCGCGCACCGGCGAGCCGTGTTCCGGCGCACCGCCCGGCTTCGACTTACGTTCCATAATGTCAGTCATTTCACGCACCTTTCGTGAAGGGTGGAAGATTGGGTTTGAGGGAGGGAGATGGAGAGGTCGGCGAGAATGCCGGGCGGCCGCCAGCTCGCGTGGGGCCGTCGTCTTGCCATGCACCAGCCGGTTCAATCGGCGCCCTGCCCTCGCATCAGGGCATCCAGCCGCATCCGCCGGGCGACCCGCCGCAGCCTCGCACCGGACGAGACCGCTGGCACATGAGCCCGCTTCATCGCGTCGATCCGGGCCCCCTCCTGCATCGGAAAGGTGACGACGGAGATCTCCCACAGGTCGACCTCGTTCAGCCGGCGGATGCCGGTGCGCGGATCGCGCTTGCCGCGCACGGTGCGAAAGCCGATGGAAAGCCCGTCGAGAACGCCGGCCTTCATCAGCGACAGCACCTCGCGCGCCCGCGCGAGGTCCGGCATCAGCTCGCCGCGCACCTTCAGTCCCCGTCCGTCCTCGACGATCTCCAGCCAGCGGCCGATGGGCTCGGCCGGTTCGTGCTGGTAGAGAAGCTTGATGCCCGCCGCGCCGCGCTGGCGCAGCGTCGCGGTGAAGGCGCCGGGCATCAGGATATCGCGCCCGAGGTCGGCGACGCCGAACAGGGCGGCATACCCGGAAAACACGCCCGCGTCGGAAACGGTCAGCGGCGCGGGCGGTGCGGCGGGGGCGATTGCCCCTTCCATGATCTGCATGGGCACTTCCCCTTTAGCGAAGCGCGCGGCGTACGCGCGGCTCGGGCCGGGGCGCCGCGTGCGGCCGGGCCAGGATCTGTTCCAGCGTGCGGGCAAAGCGGGCGAAGACATCGCGATGCGCGCCTTGCCGCCTGAAAAGTCGGATCCGGTGGTTCGCCTGCATGGCTTTCCTGTTCCTGTCGTTCGAGGGATGAGAGGAAGAACAACGACCGAAAGCGGAGCCCGTGGAATCCCTTGGCCGGGTTCCCTCAAGGCTCACTCGCGGCCGTTGAAGCGTTGATTCAACCGGGCGATTTCCTGAACGAAATCGTTGAACCGGCGGTTCGAAAGCGCCAGCTCGCGCAAGGCCCAGACGAGCAGCGAACTCGCGCCGCTCGCCCACAGGAAGAGCGCCAGATGGGCCAGGTCGCCGCGCTCGATGACGGAGCGGGTGACGTCTTCCACATCACGCGCCTTCGGCAGTAACAGCGCTGGCGGCAGTAACAGCGCTGGCGGCAGGATCAGCGGCGGCGGCCGGGTCCGGCCCGCCGTCGGGCGAGTAGCCGACAGCCTCGCGCTTTTCCGCCTGGGTCAGGAAATCGGCGCGGCCGAGACGCCGCCACAGCGCCTCGCGTTCGAGCGACAACGCCTCCACCGCGTCCGTATCCCAGCCGAGCCTCAGCCCCTCGCCGTAATGGGGGCTGAGCCAGTTGGTCAGCGCGCGCGCCGTGCGTGAGACGAGCGGCAGCACGGTCTGGCGCCAGAAGGCGCGGTTCGCCTCCTGGTAGTTGGAATAGGTGTTGTCGCCGGGAATGCCGAGCAGCATCGGCGGCACGCCGAAGGCGAGCGCGATCTCTCTGGCCGCCTGGTTCTTGGCGCCGATGAAGTCCATCTCCTGCGGGGTCAGCCCCATCGGCTTCCAGTCAAGCCCGCCTTCCAGCAGCAACGGCCGGCCGGCGTTGCGCGCGCCCTGATAGCCGTCCTCCAGCTCGCCCTTCAGCCGCTCGAACTGTTCGTCGCTCAGGTTCCCCCCCTCGCGCGCGGCATAGATCAGCGCGCCGGAGGGACGCGCCGCATTGTCGAGCAGCGCCTTGTTCCAGGCGCCAGCCGCGTTGTGGACGTCGAGCGAGACCTGCGCCGCCTCGATCGGGGCGAAGCCGTAGTGGTCGTTCAAGGGATGGAAGAGCTTGAGATGCAGCACCGGCGGCATCCCCTCCCCGCCCTCGGCCGCCAGCCGCACGCTGCGGCCCGCCACGGTATACTCGAAGGCTTCCGGCCAGCCGTCGCTCCCGGCGATCACCTTCATCCGGTCGGGCCTCAGCGCATGCAGCTCTCGCAAGGTGTCATCAAGGCTGACGGCCTCCACATAGGCGTTGCCGGCGACCAGCAGGTGGCCATAGACGGTTTCGAGAAAATCGCTTCCGGCCTGGCGCGGGTTGGGGCGGGAGAGAAGCGCGAGCAAGGGGTGAACATCGCGCTCCGCGTCGTTCTCGTAGAGCAGCCACGGCACCGAGGCCGCAGCCTCCGAGATCATCCTGACCGCGCGGTGGACGACCGGGTTGCGGGCAAAGCCCTCGCGCGCCAGGGCCGCATAGTCGCGCGGCGTCCATACCGGCTGACCGGCCCCGTGCAGGGCGATGAGTGGCCCGGTCCGCGAGGCCTTGGCGTCGGGTGCTGCCGATGCCGTCCGGACGGGTGCCGGGCGAAAAAGGTCGAGAAAGCTCATGGGATGATCCTGTTTTGCCTGATGGCCCGAAGAGATCGGCGCACCGGTGGCGCGGGTTCGCGAACCGTCGCGTGCGTGACCGCCGTCACAGCGGCGATGACGCAACGTCGCTAGTCTCAAATCATCGGCGCAAGGGAGGTCACCGCCCCCCCGCAACAACCGCCAACCGGCCGAGAACCGGCCACCACCAAGAGGGAATGAAAAGATGTTTCGCAAGACCGCCATCGCCGCCCTGACCGTCGCCGTCGTCGCGACTTCGGGCATCGCCGCCACCGTTGGATCGGCGGAAGCCAAGAACGGCAAGAAGGGGGCGTTCGCCGCCGGTGCCGTCATCGGCCTCGCCACGGGCGCCATCGTCGCCGGCCGCTATCGCGACCGCCACTACGACAGCGGCTATTATGACAGCGGCTACTACGGCAACGGCTACTACGCATCGCGTCCGCGCCGCTGCTGGGACAAGCCGGTCCGTCGCTGGGACCCCTACTACCAGCGCCGTGTCGTCGTCGGCTACCGCACCGTCTGCCGGTAACGCGCACGACCTGACATCCGCGAAAGAAGCCCCGGTCTCCCCGCCCGGGGTTTCTTTGCGTCTGAAAAGAGGCCGTCGGGCCAGAGCCGCGTTGCAGGGGCCGTGAACAGCCCGTTCAGCGGCAGTTCAAGCGCGGCGGATAAGCGTGGTTTTGCGGATAAAGGGGCTGTGTGTGATTGCGGTCACAGCAATCGGATGGAGCACACCATATCTCCCCATCGTCGCCACACGGCCGTCACAGGCGGGAGCTAGCGTTCCCTCCGCTCCGCTCGCCGGACCGAAAGCCGGCCGCCAGGAAGGAGACAGAAAGCCCATGTTCTACAAGATCATCCTCGCCGCCGTGACCTTCGGCATCGCCCTCGTCTCCGGCATCGCGGCAACGCTTGCCACCACCAATTCCGGCGACGCCGCCCGCCGCGCCGAAGCCCCGCGCGACTGCTACGAGATGCCCGCCTACAAGTGGGATCCCGAGACCCAGTCGAACAAGTTCGTCGGCTACCGCCGGATTTGCCGGTAATCCCGACCGGAAGCTTCCATATCGCCAGAAGGCCCCGGCATCCCCGCCGGGCAATGACGATGGAGCGTGCACAGGCCCGGTCATGGCCCATGGGCCAGCCGCCTGCCCCCCTCTCCCCCCTTGCGGGGGAGAGGTCGGCGAATGCCGACAGAGGGGGGGGGTGAGCCACCCGCACCGAGCCTGCCGCCTTCCCCCCTCTGTCACCCTGCGGGTGACATCTCCCCCACAAGGGGGGAGACGGGCGCAAGCTGCAAACTTTCGGTATACGGCGGGACCGAATATCCCTCACATCGCCCGCACCTTCGGCTCGCCGCTCTCGCTCAGCATCAGCGCGGTGAGCGCCCAGACGAGCGCATCCAGCCGGTCGGGCGAGCGGCCGGAACTCAGGCCGTCGAGGCCGAAGTCGCACATCTCGTCTTCCAGCTTCGAAAACGCGCCGACATGGTGTACCCGGCCCTGTTCGTAGAGCGCGGCCACCGGTTCCGCCCTGAGCCACTTGCCGCGCGTGGCCCTGACCGGCTTCACCGGCACCGATGCGTCGATGCCGGACAGAACGGCGGTCACCATCTCTCCGCCCTGGTTCACCTCCGCGATCAGGCAGTCGGCCGCATGGCGGTGATAGAGCGCGATGGCCGCCCTTCCCCAGCGCACCGGGCGCACCTCCTCCATCGTGCCGTCGGCCAGCACATAGGCATGACCGTCCGCCCCGAGGCCTGCGACGACGAGGCCGCAGGCATCCGCGCCCTTGCCCGACGAGGCCGGCGGATCGATCGCCACGACGATGCGACCCATGCGCGGGGCGGCGGTGGCGCGCGCCTCCTCGATCGCCTCGCGCCGCCACAGCGCATCCACCCGGTCCTCGATCAGTTCGCCGTCAAGCTCCTGCCGGCCAAGCCGCGTGCCGGCATAGCGGCCGACAATCGCCTCCAGAAAACCCGGCGCCAGATTGGTGGCGTTGTCGCGGGTGGCGGCCCGGCTCACCGCGGTCAGCGGATCGGCCAGCAGGCGTTTCATCAGCGCGATGGGGCGCGGCGTGGTGGTCGCCACCTGACGCGGCCGCTCGCCCAGTCTCAATCCGAATTGCAGCATGTCCCATGTCTCCTCGGCGTTGCGCCACTTGGCGAGTTCATCGCACCAGGCGGCCGCGAATTGCGGTCCGCGCAGGGCTTCGGGGTCCTCGGCGGAAAATCCTTGCGCCACCGCGCCGTTCGCCCATTCCAGGCGGCGGCGCGAAGGTTGCCACTGCGGACGCTGCCCGGCGGGATGAACGCTGAGCAGCCCCGAAACACCCTCCACCATCACGTCGCGCACGTCGCCTTGCGTCTCACCCACCAGCGCGATGCGGCCGACCGGCTCGCATGCATAGGGGGAAAGCCCCAGCGCCATGCCGCGCACCCATTCCGCGCCCGTTCGCGTCTTGCCCGCGCCGCGCCCGCCCATGACGAGCCACGTCGTCCAGTTGCCTGCGGGCGGTGTCTGGTCGGGCCGGGCAAAGAGGGCGAAATCATGGGCGAGGCGTTCGATCTCCGATCGTTCAAGGCTCGCCAGCAACGCCTCGATCCGGGCTCTCGATGAGCGCCTCAAGGCGTTGCGCAAGGCTTCGGCGGAATTCGTCAAGGTTCCCGTCTCCTTCCTGATCCGCCGCCACCGCGCGGCCGCTCGCATCGCCGCCACTCCACGCCGCATCGAGTGTCACCAGACGCGAAAGCGTCTGGGCGAGCGTGGAAAGCAGTCTCGCGTCGCGGTCGTCGAAGGCGGTATCGACCGGTTCGCCCTCGCCGTCGGCCCGGGCCTTCAGCCGGGCGCCGAGGCGTTCCTCCAGTTCGCCGACCTGCCGCTCGAAGGCGCGATAAAGCCTGCCGACCAGCTTTGCCCGTTTGGTGTGATTCTCGACCGTCCGGTGCATCCGTGCGCCCTCGGCGCGGATCCAGCCGTTCAGGCGGGCATGGTAGGCAAGCGTTCCCGCCGACATGCCGCATTTGCGGGCGATATCGGCCTGCGTGGCCTCAGCCTCGCCTTCGTAGAGCAGGCGGGCGGCGGCAAGCGCCCGGTCATCGACGCGCACACGTTTCGGCGCGGCGGAGGGAGACTCAGCCGTCATGAAGACCTCGTTGCGGATGAAGAAAACGGACCGGCGGTTATCAGACAGGGTTCAGACAGGTCAGCCGGCATGGTCAAGGCACACGGCATGACCGGTTCCCCTCTGCCATAGGGAGAGGAGATCGGAGTGGGCCTTGCCCGGATCAACGGGCCCGACAGCTCCCCGCCACACTCTCCGCCGTCATTGCCCGGCTTTGTCCTGGCAATCCAGCGCCGCTCGCAGCACTTGCCGATGACGCGATGGATCACCCGGACTTCGCCGGGCGATGACGGTGGAGGGATCGGTCCCCGATTTCCGCATTCTCGGAAACCGAGTTGATGACATCCGGAGGGAACGAGACAGCCCACAAGACAAGAAAGCCCGGCCAGCCACCCCGCATGAACCGGGGGCCCGCCAGGCGATTTATCCTCGCACCTGTCCGACGATGGCATCATCCTGTCAGATCAGCGTGACGGTGTCAAGGATAATTTTCCTATCTCTTGAACTGCCCCCTCGCACAGGTGCCCTATCCGTTCGGCGATATCGGCGACCTGCCGCCAATCGGTGTACTCGACCTGCGCCGTCCGCTCAGTCGGCCCGCCCGAAATCAGCAGGATCAGGCGCATCATCCACAAATCGTACCAGCGATAGGCGGGATAGTTCAGCCGCCCGGCGATCGCGGCGGCAAGCGCGGGTTTGACCGCAAGCTTCTTCAGCCACCGCCTCAGATAGCCGTTTGTCTGCGCCGACGTCCTGTCCGGCTTGCGGGCAAGCAGACACACCAGCAGGATCGCCAGCCGGTCGGGTGGAATGTTGCGAAGATGCGCGCGCAGGAAGCGATCGGCGGCGGCGAGCGGATAGCCGTAGCGTATCGGGGCCGCGACGATGGTGAAGTCCGCTTGCCCGATTTCGTCACAGGAAAGTCCCGACGCCTCAAGGTCGATCAGCGCGATATCGCCCGAACAGCTTTCCGCCAGCAGATCGCGCAGGACAGTCGCGATCTTGCGGGTCTGCCCGTCCCTGCTCGCAAAGAAGATATCGATCCGGCCCATATCGCCTTTTCCCCATGGCGGCGGGCCCGCTGGCGGGTCACGCGGCCGGCCGCAACCGAACCGGCCAGCCGGTCACCATGGTGCAGGATAGAGCGCGATCGAGGACGGGGGGAGCGGTCCATAGGACGCAGGAGGGGCGTGAGACAGTCCGCGAAAGCGTGTCAGACGGCGTTTCTGAGCACCAGAACGCCTTCGTCGTCCAACGTGTTCTCGCGCGCTGCCTTCGCGCTGCGCACGATCGTTTCGCGGCGCGAGCGCATCACGTCGTCGAGAACGGGCGCATGACGGTTCGCGCGCACGGCGGGCTTGTGGGAAAGCCCGGTCCATTGCGCCACCATGTGACGCGCGACGCGGATGTCGATATGCGCGCGCAGGAAGGAAAGCTCGCGCACCCGGTCCAGCGAGAAGGCGGCGGGGCTGACCTGGAGCAGCAGCGAAACCGTGCGCGAGGTCGGCAGACCGATGGCCGCGGCCGCGATCAGCAGCGGCTCGCCAAAGGGGTCGGCGATCATCCGTTCGATGGCGGAAACGGGAAGCTCCAGCGTCCGCGCCATGAGCCGGCGCAAGGTTTCCATATCCCGCGCGGCTGCCGCGTTTTCCAGGCAGCAGACCAGTTCCGCATCGATCTTGGCGCGCATGCGGACCCGTGACGAGACCGCCTCGGCCATGAGGCGCGCCTGCGCCGTGGCGATGGCCTCCATCCGTTCGCCGGTATCCGCGCGCAAGAACGCCACCAATGCGGCGGGAAGCGGCGGCACCTCGGCGCGCCCGGTCCCCTCGCCGGGGGTTTCGACGCCGTTCTCGACGGACGAACCGCGTATCATGCGGCCGGTACTTGCGGAAAAGCCCGGGGTTGGCGCCGAACGCTCGGCGCGTGGTGCAAGCGTCGCACCGGCCTCGACACTGCGTTCGCCGCGTGCGGCAACCGGTTCGGGACGCGGCGGTGCGCGGAACACGACCTGACGCGGCTTTGAGGGCATATCGGGTTCGACCGGAGAAGCCGCGGCGATCTCGCGACGGGTCTCAAGCATCCGGGGAATCGCGGCGAGCGATCCGGGGCGGGCGGGCGGCGGCGTGCGACGCAGGCCGAATTCGACGCGCAGCGGCGGCTCCGCGGGATCCGGCTGTTGTTCGGCCTTCGGCTGATGCTCCGGCGACGGTTCGGACCCCGGGTCCTCGGTGGCATCGGTGGCCTTGACGACATCGGCGACAACTTCACCGGCGTCCCGGTCGGGTGTGACGGCGCAGGCCGTTTCTGCCCCCTCGCGCTCAAGCGTGGCGGCGTGGATGACGTTCGGGGTCGATGCCACGTCGTCGCGGGGGGCCTTTCGTGTCGGGCGCGCCATATCCTTGAGCGCCTGCAACACCGCGTCGACGCTTTCGATATGCGCAGGGAACGCACTCGCCGGCGCAGCGAGGCGCGGCACGGCGGTTTCCTTGAGGTCCGCTTCCGGTTCGATCGCCTCACCCGCCGCAGCGATCACGGCCGGTTCACCCGCATCGCCGGGCGTTTCGTCAACCGGGGCGTTTTCGTCTTCTGCATGGGACGGCGCGCGCACATCGGGCTGGCCGCTTGCATCGGCGACGCCGGCCGGCACGTCCTCGTCCAGCAGCGCCAGACCGTCCCCGTCCCCGGCATGACGACGCAGCGCGGCGCGGACCTCGGGGGAAATGTCGTGGCGCAGGGAAATGGCGCGGCGCACGGCGTGCGGGCCACGGCCGATGGCGGCGATCAGATCGCAATCGCCAAGAACGGTGGAATAGGCCAGTACACGGTGAGCGACGGAGGCGTCCTTGTCCTGCGCCAGCCGCAGCGCGCAGTCATGCGGCACGAACGGACAGCGGGCGAGAAGCGTGGCGACCTGGCGGCGCTCATGGACCGGCGTTCCGTCGACATACTGACGGAAAAGCTCGGCATAGACGTGCCGCTCGATCTTGGTCGGCGCCTCAGTCGCGACGAAAAGCTCCGTCGCGGCCAGCAAAAGTTGTGTTTTGCGAGTCCGAACGTCCGCCTGCACGAGTGAACCGACGCCTTTCGGTGTGGTGTAGCCTGTCATGGAGCCGAATACGCAAAACTTTGAGAACGACCACGGGATTGATGGCTAAAATTGCGCCGAAACCGTTAGCGATCGATTAACCACAAGGAAACCGGCGCGATTATTTATCGCCCCGAGGGCCCGGATGAGGTGCGGCATCGCCGACGAACGGCGCGCGCGGAGGTCTCCCGGTACCGCAAAACCGCAGAAATCCGCTGCGTAGAAACCCGGCCCGGGCGCGCGGTTAAGGTTCCGTTAACCATCCAAGCCGCCTAATGTTAATGCAAAGTAACGGATACGGCCGGGCCAGGCCCGCCCGCAGACCTTCCGTTGCGACATGCGATCGGTAACGGAGGATAGGATGGGCACTTTGCTGGACTTTTCCGCGACCGCCCGGCCTCGCAGGCCGAGCCGGACAGACCTGCGCAAGGAAGGCGCGCAGATCCTGGTCTTTCCCGGCGTCCGGTTTGAGCGGCAGGCGGTTGATCTTGCCGCGCGAATCCGGAAAGTGACAAAGGAGACCGGCGGCACCGCGCAACCGGACGCCTGAGATCTTTTCGTGCCGGGGCGACGCCGCGACGGCCGGAAAGAGGATGAAGAGCGGCGCGCAACACGACGCCGTCGAGGATTCGATGCAAGACACGATGCGGCGGCCGGCACGGGCCGCGCCGATCCGGTCTCTGACGGCCGCTCTACAGGCAATGCTGGTCGCCGTTCTCGCGGCCGGCCTGCCGGGCGGGTGCGCGCGTCCCACCGGCGATTTCGATCGCGCCACCCCAAACGTCATGCATGACGAGATCCTGCCCGAAGCCGGCCGGGTGATGGCCGCCAAGCGGGGCGAGCCGACCTCCACCTTCAATCTCACCGATCAGGAGGAGGAGCTGCGCAACCGTGCCTGGGCGCTGATCCGCCCCGCCTCCTCGCGCGATTGGGTGGACGCGACCGCGACCGAGGCCCAGCGCACCCGCATCATCAAGCCGATCGACGACAAGCTCGATCCGCGCATCTATTACATGTACCTGCGCTCCGACAAGTTCTCCTCCTCGCAGACCCGCTACGATCGCGTCATCTCCGACATTTCCGGCGATACGGATCTGGTGCGCCCGTTCTGCCAGCTGGCGGTGCGGGTGGAGGACATGGACGCGGAACGGCTCAACGCCACCAACCGGCGGCCGGACCTCAAGCCGGAGGAATATGCGGCGGCCGTGGGGCGGGTAAACGAGAACCGAAGGATCATTTCCTGGGTGACGCGCGCGCTGAAGTTCCGCCTTGTCGCCTACCGCCATGCGATCGACCGGCTGGAGATCGAGACACCATCGCGCGATCGGGTATGGGACGCCAACACCGCCTGGCGGCATCTGGCCGGCGAGGTCGCCTTCGCCAGCGGCGGCTGCCGCGAAAAGCCTCAATCGGGCGCCGAGGCCGACGCCCGGGCACGCAAGTCACGCATCTACACCCACTGGGGCAACGAACGGCCGGCTCCGGTGAAGTGAGGCGGGCGAACGGGCGGAGGCCGCGCCCATATTCTCTCCGCCGTCATCACCCGGCACCCGCCTTCGCGGGCACAGGCTCCATCCGGGTGATCGAGCGCGCTCCGCTCACCCCTCCTCCAGCGGCCAGTCCACCACGTGATACTCGTATTCCTCCAGCGCCATGCCGTCCTCCGGCACGGTGCGGCCGCGCACCGAGATGCCGGCCTCGTGCACCGTATCCGGCGAGCCGGAGACCAGCGGATGCCACCAGTAGAGATCGCGCCCCTCCGCCACCAGCCGGTAGGCGCAGGTCGGCGGCAGCCAGGTCAGCGTGCGCACTTCCTCGGGCGTAAGCTGGATGCAGTCGGGCACGGTGGCGGCGCGGTTTTCGTAGTCGCGGCAGCGACACGTCTCGCCGTCGAGCAGCGTGCAGGCGACATTCGTCCAGGCGATCTCGCCCGTATCCCAGTCCTCCAGCTTGTTGAGACAGCAGCGCGCGCAGCCGTCGCATAACGCCTCCCATTCGGCGCCCGACATCTCGTCGAGGGTCTTTTCGCGCCAGAACGGTTCGTGGGCCGGGCGCATCGCCTGATCGGTTGCGGTCATCGTCATCATCTCGTTGGCTGTCGTCTCCCGCCCGCCGGGGCGGACGTCGCGGAATTCACGTGCGGGCGGGCGCATTGCGGACTTGTGCGAACGTCATTTCAACCCGGCATCTTCTTCCCATTGACGAGAGGGCGCGGTTGCGGTTCCCTCTCGCGCGACAGGATAGCGGACGGGGGTCATGTCTCGGCATTTGAAATGTGTCGTTTCGGCATCGTTTGCATGCGGATCGACACGGAGACATGCCTTCCAGACGCTTTCGCGTGTTTCACTGCCCCCCCGGCCCGTCCTATACTGTGTGACGCCCGGTTTGGAAACGCACCTTCGCCGATGGGCCGACAAGAGTTCGCGACCTCAAGGCCCCGCGCCACCAGAACCGCCTGGGCTGCTGCGGAGCGCCCGCTTCGCATATTGGCGGCTTGCGTCGTTCGCATCGCCGTTCGCATTGATGGAAACCTGAAACGTTGAGCCACAACGAAACCGATCAACCCGGCCGGCCGGACGCGCCCGAAGGCGAAAAACCGGGAAGCGCCGAGGCACCCAAGCGCAAGATGCGCCGCCTGTCGGAACGGCTGCTGGCGGTCGACGCCTGGATCGACAGTTCCGTCTGGCGGATCGGCCATGTCCTGCGCCGCGCCATCGAAGGCTATTCGATCTGGCTCCGCCGTTTCCGCGTCAAGGGCTTCGCCCGTGTCGCCAATGAACTGGCCTGCGACGGGCTGACCTTCGGCCTTGCCGGCTTCATCCTGCTGCTGGCGCTGGCCCTCCCCGCCTTCCAGGCGACCCGCAAGGCCGACTGGAAGACCACCAACGATTTCGCCGTCACCTTCCTCGACCGCTACGGCAACGAGATCGGCCGGCGCGGCATCCTGTTGAACAATTCCGTGCCGCTGGAAGAGTTGCCGGACTATCTGGTCAAGGCGACGCTGGCCACCGAGGATCGCCGCTTCTTCTCCCATTTCGGCATCGATGTGCTGGGCACCTTGCGCGCGCTCGTCGCGAACCTGCGCGCCAATACGGTGGTCGAGGGCGGCTCGTCCATCACCCAGCAGCTCGCCAAGAACCTTTTTCTGTCGAACGAACGAACGCTCGACCGCAAGATCAAGGAAGCCTTCCTGTCGCTGTGGCTGGAGGCGAACCTTTCGAAACGCGAGATCCTGAAACTCTATCTCGACCGTGCCTACATGGGCGGCGGCACGTTCGGCGTGGGCGCTGCGGCGGAGTTCTATTTCGGCAAGTCGGTGCGCGACGTAACGCTCGCGGAAGCCGCGATGCTGTCGGGCCTCTACAAGGCGCCGACCAAATACGCCCCGCACATCAACCTGCCCGCGGCCCGGCTTCGCGCCAACGAGGTGCTGACCAACATGGTCCAGGCCGGTTTCATGACCGAGGGCCAGGTCATCGGCGCGCGCCGCAACCCGGCCACCGCCGTCGATCGCTCCAAGAACGAGACACCCGACAATTTCCTCGACTGGGCGTTCGACGAGGTGAAGCAGCTCGCCCCGGGCAATGACCGCATCCTGACCGTGCGCACGACGCTCGACCCCGCATTGCAGGCCCAGGCCGACCGCGCCGTCACCTCCACCCTGCGCCAGTACGGCCAGGAGCGCCGCGTCGGCCAGGGGGCGCTCGTTTCGGTGACCACCGACGGCGCCGTGCGCGCCATGGTCGGCGGTCACGACTATGGCGCCAGCCAGTTCAACCGCGCGGTCGATGCGCTGCGCCAGCCCGGATCCTCGTTCAAGCCTTTCGTCTACATGACCGCCTTCATGAACGGCTATTCGGAGAACTCCATCGTGCCCGACGCGCCGATCAATATCGGCGGCTGGAGCCCGCGCAATTACGGCCGCTCCTATCACGGCTCGGTGACGCTGAAGACCGCGCTCACCCATTCCTACAACACGGTGCCGGTGCGCCTCGCCCAGGCGATAGGGCGCGACAAGATCGTCGCCACGGCGCACAACATGGGCATCCGCTCCGAACTCAAGATCACCCGTGCCCTGCCGCTGGGCGTGGCGGAGGTGACGGTGCTCGACATGGCCGGCGCCTATGCCGCCTTTGCCAATGGCGGCTACAAGGCGACGCCCTACGGCATTCTGGAAATCAAGAATTCCGAGGGCAAGACCATCTGGAGCCACGACCGCGACGCGCCGAAACCCCACCGTGTGCTGCCGCTGGACAAGGTGGAGGAAATGAACGACGTGCTGAACAACGTGGTGGAGCACGGCACCGGCCGTCGCGCGATCATCGACGGCGTCGTTTCCGCCGGCAAGACCGGCACCACCCAGGCCTATCGCGATGCCTGGTTCGCCGGCTACACCGGCAACTACTGCACCGTCGTGTGGTTCGGCAACGACAACTACACGCCAACGGGCCGGGTGACGGGCGGCAGCCTGCCGGCCATGACCTGGCAGAACTACATGCGCTATGCGCAGGCCGGCGTGGAGCAGAAGCCGCTTCCCGGCGTCAGCGAGAGCCCCGCCGATGCCAAGGTGGCCAACGCCGGCTCGGGCGACGACAGCCAGCCCTTCGGCGCAAATCCGCGACTGCTGACCAAGGAGGGCACCGAGGTGCTCCAGCGCATCCAGGCGCTCTTCAAGGACGCGGCCCCCCTGCCCCCGCCGGGCAGCCAGCGTCAGGCCTTCGCCCCGCCGGTGCGCAATGTCGGGCCCGGTCTGGCATCGAACATCACGACCGGCACCGTGTCTGCCTCCGCCAATGCCTCTGGCAATGCCTCTGGCGAGGTACACTAGGCCATGGCCCTCGTCGAGATCCCGCACACCCCCATCCGGCGGCTTGCCGGAGCGCTTTCGCGCGCGCGCCGGACAGGCAAGGGCGAGCGCCGGGGCGAGGCCGCACGGCCCGCTTCGCCACGCGACAACTGGCGCATCGACGATGTGCCCAGGCGCCCGACGGGCCGTCTGTTCCTGATCAACCTGCTGCTGGCGGTCATCGTGGCGCTGGTCTTCGGCATCGGCACGGCCTATCTCGCGGTCGATCGCGGCCGCCTGTTCGGCGAAGTCCGGCTCGGCCAGTGGACGGCCTATCCCACCGCCGGCACGCCCGACGCCGATCCCTATTCGGCGGCCACGACCGCGCGCACGGGCCAGATTCCGCTCGGCAAGGGCGAGGGTCTCGCCTTCTTCGCCGACCGTGACAGGTCCGGCAACCGGCTGGTGCCTTCGTGCGACTACCGCCTCGTCGGCCAGACACCGCCGGGCCGGCTGTGGACGCTGACCTCCACCGACGCGCACGGCCACCTGATGAAGACCCAAGCGGGCCGCGTCGCGCTCGACAGCCGCGACATCGTGCGCAAGCCCGATGGCGACTTCGAGATCACGGTGGCGGCGCAGGCGCGGCCGGGCAACTGGCTGCCGGTGGGCACGAGCGGGCCGCTTACGCTGGTGCTCCGGCTCTACGACACGCCGCTCACCACCGGATCGGGACTGGCCGAGATCGCCATGCCCGAGATCTTCAGGGGACAGTGCTCATGACCCGCGGCGGGCTCATAAAGACCGGGCTCTGGCTGCTGGGCGGACTGATGCTCGGCGGCATCATCCACATCGTCGCCGTCATTCTGGTGCCTGACTTCACCACCGACGACGCCTGGACGCGGCTTGCGAGCTTCGGTCCCGACGCGCAGTTCAACGTGCTGCCGGCGGTGGAACCGGGCGCGGAACCGCTGCCGATGCTGGACCCCACCATGGCGCACGCGGTGTGCCGGTTCACGCTGGACGATGGCCCGGTGCGCCTCGATGCGACGATCCCGGACACGTTCTGGTCGTTCTCGCTGTTCAACCGGCGGGGCGAGACCACCTATTCCTTCAACGACCGCACGTCGGGCGAGGGCAAGCTCGCCATGCTGGTTCTGACGAGTTCCCAGCTTTCGATGCTGCGCGAGAACCCGCCGGAAGACCTCGACAGCCTGATCGTGATCGAGACGGAAGACGACCATGTTTTTGCGCTGCTCAGGGCCTTCGTCCCCGACAAGCGCCGGGAAAAGGCGATCGATGCCGCGCTCGGCCGGGCCAAATGCGCGCAGGAGAAGGTCTGAGGGGAACGGGCGTTCGCAGGCTGCGTTTTTTGGCAGGGTACAAGCCGCCCATTCTTCGAGACGCCCGCCGGGCGCGGGCTTCTCGAAGTCTGACCCGAAAATGGTAGCCGGCTATGTGCGCCTGAACTATCCCCGTCATTGCCGGCTCCGACCGGCAATCCATGCCGTGATGTTTCGGCACGGTGTACTGGCGAATTCTCCCCTCATTTCAAATTCTTCCCGCATGGATGTTTCACGGCATGGATCCCGGCTCGGAGGCCGGGATGACGGGGGAGAAATAGAGACACATAACCGGCTACCATTTTCGGTTCAAACTTTGAGGAGCTCGCGTCAGCGACCGTCTCGAAGGACGGCCCACACGTCGCGCCCCATCCAACGCCCCCACACCACACTCCGCGCTCTCCATCGCCATCCCCCGGGCTTCGCCGGGCAACGACGAATGCGAGGGCGGAGCCAAGAGCTGGCTGCCGTCAGAAAAAGATACGTAATTTCAACAGGGAATAGATCGCGTACGGCACGTTTGCGGTTCCAAGCAGCACCAGCGAAACAAGCGACGCGACACCATAGGCCGCCCAGAGAGACTTTCTGCGCCCCCAGACAAGTCCGCAGAAAACGATGGCGATGTTCACTGCGGTAAACAGATAGCCGGGAAGCGCGCCGATCAGGCCTAATCCGGGTAAAAGCGAATGTCGGATTTCAAGCCAACCGACACTCAAGAAGAACACAAGCACGACCATGCCCGCGAGGAGACCGTCCCGGTTCTCCATCCATTGTCTGCGGATTACATCGCCGGTGCTCATCCTGTCGCCCCCCCCCGCCTGAGCAAACTGCCCATCCTTCGAGACGGCGCTGACGCGCCTCCTCAGGATGACGTTATCGTATTGTTATTGCGGTGAAACAAGCAACACAGACAACGTCATCCTGAGGAGGTCGCAAAGCGACCGTCTCGAAGGATGGGCCACAAACCGCGTCCCGTCCCCCTACTCCGCCAGATCGAGAAAGTGCCGGCCCTCGCGGTCCTCTATATCGAGCACCCAGAAATCCGGGTCCATGCGGGCTTCGCGCTCGAATTTTTCCTGAACGTCCAGCGGGCTCAGTCCCCTGCCGAGGCATTCGAACCGGCGCTCGCCGCTCGTCTCCTCGTCAAAATAGCTTTGCGGTGCGGGGCCGTAGAGATCGATCGTGCCGTCGAGACGGTCGACGCGCACGAAAATCGCGCCGGCTTCCGGCGATCCCTTGCGCACCACGGCCGCGAACCCGCCTTCGATGAAGACGCGGCGGACATGGGCGGCAATCCAGAATTCGGAGGTGAGTCGGGCCACGGATCAGGCGGCCGCAAGGGCGGCGTCCGCGTCGCGGCGGATGCGGTTGACCATCGAGTTCAGCCCGTTGGAACGCTGCGGCGTCAGATGCTCGCGCAAGCCCATCCGATCGAAGGTGGCGTCTATGTCGAGGTCCTTGATTTCCTTCACCGTCTTGCCGGAAACAAGGGCGAGAAGAATGGCCACGAGGCCGCGCACGATATGGGCGTCGCTGTCGCCCAGATAGGACAGCCGGGTCACGCCATCGGCATCCTTGTCGATCTTGCTGACCAGCCAGACCTGGGAGACGCAGCCCTGCACCTTGTTGGCGTCGGTGCGCTCGGCCTCGGGGAATTCGGGCAGTTCGCGGCCGAGCTCGATCACGTAGCGATATCGGTCTTCCCAGTCGTCCAGGAACTCGAAATTCTCGATGATGTCGTCGATGTCCGTCATGCCGCAACCGCGCTGTTCGCCTTGTCTGCCGCGCCCGGCACGGAGCCGGAGGCGACTTTCCCTATCCGACATATAGGCAAGCCGGCGGTGTGGCAAATGGCGGTGCGGAGAGGAGGGCAAAAAAGAAAAAACGCCGCAAGGGGAAAGGGCAGACACCCCTTGCGGCGTTGGCAGGACGAGCCCGCCTCAGTTGATGTCCGTGCCGGGGGTACAAGCGATACTTCACCGCTTTCCGGCAACGGCCACGTGATGGCAATTCTCCGGCTCGCCCGATCCCCGGCGGGCATGGAAAGGCGCGCCCGCGCAGGTCGGTCAGGCAAGGCCGTTTGGAACGGTCAGGCCGGCTTGTCCTGGGGCAGCGGCGGCACCCAGGCGGGGGCACGATCGCGCGCTGTCAGGGTTCCGCTGTCGAGCGGCGCGGCGGTCCCCGCCGCCGTTTCCGGCTTGTCGGGATAGCGGCTGGCGCTCGGCGCGCCCGCGGTGCCAGCAGTATCGGCGTTGATGGAGCCGGTGGCCGTGGCGTCGGGCGCTCGGCCTTCGGGGTCGAGATACTGGTAGATCATCCGCGCGCCGGTGCGCGCCTTGGCGCCGAAGACCTCCAGCGCAGCGCCGCCGGCCTCGCAGGCCGTGGTGTTGCGCTCGCAGAACCGCGTCATGTCGACATAGGTCTGCTGCGCGGCGCCCAGCGCCTGGAGTGCGGAGATTTGAGTCTTGTCGTTATCCCCGGTCGAGGCATCGGCGGGGATCAACAGGATGACGAGCGACAGCCAGAAGGCAGTGCGGAGAAGAAAAAACATGACGCAGCCCTTTTTCAGTCTTGCGGGAGCCTGCTCGTTTTTGTGGCGGGCTTTCCCGGTACGACTGGAGGCTAGCAAGGAGACGCCAAGACGCCGTTTCGTCGGGGCTTGCGATTTTCGACAAATGCGAAGCGAATTCGATACAAATTCGATTCAAATTTTAATCGAATGCGAAAGGCGCGCGGAAATGCTGGGGCGGCGGGGGACCCGGACGGGTGATGGCGGATTCGCGCCCTTTGCAGGCGGCCATAGATCAAGCCCTTGAAACCGGTTTTTTCCCCGCACCGGCAGGCTTGCCCACGCAAAAGCCGACACGTGCCTACCTTTTGCATAAGTACAATAGCGCAATTGTCGGAGAGCGCTTTAGCGTTCCTTAAGTCGTTGCTGCCATCATTCTCGCAGACTCACGATGAGGGACGATGTCCGCGTATACGGCATCGGATTCAAGGCTTTGCATAGTATCGAGTTCATAGCCTCCGCTGGGGCCTCCGCTGCGCGCTTTCTGGATGGGCTGGTGCACCCTTGCGCCGCCGCCGATTCGATGACGCGCGGCCGGCACCGGGCCTTCATCGCCGCCAACCTGACGGCGGGCGCCTTCGCGCTGTTCGCCCTGCCGCTGCACCTGGCCTTCACCGGCGGCATCTCGCTGCCGCAGGCGCTGGCCTTCGCCTGGCTCGCCGGCCAGATGCCCATCGCCATGTACCTTTCCTATTCGGGCAAGCTGGAGACGGCGCACGCGCTGTCGGCCGCACTGTTCTCGTGCTTCATCGGCTGGATGGCCTTCGTCACCGGCGGTCTCGACTCCGTCGCCCTGGTGTGGCTCGCCATCGTGCCGCTGGAGGCCGCGCTGTCGCGTTCGCGAAAGGTGATCGCGCTTGCCACCATCTCCGCCGCCACCGTGGTCGTACTGCTGCTGCTGGCCCGAGATAGCGGTGTCGACGCAGGCGCCTTCGCCGCCGACTGGGCGAGCGATCAGGTCCGCACGCTGGCCATTCTCGGCGGCCTTCTCTATGCGCTGCTCGTCGCCTTCCGGGTGGAATGGTCGGGCGCCGATGCAGAGGTAATCGCGAGCGAGCGCGAGGCCCGCTACCGCCTTGTCGCGGACAATGTTTCCGACGTCATCACGCTGCATTCCCAGGATGGCGACACGCTGTTCGCCACGCCCTCGATACGTTCGCTGCTCGACCTGTCGGTCAACGAAGCGACCGGCGACGGTCTGTTCCAGCGCGTTCACGTCGCCGACCGGCCCGGTTTTCTGACCACGCTCAACGACGTCGCCCGGCTCAAAGCCACGAAATCGCTGCAGTTCCGCGCCCGGCGCGGGCCCTCCAAGCCCGGTGAAAGCGGCCAGCCGAGCTACGTCTGGCTGGAGATGCGCTGCCGTCCGCTGGGCTATCAGGAGATCGTCGACGGCGAGGCGGCGGTGGTAGCGGTCACCCGCGACATCACCCGCTACAAGGCGCATGAAGAGGAACTGGAAGAGGCCCAGATCGAGGCAGAAGCCGCCAGTGCCGCCAAGACGCGCTTCCTCGCCAATGTCAGCCATGAACTGAGGACGCCGCTCAACGCGATCATCGGCTTTTCCGATATCCTGCGCCAGTTCACGCCCGCCCAGCTGCCGCCGGAGCGCCAGCGCGAATATGTCGACCTCATCCACGATTCCGGCCAGCACCTATTGCAGGTCGTCAACGACATCCTCGACATGTCGAAGATCGAAACCGGCAATTTCGAGCTCTGCGTGGAACCGTTCCTGCCCGCGCGCTGCATCGGCGAATGCGTCGACATGATGCGCCAGCAGGCGGCGAACCGCGAGGTGACGGTCCATTTCGACGTTCCCGAAAGCCTGCCCGAACTCAACGGTGACCGGCGCGCCTGCAAGCAGATCTTCATCAACCTGATCTCCAACGCCATCAAGTTCACGAGGTCGGGCGGCTCGGTGACGGTCGGCGCCAAGCGGCACGGGGCCTGGGTCGACGTCCAGGTTCGCGACACCGGCGTCGGAATCGCCTCCGAAGATCTCGCGCGCCTTGGCACCCCCTTCCTGCAGATCGACAGCGGCTACGACCGCCGTCACGAAGGAACCGGCCTCGGCCTGTCCGTGGTGAAGGGGCTCGTTGCGCTGCACGGGGGCGAAGTTCATTTCGAAAGCACCGTGGGTGTCGGCACCTGCGTGTCGGTGCGCCTGCCCGCTCACGCGCCAATCGCCGACGTATGCGAGACCCCCGTCACGGTGGCGCCAGTCGAGAAGGCGGCGCGCAACGCAAACACGATGGTGGCGTGATGCGGCGTGAACCGAGCTTCAACGGCAACAAGGCTGCTTCCGCGAACACGCGGCAGACCCGCAATCCGGGCGCCGGCGCCGCGGTCCTTCGGGCGACGGGTGTCGCGCTCGACAATCCGGTGGCCGCCGGCGGGTCTCTGGTCATGCTGCTCACCGCGAGCCTGATCGTCGCCAACGCGCTTTCCTTCCAGCCGGGCAAGCACCCGGCCCCGCTGTTTTCAACCCGGGCGTCGGCGGTCGAAGACGTGCAGCCAGAGCGGCCAAAGCCCACCGAACTCGTGACCGACCTGCAGAATTCGCTGAAGCGCATCGGCTTTTACGAAGGCCCGGTCGACGGGCTGAACGGGCCGCGTACCGAACAGGCGATCCGGGCCTACGAGCGCGCATCCGGACTTGCCGAAACAGGACGGCCGAGCCATGCGCTCAGAGCCCGGCTAATTCTGGAAGATGTGGCGCTGCCGCGCGCGGCGCCCGCCGCACCGACGGCGACCCCTTCCGTGCCTGTCCCCATCCCCCCGGCGGAAGTCGGCTCGGCGGACAGCCCGACCGGCTCCATCGGTCCTCAGGCCGCACGCGAGACGGTACGCTTCGTCCAGAAGCTTCTCGCCAATCTCGGATACGGGCCGTTGAGCGTTGACGGGCTCTGGGGCGCGGAGACAGCCAGCGCTATACGCCGTTTCCAGCTCGATCGCGGCATGCCGATCAACGGCCGGCTCGATGACACGCTCTGTGCGGCACTTGAAAAGGTGTCGGGAACAAAAATTCCACGATAGCGGATTCGCCCGGAAACCGCCTGAAGGCACAAAGCCGGGCGCGCCCATGGCCGGGCATTTCCGGAGCCTGGGACAGACAGATCCCGCAGGCTTCACGGTCCGGCGCGATAGGCCCTGAGAAACACATCCACCGCCGCATCTGCCGCCTCGGCCGGGTCGATCACGGGATCGCGACCGAAGAGAATCGGCTCCAGAATACCCGCCTCCAGCAGCCCCTTGAGATGGTAAGAGGCCCTTAGCGGCGGCGCGAGGATCAGGATGCCGCGGTCCATCAGCCGCGAAAGATAATCCGCGACCTCGACCCACGCACGCCTGGGGCCCAGTTCATAGAGTTCAGCGCCCAGAGCGCTGTTCACACCTTCGCCCACCGCGATGCGGATGGAGGACAGAAGCTCTGGCGTGGTCATGAAGGCGACGTAGCGCTCGCCGAATCCCCGCAGCGTGGTGTCGACGTCGCCTTCCTCGTCGAGCAGCGCCATCATCTGCCCGCCCTTTTCCTCCAGCGCCTCCGTCATGACGGTCGCGAACAGGGCTTCCTTCGACTTGAAATACCCGTAGAGCGTCGCCTTCGAGCCGCCGAGGCGAGCCGATATGGCGGACATGCTCGCCCGCTGGTAGCCCACCTCCTCGAAGATTTCGGCAGCGGCAGCCAGAATCTCCTGGCGCTTGGCATCTGTCTTGGTGCGCATCGGCCTCTCCATTCCTGTACATACCCGTACATTTTTCACTTGACTCGCGCAAGCTTTCCGCACAAAAAAACCGTACAGTACGGTTATATCGGTCAAAAACGATGCCCTCAAAATGCCTGGCGCCGGGTCTTGCGACCGGCGCCCTTTTCGGCTTGAGCCTGACGCTGGCGGGATGCATAAGCGCCGGCGACAGGCGCGATCTGCCGCAACCCGCGCCGCTCAGTGCCTATGCCGCCGACAAGTCGCTGGCAGGCCGCGACGTGCCTTGGCCCTCGGACGAGTGGTGGACGAGCTATCGCGACCCGCAGCTTGGCGCCCTGATCCGGGACGGCCTGCGCGACGCTTCGCAAATGCGTATCGCGGCGGCGCGGCTGGCGCTCGCGCGGGCCGCCATCGGCCCCGCCGAGGGCGCCCTGCTGCCCACCCTTGGCGCTTCCGCCAAGGTCGATCAGGAGCGGCAGTCCTACCACTACCTGATCAACCAGGCCGCCGTTCCCAAAGGCTGGAACGACGGCGGATTGGCAAGTCTCGATTTCAACTGGGAAATCGATTTCTGGGGCAAGAATCGCGCCGCCCTAGCCGCCGCAAGGGGCGAAGCGCAGGCGGCGGCCGCCGAGGCCGCCGCCACCCGTCTGGCCGTCTCGACCGGCATCGCGGAGGCCTATGCACGACTCGCCGCGCTCTATGCCGAGCGCGATGCCACGACCGACGCCATCCGTGTGCGCAAGAAGACAGTGGAGCTGATCTCCGACCGTTTTCACAAGGCGCTTGAGAACGAGAGCGCACTGGAACGCGTGCAGTCCGCGGAAGCGGCGGCGGAGGCAGACCTCGCGGCCATCGACGAGCGGATCGGGCTGACCCGCAACGCGCTTGCCGCGCTTGTCGGCGCAGGGCCCGATCGCGGGCTTTCGATCAAGCGGCCGAGGGCGATCGGCGGGCGCTTCACGGGCGTACCGAAGGACTTGCCGGTCAACCTCATCGGCCGGCGGCCCGATATCGTCGCCGCGCGGGCCAGGGCCGAGGCCTCTTCCAAACGGATCGACGAGGCTGTGGCCGCCTATTACCCCAACATCAATCTCGCCGCGGCGATCGGCCGGCAGGTGCTCGGCCTCGATCTGCTGTCGAACGGCAATTCCACGTTCGGGTCTGTCGGCCCGGCGATCTCCTTGCCGATCTTCGACGGCGGACGCCGCAAGGCCGCCAAACGCAGCGCGGACGCCAGTTACGTAATGGCGGTGGCGACCTACGATGAGACCCTCGTCACCGCACTGCATCAGGTCGCCGATGCGGTGACCAGCCAGCGGCACCTCGTGCGGCGCTTGAGCGAAACCCGGCGCTCCGCGCGGGCGGCCGAGAAGGCCTACACCATCGTCAAGAACCGCTATGAGGGCGGCCTTGCCACCTATCTCGAAGTTCTCTCCGCCGAAGACGCCCTGATCAGCGCCCGGCGCGCAACGGCCGCTCTGAGGGCGCGGGCCTTTGCGCTCGACGTCGCCATGGTGCGCGCGCTCGGCGGCGGTTTCCGCAATCCGGAGAAGTCATCGTGAACGACATGTCCAAGATCAAACCCGGCGAAGAGGTCGATATCGACGCGGCGCTGGCGAACAGGGCCCGGCGCGCCAAGCGCGGAAAAATGTTTCTCGGGCTTGTCGCCGTCATCATTGCGGGCGGCGGCGGTTACTACGCCTATGACGTGCTCTATGCCTCCAAACACGCGATCACCGACAATGCCTATGTGGGCGCCGATATCGCGCCGGTGACCCCGCTCGTCGCAGCACCAGTGGCCGAGGTGCTGGTCGGCGACACGCAGCACGTGAAGAAGGGCGATATTCTCGTCCGGCTCGACGACACGGATGCAAAGCTGCATCTGGCCGCGACGGAAGCCGCCTATCAGAGCGCTGTCCGCCGGGTGAAGAGCTACGAGGCCAACGACCGTGCCCTGACGGCACAGATCAGGGGCCGGGCGGCGGATCAGGCGCACGCGCACGCGGGCCTCGCCTCGGCCCAGGCCGCCTTCGACAAGGCGAAGGTCGACTACGACCGTCGTCAGGCGCTCGCCGGCAACGGCTCGGTTTCGGGCGATGAGCTGACCGCGGCCGAGGCCGCCTTCCAGACCGCCAGGGCCGATCTTGATGCCGCGAAGGCCACGCTCGACGCCGCAAGGGCCGCCCGCGATGCGTCCGAGGGCGCACAGGCGGCCAATGCCGCGCTGATCGACAACGTGTCGGCCGACCAGAACCCGGAAGTGCTGGCGGCGAAGGCCGCGCGCGATCAGGCGCAGGTGGATCTCGACCGCACCGTCCTTCGCGCCCCCGTTGACGGCGTGGTCTCGCAGCGTCAGGTACAGGTCGGCCAGCGTGTCCAGCCCGGCATGACGCTGATGGTCGTGGTGCCGATCGGCAAGGCTTATGTCGATGCCAACTACAAGGAAGTTCAGCTCGCCCATGTGCGCAAGGGCCAGAAGGTTTCGCTGGTGTCCGATCTCTATGGCTCGGATGTGGAATTCCACGGCACCGTTGTCGGCTTCTCCGGTGGCACCGGGTCGGCCTTCTCCATGGTTCCAGCCCAGAACGCGACCGGCAACTGGATCAAGGTCGTGCAGCGCCTGCCCGTTCGCATCGCGCTCGACCCGCGCGAGCTTGAGGCTCATCCGCTGGAGGTCGGCCTGTCGATGACGGCCGATATCCATCTGAAAGACTGAGTCCCCTTCCAGAGGCATCCTCCCATGACCGCGAAACCCGAGGCCGGCGCGGAGCCGCTCGTCGGCGCCAAGCTGATCATCGCCGCGCTCGCCATCGGCACCGGCAACTTCCTCGTGGTGCTCGACAGCACCATTGCCAATGTCTCGGTGCCGACGATCGCGGGTTCGCTCGGCGTGTCCACCTCGCAAGGCACCTGGGTGATCACCTCCTACGCCGTGGCGGAGGCGATCACCGTGCCGCTGACCGGGTGGCTGGCGATGAAATTCGGCGGGCTTCGCACCTTCATCGCCTGCTATTTCGGCTTCGCGCTGGTCTCGCTCTATTGCGGCATGACCAATTCGCTGGAGTCGCTGATCTTCGGCCGCATTCTGCTCGGGCTTACCGGCGGGCCGATCATGCCGCTGTCGCAGATGCTGCTGGTGAAGATCTTCCCCAGGGAAAAAGCGACGGCTGCCTCCGTGCTTTGGGCTATGACAACCCTGATCGGACCGATCGCCGGGCCGATCCTGGGCGGCATCATCTGCGACAATTACGGCTGGGAGTGGATCTTCTTCATCAAGGTCCCCATCGCCGTGATCGGCGGATTGATCGTGATCGCGGTCATGCGCGGGCAGGCGGATCCGACCCAGAAGGCGCGCATCGATGCCGTCGGGCTCGGCCTGCTGATCGTGTGGGTCGGCTCGCTGGAAATCCTGCTGGAGGAGGGACGCGACAAGGACTGGTTCTCCTCACCGCTTATCTGCGTGCTCGCCGTCATCGCCGCCATCGGCTTCGTCGCCTTCCTGATCTGGGAGCTGACGGAGGAGCATCCGATCGTCGATCTGAGGATCTTCCGGCATCGGGGGTTCACGGCCGCGGCGGTCACGTTTGCCGGCGGATTCGGAGCCTTCTTCGCCTCCATCGTGATCCTGCCGCTGTGGCTGCAGCAGAACATGGGCTACACCGCCACCTGGGCCGGTTACGCGACCGGGCTGATGGGCGTCCTGGCGCTCATGTCGGCGCCCCTCGTCGGCAAGGCCAACGAGGTCTTCGATCCGCGCATCATCCTGTCGATAGGCATCACCGGCCTTGGCGCGATGACGGCCTGGCGGATGAGTTTCAACGGCGACGTCACCTTCTGGCAGATGGCGTGGCCGACGCTGCTGACCGGCCCGTTCATGGTGATGTTCTTCGTGCCCGTCACCGATCTGGCGCTCGCCACGGTGGAACCGCACGAGCAGGCCAATGCGGCGGGCCTGTCGAATTTCATGCGCACGCTCGCCGGCGCGTTCGCCACCTCGCTGGTGCAGACCGGCTGGCAGAATGCGGCGCGCGTCAACCAGACCGAACTCGTCAACGCCATGCCCAACGCCAACCGGGTGGTGGGGGAGATGATGGCACAAGGCGGACTTTCACAGGATCAGGCCGTGGCGAGCCTCACGCAGATGGTCTCGCACCAGAGCGTGCTGCTCGCCACCCTCAACATGTTCGGCGTCATCACCATCGTCTTCCTGTTCGCCGCCCTGCTGCCGTGGCTGGCACCACGGCCGAAGGGCCACACGCATCATGTCGGTCACTGAGACGCGCTCACCCATCCGCCCCTGCGGCGCTATCAATGCGCGGGCGGTAATCGGGCGCGCCCCAGTGCCGGGTGCACCGGCGCCCGCCTCCCGTTGCCGCCTCGCCCAGCCCGTAATGGCGGGCGAGCCCCGATAATGCCAGCGCCAGAACCAGCTTTCCCGAACGCGCCGGCCAGGCGTGGCGGCGCTCCAGCGCCTCAAGACCCTGCAACTCGCAGCACACATCGACCAGCACGCCGGAAAGCTCCGGCCCCACGGCTGCAAGGGCGCGGTGAACCCGATCTCGCGCATCAAGCGCGGCGGCCGTCAGATCGGCGATCCCGCCGCTGGCTCCCGATCGCTTGCGGTCGTGATGAACGCTGTCGCCCCAATTGGCTGTGACGCGGGCCTCGAACCCGGCGCGGCTGTAATCGGCGCGCAGCCGCTCGCCCGCTTCAAGCTGGGAAGGTGTGACCCATGGCTGTCCGTCGGGCCGCCGCCGGCTCGCGAGCCAGGCAAGCGGGCTCTCCGACAGGTCGATCGTCACGGCCATGCGTCCGCCGGTCTGGTCGCGCATCGTGGTGGTCACCGTCTCGCGGTGCTGCGCGGCAAAGCTGTCGCCCTCCGCCAGCGCACGGCGCAGCCAGGCGCGCCCCTCCGCCGCAAGAGAAACCCGGCCATCTCCCCCCTCTTCCACAAGGCCATCGGCGCGCACCTTTCTGTAGAGGTGAAACGCCAGTTCCACGACGCGCGCGGTCCCCGCACCGCGCTCCTCCCGGCGAAGGCGCACCGTGTCGCCCTCGCGGCTCAACCATGCCGCCCCCCCGGCCAGCGACTTGAGAGCACGAACGATGCGGCGGCGCGCCTCCGCTTCCTGCCGGCGGGCACTCAATTCATTGTCTCCCAGCGGCTGTCGGCCGCTTGCCGGCAGGCGCGCGCGGCCTTTTCGATCGCCGCCAGCATCCCGTCGAATGCGGGATCGTCACGCCGGTCCTCCACCAGCCGGCAGGCATAGCCGGCCGTGGTCCGGTCGCGGCCGAAAAGCCGCCCGACCTCGCTCAGCGACAGACCGAAGCCGACATGCGCGACGTACATGGCGACTTGTCGCGCGAAGGCGACCGGCGCCCGCGAACGGGTCGGTGCCTTCAACGCATCCGGCGCAACGCCGAAGACCGCCGCCACCGTCACCTGGACCAGATGGCAGTTCATCGCGTTCTCCACCACCGCGTGCGGCGCGCTTTCCCCATACGTTCCGTGGGTCTGTGAAATGTGGATATGCCCGTCACCCATCGAGCCCCCCTCCTTGCGTTCAAAAATCTCAATCGGCAATTGCAGTCCGAGTGTAGGAATTGATACCTACATACTTTGTAGGCCTCTCGGAGGGCTGGGGATAAGTTTCCCGGCTTGGTTAATCGCCCGCTACGCGACCGGAGCCGGGTTTCGCGTCTCTGGGGGCTTTTATTCCCGCACCTTGGGCCGATGGCATGCTGAAGGGGAAAACCCAGCACAGGAGCATGTCGCGCGATGAGGCAGGACCGAGGACAAACGACACGAGGAGCGCAAAGCGAGGCGGCGCGGCACGAGGCGCTCAGGTTGCGCACACTCGCCCGGCTGATCGGGGCGGAACCGGGCGAAGGAGAGAGCGCGCAACGGGCCGTGGTCGCCCGCCTCGCGAAAGCGCTACGCGGCGAAAGGCGACGCGGCAAGGCCGGTCACTGGACCTATGATCTGAACCGCCATATCGCCCTGCTGCAGGCCTACCGCGCCGAGCGTGCGCTTCTGCCAGGCGCCGTTCAGGGACGCGCGGATGGTACCTATCCCCCACCCCCCGGCCGCCATGCATCGGCAGGCCCGCGACAAACCCATGAGGAAAAGTCACCGCGCCCCTGCGGATAACGCGCCTTGCGTCCCAACGCGCCCAGGCGCTGCGGGCGGGCACCACGGCAGAGCGCGATGATACGGGCGATGCGTTTGCCGATCGGGCGAACGCCGGAAAGCCCTGAGCCGCCGCCAAACACGAAAAGACCGCGACGCCGGGCGCCGCGGTCTTTTGTCGGACATGCGTCGTGCCTGCACGGGAAGATGCCGGCCACGTCGCGAGAGCAGGCTGACCTGCGCGCCCGGGCTTACTTGCCGCGACGGCGCTGCTGGCCGAGGCCCATCTTCTTGGCCAGATCCGAGCGCGCGGCCGCGTAGTTCGGCGCAACCATCGGATAGTCGGCCGGCAGGCCCCACTTCTCACGGTATTCTTCCGGAGTCATGTCATAGTGGGTGCGCAGATGACGCTTCAGCGACTTGAACTGCTTGCCGTCTTCCAGGCAGATAATGTAATCGGGCGTAACCGACTTCTTGACCGGCACTGCAGGCTTCAGCGGTTCCGGCTCCGGCTCGACCACGGCGCCACTGGTGCGCTGCAGCGCGCCGAAGACTTCGTTGATCAGCTGAGGAAGATCGGTCGCCGGAACGGTATTGTTGCTCACGTAAGCGGAGACAATGTCGGCCGCAAGGTCGATCAGGTTGTCGTCAGTCACATTTTCCGTCATCTTTCACCCGTTTGTTGTCTGACTTTTGGCTCTTTGACACAGAGATTTTGGCGTCGACACTACCTGCCGCGACCGCCCGTGAAAACCGAACTTCGGCCATTACTGGGCTTCAAGTCGATTCCAAACTCTCGATAATTCGTTGCCAGTCTATATACATCGTGAACGACAATAACAACAGAAAATATTAAAACAATGGCTGCGAATTCAATCGATTTGGAGCATGTACGAACGTATCCCTGTTCAGGCTATATCAGCGGTTACATTTGCCAATAAATTGTTCGGTTTTCCCCCAGCGGAAGCCAGGCGCACAAATTCGACCGCCGCGCACGGCGGCGGCGACGTGGGCACAATCAAAAAAGGTTGCCGCGCGTTGCGACAACCCAAGAGAAACAATGAAAAACGGAGAAAATCCGGCAAACGGATAGAAAACGGCAAATTGCTTGGAAACGGTTTACTGTTTCTTGCCGTCCTGCGCTTCCGCCAGCTCATCTATCACCGTGGCATCGCACGGCTTGTAACCGACGATATAGGCGGCACGCGCGAGCAGGTGTGCGGAGACCGGTGCCGTCAGCATGAAGAAGATGACCCCCGCGATGGCCCGGGTGACGACGTCGAGCTCACCCGCGTGCACAGCGAGAGCCAGCAGAAGCACGCCGGATCCCAGCGTACCGGCCTTGCTGGCCGCATGCATGCGCATGTAGACGTCCTTGAAGCGGGCGAGGCCCAACGCAGCGGTGAAGCAGAAGAACGAGCCGACAACCAGCGCGCAACCGACGATGACGGAAGTCATGAGCGTCCCTCCTCCGAGGAATCCGGCGTGGCGACGGGCCCGTGCACCGGCTGGGTGTTCTGAATGTCGCGATGCGTTTCCGCGGTAATCGAGGCGTCGCCGGCAAGCCCGCGGTTGAGCAGGAAGCGGGCGAACGCCACTGTGGCGAGAAAGCCGACGAGGCCCAGCGAGATGGCGATGTCGAGATAGAGATAGAAATCCGTCTTCACGCCGATTACCGCGATAAAGCCGATCCCCACGGTCACCAGCATGTCCAGCGCGACGAAACGGTCGGGAATGGTCGGGCCGGTGACGATCCGGTAGACCGTCATCAGGAACGACAAGGACAGCACCCCGAGGGCGACATCGATGCAGATCTCGAGGAAATACTCGGTGCCCATCATCGGAACGCCTCCAGGATCTTTCGTTCGAAGCCGTCGCGGATCTCGTCGATCAACGCCTGCGGATCCGGCACGTTGAGGACATGCACGTAAAGGACGCGGCGATCCTGGGAAACATCGACCGAAAGCGTGCCCGGCGTCAAAGTGATGATGTTCGCAAGCAAGGTAATCTCGAAATCGCGATCCACGGTGAGCGGATAGGCGATGATGCCCGGCTTCAGGTAGGTGATATCCGGCGTGAGCACGATCCTTGCGACCCGCCAGGCCGACAGTACCAGCTCATAGACGAAGAGCATCGCCAGCGAGAACACGCGTCCGGCGCGGCGGAAATAGCCGCCGGTGCCGACCTGTTCGCGGATCGTGAAAAGGACCGCGGCCGACAGCACGAAGCCGAAACACAGATTGACGAAGGCGAAGGAACCGGTGACTGCTCCCCAGGCCAGCGCCATGAGGATGTTGATAAGGAAGATTCCGATCATGGATGGCCTCCCGTCCCGCCGAATACCGACCCGATGTAACCGCTGGGATCGACAAGCCCGGCCGCACCGGTCTTGGCGATCGCGACGAGGCCGTCCGGCGCCAGTCCGATGAAGAGCGACAAGCCCACCAGCAGTCCCAGCGCCAACCACATGCCGGTATAGGCAGCGGTGACATCGGGCGCCGTCATGTCCGCATTTTCAGCGTAGGCGAAAGCGGTGCCGTCCGGTGTGCCCTCAGGCCCGCCGCGCCAGAACGCATAAAGGCCGATGCGCGCCAGGGCGATGGTGGTGAGGAACCCGGCCACCAGGATGGAGCCGGCAAGCCACGGCCAGTCGCTCTTGAGCGAGGCATCGACCAGCAGCACCTTCGCCCAGAATCCGGAAGTCGGCGGAAGGCCCGAGAACGACATCGCCAGAATGATGAAGGCGAGCGCGAGCAAGGGGCTCTTGCCATAGAGCCCGCCGAGCTCGCGCAGCGCGAAGGTACCGCTCATGCGCCCGGCCATGCCGGTGACGAAATAGAGCCCCGTCATGACGATGATCGAGTGGATCGCGTAGAGGATCGTGCCGGTGAGCGAGAGCGCGGTGGAGACCGCGATGCCGGCCAGCATGGAGCCGATACTGGAAATGACCAGATAGCCCAGCGCTCGGCGCAGGTCCGACTGGGCCATGGCGCCGAGCGCGCCCGAAATCATGGTGGCGACAGCAACCACCGCCAGCACATGCGCCAGAAGCGCGTGATGGACCGGCAGCAGCATCACCATGGTGCGCATCAAGGCGTAGATGCCGACCTTGGTGAGCAGGCCGGCGAAGACCCCCGCGACCGCGATACGCGGCGTGTGATAGGAGGCCGGCAACCAGAAATTGACCGGAAACGCGGCCGCCTTCATCGCGAAGGCGAGCAGATAGAGCATTGCCACGGTGGTGATCGGCGCATGGTTCGGCAGGGCCGCGACGGAGCGCGGGATATCGGCCATGTTGAGGGTACCGACGAGGCCGTAGAGATAGCCGGTGGCGATGAGGAACAGCGTCGTCGCGATGAGGTTCAAGATGCCGTACTTGACCGCACCGTCGAGCTGGGCCTTGTCCGAGCCAAGGATCAGCAGCCCGAAGGACGAGATCAGCAGCACCTCGAACCAGACATAGAGGTTGAAGATATCCCCGGTCAGGAACGTGCCGGAAACGCCCGTCATCAAGAGCATCAGGAACGGGTAGAAGCCGTAGCGCCGTGAGGCCGCATCGCTGTCGCCCACGCCGTAGAGCGCGGTGGCGAACGCCACGATGGAGGCGATCAGCGCCAGCATGGCGCCCGTCGCATCGACCGTGAAGGCGATACCGTAGGGCGGCAGCCACTGGCCCATCACCATGGTGATGACGCCCTTGTCCATGACCCGGGCGAGCAGCCCGAAATTGGACAGCATCAACAGGCCCAGCGTGGCGATGGCGATGCGCGGCTGGATCTTCGTCTGCTTGCGCATCATCAGGCAGATGACGCCGCCCAGGATGGTAATGATGATGGGCGAGACGACAAGCCAGTCGGCCGTCGCAACCGGCGTCGTGATCATGGCGTGGGAAACGTCGGCCGTGTGTTCGCTAACCGCCATTCGTCAGTACCCCATCGGCGGTCTTGCTTCGCCTTTCGGCTCGGCGACGCGCATTTCGTTGGCATCGTCCGTACCCAGTTCCTGATAGGTGCGGAAGGCGAGCACCAGCAGGAAGGCAAAGAAGGAAAAGGAAATCACGATCGCCGTCAGGATCAGCGCCTGGGGCAGCGGATTGGCCGTCGCTCCGACGGGGACAAGCGAGCTGTCGGGGATGACCGGCGGCACCTCGCGTTCCAGCCGTCCGGCCGTGAAGATCAGCAGGTTGACCGCATTGCCGAGAATGGAAATGCCCAGAAGGATGCGGATCAGCTGGCGCGACAGCATGAGATAGATGCTGGCGGCGAAGATGAACCCGATCAGGACTGCGAAACCGGCTTCCATCAGTCGTTCTCCCTTTCCTCAAGGGCGAGTGCGATCGAGGTGATCGAGCCCAGCACGACGAAATAGACACCGATGTCGAAGACCATGACGGTCGACAGCGCCAGATCGACACCGAAGATCTCGGGATAGATCCAGTGCGCCTTGAGGAAGGCGACATGAGTCAGAAGCGAAGGCAGCCCCGACAGGCATGATATCAGCAACCCGAAGGCCGACAGGCTCATCGGGTGGAAATGGATAGCCCGGCGCACCGGCCGCACGCCGCAGGCGATGCCGTAGATCGCGAGCGCGGACGCCGCGATGAGCCCGCCGATGAACCCGCCGCCGGGTTCGTTGTGCCCGCGCAGCAGCACGAAGATCGAGAACAGGATCATCAGCGCCGTCAGGAACGGGGCGATGGTTCGGAAGATGACCGTATTCACGATGCGACCTCCGGATGCGGCTCGGAGACGGGCTTCAGCGGCCCCCCCGTCGGCGGATTGCCTGGCACCTTCGACCCGCGCGAGCGAATACGAATCAGCGCCAGAATGGCGAGGCCGGTGACCATCACGACGGAGATCTCGCCCAGCGTATCAAGGCCGCGGAAGTCGACGATGATGACGTTGACGATGTTGCGCCCGTGCGCAACCACCCGCGAATTGGCAGCGAAGAAATCGGACAGGCGGCTGTCGAAGGGCACCTGTGTCACCGCCATCAGCAGCGCGCCGAAGCCAATGCCGCCGGCGATCGCGATGATCATGTGCGAGATGGTTTCGGAGAAGGGTCGGTTGTCCTTGGCGGTCAGGTTGAGCCGGGTCATCACCAGGGCGAGGATGACCACCGACAGCGTTTCCACCATGAACTGGGTGAAGGAGAGGTCCGGCGCGCCGAAGAGCATGTAAAGGACGGCGACCGCGAAGCCCTGGATGCCGAGCGAGACGATGGCGATGAGACGCGTGCGCGCCGCCAGCACCGCGATGATGCCGATCACAACGAGCGCGAGCACGAGCCATTCGTAAAACCGGAAATCCGGCATCGTCGGCATCGAGGGACCTTCGCCGTAGTAGATCATCGGCACCAGAAGCGCCGCGGCCACGACCACGAAGACGGTGTTCATGTAGATCTGCATCTTGCCGGGCTGGACGATGGCCGTGAAGGCGCCGGCGAAACGCACGACAAGCGAGATGAACTGGTCGAAACCGCGGTCCGGCCCCCAGCCGATGGCCTTCAGCACGCCCGCCATTCCCCGCCTGACGGCATCGATCTGCCAGAAGACGAAAAGCCCCGCCGCCACTGTCACGAGCGAAAGGTAAAGCGGCGCGCCTATATGGGCCGGGATCAGATGATAGTCGCCTTCGACCGGCACGCCCGCCACCGCGCCCGCCATGGGCCCGAGGAGCGAGGGACCCGACCAGCCGACACCGACGGCGGCGGCCAAGCCGCACAGAGCCAGCGTCAACGGCCCGATCCACATAAGGACAGGTCCCTCATGGGCAGGCTTTGGCGTCTTGGTGGGCTTGCCGAGGAAGGGTTTGAAGGCGACGGCAAAGGCGGCCGCCAGCATCAGGGCGTTGCCCGTCACGGCAACCGCCGTCAGAAGCTCCGAACGCCCGGCGAGGTTCCAGGTTCCCTCGTAGAGCACTTCCTTGGCGATGAAGCCGATGAAGGGCGGCAGGCCACCCATCGAAAGGGCCGCGAGCACGGCGCAGAGGAAGGTGATCGGCATCGCCTTGCGCAGGCCGCCGAGACGACCGAGATCGCGCGTGCCGGTCTCGTGGTCGACGAGGCCCGCCACCATGAACAGCGCGCCCTTGAACAGCGCGTGGGCGAAGAGATAGAGCACCGCGCCTTCGATCGCGACCTCGCTGCCCGCCCCCGTCAGCATGACGAGCAGGCCGAGCGAGGCGACCGTGGTGTAGGCCAGCATCATTTTCAGATCGCTCTGGCGCACGGCCAGAAGCGTACCGACCAGCAGCGTGACGCCGCCAAACAGCGGTAACACGGTCATCCAGGCAGAGGTATCGCCAAGCACCGGATTGAGCCGCATCAGCAGGTAGACGCCCGCCTTCACCATGGTGGCGGAATGCAGATATGCGGAAACCGGCGTCGGCGCCTCCATGGCGTTCGGCAGCCAGAAATGGAACGGGAACTGGGCGGACTTCGTGAAGGCGCCAAGCAGCACCATGATCAGGATCGGCGTGTAGAGCGCGCTTTCGCGCAGCACGTCGCCCGACGCGATCACGTCCGCCATTTCCCTCTTGCCGGTCACGGAGATGATCATCAGGAAACCGGCCAGAAGCGCCAGTCCACCGCCGCCGGTGACCACCAGCGCCTGCATCGCGGCACGCCTGGAGGCGGTGCGCAGATGATCGAAACCGATCAGCAGGAAGGAGGTGATCGAGGTCAGCTCCCAGAAGATGAACATGGTGATCAGGTTGGACCCGGTCACCACACCCAGCATGGAGCCCATGAACAGGAACAAAAAGGACAGGAACCGCCCCTGCTGGGCGTGCCCCTTCATGTAGCCGCCGGCATACAGGATGATCAGCGTGCCAATGCCGGAGACGATCAGCGCGAACAGAACCGCCAGGCCGTCGAGAAAGAAGGTGAAATTGACCCCGTAGGCCGGCACCCAGGCGAAGCCTTCCGTAAAGGTCTCGCCGTGCGAAACCGCGCCGACATACCGAAAGAAATGGAGAAAGACCAAAGCCGGCACGATCGCCAGTACCCAGGCCGCATTGTGCTTGAAAACGCGCACCATCGTCGGTGCAGCAAGGGCCGCGGCAAACGGTGCCAGCACCGCGATCACCGTGTAGTCCACCCCGAATAGCGCCATAGCCGTCCCTTGGCCCGCCGACTGGGCCGTCAACATGGATCCGGCGTACGGACCCGTCACGTGAACCCGTCTCGTGGGTTCTTCACGTGGATCCGTTTTGCGGACCCCTCTCACATGGACCCGCCCGGCAGATCCGATACAGAAAACCCGCCAAGGGGTCATCACCCGGGCCTGACCAGTGGCCCGTCGTCACCAAGTCTTCGACGCCTCTCGGCGCATTCCCCTCCGAATCGCCCGGTCAAACCAGACTCGCGCGATAAAAGTCACCGTTTCGATATACGCAGGACGGAGAAAGTGCAAGTTGCCGACAGGACATGCTATTTCATGTTTGTCTGAACAAGCGGTTTATGCCTCATTGCCTATTCTCGCCGAACTTGACGATATGGCAGTCCGACGGTTGCGAGACAACTTTCCGTCATGGGAGCGGGCGAAGACAATTGCCGGTCGAAACCTTGCCCCTCGCCATTGCCGCCGGCCTCCCCTCAACCTAAGTAGGAAAACAGAGACGTCATTCGCACAGGAGCGCCGGCCATGAGCAGCGAGACGAAGACAAAGGTGGATCTGAGCGACGCCGAATGGCGGGAGCGCCTGACCCCCGAACAATTCGCCGTGACCCGCGAGCATGGCACGGAACGCGCCGGCACAGGCCCCTATCTCGATGAAAAGCGGGCGGGCATCTACAAGTGCGTATGCTGCGGGGCGGATCTCTTCCCCTCGCAGACCAAGTACGAATCCGGGTCAGGCTGGCCGAGCTTCTATGCGCCGCTGGACAAGAGCGCCGTTGCGGAAGTCGATGACAATTCGCTGTTCATGCGACGCACGGAAATCCGCTGCGCGCGTTGCGACGCGCATCTGGGCCATGTATTCCCCGACGGCCCTCGCCCCACAGGCCTGCGTTACTGCACAAATGGCCTTTCGCTCGATTTCACCCCCGAGGACGAACAGTAATCGGTGGGCGACAACGCGCCCACGCACATCAGGCAGTGTCGCTCGCGTCAATCCTTCGCCGCGTAGTATCGGTACGCGAGCGCACGCAGACGTCTTGAGCGGAAATGCCTGAGCTGCGCGGGCGGAACATCGAAGCTGACGCCTGTCTCGTTGCCGCGCCGCCAGCGCACGGTCGCGGGTACGATCGTCTCCTCCAGCTCGTCGAAGAGCACGATGATATCGGGAAGCGGCACGGACGCGGCGACGATCAGTTTCGCCCCACCCGCCGACAGATCGCGGATAGCGCATTCGCTCAGGAAGCGGTCATCGAGATCGGCGATCTTGCCCATGCGCAGACGGGTCGCGCGGCGCGGATGACTGCGGGCTTCACCGCCCGAGCCCGTGCCGGACGTTTTTTTCGCTCCCCCGCCCGCCTTGCGCGCGGACGACTGCGCGGCATCGTCTAGACCCTTTCTGGTAACGCGAGCGGCAACGAGGTCGATCACCTCGCCGACTTTCTCGCCCCCTTTGGGCTCCGCCGCGTGCGCATGCGGGCGCGAACGACGGCCACGCGGCGGGCGTGAGGGCGATACGGCTTCCGGGTCACTATCTGTCGGCTCGCTCATGGACGACAGGATAGGGAGGGAAGCTTGCGCGAGGCCGGTGAGGAAGGCGGGGCCTCTTGGCGGGCCGGCGACATTCCGTCACCCAGGACTCAGCCCCGAGGGCACGTTGATGAAGGTCCGCATCCCATCTCCATGATGGATGCCCTGGGGCGCCGCCCGGCGCGGGGCACAAAGTCAGTGACCTCCACCCGAGGTGGAGGTTTGAAACGCTGCGCTTGAACCACTGGAAGTGGTTTTGTTAGCGCCTAGTAGCTACGATTGAACAG
>NZ_QAYG01000011.1 GCF_003053845.1 Breoghania corrubedonensis
CGCAACACGCTACGAGAAGACGGCCAGAAACTATCTCGCCGTCGTAACTCTGGCCGCAATCGTCCTCTGGCTTCGATAAATGTCCACACAACCTAACCCACCGATTCCCGCAGAAATACACGCGAAACGTGTTACGAAAAATTTATACAACCATATATAGAAACGCTTATGACGTTGTGTTATGTTGCCTCTCGGTTGGCCTGGCGTGGTTTTCAATGTCCGGCCGGCAAGAAGCGGAGGCTGTTCTGTCACGTTGGTGACATCAAGCCTATGCTATAATTGAAGGGTATTAATTTATTCGGAAAACATGAAACTTATGTCGGGATCATGAGATATTATTATAATTTTATTATGAATTTGATTTTGGCGTAATGGAAGAGCTTTAAATCCCGACATATTCTTTATTAACCGGCTGATCTTGCCGGTGACGTCCGAGAGCAGAGTGTTCGCCAAAGCCCATATTACGGGCGCGCGGCGGGCGGGAGAGAGTTACCCTCCCAGGCTCGGTTCTTGTTGGCGGTGCTTCGTTTCGCGGGGCTTCAAACTTCGGCCGGGCCTGACGACATGCGAAATGTCTTGTCAGGCTCGGCCGTCTTCGTTTGTGGACCGGTCGGCGCGCGCCATCTTCGGCGGCGTTGTCGTTGCGTTTGGCCTGGAAAGGGCGGCATGGATTGACGCTCCCGAACGCGACTGCTAACGCCAGCGCCATGCCGCAAACGCGCCCCTTCGTCTACGATCCGCCCAAAGGCCCTCTCGTCGTCCTCCACGCGGACGCCGATATCCTCGTCGTGGCGAAACCGTCGGGTCTGTTGTCGACGCAGGGCAAGGCGGCCGAACATGCCGACTGTCTCATCGCCCGTATCAATGCGGAGTATCCGGAAGCGACGCTGGTCCACCGCCTCGATTGCGCGACCTCCGGCGTCATGGTCTTTGCCCGCAACCGGGCCTCCCACCGCCACCTCGGGTTGCAGTTCGAGCGCCGCAAGCTCTCCAAGACTTATGTGGCGCGTGTCTGGGGGAGTATCGCGGACGATGAAGGCGTGATCGACAAGCCGCTGCGCTGTGACTGGCCGAACCGCCCGAAACAGATCGTCGATTTCGTCGAAGGCCGCCCGGCGCTGACGCGCTGGCATGTGGAGGCCCGCGAGGCGGCGGCGACACGCGTCCGCCTGCTGCCGCAGACCGGCCGTTCCCATCAGCTGCGCGTGCATATGGCCGATCTCGGACATCCCATCCTGGGCGATGCGCTCTATGCCGACGACGACGCCTTTGCCGGTGCACCGCGCCTTCAGCTTCATGCCGAAACGCTCACCATCCGCCATCCGGTCGGCGGTGAACCGATGACGTTCATCGATCCCTGCCCCTTCTAGAACGTCCTCCGAAGGGCGTGTTCGCCCCTTGTCCTCACTTGATAGTGGCTGGAGATGTGACGGAATGATGAGCGAAAAGAACAAGATGCTTGCCGGATTGCCCTATCGGGCGGATTGCCCGGAACTGGTGGCCGACAGGGAGCGTGCAAGCGCCTGGATGGATCGTTTCAATGCCCGCCAGGCCGCCCCGGCTGCGGAGCAGCGTGACCGTCTCGCGGAGCTTTTCGCAGACGTCGGCGAGGGGGTGGTCATCCGTCCGCCGTTTCATTGCGATTACGGCTACAACATCAGCGTCGGCCGGAACGTATTCGTCAATTTCGGCTGCATCGTGCTCGATGTCGCCGCAGTGGAGATCGGCGACTTCACCCAGATCGGACCGGGTGTTCAGATCCTCACCGCCGATCACCCGCGCGATCCCGAACTCCGGAGCCGGGGCGTGGAGTCGGGCCGTCCGATCCGCATCGGACGAAACGTCTGGATCGGTGGCGGCGCGATCGTCTTGCCCGGCGTGACGATCGGCGACGATGCGATCGTCGGGGCCGGCGCCGTCGTGACCCGGGATGTGCCGGCGGGCGCTACGGTGGTCGGCAATCCGGCGCGGCTCGTGTCGGGTGTCGCGTCGCCGTCCGGCCGCTGAACGAAGGCCTTTGCGCGGGGCCGGCAACCTGTGAACGCTTGACGCGGCCGCGCTGCAATGCTCAACGATGAGAACGCCCTGGGGAGAGGGCGTTCGTTGGGGGGAGGGCGCCATGGCGCAGGAGACGTACGATTATATCGTGGTGGGCGCCGGCTCGGCCGGCTCGGTTCTGGCCAACCGCCTGTCCGCCGATCCGTCCGCGCGCGTTCTGGTGCTGGAGGCCGGCGGGCGCGACGACTGGATCTGGTTCCACATTCCCGTCGGTTATCTCTTCGCCATCAACAATCCGCGTTCCGACTGGTGCTTCCGCACGCGCGCCGAGCCCGGCCTCAACGGTCGTTCTCTCATCTATCCGCGCGGCAAGGTGATCGGCGGATCGTCAGCGATCAACGCCATGATATACATGCGCGGCCAGGCGGGCGATTACGATCACTGGCGCCAGCTCGGCCTCAGCGGCTGGGGCTGGGACGATGTGCTGCCGATCTTCAAGGCGCACGAGAACCACTATCTGGGCGCTTCCGATCTGCATGGCGCGGGTGGCGAATGGCGGGTGGAGCCGCCACGCGTGCGCTGGGATGTGCTCGACCGTTACCGCGATGCGGCGGCCGAGTGCGGCATTCCCAAGATCGACGATTTCAACCGCGGCGACAACGAAGGCTCTTCGTATTTTCAGGTCAACCAGCGCCGTGGCGTGCGCTGGTCGGCGGCACGCGGTTTCCTGAAGCCCGCCCTGAAACGCAACAACCTGACGCTGGAAATCGGCTGTGCGGTGGACAGGCTGACATTCGAAGGAAAGCGCGCGACGGGCGTCGAGTGGATCCAGAACGGTGTGCGCCGCTCCGCTTCCGCCCGGCGCGAGATCGTGCTCGCCTCTGGCTCCATCGGCTCCGTCCAGGTCCTCCAGCGCTCGGGCATCGGGGATGGAGAACATCTGAAATCGCTGGGTATTCCGGTGGTCGCGGATCGCAAAGGCGTCGGCGCCAACCTGCAGGACCACCTGCAACTGAGGATGATCTACAAGGTTTCCGGCGTTCGCACGCTGAACGAGACCTACGCCAATCTCCTGCGCCGTGCCTGGATGGGGATCGAGTATGCCCTGAACCGCTCCGGGCCGCTCACCATGGCGCCTTCCCAGCTCGGCATCTTCACCCGCTCGGGCGATGACGTCGAGCGCGCGGATCTCGAATTCCACGTCCAGCCGCTCTCGCTCGACAAGTTTGGCGATCCCCTCCACGCCTTTCCCGCCATCACCACGAGCGTGTGCAATCTGCGTCCGGAAAGCCGCGGGCACATCCGCATCACGGAGCCGGACGTGGGCGCGCAGCCCGAAATCGCCCCGAACTATCTCGCCGCCGAACGGGACCGGGAGATCGCCGCGCGCTCCCTGCGGATCGCCCGCCGCATCACGAACGCGCCCGCGTTTTCCGAATTCAAGCCCGAGGAATACCTGCCGGGGCCCTCTATCGGCGATGACGATGCGGCGTTGGCAAAGGCGGCCGGCGATATCGGCACCACCATATTCCACCCCGTCGGCACGGCGAAGATGGGCCTCGTCTCCGATCCCATGGCCGTCGTCGACGAACGGTTGCGCGTCTTTGGTGTCAAGGGACTGCGCGTCGCCGACGCCTCGGTCATGCCGACCATCACCTCCGGCAACACCAACTCGCCCACCATCATGATTGCCGACAAGGCCGCCACCATGGTCCGGGAGGATAATCGCGGCTGAAGGCCTCTCTCTATCCTTCCTCTCGTTCTCCTCCCAACCGATCGACCAGCATACAACAAACGGGAACCCGTATGTCGAACCAGCCCTCGCAGGACACCGTCCACGTCGAACGCCGCAAGGCGGCGACGGGAGACATCGCCCTGCTCACCATCGATTTTCCGCCCGTCAACGCGGGTTCCACGGCGATGCGGGCGGCGTTGCTGTCCGCTCTCGAGGGGCTTGATCTCGAGACCCTCGCGGGCGTGGTCCTGACCGGGGCCGGCGGGAACTTCGTCGGCGGGGCCGATATTCGCGAATTCGACGCGCCCGCCCGCGAACCGCATCTGCCTGATGTGCTCTCGAAGATCGAGTCCTGCCCGGTTCCGGTCATCGCGGCGATCGACGGCGCAGCGCTCGGCGGTGGCTACGAACTGGCGCTTGGGTGCGATGGTCGCATCGCCACACCCCGCGCCGTGGTGGGCCTGCCGGAAGTGACCCTCGGTCTCATTCCAGGTTCCGGCGGCACGCTTCGTCTGCCGCGCCTTGTCGGCGAGGCGCAGGCCATCGAGCTCGTCACCTCCGGCCGCCGGGTGAAGACGTCGGAAGCGCTGAAGCTCGGCATGATCGACGCGGTCGCGGACGGGGACCTGATCGAAGCGGCGATCGCGCACCTGGTCTTGCCGGGGACGGGCAAGCGCATCCTGCGTGACCTGCCGGCGCGCCCCGATACGGCGGAAGCGGTCGAAGCCGCCGAACAGGCGGCCTTGAAGAAGAGCCGTGGCGCTTTCGCGGTTCGCGAGGCCGTCGATGCGGTCAAGCGCGCCCACACCATGCCGGCTGGCGAGGCGCTGGCGGCTGAACGCGAAGCGAGCCTGCGTTTGCGTCGCGGGCCGCAGTCGCGCGCGCTCCGCCATCTGTTCTTCGCCGAGCGTGCCGCCACGAAGCTGCCCGAGGGGGAGGAACCGTTGGCGATCGACACCGTCGGTATCGTTGGCGGCGGTCGCATGGGGCAGGGTATCGCGCTTGCCTTCGCGCAAGCCGGTCTGACCGTGCGGATTTCCGAGCGTGACGCGGATCTCCTCAAGGCCGCGATGAGCGCGCTGGCCGATGCCGCGGACGGGTTGGCGGAACGCGGTCGTATCGCCTCCGCCGCCGATCTGATGGAGCGGATCCTTCCCGGCAGCCTGGGGGACATGGCAGACTGCGATCTTGTCGTGGAGGCGATCATCGAGGACATGGACGCCAAGAAGGCGCTGTTCACCCAGCTCGACGCCATCCTCCGCGATGATGCCATCCTCGCCACCAACACGTCCTATCTCGATATCGATGAGATCGCGCGTGCCACAAAGGCGCCCGCTCGTGTGGCGGGCCTGCATTTCTTCAATCCGGCCAATGTCATGCGGCTGGTGGAAGTGATCGACGCCGAGGCGACCTCGCCGCAAGTGCTGGCAAGCCTGGTGAAGCTCGCAAAGCGTATCCGCAAGCTGCCGGTGGTGGCGCGGGTGGGCGAGGGCTTCATCGGCAACCGCATCTTCGCCGCCTACCGCCAGCAGGCCGAATTCCTGATCGAGGAAGGCGCGCTGCCGCTTGAGGTCGATGAGGCCATGGAGGGCTTCGGCTTCGCCATGGGACTATTCAAGGTCTACGACCTGGCCGGTCTCGATATCGCCTGGGCGCGACGCAAGCGCCTTGCGCCGACCCGCGATCCGCGCGCCCGCTATGTCGAGATCCCGGACGTTCTGTGCGAACTGGGACGTTTCGGCCGCAAGACGGGAAGTGGTTGGTACGACTATGCCAGCGGCAAGCCGGTGCCGTATGCCGAGGTTGAGACCATCATCGTCGACACGGCCGTATCAAAAGGCGTCAGGCGTCGCACCTTCACGTCCGACGAGATCGTTTCGCGGATCATGGCGGCGATCGTCAACGAGGCGGCGCTGCTGCTGGAAGAGGGGATCGCCGCGCGCGCATCCGACGTCGATATCGTGTTTGTCAACGGCTACGGCTTTCCGAAGCTGAAGGGCGGTCCGCTGCACTGGGCGGCAAGCCTGCCGCGCGCGGAGGTTCTCGCCGCCGTCGATGCGATGGCACACGCCTCCGGCTTCGGCATTGAGCGCGCCGCCAATCTGGAAGCCGTGCTCGACGACGCAGGGAAATTGTGAACCCCATTGCGCTCGCACAAACCTGACCAAGTCGCGAGACGTGGCGTGACGGCTTTATGCGTTCAGGCGATTTCGCCTGAACGCATGGCCTGCCGAGCGCTCGCGCCATCGCCCGCGAAAGCCGGTTCATGGCAAGGGCGACCCACAGCTCGAAGCTTGGTGACAAAAGAAGGATTTCAGGAAGCGTCTTCAAAAACGTCAGGACGAAATGACCGGGCCGGATCGCCGGTTTGGGGTGTCGCGGGCCTTGTGGGGAGCGGCCGAGCGAATTTTCGCCGAGACGGCAGGGCTCAACGAGCCGCGCTGCGATCGTCGCGCGAGATCTCGGTGCGGATCTCTCCCCACGAGCCGAGGGGAGCAAGGCACGCCGAGCAGTCGATCTGCATCCGCTCCGGGATGTCGACGGTCGTGATCGTGTTGGTCGCGCCGCAATGCGGGCACGGCACGGAGTAATTATCGAAGGCAGGCGGGTTCATTTGAACTCCCTTCCAAAATCAGAAGGCGGGAGCGTCAATCTATGGTGTCGAACAGATTTTGTCTCTCAGCCGTCGTCATGCCCTTGTCAAGAAATCCGACGGTAAGGGGATCATACGCGATCTCACGCAGAGAGTCGAACTTATTGAAGTATAAGCGTCGGAATTATTGCTCTTTGTACGGTTTTAGACAGTGTCTTCCGGAGGTGGTTTGGTAAAATGAGAAGAAGTGTAGATTTTGAATAAAATAGAGTAACAGGATAAGTCGTCCTGATTACGAGCGAATTTTTGCCGGCCAGGGCACGCTGAAACTTGTGCCCTGGCCGAATCTCTCCGACGCTATAGTGCGGACGGAATGGTTTGGATTGTACGGGATACGCCCGGTGCGGCCCGCATTGCATGCGTCCGTTGAGAAGGAGAAGCGATCATGTCGGCAACAAATGCACTTCTTCTCTGTAAGGGAGACATGGAATGACACGGCGCCCGGCCCCCTCCCGTCGTGACGCATACCGGACGTTCCGCACGATCCAGACGCGCTGGATGGACAACGACATCTACGGCCACATGAACAATGTCGTGCACTATTCGTTGTTCGATACCGCGGTCAACGGCTGGCTTGTGGAGGAAGGCGTGCTCGATATTCTGGCGGGCGACCGGGTCGGACTGGTGGTAGAGACGGGATGCCGCTATCACGCCGAGATGGCCTTCCCCGACATCGTGACCGCCGGCATCCGTGTGGCCCGGATCGGAACGTCTTCGGTGCGCTACGAGGTCGGTCTCTTCCGTAACGAAGAGGAAACGGCGAGCGCGGAAGGTTTCTTCGTCCACGTCTATGTCGACAGGCGTACGCGTCGTCCGGTGCCTCTCGATCAGCCACTTCGCGCCGCGCTCGAGACGATTCGCAATCCGGCCGAAGGCTGAAAGGTGACGGCAATACGACGCAGCCGATCCGTCCGCTTGCAAAGCCCTGCAAAAAGCGGTTGAACTCCTCTGAGCTTTCAGCGTTGAAAAACGGAACGACGCCCCTTCCCGGATCGGTCTTGGATGGCGCCGGCGTCGGGCGACTGAACGCGCTCGGCGACCGGGTTTCGTCATTGCGGCGGCTTCAGTCACCGCGCCTTCGCAGCTATAAGAGGTGCCGGCCTTTGTGCGGATGTCCCGCCGTTCCATTTTTGCTATCAGTGTCATGGCCCGCCTGACTTGGGGGTGTTCGACAGCCTTGGCCCGTTTGACAGGAAGATGCCCTTTTGACCGTGCGCACGATCCAATACCGTCCAGAACCCGGAGCGCCGAATTGAGGCCGCACGATCAGCGCCAGTCATGGCGAAAGGCCCGCGCGACATTGCGCATGTCTGCATGCGCGCTCGCGCTGCTCCTCGCCGGCGTCTGCGCTCAGACCACGGCCCGGGCCGAGCCGACGGGGCCCAAGCGGGTCGATACGGTTACCGTCGCCATACGACCCTACGTCAAGCAGGTCACGCTGACAGGCGAGATCGCTGCGCGCAATCAGGCTGCGCTGTCGTTCAAGGTCGGTGGCCGGGTCTCCGACGTTCATGTCGATGTGGGTGATCATCTGAAAAAGGGGGACGAGCTCGCGCGCATCGATCCAACGGAGCAGGAAGCCGATGTCGCCGCCGCGAAAGCCGCCGTCACATCTGCCGAAGCCCGGCTCAAGAACGCCCGGTCGACCTTCGATCGCCAAAGCGCCCTGCTTGCGAGCGGCTTCACCACCCGTTCCGACTATGACAGCGCGGAAAAGGCGCTGAAGACGGCGCAGAACACGCTGGAAAGCGCGCAGGCCCAATTGGGCAGCGCCAACAGCAATCTTGCCGATACAGTACTGAAGGCCGATGCCGCCGGCATCGTCACCGAACGCAATGTCGATCCGGGGCAGGTGGTTGGCGCCGCGCAAAGCGTCTTCAATTTCGCTTACGATGGCGACCGGGACGCGATCTTCGACATTCAGGAGCAATTGTTGACCGGGTCCGCGCCCGCGCGCATCGACATCGCTCTTCTGTCTGACCCAACAGTTGCCACCGCCGGTCACATTCGGGAAGTCTCTCCCCTGATCAATCCGAAGACCGGAACCGTCGAGGTCAAGGTCGCTCTTGATCGTGTGCCGCCTCAAATGCAGCTGGGCGCACCCGTTGCCGGCAGTGTCCGTCAGTCCATTCTCGAGAAGGTCATCGAGCTGCCGTGGCAGGCGCTTGCGGCGGATGATGGACGGCCCGCCGTCTGGGTGGTCGACCCGCGTGACAACACCGTCACACTGCGGCCGATCCGGATCGAGCGTTACAATTCCAGCCAGATTATTGTCGCCGATGGTCTGGCGGCGGGCGAGCAGGTGGTAACCAGTGGTTCGCAGATGCTGCGTGCGGGAGAACCCGTTCAGGTCGTGAAGACCACGGAGGCCGGACAATGAGGTTTCCGATCCATCTCATGGCATTGGTTCTGACGGTATCCCTTACGGCATGTGGCGAGGACGAGCCGGTCTCGGCCGATCCGCAAGCGCCGCGCCCGGTTCTCACCGAAATCGTCAGCCGTGCCCCGATCCGCACCGAGGGTTTTTCAGGCACGGTCGAACCGCGTTACGAGACAACGCTTGCGTTCCGCACGCTCGGGCGCATCGTCGCGCTCAACGCCGATGTCGGCAATCGGGTCGAAAAGGGCGAGGAACTGGCGCAGATCGACGCGGAAACGATGGAAGCGAGCGTGCGGCAGGCACAAGCGCAACTCTCCTCCGCCCGAGCCCAGGCGCGCAATGCCCGTGCCAGCTACGCACGCGCAAAGGCGCTCTTTGAAAAGAACACCGTTTCTTCTGCTGATCTCGACACTGCCGAGCAGTCGCAAGCCTCCGCGGAGGCTTCGGTAACGGAGGCGAAGGCGGATCTCACCAAGGCGCAGAACGCGCTGTCCTACGCCATTCTCACCGCACCTTTCGCCGGCGTCATCACCGCCCGCTCGGCCGATGTCGGTCAGGTTGTGTCCGCCGGTGAAACCGTGATGAAGCTCGCGCGCGTCGACGTGCGCGAGGCAGTCGTCGACATTCCCGGCGAGATCGTTGACACGATGGGTGTCGGCACGCCCTTTCTGGTCCGCTTGCAGATCGACCCGCAGATCAAGGCCGAGGGCAAGGTGCGCGAGGTCGCGCCGGAAGCCGACGCGCTGACCCGCACCAACCGTGTCCGCATCCTGCTCGACAATCCCCCTGCGGCCTTCAGGCTCGGTTCGCTCATCTCGGCCCGTCCCGAAGGGGCGAAGGCGGCCGTGTTGATGGTGCCGCAAAACGCCATCCTGGAGACGGACGGAGCGAAGTTCGTCTGGGTGGTGGAAGAGGGCGCGGTACACCGGCACAAGGTGGAAACCGGCCCGCTGATTGCCGGACGCGTGACGATCGACTCCGGTCTGAATTCCGGTGCTCATGTGGTGGTCGCCGGTGTGCACAGCCTGAAGGAGGGCCAGAAGGTGTCCCTGTCCGGAGACGATCGCCCATGACCTCCTTCAATCTCTCCGACTGGGCGCTGCGCCACCGTTCGCTCATATGGTTCCTGATGATCATCTCGCTCGTGGCCGGGGTGATGTCCTATTTCAATCTCGGCCGCGAAGAGGATCCGAGCTTCACCATCAAGACAATGGTGGTGTCCGCCTCGATGCCGGGCGCCAACGTGCGCGAGATGTCGAAGCAGGTGACCGACCGCATCGAGAAGAAGCTGCAGGAACTCGACACGCTCGATTACACGCGCTCGATCACTACGCCCGGCCAGGCGGTCGTTTTCGTCAACCTGCTGCCCACCACGCCTGGGCGCGATGTGAAGGGCATCTGGCAGCATGTGCGCAACATGATGTCGGATATCCGGTCCGAATTCCCGAGCGAGTTCCAGGGCTTTTCCTTCAATGACGAGTTTGGCGACGTCTTCGGAAACGTCTATGCGTTCACCGCCGACGGGCTGACGCCGCGCCAGTTGCGCGACTACGTGGAGCGCGTGCGCGACCGCATCATCGCCCTGCCGGACGCCGGCAAGGTGGATCTGATCGGCGCGCAGGATGAGGTCATCTATCTGGAATTCTCGCTGCGCAAGGTCGCCGCCCTCGGGCTCGACAGCCAGTCGATCCTCGAAACGCTGCAATCGCAGAACGCCATTGCGCCGTCCGGCGTCGTGCAGTCGGGGCCCGAACGCATTCTCGTGCGCGTCGATGGACAATACACGTCCGAAGACAGCCTCAAGGCCGTCAACCTGCGCGTCAATGATCGCTTCTTCCGCCTGAGCGACGTCGCCACCATCACTCGCGGCTACCAGGATCCGCCGAACACGCTCTTTCGCTACGAGGGCGAGCCGGCCATCGGTCTCGCCATCGGCATGAAGCAGGGGGCCAACATTCTCGACTTTGGTGAAGAGCTGAAGGCGGAAATGGCGCACATCCAGGCAAGGCTTCCCATCGGGATCTCGGTTCACAAGGTCGCGGATCAGTCCCAGATCGTGGATGAGGCCGTGGGGGGCTTCACCCGGGCCCTGTTCGAGGCTGTCGCCATCGTGCTGGTGGTCAGCTTCATCTCGCTCGGCCTTCGCGCCGGACTGGTTGTCGCGCTGTCGATCCCGCTCGTTCTGGCGATCGCCTTTGTCGGCATGGACCTGATGCACATCACCTTGCAGCGGGTTTCGCTCGGCGCGCTGATCATTGCGCTGGGTCTGCTGGTCGACGATGCGATGATCGCCATCGAGACGATGGTTTCACGGCTGGAGGCGGGGGACGACCGCAAGACGGCGGCGAGCTTCGCCTGGACTTCGATCGCCTTCCCCATGCTCACCGGGACGCTGGTGACCGTGGCCGGTTTTCTGCCCATCGGCTTCAACACGTCCAATGCGGGCGAATACACGTTCTCGCTCTTTCAGGTGCTGGCGCTGGCGCTGGTTCTGTCGTGGATCGTGGCGGTTCTGTTCGCGCCGTTGCTGGGTGTCGTGTTTCTGCCAAGCTCCATGAAGAAGCACGACGACAAGCCCTCGCGATTTCGCCGCACCTTCTCCTCGTTGCTGCTGACGGCCATGCGCCGGCGCTATGTGACGATCGCCATCACGGTGGCGCTCTTTGCGGTTTCGGTCTTCGGCATGCGGTTCGTGCAGCAGCAGTTCTTCCCGTCCTCCGACCGGCCGGAACTGGTGGTCGATTTCACACTGCGTCACAATTCGACCATCGCCGCGACCCGGGCCCAGATGGATGCGCTGGAGGCGACGCTGAAGGGTGACGAGGACGTCGATCACTGGAGCTCCTATGTCGGCCGTTCCGCGGTGCGCTTCATCCTCGCCTACGATATCCAGCCCTCCAATCCGTTCTTCGGTCAGGTGGTGATCGTCACCAAGAGCCTGGAGGCGCGCGAGCGCGTGCAAAAGAAGCTGGAAACCTTCGCGGAAAAGCAGCTTTACGGCTCCGATATCTACGTCAAGACGCTGGAACTCGGCCCCCCCGTCGGTCGGCCCGTCCAGTATCGCCTCGGCGGGCCGGATATCGAGACGGTGCGCACCAAGGCGCGCGAGCTCGCCGCCCTGATGGCGAAGGACAATCGACTCCACAAGATCGTGATGAACTGGAATGAGCCCGCTCGTGTCCTGCAGGTGAAGATCCTGCAGGACAAGGCGCGCCAGCTCGGCGTCAGCTCACAGGCCATCGCTTCCACGCTCAACCAGGTGCTTGACGGCGTCACGGTCACCCAGGTGCGCGACGATATCTATCTCATCAATGTGGTGGCGCGTGGCAAGCAATCCGACCGCGATTCCATTGAGGCGATCGAGAACCTCCAGCTCACCAACGCGCAAGGCGCCTCGATCCCGCTGGCGAGCCTCGTCAGTTACGGCTATGGCTACGAGGATCCGATCCTCTATACCCGTTCGCGCACGCCGACCATCACGGTCAGCGCGGCGATCCTCGGCGATACCCAACCGGCGACGGTCGTCAAAGAACTGAGCCCGTCCATCCACGCCTTCGTCGCCGATCTCCCCGACGGCTACAGCGTGGAGACGGGCGGTTCCGTCGAATCGAGTGGTGAGAGCCAGGGGCCCATCCTCAAGGTCGTCCCCTTCATGGCTCTGGCGATGCTGCTGCTGATCATGTTCCAGATGCAGAGCTTCGGCGCGATGTTCATCGTGCTGAGCGCCGCACCGCTGGGGCTAATCGGTGTGGTCGCGGCCCTGCTGCCAAGCGGTGCGCCACTGGGCTTCGTCGCCATTCTCGGCGTTCTCGCGCTGATCGGCATCCTGATCCGCAACTCTGTCATCCTGGTCCATCAGATTGGCATCCTGAAGGACGAGGGGCTGGATTCCTGGACAGCGGTTTTCCGGGCGAGCGAGATGCGTGCGCGCCCCATTCTGCTCACGGCAGCCGCTGCCTCGCTGGCTTTGATCCCGATTTCGCGCGAGGTCTTCTGGGGTCCCATGGCCTATGCCATGATGGGCGGTATCATCGCCGGCACGCTGATCACGCTGCTTTTCGTGCCCGCGCTCTATGTGGCCTGTTACAGGCTGAGGGAGCCCGAGGACGCCCGGCCGGCACAGGCGCGGCCGGAGGCCCTTCGCCCGCAAGACCAATAAGGATTGCGCGAAGAAAACACATCCTGGAAACACCAGAAACGTTTTGTTGCAATATTTCTGCCCGCCTCCGGGCCTGTTGGGTTACATGCTTCAGACAACCGGAAGCGAACTCATGTCCCATGGCCCCTTTATTCTCGTCGTCGACGACGATCAGGAAATCCGCTCCCTGCTTGGCCGCTACTTGGCCGATCAGGGGTTTCGGGTGTCCGTTGCCGCCAGCCGTCGCGAATGCGAGAACCGCATCAGCGAGGCGCAGCCGGATCTTGTCGTTCTCGACGTGATGCTGCCCGATGGCTCCGGCCTCGATATCTGCCGTAACCTTCGCTCCCGGCGACCGAGCACACCGGTCATCCTGCTGACCGCGTTGAAGGAGGATGTCGACCGCATCATCGGCCTTGAAATCGGCGCGGACGACTATCTCGGCAAGCCCTTCAATCCGCGCGAGCTGACGGCGCGAATCAAGGCTGTCCTGCGGCGAGCGGGCTGTGACGGCGACGAGGCGGAGACGGTGAAAGCCTATCGGCTGGGCGACATTCTGGTGGAGCCGGAGGCGCGCCAGGTGACGCGGGAGCCGTCAGGTCGGATCGATCTGACCGGCGCGGAATTCGATCTCCTGAGGGTCTTTCTCGACCGGCCCGGAAGATTGCTTTCCCGAGAACAGCTTCTCGACATCACCCAAGGCCGCCACCACGAGCCCGGCGATCGCTCGATCGACGTGCTGATGAGCCGGCTCAGGCGCAAGCTCGGCGAGGGCGGGCGCGATACCCTTTTCCGGACGGTGCGAAACGGCGGCTACCAGCTTGTCGTTCCGGTAACGAGCGAGACCGAGGCGGAATGAAGTCACTCGGCTTTCGCATAGCCGCACTGCTTATCCTGGCTATCGTCATGGTGGTCGGCCTGGCGACGGTTGCCGCCATGGTCGCATTCCGCCGTCCCTTGCCCCAGACGATCGTGGAGCCGGTGGCCCGCCAGATCCATGTTCTGGCGAACCTGGCTGCCGATGAGCGAAAGGCGGCGCAGAGGGCTGGCCTCGATATCCGCTCCACACCGGCGAACGGAGAGGTGGACGCGCGCGCGACCGGGTTTCTCGCCCAGGCGCTGGAACACACAGGCCCCGCCAGCAAGGTCATCGTGTCGCGTGAACCGAGCGGGGGCGGGCTGACAGCCTCTGTCCAACTTGGCGGTGGCGACTGGCTGGTCACCAGTGTGCCCGATTTCTCCCCGCCCAGCGGCTTGCCCGGTTTCGTGATGTGGATACTCCTCATTGTCGCCGGCAGTACGGTGATCTCGATCATTGCGGCGGTGAAGATCACACGGCCCTTGCGGCTGATCGAATGCGCGGTGGGCGCGGTGGGGCCGGACGGTATGCTGCCGCCGATACCGGAAATGGGGGCGAGCGAGGTGCGGGTTACCGCGCGCGCGCTCAATCGGTTGTCAAAGCGCCTAAAATCGGCGATGGAAAGCCGCATGCGGCTCGTTGCCGCCGCCGGCCATGATCTGCGTACGCCAATGACCCGCATGCGTCTGCGCGTGGAATTCCTTCCCGAAGAAGATCGCAACAGGTGGCTTGCGGATCTTGAGGAGCTCGACCGGATTGCCGACAGTGCCATCAGTCTTGTTCGCGAGGAAACACTGACGGATGGAGACGATCTGGTTCGGCTGGGTCCCTTGTTGCGGTCGATTGTCGATGATGCCGTCCAGGCCGGTCTGTCGGCACAGGTTGGGACGATGGCGCAGGTCACCGTGACCGCAGGTCCGGTTGCGTTGCGCCGCGCATTGACTAATCTTGTCGTCAACGCGGCGACCCATGGCCGTGGTGCCTTTGTTTCGCTGGAATGTCATGGAACGCAGGCCGTGATCAGAATTACCGATAGCGGTCCGGGCGTTCCTGAGGACCTGATCGACCAGATTTTCGAACCCTTCTTTCGCGTCGATATCGCGCGACGCAAGACGATTCCCGGCGCGGGGCTGGGTATGGTCATCGCACGCGAGATCATCGAGCGTTTTGGAGGCGCCATAGCCGTCGCGAATCGCATACCTCATGGTTTGCTCCAAACGATAACTTTCCCGCTTGCCGAGACGACGGGACGTCAGCGCTCGGCCGAACCTGCAGAGTGCTCCCTATGACCACACAGATCCCTTCTGCCACGGCGGCGACCTCGTCCCCGGGTAACGGCCGCTCGCGCAATGCCGCAAGGGCAGGTTTTCGCTGCATCGGCGTCGCGCTGTCAATGTCGCTGCTGGCGGGCTGCGCCGTGGGACCGGATTACCAAATCCCGAACCTCGCCATGCCGGCGAGTTGGGCGCATTCGGGCAAGGAACATCCGAAGGGCATTCCCGATCTCGAGCACTGGTGGACGCGGTTGAACGACCCGATCCTGAACGATCTGATCGAGGAGGCGGTCGACGGCAATCTCGATGTCGCCACGGCCAAGGCACGCATCCGGCAGGCCCGCGCGAGTTATCGTCAGGCGACGGGAGACCTGTTCCCCACGCTTGATGGCACCGCCGCCGGCACCCGCTCCAAGAGCTCGACCCAAACCGATAGCGGCAAGGGCAACGTCTCCAACCTGTTCGACGCTGGTTTCGACGCGAGTTGGGAGCTCGACATCTTCGGCGCCAACCGCCGGGCCAAGGAAGCCGCGCGCTACAGCGTGGATGCGGCCGAGGAGAACCTGCGCGACGTGTTGCTGACGCTCGTGGGCGACGTGGCCACCTACTACATCGACGCACGCGGCTATCAGGCGCGCATCGCGCTCGCCCAGCGCACCGCCAAGTCGCAGAACGAAACCGCCGATCTCACTCAGAAGAAGTTCCAGGCTGGTGGCAGCTCCGGCCTCGACGTGGCCAATGCCACGGGTCAGGCGGCCAGCACGGAAGCCGAGATCCCCACCCTGCGCACGTCCTACGCGCAGGCCGTTCACCAGATCGGCGTTCTGCTTGGTCGTCCGCCCTCAGCCGTGGCTGACCGGTTGAACAAGCGGCGCGCCATTCCCCGGCCGAAGCTTCCGCTTCCCGCTGGCATCCCGGCCGACGTTCTCGTGAACCGCCCAGATGTCCGTCTGGCAGAGCGCGAGCTGGCCGAATATACCGCGAAAGTCGGCGTCGCCGAGGCCGCCCGTTATCCAAGCGTCAGCCTGACCGGGTCTCTCAGTACGTCCGCTCTGGAGATCGGCGATCTGGCAAAGAACTCGACCGTTGCCTGGTCTTTCGGACCGAGCCTGAGCGTGCCGCTCTTCAACGCCGGGAAGCTCAAGGCGGGAGCGGATCTCGCCAGGGCTCAGCGCGACGAGTACTTCATCGCCTACAAGGCGTCGATCCTGACGGCGATGCAGGATGTCGAGGATGCCCTGGTGTCGTTGCGCCAGCAGCGGATCCGGATCGTGAAGCTGTCCCGGTCGGTTGGCGGTTATCGTCGCGCGGCCAAGCTCTCGCGGGCCCTCTATCAGACAGGATCATCCAGTTTCCTCGATGTGCTTGATTCGGAGCGTTCGCTCTATTCGGCCGAGGATTCCATGCTCCAGAGCCAGGTCGCGATCGCGACCGCCTATGTGTCCTTGAACAAGGCGCTCGGCGGCGGCTGGAACGGTGCGATCGATGCCTCCAAGCCGGAGGTGGTGGATACCAACACTGGTCCCCATTTCGCGAAGATCGAGGCGGTTCCCCCACAACGACCCGAGTAATCGCGCGCCCGGTCCATGGCCGGGCGAACGTATAAGTCAGGTACGTTTCCGGTTCATCCTACGTTCAAGTACATACGGGCAATGTGCCCGGCAAAGGTTCGGCGGAGTGCCGGTGTAGCTCGCCAAATCCAGCTCCGGCGACGCCATCGCGCCCGTGCGGTGAGGCTTGGGTTGGATCGGGACGGCTTACCGTGCCGTGCTTCAAGGCGGCAGCGTCGCGGCGGAGGTGTAACCCGTCAGTTTCGAGTATCAGGCAGAGTGGATGACGACAGAAAAGAAAAGCAGACTTCGGCGGCGTGTTCTGATCGCGATTGGTCTGCTGGTGGTTCTCGCCGCAGTCGCCTATGTCTTTCGCGACAGGTTCGTTTCCCAAGATCAGCCCAACATCATGACCGCCGCCGTCACCAGGGGTGACGTGGAGGAGAGCGTGCTGGCGACCGGCTTGCTGAAGCCGATGAAGCTGGTTGCCGTTGGTGCCCAGGTTTCCGGGCGCATTACGTCTCTCAAGGTGAAGCTCGGGCAGGAGGTCAAGAAGGGCGATCTCGTCGCCAATATCGATTCCATCAGCCAGCAATATGCCCTGCGTACCGCCCAGGCGACGCTCGCAAACGTCAAGGCGCAGAAAGTCGAAAAGGAAGCCACTCTGGCGCTGGCCAAGCAGACGTTGGCACGTCAGAGCCGCATGGTGGCGCAGAAGGCCGTCTCCCAGGCCGACTTCGACAACGCCGAAGCCGACGTGAAGACAGCCGACGCCCAGATCGCGGCACTCGATGCACAGATCGTGGAAGCCGAGGTCGCGGTGGAGAACGCACAGGCCGATCTCGACTACACGAAGATCACCGCCCCGATCGACGGGACCGTGCTGTGGATTTCCAGTCAGGAAGGCCAGACCGTCAACGCCTCCCAGTCGGCGCCGACGATCGTCATCCTCGGGCAGCTCGACACCATGACGGTTCGCGCGGAAATTTCGGAGGCCGACGTCGTCCACGTCGAACCCGGTCAGCCGGTCTATTTCACCATCCTGGGCGAACCGGGCATGCGCTACGACGCGACGCTGCAATCGATCGAACCCGCGCCTGAATCGATCACCAGCGACAGTCTGGTCAGTTCGTCCTCGTCGTCGTCCTCATCGTCGTCGTCGAGTACGTCGGAAGCGATCTACTATAACGGCATCTTCAACGTGCCGAATAAGGACGGCAAGCTGCGCACCTACATGACAGCCGAGGTGCATATCATCCTGGGGCAGGCGAGGGACGTGTTGACGATTCCCTCCGCCGCGCTGGGCAAGCACGCCAGTGACGGGAGCTACACGGTTCGCGTGCTCGGCCAGGACGGTACGATTTCCACCCGCAAGGTTGAAGTCGGTCTCAATGACAAGGTTACGGCGGAGATCAAGTCTGGCCTGAAGGAGGGCGAACGGGTGGTTTCCGGGCAGTTGAGTTCGGCCATTGCCACCGGCAGCACCGACTCGGGGCGCCGCGGGCCGCCGATGGGGCTCTGACCATGTCCGAGCCGCTCATCCAGCTTCACAAGCTGAACCGTGAGTTCCCCGCCGGCGAAAGCATGCTGAGGGTGCTTGATGACGTCGACCTCACCATCGAAGCCGGTGAGTTCGTGGCGATCATCGGCGCTTCGGGGTCGGGCAAGTCGACGCTGATGAACATCCTCGGCTGTCTCGACCGGCCGTCGGGCGGCAGCTACCGGGTTTCCGGCCGGGAAACCTCGGCGCTGGAGCCGGATGAACTGGCGGCGCTGCGCCGCGAGCATTTCGGTTTCATCTTCCAGCGCTACCACCTTCTTTCCGAGCTGACCGCCCTTGCCAATACGGAGATCCCGGCGATCTACGCCGGCCAGACACCCGCTCAGCGCCAGACGCGCGCCGCGGCCCTGCTCGGCCGGCTTGGCATGTCGGATCGTCTCGATCACCGTCCCGGCCAATTGTCCGGCGGCCAGCAGCAGCGTGTCTCCATCGCCCGCGCCATGATGAACGGCGCCGATGTCATTCTCGCGGACGAGCCGACCGGCGCGCTCGACACGCATTCCTCGGAAGAAGTGCTCCGCATCCTGCGCGAGCTGCACGACAGCGGGAAGACGGTGATCATCGTCACGCACGATCCTGGTGTTGCCGCGCTCGCCGAGCGCACCATCGAGATCTCCGATGGCCGCATCGTGTCCGACAAGCGCTCAGAGCCATCCGGGAACAAACCGGCAAATGGCGATGCCCCGGCCGAGGAACGCCGCAGCTTTGCGCGCGTCGGTTCCTGGCGCGCCCAGGTGGACCGGTTTCGCGAGGCCTTCAAGATGGCGCTGCGGTCCATGAGAGCGCACAAGGTCCGCACCTTCCTGACCATGCTCGGCATCATCATTGGCATCGCCTCGGTGGTGAGCGTCGTCGCGCTGGGCACAGGGTCCCAGCAGAAGGTGCTGGCCAACATTTCTAGCCTCGGCACCAATACGCTGGAGATCTTTCCGGGCAAGGATTTCGGTGATGTGCGCTCAGGCAAGATCACCACGCTCGTCATCTCCGACGCCAACCAGCTTGCCAAGCAGCCCTATGTTGCCGCCGTCACGCCGACCGTGACCACCACCGACACCATCCGCTTCGGATCGCAGGAAGCCAACGCGCAGGTCAACGGCGTCGGTGCGCAGTATTTCGAGGCGAAGGGCACCAAGCTCGCTCAAGGGCGGCTGTTCGATGCCGACAGCGTGCGCGACATGACGCAGGAAGTCGTCATCGACGAGAACACCCGCAAGACGCTTTTCGACAATATCGAGGGCAGTCCCGTCGGCCGGGTGATCCTGGTCGGCGACGTGTTCTGTCGCATCATTGGCGTAACGGAGCAGCAGCAGGGGGGCTTCGGCGCCAGCAACCGGCTCTCCGTCTATCTGCCCTACACTACCGTCCAGGCGCGGTTCCTCGGCGACCAGACCCTTCGCTCCATTACCGTGCGGGTGGCGGAGAGCACTGAAACGGACCTTGCTGAGCAACTCGTCACGACCTTCCTGACCCAACGCCATGGGTCCAAGGACTTCTTCATCCTCAACACCGACGATATCCGCAAGACCATCACCAGCACCACGCAGACGCTGGCGCTGCTGATCGCGGCGATCGCGGTCATTTCGTTGGTGGTTGGCGGGATCGGCGTGATGAACATCATGCTGGTCTCCGTGTCGGAGCGGGTCAGCGAGATTGGCGTGCGCATGGCGGTGGGGGCCCGGCAGTCCGATATTCTTCAGCAGTTCCTGATCGAGGCGGTGCTCGTCTGCCTGATCGGCGGCGTCCTCGGCATCCTGGCGGCACTTGGCTTCGGCGCGCTGTTCAGCTTGCTCGGATCGAGTTTTCAGCTGATCTATTCGACGTCGTCGATCGTGCTCGCCTTCGTTTCCTCCAGCCTGATCGGCATCGTCTTCGGCTATCTGCCAGCGCGCAATGCCTCCATGCTCGACCCGGTCGTGGCGTTGTCTCGCGACTGAGCCGGGGAGGGGCGTGCGAGCGGCGTTGGAAACGGGGCCTGCGCGCCCTGTCCGTGCGCCGCTTTTCTATTTGGTGCGACTTCCCATATGAAAACGGGTCGGGATGCGATATGGCCGATTGGCGCGCACGCTTGCGCGGCTGGCGGCGGCTGGTTCCGATCCAGCCTCGGGTCGGTTGAAACGGAGAGACGATGCGCGGGCTCTTTCTTGTACTCGGACTGGGATTTGTGGGGCTTGGTTTCATCGGCGTGTTCCTGCCGGTGCTGCCGACGACGCCGTTCCTCATTCTTGCGGCCGCATGCTTCACCCGTTCCTCCACCCGGCTTGAAAGCTGGCTCATAGAGCATCGGCATTTCGGCCCGACCTTGCGCGACTGGCGTGAGCGCGGCGCGATTCCCGTCCGGGCGAAGTGGCTGGCCCTGATCGGCACGAGCACGGGATTTGTGCTGTTCTACCTCGGCTCCCACCCCGGCCCGTGGCCAACCCTGGCCGTTGCCCTGTTGATGCTGTCCGGGCTTGCCTACGTTTTCACGCGCCCCTCCGCCTGAGGGCCGTCGTTACAGGTCGGGATCCCGGCCAATCCTGTCGAAAGCATCCGTTCCGCCGGTTTCCCGGGCGACGACCCTGGCGGTCGCCAGCAGGTTCAGCGCTTCCTGTGGGCCCTGTTTCTGGCCGAGATTGGTGACCGTCGTCATCACGCAGGCGATCTGCTGCTGGGCATCGAAGACAGGCACTGCCTGGCCGGTGATGTCGGGCAGGAGATGGCTTGTCAGGTCGGCCCGGCACGTGCGGCGGATTTCCTCAAGGATCGCCAGCTTGGGCTTCGTTCCGCGAAAATGCCGGGGTTGCAGGCTGCGCGCCCTCTCCACATGGTCATTCGGCAGGAAGGCCTGGAACATCAGTCCGCAGGCGGTATTGTCGAGCGGCAGAACGTCGCCGAGGCCGAGGGACGAAATGGTGAAATAAGCGCTGCGGTACCAGCGCACGAGCGTGGGGCCGCGATCTGTCCAGATGGCGACACCGCCACTGGCCGGGCTTTTCTCAACCAGCGACTTCATGTGCCGGGCGGCGACATCCACGGGCTCGATCCGCTTCAGCGCCGCGATGCCGATACTGAGCGCCGTGGGGCCGAGATTGTAGTGTCCGCTCGCCGGATCCTGCGCCGCCAGCCCTTCCTGCACGAGGCTCTGCAGATAGCGGTGTGCTGTGGAACCGCCGGTTCCGGCCCGCTTCGCCAGCGTGCCGAGCGTCAAGGGTTCCTCCGCGTTGGCCAGAAGCTCGAGAAAGCGCGTGGCGATGGCGACGGACTGGATCGTTCCGGGCCGCTTTTCGGTGGCCACGTGTTCTTTGCCGCTATCGGTTTCAACCATGGAAATCGCAAGATCCATCTAGGTGGGAACGGAGGGGGCGGAGCAAGGTGATCCCGATCGGCGCAGCCGCGCCGATCGACGCAAACGCTCCGCCTATCCCCTTCCGCTTCAACGTGTGGCCTTCAAGATTAAGGAGGCGGGTCACAAGGGGCAATCGGCTTTGCATTCTCTCGTCACGGCATGTCTTGCGGTCCCGCTGCATCGTCGTTGCCATGCTGCAACAGTGTGACATGATTTCACTTTCTCATATTGTATCGCGGAATGCATTCTGTATTGTGGAAATCTGTTGGGGCCAGATCGTCGTCTGTCCATGTCCCATCCGCGATGGACGGACGCCGGCTCCCGGCAGCAATCCATAAAGACGTCAAGATAACTGACAGCCAGCGTTTCATGCCAGCCAGCAGTAACCGGTGAGGCAAAAATGAAATCGCGTGCGTGTGCTTATCTGCTCGGCAGCGTCAGTTTCCTGTCCATTTCCGTGATGATGGCATCGTCGCCCCTGGCGCAGACGGCCGGGGGAACAGGAGATGTCATCGAGCTTGAGACCATCGTCGTCAGCGGCGAAAAGGTCGAACGCAGCATCGACAAGACGGCCAGTTCCGTAACCGTGATCGGCAGCGGTGCGCTGGAGGCCCGGCCGGGCGATGATTCCGTCGCAAAGGCTCTCGCGAACATTCCCAACGTCACGTCATTCGGTGCCGTCGGCGCCGCGCCGTCGATCCGCGGGCAGGACACGCAGGGTCCCAACACCGGCGCCGTCGCGTTCTTCGGCGGGACCGTGCCGCGGGCCACCATCAACATGGATGGCCACAACCTCAATTACTTCGAATATGTCTACGGCACGTCCTCGATCTGGGACGTGGACACGATCGAGGTCTTCCGCGGCCCGCAGACCACCTCGCAGGGCGCGAATTCGGTTGCCGGCGCGATCATCGTGAACACCAAGGATCCGACGTTCACCACGCAAGGGGCCGCGCAGGTGGAGGTCGGCAACTACAACATGAAGCGCGGCTCGGCGATGTTCAACGCGCCGATCAACGACGAACTCGCCTTCCGCCTGGCGCTCGACCACTACGGCCGCGACACGTTCATCGATTACACCAGCCCTTCCTACGCGGCGGGGGCCACTGATACCGACCTGATGCGCTTTACCGGCCGCGCCAAGCTGCTGTGGATTCCCGACGCCATTCCCGGACTTGAGGCCAAGCTCACTTACCAGCACTCCCAGTCGAATAACCCGACCCAGGAATCCGCCTTCGAGCCCTATGACGATCTCGACAGCACGGTCACCAACATGCCGACCTGGTACCAGCGCACCAATACGGGCATCGCGGACGTGACTTATGCGTTCAAGAACACGCTGAAGCTCACCAACCAACTGCAATATTCCGACAGCTACACCAAGCGGAACATCGAGCCGGTGACGTCCGGCAAGGCGATCATCGAGGAGACCAACATCTCCAACGAGACGCGGCTCAATTTCGGCGATGCCTTCACCAGAGTGAGCGGTGTGGCGGGCGTCTACTACGCCCACACCGATTCCGACGAGACGCTCAACTACGCCGGCTTTTCCGCCTTCGACGATACCAAGGACAATCTTGGCCTTTTCGCCGAAGTGGACTTCAAGCTGACCGATCGCTGGACGATCACCGGCGGCCTTCGCTACGAGCGCGATCGCGTTCAGCGTGTGGGCACCTCGTCCTTCACCACGACGGATCTCGATTATGACGAGACCTTCGATGCGTGGCTGCCGAAGGTCTCGGTGGCTTATGCGCTGACACCGGACGTCACGGTCGGTGCGCTCGTCAGCCGTGGCGCCAATCCCGGCGGCGTGGCGCTCGATCTCTATCAGCGCCGCTGGATGGATTTCGAGCAGGAGACGGTGTGGAACTACGAGCTCTTCACCCGGGCGCACTTCCTGAACGACAGGCTGTTCGTCTCCGGCAACGTGTTCTTCATGGATTACACCGATGCCCAGCGCTATGTGACGACCTCGCTCGTTTCCGGCGTCACCCAGATCCTGACGGTCAATGCCGAGAGCGCCTATTCGTATGGTGCTGAAGTGACAATGAGCTATCAACTTCTCGACAATGTTCGCGTCAACGCCAGCGCCGGTCTGTTGAAGACGAAGATCGAAGAGTTCAGTCTGCTGCCGGACTACGAAGGCAACGACTTCTCCAAGGCGCCGGGCTACATGCTGGGCGCGGGCGTGGAATGGAACATCACGCCGGAGCTGCTGCTGGCGGTCGACGTCAAGCACGTGGACGGCTACTACTCCGACGACGCCAACACCCCCGCCTATCAGGTCGATCCTTATACGGTCGCCAATTCGCGCCTGAGCTACCAGATGAACGATCATCTGAAGCTCTACGGCTACGTCAACAACATCTTCGACGAGCGCGAGCCGACCTATCTGCAGGCCAACCGCTCCGTCGGCGGCACCGAAGGCTACATGCTGTCGCCGCGCATGTTCGGTGTCGGCATGAAGGCGACGTTCTGATCCCATGAAAATCTGGAAACTTGTCATCCCTGTCCTCATTGCCGCACAGGCGCTCGTGATCGCGCCTCAAGCGAGCTGGGCCGGGGAAAAGACCGTGACGGACGATACCGGCCGCACGGTCACCGTGCCCGACAGGGCGGAGCGTATCGTGGTGCTGCACGAGCCGCTGCTCGGCGTGCCGATCCTTGATATCGGCGGCACTGTCGTCGGTGCCTACGGCCGCACCGACGACGGCAAGGTGCTGACCGCCGTCAATTTCGTGACGGCGGTGTTGGGGCCTGATGCGCCACAGCCCAAATCGGGCATCGGCGCCATCGGTACCATCGATCTGGAACGCCTCAGGGCGCTCCATCCCGACCTGATCATCTCCACCGAGCATGATCGCGACAAGGCGGACCAGCTCTCCGCCGTCGCCCCTGTCTATCTTCAGGCGAGCAGCACCGGGGAGGTCTATGGCTTCTCCTCGCAGGCTGATCTCGCCAGGCTGATCGGTCGCGAGGGCGCTTTCGAGACGCGTCTGGCGGAGTATCGCGCCCGCCTCGATGAGGTGCGGGCGGTCTTGCCGGAAAGCCCGCAGGCAAAGACTTATCTGGCCATCATGGTCTCCGATCAGGTGAGCCTCGTCGGCAACATGTCGGGGCTTGTTCAGGCGGTCGAGGATCTCGGCTATACCCGCGCGCCTCTGGGCGAGGCGGGAGCGGCCAGCGGTCTCGGCTCCACATTCGCCGTGCCGCTTTCGAGTGAGATTCTGGGGCGCCTCGATCCCGATCTTCTCATCGTCATGAAAAGCTATGCCGAAGCCGATCGCGACGAGACGGCGATCAGGCAGAGGCTCGACCGCATCATGCCGGGCTGGGAGCGCTTCATGAAACCGGCGCGCGAGGGGCGGATCCTGTTCCTCGATTCAGCCCCCGTGGCAACCCCGACGGTCGCCAGCGCGGAGAACTTCCTTGATACCTTCGAGGCGTGGGCCAGGCACTGAGCGAATGCCGAGCAGATGCTGACCGGGCACGGAACTGGCGGTGAAGCATGACGGGGAGGCGGCAACCTCTCTGTCGCGCTTCACCTGACCCGCAATGCCCTGAGCCGCAGGGTGATGACGAAGAGCGGCACGCCAAGGATCGTCAGGCTGAGCCCGAGGGGGAGGGCGATGTCCCCGGCAAGCGCCCGCGTCAGGCAATCGGCGCCGACCACGAGAACGCCACCGGCAAGGCCGGAGAGAATGAGCCGCGCCCGCCCGCGCGCCGGCGATACAAAGCCCGCAAGATGCGGTGCCATCACCCCCAGAAAGATCAGCGGACCCACCGCCGTCACGGCCGCCGAACTCAGGAGCACGGCCGCCAGCAGGATCAGCGGGCGCGATCTGGCGACCGGTTCTCCCAGCGCCTGCGCCAGCTCGTCACCCATGTCGTAGCTCTTGAGCGCCCGGCCCGTGAGAAAAGCGATAACGAGGCTCAGGACGAACCACGGTCCGATCGCCAGAATCGCCGTGGGGCTCGCCTGAAAAAGCGATCCGGCCAGCCAGTCCGAAAGCGAGTAGGACGTCTCCTTCGGCGTGTAGAGGATCAAGATCGAGGTCACCGAGGACAGTACGGTATCGACGGCGATGCCCATCAGCAGGATCGCGAGTCCGCTCGATCTCGCCCCGCCCGCGAGCCAGATCAGGGCGAGCGCCACAGCAAGGCCACCGGCAAGCGCGGCGACGGGGATCAGTCCTCGAGGCGCCTCCGGCACGAATACCAGCAGCAGCATGATCACCACCATCGAGCCCTGCGACAGACCAAAGAGCCCGGGATCCGCCAGCGGATTGCGCGCAAGCGACTGCAGCATCGCACCGGCCATCGCCACCATCCAGCCGGCCATGAAGCCGATCACGATGCGTGGCAGCCTCACACCCAGCAGCGCGAAGGCCTGATCGGGATCGAGCGCTCCGCCGGAAAGGCCGGCCAGAAGATCGAACAGGCCCGTATGCGTCGCGCCGATCTGAAGCGCCATCGCGGTAAGGGCGAGGGCGAGGAGGCCGAGGAATCCGGCGGCGGCAAGATTGCCGATCCGGATCTGGAGGCCTGAGGAAAACAGAAGGACGGGCTTTCCGTCGGTTGCACGCGTCAGCGTCATGTCTCGCCTCGCGCCCCCGGCGTGAGATAGAAGCGGCGCACGATCGCCACGAAGACGATGCCGCCAATGAGGTCCATCAGCACGCCGGTATGAAGCACGTAGGGGGTGAAGGCCTGGCGGGCGACGAGGTCGCCGATCAGGCAGAAAATTGCCCCTGTCATCGCGCCTGCCGGCAGCGCGAGCCCGAGCCCGGCGCCGATGAACGGTCGCACGATATGCGGCACCACTAGCCCGACAAATCCGATGGGACCGCAGATCGCAACCGCCGAACCGGCCCCTAACGTCACCGCTGCCAACGCGGCACGGGTCACCCATGTGATGTTGACCCCGGCCGAGGATGCCTTTTCCTGGCCCAGCATGACGAGCGTCAGCGGTCGCGCTATGGCGCCGAGAATGGCGAAGGAGAGGAGGCCGATCCACCAGAAATCGGCGAGCCTGTCCGCATAGACGTGATTGATGTTGCCGGTGATCCAGCCGAGGAAATCGGTTCGCCGGGCGGGATCGGCGAGCAGGAAGGCGTTGGCGATACCGACGAAGAGCATGGAGACGAGGGCGCCCGACAGGATCAGCGCCAGCCCGCGAGGATCGCGCGAGAGCCCGGCGAGCCGCGCGACGCTCAGGCAGGAGGCGAAGCCGAAGACCGCGCCTGCGAGTGCCGCGATCCCTTGTGCCGTCAGCCCGAGATCGAAGGTGTAGGCGCCGACGATGACGAAGAGCATCGCGCCCGCATTGATGCCGAGTGTGGATGGGGAGGCGAGCGGATTGCGCGTCAGTCCCTGCAGCACGGTTCCGCCGACCGCCATCAGCGCTCCGGTATAGATCGCGATCAGGGCGCGCGGCAGCCGCTGGTAGACCACGACGAAATGGTCGTAGCTGTCGGGATCGAATCGGACGAGGGCGGCGAGCACGTCGCTCCAACCGATCTGCACCGCACCAATTGCAAGGTTGGCGAGAAGGCTTGCGAGAAGGGCGAGGCCGATGAGCACCAGAACGAGCCAGCGCGGCCTCATGCCGTCGCCTCCGTTCGGGTGGGCGGTGCGATCCTTGCGCCGATGTCGCGGTTTGGCAGGCAAACGAGCCGTCCATTTCGGGCGAAAATGTCAGCATCGAGATCGAAGACGCGCGACACGGTCTCCGCCGTCACCGTTTCGCCGACCGCTCCCATCGCTTCCAGCCGGCCTTCGCGCATCATTACCACGTTGTCGGCGAAGGTGGTCGTGAGGTTCAGGTCGTGCAGGACGGTTACGACTGTCTTGCCGTGGGTCTCGGTCAGATCGCGCACCAGATCGAGGACGGCGTACTGGTACTTCATGTCGAGGTGGTTCACCGGCTCGTCCATCAGCACGATCTCGGCGTCCTGCGCCAGCACCATGGCGATGAAGGCGCGCTGGCGCTGGCCGCCGGAAAGCGCGTTGACCTGCCTGTCGGCCATGTCCGCAAGTCCCACCGTTTCCAGCGCATGGGCGAAGAGTTCGCGATCGCGCGCGCTCGGTCCGCCCAGCAGCGAATAACGGGCGTAACCGGCAAGCTCCACCAGTTCTCCGAGCGTCATGTAGTCCGGGCAGTGGCTCTCCTGCGGCAGGTAGGCGATGCGCCGGGCAAACCCGCGCCGGGCGATGCGGTGCAGGTCTTCGCCCGCGAGCCTCACAATCCCCGCCCGCAAGGGCACGAATCCCATGATGGCCTTGAGAAGTGTCGACTTCCCGCAGCCGTTCGGGCCGACGAGCGCCGTCATCCGGCCGGGTTCGAAACCGACCGACAACCCGTTCAGCACGCGCGTTTTTCCGTAGGAGGCGACGACGTTTCTGGCTTCGAGCAAAGCCCCTGATTCCCAACTTGTCACATAGGCGGAAGTGCTAAACTATACTAAAACACTCAAGATTTAGAAAGGCCTCCTGCGGGGCATCGTGACGCGTGAAGAACCACACGAAAGGCTGGACTGCATGAGCAATACCAAGACGCTGCATATCGGCATGTCGCTCGCGCCCACCTGGCTGAGCGGCGAGGCGTGGCGGCGCCCTGACAGCAATATCGAAGGCCTGCTTTCAAGCGACTACTATCTCGATATCGCCAAGCGCGCGGAGGCGGTGAAGCTCGATTTCGTATTCCGGCCGGACACGCTTTTCCTGCATCCCAAAATGCTCGAATCCGGCCCCGGCTTCGGTTCACTGGACCCCACCATCCTGCTCGCCGCCATCGCCCGCGAGACATCGCATATCGGTCTGCTCTCCACCGTCTCCACAACCTTCTATCCGCCCTATGTCGTGGCCCGGCAGATCCAGTCGCTGAACTGGTTGAGCAACGGCCGCGCTGGCTGGAACATTGTCACCGCGCTCGACGGCCACGAGAATTTCGGTCTGCCGGAAATGCCGACGCCCGAGGAACGCTACGCGCGCGCCGCCGAATTCACCGATGTGGTCCGGCATCTGTGGCAGAGTTTTCCCGAAGCTGCGATCCGGTGCGACCGTGCCGCAGGCATCGGAACGGATCCCTCGCTCATCCGCGCGATCGATCACGAGGGCGGTTGTTTTTCGGTCAAGGGGCCGCTCAATCTGCCGTCTTTCGACAAGGCGCCGGTCCCTCTGGTTCAGGCTGGGGCATCCCCGATTGGTCGTGACTTTGCCGCCTCCATTGCCGATGCGATCTTTGCCGCCACGCCCGACAAGGAAGCTGCGATCGAGTTACGCAAGGATCTGCGCACGCGTGGCGAGGCCCACGGCCGGGCAGCGGATGCGGTGAAGGTGTTGCCGGGTCTGAGCCTTTATCTGGGAAATACGCGCGGGCAGGCGCGTGATCTCTTCGCCGCGACCCATGCCGGCGCCGAGCGCGCCCGCAAGCTTGCGACGATCCTCGAGATGACCGGACTCGATCTCCGCGATTGGCCTGATGACCGGTCGGTTACCGCCGCGGATCTGTCTGCCCCTTTGGAATACGTGCGCAGCCGCACCCATTCCGAGCTTCTTCGCCGTCTGATCGTGCGCGAGGAACCTAAGGTTGCCGACCTGCTCATGCGCCCGGAGGTGATGGGCTCTTCCCACTGGCAGGTGATCGGCACGGTGGACGATGCGGTTGCCGAAATATCGGATTGGGCCGCTTCGCGCGCCATGGACGGGTTCATCGCGGTTCCCGGCGGTTCGGTGGAGTGCATGCACCGCACGCTGGACGAGGTGATCCCGCGCCTGAGCGAGGCGGGGCTCTTTCGCAAGGACTACTGCGGCACGACCTTTGCCGATCATCTGGCGCAATAGCGTGAAGCAATGCGATGGACGCGTTCCCCGGCTCGTCCATCGGGCGCTGTTCGAACGACAGTTTTTTCTTTCACCGGCCCCCCTCGCGCCGTGTCGCTTCTTCGTCTCCCCAAGCGTTCCATGATAAAGCTCCGCACGACGACTCGTCGTGCCGCGGGCGGGCCTTTTCCCCATCCCTCCGCGCGCTACCTTCGTGCCGGACATTTCCCTGTTCCTGCCGCGCATGGCCGGTCTCACCAAATGACGTTTCCTTCCATTGGCCGAAACGAGGCAACCATGACCAAGAAACTCAAAGTCCGCATTGCCGGCATCGAATTCGACGCCCGCTTCGAAGAAGAGGCCGCGCCCAAGACGGTCGCCGCCTTCCGCAAGCACCTTCCCTTCGTTTCCAAGGTCGTTCACGTGCGCTGGAGCGGAGAGGGAGTCTGGATCCCGCTGGGCGACATGCAGTTCGGCGTCGATTACGAAAACCACACTTCCTATCCCGCTCCGGGCCAGTTCATCCTCTATCCCGGCGGCATCTCCGAAACCGAGATCCTGCTGGGCTACGGAGGCGTTCATTTCGCCTGCAAGATGGGCCAGCTCGCGGGCAACCATTTCATCACGCTGACCTCCAACCTCGACAAGCTTCCCGCGCTCGGCCCCCAGGTGCTGTGGGAAGGCGCGCAGGAAATCGTCTTCGAGGAAGTCGACGACTGACGAGGACGCTGCCAACAGGCCCGCCAACCCTCTGTTGGCGGGCGTTATCGTGCGTGTCACACGTAAAGGCACGCGGCTGCCTCTTCATGAAGGCTGCGCTGCGGCGCTGGTTGTCGGTCTGAGCGCGTCAGGCCCCGACCAAGCTGGTCAGGTCGGTGCGGCGCGTGTTGAGCAGTTCCGTGATCCTGTCCCCGATCTCGGCCTGATCGCGTTTCGACTTGACGATCACCAGGTCGATGCGCGGGTCATCAAAGTCGCTGTCGATCGCCGTGATGACGATCACATCCGTATTGCAATCGGGGGGCAACTCGTTCAGCAGGTCGAGCCCGTTGCCGTCGCGAAGCGCCACGTCGATGACGATCAGGTCGAACGTGTTGGCCGCAAGGTATTCTCTCGCTTCGGCAAGGCTGCGAGCCTGTTCCAGCCGGATCGTGTCGTTGAACATTTCCGCAAGTACCGCCGCGAAATCTCCGTCGTCCTCGACATGCAGTCCAAGCATGCGACCATCGCCGGCGCTGCGTTGGATCGGCGGGACGGCGTGCGTGGCTTGAATGACGGGGAAGCTGACCCGGAAGGTCGTTCCCTTGTCGATCTCGTTCTCGAAATCGATTGTCCCTTCCATGTCCTCCACCATCCTTTTGGTGATGGAAAGCCCCAGGCCGGTTCCGCCGAACTTGCGGCTGGAGGTGCTGTCGGCCTGGGAAAAGGGGGTGAAGATCTGGTCCTTGAAACCCTCCGGTATGCCTGGCCCCTCGTCCCTGATCGAGATGCAAACGGCATCGCCCGACCTCTCCGCCGCGAGCATGACAGTCCCGGACGCCGGGGAGAACTTGATCGCGTTCGACAGCAGGTTCGCCAGGATCTGCTGAAAGCGGTTGACGTCCACCATGATCTGAAGCGGGGCGTCCGGCGAATGCATCTCGACCTTTATGGAAAGCTGGTCCGCGAAGCCGCGGATGAGATCCACCGCCTGGCTCAACGCCTCCTGTACGTTGACGAGTTTCATGTCGTAAACCGCCTCTCGGCTCGACAGTTTCTCGAAGTCGAGAATGTCGTTCACGAGCGTGATCAGCCGGTCAGTGTTCTTCTGTGCGAGCGAAATCATCTGATAGAGCGAGCTGGACAAGCCGTCGGGGACCATCTTTCCCACGAGCCCCAGCGAGCCGCGTATCGATGTCAGCGGGGTTCGCAGCTCGTGGCTGACCGTAGAGACGAATTCGGTCTTTATCCGCTCCATTTTCCGCCGCTCGCTGATATCGCGCATGACGCCGGAGAACTTGATGCGTCCGTTGAGATTGAGTTCGTTGATCGAAATCTCTATCGGAACCGGTTTGTCCGCCTTGGTCCTGCCCTCCATCTCGATGGTGCTCCCCGCCGCCGCGCACCCGCCCCCCTTGCGATAGCGCGACAGACATTTCTCATGTCGCTTTGCGAATTCCTGTGACAGCAGGATGGAAGCCGGCTTTCCCACGACTTCCGATGAGTGGTATCCGAATATGCGCTCGCAGCCCGGGTTGAAGCGTTCGATCGTGCCGGCACTGTTCACGAGGATCAGGCCATCCGTCACATTCTCCACGATGGCGATCGCCGTGTCGCTGAGCTGTCCCATCATGGCACGCGCGAAAAACAGCGATCCGATCAGGCACAACAACAAGGCGCCGCTGCCAGCGATCAGAGCTTCCTTGCCTGTCCTGTTAGCCTGGGCATAGAGCTCCGCCTTAGGCACCTGGATGATGATGCTGATGCCGTCGTCGAATCCGCCGAAACCCTTGTCGGTGTTGATGGCGACGTTGATCGTGTCGATTTCTTCGAAGAGGCTTATGGCTTGCGCGGAGTTTGCGGCCTGCTTGATCACCGGCGGAGGCGTGCGGGTGTACTGGTTGTGAAGCTCAAGCGACAGCGGCGCGCCGTTTTTGCCGGTATGCTCCATGTAGTCGCCCTGGCCGTTGACGACGATCGTGCGGTGGCGGGGACGCATTTCGATGAAGGCGTTGCGCAACAGCTTGTCGTAATCGCTGTTGATCACCAGCATGCCGAAGCGGTTTGCGAACTGATCGAATATCGGCAGGATGCCGCGAATGGTGGGAATGTCCTGGGGGTCCCGTTTGCCGAATTCCCGGTTGTAGGTCACCTCGGAGAAAACGACCTTGCCGGCTGCGGAACGAACGCCGAGCGCGAAATAGTCTTCCATGCCCTTTCGTTGCAGCTCTGTGGTCGCCCTTTTCAGGTTCCCGGCCGGGCCGCGGTCGACGCGGACAAGTTCGCGGCCGCCGTCGGCGAGCCCGATATAGCGGATCTGGAAGTTGTCGGGGCGTTGCGAGAGAAGGGAGTCGAAGATCTCGGTGAGGCGTTGGCGCCACATGTCCAGCGAAGAGCCGTCCATCGGATCGATACCGCCGTTTCGTGAACTGCGGATGATGCCCTGTATGGGAGGCATGCCGGCCAGCATTCTCAGGTCATGCGCAGTGTGGCTGTAGCTGTTGCGAAACCGTTGCGCCATGAGCTGCGCCTCCACGACCAGCGTCCGCCTCGTCTCCTCCATTGCCCCCGATCGGACGCGGTTGTAGGCGATGATTCCGACGACAACCGAACTGACAAAAACGCAGCAGCACACAAGGAGCATGATCTTGTGTTGCATCGAGCGGCCAATCCGGCCTGGATGGCGCGTGCGCGGCTGGTTCGCTTCCGGCTCCGAAGCCGTCATTTCCGGTATCCCCTTCGTCAAGCCAGAGAAAAAATACAGTGTATACGTGAAATATCTGTTGTTATAAGCGACGGTAGTCATTTGTTTTCACGGTAATCTATTGTTCTTATAATAGTGTGAAAAATATTTTAAAGTATAGTTAGTGGGTCTATCGGCTGGAATCCCGAGCGGATTTGACGGTCGCGGCCTGCCCTTGTCCTGAAGGCGCAGGTCTTTCCCCGCCTCCCGGAGAAGAGTCTAAGATATTGAACAAAAGATAGAAAGTGTGGGTTCTTTAGGTGTTTGCGGAGCCGCGACAAGAGGGCGAACGAGCCGAGGCAGGGTATACGAGGAGCAGTTCTGCAGGGAGATGCTCGTTCAAATGTCTCGTAAAACGGGTGCCTGAGGGGGCTCGGAATCTCGAATTACCTTACGGCATTCATCAATGAGCGCCTCAACGGAAGGGAGGATGTCTTCGATGGATGCGGAGGGCTGGCGAGCCAGATCTTCGACAATCCGGGCCCGGCTGCTGATCGTTTCGAACCCGTAGGTTTTGCCTGAACCCACCATCTTGTGGGTCTGAAGCGCGAGGCGTTCGCAAAGCTCCGGGGTGGTGCCGAACTTGAACGCGTCGCGCGCCGCTTTCAGCGCGTCCAGACGTTCGGGAAGCCGTTTGAGATAACGCGTGCGAAGGTCCTCGAAGAGCCCGTCCCATTTTTGTTGATCGATCTGCTCCACCTTGGCCTCCCCAGTTGAGACGGACTTCCGCATTCGGGGTCACGGTAAATATACTATCGTAGCTCTACCGCATAATAAGCTAAGTATTTGAACTTATGACTTCAATAGAATTGTAAATATAGAATTCCATTCGGTCTTTACTAATGAAAAACGGATGCTACGTTACGATAAATATCATAATAACTTTCAACTCCGGATGTATTAGGAAAATGCCCAGTGTGAATATTGCTAGACCAGACAGACTTTCACGATCGGCTGTCTGGATGTCGGGCGAATGGGGGCTGACGTCTGAGTGCAACGTCGCGGTGTCAAGACGGGCCGGTACGGGGCGTGCGGCATCGCGGTCGCACAGGGAGTTGCGATGGAATTCTCCGCCCGATTCTCGCCCGGCGCTTGCCGCCGGAATGTAGTGTGTTTCATGGGAAGCCCTCTTCACATGCGTCTTCTGCCTGGTGTGCTGATCAAGATGCTGCCCTTGGCTGTCGCGTCGATGGCCGTGATTGCGATGGCTGCCTATTGGCAAATCAGCGCAACCTTCAAGGCCGAGCTAGAGGAAAAGCTGAACCGCGAAAGCGAATTGGCGGTGAACACGATCAATATGCGGCTCGGAGCGCTGGCCGCGGTCCTCGATACGATCGCTCACAACGGCTTTATCGGTGACGTCATAACCGATGAGGACCAGCGTCGAACCAGTATCCGCCCGTTCTTCGCAAGCCTCACCATGGCGTCGATACCCGGTGCTGTGGTTGGGTTGATCGATGCGAATGGCCGACTGATCGCGGCGAACCAGTCCGCCAATATGCCCGCGACCATGCCGGACTTGCTCACATCGGTAGGGAACGACAGACATTTCGCCGTCGAACGCGAGCGGGTGACGCTGGCCGTTCCCGTCGTTCAGCAGGAATCCGTGCGCGGTGCCGTGTTCGTTCGTTTTCCAGCCTCCGCGCTCGCCTCCTACATGAACCTGTCGCATTTCGCGGACCTTGCTGCCGTCACGATCAATGGCGTTCCAATAGCGTCGGATGTTGCGTCTGCCAGCGCGATGAGCGCGCAGGCCGGTGACGAGAATGGGGGGTGGATGAAGGTCTCCGCCGTCTCGCAGAGCTATCCCGGTCTCGGTGTGTTGCTTTTTTCGCGGCGCGACGACCTGTTGGCGCCCTTGCGAGGGCTGGATCGCACACTCGGGCTGTCCGCGCTGGCGAACCTGATCGTGCTTGCGATCGGTCTGATCATGACGGCGATGCTCGTCGCGCGGCCACTGGTTCGTTTCGCGCGCGACGTCAACGATGTGCGCGATGCCTCCGATCTTTCGCGCCGGGTGAGTTCGCGCGGCTACAGCGAAGTCGTCAGGTTGGCCGACACTTTCAACGAGATGCTGGGGCGTCTGCAGAAGACGCTGGTGTCCTGCGATCTGCTTGAACAGGAAAACCGCCACCGGCGCACTGCGGAACAGACGCTGCGCGACAAGCAGGCGGAGAACTCGGCCATCGTGGAAACAGTGGCGGATGCGATTATCGTGATTGATCAGAACGGCATTATCCGCTCCGCAAACCCCGCGACCACACGGATCTTCCGCTATGCCCACCACGAACTGATCGGCAAGAATGTCTCGATGCTGATGTCGGCGCCCCACAGCGTCAATCATGATCAGTATATCCGCAACTATCTGGAGACCGGCGAGGCGAAGATCATCGGTATCGGCCGGGAGCTCGAAGCCTCCCGCCGTGACGGAGAGATGTTCCCGATTGAACTGTTCGTCGCCGACATCCTGCTCAAGGACCAACCGCATTTCGTCGGTGTCATTCGCGATATCACCGAACGACGCAAGGTCGATCGGATGCAACGCGAATTCATCGCTCTGGTGAGCCATGAATTGCGCACGCCGCTCACGTCCCTGACTGGATCGCTTGCTCTCGTCCATTCCGGAAAGATGGGCGAGATGCCCGAGAAGATCGGCAAGCTGGTCGGACTTGCGCACAGCAACGCCAATCGGTTGATCGACCTCGTCAACGACATCATGGCGATCGAGAAGTTGCAATCCGGACGGATCGACCTGCGTCTGGAGGCGCTGGACCTCGTCACGCTGGTGCGCAAGGCGCTCGACGCGAACGCCGCCTACGCGGAGAAAAACAACGTCACCTTCGCGCTGAACTCGGCACTGGAGAATGCGTGGGTGCTGGGGGATCCTAAGCGTCTCACCCAGGTTCTCGACAATCTCCTCTCCAATGCCGCCAAGTTCAGCAAGGCGCGTTCGGTTGTCGAGGTCGGCATAGAGCCGAATGCCCGCTTTATCAGGGTCAGCGTGCGTGACAGTGGCGTTGGAATTCCCGCCGATGACATCGGCAAGGTATTCGACAAGTTCGTGCAGCTCGACACGACCGACGCCAAGAACAGTCAGGGCTCGGGTCTTGGGCTGCCGATCGCGCAGGCGATCTTGGAGCGACACGGGAGCCGGATCGAAGTTCAGTCCGAGGTCGGCGTCGGATCGACGTTCTTCTTCGATCTTGTCGAGTACGCTGGCGAAGACGGAGATGGCGATATCGCTTCCCGCATCGGGGGACCCGCCCATTCAAGGGCGGTCGCCTGGAGCGCCGACACAAGCGAAGCATAGCCTCGCCAGGTGGCGGAAAAGGAACGGAGAAGAAGAGATGGCAACGGCCTTGATCGTCGATGACGACCCCGACTGGCTGACCTTGATAGAGATCGTGCTTGGCAAGGAAGGCATGGGGACGATGAAATGCACCGAAGGACGTGGCGCATTCGATGTCGCGCGCATGGAGCACCCCGACCTGATCATTCTCGATGTCTTCATGCCCGGCGTCGATGGCTTCCAGTTGCTCTGGCAGCTTCAGAACACCCCGGAAACAAAGGAAATTCCGATCGTGATGGTGTCCTCGCGCGACTCCGTCATGGATGTGTCGTGGGGCGAGCGGCTGGGGGCCTTCACTTATATCTCCAAGAATGCCCCTTTCAAGGAACTGGCGCCGCTGCTCGCGGAAGCCGCCTCCGCCGCCCTGTCCGCCGCGGCCCAGGATCGGATGTCCGATGCCGGATAGGCCCGCCCGTGCGGATTTCGGCGGGTACGCTCGCTGGTCTGGCCCGAACGAGAACATGAGAGATAGAACGATGCGTGTGCTCTACGTCGATGATGAAGACGATATCCGGGAAGTCGCCGCCCTGTCGCTGGGCCTTGATCCGGAACTGGAAATCAACGTCTGCGCCTCCGGCAGCGAGGCTCTGGCCAAGGTTCGCGAGTGGGCGCCGGACATCATCCTGCTCGATGTGATGATGCCGGGAATGGACGGACCGGAAACGCTTGCGAAGCTGCGAGAGATCGAGACAACGGCGGAGACCCCGGTCGTCTTCATCACCGCCCGCACGCAGGCCTATGAAATCGAACGCTTCCTCTCGCTGGGGGCGGTCGGCGTCATCGCCAAGCCGTTCGATCCGCTGGGCCTCCCCAGGGAGGTGAGAGATCACATGCCGGGTGTGGCCGACGTCGCCTGAACCCTGCCGCGACATGTCCTGGAAGACCGGGCCCGGTGCCTGCCGAAACCCGGCTTTCAGTGTGTGGAGGGTTTGGCCGCCGGCAGCGGCGGATCCACGGGGTAGTTCACGGCCCAGGTGTGGATCGTGCGGGTATGGCCCGCGCGCGGTACATCGAGATAGCTCGGGTTGCTTCCGATGCCCATCGGATAGAGCCGCGCCTGCTTTGCCTCATAGGCTTGCGACTGGCTCGTACACAGCCGCACGCGCATGTCTTCCGGCCGTTGCGACGGTTGGTCCTGGATCTGGCCTACGGAAAGGCCGGTCGGCTTCAGCTCGCCGGCAAAGGCTTGCGTCAGCAGCATGGCGGCGCGTTCCGCGCGCTCCCGGTCGGTGGTCGCGCCCAGCAGGACAACCATGACCCGCCGTCCGCCACGCTCGGCGAGGGCGACGATGTTGCGTCCGGCGGCGCACAGGAAACCGGTCTTCATGCCCACCGTGCCGGGATAGCGCGTCAGCAATGCGTTGAAGGAATCGACCGCCTGACCGTCGACGATCACGCGCGACGTTCCGAAGATCGGGCGATATTGCGGAAATCTCTTGTCGATCGTCATCGCGAGAATGGCCAGGTCGCGCGCGGAAACGTGCTGGCCGGAATCGAACAGGCCGTTCGCGTTGGCGAAATGGCTGGCATTCATGCCCAGCCGCTTCGCGGTGGCGTTCATCCGTGCCACGAAGGCGGTCTCGTTGCCGGCCACCGTCTGCGCAAGCGCAATGGCGACATCGTTGGCGGAGGCGGCGAAAGCCGCGTAGAGGGCGTCCTCGAGCCGCATCGCGCGCCCGACGCTCAGCCCGGCATGCAGCGATTCCTGGCGCATCGCCTTCTTCGACATGACCACCGGCGTCTCCAGTGTCACCTCGCCCGCCGCAAGCGCCTCGAACGTTACGAGGGCTGTCATCAACTTCGTCGTTGAGGCCGGGTACCAGGGCCGCCCCGCGTCCTGCGCGAAAAGAACCGCGCCGCTGTCGACGTCCACCACGAGCGCAGGCGTCGTCATGGCGCGCGCGGAAAGGGGGATGGAGAAGGCGAGGGCTATGGCGACGGCAACGGGCCATACGCGGCGGGCGAGGAATGGGCTCACGGGCAGTCTTTCAGTACGGTTGGGGGTCATTTCGCAGGGGCAGACGCGGGGCCGACGGCGACGGCGCCAGCGGGCTGTTGCTCTACGCTCGCGGGAGGTCGTCGCGAACACGGCGTGGCGATTGTCGCAAGGCGCATCTGCGAAATCCGGAAAAAACGGAACAGGGCCGCCCCTAATCTCACGAAAATATGGGCAGGCGCGACTCGGTGCTGGCGGATCATCTTGACGTCGTTCACGAATGCGGCGAGCGCCTCGATCCAATCGCGTGCATGATGGTTCGGGATCGTCGCAACTTCAAGGCGTGGCGTTCGAGATCTTTTACCACTGTGGCAAACGCATCAAGACCTTGCGGCGCGTGGACGCAACGCGTTCGCGAAACGCACCGGATCATCCCCTGTGCCGGAGTATCATCCGCGCGATGGCACGCCACCGCAATTCGCCCCTGTGTCGTTGGTCACTGGCGTTGTCGTTGGTCACTGGCGTTTCGGCGTGCAGGGATCAAAAGACCTTGCCGTAGAGTGTGGAATCCTCGGCCCGCACCTGATCGACCTCCGCGGCCGTCTCGGCGACCTCACGGGCCATTTTCCGTTCGTATTCGGCACCCGGGGCCGCGGCCTGCGGCCATGCCTTGAGCTGATCGTGCAATGCCGCCACTTTCTTGTGAAGCCGCGAAAAGCCGATGGTGCCGCAACTGCCCTTGAGCGTGTGCAACGCGGTCATCACCTCCGGCCCCGGCGGCTCTCCGATGGAACGCGCGACGTAGTGCGCCCGGAACTCCGCAAACAGCTGCCGGATCGTCGTGCAGTGCCTTTCGATCAGCTCGCTCAGCGGGTTCGCGATCTCCGTCTCCTCCTTCGCGTTCATCTTCATCTGTCTTTCGACCTCCTGTCCGCCTTCCTCTCTTGCGCCTCGGCGCGGGAGTGGAAGATGTTGGTTGCGAAGTGCCATGCGCCGCCCATCAGAGCCATCGCGCGGTCAATCGTTTTGAAGGGGCGCGTCACCCGTACCTTGGTGTGCAGCGGGAAGCTGCCCCCGTCTTCAAGGGTGATGCGCGCGAGCTGGTTGCGCTGTGTCGGCTGGAAGGTGTTCTGGAATTCGTCCGGAAGTTTGTCGGTGACCTGAAGAACCTCCACGACACGCCCCCCGAGGCTCCGCTGGCCCGATTCCAGCATCACCGCTTCGCCCACCTCGACCGGAAAAAGATGGTGCGGCGGCAGGTAGGCGAGGACGTATTTGGGGCCGGTATAGAGACTGAGGATCTTTTCCCCTGTCAGGAAAACATCGCCACGGGCGGGGATCGCGCTGTCGATGATGCCGTTCACGGGCGCGCGCATCACGCCATTGTCATAGAGCCGGTCGAGATTGGCGAACGCCCTGCGAACCTGTTCGATCGCCGGCCTCAACGCTTCGGTGGACGCCGGATGGCCGGCGATCTGCGCTTCCAGGCGGATCAGCATCTCTTCCGCGCTGTTGCTCTCCGTCAGCGCCTCAAGCACGCGGTCGGCGGAGGCCAGTCCCTTCTTGGAGAGCTGCTTGATGTTCTTCTTCACCTCGCGCGCCTCGCTGACGCGCACCTTGGCGATGGGAAGGAGGTCCTGCGCAATGCGCATCCCCTCCTGTTTTGCCAGCGCTTCGCGTGTCAGTTCCGCGATCCTCAGCGAGAGCTGTGCGAGGCGCTCCGATATCTCAACGGAGGAGACGACGCCCAGCACATCGCCTTCGCGCACGCTCTGGCCGATCCTGAGCGGCATCTCGTCGAGCCGGCCGACATATTGCGCCTCCACATCGATGCGCTCCTGCAGCACCAGCCCTGGTGCGCGTAGCATGACCTGATCGCCCCACACATAATCGAGGATACCCAGGCCCATCGCCGCCAGCATGAACAGGTAGATCCACCGCCCCAGCGAGCGTTTGGTCGTTCGCCGTTCGTTGACATGGGTATCGACGCGCTGGCGCGAGCGGAGTTTGCGCATGCCTAGTTGCTCCTGATGTCGTGAACCTTTTGCGGCACGTAGCTGTCCTGGAAGGAGGATTGGAACACCCACTCGTCCGCATAGGCGGCAAGGCGCACAAACCGCATGACGAAGCCGTTGAAGACGCTGAAACCGAACATGTAGGGAATGAGCCGGAACGCCTTGACGTGCGGGGTCAACCAGGCGGCGAGCAGAAAGACCGGAAAGTCGATGAGCACCAGCACGACCTGCAACCCCAGCAGGATGACGAAGGCGAAGGCGCCGTAGGTGGCGAACAGCCAGATGAGGTAGAACGGCATGATCGCGGCGGCGAGGATGTTGAAGATCAGGTACTCGAGGTGATGCAGCACCTCGTTGATCCGGAAGCGCGGATCGAACGGGTTGAGGTTGAAGCGGTGCTTGCGGTAGCGCAGGCGCACGGCGTCGCGCTCCCAGCGGAAGCGCTGCCGCACCAGCCCGGCGAAGGTGTCCGGCACGTCCGTGTAGCAGACGGAATCGACGCGGAAGCCGATCTTCCAGCCGCGCGCGCGAAGTCGCATCGTGACATCCAGATCCTCGCCGCCGCCCGCGTCGCAGCCGCCGACGCTTTCCAGCGCGCTTTTTCGGAATGCGGAATAACCGCCGGAGGAACAGATCACCTGGTCGATGGCAAGCGCGCCCTGCTTGCCGAGCGCGATGGTGATCATGTATTCGATCGCCTGCATCGTGGCGATGAGGCCGGACCCGGCGTTGCGCACCTGGATGTTGCCCGCGACACTGCCCACTGCCGGGTCCTCGAAAGGCTCCACGATCCGCCGGAAGGCGTCGCGATCGAGCGAGCAGTCGCAATCGATGTTGATCAGGATATCGCCGCTCGCCATGCGCTGGCAGATGTTGAAACCGGCCGACTTGCCTCCTCTCAGGTCGCTCCACAGCGCCCGGTCGATCTCGCCCGCTTCCAGAAGCTCGCGCAGCACCTTCTCCATGCCGTCGGTCGAACCGTCGGAAAAGACCACGATCTCGTCGGGCGGGCGCGACTGCTCGCGCATTGAGGCGATGCAGCGGCGCACCGAATCCCGCTCGTTGTGGCCTGCGAGAATGACCGACACCTTGTGCTTGTAGGTGGACTCAAGCGATCGCCCGGGAGGGCGCGGGGTGAGCAAGGCCAGCAGGAAGAGCCCGAAATAGCGCGGGATCTCGAAAATAATCACGACCGCCGTCAGCACCATCAGGCTTTCGAAGCTCTGTGCCGTGATGTAGTCGAGAGCTTGCGTGAGATCGCTCATCCGAACAGCTCGCCCGGTCCGAACACGGAAAACCGCGGCGCCAGATCGATCTTGAGGCTCGATTGCGCCGCCTCGTCGTAGGTCTCGATGTTGGCCCGGAAATTTTCGGCAGCCATACGGTCGATCAGCAGATAGTCGAAGTCCGTTCCCTGGCGAATGGTCACGGCATCGCCGAAATAGTTTTTCAGGTTTTCGCCAAGCTGGCGTCGCGAAAGCTCCACCAGTCTCGGTCCGTGCTCGGAGAGCTGGATCCGGCGTTGCGGATAACCGATGGTCACCAGGCAGAATGGTCGTGCGGACTCGGTATAGTCTCGCGCGGCCTTGTTGAGCGCGATCACCAGATCGAGCGGCAGGTCGGCGAATTTGAGCTGGTTCTGCGTCGCCCCGGTGACGATGTAGCCTTCCTCGATGAAGGCCCGCCCCTTGTCCGTCAGCGCATAGTTGAAGACGTCATGGGTCGAGATCACGTCGCCGTCTGTGTGGACGCCGCAATCAAGGCACTTGAAGCCGACGGCCGTGTCCGACGAGGACGCGCCGCAGGCGAGGCAGCTGACGACGTTGCCCGGCTTGTCGTAATCGACCCCGAAATGCCGGAGCTCGCGCGCGCATTTCGGACAAACCAGGTCCGAACCGTGCTTGAAATCCTGCAGGGGGCCCTGGTAGGCGCACTTGAAGTGATGGATGATCGCCGTCTCCTCCAGGTTGGGGGAGTGGCACTCGAAACATTCCTCGCGCACGTTGAGGCGGACGGAATTGCAGGCCGGGCATCCGTGCAGCCGGTCGACGAAGGCCTTTTCGATGAGCCTGTCTGTCTCCAGGCGTCCGGTCAGTTCCCTCACCTCGCTCTCCGTCAGCGCGACATTGTAGGAAAAGCCGCGCGGGCTTGCGCCGGAGAATTCGGGCATCAGCTTGCGCGAGCGCACATAGAGGCTCGCCAGCAGCTTGTCGGCAAGATCGTCCGACTGGCGCACCTCCAGATGGACGGAGGCGCGCGCCTCGGCGAACTCCTGAACCAGGGCCTGCACGATGCGTTCTGCCGATCCTCGCGGAATCTTCGGCAGGTCAACATCGGCCTTGTGTCCCAGATGCCCGGTTTCGTCGATGATCGGCAGCAGATTGAGGTCGCCGAGGCTCCAGAGATGACGCAGGTCTTCAACTCGCGCCGGCTCGCTCACAACCACCATGTCGTAGTCGCCGCCCGACGCCATATGCTTGCGCGCGCCCAGGGAAAAACCGGCGGGTCCGATGTCCTGCGGCCAGAAAAGCGGACGGTTGTGCTCGTATCCGGAAGGGCGTGCCCTAAGGGAAACCACCCGGTCCGGCGTGCCCTCGTATTCCTCATCGGCCGTGCTGGCGTTCGGGGCGGGGGAGTTGACGGGCGCGGAGGGGGCGACTCCCGCAGCGTGTTCCTCGCGCCTCGCCCGGGCCGGTTGATGAGCGCCCGTCGCGAGCGTGCCCATGAAATCGAGCAGTTCATTGAAGTCGAACGGCTTTGCGAAAACCCGGACGAACGCGTCACGAACTGTGCCGGTGGCATTGAAGGCATCGGGGTCGGCCGTCATCGCGATGAAGATCGGCTCGTTGTCTGGCCTTCGCTCCTTGAAAAACGCGGCCACCACCTCGGCGCCGGAGAGGTCCGGCAGGTGATAGTCCATCAATGCGAGGTCGAAAGGTTCCTCCAGCAGCATCTTCAGTGCTGCCTTGCCGTTATGGGCGATGTGAACCTCGTGCCCCTTGGTCGACAGGACAAGCTTGAGGATATCCTGCGTGACCGGTGAATCCTCGGTAATGAGGATCCGCTTCAGGCGCGCAGACGCACCCTGATTTGCAGACTGTGAAGTCTTCGAATTGGTGGACATGGCCCCATTTGCCCTGATTTCATCGTCATACTATCTATAAAACATTCTCATGAATATATTTATAAAGTTAAACTATAGTTTATATTAGTATACAATCAGGATACGTCTTATTACGAACTGTAGAAAGACAGTTAATATTTATATGTTGCTATGGGTATCATTGCGAATAATACTAGCTTTCAGGGGATTCTGGTGTTCAGGGCGCAGGTGAAAAATATGGTGTTGGGTGGTGCGCTCGCCGCCGTGTGCGGCGCGAGGACTTTTCTGGCGTCGATCGCCGTGCGTGTGCTATTGGCCGAGCGGGCGAACCGGATAGCGGCCGGTGGCCTTCAAAGCGGAGCATGTGAGACGTGACGAAGAAGACCATCGGTATCCTGCAGCCCGGGCACGCTCCGGACGGAACCTTGCGTGGCATGGGCGACTACGACCAGTGCTTCCGCGCGCTGCTGGGTGAGACCGAATTCACGTATCTGAGTTTTGATGTGGAAGGCGGACAGCTGCCCGACAACGTCCACGCGGCGGATGGCTGGCTCATCACCGGTTCGCGCCACGGCGCCTACGAGGACCACCCCTGGCGCGATCCCCTTGAGGATTTCATCCGCGCCGCGCACGAAGCCGGCCTGCCGCTCGTCGGCATCTGCTTTGGCCACCAGATCATCGCCCGCGCGCTGGGCGGCGAGGTGAAGCTGGCCGAGACGGGGTGGATCGCCGGCCCACAGACCTATCGCGGGCCCGATGGCAAGAACTTCACCGTCAACGCCTGGCACCGGGATCAGGTGACCCGCGTGCCGGAGGGGCTGGAGGTCTTCGCCTCGGGCGAGAACTGCCCCGTAGCGGGTATGTTCGAGCCGGGCCGGGTGCTCACGTTCCAGCCGCACCCGGAATTCGATGCGGTCTATACTGCGGCCTTGCTGGAGGAGCGTGGCGCATCGCTGCCCGAGCCTCTTCAGTCCGCTGTTGCCCAGCGTCTTCGAGATACACCGCTGGACCGCTCCTACATCGCTCAACTGATGCGCGAGTTCCTCAAGGACCCGTCGTTCCGCCTTTGAGGGAAAGCCTTTCGCGGGCCTTAGCGCTCTGATCCGCTCGCGCGCAACTCGTCCAGAAGATCCAGCAGTTTGGTCACTTTTCCCTCGCCGAACCGCCGCTCCAGCCGTGTCATGATCGCGTTGCTTTCCTCCGCGTGTCGCGCGATCAGCGCGCGCCCTGCTTCCGTCAGCTCGACAATGGACTTGCGCCGGTCGGTATCGTCCGTGCGCCGCACGAGATAGCCGTCCTTTTCCATTGCAGAGAGAATTCGCGTCAGGCTCGGCAGCAACAGGCAGGCGGCATCCGCGATCGCCGTCTGCTCGACTGGGCCAACCTCGTCGAGCACGCGCAGCACCCGCCATTTCTGTTCGCTGATACCGCTTTTCGCCAGCATCTCGCGGATGGGGCCCATGACGGTCTCTCGCGCGCGCAAGAGCGCTATGGGGAGCGATCGCGCGGTCGTGCGCAGGGTGGGGCGTTCTTCTGACATTTCCAAGCAATCCCGGAAAATTGCCGGTTTCACAAGACCCGACTTTCGTACCAATTGACATATCCAACCAATTTGTTAACAAAGCAATCAAATAGGGAGGATCCGGGATGAGCGACCTTGAGACCCATCGGGCTCGGCTTGAGGCGTATCTTGTGCGCTTTCGCGAAAACGGTATCGCCAATCTCATTGATGGAAAGGACGTGGCGGGCGGGGCTACTTTCGAGACGCGCTCTCCCGTGGACGACAGTCTCATTTCCGCAGTGGCTGAAGGCGGCGCTGACGACATCGACGCCGCCGCCAGGGCTGCCAGGGCGGCTTTCGCCGGCTGGGCGGCAATGAGCGGGGCGCAGCGCAAGAAGACCCTCCATCGCATCGCCGACCTGATCGTGGAACGCGCCGATGAGATCGCGCTTTGCGAATGCTGGGACACCGGCCAGGCCTACCGCTTCATGTCCAAGGCGGCGCTGCGCGGCGCGGAGAACTTCCGCTACTACGCTGACCTTGCGCCGGGCGCGCGCGACGGCCAGTCCCTGCCGAGCCCCGGCCATCTCAACATCACGGGCCGGGTGCCCATCGGTCCGGTCGGCGTCATCACGCCGTGGAACACGCCCTTCATGCTGTCGACCTGGAAGATCGCGCCCGCGCTCGCCGCCGGTTGCCCCATCGTCCACAAGCCGGCCGAGTTCAGCCCCGTGACGGCGCGCATCCTGGCCGAGATCGCCCACGAGGCGGGCCTGCCGGCGGGCGTGTGGAACCTCGTCAACGGCTTCGGTGAAACCGCCGGCAAGGCGCTCACCGAACATCCGGACATCAAGGCAATCGCCTTCGTCGGCGAAAGCCGCACCGGCTCGATGATCATGAAGCAGGGGGCGGACACGCTGAAGCGCTGCCATTTCGAGCTTGGCGGCAAGAACCCGGTCGTGGTCTTCGACGATGCGGATCTGGAGCGCGCGCTCGATGCAGCGATCTTCATGATCTATTCGCTGAACGGCGAGCGCTGCACCTCGTCCTCGCGGCTTCTGGTGCACGACACCATCGCGGACGAATTCGAGGAAAGGCTCGCGTCCCGCGTCAACCGCATCCGCATCGGCAATCCGCTCGATCCCGCTACCGAGCTGGGCCCGCTCATCCACCGCAGCCATTTCGACAAGGTCACCGGCTATTTCGACATCGCCCGCAAGGACGGTGCGACGATCGCGGCCGGCGGCGAGGCGGTTTCGGGCAAGGGCTGGTACGTGAAGCCGACGCTTTTCACCGGCGCCCGCCAGTCGATGCGCATCGCGCGCGAGGAGATCTTCGGCCCCGTGCTCACCTCCATCCGGTTCTCGAGCGAAGAAGAGGCGCTGTCGATCGCCAACGACGTCGATTATGGCCTGACGGGGTATGTGTGGACCAACGATCTGAGCCGTGCGCTGCGCTTTTCCGAGGCGTTGGAGGCGGGCATGATCTGGGTGAATTCGGAAAACGTCCGCCACCTGCCCACCCCCTTCGGCGGCATGAAGGCGAGCGGCATCGGCCGCGACGGCGGACAATGGTCGTTCGATTTCTACATGGAACAGAAGAACATCGCGTTTGCGACGGGGCAGCACAAGATCGCCAGGATGGGCGCGTGAACCCAAATAGATTTCGGCAAAATCTCTCCGCCGTCATCCCGAACCGAGTGCGCGCAAAGCGCGTATCGAAAGATCCGGGATCCAGCGAAAGAAGGGCCGAACGCACCTGATGCGCGACCAGCGCCCATATCAAGGGCGGAGCCGCGCTGAGGCCACATGAAGTTCAAGGACGGCGCTGGCGCGCCGACTGACTTCTGGATTCCGGATCTCTCGACACGCGCTGCCGCGCGTGCCCGGTCCGAAATGAGGAAGATGGTGCAAGCTGCAAACACCACCGGCAAAGCCCGGACAGAGGGAGGAACACCTGATGACCGACGACATACCCCGCATCGCCGCCTTCCGGGCCGCCGGCTCCCCGCGCTACGGCTTCGTCACCGATGCTGGCCTCATCGATCTCACGCCCGAATTCGGCGCGCGTTTTGCCGGCCTGAAACAGGTGATCGCGGCCGGTGCGCTGGAGGAGGTCGCGGCCGCCGGTGCCGGCCGGTCCGCCATATGGCCGCTCGAAACGGTCGAATTCCTGCCGCCGCTCGCCGGCCCCGAAAAGATCATCTGCGTCGGCGTCAACTATCCCGACCGCAACGCCGAATACAGGGACGGGCAGGCCGCGCCCACAAACCCGTCGCTTTTCGTCCGCTTTCCGGGCTCCTTCATCGGCCACGGGGCGAACCTCGTCCGCCCGCCGGAATCGGAGCAGCTCGATTACGAGGGCGAGATCGCGATCGTCATCGGCAAGGCCGGCCGCCGTATCGCCCGGGACGACGCCTACGACCACATCGCCGCGCTGACGCTGTGCAACGAAGGTACCATCCGCGACTGGGTGCGCCACGCCAAGTTCAACGTCACGCAAGGCAAGAACTGGGACCGCTCCGGCGCGCTTGGTCCGTGGCTGGTGCCGTTTCGCGATGCTGCACAGCTCGATGACGTGGAGCTCACCACCCGCGTCAACGGCGAGGTTCGTCAGAACGATCGCACCTCGCGCATGATCCACGATTTCCGCGCGATCATCGCCTATGTCTCCACCTTCACGGCGCTCGTTGCCGGCGACATCCTGATCTGCGGCACCCCGACGGGGGCGGGCGCGCGGCTCGAGCCGCCCGTGTGGCTGAAGCCGGGCGACGTGATCGAGGTGGAGGCCGCGGGGATCGGTATCCTGAAGAACGGCGTGGAGGACGAGGCATGCTGAGCGAGGCAGACGTGAATGGCGCGGCCGCCGCGCTCCTGCGGGCGGAAGCAACGCATCGCCAGATCGGGCTTCTCTCCATTGCCCATCCCGGCATGACGCTCGATGACGCCTACGCCATCCAGACCGCCCAGATCGCCCGCAAGCTCGGCGAGGGCCGGCGCATCATCGGCTGGAAGATCGGGCTCACGTCGCGCGCCATGCAGACCGCACTCGGCATCGATACGCCCGATTCCGGCGTGCTCTACGACGACATGGAGTTTTCGACCGGCACGGCCGTTCCCGCCGGCCGTTTCATCCAGCCCCGCATCGAGGCGGAGATCGCCTTCGTGATGAAGGCGCCGCTCGACGGTGCGGTGACGCGCGAGGCGGTGCTGGCGGCAACCGAATGCGTCGTCCCCGCGCTGGAGATCCTCGATACCCGCATCCTGCGCAAGGACACTGAAACCGGCGCGAGCCGCACCATTGTCGATACGGTCGCCGACAACGCCGCCAATGCCGGCATCGTGCTGGGCCGGGAACGCCATGCGCCCGACGCCTTCGACCTGCGCTGGGTCGGTGCGATCGTCAAGGCGAACGGCATGGTGGAGGAAACCGGCCTCGGCGCCGGCGTGCTGAACGATCCCGTTACCGGCATCGTTTGGCTGGCCGCGCGCATGGCGATGTACGGCCAGCGCATCGAGGCGGGGCAGGTGATCCTGTCCGGCTCCTTCATTCGCCCGCTGGAATGCCCTGCGGGCACGCTCATCGAGGCCGATTACGGCGCCTTCGGCCAGGTGAGCTGCCGCTTCGACTGACCGCTCGACGCGGCGAGCGCGCGTGCCCAATTGCCGGAAACGGATAGATGCCGGGCTTTGGCAGCGCCAATCCGCTTCCGTCAGGCCGCGAAACGGTCTACCCGCCCGCATCCCTCCGGGCGATCCAGTCGTGGTCGGGGTGGTTCCTGAAGCGCCATTTGCGTAACGGCCCGGCCATCACGTTCAGATAGTACATCTCGTAGCCATAGGGCGCGCCGCAGGGGTGGTGGCCCTTGGGCACCAGCACCACGTCGCCGTCCGATACCGCCATCGTCTCATCCAGCGTGCCGTCCTCGGTATAGACCCGCTGGAAGCCGAAGCCCTGCGCCGGGTTGAGGCGGTGATAGTAGGTCTCCTCCAGGTAGGTCATCTCGGGAAAGGCGTCCTCGTCGTGCCGGTGCGGCGGATAGGACGACCAGTTGCCCGCCGGCGTGAACACCTCCGTGACCAGCAGGCTGTCGGCGATGTCCTTGTCCTCCATCGCGATCGGATGGATGAAACGTGTATTGGCACCTTTTCCGCGTTCCTCGAAGCCGATATCCTCGATGACGCGCGCCGGATGGCCGCCCTTGCCCGGCGCCGAGCACACCGCCAGCGTGCAGGACGTCGTCGCATGGGCCTGCCAGTCGGAACCGTTCGGCACATAGACGCAATGCGGCTTCGTGCGCTCGAAAACGTTCATCCGCGCGCCTAGCCGGCCGAAATCGGTGCCGCCCGCCGAAATCTCCGCCTTGCCCTCCACCAGCACCAGGATCACTTCCCGGCCCCGGGTCTGTTCGCTTGCCAGTTCGCCGGGCTTCAGCCGATAAAGGCCGAACCCGACATAGCCCCAGCCGGCGCTATGCGGCGTGATGTCGTGAACCTTGCCGGAGGTTTCGTGCGGCTTGACGAGAAGACGTGACATCACGCGGCTCCCTGCTGGCGGTCGAGGCCCGCGGCGCGGGCCATTTCCTTCAGGGCCTTGAGGCCCATCGACTGGTAGTGGCGCGGGTTGCGCACCATTGGGTCCTGTTCCGCCTCGATGACGAGCCAGCCGGAATAGCCGTGCTCGGCCGCGACCTTGAGAACCGGCCCGAAGGCGACACCGCCCTCGATATCGCCGGGCACCGTGAAGACGCCGCGGCGCACCCCTTCCAGGAACGACAGGTTCTGCGAGCGGACCTCGCGCATCACCTCCGGGCGGACGTTCTTGGCATGGATGTGGGCGACACGCGCCATGTGCCTGCGGGCCAGCGCCTCCGGGTCGCCGCCGCCGAAAAACGCGTGTCCGGTGTCGAGCAGCAGTTTCGTCGTCGGCCCGGTGACGCTCATGAAACGGTCGATCTCCGCCGCGCTCTCCACCACCGTTCCCATGTGATGGTGATAGACGAGCATGACGCCCTGGTCGGCGCAATGGGCCGCGACCTCCTCCACCGCACGGCCGAAATCCTGCCAGTCGCCGTCATCGAGGCGCGGCCGGTCGTTGAGGCCGACGGCGTCGTTGCCGTGAATGGCGTTCGACGTCTCGCACACGATGCAGACGCGCGCACCCATCCCCTTCAGGAGATCGAGATGCGGCTGGATCGCGGCCTTCTCCTCCTCCGCCGAACCTTTCAGAAGATTGAGCGAATGCCAGCCGGAGACGAATTGCAGTCCGTAAGGCTTAAGCGTCGTCCTCATCGTGTCGGCATCGGCGGGGAACTTGTGCCCCTTCTCGATGCCGTCGAAACCGATCTCGGCGGTCTCCTTCAGGCAGGTCTCCAACCGAATATCGGCGCCGAGGCTCCGGTCGTCGTCGTTCGACCAGGCAATCGGATTGGTGCCGTAAAGGATCATGCGCGCCTCCTCCCTTTCTGTCGCGGCCGTCAGTCGGCCGCGCGTTGCAGCGCCCGCTGCGTCTCGTAGGCCGCGCGCGCCTCGGTGACTTCCCGGCGCTCGGAAACCTCCGGCACCGCCACGTCCCACCAGTGCCCGCCGGCCTGGGTCGAGGGCATCGGGTCGGTGTCGATGACGATGACGGTGGAGCGCTCGCCCGCCCGCGCCCGCGCCATCGCCTCCTCCAGTTCCGCGATGCCCGATACCTTCTCCGCCGCAGCGCCGAGTGCCGCCGCATGGGCCGCGAAATCGATCTCGCTTTCGACTGCGTGGCGGGCGTCCTGCAGCAGGTTGTTGAACGGCCTCCCGCCGGTCGCCGCCTGCAGCCGGTTGATGCAGCCGAAGCCGCGATTGTCGAGCAGCACGACGATGATCTTGAGGCCGAGCATGACGGAGGTCGCAAGCTCGGAATTCATCATCAGGTAAGAGCCGTCGCCGACCATGACCACCACCTCGCGCGCCGGCAGTGCCATCTTGGTGCCGAGCCCGCCGGCGATCTCGTAGCCCATGCAGGAGTAGCCGTATTCCAGATGATAGCCGTTCGGCCGCGCCGCCTTCCACAGTTTGTGCAACTCGCCCGGCAGCCCGCCGGCCGCGCACACCAGCACGGCGTCGTCGCCGGTCGCGCGCTGCACCGCGCCGATCACCTGCGCATCGCTCGGCATAGTATTGCCGGAAGGCGGCGCGGTCGCGGCATCGACCTGCGCCAGCCACGCGGCCTTCAGCGCGGCATCGGGCGGCTCCGCGCGATGGTTTCCAAGCGCCTCTCCCAGATCCGAAAGCGTCGCCTTCGCGTCGCCGACGAGCGCCAGCGCGCCATGTTTTCCGGCATCGAAGGCGGTGATGTTGACCGAGACGATCTTCCGCTCCGGATGCCTGAACAGCGCCCACGAACCGGTGGTGAAATCCTGGAACCGTGTGCCGATGCCGATGACCAGGTCCGCCTCGGCCGCAACCGTGTTCGCCGCCGCCGAACCCGTCACCCCGATCGAGCCGAGATTGAGCGGATGATCCCAGGAAAGCGCGGACTTGCCGGCCTGCGTCTCGGCCACGGGAATGCCGTGCGCCTCGGCGAAGGCGCGAAGCGTGTCGCAGGCGCGCGAATAGTGAACGCCGCCGCCGGCGACGATGAGCGGTCGCCGCGCCGCCCGTATGGCCTTGGCCGCCTCGTTGATCGAGGCAGTATCGGGGCGCGGCCGGCGCATCCGCCAGACCGTTTCGGCAAAGAAGCTCTCGGGATAGTCGAAGGCCTCGGCCTGCACGTCCTGGCACAGGGCGAGCGTCACCGGCCCGCAACGTTCGGGATCGCTCAGCGTCATCATCGCGCGTGGCAGGGCGGTGACAAGCTGTTCGGGGCGCTGGATACGGTCGAAATAGCGGCTCACCGGCCGGAAGCAGTCGTTGGCGGAAACCGTGCCGTCGTCGAAATCTTCGATCTGCTGCAACACCGGGTCGGGCGCACGGGTTGCGAAGACGTCGCCAGGCAGCAGCAGCACCGGCAGGCGGTTGACATGGGCGAGCGCCGCCGCCGTCACCATGTTGGTCGCGCCGGGGCCGATGGAGGTCGTCACCGCCATCGCCTGGCGCCGGTTCCTCGCCTTGGCAAACGCGATCGCCGCGTGCGCCATCGCCTGTTCGTTGTGGCCGCGCCACGTCGGCAACGCGTCACCGGCCTCCGCCAGCGCCTCGCCGAGGCCGGCGACGTTGCCGTGGCCGAAGATCGCCCAGCAGCCGGGAATGAGCGGATCGCCGTCGCCGTTCTTCTGGGCGATGAGATAGCGCACGAGCGCCTGGGCGGTGGTGAGGCGGATGGTTCGCATCGGTTCAGGCCCCTTCCGTTTCCCTGAGGATGGCATTCTTCCCGCGGGCATCGTCCCAGATCGAGCAGAGGCCCGCAAAGCGCGCGGCCATGGTCTCGACCGCCTGCGCGTCATCGATCCCGCCCGAAAGCCAGCCGCGTGCGGTCTCGCCGAAGATGGTGCGCCCGACGGCAAAGCCCTTCACGAGATCGAAGCGTGCCGCCTTGGCGAAACTTGCGGCAAGCTCCGCCTCCGGCGCGTCGAGGCCGAGGACGAGGACGCCGCGTGTGTGTGGATCGTTTCGGATGATCGCATCGCAGGCCGCAGCCCAGGCCGTCTCGCTTTTCAGCGGTTCGAGCTTCCACCAGTCGGGATGGATGCCGAGGCGATACAGTCGCTCGATCACCTCCGCCGTCGTCTCGACGCCGAGGGGTCCGGCTTTCGACGCGATGATCTCGACGAGCAGTTCCAGACGGTTGCGGCGCGTGGCGGCGAAGAGGCGTTGCAGGGTTTCCTCCTGCGCGGCCTTCAGTTCCGGCGCATCGTCCGGATGATAGAAGCACAGAACCTTGGCGACATGCGCCACTGGCCACTCGGCCAACCCGCCGAAATCCGGGCCAAGCTCCGGTTCCAGTGACAGCGGCCGCGAGCCCGGCCATTCCACCGGGCGACCGATCCACAGCCCCGAACCGGCTGCCCGGAAGAGTGCCTCGCGCCCGAGCCGGCCGTCGCACAGGATGCCGTAGCCGGGCCGCCCGTCCGAAACCTTCAGCGCGGCTTCCAGACACAGCGTCTTGAAATGGCCGATGCGCGCGTGCGGCACGCCCGCGTCGTCCGCCATCGCCTCAAGCTGCATGCGGTGGTCGAAGGCGAAGACGCGAAGCTCGGGCCAGTCGCGGTGCTGGTTGGTCGACCAGTGGATCTGTTCAAGCGCCATGTCCTTGCGCAGTGCCGGCGTCTCGATCCCGCGTTTCAGGAAGAATTGCAATTCCTCCCAGCTTGGATAGGCGGGCGTGCAGCCGTGACGGGAGACCGCCAGCGCGCCGCAGGCATTGGCGTAGGTGAGGCTCGTCACCCAGTCGCGGTTGGTGAGCCAGCCTTTCAGAAGCCCCGACATGAATCCGTCGCCGGCCCCCAGCACGTTGAAGACCTCGATTGCGAAACCGGGACCGGAAATGCCCTCGTCCAGCGTATCGGGAATGGCGCCGGTGAAAGCGGTCGCCCCCATCGGCCCGCGCTTGCACACGAGCGTCGCCTTTGTCAGCGCGCGCACGGCCCTGAGCGCTTCAACCGTGTCGGTCGAACCACCGGCAATGTGGAATTCCTCCTCCGTGCCGACGATCAGGTCGAAAAGAGGCAGGGTGGCCTGCAGCCGGGCGGTCACGGCATCCGACGCGATGAAGCGGTTCTCGCCGTCGCCATGGCCGGAAAGCCCCCAAAGGTTCGGCCGGTAGTCGATGTCGAGCGCGGTACGCGCGCCCGTCTCGCGGGCGATTCCGAGCGCCTTGAGGACGGCGGCTTCGGTGCGCGGATGGCTCAGGTGCGTGCCCGTCGCCACCACCGCGCGGGCGGAGGCGACGAACGCGGGATCGATATCGTCCTCGCATAACGCCATGTCGGCGCAGTTCTCGCGGTAGAAGATCAGCGGAAAGCGGCTCTCGTCGCGAATGCCGAGCAGCACCAGCGCCGTCAGCCGCTCCGGATCTGTGACGACGCCGGAAACGTCCACGCCGTGGCGGATCAGTTCCTCGCGCACGAAGCGGCCCATGTGCTCGTCGCCGACGCGGGTGATCAGCCCCGATTTCAGCCCGAGCCGGGCCGTGCCGGTGGCCATGTTGGTGGGCGAGCCGCCGATATACTTGTTGAAGGAGGCCATGTCCTCCAGCCGTCCGCCGACCTGCGCGCCGTAGAGATCGACGGAGGAACGACCGATGGTGATGACGTCGAGCGTCCTGATCGTCATTGCCCGCCCCTCACACTGTGCCGCCGAGCGAGCCGGCGAGTTCCGCCAGTTCCCGCCCGCCGGCCATCATGTCCTGCAACGCCTCCGCGTCGATCTCGCCGCGCCGTGCCGTTCCCAGCGTCTTTCCGCGGTTGAGCACGGTGAAGCGGTCGCCCACCGCGAGCGCATGGCGCACGTTGTGGGTGATGAAGATGAGCCCGATGCCGGCCTTGCGCACCCGGTCGATGGTGGCGAGCACGTTGGCCGTCTGGCGCACGCCCAGCGCCGAGGTCGGCTCGTCCAGAATGAGCACCTTCGCGCCGAAATGGACGGCGCGCGCGATCGCCACCGTCTGCCGTTCGCCGCCCGACAGCGTGCCCACCGCCTGGTCGGGCGAGCGAAGATGGATGCCCATTTTCGCCATCTCCTCCATGGTGATGCGGTTGGCGGTGGCGAAATCGAACAGCTTGAACGGGCCGAATTTCCGCTCCGGCTCGCGCCCCATCCAGAAGTTGCGGGTCACCGACATCAGCGGGATCATGGCGAGATCCTGGTAGACGGTGGCGATGCCGGCCGCCATCGCATCGCGCGGGCTGGAAAAGCTCACCACCTCTCCATCGACGCGTATCTCGCCCCGGTTCGGCTTGTGGACGCCGGACATGGTCTTGATGAAGGTGGACTTGCCGGCGCCGTTATCGCCGAGCAGGCAATGGCACTCGCCGGCTTCGACTGAGAGCGTGACGCCGTTGAGCGCGATCACGGGCCCGAAGTGCTTGGCGATGTCGACGAGTTCGATCAGCGGTGCGGTCATGTCAGCGCTCCCCAGTGATCATGCGGCGGATGTAGGTGTTGAGGATGACGGCGAGCAGCAGGATGACACCGAGGAACACCCGGAAGAGCGAGCTTTCCACGCCCGCGAAGAACAATCCCTGCTGCACCACGCCGAAGATCAGCGCGCCGAGTGCCGCGCCCACCACCGAGCCGTAGCCGCCGGTCAGCAACGCCCCGCCGATGACAACGGAGATGATCGCCTCGAATTCCTTCAGCAGGCCGCGGTCGGCGGCCGCCGAACCGAATTCCATCACCTGGCAGGTGGCGAACACGGTCGCGCAGAAGGCGGTCAGCATGAACATCGAGATCTTCACCCGGTTGACCGGCACGCCGACATAGCGTGCAGCCTGCGCGTCGCCGCCGGCGGCGAAGATCCAGTTGCCGAATTTCGTCCGCGTCAGCAGCAGATGGCCGAGCACGATCAGCACCAGCGCCCACACCATCAGCATCGGAATGCCCTCGATGACGGGTTGCCCGGCCTTGGGGCCGGCCACGAAGGTGCCGACGATGCCGTGCTGGCTCAGCCAGACGAACAGTCCGTGAAAGGCCTTGCCGCCGAAAAGCCAGGCGATGGGATCGCTCTCGGCCGCCTCGCGCACGCCGCCGATGATGGTCTTTCGCGTCGTCGTGATGGAAATGAAGATCGTCAGCCCGCGCAGGATATAGAGAAAGGCGAGGGTGACGATGAAGGATGGCAAGCCGGTGCGGATGACCAGGTAGCCGTTGAAGGCGCCGATCGCCATCGCCAGCGCGAAGGCGATCAGGATCGCGGCCCACGCCGGCAGACCGACCTGAACGGTCAGCAGAGCGATGACGATGCCGGAAAACCCGATCATCGAGCCGACGGAAAGGTCGAACTCGCCGGCGATCATCAACAGGCAGGCGCCGACCGCAATGATGGCGAACTGGGCCGAAACCGTGCCCCAGTTGAGGATGCCCTCGGGCGCGAACATGCCGCTGTCGCCGGCGATCGAGAGAAAGAACACGAACACCAGTATGGTACCGCAGATTGCGCCGAGTTCCGGACGGATGAGCGCCTTGCGGAAACGCGACATCTCGCGCACGCGTTCGTCGCGTGCCTCGTCGCGCAATTGTTCGACCGAGCGGCCGTCTGCCGTGGACATGGCGTTCTCCCTGGAGAGGGTTTCCGGATGTCCCGCCCGCGGCGGGATAATGCAGCTTATCCTGTGAGACGACCGCTTCGCGGTCTTCTCAGTGTCTGGCCCGGAAATGGCAGTCAGTTCTCCGGCTTAAACTCTCCACGTCATTGCCGGCTTCGACCGGCAATCCATGCCGTGATTTCCCAGCACGACGAGTTGGCGAATTCTCCCGACATTCCTGCCTCCTCCTGTAAGGAGGCACCACGGAATGGATCCCGGGTCGGAGCCCGGGATGACGGTGAGAGATTGAGCCAAGGAGCCTGTTAGCATTTCCGCACGAGACGCTCGGGGCGACGCTCGGCAAGGCGCCGATCATCACGGTCGGGCGCACCCCCTTGAGCCCCCCTAGCGGTACTGGCCCGCCAGTTCCTCGACGAGCGCGATGTTGCTCTTGGTGATGAAGCCGGGCCCCGAATTGATCGAGTTGCCCGGCACCACGCCGTAGCGCGTCAGGTTGGTCAGGATGACCACCGGCAGGTAACCCTGCAGAAACGGCTGCTGATCGATCGCAAACGCGATCACACCGGACTTGATCGCCTCGGAAATCTGCGACGACAGGTCGAAGGTGGCGAAGTGGATGGTGCCCGACTTGCCCATCTCGTCCAGCGCGGCAATGGTTGGGTGCGCTGAATTGGGCCCGAGCGTCAGGATGCCGTTGGTGTCGGGATGGGCGTTCAGGTAGGCCATCACCTTCGACTTCACCTCCGACGGATCGAGGCCGGAATCGATCATCTGGCCGCCGAGCTTCACGCCGATCGCGTCCGCATAGCCCTGGCAGCGCTCCACCGAGGCCGGGTTGGTGATGTAGTGGTTGACGCAGACAAACGAGGTGACGCCCGCCGCCTTGGCCTTTTCGCCGGCGCCGAAGCCGGCATCATATTCCGGCTGGCCGACATGCAGCAGCGCGCCGATCTTCTTCGACTGTTCCTCGGTTCCCGAATTGACGGTGATGACCGGAATGCCCTTGGCCACCGCATCCGACAGCGGACCGGACAGCACATCATAGTCGGCGATGGTGGAAATGATGCCGTCGGGGTTGGAAGCGGATGCCTGCTGGATGATGCGGGCCATGTCGGCAAGATCGCCGGTCGGCGGATTGCGGTATTCCACCTCCACGTTCATCTCGTCGCTCGCCACCTTGATGGCGTTCTTGATGACGTTCCACCAGCTGTCGCTGTCGGGCGCATGGCTGACGAACACGTAGCGCTCGCCTTGCGCATGCGCGGCGGGGATGGAAATCCCCGTGAAGGCGCCCGTGAAGGCGATGGCGGCCGTGGCCGCCGCGAAAAGCATCTTCTTCATCTGGTTTTCCTCCCGGTTTCATGATCCGGCAACCTCCCACGTCGCCGGCCGTCGCTCTGCACTCCTTGAAAGCGTGATCCGGCGCGTTCCCTGCGCGTCCGGACATTATGTGACGCAACGTCGATGCGTGGCGCAATGTGCCGCTTGCCGTCTGTCAATCGTCTAAATGGAATATAAATTCCATTCGCAATTCACTGCAATGAAAATTTTCTATTTCTCCTTTTCCCGCGCCGCGCCCACCGCCACGGCCAGCACGATCGCCACCGAAAGCGAGGCGGAAAGAGCCCGGAAGGCGCCCACATCGAGCTCGGTCACAAGGAGGGGGATGGCGCCGAGCCGCACGAGCGGGCTCGTGACCAGATCGGTGATGGCGATCACGTCCGCTCCGCGCGCCTTCGCCTCGCCCGCGATCTCGATCGTGCGTTCGGTATAAGGGGCGAAGGAGACCGCGATGACCGCGTCGCCCGGCCTGATCGTATCGCATGCATCCATGCCGCCGAGCCCGCTGTGCAGGATGGCGGGCACCTGCATCTTTGCAAAGGCGTAGCTGAAATAGGAGGTGACGGGAAAGGCACGGCGGAAGCCCACGAGATGGATCGTGCGCACCGCCGCAAGCCGTGTCACCGCTTCTTCGAGCGCCGCCGGATCGACCGACGTCATCAGGTTTTCAAGCGACATCCGCCCCACTTCGACGAATTCTGCCAGCAGGGCGAAGGGCGATTCAGTGCCGTGTTCGTGCAAGGCTGCCAACCGCGTGCGATAATCCGGCCAGCGGCTTGCGTGGTCGGAGCGGAATACCTTCTGCATCTGCGAAAAGCCGGAAAATCCAAGTTCCTGGCAAAACCGCATGAAGGCCGAGGGCTGCACGCCCGCCGCCTGCGAAAGCTCCGCCACCGTCGAAACGGCGACGCGGTCCGGGTTGGCGGCGACATAATCCGCGCATTGCTTCAGCCGCCGGGGCAGCGTTTCGGCCTTCTCGCTGAGCCGCTCCAGCACGGCTTCGATGGAGGTGGGGGTGAGATCTTCGGGCATTCCCGTCCAGTTCATGCTTGACTTATTCCATTGAAGATGATTTTGGAATTTTTATTCCAAATTGGCAAGGGGCCCGAAGAGCGAGGTCGGGGCCCTGAAAAGCCAAAGTGCCGCGGGAGGAGTTCGCATCATGACGCTCAACGTTGCCCTGCTGGGGGCCGGCCGTATCGGCAAGGTCCACGCCCGAGCGGTGAACGCCGTCGCAGGCGCCCGACTTCTCGCCGTCGCCGATCCGCTCGGCGAGGCTGCCACCGCGCTCGCCTCCGCCTATGGCGCCGAGGTGCGCGACGTCGCCGCGATCGAGGTCGCGACGGACATCGATGCGGTGATCGTCTGCACCCCGACGGACACCCATGCCGACCTGATCGAGCGGTTCGCGCGGGCCGGCAAGGCGATCTTCTGCGAAAAGCCCGTCGATCTGTCGGTTGAGCGCGTGCGCGCCTGCCTGAAGGTGGTGGAGGGGGAGGGCGCGACGCTGATGCTCGGCTTCCAGCGCCGCTTCGACGCGCAGTTTCGCGCCGCGCGCGATGCGATCGCGGCCGGGACGATCGGCACGGTGGAAATGGTGCAGATCGTCTCGCGCGATCCCGGGCCGCCGCCGCCCGCCTACATCGCCTCGTCGGGCGGCATCTTCCGCGACATGACCATCCATGATTTCGATATGGCGCGCTTTCTGCTGGGCGAAGAGATCGAGGCTGTGCAGGCCAGCGCCTCGGTCCTGACCGACCCGGAGATCGGCCGGCTTGGCGATTACGACAGCGCCTCGATCATCCTGACCACGGCGTCGGGCCGGCACTGTTCGATTTCCAATTCCCGCCGCGCCACCTACGGTTACGATCAGCGCGCCGAGGTGCTGGGCTCGAAAGGCATGGTCGCGGTCGCAAACGAGCGGCCGGTGTCCGTCGTTACCGCGACCGGCGACGGCTTTTGCGCACCGCCGCTGCACGACTTCTTCATGACCCGCTACGAAAAGGCCTACGCCGCCGAAATCGAAGCCTTCGTCGGCTTCGTACAAAGCGGCCGGGCACCGAGCCCCGGCGGCGATGACGGTCTCAGGGCCCTCGTCATCGCGGAGGCCGCCGCCCGCTCCATCACGGAAGGGCGGACCGTGCGAACGAACGAAATCTGAACGTCGGGAGGACTGACCATGCCGACAGGAAACGGGGCGCTTGGTGTCGGCCTCATCGGCACCGGCTTTATGGGCAAGTGCCACGCGCTCGCTTATGGCGCGGTGCGCCGCATCTTTGGCGATGTGCCACCGGTGAGGCTGGAGCTTCTGTGCGAGGTGCCGGACGAAAAGGCTGCCGCCTTCGCCGACCAGTTCGGCTTTGCCCGTGCAACCGACGATTGGCGGGCGCTCGTGGCGGACCCGGCCGTCGATATCGTCTCGATCACCACGCCCAACCGGCTGCACAAGGAAATGGCGCTGGCAGCCCTTGCCGCCGGCAAGCATGTCCATCTGGAAAAGCCGATGGCGCTGACACTTGCGGACGCCCGGGAAATGGCGGATGCGGCCGCCGCCGCGCCCGGCCGTACCATCGTCGGCTACAACTACCTGCACAATCCCATGATCGCCGAGGCCCGCCGTCTGCTGGAAGCCGGCGCCATCGGCCGCCCGATCCATTTTCGCGGTGTCGTCGACGAGGACTATCAGGCAGACCCCGAGACGCCCTGGACCTGGCGCGCCACGACTGCGGATGCCGGGCTTGGCTGCCTGGGCGATCTCGGTTGCCATCTGGTTTCCATCGCCACCCATCTGATGGGCCCGGTTGAAAGCCTCGTCGCCGAAATGCGGACGGTCCACGAAACGCGCCCGGTGGAGGGCGGCGATGAGCGCCGTCGGGTCGAGAACGAGGACATCGCCTCCGCGCTCGTCACCTTCCGCAGCGGCGTCCACAGCGTGCTTCTCGCCTCGCGCAGCGCCTGGGGCCGCAAGAACCGCATCGGTTTCGAGATCCACGGCACCGAGGGTATGATCGTTTTCGATCAGGAACGGCTGAACGAGTTGCGGCTCTTCCAGAACCGGGGCGAGGGAGCGGAGCAGGGCTTCAAGACCATTCTCGCCGGCCCTGCCCATCCGCCCTATGGCCGGTTCGTGCCCTCCGCCGGCCACCAGCTCGGCTTCAACGACCTGAAGGTGATCGAGGCGCACGCCTTCCTTTCCGGCATTGCGCACGCACGAGCTGCCTATCCTGATTTCAGCGATGCCCTTGCCTTCGAGGAGGTGATCCACGCGATCGCACGGGCAAGTGCCGACGACGTGCGCGTGCGACTTTGACCGGACGCGAGGCTTTCGGGAAAGCCCCGAGGGTGTCGCGTGCTATCCGATTTCATAGCTCAGCCGTTCCAGCGAGAGCAGAACCCGCTTGCCCGGGTCGTACGATGAATAGAGCATCAACGAGATGATCCAGCGCCCGCCATCCGTCGCGGGCTTCACCTTGTCTTGCCAGCTCGTCAGCGCATCGGAAATGGTCTCCGCCGTTCCGCTGTCGAGCGTTGTGTCGGGCAGCAGCCCGACGGCAAGCTCGCTCACCAGCGGATCGTCGCCGGCCACCAGCGTGTAGCCGTAGAAGAGCCCGAAGGTGAGCTTCAGATCGTCCGGCCGCGTGGTTTCGGGGAAGAGCGTGTCGAAAGCCGATTGCAGGGCTGCCTCCACGCTGTCGCCGGCGATCGGCAGCGGATCGGTTCGCGTGATGCCCGGCGTCACGATGTCCGTCGCGGTGACGAGCGCCGTGCGGTAGACGAAGGCTTCCGCCGTGGCGGGGCCGTCGGGACCCAGCAGATCGGCGTTGCGGATCACCTCCAGCTCGATGCGGGCGTTCTGCCGTTCGCCGACATTGAGCCCCGGCCAGCCGATGGAGAAGGTCCGCGTCGATGGCAGCAGGATCGTCTCGCCGTCGGGCGGCAGATAGACCCGGCTGGAGCCTGCGGGCGTCTGGCCGACGAGTGTCACCCAACTCCCGTCGAGCGCTTTTACCAACACGTCCGGCCAGCCGAGATCGGCGCCGGTTTCCGTTTCCAGCCGTGTCAGCGTATAGCTTTCGAGCGCGCCCTGCGCCGTCTGCAACGCGGCCGAAACGGGGTAGCTTTCCGCCGCCACCCAGTCGTCGCCGCCACTCTCCGCCACGCCACCCGAGTTGGGAAGCCGCACCGACCACAGCGAGGCGACGTCGTCGGCGAGATCGGCGAAGGTGGTCACGGCGGCGACAAGGGTCGCCGGTTCGACGGTGCTCCTGGGATCGGTGAGCCCGGTCAGCAGACCGTTGAGGTCGTCCGACACAGCCACGTATTGCGCCAGCGCCGTGAACAGGTCCTCGTTCTCGCCCGCCAGCATGCGGCCTTGCGGCGGCGGGGAAAGGTTGAACTCCGCCGTCAGCACCACGTGATCCTGCGCGGCGTGCTCGTGCGAATAGGCGAAATCGAAGGTCCACAGAGCCGCCGTGTCAAGCGTCACGGGTACGGCCGGATCGCCGTTGCCCGATTGCGAGACGATGATCGGGAGCGCTGGAAATGCCTTGAGCGGTATCGGCACGTCGCTCGGCCCGAGCGCGACGTCGAGCGCGGCCGGGATCTCGTCGCCCGAAAGCACCGGCGTCATCGCCAGCCAGTCCGACGCGGTGTAGCCCGTCGCGACATCCACGGGCTTGCGATGGATCTCCAGGTTGGAGACCGTGTAGACGAGATCGAGCGCCACATGCGATTGCGCGCCGGGATCGGAGACGGAAAGCGGCAGCGTCAGGAAGGGCGCGGTTTCCGCAAGATCGACCTTTGCGGAGGCCAGCCGCCAGCTGCGCGTGTCGTCTGCGCTCTGCTGGTCGTCGGTGCTGCGTCCTTCGCCATAGAGCGCGGCGGTGCCGTCCGGATTTGTGCTCCGCGTCCAGGCGCTGTTGACGGTCGCGTCGTACTGGACGATCGCGGCCGTCTCCCAGCCCGAGGCCAGCGAGACGCCCAGCGCCTGGCCGAAGATCTCTTTCGCCTCGACAAGGCCCGCTGAAAGGTTCTGGTCGGTCACCGCGCGCGGCAGGGTCGGGCCGGAGGACGGATTGACGAGGAAGACGCCTTCGAGATCTGCCGGGATGGCGCCTTGCAGCGTCCGCTTGGCGCCCATCATGCGCTGGAACTGGGCCTGCAGCTCCGCGATGTCGTTGATCGCGGCGGCATTGGCCGGGCTCAGCATCCGGTCGAAATCGGCCAGGAAGCGTCCGGCCCAGATTTCCACGTCGATGCCCTGATAGTCCATATCGACCGCCTGGGCGGGATCGAGGCTGCCGTTTTCAAGCGGTTCGATGGAGACGCCGGCGCGCGAGACCAGCGCGCCGTAAAGCGGTGCCAGCGCGATCATCCGGGCGAGCTTGTCCGAGCCGAACGTCACCGTGCGCGCGATATCGACCGAGGTGATGCCGGCGCTGCCGAAATCGACCGCCCACAGATCGGCGGCGTGATCGGGCATTCTGGCGGTTGCGAGCCGGATGTCCTCCAGCGCGTCGGTCAGCGCCTCCTCGAAGTCGTTGAAGTTGAGCGAGGCGCCGGAAGAGGGGGCGGCGATTGACGCGGTGACGCTCTCCACCGAAGTGCCGGTGAAGTCGTCATGGACCAGTTCGTGCGGCCGCGCCACCGTCATCTCCACGGTGAGCGCGAAGGCGGCACCGGGATAGGCGGGCGTGAAGGTTGACGAGAGCGTGATGTCGGCTGGCGGCAGCACCGCCGTGGCGCCTTCGACGAACAGCGCCTTCTCAGCATTGTCGTCAATCACCGAGGCGACGGTGGCCGTCGCAGGCAAGCCGGCCTCCAGATAGAGCGCGTTGAACCGGCCGACCGCGCTGTTGAGCGTATCGTGCGCGGCAATGGTGACGCTGGCGATGGCGGGATCCGGCGCCGATAGCTCCACACCCTCGACCAGAAGCCCCGGAACGCCGGCATTGGCGAGCCCGAAGGCCGCTCCCGTGACGCCGTAAAGGCCGGCAATGGCGGAAGGTTTCGTGTCGCCCGCCAGCGCCACAGGCGGACAGACGAGCAGCCCGCCCGCGGCCAGCCGCCCGGCCGTATCGAAGGCTGCGGCGACTTCGGCCATCGTTGCGGTCGGCGCGGTCTGCTGCACATCGTCCAGCACGGCCTGGAACGTCGTCAGCCCATCCGTGTCGACGGGCACCTCCGTGCCGTCCACGTCCACATTGAAGGTCAGTCCCTGAGTAACCGTCCCCGGCATGTTGCGGTTGCGCTCGGCGAGATCTGTCGCCTTGTCGGGTTCGTCCGAAAGTGCGAAGCCGGCTGCGATGCGCGACAGCGTGTCGGTGGAGCGCAGCGTGTAGGGCACGAACAACGTGTCGGCGGCGGGCAGGGTGACCGCGCCGGGAATGGCGAGCCGGTTGGCGGAAATGACGGTGAGGCCAGCATTGGCGGAAAGCAGCGCGGCCGGCGGACAGCCGTAGCGCGCCGCGAATTCGCCGAGAAGGTCGCCGGCTGCCGGCGTGACGGTTGCCGGCGAGCAGGCACCGAAATCGCCCAGATAGATGAGCGCTCCGGCCTCGAAGAGATCGGGTGTGGTCAGATTGTTCGAAATCAGATCGGCGGTCGCGGCGCCGCTGGGGTTGTCGGCGAGCGTCGCCTCGCCCGTCACCACGTAGTGCGCGCTGTGGGCGGTGGCCGAGGCGATCAGCATGCCGGTTTCACCGGCGTAGCTCTCGCCCAGATCATAGGCGTTGAGGTGGATGCCGAGATCGGCGAAGGCCGTCACCGCGTCCGCGAAGGTCGCCACCGTGCCGCCGCCGGGCAGCGTCGTCTGGCCAACGGTGACGCTCACCCCGTCCACGGTGAAGGTGAAATCGTTGACGAGGATCGCGTCGCCCGCGCTGTCTGCGGCGAGCCAGCCGGCGCTCGTTGCCTCCGCCGCCGCCACCGTGGCGAGCACCGGCGCCGTGTCCGGCAGCGTGAGCGCACGGGCCGTATAGGCGAGCACCGCGCCCAGTTTCAGCGGCAGGTCGTCCTGGTTCTCGCTCGCCGACAGGATCTCGGTTGCCGTCGGCGTCGGCCAGCCGGTCTGCGGCGAGGCGGCGATCGACTGCGCGCTCGCGCCCGCCGTCATCACCCGGTAGGCCGGCACGGTCAGGGCGACGTTTTCGCCGAAGATCGCGGCAAGCGGCACGTCGGCATTGACGCTCGCAAGCGCCTCCCAGCCGATGCCGTAGCTTGCGACGATGTTGGTGAGTGTGTCGGTGGCCGGCAGCACGACGCCATAGCCTGCCGCACCGGAGGCGACGAGATAGCCGCCCGCCGCCAGCGCCTTCAGCTGGTCTGCACCGGAAAGCGTGAGGCTGGAGCCTGCCGCCAGCGTCGTTTCCGCCGTCACGGTCATGTTCGGCTGAACGTACTGGTAATAGATCGTCGCGTATTGCGCCTGCTGGCGAACGGCCGCCTGAACCATCGCATCGCCGCGCTGGGAGACGGACGGCATCAGCGCCTGCGCCTTGGCGGCGAAGGTGATCGACAGCGTCACGTCGCTTTCCGGCTTGGCAATGCCCCACGACGCGTTGACGGCCGGCCAGCTTGTCGGCCCCTGCAAGGGATCGGTGTAGCCGACCGGCACCGGCAGCGGCTTGTCGTCGGCACTTGCCGTGCGGTTGCCCTGCACGTCGCCGAAACCGATCTGGAAATCCACCTGCGGGGCGCTCGAAGCCCCGCCGAGACCGCGATAGGGATCGTCGGCGGGAAGCGGCAGGCCGGCAACCTCGGGCGCGACCGAGGCCGGGCCGAAGCGATAGACCGGCAGCACCGTCTGATAGGCCCAGTAGGGGGAGGGATCGCTCTCTTCCAGCGCCCGCCGCCGCTTCGCGCGGGCCCGCTTCCACGCTTCAAGCTCAACCCCGTCCGAGGCCTGGGGCGCCGCCGGAAGGCCCGAGGCGGGAATGACATAGGGACAGTCGTCGGACGCGGTCGAGATCGCGGTGACGAGGCTGTACTGCTGGCGGAAGGCTTTCTCGTGGTCCACGGTGCCGGTCGGAACGATCGGCCGCGTCAGCGTCATGTCGAAGCCGAAGCTGCCGGCTGGCAGCAGCGCCTGGGCGACGAAATCCGCCGGGTCCGCGCTGTCAAAGGCTTCCGCAAACAGCGTCGCCCCGTCGGCGATCCCCTGATCGACCGCGATCACGCCGGTGTTGAACGACAGCAACGTGCGGCCGGAAGGCGCCGCCGCCTGCTGTTCGCCGGCGATGACGACGAGTTGCAGGCTCGCCTGGTCGGAGGCATCGAACGCGCCGTCGCTGATGCCGCCATCGATACCGAACGTGTAGCCCGCCCCGCCAACCGTGGTGCCCTCCCACAGCAGCAGCGCGAAATCCTCCGGGCTCGTCAGGTCCGCGCGCACCAGCGGCAGCGTCTCGTCCTCGTCCCGCGCCACGAACGCGTTGCCGCCGGAGGGCACGGAGATGGTGGAGAGATTGCTCTTGATCAGCCAGGCGTTGCCATCGACGAGCGCCAGTCCGTCCGGGTCTCCGGCCGTGACCGACGGCGCCATGGCGATATGGGCGAGGGTGCCGGCCGGGGTGTCGGGATCGGCCAGATAGGTGACGAGGTCGAGCAGCAGCCCGACCTGCTCCACATCCGCCCCGTCGAGCTGATAGACCCCCGGCGTCTCGGCCACGTGGCGCACGGTGAAGGTGATGGAGGCAACGAAGGTGGAATTGGGGAAGGGCGCGGCATCGGTGCTGTCGGTCAGCCCCGCATAGACCATGTAGGCCTTGGTCGAGCCTTCCGTCGCACGTGCGGCAAGCGCGGCGGGGAAGGGGTGGATCGACAGCGTGTTGGCGGCCGGGTCGAAGCCCGGCACCGGCAGCGCGATCGCTGTTTGCAGCGCGATGTGCTCGGCAAGCCCGTAGGTGACCGGGCTCTCGCCCTTGACCGCGATGGCCGCCGGTCCGCGATAGGGCTCCCAGGCGAGCGAGGTCGCCGGCACCGCTGCGATCACCTCGCTGTTGGTCGCCGAATAGCTGAGGCTGTCGGTCTCCGCCGCATGCAGTACCGCGCCCGCCGGCAGCATCCGGCCCGAGGAAAGCGCGCGGTTGAGCGCGGGCGAGAAGGCATCCGGCACGCGGGCGCGCAATGATGTTTCGTCCTCGCCGGATCCCACGACCGTGCTGTCGAAGAGCGTGATCCAGTCGGCTTGCGAGGTGATCTCCAGGCTGAGGGCGTCGGCGTCCGGCTGATCGGGATCGACGGCGAGGTCCCATTGCTGCCGGCTTTCGTCGAGAAGCGGCGCCACCGCACTGTCGGAGGCGTGGACGTGCCCGTCCTCGCCCTCTTCGGGAACGGGGATCTGCTGGCCGGAGGCGAACATGCGCGAGGCTTCGCTGGCGATGTTGGCGGTCGAATGGGCGCTGACGAGGCCGACGAGGCTTTCCACCGTATCGGCCGGCAGGTGCTTCACCGTCAGCGCCTCTCCCTCCACGAGGCCGGCAACGTCCGCAAGCCGCCCGCCCGCATCGCTGATCGGGACGGCGAAGGCGGCGGCGAGGCTGGCGAAGGTGTAGGTGGTCGTGTCGTCCGTGGTCACGTCCGGCACGGTGATCAGCGCCAGCGGGGCAAGGATCGTGTCCGCGCCGATCCAGCCGGCAAGGCCCGCCCAGTCCGCGCTCCATGCGGGCGGATTGGCACCGTCCGATACCCAGTTGACCACGGTGCGCCGGGCCAGCGTCGCAAGCGTCTCGCCGGTCGCGACCGCGACGCCCGTATAGGCCGGGATGGAGAACCCGCCGGTAATCGTGCCGACCCCGTCGCGGAACGCCGGCCAGCCGTTGTTGCCCGCCGTTGTTGCCTCGTTCTGCTCCAGATTGAGCGCCGCTCCGATGCGCGCCAGCGTGTCGCCGGGAACGGTGGTGGTTCCGGTCGTGGCCGCCGTCGCGTCGAGATAGGCAGTGGGGATCTGCAGCGCGATGCCCGGCGGCAATTCCTGCGAGCGCGGATCGATGATCGTGCCGTCGAGAACGGAGGCATTGAGATCCGCCACCGCCTGCGCGTACCAGGCGCAGGCTGCGGCTGCCGGGTCGTCGCCGACCGGCACGCCGGCATAGCGGATGTAGAAGGTCGCCGCCGCTCTGAGCGCGGTGCAGCCGGCAGGTGCCGCCGTCCAGTCGGTCGCCGGCGCATCGAAGGCCGCGCCCGGCGCCAGCAGCTTGGCGTCGATATCCTGCCCCGTGACGCTCATGATCGCCACGGCCGTGGTGTTGTAGCGCGCAGCCAGTCCGTTCAGCGTGTCGGTCGCCGTCACGGGTACGGTGAGATCGCCGAGCGCGAGGCTCTTCTTCTTCAGCGTCGCGTCCGGGTTGTCGAGGGCGAGAACCTCCGGCGAGATGCCGAGCACCACGTCGACGGTGCCGCCGGGCGCGGTGTCGCGCAGCGTATCGGCAAGGCCGGGGTTGAGGAAGGTCAGCTCCTCCACCGTCGCCCCAAGCGCGTCCGCGACCGTCTCCACCGTGTCGCCGGGCCGAACCGGATAGGTGATCGTCGCCGTCGGCAGGCCTTGGGCGAGCGAGGTCAGCGTGTCGGTCGCGCTCGCCGCCTGAAGCTTTCGCCCGTCGAGTTGTGCGGCCGCCTCACGCACGGCGGAGCGCGCCACCAGCAGGTTCCAGTCGCTGAAGAGATGTTCGGCGAAGGAGACATAGTCGGAAAGCGGGTCCTCCGGCGGGCCGGGCGGGATCGTGCCGGTCGGCGAGAACAGCGCGGCCGCCGCCTGAACGCCCCACAGATAAAGCGGGCCGATCTTGTTGTCGGTGGCGAAATCGACCGGCCCCGTCTGCGGCGACGTCCAGCTCAGGAACGGCGGCACGGCCATCGCCATGCTGACCTGTTCGTCAGGATCATCGCCGTTTTGGCCGCTCTCCGGCACGCCCGAAATCGCCAGATGGATGTTGGTGTCGAAGAACTGCGACAGCATGTCGGCGGTAAAGCCGGGGCTTGCGGCGGCCGGGTCCTCCAGCATCTGGCCGAGCCAGGAAAGCTGGCCGGCCGTCACCGTGTCGCTTGGGCTTTCCGGTCCTTGCGGGATCGCATAGAGCGCATAGAGCAGCAGGCCCTGAATGAGAATGTCGGCGGCCAGCGCGTCGAAATCGTCCTCGTCGCGGGCATGAACGGCCATCGCGGCCGAACGGCGCTTTCCCTGCGCGGCGTTCAGCGCATCGGGCGAGACGCCGGTGGGCGCGAAAAGCTGCACGGAAAAGCGGTAGTCGCTCGATCCCGTCTCAGGCGGCGTGTCCGACCAGGAAAGCGGCACGTCGCCCACGGTGAACGACGGCAGCAGGAACAGCGAGGCGGTGCGCGGCGCGTCGGAAAAGACCGCCTTCGTCGGCTGCCAGTCGAGCGTGTCGACATCGGCGTCGAAGCTCGCCCCTTGCGCCACCGCCCGGGCCAGCAGCCGGTTGCGGTGATGAGCGGCAAGCGCTGCGCGGCGCCGGTCCGGCCGGCGGCGCGGCGGCCGTGCACGCCGCATCATCCGCCCGCGCGAGGAAAGCCGCTGGGCATGGCGCGAGGCCGGCTCCGCGCCCAGCATCAGCATGGTCGGGGAGGGGGCCGACAGCGTGCCGCCGGACTGGTCGGGGCTCAGGATCCACGGCGTCGGCCGCTCGCTACCGACGGTGAAGCTGACGTCGAGATCCACCTCGAAGCTGAAGGAGATCTTGACGAACAGGATCTTCACTTCCGCTTCCGCGCGCACCTCCACTTCCAGCGCGAAGATTGTCGGGCGGTAGGCCTCGAAGGTCGCGGTCGCCGCCGCATAGGCCTCCAGCGTCACCGAAACCTTGATGACCTTGAAATCGATCTTGCCGTAGAGCTTGCCGTGGATGGCGGCGACGCCCTGCGCCCAGTAGTAGACATCGGTGGACGAGCCCGCCGCCTGCGGGTGGAACCAGGCGAGCGTGCCCTGGAAAATCACCTCCACCTGCACGTAGATGCCGCCCGACAGCGGCCCGAGGGAGACATCCTTGCCCACGCCCACGGCAAGCCCGATGCCGAGTTCGATCACCGGCGAGAAATCGCCGTTCGTGACCTTCGGTACCGAACGCGAGGTGGTGCCGTTCAGGAGCCCGAAATAGATGCCGCCGCGACCGAGGAACGGAAAGACCTCCACGGAGAAGCTGCGGTCGAAATTGCGGTCATAGGGAAAGCCCAGATCGATCTTGAAGTTGCCGTTGGTGTAGATCTCCACGACGACGACGCCCAGCGTCACCGAGACTTCGCCGAATTCCAGATGGCGGAAGGCCTCGGGCAGCGACAGCTCGATGCGGAACATGCCGACCGTGTCGGAAATCTTCTTGTAGAGGATCTCGAAGCGCAGGCCGGCGAGGCTGCCGGCCTCCTCGCCGCCGAGCGCGATCGAAAGCCCGTAGAGCCAGGGATCGTTGAAGATGAAGCCGAGATCGACGGTGTCGAGCAGCGTCACGTCGAGGCCGATCAGCCACTGGCTCTGAGGGCTCCATTCCACCCCCTGGCCGGTGAGCGGGTTCTGCCCGGCTTCCGGCTCCTGAAGTTCGCCCTCCAGCAGCGCCAGCGTTTCCGCCACGGTGTCCGGCAGCCGCGTCAGCTGCACCCGCTGGCCGAGGCCCAGGTAGCGAAGCCGGATGAAGACCTCGCCGGCCCCCGGCAGCTCCGGCGGCGAGCCGTCGATCACATCCCATTCCAGATCGTCGCCGTCGTAGCGCTGGCCCAGCAGCGAGCCGGTAAGGATCAGCGACACGCCGGAATTCTCGCCGCGCGTGTAGCGCACGCCGATCGTGTCGAGCCGCATGAACACCAGATCGGCATTCGCCGCATAGACCAGCTCGACCGTGCTCTCCTGAGGGTCCAGCGTCAGCGTGAAGCGCGACAGCTCGATGCGGTTGAGAATGTCCCACGGCGGGTCGAGCGAATAGCCCAGCGTGGGGGCGGCGAGATTGACCAGATATTCCAGAATGTCGCCGATCGTGACCCCGCCGAGCTGCAGGCTGATCACCTGGTGCCGGTTCGGATCTTCCCCGCGCCACGAGGTGGAGGCCTGGAACCACACGCCGTCGAAGCTGACGCGGAACTGGTAGGTCGGCTCCGGCACGCCCAGGGTAAGGCCTGCGGAAAGCTCCAGCTTGTTGATGGCGAACAGGCCGGCGAGCTTGCCCGACGCGGTATCGCTGTTGCCGGCCTTGGCCATGTCGAGCGCGGTCGCGGCGGAGATCTTCAGCGTCGTGCCGAAGATCTCCGGCTGCCAGCGCCCGGAAATCGTGCCGCCGAAGGCATAGGCCGTCGGCGTGCCGGTGTTGAAGGAGAAATAGAGCCGGTCGATGGTGAGCGTCGGCACCCAGTCGGGCACGTCGCTCTGACCGAGGAAGCGCGAGACCATCGCGGTCAGGTCGATGGAGGCGCCGGGCAGCAGGGTGCCGGAGAAGGTCCAGCCTTCCGGGTTGGTCGCGGCTGGACCGGGATATTCGGCCGACAGCATGAAGGCCGGCGGTTGCGGCGCGCCGGGCGTGCCGCCGTCTTCGAACAGGAACGTCGCCGCGATGCCGCCGGAAAGCTCCCCGCTCACCAGCGCGATCTCGAAATTCAGCTCGCGCAGCGTGATCGTGGTGACGACGAGATCGATGGTCCAGCCCTGTTCGGGCGGGTCTTCGTCGCCCGTCAGCATGAAGCTGCCGTCGATCTGGCGCTCCAGCGACAGCGTCGGCGGATCGCCGAAGATGATGTCGGCGGAGGCGTAGTAGGACTGTTCCTGCGGGTCGGCCTCCACGGAAAGACCGACGATGTTCATGTCGCTTTCCGTCGGCGGCCCCGGATCGCCGAAATAGTTGCGGAACGCCTGCCCGATGGGGATCACGTCGCCCTCGCGCAAGGATGCCATCGCCGACCAGCCGGGAATGTTCACCGCGCCGTCGATATGGACCGGATCGGTTGTCTGGAAGGCGACGGTGCCGAATACCGAGGCCGCCAGCCAGCCCGTCTGCGTGCCCTGCACCGGCGTCGAACCCCACACCCAGCTGATGCCGACATCCTCCAGCGCGATGAACGGCATCGGCGCCGTCCACGGCTTCACGGATATGATCGAGACCGCGATATAGGTGACCTTGAAATCGGTCAGATGCCGTCCCGGGTCGACGTAGAACTCGATGCTGTCGAACCGGAATTCCGGGATCGGCAGGAAGTCCGGCGGGGTCGGCAGCTCCGGCAGCCCGAACAGCTTGGCGAGCTGGTTCATGCCCTCCACGATGCTGCCGTCCTCGAACTCCACCAGGAAGTGCCACAGGTTTCCGGTCGAAAGCAGTGGGCACGAGATCCGGGTGACGAGCCCGCCCACCTGCAGCCGGCCGGTCAGCGTCAGTTGCGAAAACGCCGGGATCTCGTCCGGGTCGTCGGGATCGGCGGGTGCGGAGGTGAGCGCGAAACCGACATCGCCGAGCCTCAGCCCGCCCAGCTCCAGCAGCGGATTGGAAAGCGGTATCGAGGCGGTCGGCGAGGTGGCGAGAAGGTTCAGATCCGGTACGCCGTCGTAGCTCGACGGCAGCACGGCCGAGCCGGAAAGCTGCAGCGGCCACGGCGTGACGAGGCTCGCCCACGGCTCCCAGAAGCTTGTGAGCGGCAGCGCGCCGGTGATCGTCAGTCCCGCGGCTTGCGTCGTCGTGCCGGTAAAGGTCGCGTTGTCGAGCCGGATGTCGGTGAGGAACGACGGCCCGGGCTGCACCGACTGGTTCTGAACCATCATCGTCTGCGGCAGGCCGGCAAACGTCGCGCCGAAGGTCCAGCCCGCCCGGGTCATCGTGAAGGCGAGGATGAAGGCGACATCGTCCGTGCCGACGCAGTCGAGCCGCACGGCAACGGGCCCGAGATTGGCCGCCGGCGCATCGGGCAGGCCCCATGTCGCCGTACCGTTCAGCGTTGCAGAGGTTGAGCCCGGCAGGAGCCGTGCGGAAGACACGGTGAAGCTGGAGGTGATGCCGAAGCGCGCCAGCAGCGGCCGCAGATCGGCCAGCGCCGCATCGCCGGAGGCGGTGTAGAGATCGATCGTGCCTGTATTGGAGATCGCGGCATTGAGCGCCGCGACGACGCTCGTAAGGTTCATGCGATCACCTTAAGGCCGCGAAGGCGGCCGGTTGCGTTGGACGGGACGGAAACTGCGTGCGCCTCTGCGCTTCGCGCGGCCAGCCGGGAGAACCCTGCGCATGGCGGGCGCGGCAGGCGGATCGCCGATGCCGCCGTGCCTGCCCTGCGCAGGGTCCGGCCGGCGGCGGTGAAGGCGGCTCGCGGCCCCGCGAAGACCGAGCGCGCCACGTCGGCCCGCTCGGCCTTGGCACGCGCCTCGTTCTCGCTGGAGCCCACGTGCAGCGCCTCGTCGTCCATCCGGAATTCCCAGTTCCGGCCGGCCGGCACGTCGTCGATCTCGTCGTCGCCGGAAGGCGCTGCCGGTAAAGGCGGCGCGATATAGCGGTCGTAGTCGATCCGATTGTACTGGGCGTCCTTGAAATAGAGCGTGGAATAGACATTCTGGCGCGTCTGCGTGGTCGCGTATTGCCAGCGCGCGCCCGGCGGCCAGGCGGGCGCGACGGCATGGCCGGTGACGGTCAGATCGATCCACGACGTCAGGAAGTGCCGGCCGTTGTCGAGGTCCGGATCGCCCCAATAGCTGACATCCGAATAGATGTTGTCCGCGAACTGCTCCACCAGATACATCGATGGATGATGATGGCGCTTCTCGCCGGCGCTGATGGAATAGGTGTAGGGTTCGAACCGCATCAGGAAGTCGTCGACGACGCCACGCGCGAGCCCGCTGGGAATGTCGTTGGCGAGTTTCAGGTCGTAGGTCGTCTTGCGGCTGCCGTGATGCGGCACCGTCATCATGAACGTGGTCGGGAGGTCGTCCTCGTTCTCCAACAGGTCGTCGATCGCGCCGAGCGTGGTGGAGGTGGCGTCACCCGTCGCGACGATCCAGTGGCCGTCCCATTCGAGCCCGAGAACCACGGACTTGGTGTTCACCGCCTCCGCGTTCATCGACTGGTACTTGGCGAAGCTCGCCGGATCTCGCGGATGCGGCGTGTTGGCGATGATGAGCTGGAGGAAGGCGTCGTCCGCCTCGTCTCCCGTCTGCCAGATCGGCTCCCATTTCGGGTCTTCGTAGAGGTCGTAGCTCGTCTGGCGGGGCGTGAAGCTGCCGATGTCGCCGGTGTATCCGCCCAGCGTCGTGATCAGGGCGCCGCGCTTGTAGCGCCACGCCGGCCCGCCATAGCGCACCATGCCGATCTGGTTGCCCGCCGGCGGCCCGAAGGCCGGCAGGATCTTGGCGATCATGTTGTAGTGGTCGGTGTCGCCGTGGGTGAGCACCAGCACGTCGAGATAGTTGTTGTTGTTCTCGATCTGCTCGCGCAGCCACGCGACGTTCTCGGTCGCGATCTTCTGGCTGGAATTGGTGCCCAGATCGATCAGCATGATGTGCGAGACGAGGCCGTCCTCGTCGAAGATCTCGACGAAGTTGCAGGCCCCCTGGCCGACATCGAGCACATGGAAGGTGATGCTGCCGACCGTCATTGCCGCCTCCTCCGGCCGGAGACGAGGGGGACTGCCGCCCGTATCGCCCTGCCGGCCGTCGTGGTGGCGCTGCGCGGCGATGCGGAGCGGGCGCCGCCCCCGGCCCCGCCCCCGGCCACGGCCACGGCTCTCACCCGGTGGGAGGGGTTGGGCGTGGAGGTCACCGTGAACCCATGCCCATCCCGGCTGAACTGCCAGTTGCGCCCCGCCGGCACGTCGTCCTGCGCCTCAAAGTCCTGCGTCGGATAGCTCGGCAGGGGAGGGGCGATGTACTGGCCGTAATTCTCGGAATTGTATTGCCTGCTCGAGAAGTAATAGGTGCAGAAGACGTTCGCAGCGGTCCTGGTCGTGCCGTAGAGCCAGTTGGCCGGCCAGCGCGGTTCGAGAAAAACAGGGGTGATTGCCAGATCGATCCAGGAGGTCAGGAAGTGATAGCCCGCGGCCAGTTCGGGATCCCCCCACAGGGGAGGCGTCGCCGGGTTCAGCTTCGTTGAAAACTGTTCGGTCAGATACAGCGAGGGGTGATGGAAATTCTTGTCGTCCGCGCTGATCGAGACGCTCGACGGCGTGAACAGGTCGAGAAACTCTCCCACCACCATGCGGGCCTCGAAGCCGGGGATGTTGTTGGCCTTCTGCAGGTCATAGGTGGTCTTGCGGCTGCCGTGATGCGGCATGGTCATCATCAACGTGGCCGGCAGTGGATCCGTTTCCAGTTCCAGAAGTTCGGTGACCGCGCCAAGCGTCGTGGCCGTTGCGTCGCCCGTGGCGACGAACCAGTCGTCGCGCCATTGCAGCCCCATGACGACCGACTTCGTGTTGACCGCCTCGCCGTTCATCTTCGGCCGTCTGACCGCGTAGAGGTTCGCCGGATCATGCGGATGGGGAACGTCCGCGATGATCAGCTGCAGGAAAACGTCATCGATATCCGTGCCCGTCTGCCAGATCGGCTCCCACTTCTCCTCCCGGTCCGGATCGTAGCCGGTCTGCGAGGGCGCGAAGCCGCCGATGTCTCCGGTGTAGCGCCCGAGCGTGCGGATCAGCTTGCCGGTGGCATACCGCCAGTCCGGCCCGCCATAGCGCACCATGCCGATCTGGTTGCCGTCGGGCGGTCCGAAGGCCGGCAGGATCTTGGCGATCAGGTTGTAGTGGTCGTGGTCGCCGTGGGTCATGATCAGCGCATCGAGATACTGGTCGTTGTTCTCGATCTGCTCCCGCAGCCACGCGATATTGTCCTCCGCCGTCTTGCGCGTGGAAACCGTGCCGAGGTCGATCAGCAGGATGTGCGAGACGAGCCCGTCCTCGTTGAGGATCTCGACGAAGTTGCAGGCCCCCTGGCCCACGTCGAGCACGTGGAAGTTGATGCCGCTGACCGTCATGGCTTGCCCCTCCCGCCGAGGCGGCCGAGCCGCTTGCGCCGCACCTTCCGGGGGCTTTGGGTGGGTGCGGGAAGGGCTGGGGGCGCGGCCGTCCCGGTTGCCGTCTTTGGCCCCGCGATCCGCGTCTGTCGCGTTTCCTTCTCCTTCCTCGCATCCGGATCGACATAGGCGCCCAGCCAGCCGAGTTGGCCCGTGGAGCGGCCTTCAGGCCCGCCGAACAGGCTCAGATCCAGATTTCCCGGCGGGAACGAGAAACCCAGCACGGAAAGCGCGAAACGCGACAGGGTCAGCAGATAGGCCCGCTGGCCGTTCTGCTCGTAGGTGGAGAAGATGAAGCTCTTGAAGCCGAGCTTCAGAACCCCCTGCAACGGAAAGCTGCCGCTGCGCGGCTCCGTGCCCGGGATCTTCAGGCCGAGATAGACCGGCAGGTCGCCGTCGCGCGCGCCCGGCATCCAGGCCGTCAGGATTTCCGCCTTGATGCCGGCGGACCCCGCCAGCGCGCCGAGACTGCCCAGATCGATCGACAGCACCAGCCCGTACCACGGCGCGACCATCGGCACCTGGTCGAGCGGTGCGGAGATCGAGAGATAGCCCATCTCCTCCGGCGCAACGCCTTCCGGCTCCCCGCCCTCTGGCGCCAAATCCGGGCTTGAGACCAGCGAGCGCACGGTGATCGGAAAGCACGCCACCAGACTGTCGGGCCGCGATACCGAATTGGGCAGATCGAAGCCGATGCCGGTCTCGTTCACGGTCCAGATCTGCGTTTGCGGATCGGAGATGTCGAAATCCATCGTCGCGACGAGCTGGTTGAAGACCAGATAGCCGTCGAAGGGCGGGTCTCCCTCGGTTTCAGCCGGCGCGAGGCCGTAGCCGAACAGATCGAAGCCATCGGGCGCGAAGAAGCGCAGCTTTCCGCCGAGAACGAAGTTGGTCGCAACGCGTGTCGGCGTCGGGTTGGCCAGCGTCTCGATGCGGACCGAGGTGATCTCGATAGTGGTCAGCGCGGAGAAAAGCGCCGCATAGCGGTTTTGCGCCAGCAGCGTGAAGGCGTAGGCCGGTGCGCCGCCGCTCTTTTGCAGCGCGCCGGAAATCATCAGGTTGTTGCCGTTGAGCGTGTCCTGCTTGGCGAGCGAGGCCGCAAACAGCCGGTTCATCGAGATTTCCACCTGGGTGGAGAACTCCGCCAGATGCGCGTTGGCGAAACGCGCCATCAGCTGCATCGTCTTGAACTCGAACGGCAGCGTCTCGCTCGGCACCAGATCCACTGTATCGGTGTAGTTGATCAGCCCGAAGACGCTGGTCTTCTTCAAGGTGATGGGCGTGGTGGTCGGGTCGAACGGCGTGACGCTCGCCCCCACGTGGTGGGCGTAGAAGCGGTCCGGGTCGAGCCCGGCGGCGACGAAGCGCAGCGAGGGCGGCAGATCGGCGAGGTCGACCGGCGCGTTCAGGAACAGGACCCCGTTCCAGCCCGGATCGGCGATGACATCGCGGTAGAAGCGGGCATAGGGGCTTGCCGGGTCGTCCTCGTCCGCCTTGCGCGCCTCGGCGATGATCGCGTTGAGCGTGCGCCATGTCGGCACCACGCTTCCCTGATCGTCTTCGGCCGCCGCCTGCCAGGCCCAGCTCGAGGCGTCCGCCGCCAGTGCTTCCAGCGCGCGGTCGGCGTATTTCCACACCATGATCGTTGGCGCATCGCCCGTGCGCCAGTGATCGGGGTTGAGACGGAACACCCAGCCGTCGAGATCGAGCAGGAACGGCGGCACGCAGGCTGCCTGCGCCAGAAACGTCGTGACATTGGAGACGACAAAGAACAGCTGGTTGGTGAAAAGCGCGGCCTCGAAGTCCGAGCCGATGTCGGTGAAGGCGAGCTGCGGCTCCGGCGCGTCGGGCAGGTTGGCGATCACCACCCGGTCGATCTGCGACAGATCGGAGGGAAGCGTCACGGTGAGCCCCTGCGGCGTCACCGCGATCATGTCCGTATCGTCCGCCACGTCCTCCAGCCCCGGCGGGGCGCCGGTGATGAGTTGCCGGCGCGCGGGCGCAAGGGCGGCCTGTTCCAGCGCGCGGGCGGCCGCAGCGGCCGTTTCGCTGACCCCGGCATAGGCGCCAACGGGATAGGTCTCAGGCATCGCCCCGCCGGTCTGCCATGTCGAAAGCCGGGCGATCGGCACCTCGATATAGCTGAGCGTCGCGGTGCCGGTGCCCCGAAAGAGCGGCGACTGGCGCGATTGGGCGTAGTAGCTGAGCCCCGATTGGCCGGATGTCGGCGGCAGCACCGCCACCCAGGCGGTGGTGGCAAGCCCGGTGAGGAGCTCCGCCCCCTCGCTCGGAACCGTGCCGCCGGGGATGGCGGTGGGCGCGAAGGCCGGCTTTCCCGCCTCAAACAGGATCGAAGTTCCGGAGCTCCCAAGTGCGGTCGATTCAAGTCCCGAAAGCCCGAGCATGAGCTGATCGGTCAGTCCCGAGCCCGCCCCGCCCGAAGGCGCCACCACGGCAAGCGAGAACACCCCGTCCGGCGTCATGTTGTAGAGATCCGTGCCACCGTCCGAGGTCGCGTCGATCCTTGTCGCCGTGCGGGCGAACATCAGCCCGCCCGGCCAGAGCGGCGCGGCGGCATCGGCGGGCGTCAGCGTCGTCGCGTAACCGCGCTGGGTGACGAAAGCGGCATCGATCGTTGGCGCCGTGCCGGAAAAGACAAACCTTGTCCGCGCCCGTTCCATCGGGAACATCGGGTCCCAGGCGGCGGAAAGGCTGATAGCCGCACTTGCGGTTCCCAGAACCGGCATGTCGACGGGCACGAGCCGTGGATCGGCCGGATTGAGTGCGTAGCGCACCGCGTAGTGCAGGCCGACGCCGAGATCCGCAAGCCCGTCGGCGGCCACCGAAAGCGTTCCCGTCCACGCGCCGATGCCTGCGCCCTGAAAGCCGATGGCGCTCGTCCCCGTCGGTCCGAATGATCCGCCGCCGGAGCGGAACGTCGCCTCGGCGTCCGCGATCGTCGCGCCCGCCGGCTCGCTCGTGTCCAGCGTGAGCTCGGTTCCGGCCGCGATGTCGAGCCGGTAGATGCCGAGCGCGAAACCGGCGACGCCGTGGAGCGCCCAGCTCGTTGTGCCGCCTGACGCGGTACCGGTCGCGAACCACGCCGTCGTTTTCCAGTAAAAATGGGGATCGTCCGGATTTGTAATCCACAGAAACCGCGGCGCCGTCGCGCCCTGCGCCGAAAGCCAGGCATCGAGCGCGGCGGAAAAGACAGTGAAATCGGAGGGTGTTGTGGCGAGGAAGAGATAGCTCCCGCCGATATCGTCCCAGCTCTGCTGAAGCGTCATCGTCGCGCCGAATGAGCTCTCCGGCGAGGGCCGATAGCCCGCCCAGTAGCCCGCCACCCCGGCATCGGCCGAGGCGCTGGATGCGTAGAGCGCGAGCGTTCCGACCTGGGCGAAGGTGACGGCTGCCATCAGAATTCGATCCTGTCGCCGTGCAGGAGCGGAAGGTTGGTGGCATCCACCGGACCGCCATAGGTCGCCATGGTGCCCCAGTCGAGCCGCACCCGGTGGCGCCGCGCGCTGTCGTAGACGGCGGCCGGCGGGGTGGGGGAGGTGCCGAAGACCGCCACGCCCGGCCCGCCGCCGCGCTCCAGGCTCACACCGGCGAGCTTTACCGGGCTTGCCGGCGGGCGCACGCCGTAACGGTCGAGAAGATTGCCGAGCGTCGTGCCCAGCGGTACCACCAGCTCCATGTCGTTGATGCGCACGCGCACCATCATCCGCAATACCGCGCGGCCGCGGAAATAGGCGACCGGCGTGTTCGTGCCCGGCGTGTTGCTGCTTGATGCCAGCGCGGTGTAGGTGGCGGCCGAGGCGAGCCCGAAATTGGAGGTCGTTGCGACCGATCCGGTGCTCGTCGGGGTCTGCAGTTCGCCGGGAAAGAACAGCCGGTAGAACGGATTGGGAAAGCCGGGAAAGAACAGGTCGGCGGCATCGGCAACGCCTGCGGCCGTTGCGGCGGAAACGAGCGTGGTCGGCGGCGACACCGTCATCGCGCCGGACGCCGTCAGCTGCGCGGTAAACGCATCCATGGAAAGCTGCCATGCGCCGGAGCCCGACAGCCCGTCCGCCACGTCGTAGTCGTTGGGCGAGCCGCCGCCGAAACCGTTCAGCCAGCTGTTGGTATCGCCCGACCACACGTTGGTGTAGTCGGCAAAGCCCACCCGCAGCACCAGCCCCTGACGCAGATCGATCGAGCCCGTGCCCTTGCCGCCCGTGAGATCCAGCCCGTAGGCGTAATAGTGGCTCTCGTCGAAGGTCTGCGGCATCCCGCGCGAAATCGCCTGTTGCAGGATGGAGATGCCTGAAGGCGAGGCCCCCGCCGTCTCCGCCGCCTTGAGGAAGTTGACGTAGTTCGTCTTCAGGTCCGGCCGGATCGGCGGCAACGGATTGCCGTCGGCGGTGAACGCCCACACGTCGCTGTCGGCGGCCATTGTCAGCGTGTAGGGAAAGGCGTCCTTGCTGCCGGTATCGGTGTTGGCGGCGAGCGCGAAGGGCCCGACCGGGTCGACCGTGATCGTCTGGGCCGCCAGCGCCGGCAGGTAGAGCGTGATCTCTTCCGGCTCCAGCGCCAGCGTGGAGGCGGGGTAGATGTTGGGCGGCGCATCCGCCGGCGCCTGCGTGGAGATGAACCAGGCGGCGGTAAAGACCGGCAGCGCATCGGAAGGCAGCCCCGTGCCCGCCGCCGTCACCGCCTGCACCACCACCGTATAGGGCCCGCTCGAAGCCTCGAGCGTCGCGTCGAAGACGACGCTCAAGGCCGCGACCTGCGCGCTCGTGCCGGCCGAATTCCCGTCCTTGTCGAGAAGGGTCGCCACATAGCCGACCGCGCCGGCCACCTCCTGCCACGAGGCGGAGACGCTGCCGCCGTCGCAATCGGCCGAGGTGAGTGCGGGGGCTGCGGTGGGAATGACAAGCCAGGACGAGGCCGGGCCGGTGGAGGTCACGCCGTCGGCGACGATATTCGCCGTCACCGAAACGGCGAGATCGTCGCCGGGATCGAGCGCGGTGGTGAGCGCGTATGTGGCGGCTGTGACCGCGACCGCCGCCCGCCCGTCGGAGAAGCTCACCGTATAGCCGCTCGCCCCGCTCACCGCCTGCCAGGTTATCGTTGCCTTGCGGGTGGACGCATCGGTCGCCGCAACGAGCCCTTGCGGGCGCGCCAGAAGCAGCGAGGGCCGCGTTTTCGCCGTGCCGTCGTCGTCCGGAACGAAGGTGACGGGCCCGGAAATCACCGCCAGCGCGAGCTTGTAGCTGCCGCCCGGATCAAGGCCCAGATCTCCGGTTGCGATGCCGCCGGAGGTGGCCGTGGTGGTGACGCCCGCCAGCACCGCCCCGTTCGCGGCATCGAGCAGGTTCAGCCGATAGGCCGCATTCTCCGGCCCCGCCGCCGCGCTCCATTGCGCCGTCACCTGCGTGGCGCCCGCCGTCATCGCGCTGAAGGCGGGGGCGGCGAACCACACATCGAGGCTCGCCGCAGGCGTTGTCGATCCGTTGGCCGATGTCGCCCAAAGCGTCAGCGGGTTGGCGGCGGTCGTGCTCACCGCCGAGGCGGCAAAGCTCTTCGCGCCTGAGGTGGCGGAGCCGAACGATTGTTCGAAGACGTTCGTCCCCCCGTCCTTGTCGAGCTTCAGCGTGTAGGTGGTGACCGCACTGCCGTCAGCCGGCGGCGCCCAAACGGCATCAAGCTGCCAGTCGCCGGCCGTCGTCGACGGCGCGATCGTCACGCCGACGAATTCCGGGGCGATCGCCAGCACCGGCACCGGAACGCTTTTCGGGCCTGTAAGCGCGATGCTGTCGATGGTGGCGGTGGCCTGCGCGACGATGGAAAGACCCGATACGCCGGCGGCCGCATAGGTGAAGCCGAGGCTGGTGGAGCCGCTTTCCGGCCCCGCCACCTGATGATCGCCCGCCATCAGCCAGCCCTGATAGGTGGTGCCCGCCGGCACGTCGGTGGGCGGGGTGAGGACGGCTGCGACCGTGCCGCCGGCCACGTCCACCGACACGGTGCCCACGGTCGGCGCGGCGACCAGCGGCGTCGCTGCAGCACTATAGGCGCCGGAGGCATGAATGCCGCCGGCATCGCTCGTCGCCCGCACGCTGACGGCCGCACTTGCCTGCGCGCCCGGCGACAGCTGGACCGCGACCTCGCCCGATCCGCTGCCGGCAGCCTGCGTGACGATGCTGCCCGCCCCGTCGGATACCTTGATGACGGCGCCCGTCGCGTCGTTGCCTGCCGCATCCTGAACCACCGACCAGGCGGCGGAGACGACCGCGCCGTCATAGTCGAGCCGGCTCAAGCTCGGGGCATCGAGCAGCAGCGGCGCGAGCGCTGAACTCGGCGCGATCGTGCGGCTGTTCGAGCTCGCCGGCAGCGGCTGGAACGGCTTGGCGCCCGCCTGCCACGTCGCGGTGCCGGGCGTCAGCGCGATAGTCGCGCGCGTGCCGATAACGTTGGCACCCCGGACCTGGCCGCCCGTGGCGTCGTAGGCGAAGATATAGGCGCCCTGCGCGGGCGTTGAGCTTTGCGGCGGCTGGATCGCGACCGCCAGCGTTCCCGCGTCGAAATCGGCGGAGACGACGCTCGTCGTCGCGGTGAGAACCGCCACCGGCGCCGACCAGCCGCCGAAGGTCGAGGCATCGACGCCGCCGCCCGTCCAGCGCGCCTGCACGGTCCACGAAATGGAGGGATCGAGCGGCCGGTCGAGCGGGAGGTTGACGTGGGTGCCGCCGGACGTGCCGGAGGCGGTCGCCACCGTCGCCCCGTTGCCCATCAGTCGCACGACAGGCGCCTTGCCGCTTTCCGCGCTCGCGACATCGAGCTGCAGGCCCTGCGCCTGTCCGGTCGGATCGCTCGCGCCGATATTCTGCACCGACGAGATGACCGGCGCGGAGCCGATGAAGGTGGCGCCGGCCGAAGGGCTCGTCGCGCGGCCGTTGGTCAGGCTCGCGGTCGCCTGGGCGACGGTGGAGCCGTCGATGGTGTTCGCCGCCGCTGTGCCTTGCGCGAGCGTGAAGCGGGCGACCGCACTGCCGGAAAGGCTCAGCGAGGCGACGGCGGTACCCCCTTGTGAGAGCGCGATCGCGAGCGATGCGCCCGCGGGCGGCGGCGCGCCCGCCGACACCGTCACCGCCCATTTCGTGCTGTCGCCGGCATCGGGAACCATTGTGATCGCATCAATGACCGGAGGGGCTGCGAGCACCTCAACCGGCAGGCTCGTTGGTCCCGTCAACGCCGCGCCCGAAACGGTCGCCGCCATCGAGGCCACCACCGTCCATCCGTCGGTGGGCGAGGTGGTCAGGCCGGCGAGCGAGACGGTCACGCCGGAACTGGTCGCCGTGGCCGAGCCCTTCTCGACCCCGTTGAGCAGCAGCTTCACGGCGGCGCTCGCCCCCGACGGCGTGCCGGCGGGGAAGGTGACGCGGGCCGAAACGGATGTGCCGCTGACCGCGATGGCATCGATCGCGGGCGCCTGCGTGAGAAGATCGAGCGCGGTTCCCGGCGCCCCGGCGATCGCCCCGAAGCGCACCGCGCCGGAGATCGAGAGCGCGGAGGAGGCGCCGGCGCCGAGCACGGCGAGCCCGCCGGAGGAAGCGGCCGCAAACCGGCTGGCGGATCCGGCCGACTGCACGACGAGGTCGTAGCCGACGGTGCCGCCGGTCGTCGGCGCGGAGGGCGGCGTCCAGCCGACGGTGACCCGCGTTCCGTCGAAATCCGCGCTGGTGACGGCGGGGGCCGCGAGCGGCAGCGGGTTGCCGGAAACGATCGGACCCATGGTGAAGGGGGCGACGAAGCCCGTCCCCGGCGTGCCGTCGATCGGCATCACCGCCTGAAGGTAGAGCTGGGCGCCGAGGGTGGCGGACGAGGAAAGCGTCAACGTGCCGCTCGTGCCCTGCACGCGGGTAAAACCGACGGAGCGCCCCGCGTCGCTGTAGGCGGAGACGTTGGCGCCGGCCGGCTGCGTTGCGGTGGAGCCGAAGTCCCAGGCAAGGCTCACCGTCGAGCCGCTGACGGAAGCCTCGTCGAGCGTCACCGTGGCGGTCACGACCGGCGCCGTCGCATAGGAGCCGGCATTCCACTGGATCGATCCCGGACTGGTGCCGCTGGCCACCCATTGCACGTCCACCGCATAGTCCAGCATGGCAGAAAGCGGCGCATCGGGCACCAGCACGACTTCCGTCGGCCCCGCGCCGACACCGACCTTCAGCGTCGTACCTCCCTGTCTGAGCCGGCCCGCGAGAACCTGCCCCAACGGGGCGCCGGAGCCGACGATGACATCGAGCCCGACCTTCGACCAGCCCGGCGGCAACGGCAGCCAGGGCGAGAGATAGACCACGGAGGAAAACACCGGAACGCTCATGCGAACCTCGGCTTGATCGAGGGCGCGGGCCGCGGGACGATGCCCCTGGTCGGTACCGGCAATGGCACCGTGTCGTGGATCCGGCCGCTGCGGTTCGGGCTCGCCCCGCAGTCAGGGACACCCGAAACGACGGCTCCCGACACGATGGCTTCCGAAATGCCGGCGTCCGGAACGGCCCGCCACGAACCGGCCGCCACCCGCCCGCAGCCGCAGGCGGGCGTGGCCGGCGGCGGATCAGTAGCGGATATCCTCGATCGCGCTCGCGTAGTCGGTGACGAGGGGATCGGCGAGTGTCGCTCTCGCGTGGGCAATGTCGCGGCTGCGCTGGCGGGCGGCGTTGCGCTGGGCGAACTTGTCGCCCACCACGATGCCGTTGGCGATGTACGTTCCGATATCGGTTGCGCCGAAGCCTGCCTTGCGGTCGGCCTCGTCGGCGACCTTCAGGTTGAACATCTGTCCGTCGTAGTCGATTGCCTTGCGGGATGTCACCTTCACCGGCCCTGTCGGGGTCAGCACCGCATCGCCGGGCTTCAGGTCCGCCAGCGGCACCAGCCCGTCGGGCGTTGCGATCACGTGTGCGCCGGTGGCCACCAGCGTGTGGCCGCCCTCGGTGGAAAGTTCGTGCACCGCCATGCTCGCCGAAGGCTCGGATGCCGCGGCCTTGTGCGCACCGCGCGAGGTGGCCTCCACGGCCAAATCCTGGTCCCGCATGCCGGTCCGCACCCGGTGCGTGTTGTCGATGTCATCGATCGCCATGGTGTGGCCGTCGACGAGCATCACCTGCGTGCCGGCTGCAAGACAGTGCCACCAGAACCACAGATTGCAGATCTGATGGCACTGGAAGGAGGGCTCGTTCGGCGTGTTGTAGCTGCAGATGGCGAAGCTGAAGGTGGGGGTCGGCGCGTTCTGAACCGGGATCTGGAAGCTGTAGTAGAAATAGCTCTGCGTCTCGTTCACCAGCGATTGCGGGTCGTAGACGATGGATTCGGTGGACGTGTAGGAGCCGCCCTGGCCGTACGGATAGCTCCAGACCACCTTCGCCTGATCGGCGGTATCGACCGTCACCTTTTCCGTGAAGTTCTTGGTGTAGGTGGCGTTCATCGGGATCTCGCTGGTCCCGGAATTGGTGGAGAAATAGATCTTGGTGAGATAGACCGCGCCGCTGATCGGCTGGCCGAGCGTTCCGTCGATCTCGTAGGGAAGAGTGGCGTTGCCGGCGAAGGGAACGATCAGGTACGGATTCTGGATGTTTTGCGGTTCGGCGTACCAGTAATCGACATCCGCCGATGTGCTGGTGCGCCCCAGCGCGATGCGCACGTCGGGCGGATATTTCGGCGTGGTCGTCGGTTCGTCGACGACAATGTTCGCGTCCGTGTCAGTGGCGACGAACGCTGTGCTAGCGAGGCCGGTGAAGGTCGCGGCGCCGGAATGCGCCACCGAATGGCCCACCGCCAGCACCTTCAGCTTGCTGCCGGCCTTCCGGGCGCTCGGGGTGTCGGTGGATACGGGCACGAAGCCCGCGCCGACATCGGCGTTGTGGCCGAGCGCCAGCAGCGTGTCGCTGTCGCCGTCGAGCGCGAACAGCGTCGCCCCGGAATAGGCGTGGCCCGGACCCGATGCCTGCCATGCCATCGCCGTCGCCCTGCCGCCGGAATCGATGCCCTTGTCGATGAGCGTCAGCGAGGCTGCCCCGGCCGACCCCTTGTCGAGCGCATCGTGCAGGTGCGGATACCGCGCAGCCGTGCGCCCTGCCGCAGCAAGCGCGGCCTCGATGCCGGCGCGATGCGTGGGGTTCGAGGGATCGAGTGTCGCAGGGGTATCCGGCTCCAGGCTATCGAAAAGCTTTGAGACGGCAGAAAGATTTGCGATGGCGTCAAGTGAATTTTCTGTCATGATCAATTTATTCCCTTTGCCGCAAAGCAATATAAATCGCTTGCGTCATCTCGAAGGGTTTTAAATACAGGGCGGATATCCGCATCAACAGATAATATTGATATTATATGGTTCGTGATCTAGCAATGAATATTTTCAAAGAGCCGTGTTCCATGAGTATTTTAATAAAAGCCGGTTCTTACGCAGGGATAGTGATTGCGCGCGAAAATCGTCGTTCATGCACGGGGCCAGCCTCCGCTGGTCGAGCGCTCCTGCGGTCAGCGGAGCCCCGACCGAAATTTTAATCTCAAAAGCTTTAGGCTTGAAATAATATCGGGGCCCCGATACTCTTGCCCCCACAGTGGCCCTCGCATTGGTGGGAGGGTCCGTCCGCGGCCGCTTTGGTTGCGTGATCGCGTGGCAAGGGGAGGGTGGCCGTTGAAGGTGGCATGTCTCGGGGGCGGTCCCGCCGGTCTCTATTTCGCGATATCCATGAAACTGCGCGACCCCTCGCACGAGGTCGTCGTCATCGAGCGCAACAAGCCCGACGACACGTTCGGCTGGGGCGTGGTGCTTTCCGACGAGACGCTCGACAATCTCGCCGCCAACGATCGGCCGAGCGCGGAAGCGATCCGGGCCCATTTCGCCTATTGGGACGACATCGCCGTCCACTATCGCGGCACCCGCACGCTGTCCACCGGCCACGGCTTCTGCGGCATCGGCCGCAAGCAGCTGCTGATCCTCCTGCAGCAGCGTGCCCGCGAGCTGGGCGTCGAGATGCGGTTCGAGACGGAAGTGGAAAGTGCTGCCCACTATGCCGCCGACCACGATCTCGTCGTCGCCGCCGACGGGCTCAATTCCAGGACCCGGTCCGCCTATGCCGAGCATTTCCGGCCCGATGTCGACGTGCGCAAGTGCAAGTTCGTCTGGCTCGGCACGCACCAGAAGTTCGACGACGCTTTCACCTTCATTTTCGAGGAAACCGACAAGGGCTGGATCTGGGCGCACGCCTACCAGTTCGACGACGACACAGCGACCTTCATCGTCGAGTGCACCGAGGAGACATGGGCCAACTACGGCTTCGGCGAGATGAGCCAGGAGCAGTCGGTCGCGACCTGCGAAAAGATCTTCGAGAAATATCTCGGCGGCCATGCGCTGATGTCGAACGCCCGCCATATCCGTGGCTCGGCCTGGATCAACTTTCCCCGCGTGCTGTGCGAGACGTGGTCCTACAAGAACATCGTGCTGATGGGCGATGCGGCGGCGACCGCGCATTTCTCCATCGGCTCCGGTTCCAAGCTCGCGCTGGAAAGCGCCATCGCGCTTGCCGACTACCTGCACAGCGAGCCGACGATGGAGGCGGCCTTTACCAAGTACGAGGACGAGCGCCGGGTGGAGGTGCTGAAGCTGCAATCGGCGGCGCGCAACTCCATGGAATGGTTCGAGGAGGTGGAGCGCTACCTCCACCTCGATCCGGTGCAGTTCACCTATTCGCTGCTGACCCGCTCGCAGCGCATCTCCCACGAGAACCTGCGTCTGCGCGATGCCGCATGGCTGGAAGGCGCGGAACGCTGGTTCCAGCGTCAGGCCGGCGTAAACGGCAATGCGGCCGTGCGCCATCCGATGTTCGCGCCCTTCGCGCTTCGCGATATGGCGCTGAAGAACCGCATCGTCGTCTCGCCGATGGCGCAGTACAAGGCGGTGGACGGCTGCCCGACCGACTGGCACCTCGTCCATTACGCCGAACGCGCCAAGGGCGGCGCCGGCCTCGTCTATACCGAGATGACCTGCGTTTCGCCGCAAGGCCGCATCACGCCGGGCTGCCCCGGCCTCTATGACGAGACCCACGAGGCCGCATGGCGGCGCATCGTCGATTTCGTCCACGCGGAGACGGACGCGAAGATCTGCGTGCAGATCGGTCATTCGGGAGCCAAGGGCTCCACCCAGCTCGGCTGGGAGGAAATGGACGCACCGCTCCTTGACGGCAACTGGCCGCTGCTGTCGGCCTCCGATGTGCCCTGGTCGCCGGCGAACGCCACCCCGAAGGCGATGGACCACGCCGACATGGACCAGGTGCGCGACCAGTTCGTCGCGGCAACAGAGATGGCCGCGCGCGCCGGCTTCGATATGCTCGAACTGCACTGCGCCCACGGCTACCTGCTCTCCTCCTTCATCACGCCGGTGACCAACACCCGCACCGACGACTACGGCGGCAGCCTCGAAAACCGCATGCGCTATCCGCTGGAGGTCTTTGCGGCGGTGCGCGCCGCGTGGCCGGCGGAAAAACCGGTGTCGGTGCGTATCTCGGCCAACGACTGGGTCGGCGACGAGGGCGTGACGCCGGAGGAGGCGGTGGAGATCGCCCGCATGCTGAAGGCGGCCGGCGTCGATATCTGCGACGTCTCGGCCGGCCAGACGACAAAGCGCGCGCGCCCGGTCTACGGCCGCATGTTCCAGACCCCGTTCTCCGACCGTATCCGTAACGAGACCGGCATGGCGACCATGGCGGTCGGCAACATCTACGAGCCCGATCACGTCAACTCCATCCTGATGGCAGGGCGCGCCGATCTCGTCTGCCTCGCCCGCCCGCATCTGGCCGATCCCTACTGGACGCTGCACGCGGCCTCCGCGCTCGGCGATCGCACGGAAAAGTGGCCCGATCCCTACCTCGCTGGCCGCGATCAGCTCTGGCGGCTTGCGGAACGGGTCGAACAGATGACGGGCAAGGTATGAGCGTTTCGGGAAGGCACGCGCTGGTGACCGGCGGCGGCTCCGGCGTCGGCGCGGCCATCGCGCTTGCGCTTGCAGACGCCGGCGCGAAGGTGACGATCGCGGGCCGGCGCGAGGGGCCGCTTGCCGAGGTCGCCGCCCGCCACGCCTCGATTTTTCCCGTGACCGGCGATGTCACCGATGCCGCCGCTGTCGCCGCGATGGTGGAAGCCGCCGTTGCCCGCAACGGGTCGGTGGAGATCGCCGTCGCCAATGCGGGAGCGGCGACGAGCGCGCCTTTCGCGAGAATGACGGCCGACGACCTGACGTCGATGCTGAACGTCAATCTTCTCGGCGTGGTCAATGTCTGGCAGGCGGTGCTGGGGCCCATGGCGGAGGCGGGAAGCGGCCGTCTCCTCGCCATCGCCTCCACCGCCGGCCTCAAGGGTTACCCTTACGTGTCGGGCTACTGCGCCGCGAAACACGGCGTCATCGGGCTCACGCGGTCGCTGGCGCTGGAACTTGCGCCGACCGGCATCACGGTGAACGCGGTCTGCCCCGGCTACACCGAAACGCCGATGCTGGAGGAAACGCTCGCCAACATCATGGCGAAGACCGGCCGCAGCCGCGAGGAGGCCGCCGCCATCCTCGTGAAGGGCAATCCGCAGGGCCGCTTCATCCAGCCGCGCGAGGTGGCGGATGCCGTGCTCTGGCTCTGCGGCGAGGGGGCGGCCTCGGTCACCGGTCAGGCGATCTCGGTCTCCGGGGGCGAGACATGAAGCCGAAGGCGCCGGGGCCCGAAAAGCGCACCTTGCCGAGTGTTGGGGCCGTGTCCAAGGAGCGGCTGCGGCTCTGGCTGCGCATCCTCAAGGTGTCACGTTTCGTGGAGGCGGAGCTGCGCGAGCGGCTGCGGGTGGAGTTCGGCTCCACCCTGCCGCGCTTCGACGTGCTCGCCGCGCTCTACCGCGATGACACGGGCCTCAGGATGAGCGAATTGTCCGGCGTCCTGCGGGTTTCCAACGGCAACGTCACCGGCATCGTCGACCGGCTGGTGAAGGACGGGCTCATCGTCCGCGTGCCGGTGGAGGGCGACCGCCGCGCCATGATCGTGCGGTTGACGAACCGGGGACGGGAAACCTTCGCCGAGCTCGCCGCCGTGCACGAGGCCTGGGTCGATGAGCTTCTGGGAGCGATCGATCCGGACGAGGCCGATCACCTGATATCGCTGTTCGGCACCATCGCCGACCGGTTCGAAGACAACAAGACACGTGACGTTCAGGGAGGGAAGGGCGCCCATGACGGGGATAGCTGAAGGCTCGACGAAGCACTTTAGATGCACCATCGCCGACGGCATCGCGACCGTCGCGCTTGATCGGCCGGAGCGCAAGAACCCGCTCACCTTCGAAAGCTATGCGGAGTTGCGCGACTGGTTCCGCGCGCTGCGTTACGAGGACGCGATCAAGGCGGTGGTGTTCACCTCCAACGGCGGCAACTTCTCGTCAGGCGGCGACGTACACGACATCATCGGGCCGCTTCTGTCCAAGGACATGAAGGGCCTACTGGAATTCACCCGCATGACCGGCGATCTGGTCAAGGCGATGATCGGTTGCGGCAAGCCGATCGTGGCCGCCGTCGACGGCGTGTGCGTCGGCGCCGGCGCGATCGTCGCCATGGCGAGCGATATCCGCATCGCGACGGCCGACGCCAGGACCGCGTTCCTGTTCACCCGGGTCGGGCTTGCCGGCTGCGACATGGGGGCGTGTGCGATCCTGCCGCGCATTATCGGCCAGAGCCGGGCTGCGGAACTGCTCTACACCGGCCGCGCGATGAGCGCCGAGGAAGGCGAGCGCTGGGGCTTCTATTCCCGCATCGTGGAGCCTGAGGCGCTGGAGGCGGAGGCCGACGCGATCGCAAGGCGCATCGCGGCCGGGCCGACCTTCGGTCACATGATGACCAAGACCATGCTCAACCAGGAATGGAACATGAGCCTCGAACAGGCCATCGAGGCGGAAGCCCAGGCCCAGGCGATCTGCATGCAGACGAAGGATTTCAAGCGCGCCTACGACGCGTTCGTCGCAAAGCAGAAGCCGGTTTTCGGGGGCGATTGATGGCGGACAGGAGCTTTCTCGACTGGCCGTTCTTTGAAGGTCGCCACCGCGCCCTGGCCGAAGGGCTCGACGCCTGGGCCGCCGACACGCTCGCCCATGTCGATCATTGCGACATCGATGCCGCCTGCCGCGATCTGGTGGCAAAGCTCGGCGCGGGCGGCTGGCTCGTCCATTCCGCCGTGGATCCGGATGATCCTTCAAGCGGGCTCGACGTGCGCAGCCTGTGTCTCATCCGCGAAACGCTGGCCCGCCACGAGGGGCTGGCCGATTTCGCCTTCGCCATGCAGGGCCTCGGCACCGGCGCGATCTCGCTTTTCGGGTCGCAGGCGCAAAAGGCCGAATGGCTGACGCGGACGCGGGCCGGCAAGGCATTGTCGGCATTCGCGCTGACGGAGCCCGCCTCGGGCTCCGACGTCGCCAGCATCACGCTGAGCGCGACGCGCGACGGCGACGATTATGTGCTGAACGGCGAGAAGACCTGGATCTCCAACGGCGGCATCGCCGACGTCTACACGCTGTTTGCCCGCACCGGCGAGGGAGAGGGGGCGAAAGGTCTGTCGGCCTTCATCGTGCCCGCAGATCTTCCCGGCTTCACGGTCGCCGAACGGCTGGAAACTGTCGCGCCGCATCCGCTGGCGCGGCTGAGGTTCGAGGACTGCCGCATTCCGGCCTCCGCGATGCTGGGCCAGCCCGGCGCGGGCTTCCGCATCGCCATGTCGGTGCTCGATGTCTTCCGCGCCACGGTGGCGGCCGCCGCGCTCGGCTTTGCGCGCCGCGCGCTCGACGAGACGGTTTCGCGCGTGCAGAGCCGCCATCTCTTCGGCGCGCCATTGTTCGATCTGCAGATGGTCCAGGGGCACGTGGCCGACATGGCGCTCGATGTCGATGCGGCGGCCTTGCTGGTCTACCGGGCGGCGTGGATGAAGGACAAGGGTGCGGCCCGCGTCAGCCGCGAGGCGGCGATGGCCAAGCTCTTCGCCACCGAACAGGCACAGAAGGCCATCGACATGGCGGTCCAGATCCACGGCGGCGAGGGTGTGCGCAAGGGCCACATCGTCGAAAGCCTCTATCGCGAAATCCGGGCGCTCCGGATCTATGAGGGTGCATCCGACGTGCAGAAAGTCATCATTGCCCGCCAGACCCTGGCGGCCGCATCGGGAAAGGCTTGAGCGGACCATGTTTGAGATCATTCATCCCGACGGCTGGCAGGAGCCCAAGGGCTATGCCAACGGCATCGTCGCCGAGGGGCGACAATTCTACATCGCCGGGCAGATCGGCTGGAACCGGGATCAGGTGTTCGAGAGCCGGGATTTCATCGGCCAGATGGAACAGGCGCTCGTCAACATCGTGGATGTGGTGAAGGCCGCCGGCGGCGGTGTCGAGCACATCGTGCGCCTGACCTGGTACGTCATCGACAAGGGCGAATACCTCGCCCGCCAGCGCGAGGTGGGCGAGGCCTACCGCCGTGTGATGGGCCGCCACTTCCCGGCGATGACGATGGTCGTCGTCCAGGCGCTGGTGGAGGACGAGGCGCTGGTGGAGATCGAGGCGACGGCAGTTCTGCCTGCAGTGTGAGGCATGGGGAAGGTAAGGCTAAGGGGATCGGTGCGCCGAAGGCCGCTCCGAGAGCGTTTCATCTTTTCACGGAAGCAGCCGTATCCGCCCCCTCTCCCATAGGGAGAGGGCTGGGGTGAGGGGTGTTGGGCTTTCGTGGATACGGAGAACCTGCCCCCCCTCACCCGGACCTTTGGTCCGACCTCTCCCCATGGGAGAGGTGTTTTCCCTACTGAGCGCTTCCGCCAAAGCATGAACCGCTCCCAAGCCCATTCCCCCAACGCGCCCCCCTCAGGCCGCCCCGCTCTCCGGCATCGCAAATGACGCCACCGTCTGCAGCGCGCCGTCGAGTGCCGTGCCTTTCTCATCCTTGAGTGCCGCTTCCCTCAGCCGGCGCAGCCAGTCGGCGGCGTCCTGCCGGCCTTCCAGCATCGGCAGCGCGCCGATGACCCGGTCGTATTTCGAAAGCCCGCGCGCGTGGGTGTCGCTGTAGCCCTTGATGAGGCGGCGGCAGGCGAGGATCTCCACCGCCAGGGCGTAATCGGCCGGGGCGGTTTCGAGCGCCAGATCGTACCATGTGCCGACATGCGCGCTCTCCACCCGGTGACGCAGCAGCCGGCGCCGCCAGCGCTTCAGCCCCGCAAGCCCCCACAACAGCGTGAAACCGAAAAGACCGTCGGTGCGGATGCGCCGGCCCTTGTTGAGGCGCGCATCGAGCCAGCGCGACAGGCCCGGCCGCGCTTCGATGAAGGCCCCGAGCCCCGCCGGCAGCGTGCCGCAGACTTCCTCGATGCGCGGATGGAAATACTCCGTCACCCGCAGCACGGTTTCGCCATCGACACCCACCTCCCGGCGAACGCGCGCGGACCGGCTCGCCCGCGTCTTCAGATCCGCGACCCGCACGATATCGTCGTAGCACAGCGCGTTGGCGAGATACTTCGCCGCCGTGATGGAGAGCGCGTGGTCGTGGCCTTCGTCATCGAGCGCGACGGCGCGTTCAAGTCCGGCTAGATACTCCGCCCCGTAGGCGAGGTCCTGATAGTCGACCACCTTGCGCAGGCCCGCAAGCGCCATGTCGTGCGCGGGCCGGGGCAGGGCGCGGGTGCGCGAGACGAGCTCCTGCCAGCCGAACAGCAGCGCGGGCGACCCTTGCGCGCCGGCCACCTCATCCGTGCCGCGAACATCGGGCTCTGCCTCGGCCGTCGCCGGTTCGGCACCCGCTACGGTTCTGTCATAGGCGGCACCGAACGCCCTGAGGCTTGCGGCAACGCCCCGGCCGGAGGCGCGGATCGTTTCCTCGTAGCTCTCGCGGGAAAACGGCAGGACGCCGGAGCCCGCCAGCGCGCCGAAGAGGCTCGACGAAATCACGCTGCCGGCCGCAACCGCCATTCTTTCCATGTCGAAGGCGATGAGCGTCTTTGCAGCCTTGCGCGCGGTGTCGAGAACCGCATCCGACGAGCCACGCCCGTCGCCCGGCGCGATCTTTTCCGATACGGCGGCGATGCGGTGGGAGGAGGTGATCAGCGTCGTGCGGTCGGGTGTCACGAAACCGCGCATGACCGAGCGGCCCGCCTCCATCAGCTCCGCCGCGATCAGCACGTCGACATCGCCTTGCGCGGGCGACAGCGAGAAGACCGGCTGGCGGCCGGTGTCCTTGCACATCTCGACATAGTAGATCGTCGCGCCGGTGCGCTGGGCGACGCCGGCGACCGAGGTCGATTGCGCCCGGTAGCCGTTGGCCTCGGCGACGGAGACGATCCAGTCGGTCAGCACCCCGCCGCCCTGGCCGCCGACCGCGAGGATGGCAACCGAGATGATGCGGCCGGCGTCGTCTGCCTTGGGGGCATCGGCCTTCGCGGCCGCAATGGTCTTCTCGTTCATCTCAGATCTCCTCGAAGACGAGGCGGCTGCGGTCGCGCCGGGCCTGCAGCCAGCCGATGACGCGCTGGCGCAGGCGGTTGGCGAAGCGCTCGAAGCCGCTGGGGTTGAACACGGTCTCTGCCTGATAGAACGAGGGGCACAGCACGGCGGCATCCGCCACCTCGCCGCAATTGCCGCAACCGACGCAGGTGTGGTCGATGGCGGCCACCGGATCGTCGCGCAAGGGATCGTCGAGCGTCTTCACCGACAGCGACGGACAGCCCGACAGCCGCATGCAGGCGTGATCGCCGGTGCACACGTCCTCGTCCACACCGAAGCGCGGCTTCACCACGCGCCGCCCCTCCTTGACCGCCGCAGCGAGTTGCGGCTTCTCGCGCCGCTGCCTGTTCAGCATGCATTCCGAGGAAGCGACGATGACCTTCGGGCCCGTCTCATCCGTCGTCAGCGCCTCGCGCAGGGTTTCGTGCATCAGGCCGACATCGTAGGTGCGCTCGATATGGCGGACCCATTTCACGCCCATGCCCTTCACCGCAGCGGTGATCGGGTGCCTGGTCGATTTCGACTTGTTATTGGCGCGCGAGGACAGGATGTCCTGCCCGCCGGTCGCCGCCGAATAGAAATTGTCGACGATGACGATGACGCCGTCGTTGCGGTTGAACACCGCATTGCCGATGGAGGATGTCAGCCCGTTGTGCCAGAAGCCGCCGTCGCCGACAAACGAGATCGAGCGGCGTTTGGCATCCGGCGAATTGAAGGCGGAGGCGGACGCGGGCCCGAGGCCATAGCCCATCGTCGTGCCGCCCAGTTCGAAGGGCGGCATGATCGAGAAGAGATGACAGCCGATGTCGGAGGCGATGTGGTGGGCCCCCAGTTCCTGCTCCACGAGCTTGGTCGCGGCGAAGATCGGGCGTTCCGGGCAGCCGGTGCAGAACCCCGGCGGGCGGCCCGGCACGTTGTCGGCAAGCGGCGTCATGTCGGGCAGCTCGACGGGCCTGTTGGGCGCGCGCACCCGCGCATCGAGAATGCCGGGATCGTGGTCGCGCACGAAGGCGCCGAGGCTGTCGAGCATCACCTGGCCGGTATATTCGCCGGCCATCGGCAGATAGTTCTTGCCGCAGAGCTTCGTCGTGCCGCTGGCCTTGTAGAGCATGTCGCCGAAGGCCTGCTCGATGTGGTTCGGCTGGCCTTCCTCCACCACGATGACCGCGTCCTTGCCCCGGCAGAAATCGAGGAACTGGTCGTCGATCAGCGGATAGACGGCGTTGAGCACATAAAGCGGCACCTTCGTCTCGCCGTAGGTATCGGCAAGACCCGAACGCTGCAGCGCGCGGATGACGCCGTTGTACATGCCGCCCTGCATGACGATGCCGATGCGGCCCGTCTCGGGGCCGAAGAACTCGTTGATGCCGCGCTCCTTGATGAACCGGACGGCGGCCGGCCAGCGCGTGTTGATCTTCTCGTGTTCGTGCAGGAAGGAGGCGGGCGGCAGCACGATGCGGGCGGTGTCGCGGCGCGGGTTTTCCAGCGCGTCGGCAACCGTCACCGGCGGGCGCTTGTTGGCCTTCGTCGTGAAGCTGCCGTGCACATGGCAGCAGCGGATGCGCACCTCCATCATCACCGGCGTGTTGGAGGCTTCCGAAAGCTCGAAGGCATCTTCCACCGTCTTGACGATTGTTGGAAGGTTCGGGCGCGGGTCGAGCAGCCAGACCTGGCTTTTCATCGCGAAGGCGTGGCTGCGCTCCTGCATGATGGAGGAGCCTTCGCCGTAATCCTCGCCGACGATGATCAGCGCGCCGCCGGTGACCCCGCCGGACGCCAGATTGGCGAGCGCGTCGGAGGCGACGTTGGTGCCGACGGTGGACTTGTAGGTCACCGCGCCACGGATCGGATAATGGACGGAGGCCGCCAGCATGGCGGTGGCGGTCGCCTCCGAGGCGGAGGCCTCGAAATGTACGCCGAGTTCGCCCAGAATGTCCTGCGCATCGGCCAGCACGTCCATCAGGTGGCTGATCGGCGCCCCCTGATAGCCGCCGACATAGCCGACGCCGCATTCCAGAAGCGCCTTGGTCATCGCGAGGATGCCCTCGCCGTGGAACTCCTCGCCGTCGCTCAGGCGCAGCTTTTCCACTTCCCTGGCGAAAGAACGTTCGGCCATATTCCCCTCCTCGGCGTCGGTTCGTTAGTCTGCGCGGTATCTTCTTTCTTCGTTGTCATCCCCGCGAAGGCGGGGATCCAGCATTCCAGAGGCCTCGCGTCCGTGCCGCAAAACCCGATCCGGTGGTTACTGGATCCCCGCCTTCGCGGGGATGACAGCGGAGAGCGCGCGCGAAGGGTGCGAGAGCGGACCTGCACCCAGATATCCGCGCCGCTCCGCGTCCTCTAGAAGTCGTGTTCGCGCACGTTGCGCAGCATCTTCTGCAGCACCGCGACGAAGGCGGCGTATTCCGCATCATTCACGTCCCGGAACAGCGAGCGGAAGGCCTGCCACATCACCGGCCACACCTCGTCGAACAGCGCCCGGCCGGCCGGCGTCAGGTGAATGCGGCGGACCCGGTTGTCGGCCTCCAGGGTTTCGCGGCGCAAAAGCCCCTGCGCCTCCATCGCGTCCAGCGTCCGGCTCATCGTCGATTGTTCGGTCACCGTGTAGACGGCAAGCTCGTTGACGGTGAGCCCGTCGGCGACCGCCATCACTGCCAGCGCTCGCATCTGCGGCGTGGTCAGGTCGCGCGAACGCAGGCCCTCGCGCAGATTGGCGTTGTAGCGCCCCATCACCCGGTTCATCAGGTAGGGCGCGAACTGCTGCAGCCCGATCTCGCCGAGCGGCCTGACGGTCTCGCCCCGGTCCGGTCCCTCGGCGGGGCGGGCCGCGTCCCTGCTGTCCTTCAGAGCCTTTTCAGCCATCTTCGCGCGCATGCCGCCTCGTGTTCTCATACCGGGCCTGCGGCCACACAGGCGCGCACCGTATCCCGACACGAGAAAGTCTAAGCTTGAAAATATGCATATGCAATCATTGGTGTGGATGAAATTGCAGGATATTGGGAAGAAAAACAGTCATCTCGGCGCTGAAAACGAATGCAAATGGATATAAAGTGGGCAGGGCCCCAGGGGCATTGGAGCGTTTCACGGCCCGACGGAAGCAAGGCGCCCATCCTTCGAGACGCCGTCTGCGACGGCTCCTCAGGATGACGTTATCGGGTTGTGATTTCGGTGGAACCAACAAGACACACAACGTCATCCTGAGGAGGCGCGTCAGCGCCGTCTCGAAGGATGGGCCGCAGAAAGAATACCCGCGACCCGCTTCCACCAGACCATGAAGCGCTCTACCGCGTGCTCGGCACCACTTCCGTGCGGAACGGATAGTGGAAGTTGCCGCCCTCAAAGGCCGGGAAGCAAGCGAGGTCGGCGCGCATCTCGTGGCGCACCGGCGAATGCAGCGCCGCGGTCAGCGCCTCGGGGCTTTCGAACGCCACGCGGTTGCGCTGCATGTGGTGGACACGCTGCCACGGCAGGTGGTCGCGCCAGTCGAGCCTTGTCAGGATCTCGATTTCCAGAATGCCCGGAAACCGCGCCATGATCGGCGGGTGATTGGCGATGTAGTGATCGTGCCAGGCATTCTCGTCCGCTGCCGGCCCCGGATAGTGGACGGCAAAGCTGCAATGGACGGCGGGCAGGGCGCGCGGCTGCGCTACGGGAAAATGCCGCGTCAGCATCGCCTGATGGCGCACCGTGGCACCGGCAAGCCCCGTTTCGGAGAGGCGGATGGAAGCCGCGCCCGTCGACAGATCGTGCAGGGCGCCGCCGGCAAGGGCGGCCGCCTCCAGCGCCTCGATCTCGTCGTAGCACAGCTGAAACCCGAAACAGGGCGCGCCGGGATCGTCGGTGAAGAGATCGCTGGCCCTGGCCGGCGTATAGATGAGCGCCCGCGTCAGTCCGGGGATCGCGGCAAGGCAATCGCGCACCGCGTCGATTTCCCGTTCGCCGGCCCGAGCTTGGGTATCGTCGGCCTGCGCCCCGGCGGGGGCTTCGAAGAAGACGAGGTGGGAAAAGCGCATCGCGGGTACGCTCAGCATGCGCCGTCGTGTTCACTGGCCTTGTGGACGGAGGCCTTGAGCACGCCGAGCCGCGCCCACAGGTCCTCCTGCGCGCTCTCGTCCATCGCGCCGATGAGTTCGCCCAACCAGTCGCCATGGGCCTTGGCCATCTCGGCGAAGACCGTCTTTCCATGCGGCGTCAGCCGCACCCGGACCGCACGCCGGTCGGTCTCGGAGACCTGACGTTCCAGCAGGCCCTCCTGCACGAGGCGCTCGACAAGCCCGGTGACATTGCCGTTGGAAACCATCATCCGGCGCGACAGCTCGCCCAGCATGATGCCGTCAGGCGCGCGTTCCAGCTGCGCCATCAGGTCGAAGCGCGGCAGCGTGGTGGCGAAGCGTTCGCGCAGCCGCTTGCGGATCTCCGCCTCGATCAGGTTGGCGCAGGTCAGCAGCCTCAGCCACAGCCGCAATTCCGTGCGATGGTCATTGGGGCGCGCGTGCAGGCCCGTTTCCGCATCAAGCGGTTCCGATATGTCTGTTTCAGTCCTCTTGCGCACGCGCGGTCTCCGCCTCTCGTCACCGTTCGGTCGATCCCGGCCCTTGTTGCCGGCCACATTGGCGCTGGCGTTCCGTGGGCCCCTTGAAACGGACCGCCTGGGTGCGGGCGGCAGGGGGCGTCGTTCAACGGAAATTTCCTTGGATCGACAATTTGTTTTAGGTCTAAATAAATCCTGTGCCACGTTCAATATACAAGATCCCGCATTGAATCCACCGTTTGTCGTGGCAAATGCGGGGCTTGGGAAGAAAGTGTCGCGGGCCGGCCGGAGGAGCGTCCGCACCGCTCATGCCACTCCGCCGTCATCACCCGGCTCGGTCCGGGTGATCCAGCGCCCCCGCCCGCCCATGCCGTCGCCGGCAAAGACGGTGGAGGGATTGAAGGACGCAGCACGACCTCAAACCGGACAGAAACGGCCGTACCGGACGAGATATTTTACTCTTGTAATTTTTAAGATTAAAGTATTGACTGGTTCCGGCACAAAACGAGGGGGAGCGGATGAAGATTGCGGTTCTCGGGGGCGGAAACGGATCCTACGCGGCAGCAGCCGACCTGTCGGATGCGGGGCATGAAGTCCGCTTCTGGCGGCGCGATGCCGATGGATTTCGCTCTCTCCTGGAAACGAAGACGATCCGCCTGCGCGATGCCGCCGGTGTGCGCGATGCGGCAATCGCCCTGCCGACGCTCGATATCGGCGAGGCGGTAACCGGCGCCGAGCTGATCGTCGTCCCGACCCCGGCCTTCGCGCAAGCCGACATCGCCGCTCTGCTGGCCCCGCATCTTGGCGACGGTCAGGTGATCTTCCTGCCGCCGGGCACTTTCGGCTCCTATGTCATGATGAAGGTCCTGCGCGACAAAGGCTGCACGGCGGAAGTGATGATCGCCGAAACCGGCACGCTGCCCTGGCTCGCGCGCAAGCACGGGGCAGACGAGGTTGCGATCACCACCCGCGCCTCGCGCCTGCCCACCGGCGTCATGCCCGCGCGGCTGACGGACAAGGCCATCGCCGTCATCGCGCAGGCCTTTCCCGATACGATCGAGCCGATCGAGGATGCGCTGTCGGGCGCGCTGATGAACGCCGGACCGATCATCCACCCGCCGCTCATCTTCATGAATGCCGGCCCGATCGAGCATTTCGACCGCTGGGACATCCACAACGAGGGCACGCAGCCCTCCATCCGCCGGGTGCACGGCGCGCTCGACGGCGAACGCATCGCGGTGCGCGAGGCGCTGGGCTACGGCGCGCCGCATTTCCCGCTCGCCGACCACTACAACACGTCAAACTGGATGTACGGCAACCTCGCGCACGACAAGCTGGTCGATTCCGGCGACTGGCACGAGAAGCTCGATTTCTCCACCCACCGCTACCTTCAGGAGGATACGCGCATGGGCCTGTCCTTCCTCGTCTCGGTTGGCGAATGGGCGGGCGTCCCGGTTCCTGTCGCCGCCGGCCTGCTCGCCATCGCCAGCGCGGTTGCCGGGGACGATTTCCGCACATCCGGCCGCACGCTGAAAACGCTCGGGCTCAATGGCATGAGCCGTGCGGACATGACCGCCATGCTCATGCAGGGGGTCTGATCCGATGGCTTCCGCGCGTCCCGTCATCGCCTGCGTCGGGGCCGGCCGCATGGGGCGCGGCATCGCCCATTGCGCGGCCTGGGCCGGCCACGACATCCGCCTCGTCGATGCCAAGCAGCGCGATGCGGAAGGCTACGCGCGGTTGGAAGCGGACACGTTCGACGAAATCCGCTCCACGCTGGAGATGATTGCCGGCCTCGGTGGCTTCGACGCCGCGCATGTCGATGCGATCCTGAAGCGCGTGAGCGTTGTGCCGCGCGAGAAAGCGGGCGAAGCGCTGGCGGATGCCCGCATCGTCTTCGAGGCGGTGCCGGAAACCGACGAGGCCAAGCGCGACGCGCTGGCGCTGATCGATGCCGCCGCCGGGCCTGAGGCGATCGTCGCCTCCACCACCTCCACCTATCTCTCCACGCAGCTTGCCGCACTTTCCGGCCGCCCGGCGCGCTTTCTCAACGCCCACTGGCTGAACCCGGCCTTCCTCGTGCCCCTCGTCGAGCTCAGCCCCACGCACGAGACCGACCGCGCGGTCGTGGACGAACTCAAGACCCTGCTGGAGGCCATCGGCAAGGTGCCGGTCGAATGCGCCGCCAGCCCCGGCTACATCGTCCCGCGCATCCAGATGCTCGCCATGAACGAGGCCGCAAGGATGGTGGAGGAAGGCGTGGCCTCGGCCGAGGACATAGACAAGGCGACCCGCTACGGCTTCGGTTTCCGCTTCGCCGTCCTCGGACTTCTGGAGTTCATCGACTGGGGCGGCGGCGATATCCTCTTTCACGCCAGCCGCTACATGGCCGAGGTGACGGGGGAGAAGCGCTTCGAGGCCCCCACGCTCATCCACGAGAACATGGAAGAAAACCGCCGGGGCCTGCGCGACGGTCGCGGTTTCTACGATTACGATGGCATGGACGTTGCAGCCTACCGGCGCCAGCGCATGGAAGGCTTCATGGCGATGCTGCGCATGGCGGGGCTCGACAGGCCCCCGGCCGTCGCTGCGCCGGAAAAGAGCAACTGAGCCGGAAACGAGCATTCTGGGAGGACAGCGCCTTGGAGGATCTCGCCTTCATCGTCCGCAAGATCATCACCGAGACGCCGCTGGTGCGCGCCGTGGTGCTGGAGACCGCGCGCGATGCGGCGCTGCCGGACTGGACGCCGGGCGCCCATATCCGGGTGAAGCTTCCCGGCGGCGGCGACAGGCCCTATTCGCTGGTCGATCATCCCGACTGGCGCACAGGCCGGCACTATGTCCTCGGCGTGCGCCGCGAGGAGCAGAGCGCCGGCGGCTCCGACTATATCCACGCCCTTGCCGAGGGCGACCGGGTCGAGGCGAAAGGGCCGATCAACCAGTTCGAACTGAGATCCGCGCCCGATCCCGTGCTGCTGATCGCCGGCGGCATCGGCATCACGCCGATCCTGTCGATGGCCGCGCGGCTCGCCGCCGGGGAGCGCGACTTCCGCCTCCACTATTGCGGCCGGGCGAAAGGCGAACTCGCCTTCCTCGCCACGCTCGAACCCTTTTGTGGCGCGCGTCTGGCGGTCCATTATGACGATACGGCACCGGGCCGGCCCGATTTCGCGGATCTGATCGCCGAGCTGCCAGCGGACGCCACCGCCTATGTCTGCGGCCCCACGGGCATGATCGAGGCGGTGAAGGCGGCCTGGGCTGAGGCCAAACGGCCGGCCGATCAGCTGGTTTTCGAACTGTTCACCGCGCCGGCCATCCATGCCGGCGGGGACGCCGCTTTCGACGTCAAGATCGCCTCGAGCGGCGAGATCGTCACGGTCGCGGCCGACCAGACGATCATCGAGGCGCTGGAGGCGGCCGGCCATGATGTCGTCTATGATTGCCAGCGCGGCGATTGCGGCATCTGCCAGACCGGCGTGCTGGAGGGAATACCCGACCACCGCGATGTCGTGCTGTCGGATGAGGAAAAGGCGTCCAACACGGTGATGCAGATATGCGTCTCGAGATCGAAGACGCCGCTCCTCGTGCTGGACCTTTAGGAGGGATGATGGAAGGCGTGAGTTTGTCAGCCGGCGCCCGCTCCACCCTCGATTGTCATCCCCGCGAAGGCGGGGATCCAGTAACCCCGGGATCGGGTTTGGGGGGAGGTCCGCGCCGTCTCTGGAATGCTGGATTCCCGCCTTCGCGGGAATGACAATCGAGCAATGAGCTGGGGAGCGGAGACGGAGCGTAACGCCGAACGAATGCGGCGGTGCTCCGCGGGTAGCGGACCTTGAGCCGGTCCGCCAGCGGTCAGGTTCAAAGAGCCTTTAGAGGATGGGAGAGTTGTCATGGGAAAGTACGCGAGCGACCCGCAAGCGCTGAAGGCGCTGGTCAAGCCGGAATGCGTCCATCGCGACGTCTACATCGATCCGGATGTCTTCCAACTCGAGATGAAGCGGCTTTTCGCCAACACCTGGGTCTATGTCGGCCATGCCAGCCAGATCCCGAACCCCGGCGACTACCTGACAACCGACATCGGCGACCAGCCGGTGCTGGCCTCGCGCCATGGCGACGGTTCCATCCACGTCCTCTACAACCGCTGCCCGCACAAGGGCACCAAGATCGCGTCCGAGCCTTGCGGCAACACCGGAAAGTTCTTCCGCTGTCCCTATCACGCATGGTCGTTCAAGACCGACGGCAAGCTGCTCGCGATCCCGATGAAGAAGGGCTACGAGGGCACCGGCCTCAAGCAGTCCGACGCGTCCCGGGGCCTGAAGCCCGTCGGCGCCACCCATGTCCACCGCGATTTCATCTTCGCCCGGCTTGCGCCCGAGGGCATCGGCTTTGAGGATTTCTTCGGCGAGAGCCTGACCTCCATCGACAATATGGTCGACCGCTCGCCGGAGGGAAAGCTGGTACTGGAAGGCGCGCCCTTGCGCTACATGCACACCTGCAACTGGAAGATGCTGGTGGAGAACCAGACCGACACCTGCCACCCGATGGTCGCGCACGAATCCTCCGCCGGCACCGCGGTCTCTGTCTGGGAGCGCGAGAAGGAGAAGGGCGGGCCGAAGCCGATGGCGGTGGAGCTCTACGCTCCCTTCATGTCGTCCTACGACTTCTTCGAAGGCATGGGCCTGCGCGTCTGGCCGAACGGTCACGGCCACACCGGCGTCAACACCTCCATCCACGCCGATTATTCCGCCGTGCCGGGTTATTTCGAGCAGATGGTGGAGGCCTACGGCGAGGAACGCGCGAAGAAGATCCTCGGTGAGAACCGGCACAACACGGTCTACTTCCCCAACATCATGATCAAGGGGCCGATCCAGACGCTGCGCGTCTTCAAGCCCATCGCCGCCGACCGCACGCTGGTGGAGAGCTACACCTTCCGCCTCGTCGGCGCCCCCGACATGCTGTTCGAGCGCACGCTCATGTACAACCGCTTCATCAACGCCCCCACCTCCATCGTCGGTCACGACGATCTGGAGATGTACGAGCGCGCCCAGCAGGGCCTCCATGCCGACGGTCAGGAATGGGTCGATATCCGCCGCCTTTACGAACCGGGCGAGGCGGAGGACGTGACGGATCTCGCCGGCGGCACGTCGGAACGCCAGATGCGCAACCAGTTCCACGCCTGGCTGAAATTCATGAACGCCCCCGGCGATGCGACCTCGGGCGAAGACAGCGCGCAGGACCGGGAGGCGGCCGAATGATAGTCGATAGCACCGAGACGACCCGCGTCACCGAGAAGGACCTGATCGATTTCGTCACCCGCGAAGCGCGTCTTCTCGACGAGCTGCGCTACGACGACTGGCTCGCGCTCTTTGCCGAAGACGGTTACTACTGGATGCCGCTGGAATGGCAGCAGAGCGATCCGAGGCTGCAGCCCTCGCTCATGTACGAGGACCGGCTGCTGCTGACCGTGCGCGTCGAACGGCTCGCCGGCGCGCGCACCTTCTCGCAAAAGCCCAAAAGCCGCTGCCAGCACCTGTTGCAGCTGCCGCAGGTCGACGAGATGGACGCGGCGGCGAATGTCTTCAAGACCTACACCCCCTTCCACTATGCCGAGACGCGCGGCGACGAAATCACCTTCTATGCCGGCTGGGCGCGCCACACGCTCAGGCTGGAGGGGGGCAAGCTGAAGATCGTCCTGAAGCGGGTGGATCTCGTCAATTTCGATGCCGCCTTCGGCAACATCCAGCTTTTCATGTGAGGCACGGCGCATGACGCTTACGACCGGCCTTCTTCCCGAACTGTTGCCCGAACTGCTGCCCGGCGTCCTGGACGACGCCTCCGTCTTCGGCCGCTTCCGCCGCACCGCCGGGCGTTTTCCCGACCGGCCGTTCCTCGCGGTCCTGCCGGAGACGGCGCAGGTCTATGGCATCGAGCCGGGCGAAATCTCCTACGGCGCGATGTTGGAGGCGGTGGAGGCCCGCGCCGCGCTCTTTTCGCAAGCCGGCTACGGCGCCGGCCACCGGGTTGCGATGCTGTTGCAGAACCGGCCGGATTTCCTGATCAACTGGTTCGCGCTCAATGCGCTCGGCGTCTCCGTGGTGCCGATCAATCCGGACCTGCGCTCCGCCGAACTGGAATACCTGATCGGCCATTCCGAAGCCGCGCTCGTGGTGGCGATCCCCGAGCGGGTCGCGGAGCTCGCCGCCGCGGCTGAGGCCGCCGGAACGGGCTCAGGCAGCATCGCGCACGTTATCACCCCGCACGATCTGATCCCGGCCCCGCCGCGCCCCGCCGCAAACCGGGACGCTGCGCCCGACCGCGCAACGGAATGCGCGCTGCTCTATACCTCCGGCACCACCGGCCGGCCGAAGGGCTGCGTGCTCGCCAACGACTATTTCCTGCTCGCCGGCGAATGGTACGCCACCGTCGGCGATCTGTGCGCGCTCCATGTCGAGCCGGCCGAGCGCATGCTCACCCCGCTGCCCGTCTTCCACATGAACGCCATGGCCTATTCCGTCATGGCGATGATGACGGTGGGGGGCTCGATCTGCATCCTCGACCGCTTCCATCCCCGCTCCTGGTGGGCGAGCGTGCGCGGCTTCGGCGCCACCGTGATCCATTATCTCGGTGTCATGCCGGCCATGCTGATGTCGGCTCCGCCATCGCCCGCCGACCGCGATCACAAGGTCCGCTTCGGCTTCGGCGCGGGCGTCGACCGCACCCTTCACGCGCCCTTCGAGGAGCGCTTCGGCTTTCCGCTGCTGGAGGCCTGGGCGATGACCGAAACGGGGGCCGGCGCCGTCGTCATAGCCAGCACCGAGCCGCGCAAGATCGGCACGAGCTGTTTCGGCAAGCCGGGGCCTGAAATGGATATCGCGATCCGCCGCGAGGACGGCTCGGAAGCGGGCACGGATGAGCCGGGCGAATTGCTGGTGCGCTGGGCAGGGCCCGATCCGAAGCGCGGTTTTTTCCGCGAATACCTGAAGGATGCGGAGGCCACCGCTGCGGCCTGGGCCGGCGGCTATCTCAACACCGGCGACGTGGTCTCGCGCGATGCCGACGGCCGGTTCCATTTCATCGACCGCAAGAAGAACGTCATCCGCCGCTCCGGCGAGAACATTTCGGCGGTGGAGGTGGAGGCGGTGCTGGTCACCCATCCCGGCGTCCGTCAGGTCGCCGTGGCGCCGACGCCCGATCCCGTTCGCGGCGATGAGGTGGTGGCGCTGGTGGTGCCGGAAAATCCGCCCGCCGACGAGGCCGCCGCGCGGCGTCTGGCTGAGGACATCGTGCGCTTCTGCCTGTCGCGGCTTGCCTACTACAAGGCGCCGGGCTTCGTCGCCTTCGTGTCCTCGATCCCGCTCACCTCGACGGAAAAGATCCAGCGCGGCGCGCTGAAGATCGCCGTGGAGGAGGCCATCGCCTCCGGCCGCGCGCTTGATACCTGCGCCATGAAGAAGCGGACGGCGTAGCATGAATGAGTGTCTGCCAACCGGCCCCGCAATGCCCCGCGATATCGCGATCCGCACCCCTCAAGGGGGAGAGAGACTGGCTCCGCGCCCTTGGAAAGTCTCCGCCACAAGCAGGGCGCCCTCATTCCCCTCCCCCTTGAGGGGAGGGGGCAGGGGTGGGGGTAAGCCGCGTCCGCAAAGCCCGCGAGACCCGTTCGAAACACCGGCCCAACCCCCGCCCATGAGGTCGACGGCTCAAATCTCTCCCCGTCGTTGCCGGCTCCGATCGGCAATCGCGCGTCCCTGTTCAATCTCGTTGGCGTCATCCCGGGCGCGTTGCAGCACGCCAGTGCTGCTGCGCAGACCCGGGACCTCGAGCGGCGGACACCGAGGGGTGATCCCGGATCTGCGAGGCGGTACTTCGCACCGCGTCGCGTCCGGGATGACGCTGGAGAGACTTGTTGAAATAACGGAGATCCGGCGGTCCAAGCTCAAGCGCAGGCCCGCACACCCCGTGTCCGCCGTGGCTTTCGATCCAGTTTTCCAAGGCCTTTCGGGTGGTTGCACTCCGCGGAAAGATCCAAACCGGACAGCAGTGGTCGGAGCCGGCTATGACGGCTTCCGGTCGAGCCCGCCGCTTTCCAGCAGGGAGCGCACCGAATGACCCGCATCCGCCCCAATCCCCGCCGTCCTTACGAGAATGTCGCCGTCGCCGTTCCGGTCTCCATTCCCTATGTGCGCTATTCGGTGGAATCCGCGCACTGGTGGATCGCCCGTGCGTTGTCCGAACTGACGAAACGTGCCGGCATCCGCCCGGCCGATATCGACGGCCTGTCGGTTTCCAGCTTCACGCTTTCGCCCGATACCGCCGTCGGCCTCACCCAGCATCTGGGGCTGTCGCCCCGCTGGCTCGACAACATCCCGATGGGCGGCGCCAGCGGCGTCGTGGCGCTCAGGCGGGCCGCGCGTGCGGTGGAGGCGGGCGATGCCACCATCGTTGCCTGCGTCGGCGGCGATGCCAACCAGGTCGACAGTTTCCGCAAGCTGCTCTCCTCCTTCTCGCGTTTCGCGCAGGATGCGAGCTACCCCTACGGCTACGGCGGGCCGAACGGCTCCTTCGCGCTGCTCACCGACCACTACATGCGCAGCTTCGGCGCTCGCCGAGAGGATTTCGGCCGGATCTGCGTCGACCAGCGCACCAACGCACTCGGCTACCCGCACGCCATCATGAAGAAGCCGCTGACGATGGAGGACTATCTCGGCGCCCGCGCCATCGCCGATCCGATCCATCTGTTCGACTGCGTGATGCCGTGTGCCGGTTCCGAAGCCTTCCTCGTCACCACGCTCGATATCGCGAAGGATCTCGGCCTCCCGCATGCCCGTCTCGCCTCCACCATCGAGCGCCACAACGCTTTTGTGGACGATCCGATCCAGATGCGCGGCGGCTGGGCGGTGGATGTCGACGAGCTCTACGCCATGGCCGGCATGAAGCCCGACGATATCGATCTGGTCGAAACCTACGACGACTATCCCGTCATCGTGATGATGCAGTTCGAGGATCTGGGCTTCTGCAAGAAGGGGGAGGGGCCCGACTTCGTCCGCTCCCATTCCTTCACCAACGACGGCAATTTTCCGCAAAACACCTCCGGCGGGCAGCTTTCGGCCGGTCAGGCCGGCGCCGGCGGCGGCTATCTCGGCCTTGTCGAGGCGCTGCGCCAGGTGACGCATACAGCACTGTCAAAGCAGGTGCCCGACGCCCGCACCGCACTCGTCTCCGGCTTCGGCATGATCAACTACGACCGCGGGCTCTGTTCCGGCGCGGCCATTCTGGAGGGCGTTGCGCCATGACCGATCCCATCGTCCGTCCGCCCAAGAAGGACCCGCAGAAGGTCACCCGCCCGCCGGAGCTGCCGCCGCTCCAGCGAAGCCGCGCCGCGCTCGCCATGTCGGCCGCCGCCTCACGCGGCGCGTTCGAACTGCAATGCTGCAAAGCGTGCGGCGCGTGGATGTACCCCGCGCGCGATGCCTGCCCTGAATGCCTGTCGGTCGATCTCGCCTGGAAGCCCGCGCCCGACGGCGGCGAGGTTATCGCCGAGACGACCATCCGCACCACGGTCGATCTCTATTTCCGCCAGCGCACGCCCTGGCGCGTCGCCATGGTGAAGCTCGATTGCGGCCCCTCCGTCGTCTGCCATCTTCATGGCGATGTCGAGGTTCCGGGCCGGGTACGCATGACCGCGCAACTCGATAAGGGCGGCAACGCCGTCATCATGGCGCTGCCCGCGAAAAGGACGCCGAACATGGCCGACGATCCGGAATTGCGCGAACTGACCGCAAGCCCTAAGCACCGCCGCGTGCTGGTGACCGACGGGCGCAGCGCCGTCGGCCAGGCCGTTGTGGAGGCGTTGGTCAACGCCGGCGCCGCCCTCGTTTTCGTTGGTATCGCCGAGCCGTGGAAACCCTATCCCGGCGAGGATCGGCTGAAGGCGCACGAAAACGTCCAGACCTTCGCCTTCGATCTCACCGACACGACTTCCGTGCAGGATCTCGCCGGCGAGATCGGCGGCAAGACCGATATCCTGATCAATACCGCCGACCATGTCCGCCCCGGCGGCATTCTCTCCGCGCCGGGCATGATCACCGCCAAGGACTCGTTCGACGTCAACGTCTTCGGCCTGCAGCGGCTCGCCCAGGCGTTCGGCCCCGGCATGGTCGGGCGCGGCGCGGATGGCACCAACTCCGCCGCCGCCTTCCTCGATGTGCTGCCGGTCTACGCGCTCGCCAACACGCCCGATTTCGGCATCCATTCGGCAACCGCCGCCGCCCGCCTGTCGATGCTGCAATGCCTGCGGTCTGAAATGCGCGCCGGCGGCGTGCGGGTGATGAGCGTCTTCACCGGTCCCATCGAGGATGACTGGCGTCAGCCCGTGCCGCCGCCCAAAGTCGCCCCGGGGCAGATCGCCAAGGCCGTCATCGCCGCGCTTGAAGGCGGCATCGAGGACAGCTTCGTCGGTGACGTCGCCAAGGATGTTGCGACCCGCTTTCGTCAGGATGCCAAGGTGCTTGAACGGGAGCTCGGCGCATGAAAGAGACCACGACAATGAACGGCGATGCGCTGCTTTCGGCCCTTGCCTCGGGCATCCGGGGCGGCGGGGTCAGGGTGGTCGATCTCACCCACACGCTCGCCCCCGATTTTCCCGTCATGGTGCTGCCGCCGGAATTCGGCCAGTGCCAGCCCTTCCGCATGGAGGAGGTCTCGCGTTACGACGCGCGCGGGCCGGGCTGGTACTGGAACACCATCACCATGTCGGAACACGCCGGCACCCATTTCGATGCGCCCGCGCACTGGATTTCGGGTCGCAACCTGCCCGCCGGCACGGTGGACGATCTGCCGCTCGACCGGCTCGTCGCTCCTGTCGTGGTGCTCGACTATTCGGCCGAGAGCGCGGCCGACGAGGACTTCCTGCTGACCCGCGCGCATCTGGAGGCGTGGGAGGAGAAGAACGGCGCGATCGAGGCGGGCAGCTGGGTCCTTTTCCGCACCGACTGGTCGAAGCATCTGGGGTCCGACAAGTACCTGAACCTGCGCGCCGACGGCGCCCATTCGCCGGGGCCGGCGGCAGACGCCATCGAATTCCTGGTCAAGGAACGCGACATCATCGGCTTTGGCACCGAGACCATCGGCACCGATGCCGGGCAGGGCAGCCATCTGGAGCCGCCCTATCCGGCGCACTTCATCCTGCATGGCAATGGCCGCTACGGCCTGCAATGTCTCGCCGGTCTCGACCAGCTGCCCGCACGCGGCGCCATCCTCTTCGCCGCACCCCTGAAGATCCGCCACGGTTCCGGCAGCCCCTTGCGCGTGCTGGCGCTGGTGCCGGCGCCGGACGTGGTGTGAGTGTCTGCCTCGGAGTTGGTATCGGGTTGTGCGTCTTCGAACTCTCCCCGTCATCCCGGCCTCCGAGCCGGGATCCATGCCGTGAAGCATCCGCGCGGGAGAAGGCTGAAATGACAGGGGAGAGATCGGGTTGAAGAAGCTGACATCATTTTGGGGCCTGATACTGAGGAGACGATCTTGAGCGAACCCGCCTTCACAGCCGTCATCACCGGAACGAGTTCCGGCATCGGCCTCGATCTCGCCAGGCGCATGGTCGATCGCGGCTGGCGCGTCGTCGGCCTTGCCCGCAGCGCGCCCGACTTCGAGCACGAACTGTTCGAGCCTGTCAGCGTCGACCTCTTGGACGAGGCGGCGACCGCCGAGGTTGCCCGCGATATCGCTGGGCGCCACGCCGTCACCCACCTCGTTCACAATGCCGGCCTCGTCTGGCCGAACCTGCTGGAGGACGTGAAGCCGGAGGAGGTGGACGGCCTGATGCGGCTCCACGTCACCGCGCCGATGATCCTGACCCAGGCGCTTGCCCCCGCCATGCGGGCGGCGAAATTCGGCCGTGTCGTCTTCGTCACCTCGCGCGCCTCCATGGGCGTGCCGACGCGCACCGCCTATTCGGCCTCCAAGGCGGCGGTGCACGGCATGGCCCGCACCTGGGCGCTGGAGCTTGGGCCTGACGGCGTCACCGTCAATGTCGTGGCCCCCGGTCCGATCCTGACCGACAATTTCTGGGGTATCGTGCCCAAGGGCTCGGAGCGCGAACAGAAAATCGCCGACCAGTTGCCCGTGCGCCGGCTCGGCACGGCCGAGGATGTCTCGCGCGCGGTGCTGTTCTTCGCGGAACCCGAGGCGGGCTTCGTCACCGGCCAGGTGCTGTTCGTCTGCGGCGGCGGCAGCCTCGGCGGGCTGTCGCTTTAGGGGGCGGCGCGCCGGAGAAGCCGTGACATGCACGTGTGTCATCACGATCTCTCCTCCGCCCACCCCTCGATGTCATCCCGGCCGAAGCGAAGCGGAGAGCCGGGACCCAGTAAACGGGATGTCCGCATCCGGCAGGATGGCCGATCGCCGCGGTGCTTCCGTACCAGAGCCGCGAACCCCAACGGTTCCTGGGTCCCCGCTTTCGCGGGGATGACAACCGGGAGAAAGCGACGGAAAGGCGCGGATTTCGGACCCGATTCACCTCTTTGAAAACAGATCTGATGACATCGAAAAGCAGATGAGGAACGACCCGTGCCCCCTTTCGATTTCACCGCCGCCTTCGCCCCCGCCGACCGCACGCTCCCCCGTCTCATGAGCCTCCAGGCCGCCCGCTTCGGCGCGCGCGAATTCGTGGCCTTCGACGAGACCTCCTGGACCTACGCTGAAGCCCTTGACGTTGCCGCGCGCTGGGCCGGCACGTTGCGCGCCGCAGGTGTCACCCCGGGCGACCGCGTCGCGATCCTCAGTTCCAACCGCCCCGAAATGCTGGCCCTCGTCTTCGGCTGCGCCTGGGCGGGCGTGATCGCGGTGCCGATCAACGTCGCCTCCAGAGGGGTGCAGCTGCAGCATATCCTTTCCAATTCCGGCGCCCGGCTGCTGGCGATCGAGAGCGATCTCCTGCCGGCGCTGGAGACGCTCGACTTCGCCACGCTTGCTGTGGACAGGCTGTGGATTATCGGCGGGGGCGCGCCGACGCGGATCGCGTTTGCCGAGCCGTTGCCCGCTCCCGGCGAGGCGATCGAGCCGGCGCCGTCGCGGCCTGGCGACACCGCCGCCATCGTCTATACGTCGGGAACGACCGGCCCCTCCAAGGGCGTGTGCTGCCCGCACGCGAACCTCGTCTGGTGGGGCGCCAACACGGTCGATCTGCTGGGCCTTCGCGATGGCGAAAGGCTCTACACGACGCTGCCGCTCTTCCATGTGAACGCGTTCAACACCGTCTATCAGGCGCTCATCACCGGCTCCACTGTGCTGATTGGCAAGCGCTTTTCGGTCTCCGGCCTGTGGCCGGCGGTCCATGCCAATGGCGCGACGGCGACCTATCTTCTGGGGGCGATGGTGCCGATGCTGCTCTCAAAGCCCGAGACCCCGCTCGACCGCGCCCACAAGGTCCGCATTGCGCTCGGCCCCGGCGTGCCGGCGCAGTTTCACGAAACCTTCCGCGAGCGCTTCGGCTTCGGTCTTGTCGAGGGCTACGGCTCGACGGAGACGAATTTCGTCATCGGCGCGAGGCTCGGCGAGGCCACGGCGGGCACCATGGGCCGCATCCGCCCCGGCTTTTCAGCCCGTGTTGTGGATAGCGAGGATAACGAGGTGGCGGCGGGCGAGGCCGGCGAGTTGATCCTGCGCGCCGACGAGCCCTTCGCGTTCTCCACCGGCTATTTCGGCATGGCGGACAAGACGGTCGAGGCGTGGCGCAATCTGTGGTTCCACACCGGCGACCGGGTCATCCGCGACGCGGACGGATCGTTCCGCTTCGTCGACCGCCTGAAGGACGCAATCCGCCGGCGCGGCGAGAACATTTCCTCCTTCGAGGTGGAGCAGGTCGTCCAGAGCCATCCGGCGGTCGAGGCCGTGGCGGTTTTCCCGGTGAAGTCGGATCTGGCCGAGGACGAGGTCATGGCGGCGATCGCCTTGAGGCCGGGCGAGGTTCTGGCGGAGGCCGACCTCATCGAATTCTGCCGCCCGCGCCTGCCCTATTTCGCCGTCCCGCGCTATCTGGAATTCGTGAAGACGCTGCCGATGACGGAGAACGGCAAGTTGCAAAAGTTCAAGCTGCGCGAACGCGGCGTGACGGAGCGGACGTGGGACCGCGAGGCGCACGGAATATCGGTGCGCTAGGGAAACGACGAAGGTCAGCGGCAGGCGGATGGATCCTGACCCCCACCCGAACGGCTGAAGGAGCCGTTCGACCTCCCCTCAAGGGGGAGGTGGGCCGTGGGGCAGATCTCTTTTCTTAAATCCACCTGCAAAACCCGCCGCGATGCTCAGACCCTGCCGCCTTGACCCCCATCCGAACGGCCGAAGGAGCCGTTCGACCTCCCCTCAAGGGGGAGGTGGGCCGTGCGGCAAATCTCTTAATCCTAAATCCACTTACAAAACCCGCCGCGACGCCAAGGGCTCACCCCTCGCGTCCCCCTCCCCCTTGAGGGGAGGGGCCTGGGGTGGGGGTACCCTTGCTTGCTCCGCACCCCCGTCTCACGCAAGCCGCAGCTTCACGTCCACGTTGCCGCGTGTGGCGTTGGAATAGGGGCAGCGCTCGTGCGCGCCTTGGAGGATCTTTTCCCCCGTCTCGCGGTCGATCCCCGGCAGCTCCGCCGTCAGGTCCACCGCCAGCGCGTAGCCGACTTCGATCGGGCCGATGCCGACCTTCGCCGTGATCGCGGCATCGTCCGAAAGCGCCACCTTCATCTGGCGGGCCACCAGCTTCACCGCGCCGAGAAAGCAGGCGGCATAGCCGGCGGCGAAAAGCTGCTCGGGGTTCGTGCCCTCGCCACCCGGCCCGCCGAGCCCCTTGGGCACGGAAAGAGCGAGCGAAAAGCCGCCGTCCGGGCTCGTCGCCTTGCCGTCGCGCCCGCCGGTTGCGCGCATCTCGGTCTCAAACAGGATCTTGTCGGGCACCATCATCGAAAGGTCCATTCCTTGTCTCGTGTTGAAAAACGCTCAGCCGCCGCGCCCGTCGCGCACCAGCTTGCGGAAGTCGTCGACGGCCTGCTCGGGCGCCAGCGCGAAGCTCGGGCCGCGGCTGGGTTCCAGACCGTTCAGCGCCTTCAGTTGCACCCACATCTCCGCTGATTTCAGCGCCACCGCCGCGCAGTTGACCACCGGCGCGTGGCCGACCTTGAAGCCATGTTCGCCGCCGACCAGCAGCCCCGGCAAAACGCCGGCGGGGATGATCACGTCCGCCCCGCCATCCACCAGCGGCCTTGCGCAGTCAGTGAAATCGGCCAGCATGCGGGCACGGGCGGTTTCGTCGCCGGCAAAGGCTGCGGAAAAGTCCTCCGGCTTGCAGGCCATTCCGGCCACATGGGTGACGCGGTCGCGCAGACCGATGAGGTCGGCCTGCTCGCGGTGCCAGACTTCAAAAACGGGATCGAGCGTCACGAGCCCCAGCCGCCGGCCGAGCGTGGAGGCGGCAAGCAGCGTCGCCTCGCCGGTGCCGATCACCGGAATGCGCAGTGCGGAGCGCAGCTCGTAAAGGCCCGGGTCCTGGAAATGCCCCATGACCACGGCGTCATATCCGTCGGCCTCGGCCTGAAGCCCGTTGTCGACCGCCATGATCGCGCAGCGGAATTCCGCAAGCCGGCCGAAGGCGCGGTCGGGTGGCGACACGCCCTCCACATGCACGGTGGTGCCGGGCGCGGCGATCGCGTTCAGATAGGCCGAAAGCCGCTCCATGTAGGGGCGGCTGGCGGAGGCGTCGATGAAACTCTGCCAGAAGATCTTCAAAGCGGTGCCTTCCTCAATTCTCGCGTGCAGCGCTGTCGCACCAGTGTTTCGGGCCGAGGCCCTGGTCGGGACCGAGCGCGCTGAAGCCGCCGTCGACGGCGATGTCGCAGCCGGTCACCCAGCCGGCCTCGTCCGAAGCGACGAAGGCGACGACATTGGCGACCTCCTCCATCCGCCCGACGCGGCCGAGCGGGTTGACGTGCCCGCCGGCCGCATCGGCGATATCGCGCCGGCCTTGCGTCATCGCTTCCATCGGCGGCGACCACGTCCAGCCGGGCGAGACGGAAACGACGCGCATGCCCTCCGGGCCGAGAGCGGCGGCTGCGAGTTTGGTGAAGTGCATCAGCGCCGCCTTGCCGGCCGCATAGGGGCCACGCTCGCGCGAGCCGACCTTGCCGGAAATGCTGCCGATATTGACGATCACCCCGCCGGGCTTTGTGAGAAGCGCGCCGGCCTTCTGCACCAGCATGGCAGGGCCGACGATGTTGACGTTCAGCGTCTCCAGCCAGTCGTCGCGGCTGCTGTCCGGGCCCCGGTCGCGGTAGGAGCAGGCGCAGTTGACCAGGATGTCGAGCCGCCCGAACGCCGCCTGGCAGGCCTCAAGCGCCGCCTCGATCTCCGCATCGCTGCGCACGTCGAGATGCCGGTAGAGCGCATCGTCGCGTCTTTCGCCGCCGTTCAGATCGCGCGCGAGCGCCTCTCCGGCTTGATCCGCGATGCCGGTGACGAGCACGCGGGCACCGGCGCGGTGCAGGCGCCGGCAGATCGCCGCGCCGATCGAATGGGTGCCGCCGGTCACCAGCGCGACCTTGCCCGCGAGCGCCTGTCCTGCCTCAGCCATGGCCGCCCAGATAGGTGGTGATCAGCATCGGATCGTGGATGAGGGCATCGGCCGGGCCGGAGCGGACGATGTCGCCGGTCTCCATCACGTAGCCGAAATCGGCGGTCTCAAGGGCGGCGCGGGCATTCTGTTCGACGAGCAGGATCGAGACACCGTTCTCGCAGAGCGAGGGCAGGGTCGCCAGGATCTCGCGGGTGATGAGCGGCGCCAGCCCCAGGCTCGGCTCGTCCAGCATCAAGAGCTTCGGCCGCGCCATCAGCGCCCGGCCGAGCGCCAGCATCTGCCGCTCGCCGCCCGAAAGCGTGCCCGCCGCCTGCCGGCGCCGTTCCATCAGCCGGGGGAACCGGTCGTAGATCTCGTCCAGCGAGCGCTTGTTCTGGGCATGGGCACGGCGGTGGCTGTAGGCGCCGAGGCGCAGATTGTCCTCCACCGACATTTCGCCGAAGAGCTCGCGCCGCTCCGGCACCAGGCAGAAGCCCATCTCCACCCGCTGCTCCACGTCGAGGCGGGAAATGTCCTCGCCGTCGTAGATGACCCGGCCGGACGCCGGAAGAAGTCCGATGGCGGCATTCAGCAGGCTGGTCTTGCCGGCGCCGTTGGGGCCGATCACGGTCGCGATCCTGCCCTTTTCCACTTCCACCGAAACCGACCGCACGGCTTCCGCCTTGCCGTAGGAAACGGAGAAATCCTCGATTGCGAGCAGGGCCATCAGACGACACCTCCCAGATACGCTTCTTGCACGCGGGCATCTGCGCGCACGCTCGCCGGGTCGCCCTCGCACAGCTTGGTGCCGAACTCCATGACGACGATGCGGTCGACGAGCCCCATCACGAATTCCATGTCGTGCTCGACCAGCAGGATGGTCAGGTGCTCCTCGCGCAGGGATTTCAGCAAGGCCGACAGCGCCGCCTTTTCCTGCTTGCGCAGGCCCGCCGCCGGTTCGTCCAGCACCAGAAGCACCGGATCGGCGGCAAGCGCGCGGGCGATCTCCAGCACGCGCTGGTTGCCGAGCGGCAGGTTGCCGGCAAGCTCGAACGGCTTGTCGCCGAGCCCCACGCGCTCCAGCTGCCGCATCGCCTCGTATCGCGCGCGCTTTTCCTCCGCCGCATCGAGACCCAGCGCGCCGGAGAAGAAGCCGGCCTTCGTGCGGGCGTAGGTGCCCAGCAGCACGTTGTCGAGAAGCGTCATGTTGGGCCTCAGCTTCACGTGCTGGAAGGTGCGCGCGACGCCGGCTTCAGCGATCTTTCGCTGGCGGGCGCGGGTGATGTCGCGTCCGTCGAAGGTCACCTTGCCCGCCGAAAGCGGCATGGCGCCGGTCACCAGGTTGAACATGGTGCTCTTGCCGGCCCCGTTGGGGCCGATCAGGCCGAGGATCTCGCCCGACATGACCTCGAAGCTCACGTTGTTGACCGCCGCCAGCCCGCCGAAGCGTTTTTGCGCGGCTTCCACCTCCAGCAGCACCTTGCCCGGTGCGGGCTGCGTGCGGCGCGGCAGCGGTTCGGCCTCGGCGGGTCTCTCATGAACCACATCCGGCAGCAGGGCGGCGATATAGGGCACGATGCCGTTGCGCGCGCGCTGCAGGAACAGGATGAAGATCGCCGAATAGACCACGATCTCCAGCTGTCCGGCCGAGCCGGGGGCGATCAGCGGCAGGTAGTCCTGCACAGCGTTCTTCAAAAGCGTGATCAGCCCGCTGCCGACGACGGCGCCGGCGAGATATCCCGCACCGCCCACCATTGCCATCATCAGGTATTCGATGCCGCGCGTGACGTCGAACTCGACCGGGCTGATGAAGCGTCCGAGATGGGTGTAGAGCCAGCCGGAAAGGCCGGCGAGGATGGCGGCGATGACGAAGGTGGCGAGCCGGATGCGGAAGGCGTCGACGCCGAGCGATTCCACCATCGAATTGCCGCCGCGAAGCGCCCGCATGGCGCGCCCGACGCGCGAATCCAGCATGTTGTGTGCAAGCCACATCGCGCCGATGAGCATCGCCCAGATGAGATAATAGATCTGGTTGCTGTCCACGAGCGCGACGGTGCCGACCGAAATCGGCGGGATCGACGCGATGCCGCTGTTGCGGCCCAGCCCCTCGATGTTGCCGAAGGTGAAATAGATCGCGATGCCCCAGGCGACCGTGCTGATCGACAGGAAATGGCCTTGCAGCTTCAGCGTGATGGCGCCGAGCGCGGCGGCCACCGCGCCGCTCAGCACGATCGCCAGCACGAGCCCTGCCCAGGGCGAATAGCCCATGATGGCGCTCACCCAGGCGGTCGAATAGGCGGCGATGCCCATGAACGCGGTCTGGCCGAAGGAGACCATGCCGCCGATGCCGGTGAGCAGAACGAGGCCGAGCGCGATCAGCGCGAACACGCCGATATAGTTCATCAATGTGATGGTGAAGGGTTGCAGCAGGAACGGGGCGGCGGCGATCAGCACGACGGCGGCGATCGCGACGAGCCGCAGGGTGCGCGGGCTCATTCCTCGGTATCCTCTTCGGAGTGGACGGTCGTGTAGGAGCGCCAGAGCAGCACCGGGATGAGGATCGAGAACACGATCACCTCCTTGTAGGCGCTGGACTGGAAGGAGGCGAAGCTCTCCAGAAGGCCGACCAGAACCGAGCCGAGCGCGGTGACGGGAAAGCTGACGAGCCCGCCGATGATGGCGCCGACGAAGGCCTTCAGGCCGATGAGGAAGCCGGAATCGTAGAAGATGGTGTTGACCGGGGCGATCAGGATGCCGGAGACGCCGGCAAGCAGCGAGCCGAGCAGATAGGCGATGGTGCCGGCGCGTTCCGGCCGGATGCCCATCAGCCGTGCGCCGGTGCGGTTGATCGCGGTGGCGTGCAGCGCCTTGCCGGTCAGCGTGAACTCGAAGAACAGGTAGAGCAGGGCGGAAAACAAGAGCGCCGCGCCCACGATCATCACCGTCTGGCCGGGCACGAACACGCTGCCGAATTCGAAGGTGGCATCCGTCAGCGTTTCCGTGCGCACGCCTTCCGGCCCGAAGAACAGCAGCCCCAGCCCGACCAGCGCGAAGTGCAGCGCCATGGAGACGGTGAGCAGCAGCAGCACCGAGGCATCGGCGATGGGGCGGTAGACGATGCGGTCGAGCAGCGGCGCGACCGGCAGGATCAGCACCAGCGATAGCACGATGCGCAGCGCCATCGGCAGCGCGTGGCCGGCCGTCAGCCACACCGCGCCGGCGGCGGCAAGCGGCAGGACGAGATAGAACACCAGCGCCTTCGGGATCCGGCCGGGACTGCGCGCGCGCAGCAGCGAGACGACCTCGACCAGCGTGGCCAGCACGGCAAGCGCCGCGACAAGCCCGACCGTGCCCGGCACCTGCTTCAGTTCAAGGGCCGCGACGGTCAGCGCGGTGAAGGCGGCGATGTCGCCGAAGGGGACGAAGATCACCCGGGTCACGGCGAAGATCAGCACGAAGCCCAGCGCGATCAGCACGTAGATCGCGCCCGTGGCGATGCCGTCGACGGCCAGAATGGCGGCAATATCAGCGGTCATGGTGTCTCAAGGCTGGAGAAGGGGCCGGCGAGCCGGCAGGGGGCGAGCCGCGCCCGGCAGCAGCGGCCCCGTGCCCGCACGATGCATTCAGGTGGAGCGGGCCCCCGCGACCGGCCGGCCGCGGGGACGAGGCGTCAGGGCTGGTAGACCCACTTGCCCTCGACCAGCTTGACGACGACAAGGCTGCGCTCGTCGACGCCATAGCTGGAGGCCGGGGTGAAGTTGTAGACAGCGTGAACGCCTGGGAGATCCTTGGTGGTGAAGATGGCGTCGTTGAGTGCCTTGCGGAACGCCTGCGTGCCCGGCTTCTCCTCCTTCAGGGCCTTTTCAGCGGCATCGAGGAAGACCAACCAGCCGTCGAAGGAATATCCGGAGAAGCCGTCGGTCACCTGCTCGCCATTGTTCACCTTGGCATAGGCCTCGTGAAAGGCCATGCCCGGCTTCTTGGCGAAGTGGTCGTCGGGAAGCTGCGAGGTGACGACCACGGGGCCGGCGGACACCTGAATGCCCTCGACCGCAGCGCCGCCGACGCGGATGAAGTCGGCGTTGAGAACCGACGGCGTGCCGTAGAACGGTCCCTTGAAGCCGCGCTTTCTGAGTTCGATCAGCGGCAGCGCACCCTGGGTGCCCGAGCCGCCGTCGATGAAGGCATCGGGACGCGACGCCAGCACTTTCAGCACCTGGCCGGTGACGGAGGTATCGGTGCGCGAATAGCGCTCGTTCGTCGTCACCTTCGGGCCGCCGTCGGCTTCCGCCGCCTTGGCACCATCATAGACGAAATCGCCCCAGGCATCGTTGTAGCCGATATAGCCGACGGTCTTGATACCGTCGCGCTGCATGCGCTTGGCGATGACCTTGACCATCAGCGCCGGGGTCTGCGGCATTGCGATGGCCCAGCGCTCGCCGTCCTTGGCCGGCGTCACGTTGATCGGCGAGATCGCGATCATCGGCACGTGCAGTTCGTTGGCGACTGCCACCATGGCGATGGTGGAGGTTGCCTGCGCCGAACCGATCAGCAGATCGACGTGCTCTTCCTCCACCAGCTTGCGCGCCGCGCGGGAGGCGGCCGACGGGTCGGAGCCGTCGTCGAGGCTGATCAGCGTGATCTTCTCCCCGCCCACCTCGCTCTGGTATTCGAACGCGGCCTTGATGCCCTTTTCATACGGAATGCCGATCGAGGCGCCCGCGCCGCTGAGCGCGGTCACGAAGCCGACCTTGATTTCGGCCTGCGCCGCCGTCGCCGCCAGGCTCAGCCCGGCCACAACGGCGAGTGTCGAAGCGATTTTCTTCAAGATTGCCTCCACTGTCTGCCACCGGCGCGGATGCCCGGCGGTGAGGTTCATCTGGTCCCTTGATCGTCTGGAGATGTCGGCTTTCCGGATGTTCCGGCATGTTGGCCGGTATTTTGACCAATATTCTGAAAGGTGCGGCCCGCATCTTTGTGATGGCGTGCGGGTTCCGGCTTCGCGGTGGGAAGGTCGCGAACAGGTGCAGTGTTCTTCTGGTGAGCGAGCGCGCGATGCCGGCCCGCAATCGTTGCAACCGCCCCGGGGGACTCCACCCCGGCAGTGTCGTGTGTATCGGTCGGGCCGCGCCGCGAAAGAGCTTCGCGAAACGGCGTAAGGCAGGCAGGCGGAAGGCGCCGGTTGCCGCCTCATCGCGACCTGCCGAGCCGAAACCGCGTGGAGGACGCCGGACGGACATTCCAGGCGGGCATCGGGTCTCCGGGATGCGCAGACGCGTTCACCATGGGGCCTCCGTCAGCCGGTCCGTTGACTGTGCGCGATCTTGTAGCGTTCCCGACCGGACCGATATTTGAAGCTTAAAGTTAATTCGCGGTCGCTGTCAACAAAGCCGTGCTCCCGGAAGGCGCTGGATCATTCTCTTTTGAAATGGACAAATAAAATCAGATGTTTGTGATGGGCGCTCAAGCGCGCCGGAGCGGGCCGCTTTCCGTCAACGCTTGTGCTCCTGCTTGCGAAGACTAGTGCCGGAGCATCTTTTCGGTCCTGTGAAACTGGCAGCGCCGCCGCCAGACACCCTGCGTGCACCGTTCCAATGGCTGGTCGAACGACAATCGCCGGGCGGGTCCCGGATCTCCGAAGCTCAGGCTCAAGAACGACAACCTGAAGTATTCGGTGCGCCGGCATGGGAACTGCCACGACAATGCCGTTGCGGAGAATGCCCGCAACCGGCTCGAGCGAAAGCGGATACGGCGCCGGCTATCGATGCGCGGGGGCGAAGACAGGCAGGTTGTGTTCGATGACATTGAGATGTTCTACAATCCGCAGCCCGGGCATGTGAGGAGCGCGAAGCTGCCACCCGTCGCGTGCGAGGGCCGGCCGGAAATGAATGCTGCGGGTGTGCGAAAAATCCGGGGCGATTCAAACACAACGAAACGAAAACAAGCACTTCCGGCTAGCGCTGTGTCAGCCGACCGGAAGCCCATTTCAAGTCGACTTGAGGTTTTATTCACATGCGCGCTTTGAACTTGGATCAGATCCGGGCGTTCCTGGCCGTTTGTCGCAGCGGGGGCGTACAAAAGGCTGCGCAGCATCTGAATCTGACACAGCCGGCCGTCACGACGCGCATTCGCAAGCTGGAGGACAGTCTTGGTGTCTCTCTGTTCGAGCGGCAGATCTCGGGCATGAAGCTGACCAAACGGGGCGAGTTGCTGCTGCAATATGCCGAGCAGTTCGAACGGCTTGCCGATCGTGTGGAAGAAGTCGTTGTTGCGCCCGAGGGCATCGACCGACGCCTGCGGGTGGGGGCGTCGGAGACGGTTGCCCAATGCTGGCTGCCCGATCTCGTCTCCGCGCTTCATCGCAAATTTCCGCGCCTTGAAGTGGATATCAACGTCGATATCTCGGTGAACCTGCGCGCGGCGCTTCTTGCGCGCGAGATCGATCTGGCAATCCTGCTGGGGCCGATCTCCGAATACTCTGTCGACAATGTCACCTTGCCCGGCTTCGAACTCGCGTGGTTCGTCGCGGCCGACGCCGCCGATCCTGCGGAGGGAGCGCACCGGCTGTTTGAAGACAAGCCGGTCATCTCCTATGCCCGCAACACCCGGCCGTGGCGGGAGTTGAAGAGCCTGTTGTTCGATCGCGTCGGACCGGATGTCTCGGTCTTTCCGTCCTCGTCCCTTTCCGCCTGTTTCCGGCTCGTCGAAGCCGGGCTCGGGGTGGCGGCACTGCCGCGAGTCCTCGGCCACAAATTGGTCAGGGAAGGCAGCATCCGGGAATTCGATCCGGGCTGGAAGCCGAGCGAGTTGCGCTTCTCCGCATCCTATCTTGGCGACCCGCACGATCACATGGTCGAGGCTGCCGCCGAACTTTCTCAAACGATTTCAGAAGCATGGCATCTAGAGAATGATAGGAGAGGATCCGCAGGTGACGGAAAGAGACCATAAATGAAATTTATAAAGATAAGTAAAAATAATCAATTTGCGGTTATGTCGCGGATGCTCAACGCTTATAAAAAACAGGGGACATATAAGCGTGCTTGTGAGCTATCAGACACTGAGGGCGCGTCCTGCGGACGCTCAGCGACAGGCCATCCGACTTGGTGAATACCAGTCCCATACCGCGGGATTGGGCAAGGGATGTCTGCAGGCAAATGTGGTTATTACGCCGGCGGCCTATGCGCTCGACTTCATGCGCTTTTGCCAGCGCAACCCCAAACCGTGTCCGTTGATTGGCGTGTCCGATACCGGCAACCCGGACATGTTCACGCTCGGCGCCGATATCGATATCCGCACCGATATCCCGGCCTACAACATCTATCGCTATGGCGAACTCGCGGACACGGTCCCGGACATCCGGGCAATCTGGAACGACGATCTCGTTGCTTTCGCGCTGGGGTGCTCCTTTACGTTCGAACACGCGTTGCTCGAGGCCGGAATTGATGTCTGGCACATCAGCAACAATTCCACCGTTCCGATGTACCGGACCTCGATTTTCACGGTTCCGGCCGGCCCGTTTCGTGGTGGCAGCGTTGTATCCATGCGCATGATCCCGAGCGAGCGGGTCGACGAGGCGGTCGCCATTTCCTCCCGTTTTCCGTTGGCCCATGGATCGCCGGTCCACATCGGCGATCCTGCCGCGATCGATATTGCGGATCTCTCCAGGCCCGATTGGGGCGATCCCGTGCCGATGCCGGTCACGCACACGCCGGTTTTCTGGGCGTGTGGCGTCACGCCCCAAGCTATCATTCGCAATGCCAAGCTTCCGATCTGCATCACACACAAGCCGGGAACCATGCTTCTGACGGAAGTTCCCGACGATGCGGACGTACCTTTGTTCCAAAAATCATAAGACCAAAAAACAATCTGTACCCCAGAGGAGAAATACAATGAAACGACTGCTCGTTGCATGCGCTGTCTCTGCCGCTTTCACCTCGGCCGCAATGGCCGAAGATCTTTCCGTGGTCGGCAGCTGGTCCAGTCTGCCGTTGCACAACCAGTATGAAAAGCCGTTCTGGGAAACGACCCTCCCGGAAGCCTCCGCCGGCAGGCTGAAGGTCAATCTGACCACGCACAACCAGATGGGTCTGGGTGTCGGCGATGTGTTCCGCCTTCTGGGCGATGGCGTCTATGACGTGGCGATGACGGTTTCCGACTATGCGGTTGCGGACGCGCCGGAACTTGAAGGTCTCGACGTTCCACTCATTGCGCTTGATGCCAAGACGGAACACGCGGCAATCGATGCGGCCCGGCCGATGGTCGAGGAGATCTTCGAGACGCGCTTCAATGCGCATGTGCTGGCGATCGCGCCCTATCCCCCGCAGGTTGTCTTCTGCAACAAGGCGATCGGCGGCCTTGCCGACCTGAAGGGCCTCAAGATCCGCGCCTCGGGTCGCATGACGGCGAAGTTCCTGGAGGCCCTGGGCGCCGAAGGCGTCAATGTCGCCTTCTCCGAAGTCCCGGGCTCTTTGCAGAAGGGCGTGGTCGATTGCGCCGTGACCGGTGCCGGTTCGGGCTACAGCGCCGGCTGGTGGGAAGTGTCCTCGCATCTTCTGACCTTGCCGCTGGGCGGCTGGGATCCGGTCGTCACAGCCATCAACAAGGACAAGTGGGACAGCCTCTCGGCCGAGGATCGTGACCTCATTTCCACCCTGATCAAGTCGAAGTTCGAGGCGCCCGCCTGGGCGGCGGCCGACGGTGCGCTGGCCAATGACGTGGCCTGTCTGACCGGCGAGGGCGATTGTCAGTCCGGCGAGGCGCGCGCGATGGTGCTGGTTCCGGCGAGCGAGGCCGACATGGCGACGGCGCGCGAGATCCTGGAAACCGTCGTGCTGCCCGACTGGGGCAAGCGGGCCGGCAAGGATTGGGCCGAGCGCTGGAATGCCAGCGTCGGCAAGGTCGTCGAGGTTTCGATCCCGACCAATTGATCCTGACCGGTTTCGCCCAAGCCCTTGTCGATCAGGCGTCTTCGTCTGATCGACAAAGGCAACGCCAGACAGCCACTGCGCTTCAGGAGGTCTCTCGATGGCTCGCAAGACGCTCATTTTGCTGCGCCGGTTAAACAGGATCATCGCAATCCTGGTCGGCCTCATGTTCCTGGTCTGCGCGGGAACGGTGTTGCTCGATATCGTCTTGCGAAAATTGGGGGCCTCCTTCGGCGGAACCGATGAAATCACCGGCTACGTCATGGCGATAGCCAGCGCCTGGGGCATGGGCTTCGCGATGCTTGAGCTGGCCCATGTCCGCATCGACGTTCTGCGCGCTCAGGTCAACCAGCTCGGGCGCAGCATCTTCGACCTGCTGTCCATGCTGGTCCTGTCCGGCACGATCACGGTCATCGCCATGGGATGCTGGCCGGTTGTGGCGCGCTCGATCGCCAATGGGTCGCATGCCAACACACCGCTGGAGACACCGCTGGCCCTCGTGCAGGTGCCGTGGCTGGCCGGCTGGATCTGGTTCGCCTGCATGGCCTGGGCGACCTTCGTCGCCGCATTCGTGCTGGTTCTGCAGGGCCGGTTTGAAGAATCCGAATTCGCGATCGGCGCGTTCGCCGAACAGGAGGCCATGCCATGATCGCGTCCGTCGCTGCCGGCTTGCTTGGCCTTCTGTGTCTGTCGATACCGGTCGGGATCGTGCTGTTCATCCTCGGTTTCGGCATCGACGCCTTCTTCAGCCCGTTTCCACTGATCCGGGGTCTGGGCAACCTCGTCTGGTCATCGTCCAACAGCGCGACCCTGATCGCCATTCCGTTCTTTGTGCTGCTGGGCGAGATCCTGGTTCGAAGCGGATTGGCAGCGCGCACCTATACTGCGCTCGACCGATGGGTGTCCTGGCTTCCCGGCGGGCTGGTCCATGCCAACATCGCGACCGCGACCATGTTCTCCGCGACGTCCGGGTCCTCGGTCGCCACGGCCGCCACGGTGGCGACCGTGGCCATGCCGCAGGCCGAAAAACTCGGCTATGACCAGAAGCTGTTTTCCGGGGCGATCGCCGCCGGCGGCACCCTCGGCATCATGATCCCGCCCTCGATCAACCTGATCGTCTACGGCTTCCTGACGCAGACATCGATCCCGCAACTGTTCGTGGCGGGGCTGGTGCCCGGCGTCCTGCTGGCGCTCAGCTTTGTTCTTGTCGTCGGTATCATCTGTTCCATCAGGCCGGACCTGGGGGGCGAACGACGCGTCTTCCCGTTCGGGCAGATGATGCGGGCGCTTGGCGATCTGCTGCCGATCATCCTGCTTTTCACGCTCATCATCGGATCGATCTACAAGGGCTGGGCGACGCCCACGGAAGCCGCATCGGTCGGCGTCGGCGGCGCCATCGCGATCGCCGCGATGTTCGGCGGCATCAACGCGCGGATGGTGAGCGATGCCCTCATTGGCACGGTCAAGATCACGGCCATGATCATGCTCGTCGTGATCGGTGCGTCGTTTCTCAACTTCACGCTCTCGGCCGCCGGCATGGGGCAGGAGCTGCGCGACTTCCTCGAGGGGCTGGGCTTCAGCCCGCTGATGACCATTCTCGTGATCATCGCGATGTACGTCATCCTCGGCTTCTTCATCGAGACGCTGTCGCTGATGGTCGTGACCATTCCCATCGTCGTGCCGCTTGTCGTGAAGCTCGGCTACGACCCGATCTGGTTCGGCATCCTGATGATCGTGCTGATCGAAATGGCGCTGATCACGCCGCCGGTGGGGCTCAACCTCTATGTGGTCCAGGGCGCGCGCAAGAGCGGCAAGATGAGCGATGTCATGCTCGGCACGATCCCGTTCGTGATCGCGATGTCCCTGATGATCGTCGCTCTGGTCGCGTTTCCCGAGATTGCGCTCTATCTGCCGCAAGCTCTCGAATAGCGCGTCATCGATATCCGTTTTGAAACTTGATACGCGGCGGGCGCAGTCAGGCCCCGCCGGCGAGGGGAGGCTGTTGCCATGTCAGCGCTCAAGGATGATGCGCGCGCCGAAGTCGGAAAATGGGATTTCTGGATCGATCGGGGCGGCACGTTTACCGATATCGTCGGCCGCACGCCGCAAGGCGAGTTGAAGCCGCACAAGCTGTTGTCGGAAAACCCGGAAGCCTACCGCGATGCGGCCGTTCAGGGCATCCGCAACCTGATGGGCATTGCCGCCGACCAGCCCATCCCCTCAGACCGGATCGCGACCGTGAAGATGGGCACGACGGTGGCCACCAACGCGCTGCTGGAGCGCAAGGGCGACCGGGTTCTCCTGATCACCAATCCGGGCTTCGCTGACGCGCTGGAAATCGGCTACCAGGCACGCCCGCGCCTGTTCGACCGGGAAATCCGCAAGCCGCAGCTTCTCTACGAGCGGGTCGAGGAAGTGGGCGGCCGTTTCCTGACCGACGGCAGCGAGGAGGAGCCCCTCGACGAGGCCCGCGCCCGCCGCGTGCTCATGGAAGCGCATGATGCCGGCATCCGTTCGGTCGCGATCAATTTCATGCACGGCTACAAGTATCCGGACCATGAACGGCGCGTCGCCGGGATCGCGCGTGAAATCGGGTTTTCCCAGATTTCGCCGAGCCACGAGGTTTCCCCGCTGATCAAGTTCGTCGGGCGCGGCGACACGGCGGTTGTCGATGCCTATCTGTCGCCGATCCTGCGCCGCTATGTCGAACAGGTCGCCGGCGAATTCGATACCGAAAACTCCGGCATGCGGCTGATGTTCATGATGTCGTCCGGCGGCCTGACGGCGGCGGACCGCTTCCATGGTCGCGACGCGATCCTGTCGGGTCCCGCGGGCGGCATCGTCGGGGCGGTGGAGACCAGCCGGATTGCCGGATATGACCGGATCATCGGGTTCGACATGGGCGGAACGTCCACCGACGTCGCTCACTATGCCGGTGATATCGAGAACGAGTACGAGACCGAGGTGGCGGGCGTGCGCATGCGCGCGCCGATGATGAAGATTCACACGGTCGCCGCCGGGGGCGGCTCGATCCTGAACTATGACGGATCGCGCTTCCGTGTCGGGCCCCAATCGGCGGGCGCCAATCCCGGTCCCGCGAGCTACCGGCGCGGCGGGCCGCTGTCGGTGACCGATGCCAACGTGATGCTCGGCAAGTTGATGCCGCGGCATTTTCCCGCCGTCTTCGGCCCGCACCAGAACGAGCCGCTGGATGGGGATGTGGTGCGCCGCAAATTCTCCGAAATCGCGCAAGAGAGCGGCGCCGGGACACCCGAGGAGGTGGCCGAGGGCTTTCTCAGGATCGCCGTGGAGAACATGGCGAACGCGGTCAAGAAGATCTCCGTCCAGCGCGGCTATGACGTGACGCGCTACGCGCTCACGTGCTTTGGCGGGGCGGGGGGACAGCATGCCTGTCAGGTCGCCGATGTTCTTGGCATCAGAACGATCCTCATCCACCCCTTCGCCGGTATCCTGTCGGCCTACGGCATGGGGCTGGCCGATATCAAGGCCGGCCGCCAGACGAGCGTGGAGCGGCCGCTGGCCGCGGATGTGGTGAGCGAGCTTCAGAACACAAGCACGACGGTCGGTACGCAATTGAGGGACGATCTGGTCGGGCAGGGCGTGCCGGCCGGCGCCGTCGGGCTTCGCACCAATCTGCACCTTCGCTACGTTGGCACCGATACCGCCATCGAGGTGCCTTGCGGCGATATCGAGACGATGACCGCCCGTTTCGAGCGCATTCACAAGGAGCGTTTCGGCTTCCTGATGCCCGACACCGCGCTCATGATCGAAATGCTCGACGTGGAAGCAAGCGGCGGCGGCGCCGGGGAGGTCGAGACCCCGGCAAGGGTCGTGACCAGTGCTCCCATGCCTCTTGAACAGGCGCGGTTCTTCTCCGGTGGCAGGTGGCAGGACGCGCAGGTCTATCGGCGCAATCGGCTGAAGCCGGGTTACAAGCTGCGCGGCCCGGCGATCATCCTTGAGGATATCGGCACGATCGTCGTGGAGCCGGGTTGGCAGGCGTCGGTCAACGAGTATTCGCATATCGTGCTGAAGCGGTTCGACCACGCATCGCAGGCGCAGGTGGTCTCAAAAGAAGCCGATCCGGTGATGCTGGAGATCTTCAACAACCTCTTCATGTCGATTGCCGAGCAGATGGGCGTGCGCCTGCAGAACACGGCGCGCTCGACCAACATCAAGGAACGGCTCGATTTCTCCTGCGCGGTCTTCGATCACGACGGGGAGCTGATCGCCAACGCGCCGCATACCCCGGTTCATCTGGGCTCCATGGATCGCTCGGTGAAGAGCGTCATGGCCGCCCATCCGGACATGCGGCCCGGCGACGTGTTCGTCACCAACGCGCCCTATAACGGCGGCACCCACCTGCCGGACATCACCGTGGTGACGCCCGTCTTCCTCGATGACGGCGCCGAAAGCGGAGAGCGGCCGATCTTCTATGTCGCCTCGCGCGGGCACCATGCCGATGTCGGGGGCATCGCGCCCGGCTCGATGACGCCGCTGGCGACCACCATCGAGCAGGAGGGCGTCATCATCGACAATCTCAAGCTCGTTGCCCATGGCCGCTTTCTCGACAACGAGATCCGCTCCGTGCTGAACGATGGCAGCTACCCCTGCCGCAATCCCGATCAGAATGTCGCCGATCTCAAGGCGCAGGTCGCGGCCAATGAAAAGGGCGCGAAGGAGCTTCTGTCCATGGTCGCGACCTTCGGCAAGGACGTGGTCGAAGCCTATATGGGCCACGTGCGCGACTATGCGGAGGAATGCGTCCGGCGCGTCATCGGCGGTCTGAGGGACGGGAGCGCGGATGTCTGGTTCGATCAGGGGTGCCGGATCTCGGTGAAGATCACCGTGGATCATGACAGCCGCTCCGCGACCGTCGATTTCAGCGGCACCAGCGAGCAGCAGCCGGACAATTTCAACGCGCCCGAACCCGTGACCCGGGCCGCCGTGCTCTATGCCTTCCGCTGCATGGTGGACGACGAGATCCCGATGAATGCCGGCTGCATGCGCCCGCTCGACATCGTCTTGCCGGAGAAATCCATGCTCACCCCGCGCTATCCGGCGGCGGTCGTCGCGGGCAATGTCGAGGTCAGCCAGGCGGTCACCGATTGCCTGTTCTCTGCCTTCGGCGCGATCGCCGGTGCGCAAGGCACGATGAACAACTTCAATTTCGGCGATGCGGAATACCAGTACTACGAGACGATCTGCGGCGGCGCGGGCGCCGGCCCCGGCTTCAACGGCGCCCATGCGGTCCACACCCACATGACCAACACCCGCCTGACGGATCCCGAAATCCTCGAGCAGCGCTACTCCGTGGTGCTGGAGAAATTCCAGATCCGCCGTGGAACGGGCGGCCAGGGCGAATGGACGGGCGGCGCGGGCGTGAGCCGTGCGGTCCGCTTCCTGAAGGCCATGGATGTGTCCTTCCTTTGCGGACGCCGCGAGGTGCCGCCCAAAGGGCTCGCGGGTGGAGGAGACGGCGCCGTCGGCCGCAATCTCAAGCGCGATGGCGCCGGCCAGATCATCGAGCTTCCCGGTCGCACGCAGATCACATGCGCGGCCAACGAAGCGGTGATCATCGAAACGCCGTCGGGCGGCGGCTACGGCCGTGTTTCCGGGTAATCGCTCTCTTCCCTGAGTATCCCGATTGTCATTGCTTACAAGCAAGGCCTTGTCATGAATAAGCAGTTTTCGAATTTGGCCGTGGATGCGCCGCGGTCGAACTTCCTGGAATCCGTTGACCGGTATTTCACCCACGCCCTGACGTTCCTCAACCTTCCGGACGGATTGGCGGAGCGGATCACGGCCTGCAACTCCACCTACACCGTGCGCTTCGGCGTGCGCCTGCGCGGGCGGATGTATTCCTTCGTCGGCTGGCGCTCGGTGCACAGCGAGCACCGCGAACCGGTCAAGGGCGGCATCCGCTTCTCGCCCGATGCGGATGCGGAGGAGGTGGAGGCGCTGGCCGCGCTGATGACGCTGAAATGCTCGCTGACCGATCTGCCCTTCGGCGGCTCCAAGGGCGCGCTGAAGATCAACCCTTCCGACTGGACGCAGCCGGAGCTGGAGCGCATCACCCGCCGCTTCACCCAGGAACTGGCCAAACGCGGCCTGATCGGCCCCGGCGTCAACGTTCCGGCCCCGGACATGGGAACGGGCGAACGCGAAATGGCGTGGATGATGGACGAGTTCCGCCGCGCCAATCCCGCCGACGCCATCCATTCACGTGCCTGCGTGACCGGCAAGCCCCTGTCGAAAGGCGGTATTGCCGGGCGAACGGAGGCGACCGGACGCGGCGTCCAGTATGCGATCCACAGCTACCTACAGGATCCGCGCACGCCGGGCGTCCGCGGGCGGCGCGATCTTGGTGCCATGGACGTGGTGGTGCAGGGCTTCGGCAATGTGGGCTACCACGCCGCGAAGTTCCTGAGCGAGGAAGACGGCGCGAAGATCGTCGTCGTCGCCGAACGCGATGGCTACGTGACCAACCCCGACGGACTGCCCGTCGAGGCGCTGAAGCAGCATCAGCTCGCCACGGGCAGTATTCTCGGTTTCGAGCACGCCACCAGTTTCGAAGGCGACATGCGCGGCATCGAGCGGCCTTGCGATATCCTGATCCCGGCGGCCATGGAAAACGCCATCCACGAAGGCAACGCGGAACGGATCGAGGCGGGGCTCGTCGTGGAGGCGGCCAATGGCCCGCTGAGCTTCGAGGCCGACCAGATGCTGGCCCGGCGCGGTATCGTCGTTCTGCCGGACCTCTACGTGAACGCCGGCGGTGTGGTGGTCAGCTATTTCGAATGGGTCCGCAACCTGACCCACATCCCCTTCGGTCTGATGGAGCGCCGCCGCCGCGAGCGCCGCAATCACACCATCGCCGATGCGCTGGAACAGATGACCGGCAAACCCTTTCCCGAGGACATGCGCGAGGGCTTTCTGGAAGGCGGTCGCGAGATCGATCTGGTGCGCTCGGGTCTGGAGGACGTCATGCGCAGCACCTGGGCGCGCATTGGCGATCTGCTGGAAGCCCGGCCCGAGCTCAAGGACTACCGCACGGCGGCCTATGTCGCCTCGATCAGTGAGATCGCCGCGGCCTACGAGGCCATCGGCATCTGATTGCCTGGCATATTGCGCCATGCGCGCCGGTGGCGGACCGAAGACATTTCAGACCGGCTCCGCCACCGGCAATGACGTCCAGAAAATCCGCTCGCAACTGTCTTAAATAACATAGCAACTTCCTCTCTCACGAAGCATCTTCCAGGATGAAAAAATCGGCTGGGCGCTTTTCAGTTAAATTAAATAAATAATAGTATTATACTTAAAAACGTTTTTTCATCCGCATGAATATAACGCGCGATTACATTATTATTTCATGATATTTTGAAATTCGTCCGCCTGCTTGTCAAATGAATATGGATGGAGGCGGATATGTGCTTTATGAAACCGGGATTTTTACGCCCGAAGCCTGATTCAAATGTGAAACCTCATATTGATAGAAAATATTCTGATACACTAAAAAACAAAAATAACTTTAGGAAAGACGTTTCCAAAGATGTCTCTGTGACGCAGACGAAACTGAAGACTGCAAAAAATCAATTTAATCATTTCAACAGCAGTAAATATCCACCGGTTCGGGAATTTTCTGCATTAAAAGGCAAATTAATCCCGATCGAGGCCGCGACGGGTTCGGACGATGACATCGGCTTGAGCAAGCTTGATCCTTCCCAGGCAAAGCTGAAGCTCGCCCTTGTCGACAGCGGCATGGGGGGCGGCATGACGGCCGCGCTTCTGACGGGTGAAGTGCGGCAGCTCGGCTCGTATTACTGTCTGCCCATCGGCGACAAGCTGGGAAAGACAGCGGCCGCCTACACCGCCGCAATGGCGCTCTGGCCCTTGATCGCGCCCTTGACGAACGCACAGGGCGAGATCGACGGACACATCGCCGAACATGTGATCATCGCCTGCAACTCCGCCTCCGTCCGCAAGGACGACGCCATCGCGCTCATGAAGGAGTTCTGTGCGGCCGTCGCAGAGGGCCGCTGCGATATCGATCTGAATGACGACTTGAGACGGAACGTCATCGATCTTCATGAAAAGATCGGGTCGCAAGACGGCTATCTGGAGAACAGGGTCCACGAGATCGTTTCCAGAACGGCGGAAGTCGGTGTCGAGAATGCCGTCAAGCTCCTCGAGCGCGATTCCTGCGCCTTCATTCGTGTGGACTCGACCAATGGCACGGTGAAGTCGGGCGCCTATCCCGACCGCATCGGCGATGCGATCAAGGCGAAGTTCCAGGTCGACGATGTGTCCAGGCAAAGCCTGACGCAGACCGTGCGCCAGGATGGTCAGGACTTCAAGATCAGCCATACGGTCTACACGTTCCAGGCGGGCGGTGAGGAAAAGACCGTCGTCGTGGAGAACCGCGGAAATCCGGCGTGGGTTCTCGACATCGAGGCCAACAGGGCTGACACGACCGGACCGGAACTCGTCAGGTCGTCGCAAGCCGCGAGCGCCCGTGCGCTGGAGGGCGCGCTGAGGCATTTCGGTGAGCAAGGTATTGATCTTTCGCAGGAAGTTCTGGGCAAGCTGGAAACCAACACGCCTGAAATCAGCATGCTCTGCTGCACGCACTACCCGGCAATGACGGAACACCTGAATAGCGCCTATGGCGAGGGCGTCACCTTCATCAACCAGGCCACGGTCGTGGAGGCGATGGCTGAGGAGATCGACCCGAACGCAACGAACCCGGACCGCGGGCCGCTCAACCTTGCGCTGACCATCGGCAGCCAGAATTACGGCGGCACGCCCGGCAATCTGAAGCCTTCGGTTCCCGATCCCGACGCAACCGCCGGCACCTTGCGCAAAGTCCTCGACACGACGCTGAAAGGCGCGCGCCAGGCGGGCGACAACCGCATACGGGATATCGGCGCGGTGAAAGTCTTCATGCAAGGCGATCCCGGCGAGCCGGAGGACGTGAACCCGAAGGATATATCGTCACTGTCGGCCAAGGGCGTTCGTCAGCAGCAATTCGAACTGATCCATGAATTCATCGGGCTTGCCATGGAGAAGGAGATCCTGGAGGAGCAGGGTCTCGTCAAGATGGACGACGGCACACTGCGCTTTGTCCGCGACAAGGAAAAGCCGAAACTCGACAAGAATCCTGAAGCCGGAAAGATCTACGAGAAGTTCCCCTCGCAGTTGAGCGAGAAGCTGGACGCCCTGGGCGATCTGGTGATCCAGGGCGAAGCGCGCGGGATGGACACGATCGGTCGGTTCAACGATCAGGGTGCGCAGTTTCGGGCGGCGGTTTCACAGATCATCGCGGTCAGGCAGAACAATGCGAACCCCGAGAATGCGATACAGCGTGTCGGCGTGCTCACGGGTTTCACCGTGGTCGACAACGAAAGCGGCGAGCGGATCGAAGGCGAGAACGACGGGCCTCCGGGAGCCGCGATCATCGCCCGCACCCTGCTGAAGCAGGGTCTGCCGGTGACCATGGTCACCGACAGGTCGAACGAGGCGGCGCTCGTCTCTGCCCTTGTCGGTGCGGGCCTGGCGACGGTGACGGAGGCAAGCTCCGGAATTCCCGCCAATCTTCGCACCCTCGATACTCTCGATATCGTGCCGGAATTCGCCGACGGTCAGCTTGCGTTCGAAGTGCCCGATTTCAACAACCGGGACATTCGCCCCGACGACCACGGCCCGCGGATGCGCGAGAAGGGGCGCGAAGCCGTCCGGGCATCGGTCGAGAACCTCAAGGGCTCCAACGTCCAGACGATGATCAGCATCGAACGGCCCAGCCCCACTGAGGCTGGTGGTAACCTGGTCAGCATGCGCGGCTTAAGCGTGGAAGCCTTCAATCTGGACATGAGCCTCTGTCTTGGCGATGAGGAAAGCGGGTTTGGCCCCGTGTCCATTGCGATCGGCGATGGCGGCAACGAACTGGGCACCGGCGGCGTTCAGCCTCATGTCCAGAATGCGCGCGGCGCAAACCTCAAGCCGTTCGTCGCGCGCGGCGATTACATCGGCGCAAAGCGGAGCCTCGCCACCGATGTGATGATCCTCGGCGGCGTTTCGAACAATGCCGGCGTCGCTCTGTCGATGGCGATCGATGCCGCCATGCAGGACGATCCCGAGAGCTGGGACGCCGACACATGGACCGCGGACGAGACCACGGAAAACCGGCTCCATTCGACAATCGCAGCCTACAACAATACCATCAGCCATATGGTCGGGGATGTGTATCATGTCGAAGGTGAAGGCGGTGAAATACAGGAACGCGGCATGTCGGTTGACGGCGTGAACAAGGAAAACCTGAATGCAGTCGACGGCCGCCGGATGGGATTTTTCGAGGAATCCCTGCGGAGATGGCAGCAGAGCAACGGCAATTTGCCGCTTGGAATTGGACCGGATTACACAACCGAATTTCGTTTTGCGGGCAGCCCGCGCGACACCTCGCACAATGACGCTTTCCTGCACTATGTGAACGTCTTCGCTCCGGTGCCGGTTGATGACCCGTTGTCTCCCAATAGGATCATCAAGGCCGGCAGCCTGTTCTCTTCGACCAAGCTTGATTGATCCATTTTGAGAGAGGCACGCCATGTCCCTGCCGCAAGCACTTGTCGATTTTTCGTCCCGCTGCGAGGCCCGTTTCGGGGCCGGGTCGGCTGGCTACAATGATGACGGCGCCTTTGTCGGGGTGCGCGGGCGGGTGGTCCATGTCAATCTGGACCCGAACGCCAACCGGGTGGTGGTGTGGAGCGAGCTGGCGCGCCCGGAACATGCCGGTTTTGAAGCGCTCGAACAGGCGGCGATGGCCTGGACCAGCGACGCGCTTCTGGCCATGGGGCTGGTCGTCGGCGTCAACCGCAACGCCGACCTGATCGTGCTGGGCCGCAGCATCGAACAGGACGCGCTTGGCACGCAGACCGGTCTCGATCTGGTCGGCGAGGTCGCGCAGCAGGCCGAGGCCGCCGCCGCGATGCTGGCCAGGGCCGCGGCCGAGGCAGGCAACGGGGCGGGCGGCCGTTCCTCCGGTTCCGACGGCGATGCCGTCATCATCCACAACTGATCGGCGCGAACCAGGAGGAAGCAACATCATGACGAACGATAACACCCGGTTCGCCGACTATGTCACCAGGTGCTGCGAGGTTCTGGGTCTGCCGGTCGGGCCCGTGACCGGCGACAGCTACATGTTCCAGGTCGCGGACCGCTGGATCGAGCTGAAGGCCAATGCGGGCGGCGATCTGGTCTCCTTTGCGGCGATGGTCTACATGGCGCCGGCGGATGTGCCTGTGCGGCCGGATCTGGTCTGCGGCTTCAATGTCCGCTACCTGTTCGACGGCGGCTTCTCGCTGCTGCACGACCGGGAGACGGATCGGCTCTATCTGTGCCGGCCGCACCAATTGGAGGCGCTCGATCCGCGCGCCATCCGCGATGAGCTGATCGACTTCGCCGAGCGGGCCGCCAATGTCGGCACATGGTATATCCGCTCAAGCGAGGAGAATTCCGAGAATACAGGCGGGGGCTCTTCGTCATTTTCTACGGGAAATTTAGTCGGTTCATAAATCGGTCTGCATGTGCCCGTGGTGATATTTCGAATTAAAACGCATGGATCGCCTGTGGTTGTGCTTTGCGTTGAGATGAATAGCATTTTCATTATTTAATTGGCCCAATCCATACTGGCTGGACCAGATTCCAGAAATCACTGTCCACATCGCAAAAATTCAAAAACTGTCCCAAACAGCATAGCCGCGGATCCCGCGCCGATGAATGCTGTCTCACGACGGGATGAACAACTCATCCTGACGTGAAGACTGAAAGCGGCGTCAGGCATACCTCGATACACGGCGAAACGAAACGGTGAAGGCGCCGGAGGCGGACCTGTCTTCCGGGAGGCTCCGGAGCGATGGCCCAGCCCTTGTGTCTTTCAAGTTCCCGGGTGGGGCGCGATGACCTGGTCGGAGATTGTTTCCGATGATCATTATCCAAGTAGTTTTGTGCCATTCCGGCTGTTTTGGTGTGCGTTATTATAGTCCTGTCTTCTGGTTATCTATGTCAGGAAAAACAGGAAAACATAGATGCGTTTGATAAAACATTCGGAAATGCAGGGATACTGGGAGATGGCGATATGTGCTTTGTGGAAATAGGCTCGAAGCAGAGCATGAATGCTGCATATAATGTATCGCGTTCTGAGGCCTCCCAGAGCCGGGCCGTCGACGAATCGCAGGTCCGGCAAAGCCAGGACAAGCTGAAATTCGCGCTTCTGGACAGCGGCATGGGCGGCGGTATGACGGCGGCCCTGCTTGGCGGTGAGGTTCGCCAGCTCGGTTCCTATTTCTGCCTTCCGATCGGCGACAAGCAACCGGCGGTCGCGGAAGCCTATACCGCGGTCATGGCGCTGTGGCCGATGATCATGCCCCTGGCAAATTCCAACGGCGAGCTGGACGGCAAGGTCGCGGAAAACGTCATCATCGCCTGCAACTCCGCCTCCGTGCGCAAGGAAGGCGCCGTCGATCTGATGGCCAAGTTCTGCGCGCAGGCCGCGGCGAGTGATTTCGAGGGCGTCGGAGACCGCGAGAGCGGAAAGGCTCTTCCCCAGCTGGTCAAAAAAGGACTGGAGGACCTTGCCAAGGTTGTCGCGGAGAAGACCGGCGGTCTCGGGGTCGAGGATTTCCAGGCCTATTTCACCGGCCATGTCCACGAGATCGTTTCCAAGACCGCCGAAAAGGGTGCGCTCGAAGCGGTGGGTCTTCTCAAGGAGAAATCGCCGGATGCAGATCCGTTGCTGGTTCGCATCGATTCCACCAACGGCACGGCCGGTTCGCAAGCCTACCCCACCAAGATACGTGACGCGCTTGAACGTATGGGAGGCGAGGTTTCTGACGTCGAGATTCTCGGGTCAACCAGGAATCCGGGGGTCGGCGACACGGGAGATACCATCACCCACCACGTCATCTCGCTCAGGCTGAACGGCGAGGAGCGGACGATCGTCGTGGAAGGCCGGGGCAATCAGCCGTGGGTGAAGGCGGTCGAGGGCGGCACCGTCGCGGCGGAAGGCGCTGACCTGGTTCGGGTCTCCAACGAGAACAGCGAGGCGGCGTTGGGTAATTCGATCGCGCAGTTGCGTTCGAACACTCCGCGTGAAGGGACTGATCCGGCGAAAGCGGCCGGTATCCTTGCAGCGATGCTCGGTGACAATGGCCGCCGCGTCGATGATGAGGGTGGGCAGGGCGTCAAGCCGGATCTGTCGATGCTCTGTTGCACGCATTACCCGGCCATGAAGGATGCGCTGGTAGCGAGCTACGGCGAGGACGCAAGCCAGTTCATCGATCAGGCGACGATTGTCCGTGATCTGGTGCACGACGATCTTGAGGTGCCTGTCGATGGAAATCAGGAGCCACTCGAACTGGCCCTGACCGTCGGCAGCATGAATTATGGCGGGGCGGATGAAAAGATCCGCCCATCGATCGCGAATGGGTTCACGTCAGCCAATGTTCTCGCGGATGTGCTGGAACAGACGATGGATGGCGACAGCTCCAACGTGGTCCGCTCTCTCGGGTCGGTGAAGGTATTCCATCAGAATGACAATGGCGGCGCGAATGTCGCGAAAGACGCCAGGATAAGCAATGCGAGCACGCAAGGCGGGAGCTATCAGGAAGCTTTCGAGTTGCTCCATCAGATGATGGTCACCGGAGAGCAGGACATAAAAAGATTCTACGAGAGTCAGAATCTGGCGATCAATCCCGCGTTCGGGCGCAATCCCGAAAGTCCTGATTTCAACCCCGAAGCTCCGCGTTTCACCTTCGTTGGAAATGAACGCAGAGATCAGCGCATCCAGCCGAACCCCGAAAGACTGAGCGAAGGCGCAAGAACGCACCATGAGGAGCTGGACGCGGCGGATATGTCGGCAAAGCTGGACAGGCTCGGCACGGTGATGACCCTTGGCGAAAGCCGGGGCATCGACAAGATCGCGCCGCTCAATGATCAAGGAGCGCAACTCAAGGCGGCCACGGCGCAGCTGATGGACGTCGTCATCCGAAATCGCGACATCGCGGACCCGACGGAACGCGAGCCCGTCGGCATCATGACCGGCTTCTCGGTCGTCAGAAATGAAGATCGCACACGCGTTGCCGGTGAGAATGACGGCCCCCCGGGTGCCGTGCTCATGGGCAAGACCCTGGTGGATCAGGAAACACCGGTCGTCTTCGTGACCGACCGTTCGGCTCAGGCTTCGTTGTACTCGTCCTTGCTGGGAGCGGGACTGGCAGAGCTGACCTCTGAAGGAAAGCTGTTTCTGGAACTGAGGAAGAACGATTTCGCCGAAGATGAAAACGGATTGGGGCCGCATTCGCTGCTCGAACCCCAATATGTGAAAGTGCACGACCTGGTGAAGGTCGAGATCCCGCAGGTGGACTACCCCCAGATCCCGCCGGAGGCGCTGCCGCTTGACGATCCGGATGCCCGCGAAACGATGATTTCGCAACGCAAGGCGGCGAACAGGGAAGCCGTCCTGGCCACCGCCGAAACACTCAAGGGCATGAATGTCAACACGATGATCTCCATCGAGCGGCCGAGCGTGACCGAACTCGATGGCGGTTCCTACAGCATGGTCGCCGTCGATGTGGCGCCCTTCAACCCCGACCTCAGCCCCTTGCTCGGCAGCGAAGATATCGGTTTCGCGCCATTTACGATCGGCATCGGTGATGGCGGAAACGAGCTGGGCACCGGCGGTATCCAGTTCATGACGTCGGAAGGCCGCGATCACGAAATGCTGCCCTTCGTGAAGGGCGGCTCGGTGATCGGCGCGAAGAAGGATCTGGCCACCGATGTCATGCTGCTGAGCACCGTCTCCAACAATGGCGGCATGGCGGTGTCCATGTCGCTTTTGGCAGCGCTGGCCGGGGACGATGACGATGTTGGCGTGGCGCTCGATGCGACGATTGACGCCTATAACGACACGATCGCCTATCTCGCCGAAAACGGCATGTCGATCGATGGTGTGAACAAGGAAAACCTGAACACGGTCGATGGTCGTCGGATGGGAACGCGCCAAGAGGCCGGCGAGAGGTGGGAGGCCACCCAAGGCAAGGTCCCGCTTGGCATCGGCCCGGATTACCAGACACCCGATGGCAAATCGGGCAGCCCGAACGACACCTCGCACAATGACACTTTCCTCCGGTTCCGGAACATCTTCGCTCCGGTGAACTGAGACAGCCAATTGAACAGGGAGACACGCGATGTCCCTACCGCAAGTACTTGTCGATTTCTCTTCCCGCTGTGAGGCCCGGTTCGGGGCCGGGTCGGCCGGTTACAACGACGATGGCGCCTTTGTCGGGGTTGGCGAGCGGGTGGTCCACGTCAATCTGGACCCGAACGCCAACCGGGTGGTGGTGTGGAGCGAGCTGGCGCGGCCGGAACATGCCGGTTTTGAAGCGCTCGAACAGGCGGCGATGGCCTATACCAGCCATGAGCTTCTGGCCAGGGGGCTGGCGGTTGGCGTCAACCGCAACGCCGACCTGATCGTGCTGGGCCGCAGCATCGAGCAGGACGCGCTGGGCACGCAGACCGGTCTCGATCTGGTCGGCGAGGTGGCGCAGCAGGCCGAGATCGCCGATGCCATGCTGGCCAGGGCCGCGGCCGAGGCGGGCAACGGGGCGGGCGGCCATTCCTCCGGTTCCGGCGCCTCCGACGGCGATGCCGTCATCATCCACAACTGATCGCTGCGAACCAGGAGGAAGCAACATCATGTCCAGCGAAAACACCCGGTTCGCCGACTATGTCACCAAATGCTGCGAGGCGCTGGGTCTGCCGGTCGGGCCCGTGACCGGCGACAGCTACATGTTCCAGGTCGCGGACCGCTGGATCGAGCTGAAGACCAGCGCGGGCGGCGATCTCGTGACCTTCGCGGCGATGGTCTACATGGCGCCGGCGGATGTGCCTGTGCGGGCGGATCTGGTCTGCGGCTTCAATGTCCGCTACCTGTTCGATGGCGGCTTCTCGCTGCTGCACGACCGGGAGACGGATCGGCTCTATCTGTGCCGGGCGCACCAACTGGAGGCGCTCGATCCGCGCGCCATCCGCGATCAGCTGATCGACTTCGCCGAGCGGGCCGCCAATGTCGGCACCTGGTATATCCGCACAAGCGAGGAACCGGCGCCCGGCGCCCGCGCGCCCGCGCCCTCCGGCGAGCCCGGCAGCTATATCGGGCTTTAGACTGGCCTGATGCCGGACGGGCTCATGGCGCAGCCTGTCCGGCCACAACCGTCTTTGGTGGCCGCTCGAAGCCGATTTTTCAAATTTGGACCAATCCGGGAAATCGGATGGCGGCGCGACCATGGGCGCGCCGGGGGAAGGTGTTTGCCGATGGGCCGTTATCTGAACGAAACGCTTTTTGCCGCTCTCGCAGCCGATCCGCACGTCGACGCGGTGGTCGCGGAGGGAGACGACCTCGTGTTGCGCATGGAGGGAGAGATCCTCCGATTGACGCAGGATACGGAGAACGGGCGGACCGTCTGCTGGGCCGATATGCGCAAGTTGCAGCCCTCGGAAATCGCCGGTGGAGCCGCCGCCGCACGCCGCTACAACGCCACCCTTCAGGTTGATAGCGGCCTGACCATGGGCTTCTTCCTGAAAGGCAACGCCCTCGTTCTCGGCAAGAGCTTCGACGTGCGGGAGATGCCGCCGGCCGAGGCCGTCGGGGCCGCGCGTCGTGTGCTCGATGGTTTGAGCCCGGCCCGCGCACTGCTCGATGCGGTCCTGGAAGATATGCACCATGACGAAAGCCGAGCCCTGCAGCAGGGCGACGGGCCCCTGATGCAGGTCTGATCCCGACAGGCCTTGAGCGGAAAGGACACCGGATGAGCACATCGCATGACGCGTTTCGGAGCCTCGTTACGGATTACCTGGTCGGCCGGGGGAAAACCCCCTCGCAGATCGAGGATGCGGACGACTACATGCTGGAGGCGCGTGGCCGGATCGTCCAGCTCCGGCTTGGCCGCGAAGGGACCATGCTTGTGTCGACGATGGTCTTCTACAACGAGAACGACGACACCCAGGTGCGCGACACGGCCATCGCGGAGTTCAACGCCTACCACCTGTTCGCCGGCGGTTATTGCCTGCATGTGGATGAACGCAGCCAGTCGCTCTACGTCGAGCAGGAACTGACCGTCAGCCGTTTCGATGCGGATGGTTTGCGCGATCACATGGAGGATTTCGCGGTCCGGGCGACGAATTGCGCGCGCTGGTACCTGAAGGAACTGGCGGCATCCGACCCCGGCAGGACGACAGATCAACTGGTCTTCGCCTGAGCGGCACCCGCCTGAGCGTCGTCAAATGACATTTTCCGCATGTGTTACGGGAGGACACGGTTGTGTGCCTGACGGGACTTACAAATAGCAGTTCTGCCTCTTCGCTTCAGGGGAGCCATATTCAGGGATCTTCCCGGCTCAACAGCAGTAGCGCCAGCATCGACCTGAATGCCGGGCCGGGCAGCTCCAGCGGGGTCAAGAGCGGCTCAGGGCGTCTGGCGAGTGCGATGTCGTCGTCCATAAACCTGGGCGGGCAGGGGATGGGCTCCGTACACGCGAGCCACAGCCGGTCACTTGAAAGCGATGATTTCCTCGATGCTCTCAGCGAGGCGGATGACCAATCGGAGGATTTCGGCTTCGATCAGGCCAACAGTCTGAGCAACAGCGGTTCGCCCTCCCGCAGCGGAGAAACCTCGTCGGGCGCTGTTCAAGGGTCAAGTCACGACAACAGCGCGGTTTCCTCTTCGTCGGAAGTCCTCATCATCGATCCGGATGACGAAGTAAGCGAAACCCTTGTCTCCAATTCCGGCCTCCCGACATTCTCAGGTGTCCAGTCGTCCGACAACCTGAACGCACTTGAATCCATCACGGATGTCTCAACCTCGCAGGAGGATCAAGGGCCCGGCGGTTGTTGCAGTTGCTCCCTCAACGTTGGACAATCGTTGAAAGCCGGGCTCGTGCAGATGGTGTCAACGGCCCTGACCTTCGGCATCAAGCCGTGGGTGGAAGAAGGGCTCAAGGCCGCGCTTGCCCCTGCCGTCGGTGAGGCCATGGCAGGCCCTATTGCCGGTATCGTTGGCGGCGTTTTCATCGGAGTAATCCATACGACCGTTTCCAAGACGGTTTCGAGCGTCATGAATTCGGCGTTGTCGATGACCACTTACACCCCGACGGACAATCAACTCCGCGATGAACTGGCAACGATCGACGCACCGGTCACGGGTGCCTTTGTCGCAACCTATGCCTTGCGTGGCGGGTTCGTTGATCCGCAAGCCGGCCACGTAGCCGAAGCGGTTTCAAAAACGATTGCATCGTCGCTGGGCGGGCTGATTCAGGGTGTCGTTACCGATGTATTGAGGCAGACGGCTTTCAGCGACGACTTTGATCAGGGGCAAGCGCCGGAACTCTCGGATATCGACGCCAAGGAGATTGCCAAAACGGCGGTCAGCAGGATGTTAGAGAGTGGAGAGAATGCCGGCCACGATTACTTCGGCAAGGTTGTGGGAGCCGTCGTCGGAAACATGACCGCGCCGCTATGGGGGGGGCTCGAGATGAGTGGCTGGGCAAGCGGTGCGCTCGGAATGACGACGTTTCTCGCGTCATGGTTCGGCGGAATTCATGGGGGAGCCTTCGCGGGCGATCAAATCGCGTCGGCAATTCAGAATCTTAACGCAGGGGACGACCAGCCGAACGCCAATGGCGTTCCCTCGGAGTCGGTCTGACGGGCAGGAGACGGCTCGTTTCCCTTCGATATCTCCGCCGTGAGCCTGACGCTCGGTTCCTGAACGCTTGCGCCAGGTGGCGCGGATCGTTGCGGTGCGAACGCTTGGGGCGCGTCGAGGCAACCCCAATTATCAAAGGTACTCTGTGATGGACGCAACTCCGGCAACCGATTGGGAAATCGATGAGGTCTTTGCTCGTCTCGATCCGGAATCCGCCCGCGAGGTTGAGCTGGCCGGTTCCGACATTGCGCAGGCGCACCAGATGTTCTCTTGTCTGGCTTCCATCAGACAGGCCGACACGATCCGGCATGAGGGAGAGGTGCTCGCCGTCTTCGGTTGGTCGATCATTGACGGCGCGATCGAGACGGGTTTTCTGGCCAAGGAGAGGTTCTTCCGACCCGACATCCCATCCGTGCGGTTTCTTGGCAGGCACTTCCGCGCCTTGCAGGATAGAAGTGGCGGAATTCCGCTGATTTCCCATTCCTATTCGCGGCGCGCAACCGCGCCGCGCTGGTTCGATCTGATCGGCTACGACCTTGTCGCAACCGATGGACCTTGCCGGACCTACAGGCTGCCGGAACGCTCCGCTGCACGGCAGCGACAACGGTTCCGCCACCCGGCCTCAGGACCTGAAGGGGGCGGACGTGAAGACGTCGGCAAAAGGTGACGCGCCATCTGTGCCGGGCTTCGCGGCCGCGACGTGGTGGTCGCCTGCCTCCATGTCGAGGGCGCCGCGTTGCAAGGGATCCTTGTAGAGCTGCTCCTTGTTGGCCTCCACCCATGTCAGGATCTCGGCGACCACACCGAACCACTCATCCGGGATATAGGCGTCGATATCGGTGTCGGCGTAGAGCGCTCGGGCAAGCGGTGGGTGCCGGAAGACAGGCACTCCGGCCTGCTCGGCTTCCGCGCGCAGCCGGTGGGCATGGAGGTTGCGGCCCTTGGCAACGACCGTCGGCAGCGGCGTGATGCCGGGACGGTAGTCGATGGCGATCGCGAAATGGGTCGGATTGACCACCATGGCGGTGGATTTCCTGGCGCGTTCCACCCCGTCTCCCATGATCAGCTCCTGGGCCAGCTGTTTGCGCTGACCTTTGACCGTCGGGTCGCCCTCGCTTTCCTTGTATTCCCGTTTCACTTCGTCCTTCGTCATCATCAGGCTCTTGGTGTGGGTATGGCGCTGATACATGAAGTCGAGGCCCGCAACGACGACAAAGGCAAGGCCGGTGAAGAGCAGCGTTTCCTTCAGGATCGAACCGGTGACCTGAACGAGGCAGGGCATGCCGCAGCTCAATGAGTTCAGATAGGGGGAAATGGAGTCGCGGATGACATGGAACAGCAGCACCGAGAGAACCACGATCTTGAAGATCGACTTGAGTGTCTCCACGACCTGCTTCATCGAGAAGATCTTCTTCACGCCTTGCGCCGGGTTCACTTTTTCCAGCTTGGGCATGATGTTCTCGAAGGCGAAGATGCTGCCGAACTGAAGATAGTTCGAGAAGATGGCTGAGACGATCACGACCCCGAGGATCGGCAGGACGATCAGCACGCTGTCGTGGAAGGCGGCCGCGATCCCCTGCGCGGCGCTGGTGCGAAAGTCCTGACCGTGAAGCGCCGTGATCTGGTCGATAAGCCCGACGAGCCTGTCGAAGATCGACTGCGAGTTCATCCAGATGTAGACGATGACGCCGGCGAGCGTCGCCGTGGTCACCACCTCCTGACTGCGCGCGACCTGCCCCTTCTGCCGCGCGTCACGGACTTTCTTCGGGGTTGGCTGTTCCGTCTTTTCGCCGAAGGACTGGCCGCTCATGGTTGCCCCGCCTCGCCCGTTCGACCGGGCGTCGATGATGCCTTTTCGCCGATTGCCAGGATCTCGTAGAGCCGGTCCGTCCAGAGTGTGAAATAGCTCTGCTGGCCGGCGGCGTAAGGCAGCATCATGGCCATGTAGAAGATCAGGATGAGGAGCGCGATGGCGCTCTTGATCGGCATGGCCAGGATGAAGACCTGGATCTGCGGCGCGAAGCGGCTGACCAGCGCGAGCGCGAATTCCGACAGGAACATGATCGCCACCACCGGCGCCGCCATGATGAACATGGTGCGCACGCCGAGGTCGAGGACCTGAAGGACGAGAACGGGAAAGTCGTCCGAGATCAGCGGAATGGTCCTGGTCACCGGCCACAGGAGAAAGCTTCGGTAGACGACGCCGACGATGACGAGCATGCCGCCGATCGAAAAGAAATAGGTGACGAAGGCCTGCGAGAAGAGGTTGCCCAGCGGCGATGTCTGGTGGCCCTGAAGGGGGTCGATGCTCGAGGCGATCGCCGCGCCGCGCTGGTTGTCGATGAGATCGCCGACCGAGGTCACTGTCCAGAACAGCCAGCCGATCATGTAGCCGAAGACAAAGCCGACCACATATTCCTTCGCGAAGAACAGGGCGAAGGTCGGCAGATCCTGGCTGATCTCGGAGACATGGGCGAGATTGGCCGGAATGATGGGAAGGGCGAGGCTGAGGATCGCGGCATTACGCGCCAGCTTCGGCACCGCCGAGGGACTGAGGATCTGCGCGGAGGCGATGAAGGCATAAAGCCTTGGCAGGGAGATCAGAAGCGCGAGGATGAGGTCCTCGAAATTGCGAAAGAGCGGAAGAAGGACATCCATCGCGCGCCCCTAACGGATCATGTCCGGGAAATTGTCGAAAAGCGTCATCGTGAAGGTGAGCATTTCGCTTCCCAGAAACCCGGCGGTGGCCGCGATGGTGATGGCGACGGCGATGAGCTTGACCGCGAAGGAAAGGGTCTGCTCCTGAATCTGGGTGAGGGCCTGAAGCAGGCTCACGGCGATGCCGACGACGGAGGCCACAATGATTGGCGGCATCGACAACAGCAGGACCAGCATCATGGACTCTGTGATGACATGGACAATGTCAGACGGAGACATCGGCACTCCTACACATAGGTTTTGACCAGACCGAGAATGAGCCGCGACCAGCCGTCGACCATCACGAAGAGAAACAGCTTGAAAGGCAGGGAGATGGTCAGCGGCGAGACCATCATCATGCCCATGGCCAGCAGGATGTTCGACACGATCAGGTCGATCGCGATGAACGGCAGATAGAGCAGGAAGCCGATTTCGAAGGCTTCGCGCAGCTGGCTGACGGTGAAGGCGGGCAGCATGACCGCGATGTTGTCGGCATCGACGCGCGCCGCCAGCTCCGGCGGCCAGAGCGCGGCGGTCGCCTGCAGGAAGAACTGGCGTTCGCGTTCATCGGCATGATGGTCCAGAAAGCCCAGCAGCGGCCCCTTGGCGGCGTTGTAGGTCTGCTGCAGCCCGTCCAGCGAGTTGTAGACGAAATGCCCTTCTTTCAGGATGTCGTAGGTCTGGATGAAAACCGGCGCCATGATGTAGCCGGACAGGATGATGGCCAGCGCGTTCAGCGCCATGTTCGGCGGAATCTGCTGCACGCCCAGGGCATTTCGCACCAGCAGCAGCACCACCGCGATCTTGATGAAGGACGTGGCGACGACGGCCAGAAACGGCACCAGCGCGGCGCCAGCCAGCACCATGATGAGATTGAGTGGATCCATGTGCTGCCTCGAAGCCTCGCTGCCTAGGAGTCGTTGAGAAAGACGCGCGTCAAGCGGGCGGCGAGCCTGTCGGCGATGCGCACGAGATCCCCTTCGGCGATGACCTGATCGTGGACCCGAAGCGTCACCCGTGTGCTGTCGGCGCTGATCTCCGCAGGCAGCGGCACGGTGGCGCCGACCTGCCATGTCTCGATCTCGTTGAGCGCCAAAAGCGCGGAGCCGAGGGCGAAGGAGACCGGGGCCATCAGCACAGGTGGTGCCGCTTTCAGCTCCCCTGCCTGTTCGACATCGGTCGCGTCCTCCGGCCCGTTTTCGGGCGTCCGGTCCACTCCGGTTTCGGGCGCTTCGCAAACCGCTGCGGCATCGGTTTCCATGGTTTCGTCTCCGCTGAACGGGGTGATGGAGAGGCACTGCCAGTCCTGCTGCGACCTGTCGAACGTGTAGACATGTCCGTTTGCCAGAAGCGCGCGGCTTTCCGCTCGCGCAAGCTCGCGGAACAGGACGACATCTCCCGCTTCGAGCGCCCGGATGTCGCGCGCGGCAAGTCTGGCCTCGCCCGCCAGCCGCAGGACCGGCGTCCGGATCCGGGACCGCAACTGGCTGTGAACCTGCCGTGCGGAGGGGGGCGCATTTCTCAAGAGCGAGCAAATGTCATCGGGGCTGGCGCCAATGGAAAACAGGATCGGCATATCGCCGAAACCGGACAGGCTGCACGAAAACCAGTGTGCGGCCGCGGCCCCTGCATCGGTGGACAAGCGGTCTGCGAAAATGGACCCGTCGAGCGATGCCTTTTCGGCAAGAAAGCCGGGCAGGGCGCCCACCAGCGTCCACGCCATGCCTTGCTGCAACGCCTCGCAAAGGTCGGGTGGCATCTCCGCAAGGTCTCCGACGTCCAGTTCCACGCCGCAGATCGTGGCAAAGGGAAACTGCTCCACCTGCAGATAGAGGCGGCTCTTCCCGCCAAAGCCGATCTGGCGGACCCATCCGTCCCGCGGTGCCGAGTGCGTGGGGCGGAAGGAGAAAGTGACGTTCTTTTCCGAAAGCGTCACCGGCTGGTCCGCATGGCTCATCAGCGCGTTCCACACGGGAACGTCCTCAAGCTCGAGACGCAGGGTTTCCGCCTGCCAGGCCGGCGCATTCATCGCGCGCGCTCCGCTTGGCGCAAGAGCGAGGCCAGTTCGAACCCTGCATCCGAATGCGAGGGGGCTTCCGCCCCGCTACCGTCGCCGCTGGTCGACCTAATTCCTTTAAGGATTTTCACCCCATGGCGGGGATATCGCGCCTGCAGCGCATGGGCGAGCTGGGCGGCCGCGGCCAGAAGCCGGTTATCGGGATCAGCGGGATTTGCGCCCTCGCGGAACACAAGAGCGACCGTCAGCGTCGTGCCGTCCATGGTGACGTTGAAACCCGTCAAGGCGGTGGCGCCGTTGTCTGCCGGGATGTTCAGCGTGATCGCCGTCGGCGCAACGCAAGGACCGGGGCGCAGTGCCGCATCCAGACGGGGGGTGATGGTCTGGAGGATCGTCTCGATGCGCGCCTTCAGGTCTCCTTGCGGCGGGGGCCCCTGTCGGAGCGCGCGAGGGGCGCTCCCGGCCGAAAGCGGAACTTCCAGACTTGCCAGCAGAACGAAGGCATCCCCGTCGTCCTTCCCGCCCAGTCCTTTACCGTAGTCTCTTCCCTTGTCGCCCCCGTGGCCTTCGCCCTGGCCACGCGTCAGCCGTTCTTCAAATCGTGCCAGACGATCCTCGAGGTCGGCGCCCGGCTTCTGTTTCTCGCCCGCCCCGGAGCCGGAGCCCCTGGGGGTGTCGCGCGCATCCGTAGAGCCGCGTCCCGAGCCGCCGTTTGAAAACCGCGTATCCGCATGCCCTTCGCGTCCGGTTTCGCCGGGCGAATTCCTGTGCGACGTGTGGTTCGGGGAGGCGCGGTTGATATCTGTCATAGGGGAACGGACTGTGCCTTGCAGAACAGATCCTCGATCTCGGCTTCTTCGTTGCGCTCGGCGGTCATGGCGTGCTCCACGCGCATGTCCTCAAGCATCGTGTCGTATTTTTCGCGGGTCTTCTGTGCTGCTTGATACGCGAGACGCGCATCTTCCTCTTCTCTTGCGAGGCGCAGGCACTGCTGGACCGCCATTTCCAGTTCGTCCTTGAGGCACTGATGGGTCTTTTGCAGGCGGACGACCTTTTCCTTGGTCTCGTCGATAGCCTGGTGCTTGACCGGCTTCCTCATGATCGGCTGATAGATCGCGGTCTCGCGCTCGCCGAGCGTCGCTTCGCTCTCCTCGACCGCTTGCTTGCGCTGGTCCTGGACCAGATGCGCGCGGCGCAATTCCTCGCGCTTGGCGGTCATGGCACGCAGGGCCGCGTCCTCCCGGGTCGCCTTCACCCGCGCCAGGATCTTGAACTTGCCGATCATTTGAGAACGGTCTTCAGCTTGGCGAGCGTGTCGTCGAACGTGTCGAACTCATCGGTGCGCTGGCGCAGGAATTGGTTGATCGCGCCATATCTGGCGATCGCCAGATCGGCGGCCGGGTCGCTGCCCTGCTTGTATTCGCCGATCTTCACCAGCAGTTCCACGTCGGCATAGGTCGCCAGCAGGTTGTTCAGCTTGCCCGCCAGCGCCATGTGTTCGGGCGTGACGATCGCGGTCATGACACGGCTCTTGGAGGCGAGAATGTCGATGGCCGGGTAGTGGTTGGAGGCCGCCAGCTTGCGCGACAGGATGATGTGGCCATCGAGAATGGATCGGGTTTCGTCGGCCACGGGTTCGTTCATGTCGTCGCCTTCCACCAGTACGGTGTACATGGCGGTGATCGAGCCCTTGTCGTTCATGCCGACCCGCTCCATCAGCTTGGGAAGGTTCGCGAAAACGGAGGGCGGAAATCCGCGTCGGGTCGGCGGTTCGCCCGCGGCGAGACCGATTTCGCGCTGCGCACGGGCAAAGCGGGTGACGGAATCCATCAAGAACAGCACCCGCTTGCCCTGATCGCGGAAATATTCGGCGATTGCCGTGGCGACAAAGGCCGCCTTGGCGCGTTCCATGGAACTCTTGTCGGAGGTGGCGACCACCAGAATGGCCTTGGCCATGCCTTCGGGGCCGAGGTCATGTTCGATGAATTCGCGCACCTCGCGCCCGCGCTCGCCGATCAGCGCCATGACGGTGACATCGACATCCGCCCCCTTGACCAGCATCGACAAAAGCGTGGACTTGCCGCCGCCGGCGGCGGCGAAGATCCCCATCCGCTGGCCTTCGCCCGTGGTGAGAATGCCGTCGAGCGCGCGGATACCCATGGAAATCGGCGTGTCGATGACCTTGCGGGTCATCGGGTCCGGCGGGTTTTGATAGACCGGGTAACAGGCCTGCGGTGTGAACGCGTCCGTCTTGCCGTCGATGAAGTTGCCCATTCCATCCAGAACACGGCCCATCAGGCCGTCTCCGACCGGAACCTGCTGGACCCGCCCCGTGGGATGGACCTCGGTGCGCGGGGCGACGCCATGGGTTTCGCCGATCGGCGACAGAAGGGCTTCCTGGCCCGCGAACCCCACAACCTCCGCCATCAGGCGCTGGCCGGTCTTGCGGGTATATAGCTCTACGATCTCGCCGATCTGAACGTCCGAGATCACCGCATGAATGATCGTGCCGATGACCTTGGTCACCCGCCCGCTCATCCGGTAGGCGTCATGATCCCCGATCGCCCGCGAAAGCGCTGGTGCGAACCGGTTCAGGCGGGCGTCGAGGAGGGACAGGCCGGGGCCGATCCGCGCCGTTTGGCCTTTCGTCAGGGCCCTCGTCACGGTGCGTCCTCGACATCCTGCCCGCCCGTATCACCGCAAGGAGACGGGGAAAGATTGGCGCGTGCGGCGTCGATGATCGCTTCGATCTCGGCGATCTTGTCACCGAGTTCGCATTCGATCCGCCCGATCCGCGATTCAACGATGATGCTGGGCGCCGTCAGCGCCGCATCCTCGATCAGGTCGATGGTCTTGACCTCGGGAAACAGCATTTCGAGGCGGTTCGAGACCGGGATGAAAGCCTCGACGAGGCTTGTCGGGAGATAGATCTGGATCTGCGCTTCGCGGCGCATCTTGCGCAGCGCGCTGGATGCCGCCGCCTCGGCGAGCGTCATATCGTCGAATGTCGAAATGACCTTGCGGACGCAGGATTTGATCAGTTCGGCGAAGTCGGCTTCCAGGTCCACAAGCCTTGTATCGAGAAAGGCCTGCTCCACGAGAAGCCGCGAGAGCGCTTCTTCTTGCGCCGCCTGTCGCCCCTCGCGATAGCCGCGCTCCTTTTCCGCCTCATACTGGGCCCGGGCGTCCCGGCGGATCTCCTCCGCCTGCCTTTGCGCGGCCAGAACGAGGTTGCGCGCCTCGTCAAGCGGCGCCATGTCCCGGGCTTTCACGACACCATTGCCGGCGGATATGGCGTGGTCGAGCGTGCGCAGATCGTAGATAAGGTCGCTCATGCGATCCCCCTGTGCGCAAGCAATGTCTTCAGTTCCGCGATCTGAACTTCGCTGATCGTCTCGCCAGTGTGGAATTGTCGGCGGACGGCTTCCGGGAAGCGGAAACCGAGCAGCGTCGCCAGTGTCCGGTTCGTGGCCCTGGCGAACGCCATCAGCGTCTTCATACCCTCCATGACCAGAGCATGCGGCATCGCATCGGATTGGGGGGCTTTCTCCAATTCGCTATCCAGCCGCACATTGGCGCTGCGCGACGGCAGGTGCGGGAAAAAGACCGGAACCTCGCGAAGCGCGATGACAAAGGCCTCGGAACCGAGGATCGCTTGTGCCTTCTGCCGGTTCGATTTGAGAACGCAGCGCCGGATCTGCGGGTAAAGCTGCGCCGCCGCGCAATATTTCGATATGTCCAGCAGGGCGCCGGGATCGAGCTTCAAGAAACCGATCACCAGTTTCGCATCCGGCCTTTCCGCAAGATCGCGTGCCAGCCCCGGTTCAATGGCGAGATCCGTCAGTCCCAGATGCCGGGCGAGGGCGAGGTTCAGGGGCGCCTGGAAGGACCGCACCGAGGCGATCTTTTTCAAGGTGTCCGCGTTCAGCGGATTGAGGCCCAGATGGTCCTCATGAAAGTGGGAGAGCGGGCGCGTGATGTGGGATGCCACCAAGGCCAGCTCGCCAAGCGCCTTGTGACTGGTCTGCGCGGAGTTTTCCATCATCCTCCCCCGCACCTACTCTTCCGCCTGGGTCTGCTGAACCAGCCGGGTTTCCATCTTCCGTCTGGCGCTGCGGGCTCTCATGAAGCCGTAGCCCGTCGCGAGGTTGGAAAGGAGCAACACGGCTATCAGGGCGAGCAGGCCGCCCGCGAGTTGCCAGAAATAGCCCTGATCGCCCTCCCGCACGCCCAGACCGGGCAGAAGTTCGGCAATGACGGAGCGCGGCTGCTGGTTGAGCACCTGCGGCCGCTCCGCCTCGACCATCACCACCGACACGCTTTCATAATCGACCCCTTCGATTGAATTCGCGACGAGGCGCCTGATCTGCGGCACGAAGAAATCGAGATTGACGCCGATGCGGTGCTTGATGAACACCGCGGCGGAGGAGGGCTTGATCTTCTCGCCAAGGCCCGGGTCCTCGGGCAGGACGATATGGACACGGGCGGTCAGCACGCCGTCGATCTCGCTCAAGGTCCTGGAGACCTCTTCCGCAAGCGCGTAGACGAACCTGACCCGTTCCTCGAACGGCGACGACATGATCCCGCTCTTCTTGAAGACATTGCCGATGGAATCCCGCACCTCGCGCGGATAACCGTTCTGGTTGAGGATCTGGATGGCGCGCGGAAGCTCGCTTTCCTCCACGAGCAGCGTCACCCCCTCCTTGGCCTTGTACTGCTTGTCGGCGCTGACGCCGTTCGCCTGCAGGATGGCGAGCATCTCGTTCGCATCCCGTTCGGTCAGTCCGCTGTAGAGATCCAGCTTGCACGCGCCCAGAAGGACGCAGACGCCCAAAATGAACACGCAGCGGAAAAGGACAGTTTTTCTAACGGTCAGCATTAGGCACAAGAACCTGTTTCTACTGTCCTTTCATCAGCGTATCGAAAGTCTGCGTGGACTTGCCGGTAAGCTTTGATGTGACATCGATGAGAAGGGAATATTTGATGATTTCGACCTGGACGGCGAAGAGCTGGCCCTCTCGCGTCATCCAGCTGCCGGAGGCGTCCGTGAGGCGGCTCGTTTGCCCGTCGAACGCGCTGCGAAGACGCGAAAGTCCGTCCAGAATGGAATCGCCGCGCGAATCCGTTGACTGGATGGCCCCCGGTGCCGTTACCGGTGAGCGATCAAGGTCGAGCCCTCTCAACGCCCGTTGCCGGTCAAGCGCGGGGCTGGACGTCGGCGTCAGGCCGCCAGGATTTGCCTGTGAGCCGTAGGTTTCGCCCACGGCGGGCCCTGCGCCGGACGAGGGGGCGCTTTCCGCCGGGGGGAAAGGGAACGTGGTCGGCGCGGCGGATGCGCCCGTGGGCGAGACCGGTTGCGCCGAACCCGCGCCGGCCTGTTGCATGGCGACATCAAAGCGGGCAATCGACGACCCCGTGCCGGCATTCGCGATACCTGCGGGGGGAAGACCGGCGAGCTGGCCTTGAAATGCTTCGCCCGTCTGCTCCGGAGCCAGCGTGGCGCTTCTCATCGTGTTTGCAAGTAATGTGGTCGCTGCAACCATCTCGATACTGATCCTCACTCCGGATGCGCTGCAGTTTCGCCGTGGGACAACCGGGATGGCGGGTTTCCATCACTTTGGCGGGCGGGTTCACATGTTGGCGAGGACACCCTCGGCCATGCGGGAAAACGGGGTCTCCGGGGCGATCTGACAAACGGTTTGGAGGGTCTCGCGCCCATCCGGCACGTTTCCCCCCTGGATCAGCGCGATGCCCAGGAAGGTTCTGGTTGCGACGGTGGTCGGCGCCCTGTTCAGCTTTGTGATGGCGCTTTGCGCATCGCCGCTGAGAATGTCGACCATGCTCTCGCCGAGAAAGCCGGCTTCCTGATCCGGACGAAGCGCGCATATCGCCTTGAAGATGGCGCGGGCGTGGTCGTTCATGCCTCTGGACCCGGCGATGAAACCGATATCCGCAAGCAGGCTGATCAGGTCTCGGTCAAGGATGTCGTCCATGCCATCTCATATCGGACTTGCCGGCTTGCGCGGATGAATCCATCGCAGGACGCGGGCGGTTAAAGGCGTGGGCGGCCTCTCATGGCCGGCCTGTCTTGAGCCCTAACTCCGAATTGAAAAGGTGGCTGTCCCATTTAGCACACCGCCGATTGTCGATCCGACGTTCCCTGAAGCAATGAAGGAAGCAGCCCGCAGAGCAAGAAGCAGCCGATGACGATAGCGCGCGTCTTACATGCCATGTCGAAGCGCAATGACGTGATCCTCGCGTTCTTGCTGATCTGCATCGTCTTCATGATGATCCTGCCGCTTCCGACATTTCTCGTCGATGCGTTGATCGGCCTGAACCTGTGCATTGCCGCGATTTTGTTGATGGTCGCCGTTTATCTGTCCGACATCGTCCAGTTTTCCGCGTTTCCGTCCATCCTGCTTTTGACCACGCTCTTCCGGCTCGCGCTGTCGATCACCACCACACGGCTCATCCTGCTGCAGGCGGATGCGGGCAAGATCGTCGAGACATTCGGCAACTTCGTCGTGGCGGGCAATCTGGTCGTGGGGTCGGTGATCTTCCTGATCCTGACGATCGTGAACTTCATGGTGATCACGAAAGGGTCGGAGCGTGTCGCGGAGGTTTCCGCGCGCTTCTCGCTGGACGCCATGCCCGGCAAGCAGATGTCGATCGATTCCGACATGCGTGCCGGCATGATCGAGATGGACGAGGCCAAGCGCCGGCGCGCCAAGCTGGAAAAGGAAAGCCAGCTCTACGGCGCCATGGACGGCGCCATGAAGTTCGTCAAGGGCGATGCGATCGCCGGCCTGATCATCATCGCGGTCAATATCATCGGCGGCGTCATCATCGGCACCAGCCAGCGCGGGATGGAAACGTCGGAAGCGCTCGATGTGTATTCGATCCTGACCATCGGCGACGGGCTGGTCTCTCAGATCCCGGCGCTGTTCATCTCCATCACCGCGGGCTTCATCGTGACGCGCGTGTCGTCCGATGAAAACAATGATCTGGGCAGCGACATCGCCTTCCAGCTCATCAACGAACCGAAAGCGTTGATGATCGCCGCGGGTGTCTTGCTGGGCTTTGCCGCCGTGCCGGGCTTTCCTCCCGGGGTCTTCATTCCGCTTGCCTTGCTGTGCGGCGTCGGCGGCTTCTTCATCATGCGAAACCGGAAAAAGGCGGCAACAGCGAACCGTTCCCACGAAATGCCGAATTTCGCCCCGGCAATCGCGAAGAAGGGCGATACCCCCGCCTTTCCGGACAATGACGAGGCGGCCGACTTCGAGAAAGTGGACGCCGTCACCTTCGCCCTGACGGTGCCGCTGATCGTCGATATCGCCTCGGCGGTTCGCGGCGCGATCCGGCCGGAAAAGCTCGACAACGAGGTCGCACGCGTCCGCCGCGCGCTCTATTTCGATCTCGGAGTGCCGTTTCCCGGCATCAATCTGCGACTGAACGACAATCTGAAAGAAGGCGAATACCGCATCATGGTCAATGAGATCCCTGTTGCGGAAGGGCTCGCGCGACCGGGCTATTTCATTGCCCGCGAAACAGCGGATAACCTGAAGATGTTCGGGGTACCGTACGAGGTCGGCGACGACTTCCTGCCCAATACCAAGAGCCATTGGGTCGCCATGAAACACCTGCCCATCGTGCAAAGGGCGGGCATTCAGATCATGACGCTCTCCTCCATGCTGACCTATCACCTCGCGCATGTGCTGAAGGATCACGCCGGCGAATTCATCGGGATTCAGGAAGCGATGTACCTGATGAACAAGATGGAGGCGGATTTCGGCGAACTGGTCAGGGAGGCAACGCGCGCCCTGCCGATCACGACCATAACCGACATTCTCAAGCGGCTGGTCAGCGAAGAGATTTCGATCCGCGATCTGCGCACCATTTTGCAGGCATTGGTGGCATGGGGACAGAAGGAGAAGGACCCGATCATGCTGACGGAGCATGTGAGGGGCGCGCTCAGCCGCTACATCACCTACAAGTTCTCCGCCGGGCAGAACGTCATTCCCGCCTACCTTCTCTCCAAGGAGGTCGAGGACGAAATTCGCGGGGCGGTCCGTCAGACCAGCGGAGCCTCCTACCTGGCGCTTTCGCCCGACATTCATCGCCAGCTCATCGGGGCGATCAGGGAGGCATTGGGCGAGGTGACCCAGCACACATCCATGCCGGTGATGCTGGCGCCGATGGACATTCGCCGGTTCATGCGAAAGATCGTGGAGCGGGACTTCCCGAACCTTCCGGTCCTTTCGTTCCAGGAGCTTGCGGCGGACGCGAATATCCAGCCGCTTGAACGGATCAGGCTCGGCAATACCGGCCAGCAGAAACGTCTTTCCACGGTCTGAGGCGGGGCGGATGAGCAGGTTCGACACTCAAATCAACGCATATGTCTGTTGCCTGTCGGGTTTCGTCGGCATTCATCTGCTGGTGCATGGCGTCCCGCTCTGCGGGGCCACGATCCGGTTCGCATTGTTGGCCGGCATCGGTCTGCTGCTCGTCCTTGGCGGACTTTGGCTGAACAGCACGGGAGGCCGTTGGGGCGGGAGAAAATGGCTCGGCCCCGTCGTGGTGCTGGTTGCCGCCGGCTGCTCCATCTATCCGGTCATCTGGCCGCACGCCTTCAGCGGTATGGGACTGGCCCATGCCGTGGAGACCACGCGCCTGTGGCCACAGGCCCTTGTCTGCCTGTTCGCCGGCCTGGTTCTGGCAAAGAAGGATATCGCGACGCGCCATGCCGTGGGTCGCAACAGCTCGGCATCAATCGCGCCCTACGTACTGTTCGGATCGGGGCTCACCTTCGCGGCCTACGCGCTTGTGACCCGGTTCGCGATCGCGGGGGACACGCGCGGCGCGAACTGGCTTGCAAGCGCGCTTCTGGGCGAGACGCCGATCCGTTATCTGATCGTCGCCATCTTCTTTGTCATCGCCTCCTACATCGTCGATGCCCTGATGCGCGTGCGAACGGGCGTGCCCCTGACCGGGGCGATACGCAAATTCATCCGCACGCTGATCGCTGCGCTGCCTCTGCTCGGCTTTCTGGGGACCGTTGTCGGCATCATGAGAGCGCTCGCGGGATTGCCGCTCGTCTTCTCCGGCGATCATACCGTAGCCGCGGATCTGGCCCCCGCGCTGACCATGAGCCTCGGCGGCATTTCCCTCGCCTTTGAAACGACGCTGCTCGGACTTGTCGCCAGCCTCATCACGACCTTGGCGCTCGGCTATGTCGAAAAGGTGGAAGCCGACTTTCCCCCCGTCACAAACCGCGTCGCAAACCCCGAGGCACACTGACCATGACGGAGGATGACGGTCCCGAAGAGCCGTTCGATCCGGGGATCGATATTCTCGCCGGCCTGACGGCCGTCATTCTTCTGTCGGTGATCGCCATCCTGCCCATGGCGAACCTCGCAAAGTCCCGCATTGCCGAAATCGGACGGGTCATGGAAAGGCTCTTGCGGGAGGGGCCTGATGCGACCGGCAACGCGGCCCGGCTGCTGGTCATTGCCCGTCATGACGGGGCAACCGTCTCGGGGCCGGAGCCCGCTTTTGTCTCTCTCGACGACATCCTCGACAATCAACCGCTCTGGTCGAGGATCCTGGCCAGTTCGCGAAAGGATGAGGTGCCCGTTCTCTTCATCGAGGAAAGCGGGCAGGAGGCCGCTTTTCTGCTGGAGACGCTCTTCAGCCGTGCCGGACTTTCAACGATTTCGCGCGTCTTTCTGGACGGCGCCTGCGGGTTCTTCAAGGAGCGATACAAACCGGGCCAATGCGATTTCGGCGCAGGGCGGACGCGCTTGACCGGCGACGACGATGCGCAATAGCGCGTTTGTCGTTCTGTCCGATCTCGTCGCCAGTACCCTGGGGATTGCGGTTCTCCTGTTCCTGCTCGCCATTGCCGGTGGGCCGAAGAGTGGCGGCCCGCTGGCAAACGATATCTCCGCTCACAGCCTGGAAGCGTCTTTCAAGACTTACGACAGCCCCCCGTTGTCGCCGCAAGACGTGGTCGCTGCCCTTTATGCCCGAACCTGGGGCAGCGGGCATGCGGCGACCGTGATCGACGTTTTTTCCGATCGCATCGTGCTTGTCCGGCACAGCTCGGAGAAGTTCGATCCGGGGACGGAAATTCCGCGCAAGGGCTTGAATCGAGGGGATTTGCCGCCTGGCGTCCTCAGTGGGCATTCAGAAAAACTCCCCGGACCTATAGTATTTAACTTCTCAAACGAAATGCTGAACGTATTGGGCCGGAATGGTTCGTTCCCGGCTAAGAAGGCGCTTGTTATATCCGTGCCACGTGCCTTGTATCGCGTCGGCCCGAATGGTCGCACAAGCTGGTCACCCGGATTTTCTGATCTGATTGGCTCGCGAAGTAATTATCAGCTATTCCGAAAAAGACTTGAAGGATTGTTGGCCGACGTCCCGTCTTCGTCCCGTCTGCATGTTAACGAAGATGGACGTTTGGCGCGCGGGGCGCATTTCTCATTCCATACAGGCCGAGCCTTGTCGCGGATCCCCGAAGTAATTGAAAAATTGATAATAATCATCCTCTACGGCATGTCGGCGCTGATTGTTCTTCGCGTGGAGAGAAATCGGTGAATCGTCATAAGAGTGCTAAATGTTACAGAGTGACGCAGAATATCCCTGTTGAATGTTAAAAAAATTAAGGCTTTCGGAGGCTGAGGGGATGATGCCATGGCATGGACTGCGAACCCGTTGCAGAAGTCGACTGTGTCGGCGGCTTTCAATGAAGTGACGCGCGGCCCGGACGGATCCAATAATCTTGGAGCCGTGCGGCGAGAGCAGGGCTCGACCCCAATTGCTCAACTGAAAGAATCCAAGTTCGAAGAATATCTGAACAGGGGCGGGCTGATGACCCTGCCGCATGACGAAGGCGGGCGGGATGCAACCGGGTTCGATCCAGCAAGGGAGCTGGAGGCTGTGTCAGTCTATCAACGGCCCGGTACGATTATCTAGGCAGTAAAACACGAATGATTTATCTGAATAGAAGCAATTTTCCTTGCTTCTATAGTAATGATAGGTTTTGAAATGTTGCATTGGTTGCCTGATTACGACGAACTTAATGCCGACGTCAAGTCGGCGATTGCAAGATCGTCGTATAAGACGGTGTATAATAAGAACAGTGTGATATACTTGCAGGAAGATTCTGCGGACAAATTCTATATTGTACTATCCGGTTATGTCCGCCTCTCCTACATCATGGAAGATGGGACGGCGATCCTGTATGCGATTGTGCCTCCCGGCGAGAGCTTCGGCGAGCTGGGGGTGTTCGACCGGTCTTTCTACACCGATACGGCTTCGACAATCGGAACGGTCAGCGTATTGGTCGTCAATGCGGACATTTTCCATACGGCCGACAGTTGTGGCCGCGAAATTCGCGCGGCGCTCAGCGACCTGATCGCCAGTCGCTACAAAACCTATATTGACGTTACTAAAAGCCTTTATCTGACAAGTCTTTCCGCGCGGCTGGCGTTGTCCTTGCTGCGGCTGACGATGAGCCTCGGCCATACCATGGAATACAAGGGACGTGTCGTTCCCTTTCTGGGCACGATGGTGACCCAGAGCGATCTCGGGGCGATGGCGCGGGGCACGCGCGGCAATGTCAACCGGGTGCTCAAGACATGGGAGCGCGAGGGTCTGATCGTCGCCCAGGACCGGAAAATCATCATTCTCGATCCGGAAGGCCTGGAGACGCAGACCATGAACGGGGGGTGGTAGGTGGCAATGTCGAACACGATTTCCGCTCACGACGACGAGGCCGGGCCGGCTTTCGGAATGACCGATCTTGAGGAGAGGCTCGCAGGCCCCGACGGGCTCGATGTGCGAGAGCAGACGGCCGCGATGCTGGCCGACAAGGCAAGCCGATTGCGGGCGCTGATCGATGCGGGAATGACGCCCGCGGATTATCACAAGGCAAGCGCGGCGCACGTGGCTCTGGCGGCGGCCTACGACATTGTTTCCCGGTTTCCCGCAGGTTTACGAGCAGACCGAAAATAACAAGCACGTTGGACGAACAGACAGGAAGCGAAAAATGGCAAACATATCTTCAAGTGCGGCGTTTACGGGAACATCCGGTTCTCCGCCGACCTATCCCGGTGGCACGGGGTCCGCGAATTACAACGCGAACCGGGAAGGTTTCGACCTGATTTTCCGTCAGACCGAACTTCAGGGCCAGATGGCCGCCATCGAGGAGGATATCCGGAACATCGAGGCGAACACCAACCTCTCCGATACGGAAAAGATGTTCTCGATGCAGATGGCGATGAACGCCTGGTCGGCGGTGACCAATCTGCGCACCAACATGATCAAGAGCGTGTCGGATTCTCTCAAGACGATCGCCCGCAACGTGAACTGATCAGTGGCCGCCCGACCGGTTCGCCCGGCAACAAACAGACCTGGAGCGGTTTCCGTTCTGGCGGAATCGCCTGGGCGACAGGAAACCGCTCCAACCGCACAGGCGAAATCGCCTGCCTGATAAAACTACAGAGAAATCAGTGTGTTGAGATGTGTTTGGCATATCTCGATCGCTCGGCTTGTTGCCAACTGAACGGAATATGGCCGGAAAGTCACGGGCCCGCCGTGCAGCTTGTCAGGTGCCGGCAGTGGAACTCGAGGCGGATCGGCGGGCGCTTTGCAGTGCTTGTTCGAAATACGATGGTTGAGCGAAATGACGTCGATTGACAACAGTGGCCAATTGATCCTGAAGGTTTTTTCCGGCCTGCAATCCGGCGTCGAAGTGGCCTTGTCGGAGGGCGAATATACGTTCGGCTCCGGTCAGGACGACGATCTGCAGTTCGTGGACGTTCTGTTGAAGAGCGGCCATGCGCGTCTTCGCATCAAGGGTGGCGTCATCGCGGTCGCGGGAGGAGGGGGCGGGCTTTCGACCGGCTCCGGCCTTCAGATCGAGGCCGGTGACGAGGAATGGCGGGAAATCGAGCCGCTCGATTTGCTGTCCATTGGCGGCATATCCGTTGCGATCGGCCCGGCGGACGCGAAATGGGCCGACCTGACAGTCAATATGGAGCAGCGCAAGCCTCCCCAAAAGGAGGCGGAGCGCACCCGCGCTTCTCGGTCGCAAGACAAAGGCTCCGGTTCTGCGGGGCGATATGCGGCGGTTGCGGTGGGAAGCGTCTTTGTCCTTGTCTCGTTTCTCTGGCTGGTCGTTCCGGACCTGCACGCCAGTGGCGATGCGACGGGACGCGCGACGAGCTCCAGTTTCCAGATCGTCCGCAGCGTACTGGATGCGTTTCCTTTCGGGCGCCCGATCAAGCTTCGCCAGGAAGTTGACGGTGCCTTGTATGTCGAAGGGTATGTCGAAGAGCCGGTCGAACAGCGGGCGCTCAAGAACGCGATAGAGGAAGCCGGAATTCAGGTGCATCTGCGGCTCTGGATACTGGAGACCATCCGCAGCCAGATAGATGCCACGATCGCCAACCAGAAGGTCGACGTGACATATGTCCTTTCGCCCCGGGGCGAGCTGACGTTCAGCGGCACAATTCTGTCGGAAGACCGCTCGAACCACTTCCTGAATACCATCCGGCGCGAAATCCTGGGGATCTCGGATATCACCTATGACGTGAAGACGGAGGAGACGTATTTCGCGGAAGTCAGACAACTGTCGGCACGCTCCGGCATAGACGATACGGTCCTCTTCCGGCTCGATAACAAGCGGATCGAGGCCAGCGGCGTCGTCACCACCGACAAGCTCGACGCCTGGGTCGGGTTCATTCAGGCCTATGCGCGCCGCTACGCCGACCTCATCCCCCTTACATCCTATGTGCAGCTTGTAAACGAGCAGGGGCAGGTCCTGTCGCAAGGCAAGCCGACGGTGGTAGGCGCGTCGACGGCGATCCGGAACTCGACGACGGACCCGGCAGGGGCACAGCCGGAATACGTCCTGGACCTGGAGAAGCTCAAGCTCGGGGCTTTCGGCCCGCAGGATGTATTCGCCGAGCTTGCCGCGCCCATAACCGACAATCGGTCCGATCCGGCCGACGTGACCAACGGCATCGCTCATCTGCCCGTGACCTCCGAGCCGCCCGTGACTTCCGAGCCGCCCGTGACTTCCGAACCGTCAGGCAGTCAATGGCGCGCGCCGGAGCCGCCTGCGCCGTCTCCTGGCGGGGATGATCTTGTTGCCAGTGCCAGGGATGTCTTTGAGGCGCACGCGGCGGATCCTCAGGACCGAAAGGTCGGAAGGACTGGCCCGACCGCTCCCGCTGATCTGGCGGATGGTGGCGGCACGCCCGGTTCCACGGTCGGTGACGTCAACCCCGATGGACGGGCCGCCCCGGCGAGCGAAACGACGGACCCGACCGCTGAGCGGGTTCTCGACCGCTGGAATAACGTGGCGCGCCAAAGCGCGGCGGTTCCGACGCCGGAAGAGGGCGCATCGGACGGTCCGTCCGCGACGTCCGAGAAGGCGCCGGCCGCGAAAGTCGGCGCCGACGATGACATGCGGAGCATGTTTCTGCCCCTGATCCTGCAGCCGCAAGCCGGCCGTCAGCAATGTTGGGACGGCTCGGTGCTCACGGAATCCAATCTGGTGACGGTGCTGTTCTGGCTCGATTTCCTGAGCCTGACGACCGAGAAGTCCTTGGTCGGTTTCGATCAGAACAGCCAGTACCTCCTGCTGGAGGCGGCCCTCAATCCCGAGCGCACACGCCTGTGTGCCCAAAGGCTCGCAGGCAAACAGGGCATCCCCCTGCATGCGATGTCGCTTTATCTCGCCGAGGCCGAGCGCAATCCGGCCTTCGTCCGCTTCCTCGTGCGCGACTTCCAGGTGCCGGCCATGCAGATAAGCGGTGTCATGCTTCGTGATCGTGTCCGCTATCTGCAGATGAGAAACGGCGTGAAGATCCGGGAGGGAAGCTCGCCGGACGTCAGCAGCAGACTGGCGAGCATCGGCGCCCTGGGGGCATTGGTTAGATCTCGTGGCGGTATTGTTCCTGTGATCTACTCAGAAGACTTGTCCTGGCGGGCATTTGACTAGATTTAATGTATACATATTGTAAAGTTCAAATATTTGCGCGTGAACTATAGAGAATATTCTGTCTCTTAATTTTATATCAATCCAGAAGAAGCGTCTTTGTGCGGCGGAATCGCGGGAATGTGTCAGAATGCTCTGTAAATCAGTCTCAAGGTATAGAAGTCGGCTGTTGCGCCCTGCGATGATTGCGGTTCTGCTTCTCCAGGTGGGGTGTTCCGGGGTTCAGGGGCCGGATGCCATTGTGGGCGAGCCTTGGCTCGCATCCTATCGCGATGATGTGCGCGGCAAGGGCATCGATACGGCGAACGTCAATCTTCCGTCCAGCGGGAAGGTGCCGGTCGGGGTTGTCGCCGTCATCGATAACGAGCCGACCAATATCTCTCTTCCGGGCGAAGAAATTCAGCGCAATGCCGGCGAACTGGCCAGTGCCGGCGCATCGAAATACGACCTCAGCGAGCAGGTGGAAATCTCGTTCGACAACGATCCCCTCGACTATGTCGTCAAGCAGCTTCTTGGCGGCTTGCTGGCCGCGAACTACGTGACCGCGGACAAGCTGGAAGGGCGCGTTTCCTTCAAAACGGAACAGCCGGTGCCCCGTGCGGTCATTCCGTCCATCCTGCGCGATATCCTCGCGCGCCATGGCTACGTCATGAAGCTGATCAACGGCGTTTACCAGATCGGAAGTGGCGAAACGATCGCGGTTCTCGAGAACAACGCGGTCGCCGGCGCTTCCGGGGAATATGTCAATCAGATCGTCAATCTGAAGCGCGGAAAGGCGGAGGATCTCGCCGCCGTCGTGGCCAGCATTCTGCCGCGCGGAGCAACGGTGACACCGGTTGCCAGTACCAATTCCCTTGTCCTGCGGTTGAGCCCGGTCGATGTGAAGCCGGTCACGGAACTGATCCGGGCGCTGGTCGACAGCGGCGCCGCAAGCAGCCTGGTGGCGGTCATTCCGGTGCGCGAAAGCTCGCCGGAAAAGGTCGCCGGCGCGATCAATGCCTATTATTCCAGTCAGGATATCGCGGCCGCCGAGGTGCCTCTCATCATCCCGCTGGAGGATCAGCAGGCCTTGCTGGTCGGCGCGAAGACGCAGCGCATCCTGCGCAATGCCCGAACCCTCATCTCCGGTCTCGACAAGGACAACCGGGACGCGCCGTCATTGCGCGTCATTCCGCTTCAGCACCTGCCGCCGGCCGATATTGCAAACCAGCTCAATGCGATATTTGGAGGCGAGGGGGCCGGCGCCGGCAACAGGCCCGCGGACACGAGCCGGACAGCGCGCGCCGACAACCGGGACGAGACCACAACCGATGCCAATAGCGGCGGCGACAGTGTCCCGACGCCCTCCATCATCCGCTCTTCGACCGGCAGAGGGCAGGCATCGCCGACAGCGGCCAGTTTCGAGCAAGGCCGAAATGACGGTTCATTCGCGCCGAAAGTGGACGCGACCATTCCGCAAACCGATACCGGCATTTCAATCGTGCCGGATACGCGAAACAACGCCTTGCTGGTCTACGCGACCTTCCGTCAGTTCAAGCGCATTCGCGACGTGGTCCGTGCGCTGGACCTGCCGTTGGCTCAGGTCGTCATCGAGGCGACGATCGTCGAGGTCGATCTGACCGACGGTCTGGATTACGGCGTGCAGGCTTATCTGCGCGGGGAGGGGCTCGATGTGCGTTCCTCCCGGTCGCCATTTATCGCGGACCCGGGCGGCGCGGGGGGCGTCGCCTCCTTCGATATCGATTTCGGCGACTACACCGCGAGCTTCGTCCTGCATGCCCTACAGGCGGTTACCAATGTGAAGGTCATTTCATCGCCATACCTGACGGTCCTGGACGGCCGCTCGGCGCGCCTGTCGGTCGGCGATCAGGTCCCGTATCTCACCAAGCAAACCGCCGCAACCAATACGGGAACCACGACGACGACGAACGAGATCGAGGTTCGCGATGTCGGCATCATATTGCAGGTGACGCCCAGTATCCGCGCCGACAACTCCGTCGTTCTCACCATCCAGCAGGAGGTCAGTTCCGCAAAGACCGCGGCGAACGGCGATGAACTCACGCCGATCATCCAGCAGCGGACCATCAATTCCGATATCGTCGTGAATTCCGGCAAGACCGTGCTGCTCGGCGGCCTGATCCAGGATCGCGACGACAAGGTGACGACCGGCGTGCCCGTTCTGTCGAGCGTTCCGCTGATGGGAAACCTGTTCAAGCAGACGAACAGCAAGAAGAGCCGCACCGAACTGGTGGTCATGATCACGCCGCGCGTGGTGCGCAGGCCGTCCCAGATTCAGAACATCACCCGGTTGATCAAGGCGCGCCTGTCGACGCCCTGACCCGCCCGCACTTCGCCCTTGTCGCGCGGGCGCCTCTCCGCGACGTCCTTCATTTCCGGGTGGGCGGGGAAAGCGGCGGCGGGCTGAGGCCGGGCCTGCGGCCTGTCAGCAGAGGCAGCGGCCTATCAGCAGAGGCAAGGGCCTGCGCGCGCGAGGCACGCCAAAACCCATCGGTCAGCGGTGATCGGTGCCGGGTCAGGCGAACTGGAGCGCCAGCAGTTTGCTCTGCGATGCACGCCGCTCCGGCTTGTAGGTCGCGCTCCGGCGGGCGATGCGGGAGGCGAACGCCAGATAATGCCGTGCGGTCTTCTTCTCATCGAGCCGAAGCGCGCAATGTCCGGCAAGAAAGCAGCTGCGGGGGTGTGGCATGCTGGAGGTGACGGACGCGACCGCCAGATCATAGCCGCTCTTGTACAAACCTTGCCTGGCCGCGCAGGCCGACAGGGCGATCTGGCCATAACTGCGCACATCCTCCAGCGACGCGATCAACGCAAACAGACCCGTCGCGCGCACATAGTCACGCTGCGCGAAAAAGGCGCAAGCCGCCTCATAGACATCATGGATGCTGGAGATTCGGTCCGGTCCGGCCGGGAAGTGGGCCTGTAAAAAGGCCTCGAGGCCGAGGTCGGGAAGGTCCGCCAGTCCGCACTCATAAAGATAGCTGGACAGCGTAACCGCGTCTTTTCCGCTCGAGCCAGTAAATTCACGTAACTTTTCAACCAGATTGCCGATCAGACTGCCCGCAATGAGCGCGTCCGCGTCGACATGCTCGAAACAACTCCGGCCCAAATCCTGTGCGGGCAGCGGAGCAAGCAAAATAGCTTGGTCGTAAGGTTCGTAGAACACAGTCGCTCCAAAATCAATCAATGCGAGCAGCAGAGTATGAGAGCAGGATCAGGTGTCCATGTCCTGTGTATCAGATAAAAAAGATTTATGCCAACCAATAAAATATATCAATCGGTAGATGGCAACTTGAATATCTTTCCCTTCGTAATCGGACCGTGTTTGTTTGAAAAATGTCCGGTTGATCGGGGGCTTCCTTCGCGGCCAGGTATCAACCGAATTCCCGGTCGTCGCGCCACGAACCGTTGGGCCGATCCGCGCTAGTTCGTTCCCGTGCCATCGTGCAGCCCGATCAGGCGATCCAGACAGGACTGGATGGTCTGTCGGTCAAAGTCGTCATTGTTCAGGCTCGCGATCAGCAGCAGCCCTCCGTCCATGGCCAAGCCGGCATTGATCGGCGCACGCAGATAGGGCTCCCGGTTGGCAAGACGCAGGAAGCTGTCGAGGTCTTCCACCTGGGGCGGATGGCCGGGCGTTCGCTTGAGACTGATAAGCGTCCGGCTTCCATCCTCTGCGGGAAAGAAACCGATCAATCCCACCCGATCGAGCAGGAAGGACACGCTGCCATTGCCGGCCTGCACGATCTGGTTGATCTGCAAACCCGACGCAAAGTCCTCGATGGTCTGCAGGATCTGTCTCGAAAACGTGGTGGTCATGGAGCTTCCTCGAGCGGGGTTCAATCGGGGGCGTTTTGCGCTTCGAAAAACTGCTCTTCGATTTCCGTCATCTCTGTCTGCAACTGCTCGAGCACTTTCTTCTGCTGTACGCATGCCTGATCGGACGGAAAGACCTGATCCGGAACCATGGCGTGGAGATCCCGCAATTCGTTTGCGAAAACGACCATTGTGGGCGGAAAGTCTGTCTCGAACGGTTTTGCCAGCGCGCGCGCGTCGGCAAGGTTCGTGGCGTGTTTCGTGCAGAAGTGGAGCAGGGCGCTGGCAAGCTCCTCGGGCCCGCCCGCCCCGGCGCCATTGGCGAAACCGTGATCGATGCGCTGAACCTTGGCGAGCGCCTCGTGACAGGCCCCGAAGACCGTCCGCATCGTCTTGAGCTTTGACAGTTCTTTCAAGAGCGCCCCAAGTAGCACCGGGTCGGTGCTGGTCGTCGTCGACGCCAGATCATTCCCTGCCGCGTCCATGAACAGGTCGACGACCGCATCGAATGCGAAACGCAGGTTGAACCCGGTCAGCGTATCGAAGATCTGCGCCATGTTTCTCGGGCCCCGCAACATTTCGCGATAGTGATTGCGCAGCGCGGCCGGGTTGGTTTCAAGCGTCGGGGCGGCATCGTTCGCCAGGGCCGCCATCGCATACCCGGCGCGAACGTCGCGAATGAGATCCGGATCCTGCTCGAACCGTGCTTCGGCAGCATCGAGTTCCGCGCGCAGAGCCTCGCGCGCCGCGGCCCGTTCCGGGCTCGGGCCGCCATTCTCGAACGCGGCCCGCGTATCCTCGTGATAGCGGATGACCGCCCGAAGGACTTCGTATTGGTGCGTGACGTCCTTGTCGAAATCCCGCAGGGCGTGGAGGATGTCGTCGGCAGAGACATGCTGACCGCTCCCGCCGCCTTTTTCGAGAATGTCCTCGAATTTCTGCAGTGTCTTGACGAGGTCGCGAAGATCATCCTCGTGGGGCTTGTCGGGCAGCTTGTCGTAATAGTCGGCTATTCGCTTGAGGGCTTCGCGATTGGCGCCCTGACCCTGCCGCAGCTTGGTCTGGCCGAGCGAGCGCTTGTCCTTGAGGTGGGCCGCCGCGTTGCCAATCTCCTCCTGTATGTCGGACAGGTCGTTATTGATCACGCTGGCTGCCGCGGAATTGCCCTTCTGCGCGCCGCGCGCCTGTTCGAGCACTTCCGCACCGACGGTCGATTGAACATTGCCGGACGCGACCTGTTGGCGAAGCAAATTGATTTCAGCCATGCGCTCTCCCGAAAGGTCAGGACAAACGGAGCGAACCTTGTCCGCCGGCGTGGCGCGGGGGCGATCCGGACTGAAAGCTCTGACTGCGAAAATACCTGTCAATTCTTCTAGCTAATGTGCCGAATGGCACACCGGTTCCTTCATTTGCCAATCAGTATCCGTGCTCACGGAAGATGCGGCGGAAGGATAACGACCTGTGTCGGTTGAGAACGACAGGCAGGAAAACGGATCGCAGGACCCGGCGTGGCGGCGTCAGCACGCCGACCGGCAGATCCGGCAGGTGGAGAAGTCCCTGCAAGCGGTCAGATCCGCGGCGTTGCGTCGGGAGGCGGGGCTTCGCGATGTCTTTGCCGGGATCGAGACGACCTTGTCCGCGATCATGGAGACGCCGTTGCTCCGGCACGATGCGCATTGCCAGAACCTGATGTCCCGAATCGCCCGTGCCGGGACAATGGAAGACTTCGCAACGCGTGTCGCGGATTTCGACCGGCACATCAGGCGCATTGCCGGCCTGTCGGTGGATGAGAATGCTGCCGCGCTGGATTATCTGGCGCCGTCGCAAACGGGATTGAGCCGTCTGTGCGGGGAGCGGCCGGCCGAGCCGGCATCGAACGGCTCAAACCATCGCATTTTTCACAGGACCCGTCTGAAATTGTAATCGGGAATTGTCTTATGGCGAACTTCTGGGCGACCACATTCTCGTTTCCGAGCTCCCCGGCGCCGGATCCCAATCCGCTGCAGACCCTGCCCGGCTCCACGGATGATGGCTCCGCCGCCGATATCAACAAGGCCAATTCTGAGGCGCTCTTTCCGTATATGGACGGCTCCAGTGAAGCCACAAGCCTGGAAAGTCCCAAGGATAGCAGCGGCAATACGGTCGACCTGAGCACCGTCGCTCTGACGGATATCACACCGGAATTCTTCTCGGGTCTGCACTCCAGCCAGCAATTGCAGCTGCTCAATCGCAGCGATGTCGATGGCGAACTGGTGCTGACCGGCGGAGGCGAGCGCCTCGATGTCCTGCTGGGCTCCGATGGCCGAACCGTTCTGGTGCTTCAGGCGCTTTCAAAAACCGATCTCGCTCCGATGGCCAATGACGACCAGAAGCTGATCGCCGACTATGCGAACGCGCTATATGCGGATGCGCCGGATGTCGTGGACGACCTGGCTGCTTCGTGGGGTGTTGCGCTTGGCGAGAGCGCGGATACCTACCGATCCGCGATGGCGGCGCTGGTTCAAACGGAAATCGATGACATAAACGGCGACGGGAGCCAGCATGCGGCTGTGTTCACGGAGCAGCTGGAGCTGATCATCGATCGTATCGATCAGAACAGTCTTTTCTCCTCGAGTAATATAAACAGCGAAATTTCAGATATCACGGATCGCTACAAGAGGATGCGGCAATTCGAGAAGACTGTCGCGGCCCAGTCGTTTTCCGACCCCGAGACAACAGTCTATGAGGGGCTTAACAGTCTCGACAACAACGCCAATATAGCATCCGGCCTGAATAGCTTTCTGGTTCAGGAGCAACGTCTTCTGGAACTGGCGAAGCAGCGCCATTCGCTCTCGCAGAGCGCCAGCGTTCAGGGAAAAAGCCTGGATCTTCCCTCCCTGATTTCCATGCTTCAGCTTTCCTACAACATCAAGAAAGAGGCGGAGGTCGCCGTCCTCACCGAGGAACTGCAGCAGCAGAACGCCCTGCTGCGGGATTACGCGGCCATGCAGAAGCTCGTGAACGATGTCCTGAAGCAATTCCCGTCCGGAGAGGATGGCAGCAAACAAAAGCGAAACATCTCGGGCTCGACCGGAGAACCAGTCGTTTCGGCGTCCGATCCCGACTGGTCAACCGCGACAATGAACCTGGATGTTCAGGAGCGTCGCGCCATGATCATGTTTTCGTCGTACTTCTCCGGGCCGAACCTGCTGAAGCTGGGGCACCCGTTGGAGGCGCTGAGAGGTATCACGCGCCCTCTCGAAAGCTTCTCCAAGACCAAGGATGGAAAAACCGTACTGGTCGAGAAGACCCAGTCCGCCTGGAATATCTATTCCACGCAGCTGGCTGACGCGGTGACGCTGATCAACCAGAACAGCCAGATCCTGACCAACGAGATTTCGTCGATCAATCAGGAGCGCAACCGTCACTTCGATCTGGCGAACAATGCCCTGCGCAGACTGAACGACAGCCTCACCTCGATCGCGCGGATGTAGGGGGTCGTATGTCGACACCGATCAGACCGCTCAATATCGGACTGGAAAGCGTCTCGCGATGGCGGGTGGATGACGAGGCGCATCTTCCGCAACGGGGACGCGATGCCCCGAAATTCCTGCCCAAGCAGCGGGAGCTCGACGAGATTCTGCACCGGCCTTCGCTGGACGAACGCCTGACCGAATTGCTGCAGCCCTCGTTTCTGGATACAGAGCTGCTTCACCCCAACGTTCTGTCCGACACGAGGTTGAGCACGCATGAAGTGCTGGGGGATCTGGCCAATGAAGCGAGCGGGGACGCGCGCCAGGTCTTGAGCGAAGCGCAGGTGATCCTGGGCAGCGAGATGGAGCTCGAAGAAGAGGTCCGCGCCGCCCTGGCCGCGCTTCTCAAGGGCTAGCCATGCTGGAGCTTGTTTCCCTTTCGACGGTCCTCACGAAGCGGCAAAGGGATTACCTCGCGCTGACCGTGTTCGTGCTCGCAAGTCACGAGCGCGCGGACAAGGCGCTCGCCCTTGTCGAGGCATTGGCGGTGATCGGCGGAGAGACCGTTGAGCTGCTGCTTGCGCGCGCGGTCCTGCGCTTCAAATGCGATGATTACGCCGGGGCCCTCGACGACCTGGAATTGCTGGACCAGGCCGATCCGCCGAACGCCGCGACGGAGAGGAACCTGCCGCCCGAAAACCGGGCCCGCCGGTATTTGCGCGCGCGTTGCTATTGGGAGACCGGCCGCACGGCGGAGAGCACCGAGATCGCGCGGAGTCTGGTCGCCAAATAGTCTGTCGCGACCATGTTTTGAGCTTTGGGTGTGCCTTACGGTACACAGGCGGGCGCAAGCCGCTGCTAGACAGGCAAAGATATTATCGCTGTTTGGGAGGGGAGAGCCATGTCGATCATGGATCTTGGATTTTCTTCAGGGGAAGACTTCTCGCGATTGCTGGCGGCGTCCGCCCCGCAGATCGAAAAGATCATGGAAAGCTCCGGGCTTGCGCAGGACAACCGGGTCAGGTTGATGCAGGCCGGCTATTCCCCGAAGGAAATATTCGATCTGACCGACCGCGAGGTCGATGCCCTGTTTCAGTCGGGCTTCCAGGCTCTGGGCGGCGGCGATCTGCAGGGTGCGCAGGACACGTTCGGCATGCTCTGCAAGCTGGATTCGCTCGATGCCCGCTTTCCCTTCGCGCTGGCGACCACCTACCAGCTTCAGGGCAAGTTCGAGACGGCGGCCAAGCTCCATGTGGTCGCCCTCGGGCTCGATGCGACCAATGTCGACGGCTATCTGCAACTCGGCGAATGCCTCCTGGCGGCGCGAGAGCTGGATAACGCCCGCGACGTGTTCGAGGTCGCCGCAGCTCTGGTCGAACGGGGCCACGGCGAGCCCGCGATGAAAGCCCAGGCCGAGGCGATGCTGTCCGTGATCAGCGAGGCGTCGGATGCGCGCGAAAACGCGCTCTGACCCGAGACGTCGTTTCAATACAGCACGTTATGCAAGCGGGAATTGATATCATGTCTGACGCGAGCGTTGTTCGTCACTCTGATCCCTCACTGGTTGGCTTTGGTTTGGGGGTGGATCAGGCACAAGGTCAGAAAGAGGCCGATGTCCTGAAATCCGGTCTCGCCGGGTATGCCGCGACGGCTCTTCCCGAGGCGGGCGGCGGCGCCAACACCAAGAGCGGTTCGGCGGGAAGCGCCTCGCGCAGCTATGGCGCCGTCATGGGCGCGCTCGGCCGCTTGATGTCCAGGACCGGCGGCGATGCCCTCGATGCGGAATTGGCGTCGGCAATCGCGAAGATGAAGGACATCGTCGGCGACGTGCAGACCGGCAAGCTGCTCAGCGACGAGGAAAAGAAGCGGGCCGCTCTCGGCGAAAAGCAGAAGAAGATCGGCGAAGCCCAGGACAAGTTCGATGAGGCCCAGAAGGCCAAGGAAAAGAGCGGTATCTTCGGCTGGATCAAGACCGCCTTTTCGGCAATCGCGGCGGCGATATCTATTGTCGTCGGCGCCGCGCTGATTGCGACGGGTGTGGGGGCCGCGGTCGGCGCGCTGATGATCGCCGGCGGCGTCATCGGTCTGATCATGACGGTGGATTCGATCGTCAACGCCACCACCGGCAAGGGCATCATGGGCAACATCGCCTACAGCGTTGCGATGAACCAGGGCAAGACCGAGGAAGAGGCCGCGAAGATCGCATCCGACTGGGATACCGGTTTTGCCATTACGATGGCTGTCGTGGCGGTGGCGCTTGCGATTGCCACCATCGGCGTGGGCTTCTCCAGCCTGGCCTCGGCGAGTACCGGCGTTGCGGAGGCGACGCAGGCGACGATGAAAACCGTCCAGATCGCCGGTGAAGCCGCCGCCGGTATCGCGACTGTCGGCGAAGCCTCATCCTCTGTCGGGCAGGCGATCACGAACAAGGAAGCGGCCGATCTCGGCGCGCAAGCCAGGACCAATCAGGCCGAGGGCAAGCGGATGGAAGCCTTCATCCAGACGCTCGACGACTTCATCGACGTTCTGGTGGACCAGATTTCCGGCGCGAACTCGCGCTTCAACGCCATGCTCGAAACGGTACAGGGTTCGATGAACGATCGCGCGAACACGATGGGGCGCGCGCATTTCACCGGCTGAGACCCTGACGCGATCAATGCGTAGCCAAAAGGCTGAAGCGCTGTTCTGGCTCCCTCAGAACGTTCTTCGCTCCAGTAAAATTCATCGGAGCCAGCGAAATCCATCGGAGATTGAGACATGGCGATAACGCCGGCCCAGGCGGGCATCGATCCTCAATACCTTCCCAGTTCCTTTGTGAATTCGGCAGGCGAACTGACCGTTTCCTCCACGCAGGCCAAGGAAGTCGCGGCGGGAATCCAGGCGAGAGCCACGACCTTGCCGGCCGGCGAGCAGGCCATTTTCCTGTCGCTGGTCAAGAGCCCGGACTTCAGCCCTCCTGGCGATATCAACGCGTCGGACCTGAGTTCGGCTCTGAATCGTTTCGAGAAGGCCGCGCACATCATCCAGGAATTCTCCGCGAGCACATCGCCGGGCGACAGTTCCCGCATCCTTGCCCGTCTCATGGTCGAACTGGCCGGTCTCCAGAGAAAGGACGCGCTGAACAACAGGCTGGCCTTGCGCCAGCAGGCGCGGAGTGAACTGGAATCCCAGGCCGATCAGCTGGAAACCGCCGGCAAGGAGGCCGCTTCCGCCGCCATGATGCAGATGTGCGTCAGCATCGGCGCGGCCGCCTTTTCCTTCGCTGCCTCCTCGATCTCTCTCGGCGGAGCGCTGAAGAACGCCTCGAAGCTGAAAGAGCTCAAAAGCGCCATCCCCAAGGCGGACGGTCTTGACGGCGCGCCGAACATGAATGGCGCGGACAAGCTGGGCAAGGCCGCGGACATCGGCGATGCGGCGGGGGCATCCACGGCCTCCGGGACGAGCAAGGTGGGCAAGGCGGGCAAGGCGGCGGAAGCCACCGAGGTGGAAACGTTCGAGCTCAAGCTCACCATTCAGAAAACGAAGAGCACGACCGGCGCCGACGGCGCGCCTTCGGCCAATGCCCGCGATCCGAATGCCGCCGCAGCCAATGATCCGGCGACGCCGCCGCCGCAGCAGAGCCCGAACATGACGGATCCGGCGGGTAATACCGAATTCCAGCTCGGGTTACGCGATATCGGCGTCCGCGAAGCCAAGATCCAGGGCGCGTCGGGACTGGCCGGTGCCATCGGCGGTGCCGGCAACGGGATCGCTGCGGGAGCCGCATCGGGTCATAATCTGGCGTCGAAGGAAGCTGAGGCCGACGCGGCGCGCGACGCTGCCGATGCCGAATTGACCAAGAGCTACGCCGACCTCAGCGCGGAGGCGCAGCAAAGTCTCAACGACATGATGAAGACGCTGATCAACTTCATCAAGGAAATGCTCGACGCCGAAGTCGGTCAGATGACGGCCATTACGCGCGGCTAGCCATGCGAAGGGCAGGCGGCGGCCCCGGCAGCGATTGCCTTTTCACTCCTGCCAGACTTTCGGACAAGATTGCGATGGACCGCTCCGTATTTGAAAGAACTATCCGCGATTTCTGGAGCCACCTGGCTCTGGGAGAGCCCGTGTTCGATGAGGACGATGTCATCGTTCTGGAGGTCGACGACCTGGATGTCGCCCTGAAGCCGGGAGACGATGACGAGACGCTCGTTGTGGAAATGCGCGTCGGCCAGCTCTGCGAAAACGATAGCGTCAGACGTGTCGAACTGGAAAAAGTCCTGAAGCTGAATTTCGCGTTGTCGCCGGCCCGGGACACACTGACGGTCTGCGAAAGGGACGCAGGCAAGCCAGGCGTGATTTTTGCGCGCGGTTTCTATCGCACGACACGGCATGATTTCGAAAAACTCTCCGACCTTGTCTACGATGTGATCTCCACCTTCGAAACACTTCGCGTGATCATCGCGGACGATAACGCTCCCGTGCAATTCGGCAATATTGCAGGCCGGACAAGGGAAACATCGGCAGGTGCGGATTTTCTTATTCTCAAACCTTAAGGCCCGCGAGGGCTTGGCCATCCATTGGGGGCATCATGGAAAATCTAGTCGGTCAAAGAATCGAGAACCTGCCGGAGAGCGTGACCACGCAATTGTGGAACGGCGCGCTGCGGGACGAGCTGGGTCTGAAGAGCGAGGACCTCCAGATCGCGCTCGGCGTTGCCAACATGAAGAACAAGGCCGGCAACTCCCTCACCGCGCTTCGCATGTACATGGCCCTGGTTCTTTGCGAACCATCGAATTTCCACTGTCTGCAAGGGCTTGCGAATTGCACCTTGAAAAACGGCCTCTATGAAGCGGCGCTGGAGGCAAGCTCCGCCATGATCGTGCTGAAGCCGAAAAATCCGTTTGGATACTATTTTTCCGGCTCCGCATGCCTCGCGATGGGTCATTTCGCGGAAGCGCGGGAGGACATGGCGGACGCGCTGAAATTCGCCGACGCGGATGAGCATCACGCTCTGTCAGGCGAATGCCGAAGGCTTTTGCAGCAGCTTGACGTACGGAAGAGCGCATGACGCCTGCCGGACGAGCGCGGCAGCAGCCCGGCACATTGCTCGGACTTGAAGGCGCCGCGCTGGCGCTGCTGGAAGCGCTCGTCACCCGGAGCTTCGAGCCGTTGGGGATCGATGGCCGGGCCTTGTTCCACAGGCTTGCCGAGACGGGCTCGTTGCGGGGCGCCCTTGGTCTGAATGAAGATGCACTGGAGGCGCTCTACGCTCGTGCCTACCAGTACTTGCGGCTGGGGCAGGTGGGTCGTGCGGAGGAGATCTTCCGCACTCTTTGTGCACTGGATGGCCGCATTCCGGATCATTGGCTGGGCTTTGGCATCTGCCTGCGCGCAAAGGGCAATTTCCCGCAGGCGCTGGAGGCTTTCGACAAGGCGGCCCACCTCGATCCCGCTTCCGCGGCCCCGCATTTTCATCGGCTTGAAGTGTTCCTCCGCGACAGTCGTTGGAAAGAGGCTCTTGCCGCGTTGGATCGTTTCGATGCCGCCGCGTCCGGCGATCAGAAAGCGCATCTGAACGAGGCCGTCACTCCCTTCCGAAAAGCGATCGAAATCCACCTCGCATAGGGAGTTCGAATGTGTCTTCCAGCACCGGCGAGTTGCTGAAAACCTGCCGCGATCTCCTCCAGAGCCATGCCGCGGCGAGGGTTTCGCCGGGTGGAAGCGCAACCGGGTTCTCTCCCCTTCATCCGGAGCCCGACCAGCCCGCGGGTGGAGCAGCTAAAGCGGAGAACGAAAGCCCCTACGGCCCCGACGGCTATTCGGACCTGGTCTCACTGATGGCATTGGCCGAGCAATTGCTCCGCGACCCGCCGGGAGGGGACGCGGACCGTGCTGGGGGAACCGGTGGTCTTGTCAGCGGACTGAGGGAGCCGGTGAAGGCGACCCGTATTTCGGATCTGGACAGTTTCCTGAACCGCGCCGTCGAGAGCCTCGCCGCGATCGCGAAGGGCACCGCGCCAGGAGCGCCCGGCGCGCCCGAATACGGGGACGTCGCTGCGGACCCTGCGAGCCGGGCTGTTTCGAACGATCAGATGGAACCCGAGGCCCGTGTGTCGTTTCCGGCGCGTCCCGACCTCAATTTCGGCGACACCGAGCTTCTGGACCGCCTTTATCGGCTTTTGGAAAAGGCGGATGGGGAGGACGGCGCCGATGGCGGGCTTCTCTCCATGGTGATCCTCAATGCGGCCATGATACCCGGCTGGCCGAATGTCATTCTGTCCGATGTTCCCCGTGAAAAGGCCGCCTCTCGGCTGGTCAGGCAATTTGAGGACGGCGGAAATCTCTCCGACGAGGAAGTCCTGTCCTATCTGGCGGGCTTCGGTCTCAATGCGGGCCTGCTGAAAAAGCTGCAAGAGCAGATGCCATCACGGGATGATACCGGCCGGAAGATCATGATGTGGCTCGCCTGCCTGATCTCGATTGTTGGCGCAATCGTCGAGACATTGCACCGGGAAGTCGAAGACCTGACGGACAGATCCCCGGACGATCCGGATGTCGGGCCGGGAGCGGCAGCTGCGAAACGTCTGCGCAGAGATCGCGTCTATCTCGATTGACGGGCGCGGCCTGCACCAAACGACACAGCGGCGAACGCCGGATGGCGTCATGAATCCAGAATTTTCACAGTCGAAGGACCGTTGGTCATGGATCCCACTATCTCGCTGAAGTCGGCTTTGTCCCTGCTTCTGCCCCAGCAGACGCAAGCCGAAGATGGCGGCTCGGTCGCGCAGAGCGGGCAGGCCGGTACGGCCGAAACCGCGGCGGGTGCGGCGACGATCGGGGCGGTGTTTCAGGATTTCTTCCGGACAAGCTCGAACCTCGGCGTTCTTGGCCTTCATCCTCCGCGCAACGCCGGCGACATCGAGGCAATCTTGGCGCAAGTCTCGCTGACGGTGGATCAGCTGGCGTCGGAAAGCGATGGGTTGAAGGGGATCGCCAGGGCGGTCCGGCGGCGCAACGTATTGAGCGAAATGACCGGCAATTTCGCCAATGCCGCAGGCCTTCGCCAGGGCATCGCCGACAAGACTGTTGAAATGGAAACGAAAACCGCGACGCGAGACGGCATGAACGGTCAATTGGCGGCACTGAACGCGCAGGCCAGCCAATTGAGCGCAGCCATTCCGGGCCTTGAGGGCGATGACAAGACCAAGGCGGAACAGGCGCTCGCGGTGCTGAAAGATCAGATTTCGACGCTCAGCTCCGAAATTGGCGTGCTGAATGACCAGTTGAACGTACTGTCGGGCGAAATTTCTGACTTGAACGATGCCTTGAGTGTCCTGAATCTCTTCGGAGATTTCCTTGGCAGTTTCATTTTGAAGGCAATGTATCAGACAGACGAGATTCAAAGCGAAGACACGCAGGAATATGCGTCTTCTGGTCAGAAAGAGGAGAAGATAAGGGACATTCTGCCGTTGTTGGAGAACATATTTGAAGTTCGTCTCGAAGACGAAGCGATACAGGAATTCATTGCCGATAACGATTTGAGCGAGGGCGACGTGGAGGCCGTTCTGGAAAAGGCCGTGGGCCTGCTCGCATCTGTGTTCAGTGCGCTCGAAACCCTGATTCAGTCGTCCGATCTCGCCGAATTCGATCCCAACGCGGCCGCAGCCGCAACCGACAAGGGCGGCAGGCTGCAGATCGCTCTGTAGGTGCTCTCTTCTCCCGGATGGCCTGGCGCCCGAGCGGCAACCACAGCCAGATCCGTGGGCGCCTCCTTCGGAGATTTCGGGAAAAGGAGGCAGAAGTTGCAAGCGGCGATTTTACGGGTGAAGTCGGTCGGGATGCGGTTCTCCGGCGTGGAGCGGGCGTCATCCTCCACCTGCGCCCATCGGCGCCCCCCAAAACCTGGGTCCGGTCGCCGCAGGATGAAAGGCCCGTGGCGGGTCACCGCGTTCACATGGAGCGATGGAACGCACCGCCCGACATCGATGCCTCGGCAATCGGGCGCGATTGCCGAGGCCGACTTGGATCTGTCAAACCGACGTCATCAGCGCAGGTGTCCGAATGTCGTTCCGGTGCTGCCGGCAACGAGCCTATTTCACGTTAATTTTCTGGCGGGCGAGGATGGTGTTGTCCTGGCTGAGAATGTAGCGGATTTCATAGTCCCCCGGCGCGTCTGGCAGTTTGAGCGTCAGCGGGCTGCCCTTCTCGGTGTAGGTGTAATTGATATAGGTGCCGCCATCCGAACCGGCCTCGGCCACCGAGATATAATCGCGCTGTTCGTCGGGTCCGCTCCACGTAACGGTGATCTCGCTGTCCCCCGGCGCGCTGCCAACAGCAGAGACCGACGCCTCGACCGGCGTGACGGTGACGGGTGTCGAAGAGAGGATCTTGTTGTCCTGGCTCAGGATGTAGCGGATTTCATAGTCGCCGGGTTTGGCCGGCATCCGCAACTGCAGCGGGCTGCCCTTCTCGGTGTAGGTGTAATTGATATAGGCGCCGCCATCCGAACCTGCCTCGGCCACCGAGATATAGTCGCGCTGCTCGT
>NZ_QAYG01000012.1 GCF_003053845.1 Breoghania corrubedonensis
AGATATAGTCGCGCTGCTCGTCGGGTCCGACCCATGTCACCGGGATCGCCGAGCCCTGCGGGGCTTCGGACGCCGCCGATACGCTGACCTCGACCTGTGTGACCTTGACGGTGGTGGAGGCCAGGATCTTGTTGTCCTGGCTCAGGATGTAGCGGATTTCATAGTCGCCGGGTTTGGCCGGCATCCGCAACTGCAACGGGCTGCCCTTCTCGGTGTAGGTGTAATTGATATAGGCGCCGCCATCCGAACCTGCCTCGGCCACCGAGATATAGTCGCGCTGCTCGTCGGGTCCGACCCATGTCACCGGGATCGCCGAGCCCTGCGGGGCTTCGGACGCCGCCGATACGCTGACCTCGACCGGGACAACCGTGACAGTGGCGGAAGCGAGGACTTCGTTGTCCTGGCTGCGGATGTAGCGGATTTCATACTCGCCCGGTTTGGGCGGCATCCGTAATTGCAGCGGGCTGCCCTTCTCGGTGTAGGTGTAATTGATGTAGACGCCGCCGTCCGAACCGGCTTCAGCAACCGAGATATAGTCCCTGTCTTCGTTTGGTCCGGCCCATGTCACCGGCAGGGCGGATCCCTGGGCTGCCTCGGCCGATGCCGAGATGCTGGCGTCGGGCAATTCGACGATGAGCGGCAGCACGAAGCTGTTGTCGGCATCTGCACCGATCTCGACTTCGCGTTCGGCCGACACGCCGTCTGTGCGCTTGACGACGACCTTGTAGGCGCCTGCCTCGACCGGCATGCGCAACACCCCGATCTCGAGCCCGTCGACCGTTGCGGCGCCCGTTTCGAGGTCGCTCAATGTCCAGGCAAGACCGTTCTTGATCACCGGTCCGCCTTTTCCGTCCGTCGCTTCAAAGACGGCATCGATCCTGGCCGCTGGTGGCGCCGCCGCGCTGACCTGTTGGAGCGCGTCGGCGAGCTCCTCGGCATTGTCGGCGGTCAGAAAACGACCGCCGGTATTCTCGGCCAGGCATTGCAATTGAGCGCGGGTCTCGTCGTCGGCGAGGTCGAAGCCGATGACATGGGCCGTGAAATCGATGCCGTTGGCCTCAAGATGCTTGCCCACGTCGCAGGGATCGTAGTTGCAGGTTTCAATGCCGTCGGACACGAGAATGACGGTCGCCTTGTTCTCTTCGTATTTCAGCGCCTCGGCCGCCAACTCGACAGCTTTGGAAAGCGGCGTCTTGCCCTTGGGCTTGATCATGGCGATGGCCTGGCGGATGGCCCCGCGCGGCTGGGCGCCGGGAACCACCAGCGTTTCGATATCGTCGCAATTGCCCTTTTCCCGATGGCCGTAGACGGTCAGTCCGAGCTCCACCTTCGCCGGCAGCGTGTCGAGAAGATCGCCAATGACACGACGCGCGATCGTGATCTTGGCCTCGCCGTCGATCTGTCCCCACATCGAACCCGACGCGTCGAGCACGAGGATTATCTTATCCGTATCGGAACCCGTCTGTGCCTGCGCGACACTCGCTCCGCACGTCAGTGCGAGAAGAACGATGAGCCAGGAAAAAGGGTGCTTGGGCATGAAAAATCTCCGAAAAGGTGCGGCTGTCTTTCGACACCGCCTGTGCGCTTCGGCCGGGGCGTTTCGGCGCTGGCCTTCACATCATGAAACCTTGTCGATCATCACCGTGCGGTGCCCCGTGACCGGGCGTTTGCGCAAATCCATACGATCATGTCGCCAGACCGTCGTGAGGGCGAGGATCGCCCTTCCAACGCAATTGCGGCGCATGTGCCTTGAAACCGTTCCGGCGCGATGCGCGCTGAAATCTATCCGCCACATATCTTCGACGCCCCCCCTGTTTGACGGGGGAGGGCTGCGTTTGGCGTGAAAAGGGGCGTCGACACGGGCCGGAAGAAGGCCTCATCAAGGCCGCGGTCCTATTGGGTCACGGTCAGGCTGAGGAGCAGCGCGACCAGATCGGTCTGGCGATTGGTGTCGGTCTTGGCAAAGATGTTCCTGAGGTGAAACACCACGGTCGACTGTTGAATGCCGAGCCCCCGGGCGATGTCTTCGAGCCGGTCGCCTTGCACGAGCAGGCTGCTCACGCGCGCCTCTGTCGGGGTCAGCCCGAACAGATTACGCAAGAGCGCATCCGTTGGCGCGGCGCGGCGGGAGGGATCCACGATCAGCGCCATGACCGCAGGCCCTCCGGCAGCAGGCGCGGGGGGCAGCAGGCTGAGCAGGACGATGACGTCCTGCTCGTCCTCGTGCTGGGGCAGGCGCAGGAAGACCGCCTCTTTCTCGCAGTCGGGCTTCGTCCCTGCGCGTTGGATCGCACCGGGCACCTCGATGGCCATGCGTTGGCGCAAGAGGCCGTCCGAAGCGTCTATCAGCTCCTCGGCTGCGCCGTTGGCATGTACGACAACGCCCTCGGCATCGAGCAGCGCAATGGCCGGCGCCAGAGAATCGATCGCCGAAAAGGTGCTGAGACTTCCCGCGGTTCCGAGCGCCTCGCGTGTTTCCGCCGCCCTGGCGGCGAGGCGGGCACGAACCCTGGCCACCTGCCTGAGCTGTGCCGATATTGTCGCCAGCATGATTTCGTAGTCGATCGGCTTCACGAGATAGTCGTCGGCCCCGGCTCTTTTACCGGCGATGACCTGCTCGCGATCGGCAAGCGCAGTCAGAAACAGAAAGGGCACCTCGGCCAGATCGGGGCGCAAGGCGCGCAGATGCGCCAGAAGCTCAAGGCCATCGAAGTGAGGCATGGACACATCGCACAAAATGAGATCAGGCGCCTGCGCGTCGAGCAGGTCCCGTGCCGCCAGGCCGTCGGCGGCCTCCATGACCGAATAACCGGTTTCGCGCAATACGGCGGTGAGATCGGCACGCAGAGACGGTTCGTCTTCGCACACCAGAATGCGGATGGGGGGGCCGGCGTCCTCGGTGTTCATGGGCGCATCCCCTCGGGTCGGGCTGTATCTTCGATGCCGGCTTCGCCTCGAGCCGAGGCGGGAAGCCAGATCGTGAAGGCGGCGCCGCCGCCTGCCTTGTTGGAAACCGTCACGGTGCCGCCCTGCAGCTCCGCGAGTTGCCGCGCGATCCACAGGCCGATGCCTGCGCCCTGCGCGTCCTTCCGATCCTGGCCGCGCCGGAACCTGTCGAAAATGTGAGGCAGATCCGCATCTGAAATACCGGATCCGAAATCGCTGATGGTGCAGCCGCACCGATCGTCCGCTGTTTCGAAGCGCACCGAGATCGGCCGGTCGGGGGGGCTGTACTTGAGAGCATTGTCGATGAGGTTCATGATGATGTGGGACACCAGCGAGGGATCGCAACACACCGGAAGCGGGCCGTCAGGTTTGTCGAACGCGATGGTACGTTCGGGCACGCCGCGCTGGAACTCGTCGCGAATGTCGAGCGCCAGTTCGCTCAGGTCGCAAACAGTCGCATGGAGATTGACCGCTCCGTGGTCGAGGCGTCCCGCCATCAGCGCCGCGTCGACGAGGCCTGTGAGCCGGGTAACGGTCTGCCGGATGAGCGAGCGCCGCTCCTCGAGCGCGGGCAGGTTCGGCAACTTGCCGCCAATGATCAGCCTTTGCGCGGCGCTGTCGATGATGGCGAGCCGGGTACGGAACTGGTGTGAAACGACCGAGGCGAAATCGCGATAATAGCGAGCCGTGGCACGAACGCCCTTGAGTTCATGCTCGAGCCGGATGGTGCGGAGACGCGCCTCCTCGGCGCGCAGCAGCGACTGCTTGCCCGAGACGATCTGCCAGCCGAGCAGCATGGCGCCAAGAAGCACGCCGATCACCGACGCGATCACCTGGGACACCGTTTCGCGGTAGCGGTCGAACTGGCTTGACAGGTTTTCCCATCCCGCCACCATCTGTCGGTTGGCCGATCGGTTGAGTTCACCTCGCAGGCCCGAAAGCAGATCCGCGAATTGCGGGGCCCTTTCTTCGGCGAGGGGCTTGAGACGGGGGTCGAAGCTCTTGGCCTTATCCTGATACGAGACGATGGTGTCGGCGATGCCGAGTTCGGCGAGGCTTCGCAGTTGCGGTCCGTTGGACAGCAGGTCCAGCCGGCTCATCAGCAGGTCGTAGCGTACACCGAGAGCCTCGCGCGACGCCGCATCCCAGCCCGCGAGCCGCGCCGTGGTCAGGGCGTTCTGCGTTCTCAGTGCCTCGACCTCGGCCTGACTGATGACCCACAGCATATTGCTGGGCGCGTCCACTCGCATGGTGCGTGCGATGTCGGTCAATTGCACCAGGGCGAGGGCGAGAAGGCCGATACAGGTGACCACGATGGCGAGTGGCATGCCGTAGTGCCACAGCCGCACCTGGGCAGGCTTCCGGCCAATGGAGAAATCTTCGGTGCTCATGGCGCCTGGATGCGGGTCAGTTGCCAGACCCAGCGATAATCGAAGCGGATATCCTGCAATTCGGCATGGGCGTCGCGGGGGTAGACGATCCACACCGGCCCCCGGTCGCGGGCGGTTAGGATTTCGCCGTCCATCTCGAGTGCGGCGATGACGTCGAACCGCTCGAAATCGGACACAGGGATGGTGACTTCGTAATCGTTGAGGGCGATCGCCAGCACTTCCTTGCCGGAAAAATGCGCCGCAGCGAGCACGTCTCGCATCAGTGGGCCCTCGAAATGACGCACCCCGTCGGTGACAGATGTATGGGTATCGACCGTATGCCGAGGCAGGGCTTCGAGAGCATCGCGATCGAAGGTCACGGGTTCGCCGCTGGCGGTGTCGAGAACCGTCAGGAGGACCCCCTCCTGCGCCAGAGATGGGGAACATAGGGCCAGAAGAAACGCTACGGCAAATAAGAAAGAGAATCCGTCTGCAATCGCTCGCGCTCGCCGCGGGGGAGAAAAGAGAAGATCCATGGCCAGCATCCTCTAAGTGCAGGGTGCCAGACTAAACGAATTTCGTGGAATAGGTATACTCTTGAAAATCTTTAATGGTCGAGAAATGGTTATTTAAAATACAATATTACTGACGACTTTCGGCGTGGTTTTCACCGCTTGCGCGCGCGGGCGTCGTCCCTCTCTCGCGTCTGTCCTTGTCCTGATCGCTATCGGAAAACCTTGCGATTGTGCCCCCCCTGAATGGAGGGCGCGGGACGCTCGACCGGCGTTTATCACTTGGGTCCAATTCACCCGACCGATGATCGGAGAAGCCGGATGCGCGATTATCCCAAAAGGTGCGGGCGAGGCCCGATCGGCGCGATGGGCCTGTGCCTGACGCTCTCGACGGCTCAGGCTCTGGCCGGAACCGCCGCCATAGAGAACGGGCTTTATGATGCCTATAGCTGCGCCGCCGAAGAAAGCGATCAGCGGGTCGAGCTCCGTGACGGTGCCGCCAGTTTCCACGGCTACGAGTGCCGGCTTTCCAACCCTCGCGCCCTGGACGGCTTTGAGGGAGCCGTGCTTTTCGCCGCCGATTGCGATGGCGAGGGCGGCAAATGGAGCGAAAACACGGTGCTGATGCAGACCCGCGATGGCGGGATCGCGCTGCTTACTTCCAGTTGGGGCGACCATTACGAGCGCTGCAAATGAGGTGCGGTTCGACCTGGCGCGTGGCACTGCGCCGTGAACCGATCAGGCAGGCGCCGCTTCCAGACAGCGCCCTTGCTGCCAAACAGACGCTCGATGACACCGCGCCGGTAACCGACTGCAATCGGGGTGTCGACGCCCAATTCACCTGGACATACGGCCGGCACGCGCGGGCGTCGGGTGGGATCGACGGCTTCCTCGCCGATCACGTCGCACTCGGCATGATGTGGAACAATGCGCAGGGCGCCCGGGAAGTCATGCCATGGCGCTGAGATCGGAGAGGTTTCGTTCGACGCCGGTCATCACCGGGCCGGAAGAGGCGTCATGCTGACCCCCATTCCATCCGCCGAAATCGATATCCGCCTTCGGCGCCATCTGGACCCGGACGAACGGGTCCTGTGGCAGGGGCGCCCCAAACAGGGCAGCTTCTTCGGTCCGGGTGCCGTCGCCACGGGCATAAGTCTGGTGTTGGTCGGGACACTCCTGTCGCTGGGTCTGTCCGTCGGCGTGCTTCCCGCCGGTGCACGCTTTCCGCTGGCTGCGGCGTGCGCACTCGCGGGACTGGTGATCCTTGGCACGGGGTGGTGCCGGCGTGCACCCTTGTGGGTCTATGGCGTAACCGACAAACGCCTTCTGTCGGTGCTCGGCGACAAGCTGATCCGCTCTGTCACGCCCGCACAGCTCGACCGGCTGACCCTTAACGTTCGCGGCGATACCGTCTACTGGTTTCGCATCCACGCCAACCAGACCATGCCCCATGACAGGGGCCTGTTGCGCGGCCCTGACGGCCAGTTCATCGGCTTTCACGGCCAGTCCGACGCACAGGCGGTCAAGGCGATGATCGAAGCGTGGCGTCTGGCGATTTCACGACGCGCCGCAGGCACGGCTGCGTCCTTCTCCCTGACGATGGCTGCCGCCGACCGATCGGACGAGGGACAGGATTCGCTCGATGGCGTTTGTCGCATACGGCATCCGCTAACCGGATTGACCATGGATATGCCGGCGACCTGGCAGGCTCTGGTCAGCACCAGAACCGACGGCCCCCTCCAGCTCTTCGGCGTCACCGTTTTTTCGCGGTGGGTGCGTGAGACCGACAAGCGCTCCTACACGCCGGATGCCGACTGGAACTGCCTTCTGGTACAAGCGGCTCCGGAAGCCGGGCTCGAGGTGATCCTCCACAACGCCCCGCAGGCGATCACGCTCGACGGGGTTTTGAACGATCCCTGGGCCAAGCTCGCCAATGCGCCGGTCGCAAGGATGGAGCCCGAACTGAGGATCGGGCCGTTCTCGGGCTTCGGGGTCGTGCGCACCCTGCCCGGCGGCGCGCAGATCCGCAGCAACGCAGCCCTGTCGGCGCCCGCAATGATGCATCAGATGTGGCTCGAGGGAGAAGGATACCGCCTCGAACTCAAGGGCTATGCTCTTGAAGGTCAGGCCGATATCCAGAGCGCCATCGAAGCGATGATCGCATCGCTCCGCTTGTCCTGATCCGACGGGGCGCATCCCGGTTGCAAGGAGAGCATTCTCAGTTCAGCGGAAAGGTCACGTCGAAGATGCCGTCGATCTGGCGGAATTTACCTGCCTTTGTCGGGGTTGCGTGGAATGATCCGGTGACATGCACGGTGGTTTCGGTCTTGTCGAACACATCGAGTGTCACTTTGGTCTGGCCGTCTTCGCTGGCGTCCCACATGTCGGAAAGCCCGGAGTCCAGATAGTACACGGACGCGTCTATGGCCTGTTTCCCCTTGGGCCCGGTCATGACTGAAAATCCGAGAGACACGACATTCTTGGTCGCCGCCACGTCTCCTTCTTGCGGATTGCCCCAGAGATTGAAGCTGTCGACAACCCGCGCGGCATCAGTGTGCGAGGATTGGCTCTGACCATTGAACGAGGTGATGAACCATGTCCGTTTGCTGCCGTTCCATGTGGCTTTGATCGTGCCCAGCGTGTCTGCGCAAGCGGTGCCGAGGCTGAGGCCCAGAATGGCGAGTGTGGCGAGCGTCCGTTTCATTTTGTGTCCCGTCGTGGCAGGTGCGCTTCAAAGGTCCCCGAAATGGCGATGCTGCGTGAGAGATCCGGTTCGTCCCGGTCCGAGCTCTGGTAGTAGGCGCGCGCTGAAATGGCCACGTATCGCCAGCTGATTTTTCCCACGGGTATAGCTGTCGACCGTGATTTCGGCATCGGGTCCCTCAAAATCCGCACCCCATCCCCAATCGGCGCCGCCCTCAAAATAGTACAAGGCGCCAATCACGCGCTCGCCGAGCGGCGTGTCGTCAGTCAGCGGATGGAGAAATTGCAGGGTCAACAAGGGCGCCGCATCGCCGGTTGATGCAGCTCCCCACATGGCTATGGTCACGACGTTGTCGAAAGGAGCCTCTTGCGGGACGAAAATCGACGTCGTGGACAGCCCGGACGTCATGCCGTCGTCGCCGGGGGTGATCAGGCCCGGTGCGGGTGACGCGACGATGGCCCATTCCACGGGAACGCCGTTCAAACTGGCGGGTGATGTGCCCGCTGGCCTCCTGCGCCGCAAGAGGGGTCGCGAACCCCAGCAAGGCGATCGCCAGAACCGCGCCAAACCCCTTCATTCCCAGTCGCTGATGTTCATGCGCAATCGTGGCAGACCGACACAAGCATCGAACGGGACCGGGGCGCGATCGCTCGTCCCGATGTGCCATCAGGAATTTCCCACGCCGGCGGGCGTCCCGGACGCCTTGGTCTTGCCACCCATCCATTCGGCGGCACGCTGCCCCATTTTCTTGAACTTGTTCGAAGCTGCTTCGAGACGCGCCTCCCATTCCGGGTTCGGCGCCTGGCCGTCGGTTGCCTTGAAGAAACTTTGCAGCAGGCAGGCAATGGCGAAGGGTTCGATCAGCGCCGCCTTGACGGCCCATGCAAAAAGAAGCGCGAACACGAAACCGCCCGCCGACCATGCCCCCGGGATCAGATAGACCAGCGCAGAGGCGGGGGCGAGCATGAGAATGAAGACCACGAACGACAGCCCGTAGACGAACAGCGTCACCCAGGCGGCGTTGAGCAGCATCGGTTTGGCGTTCTGTCCATAAAGCACCAGCGCCTCGCGGGCGCTCGCCCAGGGGTTGGTCGAGCGATGGCGCAGGATATGGGCGAGAATGATCTCGTCCAGAAGCCCGACGGCGACCCGGAGATACCCGCGGACGATCCCCATCACATTGTTGAGGCCCGGTATCGGGAGGAGGCTCATAAGCCCCTGCAGCAGGCCAGTGATGGCGTTGAGCACGCCCTTGACCAGCTGGTCGATGCCAAACAGGACCGACGCCTCGCCGAAATGATTGGTGACGATGTCGCGCGCATAGGCGATCTGGCCTTGGCCAGCCGGCAGTTCGCGCCCGTCGAGCGCCTCGACCATCACCGCGATGTGTCCGGCCTTGACGATGTAGAGAATGTATTCGCGCAAGATGTAAATGACACCGGCAGTGAGTGCGAACCCGATGCCGCCGCCCCAGAGGGTGCTGGAGGCCTGGAAGTCGCTGTCGCCGATACCGCCGATGCCAAAGCCGATCCCGGCTCCAACGCCAGTGACCAGCACATAGGCGACCGCGATCGCGAAATAGATGACCATTCTGAAAATGACAAAGGGAGCCGTCTGCGCCATCAGACGCAGGGACAGCCCGACACTGAAACTGAACATCTTTGCTCCAAATCCGTTTGATGCGCCTGATTTGGTAGGCTTAGCCCCGGCCCGGGATGAACGCGCCCCCCAAATGGAGGGGAACCACGCATGTTCCGGGCCGCGCCCTGGGTAACCGCTTCATGATCCCGCAGCCAGATGAGGCGTCAGGCGAGTTGGATGGAAGCTCTCAAAGAGGCCGGGTCCGGGTGACGTAGGTCTCGAAAAAGTCGGAGAATTTCGCGACCCGCATCGGCAGGCGCTCGTAGGGCGGATAATACAGCGTCAGCCAGAGTTCCGGCGGGCTCCAGTCCGGCAGAAGCCGCTGCAACTGGCCACCCCGCAAGGCCTCCTCGACGATGAAATGCGGCAGCAGCGCAATGCCCTCGCCATTGGCCGCAAGTCGGGCCATCAGCTCGCCGTTGTTGCCCGCGATGGTTTGCCCGGCGCGAATCTTCCGGCTTTTGCCCTCGCAGCGCAGTTCCCAGCTCTCGCCGGTGGAGCGTTCGTCATAGGCAAGGCAGCTGTGCCGCTCCAGGTCATCCGGCGTCTCCGGCAGGCCATAGGCGGCGATATAGCCCGGCGAGGCCACAATGATGCGCCGGACCGGACAGATCTTGCGCCAGATCGTCGACTTGTCCCGCGGCGCTTCCGAAATCCGTATGGCCAGATCGTAATCGTCCGACACGATATCGATGAACCTGTCGGTCAGGGTCAGCGACAGGACCGTCCGCGGGTAGTCCACACGAAACCCCGAGGCGACATCCGGCAGGATCTGCTGGCCGAGCGACATCGGCGCATTGATGCGGATCAGTCCCGCGACGTCGCCATGCTGTTCGCGCAATTCGTCGTTCACCTGCTGGAAAGTGTCCAGAAGCGGCGCGATGCGGGCCGCATAAACCGCGCCCGCCGACGTCAGCGAGACGTGCCGCGTGGTCCTGAGCAACAATTGAATGCCGAGCTGATCCTCAAGACTGCTGACCGCACGGGTGACGGTCGGTGCCGTCATCGACAGCTGGCGGGCGGCGGCAACGAAGCTGCGCTGTTCCGCGACGGCCAGGAATATCCGGATGTGGTCGAGATCGATCATGGGTCGATTGTTGCATAAAATGGAATAATATTCACGGTATTATTGCGATTATCTTTTTTCCGGTCCGGGCCCATCTTCCTTTCAACGGCGCACATAGCCGCAGCCTGAAAGGAACAGCCATCATGCTCACGCAAATCAAGGGCCTGTTGAGGGCGACACCGACGGAGTGAAACACATGAACCTGATCCACGAGAACATGAACCGGGGCCACACCACCACCGGCTGGCTCGATAGCTTCCATACGTTTTCCTTCGGCGGTTTCCGCGATCCGGCCCGGATGGGCCATGCCGCCCTGCGCGTCATCAACGAGGACCGGATTATTCCCGGCTCCGGTTTTGCCGAGCACGGCCATGCGGACATGGATATCCTGACCCTGGTCCTGTCCGGCAAGCTGCGGCACAGGGATACGCTTGGCAATGAAACGGAGATCGCGCCGGGCGAGGTCCAGCTCATGTCGGCGGGAAGCGGCATCCGTCATTCGGAAATGAACGCCTCGGATACTTCTCCTGCGCATTTCCTGCAGATCTGGATCATCCCGGACAGTCAGGGTGGCGCTCCGGACTATCAGCAGGCGGCCTTGCCGGATCGCGAAAGCGCACGGAACTGGTCCCTGATTGCCAGCGGCACGGCCGGCGAGGCTCCCTTGAGCCTTCTGTCCGATACCAAGGTGTCCATCGCCTATCCGCTTGCCGGCACGACCACGCCAGTGCCCACGGGCAAGGGCCGCAGGGCTTTCCTCCATATCGTCGAGGGTCTGGCGACCATCGGCGGAGAGCGCCTTGCCGCCGGTGACGGACTTCAGGCCGGCGACGAGGCCTTGCCGGATCTGACCTGGATCACCGACGGGCAGGCTCTGCTTTTCGACATGGAATGATCGCCGGCCATCATGATCGACACGAAAAAGGCGCCCGCCGTCCTCTCTGGAAGGGACGGCGGGCGCCCGTTCGTCATGCCCTGATCTGAGTGTCTCGCGCCTTGCCGCCGCGTGCCGCGACACGGATGCCGATCGCGGCCAGGGCCAGTCCACCTCCAAGGACACTCACCGCGACCCAGCCTTCCCGGGCTCAGGCCGAGGTCTCCCGTTTGCGGGAATGTCCCGGCCCGCGCTGATCGGGGCGGGCCGGGGAGGGGAGGTGAGGAGTGAGGTGAGCGATCCCGGTTTCTGTCCCGGTTCCGGCTCGAAGGTCCCCGGAACGCAAGAACCGGGATCGCTCTCGACACTCAGCCCCGGATGAAGGCCAGCATGTCGGCATTCACCACATCGGGGTGAACGGTCATGAAGCCATGCGGATAGCCCTCGTAGACCTTGAGGGTGCCGTTCTTCAGCAGCTTGACGGCCAGCAGCGCGCTGTCTGCGATCGGAACGATCTGGTCGTCAGCGCCATGCATGACGAGGGTCGGGATTTCGATTGCCTTGAGATCGTCGGTGAAGTCGGTCTCGGAGAATGCCTTGATGCCGTCGTAATGGGCCTTGGCACTGCCCATCATGCCCTGCCGCCACCAGTTGGTGATATTGGCTTCGGTGACCTTGGCGCCTTCGCGGTTGAAGCCGTAGAACGGGCCGGCCGGCACATCGTGGTAGAACTGCGCCCGGTTCTCGGCAAGCGCGGCCCGGAAACCGTCGAACACCTCCATGGGCAGCCCGCCCGGGTTGGCTTCGCTCTTCAGCATGATCGGCGGGACCGCGCCGAGCGTGATCAGCTTCGCCGCCCGGTCCTTGCCCTTGCGCGCAACATAGGCCGCCGCTTCGCCGCCACCCGTCGAATGTCCGATATGGACGGAGTTCTTCACGTCGAGCTGGTCCATCAGTGCCGCGACATCGGCCACGTAATGATCCATGTCGTGACCGTCGCTCACCTGCGCGGAGCGGCCGTGGCCGCGGCGGTCGTGCGCGATGACGCGGAACCCCTTGTGGACGAAGAACAGCAGCTGCGGATCCCAGTCGTCGGAGGACAGCGGCCATCCGTGATGGAAGACGATGGGCTGTGCGTCCCTGGGGCCCCAGTCCTTGTAGAAGATGTCCACGCCATCGGGCGTCGTGATGAAACTCCGGGTCATATCAATGCCTCCTTCTGTTTGGGTCTGATTGCTTCCGCCTGCCGCGAACGCGGGAAATGACAGGGCCGCCGCAAGGCCGGCACCGGCAATCAACGCCTCGCGGCGGGTTGGGAGAAAGCGGGTCGTGCTGGTCATGGTCAGCTCCCTACAAGAACCGAGACGGAGCCGTTCATGCCGCCTCAGCAAACGAGGCGGAGACTAGACGTGATTGCGCCGCGGCTCTTGTTGCTTCGTCTGCTGTTTTGAACGATTGGAGGTCGAATACCGCAAAGTCTCTCGTCGAGACGTCAGTCCGGAGAGGTTTTTCCTCTCCGAAGATCTTGGAGCGCCACCAGAAGGAAGGCGCCGACCAGGCCGAGATGCTCGAAGAATCCGTTCGTGGCCATCGCCCTGTCCATTCCCGGCGGCAGCATCCAGAAGCGGAAGGCGAGGAAAGTCGCGGCAAGCGTGAAGGCGCCGAGCGCCAGTGCGCCCAACCAGCGGAAGACGCCGCTCAGAACCAGAACGCACATGCTCAGCTCGAACCCGATGACTGCAATGGCGATGGGCCCCGGCGGATGGAGACCGAAATGCGCCATCTCGGCGGCGGCCCCGGCAAGGTCGAAACTCTTGGTCAGCGCCCCCTGCAGATAGGCCGAGCAGAGCGCGAGAAGCGCGACCGCCCTGACGACCCGTCCCCCCCGGCCGCCGCGCAAGATCGGTTTCAAGGCATGCGTGTTCATCACCGGCCCCTTGTTGGCGCAGTACGGTTCGACCGGATTTGCCCGCTCTGATCGGACCATGCGCAGGTTATCGATATGGAGAGATTTCCTGTTCGGCGGCAGATCTCAGTCCCGGGGCAGATCGGCGGCCAGAAGATGACGGACGACCGGCGGCTCGGAACCCGCGTGGTATTTCAGAAGCTCCGACTGGATGTCCGCGTCCGCTTTGGAAACCCGCTTGTGCTGCCTGAGGTGCTCCGCCCAGGACTCGACGAAAAACCATTCCAGCATCAGCCCCTTGTCGCTTGCGTCTTCGCTGATCCCCCAGGAATAGGCACCATCGCGCCGCCGCTCCCTCGACAGGTGCCTCATGCGCCGCAGGAAGGCAGGCTGATCTTCGGCGGCCACGCGGTACTCGATCGTCACCAGCACCGGCCCCCGGTCATGCTCCACCACCTGCTGTGTCAGCGGCTCGGGCCAGTGATTTGCGGGCGTGAGGTCGAGGTCTCCCTTGGGCAGCCTGATCCTGTGAAAGACGGCGGCACTTGAAGCGAGCAGGGCGGCCGCGATCAGCAGTGCGCCGGAAATGCCGGAAAATTCCGCGACCAGCCCCCAGCCGACGCTTCCGCCCGTCAACGCGGCGTTGAAGACGGTGAGATAGACCGCCAGGGACCGGCCTCTGACCCAGTTGGGCAGAATGGCCTGCGCGGTCCCGTTCAGCGTGGTCAGGGCGGTGATCCATGCCGCGCCGATGAGAAGGAACAGCACATAGGACAGGGCCTGGATCGGAAACAGCACCAGAACGGCCATGGAGGCGGCGATGGTGATGGCCGATGCGAGCATCAGCCCGTCCGGACCCGCATGGCGGCGCAAGACGGGAAGGAGCAGCGCACCGGCGATGGCCCCGGCGCCGGTGCTGCCAAGCAACAGGCCGTAGAAACCGGAACCTCCGTGCAAAAGGTTGCGGGCGACAAGCGGAAGCAGAGCCCAGATCGCACTGGCCGCGGCGAAGTAGACCCCGGCCCTGATCAGCACCAGATGCAGCTGGCGGCTTGCCAGCGCGTAACGAAGCCCGGCCCGGAAGGCGCCGGAAAACCGCTCTGCGAGGGGATCTTCGGCTGTCTTCCCGCGCGGCCACCAGAGCAGCGCCCCGATCACCACGACGTAGCTTGCGACATCGACCCCGTAGGTGACGGCGGCACCGGCGACCGACAGAAGCAGGCCGCCGACAGCCGGCCCCACGGCACGGGCGATGTTGATGCCGAGCGAGTTCAGCGCAATCGCGCTGCGCAGCGTCTCTTTGGAAACCAGTTCCGGAACGATCACCTGCCAGGTCGGGATCATCAGGGCGGCCCCGAGCCCGCCCATGAACGTCAGGCCGATGAGCGTCGCAACGCTCAAGGTTCCCGTCGCGGACAGGGCCAGAAGCCCGAGGCTGACACACGCGAGAAGCACCTGGATGGCGATCAGGAACTTGCGCCGGTCCAGAATGTCGGTGAGCACCCCCGCAGGCAGCGAGAACAGGAACAGCGGCAGGGTTGCCGCCGCCTGGATCAGGGCCACGGAAAGAGGGGAGGGCGACAGCGACGTGACAAGCCAGGCGCTTGCCACGTCGCGGACAAAGGATCCGGTATTGCCGATGACCGTTGCCATCCAGAGCACGAGGAAGACCTTGTGCCGCAACGGGGCGAAAGGACCGTCGGAGGGTCCGGTAGATGCGCTTGCAGCCATCGCCGTCTCCAGTTCGAAAGGGCGTCTTGTCATGCCCGGGAAGAGAGAATTGCGGCCGGGCGGTCTAGAGCGCTTTCCGATCAAACGGACCCGTTTGATCGACAAGAATATGCTCTAGACCGCCCAGCACGCGCATCCGAGCGCTCCCCAGAAGCTCTTCAGGTCCGAAACCGGGGCATCGGTGCCCCAGGCGCCGAGATGGTTGTGGCCGTGAATGCCGCATGAGTTCGCGCACCCGCACCCGGCCGTCGCCTGCCGTTGCAGGGGGTTTCGCCCCACTCCTTCCGGCTCGCCCCAGGCAGCATATCCCTTGAAAGTCCGCACGGGAGACCAGTCGGGCATGGCAGGCGGAACCGGGTTCTCGTCCAGGGAGCCGAAGTCGCCTGCGCCATAGACGATCTTGCCTCCAACCATCGTGAGGTCGGACGTGAGATGCGAAATCTCGTCTTCCGCGCAGGCGAAGAAATCCTTGCTCGTAACCACGAGATCGGCGAGCTGCCCGGCCTCGATCCGTCCCTTGAGGCCTTCCTCGTTGGAGAACCAGGTTCCGTTCTCGGTCCACATGCGCAGCGCCGTTTCCCGGTCGAGGCAGTTGTGCTGCGGATAGATGCGCAGACCGCCCACCGTCCTTCCGGTGATCATCCAGGCAAGGGAAACCCAAGGGTTATAGGACGCCACCCGGGTGGCATCGGTCCCGGCGGAAACCTTCACGCCCATGTCCAGCATCCTGGCGATTGGCGGGGTGGCCTCGGCGGCACCGAGGCCATAACGCTCAACGAAATATTCGCCCTGATAGGCCATGCGGTGCTGGACCGCCACGCCGCCTCCAAGAGCCGAAATGCGGTCGATCGAACGCTCCGAAATGGTCTCCGCATGGTCGAAGAACCAGTTCAGCCCTTCCAGCGGGATGTCCTGATTGACCTTCTCGAAAACGTCCAGGGCCCGCGAGATGGTCTCGTCATAGGTGGCGTGAAGCCGCCAGGGCCAGCGGTTCTCGGCCAGCACGCGCACGACCTCCTCCAGTTCCCCCTCCATTTCCGGCTCCATGTCGGGCCGGGGCTGGCGGAAATCCTCGAAGTCGGCGGCGGAAAAGACCAGCATCTCGCCCGCGCCGTTGTGGCGGAAATAGTCGTTTCCCTGCTTGTACTTCACCGAAGCCGTCCAGTTGAGGAAGTCGTCCTTCTCTTCCTTCGGCTTCTGGGTGAAGAGGTTATAGGCGAGGCGGACCGTCATCTGGTCCTCGTCCGCCAGCTTCTGGATGACGGCATAGTCGTCCGGATAGTTCTGGAAACCGCCGCCGGCGTCGATCACGCTGGTGACGCCGAGCCGGTTCAACTCGCGCATGAAGTGGCGGGTGGAGTTGACCTGATAGTCGAACGGAAGCTTCGGCCCCCTGGCGAGTGTCGCGTAGAGAATGCCCGCGTTCGGCTTGGCAAGAAGCAGGCCGGTCGGATTGCCGTTGCCGTCCCGCAGGATTTCGCCGCCCGGCGGATTGGGCGTGTCCCTCGTGTATCCCACCGCCCGCAATGCCGCCCCGTTCAGCAGCGCCCGGTCATACAGATGCAGAAGGAATACGGGCGTGTCCGGCGCGACCGCATTGATCTCGTCGAGCGTCGGCAGCCGCTTTTCCGCAAACTGATGCTCCGTGAAGCCGCCGATGACGCGCACCCACTGGGGCGGGGGCGTCACCGCGACCTGACGCTTCAGCATGTCCATGGCATCGGCGAGGGAGCGCACACCGTCCCAGCGCAGCTCCATGTTGAAGTTCAGGCCGCCGCGCACGACGTGGGTGTGATTGTCGATCAGGCCGGGCAGAACCCTCCTGCCCTTCAGATCCACGATCCGGGTGTGCGGTCCCGCAAGCGCCAGGACCTCCTTGTCATGGCCAACCGCCAGGAACTTCCCGTCCTTGACCGCGATTGCGCTCGCGACAGGGTTGCTGCGGTCCAGAGTGGTGACGAGACCGGTGTGGAGTATCAGATCGGCATTCATGTGGGGGCGTCCTTTCCTCGAAGTCTTTGCGCAGGCCCGCAGGCGCGGACCATCCGGTTTCCGGTGTCGGGCGGAGGAAGATCAGGAGCAGTCCCCGTTCGCCGGGGGAGAGGCTGCCGGCGGATTGCCGCGGGGCATCGGTGCCGGCGAGCCGGGAAGCTGGCCGAAAATGTGGGATCCGCATTGCCCGTGGACCCAGGAGACGGTGACCGGAGCGCCCGCAGCCAGCCGCTTGACCAGCGGAACCGCCTGTTCTCCCAGAAGGATACCGAACAGGCCGATGAGGGCGATCACGGGAGGGGCGGGGGAGCGGACATGCAGCAGGCTGTAAATGACGCCGACCAGCACACCGGCAAGCAGCGAGAAGAGGTAGATTTTCATCTCTGCATCCTTGATCACAAAGCGGGGATCACAATGCGTCTCCCCGCTTCGCGAAGATGCGAAGCGGGGAGAGCTTCAGGCGTGTCAGTGTCCTTCGGACGCCGCGAACATCCGCTTTGCGTAGGTGATGCCAAGCCCATAGGCTCCGCCGAATTTCCGAGCGATCCCGGTGGTCATGTCATAGGTCTCGACCCGCGCCCAATCGCGCTGCAGTTCGAGAAGGTACTGCAGCGACGTCATGGGCCTTGCTCCGGCCTGAACCATGCGGTCCATGGCGCGGTCATGGGCCTCGCCGGAGATGTCGCCGCAGGCATCGGCGATCACGTAGACCTCGAAGCCCTGGTCGAGAGCCGACAGCGCCGGGCCGACGAGGCAGACGCTGGTCCACAGCCCGCACAGGACAAGGCGCTTCTTGCCGATGCGGTTGACCTCGTCGATGACCGCAGCGTCTTCCCAGGTGTTCATCGAGGTGCGGTCAAGCAGCGCCTTGCCCGGGAAGGCATCGGTGATCTCGTCATACATCGGTCCGGAGAAGGACTTCTCGGCGACCGTCGTGAGGATTGCGGAAACGTTGAACCCGGCAGCCGCATTGGCCACGAGCGCCGCGTTGTTGCGCAGAAGCGTCGTGTCGATCGACTTCGTCGCAAAGGACATCTGCGACTGGAAATCGATCATGATCAGGGTGTGATCCGCCGGAGAGACGAGCTGTCCGCCAGGGGTTGGCGTGGCATTCAAGGTCATGGGGTGGCCTTTCGGGTAAAGCGAAAACGACCCATCACCTATGGCAGCCGGGGAACCTCACTTCTTGTAGGGAAGTCGGGCGTTTTGAACATTCCAGTCTCATTTATGAGGGCGTCATCTAGTGGATCGTCCGGGTGTCTCTTCCCAGCGAGAATTCCTGCAGCTCCCGCCGGAACCGTTCATCGTCGTGCAGACCGCACATCCTGATCACGTCGGAGACCGGCAGGCTCAGATCCTTGAGCAACTCCTTGGCCCTGTCGAGACGGTAATGGGTCAGCCAGATCGCGAGAGAGCAGCCCATCAACGCCTTGAAGCGTACCGAAAATTCCGCGGCGGACAGGCCGAAACGGCGCCCGAGGGAACGTTCATCCATATGCTTGCTGAAATGGTCGGTCAGGTACTCGAGAACTTCCTTCACCTCGAACGGCGAGAAGGACGCGCCGCCGGTTTCGGCCGGGGCGCGGTAGGCATGAAGAAGATGGCTGCACAGGGCCACGGCAACATGGTTCAGCATTTCCGGATTGCTGACGATATCGGGCTCAAGCTGGGATCGCAGCGCTTGGCCGATGTTCCAGACCACCTTGTCGGGAAATCCGCGCAGACATCTGAGCTTGCCGGGTTTCAGGCTGGCATGGGCGCAGGAGAGGTCCGCAATCAGGCCATAGGGCAGATGGATGCAGATGGCATCGAGCGGCTTGAAAAGCCGGATGGAAGCCCCCTCCTGAAGGTCGATCAGGCAGATCGTCCCCTTGCGATATGTCCGGCGCTCGCCTTCGCCATTCGCGGCGGAGACGTCGCAATGGCGCGTGTCCTCCAGATAAAGCGTCAGCAGGTACGCATCCTGGGGGGGAATGACCACCAGGCGACTGTTGGCATTGGTCGCAAAGGCCTTCAGCAAGGTGGCCGTGAACAGATGATTTCCCGCGGGGGCAAGGCTGATGCAAGGGGAATCCTGAAGCCCGAAGCATGTTCCCATGCGGCCGGACTGGTCATTTTCAAAGTGCACCCGGAATTTCCCTTGCCAGAGTGGGGCCGCCCATACGGGTTTCAAGAAACCCGAGCAGGCATCGCAATGCCGCGAGGCTGCGGTAGAGTTTAGCCGAACCGGCCGCACATTCTTGTTTGTTTTGTTCCTTTTTTGCCGATTCAGATCCTGAACGCCACTCAAGATAGAGTGTGCTCCGGCCGCGCGATTTTGACGCGTGCGAGACAAAAAATGCGACTATTCGACAAGACGGCGGCAACGCCGTCATTCAGGTTTCGCATTACCGAGTTGAATTGCCCGTTATCGCTAAGGCGCGAAAATCACTGTCCGACGTGAGTTCCTGGGGGTGGCGAAGTATGGATGCTCAGCTGATGAACTCCACCAAAACACACGATAATCTGGGCTGCTCCCTGTCTAGGCTTGATGCGGACTTGCTCATCACCTCCGGTCACATGAAGTTCCATCGCAAGATGTCCGCCTCGCCGGACCTGAGCCAGGTCGTTTCGCCGGCCAGCAACCGTGGCTTCCTGATCGGCGTTTCCGGTTCCGGCGGCCACAAGAGAACCGTGTTTGACGGCAAGCGGCGGACGGAGCAGCACTATTGCGCCAACACCGTCTACACGCGCAGCTTCTGTGAAGACTACAAGGCGGATTTTTCCGGTGCCTTCGACTTCAGTCTCCTGGAAATGCCGGACCAGGGATTGGCGCGTGCCGCCGAACTGACCGGGTTCAGCACCGGAGGCAGTCTCCGGATCGGCCTGAAGGACAATGACCCCGTGGTCGCTTCCTTGATGAAGGCATTGTTCTGCGCGCATGAGGAGGGAAAAAAGAGCAACGCCCTGTTTGTCGATCAGATCGCGACGGCCATCAGCATTCACCTGCTGCAATACTATTCGGACAGCCCGGCGACGCCGCAGTTCCGGTCCGAGAGGCTTTCCGCCGCCCGTGTCCAGCGCGCCAAGGACATGATCGCCGCGGCGCCTTCAGGCGCGCTCTCCATCGCGGAGCTCGCGCAAGCCTGCAACGTGCCGACCGGTCTTTTCATCACGGCATTTCGCGACAGCACGGGCAAGACGCCGCATCAGTGGCTCCAGCAGCACCGGATCGACAAGGCCTGCGATCTGCTGCGCCACACGGTCAAGCCCCTGCGGGAAATCGCGGTCGAATGCGGCTTTTCGGATCAGAGCCATTTCACGCGCGCCTTTTCGCGTGCCTTCAGCCTCAGCCCGGGAAGCTGGAGGAGGCGTTGCGGAGAAAGCCGCGAAAGGGCGTCCGGCGGCGATGACGGTGAATGGTGACGACGGTGATTGGTGAGGCGTGACCCGATGCGGGGCATCGGCGATCGGCACGGCTCGCTTGTGTGGCTGGAGGCGCACCACTAATGCACTGAGTTCCATGGATAGACTTATCGAAACGGAAGGGAACGTTTCGTTTCGATAAGTCTATCCACTAGGTGGATCTGACGTTTGGCATTATGAATTGCATCTTTGGAACATGCGGTGCCTCGAGGCCCGCGGTGAGGCTAGGGATTGAACGATGGATCCACGGCTCCCGAGTGAACCTGTCCCGCGTGATAGCCTGCCCAGGCCGGATATCGCCTCGCTCGACCTTGCGGGCATCGCGGTTCAACGGACCCGCCACGATGGATCGTCGACCGAAAAGGCACCGGAAACGCCGGTTTGCGATGCGTTCGGCATCATCGTGCAGCTCCGTCGTTTCGATCATCACAAGCTTTGGCGTGAGCGACAGCTGTACTTCGAGGGCGGCCACGATGCGGCCACTCTGTCGATAACGGACATGCGCCTGAGGTGGCAGTGCCACCATCTCTCCACCTTTGACAACGTCCGCTTCCTTGTTCCGTTTGCAAGCTTGCGGCGTTTCGTCGATGGCGTCGGCCGGCGGGATTTCAACGGCCTGTTGCCTCAGCAAGGCACGTGCGACCAGGTCATGCTGGGCCTGTGCCAGGCATTGCTGCCCGCCCTGGAAAACCCGCAAGACGCCCATCCCCTGTTTCTCGAGCAGATGAAGCTGGCGATCTTCACGCACCTCGTTCAGGAATACGGGGAACTGAGCTTCAGTTCGCAGGCGAAGGGGTCTCTTGCGGGCTGGCAGGAAAAGCGCGTCATCGACTATATCGTCGAACACCTCGACGAGCCCTTTTCCATTTCATCGCTGGCGGAGGCATGTGGCTTGTCCCGCAGCTATTTCATCAAGGCCTTTCAGCGCAGTTTCGGCCGCACGCCGCATCAATGGCTGACCGAGTATCGGGTCAAGCGTGCGCGTGAACTGCTTCAGATGAGCATGCCGATTTCCGAAATCGCCCTGGCTTGCGGTTTTTCGGACCAAAGCCATTTCACAAGGGTCTTTTCAAAGCTTGTCGGCACGTCTCCCGCTCGCTACCGGCAGAGCACAAAGCGCTGAGGTGCTCTTGTGTCCGTTGGACAGAATCTGCGCAATTAAAGCTGCTCTTTGCACCTGCTGACCAGGTTGTCGCGCTTCGGGTCCCGACCAAAAGACCGGGGCAGGGGGGCTGCCACCGAGAGCGGGGTGAGGGGGCTGCCGTATGCGAAAGATCATCAATTTTCGGATGCCGCTCTTCGTCTTAGATCCGGTCTTCCAAGCGTGCAGCTCGACGACCAGCATTTCATCGACCGCCAGAGCCGCGGCCAACGCGACAGCGCGGGCTTCACCGGGATTGGTCACGCGATTTCCGTGCCCTGTCATAAATGACAGGAAGTGGCCTGTCTGTCCGGCTGGGTGCGCCGCACAACCGCCGCGGCTTGGCACGTTGGATCTGCGGGAGTATCCCAGTGCGTCATGACCCAAAGCTCTTCTCCCGATCCTTTCGGCGCGCTCGTTGAATACCTTGACATTCCCCCTGTGAAGAACGGCCCGCTCGACGGGACGCGGTTCACGGTCAAGGACAACATCGACATCGCCGGCCACCGTACCTCCTACGGCAGCCCCGCGTGGCGGGATGCTCACCCCGCCCCCACACACAATGCGCTTTGTGTCGATCAGTTGCTCGCGGCAGGGGCACGCTGCGTGGGCAAGGCCATCGCGGACGAGTTCACTTACAGCCTCGACGGCGAAAGCCAGTTTTTCGGCACGCCCTGCAACGCCAGGGCACCGGACCGCATCCCCGGCGGCTCGTCGAGTGGTTCCGCTGCCTCCGTTGCCAACGGGTTGGCGGATTTCTCGATCGGTACCGATTCAGGCGGCTCCGTGCGCGTTCCTGCGAGCCTGTGCGGGATCTGGGGGATGCGCCCGTCCCTGCACCGGATCTCCGAAGCCGGAGTGCTGCCCTTCATGCCCGGTGTCAGCACAGTCGGCGTTCTGGCGGCGCGGTTTGAGCATCTCGATGCGGCGGCGCGCGTGTTGCTGCGCAGCGGCCCCAGACCGGCCGTAGCGTTGCAGCGACTGCTGGTGCTGAGCGACGCGGTGGAGATCTCCGATATGGCGGTACAGGAGCAGGTTCACGCGGCGCTGAAAGCCATTGCGTCGCGATCGGGCCTCGTGCCGGAACCGATCCGCTTCGCGCAGCTCATCGGGGAGGACATACCGCTGAGCGATTGCAACCTGAAGGCGCTTCGCGATCTGCAAACGGCGGAATTCCAGAGCACGGTCGGCAACTGGATCGAGACCGTCCAGCCCGAACTCGGCTTCACCTTCTCCATGGCCTACGGCAACGTGCGCGATTTCGACCGGATCGCGGCACTTGAGAGCGTGGTGCGCTGCGAACGGCTTTTCGAGCGGATCAACGCGGCGCTGCCGCCCGGCACGGTCATTTGCTTCCCGACCACCCCGGTCATCGCACCGCTGAAAGGTTCGCTGAACACGCTCGAAGCGGTGATGGCGTTCTACGATCCCACAATGACCCTCACCGCGTTCTCCGGGGTCGGGCGCCTGCCGGAAATCTCGGCCCCCTTGCTGACAGTCGAGGAATGCCCGGTCGGCCTCTCCTTTGCTGCCGGACACTATCAGGACGAATTCCTGCTGGCAGCGGTGCAGGCCTCTTTGCCACGCGCGTGACAGAGCCAGGCGCGCGGATGACCGGCGCACGTGGCACGAGGATAGGAACATTGAGGCATCGCGAATTTGGAGGCGGACGCGAATGCCGCGTGGTGCGGAAAAGCCACGGTTGGCGGAAAAAATGAGACAATGCGCCTGTTTTTTCCGGCGTTGTCCTGTACTCGCTTGCTGCAAGGGGCGGAAACCGTATCGGGAATTGAAATGAGCGATTTCCGATCATGGCACCGGGTGATCATGAAAGTTGTTTGAGGCTGTCATTCGTCGATCTACCGATCAGTGAATGGTCGTGCTTCCGGTGGTCGCGCAAGAAATAGTAAAAATCAGATCATCGCATTCGGAAATATTCAGAAAAGAGAGATAAATTTAGACATGAACAAATGATTATACCAATTATCTAAATGATATTAGCGATTTCATAAATATAAATTCTGCACCTTCCACAAATAACGATAACAAGATATATATATATCTTGAGAAGCGTGCGTCATTTTGACGAGATTTATAATATTATTTAATAAAAGTCGGCTGACATATCATCTATTCGAGTGATTCCTGAAGCAGACAAGGAACCCCGGTGCTGATGGCGCCGGGGTTTTTTGCTTTGGAGCGCGCGGCTGTCTCTCATCTGCACACGGCTTTCCGGTTGAGCGGGCCGCGGGCGCACACCGCAGGCTTTGGTGAGAAATGGCGGCGACGGTCGGCTCCGGGCCCTTGGCAGCCGCTCTCCAGGTGAACGGAGCCTATCGCGCCTCAAATTGCCATGATGATGTGACACCGGTCTTCGATCCTGCATCGTCTTTCGGAGATGTCCCGAAAGTGCGACGGAACGCTTGGCTGAAAGCGCTTTGCGATCGGTAGCCGACCGTGTTTGCGATGTCGGCCACGGTCGCATCTCCGTGCATGAGAGCCGTTCGCGCGATGGTGAGACGCCACGAGCGCAGATACGAAAGGGGGGGCAGGCCGATGCGGTGAGTGAATTCCGCTGCAAAGGCTGCCCGCGACATACCGGCGACGCCTGCCAGCTCGGCCACGGTCCACGGATGGGCGACGTCTCCGTGCAGGGCGCGCAGGGCGCGTCCGATCCGAGGGTCGAGCAGCGCGCCGAGCCACCCCATCTCGGTGGGCCCGACATGGCTGACATAGGCGCGGATTGCCTCCACCAGCAGAACATCGGCAAGGCGAGCGCTCACGATTTCATGCCCTATCGTGTCACGCTCGATCTCGTTCGACATGAGCGTGAGTACCGTCGCAATCGCGCCGGATGTCGAGGAGCGCCGCGGCACGATCATGCAATCCGGCAGCATGCCCAGAAGAAAATCGGCGTTCGCCCCTGAGAAGGAGACGGTCCCGCCGATCCCGATCGTTTCATCCCCGTTTATACGGGCGACATCGCGGCCGGGGCCGTCATAGAGGCTGCGACCATCGATGGGGGTCAGCGCCGGGTCGCTCGCTACGGCGTATTCCGTGCGCCCGATCAGACAGACATCCCCCGCCTGCATCGGCTGCGGCGCATGTCCCGGGATCAGCAACCACGATTCACCCCGCAACAGTGCCACGAACTTGAGGCGGTCAATACCGGGAAAGGACAGTGCCCATTGGCCTGCCGCCTCTATCCGGGTTTGCCGCGTTACCCGCGCGCCAAGGACATCGAGCACATTCGACAGGGGGTCGAGTGGGGAGCTGGACGATCGCGACAATTTTAGAGACTCCCTAGCGTCGTTCATCTCCCCTTCCTCGTATATGTCCGTCTCACGGGAAACAACCATCGATGAGGGAGAGGTTTCATGACGATCGAAGGAAAGGTTGTCGCCATAACCGGCGCAAGCAGCGGCATCGGCCGGGCGACGGCGAAACTGCTTGCCGAACGCGGGGCGCTTGTCGTGCTCGGCGCCCGCAGAGAGCCGGTGCTCGAAGCGCTGGCGGAGGAAATTGCCGCCGCCGGCGGCCGAGCCGCCTTCAAGGCCACGGACGTACGCCGGCGGGGCGATCTGGAGGCGCTTGTGTCCACCGCCACCGAACGCTTCGACCGTCTCGACGTCATCATCAACAATGCGGGGATCGGTCCGATCTCCCGCTTCGATGCGCTGCGCGTCGAGGATTGGGATGCGATGATCGACGTCAATCTGCGTGGCACGCTCTACGGCATCGCCGCCGCGCTGCCGGTCTTTGCGCGCCAGAAACATGGACACGTCATCAACGTCGTCTCGACGGCCGGCATCAAGATCGTGCCGACGATGGGGGTCTACGCCGCCACCAAGAACGCGGTCCGAACGGCGACGGAGGCACTGAGGCAGGAAGCGGGAGCGAACCTGCGGGTGACCGAAATATCGCCGGGGATGATCTCCACCAATTTCGCAGACAGTATCACCGAGCCGTCGACGAGGCAGTCGATCGCGGAGCGGCTGGGGGATATCGCGATTTCGCCCGAGGCGGTCGCGCGCGGCATCCTCTATGCGATCGAGCAACCTTCGGACGTGGAGGTCGGCAGCATCGTCATCCGGCCCACGGCCCAGGATTGAGCGCGCCATGAGCTCGGGGCCCTCGATCCGGCGTCGCGACAGCGGAACGCGGGCGCGACGAAATCCGGCTTTGTCCGCACCTCGGTCGTTTGTCCGGCAACGAGCAGATGTCCGGTTCCGAAATCTGGGCACGAGCCGCTATATGGCTGAAATGGCGGCGCTGAGCTGCCGTTATGCTTCGGGGCAGGGAGGGGGCTGTCGGCTTTCAAGCAACATATCGCCGAAGCGGACATTCATGCAGATCCGGGCGGTGGTAGGTTTCGGCCCGGAGCGGTCATTCACAAGGCATTGAGGTAATGACCGCTTCGCGCCCTCATTTCGGTCGTTCGGGCTGCGCATGAATTCTCCAGAAGCTGTCACCCTCCCAAATCAGATAGGATGTCCGGTCCGGGGTGGAAAGCGGACTGCCGGCTTTTGCCTGCGATCACGCTGAAACAGCCGCCGCGGGTGGTTTAACGTCGATTCCATTCATGCTGCAGAATGGCGTACTGCATGGTGTTTTCGTAGATTGGATTCCCGGCGCTGTCGTTTTGGAACGCCACATATTCCAGGAATAGGCCTTCCACTCGCATGCCAAGCTTTTCGCAAAGCCGGCGCGACGAGGCGTTGTGGTCCTCAACATACGCGTAGATGCGCCTTTTACTTTGATGAGTGAATAACTCGGAACACAAGGCCTGTGCCGCTTCGAACGCATAGCCCTTGCCACTGAACAGTGGATTGAAATTCCAGCCCACAGAAACCGTGTCAGGCTGTTGAGGTTTTTCTGGATCATCTGGCCAAGCGGCATCCGGATGGATGAACAGGTCGCCTATGAGCTGACCTGATTCTTGCAGACAGACGGCGACATACTCGTCGTCGCCAGCGCGTTTCAAGACCTCACTTTCGGCTGCCGCCAGATCGGCGAGTTTTAGCGAGAAGAAGCAACTCGCGGTAGGCTCCCGCAGATAAGCGAACAAGGCCTCCGCATCACCTGCACGGAAATTCCTGATAGCCAGACGGTCAGTTTGGATCGTTTTCAACTGCTCAATTTCCTGCGTTCCAGACTGATCGGAAACCAACGGTGTCATCGCGCGTTTCTCTGACACGCTCGTAGCGCGACCGCTTTATGGCACATTTGAATAACCTTCAAGCGTCCGTAATGGCCGTCGCAAGCGGACTGTCCGGTTTTGGAGGGCTATGATGAAACCGCTGCCATTGAGCGCGCCGTTCTCCATGACCGCTTCCGAACGCTTCTATGTCATTTGCGGAACTGGCGAACACTTGCTTGTGGACATGCTCGCCCGAGGGTTCACGGTAGCCCGATCATGAGCGTGGAATGTCTATGCGACAGTTGTCGAAAGGTGGATGCCAAGTTGAGTCCGCAGCCTGGTTTTCACCCGCTTGCCGACGCGAAAGGCGCGACCGGCTACGTGATGTATCGCAAAGATCGCGTAGTCTAACCAAGATGCGTTGCCCGCCTACCCGTCGGGACCGACAGGCCTGCAACGCCCTGTCGGATATGACGGGGCGAAAAGAAGGTGCCAAAGGCATTTGGTCAAAAACAAGGGGATGGCCCGACTGATGTCCGAGACGTTGGTCCCAAAGTCACCTCGCGACCGTAAACCAGCGGTTCCCAGCGCTTTCTGTTATCTGTCGGGTAAACTGTCGGACGTTCTGGTCGTCGCCCGAAATGGCCCTGGTAAGCCATTGAAAATATTGGTCGGAGTGGCAGGATTTGAACCTGCGACCCCCTCGTCCCGAACGAGGTGCGCTACCAGGCTGCGCTACACTCCGACATGCCTTGTTCCAGAGAGATCGACCACTTGCGGTAGAAACCGGCGCGGCCACGTCCCCTGTCAGACGCGGTCTTATAGCGTCCTCGTACCGCCCCCGCAAGCGACGAGTTATGCCTTTTTCCACTGTTTCCTTCGTACCCTCGCGCAACCGCGAAAAATGCCGTCGGCAGAATGGCTTTGCGCCGTTCGGCGCCGCGCTTCGCGCGCCCTGTGCGCACCGGGGCCGGCGTGGCTGCGGTTTGTGCCCTCACGACGGCGGTCTTGCCGGATGCAACGGGGGACAAGTTGCGTCGTGCGTACCGGGGCGGCTTCATCGGCTTGCGGGGGGCACGGCGAGTCGCTATACGAAGGGCCGCGGCCGGCGGCCGCATGTTGGGGCGTCGCCAAGTGGTAAGGCAGCGGCTTTTGGTGCCGCCATTCGCAGGTTCGAATCCTGCCGCCCCAGCCATCCTTCTTTTTCAACAGTTCCCTCTTCCCTGACGCGCCCTCCGAAACCGGCCCGCAAGACGCCGGGCGCTATCGTCGCTCCAGGGGCCGGATTGATCCGTTCCAGGAACGCCCCCCCCATTTCCATCGGCGTGCAAGACGAATTCAAATATGAATTTGTGCTTCTGGATGGCCGATATCGTAAATAGAATATGTAATTTGCATAACAGATCTTAATATATAAGTAAAAATAAGAAGTTATTCATGTATGTTGCTATGTAATAACGAACATGTAGTCGTATATATTAGTACGTATTAAGAGAAATATTAATATTTAGCCCATATAGACAGAAAGTCGGAATCGCAGCTTGGAGTTTAGGTGAGCTGAATGGCGAACTTCTTGAAACCGTCGAATGAAAGCCTGCTGACCTGCGCGGTCGATATGTTGTCCGCACCGGTCATGATAACCGATACCAGTCACAAGATTGCGCATCTCAATCCGTCGGCGAGAAAGCTCCTGCACGCGGTGCAGGACGAAATCCGCGCGACCGATCCGGGGTTCAATGCGGACAAGCTTGTCGGTCGTTCACTCGATTGTCTGCACGCCGATCCGGCGCTCAAGGGCGACATGCTGGCCAAGCTGAACCAGACGCAACGCGTGACGATCAGGATCGAGCAGCATGCGTACGATCTGACCCTCAATCCCCTTGTCCGGAACGGAAAGCGCCTGGGCACCGTCGTCGAATGGCAGGACGCGACCACCCGGCTGCTCAATCACGAATACAAGGCGAAGCTCGATGCGCTCGACCGCTCGCAGGCGATGATCGAGTTCGAGACCGACGGCACCATCATCACGGCGAACGAGAACTTCCTCAAGGCACTCGGCTACACCCTGGAAGAGGTGAAGGGCCGCGATCACAGCATGTTCGTGGACGCGGAATACCGCGCAAGCGAGGAATATCGCCGCTTCTGGAACGACTTGCGCCAGGGCAAGTTCCAGACCGCCGAATATCGCCGCATCGGCAAGGCCGGCAACGATGTCTGGATCCAGGCATCCTACAACCCGATCTTCGATGCCGACGGGCACCCCTACAAGGTTGTGAAATTCGCCACCGACATCACCGTGCGGGTGACCGAGCGCCACCGGCGGCTCGACGTCCAGCGCGGCATCGACGTGGATCTGAACGAGATCGCCGGGGCCGTATCGCGTACGGCGGACCAGGCGACGAGTTCGGCCGAAACCTCCTCGCAGACGGCCGACAACGTCCAGACCGTGGCGGCCGCCACCGAGGAACTGGTCGCCTCCATCCAGGAAATCAGCCGCCAGGTGAAAACCGCTCTGGATATCTCGCAGCGCGCGGTCGATGAGGCTGGCAAGTCGAGCCGGATCATGTCCGGCCTTTCCGAGGATGCCAAGACGATCGGAAATGTCATCGAGCTGATCGACAACATCGCCAACCAGACCAACCTTCTGGCGCTGAACGCGACCATCGAGGCGGCGCGCGCGGGCGAGGCCGGCAAGGGCTTCGCCGTCGTCGCCTCCGAGGTGAAGAGCCTCGCCTCGCAGACCAGCAAGGCGACGGAGGATATTTCCAAGCAGATTGAGTCGGTCCAGTCGACCACCGAGGAGGCGGTTCTCGCCATCGAGGCGATCATGTCGATCATCGCTCAGATCAGCGACATCTCGACCGCGATCTCCTCCGGAGTGGAAGAACAGTCCGCCGTGACCAGCGAGATCTCGCGAAACATGCAAAGCGCCTCCGAAGGCGTGGAGACGCTGACGAGCAACATGCGCGCGATTTCGAACGCCACCGCCGAGATCGACGACGCGACGCGGAAAGTGCGCGAGGCCTCCGCCTCCGTTGCGTGACCCTCGTCGCGGCGTCCGCTCGCACGATGCGCGAACGTGCCGGAGAACGGCGGCGTTCGCCGTTCGCGCCTGTGCGAAAGGGCGTCACCGCTCGGCGTGGGCCTGAAGGCGACCCGGCCCGCGTTCCCTGCCGTCCCGGCCTGGAGAATTTCAGGTCGGGCCGTGCCCTGGTTCGTGCCCTCGGGGAAGCGCCCTAGTTCGTGCCCTCGCGGCCGTAGATGTCCTCGTAGCGGATGATGTCGTCCTCTCCGAGATAGGAGCCGGACTGCACTTCGATCAGCGTGGTCGGGATCTTGCCGGGGTTGGCGAGCCGGTGGCGGGCGGCGAGCGGGATGTAGGCGGACTGGTTTTCCGAAACGAGCCGCACCTCGCCGTCGATGGTCACCTCCGCCGTGCCTGAAACCACCACCCAGTGCTCGGCCCTGTGCACATGGCTTTGCAGCGAAAGCTGCGCGCCCGGCTTCACCATGATGCACTTGACCTGGAAGCGCGCGCCGTCGCTCAGGCCCTCATACCAGCCCCACGGCCGGTAGACCCGCTTGTGCTCGATCGCCTCTCTGCGGTTTTCCGCCTCCAGCCGTTCCACGATCTTCTTGACGTCCTGCGCCTTGTCCTTGTGCGCGACCAGCAGCGCATCGCGGGTGTTGACGACGAGCACGTCGGAAAGCCCGAGCACGGCCACGCTCGCGTCGGCCGAATAGACGAAGCTGTCGCGTGTGTCGAAAAACAGCGCATCGCCCAGAGCCGCGTTGCCGTTCTCATCGGCGGGAAACACCTCGCGCACCGCCGACCACGAGCCCAGATCGCTCCAGCCCGGATCCATCGGCACGCAGGCGACGTTCGCCGCCCGCTCCATGATCGCGTAGTCGAAGGAGATGTTCTCGATCTCGGCAAAGGCCGTAGCCTCCAGCCGCAGGAAATCGAGATCGGCGGCGGCCCCGTCAAGCGCGGCGCGTGCGCCCTTGAGGATGTCCGGCGCGTGCGCCTCGAAGGCGGCCTTCATGGTTCGCGCGGAAAACAGGAATATCCCCGCGTTCCAGACATAGCCACCATCGGCGAGATAGCCTTGCGCGCGGTCCAGGTCGGGCTTTTCCACGAATGCCCGCACGTCGCGCACCGCCTCCGCGCCGGCCTCGCCCAGATGGATATAGCCGTAACCGGTATTGGGCTCGCTGGGGCGAATGCCGAAGGTGACGATCCGCCCTTGCGCGGCGGCGGTCTCGCCCGCCTTCACCGCGGCCAGAAAAGCCGCCTCGTCGGTGATGAGATGGTCCGACGGCAGCATCAGGATCAGCCCGTCCGGGTCGTTCTCCTCCACCAGAAGCGTTGCGACGGCCGCCGGTGCCGCGGTATTGCGGCCCTGCGGCTCGAGCACGATACGGCCACCGGCAAGGCCGGCCTCCGCCATCTGTTCGCCGCAAAGAAACCGATGGTCCTGGTTGGAAATGACGAGCGGCGCGGAAAAACCCTCCGCCGCCACCCGGCGGCAGGTCTTTTGAAAGAGGCTTTCGTCGCCGAAGATTTTCAGGAACTGTTTCGGGTACGCCTTGCGCGAAAGCGGCCACAGTCGCGACCCGGATCCGCCGGACAGGATGCAAGGATGGATCATGGCTCGAAAAACCCTCTACGCATGTGTCTGTCGGTCGTGCCGGAAGGAACCGATTCGAAATCGTCGTGTGCGGACGCCCTCGCAGCCTTGATGCTGTAGAGGCTCGTCCGTCTCTCCGCAACCAGCCAGCGCCGCCGCGCTCGATCCATCGCGCCCGAAGTACCCTGTTCGTGCCCCCACTCCGCTTCGATTTCAACCCGCGCCGCGTTCGCCTTCTCGCACATCGTGCCATCGGCCGGGCTGTTTCCCGCGCCCGGGCCGGGGGCGTGGATCGGGCGATCGTCGTCTATGCGCTGCTGGTCGTGACCATGGGCGTGTTCGTCGGCGGGTCGCTGCTGTTTCACGACAAGGTCTCGGCGTTTCTTGGCGGGGAAGGAGAGACGGCGCCTGCCGCCGTGCGAGCGTCCGCCAGTTCTCCCCCCGTGGCGCGGAGTGCCGGCCGGCGGGCCGATGTTGCGGGGCAGGGCACGGGGTGGGGCACGGCGTCTGCGTTCGCGCCGGCCACGCCGCCCTTTTCGCGCTTCGTGGCGAACGTCACGCTCGCCGCGCCGGTGGAAGCGGACGATGGCGACACCCTGCGCGGTGCCGGGGGGGCGCTGGCCCTTGCCTTCATCCGGCCGAGGCCGCGCGGTGATTTCTGCCTCGACAGCTTCCTCAATCGGGGGCGCTGCACGCAGATGGCACGGACCGCTCTCCAGCGCCTGGTGGGGCCTGTGGGTGTCGATTGCGGCGCGATCTTCTATCCGATGGGAAAAATTCGCTACCAGTGCTTCGCCGGCAGCGTGGATGTCGCCAGCCGCCAGCTCGCGTCCGGTTTCGTGCGACGCGATCTCATGGCCGCGACCGTTCTCCCCGTTCGTCCTCTGCGTGCTCCGCCGGCCCCCGCATCGCATCCCGCTCCCGGTCTGCGCAGCACCCTCTGAGCTCTGTTGTGCGTCCGCCCATATGCGCAAAAGGCGCGCAATCCTGCGATCCGCGACAAAAGGACACCGTGGCCGGATGGCCTCTTCGCCACGCGCCTCATTCTTGCCATTGTGTTAACCGCGACCAACGCAGCCTTCCCGCCAGGGGTCCCGTTCTGCGGCACTTCCTGGAAAAAGGCGGAGGACGAAAAGGCCGGGACCGAACGGTCCTGACCGCAAGATGTTGGCGCACAGGCTGACTGGCCGTCCTGAATTGTGGGCGACGAAGCCGGAGCCGGAAAACCTTGGCAAGGCGGACGAGCGGACCTGTGGCCCGCGTCCCGCGGTCGCCATTGATCATGATGAGCATATGGAGTGTGCCGATGATGATGACCGATTGCGAATTTGAACTTCTGGAGAAGATTTCGCGTCACGAACTGCCTTCTGGCTGCGAATTCGTGCCGATGGCCGCGCTGAAGGCGGCGCTTCCCGCTTATGACGAGGATTCGCTCAAGAGCGCGGTCGAGGATCTGTGCTCGTTGCAATTCCTGGAAATGAAGGATGGCAGCATCGCCATCACCGATATGGGCGTTGCAGCCGTCTGCTCGATGTGACGGTGGCCCCGGCGCCCCGGCGCCGACGCTGATTAACGCCGGATGCAGGCGGGCCCGGGCACCTCGCGCCCGGGCGGACGCAACGCGCGGCTGCTTCGTTTATCCCTTGAAAAGCAGACATGTTGTCCGAACGTTCAGGCGAACCGAAGCCTGCGCGCCGGTTCCTTCTGTCGTTGCACGGAACGTATGTCCGGATGTCGCGTTCTACCTTGATGGCAGGTGAGAGGACACACAAGCCGCATGGTCGCGGTTCGCAGCCGGCCGGAGCAGAAAACACCGGGTCCGTTGGCGAGGAGCCGTGCCTTGAAAAGTTCGCCACCCGCAACGGCCCCGATAGGCGCGGGCGGGCGTGGCACCGCAAGGCCCGCCATTGGGACGAGTGGAAAACAGTGAGCCTCGTCGGGGCCTTGATCGTGATGACTCTCGCCATCGTCATTAGTGCGATTGCCGCCACTGCCTGAGCCGATCCGCACGGGTGCGACCCGGCTCGCGGACCCTGCGGGCGGCGAAAAGGAGGAACGATGCAACGCTTGTGCTCCAGTCGAAACGGCATGGTTGAAAGGCGAGGGGAGAGAGGAAAGCGTGCGGGCGCCGTTTTTCTCCTCGCGATGCCGCTTGTGGTCGCCGTCTTTGCCGCCTCAGCGCAGCCCACGCCGACCGAGCGGCCGCAAAAGACGGAAAAGCCGAACGCCGAGAGCCCCTGCACGGTCAGCCCGCACGCCGACAAGGGCGCGGCGAACGATCGCTCGCTTTCCACGACCCTGGACGATTGCGACGGCGTGCTGAAACCGGCGCCGCGCACTGCGGATGGTCTCGTCCAGCCGGCTCCCAAGGTCGGACGCACGCCCGTCATCAAGCCGAAGACCCTGCCCGGCAATCCGAAATAGCACGCCGTGAAACGCAACAACCCGCCTCAATGCTGGCGGGTTGTTGCCTCAAGCTGACATGAGTGCGGCAGAGGCGGTCGCGCCCCGCGCGAGGCGTTACGACTTGCCGTCCTTGATGCCCTTGTTCAGGTCGCGCCGGGCGCGCACGTCCTTGTCCAGCTTTTCAAAGCTCTCCACCACGCCATCCGTTTCCTGCCGGGCGTCGGGCTGGTCCTGGCGCTGGTTGCGCACATTCTGCTGATCGTTGCCCTGAAGACTGTTGCGACCCATGCGGTCCTGGGCGAGGTCGTCCTCGGTAATGTCCCGGGCGCGTTGCGGTTTCGTGGCCATGCCGGCGTCTCCCTTGTGCTGTTCTGGCTATGTGTCGTCAACGCGCGGAGCGCCCGGTCCGTTCCTGATCGTACGGTTCTTCCACGAAGGCCAAATTGCTGAAAGCTCTTGTCGCGCACGCTGGGCGCCCGCGCGTTTGGTGCATCCTGGTCTGCAAACGCCAGTCGGCCGGGCAAGGTCGCGACGTTGCGCGAATGATCTCGGCCGGCGGGCGTCCGCCTTGGACGGATCCCGGCAAGGACCCTGCGTCATTCGTCCCGTTTCCCGCCCGCCGTGCCGGTGGTCTGGTCGGACGTCTGATCCGCCGGAGCGGGCTGTGGGGTGCTCTGCGCCTTCTCGTCGATCACGGAAAGCGAAACGGTGTCGTTGTCGCTGTTGATCCAGCCGACGAGGGCGTAGGCGATGACCAGTCCGACGATGCCGATGGTCAGCACCAGCAGCATCGGGCGGCCCTTTTCACCCTGCCGGGCATCCTGCGGACGTTTGTCGATCTGCCGGTCGTCGTTGCGCTCGGCCATGTCGTTCCTCCTTTTCGCGCTTTCACGAAAAGCCAACGCGGCCGCGCGGCGCTTGTTCCCCTTGCGGCAAGTTCTGCCGGCGCAACAAGAGGGCCGCGTCCCGACACCGGGGCGCGGCCCTTGTCTGTTCGGCCTGTATGACGCCGACGGGCCTCAGCGGGCCATGAGCGTTTCGAGCGGCATCGCCTCTGCCTCATCGCGCGGGCGGGAAAGGAAGAACTCGGCCACCATCAGCCCCTTTTCCTCAAGCGGCAGCGGATTCAGGGCGCGGGCCTCCAGCGCGGCCATCACCTCTTCGCGTTCGCCGCGATCGGCGAAGCGGCGCTGGATGAACGAGGTGTCCTCCAGCTTTTCCGTCACATAGCCGTGCTCGGCGAGCTTCGCGGCCACATCGTCGAAGGCGACGGTGCGCAGCACGAAGTTGGCGAACCAGGGCTTTTCCGCCTTGGTCATGGCCGGCAGCAGGCGCTCGAAGCTGCGTGCCGTCACCTTGCCGACGCAGCCCGTGGTGATCACCAGATCGATATCGGCCAGCGCCTCGCGCCCCGCCGCCGGCAGGGCTTCGGCTTCCAGGTTCGCCGCGAAGCCCGCATCCAGCAGGCCGGCCTTCAGCGCGAACTCGATCGCCTTGGGCGCCATGTCGATGCCGGTCACCGTGATGTCGCGCTTCTTGCGCAGCGCCGCGAAGAAGCGGTGGTCGAGACTGATGATCTCGGCCGGTTCGGTGCGTTCCAGATGGCTCTGCGACCAGTGGCTGTAAAGCTCGCCCACCGAGAGATCGTACTTCAGGATCGCGGCATCGATACCGTAGGAGGCGCCCAGGTCCAGCAGGTTCACCGGTGTGCCCCGGCGCGCGGCCAGCCGGTCGATCACCTTGTCGAACACGGGCTTGGCGGCATCGGGCAGGCGATAGCCCAGCGGCTGGAGCACGCGGAAGAATTCCCGCGGGTCCTCGTGGTTGTTGATGTGATCCAGATTGGCTCTGGTCTCGTTGATGTCTTCGATGACGACGTCGCGCATGATCGGATCCCTTGTTGTTTGTTTGCCTTGTGTTTGACGACATTGCGATGGCGCGCGGCCGGCGAGCCCGCGCCGAATGTCCTCCTCGTCGAGGGACTTCCTCTCTCGCGCCTGTCTGCGCATGTGCCGGTCACGGGCGATCGTTGCGCGCGAAGGCGGCCGATACCCGGCGGTGCGGGCCGCAATGGCGCGCCGGGCATCCATGGCTTTTCAGGACGGCACGGGAAGTCCCGCACGGCGATATCCGCGTGCAGGGTCAAAGAACTTCAATCCTCCGGCGCGAAGGCGGCCGAGGTGAAGCTCCGTGTAGCAAGCCTTCGCAGGCTGATATCACAGTTTTCGTTCGGTTTGAACCGCGCAGCCTCACATGATGCTACGTTGTATAGAAGTAATATATCCGAAATGATAGTCGATGCCAGTGGGTGAAAATTATTTGGGTATTATCGGTGCTGTGGTCTGAATGACCGAATAAAATGAAACTATTCAATAGAAATAAAAATTGTCTTGGGTGAATCCGCGGGATGACAGAAGGTATGACGGCGTCCGCCTGCGGGGGGCCGCCGTCGCGCCCGCATGTTCCTACATCGCGATCGCCGCATTGGCGTCGTTCAGCACCACCACGGGCGAGCCCAGCGGCACCCGGTCGTAGAGATCGATGATGTCCTGGTTCAGCAGCCGGATGCAGCCCGAAGACACCGCCTTGCCGATGCTTCTGGGCTCGTTCGTGCCGTGGATGCGATAGAGCGTGTCCTTGTTGCCCTGGAAGAGATAGAGCGCGCGGGCACCAAGCGGATTGCCGAGCCCGCCGGGCATGCCGTTCTTGTAGGGCGCCACCTTCGGGTCGCGTTCCACCATCTCCTTGGGCGGCGTCCAGGTCGGCCACTTCTCCTTGCGCTTGATCTCGGCCGTGCCAGCCCAGCCGAAGCCCTCCCGGCCGACACCCACGCCATAGCGCATCGCCTTGCCGTTGCCGTAGACCAGATAGAGAAAGCGCGCCTGCGGATCGACGATGATCGTGCCGGCGTGCTGCGCCACGGGATAGTCCACGAACTGGCGCAGGTACTGCGACGGGATCACCCGCAAGTCGATGGGGGGCACGGGAAAGCCCTCATCGTACATGGCGCCGTACATCTGACGGTAGCCGGGGTCATGCGCGGCATTGAACCTGGGATCGCCGATCTGCGGCGGCGACTGCCGAATGCGCTGCGAAGACGCGCAGCCGGCCAGCGACAGCGCCAGACCGGCGACGAGCGCCCTTCTGCTCATCACAACCGCGCCCGTTGCGCGTTCATCGTGTCCCTGCGAATCCGGGTGTCCCTGCGAATCCGGCGCGCCCTCGCAGGCGTCCGCCCCGGCATTCGGGCCGGTTCCGGAGAAAAACGTCTTGCGAATCATGTCGGTGTCCTGCTTACGCGCTCACTATGGTCCAGTTTTTGTTCATGGACATCCGCATCATCGCGACAGTCCTTTTCCGATTGTCTTTCCGTATGACCCTTGCCTGCCCAGGCTTGCCTGAAACCTGAGGCCGCAACCTGTGCGCCCGGGAAACGTCCGCCGACCCCGAAGACAGTGGCAACGCGCAACCGATATAGCTGTGCATGCGGCGGGATTTCAACGCGCGATGCCGGCGTTCGGTTCCTCTCCGGGGCAGGCGCCTGGCGCTTCTACGGACAAATACGATTACGTTCTTGTGCGGACCCGGGTAAGATTACGTAAGGCGTTTCGGCGGTTCTCTCCCGTTTCGCTCGGCGGGCGATGCGCGCGAGGGGTGAGCGATTTCCGGACCGGAACACCTTGTGGCCCCGGACGACTCGTGGCCCGGACGGCTTGGGGCTGGGACGGCTTGGGGCTGGGACAATGCGAGGCGGGGCGGGGCAAAATGGGCATTGATTCCGAGCGGCTCGACAGGGTCGTGACAGGTTTTTACGAGGCGGCGATCGAGCCGGATCTCTGGCGGCCGGCTGTCAATCGCCTGGCGGAACTGATCGGCGCCCATTCCACCCATGTGATGGCCTTCGATATGGCTGCCGGTACCGAGACCATTGGCTTTCTCGAAGGCATCGAACCCGAGGCCTATCAGGGATATCTGGACGATTTTCTCCCCCATGATCTGCGCGTCCCGCGCCTGCTCGCCGCTCCTGTTGGCAAATTGTTGAGAAACCAGGATATCTGGACGCACGATGAGCGGCTGTCGAGTGTCATCTACAACGAGTTCCAGAAGCCCAACCGTCTCTTCGAAATCACCGGCGCACAATTGGGCATGGAGGGGCACCTGAGCTGGTTCGGGGTCGGGCGGCGGCATGAGGACCCTTTCGATGCGGATGAGGTCGCCATTGTCCGGCGCGTTATCCCGAATATTCGCCAGGCCCTGCGCATCGCGCTCGCCTTTCATCACGAACAGTTGAGGACCCGCACTCTCGCCGATCTGTGGAGCCGTTCAGGTCGCGGGGTTGTGGTTCTTTCGCCGGGCGGTGGCGTCGTGCACCGAAACGAGGCGGCCGAAGCGATGAGCCGAGCGGGGCTCTTCCGGCTCGTCGCCGGCCGGCTCGTCTTTGCCACCGCTGCCCTCAATGCCGGCCTTGCCTCCGCGCTGGAGGCGCTGTGTGCTCCCGCCCCGCAGATCCCCGACGCGACCGGCTTTATGGGCGATCATTCCGCCATCCTGACCCTGCCCGATGGCGAGCAGACCGGCGTGCGCTTCCTGCCGGTGCTCAAGGGCGCGGGGGTGGGCGGGTCCGTTCTGGTCGTTGTCTTCGTGCCGCTGGCTCGCGAACCCTCGTTCGCCGAGTCCGAGATCGCCCAGTTCGCGGGGCTCTTCTCGCTGTCGGCAAGCGAGCAGGCGGTGGTCGCCGCCGTGATTGAAGGCACCGAACTCGCCGAACATGCGGCCCGGCGCGGCATCGCCCTCGATACCGCGCGCAAGCATCTGAAATCGGTCCTCTTCAAGACCGGCTGTCGAAGCCAGAAGATGCTGGTCCGGCTCGTGGAACGCTTCTGCTTCCTGCGGCTGCGCTAGGTTGTGTGCGCTTTCGTAAAGAAGGCCGCTGCGGTTTCCCCCAGCGGCCTCAAGTCGCAAGTCGCGTGAGTACGAAGACACTCTCGATACAGAGGTTCTGAAAATAACGGGTGGATTGGATGGACCCGTCGAACCTCCATTCAAAAGGCGCCGGAAGAGCGATGAACGAAGGCCGCCAGTGCAGGCCGCCTCGCGTTTTCTTCCGACCGTCGTCTTCCGCCACAGATCACGTAATCGGGAGGAAGATGAGTGAGCCTAAACTGTTCCTGTGAAAACAGACCACCCCCCAAATGGGGGGGAAGACGATAAAAAGTTGAAAACCCTGCGTCAGGGTCGTTCCTTCACCCCTCGTGCCGCGCCGCGGCTTTCGTCCCGCCGAAGCGGGCCCCGCCGTTGCCATCGCATCGCCACGCACTTGTGTGCATTTCGCGTGAGGCGCTGGAAACCGCTGGCCGTTGCGCCTATTTTCGCACTCCGTTTCAAGCCGGCCTTCCGCGTGGCCCTGAAAGAAAGTCCTTGTTGTCTCCATGACCGACGCTTCTCCCGCCAGCCATTCCGCTCCCGCCCTTGCTCCCGCCGCCATTGCCGCAACCATCGCCCGGCGTATCGCGGGCGAGATTGGAGCAAGACCGGAACAGGTCCAGGCCTCCGTGGAACTTCTGGATGGCGGCGCCACCGTTCCCTTCGTCGCGCGCTACCGCAAGGAAGCGACCGGCGGGCTCGATGACGGTCAGTTGCGCACGCTGGAGGAACGGCTGGTCTACCTGCGCGAACTGGAAGACCGGCGCGCCGCGATCCTGAAATCGGTCGATGAACAGGGCAAGCTGACCGCCGAACTGTCCGGCCAGATCCGCGCCGCCGACACCAAGTCGACGCTGGAAGATCTCTATCTGCCCTATCGTCCCAAGCGCCGCACCAAGGCGCAGATCGCCCGCGAGGCGGGTCTGGAACCGCTGGCCGACGATCTGCTCGCCGATCCGATGCGCGATCCGCAGGCAGAGGCCGCGAAATTCGTCGATGCCGAAAAGGGCGTGGCGGACGTGAAGGCGGCGCTCGATGGCGCCCGCCAGATCCTGACCGAGCGTTTTTCCGAAGACGCCAGCCTCGTGGGCAAGCTTCGCGACTACGTCGCCCGCACCGGCACCGTCGCCTCCCGCGTCGTTGACGGCAAGCAGGCGGAGGGCGCCAAGTTTTCCGATTATTTCGATTATTCCGAAAAATGGGCCGATATCCCGAGCCACCGCGCGCTGGCGCTGTTCCGCGGCCGCAACGAAGGCATCCTCTCGCTCGATCTCAATACGGAACCCGCGGAAGGGCAGGGGCTTTCGCCGGCCGAAACCATGGTGGCGTCGGCCTTCGGCATCGCTGACAAGGGCCGGCCGGGCGATGGATGGCTGATCGAGACGGCGCGCTGGGCCTGGCGGGTCAAGATAGCCCTGCACCTTGATCTCGACCTGATGGGGAGCTTGCGCGAGCGTGCGGAGGAAGAGGCGATCCGCGTCTTTGCCCGCAACCTGAAGGACCTGTTGCTGGCGGCCCCCGCCGGCGCCCGCGCCACGCTTGGCCTCGATCCCGGCATCCGCACCGGCGTCAAGGTCGCGGTCATCGACGAGACGGGCAAGCTGGTCGACACCGCCACCGTCTATCCCTTTCAACCGAGGAACGACGTTGAGGGCGCACTCGCCGTGCTCGGCGCGCTCTGCATGCGCCACAAGGTCGATCTGATCGCCATCGGCAACGGCACCGCCAGCCGCGAGACCGACAAGCTGGCCGCCGAACTGATCAAGCGGCTTCCGGGCAAGAAGCCGACCAAGGTCACCGTGTCGGAGGCCGGCGCGTCCGTTTATTCCGCCTCCGCGCTCGCCGCGCGCGAAATGCCGGACATCGACGTCTCGCTTCGCGGTGCCGCCTCCATCGCGCGCCGCCTGCAGGATCCGCTGGCGGAACTCGTCAAGATCGAGCCCAAGGCCATCGGCGTCGGCCAATACCAGCACGACGTCAACCAGACGAAGCTCGCCCGCATGCTCGATGCGGTGGTGGAAGACGCGGTGAACGCCGTCGGCGTCGATCTCAACACCGCCTCGCCGGCGCTGCTGTCACGCATTTCGGGCCTGACCGAGAGCCTCGCCAACGCCATCGTCGACCAGCGCAACGCCACCGGTGCCTTCAGGAACCGCAAGCAACTGCTGAAGGTTTCCCGCCTCGGCCCCAAGGCCTTCGAACAGTGCGCGGGCTTCCTGCGCATCACCGATGGCGACAATCCGCTCGATGCCTCCTCGGTGCACCCCGAGGCCTATCCGGTGGCCGAACGCATCGTGAAGGCGTGCGGCCACGATATCCGCACCCTGATGCGCGAGCCAGGCAGCCTGAAGCAGCTCGACCCGGCCGAATTCACCGACGAGACGTTCGGCCTGCCGACGGTTCGCGACATCTTCAAGGAGCTGGAAAAGCCCGGCCGCGATCCGCGTCCCGAGTTCAAGACCGCCACCTTCCAGGAAGGCGTCGAGACGCTGTCCGACCTCAAGCCCGGCATGGCGCTGGAGGGCACGGTCACCAACGTCACGAATTTCGGTGCCTTCGTCGATGTCGGCGTCCATCAGGACGGCCTCGTCCATGTCTCCCAGCTTGCCGACAAGTTCGTCCAGGACCCGCACACCATCGTCAAGGCGGGCGACATCGTCCGCGTCACGGTGCTCGAAGTCGACATTCCCCGAAAGCGCATCGCGCTCACCATGAAAAAGGACATCGGCGCCGCCCGCGACGCCCGCGACGCCCGCCCCGATCGCGGCGAGGCTCCGGGGCGTGCCGGCGGGGATAAGCCGCACGGGAACGGCGGGGATAAACGCCGCAACGGGGGCGGGGACAAGTCCGCGCGCGGCGGTTCGGGCGGTTCGGGCGACACCGGCAACAACGCCCTTGCGGCCGCGCTCGCCGAGGCGATGAAGCGCGGCCCAAAACGCTAGTCGCGACGGTTCGCGGTTTGCTTCGGATTCAAAAGAATGTTCAATGAAATCAATGCTGGTTTCATTGACTGCGAAAGAAATTCTAACCGTCGATAAAACGGGGCGAAAAACGTATATATTTCAACTAGTTGGCCTCTGAACTCTCCGCCGTCATCACCCGGCGCAATCCGGGTGATCCACAGCCGCTTCGATCCCGTCGCGGACCTTGTTGGATTGCCCGGACGGAGCCTGTGCCCGCGAAAGCGGGTACTGGGCAATGACGCCGGAGGGACCGGAAAGGGCAAGGCTAGCCCGCCTTCTGTCGCGACCGCCAGACATTGACATAGTTCGCCAGGAACACGATCGCGCCGCCCAGAAACACATACGGATCAAGCGGTTCGGCATAGGCCAGCATGCCGACGACGGCGATCAGCGGCAGCCGCAGGAAGTCCATCGGCGCCGCAACCGAGGCGTCCGCATGGCGGAATGCGCGCGCCAGTCCGACCTGCGCCAGAAGCCCGCTCACGCCCACGACCAGCACCCATGGCAGATGGGAAAAGTCCAGTAGCATCGGTTGCCCGCCGACCATGATCGCGCCCAGCACGAGCTGGATCGCCGTCATCCAGAACATGATGCAAAGCGTCGGCTCCGTGCGCGAAAGTGACTTTGTCATCATGATGTTGGCGGAAAGACAGATGGCGGCGGCGAGTGCCGCGACCTCGCCGGTATCGACCGCGAGCACCCCCGGCCGGACCACCACCAGCACGCCCGCAAAGCCCGCCGCCGTCGTCGCGATCCGCCATCCGGTGAACCGTTCGCTCAAGAAAACCGGGGCCAGCAGCGCCACCCAGATGGGGGCCGTGAACTCCAGCGCGAAGACCTGCGCCAATGTCGTCTGCCCGACCGCATAGAACCACAGGCTCTGGCCCGAAAAATGAGCCAGATTGCGCCCCAGATGCGTCCCCGGACGCCGCGTCCGGATCACCGCGAAACGGCCCGTGGCGACCAGAATAGAGGTGACCACGGCAAAGCCGATCAGCGATCGGTAGAACATGATCGAGAATGTGTCGAGCTGGCCGATCAACTCGCGCCCGCCCACGGCCATTGCCGAAAAAGACAATATCGCCAATGACATCCAGACGGCCGCGTAAAGCGGTTGGCCAATGCCGTGCGGCATCGGCAAGGTCGCGGTGCGAGCCTCGCGCATGGTTTTTCTGCCTCGGTTCCCAACGGCCGGCCCTCTTGCGGCCGGGATCAATGGTGCCGGGAGCGGCCCCGTGGGATGGCCTGTCCCGGATACGCGCAACATGAGCAGGCTGTCAGTCGGCAGGTGACGCAATCGTCGTTCTGCCGATCGCCAGACGAAGCTGTTGCATGCGCAGCTCTGATAGGTTTAAAAGCTCAGGGCATTTTGAATAATTAGGAAAATCAATATGTTTCGTCGCATTTTACTCGTCGCGTCGGCTCTCGCGCTTACTGTAGCGGCAGGTAACGCCGAAACGCTCAAGGCCGATGCCCGCTCGGGCCGAACGACCCGGGTCGGGGGCCATTTTGTCTACAACATCACCAATTGCCAAGCGAGCATCGTACCCAACCTCAAGGTTGCGCGCCAGCCTGCTCACGGCACGGTTACCATACGCAAAGCCCGTATGCGGGTCGGTACCGGACACCGCTGCGCCGGTCTCGCGGTTACCGGAAGCGAGGTCCACTACACGGCCAAACGCGGTTACCACGGTGCCGACACCTTTTCCATCAAGTTCCGCTACATGCCGCAACCCTGGTCGGCCAGGACAACTGTGGTTACAAAAAAGTACGAAATTACAGTGCATTAGGAGATTTTCGAGGAAATCGCCGGGCTCGTCCACTGCCATGGTGTATCCTCCGCATTGACCTTCTGTGTCCGGGGGCCTATCGCATGGCGCCATGAACAGGGTCTCCAAAATTGCGCTCGGCAGCGTCTTCGTCGGCATCGCCGTGCTGGCGTTGAAATTCGTCGCCTACTGGCTGACGGGTTCGGTCGCGCTCTATTCCGACGCGATGGAGTCGATCGTCAACGTGGCCTCGGCGTTCGCCGCCTTCATCGCGGCGCGCTACGCCTCCAAGCCGGCCGATCAGAATCACCCTTATGGCCACCACAAGGCCGAATACCTGGCCGCCGTGCTCGAAGGCGTGATGATCGTGCTGGCCGCGGTCGCGATCTTCTATCAGGCCTGGGAAGCCTTCCGCACGCCGCGCTTTCTGGATCAGCCGACGCTGGGCCTTGCCGTCAACGGCGTCGCCGGGCTCATCAATCTCGTCTGGGCGCGCTACCTGATCGTCTCGGGCAAGCGCTTCCGCTCGCCCGCGCTCGATGCCGACGGCCGGCATCTGATGACCGACGTCTGGTCCTCGGTCGGCGTCATCGGCGGTGTCGCGCTCGCTGCCTGGACAGGCTGGCTGATCCTCGATCCGCTGCTTGCCGGCGTCGTCGCGCTCAACGTCCTGTGGTCCGGCTGGGGGCTGGTGCGCCAGTCCGTCGGCGGGCTGATGGACGAGGCCCCCGAACCCCACATCCGCGACCACATCCGCTCCATCATCTCCCAGCGCGCCGAAGGGGCGCTGGAGGCGCATGATCTGAGGACGCGGCGCGCGGCGCAGAAGACCTTCATCGATTTCCATCTCGTCGTGCCCGGCTCCATGACGGTGGCCGATTCCCACGAGATCTGCGACCGCATCGAGGAAGCCCTGCGCGCCGAGGTTCCCGGCTCCATCATCACCATCCACGTGGAGCCGGAGGAAAAGGCCAAGCACCAGGGCATCGTGGTGGTCTAGGCCGGCTTTTGCGTGCCTCCCGCCCCGCTCAAGCCTTGCGGGCGATTGTACGACCCTCTACAGACGGATGCGGGTTTGGAGACGGCGGCTGGCCGATGCCCGCGAGCTTTGGCGTCTTTCCATTGTCGGGCAGCGGTCGCGCCGGATGGACGCGGCGCCTCAAGGAGGGCTTCCGCTTGCTGAGCGCATGGCAGCACCTGAGCCGGATCGCCCGGGCGAGCCGGTCCATCCCGACGACGGATCTCTATTTCGCCAATGCCTGCCGCGACTGGCTGAAACCGGCGGTCCGGTCGGGCGCGGGGGAGCTCAGGCGTCATCGTGAGCCGCTCATCCGCCGCATCGGCGCCAACAGTTTCCTCGCTGGCGATCAGGCCGTCGTCTGCCGCCGCGATGCGTCCGGCGTGGTCGATGCGATCCTCTCAGATCCCGCGCTGCAACTCACCTACGTGATCGACGACGATCTCGATGCCGCCCATGACGACGAGAGCCTGCCGGCCGACTACCGCTCCCGTCTCGCCAGATTGCGCGAGGGGCAATACCGGGCGCTGGTCGAGCGCGCGCAGACCATTGTCGTACCCACCGATCACCTTGCGGCCAAGTTCGCCGCGACCCATGACGTTCGCCAACTCGGCCCGGTGTGGGCGGGTCCGCTCGCCGACGACAGTCATTTCGATCGACTGGCGCGCGGCAAGGCCTTCCAGATCGCCTATCTGGGCTCGGTCACCCACGGCGCGGACCGCGCCTTCGTCATCAAGGTGCTGGAGGCTGTGCTGGCCGCCCGTCCAGATGCGGCGGTGACGATGATCGCGCGCGGCAAGCTCGGCTGTTCGCTCGACGGGCACCCGCGCCTGCGCCTGCGCCGGCCGCTTCCGTGGGCGCTGCACCGCGCCCGTCACGCCCGCTTGCGCTTTCATCTCGCGCTCTATCCGATGCTGGATACGCCCTTCAACCGGGGGCGCTCGATCAACAAGGTGATCGAGCATGCCGTGCTGGGCGCGGTCGGGCTCTACAGCGCCGATTGGGTTTTTGCCGACCGGATCCGCGACGGCGAGACCGGATTCCTGGCACCCAACGAGGAAAGCGCATGGGTGGCCGCGATCCTCTCCGCGATGGACGACCCGGCCGGGCTCAGGGCGATGCAGGCAAAGGCCCGCGCGGCGGCGCAAGTGCTCAACGATCCCACGCCGCAGCGTCTGTTCTGGGGCGAGCGGCTGGGGCTGGAGGGATGGCGGAGGTTTGAGGCCTGAGGCCTCTCGGTTTTTCCGGGGAGGCTCGCCCGCAAACGGCATGGGGTCAGGGTGCAGCCTATCCTTCGAGACGGCGCTGACGCGCCTCCTCAGTGTCTGGCCCGGAAATGGTGTTATGGTACATGCGTGCTGCAATATCGGCGGTTGTCCCTGTAGAGAGCCACAGGCACCATTGTCATCCCCGCCTGCGCGGGGATGACAGTCAGGAGCAAGCCGCACGCATTTCGGGCCAGACACTGAGGAGCGCTCGCAAGAGCGCGTCTCGAAGGATGGGGCGCTTGCTTCCCGCTCCCGCTTGCTCCCCGCCTCCGCCTCACCCTTTGGCGAGAAGCCGCGTCACCACCGTCTCCAGGCTTGCCTGCCACCCGGGCAGGCGGATGCCGAAGGCCTTTTCCAGCTTCGTGCAGTCGAGCCGCGAATTGGCGGGGCGCTTGGCCTGCGTCGGGTAGTCCGAGGTCGGGATGGCCTCAATGGGAATGCTTGGCCCGCCGCGCGCGCCTGCGATCTCGAAGATCGTTCGCGCAAACCCGCACCACGAGGTCTCGCCCGAACCGGCCAGATGGTAGACGCCTCCCCGGTTGCCGAGGTCGTTTTCATAAAGGTCTGCGGCGACCGTGATCAGCGCATCCGCGATGTCGAGCGCCGAGGTCGGCGAGCCAATCTGGTCGTCCACCACCTTCAAGCCGTCGCGCTCCGCGCCGAGCCGCAGCATGGTCTTGACGAAATTGCCGCCAAACGGGCTGTAGACCCAGGCTGTGCGGAAGATCAGCGCGTCCGGCAGGGCGACGCGCACGGCCCGCTCGCCCGCAAGCTTGGAGGCGCCGTAGACGCCGAGTGGTGCGGTCGCATCGCTTTCCACGTAAGGCGCGGGCTTGGCGCCGTCATAAACGTAGTCGGTGGAGATATGCAGGAGCGGCAGGCCGCGCCGGGCGGCGGCTTCCGCGAGCTTTCCCGGCCCCGCCGCATTGACCGCGAAGGCCGCCTCGCGCTCGTCTTCCGCCTTGTCGACGGCGGTGTAGGCGGCGGCGTTGATGATCGCGGTCGGCTCAAAATCATCGGCCGCGTCCGGCAGGTCGGTGAAGGCGGCGAGGTCGCATTCCTCCCGCCCCAGCGCCAGCAGCGGCACACGGCGTTCTCCCGCCCGTTCTGCAAGCGCACGGGCGACCTGGCCGTTGCGGCCGATGACGAGAAGACGCGGACCCTCGATCATGCCTTCAAAAGCCCCAGCCGCTCGCCGGAATAGGTCTTCTCGCGCAAGGGCCGCCACCAGGCCTCGTTATCCAGATACCAGCGCACCGTCTTCTCCAGTCCTGTCTCGAAGGTTTCGCGTGCCCGCCAGCCGAGTTCGCCCTCAAGCTTCGTCGCGTCGATCGCATAGCGCGCGTCATGGCCCGGCCGGTCGGCGACGAAGGTGATCAGCTCGCCGTGGCGGTGGTTCTTCGGCGCCATGTCATCGAGGCAGCTGCAGATGCGCTCCACCACGTCGAGATTGGTGCGCTCGTTGCGCCCGCCGACATTGTATTTCTCGCCGAGCCGGCCCTTGGTGAGGATCTCGAACAGCGCGCGGGCGTGGTCCTCCACAAAGAGCCAGTCGCGGATATTGGCACCCGTGCCGTAGACGGGCAGGGGTTTGCCTTCGAGCGCGTTGAGGATCACCAGCGGGATCAGCTTTTCCGGGAAATGGTAGGGGCCGTAGTTGTTGGAACAGTTGGAGATTACCACCGGCAGGCCATAGGTGCGGCCCCAGGCCGTCGCCAGATGGTCGGAGGCTGCCTTGGAGGCCGAGTAGGGCGATGAGGGATCGTAGGGCGTTTCCTCGCGAAAGAGCCCGTCGTCGCCAAGCGAGCCGTAGACCTCGTCGGTGGAGACATGAAGGAAGCGGAAGGCGTCGCGGCGCGCGGCGGGCAGGCTGTCGCGGTAATCGCGCGCGGCCTCCAGCAGGCGGAAGGTGCCGACGATGTTGGTGTCGATGAAATCGGCCGCCCCCGTGATGGAACGGTCGACATGGCTTTCCGCCGCCAGGTGCATCACCGCGTCGGGCGCGTGGGCGGCGAAGATGCGCTTCAGCGCGTCCGCGTCACAGATGTCGGCCTTCTCGAAGGCATAGAGCGGGCTGTCTGCTATGGAGGCAAGGGAGGCGAGATTGGCGGCGTAGGTGAGCTTGTCGACATTGACGACGGAAACGCCGAGGTCACCGACCAGATGCCGGCACACCGCAGACCCGATAAAGCCCGCGCCGCCGGTGACCAGTATCTTCATGGTGCTTGTCAAAAGGCCGTCTCCGCGTGTTTCGAAGGTCCGGGTGAAATGGCTGTCTTCGCGCTCTAATCGATTTTCCGGGCAATGAACGTCAGGAATAGCTGAACCAGACCGGCAGGTCCTTCAGGCGCGGATGCTTGCGGTCCTTGTCCGACAGCGTTGCCTCGGCCGGATCCACGGGCCAGGAAATGCCGAGATCGGGATCGTCGAAGGCGAGCCCCTTGTCGCAATCGGGCGCGTAGACGTCCGTCACCTTGTAAAGGAACTCCACGTTCTCGGTAAGGGTGCAGAAGGCATGGGCAAAGCCCGGCGGCACCCAGAACTGGCGCCAGTTTTCCGCGCTGAGCTCCACCGCGAGGTGCTGGCCGAAACTCGGCGAGCCGTGGCGGATATCGACGATGACATCGAGCACCGCGCCGCGCGTGACCCGCACGAGCTTTCCCTGCGCATGCGGCGGGGTCTGGAAGTGAAGGCCACGGATGACGCCGCGCGTGGCGGAAAAGGAATGGTTGTCCTGCACGAAATCGGCCTCAAGCCCGGCCTCGGCAAATGCCGCCTTGTTGTAGACCTCGGAGAAGAAGCCGCGCTGGTCGCCGAATTTCTTCGGGGTCAGAACCATCGGTCCCATGATATCGAATGTCTCGACCTGCACGCCGTACCTCGCTCTCTTCTCGCGGTTTTTCTTGTATTGTCAAAGGCCTGTGTCGGTCGAGGGAAAATTCTGCTCGACCACGGTGGTCAGATAGTCGCCATAGTTGTTGTTGTAGCCGGCGGCAAGCGCGAGCACCTGCTCGCGACCGATGAAGCCGAGCCGCCAGGCGATCTCCTCGGGACACGCGATCTTGTAGCCCTGGCGCAGCTCCACCGTCTGGACGTAGTTGGCCGCCGCAAGCAGGCTGTCCACCGTGCCGGTGTCGAGCCACGCCGTGCCGCGCTGAAGGCGTACGACGTTGAGGTCGCCGCGCCGCATGTAGGCCTCGTTGACGGACGTGATCTCCAACTCGCCGCGCGGCGAGGGCGTGACGTTGCGGGCGATCTCCACCACATCTCGATCGTAGAAATAGAGCCCGGTCACGGCGAGGTTCGAGCGCGGGTTTTTTGGCTTCTCCTCAAGCGACACGGCCTTGCCGGAGGCATCCATCTCCACCACGCCGAAGGCGCGCGGGTTGACGACCGGATAGGCGAAGACGCTGGCACCCTTCGTCAGCCCGGCCGCCTGTTGCAGCACCTGGGTGAAGCCGGCGGCGTGGAAGATGTTGTCGCCCAGAGCCAGCGCGCAGGGCGAGCCGTCGATGAAATCCTCGCCGATCAGGAAGGCCTGCGCGAGGCCGTCAGGCTCCGGCTGTTCGGCATAGTCGATGGAGATGCCCCAGCAGGCGCCGCTGCCCAGCAGATCGCGATACATCGGCAACGCCTGCGGCGAGGAGATGATCAGGATCTCCCGGATGCCCGCCAGCATCAGCGTCGACAACGGATAGTAGATCATCGGCTTGTCGTAGACCGGCAGAAGCTGCTTGGAGATGATCTGGGTGACGGGATGCAGGCGCGTGCCCAGGCCGCCGGCGAGAATGATGCCCTTCATGTCGTTTTACTCCGGCGACCGCCGAATACCCCCGATTTCGCGAATGGAACCGATACCTTTGGGAATCGCGTCCCATCATGAGCCCGACAAAAAGGGCGATTTCCCGTCCGCGCGACCTGATCGTGTCCGCAATCATGCGCAACCGTCACGATTCGTATCGGCAATGCTGCCACGTCAGTCAACAACGCATGTTGGGTGCGGGCACAGCTGCGCCGGTTTCCGGCGCGCCTTGCAATCTTTGCGCGTGGTGCCGGAATTTGAACCGCTGCAATGACTTGACGATGGAGGCGACGTCGGTTGCCCGTGGGGCGACACTATTGCCTGCCGCCGCGGACTTGGCAAAATGACAAATGTGTCCCAGTATTTCCCGATGACGTCGATGAATTCCGATGCCGTATTCATGTTTCGCTAGGGGCGGTGACGCATGATGGCGCCAGTATCAACAGCCTGCGGCATGAGAGAATGACTGTCGATCACACCCTTTCCGGACTTTGCGCCTGTCCCGCCTGCGCGGGCGGAAGCCAGTTTCAGGCAGAGGCGGTAACGCCGCAGGAGAGCTATACCGACGTCTGGACCCTGTCGCAGATCTCGGACCAACTGTCGCGCTTCAATGCCGAATGGTCGGGCACGACCGTTACCTACGGGTTCTCGACCTCCGCGCCGTCCTATTCCTTCAGCAATAACGACGAAGGCTACGGTTATTCGGTCTTCGCGGCCGCCCAGAAGGCGGCTGCGCGCGATGCCATCGAGTCGTGGGGCGATCTCATCGCCGTGAATTTCGTGGAAAGCGCCTCCTCCAGCGCCCAGATCCAGTTCGCCAACACCACGACGGGGCCGCAGGTCGCCTGGGCCTACTACCCGTCCTCGAGCAGTTCGGGCGGTGACGTCTGGGTCAATCCGGACTACAGCTACAACAGTCGTCTCAACTACGGCGAATACGGCTATCACACGCTTGTTCACGAGATCGGCCACGCCATCGGCCTGGCTCATCCCGGCGACTACAACGGCGGTTCGCCGAGCTACTATACCTCGGCCGACTATCAGCAGGACACGCGCCAGTACACGGTCATGTCCTATTTCTCCGCCTCCTACACCGGCGCCGACCATTCGCCCCCGGGGCAGGGCACCTCCTACGCGGCCACGCCCCTGCTGCACGACATTACCGCCATCCAGGATGTCTACGGCGCGAACATGACGACGCGCACGGGCAACACCACCTACGGCTTCAATTCCAATGCCGGCCGCGATGCCTTCGACTTCACGATCAACACGGCTCCCGTCGTCGCGATCTGGGATGCCGGCGGCATCGACACGCTCGATCTCTCGGGCACCGGCTACAGCCAGGTCATCAATCTGACGGCGGGCACGTTCTCCGACGTGCTCGGCATGACGGACAATCTCGCGATCGCCTTCAACGTAACCATCGAGAATGCCGCCGGCGGATCTGGTTCCGACGACATGACCGGCAACGATGCGAACAACCGCCTCATCGGCAATGCGGGCGCCGACACCCTGCGCGGGGCGGCCGGCAATGACGTGCTTCGTGGCGGTACTGGCGCGGACACTCTCGACGGCGGTGCCGGCAATGACTGGGTTGACTATTCGACGTCGTCATCGGGCGTGACGGTCAATCTCGGTGACGGTGCGAGCGAGAGTGGCGGCGAGGCCCAGGGGGACACCCTCGTCGATATCGAATACGTGCTCGGCTCAGCGCATGCGGACGTGATCGTGGGCGACGGCGCGGGCAACATCCTGCGCGGCTACGACGGCAACGACCGGCTTGTCGGCAATGGTGGCTCCGATACCCTGCGCGGCGAAGATGGCAACGATGTCCTGCGCGGCGGAGCCGGTGCGGACAACCTGCAAGGCGGCGCCGGCATCGACTGGGCCGACTATTCCGGTTCGGCTGCCGGCGTTCACGTCAACATCGCCGACGCTGCGGCCGAGACGGGGGGAGACGCGCAAGGCGATGTCCTCTCCGGCATCGAATACATTCTGGGCTCCGCCCACGACGACGTGATCGTCGGCGACGGCAACAACAATTACCTGCGGGGCTACGACGGCAGCGATCGCCTGTTCGGCAACGGCGGCAGCGATATCCTGCGTGGTGAAGGCGGCAACGACGTACTGCGCGGGGGAACCGGTGGCGACATTCTCGATGGTGGCGACGGGATCGACTGGGTCGACTACTCCACTTCCGCTTCCGGCGTGATCGTGACACTGGCGGATGGGACTGCCGAGAGCGGTGGCGATGCGGCGGGCGACCGGCTTTCCGGCATAGAATACGTTCTCGGCTCCGCCCACGACGACGTCATCGCTGGCGACAGTACGGCCAACTATCTGCGTGGCCACGACGGCAACGACCGCCTGTTCGGCAATGGCGGCAACGATATCCTGCGCGGCGAGGGGGGCAATGACGTCCTCAATGGCGGCGCTGGCGCGGATCAGCTGCAAGGCGGTGCGGGTATCGACTGGGCCGACTACTCCGGCTCGGCTTCCGCGGTGAACGTCGATCTTTCCGACGGTCTGGCGGAAAGCGGCGGCGATGCGGCGGGCGACAGGCTCACCGATATCGAATACGTGCTCGGCTCCGCCCATGACGACATGATCGTCGGCGACGCCGGCAACAACTACCTGCGCGGCTATCTCGGCGACGACCAGCTTTTCGGCGGTGACGGAAATGACATGCTGAGAGGCGGTCAGGGCGCCGACGCGCTGGACGGCGGCGTTGGCTTCGACTGGGCCTTCTACATGGCCTCCACCTCTGGCGTGATCGTCGATCTTTCCGACGGGCTTGCCGAAAGCGGCGGCGAGGCGGAAGGCGATACGCTTGTAAACATCGAGGCCGTTTATGGCTCGAACCACGCCGACACCCTGACGGGCGATGCCGGCAACAACTATCTGCGCGGTCACGGCGGCAACGACACGCTCGAAGGCAAGGGCGGCAATGACGTCCTGCAAGGCGATGCCGGCGCCGACACTTTCGTCTTCGCCGCAGGCTTCGGTACCGACATCGTCACCGATTTTGCTGATGGACTGGATCAAATCTGGTTTTCATCCGATCTTGGAGTGGCCTCGGTGGGGGACTTGTTCTCCAGTTTCGGTCATGAGGACAGCGGCAGCTATATCTTCGACTTCGGCGCGGACGGTTATGTGACCATCGCCAATGCAACGCAGGTCCAGCTCCAGGATGACGTGTTCCTGGTCGCCTGACAGGCCGTGTGCTGCAATATGCCGTTAAGTAATTTCGCAGCGGTCTTCGGTGCGTCACCGGACGCGCCGGATGTCCTAGTATTTCCATATAAGTTTATGAAAAATACAATTAAAATCTCCTGACCTTGCCAGAGCGGCAGGCGCCTGTGGTGCTTTGGGGCGAAACCGGTGAGCAAGCCGCCGGCAGGGTTTACATCCCGTATAGTGTAAGATATTGAACATCCGCCATGCCGATCGGGAATTTGTGGCTCAAGTGCCCGTATCAATTGGATTAAATGTCCCGCATGTCTGCGCTCTTCTGATGCGATCCGGAGATTTCCGGTGAAATCGGAAGTGCCGGAAGTCTGGGGAATTCAGCCGAAATGCGTTCCGGCCCGTAATCTTGCTCGGGAACGAAGCGCGCGAAATCTTACAGGCGGTCATACTTGGGCATGCAGGCTATCATTCTTGCGGGCGGCAAGGGGACTAGACTGGCACCGCTGACGCTTGACCGGCCAAAGCCATTGGTCGAGATCGCGGGCAAGCCGATGATCGCCCATCAGCTCGAGCTGTTGGCGCGCTACGGCATTCGCGACGTGCACATCCTCACCGGTTATCTCGGACACATGTTCCCCGAAACGCTGGGCGACGGGAGCCGGTACGGTCTGGAAATCCGCTACCATGCGGAAGATCGCCCGCTTGGCACCGCCGGTGCGGTGAAAGCCATCGCATCGGAGCTTGCCGACACGTTTGTGGTGTTTTACGGCGATGTCGTGCTTGACATGCAGCTCGACCATTTCGCGCGTGTACATCGGCAAGGCGGCGCGGTCGGTACCCTGGCCGTGCATCCCAACGATCATCCCTTCGACAGCGATCTTGTCTCCTTTGATCAGGCGGACCGGATAACGGCGTTTCATTCCAAGAACCGTCCCGCCGATGATCGGCACGAGAATTACGTGAACGCCGCGGCCTACTGCCTCAGCCGCGATATCCTCGACCATATTTCGGATGAACCCGAAGATTTCGGACTTGCCGTTTTCCCGCGCATCATCGCCGGCGGCGGCCATCTCCAGGCCTACCGGACCGCGGAATTCATCAAGGACGTCGGCACGCTGCAACGCCTGAGGGAGACCGAGGCGAAAATCGTGAGCGGCGAAGTTCGATCGCGAAATCGTGAAAATGCCCAACTTGTGGTTTTCATCGACCGTGACGGGGTGCTGATCGAGGAGGCGGGGGATGCGCTCACCGCGCACGATCTCGCTCTTTTGCCGGGCGTGGGGGAGGCGGTCAGGCTGCTTCAGCAGGCCGGTTATCTGGTGATCATGGCAACAAATCAGCCGGGTATCGCCAAAGGCTTCATCGATTGGGACGACGTAAACGCCGTGCATGCAGAAATTGACGACCGTCTCGCCCGTTCAGGGGCGTTCCTGACAGACAAATATGTATGTCCGCATCATCCTCATGCCGGGTTCCCCGGGGAACGTGCGGAACTGAAGGTCGCATGCGATTGCCGCAAACCCCTGCCGGGGCTGCTGTTGCGTGCGCGCGACCACTACAATATCGACCTTGAGCGCTCCTTTATGGTGGGCGACCGCAGCGTTGATGCCGCTGCCGCGATCGCCGCGGGCTGCACGCCGCTGATGGTCCGTACCGGGTTCGGTGGTCGCGACGGCATCTGTGCCGTCGGGGATATTCCGTTATTCGACGATTTGCCGGCAGCCGCCCGCCACATCTGCGCGCTGACGTGAAAGGGCGACGACCATGATCATTTCGCGAGCGCCGTTCCGCATCAGCCTTATGGGCGGCGGAAGCGACCTTCCTGCCTACTACGAACGCTTTTCGGGCAAGACCCTGTCTTTCACGATCAACAAGTTCGTTTACGTGGCGACCAATCCGAGCTTTCACAAGCGCTATCGGTTCGTCTACAGCCGCGTGGAGGAAGTGACGTCGCTTGACCAGGTCGAACATCCGCTGATCCGCGAGATCGCGCGCGACTATCCGGTTCCCTTCATCGATTTCGCATCCTTTGCCGACGTTCCGGCCGGCACCGGACTCGGCTCGTCATCCGCCTTCACCGCGGCCACCGCGTTGAACCTCGCCTCCTACAACGAGGTGACCATCGGCGCGGAGGATCTGGCTGACTACAGCTGCAGGATCGAGATCGAGCGACTGGGCGAGCCGATCGGCAAGCAGGACCAGTATGCCGTCTGTCTTGGCGGCTACAACACGCTCCACTTCAATCCAGATGGCACGGTTTCCGCAAAACGCCATTCCGGCGTGCGGGTCGGGCGCTTTCTCGAAAAGCACCTATCGCTGGTTTTCACGGGGATCACCCGGCGAGCGAACTCCACTTTGGAGGAGCAGAACCGGAACCTGCGTGACGATCAGGCCGTCGTGGACAATCAACGCGAGATCGTCTCCATGGTGGATGCCATGCTTGAGGCGGTCACCATGCGCGACCCGAAGGAATGCGGTCGGCTGCTTCACCACAATTGGGAACTGAAAAAGCGGCTGTCGAGCAATGTCGGCGAGGACTCGATCGACGAGCTTTATAGCAAGCTCCTGTCGATGGGCGCCTATGGCGGCAAGGTTCTGGGTGCCGGCAATGGCGGGTTCGTCGCCGTCTTCCACGATGAGAATTTCAAGGAACGGTTGAAAGAGGTAGGCTTGCCCACATTGGAATACCGATTCTGGCCAGACGGAGCGGAGGTCGTCGAGAATGACGCGGTATTGCTTCCCCGATAGAAGATACGCGTCCGCGGGCGACTATGCGGGCGACTATGCCCGTCAGTTCGCCGAGGCGCTCGCCGCCGTGGATCGCGCCGAGATCGATGGTGTTGCCGCATGTCTGACGGCGGCCATCGACGCGGGGCGCGAGATCTTTGTCTGCGGGAACGGCGGATCGTCGGCGATCGCCAATCACGTGACCTGCGATTACGTGAAGCTGCTGGGGCTTGCGACCGGCAAGCCCGTGCGGCTGTCTTCGCTCAATTCCTACGGTGAGCTCAATTTCGCCATCGCCAACGATATCGCGTTCGAAGAGGTGTTTTCGTTCCACATCGCCCAGCGCGGACGGCCGGGCGACGTCCTCTGGACCATTTCCTCCTCCGGCAGTTCTGCGAACATCGTGAAGGCGCTGGAGACAGCGAGCGCGAAAGGCCTCGAGACGATCGCCTTCACCGGTTTTTCCGGCGGCAAGGCGAAGGAGCTCGCGACCCATTCGCTTCACGTTCCGGCGGAAAACTACGGCCTTGTCGAGGATGCGCACCAGATGCTGGCCCATATCGTCTGCCAATACGTCAGACATTTGCATGTTGAGGAAGAAACATTGGGATCGGTCGTATTTTAATGAACACGCAGATCATCATCCTCGGCTTTCATCGCAGTGGCACGTCGCTATTCACCGATTACCTCAACCAGGCCGGCCTTTTCGTCGGTTCCGATCTCCTGGGCGCGACGCCGACAAACCATCGCGGGCATTTCGAGGATCGCGGTATCGTCAACTTCCACACCTCGATGCTGCAGCGCGCGGGCGTGAACTGGCTGGCGAGCGCGCCGTACTTTCCGGTCTACCTGCCGCCGGATCACAAGGAAGTCCTGCGGCTCCTGGCCAATCGCGATGCGCAGAACAGCCTCTGGGGCTTCAAGGATCCGCGCACCTGCCTGTTCTGGGATCTGTGGGACACCCATGCCAGCAACCCGGTCTATGTGGTTCCGCTGCGCCACTACGAATTCTGCGTCGACAGTCTGCAACGGCGCGCCTTTCGCGATGCCGACACAAAACAGGTCGGCCGTCAGCACAACCTGCGCATCGCCAACAATCCCGACCTCAGCGCCTCTTCCTGGCTGCTGCACATGGCTCGCGTCCTGGAATGCGTATCGAAGTCGCCCGAGCGGTCCTTCGTCGTCGACATGCACCAGCTGAACAAGGAAAGCCGGCCGGTGCGCGAAGTGAACGAGCGCTTCGAACTCGATCTGGAGGATATCGAATTCGGTCGTGTCTTCGACCAGTCTCATTTCAAGGCGACGATGCGTCACCCCCCGGTTATCAGCCCCCCCTTGCGCCGACAATGCGAGGAACTCTGGGAAGAGTTGATGGCGCGCGCCACACCGGCAGCGTCGGCGGACAAGGCGGCGACGTCCAGATCCTATCGCCCCTTCGTTCTGAAGACCGACCATGCCGAATACGAACGGCTGCGCCTGGAAGTGGGGCTTGGCGGACAGCGCCGCGAGAAGAACGCTCCGGTTCGCCCGGTGGGCTCCGGCGCAATGGGCGACGGTGAGGTTGCCGGGCTGTTCGCCGAACGCATGCGGGCCGGCCGATACGGCAAGTTCCTCAAGGTTCTGGAACCGTTCCTCTCACGCGTTTTCGATTGGCTCACCAAGCGATGAAAGCAATCGGCCTGACTCCATCGCCTGCCTTCGACGAGCGCTTCTCGTCGTTTTCGTCTACGGCTGATGCCTATGGTTTCCTGAGGCAGCAGGCCATTGCCGCGCAAAAGGAAGTGACGGCCGAGCCCTATGTGATCTTTGATCTGGCGACGGTGCCGATGCCATGGTTCGATGCCAACGGTTCCGGCCGCAAGGCCTACGTGCTGCGCGATCGTCGCGATGTGGAAACGTTCATCCTGCTGTCGGATCGCGGTGGGCGCGGCGTGGCCGATCTGAGCGATCTGGTGCTTGTGTGGGACCAATTGCCGTTGAACGGAAACGAACGCGCCGCGTTGCGCGCCGCGCAGGCGGAGTTCTTCGACGATCCGGAGCTTGTCCTGGCGCCTGGCGGTATGCTGGACGTCTGGCTGGAGCGGCCGCGGCGGTTCTTTTCCGTCGACGCGATAATGGCGACTGGGTTCCACGTCCTGCGCTACCGCTCGCGCGAGCCCGTTCCGATCTTCAAGAGGCTCGTGACAGGGCATTTCCTGTTCGAGGAGGACATGGGGATCACCGCGACGGCGGCTGTCATCGACGCTCCGTCCTCCCTGAACCAGGCTGCCGACTATGCCGATTTTGATGAGCTGTTCGTGTTCTTCGACAGCGGTGTCTCGATTCTCGAAACCGTCTCCCTCTTTCGCAACGCCGCTGTCCGGAACCCGATGATTGCGGACGAAGTGGCCTTCTCGGTGGAGAAAATGTCGAAAAGCCTGATACGGTTGCGCCTGGCATGATCCACTATATCGTCTGCAACAATCCTCCGCAGGGCATTCTGCCGACCTCGAACGGTCCCGGCATGCGGGCCCGTCAGCTTTATCAGCAGATAAGCGCGGCCGGGCACGAGGCGCGCTTCGTCATGTTCGCCGAGCGCTTCAACATGACGTGCGGAGCGGAGAATTTCGCTCATTCGCATCGCGATCTGCAGCTCGTGCCCAACGGGCAGTTCGGCGACTACGTCGACCGCATCGAGCCTGGGGTCTTCATCTTCACGCAGGCGAATTTTCCCGTCGAGGTGCGCAAGGCGGCGTACCGGCACCGGATCGTCTTCGATTTCATCGCGCGCAAGGATCTCGAACTCATCGAGATCGGCAAGCGGGCCGCCGTCGACAAGTACCTCGATGCGGTGCGCGTCTATTTGGACCACGCCGACACCGTGCTCGTGACGTCGCCGAAGCTTCAGGCCCATGTGCGGGCGGAGTACGGCCGTGAACCGATCCTCAATCCCTTCGCCTTTTCGCCTGAGACCCATGTGAAGTATTCCGTGCCGACGATCACCTTCGGTGGACGGATCCACAAGTGGACCAACTACGCCATCACGTTCGATGGCCTGGCAGACTATTTCGAGACACACCCGGATCGTCGCGGCCTGTTCCTGTTCGACGGCGGGATTGCCGGCATCGAGGATCAGCATGCCAAGTCGGTCAGCCGGCTTCTTGTTTTGGAGAACGTGACTCGCATCGGCATGCTGCCAAGCCGGCAGGCTGCGGAAGTGGTCGGCCGTTCGCACCTGTTCGTCGACAGCAGCTTTCAGGGTGAGGAACGCAACTTCGCGACCTCAATCCGCACCGTCCATGCGCTGTCGCTCGGCACGCCGGTCTATCACAACGCCGGAACGGGTCTCGACGACATCTATGCGGTGTTTCCGGGAAAGCTCGGGCCGGAACCGGATGCGCAAGCTTTGGAGGCGGTCGTCGAAGACGCGCTGTCGGGCGCCTGCGAGCAGGCTCTCAACACGGTCCGCTCCTCCATGACCCGCATGCTGACGGAAGGGGCGCTGTCATGGTGACGTCCAAGCCGCGAATCTTCATCGTCGTGCCGAATTACCGGCAGGTCGGCGGCATCGCCAAGATGCTGGACTATGCCGTCCATGCCGATTCGCAACGTTACGAGGTCTGGTTCGCGACGAACACGAACCAGCATGCGAACGCCGGGCTGACGGCCAAGCCCTATTACCAGCGCTCGCCGCACGAGATCCAGTTCACGCTTCTCGACCGCGCGGACCTGCGCGACGGCGACATGGTGATGATCTCTCTGCCGAGCGATTTCTACCGGGTGCTGGAGCGCGCCAAGGCTCTCGGTTATCCAGATATCCGCTTCATCCACCTGATCCAGAACGTGCGCCACAACAATGTGTTCTTCGACAAGAGCATGGCACGCGACCTCTTGATGAAGAACATGCCGCGGATCTGCATTACCGATCAGGTCTATGACGCGGTGAAGCGGCTGGTGCCGGACGAGGAGTTGCTGGAACTGAATTTCCACGGCTTCGATTTCGAGTTCTTCCGCCGCCCGTCGATCAAGGCGAACCGAACGCTCCGGCTGGGCTACAACCTGTTCAAGTCGAATTTCGGCGAGAAGGTGCGAGAGGCGTGCGAAGCACGCGGTCTGCCGGTGGAGTTCGAGGTCGTTCCGCGCGGGGTGTCCTGGGAAAATCTGCGCGCCGCCTACCACGCCTGCGACGCCTTCATCGGCACGCCGCTGCGCGAAGAGGGGTACTATCTGCCCGGCATCGAGGCGCTGGCGGGAGGCGATATTCTGATCTGCTCCGACGCGGTCGGCAATCGTTCCTACCTGGCCGCGGAGGCGGCCCTTACGGTTGGATACGAGGATGTGGATGACTATCTCGCGAAGATCGATGCGTTGCTGGCGATGACGCCGCAGGCGCGCGAGCGCTTGCAAGCCGCGGCGGTCGACTTCGCTTCCCAGTTTTCTCTCGAGATGGAAAAACAGGGGTTTCGGGCGTTCCTTGCGGAGCACATGGAGGCCTGAGCGCGGCGCGCGGTCCTGTTCTGCGTGTGTTGTCGCGTGAAGTGCGACGCCTGTGTGGAAGTGTCTCGCGCTCATGGTTTCGATCGTGTGCGCCTTGCTTCCGAAGCGGGAAAATTGGAAAAAGGGTTGGGGAAAGCTGTCAGGAATATCGACATTCCTCGGTCCCTCCGGGCAACGCGAGATCAGCATGAAAAGTAGTGATATTCATATTCTGAACAATAACAGTGTTGCCAAGAGGAACGACTATCACCAGACGGTGGAGCGCGGCGATGAAATGCCGGATGCTTTCCAGCGATACAAGCACAAGTTTCCATATTTCGGATTTGTCGACTGCAAGGCTGGAGATGTCGAGTTCGTCATGTTCAGCGCCAATGACGATGTCGTGGCCTGGGAGTATTTCTGGACCGGAACCTACGAGGACGAAATCGTCACCGAATGGCTGCGGATGTGCCAGGGCGCGGATGTGATCCTGGATGTGGGTGCCTATACCGGCTGCATGGCGATGATCGCCTGCGGGGTAAATCCGGCCTGCGATGTCTACTGCTTCGAGCCGATGCCGCGTACCGTCGAGAGGTTGGCCATCAATCTCAAGGTCAACGGCCTGATCAATCGCGTGAAGGTGTTCCCTGTCGCCGCATCCGACGAGCGCGACGAGGTGGTGATGAACCTGCCCCGACCGGTCGACTTCCTCGGGACCGGAAATTCCATTCAGAAGAAGCCGAACGTCGATGTGATCGCTCAGTGCCCGGTGCGGGCCGAGCGCATCGAGGATTGTTTTACCCTTGAGGAAGGTCGGCGGATTTCGTGTGTCAAGGTCGACGTCGAAGGCCACGAGTTGCAGGCCCTGAAGGGCATGGAGACGCTGATCGACAAGCATCGTCCCGAATGCATAATCGAGGTCTGGCCGCACGAAAAAGCGGATATCGAAGCCTTCATGGGCGGTTACGGCTACAAGCCGCGCCAGTTGCGCGGCCTGAACTGGCTCTATTCCCAGGCCTGAACCGCACGGGCAGGCTATCCAGCCGACGCAAGGCATGCGCGACTTGATGTCGTCTGTGGCCCGTAACCGGGCGTCGCCTGCTTTGCGAGCGAGGGTTTTGATGGTGCGCGTGGCGGCGGTGACATCGGGCTGTTCATCCACTCTGAGTGATAAAGTCCAGTAATTTGGAGAATTTCCGGGTATCGCGGTGTCAGCCAAGTAGTTCTCACGGTGCCGATGCCGCCCCGCGCGAGCAGAATTCAAATTCCAAAATTAAATCCTGATTTCTTTGGCGTGCGAAACGTATGCCGTTAAGGTGCGACACCAGAATCCGATGCGATGGGGCGTCGTCTGGACAACTTGGTGCGCGCGCATCTGCGTCAGTTCGGGGCTGAACCGGGTGGACCGGGAGACCCGGGCGCGGCTCATGGCAGCCGGATCTCGGCATGAGGACCGAAGCGTCGGGAGGTTTCCGGTGGTTTTTCCGCCGGCGCGAGGGGCGCGAACGGAACGCAGGGGGGAAATATGGATCGCATCGTTGTGCAACCGTTCGGCAAACGCTTCGTGCTGGCATTGCTGCTGGTCGCGGTGCTGGCGGTGCAGTTCTGGACGCAGTCGCGTTATCCGGCACTGAACGAAAAGGCCATGATGAGCGGGGCCATCCAGCTTGAGGATCCGCTCGGTTTCGAGGCCAAGTTCCCGCTCTCGCCCGACGACACGACGGTCGAGCGCATCGCCAAGTCGACCGGAAACTGGATAAAGACCAACCAGCGCGGCATGACGTTCGGGATCCTGTTCGCCGCCGCCTTCCTCACCCTCTTCGGCTATATCCGCAAGCACAGTTTCAAGGGCAGTTTCGCCAACTCCGCGCTGGGCCTCGTCATGGGCGCGCCGCTTGGCGTGTGCGTCAATTGCGCGGCCCCGATCGCGCGGGGGCTCTACTCGGGAGGCGCGCGCGCGGAATCGACGCTATCGGCGATGATCGCCTCGCCGACGCTGAACATCGTCGTCCTCACGATGCTGTTCTCGCTCTTTCCCTTCTACATGGCGGTGACCAAGATCGCGCTGTCGCTGGTGATGATCCTCATCGCCGTACCCGTCATCTGCCGCTTCCTGCCGAAGGAACAGCTCCAGGCGTCGATCGGGAAACGTGCCGCCGCCGTGACGCCCGACCCGCACACCAGCGCCACCGACCAGGAAAACGTGGTCTGGGCCATTCTCTATTTCATCAAGGATTACGCGCTGAACCTGTGGTTCATCGTCAAGACGACCGTACCGTTGATGTTGCTGGCGGGCTTTCTGGGCGCGCTGGTGGCGAGCCTGTTGCCGGCCAGCCTGCTGGAAAACGCCGGCTTCGGTTTCTTCGGCCTCGTCGGCGCGGCGCTCATCGGCACTTTCCTGCCCGTGCCGATCGGTCTCGACGTTGTCGCCTCCGGCGCGCTGATGCAGGCGGGACTTGCGCCGGGCTACGTCATGGCGCTGCTGTTCACGCTCGGGATCTTCTCCGTCTATTCGTTCTTCATCGTGGCGACGGCGATATCGCTGCGCTCCGCCTTGTTGCTGGGCGGGACGATCTTCATCGTCGGCATTCTGGCAGGTTTCGGAGCATCGCAGTATCACGCCTGGCAGACCGAGCGCGCATTGAGGATGCTGACCGGCTGGGAATTCTCTCTGATCGGCTCCGCGCATGCGGAGGAGGCGGGGACAGCGCATGTCGGCGCGGCACCGTTTCGCGAGATGGCGGTTCCCGGCGCGCGGATCGTGATCGAGAAGCATGACTTCGCGCCCCGCTCGCCGGCCGGCGAAACACCCTTCACCCGCACCGAAGCCTGGCATCTGGGCATCGATAAGCCCACGGAGTTCTCGCTCGCCGACATGTGGCCGCCTTTCTGGGAAGGCCGCTCGATTGCGGCCGGCGACTATGACCGCGACGGTAAAACCGACCTCGTCTTCGCCTCCACCGAAAAAGGGCTCCACTTCTACGCCGGCGACGGCAAGGGCGGGTTTGCGCCGCAGACCTTCGATATCGGCCGGATCGCCGAAATGCCTGTTTTCAACGCGGTGCTTGTCGACATCGACAATGACGGCTGGCTGGACCTGTTCCTGACCACCTACCAGGATGGCAACTACGTGCTGAAGAACGTGGACGGCCGCTTCGACGCAGCCAGTCTGACGCAGGTCAAGAACCGCGACGACGCCATCCTCACCATGGCCGCAAGCTTCGCCGACATCGACCGCGACGGCGACCTTGACGTGGCACTCGGCAACTGGGCGGCGGGCTGGTATCGCACCGTGCCCGGCGAGGAGGCACGCAACCGCATCGTCTTCAACGAGAACGGGGTTCTGAGCGGCGAGAAATACGCGGACCTGCCGGGCCTTCCAGGCGAGACGCTGTCGATCCTCTTCTCCGACATCGATACGGACGGCGATGCGGATCTGCTGGTCGGCAACGACTTCGAGATGCCGGACATGTTCTATCTGGGGGACGGCACCGGCGGGTTAGAGGCGATCACGCGCGCCGACGGGCTGATCCCGATGACGACAACCACGACCATGGCGCTGAAGACCGCCGATCTGCACAATACCGGCCGGCCGGGGATCTATGCGGCTCAGATCGCCGGGCGCTCGTCGGGTGTGTCGAAAAAGCTGAAGATGCGGTCGCTCGATCAGTATTGCGACGGGATCGAGCGCGAGGCGGACAAGGCCGTGTGCGAAAAGAACATGGCCATCAAGCGATGGTACAAGTCCGGACACAGCTTCGATCCGGGCTACGCGAGCAAGTGCCAGGAGATGGAAGGACGCTATCAGGCCGAATGCAAGGCGATGCTGGTCAAGGATCTCGCCATTCAGAACCGCGATCCCTCGATCTGCAAGCTGATCCCGGCCGGGGCCACGCGGGCGCGCCAGCTTTGCGAGATCCACTTCCGCCCCTTCCGCAAGCCGGCGGAAGCGGAGATGGAAAAGACCGTGCCGCAGATCCTGCGCCGCAACGTGCTGCTGGAGCCGAGACCCGGTGGCGGCTTCGTGGAAACGGCGGAGGCGGAAGGCCTCGATGTCGGCGGCTGGAGCTGGGACACCAAATTCGCCGATGTCGACAATGACGGCTTTCTCGACGTCTACATCGTCAACGGCACCTGGGTGCCGAACGAGGTGAGCCCGTCGAACCTGTTCTTCCACAACAGGGGCGACGGCACTTTCGTGGAAGCGAGCAACGCCTTCGGGCTTGAGGACTATCTGATCACGGCGGCGGCGACGCGGATCGATCTCGACGGCGACGGCGATCTCGACTTCATCACTCAGCCGGTCAACGGGCCGGTGATGGCCTTCATCAACAATTCAACAACGGGCAATGCCATCGTCTTCGACTTCGAGGATCATGTCGGCAACCGTTTCGGCATCGGTAATCGTGTCGTCGTGAAGGCGGGCGAGAAGATCTGGACACGTGAGATCCAGCTTGGTGGCGGCTTCATGTCGTTCGATGCGGCCGAAGCCCATGTCGGGCTCGGCGAGGTCGAGGCGGTGAACAGTGTCACGGTGCATTGGGCCGATGGCGGTGAGACCACCCTCGACGGTCCGTTGCCCGCCGGCGCCCGCTATCGCATCGTGCGCCACGGCGAGACCGTGAACTGAGCCGCTACGTCGCGAACACAAACCGCTTCCGCCGTCCCCCGAGGCGCTCGCGAGCGAGAACAACAGGCCGCGATCGGTCATCGAATGAGAATGTCAGGAGAAATCATGCAGCTGTGGACGGCCTTGCGTACGACGCAAAGGGTGGCGAGAAAGGCCGCTTTTCCTGTCACCCTGTCGCTTGTCGCGGGCCTTTTGGCGAGCGCGCCCGTTCGCGCGCAGCAGCCGCAGGGCGGCGACACGGTTGCGCCGGCCGGCCAGAGTGATGCTCCGCGCCCGGACGCGGCCCCGGCGGGGGCGGCAGGCATGGCGGGAACAGCGGCCGATGCCGGCAATGGTGGTGCGCCGGACATGTCCGCATCCGAGGCCGCCTACCGGCGCGGAGATTTTGCCACTGCGCGCGCGGAACTGGAAAAGCTGGCGAAGACGGGTAACGCCCAGGCGCTCTATCGTCTCGCCTTTCTGATGGTGCGTGGCAAGGGCGGGCCGCAGGACCTTGCCGGCGCAGCGGCGCTGCTGAGGCGTTCGGCGGAACAGCGCAATACCGACGCACAGACCCTGCTGGGCAAACTCTATCTTCAGGGTGCGGGCGTGGACCGCAATTTTGCGTCCGCCGCAAGGCTTTTCGAGCTGGCCGCCGAAAAGGGAGCCGCCCAGGCGCAGTTCTTCATCGGGAAGATGTATCGCGACGGCGTTGGTGTGCCGGCAGATCCGCTCAAGGGCCTCACATGGCTGCAGGCGTCTGCCCGTCAGGGGGTGGCCGAAGCGATGTTCGAGCTTGCCGTCATGTTCGGCAAGGGGCAGGGCGTGACGGCGGACGAGGCGGAATCCCTGCGCTGGCTGGAAATGGCCTCCGATGCGGGCTTGCCGCTGGCGCAATACACGCTTGCCCAGAACTACACGCGTGGCGGGGCCATTGCCCGCAATGACGAGAAGGCGCTGGCGCTCTATCGCAAGTCGGCCGAAGCCGGCTACGTGCCTGCGCAAAGCGCGCTGGGCGCCCTTTATTTCGCCGGCGAGGGCGGGCTTGCGAAGGATCCGGGCGAGGCCTTCGTCTGGTTCACGCGCGCGGCCGAGGGCGGCGACGCGAACGCCCAGACCAACCTCGCCTACATGTATGCGACCGGCACGGGCGTAACGCGCGACGACGCTATCGCCGCCAAGTTCTACAATCAGGCGGCGGAAGCCGGGCTGCCGCGTGCCCAGGCGGCCTTCGCGGTGATGCTGTCGGAAGGCCGGGGCGTGAAGAAGAACGAGGCGGCGGCCGAGCAGTGGTATCTGCTGGCCGCGCGCGCCGGGCTTGAGACGGCCGAGCGTCGTCTCGGCGAACTCTATGCCGATGGCACCTATGGCGTGACGGATCGGGCTGCCGTGGCGCGTTGGGTCCATGCGGCGGCGCTCGACGGCGACGCGACTGCGGCGAAATGGCTGGAAACGGCGAGCGACGACGGCGTGCTGGCGGCGCAGGGGCGTCTGGCCGATGTCCTCGCAAAAGGGGCGGCGGGGAACGCGCCCGATCCCAAACGCGCCCTCGATCTCTACCGCGACGGAGCGGAGCGCGGCGATCCCTATTGCCAGCTTCAGCTGGGGCTTCTCTATGCGCGCGGCGAGGGCGTGGAGCAGGACTACATCCAGGCTCATAAGTGGGTGAACCTGTCGGCGGCGGACGGCAACAGCGCGGCTATCAAGTCCCGCGATCTTTTCGCAAGCCTCATGACACCGGAACAGGTGAGCGAGGCGCAACGGCAGGCCCGGCAATGGAGCGCCGATCATCTGTCCCAGGAAAGGTGAGGAAAACCGTACGATGGCGGTCGTGACAAACACGACAAGAAGGCGTGATCCGGGCAGACGGACGCCGACTGGCGGTGGCGGCAGGGCCGTGGCGCTTGCTCTTTGCCTGCTCGTTGCCGGGCTGTCGGCCGGTCCGGTCCTTGGTCAGGCCGATCCCGCAAGCGCGCTGCAAGAGGCGGAAGCGGCGCTTGCGCGCAACGATGTTCCCGCCGCCGTCGCGCTGGCGACACCGGCCGCCGATGCCGGCCTTGTGGAGGCGCAACTGCTGCTCGCCGGCATCTACTATCGCGGCTCCGGCGTGCCGCAGGACTACGCCGCCGCGGCCCGCTGGTATACCCTTGCCGCGCGCTCCGGCAACGCCGAGGCGCAAAATGCGCTCGGTGTCTGCTACGCCGCAGGGCTGGGCGTGCGCCAGGATTTCGCAGAGGCGCTCAAATGGTACCGCGCGGCGGCCGAACAGGGCGACCCGCGCCATCAGTTCGATCTCGCGGCGATGATCGAAAACGGCCACGGCACCGCGCCCGATCCGGCGAAGGCCGCGCGCTGGTACGAAAAGGCTGTGGCGCAGGGGCTGGCGGAAGCGGAGGCCAATCTCGGCATACTCTATCTGGAAGGCCGTGGCGTCGCCAGGGATGCGGAGCGTGCGCGGGCGCTTCTTTCCGCCGCCGCTGACAAGGGCGAGGCCAAGGCGCAGAACAATCTCGGTCTGATGTATGTGCGCGGACAGGGCGTTGCGCAGGATTACCCGAAGGCGGCCGCCCTTTTTCGACAGGCGGCCGAACAGGGGCTGAAGCCCGCCATGACCAATCTCGGCGTCATGTACGACAACGGCTTCGGCGTACCCCAGAGCGAAACCAGGGCGTTCGAGTGGTATCGCCGTGGCGGGCGCGCCCAGAGCGCAGCCGTGCCCGAACTGGATCTGACCGCGATCGATGCCGTTTACGACAGCCGGCTCGCCCCGCCCTATTCCGGCGGCTGGACGGTGAAGAGTTACGAGAGCGCCGCCGCGCGCGGGGATGTGCTGGCCGCCTTTCTCCTGGGCTACGTCCACGCCGCCGGCATCCGCGTTCCCCGCGACTATCGCATCGCCGCGCGCTACTACCGGCAGGCGGCGGCGGGGGGCTTCGTGCCCGCGATGACCAATCTCGGCCTTCTCAGCTTTCGCGGGCTCGGCATGCCGCAGGACTTCGTGACCGGATACATGTGGCTCAATCTGGCGAGCGCGGCCGGACACGCCGAAGCATCTCAGCTGCGTGCCGCGTTGCGCCCGCGCATGACCGCCGGCCAGATCAACGAGGCGCAGGACCTCGCAAAGCGGCGTTGGAAAAAGCCCCGAACAGGAACTGGTGGTGACACCGCAAGAAGCGCAGACGAGCGGTGACGGTGACCGTCGAAAGAAGCGGCGAGGGCGTGCGTCGGAAGAGGGAAAAGAACTTGTTTCTTGTTCACCCCAAAATCCGGATCAAAATTCGAATGAGCATTTGCATTGAGCCGCCGGACATCCTGTTCGTCCCTGCTTTTTCCTGATGTAATTCCCGTTGAGAGGCACGTCGTGTCGGAGGGGCGGGGCGTTACACGCATTACGGCTAGGTATTTTGCCTGCCGGGCGAAAACTAGACTGCGTGCTTCTGATTGTTTTCTTAAGAGACATTGTTGGCAGTTGCGTTCGCGTCAGGTACACTTCCGTCACGTTTTCGCACGAGGGATGGATTCGTGCGGACGACGATGGGCTGTCGTCGTCTGCGTTTGGTCGATCCTGTTCGCGGGCGACATTTCCGCCTGAGCCATGGTTTGTTGTGTTTGCCGGGGGTTACCGGGAAGCGATGAGGAGGACGCGTGATGACATGCGGGAGTTTCGCGGACCTGATACTTGAGGTGCGGCAGGGCGACGCTGGCGCCATATCGCGTTGCCGGAAGGTATCCGGCGCCCCGCGGCGGTCATCGTTCGTACCGGTTCTGGCTGCCCTTGTCATCGCGGTGGTGGGGAGTTGGTCAGGCGCGGCGTTGGCCGAGAGCGACGACCTGATCGCGACCAACCGCTTTTCCGGCGCGACAGTCGGTTTCGATCTGGGCGGCGACTACCGAAATGTGACGTTGACGATCACCGGGCCGAACGGATTTTCGGTCTCTGCCCGGTCCGAGCGCACGGCTCCGGTCATCAATCTCAGGAAATTCGGAGAGGTCGAGGACGGGCGCTACAACTATCAGCTTACCGCTGCGACCTCCAAGAGGATCGTCGTACACGCCTCACTCGACAACGGTCGTGGCGATGCCGCCAGGACCGAGCGTTATGCCGGCGTCGCGGCGAGCGGCTCTTTCCTTGTGAAGGGGGGCGTCATCTTCCAGCCCACCGAGCAGGAGGAGCGCTAGCCGAAGATCAGGGGCGCTGCGCGCGACGTTGGAGCTGGTGCGGGCCGTCACTCTCGCCCCCTCGCTGAGCGCCCCGCACGGCTGGGCGCGACCGTAAGTGAGCGTCGCAGAAGGCGCCCGACCATGTCGTTGGAACGAGGCAAACGGCGGCGCGGATGGACAAAATGGGCCCTGAAACCCGGAGCGGACCGGGGTACGGGGCAACATGGACGAAAATAAACACCAAATGACCGGCGGGGGCCGGAGGAGAGAATATCTATGACCAAGCTTGCTGGAATGGGGCTGGCCGCAGGCCTGCTGATGTCGTCCGCGCTCGTTACCGGCGCCGCCCGGGCGGATCAGGTTTTCGCCGATGATGTGATCGTGCAGGGCAGCCTGTGTGTGGGCGTTGATTGTGTGAACGGAGAAAATTTCGGTTTCGACACGTTGGTTTTGAAGGAAAACAACCTTCGCATCTTCTTCAATGACACGAGCTCATCTTCCTCTTTCCCGAATGTCGACTGGCGACTGATCGCGAACGAAACCAGCAATGGCGGCGCGAATATGTTCGTGATCGAGGATTCGACGAATTCGAAGAGGCCATTGTGGATCGACGCCAATTCGCCCAACAATCTCCTCTATCTCAGCTCCGCCGGCCGAGTCGGCATCAAAACCTCGTCGCCGGCATTGCAGCTTCATGTGCGCGACGGTAACAGCCCCGGGCTTCGCCTGGAGCAGGACGGTTCTGCCGGTTTTTCGGCCCAGACATGGGATGTCGCGGGCAACGAGACGAACTTCTTCGTCCGCGATGCGACGAATGCGGGCCGCATTCCCTTTAAGATCGTTCCGGCCGCTCCGAACAATTCCCTCTATATTGCCTCCAACGGCAATGTCGGCCTCGGCACGGCGACGCCCGATGGGCCTTTCCAGGTCGAGAACGGCGTCGGGACGGACGATGATTTCATCGTGACGTCGTCGGGATTTGTGGGCGTCGGCACGAATGCGCCAGTGGTGCCGTTGCATGTCTACGGGACGACTGGTACGGCGGCCATTCAAATCGAGGACGCAAGTTCCACGAAGGCAGGGCGCGGTTTGCTGACCCTGAAGAATAACGGTGGTTCGTTCATCACGATGACCAACTCGAACACAAGCGCTTCCTGGTTCATTACCCACGAGAACGCCGCTACTGGCAGATTGCTGTTCACTCACAGTGGCGGTGGCGGCGCCGAAGCCTTGCTTGATCAAGACGGTAATCTGACGATCGCGGGGACTCTGACGGAGAACTCGGACCGGCGCCTCAAGACTGAGATCGTAAAAGTCGACGAGGATGCCATCCTGGCCAAAGTCGATGAACTCGATATCGCCGAATGGTCATACAAGACCGATCCTGACACACGGCATATCGGCCCGATGGCACAGGACTTTTATGCCCTGTTCAGAACGGGGGTCGGCGAGTCGAAAATTGCAACCATTGATACTTCCGGCGTTGCACTCGCATCGATCAAGGCTATGAGCCGGAAGCTGGCCGAGAAGGAAGCACGCCTGGCCAGGCTGGAAGCTTCGCTGATCGAGCTCAGGCGGCAACTGGACGTCCAGCATTAGAGTCTCCAGCGTTCAAGCGAACGCGGCGAAGAGTGTGCTTTAGCGCTCTCTGAAAGAGAGCATCGCACCGGTGAAAACCAGCGAACCGTCTCAAGCCGATCTGGATAAAGTCCTTTTCGGTCTGGGGCGGTTTTCTATTTGATATCAATACGATCGATGACCGCCCGCAATCGCTTCTGAAACATCGGCCAGGCACCGGTGAGATCCGTGCTGTCCATAAGTTCCTGGAGAGCTTCGACGCTCGAAAATTTCTTCCGCTGTCCGATGTAATGGAAGATCCTGACGTCCTCATAGCTGTCCATGCCCTGCGGATGCGGGTGGAGCCTGCGGATTTCGTCACCGGGCAGATTCATCGGAAAATTGTAGTTCAAGTGAATTGTTTCGCAGGGAATTGCGTGGCGCTCGATGGCGATGCAGTTGGCGATCTGTGAACCATATGGAGTGCTGAGCACGGTTCCGACGCGTTCCAGATCGTCAACAAATGTCTCTCCGACCCTTTCGAAGAGGGACCGCGGCGCAACAACAACGCCATAGTTGAAATAGGGGGGGCAATATCGGTGGTCCGGATCGTTGGAAAGGATGGGCGAAGGCTTGTCGCCAAAGATCGCATCCCAGTCCAGGCCCCAGCCCGTATGTTCAAAAGTCAGTGCGGGCATCGCAAGGCCCGCGGCTTCGTAGATCCGGCGCCACCAATCCTGACTGGTCGTACCGCGGAAGCGCTGAAACCCGAACGGGGAGACGTGTGCGATGAAACCGAGCATCGTTTGTGTCTGGTGGGCTTGGCGTAGAATGTCGTCGAAATCCCCCGCGACCAGCAGGTCGGCATCCACGAAGGCAACCACGTCGGCGTCTGATTCAATATGGTGCCGGTCAAATCCGGTCGCGTCGTAGGTCCATTTTCTGAACGTGTTGCGATCGACCCAGTGGAAATCGATGGGTCGCTCTCGTGTCCATTCATACTTCGCTTTGAGGTCGAAGGGCTCTTCATCCGCCCCGACCGAACAGACGAAGCGCCCTCTCTTTGCGAGTGGGCCGCCGAACACCTGGATCGACTCCATAAAGATCCTCACCATCCGCATGTCGGTGTCCGTCGGGCTTATGGGCAGGCGGAACTCGACGCTTGGAAACTTGTCTCGGACCACGGGAAGTCTCGAAACGAGGGCTTTGAACATCTGCATCGGTCCATTGTTCGGGAGGCGGGCATTTTGTGAGGGAGCGGAAGCGACCGGTCCGCTAGTACCGGCACTGGATGGCGAGTTGGAAGACCCGGTCAAACGGAGGTCTCTTACCCGCTGTCGGATCGCGTCCCTTTCCTCATCGCTGAAGCGCCTGCCTCCGAGATCCGCCGTTCCTTCGCCAATGTAGCGTTTCGTGAAGGCGAGGTTGCTGCTTGCAAACCGCGCGCGGAAGGAGCGTGCCTGGTCGCTGTCGAACAAGAGAGCGGGGATGTCGGAGCCCTGGAACGCGCGCGCGATTTCCCGACGCAATTGCGGCATGCTTTCGCTGTTGGTGCCATTGACGAGCCTAATGGCGGTCAGGGCCTTGAACCCCAATGCGGCATTGGTCTTTCCTTCGGCCGTACTCTCGCTCACCGTAGGCAGGCCGTTCGGATCAATATCGGGAATGCACGCAAGGAATTGCGTTACTATATCATTTCGCGATGCGTCGAAGATGCGACAGATTATTTTGTCATGTCCAAAGCACTCGACCCAATCAGCAATGTCGGCCTGGTAATCGATTCCTGCAAGTTGGGTATTGATGTATTCATCAAACGAACATGTCTCGTTTTTAACCTTCAGTATTTGATTGTATTCCGACTCCGCCACCTCGTCCTGCGAGCGGGCGAAGAATATTATTTTAATCTCCATCTCAGGCGACGTGCCATGGAAATAGTCTCGGATCCGATAAGGGGAGCCGAGAATGAAATTCTCCGAACTCATGAGGAACACCGGCGAGGCGGACGCGACAATTTCGCTGCGGATCGCTTGGCGAACGTCTTCCGGGTTCTCTGGGGAGATCATGTGGCGGGGAGGTTCGGCGATGAAGCTTTTGGCGAAATCCTGATGTCCAAGGCCGTTGTTGACGTCGCCCGCCCTAATATAGTGAACGCCCTGCTGCAGGAGCGTGTCGCGTTTCTGGGCTAGGTACCTTTGAATCGAAGTGGTTCCCGTTTTCCCTCGGCCAATGTGAAGGTAGATCGTCCGAATGGTCATTTAAATCTCATCTCAAGGGAGCCGATTCCGGAAAGGGGTGCTTATCAGTATAAGTTATAGTGAGAATCTTAAATAGAAAACATATAGACTTTGAAGTACTAATCCAAAGAGAATTGATCGAGATCATGGCTTTACGCCGGAGATGTGGTGGGTTCGCGATAGAGCGGGAAATATGCGCTTTTCGGATCGCATGTTCCCATGGTGAGTATTTCGTAGGTTCGTGGCTGGAGAACCGCGCCACAAAGAAACGCTGTTCGCGTTTCCCTCGTCCAGTTCTGTTTGAAGCGATAGAGGCCGCCGGACGTGTCATCCCGGGCACCGGCCACGCCGCCAAGATTGACTTTCTGGCATCCCAAGCGCTCGAACTCGCCGAGTGTCGCGTCAATGAGGCCGTAACTTGTATGGGCGGCCCGCGCCTCTTGCGATAGAAAGAACAGATGGGCATTGGCCGTTTCGCCATGTCGATAGCTCAGGATCGCGCCCAGGATGCGAGCCCCCTCCTTCGCCAGCACCAGAAGCGCGCCGTCGACATCAAGCTGACGGGCAATCGCATCACGGGAAAGGCGGGCGAGCCCGGTGACGGCGTGGTGGCGGATCGTCGTCTGATACATCGCCCACAATGCGTCCGCATTGTCCGCGGTGGCGGGGATCCTTTCGAAGGTCTGTCGCTCTCGGGCCTTGCGAACATAACGCCTCGCGGTCGCTGAAGTCCTTTGGCGCCAACCGGCTCCGACATCAACGACGAGGTGCGTTTTCATCGGGCGCAGGACGGGCCATCCTTCCAGGGCCGGCAGGCAAGTTGGGGCGGCAAAGGGATCAACGACGAAGACCACCGAAACGGCGCCGCTTTTTTCAAGGAAAGGGCGATCGAGTTGAAGTTTCGTCCAATCCGGGCACATGGTGTAGGGATAGAGGCCGACAAGGTCGAACAGATCATCCGCGATCGGTCGTTTCAGCAACGCGATCCTGCTTTCCGGCAGGACGACAATCTCTCCGAATTCTTCAAAACTCTTCGCATAGTCAGGTGAGAGATAGCCGGTCATGGCCGCAGCTTCATTCATGGCAGGCGCAGGACGATGTCAAAACGGTGGTTGGCTGCACGAAGCACCGGCGCGATTTCGTGAAACGAACATGCGATCCCGCGCGCGCGACAGACGCGGGCGATGTCTCTGCGTCTCCACCACGTGCCGATATGGTCTCGCCCGAATAACAGTCGCAGGAGGTAGGTCGCTTTCTGCCGCGGTGTCTTGAAAAATGTGCCGCGCCGGCTGCGCTCCGGCACGAACCCGAGGACGACGCAAGCACCACTTCTGGTACAGCCTGAAATGGAATCGATGAGATCGTTCAGTTGAGACTTCCGGAAGTGCTGAAGGGCAGCGTAGACAAGAACCTTGTCAAAGTGGTCGCCGGGCGGCCTTTCGGCGAGGCCATAGGTGAGAGCGTCGCCGACATCGTAGGAGATGTTAGCGGCAGCGGCGTGGCAACGAGCGGTCGCAATGAGGGCCGGTGTCAGATCTATAGCGGTGATCGAGCCTGCCCTGGGGGCCAGGCATCTGGTGATCGCTCCGTTGCCGCAGCAAAGATCCAGCAGGCGATCATCCGGCCGCAGGTCGAGAAGCTCGGCGATCCGCCCGGTTATATAGGCGAGCTGCTTCGCATCTATGGGGTGCCCCCCTTCGGTGTGCCCAACCTGGGACAGCAGGTCGTCCGGCGCTGTGTGAGCGACGCGTGCTTCGTAGAAGTCGGCGAGCTTGTTCATCCCAGGGCGGTCCGTCGCGGGTGGGGGGCTTTACCCAGTTCCGCCTGCACGGCACCTGCGTTATCTGCCAGGAAGCGGATGAGGTCGGCGATCGGTCCGATGCAATCTACCGGCATGGCGGCGCCGGCCGGAAAGACGATGATACGCCGGCTCGCCGCTTCGGTGTTTGGAAGTGCCCGGCCTGCGTCCGGATCAAGCGAGACATGTGGTTCACAGCGGTGGGAGCCGGGATGGAAATAGCGGCGTGCCAGGATGTTTTCCGCATTGAGAATGGCGAGGACGTCGTCTCGTGCCAGACCGAAAGCCTCCGCATCCAGTTCGGCGACTGCATAATGGAAGTTGCTCGCTTCCGCCGATGCGGGGGTGCGAAAGGTAAGTCCCCCGATGCCTCGAAGTTCCTCCGCATATGTCTCATGGCAAAGCCTGTTGCGAGCGACCGTGTCTGCAAAGGCGTCGAGGTTTGTCAAACCCATGGCGGCATGGATCTCGGACATCTTGGCATTCGTTCCGAGCAGGGCAACCGTGCCGTGGTCATCGAAGCCGAAATTGCGGATCTTGCGCAACGTATCGGCAAGCTTGTCGTCGTTGGTCGTGACAGCGCCGCCTTCGCATGTGTGGAAAGCCTTGGTGGCGTGAAAGGAGAAGATCTCGGCATCGCCGAAGCCGCCGAGCGGCTTGCCTCCACCGGTGCAGCCGAAGGCATGGGCCGCGTCGAAGAGAAGCGCGATCCCATGTGCCCGACAGATGGCGCTGAGACGCTGGATATCGCAGGCCTGTCCCCAGATATGGGTGGCTATGACCGCACTCGTGCGCTCCGTGATGAGACGTTCGCAATGATCTGTGTCGATCGTCATGGATGCCGGGTCGATGTCGCAAAAGACCGGGCGGATATTTGCCCATCGCAGCGTGTGAGCCGTGGAAATGAAGGTGAAAGAAGGAGTGATGACCTCGCCGGTGAGCCCCATCGCCTTCAAAAGCGCTGCCATCGCGATCGTGCCGTTGCACATCAGCACGCAGTTGCGCACCTGCAGGTGCCTGCTGAGCCGCATTTCCAGCTCTTGCAAATGCGCACCGTCATTGGAAAACCAGCGACTTTGCCACATTTCCGCGACATGGGCCTGGAAAGTGTCGAGATCGCCGACGTTGGGCCGGTTCACATGCAGCGGCCTTGCGGCCAGAGGCTTCCCGCCAAACAGCGCCAAATCACCGATATGTCGCTTGCTGTCGTATCGGGGCATCTCGAATTGTCCATAGGGAAGGAGGAGTCCGGCCAACACTGTCAGACAGAAAAAACTTATGCAACGTAATATGATTTCGCAAACCACTGATCAATCAAGGATTGTGCGGCCAAAGCAAACGGGACTATATTCCGTGCCCCATCGCAGGGATGTATGCCCATGAAGCCCACGAATTCCGTTTTCACCGGTCTCCCCACGACCGTGTTCGAAACCATGTCACGCCTTGCCGTGCAGCATGGCGCTATCAATCTTGGCCAGGGCTTTCCCGATGTCGACGGTCCGGAGGATGTGCGCGCGCAGGCCTCCGCAGCGCTGATGGCTGGCCCGAACCAGTATCCGCCAATGCTCGGCCTGGCGGAACTGCGCCAGGCGGTGGCGGAGACGAACCGGCGCTTCTACGGGCTCGACATCGACTGGCAGCGCGAAGTGCTGGTGACCTCCGGCGCGACCGAGGCGATCGCCGACTGCCTGCTGGCGCTGATCGAGCCCGGCGACGAGGTCATCCTCATCGAACCGCTCTACGATTGCTATCTGCCGATGGTGGAGCGGGCGGGCGGCACGCCGGTGCGCGTGCGGGTGACACCGCCGGAATGGGCGCTCGATCTCGATGCGTTCGCTGCCGCGATCACCCCGCGCACCAAGGCCATCCTCATCAACAATCCGATGAATCCGGCCGCCAAGGTGTTTTGCGACGAGGAACTCGCCGGCATCGCCCGGCTCTGCGTCGAACACGATCTCTATGCCATCTGCGACGAGGTCTACGAACACCTCGTCTTCGACGGCGCTCGCCATCGTCCGCTGATGACGTTTCCCGGCATGCGCGAGCGCACCGCGCGCATCGGTTCAGCCGGCAAGACCTTCTCGCTCACCGGCTGGAAGGTCGGCTATATCACCGCGGCGCCGGGGCTTCTCGACCCGATCGCCAAGGCGCACCAGTTCGTCACCTTCACCACCGCGCCGAACCTGCAGAAGGCGGTGGCCTACGGCCTTGCCAAGGGCGACGTCTATTTCGATACGCTGGCGTCAGATCTGGCGGCCAAGCGCGACCGGCTGTCCGACGGCCTGGCGCGTCTCGGCTTCGCTGTTCTGCCCTGTGCGGGCACCTATTTCATCACCTGCGACGCGGCAGGACTGATGCCGGGGCTCGGCGATGTCGAGATCTGCAGCCGGCTGACGGTGGAAGCCGGCGTCACGGCGGTTCCCGTCTCCGCCTTCTACGGCTCCGATGCGCCGCATAGCTTCATCCGTTTCTGCTTTTGCAAGAAGGACGAGGTGCTTGACGAGGCGATCGCGCGGCTGGAGCGCTGGATCCATGGCGCGATGAACGAGACGACGGCCGTCCTGTAGATCCAGTCCCGTCTCAAAGATCCAATCTTGGGAGGAACGCGCGGTTCCTTTCCTTAATCACTGCACCATCGTGTCGAAGAACCTGCTCATGTCCAATCCCGTCCTTGTTGAAGTCACCCGTGGCGATCTCGTGGAATCGCGACATCGCGGGGCGCTTGCCATCCTCGATGCAGACGGGGCGAGTGTCGTGACCCTTGGCGATGTGGCCCGGCCCGTCTATCCGCGTTCGGCGGTGAAGGCGCTTCAGGCGTTGCCGCTGGTGGAATCGGGCGCTGCCGAGGCGCTGGACTACGCGCCTGCGGAACTGGCGCTCGCCTGTTCCTCTCACAATGGCGAGCCGGTTCACGTCAATGCCGCCCGCGTCATGCTGATGAAGGCGGGGCTCGATGAGGATGCGCTGGAATGCGGGCCGCAATGGCCGCGGCTGGAGGCCGACAGGCGCGCGCTTCACCTCGCCGGCGAGGAGCCTTCGCCGCTTCACAACAACTGTTCGGGCAAGCATGCGGGCTTTCTTGGCCTTGCACGCGTGATGGGCGCGCAAACGCGTGGCTACGTGAAGGCCGACCACCCTGTTCAGCAAGAGATTCGCGCGGTTCTGGAGGCGATGACGGGGGCCGCGCACGGGCAGGACGTTTGCGGCATCGATGGTTGTTCGATCCCGACATTCGCCGTCCCGCTGACCGGGCTCGCCAGGGCCTTCGCCGTCTTCGCGACGGGGGAGGGGCTGGAGGCGGGCCGCGCCGGGGCCTGTCAGACGCTCTATGAGGCCTGCACCGCCAACCCGCACATGGTTGCCGGAACGGGACGTTTCTGCACCGACGTGATGACGGCCTTCGGTGACAGGGTCTTCGTCAAGACCGGTGCGGAGGGTGTCTTCTGCGGCGCCATTCCCGAACTCGGCCTCGGCATTGCGCTGAAATGCGACGATGGCGGCACGCGGGCCGCCGAAGCGATGATGGCGGGTGTGATTTCGGCGCTGCTTGAGGCGGACGAGGATCAGGCTGCGGTTCTGAAGGGCTTCAACGGCGCACCGGTCGCCACGCGCCTTGGCGTCGTCGCGGGCCATGTCCGCACGGTCGATGGATTTGCGCAGATGGTGCGGACGTAGGAGGGATCGGGCGGACCATCCGTCGAGACAGAGCTCACGCGCCTGCTCAGGATGGTCCGCCCACTCTGTTTCTTCATGCCATTATCGGATGATCGCGTTGTCCCTGATGAAGGTGCCGTTCTGCAGATCGCGCACGGCCTCCACCAGTTCCTCGCGGGTGTTCATGACGATCGGCCCGTGCCAGGCGACCGGCTCCTTGATCGGAGCGCCGGAAACCAGCAGGAAGCGGATGCCCATTTCACCGGCCTGAACGACGACTTCATCACCTGAATCGAAGACGACCAGCGTGCGGTTGCCGCTCTCGTCGCGCACGTGGACCTCTTCGCCGTTCACCTGTTTCTCGGTCAGCACGCCGAAGGGATCGGAGGCATCCCGGAAGCTGCCGGAGCCCTCGAAAATGTAGGCGAAAGCCTGACGGTAGGTGTCCACGGGGAAGACCTTGCGCTTTCCCGGCGGGACGAAGATGTCGAGATATTGCGGATCGGCCGCGATGCCGTCGACCGGTCCCTTCTTGCCCCAGAAGTCTCCGACAACCACGCGCACGGTGGTACCGTCGTCGTCGACGATCTCGGGGATCTCGCCGGCGGGGATGTCCTGATAGCGCGGATCGGTCATCTTCAGCCGCGAGGGCAGGTTCGCCCACAGCTGAAAGCCGTGCATGCGGCCCTGCGCATCGCCCTCGGGCATCTCCTGGTGCATGATGCCGCTGCCGGCCGTCATCCACTGCACGTCGCCGGCACCAAGCGTGCCGCGATTGCCGAGGCTGTCGCCGTGATCGACGGAGCCGGCGAGCACGTAGGTGATGGTTTCGATGCCGCGATGGGGATGCCACGGGAAACCGGCCAGATAGTCCTCCGGCCGGTCGGAGCGGAAATCATCCATCATCAGGAACGGATCGGTCAGCGAGGGATCGCCGAAGCCGAAAACACGGTTGAGCTTCACGCCGGCACCTTCCAGCGTCTGCTGGGTACCGGAAATCTGCTTGATCGGACGGATGGACATGGGCCACCTCCAAGCATGAGGAACGTTGTTGGCCCTTAAGATGGGGCATACGGCCGGAAGCACCAGCCTGCCACGGCTGAACGCACCGTTCACGGTGGCTGAACCTTCAGCTCACCCGGTTGCCCGCGACCGTCAGATGCGGCCAGTCCTCGGGACCTCTCGCCAGGTCGCCCGTCGCCCTCTCGTTCCAGCGGTAGCCGACAACGGCGCCGTTTTCCACGCCGGAAAGAATGTTGTTCGCGATCACGGTCGAGCGCGCGCCCTCTGCCACCGAAACCGCGATGCCCACGCCCGCCTTGCGGATGACGTTCCCGGTCGCGGTCACATTACGCAGATAGGGCCCCCAGCCGAGCACCATGCCGAATTCCGGCGCGTTCTCGATCACGTTGCCTGTGACCGTTGTATCCGCCTCCACCGCGATGCCGATACCGCGACCCTGGTTCGGATCCTCGTAGGGGATCGTGGTCTTCAGGTTGCGCACGATATTGCCGCTCACCACGGCGAGCCGGCCGTCGTGATCGAAGTTGGAGACGGAAATGCCGGTCGCCGCACCGTCGACGAGGTTGGCGGAGACGACGGCGCCCTGCGTGCCGAACTCCACGAAAAGCCCTGTTTCGCCGCTGCGAAGTGCCGTGTTGCCGGTGACCTGCACGTTCGAGCCGGCGTTGACGCGCACGGCGGTGAGGGCGCAATCGGAGATGTGATTGTCCGAAATGATCACCCCGTGCGCACGAAAGACATTGATGCCGTTGCCGTTCTGGCCCGAGCCGCCGTCACGCGCGGCGATCCGCTCGATACGGTTTCCCGAAACGATGGTGTTGTCTTCGCCCTCCTTCCAGCGGTGGACCAGAATGCCTCCATTGGCACAGTCGGTGACAATGTTGCCGGAAAGCCTGAGGCCGCGCGCCTCCACCGACCGGATGCCGGCCTGGGCCGCGCCGCGCACGGTGGTGTTCTCCACCCGGCCCGACGAGCGGTCGAGCGCGATGCCGCTTTGGGCGCTGCCCAGGACCTCGCAATCGGTGATGGCGACCGCCCGGGCCTGAACGAGATGCACGAGCGCGGGAGCGTACTCTCCAAGGCCCAGATTGGCACCGTCGAGCACCAGCCCGTCGAGGCCGACATTCTCCACGCCCTCGGCGAAGATCATGTGCCCGCCGCCGCGATAGACGAGACGTGTCTGACCCGGGACGCCGATGAGCCGGGTGCCCGAGGGAAGGCGCAGGTTGGAAACGGTGTAGCGGCCGGCGGGAATGTAGAGCGCCCGTCCGCCTGCGGCGGCAGCGTCGATCGCGCGCTGCAAGGCCCGGCTTTGGTCATCTGTGGCGTCCGGGCGCAGGTCGCGTGCCTCTGCCCCGAAGGAGCCGCGCATATCGGCGAGCCGGATCGCGGCGGTGGCCGGTCGTGCGAGGGCCGGTAGCGCCAGCGTTGCCAATGTGCCGGTGAGAAAGGTGCGACGCTGCATGGGGCCAACTCCAAAAACGGACGCAAAGACCGCAGGCAGGTGCCTTGCGGGACGCCAAATCGTTAATGGAGGATGAATGGCAAGCTTCGTGCCGTGCTCACCTGTGCCGGAATGGCACGCCATGTGCCGTGGGGCCGGGCGGAGCAAGGGAACAAAAAAGCCCCTCTCCAGGGGGACGGAGAGAGGCCAGGAGCCGACGCCGCCGAAGGGCGGCGGGCACTGTCGTAAGATGGCTGTCAGAGATGGATCTGGGCGTAGCGCAAGGCTTCCACAACAGTGTGGGTCTTGTTGGAAGCGTTGAGCTTGGAGCCCGCGTTCTGCAGGTGCGCGTGCACCGTGCGCTGCGAGATCTTCAGCAGCTCCGCGATATCGGCGGCCGTCTTGCCAAGCGCTGTCAGCTCAAGCACGCGCCGTTCTCGCGCCGAGAGATCGCCGGGACGGTCCGTGGAAACGACGCCCAACTGAATGAGACGGCGGAAGGCGACGGTGGCCAGCATGCTGAGCCCGGTAAACTGCTCCGGAGCGATTTCCATGTTCGGGCCGGCGCAGATGATCGTCGCCTGGAAGGGCGCAATATCGTCGACCGGCACGAGCAGGACATTGACATCGCCCTGGTTGCCGCCGGCCGCTTCCAGAAGCTCCGAATGCTCCGCGTCGCCGGTGTCCGACTTCCAGACGAAGGGGCGGATGGCGGAAAGCGATGCAAGCAGCACGCTGTCGGAAGGGTGTACGCCATTGAGTTCCGCGCCGTCGCGGCGCTTGTCCGGCCAGCTCATCCGCAGCACGAGATGATCGATCGGACGGTTCGGCATCGGCAGGCCGGTGATCAGAACATGCGTGGCGCCGTAATGACGAAACACGGTTTCAAGTCCGTCGAGCACCGGTCCCGGATCGGTCGCCCGATTGAGTTTTCGGGATGTCTCAAAAAGGTCGTTCATTCCGTCCATGTTATTGGCCTTTCTGATCTTGGCTCATGTCGGGCTACGCTAGTAATCGCGATCGCTAATCCGGTAATTGCGTTCAAAATGCGAACGTCGAGTCCGTCATTGGCGAAAAAGGCAGGGACGATTTCCCCCTCGCAGAATTACCCTACGTTGAAAGTGGCAGGAGGTCTATCAAAATTCCTTATGTTAGTATTCATTCTAATGGGTTTTTCCTAGATTCAAATGCTCTGGATCGCGACTTTGCCGTCTCCTACATGTGAACGATTCTTCCCCAAATAGTTGTGTTGCACGGTGTTTTCATGCGCGACTATAAAACGGGTAGGGAAGCTGGCGGCCTCGCGATCACTTTTGCTGGAGGTGGTTGGTCCCGGTGGGTGGAAAAGCGTGGAAGGCAATGACGTGATCGAGTTGGCGGGAGGATTTGCGGCGGTTGACGAGGTGGCCTGGATGGCCGCGGTGGAGGCCGCCCTGAAGGGGCGCCCCTTCGATCGCCTTCGATCGACAACCTATGATGGTCTGACGATGGAGCCGCTTTACCGCGGCCGCAGGGACGCGGAGGCGTTGGTCGGCCGTGCCGCAGGTCTGCCCTGGACGGTCATGGCGCGGGTCGAACATCCCGACCCGGGCGAAGCCAACGCGATGATGATGGAGGAGCTGGAAAACGGTGCCGGCGGCATTGACCTCATTTTCGCGCCATCCAAACACGCGCGCGGGGCCGGCCTTGCCATTGACACGATCGATGATATGGAACGTCTGTTCGACGGGGTTCTTCTGGATCTCGTCGTCTTACGGCTGGATGCCGGCTACCAGACCCGTTCCGCCCTTGCGATGCTGCTGGCGCTTGCTGAGAAGCGCGCCATCGATCCGGCCGCGCTCAACGTGCGCGTCGCGATCGATCCGATCGGCAGTCTGGCGGCCAACGGTTGGCTCACCGGCTCCATCGACGCGATGTCGCCCCGGCTCTGGGATCTGGTGCATTTCTGTCAGGACACGGGCTTCAAGGGGCCGCTGACGAGTGCCGACGGGCGCACGTGGCACGGCGCGGGGGCGAGTGAGGCTCAGGAACTGGCCTACACGCTGGCCACCGCCGTCACCTACCTTCGCATGCTCGACGGCGCGCGCTGCGAGGATCTATACCCGCAGGACCGCGTGGAGGTGGTGCTTGCCGCGGACGCGGATCAGTTCGCGACCATCGCCAAGCTGAGAGCGATGCGCAGGCTGTGGGCGCGGGTTCTGGACGCCAGCGGGCTTGAGCAGAAGCCGCTCCTCATTCACGCCGAGACGGCGTGGCGGATGATGACGCGGCGCGATCCCTGGGTGAACATGCTCAGGACCACGGTCGCCGCCTTCGCCGCCGGTGTGGGCGGGGCCGATAGTGTCACCGTGCTGCCTTTCACCGAGGCGCTGGGTGTGCCGGATTCATTTGCCCGCCGGGTCGCGCGCAACACGCAGACGATCCTGATCGAGGAATCGAACCTGCATCGGGTCGCCGATCCGGCGGCGGGATCGGGAGCCGTGGAGGCGATGACCGACGCTCTGGTGGCTGAAGCCTGGAAGCTCTTTCAGCAGGTCGAGGCCGAAGGCGGCATCGACCAGGCCTATTGCAGCGGTTCCGTCGCGGCCGCGATCGGCAGGACGAAAGAGGCTCGGGCCCGCGCAATCGCCACGCGCCGCGATGCGCTCACCGGCACGTCGAGCTTCCCCAATCTTTCCGAAAAGGCGGTGAGCGTGATGAAGGTGAGCGAGCCGGATATCGGACGCTCCACCACCGATGTCGTGCTGCCGCCGCCGGGGCAGGGCGAGCTCTCGCGCGCGCTCGTCAACGAGGCGGCGTCGGGGGCGACGACGGCGGACCTTTCCCGTGCTCGCGATGCGTTGCAGCGGTTGGACGCGGATATCCTGAAGCCCTGCCGCGTGGCGCGGCATTTCGAGATGCTGCGCGAGGCCTCGGACGCCTATCTCGAGATGCACGGGCGCCGGCCGACGGTTCTGCTCGCCAATTTTGGTCGTGTCGCCGATTTCACCGCCCGCGCCACCTGGGCGAAGAATGTCTTCGAGGCTGGCGGCATCGAGGCGGAGCCGAGCGAGCCGCTGGGCGATGCCGAAAGCGCGGAATACGCCTTCCGCAAGGCTTCCGCCGATATCGCCTGCCTGTGTTCCTCCGATGCGCTTTACGCGGAAACGGGCGCGGAAATCGCGGCCGCCTTGAAGAAGGCGGGGGCGGCGCATGTCTACATTGCCGGCCGGCCGGTCGACGAGGATGGCGCACTTGAAAAGGCAGGCGTCGAGATCGCCCTCTACGAGGGGTGTGACGTCCTGGGCGCGCTCCGCATGATCCATGCTAGTCTGGGCCTGAGCGAGCTGGACGGGGAGGAGGACTGAGAAGCGCGGCTGCCATGGTGGCGGCGGCTCTTTTCGGCGCACGGGGCCGCAAGGCCCGGACCGGCGACAAATGAGGGCCTCAGGGCCCGCATCGAAAATAGGGGGCCGGCAAGGCCCGGAGGCGAGACGATGACCCGAATTCCGGATTTCTCCACGATCGAGTATGCCGATGTGGCCCCCGCCACGCCGCAAGGGGGCGATGCGCCCTGGGTGACGCCGGAGGAAATCGCGGTCGCGCCCGTTTACCGCAGCAGCGATCTCGACGGTCTCGACTTTCTGGAGACGTGGCCGGGCCTGCCGCCTTATCTGCGCGGGCCGTATCCGACCATGTATGTCCAGCAGCCCTGGACCATCCGCCAATATGCCGGCTTTTCCACGGCCGAGGATTCCAACGCCTTCTACCGCCGTAATCTCGCGGCCGGGCAGAAGGGCTTGTCTGTCGCCTTCGATCTCGCCACCCATCGCGGCTATGACAGCGATCATCCGCGCGTGACCGGCGACGTCGGCATGGCGGGGGTGGCGATCGACAGCATCCTCGACATGCGCACGCTGTTCTCCGGCATTCCGCTCGACCGGATGAGCGTGTCGATGACCATGAACGGCGCGGTGCTTCCGGTGCTGGCGTTGTTCATCGTGGCGGCCGAAGAGCAGGGCGTGACGCAGGAGAAGCTGTCGGGGACCATCCAGAACGACATCCTCAAGGAGTTCATGGTCCGCAACACCTACATCTACCCGCCGCAGCCCTCGATGCGGATCATTTCCGATATCTTCGCCTACACGGCGAAGCACATGCCGAAGTTCAACTCCATTTCCATTTCCGGCTATCACATGCAGGAGGCGGGGGCGACGGCGGATCTGGAACTCGCCTACACCATCGCCGACGGCATCGAATATGCGCGCGCCGGTGTGGCGGCGGGCATGGATATCGACACGTTCGCCCCGCGCCTTTCGTTCTTCTGGGCGATCGGCATGAACTTCTTCATGGAAGTCGCCAAGCTCAGGGCCGCGCGCCTCATCTGGGCGAAGCTCATCCGCGAAGAGTTCGCGCCGAAGAACCCCAAGTCGCTCTCCTTGCGCACGCATTCCCAGACGTCCGGCTGGTCGCTGACGGCGCAGGATGTCTTCAACAACGTGATGCGCACCTGCGTGGAAGCGATGGCGGCAACGCAGGGCCACACGCAGAGCCTGCACACCAACTCGCTCGACGAAGCGCTGGCGTTGCCCACCGATTTCTCCGCCCGCATCGCGCGCAACACCCAGCTTTTCCTTGCGGCCGAAAGCGGCACGACACGCACGATCGATCCCTGGGGCGGTTCGTTCTACGTGGAGCGGCTGACCTACGAGCTCGCGGCCAAGGCGCTGGAGCATATCGGCGAGGTCGAGAAGCTCGGCGGCATGGCCAAGGCCATCGAGAAGGGCATCCCGAAGCTCAGGATCGAGGAAGCGGCGGCCAAGACCCAGGCGCGCATCGACAGCCGCACGCAGACGGTGGTCGGCGTCAACAAGTACAAGCCGACGCGTGCCGACGAGATCGACGTCCTCAAGGTCGACAATGCCCAGGTGCGTGCCCAGCAGCTTGAAAAGCTCGCGAAGCTGCGCGCGACACGCGACGAGGCGGCGACGAATGCGGCGCTGAAGGCGTTGACGGCGGGGGCGAAGGCCGACGGCAACCTGTTGGCGCTGTCCGTCGATGCGGCGCGCGCCGGCGCCACGGTCGGCGAGATCACCCTGGCGATGGAAGAGGTCTTCGGCCGTCACAAGGCGGAGATCAAGTCGATTTCCGGCGTTTACAAGCGCGAGGTTGGAGCCATGTCGGAGGCGGTGGAGAAGGTTGCCAGTATGGTCGCGGCGTTCGAGGAGAATGACGGCCGCCGCCCGCGCATCCTGATAGCCAAGATGGGCCAGGACGGCCACGACCGCGGTCAGAAGGTCATCGCCTCGGCCTTTGCCGACCTCGGCTTCGACGTCGACATCGGCCCCTTGTTCCAGACACCGGAAGAGGCCGCGCGTCAGGCGGTTGAGAACGACGTTCATGCGGTGGGCGTGTCATCGCTCGCCGCCGGCCACCTGACGCTGGTCCCCGCGCTGAGGCAGGCGCTGGCCGACGAGGGCCGCGAGGACATCCTGATCGTTGTCGGCGGCGTGATCCCGCCGCAGGACTACGAGGCACTGTATCAGGCGGGTGCGGCCGCCATCTTCCCGCCGGGCACGGTGATCGCGGAAAGCGCGATGGAGCTGATCGGGAAGCTGAACGAGAAGCTCGGGTATCGTCCGGCTGAGGCGGCGGAGTAGGGCAGGCATGCGAGGGCTGTTCCCGCAGGGATGGTTCACGGCATGGATTGCCGGTCGGAGCCGGCAATTCATGCCGTGATCTCTCCATACGGGAACGACCGCAAACCGGTCACACCATCACCGGCCCATCCACAGCCGTTTCGCCCACATCGCGCCAAACGTTCTTCTTGCCCCAACGTCTCTCGCGGAAATCCGCCCAGGCCATGTTCAGGTTCATCTGGTTGTGGCGGATACCCGGCAGCGCGACCGGATCAAGCCCGGTCCAGGGCAGAAACGGGTTGCGGCGCAAATTGCCGTTGATCTCCACGCGCACCGTCGGGCGCGGGCTTGGAGTACGGCCGTGGAAGGCGAAGGTGTCGGCGATCACCAGCGTGTTGGCGGGAACCGTCACCGCGATCGGGTCGCCATAGCCGAGGGCCCCCAGTTCCTCCGGTTTGACCCTGAAGGAGCCGAGCGCCGTGTGCCCGCCGGTCTCGCAGGCGTGAAGGCTCTGCTCGTATTCCCAGCCGAGCCGTTCCTCCGTCAGCCGGTGCGAGCCCGGAACGAAGCGGAAGGGGCCGTCGTCGGGGCCGACATCCTCAAGAAACAGCCAGCACTTCACCGTCGAATGGAACGTATCGGCGTGAAGGTCCGTCTGCGGGTCGGGCTTGCGGCCCTGCGCCTCGGCCAGAACCGTCTGGATGAAAAACGTGGGCTCGCCGGAGCGCGAGGACATGTAATGCATGGCGGCGCGCAGGAACGGGCTCTCCACCACCTCCCGCGTCGCCGGCATGACGGCCAGAAGCGAGACCGGCAAGGGTACCATGCGCGTCACCGTGCGGCCCTGACGCATCTCGCGGGCCGGAAACGAGCGGCCGAAGACCTCGCCGCGAAGCCGCCTGAAGGTCTCCACCGGCAGGAAATTCTCTTTCACCAGATAGCCGTCACGCTCATAGGCGGCGCGGTCGGCGGCGTCGACGCGGCGGGCGAGCCGTTTGCGCCGCGCCTCGGCCATGCGCGCGGCGATCTTGACGCGCGCCAGATGCAGCCCCCGCTCGTTGAGCCGCGAACTGCCGAGAATGGGATTGGCGGCAAAGGACTTCGCCTGGGTGGCGATTTCGGCGAGCCAGAGCGGGCTCTTCAGGATGTCGTACGGCGTCATCGTCTTCCCGGTCGTGGTTCGGCGTTGACGGCGGCGCGCGACGAATGTCAGCGCGCTCTGCATGTCGCCAGTGTCATTGGCCAGTGTCATCGGCGCGTCTCAACGCGGCGCGACCTTATCACCGATGCCACTCATGCACAGCTTTGGAAATTCTCGACACTTGCGCCTCGCGAGCACATTGCCGGAACCCGTGGAATGGCCTAATCCTGATGGCCGGACGCATTTCAAGCGCCGCCTTGCGCATGTCGCCGTCGATCGGTTCAATCCGGGCGGGGCATGCTCCGGACGATCCCTTTCCCCGGTCCTTTTCCCGGTCCCTTCCAAGGAGTCTCCCGCCCTCATGTCCTCCGACAAGCTTTCCGCTGTACTCGACCGCATCGACGCCGATTTCGACAAGAGTCTCGAGCGCCTGTTCGACCTGCTTCGCATTCCCTCCATCTCCACCGACCCTGCGCACGCCGGCGATTGCCGGGCGGCTGCGGAATGGCTGGCGAAGGAGCTGACCGGCATCGGCATCGAATCGTCGGTGCGTGACACCAACGGTCACCCGATGGTGATCGGTCACCGCAAGGGGAAGGGTAAGCCCGGCCCGCATGTGCTGTTCTACGGCCATTACGACGTGCAGCCGGTCGATCCGCTCGACTTGTGGGAAACCGAGCCCTTCGCCCCGCGCATCGCGACGAAGCCTGACGGCACGAAGATCATCGTTGCCCGTGGCGCGGCCGACGACAAGGGCCAGCTGATGACCTTCGTCGAAGCCGCCCGGGCCTGGATTTCCGAGGCCGGCGACCTGCCGATTTCCGTCTCCGTCATGCTGGAGGGCGAAGAGGAAAGCGGCTCGCCTTCGCTGCATCCTTTTCTGGAAGCGAATGGCGAGGAGCTGAAAGCGGATCTGGCGCTCGTTTGCGACACCGGCATGTGGGACGCCAGGACACCCGCCATCACCACCATGTTGCGTGGCCTGGTCGGCGAGGAGATCACCATCACCGCAGCCAATCGCGATCTGCATTCGGGCATGTACGGGGGGCTTGCGCGCAATCCCATCCATGTGCTGGTCGATATTCTCGACGGTTTGCGCGACGAGACCGGCCGGGTGACCGTGCCGAACTTTTATGATGGCGTCATCGAGATGCCGGCGGATGTGAAGGAGATGTGGGACGGCCTTGGCTTTTCGAGCGACGATTTCCTGGGCGACGTCGGGCTGAACATCCCGGCCGGCGAAACCGACCGCACGCCGCTGGAAAAGGTGTGGACGCGGCCCACCTGCGAGATCAACGGAATTTCCGGCGGCTATCAGGGGGCGGGCTTCAAGACGGTGATCGCCTCCAAGGCCTCGGCCAAGGTCTCCTTCCGCCTTGTCGGAAACCAGGACCCGGAAAAGATCCGCGCGGCCTTCCGTGCCTATGTCCGTGCCAAGGTGCCGGCCGATTGCAAGGTGGATTTCGCCGAGCATGGCGGTTCGCCGGCGCTTCGGCTCGATTTCGACAGCCCGTCGCTCGCCAAGGCGCGCGATGCGCTGAGCGCGGAATGGGGCACGCAGGCGGTGACCATCGGCTGCGGCGGGTCGATCCCCATCGTCGGCGATTTCAAGACGAAGCTCGGCATGGACTCGCTGCTCGTCGGCTTCGGCCTTGATGACGATCAGGTCCACTCGCCCAACGAGAAGTACAACATGACGAGCTTCCACCACGGCATCCGCTCCTGGGCGCGGATCCTGGACGAACTGTCGAAATAGTACCGAGGTTTTCACCGGCGCCCGGAGAACGAGCATGAGCGAACTGAAAGCGGTCTGCGTCTATTGCGGATCCAATCCGGGCAACCGGCCCGACTATCTGGCGGCGGCAGAGGCGCTGGGCGAACTGATCGCTCGGCGCGGCCTGCGACTGGTCTATGGCGGGGCGGAAATCGGGCTGATGGGCCGGGTGGCGAGCGCTGCGCTCGCCGCCGGCGGCGAGGTCGTCGGCATCATGCCTCAGGCGCTGGTCGATCGCGAGATCGCCCACAAGGGCCTGACCGAGATGCACGTCGTCGCCTCCATGCACGAGCGCAAGAAGATGATGGCCGATCTCTCGGATGGCTTCATCGCGCTGCCCGGCGGTATCGGCACGCTGGAGGAGCTGTTCGAGGTGTGGACGTGGGCCCAGCTCGGCCACCACGAAAAGCCCTGCGGTCTGCTGGATGTGGCGGGCTACTATTCGAAGCTTGCCGCCTTCCTCGATCATCAGGTGACCGAAGGCTTCGTGCGCGTCGAGCACCGCGCGATGCTGGCGATCGATGACGATCCGGCGGCGCTGCTGGAAAGGTTCACGGCTTACTCTGCGCCGCACGTCACCAAATGGGTGGAACGTTCGGACGTGTGAGGCCGGGGCACGTATTCCTTGCGATGGAAACGGGCAAACCCGCCTGCGCGAAGCTCAGTCGCGCAGGCCGCGATCGGCGCGAGCGCGTTCGATGAAGCTCAGTTCCTCGGCGGGAAAGGGAGCGGGAACACGGATCGAGAGAACCCCGGCCGCCGAAAGTGCGCCAATCATGCTTGCAGCGAAATCGGCCGCCGACATCTCGCGGTAGCCGAGCTTGCCCTGGATGATCTCACCGCCGGCGGCGAGCAGCAGCGCGATGACGAAGGCGGGCAGCGCGCGCCCCTGGAAGAAGCCAGACAGCGAAACTGTCAGCAGCGCAAAGAACACACCGTGGAACGCCCAGTCGTAGGGGTGGTCAAGGCCAAGCGGCAGGCCGAAGCCCAGTGCTGCGCCGACCACAAGCAGAAATGCGGTGGAGCTGAGCGTTGCCGGCGGCACCTTGTCGAAGAGATTGGAAACGCGGGCCGAGAGAAAGTTCAGCATGGCGGCGCACCTCTGCTCCTGATCAGCGGTCCGCTAACGAAAGCAGAAACCGCAAGATTCGTTAACGCCAGTTTCACGCCGCATTCCTTTACGAATGGTTAATGAAAGGTTTCCGGCACCCGTTTGGCGTGTGTCGCACCGTGATGCGTCTCGCGCTGTATCCGGTCTGCCAGGTTGCGAAGAGCAAAGAAGAGAAGAGGCGTTCAGATGGGGGGATCTGAACGCCTCGCGGTACTCTCCATCGCCGCCTGCAAGCGGAACTTTGACCGGGTGTCTGACGGGATCTGTTGCGGCATATCCCGCTGTTCCTGTTGCCTCCGGGCACCTGCGAGAGTGGACGGGTGTCCGGTGGCCGCTCGTCGATGCGGCTGCGACCGAAAGGGGGCGGTCGCTCTCCCCCGTACCGCAGGGGAGCTTTTGAACTGGGAAAACTCCGAAATACGACGTGGGCGTCAGGCAAAGGCCTCTTCGGTAGAGATCTCAATGCGGGATCGGGATCAGTCTTCGCCATGGGCTCGTCAAAATGCCGGCAATGCGCCCTCCGGGCGGGCAGGAACGGCCAATACGGCCCGGTTCATGCCCTTACGCGCTGTTTTCGCTTGTCAATGGTGCAACTGTGTCGGCTGGGCGGCTGTACGGTCACGACCGATGACCGTGACCGGAAACATTTCCGGCTGCTGGTCGTCGCGGGTCGGCGGTGCCAGGCGTACCAGCGGCAGCAACCGTGTTTCACGCTTGTCCGTCTGATGCCGGTGGGCGAGCAGACGAAGGGCATCTCGAAACAGCGGATGAAGTATCTTCAGGCTGTCGCGATCGAATAGCCGAAGGTTATTCCGCAAACGATTGTCGGTGTCGTGGGAATCGTGGTTGTTGATATTGTCAAACATCGCAATCTCCTCGCCGCCTTGGAGAATTACTTTACGGGATCTAATCCCCGGCAAAAAGCAAATAATCCACCGAAAAAAGACGTATTGTGGATTATGAAGGCGAAAAAAGTCTCTAACATATGAAAAATATGAGAAAAATCAGTCAAGCAAGAAATTTGCCCACTTATTTCCTGTGGATAAGTGTTTGTTAACGGTTGGTACCGGCAGCGGTCTCAGGGGGACGGACGCTCGGCGGCGATGTCCTTCAAGGGCTTGGTAAATAAGTCATATAACGGCAAATACCGATGTGTGCGGAGGTTTGCGGGTAGAGTGGAGCGTCGCTCGGCGCTCACCGCCATGGCTTGTCTCTCTCCCTTCCGGGCTTCATCGGGGCTACCAGCCGGCATCCGGGCATGCCAGGGCGGGTCTTGAGCCGCATTGCAGCAAAAGTTCCAGTTGAGCAGGGGCTTGCCGCGCGGCGGGGCTTGCTGCAAGAGGCGATTGCACAGGATCGTGATGCAATCGCAAATGTCGAAAATAGCGAAAGCGCTGTTCGTCAAGGCCACCGATACGGGCGGCTGCGAGCGACACGCAATATGTAACAACTTCCGCGTACGGCTTTCACGATGTTTGTCAAAGCAACCACCGCCGCGTTTTTCTTCACCTCTTCCGTGAAACATTTTCGCGAACGCGGGCAGGCTCGGAACGAAAAACGCGGGAATGAAAAAAGGGAGGAGGCCGCTTCGGGCTTCCTCCCTCTCGTGGTTCTTGTCGCGGCCCAGGCGCATGCACCTGGGCGCGGGGTCTACACGTCGAAGAAGACCGTCTCGTCGTCACCCTGCATGTGGATGTCGAAACGATAGACGGTGCCGGTCGGGGTTTCGCGTCGCTCCGCGACCAGCGTATGCCGGCGCTCTTGCGGCACCGACTGCATCACAGGATCGGCGGCATTTGCCTCCGCCTCGTCCGCGAAATAGACGCGTGTATAGGCATGCACCAGCATGCCGCGGGCGAAGACGATCATGTTGATGTGCGGTGCCTCGCCTACATCGGCTGCGCCCGGCTTCACCGTGTCGAACCAGAACCTGTTTTCCGGATCCGTACCCGTGCCACAGCGTCCGAAGCCTTCGAAATGGGCGTTCGGGCGGCGGGTGTCTTCGGGGTGGTTGAAGCGGCCCTCCGCGTCGGCCTGCCAGATTTCGATCATCGCATCGTTGATGGGATCGCCGTTGCCGTCATAAACGATGCCTTCCACGCGGATGCGTTCGCCTTCCGTTTCGTTGTCGGTCAGCGTGCTGTCGGCGATTGCCGTGTGCGGATAGCCGTATTGGCCGGCCGTCAAACCGTAGGCAAAGTAAGGGCCCACCGTCTGCGACGGGGTCTGCTTCAGGGCTTCGCTCGCGGTCGCTGTTGTCGTCTCTGGCATGATCTCAGTCCTCCATCGGCGTTTCGTTGCGTCCGCGAAGGACGATGTCGAAGATGTATCCGAGCGAGAAATCGGGCTCGGTCACGTCGATCGAGAACTTGGAGATCAGGCGCTCGCGCGCTTCCTCCGGCGTGCCGAGATAAATAGGATCTAGGTCGAGCAGCGGATCGCCGGGAAAGTACATCTGGGTTACCAGGCGGGTCGCGATGGAGGGGCCGAGCAGCGAGAAGTGGATGTGGTTCGGCCGCCACGCATTGTAATGGTTGCCCCAGGGATAGGCACCCGGCTTGATCGTGCGGAAGGTGTAGCGGCCCTCGTCGTCGGTCACGCAGCGCCCGCCGCCGAAGAAATTCGGATCGAGCGGCGCGTTATGCTGGTCCACCTTGTGGATGTAGCGTCCGGCGGCATTCGCCTGCCACACTTCCACCAGCGTGTTGCGCACCGGCCGGCCGTCCTCGTCAAGAACGCGGCCGGTGACGAGGATGCGCTCGCCCAGCGGCTCGCCGTTCTTCGCGCCGTTCTTCGTCAGGTCGGCATCGAGAACGCCGACCTTTTCGTGCCCGTAGACGGGGCCGGTCCGCTCCGAAAGCGTCTGCTTCAGCGGGATCAGCGGTTTGGTCGGTGAGCGCAGCACGGTCGACTTGTAGGGCGCGTGCAGATAGGCCGGATGAGACATCCAGTCGCGCGAATTGTACGGCTTGTTCATGGCAGCTTGTCCTCCTCGGTCCCGAAATTCCTCCACTCGGGACCCACACGTCATGGAACGCAACATGCATGCCCTTTTCGGTTATGTAAAATAACTATTTTCGCCAATTGGCATGTCGATATGGTTATATAGCGCCATGCTCGATCCCCGCATCAAGTTCCGTCATCTGCAGTGCTTTCTCGAGATCGCCCGCCAGGGCGGCATCAGCCGCGCGGCGGATGCGCTCGCCATCACCCAGCCCGCCGCCTCCAAGGCCCTGCGGGAACTGGAGGACATCCTTGCCATCCGATTGTTCGAGCGTTCGCGCAAGGGCATTCGGCTGACGCGGTTCGGCGAGGTCTTCCTGCGCCACGCCTCGGCTTCCGTCATGGCGATCCGCGAAGGGATGGAAAGCGTGGCGGCGGCGCGTGACCGGGGCGGCGGTGTGGTCACGGTCGGTGTCCTGCCCAATGTCGGCGCCCGCCTGATGCCGCGCGCGTTGCGTCTTTTCAAGACCTCGGCACTGGAAACGATCGTGCGGGTGACGACCGGATCCAACGCGCAGCTTCTGGATGACCTGAAGCGCGGTGGTCTCGACTTCGTCGTCGCCCGTCTGGTCGATCCCGCCGAGATGATCGGGCTTTCCTTCGAACACCTTTATTCCGAACCGCTGACGCTGGTGGTGCGCATGGGCCATCCCCTGTGCGGACGAACGCCCTTCGACCTGACCGCGATCGAACGCTATCCGATATCGCTGCCTCTGGCGGGAACGGTTATTCGCGGCGATATCGACCGGTTCCTGATCGCCAACGGCATTCGCCTGCCGCCCGACCGGGTCGAAACGATCTCGATCACCTTCGGACGGGCGCATGTCCTGTCGGGGGATGCGGTGTGGGCGGTGCCGCGCGGCGGCGTCATGGGGGACATCGCCGCCGGGCTTCTTGCGGAATTGCCGATCGACAGGACACCGCTCGAAGGGTCCATCGGTCTCGCCATGCGCTCCGACATGCCGCCGAGCCCGCTCGTCGCCATGCTGATCTCGACGATCAGGGAGGTGGCGGGCGAGATCCGGGAGGAGGGGTAGAGGGTCTCGCTCGTTCCCGGATGCGTAAGGCGAAGATGCACGACCAGACCCGGAAATCAGCGCAACAAGGGCGCTGGCCGGGCGCGCCTTGTCCTGTCTCCACGTCGCCCTGCGCCTCACGGCATCGGGATCGGGCCCATATCCTTCGGCACCTTGTAGCCGCGCTGAACGGCCGGACGTGCGGCAACGGTCTCGTACCAGCGCTTCACATGCGCAAAGGCATTCATGTCGACGCCCTGCCATTCGAAGCGCGAAGCCCAGGGCCAGATCGCCATATCTGCGACGGAATACTCGCCGGCGACGTATTCGTGCTGCGATAGCTGGTGGTCGAGCACGCCGTAAAGCCGGCTCGTCTCCTTGCCGAAACGCTCCTCCGCATAGGCCGCCTTGCCGGGATTGAAGTGCAGGAAGTGGTGCGCCTGTCCGAGCATCGGGCCGAAGCCGCCCATCTGCCACATCACCCATTCCACCGCGCGCCACCAGGCCGCCTGATCCTGCGGCATGAACATGCCCGTCTTGCGCGCCAGGTACATCAGGATCGCACCGGACTCCATCAAGGACAGGCCGGTGTCGCTGTCAACGATGGCGGGAATCTTGTTGTTGGGGGAGATTTTCAGGAAATGCGGCTGGAACTGCTCGTCGTTCAGAATATCGACGGCGTAGGCCTTGTAGGGCAGGCCGCATTCTTCCAGCATGATGGAGACCTTGCGCCCGTTGGGCGTGCTCCAGGTATACAGATCGATCACGAGAGGTTTCTCCGTCTCGGCGCGCGCGTGGCTCAGGCGCTGGCCTTTTCATATTCGGCAACCGCATCGGCGGCTTCCTTGAAGGCGGTGTTTGCGGCCGGAACGCCGCAATAGATGGCGCATTGCAGGAGGACTTCCTTGATGTCCTCCGGCTCCAGTTCGCCCTCGAAGAGCGCGGCACGCACATGCATGACGAATTCTTCCCAGCGCCCCAGCGCCACCATCATCGACAGCACCAGCAGGCGCCGCGTCTTGTGATCAAACCGTTGTCGCGTCCAGATCTCGCCCCAGGCATAGCGGGTGATGAGGTCTTGGAAGTCCGACGTGAAGGCCGTCTTGTTGGCCTCGGCGCGGTCCACATGGGCATCGCCCAGCACCGACCGGCGCGTCTTCATTCCCAGCTCATGCCGCTCGCCCTCGTCCATGGAATGCTCCTGCTTCCTGATCTTGTCCGTGAAGAATCTCGACCTTTCGCATGAAGAAAGGTGGACCGGCACCCTGACGCCGGCCGCTCCCGCGGTCAACTGTCAAGCATTGGCGCGCCGACGCACGGCCGAACCGTTCATCACGAAAATGTTGTTTTCCGTCCTCGCGCTTCCGAAACAGCATGACTTCGGATCAACGAATTGAAATTAATATGGAAAATGAAATGTGTCGCTATTTCGGCGATTGGCGCTCGTGCGGTGAACAGTCCGTCCAATGGACACGGGTCGGATGCACTACATAGATGTGCTGCACTGCAATATGTGCCCGCCTCATTTGCCGCTTAATTTTTTGGTCCGGCGGGTGCCGCATTCACGAAGCCGATGCCCGCCGTCCTTCGCGGGCGCTTTAAGGAGTAAACATGGTTCGTCTCGCCGCTACCGCCCTTGCCGCCAGTCTCCTCGCCGCGCCGGCCCTTGCAGAGCCGGTCGCCTACACCGTCGACAAGAGCCACAGCTCGATCTTCTTTTCCGTCGAGCATCTCGGCTTCTCGACCATCCACGGGCACTTCGGCGCCTACGATGCGGACATCGTGCTTGATGAGGACGATCTCGCCAACTCCAAGGCCAACGTCACCATTGACATGTCGAGCCTCGACACCTTCTGGGAGCCGCGCACCGAACACCTGAAGACGGCCGACTTCTTCGACGTGGAGAAGTTCCCGCAGGCGACCTTCGTCTCCAGGACCTTCAAGAAGACAGGCGAGAACAAGGTCGCGGTGACCGGTGATTTGTCCATCCATGGCAAGACCAAGGAAGTCACGATCGACTTCACGGTGAAGAAGGTCGGCCAGAACCCGATGGCCAAGGTCAAGGCGATCGGCCTGGTCGGCACGACGGTGCTGAAGCGCTCCGACTACAATGTGGCGGGCTATGCGCCGGCCGTTGCCGATGAGGTGCCGCTGCGCATCGATCTGGAACTCGATCAAAAGCAGTAGACGACGGTTTCGCAACGTTCCGCCGACTAGGGGGACGGAGCCGGGATCCGGCTCCGTCTTCCGTGTTCGGCGGAGCCGACATGGGGGCTTCGATGCTTCGCAATACGGCTACCGGGTACGGCCTCGTCTCCATCGCCTTTCACTGGGCGATGGTCGCCTTGATTCTCTCGCTTTTCGCCCTCGGCCTCTACATGACCGGCCTTCCGCAGACCGATCCGGGGACCTTCGCGCTCTATCAGCTTCACAAGTCGCTGGGTTTCACCATTCTGGCGCTGGTGGCCGTCCGCCTGCTTTGGCGGCTGTCAAGCCCCGCCCCGCAGCTGCCGTCTGGAATGGCGATGTGGGAGCGTGCGGGAGCCCATGCGAGCCACTTTGTGCTTTACCTGCTGATGTTCGCCATTCCCCTGTCCGGCTGGCTGATGGTTTCCGCCTCGCCCTGGGGCATCCCGACCGTGCTCTACGGCGTGCTGCCTGTGCCGCATCTGCCCGTGCCCTCCCTTCTGGGCGCCAAGCCGGCAGCGGAGGCGACGATGAAGAGCGTGCATGAAATTCTGGCCTGGAGCGTGATTGTCCTTGCCACCTTCCATGCCGCTGCCGCAATCAAGCACCATCTGGTAACCCGCGACGACACGCTGCGCCGCATGATCTCAACGCGCCCCGCGCGCAAGGAAACTTCGCGCGCCTGATATTCTGGAGTTGTTTCTATGAACAAGCTGATTGCGGGCGCCGTCGCGTTCGCCGTGCTCGCCGCGCCGTCGCTGGCAGCGACGAGCGCCAATGCCGCCGAATGGGCCGTCGATCACGGTGCCTCAAAGCTTATCTTCAAGGTGCGCCAGGGCGACAAGTTGATTTCCGGTTCGTTCGGCAAATGGGATGCGAAGATAGACATGGATCCGGAGGCGCCGGAGACGGCCACCATCGAGGTGACGGTCGATACCTCCAGCGTCGCCACCGACGACGGTCAGATGGGTCAGACGCTCACGGGCGAAGCCTGGCTTGCGACGGGCAAGTTCGCGAAAGCCACCTTCTCTTCCGATGAGGTCGTGCCGACGGGCGAGGGGACCTACGATGCGGTGGGCACGCTCACCATCAAGGACATCGCCGTACCGATGACCTTGCCGTTCATGCTGAAGGTCGACGGTGACAAGGCCGAGGCCAAGGGCGGCAGCACGCTGGAGCGCCAGGACTACAAGATCGGATCGGAAATCGACGACGCCACGCTTGATGGCACGGTGAAGGTCGAGTTCGATGTGGTGGCCAGCAAGAAGTAGCGTCCGCCCGGCACGTCATTCCCGCACTGGCGGGAATGACGGATGGCGTCCGCGTCGTCGGATCGAGCTTGAGTGTCAGATCGAGCCGAGCGTACGGGCGAGATCGAAGCCCGTCTTGCCGCTCGCCTTGGCGACGTCGTTGAGCGTGACGTCGGTCGAGGTCACCGTGTAGCCCTTGGCCTTGAGCGCCTCGGCGAGGCTCTCGCCCGTGTGGCCGAAGACGGGGGCGACGGTTTCAACCGAGCTCGCCTGCAGTTTCCCCAGGACCGCGACCATCGGGTTGCCTGAACTCTGGCTGCCGCTCGGCACCATGAAGGCGACTGCCGCGACGACGGACAGGGCAAGCGCGATGCCCATGGCCGGACGCTTGAAGTAGCTGAAGAACGGGCGCCAGTTCTTCCAGATATGCAGCACGAAGGGCAGGATCAGTACCATCGACAGCCATTCGTGCATTCCGTGAAAAAGTCCGGAACCCCAGTGAAAGAACAGGGCGATGCCGGAAATTAGGGAAACGAGAAACAGGCCCGTTGTCAGGGGAGTGGCGTAGCGCGAGAGAAAGGCAGGCATGAAGAACCTCTTTTTGCTGGCTGGCCGTCTTGATCGGCCGCTTGCTGTTGGATGCTTGTAGCCGGAATCACCGTCCCCTCTACGGCTGGCCTGCGGATGACCTACGCATGCGCGGCTGAACCCATTATGAACGGACATGGCGATTGCAGCCTCGCGTCGCGCTTTTTCTTGGCGTCTTGCGCCGTTGCGCGTAAAAACCGCTCGATCGTTTCGCGCAATTGGGAGAGAGACGCGCCATGACCGTCCAGCCGACGACGCCCCCCGCCTACAGCCACACCTCGCTCATGCCGCTCGGGCAAGACACCACCCCCTATCGCAAGCTCACCTCGGATCATGTCTCGCTCGACACCTTCCGCGGCGAGGACGTGGTGGTGGTGGAGCGCGAGGGTTTGCGGCTTCTGGCGGAAGAGGCCTTCAAGGACATCAACCACTTCCTGCGCCCCGGCCATCTGGAGCAGCTTGTCCGCATTCTCGATGATCCGGAGGCGACGGAAAACGACAAGTTCGTCGCATACGATCTGTTGAAGAATGCCAACATCTCCGCCGCCGGCGTGCTGCCCATGTGCCAGGATACCGGCACCGCCATCATCATGGGCAAGAAGGGCCGCCGCATCTGGACCGACGGGACCGACGAGGCGGCGCTCGGCGAAGGCGCGCGCGATGCCTATTTCCACAAGAACCTGCGCTATTCGCAGCTGGCGCCGCTGTCCATGTTCGAGGAGAAGAACACCGCCAACAACATGCCGGCGCAGATCGAGCTCTATGCGGAGGGCGACGACGCCTACAAGTTCCTGTTTATGGCCAAGGGCGGAGGCTCGGCCAACAAGACCTTCCTCTTCCAGGGAACGCCCTCGCTTCTCACCCATGACCGGCTGGTCGAGTTCCTGCGCGAGAAGATCCTGACGCTCGGCACCGCCGCCTGTCCGCCGTATCATCTGGCGATCGTCGTCGGCGGCACCTCGGCTGAACTGAATCTCAAGACCGCGAAGCTGGCCTCCGCGCGCTATCTCGACAATCTGCCCACGCAAGGCTCGATGCTCGGCCACGCCTTCCGCGATATCGAGATGGAAGCGGAGATCCACAAGCTGACCCAGGCCTCTGGCGTCGGCGCCCAGTTCGGCGGCAAGTATTTCTGCCACGATGTCCGCGTCATCCGACTGCCGCGCCACGGCGCCTCGCTGCCAATCGGCATCGCGGTTTCCTGCTCCGCCGACCGTCAGGCGACGGGCAAGATCACGAAGGACGGCATCTTCCTTGAACAGCTGGAGATGCATCCCGAAAAGTACCTGCCGGAAGTGACCGACGAACATCTCTCCGACAATGTCGTAAAGGTCGATCTCACCCGGCCCATGTCGGAAATCCTCGGCGAACTGACCAGACATCCGATCAAGACGCGGCTGTCGCTCACCGGTCCGCTGATCGTCGCGCGCGATGCGGCGCACGCCAAGCTGCGCGAACGGCTGGAGGCGGGCGAGCCCTTGCCCGACTACATCAAGGACCACCCGGTCTACTACGCCGGCCCCGCCAAGACGCCCGAAGGCATGCCGTCCGGCTCCTTCGGGCCGACCACGGCGGGCCGGATGGATTCGTTCGTCGACCAGTTCCAGGCGGCCGGTGGATCGATGGTGATGCTTGCCAAGGGCAACCGGTCGGCCCAGGTGCGCCGTGCCTGTCAGGCCCATGGCGGCTTCTATCTCGGCTCTATCGGTGGCCCCGCCGCCCGCCTCGCGCAGGACTGCATCAGACACGTCGAGGTCGTGGAATATCCCGAACTCGGCATGGAAGCCGTGTGGCGCATCGAGGTCGTCGATTTCCCGGCCTTCATCGTCATCGACGACAAGGGAAATGATTTCTTCAAGGAGCTCAACCTTGGTTGAAAGCGCATTGTCTTCAGCTGACGGTTGGCCGGAGGCGGTTCGCGCCGCCTTCGTGCGTCAGGCTGAGTCCTGCCGTGACCTGGGCTCACCCTTTATGGGAGGGCTCATGGACATGCTGGCGCGAGGCAGCCTGCCAGAGGGGGCGTTGAAAACGCTCATCGCTGAATGGCCGGGCGATCCGTCCACCAGGGGGGATGTGCTGCCGCTGCGCCTGGCCGGCGCTCTCCACCGTCTTGTCATCGACGGCAAGGTGCCGGATCTGGCGGCGTGCTATCCGCCGCAGGCAACGGAGTTCGATGCGGTCTGTCTTGCCCCCGCGCTCAAGGTTGCGATTTCCGCGCACGAGTCTTTCCTGTGCGATTATCTCAAGCTGCCGCCGCAAACCAACGAAGTGCGGCGGTCGTCGATGGTGATGGCAGGGCTCCTGGAGATTTCGAATGCGGTAGGCAAGCCGCTCAGCCTTCTGGAAATCGGCTCGAGCGCGGGGTTCAATCTGTATCCCGATCTCTATCGTCATGAAATGGGCGGCCTTGTGGCGGGCGATCCTGCCTCGCCGCTGGTTCTGGCGCCGGAATGGCACGGCTCCCAGCCACGCGCCACGACGGTAACGATCGCCGAAAGGCGGGGGTGCGATCGCAACCCGCTCGACCCCACACGGGCAGAAGACGTCGTGCGGCTCAAATCCTACACATGGCCTGATCAGTTGGATCGGATGACGCGGCTGGAAACCGCGCTGGCGCTGGTCGGGAACGCCGCATTGCATATTGCGCAGGCAGATGCGCTCGACTGGCTATCCGACGAACTGGCCAGACCGGCGCCTCAAAGGTGCCGCGTCGTCTATCATTCCATCGTGCTGCAATATCTCGTACCGGCGGACCGGGAGCGCTTTGCCGAAATCATGGTGGCTGCGGGCGCGCGGGCAAACGAGGACTCGCCGCTCGCCTGGCTGTCGATCGAGGCGGATGGCCGCTCCCCGGGCTGCGCGGTAACGCTCACGGCGTGGCCCGACGGCACGCGCCGCACGCTGGCCCGCGCGGATTTTCACGGTCGCTGGATCCGGTGGGGCGAGGCGTGATTATCGTGTGAGAGCCTTGGCCGGGGCTATTGATCTGCCCGCCGTTGGACAGAGGTTCGACTACGGCGGGACAACGGTCATGCCCTGCGGCCACGTCTAGACAAATTCGCCGCTCGGGTCCGCCGCCTGCCAGCGCCGCAGCGCTTCTTCCAGGTCGGTTTCGTATTCGTAGCCCATCGCCGGCAGGACGCCGGGCACGACGTTGGTGGAGTGAACCAGCTTCATCACCCGTGCCCGGTTGACCGAGGTCTTCTTGCCCAAAAGCCCAAGCACCTCGAAGGCGAGCCCGCCCGCCATCATCACGGGAAGCGGAATGACGCCGAGCGGCGCCTTGAAATCCGCCACCCGGCGGAAGGCGTTGCAGATGTCCTCGGTCGTATAGCGCTCGCGATAGGCGAAGTTGAAGATGATCTCCGCCTCGCCACGCGCAAGCGCGAAGTCGAACATGCGGATCAGCTCGCCCACGTAGCCGCAGGCCTTGATGGTTTCCTTGCGGCCCGGATAGACCATGCGGCCCTTTTTCAGCAGCGCCGCCAGCCGGGTGAAATTTCCTCCCTCACCGGGACCGAACACGACCGCCGGCCGCGCGATGCGCAGGGTCCGTCCTTCGCCGGCACGCCGCCATGCGCGGTGGATTTCCTCCGCCTGATACTTGGAGCGGCCATAGGCGGAATTGGGTTCGAGCAGACCTGTCTCGTCCTTGGGCTCCTCGCACGGGCCATAGACGGAAATGGAGGAGGTGAAGACCATCGTCTGGCAGCCGGCGGCGCGGGCGTAGTCGCAGACATGCGTGGCGCCCAGCACGTTGGTCCAGTAGTACTCCCAGTCCTCGTAGCCAGGCGTTGTGTGGACGGCGGCCAGATTGTAGACGATCGAGGCGGCCCCCAGTGCCTGTGCGTCGATCGTCTCGCGCACGTCGCAGGTCAGATACTCGACGCCCGCAACCGCGCGTTTCGGATCGCGGATATCGGCACAGACCACGCGCGCATGGTGTCCCTGCGCCACGAGGTGTTCCAGAAGATGTGTGCCGATGAAGCCGGCGCCACCGAAGACGATTGCGGTCGAGGATGTCATGGACGTCTTGGAAGGCCCTGTTCGAAGTGTTGTGGCTAATCTAGCCGCAAACTCTTTCAATACTCTTGAGGGAAACGACAGGGCGCGTCATTTCAGGCGCGTTGCGTGACAACGGCGGCACGTGGCGGCGATCTCAGCCCTTCTTGTGGCGCGCGAGCGGGTGGTGTTCGTCCACCAGCTTGCGCAGGCGTTCGTCCAGAACGTGGGTATAGATCTGCGTCGTTGAAATATCCGCGTGCCCCAGCAACTGCTGGACGATCCTCAGATCCGCGCCGTTCTGCAGCAGGTGGCTGGCAAAGGCGTGGCGCAGGACGTGGGGGGAGACATTGGACGCCTTGATGCCGACGCCAACGGCGAGGGCCTTGAGATCGCGCGCGAAGGCCTGCCTGGTGAAATGGCCCGTCTCGCCGAAGGAGGGAAAAAGCCACGGGCTGCCCGCAAAGGCCCCGGCGGCGTTCCTGAGCGCGGTGTAGTCGCGCATGGCGGCGCTGGCGCGCTCCGACAGCGGCACCATGCGTTCGCGCCCGCCCTTGCCGCGCACGATGATCATCTCCGCACCCGTCCGTGTCGCGCCGATCGGCAGGCTGACGAGTTCGGAAACGCGCAGACCCGTGGCGTAGAGCAGCTCCAGCATGGTGTAGAGCCGATGAGCGCGCAGCTGTCGCGCCACGCTCTCGCCGCCCAGAGATGCGTTGAAGCGGGCGGCTTCGATCAGCCGGTCGACCTCCGCCTCGCTGAGCGTTCCCGGCAGGCTCTTGCGCGCCTTGGGCGCGGAAATTGGCCCGGTGGGGTCATCGCCGCGCATGTTTTCGCCATAGAGGAACTTGTAGAACTGCCTCAAGGCGGACAGACGGCGCGCCTGCGTGGTCGCGGCAAAGTCCCGGCCGGCGAGGTCCGAGAGATAGGCGGAGATATCGTCGGTTGTCGCCTTGCCCGCATCCGTTCCGCGTGTGGCCAGAAACGCGGTGTAGTCGTCGAGATCGCGCCGGTAGCTTTCAAGCGTGTTGAGCGCCGCTCCGCGCTCAACGGAGAGCATCTCCAGAAACGTCTCGATCAGATGAAAGGCACTCAAGGCAAACGGTCCTCGACACGAAATGGGGGCCGCCAGCCGGGCGGGTTACACTTGCGCACAGTGTCAGCCATACCTTTACGAAAGGCTCGCCTTCACGAAAGGGGCCCCTTTACGAAAGAGACACTGGCGCGCGCTGATCCGCGAAGGACTTCCCGGCTGTGTCACCTGTCAAAACCACCAGATCTCGCTCAGCGCCCCGCCTGATCGATCCTGTCGGAAGGCATGCGGATCGTGATTTCGTGCGGGTTCGGCTCGACATAGTTCGCCAGTGACCAGACAAGGCCGTAACCCAGCCCGCCCAGTACGAGTAGAACGAAAATGTAGCGTGTCAGTGTCGGCATGTATCACCGGTCATGCCGGGCCCGGCAGGATTGGTCAAGTTGAAGCCACTGTCCGGTCCCGCACGGCGAACGGCCAAGCTGGTCAAAATGTGGCAGGACTTCATATTTCCGACGAGTCGGTGGCCATGGCAAGCCCGCTCTTGCTCGCAGTGGTATGGTTCCCTTGCGCCCGCAAGGCCAGCGCGAGCCGCAAGATCGCACCGGCGGGCCAAACGGGACATCCGGGCAGGCGATACGGTCATCGCTGCGGCATGGGAACGGCGGACACGGGAGGAGGGGCGGAGCGGCGCCGGCACGCATGCTTGACAGAGCGCCACGCCGTAGGCTCAAAGCTAGGGCGTTTCCCGCCAGAACGGCGCGGGAACGGGATCTTGAGGGTTGCGAAGCGTTGAGTGACAAGGATTACGGCCACGCTGACGTGGCGGATCCCGGGGCCTCGGGCCGGGGATCCGCGCATGCGGACACCGATGGGGTACGCGACCGGCTGGGCGCGCGCACGATCGTGCTCGTCGGCATGATGGGCTGCGGCAAGTCCAGCGTTGGCCGGTTGCTGGCCGCCCGGCTGAAGCTGCCTTTCGTCGATGCCGATACCGAGATCGAGCTGGCCGCCAATCTCACCATTCAGGAAATCTTCGCCCGACACGGCGAGCCTTATTTCCGCGCCGGCGAACATCGCGTGATCGCGCGTCTGCTGGGCCAGGGGCCGCAGGTGCTGGCAACCGGCGGCGGCGCATTCATGAACCCCGAAACCCGCAAGCTCATCGCCGAATCGGGCATCTCGGTCTGGTTGAAGGCCGATTTCGAGACCCTGTTCGAACGGGTCAGCCGCCGAGCGAACCGGCCGCTGCTGCAGACGCCTGACCCCGCCGGTGTCCTGAAGCGCCTGATGGCGCTGCGCGATCCGGTCTATGCACAGGCCGATGTCGCGGTGGATTCGCGCAACGTCCCGCATGAACAGGTCGTCTCGGATGTCGTTTCCGCTCTCGACGCCCACATGCGCAAGAACGATGATGAATAAATGAAAGAAGGTGGCGTGATGACACTGTCTCCGGCCGAAACGGGTGCCCGCCGTACCGTGCGGGTCGATCTCGGCGCGCGCGGCTACGACATCGTGATCGGCGACGGCCTGATCTCGGAGGCCGGCGCGCGCATTGCCGCGCTCTTTCCTCGCGCCCGTGTCGCCATCATCACCGACGAGACGGTGGCCGAGCTTCATCTGCCGGCCTTCAAGGCCGCGCTGGAGGCCGCCGGCCTCGATCACGAGACCTTCCCGGTCAAGCCGGGCGAGGCATCGAAATCGTTCCCGATCTTTGAGGATTTGTGCGACCGGCTGCTCGCCTCCCGTCTGGAACGCGGCGACGTGGTCGCGGCGCTGGGCGGCGGCGTCATCGGCGATCTGGCCGGCTTCGTCGCCGGCGTCGTGCGCCGCGGCATGCCCTTCGTACAGGTGCCCACGACGCTGCTCGCCCAGGTGGACTCATCCGTCGGCGGCAAGACCGGCATCAATACCCGCCACGGCAAGAACCTGGTCGGCATCTTCAATCAGCCCGCGCTGGTTCTGGCCGACACGGCCGTGCTCGATACGCTGAGCCCGCGCGAATTCCGCGCCGGCTATGCTGAGGTCGCCAAGTACGGGCTGATAGACGATCCCGACTTCTTCGTCTGGCTGGAGGAGAACTGGGCCGGTATCTTCGAAGGGGCCCCCGCGCGCATCGAGGCGGTTGCCCATTCCTGTGAGGCCAAGGCGCGCGTGGTGGCGGCGGATGAGCGCGAGGGCGGCGTACGCGCTCTGCTCAATCTCGGCCATACTTTCGGCCATGCGCTGGAGCGCGGTGTCGGCTATGACGGGGCTTTGCTGGTGCATGGGGAAGGGGTCTCCATCGGCACCGTTCTGGCGCACCGCTTTTCCGCCGAGATGGGCCTGTGTCCTGCAGAGGATGCGGAGCGGGTGGAGCGGCATCTGGCGATAGTCGGTCTGCCCACCCATATGTCTGATATTCCCGGGCAATTGCCCGGTATTCCCGAACTGATGCGCTATATTGCGCAGGACAAGAAGGTCTCGCGCGGCGCGCTCACCTTTATCCTGACGCGCGGGATCGGCCGGTCCTTCATCGAGAAGGGTGTGGATCCGGCCGCCGTGGAAGGGTTTCTTGAGCGAAGCGGCGGCGGAGTGTGATGCTGGACAAGATTGAAAGTGTGGTTGGCGTAATATCCGGGCTCGGTGGCGAGTTCTGGCTGACTTTGGTCGCTATCCTGGTGCTGCTGGTGTTCTCTGCCTTCTTCTCGGGCTCGGAAACGGCACTCACCGCCGCCTCGCGCGCCCGCATCCATCAGATGGAGAAGTCCGGCGACAAGCGCGCGGTCATCGTCGCCAAGCTCATTTCCTCTCGCGAACGGCTCATCGGCGCCTTGCTGCTGGGCAACAACCTCGTCAACATCCTTGCCTCGGCGCTGGCGACCTCGTTGTTCCTCTCGCTCGCAGGCGATGCCGGCGTCGCCTATGCGACGGTGGTGATGACGCTGATGGTGCTGATCTTTTCCGAGGTGCTGCCCAAGACCTGGGCGATCGGCGATCCCGATCGCTTCGCGCTCGCGGTCTCGCCGGTGGTGCGGGTCTGCGTCGCCGTGTTCGGTCCCCCGATCGCGGCGATCGAGATTCTGGTGCGCAAGCTGCTGAGCCTCTTCGGCGTGTCGGTGGAGGAGGGGGCGGACGTGCTGTCGGCGCGCGAGGAATTGCGCGGCGCGGTCGATCTCCAGCATCTGGAGGGCGGTCTGATCAAGGCCGACCGAGATCGGCTGGGCGGCCTGCTGGATCTGGCGGAGCTGGAAGTCTCCGACGTCATGATCCACCGCACCAACATGCAGACGCTGAACGCCGACGACACGCCGGACGATCTGGTCGATCAGGTGCTGGCGAGCCCCTATACCCGCCTGCCGCTGTGGCGCGAAAGCCCGGACAACATCATCGGCATCGTCCATGCCAAGGACGTGCTGCGCGCGGTGAAGGAAGTGGGCGGAGACATGTCGCGCGTCGACATGGATCAGATCTCGACCGCGCCCTGGTTCGTGCCCGATACCACCTCCCTGCAGGACCAGCTCAATGCCTTCCTGAAGCGCAAGTTCCATTTCGCCATCGTCGTCGACGAGTACGGCGAGGTGATGGGCCTGATGACGCTGGAGGACATTCTGGAGGAGATCGTCGGCGACATTTCCGACGAGCATGACGTGGTGGTGCAGGGCGTGCGCCCGCAACCCGATGGCTCGGTGGTGGTCGACGGCTCGGTGCCGATCCGCGACCTGAACCGGGCGATGGACTGGGAGCTGCCCGACGAGGAGGCGACGACGATCGCCGGTCTGGTCATTCACGAGGCGCGGATGATCCCGGAAGAGCGTCAGGCCTTCACCTTCCACGGCTTCCGTTTCACGGTGCTGAAGAAGGAAAAGAACCGGATCACCAGGCTGCGGCTGCTGTCGCTGGCCAACGTCTTGAAGGCGGGGGAGTAGGCAGATCGGGACACTTGTCCGCGCCTGGATGTGTCCGGTCCTGCCCAAAGGCAGCCCCGCAACCTCTCCCACGGGGAGAGGTGTCCGGCGGGTTCTCCATCTTTGTGCACCGTTTTGCGGAAAATTCCCGCGTTACTCCGCCCGGGTCTTGATCGCCAGCGCGTGAACCCCATTATTGAGTTCCTCGGCCAGCACCTCGTTGACCATGCGGTGTGCCTCCACCCGGGACTTGCCTGCGAAGGCCTTCGACACCACCTCGATCCTGAAATGTGTTTCCCCCCCTTCCTTCCAGCCGGAATGGCCGGCATGTCTGTCCGACTCGTCGATCACGCCGAGTTCGGTGGGAGAGAAGGCCCGGGTGAGCTTTTCCTCGATTGTCGCCTTTGTCGTCATGGTTGATGCCCTTGTTGGTAACCCTGTCAATCTAGGGTGTGTCCCCCCTAGCCTGACGCGAACCGCCCGACTATCTTCGCAGGATTCGTGCCGGGCGCTCCTGTATCGCCCCCGGCCCAGCTTGTGCCATGGTCGTCGGCCCTGTGTCACTGGATCATAGTTCGTCGTTATGAAACTCGATTCGAAGATCTTCGACAGCATACGGATCAAGCCGGACAAGGCGCGCCGGGAAGCCGAGCGGGCACCGATCTGCCAGTGGGAGGGGTGTGACCGGCCCGGCACGCACAAGGCTCCGCGCGGACGCGGCGCGGAAGGCCAGTATCTGCATTTCTGCATCGACCATGTGCGCCTCTACAACAAGAGCTACAACTATTTCGACGGCATGGACGACACCCAGGTGCGCGCCTACCAGAAGGACGCCCTGACCGGTCATCGTCCGACATGGAAGATGGGCACCAACAAGGAGCCCGAGGAAAGCAAGCCCTTCCGTCGTACCTGGAATGCGGATGCGAACGATCCGTTCGATTTCTTCGACGACAACGCCAAGTCCCGCCGTGCCCAGCCGCGCCGGCGCAAGGTCAAGGTGCTGGAAAAGCGTTCGCTGGAAACCCTCAATCTCGATGAGACCGCCGATGGTCCCGCCATCAAGGCGCGGTACAAGGAACTGGTGAAGCAACTCCACCCCGACGCGAATGGCGGCGACCGCTCGACCGAGGAGCGCCTGCGCCAGATCATCCAGGCCTACAACATCCTCCGCCAGTCGGGCTTGTGCTGAAAACGCCTTGCGGGACGGAGGCGCCGGGGGCAGAAATCGGCGGCAAATCGGGGCGTGTATCCTTTGCTGGCGCGTGCTGTTCCGCGTTTGGGCACACCGCTTTGAGGCGGTTTTGCGCCATCGCGGCGAATGTATGACGAAGGAGCGCTCAAAAGCCGTTCCCGCAGTGCACACCGGCTCTGGAACTTTTCCGGATCATGGCCTAACCTGCGGCGAACACCGCCCTCAACTGCGGGCGCGAGCGCGCCGGACCTCATGAGGGACGGCGACCAGAACGGCGCTCGAGCCCGGTACGCGCACACTCCCGCCTGCGCAGGACGAGAGCTCCGAACATTTGACTTTGACCCCAGCCCGCGACAGACGGGCATGTGGAGGACCGATGACGGACCAGACAACGACAAGCGCCGAAATGCCCGACATGAAGATTTCGGTTCGCCAGGTCTTCGGGATTGAGAGCGATCTGGAAGTGCCCGCATATTCCGCAACCAGCGAGCACGTTCCCGAAGTCGACCCGGATTACATTTTCGATCGCGCCACGACGCTCGCGATCCTGGCCGGTTTCGCCCGCAACCGCCGCGTCATGGTCACCGGCTATCACGGCACCGGCAAGTCGACCCATATCGAGCAGGTCGCCGCCCGCCTCAACTGGCCGTGCGTGCGTGTCAACCTCGACAGCCACATCTCGCGCATCGACCTGATCGGCAAGGACGCCATCATCGTGCGCGATGGCATGCAGGTCACCGAATTCCGCGACGGCATCCTGCCCTGGGCCTACCAGAACAATGTCGCGCTGGTCTTCGACGAATACGACGCCGGCCGTCCGGACGTGATGTTCGTCATCCAGCGCGTGCTGGAATCGTCGGGCCGGCTGACGCTGCTCGACCAGTCGCGCGTCATCCGTCCGCATCCCGCCTTCCGCCTCTTCGCCACCGCCAACACGGTGGGCCTGGGCGATACCTCGGGCCTCTATCACGGCACCCAGCAGATCAACCAGGCCCAGATGGACCGCTGGTCGATCGTCGCCACGCTGAACTACCTGCCGCACGACAACGAGGTGAACATCGTTCTGGCCAAGGCCAAGCACTACCAGAACGAGGAAGGCCGACAGACCGTCTCCAAAATGGTGCGCATGGCCGACATGACCCGGAACGCCTTCGTCAACGGCGATCTGTCCACCGTGATGAGCCCGCGTACAGTCATCACCTGGGCGGAAAATGCCGACATCTTTGGCGATCTCGGCTACGCCTTCGTCGTCACCTTCCTCAACAAGTGCGACGAGATGGAACGGTCCGTTGTTGCGGAATTCTATCAGCGCTGCTTCGGCGAGGACCTGCCGGACTCCGCTGCCAACGTGGTTCTGTCGTAAACGCCGGTCGGAGATTTCAGGCAATGGCGTCGAATTCGGGACGTGGCAAGGGCGAAAACGCGAACGAACCGTTCAAGCGGGCGGTCGGCGCAACCATGCGCGCGATATCGGGCGAGGCGGAACTGGAGGTTGTCTTCTCCTCCGACCGCTCCTCGCTCGCCGGGCAGAAGGCGCGGCTGGCGGAGCTTCCGCGCAAGCCGAGCGCACATGATCTGGCGGTCACCCGCGGCCAGGGTGATGCGATGGCCCTGCGTCTGGCCTGTCACGATGCCAAGGTGCATCGTCAGTACGCCCCGGAAGGTCAGGAGGCGCGTGCCGTCTACGAGGCGGTGGAACAGGCGCGCTGCGAATCCATCGGCGCGCGCCGCATGTCAGGGGTCGCGGACAATCTTTCCGCCATGCTGGACGAGCGATACGTGCGCGCGGGCTATGCCGACGTGACCGAGCGCTCGGAGGCGCCGCTTGAGGATGCGGTCGCGCTGATCGTGCGCGAAAAGCTGACCGGCAAGGCTCCGCCCGTTTCCTCCCTTCCTGTCGTCGACATATGGCGCAGCTGGATCGAGGATCGCGGCGCGACCGCCCTTGAAAACCTGCAGTCGCGCATCGACAACCAGAAGGACTTCGCCACCGGCGTGCGGTCCCTGCTCGCGGCCCTCGAACTTGCCGAGGATATCGGCGATGAGAACGAGGATCAGGACGACGACCAGCAGCCCGAAGGCGGCGAGGACCAGAGTTCCGAAAGCTCGTCGGGTGAAAGCGAAGAGATGGAGGGCGAGGACAGCGCCGAAGCCCAGGAAAGCGAGGTACCCGGTTCGGAGGAGCAGACCGGCGAAAGTGAAGCGGGCGACACCTATGCCGACGATTTCCAGGATCAGGAGGGCGATGCGGAGGCCGAGGATGCGGGCGAGGCGCAGCGCCCCGACCAGCCGCTCAGCAACCAGCCGCAATCCGATTACAAGGTCTTCACCGCCCGGTTCGACGAAACCGTGCTGGCGGAGGACCTGTGCGAGGCGGCCGAACTCGACCGTCTGCGCGCCTTTCTCGACAAGCAGCTCGTCAACCTTCAGGGCGCCGTCTCGCGGCTCGCGAACCGTCTGCAACGCCGGTTGATGGCGCAGCAGAATCGGTCCTGGGATTTCGATCTGGAAGAGGGCATCCTCGATCCGGCCCGCCTGCCGCGCCTCGTCATCGATCCGATGCAGCCGCTGGCCTTCAAGCAGGAGAAGGACACCAACTTCCGCGACACCATCGTCACGCTGCTGCTGGACAATTCGGGTTCCATGCGCGGACGTCCGATCACCGTTGCGGCGGCTTGCGCGGACATTCTGGCACGCACGCTGGAGCGCTGCGGCGTGAAGGTTGAGATCCTGGGCTTCACGACGCGTGCCTGGAAGGGCGGGCAGTCGCGCGAAGCATGGCTCGGCGCCGGCAAGCCGGCGACGCCCGGTCGCCTCAACGACCTGCGCCACATCATCTACAAGGCGGCGGATGCGCCCTGGCGGCGCTCCCGGCGCAATCTCGGTCTGATGATGCGCGAGGGACTGTTGAAGGAGAACATCGACGGCGAGGCGCTTGAATGGGCGCACACGCGGCTTCTCGGGCGGCCCGAGCAGCGCCGCATCCTGATGGTGATCTCCGATGGTGCGCCGGTCGATGACAGCACGCTCTCGGTCAATCCGGGCAACTATCTGGAGCGGCATCTGCGCCACGTCATCGAGGCGATCGAGACGCGCTCGCCGGTGGAACTGATCGCCATCGGCATCGGCCACGACGTGACGCGATATTATCGCCGTGCGGTAACAATCGTCGATGCGGAGGAACTGGCCGGCGCGATGACCGAGCAGCTCGCCGAACTCTTCGAGGAAATGCCCGCCCATGGCGGACGTCATGGCGGACGCGGCAGTCATCGCAGGCGCGCGTGAGCGTGAGGGGTGTTGCGGGCGCAAGGTCCGCGGCATCATCGCGCCGTGCCGGTGCCGGGTGGGCTGCGGCACTGGCCGCGGCATGGCTCATTGTCTTCGCGGGTCCGGTCCTTGCCAAGGATCGCACGACGCTTGCGCCCGGCCGGCACGATCTGCAGATGCGCTTCGAGCCGCTCCCCTCCTTCAAGCTGCGCGATCATGAGCGCACGCGCTTTGGTGCGCTGAAATGGCTTGGCGGCGGCGTGCTGTCCTCGCCCAATCCGCATATGGGCGGGCTTTCAGGGCTTGAGGGGCTCGACGGCGGCCGCCGCATGCTCTCCATCTCCGACAATGGCCTGTGGTTTTCGTTCGATCTGGATATCGACGGGAATGGCGCGCCGGTCGGCATCGGCAAGGCCTGGGTCGCGCCGATGCTGGACAAGGCCGGCAACCCGATGATCCGCAAGTCGGAGGCGGATAGCGAAGGCCTGGCGCTGCGCCCGCGCGCCGGTGGCGGCAACGACTATCTCGTCTCCTTCGAGGGCGTCCCGCGCATCTATGCGTATCACGACGAGACGGCCCTGCCGGATACCGGCCAGTTTCCCCTGCCGGGCGATATCCGTCGTCATCTGGGCTCCAACCGGGGGCTGGAAGCGCTGGCCTATGCCACCACCGGCCCGCTGGCAGGTTCCACCGTCGCCATCGGTGAACTGGACAAGCTGAGGGACGACCGGCTGCCGGGCTGGATCTTCGACGCGCACGGCAAGCGGGTATCGTTCTCGCTGCTGTCAAGCGACAACTACGCCGCGACGGATGCCGCCTTTCTGCCCGGTGGCGATCTATTGCTGCTGGAGCGGCGCTTCAATCTGGCGCAAGGGGTGGGCATGCGCATCCGCCGGTTTCCCGCCGCAAGGCTCAAGGGCGCCGATGGCCTTGAAGGCAAGGTGCTTGTGGAAGCCGATCTCTCCTATCAGATCGACAATATGGAAGGTCTCTCGGTCGACGTGGACGAGGCCGGCCGCGTGTTGCTGACGGTGATTTCCGACGACAACCGCTCGATCCTGCAACGCACGCTGCTGCTGCGTTTCGAACTGGTGGAGAGCGACGGCGAGGCCCCAAGGGCGAAACCGGTGCAATAGAGCCGGGTGATCGGGAGCGGTTTCTTGCCGCACGGTCGTCCACCGGAACGACGGCGGGGCGTGTTCGCTCAGATGGATTTCTGCCCGCTGCTCAACGCGCTACCGCATCGGACCTTGTTGATGCGAGCCACCCTGTTTCCGCAAGTCTGGTAACCAATTTATTCGAATCGCGCTTCTGTCGGGAAATGGCCGGAAAACCGCCACTTTTTCACGCTTTTGGTTTGAAAATGCAAAGGGCGTGTAAACGTCTTGGTTACCAAGATATCTGACAGTCGTTGCCGTAGTCAGCCGAAACACCCGGCTCAGCGGAGTTGCCGCTGCCGGTGTTCAGTATCGAGTAAGCGGCACCGTACGGCCGCCAGATATGCCAGTCTGGACCCGCATGTTTTTGAGTAATAAGCCGTCCGGTCTACCCGAGGGGCAAGCGCACGCGCACCTTCGCGCGCCGCGCGCCGGACTTGCCGTCGCCTGCGTCGCATTCGCGGGGCTCGCCTTTGCGCTCACCCTTTCGGGCGCGGCGATGACCTTCGTGTCGGTTTCCTCCGAGCACCGGATGAGTGCGGATGCGCGGACCTTTTCATCGATAATAACGCCGACGCCGGGCTATCGTTCCGCGAGCGTGTCCCCCGCCGTTCTGGCAGGCCGCGACCGCGCCGCGCGGGCGAAGTCTGCCCGCCTTGAGGTCGACAGCGACACGTCCGCCCGCTTCGAGAGCCTGTCCGAGCGCGTGAGTGAGGAAAGCGCCCAGACCGCACGGCCGCTTTCCATCCAGAAGGCGGCGGAGATCGCACTGGCCGCGGAACTCGCCAAGCGGGTTCTTACCCGCCGGCTGCTGGCCGCACGCGGCGAGGATGTCGGCGACGCGCCTGAAGAGGCCCCCATCCAGCTCGCCTCTCTCGAAGAGGATCCGGGTGACGACGAGGTTGTCCTGGAAATTCCTCTTTCCCGCCCCGAGGCTCCCGTCTCCGAGGAGCCCGAGCCGAAGCCGTCGATCGAGGCGGAGGCTTCCGGTGCGACCGTCGCCGAGGCAGAGGTCGAGGTGGAGGTTGAGAAGGCGCCGACGGTTGCCGAACTGCTGCCCGAGATCGCGCCGGTCCCGAACCGCCGGCCCGATGTGCCGCGAAACCGCACCGCTGGCCGGAGCGGCGGCAAACCCACGGTGCTTGCCTATGCGCGGGCCGAGGATCCCGAGGATGACGAGGGCGGCGTTTTCAGCGGGCTGAAGAAGGTGTTCAGGTCCGACGCCACGGCTCTGCCGGGCCATGGCAGCGGCATCGCCGTCTACGACATCAAGGCCGCCACCGTCTACATGCCCGACGGCCGCAAGCTCGAAGCCCATTCCGGCCTCGGTCACATGAAGGACGATCCGCACTTCACCGACCGTCGCATGGTCGGCCCGACGCCGCCCAATATCTACAATTTGCGCATGCGAGAGGCACGTTTCCACGGCGTGGAAGCCATCCGCATGCTGCCGACGAACCGTTCGGCGATGAAGGGCCGCGACGGCATCCTCGCCCACACCTATATGCTGCGCGGCACCAACGGTTCGAACGGCTGCCTGGTCTTCAAGCACTACGAGCGCTTCCTCGCCGCCTTCAAGTCCGGCAAGGTCAACAAGATCATCGTCGTGCCGGATCTCTCCCACCTGCCGACCTATATGGCCTCGCTGTGAGTTGCGGGCGCGATGTTTGACGATTGACGGGACGGTCAGGTCACGAGCGTGAGCGACTTGTTCCGATCATGGCTCGAAAAACCGCCGCAAGGCGGCCCGCCCGAAGGCAGGCCGCATCCGGTGCCTTACGCCTTGCCCGCGATCTTCAGCGCGAACGCCCAGTTGAAGGCTACTTCCTTCAGCCGGTCGAAGCGGCCCGACGCCCCGCCGTGTCCGGCGTCCATGTTGGTCTTCAACAGCAGCAGATTGTCGTTGGTCTTCCTTTCGCGAAGCGTCGCCACCCACTTGGCCGGTTCCCAGTAGGTCACGCGCGGATCGGTCAGCCCGCCCACGGCGAGGATCGCCGGGTAGTCCTGCGCCGTCACATTGTCGATCGGCGAATAAGCGGCGATGTAGCGATAGGCCGTCTCGTCCGCGATCGGGTTGCCCCATTCCGGCCATTCCGGCGGGGTCAGCGGCAACGTGTCGTCGAGCATGGTCGAAAGCACGTCGACGAAGGGAACCTCGGCGATGATGCCGGCGAAGAGATCCGGCGTACGGTTGGCGACGACGCCCATCAGCATGCCTCCGGCCGATCCGCCCTGCGCGATGATCTTGCCGCGTGCGGTGAACCTCTCCTTCGCCAGATGCTCGCCGGCGGCGATGAAATCGGTGAAGGTGTTCAGCTTGCGCTCGCGCCGCCCGTCCGCGTACCAGGCAAAGCCCTTGTCCTTGCCGCCGCGGATATGCGCGACCGCATAGACGAAGCCGCGATCGACCAGCGACAGCGCGTTGGTCGAGAAGCTCGCCGGGATCGAAATGCCGTAGGAGCCGTAGCCGTAGAGAAGGCACGGCGCGGTGCCGTTGAGCGGCGTGTCCTTGCCGTACAGCAGGGTGACGGGCACTTTTTCACCGTCGTCCGCCGTCGCCATCACCCGGCGCGTGACGTAATCGTCCGGGTTGTGGCCGGACGGCACCTCCTGCTCCTTGCGAAGCGTGCGTTCGCGAGTGTCCATGTCGTAGTCGTAGACCCGCGTCGGCGTCGTCATCGAGGAATAGGAGAAGCGCAACAAGGTGGTGTCGAACTCGTAGCCGCCCCCGGCCCCCAGCGAATAGGCTTCCTCGCCGAAGGCGATCTCGTGCTCGATGCCGTCCGCCAGCCGGCTGATGACGATGCGCGGCAGCGAGTTTTCCCGTTCCAGCCGCACCATGTGGTTTTCGTAGAGCGTCAGCGAGAGGATCAGCCGTCCCGGTGTGTGCGCAACGAGATCGTTCCAGTTCTCGCGGCCCGGCGCATCGGCGGGCGCGGTGACGATCTTGAAGTCCGGGGCACCATTGGCGTTGGTGAGGATGTAGAACGTGTCGCCGCGATGCTCGATGTCATATTCCTCGCCGGTCTTGCGCGGGGCGGCGAGCTTCGGTGCACCGGTCGGCTCGTCCGCGTCGATCAGCCAGCACTCCGACGTCTCGTGATCGTGGATGTCGATGGCGATGTACTTGCCCGACTGGGTCTTTCCGACGCCGACGAAGAATCCGGGGTCCTTTTCCTCGTACACGCACACGTCTGCCTCCCGCGATGTGCCCACGGTGTGGCGGAAGACCTTGCAGGGCCGGTGATTGGCATCGAGCCAGACGTAGAACAGCGTCGCGCCGTCATTGGCCCAGACCGTGCCGCCGCTCGTCTCGGGGATCTCGTCCGAAAGATCCTTGCCGGTCGCCGCATCGCGCACGCGCAGGGTGAAAAACTCTGAGCCCGCTTCGTCGCTCGACCAGGCGACGAGCTTGTGGTCGGTTGAATGATCGACACCGGCAAGCCGGAAATAGGCCTTGTCCCTGGCCAGTTCGTTGGCATCGAGAAGAACGGTTTCCTCGCCGCCCTCGCGCGGTGTGCGCACCACCATCGGGTGCTGGGCGCCTTCCTCGTAGCGCGTGGCATAGGCATAGGGGCCGTCGGGCGCGGGCACGGAGGAGTCGTCCTGCTTGATGCGGCCTCTCAGCTCTTCGAACAGGGTTTCCTGCAACGCCTGCGTATCGGTCATCGCCGTATCGGTGTAGGCGTTCTCCGCTTCCAGATAGGAGCGGATGTCGGCGGCGAGCAAGCCCGGGTCGCGCATCACCTCCTGCCAGTTGTCGGCTCTCAGCCAGGCATAGTCGTCGGATTTCGTGATGCCGTGGTGCACGGCGGCGGAGAGGCGCTTTTCAGCCCGCGGAGGCATCTTTGTCTTTTCCATGGAAGGGGAGGTAACCACGCTTTGCATCGATGGCAAGAGGCAGCCGGCCTTGGGCCCGGTGCCTTTCGTTATGGCAAGGTTAAGCCATTCGAAATTGACAGAAATGACTGCGCGCAAACACTTGCGTCCCGCGCAAATCCGTCGGTCTCCTTTTGTTTTGGAAATGCTTTCAATTTTACGGGTTCGCTTCACGCGACCTTAGAAGCGAGTCGCCTTATTGGCTCTCGCGGGTCGCATCGGTGTCTCGCGATGCAATGGAAGCGGGATGGACAAGTGACGCGAACGTCTTCGGGAAAACTCAGACGCAGTTTCGAGATAGCCGGAGCTGCTGTGGTTCTGCCGCTGCTGGTGGTGTTCCTGTCGAATTCGCTGTGGGGATACCTGCCGCTGAGCCGCGACGTCGCGAAGGTTCCCTATTACGTGCAGGCCACCAGCGCCATGCGCAGTCTGCAGGTATCGGTGCTGCGTGCCGCGCTGATTGTCCAGACCCGGCTTGCGTCTGCGCAAGACCTGGCCCGAACGTCTCCCGACGACGGCGATCTGGCATCCTCGTTCAGCGATGTCAGTCACAGTTTTGCGGCGGTGCGCCGCGCTGTCGGAGAATGGCCGGCGGTGCAGGAGCAGACCTATCATGTCTATGCCCGCTGGCTTGAGGTTCGTGAGCAGGCGCGTGCTCTGATCGGCCGGAGAGATTCGTCCACCCCATTGCGAAGTGACCTGCGGATCACCGATACGCGGGCCCCTGCGCTCGGCGAAGCGTTGCCGGACGGGGGCGCTTCAGGCTCGGAACCGGCTGATAACGGGCTGGCGCTGCGCCTCGCCGCGATCGACGATGTGCCGGGCGGGGTCGCCACCGCCGACCTGCAGGCCTTCGATTCCGGCATCTCACTCCTCAGCGCGCGTATCGAGGACATGATCGCGGTTGTGTCGAACGACGTGAACGCGCGTCTCGACGAGGGGCGGCGTTCCAGCCAACGCGTCTACGGCCTGACGATATCCATCGGCCTGATGGTCATCATGTTCATCATGTATGTGAATATCAGGCTGGCGCGCTACGTGGTCGATCCGGTCAACGGTATTGTCGGTTCGATTGCCGATTTTCGCAGCGGCGACTATTCCGCGCGCACCGGCGTGAACCGTCGCGACGAGATCGGTGCGCTCGCCGATGCCTTCAACGACATGGCGGCGAACATCGAGCAGACCCACGCGCACCTGTCCTCGCTGACCGAGCGCGATCCGCTGACCGGCATGCTGAACCGGCGCGGGTTCGATCCCCGCTTCGACCGCCACCTCCAGCAGGCGGAAGTCGCAAATCGCGAATTGGCGATCATCATGGTCGATGTCGATCATTTCAAGAAGGTCAACGACAGTCATGGACACGCGGTCGGTGACGATGTCCTGGTCGCTGTTTCCGACACGATCCGCAACTGCCTGCGCGCCGGCGACTTTTCCGCCCGGTTGGGCGGCGAGGAATTCGTCGTCTGCCTGCCGGACGAGGGGCGAGAGACTGGCCTGACGGTCGCCGAGCGATTGCGCGAGGCGGTCTCTCGCGTGCCGTTCGTCGATAACGATGGCAACGAATTCTCCGTAACCATCAGCGCAGGCGTCGCGGTCTATCCCGAATGCGGGCGGTCTCGCGGCGAGATCCTGCAGCGCGGCGACGAAGCGCTCTATGCCGCCAAGTCCAGCGGCCGCAACCGGATACAGCTCGCCTGCGCCAACGACGCATGGCGCAAGGCGGGGTAGGGGCGCGGTGCGAGGGGGCGGCCCTTTTCACCGGCATGTCTCAGTAAAGCGGCAGCCCGTCGGCGGGGTCTCAGCGGGCCAGCCGCCCGGCAACCTCTTCCACGATGGTGCGGCCCACGCGCTCCAGATCGTCAATCCCGATGCTGGTTCGCTCGCCCACCTGCGGCACGTGAACGAAGGTCGACGCAAAGCCCGCCGCAAGGCTGGACCAGAGTGTGGCGTTGCACACGTAGTCGCCGGCATCGCGGGAGGTACGCACCGGCAAGCCGGCCTTGTGGACGGCCTCGATCAGGGTTCCTGCCGGAACGGTCGCTGGCCGGCAGCGAGGACCATCCGGGTCCAGCAGCTTGTGCGGATAGCAGAAGCCGGCCGCATCCGCGCGCTGCGTCGAGGCGATATTACGCGCGCGCGTCTCGATCGAGATCATGCGCCGTCGGCCGGCAACGCCGAAATGGATGATCGCATCCGGCGCATGGGTCGCGTACAGGCGCGGCAGGTCCTCCTCCAGCATGGTCCAGATGACGGGAAGCACGCAGAAGACCGCGTGGAAGGGAGACGCCAGTTCGGGCGGGTTCGCGCGGAGCCGTTCGATCAAAGCCTCGCTCGGGTTGGTTGCGACACCGGGAAACGTCCCGAACCCGGTTACCAGTATCGTCCCGACCATCGTTCAGATCCCCATGGCTTGGGCAACTCGGCCCACGGCGGCCGATGCCGCGAGATTGCCCTCGCGCACATCGCGCTCCAGGTCCGGCAGTATTCCCGCAACTTTCGGATTGGCCTTCATCGCTTCCATCAACCGCGTTTCCAGCATCGCCCACAACCACGAAACCTGCTGCCGCGCCCGGGTGGCGGCGAATTCACCACTTTGCGTGGTCAATGTGCGGTGGCGCTGGATTTGCGACCACATGTCTTCAAGCCCCTGGTTGGCCAGTCCGGAAACGGTGACAACGGGCGGCGCCCACACTGACGAGCGCGGCGCCAGGATGTGCAGCGCCGCGCGGTATTCGCCGGCCGCCGAGCTCGCGCGCGCAGCGCCCTCGCCATCCGCCTTGTTCACCGCAATCATGTCGGCTATCTCCAGCACGCCCTTCTTGATGCCCTGCAATTCGTCCCCCGCGCCCGGCAGCATCAGCACCAGGAAAAAGTCCACCATTTGCGCCACTGTCGTCTCCGACTGTCCGATGCCGACCGTCTCGACCAGAATTACGTCAAAGCCGGCGGCTTCGCACAAGAGCATGGTCTCGCGTGTTTTCGCCGCAACCCCCCCGAGTGTTCCCGAAGAGGGGGAGGGGCGGATGAACGCATTGCGATCTATCGCGAGCCTTGCCATGCGGGTCTTGTCGCCCAGGATGGAACCGCCGGTGACCGCCGAGGAGGGGTCGACCGCCAGCACAGCCACCTTGTGTCCGGCCGCCGTGAGGTTGGAGCCAAGCGTATCGATGGTTGTCGACTTGCCGACGCCGGGCACGCCGGTGATGCCGATGCGATGCGCCTTGCCGGTTTCGGGCAGGATCGCCTGCAGCAGTTCCTCGGCCTGTTTGCGGTGCGCTGGCTTTTTCGATTCCACCAGCGTGATCGCACGGGCGAGCTTCGCCCGGTTGCCGGCCAGCAGGCCGTCCGCCAGTTCCTTCACGCGGGCTTTTTCGGATTCGCTCAACATGTTTCCTGCCTAGCGCAAAGCTGCGGAGACGTCACCTCGAAGCAGCGCGAAGAGCAAAGCGCGTTGCGTATTTTCAATGACGTGAGGGCAGAACAGTCTACCGTGCAATCGGGGGATGGTGAAAAAGAGAAAGGACGGTCTCATGACAATGCGTACCAGCATGCTCCTTTCAGGCGTCGTCGCGCTTGCGCTCGTCGGCGCGGTGCAGGCTCAGCCCTGTTGGAACGGGGGTGGCCCCGGATACGGCCAAGGTCAAGGCTATGGCCAGGGGTGGGGAGCCGGTCCCGGTTATGGCCAAGGCTACGGACAGGGTTCCCAGCAAGGCGGTGGCCGGGGAATGATGTTCCGCTTCTCCGTTATCGATGTGAACGGCGATGGCGTCATCACGGCCGACGAAGCGGCGACCAACGCGGAAGATGTCTTCGCCGCGATGGACGCCGACGATGACGGTATGTTGACCAAGGACGAGTTCATGACCGTGCGCATGGGCCCGCAGATGGGCTGGAACCAGGCCCGGCAAAACGCCCGGCAGGCCGCCAAGGCTGATCGTTTCGCGGTGATGGATGCGAATGGTGACGGCAAGGTCACCAAGGCCGATTTCCTCGCAGCCGCAAGGGCTCGCTTTGAAAAGGCGGACGCGGACAAGGACGGCAAGGTCAGTCCCTGGGATTTCCGCTCGATGCGCAGTATGACCCGCTAACCTGTTCGCAAGACAGGAATGACGGACTTCCGGCGCGTGACGAAGGTTTCACGCCGGAAGGCGTATGCCTGCTTCCACAATTGCTTGCGAAATGCCCGAGAACGGTGCCAATCTACCGTAAGGGACGGTCGCTCTCGGCCCGTGCGCAGACGGAGCCGACGGGATCCCCAATGGAATGACGCGAGGATTTGTACCCGCGCGCACTTGGCGTGCGCTTTGCGGGCAGGGCAGCACATACGGAAAGCAGGACCATGTCATATCCGATTGCCGAGATTGAAGGAATTGGGCCCACTTACGCGGAGAAGCTGAAAACCGCCGGGATCAAGACGACCGACGCCTATCTGGACCGCGCCAAGGACCCCAAGGGCCGCAAGGCGCTTGCGGAGGAAACCGGGATCGAGTCCTCCCGCATCCTCAAATGGGCGAATATGGCCGACCTGATGCGGATTAAGGGTGTGGGCGAGGAATATTCGGAGCTTCTGGAAGCCGCCGGTGTCGACACGGTGAAGGAACTGAAGATGCGCCGCGCCGACAATCTCGCCGCCAAGATGGCCGAGGTCAACGAAACGAAGAAACTCGTGCGCCAGGTGCCGGGCGAAAGCCAGGTCGCCGCCTGGGTGGAAGAAGCCAAGGCCTTGCCGCCGATGATGACGTACTGAGCGGCGGCGACCTTTCGTCCGGGCGTTGAAGTGCGCTCGGCGTCCGATCGGTAGCATCGCGACAATCACGTGCGGAGACCCGCGGTCACCTGCGGGCCGACCGCCTTTGCAAAGCGTGAAGCCGTCGCGCCGCGTCCGCGCTCCCCCTCGGTCCCGCCTCTCAGGACTTTGGTGCCGTCCACACGATGCGTTGCAGCGTTGCGCTATCGAGTTCGTCGCGCGGCGGCAGCCTGTCGAAGGGGCCGTCATACTGGGTCACCGCGAAGATGAGTTCCACATTCGGTGCGCCGCGTGCCGGACAGATCGCCATGTCCCGCCACAGGTTGCGTCCGACCCGGCACCGCGAAACCGGGATTCCCGTCTTGTCGAAGCGCATGCCCAGCCGCTCGCCGTTGGGGCCTTCGATATCGGGTGATACGCCGTGGATCTCGCCGATCTTGCCACCGTTCCCCTTGAGCACCTGCAACACCTGGAAACCGTCGTGGAAGACGCCGGTCGTCCACAAGGTGCGGTCTTCCTCGGCCATCTGGATGGGCTGGGTGGTGAAGCCGGGCAGCGCCGCCTCGATCGTCTTGGTCGAATAGGGTGTGGAGGCGTCGAGTGGACCGACATTGGTCGCCGTGATCGTCACGAGTGTAACCGCATCCGGGTCCGGTTCCGGCACTGAGCCGCCGAAGGAAGTGATGTCGCCGGAAACGGAACAGCCGCCGAGCAGCGGTGCCGCGGCGGTGAGAAGCACGATAAGGGCGAAGCGGGAAAGCGAGGTGCGAAAGGTCATGCGGAGGGCTTTTACACGGGATTGAGCGCGACGAAAACGCCCTCGATGGCAGGGACGCGAAAAGGGCGGTACGGGCGGCGCGAAATGGTGGAAAAGATGCGAACCGGCCTGCAGGCAGGTCGGTGGCTGGCACAGGGGCGCTGCCCGGCTGGCTGGGCAACACTTTCGCCTGCAATGGTTTGGAAGTACACAAGCCTTCAGGGCGACTTGCCGTCGCGCATCGGGGGCATGTGCGCTCTCGAAATCAGCGCGTTCAGCCTCCGCGCTTCAGCGAGCCCAGAAGCCCGCGCACCAGCGCCCGGCCGAGCGAGGATCCGATCGAGCGCACCACCGCCTTGACCGCTGTTTCGGCGACACCCTGGCGTTGCGAACGCCGGGTGGTGGCGCGTGTGCGCGCCGTCGTCTGCGGTCGGTCGTCACGGCCGAAATCGGGCACCGTGAAACCGGTGCGCGTGCGCTTGACCCTGCCGCCTTGCGCGCGTTGCTCGTCTTCCCGCTCGCGCTGTCGGTCTTCGTGCACGACCTTTTCCAGCGCGCGGCTTTGCAGGATTTCGTAAGCGGATTCGCGATCGCGCGTGCGGTCGTAGCGGCCGAAGAGGGGGCTCGCCTGGATGGCCGAGCGCAATTCCGCCTGCGTCAGCGGCCCGAGCCGGGATGAGGGCGGGCGGATCAGCGTACGTTCCACCATCGAGGGAACGCCCTTGCCGCCGAGTGTGGAGACAAGCGCCTCGCCGATGCCCAGTTCCGTGATCACCGTGGCCGTGTCGAGAGCCGGGTTCGGACGGAAGGTTTCCGCCGCCGTCGTCACCGCCTTGCGTTCGCGTGGCGTATAGGCGCGCAACGCGTGCTGGATGCGGTTGCCGAGCTGGGAAAGGACGCTTTCCGGCACATCTTGCGGGTTCTGCGTCACGAAGAAGACACCGACACCCTTGGAGCGGATCAGCCGGACGATCTGTTCCACCTTCTCCAACAAGGCCTTGGGGGCCTCGTCAAAGAGCAAATGCGCCTCATCGAAGAAGAACACGAGCCGAGGCTTGTCCGGATCGCCAACCTCGGGCAGTTCCTCGAACAGCTCCGACAAGAGCCACAGCAGGAACGTGGCATAAAGCCGGGGAGCGCCCATCAGCTTTTCCGCCGCCAGCACGTTGACGACGCCGCGCCCGTCGCTGGTCGTGCGCATCAGGTCGCCGATGTCGAGGGCGGGTTCGCCGAAGAAGGCATCTCCGCCTTCGCGCTCCAGCACCAGAAGTTGGCGCTGGATGGCGCCGACGGAGGACTTCGAGACGTTGCCGTAGACGAGCGACAGCTCCTTCGCGCGCTCGCCGATTTCGGAAAGAACCGCCCTCAGATCCTTGAGATCGAGCAGCAACAATCCCTCGTCATCGGCCAGTTCGAAGGCGATGTTGAGCACGCCCTCCTGCGTGGGGTTGAGATCCATCAGCCGGGACAGCAGCAGCGGCCCCATCTCCGAGATGGTGGTGCGCACGGAATGGCCGTTGGCGCCGAAGAGATCCCAGAAGACCGTCGGAAAGTTGTGGTAGCCGTAATCGTCGAGGCCGATCTTGTCCGCCCGTTCGGCCAGGAACGGCTTGGCATCGCCGGGCGCGGCGAGGCCGGACAGATCGCCCTTGATGTCGGCGCAGAAGACCGGAACTCCGGCATCGGAAAAGCCCTCGGCCAGGATCTGCAACGACACCGTCTTGCCGGTGCCGGTCGCACCCGCGATGAGCCCGTGCCGGTTGGCACGCTTGAGGTCGAGGAATTGCGGCTGCGGAGCGTCGCCTTGCGGATTGAACGATGCGCCCAGGAAGATCATGCCGTCGCTTTTCACTCGAGAAATCTCCTCCACACGGGCTGCGCAGGGCAGCCGTCACACCGCTCGATGCCGGTCTTTCAGAATCACTTGCGTATCATGCTTGGGTACGTTGCAGAACGGAAGCGTGTCCGGCGATCATTGGCGGAATCAAGGGCTTTCGCGCGGTTGCCAGCCATATCGGCGAGGGGCACGAGTGCCTTTCCACCGCAGTTGACGTTGTGTCAGTTGCATGCGGTGCTAGGCTCATGTCACATGACGGCGAGGTGCGGCGGAAACGCGTCTCGTTCACTGGTGAACTATTGCGCGCTTCGGAGGATTTCATGGAAGAACTGATCAACCGCATCTGTGCCAAGGCCGGCATCAGCGAGGATACCGCCCGCGAGGCTGTCGGCATCATCCTGAGGTTCCTGCACAAGGACGGGCCGACGGACAAGGTGGATCAGGTGATCGACGCCATCCCCGGCGCCCGCGCCTTTCTGGAAGGCGGCGACGGCGGCAAGAAGGGCGGCTTCCTCGGCGGGCTCGCCAGCATGACCGGCATGGGAGCCATGGGTGCGCTCAACGAGCTGACCAATGTGGGGCTTTCCATGGGCGAAGTGCAGACGGTGACCCGGCAGGTCGTCGCCTACGCGAAAGAAAAGGCCGGCGACGACATCGTCGACGACATCATCGAGTCCATCCCGGGGCTGTCCCAGGTCGTCTGACCGGGCGTTCGCGGCAAGGGGGATGCATACAGATCCCCCTTCATTCCGCGCCAACAGATTACGCCATGGATACGGCTTTGAGGCGGGGCTGGCGGGGCCGGGCTGGCGGAAAAGCCGGGCGAAACATAACCAGATACCATGTGCGGCCATCTTTTGAGGCGGGCGCAGAAGCGTGTCTTGAAAGATGGACCGTCTGTTCCCGCGAGGACATGAAACACGCAAGCGCGGGGGGGGGCATTGGGCGCTTCACCGTGTGAGGACTGTCCGCTCGCCTCACAGTTGCGTGAGCGCTCATCACATCTTGTGCGTGGTAGCCTGGTGTTAAGCGCGCCGCGCGACTCTGATCCTGACGTAACGCGATATGCGGGTGATGTCCGCCGGGATCAACATGGTCGCTCCCCTCAGCGCATCGCTGACCTCCTCCGTATCCGGCAGTCTTTCAAAAGCTGGCGATCCGCAGGAGGCTGCGCGCAAGGAGCAGGCCCGCATCAAGGCGGAGATCCTGTCCGCCCGATCCGAGCAGCAATGCGCCACCTGCGAGGGAGACAAGGCGACGCTCGACGAGCAGATCGCGACGCTGGAGACCCGTCTGCGGCAGGTTCTGTCGAATGCTAGGGTGGAGCCCGCCCAGGCCGCCAGCGAAACCGACGATCCGGCCTCGGCGACGAGCGAGGCGGGGCGCGATGCGCTGTCCGCCACTGCGGCAGCGGATGGACCCGCCGTGCTGATCGATCTCGCGACGGCGGAACGCGCCCGGCAGGGGGCGGCAGCTGACGATGTCGCGCAGGCGGAGGGAAATGTCACCGCTGTGCACCTCGCGCGGGCGAATGGCCCGCTGGCAGCCATGTTGGCGTCGCGCCCGGCCGCCGCGCTCGCCATCGGTTCCGTTCTCGATATTTCCGTTTGAGCGAAGCGGCTTTGCGTCGGCAAGGCCCGGCGTTCAGGCCGCCTGACGTTCTCGCAGGAGTTTTTTCACTTCCTCCGCGAGTGCCGCGACTTCTTCCGCCGCCTTGCTGTTGGGGGCGCTTTCGGTGACGGTCAATCCGTCGCCCATGGATGCCGCAAACGCCACGCGGTTGCCAAGCCGCGTGTGCGCGGTCATCGGCGAGAGTTTGGAAAGCGCTTCGACCATTTCTCCCGTGAGCGCCGAGCGCGGCGGAACACGGTTCAGGACCAGCGTCGCGGGCACGTTTTCCGCTGCCGCCATGTCCAGCGTCTGCGCGCTCGCCCACACGTCGACCGGCGAGGGCTGCACGGGAATGGCGACAAGGTCGGCCACTTCGATCGCGGGACGCGCCTCGCGGTCGGATTTCGGCGGGGTGTCGATGATGACGTAATCGTATTCGCGTGCGAGCGCGCGCGCCTCGCGCCGGGCCCCCCAACCGCTGGCGGTTCGGAACATGAGCCCCGTCGCGTCCTCGCCGAGCGTCGCCTCGCGCGCTTCCAGCCATTCGCCAAGGCTTCCCTGAGGATCCACGTCGAGCAGCGCCACGCGGATGCCGCGCCTTGAGGCAAGGGCGATCGCGAGATGCGCCGTCAGCGTCGTCTTGCCGGAACCGCCCTTTTGCTGGGCGATGGTGATGATCCTGCCTGTCATGTCGGTTGCCTCTCCCGCCAGAGCGCGCTCGCCTCTCTCACGCCCGGCCTTCCCACAGTGCCTTCCGCATCGGCAACCCTGACACTTTCCGCGTTGCAGCGAAAGGCCTGCGAAGCCGGCGTCAGACAAAAGTCGCGTTTGTGCCGGGGGGCTCGAAAGGCTGCGCTGTCGAAGGGACGAAGCGGGGTATGGGCGCGCAAGCGCGCGGTTCGGGCAGTGCGGGGCCCGGAAGAGTGCGGAGTCTGGAGGGGGCGTTCAGCCGTTGGCGCGGCGCAGATTGGCGCTCGAGTCCAGTCTGTAGCTGTCGATCACCTGTGCCCCGCGCACGAGCAGCACGTCCATGTTCGCGCCCTCCGGCGCATTGCGGTGGAGCGCTTCCAGCGCGTCGCGCGAAACCGGACCGTTCTCGGTGAACAGCTGAAAGCTGCCCTCTCTGCGCCGGTCCTCGCCGGCATAGTCTGACATTACACGCCGGCGCCGGTCCGGTCCGCAGTAGCCCGACGGAGAGCGTATGTAGACGCGCGGGCGCTCCAGCAGCCGTTTCAGTTCGCCGAAGAGCTGTCGCCGCCGCACCGGTTTGGGGATGGAGCTGTCAAAGCCTGCTTTCACCGCCTGGTGCATGAGCACGGCATCGCCCTTCGCACTCATCAGCACGAGTGGCAGGTAGCGGTTGAATTGCGCGGTGTCACAACGGATACGGTTGGCGAATGCCAGCGCGGAAGCCTTTGGCAGGTCGCTGTCGATAAGCACGGCATCGACCGCGTTCGCGCGCAGCCATGACTGCGCGGCTTCCGCTTCGTCGATTGTCGTCGTGGCGGCGACGCCGATGTCGTGCAGCATCTGCTCGAGCAGCATGCAGAAGCTGGGGCCTTCAGCGATGATCAGGACGGAGGGACCAAGGGCATGTGGGTGCTGCATCGAAAAATTCCCAAGAGGAACTTTCGCGATGATAGAACCGCCGGGTTAAGGAGCGGTTTGTCGTCCGACGTTTGTTGCGCGGGGTGAATTGCGGTTGTCCATGCCATACATCCGTCGCGAAAGATGCTATTGAATCATCGCAGCGAGACACCCTTTGCGGGCAAGCGAGACCGGGAGCGACCATGCGGCACGAAGCGCACGAGATCATGGATCATTCGAAGCGGAACGATCGTCGGGAGACCGGATCGCGGCGGCGGTTGCGCTGGCCGGTCCTGGCGGCCGCCGGCCTCGCGCTGGTCCTCGCCGGCTGCTACGGCGCTTCCACCTACTACGACCATCGCTCCGGATGGGTGTTCGACCCCACCGGCACCGAACTCGATTGCTCCATCGTGGCGAAGAACAGCGCGCCGGGCACCTACTGGCGCGGTCTCGCCGGCGGCAGGCTCTTCCTGGGCCCGCACGAGACGCGCAACATCGCCCGTGAGGCCTGTTTTCCCACCGAGGGGCAATGTCAGTACTGGCTGACCCAGATGAGCGCGGCGCTGACCCGCATGACCACAGGGGAATGCACGCGGCGCTAGCGCGCTTGTCGCTCGCCCGCGTGAGTGAGCGTCAGCCCAGTGCCGTCAGTCCGTTGAGGTCCTGAAGCACCGCGTTGGGCGGCAGGTCGTGATATTCCTCCGGCATGCCGGCCCGGTTGATCCACACGGTGCGAAAGCCGAAGGCCGTGGCACCGGCGATGTCCCAGCGGTTCGACGACTGGAACGACACGGCTTCCGGATAGATACGGAAGTGGTTCGTCACCATCTCGTAGACCCGTTCGTCGGTCTTGTAGACGCGCAGGGAATCGACGGAGAAGACCTCGTCGAGCACCCCGTCGAGCCCGGCGGCCGACACCGCGCCCGCAAGCATCGCCGGCGAACCGTTCGACAGAATGGCGAGCTTGGCGCCCGTGTCCTTCAGCTTCTTCAGGACTTGCGGCACCTCCGCGTAGCAGTCGAGCCGGTGGTAGGCATCGAGCAGCTGCGCGCGCATCGAGGCGTCCGCGGTGGGCACCGCCTTGAAGGCGAAATCGAGCGCCTGTTCGGTCAGCGTCCAGAAATCCTGGTAGCGGCCCATCATCGAGCGCACCCAGGAATATTCCAGCTGCTTGGCCCGCCACAGGGTGGAAAGCTGGGTGGCGTCCGGTCCCACGGCCTCCGCATGCTTGCGTACGGCGGCGTGAACATCGAACAGGGTGCCGTAAGCGTCGAAGACATAGGCGGAATGGGACATGAACGAACTCCTTGACGGTCGCGCCCCGAGAAGACCGCGTAGCGCACCACCCGTCAAGGTCGCGTGTCGCGCTTACGGCAACGTGACCCGGCCGGCTTCGTCCAGCGCAAAGCCGGGATTGAAGGCGATTTCCAGCAGGTGGCCGCTTCCCGGAATGCGCACATAGGACGAATAGCCGCCCCAGAAGACGCGCGTCGGACGCTTCAGCGGTTCGGCCCCCGCCGCCACGGCTTCTTCGAACGCCCGGTCGACGTCGGCCTCGCTGTGTCCGTTCCAGGCGATGGAGACGGGGATGAAGGCGTCGGGGTGGGCGTCGGCGTTGTCCGCCAAATCGGCGTCTTCGGCCAGCGCCTTGCGGCCGAACAGCGCGAGCGCCATCGAATCGCACTGGTAGAAGGCGATCGCCTCGCTTTCCACTGATGCGCGGCGCCAGCCGAGCCCTTCCTCGAAAAACGCGCGTGTGCGCGCAAGATCGTCGACGCCCAGTGTTACAAGGGTGATGCGTTGGTCCATTGTTGGCCCTTCCCAAGGGGTGGAAATTTGCGTATTTTCAATTGTTCGATTGGAACATAATGGGAACTAAAGCGCAATTCGGGATGATTGTTTCTCATATCGAGGATTGTGCATGCAGGCCTTGATCCCGGCCCGGCAAGGGCGTTTGATCGGGGCCTTCCGAGACAGAACAAGGATGGACTCATGACGGAACCGTCGCAGACGTGGAGCTGGATCGATGGCACCTGGGCGGACGGCAACCCCCTCATCGCCGGCCCCAGCACGCATGCCATGTGGATGGGCTCGAGCGTATTTGACGGTGCCCGCTACTTCGAGGGCGTGATGCCGGATCTGGCGCTTCATGCCGAGCGGGTGAACGCGTCCGCCCTTACCATGGGGCTGAAGCCGACCATGTCCGCCGGCGAGATCTGCGAACTCGCCTGGGAGGGCGTGAAGAAGTTCGAGCCGGGCACGGCGGTCTACATCAAGCCGATGTACTGGCCGGAGGGCAACGGCCTCGGCGTGATTTCGCCGGATCCGGAAACGACGCGTTTCTGCCTGAACCTGTTCGCCGCGCCGATGGCGCCGGAGGAGACGACCTTCTCCGTCACGCTGTCGCCCTACCGCCGCCCCACGGCGGAGACGGCGCCGGTCGATGCCAAGGCCGGCTGCCTTTATCCCAACAACGCGCGCGCCGTCCGCGAGGCCAGGGAACGCGGCTTCGACAACGCGCTCGTGCGCGACACGCTCGGCAACATCGCGGAGCTGACCAGCGCCAACATCTTCATGGCCAAGGACGGCGCGGTCCACACGCCCTATGCCAACGGCACGTTCCTGAACGGCATTACCCGCCAGCGCGTCATCAAACTCCTGCGCGATGCGGGTATCGATGTCTACGAGCGCAGCCTGGTCATGGACGACTTCATGGACGCCGACGAGATCTTCTCCACCGGCAATTACTCCAAGGTCATGTCCGTGGGGCGTATCGAGAGCCGCGAGATGCAGCCCGGTCCGCTCGCCAAGAAGGCTCGCGACCTGTACTGGGATTTCGCACACGCCTGAGCGGACACGCGACATTGTTAAAAGCCCGGGCCGCGTGTTGAACAACGCGTTTGCCCGGGCTGTTTTCCAGCCGGACCCACCAGCCATGCCTGCCATCCCTGAACTCGAGAGCGAGCGTCTTATCCTGCGCGCGCTCAGGGGCGATGATTTCGACGCCTACGCCGCGATGTGGGCCGACCCCCAGGTGACCCGCTATATCGGCAACGTGGCTTTGACGCGCGAGCAGTCCTGGACACGGTTCCTGCGTCAGGCCGGTGCCTGGGTCCATCTTGGGTTCGGGTATTTCGCCTTGATCGAGAAGGTGACCGGCGATTTTGTCGGCGAGGCCGGGCTGCAGGATCTGCATCGCGACATCGAACCCTCGATAGAGGGAATGCCGGAAGCAGGCTGGGTTCTGGCCCGTCACGGGCAAGGGCGTGGTCTCGCGGTGGAGGCGATGCGTGCCGTGCTTGGCTGGGCCGACCGCCCGCGCGGCCTTGAACGCACGGTCTGCATCATGGACGACGACAATGCGGCCTCGCGCAGGGTGGCGGAAAAGCTCGGCTACCGCGCCTATGCAGCGTCGCACTACGATGGAGCGGAAATCGCCATGTTCGAGCGCCCCGCAGGCCGCAGCGGAGCGTGACGCCCCCTTACCCGCGCTCCGGCGTGAGCGCCAGCGCGGCCGCGATCACCAATGCGACGGCGGCGGCGAGCGAGGGCAGCAGAAAGCTCCCCGTCGCGTCATAGGCAAAGCCCGCCAGCGTCGGGCCGACCATCTGCCCCAGTCCGAACGACGCCGTCATCAGCGCGAGGACAGAATGCGGGTTCCCGCGCGAGAGAAGGCGGGCCTGCATCAGCCCGATTGCGGTAATCGCGATGAAGGTGCCGCCGACCATCATCGCCGCCAGTACCACGACCGCGCCGGAATCCGAAATCACCGAGAGCGCCACCCCTAGCGCCTCCACCAGGCAGGCGATCGCATAGGTGCGCGCGTTGCCGATACGCCGGGCAAGCGCGCCCCAGAGCGCGACGGACGGCATGGCCGCGATGCCCACAGCCGTCCAGATCGCCGTCTCATAGGGACTGAGCGAGGCAGACATCCGCGCCATCGTGGAGATGAAGGTGGTGGTGATGACGTAGCCGAAGCCGAAGAGACCGTAACTGACATAGAGCGCGAGGAGCCGGCGGTCCGCAGGCTCGCCGGTCCGGGTCCGGGTATGCGCCGGTTCTTCCGCCTTCTCGATGAGAAGCGTGCAGGCGAGAAGGGCGAGCGCCGCGACGAGGCCGCTCGCGTACCACAGCATGCGCCAGTTCGCTCCGCTCGCCGCAAGTCCTGCCACCATCAGGGCCGAGCCGGAAATGCCAAGGCCCACACCTGAGAAATGCAGCGCCACCAGCCCCGGCCGTCCCGCCGCCGAAATCCGGTCCAGCACCAGCGCGGAGGCGAAGACCAGCACATAGGCGCTGGCGAGCCCGCTTACGAACCGGATGACGATGAAGGCGGCGACGCTGTCGAAAAGTCCCATCGCCGCCGTGGTGGCCGCCGAAATCGCCAGTGCCGTGAGAAAGATCGTACGCCGGTTTCCCGGCAGCAGTTCCGTCAGCCGGCCGGAGGCGGCCGCCAGCGCGCCGATCAGATAGGCCAGGAAATTGGCCGAGGCGATGAGCCCGCCTTGCGCGGGGCTGAGCCCCGCATCATGCACCATGAAGGGCAGGATCGGCGTGAATACGAACCGACCGATGCCCATGGCGGCGGCCAGCGAAAAAAGCCCGCCAAGAGCGACGGGCACGACGGAGGGGGAGGGGATGGACGCCTGCGACATTCTGACAAGGTAGCATGTCGGGCGCGCACGCCAAGTGCCTGGGGGCGTGGACCCGCAAATGAGCCAGGAATGGCGGAAAGCCGCCGTGGCGCCGCGTCTTCATCGAACCTTAGGGCCTGATCCGTTTCAATCGCCGCTTCAATACCGGTTTTACCGTTTGAGGCGCGGGCGAGGGGGCGGCGGTTTGTTCGACAGGTTCAACAGGGCGGTGGCGCTGAGCGGTGCATGCTGGCGGGTGCTGATGCTCGACAAGGAGATGCTGCTCTTTCCGTTGATGTCGCTGGTCGCCCTCGGTCTCGTGCTGGCCGGCGTGTTCGCGCCGGCCCTCGCTACCGGTGATCTCGCCCGCTTCCAGCAAGCGCTTGCCGAGAACCCTGACATCTACCAGAACCCGCGCGCGGTTATCCTGCTGTTCCTGCTCTATTTCCTGAGCTACTTCGTCATAACCTTCTTCAATGCCGGGCTGCTCGCCTGCGCGATGATCCGTCTGTCGGGCGATGATCCGACACTTGCCGACGGGATCCGCGCCGCTTTCCGCATGTTGCCGCAGATTTTTGCCTGGGCGCTCTTTTCCGCCAGCATCGGCATGTTGCTGAATTTCGTCGCCAGCCGGTTCAAGGGGCTGGGCCGTCTCTTCGTGGGCATTCTGGGCGCAGCGTGGTCGATCGCCGTCTACTTCGCCGTACCGGTGCTCGTGGTGGAAGGGGTGGGACCAATCAAGGCCGTGCGTCGCTCCATCACGATGATCCGCAAGACCTGGGGCGAGGCGCTCATCGCCAATGCGGGACTTTCCATCCTTTCCACGGTGTCCGTCTGGCTTGCCTGTCCCTTCATCGTCTGGGCAATTCTCAACTACGGGGCGGAGCCGTCGCTTTCGGTCTTCGTCTTCGCCTGCATAGCGTGCTGGATATTCGCGACCGGGCTGATCATTTCCACCCTTGATGCCATCCTGAAGGCCGCCCTCTGCGTCTACGCCTACGAGGGGCGCGTGCCGGAAAATTTCGATGCCGAGATCTTTCGCGACGCGTTTCGCGAGGAATAATCCAGGGCATTCAAAAAAATCGACCCGTGCGGCGTTCCCAATGGAACCGGACCGTCCCGCTTCGCATTGTTAAAATGACGAGCGGGTGCGATCTCGCCATTGCCGGGGGACGGACATCTACCTATGTTCCCTCACAACGGCGGAACGCGTTACCGCGCCCGCACCGCATTTCAAGTCGAGACGCAATCCCGGATCACGGACAACGCTCGAGACTCTGATACGGCCTGAACGGAACATGCGGCCCCCGAAAGGATCGCATGGCCCGCGAGGGCTCGCGTCTTTATCCATCGAAAGGAGGACCCAAATGGCGTTCGAACTTCCCGAACTTCCCTATGCCTACGATGCGCTCGCGCCCTACATGTCGGCCGAAACGCTGGAGTATCACCACGACAAGCACCATCAGGCCTATGTGACCAACGGCAACAACCTGCTGAAGGACAGCGGTCTTGAGGGCAAGTCGCTGGAGGACGTGATCAAGGAAAGCTTCGGCAAGAACCCGGGCCTCTTCAACAACGCCGCCCAGCACTTCAACCACATCCATTTCTGGAAGTGGATGAAGCCCAATGGCGGCGGTACGTCCATCCCGGGCGCCTTGTCGGCCAAGATCGACAGCGATCTGGGCGGCTACGACAAGTTCAAGGCGGACTTCTGCAACGCCGGTGCCACCCAGTTCGGTTCCGGCTGGGCCTGGCTGGTGCTGAACGGCGAGGGCAAGCTTGAGGTCACCAAGACGGCGAACGGCGAGAACCCGCTGATTCACGGCCAGAAGCCGTTGCTTGGCGTCGACGTGTGGGAGCACTCCTACTACATCGATTACCGCAACGCTCGGCCGAAGTACCTGGAAGCCTTCGTCGACAGCCTGATCAACTGGGAATACGTCGAGGAGCTGTACGAGGCGGCCAAATAAGCCGTTTCGAAGAACTGAATTTCGAGCAGGGGGCGGGCCGATTTGGCCCGCCGGTCTTCATTACATCCTAGATAAACCTCCACCTACGGTGGAGGACTGGACGAGTTCTACAATATAGGTGAGAGACCTCCATGCTTGAACCATTGGCGTGGTCA
>NZ_QAYG01000013.1 GCF_003053845.1 Breoghania corrubedonensis
TGACCACGCCAATGGTTCAAGCATGGAGGTCTCTCACCTATATTGTAGAACTCGTCCAGTCCTCCACCGTAGGTGGAGGTTTATCTAGGATGTAAAAAAGGAGAGACGGGCCGCCTCTCCTTTTGATCAGGTCACAGCCGATGCTTGAGATCAAGTTCTCGGCTTCACGCCCCGCACCATCATCGTCATGCCCGGGATCATTTCCGAAACCTCGATATCGGCAAAGCCGGCGTCTTTCATCAAGGAACTGACAAAGCCACCGGTGATCGACTTGGCCTGCGGGTTGAAGGCGACATGCTGGAGCTGCCACAGCGCGGCGAGCTTCGGCCCCGTGCGGTCATCCCCGACCATGAAGTCATGCACGATGAAATGCCCGCCAGGCGAAAGCACCTCCATCGCCTTGCGAACGAGACCGGGAATCGTCTCACCGGGAACCCCCGAGAAGAGATAGGACATCAGCACCACGTCGACCGGCGCCGGCCATTCGTTCTCCAGCGCATTGCCACCCTGGAAGGAGATGCGTTCGGAGAGCCCCGCCGCTTTCACGAAATCCTCGCCGACCTTCACCACGTTCGGAAAATCGAGCACCGTGGAGGTCAGTTCCGGATAAGCCTTGCACAGCGAAATCGAAAAGGCGCCGGTGCCGCCGCCCACATCCAGCATCTTGCGCGCGGCCGAGAGATCGACCGTACGGGCCAACGACCGGCCGGGACCGAGCGAGCCGGCGTGCTGGGATTCCGAATAGAGCCGCGCTTCCTTGGGATCGGAGAACCAGTCCGCATAGGAGGAAACCTGCTCCGGGTCGAGTTCGCCCGTCAGAGCGCCTTCAAGTTGCGTCAGGAACGGGTACATCTGCTTGTCGATCTGCAGACGGAGATAATCGCCGAAATCATATTTGCGGCCATTGACCAGGAAGGATTCGGCGGCGGGCGAATTGCGGTAAGTCCCGCCCGCGCACTCGACAAGCCCGAGGCTTGCCAACGCGGTCAGCAACGTCGTCGCGCGGTCGGGATCAAGCCCCGTCCTGTCCGCAACGATATCCAGCTCCGCTCCTTCATCCGCCAATGCCGTGAACAGTCCTACATGCAGCGCGGTAAACAACGCTTTCGATCCCATGAAGGCGAAGGCAATATCCGAAATCTGCTCAGCCGATTCGAGCGGCTCTGGACTGATCATCGGGACGTATCTCCTCAAGTCTAATTGCACAAAAAGCCGTCAAACAACCGATGAAAACGGAGGCATAACGTTGCATGGATTGTGTCGCGTGTCGGTATCATATGTGCCTTTGCGCTGGATGCCAACTTCCGTAACGGAATTTGCTTGTGTAAGCTTCGACAAGTGTTTCGCGCATTTGCACTTGCTCCCGACTTTTGCCGATTTGCAGTCTCGACAGCCCTGCTTGAAACCGCTTAGAAACAGCGCCATGAGCACAGAGCGATACTTCGAAGATTTTTCTTCAGGAGAAATCATCACCCTCGGCCCGCGCATCGTGGAAGCCGGGGAAATTGTCGAATTCGCATCCGAGTTCGACCCTCAGCCCTTTCACCTCGATGAGGAGGCGGGCCGCAAGTCGCTGTTGGGGGGCCTTGCCGCTTCCGGCTGGCACACGGCCGCGCTGACCATGCGGATGATCTACGACGCGTTTCTTGCGCAAACGGCATCGATGGGGTCGCCCGGAATTACCAGCGTCAGTTGGCGCCGGCCGGTGCTTGCGGGCGACACGCTTTCCGGTGTCGCCGAGGTACTGGAGACCCGCCGCTCCTCCTCGCGTCCGCAGATGGGCGTCGTGACCTTCCGCATCACCCTCGCCAACCAGAAGGGCGAGACCGTCATGATTCAGGAAAACCCGATCTTCATCGGAAGCAGGGAGGTGCCCGCGTGAAGTTCTTCGAGGATATCGAAATCGGTGTGGAGGAGCACCTGGGCGCCTATACGTTCACGGCGGAAGAGATCAAGGCCTTCGCGGCGAAGTTCGATCCGCAACCCTTCCACATGGACGAGGAGGCCGCGAGGCAGAGCTCGTTCGGTGGACTCTGCGCGTCCGGCTGGCACACCGCGGCGATCTGGATGAAGGTGATGATCGCCTATCGCAAGCGCCAGATGGAGGAGACGACTGAGAACGGCGACAACGGCCACCGAGGTCCCTCCCCCGGCTTTGAGGACATGAAGTGGCTGAAGCCCGTCTATGCGGGAGATACGGTCAGCTACACGGCAAAGGTGGTCAGCAAGCGGCCCCTGGCCACGCGAGCCGGATGGGGACTGGTGTCTCATGACAGCGCCGGCGTGAACCAGCACGGAGAAACGGTCTTCTCGTTCCGATCCCACGTGCTGGTCGGGTGCAGGAGCGCGGTGGCAGCAGGGTAGTCCCGCAGCCCGTCCGCGTTCAAATGGCGACGCGGACGCAGGCCGCCTCAGTGCCCCTCGAATTCCACCAGCGTGCGGACCGGCACGCCAAGCGCCTCGATCTTCTTGCGTCCGCCGAGATCCGGCAGATCGATGATGAAGCAGGCGGCGACGATATCGGCCCCTACGCTGCGCAGCAGGTTGATCGCCGCCTCCGCCGTGCCGCCGGTGGCGATCAGATCATCGACCAGGATGACTTTCTGTCCGGGCTGGATCGCATCCTTGTGGATCTCGATCTCGTCGAGACCATATTCCAGGGAATAGGAGGCCGATACCGTCTCGTAGGGCAACTTGCCCGCCTTGCGGATCGGCACAAATCCCGCAGAGAGCTGATGCGCGACGGCACCGCCCAGAATAAACCCACGAGCCTCGATGCCCACGATCTGATCGATTTTCGAACCCGCCCACGGCTGGACCAACGCATCGACAGCCTGCCGGAAGGCCTTGGCGTTGCCGAGCAGGGTCGTGATATCGCGGAACAGGATGCCCTTCCGGGGGTAGTCTGGTATTGTCCGGATCGCGGCGGTGAGTTCATCCGAGACGCTGGCACTGGTCATGAACTAGACGCTCCTTGCCGTTTCATGCGAGATCGCCGGCCGTTTGACCGATCCCTGTCAACACATAGCCGATGGCACCGGCTACCCGCCATAAGCAATCCACCATTTCCGAAGAGGTTTTTTCCATGAGCGACCCGACCGATCCCGGCAGACGCGTCACGTTGACCGACATAGACATCCCCTTCACGCGGCTCATCCTGATCTTCATCAAGTTCGGCCTCGCCGCCATTCCCGCTGCAATCATCCTGTCAATTATCATGGGCGTTGTCATGGCCGTGCTCGGCGGAATTTTCGGCGGAATGTACGGTGCGGGAATGATGGGCGGGCGGTTCTAGAACGCGACCTTGCCGGGCAAGCCGCTCCACCAAGCCGCATGTCCCATTCTTCCACGTCATTCATCCGTCGTTGCGGTTCAAAACCCGGCCCGCGACGGCGCCAAGCTTTTCCGCAAGCGCCGGATCTCGCATGTCGGGCGCCGTCATCAGCGCATATTCGAGCGCGGTGTCGGAACCAACCGGACAGGCCGGATGTTCACGCGGGAAATCCTTGGCGATCCGGCCCACCAGCCGCTGTGCGTTCTCCGCATTGTCCTTGAGCACGCGGATGATCATGGTGATGTCCACCTCGCCGTGCTCGGGATGCCAGCTGTCGTAGTCCGTGACCATGGCCACCGTGGCGTAGCATATCTCCGCCTCCCGGGCGAGTTTGGCTTCCGGCATGTTCGTCATACCGATCACGTCGCACCCCCAGGAACGATAGAGATGGCTTTCGGCGAGCGATGAGAACTGCGGCCCCTCCATGGCAAGATAGGTGCCGCCGCGGCGGTGGCGAATGCTCTCGGCCCGCGCCGCAGCCTCGATCGCGTCAACAAGCTTGGGGCTCACCGGATAGGCCATGGAGACATGAGCCACGCAGCCCGCACCGAAGAAGCTCTTCTCGCGGGCGAAGGTGCGGTCGATGAACTGCTCGACCAGAACGAAGGTGCCCGGTGCCAGCTCTTCCTTGAGCGAGCCGCAGGCGGAAACGGAGATCAGGTCGGTGACGCCGGCCCGCTTCAGAACATCGATATTCGCACGGTAGTTTATGTCGCTGGGCGAAAGGCGGTGCCCGCGGCCGTGGCGGGGGAGAAAGACGACCGTCATGCCGCCGACCTCGCCAATCCTGAGTTCATCTGACGGCTCACCCCAGGGGCTCTCCACCTTGACCCATTCGGCCTTCTCAAGCCCCGGCAGTTCGTAGATACCCGAACCGCCGATAATCCCCAGCACCGATTTCGTCATCACGATCCCCGTTTGTCATCTCAAACATCAGCATGTCCGGCGGCCGCCGTTTGTCAACGCGGCCATTGCGGCGACCGGACACGAAAACGCCGCGCGATTGCTCGCGCGGCGTGAAATCACGGCATCTGATCAGCACTCAGTGCGCGACGTTGCGCCAGATCTTCTTCTTCGTGAAGTAGAGAAGGCTGGCAAAGACAACGAGGAAGATCATCACCCTGAAGCCGATCTTCTTGCGCTCCTCCAGCTTGGGCTCGGCTGCCCACATCAGGAAAGCGGAGACGTCGGTCGCATACTGATCCACCGTCGTCGGCGAACCGTCGGGGTAGTCGACCAGATCGTCCGACAACGGAGGAGGCATGCCGATGGCGGGACCCGCGATGAAATGGGGATTGTAGTACTTGCCATCGGGGATTTCGACATCCTCGGGAACGTCCTCCTCGTACCCCGTCAGAAGACCATGGATATAGTCCGGCCCCTGCTCCTGGTACTGGGTGAAGGCATCGAAAACGAACCAAGGAAAGCCGCGTTCAACGGCCCGCGCCTTGGCGATCAGCGACAGGTCCGGCGGATAGGCGCCGCCATTGGAGGCTTCCGCCGCCTTCCTGTTGGGGAACGGCGCGGGAAAGCGATCGGACGGCTTGGCCGCGCGCTCGAACATGTCGCCTTCGTCGTTCGGCCCATCCTGGACGGTGTACTCCGCCGCCAGCGTCTTGATCTGGTCGTCGTCGTAGCCAAGTCCGCCGGCCTCGCCAAGATTGCGGAAGGCGATCTGGTCGAGGCTGTGACAGCTGGAACAGACTTCCTTGTAGATCTTGAAGCCGCGCTGCAGCTGGGCCTTGTCGTAATGACCGAACGGTCCGGAGAAGGTCCATTGCTGCCGTTCGATATGAGGACCTTCGCCCGCGGCGAATGCCGGTGCGGCCATCCCGACGAAGGCGGCGGCCACGGCCACACGGACGGAGGTGGAGATGAGGGTCTTCATGGTTTGATCTTCCTCTCTTCCGTCCATCAGCTCTTGGTCTCTGGTGCGGCGACCGCACCGGAGGGCTGACCACTGCCGTTCTTTTCCAGAACCGCCTCGTTGATGGAGGCGGGCAACGGCTTCGGCTTCTCGAAAAAGCCCAGCAACGGCAAAATGACCAGGAAATGGATGAAGTAATAGGCTGTGCAGATGCGCGAGGCCAGGACGTACCCACCTTCCGGCGGCTTTGACCCGAGCCAGCCCAGGACAACGCAGACCACCGCGAAGATCCAGAAGAACTGCTTGTAGATCGGGCGGTAGGTCGCAGAGCGGACACGCGAGGTGTCGAGCCAGGGCAGGATGAACAGCACCGCGATGGCGCCGAACATCGCGACCACGCCGCCGAGCTTGTCGGGAATGGCACGCAGGATCGCGTAGAACGGCAGGAAGTACCATTCCGGCACGATGTGCGCGGGCGTCACCAGCGGGTTGGCCTCGGTGTAGTTGTCCGGGTGCCCCATGTAGTTGGGTGCGTAGAAGGCGAACCAGGCGAACAGCAGCATGAACACCACGATCGCGTAGAGGTCCTTCATCGTGTAGTACGGATGGAAAGGGAGCGTGTCCTTGTCCGACTTCGGATCGACGCCGGTCGGGTTGTTGTTGCCCGACGTATGGAACGCCCACACGTGCAGCAGCACAACGCCGACGATCATGAACGGCAGCAGGTAGTGCAGCGAGAAGAAGCGGTTGAGCGTCGGATTTCCGACCGCGAAGCCGCCCCACAGCCAATGGGTGATCGTCTCGCCGACAAGCGGGATCGCCGAGAACAGGTTGGTGATCACCGTGGCGCCCCAGAAGGACATCTGGCCCCAGGGCAGCACGTAGCCCATGAAGGCGGTCGCCATCATCAGTAGGAAGATGATCACGCCAAGGATCCACGAGATCTCGCGCGGATCCTTGTAGGAACCGTAGTAGAGGCCGCGGAAGATGTGGATGTAGACGGCGATGAAGAACATCGACGCGCCGTTGGCGTGCAGGTAGCGCATCAGCCAGCCGTAGTTCACGTCGCGCATGATGTGCTCGACGGAATTGAATGCCATGTCCACATGGCCCGTGTAGTGCATCGCCAGCACGATGCCGGTGACGATCTGCGCGACTAGGACGAAAAAGGCGATACCGCCGAATGTCCACCAGTAGTTCAGGTTCTTGGGCGTCGGGAAATCAACGAAGCTGCCGCGCACCAGGCTGATGACCGGCAGGCGTTTTTCCAGCCACCGGGCAGCCTTGTTCTGCGGCACGTAGGTCGAATGTCCGGCCATGGTGCTTCCTCCTCGCAACAGCGCGTCAGCCGATCGTCACGACCGTCTCTGAAGTGAACTTGTAGGGCGGGATCAGAAGGTTCTCGGGAGCGGGACCCTTCCGGATACGGCCGGCGGTGTCGTAATGCGAGCCGTGGCACGGGCAGAACCAGCCATCGAAATCGCCGGACTCGCCAAGCGGGATGCAGCCCAGATGGGTGCACACGCCGACCATGATGAGAAGCTTTTCGCCGAGATCCGCGCCACCGCCTTCCGCGCCGCCGGCGGCGCGGTTCTCGTCGGTCGCCTGCGCGTCGGCGGGCAGGTTCAGATTGCGCGCGAGCGGATCGCGCAGCTCGGAGATGTCGACGGCCTTGGCCTCTTCGACTTCCTTGTCTGTCCGGTTACGGATGAAGAGGGGCTTTCCGCGCCACATCACCTTGATCTGCTGGCCCTCGGCGACGTTCGAAACGTCGACCTCGATGGAAGCCAGCGCCAGCGCGGATGCGTCCGGGTTCATCTGATTGATGAACGGCCATGCCAACGCCCCCACACCGACAGCACCCACGGCACCGGTCGCGATATAGAGGAAATCGCGACGGGTCGCCTCTCCCATTTCCGTCGTAGCCAAGGTCTGATCCTCTCCAATCGTGTCGCCACGCCAGCAATCTACCATGCATCGCGTGCGGTTCCGTAGATGGAACGCACGTGATCTATGCGGCTTCTTCTGGCGCAATCTGCGGCTAGACCGCACATTCCCAAGCGGTTGGTCTTTTTGCACCCTTCCCAGCAGTTGTCCAGATGGGCCTTAAGTTTAAGGCCCATTTGTTGCCCGCAGGGCACGCGCGGTCACCGGTCTGTGTGAGCCCGGCTGCGAGACTTTATAACAATTCAAGAATGCACGCGCCGTCGAGCGGGAAAAGCGCAACGGACACTGTGTCGCAGGGATCAAGCGGCGGCGGTCTGCGCCAGAAAGCCACCGGACTGGCGTTCCCAAAGGCTGGCATAAAGACCTCCCGCCTCAAGCAGCTCCCGGTGCGTCCCCTGTTCGATGATATCACCAGCATCCATCACGACGAGCCGGTCCATCGCCGCGATGGTCGACAGTCGGTGCGCGATCGCGAGCACGGTCTTGCCCTCCATGAGGACGTTCAACTGCTCCTGAATCGCCGCCTCCACTTCCGAATCAAGTGCGGATGTCGCTTCGTCGAGCACCAGTATCGGCGCATTCTTCAACAAGACGCGCGCGATGGCGATGCGCTGGCGTTGTCCGCCGGAAAGCTTCACGCCGCGTTCGCCGACGAGTGCGGCAAACCCGCTGCGTCCGGCCCGATCGCGCAGTTCGGGAATGAACCCGTCGGCCTGGGCGCGCTGGACGGCCTCCAGAACGTCCTCGCTGTCCGCGTCGGGCTGGCCGTAGACGATATTGTCGTGGACAGAACGATGCAGGAGCGCGGTGTCCTGTGTGACCATGCCGATATGGCGACGCAGAGAGTCCTGGGTGACGTCCGAGATATTCTGCCCGTCGATGAGAATGCGCCCCGACTCCAGATCGTAGAAGCGGAGCAGCAGGTTGACGAGCGTCGACTTGCCGGCACCAGAGCGCCCGACCACACCGACCTTCTCGCCTGCCTTGATCGTCAGCGAAAGATCGTCGATGACGCCGCCTTCCTTGCCGTAGTGAAATCCGATCCGCTCAAACCGGATCTCCCCGCATGGAACGCTCAGCTCCCGCGCGCCAGGCTTGTCGACGACACTCGTGGGCCGCGACAGGGTCTCGATGCCGTTCTGAACCGTCCCGACATTCTCGAAAAGCGCGGTCACAGTGCGCAGGATCCAGCCCGACATCTGGTTGAGACGGATGGAAAGCCCGTTGGCCAGCGCCACGGCGCCGACGGTAATGGCACCGGTGTGCCACAGCCAAAGAGACAACGCGCCAACGCCCACGATCAAAAGGCTGTTGAGCACCGTGAGCACGACCGTCATCGACACGATGGCACGCAAAAGCCGCCGCATCGCGCCAAGCTGGCGCTCCAGCCCTTCAAGCACGAAGCCCTCGGCCCGTTCGGGATCGGAGAAGAGCTTCAAGGACTGGATATTGGTGAAGCTGTCGACAATACGCCCGGAAAGCGCGGAATTGGCCTCGGCGACGGCGGCTGAGCGCGCGCGCACGGGCGGGACCAGATACAGGATCGTCGCCCCGTACCCGATGGTCCAAAGCACCAGCGGCAGGGCCATGCGCCAGTCGAGTCCGACGAAAAGCGCCAGCGTTCCCGCCAGATAGATGAACAGAAACCAGACGCCGTCCACGACATTGACCACGCTTTCGCGCAGCGCCATGCCGGTCTGCATCACCTTTTGCGCCACACGTCCGGCGAAGTCGTCCTGAAAGAAGGAAAGGCTCTGGCGCTGCACATAGCGATAGCTGCGCCAGCGCACGATGGCCGTCAGCCCGGGAACCAGCGCGAGATTGATGAGCCCGCGCGCCAGCAGCGTCAGTACCGGCCGCATTACCAGAACCACGAAGGCCATGCCGGCCAGAACGGGCCCCTGCGTTTCGAAGAAGGCGTCGGGACCGTTGGCGTTCATCAGGTCGACCAGATCGCCGACGAAAACGAATAGCGCCATTTCCGCCAGCGCGGCCAGAAGTGATATGAAAAGCGTCACCGCCAGAAGCCGCCACCATGGCTTCAGGTGGTAGAGGTAGAATCCCCGCGCGGTATCGGGCGGACATTCGACGGGACTATCCTCAAACGGCTTCAGCAGGTTTTCGAACCAGGCGAACATCGCTATCCCGTGACTTGCGGCCCTTCGACCGAATCGGCCCCGGCCTGGCAGCTCTGAAGATAGGACTGCCGCGCCGTGGATCAACTTCACAACAGCCTCCTTGCCGGAAGGCGGGATCTCCAGCCCGATGACACCCAGATGCCCGATATAGCCCTCTTCCAGCCCGACATTCCGCAGAACACCGGTACCATCCTGCGCATGGCAGCCTGCCTCGGGCTGACGGTACATCTGATCGAGCCGGCGGGCTTCGCGCTGTCAGATCGAAATTTCCGCCGTGCCGGCCTCGACTATCTCGACCAGGCCGCCATGCGCCGCCACGTTGACTGGTCCGCCTTCCGCGACTGGCAGACGAAAACCGGCCGACGGCTGTTGCTGCTCACCACGAAGGCGGACATCGTCTATACCGACTTCTCGTTCAGGGAAGATGATATCCTGCTTCTTGGACGCGAAAGCGCCGGCGCGCCGCCAGAGGTCCACGCCGGCGCCGATGCACGGCTGAAGATCGCGATGCGGCCGCAGACGCGCTCGCTCAACATCGCCCTTGCCGCCGCAATGATCACGGGAGAAGCCTTGCGACAGACGGATCAATTCCCCTAAATCTTCATTAGGGAGAAACAGGAGGACTCATGAGCGATCGGGGCGGGCCGATTCCGGAGGGGATCGAGGAAAAGAAGGTGGAGGCGGCGGACTGGTTCCGTTCACTGCGTGACAAGATCTGCGCTCTTTTCGAGGAGCTTGAGGACGAGATCGGGCCGCGCGGCGGACCGCGTGGGGAAAAACCGGCCGCCCGCTTCAAGCGCGAGCCGTGGGAACGTACCGATCACTCGGGCGAAAAGGGCGGCGGCGGCGAAATGTCGATGATGACGGGCGGGCGTCTCTTCGAGAAGGCCGGCATCCACATCTCGACCGTTCACGGCGAATTCTCACCGGAATTCCGCGACCAGATACCGGGCGCTTCCGAGGATCCGCGTTTCTGGGCGTCCGGCATCTCGCTGATTGCCCATCCGCATAATCCGAATGTGCCCGCCGTCCACATGAACACCCGCATGGTGGTCACCACCCGGCAATGGTTCGGTGGCGGCGCCGACCTGACACCGATGCTGGAAGACCGGCGCACCCAGGATGATCCCGATACAAAAGCCTTCCATGCAGCCATGGAAGCCGCTTGCGAGGACCATGCGAGTATCGACTACCAGCGTTACAAGACGTGGTGCGACGAGTATTTTTTCCTTGCCCACCGCAACGAGCCGCGCGGCGTCGGCGGAATTTTCTACGACTATCTGAATTCCGGAGACTGGGTGGCCGATTTCGCATTCACCAAGGACGTTGGCCTCGCGTTTCTTGGCATCTATGCCGAGATCGTTCGCAACAATTACCTGAGGCCCTGGACCGAGGAACAGCGCGAGGAACAGCTCGTGCGTCGCGGCCGCTACGTGGAATACAACCTGCTTTACGACCGCGGCACGATCTTCGGCCTGAAGACCGGCGGCAACGTCGCCTCGATCCTGTCGTCCATGCCCCCCGTGGTGAAGTGGCCTTGAGTGCCGCGACCATCTGAATTGCACGGAGGGGGGGCGCATACGGGTCACCCCCGACCGGCGCGAGCGGGCATGTGCCGGCAATCGCGAGATCAGACAGACGCCAGCAACGCGTCCCTGCCGAGCGTAAAGCCCGATGCGATCCAGTCAGCCTCGATGGCCCTGAGCGCTTCGCCGAGCCCCGGCCCCGGCTTCATCCCAAGCGCAAGGAGATCACGGCCCGCAACGGGAAAGACCGGCACGGTCTGCGCGCGCAGTGAAACGATCAAACGCCGCCAGGACTGATCCTGTGCCCCCGCCGCAACGCGGCACCAGGCGAGCAGCGCCGCATCGATCGCCGTTTCATGGCCCAGCCGGTAGAGCCGTTCGCGGCACGCGATGTCGTCAAGCGCCGGCGAAAACGACGATGCGGCGACCAGGACGAGTGCCATGCGCCCCGCTTCCGCATTGGAAAGACGAAGTCGTTCGAAGAGCCGGTCCACGTCTTCCTGAACGAAGCACGACAATGCGGCAAGGCGCAGGATGGCATCGCCCGCTTCCGCGGCAAAATCCTTCAGGCGGTGAAGATGCGCAAAGTCCTCCAGCCGCACCACCCCGCCGAACGCGATCTCGATGATGCCCGTCTCCGCCATCACGCCCACCGTTTCCACCGCATACGGAGCCGGCAGGATGCGACGGATCTCGTGGCCGACACGTTCGCCCGAAAGCTGACGAATTCCCTCGCGTGCGGCGATGACGGCGGAAAGCCCGGCCGCATCGATGGCGCCGGATCCATAGTGCGCATGGAAACGGAAGAAGCGCAGGATGCGCAGGTAGTCCTCGCGGATGCGTGCATGAGGATCGCCGATGAACCGCACGCGACGGGCAAGGCAATCGGCATGCCCTTCTCCCGTTGGATCGTGGATGGCCCCGTCGGGATCGGCATAGAGCGCGTTCATGGTGAAATCGCGCCGCGCCGCATCCGCCTGCCAGTCCCGCGAGAACCGCACCACCGCGTGCCGGCCGAACGTTTCCACGTCCTCGCGCAGCGTCGTCACCTCGTAGGGCGTACCGCCGCTGACCACGGTGATCGTTCCGTGTTCGATACCGGTCGGAATGGGCTTGAGCCCTGCGGCTTTCGCGCGTTCCATGACCGTTTGAGGCAATGCGGTGGTCGCGATGTCGACATCGCCGACGGGTTCGCCCAGCAGCGTATTGCGCACGGCCCCGCCAACCACGCGCGCCGTATCGCCATCGATCGCGATCGCGTCGAACACGCGACGGATGCTCGCGCTCGTGAGCCATGGCGCGTCGGTTAGTCGTGCGGGCAAGGGCCTATTCCAGCTTGCCGGGGACGAGTTTGCCGTTTTCATACTGCATCGGCGTATAGGTCGCGTCCGCGTTGTCGTCCTCGAAGGAGGCCAGCATGACGAGGCTGACAATCACGATGACACCACCGATGAGCGACAGCCACAGCATCGGCGCGTCGCGCCAGTTTTCCGCGGATGCCGAGCGTCGGACAATCATCAGCCACACGCCATAGGCGATGAATGGCAGGAGAAAGAGCAAAAAGTGTACGACGATGACCCGCAACATGTTCTCAGCCGTATACCGTATCGTAGAGGCTACGCAAGATCCCTGCGGTCACACCCCAGATATATCTGCTCTCATAGGGCATGGCGTAGAAATAGCGCCGGGCGCCCTGCCATTCCCGTGACAGCTTCTGATGGTTGCCGGGCGACATCAGAAACGCCAGCGGCACCTCGAATATATCCGCGACTTCGCCGGGTTCGGGACGCAGGTTGAAGCCCTCGCGTACAAAGCCCACCACCGGCACGATCCGGAAGCCTGAGCCGGTGAGATAGGGGCCGAGCCGTCCGATCGGCTCCACGAAATCGGGGGCGAGGCCGATTTCCTCGTGCGCCTCGCGCAGCGCCGCATCCGTGGCGTCACGGTCTCCCGCGTCGATCTTTCCCCCAGGAAAAGCGACTTGCCCCGCGTGGCTCGACAGGTGATCTGTTCGCAGCGTCAGCAGCACGCTTGCTTCCCGTCCGCGGTCGACGACGGGAATGAGAACCGCCGCATCGCGCAAAGAGCGCTTGGACGATTCGGGAAACAGCGTTGGATTGAGAACGTGGTCGCCCGTTTCCCGGCCCACCTGGTCAAGGCGCATGCGAGCGCGTTCTCGAAACGCGTAAGCGGAGAAATCACCCATATCAGGCGACGTCGCATTATCGCCGGAAACTATTCCGAGCGTTTCACTCGTCATTCCTGCCAAGCGCCTCTCCTCACCTTTCATCCTCCCCGGACCGGGCAGAATGCTGCGGATGCATCTCGAAGAAGCACCCGCCACTCCATACGCCAAACCGTGCCGCGCCGTCCCCGGCCGTCTCCGTCGCGAGATCGGCCAGCTCATAGAGAAGCGGCCGCGCGAGCTTCGCTTCCAGCCGTCCCCGAACCAGTATATAGGGTATGAGGCCGCCCGTTTCCTCCTCCTCGACAAACCGCAAGGCGTGATCCGCGCCGGCCTCGACCACATCGCCGACATTGGTCCGGAAGGTCAGCACCTGATCCTTACCCTCCCCGCGCGCATGCATCTCCACTGCGAGGAAAGGCGCGTCCTCGACCGTGATGCCGATCTTTTCCACCGGAGTTACGAGGTAGTATTCTCCATCGCCATCGCGGCGCAGAACCGTCGAAAACAGACGCACGAGTGCTTCACGATTGATCGGCGTGCCCATGTAGTACCAAGACCCGTCGGCCGCGATGCGCATGTCGATCGCGCCGCAATAGTCAGGCTCCCAGCGCTCCACCGGCGGAAGCCCCTTGCCGGAAGGCGCGGCGCGGCGGATCAGCTCCTGCAACGCGTTCGGGGTCACGTCAATGTGATGTGGCATGTCTCCGTCTTTTTTCGCGCTCATATTTCACCAATTCCTACGCACTATAGCTGACATTCTTGCCTTCTTTCTGTCAGTATTGCTCCCTCAAATCCAATGGTCGGCCATGAATGGCATCGTGGCCGCCGGTCAAGTGGATTGTGTTCCCCTTCACATCGCGGAAGGACCGCCGCACAACACAGTAGGATTACCGCGCTTGACGCGCGGCGCCAGCGCCGCATTGTGGAGACGACTTGAGTCCGCGCCCTGATGCCCTTCCGCGCAGGACCGACGTTGGGCAAAGACTGATTACCTGAAGGACTTTCATGCAGGACCGGCGACATCGAGCCGGCCTTCGGCTCAGGGACGGGGAGACGAATGAGCGCCTATCAAGCTACTGAATCCGACGCCGTCGTTGCCGAGACGGAGGCCGCCGTAAACCGTCTCGCCGCCGCGCGCGAGGAGATCGGCCGCGTGATCTTCGGCCAGCAGTCGGTCGTGGATAATTCGCTGATCACGATCCTCGCCGGCGGCCACGGCCTTCTCGTCGGTGTGCCAGGTCTTGCCAAGACCAAGCTCGTGGAAACGCTCGGCACCGTGATCGGACTTGCGGCAAACCGCATCCAGTTCACCCCCGACCTCATGCCGTCCGATATTCTGGGCGCGGAAGTGCTGGAACAGGCGTCGGACGGCACCCGTTCCTTCCGTTTCATTCCCGGCCCGGTCTTCGCCCAGTTGCTGATGGCCGACGAAATCAACCGCGCCAGCCCGCGCACGCAATCAGCACTGCTGCAGGCGATGCAGGAGTATCACGTCACCGTCGCCGGTCAGACCCACGACGTGCCGCGCCCATTTCACGTGCTGGCCACGCAAAATCCGCTGGAACAGGAGGGAACCTATCCCCTCCCCGAAGCACAGCTCGACCGCTTCCTGATGCAGATCGACGTCTACTATCCCGACATCGAGGCGGAACGGAAGATCCTGCTGGAGACAACCGGCTCGCGTGGTTCAACGGCCACTGCCGTGCTCAATGGCGTCGAGCTGAGCTCGTACCAGAACCTCGTGCGCCGGATACCGGTGGGAGACTCAGTGGTGGAAGCGATCCTTAAGCTGGTGCGCTCCGCCCGCCCCGGCGAAGGAGCGGACCCCATCACCGAACGCATCGCCTGGGGGCCGGGCCCGCGCGCCTCGCAAGCCCTGATGCTGACCGTAAGGGCCCGCGCGCTGCTGCAAGGCCGGTTGTCACCGTCCCTCGATGACGTCATGGCCATGGCCGAGCCGGTTCTGCAGCACCGCATGGCGCTCACGTTCGGCGCACGTGCGGATGGTCACACCGTGCGTGGCGTTATCGCCGAACTCAAGACGAAGCTGGCCTGAATTTCAGCGCTTCTGCGCGGCACCCGGCCAACCAACCGCCGGGCCTGATACGGACGCAAGATGCAGCCGACACCCGAGCCCGACATGCCCTCACAAGAGGCCTTGCTGAACGTCATCGGCGAAGCGCGTTCCCTGTCGGAGGCGTTGCCGGACCTGCTCGTGGAGGCCAAGCACATCGCCAACACTGTCGCGGCCGGCTGGCATGGCCGACGCAGGGCGGGACCGGGCGAAACCTTCTGGCAGTTCCGCCCCTTCAACATGGGCGAGCCGGTCAAGCGCATCGACTGGCGTCGGTCGGCGCGCGATGATCATCTTTTCGTGCGCGAACGCGAATGGGAAGCTGCCCACACCATCTGGCTGTGGCCGGATCTCTCTCCTTCCATGTCCTTTCGCTCCCGCCTAGCGGCAGCTTCCAAGCGTGATCGCGCGCTCGTGATCCTGCTGGGCCTTGCCGATCTGCTGGCCCGTGGCGGCGAACGCATTGGGCTGACGGGCCTGACCCGTCCCCTCTCGCATCGCAACGCCGCGGAAAAACTCGCGGCCGCCCTCAGCCATTCTTCCCCGCGTATTTCGCTGCCCGACACCCACTCCATCGGCCGGTTTTCCGAGGTGGTTCTGATCGGCGACCTGCTTGATCCGGTGGGCGAGACCGCGACCTGGGTCCAGCGCGTGGTCGCATCGGGCGCGCGCGGCCATCTGGTGCAGGTGATGGACCCGGTGGAGGAAACCTTTCCCTTCGCGGGACGCACGGAATTCCGTGACCCGGAAACCGGCGCGCGGTTGACGGCGGGACGCGCGGAATCCTGGCGCGACGCCTATCAGCAGCGCCTCATCCGCCATCGCACCGAACTCTCCGAACTGGCCCGCAAGGCGGGCTGGACGTTTCTCGTTCATCACACCGACCGCCCGGCGAACGAGCCGCTGCTCGCGCTGCATGCCCGCCTTGCCGACAATGCCGATGCGGCGCCGCGCAAGCCGGCCATGGCAAGGGGTGCATGATGTTCGGCCTGCCGCTCGCCTTCACAAGCCCCTTCGTCCTGGCAGCCCTGTTGAGCCTGCCGGTCATCTGGTGGCTCCTGCGGTTCACCCCGCCACGCCCGAAGGAAATCTCCTTTCCCCCGACGAGGCTGCTGCTCGATGTCGAAAAGAACGAGGAAACGCCAGCGCGCAGTCCGTGGTGGCTGACCCTGCTGCGGCTGCTCTTAGCAGCTATCCTCATTCTGGCGCTGGCGGGGCCCGTGTGGCGTCCGCTTGCCGATACCGGCGGTGGCAGCAGCGGCCCGCTCTGGCTCATCCTCGACAATGGCTGGACGTCGGCGCCCGGGTGGGATGCGCGGCTCATCACTGCCGAACGTCTGATCGACGGGGCGGAGAGCGAAGGTCGCCCGGTTCTGGTCGCGGCGAGCGCCGATGGACCGGGACAGTCCTTGAACCCGATCGGCGCAGGCGAGGCGCGTGAGCGGCTGCGCGCGCTGGAACCGCGTTCCTGGGTTTCCAGGCCCGATGATCTCCTTCCCGCGCTGCGCGCCGCAGCGGCCGAGACCGCCCCCGGCGCCATTGCCTGGCTGCAGGACGGGCTCGGCGGAGATCCCATCACCCATTTTGCCGAAACGCTGCGGGATATGGCCGGCGATGTCCGGATCGGCATTTACATGCCCGAGCGCCTGCCCGCCGGCCTGAAAGGCGTACGCAACGATGCCAACGCGCTGACCGCAACCGTTATCCGCGACAAGGGACAGAGCGCGCGCGACATGTCCGTCCAGGCAATCGACATGAAGGGCCTCGTCATTGCGGAAGCTCCGGCCCGATTTGATACTGGCGCAAGCGAAGCCGAAGTCCGCTTCGAACTGCCGGTGGAACTGCGCAACGAGATCGCCCGGCTTCAGGTGGAAGGCGAGCGCGCCGCCGGCGCCGTCCAGCTTGTCGACGAACGCTGGCGGCGGCGTACCGTCGGGCTCCTTTCCGGCGATTCGACACAGCGTGCGCAGCCTCTTCTGGCGCCTCTCTACTATCTCCGCCGGGCATTGACGCCCTTTGCCGATCTGCGTGAACCGCGATCACTGGACTTGGCGCAGGCGCTGCCGGAACTGATCGAGCAGAATGTGTCGGTGCTGCTGATGGCCGACATCGGCAACGTGCCACCGGACTCAATCGACGCTCTGCGTCGCTGGGTTGCAGCCGGCGGTGTGCTGGTGCGCTTTGCGGGACCGCACATGGCGGCGCGTACGGATGATCTCGTTCCCGTCGACCTGCGCTCGGGCGGCCGCGCACTGGGCGGCAGCCTTTCCTGGGAACAGCCACAACCGCTGACCGGTTTCTCAGAAAATGGCCCCTTCGCAGGCCTTGCGGTGCCCGATGACGTCACCGTCCGCCGGCAAGTTCTGGCCGAACCCGACGCGACGCTTCCCGACAAGACCTGGGCGAGCCTTGCTGACGGCACACCGCTCGTCACCGCGATGGCGATCGACCGGGGCTGGGTGGTGCTCTTCCATGTCACCGCGGACACGACCTGGTCCAACCTGCCGCTGTCTGGAACCTTCGTCGACATGCTGAGGCGGATCCTCGCTTTTTCCGCAGCCCGCGTATCCAGGTCCGGCGAAGGTGAGGGCTCCGCCAAGGTGGCGCTCGCCCCGATGCGGCTGCTGGATGGCTTCGGCCACTTTGTCTCGCCGGGAGCCACCGCAAGACCGGTGTCGGTCTCGGACATCGACGGCATAGAGCCGGGCCGGGAACACCCGCCCGGTCTTTATGGTGTGGACGATGCCTTCCGCGCGCTTAATCTGCTGAAGCCCGATTCCGAACTCGTCCGTTTCGATGCCAGTGCTTTGGGATCCGGGATCTCGATCGAAAGCTATCGGACTGCCGGTCCTCTCGACATGCGCGCCGGCCTGTTTGTCGTCGCCCTGCTTCTGCTGATCGCCGACGCGCTCGCCGTCCTTGTGCTCGGCGGCGGGTGGCGTCTGTTGCAGCGTCCTGCCGGGGCCGCCGCAGCCCTTCTGGCCATGGGGCTTCTCGCCGGAATGCCGACGGATGGCCATGCGCAAGGCACAACGGCCACCGGATCCGGGCGCACGGTCGCCAACGAAGCCTGGGCACTCGATGCAGTACTGACCACCCGTCTGGCCTATGTGGTCACCGGCAATGCGCAGATCGACGAGACCAGCCGCGCGGGCCTTTACGGCCTGTCACGCTATCTGGAAAGTCGAACCGCGCTGGAGCCCGGTGATCCGATCGGTGTGCGGATCGATCAGGACGAACTGTCCTTCTTCCCGCTGCTCTACTGGCCCATCGACGAAAACGCCGCCAAGCCGGACGCACAGACGACCGCGCGCATCGACGCCTACATGCGCGGCGGAGGCACGATCCTGTTCGATACCCGCGACGAGATCGGCGGCACGGCGGCGACAGGCGGTTTCGGCACGTCTCCCGCAACCCGCAAGCTGCGCGAGATCCTCTCCGGTCTCGACATACCGGCGCTGGAGCCGGTGCCGCCGGATCATGTGCTGACGAAGGCCTTCTATCTGCTCGATGAGTTTCCCGGCCGCTGGAGCGGCGGTCAGCTCTGGGTGGAGGCGACGCCGGAGACCGACGACGTCAGCGGCAGGCCAGTACGCGCGGGCGACGGGGTTTCGCCGATCCTGATCAGCGCGAACGATTTCGCATCCGCCTGGGCAACCGACGAGATCGGCAATCCGCTTTATCCGACCGTGCCCGCCGACCCGATGCAGCGCGAACTTGCCTACCGCTCCGGCGTCAACATCGTCATGTACACGCTCACCGGCAACTACAAGGCGGACCAGGTGCATGTGCCCGCACTGCTCGAACGGCTCGGACAATAGAAAGGCGGCGCGATGAACACGACCTGGAGCATCGACTTCGCACCGCTGGTGCCCGTTTGGCTCATCATCGCGCTCGCCTGCGCGGCATTCGTCCTCATGGCGCTTGCCTTGTGGCGGCGCCAGCGCGGCACCCTCGTGCGCTCCTGCGCCTTTGCCGCACTCCTGCTCGCGCTGCTCAATCCGGCCGTCGAGCGTGAAAAGCGGGAACCGCTTTCAAGCGTCGTCGCCCTCGTCGCCGACCGAAGCCAGAGCCAGGATCTCGACGGTCGCAGGCAGACAACCGACAAGACGGTCGACGCTCTCAAGGCACGCCTGGAGGCCCTTCCGAACGTTGAGGTGCGGGTCATCGATGCCGGGCGCGGGCGCAGCGATTTGCAGAATGACGGCACCGCGCTGTTCGCTCCCCTGAACCAGGAGATGTCCGACGTCCCGCCCGACCGCATCGCCGGCGCCATCATGGTCACCGACGGTCAGGTCCACGATATTCCCGAAAATGCCGGCGCCCTTGGCTTCAACGCCCCCATCCACGCGCTGATCACCGGCCATGAGAAGGAGCGTGACAGGCGCATCGTCATCGAGCGCGCGCCCCGCTTCGGCCTCGTCGGCAAGGAGCAGCAGGTGCGTTTGCGCGTCGCCCAGGCCGGCGAAGGGCTCGATCAGGCCCCCGCCCGCATGACGGTGCGGCGCGACGGTGAGGAAATCGACAGCCGGATGGTTTCGCCGGGCGAGGCGGTCGAGATCCCGGTCGAGATTGCCCATGGCGGCCAGAACATATTCGAATTCGAAGTGGAGGCACTCGACGGCGAGCTCACCACTCTCAACAACCGTGCGGTCATCACGGTCGACGGCGTGCGCGAGAACCTGCGCGTGCTGCTGGTCTCGGGCGAGCCTCATGCGGGCGAGCGGACCTGGCGCAACCTGTTGAAGTCGGACGCGGCCGTCGATCTCGTTCACTTCACCATCCTGCGCCCGCCCGAAAAACAGGATGGCACGCCCATCAGCCAGTTGTCGCTGATCGCCTTTCCCACGCGCGAACTGTTCTCCGTCAAGATCGACGAGTTCGACCTGATCATCTTCGACCGCTACAAGCGCCGTCGCGTGCTGCCGATTCTCTACTTCGACAACATCGCCCGCTATGTGCGCGACGGCGGCGCGCTGCTGATGGCGACGGGCCCGGAATATGCGGAAGCCGGCAGTCTCTACCGCACACCGCTTGCCACGGTCTTGCCGGCGGAGCCTTCCGGCCGGATACTGGAGGAACCGTTTCTGCCGCGCATCTCGGGACTTGGCCAACGCCATCCCGTCACCCGCGGTCTGCCCGGCAGCCGCGGCGAAACGCCGGACTGGAGCCACTGGTTTCGTCTCATCGACACCGTCAACCACCAGGGCGAAGTCGTCATGAACGGGCCCGAGAACAAGCCGTTGCTGGTCCTCGACCGCCAGGGCAAGGGCCGGGTCGCCCTTCTGCTGTCCGATCATGTCTGGCTCTGGGCGCGCGGTTACGAGGGCGGTGGACCGCACGTGCAGCTGCTGCGCAGGCTCGCCCACTGGCTGATGAAGGAACCCGATCTTGAGGAAGAGGCGCTGAGGGCAACGAGCCGAGGGCACGAACTGACCGTCGAGCGCCAGACGCTGGGTGAGAGCGTCGGCCCCGTCGAGATCACCGGACCGACCGGCGACACGCGGACCGTCACACTGAAGCAGGCGGAACCGGGTTTGTGGCGCGCGACGGTGGAAACGGACGATATCGGTCTTTATTCGGTACGCGACGGTGAGCGCACGGCACTTGCCAATATCGGTCCGGCGAACCCGCGCGAGTTCGCCGACGTGCTTTCCTCATCCCAACCGCTTACGCCGCTTGCAGAGGCGACACGCGGCAGCGTCCGACGGCTTGAGGGCAGCGGCGATGAACCGAACGTGCCGCGTGTCGTCGCGCTTAACCGGGCCACGTCCTATTCGGGAGCAGGCTGGATCGGCCTGAAGATGAGCGATGCGAGCGTGTTGAAGGGAATAGACCGTCTTCCCCTCTTCATCGGGTTCCTGGGCCTTGCCATCCTGCTGGGCCTCGTCTCGGCCACCTGGTATCGCGAAGGACGGTGACGCGCCCTATCGGGCGCGCACGTCATCCCAGTCCGGATGCTGCAGGAACTGCGTTGCCGCGTAGGGACAGACCGGATTGATCTTCTTGCCGCTTGTGCGCGCATGCGCGACGATGTGCTTGAGAAGCTTCAACGCGATGCCCTGACCGCGATAGTTTTCCGGCACTTCCGTATGATCGAGGACAAGCACATCCTCCCCTTCCTTGGCGAAGGTGAGTTCCGCCTCCCCCATGCCGGGCTGCTGATAAACGACGCGCCCCCTGGTTTCGGTTTCTTCCAGCGCAATATCAGCTTCGTTCATAACTCATACTTCCTTGCGACAGGCCGCGGCCGCCCGGATGACGGGCATGTGCGGCGGCGATGGAAACTTCAGGACAACGGCGATAGCCGCGGATGTGCGCGCCGGGAGGGGTACGCCGTCAGGACATAGTGCCAGCATCCACATCGACAAGCGGGCCCTACGAACGGCCTCCATGAACGCTACCCTGTGCTGCCTCCAGCGCGCCCTCGACAAGCTCCGCGGCGAGAAGCCGAGTGGGATCGACGGGACCGGGCAGCTGGATCCGGCCCTGCGGCACACGGCGAAACCCGAAAGGCCCGTAATAGGGCAAGTCACCGACGAGCAGAACGAGTCCCTCACCAAGCCGGGCGCTTTCTTCCAGTGCCTTGCGCATCAGCGCTCGTCCTATGCCCAACCCCTTGCAAGAAGAGATGACCGCCAACGGACCGAGAAGCTGGGCGGGAGCCTCGCCGATGCGGATCGGCGTGAGGCGGACAGCCCCCAGAAGCGCGCCTTCCGCCAACGCGACGAAGCTCAAACGCGGGTCATGCGGCACGCCCTCGCGGATCCGGAAAGCGGTTCGAGCAAACCGGCCCGGCCCGAAGGCATCGGAGTGGAGGGCTTCGATAGCGGCATCGTCGTACGGCGTCTCGAGCCGTATGTCATAGGAAAGGGGCGGCATCGTGTGATCCTGCTTGGGGATGTCGGTCAAGCAGTCCGGCCTGCCTTGCGCGCGACTGGCACGCAGTGGGACGGGGCTTTGAAATCGTCGGGAGACGACAGGCGGCGGACAGGGCAATATCGGTCGAGGCGCATAAAGCGCGTTCAGCCCATTCGTCGTCGCCGCTGGATCACCATGTCTACCCGTTCTGGAGGCACCCGATCATGGGCGCCAGTCTGGAAAAACCGTTCCCGCAAAATCCGCGAGGCAGGTCCGATATCATGCCACATTTCCCGCGTCCAGCCGGATTACATCAAACCCGTGCGGAAACTGCCCCTGGCTGATCCGCACGATGGTGAACGCTGCGTCCACATGCCGACGAACCATGACGCCACCTGTTAGGTTCTTCCCAACATTCGGGCCGCGCCTTGCGGAACTTCGGTCTCCGCTGCGCGGTTGATCTCGACAAAAGTCAGTCGCCGCGATACGCGGCGTTACAGAGTGCGAAAGGATCGGGTCATGGGACTTCTGATCGACGGCAAATGGCAGGACCGCTGGTACGACACCGCCAAGACCGGCGGCAAATTCAAGCGCGAATCATCGAAATTCCGCAACTGGATCACCGCAGACGGCAGCCCCGGACCGACCGGCGAAGGCGGCTTCGAGGCCGAGGCCGGCCGCTATCATCTCTATGTCGCCAACGCCTGCCCGTGGGCCCACCGCTCGCTCATTTTCCGAAAGCTGAAGAAGCTCGAGGACATGATTACCGTCTCCGTGGTGGAGCCGCTCATGCTGGAAGAAGGCTGGACCTTCGCCGAGCCTGACCCCATCAACGCCGTGACGCGGCTCTATAAGGTCTATCTCGCTGCCGATCTCACCTACACCGGCCGCGTTACGGTACCGGTGCTATGGGACAAGAAGCGCAAGACCATCGTCTCCAACGAGAGCGCGGACATCATCCGCATGTTCAACAGCGCATTCGACGGTATCGGCGCCGCAAATGGCGACTACTATCCTGAGGATCTGCGCGAAGAAATCGACGAGATCAACGCCAAGGTCTACGACACGGTCAACAATGGGGTCTACAAGGCGGGCTTCGCGACCAGTCAGGACGCCTACGAAGAGGCCTTCAACGCGCTTTTTTCGTCATTGGACGATCTGGAAAAACGCCTGTCGCGCCAGCGTTATCTGACCGGCGACCGGATTACCGAGGCCGACTGGCGGCTCTTCACGACGCTGGTTCGCTTCGATGCGGTCTATGTCGGCCACTTCAAGTGCAACTTGCGCCGCATCGCCGACTATCCGAACCTTTCAAACTACCTGTGCGAACTCTATCAGGTGCCCGGCGTTGCCGAGACGGTCAACATGGACCACATCAAGCAGCACTACTACGGGAGCCACAAGACCATCAATCCGACAGGCATTGTGCCGGCGGGGCCTGAACTCGACTTCCTTCGTCCGCACGACCGGGCCCGGCTCGCCGCCTGAGGCACCACGCCCTTCCCCTCTACCAGATCTCGTCCCGTTGCCTCTCCGCGCCGATTTCGTCAAGGCGGCGGAGGGTAGCGGGCGTGGTTTCTGCGGGAAGATCATCCAGACGAAAGAACCCGGCTTCCGCGATTTCGCGGTTTGGCAGGCGCGGTGGTTCCGGCTGGCGCCAGGCCCTGATCACATAGAGCGCAACATGATTGCGCCGCGACAGCCGCGCATTGAGGTAAAGCCCGAACAGCTCGGGACGTCCCTCCACCTCGATATTGCCTTCCTCGCGCAATTCCCGGATCACCGCGGCTTGCGATGTTTCACCCGGGTCAACGCCCCCGCCCGGCAGATACCAGCCCGGCAGATAAGTGTGGCGCACCAGAAACACCCGCCCCTCCCCGTCAAGAACCGCCCCCCGGACACCCACCGTCATGGGCCGCAGCAGCAATGTCCCCAACGCGATGGCGCGACGGATCAGCGGCTTGAACAGACGAACAATTTTCCTGGTCATTTTGTAATCGGGCCCCGAATGCAGGCATTATTGGCTGAGATCTGAAGAAACAAAGCTGATTAACGAAGAATTAATCATGATCCTCATGCGTTGAATGCATGTCGGACACGCGATTTATGCACTTCCAACCAGGCGACAACGATGTCAATAAAACGCCGCAACGTCAGGAAAGATCGCACCCGACAAAGAAGTGCAATCTGACGCCCCCCAGAAAAGAAAATCGAGTTCGTCATGTTCTCCTCGCTGTTCTCCCGTTCGCGCCACCAACGCCGTTTTTGCTGGAAGCCCGCCCTGGCAGGCGATCATGCTCGCCACTCCCTGGCGCTGACGACGTTCCCCCTCAACTAAGGGCACCGCCGGCAATGTGGGACGGCGTGAACCGTCTCCCGTTTGGGACCGCCAGGCGATTATGGCAGCGTTGTCCTTGACCTGCGAACGCAGGCGGGGATGATGGCCGGACCATGTTTATTCTCGCTCACTTATCCGATCCTCATCTCGGCCCGCTTCCGAGCCCATCCTTGCGCGAGCTCGCTTCCAAGCGGGCTATCGGCTATCTGAACTGGCAGCGCAACCGTGCTTCCAAGTTCACCACCGCGCATCTGGACGGGCTTGTCGCCGATCTGAAGGCGCAGGCTCCTGACCACATCGCGCTCACCGGCGATCTCGTCAATATCGCCATCGAGGCAGAATTGGCGCCTGCCCGGCGCTGGCTCGATGCGCTCGGTGCTCCCGAAGATGTGTCGGTCGTTCCTGGCAATCACGACGCCTATGTCCCCGGCGCCTTGCGCAAGGCGAGCGAGGCGTGGGCGCCATTCATGCGCGGTGACAACGAGCATCTGGCTGCCGCCTACCCCTATGTGCGCCGACGCGGCGATATTGCGCTCGTCGGTGTTTCCAGCGCGCGTGCCTCGGCCCCGTTCCTGGCCACGGGCCATGTCAGCACGGGCCAGGCCAAGCTGCTTTGCCAGCACCTCCAAACACTCGGACGCAAAGGGCTGTTCCGGGTCGTGATGATCCACCACCCTCCGGTTCGCGGCTCCACCGATTGGCACAAGCGGCTGGTTGCAGGTTCCCGGGTTCGAGCCGCCATTCAGGAAGGCGGCGCCGAGCTCGTGTTGCATGGCCACACCCACGTGGACAGCCTGCACTGGCTCAAGGGACCGAAAGGCCCCGTTCCCGTTGTCGGGGTTCCGGCGGCATCGAACGCACCGGGCGGCAAGAAGCCAGGTGCGCGATACAATCTCTTCGGGATCGAGAAGGCCGGCGACGATTGGCACTGTCACTGGCGCGAGCGCGGATACGAAAAACCGGGCCAGGGTGTCGTGGATATTCGCGAGCGCAATCTTTCGGACGAGTTGCTCGCGGCGGCCGAATAACGGACTTATGCCGGCATCGACCGGATACCCGTATCAGCCCAGCGGATTAAAGAACCAGGCGTAGCCAACGATCCCGGCGATGCCGATCACAAGACCAATCAGAAAAACGAGGGCGGTCGCAGCGACGCCGAAGCCGCGGCGCGGCAGCCCCGCCTTGCGACGATCCTCCGCTTCGACCATCGCCTTGTCCGCATCCGCGCGCAGCCGCTTCAGCAGCCAGTCCGATTCGAGCGCGCGTTCACGGTCGATCATGCGTTCCGCAACATATTCGGTGATGCAATCGGCCATCGCGTGGGCCGAGTCCGTCTCCAGAAGAACGGTCCGTCCGAGACGCGTATCCTTGACGAACCGATAGGTCCGCCGGTCGCGTGCGATCACCACATGACTGGTAACATCGATCCACATGCGCGGCGGATTGCCGGGCACGACCTGCAGCATGAACTGCTCGTCGCCATCCGGGATTTCCTTGGAAACGCCTTCCAGTTCCTCGCACAGGATTTCGAGCCGCGCCCTCTCCGTCTCCTGCAGCTCGATGATGACGTCGGTTCGCTCGGCCTCGGCCAGGCGGACCTTGCGCATCGCCTCGCGCAGGCTGCGCACCTTGGCATGCGGCACAACGTTATCCGCCTGATCGCTCATCGCCGTAACTTCTCCGGGCTTCGATCGCAGGAAGGAATGCGGCCATTGCGAAGCCGCGACCTTCAACTCGCACGTGAATATATATTAATACGTCATTAAGTAACACGGTGAGAGTCCCGTTTCAGCTTCACGGCCACTTGATTGCGAGTCTTCCCCGGTTAATCTCCCCGTCATGGTAAACATTCACGAGGCGAGAAAATGACAGTGATACCGGCAAGCGCCGAACTCGTTAGAAACGCTGCGGAAGCCGCTGGCTTGTCCATTCACGTCGTGGAGGTCCCGGGAACGGCGCGAACCGCGCAGGAGGCGGCCGACTCGGTCGGCAGCACAGTCGGCCAGATCGTCAAATCGCTGGTTTTCAGGGGGCGTGATTCGGCCAAGCCGTACCTTCTTCTGGTCAGCGGCGACAACCGCGTCAACGAAAAGGCCGTCGCCCGCGACATCGGAGAAGCGCTTGAGCGGCCGGACGCCGCATATGTCCGTGAAGTGACCGGTTTTGCGATTGGCGGCATTCCACCGCTCGGCCATGCCCAACCTATGGCGATCTACATGGACGAAGATCTTCTCGCCAAGGACGAGATCTGGGCGGCTGCAGGAACGCCGCGCTGCGTCTTCGCGACCAATCCGCAGGCCCTGCGCGAGGCCACCGGCGCGACGGTGATCTGCGTCAAGGGCTGAGAACAACTGGCGCCCCCATGTTGCGGACGACACAATGGCGGCGCGACGACGCGAAACGCACGAAACGGGAGACAGACGATGCTGGTGGACGGAAAGCCGTATCGCACGATCTGGCTGAACGAGGATGGACGCTCGGTCAACATCATCGACCAGACGCGGTTTCCGCACGTCTTCTCGATAGTGACGTTGAGATCGATGAAAGCGGCTGCGGTCGCGATCCGCACGATGCAGGTGCGCGGCGCTCCGTTGATCGGAGCAACGGCCGCCTACGGCGTGGCACTCCAGATGGCGGAGGATCCCAGCGACGGGGGCCTCGATCACGCCTGCCGCACGTTGATGGCGACGCGACCGACGGCGGTCAATCTTCGCTGGGCGATCGATGAAATGCGCACGCTGCTGAAGGATCTGCCCCGGGACAAGCGGAGCGCACGCGCCTATGCCCGCGCCGCCGAAATCTGCGACGAGGATGTGGCGATCTGTGCCGCGATAGGCCGCAACGGACTTGAGATCGTACGTGGCATAGCGGCGAGAAAAGGCCCGGGCGCCACCGTCAATATCCTCACCCATTGCAACGCAGGCTGGCTCGCCACGGTCGACTGGGGTACGGCCACCGCGCCGATCTACATGGCGCACGATGCGGGCATTCCGGTTCATGTCTGGGTCGATGAAACCCGCCCGCGCAACCAGGGTGCGGCCCTCACCGCATGGGAACTCGGTCGTCATGGCGTCCCCCACACGGTCATTCCCGACAATTCCGGGGGACATCTCATGCAGCACGGACAGGTGGACATGGTGATCGTCGGCACCGATCGCACCACCGCTTCCGGCGACGTCTGCAACAAGATCGGCACCTACCTGAAGGCGCTGGCGGCCCGAGATAACGACGTTCCCTTCTACGTAGCCCTGCCCTCGCCCACCATCGACTTCACGATCGATGACGGCGTGCGCGAGATCCCGATCGAGGAACGCGCCGGTGAGGAGGTTTCGAAAATCTGCGGCCTTACCCGTGACGGCCGCATCGAGACGGTGTCCATCGTCGCGGACGGATCGCCAGTGGCGAACCATGCGTTCGATGTCACCCCGGCCCGGCTGATCACGGCCCTCATCACCGAGCGTGGCGTCGTTGCAGCCGACAAGGACGCGCTCTCGGAGATGTTTCCCGAGCGTGCAGTCGGCGCGGTGTTGCCGTCCCACGAAAAGGAAGCCGGTGCGGCATGACGACAGGGGGCAGCAGGCATCGCGTCGCTGCGTCATTCATGTTTTCTTAATCCGGGACGGAGATACTGGAAGTGTGTATCTTCCGGATACAATCGGAATAGAATGCACCGGCTTTTATCAGGGGCCCGTCGTGGTTGGCAGTGTCGGCTATCAGAAACGATATGCGCTGACGAGCGTGAAGAAATTCTCGTTCACGGACAATAACGCCACGTGGAAAGCCAAGCGCCAAGCCTCGAACGAGAAGTTCCTCGCACAGCAGACAACCACGGCCAGCCTCTTCTCCACCAGCACCAATGCCGTCGCGGGCCAGGTGCAGCTCACCACCCAGCTCGTCCAGTCGCGGCTTCAGTCCGAGATGAACGCAAAGCTCGCAGAACGGCAATCCAAGCTCGATGAGCTCTATTCCGGTCTCGACATGACCGTCTGACGGTTTCGCTTAAGGCGCCATCCGCCCTCGGCACATCGAGTCACGTCAGCAACCTGCACATCAGTTATGCCTTCAACGCGCTTGTGAGAACGCACGAGCGGCGATATTGCCGCGGCTTCGGCCACGGGTCCGCGTATTGAAGCGCCCGACGGACGGACGGCAAGGCCGGTTGGCCGCCTGGTCTCGAACACGACGAGCGTCTCATGTCTTCCCAATCCAGCCTCGGAAAGGGCATTGCCCTTGCCTTCCTGAGCTTCGCGACATTCTCCTTCTCGGATGCCTGCGTGAAGCTGCTTGGAAACCAGCTCGATCCATTTCTGGTAACAAGTATCGGCTCGATCTTCAGCCTGATGGCGCTGCCCTTCGTGAAGGCGCCGGAGGACCGCTGGAGCGACGTCTTCCGCACCTCCAACCGAACCCTCTGGATGGTGCGAGCCGGCACCGCGACGCTCGGTTCCGCCGGCAGCGTGACTGCCTTCTCCACACTTCCCATGGCGGAAGCCTTCGCGCTGATCTTCCTGCTCCCCTCTTTCGTGACGATCCTGTCGATCCTGTTCCTGAAGGAACAGGTCGGCTGGCGGCGCTGGGCGGCCGTGGCGATCGGCTTTGCAGGCGTGCTGATCGTGCTGCGGCCGGGTTTTCGCGAACTCTCGATCGGACATCTGGGCGCACTCTTCGGCGGCCTGGCCGGCGCTGTCTCCGTCATCCTGTTCAGGGCTATGGGCCCTTCGGAAAAGCGCATTTCCCTCTATGGAGCAGGCTTCTTCGGGCCGATTGTCCTGTGCGCCATCCTGATGATCCCGCACTTCACCTGGCCCAATAGCGAGCAATGGGTATTCATCGCGGGCTACGGGCTGCTCGCGGGGCTCGCCAATGTCGTGCTGATGCGTGCCGCCCATCACGCTCCGGCAAATGCGCTCGCACCTTCGCAGTACAGCCAGATGCTGTGGGCGCTCCTCCTCGGCTGGCTGATCGCGCGCGAGACGGTGGATGCGATCATGCTGGCCGGAATTGCCCTGATCATCCTGTCCGGATTGCTCACCTTGATGCGCGAGCGCGTGCGCGGCACCCCGTTGCCCCCGCCGGTGGCATCAGCCGATGCCCAGCCGGCCCTTTCAATCGACGCGGCATCGGACGAAACCGACGGCGGGCAGACCACCGGAAACTGCGTCTGCGAACACCGCCCGGCGCGCTGAACGCGGCCTTTGGAGATCCCCCGAGCGGGCAAAAGCCGCCGCCCGGTCCCGACGAGGGTTTCGGGCGGAGCTTCTCGTTCCGGGCGCGGTGTCCTTCGGCTCAGACAGATCCGATCGTCTTCAACCTTGCCCGGGTGTGGATTTCGCTCTGGCTCATGACCGTTGTGTGTGCCCGGAAGCGTTCCACGATGGAGCGCACAAAGGGACGCGAGGCTGCCGAGGTCAGGAGCACCGGTGCCTCGCCAACCATCGCCGCCTTTTCGAAGGCCTCGCGCACCTGGGCAACAAATTCCTGCAGCTTGCTGGGCGCCATCGCGAGATGGCGATCGTCGCCCTCGCCCACGATGGCTTCCGCGAAGGCCTGCTCCCATTTCGGCGTCAGGCTGATGAGCGGCAGATAGCCGGCCGGCGACTGATTGGCGGAGCAGATCTGCCGGGCCAGACGCGCCCGCACGTGCTCGGTGATGACCTGCGGATTGCGGGTGAAGCCGACAGCTTCCGCGATACCCTCCAGGATGGTCGAAAGATCGCGCACCGAAACGCGTTCGGCCAGCAGCATCTGCAGCACGCGCTGGATGCCGGAAATGGTGATCTGGCCCGGAACGATATCGTCGACCAGCTTCGACTGCCCTTCGGGAAGCTCCTGCAACAGTTTCTGCACATCGGCGTAGGAAAGCAGTTCGGACACGTTGGCGCGCAGGATTTCCGTGAGATGCGTCGACATGACGGTCGCCGGATCCACCACCGTATAGCCCTTGAGCGTCGCATCCTCGCGCAGGGACGGATCGACCCACGTCGCCGGCAGGCCGAAGGTCGGCTCCGTCGTGTGCGTGCCCGGCAGCTTCACCTGCTTGCCCTGCGGGTCCATGACCATGAACTGATTGGCGTGGATCTCGCCCTTCCCCGCTTCCACTTCCTTGACCTTGATGACGTATTCGTTCGCACCAAGCTGGACGTTGTCGAGGATACGCACCGGTGGCATCAACACGCCGAGATCGAAGGCAAGCTGACGACGCAACGCCTTGATCTGTTCGGTCAGCTGATCACCCGTGACGCTTTCGGAATTGATCAGCGGCAAGAGCGCATAGCCAAGCTCGATGCGCAGATCATCCATCTTGAGCGCATCGGTGATCGGCGGCTCCGGCACGGGCGCGGGCTGGGCCGCTTCCACTTCCGCCGCGACCTTCTCCATTTCCTGGCGCTTTTGCACATTGTTGCCCTTGGTGGCGAGCCAGCCGGCAAGCCCACCCAATGCCAGGAACGGAATCATCGGCATTCCGGGAAGGAGCGACATGATCACCATGACGCCCGACGACATTCCAAGCGCCTTGGGATAGCCGGAGAGCTGGGAGACCAGCGCCTTGTCGGCGGCGCCCTTGACGCCGGCCTTGGAGACGAGAAGACCGGCGGCGGTGGAGACGATCAGGGCCGGGATCTGCGAAACCAGTCCGTCGCCAACCGTCAGCAGCGTGTAGGACCGCCCCGCCTCGGCAAATGTCAGATCGTTCTGCACGACACCGATGACGATGCCGCCGATAACGTTGATGAACGTGATCAGAAGGCCGGCGATCGCGTCGCCACGAACGAATTTCGAGGCACCGTCCATGGCGCCGAAGAAGGAGGATTCGTCTTCCAATTCCGTGCGGCGGCGGCGCGCCTCACTTTCGTCAATGAGGCCGGCGGACAAGTCCGCATCGATCGCCATCTGCTTGCCGGGCATCGCATCTAGGGTAAACCGCGCCGCGACTTCCGCGATACGTCCGGAGCCCTTGGTGATGACGACGAAGTTCACGATCACCAGAATGCCGAAAACGATCATTCCGATGACGAAATTACCTCCCATCACGAAGCTGCCGAACGCCTCGATAACGTGCCCGGCGGCATCCGGGCCTTCGTGCCCGTTGGCCAGAATCAACCGGGTAGAGGCCAGGTTGAGCGCAAGTCGCAACATCGTCGCGATCAGCAGCACCGTGGGAAAGGACGAGAATTCCAGAGGTGTCTGAATGAACAGCGACGTCATCAGGATCAGCACCGAAAGGGTGATCGACATCGCCAGAAACAGGTCGAGCAAAAACGACGGCATGGGCAGGATGAGCACCACGAGGATGGTCATCACCGCGATGGCGAGGCCCAGATCGCCGCGTTTCAGGACACCGAGTATTTCGGTGACACTGAATCCCCCGCCTCCGCCACCGGAAGGCAAGTTGCCACCTGTCTTCGCGGGGGGCGCTGCAACACTCGGAACGTCGCTCATCAACAGGCCTCTAAAGGGTGCGCGCTAGCGCGGGGCAGTCAGGCAGGCTTCGGGTATCTAGTAGGCAGCATAGCGGGGTTCGCCGGGCGACGGGATTTGCGTCCCCTCTCCGGCGTAGAGATTGAGCTTGTTGCGCAATGTGCGAATGGAGATTCCGAGAATCTTCGCCGCATGGGTGCGATTGCCCAGGCAATGATCCAGCGTTTCCAGAATGAGCTGCTTTTCGACTTCCGCAACGGTGCGCCCGACCATGGTGCGGCTGACCGCTTCCGCCGTCATGGCAGCCTGCTCGGCCGTCCCCCCGCCGCTGCGGATGGGGCTGCCATCGGGCATCAGGATGGCCGCCGCCGAGATTTCCTCGTCCTGCGCCAACAATACGGCGCGGTGCATCGTGTTTTCAAGCTCGCGCACGTTGCCGGGCCACGGATTGGACGCAAGCGCGCGGCGCGCATCCGCACCGATCGGAAGCTCAGGCACCCCGTTGATCTCGGCATACTTGCGCACGAAATGCTGGGCGAGTTCCAGAACGTCGGCGGGGCGCGAACGCAACGGCGGGATCTTCAGGTTGACCACGTTGAGCCGGTAGAGAAGATCCTCGCGGAACCGCCCGGCGCGCACCTCTTCCGCCAGATCCCGGTTCGACGTGGCGATGATGCGGATGTCGACGGGCACCGGACGCGTGCCCCCGACCCGGTCGATCACGCGCTCCTGCAAGGCCCTGAGAAGCTTTGCCTGCAGACGGATATCCATTTCGGAAATCTCGTCGAGCAGCAGCGTGCCGCCATCGGCCTCCTCGAACTTGCCGACACGGCGTGCAACGGCGCCCGTGAACGCGCCCTTCTCGTGCCCGAAGAGTTCCGATTCCAGCAGATTGTCGGGAATGGCGGCGCAGTTGATCGAGACGAAGGTCTTCTTCACGCGCTGCGACCTTCGGTGAACGTGGCGCGCCAGCACTTCCTTGCCCGTACCGGATTCACCCGTGATCAGCACCGAGGCGTCCGAGGGAGCGATCTGCTCGGCGAGTTTCACCACCGCGGCCATCGCCTCGTCGCGGTAGATGAGATCGGACTGGTCCTCCGCCACCGCGCTGAGGACAGCGGCGATCAGGTCCGGGTCCGGCGGCAGCGGGATGTACTCCTTGGCGCCGGCGCGGATGGCATCGACCGCAGCGCGGGCATCCGATTGTGTGCCGCAGGCGACGACCGGAACGTGGATGCGTTCGTGCTGCAGTCGTTCGATCAGTGAGGCGATGTCGAGACCGACATCGATCATGATCAGATCCGCGCCCTTGCCGGCGCGAAGTGTCTTGAGACCGTTCTCGACGGTCTCGGCGAAAGTGACGCTGGCGCCGCTTTCCATGGCGATCTTGGAAGCCACGGTAAGCTGTCCGCCGAGCGTGCCAATGATCAGAAGGCGCATGTCATTTCTCTCGTCCTGAAGACCGCTATCGATCGGTCTTGATGATTTCCGTCATCGTCACGCCCAGCTTGTCCTCCACGAGGACCACTTCCCCGCGTGCAACCAGCCGGTCATTGACATAGATGTCGATCGCTTCGCCGACCTTCCGGTCGAGTTCGACCACCGTTCCCGACGACAGGTTCAGCAAATCGGATACCTGCATGCGGGAATGGCCGAGAACGGCCGCCACCCGCACCGGCACGTCGAAGACGGCTTCCAGGTCCGCGGCCGACCGTGCATGGAGAGGCTCGCCTTCCTTGTCGCGCCTCGCCTCGCCCGGCGTCAGTTCCTCGAACTGCATGCCGCCGGCACCGGGCCCGTTTTCGCTCTCGTCGTTATCGCTCATGCGTCACGCTCCCGTGGTATCAGCCGCCGGCCGGCGCGCGGCGAAATAGCGTCGAATAGCGGCCTCGATGTGCTTCTCCAGCGTCTTGCGATCACGCACGAGCCCGCCATCGGCCCACTCCAGGCGGCAATCCCCTCGCTCGATCTCCGGCTCGCCCAGAATGACGATCCGCCCTTCAAAGCCGCGTTCGAAAGCGATCTTGTCGACATGGGCGCGCAACGTCTCGCTATCGCGCTCACAGACCCGGATCACCACATGCGGAGCGCGGCGCAACGGCCCCAGACACTCCGAAATAAGCGCGACCACTTCCCCCAGCGGTTCGCGGGCAATCAGGTGCCCCGCGAAGCGACGGGCGATCAGGAAGGCGAAGCCGACAGAATCCTTCTCGATCCTGTCCAGTTCCCCATCGAGCCTGAGAAGCAGTTCCGCCGCACTGTTGGCGAGCTTTGCCGCCTCCTTCGCCAGCACGTGCATCCCCTCTTCGCCGACCTTCGTGCGTTCCTCGGCCTGACCACGTTCAAAACCGCGTTTTTCCGCCTCCCGGACAAGCCGGTCATGCTCCGACTTCAAAATCGTCGGCTCGACATACACCACCTCCTCCTTCGCGGGCTCCGCCGTGGCGGTAGCCGCAAGATCGCGATCGAAAAGGAACCGAGCCGGATTGGCCATCATCACTCCATTAGTAGACGAGTTCGTCGTCGCCCTTGTTCTTGGTAATCATGATCTCGCCGCGCGCAGCCAGATCCTTGGCGACGTTGACCATTCCGGACTGCACTTCGTCGACGTCGCGCAACCGCACGGGACCGAGCGCCTCCATGTCGTCGCGCAGCATCTTCGCGGCGCGCGCCGTCATGTTGCCGAAGAAGAACTCGCGAACGGCCTCGTTCGAACCCTTGAGCGCGACTGCCAGCTTGTCCTTCTCCACATTGCGCAGCAACGTCTGGGCGCTGGCGGCGTCGAGTTTGGCCAGATCGTCGAAGGTGAACATGAGCGTCTTGATGCGCTCCGCCGATTCGCGGTTGTCTTCTTCAAGCGCGGAGAGGAAGCGGGCTTCGGTCTGCCGGTCGAAATTGTTGAAGATGTCGGCCATCAGTTCGTGCGAGTCGCGTCGGCTGGTGTGCGAGAGGTTCGACATGAACTCCGTACGTAGCGTCTGCTCGACCTTTTCCAGCACGTCCTTCTGCACCGCCTCCATCCGCAGCATGCGGTTGACCACCTCGAGCGCGAATTCCTCCGGCAGAATCGAGAGCACGCGTGCCGCATGGTCGGAGCGGATCTTCGACATCACCACCGCGACTGTCTGCGGGTATTCGTTCTTCAGGTAGTTGGCGAGAACATTCTCCTGCACGTTGGAGAGCTTCTCCCACATGTTCCGCCCGGCCGGCCCACGGATCTCCTCCATGATCGCGGCAACCCGGTCTTCCGACATGAAGGTCGAAAGCAGTCGCTCGGTCGCATCCACGTTACCGGTCAGGGCGCCGGTGGACGTGAGTTTGTGCACGAATTCGCCGAGGAGCTGTTCCAGCATCAACGGCGTAATCGGCCCCAGCCTCGCCATCGCGGCGGAAATTTGCCGAACCTCGATTTCGTCCAGCCGTTCCCAGATGTGCCGGCCATGTTCTTCTCCCAGCGCGAGCAACAGCACCGCAGCGCGTTCGGAGCCTCCCAGCGTCCGCTCGTTCTGGTCGTCAATGACCTTGAGTTCGGCTCCGACAACCATCAAGCGGCCTCGTTCAGCCAGCCGCGCACGATGGACACGGCTTCATTGGGATATTCGCCGACGATCTCGCCGATCTTCTCGACCGACTTGGTATGGTCCTGCCCGGCCTTCTGCGCATCGAGAAGCCACTGGATCCCGTGCTCTTCGTCGCCCTCTCGAACCTCGTTGGTCGCGACCGGAACGAGCGATCCGTCGGCGGCAATCATCATCTGCGGCTCACCACCCTCGATCTGCTCCTGTTCCTTTTCCTCCTCGGCGACAACCTTGCGCACCAAGGGACGGACCACAAAGAACAGCAACAGGATGGAGATCAGCACGATCACCCCGAGCTCGGCTATGTAGAGGATGTCTTCCTTGGTGAAGTCGAACAGACCGACCTCGCTTGCGGGCAGATCTACGATCGGACCCTGGGCAAAGCGAAGATTGACGACCTCGACCTTGTCGCCGCGCTTTTCGTCAAAGCCAACGGCGGAACGTACGAGCGTGGAGATCCTGTCGAGCTCTTCCTGCGAGCGCTCCGCATAGACCAGCTCACCGGCATCGTTCGTCTGATAGACGCCATCGACCAGGACCGCGACAGACAGCCGCTTGATCGCCCCGGCTTCCTCCACAGTGGTGCGCGTGGAACGCGAAATCTCGTAGTTGACGGTCTCTTCGGTGGTATTGGACGCGTCGCGATTGCCCGCATTGTCCTGGTTGACGTTGGCGTTGGGCAACTGATTGCCCGCTGTGACGCCCCCCTCATTCGATGTGCTGGTCGAGTTTTCCTCGCGCGACTGCGTGGACCGCACGACCTGGCCGTCCGGGTCGTAGGTCTCCGACGTCTCCGTCGTGTGGTTGAAGTCGATATCGGCCGCCACGCGAACACGGGCCCGCCCCTGACCGACGACCGACGACACGATTTCCTCGACCTGCTGACGCAGCTTGCGCTCCACCTCGTTGGCCCGCTGCTGCAGCGACGACGAAACCATCCCTTCCGCGTCCTGTTCGACACCGCTCGCCAGCAAGGTGCCGCGCTCGTCGACAATCGAGACGCGGTCTGGCGCCAGCCCTTCCACCGCAGACGCGACCAGATGCTGGATCGCGCGGATCTGACCGCTGTCGAGCGTGCCGCGGACTTTCAGCGCGATCGAAGCCGTCGGATCTTCCCGGTCGCGCTGGAACAATTCGCGCTTGGGCAGGACCAGATGCACCCGGGCACTGACGATTCGCGATATCGACTGAATCGTGCGCGCCAACTCCCCCTCGAGGGCCCTGAGCTGATTGATGTTCTGAACGAAACTCGTGGTGCCCAGCGTATCTGTGCGGTCGAAGATCTCGTAACCGACGGACCCACCGGTGGGCAGCCCCTGTCCGGCGAGCGTCATCCGGGTGCGCAGAACCTTGTCCTGCGGAATGAGGATAGCCGCCCCCTCGTTGCGCGTCTCGTACTCGATACCCATGCTCTCGAGCTGCGTGAGGATAGCGGAGGAATCATCGAAGCTCAGATCGGTGTAGAGCGGCGCCATCGTCGGGGTCGTCACGCGCAAGATGATGACCGTGAACATGCCGATAAGAATGGCCGCAACGGCGCCCATCGCGGCCAGCCGGCCGGCGCCAAGGGTACGCATAAATTCGAGCATGCCGTTCACGAGATGCAACCCATCGGACTGTTTGCGCAAAATTCGCGAGCCGTCTGGAAGAATGAGGATTCTGGGTGTGCGGATTCCTTCCAGACGGCCCGCTAGGCAAAAATTGCCTCGGTCATGGTAAACAACCGGTTAACAAAATATTGCCAGCCCTTTAACAGCCGTGGAAAACAGCGGCGCCTCGCCCTTTCGTTTCCCGCGCAACACGGCAAATTTCGCCGTTCCGGTTAACGGAGTCCGTGCGATACCGCACGCGATCGCGCGGACTGCCAGCATGCCGGAAATGCTATTGGCAATTTTCAAAAGGTATAAAATGAAAAGCGGGCCGGCATGACCGGCCCGCATCGATTGATTAAAACGATCTGCAAGCGATCGCTTCCGCCTGTGCGGAAACCGCGACAGGCCGCGCTATGGAACGCAAAGTCCCACTACGGACGATACTGCTGAACCCGCGTCGCCCGAAGACCCGCAAGCCCGTGCTTATCGATGGAACTCTGCCAGGACAGGAATTCCTCGACGGTCAAGGTATAGCGCTGACAGGCCTCGTCCAGCGACAATAGTCCACCGCGCACCGCAGCCACGACTTCCGCCTTGCGGCGAATGACCCAGCGCTTGGTATTGGTCGGCGGCAGATCGGCAACCGTCAATGGGCTGCCGTCAGGCCCTATGACGTATTTGACCCGAGAACGCACTTGTTCGGTCATCGTACTCTCACACTAAACGTGACCTGCGAAGCCTCGTCCATCCGGACGCATCCGACCGGGTTGCTGGACTATGCTTCAACAAATATTTCCAGACGGCTTCCGATGGCTTGAAGACATCAAGTTCAACGGAAAACGCCTCAGACACCGAGAGACAATACCGGGCTGGTTTTAAAATTTACCTAAGCCATTAGCAACAATTCGGTAAGAGTTAGCACTACCGCTTCCGCCCTTCCCACGCGCGCTATCGGGAGAGCGGAAAAACGAAAAAATGGCGGAATACGGTCGTTTTCCGTATTCCGCCATCCGGCTCGCACTTCTAAAATCGGGAAATGACAACCTCGTGCCAGCCATCACGCGTCGGAAAAACAGACCGACGTCGTCACGATAACTGCGGGGCCATCCTCATAGAGAGAGGCATCTGACGCGCCTGTGTTCATGGAAGCGGTCTGAGAGAATCGCCAGCATCGCGGCAAAGGAATCCGAACCCCGGCGATCGATTCGAAACGGGACAGCGCGAGCTACAGGTTCGCCGACACCGAGGTGACCGACGAGAGGGGGATCGCCACATCACCCATCTTCAAGACCGGCTCGCTGCCACTGAAGTCAATACCATCGACGATGCCGGTCGCCTCCGTTTCGATATCGATCTTCTTGCCGTTGGCATCCTTGGCGGAGAACTCGATCGAATAGGCACCGTCGGGTGCTGTCGTGCCGGAATTCGTGCGTCCGTCCCAGACATAGGCACCCTTCCCCTTCGAGATATCCGCCGTGTGCGAATAGACGATCGCACCCATCGAATTTCGAATGGTGATCTCCGCGTCCTCGGCGGATTTGGAAGCGTCGAATTCCCAAGTGGCGTACCCGTCGATCAGCACGCTCTGGTCGCCAGTCGCGGTGACGCGCTGGCCGATATAGCCGACAAGGTTCGTCGCATTGCTGGACGAGACCTTGTCGATGAGGGTGTCCATACTCGAGTTCAGCTTAATCTGCTGCTCGACCGAGGAATATTGCACCAGCTGATTGGTAAAATCTTCCGCCTTCAACGGATCGAGCGGATCCTGAACCTTCAGCTGGGCCGTCAACAAGGACAGAAACATCTCGTAGTTGGACGACAGGGCATTTGTGCTGTTGGACGCTGCCGAACTGCCTGCGGATGACGAACCCGTAATACTGTCAACCATCACTCTGTTTCCTCTACGCACATACCCAGTTTCATCCGCCGGGCTTCCGGCTAGATTCTGATATCGACGCCGCCGGCTCCGTGCCGGCTGTAAGCCGCTATGCGATCCAGCATCTGCTGCTGATCGGCGGCTTCGCTGGCCGCAGGCCCGCCGGCAAGCGGACCCGTTGGCGTTCCATTGCCATTCTGATTGCCGTCACCACCTGCAAAGCCCTGGCCCTGGCCCTGGTCTTTCAGCGAAAACTGCAATCCGCCGTCCGAATTGGCCTTCAAGCCCGCATTCTCCAGGGCGCGCTCCATGCCACGCTGGTCGCGCATGAACATGTCCAGCGTGTCGCGGCGCTCCACGACGAGATGCGCCTGCACCTTGCCGTCGTCGTTGATCTTCAAATGCACGTCTACCCGACCGAGTTCGGGCGGGTCGAGACGGATTTCAAACCGTGTCACGCCGCGTTGGGCATTGCGCGCAATCTCGGTTGCGACCATCGCGGTGGGCAACGCCGTCGCCGTACCCTGGCCGCTCTGTGCCGCGCGCACCGCTTGTCCGTCAGCGCCCCGCACATTCGCGGCGCTGCCGTCTACACTCGTTCCGAGTACCAGCGGATCGAGCGTGTCACTCTTGGCGCCGTCGACGGCCTTGTCGGCTGATGTCGCAGCAGCCCCAGCCAAAACCGCACTCGCGCCCGTCACGCCACGCGTGCGCTCGTGGGCTGTCGACTTGTTCGCTCCCTGCGGTTCCACCTTTTGGATTTCCGCATCGCCGTCATCGCCAACGTCGGAAACGGACGAGAGATTGTTGAGCCGCGGATCGCCGTCATCGACAGGCTGCCCCGCTCCCGCGGCGGCCTTGAGGCCTGCCGACTGGGCTGACACCTGATCGGGGGTACGCTGCGGTGTCGCCTGCGGCTTGGCGGGATCGGCTCCCTTATCAGCGTCCGTCGGATCTGCCGAATTCGCGCCGTCCATGTTCAAGGCAGAAGCCTTGGAATTCGTCTTTGCAACAACGACCGGTACATTCTCGTCACCGTCCGCGACCGGAGCGGTTGAGACAGTGGCCGTCGGACCGTTTCGCATTGCCTTGACCGAAAGAACGGCAGAGTCCGTCGCCGCGTTATCGCTCTTGCCGGCAGCAGCGGTTTCGCCCCCCGCCGGAGATCCCGACGGCAGCGTGACAGCCGGCGAACGGGCGAGTGCCTTGTCGGACGCCGTCTGCGCCGGCGCCCCAGCCGCGGAAGACTTGTCCACATTGGCCTTGTCGGCTGGCGATCCTGCCGACTTCGCGTCCTTTCCGGCTCCATCGGCGGCGACCGCCGTCTCGCTATCTTTGAGCGTATTCGCCACCGCGTCGGCAGTTGATCCCGCCTTCGCCTCAATACCGCCCGCCATGGCCGCCGCGCCCGAGGCATTCGCCGCTGCCGGCACCTGGGCAGGCGCGCCGCCCTGAGCAGGCGACGTCCCCGACGACTGCGCATTCATTGCAGCATCACCGGCCGCTTGGTCACCAGATGCCGAAGCCCCGGCAACCTGGGGGAAGAAGGTCGGCAAATCCAACCCGGCATCACCCGAGGAAGCTTGCCCCGCCGCCGGCGCACCCGATGTCGGTGCGTCCTGAACCGGCATTGTCCCATCGCTCGCCGTATTCGTCTGTGCGCCCGCATTGACCGTGGCAGCATCCGCCCCGGTTACGGCGTCGACCTGCGGAACGAATGCCAGACCGGCTTTCAAAGCCGCCGTACCTTCGTCCACCGCTCCATCGCCAGTATCTGTGCCATCCCCATCTGCGACGGCTTCACCATCGTCCGGCGTTGCCGCTAGCGCCTGCACAACGGCCTGGGCGAGTTCGCCGGTCGGACTTGCCGCTACGGCCACCGTTGTATCGGCCCCAAGGTCAATGTCGGCCTGGATGACGCCGAGGACATCAAAGGATCCCCCGCTCATGCCGGACGTCCCGGCAGAGGCGGGTTGACCGGCACTCCCGGCGTCGCTCGCGGAGGTCGCGCCACCCGACATGACGCCCGAAAGCTGTGCCGCGAACTGGCCCGATGCGCCACCGCCCTGGTTGCCGCTGGCCGTACCCGCGCCTGCACCGACGGAAAAACCGCCCATGGTCGGATCCAGCGAACTCATCGACTCGAATGTCAGCACGGCTACCTCGCACGCTCCAACGCCAACCGCTCGGATTGGCGGATGGAATTACCCGCCTCCTTCTAGCAAGGGCAGGGCCAATCTCGACGATGGCGGAGTTCTGCGGAAAACGCACTTCGCCTGACGCCGAAACGCCCTGGCAGGCAGCGGAAATCTTTGCCAGGGCGGCAAAGCTTGCCGGGTATGTGAGGACAGAATTGGCGAGCGGGGCCTCATTCGATATAGTGCGCCCAAATAAACCGCCCCATTGAGAAAGCGTTTTCCTTTCCCAAATAGGCGGCAGGCGCGTAAAGGAACGCGCAACACGATCAAGCGACCGCCAGCGAGGGATTGCCAGCCTGTCGCGCCGCCGCAACGGCCGCTCTCGCTCAACCGGCCGATAACTCACGGAGTGGCCACCGATGCTCAACAGCCTGGACCTTCCCGGCCGACCGGAGGATACGCGCGTCGTCGTCGCGATGTCCGGCGGTGTCGATTCCTCAGTCGTCGCTGGCCTTCTCAAGCGCCAGGGATACGATGTCGTCGGCGTGACGCTGCAGCTTTACGACCACGGCGAAGCGATCCACCGCAAGGGCGCCTGTTGCGCCGGACAGGACATCCACGATGCCCGGCGCGTCGCGGAGACCATCGGCATTCCCCATTACGTGCTTGATTACGAACAGCGCTTCCGCGAGGCGGTGATCGATCCCTTTGCCGCCAGCTATATCGCGGGTGAAACGCCAATTCCGTGCGTCGCGTGCAACCAGACGGTCAAGTTCCACGACCTGCTCGACACCGCGCGCGAGCTGGGCGCCGACGTTCTGGCGACCGGCCACTATGTTCGCACCCGTCCGCTCAACGGTCGGCGCGCGCTTTTCCGTCCCGTCGATCTGGAGCGCGACCAGAGCTATTTCCTGTTCGCGACCACGCCTGAGCAGCTCGAGTTCCTGCGCTTCCCTCTGGGCGGGCTGACGAAGCCCGAAACCCGCGAACTGGCCCGTGAACTGGGCCTGGAGATCGCCGACAAGCAGGACAGCCAGGATATCTGTTTCGTACCGACCGGGCGCTATTCCGACCTCATCAACAAGCTGAAGCCGGGAGCGGCGGAAAAGGGCGAGATCGTCCATGTGGATGGACGCGTCCTCGGCCATCACGAAGGCATCATCAACTACACGATCGGTCAGCGCCGGGGCATCGGCATTGCGGCCGGCGAGCCGCTTTATGTCGTCCATCTCGATGCGGACAACAGCCGCGTCATCGTTGGCCCGCGCGAGGCGCTGATGACCCACCGCATGCGGCTGCGCGAGGTCAACTGGCTGGGCGACGACGCGCTAGAGGCCTTGCCGGAAGGCGGACTGGAGATTTACGCCAAGGTGCGCTCCACGCGCCCGCCGCGCCCTGCCCGTTTGCTGCGCGAAGGCGATGACATCATCGTGGAGCTTGACGGCGGCGAACACGGCATCGCGCCTGGTCAGGCCTGCGTTTTCTATGACAGCGACGGTGATGCGGCCCGCGTTTTCGGCGGCGGCTGGATCGATCGTACAGAACGCGCCCGCGACGCGGAGAGCGCGTTTGCCGCACCAAACGACGTTCAGGCAGCGGCCGCCAACGGATGATGAGAAGCGAAACACTCCCCGACCGACTGCGCAAACTGCGCAAACGCATCCAGCGTCCCTTCAACGCGAAGGACGGCGGACTGGACGACGTTGCCGTACGCGCCGCTTACGCCCGCTGGGCTCCCATATATGACATGGTCTTCCGCGCTCCGCTCTACTGGGGGCGGCGCGTGGGCGTGAAACGCGTCAACGAGTTCTCCGGCACTGTTCTGGAAGCAGGCGTTGGTACGGGCATGGCGCTGCCCCACTATAGCAAGCACCTCAAGGTGACAGGCATCGACCTCTCCCAGGAAATGCTCGCCAAGGCCGAACGCCGGGTGCGCGGAGGCAAACTCGACAATGTCGATGGATTGCTCGCCATGGATGCGGGCAATCTCGCGTTCCCCGACAATCATTTCGACGTGACAATCGCCATGTACGTGATCACGGTCGTCCCGGATCCGGTGAAGGTGATGCTGGAACTCGAACGTGTGACCAGGCCGGGCGGCCATGTGATACTGGTCAATCACTTCTCCGCCGAAAAGGGCCTTCGCGCCATCGTCGAGCAATGGCTTGAGCGCTACGCCAGCCGGGTTGGCTGGAACCCGGTGTTTCCCAAGGCCAGAATCCTGGGCCGCACGCACCTGTTGCTGGAAGAGGACCAGTCGGTTCATCCCTTCGGCCTCTTCACCATGCTGACCTTTCGCAAGCCCCGGGCATGAGGCGATCCGAGGGGCCTCTCGTCGTCCTCGCAGCATGACGACGGCCGGTCCTCTCTTGCCGGCCGGTTCAGCATGCACGTGGCAGACCGACAACGCTGTAGCGGCACGAAAGAAAACGGTTCACCGCCACTCGAACCAGCCTTGCCACCAGCCTTCCCAAATGGGCTTGCATCGGATTGGAGCGGCAAATTGGCATGGCTGGCTGGCGAGCGGAAATGGTTCTCGTGAACAAGTGCAGTTCCCACCGACGTGATGCTTGACAGGCAAACCGCGCCTCCCCTATATGCACCCACGCTGCCGGTTCACCCGGCGGACATGATGCGCTTGGAGCAGCAAGAACTGCACTGACGCACCGGATGGCGGAGTAGCTCAGCTGGTTAGAGCAGCGGAATCATAATCCGCGTGTCGGGGGTTCAAGTCCCTCCTCCGCTACCAATTTCTTTCCATCAAAATTGACTGCGCACTTTCCCGACACATGATCCTTTAAAATGGGAAGAGCGTGACAACCACGCGTGTTCGATCAGACAACCGCACCTCGATTGATCCCGTCGAAAGCAGCTGTCAGCTTGTTGGTGCGTTTGAGATCAAAAACCTGCTCGTGCCCGCTCGGCGCGACATCGGTGGACGTTGCGGCCAACGGCTTGCCGCGCCTGAGCTTCTGAAGTCCGATATTGTCCTCGTGCTCCAGCAGAAAATGCCGCGCCTTGCGCTTGAACTTGACAAAATCGACCTCGCCGGCCGCGCCGAGTTTATCCTCGAAATTAGAGTAGACGGTCGCCTTGCGCTTCCTGTCGATGTGCGGGACAAGATCGCCTGTCATCGTTGAAGCGGTTCCAGATTTCGCGCTTCTGGTATTTTTCGACGGCGCGGCGCTTGGCGCGGACGATGAAGTTGTCGAGGTTCATGCGCGCGACGTAATCGATCAGGAATTCGAGCGCGTCGTCGCGGATCGTCGTCTCGTCGAGGGAACACGCTCTTGCGCCCCGCCGAGGCACTCATAAGGCTCGGCCCCTCGCTCATCTCGAGGCAGGCCTCCGTCGCCTGCTTCTCCTCGATCGCACGCACAAGGTCGAAGCGGGCCTGGAACAGGCGCTCGCTCAGCGACTTCGCCAACGCCCCTTCGGTGACGGCCGGGTTCTGGCCGAAGAATTCCTGATTCTGGCAGAAGTCGAAGACGTAGAAACAATCCGTTTCCTGCCCTGGTCCGAAAAGATCGGGACACTGACGCGTGACACGGCCGAGGATCTGCCAGAACTTCGTCTGGGAGCGGATCAGCTTGAAGAGGACGAGGTTCACCACCTCCGGCACGTCGATGCCGGTGTCCAGCATGTCGACCGAAATGGCAATATGCGGCGCTTTTCCGGAGGTCGAGAAATCGTCGATCGCGCTCTGGGCATACTCGGTCTTGAAGGTGATGACGCGGGCGAAGTGGCCGGCCAGCTTTGGATAGGCCGCGTTGAACCATTCCTTGATGAACTCCGCATGCGCCTGGTGCTTTGCGAAGGTGATCGTCTTGCCGCACCCATCGCCCGTCCGACCTCGTGGCCAGCGCGCCGCAAGCGTCGCGCCATCTGGCGATTGCCGTCATCGGCGCCGGCGTTTCGTCGGTCTCCGGCGCCGGCACATGGTATTGGGGCGAGCGGCTGATCCACAGCAGGCGACATTGCGCCGAAATCGGCACGCGGCGATGATCAGGTTCGGCCATCATCGTGTGGTGGAGGCCGATCTTGCCGGTCAACTCCGCAAGCGAACGGACGCTTCGGGGAGTACGTCAGACGGGCAACGACAGTTCGCTGACAGTTCTTGACGAGGCCGGAGTTTGACAAACTCCGTTACACTTTTTTCGAAGTCCGGAGCGGCCCGGCTTTGTATAGTCCCCCCATGGAAGCCACCGCACACATCCTCATCGTCGATGACCACCGGGATATTCGCGAGCTTGTCGGCAAGTTCCTGGTCAAGCATGGGCTGCGCGTCACCCAGGCCGCGAACGGTACAGAAATGTGGAAAGCGCTGGAAGACCACCGGATCGACCTCGTCGTGCTCGACCTGATGCTGCCCGGCGAAGATGGTCTCAGCCTTTGCAGACGGCTGCGCGGCGAACGGAACTACACGCCGGTAATCATGCTGACCGCCATGGGCGAAGAAACCGACCGGATCGTCGGGCTGGAAATGGGAGCCGACGATTATGTCCCGAAGCCATTCTCGTCGCGCGAGCTGCTGGCACGCATCAAGGCGGTCCTGCGCCGGATGCAGGCGGTTGCGGAAAATTCTACGGGGAGCGCGGGCGAAGAAGAGCGTTCGGTGGCGCTCTTCGCCGGCTGGACGCTCGATCTTTCAAGGCATGACCTGCACCGGCCTGATGGCGTCATTCTGCCGCTCAGCAAGGGCGAATACAGCCTGCTCGTCGCCTTCGTGGAACGGTCGAAGCGGGTCCTGACACGCGATCAGCTTCTCGATCTTGCCCGTGGCCGCTCGGCAGTTCCCTTCGACCGCAGCATCGACACGCAGGTCAGCCGGCTGCGCCGCAAGATGGAAGAAGACCCGGCAAACCCCATCCTGATCAAGACGGTTTGGGGCGACGGCTATATGTTCACCGCCGACGTCAGTTTTCAATGAGCGGCCGCAACTCCCGCTATCGGCTGCACTGGCCGCGCAGTATGGCCGGACAGACCATGCTGCTTCTGGTCGTGGGACTGATGCTGACACATGCCGTCAGCATGCTGTTCTACTCGTACGACCGCGACGTTTTGCTGGCAGCTGCCGGCGGACGCGAATTCGCCCACCGTGCCGCAGTCGTTGTCGAACTGATGACTGCGGTTCCTGCGCCGCAAAGAGTGCAACTGGCAAACGCCGCTGGGGCGACGGATCTCGATGTTTCGATCATACCGAAAGTCTCGTCCTCACGCGGGCATGAAGCGAACTGGCGCAGCAGCCTCATCCGCCAGCTGCTGGAGCACGAACTGCCGGGCCAGACCGGCCGCATCACGGTCCGGATACTCCCCGCCCGCACGGATGCCGCATCCGCGCCCTCCGTTGCCGGGGAAGCGGTTCGCAACCGGGTGCAGGCAATCATAGGTCTCGATGACGGCTCCTTTATCTCCATAACAGGCACCTTGCCCGAACACGGAACAGGCCTTTCCGGGGGCACCGTTGCTTCTGCTCTCTTCATGGGCGCAGCCGTGCTCGTGCTTTCGTTTTTCGCCGTGCGGCGAATGACCGAGCCGCTGCGCCGGCTCGCCCGCGCGGCGGACCGGCTGGGGCGGGACGTCGCCGCCCCGCCTCTCGACGAACGCGGCCCGGATGAAGTGCGGCGCGCCGCCCGCGCCTTCAACGAGATGCAATCGAGGTTGCGCCGGTATGTCGAGGATCGCACGCAGATGCTGGCAGCGATTTCCCACGACCTGCGTACCCCGATCACGCTCCTGCGCCTGCGGGCAGAATTGATCGAGGACGACGAGGAACGCGAAAAGACCCTCGTGACACTCGACGAGATGGAGGAGATGGTCCGCTCGACACTTGCCTTCGCACGCGAGGACGCCAAGGCCGAGCCGATGCAGCAGGTCGACCTGGGCGCACTGGTCCAGAGCCTTTGTGACGATCTGGCCGAGACGGGACAACCGGTCGAATGCACCGAGCCGCCTGCGGTTGTCGTCGCCTGTCGGGCACAGGCATTACGTCGTGCGGTGACGAACCTCATCGAGAATGCGGTGCGTTACGGTCACCGGGCGCACGTCACCGTCAAGACATCGGCCGATGCCGCGATTGTCCGCGTGGACGACGAGGGCCCGGGCATCCCGGGAGACCAGATCAGCGAGGTCTTCCGCCCCTTCTACCGGATCGAGGGATCGCGCGGACGGGCAACCGGCGGCGTGGGGCTGGGCCTCAGCATAGTCGCGAGCGTCGCATACGCGCATGGCGGGGACGTCCGCCTGGAGAACCGGCGGGAAGGCGGCTTGAGCGTCACGTTGCTCCTGCCCCGGTGAGACACGCCCCCTCTGTCACACACTGACACACTTTTCCTCTGCTCTGACAAAACCGCGTTTCACGATCCCTGTTTCATCATCCCATCGCTGAAGACCGCGGGAACGAATGCTCCTCGGTCGGCAAACGAACTGGGATCGAAGAAGATGGACTGGCTTTCGGGAAACTGGCTCTGGATCGCCCTTCTCGTTGCGGGATACGTCCTAGCAACGCGCCGCGGCGCAGGATGTTGCAAGACTGACCGGACATTCGCACAGCGCGGCCGGCATGCTGGGGATGCTGACCGGCGCCTTCGCGATGCGGACACGGACGTCGCGAACACGATCGATCCGGTCAGCAAACGGCCGCTGTCCGATATGGTCAGCGCCTCCTCCGTCTATGCCGGGCGCACATTCCATTTCGAGACCCCCGAAAACCGCGCGGCCTTCGAACACAATCCGAAGCGTTACGTGCGGTCTCCGCGTTGCGCGCTCCTGCCGCGGCCCCTGCAGCCAAGCCACCAAGCTTACTGAGAGGCTCGCCAACACGCCGGATGCCCCAATCAAGTTTCGCCCACGTCGTTTGCGGCGAGGAGCCGGCGGTTTTCCTCTGAAACGGAAACTTCGAAATGAAACAAACCTCTTGCAAGAACCCGAGCCACACACGTAACTGGCTGCTCGGCGGCCTCGGCGCGCTCGCAATCGCGGGCGTGGCGGCCGGAGTGATCTATCCCTCCATCGCGGCCAATGCCGCCGCCAACCCCCCGATCCCTGAAAGCGCGGCTCTATCAAATTGGAAGGAGAACGGCGCTGATGGACGCTATGTACTGCAGATGCTCGAAGGCAGCGCGCCAACCGGTGTCGTCACCGGAAAGGTCCTGAGCGACACGCAGTGCACACCGGACGAGCAGGGTATCAACCATTGCCACAACGAAATCAGCCTTCCCGACGGCACCACGATCACCGTGATCGACAATCACAGCATGATGGTCAATCGATGCCTGAACCCCGGCGACAGGCTCACCCTCGAGCAACTTGAGACCGGATGGATCGTCGGAACGCTTGCCAACCCGTCCCAGGGATAAGGCTTGCGCCGTATCTCGGGCGCACAACGGTCGCCGGGACCGGGACATACCCCGCCTTCTCCGCCCAGCGCTCCCGACTTCCCAATCTTCAAAAACAGGACCTAACCGATGAAAAAGATAATCGCTTTTCCCGTTGTTGTGCTCGTGTCCGGCCTCGGCCTGTTCGCGGCCCAGGCCCAGCAGGGCGGCATGGGGACAGGTCACGAGGATTCCCATCATCAAGGCAGCGGCATGATGAACGGCGGGATGACGAGCGGTGGCATGATGGGCAATGGCATGATGGGCGACGGCATGGGCCGGATGATGCTGGCCATGATGGATGCCGATGACGACGGCGCGTTGTCCATCGATGAGTTCCAGGCCGTCCATGCACGCATGTTCAAGATGGCGGATGCCGATGGAGACGGGAGAATATCCGCAGACGAACTCGGGGCGCTCTGCGGTGGCGCGGGCGGGTCCAGATCCGAGTGATCCGACCGTTTTGAAGAGCCGCAACCTGGTCATTGCGACCGGTTGCGGCTCAGCCGGTTTGAACAGCCCATGCGGGCGATGCGTCCGAGCGTGGCCCGGCTCGACAAGTCCGGGCCGAATTTCGCTGGATCAGTGGACCTTCACCTTCGCGGCGATCTCGGCAGCCCGGGCCCGCAACTGGCCGATGCTTTCTTCGCCAAGTCGGTCGTAGGCAAGCACCACCCCCATGCGGCGGTAAGGGCGAGTGGTTGGCTTGCCAAAAATGCGAAGATCCGACTGGCGGTAGGCGCAGGCCTCCTCGATACCGGAATAGTTCGGCTCGTCATCCTTTTCGGCCAGGATCACGGCGCTGGCGGCAGGATACCGTTGTTCGATCTCCGCAATCGGCAGCCCCAGAAGAGCGCGGGCATGCAATTCGAACTCGTTGAAGTTCTGCGTTCCGGCAAGCGTCACCATGCCCGTATCGTGCGGGCGCGGGCTGAGCTCGGAGAAATACACGGTGTCGTCGGACAGAAAGAACTCGATCCCCCAGATCCCCGCCCCGCCGAGGGCGGACGTGACCTTGACAGCCATATCGCGACATTCCTCGAGTTGCGCCGGATCCACGTGGCAGGGTTGCCAGCTCTCCTGATAGTCACCGCGCTCCTGCCGGTGACCGATCGGCGCGCAGAAGAGGGTCTCGCCCGCCTTCTGGGTGACGGTCAGGAGCGTGATCTCGGTGTGGAAGTCGATGAACCCCTCCACGATCATCTCGCGGATGTCGCCGCGTGCCCCTTCAAGCGCGTAGTCGAACGCGGATCGCATTTCGTCTTCGCTCCGAACCACGGACTGCCCCTTGCCGGAACTGGACATCAATGGTTTGACGACACAGGGCAGACCGACCGTCTCGATCACTGAGAGAAACTCCTCGTAGGTCGTCGCGTAGCCATAAGGCGCGGTTATCAGGTCCAGATCCTTCGCCGCCAGATCTCGAATGAGCTTGCGGTTCATGGTGAAATTCGCAGCCTTGGCGCTGGGGGTCACCTGAATGCCCTGCGCTTCGTAGGCATAGAAGCGGTCGGTGCGGATACTCTCGACCTCGGGCACGATGATGTCGGGAGCATGCCTGGCCACGGCGGCGTCGAGGCCGTCCGCATCGAGCATCGAGAAGACCTCGAACCCGTCCGCAACCTGCATTGCCGGCGCCCCGGCATAGGAGTCGCATGCGATCACGGTGTGACCGAGACGCTTCAGTGCGATGACGACCTCCCGTCCGAGTTCTCCCGAACCGAGCAACATGACCTTCTTCATCAAGTCTTTTCCCGCTTTTGGTTTTCGGCGACAGTTTGGTCGATCATGCCCCAAAGAGGCGCTAATCGGCGTGTCCGAGCGATGGAGGGCGCTTTCTCCGCACGCCAAGACTGGGCGATTCCCGTGAGGTTGGACAGGATCGGGCACGTTCTATCGACTTTCTCCTCCGCGAAACAGCCTCCATCATCGGGCGGAACGAGATCGTGTCTTCGAGACGTTGATCAGGCAACCTTCGCCATCAGCTGCTCAATGTGGGCCGGGGCGGCCGGCGTGATCCTTGCGGGGTTGAGCCGCTCGATCGCATAATAACCGCGGATGATGTGGTCCATGTTCACCGTCTCGGCGACGCCCGGAACGCGCAGGAAGCGTTCCATGTAGGCGGACAGGCGCGGATACTCGGCGATCTGCCGGCGGTTGACCTTGAAGAGACCATAGTAGGCCGCGTCGAAACGGATCAGCGACACGAAAGTCCGTATGTCGGTCTCGGTCAGCCGGTCACCGAAGAGAAAATCGTCGGTCAGCTGTTCCTCGAGTTCATCGAGCATGTCGAAGACCCCGGCGACGGCCTCTTCATAGGCTTCCTGCGACGAAGCGAAGCCCGCCTTGTACACGCCGTTGTTGAGCTTGTCGTAGATGCGCGGGTTGAGAGCATCGATTTCGCTGGCGAGCTCTTCAGGATAGAGCCGGAGATCGGACGGCACGAGGTGTTCGAAAGCGCTGTCGAACATGCGGACGATATCGGCACTTTCGTTGTTGACGATCACGCCGCGTTTTGTGTCCCAAAGGACGGGAACCGTGGCCCGACCGGTAAAGGCCGGGTCCGCGCGGGTATAGATTTCGTGCAGGTGGCGTGCGCCGAAGAGCGGATCTTCGTCCGCTCCCGCATAACCGCCAAACTGCCAGCCCTGCGTCGCCAGGGCAGGGTTCACTGCGGTCACCGGGATCAGGTCTTCAATCCCCTTCAGCTTGCGCGCGATGAGCGTGCGGGAAGCCCATGGGCAGATCAGCGCGACATAGAGCCGATAGCGGCCTGTCTCAGCCATGAAGCCGGCCCCGCCGGCAGGTCCCGCACTGCCGTCCGGCGTGATCCAGTCCCGGAAGCTCGAGACCTGGCGAACGAACCGCCCGTCCTCGTCCGCTTTTTGAACCGGCTGCCAGTCCTCCGTCCATCTGCCGTTCACAAGCATGGGGATCCTCCTTCAGGCTGCATGGAATACGAACGACCGCATGGAGACCGATCCCAGGTCGATGGCATCAGTCATGAACGTCAGTTCGTCGCGTTCGTCGGATGCGCCAGCAATGGTAAGGGCCGGCAGGTAATGGTCGACCGAGGGATGCGCCATGCGCAGCAGGTTTCCGAGCTTGGCTTCGTTCGAGAGCGTCGCGAAGTCGCGATCGGCAAGACGGTCGGCAAACAAGGTGTCGAACTCGAGCGCGAAGTCGTGCGGACGCCCGCCGGGGCGCATGGCACGCAGGTTGTGCACCACGTTGCCTGACCCGAGGGTCAACACGCCGCGGTCGCGCAGCCCTGACAGGGCTTTGCCAACCTCAAGCTGGTAGTCGAGCCCCTCGCTCATGTTGATCGAAACCTGGAAGACGGGCACGTCGGCGCCGGGATAGAGGAACTTCAGCACCGTCCAGGCACCGTGGTCCAGCCCCCAGGATTCGTCTCCCTGCGCATGATGGCTCGCCAGCAGCGACACCACTTCGCGCGCCAGTTCGGGTTCACCGGAAGCGGGATAGCTCTGCGCATGCAGTTCCGCCGGGAACCCATAGAAGTCGTGGATCGTGCGCGGCATGGCGGAAACGTCCACCAGCGTGGTGTCGCGGGTCATCCAGTGGGCGGAAACCACCAGGATCGCCCTGGGGCGCGGCAGTTGCCGACCCAGGTCCGACCACACGCGGCTGAAGGCAGTATCCTCGATAGCGTTCATCGGGCTGCCGTGGCCAAGGAACACAAGCGGCATCCGCTCGGACGGCGACAGGCGATCGCGCAGGTTGTTCAGGTCTTGTGCAGTACTCATGGCCATTTTCCCCAAAAGATCGGCGGGGCCGCCCGTTCCGACGGTCCCGGCAGGCTCATGCGTGGCGCCAGACAGGGGCGATTTCCGTGCCCTTGCCAAGGACATAACCGAACTGGATGTTCAGGAAGCCAAGCGGCTCGAGATAGCGGGCGTTCTTGAGCGGACCGGCATCGACTGCCTCGAGCCCCATATCGGTGGCAAGGCTCATCACCATTTTCTTAGCCGCGTCGTCGTCGGCCGCGACGAACGTCTGGATGGGAGCACCGCCGACCTTCATTCCGCCGGCGTAGTGCTGGGCGAAGATCGTGTTGAACCCCTTCACCACCGAAGCGCCGGGGAGCAGCTTTGCGATCTCTTCGGCGGCGGAACTGTCATGACCGACCTGCAGACCCGAGAAATCCTCGGTGATCGGGTTGGAGAGGTCGACGACCACCTTGCCCTTGAAGTCCGCCTTTCCGGCCAGCCCCGCGGCCGCCCCGTAGGGAGTGGCAAGGATCACCAGATCCGCACCGCGCACCGCGGCCGCGAGATCTGCGTCCCGAGCGTAGGCGGTGACATCGTGGGAGGTCTTGGCGATGGCCCCTGCGAGGCCGGAGCCGATGTTGCCGTTTCCGATGATTGCGATATTCATTGCTCTTGTCCTTTTCTCGCCGCCACCGGGCGGCCCGTGTTGTGTGAAGCGAAGTTAGGACTTGAGTGCCTTCTACAAAATGGCGAAGTTATAGAATTACTATCTTCTTTTTGTTCCTAATAGGCACACCATGGATATCGTTGATGAGCTCAGGGCCTTCGTCGCGACCGCCCAGGCGGGATCGTTCACGGCCGCGGCGGACCAGCTCGGGGTGTCGAACCGGCTGACATCGAAATACGTCGCCGAACTGGAGGCGCGCCTTGGTACGCGGCTGTTTCAGCGCACGACCCGCCGCGTCGGTCTGACGCCAGCCGGCGAGGATCTGCTCGCGCGCGCGCCCGCCCTGATCGACGATCTTGATGAGCTTCTTTCCGAGGTGGCGGAAAGTTCGCATGGGCTTTCCGGCGTGATCCGGATCTCCGCTCCCGTCACTTTCGGGGAGGTCTATGTCGGGGCGATGCTGGGCCGGTTCGCCCGTCTCAATCCCGGACTGACACTCGACCTGCGGCTGAACGACCGCTACGTCGATCTGGCGACGGAGGGCATCGACGTGGCCTTCCGGATGGGGGAGAGCGACATGCTTTCTCTCAAGGTGCGAAAGTTCGGCAGCTTTCGCACCGCGGTCGTGGCAAGCCCGGATTATCTCCAACGGAACGGCACACCGACCTCGCCGGACGAACTTGCAGAGCACAGTTGTATCGTGGATACGAACAGGCGCTCGCCCCGGCGTTGGGTGTTCAACCGCGACGGGGACGATGTCGTCGTCAATATCGAGGGAAAGATCCTCGTCAATTCGGCCCGCGCTGCCGCCGGATTGTCCACGGACGGCCTGGGCATCGCATATGCACCGCGCTTTGCCGTCCGCGACGGTCTGGCATCGGGCGCTCTCGTCCGGTTGATGGAGGGATACGAGAGCGAGAGCAATCCGCTCAGCGCCGTCTACCTTGAAGGTCGCGCCCTGCCGCGCAAAGTGCGGGCGTTAATCGACTTCGCGGCCGAAGATATCCGCTCCGCCGACATCCTGTGATGCGGAACGGGGCGCGCGCACGGGTGCACCCCGTGCAGAAGCTCTGGATCGTCCCTATCCCCGGCACCACCAAACGGCATCGGCTCTCCCGACATCGCCCTCACATCCGATGATCTCGCGACGATCAAGGCCTCCGTTGCGGAAATCCACGTCAAGGGCGAACGATACACCGAAGCGGGCCTTCGGACTGTCGGGCTCTGATCAGTCGCAGTATCACCGCCTTGAACGGTGAAAAGCGGATCGCTTTTTTTCAAGAAGTATCAAATGCACAGCTTCTCGACAAAACTTCGGCGTCGATCTGTTTGCTCGTCCTATAGAACACCTCCTGTTTCGTAAGGAGGTGCTCTCCATTTTTTCCAGGGAAGTCCCGAAGCCCTCATTGGCGAAGCACCGGAAGATGTCCGCAACGCACTTTTGTCTCTCGAAAAGCGGACCAGAGCTCAGGGGCAGAGCAGTGCGGTTCGAAGCGAACCGGGAAGTGACTTCAGCCAGCTCCAACCCGATGGCTTCAGGAACTGCCAACGAGGACGACCCGGACATGACAGCCGGCGTCGGTGGCAATAACCCGCGCATCGCCGTGATGCAGCCCGGAAATATCACGCACGATCGACAGTCCGAGCCCGCAGCCAATCGCACCTTCCGGAGCCACCCGATAGAAGCGGTCGAAAACCCGTTCCGCGGAGGCGGAGGGAATGCCCGGACCGTTGTCACGCACGTCCAGCTCGACATGCTCCGCCGCGAAAGTCAGGATCACCTCGATAACGGGCTGGACCGCGACACCATACCGCTCGGCATTCTCGAGCAGGTTGAGAAGCATCTCCCCCACGAGAACCGGATCTCCTGAAAAGCTCCGCGGCTCTCCGCGAAGCTGATAGGTGATCTCGATGCCTTTCGGCAGAACGCGCTCGGCGAAATGGCGGGTGATGTCCTGGACCGTGGCCTCCAGATCGAAGCGAACCGCCAGCCCCTTCAAGTCGCGCCCGCGCACCCGTTCCATCGAGAGTAGCTGATTGGTCAACCGCCCGGCGCGTCTGGCTGCGACCGCGACCTCCTCCACCCGCACTCTCAACGCCGTCTCATCCTTCGCCGTCAGCGCCGCCTCTGCCTGCGCCTGAATGCCGGCAATCGGCGTACGAACCTGGTGCGCGGCATCGGAAATGAAGGCATCGCGGATTTCGAACGCTCTCCTGAGCCGCTCGAACAGGGAATTCATCGCGGCAACGAGCGCTCCGATTTCCCGCGGCACCACCTGCTCGATCGGGCGCAGGTCGTTCGCGGTGCGCGACACGAGCGCCGCCTCCAGATCCTTGAGCGGTTTCAGGCCGCTTCGAATGCCGAACCAGACAAGCAGCCCGGCGACGGCGAGCAACCCGCCAAAATATACGGCGGTTTGTCCGAGCAGGCTCAGACTGAGATCCTGGCGCTGCCGGACGGTCTGCCACACCTCGACAGTCACCGTGCCACTCATCGGACGGTCGGTGACAACCTCCGTCATGAACAGTCCGCGAACGGTCTGACCGTGATAGACGGCATCGAAGTAGACGGGTTCACCCGGCGGCTTCGCACCGGCATTCGGCACATTCGGCGCATCCGACATGCCCGTCACATAGGCCCCTCCGGGACCGGTAATGCGGTAGAAGATCTGATCGCCCAACGTTTCCACAAGGGCGTTGAGCACGGCCCTCGTCAGCAGGTCCCCCTCGTTCGTGGTCACGTCACGCGAAATGGTGAGCGCGATCGTGTAGAGGGTATTGTCGTAGAGATCGCGAGAGAGTTTCGTGAACTGGCTGTAGCGGGCGACCGATGCCACGCAAGCAGCGACGAAGAGCGGAACGACGATGAAAACGAACAACCGGTTCTTGAGCGACCCCGTGTTCAAGCGCTTTCCCCATCCAGCATATAGCCGAGCCCGCGCGCCGTCCTGATCGCGACACCCGTGCCGTCGATCTTGCGGCGCAGCCGGGAGACGAGAAGGTCGATCGCGTTGTCCTCGATCTCCGCGCCCGTTCCGTAAAGGGTGTCCGATATGAGCGCGCGCGAGACGATGCGTCCGCGATGCTCGAGAAGGCATTCGAAAAGAGCGAGTTCACGCCTGGGAAGCTCGATCACCGTACCGCGGTGGAACAGCTCCCGGCGCCCCCGGTTGAATTTCAGCCCGCCCAGTTCTTCCCATTCGCTGCGCAGCACCGGCCTGCGGCGGGCGAGCGCACGCAGGCGCGCCACAAGTTCCGCCATTTCGAACGGCTTCACCAGATAGTCGTCGGCGCCGAGCTCCAGCCCCTGAACACGCTCGGAGGTCTTGCCGCGTGCCGTGAGGATGAGTATGGGCGTCGAGCAGCCTGCCCTGCGCAACGCACGGATCACCTCGAAACCGTTCTGACCGGGAAGGTTGATGTCTATGATGGCTACGTCCGCATCGGCGTCCTTGAGGAAAACCTCGCCTGCAAGACCGTCTTCGATCCAGTCGACACCGAAGCCGAGATCTTCGAGCGCGCCCCGAATGGCTCTGGCCAGGATCTCATTGTCCTCAAGTATCGCGATACGCATCAACTCGTCCCGTAACTCACCAGAAAGCAGGCCGGACAGAGGCGCCGAACCGCCACAGGCGGGTATCGGCAATTCATGTTCCGGTGTTATCCATACATATGCGACACTGATAAGCCAGTCTGGGGAGGCCAACACTGTGAATGCCACAAATGGTATGCGGCTTGCGACACTTGCACTCGCAGCCATTGTGACATTGTCCTGCACAGGAGACGGTGCGCGGGCCGGAACCAGCTTTGCGGGAAAGACGATCATATGGACCGTCCCCAACTCCCCTGGCGGCGGCTCTGGCCGGATCGCCCAGTTCCTTGCACCCTTTCTGACAAAGTACCTGCCGGGACACCCCACCATCTCGATTTCGTACCAGCCCGGAGGTGGTTCGATCCGTGGCGCCAACCAGTTCGCATCGCACGCCAAGTCCGACGGACTGCACCTGCTGATCACCACCGGCTCCACCCAGCTGCCATTCCTGCTCGGCGACCCGCGTGTGAAATACGACTACAAGGACTGGCGCATCATCATGGTGATGCCGACTGGCGGTGTCGTCTACACCACGCCAAGGCTCGGAATCCATGGTCCCTCCGACATTGCCAGGCTCGCGAACAAGCGGCTGATCTATGCCAATCAGGGCGCGACATCGCTTGATCTGATCCCCTTGCTGGCGTTCAGGCTGCTGGGGCTGAAAGTGGAGCATGTCTTCGGCTATCGCGCCCGCGCTGATGGCCGCCTCGCCTTCGAGCGCGGCGACGTGAACATCGACTACCAGACGACCCCCGCCTTTCTCAAAAGCGTCCGGCCGATGGTTGAAAGCGGAACGGCGATTCCCCTTTTCTCGTGGGGTGTCCTGGGCAAGGACGGCAAGCTTGAACGCGACCCCACCTTTCCCGACCTCCCGAATTTCGATGAGGTCTATGAGACGCTGAGAGGCAAAGCCCCCTCCGGGCCCGAATACGAAACCTACATGTCCATCTTCACCACCGAGTTCCTGGCGCAGAAGATGGTATTCGTCCCCAAGGACACGCCCGATGCGATCGTCGAGACCTACGAGGCCGCGCTCAAGGCGATAACGGAGGACCCCGATTACAAGGCTGAGGTCGCGAACGTTCTCGGCGACTACAGGCTGACCATCGGCAAGGAGGCGCAAGCGCTGTTTCACAGGGGCACGACGATCCGCCATGCGGACCGGAAAAGCATTACCCGCATTCTCTCAGACTACGGCGTGAACCTGAGCAAGTGACGCTGCGCGCCTGACAAAGGCGACAGGGCGACGGACCGGCAGACACTTGAGGCCTGCCGGCTCTGGGCTGTCAGCTTTGAAGCCGGAAGATGAAACTGGTGAGCCAGTCATCCAGAACCCCGGCGGGGACCGGAACATAGAAGACCGTCATGAACAGCACCGCGAAGACCACCGAGAAGGCCGCGGCACAGGCAAGAGCCAGCAGGATCCGTTTTTGGCCCAGCATGTAAAGCGACACGGCAATCGCCAGCGTCGTCGTGACGATGAACCCCAGCAAGCCCAGTAGCCACGGATAGGCAACCCAAAGGATCACGAACGCGAAAAGTCGCAGCCGCTCGGGGCCCGTGGCCGCAACCAGATGGGACACGTCGCCCGTCAGGACGGTCGGCTCGCGGCGTTGCGCGACGGCTGTGGCGATCATGTACAGCGTTCCCGCCAGCACCACCGTCACCAGCGTCAGCGGGTAGGTGCTGGCCATGCCGGAGATGCCCATGGCCTGCTCGCCGAGCACGAGCGCGAAGGCGGCAATCAACAGGAATGAAACCAGTCTGAAGACAAACATGCCGGACCTCCTCAAACTTCGGTCTGTTCGGGCATGCCGCGCCGCGAGGTTCCGCGAACGAGACGGAAGCCCAGCATGAGCACGGACACGGCCAGAAACACCACGGCGACAGGGCGCTGGAGCACCTCCCCCACGGAACTGTAGGAAGTGTTGAGAACAGCGATCTGCTGCTCGAACAACGGCCCGAGAATGACAGCCATCACCACCGGCAACAGCGAGATCCGCAGGGCCTGGAACCAGAGCGCGAAGGCGGTCGCGCCGAGCATGACGAACACATCGAACATGTTGTTCTGGATGGCGAAGGTCCCGAGGATCGAGAACACCGCGACGAAGGTCGCCAGAACGAATTTCGGGATCTTGAGAACGAAGGCGCAGTAGCGCGCCGCGAAGACGCCGAAGAAAAGCATGAAGATGTTGAGGATCAGGAAGCCCCAGAAGAAGCTGTAGATGAGGGTCGGCTGATTGGCGAAGAGCATCGGGCCCGGCTGCAGGCCATGCAGCGTCAGCGCGCCGATGAACACGGCCGCCGCGCCGGAGCCGGGAATACCCAGCGAAATGAGCGGGATCAGCGATCCGCCGACATTGGCGCTGATGGAGGTTTCCGATGCGATCAGCCCCGAGATCGATCCTTTGCCAAACTTCTCGTTGCGCTTGTTGAAGCGCTTTTCGAGCGCATAGGAAATGAACGGCGTCTCCACCGGTCCAAGTGCCGGCAGGATCCCCAGAAAGACCCCCGTCACGGCAGAACGCAGATAGGTGAAGATCCGGGTTGGCACCACGCGCAGCAATTCGCCATACGGCCTCTTGCCGTCGAAGATGATCTCGCCGCCCTTGTCGGGCTTCAACGAATTGAGTGCCAGGACCACGGCCTGGCTCATGCAGAAGAACCCGATCAGCACGGCGACGAGATTGAAGCCGGAATACAGTTCAACAACGCCAAATGTGAAACGCGGCGTGCCGATGACCGGGTCGATCCCGATCGTCACGATCAACAGGCCGACGAAACAGCCGAAAAGATTGGACGCGAGCGGCGTTTCCAGCATCACGATCACGATGGTGAAGCTGAAGATCAGCAACGCGCAATATTCCGGCGAGCCGAAGCTCAGCGCGAAAGAGGAGAGAATTGGTGTCAGGAACAGCACCGCGATGGCTGCCAGAATGCCGCCAATTCCCGAGCTTACGGCCGCCAGAGCGAGGGCGAAGGGCGCCTTGCCGGCCCGCGCCATGGCATGGCCCTCCCAACTCGTCACGATCGAGGCGGGTGTTCCGGGAATGTTGATGAGAATGGCAGAGATGCTGCCGCCGAATATGCCGCCGGAATAGATGCCACCGAGCATTATCATGCCGTGCTCGGGGCTCATGAGGAACGTCACCGGAACGAACAACGCGATGCCAAGCGTCGCCGTCAAGCCGGGGATGGCACCGAAGATGATGCCAATGATGACGCCGCCGATTTCTGCCGCCACGCTCTGGTAGGTGATGGCGTTCAGGAAACCTTCGAGCATTTTCCCTATCCTTTGATGCCAGGTCCTGTGGTCACTGAGGCCGGATTTCGCAAAGCCGGGCGCACGCGCTCACCGACAGACACCGCGCCGGCCATTGGCCGACACGGTGCCCCTCGTTCGCTTTCGTGAGATCGACGTCAGTGGGCGGCGTTCTGGAAATACTCGCTGACAGCCTCGAACGAGGCGTTGTAGCGCGCCTGTTCTTCTTCAGCGGTCAGGGGGATTAGCTCGATGCCGACTTTCTCGAAGGCCTCGCGCGTTTCCTCTTCCTTCAGCGTGTCATTGATGATCGAGGCAAGGTAGGCTTTGATCTCCGCGGGCACCTTCGGGCTGACGGCGACGAGACGGTCGGCGCCCCAGGTTCCCGACGGAATCTTCACGCCCAGATCCTTCATCGTCGGTGCGTCGGGCACCTGCGAGAGCGGCGTGTTGTCGGCAACCGCCAGCAACTTCATCTGCCCCGCGTCGATGAACTGAGCGACTTCGTCATAGTAGTTGGCAGCAATATCGACATTGCCGCCGAGAAGCGCCACGGCAGCAGGTTTGCCGCCCTGGAACGGCACGATGGTGAACTTCACACCAAGCTGCTTTTCGAGGATACGGGTGGCGATATCGAAGGCACCATTGGGAATGACGCCGACCTTCAGTTCGCCCGGATGCTCCTTGGCGTAGGCGATCACTTCCTTGAAGCTCTTGCCGGCGATCTTCGACTTGGTTCCGGATAGCCAGATGGCGGGAGCGAAGGTGATGCCTGCAAGAGGCTCCAGATCGCCCTTCACGAAGGGGGCCCGGCCCTGAACAACGCTGATCGCCATTGTCGGATTGGCGAGCACGCCGACCGTGTAGCCGTCAGCCTTCGCCTGCTTGGCGACATAGGAATTGCCGATGGTGCTGCCGCCGCCCGCGCGGTTTTCCACGCGGAACTGCAGCCCGGTCGTGCGCTCAAGTTGGGCAGCCAGTGTGCGCGCCGTCAGGTCGACGCCACCGCCGGCCGGATAGGGAACGACAAGATTGATGGGGCGAGTCGGATAGTTGGCCGGCTTGTCCGCCGCCGACGCGCCCACGGCGCTGGCGATGGTGAAAAGCACGGCTGCGCCGGTCACGGCGACTGATTTGAACGTCATCACAGATCAACCTCCCAATTATTGCTTGATTCCAACAGGCAGCGCTGGCTCCTCCAGTCGGCTTCACTCAATCGGCCACAAGGCTGAAAGCGCGGTGCCTGCTCGGGCCCACACAATAAGGTTGATCACCTGTCCAAAACCTGTCCGCCCTCCCGCCATTGACGAAGGGGCGCCGTGCCGCACCCGGCAACCCCAATCGTCAAGCTCGGCCGGGACCTGTCCCGGCATTCCGGACTACCTCACATGTTTACGCCGAGGCGACAAAGGGACACGAACGGGATCAGAGAGGGCGAAACCGCTCGGCGAGCATCGCCGGACCAAAAGTCGCCGGTATGGATCGTCACCTGCCGACAGCGGTTCGCCGTTTAAACGCCGGGTTGAGGCGGAATCTTCTGTCGTATCAACTGTCGAACCCGGCGAACCGCCGGCGAAGGTTCGATTCCACGCAAATAAATCAACGAATACGGAACCACAGCCATGTCCTCCCCGGCTTCGAGGCAGCGAATGCGACCTCCGAAAGCGTTTTGGGATGCATAGAAATTGGCCGCGGATCGAGCGATCGGGGCGATCGCGTTGGTCTCGCAGATGATCGCCAGCGTCAGCAGCATCGAGGATGTACTCAGGATGCGCTCCGGCGGCCGGTAGCCGTTGCGCAGCAGATAGGCTTCCACGGTGCGGCGCAGCAACCCGTCCTCCGGCTGCATCACCCAGTCATAGGCCAGGCAATCGGCCATGGACGGATCGGGGCGGCGCGACAGCGGATGCTCCAGCCGGGCGATGAGCGAGACCGGCTCCGGCCCGATCTCGTCGAGCGCGACGGTGCGCGCCTCCATGCCGTCGGGAACCCGGCCGATATAGAAATCGAGATCGCCGGCGAGAAGCGCGTCGCCGAGCTTGTTGCTGGTGTCGACCAGCACCGAAAGCTCGATTTCGGGATAGGTCACGCGCAATTCGCGGATCACCGGCAGCACCAGCTGCACCGCCGGCCCGGTCACGCTGCCGATGCGCACCGTGCCGCGCTCGCCGCTCTCGATGGCCGCGATCTCGTGCTGCACCGCATCGAGGCCGCGCAGGGTCTGGCGCGCCCGTTCCGCCAGCGCCGTGCCGGCCGGCGTCAGGGTCACGCCGCGGGCATGGCGGCTGTAGAGACGGGCGCCGACCGCCCTTTCCAGATCCGACAGCAGACGCGAGGCGGCCGGCTGGGTCATCGCCACCTGCACGGCGGCGGCCGAGACCTGGCGGGTTTCCGACAGGGCCAGCAGCAGCCGCAGCTGCGACAGCCGCAACCCGCGCCGGATCAACTCGTCGCGAACGACGAAACCGCCTTTCGCCGAAGAGGTCGTATCCATCTACGATATTCCAAAAAGAGTATAACTAAATCCGGAATGCGTATTTGATTGTTATAGCGGCGAGGCGCAACGTGCAACGGTCACGGGTTCCGGAGGGGAATCCATGAAAAGAATCCGGCGCACCGCAGCCAATGCGGAACAGTCGGGACCGGGAGGGAAAAATGCATTTGACCAGACGCGCCTTCGGTGCGGCCGCTATTTCGATTTCCATTGCGCTTGCCGCCCCTGCCATTGCGCAGGACAAGGGATATGTCGGCATCGCCATGCCCACCAAGTCGTCCGCCCGCTGGATCGACGACGGCAACAACATGGTGAAGCAGTTTCAGGCGGCCGGTTACACCACCGACCTGCAATATGCCGAGGACGACATCCCCAACCAGCTCGCCCAGATCGAGAACATGATCACCAAGGGCGTGGACGTTCTCGTCATCGCCGCGATCGACGGCACCACGCTGACGAGCGCGCTGGCGAACGCCGCCGCCGCCGATATCAAGATCGTCGCCTATGACCGGCTGATCCGCGACAGCAGCGATGTCGACTACTACGCCACCTTCGACAATTTCAAGGTCGGCGTGCAGCAGGCCGAAACGCTTGTGGCGGGGCTGAAGGAACGGTTTCCCGACACCAAGCCGTGGAACGTCGAGCTGTTCGGCGGCAGCCCCGACGACAACAACGCCTACTTCTTCTACAACGGCGCCATGTCGGTGCTGCAGCCGATGATCGACGAGGGCCGGATCGCCATTCCCTCGGGACAGCGCGGCATGGATAAGGTCGGCACGCTGCGCTGGGACGGCTCGGTCGCCCAGGCGCGGATGGACAATCTGCTGTCGGCCTACTACACCGACCGGAAGGTCAACGGGGTGCTTTCGCCCTATGACGGCCTTTCCATCGGCATCATCTCCTCGCTGCAGGGCGTCGGCTACGGCTCGGGCGACATGAAGATGCCGATCATCACCGGCCAGGATGCGGAAATACCCTCCGTCAAGGCGATCCTGCGCGGCGCGCAATACTCCACCATCTTCAAGGATACTCGCGAACTCGCCCGCGTGACCGTGGGCATGGTGAACGCGCTGCTCAGCGGCGGCCAGCCGGAGATCAACGACACCAAGACCTACGACAACGGCGTGAAGGTCGTGCCCTCCTACCTGCTGGAACCGGTCCCGGTGACGGCGAAGAACTGGGAGAGCGTGCTGATCGAGAGCGGCTACTACAAACGAGACCAGATCAAGTAGCACCGCCGCCGTCCATCCGCGAAAGGCGCCGGCAAAGTCGCCTGCGCGGGCCGGAGCGGTTCGCAGGTCGTCGTCTCGGTTTTTTCCGAAGTCGACAGCCGCCGGGGCTGGCCATGTGCCGGCCCCCCTGCCTCGCCCTGCCCGGCCGCCTGCGGCGGATCTCTTCGAAAAGACGCGAGGATACGATGTCGCCGATACTCGAAATGCGTGAAATCACCAAGGAATTCCCGGGCGTCAAGGCGCTCGACCGGGTGACCCTTTCGGTTGCCGAAGGCGAGATCCATGCCGTCGTCGGCGAGAACGGGGCGGGCAAGTCCACGCTCATGAAGGTGCTGTCCGGCGTTTATCCGCACGGCAGCTACGAGGGCGAGATCGTCTTCGACGGCGCCCCGCGCACCTTCCGCTCCATCCGTGACAGCGAGGATCTCGGGATCATCATCATTCACCAGGAGCTGGCGCTGATCCCGCTTCTGTCGGTGGCGGAGAACATCTTTCTGGGAAACGAGCGCGCCCGCGGCGGCATCATCGACTGGCGCGAGACGCACGAGCGCGCCGGCGAGCTTCTGGCCCGCGTCGGCCTGAAGGAGAACCCGGAGACGATCGTCGAGCAGCTCGGCCTCGGCAAGCAGCAGCTCGTCGAGATCGCCAAGGCGCTGTCGAAGAACGTCCGCCTGCTGATCCTCGACGAGCCGACCTCGTCGCTGAACGAGAGCGACAGCGAGAAGCTTCTGGATCTGCTCGTGGACTTTCGCGAGAAAAGCATCACCTCGATCCTGATCTCGCACAAGCTGAACGAGGTCTCGAAGGTCGCCGACACGATCACCGTCCTGCGTGACGGGGCGGCGGTGGCGCGCATGGCGTGTGCCGACGGCGTCGACGAGGACGACATCATCCGCAACATGGTCGGCCGCTCGCTGCAGGATCGCTACCCGCCGCGCGGGCCGGGCGAACCGGGCGAGATCGCGATGGAGGTCCGCAACTGGACCGCCTGCCATCCCCTGCATCCCGGCCGGCGGGTCGTCGACGATGTCAGTTTCCATGTCCGCAAGGGCGAGGTGCTGGGCATCGCCGGGCTGATGGGGGCAGGGCGCACGGAACTCGCCATGAGCCTTTTCGGCCGCAGCTACGGCCGCGACATCTCCGGCGAGGTCGAGATCAACGGCCGGCCGGCCGACGTTTCCACGGTGCAGCGGGCCATCCGCTCCGGCATCGCCTACGCCACCGAGGACCGCAAGACCTACGGCGTCATCCTCGACGACACCATCCGCCGCAACGTGCCGCTCGCCAACCTCCCCGCGGTTGCCCGCAACGGCATCGTGGAGCGCCACCGCGAGGCGGAGGTGGGCGAACACTACCGCGACCGGCTGGCGATCAAGTCCTCGTCCGTCGAACAGGCCGTCGTCGATCTCTCGGGCGGCAACCAGCAGAAGGTCGTGCTCTCCAAGTGGCTCTTCGCCGATCCGGACATCCTGATCCTCGACGAGCCGACCCGGGGCATCGACGTCGGCGCGAAATTCGAGATCTACACCGTGATCCGCGACCTCGCCGCCCAGGGCAAGGCGATCATCGTGATCTCGTCGGAACTGCCTGAACTGCTTGGGATTTCAGACCGCATCTACGTGATGAGCGAAGGCCGATTCGTGGGCGAAATGCCGGCGGCCGAGGCAAGCCAGGAGAAGATCATGGCAAGGATCGTCAAGTCGGGAGCAGAGGCGGGGGCGGCCGCATGAGCGACACGACCACACCGATCGCCGTTGCCGACAGGCCCGAAACCTCCAGATCCGGGGGCGGCAAATCCGGCTGGCATTTTCTGAAAGGACACCTGCGCGAATACGGCATCCTGATCGCGCTGGTCGCCATCATGGCCTTCTTTCAGGTCGCGACCGACGGGATTCTGCTCAAGCCGGTGAACCTGACCAATCTCATCCTGCAGAATTCCTACATCGTCATCATGGCGGTGGGCATGCTGCTGGTGATCGTGTGCGGGCACATCGACCTGTCGGTCGGCTCGGTGCTGGGCTTCATCGGGGCGCTGGCGGCGGTTATGATCGTGCAATGGGGCATGCCGTGGCCCGTCGCGAGCCTTCTGTGCCTTGCCGCGGGTGCGCTGATCGGCATGGCCCAGGGCTTCTGGGTCGCCTATTTCCGCATTCCCTCCTTCATCGTCACGCTTGCCGGCATGCTGGTCTTCAAGGGGCTGACGCTGTGGCTGCTCGCCGGCCAGTCGGTGGGGCCCTTCCCGCCGCATTTCCGGCTCATCGCCTCCGGCTTCGTGCCCGACATCTTTTCAGGCGAACACCTGAACCTGTTCTCGCTCGTCGTCGGCATCGCGGTGGCCGGCCTGCTGCTGTGGCTCGCCATGCGCACCCGCGCCCAGCAAAAGGGCATCGGTGCGGAGGTCGAGCCCTTCGCCTTCTTCGCCGCCAGAAATCTCCTGATCTTCGCAGCCCTCGTTTACATGTCCTGGCTCATGGCGGGTTTTCGCGGGCTGCCCAACGTCTTCGTCGTCATGGCGCTCTTGATCGCGATCTACGCCTTCCTGACCAACCGCACGACCTTCGGCCGCCGCATCTACGCCATCGGCGGCAACGAGAAGGCGGCGTCGCTGTCGGGCATCAACTCCAAGCGGCTGACCTTCCTGACCTTCGCCAACATGGGCATGCTGGCGGCCCTTGCCGGTCTCGTCTTCGCCGCCCGCCTCAACACCGCGACGCCCAAGGCCGGCGTCGCCTTCGAGCTCGACGTGATCGCGGCCGTCTTCATCGGCGGGGCGTCCATGTCCGGCGGCGTCGGCACGGTCGTCGGCGCCGTGGTGGGAGCCTTCATCATGGGGGTCATGAACAACGGCATGTCGATCCTCGGCATCGGCATCGACTGGCAGCAGGTCATCAAGGGGCTCGTTCTGCTGGCCGCGGTGATCTTCGACGTCCTGAACAAGCAGAAGGGGTGAAGCCATGCTGCTGTCGCAATATTCCCGGGCGGGCGGAACCCCGCAGATCGTCGTGCGCGAGGGCACCGAAGCCTACGAGGTCAAGACCGACCTGTGCCTTTACGCGCTCGCGCTCGACTGCATCGAAACCGGCCAGCCGCTGCGCGAGCGCATCGCCGCGCTCGGCGTCCGGGACGCGGTGGACATCGAGGCGCTTTATGCCGCCGGCAGGCTTCTGCCGCCGGTGACCCATCCAGATCCCGCCCATCTCCACATCACCGGCACGGGGCTCACGCATCTGGGATCGGCCGCAACGCGTGCGGAAATGCACAAGGCGGCGCAAGAGCACGAGACCGACAGCATGCGGATGTTCCGGCTGGGTCTTGAGGGCGGAAAGCCTGCGAACGGTGCCGCCGGGGTGCAGCCGGAATGGTTCTACAAGGGCAACGGTTTTGCGCTCGCAAGCCCCGGCGCGCCGCTGGAGGCGCCGGAATTCGCCGAGGACGGCGGCGAGGAACCGGAAATCGCCGGGATCTATCTCATCGCGCCCGACGGAACGCCGGTGCGGCTCGGCTGGGCGCTGGCGAACGAGTTTTCCGACCATGTCATGGAACGGCGGAACTACCTCTATCTCGCCCATTCCAAACTGCGTCCGGCGGCAATCGGCCCGGAGCTGCTGATCGGCGAACTGCCGCAAAGTGTCGAGGGCTGGTCGCGGATCCGGCGCGGCAACGAGACGATCTTCGAACAGCCGTTTTTATCGGGCGAGGCCAACATGAACCACTCGCTGGCGAACCTCGAACACCACCATTTCAAGTACAAGCTGTTCCGTCAGCCGGGCGATGTGCATGTGCACATGTTCGGAACGGCGACGCTTTCCTTCGCCGCCGGCATCACGCCGCGCGACGGCGACGTCTTCGAGATCGAGGCGGAACCGTTCGGCCTGCCCTTGCGCAATCCCCTGTCCTTCGCGCCGCTCGCCCGCCCCGAGCCGCGCATCGAAATCCGCGCGCTGTGAGGGACCCGATGCCCTTTCAACCGGCCGCATGGCCCCGCAAGCTCAGATCGCAGGAATGGTACGGCGGCACGTCGCGCGACAACATCTATCATCGCGGCTGGCTGAAGAACCAGGGCTACCCGCACGACCTGTTCGATGGCCGGCCGGTGATCGGCGTGCTCAACACCTGGTCGGAGCTGACGCCGTGCAACGGCCATCTGCACGAGCTGGCGCAGAAGGTGAAGGCGGGCATCTGGGAGGCCGGCGGGTTTCCGCTGGAGGTGCCGGTCTTCTCGGCTTCCGAGAACACGTTCCGCCCGACCGCCATGATGTACCGCAACCTCGCCGCCATGGCGGTGGAGGAGACGATGCGCGCCCAGCCCATCGACGGCGCGGTGCTGCTGGTGGGCTGCGACAAGACCACGCCGTCGCTCTTGATGGGGGCGGCCTCCACCGATATCCCGTCCATCGTCGTCTCCGGCGGCCCGATGCTGAATGGCTGGTTCCGGGGCGAGCGGATCGGCTCGGGCACGGCGCTTTGGCAGATGTCGGAGGACATCAAGGCCGGCCGGATCAGCCGGGAGGATTTCCTGGAAGCCGAGCAGGCGATGAGCCGGTCGTCGGGCACCTGCAACACGATGGGCACGGCCTCCACCATGGCCTCCATGGCCGAGGCGCTGGGCATGGCGCTGTCCGGCAATGCCGCCATTCCCGCCGTGGATGCGCGCCGGCGCGTGATGGCGCAGATGACGGGGCGGCGCATCGTGCAGATGGTCAAGGACGACCTCAAGCCCTCCGACATCCTGACGCGGCAGGCGTTCGAGAACGCGATCCGCACCAACGGCGCGATCGGCGGCTCGACCAATGCGGTGATCCACCTTCTGGCGCTCGCCGGCAGGGCCGAGGTGCCGCTGACGCTCGACGACTGGGACCGGCTCGGCCGCGACGTGCCGACCATCGTCAACCTGATGCCGTCGGGCGCGTATCTGATGGAGGAATTCTTCTACGCCGGCGGCCTGCCCGTCGTCCTGAAGCGTCTGGGCGAGGCCGGGTTGCTCCACCGCGAGGCGCTGACGGTGTCGGGCAAATCCATCTGGGAGGAGGTCGGCGACGCGGTGAACTGGAACGAGGACGTGATCCGGCCGGCCGAGCGGGCGCTGACCTCGTCGGGCGGGATCGCCGTGCTGAAGGGAAATCTGGCGCCCGGCGGCGCGGTGATCAAGCCTTCGGCGGCCTCCGCGCACCTGATGAAGCATCGCGGCCGCGCCGTGGTCTTCGAGGATATCGACGCCTACAAGGCGCGGATCGACGACGAGGCGCTCGACATTGACGAGACCTGCGTGATGGTGCTCCAGAACTGCGGTCCGAAGGGCTATCCTGGCATGTCGGAAGTCGGCAACATGGGCCTGCCGCCCAAGGTGCTGAGGAAGGGCATCACCGACATGGTGCGCATATCGGACGCGCGCATGTCCGGTACCGCCTACGGCACGGTGATCCTGCATGTGTCGCCGGAAGCCGCCGCCGGCGGGCCACTCGCCATCGTGCGCACCGGCGACATGATCGAGATCGACGTGGAGGCCCGCTCCCTCCATCTCGATCTGCCGGCCGAGGAGATTGCCGCGCGCCTTGCCGGGTGGCGCGCGCCGGAAGGGCCGCCTGAGCGGGGCGGCTATACCCGCCTTTACCACGACAACGTCGAAGGTGCCGACACGGGTGCCGATTTCGTCTTTCTCAAGGGCCGCCGCGGCCGGGAGGTACCACGTGACAGCCACTAGCATCGCGCTTGTCGGCATCGGCAAGATCGCCCGCGACCAGCACATCCCCGCGCTGGCCGCCTCTCCCGCCTTCGAACTGGCGGCGACCGTCAGCGGGTCCGGCGGCGTCGATGGCGTGGAGAATTTCGACAGCGTCGAGGCGCTGGTCCGCGACCGGCCGGATATCCGCGCCATCAGCTTCTGCACCCCGCCGCAGGTCCGCTATCCGGGCGCACGCGCCGCACTCGATGCGGGCTGCCATGTGATGCTGGAAAAGCCGCCGGGCGCCAGCCTGTCGGAGGTTCACGCGCTTGAAGCGCTGGCGGCCGACAAGGGCCTGACGCTGTTCGCCACATGGCATTCCCGCCACGCGGCTTCGGTCGCGGCGGCGAAGGCGTGGCTTGCGGACAGGCAGGTGACGTCGGTCCGCATCGACTGGAAGGAGGACACCCGCGTCTGGCATCCGGGACAGCGCTGGATCTGGCAGGCCGGCGGGCTCGGCGTCTTCGATCCGGCGATCAACGCCTTTTCGATCCTGACGGAGATATTGCCGGTGCCGGTTCATGTGAGCGGTGCGGAGCTGCGGTTTCCGGGCAATTGCGAGACGCCGATCGCCGGCGAGGTCCGCATGGACGGCCCCTCCGGCCCGCTCGTCGTCGCCGATCTCGACTTTCTCCACGAGGGCGATCCGTTCTGGCGCCAGACCATCGAGACCGACGGCGGCACGCTGACGCTCGACCAGGGCGGCGCGATCATGGAGATCGACGGGGTGAGGCATGCCGGCGAAAACTGGGAGGAGCCCGGCATCCACGGCGAATATGACGGGCTTTATGAGAAGTTCGCCGATCTTCTGGAAGCCGGCGCCTCGGAGGTCGACCTTCGTCCGATGACGCTGGTCGCCGACGCCTTCACGCTCGGCCGCCGGCTTGAGGCGCCGGACTTCTTCGATCCGGCGCTTGCCGGGGACTGACGGTCTGGCGATCCGACCGATGGGAAAGGAGGAGAGGTTCGACGCAAGGAGGAATGGGCTAAATGAACGGATTCCGGAGCGGTGGAAAAACACCGGGCGCGAGCCCCGTGCACCCCTCTCCCCCCTTGTGGGGGAGATGTCACGCCTTCGCGTGACAGAGGGGGGTAACGCCGCTTGCTCCGTGTCTGCCGCCATACCCCCCTCTGTCGACCGTAGGTCGACATCTCCCCCGCAAGGGGGGAGAGGGGAACAAGTGGCTTGCGCTCGGCGTCCATCTGATCACGCCGAACTGGGGAAGAGACGAAGGCTTTGAATAAATGAATTGATCCGCCGAGACGGACGGGAGCTCTCCGTTTCGGTTCATTGAAGAGGGAGGAGACGACATGAGGAATTTTCTGACAGCGGTCGCGCTGGCGGCCTTCGGCGCATCGGCTGCACTCAGCCAGACCGCGCTCGCCCAGACCGTGGGCTTTTCGCAGATCGGATCGGAATCCGGCTGGCGCGCGGCGGAGACGACGCTGACCAAGCAGCAGGCCGAAGAGCGCGGCATCACCCTGAAATTCTCCGACGCCCAGCAGAAGCAGGAAAACCAGATCGCCGCCATCCGTTCCTTCATCGCCCAGGGCGTGGACGCGATCCTTCTGGCGCCCGTGGTGGCGACCGGCTGGGACAGCGTGCTGAAGGAAGCCAAGGACGCGGAAATCCCCGTCGTCCTGCTCGACCGGCAGGTGGACAGCGACAAGTCGCTCTATCTGACGGCCGTCGGCTCGGATCTGGTGCATGAGGGCGAAGTCGCCGGCCAATGGCTGGTCGATCACGTCGCCGGCAAGGAATGCCGCGTCGTCGAATTGCAGGGCACCACCGGTTCCTCGCCGGCGATCGACCGCAAGACCGGCTTCGAGAAGGCGATCGCCGGGCACGACAACGTCAAGATCGTGCGCTCGCAGACGGGCGACTTCACCCGCGCGCAGGGCAAGGAAGTGATGGAGTCCTTCCTGCAGGCCGAAGGCAGGGGCCAGAACATCTGCGCGCTCTACGCCCATAACGACGACATGGCCGTCGGCGCGATCCAGGCCATCAAGGAGGCCGGGCTGAAGCCGGGCGATGACATTCTCGTCGTCTCCATCGACGGCGTGCCGGACATCTTCAAGGCGATCGCCGCCGGCGAGGCGAATGCGACGGTGGAACTGACGCCGAACATGGCCGGCCCGGCCTTCGACGCGCTCAAAGCCTACATGGACGACGGCACGGTGCCGCCGAAGTTCATCCAGACGGATTCGAAGCTCTACACCAAGGCCGACGATCCGGAAGGCGAATACGAGCGCCGCAAGAACCTCGGCTACTGACACGGACGCGATCGGCGCGGCGGCCTTTCATCGCCGCGCCGGCGAGCCAGTTCCAGACGAAGCGGACCGTTCCGAGATGCTGCTCACCATTCGCTCGCTCACCAAGACCTTTCCCGGCACGACGGCGCTCGACGCGGTCGATTTCGACCTCGCGGCCGGCGAGATCCACGCGCTTCTGGGAGAGAACGGCGCCGGCAAGTCCACGCTCATCAAGTGCCTGACGGGCGCCTACAGCCGCGACGGCGGCGAAATCTCGCTCGAAGGGCGACCGATCTCGCCGCGTTCGACCTCCAAGGCGCAGGAACTGGGCATCGGCACGGTCTATCAGGAGGTCAATCTGCTGGCGAACCTGACGGTCGCACAGAACCTGACCTTCGGCCGGGAGCCGACGCGCTTCGGCATGGTCGATGCCCGGGCCCAGAAGCGCCAGGCCGAGGCGATGCTGGAGGGCTACGGGCTCGATATCGACGTATCGCGCAACCTCGCCGCCTATTCCGTGGCGGTGCGCCAGATCATCGCCATCGCCCGCGCGGTCGCGCTTTCGGGCAAGGTCCTGATCCTCGACGAGCCGACCGCCAGTCTCGACGCGCGCGAGGTCGAGACGCTGTTCGACGTGGTGCGCGGCCTGAGGGACCGGGGACTCGGCATCGTCTTCGTCTCCCACTTTCTCGATCAGGTCTTCGCGCTGACCGACCGGGTCACGGTGCTGCGCAACGGCCGCAGGGTGGCGAGCGAGCGCACCGCCGATCTTAACCGCGTCCGGCTGATCGAGCACATGCTGGGCCATGCGCTGGAAGACGAGGTCATCGCGCACGGCAAGACGCATGATGCGGCGGCGGCGCAAAGGCCGGAGCTTCTGCGGTTTGAGAATTTCGGCCGGCGCGGGCATGTCGAGCCCTTCGATCTTGCGGTCGGGCGCGGCGAGGTTCTGGGTCTTGCAGGCCTTCTGGGCTCGGGACGCACCGAAAGCGCGGAGCTTCTGTTCGGCGTGGTGGAGGCCCACAGCGGCGCGGCGCGCGACGAGAACGGGACCTTCGATCTTTCCTCCCCGCGCGCGGCGGTTGCCGCCGGCTTCGGCTACGCACCGGAAGAACGCAAAGAAGACGGCATCGTCGCCGATCTTTCGGTACGCGAGAACATCGCCCTTGCACTTCAGGCGCACCGGGGCTGGTTGCGCCGTCTGTCGGGGGCGGAACAGGCCCGGCTGGCGAACAACTATATCGCCCGCCTCGACATCCGCACCTTCGGGCCGGAGCAGCCGGTCGGCGAATTGTCCGGCGGCAACCAGCAGAAGGTCGTGCTGGCGCGCTGGCTCGCCATGAACCCGCGCTTTCTCATTCTCGACGAGCCGACGCGCGGCATCGACGTGGGCGCGCATGCGGAAATCCTGCGGCTGATCCAGAAGGTGACGGCCGAGGGCATGTCCATTCTCATCATCTCCTCCGAGCTCGACGAACTCATCGCCGTTTCGGACCGCGTCATCGTCGTGCGCGACCGGCGGCACGTGGCGGAGCTGACGGGACGGGAAATCACCTCCGATACCATCGTGCGCGCCATCGCCGCCCCGCAAGCGGGCCGGCAGAACAGCGGGGAGGAAGCCGCGTGACCGTCTTGCGCCGTATCGCGCCCCAGCTCGTGACGCTTGCCGCTCTCGTGGCCCTGGTGACGCTGTTCTTTCCCGATTTCCTGAGGATCGAGGTCGTGGACGGCCGGTTCGTCGGGCCCGTCATGGACATCGCGAAACGCGGCGCGCAGGTGGGGCTTTTGACTGTCGGCATGACGCTTGTGGTCGCCACCCGGGGCATCGACCTTTCCGTCGGCACGGTCATGGCGATTTCCGGCGCCGTCGCCGCCTGGGCGATCACGCACGACGTGTCGCTCGCCGGCACGCTGGCGCTGGCGCTCACGGCGGGTGCGGCCGCGGGCCTTTGGAACGGCTGCCTCGTCGCGCTCGTCGGCATCCAGCCGATCGTCGCCACGCTGATCCTGATGACCTCGGGGCGCGGCATCGCGCAGCTGATCACCGAGGGGCGCATTCTCACCTTCTCCAACGAGGGGCTGGCCTTTCTCGGCTCCGGCGATCTTCTCGGCATTCCCGTTCCCGCCCTGATCTGGTTCGCCGCGGCGCTCGCCATCGCGTTGCTGATGCGGCGCACGGCGCTCGGACTGCTGGTCGAGGCGGTCGGCGTGAACCGGTCGGCCTCCGCGCTCGCAGGCGTCAACGCCGCCGTGCTGCTGGTCGCGGTCTACGTCGCCTCGGGCCTGTGCGCGGGGCTGGCCGGCATCGTCTCGGCCGCCGACATCCGCGGGGCGGACGCCAACAATGCCGGGCTGTGGCTGGAGCTGGATGCAATCCTCGCCGTGGTGATCGGCGGCAATTCGCTGCTGGGCGGGCGGTTTTCCATCGCCGCCTCGCTCATCGGCGCGCTGATCATCCAGACCATCGACACCGGCATCCTGCTGGCGGGCTTTCCCTCCGAATACAACCTCGTCATCAAGGCCGCGCTGGTGCTCGTCATCCTCGTGCTGCAGAGCCCGAACCTCGCCCATCAATGGCGCACGGTCGGCCGCGCGGCCCGCCGCCGGCGCGAGGGCGTTCCCCTGTCCGCGAAGGCACAAGGCCAATGAACCCGCGCCTCTATCCGCTTGCCGCGACCATCGCCATCTTCGCGCTCGCATGGGCGATCTGCGTGATGCAGTTCCCCACCATGCTGTCAACCCGGGTGGTGGGCAACCTTTTGACCGACAACGCCTATCTCGGCATCGTCGCGGTCGGCATGACCATCGTCATCCTCTCCGGCGGCATCGATCTCTCCGTCGGATCGGTCATCGCGTTTTCAGGCGTCTTCATCGCGGTGATGCTGCGCGACACGAACCTTCATCCGCTCGTCGTCTTCGTGCTGCTGCTGGCTGTCACCACGGCCTTCGGCGCGGCCATGGGCGGCCTCATCCATGCGCTCGCCATGCCGCCCTTCATCGTGACGCTCGCCGGCATGTTCCTGATGCGCGGCCTGGCCTACATGCTGACGATCGATTCCGTTCCGATCAATCATCCCTTCTACGATCTTCTCGACGGCGCCTACTGGCTGATGCCCGGCAAGGGGCGGCTGACGCTGATCGGGGCAGCGATGCTGGTCGCGGTCGCGGTCGGCATGGTCGTGGCGCACCGCACGCGCTTTGGCGCCTCCGTCTTCGCGCTCGGCGGCGGCGAGGCGACGGCGCGGCTGATGGGCGTGCGCGTCGGGCGCACGACGGTTGCGATCTATGCCTTTTCGGGGCTCATGGCCGGGCTCTCGGGCATCGTCTTTTCCATCTACACCAAGTCCGGCTATCCGCTGGCGACCGTGGGCACCGAACTCACCGCCATCGCCGCCGTTGTCATCGGCGGCACGCTTCTGACCGGCGGGGCGGGCTTCGTCTTCGGCACGCTGATCGGCGTTCTGACGATGGGGCTGATCCAGACCTACATCGTCTTCGACGGCACGCTGTCGAGCTGGTGGACCAAGATCATCATCGGCCTTCTGCTGCTGGCCTTCATCCTGCTCCAGAAGAGCCTTCTGCGCCTGTCCGCCATCGGCGGGGGGCGGGCGACCAGATCCCGGAACGAGGCGGCCGCATGAGCGAGATTTTCGACAATCGCGCCTGCGAACTGGGCGAGGGCGCGTTCTGGCACCCGGAACGGAACCAGTTCTTCTGGTTCGACATTCTCGGCCGAAAGCTGCTGTCGCGCACCGATGCCGGCCCGTTGAGCTGGGACATGGGCGAGCACGCCTCCGCCGCCGGATGGATCGACCGCGACACGCTTCTCATCGCCAGCGAAAGCGGGCTCCACCGGTTCGACATCGCGACCGGCGAACGCACGCTTGTCGCCGCGCTGGAGGCCGAACGCCCGCAAAACCGCTCCAACGATGGCCGGGCCGACCCGATGGGCGGCTTCTGGATCGGCACGATGGGCAAGCGCGCCGAACGGGAGGCCGGCGCCATCTACCGCTTTCATGGCGGCAAGCTCCGCCTGCTCTACGACAGGATTTCCATCCCGAACGCCATCTGTTTCGCCCCCGGCGGGCGCCGCGCCTATTTCGCGGACACGTCGCGCCGAACGATCTGGACCGTGGCGCTCGATGCCGCGGGCTGGCCGTGCGAGCGGCGCCAGGTGTTCGTCGATCTCGAAGTGGAGGGATTGAACCCGGACGGCGCCGTCATCGATGCGGAAGGCGCGCTGTGGAACGCGCAGTGGGGCGCCGCCCGCGTCGCGCGCTATCTTGCCGATGCCCGTCTCGAGCGCACGATCCCCCTGCCCGCGCGCCAGCCCTCCTGCCCCTGTTTCGGCGGCGCGGCGCTCGATGCGCTCTATGTCACGACGGCACGGGAGGGGCTGACGGATCCGGCGCCGCAAGACGGCCTGACCTTCGTCCTCGCCCCCGGCGTGAGGGGGCTGGCGGAACCGCCAGTGCGGCTATGAAGGTGCGGCCATGAGAGAACGAGATGTCTTCGGCGTCCTTGCCGACGGGCGCGAGGTCGAGCGCGTGCGGCTTGCCGCCGGCAGGCTCGAGGCGTCGGTTCTGACATGGGGGGCGACCGTGCAGGATCTGCGGCTCGACGGCCGGTCCGTGGTGATCGGCGCCGACCGGCTGGAGCCCTATCTCGGCGATCTTCTCTATACGGGCGCGCTGGTCGGCCGTTTCGCCAACCGGATCGGCGGGGCGCGGTTTACGCTCGATGGCGAGACCTTTCACACGGATGCGAATTTTCGCGCCCGCCATACGCTCCACGGCGGCAGCGGCGGCACCGGCGAACAGCTGTGGCGGCTGGAGGGCGCGACGGAGACCCGCGCGCGCCTCGCGCTCGACCTGCCCGACGGGCACATGGGGTTTCCCGGCGCATTGGCGGTTGCCGTCATCGTCTCGCTGGAGCCGCCGGCGACGCTGCGCATCGCGATCGAGGCCCGCACGAGCCGGGCCACGCCCTGCAGCTTCGCCCATCACGGCTATTTCGTGCTCGATGACAGCGGCGACATCGAGCGCCACCGGCTGCGCGTGGCGGCAAGCCGGTATCTGCCCGTGGATAATGACCTGATCCCGACGGGAGAGATCGCCGATGTCGCGGGCACTGCCTTCGATTTCCGCGCGCCGCGCGCGATCGGCGGCGCCGGCTATGACCACAATTTCTGCCTCGATGACGGCGATGGCCGGCTGCGCGATGTCGCGCGGCTTGAAAGTCCCGAAAGCGGCGTCTCGCTGACCGTTTCGACCACCGAACCGGGCTTGCAGATTTATGACGGCGCCCATCTGTTAGGCGCGCGCGGATTTGGCGGGGCGCGGCTGAAGGCGCGTGCGGGACTGGCGATGGAAACCCAGGCCTGGCCCGACAGCCCGAACCGGGCAGATTTCCCGCTCTGCATCCTGCGTCCGGGGTCCGTCTACACGAGCGAGACGGCCTACCGGTTTTGACGGCACACCCGCGAGACCACGTTTCTGCTCTGGTTCACGACAACTGCCTTATGGGGTTCAACACCGCCCTCAGTTGCAGACGATATGTCCAGCCGTTCTCTTGTCTGTCTGAACTCTCCGAGGGAAGCAGCGCGGGTCAGCTTAGCTCGTCTTGCAACGATATTTTATCAACTTGTTTGCAACACAGTTCTGAGGGACGTGGCCTTGCACCGGAGACCGCTGTGGGATCGATCACCGGGCTGGCTGCTTGACCACGCGGATTTGAGAGCGGGCGGAGGACGACACCATGAACGCCGACACGGCAGACGGCCCCGCCGAGGCACCACGCGCCGAGAGTATAGGAGCGATCATTTCGAGAGAGTGGTTTCTCGCGATCTCAATGATCACCTGCGCCGTCTTCGTGGTTTATGGTGAGACGTTGTTTCGTGGCCTTTCCAATTATCCGATCCTTGCTCTCCTGTTTCTCTGGTTGTTCGCCGCGGTGATTGGCTCGTCGCTGGGAGTGGTGCGGCATGCCGAAGCCATTTCGGATCGGTTGGGGGAGCCCTACGGCACGTTGGTACTGACACTCTCGATCACGGCGATCGAGGTCATGAGCATCACCGCGGTGATGCTCCATGGCGACAACAATCCCACTCTGGTGCGCGATACGTTGTTTTCGGTGGTCCTGATCCTGATGGGCGGCATGACCGGTCTGTCGCTGCTGCTTGGCGCGATCCGTCATCGCGAGCAGACAATCAACCTGCAGGGCGCCAATGCCTATCTGGGCGTCATCGTCCCGTTGGCCGTCTTGAGCCTGGTCTTGCCGAATTTCACCAGCACCACGGACGGCCCGACACTGTCCCTGGTACAGAAGATCATGGTCGGCACGATAGCCGGCGGACTTTATGTGACCTTTCTGCTGATCCAGACCGGGCGGCATCGGGCCTATTTCACCCAGCCGGATCAGGCGGAAGAAGAGGAAGAACGGGCGCACGGGTCGCTGATGCTGCATGGCTTGTTGCTGCTGAGCTATATCCTCCCCGTCGTGTTCCTGGTCGAACAACTCGCTCGCCCGCTTGACTATGTTATCGAAACGCTGGGCGCACCTCAGATGGTGGGCGGCGTCATGGTTGCGATACTGGTGGCAACACCGGAGGGCATCGGCGGCATCAAGGCTGCCCTGCGCAATCAGCTGCAGACCTCGGTCAATGTGTTTCTGGGCTCGGTCCTGGCCACAATCGGGCTGACGGTGCCTATCATGCTGGGCTTGTCCCAGATGCTGGGGCTCGATCTGATCCTTGGCCTGCAGGCGAGCAATCTGGTGCTGCTGCTTCTGGTGCTGGCCGTGAGCGTCATCACCTTCGCCAGCGGCCGCACCAACCTGTTGCAGGGCGCGGTACACTTGCTGATGTTCGCCGCCTTCTTTATCCTTTTGTTTCAAGGGTAGGACGTGTCCGGCGAGGCTCCTTTGGGGGGACAGGCCTGTGGAGCGCGCGCCCGAAAACCGGTTAGTGTCGGTGGCCTGAACCATGGCCTTCCCTGGCGCTGAATGCCTGTAGTTCCGAATGCCCGTAGTTCCGAATGCCCGTAGTTCCGAATGAAAGTGCGAGCCTTGACCAATCCGAATTGCTATCCCGCCACTCACAAAACGGCTCAACCGCGGCGGAATAGGGCACCTCACACGTTACGGCTCGGATCGGTGGGCGGCTGGATCGCCGGGTTTCTTTTCAATCTGGCGCTGGTGAGCGTTGCGGCCGCGCAGGCAACGGATGCAGCCGCACCCCCTCCCGCGCAGCAGCAACCTGTCACGGTCGGGTATCATGTCAGCCCACCCTTCGTGATGGTCGACAGCGATGGCGCGCCGCGCGGTATGGCCATCGATCTGTGGAATGAAATTGCCCAGGGGCTCGGCTACACATCAACCTTCGTGGCCTACCCCACGATTGGTGGCATGCTCGCAGCGGTCGAGACCGGCGATATCGACGTTGCCGCCAGCAACCTTTCGATCACGGAAGAGCGCGCCGCAGTGGTGGACTTCACCCAGCCCTGGTTTGACGGTGGGCTGCGGGTGATGATCGACGAGAGCGGCACCACGACGCCGGGCGACATCTGGAGCGGCCTGCGCGACGCGGGGTATCTCAAGTCCTACGGCTTGATCATCCTGCTGATCGTCGTGGCGACGTTGGGACTGACCCTGTTCGACCGCCGTTTCGACCAGAATTTCCCCAAGCGCTGGCGGGATGGTGTCGCCGAGAGCTTCTATTCCATCATGCTGGTGGTGACCAAGGGCACCCTGCCCGGCCGCTCCCGCCTGTTCGGATGGGTGGGGCGCATTTTCTCGGCGTTCTGGCTGGTTATCGGCATTGCCACGTTCGCCTATGTCACCTCTTCCGTCACCAGCGTCATGACCAGCCTCGCGATTGAAGGCTCGATCCGCGGACCCGACGACCTTGGAGGTCACACGATCGGCGTTCTGAGCGGCAGCATTGGCGAGCGCGCCATGCGCGATGAATTCATCGACATCCGCCGCTTCGACAATATCGAAGCAGCAGTGCAGGGCTTGCGCGATAACGATGTCGATGCCGTTGTCGCCGACGGACCGGTGCTGGAGTACTACAAGCAGCAGCACCCGGATCTTGGGCTGGATGTCGTCGGTCGCATCTTCAGGCCCGACAAATACGGCTTCGCAATGCCTTACACGGATACATCGCGAATGGTTCCGGTCACCGTCAAACTGCTCGCCCTGAAGGAAGATGGCGTCCTCGACAAACTCGAGAGCACCTATTTCGGCGACGAGCGCTGAAACGGTTGACGCGCGGACCTTTCGCATTCGGCGTTTCTGTTGCGGCTTCAGCACGTTCAGGGAATGGTCACTTGCAAGCACGCCGGGCCTTGCCATCGCACGGCCCGGTATATTCGCTCCTGCAAGGAACCGCGACTGAGCTTGCCCCGCAAACGGCATTGTCGCGGTGGCCTATGCGAGCAGGCTCAGGTTGCAACCGGATCGGGCTGCGGGTCCGCCCGTTCCGGTTCCGGCGGAAACGAGAGCGCGCTGGAAATATTGTGAACCCCGACATCGGCCGGCTTCTGATCGGGCCCCTCATCGGCCACCAGGGCAGCAACACGCTCCAGCGCCGAGAGAATCATCGCCTGCTCCCAGTTCGAAATCGTGTCAAACGCGCTTGAAAACCGCTGGTGCAGCGGATCAGGCGCGGAATGCAGCGCGGCCACCCCGGCTTCGGTCAACGACACCCAGTATTTGCGACGGTCACTCTCGCTGCGCCGGCGCCGCAGATAACCGAGCTGGGCCAGCTTCTCGATCAGCGCGGTCGCACTCGCGGGGGCAACGCCCGCACGCGTGGAAATCCCCTTGGGGGTGATTTCCTTGGCATCCTCGATAATCCGCAGGACCAGCAACTGTGCCGTGGTCAGGCCTGTGGCGCGCGCCAGCGCGCGGTCGTTGCGTTCCGCCGCGCCTAACACGCGACGCAGGGCCAGCAGGCAGCTTAGCGCGCGATCTTCCATGTCAATCCAGCCATTTCGCCATAGCGCACAAGTTTCCTCCATCCGCCGGATCGGTGCAAATGATTTTTCAGATTCCGAACCATTTCACCAACATCAATCGAAAATTTCGTTCCAATTTTAAATCATAATTGTCCAGCATATATACCGTATACATTTTTATTCTATTATTTTCAATAGGTTATCATTAGGCCTCGGAGCGTTAGAAATTAAATTACTTCGCTATTGAAAACATTCTCTCAATCCCTATTGTTAGTCGCGCATAGGAACTGAGGATGCCATGAGCTTGAACATTATCGGTAGCAACACATCCAGGCGGAGATCCGAAGCGCTCACCCTGAGGACACCGGAACCACAGGATGGATCGAATATCTGGCAACTGATCCGGGATTGCGGACCGCTCGACGACAACTCGATGTACTGCAATCTCCTGCAATGCGATCACTTCGCCGAGACCTGTGTCGTGGCCGAACTCGACAACGAGATCGTGGGGTGGATATCCGCCTACCTGCTGCCGGCAGAACCAGACACCCTTTTCGTGTGGCAAGTCGCCGTGGCCGAGAAGGCGCGCGGGATGGGCGTCGCCAAGAAGATGCTGTCGCATCTGCTGGCACGCGCCTGCTGCGCCGACGTCTCGAGCCTGAAGACCACCATTACCCGCGACAACAAGGCCAGCTGGGCGCTCTTCAACGGCTTCGCGGACAAGATGGACGCACCGCTCGCATCCACCGCGCATTTCGAGCGCGACGAGCACTTCGAAGGACGTCACGACACCGAATATATGGTGACGATCGGCGCTTTCGGCGACCGCAAGGTTGCCGCCGCCTGATGCTTTGACATCGCGCCCTTTCCCCTGAATCCAGATTTATCGAGGTTTCCATGAACACCTTTTCGACGGACGCTACAGCCGTGTTCAACAGGCGTGAATCGGAAGCGCGCAGCTACTGCCGCAGCTTCCCGACCGTCTTTGCCAGTGCCCGCAACGCGACGCTGACCACCAGCGACGGACGCGATTACATCGACTTTCTGGCAGGCTGTTCGACCCTCAATTACGGCCACAACGACCCGGACATGAAGGCCGCGCTGATCGACTACATCGCTGCAGATGGCGTCGCGCACGGTCTCGACATGCACACGCATGCCAAGGCCGCTTTCATCGAGACGTTCGAACGGCTCGTGTTGAAGCCGCGCGGGATGGACCACAAGATCATGTTCACCGGCCCGACCGGCACCAATGCCGTCGAAGCGGCGATGAAGCTCGCTCGCAAGGTCACCGGACGCCAGACGATCATCGCGTTCACCAACGGCTTCCACGGCATGACGATGGGCGCGCTCAGCGCGACGGGCAACGCGGCCAAGCGGGCGGGCGCCGGCGGCGCATCGCTCGCCGGCACCGCGCGGATGCCCTACGAGGGCGCGTTCGGCGCGGACGCCGACACGTTGGCGCAGATCGAGACCATGCTCGACAATCCCTCCAGCGGCATCGACGCTCCCGCCGCCTTCATCGTCGAGCCGGTTCAGGGCGAAGGCGGCCTGAATGCGGCTTCGAAAAAGTGGATGCAGGGCATTGCGCGTATTGCCCGCAAGCATGGTGCCCTGCTCATCGTCGACGACATCCAGGCGGGTGTCGGGCGCACCGGCACGTTCTTCAGCTTCGATGATTACGGCATCGTGCCGGACATGATCCCGATGGCCAAGTCGCTGTCGGGCATGGGGCTTCCCATGGCCGTGCTGCTGATCAAGCCGGAACACGACATCTGGGCGCCGGCCGAGCACAACGGAACCTTCCGCGGCAACAACCATGCTTTCGTCACGGCGCGCGTGGCGCTGGAGAAATTCTGGTCGGATGACAGCTTCGCGGCCAGCGTGCGCAAAAAAGGCGACTTCCTTGAAAAGCGCCTCACGGCAATGGCCGATGAGCTGTTGTCGGGCGCCAGCCTCAAGGGCCGCGGCATGATGCGCGGCATCGATGTCGGCTCGGGCGAGCTTGCCGGCAAGATCTGTGCGGAGTGCTTCCGCAATGGCCTGATCATCGAGACATCCGGCGCGCACGACGAGGTCGTCAAGGTTCTCGCGCCACTGACCATTCCGATGGAGCAGCTCTCCGCCGGTCTCGACATTCTGGAAAATTCAATCGCCGCCAACGTTGCGCCCATGCGCGTCGCTGCCGAGTAAGGAGACACCATGATCGTTCGCGATTTTCACGAGCTCAAGAACACCGATCGCACCGTTGCCGACGCACGCTGGACATCCACACGCCTGCTTCTGGCCGGCGACTCGATGGGCTTCAGCTTCCACATCACAGTGATCGAGGCCGGTTCCGAGCACACGTTCCACTACAAGAACCATTTCGAGAGCGTCTACTGCATCTCGGGCACGGGTTCGATCAAGGAACTCGACAATGGCAAGACACATGAGATCCGGCCCGGCGTGATGTACGCCCTCGACCAGCATGACAGGCACACGCTGCGAGCCAACGAGGAGCTTGTGCTTGCCTGCTGCTTCAATCCGCCCGTCACCGGCACGGAAGTCCATCAGGCCGACGGATCCTACGCCCCCGCCCCTGCCGAGGTCGCGTAGTCCGATCCGTCAACAGCCGCGGTTCGAACGACCGCACCGAAGATCAGGAAATGGCGCGCCTCCGGGCGCGCCGCACGAAGGCATTTCATGAGTACGCATACAGTCGAAAAGATCGGCGGCACGTCTATGAGCCGGTCCGACGAATTGATCGACACCCTGTTTCTCGGCGGACGCGAAGACGCTGATATCTACAATCGCGTCTTCGTAGTGTCCGCCTATGGCGGCATCACCAACCTCCTGCTGGAAGACAAGAAGACAGGGGCGCCCGGCGTCTATGGTCTGTTCGCCGCCTCCGACAGCAGCAGTGCCTGGAGCGATGCGCTTGACCGGACCCTGCAGGCGATGACGGAGGTGCATAACCGCCTTCTGGAACATCCCGCCGACCGACGCACGGCGGATGATTTCACCCGCGAGCGGATCGAAGGCGCACGCAGCTGCCTGATCGACCTGAACCGCCTGTGCTCCTATGGCCATTTCCAGCTCGACGAACACATGACGACGATCCGCGAGCTGCTTTCCGGCCTCGGCGAAACGCATTCCGCCCATACGACATCGCTCATGCTGCAGCGGCGCGGCGTCAACGCCCGCTTCATCGATCTCACCGGATGGCGCGACGAACGGCAGCCGACGCTCGACGAGCGCATCGAAGAGGGCATGCGCGATGTCGATCTGTCGAGCGAACTGCCGATCGTCACCGGCTATGCCCAGTGCCGCGAAGGCCTGATCCGCCTTTATGACCGCGGCTATTCCGAGGTCACGTTCGCGCGCATCGCGGCGGCCACCGAGGCCAAGGAGGCAGTGATCCACAAGGAGTTTCACCTCTCCAGCGCCGATCCGAAGATCGTCGGCACCGACGCCGTGCGCAAGATCGGACAGACCAACTTCGACGTCGCCGACCAGTTGTCCAACCTCGGCATGGAAGCGATCCATCCGCGCGCGGCCAAGACACTGCGTCAGGCCGACATTCCCCTCCGGGTGGCAAACGCTTTCGAACCGGCGGATCCGGGCACGTTGATCGATGCCGATCTCAGCGGCGAGGCCCGCGTCGAGATCGTCACCGGCCTGGACGTGCTGGCGCTGGAGGTGTTCGAACAGGACATGGTCGGGGTGAAGGGGTATGACGCCACCATCCTGAAGGCACTGACGCGCCACTCGGCGCGCATTGTCTCCAAGCATTCGAACGCCAATACCATCACGCACTATGTCGACGCGTCCCTGAAAACGGTACGCCGTGTCGAGCACGAGATCACGGAAGCCTACCCTTCGGCGCGCATTCACATCCAGAAGGCGGCATTGGTCAGTGCGGTGGGGCGCAATCTGAAGGATGTTTCGGTCGGCTTGCGCGGCCTGACGGCGCTGGATGAAGCGGGGATCACCCCGATCGCCGTTCAGCAGAGCGGGCGTGCCGTCGACGTTCAGTTCGTCGTCGCATCCGACCAGAAGCAGGATGCGATCCGGGCGCTGCATGGTGCCCTGGTCGAGGCGACCGATGGTGCCGCCTGGGAGGCGCAGGAACGCAGCGCCTCCGAAAACAAGCTGCGGTCAGCGGCCTGAGCTGCTGGCACTACCGCTCACCGCTCTGTCTGAATGGGGCGGCAACGAGAATTGGAGAAGGGGTCCATGCTGCCGCATGGACCCCTTTTTCATACGGCCAGGAAACCGCCATCAACCGGCAAAACCGCGCCTGAAACAAAGCCCGCATCGGCCGACAGAAGAAGACAGATCGCCCGGGCCACATCCTCTACTTCGGCAAAGCGCCCGCTTGGATGGCGCATCAACATCGGATCGCTCTTGGAAGGATCGCTCCAGGCGGCAGCCGCGAGTTCCGTCATTGTCACGGTCGGTGCGAGCGCGTTCACCCGGATGCCATGAGGCCCCAGTTCCTTGGCCATCACGCGCGTTGCGCCTTCCAGGCCCGCCTTGGAGGCCGCGTAACAAACATGGTCGGGAAAGCCGCGATGACCGGCGATGCTGGTGACATTGGCGATCGCGCCGCCCCCTCCGGCCGCAATCCGCGCTTTTGCGAATTCCTGGGCGCAGACCAGCGCGGCGCGCAGGTTGATCCCCATGACGGCCTCGTATCCCTCCTCCGTCATGTCGAGAACGCTTTCCAGCACATTGGTGCCGGCGCAATTGACGAGGTGGTCGCAAGGCCCCGCCTCACGCATCACCGCGCGCGCAGCCGCCGTGTCGGCGAGATCGACGGCAATGCCACGGCAGCCGGCTTCTGAATGCAGGCTGTCCAGATCGGATTGTGTCCGACTGAGAGCAACGACGTCGGCCCCGCGTTCCGCCAGCATGAGCGCCGTCGCACGGCCGATCCCCTTGCCCGCGCCGGTAATGATGACCGATGTGCCTGAGAAGTTCATCGCCGGTCTCCTGAGATGATGCGATGCGCGTTGTCGAACCGGGCGGTCAACGGGCGCGGATGCGCTTTTCGCTGGCCCGGTCAAAGAGGTGAACGTTCGCCGGATCGATGACGAAGCCGATTTCCTCGCCCGGCTTCGCCCGGATGCGATCCTTGACCACCGCATCGATCAGATCCTTGCCGGCTCTGGCAAAAACCTGCGTCTCGGCGCCCGTGGGTTCGACAACGACGACGTTCACCGGAATGCCCTGAGATCCAATGGAAATGTGCTCGGGGCGGATGCCGCAGGTGACCTCCTGACCGTCGCTGACATCGACGTCAGGGATCGGCAGCTCCAGGCCGCTGTCGGAGACGAAGCGCGGCTTGCCCCCGTCGACCGAGATCCGGCCGTGAATAAAGTTCATCGCGGGAGACCCGATAAAGCCGGCGACGAAAACGTTGTCCGGATTGTCGTAGAGATCGAGCGGAGCACCGATCTGCTCCACCCGGCCGTCACGCATCACCACGATCTTGTCGGCCATGGTCATGGCCTCGATCTGGTCGTGGGTGACGTAGACGATGGTGGTCTTCAGGCGCTGGTGCAGCTCCTTGATCTCCACGCGCATGGTGACACGCAGCTTGGCGTCCAGGTTCGACAGGGGTTCGTCGAAGAGAAAGACGCGCGGATCGCGGACGATGGCGCGGCCCATGGCGACGCGCTGGCGCTGGCCGCCGGAAAGCTGCTTGGGAAAGCGGTCTAGCAGATGCGTGAGGTCGAGGATCTCGGCTGCCTTCTGGACCTTCTCCCGGATCTCGGCGGCGGGGCGCTTCGCCATCTTGAGCGGAAAGCCGATATTGTCGAAGACGGTCTTGTGCGGGTAGAGCGCGTAAGACTGGAACACCATCGCGATGTCGCGCTCCTTCGGCGCCACGTCGTTGACGACGCGCCCGCCGATGGAGATCTCCCCTGCGGAGATAGCCTCCAGCCCCGCGAGCATCCGCAACAGTGTGGACTTGCCACATCCGGACGGCCCAACGAGAACGACGAACTCGCCATCCTCGATATCGACGCTCACGCCATGCATCACCTGATGGGCGCCGTAGCGCTTGATGACATTGTTGATCTGGACGTCGGCCACGAGAGGGCTCCTTAACTGGGCATCACGATCTGCATCTTCACGTCGGCCGGCGGCGCGGAGGCCGCGACGTCGAAGGCGCGCACGCTTTCATCGAAGTCGAAGGTCCGGGTGATGAGCGGCTTCACGTCGATCGCCCCCGACGCGAGCATGGCGACGCAGCGCGGGAAGACGTGGGCGTAGCGGAAAATGTTCTCCACCCGCGCCTCGCGCACCATCGCGGCCCCCGCGTCATAAGAAATGGGATCGGGCTGGCCGCCGATCATGACCACGCAGCCTCCTGGCGCCAGCGGCTGGAAGATCTGCGCTGCCGCCTTGGGCGAACCTGTCGCCTCAAAGACCACGTCCGCGCCCCAGCCGTCCGTCTCCTTCATGACGCGGGCAAAGAGATCCCCCGTCACGGCGTTGACGCCGGTGATGGCCGGATTGAGGCTTTCCGCAATCTCCAGTTTCTTGTCGGACAAATCACTGACGAAGACACGGGCGCAGCCGGCCGCGAGCGCGGAGAGCACCGTAACCAGGCCGATCGGACCAGCGCCCATCACGACCGCAATGTCGCCGGGCTTGATGCGGGCCTTGGTGGCGGCGTGAACGCCGACAGCGAGCGGCTCGACCATCGCCGCTTCTGCAAACGAGACAGCGTCGGGAAGCTTGAACGTGAAGGCTTCAGGGTGGACGCAGGTGGGCCGCAGAATGCCGTGAACCGGCGGGGTCGCCCAGAAACGCACAGCCGGATCCACATTGTAGATACCGAGCCGCGTCGCCTTTGAATTGGGATCGGGAATGCCCGGCTCCATGCAGACCCGGTCGCCGACCTTGAGGCTTTGCACACCTGAACCGGTCTCGATCACGGTGCCGGAAGCCTCGTGTCCGAGGATCATCGGTTCGTTGACGACGAAATGCCCGATACGACCATGGGTGTAATAGTGGATGTCCGATCCGCAGATGCCCACCGTGTGCAGCTTGATGCGCACGTCGAGGGGGCCGAGCACGTCTTCCTCGCGGTCGATTGCGGGGAAGTCGCGAAGCGAAAGCTCGTTTTTCTTTTCCAGAACCAGTGACTTCATTGCATTACCCTTTCGCGATGACGATGGCTGCGATCGCCATCGCGATGACATTGGAAATCCAGATCGAGAGGCCGGCCGGCTCCATAAAGCGGAACCAGAAGAGCGACAGCGCGATCCAGATCACGACCGAGATGAAACAGCGGTCGAAGGCGTTGGTCTCGATCGGCAGGAAGCCGCGGGATCCCGACGGCGGCGGCGCGTTGTCCTCAAGCACGTCGATGGGCGTGTCGATATCGTCGAGTTTGTGGTTCATCGCGCTATCCCTTCACCGCGCCGAAGGTCAGGCCGGTGACGATGTGGCGCTGCACCAGACCGAAGACGATGAGCGCCGGGATGAGGGTGAAGACCGAGATCGCGGCCATGATTCCCCATTCCGTGCCGGTGGTGGTGACGTATTCCGACAGGCCCGTCGTCAGGGTGCGTGCGCTGAAATTGGTGAGCGTGGCGGCGAGCAGATATTCGTTCCAGGCAAAAACCCAGGTGAGGATCAGCGTCACCGCAAGGCCAGGCCTACACAGCGGGAAGACCACTTCCGTGATCACCTTGAAGGGGCTCGCCCCGTCCATGTAGGCGGCCTCGTCCAGCTCCTTCGGGATACCGTCCAGCGTCGGGCGCAGCGTCCAGATCGCGAAGGGCAGGTTGAAGGTGCAATAGACCAGGATCATGCCGATGCGCGTATCGAGGAGCGTGAAGTCGCCGATCCGGTAGACCTGCGTCATCAGCAGGAACAGCGGCAGCAGGAACACCGCCGGCGGCGCCATGCGGTTGGTGATCGTCCAGAAGAAGATGCTCTCCTTGCCCGGCAGGTCGAAGCGCGAGAGCGCATAGCAGGCGAGGAAACCGAGCGTCGTGCACAGAACCGCGTTGCCCGACGAAATCACCAGCGAGTTGACCATGTAGCCGCGCAGGGTGCGGTCGTTCAGAACGTCAATGTAGTTCTGCCAGTAGAAGCTCTTCAGGATGATGTCCGGGGTGGAGAAGAGGTCCACGGCCGGCTTCACCGAAATGACGAACAGCCAGTAGATCGGAAAGAGCGTGAGGAAGCTCACCGCGATCCAGAAAAGGAGATAGAGCCAAGGGTGCCGGCGTTTCATCGCATCATCCCTTCCCGGTGTTGCGCGGGGCGAGCATGCCTACATAGAGCAGCCAGCACACCACGATGGTCAGGTAGAGCACGATGACGGAAATGGCCGAGCCGTAGCCGTAGTTCGTGCGCGGGAAGACTTCCTTGAAGATATGAACACCCACATAGCGGGTGGCCGCTCCCGGACCGCCGCCGGTGAGCATCAACACCTCGTCGACGGTGCGCAGCGCATCCATCAGGCGGATGAAGACCGTAGCGAGCACGGCGGGCGCGATCATCGGCAGGGTAACGTGCCAGAAGATCTGCCGTTTGCCGGCGCCATCGATCTGCGCCTGCTCGAAGGGATCTTGCGGCAGCGAGACCAGAGCCGCGATGAGGCTCAGCGTCACGAGCGGGGTCCAGTGCCAGACGTCCATGACCACCGTGACGATGAAGGCGGCCGCAGCACTCTGTCCGATGTTGAGATCGAAGCCGAACCAGCTGTCGAGCAGGTTGGGGATGATGCCGATGGACGGTGTGGTCATCAGCTTCCACACGGACCCGACAATGATCGGCGCCATGATAAGGGGCAGAGTGTGGATCGTGCGGAAGAAGCCCTTGCCGGGAAAGTCCTTCATGAAGGCCTGGGCGAGCATGTATCCAAGCACCAGTTCCGAAATGACCGCGAAGAAAACAAAGCTCACGGTCGCGCCGAGCGAGGCCAGGAAGGCTTCGTCGAAGACCAGGCGGCGGAAGTTCTCCGCACCGTTGAAGATCATGTCCGGATTGGCGGCGAAGGGGTTCCACTGGTGGAAGGAAACCCAGACCACGTAGAAGAACGGCACGACGCCGAAAAGACCGAGGACGAGCAGCGTCGGGGCGAGCAGAAGCCAGCCCAGCCTGTTCGAATGCATCGATTGATCCTCCCACATCGCGAACGCACGCTCGCGACGGCAGATGCTTGTTCTGGTTGAGATTGAAGCCGGGGCCACGGGCCGCGCCAGGAATAAGGCGCGGCCCGCAAGCGTTCGACCTACTCGCGGTAGCCGAGGGTCTGAAGTTCTTCCTCTGCCTTCGCGGCCATCTGGTCGAGGCCTTCATCCGGGCCAAGATCGCCGGTGAGGACCTTGTAGAGGATCTGCGCGGTCGCCTCGCGGACCTGGGCATGGAAGGGATACGGGGGCGCGCCGCGGAAGAGCTTTCCGTCCTCGCGCATCATCGTGTAGTAGCCGCCCAGTTCCTTATCGAGCGCCTTGACCTTCGGCGTGTCATACGTGGATGTCAGTGTGATACGCGATGCGGCCGCCGCCCAGTCTTCCTGGATTTCGGGCAACGCGAGGAACTGCAGGAACAGCAGCGCCGCTTCCTCGTTCTTGGAGGTGACCGGAGTGCCGAAGGCTCCGCCGTCGTAGTAGCCGATATAGCCCTTGCCGCTTTCGGCATCCGCCATCACGCCGTCTTCCAGCGGCGGCAACGCGACGCCCACCTTGCCGACGACGCGCGACTTGTTCTTGTCGGACGCGATCCAGGCGGCGTTCTCGCCGTAGACCAGCCCTTGCGCGGCACGGCCCGCGGCGAAGGTAGTGGCAACCTCCGTCCAGGTGGACTGAACCGATTCCGGCGGCGCGAGATCGCGCATCTCAAGCCACCACTTGAGCGCGGCCTTGGCTTCGGGCGAATTCATCGAGCCGCCGTGGGCAACGGTCGCGGCGTAGTTCTTGTCCGGGTTGATGCCCCAGTTGTAGACGCCGTAGGTGGGCGCGACGGACTCGAAGAATTCGTACCACGAGGCCGGATGGCCAGTATGGGCTTGCGCCGTGGTGCCCCACAGCTTCATGTCGTGATCCTTGCCCCACTTGGTGAAGAAGCGGGCGATCTCGGCGTATTCGGCGTGGGTCTTGGCGGGGACAAGATCGTGGCCCGTCTCCTTCTTGAAGGCGGCCTTGACCTTCGGATCGTTGAAGAGATCCGTGCGATAGAGGTAGACCTTGATGAAGGCCTCCATCGGCATGCCGAAAAGGTCGCCGTCCTTGCCGCGGAAGTTGTCAGCAAAGGAGGTCAGGTTGGCCTCATCGAAATTTGCGGCCTTCAGATCCGGGTGCGCCTTCAATTCGGCGGTGAAATCGACCAGGAAGTCGCGGGCGAGATAGGCGTAGACGATATCCTGCTCGATGAAGACCATGTCATAGATGCCGGTCTTGGCCTCCATGTCCTTGATGGCCTTGTCGTACATCTGATCCCAGGAGGTGGTCTCGATCTCCACCCGGATGCCCGTCAAGTCCTCGAATGCCGGAGCAAGGACGTCGGAGATGTAGTTGGACGGCGGCGTCGCCTCGGTCACGCCGCGCAACGTCACGCCATCGAACTTGGCACCGGCGTTCTTCCACCAGTCGGGATGTCCAACCTTGATATCCTGCGCGAAGGCGGAGCCCACCGCAAGCATGAGCGCCAGCGCGGATGCGCCGAGCTTGACAGATAAATTCATGAGATTCCTCCCGGATTTTTCTGCGAGACGGCGGCGCCTGTGGCACCATCCTCCAGATCCGTCTCTCATGACGTTACAAATGTATAATAATCAATGCAACTGTTTTATCCATTTGTGTGTATAGATTTACAAATGTAAGATCGGGCGATGCGACCGGCTCCGCGCAAGGGGCGCGCTTCGCGCAAAACGATAGGGCGACAAAGTCCAATCCGTCGGGAGGCGGGCAGAGGGTGAATTCAAGGGACAAGCACATGCCCCAGGACGGGCGGGACGAGAGCGAGGCTCTCGTGAGTGAGGTTTGCTGGCATTACTATGTCAACGAGATGACCCAGGCCGAGGTCGCCAAGACGCTCGGGCTGACGCGGCTGCGCGTCAATCAGGCGATCCAGCGCGCCAAGTCACTCGGCATGGTGAAGGTAAGCATCGAGTCCCCCTTCCTGGCGCGCATCGAACTGCAAGAGGAAATCAAGGAGCGCTTCGGCCTCGAAAAGGCGCTGGTGGCGCCGGCAAACCGTGAGGCCTACGACTATCACGTCTCTGTCGGAGCGGCGCTCGCCAGCTATCTGAGCGAGCGCGTCGCCGCCAACGACTGGAAACTCGTCGGCGTCTCCTGGGGCATGACCCTGCAAAGCGCGATCCGCCGCCTGCCGAAGCAGTTGCGGCCCGATCTCGAGATCGTCTCGATGATCGGCGGCAGCACCAAGGGCGCGTCATTCAACTCCTTCGCGATCGCCTCCGGCTTCGCGGAACGTTTCGGGGCGAACTATTCGATCCTGGCGGCCCCGATCTATCTGTCGCGCGATATCGATCCCAATGTGTTTCTGGCACCCGAGATATTCGGCGATCATTTCCGCAAGCTAAGCCATCTCGACGCGGCCGTTCTGGTCGCCGGCGACGTTTCGGACCGCTCCTATCTGGTCTCGACGGGCGTTCCGGGTGAAGTGAGCCAGGAAGAGCTCATAGCTCACGGCGCGGTCGGCGACGTGCTCGGACGGTTCCTCGACAGCGAGGGCAACACGATCGCCCACCCTCTCAACGATCGGACCATCGGCGTCGATCTGGAAACGGTAAAGCGCATTCCGGAAAAGATCCTCGCCGCGGCGGGACATCACAAGATCTCCATCATCCGCGCCGCAATGAAGCGCGGGCTCGTCAGCACACTGATCACCGACGATGTCACCGCCCAGCTGTTGCTCGAGGCCGATTGATGGTGCGTGAGAAGAGCAAGGCCCTCATCCTCGACTTCGACGGCGTTGTGGTCGACAGCGAGGTCATCGCCCTGGCAGAGCTGCAAGCCTGTCTGGCGGAATTCGGCATCGAACTGCAGCTCGGCGAGATGATCGCTCGGTTTCTGGGCGCCTCGTTCGAGAGTATCGAGGCATTCGTGCACGATACCACCGGCCGCATGCCGGACGCCTCCTTTCGGGAAGGATGGTACGCGCGGCTGTTTGCGCGTTATTCCCGCGAATTGCGCATCATGCCCGGCGTTTTGAGCGTCCTCGATCGTCTTGACGACCGCGAATACCCCTATTGCATCGCCTCGGGCAGCTCCTGTCGACGCCTCGACTTCGCGCTCAAGACTGTCGACCTGAGCGAGCGCTTCGCCGGCCGGGCCTACAGCGCGGATTCGGTCGAACACGGAAAACCCGCCCCGGATCTTTTCCTTTTTGCCGCCAGGAAGATGAACGTCCGGCCGGAAGACTGTCTTGTCGTGGAGGATGCCGGCGCCGGGGTATCGGCAGCAATCGGCGCCGGCATGCGGGTCGTCGGCTTCGTTGGCGGGCGACACCTCACCAATCATCGAGAGGAACACGCGGCACGTCTCAGGACAGCAGGCGCGGCAGATGTGGTAACGCGGTTCGACGATCTTCTTCAGATCGCGGACGCATCTGCATGAAACAGGGGGCGGTGCATGTTTCTGGGTCTTGATCTCGGTACGAGCGGACTAAAGGGGCTCATAATTCGCGACGACCAATCCGTCGTCGCCTCCGCGACAGCGCCGCTTGAGATCTCGCGTCCGAAGTCGGGATGGTCGGAGCAGGATCCGCAGGACTGGGTTGACGCGCTCGTAGCCGTGCTCGATGTGCTCAGGACCCAGATTTCGTTCGACCGGATTTCCGGGATCGGGCTGTCGGGACAGATGCACGGCGCCACGCCGCTCGATCACGCGGGAAACGTGCTTCGCCCCTCCATTCTCTGGAACGACACCCGCGCCGAAGCCGAAGCCGGGCGGATGGACAAAGACCCGGTCTGGCGCTCGGTATCGGGTAATATCGTCTTTCCGGGATTTACCGCCCCGAAACTGGCCTGGATGAAGGCGCACGAACCGCACCTGTTCGAAGCGACGCGTATGGTCCTGCTGCCCAAGGACTATCTCCGGTTCTGGCTGACGGGCGAATTCGTGAGCGAGATGTCGGACGCGGCCGGTACCAGCTGGCTCGATACGGGTAAGCGGGACTGGTCTGACGTGCTTCTGGGTGCCTGCGGGATGGACCGCAGTCAGATGCCGCGACTGGTGGAGGGGTCCGAAGCCTCGGCCTGCCTGAAGGCCGACATCGCGGCGCGTTGGGGATTTGCGAAAGACGCCGTTGTCGCCGGCGGAGCCGGCGACAACGCGGCATCCGCCGTGGGCGCCGGGCTTACGAAAGCGGGAGAGGGTTTTGTCTCACTGGGGACCTCCGGAGTGGTGTTCGTCGCCAATGATGCCTATGCGCCGGCCCCCGAAACCGCGGTTCACACCTTCTGTCACGCATTGCCGGACCGTTGGCATCAGATGGGCGTCGTTTTGTCGGCAAGCGATGCGCTCGCCTGGTTCGCCCGTCTTCTTGAGGCAGACCCTTCCGTCCTGGCCAGCACTCTGGGCGATCTGAGTGCGCCCGGACGCGCGCTCTTCCTGCCCTATCTCGGCGGTGAGCGTACGCCGATCAACAATGCCAGCGTGCGCGCGGCGTTTCTCGGGCTGGAGCATTCCAGCGACCGGACAACGACCACACGCGCTGTTCTGGAAGGCGTCGCCTTCGCCCTGCGCGACAGCCTGGAAGCCATCAGGGAAACCGGCACCGACGTTACCAGTCTGGTGGCCATCGGCGGGGGAAGCCGATCGGACTACTGGCTGCAGGTGCTGGCCTGCGTCCTCAGGATCCCGATCGATGTGCCGGCCGGTGGCGAGTACGGCGCCGCGCTCGGATGCGCCCGGCTTGGCATGATGGCGGCAACCGGTGCGGGGGCGGACATAGCGACCCGCCCGAAAATAGCGCGCACCATCGAGCCGGTGGCGGAACTCGGCAGCGCCTTCGAGGCCGGCTATGCCCGCTATGCGCAGGCACGAGAAATGCTGGCCGCGCTTTCCTGAAAACAAGGGATATCGAACGCATGCGGGCGACGAGCGCCTGCTTGCACCATCACAGCGAGGGAGGAAGTACGTTGGCAGAGAGCTTGAAAGGAAAAGTGGCGCTGATCACCGGAGCCGCCTCCGGCATCGGTTTGGCAACGACGGAAGCATTGATCGCCGCGGGCACCGTCGTCGTTCTCGCCGATCGCGACGAGGCCGCGCTCAAGTCCGTTTGTGCCCGCCTGGGGGACAACGCACACCCCCTCGTTACCGATCTGCTCGATGTCGAGAGCTGCGCCCGAATGATTCCGGGCGCCGTGGACCTGGTGGGCCATATCGACATTCTGCACTGCAATGCCGGAAGCTACATCGGTGGAGACCTGATCGACACCGATACGGCAACGATCGACCGCATGCTCAATCTGAACGTCAACGCCGTCATGAAGAACGTCCGCGACGTGCTCCCCCACATGATCGAACGCAAGACGGGGGACATCCTGGTGACGGCTTCCGTGGCCGGTCACATGCCGATCCAGTGGGAACCGGTCTATTCCGGATCGAAGTGGGCGATAACCTGCTTCGTCCAGACCATGCGGCGCCAATTGAAGGGCCACGGCATCCGGGTGGCGCAGGTATCTCCCGGCCCGGTCGCCAGCGCGCTTCTTGCCGACTGGCCGGAAGAAAATCTCCGCAAGGCGAAGGAAACGGGCAGCCTGCTCGAACCGGCGGAAATCGCCGATGCGGTGATCTACATGCTCTCGCGGCCGCGCAACGTCACGATCCGCGACATGATCGTGCTGCCGACGAATTTCGATATCTGAGCCGATCGGCTCCGGCGATATCGAGACAATGCGCGCTTTGCCTTTTCAGCGCTGCTAGGCAGATCGCCACTTGCCGGACAGAGAACGAGACGATCGTCGTCGGCTCCTTCTCTGTCGTTTGCTCTGGAACTTTGCGAAGTACCGCCTTCACCGCCCTGCCCCGCCGCTTGGCTGTAACGTGGTCATCGCCCGCACACAGCCAGTCGATCACGTTTCACGAGCAATTCAAGCAATCAAATGAAGCTTGGAATAACAAAAATATATTTGAACAAATTGCATGAAGTTCGGATGAGTAAAATACATAAGGGCAAATAATACAATTGCATTACATGCGTATAATTACAAATAACATATGACTTGTGAAATAATATTGCATTTATAGTTCAGAGCTAAAATCGCTACGCAGCAAGACACGCAGAGATTTCAAGCCCTGTTCATGAACCCATTCAAGAGTGCACTCACCAACCGGCCACCGCGACGCGGCGGTCTGGCGCTCCCCATGATCCTGATTGCAGGCATGTGCGCGGCCGGGCTCGCGGTGCTCTCGCTTGGCCAGCTCATTTCACACCTCTCGTCCGCTGGCGGGACCACCGTGTCGCTGCTGAGTGCGGCAATCGGATTGAGCGCCTTGTGCCTGGGCTATGCGATTGGTCAATACCGCATCGAGAACCGCCAAGACGAGATGAACACCATTCGAGAGCGTCTCGAACTGCAGACATCGTCCATCGGCCGGCTGGCGGAAGAGGCACAGGATGCACGCTCTACCCTGCTGGACGCCATTGAAAGCACGCAGGAGGGATTTTCGATCTTCGACGATCGGGACCGGCTTGTATTGTGCAACGCTCCTTTTCGCGCGCTCTACTCGGAAGTGGATCTGGAGATCGCGCCCGGCGTAGCCTTTCGCGATATCATCCGCGCAGCCGCGCAGGCCGGCACCTACGGGCCGATCGATGACATCGAGCATTTTGTCGCCAACCGCGTAAATCGACGCCGTGACCAGTCCTGCGCCGCTGTCGAGGAAGGCCTGGCAGACGGACGCTGGATCCAGATCTCCAACCGCCGCACGCGCACCGGCGGCATTGTGAACGTGCTTACCGACATCACCGAGGCCAAGACCCGCGAGAGTGCCCTTTCCGACGCTTACACACGCCTCGAACGTCAGGCAGCAACGCTGGAAGCCCAGGCCTTCCGCACAGAAGAGCTTGCGAGCGCGGCACAGCGCGCCAACCGCGCAAAATCAGAATTCCTGGCCATGATAAGCCATGAGATCCGCACTCCGATGAATGCTGTCATGGGCTACTGTCAGCTCTTGCGCGATAGCGAGCTCGATGACGAACAGCGGCTTTTTTCCGATGGCATTGACGAAGCCGCCCAGAATCTTCTGGCACTGGTCAATGACATTCTGGACATCTCGCGTCTTGAGAGCGGCCGGATGGAACTGCGCCCGAGCGAATTCAATCTCGAGGCGATGCTCGAGCGCTTGCTGAACATCGCACGCGTCCTTACTGCGGAAAAGCCGATCGAGTTGCGCCAGTCCTTCGCGCGCGATCTGCCCGATGTCATTCACGCGGATCGCGACCGTCTCCACCAGATCGTCCTCAACCTGCTCGCCAATGCAGTCAAGTTTACCGAAACGGGATGTGTGGAGCTCGTCGCCGGACGCAACAGATGCGAGGACGGAGACAGGCTGTATTTCGAAATTCGCGACACAGGCATCGGCATCCCGTCCAGCGACGTACACCGGCTATTCGACGCATTCGAGCAGGGCAGGCAAGAAGCCGACAAGGGCCTCGCCGGCTCAGGCATGGGGCTGGCAATCTGCAAACGGCTCGCGGACCTGATGGGGGGAGCCGTCTCCCTGTGCGAACGCCCCGGTTACACGACCACCTTCCGGCTCGACATTCCTCTGGTTGTCACCGAAGAGAGTCCGGCATACGCCGCCGACATGAAGGGTTTCCAGGCGCACGCCCCGGATATGTCCCCCCAAACATTGCGCATCCTGGTCGCCGAGGACACGCCGGCAAGCCGCGTGATCGTCACCAAGATGCTTGAACGCAACGGCCACACCGTACACGCCGTCGAAGACGGTCAAGAGGCGCTCGACGCCATCCGAAACGAGCACTTCGATCTGGTGATCCTCGATATACAAATGCCGAGGCTCGACGGCTTCGCAACGGCGATGATGATGCGCAGATTGCCAGCACCAACAAACACCATCCCCATATTCGCCCTGACAGCACAGGCCCATACGGAAAGCCGCGAACGCGCCGCGCGGGCCGGGTTCGACGACTATCTGGTCAAACCCTTGCGGCAATCCGACCTGGACACTGCCGTGAACTCGATCGTGCCTTCATCGTCGCGCGTCGCAGACGGGTCCGTATCCACGACAACCTATCGCTCAGCCGCGAGCGCAAGCCCCCTCCGAAAGGCCAGATCCATGGCCTTCGAACACCCCCACATCGACAACACGACCTTGCGAGAACTCAGGAACGCGGTGGGTGCGGAGACATTCGCGGACCTTTTGAACAAGCTCCGCGGCAACACGGAGTCCTACATGGACACTCTCAAAATCGCGCTTGAGGAGAGCGACCTCCCGACCATACGCACGGAGGCTCACAGATGCGCGGGATTGTTCGCCCAGTTCGGGTTGGACGACATCACCGCCCTCGCCCGTAAAGTGGAAGACGTACCGGATAGCGAAAAGGCAGAATACGCCAACAAGTTGCACGCCTCCCTGCACCTGGTTCTCGGGTTGCTGGATGATGGCAGTCTTCGACGCGCAGCAGAATAGAGGTGGTGACCTTGCGTGTACCGCACGAACGCGCCCTCCATTCCGATAAATACATATAGAGTATATACATACGTATTAATATTTATGACGGTAAATACATCGCATTAATTATTATTTAAACGATATAATGCACAAGTATTACAAACAAAATTACAAACTTATCTTTGCGTCGCCTTCGCGCAGATGTCAAACAAAACGCCCAGACAAAATTGTGTATGAAGAATAAATGCTGATAATAAATCTTCCCGAACATCTGGATATAGAGGCGGCATCTGACCTCAAGGCGACGTTGACCGCCGAAGACGGCGGAGATCGCGCCGTTTGTGTCAATGCGCAACAGGTCTCCCGCGTGGGCACTGCCTGCATTCAGGTTCTTTTGTCTGCGGGCCGCTCGTTGAGCACCGAGGGACGTACCTTCACCATCAATGCTCCGTCGCCGGCCTTTTTGGCCGCATGTGCGGATCTGGGCCTTGTCGAAGAATTGCAGCGCTGGAGCACCGATTAAATGGGCAAGCGGATTTTGACCGTCGACGATTCCAAGACCATGCGCGACATGGTGCGTTTCACGCTCAGTGGCGCGGGTTTCGAGGTCGTGGAAGCCGAGGATGGCGTCAAAGCGCTCTCGCTTCTGGACGGTACTCGTGTCGATCTGATCATCACCGACATCAACATGCCCAATATGGACGGGGTCACGTTGGTGAAAAAGGTGCGGGCCGGAACGAGCCACCGTTCCATTCCCATCCTCATCCTGACGACCGAGGGCGGCGATCAGAAGAAGGCTGAAGGCCGCGCGGCCGGAGCTACCGGCTGGATCATCAAGCCATTCGCCCCGGAGAAGCTGCTTCAGGTCGTCAACAAGGTCTGCCCGTCGAGCTGACGCCAGGAGGACAGAACCATTGAACTCCGATCGCCCCGACACCGACGAATTCGCGCAGTTTCGCCAGACCTTCTTCGAGGAATGCGCGGAATTGCTTTCCGCGCTCGAAGAGCATCTCGCCGATCTTCAGGAGCGCGCCGGCGATACAGAAGAACTGAACGCGATCTTCCGGGCCGTCCATTCGATCAAGGCCGGTGCAGGCGCCTTCAATTTCACTCGGCTCGTCTCATTTTCCCACACCTATGAAACCCTTCTCGATGCCTTGCGCGATGGACAGGTCCACCAGAGCGAGGCGGTGACCGCAGCTCTGGTACGGGCCGCCGACGTGTTGGCGACGTTGGTGGAGGCGGCCCAAGAGGGGCGCGAGCTTGCCGCCGATTTCGGCGAAGCCGAGGGAGCGGAACTCGCCGCACTTCTCCAGCAGGCGGGGCTGGCCCGGCACACTGATACTCCCGCCCCGGATGCGGTGTCCGCAGTTACAGACGACACGTCGGCAAAGAGCGCTTCAACGCGCTATTCCATCCGGTTTGCGCCGTTCCCGGAACTGTTTCGTCACGCGAACGAACCACTTCTGCTGATCCGGGAACTCATGCGGCTCGGCGACGTCGCGGTCACATGCGACACCAGCCGCCTGCCCAACCTCGGCGCCCTAGAACCGGAAGACGCCTACCTCGCCTGGGATATCGAGATCGAGACAGACCGCCCGCTTGCCGATCTGCGCGAGGTCTTCGAATTCGTAGACGAGGATTGCGACCTGGTCATCGCCCCAGAGGCACATCTGCCGGTGGCCGAGCCGATCGACGATGAAGAAAGCGGCACAGCAACAATGCCGGCCGAAGCCACGCAGACGGTTCCCCACCCGCATCTCGCAACGACATCGCAGCTCCCAGCTTCGACAGCGGAGACTGGGGGTGCCGGACAGGCTGCGGTCAATCAGAAAAGTGCCGGCGTGACCTCCATTCGCGTCGATCTGGCCCGTGTGGACCGGCTGGTCAATGTGGTCGGAGAGCTGATCATCGCCCAATCGATGCTGGTCCAGCAATCCCACTCGGATGCAGGCGACACGCCGCAGCTCACCACGACGCAGGGTTTCGACGAAATCGCAACACTGACGCGTGAATTGCAGGAATGCGTCATGGCGATCCGCATGCAGCCGGTCAAATCCGTGTTCGCGCGCATGCCCCGTATGGTGCGCGACATCTCCGCCAAGCTCGGCAAGAAAGTGCGGCTCGTTACCGCCGGCGAGCAGACCGAGGTCGACAAGACGGTCATCGAGGAACTGGCAGATCCGTTGACGCACATGATCCGAAACGCTGTCGACCACGGCATCGAACCGCCGGAAGTTCGCCTAGCGGACGGCAAGCCGGAACAAGGCACCGTGCGCCTGACCGCCAGCCACGCCGGTGGCAACATCCGCATCGAGTTGACCGACGACGGCGCTGGTATCAGTCGCGAAAAGCTCTTCGCGAAGGCAGTGGAAAAGGGCCTCATCGCGCCGGATGCAAAGATATCCGACGAGGAAATCGATGATTTGATCTTCGCACCGGGTTTTTCCACGGCAGCCGCCGTGTCCGATGTGTCCGGACGCGGCGTCGGCATGGACGTCGTGCGGCGCAACATTGTCAATCTCGGCGGACGCATCGCCATGCGTTCCGAGGCGGGAAAAGGCACCCGCTTCACCTTGAGCATCCCGCTCACGCTGGCGGTACTCGACGGTATGCTCGTGGCTGTCGGACGGGAGAAATACATTCTTCCCCTGACGAGTATCGTAGAGAGCTTCAAGCCGGACCCCGCCCATGTGCGCGCTCTGACCGGCGGCGGCGAGGTGGTTTTCATTCGCGGCGAGTACATCCGCCTCATCCACTTGAGCCGGATCTTCGGCGTCAGCGAAGCCATACCCAACGCCTGGGACGGCCTCGTCGTGCTGGTCGAGAGCACCAACAACAACAAGATCGGGATCGTCGTCGACGAGCTGATCGGCCAGCAACAGGTCGTGATCAAGAGCCTGCACGACAATTTCGAACCCATTCCCGGCATATCCGGCGCCACCATTCTGGGCGACGGCCGCGTGTCACTGATCCTCGACGTCGAACAATTGCGCCGCATGCCGGATCACGTCAGCGGGCGCCGAGAGCGCGCGTCCGCGCCCTGCTCCGACACCGGGAGCGCTCCAATACCCTCACCCGAAGCTGAAGCTCCCCTCGCCGCTCTGGCGTGAGCGAAACGGAGGATTGTCATGACCGCCAACAAAGACCTGTCCGCGCCTGGTGCGGGAACGCCCGACCAGGCGGACCATTCCATACGTGAGCCGCGCCAGTTCATCAGTTTTCGCGTCGACAACGAGGAATTCGCCATCGACATAATCTCGGTGCGTGAAATCAAGGGCTGGACGTCGACCGCGACCCTGCCCAATCAGCCACCTTACAACCGCGGCGTCATGAACCTGCGCGGCACCATCGTGCCGATCTTCGATCTGCGCTGTCGGTTCGGCATGGGCATGACCGAAGCGACGGCCTTTCACGTGGTCATCATCGCCAGCGTCATGGACCGGACGATCGGTCTGCTCGTGGATGCCGTGTCCGACATCCTGACTATCGACACGGATGCCATCCGCCCGGTGCCCGACACGGAACAGGTCGCGTCCACCACATACCTGTCCGGCATCGTCACCACCAAGACCGGAATGGTCATCATTCTTTCGCTCGAAAAGCTATTCGGGCGCGAACAGACAACAGCGGCCGGAGAGATCGCCGCCTGACAGGAATGAGCGGATGCCGTCCCGGCTCGGAGCCGCGGCGACGACATCCTCCAGCTTGATCCCTTGCCGGGGGTTCGAGGCCCCCTCGCCAGCCCGATCCGGAAGGTCGAAAGGAAATACAAGATGTCCTGGTTCAACTTCAATTCCACAACCGGCGCGGACACCCGGGAGCAGGAAATCGGTCGCAACCTGCGCCAGGCGATCGACAATGTGTCGACCGCGATCATGATGATCGACCGGGACTTCACGATCACTTATGTCAACGGCAGCACGATGGCGCTGCTGACGAAGCATGAGGAGCATTTCAGAACACTCCTTCGCGACTTCAATCCCAACAAGATCGTGGGAACGAACATCGATGTGTTCCACAAGAACCCGAGCCATCAACGCCGCCTTCTCGCGGATCCGGCCAATCTGCCCCACAAGACAGAGATCAACGTCGGCCCCCTCACCATTGAACTCAACATCACAGGCGTATTCGACACGTCGGGTACTTATATCGGCAACACCCTGGAATGGGCGGACGTCACCGAATTCAACGAGCTGAATGCCAATTTCCGCGGCCAGATCGATGCCATAAACAAGGCTCTGGCGGTGATTGAGTTCGCCACTGACGGTACAATCCTGCGCGCAAACAAGAATTTCGAGAAAGCGACCGGGTACAGCCTCGACGAGATACGGGGCAAACACCACTCAATTCTTATGCCGAAGGGCGAACGGGACACGACCGAATACCGTCTGTTCTGGGAAAAGCTAGGGCGCGGCGAACTCGACCGAGGCCAGTACAAGCGCATCGCAAAGGACGGTAAGGAGATATGGCTGGAAGCCAGCTACAATCCGATCCTCGACGCCGATGGCAATGTGCTCAAGGTGGTGAAATACGCTTCCGATATCACCGAGCAAACCAACCAGAACGCCAATTTCCGCGGCCAACTGGAAGCCATCAACAAGGCGCAGGCGGTTATCGAATTCGCTCTCGACGGAACGGTTCTTAACGCCAATCAGAACTTCCTCGCCACGCTCGGCTACAGCCTTGAGGAACTGAAGGGCAAGCACCATTCCGTGTTTGTGGAGCCGGCCTACCGTCATTCGCCCGAATACCGCCAGTTCTGGGAGAAGCTCGGCCACGGCATCTATGACAGCGGCCGTTACAAGCGTATCTCCAAGACCGGCGACGAAATCTGGATCCAGGCCAGCTACAACCCGATACTCGACGCAGACGGGCGCCCCTTCAAGGTCGTCAAGTTCGCCACCGATATCACCGAGGAAGTGAGACTGTCGCAGATGCTGGAGAACGCCGTCTCCAGTTGCCAGTCCGCCGTCGCCGCAGCCAAGTCGAACGACTTGCGCAAGCGCATTCCGCTTGAGGGAATGACGGGCGAAGTCGCGGATATGTGCGAAGGCATCAACGGCCTGCTCGACACCATGTCGAACCTGGTCGCCTTCATCATCACATCCTCGCGCTCCGTCAATGAAGGAGCGGAGGAGATTACCACCGGCACCAATGACCTTTCGCAGCGCACAGAGCAGCAAGCCTCCAATCTGGAGGAAACGGCCGCTTCCATGGAGGAGATCGCTGCAACCACGAAACAGAACGCCGACAATGCCCAGCAGGCAAACCAGCTGGCCATCAACGCGCGCGGCGTGGCCACAGACGGCGGCGCTGTCGTGACCCGTGCCGTCGACGCGATGTCGCAGATAGAGACATCTTCCCAGAAAATCTCCGACATCATCGGCGTGATCGATGAAATCGCGTTCCAGACCAACCTGCTCGCACTCAACGCCGCGGTGGAAGCCGCACGCGCCGGAGACGCGGGTAAGGGATTTGCGGTGGTCGCCTCGGAAGTTCGTTCTCTGGCTCAACGCTCGTCACAGGCCGCGCGCGACATCAAGGCGCTGATCGTGGAAAGCGGTCGCCAGGTCAAGGACGGCGTATCGCTGGTCAACGACGCCGGCAATTCGCTGACCGAGATCGTCGATTCCGTCAAGCGCGTAACCGACATCGTTTCCGAGATCGCCGCCGCCAACCGAGAACAGTCCACCAGCGTGGAGGAGATCAACAAGGCGATCGGCCAGATGGACGAGATGACCCAGCAGAACTCCGCCCTGGTCGAGGAAAGCGCCGCCGCTTGCCGCATGCTGCAGGAACAGGCCGAAAACCTCTACCAGCGCATGGCCGTCTACCAGTTGGATGAGGCCGCCATGGAAAGGGTACGTTCGGAAGGTGAGGCGGTCACGCGACTGCATCCAACATCGCAACGCGTACCGGCGCCCGCAAGGCCCGTCCGCATCCCGCAACGTGCGGCTACAGGCGGTAGCGGCGGCGTCGCTGCCATGCAGGCAAGCCTGCAGACCGCGCTGGAGGACGACGACTGGAAGGAATTCTGAGCCCGCGAGCGCCGTGACAGCACCGCCTTCGAGCTTTATCCCGTCGACCGGCCGTATCGCTCAAGACGCGATGCGGCCGGAGCCCGCCGTCCAATCCAGGTTCCGTCACCCATGCTCTCGCCAACCCCCGCTCCATTGCAAAAGCAACCGGAATTCCTCTTCACCGATGAGGACTTCGCCGCGCTTTCGAAGCTGGTCTACGACAATAGCGGCATCGTGCTGAAAGCGCACAAGAAGAGCATGGTCTATTCGCGTCTGACCAAGCGCTTGCGCCAATTGAACCTGAGAACATTCAGAGACTACTGCGCCCTGGTATCCGGCCGTCGCGGCGAGAGCGAACTCGGTCTGCTGATCAATGCGATCACCACCAATCTCACGAAGTTCATGCGCGAGCCGCATCACTTCGAACATCTGGCGGCAACCGTCCTGCCGGAGATCAGGGAGGAAGCGCACCGGACGGGGCGTCGTCGGATGCGGATCTGGTCGGCGGGGTGCTCCACTGGCGAGGAGCCCTACTCCATCGCCATGACAATCTGCCAGGGCTTTCGCGATCTGAACAACTGGGACGCCCGTATTCTGGCCACCGACCTCGACACCTCCGTGCTCGCACATGCCTCCGCCGGCATCTATCCCATAGACGCCTTCTCGCAGGTCCCGCGTCCCCTGATCGCCCATCATTTCTCACGCACTCCGAGCACGGACGCCGGTCTGACGGCCGCGCCCGATCTGCGGCGTCTGATCGCCTTCAAGCAACTCAATCTTCTGGGCCAATGGCCCATGCGGGGTCCTTTCGACGCCATTTTCTGCAGAAACGTGATGATCTATTTCGACGCCCCCACCAAGACACGGCTGATAAACCGTTTCGCGGACCTTCTGCGCCCCGACGGGTGGCTCTACATCGGCCATTCGGAGAGCCTGCTCGATCGTCAGACGACTTTCGAGCTCAAGGGCCGCACGATCTATCGAAAGCGCACCGCGTGACCGCGTCCCTGCTCACCCCTGCACCCGCAAGCCCACACCCCGGCGGGATGCCGGCCGTGTCGCGCTCCTTCAACCATCAATACGGCGTGGAACAGGTCCGCGTTCTGCCCGGCGCCTACTACACTACGGGCGCCAGGGACGAAATGATCGTCACCATCCTGGGCTCCTGCGTCGCCGCGTGCGTGCGCAATCCGCGCACCGGCTACGGTGGCATGAACCACTTCATGCTGCCTCGAAGCGACAGTGGCGACTGGAGTGGTCTGAGCTCGGCCATGCGCTACGGCAATTTCGCCATGGAAGCCTTGATCAACGACGTCTTGAAAACCGGGTGCCCACGCGCAGATCTGGAAATCAAGCTCTTCGGTGGCGCGAACCTCTACAACGGTCCGAGCATGGTCGGCACCCAGAACCTCGAATTTGCTCTGGGTTACCTGAGGACCGAAGGGCTGCCTTTCAAGTCGCAAGATCTCGGTGGCCCCCGCGGCCGGCGTATCCACTATTTTCCCGCCACGGGCGCGGTCAAACGCCTCTTGTTGAAACCCACGACAGACCTCCGCCTCATCCGCTCCGAGCAGAATTATGTCCAGTCCCTGCAACAACAGCCGATTGAAGGCGACGTCGACCTTTTCGATTGAGGACAGTGATGCCGCACAAACCGGTCCGTGTACTGATCGTCGACGATTCCGCACTGATCCGTCAGTTGCTGACCAGGATGCTGTCCGGCGATCCCGACATCGAGGTCGTCGGCAGCGCATCCGACCCCTACGCCGCGCGCGACAAGATCAAACAGCTTCTCCCCGATGTCATTACACTCGACATTGAGATGCCGCGCATGGACGGATTGGAATTCCTGCACAAGATCATGACCCTGCGCCCCATGCCGGTGGTCATGGTGTCGTCTCTCACGCAGGCCGGCGCGGACACGACGTTGCAGGCCCTGGAAATGGGCGCCATTGATTTCGTGGCCAAACCCACGGTAGATCTTCAGTTCGGCCTTCTGGAAAAGCAGGTGGAAATCTGCGCCAAGGTCAAGACGGCGGCCTCTGCCAACCTGCGGCGCGAGCCGATGCGAACCGCCGCCGAGCCGCGCAACAGCGGGTATTCCTCGACGGAGAAGATCGTCGCCATAGGCGCCTCGACAGGTGGGGTGGAAGCACTTCGAACGGTTCTTTCCGCGCTTCCCGCCGATAGTCCCGCCATCCTCATCACGCAGCACATGCCTGTCCATTTCACCTCAACGTTCGCCAAACGTCTCGACGGACTTTGCAACATTGCGGTGGAGGAAGCGCGCGAAGGCACACGCGTCCTGCCCGGACACGCCTATATCGCCCCCGGGGATCTACACCTTCGTCTGACACGCAGCGGCGCCAACTACGTATGCAATGTGAATGGAGACGATCGCGTGTCCGGTCATTGCCCGTCTGTGGACGTGCTGTTCCGTTCCGTGGCCACCGCCGCCGGCCGCAATGCACTCGGCGTGATCCTGACGGGAATGGGCAAGGACGGCGCCCTGGGCCTTCTGGAAATGCGCAAGGCGGGTTCCACAACATTCGGTCAGGACGCTGCGAGCTGCATCGTCTACGGCATGCCGCGCGCCGCGATGGAATGTGGAGCGGTCGAGACACAACTACCGCTCGATCAAATTGCCCAGAATATCCTGGATGCCTGCAGCCCGACCGCGTTACGCACGACCCGCATATAAAAATCTGCAAGTAAAATTCCGTATGTATAAGTATACAGATCAGATAAACCGCATATAAACCATTCTGCATCAGAAATATGTGCGGCATTTCCGACTCCATACTCATATAATTCAGGGAATATTCCTAGTTATGCAACAAGACCTGAATAAAGAGCAGGCAGTCGATCTCCTGGACAAATGGCTGGGCCTTTCACGCACGCAACGTTACGCCTTGGAAGCGCTCGTCGCCGAGATCGGACGGGCGTCGACGGATGTGGAGGAAAGCGTCTCCGATCTGACCGGCCGTTTTCAAAGCATTGCCGACAAGACGCAGGAGCAAGCGCGATCCGTGCTCGAGATCGCGGAACTGACGACAGCGGTCACGATCGGTGACGAGGTCATCCCCTTGACGGAATTCGCAGGAGGACTGCGAACGACGCTTTCGGATCTGATGGAACGGATCATCCACCTGTCCTCGCGCAGCATATCGATGGTTTACACGCTCGACGACGTGATGGTCGAGCTGGCGGATGTCGACAAGAGTGTCCAGCAAATCGACAAGATCAACTACCAGACCAATCTTCTGGCACTCAACGCGAAGATCGAGGCGGCGCGTGCAGGCGAAGCCGGGCGGGGGTTCGCTGTCGTCGCCCAGGAGGTCCGAGAGCTGGCCAAGCGGGTCGGCGACATGGCGAGCACGCTGAAGGGACAACTCGGATCGATCTCGGAAAATCTGCACAAGACACATTCCCTCGTGCAGGACATCGCGAGCCTGGACATGTCGGAGCAGAATGTCGAGACCAATGCCCGCTTTACGATGATCATGGATTGCATCGTCGGCCAGAATGCTCGCCTATCGCAGTTCCTGGAAGATACCGCGTCCACATCCCAGGATATCACCAACGATATTTCCGCAGCCGTCGTCAGTATGCAGTTCCAGGATCGGACCACGCAGGTCCTGCAGAACGTTGGCATTGGTTTGAACGCACTGGCCACCGGCAATACGGACCTGGAGAGCAGGACGAAACGCGAACTCCCTGAAACGGATAAGAGCGAAGCAGTGGACGGCGAATGGGCCCGCGCCATCGCCAGCGAATTCTCGCTCGGCGACGTCCGGGCGCGCTTCCTGAACCACCTCCAGCTCACCGTGGATACGGCCACGCCCGCGCAAGGGGCAAGCAACAGCAATTCCGCCGCCCCGTCCGAGCTCGACGACACCATCGAGCTTTTCTGAAGGAACCCGTTCCATGAATGCCCAGACCAGCCAGACGGGCCAAACCCATCACATCAAGCTGAGCGGACGTTTGGTGTTCTCCGACCACGCCGAATTCCGCCATCTGCTCAACCAGATCACGGCAGCGAAAGTGGAGTCGTGCATTATCGACCTGTCGGAATTGCAGTCCATCGACTCCTCCGGTCTTGGCATGTTCATGGTTGCTTTGGAAACCGGCAAGGAGAATGGCTGGTCTCTCACCCTGCGTTCCCCGCAAGGCCACGTGAAGGCGCTCATCGAACTCGGCAAGTTCGACAAGCTCCTGAACGTCGAAAAATGATGGCGTGCCCATGAGGAGGGATCGGGAGGGATTTGACGAGGCCCAGAGCCACCGGTTCAGCGACAACCTCGGTTTCGAGTTGAAGAACTCACGCATTCTGATCGTCGATGACACATTGACGGTCCGTGCGGTGATCGCCGGCTATCTGCGCAATTACGGCTACGTCAACTTGCGCGAAGCCTGCGATGGGGCCGAAGGGCTAGACATCGCGCACGAATGGGCCCCCGATCTCATTATCACCGATCTGATGATGCCGCGCATCGATGGCTTCGAGCTGTGTCACCGCCTCCACTCATCTCCCGAAACGGCTAATGTACCGATCCTGGTTCAAACAGCGCTCAACAAGTCCGAGGAACGCTCCGCCGTCTTCAGCGCGGGCGCGGCCGACCTGATCTCCAAGCCGATCGACCCCCAGGAATTGCTCGGCCGCGTGCGGACGCATCTGGAAAAACGGCGTCTGATCGCCCGTCTTTCGGATTTCCAGCGGCGCATGGAAAACGAGCTGGCGCTCGCGCGTACGATGCAGGAATCCATCCTGCCCGAAGACGACGAACTCGCCGCGATAAGCGCGCGCTACGGCGTCACCCTTGCCAGTCACTATGAAGCCTCCATCGGACTGGGCGGCGACCTCTGGGGCCTTTCCCCGATCGATGACGACCGGCTGGCCGTGTTCAGCGCCGACTTCTCCGGCCACGGCGTCGGCGCCGCATTGAACACCTTCCGCCTGCATTCCTTCATCGTCGGCGGCGCCGTCAAGGCGGGTTCCCCGGCCGAATGGCTCTCCCAACTCAATGTCTTCTTCTACGACCTGCTACCAGCCGGCCAGTTCGCAACCGTGTTTTGCGCCTTCATCGATTTTGCGCGCAACACATTCGACTATGCTTCCGCCGGCGCCCCGCCCCCACTCCTGAATTCCCCCGACACCGCAGGTTCCTTCCAGTCCCTCGACAGCGCCGGCTATCCAATCGGCCTGCTCAGCGGGGCACGCTACGAAAATGCAACCTGTGCATTCCCGCCTGGCAGCACGCTTTTTCTCTACAGCGATGCGTTGATCGAAACTCCGGAACCCCCGAATGCGGTCTTCACGACACATTCTCTGTGCGAATTCCTTCAAAGCATGTCCGCCGGGGCAACACCGCAAGAACAGAAGGAGAAGGTTCTCAATCATCTTCGCAAGACCGGTATGGAGAAGCCCGAAGACGACCTGACGATTGTGATTCTCAAATCGAGGAGCGCGGCTCCATGAGCCAATCCGACCCTCTCGCAGGGCGTTCAGGTCCCGCAACATCTCGCAACAGGAGGGGCCTCGTGGCGATCCTGTCCGACGATGCCAGCCGGATCCTATCCGCCGCGGCCGTCTTGCAGAAAAAGGGCGCCCGTTTCCGGTTCGTCGAAACCCCACAGGATCTGAAACAGATCGTGTGCGCATGTTGCGACAATATCGAGGTCGCCCTCGTCGAAGAGCCATTACCGCGCGCGCATATCCAGAACCTTCTGCGTCAACCTCTCCCTGCCGCAATCTGTCCTGCGCTGCATACGGTTGTCCTGATGGAGGAGGCCGATACGGAAATGCGCGAACAGGTGCGCCAGGCCGGAGCGACGCTCGTGGATGAGGCACCACAAGACTCTCTCCCCCTCCAAGACCTGTTGCACACCAGGGTTCCCCATCCCTCTCCCGTTCCCGCGTCTCCGCGCGCGGAGCCCTCCGAGTTCGGCTTGCTCCTGTCCGGCGTCTTCGAGATCCGCTCACTGGAGGAGGCTGAGAAACTGTCGAACCTTCTGGCCAGCAATACCCCCGAACCGGAGAAGGTTCGCATCGGCATATGGGAATTGCTGTCCAACGCAATAGAGCACGGGAACCTGGGGATCAGTTTCGAAGAAAAGACCCGCCTTCTCGAAACCGGCCGCTTCCACGAGGAAGTTACCCGCAGATTGAGGCTCAAACGCTACCGCGACCGCGTCGCGCGCGTGGTCTTCTCCGCCGGCCCAAACAGCGCCCGTCTGCAGGTCAGCGACGAAGGTCCCGGCTTCGATTTCCGCAAGTTTCTGAAACGGGAGCTGCAACTTGAACGCCCGAACGGACGCGGCATCCGGCTTGTCTGCCGCATGTGCTTCGACGAGCTCTCCTATATCGGCGCGGGCAACACGGTCGAAGCCACCGTTCACTTCTGCGACCGCCCCGGGGATGCCCCCGAAGACGTCTCGGCAGAGGAAAACACGGATCCAAGATGAAGCAATCGTGGAGATGGAAATGAAACCCCTGTTTGCAATGCTCTTGTGGTTGATCGCATTGACACCGGTAACCATCGAGAGCGTCAACGCCGAAGAACTGGAGACACCGAAGGGCAAGGCGCTCCTCGTGGTGCATGGAAACATTGCTCACACCAACCGCGACGGCGCCGCCCACTTCGACCTAGCGATGCTGAACGCTCTGCCGGGCCGCATCGCCACTGTCCAGACGCCATGGACCCAGGGCATTGTCACCTTCGAAGGTCCGTTGCTGCGCTCCGTTCTTGATCGCGTGGGCGCCTCCGGAAGCACGCTTGTGATCCGCGCCTTGAACGATTACAGCGCCGAAGTCCCGCTTTCGGACGCATATGAACTGGACACTATCCTCGCTCTGAAGAAAAATGACCAATACATGAGCATACGGGACAAGGGACCGATATTCCTCATCTACCCCTTCGACAAGAACCCCGACGTCTACAACGAAAAATACTTCGTGCGTTCGGTTTGGCAGATCCGTGAAATCGAGGTTGTGCGTTGAAAGGCGAGCTGAGGGACAGTCAGCTCGCTGTCGAACAGGCGGGACGGGCAACCAAATACCTGCTGGCGCTCTCAGGGGTCTTGCTATTGGCCACGGCCGCCATGTTCATGATCATCATCACTCGCGAAAACCAACTGCAGGACAGCATTCGAGAAGACGCAATTTGGGCGATCCATCAGTTTGATCGCGAGACGCGAGAACTGGCGCATATCGTGGCCTTCGCACGCGCTGCACAGGCTCCCGGCGATCCACGGCTGCTTCCCGACCCTACCCCCGAAGACCTCGTTTTGCGCTACGACATCCTCTATTCCCGCATGGTTCACCTCCAGGAGGCGGATCTCAACAGCCGCTTCACGCAAACAACGCCGATCCGCGGACTGATGGCTGCCGCAGCAGCCATCGTCACGGGAATCGAACCGGTTTTCAACGCCATCAACGCCCAGGGAATGTTAGACCTGCCCGCGCTGTCACGTGTCGCGGACAAGCTGCAACGGCTTGAAAACCTCACAAGCACGCTGCTCGTGCGTACGAACGCTGTCGTCGCAACGAGCCGCGCGGACTCACGCTCCGCCATTCTCACCGTCCAGACCTATGCCTTCGGTCTCATTCTCGCGCTCGGCATATGCACAACGCTTCTCATCCTCAATCTCATGCGCCAGATGCGGCTCGTGTATCGCACGCGGCTGAAGCTATCCCAGGCAGCTCAGGACATGAGCCAGGCCTATCAACAAGCGGAAGCCGGCAACCGCGCGAAGTCGGTCTTCATGGCCACAATCGGCCACGAAATCCGCACGCCGCTCAACGCCATCCTCGGGATGGCGGAACTGCTGTCGCAAAGCCGCCTGCCGGAAAAGGAACTGAGCAACGTGCGCACCATCGCGCGCTCGGGACAACTCCTTCTGGAAATGCTCAACGAAGTCCTCGATTTCGCCAAGTTCGAACACGGTCTCGCGCCTCCCGAAGCCGTTCCCTTCCGTATCAGCGACGTCGTCGGTGCCACGGTCGCCCTGATGCAGGGGCGTGCCGTCGAGCACAATAACCGGTTGAGTGTTGATCTGATGGACGTAGCCTCGACCACCTATGTCGGCGACCCCAAGCGGGTCGAACAGGTCCTGCTGAACCTTTTGAGTAACGCCATCAAGTTCACCGCGAACGGCGATGTTTGCGTTCAGGTTCATCAGGAGGTACGTGCAAGGGGCTGCTGGCTCACGATAGCGGTCTCGGATACGGGAATAGGCATCGCCGAAAACGCACGGGCGCAGCTCTTCACGCCGTTCAATCAGCTCGACGCTTCGATCGCCCGGCATTATGGCGGAACCGGGCTTGGGCTCGCTATCTGCAAGCAACTGGCGGAAAGTCTTGGCGGAACGATCGAGGTTGACAGCGCGCCCAATCGAGGCAGCGTGTTCAGCTTCGCATTTCCGGTGCGCATCGCCGCCACACAAGACGCGTTGTCAACTGTGGAGCGTACGAACAAAATTCCCCCAGAGCCGCTCCCCGCACTCTCCATCCTTCTGGTGGAGGACAATCCGATCAATCAGCAGATCGCCAACGCGTTCCTCTCCAGTCTCGGACAAGCGGTTTGCACCGCGTCCAGCGGGCTTCAGGCACTCAGCGAGATGCGCTCGGGCACCTTCGATCTCGTGCTGATGGACGTGCAGATGCCGGAGATGGACGGAATAGCAGCCACGCGCGCAATCAAACGGCTTGGCCCCGACGCCGCAAGGGTCCCCATTGTCGCCATGACCGCCAACGCCTCCGATGACGACCGGACCGCCTGCCTGGAGGCCGGTATGGTCGAGGTCAAAACCAAGCCGATGACGCTGAGCGGACTAGCCACGCTTATTCGACGTTTTGCGCCCTCCCCGCACGATGACATGGCATCTCGCGCGCGCCCGAAACAGGGTTGATCGGACCAAGCCGCTACGCCCGGGCACGTCGAAGCGCTTTCGGCTGACTACTAGAGCGCTTTCCGCTCAGGCAAAACCGCCTGAGCGACAAGAAACCACTCAAGATCAATACCTTGAGCATATTCTTGTTGATCAAATTGCTTCAATCCGATCAACAAGAATATGCTCTGGTTTTGCGAGACGCCCGTCTCACAGGCGCAGCACGGCATGGATCGGATCATTGCCGACGGCGCGCATATGGCCTTTCGCTAAATCGGCGCTCTCAATTCACCAGGCTCGTCGCCATCAACACGTGCGAGCGCCACGATCGGCGCCTTGCCTTGTTCAGAACGCGCAATATGTGGAAGAGCCGCAAGGTGCAAACGAGCCTTTCGGCTCAACTCCGCCAACTCGACGGCAAATCAAGATGAGTTGACCTGTCGACTTTTCCGCCCCAGTGACGGACCGAAGTGTTGCGCAGCCCCCAAAAAAACGCATAAGTTCGGCGGACTGCCAATTTTCCCAATGAAAAGTCTCCAATGACAGCTAGCACCAAGTTCGTTCTGGCCGGCCCCGACGTGGTTTGCGAAGAATTTGACGGAGAGTTCGTCATTCTCGATCTGGAGACAGGCTGCTATTTCAGCCTCAACCGCAGTGCGAGCGCTATCTGGAAACTTCTGGAGGCTGGGTTTGCACCATTGGCAATCGAAGCCGCCCTTGGAGAGACGATAAAACCGTTACTGGGAAGTCTTCAGGATCACAAGCTGATGGCGCCGTCGGACGAACCGGGCAATTCCGAGTTGGATGACCAAGCCCGTATCTCACTCGGCACAATCGAAAATGCGCCGACGTTTGAAGTGTTCGACGACCTCGCGGATCTCATCCGTGCCGATCCGGTCCATGATGTCGACGAAGCAGCCGGCTGGCCGCTGCAGAAGGAAGCTATCCCATCCTGACGCCCGCCCGCCAGGTTGGCCGTGCGAATCTTGCTGCCTTCGCAAAAGACGCGCTGACCTTTGCCCGCTCACTTCCTGATGCCCGCCTCACAAGGCGGAGTTTCCCACTCCACGGTGTCGATCTCGACATTGGTTTCGCAGACCCCGCCTATAGCGAAGCTTGCGCCCGGGTCTATGCTCTCAAGGATCTGCCAGGCGATCCGACCGCTGCGCCTCAACGGACAATCAGACTGACGGTATTGGACGCGGCGCGCGTACCCGACATGCCGCGCTGCGTCTGGGCGGATAGCGTGATCGGCGGAGGTCCGGTGCGCGACGCGTTGGAAAACGAAAACCTCCTTGGCGTTCACGATCCCGACCGGGATCTCTGGCAGTTCTACGACCCGCAAGCTGGCGAAGGCGTCCAGCTGATGACCACCACCGACGCGCTGCCGCCCTGGGAAACCTCCATCCCGCTCCGCCTGTTCATTCATTGGGCGATGCATGGTATCGGCCGGCCGCTTGTGCACGCCGGAACGCTTGGTCTCAACGGCCGTTGTGTCTTCCTCGCGGGGCCGGGCGGATCCGGGAAATCGGGCACGACGCTTTGCGGCATTCTCGATGGTCTTACAAGTGTCGGCGACGACTATATACTTGCCGAGATCACGCCCGAGAACATCGTCGCGCGCCCGATCGTCAAGCTGATGAAACAGGACCCAGCGGGTCTTGAGAGATTGAAACTCACCCCCTCGTCGCCGCTTTTTCAGGGACCGAACTGGCAAGGCAAGTTCGAGTTCGATTTCGCCGCCCTCGCACCCTCCGCCTCGGCTCAAGCGCTGGAAGGCACTGCGATCCTGCTGCCGCTTGTCGGCAATGCGCAACGCACGACCACTCGCCCCGCCTCATCCAAGGAAGCCATGCTGGCTCTTGCCCCCAGCAGTTTCGCCCAACTCTTCGGGACATGGCGGGCGGACCTTGAGTTTCTGGCCAGATTTTGCAGACGGATACCGGCGTGGCATGTCCAGCTCGGCACCGATCCGGACGAGGTCGCACAGTTCGTCCGAACTTTCTTGAGCAGGGGACATCCTTGAAACTGTCTGTCGTGATGCCCGCCTACAACGCGCAAGACACCATCGCCTCGGCGTTGAAATCCCTGTTGCGGCAGCGCGATGCGGCCACGCTCGAAATCCTCGTGACAGACGATGGATCCAGCGACGCAACCGCAGAGATCGTGCGCGGCCTAGCCGGTAAGGCTGCGGAAATCCGGTTGCAGGAAAGACCGCACGCCGGCATCTCATCCGCCCGCAACGCCTGCCTTGAAGCCATGGCCCCGGATACGGATTTCGTTGCCTTTCTCGATGCGGACGACCTGTCACCGGAAGGGCGCTTCCAACGTGACTTGACGAAATTCGCACGGACGCCTGAACTCGATATGATCTACTGTGCCACCAGGTTTTTCGAAGTGGAGGACAGTCTGGCTCTGGCACCGTCTCCCGAGGGTCGTATTCTGGATGGACGCCCCATCCAGCTTGGGGCTGGGCTCTATCGCGCAGCGCTCATTCGCTCGACCGGCGTCTTCGATGAATCCCTGCGTCAGGCCGAAGATACCGAATACCTCATCCGCATGTTCGAACGCCCCATTGCTTATGCGTTCGATAACGATATCGGCGTTTGTTACCGACGCAATCATGGCAGCGTGACCGATAACGTGACCGAGGCGCGCAGGGAGATGACGCGGGCAATGCTGCGGGCCGGCAACCGTCGCCGCAAGATCGGAGCAGCCCCGCTGCCAAAGGGATTTCTGACCGACACGCACATTGCCGAACTGGAGCGCTGGAACGATGCAAAGCTATAGCGCAATCATTCCCGCATTTAACGCCGCCGCCTTCATCGGGGATGCCATCGCCTCGATACGGGCGCAGACGGTGCAACCGGCACAGATCATCGTCGTTGATGACGGTTCGAGCGACGGAACGGCGAACGTGGTGCGCGGGATTGGCGACGACATCGTCATCTTGCATCAGGAAAACAGAGGCGTCGGTGCGGCAACCACAGCCGGGTTTGCAGTATCCCGCGCGCCGTTGCTCGCGACGCTCGATTCCGACGATCTCTGGCTACCCAACAAGATGGAGGCGCAACTTGCCCGCCTCGCCGAGGAAGCCTCTCTCTGCGGGGTATTTGCCCATATCCAACCGTTCCGGCCAGCGGACGGGCAACATGCCAGCAAGCGGAACACGTCTGTGCCGGGCTGGCTTCGTACGACGATGGTGATCCGTCGAGAGGCATTCACCACGATCGGTCCGATCATCGATCCCCCCGGCGGCTGCGGCGACATGGTTGACTGGCTGGCGCGGGTGCGCGAGGGCGGACACAGGCTCACCATGCTGGAAGACACACTGGCCTTGCGGCGGATCCGGCCGGGCAGCCTGAGTTCAACGCATAACGCCGACCGAGATGGCGGCTACCTTTACGCAGCCCGCCAAGCGATCCTCCGCAAGCGTGCGGGGCAGGACTGAGCATGCCGGAAACGCTCCCCGAGGTCTCCACGCCCTTGCCACACAAGGCCCTGCGCACACGAAACTGGTTTCCGTCGCCGGCCTGGGCCTGGCCGCGCGGAACCCGGGAACTGCTCATCATCGCGGCGGCCTGTCCGCAGGAGGCACGCGCCGCAGATGCGCTCAAGCAATGGCTTCAGCTTGCCGATCTGAACGATGCGACCTTCGCCGAGCACCGGCTCCTGGTGCGCGCTGCAAACCGTTTTCCCGCTTCTCGGCTCGACATTCCCGAGCGCGCCCGTATCGACGGTCTCGTTCGAATGCTGTGGAGCAAGTCGCGCGTCTCGCTGAAAGCGGCAGAACCGGTACTGCAAGCGCTGACGAACGCCGACGTGAAGATGCTGGTCATCAAGGGGGCCGCCTTTTCGGCACTCGACATGCGCAGCCTCAAGGGGCGTATCGCCCATGATATCGATCTGGTCATCTCGCCGCAGGATTATCCGGTGGTGCTTGAGGTGCTGGAAACAACTGGCTGGCGGCCGGACCATGTGGCATCGAGGCTCTACCTGGAAGCGCTGGGCCCGCGCTTTCACGGCCTCAATTTCGTCAAGGAGCCGAATGGCGACATCGACGTTCACACGCGCATACATCGCACCGTGCCGCATACCCATCCAACGGAAGCCGCGCTCTGGCAGCGGGCTCGCCCGGTCACCTTTCTCGGCGCCCAGGTCCATGTGCCATGTCCCACCGATCTGTTCACGATCGCTCTGGCCCATGGGACAGTCGACGCTCAACACCACGTCGACTGGATAGCCGACTGCGCCCGACTGATCGGAGCGGACTCGGTCGACTGGCCACTCTTCCTCAAGACTGTGCGCGATATGCACATGGTGCCACATGCGTACCTCGCGCTTGGATACATGAGCCAGGTGCTGGACGTCAGTGTGCCAGTTGACGTGGCGGACGTCTTGCGGCACGAAACCCGCACGAGCAATCCGCTCGCCTATTTTGAAGCCCTGTTCCTGTTCCATCCACGCGATGAACACTCACTCCTGAGCGGTCTTGGGCGTCGGATCTCGAAGCGACGTCAGGCCAGGCGCACCCGCGCAATCAACAATTCCCTGCCAGGCAGATTACACAAACGGACGCGCAAGATGCGCCGCGCAAAAGCCGGCGGCTCCGGCTTCGCGACCTCCGCGCCCGCGCTGCGTCAGCGCCTGCCCCTGCTCCCGGGCCAGTCCCGCTTCCGGCTTACGGTGGATTTCGGCAAGGCAGGCGTGGCGCGACGGTACTACGTGGAAATCAACACCTCGGAACGCCATCTCGAGCGGCTCAAGTTCCGCGATCTTTTCGGCAAGGGCCGCGCTGTCGCGGAGGTTGTGATCTCGCTCGCTGAAGGCGTCGACGCCACGGATATCTGGGTGGAGTCACACCCCGCGGGCCCCATTCCCGTGCGCGCGGCCCCTGAAACTGTACGCGCGCAGGGCGCCGTGCCGGTCAGAGTTGCGGTATGGCCGCTCGAATGACGTCTTCGCACAGACCTGTCGAAACGTCTCCTGCCTCGCCACTTGCGTAAGCCTGAACCATTCGGGCGCCAATCGCCGGAGGACGTCATTCACAACGGCTTTGTGTTCTTTGTCGCCTGAAATTTCAATCGTCACGTGACTATCACCAAACTGTCAATTGAGCAGGATAGGGGTACCGCGTCTAAACGATATTCAATCGGGGGATTTTGAATGAAGACCATCGCTTTCGCGCTGGCACTGCCCTGCGCGCTTGTTACTTCTGGCGCCCTGGCCGACATGACCGACGTCATCGAAGTCGGCGTACGGCCGCTCTATCTCATCGACCGTATGGAAGATGGTCCGCTCAAGGAAAAGCTTGCCGCCTGTGCCGGCAAACCGGTCCACCGTACCGCCTTCTCCATCGGCCATCGCGGCGCCCAGATGCAGTTTCCCGAGCACACCGTCGAGGCCAACGTGGCGGCGGCACGTCAGGGCGCGGGCATTCTGGAATGCGACGTCACCTTCACCAAGGACAAGGAACTTGTCTGCCGCCACGCCCAGAACGACCTGCACACCACCACCAACATTCTGAGCACGCCGCTGGCGAAAACCTGCATCACTCCCTTTGCGCCTGCATCCTCGGACGAGCCCGCCAAGGCCGAGTGTCGCACCGCGGAGCTGACCCTCGCCGAGTTCAAGTCGCTCACCCCCAAGATGGACGCCAAGAACAGCAAGGCGACATCCGTCGGCGACTACATGGACGCCACCGCTCACTGGCGGACCGACCTCTATGCGGTCGAACCCACGACGCTGATGAGCCACGCGGAATCGATCAAACTCTTCAAGAGCCTTGGTGCGAAATTCACGCCCGAGCTGAAGACCCCATCCGTCGAAATGCCCTTCGATGGCTTCACCCAGGAAGATTACGCGCAGAAGCTGATAGACGAGTACAAGGCTGCTGGCATTCCCGCGCAGGACGTCTTTGCCCAGTCGTTCAACCTCTCCGACATTCTCTACTGGATAAAGGCGGAACCGGAATTCGGGGCGAATGCCGTCTATCTGGTCGAATGGCACGACGGCTTCGACGAGCAGAACGCGGAAACCTGGAAGGAAGATTTCGCCGGACTGAAGGCGCAGGGCGTGAACTACCTTGCTCCTTCCATGAACATGCTGGTCACCGCCGAGGATGGCCACATCGTCGCCAGCGAGTACGCGAAAGCCGCCAAGCAGGCAGGACTGAAGCTTATCTCCTGGTCTCTGGAGCGCTCCGGACCGCTGGCGGCCAAGGGCGGCGGCGGCTGGTACTACAGCTCGACCAACGACATAATCCACACGGATGGCCAGATGTATGAACTGGTGGATACGTTGGCCCGGGACGTCGGCATTGTAGGGCTGTTCTCGGATTGGCCGGCGACCGTCAGCTATTATGCGTCCTGCATGGGGCTTGACTGAGCTTCGTCGAAGCGGCTCCTGCAGGCTTGCAATCGGAGCGCCCCATTCGGGCGCTCCTTTTCGTTTCGGAGACCATTGAACCCGGATCCCGGGAGTATCGCAGGCTGCCCAGTGTCAGCTAGAGGCGTCCCCCCGATGAGAGTAGATCAGTTTGACGAAGGCAGAGACAGGATCGACAAGACCTTAGCCGGGACCCATACCCGAATCTTCAAAGAAGACCTAACGGAATTAACCCAAAGTCGTACGCCTTTAGATCTATTCCAACTCCCAAATACAATCGACTGACTCGCAGTTTCAGCGCTTTTGCAAGCGACAGTCTTTTTCCGATGTCATTCAGTTCTCGGCACTTCGTCGAAAATAACTAGAGATTGCCAATTTCACCGACACAGTCAAACAAGATATTCGAAATACATCGAGAGCCAACGCCACCGGCGTCCGAAGCGGGATTTATGTTGTTCATGTCGCATTGCAGAAGCTTAGCGCAATTATATCTGTTACAATTGTGATGGCGTTACCGAAGCAGCCTCTCTCAGGACGGGGATATTATATATCCAAAGATGAGGACCGTATAATGAACGATTATATCAAAACTTCCGATTTTCTGGTTGATCCGTGGGAGGGGTTCAGCACGGGTGCGTGGCGGGGGAGGATCGACGTACGCGGCTTCATCCAGGAGAACTACACGCCGTACGAGGGGGATGCGGCGTTCCTGGCGCCTGCGAGCGCGCGCACCATCGCGCTGTGGGCGCG
>NZ_QAYG01000014.1 GCF_003053845.1 Breoghania corrubedonensis
CCGCGTCTCCGGTTATGCCGTGAACTTCGTCAAGCTGACACGAGAACAGCAACTCGACGTCGTAAACCGTACGTTCCACGCGTCCATGTAGACTGGCATCAGGGCAGCCGACCGGCTGCCCTGACCACCAACAGGAAAATACGCAAAGGCTGATCCTGGACGGACATAGAAGGCCCAGCCGGAGAGAACACCGGACGGGCCTTTTTTTGTCGTCCTTCCGTTGACGCAAGAGGGATAGACTTGACGACGAGCATTCACACGCCGCATCCCGTTGCCGGCGTCCATCGCGCCGCCGACCATGGATTCCTGCATTCGGTGGAGACCGGCGGCGCGGTCGACGGCCCAGGCATGCGCTTCGTCTTCTTCATGGCGGGCTGCCTGTTCCGCTGTCTGTATTGCCACAATCCGGATACCTGGAAACTGCACAACGGCCGCCGCGTCGATGTCGATGCCATGCTGAGCGAGTTGAAACCATATGTCGGTTTCTTGAAATTCGCCGGCGGCGTCACCTTTTCAGGCGGCGAACCGCTGATGCAGGCCACGTTCGTCGGCCGCGTGATGGAACGCATCAAGGCAGATCTCGATCTCCACATCGCGCTCGACACACAAGGTTTTCTGCATGCGAGCCTTGATGATGCCTGGTTCGACCCGGTCGATCTCGTGTTGCTCGACATCAAGCATATCGATCCGGTGCGTTACGAGCGGCTGACCGCGCAACCACTGCAACCGACCCTCGATTTCGCTGAACGCCTCGTCCAGTTGGGAAAACCGACCTGGATCCGTTACGTGCTCGTCCCCGGCCTTACCGACGATGCCGATGACGTTGCGAAAATGGCGGATTTTGTCTCCGGCCTTGGCAAGATCGTCGAGCGCGTGGAGGTGCTGCCCTTCCATCAGATGGGCGCTTCCAAGTGGAGTGAGCTGAACATGTCCTATGAACTGACCGACACGCCGACACCGACAAATGAAGATACGGAAGCCGCCCGCGACATCTTCCGTTCCCGTGGCCTCTTCACGGCCTGAGGTGAAAGATCGACGTTCTGGTGTGCCGGGTCCGGAAGACACATCACTCCCGGCGGTTTCCGGCCCCGGAACGCCGATGTCCAGTCGATCGAAATCAGTCCGACCTCGGAAACGACACCCGAACTTCAATCCCGTCGGTACGTCCCGGTGCCGGCGTATTGAACTCGAGCCGCGCGCCTGTGCGATCCGCAATGGTCTTCACGATGGCAAGGCCAAGTCCGCTGCCATCCGTCTTGTCGTTCGAGCGCGCGAAACGCGCTGTCAGCCGGTCGAGATCCTCGGGCAGGACCACGCACCCGGCATTCGCGACACTGAGCACGGCCGGTGCGCTTAGCTCCACTTTTACCGGTGTCTGCGCAGCACCGTGCTTGAGCGCGTTTTCGATAAGGTTCCGGCTGAGAATGCCAAAGGCATCAGGATCCAGATCGGAGAGGATCGGAGTTTCCGGCAAGCTCAGCTCGAGACGGCCGGCGCCACTGTAGCGCTCGAAATCTTCCACAACGATCCGCAAGATCGGGCGCAGGTCGGCGGAGGTTCCCGTACGCAGACGAGCGCCTTCGGCGCGCGCCAGTTGCATCAACTTCTCGCTCAGACGATTCAACCGCTTGAGCGTGTTTTCAATGTCGCGCGCACGGGCAATGACCCCGGCATCGTCCGTTTCCGCCTGAAGGCGTTGCGCCTGGGCGATGGCACCTGCCACAGGCGTACGCAGCTCATGTGCGGCATTCGCCGCAAAACTGCGTTCCGCCTCGAACGCTGCCCCAAGTCTCGCGAGCAACGCGTTGATGCTGCCAACGATCGGGGTCAATTCGCTGGGAAGGCCGTTATCGGCAAGCGGGGCAAGCTTGTGCGCGCCACGCTGACCAAGGTCGTCACGCAACTGTCTCATCGGCGCGAGACTGAAGCGCACGATAAGGAAGATCGCCGCGAACATCAGCGGGATCATCAGTAAAAGCGGCCGGCTCAGGCTCACAACAATCTCGCCAACCACCATGGCACGGCGTGAGCGCGGTTCGGCCACCACAATGGTCAGGACGCCATCATCGTTCTTCACCCGATCATAGAACAGAGTTCGGGTGTCGGTGCGCACGAAACCGGTGCTTTCAAAGGGCGGGAAATTACTGGCAACGGCATCCTCGGAAGCCAGAACCACATGCCCCTTATCATCGACGATCCTGTAGCTGTAGAAATCACCCAGAGCGTCCCGACGGCCCTCCTTCTTGCGACCTGAGCCGTGACCTTTGCGGCCGTGCCCGCGCAGCCGACCGGGGCGATCGGGGCGCTCCCCGCTATCGGCCAGATGCAGCAGCCTGTGAGCGGTATCGCGCAGCGCTCCATCAAATTCGATATCCAGCTCGTGGCGCAGCCGATACCCCGTCACTGACGCGGCAACCAGCCACAGCACGGTGACGGCGAGGCCGACCATCAACGCGATACGCAGCTGGAGCGAGCGCGGCCCCGTCATGGGTGCCCGAGGCGATAACCAAGCCCGCGCTCCGTCTCGATCGCCGAATGTCCGAGTTTCTTGCGCAGGCGGCTTACGTGCACTTCGATAGTGTTGCTCTCGATACTGTCGTCGAAGTTGTAGAGATGCTCCTCAAGCTGTCCCTTTGACAGGACCTGCCCGGGGGCCTGAACGAACGCTTCGAACAGGGCCCATTCGCGGGCGGTCAACGCAATGGATCGTCCGTCGCGCATGATCGTGCGGGCGGCAATGTCGATTTCAAGCGGGCCGATTTGAATTCGCGGGTTCGGATTGCCGGCATAGCGGCGAGCCACCGAGCCGATGCGCGCGGATAGTTCCGACAGATCGAACGGCTTGACCATGTAATCGTCGGCACCGGCGTTCAGCCCCTCGATCCTGTCGGAAACCTGATCAAGAGCTGTGAGAATGATCACCGGCGTCGCGTCGCCACGCGCGCGCATCGCCTTCAGGAAGGGAATGCCGCGCCCGTCCGGCAGCATAAGGTCGAGCAGAACGAGTTCGAAGGGACTTGTGGCGAGCGCTTCCTCAGCCATGTCCAGCCGCTTCACCCAGTCGGCGGAATGCCCGTCGCCCTTGAGCTGGTCATGCACCGCAATGCCCAGAACCGTGTCGTCCTCGATCAGCAGGATGCGCATCAGTTGCTCCGTCAATTGCCGACACCCTACTGCACCCCTTTCCTTACAGAAAGCTGAAGCGATTTCGTCATGTCCGTCAGGAAGCGATCAGGAGCAGGAGCGATGTCTTGGGTGTCGAATGCAAAAGGAGACACACATGCACATCCTCCCGAAACTGGTTCTGGCTGCGATTGTCGCGGCCGCTCTGATTGCGGCCGCCAAGGCGCAGTCTCCGATGACGGAGCCGGCGAAGGCCCCCGCGCAGAGCACGACCGGCAGTTCGGCCACGGATCTTCCTGCAAGACCGGACGCAGAGACCGTTCCCGTACGCCCCTGCCAGGCGACAGGCCAGAACAGACCTCAGAACTCTCGTGCACGACACGGACGATACGGTGAACAAGCGCGCGACATGCGGCGCGCTCACCATCGCCGAGACGGACATGACGGTCACGGCTGGTTTCATCGCTTCTGGGACAAGGATTCCGGCCGCGAGCGTGAACGGGGCGAAAGGCGCATGCGTCGCGGCCCCAGTGATCAGGGCCAGGGATGTGATCAGGGCCAGGGACCAGCTCCCGCCGGCATGGCACCCCCGCCCGCGAATGGCCTCTTCAAGGGCGGCTCCGCACCCAAGGTTCAGCAGAACTGACGGCTGCGCTGAGAATTTTCCAATCACAGGAGATATCGAAAGATGAAGAAATTTCTGACCGTCCTTGCCCTGACCACAGCGTTGACCGCCCCCGGCTTCGCACAGGCAAAGGACGTGACCTTTACCACCACACTGACCAACTACGGCGGCGACGGGGCCTATCTCGCCTACTATGTCACCGATGCCACAGGCGCCTATGTCGGCTCGCTCTGGATGGCCGGTCCGAAATCCAAATGGTACGACAACCTCACCGACTGGTATCGCGCGACCGGCGGCAACACGGCGGAGGTGAACGGCATCACCGGAGCCAGCGTCGGCGCAGGCAAGACCCTCAAGATCAGCTTCGATCTCGCTGATGCGCTGTTCGACGCAGGCTACGAACTCCATATCGACGCCTCCGCCGAAGACATGCGCAACAGCCCTTCCGAGATCGTGGTGCCGCTGACGAGCGAGGCCGCCGGCAAGCCGGTTCAGGGGCGGACCTATATCGCCAATTTCCAGTACGACATGTGAGGCCTGTCAGATGATCCGTCCACTGCATCGCTGGGTGGGATTGGCCGCCGCCCTGTTCGTCTGCGTAACGGCGTTGAGCGGGGGAGTCCTTGCGCTCTATCCCGCGGCCGAAGCAATCGGAACGATGGCGGCACCGCCCACCGATGTGGGAAGTTTCGCCGCGCTGGTCCAAGATACCGTACCGGGCCTGGAACAGATCAGGCGCGCACCGTCAGGCCAGATCACCGCCTTCGCCTATGACGGTGGCGTTGCGTCCAAATGGATCGTCGATCCGGAAACCGGCGTACCGACGTCCCCGGTCACCCAGTCACCGACGAAGATCTGGATCACCGACCTGCATCGCGCGTTTCTCGCCGGCGACGCAGGCCGTATCGCCACGGCCGTTGTCAGCCTCGCAATGCTGGTCCTGTCCGTGTCCGGGTTCATGCTCGCGGCCCGGCGGATCGGCGGTTGGCGTCGCCTGTTCGCTCCGCTCAAGGGCTCATTGCCACAACGCCTGCATCTGGAAGTGGCCCGTTTTGCCGGGATCGGACTTCTGTTGTCCTCTCTCACCGGCCTCTGGCTCTTCGCCGCCACTTTCGGGCTGTTGCCGGGTGGCGCGGCACTCCCAGCCTTGCCGCCTGTGAGCGGCAGCGGCAGCGCCTCGCCCGCAGCGCTCAGCGCACTGAAGGACATTCCGCTTTCGCACCTACGCGAGCTCAGCTTCCCGCGTATCGACAACCTGCGTGACGTCTACACGATCAAGACCGTTGACGGCATGGGCTATGTCGACCAGGGAACGGGGGCAATGCTTTCCTGGAGCGCACGCACACCTCTCCAACAACTGTCCGATTTCATCAAGATGCTGCACACTGGCAAGGGGGCGGCGGTATTGGGACTTATTCTCGGCTTGTGCGCGGCGTGCGTCCCCATCCTCGCGATGACGGGACTGCTGCAGCAATCCGGCCGCTTCTCTCCTTCCAGTTTCAACAAGCGCCGGACATCCCCCAAAGACGCCGATACGGTCATTCTGGTGGGATCGGAAGGCGGCACGACCTGGACGTTTGCCCAAACCCTCTCGAAGGCCCTGGCTCAAGCGGGCGGCAAGCCGGTTGTCGCTGCGATGTCGGACTTCACCCCCGAACGCTACGATCATGTCGCACGCTACCTGATCCTCGCCGCTACATCAGGCGACGGCGACGCTCCAAGCTCGGCGGACGGTTTCCTCGACCGGCTTGCAAGCATGCAGCACCCACCCACCGCTCCCTTTGCCGTCCTCGGCTTCGGCGACAGCACTTTCCCGCGCTATTGCGCCTATGCGGACAGCGTCGCGGCCGAAGCACGGAAGGCCGGCTGGCGGGAACTGATGCCGGCAGCCCACGTCGATCGCCAGTCGAGGCAGGATTTCACGAGCTGGGGGGAGGCTCTCGCGGAAAAGCTTGGTGTCGCGCTTTCGCTCGATAGCAAAAACACCGAGGCGCGCGCGGTCACATTGCCTCTCCTGTCCCGCCGGGACTACGGCGAGGAGGTGCAGGCACCGACCGCGATCCTGAGGTTCGCGCTTCCGCGCATTCCGCTGTGCTCGCGCCTCATGGGCCATGGCTTTGCGCGGTTCCAGGCCGGAGACCTGATTGGCATCATCCCCGAAGGCGACACGGTGCCGCGCTATTATTCGCTCGCTTCGGGCCGCCGCGACGGTTTCATCGAGATCTGTGTGCGCAAGCAGGCCGGCGGGCTCTGCTCCGGCCAATTGATGGAGCTCAGGCCGGGCGGGACCGTCAAGGCCTTCCTGCGCCGCAACCCGGGCTTTTACCCCGTCGACGATCGATCGCCGCTGATCCTGATCGGTGCAGGCACCGGGATCGGACCTCTGGCAGGCTTTGTCCGCGCCAACACCGCCCGCCGCCCGATGCACCTCTATTTCGGCGCGCGGTCGCAGACCAGTGATCTGCTCTATGGCGAGGATTTCGGACGCTGGCAGGCAGAGGGACGGCTGTCATCCCTTGTCACCGCCTTCTCCCGCAGCGCCGAGCATGCCTATGTGCAGGATCTCCTGCGCCGGGATGCCGACGTCATTCGCCAGCTGATCGGCACGGGCGCGCGCATCATGATCTGCGGCGGTCGGGGCATGGCGGCAGGCGTCGCCGCTGCCATGGAGGACATTCTCTCGCCCCTGTCGCTCAGCCCCATCACCCTGAAAGCAGAAGGCCGCTATGTCGAAGATGTCTACTGACCTTGTCCGCCATGCGCTGAACGGCCCGACGATGGGCACGCGTTGGTCGGCTATTGTCCATTGCGCTCCCGGCATCGATCCGCCCCCGATCCGAGCAGCGCTCGCCGCCGCGGTCGATGAGATCGACCGTCAGATGTCGCCCCGCAAGCCGGAAAGCGACCTGATGCGGGTGAACCGAGCCACGCCCGGCACCTGGGTCGATGTGCCTGCCCATATTCTGAATGTGCTGGAGGCGGGTCTGGAGATCGGGCGCGCATCGGATTGCGCATTCGACATCGGCATGGGCGACGCTGTCGCCGCGTGGGGCTTTTCGGCCGCAGACCCCGATCCGGATCAAATCCGCGCAGCCATTCGCGTCATACGGCACCCCGCGCACGAAGTGCTGGAGATCGACAGGGAGAGCGCCCGCGTGAGGAAGCACGCGCCCATCGCACTGGATCTTTGCGGCATTGCGAAGGGCTACGGTGTGGACCGCCTGGCCGAAACCGTACGTGACTTCGGGATCCGGCACGCCCTGCTTTCCATCGACGGCGAGGTCAGGGCTCTTGGCAGCCTTCCCGACGACAATCCTTGGGTCATCGGGGTGGAACGCCCCGATCCGGATTGCCGCGCAGCACATTCCATTCTCACCCTCACAGAGACGTCCGTGGCCACCTCGGGAGACTACAGGCACAGGGTGGAACTGGCGGGCAACCACTTCGCGCACATAATGGACCCGAACCGGGGCGCTCCGCTGGTGGCCTGCTCGGTATCCGCCACTGTCGTTGCCCCCAGTTGCATGCAGGCCGACGCCTGGGCCACGGCGATGATGGTGCTGGGACCAGACCGTGGCATGAGACTGGCGCGTGATCTCGGTCTGTCGGTCCTGTTCCTCGATCGCCGCGGAGGCACACTCGTCCCGTTAAAGACCGGCCCGGTCTTCGGGTGCGGGATGCGTCTGGATATGCAGGCGAAAGCACTCGGATCATCCATGCCGGAGGCAAAAGCGCAGAAATGACGACAAAAAGCCAGTTCCCGTACCCAAATGAGGCGATGTCTCCTAAGTGCCCTGCAAGACGGCGCGCGTCGCCCAGCAGCCGATCGCTGCCGATACGCCGGTAAGGCAGGCTCCCCAAGCAACGTCCACGATCACAACGGAGAAAGGCCAGCCCTTCAGCGTGGCATAGTTGGTCATGTCGTAGGTCGCGTAGGTGAACAAGCCGAACAGCGAGCCGTATAGCAATGCGGTGCCGACAGAGTCCGAGCGGAGTGCCGGAACGACCGCAAAGATAAGGATGCCGACGACATAGACCGCATAGAACGCGGCGGCCGCACCAAGACGCGGCGTATCAAGCAACATGTCTCCAAGGCGCGAGAAATAGAAGCTCTTGGCCACGCGCGTCAGCCACAGGAAGTCGATCGCCAGGAAAACAAACGCCGTCAGGACGTAAGCAGTGAAATATTGAAGCATGGTGATCCTGCCGTGATGAGACGGTCTGGATACGCGGCAACGAACGCTTCGGATCACTTGGCGGGCATAGCGCCACCGAGAGCGGCCCGTATTCGTCAGCGAAAATGATCGCGAAGTGATCCGTTTTCATCACGACTGCGTACCCCGTAAACATGCGAAGCGGGAAACGCCATGAGCACTCAGAAGATAGCCGTCATCGGATCGGGAATATCGGGGCTGTCCGCCGCCTGGCTCTTGTCCAAGCGCCATCAGGTGACGCTTTACGAGGCCGGGAGCCATCTTGGCGGCCACGCCAACACCGTCGATGTGGACACCCTTGACGGCAGGATCGCGGTCGATACGGGTTTCATCGTCTACAACGAACGCAACTATCCCAATCTTGTGGCGCTCTTCCGCCATCTCGGCGTCGCTTCCTGCGAGACGCAAATGAGCTTCGCCCTTTCATTGCAAGACGGGGCTTACGAATATGCCGGCGCCGGACTTGGCGGGTTTTTCGGTCAGCGCCGCAATCTAGCGCGCGCGTCGCACTGGCGCCTTTTGCGCGACATCTCCCGCTTTTTCGAAACCGCGCAGAAAAAAGTAGCCGCTTGCCCGCCCGACATGACGCTCGGCGCGTTCCTGACGCGCGAGGACTATTCGCAAACCTTTGTCGATGACCACATCGTGCCGATGGGCGCGGCCATATGGTCGACTTCGATGACAGAAATGCTCGATTTTCCGGCGCGCAGCTTTGTCGATTTCTACGCCAACCACGGAATGCTGCAGTTCAAGGACCGGCCCAACTGGCGAACGGTTACGGGGGGCAGCAGGAATTATGTCCATCGGCTGGTCCAGGACGGTGATTTCGAGATCTGTCACGACAATGCGATCAAACGGGTCGTGCGGCATCCAGGTTATGTGCATATCGTTGATGCGCAGGGGGCGATCCGGCCCTTCGATCATGTGGTGATGGCAACGCACGCTGATCAGGCACTGGCGATGATCGAGGCTCCGACACCTCGGGAGGAAAGGCTACTCGGCTCATTCTCCTATCAGGCCAATCGCGCCGTCCTGCACCGCGATCCCCGCTGGATGCCGCGCCGCAAGCGCCTGTGGTCGAGCTGGAACTACCTCAAACGCGACGAAGGCGCGGAAAGCGAGCTCTGCGTCACCTACTGGATGAACCGCTTGCAGGGGCTGCCGTCGCACACAAATCTGTTCGTGACGCTCAATCCCTATGATGAAATCCATCCCAAGGCGACGGAGCGCGAATTCCTCTACGAGCATCCGGTGTTCGACAGGTCCGCGATGGCAGCTCAAAAGGACCTGTGGGCCTTGCAGGGCGAGCGGCGAACGTGGTTTTGCGGCAGCTATTTCGGCTATGGTTTCCATGAAGACGGGATCCAGAGCGGACTGGCCGTGGCCGAGGAACTGGGCGGCGTGCGACGGCCCTGGCAGGTGGCTGACGCCTCCGCTCGCATCGCGGCGCTGCGCCCGGTCGCCATCGAAGCGGCGGAATGAGCATGATCACAGAAGCCCTCTACAGCGGAACGGTGGTCCACACCAGGCTGCGCCCGTGTTCGCACACGTTGCGATACAAGGTGTTCGCCCTGTTGTTCGATTGCGACGAGCTTGCGGGCCTCACCCGGCGACTCCGCCTGTTTTCTCACAACAGGTTCAACCTGTTCAGTTTTTACGATCGAGATCATGGCGACGGAACCCCGATCCGTTCCTACCTGCAGGGCCTCGCCGCGCAATCGGGGCATGGGCAGAACATCCGCCGCTTCGTGATGCTCTGCTACCCGCGCATTCTCGGGTACGCCTTCAATCCGCTGACGGTCTATTTCGGCCTCGATACCGAGGAACGCGCGCGCCTTGTCGTCTATGAGGTCAACAACACCTTCGGGCAACGAAAGACCTATGTGATCCCGGTCGCCGATGATGAGCGGGGCCTGATTTTCCAAAGCTGCCGGAAGGAATTCTATGTCTCTCCCTTCAACCCGGTCGAGGGCACCTACAGCTTCCGTGTCACGCCCCCCGGTGAGGCTCTGACCGTCGGCGTTGCGCTGAAGAACACATCGGGGCCGGTTCTCAAGACCCATTTCCGGGCCAAGCGGAACGCCTTGAGTGATCGCAATCTGCTGCGCGCCCTGGGGCGTACAGGCTGGATGACCGCAAAAGTGATGATCGCAATCCACTACGAAGCGGCCCGGCTCTGGCTCAAGGGTCTTCGCCTCGCTCCGCGCCCCCCGGCTCCCGACACTCCCGTGACCTTCGCCAAATCTCCAAGGGAAAGTTCCTGAGAAATGCTCGAAGACCTGACTGTCGACGCGGCGGTGCGCGCACGCGTACTGCGCAATCCGATCGAAAGCACCATCAAATGGGGAATCCGCAGGGTTCTGCGCTGGGTTCCAACCGGATCGATCGTTCTCGCATTTCCCTCGGGCGACACGATGAGGTTTGGCCGGCCGGGCAACGAGAGCGAGCCTTTCCTGAGGTTCCGCAATTATCGTTCGTTTGCGAAGATCATCCGTGGCGGCGCGATCGGCTTCGCCGAAGCCTACATGGATGGCGATATCGATTGCTCGGACCTCACCGGCCTGTTCCGGTTCTTTCTGCGCAACCGAGCCGATTTCGAACACAACATGCGCATGCTTTCCAGAGCGAGACGCATTGACCGTCTCGCGCATCAGATGCGGCGCAATTCGCGCCGCGGCAGCCGCCGCAACATTGCCGAGCACTACGACCTGGGCAATGCCTTCTATCGCTTGTGGCTTGATCCGACGATGCTCTATTCGAGCGGATTGTATGCCGATGGCATCGACACGCTGGAAGAAGCCCAAACCGCCAAGCTGCAACGTATTCTCGACCTGCTCGACCTCGCCGGCGGCGAGAAGATCCTGGAAGTGGGAAGCGGCTGGGGCGCATTTGCCATCGAGGCCGCCGCGACCCGCGCAGCGAGCGTGACGGGCCTTACCCTGTCGCACGAGCAACTCGCCCATGCGCGAGAGCGAACGCGCGACGCTGGTCTCGATGCGGCCTGCGACTTCCGGCTTCAGGATTATCGCGACGTCACCGGCACCTTCGACCGGATCGTCTCGATCGAGATGATCGAAGCCGTAGGCGAGGCCTACTGGCCACAATATTTCACCGTTCTGAGAGACCGTTTGAAGCCCGGCGGCACCGCCGTTATCCAGGCCATCACCATCAAGGAAGAGCGGTTCGGGCACTACCGCAATTCAACCGATTTCATTCAGCGCCACGTTTTCCCCGGCGGCATGTTGCCGACGCCCGGCATCATGGAAACACAGGCCAAAGCGGCCGGGCTGACACTCGATCTGAGCGAGCGGTTCGGGCTGTCCTATGCCAGGACGCTGCACGAATGGGCCCGACGTTTCGAAGCCGCATGGCCGGAAATTACGAAGCTCGGATTCGACGGCCATTTCCGCCGGCGCTGGCGCTACTATCTCGCCTATTGCGAGGCCGGCTTCCTGGAAGGCGCTGTCGACGTCGGCTTCTATCGATTGAGAAAGCCCTCGTGAACGCGACCGGACCTTTCAGCCTTTCAGGATGAAAGCCCCGATCGCCCGAAAATAGAGCCAGTTGGGCAGCAGGCGCAGCAGCTTCATCTGAGCGGCGAAGAAGCGCGGAAAGGCGATCTCGAACTTTCCGCGCTCAAGCCCCGACACAATGTATTCGGCGGCTTGCCTGGCTCCAATGAGACCCGGCATTGGAAACGGATTGTCACGCGTCATCGGCGTGTCGACAAAACCGGGATTGACCACCGAAACCATGATGCCGCGCGGGGCCAGTTCGGTATTCAACGTTTCCGCCAGATTGATCAACGCCGCCTTGGTCGGGCCATAGGCGAGCGAGCGCGGCAATCCGCGATACCCGGCGACGGACGCGACGATGGCGATATGGCCACGTCCACGCGCCAGCATGCGCGGCAGCAGTGCGTTCAAGGCGTTCATGACGCCCATGAAATTGACCTCCACGCCGGTGCGCACAGCCGCAAGATCGAATTCGTCGACACTCATCAGCGCCCAGGCGCCGGCATTCAGGACCGCCAGATCGATATTGCCGCCCCGGTCCTCGACCTCCGAAACGCAGGCGGAAACCGCCTCGGCGTCCGTCACATCCACCGCATAGCCATGGATGTTCGTCGCATTGGCCGCGAGATCAACCAGCTTGTCGCTCGAGCGGGCCGAGACCGCCACGTGATCCGCTCGGTCGTCGAACAGGCGCGCCAGCTCAAGGCCGATGCCGGAGCTCGCACCGGTGATCCACACGGTCTTCCACTGCGCTTGCGTCTGTTTCATCGCCCTCAGATCCCGACCAGCGGCTGCAACAACCGGCTGAAGATACCCTTGAACCGCGTCGGAGCTTCTGTCGCGACAAGACAGACACATGGCTCACCTGGCTCCACCCGCGGCTGGTGCTCGACATGTTCATCGAGGTCCGCAAGGTCGCCCGGTCCGAAGCGGCCCAAAGCATCGCGATAGGCGCCGGAGAGGATCAACGTCATTTCGGTGCCGCCGTGACCATGCTCCGGCACCGCTTTGCCTGGCTCGATCTTGAGCATGTAGAGCGCGGAGCGCGTCGGTGTGGAAAGCGCTATCTTGTGCCGGCGAACACCGGGCGCTACTGTTTTCCAGGAAATATCGGCAAGCCGCGTTCCGATGTAGCGCTGCAGCGTCGAGGGAACATCCTGTTTCCCGCCGCGGAGTGCAATGGGAGGCGCGGCAAGGATTGTCTCGCCCGATGCTTCCGCTTCATCGATGCGGCACATGATCCGGGAAAACGCGCCATCGGAAACGGTCGCCATCTCGCTTTCTTCCAGCAGCCGCCCGCCAATGTCCTCGGCAATGCGCAACTCGCGACGGCATTCATCGCACATGGCAAGATGCGCGGCGACGACAACCGAGAATGCCTCGTCAAGGTCGCCACTCGCGTAGCGAAGCAACGTCGTTTGATCAAGATGATGCAGGATGGTCATTTGAGGACCTCCAGCTTTCCCTTCAGCTTCGTGTAGGCAAGGCGCATGCGGGATTTCACCGTCCCAAGCGGCAGCTCGAGTTTCGCGGCGATCTCGCTTTGAGCCATGTCGTGGACATAGGCATATTCGATGATACGGCGTTGTTCGTCCGGTAGCTCATCAAGGGCCCTCGCGACGTGTTCGGCACGTTGACTGGCAAAGGCCCTATCCTCGCCATCAGCCATCCCGGAAGCCAGTTCGATCTCGTCCAGATCCAGATAAGGCTGGGACGAAGCACGGCGTAGACGGTCGATGCGGGCATTCCGCGCAATCGTGTAGATCCATGTGCTGACCGGCCCGCGCTCCGGCGCATAAAGCCGCGCCTTGCGCCACACCGTCATCATGACCTCCTGAACGAGGTCTTCCGCAAACTCATGGTCCGCACCGGCTCTCAACATGACGGACTTCACGCGCGGTCCGAAGTACTGAAACAGCGACTTGAACGCATCGCGGTCCTGCCGTAACGCGACCTGTGCGATGAGCATTTGGTGATCTTCCATCGTCAAGTCTGGCACCGCGCAGTCCGGATCATGAATTGCTCTTGAAGCCGCCTGCATGTCTGCACCTTTGTCTATTCGGCGCAAGTACGCAGTCGGTGGGGAATCGGATCACAAAAAACGAAGTTTTGTCATATCCAGGCAGCCGCGCCACCCGCCTGGAAGGACGTCAAGAACAAGCGGCTCTGGCTGACGCGTCGCCGCTCGAGCGGACCCCACACTGCAGATCGGAACCGGCAATATCGAAGACTTTGGGAGTTTCGTCTCGAAAATGAAGAGCCTCACCACCCAGTCGCCTTTTCACCAATCCACAACGGCACTTGAACATAACAAACGGCTATTCGCGACTCCGCGACCACGCGCCCCAGGTAATCTCCAGCTGGTTCGGAAAGTAATAAAGGCATTCTTGATCGCATCTTATTGCCTTCTCCCGACAACTTAATAGAAACACCCACTGCAAAGTTACGCATTATTTTCATTTAAAATTTCGAGTTTCACAAAATTTACATTCAATTCAACGAAGTATATACTTACGTAGCTTTCATTCTAATTTCATAGCCAAGAATAGAAAAACTATCCGCGGCTTGATTGGCGCCTTGAGATCGCTTATTCAACGACGTCAGAGCTTTTGAGAGCGGTTTCCGTTTCCTCCCACCTGCGGAACGGTTCTCAGGGCTGTCCGGGTCTGGAGCACGAAGCCGCGAGCCTCCTCTTGCAGCGCTTTTCCGTTCTGATCCGGAGCCAATTCCATATCGGGGCCGGGCTGATCCGTCCGGCACCATCACGACAGTCCGTTGTGCAGGACCGATTGCTGCAATGGGGGCAAAAGAGGACCGTCGTTCTCTTGCAGTCCCATCACCGCGCAGCGTCCGCGCTCAGGGGACGTGTGAGCGGAGTTGGCCATCGCCACCCATTCAAGTTCGGCGGGCCTCCACCGAACGTCACTGAAGAGTTCTTGATGGCAAACGAAAGCGCGTTGCCTGAAACCGACCCGATGCTCGTGTTCGAAGGTGTCACGAAGGAATTTCCTGCGACACACAAGGGCGAGAACGGCTTCAAGGCACTGAACGGCGTCGACTACACCGTGCCGCGCGGTACGATCACCGGCATTATCGGACGCTCTGGCGCCGGTAAATCCACGCTGGTGCGGCTGGTCAACGGACTGGAAAAGCCGACAAACGGCCGTGTGCTCGTTGACGGAACCGATGTCACGAAACTGAGCGGCGGCAGCCTCAGAACGCTGCGGCGCTCGGTCGGCATGATCTTCCAGCACTTCAACTTGTTGTCCTCGCGTACCGTGTTCGACAATGTCGCCATGCCGCTCGAAATCGCCGGCATGCCCGCAAAGGCGATCAAGGCCAAGATCGAGCCGCTGATCGATATGGTTGGCCTTTCCGACAAGCTGGACCGGTATCCCGCCGAGCTCTCCGGCGGTCAGAAACAGCGTGTCGGCATAGCGCGGGCGCTTGCCACCGATCCGAAGTTGCTTCTTTCCGACGAGGCGACCTCCGCCCTCGATCCCGAAACCACGCAGCACATTCTGGATCTGCTGAAGACGATCAACCGGGAACTCGGTCTGACCGTGCTCCTGATCACCCACGAGATGGAAGTGGTCAAGACGGCGACGTCCCGGGTTGCCGTCATGGACGGAGGCAAGATCGTCGAAAGCGGCCGTACCTTCGATGTCTTCCTCAGGCCGCAGCATGCCACGACGCAGACCCTGCTTGCCTCCATGCCCGGCACCGGACTTCCCGACTGGATCAAGCGCAAGGTGAAAGACAGCCCGGCACCGGGCGATGACGCCCTGGTGCGGCTCACATTCTTCGGCGATACGGCTGACCAGCCTCTGGTCGCACGGTTGACGAAGGAGCTCGGCCTCGATGTCCGCATCATGTCGGGCACCGTGGACGAGATCGCCGGCGATCCGTTCGGAAATCTCGTCATCGCCTATTCCGCCGAGCCCGGCGTCATGGAGCAGGCACGGGCGTTTTTTGCAAAGACCGGACTTGTGGCCGAGGAGGTTGGCTATGTCGATTGATATGCTTGTAAACCTGCTTGCCAAGGGCCTCTGGCAGACCGTCTACATGGTCTTCGTCTCCGGGCTGATAGGGACCGCCATCGGCCTGCCCATCGGCGTGTTTCTCGCGACCAGCGGCAAGGGGGAGCTGTTTGCGGCCCCCGGCTGGAACCGTGTCATCGGCCTGATCGTCAACGCGACGAGGTCCACGCCCTTCATCATTCTGGTGGTGGCAATCATCCCCTTCACCCGGATCATAGCCGGCACCTCCATCGGCACGCGCGCGGCGATCGTGCCGCTGACCATCGCCACCATCCCCTTTGTGGCCCGCCTGATCGAAGGCGCCATCCGTGAGGTCGACAAGGGCCTGGTGGAAGCTGCCAGGGCCATGGGCGCAACGCCGTTGCAGATCGTCACCAAGGTTCTGCTCGCCGAGGCCATGCCGTCGATCGCCCTCGGCATCACACTCACCATCGTCAGCCTCATCGGCTACTCGGCCATGGTCGGCGCCGTCGGCGGCGGCGGCCTTGGCGACCTCGGCATCCGCTACGGCTACCAGCGCTTCATGCCAGAGGTCATGCTGGCGGTGGTTGTCGTTCTCATCGTTCTCGTTCAGGCGGTGCAAAGCGCGGGCGATGCCCTGGCGCGTCGTTTCGACAAGCGCAACCGCAAGTCCTGACCCTCACCAATCAAGGGAGAAATTCATGAAAAGACTGACCACAGTCGTCTCCGTCGCCGCCGCGCTGCTAAGCGCGGGTTATGCCCATGCCGAAACCAAAAAGGTTGGCGTCACCACCGGGCCGCACGCTCAGATCGTGGAGAAGGTGAAGGAAGTGGCCGCCACCAAGGGGCTCGATCTCGACGTGATCGAGTTCACCGACTACGTCATGCCGAACCAGGCACTGGCCGACGGCGACCTGGACATCAACTCGTTCCAGCATCAGCCCTACCTGGACAATCAGGTTGCGGACCGCGGCTTCGATCTCGTCAGCGTTGCGAAATCGGTCAACTTCCCCATGGCCGGCTATTCCAACAAGGTGAAGTCCAAGGACGAAATCCCGGACGGCGCGACCTTCGCGCTGCCGAACGATCCGAGCAACGGCGGCCGCGCGCTTCTGATGCTGGAAGACCAGGGCCTGATCAAGCTGACCAAGGACATTGGCGTCAGGGCGACCGTCGCGAACGTGATCGACAATCCGCACGATTATCAGTTCATCGAGCTGGACGCCGCTCAGTTGCCGCGGTCTCTCGATGACGTCGACGTCGCGCTGATCAACACCAACTATGCGCTTGATGCCGGCCTGAACCCGGTCGAGGATTCTCTCTTCCGCGAAAGCACCAAGGCGCCGTATGTCGGCATCATTGCGGTTCGTTCAAAGGACAAGGACGCGGCGTGGGTGAAGACGTTCGTCGAAAGCTACCACAGCCCCGAGGTGAAAGCCTTCATCGAAAAGCAGTTCAAGGGCGCGATCACCCCGACGTGGTGATGTTTCCAGGTCCGGTTGTCGCACCGTGAAGCACCGCCGCAAGGGCTTGCAATGATGGATTGAGAAAACTCCCCGCCCGGGTTGGGCGGGGAGTTTTTTTTGTTGCCGACACCCGCATTGAAAACCGGACCAGGGGCGGTCGGCTTTTGAAAACCGCAAGCCGGACGCCTGCGCGCCCCTCACCCGTTAACGGGCACCACGTGGCTGACGAAACCCGAGCCCGGCTGCCAAAGATGCATCATGAATTGCGGCGGTTCATCGCTGAACCGATAGGGCTCGCCGTCCCGGATATCGAAGGCGATCTGATGGGAAACGGAGGGAGCCACACGAACGGGGACACCTCCAAGCTGTCCCTGGATAGCCCGGTGCATATGGCCACACAGAATTGCCTGCACACCCCCATGAGCACGGATAAAGCGTTCAAGCTCGGCGGCACCGCTGCGAAGTCCGATCCGGTCCATCGCCTCCAGCCCCGTTTGTAACGGCGGGTGGTGCATGAAGAGCAGAGCCGGCATCCCCCTCGCCTTCTCCAGTTGCGCTTCGAGCCACGCGAGCCGGGAGCGGCAGAGCTCTCCGTGAGGCTCACCCTCGACAAGAGTATCGAGACCGATCACGGCCATCGGAAACCGGTCATCGGAAACGCAAAGAAACCCGTCCTCCGTCCGTCCGAGCATATCGCCCAGTTCCGACCACATGGGCTCGCGCAGATCGTGGTTTCCCGGAACTGCCAGGACCGGAACCTCAAGGCGCCGCAACCCTTGCCCGATGGCAAAATACTCTTCGCGCGTCGCCAACTCGCCCAGATCCCCGGAAAACAGAATCAGATCAGGCCGCACAGCCAGATTGGCAAGGCTCCCCATCAGCCGCTCGAAAGCCGCCGCCGTTTCAAAGCGCCCGGCAAGACGCCCCGGTGGAACGAGGAAGTGGCTGTCACTGATCTGAGCAATCAACATCCTGGATGATCCCTTGCCTGCCGAATTGGATATCGGGCCGTACCGCCATACGCCACCGAAGTGGGCATTGTGGGAATATCACACCCAATGTCACAAAACTTTATTGTTGATGTGTCTTTTAGTGAACCAATTCATCAAAGCGGACAAGTCGGAAAGGGAGAGGCAGCTCAAACTGACAACATGAGATAGAGCCGACATCCGCCAGAATTATGCAGCTTTCCTGATTGATGAAGACCAGAAAGAAGCACGTCACCTGTTGAAACGGACCCGCCAAGTTTATTGAATTCCCACATGGAAACGGAGAGTCTGACATGAAATCCACAAAATCCAACATCTCGCGCAGGGCGCTTCTGAAGGTCGGCCTTGCCGCGCCGTTCGTCAGCGCGTTGCCGGGCGTCATCAGCATCGCCCGCGCGGCAGGCCCCACCAAGCTCCAGTTCATGTACCCGGTCGGTGTTTCCGGCGACATCAACAAGATCATTTCCGGAATGATCGCAGACTTCAATGCGCAGCACGAGGGCATTGAAGTCGAGGCCATCTATGCCGGCAGCTACGACAACACCGAACAGAAGGTCATCACCTCCATCGGCGTGGACACGCCGCCCGCGCTCTGGCTGCCGATCAATTCCGCGCTGCAGACGTTCCTGGGGCTCGATGCGTTGGAGGATATCACCGAGCAGGCCAAGGCGGACGACATATACGACGACTTCCTGCCGGGTTTCCTCAACACCTGCATCTCCGACGACCGCCTCTATGGCTTGCCCTACCAGCCGTCCACACCGGTGCTCTATTACAACAAGGACGCCTTTGCCCAGGCCGGCCTCGAGAAGGCCCCCGACACCTGGGACGAGCTGCTTGAAACCGCCAAGGCAACAACGCTTCGTGAAAATGGCGAGCTGAAGCGCTGGGGACTGACCATCGGCGGCGGCTGGCACGACTGGATGTTCGAAGGCTACTGCCGCCAGAACGGACTTGTGCCCTGGCAAAAGGACAAGGTCCTGTTTGATCGCCCGGAAGCCGTCGAGGCCCTGCAATTCTGGTTCAAGATGGTGCAGGAAGGCGTCATGCCGAAGGCCTCCACGTGGCAGGGTTCGGCCAACGACTTCATGGCTGGCTCCACGGCGATGCTCTATCACTCCACTGGCTCGCTGACCAACTTGCGCACCTCCTCTCCCTTTGAGGTCGGCGTCGCTTTCATGCCCAAGAAGAAGACCTATGGCGCGGCCCAGGGTGGAGGACCTCTGATGATCGCCAAGAAGCAGTCCGACGCCAAGAAAGAAGCGGCCTGGACCTTCGCCCGCTGGATGACCAACACCGAGAACCAGGCGAACTGGAGCCGTGCGACCGGTTACCTTGCGGTTCGCAAGTCCTCCTGGCAGTCGCCCGCGATGCAGAGCTATCTTGAGGACGTACCGCAGGCAAAGGTGGCGCTCGACCAGTCCGAGTTTGCGGGCGCGTTCCTCCAGGTTCCCGGCTACCACCGTGTACGTGAATTCCTCAAGAGCGCCCTCGACCGCACTCTGGCCGGTGAAATCGAAGCCGCCACAGCCCTTGGCGAAGCCAATTCCAACGCCAATCGCGAAATCGCGCGCGTCATGCGCCGCAGGAAGAGCTGACAAACGCAGACGCGGACCCGACACCGGGTCCGCGTCTTCCGTTCGAGCCCACGGCACATCCAGTCGAAGGTTGACCGATCATGTCTCAGCGCTTTGCAAGAGCGCGAAGGAAGGAAGCGCTCCTCGCCTATGCGTTCCTGTTTCCATCCTTCCTGTTCCTCGCCACCTTCACATACTGGCCGATCATCCGTTCCTTCTGGTTCAGCCTGCATGACGTCGTCCTCGGCGATCCGGAAATCTTCTGGATGGGGGCGGAAAACTACATGCGGGTGCTGGATGACGCCCTGTTCTGGAAAGTGCTCGCCAACACCGCCTTCTACACGCTGACGACCATCCCGATATCGATCTTGGCCGCACTGCTGCTTGCGGTCGCGCTCGACCGCAAGCTTCGCGGCATGGCCATCTATCGCTCCGCCTTCTTCTATCCGGTGATGATCCCGTCGGTCGCGGCGGGAATGGTCTGGGTATTCCTCTACGCGCCCGGTTACGGCCCGATCAACGCAGCCCTTGGCGCCATAGGCCTGCCCCACCTCGACTGGCTCTATGACAGCGACCTTGCCCTTTCCGCCATCGTCATCATGAGCGCCTGGAAATACTCCGGCTACTTCATGCTGATCCTGCTGGCCGCATTGAAGCTTGTCCCGTCGGACCTCTATGAAGCCGCCCGCCTTGATGGCGTCAGCGGAGTCCAGAGGCTGCTGCACATCACCATCCCGCTGATTTCGCCGACACTCTATTTCGTCGTCGTGATCGGAATTCTGCACAGCTACCAGGTCTTCGACTACGTCTATGTCATGACACAGGGCGGGCCTGCGGATTCCACAAACGTACTCACCTATTACATCTATCAGAACGGTTTCCAGTATCAGGACATCGGATACGCATCGACGGTGGCAAACACCTTGCTGGTCTTCATGCTCGGCCTGATCGGCCTCGTCGCGTTGACGCTCGGCCGCCGGGTTCACTATCTGGGAGAGAAATGATGGACGCCACCATCGCGGAGCGCCCGTCCGGGGCCGGCAGCCCGCCCGCAATCAAGCCGACAAGACGACGTTCACTGCGCAGCCGGATCGCCTCCTGCTGGCTTCACCTTGTGCTCATCCCCGTGGGGCTGCTCTGGATCAGCCCGCTCGCCTGGATCGTCCTGACCTCGCTGAAGACGAAGATCGAGGTGTTCGATCCCGAGGCGGGCTTCCTGCCCGCCGCCCTCAACTTCGCCAACTATCCCGCGACCCTGGCGGTCGCTCCCTTTGGCACCTACCTGATCAACTCGATCCTGGTGACAGGGTCCATTCTCATCGGCCAGCTCATCACGATCACCCTCGCCGCCTATGCCTTCGCGCGCATGGAATTTCCGTTCAAGAAGATCCTCTTCACGCTCTTCCTGCTTCAGGTGATGTTCCCGATCTACGCGATCTTTCTCACGAATTTCGTCACCCTGCACGAATTCGGCCTGATCAACACATTGCCCGCCATGATCGTCCCCTTCGTCGCCTCCGGCTACGGCACCTTCATGCTGCGCCAGTCGTTCCGGCAGGTCCCCGCGGAATTGTCAGATGCAGCGCGGCTCGATGGCTGCGGGCACCTTGAGATCCTGTGGCACGTCTTCCTGCCATTGGTGCAACCGACCCTGATCGCCTTCACCATCATCTCCGTCGTTACCCACTGGAACGATTACATGTGGCCGCTTCTCGTCACCAATTCCGACGACGTCCGCACTCTGCCGATCGGCCTCGGGCTTCTGGCGAAATCCGACAGCGGCGCGGACTGGACGCGCCTCATGGCCGGCACGACCATCGTGGTCTCCCCGCTGCTGTTGTTTTTCGTGATCTTTCAGCGCCGTTTCATCGACAGCTTCATGCATACCGGCGTCAAGTGACGTCAAACTCGGAACAGAGCCCATGGCCACAGTCACCCTGAGAGATATCTGCAAGTCCTACGGCAAGAGCGAGACGGTCACCAATGTCAACCTGACTGTCGAAGACCGGGAGTTCATGGTTCTCGTCGGTCCATCCGGCTGTGGCAAGTCAACCACGCTTCGCATGATCGCCGGCCTTGAGGAAATCACCTCGGGACAGCTTCTGATCGATGGCGTCGATGTGACGGACCTCCCGCCGCAAAGGCGGGACATCGCAATGGTCTTCCAGTCATATGCGCTCTATCCGCATATGACCGCTTATCACAACATGGCCTTCGGCCTTTTGAAGACCAGCAAACTCACAAAGACCCAGGTCGATGCGCGGATACGCGAAGCCGCCGAAATCCTGAATATTACCGACCTGCTCGGCCGGCGCCCCAAGGAACTGTCCGGCGGCGAAAGGCAACGTGTTGCCATCGGCCGCGCATTGGTGCGCCAGCCAAAGGTCTTTCTGTTCGATGAGCCGCTGTCCAATCTCGATGCCAAGCTGCGCAACCATATGCGGGGCGAACTGAAACGGCTGCACCGCGATCTTGGCCTGTCGATCATCTATGTGACACACGACCAGATCGAGGCAATGACACTGGGAACCCGGGTCGCCATGATGTCGAAAGGGCGCTTGCAGCAGGTGGACCGACCGATGGATATCTATCTCAATCCGGCCAACACCTTCGTCGCCGGTTTCATCGGATCTCCTGAAATGGCGCTGATCGCCTGTCGCTCCGATCAAAGGGGCACAATCCGCCACAACGCCTTCCGCTCCGCGGTTGAGTTGAAGGCGGACAACCTGCCAAACGACGTCCTGTTCGGTGTCAGACCGGAAGAAGTGAGCTTCTCGAGGACAGCCGGCATGGCACAGGGCAAGGTGGAGCAAAGCGAACTGATTGGCGCGGAGGCGCTCGTTCAGGTGAGACTGGGCGACGAGCTGATGATGGTCCGCTGCCAGGTGTCCGATGCCCCGCAACCGGGGAGCGATGTGGGACTTGATTTCGACCTTTCCCGGGCCCGGCTCTTTCACGCGGGTACCGGGCAGGCTATCAACTTGGTCAGAGAATAGATCTGGAACGAACCAACAGTGGCCCCGACACTTCGCCAACAGCAGATACTTTCGCATCTCCAGGTTCATGGGAAGGCGGCGATTTCCGAGCTTGCCGCGCATCTTGAAGTTTCCGACGAAACGATCCGGCGGGATATCAGGGGGCTTTCGGCAAACGGCCTGGTGGAGAAGTTCCACGGCGGCGTCCGCTTTTCGACACCACGCACTGAACCGCCCTTCGAACGCAGGCTGCGGGAGGCTGTCGAGGTCAAGACCGCGATTGCCCGACGAGCCGCTTCATATATCCGCGAGGGCGCGGCTGTCCTGCTGGACAACAGTTCCAGCGCCTGCTTTCTTGCGCGCGAGCTGGTCCACCGCGAGCCCATGACGATACTGACGATCTCACTGGAGATCGCGCAGATATTCTGGAGCGACGACAACAGGCACAGGGTCATCCTCCCCGGCGGCGAGATGCGGCCTTCCGACCGGACACTTTGCGGTGCTGGAACGATCGAGTTCCTCAAGCAATTCACACCCAGCTATTTCGTCATGTCCGTGGTCGCCGGATCCCCAAGAGGATGCTTCGACTTCGACCTGTTCGAAGCGGAATTCAAACGGGAAATGATCCCGCGCGCCGACGAGACGATCTTGCTGCTGGATTCGAGCAAGTTCGAGAAATCCGGCCTGGTCCATGTCTGCGACTGGTCGCAGATCGACGTCCTCGTTTCCGATCAGGTTCCTGCGGAAATCGTCTCTGAGGCCGAGCATTGCCATCTCCTGCTTGTGCCGCAAGAACCGGACAAGTCCTAGGACATGGCCGTTGCGTGAAAGGCTCCGACATACGAATAGCGGACACGAGAGGCGCCCTGGCCTCGAGAGACACTCTGGCCTGACGACATGGATCTGAACGCCAGACCCGTCCGGTCTTGAGGAGAGTTCCGGAGCTGTTGCTCATCGATCGCGAGACGCGAGGAAGCGCGCTGTTTCCGGAGATCCGGATAACGCTGTCGCCAATCGATATGGTCGAATCGAACGCGATCGCGCGAGCCGCGCCATCCCGCAATCTTCGGCCATCCAAGACTGTGATACGGATATTGAGGAGAACTGAGGTGGCCCCCGAAAATTGTCCAACCGATGGGGACTAGCTCACCCTTCAGCTTCGGACCGAACATCACGTTCCGCGCACTGTCAGCCAGGGAAACAGCGTGTAGCTTTGAAACACCATTCCGCGATCTTCGGAAGGACCGGAGATCGGCTCGCCATCGAGCATGAGCCTTCATTTCGTCGGCGTATCGAGACCGGAAACCAGACGAAGCAGCGTCGACTTCCCGCATCAGGATGGGCCGACGATCATTGAGAACGTGTTGTGGGCAACTGAAAGCGAAACGTCGTCAAGAGCCGGTACCGGTGACTTTCCCTTCGGCTCGAAACGCACGGGGATATCGCTGAGGGTGCAAAGGCTCATGAATGGGAAACTTAGAATCCGGCCGATCAGCGCATTGTCGCGCATTGGCGAGATTTTCCGAAGCTGCCTGCTGGAAATGCGCTGAACGTCGAGCACCCCGCCTCAATGGATACGGAACGTTGCTTTAGTCCCGCTCCGCCATGCGGTAACGGCTTCACCTCCGGGCGAAACCAGATCCTTCAACGAGCAACGTCGTGAAGCGCGCTCTTAGATATTGCCAGTCATCCTGACATGTGTCAGCTTTCAGCTGGTCGGCATCGTGCGAAGATCCGCAGACCGAAAAGGCGTGCCCGGAGAAGAAAACGGAACACGCAGAAGCGGCCAAAGACCAAGACAACAGGCCGACGATACAACGGAGGGAGGACGCGACATGACGGGAACCGGTAAGGGGATGAACAGGCGATCGGTGCTGCGCGGCGCTGGTATTGCCGCTTTGGCGGCACCGGCGCTGGTGGGAAAAGGCATGGCGAAAGGCGCCGTCACCTGGCGGGTGCAGTCCCATTGGCCGAAAGCCTCAAGCTCGTTCGAAGCCAGCCTCGGCGTGCTGGCTGCGGAGGTCAGCGAGCGCACGGACGGCGCTTTCAAGCTCGAACTTTACGGCGCCGGCGAGTTCGCCAAGGGCTCCGGGATCTACAATCTCGTGCGCAAGGGTGTCGTTCCCATGGGGACGATCAGCCCTTCCTATATCCAGGACGACGCACAAGCGGCTTCGTTCCTTTACGGGATCCCCGGCACATTGCGTGAAAGCTGGGAGATGCAGCATGTAGTGAAGAACCTTGGCATCGAGGATCTTGTGAACGAGGACCTTGAACCGAAGGGCGTGCGGATCCTCGCCGAGAAAGTGCTGCCGACCGAACTCACCGTCTCCAGAAAGATCGAGAGCGCGGCCGACTTCAAGGGTATGAAGCTGCGTTCGTCGGGCACGATGCTCGACTACCTCGCCAAGGCGGGTGCCGCGCCGCAATACATCCCCGGATCCGAGCTTTATCAGGCGCTCAGCTCCGGAACTGTGGACGGCGCCCACTGGGGGGCCGCGGTCGGGGCGAAGTCAATGTCGCTCTGGGAAGTCTGCAAGTACCACGTCAAGCCGCCGTTGGCACAGACGACCGACGCCCACATCATCAACCTCGATGCTCTCGAAAAGCTCGACGACGACATGCGCACCGCGCTACTCGACGCGATTGAGGTGCGCTTCTACGCACGCTCGGTGGAATACGTTCACGCCGAAGCCGTTGCCCTGTCGCAAGGCATCGCCGAAAACGGCATCGAAGTAATCCACCTGCCTCAGGATGTGCTGGACATTCTGGCTCAGGCCTCGACGTCGATCCTCGATGCGGAGGCAGAGAAGGGCGAACGCGCCAACAAGGCTGCAGGCATCTACAAGGGCCTGATGGCGGATCTGGGTTACGCGTGATCTGATCCCCCGCCAAGCCGGGCGGTGCGAAAACCACGACGCCCGGCGACTTTCCTCCCAACCGGATATGCCCGTGAGGAACCGGCACACCGGTTCCTCACGGTCGTGAAAAGGGGTGTCCTTGCATGCTGCCTGTCGCCAGGGCTGTCACACAACTGAATCTCTGGATCGGGAAATGGGCCTCCCTGGCCATTTTCGCCGTTTTCGCTTTGCTGCTGACCGATGTCGTGCTGCGCTATCTCGTGGGCCGGCCGGCCATATGGACAGCGGAACTCGCGGTGCTGATTTTCGGCGTCTATGCGGTGATTTCCGGCGGCAGCCTTCTGGCGCGGCGCGGACATGTCAACGTCGACATCATCTATGGCAGCCTGTCGCGCCGCCGCAAGGCACTCCTCGACATCCTCACATGGCCGCTCTTCTTTCTCTTCGTGACCATTCTGCTGTGGCAGGGATGGGAGATCGCGGCGGATTCCGTCGCGGATTTCGAACGCTCGAATTCGGTCTGGAAAGCGCCGCTGTGGCCAACCAAGATCTTCATTCCCGTGGCTGCTCTCTTGCTGCTGCTGCAAGGCGTCGTGCGGCTTTGGGGGGATGTCCGCATTCTCCTCGGCCTTCCCGTGGACGAGGATACATTCGGCAGACAGGAACCTGCCGCGCACGTCCCCGAAGCCCACGATAACGGGACGGGGGCCACGCAATGAGCGTTGAACTGCTAACCCTGCTCTTCTTCGGCTCGCTTCTCTTTTTCGTCCTTCTCGGCACCCCGCTCGCCTTTGTTCTCGGCGGCGTGTCGGTCGTCTTCCTGTGGTTCGAGATGGGGCCGATCGGCTTCTACCTCCTGTCTTCGAAGATGTGGGAGACCATGTCGAACCCCACACTGATGGCGATCCCGCTCTTCGTCTACATGGCGACGTTGCTGGAAAAATCCGGGGTGGCCGGCGACCTCTACGACATGATGCACCAGTGGTGGGGGGGCGTGCGCGGCGGCCTTGCCATCGGCACCGTGATGATCTGCGTCATCTTCGCGGCCATGTCGGGCATATCGGGCGCAGCGGTGGTGACGATGGGAACCATCGCCTTGCCCAAGATGCTGGAACGCGGTTACGACAAGAAGCTCGCGCTCGGAGCAATCAACGCCGGTGGCGGTTGGGGCATCCTCATTCCGCCGTCGATCCTGATGGTGCTCTATTCGCTTCTGACCGAGGTCTCGGTAGGCAGGTTGTTCGCCGCCGGTATCGGGCCGGGCGTTCTGCTCTTCGTGCTGGTGTGCGTCTATATTCTCGCGCGCTGCCTTGTTCAACCCGAACTCGCCCCGGCGCTGCCGCGCGAGCTTCGGTCCGATTGGGGCTCAAAACTGCGATCACTCAGGGCCGTGATCCTGCCGATCCTGATCGTTCTTTCCGTTTTGGGAGCTATCTTCGGCGGGTTTGCCACGCCGACCGAGGCGGCTGCGATCGGCGTCTTCGGGGCGATGGTCGCTACCGCCGTCAACCGGCAGCTCTCCCGCGCAGTTCTGATGGATTCGGCGGTTTCAACCCTTCAGTTGACGACGCTCATCATGTGGATCCTGTTCGCCGCGCACGCCTTCTCCACCGCCTATACCGCACTCGGCGCGCAGAGCCTGATCCAGGACCTGATGAGCAATCTTCCAGGCGGGAAATGGGGCGCGCTGCTGATGATGCTGGGCACCCTCTTCATCCTGGGCATGGTGCTCGATCCGGTGGGGATCATGCTGATCACGCTTCCGGTCTTCCTGCCCATCGTCAGGCTTCACGGCTTCGATCCGGTCTGGTTCGGAATCCTCTTCATCATCATGATGGAGGTCGGCTACATGACGCCGCCCTTCGGATTCAACCTGTTCTACCTGCGCGGCGTCGCACCTCCCGGCGTGACGATGGGAGACATCTACAGCTCGGTCGTGCCCTATGTCCTGGTCACGCTTCTGGGTGTGGCGTTGATTATCGTCTTCCCGGCGATCGCACTCTACCTGCCGGGGCTGTTCTTCCCCTGAGGCCCATCGGGCTGTGGCAAGCGAGCACTCTTGCTTGCCGCAGCCCTCCAAGGGAGCGCGGCGAGGCGGTTTAACCGACCTCGCCAAACGTCTCCTGCGCCTGTTCGGCAAGCTGCTTCCACTGCAGCTTGCCGCTGGCGTTGCGCGGTAGCGTGTCAACGAAGACCACTTTGCGCGGCACCTTGTAGACCGCCATTTCCTTGCGGCACCAGGCGATCAGGTCTTCTTCGCTCACCTCTTCGCGCAGCACCACATAGGCCATCACGCTTTCGCCCCGACGTATGTCGCGATAGCCGACGACGCAGATTTCGGCGATGGCGGGATGATCGTGGAGGATCGCTTCGACCTCAGTCGGCCAGACCTTGAAGCCGGACGCATTGATCATCCGCTTCATGCGATCCACGATATAGAAATAGCCCTCTTCGTCGTAACGGCCGATATCGCCGGTACGCAGAAACGGCTTGCCATCCAGCTCGATGAACGCGGCCTTTGTCGCCTCCGGCTTGTTCCAGTATCCCAGAAAGACCTGGGGAGCGGAGACGATGATCTCGCCGACGTCTCCAACCCCGAGTTCATCGCCCGTCTCGGGATCGATGATGCGGCTATCAACGTCGAAAACCGGAATTCCAAGGCACTGCCGGCGGGGCCGGTCGACCGGATTGATATGCGTGGCGGCGATTGTTTCCGACATGCCGTACCCCTCGATATAGTCGAGGCCCGTCAGTTCCTTGAGCCGCTTTGCGATCGGCGCGGGCATGGCTGCACCGCCACCACCGACGACACGCAGGCTGGAGAGATCCGAGGCATCTATCTCGGGATCGTTGAGAAGATCGATCACCATCGTAGTGATGCAGCGCCAGCGCGCAATACCGTGACGTTTAATCAGCTTCGCCGCTACCCGCCGGTCCCAGCGTGTCATCAGCACGATCGTATCGCCGGTAAGGATCGGGCAATTCATCGACGCCTGCATGCCAGTGACATGAAAGAGCGGCAGCACCGAAAGAGACGGAAATCCGGTCCCCTGCGGGTTCCATACAATCCCCCCGACACAGGTCGTCATGACCGTGCGATGGCTGTGCATGCACCCCTTCTGCTGTCCGGTCGTGCCTGACGAATAGGGTATGACGGCCAGATCGTCTGCCCCGGTCGCAAGCGGCCCCGGAGAAAGACGCATCGCTTCCGCAACCGGCCAGCCGATCGCCCCGGGCAGCCCGTAGTCGTCGCGGCCGCGGCATTCCAGTCCCGCAGGCAAGGGAATGTCCGGGGCCCGTCCCGCCTTGTCGGCATAAGCCGCGACCAGGACACGATCGAGCAGCTTTTCGCGGAGGAAATGCGCGATATGTTCCAGCAGCTCCTGCCCCGTCAGCGCGACTCTTGCCCCGGTATCGCGGATCAGGTGATCCAGCTCGTGCTCGCGGTTCATCGGGTTGACGGGAACGACCACCGCATTGGCGCGCAAGATGGCATAATAGCCAATGATGAAATGCGGGCTGTTCTGCATGAACAGCAGCACACGATCGCCCTTGGCGACGCCCGCCCCGTGTTGCAGCCAGCCCGCGATCCTCAATACGGCGGTGTGGAGTTCCGCAAAGGTGATGTCCACGCCATGGTAGTGGATCGCCACCTTGTCCGGTTGCGCCTCGGCCGTGAGGCGCAGGTTCTCGGATAGATTGCGTTCCGGCACCTCGATATGATGCGGGATGCCAGAGGGCCAGATCCCCATGTGGCGGTCAAACATCGGTATCCTCCCCTTTTTTTTATCTCGGCCTTTTTTATAAGCCGGCCTCCAGACGCCTCTCCGGCCAAGGCCGCACGCACCCCCACAAAAGGCTCCGTGCGGTTCGGGAAGGCGGCAACAGCCGCCCACCCCCACGCCATGTTGCCGCATCAGTCCTCCCCTGAAGCGGCCCGACGCCTTACACTGGAGGCCTCAACCTTGTGTGGCAGCTCCCTTGCGGTATCGGAAAACCGCATTTCCCTGAGCCAGAATCTCGCCCGTCTCATCGCTTATGCGGCCTTCGGCGAAATAGGTGGAGTTGCCACCTCCTGTCCGCCAGCCTTCGGCGATCAGGATGCTTCCCTTCGGACGAGACAGATAGTTCGTGGTCAGCGACAGCGTGATCGCAGTTCGCCGCTTCTCCAGATCGCCGGTGTAGCAACCGGCATACCCCATCACCGTATCCAGCATCGCCGCATAGATACCGCCATGCGGGATCCCGTGCCTGTTGTTGAAGGTTTCGCGCAAGGGCAACTCGAACCGTGCCCAGTTCTCTTTCCAGCCTGTCATCCCAAATCCCAGCAATTGCTGAAACGGATAGGCGGGTTCTTCGATAAGCGGGATATCCGTCAAACTGTCCATTACGTCTTGCAATCCATCATGTCTCGTTCTTCGTTTTTCTTTCAGGCGGCGGCATAGCGGCGGATGATTTCACCCTCGCACTGATCGGTGTCACCAAGCTGATGATCGATCATGACAAGACGCTTGGCATAATGCGAGGATGCATATTCCCAGGTCATGGCGATGCCACCCTGCATCTGGATCGTCTCCTCCGCGACCAGGCGCGCAACCCGGCCGATCAGGCCTTTGGCCATGGCCGAACGCGGCATCGCCTCGTCGGAGCCCAAAGCAGCGGCAAGGCTGATGGTGATCGAACGGGCCTGTTCTATTTCGGCCAGAAGATCCACCGCCCGATGCTGCAAGGCCTGAAACTTGCCGATCGCGGTGCCGAATTGCTTGCGCGTCCTGAGATAGTCCAGCAGCAGCGTATAGGCGACATCCATCGCCCCCACGGCTTCCGCGCAGAGCGCCAGCCGCCCGGCGGCGAACATGTCGTCGAGAGCCTTGCCCGCATCCTCGATCAGCAGCGTGGCCGGCGTCGCATCGAACACGACCTCCGCCGCGCCACCGCCGTCGATCATGCCATAGCTGGTGAGCGCCGCGCTCTTGGCCTCGACCGAGAATACGGCGGGCCGCCCATCCAACATGGCCGCCACGAGCAGGACGTCGGTGACATGCCCGCCATAGACCGCTGTCTTGCGGCCCTCCAGCGCATACCCCTCACCCGACCGCGTAGCAGATGCGATCATGAAGGCGGGGTCATAAGGCTCGTCCAGTTCCGATATAGCCACGGCATAACGCACCGAGCCATCGATGAGGTCCTGCTGGTCGGCGCCGGCGGCCAACAAAAGACGGCTGGCCAGCAGCGTGCCCAGGAACGGTTCCGGGCAAAGCGCCCGTCCCAGTTCCTCAAACACCACCGCGATATCGAAGCCAGTACCGCCGTAGCCACCATGTGCCTCGTCAACCAAAGCGCCGGGAATGCCGAGTTCAGCCATTTCCGACCAACATTGCGGGCTATGGAAGGGCGCTGAATAGGCGATCTCGTTGCGCTTCTCGATGACGCAATTGGCGGACAGATAGCGCCGCAGCGTATCCGACAGCATCTGCCGGTCTTCGGTCAGATCGAAATTCATGGCCTACAGCTCCAGCATCGTCTTGGTCAGAATGTTGCGTTGGATCTCGTTCGATCCGCCGAAGATCGAGGTCTTGCGATTGTTGAAATAGACAGCCGCGTTGGCGTCGGTATCCTTCGGCCCCATCACAAGATTGCCATCGATGACGTGACCGGGAAACGGAGCGGCCAACGGACCAAGCGCACGACGGGCGAGATCCCTGAGTTCCTGGTTGATCACAGTACCCTTGATCTTGAGGATCGAGGTTTCGGGGCCCGGCTGCCCGTGCTTCTGCGCCGTAAACAGCATACGCAGGTTGGTGATCTTCATCGCCTCCAGATCGCTCTCCACCCGGGCGATGCGGACCGCGAAGAGCGGATCCTCGATCAACGGCTTGCCGCGCCGCTTGAGGGAGCGCGCCAACGCCTTGACCTCTTCGAGCGCCTGCATCGAAATGCCGACGCCCGCGATGTTGGTGCGCTCGTGGGTCAGCAGGTACTTGGCGATGGTCCAGCCCTTGTTCTCCTCGCCGACGAGGTTCGACACGGGCACGCGCACATCCGAGAAGAAAACCTCGTTCACCTCGTGACCGCCCTCGATCAGCCGGATCGGACGGACCTCGATGCCGGGCGTGTCGATGTCCATCAGCAGGAAACTGATCCCCTCCTGCGGCTTGCCATCGAATTTCGTGCGCACGAGGCAGAAGATCCGGTTGGCGTGCTGGCCGAGCGTGGTCCACGTCTTCTGCCCGTTGACGACGTAATGATCTCCGTCGCGTTCGGCGCGGGTCTTGAGGCTGGCGAGGTCGGATCCCGCTCCGGGCTCCGAATAGCCCTGCGCCCACCAGTCCTCGCCCGACAGGATCCTCGGCAGGATGTCCTGCTTCTGTGCATCGCTACCGAATTTCTGAATGACAGGCCCGAGCATATGCGGACCAAAGGCGACGATGCGGGGCGCATAGGCGCGAGAACATTCGACATCGAAGATGTAGCGCTCCACCGGCGTCCATCCCGGCCCGCCATATTCCTTCGGCCAGGTGGTACCGAGCCATCCCTTGCGGCCCAGGATTTCATGCCATTCCTGGTAGATCTCGCGCGGCAGTTCCACCCCTGAGCGCACGGCGGCCGAGATGTGATCGGGCAGTTCGGCCTCGAGAAATGCCCGCACTTCCGCGCGAAACGTTTCCTCTTGCGGCGAATAGGTGAGATCCATGAACAGATCCTCGTGATTTCGTTTCTGAAGCGGCCACTTGCGGGCCGTTTGGCGACAATTTCCCGCTTAAAGGACCTCGAACAGGCCCGCAGCCCCCATGCCACCGCCCACACACATGGTCACGACGATGTATCTGGCGGCACGCCGCTTGCCCTCGATGAGCGCATGCCCGACCATCCGCGCGCCCGACATGCCATAGGGGTGGCCGATCGAGATCGCGCCGCCATTGACGTTGAGCCGATCATCGGGAATGCCAAGCGTCTTTGCCGAGTAGAGAACCTGACAGGCGAACGCCTCGTTGAGTTCCCACAGGCCGACATCGTCCATCGTCAGCCCATGCACCTTGAGAAGCTTCGGCACGGCATGAACCGGGCCGATGCCCATTTCGTCGGGATCGAGGCCAGCAGCCATGACTCCGACATAGCGGCCGAGCGGGGCGAGCCCGCGACGACTCGCTTCGCCGGCCTCCATGATCACGCACGCCGATGCGCCATCGGACAATTGCGAAGCATTGCCGGCAGTGACGAACCTTCCCTCCTGTATCCGGAGGCCGTCCTTGAACACCGGCTTCAGAGCAGCCAGATCCTCAAGCGTCGTCTGCGGGCGGTTTCCCTCGTCCTTTTCAAGCGTGACTTCGTGATAGGAGACGTCCTTCGTCGCCTTGTCGACCACCGCCTTGGTGACGGTCATCGGAACGATCTCGGCATCGAACCGGCGGGCCGCCTGCGCCTCGGCGGTACGCTGCTGAGAACGCAGGGCGTATTCGTCCTGCTCCGCACGGCTGACGCCATAGCGATCCGCGACGATCTCGGCGGTTTCCAGCATCGACATGTAGAGGTCCGGCCGGTGCGCCTCGATCCACGGATCGGCACGGTGATCGGTGCGATAATTCTGGTTCTGCACGAGCGAGATGGACTCGACACCGCCACCGACGGCGATCTGCATGCCGTCATGCACCACCTGCTTTGCGGCAGTGGCGATCGCCATCAGGCCACTTGCGCATTGCCGGTCGATCGACATTCCGGCGACGGACGTGGGCAAGCCCGCACGCACCGCCGCCTGACGGCCGATATTCCCCCCGGTCGAGCCCTGCTGGATCGCGCAGCCGATGATACAGTCCTCGATCTCAGGCCCTTCAAGCCCGGCCCGCGAAACCGCGTGGCCCACGGCGTGCCCGATCAGGGCCTGCGCCTGGGTGTTGTTGAAGGCGCCGCGATAGGCCTTGCCGATGGGCGTTCGTGCCGTCGATACGATCACTGAGTCGCGCAATTTCCGTTCTCCTCCCTGAAATCCTTCCCGGGCGTTCCTGATCTTCAGGCATCCGCCGGTGTGTTGTATGTCCGGTTGAGCTTCCGCATTCCGCCGATCCAGCGGTCGGTATCGTCAGCCCTGCGGCGCATGTAGTCGCGAACCTGCGGATGCGGCAGCACGAGAAAGCGGCCCTCCTCCACGGCGCGGATACCGGCTGCCGCGACCTCTTCCGCCGTCATCATGCCATCGACACTCGCCACGCTGTCCTCCCTGCCCGCGGTCATGTCGGTGCGCACGGCCTGCGGACACAGCAAACTCACCCTGATGCCATCGTCGCCATGGGTCAGTGCCATCCATTCGGCCACCGCAACCGCACCATGCTTGGTCACCGCATAGGGCGCAGAGCCGACCTGGCTCAACAATCCCGCGGCCGACGCCGTGATCAACACATGGCCTTCGCCGCGCGCCGCCATGCGGGGCACCAGATGCCGGGCCGTCCAGACATGAGCCATGACATTGATCTTCCAGATCCGCTCCCAGTCGGCATTGGCAATCTCGAAGCCGCCACGCAGGATGATCCCGGCATTGCCGCAAAAGAGGCCGATCGGCCCGATCTCGTCTTCGGTGCGGGCAATGAGCGCGGAGATCTCGTCCTCGCGAGCGACATCGACGCGCCAGCCCGTTCCGCCGACCTCGCTGGCCGTACGCCGTGCGCCTTCACCATCAATATCGGCGACGACGACATGGCTTGCCCCAGCCTCGGCTGCGGCGTGAGCCAGGGCGTGGCCGATACCGCCCGCACCTCCCGTCACCACAACGATGCGACCCGAAACCTCCATGGCGTCAGGTCCACATGGCCGTGCCGCCACAAACGGTCAGTGCCTGACCGGTCATGTAGCTGCTGGCGTCGGAGGCGAGATAGGTGGCAATGCCGGCGAAATCCTCAGGCTCGCCGAACCGGCGCAACGGGATCTGGCTTGTGGCGCGCTCGGCGGCTTCCGGATTGTCCCACAGCGCACGGGCGAAATCGGTGCGCACCACCCCCGGACAGATTGCGTTGGCGCGAATGCCGTGCGGGCCAAACTCCAGCGCGAGATTGCGCACGAGCCCCAGCAGGGTCAGTTTCGAAGTTCCATACCACCCGAGCGTCGGTGACGGCTTGAACGCGCCGATGGAAGACGTGAAGATCAGCGAGCCCCGGCCCTTCTCGATCATGTCCGGCACGACCAAGCGCGCGAGCCACAGATTGGCCTGCACATTGGTCGTCACGATCTTCTCAAACGCATCATCGGGAATTTCGGAGATCGGGCCGTAATGGGGGTTCACACCGGCATTGCCGATCACGATGTCGATCGGGCCGGCGAGGTCGTGCGTGCGTGCGATCAGGGTTTCAAGATCGCCCTTGCGACCCGCATTGGCGGCCACCGCGTGGACACGGCTGGCCCCGACCGCAGCATTGATATCGCTCGCAGCGGCATCAAGCTGGTCCTGCTTGCGCGACGAGATGACGACGGTCGCGCCATGGGCGGCCAGCGCATGCGCCATGACCTTGCCCATGCCCTTCGAGGCACCGGTCAAGACAGCCACCCGGCCCGTGAGATCGAACAGGTCTTTCATCTCAGGGTCCTTCGAAAACATGGTTCTGCGAGCGCTTGGCCACGATCTGCCGGCGGGTATTGGAAGCCTCGAAGGCCTTTCGCTCGGCACGCGCGACAACCGCGTGGTGCACCTCGTCCGGACCATCGGCCAGACGGATGGTACGCTGCTTCATGTACATGTCGGGCAGATCCGTCCATTGGCTGAGACCGGTCGCACCGTGCATCTGCATGGCCTCGTCGATGATCTTGCACGCCTTTTCGGGCACCATCGCCTTGATCATCGATACCCAGACGCGGGCTTCCTTGTTGCCGAGCACGTCCATCGCACGGGCTGCCTTCAAGACCATCAGCCGGCAGGCCTCGATCTCGATCCGCGCGCGGCTGATCGTTTCCATGTTCTTGCCGAGATCGATGATCTTGCGGCCGAAGGCCTCACGGGAAAGTCCGCGCGCGATCATCATGTCGAGCGCCTTTTCCGCCGAACCGATCGAGCGCATGCAATGATGGATGCGGCCGGGGCCCAGGCGCAGCTGACTGATCTCGAAACCGCGCCCCTCGCCCCACAGGATGTTCTCCTCCGGCACACGCACGTTGGTGAAGCGGATGTGCATGTGACCGTGCGGGGCGTGATCCTGACCGAAGACATGCATGGGACCGACGATCTCCACGCCCGGCGTGTCGATCGGCACCAGGATCTGGCTCTGCTGGCGGAAAGTCTCAGCCTCCGGCGACGTCTTGACCATGACGATCATGATCTTGCAACGCGGATCGCCGGCGCCTGAGATGTAATATTTCTCGCCGTTGATGACCCATTCGCCGCTTTCAAGAACGGCCGTGGTGGAGATATTGCGCGCATCCGAGGAGGCGACGTCCGGCTCGGTCATGGCGAAGGCAGAACGGATCTCGCCGTTGAGCAGGGGCTTCAGCCACCTCTCCTTCTGTTCCTGAGTGCCGACCCGTTCCAGTACCTCCATGTTGCCGGTGTCGGGCGCCGAGCAGTTGAGCGTTTCGGACGCCAGCGGGTTCTTGCCGAGCTCAAAGGCGATATAGGCATAATCCAGATTGGAAAGCCCCTCACCGGTGTCCGCGTTCGGCAGGAAGAAGTTCCACAAACCTTCCTTCTTCGCGCGCGCCTTGAGATCGCCCAGGATCTCGAGCTGTCCTGGAGCATAGGAAAACCGGTCGGTCCGGGTTTGGCCCAGCCTCTCGTATTCCTCATAGGCCGGATCGCAGAAATCGCGGACGTGGGCGATCACCTTGTCCAGCAGCGGGCGGGCCGCCTCAGACATGGCGAGATTGTTCAGTTCGGCGGGCAACTCTGCCGAGTTCATCATTGCTCCTCCCTCATGAACAGACCGAGAGGAATGGTAACCTTCCATCTCGACAAGTCTATCCATAGATTCAATGCATTAACTACCCGGCTTGCTACCGGTTCTTCCATTCCGGCGGGCGCTTCTCGACGAAGGCGCTGACACCCTCGCGAAAGTCCTCCGTCTCCCGCAAATCCGCCAGCACCTGCCGGCTGTAGAGCAGGCTGGTGCGCAGGTTTTCAATGTCATCCATATGCCGCAGCACACGCAGTGTGGCGCGGATCGAGGACGGCGAGACCGCCGCGATCTCGCGGGCCTTCTCCAGGGCGCGCTCCGTCACCGTGCCAGGCTCGGTGACCTCGTTCACGAAGCCCAGACGCAGGCCTTCCTCTGCCGAGACGCGGCGCCCGGTCAAAAGCATGTCGACCGCCGGTTTGCGGCCGATCTGGCGGGTAAGGCGCTGCACGCCACCCGTCGCGGCAAAGAAGCCGACCCTGGGCTCGGGCAACGCAAAGGTCGCGTCACGGGATGCAAGGATGATGTCACAGGCAAGCGCGGTCTCGAAGCCTCCCCCCATGGCCACGCCGTTGACGGCCGCAATGATCGGCTTTTCCAGATCGAGCCGCAAGGTCAGCCCGGCAAAACCACTGGCCGGCGGCTTCATCTTGCCGCCCTGGGCGGTGTATTTCAGATCGTTGCCGGCGGAAAAGGCCCGCTCCCCGGCGCCGGTCAATACCGCCACCCACAAATCCGGATCCGCTGCGAAATCGTCCCAGATCCGGGACATCTCGTGATGCATCGGCGCATGCACCGCGTTCATCACATCGGGCCGGTTCATAGTGACGATCAGGATGCGGCCGTCGCGCTCCACCTGACAGAATTCATATTCCATCACGCAGCCTTTCCCTGTTGGCCGATCGTCTTCAGACCGCCGAAATCGAGGTCGAGGAACGATCCGCCTTCATCCGAAAGCCGACGCAAACCCTCGGCAGGCGCGAACCCGGCATCTTCCGCGCCAAGCGCTTCCATCTTCGCCAGGATCGCCGCTGCTCCGACCTTATCGGCCCAGTACATCGGACCTCCCGTCTCGGCCGGCCAGCCATAGCCGTTGAGCCAGACGACGTCGATGTCGGAAGGCCGCTGTGCCTTGTTCTCCTGAAGGATCCTGACCCCCTCGTTGACCATTGGGTAAAGACAGGTCGTGACGATCTCATCCGCCGAAACCTGGCGCGGTCTAGCGCCCGTGATCTCGCGGATCACCCGGGCCGTGACCTCGGACGGCACGCCCTCGCGGCCCTCGTAGTCGTACCAGCCCGCCGCCGTTTTCTGGCCGCGACGCCCCATCTCGCAAAGTGCGTCGCGCACGGGATATTCGGTCGTCTTGCCCGGTGCCCAGCCGATGTCGAGCCCGGCCAGATCCGACATCTGGAACGGCCCCATGCGAAAGCCGAAATCGTTGATCGCCTTGTCGATGTCCCACGGCATCACGCCGGAGAACATCAGTTTTTCAGCCTGAAGGCGACGCGCCCTGAGCATTCGGTTGCCGACGAACCCCCAGCAGACGCCGACCAGAACGGCCACCTTGCCAATGGTTTTTGCCAGATCCATGCCGGTCGCGACCACATCGTCGGCCGTATGACGAGCGCGCACGATCTCCAGGAGCTTCATGACGTTGGCAGGAGAGAAGAAATGCAGTCCGATGACATCCTGCGGCCGAGACGTCACCGAGGCGATTTCGTCGATGTCGAGCGCAGAGGTATTCGTCGCCAGGATCGCGCCAGCCTTCGCGGCGGCGTCGAGATCGGCGAAGATCTTCTTCTTGAGGTCGATGTCCTCGAACACCGCCTCGATGATCAGGTCACACTCGGCCAGTGACGCCATGTCGAGAACGCCTTCGATCCGGCCCATGCGCGCCTCGAGTTCGTCTTGCGTGAACCGGCCCTTGTCGGCGCTGCGCTGATAGTTGCCGCGAATGATACCAAGTCCGCGATCAAGCGCTTGTTGCGTGGTCTCGAGGATCTTCACCGGGATGCCGGCCGTGGCGAAATTCATCGCGATGCCGCCGCCCATGGTGCCAGCTCCAAGAATGCCAACCGACCGCACGGGACGACGCGGCAGATCGCGCCCGATCCCCGGCACTTCCCATGCCCGCGCCCCGGCCCCGGCCACATAGTCGGCGGCGTTTTCGACTGTCTTCCTCATGGTGATCGCTCACTGAATTCGGGCAAAGACCGAAAACCGGCGAGCGCGCCGGCACATCGCCGAGCACAGGCGAAATCGCCCGCGGCTACGGCTGGACCGCAATGCAGCTCGCGCGGTTGGTTCCCTCCCGGGTTTCAACCTCCCGACTGAACAAATCGGCTGCGAACCTCCCGCTCGCCGTCCAGCCCTGACGCTTGTCAGGATTTGCAGATCACCCTTCGAAAGGCAAGCGGAAATTACGATCACTCTGTCATCACGCAACGTGAGACGCCGGATTGACCAATCGCCTGCGGACGTCTACGAATCTAATCCTGACATTTGTCAGGACAGTGCTAAGACCAGGACAAGAAGGGGAGATCATGGCCGGTTATCAGGAGATTCTCGTCGAAAAGGCGGCGCGCATCGCGACGATCACGCTCAATCGCCCCGACCGGTTGAACGCCTGGACGCCGCGTATGGCGGACGAGGTGCGTCACGCCACTGGTCAGGCGGGGCACGATCCCGACGTTCGCTGCATCATCGTGACCGGTGCCGGACGTGGCTTTTGCGCCGGCGCCGAAGTTCAGAACCTCGAGATCACCGCAAGCCGTGGCAAGAGCCGGGGCGAAGAGGTACTGCACCCGGACGACATTGCCTTCGAAAATGCTCCCGGGCCCGATCTCACAGGGCTGTTTCCCGGGCGCTTCGGCTATCTCTTTGACTGCCCCAAACCCGTCATTGCCGCCATCAACGGTGCCTGTGCCGGGATCGGGCTCGTTTTCACCCTCTATTGCGATTTCCGCTTTGCCGCCGAGGACGCCAAGTTAACCACCGCCTTCGCCGCCCGCGGCCTGATCGCCGAGCATGGCAGCGCCTGGCTCCTGCCGCGCCTTGTGGGCGAACAGACCGCGCTTGACCTGATGCTCACGTCTCGCAAGTTTCTCGGCGCCGAAGCCGCAGCCCTTGGCCTTGTGAATTCAGCGGTTCCAAGCGAGCGGCTGATGGAAACGGCACGCGAAGCCGCAGCCCACCTCGCAGTGATGTCCTCTCCACGCTCCATGGCCGTGATGAAGCGCCAGATCCGCGCGGCACGTCTGCAGGATTTCGGCACGGCCCTCGCAGTGGCTGATGCGGAAATGCATGAAAGCTTCGGCGCGGCGGATTTCCGGGAGGGCGTGACGAGCCTTGTCGAGCGCCGGACACCGGCCTTTCCAGACCTCTGACAACAGGCAGCTTCTGGATGACCGTATCCTTGTCCCACGACTTGCAGCCACCGCATCCCGCACACCGTTTCGACGCTCAGGCGTTACGCCGTTGGCTCGCGGACACATTTGGCGACGATCCCGGCCCTCTCGACGTGCGGCAATTCGAGGGTGGCATGTCGAACCCGACCTTCCTGATCACGACGGAAATCAGCGAGCGATGGGTGCTGCGCAAGAAGCCACCGGGCTCCTTGCTACCGAAAGCCCATGCCGTGGATCGCGAACATCGGATCATGTCCGCCCTCGCCGACACGCGTGTCCCGGTGCCACGGATGCGAGCCTATTGTGATGACAGGGAGGTAATCGGGGTTGAGTTCTTCCTGATGGAATATGTCGAAGGCCGAGTGGTATCCGATCCGGGAATGTCCGGCATCCAGCCCGCCCAGCGCCGCGAGATCGCCTTCGCTCTCGTCGATACGCTCGCCTGCCTGCACAATCTCGACTGGAGACACCTCGGTCTTGCCGACTACGGCCGACCGGAAGGCTTCATGGCCCGGCAGGTACGACGCTGGTCAGGACAGTACGATGCAGCCAAGACCGCGCTACCCGCATCGCTCGACCATTCCGACATGGACTGGCTGCGCGACTGGTTGGCTGAGCACGGCAGCGTCGCCGACAATGCCACCATCGTTCATGGCGACTTCCGGCTGGGAAACGTCATCCTTCATCCCCGCGACGCGCGCCCGCTGGCGGTACTCGACTGGGAGCTGTCTACGATAGGCCATCCACTGTCGGACCTCGCCTATCTGATGCTGCCCTACCACCTCCCGCGCAGGCTGCCTCAGTTCCCCGACCTGAGAGAAAACGGGCTGCCGACCGAACGGGAGATCCTCAACCGCTATGCTCAGGCGACGGGAAGAGCTGTCATGAACGATTGGCCGCTCTTCCTCGCCTTTTCGTGCTTTCGATACGCCGCCATCGTCCATGGCGTGGCCGCGCGAGCCGCACAGGGAAATGCGAGCAGCGCCCGTGCTGACCCTACGCGCGACGCGAACCGCGCTATGGCCGTAGCCTCGTTGGGACGGGAGATCGCTGCATCATGCAGGTTCGGCGGCACGGCGCATTAGCCCCACCGTACCGCCTGAGATCAAAGCGCGTGACAAGGTTGACGGCGATCGGGATTACACCAATCCTGATCATTGTCAGGCGGTCGGTTGGCAGCCCGCCACACCTGTGGAACTGGAACGCGCCGCACGGTTTCCGACCGCAGAAGTCGGTACCGGCACAAGCGTCGTAGAATGCCAACGGACCTGAGGGAGGACATTCATGAAAACGATCCGCATTCTTGCCGCAGCGCTTGTTACGACAATTTTCCAGATCTCGCCGTCAATTGCCCAGCAGACCTACGAATGGCCGCGACTTGTGGTGATCGGAACCCCGGGCACAACGACAGGCAGCTTCGCCTCGACCAACGGTTGGGCCCCGGTATTGCAGCGCGACAAGGGCATCTCCGTGCGCATCGTGCCGGAAGGCAACGAGATGGCCCGATACCAGCGCCTGACGACGAAGAAGACGATCCAGATCGCCTCGACTTCGGCGTCGGAAATTCGTAGCCAGATTGAGGGTATCGGCGCCTATGGCTCGGTTCCCGCCCATCCGATGCGGATCCTGTGGCACCACAACGACACACCCTGGGGTTATGTGACCTCGGCAACGTCCGACCTGAAAAGCCTCAAGGATCTCGCCAAGGGCGGCTACCGGGTATCCGTGGGCGTTTTCTCTCCTGCGCTGGTCACTGCGGTAAAGGAGGGGCTTCCCGCCTTCGCGGGCCTGAGCCCCGAAGAGGCGGAAGAACGATTTATCTTCGTGCCAGCCTCAAGCTACGCAGAAAACTGCCGCTCGGTCGTCGAAGGCAAGGCCGATGTCGCTTTATGCTCGCCGATCAGTTCGCTGCTGTCGGAAATGGAGGCAGCACCCGGCGGCATCAGATGGCTGGAGATGGACGAAGAAGACATCGAGGCCTGGAAGGGATATATCGCCGCCCGCCCGATGCTGATCCCGAACAAGATCTCGATGGGTGTCGAAAGCGCCAGAGGCGTGGAGGGCTCAACCTCGAACTTCCTGTATATGGTCGCCGCGGATGCCGATCCCGAGTTCGCCTACAACATGGCGAAATGGCTTGCGGGCTCCTATGACGGCTACAAGTCGACCCACCCGCTGGCCTCTCGCATGTCCGCAGACATATTCCGCGCCTATCTCGACCGGACGCCGCTTCCCGTCCACGAAGGCACTGTCCGCTATCTCAAGGAAGCAGGACTGTGGAGCCCGGCTGACGAGGCCCGGAACGCAGAAGCCATAACGAGAATGGATTCCTGGGTCGCCGCCCGTCAGGCGGCGCTGGTGGAAGCGCGTGAGGCAGGCATCGCCCCATCTCCCGACAATCCGGATTTCGTCACCATCCTGGATAAGCACACCTCGGAGCTATCGCGATTCCGTTCGCGCCTGTGACGCAACCGCTACGGCAGGCGCCTTAGCGCCCTGCGGCATCACCGCGAATTCAGGAGCATTCGAAATGGCTCACGACGAGACTATCGCGGCATTGACGACCCCCGGGCCATCCCGAGACGTTGATACCAGGCTTCCCACATCCGAGATTACCCGGCTCGGCACGCCATACTCCTTGTGGAGCATCGTTTTCACCGTCCTCTGCATCCTCGGCCTTGCGCTCGGCATCACCTATACTTTCGGCATCCGGATTTCCAGAACGGTAATGCTCGAAGGCCGGTATTACTGGATGTTCATCGGTCTCTTCACAGCGGCCGCCTTCATCGCCATTCCCGCCCATCGCGGCGCGATGCGGGTCCCCTTCTACGACATCGTGGCGGCGCTGACGGCACTCGGGCTTGCTTTCTGGATCTCGACGAACGCCTGGAACATCGCAATGTTCGGTTGGGCGAACGTTCCCGCCGGCATTGTCATGTGGCTTCTCTTGCTGGAGGTCGCGCGGCGATCCGGGGGGCCGGCCTTCTTCCTTGTCGTGTTGCTGCTTGGCCTGTTTCCGCTCGTGGCCGACAGGATGCCCGGGCTCCTGATGGGAATTCCCTACGATTTCCCGTCCATGATCGAGGCTCACGTGTTCCGGCCGGAAGGCCTCATGGGCATCACCACCAAGATCGTGGCGGAGATTGTCCTGGGCTTCCTTGTCTTCGCCGGCGTTCTCATCGCCACCGGCGCAGGTGAGTTCTTCATAGATCTCTCCAATGCCGGTTTCGGCAGATACCGTGGCGGGCCTGCCAAGGTCTCCGTCGTTGCCTCCGCATTCTTCGGCTCGCTATCCGGTTCGGTCTTTTCCAACATTGCCGGCACCGGCACCATCACCATCCAGACCATGAAGCGCGGCGGATACCCGGCTCACTATGCGGCCGCGATAGAGGCATGCGCGTCGATGGGGGGCGTGGTCATGCCGCCGGTCATGGGTGCGATCGCCTTTGTCATGGCCATTACCATCGGCGTTTCCTATTCCACCGTATTGCTCGCAGCGATCCTGCCGTCCTTTCTGTTCTATTTCGGGCTGCTGCTGCAGGTCGATGCCTACGCCGCCCGCAACGGACTGAAGGGACAGAAAGATCAGGGCGTCGCCGTCCGCAGCATTCTCTCACGCGGCTGGCCGTTTCTGCTCGTGCTCGGCTTTCTGATCTGGGGACTGCTGATCATGCGCTGGGAGTATTATACGCCGTGGTATGCCTCAGCCTTGATGCTGGGCCTGGGATTCTTCAGCGCGGCGACCCGCCCCTCCCCCGACCGCCTGTTCCGCATGGCGCGGCAGATCGGCGTGCTGGTCACCCAGACGTCCGCCATCATCCTGCCGATCGCCTTTGTCGTCAGCGGCCTCACCATAACGGGCGTGACCGGCTCGATGACATCGGGACTGATCGCGCTCGGCGGCGACAACCTGTTCCTCGTCATAGCGCTCGGCGTCCTCGCCTGCTTCATCATGGGGCTCGCAGGACTGGCGATCATCGCCTACATCTTCCTGGCGGTTACGCTCGCGCCCGCGATCATTCAGCTCGGCGGACTGAACGAAGTCGCCGTTCATTTCTTCATCGTCTACTACGCGATGCTGTCGGCGATTACCCCACCGGTTGGCGCTGCGGCGTTCCTTGCCGCAACCATTGCCGGAGCACCACCCATGAAGACATCCTTCACGGCGATGCGGCTCGGGGTCGTCATCTATTTCGTGCCATTGTTCTTCCTGTTTCAGCCGGCGCTGGTGCTGCAGGGCGATCTCCTGCCGCTGGTCCACATACTTCCCTCGATCATCATCGGAATCATGCTGATTTCAGCCGGGCTGGAGAGCTACCTGATCGGCATTGGCCGGGTCCGGCCTATCTTGCGCCTTCCGCTTGCCGCAGCCGGCTTCGCCGTGAGCTTTCCCGGCCTTTGGACAACGCTTGCGGGAGGAATGGCGTCAGCGCTGCTTGTGCTGCTGGTCTGGACGGACAATCGCAGGCCTGCAACGACATGACCCGGGCGGCCAGCCGAAGCTGGCTCCGGCCAAACACCGTGCCCGGCGTCAACCCTGCGGCTGATCCACCACCTGGCGGATCATCGCCGCGGCGGCCGCCGAGGTCGCGTGAACAATGACGTCTACGGGAAGTTCCGTTTGCAACCAGCTCCGCATCGGACCGAATGTTGCCAGGTAGACCAGAAGATTGGCCAGGATCTCGAAACGGGGGTCCCCCTCCCCAAGAGAAAAGCGTTTGCGCAATTCTCCCGCAGCATCCTCGATCAGCGTCCGTTCGCGCTCCCGCATCGCCTGGCGATCGACTTTCTGCATGTGCGGGACAGTGCGATAGACAAGCAGCGCGCCCATGCCCTTCTTGTCCCAGGTTTCGCGGTAATATTCACGAAGGACGTCCTCCAGATCGCGATCGGTCTGGCCCAGCAACGACGGCAAGGTCGGAACATCCGTGCGAAACCAGAGCTGGTTCAGCAAACGTCGCAGAATATCGTTCTTGTTGGCGATGTAGTCATAGATGCTGGCCTGGTTGACGCCCGAGCGCGCACAGATATCGCGGATGGTAGTGGACGCGAAACCTTTTTCCAGAAACAGTTCCAGCGCGGCATCGCAGATCTGCTCGCGCCGCCTCTGCTTCAGCGTCTCGTTCTGGACGACCCGGATATCGGCCTCGTTGAGGGCGGCGCTCTTCTCGTCGCCATTGATGCCTGGTTCGTCCTTGTCTGCCACGTCGTCGCTCCGATTGCTTCACCGGCAATGTCAGGTTGAATACCCGCTCGATGCTGGCCTTGCAATGAGGAGAAACCAGCGCGAACGCCTTCGTGGGCTCCATTCCTGCCACCCCTCGCAAACAACCGGCACAAGTATGATCTCCTGCACCCGAATGGCAGGAAGGAAGTTACCTGCAAGCCCCACCGCTAGAGCATGTTCCGGGACGTTCATTTGTCCCGTGAGGTTCCTTTACAGCGATGCAAGCCGGCAACCACGGGTAGTGGCGCCCCTCAAACCGTCAACACCACGGAGCCGCGAACCTTGCCTTCCTCTATGAGTCGGTGCGCTTCCGCGCATTCGTCCAGCAGCAATGTCCTGGCGACGCGGTGGGTCAGCCGCCCGGAGACGAGTGCGGCCTCGATATCGGCGATGGCCAACTCTCTCGCCTCCTCCGGCATGGCATACATGATGACCATGCGGATCGTCAGATCGAGATACATCATGCGAAAGAACGGGAGCGTCGGTGTCGGAACCTGGGTGGAGGAATAGGTGGCGATGACGCCGCCGGTGCGGACGACCTCGAGCACCTTTTCCAGATTGGCGCCGAATTCGACGTCGATCACTCGATCGACCTTTCCCCCGCCGGTTGCGGCAAGCAGCGTCTGTGGCCAATCCTGTTGCCGATGATTGACGACAAGCGCAGCCCCCGCCTCACGGCAGGCAGCCTCATCCTCGCCATTGCTGGCCGTGGCAATGATCCGCGCGCCTGCCTGGGAAGCCCACTGGATGGCATAAAAGCCCACCCGGCCCGCGCCGCCCGTGATGAGGATCGTCCTGCCCGCGACGCTGCCATCGGCAAAGACGCACCGATGCGCCGTCATCGCCGGAATCCCAAGGCATGCGCCGGCCTCGAAGCTCGTCTGGTCCGGCAAGCGCGGCGCATGTGCAGACGGCAGGGAAACATACTCCGCCGCCGTCCCGAAACGTCGCCCGTACTGGGCGTTGAACACCCACACGCGCTCACCGGTCCGATTCGGGGAAACGCCCTCGCCTACCGCTTCGATCACGCCCGCCCCGTCGCTGTGCGGGATCACGAAGCCCTCGTCCAGCAGGTTCGGGAAGGACGCCATCCGTTTCTTGACGTCGGACGGGTTGGGCGCGCTCGTGCGAAGGCGGACGAGCACCTCGCCCGCGGCAGGCTCCGGCTTTTCGCGCTCGCCATATCGCAGAACGTCACCCGCCTTGCCGAAGGTCTCGAACCAGACAGCTTTCATGATGCATTTCCTCAAAGGGGGACGGAAAGGGACTCGGTGTGCCCGTCGACGGCGACGATCTGACCGGAGACCAGTCGCGCCTCCTCGGAAGCGAGAAAGGCGCACATCCTGGCGATATCGTCGGCGCTCACGAAGCTGCGCATGGATACCTGGCTTTCATAGATATGCCGGACCGCTTCCGGCGTCGTGCCCCGTTTTGCCGCATCGCGCGCGATAACCCCCTCGATGCGCGGACCTTCGACGGAACCGGGGCAAATGGCGTTGACGCGGATGCCGAACGGACCGAGCTCCATGGCGAGCGTCTTCGTCAGTCCGACGATGGCCCATTTCGACGCCGCGTAGGGTGTGCGGTTCGGGTAGCCGAAAAGTGCGGCGGTCGATGCGATATTGAGGATAACGCCGCGTCCGGCGCGTTTCATCGCGGGCACGATTTCATGCAGGAAATAGAAAGTGCCGTTCACATTGACGTCGAGGGTGCGCCGCCAGTCATCGGGATCGATATCCTCCACCGGTCCGGTCATGCCGGCGATGCCCGCATTGTTGACCAGAAGCTCGATACGGCCTCCGGTCTTCTCCAACACCGCTGCCACCGCCGCCTTGGCGTTTTCCGGATCGGCGATGTTGCAAACCACGGCTTCGATACCGGGAAGATCTGCCTGAAAGCGACGAACCGCCTCCGGATCGGCATCGCATATGAAGACTTGCCACCCCCTCTCGTGTAGCAGAGCGGCGATCGCCCGGCCGATCCCGGAAGCCGCACCGGTTACAAGAGCGGCGGAGGGCGGACTTTCGTTCACAGCCTGAGCCACGTAGCCATCCTTCTGTTCGAAAAGCGAAAAGAAGACCGGCGGCGGCGCGCCGCCGGCCTGTGTACGGTTGAGCGACGGGTCAGTCTGTGGCCGACATCTCCGGCGCGGCGCCTTCCGGGGCCTGGCAGGGCAAATGCGCCTCCAGCGCGGAAAGCGTATCTTCCAGCCAGCCGATGCGCATCTCCGGCACCGAGCGCAGCAGCAGCTCGGTATAATCGTCATAGGGCGGAGCAAGCACCTCCGCCTTGCCGCCGTAGCGCACGAGTTCCCCCTGGTACAGGACCGCGATGGTGTCCGCGACTTCGCGCACCGCGGCAATATCGTGGGTGATGAAGATGTAGGAGACGCCCTCGCGCTTCTGCAGATCGCGCAGCAGCTTCAGGATGCCCTTGGCGACCAGCGGATCGAGCGCGCTCGTCACCTCGTCGCAGATGATCAGCTTCGGGCTTGCCGCAAGCGCCCGTGCGATGCACACGCGCTGCTTCTGGCCACCCGACAGTTCCGCTGGATAACGGTCGATGAATTCCTCACCAAGTTCGATCTTGTCGAGCAATTCGATGACACGCAGGCGCCGTTCCTTGCCCTTGTGCCCGAAATAGAATTCAAGCGGGCGACCGATGATGGTGCCCACCGTCTGGCGCGGATTCATGGCGACGTCGGCCATCTGGTAGATCATCTGCAATTCCTGCAGATCCTGTTTCGACCGCCCCTTGAGCGCGGGAGACAGCGTGCTCCCGTCGAAGATTACCTCGCCCGTATGCGGCGGCAGCAGGCCGGTGATCACGCGGGCCAGCGTGGATTTGCCCGAGCCGCTTTCACCGACGACCGCAAGTGTTGTTCCCGGCGGCACTTCCAGGTTGATGTCCTTGACCACGTCTTCCGCCAGCCCCCGGTAACGGGCACAGACATTCCTGATCGTCAGGACCGGCTCGCCTTCGGGATGAATTTCGGGATCTTCGCCATTGGTGGCGCTGACCAGATCACGTGTGTATTGCTCGCGCGGATTGTTGATGATCTGATCGCAGGTGCCGTATTCCACCATCTCCCCACCGCGCAGCACCATGATGTCGTCGGCGATCTGCGCGACCACCGCGAGATCGTGTGTGATGTAGATCGCGGCAACCTCGAAATCGCGAATTGCCCGCTTGATGGCGGAGAGCACGCCGAGCTGGGTCGTCACGTCGAGCGCCGTGGTCGGTTCGTCGAAGACCACCAGATCCGGCTTCGGGCACAAGGCCATGGCGGTCATTGCGCGCTGGAGCTGACCACCGGATACCTGATGCGGATACCGCTGGCCGAAGGTTTCCGAATCGGGCAGATCGAGCCGGCGAAAGAGATCGATGGCGCGTTCGATGGCTTCCGGCCGGCTCATGCGGCCATGCTCCAGCGTCGCCTCGATCACCTGTTCGATCAGTTTGCGCGATGGGTTGAATCCGGCGGCGGCCGATTGCGCGACATACGTCACCTGAGAACCGCGCACGCCGCGCAGCACGCGTGACGGCGCCCGGCGCAACTCCTGGCCATTGAGCCGGATCGATCCGCCGACAAGTTTCACTCCGCCGCGTCCATACCCCATGGCCGAAAGACCTATGGTGGACTTGCCCGCCCCCGATTCACCGATCAGACCGATGACCTTGCCCTTTTCGAGGCGCAGCGAAACGCCATCTACGATGGTGATGCGTTGCGGTCGTTCTCCCGGCGGATAGCTCGTTGCCTGGATCTTCAGATCCTCGATTTCGAGCAGCATCTCATCCATTGCGGCCTCCTTTCAGCGATGTGGTCCGCTCCAGGATCCAGTCGGCGACGAGATTGACCGAGATGGCCAGAGCGGCAATCGCGACGGCCGGCAACAGAGCGGCGGGAATGCCGTACACGATGCCGTCCTTGTTCTCCTTCACGATCCCGCCCCAGTCGGCGTTGGGCGGCTGGATGCCGATGCCCAGGAACGACAGCGTGGAGATGAACAGGACCACGAAGATGAAGCGCATGCCCATTTCTGCAATCAGCGGCGACAGGGCGTTTGGCAGGATTTCGCGCACGATCACCCAGCGCAGCCCCTCGCCTCGAAGACGCGCGGCCTCGACAAAATCCATCACCGCCAGGTCGACAGCGACGGCACGCGAAAGCCGGTACATGCGGGTCGATTCCAGCAACCCGATCACCATGATCAGCACCGGCGTCGTCACCGGCATGACCGACAGCACGACAAGCGCGAAGATCAGCGAGGGGATCGACATCACCAGATCGACGAACCGGGAGAGCAGAAGGTCGACCCAGCCCCCCACGACAGCCGCGAAAAGTCCGAAAGCGGCACCAACAGCAAAGGCCACCGCGGTCGCCACCAGCGCGACGAAAATGGTCGTTCGCCCGCCGAAGATCAGGCGCGAGAGCAGATCGCGGCCGATATTGTCGGTGCCGAGCCAATGGGCGGCCGACGCTGGCTCCCAGACATCACCGACGATCTCGCTCATGCCGTAGGGCGCGATCAGCGGGGCAAGGAGGGCTGTCAGGAAGAACGCCGCAGCGACGACAAGCCCGATGAGAGTTGGAAGCGGTGTGCGCCTCATCTTGGGTGCCTCAACCTTGGATTGGCCAGGATGGAGAAGATGTCGGCCAGCATGTTGAGCGTGATGTAGACGGCGGCGAAGATGATGCCGCAGTCCTGCACCACCGGCACGTCGCGCTTTGCCACGTGATCGACCAGGTACTGCCCCATGCCGGGATAGACGAACACCACCTCCACCACGACGACACCCACCACCAGATAGGCCATATTCAGCATGACCACGTTGACGATGGGGGCGACCGCATTCGGCATGGCATAGCGCCAGATGACCTTGAAGCGCCCGAGACCGTTGAGTTCGGCGGTTTCGATATAGGCCGACTGCATCACGTTGAGCAGCGCCGCGCGGGTCATCCGCATCATGTGCGCAAGCACCACCATCACCAGCACGATGACAGGGAGCGTGATCGCCTGAAACCTCTCCAGAACCGACATCGACGGACTGATCATCGCCACCGACGGTGCCCAGCCAAGCTGTACGGCGAAATAGAACACCAGAATGTAGCTCAGCATGAATTCAGGCACGGAAATCGACGCAAGGGTGACGGCGGATATCAGCTTGTCGGGCCAGCGATTGCGATAAAGCACCGACACGAGGCCAAGGATGATCGCCAGCGGCACCGATATGATCGCCGCGGAGGCGGCAAGAAACAGCGTGTTGGCGAGGCGCCGGCCGATGGCGGTCGCGATGTCCTGCCCGTTTGTCAGCGACGTTCCCATATCGCCATGCAGGAGACCAACGAGCCAGGACACGTAACGCTGATAGACCGGCACGTTGAGACCCAGTTCCGCACGCAGGTTGGCCAGCGCCTCAGGCGTTGCGGACTGGCCGAGAATGGCCTGCGCGACATCGCCGGGTAGCAATTGCGTTCCGGCGAAAATCAACGCGGAGGAAAGAAAGATCAGCAGGAGGCCCAGCAATATACGCTGGGCCACCAGTGTCCATATGGAGGCGTTCATGCGCCGCCCTCAACCGAACCAGCACTTGACCGGCACCAGCCCATTCATGAGCTGAAGGACACCATTCTTCTCCCAGCCCTGAACCTTATCCGATACGCCTTCGATGAAGTCGTTGAACATCGGGCAGATGAGGCCGCCCTCGTCACGCACCAGATAGGCCATCTCGCTGTAGAGCTTCTTGCGCTTGTCCTGGTCCAGCTCGCCCTTGGCCTGGAACAGCATCTTGTCGAATTTTTCGTTCTTGAAATGCGTGTCGTTCCAGTCGGCGCTCGACAGGTACGCGGTCGAATACATCTGGTCCTGAACCGGCCGGCCATCCCAGTAGGAGGCACAGAACGGCTTCTTGTTCCACACGTCCGACCAGTAGCCGTCATCCGGTTCGCGCTTGATCTGAAGCGGAATGCCGGCCGCCTTGGCGCTCTGCTGGAAGAGCTGGGCGGCATCGATGGCGCCGGGGAAGGCGGCGTCGGCGACGCGCAGCACGATCGGGCTGCCGTCATGTCCCGACTTCTTGTAAAGCTCAGCCGCCTTTTCCGGATCATAGGTGCGCTGCGGGATGCTCTCATCGAACAGCGGATAGGTCTTGTTGATCGGGAAGTCATTGCCGACAGAGCCGTAGCCGCGCAGGATCTTGTCCACCATCTCCTCGCGGTTGACGGCGTATTTCAGCGCGTTGCGCAGCTCGCGAGACTCGAACGGTGCGGCATCGCACTGCATGATGAAGACGTAGTGGCCGCGGCCGGCGACATGCTCGACCGAGATGCCCGGCGCCCGCGCGAGCAGACCGGCGACCTTGGGCGAGACGCGGTTGACGATATGAACCTGCCCCGACTGAAGCGTGGAATTGCGCGCGGTATCGTCATTGATCACCGCCATCTCGATCGTCTCGAAATGACCACGCTCGGCATCCCAGTAGTTCGGGTTGCGCTCGAAGGCGTAGCGCACCCCGGCCTCATGATCGACAAGCTTGTAGGCGTTGGTGCCGATGGCTGCGGTGGGATCTTCACGACCGCCGCCCGGCTGGATCATCAGGTGGAAGTCCGACATCAGGTAGGGCAGATCGGCGTTCGCGTCCTTGAGCGTGACGATCACCTCGTCACCATCGACCTTGATCGCGTCGATACCGCGCATGACACCCAGCGCGCCCGACTTGGAATCCGCATCCGAATGGCGCAGCAGCGTCTCGCGCACGTCGTCGGCGCTCAGCGTCTTGCCGTTGTGAAACTCCACCCCCTTGCGGATCTTGAAGGTCCAGGTCTTCGCGTCCTTGGAGGAGCCGAAGGATTCCGCCAGTCGCGGCAACAGCGTACCATCGGGATTGACCTCCAGCAGCGCCTCGCCCCAGGTGCGCTGGACCTGAAAGGTGACCGTGTTGGCGGCCAGAGCCGGATCAAGGGAATCCGTGCTCTGCCCGGCAGCAAGGCCCATCTTCAGTGTCCCGCCCTTGACCGGACCAGCCGCCTGAACGGCGCGGCCCAGCAGGGAATTGGCGGCCACGGCACCGAAACCCAGCGCTGAGGCTCGCCCCAGGAACGCACGGCGAGAAAGTCGGCCGGAAGCAGCGTATTCGGCCAGATGTTTGATATAGTTATTCATTCTGTGTCCCGTATTGTTCTGGGTTGATCCGCAATTGAGGTGGCTCGCTGTCCTCGAAACGCGCGGAATGACAATCGATGGACGAGCCAGGCATGGTTCGTGCGCCCGGGCTGTTACCCCTCCCCGGACATGGCTCGAACCGAAGGCGGCGGCGCGATGTCCGCCTTGCGTTCGCCGACGAAGCGGCCGCTCCCCTCTGCCTTGAGGCCGGCATGTTCGACAGCATAGCCCGAGAGCTTTTGCGCCACCGCAAGCTCCGGCAGGCAGGTCGCCCGTGTATTCAGGTTCATGTGCAAAAGGAGGGTCTCCACTGTGGCGGCAAGTTCGCCGTCACCACGGTGGAGTCGATGGAAGAGATGCATCTTCTTGCCCTGACCGGTCAGGACCTGGGTGGTCACCGTCAGCATGTCGCCTGAATGCACCTCGTTGAGATGACGCACGTGGCTCTCAACGGTAAAATAGCTGAGCCCCCCCGCGATGTAATCGCTGTCGGCACCGATGAGTTCCATGAACCCGTCCGTCGCCTTGGACCCCGCCTCCAGATAAAAAGTCTCGTTCATGTGACCGTTGTAATCGGTCCAGGTGGAAGGCACGCGCCGCCGCGCGGTGACCGGCAGACCCTCGAGCATACTCTCGAGCGGAAACATCTTCTCGTGTTCGCCGATCACCTTGCCCGCCGCATCGCCGTTCACCCTCAAGGCGCGCAGGATCGCCACGAGATTGTCATCGCGGCGGCGTTCCAGCTGACGGATCGGCAGGTCGCCCGATTGGACATCGGACTGACCGGAGATGAGGTCCACCAACGCGTCGTCATAGTCGGGCACATCGGTCAGTTTCGTCCAGGGCCAGGCGAGAGCCGGACCGAACTGGGCGAGGAAATGCTTCATGCCCGCCTCGCCGCCAGCGATCCGGTAGGTCTCGAAGAGCCCCATCTGCGCGAAGCGCAAGCCGAAGCCCATGCGGATCGCCTCGTCGATGTCTTTCGTGGAGGCGATGCCATCCTTTACGAGCCAGAGGCTCTCGCGCCATATCGCCTCCAGAAGGCGGTCGGCGATATGGGCGTCGATCTCCTTGCGAACGATCAAAGGATACATGCCGATTTCTTGCAGAATATCGGCGGCCCTTGCGCAAGCCCCCGCCGCACCGACAAGCTCGACCAGAGGCAGCAGGTAAACAGGATTGAACGGATGCGCGACGATGGCGCCCGCGCCTCGTGAATTGAGTTCGCTTGGCTTGAAGCCCGAGGTGGACGATCCGATCACAGCGTTTTCCGGAGCGGCGGCGGCGATTGCGGCATGCACGGAATGCTTCAACTCCAGCCGTTCCGGGACGCTTTCCTGTACCCACTCTGCACCGCTGACGGCGTCTTCCAACGTGTCACAAAACCTCAAGAGCCCTTCCTCGGGCAGCGCACGGTCGTAGATGGCGGGCAGCGCGCGGCGTGCGTTGTCGAGAACTTCACCGATCTGTCGCGGGGCTTGCGGTGCGGGATCGTAGACGGCGACGTCGAAACCATTGAGCAGGAAACGCGCAGCCCAACCGCCACCGATGACGCCGCCACCGATGATGGCGACCTTGCGGGGCTTAGGGTCTCCCATCAGCCCCGCCCCTTCGGTGCGCGCTTGGCGAGACCCAACTGCTCACGCACCGCCTGCGGCCCGATGACCCGCGCGCCCATGTTTTCCGCGATCGTAACCGCCTTTTCCACGAGCTGCGCGTTGGTGGCGAGCACGCCCTTCTCCAGATAGAGATTGTCCTCCAGACCCACCCGGATGTTACCGCCGGCGAGAATGGCGGCCGCCGCATAGGGCATCTGATCGCGCCCGAGGCTGAAGGCCGACCAGTGCCAATTATCCGGTACATTGTTGACCATCGCCATGAAGGTGTTGAGATCGTTTGGCGCCCCCCAGGGAACACCCATGCAGAACTGCACAAGCGCCGGCGCCTTCAGGACCCCGTCCTTGACCAGTTGGGTGGCGTACCAGAGATGGCCTGTGTCGAAGGCCTCGATCTCCGGCAGCACGCCGAGTTCGCTCATCATGGACCCCATGGCCGTCAGCATGCCGGGCGTGTTCGTCATGACGTAGTCGGCTTCGGCGAAATTCATCGTACCGCAATCAAGCGTGGCGATTTCCGGCAGGCATTCCGCGATGTGGGCGATACGTTCGGGTGCCCCCGCCATGTCGGTGCCAACCGGGTTGAGCGGCAACGGCGTCTCAGCGGACCCGAAGGTGATGTCGCCGCCCATGCCCGCGGTCAGGTTGAGGACGACATCGACCTCGGCATCGCGAATGCGGTCGGTGACTTCGCGATAAAGGCTGCGAAGTCTGGACGGCGCTCCGGTTTGAGGGTCACGCACATGGCAATGAACGATGGCAGCCCCCGCCTTCGCCGCATCGATTGCGCTTTCCGCAATCTGCTGCGGCGAGCGCGGCACGTGCGACGAGCGGTCCTGAGTGCCTCCCGAGCCGGTCACGGCACAGGTAATGAAGACATTCCGGTTCATTGTCAGCGGCATGAGTTCTCCAGTATCGACGATACATCCGACACGATCCGGACATTCGCCAAGGTCACTTGTCAGTCGCATAGCCTTGCTCGGTTCGGCATCACGGATATCCGACGCCGTCCAGGGCGGCCTGCGCGCAGGCAGCAAGATCCTGATCAAGGTCATGCGCCTACATCGTTTCGGTTTTTCGGTACCCGGAGCGGCTGTCGCGCCGCCCTCAAGGCATCTCGTTTTCGCAGCTTTGCGCGCTGCGCAGCGCCAGTTCATGCTGATCGACGTGATTGGACCGCAGCCGAAGGCGCGCATCCGGAACCCGTCCGACACGCCGTTTGGCGAGACGGGTCCGGGAGATCCGGTGGCAGGGCAGTCATACGCGCACCGCTTGGCGCGCCCTCTCCCGAGGAGGACATCATCACCGGATCGTCCAATTCCCCGACAGGACGCCGGGAGGGGGCGACCGCGGAGACATGACGGTTTCTACGGAGGGATGATAAGCTGGCGAAGAGTAGATGAATTGTCCTAGATTGCCAGAATATTGTTGGAAACGGACATATCTCGGCATGAAGGCGACATTCTTTCTCCTGGACGGCTTTTCGAACCTCGTCCTGTCCTGCCTCCTGGAACCTCTTCGAATGCTCCATGACCTCTACCAGGAGGAGATCGAGTGGCGCGTGGTCACCGCCGACGACCAGCCCGTTGCCAGTTCCTCCAACCTCCTGCTTGCCCCGACCGGACGGCTTGACGAAATCGATGGCTCCGACCTGCTCGTGATCATCTCCAGCAATGGCTACCGCCAGCACCCGACCCCCGAAAACCAGCGGCTCGTAATGAGCCTCGTCCGCCAGAGCAGTATCGTGATTGGCGCGGATGCCGGCGCCTGGCTCCTCGCGGCCACCGGCCTTCTCGATGACACGCGCGCGACGTTGCACTGGGCCGTGCTTGCCGAATTCGCGGAGACGTTCCCGCAAGTGCAGGTATGTCACGACAACTACGTGATGGAGGGACGTTTCTGGAGCTGTGGCGGTGCTTCGACGGCTCTGGAGCTGGTTCTCGCCTTCATTACCGAACGCTTCGGAGCGGCCAAGTCATTCATGGCGTCATCCATGTTCATGTCCGACACCAGCTTGCAAAAGGAAGGCGACAGGGCGCCCACGGCCCTCACCATGCCCCACCGCAGCCGCCTCGACGCCATCAAGAACATCATGGTGGAGACGATCGAGCATCCGCTGACCCTGATCGCACTGGCGCAGCGCGCGCACCTGTCGCCGCGTACGGTGAACCGCCTGTTCAAGGCGGAGCTTGGCACGTCGCCGGGTCATTATTACCAGCAACTCAGGCTGTCCTTCGCGCGCGAGCTGGCTGACAACACCTCGCTGGGCTTGCGCGAGATCGCCCTGCGCAGCGGATATAGCGACGCCGCCGCGCTGAGCAAGGCGTTCAAGCGGGTTTACGGATACCCGGTTCGAAAATTGCAGAAATCCGCACAAAACACCGGTTGAGCCCAGCGTCCCGCGTGGAGTGACACACTATTTTCACAGTGCGTTTTCTTCAGCCAGGGAACCAAGCCGGGCGCAGATGCGGGAGAACGCCCGAGCAGCTCTTGCGCTGTGATGACGCGCTCTCAGCCACCCATGCACAAGCCCCTCACCTGTCTCGACCAGAACTTCGGTTCCCGCCGCCGACGCCTGATCGCGGTAACGCAGGCAATCGTCGTGCAGCGGATCGCATTCGGCGGGATAGAGGAATGTCGGCGGAAGACAGGAAAGATCGCCGGCGCTCGGCGTTGCCGTGGCATCGCGGAAACTGGCGCCCCGGGCACTGCCGTAACTCCGGATATCATCGCGGCTCAAGAGCGGCGCGTTGGCATGGACCTCATAACTGCCCCCCTCCGGCGCGTAGCCCAACGCCGGATAGATCAGCACCTGTCCGGCAAGTGCCGGCGAAACCCACGTACCGACAAGGGACGCCATCAGCGTTGCCCCTGCACTGTCACCGCAAAGAGTGATCCGACGATCGCCGGAAATATCGCGGACAACCGCCAAGAGATCCTCATAGCCAGCAGGGTGAGGATGTTCGGGCGCCAGGCGGTAGTCGACTGCGATAACCTGGATACCGGTCGCCGCCGCGATTTCGGCACAGATGTCGTCGTGGCTCTCAAGCCCGCCCAGGACATGTCCGCCACCGTGGGCATAGACGATCGCCGTAGCCCCATCATCCCCGTAAAGGCGGACCGGCACACCTGCGATACGCCGGTCGCACACAACAAGATCGCCAGGACGTGCCGCGCGAAAATAAGCCGCCATCCGGTCATAGACCGCACGTTGCGCCACCCAGTCATCCGCGCGCAAATCCGCAGGATAAAAGGAAAGCGTATCGTCGATGAACGCGAGGATCTCGCGGTCCAGCTTGCTCGAATAATCCAAGAAACGGATCTCCATTGAGTTGCGTAGCGGGCCCACTGCGGTCGGCAGTCAAGAGTGCGCGGCTGCTGCAATGCCTGAAAGAAAGTCGCCACCGTCGGACGTCTGACGGCGCGGTTACAGGCGAAAGAGTGCTCCCGCCCCATGTTTGATGCGCGGCGCTTGGCCGCTGCCACGACGAGCAGGAAAGGCCAGTGCGATGCGCGATAATGCAGGCGGTTCAGCATCCTGGCTCCTACTTGAGAACCGCCGACCGCACTCGTCCTCTGCGCGGCCCCGGGTCGCCCAAATTGCATTCAATAGGTGGTGATGACAATCATGGATCAGATCAGGCGGGGCTGAAACGCAATAACCCTGCGGCTCTTGCTATGCGACCACAGGCTCTGCACGAGCGACGATGCGACTTCGATCCCTGCGGCTGGCTCTGCCCGGTGATTGTCATGTTTGCCGGCCTGCGAGGCGCCGGCCGAAACGAGGAGTTTTAAAGACACAAGCCCATCCGCCCACAAGGCCCTCTCTCAACAAGCGGGTCGATAACGACACAAGAGGTGAAGCCCCATGCAGGGACTGAATTCCCCGTCAAATCGCAAGACGCGCAAGTTTCTTGACTTCACAAGCGAGAAAGATGCGGATCTCTGCGGTTCGTGCGCCATTGACGGCATTTTGGAATACATCGACACGAGCGATTCAGGCGAACGCCTGGATTTCTACGAAATCGGTGATTTCATATATGACGGGATCTACATCGCCGACGGCGAGGGCAAGACACTCTATGTGAACGACAGTTTTCTTCGCATCACGGGGCTGACACGGGAAACCCTTATCGGCAATCGTGTTCAGGATCTGGAAGCGCAGGGCGTCTACCTCAACGCGGTGACGCCTGAAGTGCTGCGCCAACGCCGCCCGGTGCATTCGATCGGTGAAAGTCTCTGCAACCACGCCAAGATGCTCATCACCGGCAATCCGGTCTTCGGCCAGGATGGCAAGATCAAGCTGGTCGTCGTCGTCGAGCGGGAGATCACCGATTTCCTGACGATGAAGATGGAGCTCGAGGCGATCCAGAAGAAGATGAAGACCGTCGAGCGCGGACACATCCGCGGAAAACGGGAAGTCGAGCATCTTCGCGAGGAAACCACGTCAAAGCCCCTCGTCTATACCAGCCGGGAAATGCAGGGCGTGGTCGACGCGATCGACCAGGTGGCGGGTTTCGACACGACCGTCCTTATCCAGGGCGAGACGGGCGTCGGCAAGGAAGTCGTCGCCAACCAGATACACATGAAAAGCCCTCGCAAGGATCAGGCTTTCATCAAGCTCAACTGCACAGCCATACCAGCCTCTCTGCTTGAAGCGGAACTCTTCGGCTACGAGAAGGGCGCCTTCACCGGCGCATCCGTGAACGGCAAGATCGGCCTCTTCGAACTTGCGGACAAGGGAACGATCCTGCTCGACGAGATCGGCGACATGCCGCAGGAGTTGCAAAGCAAGCTGCTACGTGTGTTGCAGGAAAAGGAAATCATGAGGATCGGCGGCACCAAACCGATCCCGCTCGATGTGCGCATCATCGCCGCGACACACCGCGACCTGGAGACGCAGGTCAAGGAGGAACGTTTCAGGCAGGATCTCTTCTACCGGATCAGCATCTTCCCGATCCACATCCCGCCGCTGCGCCAACGTTCTGTTGATCTCCTGGCACTCGCCGAGCATTTCCTGACCCGCTATAACACAAAATATCGCAAGAGCGTGACAATTGGCGGCGGGGGCTATGCGATTATGCGTTCCTACAATTGGCCTGGGAACGGAAGAGAACTACAGAATATCATCGAAAGGTTGGTCCTGATCTCTCCACCAGATGCCGTTCTGGACGAAAATACATTCTCGCCACTCTACTCCTCTGGAAAAGTCACACCGATACGGGATTCATACCGGGGGCTGAAAGCGATGGTTGCTGACGTGGAGCGGCGCATCATCGCCTCCGCACTCGCCGATGGCGGCAGCACCCGCAAGGCGGCTGATCTGTTGAAAGTGGACCAGTCCACGATCGTCAAGAAGGCAAAGCGGCTCGGCATCGCTCTCACCGTCAAGGAGTGATGCCGAACGTCATCGCCGATGCCGTTTGTCCTTGGGTCCCGTTTACCGCGGCATCATCCGTTTCCGACCTTCAATCACCCCATGCCCCGATGATATTTTTCATCGGGGGTAAATTATAAGTATTTGTTTTTATTTATATTTTTTCATGGCACGCCGCTTGCTCCGTGGTCACCGGTAACAAGTGGAGACCCAAAACAATGTCTAAAACAATCATCAACGCGGCCCTGACCGGTGCCTTCACGTCGAAAGAGCACAATCCCGCCGTTCCGCTAACGCCCAAGGAAATCGCCGAAGATGCCTATGCCTGCTGGCAGGCAGGTGCCGCTGTCGTTCACCTGCACATGCGGGACGAGAACGGCGCAGGCACGATGGACATCAACCGTTTCCGCGAGACTTTCCACCTCATCCGCGAGAAATGCGACGTGGCCATCAACCTGACCACATCGGGGGATCTCAACGCCACCGAAGAAACCCGCATGGCACACTTCGTCGAGCTGAAGCCGGAACTGGCTTCCTACGATGCGGGCACGATGAACTGGATGCACAAGACCCTGTTCATCAACCATCCCGAATTCCTGGAGAAGCTCGGCCTGAAGATGCAGGAAGTCGGCGTGAAGCCGGAGATGGAAATCTTCGACCCCGGCATGTTCTACAACACCGTCTACTACATGAAGAAAGGTGTGCTGAAGGCCCCGGGGTATTTCCAGTTCTGCATGGGTGCGGCGGGCGGTATCGCCGCGACGGTCGAGAACCTTGTCTATCTGAAGAGCCTGTTGCCGGCGGATGCGCAATGGTCGGCTTTCGGCATCGGTGCAGGCCACCTGCCCATCCTCTTCGCCACCATCGCGTTGGGCGGCCATGTCCGCGTCGGCCTTGAAGACAACGTCTACTACAAGAAGGGACAGCTCGCGAAATCCAACGCGGAATTCGTCGAACGGGCGGTACGCCTGGTGAAGGAAGCCGACCGCGAAGTCGCCACTCCGGCTGAGGCCCGCGCCATTCTCGGCCTTCGGGAGCTCGGTCAATGATCAAGAAGATCGCGGTTATCGGCGCCGGGACCATGGGTCACGGCATCGCCGAGACGTTCGCCCTGTATGGTTATTCGGTCAATCTCTTCGATGTGAATACCGAAGTGCTGAACAAGGCAAAGGAACTGATCCGCGAAGAGCTCTCGTTCATGGCTGCGGAGGAGTACATCTCCGCGGCCGATGTCGAAGCCACACTTGAACGGATCGAAACGTCGACGGATATGGCCAAGGCCGTCGAGGACAGGGATTTCGTCATCGAGGCGGCCCCGGAAAAGATGGAGCTGAAGCAGCAACTCCTGAAGTCTCTCGACGAGCTCGCACCAAAGGATGCCTTCCTTGCGACCAACACATCGAGCCTGCCGTTCGCCGAAATGTGCGCTCTTTTGGGGGAAGATCGCAAGAAGCGGACAATGGTCAACCACTGGTACAACCCGGCCCATCTGATGCCGCTGGTCGAGCTGTCCTTCTTCGGCAACATGCCGAAGGAACTCTATGAGGAAGTGGCCACGCTTTACGCCTCGGTGGAGAAACAGACGGCGAAGGTCCTCAAGGACGTTCCCGGACTGATCGCGAACCGCATCCAGCAGGGTGTCGCCCGCGAGGCCTTCTCGCTGATCGAAAAGGGCATTGCCGAGCCTTCCGACATCGACATCGCGCTCAAGTTCGGCCCTGCCTTTCGCTATGCGACGACAGGCCAGCTGGAGGTGGCCGATTTCGGCGGCCTCGATATCTGGTGCGTCGTTGGCGACAACCTTCTGAAGGTCATGGACAACTCCACCGAAGCCAACCCGATGCTGCGAGAGAAAGTCAGCGAAGGAAAGCTCGGGCTGAAAAGCGGCGAAGGCTTCTTCAAGTATCCTCCCGAGGAAGTTGCCGCGATCCGTAACAAATTCATGGGCAGGCTGATCCATCAGCTCAAGGCATCTCGCAAATACATATGAATGATCACCCATGTCGGCCGGGCGCGACACGAGGCGCCCAGCCGAATCCAGCACACACAAGACCACATCATCCCGAGCTTTCATTCCGTGACGTCGACGCGCGGCGCCTTGTCTGCTTGAACACGACATCGCCCCCGACGTCCGCATTCGGAAAGTCTAGGCAACATGATCAATAAACTTTTGATGTTCTTCGTGAACCTCATGCAGAAATATCTGCCTGACCCGTTCATTATCGCATGGGGGATCACGCTCGTCGTCTGCGCCATGGCGCTCGGCATTACCCACACCGCGCCCCTCGACATCGTCACCTACTGGGGCGACGGCTTCTTCGGCATTCTCAAGTTCGCGATGCAGATGACATTGGTTGTGGTGACCGGCTATGCGCTGGCGGTCTCCAACATCATGAAGCTGCTGCTGAAGAAGATCGTCAGCATTCCGAAGACACCCATTCAGACGGTTCTCTTCGTCGCCTTCACTTCCATGGTGCTTTATTTCCTGAACTGGGGCCTCGGCCTCATCGCAGGCGCCCTGCTCGCCAAGGAAGCCGGCAAGCAGCATCCCGACGTCGACTTCCGCCTGCTGGTGACCGCAGCCTTCTGCGGCATCATCATCACCCATGGCGGCATGTCAGCCTCCGTGCCGCTGCTTGTCTCCACGAAGGGCCACTTCCTCGAGGGTGATATCGGCATCATTCCGCTGACACAGACGATCTTCGGCGCGCAATCGCTGACCATCACCATCCTGCTCGCGATCTGCATTCCGATCGCCTGCACCTTCCTCTTCCCGAAGAAGGAGAACACGGTTCTGGTGGATCCGGCCCTGTTCGAGGACGATGAACCGGATGCAGTGCCTTCCAAGTCGGAGATGGTGCTCGCCGACCGGATCGACCGCAGCGTCATCATGAAGTTCTCGCTGGCTCTGATCGGCGGCGCCTACCTGGTGATGAAGCTCGGCAACGGCGAGTTCAACCTGAACATCCTGATCTTCCTGTTCCTGATCCTTGGCATCTTCGCCCACGGCTCGCTGTATTCCTACGGCAAGGCGATCGGTCAGGGGGCGTCAACCTGCGGCGGCATCATCCTGCAGTTCCCGTTCTATGCGGGCATCATGGGCATCATGGAAGGCAGCGGGCTCGTTCACGATGTGTCCAACTGGCTGCTCAGCATGTCCAACGCACACACCTTCCAGCTGGCGTGTTACCTGTCGTCGCTGATCATCTCCATCTTCGTGCCGTCGGCCGGCGGTCACTGGGTGGTCCAGGCTCCGTTCATGATCCCCGCCGCTCACGAACTCGGTGTCGAGCCCTGGCGCGTTGCCATGGGCGTCGCCTGGGGCGAAAGCATCTGGAACATCGTCTGTCCGTTCTGGGCGCTTCCGGTGCTCGCGATCGCCAAGGTCGGCCTGCGCGATCTGATCGGCTTCTCGGTGCTGCTGTTCATCGTCGGCAACATCATCGCCATCCCGTGCATGTTGCTCTTCTAGAGCACATTCGACCCCGCCGGAGCCGACTGAGCGACATTAAACCACTCCAGACTCAATAACTTGAGCGTGTCCTTGTCGATCAGATTGTCTCACTCTCCGCTCTGGAAGCCGCCACACGCCACGTCGAGGAACGGAAGACCTCGCAGTGGCGGCCTCCCAAAGGGATCCCACAGCCCTCCCATCGGGATCCCCCAAGCACTCACACTTGGCCCGACGAAAAACGTCTCCGGCAAGCTCTCGAAGGAAAAACAAAATGGCTCAAAACGACATAAAGGCAATCATGGTGGTTGGCGCTGGCCAGATGGGCGGCGGCATCGCCCAGGTGGCCGCCGTGGCCGGCTACAAGGTCTTTCTCAACGACATCAATACCGAGGCTGTCAAACGCGGATACGACCGGATCGCCGCAAATCTTGCTCGCAACGTCGCCAAGGGGCGGAGCACGGAGGACGAAACGACCGCTGCCCTCGCCCGGATCATGCAAAGCGTATCGCTTGACGATGCCAAGGCCTGCGACCTCGTGATCGAGGCAGCAACCGAGAACGTCTCGCTCAAGAGCGAGATCTTCAGGACGCTGGACGCCACTGCCCCCGCCCACGCGATTTTCGCGACGAACACCTCATCCGTCCCGATCACGGAACTCGCCGCCTGCACCGGACGTGCCGACAAGGTTATCGGCATGCACTTCATGAACCCGGTGCCCGTCATGAAACTCGTCGAGATCATTCGCGGACTGGAAACGGATGACGCCACCTTCAAGACGATCGAGGAGCTTGGCAGCAAGCTCGGCAAGACGCCGGTGGAGGTCAAGGACTCCCCCGGTTTCGTGTCGAACCGCATCCTCCTGCCGATGATCAACGAAGCGATCTACTGCCTCTATGAGAACGTGGGCGCACCGGAAGCCATCGACACCGTGATGAAGCTCGGCATGAACCACCCGATGGGCCCGTTGGCGCTTGCCGATCTGATCGGGCTCGATACCTGCCTGTCCATCATGGAAGTGCTCTACGAGGGCTTCGAAGACAGCAAATATCGGGCTTGCCCGTTGCTGCGCCAGTACGTCCAGGCCGGCCGGCTCGGCGTGAAAAGCGGTCGCGGCTTCTACACATACGCGGCCGCCTGAATCACGGTGCCGCCACCGATGGCAGGGGGAGCCATCCGGTGGTCGGACGGACTGCGGATCAGCCAACGCAGGGCGAAGCTCTGCCTTGGCGTCCCTCTGATTTCCGATGTGCCCGAGAACACGGCACACAATTCATATCTTTCGCATGCGTCGCGATTGATGAAAGCAAGCCAGTTGGACAATTCGTGCGTCGAGAATCTGATTTCAGGCGCATGTAATCACAACAAACCGACAAATGAGACTCCCCTGACGATGGATACAACACCCGAACGAAATACTCCGGTCTATTCCCTTCACGGCAAGAAAATTCTTGTTATCGGCATTGCCAACGACAAGTCGATTGCCTGGGGATGCGCCAAAGCTTATCGCGCACTTGGGGCTGAGCTGGCCATAACCTACCTCAACCCGAAGGCCGAAACCTATGTGCGCCCGCTGGCCGAGCGGCTTGACGCACCGATCATCTCCAAGCTGGACGTCACCAGGGAAGGTGACATGGAAGCTACCTTCGAAGAGATAAGGTCGAAGTGGGGCCGTCTCGACGGGCTCCTCCATTCGATTGCCTTCGCGCCCGGCGCCGACCTGCACGGCCGCGTCATCGATTGCTCGCGCGAGGGTTTCCTTCAGGCAATGGACGTCTCCTGCCATTCGTTCATTCGGGCGGCGAAACTCGCCGAGGATCTGATGCAGGGCGGCGGCTCCATCCAGACACTGAGCTATCTGGGAGCGGACCGTGTGGTGGACAACTACAACCTGATGGGCGCCGCGAAGGCCGCCCTGGAAAGCGTCGCGCGCTACCTGGCGGCTGAACTCGGCTCCAAGGGCATAACGGTCAACGCGATTTCCCCGGGCCCGCTCGCGACCCGCGCGGCCAGCGGCATCGGTCACTTCGATGAACTTCTGGACAAGGCCGCCAAGCGTGCTCCCACGGGCCGGCTTACCACGATCGACGAAGTCGGATCCCTGTCGGCGTTTCTGATGAGCCAGATTGCCCCTTCGACCACGGGCGATCTGTTCTACGTCGACGGCGGATACAACATCATGGCTTGAAAAAGCCATGTACCGGGCCGGTCCCATGCGACCTCAGACGCTGCGGACCGACCCGGTCTTCCACACCGATATCCCCTTCACGAGGTCTAAGGTCCGCTCAACATCCGTCTTTGCCTTCGCTCACCAGAACCGGCAGATCCGGAAGGCACGCGAGAGGCGATATACCGTGATGGAAGGCGTTACATGGCCGACGACCGTCGCATAGCAGGAGGCGACATTGCCTTGGGAAGTCCTTGACTGGGATCGGTTGCTGGCACGGCAATCCATTCCGCCATCCGGACAGGCCGGCAATGACCGGCGTTGGGTGCATCCACTATGCGATTGCACGGATCTCGACGAAACGGCGCGCAGCTATTGCGCCCTGTCCCAGGTGCTTTTCGAGCACATTCAGGCGATGAAGGGAATGTTCCTTCGCCATCAGGGCCTCGGCCCGGGGGCGGAAGCGGACGGCACCCCCTTCGTTATCGGCATCACCGGCTCGGTCGCCGTCGGCAAGTCGACGACAGCCAAGCTTCTGCGAAAGCTTCTCTCCCACTGGCCCACATCGCCCAGGGTCGATATCGTCGCGACAGATGGCTTTCTGCTCCCCCGGGCTCAGCTCGAAGCCAAAAGGCTTCAACATCGCAAGGGCTTTCCGGAAAGCTACGACACAGATGCCATCCGCAACTTCCTGTCAAAGCTCAAGGCCGGGGCGGCTGTGATCGAGGTTCCGGTGTATTCGCATGAACTGCATGACATCGTTCCAGGCAGCACGATCCGGGTCGAACACCCCGACATTTTGATATTCGAAGGATTGAATATCTTGCAACCCGGCGGCATCGAGGGATGCGGCGAATATGCTCCCGCCATCTCCGATCACATCGATTACGCGATCTACATAGACGCCGAGGTGGAAGACATCCGCCGCTGGTACATTCAACGTTTCATGGGATTGCGCCGACACACGTCTTCAACCTGTGAACCGGTCGTCGCGAACCACGCGCGCCCTTCGGATGCGGAAGCAACCGCCAACGCCATCTGGCGGAATATTAACGAACTCAACTTGTCCGAGAACATTCTTCCGACACTGCCACTGGCCGATCTTGTCCTCCGCAAGGGAGCCAATCACGAGGTGCAGCAGGTCGCTCTGCGGACTGCTTGAGGCGGATGGCCTTCCAGCCGGCAGGGAATATCACCGGCAGCAAGACCGGCCTCCCGGCGCCAAAGCGTGTCGAGCGGTCGCTGCCGGGAGCAGCCGCTCGTCCTGCCTCAGGTCGTTTTCCCGTCGAAAAGCGAGAGTTCGCTCCGCTTGGTGGTCCGAAAGGTCGTGTTTGGCAAGCTTTCGGCGACATCGTGCAGCGCCTTGATGAAGTGTTCTGCCACGGGAGACAGGGTGCGCGAGGCCTTGCGGATCAGTCCGACGCGGCGGTTGAGCCAGGGGGCGTCGATCTGTCGGTAGCCAAGCCCCAGCGCGTTGCCCGCATCGATCGCCGACATTGGCAGGATGGCCACTCCGAGCCCGGCCCGCACCATGCCGAGCGCTGTCGACATATAGTTCGCTTCCGCCGCGATCTCGACTTCCGCCCCTTCGCGCGCCATGGCGCGCTCGAAAAGGACCCGGACCGAACTGTTTTGTTGTGTGAGGATCAGTGGGTAGGGCACGCAGTCGGTCATCTTCAGCACTTTGGGCGCCTCCTCGATCGGATGGCCGCGCTGGTAGAAGGCGCAGATATAGTCGGTGAGGAAATTCTCGACCTTGATCTCTTTGTCCGGCGTCAGGCGCGTCCCGATACCGAAATCCACCTCCTCGCTCTTCACCATCTCGATGATCTTCTCCGCCACGACATCACGGATCCGCACGCGGATATTGGGGTGGGTTTCGCGAAAGCTGGCGAGTGTGATCGGCAGGACCCGGGAGGCGACCGAAGGCAGGGTCGCGATACGCACGACGCCGCGCCGCGCCTGGTAGATATCGCTGGATGCGGTCATCACGTTGTCGATGTCGGCCGATATTCGCTCGAAAAGCGGCAGCAGGTCCTGTCCGGCTGCCGTCAGCGAAACCCTCCGCTTCGTCCGGTTGAACAGCTTTATCGACAGGGTCGTTTCAAGCTGATTGATCTGCACGGTCAGCGCCGGTTGGGAAATGTGCAACTCCTCGGCCGCGCGCGTGAATTTCAGATGCGTGGCGACGGCGAGGAAGGCCTGTATCTGGCGGAAACTCGGAACCATGGGAGACCATCTTCTGGTTGGCCGCGGGCAGGACGACCGCCAGGGCGGCAGGCGAAGAATCGAGCAAGCATGACCAAACAGTGACCACTTTGTGTCGCCTTTCTGGGCAACCCCGAAAGAGGTCTAGTACCGACATATCTGACCACGCCCTTAAACGACGGGAAACGCTGGTGTTTTCTCCTCCCCTTATAACGTATCATTATAAATGAGATCCATAAATTTCATTTCCTTAATTGAACTTTTTCGTAGAGCATATCTACCGTGGCGAAGAAAAAAGTCACGACCGCAGATAATGGGCAGAAGTGATTTGCCATATCTATGGCTCTTCATCAGAACTATCGCCTAATTATCCTGCATTTAGGATCAACAAGACACAACCACACCAGCATTCGGAATGTCCGTAGCGGGTGGTATGCATAGTTGAGGTCTGGAATGCTGGCTCTCCTCGGACTTGGGACAATAGTTTTACTACTAGCGTCCATCATGACCAACAAACTCTCGCCGTTGGTCGCGCTCATTACAATTCCGCTCATCGCGGCCTTGATCGGCGGCTTTGGGTTGGAAAGTGCCGGATTTATGGTCAAGGGGATCAAGAGTATCGCCCCCGTCGCGACCATGTTCGTGTTCGCCATCGTTTTCTTCGGGATCCTTTCCGATGCAGGCATGATGGATCCGATCATCGATCGTATCCTCAAGGTGGTCGGCATGCGCCCCTCGCGCATCACCGTCGGCACTGCCCTTCTCGCCACGATCGTCCATCTGGACGGTTCCGGCGCTGTCACCTTCCTGGTGACCATCCCCGCCATGCTGCCGCTCTATGACCGGCTGAAGATGCGGCGCGTTGTCCTTGCCGCCATCGCCGCCATGGCCGCCGGTACGGCAAACATGCTGCCCTGGGGCGGCCCGACGTTGCGTGCTGCCGCTTCGCTGCATGTCAACGTCACCGATGTCTTCAATCCGATGATTGGGGTTCAGATCATCGGCCTGCTCGCGGTCTTCGCCATCGCCTATGTGCTCGGCCTGCGTGAAGAGAAACGTCTCGGCGCAAGCGGCGAAATGGACGGTATCGACCGCACCGAAGTCCACACCCGCGAGCTCACCGACGATGAGCAGGCGCTGCGTCGTCCCAAGCTGTTCCTCGTCAACGTGGCGCTGACCCTTGCGGTCCTCGGCGCGATGATCTCGGGTCTGGTGCCTGCGGCCGTGTCCTTCATGCTCGGCACCGTCATCGCCCTGCTTGTCAACTACCCCAAGCCGGGAGACCAGAAGAACCGTATCGATGCCCATGCCAAGGCCGCGCTGATGATGGCTACCATCCTCTTCGCCGCCGGCGCCTTCACCGGCATCATGCGTGAATCGGGCATGCTGACGGCCATGGCGCAGACCGCCGCCGGTTTCGTGTCGGAGGACTTCGCCACGCATATGCCGGTCATGGTCGGCATGCTCTCTATGCCGCTCAGCCTGCTGTTCGATCCCGACAGCTACTACTTCGGGGTGATGCCTGTCATCGCAGAGGTCTACCAGACCTTCGGCGGCAACCCGATCGCGATCGGTCAGGCTTCGATCATCGGCCAGATGACCACCGGCTTCCCCGTGAGCCCGCTGACCGCATCGACCTTCCTGCTTATCGGTCTGTCCGGGGTATCCCTCGGCGAACACCAGCGCTTCACCATTCCCCTGGTCTTCGCAGTGTCCGTGATCATGACCGTCGCAGCCGTGATCCTGGGAGTGCTCCCCTTCTAGGGGCACTTCTCCTCCTCAGTACCAAAACAAGAAGCGGAAACCAAAGACATGAAAACCATCCGCATAGGTTCCGGTGCAGGCTACTCGGGCGATCGTATCGAGCCCGCCGTTGAAGTGGCCGAAAAAGGCTCCATCGACTACCTCGTCTTCGAATGTCTGGCCGAACGTACGATTGCCATCGCGCAGAACGCCAAACTCAAGAATCCGGAGGCGGGTTACGACCCGCTTCTCGAAGCCCGCATGCGGGCCGTCCTCCCGGCCTGCCGCAAGAACGGCGTGAAGATCATCACCAACATGGGCGCGGCCAACCCCTTGTCCGCGGCCAGGAAGACCGTGCAGATCGCCGCGGAACTCGGCATCGGCACGCTCAAGGTGGCGGTGGTCTCCGGTGACGATGTCCTTCAGGTGCTGCTCGACAAGAACATCAAGATCACCGAAACCGGCGCGCCGGCCACAACGATGTCGAACATCCTCGTCTCCGCCAATGCCTACCTCGGCGCGGAACCGATGGTGAAGGCGCTGGCAGAAGGGGCTGACGTGGTGATCACCGGTCGCGTGGCCGATCCCTCCCTGTTCCTCGCCCCCCAGATCCATGAGTTCGGCTGGGCGTTCGACGACTGGGACAAGCTCGGCAAGGGCACGGCCGTCGGTCATCTGCTCGAATGCGGCGGACAGGTCACCGGCGGCTACTACGCAGAACCGGACCTCAAGGACGTACCGGGCCTTGGCCGGTTGGGCTTCCCGATCGCGGAAGTCTCCGAAGACGGTTCCACCGTCATCACCAAGGTCGCCGATGCTGGCGGCATGGTAACGGTCGATACCTGCAAGGAGCAGATCCTCTACGAGGTGCACGACCCGGCCCACTATCTGACCCCGGACGTCACGGCCGATTTCTCGCAGATCACCTTCACCCAGGAAGGCAAGGACCGGGTTCGCGTGGGCAACGTCACCGGGCACAAGCGCCCCGACACGCTCAAGGCGTCGGTCGGCTATGTCGACGGCTACATCGGCGAGGGCCAGATCTCCTACGCCGGTCCCGGCGCCCTTGCCCGCGGCAACCTGGCACTGGACGTTGTGCGGGAACGTCTGGATATCTGTGCTGTGGAGACATCCGAACTGAAGTTCGATCTCATCGGCGTCAATGCGATCCACGGCGACGTGCTGGCACCGCAACCCGAACCGACCGAGGTCCGCGTTCGCGTCACAGGTCGAACCGCGACGATGGCCGAGGCGGTCAAGATCGGAAATGAGGTCGAGACCCTTTACACCAACGGTCCCGCCGGCGGCGGTGGCGCCACGAAATCGTCCAAGCAGGTTGTGGCCATGCTCTCTGCACTCCTGCCCAGGGAAGACGCAGTTCCCGCCATCCAGTTCATCGAGGCTTGAAGATCATGAAACTCTTTGAATGTGCCCACTCGCGCACCGGTGACAAGGGCGACATCTCGAACATTTCGGTCATCGCCTATGATCCGAAGGACTTCGACCACCTTGCCCGCCATGTCACGGCCGAGAAGGTTCGCGCCCACTTCGACGGAATCGTGAAGGGCGATGTCGTGCGCTACGAGATCCCGAGCATCGGCGCTCTGAACTTTGTCATGCAGAGCGCCCTGGGCGGCGGCGTGACCAGGTCCCTGGCTCTGGACCCGCACGGAAAGTGCCTGGCCTCCGCACTTCTGGCTATGGAAATCCCTGACAGGGCCGTCTGACACGTCGGTCCAGGAGCAGGCGGGCCACTGCCCGGCCCGTCTGCCCCGATCCCCTTTCCAAGGAAAGTTCCATGTCTCATATCATTTCCGCCGCAGACGCCGTCGCCTCCATTCCTGACGGTGCCGTTCTGATGATCGGCGGTTTCATGGGGGCGGGCACGCCGCCCCGCCTGATCAATGAACTGGTGCGTCAGGAGAAAAAGAACCTGACCATCATCGCCAACGATACGGCGCGTCCGGGTGTCGGCATCGGCAAGCTGGTGGAGGCCGGACTGGTGAGCAAGCTCATCACCAGCCACATCGGCACGAACCCGATGACCCAGAAGCAGATGATCGACGGCGATATCGAGGTTGAACTCGTGCCGCAGGGCACGCTGGCCGAGCGCGTCCGCGCCGGCGGTTTCGGCCTCGGCGGCGTGATAACGCCCACCGGCGTCGGCACGATCGCCGCCGAAGGCCGCCAGACCATCGAGTTGCAGGGCAAGACCTACCTTGTCGAGCTGCCGCTGAAGGCGGACTTCGCGCTCGTCAACGCAAAGGTCAGCGACTACCAGGGCAACCTGATGTACGCGCTCACCGCCCGTAACTTCAACCCGCTCATGGCCATGGCCGCGGATACGGTGATCGCGGAGGCGGAGTCCATCGTTCCCGTCGGCGTCATTGCCCCCGACATGATCGTCACCCCCCACGTCGTGGTCGACTACCTCGTCGCCAAGGAGCCGAGCAATGGATAGCAAGACCCTCATCGCGAACCGGGTCGCGCAGGAGATGAAGTCCGGCGATCTGGTCAATCTGGGCATCGGCCTGCCGACGCTCGTCGCCTCCTATCTGCCGAAGGGCATCGAAGTCTCCTTCCAGTCGGAAAACGGCATCATCGGCATGAGCATGTTGCCGCATCCCGGTCTTCTCGACGACGACCTGACGGATGCCGGCGGCAACCCGATAGGCTCCGTGCCCGGCGCCTGTGCCTTCGATTCGAGCTTCTCCTTCGGCCTGATCCGCGGCGGGCACCTGGACGTGACCGTTCTCGGCGGCCTGCAGGTGGACGAACGCGGCCTGCTCGCCAACTGGATGGTACCGGGCAAGATGGTTCCCGGCATGGGCGGCGCGATGGACCTTGTGGCCGGCGCCAAGCGCGTGATCGTCGCCATGACGCATACCGCAAAGGGCACGCCGAAGATCGTCAAGGAATGCTCGCTGCCGCTTACCGCCATACGCCGCGTCGACCTGATCGTCACGGAACTGGCGGTCATCGAGCCGACCGATGACGGCCTGGTGCTCCGCGAAATCGCTCCTGACGTGAGCGTCGAGCAAGTGCTTGAGGCGACCGAGGCCGCGCTTATCGTTCCCGAGAGTGTTCCTGAAATGGCCTTTGTGGCCTGACTTTACTGGAGTCATCCAATGCTAGCCAAGAAGAAGAACATAGCGCCGCCGGTCACAAGCACTGTGACGGTGTCTCTGGATATCTCTTTCACCTGCGCACCCGGCTCCGCACCGCTTTCGCGCGATGAAATCCAGGAGCTTACGGCCCGGGCCGTGGAGAGCTTCACGACCGTAGGAAGGGAAAGAATCGCCGCGTTCAACGAGATCTCGCGTGTCCGCCGGGGCGCCCAGGCCGAAGTGATTGCGGTGGAAGCCCACCCTTGCGAAGGTCAGTCCTTCCGGTTCGCAGGGGTTCCCGCCAATGACTGACATCGTGATCACTGCCGCCGCGCGCACCGCAGTCGGCAGTTTCAATGGCGGTCTGTCCAGCGTACCGGCGGCCGAACTGGGCGCAACGGTGATCCGCGCGCTGCTCCAGCGCAGCAAAATCGCCGCCGATGACGTGAATGACGTGATCCTCGGCAACGTTCTGACCGGCGGTCTTGGTCAGAACCCTGCCCGCCAGGCGGCGATCGGCGCCGGGCTGCCGGTCACCTCTACGGCCGTCACCATCAATCAGGTCTGCGGTTCCGGCCTGCGTGCCGTCGCCATGGGCCTGCAGTCCATCTTCTGCGGCGACGCTTCCGTGGTCATCGCCGGTGGCCAGGAGAACATGAGCCTGGCACCGCACGCCATGTATGTGCGCTCCGGCATCAAGATGGGCCCGGGCACCATGGTCGATACCATGATCAAGGACGGCCTGTGGGACGCCTTCAACGACTACCACATGGGCATGACGGCGGAGAATGTCGCGGGCATGAGCGGCATCACCCGCGAAGCCCAGGACAAGCTCGCCGCCCAGTCCCAGCAGCGTGCCACTGCGGCGCGTGAGAACGGCAACTTCGCCAAGGAAATCGTTCCTGTCAGCGTGCGCACCCGCAAGGGCGAAACGGTTTTCGAGGAGGATGAGTTCATCCGCCCGGGCACCACGGCGGAAAAGCTCGCCGGGCTGCGGCCTGCCTTCACCAAGGACGGCTCGGTCACCGCGGGCAATGCCTCCGGCATCAATGACGGTGCCGCCGGTGTCGTCTTGATGCGCGCCGATGAGGCCGAAAAGCGCAATCTGACGCCGCTTGCCCGCGTCGCCGGCTGGGCAACGGCCGGTGTAGACCCCGCGATCATGGGCACGGGCCCGATTGCCGCGTCTCGCAAACTTATCAACAAGATCGGCTGGACCTCCGCCGATCTCGACCTGATCGAGGCAAACGAAGCCTTCGCCGCCCAGGCCGCCTGTGTGCTCAACGAGATGGGCTGGGACCCGGAGAAGGTCAACGTCAATGGCGGCGCCATCGCGATCGGTCATCCGATCGGTGCCTCCGGTGCGCGCATTCTGGTGACGCTGCTTCACGAGATGGAGCGCAGGGATGCCCACAAGGGCCTCGCCACCCTGTGCATCGGCGGCGGCATGGGTATCGCCCTCGCCGTCGAACGCCCCTGACGATAAACGGGGACGCGGCCCGTGTGGCCGCGTCCTTGAATTTGCAAAAGACAGGAAACGCCAGTCCCTCCATCTCCCGACGCCCGATCCGCAACGACGGAAATAAAGGGCTTCGAGTCAACGGGAACGCACGGTTCAATGAATGCCCTCCTGCCCTCCGCCGGCACCAATGTCGAACTGACCAGTCTGACATTCGACGAACTGGAGCCCGGTCAGACCGCCAGCATCTCACGCGATCTGACCTCCACCGACATAAACCTCTTCGCGACCATTTCCGGTAACGTTGATCCGCTGCATTTCTCCGGCGGCGTCGCCTCACGTTTCCGCCAGCCCGTCGGACACGGCATGTGGGTCGGGTCGCTTTTCTCGGGTCTACTCGGCACGAAGCTGCCCGGACCCGGAACCATCTATCTGGAACAGAACCTCAAGTTCGTGGCACCGGTTCATCTGGGCGACACCGTCACCGCCACAGTCCGCATCGCCGACAAGCACCGCGATGCCAATGGGCATGAACAGGTCACCCTCCACTGCATCTGCGTGAACCAGAACGGCGACACGCTGATCACGGGAACCGCCGTGGTCATTCCGCCTTCCCGGCACATCAGCCAGGCCGGCGTCGGCCTGCCCGATCTGCAACTGGTCGCCCACGATCAGCTGGACCAGCTCACCGCCAAATGCGCCGACCTGCCGCCCCTGCCAACGGCAATCGTCTACCCGTGTGACGAAACCTCGTTGCGCGGCGCGTGCTCCGGTGCCCAAATGGGCCTGATCCTGCCAGTTCTGGTCGGTCCGCAAGAGCAGCTCCGAGCCCTGGCGCAGAAGCTCTCTCTCGACATCTCCGCGTATCGCATCGTCGATGCCGAAGACGCCGTGGATGCCGCATCCAAGGGTGTGGACCTTGCGAAGACCGGCGAAGTCGGTGCTGTCATGAAGGGAGGGCTGCACACGGACGAACTGATGAGCGCGGTCGTCAGGCGCGACAAGGGCCTTCGCACCTCCCAGCGCATCAGCCACGTCTTCGTCATGTCGGTGCCGACCTATCCCAAGCCGCTGCTGATCACCGATGCCGTCGTCAACATCGCTCCCAATGCGGACGACAAGGCGCATATCATCCAGAATGCCGTCGGTCTCGCCAACGTATTGGGCGTCGAGACGCCGCGCGTCGCCATTCTGTCCGCGGTCGAAACGGTCAATCCGAAGATCCAGTCCACCGTCGATGCGGCGTCGCTTTGCAAGATGGCCGATCGCGGCCAGATCCGTGGCGCCATCGTTGACGGCCCGCTCGCCTTCGACAACGCGATTTCGGCCGAAGCCGCGCGGACGAAGGGCATTCGCTCCGAAGTTGCGGGCCAGCCGGATATCCTGCTCGCGCCCGACATCGCGTCCGGCAACATGCTCGTCAAGCAACTGTCCTTCCTGGCCCACGCCGATGCCGCCGGCATCGTTCTGGGGGCATCTGTCCCCGTCATGCTGACCAGCCGTGCCGACAGCCTGCCGTCGCGATTGGCCTCCTGTGCGCTGGCTGTTTTGCTGGCGAACAGGAACTCCGGCAGTACATCAGCTTGAGAGGACCATTGTCATGACTTTTTCCTATTCGATGAAAAGAGGCGCCCTGCTGGTTCTCAACAGCGGCTCATCCTCGGTGAAGTTCACAGTCTTCGAAGTCGACCCTGGCGAAGAGCAGATCATGCCGCTTTTCTCCGGTCAGCTGACGGGCATCGGAACGGATGCGCATCTGTCGGCAAAAGCGGCGACAGGCGAGCGCATGGCGGATGAATCGTGGGCGGAACGCGACAGCGGCGACGTCCCCGCACTTCTGCCGAGCCTGCTGGCCTGGGTCGAGGAACACCTGCCGCCCGATCTGCCGTTGCTCGCGGCGGGGCACCGCGTCGTTCATGGCGGTGCGAACCTGCGCCATCCGGCGATGATCACGGATCATCTGCTCGGCGAACTGGAAACGCTGATCCCGCTGGCTCCTCTTCACGAGCCGCAGAACCTTGCAGCCATCAAGGTGCTGGCCGACAACCGCTCGGATCTCCCCCAGGTTGCCTGCTTCGATACAGCCTTCCACCACACCCAGCCACGGACATCGACCACGTATGCCATTCCCCGGCATCTGACCGATGCGGGCATCCGCCGCTATGGTTTTCACGGGCTGTCCTATGAGTACATCGCCCGGCATATGGAGACGCACCTGCCCCAACTCGCCAGCGGACGGGTCGTCGTCGCCCATCTCGGCAACGGCTCCAGCCTGTGCGCCCTGAACCGTGGCGCGAGCGTCGACACGTCCATGGGCTTTTCAGTCCTGGAAGGCGTGCCCATGGGCACGCGTCCGGGCAATCTGGATCCGGGTATTCTGATCTATCTCATGCGCAAGTTCGAGATGGATGCCGATGCCCTTGAGCACCTGCTCTATCACCAGTCCGGACTGCTCGGCGTTTCCGGCGTATCCAACGACATGCGGGTTTTGCTGAGCCGTGACGACGACAACTCACGCGAAGCGGTCGATCTGTTCTGCATCCGAACGGCCAAGGAAATCTGCTCGCTCGCCTGCAGCATGGGCGGTCTCGACGCGCTGGTTTTCACGGCCGGCATTGGCGAGCATTCCGCCGAAATCCGGGCCCGCATCTGCGGCCACCTGAAATGGATCGGCGTGGATCTGGACAAGGACCTCAACAAGGACGACGCGACGCGGATCTCGACGGCCGCGTCCCTGCCGGTGCACGTCATTCCCACGAATGAAGAATTGATGATCGCCCGCCATACGGTCGACCTGCTGACGATGCGAAACGCCGCCTGAGACCGATGAGGAAGTCAGTGACCTCCACCCGAGGTGGAGGTTTGAAACGCTGCGCTTGAACCACTGGAAGTGGTTTTGTTAGCGCCTAGTAGCTACGATTGAACAG
>NZ_QAYG01000015.1 GCF_003053845.1 Breoghania corrubedonensis
CTGTTCAATCGTAGCTACTAGGCGCTAACAAAACCACTTCCAGTGGTTCAAGCGCAGCGTTTCAAACCTCCACCTCGGGTGGAGGTCACTGACTTATCGCCCGAAAGTGGCGAGGAGCCCGAAAACGGGCCGCAGGGCCTCAAGCGCCAACTCGTAACCCTGCTCGACGTCGAAACGCTTTCCGCCGTCCCCGCCGCTGCTGCGCAGCGGGGGCATAGCAGAAGGCGATGCCTAAAATGTCAATGGATAATGAAACACGGGAAGTGCGTCCCGTTGTGCCTGCCGCACCGTATATCGGCGGCAAGTCGAAGCTTGCCGGGCGGATTATCGAGACAATCTCGACCGTTCCCCATCAATGCTATGCCGAACCGTTCATCGGCATGGGAGGTGTCTTTTTCCGCCGGCCGGTGGCCCCGAAAGCGGAGATCATCAACGATCTTTCAGGTGATGTCTCGACGTTCTTCCGAATCCTGCAGCGTCACTACGTGGCGTTTGTCGAGATGCTGCGCTTCCAACTCACAACACGCCGCGAGTTCGAGCGGCTGTCAAAGGTCGATCCTGAAACCCTGACGGATCTGGAGCGCGCTGCACGCTTTCTTTTCCTTCAGCGCACCGCGTTCGGGGGCAAGGTCAACGGGCGCTCCTTCGGAACGGGGACTGAAGGTCCTGGTCGGTTCGACGTTACCCGGCTGGTTCCGCTTCTGGAGGAGATCCACGAAAGGCTCTCCAGCGTCGTTATCGAATCCATGCCGTATGGCCGCTTCATCGAGGTTTATGACCGTCCGCGCACACTTTTCTACATCGATCCACCGTATTTCGGCTGCGAGCGGGACTATGGGGCCGGGATGTTCTCGCGCGATGAATTCGCCGTTATGGCCGCGCAGCTCGAGCGCATCGCCGGCCACTTCGTGTTGTCAATCAACGACACACCCGAGGTGCGCGAGATCTTCCGCAAGTTTCATTTCGTGGAAACGGATGTCGCCTACTCGATCGCAAGGCACGATCGGCGCGATTTTGGCGAACTGATCATAACGGGACCGGGAGAGTTGCCGCGACGGCTTTTGTAATGCGGATCGGTTGGCCGCTCTTTCTTTGGACTGAGCGGCCAGCGGCACGGGCTTGTCCTTTTGAATTAAACGGCTGAATTGGGGCCGGAAGCGGACGGGCAGGTTTCAGGATCATTTCGCCCAAACTAGCCGTTCGACCTGCAATTCGGCCGCTGAGATACAAGCGAGAAACTCGACAACGGCGTCGGGTGTGTTTACGCTCGCCCCTAAGCTGACCACACATCCGGGGGGCAATTGTGCCCTTTCGCCGAACGCCCTTTACCTGATCGTACGCAGATCGACATCGGACTTCCAACATACTTGCGATAGAATTGTTTCGTGCGAATCGAACTCTCAGAGCAGTCCATAGATGCGCTCGCTGAGATCATCTCCGGCGGCGCGGCCAACGGCTGCGAGCCGTCGATCGGACTTTATCGGCAGGGCTGGCGGCTCGAAGCTTGGTTCAAGGGGTTTGGTGTTCCCTTCGACATCAAGGGGGAGAGTCGACTCCCGGCCACTAAGACTGCGATCCGGGGGGCCATCTTGCTCGATCCGGGTAACGGCGAACTGCTCAAGCGGATCATTGAGAGCTCTGCAGATCCTCGCGACTTCATAAAGGAACCGGAGCGACACTCTGTCGTCGTCGAGTATATCAACAAGCACTTGTCCTACGACGGCCTAAAACTCGAGCAGGTGGGTCGCACCATGCGCTTAGTCGAGATCGTCGAAACCGCCCCAGTTACTGGCGAGCTGTCGGCGATGGCAGCGGGCATCGACTTCGACACGGTCAGCCGAGATCTCGATCGCGCCCTTCGTGCAGCCAATAGTGACCCGGAGATCGCCGTCACCGCAGCCTGTTCTGTGGTTGAAAGTGTGTGCCGATCGATCTTGGTTGAGCTTGAGGTCGATTTTCCGGCGAAGCAAGATATCTCAAGCCTCTATCGAGCAGTCCGAGATCCACTAGGCCTCGATCCGATGAAGGAAGGTCTAGTGCCAGAGATCGTCAACGACGTAAAGGCGGTGCTCTCGGGGCTGGTGACGGCGGTGCAGGGCATTGGCTCGCTTCGAACCCACGTCGGCGGTGCGCATGGTAAGGAGAAGGGCTTCCGCCGGATCGACGCACGTATCGCGAAACTCGCCATCCACTCGGCGTCTGCGATCGCATTGTTCATCATCGAAACGTGGCAGATAAGGCATCCGGGCAGAAAGCTGCCGCTTCGAGACGAGCCCGAAGAAGCATCATAAGTGCACCGATCATGCCGGCGCGGCTCGCCGCAACAATAGAAGGAACCTCACTGCGTTCCGAAGTGGAAAATTTGCAAGGCTTCTGCTACACGCGGTCTACGAGGTCTCCCCTCGCATACGCGCTGTGCAACTGCGGCGTAAGAGCTAATGTCTCGATATATCGTGCGCGCCATCGTAACCTGGTGTGACTTGGCGTGATTGGAAGGGAGACCTCGTGCCGCGCAACCCATTTGGCCCACCGATCCGCGCTGCTGTACCGGCCGAATTGGCGAGCGAAGCCGCTCTACTTGCCCACTTGGGAATGACCGTCGGAGAGTTGAACAAGATTCGCTGGTACCGCGACCAGATGTACCAGACGTTTGAGATAGCAAAGAGCGGGGGCAAGAGCAGGCTTATAAGCGCGCCGAATAAACGGCTTAAACACATCCAGCGGCAGCTCCTCCCGCTTCTTTATCAGCTGTATCAAACTCGCAGCCCGGTACACGGGTTCGTATTCAACAGGTCGGTCAAGACAAACGCGCAGTCGCATTTGCGCAGACGTTTCGTGCTTAACCTCGACCTTCAGGACTTCTTCCCGACAATCACGGAGAACCGCGTTGTCGGCATGCTGAAGGCAATCGGGATCGGCGCCACCGTGGCTGTTGCCATCGGATATTTGTGTTGCATCCACGGCCACTTGCCGCAGGGCGCACCGACTAGCCCGGTACTCTCCAACATGATCTGTTTCCGATTGGACAGAGAGTTGCTCGCCTTCGCGAAGGCATCGCGCTGCATTTACACACGCTATGCCGACGACATAACGCTCTCCAGTCACCAGCCGATGAGCGCGCTGTTCGAAGGATCGCCTCCGCCGGCGGGGAACTTTGCTAACGATCTCCTCGTCTCAGCCTTGACGGCGATCGTCGTCGGAAACGGCTTCACGATCAATCCGATGAAAGCTCACTATGCCAATCGCCACTCCCGCCGGATGGTGACCGGCCTCAAGATCAATGATCTCCTCAATGTCGATCGCCGCTATATTCGCAACATTCGCGCGGTGCTGCACTCCGTGGAGACGCTCGGATTCGTCGGAGCGCAGACGAAATATGCGACGTCCGGCGGAACGGGGAGTTTGGCTGCACATCTGCGTGGCAAGATCGCCTGGATAAGCCACATCAAGGGTCCATCGGATCCGGTGGTCCGCAGTATTGCGCTACGTTTCAACACATGCTTCGCCGATCGCAAGATCATGGTCACGCCAACACCTATCGAGCGTCGCGAGCGGTCGGTGTGGATCGTAGAGCACGACGATGGTCAAGGGACAGGCTTCTTCCTGAGCGGAGTGGGTCTCGTCACGGCGGCGCACTGCGTGACGGGCAAGAGAGAAGTTGAGGTATTCCATCCGTCTAAGCACGCGAACACATTCAAGGCGACTGTCCTGCAACGCGACGATCACCTGGATCTCGCCATCCTTGGCCATGAGATCCCTGCCACCGAATATTACGAATTGAATCGAGCCGCGCTGCCGGTAGTTACCGGTGACCCTATGACGGCGGTCGGCTATCCCAAATGGGCGCCCGGCGATCCACTCAACGTCAGACCTGGTGTCGTTAGCACCGTCACGATTAAGAGTGCTGTTCGGCTCATCGAAGTGACCCAGAAGCTGACGCAAGGGATGTCCGGCGGCCCGCTTCTCGACGCCAATGGAGACGTGGCAGGCGTGGTACACAAGGGCGGACCTGAGGAAGGCCGCGACTTCGCGATCCATGTCGAGGTTCTGAATAGCTGGCTTGCGCATTTGGCCTCATGAAACCGGCCGCTCTCGCTTAAGGCTCCTGACCTTGATGGACGAACGGCTGCTTCTAGGATCTGCATGAAGTATCTCGTACGACCGATATGAGGGCGCGTTGCGGTCCGTCTGCCTTGGGGCCGTTAGGAGACGGTCGGGTTTGACCTCAGCAATTAGCGAAGCAGACGTTCGCGTTTAATGCGCGCATAGTCGCTTTCGGCCCATTGCGGACCTTCGTGCCAAGTGCGGAGGAAAACCGGTCTCAGCCCTTCCGCGACATGCATGCAAGGCACAGCATGTCGCTAGCCACCGACACGAGAGCGGGAAGCAGCCGCGCGAGTACTCTTAGTCGACCGGCCTCGATGGGACAGCCGCGGTCTCTGAAAATCTAGGTTCTTTGACGAGGCCTAGGGCTCGGTTCGACGGACATCTCTTCCAGACGCTTCATATTCACAGCTTGCAGCCGGAGCAGGCAAAGTGGTCTATTCGGCGGAAACGACGCAGTGAGTTTGGACATGAGCCACAGTGATATTGCCGAAACCCTAGCGCAATTTCGGGAACTTTCCAGCGACGAACGCGGTAAAGGCAGGCTATTCGAACGGCTGATCGCTAACTATCTGGTCCGCGATCCTCAGTATTCCGATTTATTGGAGCATGTTTGGCTCTGGGAAGAATGGCCCGACCGCTGGGGCGCTGACGTGGGCATTGACCTCGTCGCCCGGGAAAAGGCGACCGGCGAGTACTGGGCAATCCAGTGCAAATTCTTCGACCCCAACCACACAATCCAGAAGCCCGACATTGATTCTTTCCTGTCTGCATCCGGCAAACAGTTTGCGACGAATGACGGCAGCAGGCAATTCGCACGCCGCGTTCTCGTGTCGACCACGGATAAATGGAACAGGAATGCGGAAAGCGCCATCGAAGGGCAGACTATCCCCGTTTCCCGCATCAGCCTTGCCGATCTGGCAGAAAGCCCGATTGACTGGACGGAATTCAGCCTTTCGCGCCCCGACCTGATCCGCCTGCGCCCCAAGAAAACGCCGCGCCCGCATCAGGATGAGGCAATCGCCGCTGTTATCGAGGGCTTCCAGACCGAAGATCGCGGCAAGATGATCATGGCTTGCGGCACAGGCAAGACCTTCACATCCCTGCGGCTTGCCGAAAATGTCGTGCCCGAGGGCGGGCGCATCCTGTTCCTGGCCCCTTCGATTTCGCTTGTGTCGCAGAGCCTTCGGGAATGGACCGCACAGGCGCTTGATCCGATCCATGCCTTTGTCGTCTGTTCCGACAGCAAGGTGGGCCGCGACGAAGAGGACCTGCGCACGCATGATCTGGCCTACCCCGCGACCACGGACTCGCGGAAACTGGCGAACGCAGCCCAAGCCCTGACACATGGGCGGCGCGTTGTCGTCTTCTCTACCTACCAGTCGATTCAGGTCGTGTCCGACGCCCAGCGCGCTGGGCTTGGTGAATTCGACCTGATCATCTGTGACGAAGCGCACCGGACAACCGGCCTGACCCTGCCGGGCGATGACCCGTCCGATTTCGTGAAAGTGCATGACGATAGCATCGTGAAGGGCAAGAAACGCCTCTACATGACCGCCACGCCGCGCATCTATGCGGATGCGTCCAAGGCAAAGGCAGATCAGAACGATGCGGTCCTGTATTCGATGGACGAACTCGATACGTTCGGCCCGGAATTCTACCGGCTGGGCTTCGGCAAGGCCGTCGAACGCGATCTTCTGTCCGAATACAAGGTGCTGATCGTCGCCGTCGAACAGGACAAGATGAGCGCCGTGGCGAACAGCTATAACCGTGCCTACAAGCTGGACGACAAGAAAGCTATCGACATCAACTTCGCCACCAAGATCGTGGGAAGCTGGAAGGGCCTGTCCAAGAAAGGGCTGGTCCTGGTGGATGAGGACGGCAAACAGGAAGACCTGACCGAAGACACCGAACCGATGCGCCGCGCCGTCGCCTTCTCGCGCTCCATCAAGTCGTCCAAGGCGATGACCGAGACCTTCGGGCGCTTGGCCGAACTCTATGCCGAGACCTATCATCCCGACGATGCGCCCGGCATGATCGACTGCCAGCTTGATCATGTCGACGGCACGATGAACGCCTTACAGCGGTCTTCGGCGCTGGAATGGCTGAAGGACAATCCTGGTTCCGGCAACTGCCGTATCCTGTCCAATGCACGCTGCCTCTCCGAAGGGATCGACGTTCCCGCGCTCGACTCGGTCGTGTTTTTCGACACCCGCGAGTCCATCGTGGACATCGTGCAATCGGTTGGGCGCGTCATGCGCAAGGCTGAAGGCAAGAAATACGGCTACATCATCCTGCCGGTCTGTATGCCGTCCAAGAACGTAGCCGATTACAACAGCTACATCGAAAGCGATCCGCAGTTCCGCAGCATCTGGAAGGTGATCAAGGCCCTGCGCGCCCATGACGAGTCCCTCGTCGACGAAGCTGAGTTCCGCCGCAAGGTCAAAGTCGTCTCGGGCGACGACAAATCCGGCGACGATGAAGGCGGGGGCGAAGGTGGCGGCGATACCCTGCCGCTCGACTTCCCGGCCCTGCCAATCGACGCCATCAGCGAAGCGGTCTACGCCGCGATCCCCAAGAAACTGGGCGACCGCGAGTATTGGAGCGAATGGGCCAAATCCATCGGTCCCGTGGCCGAACGGGTGATTGCCCGCATCAAGGCCATGATCGACGGCAACCCGGATGTGTCCGAAGAATTCGCCCGCTTCCTGAAGGGGCTGCAAGACACGCTCAATCCTGCCGTCTCGCAGGATGAAGCCATCGAAATGCTGGCTCAGCACATCCTGACGATGCCGGTCTTTCAGGCGCTGTTCGAGGGCACCGATTTCCCGGAACACAATGCCGTGGGCAAGGCGCTGGACGCCATCGTGCAGAAACTCGACGCGGGGGCCGTCGACAGCGAAACCGAAAGCCTCGAACGCTTCTACGACAACGTGCGCGAACGCATCAGCCTGGCGAAAAGCGACAAGTCGAAACAGGACATCATCCGCAACCTCTACGACACGTTCTTCAACAACGCCTTCCCGCGCATGGCCGAAAGGCTGGGCATCGTCTATACGCCCGTTCCCGTGGTCGACTTCATCCTCCGATCCGCCGATGCCGCGTTGCGCCGTCACTTCGGGCAGTCGCTATCCAGCGAGGGCGTGCAAATCCTCGACCCCTTCACCGGCACCGGCACCTTCCTTGTGCGGCTGATCCAGTCGGGGCTGATCCCGCCCGACGCGCTGGAACGCAAATACGCGGGCGAGTTGCACGCAAACGAACTGGTCCTGCTCGCTTATTACATCGCCACGGTGAATATCGAGACGGCGTATCATGGCATCACCGGCACCTATCGCCCGTTTGACGGCATGATCCTGATCGACACCTTCCAGATGACCGAAGACGGCGACATGGTCGACAAGGTCGTGCTGCCGGAAAACAACGAACGCGCCGAACGGCAACTGGCCCAGCCCATTCAGGTGATCGTGGGCAACCCGCCCTATTCGGCGCAACAGGACAGCGAGAACGACAATAACAAAAACCTCGCGTACCCGACACTGGACGACAAGATCAGGACAACCTACGCGGCGAAATCGAACTCCCGGCTGGCGAAGAACCTCTATGACAGCTACATCCGCGCGATCCGCTGGGCCTCGGACCGGATCGCAGATCGTGGCATCGTCGCCTATGTGACCAACGGTTCCTTCCTTGATGCCAACAATATGGACGGCTTGCGCCTGAGCCTGACCGATGAATTCAGCCATCTGTATGTCTTCAACTTGCGCGGCAAAGCGCATGGACAAGGTGAGATTCGTCGAAAAGAAGGCGGCGGGATATTCGCAGAAGGTTCAAAGACCCGCGTTGCCGTAACGATAATGGTCAAGGACCCCGCTCACGAAGGCCCCTGCGAACTTCGCTACCATGACATTGGCGACTACCTCAGAAGCGAAGAGAAGCTGGCAATCATTGAAGAATTTGGAAGTATCGAAAGCATCCCGTGGCAGCGTCTTAGCCCCAATGAGGCGGGCGATTGGGCCGAACAACGTGATCCGGCTTTCTCAACCTTTGTTCCTCTGGGAGATAAGGATAACAATTCTGCCGAAGTGCTGTTTGATCTGTATTCTTTAGGTGCAGTCACGAACCGTGACCAATGGGCCTATGACTTCTCAGAGTCGAAGCTGACATCGAAAATACAAGGCATGATTGCCACTTACGAGGCTGAACGCCAGCGATACGCCCGTGTCTGTGAACAGCTTCCAAAAGGCGAGAGACCAGAGATTGAAGCTGTTGTCGAATCCGACCCGAGGAAAATCAGTTGGACGCGCGCATTAAAGGCAGACGCTTTGCGTGACAAACCTCTTCAGTTTGTTGCCGAATCGATTGTGCAAAGTGCGTATCGCCCCTTCAATCGGCAATGGATGTATTTCGACCGGCGACTAAACGAAATGGTCTACCAACAGCCCAAGCTGTTCCCGACGCCGCGCCACGGAAACATCGTGATTTCCAGCACGGGTGTTGCGGATCGCAAGGGCTATTCCGCCCTGGTCACGGATCATGTGCCCAACATGCACCTGACCGACACCGGCCAATGCTTCCCGCTCTACTGGTACGAACACGTCGACGAAAACGAGGATCGGCCACAAGGCGAAATGTTCGCGGATCGCCCCACGCCCGATGCAGACGGCTACATCCGCCACGATGCGATTTCCGACTGGGCGCTGGGCGCATATCGCAGCCGGTATGAGGACGACAGCATCACCAAGGAAGACATTTTCTGGTATGTCTACGGCATCCTGCATTCCCCCGAATACAAGGATCGCTTTGCCTCCGACCTGAAAAAGATGGTCCCCCGCATCCCCTTCGCCGCCGATTTCCGCGCCTTCAGCAACGCGGGCCGCGAGTTGGGCCAGTGGCACCTGAACTACGAAACCGTGGAGCCTTACCCGCTGGAAGAGGAAACCGGGCGTCTGGTGATGGAAGATGCCGACTACCGAGTTCACAAGATGGTCTTCGGCAAGGGCAGCGGCGGCAAGGACAAATCCGTGATCGTCTACAACCCGCACCTGACCCTGAAGGGCATCCCGCTGGACGCCTACGACTATGTGGTGAACGGCAAATCGGCGCTGGAATGGGTGATGGAGCGGTATGCCGTCAGCATCCACAAGGCCAGCCAGATCAAGAATGACCCGAACGACTGGTCAGACGATCCCCACTACATCGTCGACCTGATCAAGCGCGTGACTCGCGTGAGCGTGGAGACGGTACGGATTGTATCCAGGCTGCCGCCATTGAGAGAGCTGAAGTAAGTGCGGGCCTGATCAAAGAACTAGAGCGCAGCTTTCGCCTCAGGCGATAATCAGTTAGGCAAGGCACAATGTGTCCCGCCCCAAGCACCCACCCCAGCTAGGCGGCGGCTCAGATGGATAGCGTTCGTCCGCTTTTTCCTCGCCTTTGGATCTCCAATGGACCTGACGCCGACGGCGGCTCTCGGCAAGAACAGCATCGCGCGCGTGCGCGCGTGATTGCCGCCCCGACTTTTCAGGGAACGCTAGCTGCGCATCTTGGTCATTCATGCGATGCGCAGCGAAAGTCGGCTTCCCGCCCTGTCCGGACCTTGGAACAGAGCGCAGCGAATGGCTGCTTACGGGAGCTTGCGCCACAATCGCGAACGACCAGTATGGCGGCGCAAAGCGGCCGCTCGTCACAGAGGCATCTTGTGTCCGGATTGAGCTGATAGCAGCATAACTTGGGGGTACATTTTCTCGCAGTAGATTCCAGGTTAGGTGAGGCAGGCCAGCGTCGCCGGATGAGTGCAATATCGAGATGGGCGGAACCCATCGCGAACAGTTTCTGTAAATTGTCTGTAAACTGCTCAATTCGGGGGACGTGACCGGTTGCGCTAACCCCGCGATTAGATTACACACCTCGCCACTGGGAGCCCGTAGCTCAGCTGGTAGAGCAACTGACTTTTAATCAGATTTTCTTTCAATAAAATCAAATATTTGGCTGTAAATTTTGAATTTGCCTGACCTAGCGAAATCAATGGGTTGGAGCGGGGCCTGTAAACGATTTCTCGCGCAATTCATGGGACTCAGGGGCGGCGGCGCTTGCCGCGTTCGATGCTTGCCGAGACCACCTGGACACGCCCCGCATAGCGCTTGCGGATGCGGGCGATATCCTTTGTCGCCCAGCCGAACATTTCCGCCAGTGCCCGATCGTCGTAGCCGTGGCCGATGTAGTTGACGACGGCCGTGCCGCGCAGGTCGTGCAGGTGCTTGTCGATGTTGGCGGCCGCGCGCGCCTTGTTGAAGCTTGTCGAGAAACCATCGGGCGTCCACGGCAGGCCGCGCGAGTTGCAAAGGATCGTCGCGCACTCCGCGCCCGTGCGCTCGGCCGCGGCCTTCCGGTAGGCGGCCATGTCGTCGAGCGCGGAGCGCAGCTCCGGCGTGACCGGGAAAAGCACATCCGTGCGCCGGTTGCTCTTGCTCGTCTGGAAGAACAGGCGGTCGCCCTCGTCGGCGCTGACGGGCATAAACACCAGGTCCGTTCGCCGCGCGCCGGAATAGGCGGCAATGCGCAGTGCGAAGGAGAGGGGCGGGCCGGCGGCCGATATGATCCGCTCGATCTCGTGCGCCTCCCAGACGATTGCCGACCGGTCGGCATCGTGCAGGCGGGGGATGTTGTGGATGACGTGGGAGGCGAGATCGCCCGAGGCCACGGCATAGTTGAGCAGGCGCACCAGCATGCCCAGGTGCATGTCCGCCTGGCGCGGGGTGGCGGCGAAGCCCTGGTGCCACTCCATCACGCGGCGGATCATCCGCCGGTCGGCAAAGGCGCCGAGTCGCGCCGTGCCGAAGGTTTTCTCGATCACGGTCATGGAGCGCCGGTAATCGCGTTGCGTGATCGGTTTTCTGCGCCGGAAAGCGGCATCGCTCTCATAAAGCCGGATAAGGGCTCGCAGCGTGCCGGTTTCGGTGCTGCCCTTCGGGCGGGACAGGATGGCCTGTTCGTAGGCAGCCTTGAAGGCTGTGGGCACTGGCTCGCGCACGGGCGCATTGTCGCATGTCCAGAAGCACGGGCCGCCGCGCCACGCGTAGTAGCGATATCGCGCGCGGCCACCTGCGAGCTTCGAGCGGACGCGATGAATGCCCTTAGCGTCCATGAGCACTGGCCCGGGTCTCCTGTTCCCACGCATCGAAATCGCTGGCGGCCGATGATTGAACATCCAGTCCGGACAGCTTGTCCAGCGCGAGGTCCAGCGCCTTGCGGTCCCACCGGGTGGTGCCGGGCACCTTTTTCGGAATGAGACCGCGGCTCACCCAATTGTCGAATGTCGCGGTGCTGACGCTGCAATAGGCGGCGGCATCGTCTTTCGGCAGGAGGCGGGGTTCGGTCATCGTGCGGGCTCCGGATCTGCCTCCCTGCCTCGTGATTGGCAGCCCCGGCGGCGGGGAAGAGGACGCCGCCGGGGCCTCGCTGCCGGCGCCTGGGAGGAGGTCGCGCCGGTTGCTCGCTGGTGTTTGTTGGCGCCACGCCGAGCGCGTGCGTTGGACGGAAGAGGAAACAGGCCCAATCTCGTTCAACAAACGATCTGTGGTGATTGTAGAGAGGTATAAAAACCGCGTCAAATAGAAGGTAAAAAAACCTTTATTGAGATGCAGCCCGCGGTGCTTTCACCGGCGCGAGGATTCGTCGTTTGGCAGCTGTCTAATGAGGCGGGTGAAAGCGGGGGCAAAAGGGCTTGTAAAACTGCACGCACATTATTGAAAAGGGGCCGATAGCGGAATGGCAGGTTTCCGAATGGCCAGGCGGCAAAGCGGACGTCGACCTACATTGCGTGCGGCGACACTCTCGGCCCATTGCGGTCGTTGGTACTAAGCGCGGCGAAGGTCCGTCTCGAGCCCTAGGTGTCGGATGTTGCTGCAGTTCGAATGTCAGTTCCTCGCCAAGCAAGTCACGATACACGCTCCGGTAGATTGACGGCAGCGAGTTTAAAATGAGTCGCACTAACATGATTTCGCGCAAAATTTTTCTGTTGTGGAACTGTAGGCCCTACTGCCTTGTTGCGCAAAAGGCATTTTTGATAATACTAGCCGCGTGCCTTTCGAATTTCGCCATGCGCAAGCCACGGGTAGCTTGAGCAGTACCACTTCGGCCAACCGACCGCATAGTTAAGGAACCACTTTGCACCATAGCCCAACTAGCACCTGCCTTGGTAAGGATTGGCAGAGTTCTCCAATTGCAATCAATCCATGGAGCGAAACCTCGGGATATGCACTTTCCGAAATGGACCTTGTGCGACACTTGGATATTGCGGAGTACTACCCTGGAACTGAACGGGATTATCTCACTCGGCGTTTTCAACCTAAGTCACTCCCTTCGCCTCGCTCCCACACGCTCTTTATTATTGAGAAACATAATGAATTGCTGGGCTTTTTTGTTCTTGCGGTAAAGGAAGGTGGCCTAACTAAGCTTGGTCCAGTTTGGCTATCTCGTGAAGCACGCGGTCAGTCATTATTTTCGTCCATCGTTGCGTATGTTTCTGCCATTCAACCCAATAGATTCGTCTATATGACGGCCCCTTCTGATAACTTTTCAATAGTATCTTCAGCAAAAAAGGCCGGGTTTATATCAGTGGCAGCTGTACCTGATTTATACAGGGTTGGCTCAACCGAATTGTATTACCATTTGGGACGTCATGAATATAAAAGTGCTTCCATAGCTCGTCGGATAATGACGAGTAATAATATCCTACAGACTATTTGTCGGCTTGGAGTCAAACCTGCTGATCTTTCAGATCCAGGCTTGCTTAGCAGCTTTGAAAACGCCTGCGTGAAACGCGGAGGCGCTATATGCTTAAACTCGTCGTCCCCTTCGCCAAACGCAATCCACGCGGTTCGGCGCACCCCATTTTCTTACTCAACAATCTATCTAAGCAGTTGCGATACAAAATTCTCTTTGCCTCCCGGCTGGGAATTGCAAAGAATATCCGCGCAACTCGCCATAATTTTTGGAGCGTAGCGTATGACACTTGAGCGCCACCCAAGAATTATGGTGACAGGTGTGTCCGGCGTCGGAAAAACCCATCTTCTCGAACCACTTCGCGACGATCCGAAACTCTCTGTAAACGTCATCGGATTCGGCAACTCGATGTCTGATGTGTTGAGAAAGGCAACTGGCGCAGCAGATACGCCGTTGTCGAGTTTACCGTTAGAAACCAGACAAATAGTACAAAGGCGAGTAGCTCGAGAAATTGAGGCACTCGCAGACGAACAACCAATAATCATTGATGGACATCTGCTAGTCGAGCAAGCGGCGACCGGCTTTCGTGTTCCAGGCATTCCGGGGGAACATTATCAAAGCCTCGACCTCGATGGAATTATCCAAATTGTTGACGATCCACAGAGAATTCTGGATCGTCGGATGAGAGATCAAAGAAGATATGGTGATCGAATAAATGACCTCGATTTCGTAAAGGAATTCCAATCTGACATAAGGCTAGCGTGCATTACCTATTCCATCCTATTTGGATGCTTTTTTGTAGTATTTGACCTTAGGAAATTCGAGAATATCAACGATGATCCAAACTGGCAAGTTCCACGAGATAAAATCGCAGAGCAAATTATTGGAATTGTTCAGAGCATTAAAAACGAGAAAACCTATTCCTGAGTTAGAAAACATAATCTTTGCAACTCTTCTAATTCCAGCGCGCTGATTGGAACAATGCTTTTAGCTCTATTATCTCCACACATTTCAATAATGGGTTCCAGGCGCTTTGGAAATTCATCGACAAGTGATTGGAGTTTGGCTCTTTGCTCTTTATCCCGCGGTGAAGATAAATTGTGAATTAGCCCCAAGACCTCATTTATGGCATCTAAGGCGCACCTTGCATGATCACCTTGCAACAGAGGTTGCGTTTCTCGCCCAAGTTCTGCATTCACGCGAACGATGATGGCCTCTAAGGTCGCCCGTATTAGTCGCGCACGTTCAGTTGCCATCTGCTGTTCAAAGCGTTTAGCATCTTCCTCATTTCTGTTCTTCGTGATCTGAAGTTGCCTCTCAGCCGTCTCCTGACCCTTCAGGTATTCAATTCTCTGAAGCTTTAACTCTCGGGCCTGCCAAATGAATGCGATGGCAAACCAAATGATTGCAAAAGGTGCAAACAGCCCTGCAAAGAAATCGCCAATTTCATTTAGGGATAGCACTTTGCATGGCACATTTAGAGAGCTATGTAATTGGCAAATCGCACCGCAGCTCTCAAGTTGCTTCGAGACGTTTGTGCATTGGGTTGATTGCCCATATATGGCTACTGAGAACACAAAATAGATATAGAGTATTGTAGTCGCTATCGCGAAAATTAGGAACAAGTTTGATCTTATGGATTCAAAGATGCTTCTAATCATAACAGTCCCATCGTTGTTCTAATTAATGCTACACGACATCTACTATCTGCAGAATGGAATGGGTGAGTGCCTCTCTCAGTCGCTGCAACTTTAAGAGAAGACGACTGATTGAGACAATCGGCAGCTTTGTCTGCAGAACTGCCGTTTGCCAAGAGTGCGGCGAATGTCTCTTTCCCGCCCTGTCCGGACCTTGGAACAGAGCGCAGCGAATGGCTGCTTACGGGAGCTTGCGCCACAATCGCGAACGACCAGTATGAGGGCGCAAAGCAGTCGAAATATAGACTGAATAATCGGTTGTGTCGGGTGTTAAGGGTATCTTCCAGCGGAGACGCTGGCTAACCAAGCGCCCGACCAAACCGAGCCTCCAGACTAGACCCCAAACAGTTCCGCCATCGTCAGAACCCTGTGCAGCGCGGTGACGTATTCCGCAGGGATCTCGATCGTGGCGTGCGGGTTGAACTGCTCGAGGATGACCTTCGTGCCAGAGCGCCGGATCAGGCGCTTGATGTAAGCCTGGCCGGGATCGTCGTTCCAGGTGCGCGTCTGGACGATGACCGTGCAGCCTGGCTGCACCGGGCGATGAGGGTGGACGAAGCGGAGCTCGCCGGCGGGATGGGCCGGCTCCATCGAGTCGCCGGTTACATAGATCGCGTATACATCCTTCGCGCCTTCAAGCGCCGGCGGGCGGCGGACATAGTCAACGGCGCCGCCGAGTTCGAACCCCTCGAAATTCTGCTTGATGATAGAGCCGGCCGCGGTGCCCATAACGGGCAGATCGCGGTTCATTTCGCTCGGCGCCGGCGCTCTCACGTCCGCCTGGAGGACGGTGCTCTGCACCTTGTCGGCTGTTGCCGCTGTCTTGGTCGAGGGAGGATCGCCCTCTCCGGTAAGCAGCCAGTTCGGAGACGCGCGCAGAACTTCCGCCAGGCGGAGCAGTGTCTCGCCGCGCGGCGTTCGTTCCGTGGATCTCGCGAGGTTGCGTATCCCGTCGCGGCTCAGGCCGGCTTTGAGGCTGGCCTCCGTACGGGATATGCCCAAATCCGCCAGCCGACGATCGATCCGCGCCACGATCGGATTAAGTGGTTCTTTCTCCATGCGGTTATTTTACCGGAGGTATACCGCACAAACGAGCGATATAAATACCATTGACAAAGAGGTAATAGAACCGCATCGTCCGTCTCATGACCTTGCGAGCATCACTTCTGGCAATTGGCGATTCCTACGCGGCCGAGACCGGTTCCCGGCGCTCCCGCGTCTCATGGATCGTGTTTGGCGACAGCAAGATCCTCGATCGGATTGATCGGGGAGGCGATCTCACCACGCGTCGATATGAGCGCGCGCTTGACTGGTTCGATACGAACTGGCCCGAGAAGAGCGCAAAGCCGGCCATTCTGTTGGCTGCGGTCGATGGGTGGAAAACCACAACTGCAAAAGAATGTACGGCTGCAGCATCGGGCCTCGCGTCCTCGCCGTCATCCCGCGATATGCAGGAAAACCCGGGAGGCGCCGCATGAGCCTTTCCCGCGCTTCCTCCGACAAGGACCGCGCCCGGCTGAAGCTGGCCGTTCGGCGGCAGGTGAAAGCCTGCGGCGGACAGGAATCGGCAGCCTCGATCACGCGCGTCGGGCCGCAGACGCTCTCCGACTATGGCAACCACCTCAGCGACCGGCACCGCGACACTCATTGCCCGCTCGACGTGCTGCTTGATCTGACGCTCGACGGCGGCCCCGTGGCGCTGGTGGAACTGTGCCGCATCGCCGGCGGGGTTTACGTGCCTCTGCCGACGACGGGCGCGGCGTCTGATTGGGCGCGCGAGATCGCCGATGTGGCGCGCGAGGGCGGCGAGGCCGTTGCGCGCCTGTGCGAGGCGCTTTCTTCCGGCGGCACCATCACGGCCGAGGAGGTGCGGGCGCTCGAGCTGCGCCGCGAGGTGGCCGAGGCGATCGAGGCGCTGGTGACCGTCGATCATCACCTTGCGCGCATCGAGGAGGCTTCGAAGCAGTCATGAGCAAAACCTCCCGGGTGCGAGAAGCGGATGTGGATGCGGCGCTGGCGAGCGTGGATGCGTGGCTGGCAGCGCGGCGTCGCGAGAGTGGATCGTCGCCAGACGAGGGCGGAGACGGGGCCGCGGCACGCCGCCGGATGCGCGATCGCGACGGCTGTGATGCCGCGCTGACGCGGATGATCATCGCCCACCGGGCGCGAAGCTTGCGCGAGATCAACCGCGCGCTGGAGGCGCTGGGCGCGCAGCCGGTGTTGCCCGCCCGCCCGCGCCGGCGGCGGCGCAAGTTGCGCACTGAGCGCGAAGGAGCCGCAGCATGACGCGCATCCTGCACGACCGGACCACCCAATTGATGCGCGATGCGGCAGCGCTGGCCGCCGCACTGCCGGACCTGGTGGAGGCGCACCCGGAGGGCGTGGGCACGGTGGAGGTGATGGGCGGGCTCGATGTTTCACCCGCGCGCGCCTCGGCCGCCATGCATGAGCTGGTGTTTTCGCGGCGCTGCGCGTTTTCGGCGCGTGACGGCTACCTGCTGCACATCTGGCCTGCCGGCGGGCTGCCGCCGATGACACTCGCCGAACGTCGGATGTTGCTGGCGATGGCGGCGATTGCCGCGCGCGACAAGCTTTGCGGCGAGGACCTGGTGACCGCAGCGGCGGAAGCCGCCGGCGTCGGCCGGGCGGCGAAATCGCTGGTGACGCGGCTTGCGCTGAAAGGGGTGCTGGTGCGCGGGGCCGCCGGCTGGGAGATCGCCCAATGAGCCGCGCGCGGCCCGCCGAACCACAGATCCCGGCCGGTTACGTGGGCGCGCATGTGGTGCGCATGGAAACGGGCGCGCAGTTCGTGCGCCTGTGCCTGCCGCGCGATGCGCACGGGCCCTTGCTGCCGCGCGAGGAGATCGCCCGGCTGCGCGCCCTGCTCGATGCGGCGGAAGCACAGCTCGACACACTGCCCGACGACAGCGGCCGGCACGTGGTGCCGGTAGAGATCTGAGGAGGACGGGATGGAACCGGAAGACCGGACGCGCCTGGCGATCGTTGTCGCCGTTGCCGCGTTCTGCGTGATCAACATTGCGGCGCTGTCCGTTCCGGTGGAGCGGTGCGGCGGGGAGAGCGTGGGGGTGAAAGCGGATCGTCTGGAGGCGCGGAAGACGGACTGTGCCACCGCGCGAGAGCGCAATTCCTCCGGTACAGGCGCCAATGTTGTTCTAGGCGCGCGTCTTGCGCCATCGAGCGAGAGCGACACCGCTGCCGCCGATGCCCAGTGCGGCGAGCAGGCTGCCCATCAACGCAATGACGATCCCGATATTCTTGGCGGTGGAGGCGGCTGTATCGGCACCCGCCGCAACGCGGCCGATCCAGGTCCAGATATCGACGGTGACCGTGATCGTCTTCGGAAACTGGCGGACGGGGAGGGTGACTTCCTGATCGCCGAAAATCAGCTTGTTTTCGAGGATGACGGTGATCTGCTGGTTCCCCTCGCTCTTGGGCGTGACTTTCCACGTGAAGGTGTGTTCTTCCCCATCGGGGATATAGGCCCACTGGGTTTCCTGCGGCTCGAAAGCGAAGTTCGCGCCGAAGAGGCGGGCGCCAACCCTGTTGGTGGTTTCCGTGTTCTCCACCGCGAAGGTGGTCGGCTCGGCGGTGACGGCCATCTCGGAGCGCATGAGCTCGGAGGGGACCGCTTCGGCCTGGCCCGCGATCGCGCGCGTCACGCGAATATAGGCGTTGTGCTCGTTGGCGAGCACCATTTCGGGAAAGAACTCGCCGGCGACGGCGGTGGCGCGCTGATCCCTTGCCTTTATGACCTTGATGATGGTCGCCTGGTCTTCCCCCGTCGCTTCCTTGAAGTGTCTCGCCAGCTCCATGTTGCTCATTGTCTCGAAGGATGGGGGCGGGCCGGCTTCGGTCGCCATTACGCTCGTGCCCTCCGTGGAGAGAGAGGTCACAGTTACTGTGCCTCCAGGCCGCATGGCCTTCTCCAGGTCAGCGCTCCCCTTAATGCTCAGCCAGTTGCTCACCTCCAGGCTCGCGGAGTCTTTGCTTTTGGGCGCGGGTGCGCCCACTTCGGAGGTTGGCCGAATTTCATCTTTAAACAGAAACAGTTGGTCAACTATCGCAAGAGTGACCATGAAACCTGCGACAAAGCAAAAATTCTTCAAAGACAAGATTTTAAACATCTATATGCCTCCGATACAGGGCGTGCAAAATGTAGAATTGGAAAGAGTTATTATAGTGACACATCAATAGGCCGTGAAAAAGCACAGAATGACTTGGGGGTGGTGCGATGACACTCCCGCTTGCCTCCCGCCAGGTGCTGGCATTGTTCGTCCTCGCCCGGCGCTTTCACGCAGGGCAGACACAGGCTGCGGCTGCAAGGCTTGCCGGGGTGAGCAAACGGCAGGTGAGCCGGGCGGAGAGTTATCTGGCGGTGTCGGAGGACGCGACGGCGCGGCTGATCGCCTTCGCCGGGCTGGAACCGGCAGAGATCTCCGCCGCCGGCCGGGCGTCCGCGTGCGAGCCGGGGAGGGCGGCGGCATGAGCGGGCTTGTTGCCCAGGTTCGACGGACGGTCGAGGCGGTGGCGCTTGCCTGCGACGTGGCGCCGGCGGCGATCCGTTCGCCGGCCAGCCGGCGCGAGCGGCAGGCGCGCAACCGCGCGGCCTATGCGCTGGTGCGGGCCGGCGCGGGCAGCGCGAGCGATATCGCCCGGGCGCTGGGCTTTGCCGACAGGTCCGGGCTCAGGCACGCGGTGCTCACCCATGCGCGCGAGATCGGCCAGCCGGTGGCACGCCTTGAAGACCTGATGGGCAAGCGCCGCCCCAGGCGGATCGACCGGGCGAAGCTCGCCTTTCTGTTTGCGGCCTGGGTTGAGCGCGAAGGGCTGAACCAGGTGCAGGCGGCGGATCGGTTGAGGGTTTCGCGCACGGTGGTGCGCAAGGTCGCCAACGCGCAGGCGCTGGACGATGAAAGCCTTGTCGCCGTGATGAGTGCGGCCGGGCTGGAGCTTGGCGACATTCTGGCGCGACAGGAAGGCGGGCGTACAGCGCCGACAGCTTCACGTGAATTCTACGGTGAACACGCCCTTGCGGGGCGGGCGGTGGCGCATGGGTAAGCGCTCAGCCTTTGCCCGGGTGGAGAAGGATTTCTACAGCACGATCGACCCGCGCGCTGTGGCGGCGCTGTTGCCGCATCTGGCGCCGGAAACGCGCTATTGCGAGCCCTACGCGGGGGCGGGGGATCTGATCGCGCATCTGGGCGCGGCCGGTCACGTCTGCACCGCGCGCTATGATGTCGATCCGCGCTTTGACGGTGTGGAGCGGCGCTGCGCGTTGACGCTTGGCCGGGCGGATGCACGCGGGGCGACGCATTTCATCACCAACCCGCCATGGACGCGCGACCTGCTGCACGCGCTGATCGCGCACCTTTCCGCGCTGCTGCCGACCTGGCTGCTGTTCGATGCGGACTGGGCGCACACGCGCCAGGCGGGTGAGCTGATGAAGCGCTGCCGGAAGGTGGTGAGCGTCGGGCGGCTGAAATGGATTCCCGGTTCGCAGCACACCGGCAAGGACAATTGCGCCTGGTACCTGTTCGGCTTCGCGCCGCTCGGCGCGCCTCGGTTTTACGGGAGGGCGTGATGGGACGATATTCCGTCGCGAACGCGTGTCGCATGTTTCGGGTAGCCTCTGGTGCGAGCAAGGTAATGTTCCTCGCGGTGCCTGTTGCTCGGACCTGGTGCGTAGAGAATTCCCGGATATTCCACCCCATCAGGCATCATTGGGATCTGGTCGATCCATGCCCAACTGTCTCCTATGTACCAACCATCCCAATATCGCGCCTGCAAATGTGCAGACGAAACGTCTGCACCATAGAAGAGCGCGCTCCTGAGATCCGCTCTCGAAAAATCCGCGCCGAAGAGCATCGCTTTCATGAAATTCGCCCGCTCCAAATCAGCTTTGACGAACCGGGCGTGCGCAGCGAGCGCTTGGAAAAACGAACTCAGAGGCAGTGTACTGCCCGTAAAGTCCCATCTGCAGATATTGGCGTTCCGCAAATTTATTTGCGGCAAGAAAGCTTCTCTCAGGTTGATCGCGGGGAGGGGCGTTTTGCGCGCGAACACTTCGTCATCTTCAGTCGACGCGGCGAGGGCTTCAAGAGCCTCCAGAATATCGGCTTCTTGCTCAAGCTTGCGCCGATAGATGTATTCCGGCTCTACCTCGACGAGTGGACGTATCCGGTCCTGAAATGGCGGTGTCGGCGCTCGCAGGAAGCTTGCCAGCAGAGGGCGGACCATAGCCAGAGTGTCGTCCCGATCAGTCCGAACCAATTCGCGCAGGGTCAAAACACCAGCAACGCGAAGGGCCATTTCGCCGCTCTCCAACAACTGTGCGCCTTTTTGATAGCGGTCGACCTGCAAACCACTGATGGAGATACGGCGTTGGTCGTTGGCGTAATTTGCCTGACGGTGGGCGGAGAACGAGCGCCAACCAAGAAAGCCGAGTGTCAATGGTCCCCCGATAATCAGTATGACATTACGGAGGACGCCGGATTTATCCGCGTTAGTGCCTCCCCAGTACTCCCAAGTCCATTCGACATTCATCAACAGCAAGAGCAGGCCGAGGGCTACGACAGTCAGAAAACCGCCGAAGATCATCGCGGCGCCGGTGTGAAACTCATCTTTTTGCGGCGGCGGGGGCGTCTCTGTTGGCTGGGTCATGATCCGGCGGGGCAACGTTGCGGCAACAACGCCAGAAGAGCAGAAGCGGCGCGCTTTTGCCAGTGGCCCTCGCGCGAATTGACGAGGGCGGCCGCATGACCCGGGAAATCCTGCCCGGGCGCCGGGCTTCCGACACCATCAAATTCGGTCATGGGCCGCGCAGCTACTACGCGACCGTGGGTTTTTACGACGGCTCCGATGGCCGGCCGGGTGACCGGCCCGGCGAGATTTTTATCTCCACCGGCAAGACCGGCACCGAGCTGCAGGCGCTGATGCGCGACAGCGCGATTGCCGCCTCGCTTGCCCTGCAATTCGGCTGCCCGGCCGAGCTGCTGGCGCGCGCCTTCTCGCGTGACGGGCAGGACCAGCCCGAAACGGCGATCGGCCGGCTTTTCCAGATCCTGACGGAGGACGCGGGATGACGGATTCACTTCCGGCCCAGAAAGCTGACATGGCGATATCGGTCGATGCCATGACGGCGGCAAAGCTGCTCGGACGTGGCGTAGCACGCTTCAATGGGAGCCGAGAGGGTCACGTAGTCCTCGCCTGTCGGGGTGAGGTTGGTGGAAAGCCGGTTGAGCACGGTGCGGCAGGCGTTCAGCGCGTCTATGGCCTCTCTCGCTTCTTCGGCGGACAGCGTCGCGTTGCGTTTGTTTCGCATGGGGGTAATGCCTCACATGTACCTGTTATGTTCTCACATGGATTAGCGCCAGGCCGGGGCGAACGGCAATCCCGGAAGGAATACGGAGGGCAGGCATGAGTTCGCGGGATCTGGCTGCGGCGGCATGCGCGATGGAACGCGCGCGAATGCGCTGGGAACGCACGGCAAGCGATGCCGACTACATCGCCTTCCTGGAGGCCGAAGGGCGCTGGCAACGGTGCCGGATTGCGGAACTGTTGGCGGCTGTCAGGGACAGAAGCAGGGTGGAACAGCGGAGGCGGGTGGCATGCGCATCCTGATCGGCTGCGAGACGTCCGGAATCGCCCGTCGCGCGTTTGCCGCGCTCGGGCACGACGTATGGTCGTGTGATCTGGAGCCGGCGGAGGATGGCAGCAACCGGCACATCATCTGCGATATCCGCGACGGAATTCTCGCCTGGGGTTGGGATCTGCTCGCGGTGATGCATCCACCCTGCACACGTCTGTGCCGCTCTGGCCGGCGGTGGATGAGCGGACCCGGGAAATGGACACCGCCGAAGCGCCTGCCGGCTGGCAGAACGTGGGACGACATGCGGGCGGAATTCGATCTCGGTGTGAGCGTTTTCACTGCTTGCTGGAAAGCACCGATCGAGCGGGTGGCGATCGAGAACCCGGAAATGAACGATCTGGCACGTGACCGGATGCCGGCGGATCTGCCGGCGCCACAAATGGTGCAGCCGTTCTGGTTTGGCGAGCCCTTCTACAAATCCACGGGATGGTATCTGCGCGGAGTGCCCACTCTCAGGCCGTCGGATCGGCTGGAAGAACCGGTACGCGGCAGCGCGGAGTGGCGCGCATGGAGCCGGGTCCACCGGATGCCGCCGGGACCGGAGCGGGCGCGGCTGAGAAGCAGGTCATTTCCCGGAATGATGGCGGCCGCGGCTGAGCAATGGGCGGGCTATGCGGATGAAGCGGAGGCGGCGGAATGACCTTCCCCGACCACGAACTCGACCGTATCAAAGCCATCCCGATTTCCGAAATCATCGGGCGCGATGTGACCTGGGATCGGGCAAAGACGAACGCGCATGCCGGGGACTTCTGGGCGTGCTGTCCGTTTCATGCCGAGAAGACGCCGAGCTTTCACTGCGACGACCGGCGCGGCACTTACAAGTGCTTCGGCTGCGGGGCGGCCGGCGACGGGATCGGCTATCTGATGGAGCGGCACGGGCTGACCTTCGTGGAAGCCGTGGAGAGCCTGGGCGGCAAGCGGGATGCGCCGGAGCTGAGCCCGGAGCAGAAAGCCGCGCTGGAGGCGGAGCGGGCGGCGAAGGCCGCGGCGGATGCGCGGGATGACAACATTTACCGCGCACGCGAGCTGCGCCGGGCGCGGGAGATCTGGACCGCCGGGCGGACCTTTGCCGGATCGCCGGGAGAAACGATCTACTGGCGCGGCCGGGGGCTTTGGGCGCCGGGCCGGCCGGGGGAGCGCAGCGCGGTCTATCCGTCCTTAAGGTTCGCCGAGGATCTGCCCTATTACGCGCCGGCGCTGGGCAAGGGGCAAAAGCCGCGGCTGATCTATTCCGGCCCGGCGGTTCTGGCGGCGATCGTCGGCCCGGCCGACGGGGACGACCTGCGCTTTCAGGGCGTGCACATCACCTGGTTCGACCCGGATCATGCGGGCGAAAAGGTGCGCCTGATAGACCCGGCGACGGGCGAGGGGCTGCCGGCCAAGAAGATACGCGGCTCCAAGGCGCGCGGGTGGATCCTGCTGCGCGATCCGCGCCGCGTCGGCATCGGCATCGGCCGGCTTCGCATCGGCGAGGGCGTGGAGACGGTGCGCTCCTACTGGCAGGCGGAGGAAGCGGTGCGCGGGGCCGACGGGATCGCCGCGACGGCGTACGCGACCTCGATCGACCTTCAGTCGATGGGCGGGCCGGCCATGGCGACAGTGGCGCACCCGAGCGCCACGCACACGACGAAGACGGGCAAGGTGGTGCCGGATCGCGTGCCCGGGCCGGTGCCGGACACGGAGACGCCGCGCGCACTGCGCGCGCTGATGCTGCCCGACAGCGTGCGCGAGGTGCTGATGCTGGGCGACAGCGACAGCGACGCATTTACCGCGCGCCAGGTGCATGCCCGCGCGGCCGCCCGATGGGCGCGACCGGGCCGGCGGATCGGATCCGTCTGGGCGCCTGAGGGCGAGGATTTCAACGACAGGCTGAAGGAGCGCGCGCAAGCCGCGCTCGGCCAGGAAACCGGCACCGCGCCGGCGCGGGGGAACGCATGAGCACCGAGGTTTACGGGGAGATCATGGACCGCCCGGTGGAAGAGTATCCCGCTCAGGACGAGGGCGGCGGGGATGGCGCGCCGCCTTCGGGGGATGGGGCTCAGGAGGCGCCCAAGCCGCAGCGGTGGGGCTACTCGGTCAAGAAGCTGAACGAGGAATGGGCGTTGGTTCTGGTCGGATCCAAGGCCGTGATGGTGCGTGAGCGACCGGATGCGCCAGTGGAAGAGCGGGTGCGGATCGTTCAACTCGAAGCGTTTCGCGCACTTTATGCGAACAAGTTCACGCAGATTCTCTCAGATGGAAAGGTCCAGACCGTGACCTGGGCCAAGCGGTGGATGTGTGACAAGGACCGCCGGCAGTATGACGGGATCGAATTTCATCCCTCGCCCGATGATGATGGCGGCACGCCGGGATATCTCAATCTGTGGCGCGGCTTTTCCGTGAAGCCGGACGCGGACGCCGGCCGGTACACCGTCTTTCGCGACCACATGCTGAACAACGTCTGCGGGGGCGACGAGGACCTGTTCACATGGGTGTGGGGGTGGTTCGCTCATCTTGTCCAGCGGCCGTGGGAACGGATCGGGACCTCGATCGTGTTCCGGGGACTGATGGGGACGGGCAAGACCATTGTCGGACAGGTGATCGGCTCGCTGATCGAGCAGCACTACTTCGCTGTCGATGATCCTCGCTACATCACGGGGCAATTCAATGCGCACATGGCCTCATGCCTGTTGTTGCAGGCGGAAGAAGCCGTGTGGGCGGGGGACAAGGCGGCCGAGGGGCGGCTGAAGGGCCTCGTCACCTCCGCGACGCAGATGATCGAGTCCAAGGGCGTCGATCCGTTTCGCATCAAGAATTACGTCCGCCTGATCATGACATCGAACGAGGATTGGGTGGTGCCTGCCGGCAAGGACGAGCGACGGTTTTGCGTGCTCGATGTGTCCGCGGGCGTGAAGGAAAACCACGGCTACTTCGAGGAGATGTTCGAGGAGCTGGACAATGGCGGGCGGGAGGCCTTGCTGGCCGATCTTCTCGCGTTCGATCTGTCGGCGGTCAATCTGCGATCGATCCCGCGCACGGCGAGCCTGCTGGAGCAGAAGATCCGGTCGCTCGACCATGTCGAAGCGTTCCTGTTCGAGCGGCTCTACGAGGGCAACCTGATCAAGGGGGCGATCGGCTGGCCGGTCGATGGGTTGGTGCGGAAATCGAGGCTGTTCGACTACTACCTGGAGGTCTCGGACAAGGTCGGCATCAAGCGACGATCGGAGCAGACGGTGTTCGGCATGAAGATGCAGCGTGTGCTGCCGTGTGTCGGCACGGTGCGGCGATATGACGAGGAGGTGGGCGGGCAGGCGTGGTTCTACCGGTTTCCCGCGCTGGAAGAGGCGCGCGTGGCATTCGAAGCCGGGTTGGGACAGGCGGTCGATTGGCCGTCTGACAGTGAAGCCGCATAACGCCGGGTGCGAGAGACAGGATTGGTGGGGTATCCGACCTTTCCAACGTCTATCCATCAAGGTTGGAAGGGGAAAATGCCTTCGAAATCAAGGCCGTTGCCAACCTTGCCAACCTATCCAACCTGTTTGAGGCCTCGCGTGCGCACGCGCGCCAAGGGGAAATGGCGTTTCCCCCTTCCGGCCTGTTCTCTCCAGCGGCTTGAAAGGTTGGATAGGTTGGAAACGGGGCGTAAGGCATTGATATGAAGTGTGTATTCGGCTCCAACCTATTCTTTTTATAGGTTGGCAAGGTTAGATAGGTTGGAAGGGCGGCAGAATGCGGAAAATCATCGACATTGAAGCGCTGGTGCATTGGACGCTGGGAGATCAGGGCGTCGCACATGAATTCGGGGAGGAGGCATACGGGGCCGGCTATGCCGCCTCGGCGTGGGAGCCGATCGAACGGCTGGCGCAACTGGGCACGCTGGTCGATGGCCGGGGCGGGAGCCGGTTCGGTTCGGGGGATATCCATCGCGATGCTTTGACGATCGGGGATGCGATCAGGTCGATGGAGCCGGACGCGCGCGGGATGGTGATTTGCTACGGCATCACCGGCGGGCGGCCGTCGTGGGACTATCGGCCGGAGTTGCGGGCGGTGATCGGGGCGAACGGAAAGCCGGCGCTGATCCGCGAGCGGGTGAAGGGCCTGCGCGGCTGGCGGGATGATGTCGTCGGGTGCGAACTGGAATTGCGCCCGTCGATCGAGGTGACGCGCGAGGCTTGGGCACGATATCAGGCGTGGTGGATGGGTCTTGCGTTCCTTCAGGCATTGCTTCGCGGCAGGCTCGCCGACCACGAGGCGACCGGCCCGCGCGCACCGTTCGAGCCGTGGATCGGAACGGATGCGGAAGCGCTGGTGGGCGTGGTGTTCCGCGAACACGGCGTACGTGGTGACACGATGGCTGATGCGCCACCCCGCAAGACCGCTTGACTCGCGGCTTGGATTTGACATAGCTTTCTCACGCTAGATTAGATCTGGAGATCAGAACCGGCCGGGCAGGGCGCCCGAGCCGGTTTTTTCGTGGGCGGATGGATGTCGGCTGTCACCTATCAGTGGGAGGGCGGCGGCGTCGTCCGCCTCGCGGCCGCAGCCAGGAATACGCTCGGCTCGAACAAGGCACGGGCCGCGTTTCGGCGCGGGATCAATCGCACCGGTGACAAGACGTTCACGATTGTTCGCCGCGTCGTCGCCAAGCAGGTCGGGCTCAGCCAGAGCAAGGTCACCAAAAAGGGCGGACTGCAAAGGATCCGGGCGAACTATCAGGCGCTCGAATACCTGATCATTTCGCGCGGCGGTTTCATCAGCCTGAAAGAGTTCAAGGCCCGACAGGTCCGTCGTGGTGTGTCGGCCGCGCCTTGGGGCAAGCGCCAGGTGTTCAAGAGCGCGTTCGGCCCACGCATCGGCGCGCTCGGCGGCCACGTTTTCCACCGCACCAGTGCGGATCGCTTCCCGATCGAGAAGATGTGGGGGCCGGCGGTCCCGAAGGAGATCGTGAAGGACGAAAGCCGCAAGGCCTTCGACGAAACCGCCGCACGCGAACTGCCGCCGAAGATCGAACACGAAATCCGCCGCCTGATGCAGGGCACGGCCTCCTGAAAAACACCCGCCTCGGCCTCGGGCCAGGCACCCCCAACCCCTTAGGGACCGTACCCCCGCAACCAACCCCGCGGGCGCGCTGCCGCGCGAAAGTGGGCTAGTTTTTCAGGGTTTGGGCCGGGTTACCAAAGGTTACCAAGGTTACCGAAATGAGCGAACCGGTTACCGATGGCATCTGGGTCGGCGTGCGTCAGTTGGCGGAGATGAAAGGGGTTTCTCACCCGGCGATCTCGAAGCGCCTGAGGCGGTTCGAGGAGGCCGGGCTGGTCACCGTGCGCCGGGAAGGTAGACGGACGCTGGTGAATGTCGCGCAGTGGGATGCCGCTGCGGACGAAGTGACCGATCCGGCGCGGCTTGCCGGTGCCGAGACGACGCGGCAGATGTCGGCCGAGATGGACGCGACGAATGCCGACGCGCCGACCGGATCGAACACAAAGGCCTACAGCTACCAGCAGGCGCGCAAGGCCGAATACGACGCCGATCTCAAGGAAATCGAGCTTGCCAAGCAGCGCGGCCAACTTCTGCCGATTGCGGAGGTTGAGGACGCGATGATCCGGTGCGCGGAAAGTCTGGTGCGGGCAATCGACCAGTTGCCGGCCGGTGCTGACGACCTGGCAGCGGCCGTGTCCCGCGGCGGCGTCCCGGCACTGCGCGATGCGCTGAAGATCAAGGCGCGCGAGCTGCGGCTGAAGCTTGCAGAGAAAATGAGACTTCTGGGCGAAGACGAGAGCGACGGGGACGAGGAATGAACACGACCTTCGCCAAGGCGCTTCCGATCGTTGCCGGCGCTCTTGCCGCCGTTCTCACTCCGCCGAAGCCGATCGTTCCGTCCGCGTGGGCAAAGGATCATCTGTATGTGCCTGACGGGCCGCGCGCCTCCGAGCGCTGGGACCCGACGCTCACCCCCTACGTTGCCGAAATCATCGACCTGCTCGGGCCGGACAGCCCACACAATCGGGTGGTGGTGCGCAAGTCGGCACAGACCGGCTTGTCCATTGCGGGGCTTGCCTGGCTCGGCTCCCTGATCGAAGGGGCACCGGCCAACATGGCCTATGTCCTGCCGACCGACGAGGCGCGCAACGATTTCAATTCGGAGAAGCTGACGCCGACGATCGAGCACACGTCGGCGCTCAACAAGAAGATCCGCAAGCAGCTTTCGCGTTCCGGCGATGGCTCGACAGCGAAGAAGAAGAAGTTTCCGGGCGGCACGCTCAATCTGCTGAACGCGAATTCCGCGCCGGACCTCCGCTCGAAGACCCTGAAATATGCGGTTGCCGACGAGGTCGACGAATGGCCGGACGACCTGGAAGGGCAGGGCGATCCGTGGGAGCTGTTTGAAGGCCGGTTCATTTCGTTCCACGCGTCGGCCGACTGGAAGATCTTCGAGATCTCCACGCCCACGATCAAGGGCTCGAGCCGGATCGATGCTGATTTTGAGGCCGGCGATCAGCGGTTCCTCTTCTGCAAATGCCCGCAATGTGGCGCGCGCATCCGGCTGCTGTTCGAGAATTTCAAACACAAGACGAAGCCGCCTTACGAGCCTTATTACGTTTGTCAGGAAACAGGCTGCATCATCGAGCCGCACGAAAAACCCGCGATGCTGCGCACCGCGAAATTTGTTGCGACGAACTCGGAGGACGGCCTCTATCCGTCCTTCCATGTAGACGCGCTGACGTCGCAGCTGACGACCTGGGACAAGATCGCGGAGAAGTTCGTCCAGGCGAAGGGCGATCCGCGCAAGGAAAAGACATTCTGGAACATCTGGCTCGGGCTTGCCTACGAGATGCGGGGCGATGCTCCGGACTTCGAGCGCCTGATGGAGCGGCGCGAGGAGTATGCGGAAGGGGTGATCCCGCCGCGCGGGCTCCTGCTGACCGCTGGATGCGACGTCCAGCACACCGGGATCTGGGCGGAGGTCATCGCATTCGCGCCCGACAAGCAGAGCTGGACGGTAACGGCCCGTTGGCTCGAAGGCGATACGACCGACGCCAATGGCGGGGCGTTTCTCCTGCTCGCCGCGCTCTACGACGAGTGGTTCTCCGATTCCTTTGGAGGCCAGCGTCAGCTTGATGCGATGGCGATCGATGCCGGCGACGGCGGGCGGGCGAACCAGGTCTATACGTTCGTCCGCTCACGGCCCCGCGCCTATGCGATCAAGGGACTGCCGGGATGGACAACGCCGGCGATCGGCACACCGTCAAAGGTCGATATCCGGATCGGTGGCAAGAAGAAGCGTCGTGGCGCCACGCTCTGGCCTGTGGGGACCTGGTCGCTCAAGGCTGAGTTCTACACGAACCTGCGCAAGGTCGGGATGTCCGGCGGACAGGAGTTCGACCCGCCCGGTTATTGCCATTACGGCGCGTTTCTCGGCGTCAATTTCTTCAAGCAGATCACGGCGGAATACCTGACGGACGAACTCCATCGGGGGCGCCGGCGCAAGGTCTGGAAGGAGAGCGGGGAAAACCACCTCCTCGATTGCCGGATCTACGGGATGGCGATGGCCGATCACCTCGGCCTGCACCGCAAGACGGAAGCCGACTGGCTGATGCTCGCCAAGGAGCGTGGCGTTCCCGAAGAACTGCGCAATCCCGATCTGCTGTCACCGTTGAGTGTACGGCTGGAAGCGATGGCTGCCGCATCTGCAAAGCAGGGGCCGGCTCCGGCCTCGGCACCGTCTGGTACGCAAAACGATCAGCCGCCGGCGCCAGATAGGTCGCGCAAGCGCGAGGCGCGTCGCAACAAGTGGAAGCGTCGATGAGGTTCCTTCAGCGGCTGACAGGCAAGAAGCCTGCGAAATCGGCTGGTGGCGCCGGACCTCGGTCGACCGCGCGTTACTTGCGCGACACGCCGACGGGCATCATCCGTTCGCGACATGCGTCGCTCTCCGACAGCCGCGATGATATCCGGCGGTCCTGGCGGCAGGCGGCGTCCCTCGCTCTCGACATCGTGCAGAATTCCGGCCGGCTCAAGGGCATGGTCGACCAGGTGCTCGCCGATACGGTCGGGGTCGAGCTGGTGCTGAACCCGCAGCCCGATCTCGCGCATCTGGGATATGACCAGAAAGAGACGACGGACTTCATCCGGCTGGTGAAGAAGCGCTGGAAGAAGTACGCGTGGAATGCGGCTGAATGCGACTTTCGCGGAAAGTTTACGTTGCCGCAACAGGTGGATATCGCGCTTCGTTGGCACATCGTCTACGGCGAGGTAACCGGGATTCTCGACTACATGCCGGCATCGGTGCGCCGGCGCTATGGGATCCGGACCGGGACGAAACTCTGCCTCGTGCCCCCGACCCGGCTCGTGCAGGACACGAACGAATTCGCAGGGCTTTTCCAAGGCGTTTATCACGACGACAACGGTCGGGTGTCCGCCTTCCTGCTGGAGGAGAAGCGGAACGGGTTCTGGACGAAAGTGCGCTATCCGGCGCGTGACGGAGAAGGCCGCACAGCATTCCTCCACGTGTTTGATCCGGTGGATGCGACGGACGTGCGCGGTATTTCGGTCATGGCGGCGGGGATCCGCAAGCACCTGCAGCATGAGACGCTGGAAGACGTCACCCTGCAGACGTCGATCCTTCAGACGTTCTTTGCCGCGGTCCTGACGAGCGATCAACCGTCGGCCGACGCCTTCGAGGCTCTGGATGCGATCAAGGATATTCGCGGCGAGGATTCGTCTTCTTCCGGGTCGGAATACGTCTCGGAGTTTGTGGGCTATCTGAACGGCAGCCTGGAGCGGGCGGCCGAAAGTCGTCTGACGGTCGGAAGCGATCCTCAGGTTTCGCATCTGGCGCCAGGTGAGGACTTCGAGTTCAAGACGGCGAATACGCCGGGTCCGCAGTACCAGCCGCTTTCTGCAAGTCTCAGCCGGGACATGGCGCGCTCCGTCGGGATCACCTACGGCGCGCTGACGATGGATCACACGAACGCGACGTATTCGTCGACGCGGATGGAGAATTCCTCGATCTGGCCGGTCGTGGCCCGGCGGCGGGAACGGATCGCGGCACCGGTTACACAAACCGTCTACGAGCTTTGGCTTGAGGAGGAGATCGCGACAGGGCGTCTCCCGCTCAAGGGCGGACTCGCAGCGTTCGAGGCCAACCGGGATGACGTCACATGGGCGCAATGGCAGGGCCCGGCAAAGCCGACCGCCGATGATCTGAGGAGCGCGAAAGCGTCAAGCGAGCGACTGGCAAATGGTACGTCGTCGGTAGAGATCGAGGCCGCCGAACTCGGCGTCGATCCGGACGAGCTTTTCGAAGAGCGCCACCGCACGCACGAACGCTACCTCGCGGTCGGCATGCGCAGTCCGTATGAGCGGGCAACTGCCGCGGGCAACACCGATCCGTCCGACGGGCCGGCCGCGAAGGACGTTACCTCATGAGCGAAATCAGGATCCGCAATGACGTTCTGGATACGAGCGATCCGTGCGCGGTCGCCGAGAGGCTTCGCTCGATCCGCCTCACGATTGTTGCTGGCGGGCAGGCGGAGCGCGTCCGGTTCGGCGAGGAGGAGGTCGAATATTCCCGCGCCAACCTCACGCTTCTGGAGCGTGAGATCGCGAAGTTCGAAGACGCCTGCATCCTGAAGAATGGCGGCCGCGTGAAGAGGCGGCGTTATGCCCGCCGGATCCGGTTCGGCTGAGGAGACAATCATGTCAGTGACGATTTCGAACGGCGAACTTCTGCTCTACGGGTTCGTCGGCGAGAGCTATTGGGGCGAAGGGTTCACGGCTCTCGAAGTCCAGGAAGCCTTGACCGAGCACGGGTGGTCGAACGACGTGACTGTGCGGGTGAATTCCGGTGGCGGATACATCGACGACGGCATCGCCATCTACAACGCACTGACGGCGCACAAGGGCCAGGTCACGATGATCGTCGATGCGGTCGCCGCCTCGGCGGCCTCCGTCATCGCGATGGCCGGCGACGAGATCGTCATGCGGTCCGGCGCGATGATGATGATCCACGATCCGGCCGGATACGCCTTCGGAACGGCCGAAGACCACGAGAAGTCGCGCGCCCTGCTCGACAAGCAGGCCGACCAGATGGCGTCGATCTATGCCGATCGTAGCGGACAGGCGGTCGAGGAGGTGCGCCAGGCGATGAAGGACACGACCTGGATGACGGGCGATGAGGCCGTCGAGCAGGGATACGCGGATCGCACGGACAAGGTCCGCTCGCTTGCCGCGACCGCCTTCGACTACCGGATCTTTTCAGACACTCCCAGGAAACTCGTCGCGCTCGCGTCGAGGAAAGGCTGGTCGTTCGATGATGACGACCGGTCGAAGGCGGCGACCGCCGCTCCCACCCGTCAGAGCAAGGAGACATCCATGGCTGGCAACACTGCGGCGGACGACACCACGGCCGCCGAACGGGCTACGGCGAAATCGGAGGGTGCTTCCGAAGCCAAGGCTCGCATCAAGGCAATCATGACCTGCGAAGAGGCCGAGGGCCGTGAAGGGCTTGCGGAACATCTCGCCTACGACACCGAAACGTCGAGCGCGGATGCGGTCAAAATGCTGGCCGCAGCGCCGAAGGCGACGGCAAGCGCGACGGGCGAGGCTGCAAGCCCGGCCAACGACGACCCGAAGCCGGCGGAGTTCGAACGCCGTCGCCTCGCTGCGGCGGGGCAGGCCGCACCCGGGCAGGTCAAGGGATCCGGCGAAGACGGCCAGAGCGGTCGTCGCACCGCGCTGAAGCCGGGTGCGATCTACGCCGCGCGCCGTGACGCACAGAAGAAGGGCTGACGACCATGGACATGAAAACGGAGAAGGCGCGCAACCTCGCGTACCTGCTGAGCGAGGCCAACGGAAGCCGGTCGCGCGACGTGGTCACGATCGCGTCCGGAGAAGGCGTGCTCGAGGCGGGGACCGTCCTCGGCCAGGTGACGGCGACGGAGACGTATGTCGTCTCGCCCGATGCCGAGACCGCCGGCAAGGAGGGGGCGGAGACCGCCTCGGCAATCCTCGGCTACGGCGTCGACGCTACCGCCGCGGACGTCGAGGCCGTGGTGACGTCGGCCGATGCCGAGGTCAAGGCGCCGATGCTGATCTACCACGCCTCGGTCGACAGCGCCGCCAAGGTGAGGGCGAAACAGACACAGCTCGGCTCGGCCGGGATCAAGACGCGCTAAGGAGAAGATCATGCCTGATGAAGTCGATATCTGGGAGGGCGATGGCTTCTCCATGCGGAGCCTTACCGCCGCAGTCAATTCCGAACCCTACCGTCCCGGCCAGATCTCTGCGACCGGGATTTTTGATGAAGACGGGGTAACCTCGACCCGCGTCTCCATCGAACTGCGCGACGGCAAGCTGGGGCTTGTGGAGCCGTCGGAACGCGGCGGTCCCGGTGAGACCGTCGACGACGAAAAGCGTCGCAAGCTGCCTTTCGATATCCCCCACTACCAACGTGATGACGCTGTCAGGGCCGATGAAGTGCAGGGCATCATTCGCTTCGGCAGTACGGACGAACTTGAGACCCTGCAGGACCGGGTCGAGCGGAAGGGGGCTCGGCACGGGCAAGACCTAACCATGACGCTGGAGCATCAGCGTGTCGGCGCCGTCAAGGGCATCATCACGTCGAAGTCCGGCGCAGTTTTGGAGGACCTCTACAGCCGCTTCGGCATCGCGGTCCCCGCGCCGGTCTCTCTGGAACTCGATGTCGATGCCACCAACGTCTCGAGCCTCTGGCAGGATGTCGTCTACTCGATCGAGGACGATCTCGACGAACCCTATTCCGGCCTGCACGTCTTCACCGGCCGCGACTTTCACAAGACGATGTGGCAGCACAAGTCGGTGCGCGAGACGTTCATGTACAACGCCGGCGCGGTCGTTCTGCGCCAGGATGTGCCGGACGTGTTCGAATTCGGCGGAGCGACATGGGAGCGCTACAAGACGGGGGCGAAGGCGACGACCGATCTCGGGGCGTCCTACATCGCCGCCAACAAGGCGCGTGTCGTGCCTGTCGGCGTTCCCGAACTCTTCATCACCCGGTTCGCGCCGCCCGACTACGAGGACACGGTCAACGAGCTGCCTCCACTCGGCCTGCCGTTCTACATGCACCAGTACAAGATGGCGAACGGCAAGGGGCGGCACCTCGAAGTGCAGATGAACGCGGTTTCGCTCTGCACGCGTCCGCAGGCGCTGCGCGAGCTGACGCTGACCTGAGGGGGGAATCATGGCTGAGAAGAAAATCAGGATCATGTCTCCCCGGGGCCTGATCATCCCCAAGCAGATCGCCGGCACCGAAAAGGATCTGTGCGTTGAACCGCACAAGCCCGTATCGGTGCCGGAAAGCTATGGGCGTAGCCTGATCGAGAACCGCTTCGCGGTCGCATATGGCGCCGCGGGGAAGTCCGCCGAGCCCCAGGCTGCCACCGGTGAGACAACCGGGTGAGTGGTCCCTGGAAAGACCACCTGGCGGCGCTTCGCCGGGTGGTCGATGCCGAACTTGGCGAAACCGTTCGGGTCGAGCCGATGCGGCGCGGGCAGTACGACACGGTGTCTGATCCCGACCGTCCAGCCTTCGATATCGACGCCGCGCACCTCAGGGTATCCGGCGGTCAGGACGATCTTGGCGGTGTGGGATCCCGATCATGGTCGACGCTTATTGCCGGCGGTGAGGCCGAACTGCATGTCGATCCGGATGCGTACCCGGCGGCGCTGACGCTTCGCAAGGGCGACCAGGTTGTCGCGACGGACCGTTCGGGGGCGCCGCGCTTCGAAGTCGCCCGTGTCGATCCTGATCAGCGCAGCCGTCTCGTCCTGCAAATGAGCCTCAAGTCATGAGCCTGGTCTGTCTCCTTCTCCGATTGTCGACGGTCAAGGCGCTGTCGGGCGCGACATGGGCGGGCGAGGCCGTGCGCGACAGCGAGATCGCGCCAATCGATGCGGCAGCGGCTGAAGAAAAGCAGCCCTTCATTTCGGTCTATGTGGATGAGGGGCGCTCGCAACCGGTGGGGCGCGATCTCTTCGAAGGCGCTGCGGAGATGGCGCTCGTGCTGGAGTTCGGCATCACGGCGCAGATGTCGGTCCGGGACGAGGGCGGGCGGGAGATCACCGAGCAAGGCATGCCGGTGACCGACGCCGGCCTTGAACTGACGTTGGATGTGCTGCACCGGCAGGCATTCGCGGCGCTGATGGATCCGGAAAACGAATGGGCGGATCTCTGGCGCTCGATCGTTTCCAAGGTTGTCGCCGTGGATATCTTGCGCGGAGCAAAGGCGGACGGCGGACCACGGTTTGCCGGACGGCAGGTGAAAGTGCATTGCAAGACCTTGCGCGACCCGGCAGTCGGCGCCGCTCTCACCGGCATCTGGCCGAAAGCCCTGGCGCTTATTGCCGGCGACGCAGAGCTTGCGTTTCTGGAGCCGGTGATCAGGGGACTTGTCGCCGGTGATCCGCGTGCCTGGAAGATCACCCAGGCACAACGCGGCCTTTCGACAGACGAAGCGCGGGCGTTGAACCTCACGCCTCCCCTTCAGGCGGAAGCGACATCGCCGGATTTCGATAGCGTGACACTCGCAGGGCCGGGGCCGTCCGCATGAGCATGCAGGATCTGGCCAATCAGTTCTCTGACATCTATCGGCGTCTGGCGGAACTGGAACGCCGCGCCCGCAACCGCAAGCGGACGGGCACCGTGAGCGAGATCGACCACAAGAAGGGGCTTGCCCGGGTCCGGATCTCCGAACCCGGCGGCACGCCGTATGTGGGCCCCTGGATGCCGTGGAAGGAGATCGCGGCCGGGGACATCAAGACGCACATTCCGCCATCGGTCGGGCAGCAGGTCACGGTCGTTTCCGAAAGCGGCGACCTGACCGACGGGGAGATCGACATGTCGATCCCCTCGACGGCGAACCCGCGCCCGCACGATGGGCCGGAAGCTGTCGTGACGAAGGGCAGCGTTCGCATCGAGGTGGCCGACGAGCGGACAACCGTCACGGCGCCGAAGGTCATCGTGAAATCGCCGTCCGTCCAACTCGGCGAGGACGGCGGGAAGAAGGTCGCCCGCATCGGGGACATGGTCCGGGTGACCTACGGATCGTCTGCCGGATTGCATCCCATCGCCGAAGGTTCATCGCGGGTTTTCGCCGCTGATTGAAGGAGCAAGCCAATGGAAATCGAAACCTACGAGGTCGCGATCGCGGGGTTCTTCGCGGGGACGTGGAAGAATGTCGGCGAGCCGCTGGCTCTCACCGCGCGCGAGGCGAAGTACCTCCGGATCGACGGCAAGATCGCACCGGTGTCGAAAGGCAAGGCGAAGGGCAAAATCTCGCGTGAGGGCAATGCCTCGACGATGACGGATGCCAAGGAATAGATGACTGTGTCGTCCTCCGGCGTCGATGCGATCACGGGACAGGGGCTCGAAGGCTGGCCGCATGTGGAGCAGTCGATCGGGAAGATCCTGACCACCCGCATCGGCTCGCGCGTCATGCGTCGTGATTTCGGGTCCGACATCCCCTTGCTGATCGATGCACCCATGAATGATCGCGTGGTGCTGGCTGTCTTCGTGGCGGCCGCGATTGCGATCGACCGGTGGGAACCAAGGTTCGCATTGCGGTCCGTGGCAATTGCGGACGCCGGGCCGTCCGGTTCGATCGTCCTCGCGCTCTCCGGCACCTACTACCCGCGCGGCCACCTTGGCGACTTCTCGATCGAGGAGGACGCGCGGACGCGCGTGATGGTGAGACAATGACCCGCTTTGCCGCCCCGGACCTGACCGCTCTTGCCGCGCCCGACGTCATCGAGACGCTCGACTACGAGGCGATCATCGTGGCGCGCCTGGCGCGGCTCGTTGAACTCTGGCCGGGCTACGATGTCGGCGCGCTGGAGACCGATCCGTTGCGGATCGCGCAGGAAGCCGAAGGATATTTCGAGCTGCTGCTGCGCGGGCGCGTCAACGATGCGGCGCGCGCGGTGCTGATCACCCATGCGGCGGGCTCTGATCTCGATCATCTCGCTGCGCTCTTCGGCACGGTGCGCTTTTCCGGGGAAAGCGATGCCGACTTCCGCGCCCGCGTCCTGCTGTCGCTGGAAGCCTTCGCGGCAGCCGGGCCGGCCGGCGCCTACGAGTATCATGCAAGGGCTGCCGACGCGCGTGTCAAGGGCGTCGGGCTTTCCGTGCCGCAGCCGGGTGCTGTGACGGTCGCGGTGCTCTCGCGCGAAGGGGACGGGACCGCCTCGGCCGACCTCGTCGCAGCCGTGCGGTCTCGGCTGATGCAGGACGATATTCGGCCGCTGACCGATGCGGTCACCGTCAAGCCGGCGACCATCACGGCTTTCGAGATCTCCGTCACGCTCGTCGTGCCGGCCGGTCCGGATCCGGCCGTGCTGCAGGCGGCGGCGAAGACGGCGCTCGGCACGCTGGCCGCCTCGCGTCACCAGGTCGGACAGGCCGTCTATCTGTCCTCGATCATTGCTGCCGCGCATGTCTCCAACGTGCAGGCCGTGCGCGTGGCGTCTCCCGCGGCCGATCTCGTTGCCGCAGCGGATGAGGCGCTGTGGTGCTCGGCCATCACGGTTGCGATGGAGGTGCTGCCGTGAGATTTGCCAATAGTTTCGATGGCGCCACCATCCTGCCGGCCAACGCGACCGCGCTCGAGCTATCGCTTGCCCGCGTTGCGTCGCGTGTCCTGGACATACCCGTTCCGCTCGCGGATCTGTGGAGCCCGGACCGCTGTCCGGCGGAGTTCTTGCCTCACTTGGCCGCGGCCTTTTCCGTCGACTTTTGGGACGGGGACTGGGACGAGGCGAAGAAGCGCAACGTGATCCGCGCGGCCGTCCGTCATCACCGGATCAAGGGCACGCTTGCCGGAATGCAAGCCTACGCCGCAATGGCCGGGGCGAAGATCCTGGGCGTTCATCGCCCGCCGGAGAAGTTCTTTGCCGGTGGTTCCGATACGGTCGAACAGCGGCTTGCCTGGCTGGAAAGCCTGCCGCAGGTGCGCATCTACCGCGCTTCTCCGGGGTTTGGGCGCCGCAAGGCGATCTATGCCGGCGGCGCAGCGCATCCTTTCTTTCTGCCGCGCCGGACCGCCTGGCCCTCGACGGCGGCCGAACGTCGCCGCCCGCGCGCGGTGCTGATCCGCGATGGCGCGGAGACGGTCATCGGCATCGCCACCGATGCGGACGGTGTCCGCTGCGTGATCCTGCGGCGTGCGCTCGGCCGCCGTCTTGCGGCGTCCTTTGCCGCCGGGCGCCGGTTTGCGTTGTCCTCCACGGCCGCGTCCACCGTCGCGCCGATCTCGGCCGAACCGGGCATCGACGATCCGGCGCTTGCCCGCCCGCTCCGCCCGGCGGGCACCGGCAACGGCATCCTGCCGGCGATCGGCTCCGATCCGCGTGCCATCGGCCGCGCCTGGTTTGCGAGCGCTCCGGCGCTGATGCGCTATGCGGGGTATCCGACGGCGGCTGAACGGATCTTCGAACGCATCCCGATCCAGGACGATCTGGCACCGGCGGAACCGCGCAAGGCAACCGCGTTCGCCGGCGTCACGCGCCTTGCCGTTCCGGCGCACACGGCGGAGCTGAAGACCTCGATCCCCGGCCGCGGGCTGAAGAACAGTTTCTTTGCGGGCGCCAGTCCCGCCGGCGCCTTTGCCGCCCGCGTGGACAAGGCACGGCTTGAGCGAACCTTCGCCGCGCTCAAGTCCGCCAAACGGCTGTCCGATCGCATCCTGATCGACACGCGCACCTACCGGCCGTTTACGGCCGGGCAAACCCTTTTTGCCGGCCAGGACATCCGCGCCGGCCGGATGACACGCGCTTGAGGAGCCCCGCATGACCGACCGTCAGGTGATCATCAACGACTACCAGGAGGTTCCGGCCTCCGACTTCATGGCGATGCAGGACTATGCCCAAGCCGGTGTGGACGCCCTGGTCAAGTACGCCATCCATGACGGCCAGGCCTATGCCGGCTTCACCGTCACCGGCTCCGGCACCTTCGAGGTGACGATCGCGCCCGGCATCTATGTGAGCGCCGGCAAGATGTACGTGACGCGGGCCGCCGCGACGCGGGATCTGGTTGAGTATCAGCCGGTGGCGAACAAGGTCGCGGTGGCGATCGTCGTCTGGGGCGCGTCCGTCGACCAGTCGCCCGAATATCGCGACTTCGTGGTGAACCTGGAAACCGAGGAAACCGAAGCCCGCCAGGTCAACCTGGAGCGCGCGCGCATCGCCAATCTGGGCACCATCGGCGGGGTGGAAAGCGGCGATCCGCAATATCCCACGATCCCGCTCGACCGCATCGCGATCGCCTACGTGATCCTGACGCCGACCGGCATCGAGGAGATCATCACCAACACGGTGAACGATCTGGCCTCCAGCCGGCGCAACGACCAGCGTCTCGACGTGATCGAGGACTGGCAGGCGCTCGCCGAGCCGCGGATCTCCACCATCGCCACCGATGTCGCGAACCTCTCCAACGCTCAGAGCGGCCGGGTGACGAGCGAGGATCTGTTTCAGGTCGCCGGCGATGTCGCGCGGTTGAAGGAAGCCGCCGGCCTGCCGGATGACTATGCCGATTACGGCGCCGATCATTTCCTCGACGAGGACGAGACCGACACGGAAGATCTGGAATATCTCGCCAAGGTCGAGGAAGGCATCCGGTTTGCTCCCGCCAACAAGGCGACGAGCGAGCTGGCGCTGTTCTCCTCGATCAACGCCCAGGTGACGCTGACCAACGGCCTGTTGCTGCCGAAGTTCACGAGCGCCCTGCGCACGTCGGTCACCGGCTATGTCGGCGAGCAGTCGATCACGCAGTACACGCAGACTTCGTTTGACGTCGTGCAGAAGGCCATGTCGCGGCAGCGCATCCGGTTCGGGCAGATCTTCGAGGTCTGCACGAATTCCGCCTGGTGGCGGTCGGGCAGCTACGACCCGGTCACCAACATCTTCACGCGCGACGGCGAGACCTTCGAAGTGGTCGAGAGCTTCCGCGAACACACCCACAACCACCTGTCCTATCGCATCGCGCAGTTCTGGACGGACAGCTACGAGGAGCCCTATTGGGACGTCGTCACCTCGACCTACACGCTGAACGGTGCCCAGGTCGCGCAGACCTTCCTCAACTCGCAGGCCGGGTGGCTGACCGGCGTCGATCTCACTTTCACGCGGCGCGGCACGTCGGGCAACGTGCATCTGACCATCTGCGAACTGACCCCGTCCGGCACGCCCGATCTGGCGAACGCGATCCAGCAGACGACGATCGATTTCCTCAATCTCAGGCAGTACCCGGCGGCGACCACGGTCAGCTTCACGCCGACCTACCTGACCGCCGGCAAGCGTTACGCGATGGTGCTGACCACGCAGGGCGACCACTATATCGGCATGGCGGACGGCGGCGCCTATCTCTCGGGCACGTTCTTTTACAGCACGGACGGCGCCTATTTCGCCGGCGACATCACCAAGGACATGATGTTCGGCCTGCGCTTTGCGAAGTTCTCAGGCTCCCGCGTGGCGGTCGATCTGCAGCCGCTCAATCTCGACGGCGGCATCGCCGGCATCGATCTGCTCTCGTCGATGGTAACGCCTGACGCCTGCGACCTGACCTTCCAGGTGCAGCTCAACACGGGCTGGGTGCCGGTCTCCGAGATCTCCACCAACGCGCTCGCCGGCCTGCCGCCGCTGCTGCCGCTGCAGGCGGTCTTCCAGGGCACGCCGGATCTGCATGCCGGGCTGTTTCTCGCCGGGTCTGAGGTGAGCGTGGAGCGGCCGCGCACGACCTTCAAGCACATCTCCACGCCGCGCATTCTGGCGGGCGCGTCGGACACGGTGCGGGTCGAGTGGTCGCTCGGCAACTGGAACGCCCCCCATCACACATTCACCGCCGTGCTGCGGGCCGGCGGCGTCGACGAGAGCCCGGACGTGGTCGAGGACACCGCGCTGCCCGACAACCGGCTGCGCCGCGTCATGACCTTCAACCTGGATGCCCCGGTCGCCTCGTTCCAGATCGTCGCGTCGGGCACCACCACCACCGCGCTCGACGTCTTTCTCGTCGAAGAGCGCGTCGACATCGAATTCTAGGAGATCTCCCATGACCGCCAAGAAAACGCCCGCCTATGAGCCGGACACGACCTACGAGGTGAAATTCGCCAAAGTCACCACGTTTCGCCGCACGACTTTCCGTCCGCGCGGCACCTATCCCACCGTCAAGGGCAAGGTGCTGAACGAGCTGCCCGCCGACGCGATCGCCAGCGCGACGCCGGTCTCGGCCTGATCCATCCTGGAGAGCGACCATGCCGAACAGGTACGGCGACTATCTGATCAAGCGCGGCGACAATCTGGGCGATCCTTCATTCTGGAACCGCCGGTTCAAGGACGTGGACGCGCGGATCGCCGCCAACGAGGACCAGCGCGACACGCTCGACGCCGTGATCGAGGAAGGCCGCGTGGTCTTTCGCGAGAAGGCGAACGACGTTCTGCTGCCGCTGATCAATGAGGTCTACGAGGCGGCCAATGTCGGCCTGATGTTGCGGGTGACGAGCCAGACCGAGCACCAGGTCGCGACTGGCGGCAAGACCTTCATCGTCGATGAGGGCGAGCGCCTGCGCTATGCGCCGCCGGCCTATGTGGCGATCTACCGGATGGAGAGCCCGCAGACCGCCATGCTCGGCGAGGTCGTCTCCTGGGATGCGGGCACCGGCGAACTCACCGTCGATATCGATCGGGTGTCGGGGGCTGGCGCACATGGCGGCTGGACGATCACGGCGGCCTCGCCGTCGGATACGGCGGAGGCGATCGCCGAAGTGATGTCGGCCGTCGATGCGGTCGAGGCCGATCGGCAGGCCGCTCAGGCTGCCGCCGATCTCGCGGGAGAAAAGGCGGACCTGGCCGTCCAGAAGGCCGACATCGCGAATGCCTTCGCGGCCGCGACGTCCGACGATGCGGACCGCTCCGAGGCCGCGATCGTCACTCTTCAGGCGCTTTATGCGGCGCAATCGCGGGTCTTTCTGGGAGCGTTCCCTACCGATCCGGCAACGGACCTCAACGGCGATCCGCTTGCGGCCGGCGCCGAGTACTGGAACACCGTCGATGGGGTGAAGAAGATCTACGACGGCTCCGGCTGGACGGTCTCCTATGTGCCGGTCGGCTCCGAGGTCACATCGATCTTTGGGCGGACCGGCAACATCACCGCGCAGCTTGGCGACTACTCGGCCGACAAGATCACGGCGGCCGCGATCGCCGGCCTCACGGGGAGCACGGTGCAAGCCGTGCTGGGCTCGATCAAGGGCGTGCTCGACACGCATGCGGCCGACATCGCCGATCGGGCGACCTCGGCGGATCTCAATGCGGGGCTTGCCACGAAGTCCGACATCGGCCACACGCACGCCTTCGCGGACCTGACGGAGACGCCGACGACGCTTGCCGGCTACGGCATTGCCGATGCGCGCACGGGCGTCCAGATCGCCGGCGATATCGCGGCCGCCATTACCGGGCTGGCGGATACCGCCTATGTGGACGCCCAGATCGCCACACTGCTGGGCGGTGCGCCGGCCGCGGCGCTCGACACCATCGCCGAACTTGCCGCCGCATTGCAGGACAATGACAGCGACATCGCGGCGATCCTGTCGAGCCTGGCGACCAAGCTGCCGGCGGCGAGCTATACGGCCGCCGATGTACTCGCCAAGCTCAAGACCGTCGATGGCGCCGGGTCCGGGCTCGACGCGGATCTCGTGCAGGGCGCGGGCCCGTCCACCGCCAATGCGGCGAACACGCTCGTCCGGCGGGATGCTGCCGGAGACATTACGGCCAGACTTCTCCGCTCCGAGTTCACCGGGCTGAACGGCACGATCAACTACTTCATGACACAGGTCGCGGTGGGCGGAGAGCCCGGCACGAACAACTACGCTCGCCCGTCGTCGCCGGCGCAAGCGGTTGCCGCTCTCAATGCCGCCGGCGGGATCAACGCAGCAACGCTCGGCGGATCGGCCGCGGCGAACTTCGTCCAGTCGTCCAGGACGATTTCGGCCGGAACCGGGCTCACCGGCGGCGGCAATCTCTCGGCCAACCGCACGCTGTCGATCAACGAGGCGACGCTGGCCGATGTCACTGCCGGCACGAATGGCAAGTTCCCGGACGCAGCCACGCTCAAGGCGGCTCTTGCGGCCGCCCGGCCGCAGATCATCGAAAGCGATGAAATCGACGTCTCCGCAACCGGAGCCTACACATGGGCGCACGGCTTGGGCGAGGTGCCGAAGCAATGGGCCGCGGTTCTGCGGTGCGTTGTCGACGGTGCTGCCACAGGACACGTCAGAGGCGCCGAGGTGCCGATCGCGCTGACCACGTTCTACAACAGCTCGTGGCGCGCGGGCGGCATCTGGGCCGACGATACGGTCTGCGGAATGGCCTATTCGCAATCCTCTTCCATCGGCGTGCCATACACCAGCGGCACGTCGAACGTCGCATATCTGACGGACGGCGAATTCAAGCTGGTGTTCCGGATCTGGGTGTAGGGAGGGGCGACGTACCGGGTTGAAGCTTCACAGCTCGCAGGCCGCTGTCCTGCCGAGACAAAGATCGTTTTCCGCCCGGCCCTTGCGCCGGGTTTTTTCATGCCCGCGTGAAGGGCACCATCGAAGGAGACAGCCATGGCGGATATCGCCTTCCATCACGGTACGCGGGTATCTCAATCGGCGGAAACGCCGGTTCTGATCAGGACCGCGCAGTCCGCCGTCGTCGGCTTCATCGGGACCGCGCCCGATGCCGATGCGGCTGTATTTCCGCTCAACACGCCGGTCCTCCTCAAGGGACCGCAGTTTGCCAAGGCGGCAAAGCTGGGCGAAGCCGGAACGCTGAAGGACGCGGTCGATGCCGTCAACGCGCAGGTCGGCACCTACATGGTGATCGTGCGCGTGGAGGAAGGGGCGGATACGCCTGAGACGTGGACGAACCTTGTCGGCGATCCGACGACCATGACCGGCGTTCACGCCTTCCTGAAAGCGCGTCCGATGCTCGGCCTGAAGCCGCGGCTGAACTGCGTGGCGGGCTATACCGGCGGGTCTCCGACTGACGGCATCCAGTCAATCCAGGTGAGCGCCGGCGGCACGGGCTATTCCGACAATCCGACCATCACCATAACCGATGACGGCGATGGTGCCGGCGCGCAGGCCGTGGCAGTCGTGACCGGCGGCGTGATCACCGCGATTGCCGTCACCCGGCACGGCTCCGGCTACGGCGTGCCCACGGTGACCATCACCGACGAGACCGGCACGACAGCGGCTGCGACGGCGACCGTCGGCGCGGTGGCCAATCCCGTCGTGGTGGAACTCGCGGGCGTCCTCGACAAGCTGAAGGCCGTGGCATGGGTCGACGGTCCCGACACGACCGACGAAGCGGCCGTCGCCTATCGCGGGCTTCTCAATTCCCGCCGGATCAAGGTGGTGGATCCGCGCGTGCTCGTCTGGGACGAAACGCTGGACGCCTATCTGCCGATGCCGGCCGCCCCCTACTTCGTGGGCGTCCAGGCACGGCTCGACCGCGAACAGGGGTTCTGGTGGTCGGAGTCCAACAAGCTGATCAACGGTATTGCGGGCATCAACCGGCCGATCTCCTACGGCGACCAGACCGACTATCTCAACGAGAACGACGTCGCCACGATCGTCAATATCGACGGCACGGGCTTCCGGACCTGGGGCAACCGGGGGTGCGGATCGGAATCGCTGTGGAAGTTCTTCTCGGTCGTGCGCACGGCGGATTTCATCAACGAGGCGATCGAGAGTGCGTTCCTCGAGTTCGTCGACCGTCCCTTTTCGAAGGCCAATCTCAAGATGGCGATCGAGAGCGGCAACGCCTTCCTGCGCACGCTCAAGGCGGAAGGCGCGATCCTGGGCGGGCGGATGTGGATCGAGGCCGATCTCAACGAAGCGACCGAACTTGCCCAGGGCCGCGTCACCTTCTCCGTCGAGTTCGAGCCGCCGGCGCCGATGGAGGACATCCGCATCATCGCCTACCGCAACATCCTCTATTACGACCGGCTGATTTCCGAGGTGATCAGCGAGATCGAGGGCGGCGCGCTTACCGTCGCCTGATCATTCCTTCAACGATGCCGGCACCGACCGGCCCATGTCTTGAGGTTTTCCCATGTCGGAACTCCCCCGTTACATCCTGCGCGACTGCACGATCTTCGTCGACACGTATTCGAAGATCGGGCAGGCGTCGGAAATCACGCTGCCCGTTCCTTCCGAGAAGGTGGAGGAGGTGCGCAATGCCGGCATGGTCATGCCGATCGAGGTGAAGCTCGGGTTCGAGAAGATGGAGCCCGGCTTCAAGATGACGGCGTTCGACCCGCAGGTGATCAAGCTCGTCGGCCTGAAGCCCGGTGTGGAGAAGTCGTTCATGGCGACCGGCGCGCTGGTCGACGAGGACGGCACGGTCCACCCCGCCGTTGCCTACATGCGCGGCTTTCTGAAGAGCCACGATCCCGGCACATGGAAGACCGGCGAAGTGGGCGAGAACGACCACAACATCTCCATCCGCTACTACAAGCTCGAGGTCGACGGCGAGGAGCTGCTCGAGGTGGACCCCTTCAACGTTTCGGTCGGCGGCGTCTCCCAGACCGGTGACATCCGCGCCGCCCTGCTGCTGAACGGCTGAGCGCCGGCCACCGCAGCACATCCCTTCATTTTCTGAAATCGAGGAACGACCATGAGTGAAACGGAAACCGTTGAGGTTACCCTCAAGAAGCCGGTGACCCACGACGGCAAGACCATCGACAAGCTGACCTTCCGCGAGGCGGAACTCGGCGACCTGGCCGCGACCGATGCCGCCCAGGGCGGTATCGGCAAGACCATCCTTCTGATCGCTGCTCTTTCGGGCACAACCGAGGCGGTCACGCGCAAGATCAAGGCGAGCGACCTCGACGTGATCCTGAAAAAGATCGAGCCGCTGGTGGGAAGTTTTTTTACGCAGAACGCCTAGCCGCCGCTTTCGGCGGCAGGATCGTCCGCCGCCCCTGGCGGGAAACGGCGGCGCTGATCGCGCACGTCCTCAGCACCCCCTTGCCGATGGTCCTCGCCATGCGGGCCGACGACGCGCTCGCCTATCACGCGATAGCTGTGCGCATCGGGCAAGTCATCAAGGAAACCTGACATGGAAACCATGATATGGGCCTCCTGAAATCGACGCTGCGTATCGGTCTCGACGACCGGCTCAGTGGCAAGGGCAAGGGACTTCTCGGCACGTTGAACCGGCTGTCGGCCGCGGGCAGCCGGTTCAACAACCGCATGGCCGGACCTGCGGCGGCGAGTGCGATCGGCGGATATGCCCGTCGCCTCGTTGCCCTTGGCGGCGCCTATATCGGGTTCCGCAATACGCTCGGTGCCGCATTCGACTTCGAGGACAAGTTCGCCGAAGTGCGCAAGGTCATCGACACGACGCCGGCGGGGCTCGATCAACTGCGCAAGCAGATCCTCAAGATGTCGACGACGCTCTCCGGCATCTCCGCCGGCGGCCTGACGGAAATCATGGCGGAAGCCGGACAGGCGGGCATTGCGGTCGAACGGCTCGCCCGGTTCACGGAATTCACCGCCAAGGCGACCGTCGCCTTCGACATGGCCGCGAGCGATGCCGGCAACATTTTCGCCAAGCTCGGCAACGTCTATTCGCTCAACCAGGAGAAGTTCGAACACCTCGCCAACACGACGAACTTTCTGTCGAACTCGATGGCGGCGAAGGCGAGCGAGATCCTGAATTTCACGAACCGGGCGGCGGGTGCGGCAGATACGCTGAACCTGCTGCCCGACCAGATGGCGGCGGTGGGCGCTGCCATGACGGCCGCCGGCATCGTGACGGAAACGGCGGCGCGTGGCATGAACGCCTTCGCCAACAAGATGGTGAAGGGCGGGCCGAAGGTGGAGCGCGCCTTCAAGATGGTCGGCCTCTCGTTCAAGCAGTGGTCGAAACTGAAGAAGGAGAACGGTCCGGCTGCGTTGATGGCGCTGTTTGAAGCACTCAACAAGGATCCGGACGGCGCGAAGGCAATTCAGGATCTCGTCGGGCAGGATTTCTCCGACGATTTCGGCAAGCTGATGAAGAACCCGAAGCTGCTTGCTCAGGCCTTCAGGCTGGCGGGCGACGAGGCGAAGATCGCGGGATCGGTTCAGGCGGAATATGCCAACAAGGTTGCGACCGACATAGGGCGCATCCGGCGATTGGGGAACCACCTGAGGGCGATCGGTATCCAGCTGGGCTCGATCATGGCCGGTCCGCTGGGCGCCGGCGCCGAACGGCTCTCCGGTATCTTCGACACGCTGGATCAGCGCGTGACGGTCTTCGACAAGATCAAGGCCGGGCTGGACGGGCTCGGCGCGGGGCTTGGTTTCAAGGATGGAGCGGGAATGCTGTCCAGCCTGGGCGACTGGCTGGAAGGCGGCATTTTCGGGAACGTCGCCACGTTCGAGGCCGATACGGATCGGCTTGGGCAGATTTCCCTGAAGTTCAAGGAGATCGGCGAGAACTTCCGCGCCGCCTTCGATGCGCTCGCCGGTGGCAAGGGCGCGGTCGAGGTCTTGTCGGGGGTCGGCGAGGGGATATCCGGGATGGGGAGCGTCATGTCGATCGGCGGGGCGATCGTGCTGGGGCTGACCGCCGTGAAATTGCTGAAGCTGGCCGGCGCCCTGGTCACCTTCGGGCTTGGCAGCCGCCTGGTGCGCTGGACCGTGATTGCGGCCGGGCTGTCGCAGCTCGGCAAGGCCGGCGCCGAGATGAGCGCGGTGGATTGGGCCGTGGCCGCCGGCGGGATCGCCATGATGACCGGCGAGTTGATCTCCCTGGCGAAGGCTGGCGGCAAAGCCTACAGGGCGGTGAAGTGGATCCTGCGCGGCGAAGCGGCTGCGGGCGCTGCGGGAGTTGCCGGAGGAGTTGCCGGAAAAGTTGCGAAGGGCGGAATGCTGGCGCGTCTGGGGCGTATCGCAAAACACCCGCTCGCTCTGGGCGCAGTTGCCGCGGCTTGGGCGCTGTCGAACCAGACGGACAAATCGAAGAACAAGGATCTGATCGGCGAGGTTCATCGACGCAATCGTCGGGCTTCATCCCGCATGCATCTGGCGCCCGGCGGGGACTACACGCTCGGAAGTTTCGGAGGCTTTCGTGCGTCCGGCAAGGGGGCAGACACCAAGGGAGGCTTCGTCAAGGCACCGCTTGCCTTCAGGCGCAGCGAGGCGGCTGTCTCCGGGCTCCCGTCCTCCCACCAGTCCAGTCTTTCCGGCGGGCGGCCAGGGCCTGCCGATATCAGTCTTTCGGGGCAGTCGATCGAAGCTCTTCTGCGCCCGAAGGGGACACAGGATGTGCGCGTGATGAACCCGCCGCCAGCGCTCTCCGTGCCCGTCTCGGTAACGGTGCATGCGACGACAAACGCCGATCCTGCCGCGATAGGTGAGGAGGCGGGCAAGGCCGTCGGCGAAGCGGTTGGGAACGCGTTGCGGGAAGCTTACACCGACTAGAATTGGCAGAAACCGGGCAGCAAGCGGAGATCGCAAGAAATGGCAGGACCGACGGGAATGGCGCTTGGAGGTTTCGCGTTCGAGGCGCTGGGGTTTTCCTACGAGGACGTGGGACGGACCCTTTCCACGCCCTGGGCGAAGCAGGCTGTCGCACAGCGCTTCGACGCCCTGCAGTGGACCGGGCCCGGCGAAGACGAGATCGAGATCAAGGGCGCGATCTTTCCGCAGGAGTTCGGTGGGACCGCGAGCCTGGAAGGCCTGCGGCAGGCCGCACAGACGGGCGTGGCCCTGATGATGGTCTCTCTCGGTGGCACCATATTCGGCTACCATACGATCCAGTCGATTTCCGAGGACCGCAGCTATCACGATGCCTTCGGGCAGCCGCGCAAGAATGCCTATCGGATAAAGCTGCTGCGCTATACCGAAACGCCGGCGGCATCGCCGCTGAATTCCTTCGTGACCCTTTTTGCCTGAGGAGACGGGCATGGTGACGACGATCCGCTCGATCGAAGGAGACACGGTCGACCTCGTGGCACTGCGCGCCTATGGGCGGACGGCGGGAGCTACGGAAACGCTTCTCGACGCCAACCCGGGCATCGCGGCGCGTGGCGTGTTCTTGCCGGTGGGAACGGTCCTCACTGTCCCCGATATCACCTTCTCCGAGCCGACGGCTTCTCTCGTGACCTTGTGGGACTGAACGGGATGGCGATCGCGTCCACCCTTATCGGGGAACACCTTGCCCGTCCCTCTGCCGGCGGCCACCGGCAGAGCTGGTGCGAATAGGCTCATACCATGCAACCAAGAGCAATCGTGACGGTCGACGGCCAGCCGGTCGCCGGGGCGTTCTATGAACGGCTGATCTCGCTGGCCGTGGCGGATCGCGATGGCGCGCGCGCCGACACCGTGTCGATGGAGCTGGCGGATGGTCCGCCGGCGTTCCTCGCACTGCCGCGCCGCGGCGCGCTTGTCCGGGTGCAGCTGGGCTATGTGGGCGCAGGCCTGCGCGACATGGGCGGCTTTACCGTCGACCAGGTTTCCGGCGGGTGCCTGCCGTATTCGATGACGATCACGGGCCGATCCGCCGATTTGCGCGCGGGCAAGATGAAGGAACGGAAAGAGCGCCATTGGGACCACAAGACCCTTGGTGACATCATCGAGGAGATCGCCGGCGAGAATGGGCTGACGCCTGTCGTGAGCGGAAAGATCGGCTCGCATGTCTATGACTGGCTCGGCCAGCAGGACGAATCCGACATGCACTTTCTCCAGCGTCTTGCCGAGCGGCACAACGCGCTCTTCACGGTGAAGGAAGGGCGGCTGGTGTTTGTCGAGAAGGGGGCTGGCGCGGCGGCGTCCGGCCAGGCGCTTGCGACCGTGATCATCACGCCGGAGCGGGTGATTACCGGTACATGCCGGTACCAGTTCGCGGACCGCGCCAAGTACAGGAAGGTGGTCGCCTACTATCAGGACCGCGACGAGGCGAAGCGCAAGGAAATCGGTGTGGATGCGGATCCGGACGGGGAGGCGACCTATCGCATCCCGGAACCCTTTGCGAGCCCTGCAGAAGCGGACAAGGCAGCCCAGGCGAAGGCAAGGGAACTGATGCGGGGCGGATTGACCGCATCTGTCAGCGTGCCGGGAGACACGTCGATCCGCGCGGGTGCCCCGCTGAAATTCGCCCGCGTTCGCGCCGGCCTCGATGACGAGGATCTGATCATCGACACGGCGACGCACCGGCTGGACAAATCCAAAGGCTACGTAACCGAGATTTCCGGAAAGTCGAAGAAATAGGCTTCCCGGATCCGACTGGAACCACGAACGAGACCCGGCCTCTGAGCCGGGTTTTTTATTGGGCGGAAGGATAGACACATGGAACTTGGAAAGGGCAGGGCGGAAGCGGTGTCGGATGACGCCATGGCAGCGCTGGCAAGGGAGATCGGCTGTCACCCGGCCGATCTTGAGGCGATCGCCGAGGTGGAGAGCAACGGCTTCGGCTGGTTCCCGGACGGCCGTATCAAGATCCTGTTCGAGAAGCACTGGATTTACAGGAACCTGTCCGGTACCGCCCGCAAGCGCGCGGTGCAGGCGGGTCTGGCGCGCAAGAAATGGATTGCGCCCAAGGCTGGCGGCTACAGCGACCAGGCCACGGCCGATCAGCGCTACGTCCTGCTGGCCCGTGCGATCGAGATCGACGAGGAGGCCGCACTCAGATCGATCAGCATGGGCCGCTTCCAGATCATGGGCTTCAACTACAGCCTTTGCGGCTTCACATCCGCGCGGCAGATGTGGGCAGCCTTCTGCGACAGCGAGAAGCACCAGCTGCGCGCCTTCGCGAGTTTCCTGCACAACAAGCGTTTGGGCGAGGCGCTTCGGAACCGCGACTTCGCACGCATCGAGGACGTCTACAATGGCGGAGGCCTCGGCGGCGCCTATGCGCGACGCATGGCGCGAAAGTCCGATCAGTTGCGTGCCGGCAAATGGCAGGGCTGGGAGGAGAGAGAAGGCGGTGCGAGCGAACCCGTTCTGCTTGCTCCGGCGCCTTTGCCGAACCCGAAGCCGATTGCGAAATCGCGCACGGCCGGCGGCGCGGGGCTTGCTGCCGGCGGCGGCGCTGCCGTTCTCGTCCCGCCGGTCAGGGAGATGGTCGACGTTATCGAGGGCCAGAAGGAAGCCCTGAGTAGCGGCGACCTGATTGCGATGGTCATCGGCGGCATGGTCATCGCGGGTGCGGCCCTCGCGCTCTACGCCCGGCTAGATGACGGCGGATACCTGGACAGGTGGCTGCCCTGGCGGAGGAGGGCTGCATGATCGCATCTATCGCCGCCGGCGCTGTTTCCTTCCTGCTGAAGCTCGGCTTTGGCGGGATCGTGGACAAGGCGCTCGCGCACCTGGAGGCGCGGGCCGACAACGAGACGGAGCGCGAACGCATCCGCGCGCAAACGACCGTGGAGGCCGTCCGCGCCGAGGTTGACCGTATCCGGGCCGAACAGGAAACCGCACGGCATCTGGCGAGCGAGGGCACTGCGCGGCAGACCGCGAGATTCAGCCACCCGATCTTCTGGGTTCTGGTCACGGCCGCGCTCGGCCCCGGTGTGCTGAACCTGTGGATGCTCTGGCTCTACAACTTTCTCTGGTGGTCGGGCGGAATATTCCCGCAAAGGTGGTCGATTGCCGCCTATCCGCCGCAGGCGGCCGTGTGGGTGGACATGTCGATCCGCTGGCTGTTCGACCCGGTTGCCATGCCGGTCACGATCGCGACGGCCGCCGGCGCGGCGCTGGCGGCAGGACGAAAAAGGCGATGACCGATCCGTTGCACGATATCCAGCGAGAGTTGGGGCGGCTGATCGGGCTCGTCGAAGGGATAAAGGACGACCAGGAAAAGGAGACGCGCCGGGCCTCCACAAGCCGGCGCGACCTCCACGCCAAGGTTGATGCTGTCAAGGAGAGGGCGGAAGACGCCGCCCACGCCGCCGATGCCGCAAAGACGGCGGCCGATACCGCGAATGCGAAGATCGAAAAGGACATCATGCCGGTGATCGACGAGGTGCGACGCTGGAAATTCGCGGGCATGACGTGGCTTGCGATCGCCGGCGTGGCCGGGGCGTCCGTGCTGGCCTTCGTGATCTGGGCTTGGGATGTGATCCGGGCGAAGTTCGGGGGGTAACAAGCTCGACGTTGACGACACACACGTTCTGACCGCCCCGGCGCATTGCACCGGGGCTTTTTTACATCCTAGATAAACCTCCACCTACGGTGGAGGACTGGACGAGTTCTACAATATAGGTGAGAGACCTCCATGCTTGAACCATTGGCGTGGTCA
>NZ_QAYG01000016.1 GCF_003053845.1 Breoghania corrubedonensis
AAATTGAAAGCGGGAAGAAGGAGGGGAGCCTTCGCTCCCTCCAGAAGATCGCCACCGCACTCGGTGTGAGCCTGGAAATGCTCCTTCCGCGCGCGGACGACGATGAACCGATCGATCCGAGCGAGATCGGCGAATTTGAGGTGATCGCGGAAGATGAAGCGCCGAGCCGTGAATAGCGGGGTGCATATTTCGTCGCCGCTTTTGTAAAATAAGGCCAGAGGGGAGGGGCCTCTCTGGCCTCGTTCAGCGCGCTTTGCTACGGCAAATGGCATTGCACGCGATGACTCGCATAAGGTGCATTATGAGTCATTTTTGCCACAGTCAGCATGTGGATTGCCCCCTCATCGGCGCGCGCCCCGTCAATCGGAAAGGTTTTCGGGGGCAATGGTTTCCACATTCCTGACGCGGACATGTTGCGTTGTCGTGAACACGAGCCCGTGTTTTCGTTGCCAGTGGTCCGCCGTATATCTCAGCAGCGATTGCAGATCCGCCAACGCCTGATCCTCTACATCGAATATGCCGTCCTGATTATTCCACGCACAACCATCCTCGCTCATGATATTTTCGGCTACGTTGAGGAAGTCGCGGACGAAAATACATTCGGAAAGCTTTGCGTTCCGAACCAACATTTCCGCAATTTTCCCGCCGTATAAAGATGCGGTTTCGGCCGCCTCTTCGCGCGATCCACACACCATATCATACGGGCCATCGGCCGGCCCAACGACCCACTGCCAAATAAAACGCGATGAGGCTTCCGCCTCGGCTACATCAACCGGGTTGTCGGTCATGCTTCGTCTCCCTCCATCGCCGGGGCCATGCCGAGAGCATGGAGGTAGAGATCCAAGACCGCTTCGGCTTCGCTCCGCTCTGCCGGCTCCTGCTTGCGGAGCCGGACGACCAGACGCAGGATCTTAGCGTCATAGCCCGTAGCCTTCGCCTCGCCGTAGACCCCCTTGATGTCGTCTGAGACAGCTTTCTTCTCTTCCTCGAGCCGTTCGATACGCTCCACGAACGCTCTGATCTGGTCGGCGGAAACGCCATTTGCAGGTACCATTTCGCTTTATTCCTCAGTTATTTGTTATGAAGTTGCGGGAGTCCCAAGAGATCCCGGGCGAGCCCGGCCGCGCGTCGAAGGGATCGTCGGGATCAAAATCAGCCGCTTGGCGCTCCAATTCGCACCCGATAGGAGAGGGGTAGGGATGACCAGTCGAAGTCGTCCTTGAATTCCCCACACAGGTGATTTCTGGGTGTCATGACGTGCCCCGCGCCGCATGAAAGGCTTGGGGCTTCGATGCCAAGCATCGAGATGCGTTCGGCGGCTGCGACGGGCGCACTACGGCCGCATTCCCCGACAGAGGAATTGACGTGGGACCACCAGTCGCAACCGGCGCAGCAAGGCCCGTGTTTCCAATAGAACCGATCAACGGCCTCTTGGGTGCAGCCTTCTTTCAGATCTGAGATGAATGACATGGGGCGCTCGGCAGCTCATTCGCCACCGTCCTGGTCGCTCAAGCGCCTTTTCCGCCGAACCCTGCGCGCAACTTCCCGGTCGATAGCATCGCGCATCAAGTCGAGCCGGTACTCGCCGGGCTCCAGCACGCTATCGATTTCAGCCGTTTTCCCTTCGGGCAACGGCACCCGGATCTGCTCCGTATAGGTTTTCTTGCGGCCCATCAGGGAACGCTTATCGTGTACATGGGAGGGAGTCAAAGGTGGCGCCAGCCGGACGCTCGCGGCCACCATTTGGATTTCGTCTGTTTGGGCTCCGCGCTGGGGCCAGCACAGAGCCGTTCCCACTCGCGCGTAACGGTCAATGTAGCCAATTTTTCCTCGATGAGCCTCCGCCTGTAGCGTTCGAACCACACCCATCTCCCGTCATCCATCTGAACCGGGACCCATGCGAATGGGGAATGCCACTCGCGCAATCGAGCCTTTCTCTGCTCATAGGTTTCCCCTTCCATCTCATAGCGTCGCGGCTCCTTCGGGCGGCCACACGGCTGCAAATCACACGCCATATCGTGTACATGAAATTTTCATTATCATGTACATGATACGATTGCAAACGTGTACACGTATTGATAATGTCAGCGCACAAGAGAGGCCCGGCGCGATCGGGCGTGCCCATTGGACAGCCGAAAGGAATGCTGGATGGAACAGCCCCAGAGCGTGGACATTGCGCGGAAGGTGAGGACGCTTCTCGCCAAGGCGAAGAGCACGGCGAGCGAGCATGAGGCGGCCGCTTTCGCGGCCAAGGCCCATGAGCTGCTGGTCAAATACAATCTGTGCCTCTCAGAGGTCTCGGACACGGAGCAGGCGGGCGCGGATCGGACTGCCCAGGATACGCCGAGCGGCATCTATGACCGCTGGGTCCGTATTATCTGGACCGAAGTGACCTGCGCATATTTCTGCGAAGCGATGGTGCATGGCCGGCGAGCGGCGGGCGCGCCCGTCACGATCATCGGCGCACCGCACAACATTGCGGTGGTGATGGAAATGGCTCCGTATCTCGTCAAGACGGTGCGGCGGCTGGCCCGCGCGTATTCCGACAGCCCCCGCTACCAGCGGCAATTCGGCATGGGCGCGGCCATGCGGCTGGCGAAGCGGTTGCGTGAGCTTGCGAATAGCCGCAAGGCAGCGGACGGCCCGGCTGGGGCTACGACGCTCCCCGCCCTCTATGCCAACGAAGGGCGGCTGAACCGCGAATTCATCGCGGAGAACTTCCATGTCCGCCCGGCACGCCCCCCGCGCGCGGTCTATAACACGCCCGCCTTGAGCGCCGGGTACGCGCTTGCAGGCGACATCAGCCTCAACAGCCAGATTGAGGCGGCGTGACCATGAGCGACGAGTATTTCATCGCGGATCTGCGAGCCAGCTTCCGGCGGAACCCGTTCATCACCTTCTGGCGGCCCAACAATGAGGGCTACACGTACCCGCTTGTCTGGGCGGGGCGATACAGCGCTGAGGACGTCCGAAGTGGCGGCGAATACTACACCAAGTGCGAGGGGAACACGCTGGCGCGCTGCGCTGTGCCGTGTGACGCCGTATTTTGGATTGCTGGCGAGCCGGCGCGCGGGCTGGTCGATGGGGACGTTGGGCCGGTGATGCCCAACACGCCGAACTTTCGCGGCTACCTGAGGGTGAGCGCGTGCCGGAAACCTGGCGAAATGCTTGGCGGTGGCGGCCTGCATGGGCCGGCGGCCGAGCTATTGGTCGACGCGATCCGCAGCGCCCGCCGGCGGACGCAGGAGGATCTTGCCAGCTATCCGCTGCTGCACGCCGTCATGGATGCATTCGAGACGAGCCCATGGCATGCCAGATGGTTGTGTGAAGCAGCGCAGATTGACCCGAAAACCGTCATTACCCGGCTGCACGCCCGCGCGAACGATGGGGGGCGCTCATGAGCGAGACCCCGTACAGGCCCGATATCTGCATCTATCGCGATAAGGACATTCACAGCTTCGCAGGCGCGTGGGTCGTGCATCGGCGATGGGCGGATATCGAGTTCCGTGGTTGCCCTGATGGCGCAACTCCCCCGCTGGAATGTGTCGACGGCAGGCACGTCCTCATTGTTGGCTGTCAACTCTCACTTTACGACCTTGAGCGCATGGCCACGCGCGCGGCCTCTATCATTGTGCTGAGCCGGCACAAAACCGGAGAGGGGCCGCTTGGCCGTATCAGGCGGCTTGGCTATGGGCAAGCTACATGGAAGAAAGTGGGCGGCGTTCTGGCGGATCTTGCGTCCGAACCTTGCGGGAACTTGCTCTCCCTCGGCGACTTTGACACATCATCCGCACATCTCGCGTGGAATTTTTGCTTCCTCAGGGAGCGCATCCCTGAGCTGGTCTTTGACCTGGAGGATAACGACCTGCGGCTGTGGCGGCGCAAGGGCAGCTCGCTCACGTTGATGTATCTGCGCTCCGCCGGGTTCAGCTTCGCCGAATGGGATAGGCTGGACCGACAGTATCTCCTCAATCCGCGCGGGTTCAGGGCCCAAGGGCTCGTGGTATCGCAGTTCGTCGAGCATGTCGTGAGTCAGATTGCAGGCGCGGCGACGGTGCAGGCCTTCGTAGGATACTCTGGCGTACCGGTGGCTTTCACGCCTCACGAGTTTGCGGGTGAGGTGGCCGACAGGCTGCTGAGGACGCACCGCCACGCGCCGTTCGTGGTGACTGTGGTCCGCGACCGTGACGAAGTGTGGTTCCACTTGAGGACGGCGGGGCGGCGCGAAGATATGGGGGAGATTGCCCGCAGGTATGGTGGCGACGGGTCCGCCAACGAGGCCCGCTTCCAAGCCGACCCGATGGCCGCATTTAGCGAAATATACTGGCTCCTCCCTCAAGCCCCGCGACTCCTGAAGGACGCCGAGGTCGCCCGCGTGGCGCACGAGGTCAACCGCGCCTATTGCGCGGCGCTGGGCGACGACAGTCAAGTGGGGTGGGCGGCCGCGCCTGAGTGGCAGAGGTCATCGGCGATTGCGGGCGTCGCCTACCACCGCCGCAACCCGACCGCAGCGCCCTCTGCGTCTCACGAAAGCTGGATGGCCCAGAAACTGGCGGATGGGTGGACTTACGGGGAGGTCAAAGACCCCGGCGCGAAGACGCACCCTTGCCTCGTCCGGTTTGCAGATCTGCCGGTCGAGCAGCGCACCAAGGACTATCTGTTCAGCGCGGTGGTTCGTGCCTTGAGTGATGCGGTTGGAACACGCACAACAGCGGACGAGTAAAAAATGAATAGTGCTACTCCTAATAAAAAGAGCGCAGTCATTCATCATAGTGGGTTTAGCGATAAGGAATTAGCGAAGTTATTCTTTCCGAACATTGTAAAATCATATTTTTGGTGGGGTTTTCTCGCCGGTATAATTGTCATGTCGCTTATGAATATCGGCGATCTTCATCTGTGCGTAGGAGAGTGTGATTCAAGCGGGTTTCCCATTTGGGATCACTGAGTAGAACCGAGACCCTACAATAGAACGATGGTGAGGCAATGGCCGAGAGAGAATGGCGCTACTACCTGCCCGATTTAGAAGAAACCGCCGAAGGAGATTTGGACCCGGCTCTTGATCCCCGCATCGGCCGTCTCCTGAAGAGCGTTGGCCCTCGTGCCAAGAAGATCCTGCAGCAGATCGGCGCGGAGGATATGGCCGGGCTCGCCCAGCTCAATCGCTTGTTGGTTGGTGACGTTAATTTCGGAACGTCGACCACGCTCTACTGCCTACGGGATCACACCGCGAGGCTGATCGATGCCGCGCGTCATTCATGGGCAGAACCGGGGCTTCGTACGCTCGCCCGATGCGGCGGGCGGACTGCAACCCTCTATTGGCGGTGCCGCACTGCTTACGACACAGACCCCCGGTCTATGGCTGCATTCCCGCTTGGGAAAAATCTCATTGTGTTAGAGGCGGTTGAACACCTCTCGGAAAGAGACGAGATGAAAAATCCGAACCCCGTCAATCTTTTGACGCCAGAAGAAAGCCGCGCGGGCGGTTGGCAGGCGGAATCCCGCGACGAAGACGGGCACTTATGCACCCAGCAGGCCCCGTTTTTTGATGACGAGGAGATGGTCGAATACGTCAACTCGGAGATCGCCCGTGGCAAAACGGTGACGATCTGGCCGCCGGCCGATGGTCACACGCGCCCCGAAAAGACAACCGATTAGGAGCTATCTCCCGCCCATGTCTGCGCCGGGGAGCGCGCCCGGCTGGGTACCACCACCCCACGGACTGCTTTGACAGCGAAAACAAGGTCGGCGGAAGCAACCGCCGGCGGCCGTGGGCGGGGGAACGCGATGGTGCTGAGATGAAAGATACGCAATCAGAAATGGCGGCGATCCAGGCCGCTCGCGACGTTCAGCGAGTGCTCGCCGGAAGGGACTTAGGCGAGGTGATCGCATCTTTGGGGCTCTTGCTCGCGGATAGCGCGGTGAACGCCTGTCCAGACCTTGAGACTGCTCACCAGTTTGTCGACAGGTTGGCGCATCTGGCGAAGAACAAGCTGACCCGAGATTGGCGCGAAGGAAAAGCGGCTCTAGCCGCTGCTCGCCAATGGGGTGGAGCAGGTGGGGCCGAATAGGCCCCGTTGGTAGGCGTTGTGGTGAGCGCTGGTGTGTTCGCGCAGCCTAGCGTGAGCCCGGCGGGATGAGGGCCTTGGCGCGATGCAGGTCGTTCCCCCGCCCGCCTTCCAGAATTACGCGCGTTTTTGAAAATAGGAACAACGTCAATGCCGATCTTTCGATTTTCCGTTCAGTACCGCTCCGTCCGCTCGATCACAGTTCGCGCGGCCGACAAAGACGCCGCGATGACCAAGGCATCCGACCGTATGGAAAACGCTGGGCAGGAGGCTATCGCGTTCAGCCTGATTGATGGCCCCGAGGATATGTCCCCGGCGACACGTGGCGCGAGGGCTTGAGATATGATGACAGGCTTGGAATTGGCGGCGGAAAGCCGTGATACGGATGGTGTCCTTCGGCGCGCGCTGGACGAAATCAGGTCCGAACAGGATCTTGTTCGTTTCGTCGAGGGCGAAACCGCATCCGGCCGGTCGGTGACGATCTGGGCGCAGCGGCCGGTTGCACGGCAATTCGTCTCCAGCGACTTGCAGACCCTCTATTTCTCGGACGGCTATGACCTGTGCGCGGTTTTCGTGTGGGGGCGTGTGAGCCACGAGCCTCTTGACCGAGCCATGACCCCCGCCGTGATCGCCCGCCTGTCCGGGTACGACGAAGACGACGCGCGGGAGTTACTCGCCGAGGCACCCATTTCCAACCGCTGGGTCCGCCAGATGGGCGCTGGGGCAGAGGACCCGCAGGGCTATGAAACCCGGTGGGTGATCTGCGGCCCTGAGGAACCAGGCGCTCGCGCCGTAACTGGTCGCTTCTTTGGGTGAGGGGGATTGTATGCAACACGACACGACACGAGGAACAAAACAGATTTCGATCCCGACCCGATGTGAGCATGTGGATATGCGCACGGGCGAAATCCTCAACACGTCGAAATCCTCATTCATGCTCGCCCCCGCTCCCGGGGGGACATGCCCCGAGTGCGCAGTCAAACACGACCCCAGAGATCCGCACGACGCTGCCTCGTTCCACTATCAGTACCGCTTTTTCGGCGAGCATGGTCGCTGGCCGACATGGAATGATGCCCTGGCGCACTGTGATCCCGTTACCCAAGAGCGCTGGGCTCGCGAATTGGTCGCGCACGGTATCGACGACGGCACCCTATCGGGACAAATCCCAAAGGATAGCAAATGACCCAATCGTGTAGCGACACGCTGCTGCCCGATGAGCCCGACTTCATCATCAATAGGTTGCGTGGCGGCGATATTTTGCGAATGGAGCTGTTACCGACAGGCCGAAGCTATTGGTTCGAAGCTCCCTTCCAAATCGTGAGCGCCGCTACGGTCGACGCCGTCTGTCAAGAGGTTGATCTATATGCCGAGCATGACGACCTTTTCGGGTTGCTCGAAAACTCGCAGACCTGGGCGTTGGGATCTGTGCGGTCTATTCTCTCCGGTATTTGAGCCGGTTCAACTCGGCTGACAGATTGAAGCGTCCCTCGATCATCAAGCGTATCAGGGCGCGGAAATAGCCGCCGGGGTTTCGGATCCGCCCAGCCCCGCTGGTCGCGTCATCATCGAGCAGTTGGGTGACATAGAGCACGGTGGCCGTCGCCGTTTCGAGCCCCAAACCCTCAACCGCCTCTTCCCAAGCGCTATGGTGCGCCCCGAGCAGTGGCCGGAATTGTCGTGCCGCCGCATAGGCATCCCGCCAGTCGCCGAGAGCCACGCCGTATTCGGCCAAACAGGGTGTCGCCTCAACCACGAGCCTGAGTGATAGGGGCTCCGGCGCCGCCTCGCGCGCTTTGCCAGTCTCGAAAGCCTTGTTACAGTGATGAGAGGTTTCATTGTTTGTATCAATGAGACGGCACGTGTTGCCGCCAGAGCCGGCCTCTAAAAGCCGTTTCTCTGCCAGATCCTTGAGAGCGGACCATTGCTCCAGCAGATGGTCAATAGGTGCAGGAGACGCCCGCCGGGGCGTCCGACTGACCAGATCCTCAAACGCCTCGACCAGATCGTCCGTGCGCGGCGCTGGGCTGGCCTCTAACAGGGCCTCTAATGTTGCCTGGGTGGCTCGCCGCATGATCGTCAGATCGTCGTGGGCGCGTTTGCGCGCCTCCCGCTCCAGGTCAATGGCGTCGACAATCTCCGCGAACTCATGCGCGCGTGCATAGAGAGGCCGCAGGTCGAACCCAAATGCGTCGATTACGTCGCCCACGCGGTTCTTGATCGCAAACCGCTTGCCATTGGCGCTGTCCTTGGGCAGCACGAGCTTATCGGCGATCATGCTGCGCACTGCGTAACGGATTGCCCGTTCCGATAGCCCGGTCTTCTCGGCGATGTAGTCATTCGAGGGCCAGACCAGCAACCGGCCCTCAAGCATCTGTTCGCCCCAGCACGAGGCGAGCACCTGCAGCACAAGCCGGACAGATGGTCTCAGCTGCAACGCCTTCTGGGCATCTCGTATGATCTGAGTAAGTTCCTTGCGGGTGACAACTCGGTCCTTTTCGAAGCCGAGCGCACGGGCTTCCAGCGCAGCTTTGGACGCGCGCCGGCCGCCAGACGATGACGTCTGCATTTCTGTCTCCGTTCGTCAGGCAAAGCACGGCCGTGGCTGCAAACGATTGCAGCAGCGTTGACAAACGAATCAGGGGAGGCCATAGTCGCGAATGCAATTATTCGTCGCGGCGTTGTTTTTGGCCCCCTCGGATCGTCGAAAGACCTAAAAGCCCGTGAAGTTCCCGCTTCGCGGGCTTTTGCTTTGCCGAGGGTTGAGTTCTACGTCGTCTTTGGAGTGCCCTTCTCCTGGTGTTCCTTTACAGCCCGGATCAAATCAATCGCTGAGGCGACCGCCTCGCTGCGGTTGGCATAGTCGCCACGCTCGACGCACGTATCGAGCCACACCCGCAGATCGTCCGGTATCCAGATCGCAACCTGCCTGTATCCTTCAGCCGATTTCCTCTCCCTCCACTCCTGCACTCGCTCCCGCATCGGGCGTCGCGTGCTCGCTTGGTCCTGACTGTGGTGCGATTGCATCAATGATCCTCGTCCCAGGTGGAGGTCGTTTGGTTGCTAGAGCATCATGATTCGCTCTTTCGGGCAAAGCCCCGGGTTTCCGGGGATGCGCTCTAGTAACAACTCCTACCTAAAAACGATGATGGTAAACGTTTGGTTAAGGGCGCTGGGTGCCGGCCCTGGAGCGCGGAGCGGTGGGGGAACGGCCGCGTGTTTGGATGGCGCGCGCCGGCGCCTTAGTCTTCAGGCAACGCTAGACCGAAATAGCGCCGCACCGATCTGCTGGTCATGATCGCCAGCACGATAGTCGCCACCGGCCCCGGCAGAGCCTTCTTCGGCGCGCTCTCCCAGCGAAAAACAGTCCGCTCACCGGAAACCCCAACGAGATCCGCGAACTGCGCTGCGCTGATAGCGAGAGCGTTGCGCGCAAGCGCGAGATCTTCGCCCGTGAGAGCATACGGGTCGGCAGAACCACCCTGACCGTTCGCCATGTTGTTTCGGCTCACTGAGACACCTCGATTTCACCCCTATAGAAAATCCACGCCCGCAAGCCCCCTGTCAAACGGTCATGGTGCCAGACGGGGAAACAAGCTGTGGCGCCAATTGGTTCGCGCGTGAGAAAACGCGGCCCGGTCGATTTTGTCGCGCACCTTGCTAAAAAAGAACGTTGTTAGATAGGACCATAGGTCCTATCTTGACGAGGTTCAGAGGGCAATGGAGCCCGCCAGTAATGGAGAACCGAATGTATACGCTCTACCAGCACCAAGAGTCCGGCTTCGACAATATCCCCGGATACGACAGCCGCATTCTTGAACGGGCCACCCTCGAAGCAGCGGTCACGGCCGCCCACGAGCATTTCGCTCGCGCGGGGCTCACGCTCGTCGACGCAGAGGTCGACACCGACTACGACGCATGGGATGCGGCAGTCGTGACGCCTGCGAAGAAAATGTTTCTGTTCAGCATTCAGCCGGAGGAATGAACGTTGACACCGATAGAATTCAAGGAGGCCCGGCATACGCTGGGCCTTTCTGCTGCCCAACTCGGGGCGATCATCGATACAGATCCGCGAACCATCCGCAAATGGGAGGCGACGACAGGGACAAACGCACGCCCGCCCAATCCGATTGCGTGCCGCGTCCTCGAATGGATGCTGGCAGGGTGGCGCCCACCGCAGTGGCCCGACAATCGGGCGGCAGAGATCAAAAATGGTGAATTGACATGACGCTGCCGCCGGGGGACGCGATATGTTCGACTATTTGAGGCTGGTCCCTATGATTGTAGGCCCGTCATTCCCGTATATTGCTGGCTCTCTAGCGGTCATATTCGGACTAGGCATACTCGTCGGTCTGTGCGTCTGAGCAAGGCGCCGCCCCTTTTCATAGGGCGTACCGCGCGTTATAACTGAGAGATCAACCCGCGCAGGAGTGCGGCGACTGTTTCCAAACAGGAGCCCACTCGTATGCCCGCTTCTTCCGACCTCCCCCGCAATCCGCTGGACCTGCTGTTCGGTGACGACAACAGCGGCCCCGCTCCCGCGAGTGGCGATGGTCGCAGGCAGCGCCGCGACGGCGGGACATCGGTACGCTCAATCATCGCGGACGCCGCGAACCGATACGGTGTGCCCGCCGACGGTTTGGCGCGCATCGCGCAGATTGAAAGCAGCCTCAATCCGGCCGCGCGCAATGGCCGTTCATCGGCCGGTGGGCTGTTTCAGTTCATCGACAGCACCGCCCGCCAGTACGGGCTGCGGGACAAGTTCGATCCGTACGAGGCGTCCGACGCAGGGGCCCGGCTGTACCGCGACAACGCCAATGGGTTGAAGCGCGCGCTGGGACATGAGCCAACCGTGGGAGAGGTGTACCTCGCCCACCAGCAGGGGCTGGGTGGCGCGCTCAAACTCCTGACACACCCGGACGCGAAGGCCGTCGATATCGTCGGCGCAAAGGCAGTGCGGAACAACGGCGGGACGGCCGACATGACGGCCGCCGACTTCGCAAACCTCTGGATGCGCAAAGCCACAGGCCCCGGCGGCACCTATGACCGCAAGGTCGCCCGGTCTACCAGTGACGATGGCGTCGATCCCGCCGACATGAATAATCCGTTTCCCAGCCCAGCGGCGGAGAGCGTAGAGGCCGCGCCCAGACAGAGCGTTCGCGCGGACACGATGATGCCCATTACGGGTATCGACCTTTCTCAAACCGGGGCAGACGGCACCGCCGTGACAGCGGACGCCCAGGCGATGTACGCGGGGCCGATGGTCGCCCCCGAGCCGCAGACGGGTGACGACGGCGCTATCGTCATCGATGAAAACTACCAGCCCACCGGGGCTATGGCCTTCGGTCTGGCCGGCCGTGGGAACGCGATCGACACCGCAGCCGCCCAGGCCCGGGCGCAGGCGGAAGCCGCGGAACAGGAAAGGCAGCGTCAGAAGAGGGAGGCTGAGACAGCCGTCTACAATCGCAAGGTCGAGAAGTTCGCCGAAGGTCTGGGCAATCCCGAGCGCTATGCCCTCATCGACGAGGCCGATCTTCCCGAATGGCAGAAGCGATGGCAGGAAGAGAACCAGTCTTCCGGACGGGGCGGCGATTTCTGGAAGAACCTTGGCACCGGGGCTCTCGCCACATGGAAAGCGGTCAACAACGCCGAGCACACTATCCGCTCCTACCTGCCGGGCGGCGACACCTACAACGAGGCCCAGGAGCAGGCCGAGCGTGATTTCTTCGGCGCGCCCGTCGATACCGCTATCGGCGACATGATCGCCAAGAACGAAGCGGCACTCTCACCGGAAGGCAAGAAGGCCGCGAAGGAGACGGTCTTTGACGATGACAGTTGGAAACTTGGCGATGCGCTGAGCGACCCGGACTGGTATCTCCGCCAGATCGCACAGTCGGCCGCGCCGATGGCCATGAGCATGGGGCCGAGCGCCCTGCTCGCGCGTGGTTCCTTCGCTACCGCCCTCGCTTCTGGGGCCTCTCGGGAAGCAGCCGCCGCTGCTGCGGCCCGCACGGCGACGGTCGCGGGCGGTATCTCCGAAGGCATCATAGGCGGCGCGCAGTCGGCCGATAGCCTGCGCGAGGCGATTGCCGCGATCCCCCGCGACCAGCTTCTGCAGTCGGATGCCGTCAAGTCGATGATCGAAGAAGGCATGTCGCCGGATGATGCGATCAACGCACTGTCCAATGACGTCCAGCTCCAGGCTTTCGTCACCGCTGGCGTCACGACAGGGCTTTTCGGCGGCATGGGAGACCGGGCGCTTGCCAAGATCATCGCCGAAGGCGTCGGCGGGGGGATCGTCCGCCGTTCCGTTCGCGGCGCTGCGCGCGGTGTCGTCGGCGAGGGGTTGCTCGAAGAGCTACCGCAGAACGTCACTCAGCAGATTTCGGAGAACGCGGCAAAGCGCAGGATCGATCCCAACCAGTCTCTGACGGAAGGCGTTGGGGAACAGGCTGTCGCGGGCACTGTGGTCGGTGGCGTGATGGGCGGCGCGCTTGGTGGCGCCGGGGCGGCTATGCGTCCGGCCAGATCTGATGCACCCGACGCGGCGCCTGATGCACCCGACGCGGCCGACCCCACCCCGCCCCCAGCAACAGACACGGCCGCGACGGGGCCAATCGGACAGGCGGTCCGGTACGCGGAGCAGGAGCAGACGCGCCGTGCCGGCGGTGCCACCGATACCGGCATCGACGGGAAATACCGACCCGGTACCACGGTCGGCGTCGATATCGGCGACGGGACAGCTCTGATGGGCACCGTGCAGGGGTATGAGGGTGATGACGCCATTGTCATGGATACGGGCACGGGCGAGCTATTCCAGATCCCGCATGCCCAGCTCAAGCGCGTAGCTCTCGCGCCAGATGAAATCACCAGCACCTCAGGCATGCCCCCGGAACAGGCCGCCCCCTCGCAGCCGGTAGGGACAATTCGCGTCTATCATAGCGGCTCGCGGGGTGACGGGGATTCCGGCCGATGGGTGAGCACGGATCGACGGTACGCCTCAGACTATCGCCGCGACCTGCCACTGTACTATCTCGATCTGCCGAGGGACGATCCTCGCGTCAACCACCCGGACTATCCCGAACAGTCTATCGAGCGGGGACACACCTTCAATTTCGAGTTGACCCCGGCGGAAGCCGCGCGACTGACGAAAATACCGCGTGAGCCGCGCCAGAAGCGCGACAACACCCCGCTGCCTGAGCAGTCCAACGATCCTGCTCTGGAGCCACAGCCGGAAACTCCCGGGCAGACCACGAGTGAGGGAGCCCCAGCCCCAGGCACCCAGAAACCGGCGACTGCCCGTTTCCCGCATGCGCCAGAGCCCGGCGCGCGCGTGATCGTCACCGGCCCTGACGGCAACCGCTTTCCCGCGCGCATCCTGAGCTACGAGGAAGGAGCGACCGAAGCGCATGTCCGCGATGACAAAGGGCGCGAGTTCCAGGCTCCGCTCGACGCTCTCACGGTCTCCAACCAGACAAAGGCCCAGGTTGAGGCGGAGGACGCCACGCGCAATCCGCCTGCGGAGCGCGAAACGGCTAAGTTGACGGGAACGCGCCGCCGCGTGTTGGGCAAAACAGTCGAGATGCCAGACGAAACGCACGCCCGGCTTTTCGACCTTGGCCACAACCGGATGATGGATAAGCGTCTGTTCGGCGCATCGGCGTTGGACGTCAGTCCCGCCGTTCATGCCGAGGCCGAACGGGTCGGGAAGGGCCTGGGTATCTCGCCCGAGATTGCTCTCACCCTCGCAGACGACTACCGCTTCCGTGTCGAACGCGCTGCTCGAAACGCGAAGTCGGAGCTGGTTCAGCATCTCCCCGGCGTCAACCGGAAGATGCTGGAGCGCGTGCGACCGACGAAGGCGAGGCCGCAGGAAAGCGAAACGGCAGAAACCAGCCCGGCGCAGTGGTGGGATGCGCTGCCAGAGGCTGAGCGGGCCGACCTCCTCAAGGCGGCGCAAATCAAACGCGCGCCGAAGACCCCATTCAATGCCTTCTCCAAGGCTATCCAGAAGAAGATCGGCCGCATGCAGCCGGCTCCCGAGGACGCCCCGGTCGAAGACAAGACGCCCGAGCCTGCGACCCCCATTGACACCGCCGCCGCCCAGGCTGCGACCTCGCCCACGAACGATTTGCCCGAGCCGAGCGATGCACAGCGGGAAGCGGGCAACTATCAGCACGGGCATATCAAGGTCGCAGGCCTCGATATCTCCGTGGAGCATCCCGCCGGTTCCACACGTACCGGCACCGGGCGCAATGGCCAGAAGTGGTCAACGCGAATGGACGACCACTACGGGTACATCAAGGGGACCAAAGACAACGACGGCGAGCATCTGGACGCCTATGTGAAGGCCGGCGCCGGCGATGATTTCGTGGACGGGAGCCCTGCCTTTGTCGTCGACCAGAAGCGGTCCGATGGCTCATTCGATGAACACAAGGTGATGCTGGGATACCCGGCGCGCTTGTCGGCAGAGCAGGCATACCTCGATCACACCGGCCACCCGAGCGAGGCGCCGACCGTTACCCAAACCACTCTCGGCCAACTCAAGGACTGGATCGCCCATGGCGACATGTCCAAGCCGTTTGCCGACGCCGGTAAGCGGTTCCAACTCCCAAGCACAGCCCCAGAGCATCTGCACAACGAGGGCCGTCCTCTCGACCGCGACAAGACATATCCCAAGCCGGAGAAGGGCCGAGAAACCACGGACAGCGGCGAGCTTGCCGGCGATGTTGTCTCCCTCACCATGCCCGTGAAGGACTTCAAGGAAGTCACCGACGAATGGGCGAACCTGTTCGCCGACCCGGATAAGCGCGTCGTTACGGACCACCGGGCAAAGAGTGAACCCGTGCGGACCCCGGCAGGGGCTCGAAAGATCATCGACGGATGGAAGGATGACGCCAAGAAGCAGCGCGAAGAGCACGCCTTCGACAATTCCCAGCGCACCATTCTCAGCCTGTTCGACTATACCGGGCAGTGGAGCCAGCCTTACGAAGACGCCGGCTACAACGTGATCCGGTTCGATATCCAGCACGGCGACGACGTGATGGATTTCTCGGCGCAGTATTTCATCGACAACCATGATGTGGGCGATGTCTACGGCATCCTCGCTGCAACGCCTTGCACCGACTTCGCTTCGAGCGGATCGCGCCATTTCAGCGTGAAGGATCGTGACGGGCGGACGGAAGCCAGCAAGGCGCTGGTCTTCCAGACCTTGCGGACCATCGAGTTTTTCCGGCCGAAGTTTTGGGCACTGGAAAACCCTGTCGGCCGCATCGAGAAGCTGACCGGATTGCCCCAGGCGCGAATGACCTTCGAGCCCTACCATTTCGGGGCTCCTTACACGAAGAAGACGATGCTATGGGGCAAGTTCAACGCCGAGCTGCCTCTCGCCGTCGTGGAGCCGACCGAAGGCTCCAAGATGCATGCGAAGTACGGCGGCAAGAGCTTGCGGACCAAGAACGCCCGTTCTGAGACGCCGGAAGGCTTTGCCTGCGCCTTCTTCAAGGCGAACAACTACGTGGATCTTCCTGCTCTCGCGCGCCTCACAGGCGACTACCCCGAAGCGTCCGGGGCTGTCCGCGCCGCGTATCAGGCGGGCATACCCGAAGCCGAGATCCGAGACGCCATCGAGAACGCGTACGGCAACTACGAGTACACCGAAGCCCGCTCGATCCTCGCGCGCATGGTTGCCGGCCGACGCCCGACGCCCCCGCGCACCACGGAGAAGGCTCCAAAGCCCGTAAAGCAGGAAACCGCTGAGGCAAAGGTCGCCCCCGAGCCACAAGAGATCGCTACCGAAAAGAGCCCGGCGCAGCAAGCCGCCCGAGAGGGTGCGCCGGCCCCTGCTTCCGAAGGTGGTAAAGCCCCGGACGCATCCCTCTTCGCCAACAATAAGCTGTTCACAGCCGACGCGGTGGAAAAGGCCCGCGCGCGGCTACGGGCCAAGATGCGGCAGCTCAACGCCGGCTTTGATCCCGAGTTGGCGGCGGATGGCATGGTCATCGCGGGCGCATACATCGAGGCCGGCGTGCGGTCGTTCGCCGACTTCGCCAAGCGCATGACCGACGATTTCGGCGACCACATCAAGCCGTACCTGCTGTCGTTCTGGGAAAGCGCCCGCAGCTATCCCGATCTGGACAACGCCGGCATGACCAGCGCGGCCGAAAGCGCCGACCTGCATGCCAAACTGATGGCCGAGAACACGACGAAGCCGAACCCGGCGGTGGGCGTTGTCACAGAGGCGCCCAAGACCCGGAAGCCGCGCAAGGGCAAAGCGAAGGATCGCCGCCTCCAGGGCGACTATGGGGTGGATCACATAGATGCCTATTCCGACGAGGGCGAAGCCGCGAAGGCCGCGTTCCTGAAGGACGCGCGCGGCTATCTCAAAGCCGTTGGCGACCAGTTGGAGGCGGCCGGCTTCATCACCCCATCCACCTCCAAAGGACGGCGGATGAAGGCCGTCAATGTCAATGAAAGCGGCGTCGCAGGTTCCGGCGATGTCACCCTTGCTATGCGGCACCCCGAAACCGGGGCCAACGTCTACGCCCATATTGGCGAGGCCGCGTTGCGCGGCGTTGTGCCTATGTCCCCGAGCGGCGTGGCAATCATGTACCGCGCGTCGACCAAGCCCGGGGATACCTACGCGACGGACGCCCGGTCGGTAAACCGGTGGGCACCGGTAGACCTGACGGCCGATGAGCTGGCAGATAAGATCCAGCAGGAGGCTCGTGCCCAGGTTACAAGCGCTGCCCCCCATCGAAAGGAAAGCGGAAATGAGTTGGAAGGAACAGGCGCGGGCGCATTGGCGGGAGTTCCAGCCGAAGCGGTTCGCGGCACTGAAGACGAGCGGGAAACTGGACGCAGCGCTGGACGAGGCAGTCAGCCAGACGCATCTGGAAGTGGAGCAGCTCGAAGCGAGCGGGTTCAGCCCGGACGAAGCGTTCCAGATGACGAGGGAGCAGTATCTGTTTCCGCCGGAAGAAGGGAAGGCCCCGCCCGAGAACAGCCTGTTCTCAACGAAGGATCTGAGCGAAGCGGTTCGGAAGGGCAAAAGGACGCTCGACGTGTAGCAGGCGACCGGCCGCGCAAGGCAGAAACACCGCATATATCGGCGACCGAGAGCAAGGTCGAGAGCGCCGCGACCCCGGCGCAGAACATCCCGTCCAACTACACGCTGACCGATGCCGACGAGATCGGGCAAGGCGGCGCGAAGACGAAGTTCAAGGCGAACATCGAGGCGATCAAGATCGTTCGCAAGGTGACGGAAGAGAACCGGCCCGCGACCGCGCAGGAACAGGCAAAACTCGCCAAGTGGGTCGGCTGGGGCGGCCTGTCCGCCGCGTTCTATCGTGAGGACGGCACGGTCCCGAAGGGATGGGAGAAGGAGGCCAAGCAGCTCAAGGAGTTGCTGACCGCTGATGAATACGCGGCGGCGGCGGCCTCAACGCGCAATGCGCACTACACCTCGCCCGAGATCGTGAAGGCGATCTGGGCCGTAGCCGAGCGGCTGGGCTTCAAGGGCGGGCGCGTGTTGGAGCCGTCAGTCGGCTCCGGAAACTTCCTTGGCTTCATGCCCGGGAACGTCAAATCGGCGACCCATGTCACCGGCGTCGAGCTGGACGCGATCACAGGGACGGTTGCCAAGGCACTCTACCCCGACCACAACATCCAGGCCCCCAAAGGTTTCCAGACGCTTTCCGTCCCGGATGGGTATTTCGACCTCGCTATCGGCAACCCGCCGTTCGGCTCTGAACGCCTGTACGATGCCGAGCGCCGTAGCCTGAACAGCCTGTCGATACACAATTACTTCTTCGCGAAGTCAGTCGCAGGTCTGCGACCGGGCGGCGTGCTGGCGATGGTCATTACCAACAGCTTCCTCGATGCTGGGGCCGCAAAAGCCCGTGCGATGATCGCCGAACAGGCGGAGTTCATCGGGGCGATCCGTCTGCCGAACAACGCCTTCGCCAAGAACGCCGGGACGGAAGTGACGACGGATATCGTCATCCTGCGCAAACTCCCGGAGGATCGCGCCCAGGATGACGAAAGCACCAACAAGCAGTGGCTCGAAATCGGCGAATACACCGACAAGAACGGCAACAAGGTGCCGCTGAATCGGTACTTCATCGAGCATCCCGAAATGATGCTCGGCGACTTCGGCGCATACGGCACCATGTACGGCCCCGGCGAGCCCGCTCTAATAGGGCGTGAAGGCCATGATTTGAATGCGGACCTTGCCGCCGCGCTGGGCCGCTTGCCGCGCAATATCATGCCGGAACCGGGATCGATCGCGCCGCCCGAAGCAGGTGCGCCGTCTGCAGAAGCCGCCGATGTGGACGTTGGCAGCTTCTTCCTCGACAAGAGCGGCGCGGTCCACCAGCGGCTCCCCGATAGGCTTGGGGAAGCCCGCGCGCAGCCCTATGAGGCTCCAAACGCCAAAGCTGCTGATCGTGTCGCTGGAATGATCCGTATCCGCGATGCCTTCAAGCGCCTTCGCGTGGCGCAGATCGACCCGGCGGTCACCGATGCCAAGCTCGCGAACCTGCGGAAGCGCCTCAATGAGGTGTATGACGCTTTTACCGCGGACTTCGGTCCGCTGAACCTTGACGTGAACAAGCGGCTTTTCCGCGAAGATCCGACGTGGCCTCAGCTCTCCGCGCTCGAAGACAATTTCAAGAAGGGCATCTCCAAGGCGGTTTCCGACCGCACCGGAGAGCCCCAGAGCGCCCCGTCTGCCGATAAGGCCGCCGTGTTCACCAAGAGAACGCAACAGCCCTACCAGCCGCCTCGCACGGCCGCTACAGCGCAAGATGCTCTCGCCCAGGTGCTGGCGGATACCGGTCGCGTTGATATGGGCGCGATCACGGCACTCTACGGGAAGTCGGAAGACGAAATCACGGCGGAGCTGGGCGCTCTGATCTTCAAGGCCCCGAACGGCGGCTATGAGACGGCCGACGCCTATCTGTCGGGCAACGTGAAGCAGAAGCTGGCCGAGGCCGAACGAGCAGCGCAGGCGGACCCTGCCTTCCGCCGCAACGTCGCGGCGCTGTCCCAGATCCAGCCCGATGACATCGAGCCGGCCGACATCGACGTGAAGCCCGGCGCGCCGTGGATACCGCCGGAGCACATCAAGGCGTTCATCGCCCATATCACTGAGACGGACGATCCACGCAACACCAAAGCGATCTATTCAAAGCTCACCGGCAAGTGGGAGCTGGAAGTCCCGCGCTCCACACAGGCGTCTGACGCGCGTTGGGCGACGGAAAGGAGTTCCGTCGCCGATGCACTGCGGGCCGCGATCAATGGAACGACCCTCCAGATCTATGACCAGATATCGAGGGACAAGCGAGAGCTGAACCAGCCGGCGACGGAAGCGGCCAACGAGAAAGTCGCCCGGATCGCCACTGAGTGGCGAAACTGGATCTGGGATGACGACGCGCGCCGCAACCAGCTCGCCCGGCTCTACAACGACACCTTCAACACGACGGTTGAGCGGCGGTTCGATGGCTCGCACCTGACGTTCCCGGGCAAAGTCTCTGATGACGTGATCAAGCTGCGGCCGCATCAGTCGGCGGCCGTCTGGCGGACATTGCAGAGTTCTACCACCCTGTTCGACCACACCGTCGGCGCGGGTAAGACCTTTGCCATGATTGCGTCGATCATGGAGAAGCGCCGCACTGGTCAGGCGCGCAAGCCCATGATCACGGTTCCGAACCACCTTGTCGCGCAGTGGGCAGCCGACTTCCAGAAGCTCTACCCGGGCGCGCGCGTTCTCGCACCGTCGAAGGCCGACTTCTCCGCCGCGAACCGCAAGCGGCTGACGGCGCGTATCGCGACCGGCGATTGGGATGCTGTGATCGTCGCCCATTCGCAGTTCGGTCTGCTGGGCGTGTCGCCAGAGATCGAGGCCCGGTTCATCAATGAACAGGTCGCCGACATCGAGCAGTCGATAGCGGAGCTGCGCGAGGCGGATGGAGCGAAGAGCCGTTCTGTCAAGCAGATGGAGAAGCAGAAGGAGAGCCTGCACACCAAGCTCCAGAAGCTCCTCGATGCAGGCAGGAAGGATCAGGGGCTCTATTTCGATGAATTGGGCGTAGACGCCCTCTACGTGGACGAATTCCACGAGTTCAAGAACCTCGGTTTCGCAACCTCGATGCAGCGTGTTGGTGGGCTCGGCAACCCTGCGGGTAGCAAGCGCGCGGCCGACATATACATGAAGCTCCACCATATCCTCGCCGCAACCGGCGGGAACATCGTGGTCGCAACCGGCACCCCGCTTTCCAATTCCATGGCGGAGATGTTCACGCTCCAGCGCTACCTCGGTTCGAAGGTGCTGCAACAGCAAGGCATCAGCCACTTCGACGCCTGGGCGCGTGTCTTCGGCGAGGTGGTGACTGATTGGGAGTTGAGCCCATCCGGTCAGTACAAGATGGCCTCGCGCTTCGCGAAGTTCGTCAACATCCCCGAGCTGATGGTGCAATACCGCCAGTTCGCGGATGTGATCACCAACGACGATATCAAGCGTCAGCTCGCCGAACGCGGGCAGAAACTGAACCTACCGGAAGTCGCCGGCGGCAAGCCTACGCTGATCGTCGTGAAGCCCTCGCCCGCGCAGCTCTCCTATATCGGCGAGGGCAAGCCCGGGCCGGATGGCGCTCTCGTCTATCCCAAGGGCTCGCTGGTCTATCGCGCCGAGCATTTGCCGAAAGGCAAGATGCAGAAGGGCGCGGACAACATGCTCAAGATCATGTCGGACGCCCGGAAAGCGGCGCTCGACATGCGCCTGATCTACTCTGATGCTGGGGACTATGCGGGGTCCAAGATCAACCGCGCTGCTGCGGAGATGAAGCGCATCTACGACAAGTGGGCCGCACAGAAGGGCACCCAGCTCGTTTTCATCGACCTCTCAACGCCGAAGAAGGCCAAGGCCAAGGAAAAGGCCGCGCTGGAAGACCTGATCCGCAAGGCCGACGAGGGCGACGAGGACGCGCAGACCAAGCTCGACAACATGTCGCCGGACGAGTTCGACGCGCTGAACGGGGAGTTCTCCGCCTATGACGACCTCAAAGGGAAGTTGATTTCCCTCGGCGTGCCCGGAAACGAAATCGCGTTCATCCATGATGCCAGCACCGACATCCAGAAAGACGAGCTGTTTGCGAGGGTCCGCGCCGGTCGGGTCCGCTTCCTGTTCGGTTCCACGCCGAAGATGGGCGCGGGAACCAACGTGCAGACCCGCCTTGTCGCGTTGCATCACATTGATGCGCCGTGGCGGCCGAGCGACCTAGAACAGCGTGACGGGCGGATCATCCGACAGGGCAACATGCTCTACGACGCCGACCCGGATGGTTTCCGTGTCGAGATCCTGCGCTACGCCACCGAGAAGACGCTCGATGCCCGCCAGTGGCAGGGGATCGAGACGAAAGCCCGGTTCGTTCAGCAGGTTCGGAAGGGATCAGTGGGCGAGCGTTCCGTGGAGGACCTGGGGGGCGAAGTCGCCAGCGCGGCCGAGATGAAGGCCGCCGCCTCCGGCAACCCGCTTATCCTTGAAGAGATGCAGACCCGGAAGAAGCTGCGCACGCTGGAGAACCAGGCCAACGAGCATCAGCGCCAGCAGCATCGCATCAAACGCCAGCTTTCGATTATCGACAGCACTTTGGCGGACATTGCGGCTCGCAAAGACGAGGTGGAAGCAGACGCCAAGCTCGCCGACGAATTCCGCGCGGGCTCTTTCGAGGGCACGGTCGGGGGGAAGACCTTCGACAAGCATAAGGAGTTCGGCGCGGCGCTCATCTCCAAGATGCGGCAGGCGACAATCGACGGGGTGGTTTCGGAGCCGCAGCAAGTCGGAACCATCGGCGGGTTCTCCATCGCCATCGAACAAGCGTTCGACAACGCGTGGGACGTTGTTCTCCAGGGCTCCCGCGATCACACCGTCCCCGTAGCCGACATCACGGAACAAGATCCTGTCGGCCTCGGGCGGAAAGTCGCCAACACCATCGGCCAGATCGCCACGGCCCCGGTCGCTGACGCGACCCAAACACGCCAGTTGCAGGACCAGAAACCGAAGCTGGAAAAGCAGATCGGCCCGTGGCCGCTCCAGCAGGAGCTGGAGGACACAACAGCCACGCATAGACGCCTCATCGACCAGCTCCGCCCGCAGAAGAAGGCGACCGAGAGCACCCCGGCCGACGAGGCTGTGACCCCGGACGTTGCGGTTGAGAACAAGCGGCCGGACACGCTTACTCGCTTCCCCGGCAAGCAACTCGTGGCCATGCCCGTGCCCGAACGCGACCCGAGCGTGCCACTCAAAACGTGGGCTGCAGAGGCCGTTTTAGAGCCGGGCCGCAAAACCGGACACGAACATCTGATCGCCATCGATGACGACGGCGCCATTGTCGCTTTCGGCACGTCTTCTCTGCCGGATTTCGTCGGATTGAACACGGAATTGGCCGGGGCCGTATTGAACCCGGATCGCCGGCTGGTCATCTACCACAACCACCCAAGATCCACACCGCTTTCGAAAGCAGATCTTTCGATGCTGGGGCACCCGGGGGTCTATTCCGTCTGGACGTTGGGCCACGATGGGCGCGACACGCGCGCTTCCCTCACTCCCGCTTCGCGCGGTTTCCTCGCATCGAATTTTGCAGACCCGGCCGCCGCCTACACCTCCCTGCGCGACGCAATCAACGCGGGAGACGCGCCCCTGCGCGACTTCCTGCAGGGCGAAGTCAACGACAAGCGGCTATCGCCGGCGCTCGCAACGGTAATCGACGACAACACCCGCGTTATCCCCGTTCAACGCGCTGGGCTGATCGACTACACCGACGACACCCCTTATGATACGGCGTCTATTCCCGGACTGGACGAAGTTCTTGACGCCGCCGCTGACACAATCAAGGAGAAGCTCTATGGCGGAAAGAACCCTCGCGACCCTGGGTCTGATCGACCCGCCAAGTCCTTTCGACACATTGCAGAGTTGGAAAGCGTTCCAGCGAACCTTGAACCGGTTGCCTCCTTCAGAGGAACGGAAGGTGCTCGTGAAACAGGCGCGCGCTATGATCCACGAAAAGAGGGCGGACGCCTCAGTCACGTTACCGAAGGGCGCGTCATCCAGGAGCTGAAGGGCGTTCTCATCGACTGGAAGCCCCCCGCGCTGGCGACCATCCCCTTCAATTATTTCCCCGAGCTGGCGCAGAAGGGCATGACCGCCGTTTCCCGCTACCTCAACAAGAAGCGGGAAATGGACGCCTATCGCGGCCGAAAGCACGAAGAGGCGGACAAGATCGCCGGCCAGTGGCTGCGCTACAGTCGCCTCGGCCTTCTTGGCAAGGACAAGAGCCGCGCCAAGGAAATCTCCGATCTGATGCACGCCTCGACGCTCGCTGGTGTCGACCCGTCTTCGGCAGACGCAGAAATGACAGCCAAGAGCGGATATTCCGCCTTGCATCGGCGGTACATGGCATTGCCCCCGTCTGGCAAAGCTCTGTTCCAGGCCGTCCGGGACGCCTACAAAGCCCAAGCGCTGGAGCTGGACACGATCCTACTCGACAACGTGAAGAAGGCTCAGGAGATCGCCCAGAGGCGCGCACGCGAGCGCTATCAGGCCAAGCTGGAAGAAATCGCGGACGCGGGGCTCACCGGCCTCGCCAAACGCAACGCCGAACAAGATGCCCTGTCGGCCTATACGGCAGAGAAAAACCGCTCCCTGTGGAGCGGCAAGGCTCGCATCACCCGCCTGCGCCAGTCCTTCGAGCAAAGCCGCGTCCCGGCGCCATACTTCCCCCTCGGCCGCTTCGGGCAATATTTCGTCACAATCCGAGATCGCTCCGGCGCGGTGGTCAGCTTCTCGCGGTTCGAGAAGTCGGCCGACCAACAGCGTTTCTTGAAAGAGGCGCGTCGCGACAAGCTCGGGGCCACGATCGAGCACGGCCGCCTTCAGTCCAACGACAGCACAAAATCCATGATGGACCCGCGCATGGTCGCCGAGATTGAGGAGCTGCTCGGCGGCAGTGGTGTCGACCCGGATCTGATGGATCAAATCTGGCAGCGCTATCTGGAGACACTGCCCGATATCTCGATGCGCAAGCGCTATATCCATCGCAAGGGCACGGCTGGCTACCATGACGACGCCCTCCGGGTGTTTTCTTCTCACATGTTCCATGCCTCCCATCAGATGGCCCGGGCCAAGTTCGGCCTCGACATGCAGGAGCTGGTCAACGAGACATTCGACCAAGCCCGGCGAGAGGATAACCAAGAGGCCGCGATGGCGCTGGCGAATGAGCTGGACAAGCGGCACCGCTGGGTCATGAACCCGACAGGTTCGAGTGTGGCGCAGACCATGACCAGCACCGCATTCGTCTGGTATCTCGCCGGCTCTCCGGCGTCGGCCATGGTCAACCTCAGCCAGACCGGAATCATGGGGGTGCCGATCCTGGGGGCTCGGTTCGGGGGCGTGCTCAAGGCCACCCGAGCGCTCGTCCGCGCATCGCTCGATGCGGTACGCGGAAAGGGCTCAGTCGCCGGCGCGGCCCTCACGGCCGACGAGCGTCGCGCGATGGAGGTCTTCGACCAGTCTGGGTTGATCGACCGCACGCGCAGCCACGATCTGGCCGGCGTCGGGAACACGGGCATCGACTACAGCCCTCTGCGCGCCCGGGTCATGTCTGTTATCTCGTGGGCGTTCCACCGCGCGGAAGTCGCGAACCGCGAAATCACGGCGATGGCCGCCTACCGGCTGGCGCGCGAGGCAGGGAACACGCATGACGCGGCCGTGGATCTGGCCCACGAAATGACGTGGAAGACGCATTTCGACTATTCCAACTCGTCACGTCCGCGCGCCCTGCAGAACGATGTGGCCAAGGTCGCGCTGGTCTTCCGTCAGTTCCAGATCAACATGCTCTACCGGATCTTCCGGGACGCCTATCAGTCCTTCAAGGGGGATACGCCGCAGGCACGCCGCGAGGCCAGATACCAGCTTGCAGGCGTCTCCGGCATGATCGCGCTGATGGGCGGCCTCACCGGGTCTATCGGCTACAATCTCATCATGGGGCTGGCCAGCATGGTCTTCGGTGATGACGACGACCCCGTTGATTTCGAGACGCGGTTCAAGGCCGATGTCGTCGACGTGTTGGGGCCGGAGCTGGGCGGCGTGGTTCTCAATGGCGTCCCGGGGCACTATCTCGGGATTTCGCTCTCAGATCGCATCGGCATGCCGGATCTTTGGTTCCGCTCGCCCTACCGGGAGCTGGAGGGGCGCGACGAGTATTACTACTGGCTCAGTCAGTCACTCGGCGCGACCGCATCACTGGCCGAAAGCGCGTGGAGCGGCCTGTCTCTGATCAAGGAGGGACAGGTGGCGCGCGGTGTCGAAGTTATGGCCCCGACCGCGATCCGCAATCTTCTCAAGGCCGTGCGCTACGAGAATGAGGGGCTGGTGGATCTTCGATCAAACCAGCTCATGTCGCGGGACCAGATCGGAACACAGGGCGTGATCGCACAGGCGCTGGGGTTCACCCCGGCGGCCGTGGCTGAAACCTATGATCGGCGTAACGCACTCAAGAACGCTGAACATCGTGTCAAGGAGGCCCGCCAAAAGCTGATCAACCGCTGGGCGCTCGCCACGTTAACCGGCGATGATGATGCAAAGCACCAGGCGCTGGATGATATCCGCAAGTTCAATCATTCGCCCTATCATCGAGGCGTTGGGATCACGAGCGACACACTGCACCGCTCCATCCGAACGCGACGTTCCAATAGCGCTCGGATGGAAGATGGCACGTTGATCCGCAATAAGGCGCTAAACCGGGATCTACGTCGGGAGCTGCCTGAGCGGGTCTATTAATCGACGGAGCAAGTCAGCGACTTGCGCTTGATGATTTCCTGCCACTTCGGCCCGAGCGCGCCTCGGGCCGAGATGGCGTTCGCGCTCCCCTGCTCTCCATTCTTGAAGAGGCGGATCACCAACTGCTGATGGTGCCGACCGGCGACAAACGTCGGACCCGGGGTATAGGTGGTGGTGGCGTTGAACGACCCGTAGTTGCCATAAGTCGCCATGCTCCCGGTGGTGTTATAGCTACCGGGCATCTGCACTGCATGAACGCTGCTGTCGCGGCCGGTCGCCACGATCTGGTAGCGGTCGTAGCCGGCCTTGATGGTTTCGGCGGCGGCCATGCGTTGGGCGACACGAGCGGCGCCGGCCGCCCCACAAATGGGCGCGGCCGACGTGTCGATAGCGATTTCATTTTGGGAAAGTTTCATCACATCAGTGCTGGCGCAGCCGGCGATGAGCAAAGGCAATGCAAATACGAGAAGAGCGCGCATCGTGTTCTCTTTTCTGGTTAATTCCAGAAACGTTCTCGCGCCGCGCTCCCTCTCAATCAAGGGATAATATGTCCCGGGCCTACCCCCCCAACCCAGGCGACACGCGCGTTACGTCCCCGTAGGCGCCGGTCTGAAGCTTAGCCGGCCAGAGCGACCTCGGTATCCCCACGCGGTTCAATTGACCGGCGATAACCCTCGGGTCGATGCCGGCGTTCAGCGCTCGCGTGGCTCTGGTGAGCAAGTCGTCCACCTGAACGCCGTTCACTTGCCCACTACCACCTACAGGGGCCTGGGCGGGGGCCTCTTGCTCGGTTGACGCCTCCTGTGGCTCTTCCTGCTGCTGACCGACAGGCTGTGCAGTGGACTGGCCGCCCGCACCAGCGAATGCGCGGGATGGAGCCGTGGGAGCGGCAGGCGCTGACGTGGTCATTTCCACCGGCTGCCCTGTCGCCTTATCGACCACCACGGAACGCCCTGCCGACGCCGCCGTTGGCTGCGGAGCGCTAGGCTGCGCGATGGCGGGTTTCTCCGCACCTCCCGCGAGGCCGACCGGTCGCCCCATCTCGGTTTCCATGTACCGCTTGATCAACTCCTCCTGTTTCGCGGCAGGCATATCGTCGAAGATCTGGTCGTCCATCGTGCCATCGAACCGCTTCCTCAGCGCGTTGACGGCCGATGACCGAGCTTTCTGCGGGTCTGCGTAGGACCGATCGATCTCTTTCTTGCGCTTGTAGGTGGCGATATCGTGCTCGGTCTTCGCGTTCGCCGTCTGGGCCGCGATCTGGGTGTTGAACGCAGCTTCCGGGTTGATGAAAGTCCCGAGCATCGCCGGAATCTGACCGACAGAAACGTCCTGCGTCGTCTCCTTGCCGTCTGCATCGGTCATATGAACCCGATAGCCCAGAACATTGCCGTCCTGATCCTGGATCGGCTCCTGCTTCCCGAAGCTGAACCCGTGGTTCAGATAGCCCCGCACTTCGGCCGCCTTCTGCGCGGCCGTAAGTGCCTCGCCGAGCTTTCCCTGTTGCGCAAGCGTCATCGCCTTTAAAGCATACTGTCCCCCGCGCTTGGCCGCCGCGCTTTCGCCCCACTCTCGCACTCTGCGGGCACCTTCCATATCGCCGGCTTCGAGGTAAGGCTTTGCGAGCCGCGGAATAACGTTCTCGTCCCAGAACGTCCCGAAATCCCCCTCCTTCAGCTCCCCGGCTTTGACCTTTTCGTCAAATTCCCGCTTCGCTCCGAGGCCGACTTCTCGAATGGCATCGCGTTCCTTCTTCTTTCGTTCATATTCGTCATCGGAGCGTGCATCGAGCGTCTCCTGCCGCTCTCGCCGCGTGCGCTGGTAGGCGCGGTCTTCCGCCTGCGCTGCCTTGCGGTCCTTCCTATCGTCCCATTGATGGCGCAGGTTGGCACCCTTCGTGAAGCCATCCATGAAGGCACCCAGCCCAATTCCAAAATTTGCCATCTCACTTACCCTTCTTAACCTTCTTCTTCGCATCCACCGGGATCGCGATCATCACATCGAGCCCCGGCCCCTCGCCGCGTTCGGGCGGGCGCATGTCACGGGCTCTATCATCGCGAGGGATAGTGGGCACACCGAGCGCGCCGTTGAGGCCGACTGCTTTCTTGATGCCGGCGACTTCATGGGAGAGGTCCTGCACGGCGGCCATAGTGACGCCAATCGCATCCTGGACCGGGATCGAATGGCCGTCGCCTCGGCCGGTTTCGCGGGCGAAATCCTGCGCCATCGGGCCAACATGTCGGCCTTCATCGGCCACTCCAGGCTTGTAGTTCCACTCGCTGACCGGCATATTCTCCACCGCATCGAGCGCCGCCCCATCGGGGATATCGGCGAAGTCCTCTTTCAGGTTCTCATCCGACGAGAATGCAAGCCCGACCGCGCTTCCGATCCCGCCCAGCAGCCCGCTCATGCTGGAGTTCTGTGCCTGCTGTTCTGCCTGCCACTGCTGGAGTTGCAACCCGTAAAGGTTCGACAGGGTATTGGCCTGTCCCGCATACCCCTGCATCGCTCCCGAATACCCGGAGTTCATGACATTGGACGCCGAAAGGGCCTGGGCATTGGTCGCCTGCGTCCCAGACAGAGCCGTTCCGCTTGCCGAAACAGATCCGGCCGCTGCGGCACCCGCCGTCGAGGCGTAGCCCTTGCCCATGTTCACGACATCGGCCTCAAGGGCGAGCCCCTTGTCCCGCACCGACTGCCGTGCTGTGTTCGCGGCCTGCGCTTCCGATAGAGCCTGCTGGTTATCCGTCGCCGCTTGAATACCGGCGAAGCGCCCAGATGACGGGTCTATGCCAAGAGAGGATGCTTGCCGTTCGCTTGCCGCCCTGGCGTTCGCGGCCGACTGCTGTACGTCCGCCCGCGCTTCGGCCGCCGCTTCGTTCTGGCGATTTTCGGTGGCGTAGTTGGTGGCCTTCTCGATGTAGTCGTCTTCGATAGGCTGATAGACGCTCGTGTAGCGTTCTCGATCCTCGCGTGACCAGTCCGCTTGGTCTGTCGCCAGCCCAAGCTGCTGTTCCGTGATCTGGTTCGTGAGATTGTCGAGAACGTCTTGGCGTTCAAGGTTCTGCGAATAGGCGTCCTTGGCGAAGTCGAGCCACGCCTCGCCAGTTTCCGCCTGTTTCAGCGCCGCTTTGCCAATGTTGGGATCTGGATCGGGAGAGCTGGTACTGCCCTTGCCCATGATGCGAACCTCCTAAATGGGGGATGGTTCGCACTCCTGCGCGATGGGACGGTTATAGCGCCAAACGAGCTGGCTTCCTAGAGGGGCGGAGCCAACGGCATTCCTCCCTCAACATGCCGAAGACGAGAAGATCCTCGCCTTTTTCACTGGCTCGGCGCATCGTCCCTTCCCGCTGAAAGCCGATTTTCGAGCAAAGCCGAATAGAGGGTTCATTGTCCGCCGATATCAACGATGTGACGCGCTTGTAGCCGAGCTGCAGAAACGGATAGGCGAAGACATGCACGATGAACGCCCTGGACAGAAAGCGGTGGCCGCCATCCGAAGCGACCGCCAAAAGGCAATCCGTCGTCGTGAACGTGTCGAAGACGACAACGCCCGTCAGCTCACCATCGCGCGCGTGCCCAATAGCCTTGGCATCTGGACGGAAGTGAACCCCGAGAATGTGCGCCTCGGCCCAGGCGATCAACCCGGGGGTGTTCTCGTAGACGATTTCCTGCATCACGCCTTCCCTTCGTTTCGCCGCACAAGAGCACGGGCGACGGTGGACAGGAGCGCATAGAGCTGGGCCACGTCATCGCGCAGACGATTGAATTCCTCGGCCGTTGGCGCGGCCGTGGCTGTCGCAGATCGCATTTTCGGGATGGTGCGCAGTGCTTCCAGCTCTTGCAGTCGGACGGCCGACTGATCGCGCACGCGCGCGTTTCTGCTTCCCGCTAAAGTGTCGAGCCGTTCCTGCAAGAGCCTCAGTTCTGCATCTGTCATCACTGCCCCCTCAACTCGTCCACGCTTGAGGCGATAGCAATCTGCGAGATTTGCGAGTTGGCAGACACGTCAATCTGCCATTTCCGCGCCTTGAACCCGGCGGGGAGCCGTAGGATCTGGCCGGCGATGGCCTTGGAGGCGATCACCTTCCCATCCGCATAGATATTGCAGGTGATTGCTTCCGTTCGCGGTAGCGCCAACAGGTTGTCCGACCCGATTGCGCCCGTGTTGAGCGCTCGTTCATCGACCGCGCTATCAAGGTCGCCGTTGAAGAGAGATTCATTCTCCTGCCGGACGCGCTCGCGCTCTTCTTCTATCAACCTCACCGTCGCAGGGTCGTTATCGCGACCCAAGTCTATCAGAATGGCAGACATGTTGACCGGCTGCACGAGCATGAATTCCTTTGAGCGCCAGTAGAAGGTGCTGGGGAGCCCATCAGGATCATTGAAGCGCAAGACCTGCGGATCGTCGCTGCGCGTCAGGTAAAGGCTGGCGTCCGCCTCTGACACAAAGACCGCCGAGGCGTGCTCATCAACGCGGGACAGATACTGAGCCGCGTTGACGTTGATCAGAAGACATCCGCGCAGGCGCTGGGCTTCGCCGTTGAGGTAGTCATAGAACAGCGTGTAGATGCCACGATCCTGCCCGGCGACCGCTGTTTCCGGCGAAAACTCAAGCCATGTCTCCCGGCTGAAAAGCTCCGTCGTCGCCAGCGAGATCGAGCCATCCGCACCAACCTGGACGAGGCCGTCTTTCGTCGGGTAACAGATCGCGAAGCCTAGATCCACGATGGCCCGCGCGTTGATGCAAGGCCACGGCGCTTCGAGCTTCCGGCTGACAACGCTGTCCGGCGCGGTCCCGCTCATGATGTAAGGGCGGCCCTTGGTCATGACGATCAGGGCGGCATCAAGCGCGCCCAGCCCGACGATATCGGCGTCCACCGTCATCGTGTAGGTTTCGGGCCATGCGTGCGGTCGGTAGGGCTCGCAGAAATAGACCGTCCGGCCGAAGAATGCTGCCATCATACCGTTCGCCATGCTCACGAGCCCGGAGAGCCCGTCCGGTGGCGCATCCCATTGCTGCGATGGGAGGGCATCCTGGATATCGTCTACGTCGACCGTATCGACAAAATCGCCTTCCGTGACGGCGCGCTCTGCGATCAGGTAGAAGTAGGTGCCGGAGGTCGCGGTCTGGCTCCGGTAGATGCGTTGCAGTGTGACACTGCGCCCGACCGGACCCACAGAGAAGCCGCTCAACGTGACTTCCTGCCCCGGCTTCCAATCAACCAGCTCGCTCGCCGAACACGGAGCCGATTCCTCCCCGAAGCTGGTGACCAGCGTGTAGCAGTAAGTCCGGGTCTGGGGGTCTGCATCCTCGTCCGCATCCCCGGTTACTCCAACCACCAATGCCTCTTCGGGGCGCGGCAAGGCAAGATCGTAGACCACCCCGTCCAACCGCATCTTCGGGGCACCGTCGCCTGTGTAATAGAGGCGATCTTGCGCCACCGGCCCCGGAGCCGCATGCACAACTTTCTCCCAGGTCAGCCACTCGCCTTGGTGCTGGTAGATCGTCTGTGCGTTGGTCGCTCCGTCGAGCGTGGCTATGAGCTTCGAGCTGCGCATAGGTGTGAGCGCGCCATCGTCGAGGCGCACCCCATAAGACGCCGTGGCGGCAGTTTCGGGCAGGAGCCGGGGGTTCAAGAGCGGCTTTTCCCCGGCGAAACCAGAAAGCCGGATTACGGGCATTACGCCGCCTCCGAAGTGCCCTCGTCCGCCGCTAGCTCAGTGGTGAGCGCGGTTTCGAAGGCGGTGGTTAGCTCGTCCAGCGTAGAGATCGCCCCGGCGTCGATCTGTACCGAGACGGCTTCCTCCGCATCGAAGCAAGCCGAAATGAAGGCGAGCGCCGCGTCAGACATCGCGACAATTTCCTCCGCATTGAGGGGGAACCAGCCGTTGATGGCCTTCCATCGCGTCGTGAAGGACGCATCCTTGTCCGCCTTCATGCGCGCGCCAACGATCTTTGCCAGACTTTCGTTGTCGGTCGCGACCTGCATATCTCTGACATCGATCCCGCTGCTCTCCCGCTTGTAGCGCAGTGTCGCGAGTGCATCTTTCAAGTCATCCGCTCCCGGCGCGGGCTCTTTCACCGTGATGGTGCCCGCCTCCCAATCGACGGACCACCATGCGGGCGGGCTGGCAAGAGCTGCGCCACCGTCCGGGACAACGCAATAATGCGCCCAAGGGAGATTCGGGAGCCGTCCGGCATCCATCATCGCAGTAATGTTGTCGGCGACGGTTTCACCCTCCGCTGGCTTGTTCACAAGCGTCCTACCGAGAACGCCGCTCTCCGTTTCATATGCAATTATCGGCATTTGTCAGCTCCAGATGCGGAAGAACAGAACCCAATCCGGGTTGTTCGCAAGATAGGAATCAGTCGCCGCCCCATTCTTGCCAATGATCGCGGTGCCGGACATGTCATTACAGGAGAACCCGCACTCAGTGCTGTCCGCCCACACCCCGCCTGCACGCCATGAGCTGCTGTAGTACGGCTGAAAATTCAGGGGGACTTCATCCCCCTTTTCGTAGCCAGTGCCCGACGCCACGTCCCCCGTCCACCGAGCAAATGCGCCCCATAACACAGGCACCTTCCCCAGCCCGTGCGCCCAGGTATAGACACCGGTACCAGACACCACGATTTCGTCGCTTTCGATGGGGGCGACGATAGTGGCGATACTCTCCTCTACGTCGCCGACACGTCCCGAAATACGAGCCATGTCGCTCAGCACGTCTGCGGCAGCGACCTGGGCGGGATCGGTTACCGCGTCGAACGCCTTGATGCAGTAGAGAAGTGCGATATTGCGCGGGCGGGTTTCTTTAGCCGTGCGCGCCACTCGCGATGGATCAATCGTGACGCGAGCCCCTGCGTTGCTATTGGTAGCCCCCTGTGTCCCGCTATCACTAACGCTCGCCGCGCCCTGACTACCGTCCGATGAGTAGTTCCAGCGTGTGATAAACGACGCCGTCCATGCCTCCATTGCATCAAGCTGGCTCGAACCGAACCCTCGGTCAGCGTCAACCGCGCGCCCATGGTCCCAGCCCCGCACGAATTCGCCGCGCAGGTCCGGCAGGTTGAACGTTGATGCGGCATCCCCACCTCCAAACACCGTGCCGATGGCTGCGAACAGGGCCGCGTAAGTTTTCCTGCTGACAGCCGCCCCATTACACTCCAACCATCCTGCGGGTGGCTCGGATGCCCCGAACGCCATGATAGAACCCACCGCCACACCTGCCGGGAGATCGTCAGCATTGACCTTTGTGTCCAGTGCGTCCTGAAGCCCCGTCACATCGTTGATGACGTGCAGGTGGCCGACAGGTGTTTTGCTGGTGTCGAGTTCCTCCAGCGCGTTCTGCACGGAACCGACAGGGATTCCACCACTCGCTGTGACTGCGATGTTGGATGCCTTTGACAGGGTGGTTGTCGCAGTGTTCAGATCGTTGGAGAGAACCGCGATATTGCCCGCCATTTCTGAGAGTGTACCGGCCGTCAACCGCAATTCGATCTTGGCCCCTGCAACGAAAGCCCGCGCCGCCGTGCCCTCCTGGGCGCGAGCGACTGTCAGCGCGGAACCGTTGCGGGCCGTGACTCGAACGATTTCTATCTCGCCTGTCGAAGCGATGATGGTCGCAGGAAACCACTCGCCGGCTCCGCCTCCGCCCGAGAAGGTTGGAAACAGAGCGGCGTCGGCGGCCTGAATAGTCAGCGCGGTCGCCTGTGCCGAAATCGGCGCTGCCAGCGTTGAGACCGCGTTATTGGCAAAGAGCGCTGTCATCGGCAATTCTCCGTAATCTCCAAGCCTGCAGCGACTTCCTTCACGCGCTGGGCTTCCGTTGTAATGATCAAGGTGACGGTCCCCCGTTCTCCGGCAGCGCCTCCTTCGAGCCAGACCTGCACTTCTCGCTCCGACCAGTCCGTCTTGAATACCGACGCGGTGGAGCCCGCGATTGTGGCTTCCGCACCTGTGATGTGGTCCCCGGACGGCATCCAGCGCGAAAAGTCGAACCGATAATCGAGCCGGTCGAGCGGCTTCTTACTAATGGCCCCGAGCATCATCAGGCCCAGCCTCCTTCTTTCGGGACGTAGAATGCCCTTGGTTCTCGTCCTATTGTGATTTCCCGGGCCTCCCGGGCGGTAGCAAACCTGATCTCGGCGCTCACGGCGCGCGTGCGCACGGCAACCGTGGGACGGAATGACCGATAGTCGAGATGCCCAGCGACGCTAGTGCGATAGATCGCAACCCCGGGCACTGAGCGACGCGCGGTGAAGTACAGTCCCGGTATCAAGCGGCTGGGATTGCCCCCGCCAATGCCGATGCGAGATACAAGCCCACTGGATGCACTCCAGGCGATGGGTGATCTCCCGGAAACACCAATATTCAGCGCGAGCGGGCCAAAAGCATGAATGGTCCCGATTGCATCCCCTGCCACATTGGTACGGCGTACAGCCGTCGCAGAATTCGTCAGGGACATGAGCGCCGCGGCGCTGGCAGGGTATCGCCGCGCAACCGCACCGGAGATGGCCCACCGCACGACATGAACACCAGACAAGACGCCAATTAAGGATAGAACCGCATTCCCGCCACTGTGCAGAGGCCCATTCCCACGCACTGCACGCGAAGCCGTCAGGACCGCAGACGACAGCAGAGACGCCCCCACCACGGCGACCAGCTCAACAGTTCGATTGCCCCCGTTCAGGGCGTGGGCATTGAGCGCACTGCCGTTTATGGTCCCAGCGGATGTCACGATCAGGCCACCGACAAGGTGACACTACCGGCGTAGATCACGGCTTCATCCGACGTTTCGATGGTCCTCGCCTTTTCCAGCTCTCCGCCATAGAGATACGTCCCACCGCCCACGTCGGTCCAAACACCAAAATGGGTCACTTCAACCGGGTCTGCGCCATCGAGCGCGGGGAACAGGAGCTTCTGTTTGTTGGACGTGCCGCTATCGGCAGCGGGCAGGAACGCCGCGCCCAACTCGCCCCCCGCCGTCGCATCCTGACGCGCATATGCGGGCCAAGCCTCCGGCGTCACCTCCCCCGCTCCCGTCTTGCCTGGATCGGCGGTGTGCAACGAGACATAGAGCTTGTCCGGGACAGCGGGGGCGATACCGCGCATTCCCGCGTCGAGCATGAGGTTCGCCAAATAGGTGCTGACAGCCATCAGAAATAGGCTCCTTTCGTGCGCAGCGGCGCTCTCTGCTGGCCGCGCAATGCTTCGATTTTCAGGGTGGTGAGTGCCGCTTCAAACGTCTGCTTCTTCGCCAAGCCGAGTTGCGGGTTCGACGATGACAGTTCAGTGAGCAGAAAACTCGCCGCCCCATCGCTCAGGAGTTCCGCCAAGGCCCCGTCCATCAGGAACGCCGGAAGGCTGCTGGCTCTCCTCGATGGGACCAGAACCATTTGCAGAAACAGCGTCCCCGTCGCGAACGGGTAGACCGTCAACGTGTTCGGTTGGAGCTGGGTGATGTAGTGGGGGTTCCCATGCTCAAGATCGAACGGCCAACGCGGATAGGCGTCGTTGATCCACTGGAGCGTGACCGGCTCCAACTGCCAGTCATCAAGAAAGGCGTGCCGGATTTCGAGGATATCGGCGTCCTGCACAGGACACGTCGGCTGCATGCGCGGATGGCTGATTGCGATCTGCGCCGGCTCAACCCAATTCCTCGCCGCTTTGCAGATCGCCCGAGCGGACTGGCGGATCGCCTTCAAAGCCACGGGGTCCGACACGTTCGGCGCCCACTTGATGGCTTCCGGCAAAAAATCTTCGATATCCACAAATATGGTCATCGGCCGCCTCCGCTGGGGGCCGCAGCCTCAGTTTGAGCCTGATAGCCCAATGACGCGGAGAATGCCTGATAGTGGAGTGTCGCCCGGGCGGGCTGGGCGGCCGTGTCGTCTTTGAGGTTAGCGCGATAGAGGACATAGTCGAGCAGCACATCATCGTACTGTTCGGGAAGTCCGTGCGGGATCTCGTACGCGGCGATATTCGTTGAACCCGCCTCCACCTGCCCGGAGACGGTGGGCGGCAGTGTCGACGCGACCGCGCGAACGCGACCAGTCCCGTCGTTGCCAGGATAGACGTAGAAGTCGAAGGGGAGCGTGCTGTCGTAGACATATTGGCGAACTTGCCGCCGATACGGGACATAGCTGGGGTCATGCCACGACGGTTCGCTTGCATCGAGAGAAGACCGCGCAGTTGAACGGATAGCGCGCCCGCCGCCCCCATCCTCGTTGGGCTCGTTGCACAAGATGTCGATCAGCTGGACAACCCGTGCGTCCTGCGGAACCTTCTGGCTTGTGCCTCGCGCCAACGGCAAGACGATCTGTTCAGTGTGAGCCCCCGGCTTCACCTTGATGATCGACTTCACCCCTTCATCCAGCCAGTCGGCCAGTTCAGCCAACGGCCAGCGGATGTGTTCGTCATCGAAGAGCAACACGCCTGCCCTCGTGAGGATTGTGGCGGCCGTCCCCATCACATCGCCCCCGTAACCTTCGCGACCAGGTTCACAATCCAGCGTTTCCCCGAAAGCAGAACTTTGCCGATCCATGCGATAATGGGCGCGATGGCCTTCACCACTCGCTTGATGGCGCGTGCGCTCCAAGAAACGGCCTTCTTGCCGACCCCGACCACTTTCCGAATGAAGCTCTCAATCTGCATGACGATCAGCCCTTCTTCGCCGTGGTGTGGCGCGTGTGCTTGGCGGAGGCGGTGTCATTCGCCGGTTCGGCAGCCGTCTTCTCTTCCTTGGGCTTCTCAACGGAGGGCGTTTCATCCGCCGGCATGAGGGAGCTGGCTTCTGCTTCCCGATAAACATCGGCCCGGGAGAGGAAGCATTCGATGTGGCGCAGGTTCACCACCTCTGCGACGGCCCTGCCATTGGCGTCGAAGGAGAAGCGATAGCACCGGTCGCCAACCCGGACCTCGGTCGGTCCGTTGATGCACTCGATGATTTTCATGGGGGTGTCTCCAAAGATTAGGGGAAGGGCAATTCTCGCTGCCCTCCCCCGCACGCATCAGGCGCGGCTTATTCGGTCGTGTAGAAGACGGTGAGGCCGATCTGGCCTGCCTTTGCCGTTGCCGCCCCGGCCGTGACTTCCAAGGCAATCGCGCGGTCGTAGTTGACCGGCGTCACACGGACGACCGCTGCGGTTTCGCCGACCTCCACGCCGCCCGCGCGGACCGCCTCTGTGGCCGTGAACAGCTCTTCGACTTTGCTGCCTTCCGACACGTCGTCGATGGCGTCGTTGATCAGGCCGACCTTCACGGCAGCGGTCGGCTCTGCGTCCACATCGAGTGCATCGCTGTCCAGCACCATGTAGGAGGGAGAGCACCCGAGCGGCAGAACGCCGACGATAAGAAGGTCATCCGCGACCAGCGCATCCACATCGATCGTGAACCGCTTGCGGATCAGGCTCTGTGCGAAGGCCGGGTAGCCATACGGAACGAGCCCCGTGGCCGCATCACCATAATGAACAGACATTTTCTACCTCGTTGAGAAAACAGAAGGACGGGGGACGGCGGCTTACGCCGCCGCCTTGGCGTTGGGGTCCTTGGCGTAGGTGTCGATGGCCAGCACGCCGAAGTCGCGGTCATTGAACCTCGACTTCTTGACGCCGGAGATCATGCCGCCGGCGATGGTCGGCTCGTTGCCGTAGTCCTGGGTGGTTTCTTCCCACTGGCAACGGAAGCCGCCGGTCGAACCGTAGGCGACCACACCGGCCTGCCGGCCCATGAACAGTGCCCGGGCGGCGGGCTGCTTTTCGTCGCCGCCGTAGTTCTTGAACCGGATCACGTCCTCGTGCTCGTGCAGCACGACGTTCTTGATCATGCCAGCGCCGCCCTTGCAGAGCGGGCTCTTGCGACCCTCGAATGTCGCCAGCGCCTTCTGGATGTCTAGCCAGCCCGTCTTGTCCTTGGTGCGCAGGTCGTGCATCTGGTACTTGGACATGAGGCAGACGTAGTGCTTCTCGCCGTCGATGTTCAGCGGGAGCATTTGTGCCGACTTCTGGTCGGTTGCGGCCATCATCGACGCCTTGACCTCGGCGCTTTCGATCAGATCCCGGGTCATGCCGCAGGTATCGTCGATGGTCGACTTGCTCGTGGCACCGCCGCCGTACAGGATATGGTCATTATCCGGCGACTGAATCGGGTTCTCGGCATGACCGGCCCAGTTCTGATCCTCGATGAAGTTCTCGTTCATACCCCGGGCGCCGGATAGATAGATGAAGATCATCTGGTCGAAAAACTTCGACCAGTACTCCGCCAGCCGGTCGCGGGCGACGCGGCGAATGTTGTGGATAGTGCGCTTGCGGCTCATTTTGCCGCCAGCCGAGACGGCCTTGCGCATCTGATCGATCTTCAGCTCGTCCGAAAAGAACTTGAGGTTCTCTTCCTTGCCCTGGAGCCGGTCATCACCGTAGGTCGGCCGACCACGGAGCTGGACGGACAGGTCGAATGTGATCGTATCGCCCGCGTCCTTCTCCAGATCGGTCAGACGCTGGATCAGGCTGTCAGGGCTTTCGCCGATGAAACGGTTGTTGAAATAGCTCTGCCGGGCCGTCTGAATGAACAGCGAGCCGGACCACTTTTTCTGAGCGCGCTTGTCACCGAATGCAATCGTGGTGGGCATATGGGTGCTCCATCTCCATTGGGATGTTGGAAGCACTCCTGCGCTCTATGGCTCTGTATCTACTGCAATCCGGCTATTGTTGCAACTGACGACCTGTGGTAAGTGGCAATCACTGCGCAGGAGTGCGGGACCTCTAGTTTTAGGAGCCCGCGATGGATCGCTTCCTCGCCTGTCATGCAGTCACGTCGTCCTGGGAAGGTGGTTGGTCGAACGACCCCGATGACCCCGGTGGGCCGACGAATTTCGGTGTCACCCAGAAAACTTACAACGCCGTCCGCAAGAAATGGGGGCTGCCCACTCGGTCCGTTCGCCTGATCACGCGCGACGAAGCCCTCAAGCTCTACCGCGAGAACTACTGGAATCCGGTGGGCTCTCCGAACCTTTTCCCAGGCGTCGATCTGTGCGGATACGATGGCGCGGTTAACTCCGGCGTCCGCCAGTCGAAGAAATGGCTGTCGCGTTCCGCCTCCATCGCCGACCCCGTCGCCCGAGTGAAGAACCTCTGCTCCCAGCGGCTTTCAATGCAGCGGTCGCTCAAGACTTGGTGGAAATTTGGCAAGGGGTGGGCCAACCGCGACGCGGACATTGAAACCAAAGGCGTCGTCATGGCGCAGAATGCGCTGAGGCTTTCGTCGGGCGGGATCAAAGCCGCCGCTGCGGATGAAGCCACATCGGCGGCGAACCGGGTTAAGTCCGAAAAGAAGAAGGCGGCACAGGCCGCAACCGGTGCGGCGCTCGCGGGCGGTGGCAGCGGGTCGGCGGCCGGTTCGGATAATTCCGCTGACCTTCTGAACGCCCTCTCTGGTTCCCCCTATATCGGTTATGCGGTGACGGCCGCCGCAGTGCTCCTCATCGGGGGGCTCGCCGTGTACGCCATTTCCCGCTACATCGCCGCGCAGCATCAGAAGGCCCGCGCCGAAGCCTATGCAACGGTGGCCGTCACCAGCTCTGGGGCAAAGGAGGTCATCGTATGACCGCCCTTGCAACCATCCTGATCAGCGCGGCCGTCAAGGTCGGCGCACCGCTCGTGAAGAACATCCTTCAGGAGCATTTCGGCGGGGCCGGCAGTGCGGTGGGCGGGGCTGTGGTTGATGCCATCGCCAAGAAAGTCGGTGTGCCGGTCGAAGACCTCGAAACCGTCACCCCGGCGGTGATCGAGGACGCCGTAACGGCCGTGGAGCCGGAAGTCCCGCAGTTGATTGACGCGCTGGTAACAGCGCAGATCCAGGGCAACAAGCTCATGCTCGCCGAGATGAAGAAGGACAGTTCCTTCGGGTGGCTGTGGCGGCCCGCAGGCATGTGGCTGATGCTCGGATGCATCACGTTCTATGTGGTTCTCCTGCCACTTCTCGACGCGCTTCTCGGCACACCGCTCAAGCTGACAGTCTCCTTCGGCGAGTTCACGACCGTCTTCGTCACCTACTGCTCCCTGTACATGGGCGGCAACACGGCGTTGCGGATGCTCAAGCGGGGAGACAGCAAGTGAGCGGAGAGCTTACGAGCGAAGTCCTGCGCCAGTTACAGAGCATCGGGCGGCTGGAGGGTACAATCGGTGCGGTGAGCAAGCAGCTCAACGAATTGCTGCAGCTTCGAACCCAGCTTAACGAGCTGGTGAGCGCCCAGGCTACCGAACAGCGGCTCCGAGCGGTGGAGGCCGAGCGCACAGAGCGCCGCATCTCGGAAATCCGCAACGATGTGGCCACCGCGACGGACCAGATCGAAGCCCTGACGCAAATGACATCGGCAAACACCGCCCAGATTCAGGAGTTTTCGCGCCTGCGCGAACGCTTCATTGGGGGGCGGATGGTCCTCACTGCCCTGGGGGCGGCGATGGGCGGTGGCATTGCCCTCGGCTGGCGCTGGCTATTCACGAAAATGGGCCTGTAGGCCGTGGGCCGCGCGTCCCAGCGCGGCCTATCCCCCCTCTTCCAATTTCTGGAGTGATAAATGTCTAGGCTCGCCAGATCGCTTCTGGTCCCCTCGGAGCACGAGGAGCAGGCCGCGCTCATTAAATGGGCCGACTTCTCCTACGCGAAATATCCCGACCTCACCATGCTCTATGCCATTCCGAATGGCGGCGACCGCCATAAGGCAACGGCTGCGGCGTTGAAAGCGGAGGGCGTCGTCGCCGGGGTGCCAGATCTTCACCTGCCGGTCGCGCGGGGCCTCTATCATGGGCTCTATGTGGAAATGAAACGCGAAGGCTTACGCCATCACGCGCGTGGTGGGCGGTCGTTCGACCAAGTGGCGTGGCACAAGGCGTTGCGCAACAGAGACAATGCCGTATGCACCTGCTACGGCTGGGTCGCCGCGTCCAAGGCGATCACTGCGTATCTCAATGGCTCGTTCGAGATGCCGGATACCGATGACTGCGCCTTTTTCGGGGAGTGACGCCGCGCTGCGCCTAACCGAGTGCGCAGCCTGTGGCAGAGAACCGCTCGAACGAAGTGATCGCCGCATGCATCGGCAATCCATTGTTGCCCCCAGCGATGCCGCGCATCTCAAACCGCTGGCCGCCGTTTCTTCCGTGGAAGACAATCAATCGCTCAAGGAGCCTGTCGCAGGCGAGCGCTTCGGCCTTGCGCGCCTGAGTTTCGAAAACCTCGGAGCGAGCCACGGCTCTGTCGAGATCGCGCATAGTCGATACTTCTCCGCTTACTATTAAATTCATATCAGATTGATATGATATAGATATATTGCCGCGTTCTCCCAAGCTCTTGCTGACAAGGCTTGAGCGGCCAAAATTACCTACTAATTTGTTAGTTAAGTCAACATAGATACCGATGTTTTTGACAGGTCAGACGCAAAGTCGCAGTTTGTAGAATATTTAAGAAAAGAACCCGTCTTCAATATTTTCTTTGTACGAAGCGCCGTGACTTTCTATGAAAAGCGAGGTTTTGGGGCAGAGTTATGAACGTTTACACTAATGTCGACGGTGATAGGACCAATGTCTGCACTGATGTCTCCCGTTCCGAGACAACTATTGAGGTATATTATGCTTTTCTTTGGCTTGAAATGCAGCGAATCGAGAAGAGTATGGGGTGGGAACGACTGGACCACGATGCCCTAGAGCGCGGCCGGAAGGATGGGCGCGCAGCAGTTCGCCAGCCCACTATACGGAACCGCCTACTCGCGGCCGTCTTGAAGTAGCCCGCGCTCCCCAGCAATCGCCCGGCATGCGGCCCCCCATTGTCGTGTTTTAAACACGTTTTCCACAGGGTTAGTATCCGCCGGGCGATTCCCGCCTCCATCCGTCATTCCGGCCGAAGTTTGCACCTTATTTTTGATTGAAAATTGCAATTTCTTCTTTGTTTTCAATGCCTGTTAGGCAGGATCTCGCGTAAGTTAAATATAGAATTTAAATGATAGTTCTTTCTATGTGGCCGCGCGCGAACACGGGAAACGAAAGAGCCTAGAGGTCGATAACGATGCGACGAATTCGCATAAGGAACGAAACTGCTTCTGGAAGGAACACAGCATCCAGATCCGGGTCTGTAGAATAGGGCGACAACCGTCGAAAATCGTCATTCTTATACCGCCCGAAAACAAATTCACGTTTTACGACAAAGCCATAGAAGTCACCCGGCGCAAATGGCGCCCGCTCGCGTTCGAGGACCACGAGGGCGCCGACCGGGGCGATCCGATCAATCGATCTATCACGGACCCGGAAGCCCAGGATTGGCCCGGAGCACTCCAGCGGCGCCATTGCTTGTCGTTCCAGAGGGGCTGGGAGCGAATCCTCGACGCCCCCCGCGTCGAACCATTCGGCCACATCTTCCGGGCGGAAAACCGGGACAAGCCACGAAGAGCCGCTTGGCTCGACGGCCTCGCAAGTCGGATCCAGCTCCGCAACGCGACAGCCCAATGCCTGCGCAATTTTCACGAGAGAGCGATGCGAGCCGTCCGATGCGCCTCGCTCAATGTGAGATATGAGTTGTTGGCTCACCCCCGCCGCTTTCGCGAGTTGTCCTTGTGACAAATGCACCAAGCTGCGGTAGTGCCGCACGTTTTTTCCTACCGACATTCTCAAATTCTACCAATTTGGCGCACGATCACACTAACCAATTTTTGGGTTGACTGATTGGTAAATTTGACCAATCAATTAGTAGGAAAAAGGAGCGTGCTTGTGCCCACCGACCGTAAGCGGTTGGTAAGCGCCATCGAGAATGCCATCGCACTTTGCGGGGGCTCTCAGATGGCACTCGCCAGACGCATGAATTGTTCTCAGCAAAAAATCTCTCATCTCCTCCGCCACGCGAAGAGCATTTCAGCGGAGACAGCGCTAGCGCTGGAAAGCGCAACGGAAGGGGCCATCCGGCGCGAACACCTCCGCCCGGATCTGTTCGGGGCACCCTCCAAAAGAGGCGTTGCAAAATGACCGGCGCGATAATCATCACGTTCCCTATCCCGGAGGGGCAACCCGATCTGGCTGCCCCTGATGCTTCCCCTGCCCCGGCGGCCGACGCGTCGCCAACGGCCGCCCCGGCCATGATCGTTCGCCTTGCCCGTAATGTGGCGGACTTGATTGCCCGGAGCATTGGCCTTGCTCGTGTGAGGAGGTCGCCCCTTGTGACCGCAGGCCTCCACGAGGACCGATCCCGTTATGCGACGGGAGCAAAGGGGAGAGCCACCGTTGGCACCCGGCAACACTGCCGGGAGCTGACGGTGGCCTACGATCTTGACGCCCTGCTCGACTACTTCCGGCAGAAGTATCCGGCTTTGCTCTGCCAGAACGTCGCCGCTGACACTGGCATACCGGCGGGCACCGTCGAAAATTGGATGCTCAAGAAGGCTCAGCCTTCTACCTCCAATTTTGTCCGGCTGGTTCATGTCTACGGGCCGTCCCTTCTCGCCGCCGCTCTTATCGATACCCCAATGTGGCTTGCGCGAGCTGTGCGAGAAGAACGGATCGCCGCCATCGACAGCCAGATTCAGCGGTTGCGAGAAGAACAAGAGAGCTTGGCTTCGGGGCGTTGCCCGAGCGAGGCATAGAGGGCTGGAATATGGCCAAAAATCAACCGCGCCAATTTTATCATCGGCGTTTCCATCAGAGACAGTTGGTCAAATGCGCGCCGCTCACACTCGAAGAGCGTGGCGCCCTGGCGACTATTCTGGATCTGATCTACGACCAGGGCGACGCCATTGAACGCGATGAACGTTGGCTTTCAAACCAACTTGGGTGCTCGACGCGCAAACTCCGAACGCTGCTTATCGCACTGACTGAGCGTGGTTTTCTCTACATCACCGCTCTTGGACAGATCTCATGTCGTGAGGCAGAGGCAGAAATAGCCGAAGTTGCGAAGATGCAAGTCCATTGGCGACAGGCAGCAATACAGCGTGAAGCCGCGAAGCGGGCATTCAAAGGGATCACCGCAAAGGCTCGCGATTGCTCCCCCACGAGCTTCACGAACCGCAGACGGTGAGCGGTTGGATCTGGCGTAGCTTATGGCACGGAAAGCAGACACCACACTCGGGAAGAGCCGGGAAAAGGCTCTCAATGCGTTCCAGAAACGCAACCAGATGAAGGCCACGCCGAAAGCCAAGCGCACCACTCAGGAAAAGACCAAGGAAGCCCCCCGCGAAAGGCCAAAACCCAAGGATGCCTCGCGGAAGCCATCGAAGCAGAGAAACGACCCGGCCACGATCACCGTCGAGCCGGAAATCATCAACATGGCTGAGAACCGGCCAATGCCGGATGGAGGCGTCGAAATGGCCCGCATTCTCGGGCGGTTGGGTGCAACCGACCATGAGGTGGGGCAAGCGTTCGGCGTCACTCAACGAACCATATATCTCTGGAAGGTTCGGTTCCCGGAGTTCCGTGAAGCACTGAACAGCGGCAAAAAACTCGCCGATGATCGAGTTAAGGAGAGCTTGTACAAGAGAGCCACAGGCTACAGCTACGACGCAGAAAAAGTCGTGGTGGTTGATGGCTCTCTCGTCCGCCTCTATGTGACTGAACACGTCCCGCCGGATACGAAAGCGGCAACCGTCTGGCTGTTCAACCGAGACCCGGACCATTGGCGCGCGAAGCCGCCCACACAAGACGGGCCGCTGGGTGGCCGTGAGGCTATGGACGCCTTCCTGCAAAATCTCGGCGGCACGACTATCCAGCCGGTTGAAGATCCAGAACAGCCAGAGAACCAAGCCTTGACGGCCTTCTCGCCGGTCGAAGAACCGGAGGGCGAGAGCTGATATGTACGAACATTTGGCGGGGCTTACGGCCGACGAGTTAGAGGCCAACCTGGAAGACCCTAACTGGCGCATCCGCAACCTCTATTACATCCTCGACAAGTCCAAGAAGGTCGTTCTGTTCGTCCCCAATGAGGCGCAGGAGAAATTCCTCAAGCGCATCTGGTGGAAGAACATGGTGCCAAAGGCACGCCAGCGCGGCTTCTCTACCCTTATCCAGCTCTTGATCCTCGATGCCTGTCTTTTCAACGACAACCAACGCGGGGCGATCATCGCGCAGGACCGGCCCACCGCGCAGACGATCATGAAATCGAAGATCGAATTTGCCTATACCCGCCTGCCCGACTTCATCAAGGCGAAGGCCGCGATCTGCGTTGACAACGTCACCGAAAAATACTTCTCGAATGGCTCTTCGATCCAGGTGTCGACGAGCGCGCGCGGCGACACGCTCAATTGGCTGCACGTCTCCGAGTTCGGCATCATCTGCGCGGAAAGCCCGCTTCGCGCTGAGAAGGTTACAACCGGCGCATTGCCCGCAGCAGCCCAAGGCATGGTCTTCATTGAAAGTACCGCCAAAGGGCGCGATGGGCCTTTCTATAAGTTTGTCATGGAGGCAAAGGCCAACGAGGAGGCGGGGAAGCGCCTCAACCGGCTTCAATATCGGCTCCATTTCGCATCGTGGTGGGACGCGGATGAATACGAGATAGACCCGGAAGGCGTCTTCATCAGCGACAAGGACCGCAGATACTTCGACAATCTGGAGGCAGCTATCGGCCGACAGATTTCCGCGAGAAAGCGCGCTTGGTACGTGCAGACGCGGCGCAATGACTACGCCGACGACGAACAGCTCATGTGGCAGGAATACCCGTCCACAGTCGAGGAATCGTTCAAGGTTTCGGTCGATGGCGTGCTGCTCGGCAAGCAGATCGCAAGGGCACGGAAAGAGGGCCGGATTACGCGCGTCCCCTATGACCCGACCTTCCCTGTCAACACGTTCTGGGATCTGGGTGTCGATGACGATATCGCGATCTGGTTCCAACAGAGCATTGGGTTGATGGACCATTTCATCGACTACTTCGAGTGTTCGTCCGAAGCCTATTCCTACGTGGTGCATGAGCTGCAGGCGCGCGGCTACGTCTACGGGCATCACTTCCTGCCGCATGACGGCAGTCATCGCCGCCCCGGCCAGCTTGTCATTGAAACGCCCCAGCAGATGCTCGAAGGGCTTGGATTGCAGCACATCGAGATTGTCCCACGCACGCCGGACCTGATGGGCATCGGCCTCCCCGCCTTGCGCGACGACATGGTGAACTACCTGTTTGACGAAGAGAAGTGCGCCAAAGGTATCGAGCACATCGACAACTACCGAAAACGGTGGAACGCGAACATGGGCGCATGGTCGGAAGAGCCCGCCAGGAACGGGCACCAACACGGCGTCGATGCTCTCCGGCAGAAGGCTCAGTATCGGGAAGAAGTCCGCCGGATCGCCGGCTCGTGGGGAAGGATGAGCCCGGCCCAAACCACCCGCAGGCGCTCTCGCGCCTCTGGTCTAACAGCATAACAGGCACAGCAATGACAACAATCGCCGTGCTGGATGGCACGCTCGCAACAGATCGCCGGATGACTTTCTCCGATAGAGCCGGGGGCCAGTTCGCGCTTGGAGCAATGGCCGCTGGAGCCGGGGCTGAAGAGGCCGTGAAGATCGCTGCCCGGTTCGATACGGGCACCGGGGAGACTGTAGACACACCAAATGTGGAGAAAAAGCGTGTTTGAAGCACTAGATTTAGACCGACGGTACTGGACAAAGACCCGTGGGGATCTTACCGCTATAGGAACATGGATACGGTTGGAGCACTCTTGGCAACCGTGCATGGTCTTAATCCCAACGGGCAGGGATTTCGACGATAGGCTTGTTCCTTGCGTCATCACGCAAGCGCGGGCGTGGGTCTGGAGCCGCGATGTCGGCGATCCCGTCGAGGCCACATTCCAGGCCTGTGAATTCGCCAAAAGCCTACGTCTCCCCGACAACCTCCCGACCTTCATCAAGATCGTGTCGTTTGTCGAGGACATGCTCGATGACCTCCTAGATATTCCGCCGTTTCCGCAGAGCGAGAAGAGCGTCGTTGCGGAGGCAATCATCTATGACAAAAACGGCACTGCGATCCGGTCCACGGAGCTGCGCGACTAGCCGCCTGCGCTGGGGGCCGAGCCATGTTTGATCTGAACGCGGACGATGGCTCGGTCCGAACTGAGAAATACAAATCGCCCATCCCGGACAAGGACGTAGACACATCACGACCACGCACCGGAAACAAGCTCGATAGCCTGCCGATGACCATGCTGCACTCGCAGCTCATGGGCTACTACACGCGCGAACTTGCCCGCCAGTCCTCGAACCGCGTGGAAATGGCGCTTGACGAAGATTTCTACGACAGCATCCAGTGGACGGACGAGGACGCAAACACCCTTAAGGAACGAGGGCAAATCCCTCTCGTTTTCAACGTCATCTCTACGACGATCGATTGGGTTCTCGGAAGTGAGAAGCGTTCTCGCACCGACTTCAAAGTGCTCCCGCGCCGCAAGGAGGATACAGAGCCCGCCCGGCGGAAATCCCAGCTCCTGAAATACATCTCCGATGTGAACAAGAGCCGGTATCAGGTGTCTTTGGCGTTTGAAGACGCGACGAAGGTCGGCGTTGGGTGGCTCGAAGACGGGTGGCAAGGTGACGACGAAGAGGAACCAATCTACTCCGGCTCCGAAAGCTGGAGAAGCATGCTTTGGGACAGTGCTGCCAAAGAGTTGGACCTGTCCGACGCCCGCTATGAATGCCGTTCGCGCTGGGTGGATCTCGATGTCGCCAGGGCGATGTTCCCGAAGCGGCTGTCGCTCCTAGACAGGAGCGTCCGCGAGACGTTCCCCGGTTGGGGCTTCATCGACAGTTATGGCGACGAAGCGATGGACCTCCCCGAAGAGGAGAGCCAGGACGGCTGGGATTCCGACACTATGACGAACATCGTGGTGGCACCGCGGAAACGTCTTCGGATCATCGAGATGTGGTTCCGCATGCCGGTGATGGCCCGGCGCCTCCAGGGCGGAGTATTCTCTGGAGAACTGTACGACCCACACTCGCCCGGGCACGCCGACAGCCTGCAATCTGGCGAAGCCGAATTGATCGAAAAGCCGGTTATGAGGATGCACGTCGCACTCATGACCCCGATAGGACTCCTCTTTCTCTCGCGCTCGCCCTATCGCCACAACCGCTACCCATTCACGCCGATTTGGTGCAAACGGCGCGGCCGGGATGGCATGCCTTACGGGTTGGTCCGGAATATCCGCGACCTGCAGGTGGACATCAACAAGCGCGCTTCGAAAGCTCTCCATATCCTTTCCACTAATAAGGTGATCATGGACGAAGGCGCTGTCGACGACACGGATGCGCTGATGGAGGAAGTAGCACGGCCCGACGCGCTGATTATCAAGAAGCAGGGCAAGGCGCTCGAAATCAGCAACGAACGAGAGCTGTCTGCCGCTCACCTTCAGTTGATGAGCCGCGATATTGAGATGGTTCAGCAGGTGGGGGGCGTCACCGACGAGAACCTTGGCCGGGCGACAAACGCCGTATCTGGGGTCGCGGTCCAGGCTCGCCAACAGCAGGGCGCGCTGACAACCAGTCACCTGTTCGACCATCTGCGCTTCGCTCGGCAAGTTCAGGGCGAGAAGCGCATGTCGCTGATTGAGCAGTTCATGAGCCGTGAGAAGCAGTTTCGCATCACCGATTCCCGTGGCCGTCCCGATTTCATCAAGATCAACGATGGCTTGCCGGAGAACGACATAACCCGGAGCAAGGCAGATTTCATTATCGATGAGGACGACTGGCGCGCGACACAGCGAGAAGCGCAGCTTACGGCCCTCCTCGATCTGCTCGGCCGTCTCGGCCCGGTAATGCCGCAGCTCGCGGCTGCGATGATGGATCTTATCATCGAACAGATGGACGTGCCGAACCGCGAAGAGCTGGTCAAGCGTGTCCGCCAGATTACCGGGATGCGTGACCCGGACGAAGACGAGGAGCAAGACCCGAGCTTCGCCGCGCGCCAGCAGCAACTCCAGCAGCAGCAGCAGCTCCAGTTGCAGATGACGTCGGCTCAGTTGCGCAACATCATCGCCGACGCGGACAAAAAGGAGGCGTCAGCCGCCGAAATCCGCGCGAAGGCAGTGAAGAACTCGGTTGACACCCAGGCATCCGCCGTCGATGCGGCGGCCACAATCGCCGCAACCCCGACGACGGCCGACCTCGCCGACATGCTGCTCCAGGCAGCGGGCTACCCGCCCCAGGCGGCTGGGCCGCAGCAACCCCAGCAGTCAGCTCCGCCCCCTCAAGCTCAGCGCCCTATGCAGGCCCCTCCCCCGCCACAGGCCCAGGTGGCTGGTGGCCTCTCCCCGGCCGGCCCAACGGGACGCTGAGAAATGGAGGAGAGAGAGACGTACTCGGACGAAGAACTGGTCGATGACGAAGAGGAGGAAACCGACCCGATCCGACTTCTTTTTGAGTTGCAGCTTTGGGCGCGGTGACCCCCGCCCCCGACCAACCCCGGAACGATGAGAGACGACAACCATGGCGAAATACTCGGATGAAGAACTGGAACTCCTGAGCGACGAAGAGCGCGAGGGGCTGATGGACGAAGAACTGGTCGATGACGAAGAGGAGGGGGGCCAGGACGCGGGCGGGGATGAACCGGACGAAACCCCCGCCGGAGAAACCGATGGGAAGGAAGAGAGCAACAGCGAGGCTGAAAGCGCAGAAGGCGCGAACGAGAAGGCCACAGGTGCAGAGGACGGCACGGACAAGGCGGATGGCGCCAAAGCCCCGGCCGATGGCGAGGCGGAGGAAGCAGCAGGAGCCCCCGCCTCTGACGATGGCCCCGTTGATGAACCTGCACCGGCCTGGACCCTCCCCCCGGAGCACAAGCAGCGCATCGACGAGTTGAACACCTCACTCGATGATCTTGCGGCCAAGTTCGATGAAGGCGATCTGACGGCGCAGGAGTACCGCGAGCAGCAGCGCAAGGCGACGGACGAACTGCGGGAGCTGGATCGGCGCGGTACCGTCGCCGAAACGCTCTACACGAGCGCTCTGGAGGGCTGGAAGTCGAATGTCGGCACGTTTATGCACGAGCATCCCACTTTCAAGACCGGCGCGATGTACACGCTGCTGGACGAGGAAGTGAAGCGATTACAGCGGGATGCCCAAAACCCATTCCGCGCCGACCTGCTCACCACGGCCCATGAGAACGTGGTGCGCGAGTTGCAGACAGCGATGGGCGGGGGAAAACCGCAGCCGGATGCCAAGAACCCGGGAAAGGGCAAGTCAGTTCCCGCCGTTCCCGAACGGACGGACCCGGTTCCGCCGATCCTGCGCGGTGTTCCCTCCTCCGAGATCGAGGACACGTCGGAAACGACTGAATTCGGCTGGCTCGACAAGCTGGCGGATACGAACTCGCTCGAATTCGAGAAAGCACTCGAAAAGCTGCCGCCGGAGCAGCGCGACCGTTACCTCTCCCTCTAAGAAGGAAGTCTGATGCTCAAGATAGACCTAAGCGTTGGCGACAAGGTTTTTTTCCCGGGGATGGGGTTCATCTCTCTCGATTGCAAATCCGGTCAGCGCGCCCGCCTTGAGATCGACTTTCCAGTCGAGCGAGAGATTGTCGTCGTGAAAAGCCGGGCGCGTGTGATCGATTTCGACGGGGACAATCTCAAGAACGGGGTTTTCGTCTACCCCGACTGACCTCCCTCCCCTCACGAAGCTGGGCGGCGTCCTCAACTGCCGTTGTTGGAGACGCCGCCGACGCCATTGTTCAGCACATAGAGAATGCCGACATTTATGAGCGCATTACGGGATTGCCCGGTGCGTTCGGCCAGTTCATCCAGCTTGTTCAGCATGTCCTCGGTCAACGTGATCGTGCGCTGGATGCGCCGCCCCTTCTTCGGATAGACCTTCTTCGGCCGTTCAGCCGGGCTCTCCTGCCGACTGTCTGGAGCGCCGGAGATAAAGGCGTCAGTTGCCACGTCATCAGATTCGGTAGCTGCTGGACGCGGCTTTGCTGGTCTACGGATTGCCATTAATTTACCCTTATTCTGATATTTTCTCGATGGGATTTTAATATTAAACTGAGTGTACGCCGATATTAAAACAATGCGGCGAGCAAAGCCTTCAACTCGGCGACCGCCTTCTTGTCCACGGGCCTCGCTTCAAGGACCGACATGCCCGCCCCGGCGGCATTGGCGACTGCCTTTCTCCGCCGGATCGGGGTGTCGAGATAGGTCACTCCGTCGAACTCGCCGACAACCTGTGCGGCCTCGATGTTATCGCGCGCGCCGTCACCCGGGTCCGCGCAGTTGAGGAATGCATAGACCTCAAGGCCGTCGCGCACCGAGCGGGCCTCGTCCACCAGCCCCATGATGCTCTCCAGCGCCCATACGTCGTAGGAACGCGGGGCCACGGGGATGAGCAGCTTGTCGGTCAGGACCAGAGCCGCGCGAAGCGCCGTACTGTCGAACCCGCCAACATCGATGATGACGTCCTGAAACTTCGACTGTTGCTGCTGGAGCTGGGCTCGCAGCGTCTTCCCATCCGGGTATGCAGAGCAGGCGATGCCCGGCTGAACGTCCTCTTCCGAGCGGATGGCGATGGCGGTCTGGGCGGTGCCCTGGCGGTCGCCGTCGATCAACCAAACATCATGCCCTTCAAGGGCCCGAGCTATGGCGATGTTCACGGCAAGCGTCGTTTTCCCGACCCCGCCTTTGGTGTTTCCAATGGTGATTATCATCGTCCTACCATTTTCCTTTTAAACGCCCATTATAATACCCTTAATCCGATATCTAACAACGATGAATTTAATATTAAATCAACATCACCCCTTGCGCCGCGATTGCCGGCGTGTATTATCGCTTATAGCGAAACACGGAGATTGAAAAATCGCGAAAGGCGATATATATGAAGAAGGTGATTTTCGAGAAGGCTGCAAATGATGCCCTATGGAAAATGCCGAGAAACTACGCGCGGCTGATCCACAAAAAGATCTACCAGTACGCCGAAGGGGAGGGGGCTCAAGTGAACAACACGAAGAGAATGAAAGGCTCCCGGACAGTCCGCCTTCGAGTGGGAGATTGGCGCGTGTTCATCACGGAGACGCAAGCCACCGTCGAGGTGACGGACATTGACATACGCGGCGAAGCCTACAAGCGGAAGGGGAAGCACAAATGAGTAAGGTCCAGAATATCACGTCGCCGAGCGGCGACACGATGGTCGTCATGTCGGCCGCTGAATATGAAGCTCTTCTCGACCAGATCGATATTGCGAGGGTCGCAGGCATCCACCGCGCCGTCGAAGCGGGGGAGCGGGAGACATTCCCGGGGGAGCTGATCGGGGCTCTGCTGGAGGACGGTGCGTCGCCGGTAAAGTTGCTGCGCGAACACAGGGGTTGGACGGCCAGTGCGGTCGCGGCAAAAGCCGGCATCTCGCAAGCGTATTTCAGCGAAATTGAAAGCGGGAAGAAGGAGGGGAGCCTTCGCTCCCTCCAGAAGATCGCCACCGCACTCGGTGTGAGCCTGGAAATGCTCCTTCCGCGCGCG
>NZ_QAYG01000017.1 GCF_003053845.1 Breoghania corrubedonensis
CTGTTCAATCGTAGCTACTAGGCGCTAACAAAACCACTTCCAGTGGTTCAAGCGCAGCGTTTCAAACCTCCACCTCGGGTGGAGGTCACTGACTTCATGTGCTGCCTGCCGGAGGAATTGCCCCATGCGCGTTGCCGCATCGCTTGTCACCGCCGTCGCTGTCTTGTGGGCCGGTCAGGCTTCGGCCTTCGATTTTTCCTTCAACTGGGGCCATATCCCGAAATGCACCACAGGGCGCCCCGGTTCTGTGCCCAGTCCGATATTCAAGCTGCGCAGCGTGCCCAAAGGGACCGCGACGATCCGGTTTCGCATGAAGGATCTGGCCGTGCCCGCCTATCCCCACGGGGGTGGCAAGGTGCGCTATTCGGGCAAGGCGACGATCGCGGCCGGGGCGTTCAGGTATCTGAGCCCATGCCCGCCGGGCGGCCGGCACACCTACGAATGGACGGCCGAGGCTCGCGACGCCGCGGGCAAGGTGCTGGCGCGCGCGACCGCAAGCCGTCGCTATCCGTAAAGCGGTCGCGCGAAACGGGCCCTGGCCGTGATCGCAGGCTTGCGTTCCTACGACAAGAAACCGGCCGGCATTTTTACGTGTTGAACTTGAACAGCATCACGTCGCCGTCCTTGACCACGTATTCCTTGCCCTCGTCGCGGGCCTTGCCGGCATCCTTCGCGCCCACTTCGCCCTTGCAGGCGACGTAGTCGTCAAAGGCGATGGTCTGGGCGCGGATGAAGCCGCGTTCGAAATCCGTATGGATGACGCCGGCGGCCTGAGGCGCCTTTGTGCCATCCGTGATCGTCCAGGCCCGCGTCTCCTTCGGACCGGCCGTGAAATAGGTGATCAGGCCAAGCAGCTCATAGCCGGCGCGGATCAGGCGGTCGAGGCCGGGCTCGTGGAGCCCCATGCTCTCCATGTACTCGCGTGCTTCGGTGTCATCGAGCTGGGCGATTTCCGCCTCGATGGCTGCGGATATGATGACGGCGCCGGCGCCCTCGGCTTCAGCCTTTGCCCTGACCGCATCGGAATAGGCGTTGCCGGTGCCGGCGGACGCCTCATCGACGTTGCAGACGTAAAGCACCGGCTTGGAGGTCAGCAGGTTAAGGGCGTCAAAGGCCGGCCGGTCTTCCTTCGACACGTCGAGCCTCCGGGCGGGCTTGCCTTCGCGCAGCAGCTCGAGCACCGCGTCCATCAGTGTGACCTGAATTTTCGCTTCTTTCTCCCCGCTCTGGGCCTTCTTGCGCAGCGGGACGACACGCCGCTCCAGGCTCTCGAGATCGGAGAGCATCAGCTCCGTTTCCACGGTATCGGCATCCGCTACCGGGTCGATGCGGCCTTCCACATGGGTGATGTCGCCGTCATCGAAGCAGCGCAGCACATGGGCAATGGCGTCGACCTCGCGGATATTGGCGAGGAACTGGTTGCCGAGCCCTTCTCCCTTGGAGGCGCCACGCACGAGGCCGGCGATGTCGACAAAGGAAAGCCGTGTCGGGATGATATTGGCAGAACCGGCGATTGCCGCGATGCTTGTCATGCGCGGATCTGGCACCCCCACGTCGCCGGTATTCGGCTCGATGGTGCAGAAGGGATAGTTCGCCGCCTGCGCTGCGGCTGTCCTGGTCAGCGCGTTGAACAGGGTGGATTTGCCCACATTCGGGAGCCCGACGATACCGCACTTGAAACCCATCGTTTCGTCTTTCTCTAATTGCTGTCCTTGGAGCCCAGCAGCCCCTTGAGCATGGCCGCAAGCGGGCCTTCCTTCGGCATTTCCGGTTTCGCTTTCGTCCGCGCCTGGCGGATGTGGCTCTGGCCGGTCCTGGCCGCTTTTGGCCTTCCGGCAGGCGTGGAGCCTTCCGGCATGTTGTCGCCCTTGCCCGTCACCGCCTTGTGGACGCGGTTCATGAACTCGCCGTCATTGCTGTGAACGAGGAGGTCCGCGTTGTCGGCCACCGTGTCGAGCAGCGGCTCCAGCCAGTCCTGATCAACCTTCGCGAAATCGCCCAGAACATAGCCTGTGACGCGTTCCTTGGAGCCTGGGTGACCGATGCCAAGGCGTACGCGGCGGTAGTCCTTGCCGATATGCGCATCGATCGACTTGATGCCGTTATGGCCACCCGAACCGCCGCCGACCTTGATCTTGACCTTCCCGGGAACGAGATCGAGTTCGTCGTAGAGCACCGTGATATCGGACGGGGAGAGCTTGAAGAAGCGCATGGCGGCGCCGACCGCCTGACCGCTTTCGTTCATGTAGGTCTGCGGTTTGAGGAGGATGACCTTCTCGCCGGCGAGATTGCCTTCGGAGGTTTCCGCCTGGAAGCGCTTGCGCCACGGGGTGAACGAGGGATTGCGGCGATGAATCGCGTCGACCGCCATGAAACCGATATTGTGGCGGTTCTTCGCGTATTGGGTTCCGGGATTGCCGAGCCCGACAATGACAAGCATGGCTGTCTCCCTGGATCGGTGGATATCCGGTGCCGGCGGGCGAGAGTGCCGCGCGTTCCCTTGTCACAACGGCCCGAAACGAAGCCGTTTTGAAAAGGCAACGAGGGGCGGCGGGCCGCCCCTCGGAACGTGTTCGATCTTTGCGACAGGTAGGCGCGAGGGCTTATTCGGCCTCTGCTTCGCCTGCTTCTTCGCCGCCCTCGCCCTTCAGCTCTTCCTTGAGACCTGCGGGTGCGGCGATCGTGGCGATCGTGAAATCGCGGTCGGTGATGGCCGGCGTCACGTTCTTCGGCAGGTCGACCGACGAAATGTGCGCGGAGTCATTGATGTCGAGACCCGCAAGGTCGATCGTGATGGCTTCCGGAATATCGGAAGCCGGGCACTCCAGTTCGACCGTATGGCGCACGACGTTGAGAACGCCGCCGCGCTTGATGCCGGGCGAGGTCTCTTCGTTGATGAAGTGCACCGGCACGTCGACGGTCAGGCGCGTGCTCGCGCTGATGCGCAGGAAGTCGACGTGGACCAGGAAGTCGCGGACGGGGTCAAGCTGGTAGTCGCGTGCCAGGACGCGTTCCTTCTTGCCGTCGACATCGATGGTTGCGACCTGCGTCATGAAACCGCCGCTGTGAAGCTTCAGCGTGGTTTCCTTGGAATCGATCGCGATCGGAAGGGGATCTTTGTTGCCGCCGTAAATCACGGCCGGAATCTTGCCGTCGCGGCGAAGTGCCCGTGCGGACCCCTTTCCCACACGCTCGCGCAACGTGGCCTGAAGCTCATAGGTCTGAGCCATGGCTCGTCTCCTCAAGTGGTTCTTTCAAGAAAAAGAGGCCGAACGATCGGCCTCCGTTCCGCGCTTCCTCCAGGGGGGTAGGCGCGTGGCCGCTGCTATACAGGAGCGCAGCCGAAAGGGCAAGCATCCGCGCGGGTTCAACGCCCCGGCGGCCCCGCGGTCGCGCCGCGGGGCGTCTGGTCAGTTGAACAGGCTGGAAACCGACTTTTCCAATGCCGTGCGATTGACCGCTTCGCCCATCAGCGGCGCAATCGAGATCACCCGGATGTTGGGGGCGGACACGACGGCAGCCGTCGGCTCGATGGAATTGGTAATGACCAGTTCTTTCAGCCGCGAGGCGGCGATGCGCGCCACCGCGCCGCCCGAAAGCACGCCGTGGGTGATGTAGGCGGTGACCGAGGTCGCGCCCTTGGCGAGAAGCGCGTCGGCGGCGTTGCACAGCGTGCCGCCGGAATCGACGATGTCATCGACGAGGATGCAGTCGCGACCGGCGACATCGCCGATGATATTCATGACTTCCGACTCACCTGGACGTTCGCGGCGCTTGTCGACGATGGCCAGCGGCGCATCGATGCGCTTGGCAAGCGCGCGCGCGCGGACCACGCCGCCCACATCGGGCGAGACGACCATCAGGTTGCCCTGCACGTAGCGCTCCTTGATGTCGCGGGTCATGACAGGAGCGGCGAACAGGTTGTCGGTGGGGATGTCGAAGAAACCCTGGATCTGGCCGGCATGGAGATCGAGGGTGAGAACGCGGTCGGCACCGGCGTGTGTGATCAGGTTGGAGACGAGCTTGGCCGAGATCGGCGTGCGCGGGCCGGGTTTGCGATCCTGACGGGCGTAGCCGAAATAGGGCAAAACCGCAGTGATGCGGCGCGCGGAGGAGCGGCGCAGTGCATCGATCAGGATCAGCAGTTCCATCAGGTGATCGTTCGCGGGATAGCTTGTCGACTGGAGGATGAAGGCATCCTCGCCGCGCATGTTCTCCTGGATCTCGATGAAGATTTCCTGATCGGCAAAGCGTCGTACCTGGCACTGCGCCAACGGGACGTCGAGATAGCCGGAAATTTCTTCCGCCAATGCCCGGTTGGAGTTGCCCGCGACGAGTTTCATGCTCGCGTTCCTTCTTGTTACGCTAAATTCGAGGTCCAGGACGCCTGTATTCGAACAGGCGGGAAATACGATTACGGCTCAGGGCGCTTGTCGCTCGAGCGGATCGGGTCAGCGGGCCCGACGGCGGCTTGCGATCTGTCCGGGCGGCGGCGTTTTAGCAACGCCGACGCGCCGCGACAACTGCCGGATGGCCGTCAGCAGCGGTTTTTGCGCAAAACGTTTCCCGGACCAGGGACTGCGCATCGCGCGATGCGTTCAGGACATCAGGCAGGACATCTGGCTTATTGTCCGTCAGGTGCGCTCGTCAACCACGATTGAAGCGCCATGACAGTGCGCTTGGCGAGCAAGTCGAGCGCGTTGCCATCGATACCGCTCCAAGGGTCGGCACTTGTTTCGTTGGAGGTCTCCTGACCGGAGAAGCGGTGGAGACGGTTGCCGTTGGCGTCGTAGACGTCGAATACGTAGATGACGGTTGACGAGGAATTGTCGCCCACCGCCGACAGATGGCCTTTGACGCGGTAGGTCGCAGGTGCGCCGATGCGGCGCACGATCGTCAGGCCCTGTGCCTTGGCTTCTTCACCGATACGGCGGGAAAGCGAATCGGCGGTGTTGCCCGGCACGCCGACGAAAGGCTCAAAGGCGAAGGTCGCCTGGCTGGCGGGAACGGGGGGGGCTGCCGGGCGGCCGGTCTGGGAGCTGTGGCTCTGGGGGGCGGCTGCGGTGCCGACGAGAGCCGGCGGTACGGTGCCGCCGCATCCGGCGAGCGCCAGAAGGCCTGCAAGCAGTGCCGTGGTGCGCAGGAACGGAAAGAAACGTCGCTCGTTCATACCAGCTCGCAACCTGTCATCTGTCTGCCTCGCCCGCCGTCGCATCAACCCGCGTCCCAGATGCCTGCGAAAGGGTTGAGCAACCGTTTCCATCATCCGATCCGGAGGACTTCGTGGGTCTGCTCTAGCCGCATTTGACGGAGGAATCCAGCCACAGCTTGCCTATCGTATCGTCAGATCGCGCGAGAGCTCGGACAGCGGCAGCGGAGCGTCGTCGCTTGTCAGGTAGGTACAACCCAGTGTCATCGCGGTATTTGTCTCCGAATCCATCAGGATCATGTGCGCGAACAGCACCATGTTGGGCACGATTTCCACCTTGTTGCCCCGATAGAACATCGGCCAGTCCATCCAGGACGGCGCGAAGCGGGCACCCAGAGAATAGCCGCAGGCGTTCAGACGGTGGTGCATCAGGTCCCGCCGGTCCATTTCGCTTGCATGGGCCTCGAAGACATCTCCGAATGTGTTGCCCGGGCGCATGACCGTTTCCACCTTCCGCAGGGCGGCAGTCGCGGCTTCATGCAGTTCGATATGGCGTGGTGTCGCTTCGCCGGTCAGCACCGTGCGCATCAGCGCGACGTGGTAGTGGCGGTAGACGCCAGCAAATTCCAGTGTGAGCTGGTCCTTCGCGCCGAGTTGACGCCGGCCGCTCTTGTAGCGGCACAAAAGTGCATCCATGCCGGAGCCGATCACGAATTCGTTGCCCGGATAGTCGCCGCCGCCGGCCAGGACCGCGCCTTGCATGGCGGCCAGAATCCGGCCTTCGTCGGCGTCGGCCCTGATCTCGGCTTCGCCCGCCCGGTAGGCTTCGTCGGCAAGCTCCGCCGCCTTGCGGACATAGGCGATCTCGGCCGGGCTCTTGACGACGCGCAGGCGGGGGATGAGATCGGATGCGTCATGGAGTTCGGCAAACGAGCGCAGCGATTCGTCGAGCAGGCGGGAATTGCGTCCCGACAGTCCGTGCGTGTCGTATTCCACTCCCAGCTCCGAGCCCAGCAGGTCCAGATCGAAAAGCAGGTCCTTCAACTGGCCGACGGGTGAGCCCTCGCCGCGATCCACCCATATGCGGATGTCATCGATGATCGAGGTGTGGTGTGCCTGGCGCAGGTCCGGTGCCCGGGTGAGCAGCACGAAGCTGCCGTCCTTCTTCAAGATCAGGCATTGAAAGAAGCAGAAGCCGAACGTGTCATAGCCGGTCAGCCAGAAATGGCTTTCCGGAGCGAAGAGCAGCATTGCATCGAACTTCCGCGCCTTCATTTCGATGAGCACCTTCTGGAGGCGATCGCCGAATTCGCTTCGCTCGAAATGCAGCGCCATCTTCTAGCCCTCCCGGATACATATCGCAGAGATCTGCCGACCGTAGTCGCCTTCGCCGCGATGGGTCATGCGGCGATAGGAAAAGAAATCTTCCTCTTCGATGTAAGTGCATCGGCCGAGCGATGACGCCCGCGCGATGCCCGAGCGCTCCAGCCGGTCGACGATATAGCCGGGCAGGTCGAACAGAGCGTGCCCCGGCTTGCCGTTCGGCTTGAAATAGATGTTGTTGCCGTCACCGGCTTGCGTGAAGCGCTCGACGAATTCCGCGCCGACCTCGTAGGCCGTTGCCGAGATCGTCGGGCCGAGGACGGCGATGATGCGGTCGCGCTCGGCATCGAGCGCCACCATCGCCTCTATCGTCGCTTCGAGGATGCCGGTGAGCGCACCGCGCCAGCCGGCATGGGCGGCACCGATGACGCGCGCATGCGGGTCGGCAAAGAGGACAGGGCCGCAGTCGGCAGTGGAGATGCCGAGCAGGATGCCGGGCTCGTCGGTGACCATCGCATCCGCCTTCGGACCTTTGCCCGGCGCCCATGGCTCGCGCACGGTCACCGCATCCGCCGAATGATGCTGGTAGGGGCTGACGAGCCTTTCCGGGGCGAGATCGAAGGTGCGGGCGATGCGCGCACGGTTTTCCTCCACCCGCGCACGCTCGTCGTCGGAGCCGAGACCGATATTCAGGCTTTGGTAAACGCCGTCCGAGACCCCGCCATTGCGGGTGAAAAAGCCGTGGTCGATGCCAGGCAGGTCGGCAAGGTCGGTTGCGGAAATCATCGATGGCCTCTCGATAATTGAAAAAACCGCGGCCAGCGATCCTGCGGTGCGATGCGGTCGCTGTCAAACGCTGCGGGTTTCTGGGGAGCTAGTTTGGAAAGGGGCGGGGTGTCGCGCAGCCGGAGGTGAGCGCCAGTACCTTGAAGAGGGTTCCCATCTGGTCGGGGCCGGCGAGCCTCTCGACATCGTCGCGAATGCGTTCCTGAACGGTCGTATCCTTGCCCGCGCCGAGGTGGCCGGCGCGTTCCAGCAAGCCGAGCGCGATGAGAAAATCGCCCTGGGTCATCGGGCCGTGGGGGGCGGCTCCTGCTTCGCGCGCGGCGCGCGCCAGTGCCTCGAAGTTCACATGGGCGGTGATGTCCGCCTCGCCGGGGTGGGCGAGCGGGTCGGCGAAGGTATGGCGTTCCAGCGCTTGCAGGGTGTCGCCAATCTCTGTGCGTTCGTAGCCATAATCGATCACCAGGGCGCCGCCGCCGCCTTGCCTGAGCCGGGTGGAGATCTCCATGGCGATCGCGTTGGCGAGCGGCTGGGTTTCCAGAATGGCGCCATCGCCGACGCCATGGGCGCCCGGGTTGGCGATCCTGCCGTCGAGGCCAACGGTATCAAGCCGGCCCGGCCCTGCGGCAAAAGCGAGGTCATCGCGGGCCGGATCCAGCCCGACGACGCGTTCGTGCCAGCTGCCCTGCGTGAGGACGTATTGATGGATCGGAAGGGCATCGAAGAACTCGTTTGCGACAAGGACCATCGGGCCTTGCGGCACGCTTGCGAGGTTCTCGTGCCAGGTGACGGGCAAGGGGGCTCCGGCGAGGGTCTCTTCCTGCGTTGTCCTCAGGCGCGGGCTCGTTTCCACGAGATGGACGCGCGCCGCCGCGCAAAAGCCGGGATCGAGGCGGGCAACCCGCAGCATGTCGGCCATCAGCGTGCCGCGGCCGGGACCAAGCTCCACGAGATTGACCGGGGCGGGGCGACCTAGACCTGCCCACGTCTCAAGGCTCCACGCGCCGATCAGTTCGCCGAATATCTGGCTCACCTCGGGGGCCGTGGTGAAGTCTCCCTTCGCGCCGAATGGCTCGCGGCGCATGTAGTAGCCGTGTTCCGGATCGGCGAGGCATATGCCCATATAGTCCGCGACGCTGATCGGCCCCGTCTTCTCGACAAGGGCGCGGATGCGTGCCTTGAGCGGTGTCTCGCTCACGCTTTCCTCTCCTTTGCGCGATTGTCGGGTGTCGGGCGTCGCCGAATGGCCCAGAGCATCAGCGCCGCGCCGGCGACGATCATCGGCAGGGAAAGCTGCATGCCCATGGTCGTGCCGAAGGAGAGAAAGCCGATCTGCTCGTCGGGCATACGAAAACGTTCGCCGATCAGGCGGGCGATGCCATAGCTCGCGGCAAAGGCGCCGGCGATGAAGCCCGGCTTTTGCAGCATGGCGAAGCGGTGGCTCAGAAGCCGCATCACGAGGAAGAGAACGATGCCTTCCAGCGTGGCCTCGTAGAGCTGGCTGGGGTGGCGTGGCAGGGGGCCTGCGCCGGGAAACACCATTGCCCATGGCACATCGGTGACCCGTCCCCAGAGTTCGCCATTGATGAAGTTTGCAATACGCCCGAAAAACAGGCCGATCGGGGCGGCCGTGCCGGCGAGATCGAACAGCGTGAGCATCGGGACCTTGCGCAGCCGCGCGAACACGACCATCGCCACGACCGTGCCGAGAAACCCGCCGTGAAAGGACATGCCGCCCTGCCAGACGTGAAAAATCTCGGCCGGGTGCTCCATGAAATAGGGCAGGTTGTAGATCAGCACGTAGCCCAGGCGCCCTCCCAACACGATGCCGAATGTCGCCCAGAGAACGAAATCGTCGATGTCGGCGGCGGAAGGACGGGGCGTCGCTTGCCACAGGCGGTCGTTGTGGACGAGGCGCGTCATGTAACGCCAGGCGAGCAGGATGCCGACGATGTAAGCCAGCGCATACCAGCGAATGGCAAAGGGGCCGAGTTCGACAAGAACCGGATCGATGGCGGGATAGGGGAGGACGAACAGGGGCATCGGGCGTCATCTGCCTTTGGCGGCCGGCGGGGGTGTCCGGCGGGGGCTCCCGTCCGGTTCGCGCGGGACGTTGGTCATTCGAAGCGGCCTCGTCAAGAGAGCTGGCGGACGGTCGTGGCGGGATTTCGACAAGTAAGCGGCTGTTGCAGTGCGATGCAAACAGACTTACCTATTAGCGAACTCGTTCAGGAACAGGTCCGGCGCGCCCGATCCGGTGATCTCCGCTTGGAGATCCAGGTACGTGGCCCGGACAGCATCGCCGAAGGCCAAGGAGCCCGCCATGACCCAGTCCAACAATCGTCTCTTTGATGATTTTGCCAAGATGATGACGGATGCCGCCGGCGTCGCCCAAGGAATGCGGCGTGAGGTGGAAACCGCCTTCCGCGCACAGGCCGAACGTTTTCTCGCCGACATGGATGTCGTTTCGCGCGAGGAATTCGAAGCGGTGAAGGAAATGGCCGCCCGGGCCCGCGAGGAAGCGGATGCGCTTTCCGCGCGCGTGGAAGCTCTGGAAAAGACTCTTGGTCAGGCCGGGGATCCGGCGGCGAAGGCAGCGGGCAAGACGGCCGCCAAGACATCGTCGACGCGTCGTTCCGGCGGCAAGGACGCGGAGGCGTCCTGAGCGTCGCGCCGGTTGCCGCGAAGCTTCTCCACAATTTATCCCGCGTGCTCTTGAAATGAATGATTTCGCAGTGCGCCATTATCGATCTATACTGATTTCAAAGGTAGATTCGCAGATATAGTCGTACGATTGTCATAATTCGCACGATGAAAAGCGATGCGGGATCACCCGGAATGATTTCGGCCCTGTAGGTTGATATCTTCCAAACTCAGCCTGACTGGGCACTCAAGCCCGCTATGGCGGCACGAGTTGGCCCTTTCAGACGCCAGGCGCGAGGACCGCTCATGAGCCTGATCGAAATCGAAGCCGACCGGCAATCCAATCCCGTCGACACCATCGAACAGATCGCTGCGATCAACGACTGGGCGTTCGAGCGCTCCGGTGAGGATGAGATCACGATCTCGGTGGCCGCCCACTGGTGCGATTACCACGTTTCCTTCTCCTGGATGGAGGATTTGGAAGCCCTGCACCTGGCGTGCGCCTTCGATCTGAAGGTCGTGGAAGCGCGGCGCACGGAAGTCGTCCGTCTTCTCGCACTGGTCAACGAACAGCTCTGGATGGGGCATTTCGATCTGTGGAACCGGGAAGGCGTTGTCATCTTCCGCCAGGCCTTGCTTCTGGCGGGGGGCGCGGAGGCGACGGCGGAGCAGATCGAGGGTCTGTTATCCAACGCGCTAGAGTCCTGCGAGCGCTACTATCAGGCGTTCCAGTTTGTTGTTTGGGCCGGCAAGAGCGCCGGGGAGGCGCTGGAGTCGGTCATGTTCGAGACAGTCGGCGAAGCATGAAACTCACGAAAACCAGTCCGTTGCTTCTTGTCGGTGCCGGCAAGATGGGCGGCGCCATGCTCTCGGGGTGGATCGAGCAGGGGATCGACCCTGCCGCCATCGTCGTTTGCGATCCCAGGCCTTGCGATGAGATGGCGGCACTTCTCGCCGCAAAGGGCATCCGTCACATCGCGGCCGCCTCGGGCGACCTGACGCCGGGTGTCGTCCTCATTGCGGTCAAGCCGCAGATGATGGCCGATGTGCTGGGGCCGTTGAAGCCGATTGTCGGGGCGCAAACACTCGTCGTTTCCATTGCCGCGGGGAAGGCGATCGCGACCTTCGAAGCGGCCTTCGGCGCGGTGCCGGTGGTGCGTGCCATGCCCAACACTCCGGCACAGGTCGCTCGCGGCATGACGGCGCTTTTCGCAAATCCTGCCGTATCCGCCGACCAGAAGCATCTCGTCGAGGAGCTCCTTTCGGGTATCGGCGCGGTCGCCTGGCTTGACGATGAAGGCGAAATGGACGCCGTTACGGCGGTCTCCGGCTCCGGTCCGGCCTATGTCTTTCTTCTGGCCGAATGCCTGGCGCAAGCCGGACGCAAGGCGGGCCTTCCCGCCGATCTCGCCGACACGCTCGCCCGTCAGACAGTCGCCGGTGCCGGTGAACTTCTGTATCGCTCCGATCTGGATGCCGGCACCTTGCGCAAGAACGTGACGTCTCCGGGCGGCACCACGGCTGCGGCGCTTTCCGTGCTGATGGCGGATGACGGTTTCCAGCCGCTGCTCGACGCGGCGGTCAAGGCTGCGGCCGAGCGGTCGCGCGAACTGGGCTGAGGCCTCCGTTTTCGGCAAAGCCTTTCAATCGTCATGGTGCGGGCCTATCTGTGGACAAACGGAGGTGCCTGCCATGACGACGGAAAAGACGCGCAAGTCCATTCTCGAAGCTTTCATGGGGCTCGTTGCAGAGCGGCCCTGGCCGGAAGTGACGATGGCGGCGGTGGCCGAGCGCGCCGGCATCAAGCCGTCCGCCTTGCGCAAGGCCTATGACGGGCGCATGGCGATCCTCGCCGAATTTTATCGCCGCATCGACGCCGAGGTGCTCGACGGTTGCGATCCCGAGATCGCCGATGAACCGGCGCTCGACCGGTTGTTCGACGTGTTGATGCGTCGGCTCGATGCGCTGGAGCCCTACAAGAACGCGCTGCAAGCGATCGGGCGCTCCGCCCGCAGGGATCCGGTCTTTGCCGCGGAGCTCAATTCACTCGCCCTGACGTCGCAGCGCTGGATGCTGACGGCCGCCGGTATCAACGCAAGCGGTGTACGCGGACTTGCTCTCACCCAGGCTCTGGTCGTGGCCTATCTCAAGGTTATGCGCGTCTGGCTCAAGGATGAGGATCCGGGCAAGGCCAGCACCATGGCGGCGCTCGATCGCGAACTGAAGCGGGGCGCAGACATTCTCGGACGGATCGATCGGGCAGACCGCTGGTTCGCGCCCTTCAGGCGCGCCTTCGCGCAGCGCGGCAAACGGGCGGACGCGGGATCAAGGGCCGCCAGGCACGAACCCGGGGCCGCGGCCGAGGTCTGACCGCCCGCTGCCGCCTCAGTCGGGTACGCGAAGCTCCGCGCGCAGGCCGCCCATCGGACTTTCCCTTAGCGTCAGGTCTCCGCCGTGACCGCGCGCGATGTCGCGGGCGATCGTCAGCCCCAACCCCGTGCCCGTCGCATCGAGGTTGCGTGCCTCGTCGAACCTGTGAAAGGGCCTGAAGGCGTTTTCGCGATCCTCTTCGGGAATGCCCGGGCCGTCATCATCAACAGTGATGGTCAGCCAGCCATGCTCGTGACAGCCGGAAATCTCCACGCATTTTCCGTGGCGTGCGGCATTCGCGACGAGGTTCGTCAGGCAACGGCGAAAGGCGCTGGCCTTCACCCGGGCAACCGGCTTGCCTGTGAAGCTCGATGAGGCCTTGGCGCCCGCAGTCTCCGCATCCGCCTCCAGATCCTCGATCATCAGCGCTATGTCCACCTCGGACGGGATCTCGTCTCCGTCGCCCCTGGCGAAGGCGAGGTAGGCCTCCAGCATCGAGTTCATTTCCTCGATATCGCGCTTGAGGTCTTCTGTTTCCTCGTTGTCTCCGATCAGCGCCAGTTGCAGACGGAAACGGGTCAGGATGGTGCGCAGGTCGTGGCTGACGCCGGCCAGCATGATCGTGCGCTGCTCGATCTGGCGCTCGATACGCCGGCTCATGCGCTGGAAGGCGGCGGAAGCGCGTCGCACCTCTTCCGCGCCGCGCGGCCGGAAACTCTCCACCGAATGTCCCTTGCCGAAGCTTTCCATTGCGTTGGCGAGATGCTGGATCGGGCGGATCTGGTTGCGCAGGAACAGCAGGGCGACCGTCAGCAGCACGAGAGACGTCGAAACCATCCAGACCAGAAAGATGTGGGAGTTGGAGGCATAGGTCTGGCTGCGCCGCGTGATCACCCGCAGCACGTTGTGCTTGAGCTGGATGCGGATCTCGACGAACTGCGAGCGGCCCACCGTATCGATCCAGAACGGGCGGCCGATCTGTATCCGGATTTCCTCACTGAGCGCGCGATCCAGAAGCGAGAAAAAGGGCTTGGGCCGGGGAGAAGGCAGGGGGGCTGGCGGCAGGACGGAGATGGAGAGCTTCAGGTCCTTGCCCGCGATACGGGTGATGGTCTCGAAGTCAGGGTCCTGGGGATAGGACTCGATGACCGAGATCACCGACGCGATCTCCCCCACGACCGCCTGCGACAGGCGCTCGGTGACTGTCTCCCAGTGCTTCTGCATGAACAGAAACGCCATTAGAGACTGCAGCAGCAGCATCGGTACGACGATGATGAGGATGGTGCGCGGGAACAGGCCCTTGGGCATGTGGCGGCGCAGCCATTGCGCGAAGATGCGATAGGGGCGGAGCAGGGAGGGCAGGACGTTCATCCGACGTGCGGCGCTGGCGAATGCACGTAATCTTTCCGCGATCTTGGTGCTGTCGCCGGCCGGGTTCATGAATGGGTCAATCGATGAGGAGGCGGTAACCGATCCCGCGCACCGTCTGGAGATACAACGGGTTGGACGGATCCGTCTCGATCTTTCTGCGCAGACGGTTGATCTGCACGTCGGCGGTGCGTTCGCCCTTGCCGATCTCGCCTCCAACGATCATGTGGCGCGGAACCGTCTCGCCCCGCCTTTCCGCGAATATCGTCAGGATCTGCTTTTCGCGGTCCGTCAGGCGCACGAGCTCGTCGCCGCACTTCAACTCCATGCGGTCGGTCTGGAAGACGTAGGGGCCGAAGCGGATCTCCCGCAGCGGCTCGGGGTCGGTCGAGCGCTCGCGCTTCAGGATATTGTTGATGCGAAGCAGAAGTTCCCGAGGCTCGAAGGGCTTCGCCAGATAATCGTCGGCGCCAAGTTCGAGACCGTGGATGCGATCGTCTGATTCCGAGCGCGCCGTCAGCATGAGGATCGGGACCTGGGAGCTCTGGCGAATGGCCTGGGCGAGATCGAAGCCGCTTTCGCCGGGCATCATCACGTCGAGGATCAGCAGGTCGAAATCGAGCCCACGCAGTCGCCCCCGTGCTTCCGCGGCCGACGCGGCGAGGCTCACACGGTAGCCGTGCTCCGCCAGAAACCGCGAGAGGAGCGTGCGGATGCGGTTGTCGTCGTCGACGATCAGCAGATGGGCGGCATCGTCAGCGGGGACGGAACGGTTTTGCGCTTGCATCGTTTTCTGTTTTCCTCGCGCGTCTGCCGGGTCACTTCTTGCCGGCAAGGCGGGCGACGTGCGGGCGTTCCGGTTCGTTGATGATGCGATACAGGAACTGCCGCGCTATCTCGCGTCCTCCCTCCGGCAGCTCGCTCATGGCCTTTTCCAACCGCAACGATTGCGGAACCGACAACTGGTGGCTCAGGGTCTCTCCCTTTTGCGTGGGATAGAGTAGCCGCTGACGCCTGTCCTGCAAACCGGTGCGCTGTTCGATGAAGCCGTCATCGACCAGCTGCTTCAGCACGCGGCCCAGGCTCTGCTTGGTGATCTTCAATATGTCCAGCAGCTCGGTGACCCGGATGCCGGGATTGCGAGAGACGAAATGGAGGACGCGGTGATGCGCCCGTCCAAAATTGTATTTGGCCAGGATCGCATCCGGATCCGACACGAAGTCACGATACGCGAAAAACAGCAGTTCGATCAGCTCGTAGTGCAGCTGCTCGGGATCCTGCGGGCCGTTTCCCGTGCCTTCGGACAGGGCGGCGTTCGCCCAAGTTTTAGTCGCGTTGAAATTTACGTCAGCCATATTGACTTATTTTGGACCGATTGTTACACAGAAGGCGGCCTCGACGAAACGAATGAACGTTTCCCCCGCGCCATGGTTCGATCCGTTGCTTTCGGGCGGATCAGCACGGGGAGAAGATATCGATACTTTCGCTGCGACGCAAAGCTGCCACCTGTGGGGACGCCTTTAGCGCCGATGTCGGGGCGGACATTGCAACGCAGTCAGGCTCGCAAGGGCCGTAACAACCTAAGAACGTTGGAGTAGAGGAAATGGCCGGGCCTGCATTCGACCAAATGAACGGTGAGATCTGGTTCGACGGGAAATTTATCCCGTTTGCGGATGCGAAAATCCATGTGCTGACGCATGGACTTCACTACGCGAGCGCTGTGTTTGAAGGCGAGCGTGCCTATTCCGGCCACGTATTCAAGCTTGAGGCGCACACCGAGCGTCTGATTAACTCGGCCCGAATTCTGGATTTTGAAATCCCGTTCACGGCTGACGAGATCAACGCCGCCACGAACGAGCTGCTGAAGCGCGAGAAGCTGACCGAAGCCTATGTGCGTCCGATCGCCTGGCGCGGTAGCGAGGCGCTTGGTGTGTCGGCCCAGCAGAACAAGATCCACATCGCGATCGCGGTTTGGGAATGGCCGAGCTACTTCAAGCCGGAGGAGAAGCTGAAGGGCATCCGTCTTGATATTGCCGAATATCGCCGCCCTGATCCGCGCACGATCCCGTGCAAGGCCAAGGCCGCCGGTCTCTACATGATCTGCACGCTGTCCAAGCATGCTGCGGAACACAAGGGCTATGCCGATGCGGTGATGCTCGACTGGGAGGGCAATGTCGCCGAGGCGACGGGCGCGAACATCTTCTTCGTGAAGGACGGTGCCGTTCACACGCCGACGCCGCATTGCTTCCTCGACGGGATCACCCGCCGCACGGTCATCGGTCTTGCTCGCGCTCGCGGCATCGAGGTGATCGAGCGCGCGATCGCACCGGAGGAGCTGGAAGGCTTCGAGGAGTGCTTCCTGACCGGTACGGCCGCAGAGGTGACGCCGGTGTCAGAGGTTGGCCCCTACCACTTCAAGCCGGGCCGGATCTCGGAGCAGTTGATGCACGATTACGAGGCCTGCGTGCGCGCGGCCGGTGCCGCCGCGATCGCGGCCGAATAACAACGCCCTGCGGCCACTGGCCGACGGCACACGAAAACGAAAATGGCCGTCCACGGGGAACCGTGGACGGCCATTTTTTCGTTCGCAGGCCTTGCTTTGGCAAGGCGGGTTTCACGAATGCGGGTTGTCGCCGGGGCGGAACATGCGCCCGCGTTCGGTGATCATGACGACGATGAACGCCAGGATCGACAGGACCGCGAAGCCCGTTGTGAAGGGGATGACGGTGCCGTTGAAGGCCTGGCCGATGAAATAGCCTGGAATGGTGCCACCGGTCGTCCCGACGAAGCCGATCACGGCGGCTGCGGAACCGGCGATATGTCCGACGGGTACCATGGCAAGCGCGTTGAGATTGGCCATCAGAAGGCCGAAACAGCACATGGCCGCCGCCATGAGGGGGGCGAAGGTCCAGATCGAATCGAGCCCGAGATTGGCGATCAGGGCGTGGATCACGTAGATGACCACCATGCACGCGAGGGCGTAATGCGCGATCACACGCATGCCGAGGCGTACGACAAAGCGGGAATTGAGCATCGAGGCGACGGCGATGGAAAGCGCGATCGCCGCAAAGACCAGCGGAAAGGCGGTGCCGGTGTCGTAGACATCGACCATGATCTGCTGCGCGGAATTGAGAAATCCGAACATGCCGCCGAACATGAGCGCAACCGCGATCATGTAACCGAGTGTCTGGCGGGTCGTCAGCGTGATGCGGTAGTTGGTCAGGATCGAGCCGATGGACAGCCGGCCACGGTCTTCCGGGTGCAGCGTTTCGGGAATGCGCAGCGCCGTCCATCCGATGACGGCGGCGCTTCCAAGCGTCAGCAAGCCGAAGATCCAGCGCCAGTGGCCCGCCATGATCATCAACTGGCCGACGCTGGGGGCAATGACCGGAACCAGGATGAACACCATCATGGTCAACGACATGACCCGCGCCATCTGCCGGCCCTCGAAACAGTCGCGTACGATGGCGAAAGCGAGGACGCGCGGTGCCGCGGCGCCCATGCCTTGAAGGAAACGGGCGAGCAGCAGCATCTCGAATGACGGTGCCATGGCGGCGGCAATGCTCGCCAGCAAATACACCGCGAGCCCGGTCAGCAGGACGGGCTTGCGGCCGAAGCGGTCGGCGAGCGGGCCGTAGATGAGTTGCGCGAAGCCGAAGCTGATGAGATAGGCAGAGAGAATGAGCTGACGCTCGTTTTCGTCCGTCACGCCGAGATCCCGGCCAATATCGGGCAGCGCGGGAAGCATGATATCGATTGCCAGCGCATTCAGCATCATCAGCGATGCGATGAACGCGATGAATTCGGCGTAGGGAATACCGAGGCGCGCGTGGGCGTCCGATTGTGTCGAACTCATCTGGAAGTCCTTGCAAGAACGGATCCGGATCCGTTTGGCGGGGCGTGAGAAGGCCGGCCGACACCGCTTTCGATGTCGGACCGGGATCGGGAATCGCCTTAATGTACAGCAGCCGATTGCGCCGCGACCAGATGCCGCGGAAGCGCAATGGGGGCTGCCGGGAGACGCACCTTCTTCAGGCCGTCTGCCAGCGCTCTGCGGCCGTATCGTCGTGGTCCCGGGCCTCGACCCATTCGCCCGAGGTTCCGTCCGCCAGCCACTCCTTTTTCCAGAAAGGCGCGCGGGTCTTGAGGTAATCCATCAGGAACTCGGCCGCTTCAAAAGCCGCGGTGCGGTGGGACGAGGTGGTAATCACCAGAACGATGTTGGCGCCCGGTGCCAGCTTGCCGTGTCGATGAATGACCGTGATGCCTTCAAGCGGCCAGCGGGTGCCAGCCTCTTCCGCGATGCGGAGGATCTCCGCTTCGGCCATGCCGGGATAATGCTCTAGCTCCAGTGCGGCAAGCCGGCCTTCTTCGTCCCGGCACAGACCTGTAAACGTGACGACGGCGCCAATTTCGGGCCGTCCCTCGGTCAACTGTGCGACCTCGGCGGCAGGGTCGAAATCGTCGGGCTGGATGCGAACGGTGATCGACATGGGCTCAGCCGCCCGTCATCGGCGGGAAGAGCGCGATCTCGCGGGCATCGCCGATGGGCATGTCGTGATCGACATGGGTCTGGTCCACAGCAACGCGAATGATCTCGGGGCGCTCGAAAGCGGATTCGTATTCGGGGCCGCGTTTGCTCAGGAACGCGAGGAGATCGGCCGGCGTGGAAACCTCTGCCGGCAGGGCGATCTCTTCCTCGGGCATGCCGATGCGTTCGCGCACCCAGGCGAAATAGAGGATTTTCATCACGGTTCCTCGATCAGGTGGCCGATGCCGGCCTTGAAATAGTCGTACCCGGTATAAAGGGTCAGAAGCCCCGAAATCCAGAGCAGCGCAAGCCCGATCAGCGAGGTGCCCGGCAGGACCATGTCCCCCGCAGGCCCCGCGAGAAGGAACCCGATCGCGACCAGTTGCGCGGTTGTCTTGTACTTGGCGAGCTTTGTCACCGGCACGCTGACCCGCAACTCCGCCAGGAATTCACGCAAGCCCGAAACCAGGATTTCGCGGCACAGGATGACGATGGCCGGGATGAGCGACCAGTTGCCGACCGTGCCCTCCGCCGCCAGCACCAGCAGGCAGACGGAGACGAGCAGCTTGTCTGCGATGGGGTCGAGCATCCGGCCGAGCGCCGATTGCTGTTTCCACATGCGCGCCAGATACCCGTCGAAGAAGTCCGTTATCGCCGCCGCCACGAAGATGGCCAGAGCCGTCCAGCGCGCGGCATTGCCGGGAACGTAGAAACAGGCAGCGACGGCGGGAACCGCCATGATGCGCCCGTATGTGAGCAGATTGGGAAGGGATAAGGCAACGGAAGCGGACATTGCGGCTCGTCGTGCTGGTCGGGCGGCACGCATGCCTTGCGGGTCGCCATATCGCTGGGAGCGGTTAGGGCCTGGAGCGGAGATGCGACCGGTCCGGTTGCTTGCTACAGGAAGGAGGCAGCGCTTGCAACGTGGCATTGCTGCGTCGCAAGACAAGCACGGGGCGAGGCCATCCGTCAATTCGACAGGTAACGGATCCGCGCATAATCCGCGCAAGCGGCGGGTCTCCGGTTCCGCGATCTACACGATGGATGTGGTCGGGTGTGCGCGAAGTTCGCTGTAGGCGGAAACGACTCGGTTCCTGCCGCTGTTCTTCGCTTCATAGAGACGTGCGTCCGCACAGGCGAACAGGGCGTCGAAGTCCGTTGCCTCCATCGGGGCGGTGGCGACGCCGATGGAAATCGTGGACCCGCGGAAATCCTTTTCGGAGTGGGAGTTGACGGCTTCTCTCAGGCGCTCCGCCAGGAGTGCTGCGGCTGCGGGCCCCAGGTTGGGGCTGAGCACCACGAACTCCTCGCCGCCGTAACGGAAGAGCTGGTCGTCGGATCGCAATCCGCGGGCAAGGGTCGTCGACAGGGCGTTCAAGACGTCGTCGCCGACCTTGTGGCCGAACCGGTCGTTGACCGACTTGAACCGGTCGATGTCGATCGCCAGAAGGCTCAGGGGCTCGGCCGTGGTCACGTCGCGTTCGAACGCTTCAGCGGCCATCAATTCGAGCTTGCGGCGATTGAAGGCGCCGGTCAGCGGGTCGCGGCCGGTCTGCCGGAGAAGGTCTTCATAGCGTTCGCGGAATGTCAGCGTGTAGAAGATATCCGCTATCTGACGGCCATCCGTGGGATGTTCGGCCGCCGGCCTCTCGCGCTCGACGAAACGCAGGTAGGCGACGATCATGAAGCTGAAGACGAAGGCGGCGCAGACCTTCGCCATCCAGCCACCGATCATCGCCGCGAACGGAGCGCCGGAATAGAAGTGCAGCGCGGTGAAGAAGCCAGCCTGATCGAAGCTCAGGACTGCCGCGCCGCTGACGAAAAGACGCAGGAATGGCAGTCGCTTCAGCCAGCTGCCAAGGCGTTCGTACAGCAGGATGATCGCTATGGAGTCGATGAAGAGCAGCGTCGTGCCCCAGACCATCAGCCAGCCCATCTCGTCGACGAAGCTCATGTCGGGCAGGCGTCCGGGGGCGATCGGGGCGACTTCGTGATTGCGCAGCAGCATCACAAGCCCGACGATCAGAAAATTGCCGATCAGCAGACCGTAGATGGGCTGACGCGCGACGACGGCGTCTTCCTTGATGTAGAGCATCAGGATCATCATCAGCTTGCCGGAAAACAGAACCGTGGACCCCGGCGAAAGCTGGCCGAAGGGAAGCTGGATATAAAAGACGCTCGCCAGATAGGTTTCCAGGAAGTGCATGACGCCGATGGCGCAGACGAAAAGGCCGATGCCAAAACGCCGGCGCCCATACAGAAGACCCGCCATTACCGCGAAATAGAGCAGAGCTTCGGCAAGCAGAAGCAGGATGTTCTTATCGACCAAGACGCTCTCCCCGCGTCACGCCGCCATTGCGCGAACTCGTTCCCAATTGACCTGTAATGGTATCGTTTGCTCGACGTAGGGCGATCTTGTCAGGCTGCGTCGAAAGGTCATCTCCCGTCAGCCGGGTGTTAACTAGCACGAAACAGGTTAATTCTCACATGGAATTTCCCGCTTCTGCTTGAAGTGCCTGAAAGAGTTGTCGCGGCGGGGGCACGTTACGCGACCTGCAAGCCTGGGTCAGCGGGTCGGGGCAAGGTCACCGAGGGCGTCCAGAAGCGGCCCGATGTGCGGTTCGTACCGTTTCCAGCGGGCCACCGAACTCGTGTAGATCGGCTTGCGCACCTGCTCCTTGGAAAAGGTGCGAACCTGACGCTCGCCCTTGTAGAATTCCAGGCAGGCAGGGTCCCATTCCAGTCCTGTCCTGGCGATGAGCGCGCGGCTCTGGCCTTCCTGGTCGGCAATCATCGCCTCGTAGGACTGCTCGTGGATGGTCACGGGCAGGACCGCTTTCCAGTGCTCCATCAACTCCCGGTAAAGGCGATAATAGCGGCCGAGCGTGGTTTGGCTGCGGTTGTAGCGGTGTCCGGAACTCAGCGCCTTGGTGTAGATCGAGATGCAGCAATCGACCGGTTCGCGCGTGCAGTGGATGAAGGTGGCCTTGGGAAAGGCGAGTGCCATCAGCCACAGCACCTCGAAATTGTGAGGCATCTTGTCGGCGACCCGCTCCGCCCCCGGGGCAAGCTTGTCGAGAAGGGCGAGGTACTTGCGCGCGGTGCGCCGAAAGTCCCTGTCGCCCAGCGCCAGCACATTGTCCTCAAAGATCCGGAACTTGCCAATGCCGAAGCGCAGGGCCTGGCTCTGCTGGTTGAAATATCTCAGCTCCCCCAAGCCTGCGGCTTTCTGGTGCCGGTTGATGATCTGTTCGGTCAGCGTGGTGCCCGAGCGCGGCATGCCGAAGATGAAAACCGGTCTTGCGCTGTCCGACCCCAGCTCCTTGCGTTCCTCGAAGAACGAGGAGGTGAAGAGTGCCTTCATTGCATCGATGCGGGTCTTGTAGGTGTCCACCTCGTAATCGGGGTAGATCATCGCGTGGCCGCGGTCGTAGTGCTCAAAGGCCCTGGCGGGATCGTCCGCATCGTCCCACATGGCGCCTGCCGCGAAATGAAGACGGCCGGTCTGCTTCTGCGTGCGGTTTCCGGTCTTCGCGATTTCGTCTTCCAGCCGCGCGAGATCCTGCGGATCGCGGGTGCGGCTGCGAAGTTCGGAAAGCGGAATATAGGCGTCGGAGGAATCTCCGTTATCCGATGCGGTCGCTTTTCGGAAATATCTCTCCGCTTCTTCGGTCTCTCCCAGCGAGAGTTGCAACTCGCCGTATTCGGTCAACGCGAAGATATGGTCCGGAGCGAGGTCGAGCGCTCGCTCGTAGCTCTGGCGGGCCATCTTTTCCCTGCCCATCGTCCGGTAAATCTCGCCCAGGACAGCGTGCATGTCCGGGTTCTTCGGCTCCAGTGTCACCGCCTTGCGCGCTGCGGCGATCGCCTCTTCTTCTTCCTCGACGCGTGCATGGGCGCGGGCGAGTTCTTCGAAGACGAGCGCCTTCTTTTTTGCGACCTGGGCGGCCTTCTTCAGCAGTTCCAGCCGCCGGAAATCGTCGCCCGCATCGCGGGCGGCCATGGCGAGCGCGAAGTTCACGCGGGCATCGCGCGGCTCCATCTGATGAAGCTCTTCCAGCAGCGGTATCGCATCGTCCACGCGGTTGACCTCCAGGAGATCGAGCGCGCGCTGGAACATCGTCTGGGCGTGCATGCCGTGCATCGACCGTGCCTGCGGTGGCGCCGCAGTCCCTTGCTGAGTGGATGGATCCGTGTGCCGAGAGGGCGAACTCTAGTGCACATCCGGCTACGATTGAAGAGCGATTGGGCCCCGCATGGCGTTACGTGAGTTCGGGGGCGCGCTATTCGTGGAAATGATCGTAGATCGCCTGGGCGGTCGCTTCGGAAATGCCATCCACGGCAGTGAGATCCTCCACGCCAGCCTTGGAAACGGCCTTGGCCGTTCCGAAGTGGCGCAGCAGCGCGCGCTTTCGGGCCGGGCCGATACCGCCGATCTCGTCGAGAGGGTTGGTGCCCATCTCCTTTTTGCGCCGCGCGCGGTGGGTGCCGATGGCGAAACGGTGGGCCTCGTCGCGCAGGCGCTGGACAAAATAGAGAACCGGATCGCGTTCGGGCAGCATGAAGGAGGGCTTGCCCTCGACGAAGAACTTTTCGCGCCCCGCGTCCCGGTCGGGACCCTTCGCGATACCCACGAGCGGCACGTCGGTAACGCCCAGTTCCTCCAGCGTCTCGCGCACGGCCCGGAGTTGTCCTTGTCCGCCATCGATGAGGACGAGGTCGGGCCAGGCCGGCACGGTCATGGCGTTTTCCACGACTTCTTCGGGATCGCTGCCGGCGCCCTCCGCTCCCTGTTGGTCTTGCGAGGGCCCTGGCCGCTCATTCGCGTGTTCCTTCAGCAGGCGCGTGAAGCGGCGTGTCAGCACCTCGCGCATCATTCCATAGTCGTCGCCCGGGACCAGGTCCTGCGACTTGATGTTGAACTTGCGATAGTGGTTCTTCGCAAAGCCCTCCGGACCAGCGACGATCATGCCGCCCACCGCGTTGGTGCCCATGATGTGGGAGTTGTCGTACACCTCGATGCGTCGCGGAACCCGGGGCAGATCGAAAGCCTTGGCGACGCCCGTCAGCAGGCGCGCCTGGCTCGATGTCTCGGCCAGCTTTCTCCCCAGTGCCTCGCGCGCATTGGCGAGCGCGTGCTCGACGAGGTCGCGTTTCTCGCCGCGTCTGGGAACGGCCAGTTCGATGCGTCTGCCCGTGCGTTCAGAGAAAGCCTGGGCCAGCAGCTCGCGCTCCTCCGGTTCATGCGAGAGGAGGACGAGTTTCGGCGTGTCCTTGTTGTCGTAGAATTGCGCGAGGAAGGAGCCGAGCACCTCCTCGGCCTCCAGCGCCTTGTCCGCCTTGGGGAAATAGGCCCGGTTGCCCCAGTTCTGGCCGGTGCGGAAGAAGAAGACCTGGATACAGGTCTGCCCGCCCTCCTGATGCACCGCGAAGACGTCGGCCTCGTCCACGTTCTGCGGATTGATGCCCTGGTGTTGCTGGACGTGGGAGAGGGCGGCCAGCCGGTCGCGGTAAATGGCGGCGGTTTCGAAATCCAGCGCGTCGGATGCCTTTTCCATCGCTTCCGCCAGCTCGTTGTGTACCGCCTGGCTCTTGCCGGACAGGAACGTCTTGGCCTCTTTCACCAGTTGGGCGTAGCCGGCGAGGTCGATCTCGCCGGTGCACGGGGCCGCACAGCGCTTGATCTGGTAGAGCAGGCAGGGCCGTGTGCGGTTCTCGTAGTAACTGTCGGAACAGGTCCTGAGCAGAAAGGCCTTCTGCAGCGCGTTGATCGTCCGGTTGACCGCGCCGGCGGAGGCGAAGGGGCCGAAATAGTCGCCCTTGCGGCTGCGCGCGCCACGATGCTTGGTAATCGCGGGGGCGTCGTGATCGCCGGTGATCAGGATGTGGGGAAAGGACTTGTCGTCCCTGAGAAGGACATTGAAGCGCGGCCTGAGCCGCTTGATGAGGTTCGCCTCCAGCAGCAGCGCTTCCGCCTCGGTGCGCGTCGTGACGAATTCCATCGTCACTGTGGACTGGACCATCCGCGCGATGCGGTTGGAAAGCCCCACGAGCCGGGTGTAGTTGGTTACCCGCTTCTTCAGATTGCGCGCCTTGCCGACATAGAGCACGTCGCCGGCGGCATCGATCATGCGGTAGACGCCGGGCGCGTTGGGCAGCTGCCGCACGAAGGCAGCAATGACCTGCACGCCGCGCGGCGTCTCGACGGCACGCGTGTTCGCACTGCCGTCGGCCGCTGCGGTTTCGGTGATGTCCTTGTCTGGGCCTTCCGTCTCGCTCATGAGCGCTATCTGGTCAGAGTCGGGCGAACATGCAAACGCAAAGCCGCGCCGCGCGTGCTTCTGCTATCCCCGTCATTCGACGATCCCTGCCACGTCCGGCGTCTGCCAGGCGATATGCTGACCACCGTCCAGGGTGATCATCTGGCCGGTGATCGACGGTGTATCCACCAGAAAACGGATGGCACGGCCGAATTCCTCCAGCATCGGGCCATGGCCAAGCGGCAGGGTGGCGCATTGCGCCTCGAAATCGGTCTGTTGCTGGCGCGGGCTGGCCAAAGCCGGGCCGGGGCCGATGGCGTTGACGCGAATGCGCGGGGCAAGCGCCTGCGCCAGCGTGCGGGTCGCCGTCCACAATGCCGACTTGGAAAGCTGGTAGGAAAAGAAGTTGGGCGTCGGTTTCAACACCCGTTGATCGATCACGTTGACGATGTTGCCGGTCATGCTCTCATCGAGAGCGCTGGCCATGGCCTGTGCGAGCAGGCAGGGCGCACGCACATGCACGGCGAAATGGTCGTCGAAACGGGCGGGGTCGAGCGTGCCGATTTCGTCGCGTTCGAAGATCGAGGCGTTGTTGACGAGGAGACGGAGCGGGCCGAGCGCACGAACCGCTTCGCTGACAAGCCCGGGAAGGCACTCCGTCTCGCGCAGGTCCGCAATCAGAACATGCGCTTTGCCACCGGCGGAGCGGACTTCTTTCGCCAGCGTTTCCGCTTCTGCGCGCGAGGTGTTGGCATGAATGGCGACGGACCAGCCGTCTCGCGCAAGATCGAGGGCGAGTGTGCGTCCGATGCGTTTCGCGGCCCCGGTGACCAGAGCCGCACCCTGCCGTCGCTGTCTCACCTCGTATCCCCCCGTCTTCTGGTTGCGATCTCAGGCCACCTTTCCGGAGGCAAAAACGAAGAAGATGTAAAGGCAATAGCCGGCGACAAGGGCAAGTCCGAGCGGCCAACGCAAGCGACTGCGCATGAAAGCGAAAATGGCAAGAAGGACCGTTGTCGCCATCATGACCCAGATATCGTAACGCATGATGGCGGGAGGCACATCAAGAGGCACGATAACGGCGGTCACGCCCAGAATGGCGACAATATTGAAGACATTGGAGCCAAGCACGTTGCCGAGGGCGACCGCCGATTGTTTCCGCATCGCCGCCATGACAGTGGTGGCGAGTTCCGGCAGGGAGGTGCCTAGTGCGATCACGGTCAGGCCGATCGCGGTGTCGGTGACCCCCCAGTCGCGTGCAATGTCCACGGCTCCCATGATCGCCAATTGTCCGCCAAGCGGCAGGCCGATGAGCCCGGCAACGACAAGGGCGCCGGCTACGAGCCGTCCGCCAGGAACCTCATCGAACTCTTCAAGTTCAGCGATCTGCGCGTCGTCCAGAGCTTCCTCGTTGCCGTTCTGGTAGTCCTGGCAGCGGCGTTGGTGACAGCGCATTTCCCGGTAGGAATCGAACAGGAAGAGGCCGAGCAGGGCGAGCAGAACGATGCCCATGGCCCGGTTGATCTCGCCGAAGGTGCACATCGCGGTAAAGACGACGGTGACCGCAACCAGAAAGGCGGCATTCTTGCGCACGCCCTTGTCGGTGCAGGCTGTTGTGGCGATCAGGGCGGGAACGCCCATGACCAGAAGCACATTGGCAATGTTGGAACCGACCACATTGCCCACCGCGATGCCTGACACGCCGTCAAGCGCGGAGCGCAGGGAAATGACGAGTTCGGGTGCCGAGGTGCCGAAGGCGACGATGGTCAGGCCGATGACGAGAGATGGAATGCCGAAAGAACGGGCGAGCGTTACCGATCCGCGCACCAGTACGTCCCCGGCCAGGAGCAGGATTGCGAGACCGCCGGCCAGGTATATGTAGTCGAGCATGCTATTCCATTTCCAATCATCGCCAGCAAGGCGCGGTTGCCCGGAATGATCCGGACACGGTCGGTCGCTATATAGGTGTTCGATTTCGCGGATGAAACCCGTCGCCCCCAACAACATCGGGCCGCTGGCCTCAGGAGCGGTTCCGCCAGCGGCGCTCCAGGTGCTTGGCGATGCGCATGTGGCGGTAGATGGCGTGGTTCATCGCTGTCAGGAACCCGTACCGCCCGCGTACGAAGTGTCGCCGCAGGAGGTAGGCTTTGAGAAAGGCGAAGGGGAACTCGCTCACCATCCGCCATGCGGGCAGTCTCTTTCCGCGCGCTTCCAGATCCGCGACCTGCATGTCGGAATAGGCATTGAGCTTGCGCAATTCGTCGCTGAGCGAGCGGATCGAGCGGTGATGGATACGATGACGCAGGCGCGCGGGCGTGACGCCTGTCGCGAGATCGACACGGTCGTGGACAGGGCTGGCGCAATAGCGCCCCGCGTCGCGGTGATAGAGGCGGACGGGTGCGATCGTGTAGCTCCAGCGATGCGGGGCGCCTTCGCCGGGAAACTGTTCGGCGATGGGAACGCGATAGGCTTGATGCGACGGGCCGCCGTCCGTGAACAGCGCCCGGATCTCCGCCACCAGATCCGGCGGGCATATCTCGTCCGCGTCGATGTTGAGGAGCCACGGTTCCCGGCATTGGTCTTCGGCGAAACGCTTTTGTGCCCCGTAGCCGGTGAACGGGTTCACCAGCACGCGCGCGCCCCTCGCTTCGGCGATGGCGCGGGTGTCGTCGTCGGATCCGGAATCCACCACCACGATATCGTCTGAGATGTCGCGAACCGCATCGAGTGTCGCTCCGATCCGGTCGGCCTCGTTGCGGGTGATGATGAAGATCGACAACGGTATTCGGTTCATCGCGGCTCGCAGAGTGTGGCAGCCTGTAAGAAAACGTGTCCTGCGGGCGGCGGGGACCAGGTGGGGGCGAGGGAACCTCTACTCGCCTCAAAGTGTTTTACCTGCATGGCGAGCTGCGGTCGAGGGGACATCGCGCGTGCGGTGTCCGGTTACGGTTCGAAATGTTTACGAAGCCCTAACCAAGCGCGGAATTACCTTCGATTTGACGCGAATTTTCCTCAATTGCCGTCTTCTCTCGCCACAATCCGCGACCACGTTGGGGTCGTATCGCAACCGGAAACGATCATTAATCCCTCGCGTATACGCGTACAAATTCGGAGTACTCTCCATGAAACGCCTTCTTGGAACTCTTCTCGCCGGTGTGGTGATCGGCGGTGGGGTCGCGCCCGCCCTGGCAGCCGACTTGCCCGAGCCCGCCGCACCGGAGGCTTATTCCGCCCCGGCCCCGGTGCCACAGGAGCGGTTCTACTGGACCGGCTTCTACTTCGGTGGAACGCTGGGCTACGGTTGGGGCGATCGGGACGCCAACGGGCCGGCCACCGGCAGTTTCGATCTCGATTCAAACGGTGTGAATGCCGGCGTTCATGCCGGTTACAACTACATGTTCACGCCGAACTGGCTGCTGGGCATGGAAGCCGACATCGCCTACACCGATCAGTCCGACAGTGCGTCTCCCGGCGGAGTGGGCGTCAAGGCCACGTCGAACTGGCTGTCCACTGTTCGTGCCCGTGCGGGCTATGCGTTCGACAACGGCATGATGGTTTACGGTACCGGTGGTCTCGCGCTGGCTGACCGCAAGTGGTCGGGTGGTGGTTCCGACGACAGCGACGTGGCGGCTGGCTGGACCGTTGGTGGCGGCGTTGAAACCGCTCTCACCGATCATCTGACCGCACGTGCCGAATATCTCTATGTGGATTTCGGCGACGAGACCTACAATTTCGGCGGGACCTCGGTGAAGTCCGACCTCAGCGAGCACATCGCCCGGGTCGGCATGAGCTACAAGTTCTAAAGCGCTTCCAGCGCCTTGCGCTCAGGTGAAACATGACGGCCCGGCCCTTTGGGGTGCCGGGCCGTTGTCGTTCAGGATGCGGCGACTTTCGTCTGCTCGAAGGCCGGCAGGCGTGCCGCGAAATCGTCCAGCCAGGCAATGAGGCGCGGGTGTGTGGCGCGCCATGCGCCGTCGAAACGCAGGTCGAGGTAGCCGAGCGCGCAGGCGAGCGCGATGGCGCCGGCATCGAGCGTGGCCGTCAGCTGCGGCGGTGCCGCCTCCAGCATCGCCAGGGCGCGGTCGACCTTCATCTGCTGGCGTTCCAGCCATGGGGCGTACTGCATTTCCTCGGGCCGGAAGCGCTTCTCGTAAACCATCAGCAGGGCGGCGTCGGCGAGGCCGTCGGCAAGAGCCTGCATCCGCAAGACGTCAAACCGGCCGGCATCGACGGGAATGATCCTGCCGCCGCCGGCGCGATGGTCGAGATAGTCGAGGATGACGCGGGAATCATAAAGGGCGAGACCGTCCTCGGTGATCAGCACCGGAATCTTGCCGAGCGGATTCTGCCTGAGAAATGCCTCTTCCGGTTCCTGCGTGTTGGTTTCCTCCGCGAGCAGGAGGGCGTCGAGGCCAAGCACGCTTGCGGCGAGCTTCACTTTGCGTCCGAAGGGGGAAGAGGGGGAGGTGTGAAGGAGGATCATGAAGGGGGGCTCCGGAAACCGGCTGCGGGACGGGGAATGGTCGTGAATGAGGAGCGGCAGGGACGCCTGCGCGCCCAGTGTCTGCGCGCGCGAAATGGCCGGCACGCTGCTGGGGCGTGTCACGACATGCCGAACGGGGGGATAAGCGCTATATCCCCGGTGGATCTGCTCGCTGGCGGATCAGCGGCGCACAACACGGCAGTTTCCGTCATAGACATGCCAACGGTCATAGCCCGGCAGACAGGCCTCGACGTTCCATGACAAGCCGACGAAGCCCCCGTGTTCCTCTATCATGTAATAGACCGGGTACTGGTGTCCGTTCGAGAGATAGGCTCTGGCACGGCAGTAGCGACGGTTGACCGGACTGGGCGCGTTGCGCGCGCTGCCGGTCTCATCGATGAGATCCATGTTCTCGATCGCGATACCGCCGCGATAGTACGGCTCGCCACGCGCAATCGTATGGCGCACAGCGCCTTGCACCGAAGGGGCGTCGCACATCGGCAGCCGGGACACGGGCTCGTTCGCGGTGGACGGAAGGCCGCCAGCATGGGCGGGGGCGAGAAGGAGGCTCATCAAGGTTGCGGCCAGCGCAAGAAGGCGAGGCTGGGTGGACATTGCGTCCTCCATTTCGGGTTGCTCAGTACCGCAAATGCAATCGGCAGGGCGGACGACCAGAAGCGCCATGCCGCAGGATCGAATCCCGGCACGGCACCCGTATTCGTGCCGATGTACGATGTGTTAGCCCGCGGGTTCAGTCAAGCCTCGCCCGTCACGCCAACGTCATGCCAAATGTTCGGGACGCGAACACTGTTCCTGGTCGCAGCGTCGTTTGCCGGGGAGCCCTGCGTCATTCGGGCGTGAGCCAATCGACCGTACCGGTCGCGCCGGCGCCTTGTGCCAGGATGCGGGTGAGCCAGGGCAGGGCGCCGCGCAACTCGGCCTCCAGAGTGAACGGCGGATTGAGTATCAGCAGGCCGCACGCCTTCAAGGTCCCGTCCTTTGTCGGCCGGGCGACATGGAATTCCGTACGCAGCATCTTGCGCAGGCCGGTGTCGATCATCATCCGGTAGAACTGGTCGATGGCCTTCTGGTCCTTGATCGGATACCAGGCCATGTATGTGCCGGTCATCCAGCGGCGGGTCGCCTTGAAAATTCCGGCCGCGAGCGTGCGGTATTCGTCGGGCTCCTCGAAGGCCGGGTCGATCAGCACCATCCCGCGTTTTTCCTTGAACGGGACGAAGCCGCCCATTGCCAGCCATGCATCGATCTCGACGACACGCACCTGATGGTCTCCCGCGTAACGTTCTGCCAGAACGGCGTGATCCTCGCGATGCAGCTCGGTGAGCGTCAGGCGGTCCTGCGGCCGAAGGAGGCGACGGGTGATCTCGGGCGATCCGGGATAGCGGGTGAGCGGGCCTTCGCCGTTCACGGTGCGCACGATGTCGAGATAGGGCGCGAGCAGGGGAGCTGCCTGCTGCGAGGGCGTGATGTCGATGATCCGGCCGATCCCGTCGCGCCATTCGCCGGTCTTGTGGGCCTTCACGTCGGCAAGGTCGTAAAGGCCGATCCCGGCGTGGGTGTCGAGCACGCGGAAGGCTTTGTCCTTCTTCTTCAGGTGCTCCAGAATGGCGATGAGGACGGCGTGCTTCAGCACATCCGCGAAATTGCCGGCATGGTAGGCGTGGCGATAATTCATAGGATCCGTCGGAAAGCTGCTGCGCCGGCGTGCCGGCGGCAGCGCGATTGCGCTAGCTTCATCATGTAGCGGAATTCGCCTGCGAAAGGAATGAGGAGACCTCCGGCCTCTTCACGCTCGATGCAGGCCGGTTGAGGGCATTCGGTCGGAGCTGCCGGGCGCGCGAGCCCTTGCGCCGGCGAAAGGAAAACGGCGCGTCCGGGTCACCCCGAACGCGCCGTTCCCGTTATCTCTTGCTTCAGCATGTCGCTTTGCCGGTCGGGCGTGTGCCGGTTCCCGGCGATCCGCCCAAGCCGAAGGCCCGGGCGAAAATCAGGCCTCGCCTTCCTCGATGCGAAGCTCGACGGCCTTCGGGCCCTTTCCGCGCCGGTCCGGTTCGGTTTCGAAGGACAGGCGCTGCCCGCTCTCCAGCACCGTCAGGCCGGATCGTTCGACCGCGGAAATATGGACAAAGACGTCGATGGTGCCTTCGTCCGGGGTGATGAAGCCAAAGCCCTTGTCGCTCTTGAAGAACTTGACCGTTCCGTTCTGTCGCGGTCCCCGTTCGGCCGCGCCCTGATCGACCGGCGGGCGTTCGGGCCGCGGACCGTCCGGACGCGGACGGAAGCCGCCGCTCGGCCGATCATCGGCGGGCCGTCCGCCGCCGAAGCCGCGTTCGCCACCACCGGGTGCGAAACCGCCGCGATCGCCACTTCTCTCGCCGCCGCCATAGCCACGCCGATCACCAAACCCGCCACCATCGCTCCGGTCACGACCAAAGTCGTTGCGCGGTGCGTGGTCTCGTTCGCTTGGTTCGCTACCAAAGATGGGGCCCGCGAAATCGGCCGGGTATCCCATGTCATCCGGACCGCCAAATTCCGGTCGGCTGTCAAAGCCGCGAGATCCGCGGCCGTGCCCGCGACGTCCCTTGTTGCGGCGTTCCGGCTCATCTTCCATGTCCGGATCGCCACCCTTGCGGCTGCGCCAATCAGCCATTGTATTGCTGCCTCTTCCCAGTCACTTTCGACCCTTCACCATCGCGTCGTCGAATTGACGCATCGTCGGGACATGCGCTTTTCGGCACTGGCGCCGATCAAGCCGCAAGTCGCAACGCAAACGACCATGCCTCCCAGTGAGTACCGTTGGGGTACCCTGTCCGGAAACGTCCTGCCTGGCCGGGCAGATGGACCGGGAACCGGCAACGCATCACGCGCCGTTTCGGCCTCCAATCGCGCTCCGTATTCCACGTCCGCACCTGACCGCGGCCATTTAAGATTAAGTTCGATCTCAGGGCAAGTCATAGCTCAGCAATTGCGACAATTTCAGCGCCATTGCGACATGCTGGACTTGATTTTGGGCGAATTATTGTTTGATCGGTTAAAAACAATAGTTTGACCCCTAATCGTTTTCCGGCCTCCGCGCCCCGGCGCGGAAATATGCGATTGGATTTCGGCGCGTTTCGCAAGCATCGTGCGCAACGGCACCGGATGGCGCGTTAAGTATACATCTGGAAACAACGAGACAAATTTGAACGGGTTCGGTAAGGGTCCATTAATGCTTATTATTTGTTAACTTTTATTCCAATGGTGGCCGGTTATGCGGGCATTTGATGATCAGTTGGGGGTGGCGGTGATTGTCGGCCTCCTCATGGGAATGGGCACGGGGCTTCCGGCGGAGACCTACGATGAGGCGCGTCAGGATGCCTACCGGATCGTTCCGCGGTTGGATCGGTTGGAAAGTGACATTAGGCAGGGCTACCGCGACGCACGCCGGGGGGTGGAAAAAGTGCAGGAAACCATCAGCCTCAGCCAGCAGGGATATCGCCAGGTGCTGCGCGGGCTGGGCGGCTGATATTGCCGCAGGTCGCCGGGGGGCGTCCGCACGACCAGAGCCGATCCGTCACGAACCGGGGCGCGTCTTTTTGCCGTCGGGTGGTTCCACCGGGGCGCGGAGTGTTCTAGAGCCTATCCTGATCGAATTGAATCAATCTGATCGATACGAATAGCCTGGCGTATTGATCTGGAGCGGTTTCCTGTCGTTCAGGCGGTTCTGCATGACCGACCGGAAACCGCTTCAGGTCTGCCTGATCAGCCTTTTCTCAAGCCGGCAGGACCTCATGACCCAGCTCAAGGCGGCAATCGTTCCCGTCACGCCCTTCGCCCAGAACTGCACGCTCCTTTGGGACGACGAGACCAAGGCCGGTGTCGTGATCGACCCGGGTGGGGATGTCGAAGCCATTCTCGAGGCGTTGAAGGAAGAAGGCATCAAGGTCGAACGTATCCTGATCACCCACGGCCATATCGACCATATCGGCGGGGCCGCTGAACTGGCCGAGACGCTCGGCGTGCCGATCGAGGGGCCGCACGAGGCGGACAAGCCGTTGATCGAGCGGGTGAAGGACCAGGCTCTGCAATTCGGCCTGCCCGACGTGCGCACCATGACCCCCGATCGCTGGTTGAACGAGGGGGATACGGTCGATATCGCCGGGGTCGCTTTTCAGGTGCTGCATTGCCCCGGCCATGCACCCGGGCATGTCGTCTTTTTCCACGCCCCGTCGCGTTTCGCCATCGTCGGCGACGTGCTGTTCAAGGGATCGGTGGGGCGCACGGATCTGCCGGGCGGCGATCACGCCACGCTGATGCGCTCCATCAAGGAAAAGCTGTTTCCGCTGGGCGATGACGTCGCCTTTCTGTGCGGTCACGGCCCACATTCCACCATCGGCGAAGAGCGGGCCAGCAATCCGTTCCTGCAGGACTGAGACGCCGTCTCCTATCCGGGCAGGAGCTTTCTGCCTTTCGGGACGGCATCAGGCGCGATGAAGCCAAAACCGCGCTTGGTGTTGAGGAACTTGAAGAACCGGCTGGCGTTTCTCAGCGGTGGATCGACCTGATCCCGCCGCGAAACGTAGCAGCAAACGGAAATGCGACCCGGTGTCGTTGCAAAGCTTCAGCGCGGGCAACCCGGCACGGGTTTGCCGGCGGGATCGTCGGCCAGGATCAGCGAAACGGGAGCGGTGCCGGCGTTGATGTAGCCCAGCTTTCGCGCGGCGGCCCGGGTCAGGTCGATGACGCGCCCTTTCGTATAGGGGCCGCGGTCATTGATGCGCACGGTCACGCTCTTGCCGTTTCTCAGATTGGTGACCTTCACCTTCGTGCCAAAGGGCAGGGTGCGATGGGCGGCGGTCATGGCATTGGGATTGGCCATCTCGCCGCTGGCGGTGCGGGTCGTGTATTCGTACCAGGCGGCCTTGCCGCAGGCGGAGGGATCGGCCTGCGCGAGCGAACAGGCGCCGAAAAACGCGACGGCCGCGAAGATCAGGTGCTGTTTCATACTGTGTCCCCGATAGGGCGTCTCTGTGCGCCGGGAAAGCTCCGCCCATAGGGATACAATGGGGCAAAGCTGCGGCAGCGGGCGCAGTTTCCGGGTTTCGCGCGTCTGCGAACGCAGAGTTGCGCCGGAGCGGCGGGGGCATATCGGCGTGTCCGGGCCGGCGTCACTGTCTCTCCTTGGGTATTTTCGCAAGGGTGGGCGCTGTGTTATTGGGGAAGAACTTTCCTTTCCCAGCTTGGCCCCGGCTCACCCGGGCTTGCCAAGGTTCAAAGGTCTTTTCAGACATTCAGGAGGATAAGCGGATGCGCGTCGCCGCCGCACAATACCCGATCGACTGGCTCGACAGCCTGGATGACTGGAAGACGAAAACGACGGACTGGGTTGAACAGGCTCTGTCGGAGCGCGCTCAACTGCTGGTCTTTCCGGAATACGGATCGATGGAGCTCGCCTCGCTGTTCGGCAAGGAGGTTGCCGGGAACATCGACGCCTCGGTGGACGCGATGGGGGGGATCCTTCCCGATTTCATCGCCCACTGGCGCGCGCTCGCCGTGAAATCCGGCGTGCATATTCTGGCGCCGAGTTTTCCCGAGCGCGATGCGGCGGGAATGGTACGCAACGTCGCTCGTCTGTTCACGCCGGCTGGCGCGTGTGGCGAACAGGCGAAGATCGTCATGACCCGGTTCGAGGGCGAGCGCTGGGGGTTCGTCGGCGGCGGGCCGATCCGGGTGTTCGAGACGGCGCTCGGCCGCATCGCCATCGATATCTGCTACGACGTGGAATTTCCTGCGATCGCGCGTGCCCAGGCCGAGGCGGGCGCCTGGCTGATCCTGGCGCCGAGCACGACGGAAGGGGTGATGGGAGCAAGCCGGGTGGCTATCGGTGCCGCCGCGCGGGCGCTTGAAAACCAGTGTTATGTCGTGACCGCGCCGACATCGGGCAAGGCCCCATGGTCGGTCGCCGTCGATGTCAGTCGCGGGGCGGCCCGTGTGGTCTGTCCCCCCGATATCGGGTTTGCCGAAACAGGGCTTCTCGCCGTGGGCGAAATGGATGCCGCGCAGTGGGTGTTTGCGGATGTCGACCCCGCTCTGGTCGCCTCCGCGCGCGCCGATGGCGACGTACTGATCTTCGCCGACCGTACAAAGCCCGGCGGTTCCGCACCGAAAGCCGAAATCATTGATCTGACGGCGGGTTGAGCGGCCTGCCCGGCCCGGCCCGGCCGGCAAAGCGCCACATCCCAGGGGGAACCGTCGGCCGGCGGTCCCCCCTTTTTCCTTGTCCTTGCGGTTTCCCGTGGACCTTACTGCTCCAGCTGCCAGGTAATGGTGACGTTGACGCTCAGTGTCTCCTCACCTGCTTCCATCGGAACGGACGCGTCTTCCGCCTTCATCGAACGGACCATCATCATCGGCTGCGGGCGGTAGGTGTCGCCTTCGGAAATGGAGAGGATGCGGCCGAGCTTGACGCCGGCTGCTTTGGCGTAGAGTTCGGCCTTGCGCTTCACGTCGGTGACAGCGGCGGTGCGCGCCTCGTCGCGGCGCTCGTCTGCGTTGGAAACGATGAAGTGGATGCCTCCGACATTGTTGGCGCCCTTGGTCACCATGGCGTCGAGCAGGGCACCGAGCTTGGAAAGATCGCGCACCCGCACGCTGACGCCGTTATTGACCTGATAGCCGACGATCTTGCGGTCTTCCTGCCAGTTGCCGTTGCCATCGCGCCGTTCGGCATAGCGCGGCGAAATTGAGAAGCCGTTGGTCTGGATGTCGCGGGCTTCGATCCCGGCGGACTTGATTTCGCCGATCAGGCCGGTCATCGCGTCGGTGTTGGCCGTCAGGGCTTCGCGCGCGGTTTTCGCCTGGGAGACGACGCCGGACGTCACCACGGCCATATCCGGTGTGGCGGTAACATCGCCAGTGCCGGTCAGCGTCATGGTCGCGACCTTGTCATTTTCCTGGGCGAGAGCCGGGCCCTGGGCAAAGATCGTCGCGGTCACCGTACAAAGTGCGGCGACCAGCATGGCGGCGGTGGTGGAGCGGAGCGACGGCGTCATGGTGTTTCCTTCCGGATTTCGACTGGTTGAGGCCGGTTGTGTGGTAACGGCATGTGAGGTCAAGTCATTGCCTCCGATTGCGGCACCCTTGCGGCATTTGCGGAGTGTCCGCCAGGGGGCAACGATGCACACACAGAAAATTTGTGCCGTGGGTTACCCGATCGCAGCCCTTGTGCCGATGACGGCGCTTGGTATAGGAAACGGGAAGACGTCGCACCCGTGTCATTGGCGCGGCGACGTCGTCGGGAACGTCCTTCCGCGAGGCGTTCCGGGGGGCCTGTAGCTCAATGGTTAGAGCCGACCGCTCATAACGGTCTGGTTGCAGGTTCGAGTCCTGCCGGGCCCACCATCTTTCCCTGCCCTTCATTCTAAAGTTTTCCTTGTCTTTCCTGCCATGCGCACGGCTCGGACCGCGGAGCTGTGAACGCGCGAAAGGCCGCGTCCGGCGATGCGTGCCGGCGCGGCCCTTGTGTCGGGGAAGGTCGATCGCGGGCTACTCGGCCGCGTCGCGGCGTTCGCCGAAGTGTCGGGCGAGGTCGTCCGCAATGTCCGTGCGCTCCCAGCCGAAGCCGCCGTCGGCATCGGGCGCGCGGCCGAAATGGCCGTAGGCGGCGGTGCGGGCGTAGATCGGCTTCAAGAGACCCAGCTGCTCGCGGATGCCGCGCGGCGTCAGGCGAACCGTCTCGCGCAGCACACGGGCAAGCTCGGCCTCGTCCACCTTGCCGGTGCCCTGCGTGTCGACATAGACGGCCACCGGCTCCGGCATGCCGATGGCGTAGGCGAGCTGGATCAGGCAGCGATCCGCGAGGCCGCCGGCCACGACGTTTTTCGCCAGATAGCGCGCGATGTAGGCGGCCGAACGGTCGACCTTGGTGGGATCCTTGCCGGAAAACGCGCCGCCGCCATGCGGAGCCGCGCCGCCGTAGGTGTCGACGATGATCTTGCGGCCCGTGAGGCCCGCATCGCCATCCGGTCCGCCGATCACGAAGCGCCCGGTCGGATTGATGTAGATGCGGTCTTCCGGAACGCTCCAGCCTTCGGGAAACGCCGTGTGGATGTAGGGCAGCACGATGTTGCGCACGGTCTCCTGGTCCACGTCTTCGCCGTGCTGGGTGGAGACCACCACCGCATCGACGCCGACGGGGCGGCCGTTCTCGTATTTCAGCGTCACCTGGCTCTTGGAATCGGGGCCGAGCCGCGGCTCCTTGCCGGATTTGCGGTCTTCGGCCATCAGCCTGAGGATCCGGTGCGCGGTCTGGATCGGGGCCGGCATCAGTTCTTCGGTCTCGTTGCAGGCATAGCCGAACATGATGCCCTGGTCGCCTGCGCCTTCCTCGCCCTTTTCGCCCTCGTCGACGCCCATGGCGATATCGGCCGACTGCTGGTGCAGCCGGTTGACGATCTCAAGCGTCTTCCAGTTGAAGCCGTCCTGCTCGTAGCCGATGTCGCGCACCGCCTCTCGGACCAGATCGTCGACGGTCTTCAGCACGGTTTCAGGCCCGCGAACCTCGCCGGCGATGGAGACGTGGTTGGTGGTGGTCAGCGTCTCGCAGGCCACCCGCGCATGCGGATCGGCGGCGAGAAAAGCGTCGAGAACGGTGTCGGAGATGCGGTCGCACACCTTGTCCGGGTGACCTTCGGAAACGGATTCACTCGTGAAGAGCCAGGATTTCTGCGCCATGTGGCGAACTCCCTCGGTTGATTGGTCTTGTCCGCTGCCGCGCTTCACGCGTGCATGCGGTCGCTCGCCGGCGGGCGAGTGAACGGATAAGGGGAGCCGTACATGTCTGGCTCCCCTCGGGTGGTGGCGGATTATTCGGGTTTGCGGAAGAGCTGGATGCCCCAGGCGAGGTTGCCGGCGTCGGCGGCATCCACCCAAGCTTGCAGGCCGTCGGCCATCTTGTCGAGGTACTCGGCCGATGCGCCCTCGGCGCGCAGCTTGTCGTAATTGGCCATGAGTTCCTCGCGCACCCGGAAATAGTGGGTGCGGAGCTGGTCGACCATGTCGCGTTGCGTCACCGTCTCGAAGCCCAGCGCTTCGGCCGCCTCGCGGTAGAAACGTGGCGAGCCCAGGCTGTTGAGCTGGAGGCGGTCGTAGACTGGCTGCAACGCCTTGGGGTCCGCGTCGTCGGCCTGCATCGGGTCGGTGAAGATGAAATATCCGCCGGGCTTCAGCACCCGGAAGACCTCGGCGAGCACCTGTTGGCGCTGGTCGGAATGCAGGATCGCGTCCTGGCTCCACACCACGTCGAAGGTGGCGGGCTTTTCGGGAATGTCCTCGAAGACGCCGTGCACGACGCTGATCCGGTCGGCGAAGCCCTTCTGGCGGTTGCGGTGCCGGTTGGTGTCGTTCTGGACCTCGGAGATGTTAAGGCAGGTGGCGGAGCCGCCGTTCTCGCCCACCACCTTGCGCATCGCCCCGCCGTAGCCGGAACCTATATCGAGGATCTTCGCGTCCTTGCCGAGGTTCGGCAGCATCCCGACCATTTCGTCGATGGTCAGGTCGGAGGCCTCACGGATGTTCCTGGTGGTGTCGTAGATACCGACATGCAGGTCCTGACCGCCCCAGACGAGGCTGTAGAAGGTGTCGGCATCGTCGCTGTCGTAATAGCTCTCGGCCACCTCGCGGATGTCGTTCTCGCCATCCGCCGGACCGCCGCCGCCCCAGCGGACCATGTGGAGGCTCGATTTCTCCGCGATGTGGATGAAGAAATCCGGATCTTCCTCCGCATAGGTTTCCTGGAAATCGCCGTAGGTGCGTACGCGCTCGAACCCGGCCTGCGACAGCAGCTTGCGCATATAGTTCTTGCGGATCGGGCACATGTTGAGCGTGAACTCGGCCCCGTCCGGGAAGCTGTACTTGAAGCGGGCCAGCCCCTCGTCGATGTAGTCCGGTTCCGCCTTCACCTTGTCGCCGGCATAGTAATATCTGTGCTTGGAGGTGAAGCCGTGATCGAGCATGGCGTCGTAGTTGCGCTGGTCGATGATCAGGATGCCGTCATGCTTCAGCGCGGCGTAGAATTCGGCCAGCGCCCGGCGGCGGTCCTTTTCCTCGTGCAGGTGGGTGAAGGAATTGCCCAGACAGATGATGGCGTCGTACTTGCCCTGAATGTCGCGGTTCAGCCAGCGCCAGTCCGCCTGCACCGTCTTCAGGATCATGCCGCGCTTCTGGCCGTTCTCGAAGGCCTTGGCGAGCATCGCGGCCGAACCGTCGGCCGAGGTCACGTTGAAACCGGAGCGGGTGAGGCGGACGGAATGGAAGCCGGTGCCGGTGGCCACGTCCAGCACGGTCTCCTTGCCGCGGGCGCGCAGCACGTCGATGAAGAACTGCCCCTCGCTCTCCGCACGGGCATCCCAGTCGATCAGCTCGTCCCACTTTTCCACGAAGGACATGATGTACTCGCCGCGATAGAGGTCGGTCTCGCGATCGGCGGTCGGATCCTGACCGTAGGCCTGTTCGTCCAATTCAAGTTCGGCGTTTCGCGATGCGTACGCTGTGCGCATGTGGAAGGTCTCCTCTTTGAACCTGTATTGGCGCCCGCCGCAAAGCACTTGGCGCGTATGTCCCCGCACCGCCGGCGGGACCGGCGGTCAAATCGGGATGTCTTCACGTCTTGCCGCCCGGCCGAAAGGCTCCAGATACGCACGTCTCGTGCGCGCTCCGGTGCGCTGAAGGGATGTTCGCGAGCCGACGCGATGTCGGTCGGAACGGGCCGGTCCCGGTCATGATGAGCGCTGGCGGGCTTGCGTCCTGCCATTCGCGGCAAGGCGGCAAACCCGGGCCGCGGAGAGATTCCGCAGTGCGTTCCTGAACCGAGGGTGGTCAGAGAATACCAGCGCGCTTTTCAAATTCAACAGCGATGCCGGAATATTCCTGTAAATGATACCGACATATTGTCGTAAATGTATGGGGTGAAACGATGAAATTAAATTCTTGAAATTTGTGGGACGACGCGTCGCGTCCAGATGTAAATCATGGTCCGGTCAGGCCGGATATTCGTGTAAATGAAGGTAGATCTGAATATTATTATTCATCTTCAGAATCAGGTTTGTCGTATGGATGTCAGATCTGGATGGCTAACGTTTCTCTGCGTCGCGCGGGGGGCAACTGCTGCCAACGGAAAGCGGCGTGTCCGCCGGGTGCGGTACGACTGATGTTGTCTGTATGGCGGGGCGCCCCACACCCACAACCCCACGCCCACATGTGTCCAGTCATTCGCGGGGCATCTCGAAAATCGTGATAATGCACTGCAACAATTCATAAACCGGAATTTGTAGTGCGGGTTCTGCCTTAGCGTCAATATATTTGGGGCGCGTTAGGAACGGCAGAAAACAAGCGAATTTCAGGCTATGCGACAGAATGCCGCACATAGGCATTTTGCCGAAGGCTGCGAGTTGTGTTGGGCTCCCTTCCGTGTCGGTAGCTTCAATCGGTTTGCGTCGAAGTTCTGCAACTGCCTGAGCCCAATGCCCGGCTCCGCATTTGCTCCACCTCGCCGACATCCGGGTCCGAACTGCACCCACCCACCCGCGGGCCGCTGCCGACAAGTGTGAGGAGAACCATAATGAAACGAGGAATAATCAGCGAGATGGCGGCCGAAGGACTCGGCACGTTCATCCTCGTCCTCTTTGGCGTCGGGTCTGTTGCGGTTTCAGTCTGGACGGGAGGTCTCAGCCTGTGGCCGGTATCCATGATGTTCGCCCTGGGCGTCGCCTTCGGCGTCTACGTATCGGCGAAGGTGACCGGCGGCCACATCAATCCCGCCGTCACCATCACCCTGGCGGTCTTCATGGGCTTTCCCTGGTCCAAGGTCGCGCCCTACATCATCGCCCAGTTCATCGGCGCCATGCTGGCGGCCGCGGCGATCTACTGGTTCTACGCGGATATCATCGCGGTTTTCGAAACGGGCAAGGAACTCGTGCGCGGTGCGCCGGGAAGCCAGCTTTCGGGCATGGGCTTTGGAACGTACGCACCGAATCCGGCGTTCTTCGGAACGACCCCGGAGGCCTTCGCGCAGGTGTCGCTCACGAAATGGTTCCTGTCGGAAGCCTTCACCACCGCCATTCTGGTCTTCGGGGTTCTCTACCTGACCGATCCCCACAACACCGCCGCGCCTTCGGCCAACCTCGCTCCCTTCTTCATCGGCCTGCTGGTCGCCGCTCTCGTCGCCTACGAGGCTCCGATCTCCATGACGGCGATGAACCCGGCGCGCGATCTCGGTCCGCGGGTGATGTCCTACTTCTTCGGCTGGGGAGAGATGGCCCTGCCCGGACCGCGCGGCGGCTGGTGGATCCCCACCGTCTCCACGATCATCGGCGGTCTCGTCGCCGGTGCGTTCTACCGCGGCTATTACAAGTTCGTGTTCGAAGCTTACGACACGGACGAAACGTCTGATTAGGAGAAGCCTCGATGAAAAAGCTCATCAACAATGCCGAGGACGTGGTTGTCGAACAACTGAAGGGATTTGGCGCCGCCCATCCCGAGATCGAGGTTCATTTCGATCCGAATTTCGTCTGCGTGGCGGGCGGCGTGAAGGATCGCGTCGCCGTCATGTCCGGCGGCGGTTCCGGCCACGAGCCGCTGCATGGCGGTTTCGTAGGCCAGGGCATGTTGGATGCGGCCTGCCCGGGTCCCGTCTTCACCTCGCCCACGCCCGACCAGATGTACGAGGCCGGCAAGGCGATCAACGGCGGCAAGGGCATCCTGCAGATCGTCAAGAACTACACCGGCGACGTGCTGAACTTCCAGATGGCCGCCGACATGCTGCGCGACGAGGGCATTGAGGTGCGCAACATCATCATCGATGACGATGTGGCGCTGAAGGATTCGCTCTACACCGCCGGGCGTCGCGGCCTCGGCACCACCGTGCTGGCCGAGAAGATCTGCGGCGCGGCCTCGCTGGAGGGCTACGACCTCGACAAGCTCACCGCGCTTTGCAAGAAAGTGAACATCCACGGCAAGTCCATGGGCATGGCGCTGACGCCGTGTACGACGCCGCAGAACGGCACGCCGAGCTTCGAACTGGCCGAGGACGAGATCGAGATCGGCATCGGCATCCACGGCGAGCCCGGCGTGGAACGCACCAAGATCAAGTCGGCCGACGAGATCACCGAAACCTTGTGCCGGCACATCTTCGAGGATGAGGCCTATACCCGCAAGCTGTCGGAATGGGATGTGGAGAAGGGCGACTGGGTGGACACCGAGCTCACCGACATCACCTTCCAGAAAGGCGACGAGGTCATCGCCCTCGTCAACGGCATGGGCGGCACGCCCGTGTCCGAACTCTACACCGTGTACAACAAGCTGGCCGAAGTGGCCGGGAGCCATGGCGTGAAGATTGTCCGCAATCTGGTCGGCAACTACATCACGTCGCTGGAGATGGCGGGCATGTCGATCACCCTTCAGAAGGTGGATGACGAACTGCTTCGCCTCTACGACGCTCCCGTCAAGACGCCGGCGCTTCGTTGGGGAGTCTGACTAGCATGACGGAAATGCTCACTGGTGCCACCGTTCGCAAGTGGATCGAAAAGACGGCCGCGGTGATGGCCGAGAACCGCACCTATCTGACGGAACTCGACAAGGCCATCGGCGATGCCGACCACGGCAACAACATGGACCGCGGCTTCAAGGCGGTGGTCGAGAAGTTGCCCGAGGGCGATGACATCGGTGCGCTTCTGAAGGCGGTGTCGATGGCCTTGATCTCCAAGGTCGGCGGCGCCGCCGGACCGCTCTACGGCACGATGTTCCTTCAAGGCTCCAAGCCGCTCATGGGCAAGTCCGAGATTTCCTTCGAGGAACTGGCTCAGTTCTTCGAAGACGCGGTCGCGGGCGTGAAGATGCGCGGCAAGGCAGAGGCCGGCGAGAAGACCATGCTGGATGCGCTGGTGCCGGCGGCGGAGGCTTTCCGCAAGGCCGGCGACCTCGACGCCGGGCTGAAGGCCGCCGTGGAAGCGGCCGAGCAGGGCATGAAGGACACCATCCCGATGATCGCCAAGAAGGGGCGCGCCAGCTATCTCGGCGAACGTTCCAGGGATCATCAGGACCCCGGTGCCACGTCGAGCTACATGATCGTCAAGGCGCTCGAAGACGCCGTGAGTGAGGCTGCCTGATGATCGGTATCGTGATCGTCTCGCACTCCAAGCAGCTCTCCGACGGTCTGAAGGAGCTTGCCGACGCGATGAGCCAGGAACCTGTGCCCATCGCGTCGGCCGGCGGCATAGACGACCCGGAAGCGCCTTTGGGCACCGACGCCATCCGCATCATGGAAGCGATCCAGGAGGTGATGAGCGACAAGGGCGTCCTCGTCTTCTCCGACCTCGGCTCGGCCAAGCTCAACGCGGAAATGGCGCTCGACCTGCTCGACGATGATGAGCGGAAGAACGTCCGGCTGTGCGACGCCCCGCTGGTCGAGGGCGTGCTGGCCGCGACCGTGCAGATCGCCTCGGGCGGCGACATGGATGCGGCCATCGCGGAGGCGCGCGAAGCCGCGCGTCCTTTCGTGGATGGCGCGGGCGGTGCTGGCGCCGCAAGCGACGGTGCCACGGAAGAGGGCGCCGCGCGCGAATTCCGCATCAAGACGGTGCATGGCCTGCATGCCCGGCCGGCCGCGCTGTTCGTCCAGACGGTGAACCGGTTTGACGGCCCGGTTCGCATCACCAATCTCACCAAGAAGAAACCGGCCGCCAACGCCAAGTCGATCAATGGCGTCATGCTGTCGGAGGTCGGCGGCAACGACGTGATCCGGCTTTCCGCAGAGCCGGCAGTTGCCGACGATCTCTTCGCCGCGATCGAGGATCTTGTCGCCTCCAATTTCGGCGAGGCGGAACGCGCGCCCGATGTGCCGGAAGGCGAACCGGAGCAGGAAGCCGAGGCCGCGCCTCAGGCGAAAGCCGTCACCTCCGGCACGCTCAAGGGCGCGGCCATCGCCAAGGGCTTCGCCCACGGTCCGATCCGCCAGATCCGACGGGCGCTGCCCGACGAGGTCGAGGCGACGGAGGTCGATGACAGGGACGGCGAGGTCGACCGTTTCCGCGCGGCGCTTGCCGCGTCCGAGACGGAGCTTCGCGCGGCGCTTGACGCCAAGGGTGACGGCATCGCAGCCTATGACCGCAAGATCTTCGATGCCCACATCGCCTTTCTGCACGACCCGGCACTGACCGAGCCGGTGGAGACGGGCATCCGCGAGCGCGGCGTGTCGGCCGGCTCCTTGTGGCGCGATGCGGTGGCGGACCTGTCGAAATCCTACCGCGGGCTTGCCGATCCGATCCTCAAGGCGCGCGGCGAGGATGTCATCGACGTCGGATTGCGTGTCCTGCGCCATCTTTCCGGCGATGCGGGCGAAGTGGCGGGCGCAACGGAGGCGGCAATCCTCGCCTTCGACGATCTTCGTCCCTCCGACGTCCTCACGCTCGATCTCGACACGGTGCTTGGCATCGCGTCCGCCTACGGCGGCAAGACCTCGCATGCCGGCATTCTGGCAAGCGGCCTGCCGGTCCCGGTCGTCTTCGGGCTTGGGGTCGATCTTACCGGCATCGCGGAAGGCACCGACGTGCTGCTCGACGGCGGCAAGGCGGAGCTGACGGTCGCGCCCGACAAGGCGCTGCTTGATGAGATCGAGGCCGAGCGTGTGCGGCTTGAAAAGCGCCGCGCGGAGGCGCAGGCCGTCAAGAACGATCCTGCGGTGACGAAGGACGGCGTACGCGTTCGCGCGGCTGCCAATCTCGCCTCGCTGGAGGAAGTGGCGGCGGTGGCGCAAAGCGGGGCGGAGGAAGTCGGGCTGCTGCGCACTGAGTTCCTGTTCATGCGCCGCGAGGCGGCCCCGTCCGAAGACGAGCAGTACGACATCTACCGTCAGATGGTCGAAGGCTTGAACGGCGGCGCTCTAACCGTGCGCACGGTCGATATCGGCGGCGACAAGCCGGTGGCCTACATGGACAGGCCGGAGGAGGAGAACCCCAATCTCGGTTGGCGCGGCATCCGCTACTCGCTCGCCGAGCCGGATCTGTTCGAGACCCAGCTCGCCGCGATCCTCAGGGCGAGTGCGCACGGGCCGGTCCGCATCATGTTCCCACTCGTCTCCACGCTCGAGGAGGTGACTGCCGGCAAGGTTGCGGTTCGCAAAGTCATGGACGTGCTCAAGGAGCGCGGTCAGGCGTTCGACGAGACAATCGAGGTCGGCATCATGATCGAGGTGCCTGCGGCCGCCGAACGCGCGTCGCTGCTTGCTTCGCACGTCGATTTCTTCTCCATCGGCACCAACGATCTGACGCAATACGTGATGGCCTCGGACCGGGCCAATCCGAAGGTGCAGAAGCTGTGCGATCCGTTCGACCCGGCGGTGCTGTCGATGATCGCCAAGTCGATCGCGGCCGCCCACGAGGCCGGCATCTGGATCGGCATGTGCGGGGCGATGGCCGGCGATCCGCTGGCCGTGCCGATCCTGCTCGGCTTCGGCCTCGACGAGTTCTCCATGGCGGCCGCCGATGTGGCGGAGTTCAAGCTGACGCTGAAGGGCTTGAGCCGGGCCGATTGCGAGGCTCTGGCGAAAAAGGCGCTTGAGCAGGAGAGCGCGGCGGCGGTGCGGGAGATGGTTGCGGCGGGTTAGGCGCCATCATCGGTTGACGAACCTATCCGGTGTCATCCCGGACGCCATGCGGCGCGCAATGCCGCTTCGCAGATCCGGGATCGAGGCACAATGCCGACCGCCCGGGATCCCGGTTCTGCGCAGCAACGTTTCACGTCGCAGCGCGCCCGGGATGACGCTGGAGAGGCCGAGGATGACGCTGGAGAGGCCGAGCACCGGACCGGAGGGTCCTCTGGTCTGTCGCGCGGGCAATCAGCGCACTGACGACGGCGAAATCGAATGCGGGGCCTTGCGGCGCCCGCACTCTCAGCCCTCACTTCATCACTTCGGTCCAGATCGCGGTGTACATCTTCTGTACGGCGGGCGGACAGGTCGGCAGGAACTGGCCGGCGGCCGCAAATTCCTCCGGCACATTCACTTCCGGCGCCGTTCTCATGTTCTCCGGCATGAATTCCTGCGAGCCGTCGATGCCGTTGGCGTAGCGCGCGAAGGCCGAGATCATCGCCGCGTTCTCAGGCTCCATGATGAAGTTCATGAACAGCTTGGCGTTGTCCACGTTCTTGGCGTCCTTGAGGATGGCGACGGAATCCATCCACACCGGATAGCCTTCCTGCGGGTAGCCGTAGACGACGTCCGGGTTATTGAGGCGCGCGCGGAAAGTGGAGCCGGACCAGTTGACCGAGGCGAGCACGTCGTTGTTCGACAGCTTGTCGCTCATGCCGTAGTCCATCGACATCCACTTCGGCTTGGCGGCGACCAGCAGGTCGCGCACCTTCTTCAGCACCGTCTTGTCCTGGGTACAGACGCCGCCGCCAGCGTACCACACCGCCATGGCCATCACGTCCGACATTTCCGGAATGACGTTGACCTTGCCGACGAGTTCCTCCGGCGGGTCCATGAAGATTGCCGACGTGTTCACGTTGCCGGAATAGGCCGTCTTGTTGACCGCCACGCCCGTGGTGCCCCATTGCCACGGCACGGTGTAGTGGCGGCCCGGATCCCAAGGCACGTCGCGCCAGCGCTTGGAGACGTTCTTGAAATTCTCCATCTGGTCGGGCCGCGCCTCCAGAAGCAGGCCCTCGCCGACGAAGATCGGCACGTAGTTGGCGGACGGCACGACGATATCGAAACCGTGGCCGCCGGCCGACACCTTGGTCAGCGCCGTGGTGTTGGAATCGTAGTCGGTGACCGTGACCTTGACGTCGTATTTTTCCTCGAACTTCTTGATCAGCTCAGGGGACGTGTAATCGCCCCAATTGAAGATGTTGAGCTCGCCCTCGGCGTGGGCGAGGCCTGTTGCCGCGAGCAATGCTCCGGCGGCGATCAGCAGGGTCGGAGAGCGCATGTCGGGTCTTCCTCTGTTTGATGCCTGTTGTGGTTTCAGGTGTCGTCAGGCTTTCGGGCTTCTCTTTCTGGTCAGGATGAAGAACAGGGTGAGCAGGATCACCGTTATCGCCAGCAGGATGGTCGAGATGGCGTTGACCTCCGGCGTGATCGCCCGGCGAAGCTGGCCCAGCATGTAGGTGGGCAGCGTGTCTTGGCCGGCGGCCTTGACGAATTCGGTGATGATCACGTCGTCGAGCGAGATCACGAAGGCAAGCATGGCGCCGGCAACGATGCCCGGCGCCATCAATGGCAGCGTCACGCGCCGGAACGCTCTCCATGGCGTTGCGTAGAGATCGGCGGCGGCGAGCTCGAGCATCGTGTCCATGCCCTCCAGCCGGGCGCGGATCGGCAGGTAGGCGAAGGGCACGCAGAAGGCGGCATGCGCCGCGATCAGGTAGGCGAGCCCGGAGTAGCCGGTGGCGATGCGGATCATCGAGAAGAAGATCAGCAGCGCCACTGCGGTGACGATCTCCGGCACCATCAGCGGCTGGTTGATCAGCAGGTAGATGACCGTGCGGCCGCGAAAGTCGCCGCCGTGGGTGGTTCCAAGTGCGGCCATGGTGGCGACGACCGTGGAAATCACGGACGCGAACGCGGCGATGATCACCGAGCGGATGGTCGCCTCCTGCACGGCATCGTTCTGCCACGCGGTCGCGTACCATTTCAGCGACAGGCCTTCCCACAGCGCGATCGAGTTCCCGCTGTTGAACGAATAGACCACGATCACCACGATCGGTGCGTAGAGCGCCAGGAAGCAGACGATGGCGATGGAGGAAAAGCCCGGCATCGTGCGCACGGAAAAGGCCTTGCGGCGCGGTCTGGGTGCGGTGGTATCAGTCATGGGCCTTCTCCTTCGACATGGCGCGCACGTAGAAGAACAGGCCGATGCCGACGATCAGCAGTAAAAGCATCGACAGCGAGGCGCCGAGCGGCCAGTTGCGGCCCTGCCCGAACTGCAGCTCGATGAAGCTGCCGATCATCATGTGCTTGCCGCCGCCGAGAACCCGGGGCGTCACGTAGGCGCCGAGTGAGGGCATGAAGACCAGGATGGAACCGGCCACGATGCCGGGCTTCACCAGCGGCAGGATCACCTTGCGCAGCACCATCCAGCGGCCGGCGTAGAGGTCGTAGCCCGCCTCCACCAGCCGGAAGTCGAAGCGTTCCAGAGCCGCATAGAGCGGCAGCACCATCAGCGGCAGGTAGACATAGGCCATGCCGATCAGCACGGCGGTATCGGAATAGAGGATCTGCAGCGGCTCGGAAATCAGGCCGGTCATCATCAAAAGCTTGTTCAGGAGGCCTTCGTTGCGGATCACCTCCATGATCGCGAAGGTGCGGATGAGGAGGTTGGTCCAGAACGGGATGGTGATGAGAAAGAGCCACAGGCCGCGCTGGCGGGGCGGGCGGGTGGCGATGAAGTAGGCGGTCGGGAAACCGAGCAGGAAGGTGATCAGCGTCGTCAGCAGCGACAGGCTTGCGGAGCGCCAGAAGATCGTCAGATGGGCGTCGGCCAGCCGCAGCGTATCGTCGAAGATGTCCCGGGAAAACAGGATGCTCGTCCAGGCGTCGAAGGTCGGGATCCACTTGACGCCGCTGTAGTCGCCCGGCGTCAGGAATGAATAGATGAGCACGATCACCAGCGGGCCGGAGGCGGCGAACAGCAGCAGGATGACGGCGGGCAGCGACAGCAGCCAGTTCCGGCGTGTGCGCGCGGCTTCCGCACGCGCCTCCTGATCCGTGCCGGCGGCCGGTGAGATCTCGACCGCGCTCATGCCGTCTCCCTCAGCACCTGCACCGAGCCTTCCCAGAACTGGACGCCGACGCGCGTTCCGTTGGCGCGTTCCTCCGAATGGGCAAGCGTGCTCTGGAAACGGGCGACGACCGTCTCGCCGCTATCGAGCAGAAGATGTGTGTGCGTGTCGGTGCCGAAATAGACCGTATCTGTCACCGTGGCGGGCAGGGCATCGGCGGCGTCCGCCTCCACAAGGCGCACCTGTTCCGGCCGGATCGCCACCGTCACCTTGCCCGAGCGCGGCGCCTCGGCGGGCAATGCCGCCTCCATGTCGATCCCGCCGCCGATCCGCACGCGGGCGACATCGCCGGTCGCGGCGGTGATGGTTGCGCTGAGGAAGTTGGATTCGCCGATGAAGCTTGCCACGAAGCGGTTCGCCGGCCGGTCGTAGATCTCGCGCGGGGTGCCGATCTGCAGCGGCTTTCCCGCGCTCATCACCGCGATGCGGTCCGACATGGTCAGCGCTTCTTCCTGGTCGTGGGTGACGAAGACGAAGGTGATGCCGGTCTCGATCTGCAGGCGCTTCAGCTCGCGCTGCATTTCCTTGCGAAGTTTCAGGTCGAGCGCGGAGAGCGGCTCGTCGAGCAGCAGCACCTTCGGGTGCGGGGCAAGCGCGCGGGCAAGCGCCACGCGCTGCTGCTGGCCGCCGGAAATCTCGCTGGTCTTGCGATGCGCCATCGCCTCCATGCGCACCATCGCGAGCATCTCGTCGACCGTTCGGGAAATCTCGGCCTTCGGCTTTCCCAGCATCTCAAGGCCGAAGGCGATGTTCTGGGCGACGGTGAGGTGGGGGAAGAGCGCATAGCTCTGAAAGACGGTGTTGACCGAGCGGCGGTAGGGCGGCTCGTTGGAAATGTCGTCGCCGTAGAGAAGGAGCTGGCCCGATGTGGGCGCCTCGAAGCCGGCGATGAGCCGCAGCAGCGTGGTCTTGCCGCAGCCGGACGGGCCCAGGAGGGTGAAAAACTCGTTCTCGCGGATTTCGAGGGAGACGTGGTCGAGCGCGCGAACCTCCCTGTCTCCGGATCCGAATGTCTTGGATATCTGTCTCGTTTCTATGGCAGCGACTGGCACCGGAGTTTTTCTTGAGGCGGGCTGTATCCTATTCGTGTCCACACGCGCTGGTAGAAATTCCAAAACATCCGGCGGCCTGATGGCGGCGGGGCTTGGTCATGGGGTCGTGAGTGGGGCAGATTTCGTGCGTGCGAACTCGGGCTTGTCCCGCTTCAACCTTTCCTGGTTGTTTCTTGCGATGGGCCTGTTTCTTCGGGTCCGCCGGAAGCCTGGCGCATCTTCCATTGTGACTTTTGGTAAAGCCTAGGCCAGGTGCGGTGCCCATGGCCAGCCCAATATTCGGACCGCGGACGATTAAAGAACGGGCATATTTGCAGTGCGGGAGGGAGGATGCGGGGGCGGCGATCCCGGCGGATGAAGACCGCCTTTCGCTGCGGAATATGCTGGCCATTTTCCCGCTTGCTGCTGTCCAAAACCATTGTTACGTTAATTAACAAAGCATAATTGCGCTCGCAAAAGAGCAAGATACCCTGGAGGAGGGAACGTTCGTGAAGAAGATCAACAGGATGATTCTGCCTGCCGTTCTGGCGGCGGCGACGTCGCTGGCAACGCTTTCGACGGCGTCGGCGGTGGAACTTCGCCTCGCGCACTGGGTGCCGGCCAGCCATCCGATCCAGAAATACGGTATCGAGCCGTGGGTGAAGGCGGTGGAGGAGGCCTCGAACGGGCGGATCCACATCACCATCTATCCGGCCCAGCAGCTGGGAGCCGCGCCCGACCACTACGACATGACCCGCGACGGCATCACCGACATCGGCTACGTCAATCCCGGCTACAATGCCGGCCGCTTCCCGATCGCCTCGCTGATCGAGGTGCCGTTCCTCGCCAACAACGCCAAGGCGGGCGCGCGGGCGATGCACGAGTGGTATCTCGACTACGCCGAAAAGGAGATGCCCGAGGTCAAGCTGTGCGTGATGAACCCGCATGACCCCGGCACGATCCATTCCAAGACGCCGGTTCACGTGCCGGCCGACGTGAAGGGCATGAACGTGCGCCCGGCCAACGCCACCATCGCGCGGTTCGTGCATCTTCTGGGCGGGGCGAGCGTTCAGGTTTCGGCGCCGGAGGCGCGCGAGGCGTTGTCCAAGGGCGCCGCGGACGCCATCACCTTCCCGTGGAACTCGATCTACATCTTCGGCATCGACAAGGAGACGAAATATCACCTCGACATGCCGTTCTACGAGTCCCTGCAGACGCTGGTGATCAACCGGGGTGTCTATGACGGGCTCGCGCCCGAGGACAGAAAAGTGATCGACGAGCATTGCACGCCGGAATGGTCGGAAAAGTTCTCCACCGGCTGGGCCGACAACGAAGCAGCGGGCAGGGAGAAGATGATCGAGTCCGGCGAGCACACGCTCTACAAGCCGACCGACGAGGAGGTCGCGCTGTGGAAGGAGGCCGCCGCGCCGATGCTCGACGAGTGGAAGAAGGCCGTCGCCTCCACCGGCATCGATGCCGACAAGGCCTATGACGACTACGTTGCCAAGCTGAAGAAGTACGACTCGCTGTTCCAGTAGGAACGCGGCCGGGAGAAACGACAGACCCGGGTGCGGCGAGCGCCCGGGTCTTTTCATTACATCCTAGATAAACCTCCACCTACGGTGGAGGACTGGACGAGTTCTACAATATAGGTGAGAGACCTCCATGCTTGAACCATTGGCGTGGTCA
>NZ_QAYG01000018.1 GCF_003053845.1 Breoghania corrubedonensis
AAAGGCTCCAAGATCCCGCAAGCGCTCCGCCGCCCACGTTTCTCTTTCTTCTTATCAAATTGTCAAAAAACCGATGAAGAAAACTTCATCCTTCCCGAAAGAGAGCCTTCTCTAGAAGGCGTGAAACCGGCTCTCGGATTTTACCCCGAGACCACAGCCTCGTCTTTCAAGGAACCACCGTGTTTCAGGCGCCGCCGTTGCGGTGGCGCGTCCCCGTCGCCCGGTGTGGCGCTTATATAGTCGGCGGCTCGGTCGACCGTCAAGCGCTTTCGTCATAAAAAATTCAAGCGCGGACGTCTGCTTTCAAACTTAAGGTTCCATTAACCATAAGCTTGCGCAAGTGCCGCTGCGTTTTCTGCTGTTTCCGGCTGATTTCGGGGGAAATCCACAGGTTGGGGGCTGTGGATTTTCTTCGTTAAAAACTGCTCGTGACGGGGTCTTCAAACCGGCTTCTGGCGCCCAGAGCCGGAATCGTGGCCAAATTGCACAAAATAGGTGCGTGCTCAATTTTTCTGCTTGGATTTTCACGTCATTTGACCCACGTCCGGAGGCAACCGTCCCGCAAACGTCCGCGGGACGGATACAGACCTTGGGACGCGCGCGCCCTATTCGCCGGCATATTTGGCGATCATCGCCTTGGCGTCGTCGATCAATCCCTGGGCGTCGTAACCCTTGGCGTCCATCGCCTTCACCCAGTCTGCGACGACGGGTTTCGACGCGGCCTTCCAGCGATCGACCTCTTCGGGACCGAGCGTGACGATCTCATTGCCGCGCTTGACTGCCAGCTCGCGGCCATGAGCATCGCCTTCATCCATGAGCCGGCCGAACTGCCTCGACAACTCCAGACCGGAATTGTCATCGATCACCTTTTTCAGATCGGCCGGCAGATTGTCATAGGCGTCCTTGTTCATCGTGAAGACGAAGAAGGCGGTATAGAGACCCCGCGGGCCGGAAAACTCGGTGTGCGTGTCGACGAGTTCGGTGATGCGCAGCGGACGTGTCACCTCCCAGGGGATAACGGTACCGTCGATCACCCCTTTCGACAGGGCTTCGGGCGCGGCGGTGACCGGCATGCCGACCGGCGAGGCACCGAGGCGGCCGAGCAGATCGTTGACGATCCGGGACGGGCCACGCAAACGCTTACCCTTCAGGTCCTCCAGTTTCGTCACGGCGGCACCGCGCATATGGAGCACGCCGGGGCCGTGCACATGAACGGCAAGGACATGGGTATCGGCGTATTCATCGCGCAGGTGCTTGTCGTAGAATTCCCAGGCAGCCGCCGAGGTCGCCTCCGCGCTCTGTGCCGTCATGAAGGGCAGTTCGAACGTTTCGGACTTTGCGAAACGGCCCGGCGCATATCCCGACAGCGTCCAGGTGAGTTCCACCACGCCGTCCTTGACCTGGTCGTAGAGCGCGGGTGGCTTGCCGCCGAGCTGCATCGCGGGAAAGTGCTGGACCTTGATACGCCCGCCGGACTCGGCTTCTATCTTGTCGGCCCAGGGCTTCAGCACCTTCGCCGGTATATCTGCCTGAGGCGGCAGCATCTGGTGAAGCTTGAGCGTCACGTCCTGGGCCCCCGCCGAATGGACGAACCCCATGAGCGCGGCGCCGGCAAGCCCGGCACGCGCGATCCGCATGTACATAATGTCATCCTCCCAAAAATCCGGGTTACCGACGCGCAATGCGTCTGTCCCGGTGGCCGTACGCCTCCCCGCGTGCGGTTTCGCTTCCAGTCTAGCGAATTTTGTTCTGACAGTTAACAGTTTTGATGTAGAATGTTCCCCGGCACCCGCGGTACTGGGGCGAGGACGACTGCTGTCTGGATGACATGCGCGAGCACAGGCCGCGCAGGGCTAGATGACGCGCGCGAGCAGGCCGCGCAGGGCCGCCTGCTCCTCTTCACTCAGCGATGCAAGCACGCGTGCCTCGTGCCTGCGGATCGCCTCCACCGCGGCGTCACGCAAACGCCGTCCCGCGAGAGTCGCCCTTAACGCATAGGCGCGGCGGTCGCCGGGAACCCGGTGCCGGCCGATCAATTCCCGACCTTCCAGATGATCGACGATCAGCACCACGCCGGATCGCTCAATGGCGAGCGCGCGGGCGAGCTGGCTCTGGCTGATGTCGGGATTGTCAACGATGATCGTCAGGGCGGAAAACGTGCCCGGCCTCAGTCCCAGATGCTCCAGGCTCGCCAGGAAATCGGTGTGAATGGTCATGTAGGCGCGCTTCATCGCATAGCCGATGAAGCTGGCGAGCACACCGGGATCGACCTCCCCCGCCGAATCCCCCTTATCGGCTCTCGCCTTGTCCGCCTTGCTCACCATCACCTGCGTCCCGCCTTTGTCTGCCACGCCTTCAACCGAAACGTGGCTTGCGCTTTTCGAGGAAGGCCTTCAACCCTTCGCGCGCATCCTCACTCGTCTGCGACAGCGCGGCACACAGGCTTTCCGCAAAAAGTCCATCTGCGCGCGACATGTCATCAATGCGCGAGAGCGCCTGAATGACAATGTAATTTGAAAGCGGCGCGTTGCCGGCGATCGTGCGTGCCAATGACAGAGCCTGCGCCCGGGCGCCGCCCGGCTCGCTCACGTAATGCGCAAGCCCGAGGGCGAGCCCCTCTTGGGCGTCATACTTGCGCCCTGTCAGCATCATTTCCACCATGCGATCCGGCCCGAGAATGCGGCCAATGCGCACCGAGGCGCCGCCGCCGACGAAGATTCCGCGCCGGCCTTCGGGAAGCTGGAACACCGTGGAGGGATCCGCGACCCGCACATGGGCGGCCGCGGCGAGTTCCAACCCCCCGCCCATGACCGCGCCCTCCAGAGCCGCCACCACCGGCAGACCGCCGAACTGGATCGTATCCATCACCGAATGCCAGTGGCGAGAATGCTTCATGACCTCCGGTGCCGGGCGCGACACATGCTCCGAAAGATCAAGACCTGCGGAGAAATGGCCGCCGGAGCCGGAAAGAAGCGCCACCGCGACCCCTTCGGGCGGCGCGGCGAAGAAAGCCCTGAGATCCTCGACAAGCGCATCATTCAAGGCGTTGCGCTTGTCCGGACGCTGCAAGGTCAGATGGGCGATCCCGTCCTCAATTCGAATTGTAAGAGGTCCGCTTTCCGTTTCGGCCTTTCCGGCCACTCCGATCTTCGCCATCTGGCACCTGTCTCCCGATCAAAAACTCATGCCGCGACGGCGCACGGCCGCACGCACCGCCATCCCTTGCCCGTTTCGAACAGATTGTAAATCGAAAATACTGTTCTTGCATTGAACAAAATGGCCGGAACCGCTTGCCCAGTCCCTTGTTCATGCTGTTAACATGCGTGGTGTTGTCCGGTGTGGAAGCTTGACCCGAAAGCGTGCATGCGCAGCGGGTGCGGGAAGAGGAGCCCGTGCTTGCCACTACGGCCGATGCAAAAAGACGCGCCAGACGACGAGCCGCGCAAGGGGAGGATATCCGATGCACACAGCCTGCGCTTTCCAGCTGGAAGCCGGCGGTCGAATACCGCACGCACACCTCACGCCACCGCATTGAATCAGGCCTGCCGAACCACCGGCAACGGCCTGACACGTGTCCGCAGCCTCATCCATATGTGTCGCCACGCCTGAACGGACGCTGCGTCTGGCGCGCCTGTGCCCCATCTTCCAGCAACGAGTATGCCTTCCATGAAATCCCCGGTTCTAACGCTACCGGCCCGTCTCGAACGCATCTCGACGATGATCGAGCGGATCGCCGGTCTGTTTCTGGCCGCCATCACGATCATCGTCTCGGCCTCCGCCATTGGCCGCTACCTCCTCTCCATGCCAATCCCCGATGCCTTCGACGTTTCGAGGCTGATGATGGGGGTGGCGATCCTGTGGGGGCTGGCGAGCGTCGGCTACCGTGGTTCCCACATCAAGGTCGACTTGCTGGCTGAAATCCTGCCGGCTCGCATCCGGCGCTGGATCGATATCTTCGCCTGGACGGTGCTTCTGGTCTTCACTTGCCTTTTCGCCTGGATGCTGATGTCGCGTGTGGGAAGCTACTACGCCTCGGGCCAGGTCACTTCCGACCTGCGCATGCCGATCTGGCCGTTTTTCGCACTGATGTGGCTGGGCGTCGCGGCCTCCGTTCTCACGGTCTTCCTTCGTATCGTGCTGATGCTGCTCGATCCTCGCAGAGGACTCGATCACTACGAGCGGCTGGATGCAGATGACGCAGGAGAGAACGCCCGATGAGCCCCGCAGATTTTGTCGCCCTTGCCGGCTTCATCGCGCTTTTCGTCATGATCGCGCTGCGCGTTCCCGTCGGTGTTGCCATGGGGCTTGTGGGCATTGGCGGGTTCGCCGCCATGACGCGTGTCGAAACCGGTCTCAACCTGCTGGCGATTTCCCCGGCACGCACCGTCACCGACTTCAACCTGACCCTGATACCGATGTTCATCCTGATGGGCGTGCTGGCGACGAATTCCGGGATGTCGAGCGAGCTCTTCCGCGCCGGTCAGGCATGGCTTGGACGCTATCGCGGCGGACTGGCGCTCGCGACCATCGGAGCCTGTTCGGGCTTTGCCGCGATCTGCGGCTCGTCGGTCGCCACCGCCGCGACGATGAGCAAGATTGCGCTGCCGGAAATGCGCCGCTTCGGATATTCCGACGATGTCGCAACAGGCGTCATCGCGGCCGGCGGCACGCTGGGCATCCTGATCCCCCCGTCCGTCGTTCTCGTCATCTACGGGTTCATTACCGAGCAGGACGTCGGGAAGCTCTTCGTAGCCGGCATAATTCCGGGCATTCTTGCCGTCTTTCTCTATATGGCGACGGTGCGACTGGCCTATGGTGGGAGCTTGCCGGCGGGCAATTCGGTCAGCTGGTCGGAGCGGTTCGCCTCCATCCGGGGTATCTGGGCCGTCATCCTCCTCTTCGTGGCGATCATCGGCGGCATCTATGCCGGTGCCGTCACCCCGACGGAGGCGGCCGCGGCCGGCGCCTTCATCACCGGGCTCATCGGCGTGCTTCGCGGCCGGCTCAATGCCCACTCGCTGATGCACAGCCTGATCGAGGCGCTGAGAACCACCGTCGCGATCTTCACGGTACTGATCGGCGCCCTGCTCTTCGGCTACTTCCTCACCATCACCCAGACGCCGCAGAAGATCACGTCGTTCCTGATCAGCCTCGATCTCGGCAACTATGGTACTCTCGTCGTCATCCTCGCCCTGTTCGTGGTGCTCGGCTGCATTCTCGATGCCATGGCGATGATCATCCTGCTGGTGCCGATCGTCTTCCCGGTGATCACGCAGCTCGGTTTCGATCCCATCTGGTTCGGCATCATCATCGTCATGACGGTGGAGCTCGGCCTCATCACGCCTCCGGTCGGCATGAATGTCTTCGTGATCAACTCGATCGCGCCCGACACCAATCTCTTCGGCATATTCCGAGGCGTGTTGCCCTTCGTGATGATCGATATATTGCGGCTGGCGCTGCTGGTCGCGTTTCCCGCAATCGTGCTGTGGCTTCCACAAACGATGTGAATGGAAACGTGCGGGGTCCGGACAGGACTCCGCCGCCGTTCAGCCGCAATAGTGCCGGATCCTTTATCATCAACGGATCCGAGCCTTCGGGGTACTGACAGAAGATGACCACGACACGCACCGCGGCGGGCTACGGCGCGATATTCGCCGCCGCGCTGTTGGCTGTCATTCCGGCGCACGCCGCATCGCTCAAGTCCTGCGTGGACGGCCTGCGCCGCGACACGATTGCCGCCGGCGTGCCCCGCACGGTCGCGGACCAGGCGCTGGCGAACGTTTCGTTTGATGAAAAGGCCGTCCGCTTCTCGCGTACCCAGCCGGAATACAAGACCGAGATCTGGGACTACATGGCCTTCCTTGTCGACCGGGACCGCGTTCGGGACGGCCGCGCCCTGATGAAGCGGCACATGACGACGCTCGCCCAGGTTCAGAAACGCATCGGTGTCGACCGGTACATCGTGGCGGCACTCTGGGGCGTGGAGACCGACTATGGCCGCAAGAAGGGCGACTTCTTCATTCCCCATGCGCTTGCCAACGTCATCTGTCTCTCCGGGCGCCGCGCCGACTATTTCAAGGGCGAGCTGATCACCGCACTGAAGATCGTCGCGGCCGGCGACATCCATTTGAAGGATCTCAAGGGGTCATGGGCCGGCGCCTTCGGCCAGACCCAATTCATGCCCTCCACCTATCGCCGCCTAGCGGTCGATTTCGACGGCGACGGACACAAGGATCTGGTCAACTCGACCGATGACGCGCTGGCATCGGCCGCCAACTACCTGAAAAAGGCCAGCTGGGACAACCGCCTGCCCTGGGGCTTCGAAGTCATTCTGCCCAAGGGCTACGATGGCCCGTCGGGACGAAAGAAACGTGCAGCCCTTTCCACCTGGGCCAGTCGCGGTGTCAGACACATCAATGGCTCACCGCCGAAGGGCAACTATTCGGCGGGATTGCTGCTTCCCGCAGGGCGAAACGGACCCGCATTCCTGGTGACCAGCAATTTCGATGCGCTCTATTCCTACAATGTCGCGGAATCCTATGCGCTCGCCATCGGCCACCTGTCGGACCGCCTGCGCGGCCATGGCCCGCTGGAGACCCGGTGGCCGACCGACGACCCCGGGCTTTCGCGCGAACAGAGGCTGGACCTCCAGCGGCGCCTGATGGTCAACGGCTACGATATCGGCAAACCGGACGGACTAATCGGTCCCGCCACGCAAAATGCCATACGCAAGGCGGAAATCCGCCTTGGTATGGAGCCGACCGGACGCCCCGGAACGAAGATCTACCGTGCGCTCGGCGGCACGAAATAGGCCTGGCGGCAGCTTTGGCGAGTGTCCGCCCACCGACCGTTCCCCAAAAGAAAACGTCGCCTACCTCGCGACCGGCAGAGCCTTTTCGACCAGCGTCACCCAGTAGGAACATCCGAACGGAATCGCCCCATCATCGAAATCGTACTGCGGGTGGTGAAGATCCGCAGAGGTGCCGTTGCCGATGAAGATGTAGGAGCCCGGCCGCTCCTCGAGCATGAACGAGAAATCCTCTCCCGCCATCATCGGCAGACAATCCGCGTTGACCTTCCCATCGCCTGCCACCGCCCTGGCGACTTCGGCAGAAAACTCGGCGCGCTCCGCGTCGTTGACGGTCACCGGATAATTGCGGCGGTAGTCGACGCTCGCAGCGCCTCCAAACCCCTTGGCAATGGATGACACAAGTTCCTTCATCCGCGCCTCGACCAGATCGCGCATCTCGGCACTCAACGTGCGCACCGTACCCCGAAGAGTGACGCGCTCCGGAATGATGTTGTACGCGGTCCCCGCCAGAATTTGGGTCACCGAGACCACGGCCTGATCAAACGGATCGGCGTTGCGTGAAACGATGGTCTGCAAAGCAAGCACGATGGAGGACGCGATCACGATCGGATCCACCGTTTCGTGAGGCTTGGCGGCATGCCCTCCGCGGCCGGTGATGACGATATCGTACATGTCGGCGGCCGCCATGATCGCACCCGGGCACATGGCGAATTCACCGACCGGCATGCCCGGGTAATTGTGCATGCCGTAGACTTCCTCGATGCCCCAGCGGGTCATCAGCCCATCCTCGACCATTGCCCGGCCGCCGCCGCCGCCTTCTTCCGCAGGCTGGAAGATCATGATCGCGGTGCCGTCGAAGTTGCGCGTCTCGGCGAGATATTTCGCGGCCCCCAGCAACATAGCCGTATGGCCGTCATGCCCGCAGGCATGCATCTTTCCTGGAACCGAGGAGGCGTAGTCCTTGCCCGTTTCCTCTTCTATCGGCAGCGCGTCCATATCCGCGCGAAGGCCGATCGTCTTGCCCCCGCCGCCGTTGCGTCCCCTGATCACCCCGACGACCCCGGTCTTGCCGACCCCGGTGACGACTTCATCGAGCCCGAACGCCTCAAGCTTCTCGGCAACGATCGCGGAGGTGCGCAACGTGTCGTAGAGCAGTTCCGGATTACGGTGCAGGTCACGGCGCCACTCGGTAATCTCATCGGCGAGTTCGGCGAAACGATTGACGATCGGCATGGGTATCCTCGGTAGGAGTTGGGGACGAGTGGTCCGCGAAGCGCGCATTTCACGCCGCGTCGCGATCCAGCGCAAGCCCTCGCCACGCACTTTTTTTAGCCTGTGAGCGCCCGCTTGCCGGGCGCCGTCTCTTCGCTGTCGGCAGCTTTGAGCCGGTAGACGCCCGTTCGCTTGATCTCTGAATCCTCAAGCGCTCGGGTTACCGGCACCTCGAAGACCGCAAGCTGCTCGAGCCGGTTCCTTGGCAGGTAGGAGCGGCCCGGATCGCCGATCAGGACCAGCGCCCCGGCCTCTCGAACCCTGTCGGCCCAGGCCAGAACCTTCTCGGCCATCGGCTTTTCGTAAAATACATCACCGCAAACCAGCACATCGCAGGCAGGAGGGTCGTCGCACGTGACGTCGTGTCCCTCTATCACGATTTCCACGCCATTCTCCTGCGCATTGAACGCCATCGCGGCAAGGGCGAATGGATCTATATCGCAGGCTCGAACCGAAGCTGCGCCGGCAAGCCTGGCGGCAATCGCCACCAGCCCCGAACCGGAGGCGAAATCATAGACGCGCTTGCCACGCACCAGTTCCGGCGCATCGAGAATATAGCGGGCAAGGGCCTGCCCGCCTGCCCAGGCGAACGCCCAGAAGGGTGGCGGCAGGCCGATTTCCTCCAGTTCCTCTTCCGTCCTGGTCCAAAGGTCGATCGCCTCGTGCGCGAGATGCAGCGATATCTCCGGGGCGTGCGGTACCGGCAAAAGCGTGGTGTTGGCACGAATGAAGGCGCGACGGTCCGCCTCGCTCCGTATGACGCCCACGGTCGCCGTCACGGCACCTCCTTCAACCCACCCATCTCGCACACGATCTTCCACTCCTCCTCCGTGACCGGCTGGACCGAGAGCCGCATGGATGTGACGAGCGACATTTCCGCAAGCCGGGGTTCCACCTTCACATCGGCCAGCGTCACGGGCTTGGGCACATCGCACACGGCCTTGATGTCCACGCATTCCCAGCGCGGATCATCCGTCGTGCTGTCGTGATGCGCCTCAGCGCACACCTCGACGATGCCGACGACCTCCTTGCCTTCGTTGGAGTGGTAGAAGAAGCCTTTGTCGCCAAGCTTCATGGCGCGCATGTTATTGCGGGCCTGATAGTTGCGCACACCGTCCCACTGCTCGCCGGCCTCACCCTTCGCCTTCTGCATCTCCCAGGACCACTTGAACGGTTCCGACTTGAACAGCCAGTATGCCACGCCTCACGCCTCCGGGTTCTTGACGGCCCAGGCCCAGGCCTGCGCCTCAACGGCCGAAAACAACCCGGCTTTCGCGTACGGATCGCGCTCGGCAATGGCGAGGGCTGCTTCCTTGCTGTCGGCCTCTACCATGACCATGGATCCGCACGGCTTGCCGTCGTCGCCGAGGAAGGGGCCGGCGAATTTCAGCGCATCGCCGAGACTGTCGAGAAATGCCAGATGATCTGGGCGAGTATCGAGCCGGATCTGCAGGCTGTCGGGCTTGTCGGTACACATGAGGGCAAAGAGCATGAAAGTCTCCCGGTGAATGTCGGCCATACGCTAGAGCAAGCCGTGTGTCAGTGAAATCGGTTGCGGAGGAAAATTCTTCGCCAGCCCCGCACAGGCCTCTGCCGTGACGGCCCAACGCCCGGCAACCTGTTTGCCACGCCTACCCGCGGGCACTATGAAGAAAAATACGGAAAAGAGTTTTCAGGGGGCATCGTGTTCAAGGCCATTCTCAAGGGGAGCGTGCAGCTCTGCCTGTCGAACTTCGACGATCTCATCAAGGCCGCTGGGGCATGGACCGTGGTCCTGATTCTCTTCAGCCTCATCGCCCAGATGGCCGATTTCGGCAATCGGGCGATGAACGCGCAGCTGATCGCGCAAAATCCGGGAAAATTTGCGTTCTTCGTGCTCGTGAGCCTTGTCATCCAGTTCGTCGCAGCCTCGTCGATCGCCGTCGCCTGGCACCGCTTCGCGCTTCTGGGTGAACGCCCCGCAACCATCCACCTGCGGTTCGGCCGGCCTGAATGGCGCTATTTTCTCTATTCGCTGCTGCTGGGCTTCTTCATGGCTGCCGTCATGCTGATTTTTGCATTGGTCGCGGCAGGCTTCGCGGCGATCTCCACCGGCCTCTCCGCGAACGAGACCGCAGCAGCCATCATTGCGGTTCTCCTGATGATAGGCTTCGTCTTTGCCGCGCCATTATTTGCGCGTGCCAGCCTGATGCTGCCCGCAGCCGCCATCGACAGGCCCATGGGCCTTTTCCGCGCGCTGCGGTTCGGCAAGGGATTCGGCTGGCCAATGGTTTTCGTGACCATCGTGCTGATCATCCCCTTCATCCTGCTCGATCTCCTGATCATGACGATCATGGTGAGTGTCAGTGCAGGACTTCCGCAATTGATCGTCATCCTGCAGTTCGTGCTGTTGAAAGGGTTGGAACAGATCGTCGTGACGATCCTGCTGCTCTCCGTGGTGACGATCACCTACGCCTATGCGCGCGAGCGAGAGGACGCGGGCAACCAGCCAGATGACTGAACCCGGAAACGGTGTTTGTCTGAAAGTCAGTGACCTCCACCCGAGGTGGAGGTTTGAAACGCTGCGCTTGAACCACTGGAAGTGGTTTTGTTAGCGCCTAGTAGCTACGATTGAACAG
>NZ_QAYG01000019.1 GCF_003053845.1 Breoghania corrubedonensis
CCAAACGATCCAAAACACCCATGACTGCCTCCAAAAGACAGTCTTGAATCACGCATCGATCCAAATGTGAATCCCATTAGAGTCCACACAACCTAACGGTCACCGACGAATATCTTGCGCCGCGCTCGCTGATGTGCGCTGGGTGCATTTCCCACTCCGTTCGTCTGCGGAGAGCGACGGCATTATGCCCCCCATCGCCCGCGATCAGTTCGTCAGTCCACACTGTCCTTTTGAGGGGCGAACAGCGGGAAGCGGAGTTCCACGCGGCCTCCGCCCGCAGGGCGGTTGCTTAAGACTATTGTCCCGTCCTGCGCCTCTACAAGGTTTCTCACCACCGCGAGACCAAGCCCGGCCCCGCCGGTCTTTCGCGCACGGGAGGGGTCCGCGCGGACAAACGGCTCCAGAAGAAGGGCGAACTCGCCCGCGGCAAACCCAGGCCCGTCATCTTCGACCGATAGCACCGCCATGGTGCCGCACTCGTTCAGTTCGACGTTGGCGATCTGCCCATATTTGACGGCATTGTCGACCAGGTTTGCGAGCATTCGCCTGACAGCCAGGCGATCTGCGATAATGAGTATCTCTCGATCTTGTGGCAGGGATTTCAGAACTACGTTCCAGCCCGACGCTTCCAGATCGAGGGTTTCCTGCCCGACGAGAGCGACAAGATCCAGAAGCTCTTCATCGAGCGCACCAACGCCCGCCCGGGCCGTCAGCAGAGCATTGTCCAGAAGGTCGATCATATCGGCGATATCGCGGATCGCCTTCTCCCGCTCGGTGGTGTCGGATATGTGATCGATCCGCAGACGGAGGCGCGTTGCGAAGGAGCGCACGTCGTGCTGAACCCCACTGATGAGTGCGAATCGACTGCCGATCATCGATTGAAGCCGGTTATGCAATCGCTCGAATGCCTTCACGAGCGCGACGGCCTCCGGCGTCCGGGAAGGGATGTTGGTGAATTGCACCGGCTCACCGGAGGGATCCATCCTGTCTACCGCGGCTGCAAGCTTTGCCAGCGGCCGTATTTCCCGCTGAAGGAGGATGAAGGCAGCCAGCGCAAAAAGCGTCCCCACCAAGCCAGCGCCTAATCCCGCCGGAAGACCGAACAATGTCACGATGAACGGTGTCTTTGTCTCCAGTCGTACTGTGGCACCATCGCTCAGCCGCACTCGAAACTCGATGGGGTCTATCGCCCCTCCTAACAAGCGCGGCCGTCTGGTGCCTGATCCGGAGGCGTCGAGCCGACGGATCGAAATCAGGCTCTCTCCCAGCGCGTCGCCATAGGCGGCAAACTCCGGCAAGTCCTCCATCCGCTCGCGCAGGGCGGGTTGCGGGGCCGCCGCGCCAGCCGGGTCGATCGCAACGCTCAGGACAGAGGAACTGATCGCCGCCGCCAGCTTCCCGCGCGCTTGCGGTGCGGCGTCCGACAAGACATCCGCCGCCATCACGATCTGGGTCGCGGAGGGATAGGTCGAAATGCGGCTGAGGCCGTTCGACCAATAATAGAACGCGACCAGCGCGATCCAGGCCGTCAAAAGGAACGTCACCCCGATACCGAGAATCCGTGCCGACAGCCCGAGACGCAACATCATCCTATCTGCCTCACGGGCACGGTGAGCAGGTAGCCGCCGTTGCGCACAGTGGTGATCAGGGTGTTGCCGGGGCTTAAGTTCTCCAGTTTCTTGCGCAGTCGCGAAACCAGGATATCGACCGTCCTGTCGAGCGGATCGGCGGTTCGGCCATGCGTCCAGTCGAGGATCTGGTCGCGAGAAAGGACGCGGCGCGGACGCAACACAAAACACGTCAGAAGGTCGAATTCGGCGCTCGTCAATGGTGCCGGCCCGCCGTCCTCATCGGTCAACTGACGAGCATCGAGATCGATGATGAAGCGATCGAAGCGGTATCGCCGGCTCGCGGCCTGGAAAGGTTGGGACTGGGCACGGCGAAGAAGGGCACGCACCCGCGCAAGGAGTTCGCGAGGTCCGAACGGTTTGGAAACATAGTCGTCGGCGCCGACCTCAAGCCCCACCACCCGGTCCATCTCGTCGTTCTTGGCCGTCAGCATCAGTATGGGGCAAGGGCCTTCGGACCGCATACGGCGACAGATCGAGAGTCCGTCCTCTCCGGGGAGCATCAGGTCGAGGATGATCAGATCCGGGCGGACCTTGCGCAGGACGTCGTCCAGTTCGCTTCCGTTTTCCGCAGTTCGCACGTCGAAGCCCTCGCGCGACAGCAGGGCTGCGACGAGTCTTCTTATTTCCGGGTCGTCATCCACGATGAGGATCGTGCGTACCAAGTCTTCCATCGCTGGAAATTGAACCGAAAACCGGACCCGATCAAGATGCGAGGGCCATTGTTACAATTCTCTACATACCGGCAACAAAACCGAACATCTCGACATGGGCTGTTTATCGGCATGATACCGAAGGCGTCCAATCTTGTCTGCATGTCGACTGCAGCGGGCTGTCGCCCAAGACTCTGCCGCTCACAATGTTTCACCGATTGCAGACGATGGAGAAATTGCGATGCCGCCTCTGGATTCCAAATATTCGATGCGTTTCGGCATGATTGTCGTAGCTGCGTCATTCATGCTGCTCGAATATCTGGTCGGCCGGCTCGCGCATCTCGATCTCCATGACATGCGGGAAACGGCGGCGACATTCGTTGTCGCGGCTGGTCACTCCCTCATTCGCGGCCTGGAAGCTGCGCTCGTCGCATTTCCCTTCATGCTGGCCTACGAGCACCGGATCTTCACAGTCGACGCGGGCACGATCCTTGGAGCGACCCTTCTCTTCCTCGCGGTCGACTTCATCTATTACTGGCATCATCGCGCCTCTCATCATGTTCGCTGGCTCTGGGCGACGCACGCCGTTCATCATTCGCCGACACGCATGAACTTGACCGCGGCGCTGCGCCTCGGTTGGACGGCCAATATTTCCGGGCATTTCCTGTTTTACCTGCCGCTGGCTTTTCTGGGTTTTCATCCATTCGCCATCGTCGCGATGCTCGGCGCAAACCTTGCCTATCAGTTCTTTCTTCATACCGAACTGTCGCCCCGTTTCGGGCCGCTCGAATGGGTACTCAACACGCCTGCGCACCATCGCGTCCACCATGCTTCGGATGCCGAGTACCTCGACAGGAATTTCGGCGGCACGCTGATCGTCTTCGACCGCCTCTTTGGCACCTTCGCGGAAGTCTTGGATGGCAAAAAGCTCTCCTACGGTTTGCGCGGCGCATCGGCCTCACATCACCCTGTCCGCATCATCTTCGGAGAATGGAGCGCGATGGCGCTAGAAGCCCGAGCGGCCACAACATTCAGGCAGAAACTCGCTGTTCTCTTCGGCCCAGTCACACGTCGCAAGGTCGCCGTCGATGGCCATCAATCGTCCGCAGGCGGGAGAAATCTTGAAGCCCCCGCCGAGGGCTGATGCTTCCCCATGGATAGATCAATGAAAGGAAAACTCATGATCACCGCCAAACGCCCTACGCTGATCCGCGTAACGAGCATTGCTCTGCTTGCCTTCGCCTGCGCAACCCCCGCGACCGTCATGGCGCAAACTCAGATGACCCCGGAAATGCGGGCTAAGGCCAGGAAGGTCGCCCAGGCCTGCAAAACTGATCTCAAGCAGTATTGCCAGGGCATTCAGCCCGGTGGCGGGCGGATAGTCGCCTGCCTTCAGGCCAACGCGGTCAATTTGGCGCCGACATGCCAGGCCGCGCTCGCCGAAGTCCGCCCGAAGTGACGTGATGGACCAGTTGGTGAACGATGAGCGCGTTCGCTCGCTCCCCGCAATCGTAGGCGAGGACGTCGGCAAGAAAGCCGACGTCCCGCCGGTCGATGACGCGGACGGTGATTCCGGCATCCTGGGCTTCCGGCCGCCATCTCGCCCTGGACGGCGTTTCAGAGGCGTTGTCTTCATCGCGGTGGTGCTCACCGCTATTTTCACGGCCTGGGCGGGCAACCGCTATCTGCTCCCGCACGCCGAAAGGCAATTTGTCGTTAACCCGATCGATCTTGCCATTGAATTGACCGGCCCGGGCAGGCTGGACGCAACGCGCACGAGCCTGATCAGCTCGCGGCTCCAGGGGGTCATCGCGGCGATGCATGTCGATCGCAATGATCGGGTTCGATGGGGAGACGTCATCGCCGAACTCGCCACTGACGATTTAAAGAGCGAGCTTGCCGCGGCGCGGGCTTCCGCCGATGCCGCCCGCACAGCGGTCGATCTGACGAAGGCCGACCGCACCCATGCCGAAGCGGCCCTGACGCAGGCACAGCAACACTTCGAGCGCCAGAAGACGCTCCTTGGAAAAGGCATTGCAAGCAAGGAGACCTACGATACAGCGGCCTCCTCATTATTACAGGCTGAAGCTGATCTCAAGCGATCGCAGGCGGCGATAAAGCAGGCTCAGGCGCAGGAAACTTCGGCCATCGCCTCCGCGGAAATCCAGCGGGTCAAACTCGATGAAGGAACCATCCGCGCGCCCTTCGACGGCGTTGTCCTCTCACGCGATCACTACGTCGGCGACACGATCACCCCGGGCTCGCATATCGTCCAGCTCGTTGATACGGCTTCGATCATCCTGTCGGCACGTTTCGACGAGAGCTCGATCTATCGCCTTTCGCCAGGCCAAAAGGCCGTCATCCGGTTTAGCGGCGGTGGCAAGGAATCATCAACGATGGCGACGGTTCTTCGCGTCGGCAGGCAAGTCGATCCGGAGACGCGCGAATTTTCCGTCGATCTGCGCCCTGAGGCACTGCCGCCGAACTGGGCTCTTGGTCAGCGCGCGATGACAACGATTGAAATCGGTACCAAGAAGAATGTCCTTGCAGTGCCGGCCGGTGCGATCGAAAGACGCAGAGGAAAGCCGGGCGTCTGGATCGTCGATCGCGGCCGGGCTTACTGGATTGCGATAACACTCGGAGAGAGTGGTGGACAGTTTGTTGAAGTCACGCAAGGGCTTGAGCCGGGCGACATCATCCTGAACGAGCCGCGCGAAGTCTATTACGGCATGAGGGTTGCCGAAGGTGGGGCCAAGCGATGAATCTCGCCTTCAAGGATGTCAAATTTAATTTTCCGCGCTTTCTACTGACCATGGCCGGCGTCGGGTTTCTGATCATGGCATCGACCGGAATGGTCGGACTTTATCGCGGCATCGTCGAAGATGCGCTCCTTGTGGTCGACAGGATCGGCGCGGATCTCTGGGTTGTCCAAGGAGGAAGAGCCGGGCCTTTCTCCGAAAGCTCCGCCGTTCCGGCAGATATGGACCGCCGCGTCGAGGGCATCGCCGGTGTCTCGTCTGTCCGGCGCTTTGTCCAGGTCAGCCAGCAGTTCGACTTTGAAGGGCGTGATTTGCGCGCCTCCATCACCGGTCTCGATTTTCCAAAGGATCGAGGCGAGTGGGTTCAGTTGCAAGAGGGGCGGTATCTGAACGCCGGCCACTTCGAGGCGATCGCCGACGAAAGCATCGGGCTTGCGCTGGGGGATCAAGTGCGCCTCGGCCAGGACGATTACCGGATCGTCGGAATGACGCGCGGCATGGTCGATGCCAGCGGCGACGGGCTGATGTTCGTCACCGTCAACGATGCGATGGCAATTGCACGGCGTCGCACCAGTGAGGAGGTCCTGCTGGCGCGTGCTGCCGCTGGCAAAACAGCCGCTGCGGATGCCTCCGAAAGTTCCGTACCGCAGGATAGCAAGATCGCCGCCGTTCTTGTCACTCTCGATAAAGGCGCGGATGAGGATCGGGTGCGAACCAATGTCCTGTCCTGGGGAGATGCCAATATTCTCTCCCGCGCCGATCAGCGCGACCTTCTGCTCAACCAACGCCTCTGGCGCCTCAGACTGCAAATCCTGGCCTTCACTGGCGTCTTGCTGGTGGTGATGGCGATCGTGATCTCGCTCATCATTTACATGCTGACGATGGAAAAGCTTCACCAGATCGCCATGCTGAAGCTCATTGGCGCACGAAACGGCGTTATCGTCACGATGATCGCCCAGCAATCCTTCCTGATCGGTGGGGGCGCACTTGTTCTCGGACTGGCGATGTCGAAACTGGTCTTTCCGTTCTTCCCACGAAGGGTCGTCATCGACCCATCGGATTTTGCAGGTCTTGCGCTCGCGGTGGGGGCCGTTTGCACCTTCGCGAGCCTGCTTGGGATCTGGAGAGCGCTGAAGATCAGAGCGCAGGAGGTGCTGTCGTGACGGCGGCACCGATCCTGTCGGTCCGCGAGGCGGCGCGCCACTATCGCAGCGGCGACAGTATCGTCAAGGCGCTCGATGGGGTTTCGCTGGATGTCAATGCTGGCGAGTTGGTCGCGATCCTCGGGCCGAGCGGATCGGGGAAAAGCACGCTGCTCCTGATCGCCGGACTCCTGGAACCGCCAACCGAGGGCGAGGTGAGAATTCGTGGCACCCTCGTCTCGAAGGCAGGAGAAGAGCTCGGCAGGCTGCGCGACTTCCGGCGACGGAACATCGGGTTCGTGTTCCAAAAGGCCAATCTCATTCCTTTCCTGACAGCTTCGGAAAATGTGGCGCTGGCAATGGAAATCGATGACGTGCCTGCCCGCGACGCCCGCCGCCATGCCGAACGCCTCTTGGCAGGACTCGGCCTCGGACACCGCGCGGGCAATCGTCCGACAAAGCTGTCCGGCGGCGAGCAACAACGCGTGGCGATTGCCCGTGCCCTTGCCAATGATCCAACCCTCATCCTTGCCGATGAGCCGACAGCCGCGCTCGATGGCGCCCGCGGGCGTCAGGTGATCGCGCTCTTCCGGCAGATTGCCGACACGAGAGGAGCGGGGATCGTTGTTGTAACGCATGACCCGCGTTCGCTGGATCTCTTTGACCGGACGATAGAACTGACCGATGGCCGCGTCATCGGCGAACGATCGGGGCCGGTGCGGATTCCAGCCCGCTGACCCGACCTGCGCAACAAAAAGCTACAAATTTCTACGCCCGCGAGATGTGGGAGAGATATCCGGAGCCCAGCCTGGAGATTGGAAGGCTCCGCAGGCGCGAGCCATCATAAAGGATGAGGACATGATCAAGAAACTATGCATCGCGTTTGCGATGGTGATTTCGATGGCGTCAATGGCGGCGGCGGGAACTGTCGCGGTTGCCACGGGCAACGTTAACCTAAGGGCAGGCCCATCGACGGGATACCCGGTCGTCGTCGTCGTTCCGGTCGGCGCACGTGTCGTCACCCACGGTTGCCTGCCGGGCTACACTTGGTGTGATATCGCCTTCGGCAACTATCGGGGCTGGGTCTCGGCTCGCTATGTCCAGGTCGTTTACAATGGCGCCCCGGTGGTCCTGTCGCCAGCCGTTGCGGCGGGTGTCGGCGTCGCCGTCGTCGCGTTCAACCAGGCCTATTGGGACAACTATTACGCCAGCTATCCCTGGTACTATCGCGGCCCGACCTATTATGGTCAGGCCACTCGAACCTGTGGACCGAACGGCTGCTCCGGCACGGTGACCGGCGTGCGTGGCGGTACCGCGACGGGGACACGCGGATGCGGCCCCCGCGGCTGCGCCGGCGGCGGCACGGTCACCGGCCCCAACGGGGGCAGCATTCAAGGCGCCCGCGCCTGCGGCGCCCGAGGATGTGTCGGCGGTTATCGGGCCGTCGGTCCGAACGGGGGGACGCGAAGCGGCGTAGGGGGCTTCCGCCGATGATCGGGCGGGCGCTCATGTCATCACGCTCAGTGCGTTGGACGCTGTCTCTGGTGACCTCCATTCTTGCATGCGGCGGCCCGCTTGGGTCGGCGTGTGCCGGCACGCCCTATGATGAATTCGAGGAGCGACCGGCGGAATTTTTCTGCATGATGTCGCACGCCAGCCGGGGAGAGGTTTGTGTTCGTCTCTATCTTGACGAGGACGGATATGAACTCTGCCTTTCGGACGAGGTGGCGAAAACCGAGCGCTGCATGAGCAACTATCGTCAGCCTGAGGATCAGGACGAGGAGTACGATTATCCAGGGAACTCAGCCGTTCGTCTGATCAATTGTTAACCCTTGGTGTCGTTCTCATTCGCCGACATCTCGCTTACCGAATGTAAGGCGCCACTTACGCTCGTTCCCGGGAGAGAGCCCTCTTGGAGGCAAGTTGCTATTGGGAGATTGGGGCGAATGTCCACGAGATATCTGGCACTGATGATCTGCACCGCGGCACTCGGCGGCTGTGCTTCTTCCCCAGTTCATCTTTATCAGGGTATTGCGTCCTCGGCCCAAATGTCTGTCAACAGCAACGACAGGTCGCAGAAGACGCCTTTTGCATTTGCCGGAGATATGCGCAAACTGGCAAGCTACTCATCCGTTACTCTCGAACCGATCGAGATCTACAGAGGCCCCGACAATCAATTCGACAATCTATCGAGCTCCCAGATTCAGGAGTTGTCCGCCTATGCGGGGCGGGCTTTTAGCAAAGCGCTTTCAAAACACGGGATACTCGCAGACCAGGCGAGTTCAACCGCGCTGCGACTCCGCATTGTCTTGACCGGCGCCCACCTGAGCGTGCCCGTTCTTGGAACCGTGTCCAAAGTCACCCCTGTGGGGTTTGCCCTGAACGGCGTGAAGGCGGTAGCCGGGAAAGAAGGACGCTTTACCGGCGATGTGACCTATGTCGCTGAGTTTCGCGACGGTACGAGTGGGGAACTGCTCTGGGCTTATGTTTCCAAGCAGTTTCCCAGTGCTGTCGACGTTGGTGCGAGCATCAGACAGCTCGACGCCGCCAAGACAGGTATTCGTCTGGGCGCCGACTCCCTAGCGAAGAACATAGCACAGCGACTTTCCCTTGTACGTTGATTGCCCGACCTGATACATAGGTGACGATTTGTACCGGACACATGGGCAGCACTTTTCGGTTTTCGGGAGGTGTTAATGTCGGTGAAGGAGTGTTCGGTTAGAGCATTTTCCGATCCATTCACGATCTTATCCGGCGGTAGCGAAATAGTTCTGGCATTCAGTTGGTGTGAAGGCGTCGATCCCGTGGGCGATAGCAGTCCATAGATCGTCCTTTGTGCGGGCTGCGGTCTTTTTCAGGAATGCCTTGAGCTTCGAGAAGGCCATCTCGATTGGATTGAATTCCGGACTGTAGGGCGGCAGGAAGCGCAAGCTTGCCCCCGTCGCCTCGACGGCTTGGCGCACGGCCATGGGCTTGTGGGCCGGCGGATTGTCCATCACCACGATGTCGCCCGGCCTCAGCGTCGGTGCCAGCACCTGCTCGACATAGGCGAGAAAGGCCGCACCATGCAGGGCGCCGTCGAGCACCATCGGCGCGCTCATGCCAGAGAGCCGCAAGGCGCCGACGAATGTCATTGTCTTCCAATGGCCATGCGGGACGGGTGCGCGACGGTGAGCGGCCGCAGCGCCGTGCCATCTTGGTCGAGGCGCCGGTCTCATCGATGAAGACCAATCGGCAGGAGTCGAGGTCGGGCTGCCCGGCAAACCAGGCCCGCCGCCGGGCCAGCACGTCAGGGCGTTGTTGCTCGCTGGCGTGCGCGGTTTTCTTTGAACGTCAGGCCGTACCGGTCGAGCAGCCACCAGATCGCGTTCTGGGAAGCCCGCAGTCAATGCACGTCCTCAAGATGCGCTGCGATCTCCCTCTTCTGCATCCCTCGATGGCGCAGCTTTACCGCTCGCGCGTCCAGGGCCTCTACGATGCGTTGCAGGGCCACGACGAAGAGAAGCGCACTGAGGCGGCGGATATCCATCAGGACGCTGGTGGAGGACATCATGCTGACGCCGGTGGACGGCAAGGTGGAGATCGACGTGCGCGGCGATCTCGCTGGAATTCTTACGCTTTCGGTCCAAACGACAAAACCCGCCGCTGATGCGACGGGTTTGTTGGTATCGGTGGTTGCGGGGGCAGGATTTGAACCTGCGACCTTCAGGTTATGAGCCTGACGAGCTACCGGGCTGCTCCACCCCGCGGTAATTTTGCATCCCGG
>NZ_QAYG01000020.1:0-2500 GCF_003053845.1 Breoghania corrubedonensis
GTGGTTGCGGGGGCAGGATTTGAACCTGCGACCTTCAGGTTATGAGCCTGACGAGCTACCGGGCTGCTCCACCCCGCGGTAATTTTGCATCCCGGGTTCTGATCCAGGACGATGGGCCGGAGTGCGGCCCGGTATTTTGTGTCGTCCCGTCCTCGAAGCGCTGCTTCTGCGGGCGCGGCGGGCTGCTCCATTGAGGGGCAGCGGGCGCTTCGCTCCGAACGCGACTATCCGCGCGGAGCGTTTTGCTCCACTCGGGAGAATGATTTGAGTGGAGGATAGGCCGTTTGAGATCGTTGAGATTAATTGATGCCCTTTGCAGGCCTGGCGGTGACCTACTCTCCCGCGTCTTGAGACGAAGTACCATTGGCGCTGGGGAGTTTCACGGCCGAGTTCGGAATGGGATCGGGTGGGGGCTCCCCGCAATAGCCACCAGGCCGGCGAAGGGCATCAATTGTTCAGAAGAAACTGGTTTTGATTATCATCGATTGATCGGGATGATCATTGACTAATGAGAGTGATCAAGCCGAACGAGTTATTAGTACCGGTAAGCTACATGCATTGCTGCACTTCCACACCCGGCCTATCAACGTGGTGGTCTTCCACGACTCTTCAGGGAGAACTCGTTTCGAGGTGGGTTTCCCGCTTAGATGCTTTCAGCGGTTATCCCGACCACATGTAGCTACCCTGCTATGCCGCTGGCGCGACAACAGGTCCACCAGAGATGTGTCCATCCCGGTCCTCTCGTACTAGGGACAGATCCTCTCAATTCTCCTACACCCACGGCAGATAGGGACCGAACTGTCTCGCGACGTTCTGAACCCAACTCACGTACCACTTTAATCGGCGAACAGCCGAACCCTTGGGACCTGCTCCAGCCCCAGGATGTGATGAGTCGACATCGAGGTGCCAAACGATCTCGTCGATATGGACTCTTGGAGATCATCAGCCTGTTATCCCCGGCGTACCTTTTATCCGTTGAGCGATGGCCCTTCCACGAGGGACCACCGGATCACTATGACCGACTTTCGTCTCTGCTCGACTTGTCAGTCTCGCAGTCAGGCGGGCTTATGCCATTGCACTCATCGAACGATTTCCGACCGTTCTGAGCCCACCATCGCGCGCCTCCGTTACTCTTTGGGAGGCGACCGCCCCAGTCAAACTACCCGCCACACACTGTCCCGGATGCTGTTACATCGCGGTTAGACATCCATATAGGTAAGGGTGGTATTTCAAGGATGGCTCCACCAAGGCTGGCGCCCTGGCTTCAAAGCCTACCACCTATCCTACACATGCCGACACGAATGCCAGTGTGAAGCTGTAGTAAAGGTGCACGGGGTCTTTCCGTCTGACCGCAGGAACCCCGCATCTTCACGGGGAATTCAATTTCACTGAGTCTATGCTGGAGACAGCGGGGAAGTCGTTACGCCATTCGTGCAGGTCGGAACTTACCCGACAAGGAATTTCGCTACCTTAGGACCGTTATAGTTACGGCCGCCGTTTACCGGGGCTTCAATTCGGAGCTTGCACCCCTCCTCTTAACCTTCCGGCACCGGGCAGGCGTCAGACCCTATACGTCGCCTTACGGCTTCGCAGAGCCCTGTGTTTTTGATAAACAGTCGCCACCCCCTGGTCTGTGCCACCCCCGCCTGGTTGCCCAAACGGAGGTCTCCCTTCTCGCGAACTTACGGGAGCAATTTGCCGAGTTCCTTCAGCATAGTTCTCTCAAGCGCCTTGGTATGCTCTACCAGTCCACCTGTGTCGGTTTCGGGTACGGTCTGTACGCGGGGGCTATTTCCTGGAACACCTTCACCGCAGCTCCAATCCAATAAGGAACTACGATACACGGCATCCGTCACCACCCGCAGGCTGCAGAATATTGACTGCATTCCCATCGTCTACGCATGTCTGCCTCGACTTAGGGGCCGGCTAACCCTGCGCCGATTAGCGTTGCGCAGGAACCCTTGGACTTTCGGCGACAGTGTCTCTCACACTGTTTGTCGTTACTCATGTCAGCATTCGCACTTCCGATATCTCCAGGACCTCTCGCGAGTATCCCTTCACGGACCTACGGAACGCTCCGCTACCGCTCAGACAAGCTGAGCCCGCGATTTCGGTGCATGGCTTGAGCCCCGTTACATTGTCGGCGCGGAACCCCTTATTTAGACCAGTGAGCTGTTACGCTTTCTTTAAATGATGGCTGCTTCTAAGCCAACATCCTGGTTGTTTTGGGAGTTCTACATCCTTTCCCACTTAGCCATGACTTCGGGACCTTAATCGGCGGTCAGGGTTGTTTCCCTCTTCACGACGGACGTTAGCACCCGCCGTGTGTCTGCTGGATAGTACTCTCGGGTATTCGGAGTTTGGTTAGGTTTGGTAATCCGGTGAGGACCCCTAGCCCATCCAGTGCTCTACCCCCCGAGGTATTCGTCCAACGCTCTACCTAAATAGATTTCGCGGAGAACCAGCTATTTCCGAGTTTGATTGGCCTTTCACCCCTAGC
>NZ_QAYG01000021.1 GCF_003053845.1 Breoghania corrubedonensis
GTACGCGGCTTCATCCAGGAGAACTACACGCCGTACGAGGGGGATGCGGCGTTCCTGGCGCCTGCGAGCGCGCGCACCATCGCGCTGTGGGCGCGGCTGGGGGAGCTTCTGAAGCAGGAGCGGGCAAAGGGCGTCCTCGACGTTTCCACCGACCGCCCCTCCTCCATCACCGCCCATGAGGCCGGCTATATCGACAGGGACGCGGAGATCATCGTCGGCCTGCAGACCGATGCCCCGCTGAAGCGCGCGATCATGCCGAATGGCGGTCTGCGGATGGTCGAAGCCGGTCTTGCGGCCTACGGCTACGAGCTCGCCCCCGAGATCCGGGAAATCTGGACGCGCTACCGCAAGAGCCACAACCAGGGGATCTTCGACGTGTACAGCCCGGAGATACTCGCGGCGCGCAAATGCGGCGTGATCACCGGCCTGCCCGACGCCTACGGCCGCGGCCGCATCATCGGCGACTATCGCCGTGTCGCGCTCTACGGCACCGATTTCCTGCGCACGCAGAAACAGGCCGAGTTCCACGCCCTCGACGACGCCGACTTCGATGAGAAGACCATCCGTCTGCGCGAGGAGCTTTCCGAACAGTTCCGCGCGCTTGATGAGTTGCGCGAGATGGCGGCCCGGTACGGCCATGACGTTTCCCGACCGGCCAGGACCGCCCGCGAGGCGATCCAGTGGACCTATTTCGGCTATCTCGCCGCGGTGAAGGAGCAGAACGGGGCGGCGATGTCGCTTGGCCGCGTCTCCACCTTCCTCGACATCTACATCCAGCGGGATCTGGACGCCGGCCTCATCACCGAGGAAAGCGCCCAGGAGATGATCGACGACATGGTCATCAAGCTCCGGATCGTCCGCTTTCTCCGCACACCGGAATACGACCAGCTCTTCTCCGGCGATCCGACCTGGGTCACCGAGGTGCTGGGCGGCATGGGCGAGGACGGGCGCACGCTGGTCTCCAGGTCGAGCTTCCGCTTCCTCAACACACTTTACAATCTCGGCCCGGCACCGGAACCGAACCTCACCGTGCTGTGGAGCACCAGCCTGCCGAAGGGGTTCAAGCACTTCTGCGCCAAGGTCTCGGCGGATACCTGCGCCATCCAGTACGAGAACGACGACCTCATGCGCCCCAAATGGGGAGACGACTACGGCATCGCCTGCTGCGTCTCGGCCATGCGCATCGGCAAGCAGATGCAGTTCTTCGGCGCCCGCGCCAATCTCGCCAAGGCGCTTCTCTACGCCATCAACGGCGGCGTCGACGAGAAGACCGGCATGCCCGTGGCGAAGGGCTTCGAGCCGATCAAGGCCGATGTCCTCGACTATGACGAGGTCATGGCCCGGCTCGGCGATCTCATGGACTGGCTTGCCAAGACCTATGTCAAGGCGCTCAACACGATCCACTACATGCACGACAAATACGCCTACGAACGTATCGAGATGGCGCTGCATGATCGCGACATCCTGCGCACCATGGCCTGCGGCATTGCGGGTCTGTCGGTGGCGACGGATTCCCTGTCGGCGATCAAATACGCCAAGGTGCACGTGGTCCGCGACGAGAACGGTCTGGCTGTCGATTACAGGATCGAGGGCGACTACCCCGCCTTCGGCAACAACGACGACCGGGCCGATCAGATCGCGGTCTGGCTGACGGAGACCTTCATGAACAAGGTCAAGGCCCAGCCCGCCTTCTACCGCGACGCCACCCCGACGCAGTCGATCCTGACGATCACCTCCAACGTGGTCTATGGCAAGAAGACCGGCAACACGCCGGACGGGCGGCGCGCGGGCGAGCCGTTCGCCCCGGGCGCCAATCCGATGAGCGGACGCGACAGGAAGGGCTTCGTCGCCGCCGGCGCATCCATCGCCAAGCTGCCTTATGATTCCGCTCTCGACGGCATCAGCTGGACCGCCTCGGCGACGCCTTCGAGCATGGGCCACACGGAGGCGGAGCGTATCGAGAACCTGAGCAACTGCCTGGACGGCTTTGCCGCAGCCAACGGTTTCCACGTCAACGTCAATCTGTTGAAGAAGGAAACCCTGCTCGACGCCATGGAGCACCCAGAGAACTATCCTCAGCTCACCATCCGCGTCTCCGGTTATGCCGTGAACTTCGTCAAGCTGACACGAGAACAGCAACTCGACGTCGTAAACCGTACGTTCCACGCGTCCATGTAGACTG